>CAXXKZ010000017.1:0-140932 GCA_963665545.2 Lysobacterales bacterium | reverse complement strand
AACTCCGGCGCGGAGGAGCGAGGCCGGAACGGCCAGCGCGATGGGTGCCAGGTAGAGTCCGAGAACGAGATAGGGCAGCAACCCGGCGGCAACGGCTCCGATCGTCGCCAGGAAGAGGATTCGGTCGGCATAGCCGAGGGTCACGGCCCAGGATTCGAATCCGCTGGCGTGCCGGCGGGCGCGGTACATACCCAAGGACCAACGCCTTCTTTGCTGCCTGTAGTGATCGAGCGAAGCGGCGACTCTCCTGTCCGCTGCCGCTTCCTCCACGAATCGGGTTCTCCAGCCGCGGGCGGCCATGGCTAGCGATACCTCAATGTCTTCGCTGTAGGACCCGGCGGGAAATCCGCCGACCTGCTCCAGCGCTCGGCGGCGATAGCCGCAGTTGCCGCCCATGGTGGTCGGGTTCAGCCCCCAGCGCTCCTTGCCCGCTTGAATAATGAGCTGGTGTCCGTAGGCCTCCAGGGCCGCGTAACGGGCAACGAGACTCTCCCTCGCGTTCCACGGAGCGCAATAGCCCGAGACCGCGCCGACTCCCGGGTCGGCGAAGGCCCCGGCAAGATGACGCAGCGACCGCGGTTTGGGCCGCTGATCGGCGTCATAGACGACGAGGATCTCGTAACCGGAAACCAGGGCCGCGGCGTGATTGAGTGCCGCCGCCTTGCCGGCGTTTTTCGGCAGCGCTACCGCCCGGGCGTTGGGCCGCGGCTGGCACCACCCGCGAAACAGCGCAGCGGTTTGGTCTCGCGAGCCGTCGCTGACGAGCACAAAGTGGACTTGCTCGCGCGGGTAGTCCAGGCGGCTCAGAGCATTCAGCAACGGTTCAAGTTGCCAAGCTTCGTCGTGCGCGGCAACGACAACGAGCACGGCAGGGGTTGAAACCGGCGGCGGATTCTCTCGCCTGAGCGCGGCGCCGGCTAAGAAGGCGAGCCGCCGGAGGGCCGTCAGCGTTAGCAACGCCACCAGCAGCCAGCTTACCGCCTCCATAGCGCTCAATGCGAGCACGCCATCGGCCTGCACTGACCATGGCAACAATGCGATCACACAGGCCCACATACTCAAGCGAAACGCCTGGCTAATGTTGAGAAAATTCCCCCCGATATTCATCGTTCCGGGTTCACACCCCCTTGTAAAGCCAATGCCCCTGTAGTCAGACTGTAGGCGGTTCTGAGCGTTTGATCACTCGATTCCACCAGACTTGTTTGAGTATATTACATGTTTTGAGAATCTCGAATGCTGGGGTCAGAGTAAAGTGCCAGAGTAAATTACTCTGGCACTTTACTCTGACCCCAGTTCTTCGGCGCGCCTGCTAGCTGATCCATCCTTTGCCTTCGACCCAATTCGAATACCAGATCAAGAACGCCGTGACCACCAGTGGGCTCACAATCATCATCAAGACATCGAAGGCGTTGAAATTGACTGTCGAAGCCATCCCAACCGTGTGGATCGTTGTCACAATCGTGCCCAGAAGCGAGGCTGCGAACAAATAGAATGCAGCTGATTTTCTGAGCAGAAGCAAAAGGCAGCCAAGCACGCCGCCGAAAACCGCTACCGCGAATCCAGCCGTAGCCCACGCGGGGCGGCTTTCGATAAGGGTGCGGTGCGAATCAGCCATTGCAGCGACCCCATCGGGATTCATTTGTACGACGTAATTGATAGCGCCCAAAGCATTCCAGACAAGCGCTACAACGCCTATTGCCCAGAAACTCCAGTGAACCACGCTTCTATCGTTCATGACATCTCTCCTTTCGTTTGCTGTTCTGCAAACAGTTTATCCAGAATGGCGTATCCGCTACCCCAACCGCTATCCATATTGGCCATTGTCTCAGCAAAACACGCGACCTCTGCCTCGGTGGCTTCCATCGGAATCTGGGACAGGCGCACATTGGTCTTGTTACCCATTTCCTCAAAGATCACTGTCGTTAGAAGTAACCTTGGCCAATCCGCCATCATGGGATTGGTCATGCTGTTCCATTCTGCATCAGTAGAAGAATAATGATGCCAAACCAGCATCGCAGGCGGTGCCACTTCCTGAAATACTACTTTCTGAAAGTTGGAGTTGCCACCCCACTTCATCTCGTTGAGCCACATCCCGCCAGGTTCCAGGTCAAATTTATGGATGATTGTTTCTGCACCCGGGCCATACCAGCGCTGCAACACATCAGGATCGGTCCACGCGCGCCAAACCAATTCGCGCGGCGCGTCAAAGATGCGGTCCAATTTATATTCTGGTAATTCAGTCATTGTTTGTTTCCTTTTTATCGGTTTGTTTCATGTTGAAGAGAACGTTGTCCAGTTGGTCAAAGCTTGTCTCCCAAAAGGCCTTGAATTCAGTCAGCCAGTCAACTGCGGCCGCCATTTTTTGGGCCTTCAGTTTGGCAGGGCGGCGTTGTTGGTCAATATCACGCTCTATCAAACCTGCTCGCTCCAGTACCTTCAGATGTCTCGAGACCGCCGGTTGGCTAATTTCAAATGGGGCGGCAATTTCGTTGACTGAAGCCTGGCCATCCAGCAGTCGGGAAAGTATTGCCCTTCGTGTCGGGTCAGCGAGCGCCGCGAATATGGCATCGAGATTGGGTTGTGAACCTATATAACCAATTTGTTCCATAACTATATTGTTATATAATTATCCACCCGAGTCAAACACCGGCTGAGGACAAGACGCTTGACGCTATACCATGTATAACATAGTATGTGCTATACACTATGTGATACACAGCTATTTTGGATCAGGAAACTCTCAACAAACTACTGCGCTTGGAAATTCGTCGCGGCGCGATCGTTCTGGCGGTATTGGCCCAACTCAGGCAAGAGCACTACGGCTATTCGCTGCGCAAGGCGTTGGCTGCGCGCGATATCCAGATAGACGAAGGCACCTTGTATCCGCTGATCCGCAGGCTGGAAAAACAAGGCCTGCTGAACAGCGAGTGGCGTGAGGAAGACAAGCGCAGAAAGCGATTTTATCGCCTGACGGAAAACGGCTACGAGATTTACCAGGCCTTATTGCAGGAGTGGGAATTGCTAAACCGTGGAATCGGCAAGTTGGTCCAAGGAGGCCATTGATGGAATTTGTAGACCGCTACCTGGTTGAAGTCGCCAGATTTCTGCCCGGCAACAATCGCCAGGACGTATTGACCGAATTACGCGCTTCAATTGAAGAGGAGGTCGCCGAGCAGGCGAATACTCATGAGCGCCTGCCCACTGAAGAAGACGAAAAGAGCGTGCTGGCGCGCTTCGGCCATCCGCTGAAAGTGGCCTGCGCATACCGCTCACAACGGTACCTGATTGGCCCGGAGCACTTCCCGGCTTTTCTGCACAGCCTGAAAATGATCCTGATCTGGGTGCTGGCTGTGCAAATCGTCGTTGCCCTGCTCGCAGCGGCAACAACGGGCTGGAATATCTCAATCATGGGACTTGCAGCGACGGTCTTTTAGCCGTATTTTTCGTCGCCGCCAGCATTGTGGTTGTTTTCGCCGTCATTGAGCACACCGGCGAGCGCCTCAACTGGTATCAGTCATGGCAGCCCAGTTCATTGCGCAAAGGCAAAGCCACGCCGGTGGATCGAAGCAGCCTGATTACCAACCTAATCATTGAAGGGGCTTTCCTGCTGTGGTGGAATGACGTGCTGACTGTGCAGGACTGGATTCCAGTTGTCGGCGGCAATCTGGCGCTTGCCGATGCCTGGTCGCCCTGGTTCTGGCCACTCAACTTCATTTTCGCTCTATGGTTCGGCGTGCATGCCTACGTGCTGTTCCGTGACCTGTGGGGTCGTTTCACGCTCAGTGCCGAAGTCATTCTCGGCGCGGCGGCCATCATTATCGCAATACGGTTGGTCGGCAGCGGTGAATTGGTACTGGTTTCTGGTGAACTGGCCGAGCAGTTGGCGCCGCAACTTCAGTTGGTTGCCCGCCTGATCATTTTTGTGGCCATGGGTTTCACATCCTGGGATATGGCGATTGCCGCGCGCAACATGAAGAAATAGGCAACGTATGAATCAGGGGGATGCGTGCGCTGCTTCGTCCCTCATGTAAGCTTCTGAAGCTCTAGATCACAGCAGCCACATCACGAGATGACAAAACCCGCCGAGCGCTGACACCGCCGGCAATGATGGCAACAATCAGCAGCGCGGCCGAGGTGAAATCAAACCACAACGGCTCTGCCAATTGACCGGTTTTGAACAAAACGGTCATTTCAATGCATACAATTACAGCCATAATGACAGAGGGAACGTAGCGCTTTTGCTTGACGATGAGCGTTGCAATAACAGCCCCGACAAAACCTGACAACAGGGTAAACAGCCCGGCCACCATCAACTCGCCTTTGGGCGTTGCCACCCAGCTCACACCGCCAAACCACAATTCCTGAACCAGTGTAATCAACAAACCCATTGAAACGTATCCGGCGGCGACGGCCGCGATGGTCAGTAGTATGGATTTCAAAGTCATGACGCTCTCCCAATCGTATTGCCAATCGAACCAAGAACATAGTAGGCTTCAGGAGGTATTTCCGCTGCCTTCCGACAGAACGAACGAGATGTGGGGTCAGTGTAAAGTGCCAGAGTAAAATTGGCGAGGAAGAACGCCCCATTTTCCTGATGATAAGATGAAAAACGCACCAATCATCCGCGGATGTCCCGTCACATGAATGAAGAATTGAGTTCGCTGACCATCCTATTCACCGAGTTTTACTACTGGGTGACCGTCGTCCTGATGTTTCTGATTCATGTGGGCTTTTGCGTGTATGAGGTCGCTGCTTCGCGATGGCGTAATCATCAACATACCTTGATGAAGAACACGATGCTGTTACCCCTGGTCACGATTGCGTTTTTCCTTTTTGGCTGGTGGATATATTTCGCGTTCCCGGGTGGGCCTGGCATCACCGGGGGTCTTGTCGATGCGCCCTGGGCCAAGCCGGCGAGTGAGTTAATGGGGCCGCACCTTGGCGGTGAGCCATTTCAGTCCGGGGTGTCTGGCGCAGACACGGCCAACTGGGCGCGGGTAAATGGTGTGTTTTGGGCGGCCTTCCTGCTGTTTTCCTGGACCGCTGCGTCCATTGTTTCCGGCGCCTGCATCGAGCGCATCCGATCATCCGCGTTCTGGATATTGGCGGTGTTGATCGGCTCGGTATGCTGGATCATCGACGCCTCTTGGGGTTGGCACCCGGATGGCTGGATGGTGAAGTTGCTGGGCTACCACGATGCCTACGCATCCGGTGTCATCCATGCGATTGCCGGCGGCTTCGCCCTGGGTGTCATCAAAGTGCTGGGTCCACGAATCGGCAAGTTTCGAGAAGACGGCACGCCCTGTAACATCAATCCACACAACCCCTGGCTGGTAACGATTGGGCTGTTCCTGATCTATACGGGATTTTGGGGTTTTTACGTGGCCTGCAACCTGCCCATCGTCGATGTTCAGCCCGGCGAGGGCATCAGTTTTTCAGCCACCAATATTTACCTGGCGCCCACCACGCTTTCCGCCATTACCTTCAATTTTCTAATGTCCTTGTCCGGGGGTATGCTAACCGCATACATTCTCTCGCGAGGCGAGGTCACTTGGACCTACTATGGCGGGCTGGCCGGCATCATCGCGGCATCGGCGGGTAACGATCTCTACCACCCGATTCAGGCCATGTTTGTCGCCAGCGTGGGTGTCGCCATCGCCTACAAACTGCATTTTTGGGTGGAACGAAAATTCAGGATCGACGACCCGGTGGGCGCCATCGCCGTGCATGGATACGCCGGCTTTTATGGCGTGGTTGTGGCCGGATTTGTCCTGTGGGGCTACCCCAGCTCACCCAATCCGGAATACGCCGCCATTTCCCCCCTCGGCCAGCTGGCAGGGGCGATCATCATGTTCGGTGTGCTGGGCTTCGCGCCCGGATATCTTTGTGCAAAATTGCTCAGCAGCCTGAACGTGCTGAGGATTCCGAGAGAAGTTGAAATTGCAGGCCTTGACCTGGGGGAAATCGAGCAGCGTGAACGCGACCGGCTGGAGCTGAACACGGCGCTCGCCCAGGCCACCGTTACTGAGGAGCAAAAATGAACCCCGAATCGTATCAAATCAGCTCTGACAACATTGCCGAAATTGGGGCGATTTACCCGTTTGCAGGAAGCGAAGTTTTTCTGGTGATTGCCGCTGTCGCCTTCTGGCTGTTCTGTTATGTAGTCATCTGCCGACGGGAGTCGCAAGCGCTTGAAAAGCTCGCTCGGGAGTACCGGGAGCAGGCATCAACCGAAGATGAACCGGGCCTCTGACCTTCTTGTTCCCATACTGGGAACTTGTTATGCCAACTAGGTCGAAAAAAACGCCGTCGGCAGTACCCACAGGCCATGTGCAATTGCACAGGCCAGAACGGAGCCGCTTTTTTCGCGTATAAAGCCGAACAGGATGCCGCCCGTGGCTGTCCATACTGCCCAAGGCCACGGCAAGCCCTCCAGGGCCGTGAGTGGGTGAAGTAGTCCAAACAGCACCGCGCTGATGAACAGGCCCAAGCCAATTGAGACGCCGGCCAGTTGATACGGTCGGCCGAATACATCGTTGAGGCGCGATTGGACGTAGCCGCGGAAGAAAAATTCTTCCAGGAAGCCGACGAAAATCAACTTTTGGACGATGCTGGTCATCACCGAAAACAGGTTAAGTACAAAGCAAGCGCCCAGAGCAAGCACCAGTATTGCCAGATAGGCGGCCGTTCCGGCTCAGGCTCCTCGCTTTCCATTTTCGACGAGGTTTTTGCCCTGTAGCGATCCCACATGCTGGTAAAAACCTGACCTTCCTCATCGCTGAGACCAGAAGTATGGTCAAGCAGACTTCGCACAGTCACACTGTTCTTGGGGTCATCCGTAGCCGTGGGCTCCAGTCCATACGATTTGATCACCCTTAACAATAGCTACCGATGCGGATGCCAGGCCTCTATCGATTTCTGGGCTTCCATCCATCCATCGCTTCGGCAATTTGATAATCATTTGTCAACACCTGACAGACTAATTTTACATCGTTCGAATGCTGAAAGTTGTTGTTCAACATGGCTGAGTCCTTACTGCATAGCTTAGTATTCACCTGATGCACTGCACCAGATCCTTCATGGGGAAAAATTGATGTTCACGCCCAAACAATTAATGCACGAAGGCCGTGACATCCCCTGGCTGTTACAGCAGTGGGCAGAGCGTACACCGGACAGCTGCTTTTTGGTTTGGGAGCCCTTCACCGGCGCGACTCAGCGATGGACCTATCAAGAACTCCTGAGCGATGTGGTCAAACTGGCTGGCGGCCTGGCCGAATTGGGCGTGGGCTACGGCGATAAGGTGCTGATTCATCTTGACAATAGCCCTGAATTTATCTTGAGTTGGTTTGCCTGCGCGCAATTGGGTGCGGTGGCCGTGTCCAGCAACACCCGCAGTGTCGCCCGGGACATTCGGTACTTTGCCGAACACGCAGAAGTGGTGGGCGTTATCACCTCGCCCCGTTTCTCCCAATTGATCACAGATTCTGTAAATGACCTGGGTTTCCTGGTCGTCACCGACAACGAAGCCGGGGAAGAGAATCCTGTACCACCAGGATTGGATTATCAAAGCTGGCTGCAAACAATTGAAAGCACTTTCCCGTGCCCAACCCGGCCAGCGGAGGCCATGGCTGATTTGGGCATTCAGTTCACCTCGGGCACCACCTCAAGACCCAAAGCTGTGCTCTGGACGCACGCCAATGCACTGTGGGGGGCTCAGCTCAATGCAGCCCATATGAGATTGCAGAGCACAGATATTACGCTCACCTTCTTACCCTTGTTTCACACCAATGCTCAGTCGTATTCAATGCTGGGCACCTTGTGGGCCGGTGGCACCATGGTTGTACAGCCCAAATTTTCCGCCTCACGTTTCTGGGCCATCTCTCTCAAAAACAGGTGTACATGGTGCTCCATGATTCCCTTTGTGGTTAAAGCATTGGCCCAGCAGGAGGTGCCGGCCGAGCACTATTTTCGCTTTTGGGCGCCGGCCGTGCATCTACAGGAAGTCGACGAGGCCTTCAATGTCACCACATTTGGTTGGTGGGGAATGACCGAGACCATTACACACGGTATCGTCGGCGACCCCAGTCACCCTGGTCCGGATCGGAATATCGGGCGGGCCTCGGTAGGCTACGACATAAAGATAGTCAACAGTGATGGCAGCGCTACGGGGCCCGGTCAACGTGGTGCTCTGTTTATACGCGGAGAACGAGGCGTGTGCCTGTTTAAGGAGTATTACAAGAACCCGCAGGCCACGGATGAGTCCTTTGATCAGGATGGCTGGTTTGCCACGGGAGACCTGATTCGGATTGGCGAGGACGGCGAATTATTTTTCAGTGATCGTGAGAAAGACATGCTGAAGGTAGGCGCCGAAAACGTCGCAGCCTCTGAAATCGAAAGCATCATAGATGCCACCGGTTGGGTCAGCGAATGTGCCGTGGTGGGACAAAGACATAGCATGCTGGATGAAGTACCTGTCGTATTTGTGATACCTGCCGCCGATGCACCGGACGAGTTAAAAGCCGCCATCATTGACACCTGCAAGGAAAACCTAGCCAATTTTAAAGTGGTTCGAGACGTCTTTGTTGTAGATTCTCTGCCACGATCCACACTGGAAAAAATCGACAAGAAAACCCTGCGGGATGGTTTGCCGCTTATAGAGGCATAGTACCGAGGCCGGCATTGGCTTGAAGATAGACAATTAGGAGGGCTATTGTTCTCCCTAGTATCTTACTTCTCACAGCAGTGGCAATTGCTTATGAAAACTTTTTCTCGATTCTTTATTGCGTTCTTCATGTTTGCGGGCATACCCGTACAGGCTGAAACCACCCACGGTTTTTCATTGACAAGCCCTGCGGCCGACACCGACCGCCTGCTGCGGGTGCTGATCTACCACGATATGGAGGGATACGCATTAGCACTTTATGTGAACAACCTTTTGTATGAGTATGATATTACGGAGTTATGATCGAATCTGGTGTTTGAGCAGTTGAAAAAAAGCGGCGTATCTGGTTGATTTGTTGTTACCAAACTTCAAAGCAACCAAAGGAGATACGCCACTATGAACAAGAATAATGTTATTGAACTGGAACGTCGAGCAATCAGTGCCGATCCGTTGACCGAATTGCTCAAAGAAGGCGCCCGGAAGCTGCTCGCCGAAGCGGTGGAAAGTGAAGTCCAGGAGCTGCTGGCCAAGTATCAGGATTGGCGTACCGAATCAGGTCATGCCGGTGTGGTGCGCAACGGTTACCTGCCAGAACGTGAGTTGCAGACCGGCCTGGGACCGATCCGGGTGAGAATTCCCAAGGTGCGCTCGAAGACCGGTGAAGCAGTGAGTTTTCAGTCGGTGCTGGTGCCGCCATATGTGCGCAAGACAGCGACTTTCGAGGCAGCCATTCCGTGGTTGTACCTCAAAGGGGTATCCAGCGGTGAGATGGCTGAGGCGTTGCGGGTACTGGTGGGCCCGCAGGCACAGGGTCTGTCGGCCAGCACGGTATCCCGCCTGAAACAGGTATGGGCGGAGGAATATCGAGCGTGGAGCCAGCGTCGCCTGGGACAGGACCGGTGGGTGTATGTCTGGGCTGATGGTGTCTACAGTGGGCTGCGGGCGGAGGATGCCAAGCTCTGCGCGCTGGTGATCATTGGTGTCAATGAACGCGGCGAAAAACATTTTCTGGCGATTGAGGACGGGGTGCGAGAATCGACTCAGAGTTGGCGTGAGGTGTTGCTGAATCTGAAGTCGCGCGGCATGAGCGCCCCACAACTGGCGATTGGTGATGGTGCGATGGGTTTTTGGGCGGCGCTGGATGAAATCTTTCCGGCCAGCCGCCAGCAACGCTGCTGGATGCACAAGACCATGAATGTACTGAATTGTTTGCCGAAATCCGCACAACCCAAAGCCAAGCAGGCCCTGCACGCCATCTGGCAGGCGGAAACCAAGGATGATGCAAACAAGGCGTTTGATTTGTTTATTGAGATCTTTGAGGCGAAATACCCGAAAGCGACGAGCTGTTTGCTCAAGGATCGGGATGAACTGTTGGCATTTTATGATTTTCCGGCCCAACACTGGCAGAGCATCCGGACCAGCAACCCGATTGAATCCACCTTTGCCACCATCCGCCACCGGACCAAAAGATCCAAAGGTTGTCTGACGCGCAATGGCATGTTGCATATGATGTTCAAATTGAGCCAGTGTGCGGAAAAGAAATGGCGCCGGCTACGCGGCTTTGATTACCTGGCCAAGGTGATTACGGGGGTGAAATTCAAAGATGGGATCGAGGTAAAAGAGATTGATCAGGTCGCCGCTTGAATCAAATGGCTAAACACCAGATTTGACAATAGCTCTCCGCTCTGTCGAGGCCCGCGAAGATGTGTTGGTATATACAAGCGATGTTTTAAGTGAGCCTCTCGATGTGGTTGGCTCTGTTTCTTTGGAACTCTATGCATCCAGCGATGCACTCGATACGGATTTTTTTGCCAAGGTGCTAGATGTCTATCCGGATGGTCGCGCGGTTAGGTTAGGTCCTTGGGGTGGAAGTTTGCGTGCCCGCTATCGCAATGGCTTTGAGAAGGAAGAATTGTTAACTCCCGGCAAAGTTGAAAAGTTTATTATTGATCTGGATGAGATTGGGCATCAATTCCTGCCGGGACATCGTATCCGTATTGAAGTATCGAGCAGTTCGTACCCGATGTTTCTTCCCAACCAGAATACTGGCAACCCGGTAGCGACTGATACCGAATGGAAAACGGCTCACCAGACCATTTACCACAACCAGGAATTCCATTCGGCACTGGTACTGTCGGTAATCGAAAATTAGAAAGGGATCACTGCAAAACGGAGTATCGAACTTGAAGGTTTGGACAGTAATGAAAAGGGTCTTTTTGACGTTCGCGGTGGCAGTAGCGCCTGCTTATGCCGAGACACTGGCAGTAGTGAACGGTACCGTAATTGACGGGACCGGACGCGCACCGCTCAAAAATGGCGTTGTGTTGATAGACAACGGACGTATTGCAGCCGTCGGAACAAAACAGGAGATTTCCATTCCAGGTGGAGCGGAGTTAGTCGACGCCAGGGGAAAATTTGTCATTCCCGGACTGATGGACGCCAATCTGCACCTATCCGTTAATGTCGATACGGAATTACTGATCAAATACGAAGGTCGCTACCACGAGGTCATTCTGGAAGCAGCGCAAATTACGCTCAAAACCGGCCAAACGACGGTTTTTGATACCTGGGGGCCCAGGGCGGCGTTGGTGAAAGCCCGGGATGCGATTAACAGCGGCGAAGCGAAAGGTAGCCGCATCTTTTTGGCGGGTAATATTATTGGGTTTGATGGCCCGTTCTCTCCCGATTTTCTGGGCGGTGTCCCTAAGCCGTACATTACCACTACATTTGCCAACCGCATCAACGAGACCTGGCAGCAGGGCGTGGGTCGCGAATTGATGTGGATGGGGCCGGAAGAGGTGGCCGAGAAAGTTACAGAGTACGCCACCAGGGCGGTGGATTTCCTTAAATATGGCGCCAGTGGCCATACGGATGGGTTTTTTATCTCTTTTTCGCCACGTGTTCAAAAGGCCATCGTCGAGGCAGGTCATAAATCCGGCATGACCGTTCAGGCTCACACGACGTCCATAGAAAGCTTCTATATGGCAATTGAGGCAGGCGTGGACATGATCACCCACTGCGATGGTTCAGGACCAAATACCCCCTTACCGAAGAGCTATATCAAGAAGATGGTGGAACGGGGTGTTGCCTGTTCGGTTACGGCCACTACTGATGCGCGCATGACCGCTCTGGAAGAGGTGTCTCATCCATTCGTGCCCCGCAAGAGTGCCTCTCAGGAAAATATCCGCGAGATGATTCGAGCAGGTGCCACCATACTGCTCGCGACCGATGCAACGATGAAAAGCGCGGAATTCCTTGCTGACTATGCCCATCTTTTGATCAATGTTGATCCTGAAGGCAAGCTGGGAGAGTCGCACTTCAATGCGTTGGTTGGTCTTGAAGACTTAGGAATGGCTCCGATGGAGATTTTGCAGTCGGTCACCAGCAATGTGGCAAAGGCCTACAAAATGGCCGACGAGTTTGGGACGCTGGAGCCAGGAAAACTGGCGGACCTGGTCATCCTCGACAAAAATCCGTTGAAAAGCGCCAGGAACTACCGCACGATCCACAAGGTGTTCAAGGAAGGCAAGCTGGTGGATATCGACGCGCTGCCTCTGGCGCCACTGATAAGCAATGTGGAAGTTGAGGCAAAGGAGTGATGTTCAATCGTGCCGGATCACCTTTCAACGATCAAATTGAATGCAGTTTGACCGTTGGAAATGGCGAGGACAAATGAAATCTGGTCATTTCCCATTGGCGATCCTGGTTCTTGGTCTGGTTGTATCCGATCGTGGCCTGGCCGGGGACAAGTGTGCTGAGCTTCAGTACCCGGATCACAGTTTTGTCCCACAGGTAGAGGAGCCTGCGTTTCCTGATGCGGATGGAAACGCTCCATTAGCAGTTATCGATGAAGCACATAACAACCTCCACACCGCGCACGGTCGCCTCAGGCCCTTTGCACGCCTTCTTGAGGAAGATGGCTATAGCGTCGAAAGCTCCGAAGGGAGGTACAGCACCTTTACCAAAGCCAAACTCAAACAGGTTGATGTTCTGGTAATTGCCAATGCCCTGAATTCCGTGAACCTGGATAAAGAAAGTTGCGCGGATCAATGGAAACTGCCAACACCTTCGGCCTTCGAACAACAAGAGATCACGTCACTGGCTGAGTGGGTAAAGGAGGGCGGATCGCTGCTGTTGTTGGCAGATCACTTCACGTTTCCGGGAGCAGCTGAAGATTTAGCCGCCGCATTTGGTCTGATACTAACCAATGGTTATACCTACCCCGTAGATATATATGCTCCAATCGAGTTTAGTACCACTGATGGATCACTGCGCTCGCACCCCATCATAAGTGGGCGTGCGGGCAAGGGTGAGGAGGTGAATTCAGTTCTCACCTTTACCGGTCAGGCTATTCGGGCCAGACCGATGGCAAATGTCCAGCCATTGATGGTATTGGGAGAAGGAGTGCGTACCTTTTTTCCATTGGATCTGGATGCTGCTTCAACAGATTTCGTGCAGAATCTGATGACTTCTCCGTATATTTCCAGCGAGGGTTTGATGCAAGGGGCGGCTGTTGAATTTGGCGAAGGCAGGGTCGTTTTGCTGGGTGAAGCGGGCATGTTCACAGCACAAAGACTAGGGCAACAGAGGATGGGAATGAGCCATCCTGGAGCAAAACAAAACGCCCAATTCGCTCTAAATGTAATGCACTGGTTGTCGGGTCTGCTTTGAGTCGATCCTTCCTATCTGTAATCGTTGGCGCCAGTTCATCAAATGACGGGTTTGGGTAGCGAACCAACGAGACCTGGCAGCAGGGGGACGTTCCCGTTACCGAGTTGCGGAAAGTGACGGTAGCACTATAGGCAGTATCACTCGCGATGGGTATTCGGCCGAGTGATGGATCACATTGTCGGCGGAAACATAGTCGCTTTCATCGTAATTATTACCGCCGGTATTGAGGTTTCTGACCAGGCGCGGAAAGTTGCTGCTGGAGACCTGAATGCGGATGCGATGGCCCTTGAGGAACACATTGCTGGTTGCGTGCAGGTCGATGTCGATCCGGTAAACGCCACCAGGCTCCATAAACACCCGCTTTTCGTATCCCTCCCGGTAGCGGGCGCGAAGGATGCCGTCCTGGATGTTGTATGCGGGGCCGTCAGGAAATACGTCAACCAGCTTGATGGTGAAATCGGTGTCTCTTGCCGATGAGGACACGTAAAGTGTCGCAGTCAATGGTCCGGTTACCTCGAGGTCGTGGTCAAGCACGTCACTGGTGTAAACCAGCACGTCGCCACGACTCTCCACCTCGCTCTGGTCAAATCCCCCCGCCGGCGCTGCGTCCGCTGAAATGCAGCAAATCGCACCGCCGAGTGTAGGCACCGGATCACCGGGGTCGTAGGTATACCCGTCCGATTCCTCTTGCCCGGAAGGGGGTGTGGTGCTCAGCGAGCCATCTCCACCGCGGGTGTTGGCCTTACCCTGGCTGTGCAGGTAATAACTGCGATATTCAGTTCCTTTCAAAGGCCAGGTCTGCGAACTGCGCCACTCACCGGCACCCATTGCGAAATACTGGAGTTTCGGCATGTCGGTCACACCGTTGTCGCTGCCCTTCAGCCAGTGGTCAAACCAGTCCAGATAAATACGAAAATAGTCCTTACTGATATCGCCGACCGCCAGTTCGCCGATCACTGCTTGCTCCCAATCCTTGAAGAACTCCGACTGGCAGTGCGCTGTCGGAGACATGATTGCGAACTGGTTATCGCGGCCCCGGGCGCTGGTGGCGTTGGTGCTGAACAGGTTGAATAGATCCATCGTCTCTCTAGCGCCTCCGTCATACCATGAATTGATGTGCAGCGCAGGCACGTCGAATTTGTCGTCGTCGGTGACGTAATTCAAGTCATCCCAGTAAGGGTCGGCCGGACCATGAGAAAAGAAATCCTCAAAATGCGAAATCGGGCCACCCAGATCCCGGACGATATAAGCACTGGGCAGATGTTGAAATGCGTCCGCAAAATCAGGAAGCTCAGCTTCAGGCCAGGGGTTGAACAGCGCGGCGTCGTTTCTGAATTCCTCGTCCGTCATGTCCGCGGGCCGTTTCATGTGATATTTCACGCCCGCACGCCACATCCAGCTCAGACTGGATGCCAATTCCGGCACGCCGCCATCGATAAACAGGAACTGGCGGTAGGTGCCAGCGTAGCCACCGCCCGCCGCCTGGGGGATGGCCGCAGTGTGATTTGGGTGACGTGTGGCCGAGAGCTGTATCTGGTTTTCGCCCAGGTAGGAGCAGCCGTAGGTGCCCACTTTTCCGGTGGCCCAGGGTTGTTTCGAGATCCACTCGATTGTGTCGTAGCCATCTTCTCGATCAGCCGCCGATACCAGGTATTCACCTTCGGACTCGAATCGACCGCGCATGTCCTGGACCACGACGTGATAACCGTGACCGGCCCAGAAGTGGGCATCGGACCCAGGCTCTTGAAAGCCGATATAGCGGTTCTTGTTGTAGGGCAGGCGGATCAACACGACCGGCAGGGGTCCCTCCACACCCGCCGGAGAGTAGATGTCGGTGGACAGGAGGACACCATCCCGCATCGGCACCAGCACGGTTTTCTCCAGCCTGATTTGCTGATAGATGGGTGCCGGCCTGCGTTGAAATTCGCCCACAGCCTGGATTTCGACATAGCGCTCCTCAACACTGGCGTCCAGCGGATGAACAAGGACCTGTGAAACGCCAGCGTGATGGTCAGCAGCAAGACTGTGGTTAGGGAATCTCAAATCGAAACTGACCAGCGCAACGGCCATGATGAGTGTGGCGGTTTTTATTTTCATGCTATTAGTGACGCGCTCAAGTGCACAAGCCCTCAGTTTACAATGTCAATTCATGGCCGGAGTCATTCCCCGTTGATAAACGTTGGTGCTGTCGGTGGTCAACTAAATTGGAGATCGTAAGAATGAAACAAGCCATCACCGCCCTGCTGGGAGTATTCCTGCTTACCGGGCCGATGCTGTCATTCTCGTCTGAATCAGACGCTGCTGAAGATTCGACTCTTGAGCATACAAAAGCTGTGCTGACAAAACTGGTTCAAAAAGAGCTGGATCGTGGTGTTCCGTCCATATCCTTGTCGCTGGTGGCCGGCGACGAAATTGTCTGGTCCGCAGCCTGGGGTTATGCCAATGTGGGTTTGAAGGCTCCGGCGACGCCGGAAACGCTTTACCTGACGGCCTCAACGCTAAAATCTGTGACCGCAACGGCGATCCTGACGCTGGTGGACCAGGGGAAGCTCAGGCTGGATGATCCAGTCAACCAATACCTTGGTGAGACCGCAACCAGCGGTGATGCCTGGAACAACGTGACCGTTCGCAGCCTGCTGGATCATACCTCCGGCCTCAGCGACGAAGGGGGTCAGGATCAGCGATATACGACCAATGTCTGGGATCGTGAAAGGCCCGGCATCCCACCGCTGGAAGACATTGTAGCTTCCCTTACGAGGCAGGAACCTGTCGGAGAAATCTGGCGCTATAACAACAGCGCTTACACGTTCGCGGGTCTGTTGATTGAGCAAATCTCCGGCCTGTCCTATGAGCAATACATCGTCGATCACATACTGACCCCAGTGGGCGCCACCTCCGTTAATCCCATCTCACCCACGGCCCGCACGGCCGAGCTTACAGCGTTCAACTATGTCAGGCAGGAGGGTGGCGAATTCGAAGCTGCGGATCATAATTTCGATGGGCTTTATCCCGCCGGTGGCGCCCGCCTCAGGGCTGAGGATATGGCGCGTTTCTTGGGGGCACACCTGAACGGCGGGCGTTTTAACGGCAATCAAATCCTTTCGAAAGGGCTTGTCGATGAGGCCCACATTGTCAACAAGGCACAATACGGCCTCGGCTGGTGGACGTACGAGGATGATATGGGCCACACCATGATCACCCATGGAGGCAACTGGCCCTCCGCCGTCACTGGCATGGTTGGAGACAAAGACGCCAGGGTTGGCGCCTACGTGATGACCAATGTGGGGCGGACCCAGGCGACATGGCGTATTGCCGATGCAGCGGTAAGGCTGTTGCGGGGTGAAGAAGTCAGCCCCGAAGGCCGGACTTCTGTAATTCTTGCCCCGGCCCGCCTGGACCAGTTTGAAGGCACTTACGAGCAGGTGAACGGCGTGAGAATTCGACTGGTCGTTGAAAACGGTCTGCTACATTATGTTTATCCCAATGACGCCCCCTATGACGGCGTCGTCTGGACCTACCTGGCCGAATCTGAAACGGTATTTTTCGAACCCGACATGGGCACGGAACTCGAGTTTCATGAGAATGAATCCGGCGAGATCGATGGCCTTAGAATGAGCCAACATGGCTGGTTGGATTACGGCTTTGTTAAGCGAATCGAAGAGTGATTAGAGTGATAAGTATATGGGTATATTAATAATCAGGCGGCAAATCTTGCTGCTGTTGCTACTTTCGGTCGTGTCTGCATCTGTCCTGGCTGAACGCCCGAGCGCACAGGCGATCGAAAAAATCGACCGCTATATTCAAGGCGTGATGGACCTCGGAGAAATCCCCGGCCTTTCGGTGTCCCTCTATCACAAGGGCAAGCCCCTGCTGGAAAAAGGTTACGGCTACGCTAATCTCGAGTGGAGCCAGAAGGTGACGCCCGACACGGTGTTCGAGATCGCCTCGGTCTCCAAGACTTTCACGGCAATGGCCATTGCCAAACTGGTGGAAGCGGGCAAGCTTTCGCTGGACGATACAGCAGGCCAACATATTCCTGGTTTACCCGATGGAATTGCGGATATTACTTTGCGCCGCATGTTGAACCACACCACCGGGTTGGGCAGCTTCAACGCCAATTCGGATTTTCCCCAACAGTGGGCCAATCTGGCCATGACGACAGAGGAAGCGTTTCCCATCATCCGCGAACACAGCTCCAGTTTTCTGTTCGAGCCCGGTGATTCACTGACGTATTCCAACTCCGCGGTCTGGTTTCTGAGCTACATCGTTGAAAGGCTCAGCGGCCAGTCGTATGGTGAATTCCTGGAAGCAAACATCTTCGGTCCGTTCGGTATGACGCGCTCAAGCCTGAATGATTACAGCAAGATCATCGATAAGCGTGCCAGTGGTTATAACTCCACGGAAGATGGTAAGCGCAGTAACGTAATAGATCATGCGCCGCCCGCCGTTCCTCTTGGCGCGGGCGGACTTCTTTCAAACTCGCAGGACCTGCAGCGCTACATGTTCGCGCTTCACTCCAGAGACCAGATAAGCAGCACAGTCAGAAGAGTCATGTTCGGCAAGGAGAAACTGAACGACGGTCGGGCGGTGTTCTACACAACCGGCATGCTGATTTACGGAAATTTCCAGGGCCATCAAAAGTACGAGCACGCTGGCACCATTACGGGCTTCACGGCCCAGCATGCCTATTACCCCGACGATGAATTGGGGATTGTCGTGCTTTCCAACACCAACGCCACCAACAATCCTGTGGTGCTTATAGAAAATGAAATGGCCAAAATTGCGCTGGGCATCGACGTTTCCCTGGCTGAGCAGGAAATACCTGCGCAGGACTTCGAGCGTTACATTGGTCAATACTGCATGCCGAATGCATATGATTACTTCGGCGACTTCATGATATTCGAAAAAGATGGCGCATTGCAGATGAAACTCGGCGGTGTCATGTTTAACGAAATGGCGGCCATGCCCCCATTTGTGCTGCGCTCCCTCGGCGGAACCCGCCTGATTGGTGATTTGTTCAAAGCATGGACCTTTATCCTGAATTTCAGTGACGACGGCTCAGAAGGGACGCTTTCGGTCAATGGACTGCTCTACAGAATCGAACGGCTTTGATAGCAAATCCAATGGGTACACCTGTCTGACCCCTTTGCCACAACCCTTTACCTGAGCGCCTGCAATTTGGCTCCCGCAATAATCACCACACCAACGCAGACTATCGTTACCACGGACCAAGTAATGAAGTGGGCATCCAGGCCCGTATCCCGGACCAGCTTCGGCACCAGTACGTACGAGCTGTCAATAATGTTTCGGGACATCAGTCCGGTGTATATGTCGCTGGCGGTATGAGCGATGACCAGGGGCACGATCGAGCGCGCCTGATAGGCCAGATAGCCCATCAACAATCCACCTCCAAAAAGCAAAAACCCCCGCACCGGGCCACTCTCGTGGTTGAAATGGGCGAACCAGAACACCAGTGCTGCCACAGTGATGCCAATCTGGATGCCATGGCGGCGTGCGACTATTTTTTGCATATAGCCACGAAAGGCGACTTATTCGACCACACCAGCGGTCAATGCAATCATGGCGATGTAAATGATGGCCACTGACAGGGGCATGCCCTGGATTTCAGAGGAGCGGTCCAGCAGGCCGGGCGACAATTCAACAAATCGGAAGGTCAACGCCGCACTGGCGGGAACAAATAGAAAGATGGCAAGGCAGCCCACCCCGGCCCATTTCCACTGTGCTGAAGTCAATGGATTCCAACTGATGGCTTCGCGCCGGGCAGCGGCCGTGACCGACGGTGGCCCCGCCCCACGCATATATTTTACGAACAGCCACAGAAACAAGATGGTGATGGGCACAGACCAGGGGATGTTTTCGCCCCACCGATCATTCGACGCCAGGATCATGCCGGCGCCGACGATGCCAATGGTGCCGACAAGGTAGCCCATGGCAGGTCCGCGTATGATGGCTGGCACGCGCGCCCACAATGCCATTGGGCCTGAGAGTCGTATTTCGTTGGCTGGTTCTGAAATGGTTATTCCCCTGATGGTAGATTGGATTGCGGCATGCTCTTTTGCCGATTGGACTATGTGGGTTGGTTCATTTGGGGTTGGCTTATTTGGGGTTGGTTCATTTGGGCGGGGCTGGTCCCAACAAATAGCCCAACACCATGCGGCTGAATTCATTGACGTAGTCATTTCGCCCAAAGGCCATCCTTTGTTGCATGGGCAGGTTGGCGTTCAGGATATGCTCGCGGCACATCGCACCGATCATCCATACGGCATAAGCGGCAGCGCGATTTTTGTCGCTGGAAGAAAATCGACCCTGGTGGACCAGCAATAAGTCGGCAGCGGATTCATATACTTTCATCAAACGCTGCTTGAGGCGTTCGCTGCCGAAGGCCGGATTGTTGCGCATGAAAGATACAAACGAGCGGATCAACCCAGTGCGCTCGAGAAACAAGTCAACAATCAGCCCGGTGATGCCCCTAACACTTGCCTCGAGATCCCTGGCGCCCCACTTTTCCGGATCAAGCGCCAACAGCATGCGCTCCGTGCGTTGGTTTTCATAATTTTCGTACAAGCAGTACATCATGGCCGTCTTGTCGGGAAACCGGTTATAGAAATTGCCCACCGAAATATCCGCCTCGGCCGCAATTTCGGCAATCGAGATTTGTTCGAAGTCCTTCTTGTTCAGCAATGACTCGCCGGCCTTCAAAATTCGCTCGTGAGTTTCACGGCTGCGCTTTTGGCAAGGGGGGATTATGGCGCGTGGGCCAAAATTTCTACCTGATCGAGAAGCGAGTCGCGGGGTCACCATCTCATTAACCTATCATGAATATGAATTCGTATTCATAATACATGACACACAGGATTAAGCAAGCACCTCACACCTGAGTTGTCATTAGGGCACAATGGCGTCCCATGACAAACTCATCATTTATCGGCCCCGTCCTGGACAAGGGCAATGTCAGCACGCTGTCGATGGTACCTGACGATGCGCTTGCGCTATTGGTGCTGGCGCACGGTGCGGGCGCAGGTATGGCGCACCAGCATATGACGTCGTTGGCTGAGGCACTGGCGGCAATTCAGATCGCAACGCTTCGATTTAATTTCCCTGGCCGCGAGCCTGGTAACGAGTCCGGCCAAGGGCGGCCTGATCGCTTGCCCGTGTGTGTGGCGACCATAGATCTTGCGGTAAAGCACGCAGAATTGCTGCGCCCTGACCTGCCGTTGTTCGCCGGTGGCCATTCATTTGGTGGGCGCATGACTTCTCATTATGCACGCGCCACATGTCACACCTCAGGCCAGCCACTCAAAGGGCTCATCTATTATTCCTTTCCGCTGCATCCCGTCAAGAAACCTTCGGTTGAGCGGGCCACACACCTGCCCGATGTTCGCCTGCCAATGTTGTTTCTCAGCGGCACAAGGGATGGCCTGGCCACCATGGATCTGCTGGAGCAGACAGTCAGCAGCCTGAAGTGCGCAAAATTACACTGGTTGGATACTGCCGATCACAGCTACAAGGTGCTGAAACGTACGCGCACTTCCAGTGAAAATATTTACCACGAAGTTGCTCGAGTCAGTCGTGCATTCATCGACGCCAGCTTGCAAAATGCATAAGCCGTCACTGCTTGTTGCCGCCGCAACCTTACTGTTCGCCACTCAAAACTGGGGTGGCAATCCCCTGCACTGCGAAGAGCTGTCTGCGGAGCTGGAACCAGAAACGAGCTACTGCGGTTCAATTCGGGTGCCCGAAGATCACCGCAATCCGGCCGGCAAAAACATTTCAATCGCCTACGTCGTGCTAAAAGCCCTGGACAGTTCCTCATCGGCATTCCCGGTGATTTTCGTCACTGGTGGACCGGGTGGCCGATCCCTGATGGCAGGCGCACTCAAGCATTGGAGCGAACATTTGATCCGCCAACGGCGCGATGTGATCCTATTTGATCAAAGGGGTATTGGCTATTCATCGGCGCTGCCCAACATGAATGACGAGTTCCTGGCATTGATGGCGGCTGATCTGACGGTGGGAGAAGAGTTGGCGCAAACCAGGGACCTGTTAAACAAATACAAGGGCAAGGCGCAGGAAAGTGGCATTGGTCTGGATCTCTACAACAGCGAGCAGTCATCTGCGGATGTGGGGCAGCTCATGCACCATCTGGGTTACCCCAAATACAATCTGTATGGCGTTTCTTACGGCACACGGTTGTCGAGACTGGCGCAGACAAAATTTCCGGCGTTCGACGACTCATTCGTACCCGACGCCACAGTCGGCGGATATGCAGGCCATCCATCCTTTCCTGCCAAGCTTGGTTTCTTCGATGCTTTTTACCAGGCAGGTATGAATTGGCACGACGCGACACTTCCGAAAAGTGACCGTGTATTTGCAGAATCTGATGTGCCCAGCCTTATCATCGTCAATCAGTTTGATCCGGTAACCCCACCCGAAAGCGGCCGGGTATTTCTACAAGGCCTTCATCAGGGACGACTGTTGGTTCTGGATGAAGCCGGGCATGGCGGTGGTGACCCGGAATGCCAAGGCAAGGTTATGGTCGCCTTCATGGATGCACCCAACGCTACGTTGGATACTTCCTGCCTCAATCTCTATCGTGAATAACTACTCGATCAGCCGGATTGGCGTAATCCCACTCACTAATGTTATCGACAACGACTACCTGTCTACCCTGTTCCTGAACCATTTCGTGGAATGTAACCAGGGCCTTGCCGACAAGGGAAATTATTTTACCCGCTCTTCACTTTACAGCCATTTGCTTAGCGCATCGCTGAGTTTGCTCAGCAACAGCGGCTTGGCAAGAAAGTCGTTCATTCCGGCATCCAAACACATCTGGCGATCATCATCAAATGCGTGTGCGGTCAAGGCAATGATGGGCAGATCTGATGCGGAATAACCCTGTTTACGGATGATTCGGGTTGCTTCAAACCCGTCCATCACCGGCATTTGAAAATCCATCAGGATGAGGGCGTAGTCCTGGCGTTTCAGCGCGTCCTGTACCTCATGGCCGTTGGCCGCTACATCCACATCCAAACCAAGTTCGGCAAGTTGATGGACCGCGACAAGCTGGTTAACGAGGTTGTCTTCTGCCAGCAGAACTCGTTTATTTTTTATTCTTTCCGGTGGCAGCGCTGCCGCTTTGGAGCGATCTGATGCTTCGGCGGCAGATACGATTAACGGTAATTCGAACCAAAACGTTGAACCTGTGTTGAGTTCGCTGTCCACGCCAATAGTTCCCGACTGTGCTTCAATAATCTGCTTTGCGATTGCCAATCCCAGGCCGCTTCCGCCATGTTTGCGGGCGCTGCTTTCATCCAACTGTGAGAAGGGTAAAAAGAGCACAGCAGTGCCTCCTGAGCCGATGCCTATGCCGCTATCGGAGACCTCGCAACGAATACGCACCGTCGATTCCGTTTTCTCGGCCAGGGAAAATCGAACGCCTACTTGTCCCGCGGACGTGAATTTAATTGCGTTCGAGACCAGATTTCCCAAAACTTGGCGAAATCTTGATGGATCTCCATCAAACTGATCGGGCAAGTCTTCGGACATTTCGAGATGCAGTTCCAGGTTCTTCACGTTGGCAGACACCCGGAACAATTCGACCACTTCGCCTGCGACCTCTCTCAAACTAAAAGGCACGCTGACGAAGGAGAGTTTGCCTGCCTCGATTTTGGAGTATTCAAGAATGTCATCAATCACTCCCAATAAACCTTCGGCCGAGTCCTTGATTACCTTGGTTTGCCGTCGCTGCTCCTCTCTTTGGTCACCGCGAAGCAGGACCTCCGACATACCCAAAATGCCATTCATCGGAGTGCGTATCTCGTGGCTCACATTGGCGAGAAATTGGCTCTTCGCCCTCTCCGCTCTCTCGTCCACTTCATGTTTGATTCGAAGTTTTTCGAGTGTGGCAGCGTTGACGTTGGCTGCCCGGGTGGCTTGACGGAGCAGGCGACTCTCCCAGACCGCAAGGGCCCAAAAGGCAAGCAGACTACCCAGCACCAAAGCGCCCTGTGCTTGTGCCGGTTCAGGACGCGTCAGGCCGAATTGAATCAGGCCAAGGTGAAGAACTGGCAGTACAAAAGATGCCATCAGGATTGGACTAATCAGATTAATCGATCGACCCCCTGATGAAATGCTGGTCTTCGCCGGGATGATGGACTGTTCAATTTTCAGATAACGCGCCCTGGCAAAAATAACAACGGGCACATAGGACAGGTTCCAGAGCGTGTCAATTGACACAGAGTCTTCCCAGGGATATGGCGCCAAATACTCCCAAGCTTCCAGTGCATCAAGCAGGGCAGCCGCGATGTAAGCGACCGCAAGAAGGCCATACATCACCCGCCATCGGCCTGCTTTTTCCTTCCGAAAAAGCCGAATTAGCACAAGGGCTACGACGCCATCGAGAAATGTGTAAAGCAGCAGTGATGGTCCCCAGGTGGTGGAGTAATCAAAAATATACTGGCTGGGAATGACAACGAAGTATGAGTACAGGCAAAACACCAGCATTATCACTGCGACCAGCCACAGTCTGCTGTCAGCGTTAACAATACTTTGGGGTCTTGTCCGGTGCGGCGAATGGCTCAGTGCAACAAATACGCTCGAATAGTATCCAAGATAGAGACACTCCACGCCCACCTCGACCCATATGCTCCACTGCTCTTCCGGCCAAAGGAGGTTAATTGCGCTGCTCACCCACCACAAAATGTAGGCGAGACAAAGAATTTTCCAAAATGCGATCTCATTCCTGGAATATCCATCCCGTCGACGTGGCCACAGCAGGGCCGCAATAAATGGCAAAAACATGACGCTGGACAGAGACCAGGAATACAAGGCCATGGGTTCGGGGCCCATAACCGGCACGACGTAGGGAATTTGTGCGGCGACGAAAAGCGTGGCAAAAACCTGAAGGACCCTGTCCTTTCCAAGCTGGCGAACAATTGATCCTTGAACAGCGCCGGGATTCACCCTTCATACATCCAGGAAGTCGTTGTCTTGCATCGCATTGTTGTGAGTGTAGTAAAAATCTTTCCCCTTAATAAAGCAAAATGTCGTCAAATTCTGCCAGTCCCTTGCCCTTGCCGGTGGCCGAAACCAGACGCCTCACACGGTTTTCAAAATGAAGGCACCAGCGCACCGCTGCTCTTAACCCAGAAGTGATCTGCCTGCCGAACACGAAGGGTGCGATTCTGAGCGGACCGTACCAATTGCCGTCTGTCTTAGTGCGGGCGCAGTTGGGTAACTGATGGACGTGAAATCCTGGTTTGACTGCGTCGGTTCCATTATAAGTGGCAGACATCATAAATCACACTGGTCTGAGAATGACTCACACGCGCAGACAGTTCACGATCGCTACTCCCGCCCCGCATTCACTTCCGACTGCGGCATCAGACTTATCCGGATTTGGTGACCGACACCAGGCACAACTTGATTGCAAACAACACAGTCGCAGGTGATGAAGGGGAACGAGCTGCCTGGGGTCAGAGTAAAGTGCCAGAGTAAACTACTCTGGCACTTTACTCTGACCCCATATCTCCCATAACTCCAAGCAGCATTTCCGCCAGCTTCTGTTTCTGATAGTTCTCATCACCAAAGAGCGCGGCATTGAATATCGCACGACGGCGGAAAATCTGTGCATCGCATTCGTAAGTAAACCCGAACCCGCCGTGAAACTGGATCGATCGATCTGCTGCATAGGATAGCGCGCGTTCCGTCTGCACCGCCGCCATTCGTGTGGCGACTTCAAGGCGTCCCTGGTCGCTGCAGCCCGGATCATTAAAGCAATGGGCCGCACTGTAGAGATGCGATCGGGATTTCTCGTATTCCACATAGGCAGCAACTGTTGGGTGCTTCACCGCCTGATAGGAACCGATGAGCTTGCCGAATTGTTTACGGGTGTTGAGATACTCCACCGTGTAGTCCACGACACTTTTTGCGCCGCCACACATCTCGGCGGCAATCAGAAGATTTGCAGCTAACTGAAGATGCGCCAATGCCACGACACTTTTTGCAGGATCGAGCAGGCGATCACTTGGCACCGAGATGCCATCGAGTGTCAACGCATAAGACCGCTTGGTCTCGTCAATAACCACTTCACGCCGCAGGGCATCTTTGGGCAAGTCGTCTTTTTCGACGATGACCAATGCCGGCTTGCCGTCGAGAGACACCGATACGATGATGCGTTCCGCTGCCGCGGCATCGCATACCAGCAACTTGGTACCGGAAAATTTGAGTTTCCCTGCGCTGCGAGTTGCGCTCGCCTGCATTTTTGCGAGCTCCCAATCCCCGCATTCTTCCATCAACGCCACCGTCGCAGCTTCACCGGCGGCGACCCTGGGCAGAATATCGGCCTTTTGCTGCTCGGTACCGCCCTTGATAATCGCCTGCGCCGCAAGCGTCGTTGACACGAAGGGCGTGGCCAGCAAGGTGCGGCCCATTTGTTCGACAACAGGCACGACCTCTGCGAGGCTGAGTCCGACCCCGCCATATTCCTGCGCAATGGCGATGGCGAGCCAGCCCATCTCACCCATTTCCTGCCATACGGCAGGAACATGCCCCAGCTCGTCCTCCAGCAAGGCACGCACCTTATCCATTGGGGACTTTTCCCGACAAAATCGGGTTGCCATATCCAGCAGATCATTCTGTTCCTCGCTGAACCCCATTCCGCCCAAGTTTTCCATGCCCGAGAATCTCATGTTCAACCTATCTCGTTTTCGGAAGGCCGAGCACGTGCTCGCCGATGATATTGTGCTGAATCTCGGACGTTCCGCCGCCAATGGTTGCCGAGAATGCGTTGAGATAGGCTCTGGTCCAGAACCCATTGTCGATCGCGTTGGGATCGCCGACGTAGTAAGCCGATCTGCTGCCCTGTAGCGACAAAGCAAATTGGCTCACCTCGCGGGCAAATTCGCTGAATTGCAGCTTGGTCATGAGGGCGAGACCCTTCGGATGGTCCAGATTAAGCGCAGGTATGCGTCCGCGCAGACCGTTCAGTTTGAGACTCTGCGCTTCCATCATATAGTCGACAAGCCGATCGCGAATGACCGGATCGTCGAGTACCAGCTTGCCATCGCGCTCTGCCTTTCTGGCGAGCTTCAACACTTCAAAGGCGTCAATTTCTTTCATCACATAGCCGCCGGCCTGACCCGGTCGTGCTCTGCGTTCATATTCCAGCGTCTGCATTGCAACTTTCCAGCCTTGACCCTCCTCGCCGACCAGGCCATCGACCGGAACCCGGGCATCGGTAAAGAAAGTCTGGGTGAATCCATACTCGCCCGTGAGCTTACGAATATTGTGCGTTTCCACACCCGTTACGTTCATCGGCGTCAGGATGAAGCTGAGACCTGCATACTTGTTGGGTGCATCGAGGTCGGTGCGCGCCAGCAGGATCATGTACTTCGCGTATTTGCCCAGGGTGGTCCAGGTCTTGGAGCCGTTGAGAATATATGCTTTTCCGTCTCGCACGGCCCTTAACTGCGCATTGCCAAGGTCGGAGCCATGCTCAGGTTCGGAGAAACCCTGGCACCAGATGTCCTCTGCGTTCAGTATGCCTTGGAGATATTTTTGCTTCTGCGCCGGGGTACCGATGTTTATGATCAGCGGCCCGGTCCAGTTAAGCCCAATCGCATTGAGTAGGATGGGCCCATCATATTTGCGCATGGCCTCCGTCGCGGCGCGCTGGAATTCTTCCGGCAATCCGCCACCGCCGTATTCTCTCGGCCACGCCGCGCCTAAATATCCTGCTTCATAGACCTTGCGCTGCCATTCACGGAGGAATTCAAACTGTTGATCGGTGCCCACTTCCATAAAGGTCAACGGCAACAAGAAGCCCGGGGGTTTCGGGGTATTTCCCCTGAACCACACATCGGCCCCTGCAGCAAATTCGTCTAACTCGGCTTGTGTCCAAACGCTCATAATCAACCTCTAAACCGCAAATTCATCAGCAAAACGTCCGCCGCTACCTGGCTTCCGGCTGCAAAATGTATGGCCGTGGATTTCACCGCCCACTTCGGCAATCAATTCATGCTGCATCTTAGTACGTCGTCAAAGGATCCCGGGCTGCAGGCGGCTTGATTTAAGAGACACTTGCCGCTCAACAGGTTCATGATTAAGCGGCCTTATGCCGATAGTATAATCGCCGTCATTCGGCCAGCGTTTTGTGCTTGATGCGTCATCAGTGATTGAGCAGCGTCTGTCCCCTGCCCGTGAAGTGGTGCGCTTATGAACCTATCCGGCGGGTATCTTCGCCGATGTCGAATCAGGGATGTAAAGGTAGAATATGTTCACTGGGAAGGAACCCACACGGCGAAACTCGATGAAAACACATGTGGGAGAAGCATCATGAAATACTGCAATGACCCGGACGGCACGCGCCTTCCGATCAAGCTGGATACCACCTCCAACGGCGAATTCGTGCCGCTGCCGCTCTCGACAGCCAACAGCGTAGCCAACGCAACGGCCATGGAGCATGCGACCCGCAACGCGAAGCGCCGTGGCTTGGACCGGCGCAGCTTTCTCGTATCGTCCTGCGGCGCTGCCAGTACCCTGCTCGCGTTCAATGGAGTCAATGCAGCAGCCGGTAAGACCGGCAGCTATTTCGCCATGGATCCGTCTGCCGCTGTCGACCCGGAAGTTGCGGGCGCGATGCTGGGCGGAGACGAGTTCATCTTCGACGTACAGGGTCACTTTGTCGATCCGAACGGCCGCTGGATCAAGGAACATCCGGAACGGGGGGAATGGTTCAGTTTCGCGCCGAAATACGGTTGCGCGCTGGCCGCAGACTCGGTGCCGAATAGCCAGATTTCCTGCCTCGGGCCAGAAGAATTTGTCAAGGACGTTTTTCTCGACAGCGACACCGACATGATGGTGCTGTCGTTCGTACCATCCACGCGCGAAGACGAACCATTGACCATCGAGGAGGCCGACGCAACTCGCCGGATTGTCGAAGAACTCGAGGGCGATCAACGGTTGATGCTGCACGGCCGGGTTAACCCAAACCAGGATGGCGACCTTGAGGCTATGGACGAACTCAAGGAACGCTGGAACATCTGCGGCTGGAAAACCTATACGCAATTCGGGCCCGGCGGTACCGGTTTTTTCCTGTCAGACGAGGAGACGGGGATCCCGTTTATTGAGAAGGCGCGTGACTTGGATGTGAAGATCATTTGTGTGCATAAAGGCCTGCCGTTCGGCCCCCAATCCTACGAGCACAGCCAGTGCCCACGACATTGGCATCGTCGCGAAGCGCTACCCGGATGTTAACTTTCTGATTTATCACTCCGGATTCGTGACGGGAAAAGCAGAGCGGCCCTACGAGGGTGATGGGTCTGGCGATGGCATCGATACCCTGGTGAAATCGCTGCTGGACAATGACATCTCGCCCAATGGCAATGTCTATGCCGAACTTGGCAGCACCTGGCGGTTTCTCATGCGCGATCCGAACAATGCGGCCCACGCCATCGGCAAGCTGCTGAAATATTGTGGCGAAGACAACCTGATTTGGGGCACGGATTCAATCTGGTATGGCTCGCCACAAGACCAGATTCAGGCGTTTCGCACATTCCAGATTTCGACCGAGTACCAGGAGAAATACGGTTACCCTGAAATAATACCCGAGCTGCGCGCAAAGGTGTTCGGCCTCAATGCGACAAAGCCGTACAAAATCGATCTGGACGAAGTGAAGCTGCGCACGAAAAATGACAATCTGTGGTGGCGACGGCAGAACTATCTCAACAATCCTGACCCGACTTTTCTCACCCATGGCCCGAAGACCCGACGGGAGTTCCTGACGCTGAAGAAATGGGAAGGCGTTGGGGGCAACTGATGGTCTCACACCGCCAACAAACTGGAACTTGCACAACGGCCGCTGGATGCAGACATCATGATTCATCCCTTAGTGACCGGCGAACTTGCACTCGAGAACCTGAACAACCGAACCGCACTGCTTGCCGACCTGTCGGAGTTGCCGCAGGCGGTGGTCAGCTCGTTTTCCGAAACCATGCATTTCATCGAACACAATCAACTGATGGGAAAGGGTGTCGGCCGGGTCGACGCGAGTTTACTGGCCGCGACTGCCTTAACGCCGCATGCGCTGATCTGGACCGAGGACAGGCGATTGGCGCGCGCTGCGGAAGAGCTGAGCCTGGCCTTTGACACACCAATTGAGCCAATCTAAAAAAACCAGAAACCTGGCAGTCGAAAGCACGACCGGAAAGACAATCACGAGTCAGGTGCCAGAGTGATTTACTCTGGCACTTGACTCTGACCCCGGTTGCTGACCCTAGCTTCACCTTGGCTGAAGGCCGGAAAAGCTGGTTTATACTATCCACACCAACGGCCCACACCTGAATGCCTTTGCGCGGGACAAGTCTGCCAAACCAGCGGATATCAGAAAGTCGACCAGCGTGTGCAGGAACGGCAAGCCACGGCCTCAAGGAGAATACCCATGACCATTTCACGACGAGACATGTTACGTGGTGCCGGCGCCGGTTCGCTTGTCTTGGCACTGACATCCGCAAACGGGCGAACCGCAGGCGCCGCGCAGGGCCGCTACGACATGCTGTTCATTGATGCCCTGGGCGGCACGGGCACCGATGAGGCATCTTTTGCGGCCGTCGAAAAATCGGGTGTCAACATGCTTGATACCACTCTTGGGGCTCGTGGCAAACCCACCTTCACCTACGCGGCGGCGGTCCGGGACCTGGCCTACTGGCATGGCCAATTCACACGTCATTCTGACCGGTTGATGCATGTAAAGTCGAGCGGCGACATACTGGAGGCCAGGCGCTCTGGTCGACTGGGCGTCATGCTCGGCTTCCAGAATGCCACCCACCTTGGACGTGATCTCCAAAACGTCGAATTCTTCTACAATCTCGGCATTCGCCAGATTCAGCTCACCTACAACACAGTCAATTCGCTTGGGGCAGGATGTGCAGCGCGTAACGATGTTGGCCTGACTCACTTTGGCGTGCAGGTCGTGAAGAAAATGAACGAGCTGGGCATGATCGTAGACCTGTCTCATACCGGCAAGCGCACCGGCCTGGACACCATCGAGTTATCTCCGGTTCCGGTGCTGTTCACGCACTCCAACTGCAGAGCGCTGTGTGACAATCCACGCTGTAAAGACGATGAGCAAATCAAGACCCTGGCCGCCCGAGGTGGTGTCATGGGGATAACCACCGTCAATTTCTTTGTCAGCAAGAAAGACAGGTCCACCGCGGAAGACTTCTTCAGACACATCGATCACGTCGCTGACCTGGTAGGCATCGACCACGTGGGGATAGGCAGTGACTCATTGATCGCCGGCTGGCGCTCAGCCATGCCCAACGAAGAGGCATTCTGGGCAGCCCATGAAGATTTTCTGGGCATCGACTTTCAGCCCGAAGTTGATGTCAGGTGGCCGCCGTTTATCGAGGAACTGGACGTCCCCGAGAAAATGTACATCATTGCCGACGGACTGCAAAAACGCGGTTACACATCTGCTGATATCGAAAAAGTCATGGGGTTGAACATGATGCGCGTTTACCGGGAAGTCTTAGGGTAGTTCAGTGCCCACGGTGCGCATTGGCACCTGCTTGCGTCATGCGAACCCATTGCGGACAGATGAGAACTTATACTGAAGACAGTGAGGATATCCAAGTGAATCGTTATTGTTACAAGCAAAATACCCCGATCATCGCCCTTGGTTTGGTGGTGGCTTCCCTGTCAATATTCGCTTTCGCATCAACAGCCCAGCCGCGAGAGATTGTCGAAACCCGTGCCGATCTTGAGGGCGAGATCGATACGTTGGCTTCGGCCTATCAGATCGCACCCGGTGATGCCGCCCGCCGTCGCGCTTATGCCGATGCGCTGTTCAAGCTCGGTGATGTTTGGCTAGCCAACGATGTGATATCGCCGCTGGCGACAAGCGAATCATCCAATGAATGGGACCTGGAACTGGGCGCACGCACGGCACTGCTGACCATGGACCTGGACCGGGCTGAGCGGCTATACCGGCGGTTAGCGGAGATTGCGCCCGCCGGCAGCAGTATGCGCGATTCGGCACTGTCAGCTCTGGTGATGGTGCACTACCAACGACAGGATTTTGCAAGCCTGCGTGATCTCGAGGAGCCGGATCGGGACAGCCCCAGGAAGGGTGGGGAGTTGCTCGAGTTTCTGCAGTTATTCGAGGGTATGCCCTACCGGATCGAATGGGCCGCGGACGACCATACCGCCCACTTGCCGTTCACCAACGACCACACGCAGCCTGGCGCACTGCCGGAAGTCGAGGTGACGGTCAACGGACATGTTTTTTTGCTGACGCTCGATACCGGGGGAGATCGCCTTTACCTCGATGTGTCCGCCGCACAGAAGGCGGGTATTCGGGAGTTGCTGGTGTCCCAGGCGAAATATGCCTACACCCAGGGCAAATGGGTAGATGAACCATGGGGTGTCGCCGATGAAGTCGAACTGGGTGGCGTCACTTTGCGAAATGTGCCCGTCGTGGTGGCTCAATGGAAAGCCAACGGTCCGACCACCGATGGTGTGATCGGTACCGCCATTCTCAAACAGTTTCTGTCCACGATTGACTATGAAGCAGGTGAGATAACGCTGAGACCTCGCACAGAGCAAGGCATGAGGCAGTATCGCGAAGCCATGGGCGGCCGTGAATTGGTCCGCATGCCTTTCCATATGGCAGCGACGCATCTGATGTTTACCAAGGGTCAGATCAACGGCCATGAAGGCCTGAACATGTTCATGGACTCAGGGCTCGCCATGTCGATGCCGATGGTGATCGTGAATGAGACCACAGACTTTCTCAATCTTGACAAGAACGAGTTGGAGGGCCAACCCTATTACTGGTCTACGCTGGACGATCACGGCTTGCAGGGCTTGCCGATGGGACCCTCGCAGGCGCTCGGCAACGTTTTTGTTGAGGATGATACTTATCGCAGCCAGGGTTTTTTCTGGGACGCACTAATGTCCCACCAGTACCTGTGGAAACTGGGATCGTGGACAATCGACTTTGACACGATGAGCTATTATTTCCCGGCTGAGTCGACCATCAACAACCAGCAGGAAGTATCGTCACCCAAAACAAAGGTGAGGGTGGACAATACCGCGGCTTACGAGGGTGACTATGAGGTTGGCGGAGGCGCTGCAGTGCTGAAGATCAGCGGCCAGGACGGCACACTGTTCCTACAGGCCCCGGGCCAACAAGCGGTCGCTATGGATGCCTATGCTGACGGAACCTTTGGGATTCCGCTGGCGGGCGCGACCATTGAGTTTCAGGGTGACAGGCAAAGCGGCATCACCGGGCTGAAGTTGATCCAGGGCACCAATGTAACTGAGGCTGTGAAGAAGTAAACAGGGATACGGCACCGTGGCTCTAATCGCGCCGCGTGAAGGCCACCCGGCGAAATCTAACCCCTTGCGCTCTTTGAACGGAAAGCCTGAATCCTGTGATCTCGTCGTCATCACCGCGCACCAGCGTCGCTCGTCTGATTGAAGACAAACGTATAAGATTCCTGGCAGGCCAATCTGTGCGAGCGGCCGGACCAGAATCAACCCGGTATTGCAGTTCATCATTCTTGTAGAAGAAACGGTAAGTCACATCCAGCTCCCTGCTGTAATAGTCCCCAACAAGACTTTCAATATCTTCAGCGGAGCGTGCGAATGGCGGCTCCTCATCATAGGTGTATTGGTCGACAAAGAATGTGCCTTCGACCTGAATCCTGCGACTGCCGGGGGGACCGTCGTAAGTGACTGTAAGCGACATGGGAAACTCTGGGGAAGTGAGCAATTGTTGGGCACCCACGACATCAAGATTGATCATAAATTCGTACACGTCCAGCTTCAGTGCGCCTCCCTCGAAACGGATGTGAAGCGGGTTGAGGATGGCCTTATCGTTCGTAAAAACCCCAGCAAATCTCGCCAGCTCTGGTTCGGAGAGCTCAATGGGTTTCGATGGCTGCGGATCTTCTAAAGACGCTTGGGTGGGCGCCGACTTGGGCTCTTCGAGGAACAAGTCCAACATTTGTTGTAGCAGTAAGATCGCGACATTTGCGTTGGAATTACACAGCACACTAAAGCCAAGACCATTGTCGGGAAAATGGTAGTAGGAACTCGTATAACCGTCGATCAAGCCACCGTGCTGGAAAAAGGCAGCGCCGCGATAAATTCCGCTGGAAATGCCGAATCCGTAGTTCTGCTTGGGTCCAAAATCATAGTGCGCCTGGATCAGCGAACCGTCATCAAAGCGACCCGGACCAAGAAACTCCAAAATCAGCCCCTCATCGCCGCCGTCGAGTTGATTGTCATACAGATTTTTGTCAAAAAGCGCCAGGTCGCCGACGGTCGACACCACGCCACCCGCAGCGCCCAAGTCAGCTCGGCTCCGCGCCCGTCCTATCGCCCCGTCTTCGCCGGGGAAATACCCCTGTGCGAGGTGGGGCACCAGTTCTGTATGGTCATCGAAATAGAAGGTGTGACTCATTCCCAGCGGCTCGAAAATATGCGTATTGGCAAATTCGCGCAATGATAATCCGCTGGTTCGAGCAATGATCTCCCCCACCAGGAGGTAGCCCGGAATTGCTATAGCTGTGATTGGTGCCCGGGGTGAAATTGAGGCCCTCCTGGCGAGTGATCATTGCGATAAGATCAGCGGGTGAATGCTCTTCACCTTGCGGCCGGCCTGCCAGTCTGAACAGTCCTTCGTCGCTGCGAATGCCACTGGTATGCCATAACAAATGCCTGATGGTGATCGTCTTGCCGTATTGCGGTAGTTCGGGAATATGTTTGCGAACGTCATCGTCGAGTGAAAAGAACCCGTGCCGACCCGCAATGATTGCAGCCAGCGCAGTGAACTGTTTCGACAGTGAAGCGATCCGAAAGGCCGATTCGCGGGTCATGGGAACCTCGTGCTCGAGGTTGGCCAGGCCGTATCCGCGGGCAAATACGGTATCGCCATGATCATAAACTGCAACGACGCAGCCCGGCGTATCTGACTTGATCGTCTCTCCAAAAATGGCATCGATATCGTCGGCGTATGAGAATTTGCCTGTGTCTGCGCTGAGCAGTTGTGAAATTATCAGCAGCGCGGCTATTGCGAAAGCTGAATTGCCCGGTATTGCCCTGGGCAAAATCTCTAGGTGTTTAATGTCCATTTCTCGTTCTTTATCCCCTATTGTCGTCGTTATACGGCCGATTCAACCAAGGAGCAAGGAATTGAAATTAGCAAATGCGAGCCATGCAGGTAAGACGGTGATACTGGCGGCGCTGTGGCTGATGCTTGCAGCATGTACGCCCAAAGTGGGCAGCGATGCCTGGTGTGATCATATGGAGGAAAAGTCCAAAGGTGACTGGAGTGCCAATGAGGCCAAAGACTACGCCAGCCATTGCATTTTCAAATCTTCAGGCTGAGCTATTGTCAAATCTGGTGTTTAGCCATTTGATTCAAGCGGCGACCTGATCAATCTCTTTTACCTCGATCCCATCTTTGAATTTCACCCCCGTAATCACCTTGGCCAGGTAATCAAAGCCGCGTAGCCGGCGCCATTTCTTTTCCGCACACTGGCTCAATTTGAACATCATATGCAACATGCCATTGCGCGTCAGACAACCTTTGGATCTTTTGGTCCGGTGGCGGATGGTGGCAAAGGTGGATTCAATCGGGTTGCTGGTCCGGATGCTCTGCCAGTGTTGGGCCGGAAAATCATAAAATGCCAACAGTTCATCCCGATCCTTGAGCAAACAGCTCGTCGCTTTCGGGTATTTCGCCTCAAAGATCTCAATAAACAAATCAAACGCCTTGTTTGCATCATCCTTGGTTTCCGCCTGCCAGATGGCGTGCAGGGCCTGCTTGGCTTTGGGTTGTGCGGATTTCGGCAAACAATTCAGTACATTCATGGTCTTGTGCATCCAGCAGCGTTGCTGGCGGCTGGCCGGAAAGATTTCATCCAGCGCCGCCCAAAAACCCATCGCACCATCACCAATCGCCAGTTGTGGGGCGCTCATGCCGCGCGACTTCAGATTCAGCAACACCTCACGCCAACTCTGAGTCGATTCCCGCACCCCGTCCTCAATCGCCAGAAAATGTTTTTCGCCGCGTTCATTGACACCAATGATCACCAGCGCGCAGAGCTTGGCATCCTCCGCCCGCAGCCCACTGTAGACACCATCAGCCCAGACATACACCCACCGGTCCTGTCCCAGGCGACGCTGGCTCCACGCTCGATATTCCTCCGCCCATACCTGTTTCAGGCGGGATACCGTGCTGGCCGACAGACCCTGTGCCTGCGGGCCCACCAGTACCCGCAACGCCTCAGCCATCTCACCGCTGGATACCCCTTTGAGGTACAACCACGGAATGGCTGCCTCGAAAGTCGCTGTCTTGCGCACATATGGCGGCACCAGCACCGACTGAAAACTCACTGCTTCACCGGTCTTCGAGCGCACCTTGGGAATTCTCACCCGGATCGGTCCCAGGCCGGTCTGCAACTCACGTTCTGGCAGGTAACCGTTGCGCACCACACCGGCATGACCTGATTCGGTACGCCAATCCTGATACTTGGCCAGCAGCTCCTGGACTTCACTTTCCACCGCTTCGGCGAGCAGCTTCCGGGCGCCTTCTTTGAGCAATTCGGTCAACGGATCGGCACTGATTGCTCGACGTTCCAGTTCAATAACATTATTCTTGTTCATAGTGGCGTATCTCCTTTGGTTGCTTTGAAGTTTGGTAACAACAAATCAACCAGATACGCCGCTTTTTTTCAACTGCTCAAACACCAGATTCGATCATAACTCCTTGCTGGCGGAATGAACCTGAACGCTTTGTTAGCCATTCTGAAGTGGTCCAATAGATTGTACAACCCAGTTAAGAGATAATTTATTTAACTGGGAGAAGTAAATTGAGAAGAAGAAAAAAGTATTCAAAGGAGTTCAAACTGGATGCAGTCAGTTTGGTAGTCGATCAAGGTTATAGCCGTGCAGAAGCTGCCAGAAGCCTTGGGCTTAATGGCAATATGCTCGGTCGTTGGGTTTCAGAACACCGAGCCGATGGTGGGCAATCTTTCCGCGGGAACGGCAAACTCACCCCGGAACAGGAAGAAATCCGGAAGTTAAGATCGCAGGTCAAAAACCTGAAAATGGAGAAAGAAATCCTAAAAAAAGCGACGGTCTTCTTTGCCAAAGAAATGAAATGAAATATTTGTTTGTCACCCAACACAAGAAGACCTGGCCAATCGACCTGATGTGTCGAGTACTGGGTGTCAGCCGACAAGGTTATTACCACTATCGGCGAATTACAGAAGCCAGGCTGGCGGATCCGGAGCACCAGGAGATGCTGGACTGGATGAAGGATATAGCCGTTGCCAGCCAATATACCTATGGCCGGCGGCGCATGAAAAGAGCGATGAATGCATTGGGTTTTCCGATCAGCAGAACGAAGACCGTGAACCTGATGAAAGAAGCGGTTATTCAAGTTCGTCATAAAAAGAAATTCAAAGTGACCACCAACAGCAATCATAAATTGCCGTTATTTGAAAATTTATTGGAACGGCAATTTGACGTTGAGCAACCCAACCAGGTTTTTGCTTCAGACATCACCTATGTCTGGACCCAGCAAGGCTGGTTGTATCTGGCTGTTGTGATTGATTTATATTCCAGAAAAGTTGTGGGCTGGAGTATGAGCAGCCGAATGACTGCACAGCTGGTGTGTGATGCATTGACGATGGCGATCTGGTTGCGCAGGCCAAAAGCAGGCTTGATCCACCATTCTGACCGCGGATCCCAATATGCCAGTAAAGCTTTCAGGCGATTATTGAAAGCGCATGGCTTCAAAGGCAGCATGAGCCGAAAAGGCGACTGCTGGGATAACGCTGTTGTGGAGAGCTTCTTCGGCAGCCTGAAGCAGGAACGGGTGCACTGGCGACACTACCAGACCCGCTATGAAGCCCAGCAGGATATCCTGGATTACATATCGATGTTTTATAACAGTTACAGACTGCATTCGTACCTCAATTACAGAAGTCCGAATCAGTTTGAAATGGAAATGACAGAATTAAGAAAAGTTGCTTAACTGGGTTGTATCAAATAGCTTGACCACGTCACTTCGAGCCGCCGGAAAATGCTGCCATCCTGGCATTTTCCTTCCTCACGCCATCCTTGGCGCTCGGGCTCGACGACCCAGTCGCTTATCGGCGCTCGGCATCCTTGAAGGCGTGGCCAGTAGTCCGCTCATGGGGCTTTCCTAACGCTGGCACATGCCGGTTCGGAGTAAGGGTCCTGGAAGCAGCACTGTCACTCTTTCCGGCTTGTTCCAACTGATGGCACGTAGGGGCCACAAACGTCGTCGATTTGGCACGTGTGTCATGCCATTGGCTGCCTCAGGGCGGTTGCGGTCGTTTAAGCCCAGGAACCGCACCGTGACAGCAAAGTGTCGTGAGGGGGTTGTGGTCCGCTCCATCAAGGTGGATGCCGAGGGACGACAAGCGACTGGGTCGCTGGTCCATGGATGGACCAGCGAGGCGATAGGGAACAGGATGTTCCGTGGAGCCGACCCACCAAGCGCGGAGGAGTGAGGGAAGCCCGTGGCCATCCGCCAGGAGCGAACCGCAACCCCCTCATGGCGCTTTGCGGTAACTATGGCACCGAGCCTTATCTGTAAATAACGTTGCTGGCATTCACAGCTAAATCTGATTAGTCCAAAGATATTTCTTCGGTCACGTCGTCGGCCTGCACGCTGATCGCCACGTCTGAATAAGCCGGCCGACCCAGCCAGGGGTCGGCGCCATTTGAGTACGCGATGGCTTCACCACCGAATCCGAGAAAACCTGTGTCGAGCTTGCCGTTGTCATTTTCGTCATGGACAACAACGATCGCATACTCACCCTCGGCGACAGCGAAAAATTCCGCTTCGTAGCGACCGTCCTCGGCGACTTCTCCCGACTGCTGCAGAATCGGATCCGCCATGAATGATTCTTCGGAATTGAATATCGAGATTTCAATCGACCCCGTTGGCGGATTGGCGCCACTGACCACTACCTTGAGGCTGGGAAGATCAGCCAGTGCGGCCGCAGGGGCAATCAGCAGCAGGGCAGCCAACGTGGCAGGCAGTTTCATCATAATGTCATGGCAGCGCATTTCGGTCTCCAACTTCAGTCGTGTCCCTCTATATGGGGCTGGTCAGCCGTCCCGCAAGCGGGTGATGGGCCCGAGTGTCCGATTTTATTCACGAAGGCTTTGTTGCTCAAGGCTGAAGTCGGAAATCTGGATTTCAGTGCCGTAGTCGCCATAATCACCGTGCTGGCGTTGTTTGCGGAAGTGTCCCCAGTTGATGGCGCCATAGCGCGCTGGTGAAGTTTCGCTGACCAACGATGGCAGGGGGGCGTAATCGGCGGCATATTCGGGGTTAAAGAAAAACGGCAGGCTGTAGCGATCTGATGTGGAACTGGCGGTCACCCGGTGCAGGGGTGCCTGATACAAATCATTGGACCAAACCTGCACGATGTCCCCGATGTTCATGACCAGCGTGCCCGGCACGGGCTTCACCGATTCCCATTCACCGTTGATCATAACCTGAAGACCGCCGACTTCGTCTTGCAGAATCACGGTCAGGGCGCCGGCGTCGGTGTGGTGGTGTATGCCCATTGGTGCAATTGCCTTTGAATTGGGTTCCGGTTGGGAATGAGCCTGAGGCAGCGGGTAGTAATTGAGCCTCAGAAAGCTACTGTGCCGTGGGTCGAAGCATCCGGTGAGGGCGTCAGGTGAAGATTCCAGGTTCGCACTGATGACTCTAAGCAGCTTCAGGGAAATTATGGAGCAGCGCTGGTAGTACGCCTCCAGGACCTCGCGAAAATGCGCAGAGCCGTCGCCCTCGGGCCACTGATTCCAGCCATCGCGCGTCACATTGTCGGGGTGGTCGTCGGCAACATGTTTTAGTGGTTTGTGACCGAAATCGAAGACTTCTTTCATGTCCTGGATATTTTTGGTCAATTCCCTGTTATAGAACCCCCGGGGGTTCGACTCAGTACGCTCGACCTGCAGTTTCCGTTGCAGCGACAATCCGAAAAACCAGCGGGTAACAGACCAGACCTCCTGGAGAAACTGCTCTTCCATCCCGTGGTTGCTGAGGTAAAAGAATCCGCTCAGGCGGCATGCGCGGTCGATCTGTTTGCGGGCCCGGCTGTCGGGCATCTCCGCACCCGGACCGCCCAGGTCGATGATGGGGACGTATTGGTTGGAATCGATCATGCTGTTGGCAGCTTCCCACAGATTAGCCAGGGGCTTAGGCTATCATATGGTGTGGGAAATGTGCGCTGAACAGCTGCGCATTTAGTTCAATCAATCCAATAGCGAGACCATTAATGAACAACTCAATTTCCGGGCGACTGGGCTGCCTTATATTCTGGCGGAAATGGCCAGCCATGGTAATCACGATTGCAGCCATTGCCGCGGTCGTGGCGCCGGCCGCGTCCCTTGCGGCACCCCAGGGAGCACCCCTTGCAATTCCCTGGGAGACACACGAAGCCGAAGAAGATCAGCATGTGCGAGGCCGCGTCCTCGGCAGCTTGAGTTTCCCGACCACATCGAAGGTTCCAGAAGCACAGCAGGCTTTCGTGGAGGGCATGCTGTTTTTGCATTTGTTTGAGTACCCGCACGCACGAGAGGCGTTTCAGCGTGCCCAGGACCTGGAGCCCGGGTTTGCAATGGCTTTTTGGGGCGAAGCGATGACGCATAATGCGCCGATATGGGACGAGCAGGATCTGGTTTCCGCCCGGGCTGTTCTGGCGCGCCTGGGCGCCACGCCCGAAGCGCGCAGATTATCAACCCCGGCCGCTCGAGAAATTGGCCTGCTGTCGGCAGTAGAAGCCCTCTATGGTGGCGGCGGCAAATCAGACCGGGACAGGCTGTATCTGCAATTGATGGAACAGCTTGCCGCACAATTCCCAGAAGATCACGAAATCCAGCTGTTCTACGCCTTATCGATTCTCGGGGTCAGTGCCGGGGTGAGGGATGTTCCGTCCTATATGATGGCGACGGCTATCGCCCAGGCAGTGTTCTCCGAGAACCCCAGACATCCCGGTGCGGCACACTATCTTATTCATGGTGTCGACGATCCGGTGCACGCGGTGCTGGGCGTGGCTGCCGCACGAGCCCTGTCCGAAATTGCGCCGGATGCCGGCCATTCACTGCACATGACGTCCCACATTTTCACCGCCTTGGGCATGTGGGACGATGTGGTTAACGCCAACCAACGGGCGGTGGGGGTACAAAACCGGTTGCGCCTGGAACTCGCCGAAGCGCAGCGTCAATGGGGTCATTACAACTTTTGGTTGCTCTATGGCTATCTACAACAAGGAAAACACGAGCAGGCCCGGGCGTTGTTGCTCGCTGCCAGGGCGCAAGAGCGCCAGGCCAACGCAGCGCCTGAAGATCGCATGATTCTGGTCCCGGATCGCTCACTCTCCGGTTCGGTGGTGCAGATGTGGTTTCGTTACCTGGTAGAAACGAGGCAATGGGACAGTGACATTGCCAATTGGTCGTTCAACATCGGTGAGGCATTCGACCCGAACCTGAATTACTCCTTCGTTCAGAGCATTCGAGCCGCGTACGCGGGTCAGGGTTTCCGTCGCCCAGGCGCACTTGGATCAATTCCAGGACCAGCAGCAGGAATTGGCGGGTGTCATCAAGGGGATGGACGAGCAGGCCCCGATGTACGATCTGTATATTCAGCGCCTGGAAGTGATGCGCCACCAATTGCTTGCCGGCATCGAGATGGCGCGGGGTGAGAAAGCCGGGGCAACGGAAATGGCCGCCATAGCGAGTCAGTTGGAAGGTGAATTTCCATTTTCATTTGGCCCACCTTTCGTCGACTTACCCTCTGCGGAATTTCACGCTGAAAGGCTGATGGATGAAGGCAAATACGCCGAGGCGGCCAAAGTCTACAGCTTGCAGTTGGAGCGTAGCCGCGTGAGAGCCCAGTCTTTGCTGGGTCTGGCATGGGCCCAGCTGCGGGCCGGTAACCCGCAGGCCGCAGGCTTCCATCAACGAAAGCTCCAGGCCATTTGGCACGCGGCCGACGACAATCTCCAGGCCATAGCGGAGAACATCAAGTAGAAGGCCGCTTCAGCAGTAAAGTCCAGCAAGGTCTTCCTACGTCAGGAAAGCCGCTCACGGGACTTTCCTGACGCTGGCGCCTTACCAATTGGTAGGGTACCTGTGAACAACGGGGCTGGAATTTACGGCTGAAGCAGCCTTCACAACAGGGTAATTTAATGTTCGCCGGGGGCTCGAATGTGCTCGACCATTTCTTGCACGTGCGGGGGTGGCGCGGGTCCCATGCGGCTGATGGCGGTGGCGACGACGAAATTCAGCAGCATGCCGACCACGCCAATGCCCTCGGGTGATATTCCCAACAGCCAGTTTTGCGGAATATTTTCCACCAGGGGCTCAAAGAACACGCCCTTGTAAATGATGATGTAGCCAAAGGTGAACAGCAGGCCGGTCAGCATCCCGGCGATGGCGCCCTGCTTGTTGATGCGTTTGCTGAAAATCCCCATCAAGATGGCCGGGAAAAGCGATGCAGCTGCCAGTCCGAATGCGAAGGCAACCACCTGGGCGACAAATCCGGGCGGATTATAGCCGAGGTAGCCTGCAATTACGATGGCAACGGCAGCGGCGATTCTTCCCGCTGCCAGTTCGTCCTTCTCGCTAATTCCAGGCATGAAAATGCCCTTGAGAAGGTCGTGAGAAATCGATGAAGAGATGACCAGCAGTAAACCCGCCGCGGTGGACAAAGCGGCTGCAATCCCTCCTGCTGCGACGAGGGCGATGACCCAGTCTGGAAGGCCTGCAATTTCCGGATTGGCCAGTACGATGATGTCCCGATCCACGCTGAGTTCATTGCCTTTCCAGCCGTATGATTGCGCGACCGGGGTGAAATCAGCGTTGCCATCGTTGTAATACTGGATGCGCCCATCATTGTTTTTGTCTTCAAAGCTCAGCAGACCGGTGTCCTCCCAGGTCTTGAACCACTGCGGGCGGTCCTGATAGCGAAGGTTCCCGTCAATGGAACCAATCGTGCCCGGTTGCAATGTGTTGATCAGGTTGAAGCGCGCCATCGCACCCACGGCAGGCGCTGTTGTATACAGGATCGCAATGAACATCAGGGCATAAGCTACTGATTTTCTTGCATCTGAAACCTTCGGTACCGTAAAGAACCTGACGATGACGTGGGGCAGTCCAGCGGTGCCAACCATCAGTGCCATGGTGATGGCAAACATATCGACAGTACTTTTGTTGCCTTCGGTGAAGGCACGAAATCCCAAATCGGTTACCAGCGCATCGAGCTTGTTGAGGAGATATATATTTTCACCGATGACCCGGCTGCCCAGCCCGAACTGCGGCACCGGGTTGCCGGTCAATTGCATGGCGATGAAGACCGCCGGTACGGTGTAGGCGAAAATCAGTACACAGTACTGCGCCACTTGCGTGTAGGTGATGCCTTTCATACCGCCGAGCACGGCGTAAATGAAGACAATTCCCATGCCGATCATCAATCCGGTATTGACCGGAACTTCGAGAAACCGGGAGAACACGATGCCGACGCCACGCATTTGCCCGGTGACATAGGTAAATGAGATGAATATCAGGCAGATGACTGCCACGGTTTTGGCCGCATTCGAGTAGTATCGATCGCCAATAAATTCAGGTACGGTGAATTTGCCGTATTTGCGTAAGTAGGGTGCCAACAGCAGCGCCAGTAAGACATAGCCGCCGGTCCATCCCATCAGGTATACCGACCCGCCATAACCGAGAAAAGCAATCAATCCCGCCATCGAAATGAAAGAGGCGGCAGACATCCAGTCGGCCGCGGTCGCCATACCGTTTGCCAACGGACTGACGCCTTTGCCGGCGACGTAAAAGTCGCCGGTGGATTTTGCCTTTGAGATGATCGCGATGCCGATATAGACCACGAAAGTCAAGCCGACAACGCCGTAGGGTCAGTGTCTTGAGTTCCATCAGTTGTTGTCCTCGCCGCTGTCCGATTCTCTGTATTTGCGGTCGAGGGCGTTCATTCTGATGGCATAAAAAACCACCAGTCCGAGGAAGATGAATATGGACCCTTGCTGAGCAAACCAGAAGCCCAGTTTGAAGCCAAATACCGATATCTGATTGAGTTGCTCAACCAGTAGTATCCCAAACACGTAAGAGGCCAGGAACCACACGAGGAGGCAGATCGCGACCAGAGAAAGATTGGCTCTCCAATAGGCAGCCCGGCTCGGTTTTTGTTGATTTGACATGGTGATATTAAGTTACCCAGATGCGGCACGCGAACGACCGGCGCTAGCGTTCAATCAGTCCCAGCCGTTCGAGCCGGTCCAAATCCATGGTGGCGACTGCGCCATGATTCCAGATGGTGCTTTGATTGGCGAAATCCAGTTGTTTTTTCGGGGCTGGCGAATGCCTTCATGATGTCCATCAATCCGGCCTCCTGGGCCGTGCGGATGACAAAACTGGTCCAACTCGGTGCAATAGGGTTCTCCAATCAGCCGGCGCATCGCCTTGTTGGCCGCGCTGAGATCATCCGGAAAGAGAAACTTGCCGGTTTGCAACCGGTAGTGATCAGACACCGCCTGAAGCGAGGTCAGTGAACAATAGGCATCATCCAGCAGGCCGATGACACCCAATTCGTCCGGAATGATGTCGTCGCCCTCGATCCAGTAAGATTGCACCATTTCGAGAATGGTATCCATGGGCTCTTCAAGACCCACGTTGGCTGCCGCGGTATTGGCGACCTCCATCATGTAGGGCACCTGATCGATATAGCCATAGACAAATTGCTTGCCGGAAAGAAGATCATCAGGACCGACAGATTTTCCCAGTTGCTCCGCCACCGCGGCGAGCAAGTCGTCGAGTTCGGTGTCGGAATCCCGGTCCCGACAACGCTCGGAAATGATGGCAGAGATTTGGGAAGTATCCATTATGAAATGGCATGATGACAGTATCCCATTTTAGCGTGATTTTGCTTCTCAAGAGAAATTCGTCCGTCCAGGCCGGTAGTGGCTCATGGGGTACCTGAGTTTCGCCGCGCTGTGATACGATGCGCAGCCACTTGGTGAACGGTGATTTCCTTTGGCGAACCACGGAGCAGAACGCTTGCTGTTACTTTCCCTGTTGACTTTGTTTGCCGGTCCCTTGTTGTACCAGTCGCTACGTCGTGGAGACCGTTTAGCGGTATCCGTCGATCGCATCGTGGTGTTGATTCTGCTCGTCATTGTTACGCTGTTGCTGCTGCCGGAGATTATGTCGCATCTCGGTTACGTGGCGCTGCTGTTGGTTGCTGCCGGCTATCTTTTTCCGGCCTTGCTCGAATTCGTGGTCAAACGGGCTGCCCATACGATGCATCTGATCAGCCTGTTGCTGGCGCTGGTAGGACTGCTTTTGCATGCGTTGCTTGATGGGGCCGGGCTTGCCGGAAGTGCGTTGATATCAGACCAGGGCGCTTCCGATCAAGGTTTGGCATGGGCTATTGTCTTGCACCGACTGGGAATCGGCATGATGCTGTGGATGATCATGGAACCCGCATTCGGTTCCAGATGGGGGTGGATTACTCTGCTGGCTGTGGCTGCTGCGACCTTGTTGGGTTTCGAATTTTCAGAGGCGCTTTTGCCGCTGGCCGGAGACGTCGCGGTCGTGATTATTCAGGCCTTCATCATCGGCACTATTGTTCACAGCCTGGTCCATCGTGGACATCTCGGACAAGTGCAGGGTGACTCCTGATCCCGTTCAAAACGCGATCATGCCCAATAACATGACCAATAGGGTGATCAGTCCCATTTCGCGGGCGTAATTTCTCTTGCTCATTGTGATACCTCCGGTGCTTGCCTAAACCCAATGCCATCTTGTTCGAAATTGGGGGGCGGCTGTGCCGCCCCCGCAAGACGTACACGTCGGTAGGAGAGAAAACCGTATACATCTGCAGTTAATTTATGGCCCGGGCGGTCAGAGTGCTTGTCCGTGGGGGACAATCGCTTGACATGCAGCCTCTCAGCGTTGGTACCAGGTCACACCTTCGTCGTCGACGGTGGTGCTCAATTCCCCTTGATGAAGAAGGTAATTCAAGTGGGCAATGGCTTCCCCGGTGGCCATCATCATGTTGTTGTCGTTGATGGTGCTCTTGAACAAGGCGGGGAACACATCGACTGCGCGGTGGGGCTTCGCGCATAGAATCCGTAATTTATCCAGGCCATCGAGATGTTCAGCGATCAGTTGGTCCAGGCGTTCGTGTGCACCGGTAAACGGCTTGCCATGCGACGGCAGGACCAATACGTCTGCGGGCAGGCGCAGCTTCAGTTCAGCCAGGGAAATTAGCCAGTCATCGAGTGGGTTGGCCAACGGTTCGGTGGGAAAAACACTGATGTTGGAAGATATGGTGGGCAGAATCTGGTCACCGGAAATCAACACATTGTCTGCTTCGCAGAAAAAACAGGCGTGTTCCGGGGAATGACCGCGCCCCTCGATCACCGACCATTGCCTTCCCCCCACGTTCACCTGCATGCCATCGGTCAATCGAAGATAAGATTCAGGCAGTGGTGCGACCATGCGGCCAAAGGCCCCAAACATCTCCTCATAGCGGTCCAGTTGGTCTTGAGCGTATCCCGCACTCTGATAGTATTGCCTGCCCTCTTGGGGGGCGGGTTTGCCGGTGTCGGCAACCAGGATCCGGCACAGGAAGTACTCAGCCCGGGTCATCAAGAGTTGAGCATCAAATTGGTCTGCCAGCCAACCGACACAACCGGTGTGATCAGGGTGCAGATGGGTAACCATGATCCGCTCGATGGGCAGATCATTCATGTCTTTGCTGAATACCGCTGCCCAGGTATTGCGCGATTTTTCTGTGAACAGGCCGCTGTCTACCACCGTCCAGCCCTCGCCGTCGCGCAGCAACCACAAGTTGATGTGTCCAAGCAGAAAGGGTAAAGGCATTCTTAACCATAGAAGCCCTGGCAGGACTTCCTGCGTATGACCCAGTTCCGGTGAGGTTTCAAAGGGATAGGTGACAGACATTAATTCTTGATCATCGCTTGTACTCGCGCAACCCCATATAGGGCATGAAAAAGCGGCCAGCGGGCCGCTTTCAGCAGTTGGTCGGGATGGCGAGATTCGAACTCACGACCCCCACGTCCCGAATGTGAATAAGTAGGGTCAATAGACACCGCAAGTCACCCGATATACCCCAAGTGATACCACTCATAAGTTATTGATCCTTGAGGCTTATATTCTCATAATGTATCATGTAGCGCATACACAGTATATGAGCGATTACTTAGGAGACATCTGACTTTATAGTGACTTTGGTGGCTTTTATAGTCAATTTTTCAGCCCCCAAACGGCGAGTCCGCAAAGTGCGTAAACACCTTACCGGACCGCCAATCAAATGACGGCATGGGTACAATGAATTATAAACCAGAACTGACCGACAGGCAGGTTAATAATCTCGAAACCCGCGACAAACCCTATGAGGTTCATGACGCATTGTGCAAGGGGCTTATGGTCCGTGTCGAGAAGTCTGGCACGAAAAGCTGGTATCTGACCCTTTGGACGCCAGAAGACTCGCAGAGGCGGCAACGTTACCGCTGGAAGGTCGGCAATGTGCCCACCTACAAGTTGCACCGTAAGACGCCAGGCACGAAGTCCGACCGTGAGCGATCTATTCGCGACGTTGCCGAAGGCATCAAGGCCAGAGCGCGTACTGTGGACCTGCGGGTAGCAAAACGCGCTGCAATGGCTGCAAACGAGAGCGAGAAGGTAGCTACGCTGCGCAGATTCATCGATCTCGTGTATCTCGACTTCTATCGCAATGAGGGACGGGCAAGACCGGACGAAACCATCAAGTGGGCGAAAGGCGCTTTCTCAGCCCTCATCGACATGCGCATGGACACCATTACTCACTTGACACTGCGCAAGTGGCAGACCGAGGCGCTGAAAACTCGCGAGCCTGCCACCATTCAAAGACTGCTGGCAATTCTGTCTGGAATTTTGTCGCATGCAGTATCCGACGGCCTTATCCCGAACCACCCACTGCAAGCGCAGCAACGCAGAAAGTCCACCACGCGGTTCAATATTGTGAAAGCCACTGTCAAGCCACCCCGCTACCTCAGCCCCGACGAGGAAAAGCGACTGCGGAACGCACTGCAAGAGCGTGATCGTGATCTGAAGGCTGCAAGGGCCCGAACCATCGCCCACCGCAAGGCACGCGGCCGGAACGCACCTGCAGCGATCACCGGCGCGTATGCCGACCACATCACTCCACTCACCCTGCTGGCCCTGAATACAGGCATCCGGCGCGGCGGGTTGCTGGGACTGAAATGGTCGGAAATCAACGACGGGCGCATCTTCGTGCGTGCCTCATTGGACAAGGCGAAAATAGGCTATCACGTGCCGCTGTCTCAGGACGCGACAAAGGTGTTGCGACTGTGGAAGCGTCAGACCGGAGGTAAGGGTCTAGTGTTCACGTACCGTGGCAAGCCGATCAAGAGCATTAAAACTGCCTGGTCGGGGCTGATGCAGCGTGCTGACCTCATCCAATTTCGCTACCACGACTTGCGGCACGCATTCGCGTCCACGCTGGTCATGCGTGGCGTGGACCTGTACACCGTGAAGGCACTGTTGGGACAACAAAACATTGAGATGACGCAGAGATACGCCCACCTGTCACCAGATCACATGAAGGCAGCGTTGGAGGCGCTAGACAGATGACTAAACACGTCGAGGACTTATATACAGTATGAAATGTACGACTTCGTGGGACGATTTCACTAACCTCAAAGTGCATTGCACAGGAGAGCGTTATGGATCGTCAAGCACAAAGAGATATTCGCCGGAAATTGAATTGTCTACAGTTTGCACAGGAACGCGGGAGTAATGTATTAGCCTGCCGTAAATTTGGAGTCTCCAAGTCATCGTTTTATCGCTGGAAAGCAGGCTATAGAGAGAAAGGAGAAGCAGGCCTCATCAACTCCAAGCCATGCCCCGAGAACCTACTGCTTCGCACCCCAGCACCGATCGAGGAAAAGATTCTACATCTACGGCGCACCTACCACTTTGGCCCGGATCGAATCGCCTGGTATCTGGAGCGCTATCACCAGATCAAAATATCGGGCAAGGGTGTTTACTATGTGCTCAAAAGACATGGACTGAATCGGTTGCCTCAAAATTGTCGCAAGCGCTCTATTCCCACCTTCAAACGCTACCAAAAACAAGTCCCGGGTCATCACATCCAGGTTGACGTTAAGTTTTTGACTTTTATCGATAAACGCGGCCATAGGCTGAAGCGTTACCAGTACACTGCAATCGATGATGCAACCCGCATCCGAGCCTTGAAAATTTATCCCAGGCATACACAGGAAAATGCCATCCGCTTCGTCAACCACGTGATCGAGCAATTCCCGTTTCGCCTGCACACCATCCGCACGGACAACGGTCACGAATTCCAGGCCAAATTTCATTGGCATCTGAAGGACCTGGGCATTAATCACTTCTACATCAGACCCGCGACCCCACGATTGAACGGCAAAGTGGAACGATCTCACCTGACCGACAAGCTTGAGTTCTATCAACTCATCGATTACAAAGGCGACGAGTTATGATCGAATCTGGTGTTTGAGCAGTTGAAAAAAAGCGGCGTATCTGGTTGATTTGTTGTTACCAAACTTCAAAGCAACCAAAGGAGATACGCCACTATGAACAAGAATAATGTTATTGAACTGGAACGTCGAGCAATCAGTGCCGATCCGTTGACCGAATTGCTCAAAGAAGGCGCCCGGAAGCTGCTCGCCGAAGCGGTGGAAAGTGAAGTCCAGGAGCTGCTGGCCAAGTATCAGGATTGGCGTACCGAATCAGGTCATGCCGGTGTGGTGCGCAACGGTTACCTGCCAGAACGTGAGTTGCAGACCGGCCTGGGACCGATCCGGGTGAGAATTCCCAAGGTGCGCTCGAAGACCGGTGAAGCAGTGAGTTTTCAGTCGGTGCTGGTGCCGCCATATGTGCGCAAGACAGCGACTTTCGAGGCAGCCATTCCGTGGTTGTACCTCAAAGGGGTATCCAGCGGTGAGATGGCTGAGGCGTTGCGGGTACTGGTGGGCCCGCAGGCACAGGGTCTGTCGGCCAGCACGGTATCCCGCCTGAAACAGGTATGGGCGGAGGAATATCGAGCGTGGAGCCAGCGTCGCCTGGGACAGGACCGGTGGGTGTATGTCTGGGCTGATGGTGTCTACAGTGGGCTGCGGGCGGAGGATGCCAAGCTCTGCGCGCTGGTGATCATTGGTGTCAATGAACGCGGCGAAAAACATTTTCTGGCGATTGAGGACGGGGTGCGAGAATCGACTCAGAGTTGGCGTGAGGTGTTGCTGAATCTGAAGTCGCGCGGCATGAGCGCCCCACAACTGGCGATTGGTGATGGTGCGATGGGTTTTTGGGCGGCGCTGGATGAAATCTTTCCGGCCAGCCGCCAGCAACGCTGCTGGATGCACAAGACCATGAATGTACTGAATTGTTTGCCGAAATCCGCACAACCCAAAGCCAAGCAGGCCCTGCACGCCATCTGGCAGGCGGAAACCAAGGATGATGCAAACAAGGCGTTTGATTTGTTTATTGAGATCTTTGAGGCGAAATACCCGAAAGCGACGAGCTGTTTGCTCAAGGATCGGGATGAACTGTTGGCATTTTATGATTTTCCGGCCCAACACTGGCAGAGCATCCGGACCAGCAACCCGATTGAATCCACCTTTGCCACCATCCGCCACCGGACCAAAAGATCCAAAGGTTGTCTGACGCGCAATGGCATGTTGCATATGATGTTCAAATTGAGCCAGTGTGCGGAAAAGAAATGGCGCCGGCTACACGGCTTTGATTACCTGGCCAAGGTGATTACGGGGGTGAAATTCAAAGATGGGATCGAGGTAAAAGAGATTGATCAGGTCGCCGCTTGAATCAAATGGCTAAACACCAGATTTGACAATAGCTCAAAGGCGACGTCGACCTGGCCAAGAAATTACGCGACTGGGAGGCCTTCTATAACTTTCTCAGACCGCACGCTGCACTGAATGGAAAAACCCCCTATGAACGGTTGCGCGAGAAGCTGGTAGCATAGCTGTTCACCGTCCTGCGAAGTTATTACCATCACAAATACCAAAAATCTGCGACAAAAATCCAATTATTCGACGCTTCGATGAACGAAACTGAACCACCAATCAATTTGGAGAAGCCCATTGTCAGAGGTTTTTATCGCAGGTGTCGGCATGACGCGGTTTGGACCGCAGCCTGACGAGTCAGTCAAGAGCCTTGCCGCTCATTGTATTGGTGACAGCCTGGCTGACTGCGGGGCTGAAGCGCGACAGGTACAGGCCGTTTTTTTTGCCAAAGCACTGCATGGCGTGCTGGAAGGACAAGTCAGCATCCCGGGGCAAATTGTTTTGCAAGATTTTGGCCTTCAAGGTTTGCCGATCATAAACGTCAAAAATGCTTGTGCCAGTGGCGGTACAGCCTTTTGGCTTGCAAGAAACCACGTCTTGGGTGGACAGGCCGATATCGTCGTTGCTGTCGGTGCTGAAAAAACTGCATTGGAAAGCGCGAAGCAGCGCATGCATGTCATGCACCTTTACGCGCAGACTTGCCGCGCACATATGGCGAAATTCGACACCAAGCAGCTGCAACTGGCCATTATTGCCTCCAAGAATCATTCAAATGCTGCCTTAAATCCGCGGTGCCACTACAACCAGCCGCTCAGTGTCGAAGAGATTCTCGCGGCACGCCCGTTGGGATTTCCGCTGACCGAACCAATGTGTTGCCCACTCACCGATGGTGGTGCTGCCGCGGTCTTATGCAACCGTCGCGGCCTGACAAAGTTGCAGGCCGCCAGCAGAGCGATTCGGGTCGACTCCTGCGTTCTAATATCGTGCCTAAAGAGCAACTGGAAGGACTTCGAAAATTACGCTGTGCGCCGCGCCGCATTCATGGCCTATGCACGGGCAGGAATCGGCCCTGAAGACGTTGATGTTGCCGAAGTACACGACGCAGCGGCTTTTGGCGAATTGTTCATGACGGAACTGCTCGGTTTCTGTGAACTGGGCGGCGGGGGAGCTCTGGCGGAAAGCAGGACAACGCACCTGGGAGGGACTCTTCCGGTAAACCCATCCGGAGGTCTCGAGTCGAAGGGCCATCCCATGGGTGCGACCGGCCTCGGTCAGATATTCGAACTCGTTACCCAGCTGCGCCAGGAAGCAGGCTCTCGCCAGGTGGAGTATGCCCGCGTTGCGGTGCAGGAGAACGGTGGGGGAATGCGTGACGTGGGGGAAGATGCGGCAGTCGTTACCGTGCTCAGTCGATGATGCGGCCCGATCACAATGGAAGTTAAGGCGAGGCGATATGCAATCGCGGCCATGGGAGGAAATGCAATGAAGCAGAATGTGTTTACGATTGGAATATGCTGCGCTTACCTGTTTACCGGAACAGCGATTGCCCAGGAAACCGTATCAGGTGAAGCTGATGAGGCTGAGATCCAGGATGCAAAGAATGTAGAGACATTAGATTCCGCTGAAGTATCAGGCGAGAACGGTAAAGCTGAGATGGCCAAGAAACTGGCCAATCCTCTGGCGGCAATGATCAGCGTCCCAATACAACTCAACTATGATCGGGATTTCGGAGTGAATGATACCGGTGACCGCTTCCTGATGAATGTCCAGCCAGTCGTACCAATTTCCATCACGAAGGACTGGAACCTGATCAGCCGCACCATTTTGCCGGTAATCACGCAGGATGAGGTTGCCGTCGGAGCAGGAAGGCAAACCGGGCTGGGTGACACCACTGAAAGTCTTTGGTTATCTCCGGCGAAGCCGACCGATAAAGGCTTGATTTGGGGTGTCGGACCGGTAATCTTGATACCCACTGCCACCGATGACCTTTTGGGCGGTGGAAAGTGGGGTCTCGGTCCGACCATTGTAGGCTTAAAACAGAACGGCCCATGGACCATCGGTGGGTTGGCGAATCATGTCTGGTCGGTGTCGGGCAGCGACAATCGAAACGATATCAACAGTACTTTTATACAGCCTTTTCTCGCCTACAATACATCGACCGCCTTAACTTATACCCTGACCGCGGAAGCCAGTTACGATTGGGAATCAGAGCAATGGTCTATCCCGGTAAACTTCATGGTTTCCAAGCTAGTGCGTTTCGACAAACAGATGGTGAACTTCCAGGGCGGCGTCCGCTACTGGGTGGAAAGCGCTGATAGCGGCCCTGAAGGTGTGGGTCTGCGATCGATTTGCTGTGACTTTGCTTTTTGCGAAATAAATCGGAGCTGAAAAGATTAGTCTATTCCCACATTTGCGCAGCAATCTTTTTTTGTTCTTCACCCACGGCATTGGAATAAATAGCCGTGTTTTCCATGATCGAATGACCGAGCCATTTTTGCAGCATGTTCAAGGCCACGCCCTTGCTGATTGCGTGAACACCATAGCCATGCCGCAAACCCTTGGTGGTGCGGTGCGGCCCTTCCGGTATTCCGGCCTCAATCATGATTTTGGTAACGCGCCGCCATGCGGTTGTACGGGAAAAAGACCATAGCTGGTCGTCTGCTCGTTGCTTCCATTCCTTACGTGCTGCCCGGATGCCATGCACCATATCGAGAATGTCCAGAAAATCAGGGGGTACCGGTACGGCGCGGTAGATAATTTTGGAGCCGCGTTTTTTGAGGGTGCGGAAAGTGATGGTTTCCGCGTCCAGATCAACCCGCCTTATTGTGAGTTCCAAGGCTTCTGAAATCCTGCATCCTGTGTGATGCAGAACACCGCAAAAAGTCCGTAACGGGCGGTCTGCGGAACTGGCTGCTTGCATAAAAGCCTGTCGTTCTTCTTCATTGGTCAGATAAAGACGTTGGCCGTGTTGGTCAAAAAGCGGATTACTGTCGTTCATATGAAACAGATTACAAAGGAACTGTTTCAAAGTCGATAAGGAATTAAAACAAAAGCGTTATTTTTCCCTCCCGAAGTGCCGTAGCGCGCTGCCGGCACGACGGAAAGTGAAACAGAATACTCTATAGTGTTTCAGGGGGGATTTTCGGGGCTCGGTCTTAAAAATTATTTCAGATATAGAATAGCCGCTTACGACCCACAGCGGTCCTTCAGTTTTTATTTGCCACGCCCTCTGCGGTGAGGCATGCCTTCGCCCTCAAGCGGGCTCCCCTACAGCACCTTTCCCAGAAATGTTCGCACGATTGGCAGGGCTACTTCGGGCTTGATCGCATCGAGGTGGCCCGCTCCTGAAATCCAATGTATTTCCCAGCCCAGGGTGCGCAATTCGGTTTCAGTACTGCGAATGGGTTGCGCCAATGCGGTCATGTATTTCGGATCCAGACCCTGGCCAAAGTCGTTCTCGCCGATGAACACCATCCGCGGCATGGTCAGCTTTGACACTTCCTCACGCTCTGGCCAGGTCAGCAGCGGTCGGTAGAAGCCCACGGACTGCAACCAAACCTTCTCATCGATCTCCATTTGAGCGAATGCTGCCGGGGGATTTGCAGCCAGATCCTCGGTGACTTTCACCATCTTCCAGAATGGCGCATTGAGTGGCGGGAACCCACCGATCATCAGCGCCGACACCCGATTGGTCCGGCAGGCCATCTGTACGCCCATTGCCCCACCGTAGGAATAACCGATCCAGGCAAATTGCTTTGCCCCGACGGCATCGGCGATCGAAAGATAGTCCCGTACTGCGATATCGGGGGTGAATTCCAGACCCAAGGCGTCGCCCGTGTTGCCGGTGCCCCTGGGATAATCCGCCAAAATCAGGCGGTACTTGTCCGCCAGGCCCTCGATCCACTGGTCGGTCGGGTCTTTAAGTCCCTCATCCTCCAGTGAGGTCAGACGCTGAGATGCATAGAAATGCGGTCCCATGAACAAGTTGGGGCCATCTGGATTACCGTACACGCGGAAATAGAGCTTCGCCCCGTCTTCGGCAGTGGCATAGCCTTCTTCATAGTCTCCGGCAAGCGCTGTGAGTGACATGAGTGGCGTCATCGCCGCCGCAAGGCCAATTGCTTTAACGAATTCTCGACGGGTCGAATGGCGCACGCTTCTTACTCCAACAGGTAAAGGTCACGAGTATACGACATTGAAACGCCATCTTGCCGGAATCCCACATTCATTAAACGTCGCATTTCGTCAGCATTTCGGTCAATTCACTGCAAAACGTTGCGCCGTTTGAACGGTGAAAACTGGATTCTGCTCTGTTTTCTCTGTGTTTCACGCCAAATCCGTCGTCCGGGCGAAAGAAATCGGGCCACTGCCAGATTTGGAGCAGCCAGTCAGGGACCATCGTTGGGTTCATTCCTTCAGACCAACAAGCCCATTGATGTACTCATCGACGCCGGCACTCGCATCCCAGGTCGACCAACGGCAGGAGGGATTCTCCAGCACCCGTGCGTAGTAAGTCGCCCGTTGCCGCGGGTCGAAGCTCGGATCGCGCCACACGGTCTTGAGTTCCACCGCGGGTTCGTTCAATAATCGAACTTGAGTTGAACGCCGATCACGCGAGGATAGAACCTCGTGAGGAAATTCCCGGCGACATTGCGCTGCGTGTAGATGGTGCCGCTGTCGTCCAGCAGATTTTCGCCGTATAGAAAGGCAGCCCAATGGCCTTTCTCAATACCAAATCTGGCGCTGAGCAACGTGTGATCATCCGATACCGCGCCAGACGACACGTCAATCTGGTCACCAATATACGACAAGGTGCTCAGGATTCGCCCCTGGAAACCGTTCACGCCCAGTGGAAACGAGTAGTCACCCGTCAGCGTTGCGGTCTTTTCCGGTGTGAACGGAATGCGTCCACCGATGCTCAATCCATCATCCGGGGTATCGGCGACGCCAAAGCTTAACTCGACAAATTCGCTGGTGCTGATGCTGGCGTTGCCGCTGAGTGTCAGCCCGTCAATCGGTGTGTGCCAGGCAAACTCCAGTTCCAGGCCCTTGATCTCCGCTTCACCCGCGTTCAGAGAAGCCCCCGCAATTCCTACCGGGTTCACCGTGATCTGCATGTTGGACCAACGCGTGAAATAGATCGTCGCTCCGAAATTAAGCGTGCGGTTCAGTACAGTCCACTTGCCGCCAAGTTCATAGGTCCACAAATGGTCCGGATCGACATTCGGTTTGACCGGCAGACCATAGCCCCCCGGACCATCGCCGTTGACGATGATGGAAAGCGCACCATTGAAAGCCCCGCTGCGAAAGCCTTTGGCCGCATTGAAGTAGTAGAGCCTGCCTTCGGTGGGGCGGTAGGAAAGATTAAAACGCGGATTAAACGTTTCAAACGTTGGGGCGTCTGTGGTAATAGTGCTCAAAGTGCGCTTATTGTGAAACCAGCGACCGCCGATCAAGGGCGTGAGCTTACCGTCCATGAAATCGTAGGATATTTCGCCAAATACCGCTTTGGCCGCCGAGTGATTTTGGGACATGCCAGTAAGGTTTAGGAAGCCGGTAATTTCGAAGTTCGAATGCGCTGTGCCGTCCTGGTAGTAGCCGCCCAGGATCCAATTCAACGGGCCTTCCCCATTGGAGACAAGACGCAGTTCCTGCGTGAACACATCACCCGGAGCATCGGAGGTGAAGAACAGCGGAAAGCCGAAGAACTGAAGCACACTGTTGGAGGTGCGGCCAGCTTCGATATAGCCGCTGCTGCTTTCGATCGAAAACCGGCCTGCGTTGTAAGAGGCAAACAACGAAAATAGGTCGTACTTGGTGCTGTTCTCGTTGACCCTCTCATCACTGCCTTGTGTACAAAACGGCGGATCGACGGAAATCAAAAATCCGCAGCCCGAATACTGGTTGTCGGTGTGCCAGTAGGCAAATTGGAAGCGCCAGTCCGGAGACGGTGTCAGCAATGCTGTGAGGCGATAGGTCTTGGTGGTGGAGTCGCCCAGGTTTTCGCGATCCGGGAAATCGGTAATCTCGGCATAGCCGCCCTGGGACTGGTAATCGGCGGACGTACGGATCGCGAATACGCCGGGAACGATGGGCACGCTCACGGCCAGCGAGGCAGAATCATTGGCATCCCCGCCTTGGGTTCCGGAGGCCGAAGCTTGCCCGCGCACCCGGAAGTGTTCGAGATCCGGCGCTGCGGAGATGAAGCGAATCTGTCCGCCCATCGCGCCTTGACCATAGAGCGTGCCTTGCGGCCCACGCAAGACTTCCACCCGGCCCAAGTCCCAGGTTGTCGCCACCGGCGCGTACGGCGACCCCCCCGGCATCGAAAATGCCGCCTCGTCGAGATAGTAGCCGACCGTCGCATCACCAAATAACGAGCCTACGCTGCGGATGATAAATTGCCGTGTGCCGGGAGAGCCTCCTGTGCCCTCGGTCGCACCTGGAATTTGCGTGAACACATCACGAATATCGGCGAATCCGCGATCTTCGAGCTGCTCGCCGGTGAAGGCTTGAATCGATATAGGCACATCACTTAATACCTGTTGGCGTTTCATCGCTGTTACGACTACTTCCTCAAGGACTGGCTGTTCGTTGTCTTGTGGCTGTGCCACGGCTGAAACGGTAAATGCCACCGCCAGCGCGGCCGTAAGCCGCCTGAAAAATGAAGGGCGGGAATGCTCGTTCATGGTTTGATCCTCACTTGCCGATGTATCTTCGGCCGAAATACTCATCACAATTCCGTCGCTGAACGAGGCGCGTAACCCGGTGTCGGCTAGCATAACATTGATTCCTTCCTGCAGTGTGAACCTGCCGATCAATTCGTTCGCCAACTTGTTCCGGACCAACGAGTCCGGAAACACCAATGTCAGATCGGCTTGCTCGGCGAACTCGGTCAGCGCTAAATCAACCGCCTGCTTGAGCATATCAAACTCGAAGTGAAAACACCAACACGCTACTGCACCTTTTCGGCGATTTGGGCGAAAATAACCATCTCCGGCAGCGAATTCAACGCGGCTTGCTCAAGATCGAGCAGCTGCATGCGCTCGCACGGGATGTCTATTACGGTAAACGCGGCCGGATCAATTCACACGAACTGCACGACCAAATGAATTCTTGCAGTTGCTTAACGTTGATTCTGGCCAGCATTATTTACTGGCAGGCCAAAGAAATATCCAGGGTCATCTCACAATGCAACCCGGAAGAGAACAACATTGACGTTTCGTTGTTGGAGCACGTCAGTCCTATCGAATGGGAGAATGTCGTGCTCTATGGAGAGTATGTCATCGACCCCAAATTGATCCATCCGTACCGCGCTTAGCGTGTATTTTTACACCAATATGGGCGATACCCTTAGACGGTCTTACCCGGCCCCTGGTCCAGCACACTGAGGGACGGCACTGCATACGCCACGTCGTCCAGATCACCAGAAACCGGGAGCGTGATGCACACTCTGAAGAGCGGGTGAGGAAGGAGGGTTGGAAGATCTCTTGGGCGGAAAGAGCATCGCCTGAAGTGGTCCAATAGATTGTACAACCCAGTTAAGAGATAATTTATTTAACTGGGAGAAGTAAATTGAGAAGAAGAAAAAAGTATTCAAAGGAGTTCAAACTGGATGCAGTCAGTTTGGTAGTCGATCAAGGTTATAGCCGTGCAGAAGCTGCCAGAAGCCTTGGGCTTAATGGCAATATGCTCGGTCGTTGGGTTTCAGAACACCGAGCCGATGGTGGGCAATCTTTCCGCGGGAACGGCAAACTCACCCCGGAACAGGAAGAAATCCGGAAGTTAAGATCGCAGGTCAAAAACCTGAAAATGGAGAAAGAAATCCTAAAAAAAGCGACGGTCTTCTTTGCCAAAGAAATGAAATGAAATATTTGTTTGTCACCCAACACAAGAAGACCTGGCCAATCGACCTGATGTGTCGAGTACTGGGTGTCAGCCGACAAGGTTATTACCACTATCGGCGAATTACAGAAGCCAGGCTGGCGGATACGGAGCACCAGGAGATGCTGGACTGGATGAAGGATATAGCCGTTGCCAGCCAATATACCTATGGCCGGCGGCGCATGAAAAGAGCGATGAATGCATTGGGTTTTCCGATCAGCAGAACGAAGACCGTGAACCTGATGAAAGAAGCGGTTATTCAAGTTCGTCATAAAAAGAAATTCAAAGTGACCACCAACAGCAATCATAAATTGCCGTTATTTGAAAATTTATTGGAACGGCAATTTGACGTTGAGCAACCCAACCAGGTTTTTGCTTCAGACATCACCTATGTCTGGACCCAGCAAGGCTGGTTGTATCTGGCTGTTGTGATTGATTTATATTCCAGAAAAGTTGTGGGCTGGAGTATGAGCAGCCGAATGACTGCACAGCTGGTGTGTGATGCATTGACGATGGCGATCTGGTTGCGCAGGCCAAAAGCAGGCTTGATCCACCATTCTGACCGCGGATCCCAATATGCCAGTAAAGCTTTCAGGCGATTATTGAAAGCGCATGGCTTCAAAGGCAGCATGAGCCGAAAAGGCGACTGCTGGGATAACGCTGTTGTGGAGAGCTTCTTCGGCAGCCTGAAGCAGGAACGGGTGCACTGGCGACACTACCAGACCCGCTATGAAGCCCAGCAGGATATCCTGGATTACATATCGATGTTTTATAACAGTTACAGACTGCATTCGTACCTCAATTACAGAAGTCCGAATCAGTTTGAAATGGAAATGACAGAATTAAGAAAAGTTGCTTAACTGGGTTGTATCAAATAGCTTGACCACGTCACTGCTGTATGTGCCGGCGAAGGCGCCCTATGATCTGATGCTGCAGCGCGATGAGCGCAGCGGCCTGCGGCTCTACGTCAATCGCGTGTTTATCATGGATGCCGCGCAGAATATCCTGCCGCACTATTTGCGCTTCATGCGTGGCGTGGTCGATTCCAGCGACCTGCCACTCAATATATCGCGTGAATTGCTGCAGGAAAACGAAGGTCTCACCAAGATTCGCTCGGCGGTAATTCGTCGCACCCTGGACATGTTGGTCAAGCTGTCCAAAGCAGGCGGTGAAAAGTATGAGGCCTTTTGGACCCAGTTCGGTGCGGTGATCAAGGAAGGCATCGTCGAGGACATGAATAACCGCGAACGCATCACGCCTTTATTGCGTTTCAAGACCACCGACAAAGACGGCGAAACCGACCTCGAAAGCTACATCGGCAGGATGAAGGTGGGCCAGGAGGCGATTTACTACATCACCGCCGAATCCGAATCGGCCGCCGCCAGCAGTCCGCACCTTGAAGTATTTCGCAAAAACGGCATCGAGGTTTTGCTGCTCTCTGATCGTGTCGATGAGTGGATGATGGGCTACTTTCACGAATACGATGGCAAATCCTTCAAGTCTGTGGCCAAGGTCGACATTGACCTCGATGACCTGACTGAGGATTCTGCCGAAGACAAAGCAGATGACGATCAACACGCCGATGCGATCAAGCGGATAGAAGATATCCTCGGTGATCGCATCAGCGGCGTGCGCAAATCCAGACGTCTGACCGATTCGGCCTCCTGCCTGGTACTCGATGAGCACGAAATGGCCCTCTACATGCAACAGATGATGCAGCAGGCCGGCCAGGACGTGCCGACCTCGGCGCCAACGCTGGAACTGAATTTCGGTCACCCGCTGGTGGCCCAGTTGGCGCGCGATCCGGACTCAGACAGCGCCGAAGATCTGACCCTGATACTGTTCGAGCAGGCAATACTGGCCGAGGGCGGCAAGCTCGAAGACCCGGCCGGCTTCGTGCAACGAGTCAACAAACTGATGCTGCAGGGACTGCCGGCCACGGAGAGCTGACATAGGGGTCCGGGTCGACAAGTGGCTATGGGCTGCGCGGTTATATAAGACCCGCAGCATCGCCCGGGAGGCCGTTAAAGGTGGCAAAGTTCAGCTCGGGGGCACGCGCGTTAAACCCGGTAAGGCACTCAAGATCGGCGATCAACTCAGCGTCCGCCGCGGTGAGGCTTTATTCGACATCACCATCATTGAGCTGGGCGCACAGCGTGTCTCCGCAACGCTGGCCCAGCAACGCTACACCGAAGACCCGGCCAGCATCGCTCGCCGCGAAGCCCAAATCGAAAGCAAACGCCTGGCGAGCCAGGCAAACAGCCAACGAGTGCGCAGGCCCGACAAGCGTGATCGACGTCGGATTGTGCAGTTCAAGCGGCCGGAATAGCCAAGGAGTCTCGCTTCCCTGCTCCCGCCTTTGGCGCAAGGCGGCTGCGCTCGACGGCATGCAATAGGCGCTTGGCCCCTCTGGTACCGCTCGCATTGCTCGACTTACACAACCGGGGCCGGCGGGTCGCCTGCGGCTTCGAAGTAGTGCTATGATTTCCGCTCAGTGAAATAGTCGGAGGAAGCTGATGAAAACGAATTCGATTCTGATTGTGTTTGGCCTGAGTGTATTGTTTGCAGGTAGTTTATGGGCCGAGCAGTATGTTTACCCCGCCGATGGCCAAAGTCCGGAGCAACAAAAACAGGACGAAGGCGAATGTTATGTCTGGGCGAAAGATCAAACGGGAATCGATCCGGTGGAATTGGCGTCGTCCGGCGCTGACGCCCAGGCGGCCGCGGCCCAGCAGACCGCCCAAACCCCGCCGCCTCCTCAGCAACAACGTGGAGGCGTGGTCCGCGGCGCCGCTGCCGGCGCGGTAGTGGGTGAAATTGTCGATGACGACGCCGGTAAGGGTGCAGCCATTGGCGCTGGCGCAGGCGCGGTCAGACAAAACAGAAGGAACCGGCGTTCCCAGCAGGAATATCAACAAGAGGTCGCCGCGCAACAGCAACAAGCCGCGGCGCAGCAGGCGGCAGCGGCTGAATCTCAGCAGGGCACCATTGAAGCGTTTAATCGTGCCAATGCGGCATGTCTGAGCGGGCGCGGCTATACCGTCACTTGAACGGTCTGGTCATAGGCTAATCTACTCGCGGGTCGGCATGGACTCCGTCGTCTGCTGCGGTTGCCAGCAGTTTCAGTTCATAAAGAATCTCCAGCGCCTGCCTGGGTGACAGGCTATCGGGATCGATCGCCACCAAGCGTTCGTGTAGTGGGCTGGGCTCCGGCGGGAGGGGTTCGTCGAGTGTCTGGTCAAACAGCCCCATTTGCGGGCTGTCTTCACGCTGGCGCGCCTCCAGTTGGGCCAGGTGCTGGCGGGCCTGAGCGAGTACGCGGCGCGGAATGCCGGCCAGCGAGGCGACCTGCAGGCCATAACTCTGGCTGGCCGGGCCGGGTTGCACGGAATGTAAAAATACGATTTTGTCCCCATGCTCGCGGGCATCGAGGTGGACATTGCTGACGTTTGAAATGCCTTCGGCCAGTTGAGTCAGCTCAAAATAGTGGGTCGCAAAGAGGGTGTAAGCATGTACTGAGCGGGCCAGGTGGGTGGCGCAGGCCCAGGCCAGGGCCAGGCCATCATAGGTACTGGTGCCGCGGCCAATCTCATCCATCAGCACCAGGCTGTTGGCGGTGGCGTTGTTGAGGATGTTGGCCGTTTCAGACATTTCAACCATAAATGTAGAGCGCCCTCCAGCCAGGTCATCGCCGGCGCCAATGCGGGTGAAAACGCGATCGACGGGGCCGATATCGGCGGCGTCCGCCGGAACGAAGCTGCCGACGTAAGCCAGTACGACGATCAGCGCGGTCTGGCGCATATAGGTGGATTTGCCACCCATGTTGGGGCCCGTAATCACCAGCATCCGGCTTGCTTCATCCAGTGCCAGGTCGTTGGGGGTGAAGGGTTCCGGTTGTACCTGTTCCACCACCAGGTGGCGCCCGCCTTTGATCGAAATCCCGCATTTCTCTTGCAGCGTCGGCCGCTGCAGGTGCAGCATCTGAGCACGTTCTGCGAACGTGCTCAATACGTCCAGGCGCGCCAGTTGCGCGGCCATCAGGCGCAGGGGTTGTAATTCCAGGGCCAGTGTCGCCACCAATTCCTGGTAGCAGTATTTTTCGCGGCTCAGCGCCCGTTCGCGGCTGGACAAAACCTCGTTTTCGAACTGCTTGAGCTCTTCGGTAATGTAGCGCTCGGCGGACTTAAGCGTTTGCTTACGGGTGTAATGAGCCGGCGCCAGGTGCTGGTTGGCGTTGGAAATTTCGATGTAATAGCCGTGCACGCGGTTGTAACCCACCTTGAGGTTGGCAATGCCGGATTCCTTTTTCTGGGTTTCCTCATACTGCAGCAAGAATTCGTTGGCGTCGGCCGACATCGACCGCAGCGTGTCCAATTCCTCGTCGTAGCCGCGCGCAATCACGCCGCCGTCGCGAATTAACACCGGTGGTTCATCAATGATGGCACGCAACAGCAGGTCGTGGACTTCTGGAAACATCGGTATTTTGCCCAATACTGCGGCCAGTTCATCGCCACCAACGGTCAGGATCAAGTCGCTAAGAGTGGGTATTTGCGCCAGCGTCTGGCGCAACGCCAGCAGATCACGAGGCCGTGCCGAGCCCAGCGCAATGCGGGTCAGGATGCGTTCCAGATCAGCCACACATCTGAGTGAATCACGCAGTGGTTCCATCAAATCGTGATAGAGCAGCTGTTCCACTGCGTCCTGGCGCGCGGCGATACGCCCGTGGTCAAGAATGGGATTGTTGATCCAGCGTCTGATCAGGCGACCGCCCATGGCCGTTACCGTGGTATCGAGTATGCCGGTCAGTGTGGGTTTGCGCTCGCCGCCAAGGCTGACCTCCAATTCCAGGTTGCGCCGGCTGATGCTGTCCAGGTGCAGAAATTCGCCGGCATGCTCCAGCGAGATCGATGTCAGGTGGGGCAGGGTGCTGCGCTGCATTTCCTGCACATAATCGAGTAAGGCGCCAGCCGCGATGACGGCATGGTCGAGATCCTCAATGCCGAATCCGGCCAGGTCCCCGGTGCCGAATTGTTCACACAGCAATTCCCGCGCTGAGGCCAGGTCATACTTCCAGGGTTGGCGTGAACTGTGTTGACGCGCTGGCGGCAACTCGAAATCCTGGTCTTCGGGTGTCAGCAGTTCAGCCGGATTCAGACGCTCAAGTTGCGATAAGATTTCTGCGCGGCCTTCCAATGCACGCACCTGGAAATGCCCCGATGATAAGTCCAGCCAGGCTATGGCGATCAAGCCCTTGCATTGCGCCAAAGAGGCAATGATGTTCTCCTGGCGTGCGTCCAGCAGGGCTTCTTCAGTCAATGTCCCGGGCGTAACAACCCGCACGACTTTGCGCTCCACCAGGCCCTTGCCGGGTTCGGGCTCACTGACTTGTTCGCAAATTGCGGCCGATTCACCCAGCCGCACGAGCCGGGCGAGGTAGTTGTCCAGTGCGTGATAGGGCACACCTGCCATCGGAATGGGCGCGCCGGCAGATTCGCCGCGGGTGGTCAGCGTGATGTCGAGTAGCTTAGCCGCCTTGCGTGCGTCATCATAGAAGACTTCGTAGAAATCGCCCATGCGAAACAGCACGATGATATCAGGGAATTCGGCCTTGATGCCAAGGTATTGCTGCATCAGTGGGGTGTGCGTGGCAGACTTCACAGCGGCATTGGCGGGGATGGAAGAAGTAGTGGAGGAAGAAGCAGCTTGCGACATCATGGGCAGTGTACCGTAATGGCGAGTTGGGTAGAATATTCGGCAGCCGCTATTTACGACTTTTCTGCACTCGGCGCCAGAGCGATAATGATAGGTGGATGATGACACCAACTGATCAGCATCTTGGCTCACTTGCGCGTGCCCTGGCCGACACACTAACCACGCGTGGCATGGTCATGGCAACGGCGGAATCATGTACCGGTGGCTGGATTGCCAAAGTCTGCACCGATCTGCCAGGCTCCTCGGCCTGGTTTGACCGGGGTCACGTGACGTACAGCAATCGGGCCAAGATGGAATTGTTGGGCGTGCGTGAGGACAGCCTGCAAAGCGATGGCGCGGTCAGTCGAGTAGTCGCCGCGCAAATGGCCTCAGGGGCTGTGCAATTGGCGGGTGTGGATGCCGCTGTTGCCGTCACAGGCGTGGCTGGCCCCGATGGCGGCAGCGACGACAAGCCAGTGGGTACCGTCTACTTTGCCTGGTTAGTGTCGGGAAGCGAGGTGATCAGCGAGATGCAGCGCTTTACCGGCAATCGGGAGCAAGTGCGCCGAGAGACAGTGGCCCATGCCCTGACCCGGCTGCGCGATATCATCGAGCACCCGTGATCCTTCCTACGTTATCCCACGTTATCCCACGTCATCCCGGGCTCGACCCGGGACCCATCCGGCGCCCACCAGAGCAGCACCCCCCAACAATTCTCATCCCAATCGTCACTCATAAAAATCCTTTATCGCGTTTTGAGAACGAACTCCTGCATAATCCACCCACACTCAAAAGTGTAAGAAAACAGCCCAACCGGGCGAGTAAGACTTAAGCGCAAATGCGTGCTGTGGCATAATCATTCCAAGGTACAATTTGAATCAGAATATGCACCAAAATACTCATTGAAAATGAACCAAACGGTATTGGCACGCAATCACTTGATCCCAACGAAATTTCAAAAATAGCCAGGAGAGGAAACGTGGACGACAACAGAAAACAGGCCTTGGCCGCAGCGCTCACACAGATTGAACGACAGTTCGGCAAGGGCGCCATTATGCGGATGGGAGATAAAGGTGCGATTAACGATATTCGCACAGTGTCGACCGGTTCACTGACACTGGATGTGGCCCTGGGCATTGGTGGGCTGCCACGCGGCCGGGTGGTGGAAATTTATGGTCCGGAATCTTCCGGTAAAACCACATTGACCCTGCAGGTGATTGCCGAGTGTCAAAAGGTCGGTGGCACAGCCGCCTTTGTTGACGCGGAGCACGCATTGGATCCGCATTACGCCGGCAACCTGGGCGTCAATGTCGATGACCTTTTGGTCTCACAGCCCGACACCGGTGAACAGGCGCTGGAAATTACCGACATGTTGGTGCGTTCCGGCGCCGTGGATATTGTCGTGATCGACTCGGTCGCTGCCCTCACGCCCAAGGCGGAAATCGAAGGTGACATGGGCGATTCTCATGTGGGTCTGCAGGCCCGCCTGATGTCCCAGGCGTTGCGCAAGCTGACCGTTAACATTAATCGCTCCAACTGCATGGTGGTGTTCATCAACCAGATTCGGATGAAGATCGGCGTCATGTTTGGCAGCCCCGAAACTACTTCGGGTGGCAACGCCCTGAAGTTCTATTCTTCGATCCGGTTGGACATTCGCCGCATCGGCGCGCTGAAGAAAGGTGACGAGATCATCGGCAACCAGACCCGGGTAAAAGTGGTAAAGAACAAGCTGGCGCCGCCCTTCAAACAGGCGGAATTTGAAATCCTCTATGGCCTGGGCATCTCTCGCGAGGGTGAGTTAATTGAGCTGGGTGTGGCCCATAATCTGGTTGACAAGGCCGGTGCCTGGTACAGCTACAACGGCGACCGTATTGGCCAGGGCAAGGAAAATGTCCGCCAGTTTATGAAAGACAACCCGGAAATGGCCAACGATATCGAAGCCAGGCTTCGCACCATCCTGTTGCCAGACCGCAATGCGCCCGAACCGGCCCCGGCGCAGACAACCGGAAAGGCAACCGGAAAAGCACCCGGAAGGACGGCTGACCAGCCAATGGCCGAAAAAGCGGTGGCCGCCAAGTAAGTATTCGGGGTAAAAGCCCCCGGTCAGTGACTTGAGCCAGCGCCGACTACGGTGAATTGGGAAACCAGATCGGATCGTTCCAGCAACGATCCCGCTGCCGGCGTCACCACGGGGGAAGTGCGTGCATTCGCTACTCGCCTGCTGGGGGTGCGCGAATACGCGGTCCAGGAACTGACGCAAAGACTGTACCGAAAGTGGGCCGGACGCCGCGCCTGTGGAGGGCGTCATTACTGCGCTGGTGGAAGAGAACCTCCTGTCAGATCAGCGTTATTGCAAGGCTTTCGTGCGCTCGCGCGAGCGCAAATTGCAGGGTCCGGTCAAGATCAGGGCGGCGCTCGGCGCCAAGGGCGTCGGCGGCCAACTCATCAGCGAAGCGCTCTCCCAACCCGACGAGGAGTGGATTGAACTGGCGGCCGAATGGTTGCAACGAAAGGGCTTTTCCGACACCGGCATTCAGCAACGGGCGCGCTATTATCGGCGCTTGATGAATCGTGGTTTTTCCCATTCCCAGGCAATGGGCGCAATTGATACGGTGATTGGTTAGAATTGCCATTTCGCAACCGATGCCACTCGAGTGCCATGACCGACACGGCCAATACCACCGCCCAAATCCGCCAGGATTTTCTTGGCTTTTTCTCTGCCAAGGGGCACGAAGTGGTTGCTTCGAGCTCGTTGGTGCCTGCCGATGACCCCACCTTGTTGTTCACCAATGCCGGGATGGTGCAGTTCAAGGATGTCTTTCTCGGTGCCGAGAAGCGGGCCTGTCCCAGAGCAGTAAGCTCTCAGCGTTGCGTGCGCGCCGGCGGCAAGCACAACGATCTCGACCAGGTCGGCTACACCGCGCGTCACCACACTTTTTTCGAAATGCTGGGTAACTTCAGCTTCGGTGATTACTTCAAAGCACAAGCCATCGCCCACGCATGGGAATTGCTGACCGAAGTCTTCGGTCTCGACCCTAATTTGTTGTGGGTTACTGTCTACCAGACCGACGACGAGGCCTACGATATCTGGGCCAATGATATAGGTGTGCCGGTGGAGCGTTTGATCCGCATTGGTGACAAGCGGGTCGGCGCCCGATTTGAGAGCGACAATTTCTGGGCCATGGGCGATACCGGTCCCTGCGGCCCTTGCAGCGAGATTTTCTACGACCACGGATCGGCCATCGAAGGTGGCCCACCGGGCGCCCCCGACCAGGACGGTGACCGGTACATCGAGATCTGGAACCTGGTCTTCATGCAGTTCGATCGCTCATCCGACGGTGAAATGACGCCATTGCCCAGGCCCTGCGTGGACACCGGCATGGGTCTTGAACGTCTGGCAGCGGTATTGCAGCATCAACATTCCAACTATGGGATTGACCTGTTCCAGGCCCTGATTCAATCCGCCGCCGAAATCACCGGGGCAGCAGACCCCGACGACAATTCATTGCGCGTCATCGCCGATCACATTCGGGCTTGCGCCTTCCTGATCGCCGATGGCGTCCTGCCGGCCCGTGACGGCCGTGGTTATGTGCTGCGGCGAATCATCCGTCGCGCCATTCGCCACGGCTATAAATTGGGCTGCAGCGAACCATTTTTCTCCCGCATGGTGGCTCCGCTGGCTGAACAGATGGGTGAGGCCTACCCCGAGTTGATTGCAAAGGGCGGCCAGATCACGGCGGCTTTGCTGGATGAGGAAAAGCGATTTGCGAGAACCCTTGAAACGGGCATGGGCATACTGCACAAAGTGATCGACGGTACCGCAGCCGTCGATTCAGGCCAAATCGATGGTGCCACCGCCTTCTTGCTCTACGATACCTACGGTTTTCCGCTGGACCTGACGCAGGACATCGCCCGCGAGCATGGCCTGACGGTCGACATTGCAGGATTCGATACAGAAATGGCGCAGCAACAGGAACGCGGCCGTTCCAGCGGCCAGTTCGAACACAAGGCCGCGATGGGTGCCGAGCTCATTCAGAGGCTGCCTGAAACCCGCTTCCTGGGCTATGACCAACTCTCATGTGACGCTGCGCAGATCGCCGCTATTGTGGTGGATGGTGCGGCGGTTGACGTGCTGAACGAGGGTGAGCATGGCATTGTGGTGCTGGACCAGACACCGTTTTACGCTGAGTCTGGGGGCCAAGTGGGCGACACCGGCGTACTTAAGTCTGACGGCGCGGAATTCGAGGTGAGCGACACCATCAAGCTGGCCGGTACATTCCACGGCCACGTGGGTACGGTGAGATCCGGGTCGTTGCGGGTTGAGCATGAAGTCTCTGCGCACGTCAAAGTGAATCGGCGCGACGATATTGTGCTTCATCATTCAGCGACCCATCTGCTGCACGCCGCCTTGCGCGAAGTGCTGGGCGAGCATGTCCAGCAAAAGGGCTCGCTGGTGGCGCCGGACTATCTGCGGTTCGATTTTTCCCATCCCAATGCGGTATCCGGCGAAGATCTGGCCGCTATTGAGCACTTGGTGAATCGCGAAATACGAGGCAATGCCGCCACGATGGTACGTGACTTGCCTTATGAGGAGGCCATCAAGACCGGCGCCCAGGCACTGTTTGGCGAGAAGTATGGCGATCAAGTCCGGGTACTGCAGTTGGGTGACTTTTCGGTTGAGCTATGCGGTGGCACCCATGTGGCGCGGACAGGGGACATTGGCCTGTTCAAGATCATCCATGAAGGCGCCGTGGCCTCGGGCATACGCCGTATTGAAGCGGTCGCCGGTGAGGTCGCCCTGCGCTGGATTCAGGACATGGAAATGCACCTGAGCGATGCCGCCCGTCTGCTCAATACCTCCCCAGGCAAGCTGGAAGCCCAGCTACAAGGCTTAATGGAGAAGAATCGCGCACTGGAAAAAAGCCTGGCAGACTTGAAATCGCGCCTGGCCCTGTCCAGCAGCGACGACCTGCTGGAATCGGTCAAAGAAGTCAATGGAATCCCGGTCCTGGCCGTGCGTATGGACGGGATCGACCCCAAGGCCCTGCGGGAAACCGTCGACAGGCTCAAAGACAAGCTCGGCCATGCCGTGGTCGTTATCGGTAGCGCCGAGGAAGACAAGGTTCGCCTGGCAGCGGGCGTGAGCAAAAAGCTCAGCAGCCAATTATCCGCCGGCAAACTGATTAGTTTCGTGGCCGAACAGGTCGACGGTAAAGGTGGAGGGCGGCCTGATTTTGCCCAGGCCGGAGGAACGAATGCTGCAAACCTCGACACGGCGCTGAATTCTGTGTCGGAATGGGTGAGAGAAAACACATAAGTTTTGCCCTTTTGGATTTGAGCTATTGTCAAATCTGGTGTTTAGCCATTTGATTCAAGCGGCGACCTGATCAATCTCTTTTACCTCGATCCCATCTTTGAATTTCACCCCCGTAATCACCTTGGCCAGGTAATCAAAGCCGCGTAGCCGGCGCCATTTCTTTTCCGCACACTGGCTCAATTTGAACATCATATGCAACATGCCATTGCGCGTCAGACAACCTTTGGATCTTTTGGTCCGGTGGCGGATGGTGGCAAAGGTGGATTCAATCGGGTTGCTGGTCCGGATGCTCTGCCAGTGTTGGGCCGGAAAATCATAAAATGCCAACAGTTCATCCCGATCCTTGAGCAAACAGCTCGTCGCTTTCGGGTATTTCGCCTCAAAGATCTCAATAAACAAATCAAACGCCTTGTTTGCATCATCCTTGGTTTCCGCCTGCCAGATGGCGTGCAGGGCCTGCTTGGCTTTGGGTTGTGCGGATTTCGGCAAACAATTCAGTACATTCATGGTCTTGTGCATCCAGCAGCGTTGCTGGCGGCTGGCCGGAAAGATTTCATCCAGCGCCGCCCAAAAACCCATCGCACCATCACCAATCGCCAGTTGTGGGGCGCTCATGCCGCGCGACTTCAGATTCAGCAACACCTCACGCCAACTCTGAGTCGATTCCCGCACCCCGTCCTCAATCGCCAGAAAATGTTTTTCGCCGCGTTCATTGACACCAATGATCACCAGCGCGCAGAGCTTGGCATCCTCCGCCCGCAGCCCACTGTAGACACCATCAGCCCAGACATACACCCACCGGTCCTGTCCCAGGCGACGCTGGCTCCACGCTCGATATTCCTCCGCCCATACCTGTTTCAGGCGGGATACCGTGCTGGCCGACAGACCCTGTGCCTGCGGGCCCACCAGTACCCGCAACGCCTCAGCCATCTCACCGCTGGATACCCCTTTGAGGTACAACCACGGAATGGCTGCCTCGAAAGTCGCTGTCTTGCGCACATATGGCGGCACCAGCACCGACTGAAAACTCACTGCTTCACCGGTCTTCGAGCGCACCTTGGGAATTCTCACCCGGATCGGTCCCAGGCCGGTCTGCAACTCACGTTCTGGCAGGTAACCGTTGCGCACCACACCGGCATGACCTGATTCGGTACGCCAATCCTGATACTTGGCCAGCAGCTCCTGGACTTCACTTTCCACCGCTTCGGCGAGCAGCTTCCGGGCGCCTTCTTTGAGCAATTCGGTCAACGGATCGGCACTGATTGCTCGACGTTCCAGTTCAATAACATTATTCTTGTTCATAGTGGCGTATCTCCTTTGGTTGCTTTGAAGTTTGGTAACAACAAATCAACCAGATACGCCGCTTTTTTTCAACTGCTCAAACACCAGATTCGATCATAACTCTTTGGATTTAGACAAAAGTGCATACTTTCAGGGTATCGTGTAATATAATGCGCTAAGGCTCGCACCGGTTTTGGCTTTGACTGACTATAGAAAAATCAATTGGATGCAGGATGTATCCAAAACCAAAGGAAGGTTTGCATGCTTATTTTGACAAGACGGATAGGGGAGAAACTTGTCATCGGTGAAAATGTCATCGTTACAGTATTGGGCGTGAAAGGAAATCAAATTCGTATCGGAATCGAGGCACCGCCAGAGGTTCAGGTACATCGGGAAGAAATCTACCTGCGAATTTTAAAAGAGCGTGCCGAACAAAGCACCGGCACCAACGACTAATAGTTCGCTTCCTATCCGAGGGCGGTAACACCGCGAATCATTTGCCGCAAGGCAGATGAATTGGCTGTACGTGATTTATTCCCGCAGTACATTTATAATTCGCATCGGCTAAATGCTACTCATGTTTCCGGCATTGGCAGAATTCAGAATGGAGAGGTGGCCGAGCGGCTGACCATTTTGTCTGGAACAAAATGGAACGTCGAAGTGAAGCGAAGACGGCCCGAAGGGCGAAGGGTACGACTGCAGGGATGCAGGAGGTAGAGCAACGCAGGAGCAGTTGCTGACGATGCCCGGAGTAACGCGCTCCAAGGGAGTGCAAGGAATGACTTCAAACGAACATTGGTAGAATTCAGAATGGAGAGGTGGCCGAGCGGCTGAAGGCGCTCCCCTGCTAAGGGAGTATGGGTTTAAAAAGCCCATCGAGGGTTCGAATCCCTCTCTCTCCGCCACGCAGTATGGGTGCATACCGGTCACATGGTTTACACCTTATTCCGGACACATGGTTAACACTCTGTCCGGCACGAACGGATTGGGGCCGGGTTCTACCCGGCCTCTTTCATTATCAAAGAAACCCAGATCATAATCCATAAAGCTGACCAGCCAAATGTCGTTCGCGACTTCTCTGATGCCAACCACCTGGCCAGCAAACACTGTGCTGAAGTTGATCTTGCGCTTGCCAATACAGATACGGCCGCAGCGGGTGACACGGATGGTGCGGTCGTGATAGGGATACTCGGGCTCATCTGGTCGTTGGTATTGCTGCGCTGAAGGTGTATACACATCACCTGGGTAAACGCCACGTAGCGCCTGATGGGGACGCTCATTGTTGTAAACCCCCAAGAAGCGGTCGAAGCGTTCCTGTTGTTGCAGGAAATTGAATGAAGCAGGCTTGGTGGTCTCGTTCTTCAAGGTCAGGTGCATACGCTCATGGCGACCATTCTGCTCGGGGTGGCCTGGCTTGATGCGTTGGATGTTGATGCCCAGGCGTAGCCACCACACCGACAACTTGCTCAGTCCGAACAGGGCATTGGCGCTGGCAAAGGGAGTGCCGTTGTCGGTACGAATCGCCTTGGGTAGCCCGAAGTCTTTGAAAGCACGTTCAAAAACACTAAACGCGAAGTCTGACTTGGTGGACTCCAACCCCTCACAGCTGAGCAGATAGCGGGATCGGTAATCGGTGATGGTTAGTGGGTAACAATACTTCTTGTTACCCAGTTTAAACTCACCCTTGTAATCGGCACACCATAGTCCGTTGGGTTGGTGTGCGCCACTGAGAGGGGTTCCTCGTGCTTTATAGCGCCGCCGCTTGCGGCGCTTGACCAGGCCATTGCGGTCGAGCACAGCGTGCACGGTGCTGATGGCCGGTGGCTTGATCATCGGGTAGGCCCGGATCAATTTGTCACGGATCTTGGGTGCGCCCCAGGACGGGTGCTCCTTTTTGATACCGAGAATAGTGCGCTCAATCTGGAAGGGTAGCTGGTTGGCTTGCCGGTATCGGTAGGGTGCACGGCTACGGTCGTAGAGCGCATCGAGGAGTTATGAGTTATGATCGAATCTGGTGTTTGAGCAGTTGAAAAAAAGCGGCGTATCTGGTTGATTTGTTGTTACCAAACTTCAAAGCAACCAAAGGAGATACGCCACTATGAACAAGAATAATGTTATTGAACTGGAACGTCGAGCAATCAGTGCCGATCCGTTGACCGAATTGCTCAAAGAAGGCGCCCGGAAGCTGCTCGCCGAAGCGGTGGAAAGTGAAGTCCAGGAGCTGCTGGCCAAGTATCAGGATTGGCGTACCGAATCAGGTCATGCCGGTGTGGTGCGCAACGGTTACCTGCCAGAACGTGAGTTGCAGACCGGCCTGGGACCGATCCGGGTGAGAATTCCCAAGGTGCGCTCGAAGACCGGTGAAGCAGTGAGTTTTCAGTCGGTGCTGGTGCCGCCATATGTGCGCAAGACAGCGACTTTCGAGGCAGCCATTCCGTGGTTGTACCTCAAAGGGGTATCCAGCGGTGAGATGGCTGAGGCGTTGCGGGTACTGGTGGGCCCGCAGGCACAGGGTCTGTCGGCCAGCACGGTATCCCGCCTGAAACAGGTATGGGCGGAGGAATATCGAGCGTGGAGCCAGCGTCGCCTGGGACAGGACCGGTGGGTGTATGTCTGGGCTGATGGTGTCTACAGTGGGCTGCGGGCGGAGGATGCCAAGCTCTGCGCGCTGGTGATCATTGGTGTCAATGAACGCGGCGAAAAACATTTTCTGGCGATTGAGGACGGGGTGCGGGAATCGACTCAGAGTTGGCGTGAGGTGTTGCTGAATCTGAAGTCGCGCGGCATGAGCGCCCCACAACTGGCGATTGGTGATGGTGCGATGGGTTTTTGGGCGGCGCTGGATGAAATCTTTCCGGCCAGCCGCCAGCAACGCTGCTGGATGCACAAGACCATGAATGTACTGAATTGTTTGCCGAAATCCGCACAACCCAAAGCCAAGCAGGCCCTGCACGCCATCTGGCAGGCGGAAACCAAGGATGATGCAAACAAGGCGTTTGATTTGTTTATTGAGATCTTTGAGGCGAAATACCCGAAAGCGACGAGCTGTTTGCTCAAGGATCGGGATGAACTGTTGGCATTTTATGATTTTCCGGCCCAACACTGGCAGAGCATCCGGACCAGCAACCCGATTGAATCCACCTTTGCCACCATCCGCCACCGGACCAAAAGATCCAAAGGTTGTCTGACGCGCAATGGCATGTTGCATATGATGTTCAAATTGAGCCAGTGTGCGGAAAAGAAATGGCGCCGGCTACGCGGCTTTGATTACCTGGCCAAGGTGATTACGGGGGTGAAATTCAAAGATGGGATCGAGGTAAAAGAGATTGATCAGGTCGCCGCTTGAATCAAATGGCTAAACACCAGATTTGACAATAGCTCCTCCCAAATGCATTAATGTGTAAACCATGTGTCCGGAATAATCTGTAAACCAAGTGTCACTAAGGACACAATATGATACGTCTGTAAAGACCCCGGTTACCACCCTATAAATCTGGCTAAGGGTGCACTGAGGGTGCACCACGATCATTTTGGCCCGATGGAAACTCCGCTATGGGTCTACAGCCACCATTGGCTTCCAGATTGTCCCGCTAGACCGAAAACTCCAATCTTCATTCCAAAATGAGTCTCATGCTTCCCGAAAACGTCAATTCCCTTCAAATTGGCTCAAGGCCCGAGCGATTGGGTCCCATGTACGTCTTAAGGGAACCTGGTTTTTCTCATATGCAAAATAAATTTTTGTGGATTTTTGGGGTATGGGATTTTGGTGATGAGGGTATCACTATAGGATCGGCTAATCGTCTGTGGGCCGATGAGGCAAGTAAACTCGCCCAGTCGCATTTGAATTAGCGGCAAACCACAGATCGCCTCACTGCAATTTAGCGATCGAGACGTGTCGAAACCTTGACCGCACACCAGCCCGTAAAGGATAATCACCAGGGTAGAGGAATGCCATGTATCAGTCGCTTGAGCCCGTGAAGCTCCGTTCAGGAGAGACCGTCGAAGCCGGTTTTTTCCGCGCCCCTAATTTGGACTGGGCAGAGCGCCTCGAGGCGCTACTTTTGCATCAGGATGAAATCTGGCACTGTAGATCGGCATGCAAAAATGACCCACTTACGGGGGTGATCGGCGTCGAAAAATGACCCACCTTCAACCATGCTCACTGGCGTTATGGCGCCAGGGAGTATTTAGAGGAGATGTTGACGGTGGAGACGATCAGGAAGATTCGATTAGCGGCGCGAGATGGCAACAAGTCCATTCGCCAGCTCGCGCGAGATTTCAACTTATCTCGCAATACAGTACGCAAAGTATTGCGCAGCGACAAGACTCGTTTTGAGTATCATCGTGAGTCAGTCCACCGGCCCAAGCTCGGGCCGTATGTCGAGATGCTCGGTGAGTTTCTGGAGCAAGACCGGAGACTGCCGGTGAAGCAGCGGCGCACCGCACAGGGTTTATACGAGGCGCTGCAGGTGGCAGGCTATCGGGGCGCTTACGACAGCGTCCGGCGCTTTGTCAAAGCGTGGCGGGCTGAGCATCAGCACACCCCGAACGATGCGTATATCCCGCTGGTTTTCGATCCCGGCGAAGCCTTTCAGTTTGATTGGAGCCACGAGAAAGTGCTGCTGGGCGGCGCCATGACCGAGGTAAAGGTGGCGCATATACGGCTGTGCCACAGCCGGTTATTTTTGGCCGTGGCGTATCTGCGCGAGTCGCAAGAGATGGTATTTGATGCCCACCGCACCGCTTTTGAGTTTTTCGGCGGCGTGTGCCGGCGTGGAATATACGACAATATGAAGACGGCCGTATGCCGCATCCTGCGCGGTAAGGAGCGTGACTTTAATCGCCGTTTCGAGGAACTGGCGAGCCATTATCTGTTTGAGCCGGTGGCCTGCACGCCAGCCGCCGGCTGGGAGAAGGGCCAGGTCGAGAACCAGGTCCGCACCGTGCGCCGGCGCTTCTTCACCCCGCGACGCAATGCCCGCAGTCTGCTGGAACTCAACGAGGCATTGCGGGCTGAGTGCCTGCACTGGGCCAGGACGAGGAAGCACCCGGCACTCAAGGATCAGAGCGTGTGGTCGGTGTTTGAGGCCGAGCGCTCATCGCTACTATCGTTGCCACGCGCTTTTGATGGTTATGCCGAGCGCACCGTACGGGTGAGCACCACCTCGCTGGTGAGTTTTGACCGTAATCGCTACAGTGTAGCCTGCCAGGCGGCGGGTAAAACAGCCCAACTGCGCAGCTACGCCGATAAAATCATCGTCATGCACGAAGGCGCTTGTATCGCTGAGCATGCACGCGTATTTCAGCGCGATCAGATGATCTTCGACCCCTGGCATTATCTGCCCGTGCTGCGCAAGAAGCCCGGTGCACTGCGTAACGGCGCGCCATTCAAGGACTGGGACCTGCCGCACTCGATCCAGCGTACCTGGAGCCGGCTAAAACACTACCCGGACTGGGATCGCCAACTGGTCGATATCCTGGCCTGTGTGCCGATCTACGGGCTTGATGCCGTCGCCAGTGCCTGCAACGAAGCGCTTGGCAGCGGTTCGGTGAGTCGCGATGTCATCATCAATCTGCTGGTCCGAACCCATCAGGAACCCAGTGCAGCGCCCATCGATATCCCGCCGCACCTGCAACTCAAAGAACCGCCGCTGGCCGATTGTGGCCGCTACGATCACTTCAGGAAGGACGCTGACCATGCCACGCGATAATGTCATGGGGCTGATGAAGGCGCTGAAGTTTATCGCCATCCCCAAAGCCTACGATGAGGTGCTCGCGGCTGCTCGCAAGCGCCGCCAGATGACCGAGGTGGTGATTGAGCAACTGCTCGAGATCGAAGTCAGTGAACGCCAGGCGCGATCAATACGCTATCGCATGACCCAGGCGCGCTTTCCGGTGCCCAAAGACATCGACAGCTTCGAGTTTGAGCAACTCTCCATCGACGAGCAGCAGATCCGCACGCTTTACACCGGCGAATTTATTGAGCAACAGCGCAACATCGTCTTTGTCGGCGGCACCGGCACCGGCAAAACACATCTGGCGACCGCCATTGCCTCACAGGCGATACGCTCAGGTTATCGAGCCAAGTTCTTCAACCTGGTCGATCTGGCCAACCAACTGGAACAGGAAAAGCTCAACGACAAAGGCGGCAGGCTCGCTAACCGGCTGGCTCGATACACCGAACTGGTGGTGTTGGATGAGCTCGGCTATCTGCCGTTCTCAAAGAACGGGGGCCAGCTCATCTTTCATCTGCTCTCACATTTGTATCAACGAACCTCGGTCATCATCACCACCAATTTGGCCTTCGGCGAATGGCCTTCGGTCTTTGGTGACAAGAAAATGACCACCGCCTTGCTCGATCGAGTGACGCACCATTGCGACATCATCAAAACAGGCAATGACAGCTGGAGAATCAAGCACAGAAACTAACTTTTTACCCTTTCCAAGTGGGTCAATATTCGACGCCGATGGTGGGTCAATTTTCGGTGCCTATTTACATCTGGCACTGGCAAAATCGCGTTCACTTGCGCGAGACGATCGACCTCGACGTCACCTATTACGTGCTTCACCGTGATGGTGTCCCCTTATCATCGATAGCGACGTGGAAGTCGAGCAATGTGGCGATGCGCGGTCATGTCTGGACCGTGCCGGCCGAGCGCCGCAATGGAGCCTGCAAGGGTTTGATGGCGCGGCAGATGGACGACTTCCGTACCCATGGCGGCGAGGCGGTCTATCTGTTCACCAATTTCGCAACCGTCCCCTACCGCATCTATGTCGACTTTGATTTCGAGGCGGTCGAGCCGGGCAGCGGCCATATGGTCTACCTCACCCGCGCCAAGGAAGATTTCGAGGAGGCTTTCTTCGTCGGCGGTGAGACCGACATCCGCCCGCTTTCCTGGTCGCTTTGGCCGCGCTCGGCGCCGCTCTTTAGCGGCCCCTATCCTGGCGCGGTCCGCTGTGCAGGCTGGAAGCTAATCGGTCAGCTCTCGCCCGAATTGCCCTATCTTGAAGCTCTGCGGGCAGAGCTCGCGCGCGCAGGGAACGGCGCGCCGCCTCCTGCGCTTCAGCTTGTCGATACGGCGACGGACGCGGTCGCCGGAATGGCGGCCTGGACCTGGGCGGACTCGGCCGAGACCCTCTGCCAAGTCGATATTTATTGCCACCCAAAATATTGGGACTATGCCGTCCGGCTGCTCGAGGCGCTGGAGCTGCCCAAGGCGAAGAAATACATAGTACACGGCGATGGCGCATGCCCGAAACAACTAGACGTCCTGAGCCGTGCCGGTTTTCGGCAGGTCAAGGACATCGCCTCCGTTCCCGTCGAGCCATGCCGGACGGAAGGGGCTATACGCCGCGGAGCGCGCTTGGCGCCACCGCCGTCCGTGCAGCAATGGCGGTGCTCGGCCCCGCCTTCCCGAAGAAAATCAATGGCACTGGGCGGCAGCGTTTCGATCTTCGCGTTTTCGAGCGGGCATAACGTGCCGGGGATCCGCCAGACCCTGAATCGCAGCCGGTTTGTGCGGTTCTATGGCGGCCTGCCGAAAAATCTCTATCGCCAGAGCGCGGCAAGCCTGCGCGCAAAGATTAGGCCGGTCGGCCGGGACGCCGCGCCGGCCGCTCGCAGACTCGCCGAGGAGGCCCGAGAAAAGGGCTACGCGATCCTTGAGAATTTCTGGCCGGCGGACAAAGCGCGGGCACTCGGCGAAGAATTGTCGGCACAGGTCGATATCGGGGAAGACCGCGCGCTGGATTGCGGCGCAACCGTCAAGGTCAACTTCAAGGCCTGGCCGGACGGCAGCACGCGGCGCATTTATGGGGTCGACAAATTGGTCCCGGAACTGTTAGGCCTTCGCTTCGACCCGCTAATGCTGTCTGTACCGGCGGCGCGCGAGCTATTGTCAAATCTGGTGTTTAGCCATTTGATTCAAGCGGCGACCTGATCAATCTCTTTTACCTCGATCCCATCTTTGAATTTCACCCCCGTAATCACCTTGGCCAGGTAATCAAAGCCGCGTAGCCGGCGCCATTTCTTTTCCGCACACTGGCTCAATTTGAACATCATATGCAACATGCCATTGCGCGTCAGACAACCTTTGGATCTTTTGGTCCGGTGGCGGATGGTGGCAAAGGTGGATTCAATCGGGTTGCTGGTCCGGATGCTCTGCCAGTGTTGGGCCGGAAAATCATAAAATGCCAACAGTTCATCCCGATCCTTGAGCAAACAGCTCGTCGCTTTCGGGTATTTCGCCTCAAAGATCTCAATAAACAAATCAAACGCCTTGTTTGCATCATCCTTGGTTTCCGCCTGCCAGATGGCGTGCAGGGCCTGCTTGGCTTTGGGTTGTGCGGATTTCGGCAAACAATTCAGTACATTCATGGTCTTGTGCATCCAGCAGCGTTGCTGGCGGCTGGCCGGAAAGATTTCATCCAGCGCCGCCCAAAAACCCATCGCACCATCACCAATCGCCAGTTGTGGGGCGCTCATGCCGCGCGACTTCAGATTCAGCAACACCTCACGCCAACTCTGAGTCGATTCCCGCACCCCGTCCTCAATCGCCAGAAAATGTTTTTCGCCGCGTTCATTGACACCAATGATCACCAGCGCGCAGAGCTTGGCATCCTCCGCCCGCAGCCCACTGTAGACACCATCAGCCCAGACATACACCCACCGGTCCTGTCCCAGGCGACGCTGGCTCCACGCTCGATATTCCTCCGCCCATACCTGTTTCAGGCGGGATACCGTGCTGGCCGACAGACCCTGTGCCTGCGGGCCCACCAGTACCCGCAACGCCTCAGCCATCTCACCGCTGGATACCCCTTTGAGGTACAACCACGGAATGGCTGCCTCGAAAGTCGCTGTCTTGCGCACATATGGCGGCACCAGCACCGACTGAAAACTCACTGCTTCACCGGTCTTCGAGCGCACCTTGGGAATTCTCACCCGGATCGGTCCCAGGCCGGTCTGCAACTCACGTTCTGGCAGGTAACCGTTGCGCACCACACCGGCATGACCTGATTCGGTACGCCAATCCTGATACTTGGCCAGCAGCTCCTGGACTTCACTTTCCACCGCTTCGGCGAGCAGCTTCCGGGCGCCTTCTTTGAGCAATTCGGTCAACGGATCGGCACTGATTGCTCGACGTTCCAGTTCAATAACATTATTCTTGTTCATAGTGGCGTATCTCCTTTGGTTGCTTTGAAGTTTGGTAACAACAAATCAACCAGATACGCCGCTTTTTTTCAACTGCTCAAACACCAGATTCGATCATAACTCGCGGCGCGCGATCGCATCCCCTATACCAGCCTGCAGTTGGTCTACGAGCAAAATACTGTCGGCGAGCCTGAGCCGGGGCCATGGCATTTCGATACCTTCTACCCGGAATGGAAAGCGATGCTCTATTTGGGCGACGTCGATCCGGCGCGCGGCGCGACCGCCTATATCCCCGGCAGTCACCGAGATCGTGGCCATCGCCTGCGTCATCAATGGCTCGGCTATTTTAGTGGACGCGAGGTGCGGTTCTTTCCGGCCGAAAGTCTCGGCGGGCGGGCGGACGAGGCGGTATCGCTAGAAGCGCTTGCTGGTGCGCTCGTCATTTTTGATGGGCGCGGCCTTCACCGCATCATGCCGCGCACCGGCGGGTGTAGACGGATGTTGGTCAATTATCTCGCCTATCGGAGGGGCAGCGCGCAAAAGCGCCTAGAAAATCGCCTTGTTGGCCCGGAACGAATAAGCCCCGTCCAGGAACAGCATGTGCAAGTGCGGATTGAGGTTAAGCGCCGAGCCGAACGTTGACTTCAGCATTTTCGGAATTGAACGTTTCCAGTTCATGTGCAATTTTCATTAACTTTTCTGAAGTGAGTTCTGCAATCTGGGCCAGTTCGCCCCTAATTCGTGCCTGTTTCACGTCTAACGCAATTGATCTCAAGCGTCCTGGCAAGGATTGAATCGTTTTGGAAACCATGTCCACATTAAACATTATGTAGTCAGTGTGAAGTGGTCCAATAGATTGTACAACCCAGTTAAGAGATAATTTATTTAACTGGGAGAAGTAAATTGAGAAGAAGAAAAAAGTATTCAAAGGAGTTCAAACTGGATGCAGTCAGTTTGGTAGTCGATCAAGGTTATAGCCGTGCAGAAGCTGCCAGAAGCCTTGGGCTTAATGGCAATATGCTCGGTCGTTGGGTTTCAGAACACCGAGCCGATGGTGGGCAATCTTTCCGCGGGAACGGCAAACTCACCCCGGAACAGGAAGAAATCCGGAAGTTAAGATCGCAGGTCAAAAACCTGAAAATGGAGAAAGAAATCCTAAAAAAAGCGACGGTCTTCTTTGCCAAAGAAATGAAATGAAATATTTGTTTGTCACCCAACACAAGAAGACCTGGCCAATCGACCTGATGTGTCGAGTACTGGGTGTCAGCCGACAAGGTTATTACCACTATCGGCGAATTACAGAAGCCAGGCTGGCGGATCCGGAGCACCAGGAGATGCTGGACTGGATGAAGGATATAGCCGTTGCCAGCCAATATACCTATGGCCGGCGGCGCATGAAAAGAGCGATGAATGCATTGGGTTTTCCGATCAGCAGAACGAAGACCGTGAACCTGATGAAAGAAGCGGTTATTCAAGTTCGTCATAAAAAGAAATTCAAAGTGACCACCAACAGCAATCATAAATTGCCGTTATTTGAAAATTTATTGGAACGGCAATTTGACGTTGAGCAACCCAACCAGGTTTTTGCTTCAGACATCACCTATGTCTGGACCCAGCAAGGCTGGTTGTATCTGGCTGTTGTGATTGATTTATATTCCAGAAAAGTTGTGGGCTGGAGTATGAGCAGCCGAATGACCGCACAGCTGGTGTGTGATGCATTGACGATGGCGATCTGGTTGCGCAGGCCAAAAGCAGGCTTGATCCACCATTCTGACCGCGGATCCCAATATGCCAGTAAAGCTTGCAGGCGATTATTGAAAGCGCATGGCTTCAAAGGCAGCATGAGCCGAAAAGGCGACTGCTGGGATAACGCTGTTGTGGAGAGCTTCTTCGGCAGCCTGAAGCAGGAACGGGTGCACTGTGAAGTGGTCCAATAGATTGTACAACCCAGTTAAGAGATAATTTATTTAACTGGGAGAAGTAAATTGAGAAGAAGAAAAAAGTATTCAAAGGAGTTCAAACTGGATGCAGTCAGTTTGGTAGTCGATCAAGGTTATAGCCGTGCAGAAGCTGCCAGAAGCCTTGGGCTTAATGGCAATATGCTCGGTCGTTGGGTTTCAGAACACCGAGCCGATGGTGGGCAATCTTTCCGCGGGAACGGCAAACTCACCCCGGAACAGGAAGAAATCCGGAAGTTAAGATCGCAGGTCAAAAACCTGAAAATGGAGAAAGAAATCCTAAAAAAAGCGACGGTCTTCTTTGCCAAAGAAATGAAATGAAATATTTGTTTGTCACCCAACACAAGAAGACCTGGCCAATCGACCTGATGTGTCGAGTACTGGGTGTCAGCCGACAAGGTTATTACCACTATCGGCGAATTACAGAAGCCAGGCTGGCGGATCCGGAGCACCAGGAGATGCTGGACTGGATGAAGGATATAGCCGTTGCCAGCCAATATACCTATGGCCGGCGGCGCATGAAAAGAGCGATGAATGCATTGGGTTTTCCGATCAGCAGAACGAAGACCGTGAACCTGATGAAAGAAGCGGTTATTCAAGTTCGTCATAAAAAGAAATTCAAAGTGACCACCAACAGCAATCATAAATTGCCGTTATTTGAAAATTTATTGGAACGGCAATTTGACGTTGAGCAACCCAACCAGGTTTTTGCTTCAGACATCACCTATGTCTGGACCCAGCAAGGCTGGTTGTATCTGGCTGTTGTGATTGATTTATATTCCAGAAAAGTTGTGGGCTGGAGTATGAGCAGCCGAATGACCGCACAGCTGGTGTGTGATGCATTGACGATGGCGATCTGGTTGCGCAGGCCAAAAGCAGGCTTGATCCACCATTCTGACCGCGGATCCCAATATGCCAGTAAAGCTTGCAGGCGATTATTGAAAGCGCATGGCTTCAAAGGCAGCATGAGCCGAAAAGGCGACTGCTGGGATAACGCTGTTGTGGAGAGCTTCTTCGGCAGCCTGAAGCAGGAACGGGTGCACTGGCGACACTACCAGACCCGCTATGAAGCCCAGCAGGATATCCTGGATTACATATCGATGTTTTATAACAGTTACAGACTGCATTCGTACCTCAATTACAGAAGTCCGAATCAGTTTGAAATGGAAATGACAGAATTAAGAAAAGTTGCTTAACTGGGTTGTATCAAATAGCTTGACCACGTCACTGGCGACACTACCAGACCCGCTATGAAGCCCAGCAGGATATCCTGGATTACATATCGATGTTTTATAACAGTTACAGACTGCATTCGTACCTCAATTACAGAAGTCCGAATCAGTTTGAAATGGAAATGACAGAATTAAGAAAAGTTGCTTAACTGGGTTGTATCAAATAGCTTGACCACGTCAGGTAGGGCCTGGCCCGTTTCCTAGCGATTGCATACGACTTGAATAAGCGTAATTAATCGGACGAATGTAAGGTGTTGACTTTAGATCTACCCAGTACTCATAGAATCGCATGGCGGCTGGTTCGCTGTGGACTTGGCCGGGTATGAAATCCACCTTTTTGAGTGAACGGGATGTTTCGCGTGCCCAGTAGTCGCGGTAGTGGTTGTTAGTAGTCGTATACTCCACCCTGGTCTTAGAAGACTGTCCTGTCTCGTCGACTCGCGCCGAGACCATAAACGTCACGCCTCCGACGTCGTAGTACGAGCGGTCCGATTGGATCCACTCCAATTTATCGGAAAACTGCGGGTACCACTCGACCGACTCGATAATTGGCTGGGGTACTGAGTAGTTAGTACCGAACTGATCCTCTTGATGCCCATGGTTGAGCCGCCAAAGCACACTACAATCACTATCCTCGCCACACTGCACGACTGCCATCATATTCACTAGCACCGTGACAGAGTTCCCATCAACGTGGGCGGGATTGAATAAGGCACCGTTGATTGCTGCTAAAGCAGCGTCGCCGATGGATTCGTAGTGAGCAGGCGCTACGCAATGCGCGTTACTGGCATGCCCGTTAGGGTTGATGAATGCTTGGCAAAGCGCCTTAATTTCTGGAGTTTCTGCATTCGGCTCTGGAGGCATCACGAATTTGCTAACCACAGAAGATTCTTCCGCGCCAAAAGTCGCTTGTGAATACTTGTGGTCTGAATTTGAGGAAAGTACAGGGCCAGCAAACGTACCGTAAAGAAAAACTACGATCACAACATTCAAGATGCGCATGGCGCGTTCCTCATTCAGTTCTTGCTTATGAGCATACGCCAAAATTTGGTAACTGGCATCAGCGCGCTCAATGACTCAGTGCGAATATCCCACAAAGTAAGACTGCGACAAAGTGTTTCAAGAGAAGCGCTCAGGCCACCTGCCTTCATAGAAAGCGCCTTCGCGGGTCGGTTGAATTGTTCAGGCGACCTAGAATCCATTCTGTGCGGCTGATATCTTTGACTAAGATTGGACGTACTTGCAACAGAATTCAACTGAATCGACAAAGGCTCCGCACTAGTAGGCGCGCCTGGGAGTTCCGTTTAACCAACCTGTGGAGGTATTTCATTCATGACTGCGAATACAAGCGCGACAGCACCATTGAATCTTACCTGGGTTTTCTGTTGGATTACGCTACAACGGAATTTAGTGGTAGTTAGGGTGACGTCGTAATTTCCATGAGCTTGAGGTCAAAGACCAAAGTTTCATTTGGGCCAATTCCAAATTTGGGCCTAGGTTCCGCGCCGAACGCCATTTCGGCCGGGAGAAAAACTTGATAAACCGAGCCGACCGTAACAAGCGACTGTGATTCCAAGTCAAGTGTTTAGGCCATAGATTTCATCTCACCCTGGGACTCGCCTGACTGGCCTCAAATGAGCGTCCGGAGTAAGGTCTATGCAGAACCGGATCGGGGGAATGTCGACTGTGTCGTTATCTGAGTTGCTTAAACGCTGCGATGTTCTGATTGTCGCCGCGATTCTGAGCGTTGGCTCATTGTCGGCCGCAGTAGACCCGGTCGCTGAAGGCAGTCCGGAAAAATCCGAACCCACTCCCATGAACGGACAGTATGGTGGTGAATACTTCAACCTACCGCACGACTCCAGCCAGATTTGGCACAGCGATTCTCGACTAAAATTGGGCTGCTTTGCAGCGCATTGCGGAACCACTACTGAACGCGCGGTAACATGCCGCTTCCGACCCGAAGCAGTCCAATTTGACTTAGCCAGTTACCCCCCAACTGGCCGCGAGCAGGCCAAAGGGGTAGGCTTTAAGAGCCATCTGGATGGGGAACTGCTTCGATGTCCTTTTTCGAGGAACTCAAGCGTAGGAACGTATTCCGCGTGGCGATTGCTTACATTGTGATCGCCTGGCTCCTCCTGCAAGTGGGCGACACCCTGGCCCCTGCCTTACACCTTCCTGATTGGGTCAATACCACGCTGGCATTTTTTCTCATTCTTGGTTTCCCGCTGGCCGTCTTCTTTGCCTGGGCATTTGAGCTCACCCTGGAAGGCTTGAAAAATGAACGCGAAGTCACACTGTCGATCGGTCTAGGGCGGTTAGAGCGGTAGGCCCACAAGAACCAGGTAACCAATAAAATGTACCCAGCCTCATTTACCGCTTTTTCATCTGAGCAATTACAAGGCCTGAAGGTACGGAATGCGGGATTCTTGGCATCATGCTTTCGTCGGTTAAAGTCTGTAGAAATACCAAAAGCGCGATTTGCTCTTCCTTGGTCAACCGTGGATCACGAGGCACGCGCCTATCAATAGCCAGCTTGTCATGCTCTGAAATCGCATTACCTCTGCCATCGTTGTAGAACTTGATGACGTCATGCAGATCGGTCAGTGCACCGGAATGCATGTAGGGGGCCGTTATCGCAATATTACGCAACGTGGGCACCACGAATGCAGCCCGATGCTGCCAATGGGTCGAGTACCTTTCGAGCCCGGGATCCATGCTGTGGCCAGGAGGTTCAGGTGCGCCGATAACAGCTATCTCGTCGTTGGTAAACAGGGGCGGGCTATGACAATCTGAACACCTCGTTGTGAACGATCGAAATACGTTATGTCCAAGCTGTTCTTTTAGTGTAAGCGCTGATTCATCACCGTGTGCATACCAGTCGTAACGACTGTTTATTGAAATCAGGCTCGACTCGAACGCGGCGATCGCACGAAGCACTAGATCAACTGAAATATTATTTTCCGCGTCCTTTCCAAAGGCATCTTGAAATAGCTGTCGATAGGTGGGGACATTGTTCAGTGCTGCTGTAAGACCGTCCGGAGTCTGGGCCATTTCGGTTTCGGAGAAAAGCGAGCCGCGTGCTTGGTCTTCCAGGTTTGCGGCTCTTCCATCCCAAAAAAAGCGGCGTTTAAAACCAACATTCCACAGGCTTGGGGCGGCTCGCGCGAGTTCAACGCCACCGTGGCGTTCGGGCCCTACGCCATCACCACCAGGACCCATACTCCGAGGACGCCCATCTGCAAAGCCGTAATCGGGGTGATGGCAATGTGCACAAGATAATTCCCTATTGCCTGACAGAATGGGATCGAAAAACAGATATCTTCCTAAGTCTATTTGCTCAGGGGTGAAGCCGGCCCGATGCTCTGGAAGGTTCGCTCGTAAACCGAAAAAGCCCTCAGGTGTGTTGTAGTGATCATATAGGGTTCGCAATTGACAAGTTCCGCCTGGAAGTAATCGAAACCCTGGTGGGCATTCGGTATTCAGCACGAAGTTTTGGGTGTTCTCACGGTTTTCTCCCTCAGCGACGATACTGATAAAGATTGCCAGGAAGATAACGCCTAAGACAATCTCAGGCCTTGCCGGGGAGCAACGTGCTGTAAACCATTTTCCAGCCACTTTCATTGTACTTGACTAAAGATGATCTAAATGGAATTTGCGAGAAATTCGGGCTGGCGCCAACGCTTGTGACAACCAGAAAACAGATCAACCTGGTTTCATCCTACCCATCTCTACCCATTTCCAGAACATACCTGGCCACCTCCAGCCTCACCTCCTCAGGGAGGTAATCCTGCGGCGGCATGGGTGGATAGGTTGGGTACTTCTTTGTGGGGCTTGTAATATACTCGGCCAGAGCCTCTGGTCGACCCTTATAAACTTGCCTTACGAGGTCGAAGTTCGGGCCAATTAATCTCAAGCCCGAGGCATGACAACCGGAGCATACCGCTCTATACACAAACTCGCCTTTCTCCTCGAGCGGTATTTCCACAATTGGCAACGGGTCCTGCAGACGCATGGTCTGGACGTCTTGAGTCGATAGATCGTCCGGACATATCGTCCAGTCGTCGGTTCCAATTGCTGTAACACTTTTCGGCTCGCTCAGGCAGTTATTACTACCCCCGCCGATTGCAACAATATCGGCCAAAGTCTTCCCAGTTCCGACCGCCCTTTGCTCGACATACTCTTTTACATAACCAACAGGAGCCATTCCGTTATTCCAGTACAGATTGCGAAGTACTTGTATCTTGTCTGGATTTGGATCGGTTTCAGGATCAATGGCGATGAGGCCTCGTTCAGTAGCTACACGGTGGTCGGTAATCACGATTGCTGCTGTCACATTCCCGTTGAACACATTGTTCTCAAAGATCGTACCGTCTGCACCAAAGACAAAAACTCCTGTTCCCGGTGTAATGAGTGAGAATACGCTGTCGACAGGGACCTCATTGGGTTTGTTGTTGTTATACAAGATATTATTGCGAACAATAATCCCTGAAATGGTCTTAATCTTCCAACCGGTGATCATTACGATCGCAATGCCGTTCATATTGTCGTGCGTGGCGTTGGCCTCTACCAAAACGTTGTGGGAATTCTCTACCTGAATGCCCGATCCATTGTCGTAAAATTCGTTGAACCGGATATCGACGTTTTCACACATCCCACAATAGAGTCCCGCGTCTAGCCACCCAAGGGCAACGTTATACTCTATGGCGCCATTTCTCGCTGCCATCGGAAATATCCCGTAAACGCCATTTCCTCCGGAATGTTCTACCACGTTATTGCGAATCACGAAATTTGTGGCTCCCTGAAGCATAATTCCGTTACTGCGATGGTTTGCGATGTGGAAATTCTCTATCACGATGTTACTGCCGGCCACCAGGAACCCATCACTCAACTCGTCGTTCCCTTCCAGGCGTGGCCACTTCCCGCCCACAATAACGCCTTTGATGGTCAAGTCATTCTTGTCAACATAGACGGTCTCTTTATACTCGCCTGGCATCACCTTGATCGTATCGCCCGGCTTCGCCGCCCGAACGGCCTGCATGATCGAACCACCATCGGTAACCACCAACTCTGCTGCATGGGATGAGACGAAAACCCCCGCTGTCAACAGCGTAAATATTGCCACTCTTAATTTCTGCACCCTATCTTTTTCCGCCGAGCGTGGATAGATTCATAAACCACCAAAGCACGATTATACGCTTTCCCTGATCAAGTCATTTCTGGAAACCAATTTCAGCATGTTTCACCCACCTGAAAATCATTGAGCCAGAGGGTACTGACAACAGCAAGAGTCTTTCTGGGGTTATCGTCTGGTCGGTCTGCCGAAGGTTTATCATGCCATGGGCAGGACCGCAGAATCGGATGCTGCGCTGATTGAGTTGATCGAAAAGGCCGAACATGTTGCAGCGATAGAAATCGCTTATGTGCTGGCATATCGCGGTGATGTTGATCGCGCTTTCGCGTGGCTGGACAAGGCTGTACAACAGAATCAACCGTCGCTCCGAGGCTTTACCGGAACTTTCCTATTTGAAAACCTGCATGACGACCCGCGCTGGCTGCCTTTCCTAGAACGCGTTGGCATGTCACCTGCGCAGCTGGATGCCATTGAGTTCAAAGTCACTCTGCCCGAATAGGCCAAGTATGTGAGCTTTGATTTGGGCCGGTATTGGCCGAATGGTTTTGCATCGATAAGGTGGACAGTTGAGTTAAGTCCATACGGTCCGTTCCTCGAACTCGACTGGGCTGATGTTGCCAACGTAACTATGTCTGCGTTGGCGATTGTAAAAACGCTCAATGTAGTCGAATACATCCGTACGCGCCTGGTCCCGTGTACGGTACTTACGGCGCCTGATGCGTTCACGTTTTAAGCTGGCAAAGAAGCTCTCTACTACCGCATTGTCATAACAACTGCCCGTGCTGCTTAGACTGCAGCTAATGCCATGTTTCTTGAGTAGCGCCTGGAAGTCATCACTCAAGTATTGGGCGCCACGGTCGGAGTGGTGGATCAGTTCGCCGTGCACATCACGTTGACCGAGTGCCATCGACAGTGCATTGAGCACCAGGTGTCGGCTGATGCGCCGGCTCATCGACCAACCGACGATTCGGCGCGAGTACAGGTCCATCACCACTGCCAGGTACAGCCAGCCCTGACCGGTCCAGATAAACGTGATGTCTGAGGCCCAGCGCTGGTTCGTAGCTTCGGCCGAGAAGTCCTGCTCTAACAGGTAGCTGGCGGTTACATGACCACCCCTGGAAGTAACCCTAAAGCGCCGCTTTGGACAGCCCTTAATCCCAGCTTTGCGCATCAAACGCGCCACTTTAACCCGGCCACAACTAAAACCCAGTGCTTTGAGATCCGCATGGATCCGAGGACTGCCGTAGGTGCCATCACTTTCCGCGTGGAGGCGCCGGATCACCCGCGTCAGTTCACGATCATAAGCCGCCCTGCGACTTTCAGCCCGCACCCGCCAAGCATAGTAACCACTCGGTGAAACCCGCAGTGATCGGCACATCAACCGAACCGGATGGCTGGTGCGGCGCCGATCGATACACTGGTATCTCACCTCGACTCCCTGGCAAAGTAAGCCGCCGCTTCCTTTAAAAAATCCCGTTCCTGTTCGACCTTGGCCAATTTACGCTTCAGCCGCATCAGTTCCTGGTCACGCGCCTTGCCTTGTCCAGGGAAGGCATTCTCGCCATCACGCTTGGCCGCATCACGCCAATATCGAAGCATGCGGGCGTTGATACCCAGTTCTTCGGCCACCAGCACATCCGTGACGCCTGGCTCATCGGCTCGCCTTAAAGCCTCGCGTTTGAACTCCGCGCTATATCGTTTCCTTCGTGTCATATCACACCTCCCAGCGCATTATCGCGCCAAAGTTAGGTGTCCACGAAATCCATGCAAGACCAGAGAGAGAGCGGTTAGATTCTCTCTGCGTTACTGACTCACAGAAGCAGCCACTATCCGGCTCTAAGCAGCCCCTTGCCCCGTGCAGTTAGATATAGCTGCAGTCGACCCGAAGCGGTCCAATTTGATTCAAGCAATCCTCGCTTCACTGGTCTGGAACCGACTTCGCTGCATCCCCATTTACCTCATCAGTTCGAATTTGGACCATTACACCAACGGCCAACCCTTCCCTCGGGCGATTCGGGCAGCGTCAATTCGATTTTTCGCGTCACGCTTTCTGATCGCCGGCTACGCCTGGAGCATGGTTCGGACTGGCACCATTGAATCGCTGTTGCGCGACTAGGAAGATCGACATCGGGGATTTCTAGAACTCACCGGAGCAATCCGTATACCATCCTGAACCACCTCCCCGGTCTGAACCACAACAAGACGCTGGTGGAGCAAGCTCAGGGCGCGTTTGAGGATTGCCACCAGAGCAAACCCGCCGCTCCCAACAAAGGTAGTTGAACTATGAAAGATAAAACTCCAGAAGAGATTCTCAGGGACCGCCTCCGAGCTATTGTCAAATCTGGTGTTTAGCCATTTGATTCAAGCGGCGACCTGATCAATCTCTTTTACCTCGATCCCATCTTTGAATTTCACCCCCGTAATCACCTTGGCCAGGTAATCAAAGCCGCGTAGCCGGCGCCATTTCTTTTCCGCACACTGGCTCAATTTGAACATCATATGCAACATGCCATTGCGCGTCAGACAACCTTTGGATCTTTTGGTCCGGTGGCGGATGGTGGCAAAGGTGGATTCAATCGGGTTGCTGGTCCGGATGCTCTGCCAGTGTTGGGCCGGAAAATCATAAAATGCCAACAGTTCATCCCGATCCTTGAGCAAACAGCTCGTCGCTTTCGGGTATTTCGCCTCAAAGATCTCAATAAACAAATCAAACGCCTTGTTTGCATCATCCTTGGTTTCCGCCTGCCAGATGGCGTGCAGGGCCTGCTTGGCTTTGGGTTGTGCGGATTTCGGCAAACAATTCAGTACATTCATGGTCTTGTGCATCCAGCAGCGTTGCTGGCGGCTGGCCGGAAAGATTTCATCCAGCGCCGCCCAAAAACCCATCGCACCATCACCAATCGCCAGTTGTGGGGCGCTCATGCCGCGCGACTTCAGATTCAGCAACACCTCACGCCAACTCTGAGTCGATTCCCGCACCCCGTCCTCAATCGCCAGAAAATGTTTTTCGCCGCGTTCATTGACACCAATGATCACCAGCGCGCAGAGCTTGGCATCCTCCGCCCGCAGCCCACTGTAGACACCATCAGCCCAGACATACACCCACCGGTCCTGTCCCAGGCGACGCTGGCTCCACGCTCGATATTCCTCCGCCCATACCTGTTTCAGGCGGGATACCATGCTGGCCGACAGACCCTGTGCCTGCGGGCCCACCAGTACCCGCAACGCCTCAGCCATCTCACCGCTGGATACCCCTTTGAGGTACAACCACGGAATGGCTGCCTCGAAAGTCGCTGTCTTGCGCACATATGGCGGCACCAGCACCGACTGAAAACTCACTGCTTCACCGGTCTTCGAGCGCACCTTGGGAATTCTCACCCGGATCGGTCCCAGGCCGGTCTGCAACTCACGTTCTGGCAGGTAACCGTTGCGCACCACACCGGCATGACCTGATTCGGTACGCCAATCCTGATACTTGGCCAGCAGCTCCTGGACTTCACTTTCCACCGCTTCGGCGAGCAGCTTCCGGGCGCCTTCTTTGAGCAATTCGGTCAACGGATCGGCACTGATTGCTCGACGTTCCAGTTCAATAACATTATTCTTGTTCATAGTGGCGTATCTCCTTTGGTTGCTTTGAAGTTTGGTAACAACAAATCAACCAGATACGCCGCTTTTTTTCAACTGCTCAAACACCAGATTCGATCATAACTCACCGCCTCCGGGCCGAGGGGCTAGATCGGATACTTATGCGTGACGCCCACGGCGTTACATTCGATCCCTCGTGGCACGTCACCGACAAAGCCACCGGCAAGCCGAAAATGAACAAAGACGGTACATTCAGGCGTCGGCCTCAAAAGCCGATCTGTACGGTCGACATTGGGCCCCCTCCGGGATTTGAGAGTGGTAAATGAACTGGCGACTCGAAGTCACCCCCGAGGGGCTCCACCAGCTCATCGCTAAAAAGACCATTCAGCGGGGATTTCTCGATCTCCGGATTGAACAACTCCCCGACTCGGACGAACAACTTAGGCATTGCGAGTTTAACCGAAAGCGATCCTTCCAAAAATCGCGATTATAGAGGAGAAACTACCTATCCCAATAGGGCTGATCACCCCCAATATACTCGATCGCGAAATCCAAGAACACGCGCACCTTGGCGGGCAGATATTCCCGTTCGGGAAAGACTGCGTACATAGTGAAATCGGGGATACGCCAGGACTCAAAAAGCTTCACCAATCGTCCCGTCTTCAGGTCGGGGCCTGCAACGAATGATGGCAGTCGACCAATCCCAATTCCTTGTCTGAGAGCCTCGAGTATTGCTTCGCTGTTGTTGACCTGAAAGTTACCCGACACCAATACGGATTGTGACCCGTTTGCATCTATCAACGTCCATTTGTTTGCATCGCTGGATAAGGTGAACAGTACGCAGTTGTGCCGAGTTAACTCATCCGGTGTGCCCGGTAGACCGTGGCGTTCGATATACTCTGGGGACGCGCATAAGACCTGGTGTATGGGTGCGAGCTTGCGGGCGATCAGCGTGGAGTCTTGCAAAATACCCCCTCGAATGGACAGGTCGAATCCTTCCGCGACCATGTCTACCTTCCGGTCATCCATCACCAGATCGATCTGAAGCTTTGGATAGCGCTTTAAGAATCTTGGGATCAGGGGGGCTACATGCAGGCGGCCGAATGACATTGGGGCGTTGATCCTTAGTTGTCCCTGAGGCTCACCCTGCATTTCTGCCACCGCATCTTCGGCCTGGCCGGCAGCGGCCAAAGCCTGGATTGCATGTTCAAAATACCGCTCTCCTGCTTCGGTCAGGCTGAGCTTTGTCACCAACGGTGTAAAACTGACCCCCTAGTGCCGGTTTAGATTTGACCCCCCTCATGTACGCTTTGCACTCAGCAAGAACAGGAGTGCGGCATGTTGGGAACGGAGGGATTTGTGGATATTCAGGTATTACATCGTCAAGGAATGAGCATCAAGGGTATCGCTCGGGAACTGGGTATTTCTCGCAACACCGTGCGCAGGTATCTACGCACTGATATGGCGCCGGCGTTCAAGTCGAACCAGTCACGGCCCAGCAAGCTCGATCCATTCAAAGATTATTTGCACCAACGAGTAACTGCCGCACATCCGAACTGGATTCCGGCAACCGTATTATTCGATGAGATACATGCACTGGGTTACCGTGGCGGTAGCAGCATTTTGCGGGCCTACATGGCAACCCTCAAGCCCAAATGTCGGCCAGATCCACTGGTGCGCTTTGAGACGCCACCCGGCCAACAGATGCAAGTGGACTGGGGCGCCTTCCGCCTTGGGCCTGTCAAGGTATCGGCATTTGTAGCCACCCTGGGTTTTAGCCGCAACACCTTCGGCACTTTTGTTGAGAACGAACAGTTTATGACGCTCAGGACTTGCCATGAGCAAGCCTTCGATGAGTTTGGCGGTGTGCCTAAAGAAGTTCTGTACGACAACATGCGCACCGTAGTCCAGGCGCGCAACGCCTATGGCAAAGGCCAGCACCGGTTTCATCCTGGATTGCGTGATTTTGCCCATCACTATGGCTTCATGCCACGTCTGTGCCAGCCCTACCGGGCCAAGACCAAGGGTAAAGTGGAACGCTTCATTGGTTATTTGCGCCGCAGTTTTTACGTGCCACTGGTGAGTCGTTACCAGCAACTGGGCGAGCCGCTGGATCTGAAGATATTGAACCAAGAGCTGTGCAGTTGGCTGGAACACACGGCCAACCGCCGTGAACACGGCACCACCGGTGAAGTTCCTGCTGATCAGTTGTTGATCGAGCGTCAGTCACTACAAGCCTTGCCACCACGCTATGTTGATGGACGACTTCGCCAGAGTGTCACAGCCCACAAGCCGTTACGTGATCACTGGCCAGTAGAGACCTTGCAGCATCCGTTGTCGACCTATGATGCTTTGTTGGGGGCGGTATGAACATACAGGATGAACGGATTCAAAGTGCCTGCGAACGTCTCACGCTAAAGGCGGTTGCCGATCAGTACGCTGTACTGGCCCAGGAAGCCGTGCAAGCTGATCACAGTTTCAGTGATTACCTGGAACATTGTCTCAAGGCCGAGCTCGATGCAAGACGACTACGCTCACAAGCCATGCTGGTACGCATTGCCGGTTTTCCGGCCATCAAGCTGCTGGATGACTTTGATTTTAGGTTCGCCAAGGGGGCACCCAGAAAGGCCATCCAAAACCTGGCTTCACTGGCATTTATCGAGCGCAAAGAGAACATCATCCTGCTCGGACCCAGTGGTGTCGGTAAAACCCACCTGGCGATTGCGCTGGGTTACCTGGCCACGCTGGGTGGCCTGAAGGTCAAGTTCATCACTGCAGCGGATCTGGTGTTACAACTGGAAAAAGCCCAACGGCAAGAACGATTGGAACAACTGATGAAACGCTCGTTCATGGCACCGAGCGTATTGATCATCGATGAAGTGGGTTATCTGCCATTGCAGCGCAATCAGGCTAATCTATTTTTCCAGGTGATTGCCAAACGCTACGAAGCAGGCTCCATCATCCTGACCTCTAACTTATCTTTTGGACAATGGGATGTGACCTTTGCCGGCAACAGCGCACTCACCGCTGCCATGCTGGATCGTCTGATGCACCACGCACATCTGATTCAGATAAAGGGCGAAAGTTACCGGCTTAAAGACAAAAGAAAGGCTGGTGTGCTGGGGCTGGCACAACAATCACGAACTGATTCCTAGGCGCTTGAGTTATGAATCAGAATATTAAACCAGGGGGGGTCAATTCTAAACCGGCATAAATGAACAAAAGGGGGTCAATTTTAAACCGGCATTGACAGAGCTTACGAGTCGTGCGGTGCAACAGACGAACTCCGAGGTGATCCTCGAGCTGGTTGATGCGCTTGCTCACTGCCGATTTTGAGATCCCAAGCTTTCGTGCTGCCGCGGAAAAACCGCTGTTTTCAACGACCGCCACAAATATCGGCATTGCGCTGAATCCCTTCATAAATTGCTCCAATTGTTCACATAAACTCAACAGTCCTTTTCTAAAATAGCGGATTATCAATCAAATAGAAACGTAATAAAGTAACTCCAACATACCAACCGGCCAGAGGGAAACCACCCAAATGGCTGGCGGGAAAACCAAACCGAAGGAGATTGATCATGGGGCAGACGCTGCTGATGACGCAGAGGAAGATGTCTAACACGACGCAAAACGCTCACCATGGCATGCTGCTCTGGGCGCTGATCGTGGGGATGTCCTTCCCGGCCGTGGGACTGATGAGCGAAGGACTGCCGCCACTATCTCTAACGGCGATCCGCTTCGCCATCGCGGCCCTGGCGATTTGGCCGCTGCTGTGGCGCAAGCCTGGTCGCTGGCCGAGTCTCCACGGCTTGGCACTGTACGCGGTCATGGGACTAAGTCTCGCCGGATTTTTCTGCGCGATGTTCTGGGCCGCGCATCGCACCAGCGCTTTGTCGATGGCCACTCTTTATGTCAGCGTACCGTTGTTGGCCTATTACCTCGGTCGACTATTTGGGGCCGAGCAGCGTGCCGGTCAACTCTTGGGAATCCTGATTCTGGGCGCGGTCGGTGCGTTGGGGTTAGCCTGGGCAGAGGCTGGTGGACAGCTTGGTGAACTCCAGTTCGGCATCGCCGAGGCTGCTTTCTTTGTCGGTTGCCTGGCCTCTGCGCTCTACCCGGTGTTAAGCAAATTCGGTTTGAATAAAGGCTGGCTGTCGCAGCGCGCTGAAGTGCGCACTTTCTGGAGCCTGCTGATGGGCAGCGTGCTCGTTGGCTTGCTGGGAGTGATCCAGGAAGCGCCAGAGCAGCTGATGACCATGACGCTATCGGATGTTTTGCTGCTGAGCTATCTGGGCGTGTTTTCCAGCGGCTTGACCTTCTGGTTGACACAGCGCGCAACTGCCGTGCTGACGCCGGGCGCCGTAACGGCTTATAGCTATCTCGTACCCTTCGCGTCCATGGGGTTGTTGTTCATTGACCAGCCGCAGCGTATCGGTTGGCACTGGTTGCCGGGCAGCTTGCTGGTTGTCGTCGCGATCGCATTGTTACTGTATCGCAGCACCTTCAAACGTCACCCGGAGCAACAATCCCAACCAACATTGCGACAGCAAGCATGCGACGCATGCTGACTCTTTATTCGGCGCGTGATGACTTGCTTTACCAATCAATCAACTATTAAGGAATACAGAATTATGAAAATCACAGTATTAGGAGCAGCAGGCAAGGTAGGTAGTCGAGTGGTCTCCGAAGCGCTCTCTCGTGGTCATGAGGTCACTGCCGTTGTGCGAAATTCAGCCCGATTCGAGGGGCTGCCCGCCGCAGCCGATGCTCGCGTCGGCGACGCTGGAATCGTCGAGGACGTGGCCGAGTTAAGTGCCGGAGAGGACGTCGTAATTTCGGCCATCAGACCATTGCCCAGCGTTAAGAACGAAACTGTTGCTACCACTATCGCCCTGATGGACGGACTCGCGCAGACCGGGGTGCGGCTATTGGTTGTCGGCGGTGCCGCAACGCTCACGATACCCGGTACTGGCGGTAAGACGGTCATTGAAGACCCAAATTTCCTACCGATTTCCAGTCGACAGGTTGGCAAGGCGAGTGCTGATCAATTGGAGGCCTGCTGCTCGGAGTCCAGGGTGGACTGGGCCTATCTGAGCCCGCCCGCGCACCTGGTGCCAGGGGAACGCACCGGCAACTACAGATTGGGCGCCGATGAACTGCTGCTCAATGCAGAGGGTAACTCGACGATCTCCATGGAGGACCTCGCGGTTGTGCTATTGGACGAGGCAGAGCAACCCCGGCACCACCGCACCCGATTTACTGCGGCGTACTAAATGACATCAATCAGGAGAATAACCATGAAATCCATTGCAATTGTTTGCGCTCTCGCCGCGATCGTGGCGACAGCATCCATGGCCGAGGAACGAATCGTAGGTCAAAGCCCCTGGGGGCCGGATGACGAGATCGGTCGTCTCAACCTCATCACGGAAGCATCGCGAGCGGCAGTTCTGTCACGAATATCCAGAGGTACTACCTACGACTTGTCAGTGGAATACTACATCGGTATGCCGAGCTGGCAGGCCGCCGGCGATCCGCACTACCGCATTTGGATGACGCATACGCCAAACGGCACGGTCGTCGACGACCCGCTCAGTGTCGGCAAAACCATGAACGAACACGTCAGCTATACCGGTGCCGCCGTTTCGCTCTACACCCACATGGGCACGCATATCGATGCACTCAACCACTTTGGTCTTGACGGAAGGATCTGGAATGGGTTCTCGGCTCAAAATCATCTGGGTGACCGCGGTTGGAAGGTAGCCGGCGCGGAGAAAATCCCACCGATCATTGCACGTGGTGTACTCATTGATGTCGCCGCCGCAAAGGGGCTCGACATGCTGGGCGACGGATATCGCATCACCCGTGACGACCTGGTCGAAGCCTTGGAAAAGCAGGGGGTCGGCATTCAAGAAGGAGACTTTGCTCTCATTAGGACGGGACGAATGAAAGTTTATATGGACGCTGCCGCCTATATGGCTAATCCACCTGGTCTCGGTATGACTGCGGCGCGGTATCTGGTCGAAGAAAAGGGCGCCATGATCGTTGGCGCAGACAATCTGAGTCTTGAGGCATTCCCGTCAGAGCTCGAAGGCGATTACGTCCCGCTACACACTTATCTTCTGGCGCAACAAGGAACGCCCATTCTTGAACTTGTCTACCTAGAGGAACTGTCACAGGACGCCGTTTACGAGTTCGCTTTTATCGGCGGATCGCTGAAGCTGCGCGGCTCGGATGCAGCGTCGATCCGGCCCCTCGCCATTCCCATACGCTGAAAAACGAAAACATAACGAAAAGGAGATAATCATGACCATAAGATATTTACAGCTCACATTGCTCACAATAGCCGGCTTAACTGGCTCGATTTTGGCGAATGCCGAAGAAATGAAAACGGCCGTCAATCCCAAGCATCTTTCCAACACCACTCAGTACGGCTACTCGCAAGCAACGGTCGTTGCATCGAACTCGAAGGTGATCTATGTCGCTGGCCAAATCGGTGTCACTGATGAGGGGCCTAATGACTTTGAACACCAGGTTGATCGGGCATTCGAAAATATGATCGCGGTGCTGGAAGCGGCTGGTGGACGAATCGAAGACGTCGTAAAGATCACTCTTCTTATCAAAGACTACGACGAGGAGAAACTAAAATATATGGTCACGAAGCGTCGCCAGGTATTCGGCAAGAATCCACCTGCCAGCATATTGATTCCGGTGCCGCGGCTCGCTTTTGATTCACTCAAATTCGAAATCGATGCAATCGTTGTCACACCGAATCAATAGAGAGAAACTTCCTGAAACGAGCTGATCCCATCAATATCACCAATATTGATCACCTGGCCTGGGAGACGGACGAGATCAAGGGGCACCTCGAACAGCATGACATCGAAGCCGGTAACGTGGCACTGCGTTACGGCGCCACAGGCGCTGGGCCGTCAATGTATCTCAGAGACCCCGAAGGTAACACGGTTGAGCTTAAGGGGGCAGCGCATTGACTATTCACAACAGTACCAATATGAAAAGCGTTGGCTGCTCGGTGTTGTGTTTAGACGGTTGCTGTTCATCCTCAATTCATCGATGACAATTTTGTCGGCGAAAAACTGGATTTTACGAAATCAGGGACGATCTCCCGACGCCGCTCACGATAGTAGGGTATTCGGCGACCAGAAAGTCAATCAAAGCGCGTACCGATGGCAGCTGCCCACGGCGCGACGGTGTCAGCAAGGTGATTTCGGCATCGGACTGCGTGACCCAGTCGGGTAATATGCGCTTGAGTCGGCCCTGCGACACGTCCTCGTGCGCCACGTAGGCCGGCAGTGACACCAGACCGAGTCCCGCTATCGCTGCAAATTTCAACGTTTCAAGATCATCGCTTCGCAGGCGAGGCACGAACGGCACGACGACTTCCTCGCCGTCCTCGGCATAAAGGTGCCAAGCCGCTTCGTGACTACGCGTACCGAGCGTAACGGTTGCATACTGGGCCAATTCATGCGGCTGCTCGGGCGTACCTTCGCGATTGAGGTGCGCCGGTGCGGCAAAAGCGTGCCAGGGCGTTAGAGCCAGGCGTCGTTGAATTAGCTCGGTATCAGGTGAGGGGCGGGAATGACCGCGTATTCCAATGTCGAAACCTTCCTCCACCAAGTCCACGTAACGATTTGTTGTCATCTGAACAAGATTGACCTTCGGATGTACCGCCAGAAAGCGCGTTAGTGGAACGGCCAGACCCCGAGCCATGCCGATGGAGCAGGTTAAGCGAATAGTGCCTCTCGGCTCTGCCAACCGGCGGGCGACGGCTTCTTCGGCCGCGTCGGCTTCGATCAGCATCGCCCGAGCGTGGCGGTAGAACTCACGCCCCACATCCGTCATTACAAAACGCCGCGAGGTTCGTTCGATGAGCCGCACGCCGAGGCGGGATTCCAGCGCAATCACGCGCCGGCTTAAGGTGGATTTGGGGATGTCGAGGGCACGGCCGGTGGCGGAAAAGCCGCCATGATCGACCGATTGCACAAAATAGTAATAGTCGTTTAAGTCCGGGGCGGCGCTCATATCGTCGCAAATATGGGACGTTGCTTCTTAATTTAAGGGATTTTTGACGCGTCGTCCATTCTGTAAGCTCTTTAACACGTTTTGAGAAGTTATCACACGGGAGGATATCTCGTGTCAAAAGTGCTCGTTCTACATTACTCCACGTATGGTCACACGGCCGACTTGGCCGCAGCGGTTGCCGAAGGCGCGCGTAGCGTGTCCGACACCGAGGTGGTGGTCAAGCGTGTGCCGGAACTCATGCCCGCCGAGGTGGCCGAGAAAGCGGGCTTGGTAGTCGATTTCGCCATTGACATCGCTGACCCAGCTGAGCTGGTCGATTACGATGCCATCATTTTTGGCACACCCACCCGGTTTGGCAATATGGCGTCGCAGATGCGCAATTTTCTCGACCAGACCGGTGGCATCTGGGTGAACGGCGGTCTGATCGGCAAGGTCGCCAGTGTGTTTGTCTCGACCGGCACCGGCGGTGGCAATGAAACCACAATCACGTCGTTTCACACCACGCTGTTCCATCACGGCATGATCGTTGTCGGCCTCTCATACAGCGCTAAGCCACCGGACCATGCAGCCCACGTTCTCGCTGGATTGCTCGTAGCGGTCCACTCCGCGCAAATTGACGTCATCGGGCCCATTGTTCCACAGGAAAACCACGGGCTTGATCGTTTGCCTGCGAATGGAGTTGAGGATGATCGGTATGTTGCCGGGCCTCCTGTAATTTAGCAGGATGATAGTCATTTCCGGGGCCATTTCCGCGGTCATTTCAGCAGCTCTCCGAGACCGTAGGTGCTGAACCCGAAATCGACGTCATTGACTCCGTACCCGAGCGTGATCCCCGAGTCGGATGCCTGAAGCCCGGAGAAATAGGTGCAGGAGAAGAGATTGGTGTTGTGCTTCACTTCGCTTCCCAGCAGACTTTCCCTGGAGTGGCCCATCCAGCCCTCGCCCGCAGTGACCGACATATCGCCTGGATCGAGAGCGCACAGCCGCCCCAGATACACTTTCTTCTGCCTGAACAGGTACTTCCTGTGCGCCATGAAGTAGTAACGGCTTCCGTGCCTCGAGGGCTGTGTCCCGAGTGTGAGATCATGCAGAACGTTGGCGCCCTCCCTGCGGAGATGGTCCACCAACCACCACAAATTCGCGGATGCCTTTTCGAGCTTCAGGATCACGAGCGGGGCGATCTGATAAATAGCGTAGATCTCGCCACGCTCGCTGAAGAACGCCCAGTTGCGCTCCTGGCCCCTGCGCGCCTCATAGATGACTTTCTTGGGCTCACCCAGGGTCGGGTAGACCTTCATGACGAATATATCGTTTCCGCCTGAGGGCACCCAACCCGAGTTGAAAGTAAGATACATCTCGTCGCCGACAGTAAAGACCTTCGGATCGATCAGCCGCGGCGCATCGATATCCCGGAACAGTTCAGGCGAAATTCGGCTCAATGTCCTTCCGGACCGGTCCTCAACCGACACGAACGACACCGGTTCCTGGGACCCATCCGGAATCGCCCGGAACGCGAAGACGCTTACAGTGCCGCATTCATGGAAGCTGGGGTTGAATACATTGCTGACCCCGATGCCTCCGACGACCTCCATAAACCTGCTGCGGAGTCCCGCGTCCGGGCGGTCGTGACAATACCTGAGATCAGGCAGCTCTTCGAGCGTATTGATGTCGAGAGAATCCGCCACGGCACCCTACTTGGCTGGCTCGGTAACCCACTTTCGGGCGGGCTCCAATACGCCGGCGTCATCTGCATGAAAAGCCTGCTTGTATTCGCGAACCATGGATGCCAGGAATACTTTGCCCGGAATATCACTTGCAGAATATTCCGCAATCCACTGTTCAGCATCTGCGGAAAACATCGAACGGCGGTCAAATTGATACAGTGACTTGAAACAGTGCAATATGTGGAAGTCCGCTTCACCTCCCCAGGAATTGTACGTTCCGTCAAGATACTGCACTTTCACCCCCGCATTGATGCATGCAAGCGCCAATGCCCCTTGCTCTATCGTCCAGTTTCGGCGAACTATCTGATTGATTTTGGTTTGCTTTTTGATGTGTTCGGGAAGTCTCTCCAGAACATTCGCCCTCTGCCACTTGTTGAAAATACGATAGGTAAAATCAACGGAGTACCCGCGTATCTTGCAGACTGCGTCCGAGGTTGCAAGAAACACGCCTGAATTGAACATCGGCCATTCTTTCCGCCCCTCGTAAAGTATCTTGTGTCCTTGCCGGCAGAACCTGTTCACCAAGAGGTTGAAATCCACAAACAGATTCCGGTCGGTTTTTCCACCCCGCCTGCAGACAAATTCAGCGCTACCTTGGACGATGGAATCGGCAATATGATCCAGCGGCTGTCGCACCACCGTATAGCAGTCCATGAACAGCAGAACATCGTATGTGGACGGGTCTATGGAATAGAACACGTTGAGTTTCGATGTGTGCGGAATAGCCCCCAATCTGGGGCTCGTCTTGAATTCAATAGGAGAGAAGTGCTCTACAAGAAACCTGGTTTCCCTTTCGCTCAGGGGCTCGCTGTTGGTGATGAGCGTGATGGGCACGCTACTCAACACGCCGCCATTCTTTCTCAGACTGAACAAGCACAATTTCACTTGGTTGAGAAACGCGTCAGTCGTTTCAGAAACCAGACCCAGACGCAACCGCAACGGGTGATTCACGCCCGGGAGCGGACCGAGGTCCGGCCAAACTTCGGGGAGCGCCCCTTCGGCGAGGCCGCTCTTCCAGAAGGCTCGCGCCTGCAGTTTCCTGTAGGGATGGGCCTTCTCGGGATGGGCCTTCTTTGGAGTGGGTTTGGTTCGAAAACTGTACGACTCCTCCTGGTAAATATCCTCGAGGCTGTTCGCGCTTTCTCTCCACCACCCCAGGCCCTGGCGCTTGAACATGACCACGCGTTGTTTCAACTTCTCGCGGGTGCTCTCGATCCACTTGAAATGCCATATCGTCAGCACCGGCCGGCCTGAGCGCCGATAGTCCTGCCAGGTTTGTCCGCTGTAGTCGTGGCAATTGACCAACAGCGGCGCACCTTCGTACATCATCAGGCAAGGCTTGTGGATCCACCCTCTCAACGTCGTTTTCGTGTATTCCTCGCGATGCGGAAACTTGATGAAGATGTCGTCTTGGTCGAGGATGGGCTGCGGTTTCCTGTCATGTGCAAAGCGGTCGACCATACACCCGTACACCCCCTTCTGCTGGTTGGCGGTGCATTGCATCAGGAGAGACTTGAGTTCGCCGGGGGATTCGATGAACTCATCAGCATCCACATACATGATCCACTCGCCAGGTGGCACCATCTCTCGAGCCAAATCGTTGAGGCGGTTCACCTTGGTTAACGGACCAAAGTCGCCTCGCCAAACACGCATATGAAGTGTAGCGTTGGCGTCCACGTCGGCCAATCTCGACTCAAACATCCGCACCGCTTCCTCAATGGCGCGGCTGCCATTTTCACCGAGATCGTTGGATTGAAGCAGGACATTCCACGAATCAACCGAAGGCGCATAGTGCTGGCACAAATGGGGAATATAGGCGCAATCGAAATCCGCGCCCAGGCACATCAGCAAATGAAGTCTGGTCCCGGAGTCAGGCGCTGCAATCTCTCCTTTAGCGCTCATATTCCGAGGTTGGCGCCACAGCTACCCCATCTTGGCTTCAGATTCATCGCTGGATTATAGCTTGGGCTCGGGAAAACCGCCGAGGTGATTGGTCCGCATCCTCAACGGCTTGGTAGAGCTATGGCGAGAATTTCTTGCAACTCCGATTCCGTAATTACATCATTAGAATGGTGGTCTGAATTCCAGGCCGTTCACCCAGCCGTGACGTGCCGCCGGTGTACGAGGAGAATCTCTTGAAGACGCTCGTTTACAGCATTCAGTCTGGGGGCGCTTCGTTTGTTACGTGGGGGCTGGCGCAACGGCCTGACACGATCGCCGTCATCGATCTCTTCTGTCGGGAGGAAGCCCCTTGCCTGGATGTAGAGGCGGCGGAGTACGACGTGATTCTCAAGTGCGTGGTCAATACGAAAGTACCGCTGGAAAGGCAGATCGAGAGTTTCCGGCCGGATCGGCTGGTGCTCGTGACTCGGAACATCGGCGATCTGACCCGAAGCCTCACCACCAAACTCTATCGCGATCTCGGGGGATCGCTAGAGGCCAAGTTGGCGATCTATCATGACGTGTTGCTCCGGGGCCTGCCGCTGTTTGACGAAGTGGTGTCGTACGAACGGTTCGCCGCCCATGTCCCGGAAAACAGGCGCACCTTGCGGGAGATCGTCGAATTTGGCAAATCGCAGTCCGCCTGGTGCCGCAAGTTCTACGGCCACAAGTGGGGCTTGGGTGCGCTGCGCGAATCCATCCCGTCGCCGGACGAGGGCGAGGATCGTCCATGAAGCAAAGGGCCTCGACCCCTCCTAGCGGTGACTGGAGCTGGCTGAGCTGCCCGACTCGCCGGCCGGAAATTCGCACTTTGTCCGAAAGCGACGGCCTCCTCACGGTCGACTCGCACGCCGCCGACCGCTCAGTGGTGACGCTGAATGAAACTGCAGGGAAAATCTGGATGATGAGCGACGGGCTTACCTCGGTACAGGCGATGGCAGGGCGGCTTGGGTGGCGGTATGGCATCGCCCCTGCAAGCCGTGATCCAAATGCACGAACTCCGCCTGCTGCAGGATCCGATCCCCCGCACTGACCTGATGCGGCTGATAATCGCTCCGAGGTCCCGGATGGGATTCTTCGCCGCCTTCCACTACATCTGGGAAATGCTCGGCAGGGTCGACGAGCGCTGGGCCAGGCAAGTGACGTTCCCGGATGAACAAGACACTAACTTGTGGCCCGAGCTGTTTCATTCCGATCCGACCAATGTGGAGCCACCGGGTGGGCGCGTGTTTGAAGCCCGTTTGGGCGACTTCAAAAGGTATTCCCAGGCACCCTCGGACCTGTACAGGCAGGACGGCGAACCCTCCGTGAGGCTGCATTCCTATCTTGCCGCGAAACAGGGCGAGTCCGCGGAACGGTATCCGACCGGTCGACGCTTTCAGCAACGGTTCAAGGATCAGCGCGCCCGCACCTCAATGTATCTGGCGGTATCCCGCGTGATCCGTCCCAGCAAGACGGTGATTTCCGAGTGCGCGAATTTTTCCCTGGCGGAGTTTTCCAATTCGTATACGCTGGGCGTACATCTGCGCAGCGCCCGGCATATCGGCGTGAATCTGCCTTCGAGGCGCTATATTCGCGAATGGGTCATTCCTGAAATCGAGGGTGCTCTCGTCTCTCAGAGCCAGCCGGATGGCCGAGTATTCATCGCCAGCGACGTGTCTGAGTACGTCGAATTGTGTCGCGGCCACTTTGGCGACCGCATGGCGGTGCGCGCCATTCCACGCGTCACACACGCCTGGGAAGACTGGTATCAGGTTGGGTCCACGCGTCTGGACTTGTCGCGCAATGTCCTCATCGATGCCCTGCTATTGGCGAAATGCAATTTCGTCATGGGAATTCCTTCAAACGTCCTGTCCGCGGTATTGATCTTCAATCCCCACAACGATTTTAAGATATTTGATTTTGCACTTGAGCGTAGCGAAGGGCAGGCAGTTTTTCCTCGACCTTTTTCGGCGGACAAGAATAGCAACACCCGTAAGCACTGGTAATGTTCAGGGACGCACTCGGATTCCACTCTGCGCGACACAATCTGAAGCAATGGCTGCCGTATTGCCGGAATGTACCGAGTTATTTCAAAAGCGTGTATCGATGGCAGCTGCCCGCGGCGCGACGATGTCGGCAAGCTGAAAGTGTGGCAAGGCAGCGAGAATCTCTTCAGCCGCTACAATTTGATCCGCTTGCAGGCCGAGCGGCGTCTGCAGCGCCTCTTCCAGCAGCCTTCTGGCTGCGTTCGGACGATCAGCATGACTGAACACCAGGCCAGCGCGCCAGACGAGTTCGGGGTGCCGCATTCCACTGCGCAACGCCAGGCCCATTGCCGCCACCGCTTCGTCCCTTCGATTCAACTTATGAAGCGCCCAGGAAAGCGTTGTGTAGGCGCCCGAGTCCTGACGAATTTCGGCCACGTCTCTTTGCGCCAGCGTCAGCGCGTCATTCCACTGTGTCCGCCCATTGGGTTGCAATCGGCCGCTCAGCCAGAATTCTGCCAGTTCCTGGATGTGACCAATGTCACCTTGCTCCAGGTCCGAGACCATGCGTTGTTCCGCTCGGTCAAACAGTTCCCTCGCTTCGTCTTCCCTGCCCTGCGACAACAGGATGTCCCCCAAGGTAATCCAGTATTTCGGCCGGGGTTGGTCATTGACCAGGCGGCGAACGGTCCGTTCAGCCGCAACGGGTCTTCCAAGCCGTAATTGCAACTCGCCGAGCCGCCATTGTGCGGCATGATTTCCACGGTCGAGCGAAATGGCCTGATGCATGAGCATTTCGGCATCGTCGGCATGCCCAGCCAGCAGATTCAATTCCGCCAGTCTGAGTCTGCACCAACTCAGTTGATGTGCGGCTACTTCCCGCTCTTGTGCTGCCGCGCAACCGACATTGGTGAGCGCCAGGGCTTCATCGATCCGCCCACGTTCCTCTGCCAGTGAGGCCAGGCGCACATAGGAGGACATATCTGGCTGGGCGGCGTGCAGCGATCGATAGGCCAACTCAGCCTCATAAAGGTGACCCATTGCCAAGTGGATGTCACCGAGCATGGCCAATACCGTATGCCGGTCACGTCCCAGAGTGGCTGCCTCGCGGGCGGCCTGTAATGCTTCATTCAGTCGATGTTGCCCAGCGAGGGCATAGGCCAGGCCAATCATTCCGGTGAAACTGGCATGGTCCACAGCCAGCAATCTTCTGAAATAGTGCTCCGTGCTTACGTAGTCCCGATGATTGCCTGACCTGCGGGCCTGGTTGAGATAAATCCGCCCGAGGTTCGAAAGATTGATGGTGCTGTCAGGACGTTGCAACAGGCGTTGCTGCCAAAATTCGATTGTCTGTTCCTGGCGCACACGGTCGCCCGCAGCCACCGCTGGGTGATGATCGTGGGCAATACTTGCCAGTGGAATGGAAGCCGTCAACACCGCCACCAGCCAGGCCTTGGCGTGCAAGACCATTGGGCTTGAGCCGTAAATTCCGCGTGTACTGCGTGCGTCAAGAATGTTCATTGTTGCTCTCCTGCGAGCTGTTTGGCCAATATGTGACGGGGTGGCGAAGAGAGCCACTAGAGAATCTCTCCGCCAACCTGTCAGCAGCACTGAGATCAGGGTTGATGTGGCAGTGCAAGAAAGGGAAATGCTGTGGGAAAAGGCTTGTCGTTGGCGTCCACACCGTCACCGGCGCCGCCCATCGGCTGATTGAAAATGAAGAACAGCAACGTATCCATCACGTCATCCGCGGGCGCACGACCGTTGGGGTAGGACGTCGCGGCCAGTGGATCCAGTTTGAGCGTATCGGGGACGGCGACCGAAGCGAGGATACCGATGTTTTCGTCGTCAGTACCCAGATCCATCAGGCTTGAGACGATAGCACCGGCAAAGTCTGCTGCGTCATTGATGGGGCGACCCCGGTTGTATTGGTCCTTCAGCGCCAAGGGTATGAGGGCCGTATTGATCGCCGGGTTTCCCATGCGTTCCATGTGTCGGGTCTTCTTACCCACTTTGTAATTATTGCCGCGTGAGGTGTCCCGAATTTGTCCGCGACGATTAACCTTGACCAATTTGTCGTCCCGCCAGGTCTCTGCCCATACCTGCAAGGGTGCGCCTGCTTGATCTGCGAGCATGCTGTAGGGAATTTCAACCACGATTGATGAAACGTTAAATCCGGCAAAGTCATCGACACCTTCAAATTGGGTGTATCCCCTGAAAAAGCACGCCTCAAGCGCTTGGCGCTGTTCCACGGGCAACGAATTGAGCGCTTTGTGCACGTTGCTGTGTTGGCTGTCCAAGGTGGCGAATTGTTCGGGCCCCGTAGATGTTGGATTCTGATCTGTACTGGCGGCGTACTTTTGCAATTCCCCGGATTCCTTCTCGTAGCGCGAGCGACGGTTTCCGACCCGCAGCAGATCAGTACAGCGGTTGCGCACAATAATATAGAGCCAGGTGGTGAATTTTCCGCGGCCACTGTCATACATCATTTTCCGTTGCCACAGATTCCAGAAAACGTCCTGCACCAGTTCTTCGGCATCGGACTGCTGAGGGAGAAATTTCATGCACACCGCCATGGCGTAGCCGGCATGTCGCTGGTACAGCACTTTGAAGGCCTCAGCGCTGCCATTGACCATGGCGTGAACCAGCTCAGCATCATCGCCGTTTGCGGCCACTGGGGAAGTCTGATTAGTCAATTTTTAGTGCCTGCAATTCAAAGCATAAGGTCATGTTGCGATCATTAATCTCGCCCCGACCTGTCAGCAGCATAGTAAATTGGCCGCCCGAAGCCAAGCGATACGAAGAATAACCACGCCATGGAGATACTGCCTACCGCTATCCCGCCGCCATCTCCACCTTGCGTAAGGGAGTCATTCACGCGCCTGTCACGAGTAGATTCGCGCCAGCACTTTGAATCTCGATTAGACTAAGGGTGAAAAACAATGAGTTGACTCAGAGCCTTGAGCGAATTACACAGTTTCGAGGCGTCGAAAAAGGATTCCTTGCCACAATACCGCTGAATGAAAACCATCTTTAGTCTATTGGCCGTGGCGGGCAGCATTTACGTGCTGCTGTCACTGCTGCTGTACTTCTTCCAGGGCAGGATGGTGTTCCTGGCAAATATGCCGGGACGCGCGCTGGATGCGACGCCGGCTGATATCGGGCTTGACTACGAGGATGTCTGGCTGACCACCAGCAACAATGAACGGTTGCACGGATGGTACCTCCCGGTCGAAAACGCACGCGGCGTGGTCCTGTTCTTTCACGGCAACGCGGGCAATATTTCCCATCGACTCGACAGCATTCGGATATTCCTCAATCTGGGTTTGGATACCCTGATTATTGACTACCGGGGCTATGGGCAGAGCTCAGGAAAAACCACTGAGTTGGGAACTTATCGGGATGCCCAGGCGGCATGGAATTACCTCGTCAACGATCGGGGCACTGCTGCAGATCGGATTATCATTTTTGGCCGCTCTCTCGGCGGCGCGATTGCAGCCTGGTTGGGTTCCCGGACCCACCCGGCCGGACTGATCATCGAATCGAGTTTTACTTCCGGCGAGGAGATGGGCCGCAGGCTGTATCCATTCTTGCCCGTGCGCCTGATTACAAGGCTCAAATACCCGGTAGCAGACTACGTCGTCGAGATCGACTCCCCATTGTTGGTTGTGCACAGCAGGGACGATGAAATCATCCCGTTTGAAATGGGCCGCGCTGTGTTTAAAGCCGCCAGCGAGCCAAAGGAGTTTCTGGAAATTCGCGGTGACCACAACAATGGCTTCTGGATCAGCGGGAAAGACTATTTCGCCGGGTTGGATCGCTTTGTGCGTTTCGCGCTGTCGCCGGATTGAGCGACCGTCGCCTTAGCGCCTGATCACGCAGCTGGCGAATTGACAGAGTTTGGTCAACCGGCCATATTTCACGATATCCGACAGACTGCTAGCATCTTTACTGAGTGGGGGATCACCGTGGAACATAAGTTCGTCATCACCTGGCCGGCTGTGCTGGGTTTCCTTGCGTTGTCCTTCGCATTTGCTGAAATGCATGAACTGGTTCACACCAATGCAGGCTATTTGTTCGGCGGTTGTTACGGGGAACGGGACTTTAAAGTCTGGGGCCTCTGTGAGGCCTCAAAGGCGCATCCGCTTTCCTACATCGCAACCCTGGCCGGACCGGCTTTTACATTCATTGCCATGTGGGCTGGCTACTTGATGATGCGAAGGGCAGCAGACTTGCCCGGGCGGGCCTTTGGCATGGCCATCCTCTTTGCCAGTATGCCGTTTGGTCGAATTCTGACGGTGCTCCTGCAAAGTGGTGACGAGTATCTCGTCATGCGCCAGCTTTTTGGCGATGGCGATAACCATAAGTTCCTGTGGCTGCTGACCACTACCATTATTCTTGCCATATGCACGGTGCCGCTGCTGGGCGCTTTTCGTGCCTTGCCGGCCAGGCGGCGTTGGCTGGCGTTCCTGGCCCTGTTTATCGGACCCACCGTCCTCTTCATCCCAATTGTAATCATCGGGCTAAACTCGCTACTCCTGGGTGGAATGCTGGCCGGTCCGGGGCTATTGGGTGCACCGATGATGATCACACTTTGGTTCGCTTTGTGTCTGTCGATTGCAGGCTGGAAGAGAGCTCACCTGCGGACATGGCTGATATAAGAGGCTGTCACTGGGTAATCTCATAGTTAAATCTATTTTGTACGCCCGGCACATCAATCGCTTCACCGTCGATCACTCTTGGCCTGTATATGAACTTAAGCGAAGCCTGCTGGAACAGGCTGTCGGTGCATTCTGCCTTGATGACTCGCGGGTCTTGCACGGTGCCAGCTCGTGTTACCGTGAATTCAACCACGCAAAACCCTTCAATGCCTTGGGACAATGCCAAGTGCGGATACAGGGGGGCGACCTTGACCAGAGGCTGGTAATCTCCATCAACTATTCCCAAATCGAGGTTGAATTGACCGGCTCATTGTAGCGATCTGCAGTAGGGGGCATAGAGGTAGTACTTGGGACGGTCGTCCAGGCGAACGTGCAACCACGACACGCCACCTCCCGCGGTACTCAGCCAAACCTGTTTGGCGCCAGTCCGGTTTTTCATCGCCCATCCGACTTGTGTCCACAGGTCATGGAGTTGCGAGTGGGGAGCGGACCTTAGGAATGCAGCCAGATGGCCATATGCCGAGGCGGCATCGACGGGGCCCGGTACGACCATGATGGCGTCGCCACCCAGATTTGGAAACACACTGACAGCACCCGGTTCCAGCGCCGCGAAGGACCCGGAAAAGGGCGCTCGATCAGCGCTTCTGTCCAGCTCGGGGCTATTGATCACCACGAACTCAAATCGGCGGTTGAGGGAATTGCGGGTGAGTGGTGGTGTCTCCCAACGAAAGGCCACGTAGGGCATTTCGGTCAACAGGTCGAGAAAAAAATCTTTGAAGCCGTCATTATCTATCCACAGATCAATTGCCTCACCGAACGACAGATCGCGGCCCTTGAGTTGGAGCGAGACAAGGGTACCGTCGAGTTTCGAAAGTGGTTTCTGCAGTTGACTCCACATGAAGGAGATTTTGCCCTGCGCATCAAGCGGGAACAAGAAAAGCTAAAAAATTCGGGCTTGGGGGCCTTTTTCGCTGACCTTTGTATATTATATGGTCTTCGCAATCCCGACATGGAATTAAGAAACTAATGCAACCACGTGTACTTTTACTTTTCGGTCTTGCCATTCCAGTGGTGTTCTTTGCCGCGATAGTGATCCTGGCGGCCCAGGTGGATGGGTATAGCCACGTTTCACAAACCGTCAGTGAGATTGGAGAGAGTGGCTCGCCGGCAGAACTCCCGTGGAAGATAGCTGCCCTGATGGTGGCCTTGTTTTATTTGCTCTTTTCGTGGGGCATCTATCAGTTTGCGCGAGCGAATTCTTTGTCGGCCTGGCCAGCCTATCTTGTCGGAATGTTTGGCTTGGCATCCATAGGAATAGCAATCTTCGAATCTCCGCATCCGCTGCACAATAGTATTTGGCCTTGCAATGATGCCGGGCTACATGGCGCCGCTGGTTCTTGCCTGGTCCTGGCGGAAGGCGGACTGGGCAGAGCAACTGGTCAGGTATTCCTGGATAGCGGGGGTGCTGATTTTGGTATCGATTGCGCTCAATCTCACACCTGCTTTCGCACCTGACCTGTACCCTTTGGAATACTATGGATTAGTGCAGAGAAGCCTTTTTATCGTTTTTTATGGTGGCTGGTGTCCTTTGGTGGGTTGGACACTCTACAAGAGGGTGCCCGTTTCTCCGTGAACTTCATACCAAATCTGACTTTTTCAGGAACTCCATGATGCGACTATTTTTCAGCATTGCCGCGCTACTTATTGCAGGCGCGGTTTCCGCGCAAGACCCCAAAGCTGCGTTGGCGCCGTCGTTCTCCGCGATTGAACCCAAAGTGATTGCCTGGCGGCGCGATATTCATGCCCACCCAGAATTGTCAAACCGCGAATTCAGAACCGCTGCCCTGGTGGCCAGGCACCTGCGTCAACTCGGATTGGACAGGGTCGACACCGAAATCGCCCACACCGGTGTCGTTGGTATTTTGAGAGGCGGCAAACCCGGTCCAATGGTGGCCTTGCGCGCAGACATGGACGGCTTACCGGTGAAGGAACAGACTGGTCTTGCATTTGCATCGACCGCCAAAGGAGAGTTCAACAACGCCCAGGTTGATGTGATGCACGCCTGTGGTCACGACACCCATGTTGCGATGCTCATGGGAGCCGCCGAAGTGCTGGCAAACAATCGTCAGGCATTGGCCGGTTCGGTTATGTTTATTTTCCAGCCAGCCGAGGAAGGACCGCCGCTCGGAGAAGACGGTGGCGCCAGCATGATGATTGCCGAAGGCATTCTGGATGGCCCCGACGCGCCCGAGGCGATCCTGGGCTTGCATGCCTGGCCGGCGGCGGCCGGTACTCTGAATTACCGTGCGGGTAGTTTTATGGCTGCCGCAGATGATCTTTACATCAAAATCATAGGCAAGCAAACCCATGGCTCATCCCCCTGGCGCGGTGTTGATCCAATATTCGTGAGTGCGCAAGTCATGACCGCATTGCAGGGCATTACAGGGCGTTATCTTGATATCACCAAGGGCCCTGCTGTTATCACGATCGGCAGCATTCACGGTGGCGTGCGCGGCAACATCATTCCAGACCAGGTTGAGATGATGGGAACAATTCGCACCTTTGATGCAGGGATGCGCGACACGTTGCATGCAAAACTTCGCCTGACGGTCACCGGCATTGCCGATGCGGCAGGCGCCACTGCAGAGGTCACGATTGGCGACGGAACACCAGTTACCGACAATAACCCGCAGCTGCTGCGGCGGATGATGCCGACCCTGGAGTGGGCAGCCGGCGCCGACAAGGTCGTTGAACACCCGCTGATAACCGGTGCAGAAGACTATTCCCGTTTCCAGGAAAAAATCCCCGGCCTCTACCTCATGCTGGGCATAAACGATGAAGGTGTCACCGTCGACCAGACGCCGTCCAATCACTCGCCTTTTTTCAATGCCAACGAGGACACCTTGATCACGGGCGTGCGGGCGTTGGTCGGTTTCGCTTTTGATTATGCTGCCAGCAGCAAGAACTGACAGACGACAGGCAAGATCACAGGATCGATGACAGGAGGGCGTCTATTGCCGGATGACTAAAATCCTCAAATTTCGCTGTTGACCATGCTCATGGCAACATCGAATTTTTCTTCGGAGATGTTTTCCCCACACAAGACGATCACCACATTCTTCCCGCCATATTGCGCCGGGTTTTTCAATAATCCTGCCAAAGCCACTCCGGCAGCGCCTTCGACGACATAGCCATGGTGTTGATGAATCACCTTCATGGCCTGCGCAATTTCATGCTCTGACACGGTGACAGTGGCCAATATCACCTCCAGGCACAGGGGGAGAGTGAGCGCACCTTGCTCCACATCGCCGGCGGTACTGTCGGACAGCGTATCGGATTCCTCCACCGAAATTACTTTTCCTGCCTTCATGCAGCCCAACATGCAGGGAGAATTTTCAGGCCAGCAACCGACAATTTCGACCTGGGGTTTACGGATTTTCAGACCTGAACCAATGCCACTGATCAGGCCACCCCCACCCACGCTAACAAAAACCGCATCGAGTTCAGGTAGATCGTTCAACAATTCGTCAGCAATGGTGCCCTGGCCGGCAATGACTTCGGCGTGATTGTAGGGGCTGATATAGCTAAGCCCTTCCTCCCGGGCAGCCTTGGCAGCTTCGAGTTCCGCATTGACGCCCGGCCCCTCAATCTTTATCAGCCGGGCCCCCCGGTCGGTGATTTTCTTCTCTTTAACGCTGCTGATAGAAGTGGGCACATAAATGCTCACGGGCATGGCCTGCGCCTGAGCCGCCGCAGCGGTCGCCGCGCCGTGATTACCCGAGCTGGCGGTAATGACTCCCCTACTTTTGTCACTGTCGCTCAGATTCAGTATTGCGCTGGTTGCCCCGCGTAGTTTGAAACTACCGGTTTTTTGAAGATTTTCACACTTCAAATAGACATGACAACCCGTGTGTTCTGACAGATACTCAGAAAAAATCAGGGGTGTTTTGACGACACCCTCAGTGGAATAAAAGGGCTTATTCAGAAGCGCCAATATTCGCTCGTTGATGTTCGCGGCGTCTATGCTCACCTGGGATTTAATCACGATTATTTGTGGGTCGGCTGTGGCTTAGGGCGAATTGCCGAACTTCTCACCAAAGAAGTCGCCCTCATTCCAGCTCGGACGTTGTTCATCCATCGCTATGCGGTCACCAATGCGCATTGCGGCACGTGAGAACCTCAATGCCGTCTCCCAATCGATGTGTTGGGATAGATCATCCGAAGGCTGATGGTAGTGAACGTTAAAAAATTCCTCCTGCACTGCGCGCCCGTCCACGGCTGGATCTGAGGAGCCTATGCCCTCTGCAAAGTAAACAGCAGGAATTCCCTGGCGAACAAAGGAATATTGATCGCTGCGGATGAAATAGACCTCGTCGGGATAAGGATCGGGAGTTAACTCGAAGCCTTCCTTCCTGGCCTCATTCGCGGTGAGGCCTTCGAGAGATGAGTGCTCGGCACCATAACCCACGACTGTATCCAATGGAAAAAAGACCAGTGGCATGTCGATATGCACGTTTGCAACGATGGCTGAGGACGGCACGGTTGGGTAGTGCGCGAAATAGTCTGAACCCAGCAGGTCGTGTTCCTCACCTGTGACAGCAACGAACACGATCGATCTTTTCGGCGCCACCGGTAATGAGGCCAGAGCGCGGGCTGCCTCAATGGTCACCGCCACACCCAGTGCATTGTCGTACATGCCGTTGTATAGGGTGTCGCCGTCGACCGGTGTGCCAACTCCCAGGTGATCGAGATGTGACGAATAAACGACATACTCCTTTGATAGTTCCGGATCACTACCGCGCAAAATACCAACAACATTTGGACTTGTTATGCGTTCATGTTCAGCCTGGCGATACATCGTAACTTCAACCCCCAGAGCTGTGGATGAGGGTCGGGCCTCGTCAGCCGCATCGAGGGCTGCTTCAAAACTGAGTGGCGATCCTTCGAACAATTGCTCGGCGCTATGTCGATTGAACATCGCATCACCCTGAAGCTCAGCATGAAAGTCGGCGACTTCACCCCCCTCGTCAATCCAGGACAAGTCCGGCTGGGTGCCCAGGTTTTGCGTGTATTCTTCCCACGGGGATAGCTTTTCCTCCAGACGGCTCATTAGCCCAATTTCACCGATCGCGCCGCGACTTGCCAATTCTGCTGCTTTGGTCCTGCCAGATGAGTAGTGCGCTCGTTCCGTGTACGGGAACGTGGCGGGCGCCCCTACGAAACTTGCGACAATCTTGCCACTGACGTCGATTCCGTCGTAGTCCGAATAGCCCAACTCCGGCGCGTGAACGCCAAAGCCAACGAAAACCACCTCGGCGCGAATTCGATTCTCTGCACGCAACTTGTCAGCGTAAATAATCAGGTCTTTTTTCCATACCAGGTCCACGTCACCTGTGCTTTTGTGCAAATTGACGCCTGAGTTTTCAATATCGAGCATTCGCGTGATGAGCGAGAAACCTGTTGCAACCATCCATCCGTTCCGCCTGGCTCCAGACCAATGGCGGCAAACTGGTCGGCTACATACTGAGCCGACTCGTCATAACCCCGGGTGCCGGTCATACGACCCTGGCGTTCATCGGCCGCCAGGTAGTCTATTGATGACTGTATATTGTCGCGAGAAATAGAGGCGAGCGCAGTATCAAGTCCGTCTTGTGATGTGCTTTTCCCAGGCGCTTCATTCGGATCACTGGCGCAGGCGAAAAGCAATACAGTACAGGCAAGTCCTGCGAGTAGCCGCGTTGGAATAGCTTTACCCAGCTTGGGAGCCCTTAATTAGAATTTCTGACAGGCTCTCGGTCATTTGTTCGATCGTGCGCTCTTTGGTTACGTCGTAGTCAATCGCTGCAGCATTGACCAGCGCGAAAAACGAATGTGTGGCAATCAAGCAGTCGAGTTCAGCGCGAAAGCAGCCCTGGCGCACCCCGTCTTCGAAGATGGATTCGATGATCTCATCGTATCGCTGACAAGCGCTTTCCACCCGAGCCTGCAACTGAAAAGGCAAATTCTGTCGGCAAAACAAGCACGCCCGGACAAAATGCCGTTGCTGAGACAGGTAGGTCAGGTGGTTTTCCAAAGCGGCGTGAATTTTCTCATCCGCTGCAAGATCTGTGGCTTGGATGGCTTCCAGACCTACCAGGATTTCGACCACGCCAGTGCGGCAAACCTCTTCGAGGGCAGCGTCCTTGGAATCAAAGTAATGGTAAATACTGCCCCGGCGAATCTTCAACTTCTTTGCAATTTGCCGCGTGGTGGCCTCATGGTAACCACGCTCTGAAAATACCGCCGCGGCGGCTTGCACGGCATCGCTATAACGTGCCGAGTGTAGGGAGTCAGCTTGCATCATGTTGCACCTCTATTTTGAGCGGCACTGCGCTAATAATCACCCCGACGGTGGGCAACGCTTCGTCGAGAATTCCATTGTGCAGCATCACTAAATTTGCTCGAAAAATTGCTGATTTAGAGAGTCATCAACCCTCGGCACAATAGCACAGAAAGGGTGTTGAAAAGTGGCGTCGCTCAGGCGGTTTCTTTGCCGATGCCCTGTCGGTACCACCGGCCCTGACAATGAAGGTTCACCGAGTACGGGCCATATTCGCGGAAATCCGACAACTTGGCGTTTGTTTTGCCTATACTCAGACGATTGAGATGATCCACCCGGGAAAACATGTCCTCGATCGAGTTGTTTGCCATATGAGGCTGATTCTGGCATGCCCGATGATCGATAGAATTGAAATCAAGGAGAGCGGGGGTCGGGCGACAGTATTGTGGTGCCTGTTGGCCACGCTACTGTTGCACGGCTGTGGTGGCGAGGTCGAGCAGGGGGCAGCGCTTGAACGCGCCGTCTATGCGCCTGCCGGTGGCACCTTCGTTGGAGAGCAAACAGTCCGTTTGCGCCCAGTTGAGCCTGGCGCCAAGATGTACTACACTCTGGATGGCAGTTTGCCTTCGGTGCAATCCTCGCCTTACATTGAGCCACTGGTGCTGTCGGCTACGATCGAAGTTCGGGTGCTCATGGTCGCTGTTGGCGCTGAAACTGTCGTGCTCAGTCAATCGTATGTCTGTGTCTCCACCGACATTGCCAATGTGGTGTCCAACCTGCCGCTGATGGTCTTGCACACACTTGGCCAGGGGCGAATTGATGATCACTCAAACGAATTCTCGCGGGCTGCGCTCGCGGTTTTTGAGCGCAAGGCTGCGGGCGCAAGGCTGCTCGGCACGGCGGATCTGCAGACTCGCATCGGCGTTCACACGCGAGGGTGGAGTTCGCGTGGATCTCCCAAGAAGTCGTATGCCGTCGAGTTTCAGGGCGGGCCCAATGACGACGATGTGGACCTGCCCTTGCTCGGTATGCCGGCCGAGTCCGATTGGGTGTTGCTTGCGTCCCTCAAATTCGATCGTTCACTGATGCGTGACGCGCTGGCCTCCCGTATGAGCCACGCCATCGGCCGGCAAGCCTCCCGTTACCGATTTGTGGAGTTGTACCTCGTTGACCATGGGGGCGGAGCTAAGAGCAGAACACTACGTCGGTGTGTACGTCGTGCTGGAAAAGATAAAACTCGGCGCTGAACGTGTGGCTATCGCCAAATTGAAACAGAAGGACTTGATGGGCGCCGAGCTTTCCGGCGGTTACATCATTCGGGTGGACCACGGCCCACCCGACTTCAGAGCCGGGGGCCAGGGCCTGGAGTACGTTTACCCCCAAGCTCGGGTGATGCGGGATCCCGTTCGAGCTCCGCAGCGCGAATACTTGAGCAATTACATTGATGGCTTTCGTCGGGCCATTGACACGGACGACTTTCGCGATCCTGACACCGGGCTTCGCTACGACCAGTACATCGATGTGGACGCCTGGATTGACCACAATATCCTCAATGCCATTGCCAAGAATGTAGATGCATTTCGTTTCAGCGCTTACTACCACAAGCAAAAAGAAGGATTGCTTGCCGCTGGCCCGATCTGGGACTTTGATCGCTCATTGGGGACCCCCTACGACGCCCGCGCCAGGGATGCGCGAGAGTGGAAACAGGCCGACACGGACGGGACGGACTACTTCAAATGGGGTTGGTGGGGGCGGCTGTTTGAAATTCCGGAGTTTAGACTGCGGTATCGGAGTCGCTTTTGGGAGGTGCTGGACGGCCCCCTGTCGGTGGCCAGACTCCACGCGATGATTGACGAAATGGCTCTGGAGATCGGGCCCGCCGCGGCACGCAACTTTGAGCGATGGTCCAGCCACCCGCCGCGAAACGACAGCCACGCGGCGGAGGTGCTGCTCCTGAAGGAGTTTCTATCCGATCGTATCGAATTCATCCGTGGAGAGTTGACGCTGATGCCTTACTGAAGGGCCGAACCGTCCAATCCGGTTTGCGATGCAGAAGACTAATTCGACAGCGCGCCATAAAGCATTTCAGTCATTCGCTCGCCATTGATAAACATCCAGGTCCATTCCTCGTTCCAGGCTGCCAATGGATCGGCCGCCTTGGTTTCCTCCAGGGTCTTGCCGGCCTTGATGAGTTGCTCAACCTGCACTTTCGCGCCCTTGAGCATGGCGATTTTTCTTTCAACGTCCGCTTTTGTGGCCATCGGGCCGTGGCCGGCGATGATGCGGGTATCCGGGCCGGCCATGCCGGCGAGTGCCTCCAGCGCTGCGATATAGCCCTCCACCGAACCGCCCGATGCGACATCGATAAACGGATACAGACCATTGAACAGGATGTCTCCGGCATGGATCAGGTTGAGGTTACGGAAATAAATGACCGCATCGCCGTCAGTATGCGCGGCAACAGGATGCGTGGCATGAATCTCGTGTCCATTGAAGTGAAATGTCGTTGATTCGGAAAATGTGATCACCGGCAGTGCCCCGTCAGGAGATTGTTGCGGTCCCTCTGCGGCCATCCGCAGGCGCACATTGTCGTGGGCCACGATGACCGCACCACTTTCGCCAATCGCGGCGTTACCGCCAGTGTGATCGCCGTGCCAGTGGGTATTGATCACATAGTCAACGGTTTTGTCAGTAATGGCGGCAATGGCGGCTCTGACCTTGGGCGTCAGCGGCGCGAATTCATCGTCGATCAGAAATACGCCATCCTCACCGACAGAAAGTCCCAGGTTGCCACCCATGCCCTGCAGCATATAAATGCCGTCTCCCAGGTCCGTGGTGGTGAATTCAACAGCGTCCCAGTCCGGTTGCTGTGCTGCGGCGGGATTCGCGACCAGTGCGGCCAGTGTCAGCATGAGGCTTGTAATCAGGGTGAATTTTGCCTTGCGAATGATCATGGATTTGTTCTCCTGTTGGTGGCGCCCAGCTTATGTCCGCCTGCGCCGAATACGACATATTACGGCTTTCGGGCCCACATTCAAAAATCATTGGTTTCCCGGTTGCCGCAGGTATCGTTGCGGATTGCAAAGATACTTCCGTCCCCATAAGGTGATCCGTCTACGTATTGCCGCCAGGCGGCGATGAGTGCCCCATGATCAAGGAGTTTTCGCTGTGAACCGACCCATTCTCCGTCTTGCCCTGTCGCTCAGCCTTGCCGCTGGTGCCTTCAGCAACCCATCTTTCGCCCAGGACGAGGGGCCGAAAATGATCCCAGCGCCTGATCGCCAGGAGGGAGAAGGTGAAGGACCTTTTGAACGCTTGATCATCCGCGGCGCAACGGTAATTGATGGCAGCGGAGCCCCACCCATCGGCCCCGTCGATATCGTGATTGAAGGCAATCGTATTGCCAAGATTGAGTCGGTGGGCTACCCAGGTCTGGCGATCAAAGAAAAAGGGCGGCCCAAAGACGCCACGCGGGAAATCGACGCTCACGGCGCTTATGTCATGCCCGGCATCATTGACATACACACCCATACCGGCGGGCCTTCCAAGGCGCCGGAAGCGGAATACACCTACAAACTGTGGCTGGGCCACGGCATCACAACCGTTCGTGGCGTGCCCAGCGGTGAAATGGACTTTTCGCTGTCCGAGAAAAAACGTAGTGCCAATAACGAGATTGTGGCACCGAGAATTTTTTCCTATCACACGCTGGGCGCCGGCAGCAAATACCGGGATGAACAGATTCTGACGGCAGAAAGGGCCCGGCAGTGGGTGCGGTATGCAGCGAAGGAAGGCATTGACGGCCTGAAACTGCGTGCCCACGACCCCGCAATTATGGAGGCGCTGCTTGATGAGGCGCGGAAACACGGACTCGGCAGCACAGCGCATCTCGATCAGATGGGCGTGGCCCAGATGAACGCGCAGGATGCGGCCCGGCTTGGGCTGGGTTCCCTCACCCACTACTACGGTCTGTTCGAGGCCATGTATGAAAACAACGACGTCCAGCCCTGGCCCGTCGATATGAATTACAACAATGAACAGCATCGCTTCGGACAGGTCGCACGGCAGTGGAATCTGATTGCCGGGCGGGGTTCGGACAAGTGGAACGCCCTGCTGGAAGAGTTTCTCGAGTTGGACTTCACGCTGGACCCGACATTCAATATTTACTCGGCCGGCCGCGATGTGATGCGCGCTCGAAATGCCGACTGGCACGAGACATATACGCTGCCCACCCAATGGGATTTCTACACACCCAACCGCGAAAGCCACGGCGCCTACTGGTTTTACTGGACGGCTGAGGACGAGGTGGCCTGGCGGAACTTCTATCAGGTGTGGATGCAATTTATCAACGACTATAAGAACAAGGGCGGCCGCGTGACGGTCGGTTCCGATTCAGGCTTCATCTACCAACTGTATGGCTTCGGCACCATCCTGGAAATGGAAATGCTGCGTGAGGCCGGCTTCCACCCGTTGGAAGTCATCCGCTCGGCCACGATGTACGGGGCGCAGGCGCTGCACCATCCCAAGGGCAGGGAGATCGAATTTGGCCTGGTGCGCCCTGGGCTGCTCGCTGACCTGATCATCATTGAGGACAATCCGCTGGAAAACCTCAAAGTGCTCTACGGTACCGGCGCGGTTCGGCTCAATGACGACAGTGGTCTGCCGGAACGGGCGGGTGGTGTGAAATACACCATCAAAGACGGTATCGTTTACGACGCCAAACAGCTGCTGGCCGATGTGGCCGCGATGGTGGAAGCGCAAAAAGCAGAGCTCGGCGATCTGAAGAAATACTGATCAACCGGAGGTCCGCTGGTGACACAGCAGCCAGACAAGCCAGCAAACAGATACCGATACTACGTCCTGTTTGTTCTTACCCTGGTCTATGCCTTCAATTTCATTGATCGCCAGATCCTGGTCATCCTGCAGGGTTCGATCGCCGCCGAGCTGGGCCTGAGCGATACACAATTGGGATGGCTGAGCGGCCTGGCTTTTGCATTGTTTTACGTCACCGCCGGCATTCCCATCGCCATCTGGGCAGATCGAGGCAACCGCCGCAATATTGTGGCGCTCGCCCTCACGGTCTGGAGCGGCATGACGGCGCTGTCGGGCATGGCGCAAAACTTCTGGCATCTGCTCGCCGCCCGCCTGGGCGTGGGAATCGGCGAAGCGGGTGGCAGCCCACCCTCGCACTCGATGATCTCGGATTACTTTCCACCCGAGAGGCGCGGAACTGCAATTTCCATTTATTCGACAGGCATCTACCTTGGCATATTGGTCGGCTACCTGCTGGGCGGTTGGATCGACCAGACGTTCGGTTGGCGAGTGGCGTTCTTTGTGGTGGGCGTGCCCGGAATCCTGCTGGCATTGGTGGTGCGTTTCACCGTTCGGGAGCCCATTCGCGGCATGTCAGAGAATATTGCCGGCATTGAACAACTCAAGCTCGGTGAACTGGCCCCGCGATTGTGGGCATTGCGTTCGTTTCGTTACCTGGCGCTTGGCGGCGGTGTTACGGCATTCGGGCTTTACGGCACCGGTAATTTTGCGCCGCTGTTCCTGGCCCGCTCCCATGGCATGTCCTCTGCCGAGATTGGTGTGGTGTTGGCACTGCTGGTCGGATTTGGAGGGATGGGTGGCACCGCCGGCGGCGGTTGGCTGGCCGACAAACTGGGTGGCAAGGACAAGCGCTGGTATCTGTGGGTGCCCATTATGGGTGGCGTGATTGCGGGGCCTACTGCCATTGCCGCCTTCCTGGTGCAAGACACGACCGTGGCACTGACCATCTATTTCGTAGCCGTTTTCACCTCAGCCGTGTATTTGGGCCCGTTGATCGCGATATCGCACACGCTGGTGCCACAAAGGGCGCGGGCCCTGACCTCCGCGATTCTGTTTTTCATTTTGAATTTAGTCGGTATGGGCATGGGGCCGCTGTCGACCGGCATGATCAGCGACAGCCTGAAGCCGGAATACGGCGATAACTCACTACGTTATGCGATGGTAATCATTTCCTGCATCAGTGCTCTGACGCTACTGCTATTCTACCTGGCCTCGCGACATCTCAACGCCGACCTGGCGGCGCAGAAGGATACCGCGCCGACTGCGGCCGACTGAACGCGCTTCGGGTAGAATGGCCGTTCCTTCAGCCACATTGCGCCGGCACCCCTCAGGATTGAATTATGGTCACCACAATATCGACAGAAGAACTACGCGGTCTGGAAGGGCAAGAGCTTGAACCCTCCGAGTGGCTGGAAATCAGCCAGCAACGGGTGAATCTCTTCGCCGAGGCAACCAACGATTACCAGTTCATCCATTGTGACCCTGAAAAGGCCAAAGACACGCCATTCGGCGGCACGATCGCGCATGGTTTCCTGACGCTTTCCCTGATTTCTTTTCTAAATGAGCAGAATGCGATGCTTCCGGAAGGCATGGTGATGGGGATCAATTACGGCTCCGACAAGGTGCGTTTCATCAGTCCGGTCAAGGTCGGGCAGCGCATTCGCAGCCACCAAAAAGTCTTGCGGGTGACCAACAAAATGGGCCAATGGCTGATCAAGACCGCAGTGACCATCGAAATAGAAAACGAGAAAAAGCCGGCCCTGGTGGCCGAAGTTCTGGGTATGTTCGTTGTTGAATAATTCTTAACCAAAAAAGGTGATTTACTTATGAGTATCAGACTGGACGGCCAGGTGGCCATCGTAACCGGCGGCGGCCAGGGTCTTGGACGCGCTCACGCACTGGCTTTGGCGCAGCGTGGTGCGCGGATTGTCGTGAATGATCTGGGCGACGCCAGCGGTCAGTCCGCCAATGCAGCGTCGGTCGTTGAGGAAATCAGCAGCGCCGGTGGTGATGCGCTCGCACATGGCGCCAATGTGGCAGACCCCGCTCAGGTGGAGGACATGGTCGGGCAAACGATGGCGCAGTGGGGGCGCGTTGATATCCTCATCAATAATGCCGGCATATTACGCGACAAGACATTTCTGAAAATGTCGCTGGAAGACTTCCGACTGGTCATCGATGTGCACCTGATGGGCTCGGTGCATTGCACCAAGGCGGTGTGGGAAATCATGCGGGATCAGTCGCATGGGCGCATTGTGTTTACGACGTCCAGCAGCGGCCTGTATGGCAACTTTGGTCAGGCCAACTATAGCGCCGCAAAAATGGCCATGGTCGGGCTGATGAATACGCTGCACATGGAAGGGGCGAAATACGACATCCGGGTGAATTGTCTGGCGCCAACGGCTGGCACTGCGATGACGGTTGGCCTGATGCCGGATGAAGTGTACAAATTGCTTGCTCCTGAGTGGGTCAGCCCCGCGGTGGTGTTCCTGTCCGGCCCCGACGCGCCCAGCCGAACCGTATTGGGCGCCGGCGGTGGCAGTTTTGCAGTGTTTCGCGGTTTCGAGACCGAAGGTCTCAGCCTGCTGCCCGACGACGTTACGGCCGAAGGGATTGCCGCGGCCTGGGATGACATTACCAACGAAGACGGCATGCGGCAGTTGCAGGGCGCCTTTGAGCAGACCGGCAAGTTTGCTACCAAAGGGGCGCAGAAACTGGGTCTGAAGCTGCAGGGCTCATAGACACTGCTGGAATTCACATTCAGCTCCGACGAGGGGTTCAGCCAAATAATGTTAACCGGCCCTAAGGACAGTCTTCAGTCGCTCCCTGCGTCTCAGGCAACTGGGCCAGATTGCCGGCATCAGCAACTGCCTCATACCACTCTTCATTCTGACCCGTGCAATACCAGTAGCTGGTCCGCCGGAAGTAGAATTCCCACGACGCTCTGCGGTTCTGGACCAGGGGTATCATGTAGACCAATTGCATGGCTTCCAGGTGCCGGCTCATCCGCAGCGGGCCGAAGTCCACCGGGTCCAGGCCCAGCGCCGCCACAATCCTGGCCACTTCCTCTTTGGCATCACGATGGTCTGATGCCAGTGGCACACTGACCGGCCCGCCCAGCGTCAGCGGGTCATCGATGATCTGCGAACCCAGCGTGGCGAAGGCTTTAACCACTTTGGCCCCCGGATTCTACCGCTGAATGAGTTCGGCGCTGGAGGTGTCCACCAACATTTCCGGATAGCCGTCGGTGCCCTGGGCGAATGGCATGGAGACATCAATGACGATCTTGCCCGTGAGGTCACCAAGATTCTGAGCGACGGTTTCCATCGGTGGCCACGGCACCAGTGTCAATACGATGTCGGCTTGTTGGGCGGCTTCCATTTGGCTTGCCGCTGAGGCCCCACTGCCGGTGCTGTTCACCAGGGCCATCACCCGTTCGCTTTGGGGCGTGCGTGAGCCATAGACCACGCGGTAGCCCAGTTCCGCGAATCGCGGGCCGAGGGAGTCACCCATGTCTCCGGTGCCGATGACGGCTACGGTCTGCGGTTCGGCCGCCGATAGCCCGGCAGAAAAAGTGGTCAGGCTTGCCAGTAGAAATACGGCGAGAAAAGCGCGCATGAGATCATCCCTCTTGGTTCGTGAAGTCGTGAAACTCACTCCAGTCTATGGGCTCCCCAAGGGTCAGTGCAAAATCTGGCTTCAGAATCGATCGATCAGGGTGACACCCACATCAGCATAATCATCCATCAATTCGAAAATGCCACCGGCCTCTTCCAGAGAAATTCGCTTGCCGATCAAGCGCGATGGATCGATGCGCCCCGCGGCAATCATTTCAAACAGTGTGGGAAAGCGATTGGCTGGCAGGCCGCGTGAGCCCATCAGTGTGATTTGCCGCTGGTAGACGGTTTCGAGCAAGGGGATGACGGGGTCGGCATGGGCATCCAGCGGTTGGCCGATCTGCACGTGGCGGCCCAATTTTCTCAAGCCCCGTAATGAGTTGTGCAGGGTCTGAGTGATTCCCAGGGCTTCAATGGAGACGTGGACACCCCCGCCGGTCAGATCCCTGATGGCCTCCCCCACATCATCGGTGCTGGCCGCGTTGACGGTGTGCGTTGCACCCAGATTCTTCGCCAGTTCGAGCTTTTCATCGACAATATCGACCGCCACCACCGTGGCCCCCATCGCTGCGGCGATCATGACAGCAGATAGCCCCACGCCACCGCAACCATGCACGGCAATGGTCTCGCCAGGTTTGAGCTGACCGCGGTCGACCACCCCACGAAAAGCTGTTGTCGTGCGGCAACCCAGGGCCGCCGCCACTTCGAAGGACATGGCGGTCGGCAGCCTGACCAGATTGGCATCTGCGTAGGGCACGGCGACTTGCTCGGCAAAGGCGCCCCAGCCGCTGAAGCCGACAATGTATTGCTGATCACAAACAGTCAATTCGCCGGCCCGGCAAGTGGGACAGCGCCCGCAGCCGAGGATGACGGGAATGGTCACGCGGTCCCCAGGCTGGAAACTGTGGCAATTCGGGCCGGTTTCGAGCACCACGCCGGCCAACTCGTGGCCGGGTACGTGGGGCAGGACGATATCCGGGTCAGTGCCTTTCCAGCCATGCCAGTCAGAACGGCATACGCCACACGCCTTGACGTCGACGATGACGCCATCGCCCGGAATTTCGGGGTCAGGCAGTTCGCAAACCTTCAGGGGGGCATGGAAAGATTCGAGCAGGGCTGCTTTCAATGGTTGTCTCAGTTTGTCTGGAACACGTAATTCTAAAGGCAAAAGTGCATCACCACCCGCCAAATCTTCGCTATAATTACTCAGATATGGCCACAGACCTCCCGATCAGCTGTACTTGCGGCACTGTGCAGGGCATCGTACATGACGTGTCCCCATCAAATGGGACGCATATGATGTGCTACTGCGATGACTGCCAGGCCTTTGCTCATTACCTGGGACGGGCGGACGAAATCCTCGATGCCCGGGGTGGCAGTGACATCTACCAGATGTCTCCGGCCCGGTTGGCGTTTACTCAAGGCGCCGAGCATTTGGCCTGCGTCAACCTGACCGGCAAGATCACGCTGCGTTGGTATGCAGATTGCTGCAAGACTCCGATCTGTAATACCGCCAAAACACCGAAATTGCCTTTCATCGGTCTGATCCACTCGTACGTCGGTCAAACTGCGGACGGACAGTCACTGGCAGACGTGGCGGGCCCCATCCGCGGCTGCGTGCAAGGGAAGTTCGCCACACCATCGGACGAATCACTGCCCCATGAGCCCGCATCCGTGCCCCTGGCGATGTTGCGGTTCGCTCGATTGGCGCTTACCTGGAGGTTGCAGGGTGCCGCCAAATCAACACCTCTGTTCGATGTTCAATCGGGCCGACCCATTGTCGAACCCAGAATCCTCAGTGAAGCGGAGAACCAGCAACTCCGCGCCTCAATGTCTTAGCAGGGGCACACCGGCAGAATACTGAATGGAAACCATGCGCGCCGCCAGCATCGTTGCCCACGGTCAAATTATCTGTGAAGAAATTGCGGTCAGGCCCTTGGCGCCGGGCAAGCTCTTGGTGAAAACCATTCAGGCTTCCATCTGCGGCAGCGACCTGCACGTCATTTTTGACGGTCTCAGCTTTTTTAAGCCGCCTGCGCCTCCTGGATTTCCGGGCCATGAAGGCATTGGCGAAGTGATCGAGAGTCTGGATTCCGGGTTTCAGCCCGGCGACCTCGTATTGACTTGTCCATGGCCGGACGATGCAGGTTGTTTTGCGGATTTCCAGACCATCCCCGCGTCCTATTGCCTTAAGTTGCCGTCTTTTGATGGCCCTGTCGAGCACTTGATGATGGCACAGCAGCTGGGCACCACTTTGTTTGCCTTGCAGCGCAACCAACTGGACCTGGCCGGCAAGACCGTCATGGTCATGGGCCTGGGCTCGGCCGGCAGTTTTTTCTGCCACCTGGCCAGGCGGGCCGGCGCCGCCAAGGTGATTGCATCTGATCTTTCAGACGCCAGATTGGCTGCCGCGGTAAATTTTGGTGTGGATGTTGCCGTCAAAGCGGTTGGCTCCGAGGTGCTCGACGCCGTCATGGACAACACAGGCGGCCAGGGCGCCGATTTCCTGATCGAGGCAGTCGGCACCCGGGACTCGTTGTTGGAGTCAGTGGACTTGCTGCGTCCCCATGGCGAGATGCTGCTGTTCGGGCTGCCCGACACTCAGCAACCGGTGTCCTTTAATTTCAACGTCTTCTTCCGCAAAAAACTGCTGGCCTACAGCGACTACGGTGCTCAACATGAACCGGACCTGGCCTCATTCAGGCAGGCGCTGCAGCTCATCGCCAGCGGTGAGATTGATGTGACCCAGATGGTCAGCCATCTGTTTTCGATTGAACAGATCGGCGAGGCCATGCAGATTGCGCGCGACCTCAGTGACAATGCGCTGAAGATATCTCTGGAATTCCAAACATGAAACAGCCGCTTCCGAGCAATACGTATCTGTCAGGCAAGGGCGACCTGTCAGCGGTTGACCAGGCAATGATTGAACGCCGGGTTGGCTTGCTGGGACCGGCTTACAAACTCCACTATGAGCAGCCGCTGCATGTTGTCCGTGGCGAAGGCGTTTGGTTATACGATGCGCAAGACAACGCCTACCTGGATGCCTATAACAATGTACCGAGCGTCGGGCATTGCCACCCACGGGTGCATGCTGCACTGAGCGGGCAAGCTGGCCTGCTCAATACCCATACGCGCTACCTTCACCCCGGTATTCTGGACTATGCGGAGCACCTGCTGTCGACTTTCCCAGACCCGTTCGACAAATTAATGCTCACCTGTTCCGGCAGCGAGGCCAATGACCTGGCCTACCGAATCGCGCAGCTCAACACCGGCGGTACAGGGTTTATCGTGACGGAATTGGCCTATCACGGCGTGACCAAAGTGATTGCTGAATTGTCTCCAGCGCTGGGTGAGCACGCGAATTTGGGCGAACATGTGCGGACCGTTCCGGCGCCTGACGCGTATCGAAATGACGGCAGTGACGGTGAGGTCGGCAAACGATTTGCCAGGGCTGTGCAGGCCGCCATTGACGATATGTCGCGCCACGGCATCAAGCCAGCGGCCATGATGGTCGATACCATTTTCGCCAGTGACGGTGTCCTTGCTGACCCGCCGGGGTTTCTGCAACAGGCCCTAAAGGTGGTGCAAAACGCTGGCGCCCTGTTTATTGCCGATGAAGTGCAGGCCGGTTTTGGCCGTACCGGAGATCACTGGTGGGGCTTTCAACGTCATGCCATCGAGCCCGATATCGTGACGATGGGCAAGGGCATGGGAGGCGGGCATCCAATCGCCGGGGTGGCTTTGCCCGGAGCGCAGCTCGAAGCACTGGCGAAGTCGCGTTATTTCAACACCACCGGGGGAAATCCGGTTTCCTGTGCGGTCGGCAAAGCGATTCTGGAAGTGATTGAGGAAGAGGACCTGATGGAAAACGCCCGATCAACGGGGGCCTATCTGCGATCCGGTTTGGCTAAGCTGGCTGACCAACACGACATCATCGGGCAGGTGCGTGGCGCGGGGCTGTTTATCGGGCTTGAGTTGGTACGCGATCGGGCCTCGAAGGAGCCGGCAGCGGAAGAAACTCTGTGGCTGGTCAATCGCTGCCGTCAGGACCGCGTTTTAATCAGCAGCACCGGCACACATGGCAACGTATTGAAGATTCGTCCGCCGTTGCCATTTAGCCCTGACAACGCCGATGTATTATTGCGGGTTCTGGATCGGGCCCTGGCGGACTGCCCTGAATTGTCAGCCCGATTGGCGTAAAGTTGGACACTATTCTCATTCATCGGGGGCAGCACGAGTGTGGTACGCCCTTGCAGCCAATGCGCTGCTTTTGCTGCATTTTGCATTCATTGTGTTTGTTGTGCTTGGCGGCCTGTTGCTGTGGCGCTGGCCAAGACTGATCTGGCTTCATCTTCCCGCCTTTGCCTGGGGCGCCTATGTCGAAATCAACAACAGGATATGCCCATTAACACCCTGGGAACAGCAATTCAGGGAGGCTGCGGGACAGGGTCAATATGGCGGCGGCTTTATCGAACATTATCTACTTCCCCTGATTTACCCTGAGGGGCTCACTGACGAAATCCAGATGTGGCTCGGAATTGGAGTGCTTGCCATCAACCTCGGCCTGTACGCCGGGTGGCTATGGCGTATGCGGATGCGGCCAGAGGTCCGCCAGACCTGAACCAGACAGGTGCTAAATCCATTCCTGCTGTTCGGTTTCCACGGTCAGATCACTTTCGGTGGCGCCAGTGTGCGCGGTACTGGCCGGCTCTATCATCATGAAATGCGTGTCAGGCGCCGCCAGGGGGCAATGCTCAACCCCTTTGGGCACGACAAACATTTCACCGACGCCAATAGAGACATCTCCGTCTCGAAGTTGGATGGTCAGATTGCCGTTAAATACAATGAAGAGTTCGTCTTCGTTTTCATGCCTATGCCAGACGAATTCACCGCTGGCTTTAGCGATCTTGATCAGCTGCCCATTGGATTCGGCGATGACCTTGGGCGTCCAGTGTTCATCGAACAGGCCGAACTTCTCACTGATATTTATTTTTCTCATGTTAATGACCACGGTTTTAGGCTGCGGACCAGTCCGCTTGCGGGCACGATATCACGCGTATGATAGCTTTCGTACAATCCATTGCACTTTGCATCGTGCCGGGTACGCAAGCCCGGCCGGGAGACCATGAACATGAACTACCCCCTGGATCACCTGCTGATCGCCGTTAAAGACCTCGACATCGCCGCAGAAAACTGGCGGGGCATGGGCTTTAACGTCAGCCCGCGCATGCATCACTCCTACGGCACATCGAATAACCTGATCATGTTTGAGGACAACTTTCTGGAGCTCTTCGGTGGAATGGAAAGTGTGCAAGGAGAGTTTCGCGACGGCTTTATCGAAGGCATGGCGCAAAGCCTGCAGCGAGGTGAAGGCGTGTTGGCCAGCTGTTTTCGCCCAGGCGACATCGAAGCCGACCGCGAGGTGCTGATTCAGCGGGGCGTAAGCATGAGCGAGTGCGGCCGTTTTTCCCGACCTGTTCCCCTGCCCGATGGCGCCAGGGGCGAAGCCGACATCAGTTTCACGATGAGCGATTTTAAAGCTGGGCCAGACCTTCGCCTGTTCTTTTCACAACAGCACCGCCCCGAAGTGGTGTGGATTCCGCAATGGCAGCAACACGCCAACACGGCGATCCGGATGACTGCGGTGACTTACCTCCTCCCCAACCCACAGCAACACGAGCCGATATTTTCGGCCTTTACCGGCAGCCGCCCCGAGGCAGATGCAGGTGGCCTGCGCTATGTAACGCCGTCGGAGGAAATCCATTTGCTTAGCTCCGATGGCCTGGCGCAACGCTACGGCGGTGTTCCCGGCGCTATCGAGGCCCACTTTATGGGCAGAGCCGTCGCAGTCGAAATAGGGGTATCCTCTCTCGATGAGGCAAGAAGAGCGCTGCTGGCCGGCGGGCACTCACCATTGCAGAGATCCGGTCGGCTGACCTTGAGTCCCACTGATACAAATGGCCTGATTATGGTTTTCCATCAGGCCTCAACCCATCCGGAGGTTTGAACCATGAGCCGCAACATGAAACTGATTTCGCCCGTGCTGCTGTTGGCTTTGCTGTTTTCAACGGCCTGTTCTGAAAATGACAAAGGCGTGGAATCTGCAGTAAAGCCAATCAAGCAATCCACCGTATTTGAGGCCACGGAGACGCCGCCCAAAGTTTCCCGATTTGGCGAATACGAAGGCTACTCCGAGGCGCGCTTCAGCGAGTGGGTACGAGAATCCCAATACATCACCATGCGCGATGGCACCCGGCTGGCGATCGATATCATTCGCCCGGCTGTGGACGGGGTTGCAGTCGATGAACCGCTGCCGGTGATCTGGACGCATTCCAGGTATCACCGCAACTGGGATGTGGCGGCGCGGCATATGCTGGAAATTACCGGCAGAGCAAAAGCCGGTGAAGCACCCGCACCAGACCCTGATCTGCAGGAAGGCGTGATTTCCTTCGTCGACGACCGGCCGACACTCCAACGGTTGGTAAAACACGGCTATGTGTTCGTCGGCGTGGGTGTACGCGGCAGCGGTGCGTCCTTTGGGCGCTACGAAGGATTGTTCAGCCCGGCCGAAACGCAGGATGCTTCAGACATCATGGATTGGCTGGCGGCACAGACCTGGAGCGATGGAAACCTCGGCATGTGGGGTGCTTCCTACCTGGGGATCACCCAGTATATGGCCGCCAGCACCGGCCACCCGGCTCTGAAAGCCATCATGCCTAATGTCGCCCTGCTGGATATGTACGATGCCTTATACACCGGCGGCATTTATCGCAAAGACATGTTCGATCATTGGGGTTTGCTGACCCGCAACCTGGACCGGAATTTCGTTGCCACACCGGTCGATGAAGACCCCGATGGCGAGTTGCGCGAGCAGGCCATCGCCGAGCATGCGGCTAACTGGGACGTCAACGAGCAATTCGAGGCGGCGCCCCTCAGAGACCACAACAGCGAGAGTTTCGCCTGGGCAAAGTTTGGCCCGACCGCAGTATTGGACGAAATCAATCAATCGGATGTAGCCATTTACCACTGGGGTGGTTGGTATGACCTGTTTGCGATGGATACCGCCATGTGGGTCGAGATATTCGAGGGCCCGGATAAGTTGGGGATGGGTCCCTGGCCGCATGCGGCCTACACCAAATCGGTGGGCGCGGAGCGCGGTCGGATCGAAGCGGCGGAACATCACCGCTGGTATGACTACTGGCTCAAAGGGATCGACAACGGCATTATGGACGAGCCAGTCATCAACTACGCGGTAACAGATGTGCCCGGAGAAAGCTGGCAGTGGCACGAGGCGGATCACTGGCAGCCGAAGGCCGTAGAGATGCAAACCCTTTACCTCGACGACGGACCTTCTGGCAGTATCTCCTCAGTGAATGATGGTGTGCTCAGTTCTGCAGCGCCCACTGACACGGCCGTTCACGAATACCAGGTCGATCCGGCAACGACAACGGGCACGGCTTCGCGCTGGGACAATGCCGTCGGGCAAGGCAAGATGGTTTATCCGGACATGGCGGCCAATGACTTGCGAGCCCTGACTTATACCACCCCGCTGCTCGACGCCGATCTCACCGTAGTGGGGCATCCGGTGATTACGCTTTATGTGGCATCGACGGCAACCGACGGTGACTTCTACGCTTTGCTCGAGGAGGTGGATGCGGATGGATTTGTCCACTACATCTCCGAGGGCATGCTGCGCGCCTCGCACCGCGCTGAAGTTGAGCCGCCGTGGAACAATCTTGGCTTACCCTGGCAGCGCAGTTTCGCCGCAGATCTGCAGCCGCTGGTGCCGGGTGAAACTGTCGCGCTTCGCTTCGACCTGTTGCCGTTGGCACACTTATTCAATCGGGGTCATCGATTGCGCGTGACCGTCATGGGCGCGGACAAGGACAATACTGAAGCATCGCCTGCCGCTGGCGCCAGTTTCCGGCTGTTTGTCGGTGGGCAACAGCCCTCGCTGATAGAACTGCCAGTACTGATGGACTAGCTGTGAATTCCACCAACGTTGTTCACACTTGAAGCTCGGTGCGATCGTTACCGCAAAGCGCCATGAGGGGGTTGGAGTTCGGTCCTGGCGGATGGCCCTACGGGCTTCCCTCACTCCTCCGCGCTTAGTGGGTCGGCTCCAACGGAACATCCTGTTCCGTGTCGCCTCGCTGGTCCATCCATGGCCCAGCGACCCAGTCGCTTGTCGTCCCTCGGCATCCACCTTGATGGAGCGAACCACAACCCCCTCACGACACTTTGCTGTCACCGTGCTGTGCCTTGGGCTCAAACGACCGCAACCGCCCTGGGGCAGCCAATGGTATGCCACACGCGGCAAATCGACGACATTTGTCACCCCTATGTGCCATAAGTTGGAACAAGCCGGAAAGAGTGACAGTGCTGCTTCCAGGACCCTTTGAAACAGGATGTTTCAAGAGGAGCCCACAGGGATGTGCAGGCGCCGCAGGCGCCGTGTGGCGTGTCCTGGAAGCAGCACTGATACTCTCAGCCGGCTCCCTGACAAAGATGACAAACGCAGATACCCCAGCCAATTCGAACGATGAGCTGAGAACCAACCAGATTTTGGCGCACTTTTGTGAACAACGTTGCTGGAATTCACAGCTAGCAGTCTGCCAGACCGCTGGCCTTTATTTGAATTTGAATTTGACGATCAGCAGGTGATTGATCAAATCAGGGCTATCGCGAAGCCGGATAAGCTGATTCATGTAACCGACCTCGATGGTGGCCTGCCCCGAAATTTTGTACCCGGTGCCAAGAAACAGGCGGTTTTGGCTGAAACCCTTTGTGCTCCAGGATGTGTCCCGCAGATGGAAATGCACCTCGTCAGCGACAATCAGGCTCCAGAGTTTTTGTTGTCCGATTGGAAAATCCACTTTGAATTGCTGCCGAATGTGCCAGCCTGTGCCATCGCGCTGATGGCGAAAGCGTTGCTCGAGGCGTGTGCGCGACTTGAAGGATCCCCAGCTGCCGCGCCCTACGGTCCAGCTGAGCTGTTGCCAGAGGCGGTGCTCGTAGGTTGACCCGACGCTGTTGACACGGGTGTGGTAGTAAGCGTAACCGCCCCAGAGAGTGAGGCGGTCATTGATTTTGTAGCCCAGTCCACCCCGGCCGACAGCCTGCCTGGTGCCATCAAGCAGGGTGAATTTGCGCGCCTGGCCCTGCAGGCTGTAACGCCAGCGGCTGGGCTGGTCCTGCGTACCGAACGAATGGGTATAACTGCCCACGATCCAGACACCGCTTTCGTCCAACGTCGCCATGGCGTGCCGGGCAGGCAATCCAATGAGCACAATCAGCAGAATCAGTGGCCCGAAAGACTTTGTCATGTTCGTTTGGGATCGGCTGGGGATGTCAGCAGGTACTTTACCTGTGACGATCAATTTTGTCTTGGTTGTTACTGCCAACTGTGTGATCACAGGCGGCAATCGACTGTCCCCGGGCAGATGAATGCGCCCCGATCGCCCTCGCCAAACGGCGTATGCGCACCACGCCGGGCAGGACTCTGGCCTGGTGGAGCAACATGACATGCGTCAGAGGCGTCAAGTTCACCAGGTATTGGACCAGGGCGTCATATTCAGACGGCCTGATATTGACGTAGTCAAGATGGGTCAGCGATGCGAACACCGGGACCAGGTGTTCAACCAGGCCGCTGCCGAAGGAATCCGATAGCAGCAGGCCATGGTGTGGAAAATCCGACTGCACGTTTTCGTAGCGGATGGCCTGTCTCAAGCCGGACGAAATGTCCTTGCCGATTTCCTGGCCGCTGAGTGGGTGATCCGGATAGCGGTACTGCCAGTAACGCGTGGGGATGTCAAAACCCACAAAACTGAAATCGGATCGGCCGTCAATCAACTCCCGTTGGTAAGGCACAGGTTCATACTTGTCAGCCAGGCTGAGCGCGAGCATGCCCTGCGCGAAAACAAAGGCGCTGTCGCCTGCCCAATGAAAGCTGTCCAATGGGTAGAAGTTGGGCCTGTTTTTAAGCACCTTGAATTCCTCTAGTGGAAACCAGACCCGGGTATTTTCCGGACCTCGACCTGCGATCAAATCTGCTGCCAGTGTGCCGCGGGCCGGAAATGCCCGGCATTGCTCGCGCAGCCTGTGCGGCAGCGATTCGGGCAACAATTCGGGATAGATGGTCGCTTTCAGGGGCGCAAAGCCGAAGGTGGTGCTGACCCGGCGTTGGGCAAGGAAATCGGAGATGCATTGCATGGCCCGGCGCGATTGTTGCGTCACGCGCCGTGGCGCAGGCCCACGGCATGCGCCGGCGATAAACTCATTGGGCTTATCGGTCTGCCAGCCGTTTAGAAACAGCGCACCGCTGCCCGTCACCGACACATTGGCCACGGGGTTGTCAGCCAATACGCGGTATAGAAACTTGCGATATGCCCGGTTGGAGGTGACGAAAAAGGCCAGGTGGTCGTCGATAAACTGCGCCCATTGGTTGAAGTAGCCGCGCAAATCTTCAAGCTGACTCGCAGAAGGCGGGTCTGCAAGCCTTCGCTTCTCCCACTCGCTGCGCGCCTGATGATTGATAAACAATGACGTCAAGAAAGGGATACATAGCGCCAGGGCCACCCACAAAATGTATCGCCTGGCGCCGGGGTGAACAACGAAACGGTGATTTTGTTCTAATGCGGCCACGCTCAAAACCTGAAATATATGAATGGATTGAAGGGGCTGGCGTAGACGACCATGCAACAGGTCAGGAACAGTGCGGCGATAATACTGGTCGAGAGCAGCCCCAAAGACACGTTCGGCGCCGGTGACGCCGTGGAGCCGACGGTGCTGCGTAAGCGCAGAATCCACTTCCAGACAGGTACGCTGAAGACAATGCCTGCCAGTCCGAATAACAGGCTTTGGTGGCTGACCAATTCGGGAAATACAACAGGCCCATGGGCGCCAAGACCCGCCATGGTTCTGAGCATTTCCACGGCACTGGCGAGGCTGTCTGCGCGGAATATGACCCAACCAATCAACACCACAAGGAGTGTGTAAACGACAGAAACAGGTGCCGGTATTCTGGCAAGAAGCTGGCCCAGACCCAGGCGCTCAATCACCAGCAAGGTGCCGTGGAACAGCCCCCAAATGACGAAAGTCCATGCCGCCCCATGCCACAGCCCGCACAAAACGAAAACCAGGTACAAATTGAACAGCGTGCGCCAGGCCCCTTTGCGGTTGCCGCCAAGCGGAATATAGAGGTAGTCGCTGAACCAGGAGGACAGCGACATGTGCCAGCGGCGCCAGAATTCAGTGACGGTGCGGGAGATGTAGGGGAAGTTAAAATTCTGTGGAAATTCAAAGCCCATGATCGCGCCAATGCCGATGGCCATCAGCGAGTAGCCGGCGAAATCATGGAAAATCTGCAGTCCGTAGGCCACCGCGCCCAGCCAGGCACCCATTGGATTAAGCTCAGCGGCGGGCATGGAAAAAACGCGATCGGCAACGATACCCACGTTATTGGCGATCAGTACTTTCTGGCTCAGGCCCAATACAAACAGCAGGCAGCCTCGCTGCACCTGGCGCAGAGAAACCGTGCGCGAGCGCAAGTGAGCTGCAACCGTGGAATAGCGCACGATGGGACCGGCGATCAATTGCGGAAACATGCAGATGTACAGCGCTAGGTCAGGAAGCGATGTGCAGGCTTTCTCCTGTCGTCGCCAGACGTCAACAAGGTAGGAAATGGACTGAAATATAAAAAACGAAATCCCCAGCGGCAGTCGCGGCAGATCCTGCGGGTCAATGGGCAGGGCGAGCACTTCGATCAGAATGAATGCGGCGTATTTGAACCAGACGATGACCGTTACATTGAAAGCAACCGCCATGAAGACAATCCAACGGTTGCCTGGCCGCGATTCGATGCGCAGACCAAATCCGTAATTAAATGCAGTGACCCCCATCAATAATAGAACGTAGAGTCCTTCGCCCCAGGCATAGAAGAACAGGCTGAACACCAGGGCCACGAGGTTTCTGGCGGGTAGCAGAAAGTAGAACAGCAGGAATAAGGGCAGAAAAACGAACAGAAACGGCAGGGACGAGAAAACCATTGGTCAGCAGGCGTTCATGAAACGGTGCGTTCCATCATGCGGATGTAGGTGGCGGCAATCCAGTCAACGGTTTTGCGCACCACAGGCACCCGGCGCAAATCCTCGTGGACCAGCATCCATAGATCCGAGCCATCTATTTTCATCGGTTCAGATACTCGTTTCAGGCCAGACTCGACCTCACCGATGCAACAGGGGATCAGGGCGAGCCCAAGCCCGCCGCGTAAACCATCCAGGATATTGGTGGCCTGAACACAACGCACTTCCGGCGCTTTCTTGCGCCGAGCGCTCAGCCACAGGGCGGAAGGAAGGGCGGACAAGGCTTCGTCATAGCCCACCCAGGCACAATCTTCAAAACGGCAATCGTTCAATGCAGCCGGATTGGATGCCACGTAATCGGCTCGGCCGTACACCGCCAACGGCATCGAAGGCAGTCGCCGAATCACAACTCGACCCCTGTCGGGTCGCTGGTTACGCAAGGCTATATCGGCGTCATGTCGGGCCAGGCTGGTGAAGCCATAGGCGTTAATGACCTCAAACTCGACCTGCGGCAGGGTTTCGCGCAGTGACTCAAGTTGGTCCAGCAATATTCGGCTCAGCCAATTCCCGGCCGCAATCCGGACAACGCCCTGATCGGCCCCCTGCAGCGCTGTCTTTTTTCTTTCCAGTCGCGCAGCGGTGGCTGACATGTCGTGCGCCAGCGGCAGGAACTCCAGTCCCACCGATGTCAGGGCATAGCCATCAGGAAAGCGGTCAAACAGGACCTGTCCAAACTGTTCTTCCAGGGTGGTAATGTGGCGACCCGCTGTGGCGGCACTAATTCCCAGCTTTCTGGCGGCGCCAGACAGGCCGCCCAGATCAGCTACGGATTCAAAGGTTTTCAAATGATCCCAATTCCAGTTCATTGCTATACCTTTTCAATAATGCAATAGGCTTTAACATACCTTTTTGTTTTCGAATATGAAAGCGCAAGGTAGAGTGTGCAGATTCAGCCACCACGAGCGACCCATCAAGAATGGGGATGGAAGTGCAATGTTATATAACAACAGGATAGGTCTCGCCGCCATTGTGGCCGCAGTAACCATTGTCGCTACTTTCGCCATTGGAAAACCGGCTATGGCGGGACAATCCAATTCAAGTTTCGATTCCGATTCCGCCGCGATTGTCGCCGCGGCGCGAGATTACGCGTTGGGTGTGGCCGACCATAACGTGGCACGAATTGAGCGCGCTTTTGCCATGGATCAGGCGCAACTCAAGTTGGTGCTGGAACAGGACGGAAAGCCGGTGGTATTCGTCATACCCATTCGCGATTTGATGGAGAAAATTTGGCTAAAAATGCCCAAAAGTCCCGATCACTTCGTTGAAGTCATCAATCTGAACGTCATTGAAGGCCGTTATGCCACCATCGTGGTCAATAACAACAATGACTTTCTTGATCAGTTGTCGCTGTACAAAATCAACGGTCGATGGAGGATTGTCGACAAGCTGGCCATGCGCCACCCGGATGCGCCGCCGTCATCCGTGGACCTGGTGGAAATTTTTGGCAATCAGACGGCTACCTCGATCGGCATGAAAGGAAACCCGTGAAGGCTCGATGCTGAGCATTTGGCCGCAACCGGTCTGTTGTAGAGATTACCCTGGTTTATACTCTGACCCGTTCGCAATGTCTGTCGAATGCACCCGGGAGAAAGACCATGAAGTCAATGATCGCCTTAATGTGCCTGGCCGCTACCTTCGGTCTGTTGGCCGGGCAAACAGCTGATGACCCCGCCGCCTGGACCGAGTCCAAATGGGGCCCGGACGATGAAATAGGGGCCGCCAACCTGTTGACGCCCGATCGTGTAAAACTGGCTGCGAACCTGGTCACGACCGGCAAGACCTATGCATTGGGCATTGAGACCAATGCACAAACGCCGGCCTACGGGACACGATTTTTCCACCTGACCATTGCCCAACCCGGGCAGATCGACAGCAAGGGTCTGGGCCCGACTCATACGACCTACAACGATGACATGGTGTCCGGCTGGTTGGGGATTGGAAGCCAGATCGATGGGCTGGGACACATTGGCATCAACCACGTTTATTACAACGGCTTCAGGGGGGCTGAGTTTGCTCAGGCCGATGGCCTGAGCAAACTCGGTATCGAAAAAGTGCCGCCCATCGTAGCCCGTGGGGTTTTATTGAACATGGCCCGTTTCTATCAGACCGACGTGGTGCCCGCCGGCACGGCGTTCAACAGTGCCGAAATTACCCAGGCGGCCGAGCAGCAGGGCATTGAAATCCGTGAGGGTGATGTAGTGCTGTTTCACACCGGCTGGCTGAGCCTTGCGGGTGTCGATAACCCACGTTACTTGAGTGGTGAACCCGGGCTGGGCGTTGACGGCGCCCGCTTCCTGGCCGCAAAGAACATTGTGGCCGTAGGGGCTGATACCTGGGGTGTCGAAGTGCTGCCTTTCGAGGCGGGAACGGGCGTATTTCAAGTCCACCAGGAGATTCTTACCCGCAACGGCATCTACAACCTGGAAAATATGAATACCGCCGAATTGGCCGCCGATGGCGTGGACGAATTCATGTTCGTGCTCGGCGTCGCGAAAATAACCGGCGCGGTGCAGATGATTATCAACCCGGTGGCCATTCGCTAGGCCGCTAAGGGCCCCCTAGTGACCCCCTGGTGACCCCCTGGTGACCCCGACCCATAAACGACAAGCCCAAGGATCAACAATCCATGAATGACAGCCCCCAGCCGCATCCCTGGAATCTCGGTGCCATCTTGTTCGAAGATTTTGAATTGCTGGATCTGTATGGTCCCTTGGAGATGTTCGGCAGCCTGCAAGGCGCGGTGAAGATTGTAACCGTGGCGGAAAGGGCAGGCCCGGTTGCTTCCACTCAAGGCCCCCAAACAGTGGCTCAGTACAGTTTTGATAACTGCCCACCCCTGGACCTGATCTTGTTGCCGGGCGGCTTCGGTACGCGTTCGGAAATCAACAACGAGAAATTGTTGGATTTTCTGCGCCAGCGCGCACCCTAGGCTCAATACACCATGTCGGTGTGTACAGGTTCGGCAATTTTGGCCCGTGCCGGGTTGCTGGAGGGCAGGCGGGCCAGGTCGAACAAGCAGTTTTTTGAGTTTGCCGCCGGGCAGGGCGACAATGTTGATTGGGTCGAGGCGGCTCGTTGGGTGGAAGACGGGCCTTACATTACCGCTTCTGGCGTTTCCGCCGGCATGGATATGGCGTTGGGCGTGATCGCCAAATTACACGGCGAAGGCACCGCCCAGCGCATTGCCGATGGCGCTGAATATCAGTGGCAAAAAGACCCCCGGCTCAGATCCATTCGTTAAGTTTCTGAACGCCCAAAATATCGCTGATTACGAATAGTCCCCGGCCTCCCGCAGCTGAGAGCTAGCTGTGAATTCCAGCGACGATGTTCTAGGTCCGGAAAGCCCCATGAGCGGACTACTGGCCACGCCTGGCGGATGGCGCTGCGCGCTTCCCTCGCTTCTCCGCGCTTGGTGGGTCGGCTCCAACGGAACATCCTGTTCCGTGTCGCCTCGTCGAGCCATCCCTGGCTCTACGACCCAGTCACTTGTCGGCGCTCGGCATCCTTGAAGGCGTGGCCAGCAGTCCGCTCACGGGGCTTTCCTAACGCTGGCACAAGCCGGAAGGAGTACTGTCACTCTCAGCCGGTGCAACCGCAGGTAGTACAGATTGTGACGAAGCCGTCCGCGCGTGCAGCCGACTACGCGCTACGGCGCTTATCGGGCACTTCTTCGCCTACGGCGAAACCGTACCCTCTTCACTGCCTGCGCTGCCGGCTTCCCTTCATTCGCCTGCGGCGAAAGTCGGCTTCGCTCGACGGCATCGTATGGCGCAGCCTGGCTAAATACGATGCCGTCGAGCGAAGCCGACTTTCGCCGCAGGCGAATGAAGGGAAACGAGACTCAAGCCGAAGGCATGTCTGGCGCAGCCTGGCTAAATACGATGCCGTCGAGCGAAGCCGACTTTCGCCGCAGGCGAATGAAGGGAAGCGAGACTCAAGCCGAAGGCATGCCAGGCGCAGCCTGGCTAAATAGAATGCCGTTGAGCGCAGCCGGTTTTCGCCGCAGGCGAATGAAGGGAAGCGAGACTCAAGCCGAAGGCATGTCTGGCGCAGCCTGGCTAAATACGATGCCGTCGAGCGAAGCCGACTTTCGCCGCAGGCGAATGAAGGGAAACGAGACTCAAGCCGAAGGCATGTCTGGCGCAGCCTGGCTAAA
>CAXXKZ010000016.1:0-82867 GCA_963665545.2 Lysobacterales bacterium | reverse complement strand
TACGAAAAGGGGGCTCAAAGAAATGGTGCCAGGAATTCCCACACAGACTGCAGCAATAGCGGCTGGCCATCCGCATTGGGGTGGATACCATCGGCTTGCATCAATTCGGGCTCCAGGGCCACATCTTCCATGAAGAAGGGAATCAGGCTTACACCATATTGCTCGGCCAGCGACGTATAAATCGCATCAAACTGGTGGATATATTGCGGACCATAATTAGGCGGTATCCTGATACCCGCCAGTATCACGGCGGCGCCGGCAGACTGGCTGAGCACGATCATGGATTCCATGTTGGACCGGGTGACATGCAACGACAGGCCACGCAGGCCGTCATTTCCCCCGAGCTCGATAATCACGACCCGCGGCCGGTGACTTTTCAGCAGCCTCGGCAATCGCGTCAGACCGCCTTGAGTAGTGTCTCCGGCGATGCTTGAGTTGAAAACCCGGTATGCATGACCATGTTCAATAAGTCGGACCTGCAAAAGTGCCGGCCAGGCCTGGCTCATTTCCATGCCATAGGCCGCACTGAGGCTGTCACCGAGAATCATAATGGTGGCATCGGCGCCACCATCGGTGTCATTATCAGCCTCGCCAATTGCGAGGCTGCCGGCAGACGTAGACGAGAGCCAGGCCAGGACAGCAAAAAGACAAATTTTCAGGCACAGTTGAATGACAGACAACATTAATAAATTCCAGGCCAATTCAGACGCACTTCCACCACAAGATACCGTGAGCGTTCTAAAAGCGGAACAGCTCAGCAAAACGGTGCCCAGTCCCGAAGGCGATTTGACCATCCTCGATGACGTTAATCTGGTCGTCAGCCGGGGAGAGTCGCTCGCCATCGTTGGTGCTTCGGGCGCCGGCAAATCTACCCTGCTGGGACTGCTGGCAGGGCTCGATGTTCCCTCGCGAGGACGGATATGGCTGGATGGCACTGAAATCACCTCCTGGACGAGGACGGACGTGCGGCGCTACGGGCCAGCAATGTCGGTTTTGTCTTTCAGTCTTTTCACCTCATCCCGTCGCTCACCGCGTTGGAAAACGTCATGCTGCCACTTGAATTGGCGGGCGAGGGCGGTGCGGGTACCGAGGCCAAGAAAGCGCTCAGGCAAGTTGGGCTGGAGGAACGGCGCCGACACTATCCACACCAGCTATCAGGGGGCGAGAAACAAAGGGTGGCAATTGCCCGGGCCTTTGTCGTACAGCCGGCGGTGTTGTTCGCCGACGAACCCACCGGCAATCTCGATAACCGCACCGGCTCGACCGTGGTGCAGCTGTTGTTTGATCTCAACACTGACGCCGGAACGACCCTGGTATTGGTCACACACGATTTGGGGCTCGCTTCGCGTTGCGACCGCATTATTCATATGGATGCAGGTCGATTTCAACGCGAAGAACGACCGGCAAACCAATGATTTCAAAACGATTATCCCAGCTGAACGCAAGTCGACATTCTTGGCGGCTTTCGCTGCGGCTTCTGGCCCGCGACTGGCGCGCCGGCGAATTGACCGTGCTGGCCATGGCCTTGATGATTGCCGTCACTGCCTTGACGGCGGTGGCCTTTTTGACCGACCGGGTTGGCCAGGCTGTTGAATTGCGGGCTGCCGAATCACTCGCTGCCGATCTGCGTCTGGCATCCGCACGGGCGATAACGGATGACTACACGGTGCTGGCGGCCGGCCATGGTGTTGCTTCGGCACGTATTACCACCATGCCCAGCGTGGTTTTTGCCGGTGACGCCAATTCATTGGCCGCCGTGCGTGCAACCACCGAAGGTTACCCATTGCGGGGCAAGCTGAAAACAGCCGACCGCCTGTTGCAGCCGCCGCGCATTGAAAATGACATTCCGCCACCGGGCGAGGCCTGGGGCTCGCCGCGACTGCTGGCGAGGTTGGGTGTGGACACCGGTACGAAAATCACCGTAGGCGCCAAAGAGCTGATCCTCAGCCGGGTATTGACCTTCAGGCCCGACGAAGGATTCCAATTTACCGATATTGCCCCCAGCCTGTTGATGAATCACGCCGACCTGGAAGCCACCGGGCTGGTACAGCCCGGTAGCCGGGTGTCCTATCGCATGCTGTTTGCTGCCGATCGCACCGCCATTGAAGAATTCAAACCGCTCATTCAGGCACAGTTGGGCACCGGAGAATCGATCAGAGACATCCAAGACACCAATCCGCAGATTCGATCAGCGATGGATCGCGCCGGCAGCTTTCTCAACCTCGCTTCCCTGGTTTCGGTGCTGCTGGCGGCCATCGCAGTCGCCATGGCTGCGCGCCGCTATGCCCACCGCCACCGTGACCGCACTGCGCTGATGAAGTGCCTGGGCGCTTCGCAGAAAAGCGTGATCCTGTCGAGCATGATCCAGTTGTTGGCACTCGCCCTGATGGGCGGAATCCTGGGCTCGTTCGCCGGCTTTTTTGCGCAGCACGGGCTGGCCTTCATGATGCGCGACTTTATTGCCCAGGATCTGCCGCTGCCAGGTTGGCACCCGGCACTGCTGGGGCTGATGACAGCGGTTTTCATCCTGGCCGGCTTTGCCCTGCCTGATCTGTTGCAAATGGGTAAAACGCCGCCCTTGCGTGTGCTGCGTCACGACATTGGCCCACCGCCGTTGCGTTATGGTGTAGCCTGGCTGGCGGCAGTGGGTGCGGTGGCCGGGCTGGTTTTCTGGATGGTGCGCGATCCCTTGCTGGTCCTGACCATACTCGCTGGCACCTTCGTCAGTTTCGCGGTGCTGGGTGCGGCCGGTTGGATGCTCGTGCGCGCCTTGCAGGGCTTTCGTGGCGCTGCTGGAGTAGCCTGGCGCTACGGTCTGGCCAACATCGCCCGGCGGGGCCGTGAGAGCGTCGTGCAGGTGGTGGCATTCGGGCTGGGTTTGATGGTGTTGTTGCTGCTGACCACGGTGCGCAATGACCTGATGGACACCTGGCAGGCCAGCTTGCCGGAAAATGCACCCAACCAGTTCATCATCAATATCCAGCGACACGAAGTGGCGCCACTGCGAGATTTCCTGGTCAGTAGAGGAATGGAGGCACCTAGCCTGGTGCCGCTGGTACGTGCCCGCATGACGACAATCAACGGTCAGGATGTGACACAAATAAAATTCGAGGATCCGGGTGCTGAAAACTGGACGCGCAGAGACGCCAACCTGAGCTGGACTGATGTGCTGCAACAAGACAATGAAGTGGTGGAGGGTACATTCTGGGTACCGGGCGAATCCGTGCGGGAAATTTCACTCGAGGCCGAGTTCGCCGCCGACCTGGGCATCGGGCTGGGCGACGAACTGGGATTCGACGTTGCGGGCGAAAGCGTCAGCGCCACGGTAACCAGCTTCAGAACTGTGGTTTGGGACTCGTTTTCACCCAACTTTTTCATGGTGTTCTCGCCCGGCGTGCTCGACCCTTATCCGACGACATGGATCACCAGCCTGTACGTGCAAGAGGACCAGAAAAGCGTCGTACTGGATTTGATGCGTGCGTTTCCCAGCGTAACCGCCATCGACCTCGACGCCATCCTTGGCCAGGTACGCGACGTGATGGACAAAGCCGCGCTCGCAGTGCAGGCCGTATTCGTCTTTACACTGCTCGCCGGGTTGGCGGTGCTGTGGGCAGCGGTCGATTTCACTCGCGATGAGCGCCGCTATGAAAGCGCCATGCTGCGCACCCTGGGCGCTACCCGTAAGCGCATGCTGACAGGCGTTGCCAGCGAATTTCTGGCCATCGGCTTACTGTCCGGACTGCTCGCCGCCATTGGTGCGACCGCGGCGGGCTATTTGCTGGCCGAGCACGCCTTCGAACTTGATTACACCTTCAGCCCCACGCTGTGGATTGCCGGACCACTGGTGGGCATGATTTTCGTCGGGATCAGTGGCATGACCGCCACCTGGCGCGTCATTAGCCAGACGCCGGTAAGTGTATTGCGTAGTGCTTGAGAGCCACCCAAAAGCGCCATGAACACTGTCAAAATAGATGCCGCACGCTACCGTGAGCAGGGCTTCCTGGTGTTGCAGTCGGTGTTTTCGAAAGAGGCCATAAATTCAATCGCGTCGGCGGCACAACAGATCGTCGAAGAATTTGAAGTCGATGCACACCATTCTGTCTTCAGCACCAGCGACAAGGACCGCGGCCGAGACGACTATTTCATGGAATCCGGCGAAGCCGTTCACTGCTTTCTCGAAGCAGGCGCCGTTGACAAAAACGGCAGGCTCATCCGCCCCAAAAGCCAGGCCATCAACAAGATCGGCCACGCCCTCCACGACCGGGTCCCGGCATTCAGGGCTTTTTGTAGGCAGCGAATCTTTGCGCAGGTATTGTATGCGCTGGGTCATGAAGAATTGCTGCTGTGGCAAACCATGTACATTTTCAAACAACCCCACATCGGCGGCGAGGTCCGCTGGCACCAGGACGCCAGCTACCTGATCACCACGCCGCCAGCCGTCACCGGCTTCTGGATCGCCGTTGAAGACGCCCGTCGCGACAACGGCTGCCTGTGGGTCCAGCCTGGCGGCCACCGCAGCCCACTGCGGGAAATCTACGAAGTTGATCCCGCGACGCGCCTCGGCGAATTAAGGCTACTCGACCCCACCTCATGGCCAGGCACCGGCGACGGCATCGCGTTAGAGGTCCCCGCCGGCAGCATGGTTGTCTTCCACGACCACATGCCCCACTTCAGCGCCCAGAACCGCTCCCCAAACACCCGTCAGTCCCTGACCCTTCACTTTGCCCCCACCAACACCGAATGGAGCCCCAAAAACTGGCTGCAACGCCCCAATCTCCCCCCCTTCACTGTCTGAGCGCACAAGGAATCTATGATTTTACGTAGGCCAATGCCAGCGCCTCTGGTAAACTATTTCGATTGATTTTTGGTCCACCCCGAATGCCCCAGGTAACAAGAATGCTGAAACGACTACTCATTGCACTGCTGCTGCTGAGCATCAGCTCATCCGTACTGGCGCAGCGTTTCAACAAGGCCCCTTCCTACCTGAGGAGCAACAAGTGGGAAGCCACCGTCCTGATGTCCTTTCAAAATAAGCTCAGCCACGAAGGAGAGAACGGCTCCAGCGTCGATATCGACGGAAAACTGGGATACGGCGTTAACATCGGTTTCAGTTTCAGCACCTACCTGACGCTGGGCTACAAATTCATCAGCGCCAGCCCCAACTACACCGCGGTGCTGGTGCCCGAAGTACCCGGTGAAGGCGGCGGCATCCTGGACTACAAATTGTCGCGAACTTCCCACATGTTATACGCCCAGTGGAATATTCTGGACCGGGCCATCACACCAGTGATACAGATCGGCGGGGGCATCACCAAACTCGACTCCAACGTTCCCTCTGAGCCGCCATCCACTGGCTGCTGGTGGGACCCATGGTGGGGCTATATCTGTGCAGCCACCTGGGAGACCTACAAAACCACAGAATTCGCTTGGAGCGCCGGCATCGGCGCTCGCTGGGATATCGGCAAATCCTGGTTTTCACGCGGCATGCTGGTGCGCGAATTCGTCGAAGTGGACAGCGGAAAACTGGAATTTGATTCCTTCTCGCTGGAATTCGGCGCCAAGTTCTAGGGCCTGTTCACTCTACCGAATCCCGCAGATTTTATTCGCTTTCTGATCAATTGTTGTTTGCCTGCCTGGTCCAGAAAGGCCATCTGTAACCCAAATTCCTGCATCCGCCGAATCATCTCCACAGACAGTCCGGCGCCAGGCGCCGCCACGTTGTACTCGTGGCGCAAGTCAACGCCGCTGATGCCCGGGTCATCGGTGTTGAGATTGGCCATGACACCGTGCTCGAGCAGTTTGCGGATCGGATGTTGCCGGTAGTCCTCAACCGCGCCGATGTGCACATTCGACGTCAGGCTGATCTCCAGGCCGATTTCGTTAACGGCGAGATAATCGACCAGTTCCCTGTCTTCGATGGCGCGGAAGCCATGGCCGATTCGCTCGGCCCGCAGGTCCCGGATTGCTGACCAAATGCTGCCCGGCCCGTCTGCCTCGCCGGCATGCACGGTCACCCTGAGGTCCGCATCACGGACCTTGGTGAAATGTTCTGTGAAGAGCTCGGCGGGAAAGCCCGCCTCATCACCTGCCAGGTCGACAGCCACCAAAGCGTTACGGTGCGCAAGGATGGCGTCCAGTTCCCGCCTGCACACCTCGGGACCGTAAGTCCGGCTCAATATACCTATCAGGTTGGCACGCACCCCCGTGGCTTGCTCGCCGGCACGCGCGCCCGCCACCACCGCCTCAACAACGCCTGCCGGATCGAGCCCATGACGCTCGGCCATAAACCAGGGGCTGAAGCGCAGCTCGATGTAATCGATGCCCTCGGCCAGTGCATCTTCGACGTTCTCTCGCGCCACCCGATAGCAGGCAGCGCAGTCTGCCAGCACTTCTGTCAGGTAGTGAAACTTCGCAATAAATGCCATCAGGCCCGCCTCGGCACCGGTGACCTGTACGTATGGCCGCAAGCCCTCGACGTCGTCTGCCGGCAAATTGATGCCGTGTTCCTGCGCCAGATCCAGGACGGTCTGCAGCCACATGCTGCCATCCAGGTGGCGGTGCAAATCCACCAGGGGAAGGGTGGGGTCAATCAACGAATCAATGTTCATTCAAGCTCCGCAGAGGACAAACTATTCCATTGCATTTACTGCAAAATTCCTGGTTTATAATCATGCAATCACAACTGCCATACAAGAACAAAATATGAATAATCGATACGACGACATTCTCAGCACAATTGGCCGCACCCCAGCAGTTCGCATCAACAAGTTGGCGCCACCGGGTGTGAATCTCTACGTCAAACTCGAGGCCTTTAACCCGATGGGTTCGGTCAAGGACCGGATGGCACTGAGCGTCATTGAACAGGCGGAAAAGGATGGTGCCCTGAGCCCCGGGCAGACCGTGGTAGAGGCAACCAGCGGCAACACCGGCATTGGGCTGGCGATGGTGTGCGCGGCCAAAGGCTATCCCCTGGTACTGACGATGGCCGAGTCGTTCAGCATCGAACGGCGCAAAATTCTACGTTTCCTGGGCGCCGAAGTGGTGCTCACGCCCGCCCACGAAAAGGGCAGTGGCATGTTGGCCAAGGCGGTGGAGCTGGCGCAGGAACATGCATGGTTCCTGGTTCGCCAGTTTGAAAATGAAGCCAATGCCGATGCCCATACACGAACCACGGCGCTGGAGATTCTGGATGATTTCAATGACCTGCCGCTGGACTATTTCGTGACCGGCTACGGCACGGGTGGTACGCTCAAAGGCACTGCCCGTGTGCTCAGGGAAAAAAGCCCTGGCACCCGCATCGTGGTCTGTGAGCCGGACAATTCTCAATTGCTGGGCAGTGGGATTCCCCAGCAGCGTAACGATGATGGCTCCCCCAAAGCCAGCCACCCCAATTTCCGGCCCCACCTGATGCAGGGCTGGACGCCCGATTTCATCCCCACCCTCGCCGAAGATGCCGTTGACATGTCGCTGGTGGACCAAATCATCCCCATCGACGGCAACCACGCGCTGAAAATGGCCCGAAAACTGGCTCAACTCGAGGGTATTTTTTGCGGCACGAGCGGTGGCGCGACTTTTTCCGGCGCCGTTCGTGTGGCCAACGAGGCGCCGGCTGGCAGCACCATTCTTTGCATGATTCCCGACACCGGCGAGCGCTACCTGTCTACCCCGTTGTTTGAAGATATTCCGGCGGAAATGACCGAAGCGGAAATGGAAATCTCCCGCTCCACACCCAACTACCGCTTTGATGTGACCGCACCGCCAGCGCCGGCCGCGGATACTGATGACGATTCTTCTTCTGCGGCCGAAGCAGCGCTTGACCAGGCCGCGGTGGCCTTTGTCGAAGATGCACTGAACAACACGGATGAGCCCATTGCCTTTTTCGCACTGGAGTGGTGTGAGTTCTGTTGGTCGGTGCGCAAAATGTTTGCCGAACTGGGACTGTCCTACCAGTCCATCGACCTGGATTCCGTCGATTATCAAAAAGATGACTGGGGCGGCAAAATCAGGGCCGTTCTTCGCGCACGTCTTGGAACACCCAACATTCCCCAGCTATTTATTGGTGGCGAAAGTTTTGGCGGCGCCACGGACCTGTTCGACGCCTGGAAGGAAGACCGGGTACAGGCCAGATTGACGGAACTCGGAGTGGCGTATGAGGACAAAGACGGTATAGATCCATACACGCTGCTACCCAACTGGTTGCACAAGCGCTGATCCATTCGCTCGATCAACGCTTGAGATATGAGCTCAGGGAGGAGTCCATGCAAGCATACCCCACTCAGCCACCATTTCGCCCCGAGCGGCAAGCGCCCTGTTTTTGCGATAGCGGGAAACTGTTCAAAAACTGCTGTGGCAGTTTTTCGGACCGTCGCAGCCTGCCTTATGGCATCAGACTGGTCAGAGGATTCGTGAATAAGGCCACCTGTGTGCGCTGGGTTGAGTACCTTGGGCGCCAACCCCGCCAGCGCATGATGGTGGTCGACACCAATAAATCCACCACCCAGGCGATTGTCCAGGTGCCCGACGAACGCCGGATTACCAAAGAGGTCGAAACACGCCGCCTGCGTTCACAAATCAGCGCGTTGGTCAGGCGCGCTTACACCACGACTATCAGCCGCGCCTGCAAACGCCGCTTTGCATGGCTGGAAGTACCGATGGTGCTCAGATATGAGAAGGGGGGGCAGTACCAGGTACATGCCGACAGCGACTATTTCGATGCGCAGAACGATACCTGGTTCAAGTGCATGGATCGCGACATGAGCGTGCTGATCTATCTCAATGAGGACTTCGGCGGTGGAGAACTGCACTTTGTCAATTTCAATTACATACACCGCCCAAGCGCCGGAGACCTGGTCTTTTTTCCGTCGGATCACCGCTACATGCACGAGGCGCAACTGGTGACCTCCGGTGTACGTTACGCCATCGTTAGCTGGGCGGCATTCACTCGCCAGCGACGCATTATGAACGCGCCCCAGGGCGCCAGAATCATGCTAAATTAGGCTTGCCATGGTGAACGGTTTCCAGGTACCCGACTTCAATCCGCAACCGGGCGAACCATGTTTTTGCGGCCGCGGTAAGGTGTTCAGCGCCTGTTGTGGCAGCAAGGAAAAACGCCGGCCACCGCCTTTTGGCGTGAAAAGAATACCTGGATTCATCCCGCGCAAGACCCGCAACAGGTGGGTCCGCTACCTGGAAGCCCGGCCGCGCGCCAGATGCCAGGTATTCGACGAGGTCAATTCAAAACCCGGTCACCCGGTCTATGTGGAAGACCCGATACGGGTCTGCAGTGATGTTCATCCGGGGTCTTTGTTAAGCAAGATCAACCAGGCGATTGCCCGGGCTTACCGAGTGGTGACGCAAGGCACCGGCAAGTCGATTGAATGGTTCGAACGACCCAGGGTGCTACGCTACGAATCCGGTGGACAATACAGCCACCATGCCGACAGCGTTATGTGGGACGAGGCGCGTCAGGCCTATTTCAAGGTCGAAGACCGTAACCTCAGCCTGCTGATCTACCTCAACGACGACTATGAGGGCGGTGGCCTCTCATTCACGAGATTAAACTGCTTCTTGCGGCCCCGCCCCGGCGACATGTTAATGTTTCCGTCCGGTCTGGAATACGAGCACCGCGCCAACGTGGTGACTTCCGGCTTTCGTTATGCCATCGCCAGTTGGGGGGCTTTCAGTGGCGAACCAAGAGTCCGGGCAGCGCCGCCGCCCGGTTCCATTTTTATGCAAGACCTCTAACTGTAATTCCCAGCAACGTTGTACACACGTAAAGCTCGGTGCCATCGTCGCCGCAAAGCGCCATGAGGGGGTTGTAGTTCGCTCCTGGCGGATGGCCCTACGAGCTTCCCTCGCTTCTCCGCGCTTGATGGGTCGGCTCCACGGAACATCCTGTTCCGTGTCGCCTCGCTGGTCCATCCATGAACCAGCGACTGGGTCGTCGAGCCAGGGATGGCTCGACGAGGCGATAGGGAACAGGATGTTCCGTGGAGCCGACCCATCAAGCGCGGAGAAGCGAGGGAAGCCCGTAGGGCCATCCGCCAGGCGTGGACAGCAGTCCACCCACGGGGCTTTCCGGAGGTAGAACGGCTCAATGATGCGGGGCAATAATCTCCGCCGCAGGACCGAATACGACCAGCCGGGTCAAAAACGTGTAGTCCGCCTCAATGGCCATCAGCCAAACGAACACCCCCAGGCAAAGTGGTGGAATCAAAATCGCGTAAATCAGCGCCAATCTCTCCCAGGCCATATGCATGAATATGGCGACAATAAAGCCTGCTTTGAGAAACATGAACAGCAGAATCAGCGACCAACGCAAGGCGCCCTGGAGCTGAAAATAATCTACACCGTAAGAAAATCCGCTGAGCACAAATAGCAAAAGCCAGATCCAAAGATAAATTGCCAGGGGATGTTGTTGATGACCTTCAGTTTGTGCCACTGGTGCGACTCCCAGAATATCCGAATGTGAAATAGCTGATCATATTGGCTCAGCGCCTCGTCACCACAGGTAGAAGAAAGCGAAGATGAAGACCCACACCAGGTCGACAAAGTGCCAATACAAACCGGCGATTTCCACAATCTCGTAATTACCACCACGGTGGCGGTCGTAGTACCCCGAACCTACCCGCCAGGCGACAACAGAAAGATAGATCACACCTGCCGAAACATGCAGGCCATGGAAGCCCGTTATCATGAAAAAGGCTGAACCGAACTGCGCGGCGCCCATCGGGTTGGCCCACGGCCGCACGCCCTCCTCGACGATCAGCTTGGTCCACTCGAAAGCCTGCATGCCGACGAAAGCGGCACCCAGCAGGGCCGTTGCCGCCATTAAAAGCACGGTCTTTTTCTTATCCAGGCGATAACCGTAATTGACCGCCAATGCCATCGTGCCGCTGGATGTGATCAAGACAAAGGTCATGATTGCGATCAGGATCAGCGGAATGGGCTCTCCACCCAGGCTCAGCGCGAACACCTCGCTGGGAATGGGCCACGGCACCGTCGTGGTGGCACGAACCTTCATGTAGGAAATCAGGAAACAGGAGAAAATAAAAGTATCGCTGAGCAGGAAGATCCACATCATGGCCTTGCCCCAGGGTACCTGGAACGTCTGCTTGTCCCCGGCCCAATCAGAAGCGATACCTTTGAGACCGTCTTGCACCGCCAGGGTATCTCCCGTACTTGTCACTGCTTCGTGAGACATATCCTTTCCTTCTCGTTATCCGTTCGACAGCAATATGAAAAACATGACCAACCACACCAACAGCAGGTAGTGCCAGTAGGTTGAACACAACTGGACGCTTAAGCGGACCTTGGCGACCGGTTCACCGCCCCAAATGCGGGCCGTTGCCCTGCCCCATACCCACAGACCACCCAGGACATGCAGCGCATGGAGGCCGGTGAGCAGGTAGAAAAATGCATTGGCAGGATTGCTGGCCATGAAGTAACCGGCCGCTTCAAGTTGTTGCCAGGCGAAGTACTGTCCGGCAAGAAACCCGAGGGTCAGCAGGCCGGCGGCGATCAGGCCGTTCTTTACACCGTTGCGATTGTCTGCATTGGCGGCATTGCGCGCGTAGTGAAAAGCGAAGCTTCCCAGCAACAACCACAGCGTGTTCAACCATAGCGTTGCAGGCAATTGCATGGGCCGCCAGTCGGGCAGTTCCATGCGCTCAGAATAGGCCACGAAAAACAGCCCGAACATGCTCGTGACTACGGCCAGAAATACGTATAAAGCCACCCGTTTGGCCGGTGTCTCAGTAACGGTGTGGCCGTGCGCGCCGTCTGTTTCACCCGGGTGCTCCCAGGGCTTCTCCGTGATTTTATTGAAAATATTCAATCGCGGTCTCCCGGCCCAACATCGTCATCACCATCAGCCCCAGCACCCCCATCAGCATCAGAATAGGCGTCAGTTACATCCATCTGCTCCGACTCATCTGAGGTCTCGTCACCCCACATTTCTGCGCCACGCGGTTCTTTCAGATCGCCGTCTTCGGGATGCACGACTTCCTCATCGGAGGCGTGATCGTCCACCGTCAAATGCGTGGCATCCGGAGGCTGGTTCTGCGGAATATAATCGATCTCCGAGCCGGGCACGCTGTAGTCGTAGGCCCAGCGGTAGCAAACCGGTAGTTCATGGCCCCAATTACCGTGCCGGGGCGGCGTGTTGGGGGTCTGCCACTCCAGCGTGGTGGCGTGCCAGGGATTGCTGTCGGCCTTTTTGCCCCGGAACAGGCTATAGATCATGTTGTATAAAAAGATCAACTGAACGACCGCGACAAACAGGGCGGAGATGGTAATGCCGGCATTCATGGTCTGGACGGATTCAGGCAGAAAGTCCGTCGTGCCCATGGAGTAATAGCGCCGCGGCAGCCCCATGATGCCCAGGTAGTGCATGGGAAGGTAGATTGAATAGGTGCCGAGCAGGGTCATCCAGAAATGCCATTTACCCAGCGTGTTGTTATACATGCGCCCGGTGATTTTCGGATACCAGTGATAAATGGCGCCAAACAGCACCAGGATGGGTGAAACCCCCATGACCATGTGAAAATGCCCGACCACGAAATAGGTATCCGACAATGGCAGGTCAACGACCACGTTACCGAGGAACAGTCCGGTCAGCCCGCCGTGGACAAAGGTAAAAATGAATCCGATGGCGAACAGCATGGGTACGGTCAGGTGAATGTTGCCGCGCCACAAAGTCAGCACCCAGTTATACACCTTGATTGCCGTCGGCACGGCGATGATCAGGGTCGTGGTTGCGAAGAAAAATCCAAAATATGGATTCATGCCGCTGACATACATGTGGTGGGCCCAGACGACGAAACTGAGGGCGCCGATTGCGACGATTGCCCACACCATCATGCGATAACCAAAGATGTTTTTGCGAGCATGTACGCTCAACAGATCGGAAACAATGCCGAACGCCGGCAATGCCACGATATAGACCTCCGGGTGCCCAAAGAACCAGAAAAGGTGCTGGAACAGGATCGGGCTGCCGCCGTCAGTGGTGCTTTGCTCACCCATCGACAGTATCGCCGGCATGAAGAAACTGGTGCCCAGGAGGGCGTCGAGTGTCATCATGATGCCGCTCACCAACAATGCCGGAAAAGCGAGCAGGCCGAGAACAGTCGCCATAAAAATGCCCCATACCGACAAGGGCATGCGCATCAGCGTCATGCCCCTGCAGCGGGCTTGTAAAACCGTGGTGACGTAGTTCAAGCCACCCATTGTGAACGCCACGATAAATACCACCAGCGAGAGCAACATCATGACGATGCCCCAGGTCGCCCCAGGCGTACCCGGTAAAATGGACTGCGGTGGGTAAAGCGTCCATCCCGCGCCAGTCGGCCCCCCGGGCACAAAGAAACTCGCAAGCAGGATCACCACTGCCAGCAGGTAGACCCAGTAACTGACCATGTTTATGTAAGGAAATACCATGTCCCGGCTGCCGACCATCAACGGAATGAGGTAGTTGCCGAAGCCCCCCAGAAACAGGGCCGTCAACAGGTAAATCACCATGATCATGCCGTGCATGGTGATGAACTGATAGTAATCGTTTGGCGTTATGAACGAAAAGGTGTCCGGAAAGCCCAACTGCAGGCGCATCATTCCGGAAAGCACCAGCGCCACCAGGCCAACACCGATGGCGGTCAGTCCATATTGGATGGCAATGACCTTGTGATCCTGGCTCCAGATGTACTTGGTGATAAACGTCGTGGGATCGTGATGGTCGATTTCATGATCCCGGTCGGCAATCGCTACATAGGCCATCAGTAGGTCCTCCAGCTAAATTTTATCTTCGGCGTCATCGATTTGCCCTATTTGGTATTGAGATAGGCGATCAGGTCGATCAGGTTCTGCTCGTCATAAAACAGGTCTGCCATCATCGCCATTTGCCGCCCGTAGAAATCATCACGGTGACCACCGCGGACTCCGTCACGAAAATTCTTCAATTGCTGGGCCAGATACCAGTCACTCATACCTGCAAGCCGTGGTGCGTTCAGCGCCCAGATGCCCTGGGCTTCCAAACCATGACATGACTGGCAAGTCGTGTAAAAACCCGCGCCCCGGTCTGCATTGCCGGTGATGGTGGCCGCCGGCGTCTGATCCGGCAGGGTGGCTATGTAGGCGACAACATTGTCAATCGCCGCGTCATCCACCAGCGTCGACGCCATCGGCGCCATCTGCTGCCCAAATACGTCGTCTTCGTGGGCGCCACGCAGACCCGACTTGTAGTTTTGTAGCTGGCGCTTGAGATACCAGCCTTCCTGGCCGGCGATTTTGGGGGCGTTCAACAATGGATTGCCTTCACCCGCAGCACCATGGCAGGCACTGCACACGGCGTACTGCGCCTGCCCGATCCGGGCGTCTCCCGCCCGTTTTGCTTGCGTTTCCGCAAAGGTCGGGTTGCTGTCCAACCAGCGTTTGAAGTCGGCCTCGCTTTCAACGACCACTCGGCCGCGCATCGTGTGATGCCCAATGCCGCACAATTCTTCGCACAGTACGTCATAGCTGCCAATCTTGGTGGGTGTCAGCCACATGTACGTCACCATGCCCGGCACCAGGTCCATCTTGACGCGGAATTCGGCGACCGCAAAGTCATGCAGCACATCTTTGGAGCGCAACAATAATTTCACCGGCCGATCCACCGGCAAATGCAATTGGGGACTTGAAACCAGGACGTCATCCTGGCCCGCCGGGTCTTCGGGTTTGACCCCGAAAGGGTTTTCCAGACTCATCTGTGCCACGTCGACTTCGCCAAATGCGCCATCGGCACCCGGAAAGCGATAACTCCAGTGCCATTGTTGCCCGACCACCTCGACCTCGTCAGCGCCCTCCGGAACTGTCACCACTTTGGCCCACACAAACAGCCCGGGCGCCAGCATGGCGACGACACCAATGGTGGTGATGGCAGTCAGCCAGATTTCCAGTTTCTTGTTTTCCGGCTCGTAGTGAGCACGCTGGTTCTTGTGGTGGCGGAATTTAACCACACAGTAAGCGAGGAAGAGGTTTATCGCGACGAAGACAATGCCGGTAACCCAGAATGTGAGATTGACCGTGGTATCGATCATCCCCCAGTTGGATGCAATGGGTGTAAAGTACCACGGGCTGAGAAAATGAAATAGAACCGAACCAATGACGAGTAAAATCAGTACAATCGCAATTGCCATGTGCTATTCCTTGCTAGCCGTGATGTATGCCAAATCAGGTTTGAGTCGCGGACCTCTTTCTCCGCCGTAACCTGCTGAATGGGTTGATAAAATGACGATCTGTCGCAACATGCACTGATTCAGGGTGCCGCGCACGCATCATCTCTTTTACCGTTTCGCCCTGACCCTTGGGCGCGTAAATCAAAACCAGGTACTTGCCCGCTTCAATATCATCATGAAAGCGGCGCAATTTGCGGTTTTCCGAATCCATGCCGATCAGGCCGCCTGTCCAGGCGCCGAACAGCGTAGCGACAATGACCAGAAAAATGTAAACGATGTTGGGGGCGTCATCGCCAAAAGGCTTCAGGAACATGACGATAAATGCCAGGATTACGCCTGCAATGAAACCGAAATTGGCGCCAATAAAGCCGTCTCTGATCAAGTCCAGAGTCTCAAACCAGTTACTGGAATGGATGTGCTCCTTCTTGAGGCCAGCTTCGTCCTTGGAAATGACGTGAATAAACCAGTCTGCGATCCCGACATCGTGGAGGTCGTCGGAAATTTTGGCCATGCTGCCAAGAGTCGGGGCAAGGTAGTACATGCATTTCATCACGAATACCCGATAATATTTAGCGCTGGAGACCTGCTTGTTATTATTGTTCTAGCCTTCAATTTAAACGTAAAGTGACGAGCGTCAGAATCGTGTTGGCGAACTTGCTACTGTGCAAACTCCGGCGAAGTCTCTCACATTTGGGTGCGCTTTGAAAGTTGACGCGCCAAGCAGGCCCGGATTCGCATTCATCGAGCTGCGTTTCCGGTTATCATGCAGCATGGAAGGAATGCACGGGCAATCTCCAATGGCCATCAAAACTGGGTATCCATTATGAATATTTCACACGGGTTAGTTTGTTGTCTGCTTCTCATACCTCTGACCGCGATTGCCTCAGACCCGCCGGAAATCAGCCTCGAGGGACTGGAACTGGTCGACAAGGATCACCGTGGGCATTTGTACGCAGACCCGAACGCCGATTGGAGCATTTACAACCGCATCAATCTGCAGGCCGCCAGCGTTGCGTTTCGAAAAAACTGGCAACGCGACCAGAATCGTTACGCCCCACGCAAAGTCAAGAACGATGATGTCGCCAGGATCAAGTCCGAACTTGCCGCCTTGTTTGACGAAGTATTCGCCCAGGAATTGTCTGACAACGGCGGCTACGAGATTGTTTCTGAAAACGGCGATGACGTCATGACAATTTCGCCGCAAATTGTCGACCTCGATGTCTTTGCGCCCGATACGATGACAACCGGCAGCTCCCGAAGCTATACCGAGCAATCAGGCAAGATGACACTGCAGCTTAATATATTCGACTCAGTAACCGGTGCCCTCATCGCCCAGGCGCGGGACAGGAAGGAAGCGCCACGGCGCGGCTACATGCAATGGTCAAACAGTGTCACCAATCGGGCCGACGCCAAGCGCATGCTGACCCAATGGGCCAAGGACCTGCGCAAACGGCTGGACGAGGCGCGCGCCTCGAGCTGAGACCCGCCGCGCGGATCGACATTTCATCAATCCTTTGCGCCATTGGCGTTTGAGCCTTCTTCTTCACCGCTCAACGGTCTCTTGTAACCGTGAATCATTGAGGTGACGAGGTTTTCATGATCATGGGCAGAGCTGACAACCACACCAACAATGTGCAGTGAGATCATTGCGATGGTGACCCAGGTCAGACCCGCATGGAGATTCTCAACCCACGCCACGCCCCAAAACCGGTCCGTGGTATAGAGCCAGCCAGAGGCACAGGTCAGCGCGACCATCAGCAATAAAGCCAGCGTCATTATGCCGCCCAGGGGGTTGTGCCCCAGATATCTTGGTTGCCGCCTGCGCTGCACCAAGTGGATGTAATTGCGGACCTGGGAAGGCGACCGGACGAACTGACTGAATCGGCTGTAGTGACTGCCTGCGAAGCCGAGGATCAGTCTGATAAAGACCATTGAGAGTACAACGTAACCCAGCCATTCATGCCATGGACCGGGAATGTCATAACTGAAGTAGGCTGCAGCGAAACCGAACGCCAGGCCCCAATGCAGCAGACGGATGGGAAGATCCCAAACTTTGACTTTGCCATCTTTTTGCACAGGGATCAGGTGCCGGGCGGGTGCAGCGACCTGGGGTCGGTCAATGCTTTTCGGTGACAACCGGTTCCAGAGTTTCAGGGTGGAAGTATGCTTCCACGCGCTCGCCGTTTTCATCCAGTGCATACACTTCCCAACAGCCACCGTCTTCCTTGATGCGCCGGACTTTCCAGCCTTTCTCTTCCAGTGTTGCCTGCAGTTCCTGCTTGGTCACCCAGTTCTCTTTTGGTCCTGAGTCGCAGGTCGCCAGACCTGTTGCCCAGGCCGTCTGACCGAGGCTGAGCAGCAGCACAATTGAGGCGCAGGTTCTGAAACGACCCAGCCTATTTCCAATTTTCATATCAATGTTCACGTGTTTCGGCCCAAATAAGGGCGGCCAGCAATCAACTTTCTGACTTGCGCTCTTTGTAACTGCGTACAGCCTGATTAAAGCGCTCCGCAACGCGTTCTTCCATGTCTACCGAGTAATTAAACGAGGCGATTATGGCCTGTTTGTTGCCGGCGGTCATCTCATTATCATCCTCTGCTCCCTTGAGGCACGCACGGTACTCCTCAACGGTGACCTGGAAATCCGCAATCTGTTTTTTGGCGCCAACCAGGTCGTCGTAGGAAGCATCATCGGGAATGGCGTCCGGCGCTGCTGGCAACACACATCTCTGGGCGAGATCAGGCAGGACAACTTCATAGTCCTCTTCATCATCGGCGAGCGCCGGGGAGGCCACAAGAGCCAGGTTCAAGGCCACTATCAGGGGGAATGCTGTGAATTTCACTGTAAAACTCCTCGTTGACGAGTACGCGATTATAAAGGAATCTGGCGGATACGAAAGTCTGACAGGCCATGCCGCCAAAAATTCCCGCCAGGCGATAGAATGGATCATCCAGGCAAGTTCACAGGAAAGCACCAATGAAGTCGAAGTCAGTCGCGTCAATCCCATTCATCCAACGCCGGTTCTTTCGATGCCGCATCTTCCATGGCCTTGGCATTGCGCTCCTGGCGCTGACCATCCAGTCGGTTTGCGCCGAGATTGACAACCAGTTACTCGAAGGGCTGAGTGCCCTTTCACTCGGACCCGCTGCGGTCAGCGGCAGAATCACGGCCATAGACGCGGTCACGGATGACCCCAACCACATCGTCATCGGCACCGCATCGGGGGGCGTGTGGATCTCCGATAACGGGGGACTGACGTGGACACCGGTTTTCGACGATGAGAAATTTGCCTCGATCGGCGCTGTTGCCATCAATCAGGTAAACCCGGAAATCATCTGGGTCGGCAGCGGCGAGGGCAATACGCGCAACTCAACCTCCATAGGCGGTGGCCTGTTCAAGTCAATCGACGGCGGCAAAACCTGGATGCTGGTGGGCCTGGCGGATTCTGAACGCATCAACCGTATCGCGTTGCATCCGAGCGATGCCAATACGGTCTACGTGGCGGCGCTGGGAAAATTGTGGGGTGAGAATGACGAGCGCGGCATCTACAAGACATCTGACGGCGGGGAGAACTGGACGCGCATTCTGTACGCCGGCAGTAGAACTGGCGGCACCGACGTCAAAATTGACCCTTTTAATCCTGACAAGGTCTATGCCAGCCTCTGGCAACACGGCCGCCAACCCTGGTTCTTCAATTCCGGTGGGCCAGAGTCAGGGCTGTATATCTCCTGGGATGGAGGTCAGCACTGGCAACGGCGCACCCAGGAAGACGGCCTGCCCGAAGGCGAACTGGGGCGTATCACCCTGGCCCCATCCCCGGCGCAGCAGGGCCGCGTTTATGCGCTAGTTGAAGCCGAAACCAGCGCATTGCTGCGCTCCGAAGACGGTGGGCTCAACTGGACCCGGGTCAATGAACAGTACGATATTGCGGTACGACCTTTCTACTACACCGAAATCGCCGCCGACCCGCAGAATCCGGATCGGCTCTACAACATTTTCACCCGGCTGAGCGTTTCAATCGATGGCGGCAAGACCTTCGAGCCCAATCCGGCGATCAATTGCTGTGCAGCCTCCAATACGGTACACATCGACAGCCACGCTTTTTGGATCAACCCCAATGACTCCAGCCATCTGATCATCGGCAACGACGGCGGCATTGCCATCAGCCGTGATCAGGGGGCGACCTGGCGCTTTGTGCGTAACCTGCCGCTGAGCCAGTTCTACCATATCGCGGTGGATAACGACCTGCCTTACCACATCTATGGCGGACTGCAGGACAATGGTTCCTGGCGCGGGCCGAGTGAAGTCTGGGAAAACGGCGGCATCCGTAATTTCCACTGGCAGGAAGTCGCCTTCGGCGATGGATTTGATACCCTTCCTGATCCGCAGAATTCGCGGCGTGGATATGCCATGTCACAGGGGGGCAATCTGTACCGTTGGAATCTGGACAACGGCGAAATGCGCGCCATCAAACCCAACCCGCCCTCGCCTGATGCCGAGTTGCGATTCAACTGGAACGCGGGCCTGGAGCAGGACCCCTTTGACCCGGCAACAATCTACTACGGCAGCCAGTTTTTGCACAAATCTACAGATCGGGGGATCAGCTGGACGATCATCAGCGCCGATATGACCAGCAACGACCCGGCCATGCAGACCTACAAGGACAGCGGCGGGCTAACGCCCGATGTCACCACAGCGGAAAATTACACCTCGATTGTGGCGGTGGCCGCAAGCCCGCTGCAACCAGGTCTACTTTGGGTCGGCAGCGACGACGGCCGTATCCATGTTACGCGCGATGGCGGTCAAAACTGGGCCAGGATCGATCAGCGCAGCCGGCATTTTCCCGCGGGTGCCTGGGTGCCGATGATCGCCCCTTCAGCGCACCAGGCGGGCACCGCCTTTGTGGTTGCCGACGACCACCGCAGATCCGACATGCGAGCGCACGTCTTTCGCGTCGATGACTTCGGCAGGCGGTGGACCCGCCTGTCATCAGACGGCGTGGAAGGCTACGCGCTGTCAATCCTGCAGGACCCGGTGGACCCAAACCTGATCTTTCTGGGAACCGAATTGGGGCTTTATTTCAGCACCAATGGCGGCGCTGACTGGTCCCGCTTCAGCGCCGGCGTGCCGACTGCTTCAGTCATGGACATGGCCATTCAGTCCAGAGAAAACGACTTGGTTCTTGGCACCCACGGACGTTCGATCTATGTGATTGACGATTACAGCGCCCTGCGGGGCCTGGATGAAAAGGATTTCACCCGCCGACTGCGGATTCTTTCCGTCACGCCCGGTCAACAGTATGTCGCCAGCCAGGCCGCTTCCACCCGCTTTACCGGGTCCGGTGAATTCAGGGCAGAAAACGAGCCCTACGGCGTCATGGTCACCTTTATGGTCAGCGGTGATGATCTGCCGCATCCGAATGAAGAACGCGAGCGCGCGCGGGCCATGGCACAACGAATTGAAGCTGCCGGCACGCAGCATCCAACCGACGACGAAGCCATGGCGGAAAAAAATGATAAGCAAAATAATGGGCCACCCACCATAAAAGTACAGATTTATGAGACAGACGGCACCGTGGTTCGAACTTTCAAAAGCCCCGTGTATCAAGGCATCAATCGGATCACATGGCCCCTGGTGCGCGATGGCGTGCGGGATTTTCCCGGCCCGCAGCGGCCAAAACCGGACGCCGATCTGCCGGCCGGGCCACAGGTGCCGCCGGGCAGCTACGCGCTGGTGCTGACACTGGAGAATCCGCAAGGTGAGCCGACTGAGGCCAGCCTGCCTGTCACGGTACTGCCTGATCCTCGCAGCCCTTACAGCGCGCAAACGCGCCTGGATAACTACAGCACTCTGTTGGCACTGATGGATTTGCAGGAAGATGCCGTGGCGGCCGTTGAGCGCATCGACAGCACACGCCGCGACCTGGGCACCATCAGCACCTTGATTGCCGCAGCCGTCAACGCTGGCGAGGACGAAAACCTTACCCAACTCACGAAATCGATCAAGGCGCTCCAGTCAGAGCTCAATGACGTCGAAGAGCGATTCCGGGTGCGGCCCGAGACCAAGGGAGTTGTCTACAGCGGCGACAAGGTCACCAGCGCGATCTTCGATGCTTACGGGTACGTCAGCAGTACGATGGACGGTCATTCTCCAGCTGCACAGATTTACATCGACCGGGCACAGCAGCGGCTGGCGTTGGCACTGGAGCAACTGGACCAGTTCATGGCACAGAAAATAACCCCCCTGGCAGCTCAAGTCGCGGCTGCTGGAATCGGGCTGTTGTCGTCTGTTGAGTAAATCCATGGAACAATCGACGGCAGAAATTGGTCCCGAAACCGGTGCACCAGACCTCACGCCTGACGCACCGGCCATAGCGCAGGCCATTCTCGATGGCTTCAACAAACACTACTACCTGTTTCGCCGCTTCAGCTACGAAGCCAAGGTGTGTTTCGAGCGCGCAGAGTGGTCGCGCGCGGCAGAAGCCAGCAGGGAACGGATCCTGGGTTATGAGAAGCGGGTCAATGAAACGGTAATCGCCCTATCGAGGCGTTTTCCCGAGGCGTCCCGAAACACCAATATGTGGCCCCCGGTCAAGGCTGCTTATATCACCTTGTTGATGAACCACTTGCAGGCTGAGTGTGCAGAAACCTTTTATAATTCAGTAGCTTGTAGAGTTCTTCATAGAGATTACTACAACAACAGAAATATCTTCTGGCGCCCCGGGCTGAGCACCGAGCATTTGCACGGGTCGGCGCCCTCGTATCGCAGCTACTATCCGGCCACAGACAGCCTGCGGCGCTGCCTGCTGCAGGTTCTCACCGGCTTCGAGCTGGCCAATACCTTTGAGAATCTGCGTCGCGATATCCGCTGGCTGGAGCGCGCCATACTTGAGCAGCGCACAGATGACTGGAAGGCGCAGCCCAATTACCAAATCCAGGTCCTGGGCTCATTGTTCTTCCGCAACAAGGCGGCCTACATTGTCGGGCGCATTATTAATGGCGACCGCAGCCAGGCATTGGTCATTCCGCTTTTACACGGGAGCGACTACCAGGTTTTCGTCGACACTGCCCTGCTGCGCCGTAAAGAAGTCGCCATCGTGTTCAGTTTTTCCCGCGCCTACTTCCTGGTGGACATGGAGGTGCCATCGGCCTATGTGGCTTTTCTGCTGTCCATCATGCCGAGTAAGTCTCCGGTCGACCTGTACGCCATGCTGGGGCTTCAAAAACAAGCCAAAACGCTGTTTTACCGGGAATTGCAGCACCATCTGAGCCACTCGCAGGACGATTTCAAGATCGCCCCGGGCGTGCGTGGCATGGTCATGCTGGTGTTTGCTCTGCCGTCGTTCCAGTTCGTCTTCAAGCTGATCCGCGACCATTTTGATCCGCCGAAAACGTCCTCGCGGGAAGACGTGAAGGGCAAGTACCAACTGGTCAAGTTTCACGACCGCGTCGGCAGATTGGCGGACACGCTGGAATACTCCAACGTCGCCATCCCGCTCGGCAGGATCGATCCGGAACTGCTGCGGGAATTGCGCGACCAGGCGGCTGATTCCATCGAGGAGGTGGGCGACAAGCTGGTGATCCGTCATATTTATATCGAGCGCCGCATGCAACCGCTTGACCAGTACCTGTCCCAGGTCTCGCCCTCCAGGCGACGCCGAGCCATTCGCGACTTTGGCCAGACCATCCGCGACCTCGCCGGGGCGAACATTTTTCCAGGCGACATGCTGAAGAAAAATTTTGGAGTCACTCGAACCAAACGGGTGGTGTTCTACGACTACGATGAAATCTGCTACATCACCGACTGCAATTTTCGACGCGTTCCGCCGCCACGCAGTTATGATGACGAGATCTCCGACACGCCGTGGTACTCGATTCTGGAAAATGATGTCTTTCCGGAGTCTTTTGGCCCGTTTTTCTTTGCCAATCAGGACGATATGGCAGTGTTCCGGGAGCACCACGCTGACCTGATGGATGCCGATTGGTGGAACAGCATCAAACAGACGATCATCGGTGGCGGCCAGGTTGACGTATTCCCCTACCCGGCCAAGCGCCGCTTCTTCATCCGCTACGGTGGCAATGTATCAGGTTGAATTTGGGTCCGAGCCTTCCATCCAGGCCGCCACTGCGCCGGCCCAGCGCTCGCCATCCTCTTCCTGAATAAAGTGCCGGCCTTTGAGTGTGATATGGGGCTGGCCGCTGGTGCCGGGCACCAACTTCAAAAAGGCTTTGTCACCACCGCGGGTAATCGGATCGCTGTCTGAGAAACACAACAATACGGGTTTGCGCCACCCGCTGAGCTCTTTCCAGGCGGCCCGATTGGCCTGCGAAGCGGGGTCGTCCGGGCGGGTCGGCACCAACACAGGAAATTGACGTGCGCCGGCCTTGTATTCGTCGCCAGGAAACGGCGCGCGGTAAGCCTCCTGCTCGGCCACAGAGAGCCTTCCACGGCCGAACAGGTTAACGATATAGCCGATATCGAAATCCGGATCATTTTGACTGAATTTCTGCCACCGCAGGAATTGTTCGCCGGCAGCCTGATCACCCGTTGGCAGAAAAGTGTTGGACAGAGAAAAGCGCGCAAACCAATGCGGATTCTCGGCCACCACCCTGAGACCGATCAGCCCACCCCAGTCCTGGCCCAGCAGCGTGATTGCCTGCAGGTCCTGCGCCCGCAGCCAGTCCGTCATCCAGGTGACGTGTTTGAGGTAGCTATAGTCGCTGCGTTCTGAAAGTTTGTCGGAACGGCCGAATCCGACCAGGTCAGGTGCAATCACGCGGCAGCCTTGCGCGACGAAGATCGGAATCATCTTGCGGTAGAGAAAACTCCAGCTAGGCTCGCCGTGCAGACACAGCACCACCGGCCCATCGGCTGGACCTTCATCCACATGATGGATGCGCAAAGCGCCGTGATCCGGGTCGTCGATTTCACTATAGTGAGGCGTGAAGGGAAAGTCCGGCAAGTTTGAAAAGCAGTCGTCCGGGGTACGCAATACGGCCATTATGATTCCTCTTGCAGTTTACCGCCGCTGGGTACTGTGACGTAACGGCGACGCCGTCGCCAACGCCGCCACAGGCGGTATCCCAGCAGCACGGCGAGAATTCCAATGTAGATCAATGGCTCCAGCAGGTCCTGTTTGACCTGCCAGTAAAAGTGCCACACCCCCAGGATGCCAATGACATATACAAGCCGGTGCATTTGTCCCCATTTTCGGCCCAGGCGCCGCTGCATTCCGCGCGTGGAGGTCGACGCCAGGGGCAGCAGACATAGCAATCCGGTCATGCCCAGTGTGATGTAGGGTCGTTCGATGACATCCTCGACGATGGCGGCTAAGTCAAAGCGCTGGTCAATGCCGGCGTAAACCAGGAAATGCATCACAATGTAGAAAAAAGCGAACAGGCCAAACATGCGCCGGAAGCGAAATAACCACAGCCAACCCGTAATCAACTTCAGGGGCGTGATCGCCAGGGTGACCAAGAGGAATTTGAGCCCCCATTTGCCACATTGATGAATCAGTTCTTCGATCGGGTTTGGACCCAGGCTCGCGCCGGCGATTTCGAAGGTGCCAAAAACCAGCATCACCAACGGAATCAGGCAGGCCAGGAATACCGGGACCTTCAAGAGTCGTACCGCTTTGGGTTTCACTTGATCGATTTATTGCGACAGGAGAGCGTTGTGCATTTCTCGCCTGTTCAGAAGTTTCTGCGCAGATTCAAGCCAGTGTACATGGCTGCGACTTCTTCCCCATAACCGTTGAACATCAGCGTGGGCTGCTTGGGCGCAAATATGCCGGCGCCAATGCGGCGCTCTTTGGCCTGGCTCCAGCGCGGATGATTCACCTCGGGATTGACGTTGGCGTAAAAACCGTATTCATTGGCGGCGGCCAATTCCCAACTGCTCTTGGGCTGGCGCCCGGTAAACTCGATCTCAACAATGGCTTTAATGCCCTTGAAGCCATATTTCCACGGGGTGACCAGCCGTAAAGGTGCACCATTCTGATTGGGCAGCGTCTTGCCATACAATCCCACCACCATCAACGCCAGTGGATTCATGGCTTCTGCTATGGTCAGTCCTTCGATGTAAGGCCAGCGCAGCACGCCGCGCTTTTGACCCGGCATCCGCTTGGGGTCGTGGAGCGTTTTGAACTTGACGAACTTGGCCTGTGAATTGGGCTCGAAACGCTTGATCAGATCGGCCAGCGGAAAACCCACCCAGGGCACCACCATCGACCAGGCCTCGACACAACGGTGTCGGTATACCCGATCTTCCAGGGTGTGGGGCGCGATAATATCTTCGTAGGCGTAATCACCCGGCTTGTCGCATTCCCCCGATACTTTCACGCGCCAGGGAAGCGGCTCGAATTCGCCGGCGTTTTCGTGGGGATCGGCCTTGCCGGTACCAAATTCGTAATAATTGTTATAGGTCGTAATGTCCTCGTAGCTGTTGGCCGCCTCTGAGGTGCTGTAGGGGCCCTGTACGGTCTCAAGCGCCGTAACGCCCGCACTTGCCCCTGTCCAGGCCAACAGACCGCCGCTCGCCACACCGGCCGCCACCATGCCCAGGCCGGCATCACGAATGAAATTGCGCCGATTCACATAGTTCAGCTCGGTGGTAATTTCAGAGGAAAGAATCTTTTGCTTTGCCATGATGATGTTCACCTCATTGATGGTCTTGGGGTATTACGGCAATCAGGACCCGAGTCCTGGTCAAAAAATTGCAAAGCCATTATCTTTTGCGCGCGTGACATCAGTTTAAAGCGGCTTGGACTGGCGCGCCACTTGACTTCGAATCACCTCACGGCCAAGGAAGAGCCAAATAGCGTCCTCGATACAATGACAAGAATCTAGTCTAATTGCCGGTTCAGGTTAAAATTGGCTTCCGAAACACCCGCCTGAAGTGCGAGAGGAATAAGTTTGAACGATACCCTTGTATCCGGACTCACCATCATCCGTAACGGCGTGCGGCTGAACTATCCTTTCCTGGAGTCCATTCGATCGGCTTTATCGATCTGCGATGAGTTTGTCATTGTGGCCGGCGACAGCGACGATGAGACACTCGCCCGGCTTGAGACACTGAATGACGACCGCATCCGCATCATTCAAACCCGTTGGTCGCCCGATGTACGTCCGCAAAAGTGCCTGTTGGCTCAGCAAACCAGCATCGGGCTCGGCTTTGTGCGAGGCACCTGGTGCCTGTATCTGCAAGCCAATGAAGTGTTGCATGAGGACAGCCTGCTGCCTCTTCGGGCACTGATGGAACGGCATGCCCGCGACCAGGAGATCGAGGCCATGTTGGTCGAACGGCTGACGTTCTGGTCAGACTACAGGCACTACATTCCAGTGTATCCCAGGCGTTTCAAGTACACGGCACGAATTATCCGTCCCAACATCGGCACTTACTCGATCCGCGATGGGATGAGTTTCGCGATTTTCGATGGGTTTTCCACCCAGGGCCGTTATCCGAGCTCGATCGACAGCGGCGCAGATCTTTTCCGCTATGGCTACGTGCACTCGCTGCGCCAGCAGGCGTCCAAATTCGAGAGCGCCGTGCACAAAACCGAAGCCTCTGAACCGGCAGACAGCGATTACTACCTGCAGTACTATCCGCGCCAGTTTATCGCCCCCTATGAAGGCACTCATCCCGCGGTTATGGCGGGCAGAATAGCCGCCTGGCCGCCAGCCGAGAGACTCGATCTGAAACGATGCAGAACCGAATTGACGCTCGCAGAGCGCAAAAGACTGTTGGAAACTTTCCTCTACAGCCGCACGGGACTGCCGCGCACCAGCCGCAATCGATTCAAACTCATCGGCAGGCTGACTGAGAAGGACCGGCCCGGACTGGGCGCGCTAAAAGGCACGCTTGCCCTGTCCTGAGCCGCAAACAGGGCTGCCTCAGGTCTGCAGAGCCACAAATGCATTGCGGGTCAGGTTGTGCGGCGCCCCATCGGTCACAACCACATCGTCTTCTACGCGTACCCCCCCATAAGGCTTGAAGCGTTCAATGACCGCCCAGTTGATCAGCGAGGCATGGCACTCACTGCGCCAGGCATCAAGCAAAGACTCGATGAAGTACAGGCCAGGCTCAATCGTCAATACATTTCCGGGCTCAAGCACGCGGGTTAGGCGCAAAAACGGGTGGCCGGCGGGGCGCGGGGAATCCTCGCCGGCGTTGTCGATCAGACCGGCGACATCATGTGTTTGCAGGCCGATGAAGTGGCCCAAACCATGCGGAAAAAATACCGAACTCAGACCGCACTCCACCGCATCTTCGGTACTGCAGTTGATCATGCCGAAGGCATTGAGCAGGCCGGCAATTTCCAGGTGGGCCAACAGATGCAGGTGCCGGTAGTCAAGCCCTGCCCTGACCTGCCCGGCCAGCGACTGCTGCAACACATCCATGGCCTGGATCAATTGTGCGAAATCATCATCTTTTGCCGAATAGCTGCGGGTAATGTCCGACGCGTAGGCATGGGTGGTGCATCCGGCATCGATCAGGAAGGAACGCGACTCAGCAGGTGGCGCCTGTTCCCGACCCTGGTAATGCAGCACGGCGCCATTTTCATTCAGACCCACAATGCTGGCATATGGCAGCTCGCTCTCGACCTGCCGACAGGCCTCCAAATAGGCCTGATGAATATCGAATTCGCTATCGCCTTGCCGGAAGGCAACCTCGGCCGCCCGGTGCCCCCGGGCGCCCCGTGTGCTGGCCTGTGCCATGCAGGCAATTTCATACGGTGTTTTGCGGGTTCGGGCCAATTGCAGGGCACAGCTCAGATCCACGGGATTGATACGCTGCGGCGCAAATGCCGCCGCCAGGCCGGGCGCATCGCCGATGGCGGCAATATCGGTCAACCCCAGTGTCAGGCCGTTGATCCGTGCCATCAGTCCATCCCGCCAGCCTTCGGTATCGGTGACCCGGTGAATTTCAAAATGGTCTGCCCACCAGGATTCGGGATCGGCCGGCGGTTGATACCAGTAATCGTCGGGCTGGTAATAAAACAGCAGCGGCCGCTCACCTGGCCGAATCAACAGCGCGCTGTCGTGGTGGTGGGTCAGTGGCAGCCAGGCCAGGAAATTGGGGTTGGCTCTGAAGGGGTAAGCGTAATCATCCTGAAAACTGATCCGGGGCGTGCCCGAATGCACCAGGCAGGCGTCAAAGCGGGAAAGTTCCAGCGCCTGCTCCCAGCGTTGCTGAATTTCTGCCCGGTGGGTGGCATAAAGTTCATTCATTTGTATGGTCTTGAAACCCTCGGAATTGATAGAATAGCCGATTGAAGTAAAACAGGCTCGGCAATGAGGGTTTGCTTTGACCATTCGGCTTTACAACACGCTCTCGCGTGGAAAACAGGAATTCCAGCCACTCGATCCGGAACGGGTGACCATGTATGTCTGCGGGCCAACGGTTTATAACTACGCGCATATCGGCAATGCCCGGCCGGTGGTGATATTTGATTTGCTTTACCGCGTGCTGTGCATGGAATACCCGAATGTCGTCTATGCGCGCAACATCACAGACATCGACGACAGAATCAATGCCCTGGCCGCCGAGCAAGGCGTACCGATCACCGAGATCTCAGCCAAGTATACGGCGGCCTACCGGCAAGACATGGCGGCGCTGGGCGTTGGCAACCCGACAATTGAGCCCCATGCCACTGAGCATATGGCGCAGATGCAAGACATGATGGCTCGCCTGATTGAACAAGACCACGCTTACGTAGCCGAGGGCCACGTGCTCTTCAATATCGAGTCCTACGATAACTATGGCCGACTGTCACGCCGCGACATGCGCGAAATGATCGCCGGCGCCCGCGTAGAGGTAGCGCCCTACAAGAAGCACCCTGGCGACTTTGTGTTGTGGAAGCCCTCGGATGATTCGCAACCTGGCTGGGACAGCCCATGGGGCCGTGGAAGACCGGGCTGGCACCTTGAATGCTCTGCCATGGCGGAGACCCATCTGGGTGAGACCATTGATATTCACGGCGGCGGCCAGGACCTTGTTTTTCCGCACCATGAAAATGAAATTGCCCAAAGCGTCTGCGTCCATCGCGGCGCTCCGTTTGCACGCTTCTGGATGCACAACGGTTTTGTGACCATGGAAAAACGCAAGATGTCCAAGTCGCTGGGCAATACACTGATTGTCCACGACCTGTTGAAGGATCACAGTGGTGAGACCTTGCGCTACCTGCTGCTGACGGCGCACTACCGTCAACCGCTGGACTGGTCGGAAAAGGAACTGGCGCGTGCACGGCGTACCCTGGATCGGATGTATAGCGTCCTACGGTCAGCCGCCGGCAAATTTGGACCCTTCGAGGCGGGTGAGCCGGGCAGCGCCTTCATCGATGCCCTCAAGGACGACATCAACACGCCCATCGCGCTAGCCGAACTCAGCCGGGTCAGCCACGAATTGGCCCGGGCCGAAAATGAAAACGCGGCGCGCAAACTGGGCGCCGAATTCCTCGGCGATTGCAAGTTGATCAGCTTGTTGCAGAGCGATCCGGAGGAGTGGTTCGGCGCCGTTGCAGCTCATCCCGACGCGGTCAAAATCGAAGCCCTGATCCTGAAACGTAACCAGGCCCGTGCCGCTCGCGATTTTGAGACCGCCGATGTCGTGCGGGACCAACTGGCCGCCATGGGCGTGGTGCTTGAAGACGGGTCGGAAGGCACTCGCTGGCGCCGGGGCGAGGCGTAAATCGATGCATGATCTCGCCGCAGTTCAGCAGGACATTGTGCGGGGCTTCGAGATGTTTCCCGAGTGGCTGGACCGCTACCAGTATCTCATTGACTTGGGCCGCAGACTTGAACCGCTGGCCGAAGAAGAAAAACGCGATGAGGTGTTGCTGGCCGGCTGCCAGTCGCGGGTGTGGCTCTACCTGGAAGGTGATGCACACGAGGTCACCATTCGCGCCAACAGCGATGCCGCCATCGTGTCCGGCTTGATCGCTTTGCTGATCAAGGTCTATTCAGGTGCTTCGGCCAGGCAGATTGCGGAAACTGAACCCGAGTTTATCGAAGCCATTGGTCTGAGCGACCATCTTTCACCCACCCGAGCCAATGGCCTGCACGCTATGTTGGGGGCGATCCGGGGCCATGCAAGATCGTTGCTGAGCTGAAAAAAAAGCCCCGCCAATCGGCGGGGCTTGTCTCATTCCTGCAGTCTTGTTTCAGCGATCCAGAATAATCAACTCCACACGGCGGTTTTCGGCCCGCCCTGCTTCAGAATCGTTGCTGGCCACCGGCCGTGATTCGCCATAACCGCGTGCGGACAGGCGGCTGGCCTTAACACCCTTGTTGGAAAGGTAGTCTTTCACGGCGTTGGCACGGCGCTCTGACAGGCCCTGGTTGTAGTCTGCGTCGCCCTTGCTGTCGGTATGACCCGCCACTTCAACAACCACCCGCTCGTGCTGCTTCAACAGCGCGGTCGCTTCGTTGAGAATGACGATGCCTTCGGGCTTGAGGGTGGCCTTGTCGAAGTCGAAATGCACGCCTTCGAGTTCAATCACGGCTTCAACTTCACAACCGTCGAGGTCGACCACGGCGCCTGGCCGCGTATTCGGGCACTTGTCGCGTGCATTGGGTACACCGTCACCATCGAGGTCGGGATTGACCGGAGCGGGCTCAGGCTTGGGTGGTGGTGGCGGCGGTGGCGGTGGCGGCGGTGGTGGGGTCCTGCCACCGAAATCGAAATTTAGTCCAAAGGTATAAATTAAATCGTTGAAGCTATCCCGATTGGCGACCGTATTGCTGTCATTATCGCGCCGGTAGAGTATCTGTGCACGACCGCTGAAGTGCTTGCTGAACTGGCCCTGCAAGCCAACACCGGCACTGAGTGTGGTGGCAAATCCTTCATGTACGATACTGCGATGCTTCTGCCGCCCAATGCCCAGGGCAAAGTATGGACGCACGGTACGTTGACCGACGTAGTAACGAATCATGACACCCCAATTGCTCAGTTTGTATTCGTCATAGGTGACGCCTGGCGCAAGCGATACGACCGAAGTATCAAGGTCGTTATTGAACTGGTCGTATTCAACATCCAGGCTGAAATTGTTACCAAAGAACCGCCCAAAACCGACCGACTGGAATATAGAACCCTGGTCCGATGGCCGATCACTATCGAGACTGACGCCACCAACCTGGTAAGAAACATGCCAAGGCTGATCGCCATCGGCCGACAAATTGGTCGCGCCCAATGTCACCGCGAGGATGGCCAGGGCAATCGTTATTTTACGGATTTTCACGCAAATTCACTCCTACTCTAAATCACTGCTAAAAGAACGTTTCTCCCCCCGCTGTAGCCTGACAGCGAGCGTTCACAAGCTATTCTACGGAAATTGAGCGTAAAGTGTTAACAAACGATTAATATTGGTCAAAATTTGATCAAATCAGCGCGAATCACCCATCTGGCGCTGACGCATTTCCCAACGTTCCTGGGCATCCAGGCACAGCGTGGCGATTGGACGCGCTTCCAGTCGCGCCAGCCCGATTTCTTCACCTGTCTCGGCGCAGAAGCCGTAATCGCCGTCTTCTACCCGGATCAACGCCTTATTGATCTTGTTGAGCAGCTTTCTGTATCTGTCGCGGGTACGCAACTCCAGGCTGTTCTCCGTTTCGCGCGTGGCGCGCTCAGCTTCGTCGCCCACATCGCGAACCTCTTGCTGCAGATTGTTGATCGTCTCACGTGACTCCTCAACCAAATCGTCACGCCAACCCACCAACTTTTGTCGGAAGTACTCCACCTGCTTTACACACATGTATTTTTCCTTCTTCAAAGGCCTGTAGCCCTTCTTCAAAACCACTTGATTTGCTAACATCGTGTTAACCTACTCCTTGGATCATTACTTCTGGGCTAGATCAAAACCCCAAAATCATAAACATATGATTTTAAATGAATATTTTAAAAACGCCCTATACGCACTCAAATGAAATTGCAGTGTTATAGCTGAACTTGAAGCTGACGGCAAGTTTTCTAGTCAATTCTCTGCCAAAGCGGCCAAAATACTTTGCATGAAAAACATTCTGACCGGCATGATCAGGGCCTACCAATTGTTGCTGAGTCCTTTTCTCGGCAGCCACTGCCGCTTTGATCCGAGTTGCTCGGCGTATGCCGATGAGGCCATCGGCAGGTACGGCGCCGTGCCTGGCAGCTGGCTCGCACTCAAGCGTATTGCCCGATGCCATCCGTGGTGTGCGGGCGGCTATGATCCGGTACCCTGATGCAGTACCCTTGCCCGCCCCGCGCACACAAGGCCATGGCCGCATGACGATCCTGATCAAGAACGCAATCCTGGTGAATGAAGGTCAACAGACCCAGGGTGACCTGCTGATAGACCGTGGCCGCATCAAGCGCATCGAAGCGGACATCATGGCCGCGGAGGGTACTGCGGTTGTTGATGCCGCCGGCCGCTACCTGCTGCCGGGTATGATCGATGACCAGGTGCATTTTCGCGAGCCCGGATTGACACACAAGGGTGGCATCCACTCGGAATCCCGCGCGGCGGTCGCCGGCGGCATCACCAGCTATATGGAGATGCCCAATACACAGCCGCCGACCGTGACCCTGGACGCCCTGGAACAGAAATACGCCACCGCAGCGCTGAAATCGGCGGCCAACTACGGCTTTTATCTTGGCGCCACCAATGACAACCTTGACGAAATTCGCGCCCTGCCTGCAGGCAGGGCCTGCGGCATCAAGATCTTCATGGGCGCATCGACCGGCAACATGCTGGTAGACAATGAACAAACGCTGACCGGAATCTTTCGTGAGGCGCCGACGCTGATCGCCACCCACTGCGAAGATACGCCGCGGATTCAATCCAGGCTGCAGCGCGCGATGGCGACCTATGGGAGAGACATTCCGGTGGAAGAGCACCCGAATATTCGCGACACCGAAGCCTGTTACCGTTCATCCGCCCTGGCGGTCTCGCTGGCGCGCGAGCACGATGCACAGCTGCACATACTCCACCTGACGACGGAACGGGAAATGAACCTGTTTGAACCCGGGCCGATGCAGGGCAAGTCAATAACCGCCGAGGTGTGCGTACATTTTCTGCACTTTTGTGCGGACGATTACCCCCGCATGGGCAACCGCATCAAGTGCAATCCGGCGATCAAGAGCGCCGCTGACAGAAGCGCCCTGCTCAAGGCCCTGAAAGCGGGTCGGCTGGATATTATCGCCACCGACCATGCCCCGCACACGGTGGCAGAAAAGGCCGTTACAGACTATCTCACAGCCCCTGCGGGCCTGCCCCTGGTGCAGGACGCAATGCTGGTCGCGCTGGAGCTGGTGCACGATGATGTGTTTGACCTGTTTACCCTGGTTCTCAAGACCGCGCATAACCCGGCAGATCGGTTTGGCGTGCGTGAGCGCGGCTATTTGCGCGAAGGTTACTGGGCGGATCTGGTCATGGTGGACATGGCGCAATCGACAATCAGATCCGCTGCCAGTGTGCTGTCAGGTTGCGGTTGGTCACCTTTTGAGGGGGAGACTTTCCGGTCCACGATCAGTTCAACCTATGTCAACGGTGCGCTGGCCTACGATGGCCGCGACGTGGTCGAACATGAGGCGGCGGCGCGACTTGAATTTGTGCCCCCGGGTCGGTGACCAGCGAGCTTAACATCACTGCCCGAATCGAGTAATCTGGCCCATCGCATTCAAAGGACACCGTTAGCCACATGGGATTTTTAACCGGTAAGAGAGCCCTGATTGTTGGCGTCGCCAGCCCACGGTCAATTGCCTGGGGCATCGCAGAAGCGATGTTTGAGCATGGCGCCGAACTCGCCTTCACCTACCAGACTGAAAGACTCAAGTCCCGTGTGGATAAGATTGCCGCACAATGCAATTCAACCATCACGTTGCCCTGCGACGTCGCCTCGGACGAAGACATCGACAAGGTCTTCAGCGAGTTGGCCAAACACTGGGACAGTTACGACATTCTGGTCCACGCGGTCGGATTCGCACCGCGCGAGCAACTTGAAGGTGACTATATGGATGTCATCTCCCGCGAAGGCTTTCGCATCGCCCATGACATCAGCTCATACAGCTTTGCGGCGCTGGGCAAGGCCGGCTTGCCAATGATGGAGGGCCGTGACGCTGCGATGCTGACTTTGACCTATATGGGCTCAGTGCGCTCCATGCCGAGTTACAATGTGATGGGCCTGGCCAAGGCCAGCCTGGAGGCCAATATCCGCTATATGGCCCAGAGCCTCGGCCCCAGGGGTATACGCGTCAACGGCATCTCCGCGGGGCCGGTCAAAACACTGGCCGCTGCCGGCATCTCGCAATTCCGCCGCATGCTCGATCACGTGCGGCAAACCGCACCCATGCGCCGCACCATCACCGCCCGGGAAGTGGGACAAGTGGCCGCCTTTCTGTGCAGCGACCTGGCTTCGGGAGTGACAGGGGAGACGACGTTCGTGGACGCCGGTTACAACATTTTGGGTATGGCGGAGCTGTCGGGCGACCGAAAGTGATCTAAAACACCGTCATCCCGCTCCAACACCGTCATCCACTCAAACACCGTCATCCCGCTCAAACATCGTCATCCCGCTCCAACACCGTCATCCCGGGCTTGACCCGGGACCGATAGTGCCTTGGTAATGTAATCACTGCGAAACGGTCACATCAGCCAATCATGGAGCTGACCGGCGCTCATTCTACCCAACGCCGAATAGGTCCCGGATCGCGCTGCGCTTGTCCGGAATGACGTTAGAGTTTTTCTTCGAACACTTCTATGTTCGACTGCGACCGCAACATTCTGATGAAGGCCAGGGCTTCCTGGTTGGCAATGGAGTTGGCGATGCGCAGGCGAAAATTTTGCTCGCGAAGCACTTCACCCTCTTCCAGCTTGCCATCCTCAACAGCGCTGAGCTGCAACACGGCATAGCCATCGTCAAGCCCGATGATCTCATTAATCACGGCACCTTCGGCAGGGCTTTGCATTGCAAAGAGTTCGGTTTGCAAGTCGCGACGCAGGCCACCCCCGGTGCGGGGCGCGGCTTCGTTTTCGAGCAGTTCGAGGCTTTCTGACGCCGCCAGGTCGGACAAGGTTTCGCCGGCTTCAACGCGGACCAGCAAGGCTTCGGCCCGGTCACGGGCGGATTCATTGGCTCTTTGCGTCAAGACCGATGTGGTGACCAGGTCGCGAATCTCCTCCAATGGCGGTACTGATTCGGGCAGGTGTTCGCGCACGCGCAGCATGACCATGTGGTTGGTATCCAGATCGATCGGGTCGCTGACGGAGCCTTGCAGGAACACCAGGTCCGACCAGGCCGCCCGGACGACGGATTGATTGGTGGCAACGCCATCGCCACCGGCGCGGCCAAACGGCCCGGCGACCTGGATTTCCAGCGCCAATTCATCAGCAGCAGCCTCGAGCGTCGTGGGATCCTCGTAAATCAGGTCGACCATGCGGTCGGCCTGCTCTATGAAGCGGCGTTCTTCGGCTTCTTCGCGATACTCGGCCTCGATGATTTCACGCGCCTCTTCAAAACTCATGCCCTCGGCCGGGCGAATTTCCCGCAGCTGGATCACGTGCCAGCCAAAGCCGGTTTGCACGGGTTCTGAAATGGGCTGATCCATGGTCAGTTCATAAAGCGCGGTTTCAAAGGCCTGCACCATGATGGTCGGCTCGACCCAGTCGAGGTCTCCACCCAGTGCAGCAGAGCCTTCATCCTGGGAAAATTCTATAGCCAGCTCGGCAAAATCTGCACCTTCCCGAGCCTGGTCGCTCAAGCCCTGGGCCTGTACGCGCGCCGCTTCAATTTCATCTTCACCGGCGGTGGGATCGGCGTTGATCAGGATGTGCGAAGTCAGTCTTGCCTCGGGCGTAATAAAGCGCGCTTTTTGCTCATCGAAACGACCGCGCAGGGCGTCTTCGTCCGGCTCGACAATGCCTTCGATACTGGCGGCATCCAGCTCAATGTATTCGATGATGACGCGTTCAGGGATCAGGAAATCCCCCTGGTGATCATCGTAATGAGCCAGTAAGTCCTCATCTGACACGAGGGGTTCGGCGACCTCGATCTGTTCACCGTCCGCGGCGCTGTCATCGTCCTCAGTTTCCAGGGCGGCATCTGCTTCCGGGTCTGCGGCGGGGTCTTCATCCTCTGGCGGCAGGGGAATCTCCTCGACGGGGACCAGCAGGGCAATGAAAGTGCGTTTCTGTTCCTGGAGCCGCACGTATTCATCCAATTCCCGGTTGGTGACAATGGAAGAGCCGGCAATGGTCTGCGGATATTGGTTGAGGATCATGCTCGAGCGGATCTGGTTTTCATAGTCTTGCGGGGTTAATGCGTTGGCCTGCAGGGAGGCCTGGTAAACCTCTGCATTGAACACGCCATCGACCTGGAACGACGTGACGTCGCGGATCGCCTCAGCCAGTCGATCGTCGGCGACCGACAAGCCCGATTCGACCGAGACCTGGCGCACCAATTCCTGGTCGATCATGCCGTCGAGGTGCTCGCGCCGGATGATGGGTTGGTCATAAGCTACCGGGTCGAAACTATTGCCCAGCATTCGCTGCATGCGCAGCCGGTAGCGGGAAAAACTCTGGTTGAAGTCGTTCAATGAAATGGGCTGATCATTGACCAGCGCAATGTTGTTCAGGCTGTTGGAAGTGAAATAAGAACTGACGCCGACAAAGGCAAAGGGAATGATCAAGAGACTGAGAATAAAGATGGCGATAAAGCCAGTCAGTCTTTCACGAATTGCTTGCAGAACCATATGCTCACACACCATTGAGCGCGGTAACCGACCGCGGGACGGCCCGGTCCGAACAGGACCACTGAATCGGGCCCGTTTGAACGGATACAAAAAGGGCGCCTTCCCAGGCGCCCTTTCGGATTATTGGCGGAGTGGACGGGACTCGAACCCGCGACCCCCGGCGTGACAGGCCGGTATTCTAACCGACTGAACTACCACTCCACGATTTCTGGTGGGTGCTGACGGGCTCGAACCGCCGACCCTCGCCTTGTAAGGGCGATGCTCTCCCAACTGAGCTAAGCACCCTCTCAGAAGGCGCGCTAGTTTACAGCGTCTTTGAGCGCTTTGCCAGCCTTAAATGCAGGGTTCTTGGAAGCTGAGATGTGGATGGCTTCACCGGTGCGAGGGTTACGGCCCATACGGGCAGCACGGTCTCTTACGGTGAACGTTCCGAATCCTACCAATGACACAGAATCACCACCCTGCAGGGCACTGGTCACTGTGTTTACAAATCCATCGACTGCGCGTCCAGCGTCGGCTTTACTCAGGCCAGCAGAATCAGCAATAGCGTCAACAAGGTCAGATTTATTCATTCTTGCACTCCGTTAATAGATAGTAGTGTGAAATTTCGGCGGTTTGGTAGCGGCAATTGCAGCATTTACTTCCCGACCCGACCGGGTGATTTATTCTGCTTCGAAAGTCGCGGAAATCCGTGAAAGCGTTACATACCAAGGCCTGCAAGCCGTAGGTAAATACTAATACGCCAGTGACCCCCGCGCAACAGGGTTTTGGGGACAATTCAAAGGATTTTACTCAACAATAATCGCCAAGCGATTCAATCTGTGAGGAAAGCGCTTATTTGGCAAAATGAAAATAAATCGCAAGGTACATCCGACAGACAGAAGAGACGCCCCGGAAAACCATCAATGGAATCGAAAATGCCGTCCATTAGGACTCAAATCGGGTCGGTTGATGTGAATGTCACCACGGCGTTCAATGGGTCGTGAGTGCATTCTTGAGATCTTCAGCATTGCCGGTCTTGGACTCGATTGGCGCGTTTAACGGTTGAGGCAATTCGATCAATGCGTGCTTGAGCACTTCGTCGATCGTGGCCACCGGGCGAATTTCCAACTTTTTGAGGATGGCCTTGGGGATTTCCACCAGGTCTTTCTCGTTTTCGGCCGGGATCAGCACCGTCTTAATGCCGCCGCGATGGGCCGCCAGAAGTTTTTCTTTCAACCCACCAATGGGCAGAATGTTGCCACGCAAGGTGATCTCACCCGTCATCGCCACATCCGCACGCACCGGAATCTGGCTGAGCGCCGATACCAGCGCAGTGACCATGCCGACGCCGGCAGAGGGCCCGTCCTTGGGCGTGGCGCCCTCAGGGACGTGCACATGGGCATCCAGCTTCTGGTAGAAGCCTTCCTCGATGCCGTATTCTTCGGCGCGACTGCGCACCACGGTCATCGCCGCCTGGATCGACTCCTTCATCACATCACCCAGTTGGCCGGTCTGGATCAGTTGGCCCTTGCCAGGCACCAGGGTGGCCTCGATACTGAGCAACTCGCCGCCGACTTGAGTCCAAGCCAGACCGGTCACCTGACCAACGGCGTTATTTTCTTCGGCGAGCCCATAACGGAATCGACGCACGCCGAGAAACGACTCAAGGTTGCGTGCAGTAACGGTAATCTTTTTCTTGTCGTTCTCGAGCCCCAGTTGCTTCACCGACTTGCGGCAAATCTTGGCAATTTCGCGCTCGAGATTGCGCACGCCCGACTCACGGGTGTAATAGCGGACGATGTCGATCAGCACCTGGTCCGAAATGCTTATTTCTTCACTGTTCAGGCCATGCTGCTCCATCTGTTTGGGCTGCAGATAACGCCGGCCGATGTTGAACTTCTCATCCTCGGTATAGCCGGGAATGCGGATGACTTCCATGCGATCCAGCAATGGGCTGGGAATATTAAGTGAATTGGCGGTGGCGACAAACATCACTTCTGACAGGTCAAAATCAACCTCCAGGTAATGGTCGGCAAAGGTGTGATTTTGCTCGGGATCGAGTACCTCCAGCAGTGCTGATGAAGGGTCGCCCCTGAAATCCATCGACATCTTGTCCAACTCATCAAGCATGAACAACGGGTTGCGGGTACCGATTTTGGCCATGTTTTGCAGCACCCGGCCCGGCATCGAACCGATGTAGGTGCGGCGGTGACCGCGGATTTCAGCCTCGTCACGCACGCCGCCCAGCGACATGCGCACAAATTTGCGCCCGGTGGCGCGTGCAATCGAGCGTCCCAGCGAGGTCTTGCCCACGCCCGGGGGGCCGACCAGGCACAGAATCGGGCCTTTCATCTTGCGCACGCGCTGCTGCACGGCGAGATACTCAAGGATTCGTTCCTTGACCTTCTCCAGCCCGTAATGATCCTCTTCCAGAATGCCCTCGGCCTCTTCCAGCTTCTTGCGAATTCGGCTGCGCTTTTTCCACGGCACATTGAGCATCCAGTCAATATAATTGCGCACCACAGTCGCCTCGGCCGACATCGGTGACATCATTTTCAACTTATTGAGTTCGGAGTTGGCCTTCTTCTGGGTCTCCTTCGACATTCCTGCCTTTTCAATGCGCTGGGTCAGGTCATCCATGTCATTGGGCGCATCGTCCATGTCGCCCAACTCTTTCTGAATGGCCTTCATCTGCTCGTTAAGGTAGTACTCGCGTTGGCTTTTCTCCATCTGGGTCTTGACCCTGCCACGAATACGTTTTTCGAGCTGCAGCACGTCGATCTCACCCTCGACCAGCGCCATCAGGTGTTCCATCCGGCGCCGCGAGCTGCCCATCTCCAGCAGCACCTGCTTTTCTTCCAGTCGAATGGAAAGGTGCGCCGCCACCGTATCGGCCAGACGGCTGGGGTCCTCGATGCCAGCCAGCGTGGTGAGCAGTTCGGGTGGAATTTTGCGGTTGAGCTTGACGTATTGCTCAAACAGCGAGACCAGTGAGCGCATGGTCACATCCATTTCCTTTTCGGATACATCTTCGGCCACCGGAATCAGATCCCAACGGGCCTCGAAAAAGCCGTTGTCTTCGCTGTACTTGGAGATGCTGACGCGCTCGCCGCCCTCGACCAGGACCTTGGTCGTGCCGTCCGGCAGTTTGAGCAACTGCAGAACGGTCGCCAGCGTGCCCACCTCAAACAGATCGGATTCTTCCGGGCTGTCGACTTCCGGGCTGCGTTGGGTCACGAGCACGATGCGCTTGTCAACGTCCATCGCCCGATCGAGCGCCTTGATCGAACGATCCCGCCCGACAAACAAAGGGATCACCATGAAGGGATAGACCACAACATCACGCAGGGACAACACCGGCGTCGGCTGCGAAATCAGCATGCTCTCAGAGCGTTTTAAATCACGCGATGATGTCGAACTCGAATCAGTCATGCAAAGTCCTCAAAGCCGCCTTCAACGCAACGACAGGGTCAAAGCCTGCCCCGAAATAATCTGCTAAAAAACTGCGACTGTCTTAATCATTATAGCGGGCTGGATTGCCCGCGACGGATATTCAGGAATATTGGCGCTGAAGAAGTTTTTTCAAGGTCCATCATCCCGGACAAGTGACGAGTATCGTCATCCCGGACAAGCGCAGCGCGATCCGGGACCTATAGGGCGTTAAGTAGAATGAGCGCCGGCTAGCTCCATAAATGGCTGATGTGACCGTTGCGCAGTGACAACACTACCGAGGCACTATGGGTCCCGGGTCAAGCCCGGGATGACGGTGTTTAAGCGGGATGACGGGTGTTTGAGATCCGGATTGGTCTAATCAGATCCAGCGGCGGCCTTGGGCTCGCTCTCGTACAGCACGAACGGCTCGGCTTCGCCTTCGATCACAGATTCGTCAACGACGACCTTGGAGACATTTTCCAGAGATGGCAGCTCGTACATGGAATTGAGCAGCACGCCTTCTAGAATGGTCCGCAAACCCCGTGCTCCGGTCTTGCGGGCCATTGCTTTGAGGGCGATGGCGTGCAGCGCGTCCTCGCGAATCTCCAGCTCGGCGCCTTCCATCGCGAACAAATGGCGGTATTGTTTGATTAAGGCGTTCTTGGGCTCAACCAGTATGCGTTTCAGCGCTACTTCATCGAGCTCGCTCAGGGTCGCAACCACCGGCAGGCGGCCGACAAATTCGGGGATCAGGCCATACTTGACCAAATCTTCGGGTTCCACACCCAATAACACGGTGCCAATATCGTCTTCATCTTCCTTGGTTTTGACTTCTGCCGCAAAACCGATGCCGACTGACGAAGAGCGTGCCTGGATGACTTTCTCCAACCCGGCAAATGCGCCGCCACAAATAAACAGGATCTGGCTGGTATCGACCTGCAGGAACTCCTGCTGGGGGTGCTTGCGCCCGCCCTGGGGCGGGACTGAAGCGATGGTGCCCTCGATCAACTTGAGCAGTGCTTGCTGCACGCCCTCGCCGGACACATCGCGGGTAATTGACGGGTTTTCTGCCTTGCGGGAAACTTTATCGATCTCATCGATGTAGACGATCCCCGTCTGCGCCTTGTCGACGTCATAATCACACTTTTGCAACAGCTTCTGGATGATGTTTTCAACATCTTCACCGACGTAACCCGCTTCGGTCAGCGTCGTCGCATCGGCAATGGTGAACGGCACATTGAGCATGCGGGCGAGGGTCTCAGCCAGCAGCGTTTTGCCGGAACCGGTTGGACCAATCAGCAGAATATTGCTTTTTGCCAGTTCGACTTCTTCTTCCTTCAGGCGCGTTTCCAAACGCTTGTAGTGGTTGTAAACCGCCACCGAAAGAACTTTTTTGGCGTGTTCCTGCCCGATCACGAATTCATCGAGGAAATCGTGTACTTCCCTGGGCTTGGGAAGATTTTCCCGGTCCGGCGCGCCGCTTTCATCGAGTTCTTCGCGGATGATGTCGTTGCACAACTCAACGCATTCATCACAGATGTATACGCTGGGTCCGGCAATCAGTTTGCGGACCTCGTGCTGGCTTTTGCCGCAGAAGGAACAGTAGAGAATCTTGCCGTCAGAGCTTTTCTTTTCTTCACTCATGGTCGAAGTTAACGCCCCTGGTTAATCCATTAAATTCAGTTTATTCACTAGGACAGTGAAAATATTACCTTTTATACCGATTAATGTCACGAACTGGCTTTTTTGCCCTGTGCGCCCTATGTGGGGTCACCCAGATTTATCTTCAACAGTTGTGTTCGCGCTCCGGGTCGTCATCACCCGATCGATCAGTCCGTATTTCAGCGCCTGGTCTGGATCCATAAAATTATCGCGCTCGGTGTCAGTGGCAATTTGCTCCACCGATTGACCCGTGTGCTTGGCCAGAATGGCGTTCATTTGGGCCCGCGTCTTGAGGATTTCCTGGGCGTGAATGTCGATATCGGTTGCTTGCCCCTGGTAACCACCCAATGGCTGATGAATCATTACCCGCGAGTGTGGCAGGGCGAGGCGTTTGCCTTCGGCGCCGGCCGCCAGCAACAGCGCGCCCATACTGGCCGCCTGACCGACGCACATGGTACTGATATCGCAACTGATGTACTGCATGGTGTCATAGATGGCCATGCCGGCACTGACCGCGCCGCCGGGGCTGTTAATGTACAGATTGATGTCTTTGGCCGGATTGTCAGATTCGCAAAAAAGCAACTGCGCGACAATCAGGTTTGCCATGTGGTCTTCGATCTGACCGACTATGAAGATCAGGCGCTCTTTGAGGAGGCGTGAATAAATGTCGTAGGCGCGTTCACCGCGGGAAGTCTGCTCAACAACCATGGGAACAAGATTGAGTCCAGAGGGTTCAAATAAAGGGTTGTTGGTGTTCATGGCGAAATGAATTCACTCCTGTAATTCCTGCCGCATCTGACCGCGGGCAGTTTGATCGGTTCATATGCGCCGATTATACCCTGCTTCCGGTCCAGGGTAGCGAGACTGCGCCGAAGCCAGGCACTGGCAAGCGAGACTCAATTATTGGCCGCGATTGGCGGCCTCGTTGATGACTTCCTGGAAGTCCATTTCGCGCACCTTGACGTCAGCGCTCTCCAGCACCCAGTCGACCACCTGCTCTTCAAGCACGGCACTTTCTACCTGCTGCAACAGTTGGGGGTTGCCGTAATACATCTGCACCACTTCGGCGGGTTGCTCATAGGTGTCGGCAATCGTCTCGATTTTCTTGCGCACTCGTGCGCCATCGATACGGATGCCGTTTTGTTGCGCCAGCTCGCCCATCAGCAAACCGCTGCGTACCCGCCGGGTGGCCGGCTCAACGAAAGCTTCAACCTGTGAACTGTCGGGCTCAACGCCCTGCGCCTGCGCGATGCGTGCAGCCATACCGGCTGCTTCCTCACGCACGATGCTGTCGGGCACTTCCAGGTCTGGCATGGATTTGAGGAGCGTGTCGGTCAGTTCCAGCTTCATAATTGAGTTGGTGGCTTCGCCCAGTTCGCGCTCGAGGTTGGCGCGGATTTCGCTGCGCAGTTTGTCCAGCTCACCGTCGGCCACGCCGAAGCTCTTGATGAATTCTTCGTCCAGCTCCGGCAGGCTGCCCTCACGCACCGAGTTGACGGTCAGTTCCACCTTGGCTTTCTGGCCCGACAGTTGCGGCAGGCGGTAACTATCGGGGAATTTTAGTTTGACCTGGACCGCTTTGCCCGCGTCCTGCTTGGCGATGGCCTTTTCAAGCCCATCAAAACCTGACTCGCCCATGATGATGGCCAAACGCTCGGTGCCCTCGTCGGGCACACGGCTGTCGCCGACCTCGGCGGAATACTTAATCAATACCTGGTCACCCGCTACGGCCCGGCGTTCCACCTCTTCCCAGTTGGTGCGTTGTTTGCGTAGGGTTTCCATCATTTCGTCAATGTCGCTTTCCTTGACACTGGCTTCAGGCCTACTGATTTTAAGCGCTGCCACATCGACGGTTTCAATCTCGGGGAAAATCTCGACGATGGCGCTGTACTCAATATAGCCCTCGCCCTTGTCCTCAGGCAGGCTGTCCAGGCGCGGCGTGCCTGCGGGTCGCAGATTTTCATCGACAATGGCCTGCTGCAGGCTTGATTGCACCGAGTCCTTGATGATTTCCTCGTGCACCTGCTTACCATAGCGTTGCTTGACCACGGTGATGGGCACTTTGCCAGGTCGAAATCCCTTGATGCGCACCTGTTTGCCAAGTTCGCGCAGGCGTGCGTCAATTTTCTGATTGACCTCGTCGGAGGGAATCTGAACGATGAGCCGGCGCTCGAGCCCGCTGGTGCTTTCTACAGTAACTTGCATGTTATGAATTCAACCTTTCGACTGTGGGACCCAGCGATGCACGGGTTAGTGGTGCGAAAGGGGAGACTCGAACTCCCACGGGTTCCCCCACTGGATCCTAAATCCAGCGCGTCTACCAATTCCGCCACTTTCGCAATGTGACGCCGGCCCGCTGAACATTGCGGGGTTGTCAAAAATGGTGGGCCATCTAGGACTCGAACCTAGAACCAATAGATTAAGAGTCTACTGCTCTGCCAATTGAGCTAATGGCCCATAGTATATAACTAATTGTTATTACTATGTTTTCTGTCTATCTGTTCGTGTATGTAATCTCGATTAATTTCTGGTGCACTCCCTGTGCACTTGCTCAGCCTTGGAATAAACCGCCCAGAATAAAATCGGATGTGCATTGTAGCAAACCACCTATAGGTATCAACGGCAACCTTACCTACATACGTAAAGATATGCTCCCACAACCGATCTGGGGCGGTCGCACTACGCAAATACGGGGTGATTTCCTACAGACAACGTTTCCCAGACTTCCTTTACTCAACGTCGAATTCGGAAATCTCCACCGGAATCATTTGAGTAGGTGCAGCGGTTGGAAAGGCAGTAGGTGCAGCGGTTGGAAAAACAGTAGGTGCAGCGGTTGGAGAGACAGTAAGGGGAGGAGGGAACGCCGTAGGTGGAGCGGTTGGAGAGACAGTAAGGGGAGGAGGGAACGCCGTAGGTGGAGCGGTTGGAGAGACAGTAAGGGGAGGAGGGAACGCCGTAGGTGGAGCGGTTGGAGAGACAGTAAGGGGAGGGCCCGACGTAATAGCGGTAATAGGGGGATCGCCGTCATTAGTATCCTGTGCCAATGCCATCCTCGGGGCCATGGGCACGGCAAGAATAACGGGCGCAACCCAGGCAGAAAGAATTTCTCGGCGAGTCATTCCACCTTTTTCGGCCTCTTTGCCGGAGGCGATACTTGCAACTTTTTCATTACGCAAGGCGTTAAGTTCTTCGATCAATTGTTTTTTGGTTTTCCTGGAATCTCTCATTTCCCACCTCTAACATTCGGTCTTGCAGCCATCTCTGCAGCGATAAACTAAACTGCAGACGCAATATGTACATGTATTATATGATGACCACCCCGATTGGCTAGGTCAATTTTGAATACGAGGACGAATAGCGGGCTGATTTCCTACAGACAATGCACAAGTAAATTTGCATGATTTCCCAGCGGCGGCTCATTTGAATCAGCTTATTGTTTTCAGTTGCCAGTACATCATTTCGTTTCAAGCTTTTTCGCCCGTAACCACAAGGGTTTCAGGCTGTTTTGTAGGAATTTCAGAGAGTTGGAACTGAGGGCCAAAATAGATTAAGAGTCTACTGCTCTGCCAATTGAGCTAATGGCCCCTCTAAAAACTGGGGTGGACGATGGGGCTCGAACCCACGACCGCCGGAATCACAATCCGGAGCTCTACCAACTGAGCTACGCCCACCATTGATTCAACAACTATTTTACCGCCCCGCCCCTTCGCCGTCACCCATTTCTGGCGCGTTTGCGCAGGAAGCGCTTATGTCGCGTGGGCCATGGATGGCCGGGAGCGACCCCGGCAGGACTCGAACCTGCAACCCTCGGCTTAGAAGGCCGATGCCCATTATTCGATATTCACCGGTTGAGCCTTCAGCTCAGCCGGATAGAGCATCTCACTCCAGCGCCAAAACAACTGGCGCGCCCGGCAGGACTCGAACCTGCAACCCTCGGCTTAGAAGGCCGATGCTCTATCCGATTGAGCTACGGGCGCAAACATCAGCCGGCAATAATACTCCTGCCTTTCACAGCCGTCACGCTTCAAGCGCGTTTGTGCAGGATGCACTTATGTCGCGGAGGCCAAGGATGGCCGGGAGTGACCCGGGCAGGACTCGAACCTGCAACCCTCGGCTTAGAAGGCCGATGCCCATTATTCGATATTCACCGGTTGAGCTACGAGCGCAAACATCAGCCGGCAATAATACTCCTGCCTTTCACAACCGTCACGCTTCAAGCGCGTTTGTGCAGGATGCACTTATGTCACGCAGGCCATGGATGGCCGGGAGTGACGCCGTGCAGGATGCACTTATGTCACGAAGCGTAGGGCTCCAAAAGACGGAAAACAAGAAAATGGTCGGGGTGGAGAGATTCGAACTCCCGACCCACTGCTCCCAAAGCAGTTGCGCTACCAGGCTGCGCTACACCCCGACAAGGAATTCAGCCGGGCAATGTTACGGAGTTCAGTTGCACTCGTCAACTGTACGAAGACCAAACTCCAAAGCCAGAATTACAGATGACAACCTCACCCACCATCGTCGAGGCTGCGCTCGCTAAAGCTGCCCCTCTGTTGGCAATCAAAGCTGAGTACCAGGGTCTTCCAGCACGTGCCTTGGGCGGAAACTAATCATAGCTGCAGACGCCTGTGCACCTCTATGCACTCGAGGGCCCACGAAGGGATGTGATTTTCGTAGCGCTTTAGCAATACCGGGTTGAGTAAATCTGCGCTTCCAATTCTCCCGCGGCAATCATCGGCCCCGCAATTGCAATCCCATTTCCTCACCCAAGGCTTGTCACTGTCGACAGCAGGGATTTCTGCGAACGAATAATCGTACGTAACCTCTTCACCTGCATTGATGTCGCGTCGGGCCACGATGGCGTAGTCGTCGACGAACCAGGAGTTGGGATCGCAACTATGATTGGTGAAATGCGCATCACCCAAATCGGCGTAGTAGCGGTCCCCAATCCGATAAGTGGCAGGCAGTTTTTCCGGAAATCGGGGATCGTACTTTTCGGTGTTCGGGTCGTGGCGCCAGAGCAATTCACCAGTGTCTATTGGCACCCGGGCAAAATTTCCATAGCCGCCCAATTTGCTTGGGGCTTTGATGAGTTTTTCACTGAGCATGGCGATCACTAAATTTTATCATTGCGCACTGTAGCAGAACATTGGGGCGCAGTAATCTGCATCTTATATGTGCTTTTGACACATAGCTTACAGCTCATACCGCCGGAATAAGGTGTAAACCATGTGACCGGTATGCACCCCTTCAAATTGGCGCGCCCGGAGAGATTCGAACTCCCGACCTTCTGGTTCGTAGCCAGACACTCTATCCAACTGAGCTACGGGCGCGCGTATTGAAACTGGAGGCTCGGCGATACGCCATATCGCGAGGGCAGCGAATTATCCTTTTGAGGTGGGTGAATGTCAACCATGGTGCTGTTTTGGCGCGAATTTTCACACCCCCGTCATCCCGGACAAGTGACGAGTATCGTCATCCCGGACAAGCGCAGCGCGATCCGGGACCTATTGGGTGTTGGATAGAACTAACGCTGGTCAGATCCATGAATGGCTGATGTGACCGTTTCGAAGTGATAACACCGCCGAGGCACAATGGGTCCCGGGTCAAGCCCGGGATGACGGCGGGTCAAGCCCGGGATGACGGCGGGTCAAGCCCGGGATGACGGCGGGTCAAGCCCAGGATGACGGCGGGTCAAGCCCGGGATGACGGCGGGTCAAGCCCAGGATGACGGCGGGTCAAGCCCAGGATGACGGCGGGTCAAGCCCGGGATGACGGCGGGTCAAGCCCAGGATGACGCGGATGAGCGCTGGGCAAATGCACCGTCATCCCGGACAAGTGACGAGTATCGTCATCCCGGACAAGCGTAGCGCGATCCGGGACCTATTCGGTGTTGGGTAGAATGAGCGCCGGTCAGCTCCATGAATGGCTGATATGACCCGTTCGCTTTGCTGACATGATGCCGTGCCAAAAGCTTACGCATGGTACAGCCCGGTTATGCCAAATTTGCATCATGGAGAAACTACCTTGTGTCTATATTCTGGCCAGCGACGCGTCGCGCAGCATCGAGCAGGCATGGTAGATGGGTTCACCAGAAAATACGGCGTCAAACGCCTAGTCTATTACGAAATCGCAGGTTGTATGTATTCCGCCATCAGCCGCGAAAAACAGCTGAAGAATTGGCGCAGAACCTGGAAGATTGAACTGATCCAAAAAATGAACCCGCTGTGGGAGGATTTGTATCCCGGACTTGTGCGCGAAACCTCGGAATAAAGATTTTCCAAATGCACCGTCATCCTGGACAAGTGACGAGGAGTGGAGCACGGGAAAAGCGCTGGGCAAATGCACCGTCATCCCGGACAAGTGACGAGTATCGTCATCCCGGACAAGTGACGAGTATCGTCATCCCGGACAAGTGACGAGTATCGTCATCCCGTACAAGTGACGAGTATCGTCATCCCGGACAAGCGCAGCGCGATCCGGGACCTATTGGGTGTTGGTTGGGTAGAATGAACGCCGGTCAGCTCGATGAATGGCTGATGTGACCGTTGCGCAGTGATTTCATTGCCGAGGCACTATGGGTCCCGGGTCAAGCCCGGGATGAGGCGGGGTGACGCGCACTATGGGTCCCGGGTCAAGCCCGGGATGACCTGGGGTGACGCGCACTATGGGTCCCGGGTCAAGCCCGGAATGACGTGGGGTGACGCGCACTATGGGTCCCGGGTCAAGCCCGGGATGACCTGGGGTGACGCGCACTATGGGTCCCGGGTCAAGCCCGGGATGACCTGGGGTGACGCGCACTATGGGTCCCGGGTCAAGCCCGGGATGACGCGGATGGAAAAAAAACCGGGGAAATTCCCCGGTAATTTCGTTGGATGATAGGTACGCCTTAGCAGCAGCGCACTTACTCTCTTGTTGGAGACTCCCGACCACATTCGGGCTGTGCCCTAAAAGCAGTCCGCAGGCTCCGCTCAGTTCGGGGGTGAGGCCAGCCCTCCCTGGCCATCGTAGCCATCCTCTGGCTGCGCCACCCGAACCCCTAATGGAACACTTTCCTTGAAGGACCCCCTCAAGTGCTGGTGTTCCCCGAAAAAGGACCTTCCCTGGTGAGTTGCACGGCCTCCCTGGCCGTGGTATCACAAAATATCCATCCCTGGATACGCTATCGCGTTTTGGGCAACCTCCCTGGTCATCGCACTCCAAAAGATCCGTCCCTGGAAGCTAAGTAGCCTCCCTGGCTACACCACTCCATACTTTCCTCAGGCGTCCCGCATCTCTTGTGGGTCGACAACCTGCCTGGCTGCCCTACGCCTGTACTCAATCTGAGACCTTCCCTGGTCGCCACCTGCAAGTCCGTTGCTTTAATCCCATCTCTGGGAAACTGGTGTCCTCTCCAACTCCAGCTCTTGCCTTTTCCCGTTTCTGCAAACGGGCCCCGATCAAGCGGGTTATTTTTCTGGCAACGGCAACGCGGTGGTGTCTTTCTCACTGCGCAGTACGAAACTCGTCCGTACCTTGTCGACTGCTCTGCAGGGCATAACGTACTCGCGTAGCAGTGCCTCGTACGCCTTGATGCTTGAGCACACTACCTTCAAGTAGTAATCGTGCTTGCCGCTCATGGCATAACTTTCCAGAATCTCGGGCCGGTTGGAAACCATCTTGTCGAATTCCCTGATCGAAGCAGGGTGCCGGTCCTCCAAAGTCACCACCGCTATGGCGATGACATCTAGCCCAATCTTCTCCGGATCCAGTATCGCTACTGTGGTAGAAATGACCCGGTCTTCTTCCAGCTTTCGAACCCGTCGCCAGCAAGGCGACGTAGACAAACCAACCTTTTCGGCGAGAGCCTGGCTGGAGAGCGTGCCGTCGGCCTGCAACTCCGCAAGGATCTTGTAGTCTGTCCTATCCATCGAAATTTTCTTAGCGTCAAATTCCTTTTGACGAAACCTCTATACCACTAGCCATCTGTTTAAAGCAAGTTATTGGAATAATTTTCTAACTAATTCAATTCAACGAAAAATTCCTTCGGCTCTTAATCGGTCTCGCTACAAGCACATCCAGCACCGCCAGCTCTCAATCTGCTCATCCAGAGACCCGCTTGAATTTATTGAAATTATCAGTGCAGAAACGGCGTAAGATGTAGCCCATAGCCAATATCCAACAACCAACAGCCAGGAATATCGGTATGACACAGATCTGCGAATTGACAGACAAGTCCTGCAAACCCTGCGAAGGCGGCGTCGCACCCCTCACACCACGCGATGCCGGCGAACTACTGCAGCAGACGCCAAACTGGTCTCTGGCCGAAGACGGCCTGAGCATCAGCCGCCGCTTTGAATTCAAAAACTTTTACCAAACCATGGCATTCATCAACGCCATGGCGTGGATCGCCAACCGCGAAGATCACCACCCTGATTTTTCAGCCAGCTACAAATTTTGTGACGTGGTCTACACCACCCATGCCATAGGTGGATTGAGTGAGAATGACTTTATTTGCGCGGCCAAAATTGACCGACTGCTCAGATAATCTCCCCCTTGGCCCCGAACAGGAAAATGATTTCAGCGACAAGGTTCGGCGAAAGGCACTTTCACTGTCCTGTAATAGACAAAATTCTCCACTCACATCGCGGTAGCAATTATTATTGTCGTTTCTAATACGCGTGCCCTGAGCAACAAAATCACCCTCGTGAAATTCTCCGTCCTGCTCAAATATGTAACCCCTCACCGCAACACTCTAGTGGCGATCATGGCGCTGTTGCTGGTGCAAAGTGCCGTTTCTCTCGCCACCCCCTGGCTTGCCGGCCAATTGACGGGAGCGGTATTGGGCGAGCCTGACGCAATGTTCAATTCGATCCGCCAAATTCTAGTCGTCTGGTTGGTCGTAATGACAGTAAGAAGCCTGCTCGGCTTCGCCACCAAGTACCTGATCGGCACCACAGGCGCAACCATGGCAGCCAGGTTGCGCACCCGCGTCTACCAGCACCTGCAAATGCTACCGATATCCTACAGCCAGGAAAGAAAGCAAGGGGATATGTTGACCCTGCTGAGCAAGCAATGACTCCAGGCACATCAGCAATTTCGTCACCAACACGCTCGTGCAGCTGCTGCCGCTGGTCGCTACTTTTTTGGGCGCCTTCTTCATGATGTTTTGGCTGGACCCCGCGATCGCCTTACTGGCCGCACTGCTACTGCCGGTATATTACCTGGCCATGAAACTGATCGGACGCCGCATACGCCCCATCACCGCGGCATGGATCAAATCCTGGTCGACGACAATTTCACTGGTGCAAGAAAACCTGAGTTTGTTACTCGTCATCAAGGCGTTCATTCGCGAACCCCTGGAAGCGCAACGATTCGAGAAGCGAAACATCGATCTGTTGACATGGTCGAAGCGAAAAATCTTGATCCAGTCTGCACTCTCGGCCGCCATCAGCCTGCTGGCGGGAGTTGGCCTCTTGCTGGTTTTGTGGATTGGTCTCGGGCATATCGAAAGCGGCAGACTCGAGGCTTCCAGCCTGGTCAGCCTGTTGCTGTATGCGATGCTACTCAACCGCCCGGTTTCCGGGCTATCAAGCGTGTACGGCAGTGTGATGACAACTCGTGGCGCAGCAGAGAGGTTACTGGAATTATTTGCGGCACGGCCGGAACCAGTTGGCGAAAACCTGCCGCCGATGAAAGAAGTCAAATGAGAAATTGAATTCCAAAATGTCAGTTTCGCTTATCCCGATCGGCCAGAGGTGATGGACCGCCTCAACCTCACAGTTTCCGCCGGTGAAACCATAGCGCTGACCGGCCCAAATGGAGTCGGCAAAACCACTCTTGTCCACCTGTTGATGCGATTCATCGAGCCCACGCAGGGTCGCATACTGATCGATGGCACCGATATTCGCGACGTCAACCTCCCCAGCCTGCGCAATCAGATTGGCCTGGTGGCCCAGCACACCTTGTTGCTTAACGGCACAGTGTCGGAGAACATCGCCTATGGCCGCCACCAGAGCAGCATCCAGGACATAATGGCGGCCGCGAAAGCGGCGCGGGCGGACGATTTCATTGACCAGCTACCGGACCGGTATGAAACCGTCATTGGCGACCAGGGCATCCGACTGTCCGGCGGTCAGCGCCAGCGGCTATCTCTTGCACGCACGTTACTATTGAATCCCAGCATCCTAATCCTGGACGAAGCCACGTCAATGTTTGATCCGGATGGTGAAAGTAGCTTCATTGAAGGATGTCACGAACTGTTGCATCAACGCACCGTGATCCTGATTACGCACCGGCCGGCCAGCCTCGCGCTGGCGGACCGGGTAGTGAAAATGGAGCCAGGCCACGACGACCTGATTACGGCAGCCTGACACGCAACTTCAATTCCATCCCTTCCACCGGTAAACCCAAACACCCAGCCACTCATGGAGCATGTGACTGGTTGTGGCCAGAGCGTTGGCACGAGGAAGGAACCGAAACATCCCAGCATCAGAAACCCGAACGGACCGCACGTCTGCAGGTACCGGAAACATGGTCACCCCAACCTTTTTAAATGAAGCCAAGGCGCGCGGCATGTGCCAGGCGGATGTAACGAGGAGATTGGACTGACAGTCGGATTTGCGGATCAGCGCCGCGCCCAAAATCGCATTTTCACGCGTATTCCGGGCGGACGTATCCAAAACAATGGCAGCCTCGGTCACACCCCATTCAATTAGCAGCGCCCGAATCAGGATCGCCTCGGCCACCCGGTCCTGGGCCCATGGCTGATTACCTGCTGACACAATAATTGTTCTGCCTTTTCCTGATTGAAACAACTTCGCAGCCTGGTAAACTCGATCTGCCGCGTCGGTCAATTCAATTTCCACGCGAGGATAACCCATAGCACCCAATGCGCCGCCCAACACGACAATACAGTCACCTGCAGGAATTTCTTCAATCGGCCTTGGCAAATGCTGCCGTTCCAGACTCCACAGCAATTGGTCGGCAACAATGGGCAGCGATGCCAGCCAGAGCACGAGAATTGAAATTAGCAAGCAAATGATGGCGCTTTTGCGCTTTCGCCTAACCAGCAGGAACAAGGCCAGTAATGACGCACAAAGGGCGATAAAAACCGGCATTACCAGCAAGGGCAGCACTTTGGAAAGATAATAAGGCACTGGTTACTGTTGCCCTGCGAACAAAGAGGTGCACCAAGACAGGTGACTTAAGCCATTCAATACCTGGGTCAGAATACTGACTACACTTCCAGGCTGGTCGATGCTTTCAGATTGGAGGTCTCTGGCGCGAGTATATTCGGATCATCGGGACGACTATCAAACGCTGAAAAGCGATCACCGACATTTTTATCGTCATTCACAACAATTCCTCTCGAATCGACCCAGGCGTGGGCCGAAAATGCACTCATCTCTGCGCCACTCACAGGCGCTCTGCGCACGCCTATACGAAGTTGGTAGGGAATGTTTCGTCGTCTCAAGAACCAGGCCAGGACCAATGAACGCTCGAGACAGGACGCATGATAAAACCCATGATGAGCAGCTATTTCGACCAGTCGTGATACTCGCCGCACTTCATCAAGCGGGTTCTCTTGAGATATGGACAGTGGGTCCGGGATGGCGGGTAAAAAAGCCTTCTGAGCCCTGCTATATTCCAACAACCGCAGCTGCACCGCTACGCATGGCAACAAAATCATTGACGCAAGCAGCGCCTTCCAATCGTTAACTGACAAAGCCTTCAATTTGGCAAACCGGCTCATCAGGATATAGGTCCCAGCGAAACCAGTCCCGCCTCGGACAAGTCAGCCAACAAATCCCGTACATCTTTCCGTAGTTGGGCTTCATCCACATCAAACTCCGCCATCAAGGCCTCCAACGCCGATGGCAAATCCTCCTTTTCACGAATCAATTGCCAAATGCGAGTACCCGTGACATCTAGTCCAAAGTAGGCTCCGCTTTTCAAATCCATAAGAACGGTTTCGCCACCGAGGTCTTGTTCGAGCACATCGGCAGATATTTCAATTTTGTGGGATAGCTCCCCTGTCATCATGTGCCTTCCTCTGCGAGGGTTATGAACGGCCGATTGCCACGCTGCAGGGCAATTTTACGACGTTGCAGTCGCTCAGGCCTCATTATAGCCTCGAAATCCGCCTTACCAAGTCGGCCCGAGTTATGATACCGTCCGTGCTGAGAACGAGGAAGGGCTCATCGAGGCCCAGCGAAAGGACTTCTTGCTGACAGCATGTTCTCCATGAATCTCAATCCCGGGTGCAAAAAATGCCAGTGACGTGAGCGGCATCGCCGGCATTATTCACTTTGACGGTGCACCAGTCGACCCTGGTCAAATTGCGGGTATGACCTCTGCCATGTCCCATCGTGGACCCAATGGCATCAATCACTGGATTGGGGAGGCTGCGGCACTCGGGCAGTGCATGCTGCATACAACACCGGAATCACTCGAGGAGGTACAACCTCTCCTCAATGAGGACGCCAGCTTGGTCCTTGTCATGGACGGTTGGTTGAGTAATTGGATCGAGTTGAGACGCGAATTGCTCCAACAAAACGCCCAGTTACGAACCCGTTCTGACGCTGAACTGGCACTCCGCGCTTATGAGCATTGGGGACAAGAGTTCCTACTTCATCTTGAAGGTGATTTCGCAATGGTGATTTGGGATACCCATCGAAAGCGAGCCTTTTGCGCGCGGGACCGCATGGGCCACAAGCCATTCCACTATTACTGAGACGGCAGAACGCTGGTTTTCGCATCCGAGCTACATGCCGTTATGACACTGCCCCGAATTGTTGAAAGGCCCAATCAACATATGCTGGCCGAATACCTCGCAGCAGATTGGTATTCCCGTGACGAAACCCTCTGGGAAGGAGTATACCGGCTGATAGCCGCACACTGCCTGGAATGCAGGGATGGCGCCCTGAAGGTGCGACAGTACTGGGAACCTGACATTTGGTCCGAACAGGCCTATGCCGGCGATGACGAGTACGTCGAGCACTACCGCGAATTGTTTCTCGATAACGTACGCAGGCACTCCCGAGCGAAAGAGTCTGTTTCTATAGAGGTGAGTGGTGGACTGGACTCTTCTGCAGTACTGTGTGCGGCAGCACACCTGCAGCAACTGGACAATCTGCCGTCACCCGGGGTTGAAGCCTATTCCCTGGCTTTTGACGATAATACCGCCACGAATGAACTCCGGTTCTGTCGGGCAGTAGGCGACATTCTCGGCATGGATATTCATGAAATTCCTCCAGATGATATGCCTGTTTCGTGGTACGAGGAGCAAGCCCGGGTTTACCGTACTACGCCTGACTACCCCACCGTGGCGATCTTCACAGGCATGCTCGAGGGTATCGCTTCGACCGGCAGCCGCGTCTTGCTGACCGGTCTGGGCGGTGATGAGTGGCTGGGCGGCAGCCGCGACTACTATGCCGAGGAACTATTGCGGTGTCGCTGGAAATCTCTTATCGGATGCGCCAGGTCCGACATCCACGAACTTGGCTTTCAACGCACGTCGTACTGGTTTCTCAGGCACGGTGTCTTCCCGCTACTACCCGTTCAACTCCAGAAAGGGCTAAAGAAGATCCGTCACTCTTCTGGAAAGAAAAGCACGGCTGAGAGGAATTGTTGGCTGTCCCCAAAGTTACAGGAACTCATTCGCTTGCGCCGCGCGACGTTTCATTCCCAGCCAGTTCCAGCAGTGCGGCATCCCGGCCAATTGCACTTGCTGGAAATGCTCCACCACGCATTCAAGTCCTATCCTATCGAATCTTCAGAAGTCAGGGCGGCAAGGGTGGGAATAGAAAGACGACACCCAATGGATGACGCGAGAATCGTCCAGTTCGCCGTCTCTACTCCGGCGAGATTATTCCTGAAAGGACGCAGGAGGAAGTGGATACACACCCAAGCTCTGCAAGATTTGATGCCCCAGCTCGTGCTCAAAAGAAGAAGTAAGGCTGAGTTCTCATCTGTGGTCGCCAGAGTCATCGCCAAAATGGAACGTGACCTATCTGACACGGTCTCTTACGCCCGGACAGAATGGGTAAAACCCAATGAAATCCGCCTGTTGGACGATGAGTGCTCAAACAGCGAGTCGCCAGGACGATCCTTGCGGGTATTGTTTGGTTTATTTGGTTGCGATAGACTGTTTCCGTATGATTAGCAATCATGCGGCAAATGGCCGACACAAGGGTGCGAGTAATGTACGAAGAGAAGAGTATTAAGGGTCCATCTGAGCCAGAGTCCGGCGAAAACCAGTCCAGAAAGTTGCCATGGTCGAAGCCCGAGCTCGTGAACTACGGCACAGTGGTGACGTGGTCAAGCTATTTGATACAACCCAGTTAAGCAACTTTTCTTAATTCTGTCATTTCCATTTCAAACTGATTCGGACTTCTGTAATTGAGGTACGAATGCAGTCTGTAACTGTTATAAAACATCGATATGTAATCCAGGATATCCTGCTGGGCTTCATAGCGGGTCTGGTAGTGTCGCCAGTGCACCCGTTCCTGCTTCAGGCTGCCGAAGAAGCTCTCCACAACAGCGTTATCCCAGCAGTCGCCTTTTCGGCTCATGCTGCCTTTGAAGCCATGCGCTTTCAATAATCGCCTGCAAGCTTTACTGGCATATTGGGATCCGCGGTCAGAATGGTGGATCAAGCCTGCTTTTGGCCTGCGCAACCAGATCGCCATCGTCAATGCATCACACACCAGCTGTGCGGTCATTCGGCTGCTCATACTCCAGCCCACAACTTTTCTGGAATATAAATCAATCACAACAGCCAGATACAACCAGCCTTGCTGGGTCCAGACATAGGTGATGTCTGAAGCAAAAACCTGGTTGGGTTGCTCAACGTCAAATTGCCGTTCCAATAAATTTTCAAATAACGGCAATTTATGATTGCTGTTGGTGGTCACTTTGAATTTCTTTTTATGACGAACTTGAATAACCGCTTCTTTCATCAGGTTCACGGTCTTCGTTCTGCTGATCGGAAAACCCAATGCATTCATCGCTCTTTTCATGCGCCGCCGGCCATAGGTATATTGGCTGGCAACGGCTATATCCTTCATCCAGTCCAGCATCTCCTGGTGCTCCGGATCCGCCAGCCTGGCTTCTGTAATTCGCCGATAGTGGTAATAACCTTGTCGGCTGACACCCAGTACTCGACACATCAGGTCGATTGGCCAGGTCTTCTTGTGTTGGGTGACAAACAAATATTTCATTTCATTTCTTTGGCAAAGAAGACCGTCGCTTTTTTTAGGATTTCTTTCTCCATTTTCAGGTTTTTGACCTGCGATCTTAACTTCCGGATTTCTTCCTGTTCCGGGGTGAGTTTGCCGTTCCCGCGGAAAGATTGCCCACCATCAGCTCGGTGTTCTGAAACCCAACGACCGAGCATATTGCTATTAAGCCCAAGGCTTCTGGCAGCTTCTGCACGGCTATAACCTTGATCGACTACCAAACTGACTGCATCCAGTTTGAACTCCTTTGAATACTTTTTTCTTCTTCTCAATTTACTTCTCCCAGTTAAATAAATTATCTCTTAACTGGGTTGTACAATCTATTGGACCACTTCATGGCACAACTAACCATGGGAAGCGGCGGCTCCAAGGAGGACTGCGACGGCAGCATGCGCCCAAATTCTGACGAACAAGACTGCGACGACGACGGTTGAGGCGCGCAGATTAAGAATGATGCATATCATTGGAAACAAGCACCTTTGGTCGCAACAACAAGTGATGAACTCAGCAAGAAATTGACTGATGCCTTGGAGGTAGTATGTGTTCGCCGGCAGCGTGAGTTAACTGCCAGCCTGTTTCACCAAAATACAATGCCGGATGGTTCTCCCTTCGTGCAATTTTGTCGTGCCGCCTCCGGTTACTTGTTGCGTTTCCCCGGCCTGGCAGATTTCCAGGTATCGAAAGACGGGCTCACCATTCAATGTTGGCCGGCCCCTGGAATAACCGAAGAGACCGTCCAGAATCTCTACCTGAACCAGGTTCTCCCGCTGGCGCTAAGCAAGCGACGGAAACTCGTGTTTCACGCCAGCACTGTTGAGATTAACGGTGCTGGCACCGCGTTTATTGGCCTCTCCGGTCGGGGCAAATCGACGCTCGCTGTCAGTTTCGCAACCCATGGTTTTCGCCTGATCACCGATGACGGGCTGGTACTGTATGAGGAGGATGATGAATACTTTATTCTTCCGGGACATCCCTCAATCCGATTGTGGGAAGACAGCCTGGAAGCCTTGATCGGCAAAGATGCAGAAACCGCAGCACCGGTTCAGTACACCACCAAAACCCGCTTGATGGCCAAGGGAAAAATAGAGTACTGCAATCAAGCCAGGAGGCTAAGCCAAGTCTTTTTTCTGGGCGAAGAGGCAATATGCACAACGATCACCGAAATCTCGGCGAGGGATGCATTGATTGAATTGGTGAAACATTCGTTCCTGCTCGACATCGAGGAGAAAGATCTCATTTCTTCGCAGTTCGAAGAACTATCCCGTCTTACGTCCCTGATCAGTTTTTATCGCCTGGAGTATCCCAGGCGCTACCGTGACCTTGGAACAATCAGGCGTCGCATTCTGGAGAAAGTGTCCGGACAGCCCCACTAACGGTGAGAACGCGGGCTAACTGGTTGGAACAAATAAATGCGGCGCGGCACTGAACAAGCTCAAAACCTCGGACCACGAACCATTCCGGCCCTGCATATTGACGAGCCGGAGGTCAGCATTGATCCTGGAGATGGTCATCTTGAAGCGCTTGCCAGGCAGACAATTGCAGCACTGATCAAGTATCCGCATGCAATTGTGATTTCAGGTACGCGTGCGGCGGCGGGCGCAGATGGTATGCCTGATGTTGTCACGCTCGCCCGGGCCATTACACACCTACTCGGTGGCAGATCGATTTGGGCCAGGTTCTCCTTCACGGAAATAAAAGTGAATCCGGCAATCAATACCATTGGACGTGTTGGCACAAACTACAGCCAAACCCATGCCGGCATCGCCCCGCATTCCGATTCGTCCTGGCTGCAATCACCCCCCAACCTGTGGGGCTTGCAATGTGTAGAGGCTGACCAGTCGGGAGGGGACACTTTAATTGTCCCAGTTGAGGACATTCTGCGCCGTTTGAGCAAGGCCACCATTCAAGCCCTCCGCCAGCCAGTTTTTCCATTTGCAGATGGCGTGTTCAAGCCCGTACTGTCCGGCAGGAGGGGTGACCAGAGAATTTCCTATTACGACGCCCAGCTTAGTAAGGGGGCAACCACGCAGCAAGATTCGCTGGACGGAACAAGTCAAAGCGCACTTCATGAACTTGGGCAGGCTGTCAGTGACCCGGAAATTGCTCTCAGACTCAAGTTGGAGGCGGGAGACCTGGTATTTATGAATAATCACAAGGCACTCCATGGTCGAACCGCCTTTATTGAAGAAAGCGGCAGACTTTTGTTCCGGCTCCGCGCAAATGTTGATTTTCCGACGTCACAACTCAGTTTTAACCCCATCTATCAACGTATTCTGAAAAGAGTCAGGCACAGGAATACGTACTTCCAAACAACCGGGCCAGATTGTTTTGAAGCTGTCTTCATGAACTCCAAAGGTATTTTCTCCAAGCAAACGATGACCAGCACCGAGGGATTGATTGAATTCGCCAATACTATGCTGAGGCAAGGTCAGTTTTCGCTCGCTGTTCCCGCGTTCGAAGAAGTACTACACCAGATGCCGAAAAACCTGGATGCATCGAGATCGCTGTCTTGCCTCTTAGAGCACCTTGGTGAGCGAGAGAAAGCCGAGTTAGTGCTAAAACAAGCTGTTGCGGTGACACCCTATCAGGTGAGCGGGGACTTGAGAGCCGGACTTCCCGTCATACTGCGCACGAGGGGTTTGAAGAACCGGGACCGCAAGTTGCGCAGGCGTATCAACGACTACGTAGCCAGACTAAGCGGCGGACATTATTCACTTAAACACCTACTCAACGGGGAAGAAGTCAATGTCATTGTCATGAACCTTTATGACAATTCGCTCAATTTGGCATTCCCTGCCCCGCCATTTCACCTGCTTTTGAACACTCTTTCAGTGCCGGAACGGATGGAAGACGAACTCGAGGTTTTGGTGAAACTTCTGGAACGGTATCCGGGCATTCCAGTCATCAACCATCCCGCCCGGATTATGCTGACAACCAGAGAGGAAAACTACCGCCGGCTCTCCACTTTGGATGGTGTGGTATTTCCGAAGACTATCAGGTTCTCGCACACAGGGAATGCACTGTATGGGCCGCTTGATCGCATGAGGGCGGCAGAGCTTCAATTTCCCATGATACTGCGTCCGACAACTACGCACACAGGCCTTGGCGTTGCGCTCATATCCGATGTCAATGAATTTGGCAATTACCTAGCCAGTCATGGGCCTGGCAGGTACTACGCAATTGCTTATCACAATTTGAAGGATGAACGGGGCCTGTTTAACAAGTTGCGGGCGTTCAGCATCGACGGCAACTGGTATCCGGTGACGAATGCCTATCACAGGGACTGGATGGTTCATTCGTTCGATCGCTACCACAAAATGAAAACGGATTCGGATTTACAGCAAGAAGAGAAATCCTTCCTCCGAGATATGGTGTCGTACATCGGATCGAATAATATGAAGCGCCTTGAACGGATCGAGAAAATTATCGGGCTTGATTTCTTCGGTATTGATTTCACAGTGCTCCCTGACGGGCGATTATTCGTATTTGAATGTAATGCCGCCATGCGTCACCACTTCGATCATGCGGAGAGCTTCCCATACACCGCTCCCGCATCACATGCTGTTACAGATGCGTTCGGCGAAATGATCACACGCCGTCTATCGCGACACGCTGGGCATTCCGATTGCTCGTAATTTCTGCGAAAATTAGCGCCCCTCAGATTGGTCGCGCCCTTTGTTGAAATTTTCCAGCGAAACCAAATCTCGCTTGTTCGTTGTCAAGTTGGTTCTGGTACTGGCTGGGGTCTTTCTGACCACCCACGAAATGCTGGCACGGTTATCGGGCTATCTAACCAGGAACGATTGGTTGGACCTGTTCATTTTCGTTGCCATATGGTTCTTTGGGATTGGGTCTATCCTGCTGGTGGCCTTCTCGCCATCGAAACTCTGCCGGCTGATCTGGATCGCTCCGATCGCAATTGCAACCTTGATCGGAGATATCTACTACTCGATTGCTGAAAACCGACTGACGGTCCAGGCCGGGGAAGCGATGCTCAACGCACATGTTCCTGTACAGGATGTCCTCAATTTCTACGGGACTTACATAGCCTCATCCCTGATCAGAACGCTGGTTTTGGTGGTCGGCATGGTGATGCCTCCTCGCTTTCAGGGTCCCTACCAAAATTGGCATTCGGTGGTGCCCCTGGTGTCGGTTTTCCTGATTTCTGTGATTGTCTTCATATTTGCGGGCACATTCGGCAGTCAGACCCGTGGAATGCCCTTGCCTTTCCATACGCTAGGTGTTGCGGCCGTTCTGGCTTTGCCTGGTCCGTCATCAGGGTTCACGTCCAATCGACGCATCGGGCCGGTGGGCGGGCCCACGGCTGGTCCGTCATCAAAGTACAAGGCCGATCCGGGCATCAAACCGGTGAACAAGCCCGCGGTACGCCACCTTGCTTTAATCATCGACGAGAGCATCGCAGGCGATTTCATCGATCTCAACATACCCCGCGGAGTCACTCCGTATCTCACCGACAACGAGCATCGTATCGTCAATTTCGGATTCGCCACTTCCTCCAATCAGTGCACCAAATTGAGCAATGCGATTCTTCGCCTCGGCGCCAACCCGGATCTGCTCACCACAAACAAGACTCACCTCTTGACCAACCCCTCCATCTGGAAATACGCCAAGGCGGCCGGCTTTCACTCGAACTTCATCGACGGTCGGAGGATATTCAAAAAATCGAGAAACTTGATGCTAGAGGAGGAACAGATTCTCATCGATTCTCACATCAATATTGATGGGGCGCCCGATCAAGTAGACATGAAGGCCGCAAAATGGCTGCGTACCATTTTGTCACGTTCGGACCCTCAATTCGTGGTGGTCAACAAGATGGGGGCACACTTTCCGTTCGCAAGAATGTATCCCGCGTACTTTTCGAAGTACTCCCCTTCCATGGCGCCCGATGAGTCCATCTCGTCTCGTGAACGCCTGGTCAATTCCTATATGAATGCAATTTCCTGGTCGGTCGACGAGTTTTTTCGTGTCCTGCTGGAAGATCTCGATTTGGAGGAGAGCTTGATAATTTACACCTCCGATCACGGCCAGAGCCTGATGGAAGATGGTTCCACCATAACGCACTGCAGACAAGTCCCAGCCACTCTGAACGAAGTTCTGGTCCCGCTGCTCGCAATCACCGAAGCCCCAGAACTGAGTCGGAGACTCAAGATCGCATCCCAGCTCAATTTCGGCAGGGTCTCACATTTTGAAGTGTTCCCAACCCTGCTGGTGCTGATGGGATACTCGCCAGAGGCAGTGATGTCCCAATACCACCCCAGTTTGTTCCATTCGGTGTCCACGCCGATGGGCGTGACCTCCGGATTCGTTTCCGGTCTCGAGAGAAAAAGGATTGGATGGATCGCCCGGGATGACCTCCCTTATGTTGAGCGATGAGCAAAAGTTCGAACAACGGAATGGGTATCTTGGCCGTGCTCCATTTTCGGTGAAGCCATGCGATCGGTCTGGCTAATCAGCCAGCTTGTCGCGCTGATTCCGAAGTGGCGTCGGCAATTGCTGTCGGTAGCCGCCGCCACGGTATTCGACCTGGTTGCGCCCGCGTCGGCAGTTAGGCTGTCCGGCATCAACGATTCCAGCCTGTTTATCAATTGGATCTGGCCCGCTTTGTGGTGTTCGATCATCCTGGCTTTGTTGGTGGGTGCAATTATTGCCGCCAGGAGGCTAAATCGCCTGCCACGTTGGATAGCGGATCATGCAGTCTTGGGCACCCATGCGGGTGTCTGGGGGGCATTGGTACTTGGCAAGTTGTCTGGCCTGTTGGTTCTCAATCATATGGCCTACTTTGCATGACGCCTGAGCTATCTGATGAAAGACGCCAATCAAGGACGGCTGGGCGCGTCGGGCATCAGTGACCACCTCTCTTACCTGATGCCGGTTTATGGCGGCAGCTCCACGCCGATAGGCAAGGGTCTGCGCAATCTCTCACGCCACGAAAGCATGAACCGGCATAGCTTAGCGGCTGCCCAACTCGCAGGAATCAAATTGCTGCTGCTGGCGATAATCTGGCAGGGGGCACGGGCCCTGATGGACTTGTACGTTTATGGCGCGCAGCCAATCACGTTCGGCAATTTCAATGGGCTGGCCATGCCACGGCTCTCAGAAGCCCTGGAAAGCCAATCGTCTTTCAATCGAATCCAGACCTGGGGAGGCTCTCGACTACGGGGGCTTTGTCGATCAATGGAGCAGTCGGGCACTGTATTGCCTGATGCTGGCTACCGGAATCTGGCTGTCCATGATGCCAGTCATCCAAAAGGCTGGCGAAGAAACCACCCAGTCAACTTGGTAAACTTCGTCAAATCGCCGGCGTTTGGACCTTTTATGCCATCATCCAGATATGGAACGTCTTAGTGGACGACAGAGGAATTGCCGATCGAATTCGATTCATGTTTTCGATGATCGGGCTTTGAAGAACGTGGGGTGTCAACCGGCAGTTGTTAAGCCTATTCGTTAGTCTGCTCTAACCTTTAACATGCGAAGAGTATGACTGCGCCGCGGCCACCCCCATGATGCAGGCATAGATAATTGCCACCGCCGGTATCTGCAGACTGAAATCGACCAGCGCGTGGGTGCCGACCAGAACGGTGGCCGCTACACCGGTTGCGGGAAATACCCAATCACGACGCCGTCTGCGAACACCATGCCAGCAGGTTAGCGCCAACCCCCCGATGGCGAGAAATAGCGCGAGCGCGGCTGGGAAGCCCAATTCAAACACATTCTCCAGCCAGGTGTTGTGGGCCCTGGTGAAGTGTAATGGCTCTTCGATTTGATCATAAAGCCGGAAGCTATCAGAAAATGTGCCGTAGCCAAAGCCCAGCATGGGGTTATCGCCAATGCCTTTGCCGACCTGGGTAAACACCACCAGTCTATCCTCCCCGGATATGACCTTGCGCTCAAACCGCTCCAGCAGCACATCGCTGGTGAGGAAAAACGCTATACCAGCAACACCAAGGGCTGCGATAACAGTCAGTCGTGATTTGGGTCCCTTTCCTGATGAGCGGCCATTCAGAAACGCCAACAGCACGATAATTCCTGCGAACGCCGCGATGAATCCGCCGCGTGAATGAGTCAGAATCAGCGCGGTTACCATCAGCAGGAGACCGGTCAACGGCAGCCACGCATTGAGAACTAATTGCTCTGCACGGCTTTCATGATCCAGAGGCACGTCGTAGGGGCGGACAGCGGGTCGAGACATTTTCAAGTAGAACATGGTAATCGCGCACAAAATGGTGAGACCCTGCCAGGTCGCAAAGTGGTTACGATTGACAAACGTGCTGCGAACATGGTCGGGCATATCGCGGCCGTGAAAAAGCAATTCGGGCTCGTAGCCGCTCCAGAACGATATCAGTCCGAAAATGCCGTACGCAAGGCCCGCCAGGACGAGCCAATTGAATATGGCGTGAGCCCTGCTTCGTTCACGCCCGAGCTGAAACGCCAGGAAAAAAACCACCGCGTAACACAGCAGCCGCATCAAAGCGGTCTTGCCGTCTTCAGGGGCGAGCGAAATGGATCCTCGCTGCTCGACGCCTACCAACTCAGCGCTCTGCATCCATAAGGGGTGGTGCCAGGCGAAAGGCGCCCACGGCATGATCTGAAAGACCACTCAGGCGCAGGTGATGATAAATAGCAATGGGATCGACGGGTGCAGCAGGGTCGAGACCGGGGCCGAAGCTCGCCAGCGAGTTGCAGCCCATATCAAACCAATTACTGACATCAACATGGCACAAAGCGACCAGGACCACTCCCGGTTGGCGCCCAACGGAAAGGGTGAAAGCACCACCAACAGCATCAACAACAAAAGCAGCACTCTGTTCATATTACACCCTTCAGTCGAGTAAGGCCTGAACCATATCGAAGCGGCGAATCCAGAGCTTCTCGTTCTCACTCAGCCCTGGCGGAAACACGAACTTCGCAGCGCGGGCAGACGCCACATCCGGATAGCTGCCCTGCACCAGCACCCACAGCGGGTTTTGGTATCTCAACTGGCGATATATCGCAAATGGGGCCCAGTGGCTGTTAGCGCCGATATAATCATAGAGTTTGTCCGGCCGGCGCAATGCCACCACCTGAATGGTATAGCGTTCCGGATTCTGATCGAGAATCCAGTCTTCCCCGAGATCACCGCGCTCCGGATCAGACCGATGAAACTCTGCGGTTTGTCGCGCCGGCTGTTCGGCCACTGAATCCATCGACCTGATCTCATCGTCTTCGACGGATTCCTGCTCCGGCCCCACATCAACTGTCGCGGGCCCGTGCAAAATCGTTACATCTGTATCCAGAGCCCCACTATGTAATGCATCCGGATTGTTACCTTCGGTCACGACCGTCGGCGGCGAATCAATCTGAAAACGCGTGCCGTACCGATTCGGCATATCAGAGCGGCGATTCACCGAATTACTTGCATCTGCCACGATTAAAGCAGCGTCCGCATCGCCTTTTTCCGCCGCCTCTCGAAACCATTTGATGGATTCTTGCTCATCCGGCAGCACGCCCAAACCATCTCGATAAAAAACACCCAGGTTGTACAAGGCGTCCGGATCACCCTGCTTCGCCGCCATTTCAAGCCATCTGCGGGCTTCGACGTAATTCCGTGGCACACCCTCCCCCATCGTATAGAGATATCCCAGCTTGACCTGAGCGCCGCGGTGGTTCATCTCCGCTGCCTGTTTGAGCCACACTGCTGACTTGGCGGTGTCCCGAGCTACGCCTTCACCCTTCCAATACAACATGCCGATAGCGTAGTGAGTTTCAGCAAATACCGCCAGGTGGACATAATCCGGCGAACCATTTGCAACCGCGCGCCATTCGGACAGGGCAGTGGAGAAATCACCACCCATGTACGCGTCAAGGCCCGCCTGATAGTCCGCCTTCACCGGGGCTGCGAACTGGGCAATCAGGCACAGCGTCAGTGCCGCAACGCGAGAATGCAGGGTGGAATGAATGCCCGTTTGCAGCATTACTTCCTACCCGTCTGAATCAGCCGATGCTGATCATTTTCCAGCACCAGGCAGGTTAAAACCCCGGTATTGAATGCCCCGGTATCGATGCCAATGCGGTTGAAGTGCATCTCAACCTTCGGATTGATCGAATGCCCGTGCACCACCACATGGGAATGCATTTCGCGGCTGTTGATGAATTCTCCCCGAATCCACAACAAATCATCCTTTCGCTGTCTCTTGATAGGAATGCCGGGGCGAATGCCGGCGTGGACAAAGCAATAATCGCCTTCAATATGATACAGGCGGCAACCGTTCAGAAACGTCAAGTGCAAATCAGGCAGAATATCCGAAAACTGGTTACACAAACCCTCAAACTCGTCCACTGGAACCTCGGCAGGGACATAAATTCCATAACTGGCCAATGTCTGGCGACCGCCGAAATACAACCACGGTGCCGCGATATGTGGGTGTTTGAGAAAATCCAACATTGCCTGTTCGTGGTTACCCAAGAGGAACACCGAGTCAAAACCGGTGGGCGCGGACTCAATCAAAGTGTCAATCACCTGTTTCGACTCGTCTCCGCGATCTATGTAATCGCCCAGATAGACCAATATCAAACTGCCCTCATATCCGGCCGCGTCTTCCTCTATCATTTCGTGCATTTTGCGCAGCAGATCCAACCGCCCGTGTATATCACCGATGCTGTAGACGCGGGTATTGGGTGGAACTTTCGGCTTGCGTTCCAGCTGCCCATCCTCATCACTGTATTTTGGAACGGGCGAATCGCGGCGGCCCAGGAGTTTTTCAAGGATTCCCGTCAAGTTGAGCCTCCATTTGGGCCAGCACAGCGGCGTCCAGGGTGCCGATGAGTTGCCTGACCTTCGCGAGGCCAGGGTCCCTGTACCTCAGCACCCCGGCGACTGAGCGACGATCTGTCCGCCAGGCCAACATCAGCTGATCGCGCAACATTGAGAGGGCCTCACTGTCCATGGCATCCAGGTATTGCAGGCCAAGATCGATGCGACCGACCATCAGGTGGGATTGCGTACGCCCGGTAAAGATCGACATCCTCCACGGTTCGATAACCGTTTCCGGCTCTTCGCGGAGCAACGCCCGAATCTTCGCGACCCGCAGCCAAGTAGCGGCGCGAGCAGGCGCCGCCCTGAGGCTCTCGAGGGCTTCAGCTTCGGACAGACGATATGCTTTCCTGCGCTCCATTGCGGGCGTGTTTGGGTCCTGCCCGCGCAGATAGTGCAGCAAACTCAATCCGTCGCGGTAGCGATTATGGTCATGCGCCTTGATGGCCTGATCGGCGAATTTGATCAGAGATTGCAGCCGATCGCTGGGAAGAATCCGGTCTTCGAAATAGCGGCTGAGCGCAAGCTCCACCGGAACGAAACGCAGCCCGGCATAAAACCGCGGCCCGGAAAACCACAACGCTGCAAGACAGAAGACAGACAACAGCAAAATGGCCAGATATCGCCGTAAGGGGACATGAATGCTCATCAATTTCCTGGAATCCATCAAGCTCTAATTTTAGTGGCCGATACGGCACGACTCAGAAATCAGGAATTATAGTATTTACCATATCGACCGTAGTGATAATAGTAACCCGAGTCTCCATAGCCCACGCGGCCGTATCTTTTCAAGTCGACCTGCTGCATGACCACACCGGCCAGATCCACTCCCGCCCGCCTCAATTGCTCTATCGCCGCTTGGGCGACCTTTTTGGGCGTTTTATCCCAGCGAACGACAAACAACGTCTTGTCCATGACCTGCCCGATGATGCGAGCATCGGCCACCGCCATGACCGGGGGGGAGTCCACCACCACCAGGTCATAGCGCGACTTGAGCACCCCAATGATGGCCTTCATGCGATGCGAGGAGAAAATGTCCGTAGCGTTGGCGAACTTCGCCGTTCCCGGTGGCATCAGATCGATACCGCCCTCTTCGTCGCGCATGATGAACTCCGTCAACGGGGCGTCGCCGGCTACAACCAAATCAGAAAGCCCCCTGTGGCCCGAAGGCAACTTCAGCCTTTTGAGAATGCTTGATCGACGCAAATCACCATCGACCATGATGACCTTTTTGCCCGATGACGCCACAACCCTCGTAAGCGCCAGAGCAAGCGAGGTTTTACCCTCTTCTGGCAAGCGCTGAGGTGATTTGCAAGGCCTTGATTTCGACATCGGGACTAGACAGTGCGAGCGCAAACTTTAGCGAATTAATGGCCTCAACTATTGCTGATTGCGGCTTTTTCAGCACATACTCGTGCAACTCGTGCATACCCGTAACGCTCGGAACAACGCCAATCACGTATTCCTGCAGCACCTGCTGGACTTGCTCCGGGGTGCGCAGGCCCGGATGGAGCAAATTCAGGCCAATGACCAGGGCACAAGCGCCCAGGAACCCCACCAACAAATAGTTCATCACTTCCCGCTCGCGATCGGGGTAGGAAGGGCTGCCTGGCACTTCGGCCTTGGATATAACCCGGGCATCCGGAGTCTGCAGCCCCTGGGTAGAGCTGGTCTCCTTGAAACGGTTCAGGAAGGTCTCAAACAGGGCGCGGTTGGCCTTGGCCTCTCTTTCCAGGGCGCGCAACTGTACCGCCTCCTTGTTCTGTGCGCTGGTTCTGCTTTGAGCCTCGCGCAAGCTGGCTTGCAGGCTGGCTTCACGGGTGCGGGCGAATTCCACCTCGTTTTCGAGGCTAAACGCAAATTTGTCGACTTCCGCTTCGATGCGCTGGCGGATTTCCCCCAGCTCCGCGTTGACCTGCAACATGCGGGGATGCTTTGGACCGTATTCAACCGACAGTTCCGAAACCCGGGCCATCAATTCGATTTCCTGGCCGCGCAATTGTTGTATCAGGGCCGAAGACAACACTTCTGCCGTGGTTTCCACGCCGCGGCTGCCGTCATCGAGCAATCGACTGACCTAAGCCAAGCGGGCCTCGATTTCAGCCCGCCCGGCCCGGGCTACGATGAGCTGGCTGTTCAATTCCGAAAGCTGCACATCCAGTATGCCTTGCCCGCTGGTTTCGGTCATGCCATGCTCGTCGCGATATATTTCGACGGCTCGCTCCGACTCGGCAACGTCAGTTTCCAATTCGGCCAATTGCTCGGTCAGCCAGGCGGTGGCCTTCTCTGTGGCTTCAAACTTGGCCTCCATCTGGTCGAAGATATAGGCCTCCGGAAGCTCGTTGGCGACAAGTGCGGCCAGTTTTGGGTTGGGAGACGAGAATGCAACAAACAATACATTACTGTGTTCAACCTCCACCAATGAAAGCCCACCAAGCAGCACATTGACGGCAGTCGAGATTGCTCTGTCCTCCGCCTCCTGATCTGTCGGAGTCCGCGGTGGCGCCCTTTCTGTTTCCTGGCCCAGGGCTTCTCTGACAGTCTTTTTCCACCCTTCGGGAATCCAGTTCCGAGGATGATAATCATCAAGAAAGTCTGTCCAGCGCTCCTCCGCTTCTCGCAATTGGGGGTTAAACTCCGGATAGTTCAACAGGCTGGCGCGCTCGACAACCATCGCAGCCAAGCCCCTCGACCGCAGCACTTCTATATCCCCCTCCAGTTGGTTGCGCCTTCGATCTCGGGAGAGAACCAAATCGATATCCACGACCGTATTTTTCTGCCCCCCGATAACCATTGTGGAAGTGGCCTTGTATATGGACTGAATCTGGTTGACCTGTATGTAACCGATGACCCCAACGAAAACCGTTATGACAATGATGAGCTTCTTGCGGAACCATAAAAGCTGAACGTATTCGAGCCACGGCAGGGACCCTTCCGGTTGCGTCGACATGTCCATCGGAAACGCTTGCGTGTCATAGTCAGGATGCATCTGCGAGGGGATTGTGGTCATGGGCTCAGAACAATCTTTCAGCGACCCGAATAATATCGCCTGGCCGCACTTTTTCATCGACACTCAGTTTGATTTCAACGCGCTCAAGGTCGTTACCGCGTATCACATAAACATTGTGCTTCTTTGCGCGATAACTGTAACCGCCAGCTATGGCAATTGCTGTCAAGTAGGTCATGCCGTCGACGTATGGAAACGCCCCAGTTTGCAAAACCTCCCTGATAAGGTAGTAGGGGCGATAATTGGCGACCTCGATGAAGATGCGCGGATTGACCAGGTAGTCCGGCCTGAGCATGTCGACCAAGCGTCTTTGCAAATCCGCAGGACTCAAACCCTCGGCCTGGACGGAGCCAATCAGCGGCATCGAAAAGCGCCCATCGCCGTCCAGCACATATTCACCGCTTAGATCATCCTGGTTGAATACGCTGATCTTGATTTTGTCACGTGGTCCCAGCGTGTAGCCATCATCACTGCTACCGTGGATGATTTCGCCGCGATCGGGCGACTGCTGAGCGATTGCCGAACCGGCCGCCATCAACAAGACCACCAGCAACGACAAGTGAAGCCGGTTCAGCGATTTCATCGCGGGCCAACTCTGAGTCAATTTCATCGGGTACCCCCGCATCCATGCGCCTGAAAGGCGCGCTCAAACAACGTTAGAGCGGCCCTTCAACAATTAGTTCTAACGTTCAAGTCCAAGAACAAGCCAGGCCCTGTTGACTTCGTAATCATCCAGCGGAACATTGGAATTCAATGTCGTGCGGTCGTAGGAGACGCCAAGAAAAACGCTGCGGTTGATATACCAGTTCAAGCCAAGGCCGTAGCGCCATATTTTATCGTGGTCGCGCGCAAACTCGGGCGCGCCTTCAATAAGTTGATAATCGTTGTCGTAGTATCCAACGTGACCGGTGAGCTGAATGAAACGGGTAAGGTCATGTTCCACCCGTAATGAGTAAAGGGTTCTGAAATAGCCAGAACTGTAGCGATTGGTGGTTTCCTGGATTCCCGTATCGATGTTGAAGTACACCGAAGTCAGGTTTGTCGGTAGCCAGGTCAACCCGGCGCCAAGACCCCAGCCATCCACATCGGGCAACAACAGGTCGTCGTACTCCCGGTGACGGTATGAAGCATACAAGTCACCTGACAGCTTGCTGGTGATGGTGAATGAAATACCGGCGCTGCCCCACCAACCCTGATTGTCACGGAAATAGCCATTTCGATCCGGAAGCTGATCATAGCGCACCTTGGTGACCCCAAAAGTGGCGAATAGCTGCTTGTCGACTTTAAATTGATAGCCCGCTCTTAAGTAGGCCACTTGGACGTCGCGATCCCGGTCCTGGTTGTCGATGATAAAGCCATCAAAACCCAGCGCATCCTCGAAATCGAGATGTTGATAGGCATAGGCCACACCCAAGCTCAGGCGATTGAAGGTGTGGTCATATCCCACTCCGCCGCCATATAGCGTATAAACGGTTGGTTCGAGGCCCTGTTCCGAATCCCTGGTATTGAGGCTCTCGTGGAGCTGCAGATATTCTGCGTTGTAGGAAAAATAGCTCCTGTTCTTGACATCGACGCGGCCGTCTATAGTGGCAAACAAATCGTCATAGTCACGAACACTGAAGTCATTATAGCGGGCAAAATCAGCGGCAAGCCGCACATTAAAGGCGTGCTTGGATCAATTGCTCTGCATGGTGATGTAGGGCCGAACGTGAAAAATCGTATCGCTGACCGTGTCAAACTCGGTGTAGAAAATATTGTCATTCCACTCAACCGCAAGTTGTACACCGGGGTGGAGCATGAAGGCGCCAGCACGAACGCCCAGCGGTTTGTAATCCTGTGGGTGTTTGATAACAGGTTGATCCCCCAGGCTGGGGTCATCGTAATCTTGAGCCAGCAGGGGCGGGCTCAGCAACAACACGGCGGCGGCAATTATGGCGCCCCCTTTATTGATTTTTTTCGTGATCAATTTCATACCAAGCCTACCTTGATCAGCCATCGCAGACATTATACATGGAAGTTGCACTAAAATGGTTACAACCACCAGCAACCGACTAATAATATGAGACTTATAGAGATCGGCTTTCTCTAACCCCAATTGTGCTGTATGAGAGTTATGATCGAATCTGGTGTTTGAGCAGTTGAAAAAAAGCGGCGTATCTGGTTGATTTGTTGTTACCAAACTTCAAAGCAACCAAAGGAGATACGCCACTATGAACAAGAATAATGTTATTGAACTGGAACGTCGAGCAATCAGTGCCGATCCGTTGACCGAATTGCTCAAAGAAGGCGCCCGGAAGCTGCTCGCCGAAGCGGTGGAAAGTGAAGTCCAGGAGCTGCTGGCCAAGTATCAGGATTGGCGTACCGAATCAGGTCATGCCGGTGTGGTGCGCAACGGTTACCTGCCAGAACGTGAGTTGCAGACCGGCCTGGGACCGATCCGGGTGAGAATTCCCAAGGTGCGCTCGAAGACCGGTGAAGCAGTGAGTTTTCAGTCGGTGCTGGTGCCGCCATATGTGCGCAAGACAGCGACTTTCGAGGCAGCCATTCCGTGGTTGTACCTCAAAGGGGTATCCAGCGGTGAGATGGCTGAGGCGTTGCGGGTACTGGTGGGCCCGCAGGCACAGGGTCTGTCGGCCAGCACGGTATCCCGCCTGAAACAGGTATGGGCGGAGGAATATCGAGCGTGGAGCCAGCGTCGCCTGGGACAGGACCGGTGGGTGTATGTCTGGGCTGATGGTGTCTACAGTGGGCTGCGGGCGGAGGATGCCAAGCTCTGCGCGCTGGTGATCATTGGTGTCAATGAACGCGGCGAAAAACATTTTCTGGCGATTGAGGACGGGGTGCGGGAATCGACTCAGAGTTGGCGTGAGGTGTTGCTGAATCTGAAGTCGCGCGGCATGAGCGCCCCACAACTGGCGATTGGTGATGGTGCGATGGGTTTTTGGGCGGCGCTGGATGAAATCTTTCCGGCCAGCCGCCAGCAACGCTGCTGGATGCACAAGACCATGAATGTACTGAATTGTTTGCCGAAATCCGCACAACCCAAAGCCAAGCAGGCCCTGCACGCCATCTGGCAGGCGGAAACCAAGGATGATGCAAACAAGGCGTTTGATTTGTTTATTGAGATCTTTGAGGCGAAATACCCGAAAGCGACGAGCTGTTTGCTCAAGGATCGGGATGAACTGTTGGCATTTTATGATTTTCCGGCCCAACACTGGCAGAGCATCCGGACCAGCAACCCGATTGAATCCACCTTTGCCACCATCCGCCACCGGACCAAAAGATCCAAAGGTTGTCTGACGCGCAATGGCATGTTGCATATGATGTTCAAATTGAGCCAGTGTGCGGAAAAGAAATGGCGCCGGCTACGCGGCTTTGATTACCTGGCCAAGGTGATTACGGGGGTGAAATTCAAAGATGGGATCGAAGTAAAAGAGATTGATCAGGTCGCCGCTTGAATCAAATGGCTAAACACCAGATTTGACAATAGCTCGCTGTATGATAATACATTCAGGATGATCTTTATTTTGATGCACATTGCAAGGAAAATATGGTGAAATCTGCAAAGGGGTTTTTTCGCAGTGATGAACCAATGTTCAATGAATATCCGTTTTTTAATTTTCATCGCATTTCTGCTGTCTATTGCTTTTGCCGGTAGCGTATCTGCCCAGGAAACTGGGTCAACCCAGGAGTGCATCGAGCTAAAAGGGACGCCCGCCGGGCTGTATGCAACGACGGACGAGGGAAGGACCTATCTCTCGAAGGAAAATGAGTTGGTCGAACTGGGTCCTGGTGAGGCGGCGTTTGCCGACAAGGATCGGATTGCCTGCATCAAGCGCGTTCCCCACTTTCTGGACTGGCCATGCGCCACCGACGCAGCCCGCGCCCGCATGTTTGCGACATACAAGCTCGAAGACATAGAAGAACAAAATGTCGCCAAAGAAGTGGTCCGAAGGTATTTCGAGATTCCTGAAGTGATCCAGCCTGTCCCGCGCTGGGTGGACGGGGAATTCCATAAGGAATTTCCGCTTAATGACCTGATTCAGTTTGCCAATCCCCAGTATTGGTATCACCCGGACACATCCCGGAACATGTTTTCAGGTAAGCGCCCCAAAATTCAACTTATTTCCCTCTATGTGGGCATAAACCAGGTGGTGGTTGACCAATACACCCTTGATCCTCTGAGCAAGGAAATGGGCGCCGATGGTATCCCGACCGTCTTCATCTTCCAGGACTCCAATGTCGTCCCCATAAGCTATTTTGGGGATAATGTAAGTATTGAAGAAGTTTCCAAAGCTTTCCTTGAGCGGCAGATTAAGGTGGCCGAAGTACCGATGTGGGAAGAGGGTGACTACCACTTGCTCGTCACTATCGAGGAATTTGAGAAGCACTTTGTGGACTATATTCCCGAACTTGAAGACATTTCCGAGGCCAAGTGTGTTGCCATCGAGACGAACTTGAAAGGCATCGGTTTTTCACAGAAACCGTTGTTTGTGACCTTTTTTGCCGAGTCCTCAGCGATGATCGTCGACAATCCGGCACGCGTGCGTGTAGCTCAGTCCATGGGTTTCAAGCGACTGCCAACGGTTATATTTTTCATAGAAGACGACCAGTACCTGCAACGGTGCGGTCCGGGAACGGCTGTAGGCGGAGCACCATTTGGTTCGACAACCCCGATCAGCGGGCCGCTGGTGCCCCCAAGCGCGGACGCACCCGCGCCAGAACCTCCCCCCAGCCCGGAACCTGGGCCGGAAGTCACCGCCAGCTCTCAATAGGCGCCACCCGCCCGTAACAACGTTGAACGCCGCATTGCGCTGACGTGGGGTGAAATCGGATCAGGCGTAGCCTTCTGGGTTATTGCGCTGCCAGCGCCACGCATCTGCGCAGATGTCCGCAAGCGACAACTCGGCGCGCCAGCCCAGCTCAGACTCAGCTAACGAAGGGTCGGCATAAACCACAGGCGTGTCTCCTGGCCGCCTCTCGACCATCCGAAATGGGACAGCTTGCCCTGTTGTCTTTTCGAAACATTCGATCAATTCCAGAACTGAGTGTCCCTTTCCGGTTCCCAGGTTATACGTGCTGACACCCGATTGATTGCTCAACTGGGCCAACGCGCTCAGATGGCCGCGGGCCAGATCCACCACATGGATGTAATCGCGAACACAGGTTCCGTCGGCCGTGGGGTAGTCTCCGCCGAATACCGACAGCTCTTCGCGCATCCCCACGGCAACCTGTGAAACGTAAGGCATCAGGTTATTGGGTATGCCCATGGGATCCTCACCGATTACTCCACTCGAATGGGCCCCCACCGGATTGAAATAGCGCAATATCGAAATGCGCCAATCCGGGTCTGATTTGGACAGGTCGAGCAACATGTGTTCAATGGTCAATTTGGTCTGGCCATAAGGACTGACAGCGAACAACGGAGAGTCTTCGCGAACCGGCAGCGTTTCCGGCACGCCGTAGACAGTACACGATGAACTGAAGACGACGCTCTTTACGCCATTGTGCGCCATCGCCTCGAGCAGATTGGCCGTTCCGGCAACGTTGTTTTGGTAGTAATCGAGCGGTTTTTCAGTTGATTCCCCGACCGCTTTGAGTCCGGCAAAGTGAATGACGCCCTGAATATTGTGAGCGGTAAAAACATCAAACACGCTGTCACGATTACGCAGATCGCCCCGGATAAGCCGCAAGTTTTTTTCCGTAATGTGCTGCACACGACGGATCGCCTCTGGCTTGGAATTACTGAGGTTATCGAGCACGATGACGTCAAAACCCGCCTGCAATAGCGCCACACAGGTGTGTGAGCCGATATAACCGGCACCGCCTGTCACAAGAATCTGACCGTTCATCGGAAATATTTTCCCTGTAACTGAGGAAATATGGCTTCAAATGACATCAATGTGAACGAATTCCCAGCCGTGTCTTCCCGAATACCATATTCCAACCCACATGCACCCTGCGCCGCATGGCATGAGGAAGCAGCGTCCCCGCCAAGGCAGCATAGGAGTCAAAATTCGGCGGCCATATGCCAATGGCCAGCAACTGGTAACCTGCCGCCTTCAGCCGCGCACCCTTTCTGTGGAGGCATACTCTACCCCGCCGCCTATACATGGCTGAGCGCGCCGCAAGGCTGACCCAAAACGGACAACGAGACCTGAGGTGCGCGTATTTCCTGAATATGGTTTTGTGGGCACTGATTTCTCGATTTGGGTCTGAACGCACCCGGGCGCCAGAATGTTCGCCCATTTGGACGAGCACTTCCGGCACACAGGCGATCAGGTAGTTTGACGAGAGCCGTATCCACAGGTCCCAGTCCTGGCGGGCCAGCAACGATTCGTCGAACATCCCGACATCGTCAAAGCAGCTTTTCCGCACCATCCAGCAGGATGTTGGATTGGTGACGTCCTGAATCAACATTTGTTTCAGAAGATCTCCTGTTGAGTAATTCCTTGGTGTTACAGGGTGCACACTAGACGTGTCGAGGTCCACCGTTTGCAATCCACAGTAAACGCCGCCGATTTGTTCATCGGCCTCGAGTTCTGCCAACTGCTTTTGGGTCTTCTCCGGTAGCCAACTGTCGTCACTGTCCAAAAACGCAATAAACGAAGCTGTTGATTCAGTCACACCCCGATTTCGAGCCGTATTGGCACCCAGATTTTCCTGCTGAACACATCGGACCGTCAATGCATCACTACTGTTAGAGGCGGACCAATCCTGCACAACCTTTACCGTGTCATCAGTCGAACCATCATCAACAACCACAAGCTCGAGTGGCCGATGTGTCTGCGCCAGCACGCTGTTCATCGTGCTTTCAATCAGGCTGGCACGGTTGAAGACCGGGACGACAACAGAAACGGCCGAATGCTCACCCATTTCGCTTCGCTGGCTGATACGAATTTCTTAGCTCTTCCTCGATTCGAGAGCGCGGAATGCGATTTTGCTCATCCCAAATCAGCGCGCAGGCCTTGAACATCGCGGTGGAGGCGTGCAGCGCAAACATCAGGCCAGGTGTGCCGTCACGATAGCCATGGCGTTTGAACATTTTTCGCAGAAACTCCAGCAAAGGCAGCAACAAGAGATGCCACCAGCGCATTTTGAACCCGCGCTTGTGCAGGCGCCGCGCCTGCTCCTGGCAGTACACAACACTCTTGTACATCCGCTCTTTGTAAGAGTCGTCGTTCAAATGCCAGATCACTTCGTCGAGTTGACCGATGTATTCCTCACCCCCATCGATGATGCAATTTTCGTGCACCACGTTTTCGAAATGGTGAAAACCGGTTCGGGCCAATTGTGGCTTGTTCCAATCCTGGAAGCCGCCCCCCTTCATGGGGCGATGGAGGAAAAAATTCAGGCGCCGATAACGAAAAGCCCGGTATTGGTCATTTTGAATAGCCGTCTGGATCTCCCGGGCCAGTGCCGCGGGAATGCGCTCATTCACATCCGTGTGCAGCAACCAATTCGACCTGGCTTCCTCGATGCCACGATTCCTCAGCCCGGCGAACCCCGTTACGGGGTCCATTGGGTATTCCACCAGTCTCACCTTTGGACCTGCGTCTCGAATAATCTGACAAGATGCATCCGTGGAGCCATCGTCAACGACAACTATTTCATCGACCCACGAAAGCAGATGACCAATGAAGTCTGGAAGATCCTGTTCCTCATTCTTGCAGATTGTGACCACGCTGACGGAGGGCTTTCTAGTTTCACTCATTCCCGATTGCCATGCCAATTGGGCCTTGTATTCTCGTCAAACCCATCAACCCAAAATGCCTCTCGCAGCCCTGTCCAAATCAATGACAAATTGTTGGCTTTTTGTCAAACCGAGTGGGTGCCGGTCCAGGCATCCAATGTATGCTGAATCAGCATTACAAAGTTCGTCAAAAATCTGGTACGTCCTTGAGCTTGAGAATTTCAATAATGGACTATCGTGAACAAGATATTTCAGGTTCATTTTATTATTCTGCGAAAATAGCATCGTATGAAATGCTGAGCCGAGAGGACCTACGATTTCCCGAGCTTGTGAAAACATGTTTACCTGCTCTTTCAAACTCAACTCTTGGGGATGCACAATATTAAAACCGTTTTCCTTCAAAATTCTTTCCAATTTCTTCTCGTTACCAAGTTTTCTCAGTTTGCTTGACAAATTAGAGCGAGAAAGATAAACGCGCTTTTGATGCCAGTATGTGGATTTGATTTCACACTGTTGAAGAAGCTGTTTTCCTACCCATTTTAGTAGCTCACCAAAAATTAAATGTACGCCTTGAGCATTGCTATTTGCTGCATGAGGGATTATTAGTTCCTTTACGAGCGTAGGTTCTTCGACTATATGAACTCGTTCCCAAATACCAATAACCTCAAGGAGATGCTTGGCGTTACCTGCCAATTTCTTGGTTGGCAATTTGCCCCGACCTGCAATTCGAAACAAAATGGGAATGTCAGGAATCTCGAACGTACTGTGATGAACCATCATTGGCCAAAGTCTTGCTGTTGACTCAGTGATTAAGTGACCATGATGATTTGCAAATAGAACGCCGCCATAAATTGCTTTGTTAATTACTTTTGGCTTTCCTTCTAAACACAGATCATTATGGGCGCGAGCGTTTATTTTTCTGCCTAATTGCCCCCTGACCAGTAAAGAACTTTCAATAGCTTGCCCTTTCATGGAGTACACAGCGTTACTGGTGTTTGATACAACGCAGTCGTTCTCGATTGAAATCTCAGGTAGAGATTCATTCACACGGCACCTGCATACGTCTCGATGACCGATCAGTTCAACATTACGGGAAAAAATGGGCGGGTTTATAAACTGTAAAACCAGACGCGAAAGGATGATTTTTGAATAGGCACTTTCACAATGACCTCCAATCCATCTAGTAATTTGGCGTTTCGACATCAACTCAAATTGACATATTTTCAGACTAGGATATTGGCATGGCGCTAAATCTTCTTGATCACACAGATATTTTCCGAGAGTTATGATCGAATCTGGTGTTTGAGCAGTTGAAAAAAAGCGGCGTATCTGGTTGATTTGTTGTTACCAAACTTCAAAGCAACCAAAGGAGATACGCCACTATGAACAAGAATAATGTTATTGAACTGGAACGTCGAGCAATCAGTGCCGATCCGTTGACCGAATTGCTCAAAGAAGGCGCCCGGAAGCTGCTCGCCGAAGCGGTGGAAAGTGAAGTCCAGGAGCTGCTGGCCAAGTATCAGGATTGGCGTACCGAATCAGGTCATGCCGGTGTGGTGCGCAACGGTTACCTGCCAGAACGTGAGTTGCAGACCGGCCTGGGACCGATCCGGGTGAGAATTCCCAAGGTGCGCTCGAAGACCGGTGAAGCAGTGAGTTTTCAGTCGGTGCTGGTGCCGCCATATGTGCGCAAGACAGCGACTTTCGAGGCAGCCATTCCGTGGTTGTACCTCAAAGGGGTATCCAGCGGTGAGATGGCTGAGGCGTTGCGGGTACTGGTGGGCCCGCAGGCACAGGGTCTGTCGGCCAGCACGGTATCCCGCCTGAAACAGGTATGGGCGGAGGAATATCGAGCGTGGAGCCAGCGTCGCCTGGGACAGGACCGGTGGGTGTATGTCTGGGCTGATGGTGTCTACAGTGGGCTGCGGGGCGGAGGATGCCAAGCTCTGCGCGCTGGTGATCATTGGTGTCAATGAACGCGGCGAAAAACATTTTCTGGCGATTGAGGACGGGGTGCGGGAATCGACCTCAGAGTTGGCGTGAGGTGTTGCTGAATCTGAAGTCGCGCGGCATGAGCGCCCCACAACTGGCGATTGGTGATGGTGCGATGGGTTTTTGGGCGGCGCTGGATGAAATCTTTCCGGCCAGCCGCCAGCAACGCTGCTGGATGCACAAGACCATGAATGTACTGAATTGTTTGCCGAAATCCGCACAACCCAAAGCCAAGCAGGCCCTGCACGCCATCTGGCAGGCGGAAACCAAGGATGATGCAAACAAGGCGTTTGATTTGTTTATTGAGATCTTTGAGGCGAAATACCCGAAAGCGACGAGCTGTTTGCTCAAGGATCGGGATGAACTGTTGGCATTTTATGATTTTCCGGCCCAACACTGGCAGAGCATCCGGACCAGCAACCCGATTGAATCCACCTTTGCCACCATCCGCCACCGGACCAAAAGATCCAAAGGTTGTCTGACGCGCAATGGCATGTTGCATATGATGTTCAAATTGAGCCAGTGTGCGGAAAAGAAATGGCGCCGGCTACGCGGCTTTGATTACCTGGCCAAGGTGATTACGGGGGTGAAATTCAAAGATGGGATCGAGGTAAAAGAGATTGATCAGGTCGCCGCTTGAATCAAATGGCTAAACACCAGATTTGACAATAGCTCATTTTCCGAACCTGGTCTGTAATGCACAATTCTCCTTATTGGCCATCTGACCCTAAACTGAAGTTTGTAATTCAGCGCAAGTCTGGGAGCGTGGAAATTAATGTACTAAATATGGTTCTTGAGATACTCAGTACGTTGAAGATTGTTAGGCTCCGGAAATTCTCCATGTTTCTTAAAATGCTTAAAAACTTCCCTGGTATTAAGCGCCTTGTCACTCGACATCGCCCCAGTCATTGAATCCGCGCACCCATTTGCCAGCAAATCTTCAATCACATATATTCCACCGGTTTTCAGTTCGGGAAACAAACAACTAATAGTAAGCTGTTGATCATCAGGACGATGGCTGCCATCATCAATGATTACATCAAACTCAAATGCTCCCGATTTTCTTGACGAATTCCTCGATCTCTGTTTGAGAACTCTGGTCAGCTACATAGGAAACTATTCGGTCGTTATCCAGGCTCTCAATCTTTCTGATATCAATCCCGTAAATTGTTGACTTATAGAAGTAATCGTGCCACATTTTTAAAGATCCGCCTGACACACCCGAGCTATTGTCAAATCTGGTGTTTAGCCATTTGATTCAAGCGGCGACCTGATCAATCTCTTTTACCTCGATCCCATCTTTGAATTTCACCCCCGTAATCACCTTGGCCAGTAATCAAAGCCGCGTAGCCGCGCCAATTTCTTTTCCGCACACTGGCTCAATTTGAACATCATATGCAACATGCCATTGCGCGTCAGACAACCTTTGGATCTTTTGGTCCGGTGGCGGATGGTGGCAAAGGTGGATTCAATCGGGTTGCTGGTCCGGATGCTCTGCCAGTGTTGGGCCGGAAAATCATAAAATGCCAACAGTTCATCCCGATCCTTGAGCAAACAGCTCGTCGCTTTCGGGTATTTCGCCTCAAAGATCTCAATAAACAAATCAAACGCCTTGTTTGCATCATCCTTGGTTTCCGCCTGCCAGATGGCGTGCAGGCCTGCTTGGCTTTGGGTTGTGCGGATTTCGGCAAACAATTCAGTACATTCATGGTCTTGTGCATCCAGCAGCGTTGCTGGCGGCTGGCCGGAAAGATTTCATCCAGCGCCGCCCAAAACCCATCGCACCATCACCAATCGCCAGTTGTGGGGCGCTCATGCCGCGCGACTTCAGATTCAGCAACACCTCACGCCAACTCTGAGTCGATTCCCGCACCCCGTCCTCAATCGCCAGAAAATGTTTTTCGCCGCGTTCATTGACACCAATGATCACCAGCGCGCAGAGCTTGGCATCCTCCGCCCGCAGCCCACTGTAGACACCATCAGCCCAGACATACACCCACCGGTCCTGTCCCAGGCGACGCTGGCTCCACGCTCGATATTCCTCCGCCCATACCTGTTTCAGGCGGGATACCGTGCTGGCCGACAGACCCTGTGCCTGCGGGCCCACCAGTACCCGCAACGCCTCAGCCATCTCACCGCTGGATACCCCTTTGAGGTACAACCACGGAATGGCTGCCTCGAAAGTCGCTGTCTTGCGCACATATGGCGGCACCAGCACCGACTGAAAACTCACTGCTTCACCGGTCTTCGAGCGCACCTTGGGAATTCTCACCCGGATCGGTCCCAGGCCGGTCTGCAACTCACGTTCTGGCAGGTAACCGTTGCGCACCACACCGGCATGACCTGATTCGGTACGCCAATCCTGATACTTGGCCAGCAGCTCCTGGACTTCACTTTCCACCGCTTCGGCGAGCAGCTTCCGGGCGCCTTCTTTGAGCAATTCGGTCAACGGATCGGCACTGATTGCTCGACGTTCCAGTTCAATAACATTATTCTTGTTCATAGTGGCGTATCTCCTTTGGTTGCTTTGAAGTTTGGTAACAACAAATCAACCAGATACGCCGCTTTTTTTCAACTGCTCAAACACCAGATTCGATCATAACTCGTTCGAGGGCATTTAAATGCTGAACAAAAATAAGTCTATCTTAGTCGCGTTCGGTGTATTGCTGATCGGTTGGTCAAGCGTCGCATTGGCTCAAACGCCAAACGTCGTCGTCGGCAGCGCATCGGCAAATACCGGTGATACGACGTTGAATCAGAACATCAGCGTCACTTTTACCAACAATGCAGGTGGCTCTCAAGCAAGCGGTCGCTGAGCTGTATCTGCGTAATGACTGGCTTAAAAAAAGTCTGACTGGGCAGGGTGTGATATTGGACGACAGCTGATGTACAGCGCGTCAGAAAAACTGGCCATTATCCGCTTGGTGGAAGATTCCGAGTTATCCATCCGCCGCACCCTGGTTGAGATAAACGTCAGTCGCAGCAGTTTCTACCGCTGGTACCGGGTGTATGAGCGTGATGGCCCTGAAGGTCTACAGAACCACAACCGGGCAGCACGCCAGCACTGGAATCGAATACCTGACTCGGTACGAGAGCTGGTGGTTGAGGTTGCCCTGGATCAACCGGAGCTGACACCCCGT
>CAXXKZ010000015.1:0-150108 GCA_963665545.2 Lysobacterales bacterium | reverse complement strand
CTTCGTGGTCGAGGCCGATGAGTATGACACGGCCTTTTTCGACAAGCGCGCCAAGTTCGTTCACTACCGGCCGCGTATCCTTGTGCTCAACAATCTCGAGTTTGATCACGCCGACATCTACCCTGATCTCAAGTCCATTCAGACCCAGTTTCATCATCTGGTCCGCACTGTCCCTGGCAATGGCACGATCATCAGCAACGGCATGGATCAAAATCTTGAAGCTGCACTCGAAATGGGTTACTGGAGTGACCTGCAAAAGTACGCAGTGGCCGAGGAGGCAGACTGGACCGTTGAGTTGGCAGAACCCGGCGGACGGGAGCTGAACTTTTCAAGGCAAGGCGCCTTGCTGGGTGATCTGCGATGGTTGTTGCAGGGCCGCCACAATGCGATGAATGCCTGCGCGGCGATTGCCGCTGCCTGTGCGGTAGGGATTGACGCGGTGCTAGCGATTGAAGCGTTGGCTTCATTCGAAGGCGTAAAGCGACGTATGGAGTTGATTGCCAAATTTGGCGACGTGCTTGTCTATGACGACTTTGCCCATCACCCTACAGCCATCCGACTGACCCTGGAGGGTTTACGCCGCAGTGTCGGCAATGCCAGAGTGCTCGTCGCACTGGAGCCCCGCTCCAATACAATGCGTTCCGGCGTTCACTTCAACGAACTGGGCCCGGCGCTGGCGCCTGCCGATTTCGTCTGGCTGTTTGCCGGTGGCGACATCGACTGGGACCCACATGAGGCCTTGCTGCCCCTGGAAGGCCGTGGCCGGGTGGTCACACGCAGTGATGACCTGCTCCAGCAAATGCTCGACACCGTTCGCCCGGGTGACCAGGTGGTGTTCATGAGTAATGGTGATTTTGAGGACGTGCCGCGCCGCTTTTGCACCGCCCTGCCCGATCGAATCACCTGAGTGCACAATGCAGCCCCACGAGATTCCCTTATTTCCCCTCCAAACGGTGCTATTTCCGGGCGGCTGGCTGCCTCTGCGAATATTCGAACAGCGATATCTCTCGCTGGTCCGTGATTGCACGCAAAGCGATTCGGGTTTTGGCGTATGTCTGATTGCCCAGGGCAAGGAGTCAGGCGAAGCTGCGGTGCCACACGCAGTGGGTACACTCGCCAGTATCGTCGATTGGTACACGCTCGAAGACGGCATTCTCGGTATAGCTACCCGTGGTGAAGCGCGCTTCCATGCGGGCAAAGCCAACGTCGATCACCAGGGCCTGATGCGTGCGCGAGTGGATTGGCTGCCAGAGCCCGCTCCGATACAGCTGGCGGTCGAATATTCTGTATTGGCACAAATTCTCTCGCGCCTGATGGAACGAGTACAGCATCAGTACAAAGATTTCACACCTGACAATCTCGAGAATGCTGCCCGGGTGGGTTACCGGTTGGCTGAACTGTTGCCTCTGGACCTGGTGGAAAAGCAATCCTTGCTTGAGCTGATCGACCCGGAATTAAGGTTGGACCGTCTGCTGCAACTGATTCCCAAGCTTCAGGGTGCCTAGCAGTCCGTCGGACGCATCGGCTAATAGCCAGTAACCCGGGGCCACATTTTTTTGCCGCAGGGTCGAAAGTATCAGGCGTATGTGTGCCAGGTCTTGTTGCCGCGGAGGCAAGGCACGCCAGTAACTGAACAGCCCGAGCCGCTGTATCAATTCCTCTTCCATGAGTTGCGCCAGATAAAGTGTCTGGCCACCTGGCGTCAGGGAAATGCCCGAATCCCACATGCGGATAGTCAGCAAATTGCCGGGATGACTCGAGGCGCTGCGCAACAACAGCGCCTCACCGCGGCCCTGGTAGGCTCTGCCCAGCAGTGGCAACGAGGCCTGGTCAGATTCTGGATTGAGTGCCTTGAGTACCCACCGCCAATCGGATGGCGGTGCCGGCTCCCAGCCGGAGTCCGTCAATAGTGCAGTAATGAGTTCAGGGTCCGCCGCGATCTGGGCGTTAAATTGCCGTGACGCGACTGACGCCACTCGGGTGCGATCCGCCGGCATTTCTCGCCAGCCTGATTCCCACCACTTGCTCACCGGCATATGAATCGGCGTGCGCGCAACCCGCATGCGCTCAATCTCGGCCGGCGTCTTGACTTGTGCCTGCCAAACCAACACAACCACCAGGGTGCCGTAAAACACCAGGCTTGCTATGCTGCCGGAAAAAGTTCGGAACGCCCGCTGCCGGTAGGCAATACCCACCACCGTCGCCCAGGCGAGCCCCAGCATAATGCCCATGAGCGCACCACTGAACCATTCCAGCCCAAGGTAGATTCTCGCCAGGACAAGCAAAGTAAGGAGTATTGCAGCAGCCAGATACGGCCATTGCCGGTGTCGCCTGCGCAGTTCGCGCGCCTCCATGATGGCAAAAAACGTCAACACCACTGTCGCCAGAGTCATGGCGGAACTCGGCCCGCGTGCCAGCATTTCTCCACCCGTCTGGCTGCTCAGATCCAAAACCTGGGGCGTGGCGCGCAATGTCCAGGACAGGGCTGCCTGGATCAACATGCCGCCAGCCACCGCAATCAGCCAATGCAACGCCGCCATTCGCCTGCCGGCACCCAGCAACCACAACAGCATCGCCGCCGAAGACAGAAAGAGCACGGGCCAGCCGGACAGTTGCGAAATTGCAATGGTTGCCGGATCGGCCAGATGGTTGCGCAGGTTGAGTGCCAGGGCGTTGACGGTCTGGTCCAGCGCCTGTGGCTGGGAGGCAAATGGAGAAAGAAACAACAGCACCACCAGGCCCCAAAACAAAACCACCAGAAAAAGGGCCATTATCGACACAGACAAGGCCTCTGGCCGTGCCGGCTCCAACAGCGGACCGGAAATCCTGCCCAGCAACGGGTGGCGGCGGGTCCAGCGGATCGCGTGGCGCAACCAGTGGGCCGACCGGGTCGCAAGCGGCTCATAGGCGGAGCGTATAACCCACCAGGTGGCCCACAGCACGATGACGAGGATGATCAGCATCACAGTCAAACGGCCGGTGTATTCGGAGGCCACTTCTAGCGAAGCGCCAAAGACGATTCCCGGTATCAGGAACGACGGTGCCCAGGTGACGCAGGCGAGGATATCAGCCGCCACAAATCGCGATGGCAGCATGCCCATCATGCCCACCACGGCCGGAATAATTGGACGTAGCGGACCGATGAAGCGGCCCGCGACCACGCTCTTGGGCCCGTGCTTGTCAAAAAATTCGTGCCCCCGCTCCATCAGCCCCGGATAGCGGGAAAACGGCCACAGGTCCAGCAGACGCTCGCCGTAGCGGCGACCCAGCAGGTAACTGAATCCGTCACCGAGAAATGCGCCGGTCGTGGCCGCGATCCAGATCGGCACCAGGTCCATCACATCAAGAGCAATCAGCGCACCCACGCCAAACAGAATCATGATGCCCGGCAACAAGATGCCGATCAGCACCAGCGACTCCAGAAACGCCACCAGGAACACCAGCGCCCAACCCCATCCGGGATGGGCGCTCAGCCAATTGAGTATTTCCTGTATCCAGCCAGATTCCAAGTTCAACGCGCTCCCGGGACGTTCCAATACCATGTAGCAGTCCGGCTTGCCTCGACCATGCTTCCGCTTCTGCTCACGCCCCTTGCGCAAAGCCTGAATCAGGTGCCTGCCGGGGCGCCAGCGTTCTCGCTTGGGCAGCCATCCACTCGTTCATCATACCTGCAACCATGGCATGCATACATTTGGCGGCTTGCAGGCCATCACAGTTCGCGCAGGACGCGCTGGCGCCAAAACTAAAGCAGGCGAAATGATTGGTCGGCTGCGTCGATCGTCGCCTGAATTTGCGCGTCGCTATGGGCAGCAGAAACAAACCCGGCCTCGTAGGCGGAAGGCGCCAGGTAGACGCCCCTTTCCAGCATCAGGTGATAGAAACGCCGGAAGGCCGCTACATCGCAATTGCCAGCTTCTGAAAAATTCACCACCCGCGGCACATCGGTGAAGAACAGGCCAAACATGCCGCCCACTCGGTTGGCCAGCAAGTCCACGCCGGCCGATCGTGCCCGTTGCAGGATCCCATCGGTGAGTGTCACCACCCTGGCACTGAGATTCTCAAAAAATCCGGCCACCGAGACCAATTCCAGACTCGCGAGGCCGGCTGCCATGGCAACCGGATTGCCACTCAGCGTGCCCGCCTGGTAGACCGGGCCACTGGGCGCCAGCTGTTCCATCAAATCGCGCCGACCTCCAAAGGCCCCCACTGGCATGCCGCCGCCGATGACTTTGCCGAAGGTGGAGAGGTCGGGCGAGACGCCGTACAAGCCCTGCGCACCCTGCAATCCAACCCGAAAGCCCGTCATGACCTCATCGAATATCAGCACGCAGCCATGTTCATCGCACAAGGCCCGCAGGCCTTCTAGAAAGCCGTCCACCGGGGGAATACAATTCATATTGCCGGCAACCGGCTCAACAATGATCGCCGCCACCTGCTGACCCTTGGCGTGGAGCAGGCCGGACACGGCATCCAGACCATTGAAGGGCAAGGTTAGGGTCAGATCCGCCAGGGCGGCGGGAACGCCCGGAGAATTGGGCACCCCCAAGGTCAACGCGCCACTACTCGCTTTGACCAGGAAGCTGTCCCCGTGGCCGTGATAGTGGCCCTCAAATTTAAGTATATGATCGCGGCCCGTGGCGGCGCGGGCCAGTCGAATTGCACTCATCGTCGCTTCGGTTCCGGAATTGACCATGCGTACCATTTCCAAAGCCGGTACCAATTCACACAAGCGCTCCGCCATCAGGACTTCGTCGCGGGTAGGTGCACCAAAACTCAGCCCACACTTGGTCGCGCGTGATACGGCCTCCAAAATATCGGGGTGATTGTGCCCGGCAATCATCGGACCCCAGGAGCCCACATAATCAATATACTCGCGCCCGTCCACGTCGACCATGCAGGCCCCCTCAGCCCGCGCAAAGAACGGTGGCTCCCCACCGACACCATTGAAGGCCCGCACCGGCGAATTTACACCACCGGGGATGACTTTCCTCGCCCGTTTCAATAAGTCCTGACTGTTGGTCATTTTCTCACCTTGCATACATTTCAGTTGCCGCTGCCCACCGGCGTCGGGGACATGCCTCGCGGTTCGGCAGTATCGCCCAAATGGGGTCAAGGAAACAACGATCGGGTGAATGGTTTCGGGGAGCTGACTCGAGGCCCCTTTAAGTCGGCCACGGCGCGTGGCACTATACGCGCTGCAAAAATGCGCCCATCGTCACAGCGAGAGCGAAACACAACGTGAGCAAAAACGGATACAAAGTCTGGATGTGTATCATCTGTGGCTGGATTTACGAAGAAGAAAAGGGTGCCCCAGAAGAGGGTCTCGCTGCCGGCACGCGATGGGAAGATGTGCCGGATGACTGGTGCTGTCCTGACTGCGGCGCTGTTAAAGAAGACTTTGAAATGATAGAACTCTAAGCGTCAGTGGACAAATTGAAGGCTGGCGGCACGGCAATGATGGCGGAATCAGGTGGAATCAAGCGGTCGAAAGGGGACGCACTTATCGGCGGTGTCTGCGCCGGAATCGCGCGCCACTTCGGTTGGTCGATTACCGGAACGCGCGTGGCCTATGTACTGATTTCCCTCGTCTCGGTGGCTTTTCCCGGCATATTGATCTACCTGATCCTGTGGCTAGTGCTACCTGCCGAGTAGAACGCCGGTTTCTACTTTGCCCTGTCCGGTCAACTCCAGCCAGCGACAGGCAGGGCCCCGCTCATCCAATTCGAACCGAGCTGTTGCAGGCAAGCTGTTTGCCACCGATGAGGGCGCACCCAGCAGCCTGACACCATTCCTCTCAGCTTCGAAAGCATGATGAATATGCCCCCAGACCACCGAACGAACGCCCTGATCTTCGTCCAACACCGAAAACAATTGTTCCGGTGCCTCCAGCCGGAAGCGATCAATCCAGGCCGCGCCAACCGGCAAGGGCTGGTGGTGCAGCGCAACCAGCTTGTGTTGCCGAGGGTTGGCCTTGAGAATCCTGCGCAGGCCCTCCAGCGTGCTGTCGCGAATCGAGCCTGCGACTGCTCCGGTCTTTTTTGAATCAACCAGGATCAGCCGCCAGGCACCAAAGTCAACTGTATCCAACCCGTCCCACGGACCCTGCGAAAAATAGCGTCGCATGACCTGCGGCTCGTCATGATTGCCGGGCAGCGCGAGGATTGGTACCGCAGCGGTGCCCAATAAACCGGCAAGTCGTCGATAGGAAGCCTCTCCCGCGTCTTCACTCAGGTCGCCGGTCACCAGCAACAGGTCTGGTCGCCAACGACGGGCCTGCGCCATAACGGCTTTCAGATTGGCGTCAGCGTTTTGGCCGCGGTAAGAGGCTTGGGGATCGGCAGGCAGATGGCAATCGGATATCTGGATGATCCGCAATGTGTTGGGTTCAGAAATCGGCATGCTGAGACTTTGCTCTCCTGATGCTAAGCCATCAATCGATGCGAAGGGTCAGAATCGATCCTCGACGCAGCTTCAGATCTCCTGCCAGTCCGGCGTTGAGCTCAAGTACATATCTGGCCGGACCCTCGCTTGGATAGGCGGGGCAGGGGTCGCTTCTGCAAGGTAGCGCGTTCTCAGCAACGCTGACCAGTTGCAAGTCTGCATCGAAGTACATGATATCGAGGGCAATGCGGGTATTTTTCATCCAAAAACTGCGCGCGGCCTCACGGGGAAAGACGAACAACATGCCGTGGTCCTGGGCCATCTCGTCGCGGAACATCAGCCCCAGGGCCTGCTTCTCGCTGCTGGTAACCACTTCCACACTAAAGCGCTCACCGCCCAACTCTACAGATGGTCCGCCCGCCGAACAGGCACTACAAAACATGATTACAATCAGGCAACAAAATTGGCGCATCTGAGCGATCCGATTAACCTGCACAATTCAGAAAAACGCCCCTATCAAGGTGTTCGATAAGTGGAAACATCAATTCTCCGTCCGCCTTGGTGAATTATGCGGGTTAAGATGCTGACATGATACACGAGGCCGTCGATCCTGCAGCTGAAGAGATTCCCCTGCAAATCATTCTGCCCTGACCTATGATTGGGGCTAATGCAGTGCCGATGGCAAAAAATATTGGCGGGAGAATAAAATGAAAACCTACGTAATATTGCGACGCGGTGGATGGGTAGATGGAGATGCGCTGGAGGCTGCGGCAGCGGTTTCATCGCAAGTCGGAAATGAAGAAATGTCGGATCAGGTCCGTTGGATCAGATCCTACGTACTCAATGAAGAAGACGGAACGCTGGGTACCGTGTGCATTTACCAGGGGGTCGATGAAGACGCGATTCGTGAGCACGCCCACCGTGCCAATTTGCCCGCTGATGAAATTATCGAGGTAGCCGATACGGTGCTGGTGCGCGACGACCCCTAGTACACTAGCCGCTTTCCTGCACCTGTACGTCCTGCAAATTGGCCTGGTCAAGATCCAGCGCCACCATCACCCCGGAGAAATTCGCGGGGTCGATGTCACCCATCAAATTGACCACCACGGCTTCGCTGATCCCATCGGACACCAGTACGGTGAGGCCAACAATGCACCCATCCTGCTCCCGCACCAGCATGTGAACCACATCACCATGGTCTTTCACGGTTGCCACGCGAGACCAACCCTGATCTCCCAGGCCCACACTCATCCGGTTCATGCGTTGGGCCACTCGCTCGGCATCACCGTTAATTTCGTAAATCTTCACACGCACGCCGTTGAGGCCAGCCAACATCGCCGCCAATTCAGGATCGTCATCAACATGACGCGCCGCAAAATGCAGCAAAGTCGGCCCGATCGAAATACTCATGACCCTGTCCGTATCCCAAATACCCAACGATTCCAAATCAGCGTGACCGGGGTCGGAATGTGGTGCTGTAAGGCCGCAACCGCTTAGCAGAATTGCGCTTGATGCTGCCCCCAACCAGCGCCTCATACGGCGCTCATACATCATCGTCGTCGTCATGGTCGTGGTGGTGGTCATCCAGATCGATGTTGAAGTTATCCATTACGTGCCGCAATTCATCGGGGTTGAGATCACCGATAACATTGATGAAGACCGCCTCGTCATGTTCCAGGGCCATCAGTGTGATGCCTTCGACAGTATCGTCATTGAACTTCATGAAAACGCGAACCTGGTCGTGCGCATGGTCAACCGAAACCACCGCTTCCCAACCATCGCGCTTCAGGGCCGCGGACACTTCCTTGACGTGATCAATGGCGCTATCAGTTATGCCACCATTGACAAATACTTTGACCCGCACGCCGTAGAGACGATTGAACAGGTTGCCGACTTCCTCGTCTGCGATGGCACCGAAGGCGCCCACCAGATTGAGCAAAGACTCCCCAACCGAGATCTGCACCGCGGGCTCACCAAAAATACTATCGAGCTGACCAAAATCCACGTAGCCCGGGTAATCTTTCATGGCGTCTTCCTGCGCCCAGGCCGGCGTCAGAAACGCGGCCAGCAGGCAACTCAGCAGCCCTCTCCTGACAAGGTTTTTGTAACGGATATTCATGATTTGTCCTCCACTGGAATAGTTGTGCCATGCGGCATGTGTTTTGAGATCACTCCAGTAACGCTGTCGCGAAATTCAGTCGCAATGACGCTGTCAATCTGGTGTGCAGCACGGTTGTTGATCTTGTCCAAATAGGCAAACGCCACTTTCAGATCCTGCCGCGCCTGTTCTACATCCTGTGCCGAAGGTTCCCATGGCCTCGCGATGAGCAGGGCGAACACCACAAGCGCCGCGCCGGCAAATGACACAGCAGCAGGTTTCAATGCAGCGAAAATCCAATTCTGTGGCATGAAACCATAGCGTTCGCGCAACGGAATCTCCTTCAGTTTGCGCCGCAAACTTGGCGGGGCAGATTCGACACCGAGTGATTCCATACCGCGCTGCAGCTCCCAGGCCTCGATAATGGCCCGCGCCAAATCATGATCGCTTGCCGCGGCCTTTTTGAGTGACGCCGCACCGGTTTCGTCCAGTTCGCCGTCCAACAGGGCGTTAACCTGCGATTCCCAATCGGCCATATCGCTTTGACTGATATCCATGTCCTTTAAATCTTTTGCTTCAGTGCTGTGGTCTTTGCGATGCTCGTTTGTCATGGTCGTACCTCCGCCAGTTCCTGGCGTAATTGCTTTCTGGCCCGGTGCAGGTATACGCGCACCTGTGACAGGGTCAATTGGAGCACTGCACCGACCTCTTCGTAACTGTGTTGATGGATGTCACGCAGGATTACCAGCGATCGATAGGGTTCTTTGAGCGCTGTAATTGCAGCTTGCAAGGCACGCCCAAGGTCCCGTTGCGAGGCGCCCTGCATGGGGCCAGGCGACTCATCCGGTTTGTGCCACTCTTCGAGCGATTCCATGGGGCGGCGTCTACGCAGGCGATCAAGGCAGGCGTTGCGGGTCACGGTCATCAACCACGGCCGGACCTTGTCCGCTTCGATACTGTCCTGGTTGCGCCACAATTTCACAAATGCCTCCTGGGCCACATCTTCCGCTTCCGCGGCGTCTTTGAGCAGATAACGGGCCAGCGTCCAGACCTGATTCTGGTAGTCCTTCACCCACTGCCGGTACTGTTTGCTCATACTGAAATGATAAACGCTAACCATCCAGGAAAGTTACAAAGGAGAAGTGAATGAGTTGCGGAGCAGGCAAGGAGACTCCCTTATAATGGATGCTATGAGCGCGCGTTATCCGGGACCTGATGAGCTTCTCCAAGCGCTGGAGGCACTTCGCCAGTCCTTGCTGGAGGCGGAAGAAACGGGGCGGGCGGCCGAAGAAACCGTTGAGCTGGACCAGACTCGGGTGGGCCGCCTGTCACGCATGGATGCCCTACAGGCCCAGGCCATGTCTGTGGAAACAGGCCGCAGAAGGCGACTGAAGTTACAACAGATCGACGCTGCGCTGGGGCGAATCGAATCAGGGCGCTATGGCGAGTGTCTCCGATGCGGAGAGAATATCGGCGTCGGGCGGCTGGAAATCGACCTCGTCGCCACCCTGTGTATCAGCTGTGCAGCGATGCAGGAGACATAGGCGCCGGCGTGCCTTGACGCTGAATCAGCCGCGCAATTTTCTCAACGATGACCCGGGTTTTACCACTGCCGGTGCCGGCCAGAATCAACCAGGGACCCTTAGCGTATTCCATCGCTGCAGGCCGGCGTTCATTGAGCTCGAAACTGGGGGAAGGGGCGGACCTGTGACAGTGGATTCTACCGCAATCACACAAGGCGGTAAGTGCGTCGGGTCGCCGAGGAGAGTAACGCGTGCTCAAACCCCTGCCTGACGCCGTTTTCGAATGATCAAAGTTTTGCATTTCCCCTTGAAATGCAAGGGCCTTATCCCCAACTGAGCAAGCAGGCTGTATGAATGGTGAAAACCATTACAGACACAATGTGCGCCAACCGGGCCTGCCCGGCTGGCTATTCTAACTGGTTCGATTTTTTTGGGAGAATCTGAATGAAACTTCGTCCTTTGCACGATCGTGTGATTGTCAAGCGTATGGAAGAAGAAAAGCTGTCCTCGGGCGGCATCGTAATTCCTGACAATGCAACAGAGAAGCCGATACGCGGAGAAGTGTTGGCAGTAGGTAATGGCAAAGTGCTCGACAATGGCGACCAGCGCGGCCTCGACGTAAAAGTTGGCGACACCGTGTTGTTCGGCAAGTACGGCGGCACTGAAGTCAAGGTGGATGGCGAAGAACTGCTTGTCATGCGCGAAGACGACATCATGGCCGTTATCGAAGGCTGAAAGGCCATTTGAATTATTGGAATTCGCAACAGCGTATATGTATATCTGAGGAATTAGACAATGAGTGCTAAAGACATACGATTTGGAGAAGACGCCCGTAACAAAATGATGGCGGGTGTGAATATTCTGGCCAATGCGGTCAAGATAACACTGGGCCCCAAGGGCCGTAATGTCGTTCTCGACAAGAGCTTCGGCGCACCCACCGTTACCAAAGACGGGGTTTCTGTGGCCAAGGAAATTGAGCTCGACAACAAGTTCGAAAACATGGGCGCACAAATGGTCAAGGAAGTGGCTTCCAAGACCTCTGACGTGGCGGGTGACGGGACCACCACCGCTACAGTGCTGGCCCAGTCCATGCTGCGCGAGGGCCTCAAGGCCGTGGCCGCCGGGATGAATCCGATGGATCTTAAACGCGGCATCGACAAGGCTGTTATCAGCGCAGTCGAGTCCCTCAAAGACCAGTCCACACCCTGCACCGACAGCAGCGCGATTGCGCAGGTTGGCTCGATTTCAGCCAACGCCGACACCGAAGTCGGCGAACTCATTGCCGAAGCCATGAACAAGGTGGGCAAGGAAGGCGTAATCACGGTCGAAGACGCTTCAGGCCTGTCCAATGAACTGGACGTGGTCGAGGGCATGCAGTTTGATCGCGGCTACCTGTCGCCTTACTTCATCAATGACCAGTCCACCATGAGTGTTGAACTGGAGAGTCCTGCAGTTTTGTTGCACGACAAGAAAATCAGCAACGTTCGTGATCTGCTGCCGGTACTGGAAGGCGTGGCCAAGGCAGGCAACTCACTGCTGATCATTGCAGAAGATATCGAGGGTGAAGCCCTGGCGACGCTGGTGGTCAACAACCTGCGCGGCATCGTCAAGGTGGCCGCCGTCAAGGCGCCCGGATTCGGTGATCGCCGCAAGGCCATGCTGGAAGACATCGCCACCCTGACTGGCGGTACGGTGATTTCAGAAGAAGTGGGCCTGAGCCTGGAGAAGGCTTCGCTGGAAGATCTCGGTTCAGCCAAGAAGATTCAGATCACAAAGGAAAACACCACCATCATCGATGGCGCTGGCGGTACCGAACTGATCGAAGGCCGCGTCAACCAGATTCGCGCCCAGATCGAGGAAGCCACTTCCGATTATGATCGCGAGAAACTGCAGGAGCGTGTCGCCAAGCTGGCCGGCGGAGTTGCCGTCATCAAGGTAGGCGCCGCTACTGAAGTGGAGATGAAGGAAAAGAAGGCGCGCGTTGAAGACGCCCTGCACGCAACTCGAGCGGCGGTTGAAGAAGGTGTTGTTCCCGGCGGTGGTGTTGCCCTCGTTCGTGCACTGACATCTCTCGAATCGCTGAAAGTCGACAACGAAGATCAAGCCGTGGGTGTTGCCATTGCCCGGCGCGCTTTAGAAGAGCCGCTGCGCCAGATCGTCATCAACGCCGGCGCAGAAGGATCAGTTGTGCTTAACAAGGTCAAGGACGGCGAAGGCAACTTCGGTTACAACGCGGCCACTGACGAGTACGAAGATATGATTGAGGCCGGCATCCTCGACCCAACCAAAGTGGTTCGCTCTGCATTGCAGAACGCCGCATCGGTTGCCGGGCTGATGATTACCACCGAGGCCATGGTGGCTGAACTTCCGAAGGAAGATCTGCCGATGCCTGGTGGTGGTGATATGGGCGGCATGGGTGGTATGGGCGGCATGATGTAAATCAATCCCCGCTGATGGTGTCACCCGGGGTGTTACCCAGGGTGTTACAGCGAAAACCCCGCCCCGGCGGGGTTTTCTTTTGGCCGGGATAAATGTTGCACGACAAGACCCCCTTGCGCCGCCGCGGTGCATTGATTTTTCAGATCGCCCCAGCCTGAAGCAGGCGCACCCACTGACACCTTGCAAAGTGGCGTTCATCTGTTTGTTTATATTAGGTTTTATTTTCTGGCATGAATCGTGCTGATCAGTAGATGGGCCGCGTTTTCGCGGCAATCAGACACCCCACTGAGACGGAGTACGAGACAATGACCTTGCCTGCCATGAAGCCAGCCCTGCTCGTTGCACTGGGCATGATCAGCCTGCCCGCCGCCAGCCTCCGGGCCGCAGATGTCTCTGCCAATATCGGCTGGAACAGTGAATACATCTACCGCGGCATTCCGCAGAAGACGTCCTCTGCCTTTGGCGGGCTGGACCTGCAAGGCGGCGGGTTTAATCTTGGCACCTGGGCAGCCGATGTGGGTGATGGACTTGAAGTCGATTTCTACGGCGGCTATGCCTTTGACGCAGGCGAATTCAGCTTCAGCGTGGGTGGCACCTGGTACACCTACACCGGGGATTTTGACGACGAATACCTCGAAACCAACTTCGGGCTAGGCTGGAAGTGGTTCACTTTTGACGTGGAGTTAGGGTATTACAAGAATTTTGATGGTCCTACGCTGGATTATCAATTCTACTCGATCACTGCCGAATTTGGGGGTATATATGGAAAAATTGGCAGCTTCGCCGATGATTTCGACGGCAGTTATTATGAGGCAGGCTATGGCAACACGCTGACAGCACAGGAAACGCACATTTTAGACTACACCCTTGCCATCATCCACAGCGATGCCACACTGCTGGGTGGAAAATCCGACACCCACCTCATTCTGATCCTCTCTAAATCGTTTGATTTCTGATCAAAAAAAAGCGTAGTAGATCACGTAAAACCAGGAAAACAAGCCATGAAGGATCGCCCAGCCAACAGATTTGTTGACACTGAACGAGATCACCATAGCGAGGGCTGAACCAAAGCTGAAGCCTTGCCAGCCGATGGTCGAAACGTGTTTTGTGGCCATTTATATCTCCTGAATCGTAAAAGGCTTCAGTCTGAAGTACGGCTCCGAAGGCGAATGAAGACAAGCGAAACTCGAGCAGAATGCTTGGCTCGGCACTGGCACTTCTTCGCTTAAGGCGAAACCATACCTTTCTCGTTTGCCGGCCATGTCTGGCAAAGCCAGACTCAATTCAACGCCGTTGAGAGCAGCCGGTTTTCGCCAAAGGCGAAAGAAGGCAAGCGAAACTCATTATATACTTCCAACGATGTCGAGCGGAACCCATTGGCTGCTACACACCGACGCCGCGCTCCCGTCAGAGCAGCGGCTTGTCCATGTACAGGACTGCAGCCCCTTCGCGTCTGCCCTGATGGCCCGTCATCCACAATGGCAAACCACACTGTCAGAGGATGGCCGCCTCGACAGCAGCACAGGGCCATCGAATGTTCGTCTGGGACAATGGGTTGGTGAATTCAAGCTGGACATCGCATTGCGGCGCTTTCGTAACCAGGAGATGTTGCGAATCGTCTGGCGCGACTTGTGCGGCCTGGCGCCTTTGGGAGAAACCCTTGGCGATATGACGGTATTGGCCGAGCTGTGCCTTGAAGCCACAGTCGCTTACCACGATCAGAAGCTGGCTCGGAAATTTGGCCGTCCACGGGACGAGCACAAGACCGCACAGCGGCTGGTCGTGATCGGCATGGGCAAGCTCGGCGGCAAAGAACTGAATCTATCCTCGGATATTGACATCATTTTTGCCTTTCCGCGCAATGGCCAATGCGATGGTCCACGCAAAATTTCCAATGAGGTCTTCTTTTCCCGACTGGCCCGCGCCGTCATCAACAGTCTGTCTGACATCACTGAAGATGGTTTCTGTTTCAGGGTCGATACCCGCCTTCGGCCTTTCGGTCAGGCAGGCCCCATCGCCGCCAGTTTTGCGGCGATGGAGCAATACTACCAACGCGAAGGCCGCGATTGGGAACGTTATGCCTTGGTCAAGGCCCGCCTGGTGGCGGGGGACATCGATGCCGGTGCCCGGTTGATGCAAAGACTCTCACCTTTTATTTATCGTAGGTACATTGATTTTGGTGCGATCGAGGCCTTGCAGGAAATGCACGCCAGTGTCCGCGCCGATGCCGAACGCAGTGACCGCCTCGACGACATCAAGCGTGGCCCTGGTGGAATCCGGGAAATTGAATTTCTTGCCCAAACATTTCAGCTGCTGCGCGGTGGGCGCGAATTGGAACTGCAAACCCAGACCCTGGCACAGTCACTGAACCAAATTGAGAGTCTGGACCTGATCGAGGCGACCTCGGCCGCAGAGCTTCGCAGTGACTACACATTTATGCGCAAACTGGAAAATCGCGTACAAGGCCTGCACGACCAGCAGGTACACCAACTGCCACACGGCGATGATTTATTGCGCATTGTGCGGGCGATGCGACTTGATAGTCCGAACACCCTGCAGGCTCAGCTCGCCCTGGTTCGAGACCGTGTTACCGGCCACTTTCAGAGCATTTTTCCTTCGCTGCCGGAGCCCGAAGAACAATCACGCTGGACCACCATGTGGCGTGGTATGCGTGAGGATATGCAGGCAGCGAATTCAGAATTACAACAACTTAGTCTCGGGCCTCGAGAGGATTTCATGCAGCGGCTGCAGCGTCAGGTACCCAGCGATCGGGCTCGCCGGCGACTGGATCGGTTCATACCGGTCTTGCTGGAGCGCATTGACCGGGCCTCGCTCGATCCAACCGCCCTGGCGCGCGTTTTCGATCTGGTCGTTGCCATTACGCGGCGCAGCGGCTACCTCATTTTGCTGGTGCAGCACACCCCGGCCATTGACCGATTGCTCGACCTGTTTTCGCGCAGCCGCTGGATCGCCGATAAGGTCATACGGTACCCGGCGCTTCTGGATGAATTGATCGACCCATCCCTGGGGCGCCAGCTTCCTGCGCCGGGTGAATTGCAACAGAGCATTTCCCGCATCCTGACGATATCGACCGATACCGAGGCGCGGCTGGACAACCTCAACCACTTGAAGCAGGCCACCATGTTGAGGGTTGCCGTGGCACACTTGCGCGGCGTAATCCGGAGCGATGAAGTGCTGTCCATACTTTCAGTCCTGGCCGACAGTATGATCAGGGGTGTCATGTTGCTTGCGGCGGAAGAGATTCGTCATCGGCACGGTGACCTCGCCGGTCCGCAACCAGATGGCGGTATTGCCGGCATCGCAGTGATTGGCTACGGCACGCTCGGCGCAAGGGAGCTTGGCTACGATTCAGATCTGGACCTGGTATTTTTGTTCCAGGCCGGAACCCGGCGTTCCGATGGCAGACGCCCGCTGGACGCGCCGCGCTGGTTTGGCCGGCTGGCCCAGAGAATGCTCAGCTTTCTGACCGCGAGCACCCCTTCGGGGCGATTGTATGCGGCGGATACGAGATTGCGGCCCAACGGCCGGGCCGGCGCTTTGGTCAGTTCAATAGCCGCGTTCGAGTCCTATCAGCTCAATGATGCCTGGCTGTGGGAACGCCAGGCATTGACGCGCGCTCGTTTCGTGGCGGGTGATGAGACGATGGCAGGAAAATACGACGCTGTGCGGCGCGCAGCATTGCAGCGTCCCATCGCAGCGCCAGTGGTCATCGAAGCCCTGGGTGAAATGCGTGCGAAAATGAGATCAGCACATCAGGGCGATACGGTGTCTTCAAAACACCGGCTCGGGGGCCTGATCGATATCGAGTTCATCGCTCAACTGGGGGTGCTGAGCCTGACTCCGAATCAGGCGGAATTGCTGGCTGAAACCAATACGGCTGGCCAGTTGAGGACACTGCAACAGGTTGGCTGGCTTGACGCGACCACAGCCCGGGAGCTGATCACAACGATGATCGCCCTAAGGCAGGCCCGATTAATGGCGCTGTTGGGTGGCAACGCGTCAGCCGCAGACGAATCTGCCACAATAGGCACATCCATCTCCGCTGCAGTCTACCGATCGCTGTTCCATGCCGCCGATGACAGCAACCCAGGTTGCGACCCGGGCAGCAACTCTGATTGATCTGCACAATGGAGTCTAAGTAAAATAGACAGCCGCGAGAAGGCCCTGAACCTGGAGAACAGTCGTGACACATTCAACCGATGCAGCAAATCCCAAGCTGGCCCAGGCCAACGACCAGAACAGCTATGAGGTCAGCCGCAAGGACCTCCCCCTGTCCTGCCCAACGCCGGAACAAAAGCTGTGGAACTCGCATCCTCGCGTTTACCTGCCGATTGAGAAAACAGGCGAAGCGATTTGCCCGTATTGCAGCGCCAACTACTACCTGTCCGACTGACCCGTCCTGCGCGCGACGTCGGATTCATCAGACTTTCGGTTGACTGATCATGCATGTGGTGCAGGCGTTAGTCTCGATGAACATCGGCGGCTCTGAACTGGTCGCCACGGAACTGGCCGAATTTCTTCATGATCATGGCCACCAGACAACCGTCGTGGCTGCAGATGGGCCGTTGGCTGAGCGGCTGGAAGCGCGTTCTGTTGCCCGGCTTGACTGGCCCATCGGCAAGAAGCGGCTCGCCACTTTGAAGTACATCGGCCGCCTTGCCAAATGGCTGGCGGACGAGCAACCTGACATTGTCCACGCCCATTCCCGCCTGCCGGCCTGGATCTGTCGCCTGGCCATTCGTCGCCTGCCCCACGCAGCCCGGCCGGTCTTTGTCACCACCGTGCACGGCCACTATTCGATCAGCCCATATAGCGCCGTGATGGCCAGCGGTAAAGCGGTGATCGCGGTATCCGATCACGTCCTCGACTACATTCTGAGACATTATCCGGCCACCGATTCTTCGCGTGTGTCGCGCATTTACGGGGGCATTGATCGCCTGGTCTTTACCCACGGGCACCGCCCTGAGGCCGGCTGGCTGAAATCGGTACAGGCCGAATTTCCGGCCATTGCCGGCAAGACGATACTGTGCCTGCCCGGCCGGCTGTCCCGCTACAAGGGGCACGTTGATTTCATCGAACTGATCGCCGCGCTATCCGGGGATTATGCGCGGATCCATGGCATCGTTATCGGGGCGGCAAAACCCGACTCCAGATACCGCGATGAACTCGAGGGGCTGGCCCAGCGATATGGCGTCTTGGACCGCATCACCTTTGCCGGTACGCGGCTGGATATCCGCGATTGGATGGCCATTTCCGCCATCGTATTGAGCCTGTGCAGTGATCCGCCCGAGGCTTTCGGACGGACGGTGCCGGAGGCGCTTCACCTCGGTGTGCCGGTGATTGGCTGGAATCATGGTGGAGTCGCCGAGGTGCTGGAAAAGATGTTTCCCGGTGGCCGTGTTGTGCCAGATGATCGTCAGGCGCTGGAGCAAAAAACCCGTGAATTTCTCGAACAACGACCCGAGGTTGCCCAAAGCCGGGATTTCGGGCTGAATGAATCCATGCAAAAAACGCTGGCGCTATACGAAACCGTGTGCGGCCGGCCAGGATAATACCCGATGAGAATGCTGCTGCGAAAATTGCAAAGCGAATGGCCAAGCGTCCTTGCCGTCGCCTTTATTGCGCTGCTCCCGTTTGCCCGGCTGTCTGAGATCCCACTGTCCCTGTTTGCCCTCTCCCTGCCTTTTCTGGCCCGCTCCATTGATTACCGGAGGCAGATTCGTAGCGCGGCAGCGCTCGTGGTTCCGCTGTACCTTTGTTATTGGCTACCGATGGTTTTCTCCAGTGTGGACGCTGTTGACCCTGGCAAGAGTTGGGTCCAAACCCTCGTCTCGCTGCGCTTTCCGGCAGCCGCCTTGTCAATGGCGGTATTGCTTCGACCGCCATCTGCGCGCTGGCGGGTGCTGCGCTGGACAGCCCTCGTGCTGTTGTTCTGGGCCGTCGATGGATTTGTTCAGCTGCTTTTTGGCAATGATTTGTTCGGCATCGCAATGCACCCGGACCGCCTCAACGCCCTGTTCATCAAGAAATACCAGTTTTTTGGCCCAACGCTGGCCATGCTGTCTCCCATTGCACTGGAATACGCACGCCGCCAGTGGCCGCCCTGGGCCTGGGCCCTGACCTTCACCTTACTGCTGGGGGCAGTCTTGATTTCCGGCATGCGGGCGGGCTGGCTCACGATGGCCATAGTGCTGGTGACTTATGCTGCGTTGATGGTGCAGCGGGAGAACCGTGAATTGCGACGCACCATGCTGAGTGTCCCGGTCCTGTTGGTGGTTGTCGTGGGTATGAGCTACCTGGTTTCACCGATGTTTCAACAGCGGCTGGAAATCACGCGGGACATTTTCAAGGGCACGGAACTTGCCGTTGACCGTGCGTCATCCGAGCGCCTACCGATATTCCGGGCCGCCTGGAACATGTACCGTGCAGAACCGATCAACGGCGTCGGTGTGCGCGGATTTTCCACGGCATACATTGATTTCGCCGAAGCAAATGACCCGCATATCCGCAAGTCGGGTGGCGCCCGCGGCGCCACCCATGCCCATAATGTCGTGCTGGAAGTCATGTCGGACACCGGCACCATCGGACTGATCGGGCTGCTGACCGGTTTCGTGCTGGCATGGCGGCGATGGCGTGTGGCGACCCCCGCGGGGCGCCAGGAGTCCTTCCCCTATGTGTTGTCGCTGGCGTTGATACTCTTTCCGCTCAATTCGCATTTCGCCATTTACGGCACTTACACCTCATCACTGATCTGGTTCCTGGTGGGACTGTGGGCAGCCAGCCACCGCGACTGGGATGAAATCAGACCAAAGAGATCAGCACCGCCGCGGAAATGACGGCGACTGTGATGAGGAAAAACCATCGCAGCACTGTCTTCATCTGATTCCTCCTTTCAAGCGCGCTAAGCTTGGCGGTTGGCGGCCCTCATTCGTAGAACGGCGATTCGTCTTGCGGACGGGTCTTGAAGCGGCGGTGAATCCACCAGTACTGTTCCGGAGCCGTGCGAATGTGCGCCTCCATTATGGCATTAATTCGAGTCAGATCCCGCCCCGGATCAGCCGACGGAAAGTTGTCCAGCGCCGGCAGAAACTTCACGGTATAGCGGTGGCGCTCCGAGTCATAGCAAGGGAACATGGGCACAACCGCACACCCGGTCAGCGTTGCCAGTCGAACGGTCGCCAGCAACGTCGCCGTTTGAATACCAAAGAAGGACGCAAACAGCGTCTGGCTCGGCCCGAAGTCCTGATCCGGCGCATACCACAAGTTGCCGCCGCCGCGCAGGTGGCGAATGGCGCTGCGGACATCGTGCTTTTGAATCATGCCCTGGCCATAGGCGAGCCGGCTGCGCGTTTGGTAGTACTCCAGTACACGGCTCTTGAGTGGCCGGTAAATTCCGGCGGACGCCACCTCGAAAGACATGATGCGGCCGCCGATCTCCAGGCAACTGATATGCGCCGTGACCAACAAGACACCGCGCCCCGACGCCGAGGCCTGGCGCAGGTTCTCCAAGCCATCGATTCCACCGAGGCGGGCCAGTCGATTGGCCGCCCCTGACCAGGACAGGGCTGTCTCGAACAGGGCCCGCGCCAGGGAACGAAACGAGCCCCGCAGGCACGCCTCACGCTGATCATCGCTCCATTCGGGAAAGCAACAAGCAATGTTGCGCTCAGCAATCAGGCGGCGGCGCTTCATCAGCCTCAACATCAGGTTCCCCAGTGGGACCGACAAAACGTGACCCACCCGGTGTGGGAGTTTGCCCATCAGCCACAATAAGCCGATTCCCATCCAACCCCCCCAGTAGCGGGGGGTGAAGGGGGGTCTTTGAGGGAGCACTGTGATCACCCCGCTATTCTCCACTGAACGGATTAACAGGCCAAGCACAATGATACGGGTGATATACTCAAAAGCCTGCGCGCACCCTGGGAATGAAGCTGACTAACATGCACAGGCTTTACACCCTGGCCATCTACCTTGCCACACCGTTGGCGCTGTTCTACCTTCTGGTCAGGGGTCTGGGCAACTCTGATTATCTCCGGCGTTGGCCAGAACGCTTCGGCTTTATTGCCGCTGATTCATGCACCAGGCGCCAGACCATCATCATCCACGCCGCGTCGGTTGGCGAAGTGACCGCGGCGAGTCCCCTGATCCAGGCCTTGATGGCCCGCTACCCTGACCATAAACTCATCGTCACGACGTTAACGCCCACCGGCTCGAGACGGGTGAAGGCATTGTTCGGTGAGCGCGTCGGGCATTGCTACGTACCGCTCGAGCTGCCGGGCGCTGTGCGCCGCTTCTACAAGCATTTCTCACCGCGCTTGCTGCTCGTTCTGGAAACAGAAATTTGGCCGCAGCTCTACCATGGTGCCAGCGCGACAGGCGTTCCCATCGTTATTGCCAATGCGCGTTTGTCAGAGAAATCCCTGCGGTCATATCTGCGCATGGGCGGCCGTATCGGCCGGTGGATTGGCGGGTCCGTGATCCTGGCCAGCCGCATCGGGGCGCAAAGCGCGATTGATCGGGAAAGACTGATGGCGCTGGGTGTGGCCAAGGATCGAATCGAGCTGACGGGCAACCTTAAATTCGACGTCGACGTCGACCCCAACGTTGTCGAGGCCGGTGCTGCCCTACGTGCCTTGTGGGGGAGGGATCGCCCTGTACTCGTGGCCGGGAGCACGCGCGGTATCGAGCATACAATTCTGGCCACGGCATGGATGACGGTGCTCGAAACGTTTCCCAATGCCTTGCTGGTGATGGCGCCAAGACACCCCGAAAGCTTCGGCCAGGCCGTCACGGACGCCCGCCGAGCGGGACTGGAAACGCTGCGCCTTTCTTCAGGGACCTGTTGCACAGTCGATACCCACTGTATGGTGATCGATTCCATGGGTGATTTGCTGGCGTGCTATGCCGCAGGCGACGTGGCTTTTGTCGGTGGAACCCTGGCTGCCGTCGGCGGACACAATGCCCTGGAACCTGCGGCCCTCGGCAAGCCTGTGCTGCTGGGACCAAATACCTGGCAGTTAGGTGAAATCGCCGAAAAACTGCTGGCCGGTGCCGGCGCGCTTTCGATTCCAGATGGGGAAGCTTTGCCTGCAATCGTGACCCGGCTACTGGCCGAGCCAGCCAGGAGAATTGAAATGGGCGGCGCGGCTCGTCGCGTGGCTGCGTCCGGCCGCGGTGCCACGGCGCGCACCATTAAGCTGATCGAAGAAACCTTTACGGGCAAAGCTACTCGAGCAGCTGATTGACGATCCTCAAGTCCTCTGAATTGAGCTCACCGGCCACGCTTTTCAGCCGCAGGTGTCGCAGGATATAGGCGTGCCGGGCGAAAGAATTGTTACGCAATGCCTGGAATGAATTCTGCTCGGCGATCAACACATCAACAATGGTTCGTGTGCCGACTTCAAAGCCGGCCTGGGTGGCTTCCAGGGCGCTTTGTGCAGAGATCTGCGCCTGTTTGAATGCCTCTACTTCCTGAATGCCGGCCAAAACTGCACGGAAGGCGTTTTCCGCATCGCGCACCACCGAGCGTTGAACGTCATCCAGGTCCGAACTGGTTGCATCCATCAGCAACTTGGCCTGCCGGGTTCTGGAACTCACCCGTCCCCCCTGGTAAAGCGGAATATCCAGCAGCAACATGATCTGTTCGTCGTTGACTTTCAGGCTCGGCGGCACCGCTACGGGAAGTTGCGGAATGTAATTGTCGTTGGTGAAGCGGGTAACGCTGGCGACAAGATCCAGCGTGGGGTAGTGGCCCGCACGTTCCAGCCGCATATTGGAGTCGGCAATCTCGACCCCTGCCTGGGCCGACAGCACGGAAGGATTATTGCGCAGTGATCGTTCCACCCACTCAGCAACCGAAGACGGATTGGGCTCAACCAACGGCAGCACGTCTTGTAAACGGTCGAAGGCGTCAAAATGTTGTCCGGTGATCGCCCGCATTTGCTCCTTGGCGTCCGCCAGGTCATTGCGTGCGACGATCGCGCGGGCCCGCGCGTTGTCATAGGTGGCGCGCGCCTCGTGGACGTCGGTGATGGCTGTCAGGCCGACTTCAAAGCGCTGCTCGGCCTGCTCGAACTGTCTTTGAAAGGCCTTTTCTTCGGCCTCTGCAAAGGTCACGCCGTCGATATTGGTCAGCACCAGGAAGTACCTGTCGGCCACCCTGATCAGAAAATCTTGAAAGGCGATCTGGTAAACAGCCTCGGCCTGCGAAATCTGCCCGCGGGCAATGTCGAGCCGTTCGTAGTTGGACTGGCGGTAAAGGCTCTGAATCAGTGTGACATCCCAGTTGTAGGTGTCCTTTTTATCGTCTGAAAGCGTCTGGCCACCGATGATCACCTCTGAGTTGCCGCGCACCACGTTGGCGCCGGCGCTGATATCGGGTAACAAATTGGCCCAGGCTTGCTTCTTGGTCTCGTCGGTCGCCATGCGACGATATTCCGCAGCCTGCAAGCGCGGATCACTTTTCAGCGCCAAATCATGGGCACCCACAAGGTCCACAGCGAATGCTGCCGGCGAAACCAGCAGGATTAATGCAATCACCCACAACGGGCGTATCTTGTCAGACATTCCTAACTCCCAATTACAAATCTTCAGCCATCAGGCATTCAAACTGCGGCCACTATGGTGCCGGATCAATGGTCCGGGCGGCATGCAACACCCCATGATTGCTAAAACTGAAACTCCTCGGGAGGATCAGCGTTAATCAACCGGGGCAAATCGGTCTCGAACAGACTTTCCACACGCCATTGGCTGATGTCGAGCCTGGTAATCAGGCGTGCCTCCATGACTGGCGATGACCCCTTGATCACAAACAGCCGGCCACCCGGATTGACCCAACCGAGAAACGATTCGGGCACGTCAAATACCGAACCCGTGACGACAACCACATCATGGGCCTGTTCCGGCTGCCAGCCACTCATGACGTCACCCTGGAACAACTCGATGTTATCGGCCTTGTGCTCTTCCAGACGCAGACCAGCCTCGTCGTATAGCGGTTGCAGAATTTCCACCGACACCACGCGCTTGGCCAGTTGGGCCAGGCAGGCTGTGATGAAGCCACTGCCGGTTCCAATTTCCAGCACTGTTTCGTCAGCTTCAAGCTCAAGCGCTTGCAACATGCGGCCCTCGATCTTGGGGCGCATCATGAATTGATCGTGGCCGATAGGTATTGCCAGATCGGCAAATGCCAGCTTGCGATATCTGATCGGAACGAAATCCTCGCGCCGCATCGATTCGAGCAGTTCCAGCACGCGACCATCCAGCACTTCCCAGGGCCGAATCTGCTGCTCAACCATGTTGAAGCGAGCTTGTTCGAAATTCATACTCATAAGGTCTTGCCCAACCCCGGCCGCATTCGGTGAATGTGCGCGCCCAGTCGACTGTCCACCACTCGAAACGCAAGCGTGCGTGCTCGGTCCGACTGGATTAAGTGCCATTAGTCACAACGAAGAATGGCCAAAGCGCCCCGCCAAGGCTACTATTATCGCATTACGCCGTCGGGATGACGAGTTCTAAGCAACCCCTGAACGGCCTCAAGGCCATGATTTCCCCGGCCCAATTGAATAAGCGCGCGGAATAGTTTACAGCCGACCAGCGCACCACCAGGAATTGAGAAATATCATTTCTTTTCGCAATAAACTGCAATATTTGCCCAGGTATTCCGGTCATGAGCAATGATACGGAACGGCACGCCAGGTTCAACCAGCTGGCCACCGCATATTCGACGGATTTGTATCGCTACGCGATGTGGATTTGTGGCAACGACGCGCTGGCCAAGGATTTGGTGCAGGAAACCTTTCTCAGGGCCTGGAAAGCACTGGATAACCTGAAGGACTCAGGCGCCGCCAAGAGCTGGCTGATCACCATCCTGAGACGTGAGTTTGCGCGCACTTTTGAACGCAAGGTGCCCAAGTTTACCGATGTCGACGATGTTGTGGTTCCGGAAAAATCAGAGCTGGAGCCGGATGACCGCGCCGAAGTCGTATTGCTACGCCAGCAAATCAGAAAGCTGGCACCAAAATATAGAGAGCCATTGTTAATGCAGGTGGTATTGGGGTATAGCTGTCAGGAAATTTCTGACCAGCTTGGAATCACGAAAAGCGCGGTTATGACTCAGCTGTTTCGGGCCCGCGAACAACTGAAAGGCCGACTGCAAAAAGATGGAGTAACTGGTAATGTCCATGAACTATTCTGAGTTCAGGCGAATATTGGGGGCGGATCCGCAAAGTCAGGATTCGGAATTTCTGGCCGCCCGTGAATCGGGTCCGGAATTCAAGCAGGCAGTCGCCGAGGCGCGGGCGTTTGAGCAAAAGCTTAAAACCGCCCTGCAATTGGATGTGCCGGCCGATCTCAATGCTGACATCACATCAATCTGCGCCCATCCTCTGCACCAACGAGCTTCCTGGTGGCGGCCGGTTGCGGTCGCGGCCAGCGTGCTCATTACCGTCGCGGCAATTGGAATGGCCTGGAAAATGAATCGGACCTGGGACTCCGTCGAAGACTATGTCATGGATCACTACCGGGCCGACGGCGCCAAGGTGCTCGCCCTGGCAAATGCGGGCGATGCTTTTAAATTACGTGAGATCCTGGCCGATATCGGCATCGAAATGTCTGCCAAGATGGCGCAGTCGGTTGGCTTCATCACATTGTGTCCCACGCCCGACGGCGACGGCCTACACCTCGTGCTGAATACCGACCAGGGCCCGCTAACGGTGATCTACATGCCTGAGACCCGCTTGGGCGATGTCGAGGACATTCACTTCAACGGCATGCACGCACACTTACTCAGCATGCAATCCGGTTCCGCGGCAGTCATCGGTTCAGAAGATCTGCAACTGGAGCGCATCTACACCGAGCTCTACGAGGCGCTGACACCGATATCCGCCAGCGCCTGAACGAGGTTAGACCCCAGGCGCTTTGATCGGACAATCGATTCGCCCCGAGTCGAACTTGTGGCACGTGCCCAGCGCGCAAAACCTGCTATCTTGCATCAAGATGAAATACGCACTTCGCGCTATCGGGTAAATCAAAATGCCAGGAAACAAAATTCTGTGGATCAGTATTCCGGCCGGCCTGATCATCATTTGCCTGGCGATGATGTTCTGGTTCAATGAGGAACCGGACTTGTTTAGCCTGACACAGCGCGCTGCGCTGCATGCCCAGGAGCACGGTCACACAGTGGTCACCGGGTATACCACCACTGCCACGCTGGCCGAAGTCGTTAAGGTCATGCTCGACAAACGCGGTGGCTATATGTCCAACGACGTCATGCCGCCCTGGATTTTTCTCGACAATTTGCCGAATTGGGAGTTTGGTGTAGTAACCCAGGTGCGGGACCTGGCGCGGGCGCTGCGCAACAATTTCAGCCGCTCACAAACACAGTCCATCGAAGACCTCGACCTGGCCGAGGCTGACCCACTTTTTCATTATGATACTGCGCGCTGGATCCCACCGGACACCGAGGGGCGATACCGCAAGGGCATCGCAGCCACTGAGAAATACATCGTCAGGTTGACTGACCCGAATGAGAGAGATGCGCAGTTTTATGCCCGGGCGGATAATCTGACGACCTGGCTGGCAGTGGTGGAAAAACGATTGGGCTCGCTGTCACAGCGTCTTTCCGCCTCTGTGGGACAGGCGCGCCTCAATACCGATCTGGCCGGAGATGCCGGCGCGAAGCAATCGACGGATACCGCCGATGTCATTATGGTCAAGACCCCTTGGACACAGATTGACGATGTGTTTTACGAGACTCGCGGAACTGCCTGGGCCCTGGTCCTGTTCCTGCGCGCCATGGAAAAGGATTTCGATGACGTGCTGAGGAAAAAGAACGCCCTGATCAGTTTTCGACAGATCATCCGTGAGCTTGAAACCACGCTGGAGCCATTGCACGCCCCGATGGTCCTCAATGGCGGCAAATTTGGCTTCTTTTCCAATCATTCACTGGTCATGGCCAATTACATCGCCCGCGCCAATGCCGCCATTATCGACCTGAGACAACTGCTGAAGGATGGTTGAAATGAAAAAAGTATTTGCATCGTGTTGGTTGGCATTGACGCTCACCTTGACCCTGGCCTGGTCGACTTCCAATGCCCTTGCGCAAACGCTCGTCATCAGCGCCGTGAACATCATTTCGATGGGCAATGGAGACACCAGGAGGTCAGTGGACGTCGTGATCCGCGAAGGCCGCATCAGCGAAATCGTCGCAGCAGGAAATCATTCGCCGGAGGCCACCGCCCAGGTCGTTGACGCGGCCGGCGGCTGGCTAATCCCGGGGCTCGCGGAGATGCATGCCCACATACCGTCAAAATCGTCTGGAGAACAACGGGCCCGTGATATTTTGACCCTCTACCTGGCCAATGGTGTAACCACGGCGCGGGGCATGCTCGGCGAAAACTGGCACCTGGATTTGCGCGGAGGGTTGACCCAGCAAAGACACTGGATCGGTCCGCGCCTGATCACCAGCGGACCCTCGTTTAACGGCAGATCTGTCGACTCACCGGAGCAGGCCGAGGAGAAAGTGCGGGCCCAGCATACCGCCGGTTTTGATTTTCTCAAACTGCATCCCGGACTCAAGGCCGCTGAGTTCGAAGCCATTGCCAATACCGCCAACGCCCTTGGCATTCCCTTCGCTGGCCACATCTCGGCAGACGTTGGCCTGCAAGCCACGTTGAGGCAACGCCAGGCAACGATTGACCATCTCGACGGCTACGCGGCAGCTATGGTGCCCGCAGGGGCGCCACAATATGGCGAAGAACCCGGGTTATTTGGGCTCAACCTGGTCCAGTCGATCGATATGAGACTGACCGCCCCCCTGGCCATGGCCACCCGGCAGGCTGGTGTGTGGAATGTGCCCACGCAAAGCCTGCTGGAAAATCTTGCTGGCAACGTGCCGGTGGCGGAGCTTCTGCAAAGACCCGGCATGGAGTTTGTTTCAGACAAGACCCGCGAGGCCTGGGTCAGTGCAGTTGAGGACGTCCGCAGTCAGGTCCCTGAAGCGGACCGCCTGAAGTTCCTCGATGTCAGGCGCAGCCTGATTCGGACGCTCCAGGATGCCGGAGCCGGACTTTTACTGGGCTCCGATGCACCGCAGATCATGAACGTGTCCGGTTTTTCGATTCACCAGGAGTTGGCCTTCATGGTGGCAGCAGACTTGACGCCGTTGCAGGCGCTGCAGACAGGGACGATTCAGGTCGCCGAGTTTCTGGGTCGGCAGCGTAGCGGCGACATCGAGCCCGGCTTCGATGCACACCTGGTGCTGTTGGGCGCCAACCCACTTCAGGACATCAATGCCACACAGAACATCAGGGGTGTCATACGGGCGGGCAACTGGCATGACCGTGCGACGCTGGACACCTGGCTGGAAGACTTACGCCAGCGCAAACTCTGACAGGCGGTGAACTCAGATCGATCTGAAAATAAAACAAAACCTCCTACCCTATGCCTCCCGGCTGGCGATTCGAAACTCTGCTGAGGTCGACTTGGTGGTCATTCATTGCACCGAACTGCCGGACCTGGCCACGGCCAGAGAGTTTGGTGAACGAATTCACCATGAGTCCTCGCGCACAGGCAACTGCGGGCACTTCTACATCGACCGCGACGGCCGTACCGAACAATGGGCTCCGCTGCACAGAATCGCGCATCACATCCGGGGTTTCAACGAACGCAGCATTGGCATCGAACTGGTCAATCTCGGCCGCTACCCACGTTGGCTGGAATCTGACCGGCAGGATGTGACAGAGCAATACCCGGAGACGCAGATAAGCGCTTTGATCGAGTTAATTCGGCAGTTGGCAATGCAGCATACCCATCTGCGGTGGATCAGCGGCCACCAACACCTTGATCGTGAATCGGTCCCCGCCAGCGACGATCCCGCAATCTTGGTGCAACGCAAAATTGACCCAGGCCCGCTGTTTCCATGGCCCAGGATCAAAACCTCAACGCCACTGAAATTCGTCAAGAAACTGCCCGCATAGAGCGGTACCGCGGGTTCGATTCCCGCAGGGAGTGACAAACATAAAGCATGACGAATCACAGATGATCATGTCGACTCAGACTATCCAATTGGCGCCTTTGGGTTACATCGAGCGTCAATACTGATCGATTTCGGGCCCATGATAAGCTTTGTATCGTCACACAAAACGAATAACAAAGTCCGCAGCCGCCAGGAGTAGCCACATAAATAGACCTGTTCAATCCACCGGGAAATCCATGACAGGATTAATCGCTTTCCTGCTGATCTCCTTAGCTGTATGGGCGGTTGGTAACACTACAGAGTCGCCTGCAGTACCCGACCTCACAGGAAAAGTATTAACGGTTAATGGTCCTGTCGATCCGGTAACACTCGGACCTACCCTCATGCATGAGCACATCTTTATCGACAATCGGTTATCCCTCGATAAGCCTGAAAAGTGGCAGACTTCAGGGATCGCTCCCTATCCCGATACACCTTCTCGACTCGAATTGTGGTCGCGACCGCTTACGCCCGATATTTATGCACAACTTGAACTTGGTTGGCCACAGAACGCAGAAGCATTGGTCCTGGACGACGAGTTGGTCGCGGCTGAGGAAATAAATGCCTACCGTGAACTCGGCGGTGGTGCAATCGTCGAGGTATCGAGTATCGGACTGAATCGCAGCCCCGAACAGCTGCACCGAGTCTCGATGCAAACCGGCGTTCCGATCATCATGGGGACCGGTTGGTACCTGGATGAATGGATGCCGGATGACGTGACAGAACGCTCCATCAATGACCTTGCTGCCCAAATTGTTCGTGACATCACTGTTGGGATAGGCTTGACGGGTATTCGCGCTGGCATCATCGGTGAAGTGGGTGCAGAGGCGCAACTGCCGGACATGCCAATGACATTACGGGAAATCAAGTCTGTGCGCGCAGCGGCAAGAGCCGCACTTGCTACCGGTTCATCGATCTCCCTGCACACCTTCTTCGCGCCCGGGGATCCTTTCACACCCCTGGATATTCTCGCGGAGGAGGGAATGCCCATGGATCGAGTGATTGTTGGACACGTCCATGCCGCGATAACGCGCGATCTCGATTACCTGATGGCGCTAGCTGCCCGTGGCATTTACCTGGAGTTTGATCTGCTTGGCTACCGTGAATCAAATGTGGTTGAGGATGTACTTGACGATCGAGCTGTTGCCGAGGGCATCCTCACACTGATTCGGGAGGGGTTTGGGAGGCGTATATTGGTTTCCCATGATGTGTATTCCAAGATTCAATTGCGTAAGTATGGAGGCCACGGCTACACCTTTGTGCATCGATATTTTCTCCCTTACCTCCGTCGTATGGGTGCCAGTAAGGAAGACATAAATCGCATCATGATTGAAAACCCAGGGCACATCCTGACATTCGCTACGCCTATACTCAAGAATTGAATGGGGATCAATGGTTGACCCGCCACTTGCTGAGTAACGCATCGATAAGGGCAGCCTTACGCGGGTCGGTATGAAAGCTGTCGGGAAGTATCAGATAGCCTTTCAGGCCACTTGTCGATTGAATCAGGTACATGGTCACGTCATCACCGGGATCCGTGCCACCATCAAAGGCCACGTATTCCACGATGCGAAGTTCGATAGCAATATCAGCTGGCCCCGGCTTAACGTCAATACCAAAATCATGTGTGTATCCACGTGCAATCGCTTGAGCCTGAAACTCGGCGAGATCTTTCGTCATTACGCACCAGTTCGGACGGTGGTTGCAAGAATTGGCGTGACCGCAGGTCTTGCTGCTGACATTAGTATAGTGGCTAACGGGCAGATTGCCGCCATTGGTTGCGCGGAATCTCCTGTCTTTTTCGATAGACTATCCATATGCCACGCATTGTAATCCTCGGCGCCGGGTTTGGCGGATTGTTCGCTGCTAAGAAGCTGGCGGGTGTTGCGGCGGACGTTACGGTGATCGACCGGCACAACTATCACCTGTTTCAGCCATTGCTGTATCAGGTTGCCACCGCCGGCCTGGCACCATCAGACATCGCCTGGCCCATTCGCTCCATCTTGAGTCGCCAGAAAAACACATCGGTGCTACTGGATGAGGTGATGGACATCGATGTTGGCCGGCATGAAGTCATCTTGAAGAAAGACTCCGTGACCTTCGACTATCTCATCATTGCAACCGGCTCCAGCCACTCGTATTTCGGACACCAGGACTGGGAAGCGATGGCCCCCGGCCTGAAGAGCATTGACGATGCCACACATATTCGTCGACGCATTCTTACAGCCTTTGAGCAAGCGGAGATGGCTGACGATGACGTAGCAAGAGATCGTTTGCTACGCTTTGTCATCGTCGGTGGCGGACCCACCGGTGTCGAGCTTGCGGGCACCATCGCCGAACTCGCGCAGCACACACTTGCTGCTGACTTTCGACACATTGATCCGCGCAGCGCCAGGATCACACTGGTCGAAGCCGGTCCGCGCCTGCTGCCCTATTTGCATGAATCTTTATCTGACTACGCCCGCGAGTCACTAGAAAGGCTTGGCATTGAAGTTCGCCTCGGCACACCAGTGACACATTGTGATGAGGAAGGGGTGAGGATTGGTGACGAAGCCATAGCCGTTGCGACCGTTATTTGGGCGGCAGGTGTAGCCGCCTCACCGGTCGGTATGTGGCTGGACGAAGAAACCGATAAGGTCGGTAGAGTATTCGTTCGGTCGGATCTGTCGATAAAAAAAGATTCCAGAATATTTGTTATCGGTGATGCAGCAGCGGTGACGACTGAAGGGGGAGAACCTGTTCCCGGTATTGCACCAGCCGCCAAACAGCAGGGCCGGTTCGTGGCGGGCCTGATTGCGAAGAGAATCGCTGGCAAACCAGCCGCGCAGGTTTTTAACTACCGGCATGCCGGTCATCTGGCGACCATCGGACGCAGCTCGGCGATCATCGAGTTTCCACGTTACAAAATAACCGGCAGGCTCGCCTGGTGGATATGGGGCATTGCCCATATCCATTTTCTTGTTGGTGTGTCCAGCCCTTTGGTGGTGTCCATCCGCTGGCTGTGGGAGTACGTCACTTATGGCCGTGGCGCGAGATTGATTACGGGTGTCGAGCAAACCGATTGATGGGTTGGCCGTTGATTGAGGTAGCGGGCAACATCCTGCCGACCTTCGAGGCGCCACAGTGGTCGCTGCAGACAATCAGGGTCGGAAGCACTCTTTTCGATCTGGGAAAAGTATGGTTCCGCTTGGGCCGGAAGCACTTACCGGGCCCCGGTTTCGATGCCCGCCACCCGGCCCTGGTAGATCAGCACGATGCGGCCGAGACTGCGCTCGCTGTTCTTGTAGTACCAACGCTCAACCCTGACGCTTTTGTTCTTACTGTCCTTGAGCCCGTCTGCGTACCCCCGATCGCGGTACAGCGGCTCGCCACAGCGCGCCAGCACGTCGCCCGGCAAATCGCCGGTTCGAATGACCTTGTTGCCACACCTGAAACTGTCGGCCGCCCACGCCTCCCCCGCGATGGCGTGGAGACTGACCAGCATCATGGCCAAAAGACTTTGATGCATCCGATTCACCATGTTCTAACCCCTCCTGAAACTTGCCCTTTAGTGTGCCCCATGCATCCATTTCCTGGCATAGGACGCGTGCCCGACTTCGCGTAGGAAATGTTCGTGCATTCAGGCAAGCACCCTGGCAAGCACCTTGGCGGGCACCTTTGATTAAGCGCCGGGGCACCGGCGCCTGCAGCGTATTTTAGGGATTGCGCGGCAAGGAAATCCGCATGCTCACGCCGCCCAGGCGGCTGTCGGTCGCGCTGATGGTGCCGCCATGCGCCTCCACGATTCTGCGGCATATGGCAAGGCCCAGACCGCTGCCTCCCGCCGCGCGATTGCGGCTTTCATCAGCACGATAGAAGCGATCGAACAAGCGCTTTAGCTGACTCCCCGACAGGCCCGGTTCAGAATCTTCCAGCCAAATGATGGCAGCATGACGGTCGCCCGACAGGCCCAGTTCGACGCGGCCGGGCGCGTGGGTATAGCGCAGAGAATTTTCCAGCAAATTGTGCAGCAACTGGCGCAAGCGCATGACGTCTCCATCGATCGCAATTCCTTCATCGACGCGCAGTTCCAGGGCCATTTCCCGCGCTGCATACCTGGGACGGTATACGTCCGCTTCACTGCGCACCAACCCACTGAGATCGATCGGCTGCATGTCAAAGCGCAAGGCGCCAGAATCACTGAGCGCAAGCATTTGCAGATCATCAACCAGGCCGGCAAGGTGATCCACTTCATCACGCAGGGACATCAGGCTGGCAACGTCGGGCTGGCGAACGCCGTCACCGAGCGCCTCCAGTTCTCCTTTGAGAATTGCAATGGGCGTGCGCAGCTCGTGGGCTACTTCGGCCATCCAGCGCTGGCGCAATTGCTCCGCCTTGTCGAGCGTGTCGGCCAGAGAATTAACATCGCAGGCGAGCAGGCCGATCTCATCTTTGGAGCTGACATCGGTGCGGGCTGCATAGTCGCCTGTCGACAAACGCCTGACTGTGTCGGCCAGCTGATGTACCGGGCGGCTGAGGTGACGGGCCAAAAAGAAGGCAACAACTGTGGCCAATATCAGGGCCGCAATTAGCGACAGGCGCGCGCTCTGCCGTTGTTGGGAAAGAAAGATGACGGCCTCGGGTATCAGAGTAATCGAAGGTGGTTCGAAACCCAGCCAGCCGACGGTTTCACCGTCAACGTCAATGGCCGCCATGTGCACATCCAGCTCGCTGGGGATTGCGCCGACAATTCGCTCAAAATCCTTGTCCAGCAAAAACAGGCGCTCGCGAAATCGCAACCGGTCATGGTTCGGTGGCCGGCCGTCACCGCGCTGCCGAATGGGCGACGGTGTGTCGCCCGGGTCCGGTCGGTTTTCGCCCTGACGCGGAGGCGGAACGCAACGCCTGCGCGGGCGAAAATCGCGTTGCGCCGCGCCGGGCCGGCCCGATCTGCCGTCCCTAATGTCCCCGGGTCTGCCCTCTGGCCTCGCTTCCGGTCGGGTGACTTCGAGCAGGCTGTTCCAGCGGGATTCGTTGCCGGCCAGCGAGGTCCAGCCATCATTGCGTCGATAGACCTCCGCCAGCATCAGCACAAAGTTGCTCAGCTGTCGCGCCTCCTGACGCTCCAGGAATTCGCTGAGACCACTCTCAAGCGAAGCCCGAGTGACAACCGTGACGATCAAAAGCGACAGCACCGCTGTGACGATCAGGGCCAGCATCATTTTGATGAATAATGATTTCATTTATGGTGTAGGGGTGGGTTTCGGCTCCTCCCCCATGAATCTGCGCCATTTCCGGGACGGAGTCTACTATCCTGCCCTGCCATTGCACGCCGGATCAAGGGCCATTCCCTGATTTGACGAAAAATTCGCATTTTCTCCACATTTACCCTGTATTTGGGCAGCACTATGTAGCCTCACACTGATACCAGCAGGATAAATTATGAAGCACAAGACTTACCTCCTCTACACGCTTGCCCTGGCTCTGTTGAGCCCACTATTGCTCGCTGAATCATTTGATCACGGCGCGCCCGGCACAGATGCCCACCGTGGCCCAGCCAGCCCCGAACAAGGCGTACTGCGCATGAGCGAGGTTATCGACATGACCTCCGAACAGATCGTTCAGCTGCTGGAAGTATTCGAGGCTACCGAGGCAGACGTGGGCGCGATCAGGGACCGAACACGGGAGCAGCTCATGCCCGAGATCTGCGTGATCCTGAGTGACGCCAGGGACCAGGTGGCGGCGATCCTCGACGAGAATCAACTGCAGGAGCTCGAAACGTTCAAATCCGAACGCATGGCCATGGCGCGCAAACACCCGCGACGAAGGCATCCCGAACAGGATTGTGCCGAAGCCAACGACTCGACAAGCTAAGCGTTCCAGGCGCAAGCACGACTGCAGATCAGCGGCGCGCCAGGAATATGGCGCGCCGTGGTGCAGGATGGCCTTCCACGGTCAGATGGGGATTGTCAGAATCCAATGACCTTTCCAATGAATCAAATCGCATCCACTCAGTGGTTCTTTGCTCCTCGCCGGTGGTGGGGGTGACATCCAAAAGATGCGCCTCTCCAAAGCCAGCGGCGACGAGCCATTTCATTACCTCGCCCGTCGCCGGCACGGCCCATACATTGCGCATGCGCGCATAGCGGCTCGAGGGAACCAACATCGTCGCCCGGTTATCATTCGGCAGCACCAGAGTTTCCAATACCAGGGTGCCGTTGGGTTGCAGCAGAGACAATATCCTCTGCAAATGCGCCATGTGATCACGCCGGTGATACAACACCCCCATTGAAAACACCCAGTCAAAACTGTTTTGGCCAGCCGCCAACTGCTGGACCTTCAGCGGCAGAACAAAATTGGCCAAGTCACCTGCGAAATGGCGCGACGCCGCCCACTGCATGACGAAGACCAATGTCGGATCTATGCCCACCACCAGATCTGCGCCTGCGCCCAGCATCCGCCAACCGAAGTAGCCGTTGCCACAACCGATATCAAGCACCGAGCCGCCATCGAGGTCGAGGTGGGGCGCAATGCGGTTCCACTTCCAGTCAGAACGCCATTCGGTATCGATCTCCAGGCCGCCCAGACACAAAGGGCCTTTGCGCCAGGGGTGCAACTCCATCAGTACCTCCCGCAAGCGCTCCGGGTCGGCCACGCGTGGCCCCAGCAATGGTGCCGGCAGGTCCAGGCAAGCCTGTTGTTTGCAGGGTGGAAGATTGGCGAGGGCGCGACACCAGCGAGGCAAGTCACCATGGCGCAGGTTTCCAAGTTCATCCTGCGCAATTTCACAGGCATTAATCAGCCACTTATCTTCCCCGGCCAATTGCCTCAAATCATTGAGCCCGGATTGTACAAGCGCAGGAATCACGGCAGACCGACCTCACTTGATTGCGACAAATGAAGCGAAATTGAAGCACTGCATCCAGCAATAACATTCACCAAATCCAGCTTGCTCCAGGCGTGACAGATGGTGGGGCGCGGTATCAGGCTGCATGACCTTCTCAAGCGCATCGCGTTTGGCCGCAATTTCCAGGTTCGAGTAGCCCTGCGCACGCTTGAAGTCATGATGCCATTGGCTCTGCAACGAATCCTCCCGCGATGAAGAAAAAGCCAGTTTCTCCGATAGCACCAACACACCCCCTGGCCTGAGGCCTGCCACGATGTTGTGCAGCAAAGCAGCCCGGCAGTCCGGCGCTACGAATTGCAGGGTGAAGTTAAGAATCACCACCGAGGCATTGTGGATCTCGAGATCACAAATATCGCCCAAGACCAGTTCCACCGGAATCGGCACATCTCCATCGGCCATCCTCGAGCGCATCTTCTCGAGCATGTCAGCCGAGGAATCCACCGCCACGATGCGCACATTCCGAGCGGTAACCGCCTGTTGCATCGCCACAGTGACCGCGCCCAGTGAGCAGCCCAGATCATAAATAACCGACTCATCCTGCGCATAGCGCCGAGCCAACAGTGCCGTATTCGGCACCACCAGGTTGTATCCGGGTATCGATCGGCGAATCATGTCAGGAAATACTTTCACCACCCGCTCATCAAAAACAAAATCCTCAGGCTCCCAGTGATCGCCATTGCCCTGCCCAAGATAAATTTGATCCCGCTCGCTCAAAACCCACTCCCGCTCATCATGACCTGCTCATCGTTTGCCTCCCCTACCTCCGCTCGCGGCGGAAAATAGTGGCAAACATCAATATTACTTCTGGCGCATCACTACCGCACTCTCTTTCTGATATGTTAGAGGTGGGAGAAATCACCCAACTCGCCCCAACCAGGATTTAGGGAAGAATTGGGTCGTAAGTCAATCAAAAGGGATGGATGACCATGCTAGATAATCCACTGATCTGGGCTGTAGTGGCCGCAATACTGGGCGTCACCATAGTCCGCAAAGCCGTCGTTATTGTCAGGCAGGGCTACGAATACACCCTGGAGCGCTTTGGTCGCTACACAACAACACTGCGACCTGGCTTCCACATGATCCTACCCTTCGTGAACCGCATCGGACAGAGGATCAACATGATGGAGCGGGTGCTGGACGTGCCCTCCCAAGAAGTCATCTCCAAGGACAACGCAGTGCTTACCGTCGATGGGGTGGTCTTTTTTCAAGTCCTCGACGCAGCCAAAGCGGCTTACGAAGTGTTTCGCCTCGAACATGCCATTCTCAACCTGACCGTGACCAATATTCGTACCGTGCTGGGTTCAATGGACCTGGATGAGTCATTGTCCAAGCGCGATGAAATCAACGCACGCCTGCTGTCGGTGGTCGACGAGGCCACCACACCATGGGGGATCAAGGTCACCCGCATTGAGATCAAAGACATTTCGCCGCCGATGGATCTGGTCGATGCCATGGCGCGGCAGATGAAAGCCGAACGCGAGAAGCGCGCGACCATTCTCGAGGCAGAGGGTCATCGCCAATCCTCAATATTGCGCGCTGAAGGCGATAAGCGCGCTGCCGTTTTGGATGCAGAGGGGCGCAAGGAGGCCGCATTCAGGGACGCTGAAGCCCGCGAACGTCTGGCCGAAGCCGAGGCCAAAGCCACGACAATGGTGTCGGAGGCCATTGCCTCCGGCGAGGTGCAGGCGATTAACTATTTTATCGCGCAGAAGTATGTTGAGGCACTCAGCGATTTCGCCAAGGGCCCGAATAACAAGACCTTGCTGCTGCCTTTCGAAGCCACTGGCATCCTGTCCAGCATCGCCGGCATTGCCGAATTGGGCAAAGCAGCCTTAAGTAAAGATACTCCGTCCTCCTGAGGTCGCGCCATGTACTGGTTAGAACAAATCGTTTTCTGGCACTGGTGGATACTGGCCGGTGTAATGCTGATACTCGAACTCTCGGCGCCCGTTTACTTCTTCCTGTGGCTGGGCATTGCTGCCTCTGCAGTGGGCTTCCTGGTACTGGTATTTCCCAGGCAGCCCATAGAACTCCAGCTCATCTTGTTTGGGATGCTTTCAATCGTTGCGGTGATTGCCTGGCGGAAGTATCGGGAAACCAATGTCTCAGAATCCGATCAGCCCCTGCTGAACCAACGTGGCCGCCAGTATCTTGGACGAATCTTCACGCTGGATCACGCCATCGAAAACGGCGTCGGCAAGGTCCAGGTGGATGATTCAACCTGGCGGGTCAAGGGCCCCGATTTGCCGGCCGGCACCAAGGTACGTGTCACTGACGTCGATGGCGTGGTATTCGTCATCGAAGCAGAACCGGCATCACCCGCTTAGGCGCATAAGGCGCCCGGGCCGGCGCCCCCTGGCGTGGAGTTCTTCTTTCGTAATGGCGCAACGGATATACTGACCGATTGGTGTTTATCCGGCGCGGTGCATGACATTCCAAAGCTTTTTGAGACAACTCGAGACCTATTGGGCCGAACAGGGCTGCGTGGTGCTGCAGCCGCTGGACCTGGAGGTCGGTGCCGGCACCTTCCACCCGGCGACCTTTCTGCGTGCCATTGGCCCGGAACCCTGGCGAGCCGCCTACGTTCAACCCAGCAGGCGTCCTACAGATGGACGCTACGGCGATAATCCCAATCGCCTGCAACACTACTACCAATACCAGGTGGCGCTCAAACCGTCACCCGAAGACATCCAGGAACTCTACCTCGGCTCACTTCGTGCGGTCGGCATAGATTCTGGCGTCCACGACATTCGTTTTGTCGAGGACAATTGGGAATCTCCAACCCTGGGTGCCTGGGGTTTGGGCTGGGAGGTTTGGCTCAACGGCATGGAAGTATCCCAGTTCACCTATTTTCAGCAGGTTGGCGGGCTGGAGTGCCGGCCGGTGATGGGCGAAATTACATATGGCACAGAGCGCCTGGCGATGTACATCCAAAACGTCGACAGCGTCTTCGACCTGGTCTGGAGCGAGCACGAAGGTCAAACGGTGACCTATGGTGATGTGTTCCATCAAAACGAAGTTGAACAGTCCAGGTACAATTTTGAGTTGGCCGATGTTGACGCCCTGTTCAAGTGGTTTGATGTGTGCGAATCTGAAGCCCGCAAACTGGTGGACGAAAATCTGCCGCTGCCGGCCTATGACCAGGTGCTCAAAGCTTCACACACGTTTAACCTGCTCGATGCTCGGAAAGCCATTTCCGTGACCGAACGCCAGCGATTCATACTGCGCGTGCGCGACCTCGCCAAGCGCGTGGCTCAATGCTATTACACGTCGCGCGAGTCCCTGGGCTTTCCTGCGCTCAGCGCCAACCACGCAGCGCAGCGACATGACTGATTCGCAAGACAGTGCCACGACCAGCCACGACCTGCTGATTGAGATCGGCTGCGAGGAGTTGCCGCCCAAAGCACTGGACACGTTGAGGAAGTCTTTGTTCGCTTCCCTCTGCCAGGCTTTGGAAAACCACAACATCACTTTTTCGAGAAGTGACTCCCGCGCCTGGTCGACACCCCGAAGGCTGGCCGTTTTCTTGTCCGAGGTGGCTGCCCAGCAGCCCGATGTCGACCAGGAGCGTCGCGGCCCCGCGGTCCAGGCCGCCTATGACGCCGAAGGCAGACCCACAGCAGCGGCTGAGGGATTCGCCCGCTCCGTCGGGCGCCCGGTGGAGACGCTGGAGACCTTGAAGACAGACAAGGGCGAGTGGCTTTACTGCCGCATGCTCGTGCCCGGAAAGCCGCTTCAGGAAGTCCTTCAGGCGGCACTTGAGCAAGCCCTCAAGCAGCTACCTGTACCGCGCCCCATGCGCTGGGCCGATCACGACTTCAGTTTTGTTCGTCCCGTACACTGGCTCTTGGTGCTGCACGGCGACACACTGCTGTCGGTGAACGTCCTGGGCAAGCAGGCAGGCAGAACGACCCTGGGGCACCGTGTACATGGTCCTGGGCCTCACGTGCTGGCCAATGCGAGCGAGTATTTGGAAACACTCCGGCGTGCCCACGTACTTGCCGACCAGGACGAGCGCCGCGATAACATCAGGCAGGGCACACTGGCCGTTGCGCCGGCCGCACTGATCGACCCCACCCTGCTGCAGGAAGTGACCAACCTGGTGGAATGGCCGGTCGCTATCGCCTGTTCCTTCGATGAAGCGTTCTTGCAGGTACCGCATGCGGCACTGATTGCCAGCATGCAGGACCATCAGAAGTTCTTTCCCGTCCAAAGTCAGGGATCGGATGACGCCGAAGGGCCCGCTGGCAATGTCTCCATTTCCAATTCCTTTGTGGCCATCGCCAATCTTGATAGTAAGGATATCGACGCCGTGCGCTGTGGATTCGAGCGCGTTATGCGCCCGCGGCTGGCGGACGCACAGTTTTTCTTCGAACAGGATCAAAAAATCTCCTTGGCGAGCTATGGCGGGCAACTCGACCGTGTTGTATATCAAGAAAACATTGGCACACTTGGAGACAAATCAAGACGCTTAGCTTCATTATCACGGGAGATAGCGGATTTAATTGGCTCCGATGGCAGTGTCGCTTCGAGGGCGGGTGAACTCGCAAAATGCGACCTCGTGACCCAAATGGTCGGGGAATTTCCCGAACTCCAAGGTACGATGGGCAGATTCTATGCAGCGCTCAGCGATGAGCCAGATGACGTCGCTGTCGCTATCGGAGAGCACTACTCACCGCGCTTTTCAGGCGATGCAATTCCCCTATCCCCGGCCGGGCAAATTGTCTCCCTGGCGGACCGCATCGACACACTGGTGGGAATTTTCGCCGCCGGGCTAAAGCCGACCGGAAACAGGGACCCCTTTGCGTTAAGGCGCTCTGCGCTTGGACTCGTGCGGATTCTTCTGGAAGCAAAACTAAACCTGAATGTCGATCAACTGATGCAATTGGGCGCCCTGTCACTGGCGCCACGAATTGACGTTTCCGAGAAACTTCAGACTGAGATTCGTCACTTCATCAACCAGCGGGCGAAAAACCATTTCCAGGCGCTGGGTTTCACCGTCGAACTCATCAATGCAGCCAGCAGCGCTCCGTGGACCACCTTTGACGATTTGTACGTGCGCTTGCGGGCGCTGGTTGAGTTCATGGGATCGGAGGCGGGCAGCAGCCTGGCGGCAGCCAATAAACGGATCGGTAACATTCTGCGCAAGGCAGAGCACGATGTTATTGGGGAAATAAACGAAGATGCACTTCTTTTAGGCGAAGAAAGGCGACTTTTCGACGAATTAATTGCTTCGGAGAGCGACCTTGTGCCTTTACTCGCCAAGGGCGCATATGACGCCGCACTGGGCCGCTTGGCCGCGCTGAGAACGCCGGTCGATCGCTTCTTTGATGAAGTCATGGTAATGGATGAGGACCGGCGAACGCGGACCAACCGTCTGGCTTTGCTGAGTCGCCTGAAACAGCAATTTGATCAGATCGCAGATCTGTCGGTGCTGGCTTAGCCCGCGATGATCAGTAGAACCCCTGAACACAGGCTATTGCTGATTAGCAGGGATGATATTCAGGCGGCTTATGCGCGCCAGGGAGCCAGCGTATATCAGCTAATTGCCTGGTTTAGCCGCCACAGATTTCTCATACTCGCCACGGCCCGCCAACCGGATCGCTGGCTTCCAGATAGCGACCGTGTTGATGCCGCCCTGCTCGGTTCAGACAGTATTCGCAGCCAGCTTAACGACGCTGGTGGAAATCTCGATGGGGTTTACTATGTCAGGAAGTCTCTACTGACGCAGAGAAGGAATCGAGAAGAAGCGCTTACTGATATACTCAACCGCTATGCGCTAAAGTCTGATCATTGCCATCTGTTGAGTGGCAGTGGAAAATTCGTGCAAGCGGCGCTGTCTCTGGGCATTCGTGCCAAACATCTGACCCGCGCCAACACCCTCGAAATGAAACTTGCTGCGATGAAGCGGCAATTGACCGACAATTGACCGGCAATTTAGCCAGCCCACCACTTCCGGCAAAAGCCAAGGGGGTCACACATCCAGGTTGGTCACGTCCAGCGCGTGCTTTTCAATGAAGTTCCGCCGCGGCTCCACTTCATCGCCCATTAAAGTGGTGAAAATCTCATCGGCGCCAACTGCATCCTCGATAGTGACCTTTAGCAGACGTCGGGTTTCCGGATTTACCGTGGTATCCCAAAGTTGCTCCGGATTCATTTCACCCAGGCCTTTGAACCGCTGGATCGTGCGTCCCTTACGGCTTTCTTTCATCAGCCATTCATAAGCCTCACCAAAGTTAGCCACCGGCGAAGACGACGCGCCCCTGCGGACTTCGGCCCCGTCCTGCAACAGTCCACTAAGCGTGTCGGCCAATCCACCGATCAGGCGATACTCCGGCCCCATGAAAAAGTCCCGACGGATGCGCTTTTCATCGGCAACCCCATAGGTGGTGCGCCGCAGGCATAGGTCCGCACCCAAATCGCTTTGCACGACTTCAATTTCATAGCTGACACTGGGGGGCGCCTCGGCATTCATTTTCTCCGCCAGGCGATCGCACCAACCCTGTTTGTCGTTATCGTCCCAATCAATAGAAAAGCGTTCCACATCAACGATATGCTTCAAAAATAGCTCGTCATATCGACGCGACAATCGTTGATTGGTTTGGCTCACTACCAGGTAATCCCGCATCAATTGCTCGAGCGCTTCGCCTTGCAGCGGAGGGGAATCTGGATCGTAACTTAGCTGGGCGGAATCAAGCGCCCGCGCCAGCAGGTAATCGTTTAACTCAGCGTCATCTTTGAGATAGTGCTCCTGTTTACCTTGCTTGATTTTATATAACGGTGGTTGACCGATGTATATATGTCCGCGCTCAATCAGTTCCGGCATTTGCCGATAGAAAAAAGTCAACAACAAGGTGCGGATGTGGGAACCGTCAACATCAGCATCGGTCATGATGATGATGTGGTGGTAGCGCAGTTTGTCAGGATCGAACTCATCGCGGCCAATGCCACAACCCAACGCCGTGATCAGGGTGCCCACTTCAGCCGACAGCAGCATTTTGTCAAAACGCGCCTTTTCGACGTTGAGGATTTTGCCTTTCAGCGGCAGAATGGCCTGGTTTCGCCGATTCCGGCCCTGCTTGGCCGATCCGCCAGCGGAGTCGCCCTCCACCAGGAAAATTTCACACAAGGCGGGGTCCTTTTCCTGACAGTCTGCCAGTTTTCCCGGCAGTCCGGCCACGTCCAGTACACCCTTTCGGCGGGTCATTTCACGCGCTTTGCGCGCAGCCTCGCGGGCCCGTGCCGCTTCGACCACCTTGGATGTGATGGCCTTCGCTTCGCCCGGATTTTCCATCAGGAAATCCCGCAAATTTTTCCCGACCAGAGATTCAACCACCGGCTTGACCTCAGAAGATACCAGCTTGTCCTTGGTTTGGGAGGAGAACTTGGGGTCCGGCACCTTGATCGAGAGCACGGCAACCAGACCTTCCCGGGCATCGTCTCCGGTGGTGGAAACTTTGTCCTTCTTGGCGATGCCCGATTCTTCAATATAGTTATTAATGGTGCGTGTCAGTGCAGCCCTGAAGCCCGCCAGATGTGCGCCGCCGTCTTTTTGCGGTATATTATTGGTGAAGCAGAAAACCGATTCCTGGTAGGCATCGGTCCACTGCATGGCCAACTCTAGCGTGATATCACTGGCCTCAGCGGTGATGTAGAATACGGTCGGGTGCAGCGGACTTTTGTTTCGACTGAGGTGCTCGACAAACGATTTGATACCGCCTTTGTATTCAAAAACATCCGACTTACCGCTGCGCTCATCCAATATCTCAATTCGGACACCGCTGTTTAGAAAGCTCAGTTCTCTCAGGCGCTTGACCAATATGTCGTAGTGGAAAATCACACTCGAAAAAATTTCATGACTGGGTCGGAAATATATTTTGGTACCACTCTCGCTGCTGGACCCGTCGGCCGCCAACGGCGCTTCCGGGACGCCGAGATGATAAGTCTGCCGCCAATTTTTGCCTTCGCGCATGATCTTCAGTTGCAGCTCTGCTGAAAGCGCATTGACCACTGAGACACCCACACCGTGCAAACCGCCAGACACTTTGTAGGAGTCGTCGTCGAATTTCCCGCCGGCATGCAGCACGGTCATGATGACCTCGGCTGCAGATCGACCCTCTTCTTCGTGAATATCCACCGGCACGCCACGGCCATTGTCTTCAATGCTGATGGCGTCATCGGCGTGAATGGTGACCTTTATCGCGTCACAATGGCCGGCGAGCGCCTCGTCAATGGAGTTATCGACAACCTCGAAAACCATGTGGTGTAGCCCGGTACCATCATCGGTATCACCAATGAACATACCCGGCCTCTTTCTGACCGCATCCAGGCCTTTGAGGACCTTGATATTGGAGGAATCATATTGGTTATTGCTCATACTTCCGTCGCTCTATTTGTGCGCCGTAACCCACTGAGAAAATTAGGGTTTCAGCGTACTGTGTTCAGCTGGTAGGGATCTCGCCGGGACCCAGCCAGAATCTTGATGCGCATGGCCGGCGTAAGGCAATTTTTCACCGGCATATTATACCAGTTCTGAGACCTTCCCATGTTCCACGTGGAACAATTTGTGATCCACTGCCGGATCGGGACAAGTCGTGCCACATAACCAGACCTGACCGCCGATGGCCAGGGCCAATTTCAATACGGCATGCAGGTGTTCAGTATCAAATTCCGAAGCCAAATCATCCAACAGAATCAAGGGCGTAGCGCCCCGTTCTGCCTGGCAGGACGCCTGAGCCAGTACCAACGCTGCAGCAAGCGTCTTTTGCTCACCTCGTGACAGCTGGTTACGCGCCGAGATACCCTCGATGACCAGTCCCAGATCGGCTCGATGGGGGCCGGGTCCGGTCATGCCACGCTCGATATCCCTGGTCTTGCTCGTCTCAAGCGCCTTTTCAAGACTTTCGCCGGCCCATCCCTGACGATAACGCAGGCCGACGGTGGTCGCAGACAGGCCGATTTCGGAGACCAGTCTGGCAAACGGCTCGGCCAGCGATTTCGTATAGGCCCTCCTGGCGCGGTTGATGTGGGCGGCGGCCTCCAGCAGTTGGACATCCAGGCCCTCTATGGTTACAAATTGGCGCAATCGCAGCGCTGCATTGCGCTGCTTCAACGCTCGCGTATAACGTCTGAAAGACGCCAGGTAGCCAGGTTCCACGTGGAACACGCCCCAATCGAGAAATTTGCGCCGCCCTTCCGGAGGCCCATTCACCAATAAATGGCTGTTGGGTTCCATGATCACCAGGGGCAAGCCTTCTGCCAATTCGGAAATCTGCTTGACATCTTGCCCGTTACGGCGCGCGCGCCATCCCTGCGCATTTCTTTCCAGTCCCAGACGCTGCTTGGTACCCGTTTCATCGCGTAATTGAGCGACCACCCTGAAGCAGGTTTGACCCACACGCACCAACTCGGCAGCCTGTGGCGTACGGAAAGACCGGCCCTTGGCCAGTACGACCAGCGATTCCAGGATGCTGGTCTTGCCGGCGCCGTTTTCTCCGCTGAAAAGGTTGAGCGATTTGTGTGGATTGATATCAATGGACTCCAGATTTCGGAAATCTTCAATCTGGAGATTCAGTATGTGCAATGAGGTGCCGGGATTGGGTAGGGTCTTCCCATTCAATATACGCGTTAAAGCTTCAAAGGCATTACGACGTGCCGATCCAATCCGCCTTCTCGGGCCGACACCAGGCAACTGCTGTTGGCATCACGCAGTTCCATGATCACATCATCCGCATCCAGCGCCGTCAACGCCTCCAGTAAATATGTGACATTGAAGCCGACCGCCAGTTGATCAAAGTTTAAATCCGCCTCGACCTCTTCAACGGCCTCTTCATGCTGTGGATTATGAGCCACGATTTTGAGGGAGTTGCCACTGGCTTCGAGACGCACGCCGCGGTACTTTTCGTTGGAAAGGATGGCTGCCCGTTGCAGCGCGCGCATAAAGCCATTGCGTTCAATATTGATTTTTCGATCAGTACCCACCGGAATAACAGCTTCGTAGTCAGGGAACCGGCCATCGATCAATTTTGAGGTAAAAACGGTCTTTTCTTTTACCAGTCGCACGTGATTCTTGCCAATCGCAAACTCTACCAAATCATCGCTGTCGGACAACATTCGCGCCATCTCCAGCACACCTTTTCTAGGCACAATGATTTGCCGGTCCTGCTGCAGATTGACCGGTTCCTCAAGGTCACAAACGGCCAGACGGTGCCCATCGGTAGCCACTGTTCTGAGTTTTCCAGCGCTAAATTCGAACAGCAAACCATTGAGGTAATAGCGCACATCCTGGTTAGCCATGGCAAAGGATGTCTTGTCCAACAGGGGTTTCAGCTTGCCCTCCGAAATGGAGATATGATCGAGTGTTTCAACCTGGTCAGTAGCGGGAAACTCGGTAGCCGGTAAGGTTGCCAGTGTAAATTTGCTGCGGCCTGACGCTAGAACGGCTTTGTCCCCTTCGAGCACTACGCTGATAGACGCCCCATCTGGCAGCGCCCGCACGATGTCCAGCATTTTCCTTGCCGGCACAGTAGTCTCACCTTCCTGCTGCACATTCGCCTCTGCAGTGGTAATCAACTCGACCTCCATGTCCGTGCCCGTAACCGACAATTCTCCGGAACGCGCACTGAGCAGAAAGTTTGCCAGCACGGGGAGGGTTTGCCTGCGCTCAACAACGCCAACAACTTGGCTGAACGGCTGCAACAGGACTTCTCTTTGGATGCTGAATTTCATGACTGAATTCCCTATTAATACTAATATCTTACTTATATAAAATGGTAATAATAATAAGCGCTGTGGATATCGTTATAACTCAATATTTCGTTTATAAATCAACATGTTAAATAGATATACTTGTTGCATAATCCATCTGCCAAGCTGTTGATAGCCTGTGGATGAATCGAGCGTTTTCGGTTATTCACCGCTTATACACAACTTGTACCACAAACAGCCACAGATTCTTTCACAGGGGCTCCCTCAAGCGGTCAACCGGCGCAGCAATTTTGCTTTATCCTCCCGAATTCTACCGTCTGTATCACACAGCTCGTCAATTTTACGGCAGGCATGCAGGACGGTGGTATGGTCGCGGCCACCGAATGCGTTGCCAATTTCCGGGAGGCTGTGTTCCGTCAATTCTTTAACCAGGGCCATGGCCATTTGCCGGGGTCGAGCAATTTGTCGCGTTCGGCGCCTCGAGAGCAATTCTGAAACGCGCAAATTGTAGTATTCCGACACGACCTTAATTGTGTTTTCAATGGTAATCAATCGGTCGTGGACCAGCAGGACCTCGCGCAGGACCTCGCGCGCAAACGGCTCGGTGATCGGCCGACCGGTAAAGCGCGAGTTGGCACATAGCGTATTCAGAGCGCCCTCAAGGTCGCGCACATTACTGCGCATGTGTTTTGCGATCAGAACCGCGACGTTTTCGTCCAGCGAAACACCGCGTTCCTGAGCCTTGTTTAGCAGTATGGCAACGCGGGTTTCGAAATCCGGTGGCTCTATGGCCACGGTCAGACCCCAACCGAATCGGGAGCGCAACCGGGCCTCCAGTCCCTCGACCTCCTTGGGGTAGCGGTCGCAGGTCAGAATGATCTGTTGTTTGCTGTCCAGTAAGGCGTTGAAGGTATGAAAAAACTCCTCCTGGGTTCTGTCTTTGCCGGCAAAAAACTGAATATCATCGATCAGTAAGGCTTCGGCAGAGCGGTAATGTTTTTTGAATTCCTCGATGGTGTCGCGTCGCAGGGCCTGAATCATTCCGCTGACAAATTTTTCAGAGTGGAGGTAGAGAACATGCGCGCTACTGTCCTTGGCGTGAATCAGGTTGCCGGCGGCATGAAGCAAGTGGGTCTTTCCCAAGCCGGTGCCGCCATAGAGCAGCAAGGGGTTGTAAGCCATCCCGGGCTTCTTCGCTACCTGCTTGGTGGCGGCGTAAGCGAGCTCGTTTGATTTGCCCTGAACGAAATTAGCAAACTTATAGCGCGTATCCAGGCCGGTATTGCTGCGTCGCCGGGCGTGATCACGGGCCATTTCCGGCCCCTGCTGACCGCCCCCGACATCGACAATGATGGAAGCGCGTACTGAGCCCAGGTGTTCGAATATGTCACGGATGCGCTCCAGGTAGTTGCGGGATATATAATCGCGCACATACTCGTTGGGTGCAGACAAGGCGGTTTGTCCGCGGTTGGACCTAACCTGTAGCGGTCGAATCCAGGTGTTGAAATCCTCTGCTGGGAGCTCACGCTCCAGGTATTTCAAGCAGGTCTGCCATGTGTTTAGAGCCATGCGGGAAAAACTACATAAGTTATTGTTTTATAATATTTTAATATGAATTTCGTCGAGACAGAAAACCGCCCATGTGGCGTGTAGTGTTGTCGTGTTTAGGAACCCACTCTCAAGCAACGTCGCCGAAATTCAACCTCAATAGGACATCGCACCCCGATCAGTCCGATGTCCGCTAGTCTAACTTGCTGTGGATAACTTGGCCACCGATGGAATCCAATTAAGCACCGATGATGGTGGCGTGCAGATTGCCCTGCAATAAAATAATTGCCAGAAGGCTTGATCAGACGGGGTGCAAAAGTTAAAATTCGCCTCTTTTGTCAAGCATTTGTAGCCTGCACACATCCAAACGGGGTGCGGGTCGGGAAGGACCAGAAAAATGAAACGAACATTTCAACCGAGCCGTCTGAAGAGGGCTCGCAGACACGGTTTCAGGGCGCGCATGTCTACGCGAGCGGGCCGTGCAGTGATTAGAGCGCGCAGATTCAAGGGTAGAAAGCGCCTGTCTGCCTGAGCGTTGAGCAGTGAACAGGCTGGCGCAAATTTTCTCGTTGAAGCGCCAGTCCTCAGCAGCCCACCCCCGGACACAACTCGACAGTCTTTCTGTATTGGCCAAGGTGACCGCGAATTCAACGGCTTTGCCTCGCAGCGCCCGCCTGAGCAAAAAGAAACAATTTTCACGGGTATTCAACAGTCCAATTGTCTCGGCTGATGCATGGTTCAGGGTTCTTGCCCGACCCAACCATGTCGGGCTTTCCAGGCTTGGGATGGCGGTCTCGCGAAAAGTTGATCTCCGCGCCACGGGGAGAAACAGACTGAAGAGAATCGTGCGCGAGAGTTTCAGACAGTATGGTGATCACAGGCAAACCAGCGTGGACGTACCGACCTGTGACTATGTGGTCTTGCCTCGACGCGAAGCCGCCTCCATATGCAACATACGTTTGAGCCGATCTCTCGAAGCCCACTGGGCTCGAATCCGGGGAAAGGCGAGGTCGAAAAAGGTTGATTCTGAATAAGCGGCGGCAAAAAAGGAATAATCAATGCATTACAAACGTGTTTGAACCACATTATTTCGATGTGCCTGCGGATGGTTCAAGATGACAAACCTGCGACCTGTATTGCTGATTACAATGGGCCTGCTGGCGTATATGCTGTGGGTGGAATGGCAAAAGGACTATGGACTTCGCCCTTCGTTGCCCTCTTCGGCCGCGCCCATTCAGTACGACGGCAGCGATGCGCTTGAAGTTCCGGAATTCGATGCCGGTTCCCCGCTTCAGTCAAGTGATGATTTGCCTGACGCTGCCGCCGATCTTCCAGCGGGTGAAGTGGAAGCGCCCGCGGAGCCCACGTCGGCCATGCAAGTCCAAAAGCAGGCCATTACGGTCACCACCGACGTATTCGAGGTAAAAATTGACCCGCTTGGGGGCACGGTCGTTTCAGCACGACTGCTCAATTACCCGGTTGAATTGGACAAACCTGAGATAAAGGTTGACCTGTTCAGCCCACATGGCGACAACTTGTTTATTGCTCAATCAGGCCTCCTCTCCAACCAGTCCGCACCCAACCACACCAGCAAATACCACAGCGACCGAACTCACTATGCTCTATCCGTCGGCGCTGATGAAGTACGGGTTCCGCTGACCTGGACAGCCGAGGATGGTGTCCACGTCACCAAGACCTTCGTGTTCAAAAGGGGTCGGTATGACATTGAGGTCCGGCATTTGCTGATAAATCGCAGCGCCACGACCTGGAGCGGCAGCCGCTATGACCAATTGCAGCGCGCTGTCCCGGAAGATGATTCCAGCGGCGGATTCAATAATCCCGAACGTTACAGCTTCAAAGGTATCGGGTTCTACAGCACTGAATCGAAGTTTGAAAAAGTAGACTTTGATGAGGTCGAAGATGAGCCATACAAACAGACCACCACGGGTGGGTGGCTGTCGATGGTGCAGCACTACTTCTTCGCTGCCTGGATACCGTCGGCCGATGAGCCCGCTACCTATTCCACCCAGATAATCAAACCGAACGGGTGGCCGCGTTACATTGCGCGCAACGTCTCAGGGCTTCGCCAGGTGCCGTTAGGCAACAGGACCGAGTTTAGCAGCCGTCTGTATGTGGGACCGAAACTGCAGGATCAGCTGCCGGATGTTGCGCCCGGTCTGGAGTACACGGTCAACTACGGCATCTTCACGGTTTTTTCCAAACCGCTGTTTTGGCTGCTGGAGAAAATCCACGGTGTGGTTGCTAACTGGGGCTGGTCCATCGTGCTGCTGACGGTCCTCATCAAAGCGGCGTTTTTCAAACTTTCCGAGGCGCAGTATCGGTCCATGGCGAGAATGAAAAAGCTGCAGCCGCGGATCGACCAACTCAAAGAACGCTATGGTGATGACCGTCAGCGAATGAGCCAGGAAATGATGGCTCTGTACAAGAAGGAAAAAGCCAATCCTCTTGGGGGCTGTTTACCGATACTGGTGCAGATACCCATATTTATTGCCCTCTACTGGGTGCTGATCGAGTCCGTAGAACTGCGCCAGGCACCGTTCATTTTGTGGATTGAGAATCTTTCGGCGCGAGATCCATACTTTATTCTTCCACTGCTCAACGCGGGTTTCATGATTGCGACCCAGCGGCTGACACCTACTGCAGGCATGGACCCGCTGCAGCGCAAGATGATGCAATTCATGCCGGTGGCCTTTTCGATCATGTTTGCTTTCTTTCCCGCTGGGCTGGTGCTGTACTGGGCCACAAATGCCGGGCTCTCGCTGGCCCAGCAGTACTACATCACGCGGAAAATTACCGCCGAGAAATGACGGACTGGACGCAAGAATCCCTTTGATCTATCGCATGGACACCCTTCACCATGTCTGATTTCTCCGGGCAGGCTGGCAACCATAGCGACACGATTTGTGCGGTGGCTACGCCGCCGGGTTTCGGGGGTATCGGCATCATTCGGGTCTCCGGACCTGCGGCCGGCATTGCCGCCCGGAAGATTCTGGGCGAGCTGCCGGCGCCCAGGATGGCTCACTTTGCGCGGTTCAGGAACGCCACGGGTGAGACCATCGATGAGGGTATTGCCCTTTGGTTTCCGGCGCCAAATTCGTTCACCGGTGAAGACGTTCTGGAGCTGCAGGGCCATGGTGGTCCGGTGGTGCTGCAAATGTTGCTGGAGCGCCTGGTGGGCCTGGGCTGCCGGCCTGCGCGTGCAGGCGAATTTTCAGAGCGCGCCTTTCTCAACAACAAACTCGACCTTGCTCAGGCAGAGGCCATTGCTGATCTCATTACCTCGGGAACCGAAGAAGCGGCTCGGGCGGCCAGGCGATCGCTCGAAGGGCAGTTGTCCGAAAGAGTGCACACTTTGCAGGCGCAATTAACCAATATAAGGGTGTTTGTCGAGGCGGCGATTGATTTTCCGGAAGAAGAAATCGACTTCCTTGCCCAAAGTGATCTTGGCGATCGATTGCAGCAGACGTCGGATCAACTGCTTTCATTACTGGCGCAGGCACGCCACGGGCGACTGCTGCACGATGGGGTGACGCTGGCGATCGTCGGCAAGCCCAATGCAGGCAAATCCAGCGTGCTCAACGTACTGTCCGGCTATGACAGCGCGATCGTCACGGATATTCCGGGCACCACCCGCGATATTCTCAGGGAGCAAATAAACATTGAAGGCGTGCCGGTGCACATCGCAGATACCGCAGGCATTCATCACACCACCAACAGAATTGAAGAAGAAGGGGTGCGCCGGGCGCGGCGCGCGCGACGGGACGCCGACATTGTTTTGCTGATCGTCGATGCATCTTGCGCCGATCAATATCCTTTGTCTGCGCTGCACTCGCCAGACAGTGAAGCCGATTTGAGTGCCCATCAGGATGGTAGTGGAATAACCGGCCAAAAGCTCATCGTCGTGATGAACAAGTCTGACCTGTGTGTGGCCATCGAAGACTCTGACGTCAGAGCGAAAGCCAAAGACTTGGGCATTGATCCTGAGGCGATCGTCAAGTTGTCGGCGCTGAATGGAAATGGACTCGACGGCCTGCGCGCCGCAATTCTCGCGGCAACCGGGGTCAGCGATGAGACCGGTGGGTCATTTTCCGCGCGCCGCCGCCACGTCGATGCCATCAAGCGATTGCAGCAGCATCTGATCGTTGCCGGCGAGCAGTTGCGTGCCGGTTCCGGCGAATTGGTGGCGGAAGAGCTACGGCAAGGCCAGATGGCACTGAGCGAAATTACCGGCGAGGTGTTGCCGGATGATTTGCTCGGTGAAATTTTTGCCAGCTTCTGTATTGGCAAGTAGGTGGGAGTTAGTCACTGCTGGCTGCCCTCACTACCTCCGGAAAGCCCCATGAGCGGGCTGCTGGCCACGCCTTTTGCACAAGGATGTGCTTAGATCGTGGAGCACATGGATGTGCGGGAGCGATCGGCTACCCTCACTTCTCCGCGCTTGGTGGGTCGGGCTACTTCCGTTCAACCGCCGGAAAGCCCCGTGAGTGGGCTGTTGGCCACGCCTGGCGGATGGCCCTGCGGGCTACCCTCACTTCTCCGCGCTTGGTGGGTCGGCTCCAACGGATCATCCTGTTCCGTGTCGCCTCGTCGAGCCATCCCTGGCTCGGCGACCCAGTCGCTTGTATGGTGTTTCTGCCTTAAATCTGGATGATTAAGGGTGCCGGGATGGGCGGGACGCAGTCGCTTTCTGGCCAGTCGGTACAGACTAACAAGAGTTCGTCCCCATCCCATTCTCACCAGAGCGCCGATTGAGAATCTAGCTGCAATGACAGCCGATGTATACAAGCTTGCGCCCCGTGAGATCCCGGCTACGGCATATAACCGCGGAGATCATTATGACAAGCAATGTTACCCAAGTCACTTTAGGTGTGGATGTTTCGAAAGATCATTTGGACGTTTACGATTGGACCCGGCAACGACATTATCAAGTCAATAACTCAACCGCGGCCATTGCACAATGGCTTGGTGGGTTGACGGGCGAGGTACGACTGGCGCTGGAGCCGACATCGCATTACCACCTGGCGGTGGTGGATACTGCGCACGCTTTGGGCTATGCGATCTACTTGGTGAACCCACGCCAGCTGCATCACTATCGGTATGCCGTCGGCCTGAGGCATAAGAGTGATCCGCATGATGCCTGGTTGTTAGCACGCTATCTCAGCCACGAAGCGCAGTCATTGCCTCGTCATTGCCCGTCAGACCAGCATTCACGGGAGCTGTGGGCTTTGATTAAGCGTCGCGCTGTGGTGGTTGGAGTGCGTAAAAACATGCGCATGAGCATGCGCCAAGTGTCGCTGTCAGGCCGAGAAGTGGAACAGGCCTGCAGCCGCTTGATCCAGCGCATCGAATGCCGGATTGAGTATTTGCTAAGGGCGTTGGGCCTGCAACAAGACTATGCGCGTTGCCAACAGATACCGGGCCTTGGACCCGCCACAGCTGCTGGGTTGGTGGCGGCCTTTCATCGCGGCGTGTTCGCTTCATCGGATGCCTTTGTGGCCTACCTCGGCCTGGACATACGATTGCGGCGGTCTGGTCGCATGCAGGGCAAGCACAAGCTGACCAAGAATGGCGAGAAGGAGATACGACGATTGCTATTTTGTGCCGCTCACGCGGCCCGCAACGAACCTCGATTCGAGCGCTATCATCAGCGTCAACTGGATAAGGGACTTTCAAAAACCGCTGCTCGAGTGATATTGGGGCGCAAGTTGGTCAGGATTGCATATGCCCTTATGAGTCGAGGCGAAACATTCAAACCGTGTGTAACCATGGCTTGACCAGACCCATAGAATCTTGTGCGGCGTTCGGCATCCTTTAAGGCGTGGACAGCAGCCCACTCATGGGGCTTTCCTAACGCTGGTACATGCCGGTTCGGAGTAAGGGTCCTGGAAGCAGCACTGTCACTCTTTCCGGCTTGTTCCAACTTATCGCACATAGGGGTCACAAATGTCGTAGATTTGGCGCGTGAGTCATGCGATTGGCTGCCCCAGGGCGGTTGCGGTCGTTTAAGCCCCCAAGATGCCGCACCGGGACAGCAAAGTGTCATGAGGGGGTTGTGGTGCGCTCCATCAAGGTGGATGCCGAAGGACGACAAGCGACTGGGTCGTCGAGCCATGGATGGCTCGACGAGGCGACACGGAACAGGATGTTCCGTTGGAGCCGACCCACCAAGCGCGGAGGAGTGAGGGAAGTCCGTAGGGCCATCCGCCAGGAGCGAACCGCAATACCCTCATGGCGCTTTGCGGTAACGATGGCACCGAGCCTTACGAGTGAACAACGTTGCTAGAATTCACAGCTAGATATACCCAGGCAGATCGAAAACGTTAGGATAGCCAAACAAGGCAGCGCTGCCGCCGGTATGCAGAAATACGACATTTTCTCCGGCTTTGAAATGACCCTTTCGAATTAAATCGATCAGCCCCGAGAATCCTTTGCCGGAATAGACCGGGTCCAGCAAGATACCTTCGTACTGTGCCATCATTTTTACCGCCTCGGCCATTGCCGGGGTCGGCAGTCCATAGCCATCGCCAACATAATCGCAATTGGCGATGACCTTTTCCCTGCTTATGACATCGGGGTTGAGGCCCATGTACACTGCGGTGCGCCGGGCCAGGTCGAAGACCATTTCCTCTTGCTTTTGTCGGGGCGCACGTACACCCACTCCATAGACAGGAATGCCACTGTTGATGCCTTCCATGCCCAGCACCAGGCCGGCCTGGGTGCCTGAACTGCCCGTCGCGTGCACCAGATGATCGATGCGCAGTGAGCGGTCCTTGGCCTGCGTGGTGAGTTCGATCGCGGCGTTGACATAGCCCAGTGCGCCGATCTCATTGGAACCACCCCCGGGGATGATGTAAGGGCTTTTGCCGTCATCGCGCAGTTGTTGCGCCAGTTCTTCCATCGCTGCATTCATGTCGGTGTCGGCGGGGCGCCTGGAAATGGTGGAACCGTGCAATTGGTCGAGCAGCACATTGCCGTTGTAAATGTAGGGGTCGTCCGGGTGTCCGGTGCGGTCTTCGAGCAGGACATGGCATTCCATGCGCAATTTCGCGGCGATCGCGGTGGTCTGGCGGGCATGGTTGGACTGAATCGCCCCCTGGGTGATGATGGTATCGGCCTTTTCCTCTAGGGCGTGGGCCATCAAAAACTCCAGCTTGCGGGTTTTGTTGCCCCCGGTAGACAGGCCGGTACAGTCATCGCGCTTGATCCACAGCTTGGGTCCGCCCAGCGCTTCGCTCAGCCGGGTCAGAGACTCCAGTGGTGTGGGCAAATGGGCGAAATGCAGACGCGGAAAACGGGAAAGGTGCATTTTATTTCTACTCGTTGGCGATGAATCAATTTCGGGGTTGCCAGCGCACGCACCAGTCAAGGCACGAGGAGCGCAGTTTGCTTACTCCAAATAAGCGACAAGTAACGCCGAGTGGTCACTATACTGCACTCCTTCCGCCTTGCCAGCCCAATCAATGACCTCCGGCAGCGATGATTCAAATAGTGTCGCTCTCGGCGGGTGCTTGGCCGCATTTGCGCTAAAATGATTGGCACACAGTGTTTAATTGAACCAATGATGCTTCTCAAGAGAAAATCACCATGACGTCACGCTCATCCTGTTTGATTGCCTTTGCCGCGCTGCTTGCCGGCAATGTTATCTCTCCACCGGCTCTGCCAGCCAGCGCCAGTGGGCTTGAAAATCTGACCGGGACCGTCGTCGTTGTCAACCAGGAGTCGGACTCCATCACCTTGATCGATCTCAAGACGATGGAGGCGTATCGGCATGTGGCGGTGGTCGGCGGGCCGCATGAGGTGGCGGTTTCACCGGACGGCAGACGCGCCATGGTGACCAATTTCTACAATAAGGGCATCCCTGAAAACACACTGAGCCTGATCTCGCTGCCGGACGGCGCAACCATTAAAACCATTAGCCTGGGAAAATTCACAGCCCCCCACGATGTTCAGTGGGTCGATGACACACAGGTCGTGTGCACTGCAGAGAGGAACAAGGCTCTGTTGTTGGTCAACGTCGCCAGCGGAGAGATCGAGCGCGTTTTTGAAACTGGCAACAGCGGCTCGCATATGCTCTCTCTGTCGAATGACCACAAGCGGCTCTATTCCTCAAACATGTCTGGCGGCGGAAGCGTCAGCGTTTTTGATTTTCAGAGCGGTGAAAAGATCAGGGATATTGAAACCGGCGAAGAGTGCGAAGGCGTCGCCGTATCGCCGGACGGCCGTTGGGTCTGGGCCGGTAATCGCGCCGAAGATACCGTCTCAATCATTGGCACGGAAAGCCTTCAAATCGTCAAGACACTGCTATCTCCGGGATTCCCTTATCGCGTGGAATTCACCCCCAACGGAAAATATGCGCTGGTGCCGCACGCCACCAACGGTACGTTGATGGTCGGTGATGTCGCGGGCAAACAGGTGATCAAATACATCCCGCTGCAAATGACCCAGGTCGATAACCCTTCAACGGCTGGCGTGTTCCCTCATCCGGACAACATTCACGCTTTCGTCACGGTACGCAACGATAACTCCATGCTGGTGATTAATCTGGAGACCGGCGAGACCCTGGCGCGAGTGGAAGTTCAGTCGAGTCCGGACGGGGTGGCTTACTCACCGCTGCAACGGTAGTCATTTTCCGGAATTCGAGCTAAGGCTCGCGCCTACGTGCCCGCTCGGATGCCCGAGTGGCTTTTTTGCAGCCCGGGCATGGTGAAATCCTTGTTGCGCAACGCTGCCACCAAACGGGTGCTTTGTTCTGTGGTCAATTCAACCAGTGGCGGGCGCACCACCCGCCACTGCTCATCGCCGGAAAACGCCGCAACGGTGGCTTTGAGCGCCGCAATCATCGGGTAAGCCATTACGGTGTCCCGTATGTCTTCCAGTGACTGTTGCAGTGATTGTGCTTCGCCCTCCTGCCAATGGCGGTACAGATGGTCAATGGCGGCCGGGTTGACGTTGGCGGTCGCCGAGACGCAGCCCGCACCGCCGTTTCGCATATTCGCCAACAGAAAACTCTCACTGCCGACGAAAACCCGAAAGTCATCCCATTGGCGCTCAAGCATCAATAGGGTGTCGTCCCAGTCACCCGAGCTGTCCTTGATGCCGACGACGGTAGCGGGATAGCTTCTGACCAATCGCTCGATCAGGTCGAGGGAGAACCCGACCTGGGCAATCGGTGGAATGTGGTAAAGATAGATTCGCAGCGAATCGTCACCCACCCGCTCAATGACCTCAGCAAAGTTGGCAAACAGACCATCATCGCTCACGCCTTTGTAGTAGAAAGGCGGCAGCATCAGCGTTCCGGCGCAGCCGAGTTTCGCGGCGTGAGCGGTGAGTTTCACCGTATCGGTCAGAGCACAACAACCGGTGCCAGGCATCATTCGCCCGGTGTCGATACCGGCTTCGACCAATCGATCAAGCAGTTGCACTTTTTCTTCAAGGCAAAGTGAATTCGCCTCGCTGTTGGTACCAAAGACGGCCAGACCCACATTTTGTGCCAGCAGCCATCGGCATTGCCGTATGAGCCGATCCGCATCCGGGTCAAGATTCGTGTCGAAAGGAGTAATGACCGGGCACAGAACGCCGGAAAGCTTTTCGGGTTTCATATCGGCTACTCAATCCCAATGGCGATGGCATTCAATCTCGCGCCAATCATTCGGGGTCTTCACCAAGAATTAAATGTTTTCGGTCGGCATCGCTGATGCCATCGCGAATGTTCTTAAGCGGAAACCACAAGATCAAGCCTGCGACCCCCCAACCAAACAAAAGTGACCATTCCACCGACAACAAGGCGCCGTCCCTGGGCCGGCTTTCCCAAATCGAAAGCAATAGCATACCGCTTGCGGCAATGGCGACAAATGAGGCGATGAACATGCCGCCCCAAACCTTGAACGGCCGTACAACATGGGGCCTGTCCCGGCGCAAACGGATGAGGGCCAGGCTGACGGTCAGAAAAAGTATGGCAAAACACATGCCACCAATATTGGCAAGCCGTCCAATGGCCCCGACACCCAAAAATGCGGTCGCAGCGCTGGCTAATCCAATCGCCACCAGTGCCGGGTAGGGGGTTCCATAGCGCGGATGGACACCTGCAAAATACGGTGACACGAGACGGGCGCGGCTGAGGGCGAAGAGCGCGCGTGCGCCGCCGAAAAATACCACGTTCCAACTGGTCACCAGCCCTAACAGCCCACCCACCAGCACGATTCGGCTCATTAGCCTTGAATCAAATGCCGCTTCAAACGCCCCGGCCGCCGGCAGTTCAAGGCGCAACAACTCTGGCCTCGGCATCGTCATCGACGTGGCCAGGATCAATAAAGTGTAGAACACAGTGACCGCCGCTATGGCCAACAGCATGGCGAACACCACTTTCCTCAGGGGCACGTCTGGCGCGCGCTCGCCCATGGCCTGGGGAATGATGTTGAAACCCGCGTACCAAAGCGGTGTGGTCATGAAAACCACAAGAATGCCGTATAGAGGACCATTGCCGGAATGGTCGGTAAAAGCCGGCTGAAGATTGCCGGCGTCACCCAGCAGCAACCCGGCCCCGATGAACACGATGGTCAGCGCGGCAAAGCTGTAGGTTGCAATCTCCTGAAATCGAGCCGCTGCCTTTGCGCCACGAATGTTCAGCCAGGCCAGTGCGGCGATTCCGCCCTGGGCAATCACAATGTCACCCACGGAAACCGCAGAGCCAAACGCAGAATAGACCACAGGCCCGCTGGCTGCGGGAATCAGCACCGACACAATCCAAGCCGGCGGACACCCCCAAAAACGCCATGACGGCGGTGAAGAGCAATATCAGCATCCATCCCGCCGCGTAGGCCACAGCCGAACCAAATGTTTCATAGGCAAAGACAATTTCCCCGCCGGAGGCCGGAAAAGCGCTCGCAACTTCCCCGTAGCACAGCCCGATCAACAGGATCAGCAGACCGCCGGCAAGGAAGCCCACGAACGCACCTATCGAACCCGCCTGAGCAATCCACAGGCCCAGCATGGTAATCCAGCCAACCCCGATGGTGCCGCCAAAAGCCAACACAAACATGTGCCGCGGCGTGAGTTCCTTTTTCAGCCTTTCGGCATGTCTCGCTGTCATGGGTATTCTCCAGAGGGCACAGTTTATGCGCTTTGGCCCCTGGGCACAGGTTCGGAGATTGGCGGACCGGATCCCGGACAAGTGACGAGTATCGTCATCCCGGACAAGCGCAGCGCGATCCGGGACCTATTGGGCGTTGGGTAGAATGAGCGCCGGTCAGCTCCATGAATGGCTAATGTGACCGTTTCGCAGTGATGACACTGCCGGAGGCACTATGGGTCCCGGGTCAAGCCCGGGATGACGGTACTTAAGCAGATGACAGGGGTTAAGCCCGGGATGACGCGGGTCAGTGCGCTGGCATCACCTTGTTGAGGGTACGATCGGCAGAAGAATGTGAGATGGATATTGGTTACTGTGATGAATACGGTTGCGGGCCACGATCCATTGCGTCTCATCATAATTGTTTCCGCCGGTATTGAGATTGCGCTCAGACCGCGGGAAGTTACTGCTGGACACTTCGATACGAATTCGGTGGCCCTGGCCAAATTGATTGGCCGTGACGCTCAGGTCAACTGTCAGCGGATAAATCTCACCTTCTTTCATGAATACGGTTTTTTCGTAGCCTTCCCGGTATCGCGCCCGCAGTATGCCCTCCTGAATGTTATAGGCCGTGCCGTCCGGATAGACGTCAACCAGCTTGACGGTGAAGTCGGTGTCTCTAGCCGAAGAAGAAACCCAGAGCTGCACATCGATCGGGCCAACGACATCAAGGGGGTACTCCAATGGCGGGGTCGTGTAGACCAGAACGTCGTGACGCATCTCCACTTCGGACTGATCATAACTGCCGGCAGGAGCGGCCTCGGCGCTGATACAACAGATGGGTCCACCAACGGACGGCACCGGATTTCCCGGATCGTAGGTGAAGCGGTCGAAGGGCTCTGCGTGTGATGGTTTGTGCACATCCAACATCCCCGATCCCAGGCGAGAATTCGCGCCGCCGTCACTGTGCAGATAAAACTTCGTGAATTCGGTATCCGGCACCGGCCAGGTTTCGGCGCTGCGCCATTCGTTCGCGCCCATCAGATAATACTGCACCTTGGGCATGTCCAGCACACCGTTTTCCTCGCCTTTGAGCCAGTGATCGAACCAGTTCACGTAGATGTGCATGTAATCCAGGCGGATGTCGCCAACCGGCAGTTCCCCGACCAAGGCATTGTCCGCATCGGGCATCAGCTCGGAACGGCAATGGGCGGTCGGCGACATGATCATGTACTGGTTATCGCGCGCACGCTTACTAACAGCATTTTCGCGAAACAGGTTGAACTCCAGAGTGGTTTCCCGTGGGACGCCGTCGAACCAGGAACTGACATGCAGTGCGGGCACGTCGAAATGGTCGTCGTTGAGCACGTAATTGAGTGTCGCCCAATACGGGTCACCTGGAGGGTGGGATAAGAAGTCTTCATAATCGGTGACCGGACCGCCATAGTGCTTGAGGATATCCACCGTGGGCAAATGCCAAAATGCTTCCTTGAAGTCTATTTCCGGTTTGTTCGGCAAGGTCTGATAGCCGCCGGAAAGGCTGCGCCTGAGCGTGTCGGACAATCCCGGCGGCGGCCGGTAGAAGATCTTGTCGCCGTAACTCCAGAACCAGCCAAGGCCGGTGGCGAGCTCGAATACGCCACCCCGAATGACGCCAAAGGGGCGGTTGCTCGCCCCGTAACTGCCACCGGCGGCCTGCGGGACCGCGGCGAAATGGTTAGGGTGGCGCGTGGCCGCCTGCATGATCTGGTTTTCACCCAGGTAGGAACAGCCGTAGGTGCCGATCTTGCCCGTTGACCAGGCCTGATTGGACAGCCACTCGATGCTGTCATAGCCGTCATCCCTGTCGGCCCGAGACACCGTGTAGAGTCCTTCGGATTCGAATCGTCCGCGCATGTCCTGGACAGCTACCACATAGCCCTGGCCGGCGAAAAAGTGCCCCAGTGAGCCTGATCGTCTGAATCCAACCAAGGTATTTTTGTTATACGGCAGCCGTATCAGGATGACCGGCAGCGGCCCGCTTGCACCGACCGGGAAGTACAGGTCGGTCGCCAGACGCACCCCGTCGCGCATCGGCACCAGGATGCTCTTCTCGATTCTGATTTCTTCGTACTTTGCGGGCGGCTGCGGAATATCGTCCCGACCGAACGCGACGCCCGTTGCCTGGACAAGTACGGAACGGTCAGGGGCAGACAGGCTTGCAAAATCGCCGGCCTTGCCGACTGCAACCGGAGTGGAGGTTGAGTCTTGACCCCGTTGGGGCAACTGGCATCCGATCAGCGTTGTGATCAGGAGGAAGTGCAGTATTAGTGATCCAGGGCTCTTGTTCATCATTGATCTTCACTCAATTTAGCGTCATCCCGGACCAGCGTAGCGCAACTAATGTCATCCCGGGCAAGTGTTGGGCAAACGCACCGTCATCCCGGACAAGCGCAGCGCGATCCGGGACTAGTGACTATAGGCCTCACCAAGAGCCCGGTTCTTCGTCTGATCACTGCCCGACCAGCTTTCATTCCAGTCGATACCGTTATATTCAGGCAATTCCCAATAGAATTTGGAGCGCGGGCGCTCATGGTTGCCCACCTCATTCATGCTCAAAGCGTCATACAGCCGGCCGTTGAGCATGGTGTGAGTGACGCTGTTGGTGTTACGAATATCTTCCAGCGGATTGGCATCCAGCACGATCAGGTCAGCCAGTTTGCCGGCCTTGATGCTGCCGATCTGATCCTCCAGGCCCAGCGTGGTGGCAGGATTCATTGTCGCTGCGCGTAGCGTTTCCAAAGACGTCATCCCGCCTTGATGGAGAACCCACATTTCCCAGTGTACGGCCAGTCCGTTAATCTGGCCATGCGCGCCGGTGTTGATCAGAACACCCAGGTCACTGGCCTTCTTCATTGACCGCGCGGCCGCTCTGTAGCCGATATCCCATAGCGATTCATCTAATCTCACCGAGATCATCCCGCGGACCCAGGGCGGTTGAGATGGCGTCTTACTGAGTGGTGAGTAAGGACTGCTGAAGGTCTCCTGCACGAATGTGCGGACTTTCGGCTCCTCCCAGGGCTTGGTCGATGAGTAAAAGTAGTTTTCACCCATCGTATCACCGGCAGCTACAATCAGCGTTGGGGTATGCGCCGTACCGCTGGCCGCCATCAGCTTAAGCCAGTCATCATAGTAAACGCCCATTATGTTGACGTGCTCGATCGTGGTGTGGCCGTCCAGCATCAAGCCAATCCGGTTGTAGATATTAAACTCGCCCTCGGGCATCACCATGACCTGAAATTCGTGCGCCGCCTTGATGATCTGTTGTTTCTGCCTGCGCATGGGATGGCGGTAAGACTTGATGGTGGTAAAGCCCAGTTCGCGTTTTCGGCGCATCAGGCTGCGCGCGTCGTCCACCGAATTGATCGGTACAGTTGCGGTTGAATGCAGAGCGCCCAGGGCGACACCCCCCACACTGATATAACGTGGCCCCACCGTGCGCCCGGCCCGCAACAACTCGGCGGTGGTGGCGGAGGTGAAATCTTCGGCGGAAGGGTCAAAATCCGTTTTTACCCCGAATGCGGCCGCGGCATACAGTGATGGATGCTTCTGCGGCGGCACGCCGCCGCGGTGCAGGGTGAGGTGGCCGTGCATATCGATCAGACCCGGCATAATGGTTTTGCCGTCGAGATTGATGACCCTGGCGTTGCCGGGGATGTTGTCCACATCCTCGCCCACCGCCAATATGTGGTTGCCCTCCACCACCACGGTTCCATTGTCGATGACTTCGTTGCCTTCCATGGTGATGATTCGCGCACCGACAAATGCAGTCACCCCCACCGGAACATCGGACTGGGCAATCAGACCGACCGCCGCGCCTTGATCGGGCAACGATGAGATATCCTGCGGCTTGCCGCCTGTGTCAAACAGCGATTCAACCGGGGTGCGATAGTACTCATCACCCAGCATCCAGTTGAGGGTGGCACCGTTGCCAGACCAATGTGCCGCCCAACCAGCGTGCTTGCTGACTCTCGCCACAGCCACCTCCGGGCTGGTCATCAGCACCTTCATCGCTGTGCCGGTTTCCTTGTAAGGCGCCACGTAAATGTTGTGGTGCTGGGTGAATGCCAACCAGTTGCCGTCAGGACTCAGGCGAAATTTCAGAGCTTCAGGTGACTGGGCATGGCTGCGCTCATCCAGACCATTGAGATTTACGCTCTTGAGTTCGTTGGCCATACCCCCGGTTGGCGCTGTCCCGCGGGTGTTGAAAGTGATGCGTCCCCCATCACCGGAAAACGCCGGATCTTCTCCATCAGCCACTCGCCTGGCATCTCCACCCCCCGCATCGATCCAGTAAATGCCTTGATTGGCGCGATAGCCGGCCATGATGTCGTTGGGCGCATCGACCAGATAGACGATTCTTTCCTGGTCCGGCGACCACTTTGGTGTGCGCAACACGCCCGGTGAAGTGATGACGGTTTGGCCGCCACCACCGCGCAGGTTGACTGTCCTTAGTGCCGCACCTCTCTCGTCATTCCAGAGGATGTAAGCGATGCGTCGACCATCCGGTGAAAACTGCGGATCATATTCAAAACCTGGGTCCGCTTGTGAATCCCGCGTCAGCCGCTTGGGGACGCCATCGGGCAGCACTTTGCGCCACAATCGGCCCAGTGCGCTGAAGACAATGGATTCGCCATTCGGTGCGGTGGTGACCTGGTGGATGGCTTGCACGGTGAAGGTATCCGGCGCCAGTTCATGTCTGAAACGGGCCACCTGGCTGATCCTGTGCACCGCACTGGCCGTGAAGGGTATTTCTTCCACCTGCGCCAAGTCCACATCGATCCTCAGCAATTTGCCCTTGGCCCAGATCGCCACTGACCGGTTGTCCGGAAACCAATTGTATTGCGGGTAGTAACCGTCTTGCCCAGGTGAGGCCAGTATGTTTCTGGACAAGCCGTCGTACACTGGCGTTTCACGCCCTGTGGTTCTGTCGTAGACAAAGAGCACGGTTTTACTCTTAACTCTTCGTACAAAAGTAAGGCGCTTGCCGTCCGCTGATATCTGCGGCGTCACGGCATTGCCAAATCCCTGCGCGATGGTCTCGCTATGGCCGCTGGCGAGGTCCATTTGCATGATGCCAAATAGGGGCTGATGAACGTCCATACCGAAACCGACGGCGACGGTGGCCTGGGTGTAGAACAGGTGTCTGCCGTCGGGGCTCAACACCGGTTCAATCGTCGGCAACATGGGGTGGGGCGTGCCCACGATTTCGCGGCCAATCCCGCCATTAATGTGATAGAGGCCGAGGCTGAAGCGCCATTCCGGCTGCACCTGGCCCGTGCCCAGTCGGCTGGCGACGATGTAGCGGCCATCCGGCGCCCAGGCCGCATTGGAAATTTTGAGGGAGGTCTCACCGGAGATTCGGCGCACGTTCTGACCGTCACGATCGCTGACCCAGATGTTGTATTGACCGGAGCGATCACTGGTGAACACAATTTGCGACCCATCCGGACTGAAGCGGGGCTGCCGATCAATGGCAGGCCCACTGCTGATCAGGGTCGCCTCGCCTCCTGTCGACGGCAGCGTGTAGAGATCGCCCAGCATGTCAAAGACCAGGGTTTTTCCGTCGGGGCTGACATCCACACTCATCCATGAGCCTTCCTGGGTGGAAATGACCACTTCCTGATAGGGCATGCCCGAATCGGTTACTTCCCAGTCTGTGTCACCGGCAAATAGCCCGCCCGAGAAGAATGTCAGCAATAAAGTCTCCGCCAAATTTTTCATTGAATTTCCTTCCACCCTTGCTTCCGATTAAAGGGAGCATTGCCGGTCACCGCACAAGTCAGTATTGCATTGTTCTTACTCGTCAATCGACCGTTTCTATCACCGTTAAAGATTCGATGTGCTCTAACAAATCGGACGGATGGAAGTAAGTTGGCTTCAATTTTCTTTCGCTTGAAAGTAATTCGGCCTTATCGTCATAATGAGCCGATTCACGCCGGCTGCTTTGTCCAAAATTGTGCGCCGTGAACGATTTCAACGGATCGGAGAAGACCACCAACCGAAGAGCATACGAGCCGTATGCGGCAATACGAAATCCGTTTTCATTTGGCTCTTTAAACAGATAGGCACGTTGCGTTAACCCACAAGAGAACCCCGCATCCTCGATCATTCCACAATCACCGAAATTCGTGGCATTAATAGGCGTGCCCCCACCAAGTGGCCACGTTCTTTCTCCATCGCGACTAATACGAAACAACTTCCCATAAGAGGTCTTGGTTGTACCAAATTCCTGCACCATCCTATCGACTGCGGCCTCCAGCGAACCAAGAATAAGGTCAACCATCGGATCAGATAGTGTGGCTTTAGTTTCAACTGTTTTCCACAGCGGTTTGAGGTCCGCAGTCGATGCCTGCCTTTGAATTTCATCTCTCCAATAATAGAAATTCAGTGCGGCAATCGAATCCTTGTTCGCATATCCGTCAAAAGCGAGAACGAGGCTTGCAAATTTCCTGTATACCGGTGCGCGGTTTGAGATGGTGGCTGGACGTCTATTTAGGGCCTGGCTGAAAGCTTGTATCCAAAGCTCCGTATTTGGCCATTTTTCATCAAGCGCAAGTTCCATCGCATCTTCGATCGTAAAACTAAATGCCTTCAACAATACTTCGTTGATTCTTCGAGCGCGCGAATAGGAGCGATGCGTTCGATGGGGGTTCGAAATGTACTCTGGGTAGTCGGCCAAGTTGATTGCGTCCTTGCCCGTAGCCACTAATTCCAGAGATGAATTGCTGTTCTGCATGAAGCCTTGTGCCGGATTTTTCAACTGTACCAAGTCGTCTATCGAATGCAGGCCCTTCCATGCCGAAGAAGCACTGTTTCCAGGAACAGGCCTTTGCCAGTCGTAACCATCAGGGCGGATAGGAGTTCGGCCTGCTCGAACAAATAAAGAATCGCCGAAACGGTCACCAACCATGACGTTTTGGGGGTACATCCCGTTGTTACTGAGTGCCTTTCTTACGTCTTCAACTGTTCGAGACTTATTCAACCTGTAGATAGCTTCATCGAGCATTCCGGCAGAATTCATGTAGGGCGTACTCACCACATAGGCCTTATTTTCTCGCCGGCTAACCACGGGGGACATAACCCCATTGTGTTCGGTGTACTCAAAGCTCTTGGTAACCGGCTCGCTTCCTCTTATTTGAACTGTTACCTCGCGCACCACCATTTCCTTTGTTTCGCCGTCAAATTGATACCTCTTCGGGTTCGAGGAATCTACATTGATTTCGTAGCAATCAGAGACATCCGGTGCTCCCGTCGTAAGCCCCCAGGATAGGTTGTCGTTGTGGGTCAATAGCATCAGCGGCCCCATCGTAAATCCTGCAATGTTTAGTGGATCCGCATGCATGCGAAATTCATAAAACACACTTCCGTTTACGCCGCCATGTGGGTCGCTGAGAACCATCGTCGATTGGGTCGCCGTACGCCAAGGTGCCAGTACCCATTCATTGGAAGCAACCTGTTTGGCGGGTGAGCCTGCGCGTGAAAACTGCGCGATTTCCACGCCACCCGCGCGACAGTCCCCCAAACCGTCCGACGCATACCCAGGTGCCAGTATCGAATGGCCGAGAGCCAAAGCATGCCAAGGCTCTAACTCGGGGAGGCCTGGCGGGATCTCATCCGGATGGTCGACTAAATACTTCTTTAGTCCATTAATATAGCCGACATAATTATCTCTCAGTTCGGAACTGATGTTATCGCTCACAAACGCTATTTTGGCCTGCTCAGCTCTAAGCCAAAATAGCGAATCCAGATCTACATCGAGTGCTGTTTCTTCGAAAAAGATAATGTGGTCCGGGCCGTAAACACTCGAAGACTTACCCTGAAAGGCGAGCAACATCGACAGGATCTCGGGAAGTTGGTCTTGAGCTTGTGCGTACGCCAAACCAAAAAAACCATCTCGTTCGCTAGGGGCAAATATATGGGGTACCCCCCAATCGTCTCGATAAATAAAGACTTGACCCGCATTAGGCACTTTAATTTCTGCTGCAGCCGATGGAATTTCAAGTGCTATGAAGGCTAGGGTTGATACCAATAAAAATGCTGTTGGAATCTTTAAGCATTTTGATAAACGCCCAATTTGATGCAAGCATCCTCTATCCGAGTTCAGTTGACTCACGGCAAATAGCCCGCCCGAGAAGAATGTCAGCAATTAAGTCTCCACCAAATTTTTCATTGAATTTCCTTCCACCTAATGCAACATCAGTTGGCTGGATGATACCTGGAGCTATTGTCAAATCTGGTGTTTAGCCATTTGATTCAAGCGGCGACCTGATCAATCTCTTTTACCTCGATCCCATCTTTGAATTTCACCCCCGTAATCACCTTGGCCAGGTAATCAAAGCCGCGTAGCCGGCGCCATTTCTTTTCCGCACACTGGCTCAATTTGAACATCATATGCAACATGCCATTGCGCGTCAGACAACCTTTGGATCTTTTGGTCCGGTGGCGGATGGTGGCAAAGGTGGATTCAATCGGGTTGCTGGTCCGGATGCTCTGCCAGTGTTGGGCCGGAAAATCATAAAATGCCAACAGTTCATCCCGATCCTTGAGCAAACAGCTCGTCGCTTTCGGGTATTTCGCCTCAAAGATCTCAATAAACAAATCAAACGCCTTGTTTGCATCATCCTTGGTTTCCGCCTGCCAGATGGCGTGCAGGGCCTGCTTGGCTTTGGGTTGTGCGGATTTCGGCAAACAATTCAGTACATTCATGGTCTTGTGCATCCAGCAGCGTTGCTGGCGGCTGGCCGGAAAGATTTCATCCAGCGCCGCCCAAAAACCCATCGCACCATCACCAATCGCCAGTTGTGGGGCGCTCATGCCGCGCGACTTCAGATTCAGCAACACCTCACGCCAACTCTGAGTCGATTCCCGCACCCCGTCCTCAATCGCCAGAAAATGTTTTTCGCCGCGTTCATTGACACCAATGATCACCAGCGCGCAGAGCTTGGCATCCTCCGCCCGCAGCCCACTGTAGACACCATCAGCCCAGACATACACCCACCGGTCCTGTCCCAGGCGACGCTGGCTCCACGCTCGATATTCCTCCGCCCATACCTGTTTCAGGCGGGATACCGTGCTGGCCGACAGACCCTGTGCCTGCGGGCCCACCAGTACCCGCAACGCCTCAGCCATCTCACCGCTGGATACCCCTTTGAGGTACAACCACGGAATGGCTGCCTCGAAAGTCGCTGTCTTGCGCACATATGGCGGCACCAGCACCGACTGAAAACTCACTGCTTCACCGGTCTTCGAGCGCACCTTGGGAATTCTCACCCGGATCGGTCCCAGGCCGGTCTGCAACTCACGTTCTGGCAGGTAACCGTTGCGCACCACACCGGCATGACCTGATTCGGTACGCCAATCCTGATACTTGGCCAGCAGCTCCTGGACTTCACTTTCCACCGCTTCGGCGAGCAGCTTCCGGGCGCCTTCTTTGAGCAATTCGGTCAACGGATCGGCACTGATTGCTCGACGTTCCAGTTCAATAACATTATTCTTGTTCATAGTGGCGTATCTCCTTTGGTTGCTTTGAAGTTTGGTAACAACAAATCAACCAGATACGCCGCTTTTTTTCAACTGCTCAAACACCAGATTCGATCATAACTCTGATACCTGCAGTGTTGGGTGTTAGAAGTCCATGCGCACTCTAACGCCCACCGTTCTGGGGCGATTCACATAGACCTGGTCGCTGTAAAAGTCCACATAGGCCACCTGTGCCCGCTCGTCGAACAGGTTATTGGCGTACAGCTCCAGTTGGACTGAATTGCCGGAATTGGTTTGCTTACCCACGCCGACAACCAGGTTGGTGGTTTGGTAACTGGGCAATTCGACGAAATTCGGATGTCCCAGCGCGATTGCATTGAGCGGGTTGAAGTCCACCGTCCTGTCCCCGACGTAGCGATAGTGCGCGCGAGCATAGAGCCGGTAATTGCCTGACAATTGCTGAGTCCAGTCCACGAAGACAGAAAAACTGTCTTTCGCCGAACCCGGCAAACGGTCACCTTTGAAGCCTTCATCACCGATCAAACTGTCAACACCGGTCGATGGGTCAAGCGTCGGATTGTAGTCCTCCGCCAGCTCACCATTGATGTGTGTATAGTTAACGCCAATGCCCAATTGATCGGTTGCCTGCAACCGGAATTCGCCTTCGAACCCGGTAATTTTGGCTTTGCCGACGTTGGCGATCTCTGCGCTGCCGCCAGGCAGGGTGACCTGCAACTGCATATCGTCCCAATCCAGACGGTACAGCGATGCGTTAGCCGTGAAGCGGCCATCAAGCCAGGTGCTTTTAACGCCCAGTTCGTTGTTCCACAGGCTGTCGGAGGTGAACGAGTTACCCGGATTGCCCAATACATTGGGATTCTTGCCTCCGGCTCGATAACCCGATGAGGACAGCGCGAACAAAAGTAAGTCATCTGTGGGCCGGTATTCCACCAAGGCTTTGTAAGTTTCGGCAATTTCGTCGGCTTCGTTGACAACCCCTACATTCGCCGGGTTGCCAAAGGCCCCGGCTTCTTTGGTGGACACGCTGAATACGGACACGTCGGCCCTGCGGTAGCCGAAGGTAGCAGACCATTGATCCGAAAAGTCGTAGCCAATCTCTCCATAGACAGCCTTTTCACGATTGCCGGTGCGAACGACAACATCAAGCGCCACGAAGCCCGCCTCGGTGCCGAGGAAAGGACCGAATATTTCCCCGGCCCGCCCTGAATCAGACGTGGTAAGTAGCCCTTGATCACCTTCCACATCTTCGTAATACCCACCCAATATCCAATTAAACCGGCTGTTGCCGTTAGAAACCAGGCGGATTTCCGCAGTGTCCGCAGAAAAGTCACTTGGCCTTTCTGAGGGCAAGCCAGGGATATCGTAGCTGTCGCCGAGACCAAATAGACCAGACAGGAACAGGGTGACCGAGTTGAACGCAAAGGAATCATAGTCTGTGTGGGCAGCGTGCACGGTCATATCGAATGCTTTAAAGCCGGCATTCAGGCTCAACCCAAACAGATTGAAATCAGTATCTTCTGAAAAACTGGGGTATGGGTGCGCTGCCTGCAGATCTTCAATGGCATCGAATGTCGTCCAGGGCGTCTCCGGCTGGACGTCCCAGATTCCGCCCGAATCCAGGTTCTGCGTGACCCACGTAGCATCCAGGGAAACGTTATCGGTAATCTGATAACTCAAGGACAACCTGCCCCCGGTATATTCAGCATCGTTGATATCCTCGATACCCGGATAAAGCAGTTCACCCGGCTGAGCACCACTCGGCAAAAACGCGAACTGGCCCAGCCCTGTAATGGGCACCGAATCGATAAAACCCGCGTCCTTGTAGTGATAAGCCACCGCCCGGATCGCAAATCGATCGGTCAGGGGAAGGTTGAGATAGCCGTCGAAGGAGTAGTTTGTATCTCCGGAATGAGCCGTATCTGACAGCGAGGCGCTGAACCCGGCCTCCATGCCTTCGGTGGAGGGTTTGTTGGTGATATAACGCACCGTGCCGCCCATCGCGGCCTTGCCATATAGTGTTCCCTGTGGGCCTCTCAAGACCTCCACTCTTTGCATGTCCAGCAGTTTAAGATCCGATGCAAAAAGCCTGACCAGAGGAAATTCATCGATATACCGGGAGGTGCTGGCGTTGCCTTCGCGTATAATTGAGTTGCTGATTCCACGCATGACCAGGCGGTCATTTGCGGGGCCTCCGGATAGCGAGGTCACACCGGGAACGGTCTCTATAAAATCCTGCAATGTGGTGTAACCCATGTTTCTCAGATCTTCGCCGCTGATCGCTGAAATGGCCATGGCGGTATCCTGCAGTGTCGTTTCGCGCTTGCTGGCAGTGACAACGACCTCTTCGATGATCCCGGGCGCACCATCATCTGTTTGTGCACCTGCGGTCGTGACGAAAGCGGCGGCCACGACCAGAGCGAGGCGTTTTATCAAAGATGTTTTTTGTTGCGTTTTTTGCGGCATGCTGTGTACTCCTTCTACGGTTGTCCCCTGGCTTACAGTTTGGGCGTAAGACAACACTGTCATAACACCCTGGGAGCTGAATTCAGGCTGTAGCCTGGTACCGTTAAGAAGAACGCCAATGGCCTCTTCGATCGTATACTCGCCAACCAAAGGATTGGCCGTCTGTTTGCTCGCTTCATTAAAGGGAAAAATGAAGGTCACTCCAGCCTGCTCAGCAAACTCGATCAGCGCTTGATCTGCTTGTTGCCGAGGAATATCGAATGAGATATTTTGGCTGCGGGTTGGGTCATTGGCACGTAAAGCTGTTACCTGGAAAAAAACCATGACCGTCAGAAAAACATACGCCACACAGCACAAGACCCCCGATTCGCCTCCTTGGGCATATCGCTTCAAGTGCGTCTGTCCACTTGACGATTCAGGAATCTTTTTCCGCCATCGAGGGCTGGAATCTTTGTAGAAAGGTTGCTTAGTCGTAGATCTCCCCCGCGGTTGACCCCGCCCAATGAAGGCTAGTGCATGGTCAAAATGATCTGTTCTTCGCCAACCTGTTGATAGGCGATGTTGAAGTTTTCCTTGAGCGTGGTAAGCAGGCCTTTGACATCGCCTGCTTTGAACAGGCCGGCAACTCGAATTTTCTTGAGGTCCTCGCCCATGATGACAAATTCCACCGTCGTGTAGCGTTCGATCTCATCGATTGCCTCTGCCAGTGATTCGCCTCGGAAGATGAGGTCGCCCTCAAGCCAGGACAGTTTCACTTCGATTTCCTCAGCTTCGATTGACTCGACTTCCTCTTCATTGCTGCCCAGCAAAACCCGGTCACCGGCCTGAAGCGCCAAGGCCGGAACTGCAGGGTCTAACGCCCAGTCCGCCGCCGGGACTTCCAGGTCCAGATCAAATACACCCACCAACACTTTTCCTTCGGTGACGATCAATTCAATGCGTTGGTCGCTGGTAATCTCGAGATTGAATTCCGTACCAACAGCCTGAACGACTTTGTCTTTAATAAACACATTGAAGGGGCGATCCGCATCGTGAGCCACCTGCACATGCACCTCACCACGTTCAAGGTACAGAGCTCGGTCGCTCGTACTGAAATCTGTGCGGATCAGGCTGTTGGTATTTAATGTCAGAACTGAACCGTCCCGCAGGTTAATCGTGGAATGTTCGCCAATCGCAGTTTCGAAAACCTTGGCATCAATACTCTGAGCCAGTGTTGGTGGTTCGCTTCCACCAGGGACTGAAAGATCCAATGCGCCCCAGAGACCGGCCAAAACGGCAATCATCAGAGAGGCGGCAATAGCCAAGGGCGCAATGCGTGAGCTTTGGGTGTGTTTGACCGGCTCGGGGAAAAGATCAGTCAGACGCGACAGTGAGTCCATTTTGTCCCACAGTGCAGCCATTTCAAAAAACGCCGCAGGGTTGTTTTTGTCACCAGCCAACCACTGCTGGAATGCTGATTTTTCGTCATCAGTCAATCCGCGATCAACTTTCGCCATCCAATCGCTGCACTCACCCATCATATCGGCACCGACCGGCAGTAAGATCACGTTGTTTCCGTTGGAATTTGTTGTCGTGATGTCGGACTTGCTCATGCTCGAATTCCTGATGATGTTGATGCCCGCCTGAGTGCAGGCGCCGCGAAATGTTCATGGGTTGAATGTTGCAATATCTGCCGGGTGCATAATTTCATCCCTTTTGAAATGTGCTTTTCGACTGTGCTTTCGCTTAATTTGAGCTCGGCGGCTATTTCCCTCTGAGAGAAGCCGTAGACTTTTTTTAGTACAAATACGCGTCTGCATTGAAGCGGCAGATGACGAACCGCGGCGCAAAATTGTGAGAATTCCTCATCGGAGGCTACTTTGTTGAAGGTTACATCGGCCTGACTGGCCTGCGCATGCAGATTCGCAATGAAGTTTTCATCCATCGAAGAGGTGAGCCGGCTTTCGGCTCGTTTGAGATGATCCAAGGCCAGATTGCGTGCAATTCTGACCATCACAGCGGGTCGAGCGGCAAGCCCTACACAGTTTACCTCACGCCAGCGGAAGCAAGATTGCGGCGCGCTCTGGAGCTGCGCTCAATGCGGGCCGTCGGTGTCCGCCCGCTGGATCAAATCGCCAGCCTGGGGCCAAATCGACGCTATGAGCCGACGCTCGACCATATGGGGCTGTATCGGGCCACGACGGTGTCGCCACTGGTGCCCATTGACGAGCAGGCGCGGCACCTGGCCGAAATTCAGCCGGACGTTTTGTGGGTTTACCCAACTGCGCTGCGGTCCCTGTTGCAACATGTGGGCACACTGAGCGCCATCATTCGCCCGCGCATCATCATTTCATCAGCCGAGCCGTTGGACGTTGTCCTGAGAAAGAACCTGCTGGACGATCGACCCTACGACATCCGAAATTTCTATGGCTCGATGGAAATGGGCAGAATCGCCTGGGAGTGCGGCGCACATGAGGGCCTGCACATCAACAGCGACGCCTGCATACTGCAACTCGAAGATGACACCGAATTGACTGGTGGAGGGCAGTCCGTGGTGGTGACCAATCTGAATGTATTTGCCAGCCCCTATATCCGCTACCGCCTGGGCGATCGCTGCAAGTTGCTTGCACTGCCCTGCTCCTGCGGTTCATCGCTGCCATTGATTGGCCCGCCAACGGGTCGCGACTGGGATGTCATCCAACTGCCAAGCGGAAATCTCATTTCACCCTGGGGCTACAACGCAATCCTGCGCGAAGCAAACGGCCTGCAACAGTTTCGCCTGATCCAGGAGCAAGTGGATTTATTGGTGGTGCAACTCAAATTCGACCCAAAACCATCCGAGGCCATGCTGGCCCGCTTGCATGACAAACTGCTGCGCAATACCGGCGAACCCCTAACCCTGAGGATTGAGCTGGTTGATCATTTTGAAAATGACGCGCTGAAGTTTCGGGCGTTCATTTCAAATTTAATAAGGCGTTGAGCCGACTGTTATCCGAGAGGACTGATCAGCCAGGCCATCCCTTCTTCTGAGCTTCATTCGTGGTATGAGGTGGCGGGCTGCCCAGATATGGGCCATCACATTGACTTCCCTCTTGAACTAGACCCCAGTGGAAATCCGATACATAAGCCAATAACGATCCATCGGGAATTTTCCGCCATTGCCGGCTTGCATCACCTTTGTCGATGGTGGATGCTGAGCGCCCGATTATCACGAAACCAGAGAACCTCCATGAAGCCAATTTTCAAAGTGTCCGTACTGCTGATCACCACGCTGCCGCTCATCGTGCAGGCAGGCCAGAGCCACTTTGACCGGATGGATATCTTTGAACTCGAGGTCGCCACCGACCCGCAGGTTTCGCCGGATGGCTCGCAGGTGGCCTATGTCAGGCAGTCTATGGACGTGATGACCGATTCGGCGCGCAACCACATCTGGGTGATTGGCAGCAATGGCGCCAATCATCGCCCACTGGTGGCAGGCAGCGGCAGTTATTCAAGCCCGCGCTGGTCACCTTCCGCTGACCGGATTGCATACATTTCCGAGGTCAAGGGCCACGGCGCCGAAATATGGGTGCGCTGGATGGATACAGGCCAGACCGCGCTGCTGACCAATCTCAACCGCTCACCGGCTTCGCTGACCTGGTCTCCGGACGGATCCAGCCTGGCCTTTACCATGCTCGTACCTGCCAAGGGGCCATCATTCGCCACCCCACCTGAAAAACCTGCAGGCGCCAAATGGGCCCCGCCGGTCACCGCGGTCGACCGGCTGACATATCGCTTCGATGGCCTGGGCTACCTGGAAACCGGCAACACACATGTCTTCGTGGTGCCTGCCGAAGGCAGCACCCCTCGGCAAGTCACTTCCGGTGCTTTCAATCACCAGGGTCCCTTGTCGTGGTCAGCGGACGGCCAGACAATTGTTTTCTCTGCCAATCGAATCGAGGACTGGGAACATCAAGTTCTCGAATCAGAGATTTGGGCGGTCAGCGTCTCTACCGGCACACTGGCACAACTGATCGACCGCACCGGACCAGACAGCTCACCACAATATTCACCCGATGGCTCGAAAATCGTCTATCTCGGGTTTGATGACGAGAAGTTGGGCTATCACAATGCCAGAGTCCACTTGATGGATGCCGACGGTTCAAACAAGCGGGTACTCACTGGGGATTTTGATCGCTCGATCGATGACGTACAGTGGGCCGGTGGCGCCAAACGCCTGTACGTGCAGTACGATAACCGTGGCCGCACGCATATTGCCGCCTTGACCATGGCCGGAAAAATCAGTGATTTGACCGGCGATGTCGGCAGTGTCTCCCTGGGCAGACCCTACACCAGCGGAGGCTTTACGGCTGCGGGCAACGGCAATTACGCGTTTACAAGCGGTCGTCCAGACCGGCCTGCCGATATCGCAACCGGTCGGCGCAACGGCAAGCCGCAGCGGATCACCCATTTGAATGAGGACCTTTTCTCACACAAGACACTGGGCGCCGTGGAGGAAATCCTGTGGACTTCTTCGGTTGGTGACCTCCAGGTGCAAGGCTGGCTGGTCAAGCCACCAGACTTCGATCCGACCAAGACTTACCCGCTGGTCCTGGAAATCCATGGCGGGCCTTTCGCCGCCTATGGGCCACACTTTTCCGCTGAAGGGCAGCTCTACGCGGCCGCAGGTTATGTCGTTCTTTTCGCCAATCCACGCGGCTCGACCAGCTATGGCGCCGAATTTGCCAACGAGATTCACCACGCTTATCCTGGCCAGGACTATGATGACCTGATGTCCGGTGTGGATGCTGTCATCGATAAGGGTTACATCGACAGCAACCAGCTATTTGTAACCGGCGGCTCAGGCGGTGGCGTATTGACCGCCTGGATCGTCGGCAAAACCGATCGCTTCGCAGCGGCTGTCTCCGCCAAACCGGTGATCAACTGGACCAGCATGACCCTCAATTCGGACATTCCAGGCCTGGTGGCGGACTACTGGTTCGGCAAGCCTCCATGGGAAGACCATGAGAATTACTGGCGCCGCTCGCCGCTCTCGCTGGTGGGCAATGTCACCACACCGACGATGCTGCTGACCGGTGAGGCGGACTATAGAACGCCAATTTCAGAGTCTGAACAGTTTTACCAGGCGCTCAAATACAGAAAAGTGGAGGCCGCACTGATTCGCGTGCCGGAGGCTTCACACGGCATCGCCGCCAAGCCCTCGCACCTGATCGCGAAGATTGACAATATCCTCGGCTGGTTCGGCAGATACCGCAATAAATAGGGAGAAATCAGGATGAAAAATGTCGCCATAATTACTACCGTACTTGTCGCCTTGAGTGCTGCTGCGCCGCAGTCAGGCCAGGCTGATTCCTCGAGCGCCGCGGCGTCTGAGTGGGACGCCAACAAGAAACTGGCTGAATTGGGAATTGTGCTGCAGGATCCCACTCCTCCGGTCGCTAACTATGTGAAAGCTGTGCGCACGGGGAACCTGCTGTTTCTTGCCGGAGCGGGTCCGAGCAAACCGGGGGGTGGCTATATCCAGGGTAAGGTTGGCGACGATCTGACCGTTGAGCAAGGCTATGAAGCGGCCAGACTGACAGGCATTGCTCAATTGTCAGTGCTCAAGTCCGAGCTGGGCGATCTTAACCGGGTCGTGAGAATCGTAAAAGTCCATGGCATGGTGAACGCCATTGAGGGCTTCACTGATCATCCGGAGGTGATCAACGGTTTTTCCGATTTAATGGTTGAGGTGTTTGGCGACAAGGGCAAGCATGCCAGGGCCGCAGTCGGTATGGCGTCCTTGCCCCGCAATATCGCCGTGGAAGTTGAACTGGTCGTCGAAGTGAAGTAGCCGGGCCTCCTTGGCTCGCGCCTACAACCCCTTCTTCTGCTGCCGCGCAGCGGACTGCACTGATTTATGAAACTTGCGCTGCTTGCGGTCGCCGGCCCGCCGCTCCGCCAGCGTGGCCGCGTTCAGCGCTTGTTCGCGCATCAGCTTGCGATAGTTGCCCAGCCGCCTTGCATCCAGTTCCTGATTGGCCAAAGCGGCCTGAACTGCGCAACCCGGCTCGCTTTCATGCTGGCAGTCAGCAAAACGACATTGCCGGGCCAATGCGCTGATGTCCGCAAAGGTGGCGGAAACGCCATCCTCGCAATCTGCCAACTGCAATTCGCGCATTCCGGGCGTATCCAGCAATAGTCCACCCCGTGGCATCATCGAAATTGATCGCTGTGTGGTGGTGTGGCGTCCCTTGGCATCGTCTTCGCGGATGCCGCCAGTTGCAAGCCTTGCCTCGCCCATCAACGTGTTAATCAGCGTCGACTTGCCGACGCCGGAGGAGCCGAGAAATGCAACGGTCTGGCCCGGCGCACACCAGTCATTGAGCGGCGCCACGCTCTCGGCGTCCAGCGCGTTCACGGCTTCGACGACGAGCAAGGGATTGAGCGATTGCGCCTGTTGAAGATAGAAATGCGGATCATCACAACAGTCGAGTCTGGTCAGGACCACGACGGGCTCGGCGCCAGCATCATTAGCCAGCGCGAGATATCGTTCAATGCGGCTGAGACTAAAGTCCTGGTTGAGGGAGCTGACAATGAAGACCACGTCCACATTGGCTGCGATGAGCTGCTCCTGAGCCTTGCTCCCCGGCGCTTTGCGGCTGAACAGCGAGGCCCGCTCGAGCGCACGCGCAAAGTGATTGCCCCGGTCCAGCAGCAGCCAATCGCCGACCGTCAAGGCCGGCAACGCGGGTGTTACCGCCAACGCAATTGAAGCATTTTCGGTACCCAACAAGAGCTGTGAACGGTGTTGTTCCACAACACGGCCTGGGGCCAGCGATTCCAGTTCCTCAAGGCTGAGCTGCTGCTGAAAAAACGGCTTCCAGCCCCATTCGCTCAGTGACATGAGACTGCCTCCACCCCGGGTTCTGTGGTTTCCGCCGGCATTACTGCCAAAGCTTGGATTCGATGAGACATCATTTCTACCCTGAAAGCATATGTCGGCCTTAATCGTCGAGCGCCATTATTGGGGGTACCGCTTGCCGAATCATGACAGCACCATCGCAGCGTAACGTCCAATGAGATTTTTCGTCGCAAAAACCGGCCGCGAACCGTATGATTACGTACCGACGTTCAGCAACCGGACCCATGACCCTGTTTTCGCAGCATTGTAATGACTGACACCTTTCTCGGCCACCCCAGAGGCCTGATGATCTGCTTTCTGACGGAGCTGTGGGAGCGCTTTGCTTACTATGGCATGCTCTCGTTGCTCATCCTGTACTTGACCAAGACCTATCTGCTATCCGACGCGGAAGGAAACCGGCTGGTGGCTGCCTACGGTGCACTGATCTGGATGGTGCCTGTCATCGGCGGCATTGTCGCCGACCGCTGGCTGGGCTCGCGCAAAGCGGTTGTTGCCGGCTCATTGTTCATGTCTGTCGGCTTTATCTCCATTTCCTTTCCCGATGTTATTTCTGCAGTGTTCGGCCTGGGTGCTGCGGTCGACGGCCTGCCGCCGATGGACGTGCTGTTTTTCTCCATGGCCATCATCATTACCGGCATAGGATTTTTGAAAAGCAACATCGCCACCGTGGTCGGCTCGATGTACGAGCAGACCGACAGCCGGCGCGAGTCCGGCTTCACCATCTTTTACTGGGGAATCAACCTCGGCGGCGCCATTGGTCCGATTGTCTGCGGCGGGATTGGGCACGTTTACGGCATGCGCTACGGCTTTTCCGTAGCCGGCGTCGGCATGTTGATCGCGTTGCTGACCTTCCTGTACGGCCAGCGCTACATTGGCCAGTTCACGGAACCGCCCGCGCCGGAGCGGCTGCGCAGACGTATTCTTCCCCTGCTGAGTGTGGAGCACAGCATTTATCTGGGCGGCTTGGTGGGCATTGTGGTGCTGTGGCAGTTGTTGCGCTTTCACCAGGCCGTATCCGGCCTGTTGCTCTGGTTTGGCGTCGCACTGGGTCTCTACATCATCTATTTCTCGATCAGAAACTGCGCCAAGGTGGAGCGCGACCGGATGCTGGTCGTTGTCATACTGCTGCTTTTTGCCATCGTGTTCTCGGCGCTGAATATGCAGATGTTCGGCTCTTTGATCCTGTTCGGTGACCGCTATGTCGACCGGGTTGTTTTCGGCACCGAGATCGCTGCGTCGCAACTGCAAAGCATTCCGGCCATCGTGGTCATTTGCCTGGCTCCGGTGATGAGTTATATGTGGGTTAAACTGGACCAGCGGGGACGCAACCCCAACATACCCATCAAGGTGTCCCTGGGCTTGTTGCTCAATGGCGTTGCATTTTTTATGCCGGCGCTGGCCATATGGCTGCTCGGAGCCAGCAATTTGGTTCCGCTCATCTGGCTTGCCTTGGTGTTTATCATCATGACGATAGGCGAAATCTGCATATTTCCCATCATGATGAGCATGATTTCCAGCCTGTGTCCCAAACGGATACTCGCCATGATGATGGGCGCATTCTACTTTACCCTGTCGCTGGGCAGTATCCTGGGTGGTGAACTCGCGGCCCGACACACCACTGTGGAGACCCTTGACGGTGGTCCGGCCAGGTTCGAAGCCGGCCTGGCGGCCTATGTGTCTGCCTTTTCCATATTCGGCAGCCTTGCCCTGGTCGCCGGTGCCTTGCTGTTGGTGCTATCACCCATACTGCACAGACGAATGCAGCTCGATTCGTAATCCCGCAAGGGGCATCGTGAGACCACGCAGCCGGGAGACGTGTTGCGTTCTGAGTGTTGCGTATTTATGGCGCCGCGCTGGCCGCCGTCATATGGCGCAACTTGTCGGCAACATCGATGCTACACAGCGAATAAAAGTAAGATTCGTACAGGCCCTGACGCTTAAACAGGGGCTGCAGGTCTGATTTGCGCCAGGCCATCAGTTTCAGGTCGGTTGCGGCAATCACATCCGCATTGATCGGATCGCCACTGAGAAAACTCAATTCCCCAACAAAATGCCCGGGCTCCAGCATGGCGACATCGTAGTGGTATTTCAGCACTTTGCACTGACCCTGCAGGATCAGGTAAAGCGTTTCATTTTCTTCCCCGTCCTGCAGGAGTACATCATCCTTGGCAATGGTCAACTGTTCTGCGTATTTGAAAATTGGCCGCACCTCATGGGGCTTCAAATCCGCGAACTTGATCTCGTAGGCCAGGTGCTCGTGGTCATCGAAATTTGCGCCACGCCTTGAGTACAACAGGATGACAAAATTCACCAGGTTGACGCCAAGAAAGCAGGCCTGCCAAAAAAGTGCGGACCACAGTGGTTCAGACTGGAAGTAGAAGTACGGAAACGTCGAAACCGCGGCCACGATTGCGAGCAGTCGCAACCAGAACATACTGGTGAGCATGTAAGAGATCACGTAGAACGAGTTGGCGATAAAAAAGACGACCGTAGTGTCGGTGATAAATTCCAGAAGTAGCTTGGCCCACGCATCCATAAATCACCTTACTCGGCTAATAAACTCATTCCCTGTTCACCCGGATAGCACGGGCAGCAACTCAGAATAGCAAGGATCACCAGCCGAATCCCGTATTTTGCTCAGATCAAGAACAGCCGGGCAGACGACGCCTGCGCCTCTGTGCCCTCGGCTTCATCAACTAAATTGGTCCTAGTGGAATTTATATGGTCCAGTTAAGATAACAGCTGGTCAACTCCAGGGGCCGCCATGGCCGATGCATCCACACCCCATTCACTGGGGCCGTCTCCCGGCGCGCTGCGCCATCCCGAACACAAGATCACCATCACGCCGTCCGACGCGCACTGCAAAGTGACCATGAATGGGATGATGGTTGCGGACAGCAACCGCACACTGGTGTTGGTTGAATCCAAGTACGGCCACGTCATCTACTTTCCACCCGAAGACGTTTACACCGAACGGCTGGAGCGAAGTGACAATCGGACAATTTGCCCGTTCAAGGGCAAGGCCCATTACTTCGCCGCAAATCTGGCGGGTGGAACTAGTGACGTGGCCTGGTATTACCCGCAGGTGTATGACGAAGTCTCAGCCATTGCAGGTCATGTTGCATTTTACGCTGACCGCGTAGACCTGGAATGCGGTTCAGAATCCGCCCGTGCAGAGGAAACGACACTTGCTTAACAAGACCAAACTGGCCGCCGTCGAATTGGGCGGTAGCGAACATGATGCATTCTTGCAGGACGTGACAGCCGGTCTGAGCGCAACGCGAAAGACCCTTGACCCCAAGTACTTTTACGATGATCGCGGCAGCAGGCTGTTTCAGCAAATTACCGAGTTGCCTGAGTATTACATCACCCGCACTGAAACGCAGATGATGCAAGACTCGGCCAGCGACATTGGCTCGGCCCTGGCCAAGGTGAGCACGGTGATTGAATTCGGTAGTGGCTCGGGCGAGCGCACCGATCTGCTGTTGCAATCATTGCCCGCTGCTGAACGCTATGTGCCCATTGATGTTTCCGATGAGCTGCTGGCATCCACTGCGGCAACGGTCGGAGCCCGCCACCCGCACATCCAGGTTCACGCACTGAATGCCGATTTCACCGCGCCCATGACGCTTCCCGTTGAGACAGGCTACGCGCCTCTGGGTTACTTCCCGGGCTCAACGATCGGAAATTTTCTGCCCACGGCGGCGACGCGGTTTTTGGTCAACGCCCGCAAGACACTGGGTGCCAACGCCGATTTGCTGGTCGGCGTTGATCTGGTCAAACCGGTGAAGCTGCTGGAGGATGCCTATAACGACAGCCGCGGCGTCACCGCAGCATTCAATCTCAATATTCTGGCCAGAATCAACTCTGAACTGAACGGCAATTTCGACCTCTCCCTGTTTGCGCACCAGGCGTTTTATAGCGCCGAACTGTCCCGAATCGAAATGCACCTGGTCAGCCTGGCGCAACAAGAAGTTGTTATCGACGGTACTTACAGTTTTACATTCAGAGTCGGAGAAACCATCCATACCGAAAACTCTCACAAATACACGATCGAGAGATTCAAACACATGGCGACACAGGCGGGCTGGCGGCCGGCGCGGTGCTGGGTCGATGAAGATCGGTTGTTCAGTCTCCACTTGCTGCGCAACACGGCGTAATGCACGTCGCCTCCACCCAGGCCCAGGCTCAGGCCGACGCCCAAGTTGGCGACCAAGTCTGTGATTGGGCCTTCGCGGCCACACCGCATGGGGCCAGCCTGGCAGTGCGCTACCGCTCAATTCGCGGAATCACCGAGGCCGTGTGCAATGGACTTGAGCCCGAGGATCTGGTGGTCCAGAGCATGCCGGAGGCCAGTCCGGCAAAATGGCATCTGGCGCATACCACCTGGTTTTTTGAACGCTTCGTGCTTGAGGCGCATTTTAAGGGCTACCGCCGATTCGACGACCGATACCACTACCTGTTCAATTCCTATTACCACACGGATGGGAAGATGCACCAGCGGCCTGACCGTGGCCTGCTGTCCCGCCCGACCGTCCAGGAAATCATGACCTGGCGAAAGCAGGTGGACGCATCCATGGGCGAATTGCTGGAAAGTGACCCCGAAGATTCCAGCCTCACTTTCCTGGTGTCCCTTGGACTCAATCATGAGCAGCAACATCAGGAACTGCTGCTGACGGACATCAAGCACGCCTTTTTTCAGAATCCGGCACAGTATCCAGTGTTTCCCTTGCTGCCAGAGCCGCCCTCGCGGGACTCATCGCAGTATCAGTTTGAAGCCGGCCAATCCGGTGAATTCGAAATTGGCGCCACGCAGGGGCAGGCATTTTGTTTTGACAATGAAACCCCAAGGCACAGGGTGCTGGTCGGCGAACACCACATCGGCACGCGCTTGGTCAGCAATGGTGAATACCTGGAATTCATTCGCAACGGCGGCTACGAAAATGCCGCCCTGTGGCTTTCAGATGGCTGGTCCATTGTTAACGAACGCGGCTGGAAACGCCCTCTGTACTGGCATGAAGACGAGGAATCGGAGTTCACGCTGGGCGGGCGACGGCAGATCGACCCTCACGCCCCGATTGCACACGTCAGTTACTACGAAGCTGACGCTTACGCCTGTTGGGCCGGGGCACGGCTGCCCACGGAAGCAGAGTGGGAATTGTCTGCGCAAAATGAGCCCGTTTCAGGCAATCTGCTCGGCAACGGGTACTGGCATCCGGCGGGCGCCGTTGGCCAAAAGCAATTCTTCGGCGATGTTTGGGAATGGACGGCGTCAGCTTACGCGCCCTATCCCGGATTCAAGCCCCTGACCGGCACGCTCGGGGAATACAACGGCAAGTTCATGTGCAGCCAATTGGTGGTACGCGGCGGCTCCTGCGTCACTGCCAGGGATCATATCCGCGCCACCTATCGCAGTTTTTTCTACCCGGATGCGCGCTGGCAGTTTTTGGGTTTACGGCTGGCCAGGGACAGCTAAGCCCCGGGCCCCCAGATCAGCCCCTGGAGATCAGGGGGTGAAATACTCGTACTGCTCATCGCCGCTGATTATCGCACTGCCATACAACTCAATATAGTCAACTTTGGTGGACAAGCCCTGACCGGTGGCGTGTATGAATATCTTATGGATATAGGACGGTACGCCGTCAATGTGACTAATCGCACGATAATCGTCGCCGTCCTTCCTGACCATGATGGTCCGGCCCAGATTCGCCGCCATATCCAGGGTAACCGTGTCTTGTGCTCTATTTAGTTTGGCTTTAAATCCATAGGCAAATTTCTTTTGCAACCAGGTCAACTGTTTGATTTGCCCCTGGTCGGCGAGGCGGACCCAGTAGCCCACAACCGGCTCCTTCGAATGAAGCATTCCGTCAGGGCCAAGTTGGGCATCATACTGGATAATGTTGGCATTCTTGTTGCGCTCAATGTGGAAGAGCGCGTCACGACCCGGTTCGTCACCCTGAACGACTACAGACCAGAGCATAACCATGGTGGCGACCGCAACCACGAGGAATGCAATCCTCGCAAGGTAGTTACTTTCGTGCACGCTGATTCTCTCCCGGACAGCCCTCACGCGGCGTAGGGTAGCTTACTCGCTTCTCGGCCCTGCCGAGATACCGCCAACCACATTCGCGGGGCTCAGTCGGAAACTGGAGGGCTCATTCGTGGGCACATGCCAATCCTTCAATCGCTGTCAACCTGGTCAGGTTGAGCGAACCGGCACCAAATCCCAGCTCGGAAAGATAATCCAGGCGCCCGTTCAAACAAGTTTCAAAACTGATTTCCAGGCTGCCCCAAAGTGTGAGTTCGACCGCATCGAGGCCCGTTTGGGTACCAAATATGCCGCCCGAGGTGAGGTACATTTCATCCACGAATGCGATATCGCCCAGCAACTCGCCCACACCGCTGAGCCACATTTGTTCGCCCGATTGGTCGTAAGTAATCCATCCCACGAGAATCCGATTGTCGGCCAGCACCTGCAACATGATCAATTCACCATTTCGTTCAGCGTCGTACCACGAGCCGCTGTACGCCAGGCTGCTTGCCAGGCTCAGATCCACCATCACAGGTGCATGGTCGCTATAAACGGCCTCGAATTCTTCGGCTGTTTCGCCGTAGTGTTCCGGCAAAATTACGAACGCAAAGGCTCGGCTCACAAAAGAGACGCCACTGCCAGAGGCATATATGTGATCAATATTGGCGTTGGCGCCGGGTGGCGCGAGGATGGCTGTTGTTTGAGAATTCTCCTTGTCGAGTAATTGCAATTCCACGGCCAGTTCTGTGTGCGCCGGACTGCCCGGTTGCTCATTGAAGTCCCCGACGACGAATATCAGGCTGTCGGCAGATTCCTGCTCCAAGACCTCGCCGGCCCAGCGCGCGATGGCGCGGCCCTCATATTGACGTTGCAGGGAGAATTCACTACCTGCATGGAAGTGGGTGCTGAGTACCTTGATCGGCCTCGCATTGCCGAAACCAACCAGTCGGAACTCCGCCGCCATCGGCAAGCTGCGAGCATTGGTAAACGGATCACCGTTGGGTCCAAAGTCGCTGCGCCAGTCCGGAAAGTCCTCGTAGAAGTTGTTATATGGCGGCGCGAGCAGTTGGTCCATTTGTTCGCTCTGGAGCAGTTCCACAACGCGAGCTTCGTATACAAAGCCGTTGCTCGTTTCATTCGTCACCGCTCGCCAGCTCGGGCCCAGATGCTCGAGAATCTGTTCCAGCGCAGGCCTGGAATCTCCTACGCCAATTTCTTGAAGCGCAATAACCGGGGCTTCGAAACTGGCGATTCGCTCTGCCACAAGCATCAAGTCCGCGTCGCTGCGAGGTGGCGTTCTGCGCCCCAGATTTTCAATGTTCCAGGTCACAAGCCGCAACTCGGCGGTATTGGGTGAGAATGGAAACGACTCCTGAGCCTGGGCAGTGGGAAGGACTGCTGGAACAAGTAAGGGGCCGACGATGAATAAAAAGACTGCAACTGCAGATGTTCTCATGGCACGCACTCCAGGCCCGCCAATTGGGTGAGGCGCGTTGCATTCAGGGTGCCGCCGCCGAAGACACCGGTACCGAGATAGGAAATCAGCGCCGAATTGCAGTCATTGAATTCAATATCAACCGAGCCCCAGCTGCTGAAAGCCAGATCATCAGGATCAAAATCAGGCCCAAACACCCGCCCACTGCCAATCTGCAAATCGTCGATGTGAATGACGCTGCCATTGATCTGACCAACGCCGACCAACCACATCTGTGCACCGTCAAAATTGTAGCTATACCACGTCACCAGGGCGCGCTCACCGGAGAGTACCTCGATCATCCAGATCTCGCCTTTTTGAGCTGGATCAGACCAGGTACCTGACATCGCGCCACTGACCACAATGCTCATGCTGCGCTCACTGCGCAGCGTTGGGCGGTCAAATGGAAACTGTTCGGCCGCAACCCGGGGATCGGTCAGAGCATTTGCAATGAAATCGGCGACTTGGTTCTTGCGCGCATCGGATACGGAAAACATCGACAAGTCGTCGTAGTCGCGGATCGGATTGCCATTCATGTCAGGAATCCGGGTTTGGTCCTCGGGAAACTGAACATGCCGGTTGAATATCCCGTTGCTTTCGTCGGCAACGGCATTGTAGAAATCTATGCCATCGCGTACCGAGTCGATCCAGCCTACATGCATCAGCGACTGCTTCAGTCCCGAATTTCTCAATGTGGGGGTTTTGAACCGCCCGGTATCGCCCGCCTGTGCGGTGACCAACTCCCGGCCCAAGTCTTCAACCGAAGGTCGCAGTCCAATGTTGTAGAAAAGATGGTCGGTAAATTCCGGTGGGACATGGCAGTTGTCGCACACGGTGTTGTCCCGAAAGTCTTCCCAACCGGCAATCTGGCCGAGCGTCATGGCGGTTTCATCACCGGCCTGATACAAGTCCCAGGGCGATTGATCCGGGATCAGGGTACGCTCATAAGTTGCGATGGCCATGGCAATCCTGGCGGCCGTAATTTCCTCGTCGCCAAAAGCCAGCGAAAAAAGTTCCGGATAGCTTGGATCCTGCTCAATCACCACGGCGATGTCCGGCGGCACATCAGTGGCGAAGCGCAATGGCGGCGAGCCTGCGAGTTTGTCTATCACCTGGTTCCAGGTACGTCCCTGGTGTCCCATTTCAACGCTGCTCAGAATCGGCGCGATCGCCTGGCTTTCGAGGCTGCCACCTGATTCGATGACGACAGTTTGGCCGTCCTGGGGATCTGTAAATTGGGACTCTGCCCGCCCGTCCCAGAAATTCGAATCGCTGTACATGCTGATGAATATTCCTGGCGCTGCTCGCCCGGTAACTTGAGGATCGAAGCCGAAGCTTGGGTCTTCAACCGCCTGGCCCGTTTCGTCCAGCCTGACGATTCCTGGAGATCCAATGACATCATCATCCGTGTCGAAGACGCCGTCATGTCCTGGAGAGATCGCCTGGCGGGCGTCGGCGCCGCCTGCACTGGGCATATGACAACTGCCGCAGGCCACGCTGTCGTCGCTGGAAAGTTGTTCATCCCAAAACAGAATCTTGCCCAGCACCCGCTTGTCTTCGGTCATCGGGTTTTCCGGTGGAACGGGGACCGGCGGTAGCTCGGCAGTCAGCGAACAGGCCGCTGTCAAGAGCAGTATGGCGAGAGCCGTTCTTGTGAACGGCAGAGAAATGGTGCTTGCCGGCTGATTCATAGCTCCATTCCAGCACGCAAATGTGGGTGAATTGTGAACAAAGCTGTACGAATTTGTGAACACCGCATTGACCGGCTCACGCAACAGCGGCTGTCACATCCGCGCTGATTTTTCATATACTCGTGGGCATGAACATTCCCCAAAACAGGGCAGCGCCATGAGAGTCTACCTCATATTCTGGGCCTGCCTGCTGACGCCCGCCGCGCCCGCATGGGCCGCGGCCGAGACGACGCTAGACATTGGCAGTGGGCCCATAAAAGTAGTGGTGCCTGATGCCTACGATCCGCGAACCAGCGAAGCCTGCTGTGACTTTTACGATGGCAAAGTCGACCACGTGGATTATCTTTCCAGGCTGGTGCAGGAACTGGGCGAGCAATACAACCTTGATTCACAACGAATCTACTTCATGGGACATTCCAACGGCGCATTTATGGCCTACCGGATGGCCTGCGACCGCGCCGACCTGGTGGCTGCGGTTGTCAGCCTGGCGGGCGCAATCATGGCAGACGACGCCCTGTGCAATCCCGCTGAGCCCGTTCATGTGTTGCAGATTCACGGCACGCTGGACAATACAATTGCCTACGCGGGTGGCCTCATTGGCGCCGATGCCTACCTCGGTGCCAAAGCCACCACCGAGAAGTGGGCCCTGTACGCCGGCTGTAGCCCTTAGGGCAAATCACTGCCGGATATTGACCTCGAGGTTTTGCTGCCAGGTAGCGAGACCACGGTGACGCGCTATTCCGAGGGCTGCACCGACGGTGGTTCCGGCGAGTTGTGGGCCATTGAAGGCGGCAGCCATGTCCCCTTCATCAGCGCCGATTTCGGAACCAAGACCATGGACTGGTTGTTGAATCACTCCAAACCGAAGAAAATCCAGGCCGCAAATGTGACCTTCAATGCTGGTTTCAATGACGCCTGGCGCAACGAGATCAAGAAAGGCGGCCAGGGTGTGTTCCTGGTTGTTTTTCCGGTCGTAAAAATGATATTCATGTCCTGGTTTACTTATGACCTGGCGCAGCCGGATGAGGATATCGCCTATACGCTGGGGCATTCCGGTCACCGCTGGTACACGGCCTTCGGGCCATATGACGGGGACACCGCGGTTCTGGAACTTGAATTGACCCAGGGCGGTATTTTTGATTCCAATACCCTACCCGAGCAGTCTATTGTCGGCAGCGTCACGCTGACATCAATCAGCTGCACAGAATTGCACCTGACCTACGAGATTTTCGCAGCAGGTGTTTCTGGAGAAATTCCACTGGGCCGTGCACTCGAGGACAACGTGCCTTATTGTGAGTCCTTTGCCGAACAGCAGTGAATCGGTGAAAAAGAGCCGGATACAGTGCCTGGATAAACGCGGTCCTGCACTGTACCCGGTCCCACTTAAAATCAAACTTAGTAGCCCGATGCCCGTTTGATGACGACGCGCGCGACGGGATTGTTGAAGTCCAGCGCGTCTGCATCCAGATCCCCACCACCACGAATGCCGTTAGAGATGTATATGAAGCCTTCGCCGTTGTCAGAAAAAGGACCGGGGTCTTCGCCGCAGCCCGGACCCGGCAGGTTGTCGCACAATTCATCATTGAGTTCGCTGCCTGCGTCATAGGCAGGCAAATTCAAAACCACAGGTTTATAGCTGTAGGGCATGACAACACTGGCCGCCCCAAAGAAGGTGTCATTACTCGGAATCAGCATTGCAGCGATACTCAGGTAGCGGTATGACCCCCGCACTGCCACCATTTGTGTGACTGATTCGCCCGGACCGAGGAACGGCAAAAACGATGAGTTGGTGATGTCGTATGCGTCGAGAGAATCCATCAATGGTGCGAGGTCACCCGTTTCGGCCATGGTCGCCACTTCCTCGCTGGCCGCATCACCCAGTCTGAAAAACAGGTCACCCCGACGGGTGGTGGCGAGCATGATTGGGGTAAAAGTCATACCCTTGGTGACATTGGTGACATTGGTGACCGTGACCTCAAAGAAGGAATCTGCCATGACGCCGCCCGAGAACAGTGCACAGCCCAGGACCAGCGCTGCCGACCAGTTGAAATGAGGAAATTTCATGAGATTGCTCCTTGATTGTGAGAGGAGCCTCGATTTTGCGTACCAGATGTCACAGGACTATCACGCCAATAGGGGCAATTTCGAGCTGCGAAATGAATCTATCTAACTGAAGTTTATACGTTTATTTTCTGAAGAGATTTTTTCCCGTGATACTTTCGTTATAATTCTGGTCTATCTTCTCATCCTGAATGCATTCCGGGAGAGAAGGTGAAGACGCGACAGGTATTGGTGATTGAGGATGAGCGGGACATCGCCCAATTGCTCGAGTTGCATTTGCGCGATGCCAATTGTGAGGTCACCCTGGCGGCCGACGGCCACGCCGGCATGCGCCATGCCTTTGCCCGGGCCTGGGACCTGATTATTCTTGACTTGCGACTGCCGGGTCCGGACGGACTGAGCATTTGCCGTGCACTTCGACGTGACATGGATTATGTGCCTATCCTGATGCTCACTTCCAAGTCGTCCGAGCTGGACAGGGTATTGGGGCTGGAATTGGAGGCGGATGACTACGTCAGCAAGCCGTTCAGCGTTTCAGAGCTGATGGCTCGTGTCAAAGCCATTTTTCGCCGGGTGGAGTCGCTGAAAAAACAATTTCCGGGCGGCGCCGAAACCCTCACTTTCGGCCCTCTGAGCATTGACACCGGAGGCAGGCAGGTTCACCTGGACGGCGAACCCATTGGCCTGACTGCCCGCGAGTTTGACCTGTTGCTCCATTTCGTCCGGCACCCTGGCCACGTGTTCTCGCGGGCCCAGTTATTGGACAGCGTCTGGGGTTTTGGCCACGACGGATACGAACATACAGTCAATTCTCATATCAACCGCCTGCGTGCAAAAATCGAGTCGCATCCCGCCCACCCGGCACTGATCGTGACGGTCTGGGGTGTGGGTTACAAACTGGACACAAGGCAACAGCTCACCAAGCATCCGGTCACAGGGCGCCACCAGCAGCCACCACCTCCGACCCTGACCCGGGTCGCTTTATAAACCCAATTTGACGGTCTTGGCGTGAATACTCTGTTCGCAAAACTATCCTTGGCACTACTGGTAATTGTCTTGCTGATTGGCAGTGGCTTCTTTTTCGTGGAGCGATTCAGCACCCGGCTATATCACGAAGAAATTACCCAGCGACTCAATGCCTCTATCGCAATGTATGTCACTGGCGAGCGCCAGTTGATGGAGAACGGGGTTGTGAATGACGTTGCGCTGTCCGAGTTTGCTCAACAGGCCATGATTATCAATCCAACAGTCGAAGTCTATCTGCTCGATACCCAAGGTGGCATTTTGGCGCACGCAATGCCGGCGGAAACGGTCCTGACCCAGCAGGTCGATCTGGCGCCGGTGCGGGCCCTGATGGGCGGCAAAGCTGAAATGTCTGTGCACGGCACCGACCCGCGGAATCTTGACCGCAAGAAAGTCTTCTCGGCCCATCCTGTCATGTTCAATGACCAGATAGAGGGTTACCTTTACGCGGTGCTTGGCGGTCAAAAATATGACGAATTGGCAGACAGTATCCGCGTCAGCTACATTCAAAAACTCAGCCTTGGCGCCATGGTGGCGATCGTGTTGGGCGCGTTCATGGTGGGTTTGCTGGTGTTCGGTCTGTTGACCAGGCGCCTGAGCGGCCTGACCAGTGACGTGCAGGCCTTTACCAGGGCCGGCTTCGATCCGGAGCTCGCAATCCGGGTCAAGCATGGCAAATCGACCGACCCGAAAAAGAGCGACGAAATCAGTCAGCTTCGGGAGGCATTTGCCGTCATGGCCGACAAAATTCGCGAGCAATTCGAACGGCTCAAAGAAACCGATCGCCTACGGCGGGAATTGGTCAGCAATGTGTCACACGACCTGAGGACGCCGTTGGCCTCCATGCATGCCTATGTCGAGACCCTGCTGATCAAGAACGAATCCTTCAGCGCGGATGAGCGGCGCCACCACCTGGAAATCACCCGCAAGCACACCAAACGCCTGGGCCAGCTGATTGGCGATCTGTTTGAGTTATCAAAGCTGGAGGCGGCGAGTGTGCAACCTTCGCTGGAGTATTTTTCGCTGGCGGAGTTGCTACAGGATGTTGCCCAGGAGTTTGAGCTCGAAGCCCAGAAACTCGACATCTCCTTATCGGTCGAATCGGCCAGGAATGCGCCTGCGGTCTCTGCCGATATCGGCCTGATGCAGCGGGTGCTGGAGAACCTCATTCGCAATGCGCTGAAATACACACCGCGTGGGGGCAACGTCACCATTAGCCTCCAGGAACACCCCGGCCACGTTGCCGTCGCAGTCGCCGATACCGGCCGTGGCATTGCGCAGGAGGATCTCGAACGCGTATTTGATCGCTTCTACCGCGGCCATGATAAAGATGACCATGAGGGCGGCTCAGCCGGCCTGGGTCTGGCCATCGTGCGCAAAATTCTCACCTGCACGGCAGCCGCATTACAGTCAGTTCCGAACTCAATCAGGGCACTTGTTTCGAATTCGAACTGCCCACTCGGGCGGCCGCCTGAAAGCGCTGATAACCATTGAGCCGTCGGCCGCACTATAATGTGCCAACACTGGAGCTCAAAAGGAACGCGCACCCATGATCCAAAATCACAGGTACAACTGGACCGCACTGTCCGAAACGGGCCAGGCGGATATCGAGGCCATGGAGGAAGCGGACCGAAGCTGGGAACAGAACCTGGTATCGCGCCTGTTGGATCAACTGCGTTTGCTGGATGAGCGCGGCGAAAGTTGCGCCATGCCGATTAGCCGCCTGGAGCATTGTCTGCAAACCGCCACCCGGGCCTTGAACGACGGGCGCGACGACGATTACGTTGCCTGCGCGTTGCTACACGACATCGGCGACGTGCTCGCACCACACAATCATGCCGCCATCGCCGCGGATGTCGTCAAACCATTCGTTAGTGAGCGGAATCACTGGATAGTGTTGAATCATTCGATCTTTCAGGGCTACTACTTCTTTCAGCACCTCGGGCTGGACCCGAACGCCCGCGAGGCATTCAGGGACCATCCTTATTTTGATTACACTGCGGAATTTTGTGAAAAATACGATCAATGCGCATTTGATCCAGCGTATTCCTCACTGCCCCTGGAGCACTTCGTGCCGATTCTTCAACGCGTATTTAACAGGCCCCGGGCCGCAAGCGATGGCGACGGCATGACCACCGCTGAAATTAAGACATTGCTACAGGCGGTTCAGGCAGGCTGAATGGCGGCCCAAGCTGCCGAGACGGGCTGCGTTGGGCCTGGCAAAGCACGAATTTACTGAGCAGCCCCGGCCTTCGCAACCAGGTATTCACAGTGCTGGCGGGATAACGCTGCAGGGTCTCCCAGGGGGTCCCGACAACGGCAGTCGCTGGCGCTCACTTTCACTGTGCAACTCAGCGATGCCTCCCAGGCCAATTGGCGATCGAGTTCCTGCTGCACCAGTTCCTGGCGCAAGGCTTGTAGTTCACGGTCAGGCCCTGCCGGCCCCACCTGGGGTGCAGCGAGTTCCGACCGCGCCACCGGCCCATCCACGAACGGGCTGTCGTCAAGCATTGAATCGGCGCCCATCGAAGCCATCATCAGGTTTTCACCGGTCTCACTGTGCTCGTCCACGGCGCCTAATGTCAGCGTCAGGATCAGGGCCGCCAGCACAAAACCGGTTGCGTTCCGTACCATGCCGGCGATCGGGTCGCGCCGATCGACACCAATGTGCAGCGCTCTGCGCAGAGCGGTCATGCGCGCGCTGGCCTGTTCCATCATCGGCCCCCATGCAGGCGGCAGCATGCTGAGTGCCTCGATCCTCTCGGCAATCTCATAGACCGCATCATGCTCCAGCACCGGCTCATTGCGAATCTGGATGAATTGCGACAGGCCACCGAGCCTGACCACCCCGGCAGGTCTGGCGCCGGAGAACGCCGTTTTGCCAGTGCATACCACGACCGATCGAAATAGGGATGAGGCTATGCCCAAGGTCTCGGACAAAACGTTTTGATGCACGATGTTCTTGCGCAACGGGTTGACCAGCTTGCTCTTCAGTCCGTAGCCGGAACAGACCCAATGCGTAGCGTGGGGCTCTGCTTTGACCCTGCCCGGGCTGTGCAGACTTTCAACCAGGAATACGCCGTAGCGCGATACGACGACATGATCAATCTGCAACACCGCGTCCCGATAAGGCAGCTTGATGTCCTCAAGAATGAGATATTCGTACTTGGTAAGGTTGCCGAACAGGGTCTGGCGCGTGAGAAATCTGCCCTGTTTGCCGCTGAGCGTGGCGACGAAACCCAGGTGTCTGGCGACGATGATCGCCAGCCCCAGCAATATGATCGAAACAATAATCCAACCATCCATAGCCAGTTATTCCGTGTATGTCCTTGCTACAGACTACATTATTTTGATCAAACTTCAAACCAATCAGATGTTTGTATTGTGTAGTTCACATTGCCCTGAATGAATTGGGTATCAGCACCGGTCTACACAGCATGAACAAAAAAATCCTGCAATTGCTTGCGATTCCGCTGCTGCTGACAGGGCAAGCGTGCTCGCCTCCAGCGCCACCGCAGATGGACTGGGCACCGCCGCAGTTTCAACAGACGCTAGGGGATGGACGCATATTTGAATACCCGGCAAGCCTGTCCGGCTCGACCGTCATCTTGTTCTGGGCAACATGGTGCCCCTACTGCAAAGCATTGATGCCCCATTTGCAGAGTATTCTGGATGAGTACGACGGCGAAGTATCCGTGCTGACGATCAATTTCCGGGAAGATGGCGATCCGGCGGCCGTGCTGAGCAAGTATGGCTACCAGTTCGTACTGCTGCCCGAAGCCGATGAAGTCGCCGCCAGTTGGGGCGTGAAGGCCACACCGGGGCTGTTTCTCGCCGATGCTTCAGGAAAAATTGTGTTCAGCCGCCAGGCCATTGCTCAGGCTGACTACCCCGAACACAAGCTTGACGGTGAAGACAAGCTCAAAAATTCACAAAAAGCAGCACGGATGGCGCCCTTCTGGGCTGCGCGCTTGCGGATGGCCATCGATCTATTGCTCGACTGATAGCTGCTCTGTGGTATCCGCCATAAGAGGGATGCTGTCCTGCTGCATTGTTCTACCTCCGGAAAGGCCCATGGGCGGGCTGCTGGCCGCAACTTCAAGGATGCCGAGCGACGCACAAGCGACTGGGTCGTCGAGCCATGGATGGCTCGACGAGGCGACACGGAACAGGATGTTCCGTTGGAGCCGACCCACCAAGCGCGGAGAAGCGAGGGTAGCCCGAAGGGCCATCCGCCAGGAGTGGACAGCAGTCCGCTCATGGGCCTTTCCGGAGGCCTGCACAAGCTGGTTCGAAGTGAGGCGTCTTCTAGTTACTATTGGTCTCGGTTGGGCAGGGCCATTCTGCTTCGATGGCGGCCTGCACCAACACTTCCGCCGGCTCTTCCCAGCGTGGTTGGTTGGCTCTGAGCCAGGAAATGACCGTTTGCTCCAGTCGTGAGTATTTGACGGTATGGTCACAGACGGCTTTGGCGGCCTGCACGCCCAATGTGTCGGCCACACCCTTGACATAGCCCATGCCCTCCGAGCATTCGGTTGCGCTGACGCCGGTGAAATTATCGCAGCGAGCGAGCTTGTTGATCAGAACCGTGCCGGTCCAGAATCCGGCGGGCGCAGTCAGGGGGACACAGAGACACAATAGAAGCGTTGCGATCGGCAGACGACTTTTCATGGCGCAATACCACTTGATTTTGAGGGGGAACATCAGATCGCTATTGTGCTACAAAGCACGGGGAAGTTGCGAGATGTTCATCGAAATAATTGAGCATCATGGTATTGAGGTGCAGCGTCGTGCCATCACCCTCGGCCAGACTGTGGCTGCGGTTTGGATAAGACATGAAATCAAACTGCTTGTTATGCCGCACCAGTTCATTGATCAGCCGTTCAGTGCCCTGGTAATGCACGTTGACGTCGCCGGTTCCGTGGATCAGCAGCAGCCTGCCTTCAAGATTTGCGGCATGGTTTATGGGTGAGTTGAGGGTGTAGGCGTCACCATATTCTGACAGCAAACCAGAGTAGCGTTCCTGGTAAATGGCGTCATAAAGCCGCTGATCCGGCACCGGGACGCGTGAAATACCAACCTGATACTGACCCGCGTAGCGAAACATCAGATTGAGTGTCATCGTCCCGTCACCTGAGTGCCACCACACACCCACTCTGCCCCCGTCGATATACGGCCAACGCCCCAGCATTGCCTTGAGCGCATCCGACTGATCCCGCGAGGCGAGGGTGCCGACCGCGCCATAAATCGACTTGCGCCAGGCTTTGCCACGTGGTGACCGCGTGCCACGGCTATCTACTGAAGCCACCAGGAATCCTTTTTGCAGCAGCAGTTGGTGAAACAGATATCGGTTCGGATCCCAACGGTCTTGCACGGTCGAGCCCCAGGGTTCTCCGTAGACATGAAACACGATCGGATATTGGCAATCTGCCGCAAATCCTTCCGGCCTAATCAGGTAGCCATCCAGTTCCAGGCCGTCTTGCACCTGCACTTTGAAGAATTCGTGCGCGCCCACCGTCACGCTGGCGAGCTTTTCCTTCAATTCCGCATTGTCTACCAAAGTAATGCCCGGACCGTGATCGGGCAGGCTGATGACGGTCACCGCGGGCGGTTGGCCGAAGCGTGAATGGGTGTGCACAGCCCATCGGCCATCTGTCGATAACTCATATTGATTGGATCCTTCGAATCGCGCTGGCGTTACCCGCTCCATCTGCCCTGAGCCATCGAGCTGGCTACGATACAGGTAACGCTGCGTCGGGTTATCGGGCGAGGCGACAAAATAGACCCAGCCCGACGCTTCATCCACAGCCAGCAACGTGGTGATGTCGAATGCGCCCGACGTGAGATCTTTGATTTCGCTGCCATCGCGACTGACTTTCAAAACATGGCGCCAGTCATTGCGCTCACTGATCCACAAAAAAGCGCTGCCTTCTTCCACCCACAGGGGGTCGTAGAAGAAATCGATGAAAGTCTCCTCTTGCTCCGTGAGGACGTCGGTGATCTCACCGCTCAGGGCATCGGCGTAATAAACATTGATAGTGTCCTGCTTGCGGTTGAGATGCTGGATCATGATCTGACGGCTGTTGTCGGCCCAGTCCATGCGCGGAATATACATCGCACGCGGGTCCCCCGGCAGATCTGCCCAGACCACCTCTCCGCCCTGTGCGGCAATAGAGCCGACCCGCGCAGCAGCAATGACCTCGCCCACCTTGGGGTAGGGAAAAGTCTGCAACAAGGGGTATAGCTCGTCGGTGTTGTTGATTAGGGTGAAATCCCGGCTGCCGCTGGTATCGAGTTGCCAGAACGCAATGCGCCGGCTGTCCGGGCTCCAGCGGAAACCGTCACGGATCAGGAATTCCTCTTCGTAAGCCCAGTCAAACACGCCGTTGATCACGGTCGCGAATGCGTCAGTGGTCAGTTGGACGATCTCGCCATCGGCAACTGTTTCGGCGTAGATTTCGTTGTTGCGGACATAGGCGATCCGCTGACCGTCCGGCGAAAATTTCGCAAACATGAGGCTGCTGGCTTCGGCTTGCGTGCCGCCAATTTGCCGCAATGTGCCCGATTGCATGTCCAGCAGCCAATAATCGCCCCGGCTATTGCTGCGCCAGACTTTCTCACTGTTGGTGTAGATCAACAGCTTGGCGCGGTCTTCAGACCATATATAGTCTTCGATGACCAAAGGACCATCGGCATCGGTCGGAGTCAGTTGGGCAATGGACACCAGAACGCTGCGCTGCCGGCTGCTTGGGTCAACCCTCACCAATTCCTGTGCGGGTGCTGTCTCGTCTGTGTCATCATCGACGTCGGCCTCGGTATCGGTATTGCTGCCCCCAATCGCTTCGTCGCCTGCGCCTGGCGGATCTTCGAGAATCGTGTATCCGCTGCCATCTTCGAGCCATCGAATCCGCCCCGTTTCATCGGCCGCAAACGCCTCATCCCGATACAAGGACTCCAGGGTCAGATCGACGCTCGCGTCGAGACCGTCGTCCCGCGCAGCCTGCAATTCATCGCCATGCGCCCACAGGGAGCAGGTGATCAGGATTAAGGGGGCGGTCAGCCTGAAGAACTTCACAGATTGCATGCTTTTCTACCTGTCAGTAGTTTGCCGGGTTGGCGCCGCTGGCGGGAAAGCATTTGCCGGCGCGGCTGTTTGAGGTCGACATGTTATGCTGCGTCGTTGCGAAGTGTCACGCAATACCAGTAATATTTTGGTCCTGAACAACCGGACCCGAAGAAAAGGAATCACCAGCAACGTCCATGGAAGTCCTCCAGTTACTGATCAGTGGCATTTCGCAGGGGTGTGTCTACGGCCTGATCGCGCTGGGCTTCGTACTCATTTACAAAGCCACTGAAATGGTCAATTTCGCCCAGGGCGACATGATGATGTTGGGCGCCTTTATCGCTTTTACCCTAATCAATACTGCCGGCATGTCATACGTCTGGGGCTTACTGCTGACGGTCCTGATCATGGCGCTGATCGGGGTGCTGATTGAGCGCATTTTGTTGCGGCCGATGATCGGGGAGCCGCCCTTCGCGGTGCTGATGATTACCATCGGCCTGGGGTTCATCCTCAGGGCGGTGGCAGGTGTGATCTGGGGCAATGAGCCACGCAACATCGACTCGCCTTTTGCCGGCGGCGTCATGCGCATGGGCGAGGTGGCGATCGGCTATGAAAATATCGCCATTGTTTGCGGCACCATCGTTTTATGTAGCCTGCTTTATGCTTTTTTCCGCTTTTCCAGAATGGGCGTCGCCATGCAGGCCGCCTCACAGAACCAATTGGCGGCTTACTACGTTGGCATTCCGGTAAAACGCATATTCTCCATCGTTTGGGCCATGTCGGCCGGCATCGCGGCGACGGCCGGCGTGCTGGTTGCGCCGGTATCGCTGATCGATCCTTTAATGGGCTTCATCGGAATAAAGGCATATGCCGCCGCCATTGTCGGCGGCTTCGGCTCACTTCAGGGCGCGATGGTGGGTGGGTTGCTGATCGGCATCGTTGAACAGTTCGCCGGCTTGTACCTGCCCACCGGCTTTGCAGACACCAGCGCCTATGTCATTTTATTGCTGATGCTTTTCGTCCGACCGGAAGGCATTTTTGCGACCATTCAACGAAAGAAAGTCTGAGCAGGCACTGACATGCGATTCGTTTTCAAAACCCATTACCACCAGGACATCAACCTGTTCAAACACAGCGGTCAACGTTTCTGGTATGGCGTGCTGGCGATGGTAATGCTGCTCGCGCCATTGGTCCTCGATGATTTCCTGCTGGGTGAGTTTTCCTACGTTTTTATTTACGCCATCGCCGGCATCGGCCTGATGTTGCTGGTGGGTTACACCGGTATGATCAGCCTGGGACATGCCGCTTTCCTGGCCATTGGCGCTTATGCCCATGCCTGGTTTATGGCGCATGGGGTGCCGCTCCCGGTGTCGCTGATTGCCGCAGCCCTGCTAACCGGCGTGGTCGGTGCGCTGGTTGGACTGCCCACCATGCGTATGACCGGCATTTACCTGGCCATTGCCACGCTGGCTTTCGCCATGATCGTTGAGCAAGTCATCGCCCAATGGGAATCAGTCACCGGCGGCTATCGCGGCATGGCCGTACCTCAACCGGAATTATTCGGTTGGGACATGGGTTCACCGGTTACATTTTATTTCCTGTGCCTGCTGGTGCTGGTGCTGTGTTTGCTCGCGGCGCGCAATCTGCTCCGCGCACCCACCGGCCGGGCCATGATCAGCATCCGTGATTCGGAGATATCCGCGCAAAGCATGGGTATTGATCTGGCGCGCACCAAAAGCATCGCTTTCGGCATTTCAGCGACATTTACCGGACTGGCAGGCGGTCTGTTTGCGCACAAATTGTCCTACCTGGCGCCAGATGCTTTCACCTACATGATTTCGATTATGCTATTGCTGATGGTGGTTGTCGGTGGTCTGGGGTCCCTGCATGGCGTGATATTCGGCGCGATATTTATTGGGCTGTTGCCGCAGGGCATCGCCATCTTGCGCGACACCCTGCCGGATGCTGTGGCCCAGCTTCCTGGATTGGAACCCGCTATTTTTGGCCTTATTCTGATCATCGTATTGATCTACGAACCATTGGGCATGTATGGGCGCTGGCGCAAGATACGACAATATTTCGAAGAATTTCCGCTGTATCGAAAGGCCACCCACAAGCGCCAGAAAAAGTACCTACGCACGGAGCGCGTAAAATGAAGTCAGCACCGGAGTCCAAAGGCATTGGCGAGACTGAAGTTTTGTTCAGTGCAGACAAGCTGAACCTCAGTTTTGGGGGCGTCAGGGCGGTACAGGATGTCAGCTTTGATGTGAAGAGGGGCGAAGTGTTCACCATTATTGGCCCCAACGGCGCTGGCAAAACCACGGTGTTCAACCTGATCAGCCGGCTTTACGATGTCGAAGGCGGCGGGAAGATGACTTTCGATGGTCAGGATATCACCGACATTGAGCCGCATGAGGTTGCAGAAATAGGCATCGCGCGAACCTTTCAGAACACCGAGCTATTTGAACACGAATCCGTTCTGAACAACCTGATGATCGGGCGCCACGTGCACCGCAGCAGCAATCTGCTGTCTGAAATACTGTTCACACCCGCCACGGTCAGGCAGGAACTGGCCTTTCGCAAAACCGCCGAGAATATTATCGACCTGCTCGATTTGCAGCAGTACCGTGACCAGGTAATTGGCAGCCTGCCCTATGGGGTGCGCAAGATGGTTGAGGTTGGCCGCGCCCTGTGTATTGAACCCAAACTGATTTTGCTCGACGAACCGTCTTCGGGCCTCAACCCCGAAGAGTCAGAGGACGTGAGCTACTGGCTGGAGGATATCAATGAAGACTTTGGCGTCACTGTCATCATGGTCGAACATGACATGAACCTGGTCTCGGATGTCTCTGACCGGGTCATGGCAATGGATGACGGCGCTGTATTGACCATCGGTTCACCCGCCGAGGTGCAAAGCCACCCGGCAGTCGCTGAAGCTTACTTGGGCGATTGACATGGCAGCGCTCCTGGAACTTCGCAATATCGAGACCTATTACGGGCCGGTCATGGCCATCCGTGGCGTCAGCCTTGAAGTCCGTAAAGGTCAAATCGTTGCACTGCTGGGCGCTAACGGCGCCGGCAAAACCACGGTGCTGAAAACGATCAGCGGCGCGATGGACCCGCAAAAAGGCAGCGTGAAGCTGGCGGGTGAAGAGGTCCAGGCCCTCGACCCGGATGTGCTGGCACGCAGAGGCGTGGCCCATGTGCCAGAAGGCCGCGAAGTCTTTCCTTTTCTGACCGTTGATGAAAACCTCTGGATGGGTGCCTACAGCCGTCGCGACAAACAGATCAAGACCGATCTGGAAATGGTGTACAACTACTTCCCTGACCTGCTGGAAAAAAGAAAAACCCGGGCGGGCTTTCTTTCCGGCGGCCAGCAGCAAATGCTTGCCATCGGCCGGGCCTTGATGCTCAAACCCTCCATCATGTTACTGGATGAGCCGTCGCTGGGGCTGTCGCCGATTCTGGTCAAGCAGATCGCAGCGATCATCCAGCGACTGAATACGGAACAGGGCGTCACCATGTTCCTGGTGGAACAAAACGCCAGGATGGCGCTGAGCATCGCAGATTTTGGTTACGTCATGGAAGTAGGCCGTATCGTCATGGAAGACACTGCCGAGCGGCTGCGAAATGCCACGGATATCAAGGAATTTTACCTCGGGCAAAAAGAACAAGGGGTGCGTGGACGACGGCGGTGGAAACAGCGCAAAACCTGGCGATGATGAGTGCAACCGCAGCAATAGATAAGCAAAAATGGAATTAGACAGCAACAAGCCAGCCGCGACTGCAGCCCCGAACCAGGGCACAAAAATCTACACGGTAGATGGCTGCAACACCATTTCGCGGTTGTTCTGGAAGCGTGTCAACGAAGAAGGAGACCGGGTCGCGATTCGTGAGAAGGATTTCGGCATTTGGAATGAGTACAGCTGGACCGATTACGGCGAACATGCGCGTCTGGCCGGCATCGGCTTGATGGCGCTGGGGCTGCAGCGCGGCGATATCTGCTCCATTGCCTCGGAAATCAACAAGGAATGGATATTCGCCGACCTCGGTTCCATCTGCGCTGGGGCCGTGGTCAACGGCGTGTATCCCACCGACGCGCCCGACCAGGTGGAATACCTGGTCACTGACAGCGGCACCAAATTCTATTTTGCCGAGGATGAAGAACAGCTCGACAAAATTCTCGATGTGCGCGAGCGTGCCCCCACACTGGAAAAAATCATCATCTTTGACATGGAAGGCCTGCGTACCTTTGATGATGCCCAGTGCATGTCCTGGCAAGCGCTGCTGGAACTGGGCCGCGAGAATCAAGACAAGTACGCCGCGCGCTGGCTCGATGAAATCGAAGCTGCCCAGCCCCACGACCTGATGATTCTGACCTATACCTCCGGCACCACCGGCAGGCCCAAGGGCTCAATGCTCAGCCAGCAAAATATATTGTTTCAGACCGTATGCGCGGACAGCCTCATTCCGACCTTTCCGGATGACGAACAACTGCTCTTTTTGCCGCTGGCCCACGTGGCCGCAAGGGTTTTTATTACCTTTAACTCACTCTCATCAAAGGCAAAAATCAACATCGTCGAGAGCCTCGAAACCACTGTGCAGGATCTGCAGGAAGTATCGCCAACGGTCCATTTTGCCGTGCCTCGCGTGTGGGAAAAACAGCACTCCTCGGTAGCGATTAAGCTCAAAGAAGCACCCGCCCTGGCGCGCTTCATTTATGAACGCAGTATCAATCTCGGCCATAAAGTGGGCGCCATTCGCCAACGCAATGAGGCCGTTCCATGGTCTTTACGCATCCCATACTGGTTCGCTGACCGTTTCGTGTTCAAAAATATCCGCCAGGCGCTCGGCATCAACAAAGCCCGCTGGCTGGCGACCGGCGCCGCCCCGATCGCACCGGACCTGATCGATTGGTACTGGGCGCTCGGCCGACCCATGTTCGAGGGCTACGGCCAAACCGAATGCGCTGGTTTTGCAACCTGCAACACGCAAGAGCATTCACGCGTTGGCAGTATCGGCAAGCCAGCGCCCGATGTTGACATCAGGATATCCGAGCAAGGTGAAATTCTGATCCGCAGTCCCGGCGTGATCTTGGGCTACTGGAACAATCCGGAAAAAACCGCCGAGACCATCAAGAACAACTGGCTTTATACCGGCGACGTGGGTCGCATCGATGAAGATGGTTTCGTCTACATCATGGACCGCATGAAGGACATCATCATCACTGCCGGTGGCAAAAACATCACCCCCAGCGAAATCGAAAACCAGTTGAAATTTTCGGCCTACATTTCTGACGCCGTGGTTGTAGGCGACCGCAAGCCCTATCTCACTTGCCTGATCATGATCGACCTGGACAATGTCACCAAGTACGCCCAGGACCAGGACGTGCCGTTCACCAACTACGCCAGCCTGTGCCATACCCAGGAGGTCAAGGACCTCATCTGGGCCGAGATCGAACACGTCAATACCAAGTTCGCGCGGGTGGAAACCATCAAGAAGTTCAGCCTGATCGACCAGTTGCTGGATGCCGAAGACGAAGAGCTGACGCCCACAATGAAGCTCAAGCGCAAGGTCGTGAACGAGAAATATGCCCACCTGATTGATAGTATGTACGGTTCGTGAAGCCAGGCCCGGTCACCAAAGCCGGGTACCAAGACCATTACCAAGGAGTTTTTAAATGAATAGATTGCTGATCGCGCTTGGCGTGAGCACGCTCATCCTGGCCGCATGCGGTGGCGGAGAATCCACCTCAGATTCAGCAGGCGCAAGATCCGCGGCGGCCAAAGTAGATGGCATAACCGACACAGAGATCATCTTGGGATCGCATAACGATCTTTCCGGGCCGGTCGCGCTGCTCGGGACAGCAATCAACAATGGCGCCCGTATGCGGATTGATGAAGTCAACGCGGCAGGCGGAATACACGGGCGCAAGATTCGCTGGGTGGTCGAAGATTCGAGTTACCAGGTACCCAAGGCCGTTCAGGCCGCCAACAAGCTGGTCAACCGCGACAAAGTATTCGCCATCGTGCTGGGCATGGGCACACCGATGAACAACGCGGTGATGGGCCTCCTGAAAGAAAAAGGCATTCCCAACCTGTTTGCCATTTCGGGCGCGAGATCAATGGCTGAACCCCTCAATCCCCTCCAGTTCAGCGGCCGCGGCATCTATTTCGATGAATCGAAAGCCATCGTCAGATACTTCATCGAAAAAATGGGGGCCACCAGGCCCTGCGTCGACTACCAGGATACCGATTATGGCCAGGAGGTCCTGGAAGGCGTCGAAGCGCAGTTGGAGGAGATGGGCATGGAATTGGCCGCTGTCGCTGCCCACAAACCCACCGACAGTGAATTTACCGCAACCATTCTTCGACTTCGCAATGCCGGTTGCGACCTGGTCGTTTTGGGCAATATTCACCGCGACACAATTTTGGTGATGGAGGCGGCCAAAAAGCTGGGCTGGACGGACGTGGTCTTTGTCGGTGGCAACGCGACCTACAGCAACGCCCTGGCACAACTGCCCAGCGGCGCGGCAGAAGGCTACTACGCCTTTAACCACATGGCGACGATATACCCTGAAGACGACAACCCACCCGCAGCGGCCGCCTGGCTGGAACGCTGGACCGCACGTTTTGGCGGCCTGCCGGAATACGCGGCGCTGGAGGGTTATCGCAGCGCGGATGTTGTCATCAAGGCGCTGGAGATGGCTGGACCCAATCCAACACGCCAGAGCGTCGTCGCCGCATTGGAAACGATGAGTGACTATACCGACATATTCGGTTACCGCCTGTCATTCAGCCCCGAAGACCATGCCGGTGTTTTTGAATCCACTTTGTCCGTGATCAAAGATGGCCGCTGGCACAAGATGGCCGAGTCAATCACCTATTGAAATGCAAATGATTCGATTGAGCGCCATTGTTGTTGCGGTGCTTGTGCTTTTGACGGCTTGTGGTGGCGAAGACTCGAGTGTCGACTCAAGCAGACGGGACGGGGGGAATGGCATCACCGATAGCGAAATTATCATCGGCTCCCATACCGATCTTTCAGGCCCACTGGCATTACAGGGCAACACCAGCATCAGAGGCGTGCGGATGCGCTTTGAAGAAGCCAATGAGACCGGCGGCGTGCATGGCCGGAAAATCCGATTTATCGTGAAAGATTCCAGTTATCAGGTGCCCAAGGCCATCCAGGTGGCCAACAAACTCATCAATCGCGACAAAGTGTTTGCGATCGTCGCCGCCCTCGGTACGTTTACCGGTGCGCGCAACATGACCGAGCCTTTTATGCCCCTAAAATTCACTGCGGCCGGCATCTATTACCTGGACACACAGGCTGCGACCCGTCATTTTATTCGAAAAAGCGGTGCAAGCAGCGTGTGCGTGATCTATCAGGACACCGATTTCGGGCAGGAAATATTTGAAGGTGCGCAGGATCAACTCGAGGCGTTGGGCATGTCGCTGGCCGCCGTTTCAGCCCACAAACCGGCCGACAGCGATTTCACCACCTCGGTGTTAAGGCTGCGCAAGGCGCAATGTGAATTGATCCTGATGGGCACCGCCCACCGTGACACCATATTGATCCTCGAAGCCGCCCATAAACTGGGCTGGGACGCGCCCCAATGGGTGGGCACCGAGGCCGCATTTTTGCTCGCCGTCGCCGAAATCAGCAGTGGCGCCTCTGAAGGCTTTGTTGCATCGAGTAGCATACCGGTGTTTTACCCCGACGAGAATAATCCGCCCGCCGTCAGCGACTGGCTCGACCGTTACCTGGAACGCTTTGACGGGCAGCCGGAATACCTGGCCATGGCGGGCTACGTCATGGGCGACCTCGTCATCGAAGCGCTCGAACGTGCCGGGCCGGATCTCAGCCGCGCGTCATTTGTGCAGGCTCTCGAGTCCATTAACAACTACAACAGTGTTTTCGGGCAATCCTATTCATTCGGACCCCACGACCACACCGGCGCCAGCGGCACCATACTGTCAGTCGTCAAAGACGGCCGCTGGCGGACCATTGGAGAGACAATCGCCTACTAGAGCTTGACAGCGCAACACCTATGTCAACGCCCGCATCCCCGCTTCAAGCCCACTCACCGTCAAGGGATACATCCGTTCCTCCATCAGCTCCGACATCAGTTTGATGGAAGGCGTGTAATCCCAGCGATTCAGTGGCTCGGGGTTGAGCCACACGGCCTTGGAATAGGTGTTTAACAGGCGCTTCATCCACACCGCACCGGCCTCTTCATTCCAGTGTTCGACACTGCCGCCCGGGTGGACGATTTCGTAAGGGCTCATGGTCGCATCGCCGACCAGGATCAGCTTGTAATCCGCCGAATACTTATGCAGCACCTGCATGGTGTGCATTTTCTCGGTATGACGGCGCGTATTGTCTTTCCAGACCCCTTCGTAAACGCAATTGTGGAAGTAAAAATACTCGAGGTGCTTGAACTCGCTGCGCGCGGCTGAAAATAACTCTTCGCAAGCCCGCACATGATCATCCATGGATCCGCCAATATCCAGAAACAACAACACTTTGATCGCATTGTGACGCTCCGGAACCATCAGGATATCCAGCAGACCCCCGTTTCTGGCCGTTGCATCAATGGTGCCCGGCAGATCCAGTTCGTCGGCCGCGCCCTCGCGGGCAAACTTGCGCAGGCGCCTCAAGGCCACTTTCAGGTTGCGTGTGCCCAATTCCACTGAGTCATCGAGATTGCGGTACTCACGTTTGTCCCAGACTTTGACGGCCCGGCGATGGCGCGAGCCGTCCTGCCCAATGCGAATGCCTTCCGGGTTGTAGCCGTACGCCCCGAAGGGCGAAGTGCCACCGGTGCCAATCCACTTGCTGCCACCTTCATGGCGTTCGTCCTGTTCCTTGAGCCGTTGCTTGAGGATTTCCATCAGCTTTTCCCAGCCCCCCATGGCTTCGATGGCGGCCTTTTCTTCCTCGGTCAGTTGCAGATCGAACTGACGCCGCAGCCATTCTTCGGGAATCTCGTCCGCCTCGTTGCCGAACATTTCCTCAATGCCCTTGAAGTGAGCACCGAAGGCACGGTCAAAGCGGTCGAAGTGTGATTCGTCTTTGACCATGCAGGCCCGCGACAAATAGTAAAAATCATCCACGCTGGTGCCGGCAAGGCGCTTATCCAGCACTTCCAGCAGGGTCAAGAACTCGGTGATTGAGACCTTCAACCCCGCTTTGCGCAGCATAAAGAAAAAGCTGATCAGCATCGTCGCCAGCCTCGCCTAGCGGTTATGCCTCTGATTCAGAAAAATCAGCCGTTCGAACAGATGCACATCCTGTTCGTTCTTCAACAGTGCCCCGTGCAGCGGCGGCAAAACCGTGCGGCGATCATCGCTGGCCAGCACTTCAGCGGAGACATCCTCGGCCAGCAGCAGCTTGATCCAGTCGAGCAGTTCCGAGGTGGAGGGTTTTTTCTTCAGCCCTGGCACATCCCGCAGTTTATAAAAGGCATTGAGGGCCTCGCTGAGCAGTTCCTTCTTGAGCCCAGGGTAATGAACCTCAACGATATCGGTCATGGTGTCGGCATCCGGAAAACGGATGTAGTGGAAAAAACAACGGCGCAGGAATGCATCGGGCAATTCTTTCTCGTTGTTGGAGGTGATGATAATAATCGGTCGGTGATTGGCCACCACAGTCTCATGCGTTTCGTAGACATAGAACTCCATGCGGTCGAGTTCTCGCAGCAGATCATTGGGAAATTCAATGTCGGCCTTGTCAATTTCATCAATCAGCAACACCGGTTGCACATCCTGCTCGAAGGCTTCCCACATGGGACCCTTGATGATGTAATTCTGAATGTCGTGCACCCGTTCATCACCCAATTGCGAGTCGCGCAAGCGGGCCACTGCATCGTACTCATAAAGGCCCTGCTGGGCCTTGGTGGTGGACTTGATGTGCCACTCCAGCAGAGGCCGATCAAGGCTGTGGGCCACCTCTTCGGCCAATTGGGTTTTGCCGGTGCCGGGCTCGCCCTTGATCAGTATCGGTCGGCCCAAGGTCACGGCCGCGTTGACCGCAGTGGAGAGGTCTTCGGTGGCGACATATTTATCGGTACCGCTAAAACGCTGTTCGGCCATGGGGAGTGTTCCGTCAAAAACCGTTATTCTACCTTTTTGACGGCACCATACCCATATTCAGATCAACTTCTGAGAGTGGCTGCTGTATATTGGCGCTTTGTTTAATTGAGACATCGAATGAGCGACGAAATCAGGACCGAATTGGCGCAATTGCATGAACGGATTGCCAAGACGCTGGACGAGCTTAGAAGCGACGCGGCGCAGAAGCGCCACGCCAAGGGGTGCCGGACCGCGCGGGAGAATCTGGCGGATTTGGTGGATGACGGGAGCTGGATGGAATATGGGCAACTGGCGGTGGCGGCGCAGCGCAGCCGGCGGGAAGTTGAGGATCTGCAGCTCAATACCGCTGCCGACGGGGTCATTACCGGTACCGGTACTGTGAACGCCGGTCTTTTTGGTGCGCCACAATGCCGGATCGCCGTGGCGATCGACGACTACTCGGTGCTGGCGGGCACGCAGGGATTTTATCACCACGATAAACTGGACCGGATTTTCGAGCTGGCGGAACACTACGCACTGCCGGTGATCATGTATACCGAGGGGGGCGGGGGCAGGCCGGGTGATACGGATGTCACGACACGTATTGCCGGGCTCTATGTCAGGTCCTTTTCCACTTTTGCGCGGCTGAGCGGTATTGTGCCGCGCATCGCCGTGAATAATGGTTATTGTTTTGCGGGAAACGCGGTGTTTTTTGGATGCGCCGATATCACCATAGTGACCCGCGATTCATGGATCGGAATGGCTGGGCCGGCCATGATCGAATACGGCGGACTGGGAAGCTTTGAGCCACAGGAAATAGGCCCCACGAAAGTCCAGACCGAAAATGGGGTGATTGATCTGCTGGCCGAAGATGAGGCTGAGGCGACCCGCCTCGCCAAGCAGGTGTTAGGCTACTTTCAGGGCCGGCTGGAAGATTGGGCTTGTGCGGATCAGGCCATGCTGCGCGACATCCTGCCACCGGATCGGCGCTGGCGATACCCGGTACGCAAGGTGATTGAAATCCTGGCCGACAAGGGCACTTTCCTTGAGTTGCGGCGCGCCTACGGTCGCGGCCTCGTGACCGGGTTTATGCGTATCGAGGGCCGACCGCTGGGACTGATCGTCAATGACTGCCAGCAGCTCGGTGGTACCGTCGATGCGGAGGCCGCCGAGAAAGGCGCGCGCTTCATGCAGCTGTGTGATGCCTTCGATATTCCCTTGGTGTCGCTGACCGATACACCAGGCTTTCTGGTCGGGCCCGAAAGCGAAACCCAGGCCGCCGTGCGACGCATGTCCAGCATGTTCGTGGTCGGCGCCAATATTTCCGTACCGCTGGTCGCCATCATCATGCGTAAGGGCTATGGTCTGGGCGCGATGTCGATGTGCGGCGGCAGTTTTCACGACCCGGTCTACACCGCGATCTGGCCGACCGGCGAAATCGGCGCGATGGGGCTGGAGGGCTCGGTGCGATTGGGCTACCGTCGCGAACTCGAAGCCTGTTCCAGCGAAGAAGAGCGCGAGGCGCTGTTCGAAACGCTGCTGGCCAGAATGTATGAGATAGGCAAAGCAACGGAGGCGGCCACTTACCTTGAGGTTGACGCTGTGATTGATCCAGCTGATACGCGCAATGTAATTCTCAATGCGTTGGACAGTGCGTTAAATGGACGCGAAAACAAGCACGGCAAGCGGAATTTTGTGGATACCTGGTAGATAACTTCAAAACGTCATCCCGGGCTTGACCCGGGACCCATAGTGCCTCGGCAGTGTTGTCACTGCGAAACGGTGACATCAGCCATTCATGGAGCTGACCGGCGCTCATTCTACCCAGCACCCAATAGGTCCCGGATCGCGCTACGCTTGTCCGGGATGACGATACTCGTCACTTGTCCGGGAGGACGGTGCATTTGACGGGGTTGCTAGCCAAGCAACTCGTTTGCACGATCGACCAGTGAAGTCATTGAGCCTTTGAACTTTTCCCACAACGGGTCAGGGCGCTTGCCACGCCGATGGAGCGCAAGGTTAAAACCGGTAATGATTGAAAACTTGTACGCTGCGAGCGCACGGAACCATTCGATGTCCGCCACCGAATGACCGCATTCGTGACGGTACATGTTGACCAAAATATCGGGGTCCAAAAATTCGGAATTCACTTCGCTGCCTGTGACCCAGGCATTTGAGTCACAGAATGTAGCCATCCATCCCAGATCATTGAGAACGGCGCCGATGCCACACAGCTCGAAGTCAATTACAGCCAGCAAGCGCGCATCCGGCGAGCAAAACAAATTACCGGTCTGAAAATCTCCATGAAAGACGCCAATCCTGGCATCGGATGGTATATGATTCAGCAACTTCTGCCGAACTTGTGGGATATCTCGGAGCCGCTCGGGGTCGGCGCAGCGTTCATAGAAACGGTCCCAATGGACAATGTCGTCCTCGAAACGGCGCGTCTGGCCCAAATAGGCCACTTTGCAGATATCGATGTCATGAATGCCTGCCATCGCCTGAATGGCTTGCACGCCCAGCGCATGGCGTAATTCCGGACTTAATTCAGCGCCCCATTCCCCGTCTCCGAGCCGCAGCACATCGCCTTCCAGCCAGGGCACAATAAAATAGGGGCAGCCGAACCACCCCAGGTCATCGCCAGACCACTGCACTGAACAGTGGGGCACGTCGCTGCCATCCAGGGCCTTGAGCACTGTCACTTGGCGCAGCACATCAGCCGTCCCCCTCCACTTCACGTTGGGTGGCGGCAGGCGAATAAACCAGGAGTCAACAACTTCGCCGATTTCAACCCGAAAACCGTAAGCAAAGCCCGCGTGGCCGCGCATCTTAACGACGTCAAAGACCCTGGCCGACCCATCTGGGTAGTGGGCCTTGCAGAATGGCCCGAGGCGATCGCTCAGCTCTTGCAATTGCACGCGGTGACCGGTGCCGCTGATCAGTCTTCGGGCAAGGGCGGTTTCTGGTCAACTGGAATTGGGGAGACGTAGGGCTTGCCGCCGGTTTTCTCCCGATGGTAGGCCTGTGCAGCTTCGACCAGAGCCGGCTGGGTCATCAGGTCCATGGCCATGGCGGCCAGCACCTGTGCGGCAATCTGCGCCGAGACCGCGGATCCCGGGCGGCCATGACTCGCTGAGGTCGCCCAGCTGTGCCAGGGCAGGTTCGAGCCGGCAGAGGCCACCAAAAGTGACACCGTAGGCACTTTCCAGCTGATTTCCGCGACATCGGTGGAACCCCCTGAAACCGGGCCTGGGTCGTCCATTAATGGGTCAATTCCTTCGGCTATGCCTACCGTTTCCTTGCCAAGAAATGCCTGCAAATCACGCGCAAACGTCTGGTCGGCCTCACTATATTCCGGCGCGCCAATGGCCTCCAGGTTCCGTTGCATGGCCTCCTGCAACGGCCGGTTCAACAACATTTCATGCACGCCCGTCATTAAAGTCACTTTGTGCGTTGTCTGGGTGGCCTGCGCCGCTGCGGCGGCAATTTCCATGACCCACTCATAGTTTTTTTCCAGCCGTATACGGTCACTGTCGCGCAGGTAATACCAGACCCGCGCGTAGGCCGGCACGACATTTGGCGCTTCACCACCGCTGGTGATCACGCTGTGAATTCGTGCACTGGGCTCGATGTGCTCGCGCATCATGTTCATCGCAACACTCATCAATTCCACCGCGTCCAGCGCACTGCGCCCATTCCAGGGGTCCACCGCGCCGTGGGATGCTTTACCGAAAAACTCAACCGCGAAATTGTTCATCGCCTGGCCGGTTTCGTTCATCACGGCGGTTGCCGTCAGGGGGTGCCAGTCGAGCGCGGCGTCGAGGTCATCAAATACCCCAGCGTTGGCCATATAAACCTTGCCTATGACCGTTTCCTCAGCTGGCGAGCCGTACAACCGAATGGTGCCGCTGACCAGGCCAGCCTGCATTGCCCGCTTCAGGGCAATCGCAGCGCCGGTAGAGCCGGCCCCAAACAGATTGTGCCCGCAACCGTGACCGTGCGGATTTCCATCCAGGCGTTCCTGGCGCCTGGGCACCGGGTCGTTGCCGATGTTGGGCAGCGCATCATATTCGGCCGTAATGCCGATAATAGGCCGGCCGCTGCCCCATTCGGCGATGAAGGCGGTGGGCATTCCGGCAACGCCGCGCTCGACAGTAAAGCCCTCGCCCTCCAGGGCAGCGGCCAGCAGGGCAGCCGACTTGTGCTCGCGCAGGGCGATTTCCGAGAATTCCCATAACTGCATGGACCATTCCTGGATTTGCTCGCCCAGCCCCCTGGCCGCCACCCGGGCGGCTTCACTGGCGGCCGCACCATCGGCCATCGTCGCCGAGGTGCCAAGCAATAATGTGAAGAGCAATACCAAGAATGGAACCGAACGTTTAAAAATCATCAGAATTTCCCATGTTGCTTGTCAGTGAGTCTTTTCAGCCGTTGATCGCGGCCTTGATTCGCGTATAACTTTTCTTGAGTTCATCGCCCAGGTGACTCATGGCGTCGCCCAGTCCCTCAGCGCTGCGTTCAAAGTCCGCCTCAGTCGAAAAATGCTTCCACTTTTTTTCCAGTTCGTGCCATTCATCACGCGCTTCCATCGATGCCAGGTGCATCTTCAGCGCCAGTTCGTCGCGCAGTTGTTTCAGCTCTTCAGCCAGATTATCAAAGTCACTCATCATCATTGCCTTGTTGTTGCTCAGGGCTTATCAGTCTAAATCGAATGGTCGGCGGTACAAAGAGATTTTAGGTCAGTCTGCTCGCAACAAGGCCGCCAACTCACTGACATGCGGGTCGACTGCCCCCATCTGTATCAGCGCCTCATCCAATTTGAAGAGGTATTCAATATTGGCGCCACTTGGACCGGTTGCATCGCGTATCTGGGCGACGATGGCCACGCTGCTCGCCCGGCCGAGGAAGTCCGGATTTTCGGCGGTGGCGTGATACGTCAACCCCACCACGCAATCGGTCGGGTTGAAATAGACCTCCAGTTCAAGCCGCTCATAACCGCCTTTTTCACGATAGTCCAGATGATCAAGCACCGCACCGCCACTGGCGGGATCGACCCTGTACGCGCGGCCCCAGCAGGTCTCGTCAGCAGACTCAATCAGGGTCACCACTCGGCTCGGTGCGCCAGGAACACCACGGTGGTCGGTGGAGCCTTGCCAAAATCGCCGCGACCAGTGGCGGATGAAGGCCGGACGCGACTCCAGGTAGGGAAAATCCGCACGCCAGATGAGCGAGCCGTAGCCGAATATCCACATGTCATCCACGCCTATATGACGCCTTTGGACTGGTGCCTGGTGATGTCTTCATCCGTCAGGCCCAGTAGCTCGCCATATATCTCCCGGTTGTATGCGCCCATGTCGCCACCCGGCCAACGGGTCTGCCCGGGTGTTGCGCTGAACCTGGGCGACAGCGCGGGTATGTCGAGCTTGCGGCCGTTGATTTCGACTTCTTCAAACAAGCCGCGGGCGTTGAAATGGGGGTCGGCCTTCATGTCGGCAACGCTGTAGATGGCCCCACCCGGCACACGGGCCTCGCGCAATGCCTCGAGCACCTGTTCTGAATCCAGCGTGGCGACCCAGCCGGCCACTGCACCATCAACTTCGGCTTCGTGTTTCACACGGCCGGCATTTCCCGTCAACCTGGGGTCGGCGGCCATATCATTGCGGCCCATGGCGGTACACAAGCGCTGAAAAATCGAATCGGCGTTAGCGCCAATCACGATATACTTGCCATCCGCACATTGGTAGGTGTTGGTGGGGACAATACCGGTAATCGTAGACCCCGAGGGGCCCCGAATGACCCCGGCGCCGGAAAATTCAGGCACCACGCCTTCGAGCATATTGAATACTGCTTCATACAGGGCCACATCCACGACCTGCCCCTGGTGATCCGGTTGGCGCTCGCGGTGCAGGCAGGCCATCACGATGCCCAGGGCGGTGTATAGTCCCGCCAGCGAATCACCCAGGCTCAGGTTGGCCCGCACCGGCTTATCGCCCGGGTAACCGTTGACGTAACGCAAGCCGCCCACCCCCTCACAAACCGAGGCGAAACCAGGGCGGCTCGAATAAGGACCATCCTGCCCATAGCCCGAGATACGCGCATAGATCAGGCCTTCGTTCTCCGGCCGCAGGTCGTCCGGCCCCAGGCCCCACTTTTCCATTACCCCGGGCCTGAAGTTTTCCACCAGCACATCACACCGGCTCGCCAATCTGGCGACCAGCTCACGGCCCTCCACGATTCTCAGATTGGCCGTGATGCACTTCTTGTTGCGGGCCAGGCTGCGCCACCAATACGAGGTGCCGTCGGCGTCGATTTCGCGCCATTGCCGCAGGGGATCGCCATCGCCAGGCGGTTCGACCTTGATGACCTCGGCGCCGTAGTAGCCCAGGATGCAGCCGACAAACGGCCCGGCCAGCAACTGGCCGACTTCAAGAACGCGAATCCCGCTCAGCGGGCCGGGGTGTTGCTGCTCAGGAATCTCTTGCATTCAATCACCTGCAAAGACGGACCAAACAAGCTTTTTACGACAAATCGACGACTTTATCCATCCTTAGTCGCAAGGCGTTGGCAATGACCGAGACCGATGACAGGCTCATTGCCGCTGCAGCCAGCATCGGCGACAACAGCCAGCCCAGCCAGACGTAGAAAAGCCCGGCGGCGACCGGGATGCCGGCGGCATTATAAGCGAAGCTGAGAAACAGGTTTTGGCGGATGTTATGCAGCGTCGCAGCGGCCAGTTTGCGCGCACGAATAATGCCGGTCAGTTCACCTTTGACCAGGGTAATGCCGGCCGATTCCACCGCCACGTCGGCGCCGCCGCCCATGGCAATTCCCACATCTGCGGCGGCCAGCGCGGGCGCATCATTGATGCCATCCCCCGCCATCGCAACTATTGCGCCCGCGGCTTTGAGTTGGGCTACCAGTTCAAATTTATCAACCGGTGACATCTCGGCATGCACTTCGTCGATCCCCACCGCCGTGGCGACATGCATCGCCGTAGCATGATTGTCACCGGTGGCCATGATCACACGCATGCCTTGCGCCTGCAGTTGCCCGATGGCCTCAGCAGCAGTGGCCTTGACCCGATCGCTGACAGCGATCAGGCCCAGCAGGCGGGAATCTTTGGCAATATACATCACTGTTTTGGCCTGCGCCGTCAGAGCCTGAACTTCAGCTTCGATGGCGTGAACCGGAATACTCAGGCGCTGCATCAGCTTGTGGTTACCCAGAGACACTTCATGGCCCGCAATTTGCCCGCTGACCCCTTCGCCCACAGTGGCCCTGAATGACTCGGTGGCCATCAATTCAATACCTCTGTCTGCCATCGCCGCCATGATGGCAGCCGCGATCGGGTGCTCGCTGCCTCGCTCCAGACTGGCGGCGATGCGGAGCACTTCTTCCTCGCCACCGGGGGTTACTGCAACCACGTCAGTAAACGACGGACGGCCTTCGGTCAGGGTGCCGGTTTTGTCGACAATGAGCGCATCCACCTTGTGCATTAACTCCAACGCCTCTGCGTCTCTGAGTAAAACGCCGGCCTGCGCGCCTCGGCCCATGGCGATCATGACGGATATCGGTGTCGCCAGCCCTATGGCGCAGGGGCAGGCGATAATCAGAACAGAAACCGCAGCAATGACTGCATGTGCCAGGCGTGGCTCGGCGCCCCATAACATCCAGGCCACAAATGACACGCCGGACACCAGGATTACCAGCGGCACAATCCAGGCCGCAACGGCATCAGCATATTTCTGAATCGGCGCACGGGAGCGCTGGGCCGCAGCCACCATTTCGACAATGCGCGCCAGCACGGTGTCGCTGCCGACCCGTTGGGCCTCCATAACGAAGCTGCCGGTGACGTTTATTGTGCCGCCGGTTACCTCATCGCCGGGATGCTTCTCGACCGGCAATGACTCGCCGCTGAGCAGGGATTCATCGAGCTCGGATGCGCCGGACACCACCACGCCATCAACAGGAATCCTGCCGCCCGGGCGAATGCGCAATTTGTCCGCCACCGAAATGTCCTCTGCCTCGATCTCCTCGTCCTGGCCATCACGAATCCTGATGGCTTTTTGTGGCTTGAGATCGAGCAGGGCGCGGATCGCACCCGACGTCTTCTCGCGAGCACGCAATTCCAGTATCTGGCCCACCAGCACCAGTGAGATGATGACCGCGGCGGCCTCGAAATAGACCGGCACAAAGCCGTCGGCGCCGCGCATTGAGTCAGGAAACCAGCCCGGTGCCCACAGAGCAGCGAGGCTGTATACAAAGGCCGCGGCGGTACCGATGCTGATCAAGGTCCACATATTGGGTGAGCGGTTGGCGACGGAGGCCAGGCCACGAACGAAAAACGGCCGGGCACACCAGACCACCACAGGGGTGGTTAGAAAGAGCTGCAGCCAGGCTGACACCCCTGCAGGCACCAGCGCATCCACGTCAATGCCCAGGTGATTTCCCATCACCAAAACCACCACCGGCAAGGTCAGTACCACTGAGACGCGAAATCGACGTTCGAAATCAAGCAATTCCCTATTGGGCTGGTCCATAGCCGCCGCCGCATCCAGAGGTTCCAGGGCCATCCCACAAATGGGGCAATCGCCCGGCCCCTCGTTGATCACCTGCGGATGCATCGGGCAGCCATACGCGAAGACCGCATCGATCGCCTGGTTTGGGTTTTCTTCAGCCATTGGGTCTCAACCGTGACATCACGCTGCGACTATACGCAGCTGAGCGTGTATGGTAGGCGAGCTCAGATGGATTTACGATGCCTGGGAACAATATCCGCGGCATTTCATAGAACTAAGGATACCCACAAGTGTTCAAACTACCCCCGGCTGTCTGGCGACTGACGGCAGCCTATGCACTGGTGATGACCGCGGCCCCCATGCTGGTACTTATCGGTGGCATCATCGGCACGGACATCGCACCGCATACCGGTCTGGCGACCCTGCCACTCTCACTGGCGGTCGCCGGTGTAGCCGCTTCCACTCTGCCATTGGGTAGACTACAAGCACGCTTTGGCCGGCGGCCAGTCTTCGTAGCCTACGCGGCCCTGGGCATCGGCGTGGCGTTATTTGCAGGCTTTACGGTGTACATCAGTCATTTCGTCGGTTTTTGCCTGGCGGCATTCGGCATTGGTTGGTGCGCGGCATCGGCGCATCAATACCGCTTCGCCGCCCTGGAGCAGGCACCACCGGAAAAAGCCGCCGCCGCCACTTCCACCCTGCTGCTCGGCGGCATACTGGCTGCATTTCTGGGGCCGGAAATTGCCGTACGCGGGCGAGACTTGCTGGGTACACCTTTTGCCGGCTCATTCCTGGTGTTGGCCGGGTGTTCACTGCTGGGCCTGATCCTAGTTGCCAGCGTGCCGGATTCACGTGATGAGTTCGAAGCACATCAAGCTGGCGGCCAGCCGCTACTGACAATCCTTCGCTCGCCTCCAGTATTCCTGGCCATCAGCGCTGGGGCGGTGGCATACGGCATCATGAGTTTCGTGATGACTGCAACGCCCATCAGCATGCACGAACACCTGGGCCACAGCCTGGAGGCGACCAAGACCGTCATCCAGTCTCACATCATCGCCATGTACCTGCCCTCGTTGATCTTCTCCTTTCTGTTTGCCCGCTTGGGCTTCGCCGGCATGATGTGGGCCGGGACAGCTGCGCTTGCCGGCACCATTGTGATCGCCTTGACGGGTGACAGCTACGGGCATTTATGGATCGCCCTGATACTGCTGGGCGTGGGCTGGAACTTCCTCTACCTCAGCGGCACCAACCTGTTGCCGCATGGCCATCACCGGGCCGACCGCTACCGCGTACAGTCCACCAACGACTTCCTGGTATTCTCAATCCAGACCGTCGTTACACTCGGTTCGGGCTGGGTGCTGTTCAACTGGCAATGGCAGGGCATACTGTTGATCAGCCTGCCACTGATCCTGACTTTTAGCGTGTTGCTGCTAAGAACCAGCGCGCTGAAGACCTTGCAAATCAGGTAGATGGCAAACCACTGAAAGTGGGTAACAGTCTGCACAGCGCTCTTGCTCAACAGACGTTTGAGGCCCAGTATTTGCCTCAATTCCTCTCCTCTGGTCTATACTGACCAGGTGGCGTTGGGGGCATATGGAACATATGACTGCAGATGGCTTGAAAATCCTTGTCGTTGACGACAGCTCAATGGCCGTTGATGTAACGGTAAAGTTGTTGCGCGGCGCGGGCCACGCAGCCGAAGGATTGCTGGGCTCCCAAGGCGCACTTGAACGCATCCTTGAGCTACAGCCGGATGTTGTTGTCAGCGACATAATGATGCCGGGTATCAACGGCTTTGAACTGTGCAGCATGATCCGCAGCGAGAAAGCGTTGGCGAACGTGCGCGTCGTTATGGCCTCGGCCAAAGCTTACGAACCCGATCAAAACAAAGCCAAGCGCATGGGTGCTGACGGCTATATCGTGAAACCATTTACCATAGCCAAATTCGACAGCATCATGCAATCGCTGGGCGCCATGAAGCTTCCAGCCTGGGGCGTGCGCGGCACCCTGCCGATGCCATAGGAGGGCTATATTCGTTTCGGCGGCAACACCTCTTGTTATTCGCTGGAGATTGCCCCCGAGCGGCACCTGGTTTTCGACGCGGGCTCGGGCATCAAAGTACTGGGCAATGCACTGCTCAAATCTGGCCAGAATCGAATTACTGCCGATCTGTTCATTACCCACCCGCATTGGGACCACATCAACGCCTTTCCCTTCTTTACGCCGCTGTATATTCCCGGCAACGCGGTGCGTGTACACGGCTGCGCACAAGACGATATCGGTTTTGAACAACTGATGGTGGCACAAATGGACGGGGTGTATTTTCCCGTCACGGTGCGGGAGTTCGGCGCCCACGTAACTTTCCATGAAATCGGCGAGCAGAAAATCGTAATGGACGATGTACGGGTGCGTACCATCATGCTCAAGCATCCGGGACATTGCCTGGGCTACCGCGTCGATTATAACGGCCGCAGCTTCTGTTACATCACTGACAATGAGCTCTATCCGGCCGACTCTGATTTCGCCGATGAAGAATTCCTCAAAGCCCTCGCCGCGTTTTGTCACGGGGCCAATGTGATGGTGCATGACAGCACCTATTTTGACGAAGAATATGCCACCAAAGTGCACTGGGGCCATTCATCCTTAAGCGAAGTGTGCCGCCTGGCGGCACTGGCGGAAGTCGAACGCTTGTGGATTCACCATCACGACCCGGACCAGGATGACGAAGCCATCGCCCGAAAACTAGATTTCTGCGCTACGGCCCTGCGGACACTTGGCAGTGAAACCGAGGCCGTGCTGCCGAGCGAGGGTAGGTGTGAGGTGGTATAGGGACTGAGTACTCTGCTTTGAAAGTGTCGCAAACAATACTGATTCTGCTAGTGAACGCGGCAGCAGGCGTATCTGTGTTTGCCGACACATCAGCTCAGTGCACCCTGCGCTTCGACGCTATTTGGAGTGCGCAAACACACCCCACGGACTTTCCCTCAGGTCCCCACTTTTCGGGTCTGATCGGGGGTACCCACAATGCCCAAGTCGTTTTTTGGCAACCTGGTGACCTGGCCACCGCCGGTATCCAGGATATGGCCGAGTTGGGCGCCAAGAGTCCTTTTCGGGATGAAATCGAAGCCGCCATTTCCGCTGGCACCGCGGCCGACGAGGTTTCTGGTGGCGGCTTGGGGGTCTCGCCTGGCACGGTATCCGTCGCGTTCAGCATCGACGTGGAATTCCCATATCTCACGGTGGTGACGATGATTGCACCAAGTCCCGATTGGTTCGTTGGCATCCATGGATTGCTGTTGTTCGAAGGCGGTCGCTGGATCGTGCAAAAGGTGATTGATCTGCCCCCCTACGACGCAGGCACCGACTCAGGCATCACTTACATGGCGCCCAACCTCGCGACCAGCCCGGCTGTTCCCATCGCCCAGATTACCGGGCACCCTTTTGGCGGCCCCACCTCCCTGGGCACGTTTACGATTGATTGTACGAGCTCGCTGATCAGCCTGCACGGATTTGAAGACGCCCTCGACTAGGCCAATTTGGCAGTGAGAACAACAGGTATAAAACAAAGGCCAGTGCGATGGCGTCGCAGGCCGGAATCGAGGTCAGGTAGGCGACGATCGAAGCCAGCAGCCAGGCTGCAAAAGCCGGGTAGGCAATTTTCGGCCTACGGGCCAGATCGTCGACCCGGTAGTGGCGTTGATGGATGAAGAAATAGTCGGCGATGTAGATGCCCGCGATGGGCGGGATGGATATACCCAGAAACAACAGGAAGCCGATGAAATAGTGCGTGATGCCGGTTACCGCCAGTAAGGTACCGACGAGCCCAGCCACCAGTACGATCAGCCACTGGGGGACGCGCGTAAATATGGTCTTGAGCACCAATGCATTGGAATAAAGGTTGCCGGTATTGGTTGTCCAGGTGGCGAAAATCAGAACCAGCAGTCCGATCAGTCCAAAACCCATCGCAGTGATGATATTGATGAAATTCTTCTCTCCCGAATTGATCGAAACCACTGCCAGCATGAATAAAATCAGAGGATAGGCGATGCCAAAATGCAGGATTGCCGCCAGCAGGCCATGGGCTGTGTTCTTCACGTAACGACAGAAATCCGGCATGATGACCGCCCCGACGATAAACGCGCCAATGACCGCGGTAATGCCCTGCCCCAAGGTCATCGCATCGGCAGAATAGGCTTGCAGGCTGGCGATGGTGGCGTCTTCCAGCGCCAGGTAAACCAGCGCAGTTAAGGCCGCGAACAATAACGGCACGGCTAAGAGGGCAAGTTTGTCAATGGCTTTAAAGCCATAAATCGTGGTGAAGATGACCACCACAGAGCCAGCGATGATCAGTACACTCAGGTTTGCATTCAGCCCCCAGATATTGGCGACGGCCTGCTGAATGGATTCGCCGAAAAACGAGGCGGTGACCGTAAACCAACCGAAAATTGTCACCGATATGATCAGGTTGACCAGTTTGGATCCGCTGGTGCCGAAGGAAAATTGGATGATCATATAGGTCGTCAAGCGTGAGCGAGCAGCGATGGTGGCAGCGAAGCATCCAATGATGCACAAAAAAGCACTGCCAACCGAAATCGCCACGGCCACCTTGTCCAGCCCCATGGCCAGGCCCAATTCAGCACCGGCGAGAAAGGCCGGTATGGTGATGGCAATGCCGATCAGGACCAGTGCGACCCGCAACCCGCTAACGGTTTGATCTTGCGGCACCCTGCCGACCGAGAATTCTTCGCCCGGGGCTTTTAGCAGTTGAGCCGATTCACCCTGATCGGTGTCGGGCCCAGTCTTGAGTGGTTCGCTCATCATGGATTGAGCACCTCGATCGGCTCAAAAGGCTCATCATAGCCAAAGCCAGCAGGACCAAACACGGCGAGGCATTCCGGCCTGCGCATGATCGGCGCCGCGCTCAGTCCGATCACCTTGACCCGTTGGCCATACTTGAGCCTTTCCCCGGTGATCGGTTCAGCGGTTACTGCATCCAGGATGCAGATCAGATCGGGTACGATGGCCACGGTTTTGCCGTTGCGCCGGGCGGCCAGATATTCGTTCTGCATCTCCACGACCATGACGTCGCCGGGATCACCGTTGGCCTCAATGGTAATGGTGCCGAAGTGCCAAGCATCGCGGATTTCGTGGAGCAAATCGACGATCTTGCCATCAAACAGAATCTTGCAGTGGCGATTTATCTCCGGCCGATCAAGGAGCGCCAACAGGCCGTGAAACGGACTGTCCAGTTGCTCGCGCGACTCACGAATGCAGCGCCCAATGCTGTAGCACAGTGATATGGTGCCATGCACCGCATAGTCTTTGACCTGCTTGCCGGTCATTGGATAGAGAGAGGAATACACCATCGCGCCCAGGCTGGACGAGATTGCGCGGCTCATGTGTTCGGCCGTCTTATCGTCACGCGCATTGATGATGGCTGAATTGCCCAGTTCGTCCATGATCATGACCGGGCTGGCGGCGCAACCATAGACGCTAAAAGTGACCATCTCAAGTTTCGGGAATGCCCTACCCATGCCATCGGCGTCGATCAGCGGCAAGTTCCTCTGCGCGGCTACGCCCAGGGTCATCACCGAATTGAGGCCGCCAATCTCGGCTGATATCAGTGCGTCAATTGAATAGCCCAGGTGCGCTTCCATGCGGTCCATCAGCTTGGACAACAGGCTGCTGGAAAGCAGGTGCTCCACCAGCACTGGTGGTGATCCGATCCCGCAGACCGAAACCACTCGGGCATCGTCGGCCAGTTCCTCCGCTTTGATCACCGTGGGGTAGCGTCCTTTGAGCACTTCCTGTTGCAGCATCAATTGACCGACATAAGGATCACCGCCACCCCCCACGCCGAGAAACGCCGCGCCACGGGCCATGTCCCGCACATCCTGCTTGTTTCTGATTTCCATTGTCGTCAATTCTCTACCGCCAGGTCGCCAATGGCGCGGACTTTCAGGCTGACCGCGTTGGCCTGGAGATAGGTCATCTGCATCTCCTCGATTTCAACCACTTTGACTGTCGCTGCAATCCCGCCGGCATCGATCACTTCCTGGATCACCTCATCTGATACCTGTTTGATCACGGCTTCGCGATCGGATTCACCGTATTCAACGATCCGCTTGATTCTTGCGCCCACCTGACCGATGGCGGCACCAATCGCATTGGCCACCGAGGCATGTTCTGGCCGATGCAGTTTTGCAACGCCTTTGAGCGGGCGCGAAATCAGCACATGTCCACCACCCACCAGTACTGCCGGAACCGGCTTGGCACTGGTTTTCATGCGGTCGATGGCAGTTTCGATGTGTCGGTGAATGGTGTCCAATGACGCATCAATCACCTCGGAGGAAATTCCTTCCACGGCCGACTTGTCGCCGATATCGCATTGTCCGGCGGCTACCGCCACATCAGTGGCCATGAGTGTATCGCCGCCGAACACCCGTGCTTCCTGAAGGATTCGATACCCTACCGAACCAGGACCAACCGTCAGTCCGTCCGTCGTGGCAGCGCTGTCATCGACGATGCTGCCGCCGCCCAGGCCAATGGACAATACGTCCGGCATGCTGAAATTGGTTCGTACACCACCCACGTCATTGGCATCGATCGTCTCGCGTGGAAAGCCCTGCAACAGGAAGCCCACGTCCGTTGTGGTGCCGCCAATATCGATCACGACTGCTTCTTTCAAGACCGACAGGAATCCCGCGCCTCGCATACTGTTGGTGGGTCCCGCCGAGCATGTCATCACGGGATTGCGCTCGGCCACATCGGCGGTCATCAAGGTGCCATCATTTTGCGTTACGAAAAGCCTGGCCGGAATATTCAACGCCTCCAAAGCTTGCCTGTAGGAGTCGATCACCAGCCTGGACAGCCGCATCAGCGAGGCATTGATCACCGCAGCATTCTCGCGCTCAACCAGATTCAAACTGCCGACCTGGTTGGACAAGGTGATGGACACGCCAGGTGCAATGTCCCGAATGATCTGCGCCGCTCGCTGTTCCAGGTCCTGTCGAATGGGCGCAAAAATGGATGTAATGGCCACCGCATCCAGGCCCTTGCTCCGGATGTCCCTGGCAGCAGCTGCCAATTGCATCATCATCCAGTGGCATGTAATCCACGCCGGTGTAGTAACACCCGCTTTCTATCAAATAGATGTGGTCGCCAGGGCAATGGATTCCAGTCGAAGCTGTTTGAATGCTGGTGGCATGGGTTTGCTCATCCTGTGATTTTCTGCGCGATGAACATGACAACCAGACCATTCAGCGTTTGTTCAAGCTGACGGAAGGCTGGCCCGTCGCCATCCAGATGATTCGTAGCGCCGTTCAGGTTGGAGGGGATGTTGAGCAGATTCTGTGCGCCATCGGCAGTGATGCGACCCATATCGCCTCTTACCTGTCCGAGGAAGTGATCAGCAAACTGGATGACGAATTGCAGGATTTCCTGATGGATATTTCACTGGTCGACCGGGTTGATTGCGGTTTTGCCGATTACCTGCTCGAACGTGAAGACAGTTACGCCCTGTTCAGCCGTGGTCGAACACTGGATGCCCTGGTGTTGCCGGTAGATTTGGTCAAATCAACCTTCCGTCTGCACCCATTGTTTCGCGAACACCTTTACGAACGGTTTTCCGTCAACAATCCTTTGCGGGCTCAAAGCATTGCATCTGCGCGCTGCCGACTGGTTCTCGGACAAGGGCGACTTGGTGGAGGCCGTCCGGCATTGTGTCATGGCCGGTGAACCGGCTTACTCGATCGATATCGTTGCCCGCGCCGGCGGCGTGATGATCTGGTTCATAGAAGGACTGACGCGCTTGCGGGCTATCATGCGGCTGCTGGATGAAGACACCGTGGTGGGTGACTGGCGATTGGCCATGATCCGCTGCCTGCTCGATGTCAAGGACGGCAAGGTCAGCCAGGCTCGCCAGCTCTACGACTCCGTCACCGCACAATGCGAATTTGACGTTAACGATCTGACGCAGCCCAGCGATACATCTGGCATCCACGAATTCGTGGTTATGGAAATCCTCATTTCGGTTTACGAAGGAAGACCCATCACGAGGTCCTTCTGCCAACAACTTGAAGCCAAGGTGTCGACCCTGGGCGAGAGCGAGGATGCGCTGAAAAGCAATCTATTGACGTTCCTGTGCGTCGGCAACCTGCAGTTCGGGGAATTTGGGCTGGCCAGAAAGTTTGGTGAAATGGCCATACCTTATTTTCTTGCCACCGGCTCGCTTTACGGTGCCGGCAATATTTACATGCACCTGGGCGACATCAGTTTCGCCGAAGGGGACGGGGTCGCCGCGGCGGCATCCTATAAACAGGGGCTGGACGTGGCCAAAAAGTATTTCAATGATGACCAGAGCATGAAGCTGGTCGCCAACATTCTGATTTCGGAGCTGCACTACGAACTGAACGATACGTAAGCCATGTCGGCGATCGGGCGAAGTGTTCCCCGGCAACTGGAAAAGCACGAAGCCTGGTTCGTTATCTACGCAGCCGGATACACCATCTCAGCATACCGCGAATTTGATGAATTTGGCCTGCCGGCCGCCTTGGCCATCGTGGCGCGCGCGGTGGAGTACGCCGACCTCAACAAGCTCTATCGTTTGACCAAGTTACTGGCCTGTCTGCGCATTGACTTGCTGCTACGGGCCAACTTGACGGCCGATGCGCGCGCCGTGCTGGAGCAATCCGGCATTGACCTGGAGGAGTATCAGTCCGCCTCCGAGAACCTGATCGCCTGGCGAGAACGCGATACAGCAGTGCATGTCATCTCCCGATTGCTGATCAGGGAAGGGCAACACCAACAGGCTCTGGGCCTGTTGGCGCACTTTTCAAGACGGGCCAGAACGGATGGCCATGTCCGAGCCCGCATGAAATACAAGATTCTCGGCGCCATCGCGCATCACAACAATGGCGACGCGATTGAGCAGGATGAACACCTCGAGGCCGCTCTGGCACTGTTCAAAAAATCGCGCTTCGCTCGGTCCTTTCTTGACGAAAAAGAAGCGCTCGCACCCATTCTGAACCAGTACCTGGCCGCAGGGGATAGGCAAGGCGCCGAACGGCAGAATGCGACGTGCGCCCGGACCATCCTCAAGCAATTTGAAGCAGGCTCTGTGCACAGCGAAGATCAGCCCTTGCTGAGCCTGCGTGAAAATGAGGTGCTGCACGAACTGGTCCATGGTTTCTCAAACAAGGTGATCGCCCGCAACATCGACGTGTCGGAAAGTACCGTCCGATTCCATCTGAGAAATATTTTTACCAAGCTCAATGTCGCGAGCCGCCTGCAGGCGGTCACGGTAGCGCGGCAAAAAAAGTTGCTATAGCTTGCCCCCTGATGGCCCATAGAATGGCCCATAGAATGGCCAATGGAACGGCCCCGCTATTCGAACAATTCAAATAACAAATTGGACGCAGCCCGGTCACCCTGGATTTTGATCCTGATCTTTTCTTCGGCTGATTGCACCGAAGTTTTGTCTGCGTTAATGGCCATCAGAGTTGCCGAATCCGAAATGATGGTGGCATCGGGCTCGACTGCGGCCCCCACAATCGCGCGGCATACCTGATTTCGAATGACCAGGTGAAAGGTGAAATCGGACAGCGTGAGCTGTAGGACGGCTTGAACCCCCGCCGAGCGCTCGGCCACAAAAGCCGCCTCTATCGCCAGCATGTCCCACTCAGGAATGGATTGCTGCGTGTCTTCCCTGGCCCCGGCATTCTCTGCTTCCTTCCCACCCTCGCCAGCGGCACTATCGTCGGCTGCACGAAAATTTCTACCCCAGCGGATGAGTTCATGCGCCATGGGTCTGAGCTGCTCACCGAGTGCGGTGAGCCGGTAGGCAGACTGGCGGTCCTTGCCCTCTTTAGCAATCACGCCGTTAGCTGCCAGGGGCCTGCAATCGTTGCGACAACAAATTGGTGCCCATACCGGGCAATTGCCGCGTGAGGTCGCCAAAGCGTTTGGGCCCGGTCAGCAAGGCGCGCAGAATCAGCCAGGTCCAACGTTCGCCGATGACATCCAGCGCCATTGCCAGGCTGCAGGCTTGATTATATGTTTTGTTTGACATAACTTTAATTTAATATAGTATATACTGTCATTATATACGGTTCAAACTAATTTTCAAGACATAAAGGAACGTCCCATGAAAATCGACATGCGCCAGAGCCCCGGTTCATTTCTGCGAAAAGCAGTGCTCGCCAACGCGATCTTTTCCGCACTTAGCGGCTTGTTAATTGTACTTTTCGAGCCCACAGTGCTCCGATGGCTGGGCGTAGATCCGATTGGCATCTGGCCCATAGGCGCAATGTTGCTTGGCTTCTCCCTTTACCTATTGTGGTTGGCATACGGCCGGAATGTACCAGTCAGTCTGGTGAAAGGCGTGATTTTGGCGATTGGGCCTGGGTGGCTGGGTCGGCGCTACTGGTTTTGGCCAAGGCGGCCACTTTTTCGGGATTCGGAATCTTCCTAATCCTGGACACCGCGCTGATTGTCATGGTTCTCGCGCTTTTGCAATCCCGCGGCTTACGCAAGTTCTTAGCTCAGCCGCTGAACCAGGCAACACACTAAATCCCGGCCAGCGATCAACGAACTGTTTTCCAAAGCAGGGGGTTTTTCGATATAGTTACTGGCCCACAGTGCCATGGTAGCGCGTTGTATGACATCTGATCTGAAAGTCGTGAGCGGTGAAAACCGCAAGGATGGCGACGACAAATCCGAATCATCCTCCAAACCTGAGCGTTCATCGGAAGATATTCTTGAACATAGCGGCGCCCGGGATGGCGGCGGCCGGGACGATTCAATTCCGAACGCCGCGACCCACAGTCACCTGTCCACATTGAGGAGCGATCCCAAAGCCATTGGCCAGTTGTTTCGCGAGGGCCGCTACCCCTACAAGACTCGCATACCCAGGGCGGAATACGAGCACCACAAAGCCAAGTTGCAAATCGAGCTTCTCAAGGTTCAGAATTGGGTCAAAATGTCCGGCGAAAAATTGGTGGTAATCTGCGAGGGCCGCGACGCGGCAGGCAAAGGCGGCACCATCAAGCGCTTTATGGAACACCTCAATCCGCGCGCCGCTAAAGTGGTCGCGTTGGAAAAGCCGACCGAAAGAGAGCTGGGGCAATGGTATTTCCAACGTTATGTTAAACACTTGCCGACCCGTGGTGAAATCCTGTTCCTCGATCGCTCATGGTACAACCGAGCCGGCGTCGAGCGCGTCATGGGGTTCTGCAACTCAACTGAATATCTCGAATTCATGAGACAGTGCCCCGAGTTTGAGCGAATGCTGGTCAATTCTCGCATTCGCATGTTCAAATACTATTTCTCCGTCACCAAGAAGGAGCAAAAGGCCCGCTTCGCCTCCCGCCAGGGTGACCCGCTGAAGCAGTGGAAACTCAGTCCAATTGACGCAGCGGCTGTCTCATTGTGGTCGGAGTACACGGCCGCCAAGGAAGCCATGTTCTTTTATACCGACACCGCTGATGCGCCATGGACCATCATCAAGTCGGATGACAAGAAAAGGGCCCGCCTCAATTGCATGCAACATTTTCTCAACCAGCTGCCTTATCCGGACAAGGACCCGGAAGTTATCAGCGGCCCCGATCCGCTGATCGTGGGCTCGCCTTCACAGGTGCTGGTCAAAGAGAAGCATCTGGATTTTTGGCCCGGCAAGAAGGACTAACCGAGAATTCCAGCAACGTTGTTCTAGTCTGTGAGGCGCCGCTCCGGAGCAAGGGGTCTCCTTGCAGGACGCGCTCGAGCCCATCCGTGGGACGCTCCTCTTGAAACATCCGTGTTTCAAAGGGCCCTGCAAGAAGACCCCTTACTCCGAATCGGCTTGTGCCAGCGTTAGGAAAGCCCCGTGAGCGGGCTACTGGCCACGCCTTCAAGGATGCCGAGCGCCGACAAGATTCTATGGGTCTGGTCAAGCCATGGTTACACACGGTTTGAATGTTTCGCCTCGACTCATAAGGGCATATGCAATCCTGACCAACTTGCGCCCCAATATCACTCGAGCAGCGGTTTTTGAAAGTCCCTTATCCAGTTGACGCTGATGATAGCGCTCGAATCGAGGTTCGTTGCGGGCCGCGTGAGCGGCACAAAATAGCAATCGTCGTATCTCCTTCTCGCCATTCTTGGTCAGCTTGTGCTTGCCCTGCATGCGACCAGACCGCCGCAATCGTATGTCCAGGCCGAGGTAGGCCACAAAGGCATCCGATGAAGCGAACACGCCGCGATGAAAGGCCGCCACCAACCCAGCAGCTGTGGCGGGTCCAAGGCCCGGTATCTGTTGGCAACACGCATAGTCTTGTTGCAGGCCCAACGCCCTTAGCAAATACTCAATCCGGCATTCGATGCGCTGGATCAAGCGGCTGCAGGCCTGTTCCACTTCTCGGCCTGACAGCGACACTTGGCGCATGCTCATGCGCATGTTTTTACGCACTCCAACCACCACAGCGCGACGCTTAATCAAAGCCCACAGCTCCCGTGAATGCTGGTCTGACGGGCAATGACGAGGCAATGACTGCGCTTCGTGGCTGAGATAGCGTACTAACAACCAGGCATCATGCGGATCACTCTTATGCCTCAGGCCGACGGCATACCGATAGTGATGCAGCTGGCGTGGGTTCACCAAGTAGATCGCATAGCCCAAAGCGTGCGCAGTATCCACCACCGCCAGGTGGTAATGCGATGTCGGCTCCAGCGCCAGTCGTACCTCGCCCGTCAACCCACCAAGCCATTGTGCAATGGCCGCGGTTGAGTTATTGACTTGATAATGTCGTTGCCGGGTCCAATCGTAAACGTCCAAATGATCTTTCGAAACATCCACACCTAAAGTGACTTGGGTAACATTGCTTGTCATAATGATCTCCGCGGTTATATGCCGTAGCCGGGATCTCACGGGGCGCAAGCTTGTATACATCGGCTGTCATTGCAGCTAGATTCTCAATCGGCGCTCTGGTGAGAATGGGATGGGGACGAACTCTTGTTAGTCTGTACCGACTGGCCAGAAAGCGACTGCGTCCCGCCCATCCCGGCACCCTTAATCATCCAGATTTAAGGCAGAAACACCATACAAGCGACTGGGTCGTCGAGCCATGGATGGCTCGACGAGGCGACACGGAACAGGATGATCCGTTGGAGCCGACCCACCAAGCGCGGAGAAACGAGGGTAGCCCGAAGGGCCATCCGCCAGGCGTGGCCAGTAGCCCGCTCATAGGGCTTTCCGGAGGTAGAACAATGCAGCAGGAGCCGACCCACCAAGCGCGGAGAAGTGAGGGTAGCCGATTGCTCCCGCACATCCCTGTGCTCCACGATCTAAGCACATCCTTGTGCAAAAGCGCCATCCGCCAGGCGTGGCCAGTAGCCCGCTCATGGGGCTTTCCGGAGGTAGCGTAGCCACAAAGCTACAAACTGAACAACAGCTCTCTGAGCGCTGCAAAATTTCCGGGGATGTGTTTTGAAAGTACCTCGCTGTTTTTCACGGCGGCCAGTGCTGGCGGCAGCGGAACCGCAATGCCCAGGGTGTCTTCTATGGTTTCGGAGAACTTTGCCGGGTGCGCCGTGCACAGGAACATGCCGGTCTCCTGCCCGGTGAGCGACTGCCTGAGTGCCGACCAAGCCAGGGCGCTGTGAGGGTCCGACAGGTAGCCCAGTGCATACAAATCGCCCATGGCCATGCGTGTGGCGGCGTCATTGAGGGACACCGAGGTCAGCAGCTGCCCCAGATCCAGACCATGTCGAGCGTCCAGCTCCAGCACCCGCGGAAAATTGTTGGGCAGGGAGATATCCATCGCATTGGTGAGGGTGGCAACTGTCGGCTTGGGGTTCCAGTTGCCGGAGGCCAGGTAGCGCGGCACGGTGTCATTGGCATTGGTGGCGGCGACGATACGTTTGTAGGGCAAGCCGATGGCACGGGCAAGCAGACCGGCGGTGATGTTGCCAAAATTGCCGCTTGGCACACTGAAGACCAACTCATCGACGTTTGGCACAGAGGCTGCGCCCTCGAAGTAGTAACAAACCTGGGCGAGCAGGCGTGCAATGTTGATGGAGTTGGCCGAATTAAGGCGCAGGTCCAATCGTACCTGGTCGTCATCAAAGGCCTCCTTGACCAGGCGCTGGCACACATCGAAATTGTCCCCGACCGCCACTGTTGTAATATTGCCGCTCAGCGTACAAAACAGCTTCTCTTGCAGGGGGGAGAGCATTCCCTGCGGATACAACACCACAACCTGGATGCCCGGCAAATTGTAGAATGCGTGTGCCACTGCCGCGCCCGTATCCCCGGATGTGGCCGTCAGGATCGTCACCGGTTCGCCGCCCCGAAATTCTTCCAGGCAGCGCGCCATGAATCGGGCGCCAAAGTCCTTGAACGCAAGCGACGGACCGTGAAACAGTTCCAGCGCCCGGGTTCCATCGGCCAGCGGCGTAAGCTTGATTGGAAAATCAAATGCCTGCGTAACGAACTCACGCATCATCTCGGGGGGGAGCGCGTGTTCTGTCAGGTGCCCAAGTATGGCCGCGCTACGGCTGATGAAATCCTGCTCCAGCAGCGCATCGACATCCGCCAGTGGCCTCAGATCGCGAGGAAAATACAGGCCTTGTCGACTGCCCAGGCCACGCACGACGGCTTGGCCAAATGTGACCGATTCCTCGGGATGTCGAATGTTGATCAAACTCATCACATTCATCTATCGATCCAGCGGGCGCCACACCGTTCTGAGCAGATCAGCAAATACCCCGGCAGCCGTCACCGACGCGCCGGCACCATAACCGCGTAACACCAGGGGAATGGGCTGATAGTAGCGGGTGTGCAGAACCAGAGCGTTTTCGCCATCCCGTATCGACCCCAGGGGTTGGTCTGTCGGTATCTCCTGGATCGAAACACGGCAGACCTGGCCTTCGATTCGTCCGACATAGCGCAATACCGATCCAGAAGCAGCGGCTTGCACAACCCGCTCCCTGAATGCCGCATTCATATCCTGTAATGCTGTCAGCAACTCATCCGGCGCAACATGTGGTACCTCTTCGACGGACACAACAGGCTCGACTACAATGTCTTCCAATTCCAACTCCAGCCCAACCTCACGCGCCACGATCAGCAATTTGCGCGCCACGTCCATACCGGACAGGTCGTCACGCGGATCCGGTTCGGTATAGCCCATGCTCATGGCCTTTTCGACCGCCTCCGAAAAAGACAGGCCGTCTTCAAGCAGGCCGAAAATCATCGACAGGCTGCCCGACATGATGCCCTCGAATGATTGCAGTTCATCACCCGAATGTATCAGGGCCTGCAAGGTATCTATGAATGGCAGCCCGGCACCAACATTGGTCTCATAAAGGAATTTGCGGTAGTTGCGCTCGGAGGCTTCGCGCAACTTCCGGTAGTAGGCCTGGCTGGCGGTGTTGGCCTTTTTGTTGGCGGCAACCACATTGAACCCGCTTTCCAGAAAGCGCACGTATTCCATGGCCAGGTTTTCATCGGTGGAACAATCCACAATGGTCGGATTCAACAAGCCAAGCTGCGCCCGAATCGCCACCAGGCTTTCAATGGTCCAGGCTTTGCCATCCTGCTCCAGTTGCGCTTCCCAATGATTGAGATCGAGCACGTCCTGCGCCACCAGCATCCGCCGGGAGTTGGCGATGGCCCGGACGCGCAACTCGATGTGGTTGTCTCGCAGGCTGTCCGCCTGGCGCCGAAATTGTTGCAGCAAAACAGATCCCACATTGCCGCAACCCAGCAAGATGACATCGAGGTGGATGGAATGGCTGAAAAAGGCCGTGTGACATGCCCGGGTGGCCGATTGTGCGTCGTCACCGTCGACAACCACTGCGATGGCGCACTCGGAAGAACCCTGGGCAATCACTTCGCAATTGACGCCGGCGGATGAAATAGCCGTCAGAAACCGCGCGGCGATGCCTCGATAGTGCTTCATGCCGTCGCCCACCAATGAAACCACCGCCCGATCGGCTTGCACCGCCAGGGGTTCGATCAGGCCATGGAGTTGCTCAAAGTGAAGCTCCTCGGCAAGGGCTTTGCGTGCCCCCTCCACGTCGGCCTGCCGCACACACAAGGTGATGTTGTATTCCGAGGACGACTGGACAATGAGCAAAATTGAAATGGACTCTGCCGCCAGTGCCTCCATCACCCGACGGGCAATACCCACCCGGCCACGCAAGCCGCCACCCTGCAGCGTGATGGTGGCCACGTCTTGCAGATGGGAGATGCCACGAACGACGTGCTTTCGCTTGGCATCGCGGTGAACCAGCGTACCCGGCAGCGACGCATCATAGGTGTTGCGTACTTCGCACGGTATCCGAGCTGCTGCAAGCGGGGTCAATGCTTTGGCGGAAATGACCTTGGCGCCAAAATAAGTCAGCTCCATGGCCTCGTCATAGCTCACTTCATCGAGACAACGGGCATTGGAGACAATACGCGGGTCGGCAGTATAGAACCCGTCCACATCTTTCCAAATCTGGCATCGCTCCGCTTTGAGCGCTGCAGCAATGGCTGCGGCAGAGTAGTCCGTGCCATTGCGCCCCAGGAGCTGCACGTGGCCGGCAGAATTGCGTCCACAGAAGCCAGGCAGAACCAGTACGGCGAGTTCATTGCCGAGGCGATCCCGCAGCAAGGGTGCGGCGGCCTCGAGATCAATCAACGAGTCCAGGTAATCATCATTGGCCAGCGGCAACACGTCGGTATCCGACCAGGCTGCGTCGATATCTCGGCTGCATAACAGGTCTACCATCAGGCGACTGCTGAAGCTTTCTCCGGTTGCCAGAAGGGCTGCGCGGGTTTCATCAGGACACTGTCCCAACATTCTCATGCCCTCCAACTGTTCGGCGAGGCGTTGTTGCTGTGTGCCGAGGTAGTCGGTCGACAGAGGCAATTCAGCGCCGCCGGAATTTAATGCCTCAACGATTGCCCTTTCGCGGCCAATCGCTTCTTCCAGGCACTGCTTTTCCGATCCGGCCCGGGATTCGTCGTGGCCGGTTGCGGCCAGGATCGCCGCTTCAAGCAGATCCGTCACACCCTTTACCGCCGACACCACCACCACCACGCGATAGCTGGCAATATGGCTGCAAATGACGTCGGCACTGGCCATGAAGCCATTGAGATCGGCCAGCGAAGTGCCGCCAATTTTCTGCACCACGATGGGTCTGGCTGAATTCATATCAATACGCGTCTACGTGAACCGACCGCATTGCACGGCCGGAAGGATCGTTCATTTCCTGCAGTGCTTTGTCCCACAACAGGGCTTCGGGCGTACTGCAGGCAACGGTGGGGCCACCGGGGACAGTCTGAGCTGCCGAAGGCAAAGGAAAATGCTGATCGAACAGACTGCGGAAGTAATAAGCTTCCTTGGACTGGGGGGTGTTGAAGGGAAACCGCCCTTGTGCCCGATTCATTTCTGCATCGCTGACCTGTTGATCGGCCTGGACTTTGACCGCATCGATCCAGCCATAACCCACACCATCTGAAAACTGCTCCTTTTGACGCCAGGCGATGGATTCGGGCAGCAGATAACTGAAGGCATCACGCAAAATATGCTTTTCCATGCGGCCGTCGCGAATCATTTTATCCGCAGGATTTATCCGCATGGCTGTGTCCAGGAAGTCCTTGTCCAGGAAGGGTACCCGCGCCTCAACGCCCCAGGCGGCCATCGCCTTGTTGGCGCGCAGGCAGTCAAATGTGTGCAGACGTGAAATCTTGCGCACCGTTTCTTCATGAAACGCCTGTGCGTCCGGCGCCTTGTGAAAATAAAGATAACCACCAAATATTTCGTCCGCGCCTTCACCCGAAAGCACCATCTTGATACCCATTGCGCGAATCTTGCGGGCCATCAGGTACATGGGTGTCGCGGCACGGATGGTGGTGACGTCGTAGGTTTCCAGGTGGTAGACCACTTCGTCCAGGGCATCCAGCCCTTCCTGAATGGTAAATGTAATGCCGTGGTGTACCGTGCCGATGTGATCGGCCGCAATTTGTGCGGCCAGCAGATCCGGTGAACCATCAAGGCCGATCGCAAAGGAATGCAAACGCGGCCACCAGGCCGGACTTTCTTCATTGTCTTCAACACGCATACTGGCGTGCCGGGCGGCCAGCGCAGCGGTGATGGACGAGTCCAGCCCACCCGATAACAGGACCCCGTAGGGCACGTCGGTCATCAGGTGGCTGATCACAGCTTCTTCCAGCGCGTCATGCACAGCCTGGGTAGAGGTTTCCGCCTTGGCCACGGTCTCGTACTCTATCCAGTCGCGCTGGTGAAACTGCCTGGGGGCATCCTCTGCGCTACACCAAAAATGGCCCGGCGGGAATTCGTGAACTTGATTGCACACATCCATCAGGGCTTTCATTTCCGAGGCGATGAGCAACTGGCTGTTGTCATCGTAACCGTAGTACAGCGGTATAATGCCGACGGGATCGCGGGCGATGAGCCAGAAATCCTTGTCTTCGTCATACAGGCAAAACGCGTACATGCCGGTAAGCTGCTCAAGAAACTCGGTACCGTGGTCAAGGTAGAGGGGCAGGATGACTTCACAGTCCGACTCGGTACGAAAAGCGTAGCGCCCGTCGTATCGCGCACGAATGCTCCTGTGATTGTAGATTTCGCCGTTAACCGCAAGTGCCTGTTTGCCCGACTCACTAAGGATGGGTTGGGCGCCAGTATTCACGTCCACAATGGCCAGGCGCTCATGCGCCAATACGGCATTAGGGGCGGTATGTATGCCGCTCCAGTCCGGCCCGCGATGGCGCATCAAACGAGATTGGCGCAGCGCCATGCGACGGACAGTCTTCGGGTCTTGGCGTACCTGCAGCACGCCGAAAATCGAGCACATCAGATGTTCCTGCTTATCAATTCAACCGAACAGGCGATATTACGGGTAAACCCGGCGCGAGCCAACCCCGACGTGGGTATTTCCGGAGCCTCTTGGAGGCAGCACAGCGTGCCGCACAGATGCATCGCCAGCTATGGCTTCAGCGCATTAGCGAATGCAATTTGTCCAGCGCCGAGCTGCCAGGGCAAAGTGCGCCAAATTCCAGGCTCGAAAGGGGTGTGGCCGCGGTTTGGGAAATGTCATGCATGGCGGGAAGATCTTCCTCGATGTAGAGCAACCCGGTCACCACTTCGCCACGGGCGCGGTGGTCTTCAAGGAATTTCATCACCTTGCTTCTCTCAGATGGATCGTAGGTGGGGTCGGCCTTCCTCAGCAGCAATGTGGTGCCATCGTGCAATTCCACAGGAAGAACTTCTCCTTCGTCATAGCTGACCTGAATCTCAGTCGCCGGCGGCACGAAATCCGTGTACATCGCACGGTGATGATTTTCCCGCGTATAAGCATAACTCTTGGTCGAACCCTCATGGTCGTTAAAAGTCACGCAGGGCGAGATGATGTCGAGAACTGCACATCCCTCGTGCCTGATCCCGGCCTTGATCAGCGGCACAAGCTGATCACGGTCTCCGGAAAATCCGCGTGCCACAAAGCTGCCGCCCAAGGCGATTGCCATGGCCGCCGAATCGATAGCCTGCATCCGGTTGGCTTCACCTTTCTTGGCCTTGCTGCCTGGATCGGCCGAGGCCGAGAATTGTCCCTTGGTCAGGCCATATACACCGTTATTTTCAATCAGGTAAAGCATATTGAGGTTACGCCGTACCGCGTGCCCAAACTGGCCAAAACCTATGGAGAGGGAATCACCGTCGCCCGACAGGCCAATACAGATCAATTCCCTGTTGGCCGCATGCGCGCCGGTGGCCACCGAAGGCATGCGTCCATGCACCGAATTGAAACCATGCGCTCCAGCAACGAAATAGGCCGGTGTTTTGGATGAGCAACCGATGCCGGAAAATTTCATGACATTCTCAGGCGCCACTTCCAGTTCGAAGAAGGCCTGGACAATGGCGGCGGTAATAGAATCATGCCCGCAGCCCGCGCACAGCGTCGAAAGACCGCCCTCATAGTCGCGTAATTTGAGGCCGAGGCGGTTCACTTCCTGCCCCGGCAGGTCGATTTTCGGCTTTTTGATGTAGCTCATGCTGCTGCCTCCTTGCGAACGTGCTCACGCAGCGCTGCTGTCACGCAGTCACCGGGTATCGGCATGCCGTTGTAGTGCAGCACAGCAATCAACTGCGATGCGGCTGTGTCGGTCTCCAGTATCAACAAGGAACGCATCTGGGCATCCCGATTCTGCTCGACCACAAATATCGTGCTGTGACTGTCCAGAAAGGCGCGCACTTCCCCGTTGAACGGAAATGCCCGCAACCTCAGGTAGTCCGCATTGATGCCTTCATCGGACAGTTCTTCGAGCGCCTCGAGTACGGCGCCATCGGAACTGCCGTAGGCGATGACGCCGTAGTCCGTTTCGGCGGCGGCTCGGCGCAATACCGGCCGGGGCACCCGTTCACGGGCAGTTTCCCATTTGATCAGCAGCCGGTCCAGCACCTCCTGGTATTCGTCGGGATCTTCCGTATAAGCCCCCAGACGGTTGTGTCCCGAGCCGCGCACAAAATAGGCACCTTTTGGGTGGACACCTGGCAAGGACCGGTGGGCTATGCCATCGCCGTCGCTGTCCAGGTATCGATGAAATCGTTCGATGTCTTCCAATTCCTGCCAATTCAATACCTTGCCCCGATTCCACTGGTATTGATCGTCCCAGGTTAATTCCGGAATCATCCAGTCGTTCATGCCAATGTCGAGATCCGACAACATAAAAATCGGCGTCTGCAGTCGATCGGCGAGATCAAAAGCCTCAACCGCCATTTCAAAGCACTCAGCCGGGTTGGCGGGCAGAAGCATGGGGTGCCGCGTGTCACCATGCGAAGCAAATGCCGCTGTCATCACGTCGCACTGCTGGGTTCGGGTAGGCATACCGGTGGACGGACCCACTCTTTGTATGTCGAAAAACACCGACGGAATCTCAGCGTAGTAGGCAAACCCGATGAACTCACTCATCAGCGAAATGCCCGGACCGGAGGTCGGCGTGAAGGCGCGAGCGCCCGCCCAGTTGGCGCCGAGCACCATGCCGGCGGCGGCCAACTCATCTTCGGCCTGGATAATGCAGTAGTTGCGCTCTCCGGTATCCGGGTCGGTGCGAAACTGCTCACAATAGGACTTGAACGCATCCATAACCGAGGTCGAAGGCGTGATCGGATACCAGGCGCCTACCGTGGCGCCAGCGTAGACCGCGCCCAGCGCTGCTGCCGCATTTCCGTCTATCAAGATCTTGCCGCTGTTATCGCCCATCATCTCCGCCCGGGCCGGTAGCGGGCAGGTAAAATTATCCATTGCGTAGTCATAACCCAGCATGATGGCTTTGAGGTTGCCTTCCACCAGCTTTGGCTTGCTCGCAAATGTCTCCTGCAACAACTGCTTGATGATGTCCAGATCGATGCTCATCAGCGCCGCCAGCACACCCACGTAGGCAATGTTCTTCATCAGGATCCGCAGCCGGGCGACGCCGAAATTCTCGTTGGCCAGTTTGGCCAGGGGCACGCCCAGCACGGTAATGTCCTGGCGGCTCATGGTGCGCTCGCGGGGCCAGGTTGAATCGTAAATCAACACACCGCCGGGGCTGACTTCTGCCAGGTCCTGAGCATAGGTCTGTGCGTTCATCGCCACCATCACGTCCATTCGGAGCGAACGGGACAGATGTCCATTCTGGTTGGCGCGAATTTCATACCACGTCGGGAGGCCCTGGATGTTGGATGGAAACAGGTTTTTGCCCGCCACCGGAATACCCATGCGAAACAGGGCCTTCATTATCAGGCTGTTGGCGCTGGCCGAGCCCGTGCCATTCACCGTGCCGATTTTCAGGACAAAGTCGTTTACGCGGTTTTGCGTTGCTGACATGATCCGGTCCGTGATTTCCTGTTGTCTGAATAATCGGTGGCCTGGGCGAAGGACAGCAGCGATTTCTGCATGTCCCAGGCGGCCGTCGGACACCGCTCGGCGCACAGGCCGCAATGGATGCAGAAGTTCTCGTCCTTGATCATGACTCGCCCGGTCTGGACGAGTGGGTCGGAAACAAACATCGGCTGATCGGCTTCCAGCAGCGGCGCCTTCAGGCGCTCCGCCAGCTCTTCGGCATCGCCATTCTCGGTAATGGTGAGACATTGCGTGGGGCAAATATCGAGGCAGGCGTCGCATTCAATGCACAGGCTGTCGAAGAAGACAGTCTGGATGTCACAGTTGAGGCAGCGCTCGACTTCTTTGGCAGTCTGCTCGGCGTCAAAACCCAACTCTACTTCGCGGCCAAGCTCTTCAAAGCGCTCCGTCAATGACACATGCGTCATCTTGCGGCGCGCGGCGGGATCAAAATCGTTGGAATAGCTCCACTCGTGCATGCCCATTTTCCGGCTGCCAAGGTTGAGCAAATCCGGCAGCCTGTGCGCCAGGTCGAGACCCTGACAATGCAAGTGAATGGAAATGGCAGCCTGGTGGCCGTGCTCTACCGCCCAGATGATGTTTTTGGGCCCGAAGGCCGAGTCACCGCCAAAAAATACACCCGCGCGGCTGGATTCAAAAGTGGTTTCGTTGACCAGCGGCTCTTCCCACTGGTTAAATTTAATGCCGACATCACGCTCTATCCATGGAAAGGCATTCTCCTGCCCAATGGCCAACACCACATCATCGCAAGGAAAAAAGATCTCTCCGGTCACGCGCGTTTCGGTGATATTGCCGTCCAGGATGTCGTGTTCCAGTTGCTCAAATAGCATGCCCTTGAGTTCGCCGTTTTCAACAACGAACTCTTTTGGCGAGTGGTTGATCACGATTTCAACGTTTTCTTCTTCGGCATCCTCCAGTTCCCAGTCCGATGCTTTGAAGAATTCCCTCGGTTTGCGGGCCATCACCTTGACGTTCTTCGCACCCAGGCGCAGTGAAGTGCGGCAACAATCCATTGCTGTATTGCCCACCCCGATAATCAGAACATTTTCTCCGATGGCCTTGATGTGCTCGAAAGCCACAGATTCCAGCCAGTCTATGCCGATAAAGATGTTGTTGCTGTCATGCCGTCCGGGCAACTCCAGCTCTTTGCCGCGCGGCGCGCCAGTGCCTACGAATACAGCGTCATAACCCTGATCAAGCAAGCCCTTCATGCTGGCTACGGGATGATTGTAGTGAATCTCCACACCCATATTGAGGATGACGTCGATTTCCTCTTCCAGCACGCTGACCGGCAATCGGAAGGCTGGAATGTTGTAACGCATCAAACCGCCCGGCACGGCCTGTGCTTCGAAAATCGTGCACTCGTATCCCAGTGGCATCAGGTCATTGCACACTGCCAGCGAAGCGCAGCCGGCACCAATGAGGGCAATTTTCTTGCCGTTTTTCTCCTCTGGCACCAGCGGAAGGCGGTCGCTGATATCAGACTTGTAATCGGCCGCAACGCGTTTGAGCCGGCATATCGCCACGGGTTTTTGCGACATCCGGCCGCGTCGACAAGCCGGCTCGCAGGGCCGGTCACAAACGCGTCCGAGAATGGCGGGGAATATATTACTTTCCCGATTGACCATGTACGCATCGGTAAAACGGCCCTGGGCAATCAAACGAATGTATTGGGGTACATCGGTGTGGGCCGGGCAAGCCCATTGACAGTCGACTACTTGATGAAAGTAGTCGGGATTTGAAGTGTCGGTGCGCTTCATTTTTTGATAACGCTGGTCCGCGGTAAAGTCCTTTCACACCCGGGATTTCGACGCTAGCATACCTGTTTTGGTAACAAATCACACTAGAGTTCGGCAAGAATTGCCGCATATATCTCAATAGCGTCCCACAGATTTTGCAACCGGATGTTTTCATTCTTGCCATGCTGGTTGTTATCGTGATTGGCAATCGGAAGAATCAACACCGGGCTGCCCGTGACCTCTTCAATCATATACAGCGGCAACGAACCCCCCATCGTGGGCACTTGCACCAGCGGCGCGTCAAAGCCAGCATCTACAATTTGTGCGATTTTTTGCGCAATGGGGGTTTCCATTGGCGTGCGATAGGCGGGGTTGCCCGCACCATTCCACTCGACTCTGGCGATGCGTTCGTGTTCATTGCGCTGTTGTGCCGAAGGCGCCTCATGCGTGACAAACCAACCGCGGTCCCGAATGTGCGCTTCAATGACCTGATGCAGATGCGCCGGCGTCTGGGCGGGAACCAGAAGACGTAAACCGACAGACGCGGTGGCCGATACCCCAATGGCATTGCGCGCGGCACTGCCTACCTGACCGGACTGAAATCCACGCAAGTTGAAGGCCGGTCGCATGATGGCCAATTCGAGGCGGGCGCCGGTTTCCGCACGCCCAATGCCCAGTTCCTCAACCAGTTGTTGATCGACCTGTGGCGCCATGGCGACGGCCTGCTGTTCCATCAGGCTGATCTCCAGCACCTCATCGTGGTAGCCCTTGATCAGAATATTCCCCTCAACGTCGCGCATGGATCCCAACAGATCCATCAGCAATACGATAGGGTTGGGCGCCCAGTTACCGTAGTGGCCACTGTGCAGCGGACGATTGGGTCCATAGACAGTCAGATCGAAACCATCGGCGCCGCGCACACCGTAAGCCAGCTGATGGCGTCTGCTTTGGTGCACTGGCCCGTCGCAGAACAGCCATAAATCGGCTGCCAATAAGTCCCGGTGCGCGGACAGCATCCTGTGAAGATTGGGCGAGCCCGCCTCTTCCTCGCCTTCCATGAACAGCTTGAGGTTGACCGAGAGCTCGATACCTGCGGCATCCAACGCATCCAGCGCGCTCAGCAGCCCGATAATCGGGGCTTTGTCATCGCTGGCCGAGCGGGCAAACATTCGCCACTCCGGATCAAAAGGTGCAGACATTGGGATAACCGTGCCGCCCGATTCCACCGGCGCATCCCGCAGGACCGGCGTCCAGGGGTCCGATGCCCAGTCGGCCGCATGGACAGGCTGGCCGTCATAGTGAACATAAATCATCAAGGTCGTGCGCCCAGCTACGGCGTGGCGACTGGCGTAAACTGCGGGTGGGCTGCCTTCCACCTCCAGCAATTGTGCTTTGAATCCCCGAAGTTGCAGCAGGCCCAGGATGTGCTCTGCGTTGCGCCGGATGTTGACCCGATCGCTGGCCACATTGGGAATGGCCAGCAACGTGGCGAATTCATCGACGATTTGCTGTTCGTGCGACTGACGCCAGTTACGCGCCTGTGCCGCCGCCTCGGTTGGATCACCGTAACTCACGACCGACATCAAGGCGGTTACCAGTAGGGTTGAGAAACGAATAAGCTTGGTTCCACCCAACCCGGTGGTCGCTCTTGATTGTGATCTCACTGAATAATCCCCAGGCAATGGCCAATCAAGCAGACGCCGTAAGGCCGTGTTTGCACATCAAAGAATTTGGTCTAGCGTCCGGGCTCTGACAAAATGATCGGTCTATGAATTAATCCCAGCCAGTGTGATGTACTTGATCTCGAGGTACTCATCAATGCCGTACTTGGAGCCCTCGCGACCGATGCCGGATTCTTTCACGCCACCAAAAGGTGCAATTTCTGTAGATAAAATGCCATCGTTGACACAGACCATGCCGTACTCGAGCTCTTCGGCAACCCTGAAGACGCGGCCCAGGTCACGGGCGTAAAAGTAGGAGGCCAGACCGAATTCCGTGTCATTGGCCATGGCGATAACTTCGGCTTCATCAGAGAACCGAAAAATGGGCGCCACCGGACCAAAAATTTCCTCACGCGCGAACGCCATGTCCTGGGTGACATCACGCACGACAGTGGGCTGATAGAACTGGCCGCCAAGACGGTGTCGTTCACCGCCTTCGACAATCGTCGCGCCCTTGTCCACTGCGTCCTGCATGAGCTCCTCGACTTTTTGAAGCGCCGATGGTGAAATCAGGGGCCCGATGTTGACGCCCTCCTCGGTGCCAGCGCCGACTTTCAATCCCCGTACCTCGAGTCTGAATTTGTCAACAAATTCATCATAGACCGCGTCCTGAATATAGATCCGGTTGGCACACACGCAAGTCTGGCCCGCGTTGCGGTATTTGGAAATAATTGCACCCTGCACGGCGGAATCAATATCGGCGTCATCGAAGACAATAAACGGCGCATTACCACCCAATTCCATCGATACCTTCTTTACCGTACCGGCGCACTGGCGGATCAGCAGCTTGCCGATTTCAGTTGATCCGGTGAAGGAAAATTTTCTCACCAGTGGATTTTCTGTCAATTCCAGCCCGACCTCTGAAGCACGATTGGTCGTAATGATGTTGAAAATGCCGGCTGGAATACCGGCCGCTTCGGCGAGCACTGCCAGCGCAAGTGCAGAAAGCGGCGTTTCGGAAGCAGGCTTGATGATACAGGGACAACCAGCGGCCATTCCTGGCGCCGCCTTTCTGGTGATCATGGCATTGGGGAAATTCCACGGCGTTACCGCAGCAACCACCCCGACCGGCTGCTTGATGACGATGATGCGTCGATCTGGCAGGTGATTGGGGATCACATCTCCGTACACGCGTTTTCCTTCTTCGGCAAACCATTCGACAAAAGAGGCGCCGTAGAGGATCTCACCCGCTGATTCTGCAATGGGCTTGCCCTGTTCTGCAGTCATCAGTTGCGCCAGGTCATCCTGATTACTCAACATCAGTTCGTACCAGCGGCGCAGAATCGCGGCACGCTCTTTGGCCGTTTTCGAACGCCAGGCAGGCCAGGCTGCGCTGGCTGCCTCGATGGCCCGGCGTGTTTCCGCCGTGCCCAGGGCCGGAACCGAGGCAATGACCGCTCCGGTCGCCGGATCGGTGACAGAAAAGGAAGCGCGGTCATCGGCGTCGACCCACTCACCGTTGATGTATGCCTGCTGCCTCAGCAAGTCGGGATTGTTCAAATTCAGTCCGGATTGTGTCTTGTCCAACATGGTCCAAAGCCTGTTTGTTTGTGGAGTTGCCCATTGGGGGAGCGCCTAAGATGGAGCTTCTCCTGACTGTTGTCAATTGTTCCGTTTCGGCGGGGGATGTTGCCTCTGGCCGGTCACTGCCGCGCCCGATGTCCTTAGAACGCAAGCGCGCAGCCTGATGACAGTGGCGCTTTATTCCAAGAGTGCTGCGATTGAGTTGTTGAAGGGGATTTTCAGATAGCTCGCACCATTGGCTTCTGCCTGCGGGGCAGCACCGGCTAATATATTGACCTGTATTGCGGACAGTATCAGCTGGGGCATTCCCAGGCCCCGATCTCGAGATTTGCGCAGCTCAACGAATTGTTCGCGGCTGGTGGCCGGGTTAATATGGATATTATTGGCGCGTGAATCTTGCACCAGGACCATGTCCATCGCTGCAACGTCCTCATCTGGATAGTCGTGGCACAAAAACAGGCGAGTGCCGTCCGGCAATGCGTGGATCTTCTGAACCGTGTCGTACAACATGCTGGCATCCCCGCCGGGGAAGTCGCAACGCGCCGTACCCGACCCTGGTTTGAACAACGTATCACCGACGAAAGCCGCATCGCCGGCGAGATACACCACGCTGTCATGGGTGTGGCCGGGCGCCTCCATGACCGTGACCTCCAAATCCCCCACCATCAGGACCTCGCCATCGGACAGTAAACGGTCAAACTGGCTGCCGTCTTTGGCCATTTCAGGCATGTGATAAACCCTACCGAAAGTGCGCTGGATTTCGGTGATGCGCTGGCCTATGGCCACCTCCGCGCCGCATTGCCGACGGACGAGGTCGGCGGCAGTTATGTGATCGGCGTGCGCATGGGTTTCCAACACCCAATCGATATTCCAGCCTTCCCGATCAGCGCTGCTGATAATGGCTTGTACGAAACCATCATCACAGCAGCCACTGACCGTGTCATACACCCAGACCGGATCGATAATGGCAGCGCACCCCTTTGCCTCGTCGGCCAGCAGGTAGCTCCAGGTACCCGATTCAAGTTCGTAAAATGACCGAATTTTCATGGCCCCAAGCTTACACAAGCCAGCTAGACTTTTGAATGCCCCAACCGCGTAGCTCCAAAAAGGAACCGCAGCAGGGCGTGTTAGCAGTGAATTCCAGAATCGTCATTCAATATGCAGAGCTCGTTAGGAAAGCCCCACCAGCGGGCTGCTGTCCATGACTTTAGGGATGGTGAGGCGCCGCTTCGGAGCAAGGGGTCTTCATTCAGGACGCGCTCGAGCCCATCCATGGGACGCTCCTCTTGAAACATTCGTGTTTCAAAGGGTCCTGCAAGAAGACCCCTTACTCCGAATCGGCTTGTGCCAGCGTTAGGAAAGCCCCATGAGCGGGCTGCTGTCCACGCCTTAAAGGATGCCGAACGCCGACAAGATTCTATGGGTCTGGTCAAGCCATGGTTACACACGGTTTGAATGTTTCGCCTCGACTCATAAGGGCATATGCAATCCTGACCAACTTGCGCCCCAATATCACTCGAGCAGCGGTTTTTGAAAGTCCCTTATCCAGTTGACGCTGATGATAGCGCTCGAATCGAGGTTCGTTGCGGGCCGCGTGAGCGGCACAAAATAGCAATCGTCGTATCTCCTTCTCGCCATTCTTGGTCAGCTTGTGCTTGCCCTGCATGCGACCAGACCGCCGCAATCGTATGTCCAGGCCGAGGTAGGCCACAAAGGCATCCGATGAAGCGAACACGCCGCGATGAAAGGCCGCCACCAACCCAGCAGCTGTGGCGGGTCCAAGGCCCGGTATCTGTTGGCAACGCGCATAGTCTTGTTGCAGGCCCAACGCCCTTAGCAAATACTCAATCCGGCATTCGATGCGCTGGATCAAGCGGCTGCAGGCCTGTTCCACTTCTCGGCCTGACAGCGACACTTGGCGCATGCTCATGCGCATGTTTTTACGCACTCCAACCACCACAGCGCGACGCTTAATCAAAGCCCACAGCTCCCGTGAATGCTGGTCTGACGGGCAATGACGAGGCAATGACTGCGCTTCGTGGCTGAGATAGCGTGCTAACAACCAGGCATCATGCGGATCACTCTTATGCCTCAGGCCGACGGCATACCGATAGTGATGCAGCTGGCGTGGGTTCACCAAGTAGATCGCATAGCCCAAAGCGTGCGCAGTATCCACCACCGCCAGGTGGTAATGCGATGTCGGCTCCAGCGCCAGTCGTACCTCGCCCGTCAACCCACCAAGCCATTGTGCAATGGCCGCGGTTGAGTTATTGACTTGATAATGTCGTTGCCGGGTCCAATCGTAAACGTCCAAATGATCTTTCGAAACATCCACACCTAAAGTGACTTGGGTAACATTGCTTGTCATAATGATCTCCGCGGTTATATGCCGTAGCCGGGATCTCACGGGGCGCAAGCTTGTATACATCGGCTGTCATTGCAGCTAGATTCTCAATCGGCGCTCTGGTGAGAATGGGATGGGGACGAACTCTTGTTAGTCTGTACCGACTGGCCAGAAAGCGACTGCGTCCCGCCCATCCCGGCACCCTTAATCATCCAGATTTAAGGCAGAAACACCATACAAGCGACTGGGTCGTCGAGCCCCAGCGCCAAGGATGGCGTGAGGAAGGAAAATGCCAGGATGGCAGCATTTTCCGGCGGCTCGAAGAGCTGCTGAACGGTTTCAAGTGTTCTTAGCGCCCTGGATCGTTCCCGCGCATCCCTGCGCTCCACGATCTAAGCACATCCTTGTGCAAAAGGGCCATCCGCCAGGAGCGAACCGCAACTGCCTCATGGCACTTTGCGGTAACGATGGCACCGAGCCTAACCTGTGAGACAACGTTGCTGGAATTCACACCTAGCCCGCATATTTCACCAAGGCGGGCCGAAAATTGATTTTTCTACTTATGAAACAGAACGCACCATGACAGTCAAAAAACAGTTGCTGCGATTTAATCAGCGTCAGGCTGCAGTAACCAGCGAATAACCGCAATTCGTCGGGTTTCGGCACATCAAGGCATTTGTTTGGTGACGCGCGGCAGCGGCTGATCCCTCATCGCAGCGTGGTACAGAAAGCTCGCCAGGATGACCGCATTCTTCCTCAGGTCCTCGGGCACGAGGCGGTCGTAGACGTCCATATTGGAATGGTGCGTTCTGGTTTTGTAATCGATCGGGTCCTGAATGAATTGAAATGCCGGCAGACCCGCCATGTCGAATCCCACAATGTCCACGCCAAAGGTGTTATTGCTGGTGAGGGTGCTCATTTTCAGGTCATGGAACGGCCGCATCCAGGCCTCGAAAATGGGGCGCACGCGCTCGTTCCCCGAAAGGTAGATACCACGGAATTGCCCGGTGCCATTGTCCTGGTTGAAGTAGACCGAGAGCTTTTCATGGGCGGGTGTCGGTTGTGCTTCAGAGCCGAAGTAGTCGGCGACGTAACTGCGCGACCCCACTTTACCGCCCTCCTCCCAACTCCACAGCGCCACGCGGATCGTGCGCCGCGGTTGCACGCCGATGGCCTTGAGGATGCGAACCGCTTCGAGAACGACGGCACAGCCGGCGCCATCATCGGTGGCACCGGTGCCGGCATGCCAAGAGTCAAAATGCCCGCCGGCCATCACCAGTTCGTCGGCAAGGTCGGTGCCGGCCAGGTCGCCGAACACGTTGCTGGCCTGAGCGCCATCGGCGAGCGCATTGATGATTTCAACTTCCACCTCGACGGGATGGCCTTTGCTCACCAGCCGGTAGAGCCGATTGTAGTGCTCAGGCGTGAGCGCAACCCTGGGCAAGGCATTCACCGCGCTTGCGTAAGAACGGTCGTAGCGGCTGCCGGGCCGGCCGGCGACAAACACCGTCCCATCGCGACCCGGTGACGGATCCAGCACGACAGCCACACCCTCTTCCTTGTAAAAGGCTTCTATCTCGACCGCAAATGCCTCCTGCTCCTCAATGGTGGGCGCCAACAGATCAAAGCGCTCGCGATCCTCAGGTTCAATGTAGGCCATGATGCGATCGTCCCAGGCCAGGTCATCCTGTCCAACCCCAAATGGCGAGGCGATGGTTGCCCCCGCCTGCTCGGCTAGCTCTTCGTCGGTGAAGCGAACGGCATCGGGCTCCAGACCTGGCGGCAATTCGAGCGCTGCGCTGCTCAATACGATCGCGCCGGCGAGTTGACCACGAAACTGTTCGAAGTCATCGCGGCGCCGGATCACCGCCAGTCTGACTGCCCTGCGTTGTTTGTCATCGGTGCCGGGTGTGAAGGCATAGGGATAGCCAATCAGAGGCTGGTAGTCGGGCGCGATCAAATGGATCGAGGTGTAATCGTTGTCCCAGCTCACACCGTGCTCGCCGAAAGGCTCAACGGCCACATTGACAAGACCGAGTGATGCCATCTTGCCCGTCGCCCATTCCTGCGCCCTGCGCATGTCGCGAGAGCCACTCAAACGGGGACCGAGCAAGTCGGTCATCTCGAAGGCAATGTCCATGACCTGGGAGCGCTGGAATCCCTCTTCACGGATTCTGCCGATCACGTCTTCGTCGACAGTCTCTACGGCAGCCACGGGAGCCGCCAGAACCATCAGGATTAGAAGCAAGGGAGCCGCAGGCGACCCGCCGGCCCCGGTTGGGTAAGCCGAGCAAAGCGAGCGGTACCAGAGGGGCCAGGCGCCTATTGCATGCCGTCGAGCGCAGCCGCCTTCCGCCGAAGGCGGGAGCACGACTGCAGGGATGCAGGAGGTAGAGCAACGCAGGGAGCAGTTGCCGAGGGAAGCGAGACTCCTTCCACGGCATTGTGTAGCGGTCATATGCGTTGCGCCCCGACCTGTACAACCAATTTGCCAAATTTGTCGCCACTGAATAATCGCAGGAACGCCTCGGGGGCATTTTCCAGACCCTCAACGACATCCTCCTTGTACTTGAGCTGATCCTGATTCAGCCAGGTGCTTACGTCGCCTACAAAATCATTGAATCGGTCATAGTGATCACTGACGATAAAACCCTGCATCTTGATGCGCTTGGTGAGTATCAGCAGCTGGAGACTGACCATGCGGTCTGGCCCTGGAGGTAAACTCGTTTGGTTGTAATGGGCGATGAGGCCACACACCGGCACCCGCGCAAAATCATTCAGCAAGGGCATCACTGCTGCCCACGAAGAGCCACCCACATTCTCAAAATACACGTCAATACCATCCGGGCATGCTTTTGCGAGTTGGCGGGCCAGTTCCGCATCACGGTGACTGATACAGGCGTCATAGCCGAGCTCATCTACGGCATATTTCAGCTTCTTTGGCGCGCCCGCTATGCCGACCACGCGACAGCCTTTCAACTTGGCGATTTGGCCCACCACCGAACCCACGGCGCCGGTTGAGGCGGCCAATACAACGGTTTCACCGGGTTTGGGCCGACCAATGTCCAGCAATCCCACATAGGCAGTCAGTCCGGGCATCCCCAGCACACCCAAAGCATGAGAAGGACGCACGATTCGCCGGTCCAGTTTCGTCACACCCGTACCATTGGATACTTCGTATTCCTGCCAGCCCGAATAGGACAGCACCAAGTCTCCAGCCACAAAATTCTGATTGCGAGATTGCGCCACCTGACAGACCGTGCCGCCACCCATGACCGCATCGAGTTCCAATCCCGGGACGTAACTCTCACCCTCGTTCATGCGCCCACGCATGTATGGGTCCAGCGACAGGTAGAGGATGCGCAGCAGGACCTCACCCTCTTCAAGTGCGGCAATGGCATGTTGTTCCAGACGGAAATTATCCGCCGTAGGTTTGCCGTGCGGGCGTGAGGCCAAAACAATCCGGCGGTTGGTTTGCGCTGCAGATAAATTTGACATCATGGTTGCTCCGAGGGTGGCGAGGACACTTTGTTGAAGGAATTTTCGGCGGGTCTTCATGCTGTTCTCCAGCTTCAGGCTAAGCCCACTTTAACCGATGTGTTCGATCAGTTCTCTGACAGCGGCGAGATTTTCTATGCCCGCTTACACTGCCTCCGGGCTGTAGACTATGGCCAACCCGCCAGCTATCCATGGAGTCAGCATGCAACTCAACGAATACACCCAATACGACGCCCTCGGACTCGCCAAACTCGTCGCCACCAAAGAGGTCAAGCCGTGTGAACTCGCCGAAGCAGCATTCTCGGCAATCGATCAGGTCAATCCCCAGATCAATGCTGTCGTCGAGGTCCTGCGCGAGGAAGCCGCGCAGACGCTTGAGACCGGTCCCGAAGACGGCCCGTTCAGCGGCGTCCCCTTTGTTTTTAAGGACATCGGGTCGCACTATGCCGGCATCGCCTCGCAACTGGGCAGCCGGCTGTTCGAAGGCGTGGTGGCGCCCCACGATACGGAACTGGTTGCCCGCTTCAAGCGCTCCGGCGTGGTGACCGTTGCCAGGACTTCCACCCCGGAGTTCGGCTGCAATGTATCGACCGAACCGCTGCTTTACGGTCCGGTCTGCAACCCCTGGGATACAACGCGCTCTGCCGGCGGTTCCAGCGGCGGATCCGCCGCCGCGGTTGCGGCGGGCATCGTACCCATTGCGCACGCCAACGATGGTGGTGGCTCGATTCGCGCCCCCGCAGCCAACTGCGGCCTGGTTGGGCTAAAACCGTCGCGTGCCCGTGTCCCGTTCGGGCCGGATTTTGACGAGGGGATTATGGGCCTAGGCTGCGAGTTGGTGGTGAGCCGCTCGGTGCGCGATACCGCAGCGATGCTCGACGCAGTCGCCGGCCCTGATGTTGGCTGCAGAATTTTCATGCCTGAGCCCGACAAGAGTTTTCTCAATTCAGTGTCACGCGATCCCGGCCGTTTGCGCATTGGCTTTTCCGCGGCTGCCTTACCGGATGGCCCCGAACCCGACCCGGAATGCGTCCGAGCCGTAACTGAAACTGCTCGCCTTTTGGCCGAGTTCGGCCACGATGTTTATGAGGCTCAGGCACCGATGAAGGGGGTGGAATCCGGGCGCGTTTTCCTGGTCCTGGCAGCGACCTTTATGGCCACTGCAGTCGACGGATTTGAAGCCGCGACCGGGCGCACGGCGGGTCCGGACAATATGGAGGCACAGTCGCTAAAAATGCTCGACTACGGGCGAGCCCTGAAGGCCTCGGACATTGCCGAAACCTTCATCCTGGTCAATGCGATGTCACGGGCCATGGGTGCATTTTTTGAGACATGCGACGTATGGCTTTCGCCGGTATTCGCCAAACCCACGATAAAACTCGGTTATCTCAACCAGGACGATGCCTCACTGACGGCCGAGGAATGGATCGACCGCGTGTTCGACGTCTGTCCCTATACCGCGGTGTTCAACGCCACCGGCCAGCCCGCAATTTCCCTGCCCCTGCACTGGTCCGATGCCGGGCTACCGGTGGGTGTCCAATTGGTCGGTAAACTGGCGGCGGAAGAAACGCTTCTGTCACTGGCAGGTCAATTGGAAAATGCCCGGCCCTGGTCCGCTCGGCGTCCGCCGGTGTTTGCCGAATGATCAGGGGTGGCCTGCGATACTAATTGCTGCCAAGCCGCTTCATACCCTCGACCAGGGGGTGCCAGCCGAACACCAGCGACAGCTTGAAGCCGTCCATTTGCAGGTCGGTGGGCGCGCCGTCGTTAACCGTCGCCATGTAACCCGCGGTCAATTGAATGTTCTCGTTGATGTTGTACCCCAGTGTGAAACCAAGTCCGATTTGGTCCAGTTCCTCACCC
>CAXXKZ010000014.1:0-33715 GCA_963665545.2 Lysobacterales bacterium | reverse complement strand
CGGCGGCACTGGCAGCCCTCGGTTGCGACAACAAAAACGAGGCGAATTCTTACAGCTGCGCGAGCCAAATGCTGATAGCGCAGGGTGAGGACGGGCCTTACACTTGCAGGGTGTCCCGGCGGCCCTCCGAGTTATGATCGAATCTGGTGTTTGAGCAGTTGAAAAAAAGCGGCGTATCTGGTTGATTTGTTGTTACCAAACTTCAAAGCAACCAAAGGAGATACGCCACTATGAACAAGAATAATGTTATTGAACTGGAACGTCGAGCAATCAGTGCCGATCCGTTGACCGAATTGCTCAAAGAAGGCGCCCGGAAGCTGCTCGCCGAAGCGGTGGAAAATGAAGTCCAGGAGCTGCTGGCCAAGTATCAGGATTGGCGTACCGAATCAGGTCATGCCGGTGTGGTGCGCAACGGTTACCTGCCAGAACGTGAGTTGCAGACCGGCCTGGGACCGATCCGGGTGAGAATTCCCAAGGTGCGCTCGAAGACCGGTGAAGCAGTGAGTTTTCAGTCGGTGCTGGTGCCGCCATATGTGCGCAAGACAGCGACTTTCGAGGCAGCCATTCCGTGGTTGTACCTCAAAGGGGTATCCAGCGGTGAGATGGCTGAGGCGTTGCGGGTACTGGTGGGCCCGCAGGCACAGGGTCTGTCGGCCAGCACGGTATCCCGCCTGAAACAGGTATGGGCGGAGGAATATCGAGCGTGGAGCCAGCGTCGCCTGGGACAGGACCGGTGGGTGTATGTCTGGGCTGATGGTGTCTACAGTGGGCTGCGGGCGGAGGATGCCAAGCTCTGCGCGCTGGTGATCATTGGTGTCAATGAACGCGGCGAAAAACATTTTCTGGCGATTGAGGACGGGGTGCGAGAATCGACTCAGAGTTGGCGTGAGGTGTTGCTGAATCTGAAGTCGCGCGGCATGAGCGCCCCACAACTGGCGATTGGTGATGGTGCGATGGGTTTTTGGGCGGCGCTGGATGAAATCTTTCCGGCCAGCCGCCAGCAACGCTGCTGGATGCACAAGACCATGAATGTACTGAATTGTTTGCCGAAATCCGCACAACCCAAAGCCAAGCAGGCCCTGCACGCCATCTGGCAGGCGGAAACCAAGGATGATGCAAACAAGGCGTTTGATTTGTTTATTGAGATCTTTGAGGCGAAATACCCGAAAGCGACGAGCTGTTTGCTCAAGGATCGGGATGAACTGTTGGCATTTTATGATTTTCCGGCCCAACACTGGCAGAGCATCCGGACCAGCAACCCGATTGAATCCACCTTTGCCACCATCCGCCACCGGACCAAAAGATCCAAAGGTTGTCTGACGCGCAATGGCATGTTGCATATGATGTTCAAATTGAGCCAGTGTGCGGAAAAGAAATGGCGCCGGCTACGCGGCTTTGATTACCTGGCCAAGGTGATTACGGGGGTGAAATTCAAAGATGGGATCGAGGTAAAAGAGATTGATCAGGTCGCCGCTTGAATCAAATGGCTAAACACCAGATTTGACAATAGCTCCGGCCCTCCCTACCTTATCGCCCAAGTTGCACCAGGTCCCGATGTAGCCGTAATAACCTCATTCCATGAAAAGATTTATTAACTACTTGGACCCTAAGCTCAGAGGTCCAATCCAGCTATCGAACCAAGAAAGTCAAGCTTGCCGACATCCAGGCCGTTGTGGCGCAGGATATTGAATGCGGTGGTGACGTGAAAAAAGAAGTTGGGCAGAACGAAGTCAGAGACATATTCACTGCCGCGAAAATTCACCGTGTGTGGCCCCAATTCCAACTCGATGTCACGATCCTGGGCGCCGTCAAAATCTTCGGAATTGAAGCTGGACAAATAGTCGATACCTTTGGCGAGCCGTTCGTGGAGGTCTTCAAAACTCTTTTCCTCATCCGCCCAGGACGGCACTTCGTTGCCTGACAGGGGCGCAGCAGCGCCCTTAGCGAAATCAGTTGCGACGCGAATTTGAAATACCAAAGGCGCCATATTGGGGTAGAGCCGAGACTGGATAAGCGTTTCTGGTTCCAGGTATTCGTCCGCTGCGGCCATTTTCTCAGCCTTGCTGACTATGGCATCAAGGTTCTGGAGTGAACGCAGCATGCCTGCAATGCACAATTCGTAAACTGGAGCGGTCATGGCCGTACCTTTTCAAATCCGGGTGCGCAGCATACGATAATTTGAGGTTGTGATGTAGAAGCTGATCTCAGACATCCTTTTGCTGTAACCGTACAGACCTTAACTGCGAAACAGTTGTACCCATTTTTGAAAACCTGTATAACGATTATGTCCGTCTCAGGCATGAATGGGGAGCCAACGAAGCCTGCTCACCTTAAGCTATTGAAATGCGGTATGAAAACCAAAACTGAACTCGCGAATTCTCGATTCGAGACAGCGCCTCAAATAGCCCATAAATCGGCTAATTTGGAGTGAATTTGGTTCAGATGTTGAACGCCAAAAAGCCTGTAACTTACTGACTTTCATAAAGAACAAGGGTCTCTGTCGGAGATCACTGCCAGAGACCCAATGTCCTTAGTGACACTTGGTTTACAGATTATTCCGGACACATGGTTTACACATTAATGCATTTGGGAGATACCCAGATGCCTTGGAAAGAGTGTAAACCGATGGATGAAAGATTGAGATTTATTGCCCGCCTGCTGGAAGGCGAGAAGATGGCATGCCTGTGCCGCGAGTTCGGCATTTCACGCGTCACCGGTTACAAGATATACAAGCGCTACAAAGAATGTGGTCTCGATGCGGAGCTATTGTCAAATCTGGTGTTTAGCCATTTGATTCAAGCGGCGACCTGATCAATCTCTTTTACCTCGATCCCATCTTTGAATTTCACCCCCGTAATCACCTTGGCCAGGTAATCAAAGCCGCGTAGCCGGCGCCATTTCTTTTCCGCACACTGGCTCAATTTGAACATCATATGCAACATGCCATTGCGCGTCAGACAACCTTTGGATCTTTTGGTCTGGTGGCGGATGGTGGCAAAGGTGGATTCAATCGGGTTGCTGGTCCGGATGCTCTGCCAGTGTTGGGCCGGAAAATCATAAAATGCCAACAGTTCATCCCGATCCTTGAGCAAACAGCTCGTCGCTTTCGGGTATTTCGCCTCAAAGATCTCAATAAACAAATCAAACGCCTTGTTTGCATCATCCTTGGTTTCCGCCTGCCAGATGGCGTGCAGGGCCTGCTTGGCTTTGGGTTGTGCGGATTTCGGCAAACAATTCAGTACATTCATGGTCTTGTGCATCCAGCAGCGTTGCTGGCGGCTGGCCGGAAAGATTTCATCCAGCGCCGCCCAAAAACCCATCGCACCATCACCAATCGCCAGTTGTGGGGCGCTCATGCCGCGCGACTTCAGATTCAGCAACACCTCACGCCAACTCTGAGTCGATTCCCGCACCCCGTCCTCAATCGCCAGAAAATGTTTTTCGCCGCGTTCATTGACACCAATGATCACCAGCGCGCAGAGCTTGGCATCCTCCGCCCGCAGCCCACTGTAGACACCATCAGCCCAGACATACACCCACCGGTCCTGTCCCAGGCGACGCTGGCTCCACGCTCGATATTCCTCCGCCCATACCTGTTTCAGGCGGGATACCGTGCTGGCCGACAGACCCTGTGCCTGCGGGCCCACCAGTACCCGCAACGCCTCAGCCATCTCACCGCTGGATACCCCTTTGAGGTACAACCACGGAATGGCTGCCTCGAAAGTCGCTGTCTTGCGCACATATGGCGGCACCAGCACCGACTGAAAACTCACTGCTTCACCGGTCTTCGAGCGCACCTTGGGAATTCTCACCCGGATCGGTCCCAGGCCGGTCTGCAACTCACGTTCTGGCAGGTAACCGTTGCGCACCACACCGGCATGACCTGATTCGGTACGCCAATCCTGATACTTGGCCAGCAGCTCCTGGACTTCACTTTCCACCGCTTCGGCGAGCAGCTTCCGGGCGCCTTCTTTGAGCAATTCGGTCAACGGATCGGCACTGATTGCTCGACGTTCCAGTTCAATAACATTATTCTTGTTCATAGTGGCGTATCTCCTTTGGTTGCTTTGAAGTTTGGTAACAACAAATCAACCAGATACGCCGCTTTTTTTCAACTGCTCAAACACCAGATTCGATCATAACTCATTGGTGCGCGACGAGTGGAGTTGTTTGCCAAACCTTACAAAGAAAAGCAGCTCGTCAAAATACTCGTGAAGGAGGCTGAGAAACTGGAAAACTGGCTAGTGAGTGAGTGGGCGGCGTGGGCAGTCTTGCTCATCGGAGGATTTCTTACAATAAATGTACTTTTGATTACGATAGCGAATCTAAATAGGACAGTAATTCTCTACGTTCTTCTTCCCGGTACCGCAACAGGATTGGTGCTAATGTTAGTTGGAGCATTTGGTATGCATTTATCCAAAAAGCTTAGTAAGAAAAGGAGGCTGAACAAATTTATCTCAACGTCCGTTCTCGACTGGCACTCCAGGTGATGGGCGCTGGCTCCCGCTATAGTCTTGAGACGGCCTGTCTGGCCGCTATCGACTGCAAAGTGGACTGAATGCTGAACAAGAGACTTCCGGCCAAGTTCAGACGTTTGAACTTCTCGGCGAACGGCTTTAGTGCCACCTCAAGAGAAAATACAGACGCCAAGAGCAACAAGCGCGTGGCCATAACGCTCGAGCCAAACTCGGATTGACCCGTTCCGTCTATTTGCGATAAGATTTTAGCGGCGCTATGCAGCCTGCCGCTTGCGCTCCTTCGGGGGTACGGTGAATGCATACTTAGTCAATTTTCACTGATCCTTAACCAAGCGGCGACTGGATCAGTAATGCAAGCGCTGATCACGCACAGTTCGCTGACAACGTCGGAGCGATCCCTGATGCGTGGGAGGTACTGCCTGTATACCGCTGGGTCGGTCACCGGACACCCGGTTTCCGGGTCGCGTGCATGCAGATGCACAATGGCCGCGCCCGCTTCGGCTGCGCCGGCTGAGTCCTCTACGATCTGGTCCGGAGTGATTAACAGAGTTGTCCCAGATCACGCCGTGTGCATTTCCCCAACGGCCATGAATTGTTTCTCGGTTTGGTTCAATGATCAGAAAACAAAATATGTTATGTTTTTTGAAAGACTTGGTCAACCACCCTTTAGTGAGGCCTCAATCAGTTGAGGTGAGTTGGGTGGTTGCGATGTTTACCCACATCGCTGCCAATTTGTGCGCCAGCACTTCCGGGCGGTCGCCGAGCCGTGCAATTCGATCGCTGTCCCACATGTAGACGTTTTCCACGAAACTCTCGATGCCCGCCATCAGGAACTCCACGATCAGGCGGCATTCGGAGGCATTACGCCCTACTTGGGCTCTCGCATCGGCGATCAGCGCTTCCAATCTGTCGGCAATGTCAAAGTGCATGACTTCGTAGGCCTTGTGCACAGCAGGTGAGCTGCGGATAGCGGCGTAAACCAGTCGCGTCTGCTTTGGGCGAGTTACGATTGAATCAATATACCCTAGGATGATGCTCCGCAACTCAGTAGAAAGGTCGTCGCTGTGAGGAATCTCCGCTAACTCGCACTTGAACCGTTCCAGCGCATCCACAGCTGTTTCGTAAATTGCTGAATCCTTGTTTTCGAAGTGGAAATAGAACGCGCCAATGGTAACCCCAGCCTTTTTGCAAATGCGATTGAGCTTAATTTCATTGAGGCCAAGCCCATCAACGCTGACGAGATCGATGATGGCGTCTTGAATGAGTGCTTTGGTGCGGCGGCCTTTGTTGCCCTTGGGTTGTTTTCTCCACAGATGAGAGGCACTGCCAGGTTTGTTTGCAGCCATATCGGTTTCGTGGGTTATTGGTAGGGCCACCTTAGCACATCGGGCATTCCATTTTCTGGCCAAGTTTGATATTTATAAAACATAAAATAGTAATCTTATAGTATTTGAACTAACTATCCTTTCAAGTGGAATTGTTGATGAATTCCAATGACTCCCCCATTTCGATCCCCATTGAGTTCTCGGGCCAGTTAAGTTGTGCATACTGCTCAAGATCCGGCGCCAGAGGGTGCCACTTTGTTGAACTGAATGCCTTCTGCGCCATAAGCGCTGACCAGCAGGTTATTACGGCCACTGCCTGTAGGCTCGGGAAACCAGAACACTGGCTCGCCGTCCTGTAACCAGCGGTCTTTGGCCAATTTGGACAAAACAAACGAATCCACACCTTTTTGCTCCAGTTTCAATCGGTTGTGCTGTCCACCCCAGCCGTCGCAGGTAAGCAACAACGCGCCCGAGTGCGCCTCCAACGAATAGGTTGTCCGAAGTTCGTTGTTGTAGAAAACGCCCACAAATGCCTCTAGGTCGCCCTGAGGATCACGAGACTTGGTCGCTGTCATGCGCCACCCCTGTTCCATCTCGACAATCAGTTTCGGTCGTGGTTCGAGTGGGCCAATTTCGACGGACCCCCGCCATGCGCTACGGGGATCCGGGCGGTAAAAGGATTCTGTTTCTGGTATCAGTCGGCGTGGAAAACCGGCAATTTCAAGATTCAGCTCCCCATTGGCCAATCCGAGATCGAATGCAATTCCTGAATGCATATCCTGGTAAAAACCCAGGCGTTCGCGCATTTCGGTTGGTGAAAAATCCACGTTCATGGGCTCGTTGATCGGTAGCGGATTTTCAAGCAAACTGTCCGCCACCCGGTAGGTTCTGTCTATCAGGTTGTCACTGTGGTTGGCGAAAATGATGACCGACAGGGCGTCATCGGGAAAGCGCGTGCGTTGCGACATGAAGCCTTCGAATCCACCACCATGGCCGTGCCAGCGAGCACCCCTGTAAATGCCTGTGTGCATTCCCAGCGCGTAATTATTTGCGGCGCCGTCATTCAAGGGACTGGTCTGAGTCAGGCGCTCCGTCAGATTGGAGCTGCCAATCACATTGTCGTCAAAATTCAATTCCCACAAGACCATGTCATTCATTGTGCTCCAAACTCCCCCGTCACCTGAGCCGTGAATATCCCACTCCCAGGGCTTGTGGCTGGTCTGCCCGTCATCTCCCTCAGTAATAGTGCGGTAAGGGGTGATTGAGCCCTCCGGTCTTTGGGTCGGGTCATCGACAAGCAAGCTGTCATGCATCCCCAGTGGTTCGAACACGCACTGACTGAAAACCTCACCAAGCGGCAAACCGTTCAGCCGCTCAAGGATGACACTGAGAATGACGAAATTTGAATTGCTATAGCGGTACTGGGATCCGGGGCTAAAGTTCAGAGTCCGCTGATTGGTGATGAGTTGCAGAATGAACTCCCGAGGCAGCTTGTTCAGCAGTTGGCCGCCTGACAAGGGAGCGAACGCGATGTAATCCCTGATACCGCTGCAGTTGTGGCACAGATGCCGGATGGTTATTGACGTGCCGAAATCGGCAAGCTCCGGAAAATACCTGCGGACATCGTCGTCCAGCGTCAATTTGCCCTGTTCTTCCAGCAGCAGGATGCAAAATGTGGTGAATTGTTTCGTGACAGAGGCAATGCAGAATTTCTGTTTCGGACCGAACGGCACCCGACGCTCCAGATTGGCGCTGCCGTAGCCCTTGTAGTGGATCAGTTTGCGATTTTTCAGAACCGCCACTGCTCCGCCGGGCAAATCCGGGTCTTTCCAGTCACTGAATACTGCTTCTACATCAGGCTCGATGAGGGGGTATTTCATGCCATCGGGATTCCGTAGAAATTTCGTCCGAGCGGTGCTATGGTGAAAAAAGGGCCTGATGTTGCAGTTACCGGCGCATCAGTTATTCATCAGTATAACTAAGTTCAGAGCGCAGCCCAGAACTGGCATCGCGCGAAGAGGTGGCGTATTGGCTCGGGTGATCATTCAGCGTCTTGCCTTGCTGATCCTGGTGGTATTCGGGGTTTCCCTGATTACGTTTCTTATTTCCCACACTGTGCCGGGAGATCCGGCAAGATTGATGGCAGGGCCCAGGGCCTCAGCCGAGACGGTCGACGCGCTGCGTCATGAGCTGGGCCTGGACCGGCCACTGTACGCACAATACACGAGTTATGTTGGCCAGTTGCTCGGTGGAGACTTCGGCAAATCAATTCAAACCGGGAGACCAGTCAGCGACGACTTGTTCAGGCGCTTTCCCGCAACCATTGAGCTCATGTTGCTGGCGTTACTGACCTCGGTCCTGATCGGTGTGCCTTTGGGCATATATTCTGCGGTGAACAAGGACAGAATCGGCGATCACTTCGTGCGGTTTTTCTCGGTATTGGGCATTTCCATGCCGTCTTTCTGGCTGGCCCTGTTGCTGATGTTCTTATTCTATGGCCTATGGGATCTGCTGCCGGCCTCAGGCCGCCTGGGCTCGGCCGTCGATCCGCCAACCCGCATCACGGGTTTCTACCTGGTCGATTCCCTGTTGACCGGCAATTTTCGGGTATTCGGAGACGCCTTTGTTCATCTTCTGCTGCCCACGATAACGCTCAGTGTCATTTCTATAGGGTCCATCGTGCGCTTGGTGCGTTCATCGATGCTTGAGACGCTGAATGAGAACTACATCCTGATGGCCCGGGCCAGTGGCATTAGCCGAAACCGGATTTTGTACAACCACGCGCTGCGTAACGCAATGATTCCGCTGGTGACTGTGTTGGGTCTGTCATTGGCCGACATGTTGTATGGCGCTGTTGTGATTGAGACCATATTCGCCTGGCCCGGAACCGGTTCCTATGTGGTTAACGCGATTTTCAATCTGGACTTTCCGGTCATCATGGCATTCACGGTAATTGTTTCCATGGCTTATGTGATTGTGAATCTGCTGGTGGACCTAGCTTACATGCTGCTGGATCCACAAATTCGGGCGGTAGGCTGAATGCCGCTGGACACTCCGGTCACACTAGCTTCCTCTAATGTCGGCGGGTGGAGCTACATTTGGTATCAAATCAGGCATAGCCCACTGGTGATTCTCGGATTGGCGATTGTGGTTGCGATGTTGGCGATTGCCCTGTTGGCGCCGTTGCTGGCGCCCTACGATCCGTATGCAGTAAGCCTCGACGACCGGCTTTTGCCTCCTTCGGCGGCGCACTGGGCCGGCACCGACGAAATCGGCAGGGATTTGCTTTCACGCATCATTTACGGTGCCAGGGCATCGCTTGCCGTCGCGCTTGCCATCGTAACCATCGCCGCCAGCTTGGGCACTTTATTGGGATCATTTTCCGGACTCGCCGGTGGTCGGATCGATGCGGTCATCATGCGGCTCACCGATACGGTTATGGCCCTTCCCGGTCTGGTTATCGCCTTGGCCATGACTGCGGCGCTGGGGCCGAGTCTCGTCAATCTGGCGTTGGCGCTGGGTATCCTGGGCGTGCCGTTCTACACCCGCCTGGCGCGTGGCCAGGCGCTCGGTTTGCGACAGATGCAATACGTGCTTGCATCAAGAGCGATGGGCGCCTCGACCTCCTATGTGCTGCGCCGTCATATTGTCTCCAACTTGCTGTCGACCATGGTGGTTTTTGCATCCATGCACATAAGCGGCGCGTTACTCGCGGCTGCGGCGCTCAGTTTTATTGGGCTCGGGGCACAGCCGCCGACCGCGGAACTCGGTGCCCTCATTAACGTAGGCCGTGCCTACATTCAGGATGAATGGTGGTACTCGCTGATTCCTGGATTGGTGGTTGTGGTTTCGGCGCTGGGTTTCAATTTGCTAGGTGACGGGATCAGGGATGTACTCGACCCCAAGAGCAGAAAGAAATGAACGAGTGCGTGGTCGAAATCAAAGAGTTGCGCGTTAGCTTCCCCGGTTTCGGGGGCAGCGTTGAGGCCGTGAGAGGCATTTCGCTTGAGGTCTTCCAGGGAGAAATTGTCGGACTGGTCGGAGAGTCGGGGTCCGGTAAATCGGTCTCGGCATTGACCGCATTGGGCATGTTTCCATTGGGCACTAAACCGCAGGTCAGTGGCAGCGTTACGGTGCTTGGAAAGGACGTATTGAGTATGAGCGAGCGGCAACTTGAATCCCTCCGCGGATCGCAAATTGCACTAGTACCGCAGGAACCATTGACATCCCTCAATCCGACAATTCGCGTTGGTCGGCAATTGAGTGCCGTCATCAGGGCACATAGAAGTGAAAGCGCCCAGCGGGCGATGGAAATCGGCACCGAATTGCTGAGTGAAATGATGATTGAAGACCCGCTACGCGTGATGGGCGCCTACCCGTTCGAGCTCAGCGGTGGATTGCGTCAGCGGGTTGTGCTCGCAATGGCGTTTGCATGCAATCCCAAGGTGCTAATTGCCGACGAACCGACCAGTGCTCTGGACGTGACCGTACAAAAAGAGGTGCTCGATCTATTGGCCGCCAGGGCGCGGGCAAGCGGTGCCTCTATTCTGATGATCACCCATGACATGGGCGTTGTTCGGTATATCTGTGACCGGCTTTACGTCATGCTTGACGGCAGAATCGTGGAATCTGGAGATCCTGACCGCTTGCTGTCGCATCCGGAGCATGCCTATACCAAGCGCCTGCTCAATGCGCTGCCAGAACGCACAGCTCGGCGTCATCTGTTGCCGGTCGAGTGAGGGAGCAGCAATGCCGAATCATTCCCTCCTGGAAGTTGAGAATGTCAGTGTGCGCTTTGCTCTGGAGTACGATTGGTTGGGCAAACCGCTGCGGTTTCTCGAGGCCGTGCGCGAAGTGTCCTTGTCGCTCCAAGCTGGTGACTCACTCGGCATCGTGGGTGAGTCCGGTTCGGGCAAGAGTACATTGGCCCAGGCGATTATGGGTTTGGTGCCAATCGAATCGGGCAGCATCAGATTCAAGGGCGAAACGCTGTCGCACCCGAACACTTTGGGCAGCTCGGCCAAAGGCGGCTGCCAGATTGTGTTTCAGGATCCCCAATCGTCATTGGATCCGAGGATGCGGGTGTGGGAAATCATCAGTGAAGGGCTGGAAATTCGTCGCCTGGGTACGCGCAGGGAACGGCGCGAAAAGGCGGCAATGCTGGCGGATCAGGTTGGCCTTGACCCACACCACATTGACCGCCACGCACACGAATTTTCAGGCGGTCAACGCCAGCGGATCGCAATAGCGCGGGCCCTGGCGCTGGAGCCCGAGCTGCTCCTGCTCGACGAGCCGACATCGGCGTTGGATATTTCCGTTCAGGCACAGGTGTTGAACCTGCTTCTCGGACTGCAGGAATCACTGGGCTTAGCCTATCTTTTCATCAGTCACAACATTTCGGTTGTGGACCACATGTGCGAGCGCCTCATCGTAATGAAACATGGACAGGTCGTCGAAGCGGGCGAGACGCAGCGCGTTCTGCTGAATCCGCAGGCACCCTATACCAAGCAGTTGCTGAGCTCGGTTTTACGGGCCGATCCAGTGTCGTGAGCCAGCGTCCTGAGTAAGCTCAGCAAAGCCTTGGATGTGAGTCTGGGTGGAATCTATTACATAACGTTGTTATGTTTTGGATGCTGTCGCTCACCCCTTCAACGCTGCTCCGCTCCCGGCAGGATAACTTGGTGCTCGAATACCAGACTGGAATTTCATAACAGGTGGGAACATGACAATGGAATCGTCGCCACTTCGTAATATGGCCGATATCCGGGCGGTCGAGGCGATTCCGCTTGAAAACCGCTACGCACACCGGTCGATATACGAGGCCCTGGTGCTTGTAGCCGGGCTCCAGCCCGACAAAGTGGCCGTCCATTATCTCCCTTCGGCGAGTGTGGGTGACGATGCCGAAACGCTGACCTACCGGGAATTGCTTGCTGGCGTTAATCAGACTGCCAACATGCTGCGCTCACTGGGGTTGGAGTCCGATAAGGTGATTTCTGTTCTCACGCCAAATCTTCCGCAAACACTACTGGCTGTTTTTGGTGGTGCGGCCAGCGGCATCGTCAATATGCTCAACCCCTACCTCGACACCAGTCACCTCGCATCAATCATGAATGAAGTTGGCACCCGGTTGTTGCTTGCTCCCGGCGCAGCGATTGATGAAGAAATTCATCGCAAAGCTTTAGCGTTACAACAACAGGTTCCAACTCTGGAATTCGTGATCTGGATAGGTGGTGGCAACCCGCAGAGCGATTTCGATCAGCTGCTGGAGCGTTTTCCCGGCGAGCAGCTATCCCATGAGCGCCTTCCCCAAGAGCACGAAATTGCGACCTATTTTCATACCGGCGGCACGACTGGAGCGCCCAAAATTGCGCCGCTTACGCATGGCAATGAAGCCTATGTCGTTTGGGCCCTCAAATTCGTTCCGGGTCTCGATGAGCACGACGTTGTCATGTCGGGCATGCCCTGGTTTCATGGTGGTGGCCTGTTCATCAATACGGTTGCGCCGCTATGCGCAGGTGCTGCGGTCGTGGTCTTGGGACCCTGGGGTTACCGGCATCAGCGGGCCATTGTCGATTTCTGGAAAATCGTCGAGCGCTTCAGGGCAACCTTTTTTCTGGCTGTGCCCACGATTTTTCAGAATCTGCTGCAGGCGCCTCCGTCGGCGGACGTTGATATCAGTTCACTGCGGTTGACCGCCTGCGGTGGGGCACCGCTCTCGGTTGAAGTGATCAGGCGTTTCGAGCAGCAAACCGGACTGACCCTGTTTGAAGGCTACGGCCTGACCGAGGCAGGTGTGAGTAGTGTGCGCAATCCAAGAAACGGGGAAAGGCGGATCGGATCGGTTGGCATTCGCTACCCTTACCAATCGATAAAGACGGTCGAAGTTGATGGCCAAGGACGCATGCTACGTGAATGTGGGCCGGAAGAGACCGGACTGGTGGTGATCAAAGGTCCGAATGTATTCCCCGGTTATTTGCAGGAGAGCCACAACCGCGGCCTGTGGGTCGGTGATGGTTGGCTCAACACGGGGGACCTGGGTCGTTTCGACGTTGATGGTTATTTGTGGTTAACCGGGCGCGCAAAAGACCTAATCATACGAGGCGGTCACAACATTGATCCGCAAGTGATTGAGGATGCGTTTTACCGCCACCCGGATATCGCCGTAGCGGCGGCCCTCGGCAAGCCCGATCCCGTTGTGGGTGAAAAGCCGGTTGCGTTTATCGTCTTGCGGCCCGGCGTTTGCGTTTCTGTGGAGGAACTGTTTCAGCATGCCCACGAAACCATCACCGAGCGCGCCGCCGTGCCCGTAGATATATTCCTGGTCGATGAAATTCCCCGCACCGAGGTCGGAAAAATCTTTAAGCCGCGATTGCGCTGGGCTGTCACCCGTCAGGTGATTGAACAGGCGCTTTCGCCATTGGCCGGGCACGGCGTCGCCATCAGCGTTACTGTCGAGGCGGACGCCATGCATGGGATGTTAGCCAATGTTCTGCTGTCGGGCGGTTCGCAGGCTGCGCTTCAGGAAGTCGCCCGCCAGGTGAAAGAGATGCTGGCACCATATTCCTTCAAAGCGATCATTACCGGCGACTAACGCGCTCGAGCGTTCTGGAGGGGCTAGAATCTTTGTAATAAAATTGCTATATAATGTTTTTAGTCAGTAATTTTGATTATATCAGTATATATAATTGATATATAAATATATTATTGTAAATTTGATTTTTATATTTAAAATGACTATTGCAGAATTTATTACGATTGGGAAGATAATGGGATATCGGCATGCCGTCTGAATTCGGGCGCGTCCAGTTATCTCAATACGTGGATATGCGCGACGGTACGCGTATCGCGGTCGAAATCTGGTTGCCTGAAGCCCTGCCCGAGGGCGCGCGGATTCCAGCGCTGGCATGGTTCACCCGATACTGGCGCACCAGGGTCAATGACGAGGCGATGCCGGAGCCGGCGACGAAATCATTTGCTCAATGTGTCAATGAGGCTGGATACGCTCTTGTGGCTGTGGATGTCAGGGGGTCTGGCGCATCGTTTGGCTGCAGAAAAGTCGAGTACCCTGAAGCCGAAGTGGAGGATTCCGGTGAAGTAGTGCAATGGCTGGCACGCCAACCATGGTCAAATGGCCGAGTCGCAGCCGAGGGCATCTCCTATCTGGGCAATACTGCTGAGTTGGCTGCAGTATATGCGCCCCAGGCCCTGAAGGCGGCCGTGCCGAGGTTTACTGATTTTGACTATTATTCCCAAATTCTGTATCCCAGGCGGCCTGCAGAATATCCAGTTCCTGAAAGACTGGGGGCGTTTCGTGCAGGCCCTCGATCGTAATGATGTTGAGAGCTTGAGGGGCATATTTCCCGAAGGCTATGCCTATTGTCTGGGTGTCAAACCGGTGGATGCGGATGAGGATGGCAGTGACCTCGAGGCCGCGCTCGCGCAACATCGTCAAAATATTTACTATGTGGACCGGCTTGACGATTGGCTGTTTCGGGACGATGTCATGGGTCTTGAAGCACCGGAAGGCGCAACTCAACGTAAAGCCTTGTACGAGTATCAGGAGCAGTTCGAGAACAGTCAGGTTCCAATGATGTATTGGGCTGGCTGGCTGGATTCGGCAACCACTGAGGGCGGCGTTGTCCAGATACCTTACATTCGATGCTCCGATTCTGCTGTACATCGGGCCTTGGAACCACGGGGCCTTATCCAATGCCAACCCCTACTCCCCGCCGGACACGCCGGTGACGCCGGGTCTGCAGGAACAGGTTGACTGGATCACAGGCTTCCTCGACCCGTACCTGCTTGACGATGCGCCGCCTGAACCCAAGCGGGAAATCCACTATTTCACAATGGGAGAGGACCGCTGGAAAGTGACACAGCAATGGCCGCCTGAGGACATTGCTGAGCAGCGATGGTATTTGGCGGAGGACCGTGAGCTCAGCAATCGCCCGCCCTCCGGGCGGAACCTGGCAGACCAGTATGCCGTCGATTTCAACGCCGGCACTGGCATCCTGACTCGCTGGGCGACCTCGATGGGGGGCACCCCAATTGATTACGGTGATCGCGCAGCGGCTGATGAACTCCTGCTCGCCTACACCTCACGGGCCGCTGCCGCATGATCTCGAAATTACTGGCCATCCCGTTGTGACGCTGTATGCAAGGCTCGTCACACAGCGATGGTGCTTTTATCGTGTATCTGGAAGAAGTCTGGCCCGACGGACGCGTCACGTACATTACCGAAGGCGTGCTGCGGGCAATTCATCGCCGCGTATCGGATGAACCACCGCCCTTTCACGTTTTCGGCCCTTACCATTCCTGCTTGAGCAAAGATGCGATGGAACTGGCTCCTGGGAAAGTCGCGACACTTGGCTTTGCGCTGTTTCCCACTTCTGTTCTGGTCCGCAAGGGACATGCAATTCGCCTGGCCATAGCGGGACATGACAAAAACAACTTCGTCAGAGTGCCGGCCAGCGGCGACCCAGTTATTGAGATTCAAAGAAATAGCGTGTATGCATCGTGCATTGATCTGCCCGTCATCAACAAATCGGCTGAAGAGAGGAAACGCCCATGAAAATAGCTCACGTCGCGGGACGCTGGTGTGACTTCTTGCTTGTCTCAGGACTTGTTGCAGGGCTCGTTTCGGGTTTGGTGGCATGCAGCCAATCTGCAGGCGATGTCAGAACGCTGGTGATCGGCAAGGTGGGTGATCTGGCCACGCTCGATCCTGCGGCCGCCACGAACAATAATGACTACACGGCCATCAGTTTGGCTTACCAGCAACTGCTGGCATTTGAAGTTGAAGGCGGGAAACCTACGGGAACCCTGGTCGGAGAGCTCGCCGAATCATGGTCGTCGGATGATGACGGCCTGATCTGGACCTTCACACTAAAACGCGGGCAGTACTTTGATGACGGCACTGAAGTTACCGCCGCAGCGGTGGATTTTACCTTTGACCGCATCATTCGGGTTGGCCGTTCAGCTGCCCAATCGGTGGAGGCCTGGTTGAAGGAGATTGAGGTCATTGATGACTATTCCTTGCGCATTCATCTCAATGACGTGTTCCCCGCCTTTCTACCGTTGCTGGCCCTATCGGGTGGGTCCATTGTGAATCCGGCCGTAATGGCTCATGAGCTGGATGCCGACAATGCGATGGGCTGGCTGTCTGAGCATACGGCCGGCAGTGGCAGCTATCGGCTCGCCTCCTGGGAGCGGGGCGAACGGGCGTCGATGGAAGTCAATCCCTACGCTGCACACCAACCGCGTTTTTTCAATCGTGTGCTGCTCAAGGTGATCGCCGACCAATCCGCGCGGCGGATTCAGCTGGAAAAAGGCGACCTCGACATCATGGAGGGGATGGTGCAACGGTGGGTGGAAACGATGCAGTCGGCACCGGGGGTGCGGGTGTTTTCCGCACCGAGTTACGAGCTGTACCACCTGTGGCTTAATACCCGGCAGCCACCGTTGGATAACGTCAAATTGCGCCAGGCTCTGCGCAAGGCAGTGGACTACGAAGGCATTATCGCCAACCTCCTTGGCGGCCAGGCGCAGGCGATGCGCGGCACCCTGCTGCCGGGCATACCCGGTTACGATGCAGATCTGCCGCTTAATTCCATGGATGTTGAGGGTGCGAAGCAACTGCTCGCTGAGGTCGGTTTTGGAGATGGCGTCAGTCTCAGCATGTTGACCGGCGCGCCTGATCCCGGTTCGTTGGCGCAGGCATTGCAAGGCAATTTTGCCGAAGTCGGCGTTGACGTTGAGTTGCTTCCGCACCACGCCGCGGCCTATCAGAGCAAGTTGTCCTCCGGCGATTTTCATATGGCCTTGAGCGGCTGGTATATCGATTTTCCTGATCCCTGGGCGATCATGAACTACATGTTCGTCAAGCGGACCATCGGCGAAGGAGGCAATTATTCGTTTTATGCCAATGATGCGGTCGATGACCTGTTGAACCGCGCTGCGACCAGCGCTGCGACTTCAGACAGGACCGCACTATATCAACAGGCGCAGCGGATAATTGACGAGGACTCCCCAGTGATATTCCTGTACGTAGTTAACGGCATGCTCGCATTGCGTGATGACATCAAAGGGCTGAATTACAATATGTCGCAGCAATTGATGTACAACGTGGCTGACATGTACCGCGAGCAATGAAGGAATTAAGCTATGGTCACCAATCCGTCCCGGCAGACACAAGCATCCAAGGGTAACCGAACACGATCACGAATCAAATCGGCGGTCGTGTGGCTGGTGTCCAGCAAAGGCCGCCGTTTTTCCCTTCAGGATATCTGCCAGAAAGCGGAAATTACCCACGGCGGCTTTTACTTCCATTACGACAACAAGGAAGACGTACTGGTCGAGGTGTCGCAGGATTGGATGAAATCGTTCAAAACGGCCATCCTGGCGGTACCCCATGACCCGGATTTCTACACAGAAATCTACGCAATGCTGCTGGCCTACGTTTCCGGATTCGCCTACAACGTAGAACTGGCGCGCGTCGTACTGGCGGTCGATGCCGATCACCCGGAAGTGCAGCTTGTGTTTGCCAAGTACCAGTATCGATGGTGGGCACGGCTTGAAGAACGGTTCCGCCAGGCACGTATGAGCATGGAATTGGCGACCGGCGAAGAACAGTGGATGGCCCATGCACTGACCGAGTCGATCTTCGGTTTGTGCAAGGACATTTACATATCGCAGCTGCCCGGACTGATGAATAAAGGGGATGGTCCGGAACGCGTTGCTGAACGGGCGGCAGATCTCTGGTATCGGGCGGTATTGGGCTCCAATCCTGACCCCACTTAAATCAGGTTGACAAAGTACCGGCCGGCTGTACGACTTCGGATGTACCAGGGCGGCAACTGCTCCATGCGTCACCGAAAAGTGCCACGTGACGAGGAATTGCTCTAGAAATGGGCAAACTCGACTTTTTCTCGCTGCGAATTCAAAGATTCAACAGAACTTCCACACTTGTTTTTTTCAATAGGTTCTGCTAGATTTAAAACAAAACATTATCATCTAATGTTTTGTGAAGAGATACTTCGGCGCTTTTAATGTTATGAACTTATTTCCAAGGGACAAAGGCAGGATTTCGTCCGACGTCCGCAGGGGACTAGCAAAATGTACAGATCAATGACCATTTCAACCTGTTTGTTGCTCAGCATGCTGATGACTTCGACTGTTTTTGCCCAGGCAAATGCAGCGGATGACAGTAGCGATGAATCCGCTCGTCTGGAGGAAATCATTGTTACCGCCAGCAAACGTGAGCAATCCCTTCAGGATGTACCCATAACTGTCACGGCCATTACGGGCCAGACGATTCAGGATCTCGACTTGAGGCGAATCGATGAATTCATCGACATGGTGCCCAACGCTTTGGTAAACAGCGGCGCATTCAGCATCAACGACACCATTTCCATTCGCGGGGTGGGCTTACCGCTGGACTTCATCGAACAGGGCACCGGAGTCTACCAGAATGGTTACTATATCGGTGGCGCCAGAACGGTATTCTCCGATTTCTATGATCTCGAGCGCGTGGAGGTTTTGCGTGGCCCGCAGGGCGCCTTGTATGGAAGAAATGCAGTGGGCGGCGCCGTTAACTTTATCTATAACGCGCCTGACCTGGAAGACTTCGGTGGTTCGGTTCAGGTGGGTTACGGAGAGTTTGATCGTACCGAAGCCCGAGGCGTGGTGAATATCCCCATTTCAGAGGGCAAGTTCGCCGTGCGTCTGGCCACCTGGTACATCGATCAGAACGAGGGTGAGTATTTCAACACCACCCTGGATGAGTGGCAGGACCGCCAGGAAATTGCCGGATTTCGTGCCTCCGCCCTGTGGCAGGCCTCGGACAATGTGGATGTGACGTTCTGGATGGACAGTTCTTCGGAGAAGGGTCCCGAAAATCATGGTGCCGCCGAGGAAATTGGTGGCGAGGCAAAGACCGATATCCGCAGGGATACGCCTTCCAACGCCCAGAAGGATTTCAGCCTCTACGGCATGACAATCAATTGGGAAACTTCAATTGGGACAGTTTCCAGTCTGTCGAGCTTTCGTGAATACAAGCTGGACAGCCTTTCCGATCAGGACGGCTTCGATGACAAGACACTGGCTTTTCAAACCATTGAGCGGGATGAAGATGTCGACGCGTTTTTCCAGGAACTTCGACTGGTGTCGACCTGGGACAACTCGTTGCAGTATGTTGTAGGGCTGAACTATTACAAAGAAGACCTGAATCTGTTTCGTCCGGTACACATTATGGATCCCTCGGGAGCCCTCTTGGCTATTTCGGCAACAGAAGCCGTCATCAACGCCAAGTCATGGTCCGCATTTGGTGAACTGACCTGGACGATCACAGAACGACTTGACCTGATAGGTAGCGTACGCCGCACCAGCGATGAAAAGGACTTTGACTTTGCGCGTACACGGACAGGTTCTACAGGAATTTTTCTGGACCGCAATGACGACTGGGACAATACCTCCTGGGGTGCGGGAATCCTTTTCAGGGCGACTGACGATGTGAACCTGTACCTGAGGGCCAACGAAGGGTTCCGCGCTGGAGGCTACAACACGGGCTTCAATTTCGATGTGGACCCGGCCCTAGCAGCTGAGATCATACCCTACGGCCAGGAAACGTCGCTAAATATTGAACTGGGCGTCAAAACGAGCTGGTTTGATAACAAATTGACCATCAATGCGGCACTGTTTCGCTTAAAGCAAGACGATGTGTTGGGCGGGATTTTCGACTTTGGTTCGTTCAACTTCTTCTTCCAGAATCTTGGTAAGGGCGAGACCGACGGCTTCGAATTGGATTTTGCAGTACGACCCATAGAAAACCTGACGATCGGCGGCTCGTTCGGCTACATCGACGGCGAGATCACCGAGGTTACGCCGATACCCGGCGCTTTTGTGACGATCAGTGAGGGTTCTCCAATTCCGGGCGCCACCAGCACAAACTGGACATTGTTTGGCACCTACCGCATTCCGATCTCCGCCGGTATGAATTTCGTGATGTCAGCGGCATGGCGCCGCAACCATCACCGCGGCGGTTACAGCCCCGGATGGGTTGAAGGCGCCGAGCTCTTCGAATACTCAATCGTGGATATTCGTGCCGGTGTGGAAGCCGAGCGCTGGCAATTGATGGGTTATATCAATAATGTGACAGATGATGACTATGTCATTTCGCAGGCATTCTTTAGCCCAGGCGGCCAATTCCGGCCGATCACATCGCGGCATGTCGGCAGCAACTGGGGCGTTCAGGCGATGTTCAGATTCTGAAGCAAGATCTAAGGGGCCGGGTACCACTTTGACCGAAATGGTTTCCGGTCCCCTGTTTTCCCTCTTTCAGGGACGCAGTCGATGACAAGACTTCAACTTCACTTGTGATCACATTTCTCCGCTTCCGGTCCGCCTTGGTGAAATATGCGTGCTAAATCTCTGGTCAGCCGATATCCGTTCTGGTCATTCTATGTGTTGGCCGTCGCAATTGCCTGCGGGGTGGTACTGCTCAGGGCTTTCCAGGACCCCTCATTCGACTACGGCAGTACCCTGTTTGCGACAATCGTTGAAAAGGGTTTTCACAAGTCCACCGTCAATATAGTCTCGATCACAGCGGTTACGCTGGATTATTCGATCTACTTCGGTATCTTTGTTTTTGCCGGCGCGCCAGCGATTGCCGCGCTGGTGGTGACTGCAATGGCCTATGGCCGGAAGGGTCTTAAGGAACTCGGAGGCCGATTTCGGCCTTGGCGTGAGGGGGTACCGGCCAGGGAAGCCATTGGGCTTTACGCCGTGATCATTCTGGGTTACCTCGTGGTCATGGGGCTATTTGCCCTGGTGACGCTGTATGCGGGCGGGCGTGACGCGCTGAGTGAGGTGATTGGTGGGGTTGGCACGTCTGTGATCCCATTCGTAATCTTGTTTCTGGCTGGTGCATTTTTGGAGGAGGGCGGAACCCTCGAAGAGCTGGGGTGGCGGGGTTTTGCCTTGCCGCATCTGCTGGGCAGGGGGTTGAATCCCTTGAAGGCGAGCCTGGTCATCGCGGTAATGTGGCTGATCTGGCACTTGCCCAGAGAGGTTCCGACGCTGATTGCAGGAACGGATCTAGGGGCATTTTTCCTCGGACAGTTCATGTTTTTTGGCGCCCTGGTGGCGCTGTCGGTAATCATCACCTATTTCTTCAACCGGCTGGGCGGCAGTGTGATCCCTGCAATCATGATTTACGGCCTGTTCATCCACTGCTCACGCACCCTGAACTGGGAGGCAGTGTCCGCAATGCTGCCCTGGCCAATCGACTTGCGGGTGCCGGTATTTCTAGTCATTGCGTTGGTCGTGATCTGGGTAGCGGGCCGCAATCTGGGGCTGCGTGATCAATCCTCTTCGGTCCTGACCACGGAGAAGGGAATAGAGCAATGATGCAACTCATTCGGCGCCACCCGGTGTGGTCGTTCTATATCCTGGCTTTTGGTATCGCCAGCGTCGTCGCTGCGGGGCGTTATTGGCTCGCTCTTCGGTATTTCGAAGGCAGCGGAAAACCGGCCAATTACTACGCCATCGTCTGGGACGTTCAGGAAAAACTAGGTATCTCCAACATAAATGTATTGTCGCTGGCACGCATGAGCTTTGAAGATCCCGCGATTCTATTGTCATTTTTCTATGCTGGCGCCCCCACCATTGCCGCTATCATCATTGTATTTCTGATCGCGCGCCGAGCGGGCCTGCGAGAGCTGTTCTCTCGCTTCAAACCCTGGCGGGAGGGTGTCAGCGCGGCAGAAGGGCTGAGAGCCTACGGATCGCTTACCAGTGTTTTTTTGGCGTTCTGCTTGTATTTCGTGCTCATGAGCTGGGCATACGGTGGCGAAGCGGGTTGGGAAGAGATCCGGCCACGTATCGGATCGTCAATCTGGATTTTTTCGCTGTATTTCCTGATCGGAGCCTTTCTCCGGGAGGGAGGATTGCTGGAGGAACTTGGCTGGCGCGGTTTTGCTTTGCCGAGATTGATAGAGACGATGGGCAGCCCGTTGAACGCCAGTATCCTGATCGGCATCATGTGGTCTACCTGGCATATTCCACGTGACGCAGGGACCTACATGATTTCGCTGCCTTTCGGCGAATACCTGCTGTTCCTGGCCATGTTTACAGTAGCTTTGATTGGCCTTTCGATCATCATCACCTACTTCTACAACCGAACCGGTGGAAGCGTAATTCCGGCAATCATGGTCCATTGCCTTTACGTCCATATGTCGAGTGGTCTGGCTTATGAAACCTTGGCGTGGAATGACTATGGCGACTTTCGCAGTTGGCTGACAGTGCTGCTGGCCTTCGTCATCTTGTGGATTGCTGGACCGGAACTGGGCAGGCGCAATGACGAAGCCTGAACTGCAGATGATGGTCGACGACGCGATTGGATACACCAACTGGGATATTGACACCCTATTTGCACTCCGGGCGGGAGACACGCCAGAGGGTTTCGCCGAACGCGTGGATCGGGACTTTCAGCAATTTCAACAGCGTATCGCTGATTTGGATGACGATGATAAGGCAACATTTGAGCGTGGGTTGACGGCTTTTTTGCTGGCGTTCGAGGAACTTGACCTGCGCTTCCATCAGTACTTATCTTACGCATTCAGTCTGATGGGCGTGGGTGATGATTCAGAGGCCGTGCGCGTTGCGACAAACACCAGCGCGAATCTGAGGTTTCACCGCGCGCTTTCGGTCCAGATGCTTCGGGGCCGAATGAGACGCTTAGACGACTCGGTGTTTGAGACACTGTTGACTTGCCCAGAACTGAAGCACGCGACGCACTATGTGGGCAAACTTCGCCAGGACGCCAGCTATCGCATGAGCGAGCCTGAGGAGGCACTGGCGATTGAACTGAAACGCAGCGGCTCTGCAGGGTGGAGTCGCTTGTTCGAACAAATCAACAGCGCCATGACATTTGAAATGGGCGCTGGCAGTGCCGGAACAAAAAACATCGGCATAACCGAACTCTACTCTGTGCTCTCATCACCCGACCCGGAGAATCGCCAGGAGGCCTTCTGGTCTAGCACGAAGGCACGGGAAGGCCAGCAGATTCCTCTGGCCGCCAGCCTCAATGGCCTCGCCGGCGCACGCATGGTGTTGTGGAAAAAACGGGGATACTCGGAATTTCTGGATGCGCCCATGCGCCAGGCCGACGTGAAGCGGGAAACCGTCGAGCAGATGATGGCTGTCATAGCGTCAAACCGGCAATTGCCCCAGGAATGGCTGCGTCTCAAAGCGCGAATTCTGGGTTTTGAGCGGCTGGGAATTTATGACCGCTCCGCTGCGCTCCCGTTGCCTGAAGCATCGCCCATGCCGCTTGATGGTGCGATAAATTTGATTGAGGGCGCATTCGCTGACGTCCATCCTCCCATGGCCGAGTTTATTCGTATGGCATTTAGGAACCGCTGGGTCGAAACTGAACCCGGGGAAGGGAAATACACCATGGGTTTTTGCACTGCCTTCCCGCTTTCCGGCAAGTCAGGCATTTTTGCGTCGTATCGTGGAAACTTCAATGATGTTTCCACATTGGCTCATGAGATGGGCCACGCCTGGCATGGGCAGGTACTTTACCGTAGTAGGTATTGGGCCCAACAGGCTTCCGCCACTCCGTGTGAGACAGCCGCGCTGGTTGGCGAAACGATGCTACGCAACCACGTTCTTGCGCAAACTCACAACAACAAAGGCAGACGAGCACTGGTGCTGGGCATTCAACTCGATACCGTGGTGAATTACTTGTTGAGGATTCCTCGTGACTACGAGTTTGAAATCGAACTCTACCGGGAACGTGCACAGGGTGATCTTAGTATCGAACGCCTTAAAGCGCTGATGGCCGAGGGCTATCAGAAGTGGTTTGGCGATTCGCTGGCAGGTGACCGGCAACAATCGAATGGAATGCGATCCGACGGCATGGACCGGATGGGTTGGGCAAGCAAACCCCACTTCTTTATGGAAGGCGCCACTTTCTACAATTTCCCTTACGCAATGGGTTATTTGCTGGCGGCCGGGATTTCGCAGCGCTTCGAGCTCGAAGGGTCATCGTTCCAGGCCGACTATGATCACTACCTGGCGTTAACGGGCAGGCTGAGCGTTGAGGATGCCGTTCTGGAAGGCCTGGGAATCGATCTGACCACCCCCGAATTCTGGCAGCAGACCATCGATGGCCTGGGCGGCTACCTGCAGGATATGCACTCGATGAGCGCAGCACTCGAATCCTCGGCCTCAGGCAAATGTCAATGAGTCCATATCCCGGGGGTAACGCGTGATTGACTCGGCGCCATCTGCGGAAACGATCACCGTATCGGAATGCCGGAATCCCCCCAGCCCGGTTACGTACAGACCCGGTTCAACGCTTATGACCATGTTTTCACAAAAAATTTCCTCACTGCCCTCGGACGTGTAAGGACGCTCATGCGATTGGCGTCCGAGCCCATGTCCCACGCGGTGACGCATATGTTCGGACAGTCCCGATTCCGTGATAAATTTCTGCACGGCAATGTCGACGTCCGCACAAGGCCTGCCCGGTTCGATCATACTCAATGCCAGCGATTGGGCTTCGCGCATGGCCGAGAACAAATCCCTGACTTCGTCATTTACGGCACCGATCAACACGGTACGTTCACATTCGGTGGCATAACCGGCGACTTTCATCACCGAATTAATGATTGCCGGCATGTCGCGCAAGGTTTCGTCGAAAGAAGAGGTGTAATGAGGATTCGCAGCGTTTGCCCCGGCCTGAAGCATCATCACTGTATAAGCATTGCTGGATGAGCGATTACTTTGCTCCTTTTCAATCGACTCATTGACCCTGGTACCGCATTGCATGACATCGCCGACGGACATGCCGTTGGTCAGCTTGTCGAGCATCAGGGTCATGGCCTCGTCGGCATATGCCGCGCAGTTTCGGATGAGGGCAATCTCTCGCTGAGACTTGACCACCCTGAGATCTTCGATAAGGGGCAGCAATGTCGCCTGCCGTTGCGCAACCTCGGCATAGATATCGGCATCGATGGTCGGCTCGAGTGCGATGCTGCAGGCCCTTCCCAGCGCTTGCCGCAAACACGTTTTCCAGTCTCGTCCCAGTCGCGCATCCATTTCCCAGTAATCCCTGATGTCATCAACCGTCACTGCACCGGCGAGGCGTTCCAGTTCCATGCGGGGCACAATCAAGATGGGCATTGAATCGGGACGAACGATTAACAGGACTTTGCGCTCCCATGACGCGTAGTCCACACCAGTCAGATAGGAGATGTTGTCATCATTGCTGGCAATGAAGGCATCGAGGTGATGTTGCGCAACAGCCTGCTGCAGCCGATCCATTCGCGAGGTGTATTCCGATGTAGGCATCAACATGTTAGATATGATACAACCGTAGTTGCTCAAAACATTCATTTTTTCAATCGACTGAAGTCACAGATCCATGCCCAGGATTGACACCGCATTTTATCCGCCAATCGAAGCCTCGAACTCCGGCATGCTCGAGGTCGACGAGACTCATACCCTGTACTGGGAGGCATTTGGCAATCCGGCCGGCCCGCCGGTGCTGATTCTCCACGGCGGGCCCGGAGGCGGCATCAGACCCTACTACAGACAGCTGATCGATCCTGCACATTTTCGCGGAATCCTGTTCGAGCAACGCGGCTGTGGGCGATCGACCCCGTCGGGAGAATTGCGCGCCAACACCACTCAGGATCTTGTGAGTGACATGGAAAAACTGAGGGCGCACCTGGATATCGGACGTTGGCTTGTCATTGGTGGATCCTGGGGCAGCACCCTGGCGCTCGCTTATGCGCAGGCCCATAGACAATCATGCGCCGGGTTGATTGTCAGCGGCGTATTTCTTGCCCGTGACATCGATGCCTGGTGGTGGTGGGAAGGCACGCGCTTTGTCTACCCGGAGGTCTGGGCGGAATTCAATGCCTTTCTACCGATCGGGGAACGAGATGATCTGCGGCGCAGTTATATTCGCCGGGTGCTTGACCCCGATCCGGATATTCACAAACCGGCGGCGATTTCATTGATGACCTATGAAGCACAGACGCTGGATGTGTGGCCGGATATGGCGTTTATACAGGACATCGAGGTCAGCGAACATTCCGTGACCATGGGACGGATCTTTGCCCACTATGACGAGAGCTGCTATTTTGTCGAAGAAGGGCAGTTGCTCAACAATGCGAGTCGATTGAGTAGTATCCCCGGAACGATTATCAACGGCCGCTTCGATATGTGCACACCACCGCACGGCGCCTATGACCTCCACCAGGTTTGGCCGCAGGCCCAATTGAAAATCGTCCCGGTTGCCGGCCACCGCTGGAACGATGAATCGCTGGGCAGTGCGCTGGTGGCGGCAACGGATGGTTTTCGCGCTATCTCCTGGTTCTGATATCCATGGCGTGCGGATCGCGGTTGAACTTTGGCTACCGCCCTCGGCGGAAGATGGGCATGGCGACCTGTCACCCAATGCAGTCAAAGCACAAATCAACATTGTGGAAACCATAACAAAGTTATGTAATAGTATCTAGCGTTTTCTCATCACCTCAAGTGCACTGCGATGATGCCCACATACCCATCCGACGATTCGAAATCAGCTCTTCTAAATCAACGTGCTGGTGCTTGCATGCCAGGCGGAAATTCCCGCCACAGCATTTACTACCCACCCTATCCGGTTTACGCAGCGTACGCCAAAGGTTGCCGAATCACCGATGTGGATGGCGTCACGCGATTGGATTGTGTAAACAATATGTCAGCATTGATCCACGGTCACGGCAACGCTGCGGTACTCAAAGCCATTACCACGCAGGCGGCCAGGTTGGTGTGTGCTGGCGCACCCACAGCAGTGGAGGTGGACCTGGCTGAAGCACTTTGCGCACGGCTGCCATTTGCCCAGCAGATCCGCTTCACCAATTCGGGGTCAGAAGCCGTCATGTTTGCCTGTCGGGTGGCACGAGCTTATACCGGTCGATCAAAAATCGCCAAGGTCGAAGGCGCCTATCATGGCAGTTATGATGGGGTTGCGTTTGGGCTCAACCCGGGCCCGGATCAATGGGGTAAGGCTGAATGTCCTGCCGTCACCCCGGCAACACAGGGTGTGACGGACTCCGTCGCAGCGGACACGATCGTATTGCCCTTTAACGATGTGGATGCCACAAGAACGGTGCTGCGAGCCCACCGCGTAGATCTGGCTGGGGTACTGATTGATCCCCTTGTAACGCGAATGGGCTTTATGGCTGCCTCGAGCGAATACTTGGAATTCGTCCGCCAATTCACCGCTGATAACAACAGTCTGCTCATCTTCGATGAAGTATTTTCATTTCGAATTGGATACCACGGTGCGCAGGGCGAAGTTGCCATCGAGCCCGACCTGACAGCGTTGGGAAAGGTTATTGGCGGCGGATTGCCAATTGGGGCGGTCGCAGGTCGTGAGGTCTATATGTCGTTGTTTAATCAGTTGCTGCAGCCGGTTGCGGTCGCGCACTCCGGTACTTTCTTTGCCAACCCGATGTCTATGGCCGCTGGCAAAGCAGCGTTGGACCAACTCACACCTGCCGTCATGGCCCGTCTAAACGATATGGGACTGACGCTGCGGGAGAAACTCGAAGAAACGCTCAGCACATACGGCGTAGAAGGCTACGTTGCCGGCGCGGGGTCGCTGTGTGCGCTGATACTGGGCACTCCGAAACCGACCAATTACCGCCAAATATTTTCAGTCATGGCCGGTGGTGCTCTGGAAAAAGGCTTGAAGCTCCATCGATTTCTGCTCAACGCCAGGGTCCAAATCATTCCCCCGGGCGGTATCGTTCTGAGCACCGCAATGAATCAAGGCGATATTGAAGAGATCGTTTCAGCTGTGCGTGAGGCACTTGGCTTCATTAGGAAAACCACGGAGAACTCAGATTGAATCAACAAGAGAAAGTAATGATGGTCCGGAAAAGTTAACTTGTCAGAACCGTTTCGATTCACTCAATGCTTGTTCCTCATGGTAGTGCGCCGGATTATTCCCGCAACAGATCTCGGCTGATAATCTCTTTCATGATTTCAGACGACCCGCCCGCTATGCGGCGGTACCTGCAATCGATGTAAACACGGGCGATCGGGTACTCGAGCATGTAGCCGTAGCCGCCGAACAATTGCAGGCAATCGTCGGCAACCCGTCCCAGTAATTCGGTCGTCAGCAGCTTGGCCATGGCCGCATCAGTGCCATCGAGCTTCTCTGCAGTTGCCAGGCGTATGCACTCATCGATAAAAACCCGGAGGGAACGGATCTCCGACGCCATTTGCGCCAGCTTGAAGCGGGTATTTTGGAAGTCGGCTATGGCCTGCCCGAACGCTTTGCGTTCGCGGGTATATTCGCAGGTCCACTCGAGGGCCGCCTCTGCCTGCGTCAGGGCTGATGCGGCAATGGTGATACGCTCGTGCGCAAGGTTGTGCATGGCAATTGAAAAACCAGCGCCTTCTTCGCCGATTCGATTGTTGACCGGCACGCGAACATTATCGAAAAATAACTCCGAGGTGTCCTGGGCCTTGAGCCCAATCTTCTCCAGGTTGCGTCCCCGTTCAAAGCCCTCACGGTCCGTCTCAACAATTATGAAGGAGATGCCGCGAGCTCCAGCTGCAGGGTCCGTCTTACAGGCCAGCACCACCAGGTCACAGAGCTAACCGTTGGAAATATAGACTTTCTGACCGCTGATGACGTAGTTGTCGCCATCGCGCACAGCCCTGGTCTTGATCGCCTTGAGGTCACTGCCTGCGTTGGGTTCAGTCAGGCCAAGTGCGCCAATGGACTCCCCGGAAACCATCCTGGGCAGCCAATGCTGTTTCTGTTGCTCACTGCCGAACTTGTAAATGTAGTTGGCCACCATATCTGAATGCACGGCAAAACCCGGACCCGTGGCCACCGCTCGGGCCAACTCTTCGTGCAGCACGACATTGTAAAGAAAATCGGCGCCAGGCCCACCATATTCCTCCGGGACATTGCAGCACAATAATCCTGCTGCCCCGGCTTTGTTCCACAACTCCCTGGGAACCACGCCTTCTTTTTCCCATTGCTCATGAAAAGGCGTGATTTCAACTTCGATGAAGCGCCGGACCGAATCACGAAACATTTCGTGTTCTTCATTGAACAGTGTTCGAGGCACAATGGCCGCGGGATGATGCAAGCCTAACTGGCCAGCGTGATGGACGTTGACAATGTCACCTTGGGTGGGTTGGTCGATCGGCTCGATAAGGTCTACTTTTGAAGCACAGGTCAATTGATGACGGGCAGCAGCAGATGCGACGCGTGCTGCTGGGATACCGCTTGCACGGCTATGCTGTGTGAGCCCATCCCGATTCCACCTCATGTATGATGATCGTCTTGGATGTTGGGAAATGGGGGCGCTCATATTCTTAACTATTTTTGGTGTTCCGAGACCAAACCATGACACAAATCTGGAACGTTTCTGATGCTGCAGAGCGATTTCATCGTGACGCACTAGTCTGGGACAATCACATCTGTCTGCCACAGACTCTGGATCCGAAGTGGGTGTCGGGTCTGGACCGTTACCGCCGTTCCGGTGCCGATGTACTCATGGTCAATATCGGTGACGCCGGCCTTTCGCTGGAATTCCGGCTACGGTTGTGCGCCCTTTATCGCGACTGGATTCGCAGGCACAGTGATCAATACAGCTTGCTGAGAACCATAGATGATGTCCATGCGAATAAGGAGGCTGGCAGAGTCGGTGTCGGATTTGCGGTCGAGGGCGCGGTGGGCATTGAGGGTCAATTGGCTGTGGTTTCTTTGTACTACGACCTCGGCGTGCGTTGGATGTTGTTGGCCTATAACACCGGTAACCGATATGCGGGCGGTTGCCATGCCGACAACACGGGATTGACCGCAGAGGGCTATCAGTTAATTGCCGAGATGGATCGAGTCGGCATCGTCAAATGCTGTTCCCACACTGCGTACCGCTCCGCAATGGACATTTTTGAGGCTTCGGAATTGCCGGTGATTTTTTCACACTCAAACGCGCGCTCCCTGCATGACCACGGCCGCAATGTGCCGGATGACCTCATCCGTGCCTGTGGCGCAACGGGCGGAGTGATGGGGATCAACGGTATTGGTTTGTTCCTGGGAGAAAATGATGCCAGCACCGATGCATTTATCCGGCATGTCAACTACGTTGCAGACCTGATTGGGCCAGGACATGTCGGACTGGGGCTGGACTTTTTCTACTCTGATTCATCCATCAAGCAACTGGCACCGCATATTAGCGAGGATGCCAGGTACTGGCCACCTGGAAACGGTTACCAAAGCATTGAGGACACCCATGTCATTGAACCTGAAAGGCTCCCGCACATCACCGAGGCACTATTGAAGCAGCGTTACAGTGATGAGGAAGTTAGGGGTATTCTCGGCAAGAATTTCATGAGGGTGGCGCGCCGGGTCTGGAAATAAGTTTTGTTGGACGATCTTTTTCACTTCATAGCTCTGGAGGGACCTTCAGCCCATGTGGGAAGTGGTTACTATGCACTTAAGAAACGCAAAATTCCTTGAAAAGAAAATGAGTTTGCTATGAAAATTGTCGAAATTTCTACCACACCACTTTTGGTTTCCTATAAGAAGCCTTTTTACTGGGCGCAGGGAGTAATTTCTGGCGCTGAGGTCATTTTGATTGAGGTGAAAACCGATGCCGGAATTACGGGCTACGGTGAATGCATTGGCTCACCCTCTGCGGGGGCCATTCAGTTGCTTCTGCTTCAAGCCACTGAGCTGTGCATAGGCCAGAATCCATTCAATATCACGAGGCTTATCGACGATGCTCACCGCTACCTATTCCAGGCACAGGGGACCCTGAGTGCGCCCCGTTTCGGGGCGCTAGAAATGGCATTGTGGGATATCGTGGGTAAGGCGTCCAACATGGCAGTGCACGAATTGTTGGGTGGTGCCGTTCGTGACAATATCCAGTATTTTGGTTTTCCCCAGGGTGATAAACCCGAAGAAATTGCCGCTGAAGCCCAAATGTGGGCAGAAAGAGGATCCGAGGTAATCTATGTAAAAATCGGTCGAGGTGAAGCACTGGACCTTGCCATAGTTAAACAGGTGCGGGCAGCAATCGGCAACAACAGGCGGCTACGGCTGGATGCCAATGAAGCTTGGGACATCCTTACCGCGAAACGCATGATGCGCAAGCTGGTCTGCTACGATATTGAGTTTATCGAGCAACCTACACCCGGCACCAGTCTGCCAGCTTTGGCCCAAGTCAAAAGAGAAGGGCTAATCTCCATTGCCGCCGATCAATTGGTATTTACACCTGAAGATGTCTACGATGTGTGCCGTCTCCAGGCTGCTGATGTTATTGTCCTGGGTATTCATGAAACGGGTGGTATTGGCCGTTTTCGGGAAGCCGCAGCCATTGCCAAGTCCGCAGGCATGAATATTTGCATTCACGGATTATATGAAACAGGCATAACAACTTGCGCCATGAATCAGCTTGCCGCCGTCCAGCACAATCTGGATGATGGCAATCAGTATATGAACCACTTTCTCATGGACGATGTGATTGAAGGCCCTAATTTAACTCTCAAGGAAGGCAAGCTACCAATCTTACCCGGGCCGGGCCTGGGTTTTGAAATGAATTGGGATGTGGTCGGTCGTGCTGCCGAAGCGCACAAGAAGCGGTCACATTAATGGGGCAAACAGCCTTGGCAAAGAATTGAAGCTGACCCTGCTCAACCGCAATGGTTTTTGCCGCTGTTTCTATCCCAATTATGCTCGTATCTACTATGGATCAATTATTTTCCAACGATTGAAACGAAGCTCACACATCGTCCGGGCATGCCACCGAGATTATGGGTCAGCCCCAGCTTGGGATTTGCGATCTGACGTTCACCTGCTTCGCCCCTCAGCTGCAACCACATTTCAAACATCATTCTCAGGCCGCTGGCACCTATCGGGTGACCAAAACTCTTCAATCCACCGTCGGGATTGACCGGTTGCGGACCGTCTCCGTCGAAGCGACCGGCCATTACGTCCTTCCAGCCTTCCCCGCGTTCGGAAAAGCCCATGTCTTCCATCAGGACCAACTCGGTCGGCGTAAAGCAGTCGTGAACTTCCGCCATGCTGACATCTGCACGTGGATTGCTAATGCCCGCTTGTTGATAGGCTTCTCTTGAGGTGGCGACCACTTCTGGAAATGTCGTGAAGTCATAGTCTTGGCTGTAGTAGCCATCAGCGTTGCCCGAAGTAAAGGCCAAACCTTTAATGAAGATCGGCTGATCGGTGTATTTGTGCGCATCCTCCGCACGGCACAGGATCGCGGCGGCGGATCCATCTGATACACCGGAACAGTCAAATATTCCGAGCATGCCGGCGATCGCAGGAGATGCCTTAATTTTCTCAATGGGCACTTCTCTGCGGAATTGCGCCTTCGGGTTTTTCGCCCCGTTGACATGGTTTTTCCATGCAATCCTGGACAACACGTCTTTCAATTCGGCCTCGTCCACCCCGTACTTGGCAGCGTAGGCTGGGGCCAACAAGGAAAATGTCGCCGGTGCTGTCATGGTGGCCCCGGTTCCATCATTAGGTGGGCTGCTGCCGGTCAACCCCATATATCCTGAGTCTTTGAGCTTTTCGACACCTATCGCCATAACCAGATCGTAGGCGCCACTCGCTACCGCATATGCAGCGTTTCGAATGGCCTCGCTGCCCGTAGCACACATGTTTTCCAAGCGCGTCACGGGCTTATTTTCTAACTTCAAAGCTTCAGAAAGCAACATACCCGATGTGCCGCTTGTCATGGTTCCGAGCCAGTAGGCATCGATTTGATCTGATTCGATTCTCGCCGAAGCACAGGCATCAGTTGCCGCATCGATCAGGAGGTCGTTGGCACCCTTGTCCCAGCGTTCCCCAAATGCCGTGCAGCCCATCCCAACTATGGCGACACGATCACAAATTCCGTTACTTGCCATGAGTCCTTTTTCCCATATATATTTGAGTGAGGTTAATGCCGTGGCATTATCGGTGCGGCCGAGCCTTCCAAAAATAGTTATGCACGCCCTCGGCGGTGTAGAGTCTGCGAAACGACATTTCCAGTTCCAATCCAATCTTGACTTCATCCGGATTGACATCCGTAAGTTGGCAGGCAGTCCTGCCCCCACCTTCGAAGTCGACAACGGCGGCAACTACAGGAGGTTGCAGGCTGTACGCCAAATGATCCAGCGTGTATGTCGCAACCTTGCAGGGTGTGGTGGAAAGCGATTCAGACTGCAGTTGATCTATGGCGCCGCATTTTGCACATGCGCGTTGCGGCGGCAGGTGCACGGCCTCGCAGGCTGTACACCGCGAGCCGACAAATGCCATCTTCCAGCGTTCGGATCGGCGGGCCGGCGGTGCAGCAGGGCGAGAGGGATCAGGTCGGCGCGGCGGCTCGAACGGCAGGATTCCCCGCCATTTCAGGTAATTGTTATAGGGTAAATCATCACACTTGGATGCACGCCAGTAATCCACCGAGCGGCTAGGTCGGGCAGCTTCGATATTTTCAGTCACCTCCAGCACCAAGGCATCCAATGCCATCAGCAGCGGACAACACCAGAATCCTGTCTCCTGGATCAGCAGTGTCCAGAACCCGTGCCAGCATCAGCCCCGCGTGTGCCGTGCCTGTTCGACCAACGTCCGCGAACAATTGGTCGGCAAGCTGCTCAGGCTTCAGACCCAGCGCGCGCGGAATACCAGCAATCACCCTCGGGTTACTCGCGTCCAGGATGACCGTTGTCAGAGTACCAGGTTCGATATCTGCCGCTACTAAGGCACGAAGGGCTGTCTTCACTACTGCCGGACTGAGAATGTGTGCCCCGAAACGCTCCTCCCATTGCCGTGGATATGGGTCATCAGGGAGTCGCCAGGTGTCTATTATCTCAATTGTGGAT
>CAXXKZ010000013.1:0-621421 GCA_963665545.2 Lysobacterales bacterium | reverse complement strand
GAGCAGTTTGTCAGGAAGTGAATGACTTTTCTGATTTGTTTTTCCTGTGTGTGACGGACCACGTTGTCGTTCGCCAGTGCCGCTGACAACGCGTCTGCTTCAGGCGCCGCCGGCGGTAATTCCAAACGGGCGCGCAGCTTGCCGTTGACTTGAACGACCAGTGTAACCAATGCCCTTTCACGTGCAGATTCGTCGACCTCCGGCCACGGGCCTGCATACAGAGGAGCGGTTGCCCCCAGAAGGCGCCAAAGCGTTTCGCAAACATGTGGCGTAATGGGCGCCAGCATGCGCACAACTGCGCTGAGGGCCTCATGGCGCACCGCGTGGCCCTGCGGAGAATCGTCCTCGAAGCGGGCCAGGTGGTTACTCAGCTCCATAATTGCGGCAATGGCCGTATTGAAGGTGTAGCGCCGCTCCATGTCATCACTGACTTTGGCAATGGTGTCGTGGAGCAGGCGACGAATCTCCTTTTGACGTTCATCCAGACCAGCGGCATCAAGTTCGTCAAACGGTCCATCTTGCACATGCATCGCAACCTGCTTCCAGATCCGGCGCAGGAAGCGCCAGGCCCCTTCCACACCTGACTCAGACCATTCCAGTGACTGGTCCGGAGGCGAAGCAAACATCGAAAACAAGCGTACCGTGTCGGCCCCGAAGCGATCAATCAGGCCGTCTGGATCGATGCCGTTATTCTTGGATTTCGACATTTTCTCGACGGCGCCGATGGAAACGCTCGAGCCGTCGCTGATCAAGGTGGCGCCGATGGTACGACCTTTACTGTCACGTGAAAATTCTACTTCGGAAGGATTGATCCAGCGGCGCCGGCCGTTGTCGTCGTCTTGATAATAAGTCTCGGCCACAACCATGCCCTGGCATAACATTCGGACCGCCGGTTCATCGCTACTGACCATGCCGGCGTCCCGCAACAACTTGTGATAGAAGCGGAAGTACATCAGGTGGAGAATGGCGTGCTCGATACCACCGATGTACTGGTCCATCGGCAACCACTGATCGGCGCGTTCGTCGAGTTGTGAATCTGCGCCGGGGCAGCAGTAGCGGGCGTAGTACCACGACGATTCCATGAAAGTGTCGAAGGTATCTGTTTCCCGTTCAGCCGCTGCGCCGCAATCCGGGCAACGGGTCTTGCGCCATTCGGGGTCGGCTTTGATCGGGGATTGCACGCCCATGAAAGTGACATTTTCAGGCAGAATCACCGGCAATTGATCTTCAGGCACCGGCACAACGCCGCAATCCGGGCAGTAAATCGCCGGTATCGGGCATCCCCAGTAACGCTGCCGGCTGACGCCCCAGTCCCGCAGCCGGTAATTGACCATTCTGCGGCCGATGTCCCGCTCTTCCAGCCACAACATCGCTTTTTCCCTGGCTTCGTCGACCGGCAAGCCGTTGAGCCACTGACTGTTTATGGCTTCACCTTCGCCTGTCCAGGCTTCACCTTCCCAGTCAACCGGAGGCTCAACTGTCCTGACAATGGGGAGATCGTAGCTGAGCGCGAATTCCCAATCCCGCTGGTCCTGCCCCGGTACGGCCATGATGGCCCCTGTGCCGTAGCCCATCAGCACATAATCGGCCAGATACAACGGCACGGCACTGGCGGTAAACGGATTGAACAGGTAACTACCGGTAAACACGCCCCGTTTGTCGGCGCCGCCCTGCGCAGCAGTGCGATCAATTTCAGTCGCCTTACTAACCTGCGCGATAAAATCCGCTACCTCACCCCGACGATCCGGCAGGGTTAGGGCGTCAACCAGGGGATGCTCTGGCGCCAACACCGCGTAAGTCATTCCAAAAGCCGTATCGGGGCGAGTAGTAAACACCTCGACAGTCGCTGCATCGGACGCCACTCGGCCCTGTGAATCACAATGCTGCATCGAAAACTCAATGCCTTCAGACCGGCCGATCCAGTTGCGCTGCATGGTCTTCACCGCGTCCGGCCACTGATCGAGACGGTCCAGCCCCTGCAACAATTCATCAGCGTAGTCGGTAATTTTCAGAAACCATTGGGGTATCGATTTTCGAACGACTTCTGCGCCCGAGCGCCACCCGCGTCCATCAATGACCTGCTCGTTAGCCAGCACTGTCTGGTCCACCGGATCCCAGTTGACTTCCGCATTCTGTTTATAGGCCAGGCCCTGGCGCATCAAACGCGTAAACATCAACTGCTCCCAACGGTAATATTCCGGCTTGCAGGTGGTCACTTCCCGCGCCCAGTCATAGCCGAAACCCAAGCGCTTGAATTGGCTTTTCATCAGCCGAATATTGGCGTAAGTCCACTTGGCCGGCGCAGTATTGTTTTTAATGGCGGCGTTTTCGGCGGGCAGGCCAAATGCATCCCAGCCCATCGGCTGCATGACGTTCTTGCCGTTCATCCGATGGAATCGGCTGATGACATCCCCAATCGTGTAATTGCGCACATGCCCCATATGCAAGGCACCCGAAGGATACGGCAGCATGCTCATGCAATAATACTTTTCGCCCGGGTCCTCTTCGCGTGCTCGAAAAGCGTTTTGTTCGGCCCACATTTGTTGGATCGCCGGTTCGATCTCCTTCGGATTGTAAGGTTGATTTGCCATTCTTCCGGATGTCCGATCGTGTGCTGTGTGGCTGGATCCTGCCCTCTTTTGGAGGCAGTATTCTGAAATAAAGCTTAACCGACCACCCGCCCAGAAGAAAGCCTCGCGGCAGCGTTACAAAGCCGCCGGGTGCTGACGGTTCTGGAAGGCCCTTTGGTACTATTTTCCTGATTGCCTGCGTATGTGTGCGATCAGCCCTTCCAGTCCTGACAGTTGCTCCTGAAACTTGGCGCCATCAGCCTGGTTGTCAGCCAGCATTGGTTCGATCTGAGCGGCCAGAGACTTGCCCAACTCGACGCCCCACTGGTCAAACGCGTTGATGTTCCACACGACACTGCTGACAAACACCGCTTGTTCATACAACACCAGCAGCCGTCCGAGATTTTCCGGGTCCAGTTGCTCAACCAGCAGGATGCAGGATGGCCGATTACCGGGCATGACACGATGAGGCTGAACCTCAGCCAGCCTGTCATCAGGCATGCCCTCGGATTGGAGCAGCTCCCTTACTTGCTCTGCCCCACGGCCCATCGCGAGCGCGGTGGCTTGCGCCAGCATGTTTGACAACAGGCGGTCATGCGCCTGTTGGTCAGCATGGTCTGAATTGACCGCCGCGATGAAGTCCAGCGGTACAACCGTTGTACCCTGATGAAACGACTGGAACAGGCTGTGTTGGGCATCAGTGCCGCAGTCGCCGATGACGATAGGCGCAGTGGCGAACTGGACGCTCGTCCCATCGAGCTGCACGGATTTGCCATTCGATTCCATCTCCAGTTGCTGTAACCAGCCTGGCAGGCCCTGTAGCCTCGAGTCATATGGGATACAGCCCTGGATTGTGTATCCCATCACATTGCGATGCCAGATTCTCAGCAGCCCCATCAAAACCGGCAGGTTGTGTTCCAACGGCGCCGTTCGGAAATGCTCATCCATGGAAGCCCCACCCCGCCGCAGTGACTCAAACGCCTCAATTCCCATTGAGACCATCGCGGTAAGGCCTACTGGGGACCACATGGAATAACGCCCGCCAGTCCAATCTCCCATTGGCAGTATGTGATCTTCGTCTATGCCGAATGCACGCGCACTCTCGAGGGCGGAGGTGATCGCAAACAGACGTTGGCCCAACTCGGTGCTATTGAGGCCGGCCATCCAGTCAAGCACCCGCCGCCCCTGGAGTAAGACTTCGGGGGTTGTGAAACTCTTCGAAACAAGCACCACAGCAGTTTCGCGCGGGTCAATCTGCTGCAATAGGCTGTCCCTGTGATGGGCATCAACAGAACTCAGGAAATGAATGTTGGGACTGCCGGCGCAATGGGGCATGGCTTCGCACAGCATTTTGGGCCCCAACAATGAACCACCGATACCGATATGAATAAGATGGCGAATTGCAGGTTGTTGCCGCGTCTCGTCGCCATCCATCGCATGAGGAGGAAGGCGGCCTGCAGATAATGACCTGGCGATGCTGTTCGCCCGGGTGAGCGCGCGCTCCATTTCATCCGCTTCGCAAGCATTCAGACAGTCATGAAAGCCTTTACCACGCCAGAGATGATGCAGAACGCGGCGATCTTCGGTTTGATTCAGCAGCTGGCCGGCAAAAAGATCTTGCCTCGCCTGTTCTACGCCGCTGCTGCGGGCCAGCGACAGCAGATGTGCCAGACCATCAGAAGTCAAACTGGTGCGGCTGAAGTCCATAAACAACCCTTCAAAAGAGCGTGAAAAGTCCGCAAAGCGATCCGGCCCATTCGCGGTTCCTGAGCCTGTCAATAAATCTCTCAATTCGGGGGCATTTTTGTTGCTTTTTTGCAACATTCGAAGAATTTCCCCGGATTTTGAGAAAAATTCAGTCGATCCGTTGTCTTGATGCGACACCATCAGCAGTCTCCAGACGGCTTAGGCGGCGATTCCGCGATCGCGGTGCAGAGGGCGCGTTTCATGAGGGAAGGGCTCCAGAACAGCAGCAGATGCGAACAGCACAACAGCTGCCAAGCATCTCGGTGAATAGCATGTCTTTGATTTTGAAGGGAATAAATTGCAATGGGCGGCAAAAAAAAACCTCTCTCCAATTAAGGAGAGAGGTAGACTTTTGGAGTGATGTATCCGTCTATCGCGCCCTGCAACCTTGTAAAACGTTGCAGTTTTGTCAAGGTTGGTGGTAATAATACCACTATCTCTCATAATTGCAACCTCAAGCGACAAATATATTGTCGATTAATCGGGTCGGCCCGCACCAGGCGGCGGCAAGAATTCTCAGCGCTTCGGGCGCAAGCCCATCTGGGCCTGTACCAGCCGAATTTCTGCGGTCAATTTCCGCGGGCCGACACAGATTTTCTGACCGCCTGATTGCGAAGTACTCTGTCTTGAACCCCTCTGCATCGAGGTGCGCTCGTGCCCGAGCTTCCAGGTCGGCGAACGGCTGCAGTGTTTGCCGGATATTGTCAGCGGTCTCCTCCATCACCTGATGGAGCAAAGGCGCCAATTCGCGGTCACTGCCCTCGAGATAGACATTGCGTGAGCTCATGGCAAGACCATCGGACTCCCTCACAGTCGGTACCGGTTCTACCGCAATGGGATACCCCAGGTCGCGGACCATATGTCGTACCAGGGTCAGTTGCTGATAATCCTTCTCTCCGAAAACGGCCTTGTCGGGTCTGACCTGATTGAATAACCGCGCAACCACTGACGCCACGCCATTGAAATGGCCGGGGCGAAATTCCCCTTCCAGGGTGTCCGTGAGTCTGTGAGGAAGCAGGAGGCTGATCGTGGCATCGCTCGCGCTGGGATACATGGTCGCATCGGAAGGCATCCATAGCAGGTCACAGGCTGCGGCTTCCAGCTTATTCAGGTCAGATTCAAGCGGGCGAGGATAGCGCTCCAGGTCTTCGCCTTCCCCAAACTGCCTGGGATTGACGTAAATGCTGACCACCACCCGCCGGGAGACTTGTTGTGCTCGCTCGATCAGGGCCATGTGGCCAGCGTGAAGACCACCCATGGTCGGAACCAGGGCCACGCAGTCTCCGGCGCGGGTCCAGGCATCCAAGGTGCCACGCAATTCGGCCAAGCCATCCACCTTTAACATTACTGGCTGACTCAAGTGACGAGACCTCAGGAATACTGATGTTCCGGGCCGGGAAACTGACCTGACTTCACCTGCCTGACGTAGTCTCGGAAGGCAGATTCAATGTCGTCGTTTTCCTGCATGAAATTCGCGACAAACTTGGGTGGACGCTCAACCAGGCCCAGCATGTCATGGAGTACCAGCACCTGGCCGTCACACGCTGCTCCGGCCCCGATACCAATGGTGGGAATTCCCAGTTCGGTGGAAACTTCCGCTGCCAGCGTCGCGGGGATGGCCTCCAGAATGAGCAATTGTGCGCCCGCATCTTCCACTGCCTTGGCGTCCCGCAACAACTGGCGGGCGGCGGCCTTCTCTCTCGCCTGTACCCTGAAACCACCGAGTTTGTGTGCAGTTTGGGGGGTCAGACCCAGATGGCCGGAGACAGACACACCACGGCTTGAGAGGTACTCTACGACCTCTATCATCGGGCCGGCACCCTCAAGTTTGACCATTTCGGCGCCTGCCGCCATCAACCGGGCGGCGTTACCCATGGCCAGGGACGCATTGTGAAAGCTCCCAAAAGGCATATCGCCCAGCACCAGTGCCTCATTGACTCCGGCCGAAACACAGCGCGTGTGGTACACCATATGGTCCATGCTGACCGAGACCGTGCTGTTATTGCCCTGCACCACCATGCCGAGTGAGTCTCCGATCAGCACAATGTCCACACCCACCCCGTCCATTACCCGGGCAAAACTGGCTTCATAGCAGGTCAGCATGGCGATTTTCTCGCCGCTTTCCTTCATCGCCATCAGGCTCCTGGTGGTTCTCTTGGTCATGTTGGTCCTGTCATCATTGCTTAATCTTGCCGTTCAATTATAGAAACTTTTTGCCCCTCAAGCATGGCCTCGAAGCCAGCCGCGGCGCCCAAACCGGGAATCTCAAATGTCGGATCAAGTTCCAGCAGTGGGACCAATACAAAGCGGCGTAAATGCATGCGGGGATGGGGCACACTCAGTTGCGGGGTTTCCAGCTCGAGATCGCCCCAGGTCAACACATCAAGATCAATAGTCCGGGGGGCCCATCGGCGGCCCTGCCGTGTTCTGCCCATCAACTCTTCTATGTCCATCAATCGCTGTAACAATTTGACCGCGGAAAACTGGGTGGTGAGCCGCGCAACTCCATTGGTGAACGGCTCCTGATCCTGCTCTCCCCAGGGTTCAGTGAGATAATATGCAGAGACTTCGAGCACCCTGATTCCTCGCTCCTCATGCAAGTGCCCAACGGCCCGATCCAAATTGTCCGGGGCGTTGCCGAGATTACTGCCAAGGCCGATCCAGGCTTCCATCGCTAAACAGTACACTAGCCACCGCTGGCAGCATTACCCCGGTTGCTTCTTCTGCGCCGAGGCCGATCGCCGCTGCGAGTGCGTTTACGCTGCTGCGAAAAGTCTATTCCGACCTGGGCTTCTGTCCAGAACTTGCACAATGGCTCAAGTTCAGGGTCTTCGGCTGCCCGCAGCAAGAGAAAATCATAGGCTGCGCGGAAATACCTTTCTTCCAGCATGCGCTGCCAGCGTTTACCCCGAGTCTTGGTCAACCGTAGCTGGCTGACCCAGATTTGGCGGGTGACCGCGCTGAAGCGACGAGGAATTGCAGTGGTGCTGGCCTGGAGATCGAAGACGACTTCGGCAGCGTGGTTGACTGCCACGTAAGGCAGGTCCCCATTGACCACAAATTCTTTTGCCAGTTGATCCATTGGCTGCCAAAGCAGGGCAGCAAACAGAAATGCCGGAGTAACCGGTTTGGATTCCGCCACTCGATGATCGGTATTCTCAAGTGCTTTGCGCAAAAGTAGCCCCACCCGTACCTTGCCCTGCCGGCCCCCTCCCTGCATGGCGGGAAACAGGGTTGCGCTCAGCCCGAAACGCTGCAAAGCTTCAAGGCTGCGCAGACCGTGACCTGCGAGGAAAAGCTTGACAACCTCTTCAAACAAACGGGCTGGCGGAACGTCCGTGAGTAGCGGCGCAAGTTCGCGAATTGGGGCCGCAGTTTCTGCGACAGGTTCAACTCCAAGTTTGGCGGTAAATCGCGCTGCCCTCAACAGTCGAACCGGGTCCTCGCGATAGCGCAGCTCGGGTTCGCCTATCAGGCGCAACTTGCGATTCTGCAAATCCTTGTAGCCGCCGACATAATCCCTGATCTCTCCTCCAACGGGATCGAGAAACAAGGCGTTGATGGTGAAGTCTCGACGAATGGCGTCTTCCTCGATCGAACCCCAGACGTTATCCCGCAGTATTCTGCCTTCGCGCGAAAGTGAGCCCGTCTCGTCACTATCCCGATGGTGACCACGAAAAGTTGCTACTTCGGTGATCGACCCGCCCTTGCGAACGTGCGCCAGCCGGAACCGACGCCCGATCAGGTGACAGAGTGGGAAAACCGACTTGACCTGCTCAGGTGTAGCACTGGTTGCAACGTCAAAATCTTTTGGCAACTTGCCAAGGAGCAAGTCACGCACCCCGCCACCAACTATGAACGCTTCGTAACCGTGCGCCTGCAGATCCTGAACCACCTCCGTAGCATGGGGACAAAGGCTGCGAGCGACAATGCCGTGCTCAGATGAAGGAATGGAAACGAAACTGCTAATGTGATTTCCCCTAATAGGGTCGATAAATGAATTCGACTATGGATTTGGAACACCGGTTGGGAACTACAACAGCTCTTCCGATATTGAACTGATACCGCGCGCTAGTTTAACATGAGCGACCGGGCAGTTTGGACCCGTAGCCTTTGGTCCCGTTCAACGCGCCGGGTGCGGCCGCTCCCTTCGTCTAGCGGTCCAGGACGCCGCCCTCTCAAGGCGGTAACGCGGGTTCGATTCCCGCAGGGAGCGCCAATTTGGATTGGTGCATACCGGTCACATAGTTTACACCTTATTCCGGACACATGGTTAACACTCTGTCCGGCACGAACGGATTGGGGCCGGGTTCTACCCGGCCTCTTTCATTATCAAAGAAACCCAGATCATAATCCATAAAGCTGACCAGCCAAATGTCGTTCGCGACTTCTCTGATGCCAACCACCTGGCCAGCAAACACTGTGCTGAAGTTGATCTTGCGCTTGCCAATACAGATACGGCCGCAGCGGGTGACACGGATGGTGCGGTCGTGATAGGGATACTCGGGCTCATCTGGTCGTTGGTATTGCTGCGCTGAAGGTGTATACACATCACCTGGGTAAACGCCACGTAGCGCCTGATGGGGACGCTCATTGTTGTAAACCCCCAAGAAGCGGTCGAAGCGTTCCTGTTGTTGCAGGAAATTGAATGAAGCAGGCTTGGTGGTCTCGTTCTTCAAGGTCAGGTGCATACGCTCATGGCGACCATTCTGCTCGGGGTGGCCTGGCTTGATGCGTTGGATGTTGATGCCCAGGCGTAGCCACCACACCGACAACTTGCTCAGTCCGAACAGGGCATTGGCGCTGGCAAAGGGAGTGCCGTTGTCGGTACGAATCGCCTTGGGTAGCCCGAAGTCTTTGAAAGCACGTTCAAAAACACTAAACGCGAAGTCTGACTTGGTGGACTCCAACCCCTCACAGCTGAGCAGATAGCGGGATCGGTAATCGGTGATGGTTAGTGGGTAACAATACTTCTTGTTACCCAGTTTAAACTCACCCTTGTAATCGGCACACCATAGTCCGTTGGGTTGGTGTGCGCCACTGAGAGGGGTTCCTCGTGCTTTATAGCGCCGCCGCTTGCGGCGCTTGACCAGGCCATTGCGGTCGAGCACAGCGTGCACGGTGCTGATGGCCGGTGGCTTGATCATCGGGTAGGCCCGGATCAATTTGTCACGGATCTTGGGTGCGCCCCAGGACGGGTGCTCCTTTTTGATACCGAGAATAGTGCGCTCAATCTGGAAGGGTAGCTGGTTGGCTTGCCGGTAGGGTGCACGGCTACGGTCGTAGAGCGCATCGAGACCACATTCTTTGTAGCGCTTGTATATCTTGTAACCGGTGACGCGTGAAATGCCGAACTCGCGGCACAGGCATGCCATCTTCTCGCCTTCCAGCAGGCGGGCAATAAATCTCAATCTTTCATCCATCGGTTTACACTCTTTCCAAGGCATCTGGGTATCTCCCAAATGCATTAATGTGTAAACCATGTGTCCGGAATAATCTGTAAACCAAGTGTCACTAAGGACAATTGTGTTGAGGAAAGGATAAACTACTACCATGACCTTTGTTGTCACAGAAAGCTGCATTAAGTGCAAGTACACCGACTGCGTGGAAGTCTGCCCGGTTGATTGTTTTCACGAAGGACCAAACTTCCTCGTGATAGACCCTGAGGAGTGTATTGACTGCACCCTGTGCGAACCCGAATGCCCGGTGGAGGCGATATTTCCCGAAGACGATATTCCCGATGGTCAGGATCATTTCCTGGAACTCAATGCCGAATTATCGCTGGAGTGGCCCGTCATTACGGAGCAGATAGATCCGCCGCCAGATGCGGATGATTGGGAAGACAAGGCGGACAAGCTTGCCCTGCTCGAGCGCTGACGTCGTTTAAGACAGAGCTTCAGCCGAACCGCGATTGCAAAATTTCCAGCAAGTGTTCGGTGGCGTCGGGTTCGACCGGCGTATTGTCAGCGTAGCGCAGGTAGATCCTGGTGAAGTCGCCATCGGCTTCTACCATGGCCATGTATGCACCGCTGTAGTCCTGAACGTCGTCTTTCCAAAACGCGAATCGCGAGAAGAAACCGTCATCGGAATCTTTGAACACCTGGTAATACTCAAAGCGGTAGCTTCCGTCTGCTGCTTTTTCACGCATCACCATTCCAGTACGTTCAATGACATACCCCAATCGCCTGTGCACGCTTTCAGTTTGATCTTCGACCAGCAGGTAAATGCCCTTGGCGGACCAGCCGAATCTGGAATTGCTGTTCTCGCCGGTTGAGGTGCTGGCGATGCGGGGCGGGCGCGACTCCAGATCGCCAAATTCTGAGAGTGCCATCGGCCGCAACGAGATGACAAGCGCCTGCTGCGTCTCAGGCCGGTCAAGTTGATCGGGAACATCAAGGGATGATGTTTCCTCGGCCCCGTAGTATGCCGGGTCTCTGTCTTTGAAAAAACTGCAGGCCGGCAGCGCAGCAACCAGGCAAACGATCAGAAAAGCACGCCCCAGGCTGCTGGCTCTAAACTTCTCGGAATTATAAATTTTGTAGTGCATTCGACCTTTCACTGCCTGCCTAAAGATTTAATACGATCCGTTGCTCCGAGACCGGAAATCCACTTAATCATACAAGGAGTCTCGCTTCCCTGCCGACTCAAGCCAACACCTGATCGCGGCGCGCACGGGTTCCTCCGGCGGCAACAGGGGCAGACGAATATGCGGGCCAATCAGGCCCAATTCGTGAACACTCCATTTTACAGGAATTGGATTGGTTTCGGCGCCCAACAGTTTGTACAATTCGCTCAGCTCGGCATCCAGAGCCTCCGCGGCTGCCCACTCGCCACTGGCTGCATGCGCGGCCATTGTGCTGAAACGCCCGGGATCCGTATTGGCGGCTACCGAAATGACCCCTTTCGCCCCATTTTTCATCGCATCCAGGCAACTGGGATCATCTCCACTTAAAACCGTGAATTCGGGGCCGCAGCGCTCGACCAATTCGGCAATCCGCGACATGTCCGGCAGAGCTTCCTTGATCGCGATCACGGATTCATGAGCCGACAGCGCGACAACAGTGTCGGGCAACATATCGACGGAAGTGCGCGAGGGTACGTTATACAGGATCAGCGGAATCCGGCTCGCATCAGCGACCGCAAGAAAGTGCGCTTCGAGCCCGCTTTGCATCGGCCTGACATAGTAAGGCGTCACCAACAATGCGGCATCGGCGCCCATTTCATCAGCCAGCTGCGTTTTCTTTATCGATTCAGCGGTCGACGCAGTGCCGGTCCCGGCGATAATGGGAATCCGGCCTTCGGCATGACTCACTGCCGCTTCCAACAGGGCGCTGAATTCCCGGCTCGTCAGAGATGCTGATTCACCCGTTGTGCCCGCTATAACCAGCGCGTCTGTGTGATTTTTCAGATGAAAATCAATCAGTCGCGACAGTGCCGCAAAGTCAATTTCGCCCTGCCCGTTCATCGGAGTAACGAGCGCAACAATACTGCCGTGTAACATAGAGTGGATTAAACAACTGAGTCAGCGACATGGTACTTGCGGGCCGCGAAACTCACAAGTATCCTGCATCTTAATGAACCTCGGTTGCCTCCGGTTTCCCAGCCGGATTCGGCAGGTAGATTTCGGCCTGGTGAGAACGGCATTGTGGCCGTGTTTGAATTGAGATTCTAAGCAGGCGCATTGATGGTCAGTATCGGTAAGAAAGTAGACAACTTCTCACTCCCTGCCACTGGCGGCAAAACACTGTCGCTGGATGATTTCAAAGGTCAGAACCTGGTCATTTATTTCTATCCCAAGGACAATACGTCCGGCTGCACCCGTGAAGGGCGAGAGTTTCGCGATGCCTACGCCACATTTCAGACTCTCAACACCCAGATTCTGGGCGTATCTCGTGATAGCGTGAAATCACACGAAAATTTCTGCCGGAAACAGGACTTCCCATTCGACCTGTTGTCTGACGGCGATGAAGGGCTGTGCAAGCAGTTTGATGTGATCCACGAAAAGAACATGTATGGCCGCAAATTCATGGGTATTGTCAGGAGCACATTCCTGATTGATGCGAATGGAATTCTCCAGACTGAATGGCGTAAAGTCAGGGTTGCGGGTCATGTTGAAGCGGTTCTCGAGGCAGCCAATCAATTAACTCAAGGCGACTGATTCCCATGCATTTGAAATTTCAGGTTTCCTGATGGGCAAAAACAAGCGACTGTACATTCTCGATACGAATGTGCTGATGCACGATCCAACCTCCATGTTTCGATTCGAAGAACACGATGTATTTCTGCCAATGATGGTTCTGGAGGAACTGGATGCGGCCAAGAAAGGCCTCTCCGAAGTGGCGCGCAATGTCCGCCAGGTCAGCCGGTTCATTGGCGAGATGATGCAAATCCAGGGCGTGACCAACCTCGAGAACGGCGTGGAACTGCGGCAACCTGATGCGCTTGAACTGGATGTCGGCACCGGCCGGTTGTATTTCCAGACCAGCATGCCTGAAACTCAGTCTTCCCTGCTTCAGAAGGGGTCAATTGCGGATAATGAAATTCTAAGAACCGCGCTAGCACTGCAGGAATCCCTGGGGGAAAGTGAAATTATCCTGGTGTCCAAGGACATTAATCTTCGGATCAAGGCAGCCATTCTGGCGATTCAGGCAGAGGACTACTACAACGATCGGGCGCTTGATGATCTGAGCCTCCTTTATCGTGGCATGCGCAAGGAAGGAGAAGAATTCTGGGACGAATATCCCCAACTCGAATCATGGAACGAGTCGGGCCGCACTTTCTACCGCATCGGTCACGCCAAGGGCGACAACTGGTTTCCAAACCAATGTCTTGCAATTGGCGATGGTATCGAAGCCCTGGTGAAATTCGACGAAGACCGCCAGGTGACCCTCAGACTGGTGGATGATTATGATGAAGGACATCACAGCATATGGGGCATCCACGCGCGCAACCTCGAACAAAACTTTGCGATGAACCTGCTGATGGACCCGGATATCGACTTTGTCACTTTGATGGGTACGGCGGGCACCGGAAAGACATTGCTTGCACTTGCCGCCGGACTCTCGCAAACCATGGATGAAAAACGCTACTCAGAAATCATTGTTACGCGCGCGACGGTTTCAATGGGCGAAGATATCGGTTATCTGCCCGGCACCGAAGAAGAGAAAATGACGCCCTGGATGGGCGCGCTGACTGACAACCTGGAAGTACTCACTCAGCCGCAAGACGGGGGAGACTGGGCCAGAGCTGCGACCAATGACCTCCTGACCAGCAGGGTTAAAATCCGCGCATTGAATTTCATGCGCGGCCGGACATTCCTCAACCGCTATGTGATCATTGATGAAGCACAAAACATTACGCCCAAACAAATGAAGGCCCTGATTACTCGCGCCGGGCCGGGCACCAAGATGATTTGCCTGGGAAATGTCGAGCAGATCGACACGCCCTACCTGACTGAAACGACTTCGGGCCTGACATTTGTGGTCGATCGCTTTAAGGATTGGGAACACGCAGGACACATCACGCTGCACCGCGGAGAGCGCTCGCAACTGGCGCAATTCGCGTCACAAGCGCTCTGATCAGCGGTCGCTGCCATCCACCAGTAGGGTGGCAGGGTGGAAGCTATACCAGGCAAACCAGAACATTCGGTGCACGGCAACTTCATGTTCGTTGGTCCAGCCCCTCACGCCACCCGCCTCGGTCAGCCTGAGAGTCACTTTCACGCCATTGATGATGTCTGACCACTCACCCGATGCTCGCAGCCAGGCGTCATCGACCGCTACTGATGTCGTTGCAAGTTCCACACCCTGTATGATCCGCTTCGGACTCAGTCTCGCGTCCATAGCCGTTACCGGAAACATCAATTTGTCGCTGGCGACATAGGTCTGATAGTGCAGGCGCGTGTATTTTTACGGCGCATCCGGCGGGGCCAGCACCCTGGCGTCGGGGCGGTTTGCGCTGAATTCACCCCAGCTCGCCATGGTCAAAGGAATGTCTTCAAGCAAATCACCGCGTCTTGGACCGGCAATGGCCTCTCCACTGATCTGTTGCCACAGGGAATTGCTGCTTCTGTCATACATGATCAGGTCGCTATTGTGCAACAGGCCCGACACGCCAAATGCCACTTCCTCGCCACCAATACGGCTGACGAATGCCAATCCCGAACCGCACAACGGACAATAAGTCACGACCACCGGCAGGTCGCCAAAACGATCGTTGACAATTTCGTGGACATCCAGAATTCGGGTGGGATAGGCGCGGATTTGATCAGCGATTTCCACTACCAAAACCAGGTCATCATGCGCCAGGAAGTCGACCTGCCCCACCGCAAGAAAAGTGGGTTCATCTATTGAAGGAATGCAGTCCCTGGCCCCACAGCCCTGTAACACCGTATCGATCGGAACGGCTAGGTCTTCCTGTTGATAGCCGAATACTTCGACCAGGATGTCAGATTTAAATCCTCTTGGGTTGCCGGGCCTGGAATCAGCCCAGATGGCTGAAACAGCGAACAGCAGCAATGCTGCAAGCAACTGGATGCGGCCAGCATCGTAATTCATCATTTTTGTGGTATCCGTGGGCCTGGGCCTGTTAGAGGACCGCAGTAACGCGCTCTTCATTTCACCCTGATGGCGTTTCCTCTTCATCTGACCGCCCGGCAGAATCCGCCGATACCTCGGCTAATTCACCCTCGGCCTCGTCCAATTCTCGAGCTTTCCGCGGCCAGGCGCGCATGACCGCCTGCACCAGCGTGGCCAGAGGAATCGCGAAAAATATGCCCCAGAACCCCCACAGCCCCCCAAAAACAAGGATCGCCAGAATAATGGCAATGGGGTGCATATTGACGACTTCAGAAAACAACAGCGGTACAAGCAAGTTGCCATCCAGGGCCTGAATGATGGCATACGCAATCATCACCTGTCCGAATTCGAGGCCCCAGCCATACTGGAAGAAAGCGACAAAAGCGATCGGTATGGTCACCACTGCTGCCCCGATATAGGGCACCAGCACCGAAAAGCCCACCAGCGTAGCCAACAGGGCCGCATACTGCAGTCCGATGATGACGAAGGTGATATAGGTGACCGAAGCAACGATCAGGATCTCGGTGACCTTGCCCCGCACATAGTTGGCGAATTGGGATTCGGCTTCTGCCCACACGGTATCGGCGAGGTGACGCTCCCTGGGCAGCAGATCATTGGCGAACTGCATCAAGGTTTGCTTGTCTTTGAGAAAGAAAAACACCAGCGTTGGGACGATGACAAGATAGACGATGATGCCAATAAGATTGACAACAGATGCCAGCGACCAGCCCAACAGTTGCTGGCCCCAGCGAGCCGTCTCCTCACCCAGTCGGCTGATGACGTCCTGGATTTGTTCGTCAGAAATTAATTGCGGATACGCCTCGGGCAGCTGCCTGAGCAAGACCTGCCCCTGGCTGATGTAGTTCGGAAATTGCTGGACCAACGAGGTCAACTGCCGCGACAGCATGGGTACCAGTCCGAACAGGAGAAAAAACAACACGGCAAGAAAAAGTGCAAATACGATGATGACGGCCAGCAATCGCGGCACTTTGAATCTTTCGAGGCGGGTGACGAGCGCCTCCAGCAGATAGGCAATAATCAGGGCCGCGAACATTGGCGCCAGCCACCTGCCCAGCCCGTACACAATGGCAAAACCAATGACCAGAAACAGACCCAGAATGACGACCTGGGGATCAGAAAATGAGCGTCGGAACCAGTCTTTTAGTACATTCAAGCGTTTGGTCTCCGCTGCAGATCAAATCAAACAAAAGCACGCTGCACCGCGCTGACAGCAAAATCTCGCTGCGATACGCCAATACACGCTCTTCTCAGAAATGAAATTAGAACCAGGACCTAAAACCAAGGCCCTAAAACCAAGGCCCTAAAACCAAGGCATCAAAAATTAAGCGTCCACATGGCTTCAAGCTCTAAACGCGGGCCCAAGTGATCCGTTGTGATGCCCAGCACACTGCCGCCAAACGCAAATTCCGACGGGGCATAGGCGGCGTTGAAATTCAGCCGGCTCATGTTGCTGGTGCGGCGTGAATAGCCCAGAACCACAGCGCTGTTGGCGAGATCATTCTCCAGCGCCTGACTCAGGGCCACGGAAGTCGGTGAAGGCTGTGGCCGGGTACTGAAATCAACATACAACTGATGATCCAAACCATCGCTCCAGGTCCAGCCAACGCTGTAAATGGTCAAGTCCTGCCAAGCAAAATTGGGGCTGGTTGAGTCACCCAGGAGTGAAAGAAGCTTATCGGGAAGGTTTCTGCTGGCAAAAGCGGTGAGTTGGCTGTACATCACTCGCTCCACTGACACGGTCAACCAGGAGCGTTTGCTGGCCTGAACCTCAAGACCAAACCGCGCTCGGGCTGGAATGTCCAAATCCGCAGGCTGCGAATACACGCCACGGTAGGCGGCAAACTCTTCCATATCGATGCGAGACTGGAATCCTGCGTTTAACGCAAAGCCCTTAATCACTTCCTGATGCAAGGCCAGTCTTACGCCGGTGCCATAAGCTGATTCCCGATAGGGCGAATAAGTCGGCGCTGCAAATGGGTTGGCCCCAAAACTGCCATCATCCGGTCCGCTCATCGAACGCAGACCAAGATTGGCTGCACCGTAGCTTTGATAGGCAATGACGGCTGATACCCCGAGTATGCCTCCGCTATCGAGTTGATGCTCAAACCCCGGGGCAAAATAGGACCGTTCAAATGTGCTGCCCCGATAGGCATCAGCATTCATCGTCTGGGGCCAGCTGAATTGCGAAGAACTTTGCCAATCGAATTCCAGCCTGAGATATGTTTGCGGCTTGGCCACCAGGTGTTGCGCAAAATCGGGAAGAATGCTCAGCTCACTCGTGTCCAGCCAGGAAATCCGTACCGGCATCGTCCCTTCCGGCACCATGTAGGAAGGCGTCAATTCCCTGGCCAGATATTCTTGCCAGGGACCGAGCTCAAAGCCGATGATGTAGAAAGAAGTAAGCCCTGCCCCACCCGTTGCGAAACTGGCTGCCGGTAACGCGAAACCACGCGCAGCCGCCGGCCCGGCATGAATGCCGAACCACGCTACCAATATCACCACAATTGTGTTGGTCACGCGAAAACGCACTTACTGCACCTTAACTCATTAGTTTAATGCACTTGTATAGAATGGAATATGGCAGGAAAACAACATCATGTCAATGCTCATGAATATGTCCGGGGCGAATAATTGTAGTACTTTGCGAGAATTTGCCAAGTGACTGTTTTATCGACAACAAAATTATCGAACCGGCGTGCTGTCATTTTTCAATATCGACTTCTGGTGAAGGGGTGAAAATGTTGAATCCGTTGTAAATATGCAACAAACAGCCCGCCGACGCTACGCTCCGCGAATCAGAGTCGTTCAAACGCTGATCCTCCGACTCATGTGGTTTACCTCTTTATCACAAGCAACTCGCCGGCCTTGGCAGTCCACCATAACGGCTGGCCTGAATCACAGGTCCTTGCGGAAAAAGCCGGTAAAGAAACCGACTGCTTCCTTTATCAGCGCCCAGACTGTCCCGGCTCCATTTCACCAGGACGCGCATGGGCGGTTCAATCTCGTAGTTGGCAAAGTAGCTGCGAAAAAAATCCAACACCGCCCAATGGTCCGGGCCAAGCTGGATTCCGTCTGTGGCCGCCATCTCGAGTGCCAGCGCGCGGTTCCAGTCCGCCGCATCCAGCAAGTAGCCCTTTGCATCGGTGGCTGGCATGCCGCTGACAGCGGATTTGTCAGTCCCATTCACAACCAACTCAGGCTGTGTGGACATCGTTTTACCAAGCCAACAAGTGCAGCCTCAGTGACCGCTGCCACCTCACCAGGGAACTGCTCAAGCGGAATGCCCCTGGCGCGGGCGTCTGACGCCAAAATGCTGATCTGGCAGCCCGTCAGGGCGACAGAATCGAATCGTGGATCGACAAGCAGCAGCACGCCGTCGCCAAGAAATACGACCTGATCGCCCGACCTGGTCAGGACCAGGCAGCGCGACAAGACCGATCGAAGAGGTGACATGACCAGGTGCAGGCAGGCGTTCGGGTCTTCGGCCACCATCAAAATCCCAATACTCTATTGCATCGGCCCATTTTCTCGCGCATTACGGGACCGGAGACGGCTTCAATCGGCAACATCAGTCTTGAGCTATCAATGCGCTGCACCCAATCGCACTCAGCGTAGCAACGTATGTGGCTCAGTTGCGGCAGGGTCTTCCAGCCGCGCATGCCACCGGCAAGACCAGCCAGGTGCGGCTCCTTGCCGTCTACCAATTGATAAATGGCCGGACCGATAAAGAACACTTCCATGCTCATTTCCAGGACGCCGGCGGCAAGGGCGATATCCAACTGGGTGCGGGCCGACCGCTGGGCGAACGGGGCCGTGTGGATCACCAGCCCCAAGTCTGTGGCAGCCTTCTCAACCATTAAAACTTCACCACCCGATCAGCCGCTGCACAATGCTCCAGGAATTGCGCCAAACCCGCTTCCGAAAATCCGTTCAGATCCGCCAAGACCTGTGAATCACCCGGAAATCTGCGCCGGGCAGAGGCCTGGCAGACCAGCAATGGAAAGTCCTGAGAGACGGCCAGGTGATGCCAGGCGGATGTAAGGTCGGCCACCCCGGCCTCGTTGGTTGATCCTGCCTGGGCGTGATAGACACCGTCTTCATGGAAGAAGATTCCATTCACCGCATCACCGCCCGAGACCACCTGCTCGGCAAAGCGCAGTGCGGTCAGACCAAGAGTAGACCCCCAGGGGCTGGTGGAAACGATAATGAAGATATTCACACAGGGCCTTTGCGCGTTACACTACACGACTCGGAAGCACGGCAACGGCGGTTCAGAACCTGCCCGGCTTTGAATTGTCGAAACCGCAGGTTTCAGTCTCGGTGAAAGCATGTCAGTGGTCAAGCGCAAACGACATATGATGCAAAAACTGCTGGTTGCAATCCTTACGGCTTGCACCAGCCTGGCCAGCATCGCCCAGACGGAGCGCCTCGACATGCCCGACATGGGTGCTTCTGCCGATACGATTCTTTCCAGACAGGAGGAGGCAGAATACGCCAGGGCGCTTCTGCGGCAGATGCGGGCCTATGATGTGTTAAATGAAGACCCGTTAATAAACGCGTTTTTTTCTGACATGGGTTTTCGCCTCGTTTCCAACAGCGGCAGACCCGATAAAGCCTTCACCTTCGTCCTCATTGACCAGCCCATCGTCAACGCCTTTGCGGCACCAGGTGGCGTCGTGGCTTTATACAGCGGCCTGATTCTGGCCGCAGACGATGAAAACGAAGTCGCCGGCGTGCTCGCCCACGAAGTGGCGCACATCACTCAGCAACACCTTTACCGGGCGATGGAAAGAGCCCAGGCAATGACCATTCCTCTGGCCCTCGCCATGCTGGGTCTGATCCTGGTTGGTGGTGGCAGTGGAGAAGCCATCCAGGGCGCATTAATGGGTGCCCAGGCGGCCGCAGTTCAGGCCCAGATCAACTTCACGCGCCATAACGAATACGAGGCTGACCGCATCGGCATACAGACGCTGTACCGCTCGGGCTACGATCCACGTGGCATGGTTGAATTTTTTGAGAAAATGGGCCGCCTCACACGCGCCGGTGGCGAAGGTCCCCCGGAATACCTTAGAACGCATCCGGTCAGCGTGAGCCGAATCGCAGAAGCCGAAAACCGCGCGATGAACATGCCCGAGGTTACCGGAGGGGATGGTAGAAATTTCTACCTCGCCCAGGCCAGACTGCGTGCCATGGTTGAGGACCGGCCCATTACAGCCATCGAATTCTTCGCTCAGCGGCGCGAACGGGCGGACATCAGCGAGATGGAATACGACGCCATCGACTATGGTATTGCCATTGCCCGGCAAAGAAAGGGGGAATTTGATGAGGCGCGGGCGAAACTTGAAGGCCTGATGATGCGAAGCAGCCACCTGGCGTTCGACTTGCAACTGGCCGATCTGGATATGGAATCCGGTGATCACCCCGCCGCGCTTGATCGTCTGGGTGGTCTGTACAACAGTTTCCCGGGCAACCATGTGATTTCCATCCATTACAGCCGGGCATTGCTTAAGAGCGATGACCCCGAGGCAGCAGTCAAGGCTGCAGATATACTCAGGCGGCAGTTACAAACCCATACCGATGACCCCACGCTATATGAACTTTACGCACGGTCGTCAAATCTCAAGGGCGACGAGGTTCGGGCCTCAGAATCGATGGCCGAAGCCTACTTCCTGCGCGGCAATCTCACCGAAGCCGTGCTCCATCTGCAAACCCTGATACGAAGAGATGACCTGGACTACTATCAGCGGGCCAGGATCACCGACCGCCTGAATGAGCTGCAGTTGGAAGTCAGCAGGGAAAACGCCTGAGAATCCCAGGCAAGCGGGTCTAAGGTTCGCTGAATGTCGCCTTAGCATCATCCTCCTGCCACCAAGCACCAGAACCTGATGCAGTTCGACACGGCGTGTCGCGACCCATCATCAGGACCCCATCATTTCACAGACAAGCCCCAGCACTTTACGGAGAACACCCCATGATCAAGCTGATTGCTCCAATCCGCCAGAATCCCTTACTACTGGCGGCGGTGTTACTCGGCAGCACACCCCTCTGGGCCGCTGTCAGCCAGAGCGAGATTGAAGTGCTGCGCGAGCAAGTTCGAATTTTATCTGCACGACTGGACCGGCTGGAACAATCCAACGGTAAGGTTGGCCATCACACGCCAACAGAAGCTCAATCGGCGTCCGTTGAGCAAACACCCGCTGACGTCAGCCCGCGGATGCAGGAAACGATCGATGCCGCTGTCGCTGAGCGGGTTGAAGAACGCATGGCCGCTGTTTCCTGGGCCGAACGGATCCGCTGGAAAGGCGATTTCCGCTACCGCTACGAAAACATCGGTGTAGAGGGTAGTCAGGACCGTAATCGCCAGAGGATTCGAGCGCGGGCGCATCTTGAAGCTGAACTCTCAGATAACCTTCAGGTTGGCCTTGGCCTGGCCTCCGGCGGTTCGGACCCGGTATCGAGCAACCAGACGCTGGGTGGCGGCGGATCCACCAAAGATCTTCGTCTCGACCTGGCCTATTTCGACTGGTCAGGCATCAAGGCGACCCACGTCCTTGCGGGTAAATTCAAGAACCAACTTTACCGTCCCGGCAAAAATGGCCTGCTGTGGGATGACGACTGGCGCCCGGAAGGCCTGACCGGCAGGTGGGACAACGGCACATTTTTCGCGACCGCAATCGGCACCTGGGTTGAAAGTGACTCAAAGACGCTCAACCGGGAATTCTCTTTCGGCATCCAAGGCGGTTTCAGGCGTCAATTCGGTGAGCGGTTTGGCTTCAAGGGTGGCTTCGGTTATTACCGCTTCGATACCGCCGGCAGCCAATCGTTCTTCGGTGACAACGATGACTTCTTCGGCAACAGTTTCGACCCGGAGACATTGACCTATCTGTTTGACTACCACGTCATTGAGGCCTACGCAGAATTGAGCGTCAACTTCGGAGACTTTCCCACCGCAGTCTTTGTCGACTTCATCCAAAACCAGTCGGTGGATGAAAACGACATGGGCTATGCCATTGGTTTGAAACTGGGTTCCGCAAAAGACAAGGGCGATTGGGAATTTGCATGGATTTACCAGAAACTGGAAGCCGATGCCGCCCTGGGCCTGTTGACCGATTCTGATTTTGGCGGCGGTGGCACCAACGCCCGAGGAAGTATTTTCAAGGGAACTTATGCTTTTTCCAGGTATTGGAATGGGAAAGCGACCTATTTTTCCAACAAACTGGGGACCCCGTCAGACCAGGCCCTGGATTTCAACAGGCTGCAACTGGACCTGAATTTTAAGTACAAGTAATCAACCCACCCATGCGACAGCCTCGCGGCCTGCGGTATAGTTCTGCCATGCCCCAAGACTCGATATACGCCGCCGTTGATCTGGGCAGCAACAGCTTCCATTTACTGGTGGCTCGACGCGAGCATGGCGAATTACGTGTATTGGATCGCATTCGGGAAATGGTGCGCCTGGGTGGGGGTCTGAGCGCAGAAGGTCAACTCGACCAGGAAACGCAAAATCGAGCTTATTCCTGTCTGGCCCGCTTTGGTCAACGCCTGCGAGGCATTCCGGCCGAAAACATCAGGGCGGTGGGCACCCAGACTTTCCGTCGGTTGAACGACGGCAACGCTTTCCTGATGAACGCCGAAACCGCTCTTGAATGCGGAATCGACGTGATTGGTGGCCGCGAAGAGGCGCGACTGATCTATCTGGGTGTTTCGCAGGACGTGTCGGGCCACAAGGAGCGGCGATTGGTGATCGACATCGGCGGGGGCAGTACGGAACTGGTGATCGGTGAGGGCCCGCATGCCATCGAATTGGAAAGTCTGCAATATGGCTGTGTATCCGTGACCAAACAGTATTTCTCCTCGGGTAAAGTCAGCCGCAAGCGCTTCAGGAAGGGCCTGCGATCGGTAAGACGGGATATGCAGGAAATCGAATTGCGCTATCGGCAATCGGGGTGGGAAGCGGCCATCGGCACATCGGGTACGTTGCGCGCCATTGCAACCATTTGCCAACTTCGTGGCTGGATTAAGCGTGATGTGGAATACGCTGCATTAATGCAGCTCAAAGATGTTTTCATCGCGTCCGGTTCGACCACGGAGTTGGATCTATCCGGTCTCTCGGAGCGACGCAAACCCGTGCTGATTGGGGGGCTGGTGGTTGCGGTTGCCTGCTTCAAGTCACTTGGCATCAAGCAGTTGAAGGTTTCGGATTTCGCCTTGCGTGAGGGTGTCCTGCATGACCTGTTGGGGCGCATTGAACATCGGGACCCCCGCGACAAAACCGTCCAGGCCTTCAAGTCAAGATCTGCAGTCGATGAGCACCAGGTCGCTCGCGTCAAACAATGTGCCCTGGACGCTTGTGGTCAAATCGCCAATGGGCTGTTTCTGGAAGATGCACACCGCAAGCTGCTCGGCTGGGCTGCCGATTTGCACGAGACGGGGCTGAGCCTCTCACACAGCCAGTTCCAGCGCCATTCGGGTTACCTCGTAGAAAACTCAGACATGGCCGGTTTCACACGCCAGGAGCAAATGTTCCTGGCTGCTCTGGTATACCACCACCGGCGTGCCATTCCTGACGATTTGGGCCGGCATTTGCCGGCACGCTTGCATGAGCCCTTGCGAATCACCCTGTTTTGCTTGAGATTTGCCTGCATTCTTTGCCGCACCCGTGATGACAAAGCAGTGCCGACATTCCGCCTGGAGGGAATGGGCCAAAACATTTCCGTCACATTTCCGCCCAACTGGATTAGACATCACCCGCTGACCATGACCGACCTGGGGTATGAGCGCAGCCAGCTCGATTCTGTCGGCTTGCGCTTTTGCGTTAATGGCCTGGAGTCAGCAGAGGGTGAAGGCTGATGGCCTCTTCCACGTCTGGCCAATGGCGGCCGACCGCCTCGCGCTTCGCTCTCGAAGCCCGCGCCCGAATGCTTGGCGACATCCGGCAATTCTTTTCCGATCGCGACATTCTGGAGGTCGAGACGCCAACCCTGTCCGCAGCCGGCAACTCGGATCCCAACATCAATGTGATGGCGGTGGATGGCTGCCCAACGCCCTATTTGAGAACGTCTCCGGAATACGCACTGAAGCGCCTGCTGGCAGCCGGGGTGGGCGACATTTATGAATTGGGCAGAGTCTACCGTGCCAGTGAGTCCGGGCCGATGCACAACCCGGAATTCACGCTGCTGGAATGGTATCGGGTTGGCTGGCAGTATCTGTCCCTTGCCGCCGAGGTCATTGAGTTACTTGAGCATTGCGGCCACGGCCATTTTCGCGGCTGGCCGAGGCAGTTCAGAACCTACCGGGAATTGTTTCTCGAAGTCATAGGTGTCGATCCACTCCACTGCGATGAATCAGAATTGGCCCTGTGCGCTGCCGATCGCGGCATCCACTCAGAGGCGTTGAATCATCAGCAATGGTTAGACTTGCTGATGGCCGAAGTCATTCAGCCGCAATTTGAAGGCGAAATTTTTACCATCGTGCATGAGTTCCCGCCTGAGCAGGCAGCGCTGGCCAGGATCACTTGTGGTCCGGATCCAGTCGCACAGCGATTCGAGATTTTTGCCGGGCCCGTGGAGTTGGCCAATGGCTACCAGGAACTGGACGATGCAGTAGAGCAGGAACGTCGTTTCGAACGGGAGAGTTCACTGCGCTCACTCAGGGGCGAGGACTCTGCACCCATCGACCGGCGGCTGATCGCTGCCTTGGAAAGTGGCCTTCCAGAATGCACGGGAGTTGCTGTTGGAGTGGATCGAATGTTGATGCTGCTTTTGGGCGTTGATCATATTCAAATGGTTCTCTCATTTGCCTCAGACCGTGCCTGATTTCGTCGAAACTACCCCACTCGCCGGCAGTGAGACCGTTAAAATCAGACCACCCTCAGGGTCGTTGGCCGCTTCGATACGTCCGTCATGCCGACGCACTGCGGCGGCCACAATCGACAAGCCCAGGCCATATCCGCCTGTAGTCCGGTCGCGGGACTCCTGGACACGGTAAAACGGCTGGAAGATCTTCTCTAATTGATCTGGCGGCACCCCCGGCCCGAAATCCCGCACGCTAATGACGACCGGTGAGGCGCTGTCATGGTTCGCCAAATTCAATAACACACCGCGGTCAGGGTCAGTATGGCGTAATGCGTTTCGAAGCAGATTTTCTAACGCTCGCCAAATAAGCTCACGATCACCGGTGTACATGATGTCCTCACAAGACTCCAGACGAACACCGGACTTACCCTCGGGAACCTCATAATTGACCACGTCAACCAACTCATTCATCAAGGCCGACAAATCAACCTGCGTCACAACCCTGGGTGAGGTTTCCGACGACTCCCGCAACAGGCCGAGCACATCGCTGACCAGATCTTCGAGCCGCTCGCTTTCGAGTTCTATGCGGTCCAACTCGCTGACTATTTCTCTCACATCTTTCTTACGCGCAATCGCCAGTGCCACATTTAACCGTGCCAGAGGTGACCTCAACTCATGGCTCACGTCTTGCAGCAGGCGGCGGTTGGCTTTCTGCATCTGTTGCAGCCTCTGTGTCATGACATCGAAGTCCAGTGCGAGCTGGCCGATCTCATCCAGCCGCGGGCCAATGGATTGGCCCACTCTGGTATCCAGGTTACCCGCGGCAATTTGCCGACTGGCATCGCGTAACCTCTCCAACGGCGCGGTCAGGGAACGCGCCAGAAAAAAGCTGACCAAAGCGCTGATCAAGGCCGCAGCACCGGCCCTTAGCGCGGTACCTGCTGTGCCTGGGGCCAGAATGGTCGATGGAGGATCGCGATTGATCGTATAAAGTATGTAGGCCTCTCCCCCCTCATCATAGATCGTGCGCTGATCCATGGATGTGCCGCGTTCATTGAGATCCAGCAATGCGTCATCGCGGCCCAGGATTTCAGAACGCCCTTCGTCGACCACGTAAATGAAGCTGCGGGTCATGCGTGGGACATTCAGCAATTCGTCTCGCAGACCTCGTCGGCCATCCCTCTCCAGGGCTTTTTTTAGTCTGAGATTGATCCGGTAGACACCTCTGGCAAAGGTGTTGGCCGGCTCTTCCGCCCACTGCTCTCTGGCCAGACGATCATTGACCAGGCCAACCACAGTTGAAAATCCAACGATGCTCAGCCACAGGGTCAGAAAAATCTTCCAAAACAATCGGGTCATGTTCCGGGACCATTAATTGCAATGCCGTACACTAGCCAACCCGATACTGGTAACCAATACCCCTGATGGTTTCGATCCGGTTTTCACCGTCGGGATTCATGCCAAGTTTGCGCCGCAAATTGCTCACGTGCATGTCGACGCTGCGGTCATGTTGCACCGGCTCCCTTCCCAGGGCGCTCAAATACAGATCCCGCTTGCTGACCACGTCACCCTGGTTTTGCAGCAGGGTCTGAAGAATACTGAACTCGGTGCTGGTCAATTCCACCCGCTCGCCACCGCGAAGCACTTGGCGACTACCCTGATTGAGCTCGATGTCATCGGCGCCCAAGGTATCATGCGTGGCGCGCATGTGAGCGCGTCGCGTTACGGCGCGAACCCGGGCGAGCAACTCACGCGGATTGCAGGGTTTGGCCATATAATCGTCGGCGCCCAGTTCCAGGCCGAGTATTCGATTCAGGTCGTCACCTTTGGCGGTCAGCATAATGACCGGAACAGTGAAATCCTTGCGCAATTTCTTGAGTACATCCATACCGTTCATTTCAGGCATCATGATATCCAACACCACCAACTCTATGTCGGGCTGGCGGGCCGCTTCGAGGCCTGACTTGCCATCATGCGCGAGTTCCACTTCAAATCCCTCGCTTTCGAAATACTCCCTTAGCAGGACGGTGAGTTCGACATCATCATCTACGATCAGTATTTTATTTTCCATAGCCTTCCAGGAATCAGGGTCACCGGGACAGTATTTTAGCTAATCCCATGTAATTCGGCTCAAGTTTGACGGAATTTGCGCCCAAATGCTCCTAAGCTTTGAAATGACCGTAGCGATCCGTGATGTATGCCTCGGTCAGTTTGTTGCCAGGTTCGCGGAAAATTTGCGCGGTGTCACCGATTTCAACCAACTCACCCTGGTAAAAAAATGCCGTCGTGTCAGACATCCGTGCAGCTTGTCGCAGATTGTGGGTCACCATGACAATGGTGTACCAGTCTTTTAATTTGTAAATCAGCTCTTCGATTTTCAGTGTTGCAGTGGGGTCCAGGGCTGAACATGGCTCGTCCAACAGAAGAATCTGAGGCTCGACGGCAATGGCGCGGGCAATGATCAGTCGTTGTTGCTGCCCACCTGACAGTGCCAGCGCTGAATCCTTCAACCGATGTTTCACTTCATCCCACAGGCCAGTGGCGCAAAGTGCCGATTCGACTTGTTCGTCCAGCTCACTTCGCTTCAAATTGCCCTGAAGCCTCAAACCATAAGCCACATTTTCATAGATTGACCTGGGAAAAGGATTGGGTTTCTGGAAAACCATGCCAACGCGGCGCCTCAGGCTCGGGATATCAAAGCCTGAACCGTATATCGACTCGCCTTCGATCACGACATCGCCCTCAATGCGGCAATCGTCGATCAGGTCATTGAGGCGATTAAAACAGCGCAGCAGGGCTGACTTGCCGCAGCCGCTTGGACCGACAAAGGCGGCAACGCGCCTGCGCTCAAGTTCCAGGTTAATGTTCTTCAGCGCGCAGGATTGACCATAATAGAGGCTCAGGCTCTCCACGCTCACTGCCACATTGCCCTGCAGCGCCGTTTCGCCGGCGCTCGATCCAGAGGACACAGATCCGAGTAGTTTGAGTTGCTGGCCCTCGCTCACGCCTCTAATCCCCAGATTTGAATCTAAGGCTGCCACGCAGACGAATGGCCGCGAAATTTAGCGAGAATATGACTGCCACCAGCAGTATGGCAGAGGCAAATGCGGGTGCTCGCGTTGCATCGATGTTGAGGCTGAGAAATCCAGCATCGTAAACGTGAAATCCCAGGTGCATGAATTTTCGCTCCAGGTGCAAAAATGGCGCGGTACCGTCGAAAGGCAGTAGGGCGGCTGACTGTACCACGCCCAGCAGCACCAGAGGCGCCACAGCTCCGGCCGCCCGTGCCACAGCCAGAATCAAGCCGGTCAAGATTCCGGGTCCGGCAATTGGCAGAACCATGTGCCTGAGCGTCTCCCATTGGGTTGCGCCCAGGGCGAAACTCCCCTCGCGGATACCGCGGGGGATGAGTGACAGGCTCTCCTCCGTTGCAACGATCACCACCGGCAGGCTGAGCAGTGCCAGTGTCAGCGATGCCCAGAGCAGTCCTCCGGTGCCGAAAACGGGAGGAAAAGTGCCTGAACCCAGGACCAAACGATCCAACCCTCCACCCAGGGTATAGACGAAGAATCCAAGGCCAAACACGCCATAAACGATCGACGGTACGCCCGCAAGGCTACGCACGGCGACCCGCGCCGTCCGGGCCAGCCACCCTTGGTGAGCATACTCCCGCAGGTATATACCTGCGGCGACGCCAACAGGCATTAAAAATACCGTCATCAACAAAACCATCACAACGGTCCCGAAAATGGCGGGATAGACCCCGCCACCAACGCCGTCAACATGAGGCCCGTCGATGATGAAGGACCAGAACTGACCGAAGAAGTGCACGAGACGCTGTGAGTAGTGCATTCTGTTGGGCTGCCAGGCATCAAGAATTGAGTTTATGGGTAATTCAATCTCGGTTCCGTCTGCAACCAATACCAGCACGGAGCCTCTGTCGGGACCCTGGTCGCCCTGGTCAACGCCCTGGTCAACGCCCTGGTCAATCTGGGGATCCACCCCCTGCACCCACCGTAGCCGGGCCTGCAATTCGCCCCAGACATCCCGGGTCCGGATCAAATCTCCTGACGTTTTGACGCCGATGATTTTGCCGAAAAACACGCCCCCTTCCTTGCGCCCAAATACCGCCATGCTCAGGGGAGTCGTGTGCTGCAATACACGCGGCTCAAGAATCCACATCAATTCGCTGCCGCTGGTTGCCCGGTTGCCGGTTCTTAGAAGGATACGGCCGCGTTCCTCGGCGAGAATCTGTCCAACCACGGTGACCGCGCCGCCATCCGGCAGTTGGTACAACATTTCATGCACTTGAGCTGGCCAGAATTGTGCCAGGCCCCGAACGGCAGTCACGGCAATCAAAACCAATAAAAGCGATATGCACACGGCAACCGCACCGGCGTTCAGCCAGATCCATGGGGTGCCACTTTTTAACCGGTTTTTCATATATTTGCAGCGGGCCTACAGCGCCAGGTACTTCTCCCGCAGCCTCTCCCTGAACACTTCTGCAACGGCATTTGTCACAAAAGTAAAAGCAAACAAAAGCAGTGCGGCCAGGACAAGGGTCCGATACAGCTCGCCGCCGGCTTCGGAGCCGCCCAGTCCAAGTGCAATTTCAGCGGCGAGGGTTTGCAGGCCCTGGAACGGGTTCCAGTCCATGATCGGCATGCGGGCGACCGCCATCAGTACGATCATGGTTTCTCCCACTGCCCTGCCGAAGCCAATCATGACGGCCGAGACCAGGCCGGAGCCCGCGGTGGGCAGTATCACCTTGGTCACAGTTTGCCAAGGCGTGGCACCCAGCGCCAGTGAACCATTTGACAGGGATTTGGGCACCGCGTGCAGGGCATCCTCGGCAATGGAAAAGATCACCGGAATGGTGGCGAACCCTAAGACAAATCCAACCACCAATCCGTTTCTCTGCTGTGCGTTGGTCCCCATCAAAGTGATCAACCATTGGCCCATATCACCGTCAAACAGCAGCGCCTGCACCGGTTCGTTTAACCACGTCGAGACCAGGAATATGCCGGCAACAACCGGCAAGGCATACAACCACTCCAATGAAGTCGAAACGGGCAAGTTCAATCGGTCCCCATAGCGGTGTGAAATCCAACCCCAGCCGATCAGGGCGGCAGGCGCAAGCAGCACCATCAACACCACGACCAGCAAATGACGCTCGAGCCAGGGGGCAAAACACGCAACGGCGACCAACCCCAGGACAACTGTGGGCACGGCCGCCATCATTTCAATGACAGGTTTGACCACACAGCGAACTCTTGGCGCCATGAAACAAGCACTATATATCGCGGCCATCAGTGCCAGGGGAACGGCGAAAATAAGCGAGAATGAGGCCGCCTTCATGGTGCCATAAATTCCGGCCCTTAGCGTCAAGACGGCCTCTGCGGTCAATCGGTTCCCGGCGGGTAAGAGCAAAGGAGAAACAACCCACAACAGGTAGACAAGCATCAGCGCGAATGCCGTAAACGCCATGGCGCCGCCCATTGCAATCAGACGCCTTGCTGCAGCGTCTCTTCGAGACCGCCGTTGGCCCAGGCGACCGGGGCCTGACCGACCCGGCACGGCATCCACAGGATGGGCAGCATTCATGGTTCGATGTTAGGCCTCAATTGTGACAGTATGGATTCGGGGTCATCATGAACAATCGTACTTACATTAGCGCCGCTGTCGAGGGTGATCTGCCCGAAATCAGAAATTTCGCCCGTTCAGTGACCAAAATCGAAGCAGCCAGTAGCCTCATGCGGCGCAAACCATCTGCAGCTGCCTCCGAGTGCCGACCGCTATGGCTCAATTCCGTGCGTGATGGCTGTTTCCTGCTGCTGCGCAATTCACAAGGACAGCTGCTGGCGACGGGCGGCCTGGATCTGGATCGTCGAGAAATTTTCCATTTTCTGACGCTTGAACTCAATCCTTCGCTCTCGGTCGCATCACGACTCATTAATGCCATTGAACGACGGGCAATTCAGTTTGGGGTAGACCGCGTTACCATTCGAGCATCAACAATTTTCGCTCGAATTTTCGAAGCGGCCGGCTATCGTTTGTGGGCGCCGCCAGATGATGGCAGCATGTTGCTGCAGCGATCATTGGCCAAAAGAAAGACCCGGCAATTAAGAAAAGTTGAAGCACTCATCAAGCAACTTGGTGTGCTGCTCGATTATGGTCAGCGACATCGCCTGGCCCTGGTAGAGGAGGCCCAAGTTTTGCAATTCATTGGCCCTGACATATTCGATCGAGACCAGTTCCTGCAACCGGATGCGGCCCACCACTGGCAGGCCTTGACGCAAGCAGCCCTTATGGATGGCGTGATCATGCAGGCAGTATCTGCATATCGGTCCATCGACTATCAGTTCGGCTTGCTTGAAAGAAAACTCGCACGAGGCCAGGCCATTGAGGATATTCTGCAGGTCTCAGCGCCCCCAGGATTCAGCGAACATCACAGCGGACGCGCCATTGACATTACGCAGCCGGGATATACGCCTCTGGAGGAGGAATTCGAGCGTTCACCCGCCTTCAACTGGTTGATGGAGCGTTCCGGACAATTCGGGTTTTCGATGTCTTTTCCAAGGGGCAATCGCCACCAAGTGATTTACGAGCCGTGGCACTGGGCCTGGAATTCTTAATGCAAAGCCCCGGATATCCGAACAGTGTGCGACTCAGACTTTTGTACCCGCGCGGCCAGGTCGAATGGAAGATGAATCTGCTCCAGCCCGAGCCGCAGCAGCAAACCACGCAGCTCATGCTGTAACAAAGGATAAAGTTGCCGGGTCAGGCTGGCATGATTGTCGGTGAACTGGGCAACGTCAACCGGGTCGCCATCTATTTGCTGGTAAATCACTTCCAGGCCGACAAGGGCATTAAATCTGGGGCCTGAATCATCGCTAGCCCCACCTTTAAAGCTCAAGCGCGCGCTGACTTGATAAGCAGGCAATCGGTCGCCGCTGTCGGTTTGCATTATGCGGGGAGTCAGATTGAGTTCAACCTTGGCCTCCTGGGCACCTGGTTCTCTGCTGGCTTTTTCCAGTTCAGCCTTCAACAGGGTAACCTGGACATGTTGCAGCACGAATTGATCAAGCAGGTTCATGGTCTGCTCCGGCGATGGGGTAGAAATCTCACCGGAACAAGATGGGCTCTGGGGACGCAGCTTTCAAGCCTGTCTTCACGTCATCAATGCCGTGTCTGCCGCTCTCCAGAAATACCAGCTCGCGGCCGATCGGTAAGGGGCGAGGTGACACGTGGCCTGCAGAACTTCATCCGGTGAGGGCAGCTGAGCAAGGCCGTACACTGCCTGGACGCCTTTCTGGACGCCGAGGTCCAGAGCGGGCATGACATCAGGCCGCCCCAATGTGAAAATTAACAGCATCTGGGCCGTCCAGGGACCGATTCCCAGCACCTGGCAGAAGTTGGCTATCAAGGCTTCGTCGGCCATGGTTGCCGCCTTGCGGAGGCTGGCCAGGCTGCCGTCCAGGGACTTCGCAGCCAGATCCTGGATCGCGCGTGCCTTGTTGTTGGAAAGACCCGCGCTGCGCAGCTTTTCTATGCTGAGTTGTGCCGCGGCCTCAGCATGCGGCCGCCGGGTCGGAAACAGATCGACGAAGCGGCCGTGGATGGTCCCCGCCGCTTTGCCCGACAACTGTTGGTAAACAATCGAGCGAGCCAGCGCCTCGAAGAGATTTTCGTCCCGTGCTACTTTCAGCCTGAGCGGCCCCTGACGGCCTATGAGCAGTGCCATTTGGGGACATTTTGCGCAAAGATGCCGAGTGGCTTCCTTGCGGTTGTAACGTAGTCTGCTCACGGCAATGATTTCGGCTTGAGAAGTGCTTGCAGAAAATAGCCCACCAGACTCAGCCACCCCACAATCAACAACCCCCCACCCAAGGGTGCTACTGACCCGGGAAGGGCCGATACCAAAGCTGACAGCGGCCAGGCGGCTCGCAGATAAAGTGAGCCGGAAAACAAAACCGTGCCGACCGTGAAACAAACAGCGCTGGTCACCAGCAACGATGACAGGCTTAGGTGTAAGGAGCGGGAGACGAAAAGGAGCGCGAGGGCGTGAAGCAGATGCATGAATTGGGCAGTTTGCCAAAGTTCATAGCGGTCGGGCGCCGATTCCGGCAACAGATGAGCACCGGCAGCCGCCAGAACGACCAGCAACAAGCCGAGCACTGATCCGGACAGCGCAGCTTGACGGCTCCGCCGTTGTGGCAATGGAGATGCGAGGGCTAAGGAATCAGGACTCATCGAGTTCTTTTAGCATATCCTCCATTCGCTTGGCCATTGAATCGTACTTGTAAGAAGCTATGCGATAAGCCCAGCCAGAAACGCGGGCGTTAATTGAATTCACCCGGTCGCTGGTGGGCTCTTCTGCTGAATCGTCCCCGCTTGGCGCGCTGGCAACAAGACGGATCCAATGATCGTCCGCGTCCTCTACGAGTTCCGCCTCGATCAGCAAACCATCGGCGGACAACAAGCTGAATCGCAAAGAGTCGGACCAGTCGGCGTCGTCAGCCTTTTTGACGCCTTCGAGCTGCAACGCCGAGAGTGCTCCGCCGACCTGGTTGACAGACCATGCCGACTGGATTTCTCGGCCGTCGGGAATGCCCTGAAGCTGAAAGTCGGCATCATCCGCAGATACTTTGGTGGCGTTAACAGTCTCCCCGTCAGCATGAGCAATCTTGAATTCCACAACTTCGGAAGCCGAGATATCGACGATGGAGCGTTGCAACCAGGATTGAATATCGCTGGCGACGCGCAGCTGCGTGCCGATCAGTGCGCTTTGTTCAACGCCCCTCAGCCTTACGTACTGGCCCTGCCGGCCCTGTGCGCTTTTGCCAATGATGACTGCGGCCACTTCATCGGTTCCGCTCAATACGACCATGACGCCGGTCGCATCCGCCTCGGCCAGATCTTCCACGCCGAGCCTGGAGTAGAATTCTGCCTTGCTGGTTTTGTTCTCAATGATTTCTGCCTGGGCCAGGTCCTTCAACAGCGACCGCAGCGACTCCCAATTTGCCGGGTATGAAGCCGCCTCCGCCACAACCCATTCATCTCCGCTTCGCAGCAGCTTTGCGACGGTGGTTGGGCCCTGACTGACAATCTCGACCCCCTTGATGTCATTGACCTGCCCGGCAAGATCAGGCAGCAGAGTCCGAGACTGGAACAGATTTTCCTTGCCAGTTGTGCCAGGCAAAAGCAGGACCACAATGGCGACAACGACGGTAACGACCAGCAACCATGAAAAATGTTTCTTACTCATTGGCCGTACTCCCCGCCAGCTCCGGGCTGGCCAGTTGGCTCGGGACCCCAGCCTGCTTTCTGCGCCTGCGCACAGACAGCACCAAAGCGACCAACATGACCAGTGCCGGCACAAGCACAATATTGAATACCTTCAATCGTGTCCCCAGCGCCTCTATATCGCGCTGCAAATCATGTTGCACCTGCCGGAGTTCGCGTCTAATTTCAATTTTTCGGTCAAGGAATCGCTGAACTTCATCTTGCTGTTCCGAGTTCAGAACCATCAGATCGCTCTCGCCCTTTGCCGCCTGCAGCTCCGTCAATGTACGTTCTGTTTCCGCCAATTCCTGCTGCAGCCGTTCTTCAGTGGCCCGGAAATTGTTCTCTGCGGCGACCCGAATTTCTTCCACCCGATCGAAGGGCTGACTGGAACTGACCCGGGTCCTGATGCTGATCAGATCTTGGTTGCCGAGCATGTTGTCCACTGCGTTAACTGCGAAATTTCCGTTGTCGGCGAATGACGTGACAATGGTTTGTCTGAGAAATGCCTGTTTCTGGGCCCAAAGTCGATCCGACAGGAAATCAGTGTCGGCAAACAGTAAAACTGTAATTCCCGCATCGCCGGCTTGCGCCAGATGGCCGGCCACGTCGACGCCCTCCGGCGGCTGTGCCCAGGCACTCTGAGCCGGCCCCGAGACGCGCGCAACCAGCGCATAGCGTTCGCCCGTCGGATTGAATCCCTTCATCAGATCAGCCGGGTTAGTCAGGAAGCGAAGCTGGGTGGCGTCCATTGGTGCGGCATTCTCGCTACTCTGCGCCAGCACTTCGAACTTCGTTGCGCTGTCCTCGCTGGCCTGCAGCCACCCTGTTGAAGAGAAATTCACCACTTCCAGGTCACCGCTGACAATATCGTTTCCTTCGAGACCGTCGGCCGGCACCGAGAGAATTCCAATATGCCGCATTTGGCTGTTGCCGGCACCGTACTGAAGGTCGCCCACGACACGGTTGGTGTCGAAGCTGACACCCCATTGATCAAGCAGAATTCCAAGACTGGAGGCGCTGCCCATCTGCATTCGCGCCATTGGGTCATTGGGATCACCCTGGTCCATTTCTGCAAATGGGTCGAGGTAAGCGATCAGACGGCCGCCACCCAGCACAAACTGTTCGATCTGATACAGCATCGCATCGCTGAGATCTTTTGGATGCACCAACATGAGAACCTCGATGTCGTCGGGCAGGCTTTCGGCGGATGCCTCAACGTTCTTTACTTCGAACAACTGCTGCAATTGCTGATGCACAATCCAGGCCTCTCGCATGCGCTGAGTGGCCGGATCGTATCCAGGGCCCATCGGCAGGCCGCTGAGCAATCCCATGACACGCCGCTGCGGCGAGCCCAGCGTCGTCACCATTTTGGCCAGGTCGTACTCGAGAAATTGCTCCTTGGTAGGCTGCAGAAAAGGTATCGCCTGGATATCGTCCAGTGTATTGGTGCCTGCAATACCGAAATAGAGCGTTTCTGCGCCCGAACTGACCGGAACGGCCTGCAGCCCGAACAATGCAGCCTGGTCCTCTTCTTCGGAGAATGATTTTGGATCTACCCGGTGGATCACCAGTCGGTTATTGCTTCTGGACGCAAATTCGTCCAGCAATTCCTGAACGCGGTTAGCGTAGGTCCTGATCTGGGGCAGATCGCGGCTGGCACCCTCGGAAAAAAAGTAGTACAAAGTGACAGGTTCAGCCAGCGATTGCAGGATGTTTTCCGTACCCGGGCTGAGGGTGTAGAGCCCGTTCTTGGTCAAGTCCAGTCTGGCGCCTGTGAGCGCTTTCGAAGACAGCAGGCTGAGGGCGCCAAAAAGCAGAGCCAGCAAAATCAGCGCGCCGGTTGAGTATAATTTTGCGTTTTTCATTGTGTTCTCTCGCCTCAATTCGCTTTTTTCAGTTCAAGGACGATGGAATTGGCAAACAACCAAAATGCCATAACCAACCCGAAGTAAACAAAGTCCCTGAGGTCAAGAACGCCCTTGGACAAGGTCGAAAAGTGAACCAGGAAACTGAAGTCTGCAATGACGTCCAGCATGGCCTGCGGCGCCCACCCGCTAAACAGGTTCATGACCATCGGCAATCCGCTGAGGAGAAACCCGAAGCACACGACGACGGACAGGATGAAAGCCACGACCTGGTTACGGGTAACGGCGGAGAGACAGGATCCGATGGCCAGAAAACCACCCGCCATCAGCCAGCTTCCGATATAGGCGGCGGTGATTGCACCGTTGTCAGGGGCCCCCAGATAATTGACCGTGATCCACACCGGGAAAGTCAGCGCCAGCGCAATCCCCAGGAACAGCCATGCTGCGAGAAATTTGCCCATCACTGCCTGGTTCACCGTAATGGGCAGCGTGAGCAATAACTCTATCGTTCCTGATCGCCGTTCTTCGGCCCACAGTCGCATCGAAATTGCCGGCACAAGAAACAGGTACAACCACGGGTGAAACTGAAAAAATGGCGAGAGGTCGGCGATGCCGCGCTCATAGTACGAGCCCATATAAAATGTAAACACCCCGGCCATGACCAGGAAGATTACGATAAACACCCAGGCCACCGGTGTTGCGAAATACCCCACCAATTCGCGCCTCATCACTGTCAGTATGGCATTCATTGCTGCACCTCCCCTTGGGTGACCTGGCGGAACACTTCATCGAGTCTTCCCGCCTCCAGTTTCAGCTCGTGAACTTTCCAGCCATGATCACGCACGGCTTTTGAGACGACTTCGAATAAACCCGGCTGGTCGGATGGGAAGACCGTAAGCTCACCTTCACTCAATTCGACCTTGGCCGCCTCTGGTAATTCGCTCAGAACGCTGGCTACCCGTGTTGAATCCTCCACAACCATGGAGACGGCATTGTGATACCTGGAACGGGCAGTCAGTCCTGCTGGCGTGTCATCGACCACCAATCGTCCATCTGAAATGATCATGGCCCGATTGCACACGGCCTGCACTTCTTCCAGCAAGTGCGTGGAAATGATGATGATTTTCTCGCTCGACATTTCGCGGATTAATTGACGTACCTCGTGCTTTTGATTGGGATCCAGGCCGTCGGTGGGTTCATCGAGTATCAGTACTTCAGGGTCGTGAATAATCGCCTGCGCAAGTCCGAGACGACGCTTGAATCCCTTGGAAAGAGTTTCGACCACCTGCTCCGGTACAGTGCTCAAGTTGAGACGCTCGATAGCATCCCCTGCCGCTTTTTGTACCTGACGACCTGCAAACCCACGCACCCGCGCGACAAATTCGAGGAATTGCCGCACCGTCATCTCGCCGTAGCTCGGCGCCCCTTCCGGGAGGTAACCGATGCATTTTCTCGCCGCCAGGGAGTCTTGTTGTACGTCGTGACCCTTGACTATGGCGGTACCGGAAGTCGGCGCCAAGAAACCGGTTAGCATTTTCATCGTCGTCGATTTGCCGGCCCCATTGGGTCCGAGAAAACCGAGCACTTCGCCGGAATGAACTTCAAAGCTCAGTTCATCAACCGCAATCAGGTTTCCGTAGTGTTTAGAGAGTGCCTTCGCCTGGATATGTAGCTCAGTCATAGATATTTTCCCGCAAATGTTCCGGACGAGCCATGCTGTCCGAATTTGTTGTTTCCGAGTGATTTCTCCTGCCGCCGTGGCCCGCACCGACAGTTTGGGTCGTGGTCAGACTTTTTGCCCCCTGTTCTGACCGTACCTAGATCTACAGATCGTTTTTTCAAGGGCTCGACGCTCGGCGAACATTATAATGATGTGAACCAAAGAATGTGGACAATCTGCAGGTCCAGTTGTTCCCCGGGCCAGTTACAGACTGGCCCGGGTATGAGTCCATTACTTTTGTCACTGGTGAGGTTTCGGGTCGGCCCCCAAAGTTAATCCATACGCCGCAACATTGCGCGGCGCCATATCAGACGACGCAAAGAGGGAGCAAAAATGAGCATGTGGACCGCAATCGCACTGATCGCAATCGCCGGCATCGTTGGCGAGGCCTATCGTCACAGGGTCAAAGGCGGAAACTCCAAGGCGCAAGCCAAGGAACTTGAGGCCTTACAGCGCAAAGTCGATGAACTCGACCGCGACCTGCGCGACCGCGTTGAAACACTTGAGCGCATTGTCACGGACCGCAAGGAAGACTTGCGCCGCAGGTTCGACCACCTCGACAAGGTCGGCTAAATCTGAATTCCAGCAACGTTGTTCTCATGTGCCTTACCCATCGGTGAGGCGCCGCCTCGAAGCATGCACTCGGCACCGGAATGCCCCAAGAGCGGTCTGCTGTCCACGACTTAAAGAATGCCGAGCGCCGACAAGCGACTGGGTCGTCGAGCCAGGGATGGCTCGACGAGGCGACACGGAACAGGATGTTCCGTTGGAGCCGACCCACCAAGCGCGGAGAAGTGAGGGTAGCCCGCAGGGCCATCCGCCAGGAGTGGACAGCAGTCCGCTCTTGGGGCATTCCTCACGCTGGCGCATGACCGTCAGGGTAAGGGGGTCGATTCAGATAATGCCCAGTTCGAAGGCCTTAAGAACCGCTCGCGTGCGATCGCGAACGCCCATCTTGGATAGGATATTGGACACATGGTTCTTGACCGTGCCTTCAACCACACCGAGTGAATTGGCAATTTCCTTGTTGCTGTAGCCGCCGGCCATTAATCTGAGTATTTCGGTTTCACGATCGGTCAAGGGGTCAGGGCGATCCAGACTGGAAAAATCTGTCTGCAGGTTTTCCAGTCCCTTGAGCAGTCGTTGCGTGACAGCCGGTTTTACCACAGTCCCGCCCCCGGCTACGGTTTTAATCGCGCTGACCAGTTCAGCCAGCGCCACGTCTTTTAACAGGTAGCCTTTCGCACCCGCCTTAATTCCGGCCAGGACAATCTCATCGTCATCAAAGGTGGTCAGGATAATGGTCGGTGGCAGGGCATCGCTGTCTGACAATTGGGTGAGCACGTCCAGGCCTGACAATCCCGGCATCCTCGTGTCCAACAAGACCACGTCTGGCTGTATTTCGGGGATGGTGCGAATTGCCTCTGCGCCATCTGCCGCTTCAGCCACGACATCGAGTTCTTCCGACAGCTCGAGTAAGCTTCGCACACCCTTGCGGACCAGATTCTGGTCGTCCACCAGCATTACCTTAATCATGTCATCACCTCAATTGGCACCCAGGCCTGCAGAGAAAACCCCTTGCCGGGACTGGATTGGATTTCCAGGCTTCCACCGAGCTGCTTCAGTCGTTCCGCCATTCCCTGCAGTCCGTTACCTACCTCTACGTTGGCCACCCCGCGACCATCGTCACTTGCGGTCAGGGATACACCTTCATCATCCGCCAACAACCGAATCCACAAATTCCGCGCCGCTGCATGGCGCACGCTGTTGGTGATCACTTCCTGCGCGCAACGAAGCAAAACCTGTGCCCGCATTGGATCAGTCAAAGCCACACTGGAAGGCAAGTCAAGATGTATTTTGGGTTCCGGTACACCGAGGATCAAGGTCTGCAGCGCTCGGGCGATGTCTACCTTGTCATCCCGCCGCATTTCACTGACCACTTCCCGGACGTCGGCCAGCAATAACCTGGAGAGGGAATGCGCCTGCTCTACATGCTCCAGCGCCTTGCCCTCGACCAGGTGCGTTGCAACCTGCAAATTGAGGGTCAATGCGGTCAGGTGATGACCAACCAGATCGTGTAATTCTCGAGAGATGCGTACCCTCTCGGCAATCCTGGTATTTTCGGCCAACAGGGCCTGGGTGGCCTTCAACTCAGAATTCACCTTGCGCAACTCGTCCCGCGCGCCATGCTGACGAAGCGCCACCACCGAACTCATCATTGCAAACAGGGAGATACCCAGAAACAAGGCAGCGACCAAAGTCGCCTCGCTGAATTCCGCGTTGGGAATCCGGTTCATGGCCACTGCCAGCAACACATTCTGCACAATTAACCACGTGGTTGCCGGCAGGGCCGGCATCAACCACGGCAGCAAGCCCGCCACGACCAGCAAATGAATAGCGCCAAGACCGGACTCGCTCATCAGCGTGATGCCGAGCCCACAGATGGACAATCCTGCCGCCATTATGAGTTTGCTCGTCAGGCCCACGCGGATCGGCAAACTGCGTACCTGGTACCAGTAAATCAATCCAAACATGAGGTGCAGCGCAATCCACACCACCAATTTAACCAGCGGCACCGGCACCTGATCATAGAATATCGGGTACAACAGCAAAGGAATGCTGGCGCATATCCACAGGAATAGCCCCCCAAGTCGTAACAACTCCAGAGGGCGGTGTTTGCCGCCAAAGTACTGGTTGATGAGCTTAGTCACTTGCCAATGCCACCTCAGGGGGCATAATAACCCAGCCCACATATTGCACCAAAGAGAAGTGTGACAAGCCTGAGGTCACCCCACACGTGCCAAAAGCCGTATTACTCTTATCAAACTGTGACCGGCAGGCCGTGGTGGCGCTGCTTGGAAGGTATGGCCTGATGATCGAGGAAGTGGACGCTGGGGAACCAATTCGAGCCAGCTACTGGGGCGATGAAGAAGCAGGCCTGAGCCCGTCTTCTGTCATTGTGCGCCATGACACGCCGGTTCACTCGATACTGCATGAAGCCTGTCACTATATCTGCATGGACGAAGACCGGCGCGCAAACCTGAGTGGCAGTACCGCATCCGCCCCCGGCAATGCCGGCGGCGATTATGATGAAGAAAACGCGGTATGTTACCTCCAGATTCTGCTGGCCGAGCAACTCCCCGGCATGGGCAAAACAACCATGTGCCACGACATGGACGTCTGGGGTTATACCTTCCGTCTGGGAAACGCAAAGGATTGGTTTGAAAAAGACGCCACTGACGCCTACGCCTGGCTGGCGAAACATGGCCTGATTGATGGGGCCGGGAATCCCCTTTTCCGGCTCATGGCATCAGATACCGGGCCGCTGTAGCTGCTGCCAGCAGGCCACCAACCACCAGCCACGGCCAAAGTGGCCTTTTCTTTCTTGTCGCATCCTGGGTGAGCCTCTTTTCAGGCCGCAGGCCTGGCGCCTGCAGAACCCACCGACAGCTCGCGATGCGAATCTCATCTCCACTGCTCAAGGCAACACCATCTTTTGATTGCGGTTGTACGATGTCGCCGTTGACGCTGACTTCACCCTCATCGGTAAGTAATTCCAGCCACACCGAATCTTCGTCTTTGACCACAATGGCAGCGTGATGAGGCGCCATTCCACAATCGTCAACCCGGACATCACAGTCCTCAGCTCGTCCAATCACCGTGCGCTCGCCAAGAGCGTGATGCTGATCGGCGACGTCCCCCGAGGCGCCCTTGATTCTAAAATCGCTCATTTGCCCACCTCCACAGACTCGCTAAGTGCCGAGCCGTCACCGACCGGTGGAGCCATCAAAATGAGCTCCCGTAACAGACTGGTCGCATAGGCCCCTGCCGGCAATGAAAATCCCAACTGCAAGATGTTGTCATCCATCGACCATTGCAAGTCGTGTGCAACAACCCGAAGAGACCTTCTGGCAGCAGTCACACCCAGACGGTCCAGCGCCGAAATTTGCCAATCGAACCTCTCCAGCACCCCCTGCTCGATCAGTGCGGCCTGGCGAACCGAGCTCAGTTCCCCTTTACCGGGTAGCGGCCCGGACGGATGGATGTCGAAACCGGCGCAACGTTGCTCAAGCAACTCGTCCGGCAGGGCACATTCAAAGACGGAATGGACCCCGTTCAGCATTGCCAATTCGCCGTCCAGCAGTTGGTTCCACGTTCCCTGCTGAACGCGAACTGACAGCACGTCATTGAAAACCAAACTGCGCAGGGCAGACATATACAGACCCCGAAGGTGGCGCGACATCCGCGCACGCACTGGATTAACCTGCTTTAACCAACGAGTGGCATGCTCAATATTTCTTCCCGCCCGACCGAATCGCTGTGGGCCGAAATAATTGGGAAAGCCATTTCGGGCGAGCTTGCCCAGACGTGTTTCCAACTCAGGCCGGCTGCCTCTTACGTCTCTAAGGGTCAGCTCGAAACGGTTGCCGCAAAGCGCTCCCCGCTTGAGCTTCCGGGCATGACGCGCGGCCTGGAGAATAACGACGTTTTCGATGTCCCAGGCCAGCCATTCGGGGTCTGCTTTTCCATTCAAGGGTAGGGAAAACCACTGCGTTGTGACTGCCTTGCGGTCTTTGAGCCCCGCATAGCCAACGTCGCGTGCCGCACAGCCACAGGCCTTAGCCAACTGCCGGCCCACCCAGTCGGTGTTGGAATTGCGTTTGCAAACTTCAAGCCAGAGGTGATCGCCAAGGCCTGACGGCGTAACCACGGGTAGTTCCGTGACGCAAAAGTCTTCGGGGGAGTTTCTGGCCACGCCTGATGCGGCGGGATTGCCCAACGATCGGGCCCAATCGGGCAAAGGGGAAGATAAAGGCGCCTCGCTCGGATCGGGCACTTCAGGAAATGCCGATCAAAGCAACGGCTTGCGCCGCGATTCCTTCACCCCTGCCGCAGAATCCGAGAGTCTCAGTTGTTGTCGCCTTCACTGACACCGCGCCCTCAGGACAGCCAAGATCGCTGGCAATACATTTGATCATCTGCGGGATATGCGGCGCAAGCCGCGGATGTTCGCATATGACCGTCAGGTCGACATTGACTGTTTCCATTCCCCGCGCCGCCAGCAGTTCTTTCACTTCCCTCAGCATCACCCGGCTGCTCACGTCACGCCATCGTTCGTCCTGCGGTGGAAAATGACTGCCAATGTCACCCAGGGCCGCGGCACCCAATAGCGCGTCGCACAGCGCGTGCAGCGCCACATCGCCGTCGGAGTGTGCCGCGACTCCTTGATCATGAGGAATGGAAACGCCACCGATCACGACATTGTCACCCTCGGTAAAGGCGTGAACGTCAAAACCCTGACCAATGCGGAAAGACATTTCAGAATCCACGGTGGCGCATTTGCAGCCCATTGACTGAATCGTTTCGCGTAGACATAATCGCTTCGGCCAGCTGCAAATCTTTCGCGCCGGTGATCTTGATATTGCTGGTTGAGCCCGGAACCAGGCGCGGGTGATAGCCTGCGGCCTCCATGACCGAAGCCTCGTCGGTATATCTGATACCCGAGTGAATCATGTCTGCAACATTTTTGGCCAGCAAATGCAATGGAAATAGTTGCGGCGTTTGCGCGGCCCAAAGCCTGTGACGCTCGACCGTGCATTCAATCACGGCCGGCCCCGTGGGCTGATGACTTTTTTGCTCCACCGATTCCTGGTCCCGTCGCCGATCGCGGCCTTGGGCCGCGCCCTGAACCCGCCCCTGATTTCTATAGCGGGCAAGATCGACCGGCGGCTCGATGGCCCGCTTAATCGTGTCGCTCACAGGCACCGCAAGAATCGCGCCTCCCTGGCCCGGCGAATCGTGCGCGCCGTCGTCAAAAGTCAGGTCGAAAAGATCAGCCAGGCTTTGCGCGCTCAGACAAGGACGGGCGGCGTCATGGATCAGCACCCATTCCCCGTCCGGGTAGGCCTTGAGCAGGTGCTGCAGACCATTGTGAACGGATTCGGCGCGGCTGGAACCACCAATCGTGGTTTGAACGTCGGGATATTGGGGCGCCACCAGGTCTTTGTAAATGCCATCATCGCGCGCCAACACCACGGTGACGGATGCCACGGCGGGATGTCGCTTAACTGCCGCGATACTGAGGGCCATCACAGGCATACCGATGACGCCGGCATATTGTTTTAGCGTCGTGCCGCCGAAGCGGACGCTTTGACCGGCTGCCGGTATCAGTGCATGTACTTTTGGCCAGCCCAAGTATCCGCCCTCCTCATCTCTTGTCGAATTCGGCCCGGGCATCCACCTGCCCCGACTCGATGACCTGGTAGAATTCCTCGCCCTCTTTGATCAGGCCCAGTTCACTACGAGCCCGTTCCTCCACCGCTTCAAGCCCACTGCGCAAGTCTTCCACTTCTGCCTGCAACTCTGCGTTGCGCTTTTCCAGACTCGCATTTTCCACGGCCTGTTCCGCGACGCGATGTTTGAGCAACTGGACATTTCGGTAGCCACCTTCACCAATCCAGAGTTTGTATTGCAGAAGAATCAGCAGAATAACCAGGATTGCCAACAGCACGCGCATCGACCTTCACACTACTTCAGGGGGCCATTGTGAATATTGGCGAAGGCCTTTCGACCTGCATACAAGCGCTGTTCCTTGCCGGCTCCCGAGGCTCTGAGTTCCTCTTCAATTCGAATTAAGCGGTTGTATTTTGCCACCCGGTCAGAGCGGCACAACGAACCGGTCTTAATCTGGGTGGCGCTGGTGGCCACTGCCAGGTCTGCAATGCTGGTATCTTCAGTTTCACCTGAACGATGTGAGATGACGGCGCCGTAGCCGGCAGACTCGGCCAGATCGATGGCTGCGAGTGTTTCAGTCAGCGTCCCGATCTGATTCAGCTTGATCAAAATGGCGTTCGCCACGCCCATATCTATGCCCTTCTGGAATATTTCGGTGTTGGTCACGAACAGGTCATCGCCGACCAATTGGCATTCACTGCCGAGCAGGCGGGTGAGTTCAGACCAGCCCTGCCAATCGTCCTCATCCATACCGTCTTCAATACTGAGTATGGGGTATTGCGCGCACCAGTGCGCCAGGTATGCCGCAAAGCCTGCCGAGTCGAATGATTTCCCTTCCGATTCCAGGTGATATCGCTTGTCCCTGTAGAATTCTGATGAGGCAACATCCAGGCCCAGATAAACATCCACCCCAACCCGATAGCCGACAAGCTCGATGGCTTCCAGAATGACTTCGACCGCGGCAACATTTGACGGCAGGTCGGGCGCAAAGCCGCCTTCATCGCCCACTGCCGTACTCATGCCTCTGCCGCTCAACACCGATCTGAGTGCGTGGAAAATCTCCACACCACATCGCAAAGCCTCGGAAAAGCACTCGAAACCGGTGGGTAGAATCATGAATTCCTGCATGTCGACACTGTTGTCAGCGTGGGCCCCGCCATTAACGATGTTCATCATTGGCACCGGCAGGGTCAACGAGGCAGAGCCGGCCAATCTGGCCCATAATGGCTTGTCTTCTTCGGCGGCCATGGCGTGGGCTGCAGCCAGCGAGACGCCCAGCAGGGCATTGGCGCCCAGCCTGCCTTTGTTGGCTGTACCATCCAATTCGATCAGCAACGCGTCCAGCGCGCGCTGGTCAGCGGCATCAAAGCCTTTAAGAGCGTGCGCAATGGTCTGGTTGACATTGTTCACCGCGCTGCGCACGCCTTTACCCTGATAGCGTTGCAAATCACCATCGCGCAGTTCTATGGCTTCCCGGGCTCCGGTCGAAGCTCCGGAAGGTACCGAGGCACGTCCCCGGGCACCGGACTCAAGGATGACATCTGCCTCCACAGTCGGGTTACCGCGCGAATCCAGTATTTCTCGCGCCAGTATCGACCGGATCACACTCATGTGACTGCGCTTACTGTCTGCCGGTCCGTGCCTGACCCGGTCAACCCCTTACTGACCCGATCCAGTGCCTTGAGTGTCTCCAGCAATTCGGCCATCTCGGACAACGGCCAGGCGTTGGGGCCGTCACTCAGTGCCTTGGCGGGGTCAGGATGTGTTTCCATGAATACGCCGGCCACACCTACAGCGACGGCCGCGCGGGCGAGCACGGGTATGAATTGCCGCTGACCACCCGATGAATCGCCCTGACCACCCGGAAGTTGAACCGAATGAGTAGCGTCAAAGACCACGGGGGCGCCAGTCTCACGCAAAATGTCCAGCGAGCGCATATCCGACACCAGGTTGTTGTACCCGAATGACGCGCCGCGTTCACAAACCATAATGTCGAGATTCCCGGCCGACCGCGCCTTTTCAACAACGTTGCGCATTTCCCAAGGACTGAGAAATTGCCCTTTCTTGATATTGAGTGGGCGGCCGGCCTGCGCAGCCCGAGTGATAAAATTAGTTTGCCGGCACAAGAATGCAGGCGTCTGCAGCACGTCGGCCACTGCGGCAACCACTTCCATGGGCGTGTCTTCGTGCACATCGGTCAAAATGGGTACCCCGACCTGTGCTTTCACCTTGGAAAGAATACGCAGCCCCTCATCTATGCCCAAGCCCCTAAAACTGGACAAAGACGATCGATTGGCCTTGTCAAAAGATGACTTGTATATAAATGAAATTTCCAGGGTGCTGCAAATTTCCTTGAGTGCCCCGGCGGTGTCAATGGCCAGTTGCTCGGATTCAACCACGCAGGGACCTGCGATCAGGAAGAATGGTTGATCGTGCCCGGCATCAAAGCCACACAATTTCACAGGCTGGCGACTCCAACCGGCAGTTCACCCTGTTGGAATTTTAGCGCAGCTTCGATGAAACCGGTAAACAAGGGGTGGCCCTTGCGCGGTGTGGAGGTGAATTCCGGATGAAACTGGCAGGCGACGAACCAGGGGTGATCAGGTAGCTCGATCATTTCGACCAGCATCTCATCCATGGACATCCCGGACAGCAGCATGCCGTTCTTCTGCAACACGTCCCGATAGTGATTATTGAACTCGTAGCGATGGCGGTGCCGCTCACGGATGATTTCCTTACCATACAACTGCCGAGCCCGGGACCCGGTTCTGAGCCGGCACTCCTGGGCACCAAGGCGCATTGTTCCGCCGAGATCAGAGTCCGTGGCACGAGTCTCGAGGCTACCGGACGTGTCCAGCCACTCAGTGATCAAACCGATCACCGGGTGGTCAGTGTGGGGATCAATTTCGGTGGTGTTTGCACCCTCCAGCCCACACACATTGCGGGCAAATTCCACCGCCGCAGCCTGCAGACCATAGCAAATGCCCAGAAAGGGAATGTTGTTCTCGCGGGCGTGCCGTATCGCGCGAACCTTGCCCTCAAATCCCCTCTCCCCAAACCCACCTGGAACGACGATGGCATCCAGGCCTTCGAGCGCTGACAAATCACCGGTATCAAGCCCTCCCGACTCGATCTTGCGGACATTGACGCGAATGCGCTGACGCAACCCGCCGTGCACAGTTGCTTCGGTGAGCGATTTGTAGGCATCGGCGTGTTCGACATACTTGCCGACCATTCCGATCGTAACTTCATGACGGGTGTTTTGACTGCGATCGACAACTTCCCGCCAGTCGTCGAGGTTGGCCTGACCAGCATCCAGGCCCAGGCGTTCAACCACAATGTCATCAAGGCCTTGTTCATACAGCATGGTCGGAATCTTGTAAATGCTGTCTGAGTCGATCACTGATATGACTGCTTCAGTGGGAACATTTGTAAACAGCGCAATCTTCTCTCTGTCGGAATCCTCGATATCTGTTTCGCAGCGGCACAGCAACACGTCGGGCTGAATGCCGATGGAGCGCAATTCCTTGACTGAATGCTGAGTGGGCTTGGTTTTGACTTCGTTGGCCGCGCGCAGAAACGGGACCAGAGTCAGATGCACGAACATCGCGTCACGGCCGTACTCGAACCCCATCTGGCGGATGGCCTCAAGAAATGGCAGCGATTCGATGTCACCTACGGTGCCTCCAATTTCCACCAGACCGACATCATAGCCCTCGGTTGCCCTTTTAACCCATTGCTGAATTTCATCGGTCACATGGGGAATCACCTGAATTGTGGCACCGAGATAGTCGCCACGCCGCTCCTTGGCAATGACATTGTTGTATATTCGGCCAGTTGTGCAATTGTTGAGTTGGCTCATTCTAGTGTTGACGAAGCGTTCGTAATGACCCAGATCCAGGTCCGTTTCGGCGCCGTCTTCGGTGACATAGACCTCACCATGCTGATACGGGCTCATGGTGCCGGGATCCACATTGATATATGGATCCAGTTTGACCAGTGTCACGGTCAAGCCGCGGGATTCGAGAATTGCCGCCAGTGAAGCAGCTGAAAGTCCCTTGCCCAGTGAGGAGACTACGCCGCCGGTGACGAAAATGAGTGATGCCATACCAGAACCTTATGCTGTTCGATGAAATAGTTCTGGAGGAATATTGTACGCCAAGCGGCCCATGCTGGCCAACCCGAATTTTCGAGTTTCGCCTTGCCGCAGCTGCAACAATTCAATTCGACACTTTTTGTGTCTATTGATGACTCATATCCGCTACAATTCACGGCTGTGCCACCTGTCGGGCAAGGAATCGATATGCTAAATAGCCATACCTGGTGCAGCCAATGGCGCTACCCTACCGTTTGCGAGAATCATTTAGCCAGTTGGTTGGTGCTCGCGCTATTGCTGCTGTCCCCGGCGATGTGCATGGCCGATGAGACCGGAGCGCAGGTGGATCAACCGGCGAGCGAAGAGGTCTCCGACTCCGGATGGCATGTCGACCTGTGGCAAATCCATACCTCGATTTACACCAAACACTTTGACCCCCAGCCTCACCACGTAAACCATCAGAAATTATTGGGGGTCGAAGCCATCATGAAAAACCAGTGGGCGCTGGGCTTTGCGCATTTCGAGAATTCCTTTGGTCAAGATTCCCAGTACTTGTACATCGGCAAACGCTGGCAATTGTGGGGATCGAAATTGTGGTACTTCAAATTGACCGGCGGACTGATCCATGGCTACAAGGAGCCCTTTGAAGACAAGATTCCGCTGAATGATCTGGGCTTCGCCCCCGTCATCTTGCCGACGCTGGGATTTCGCTACAAGTACTTTGTTACAGAGTTCAATCTCGCCGGCAACGCCGCTGCTACGATTACGGCCGGAGTGATATTTTGACATCCTGGATGGGGTAAATGGGCAAGCAATATCGAGCAGAAGACATTGAAGTCCTCTCGGGACTCGAACCGGTACAACGCCGTCCCGGCATGTACACCGACACTTCCCGCCCCAACCACCTCGCAGCGGAAGTCATCGACAACAGCATCGACGAAGCACTGGTGGGTCACGCGCGCCAGATAGGGGTCACCGTATACCGCGATGGCTCTGTGGAGATTACTGATGACGGGCGGGGAATGCCGGTCGACATTCACCCGGAACACAACATTCCCGGCGTCGAATTAATACTGACCCGTCTCCACGCCGGAAGCAAATTCAACACCGAACACTACCGCTATGCCGGTGGCCTCCACGGCGTCGGAGTATCGGTCGTCAATGCCCTGTCAAGCAAGTTTGAAGTGTGGATCAAACGCGACGGTTCAGAACACCATATGCAGTTCACAGCTGGCGACAAGTTCAGCGATCTGAAGATTGTGGAATCTGTCGGGCAAAGGAATACAGGTACGCGCATTCGCTTCTGGCCGGATCCAAAGTACTTCGATTCGCCACGTATTTCCATCTCGCGCCTGAGACATTTGTTGCGCGCCAAGGCGGTTCTTTGCACTGGTCTGCGAGTCAGTCTGCAGGTGGAAGCAACGGGTGAGACGGAAGAGTGGTGTTTCCAGGATGGCCTGGTCGATTATCTTAAATCAGCGCTGGTTGAGTTCGAACAACTGCCGGTCGAGCCCTTTAGCGGCGCCATGAAAGGCAGCGATTCAGAGGCCAGTTGGGCATTGTGCTGGCTGCCCCTGGGCGGAATGATTCAGGAGAGCTATGTCAATCTGATTCCTACGACCCAGGGCGGCACTCATGTCAACGGGCTGCGCACCGGACTGGTGGAATCAATCCGCGAGTTCTGCGCGCTGCACAACCTGCTGCCGCGAGGTCTGCGGCTGGCACCCGACGATGTCTGGGAAAGGATCGGATTTGTATTATCCGTCAAGTTGGTCGACCCTCAGTTCAGTGGCCAGACCAAGGAGCGCCTATCTTCAAGGGCTTGCGCCGCTTTTGTCTCCGGCATTATCAAGGATGCTTTCAGCCTCTGGCTGAATCAAAATGTCAGTGATGGTGAGGCCATTGCACAACTCACAATCGCAAACGCGCAGCGACGAATGAAGTCCGCCAGGAAAGTGGTGCGGAAAAAAATCACCCAAGGGCCTGCACTGCCTGGAAAACTATCAGACTGTACCTCGCAGGATTTATCCCAGACAGAACTTTTTCTCGTTGAAGGTGACTCGGCGGGCGGTTCGGCCAAACAGGCGAGGAACCGGGAGTATCAGGCCATCCTGCCCCTGCGCGGAAAAATCCTCAATACCTGGGAAGTTGAGTCGGATTCAGTGTTGGGCAATCAGGAAGTGCATGACATTTCGGTCGCCATAGGCGTTGATCCGGGTTCGACCACGATCAGTGGACTGCGCTATGGGAAAATCATCATTCTGGCCGACGCGGATTCCGATGGCCTGCACATTGCGACCCTGCTGGCTGCATTGTTTCTCCGCCATTTCGGCGCCTTGGTGGAAACCGGGCATGTATTTGTGGCCATGCCACCACTGTATCGAATCGACGTCGGCAAAGAGACCTATTACGCCCTGGATGCGGACGAAAGAAAAGGCATATTCGAGCGCATTGCCGCGGAAAAGAAGAAGGGCAAGGTTTCAGAAACGCGTTTCAAAGGCCTGGGAGAAATGAACCCGTTGCAGCTTAGAGAAAGCACCATCGACCCGGATACCAGACGCCTGGTTCAACTCACTGTTGAAAGCCATACCGCAACGCATAAAATGATGGATATGTTGCTATCCAAGAAAAGGGCAGCCGACAGGAAGGCCTGGCTGGAAGACAAGGGCGACCTCGCCACCGTCTAACCGACAGGATTTACACTTACCCTAAAGCCAGCGAGTGCCATGAGCGAAATTACTCAGAGTTTTAGCGATCACGAACAGATCCCACTTAAAGATTACGCGGAAAAAGCCTATCTCGACTACTCAATGTATGTCGTCCTGGATCGGGCGTTGCCTCATGTCGGAGATGGCTTAAAGCCAGTGCAACGCCGCATTATCTACGCCATGAGCGAACTCGGGCTCAGCGCAACCTCGAAGCACAAGAAGTCAGCACGCACGGTGGGCGACGTCATCGGCAAGTTCCATCCGCACGGCGACTCAGCGAGTTATGAGGCCATGGTGCTGATGGCGCAGCCATTTTCGTTCCGTTATCCGCTGGTCGATGGCCAGGGCAACTTCGGGTCACCAGACGACCCCAAATCTTTCGCCGCAATGCGCTACACCGAGTCCCGGCTCACAGCTTATGCACGCACGCTGCTGTTTGAACTGCAGATGGGCACGGTTGATTGGCAACCGAATTTTGACGGCACGCTGAAGGAGCCGGTCAATTTGCCGGCACGCCTGCCGAATGTTTTGCTCAATGGCGGCACCGGCATTGCGGTAGGCATGTCTACTGACATCCCGCCGCATAATCTTCGCGAAGTCGTCGCCGCGGCCATTCACCTGATTGAGCAGCCCCGCGCAACCGTTGCTGAATTACTGGAACACATCAAGGGTCCGGATTATCCCACTCAGGCCGAAATAATAACCCCGCCGCAAGACCTTCTTAATCTGTATGAAACGGGACACGGATCGGTCAAGATGCGCGCCATCTGGGAGAAGGAAAATGGCGACATCGTGGTCACTGCCCTGCCTCACCAGGTATCGCCGGCGAAAGTACTGGAACAGATCGCCCAACAAATGCAGGCCAAGAAGCTGCCCATGGTGGAAGATCTGAGAGACGAATCTGACCACGAAAATCCGACCCGGCTGGTGATCGTGCCGCGTTCCAACCGAATTGACTTCAGGCAACTGATGAACCACCTGTTTGCCACCACCGATCTGGAAAGAAACTATCGCGCAAACCTGAATGTCATCGGCACCGGCGGCAAGCCGCAAGTGCTCAATCTGCGCGCCATGTTGAAACAATGGCTCAGTTTCCGTATGGATACCGTCATCCGCCGGCTGGAACACCGGCTGGACCAGGTCACCGATCGCCTGCACATTCTCGAGGGCTTGCTGGTCGCCTATCTCAATATTGATGAAGTCATTGCCATTATCCGCCAAGAAGAAGAGCCCAAACCTGAGCTGATACGCCGTTTCAATCTCACCGGAACGCAGGCGGAGGCCATACTGGACCTGAAACTGCGAAATCTCGCGCGCCTGGAAGAAATGAAAATCCGTGACGAACAGGCCGTGCTCGCAGAGGATCGGGGAAAACTGGAAACGACGCTCGGATCGAAAGCGCGACTGAAGACCTTGATCAAAAAGGAACTGCGCGATGACGCCAAGACTTATGGCGATGATCGCCGCTCACAGCTGGTCCAGCGCCCGGCCGCGCAGGCGCTCAGGGAAGAAGACCTGCTGCCGACGGAGCCGGTGACCGTGGTGCTGTCCAAGTCGGGCTGGGTAAGGGCCGCCAAGGGCCACGAAATCGATCCGGCCACGCTCAATTTTCGCGCCGGCGACGAGTACCAGCATGCCGCGCTGGGCCGCAGCAATGCACAGGTAGTGTTCCTCGATTCAAAGGGGCGGGCGTATGCATTATCGGCGCATACATTGCCCTCCGCCCGGGGTTTGGGAGAGCCCCTGACCAGTCGTTTCAGCCCGGCAGACGGTGCACAATTTCTCTATACCATCTGTGAACAACCAGAACAAAAGGTATTGCTGGCGAGCACCTTCGGCTACGGATTTATCACGCTGGCGGGTAATATGCACAGCCGCATGAAGGCAGGCAAGGCGATGATTTCCCTGCGCGGTCTGGCAGCACCGGTGGCCCCGGCAATCGTGCGCAGTGAAAGCGCGATCGTGGTCTGTGCAACATCGGACGGCTACCTGCTGGCATTCTCAGCCGATAAGGTACCGGAACTGAACAAAGGCAAAGGCAACAAGCTCATCAATATTCCACCCAAACGACTCAAGTCCGGAGAAGAATGGATGGTCGGCCTGGTGGTGATGGACGAAAAGGATGAAGTGCTGATATGGGCCGGCAAGCGTTACCTGCGCATGGGCTCAAAAGACATCGAACACTTCCTCGGCGAGGGGGCGCTGAGGGGCCGAAAGCTGCCGCGGGGATTTCAAAACGTCAGTCAGATCGAAATTGCACCCAAGCAGGACTAGTAGCTAAAAGCCCCAGGAGCGGGCTGGTCAATTTTTGGCTCGCAATGATTCGTCAAGAATATCCAGAGTTTGGAAATAGCCAATAACCGACTCTAGTTTGGATTGATAATTTTTCCACATGGCAACGTGCCGAGCGTGCACCGGCTGGCGTACCTCCCAGGTGCTGGCGCTCATGACCGGGCGCGCGTTGCGATGGGGTGCGTGCATACGGGGTTCTTCATCCAGCGCGAGGAATTTGCACAAGCGGGCCAGCGTAGCAGGCAAGTCTTGCACCAAGTCCTCATACCAGATTTCCTCGATGGATGCCGCATCCAGTGACTGCCAATGCGCCATCAATCTATGCTGTGCCGCATAATACCGGGAGGTGTTCTGAATGCTGACGGAGAAGTTCATCCCGGCCTGAAAATGATGGAAAAAACAAGCCAGTACGCTGTCGAGCGGATGCCTCCTCATGTATATGAAACGGGCCGCGGGAAACATCTGCTGAATCATTGGCAGGCGCTGGAAATTAAGCGGATTATTGTCAATCACCCAGCGGAAATCGCTGTGTTGGCTCGGCAGTTGGCCCAGATAAAAGGTCCGCGCCGCAGCCCGCTGTGCTGCGCTGGCAGTCTGCGGGCCATGTGTAATGAGCGGCATAACACCTTCGCTCTCCAGCATGCGCTCAGCCGCTTCCATGCTATTCAGCAAGCCACAGCCCAGAACTTGAGGGTGTGTGCACAGCGCCTGTTCCAGCAGGGTCGTTCCAGTACGGGGCATCCCCACAACAAAAACCAGTTGACCGCCAAGATCCTGCCTGACCGCTGAAACTCCACCGCTGCCTGCCTGGCTGATGACGGGTTGCTGATCTCGGGTCGCCTCGATAACGGCATCGACCCCCTGTTCGAATGCCTCCATCGCAAATGGTCTGCTTTTTACCTGTGCCTGGTTGACTTCCTCATACAAGCCAAATGCCTCATCAAATTTGCCAGCGCGATGATAGATATCTGCGAGTGCATAAACCGCCGGAACCGGGTCGGCGCCGACTACATTCCCGCTGCGGTGTGCCTCCAACAGCGTCACGATGTCCTTGTCTTCCAGTCCTGGCTGTAGCACATTGGCCAGTGCGGCCAACGCCTTGCTGTGCCCCGGTTGCAGTGCAAGGGTTTTGCCCAGCGCTGATTCAGCCTCATCCTTTCTGGCCAAATCTCCTGCCAGTGACGCCTTGAGATACCAGCCTGCCGGATCACTCGGCGCTAGCTGAATGATGCGCTCTGTGATTTCCGAGGCTCTTGCATGGTCTCCGGTTTCTCTCAGAACCCGGGCCGCGAGATGCAGTACCGAGGGCCGGCGTTGATCCAACCTCACGGCTTCAGAAGCTCGACGACGCGCGAGCCTGAGATTGCCCAGCTTCAGCTGAACGAGCGCTGCGGTGGCATAATATTCTCCGCTGGAGGGATTCAGCTTCACCGCCTGCTCAGCCGATCCAGATGCGGCAGCCATTCTGCCCGCGGCCATCAGCGCCTCAGCCTGGTATTGGTGAAATTGGGCCACGCCAGGATGCTGGCTTATCAGGCCTTCGTACAAACTCGCACTGAGGTCAAAATCGAGCTGTTGATAAGCCAGTTTTGCCCGATTCAGCGTCTCCTTTACGCCCGGCAGATCGAATGAATCATCGAGGACGCTGGCTTCGGAGGGCCTATCCAGTTTTATCATTTATTGAAACATCTCCCGGATTTTCTGCAGCGCCACGGTTAACACGTCAATTTCGTCTTCCGTATTGTAAAGGCCGATCGAGACCCGTGCGGTCGCGGGCACATTGAACCAGGACATGACGGGCATGGCGCAATGGTGACCCGTGCGTATCGCCACGCCATGATGGTCAATGATTGTACCTACATCATGCGGGTGGATGTCTCCGAGAGTGAAACTGATCACACCCGCCTTGTCGGCGGCCGTGCCTATAATTTCGAGACCATCAATTTCCTCCAGTTTTCGGGTCGCCGTGGCAAGCAGGCGGGATTCATATGCGCCGATCTTGTCCATGCCAAGTTCGGTGAGATAATCCACGGCTGCGGCCAGACCGGCGGCCCCTGCAATATTGGGGGTACCCGCTTCAAATTTCGCCGGCAATTCGTTGTAACTCGTGCCGTCAAAGCTGACCTGCAGGATCATTTCTCCCCCACCCTGCCAGGGCGGCATGTTTTCCAGCAATTTTTCGCGGCCCCACAGCGCCCCGATGCCGGTTGGCCCATACATTTTGTGCCCGGACAGACAGAAAAAGTCACACCCGAGCTGCGCTACATCAACCCGCTGGTGCGGCATGGCCTGTGCCCCATCCACCAGAACCGGTATTTCATAGCGGGCCGCAAGTCGGCAAATTTCTGCGATCGGGTTGATTGTTCCCAGAGCGTTTGAGGTGTGGACGATCGCCAGCATCTTGACTCGCTCGGACAGCAGTTGGTCAAGCGATGATATCTCCAATTCTCCCTTTTGGTTGATTGGAATCACTTTCAAAGATGCACCGGTCTGCTCGCAAACCATCTGCCACGGTACGATATTGGAATGGTGCTCCATGTGAGAAACGAGAATTTCGTCGCCAGGGCCGACAACAGGACGAACAAAGCTCTGGGCAACAAGGTTGATGGACTCGGTCGTCCCGCGAGTGAATATCACTTCGCGGTTGCTGCCTGCATTGATGAACGCAGCGAGGCGGCTACGCGCGCCTTCATAGACGTCGGTTGCTTCCTGGCTGAGCAGGTGCACCCCCCGGTGCACATTGGCATTGTGGTGGCGATAAAAATTACTGACAGCGTCGATCACCGCTAGAGGCCGTTGGGCAGAAGCGGCCGTATCCAGGTATACCAGGGGCTTGCCATGAACGTCTCGCGCCAGAATCGGAAAATCCCGACGTACCCGCTCAACGTCGTATGACATTGATGCATGTAATTCTTGTGCTTGCTGGCTCATCGCACTGCCTCCGCCATGTCTGGCATGTTGAGATACATATCGCTTGCCAACGATTCCAGATCTGCTGTGGAAACCACGGAAGTGTTGATTCTGTCCAGGACGGAATTGCAGAAAGCAGAAATCAGCATTTTCCTGGCCTGGTTCTCATCCAGACCGCGGGTTCTCATGTAAAACACCGCGGCATCATCAATCTGCCCTACGGTCGCGCCGTGACTGGCCTCTACCTCATCGGCATGGATTTCCAACTCCGGTTTGGAATCCACTTCCGCCAGAGGGGACAACAGCAGGTTGGCGTTGGATTGACGCACACTGGACTCATCCGCACCCTCTCTGATGAGCGCCTTACCGTTAAAAACGCCCCGGCTTCGCCCGCCCAGGACACCACGGAAAAACTGGTCGCTGCGACAGCCCTTGGCGACATGGTCAACCAAGATGTGGTTGTCGACGTGTCGGTTTCCATCCAACAGGAATGCGCCATCAATGCGTGCGAATGCGCCAAATCCCTGCAGCGCGACAAACAAATCATGGCGCACTAGACCCCCGCCGAAATCCAGTCCTGTGTAAGCGTATCGACTCTGTCCATTCTGGTTTACCCGGGTGTTGGTTACCAGTGATGCTGACCCCGATTCTGACTGCAACCTGACGTGATCCAGGACAGCAGATTCCGCGAGATCCACCTGGGTGATCAGGTTCAGGCCGGGCCCGGGCTGACCAATCTCATCATCATTCATCTCCATTGAAGGCCCAAACTGCTCCAGCAATACAAGCCTGGCGCCCCGATCAAGCAGAATAAAAACCCTGCTGCTGTGGAGTTCACCGGAAGCCACATCGCCGCCACGCCACAAAATGCTCAGCTGACCGGCATCGACATGTTCTGCCACGTGGATGACCAGGCCGGCTTCCAGTAAAGCCGTGTTGATGGCTGTAAATGCCCGACCCGGACCGCTGCAATCCAGCGACTCGACCAGCGGCTTCAATCGACCCTCATACTGCTCAAGACCTTCTTGCAATGACAGGACCGTCAGCCCTTCCAATCCTCGACCACGGATGTCTGCCGGTGCGCCGTCTGACATATCGATCTGCACCGGCGCCTGAGCTGCAAAAATCCTGCCCGGCGTGTTAAAACCTGTGCTGGGCAACGACCTGACCAGATGCCGCCCCTCGAATGCACGCAAGGGGGTATAGCGCCAATGCTCGTCCATTCGCCCGGGCAGCCCGCTGCGGTTGAATTCATGACGGGCCCGTGACTGAATGGCCCGCAGCCATTTAACCGTCTGCGGCGACTCAAGCCCGTCAAGATCGGACTGCCAGCGTTGTGCCAGATCTCCAGGCATTATTGAAGCGTCTGGCTCGACGTACCGTGGGTATCGACGGCTTTTATACCGCCTTGTTCGAGCCAGGTGTAGCCCTGTTCCTCAAGTTTTACAGCAAGTTCGGCACCACCGCTGGCGACAATCACACCGTCGGCAAGAACATGTACCACGTCAGGCACGATGTGATCGAGCAAGCGCTGATAGTGAGTGATCACGATCATGGATTTGAGGGGGTCGCGCAACTGGTTAACCCCGTCTGCGACCAGACGAAGGGCGTCAATGTCCAGCCCGGAATCGGTTTCGTCCAGAATCGCCAGGGATGGCTCCAGCACCGCCATTTGAAAAATCTCGTTGCGCTTTTTTTCGCCACCGGAAAATCCTTCGTTGACCGCCCGGTGTAGCAAACTGTCGTCGATGTGAAGCACCTCGAGCTTTTCGCGCACCAGGCCAAGGAATTCCATCGAGTCCAGTTCAGGCGCACCGCGGTACTTGCGCTGGGCGTTGAGGGCCGCGCGCAGAAAGTATGTATTGTTGACCCCGGGAATCTCCACCGGATACTGAAACGCCAGGAATACGCCACGGCAGGCACGCTCCTCGGGGGGCATCGGCAACAGGTTTTCACCCTGGTAGATCACTTCGCCTGCGGTGACTTCGTAACCGTCGCGCCCGGCTATGATATGACCCAGCGTGCTCTTGCCTGCGCCGTTGGGGCCCATGATCGCGTGCATTTCTCCTGCACCGACTGTCAAGTTGACGCCTTTGAGGATTGGCTTGCCGCCCACATTGACGTGCAGGTTTTTAATTTCCAGCATCTTTGGCTTCACCCGACTGCACCCTCAAGGCTAACTTCCAACAGTGCCTTGGCTTCTACGGCAAACTCCATTGGTAATTCGCGAAAGACCTGCTTGCAGAAGCCGTCTACGATCATCGATACGGCATCTTCTTCAGAGATGCCGCGCTGCAGGCAATAGAACAGTTGGTCCTCACCGATTCGTGAGGTGGTCGCCTCGTGTTCTACCTTGGCGCTGGGGTTACTGACCTCAATGTAGGGAAACGTGTGTGCCCCGCAATGCTTGCCGATGAGCATCGAATCGCATTGAGTATAATTTCTGGCGTTCTCGGCCTTGCGCGCCATTTTAACCAGACCCCGGTAGCTGTTCTGGCCGTGTCCTGCTGAAATGCCCTTGGAAATGATCTTGCTGCGCGTATTGCGCCCGAGGTGAATCATCTTGGTTCCAGTGTCAGCTTGCTGATAGTTGTTTGTCAGAGCCACGGAATAGAATTCACCGGTCGAGTCGTCACCCCTGAGTACGCAACTGGGATATTTCCAGGTAATGGCCGAACCTGTCTCCACCTGCGTCCAGGAAATCTTGGAACGATCACCGCGACAATCGCCGCGTTTGGTAACGAAGTTGTAGATTCCGCCAATACCATTCTCGTCACCTGGATACCAATTCTGGACGGTCGAATACTTGATTTGTGCGTCATCCAGGGCCACCAGTTCAACGACGGCGGCGTGGAGTTGATTTTCGTCACGCATTGGGGCCGTGCAGCCTTCCAGATAGCTGACATAGCTGCTGTCTTCGGCAATGATCAACGTGCGCTCAAACTGCCCTGTTTCCGCAGCGTTGATACGAAAATAGGTGCTCAATTCCATCGGGCACCGCACCCCTTTGGGAACAAACACGAAACTGCCATCTGAAAAAACCGCAGAATTCAGCGCTGCAAAGTAATTGTCCAACGTCGGCACCACGCTACCCAGGTACTGTCGTACCAATTCCGGATGATCACGCACAGCTTCGGAGAAAGAGCAGAAAATGACACCGGCCTTTTTCAGTTCTTCCTTGAACGTTGTACCAATGGACACAGAGTCGAATACCGCATCTACTGCGACACCAGCCAAGCGGGCACGCTCGTGCAAGGGAACACCCAGCTTCTCGTAGGTCTCCAATAGTTTCGGATCCACATCATCCAGACTTTGTGGCCTGTCTTTATCCGACTTCGGGGCCGAGAAGTAAGAAATCGCCTGTAGATCAATCGGGTCGATGTTCAGATTCGCCCAATTCGGGGGTGCCATCTTCAGCCATTGGCGATAGGCTTTGAGCCGCCACTTGAGTAACCATTGAGGTTCCTCTTTACGCGCGGATATCCATCGAACCACATCTTCGTTCAGGCCGGGCGGCACGGTATCCGACTCAATGTCGGTGACAAAACCGTGGCGGTATTTCCGACTTACAAATTGATCAATTGTGTTGGCTTCACCGGCCATCGATTCCTACCTTTGCTAATGACAAATTTAACGCATACCCGACTTTCAACTTCTGCCCCCGTCCATGGCTGGCCTGCTACTGAAGGTTGCAATCTGCAACGGGTTACGCCTGCCCGTCATTGGCAACGACATTTCAGTCAGCGACACCTGCTGCAAGGCCCGCGACACTGCGATGCTGATTCGCTGCCAGTTGCCCCGCAATCGGCAACTGTCTTCCTGGCTGCACAGACCTTCCTCCAGGCTGCATTCCGTCATCGCAATGGGGCCCTCGATGGCGGCAATAACCTCTGCCACGCTGGTCTGACCAGCAGGCTTTTGAATGCGATAGCCGCCGTTGGCACCGCGATGGGAAACCACCAGACCCGCACCCGCCAGCATTTTCAAAACCTTGCTTGCGGTAGGCAATTCCACATGGACACAATCTGCCAGCGTATGGGCGCTCATCATGCTGCCGTCGCGGGCAAGCTCAACCATGATGAGAATGGCGTAATCCGTCAGTTTGGATATGCGCAGCATGAGCACCTTCCCGTAGCGTATTGCGTAGCCCGATCAATATAGTACCATATCCGTACTATATAATTTAGGGCCCGCGTTCAATTAGATTTCACTGGATTGACAATGCATGAACGCTTAAGGTCTGCCTCCACCGACATTAATTTCTGGGGCCCACAGGAAAGACATGGACCAGCGCCTCGAAGCTGCAAGAAACTGGCTGGCCGAACACCTTGACGACCAGACCTTCAGACTGGCGCCAATTTCAGGCGATGCCAGCTTTCGGCGATATTTCCGGGTATCGATGAGCAACAGTTCGGTGATTCTGATGGACGCACCGCCTGATCAAGAAGATTCAAGGCCATTTACAGATATTGCCGCCCGACTAAAAAATGCCGAAATCAGTTCGCCTGAGGTCTATTATTTCGACCATGAGTTGGGTTTCGGGCTGCTGGAGGATCTGGGAGACCAGCTTTATCATGACCTTATAGAGCCGGCCGAGCCAGACCAATATATTCCACCGCTGTTCGATACCTTGCAGCGCATGGCCGAACGGGTAGATGCAACCGGATTGCCGGAATACGATGACCGCTTGCTGCGGCAGGAACTCGAACTTTATCCTGACTGGTACCTGGCAGCTCACAAAGGCACACCCCTGACTCAAAAGGAGCGGATGGAATGGGAAGCCTTGTGCGGCCTGTTGATCAGTTCGGCAAACGAACAGCCCCAACGCTTCGTCCATCGCGATTTCCACTCATGTAATCTCATGCGCCGGGCCCCCGGCGAACCCGCGGTGATTGATTTTCAGGACGCTGTACTTGGGCCGGTCAGCTACGATTTCGTGTCGCTGATCTGGGATCGCTACGTCTCCTGGCCCAGGCCGCAACTTGAGCAATGGATGTCTGATTACCATGACCGCATGCAGGTTGCGGAAAACCTGGCTCAGTGGGTGCGATGGTGTGACTGGATGGGGCTGCAACGGAATCTCAAGATCGTTGGTATTTTTGCCCGCCTGCATTATCGGGATGGCAAGGACGGTTATCTGGAGATGATCCCCCGTTTTCATCGTTATGTCCTGGATGTCCTGCCCCGCTATCCCGAATTCCGCCGTTTCATCCCGCTCCTGGAGGTCGGCTGATGCGCGCCATGATTCTCGCCGCCGGGCGGGGCGAACGCCTTCGCCCCTTGACCGATAAGAAACCCAAACCGCTGATCGAGGTCCGCGGCAAGCCATTGATCGTGCATCATCTGGAACGGCTTGCAGCAGCCGGATTTGGAGAGGTTGTAATCAACCAGGGCCATCTGGGGCAATTGCTCCCGGATACGCTTGGAGACGGAAGCCAGTGGAATATCTGCATTCAATATTCTGAAGAACCGGCCGCTGCGCTGGAAACCGGTGGCGGCATTTTCAAGGCCCTGCCCCTGCTGGGCAACGGTCCGTTTGCAATAATCAATGGCGACATATTCTGCGAATTTCCTTTTGCACGGCTCAAGGCCGTGAAATGTGACTGGTGCCACCTGGTGCTGGTCCCAAACCCCGCGCACAACCCGGCCGGAGATTTCTCGCTGCAAGGAGCCAGGGCGGCCAACAGCGGCCCTTCGATGCATACTTTCAGCGGCATCGCCGTATATCACCCACGGCTTTTCGAAGGATGTAGCCCTGGAAAATTTTCGGTCGTTCCGCTGATCCGCAAAGCGACCCGCGAACACGTCGTGACCGGAGAGATTTTTGACGGTCACTGGAGCGATGCCGGCACCATCGAGCGGCTTGAAAATCTCTGATCGAAGCCGGTGCTCATCTGCGAGCCAACGGAGCCGCAGACGACCCGCCGGCCCCGGTTGGGTAAGTCGAGCAAAGCGCAGGCTCGAGGAACCGCACGTTTTGCCCGCAGGGCAAGAAGTAAGGTGACGAAGCCGTAGCGCGTGAGCGGTACCAGAGGGGCCAGGCGCCTATTGCATGCCGTCGAGAGCAGCCGCCTTCCGCCGCAGGCGGGAGCAGGGAAGCGAGACTCCTTATTGATGCAGAACGGGCTTGATTTTTGGCGGCTACTCCCCTCAAGATAGCGCCCTTGGGTTTTCTGTTCCCAATCTATGGAGACTTTTCTATGTCATTGAGCGTGGCAGTGCTCAAAGAGCAAGCCGAAGGAGAGCGCCGCGTAGCGCTTGACCCTGCGAGCGCCAACAAACTGGCCTCCGAGGAGGTCAGGGTGATGGTTCAAAAAGGCGCGGGAGAGGCGGCTGGATTTGTTGATGGGCAGTATAGTGAAGCGGAGATCTTGCCTGACGCGGAGACCTTGTTATCCCAGGCAAACGTATGCCTGTGGGTGCAATGCCCCGATGTCAGCACGCTCAAATCAATGCGCAAAGGAACGGTCGGCCTCGGGCAAGTGTTCGCACACCGAAACACCGAACAATTGAGCGCTCTAAAGCGGGCCGGCATCAGTTGTTTCGCCATGGAACTTGTGCCCCGAATCAGCCGGGCGCAAAGCATGGATGTGCTGTCGTCACAGGCAACTGTGGCAGGCTACCAGGCGGTGTTGCGCGCAGCAGTGCTGGCGCCGCGTCTATTTCCAATGCTGACTACGGCAGCGGGGACGCTGAGACCCTCCAGGGTCATAATTATCGGCGCAGGGGTGGCTGGCCTGCAGGCCATTGCCACTGCCCGGCGACTGGGCGGTCGTGTCGAAGCCTATGATATCCGCGCAGCGGCGCGTGAGCAGGTCGAATCACTGGGCGCGAAAATGATAGACACCGGAGTGAACGCCGAGGGCGAGGGTGGCTACGCCAGAGAATTGACCGAAGAAGAAAAACAACAACAAGCCAGCACGCTCGCAGAACACCTGGCCCGGGCAGACGTTGTGGTGACTACCGCGGCGATACCGGGGCGCCCGGCGCCAAAGATCATCACGGCGGAAATGGTGCGCAACATGAGTCCCGGCTCGGTGATTGTCGATCTGGCCGCGGAATCGGGCGGCAACTGCGAATTGACGCAACCCGGAGAGTCTGTCAACCACGGTGGCGTAATCGTGTACGGCCCGCTCAACCTGGCCAGCGGGGCGCCCATTCATGCCAGTGAAATGTACGCCAAGAACTTGCTGAATCTTCTGCAATTGATCATGAGCGAAGGCCAGATCAATATCGATCTGGAGGACAAAGTCGTTGCGGGCACCCTGCTCACTCATCAGGGTGAACTGGTCCACGAACAGACTGCCCGGCTGTTGAATTCATAGGAAACCCCGATGGAAGGATTTATTGCTTTATACATTTTCATGCTCGCGGCATTCACTGGCTATGAAGTCATATCCAAGGTACCGGTCATTCTGCACACGCCGTTGATGTCGGGGTCGAATTTCGTCCACGGCATAGTGCTGGTCGGCGCAATGGTCGCACTGGGACATGCTGACACCACGGCTGAACAAGTCATCGGGTTTATTGCGGTACTTCTCGGCGCTGGAAACGCGGTGGGCGGCTACGTGGTGACCGAGCGCATGCTAGAAATGTTCAAGTCCAGCAAGGAGGACTCCTGATGGGCGGCATCTTCTCGGCGGGCCTGGCCCTGTGGTTGATTCACGCCGCCTATTTTGTAGCTGCGATACTCTTTATTTATGGCCTGAAGCAGATGAGCCACCCGCGCACCGCGCGTGGCGGGATAATCTGGGCGGGCGTCGGCATGGTGGTCGCGACTGTGATTACTTTTGCCGAACCGGCGATGCACAATTACCTGCTCACGACATCGGCCATATTTATTGGCGGCATCCTGGCGTGGTGGTCCGGCAGGAAAGTGGCAATGACCGATATGCCGCAGATGATTGCGCTCTACAATGGCATGGGCGGCGGTGCAGCAGCAGCAATCGCCGCCGTCGAACTATTGCGCGTTCATAGCGGGGCAGGCCTGACACACGATGCATTTGCGGCAAGGGAACTCGCCGTCCTGGGCGCGCTGATCGGGACCATAGCATTCTCCGGGTCACTCATTGCTTTTGCCAAGCTGCAGGGATGGATGCGCAAGGTTTATCGATTTAGAGGGCAGCAACTGTTCAATGGACTTTTGTTTCTCGTCCTGCTGGTACTTGGGTTTATCATCGCCACCAGCACTTTTACGATTGAACACTTCTATGTGTTTTTCGCCTTGGCGCTATTCATTGGCATTTTGATGACCATCCCCATTGGCGGCGCAGACATGCCGGTGGTAATTTCCCTTTATAACGCGCTGACCGGCCTGGCCGTGGGTGTCGAGGGTTTCGTATTGCAAAACCCGGCCATGATAATCGCGGGCATCGTCGTGGGATCGGCGGGAACCCTGCTGACCCAGCTCATGGCAAGAGCGATGAACCGGCCCATCAGCAACGTACTGTTTTCGAATTTCGGTACCGGTGATGATGGCGGTTCGGGCATCGAAGTCTCCGGCAGCATGAAAGCAATCGATGCGACCGACGCCGCGATCAATATGTCCTATTCGGAGAAAGTCATCATCATTCCCGGTTACGGCATAGCCATGGCCCAGGCGCAGCACAAAATCTGGGAACTGGCCCGGCTGCTCACCGACAAGGGCGTGGATGTCAGTTTTGCCATTCACCCGGTGGCCGGGCGCATGCCGGGGCACATGAATGTCTTGTTGGCCGAGGCCGGCGTCCCTTACGACGTCATCTACGACCTTGAAGACATCAACAGCCAATTCGGCAATACCGACGTGGCACTGGTCATTGGGGCCAACGACGTGGTCAACCCGGCAGCCAGAAAAGACACCTCCAGCCCAATATATGGCATGCCGATTCTGGACGCGGACAAAGCACGCAACGTGATTGTCGTCAAACGCGGACAAGGCACTGGATTCTCCGGCATCGAAAACCTGCTGTTCTTTGAGGACAATACACGCATGCTCTATGGCGATGCGCAGGACGTGGCCCAGAAACTGATCTCCGGCGTCAAATCCATGTAGCAATCCCGATTGCCAGACGAAGAGAGACTCTGTTTTCCGTTGTTTTTAGTGATGTAGTGTGGTATAACACCTTCACACTATGAATATTCAACGACTGAAGGACCATCTGGCATGAAACAAATGCGATTAACCACGCTACTTATTACTGCTGCACTGACTGTATCTGGTTGCGGCGAAACCCAGGATAACGCCCCTGTTGTACAGGTCGTACCTGGTGGAAACAACCCTTTGCTTAAACATGTACCGGCGGATTCACCCTACCTGGCAGGCAACCTGGCACCAATTCCCGACAATGTCATTGATCGCTTTCTGGAGCGTGCGCAACCCGTATTGGATGCCCTGCAGGATGGATTGACTTCGGCGCGGGCCGACTTATCCAGTCAGGGTGACTCAGAAGATCAGGGCAAGAAACTTGTGCTGGCCCTACTCGATGAACTGGACGGCAACCTGAATCGTACGGGCATGGAGTCGCTCGGCTTTTCACTGCAGCCCCACGCCGTATTTTACGCGGACAGCGCATTTCCGATAGTACGTATCGAATTGGCTGACGCCAAGGCTGTCACCGACCTGCTGCAACGATTGCAGGACAAGTCAGGCATCACCATTCCCAAGCACGAATTCCAGGGCAAGTCGTACTGGCGGCTCAGCGAACAGGATTTCCACGCCCATGACGTCTCCCACGGCGATTCTGACGGCGATTCTGACGGCGATTTTGACAGCGGCCCACGCGGCGGCGCCTATTTGGCCATTCAGGACGGCCACCTGGCCATGGGCATATTCCCGGTCAGCGCCGAAAATGAATTGCTGGCTGCCTTCCTGGGAATTGAAATTCCCCAGAGCAGCGACGCAGCGCAGCGCCTGGCAAGCATTAACCAGCAATACGGGTACCAGCCCTACATGACCGGCGTACTGGACATGCGCATGCTCGCAGACGTGTTTATGAACCCGGGCCCCGTTCTGCTCAGCCTTATCAACGATGCCGGGCATCGCGACGCCCTGAGCGAGCAGTGCAGAGCCGAGATAAACGGCATCATTGAGCAAGCGCCGCGAATAATCATGGGCACCACTGAAATCAACGCCGACGTGATCGCCACCCAGTACCGTGTGGAGACTGCGCCATCGCTGACACAGGAATTGCTCGCACTCGTCTCTGGCATACCGGCAATCCCTGCCATCAGCAAGAGCGTCGTAGAATTGGCCCTTGGCATCAAGGTCGGCGCACTCAGGGATATGCTCAGGGAGCGCGCATCTGCGCTGGCCGAAATGCCGTACAAGTGCGAGAAACTGAACAGATTGAACGAAGGCGCACAGCAGCTTCTCACCCAGTTGAATCAGCCGATCCCACCGTTGGTAAACAATTTTCTTGGTGTAAGGGCGAGCCTGAACAAGCTGCCGACCGGAAAGATGTTACCGGAAGAAGCGTCTGGCTTGTTGGCCATACACGTGGACAAACCAGAAATGTTCGTCGGTATGGCACAGATGTTCCTGCCCGGCATGGCGGAACTGGACCTGAGGCCAGGCAGCCCGCCGGTGGCGGTTCCCGCCGACCTGCTAAAGACCCCCGGCCTGGTGGCTTTTGCTGCGATTTCCAAGAACGCGATCGGATTGTCCCTCGGCGCCGGGGAAGAGGCCGGTCTGCCTGAGTACCTGAGTCGGCAAGGCAGTGAAGACGGCACAATCCTGGCGGTTGAATACGATTCCGGTGCCTACATGCATTTTACCCGAAATATGAGTGATCACATGAGTGTCGAGGTCAAGGCCCAGCACGCATCCATCGGTGCCGTTGCCGAGGCCGCCCAGGAAGCCTACAAGGCGATGGCCGGCCGCAACCAGTTACGCGTCCGTTTCGTATCTGATGGCATCGTTCTCGACAACAAAATGACCTTCAAATAACAGCTCTATCGCACGAACAAGAAGGCCCGGGCCGCACATAGCCCGGGCTTTTTTCGTTTTGGAGGTAGAGCAATGCAGGAGCAATTGCCGACGACTGCAGGGATGCGGGAGTGGCGAATTGCAGGGCCTACCGGAAATCTCCCCGGCCCGTCCACTCAGTGCTCCAGGCGGATGGCCCTTCGGGCTACCCTCGCTTCTCCGCGCTTGGTGGGTCGGCTCCAACGGAACATCCTGTTCCGTGTCGCCTCGCTGATCCATCCCTGGATCAGCGACCCAGTCGCTTGTGCGGCGCTCAGCATCCTTTAAGGCGTGGCCAGTAGCCCACTCATGGGGCTTTCCTAACGCTGGAGCACGACTGCAGGGATGCAGGAGCTAGAGCAATGCAGGAGCAATTGCCGACGACTGCAGGGATGCTGGAGTGGCTGATCCTTTAACCGGCTGCACGGTGCCGACCAACCTCGCAGAGAGGAGTTAAAAGGCGCGAAGGAGTGGCGAACTGCAGGCCTACCGGAAATCTCCCCGGCCCGTACCACTCAGCGCTCCAGACGGATGGCCCTTCGGGCTACCCTCACTTCTCCGCGCTTGGTGGGTCGGCTCCAACGGAACATCCTGTTCCGTGTCGCCTCGTCGAGCCATCCCTTGCTCGACGACCCAGTCGCTTGTGCGGCGCTCGGCATCCTTTATGTCGCACTGAGTGATACGGGCCGGGGAGATTTCCTGCGCCGTGCAGAATTCTTGTGGGCGTAAATGCAAGAGCAATTGCCGAGGGAAGCGAGACTCCAGCCGAAGGCATGCCAAGCAAAGCTTGGCTCAATTCAATGCCGTCAAGCGCAGCCGCCTTCCGCCGAAGGCGGGAGCAGGGAAACGAGACTCCTTTAGTAGCGGAAGTGTTTTATTTTCTCCCCTTTGAGCCCCAGGTCGGTCATGGCCTCGATGCCGATCTCAAGATGAAGGTCCACCCAATTTTCGGTTACTTGGCGGTCTGATTTCTCGGTTTTCACGCCGTCGGGCGTGAGCGGCACGTCGGAGACCAGGAGCAAGGCGCCACGGGATATTTCATTGGCGTGCCCGACAATGAAAAGCGTCGCGGTTTCCATGTCGATACCAATGCAGGTCATATCGTGGAGTCTCTGATGGAATCCCTCATCATGTTCCCAAACACGTCGGTTGGTTGTGTACACGACGCCTGTACGGTAATCCACCTGGTGACTGACAATCTTGTCGGACACAAACTTGTGTAGTTTGAACGACGGCAAGGCAGGTACCTCCACCGGGAAATAGTCATTGCTGGTGCCTTCACCCCGAATTGCGGCAATGGGCAATATGAAATGACCAATTTCTGTTGATTTTTTCAAACCGCCACACTTACCCAAAAACAGCACGCCTTTGGGCGCAATGGCACCCAGCAAATCCATGATCGTCGCCGCGTTGCTTGAACCCATACCAAAATTGACTATGGTCAGACCATCGCTGTTGGTCGCGGCCTGCATGGTCTTGTCACGGCCGTAAATCTCGCAATCGAACCGTGCAGCGAACTTATCCACGTAATTGGCGAAGTTTGTCAACAAAACATATTCACCAAATTTCGATAGGGGCATACCGGTATACCGTGGCAGCCAATTGCGCGTAATTTCAAGCTTCTTCAGCATATTGTTCTCCTGGCCGCGCCTGTGACGCCAGCACTTCCCTGGCCAGCGGTATTGTAATCTTTCGTTTGCCTGCGTAGGCCGCCTCGCTTAAGAGGTCCAGGGCCCTTGTCAGTGAGCCCAGGTCGCGACGGCCTCGCTTCACCAAATACTGTATGACTTCTTCCGGGACCGCGGTACCGGCCGCCTTTGACCGGCCGTTTAACACCTTGAGTTTCAAGTCATCAGTCAGAATCTGCAAACCCACCTGCAGGTCCCAGCCCAAACGTGACTGCAGGTCGCGCAAGCTCAGGGCCAACTCGCTCAATGGCAGGCGGCTACTGATGACCATGTTCCCGCCATCTTCCCTGACCTGATTGAAGCAATGAAACGCCGCTTCTTCCCAAGCGCGATTTCTTGCGACCCTATCGATGTCATCCAAGCAAACCAGGTCAAAAGATTGCAGATCCCGTAGTCCGGCCGAGGCGTCAGGCGAAACACGACTGGCGGCCACATAGAAAGCCGCCAAATCGCGGCGGTGGGCAAGCGAACATAGGGCATTGAGCAAGTGTGTCTTACCGCTGGATGGCGGGCCATACAAAAAAATACTGGTGCCCGATTGTTCAAGAATATCCTTTACGGCGGCAACCGCTGCTCGATTGGGCCCGTCCACAAAATTCTCGAACTGATCGGTCCGGCCTGGTTCCAGAATCAGAGGAATTTGAGCAGAAATTGCCATCAGGGCACCTGAATCTGTTCGCCTTTCTCTTCCTGGTACAGGCTACTGGAGGTGTAGGAATCCTGTGCGTGACGGACCAGTACATTCAGTGCCGAAGCCGCCGGCAGCGCCAACAAGATGCCAAGGAAGCCAAAAAGCTGCCCGCCGGCAAGTACAGCGAATATGACCATGACCGGATGGAGACCAATACGGTCCCCGACCAGTTTGGGCGTCAGCACCATGCTCTCAAGCGCCTGGCCGGTGCCAAATACGACCAACACCAGGGTGACGTGCCACACGTCGTGAAACTGGAAAAAGGCAGCGATAACTGCAACGCCGAGACCGACTATTGTTCCGAGATATGGCACAACAGACAAGAGGCCGGCAATCATGCCGATAATAAATGCCAGATCCAGGCCGATGATCCACAGACCGAGTGCATAGACCAGCCCTAACCCGCTCATCACCAGCAACTGACCACGAATGAAGGCGCCCAATACCTCATCAATTTCGCCTGCGATCTTCACGAACTTCGGCTCCAGCGGTCGGGGCAGCAGTCGCCTGATGGCATCCAACAGGCGATCCCAGTCACGTAACAGATAAAAGGCAACCACCGGCACCAGGACAATCGTCATCAACCAACTGGCTACTGCCTGACCGCTGCGTGACACTGTCCCGAGCACACCCATTGCTGCTGTACTGGCTTCCTTCCAATACGCTTTGAGCGCATCGGTGACCGTGGTCGCGTCAAATTCCAGGGAATTTAGCCCCAGCGATTCCTGCAGCCAGGGCAAACCAGTCGCACCCAGCCACTCCAGCACATCGGGAATACGCTCAATCAGGTGCTGCAGTTGCTCTCGCAACAGCGGTATCAGGATCAGCAAAAACAGACCTATGGTGGTGCCGAGCAGCAGAAACACCATCACCACGGCGAACGTCCGGCTTATTTGCCAGCGCCAAATTTTGCGGCGTTCAATGCCATCGACCAGTGGATCACCAAGGTAAGCAAATGCCGCAGCAAGGGCGAAAGGCGTAATCACCGGAGCGAGTAGCCAAATTAGCCAGGCGGCACAAACCAACAACACGAGAATGAACCATTTTCTGGAGTCAGTAATCATCAGGTAATGCTCTGTTAAGTGAATAATGTTGCTCACCGGGACGCAGCTCCAGCACGCCTCCAGCCTTTAGCGAGCGTTCAAAATAGGACGGCAGGGCGTTAAGGCGAAGAAGGAAATCGACTCGTCCCTGCACGGCGCCCCGGATATCAACGCGGTCAACCACGCTCACACCCATCAGGTAGTTCAGGCAGCGTACAAAATCCTTCTCACCCGTGATCCCCCGCACACTGATCTCGTGATTCCAATTGCCCTGATCGGTGGCCACGATGCTGTTGGCGGCAGCGATTTCTTCGGCGGCCTGGTGGACGCCCGTAACCAGAGCCTGTTCCAGCTCCAGGCTGCGGCTGCGCCAGTTCCACAGGCGATCACCTTCTGCAAGATTGACTCTGACATTCCACATGGGCCCCTCGCGCCTGGCGGTAGCCAGCAACACCGATTCGTTGTCGAGATCCGCGATGTCTTCGATGTAACCACCCCATAGCAACTGGATATCGACACCATATTCGCCGAACTCATCGGGTTGCGGCCATCTGACGGGCAATCCTCTGCGCATGGCGGCGTCAGTCATGGATGCGCGGATGTATTCAAATTCCAATGGCATAACCTGCCTGCTCACGCCGGTGTCCACCACCACCCAGATTGTCACCGGTTTCCTGCCTGGTTCCCAGAACGGCAATCCCAGATCGACCCTCAGCCGGTCAACTGCCGAATCGGAAAATTGCACGACCAAGCGCAATTCGCTCTGGCGGCTGCCATCTGCCATCGGTTTGCGGTAATCGCTGTAATGGAAAGATACAACCAAGTCAGCCGCGCTGGAGAGGGCGGCTTCAACACCTTCATATTGTTCCAGACTGGCGACGCCACTGAGTTTCTGCAGGACCTGCTCCAATGCCGCAGAAAAAGCCTCCCTTCGCTCTCGAGGCTGTTGGGATTGAACCACGATCACTCCTGTGTACAGCTGAATTTCAGCGGCGTGGAGGATATTTAGTCCAGATAACAGGACTGCTGTGAGAATAAGTGTGAATTTCATTCTAACAATGAAGACTATGGACCCGGATTCGCCATCATGTCGACTGCAAATAAGATAACATATGCGCCTTCCTCACCCCATCAATTGCTTCAGTATTCGCGACCTGGAAATGAAAAGTCATCCTACCCGCCCCGAACCTTGCAAAACCGCTCTTTCCTATCGAGAAGCTGGCGTTGACATCGACGCAGGTAATGCGCTGGTCGACAGAATCAAGCCTGCGGTCAGGCGGACGCTGCGTAGCGAAGTCCTCACTGGCCTGGGTGGTTTCGGGGGTCTGTTCAGGATGGACGCGGACCGCTGGGTGGACCCGGTGCTGGTTTCCGGCACCGACGGCGTCGGCACGAAACTCTTGCTCGCTAGAATGTTGAACGACCACGATACCATCGGTATTGACCTGGTCGCCATGTGTGTTAATGACATCCTGACTTGTGGTGCAGAACCACTTTTTTTTCTGGACTATTTTGCCTGTGGCAAGCTTGAACTGGATCGCGCGCAGGAAGTAATCGAAGGAATCGCTCGTGGCTGCGAGGATGCCGGCTGTGCCCTGATTGGAGGAGAAACCGCCGAAATGCCAGGGATGTACGGCGCCGGAGAATACGATCTGGCGGGATTTGCGGTTGGCGCGGTCGAACAGCATGCGATGATTAACGGCAGCGGCATCGAGGTGGGCCATCGTTTGCTCGCGCTGGAATCGAGCGGACCCCATTCGAATGGCTACTCCCTGATCAGAAAAGTCCTTGAGGTCAGCGACGCTTCACTACAGGGGACACTCCGAAATGACGGCAGCATTTCCACTGACCCAGCTCAAGAAGGGCAGACCCTGGGCGCGGCATTGATGGCCCCGACGCTGATTTATGCTCGCCCAGTACTGGAACTGATCGGCCTGGGGGGCGTAGATGGAATGGCGCACATTACCGGTGGCGGCTTGACCGAGAATATCGGCCGCGTCCTGCCGCAAGGCCTCGGGCCGGAGGTGCAGCTTTCGGCCTGGCAGCAACCAGCCGTGTTCAAGTGGCTGCAGAAGGAAGGAGGGATTTCAGAGGAAGAAATGCTCCGCACCTTTAATTGTGGTGTCGGCATGGTTCTGGTGGTTGCACCGCAGAAGGTGGGCAAGCTGTGTTCCCGTTCGGCCGAGCTGGGTACCCGCTGTTTCGAGATCGGCCGGGTGACAGAAGCCGCCTCCAATCAATCCATCGTATATATTCCGTGACCGCAAGCAAGCTGTCGGTATGCGTGCTCATTTCGGGTAGCGGTACCAATTTGCAGGCGCTGATCGACACCAACCGTAAGCCCACGAGTTCATTTGAAATTGTCCAGGTGATTTCCAATGTCCCTGGCGTTCAGGGTCTGCGGCGCGCAAAGGTGGCCGGACTTGCCTGCCAGGTTGTTGATCACAGCTGCTTCGATCAACGCGACGCCTTCGATTGCGCTGTGGGAGAGTCAATCAGGGAAAATTCTCCTGACCTGGTCGTGCTGGCGGGATTCATGCGTATCCTGGGCCCGGCGGCGCTGGCCGGCCTGTCTGGCAATATTATCAACCTGCATCCTTCATTGCTGCCGCTGTATCGCGGAACCGACACTTACGCGAGGGCGCTGCTCGCCGGGGACGGGGAGCATGGCGCGAGCATTCACTTCGTCACAGAGCAACTCGACGGCGGGCCGGTCATATCCCAGGTCCGCATACCGATCCTGGAGGGTGACGAGCCCGTTTCGCTGGCTGCACGGGCCGCTCCCGAAGAGCACAGGGCTGATCACCGCAACCGTTGAATTATTCGCTCAGCGGCAGGTCATATGCGAAGGTGACTGCGTCGTCGTTGATGGCGCCACACTAATCGAGCCCTTGCAACTTTTTGCCGACGGAAGCCTGCGTTGAAAACTTGTCCGAACAACATAGCCCCCAAGCCGACGCCAAGGGTTCGTACGATATTTGCATCCCTGAGTCTGGCTGTATTGGTCAGCGGGACAGCATTTTCCGGGCCGGGTATGGCAGGCGAGCCCACGGATTCTGAAGCAGCCGATAAAGTCCCCGAAACAGAACTCAGCTGGAAGCCATTCAGGGCCCGCTATTCGGTCTACCGCAACGGCAAGCTTATCGGCAAGTCCAACGTGGTGATGGATTTCTCGGGCACGCTCTGGAGCATCAAGAGCGAAACCCGCGGCACCCACGGCCTTGCAAAATTGCTCAAGGCGCGGGATAACGGCTACGTCGACGGCCATCTCGACGAAGGGCGATTCATTCCGGATAACTATAGCCAGCACACCCGCGTGATTGGGATGGACAATCGATGGACAGCACAGTTCGATTGGCAAAACAATCGCGTACACATTACTCAAGACCGCAAGGAGATGGATTTGGATCTTGGTGAGGGCGGGCTTGATCCATTGACAATCACAATGGAGATTCGCCGTCATCTTCGGCAAAACAATCACCAGCTGAGATTCTGGCGTATCGATGAGGACAAACTCAAAGACCAGGAATTCAGAGTACTTGAAACACAGCTTCTCGAAACCAGCCTGGGCTGCATTGCAACGATTCCAGTGGAGCGGATTCACCGGGGAGGCAAGCGCTATACACGCGCCTGGCATGCCCCCAGTCTGGAATTCCTGACGGTGCGATTGGAGCACGGCAAGCAAGGTGGTGAACACATCGAGATGCGCATAGCGCAGTTAACACTTGCGAGTTTGCCGGTCGAGCCGGTCCCGGGATGCCAGTCAGGTCAAGTGGGGAAGGTCACCCGCTAAACCCTCATTTATACTTAAGTTGCCCTGACACACCCATTGAGGCCGCACTGATGATCAATAGATGTACGCCACTCTGCCTGCTGATGGTCACAATGTTAACTGCCTGCGCGGTCAATCCTGTAACGGGCAAGCGCAATCTTCAGTTATACGGCCCCGACTGGGAACAACAGGTCGGCGCGCAGATGTACTCGCCGATGAAGCAGTCACAAGGGGGTGACTTTGTGCTTGATCCCGAACTCACCGATTATGTGCAGGGTGTGGGCAGCCGTTTGGCGCAACAGGCCAAGAGAAAGGATGAGTTTGATTTCGAATTCAGTATATTGAACGACTCTGTCCCCAACGCCTGGGCTCTGCCGGGTGGGAAAATCGTGATCAATCGAGGCCTGTTGGTCGAATTGAACTCCGAAGCAGAACTTGCGGCCGTGCTGGGTCATGAAATTGTCCACGCCGATGCTGCCCACGGGGCGCGCGCCCAATCAAAGGGCGTGCTAACCCAAGTCGGCGCAATTGCCACGATGGTAATTCTGGGTAGCACCGTGGACAACAGCGCCGCACGGGAAATTGGCATGATGGTGCCGGCACTTGGCGCGCAATTATTGACCCAAAAGTACGGCCGCGATGCGGAGAGGGAGTCTGACCAATACGGTATGCAATACATGTCCCAGGCCGGCTATGATCCGCAGGGCGCCATCGAACTGCAGGAAACTTTCTTGAAACTCTCGGAAGGGCGTGATCCTGACTGGATTTCCGGGCTGTTCGCGTCCCATCCTCCTTCCCGCGAGCGCGTTGAAAACAACCGTAAAACGGCAGCCACACTGCCGCAGGGCGGTGAGATTGGCACCCAACAATATCAACGGAAGACCGCCTACCTGAGGCGAGTGAAACCTGCCTATGACGCTTTTGATGAGGCCAACCAAGCCTTGCGGGAGAACAATTTCACGCTGGCGCAGGAGAAACTCAACGAAGCGAAATCCATTGAGCCGAGGGAGTCCATGTTCTACGCCCTTCAGGGAGATATCAATGCGGCCAATGAAAAATATCGCAAGGCTCTAAAATCATACAAACTGGCGGTCCGGGCAAACGACGGATTTTTTTACCCGCACCTGCGCAAGGGCCAGGCGGAATACCAGCTGAAGAATATTCCGGCCGCGCGCTCGGACCTGGACCGCAGTCTCAACTTGATGCCGACAGCCGAGGCGCATTACTTGCTGGGCCTAATGGACCGGGATGAGAGCAATTCGCAAAGTGCGATTGAGCATTTCAAGGTGGCCGCCCAGTCGGATAGTGAAACTGGCAAGCTCGCTCAACGTGAACTGGCATTGCTGGACCTCGATCAGAACCCCGCCAACTACATCGCAACCCAGGCGGTGGTTGATGGCGATAATCGCGTCTGGTGCCGAATCGGCAACCGCACCAATGTGGGCATGAAGAACATCGTCATAAAGTTCACCTGGCTCGACGACTACGGACAGACTCGCCAATCATCTGCCCGCTACAACGGGCCGTTGGCAGGGGGGCAACAGGATCACCTGGATCTCGGCATCCGTCTGAATGATGCCGCCGAAGTGAATCAGCGCGTCCGCGTCGAAGTCGCCAGCGCCGGTGTTGTCGATTGATTAAGTCGTCAGGGGCCGACGCTCTGAAGGCTGTGGGCAGCCGTTTTGGATTCGCCGCCGATGCGGCGGATGCGCGCGCCGAGTTGACCGAGCTTCTCCTCGATAATTTCGTAACCCCGATCGATGTGGTAGACACGGTCAACAACGGTTGAACCCTTGGCAACCAGACCAGCCAGAACAAGGCTGGCCGATGCCCGTAAGTCAGTGGCCATAATGGGGGCGCCAGTCAGTTGCTCCACCCCTCGAATGACCGCAGTGTTGCCCCTGAGTTGAATGTCGGCACCAAGGCGCTGTAATTCCTGGACATGCATGAAGCGGTTTTCAAACACTGTTTCGGTGACCAGAGCCGTTCCGCTTGCCACGGCGTTCAAAGCCGTAAACTGTGCCTGCATGTCGGTTGGAAAACCTGGATAAGGGGCCGTAGTCACGTCGACCGATTGCGGCCGCCGCCCCATCATATTCATTTCAATCCAGTCGTGCCCAACGCTGATATCAGCACCAGTTTCGGACAACTTGTCGAGCACTGCATCCAGGTCAGGTGGGTTGGCGCGAGTGCACCGAACTCGCCCGCCAGTCATGGCGCAAGCCACCAGGTAAGTCCCCGTTTCTATGCGGTCCGGCAGGACCGAATAGTCGGCACCGCCGAGGCGCTCAGAGCCCTCGACAGTGATGGTGGTGGTTCCCGCACCCTCGATTTTTGCGCCCATGGCAGTGAGGTATCGTGCAAGATCGACGACTTCGGGCTCCTGCGCTGCGTTTTCGATCACTGATGTACCCCGCGCGAGCGTCGCTGCCATCAATATGTTCTCGGTGCCAGTGACGGTCGTCGTGTCGAGTACGATTCTGGCGCCACGTAGGCGGTGAGCCCTGGCTTCGATGTTACCATTGCGAACCTCCATTTTGGCGCCCAGTTGCCGCAGGCCCTGCAGATGCAAATTGACCGGCCGGGATCCAATCGCGCAACCACCTGGAAGTGCAACTCGTGCTCTGCCGAAACGCGCAAGCATCGGGCCCAGCACCAGGATTGAAGCGCGCATGGTTTTTACCAGTTCATAGGGCGCCTCAAAGTGATTGATCGCCCCCGGATCGATCTCGATTCTCATGCGTTCATCAATGGCCAGCTTGGCCCCCATGCAGCCGAGCAATTCCATTGTCGTGGTCACGTCCTGAAGATGCGGCACATTGCTGATTCGCGAAGGTTCGTCACCCAAGATACTGGCCACGAGGATGGGCAACACGGCGTTCTTCGCACCCGAAATCCAGACTTCCCCCTGCAGTGGAACGCCACCTATGATGTGAATGCTTGCCATATCAGACGGCCGGATCAGGACTGTTCACGGGAACCGCTGTGGTCAGGCCCAGTGCGTGAATTTCATTCCCCATCAGGGTGCCGAGTGTCGCATAAACCATGCGGTGTCGCTGTAATGTAGACTTGCCTGCAAATGAAGGACTCCGGACAGTCGCCTCGAAGTGGACGCCATCATCGCCAATTACCTCGACTTCGGCGTCCGGCATACCTGTAATAATAAGTTGCTCAATTTGTTTCCTGTCCATAGACTAGCAAGTTTCCTCATTCTCGCCCCAGAATATGTAAGAATTCGGGCAAGCTGGTGATCATATCGGTAAGTGAAGGACTTACAAGCAATGACTATAACTCAATGACCATGGCCATATATGCAACATTCTCCTAGTCTGGGCTAAAGCTGGGTAATGCTGGTCTCAATTGCACAGGTAATCGGTGGTTTTGTACTGCTGGTCTGGGGTGCTGACCGACTCGTTGCTGGCGCTTCGGCAACTGCCCGAAATTTCGGCGTGTCTCCCCTGGTCATCGGCCTCACCATTGTGGCCATCGGCACGTCGGCGCCAGAACTGGTCGTGTCCGCCGTCGCTGCCTATCGTGGAAATGCCGGTTTGGCAGTTGGCAATGCCGTGGGCTCAAACATCGCCAACATCGGCCTGATCCTCGGCCTGACCGCAATCGTCTATCCGCTAAAGATTGAATCCGAAATATTGAAGCGGGAATACCCGTTGCTGCTGCTCATCATGATCAGCAGTTTCATTATGGCGGCCGACCTGATGTACACACGCTCGGAAGGCTGGATTATGTTGATTGGCTTGAGTTGTCTGATGCTGTGGATGATCGCCATCGGGTTGAGAAAACGCGGGGAAGATCCGCTGGCGTTGGAATTTGAGGCTGAAATCCCCTCCGACATGCCCACCATGGTTGCCATTGCATGGCTGCTGGTCGGACTTGTCGTCCTGCCATTGAGTTCAAAGTTTCTGGTTGAAGGTGCGGTCAACATTGCGCGCGGACTTGACGTATCCGACACCGTTATAGGTTTAACAATTGTGGCGCTTGGAACCAGCCTGCCGGAACTGGCGGCGGCGCTCACCAGTACGCTGCGCAAGGAATATGATCTGGCCATCGGCAATATCATTGGCTCCAACATGTTTAATATTCTTGGGGTACTTGGCATCGCCTCCACCATTACCCCAGTCAGCATCAGCGAGATCATGCTCAGGCTCGATTTCCCAGTCATGTTCATGTTCACTGTTTTTCTGTTTTTCATGGCCTATGGCTTCAAGGGCCCAGGCCGAATCAGTCGAAGGTCGGGCGTGCTGCTCGTCAGCGCATACCTTGTTTACCAGACATCGATCTGGATTGCAGCATCGGCACAATGGTACTAGTGTAGTGTCCGCAAGTCTGCACAGGCCTTATGCTGGCCTGCTAAAATAATGGAATGAATGAACAACAAGTCCGCGAACTTGCCAGGGCGGTAATTCAGACCGAAGCCGATGGGATCATGAGTCTGCTGCCGGCAATCGATGATCAATTCATCAAGGCCTGTGAAACCATGCTCAATTGCACGGGGCGAATTGTTGTCATAGGGATGGGCAAGTCGGGGCATATCGGCGGTAAAATTGCAGCCACGCTGGCCAGTACCGGCACCGCGGCATTTTTCGTGCACCCGGCTGAAGCTGGCCATGGCGATCTTGGTATGATTTTGCAGGAGGACGTGGTTTTGCTGCTTTCTACCTCTGGTGAAACTGATGAGGTCAAAATCATCCTGCCGGTGCTCAAACGGATGGGTGTGGTATTGATTGCAATGACAGGCAGCCCGTCTTCCACCCTGGCCCAACATGCCGATATCCACATCTCAAGCGCAGTAGACAAGGAAGCTTGTCCCATGGGTCTGGCGCCGACGACCAGTTCGACTGCGGCGCTGGTGATGGGCGATGCCCTGGCAATTTCCCTGCTCGAGTCCCGGGGTTTTACCCAAGAGGACTTTGCTCGCTCTCACCCGGCAGGACGGCTTGGCAAGCGACTGTTGTTGCACATCGATGACATCATGCACAGCGGAGAGGATATACCCTTGGTGCGCGAAAGTGCACTTGTCAGAGAAGCGATTGTCGAAATGACGAGAAAAACGCTTGGAATGTGCGCGGTGGTCAGCGAAAAAGATGACGTGCTCGGAATTTTTACCGATGGAGACTTGCGCCGCGCACTGGATGCAGAGCAAGACCCTCATTCGACACCAGTGTCCGCGGTCATGACTCGAGGCGCAAAGTCGATCCATCCGCGAGCGCTGGCGATCGAGGCAGTAAGAATGATGGAACAGCACTCGATACAGGCACTCTTGGTGCTGGATGAAAGTGGCAAGCTGGTTGGCGCCCTTAATTTCCAGGACGCTCTGAGAGCAGGCGTCGCCTGAGCGATGGCTGCCGAATATCAGCAGATGCGGCGTGCCGCTCGAACCGCACTCACTGATGTGCAGGCCCAATGATTCGCACAATAGTAAGAAGACCCACACTCAGGGGTATCTTCGTCATGACCGTATTGGCGACAGCTTCCTTTTTCTTCGCGAGGGACCCCAATGTTATTGAGCGAAAGCCGGTGGCAAACCTTGACACCAGCCTCGATTATGCTCTATTGGATTTCAATGCAGATCTGCTGGACGAAAACGGTGCTGTCAGCGTAAGGCTGGTGGCGCCTCGACTCATCAACAGGGCTTCCACGGGCATTGGCACAGTGGAAAAACCGGATATCAATGTTCGGCAGGGCGATGCAACCTGGCACATTACCGCCGAGTCTGCAATTATCAGCGCTGACCGGGAATTCGTTTCGATGACCGGCGTTGTCCACATCAGGCAGCTCAACCGGCTCGCCAGAACGACGCTGATCATCGACACTCGGGATTTGGTCATAAACGTTACGCCCCGGACCGCCAGGTCGGATGCACCCGTTAAACTGAAACAAGACGGTGATGAACTGGACGCGGTAGGGCTGAAACTCGATATGATCGGAAACAGTTATGAACTTTTGAGCCAGGTACGTGGATCCTATGCAACACCCTGATTTTAATATAAAAACACGGTCCATTTCGTGGCTACTGTGTGCCATACTGGGAGGCTTGTCAGTGCCTGTTTTGGCGCTTGAAAGCGACCGCCAGCAGCGCATGGAGATCAAAGCGGACTTTACAGACGGCACCCTCGGAGACGGAAAAGCCATCCTCAGGGGCAATGTGGAAATACGCCAGGGAACCCTTCTGATCATGTCTGACATAGCAGAGGTGGAAAAAGTCGAGGGCAAAGTCAGACTGGTACTGCTGACTGGAAATCCTGTTCACCTGGAGCAGGAAATTGAGAATGAAGGACTGGTCCAGGCTCAAGCACAGCGGGTCGAATACCAGGTTGCCGCTGGTATGGTTATTTTGACCGGCGGCGCAGACGTCAGCCATCCCCAGTATCACATTAGTGGCGAAGTGCTGAAGTACGACTTGAATGTACAGCATTTTCAGGGAATCGGCGGCGATGAAAACGGCCGCATCAAGATTCGCATGGAACCCGAGGTCGTACCGAATCTTCAACTCACTGTCGGTGATGAGAACCAGAATGCTGAAAGCGAATAACCTGCGCAAAAAATACGGCAAAAGGGAAGTTGTCCGGGGCGTTTCGCTGGAGGTCGAGCCGGGCAAGGTCGTCGGACTGCTTGGCCCCAATGGCGCCGGTAAGACAACCTGTTTTTACATGATCGTCGGTCTGATATCTTCGGACGCTGGGGCCATCTTTGTCGACGAGGTCGACATTACACACGAACCGGTCAATATCCGCTCAACCATGGGCGTGGGCTACCTGCCGCAGGATGCATCCATTTTCAGGAAACTCAGCGTCAGTGACAACATCCTGGCCATACTGGAAATGCGATCAGAGCTGGACGCGGAGCAGCGGGAAGACGCTTTGCAGGGGCTCATGGAAGATCTGGGAATTGCCCACCTTGCAGACCAAATGGGCATCAGCCTATCGGGCGGCGAACGACGGCGCGCGGAAATTGCACGCGCACTCGCAGCGCAACCCCGGTTTATTTTGCTTGACGAACCGTTTGCCGGCGTCGACCCTATATCGGTGGTTGAAATCCAGCGAATCGTCCAGCACCTTACCGATCTCGATATCGGCGTGCTGATCACCGATCACAACGTCAGGGAAACGCTGGGCATCTGTGACCACGCATACATACTTAACGACGGGCAGGTGCTGGCTGAGGGTGAGCCAAAGACTATTCTCGCCAACAAAGAAGTGCGCACTGTCTACTTGGGACAGGAGTTCAGCTTGTGATCGCGGAGCGGCCCAGTCCAAGCAGGCTCGAGGGTGGGCGTGGGCGTGGCTGAACACTCACTCCAGCTCAGACTCACTCAAAAGCTGGCGCTGGCGCCGCAGTTGCAACAGGCCATTCGTCTACTGCAACTCAACCGCATCGAATTGCGCGAGTACATTCAAGAGGCACTTGACGCCAACCCACTGCTTGAAAGAACCGAGACAACAAGCGAGCAGGCGTCGGAATCTGACCAGGAGTCAGAATATCCTGTCAGTGAAGATCTGGGCGACGACTGGGCCGATACAGCAGCCGACCAATGGCTGGAGACGCCCTCCTACCGCGATCCTGGCATCGAAATGCAGATCGCCGATCCGCAAGAAGACTCCCTGCGCAGCCACCTCTTGTGGCAAATCAATCTGGCAAATTTCAGTCCAACTGACCTCGCCATCGCCAACGCGATTGTTTTCGGCCTCGACGACGACGGCTTCCTTGCAGAAAGCCTCGATGATGTCCGCTCCAGTCTCGCCCCTGATTTTCTCGTTGAAGAAGACGAAATTCTTGCTGTGCTGCACAGAATTCAGCGGATGGAACCCGTCGGCGTTGCCAGTCGCGATACCCGCGAGTGCATTCGCGTTCAGTTGGCGGCTCTCCCGGGCGACACACCGCAGCAAGAACTCGCAATGCGAATTGCTCGGAATTATCTGGACCAGGTGGCAAACCACGACCGTGAACAACTGAAAAAAAGTACCCGGGCGAACGACGATGCCTTGGACGCAGCCATCGAGTTGATCGTGTCGCTGGAACCGCGGCCTGGATCTCGATATGACAATCGACGCGATGAATACCTGGTGCCCGATGTCTATGCCACCTTTACGGACGATGAGTGGATCATTACGCTCAATCCCGAGAATGATCCCGGCTTGAAGTTGAATCGCTATTACATCGACCTGCTGAGAAAATCAGGCGGCAAAGACGCCGCCTATCTAAAGGGGCGTCTGCAGGAAGCTCGCTGGCTGATGTCGAGTCTGGAAATGAGAAATCAGACATTGATGCGGGTGGCTCAAAGCATCATCGATTTTCAGCAGGATTTTCTCGATCGCGGCGAGATCGCAATGCGGCCACTGGTGTTACGTGAAGTCGCCGAAGCGATTGGTGTCCATGAATCGACGGTCTCCCGCGCCACGACGCGCAAATATATGCTCACGCCACGCGGCATTTATGAACTGAAATACTTTTTTTCCAGCCACGTTCATACGGACGGTGGCGGTTCTATCAGTGCGACAGCGGTGAAGGCGCGAATCCAGGTGATGCTCGACAATGAACCGCCGAGCAGCCCGCTCAGCGACAAGGAACTTGCGGAATTGTTGAATCGCTCGGGCATTCGGGCCGCACGGCGGACCGTTGCCAAATACCGTGAATCCCTGGGCATTGGTTCTTCGAGCGAACGCCGCAAGCTGTACCGGCGGCTCACTGCTGGCTGACGCTATTGAATGCCCGCGGCAGAGCAGACCACTACAAGTAATTTGCAGCTGACTCGACCCTATGCAAGCCTCAACTTGAGGTATAAGATTAGGCCATCATGCGAATAACCATTACTGGACACCATCTGGACGTAACGCCGGCATTGAGGTCTTATGTCACAGAGAAAATGCAGCGCCTTTCAAGGCATTTTGACCACGTCATTTCCATCAACGTCATTCTCAATGTCGAGCGTCACAGACAAGCAGCGGAAGCAACAGTGCACGCGGCGGGAAGATCGCTGTTCGCCACCCAGCACGCGCCCGACATGTATGCAGCCATTGATGGCCTGATCGACAAACTTGACCGCCAGGTACGGCGATACAAGGATCGATTGACTGACCACCACGCCGCCCGGTCAGGCATCAGCGCAAATCAGGGTTGATCATCCTCAATCCTTGAAGTAACTATATCTGCCTCATGGACATACGTTAGCATCATGTTGATCAGTGATTTGCTGAGCCAGGAACAAATCCGCTTCGATGTACACAGCAGCAGCAAGAAGCGGCTGCTTGAGTTAATTAGCAATGAACTCGCACGCAACAGTGACGATCTCAGCCCACGTGAAATTTTTGAGAGTCTCTGCGCACGTGAGCGTTTGGGCAGCACGGGTCTGGGAAAAGGCGTCGCGATACCCCACGGGCGAATAAAGAATTCGGAACACGTCCAGGCATCATTCATCCGTCTGAAAAAGCCTTTGCCCTTTGACGCCATTGACGGAGAACCGGTGGACTTGCTGTTTGCCATGACAGTGCCTGAAAATTGCAACGATGATCACCTCAAACTGCTGGCCCAGGTTGCTGAACTGTTTTCCGACCCGGACTTGCTGAAGGAGCTCAGGGAAGCCAGCAGCGCGGGCCGCCTTCTGCAATTGCTTTCCAGCACCCGCCACTGAAGTTTTGCCCGGCGTGGACCGCCCTCTTACCGCCCACAGTCTGTTCGAGCAAACCCAGAACAGACTTAAGCTGTCCTGGGTTTCTAATCCGGACTCTACCGACCTGCAATCACTTTCCGGCAGTGATGTTAGCACGCGGCCCGACCTTGCAGGCTATCTGAACCTGATTCATCCGAACCAAATCCAGGTGTTGGGCCAGGAAGAACTACGTTACTTCGAGGCACTGCCGTTGGACGAGCGGCATTCAATGGAAAACCGCCTGGCGCACAGCAACCCGCTGGCCATTCTGGTCGGAGATCATCTTGAAGTGCCGGAATTCCTCACTGCCTTGTGCAAAGCATCCAACATACCACTGTGGCGATCCCCAACCCCATCCCTGGTATTGGTGAATTTTCTTCAATACTATGTTTCCAGGCAGTTGGCGCGACGAACCACGCTTCACGGCGTCTTCCTCGAAGTTTTCACCATTGGCGTATTGATCAGCGGTGAGGCCGGCTGTGGTAAGAGCGAACTTGCGCTGGAATTGCTGACTCGAGGCCACCGACTCATTGCCGACGACGCACCGGAATTTATGCAGATTTCACCAGACGTGGTCGAAGGCAATTGTCCTGAGGCGTTACAGGACTGGCTTGAAGTGCGGCGGCTCGGAATCCTGAATATCAGACAGATGCTGGGCGACAGCGCAATCAAGACGAGTAAATTTCTTCGCTTGATCGTCAACCTCAAATTACCCAACGAAAATGTTGACAACGAACAAAACGGCAGGCTTCGCGGAAATACCAGCACCCAGCAGGTATTGGATCTCAATATGCCCAGAATCGATTTACCGGTACTGCCTGGTAGAAACCTGGCGGTCATCGTTGAGGCCGCCGTGAGAGACTTTATGCTAAAAATGAAGGGAATTGATGCGGCCTCGGATTTCATCGAGAGGCATAATCAGCTGATGGGAAACACACACTAGGGCCTGTTAACACGACTGAATCATATGGCAGAATCCGGGACTCAAGAACTGATACTTGTAACCGGCCTTTCCGGGGGCGGCAAGTCAACAGCGCTGCACGCGTTGGAAGACCTGGGGTATTACTGCGTAGACAATCTCCCTGCGGCGCTCCTGAAGGACTTTGCGCTACACATAAGTGACAATCCTGAACTTTACGCAAGGGTGGCACTGGGCATTGACGCAAGATCCCGGGACCCGGAACTCAAGAAGCTGTCGCAATTACTCGATGAACTCAGGGATGCGGGACTCAAATGCCAGGTGCTGTTCCTCGATGCCGATCTGAAAGTCATTTTGCAAAGATTCAGTGAGACGCGCCGCCGCCACCCGTTGACATCCGACCAACGCGCCCTCACGAGTGCGATTGAGATTGAGCAAAACATGCTGGAGGATATGAAGGCACTTGCTGACTGGGTGATCGACACCAGCGATACCAATATCCATCAATTACGCCGGCAAGTCTGGAATTGCGCCGAAACCGACAGCGACTGCATGGCGATCGTGCTGGAGTCGTTTGCTTACAAGCATGGTGTGCCACAGGACGTCGATTTTGCCTTCGACGCCCGCAACCTGCCCAATCCATACTGGGAGGCGGATCTGCGTGACTACTCTGGCCAGGATGCCCGCGTTAAAGAATGGCTGGAACAAAACGAAATGGTTATTGAAATGAGAGCAGACATCCAGGCTTTCCTCATTCGATGGCTGCCTCGGTTCGAGGCGGCACAACGCAGCTATGTAACCGTTGGCATCGGTTGCACCGGTGGACACCATCGCTCGGTCTACCTGGTAGAAAGCCTGGCGCCCAGGCTGAGGCAACATTTCTCTCGCGTGCTGGTCCATCATCGGGAGTTGCAACCATGAGTGTGGGTCTGGTCATTGTCTGCCACGGTTCAATTGGGGCGGCGATGGTCGAAGCTGCCGAATTTATTCTGGACGAATCGCTGAAACGAATTGCAGTAATTTCGCTAGACCAATCCGGCATTCAGGTACCGGAGTCAGCTGCGCTCACTGCGACAATGAATGCATCCGACAACGGATCAGGCGTCCTTATACTGACCGACTTGCAAGGGGCTACGCCATGCAATCTGATCGCCGGCGCCGCCAAGCGGCAAAATGGAACGCCCAGTGCCGACGGTACTGTGGCGCCCGTCAGCGTTGTAGTGAGTGGTCTCAATCTGGCCATGCTGATCCGAGTTTGGAATTACCGCGACAGGCCGCTGGAGGAACTCCGGGATCTGGCGATTGCCGGTGGGCAAAGAGGTATTGGAACCGCACTGTGATCAGCCGCAACATTACCATACTCAATCGCCTGGGGCTGCATGCCCGGGCGGCCTCTAAACTTGTCCAGTGCGCGTCCTCACATCAAAGCAGGATTTCAATTACAAAGAATGACAAGACGATTAATGGCAAGTCCATCATGGGTGTCCTGATGTTGGCCGCTTCGCAAGGAAGCGAAATCCTGGTTGTGGCAGATGGCGCAGACGAGGCCCTGGCTGTAGAAAGAATCTGCGCGCTGGTCAGTGACAAGTTTGGAGAATCAGATTGACCCTGGCCCTGACAGGACATGCCGGTTCCAGCGGAATTGCGATCGGCCTTACCCACCGCGTTGAACATAACGAGTTGGAGATCGGCGAGCACCGCATTTCGACAGATGGCGTGGCGGAAGAGATCCAGCGACTGGGTCGCGCCATCGATCAGTCGGTAGAACAGCTCAACCATATTGCCGACAGCATTTCAGATGACCTGGCTCAACCCGCCGGAGAAATCATTCAAACCCATATTCACCTGCTGCAGGACCCTGGGTTGAGTGCTGCGACGGGCAATACGATCCAGACAGAGCTCTGTAATGCCGAATGGGCATTGCAACTATATCTGGAAAAGCTGCTGGAAGACTTTCGTCACCTTGAGGACGAGTACATTCGGGCGCGCGGCGAGGATGTCAGGCAGGTGGTTCACCTGGTGCAGTCCAAGCTCGGTGAAAATGGACTGGAAACTCGTATGGACACCGTTCCTGATCGCTTGGCAGACACCCTGGTGGTTGCCACCGAGCTCACGCCCGGCGAACTGGCAGTGTTGCATCAACGCGGCGTGGCGGGTGTGATTACCGAGCATGGAAGCCCCCACAGCCACACCTCCATTCTGGCCAACAGCCTGCAAATTCCTGGTGTGTTCGGCGTACGCCTGGCCCATGAATTGCTCAGCGAAGGCGAAATACTGGTATTGGATGGCCACCTTGGCATTGTCTACGCCGACCCGCACGATTCCATCCTGCAGCATTATGAACAGGTCAGAAGGGATTCCACTCGTTATCGAAAATCCTTGCGGGAAATTCAGGACCTGCCCTCGATCAGCCTTGATGGGCAGGTGATCTCCCAACATGCGAACGCGGAACGCGACGAAGACTTGAAGTCCGCCGTCCGGGCCCGGGTTGATGGTGTGGGACTGTTCCGCACCGAATTTCTCTATCTGCAAGCCGAGCCACCGGATGAGGAGATGCAGCTTTCACACTATCTGCAAGCCATGGAAGCGCTTGGCGGCTTGCCACTCACCATAAGGACCCTGGATCTTGGTGCCGACAAGCACGTCGGCTCATCATTTTCGTCTCCCCATAATGCCCAAAATCCTGCCCTGGGGCTGCGCGCGATACGTTTGTGTTTGCGCGATTCGGAATTGTTCGGCATCCAGCTTAGAGCGATTTTGCGTGCCAGTGCCCAAGGGCCCGTCCGGTGTCTGATTCCAATGCTGACCAGTGTGAAAGAAATCGACCTGGTTCGTGCTCTGTTGGAGGAATCGAGGCGCATTCTTGCCAGTCGCGGGCTTTCCTTCGATGCGGAAATGCCCCTGGGCGGAATGATCGAAGTGCCTGCGGCTGCTTTTGCATTGGAGGAACTGGCGGCCCAACTCGATTTTCTCTCAGTCGGCACCAACGATTTACTCCAATATGCACTCGCAGCAGACCGAGTTGACGAAGATGTAGCTCATCTTTACGATCCACAACATCCTGGTGTCGTGAGAATTCTGCAACACATATTCAGCACCGCCCAAAGGCTACAGATCAGTGTCGCCGTTTGCGGAGAAATGGCCGGCGACAGCCGCTACACGAGGTTACTGCTGGCCCTGGGCCTGCGTGAATTCAGCATGCATCCCGGCCACCTGCTGGAAGTGAAACAGGTGATCAGGAAAACTGATATTCCCCGGGCGACCGCCGCTCTGACCAAATGGCTCAACAGAACACCAGGTACGACCGACGCAAGCCAAGGGGTATCCCTGGTGCAGGCCATCGACCAGTCTCAATAGATTCACTCGGGCCACGCGCCCAAAAGTCGAATGAAGGGAAGCAAGACTCCCTATATAATGGGAGCATCAAGCGCGCTGTAAGGAATTCCGTTACCAGTATGTCCCGGCGGCGGTATTTTTCATGCACAAGCGGTGGGGAGGATGGTCATGGTTGAACGTACGCACGAAGACAAAACTGCCCGCCACCTGGAGCACGTTTCTGAAGCACTGGGTGCAGGTAGGCAATCCCAGATTAAAAATCTGGTCAACAGCCTCTCGGCTTCGGAAGTGGCCGATCTGCTTGAGTCCCTGCCGACAGCCAGGCGACTGGCTGTGTGGGGGTTGGTCGACAGCGAGCGTGACGGCGAAGTCCTGGTCGATGTCAATGACGAGGTCAGGGCCAGCCTGATCCGCGACATGGCTCCGGATGACCTGGTCCAGGCCGTCGATGATCTGGACATCGATGATTTGGCCGACATTCTCGACGACCTTCCAGACGCGGTCGTCAGTAAAGTCCTGCGCTCAATGGATCGCCAGGACAGGGAGCGGTTGGCCACCGTTCTGTCCTATCCCGAAGACTCAGCCGGCGGCTTGATGGATCCCGACGTGTTGACGGTCCGGCCGGATGTGTCGCTTGATGTGGTGCTGCGCTATCTCAGGGCTCGAGGCGAATTGCCGGAAGTCTTCGACAAGATGATCGTCGTCAACCGCTCCGGCAGTTACCTGGGGGCGCTGTTGGTGTCGGACCTCCTGACCAAGAATCCTTCCCGCAGTGTTGGGGAATTGATGGATAGTGCCTGCGTGACCATCCCGGTGGGCATGCACGAAAGCCAGGTCATCATCGAGTTTGAGCACCATGACCTGATATCCGCGCCGGTGATCGATGAGGACGGGCAACTCGTCGGCCGAATCACCGTCGATGACGTGGTAGATGTAATGCGAGACGAAGCGGAGCACTCGGTTCTAACAATGGCCGGACTCGATGAAGAAGATGACATGTTTGCCCCGGTCCTGCAGTCCGCGGTGCGTCGATGGATCTGGCTTGGAGTCAATCTGGTTACCGCTTTACTCGCGGCAATGGTGCTGTACTCGTTTGAAGCAACGCTGGATCAGATCGTCGCCACCGCAGTGCTATTCCCGGTGGTCATGAGCATGGGCGGCATTGCCGGAACACAAACACTAACCTTGATGATAAGAGGAATGGCGACCGGCCAAGTCAGCGCCAGCAACACGCCGGCAATGTTGAGGAAAGAGCTTGCTGTTGGTGCGCTGAACGGTTTGGTGTTTGCCCTGATCGTCGCTGGCATCGCCTACCTCTGGTACGACAATGCAACCCTGGGGATGGTCATCGGCGCCGCCATACTGCTAAACCTGATCGCCGGTGTGTTGGCCGGCACTCTGGTTCCGGTTGTGCTCAAGCGCATGCGTATCGATCCGGCGCTTGCGGGCGGCGTGGTGTTGACGACGGTGACCGATGTGGTTGGTATTATCGGTTTCATCGGTTTGGCCACCTTCGTCTTGTTGCGGACCTGACCACTCCGGGGTCTGGGCTGTTTCCAATGCGCATTCTGAACATTACCCAGGAACCGCCGCTGGACGACAGCCATGTGACGACCGGAAACGCCGTGCGCTCCCTCCAGCTTACCCAGGCGCTGGAGGGAAACGGTCACCACGTGGAGCAGATCTGGCTGAGCAAAGAGCTTGGTATCTCAGGCAGGCGCCTACCCGCCCGGTCGTTCAGGAATCATGACGAGTTGCGCGGTAAATTGTTTAACCGCAAACACGATGTTTTGCTGGTCAGCTACTGGGAACTGATATCTTTGCTGCCCCGCGAGGGGCTCGCGCCAGTAGTGCTTGACTTGGTCGCACCCCGACCTTTGGAAGAATTGTTTGAAACACCTGAGCGTGTTCAGCAAAATTTGCGGCGCCTACGGTCGAACCTTGCACGATGCGACCTCGTAATGGTCGGCAACTCGGAGCAGGCACAGTTGCTGACTTATCCGCTGATCGAAGCCGGTTTCGACCTCAGGGACAAGCTTCCGGTGATCGTCGTCCCGTTGGGAGCCGAGACAGTAGCGCCCACCCATCGCAGAGCACCGAACGGCCAATGGCGACTGGTCGCGGGTGGCGTTAACTGGCCTTGGCGCAACGGCGGCAGCTTCGCCACCATGCTGGAATCAATTGCCAATGATGATTCTCTGCCGCTTTGTTTGGTGAACTTTGGCGGCAGATATGGATCTCAGCCCGGGCCACAAGATGGGCCACAAGATGGTCTGCAGGATAGCGAACTTCGTGGACGAGGCGATCGAGGTGTCGGCATCATCCATCGACCCCTGATGCCCTATCGGGAGTACAGTGAATTCCTGACCCAATCCTGCCACATTGGTGTTGAATTAGCGGAGTGGAACATAGAGCGCGGTTACAGCCAGTCATTTCGTTCACTGGATTTTTTGCGCCACGGACTGCCCATCATTTGTAACGACTACCTGCCAATTGCCAGGCAAGTGGAACACTTCGACGCCGGCTGGCTGGTTACGAGTCCTGAATCTCTACCCGCGCTGCTCTCGGACATTGTTGGCGACATCGATACCTGGGCCCGGAAGGCCGCCAACGCCACAGCGCTTGTTGAGTCCTCATTTGAACCCGGGCGAGCGGTGAAGCCGCTACTGGATTGGCTTGCTGGAATGCCCGGCACATCTCGTTTGCCGAGTGTAACGACGGCCGGCGACGAGGAGCCAGTTTTAGGCGTGCCTCCGTGGCGGACCCGCTTGGGCAATCAGCTCAGTCTTGTCAAGAAAGTGGTATTTGGCAAACTTTTCGGCAGGCCCGGGGACAACGGTGTCATTGTGGTGACGCGGGGGGACCTGTTCCCAACTGACCATGGCGCTGCAGTTCGAATTGTGGCGTCGGCACGCGCGCTGGCGGCAAACGGTGCCGAGGTTGCCATAGTCACCGACAATCGAAAACACTGGTACCGAATGGAAGCGGGGCAACTCTGCAAGGAGCCCTATCCTTTCTGGACGCGCCTGGTCAGCATGCCGGGGTGGGTGGTCAAGTTGCTGCACTACTCCAAGGATTTGCCCTTCAGTAATGCTTTTCTTTACCTGCCGCTGACTGACAGGAGCTTTTACTGGCGCGTACTCGCGGTGTTGGCGCGTACTCAATGCAGGGTCTTGCAGGCCGAATTCCCGGCCTATGCAGCACCCTGCCTGAGAGTCAGGAATTCGATGAATGTACGGGTGGTATTGGTCCAGCACAATGTTGAGTACGAAAGACTGAAGGCCCAACTGCCAGATCTGTCAGACCGCCAGTTCGAAAACCTCAAAGCGATCGAAATCAAACTGTGCAGCGATGTTGACGCGGTCGTGTGCGTGTCCGATAACGACCGGCAGCAGCTGGCCGACGACGGCGTCCCTGAAAACCGCCTTCATACAGTAGCCCACGGAGTCGATCTGAACCATTTCGACCAATCAACCCCGATTGATATTCGGCAGGCGCGTGGGATTGAAGCCCATGAGCCGATTCTCGCCTTTCATGGAACTTTTTCCTATCCACCCAACCTCAAGGCCCTGCAAGTACTGGGCGACATCATTTTGCCGGGACTGGAACGCGCAGGGATCAAGGCCCATGTTATCGCGATAGGCAAGCTACCCCCGGCTACCGCAGCCCACCCCCGCATTCATCTTATCGGCAGCGTGGACGAACTCGCGCCCTGGCTCAAAGCCTGCGATCTTGCAGTCGTCCCGCTGACAGACGGCGGCGGAACCCGTATGAAAATCATCGACTGCTTTGCTGCTTCCCTGCCGGTGGTGACCACCAGCAAGGGCATTGAAGGAATCGCCGCTGTTCCGGATCAGCATGCAATATTCAGGGATGACTGGCCGGGATTCATCGACGCCATTGCGAAATTGCACAACGACCCTCAGCGCTGCAAGGAATTGGCTACTAGCGGCAGGGAGTTGGCTGAATCCATGGACTGGAGTGGTGTGGCCCGGCGTTACGCCGACATCTATCTGCGCCTCTGAGATTCAGGAAGGTTTGTCCGCCACCTTGTTGCGCAAATAGACTGGCTGGGCAGATGATGCTTGACGTGGTTCGGCATTCTTCAACCACTCCGTGGCAAGACGCGCCACTGCCCCGGCTTCAGGCCACACATCCCACCTAAGCGTCACTGAGTTTTTGGTGGTCCAGTTGGCCAGAGCCGTATAGCGCTTAAATCCGTTTCCGGCAGCCAACAACTGGCGGCCGGAAGCATCTTCGTCCAGGGACATCCTTTCCAGTGCCTGCGCAGGCGCCCCGACTGACTCGATGCCAGCAGCGCCATCCGCCGGGACAGGCAGCCCCTGCGGATCCAGGCTGAATTTACCGAAAAAAACCTCGTCCATTCTGGCGTCCATCGCCACCGCCACACACGCCCCTGTCCGGAAAGAGGCGACGCCGTCGCCGAAGACCTTTTCCAGCGCCGACAAGGCAGTTGTCTGCAGGCTGGATACCGGCACGACCCCTAGATTTCTGGCCCAAGCCAAGCCCTGGACCACACCGATGCCCAGTCTGAGGCTGGTGAAACTCCCCGGGCCACAGCTGAAGGCTATTGCATCGAGTTGCGAAAAACTGATCTGACCATCTGCCATGAGTTCATCGACAGCGGGCAACAGGTGCCGACCCGCCTGCCTGGGCTCGCGAAAAAATAACTGGCGTACATCATTGTCAATCTGCAAGGCTACGGAACAAGTCTCGAATGAGGACTCAATGGCGAGTATAAAGGTCATTCAAAAAACTCCTCCACCTCGGCCCGATCGCGCGCGCTCTTCATTGGCGGCAGGCTGTCAATGAACGTCTTGCCATAGGAGCGGCTGCGGATGCGGGGATCGCAAATAACCAGCACACCACGGTCATTGACATCTCTGATCAGTCGGCCAGCGCCCTGCTTGAGGGCAATCACCGCCTGGGGCAAGAACATTTCCATAAACGGATTGCCACCGCTTTGTCTCATCAATTCGCTTCTCGCCTGGATAACCGGATCATCGGGTGCGGCAAAGGGTAACTTGTCAATGACCACAACCGAAAGGGCTTCACCAATGACATCAACCCCCTCCCAGAAGCTGGCTGAGCCAAGCAGCACGCCGTTGCCGGAATCCCTGAACCGGTCCAGCAACACACTGCGCGGCTGATCGCCCTGGACAAACAAAGGAAAGTCGACCCTCTCGGACAATGATGCCGCCGCCTCACGCAGTGCCCTGTGCGAGGTGAAAAGCAGAAACGCCCTACCCCGGCTGGCTTCCAACACAGGCACAATTTGATCCAACAGGGCTTCAACGAAGCCCGGCTGGCGGGGTTCAGGCAGCCCATCGGGCAACCACAACAGGGAAGTTTCCGGGTAGTTGAACGGCGACTCCAACTTTATCTTGATCGCATCCTGCAGGCCCATCAGCCGACTGAAGTGAGAAAATGATTCACCCACGGCAAGCGTAGCTGAGGTAAATACCCAACTGGCTTCGGAAGCTTCCCGAAACGCCTGGAACAGGGTAGCTACTTCCAGCGGGGTGATGTGAATAGTCAGGCTCTTGCCACGGCGTTCGAACCAGCGCACTTCGCCGATTTGCATAGCGGCGTCGAAGCGATCCAGGCAAAGTAACAGATCCCGGCTTCGGTCAATACAGGCGTCCATGCCACGCGAGCGCCCCTCCAATTCATCGACCGCAGCAATCAGCCCGCAAAGCGCTCGATCCAGCGATTGCAGAGCGCTTCGGGCCACCTCGCTTTGCACAAGCCGACTCCAGGTCCCCCGTTCAGGTAGTTGCTCCGCTGCGCAAGCTTCCATCGCCTTGACACTTTGCAGGCAGTCGGCCAACGGATCACGAACCACCGCCAGCGCTGCGGAAAGATCCTGGCTCTCCGCCAGTATGTCGCGACACAGGTCCCTGGCCTGCCTGGTCGAAAATGTGACTGAAAAAAACCGCGACGCTGTCTCGGGCGCCTGGTGTGCCTCGTCGACGATAAACGCCGATGCACCAGGCAGTACTTCCCCAAATCCACTTTGCTTGATTGCCATGTCAGCGAACAGCAAGTGATGATTGACCACGACAACATCCGCCTCCTGAGCCTGTCTGCGAGCCAGCGCAACAAAACAGTCATCGAAACTGGGGCATTCTGCGCCCAAACAATTGTCCACAGTGGAAGTGACGAAGGGCAATACGCCACTTTCCTCGGTCACGACCGAGCTGATGGAAAGATCTCCATCCTGCGTTTTTGTCGACCAGTCAAGTAGCGCTTCGAGTTCGGAGACAGCCTCCCGGCTTGGCAGGCGTCCGTCGGTACGCGCCAGCGTCAATCGATGCAGACACAGGTAGTTCGCCCTGCCCTTGAGCAAAGCCGTTTTGGCGGACGTTCCGAGTGATTCCTGCACCAGCGGCAAATCCTTGAAGAACAGCTGGTCCTGAAGATTCTTTGTCCCGGTAGAGACGATGACGCGATCCGCGGCCAGTAGAGCCGGCACCAGGTAGGCGAGCGTCTTGCCGATGCCCGTTCCTGCCTCGATCACCAGCGCATCACCTGTCTTCAGCGTTTCCTCCACCGCCTGCGCCATGGCAATTTGCTCCTGCCGGGGCGCAAAACCTTGCAGCGTTTTGGCAAACGGACCACTCTTCCCCAGCAATTCCCCAGCGCTGCTCATGGCGTCAATAACTTGAAGGTTTGGTATTCATGCACTGACCTGCACGGCGCTCCGCCTCTCCGGAACCCTTGCGGTCGCCGAGGTATTCTCGGGCCACGCTTGTGGTCCGCCAGTTCCTGCTGCAGATTTCACCGACGCGAGGTCCAATTTCATACGATCTCTGTGAAAAACTGAGCGCCTGCTGGAAGTCCTTTCTGCCAAGCTGTACTTCCGCCATTTGTTGCAGCAATTCCGGATTTGTGGGCTGAATTCGCATGGCACGTTCGAGCAGTTCGGCAGCGTCATTGAGGTGGCCCCTCTTCTCCGCATCTTTGGCTTTTTCCATCAATTCCACAACCGCTTTGTTTTTCAATGAATAGACCTGAACACCGGCACTGTCCGCGCGCGCGGGTTGCCTCACTCTGGAATCCACGTCCGGCTCTTCATGCGGCGTGCGCCCCGGCGCGGCACACGCGCCAAGCAGTATCACCAGCGCTGCCAGTCCAGCTGCCAAGCCGAATCGGCAGGCAGGCCGCATTTGGACCCTCGAACCGGCACGTCCGGCCAATTGCTCACTCATTCTTTTCAAACCACTTTTTCCAGAAGGATTCTTCATCGCCATGTCCCATCGCCCGAAGACACTCTGTGCTTGCAGCCGGCTCCGAGCCAACGACAAAAGGTATCTGCACGGCCCCGTTGCAATTTTCGCCAGTTAACTTCCCGCTTGAGGCGTCAATCCACACCCAATGCGCACCATCTGGCATGCGCAGATCCAGTGACTGCAGCGGCAATTCCTTGAAGAGGCGCGCCCAGACCCGCATGGCGGCGTTACTGCCTGTAACGCCGGCCGGGCTATTATCATCGTGCCCGACCCAGACCACGCCGAGCCTGTCCGCAGTATAGCCGACAAACCAACTGTCCCTGCGGTCGTTGCTCGTGCCTGTCTTGCCGGCAATCAGGGGGCGCTGCTGGGTCCAGGCGGATCCTAGCAACGCCGATAAACGCCGGGCCGTCCCGTTTTCGACGACCTGGGTCAGTGCATAATTCAATACTGCAATTGCCTCACGCCTGGGTTGCGGCAGCAACCGCAGGGGATAGCGGCTGAGCAGTTTGCCACCCGAGGTCTGCACCGCTGTCACAGAACGCAAAGGTACAGAGTAGCCGCCGGCGGCCAGCGACTGGTAGATTTGAGCGACCTCCAGGGGTGTTAATTCGATCGCCCCCAGAATAACTGATGGCAGGGGTTGAGCATCTGTCTCAACGCCAAACTGCTGCAATTTGCGCAATAGATGGCTGACGCCGATATTCAGCCCCAGGCGCACAGTGGCCTGGTTGTAGGATCGTGTAAGCGCCTCCAGTATGGTGACTGGGCCGTGAGATACGTTATCGTAGTTTGCCGGCGCCCACTCAGTGCCATCTGCCTGGCGCAAAGTCAAGGGCGCGTCCTCGACCATTGTCATGAGGTTATAGTCCGAGGTGTGTTCCAGTGCCAGCAGGTATACCAATGGCTTGATTACCGACCCCACCTGGCGCCGCGCATCCAGCGCTCGGTTGAATCCATCGCGGTTGGCATAACGATCCCCCACCACCGCTCTCACCTCACCGCTGGAGACATCCGCCAGCACCATTGCGCCCTGAAGCCCGGCGGGCAATCCATGTTCCGTAAGCGCTGCCAGGCCCTGGCTGACCATTTTCTGGGTCAATTCCTGTTCCCAAGGTGACAAAGTTGTGAAAATTTTCAGCCCTTCGGTTTTCAGGTCATCTTCCTGATAGTCCGACGCCAGATGGGCCCTGACCAGATCAATGAAGGCATGATAGCGGTTGGCCTGTGAACTGGGCTTTGCGCTGACGTCCAATGGACGGGCCCTTGCATCGCTCACTTGCTTCTTGTCCAGCAAACCGGTTTCACCCATGACCGCAAGCACATGATTGCGCCGCCTGGTCGCGCGCTCTGGATGACGCCTGGGGTTGTATAAAGATGCACCCTTGACCATGCCAATGAGCAGTGCGACTTGATCGGCCCTGAGTTGATTCAGAGGTAAACCAAAATAGAACGTAGCAGCGCGACCAAATCCATGAATGGCCAGGGCGCCCTGTTGCCCAAGATAGACCTCGTTGATGTAGGCTTCGAGGATGTCACCTTTGTCGTAATGCCAATCCAGGAGAATCGCCATGATCGCTTCGTTCACCTTGCGTGACAAAGTTCGCTCGTTCTCGAGAAAATAGTTTTTCACCAATTGCTGTGTCAGCGTACTGCCCCCCTGAACAGCCTGCCCAGCTTTCAGGTTGGCCACCATGGCCCGAAGTATCCCGCGCCAATCGACGCCGGGATGGTGTTTGAAATTGCGGTCTTCAACGGCCTGCAAACCCGTGATGAGCAATGGTGGAGTCTGTGCCAGCGGCACCAGAACCCGATCTTGCCGGTGCAAGGGATAGATGGAAGCAATCTCGGCGGGGTCCAGCCGGAACAGGTCGAATTGCCGGTCTGAATCGGCGTCTCGAATGCTCGATACCCGATCAGCTTTGAAACGAATCAAAACCCTTTTTGGCCCTTCCTTGCCATCGACAAACTGAAAGGGCCGGCGGAACAATTCGACGGCGGATCCGCGTAGTGCATAGCTGCCCGGTGTCCGGGCTATAGAAGCCTGTGCGTATCCGGCCGCGTTCAATTCGAGAAGGAGATTGGACATGGACAAAGGCAAGCCAGGATACAGGTCCAGCGGTCGGGCATAGACACGACTGGGCAAATCCCATGTCCGCCCTTCGAACTCACTGGTGACCACGTGATTGAGGTATATGACCCACGGCAGCAAAAGCCCGAATACGACCCCCGCCACCAGTAAGCCCAGGCGCCAGATTCCCCGGATCCAGCGCACTTTACGCTTGCGGGCCACCGCTTTCCTGCGCACCGTCTTTTTCTTTCGCTTAGCCATTCAAGCCTTTAAACCACGATTCTTCCCCGCAGGGGAAGAAGGCAAACGAGACTCCGGCCGAAGGCCATGCCAGGCAAGGCCTGACTCAAAATCAACGCCGTCGCGCACAGGCCAGAGGAGCCGCACGGTTTGCCCATAGGGCAAAAAGTAAGGCGACGAAGCTGTCGCGCGTGCAGCCGGTTTCCCCGCAGGGGAAGAAGGCAAACGAGACTCCGGCCGAAGGCCATGCCAGGCAAGGCCTGGCTCAAAATCAACGCCGTCGAGCGCAGGCCAGAGGAGCCGCACGGTTTGCCCATAGGGCAAAAAGTAAGGCGACGAAGCCGTCGCGCGTGCAGCCGGTTTCCCCGCAGGGGAAGAAGGCAAACGAGACTCCAAAGTGACTTTGTCCAGGTCTTTGACCATAATGTCGGTGTCTTGTCTCATCCAAAGCCTTATACAGGGTTACATTGCAATAAACCACCGGCCCGTAACCTGCGCCAGGATGGGTAAAGGGAAGCAATGGTGATCCCGACACAAATCAGATGACGGATTCCGTAAAACCACCCAATGAATCTGCGCAAGCTGCCGGCATGGCGGAGCCGGGATGCTCGCCTGTGGTTTGCCTGTCCCCATTTCCGCACGGTAAAAGGTTCGCAAAGCACCATGATGGGCTGCTCAAAGCGGGTTGGGAAATGTGGGAATCGAAGCAATTTCCGGGCGGCTTCAAGGGGTCCATATTCGAGCAACTGGATGTCATATTGCCGCTTCATGCCAAGCATTACCCTGGTCGATCCCTGCTTATCCTGCGGCAGGACCTGGAGATCAACGAACGGCTTGCCGAGCCACTTGAAGGCTTGATCCTCGCCGAAGAATCGCCTACTGCACTGACGCTGTTGAGCAATTGCTGCCCCACGCTCAATCCTTTCGCAGGAATGGAAATTCCCCAGGGTCTGGAAGCCCACTTGTCCGCCAACGGCGGTGGCGACGCGCTGGTCTCGCTTCTTGGCTCTGGTCAATTACACGCCTCCCCGCGTTGGCCCAGTCATTTCCTGTTGTTGTCTGCTGCCGCGATCGAAGTTCTCGTGGAAGCAAAACCGTCTACATCAAACGCCTTGTCGCTGCTGCGGGATCGGGGCGGTGATCTGCTGGTGCCTGACTGGCTGTTTCTGTCAGACCCCACGGCCGCCGTGGCCTTATCGCTAAAACTCGAACCCCATGAATCTCCACGCCCTCCTGCCTGGGGCGGTCTGAACGCCCGCCTGCAGTCCTGGCTGACAGCGGAAGGCATTGCGGCTGCTTCACGGGCCCCGGCCGGCGCAGGCGTGACACTGCACATCACGCATAGCTGGGGCGGTGGCATCGCCCGCTGGGTCGAGTCATTCATTGCCGCCGACCACGGCAATGACCACTACCAGCTGCGTTCGGAGGGTCCACAAAGCGGACAGGGTGCCGGCCAACGTCTTGCTTTATACAAGGGCAATTACATTGATCAGCCGATTGCGACCTGGTGGCTGCAGGCACCCATCCAATCGGTAGTGCCTGCGCACCAACAATACGCCGCGATTGTGCAGGAAATCCGACAACGGTATGGCATAGGAAGGGTAATGGTCTCTTCCCTGGTCGGCCACAGCATGGATGCCCTTAGGCTGGGACTTCCGTCTGTTCAGGTCCTGCATGATTTCTTTCCGCTGTGGCCAATTCTAGGCGCAAATCCCGAGCCTTACCTGGCTGCAGACGGTGGCGTCGATCTGCACACTGCATTGACCGATAACCGTAAGGATCTCCTGTTCATCGATCGCAGCGCAGAATCGTGGCAGGGGCTTGCGGATACCTGGCGCAAAACCCTGACGGATCAGAATGTCCAGATCGTTGCACCCAGCCAATCGGTCATTGACATGATGGGCAGGCTTTCACCCGCCTGGCGTTCTGTGCCAGTTGAGCTGATACCGCACGGACTGCCACCGTGGCCGCAGACGATTGCCGTCGGGAGCGTGGATCGCGACGACACGAAGCTACGTATTGTCGTGCCAGGGCGGATTCAGGCCGGCAAAGGCCAAGCGCTGTTGCTGGAGGCACTGCCGGAATTAAGTAAGCACGCAAGAATTTGTCTGCTCGGCAGCGGCAAGTCGGGCGAAGTATTTTTTGGCCGCGCGGGAGTCGACGTCATCATTGAATATCAGCGGGATGATCTGCCGCGCATTCTGCAGGGTATTGCCCCGCACGCCGCTGCCATTTTGTCGACAGTTCCCGAGACCTTCAGCTACACCCTGTCGGAAATGCATGAATTGGGCGTGCCGGTCATTGCGACCCGGGTGGGCAGCCTGGCGGAACGGGTTGAGGACGACAGCACCGGCTGGCTGATTGGCGCCTCGGCGGAAGAGCTTGTCGCCAAGGTTAAACAATTGCGGGCTTCGCCCGAAAAAATTGCCAGGGTGCGCAAGAAGCTGGCCTCGATAAAACAGCTTTCAATCGGAGAAATGCTCAACCGTTACGACGAGTGCTGCGCCCCCGCATTAGACCGTGGAGACGAACTGCCGATTTCGCCACCTGTGCATTCCAGGCATGGGGCGCTCGAATACGAAAAGTCCCGGCTTGAACAGCGACTGGCGGCTCTGGAATACGATGTCGGCCAACTAGAAGCGGTGGTCGAGCAACGCACTTCCTGGGCCGAAGACAGGGATCGCGCGCTCAAGCAGGGCGTAAATGCCCTGCAGTCACAACTTGACGAGCGCTTCGAGGAGCTAACGGCGGCTCGTGAGGCCTTTGTTAGTGCAGAAGACGGCCGGCTGCTGGCCGAATCGGAATGGGTCAATGAGCAAGTCAGGCACCAACGCAGCACACGTCAATTGGGCAACCTGGACGATCAGCACAGGGCCGTGTTGGCCAGCAGTTCCTGGCGACTCACACGGCCACTGCGTGTCGCCAGGCGCATGCTGCAGAATTTCAACCGGGCACGAGGCTGGAACCCTCTGAAATGGCCGCTGTTGCTCGCTCAATTGGTTCGCACACTGGCAACGCTGGGCCTGAAGGAGTCTTTGATTCGATTCCAGCAGGGCCAGGATAATCAGCCACAGGAAAGAGTGGCTGCGATCATGACTGGCGCAGTCGCCGACAGGCTCGATGACCCGGTCCCACCTGGGGATTTTCCGCAACACGAATCACCCTTGGTTTCTATCGTTATTCTTGCCTACAACCAGTGGAATTTCACGGCCGCCTGTCTGAGAAGCCTGGTGAGCGCCGGCACCATCGCCACATTTGAGGTCATTGTGGTGGACGACTGTTCCAGCGATGAGACTGCTGAACGCCTCCATTCCATTGCTGGCCTGACAACCGTGACGAACAACGCCAATCGCGGATTCATTCAGAGTTGCAACAGGGGCGCCAAAAAGGCCCAAGGCAAGTACCTGGTGCTGCTGAACAACGACACTCAAGTGCTGGACGGTTGGCTCGACGAACTGCTGTCCACATTCCAGCGTTTTCCAGATACCGGCATGGCCGGAGCCAGGCTGATCTATCCGGATGGTCGCTTGCAGGAGGCGGGTGGGATCGTTTTCCAGGACGGTACCGGCTGGAACTATGGCCGGCTGGATGATGCTGACCGGCCGAGGTTCCAGTTTACCCGTGAAGTCGATTACTGTTCCGGCGCCTGCATCATGATAGAGGCCGCCACCTTTGATCAACTGGGGGGTTTCGACAGCCGCTATGAACCGGCCTACTACGAAGATACGGACCTTGCATTCAGGCTCAGGGAGATTGGCCTCAAAGTGCGGGTAAACCCCGCCGCAACGATCATCCACCATGAAGGCATTTCGTCCGGCACAGACATCAACAGCGGCATCAAGCAGTTTCAGGCCACCAATGCGGAGATATTTCGCCAACGCTGGGCATCAAGCTTGTTGACCTACCCGGAGCCCATTTCGGACCCCGAAGACGCTGACGCTGTGCGCCGGGCAAGAGACCACAGGTGCGCCGGCACCATCCTGGTGATTGATGCCTATACACCTGAGCCCGACCAGGACTCAGGTAGCTTGCGCCTGGTATATCTATTCGATTGCCTGGTCGATCTTGGCTACCGTGTCACGTTTCTCCCCGATAACAAGGCGTACGCGGGTCGCTATACGCAAGATCTTCAAAGTGCCGGCGTGGAAGTTGTCTCAGGCGAATGGCTGGGTTCTTTGCATTCTTTCTTCAGCAAGCGCGGCCATGAATTCGAATTTGTCATGATCAGCAGGCACTACGTGGCCAATAACTATGTCACATTGCTGCGCCGTTATTGCCAGCAGGCTCGTTTCATATTTGATACCGTTGATCTGCACTACCTTAGGGAGCAGCGGCTGGCCGATCTGGAAGACAGCCTGCCATTGAAACGGGTAGCGGCGCAGACCCGCAGATCAGAGCTGGCCGTTATCGCAGCGGCAGATCTCACCCTGGTGGTCAGCCCAGTCGAACAGTCGGTGCTTCAGGCCGATGCGCCTGAGGCTCGCGTCCATGTCCTGTCCAACATTCACAAGCCGGTGGCGGCAGCGGTCGGATTCCATGATCGAAAAGACATTTTTTTCGTGGGTGGCTATCAGCATCCGCCCAATATTGACGCCGCATTGTGGTTCGTCAACCAGGTTTGGCCGCTCATACAGGGGCAGATTCCGGACATCAAATTTCACCTTATCGGCAGCAAGGCGCCGCAACGAATTTCCGCTCTGAATGGCAACGGCGTGGTATTTCACGGACACGTTCCGGACCTGGGTCCGTGGCTTGACGGTTGCCGTCTGTCAGTGGCGCCACTGCGATATGGCGCCGGGGTAAAGGGCAAGGTCAACATCAGTATGAGCCACGGCCAGCCCGTGGTCGCGACCACCGCCGGGGCGGAAGGCATCCACGCCCATGCCGGCGAGGACATTATGGTTGCCGATAATCCAGACGAATTCGCCAAGGCGGTGGTTCAGCTATACCGGGACGAGGCGCTATGGAACCGAATTTCGAGCCAGGGACTGGAAAATGTACGCCGCTATTTTTCCATTCAGACCGCCCGGGAAAACCTGGCGTCGATGCTCAATGAGCTACGACAAGAGGGTTCTAGACGGTAGACCCTTGCGCCAGACGCCGCGCCTCAAGCACGTTGGGCACACGTGAAAGCCCCGCCAGTAACTCGCTTAATTGCTCGAAATTCGCCACCCTGAGATTCAGGCGAATGGATACCTCGTCGAGGATCTTGTCCAGTCTGCTGCTGATGTCAGTCACATGAGCGTCTGACGCGGCCAGTATGCCGGAAATATCCTTGATAAGCTCGCGCCGCTCAAATGCGCGGATGAGAATCTGGACTTCATAATTATCGTGCTGCCGGTTGCCCCAAGAGACCCTGAGAATTCGAGGATTCTCTTCCCGTTGCCAGCGCATTACCTGGCGGCAATCCTCACGGTGTATCTTGACCCCACGGCCCTGAGTAACGTAGCCCACCAGCCGATCACCTGGCACAGGCAGACAGCATTTGGCGATGGCCGTGAGCAGATTGCCTACCCCTTCGATGATGAAATCGTCAGCCTGGTCAGATCGATGTCCTTTCCGCCGGACCGGAGTACGGCTGATGAGGTCTTCAGCCTGGGGAACAATTGCTTCAGCCTGTATCCGTTCGACGGCGCTGACAACCTGCCCCACTGTCAGATCACCATTGCCCACGGCCACGAACAGATCGTCGGGGTGGTTCAGGCCGAACCGCGCTGAAACCTGTTCCACTGTTGTGAGGGTAATGCCCATGCGCTTCATTTCAGCATCTATGGATTCCTTGCCCGCCTTGAGGTTGTCCTCCCGGCTTTCCTTTCTGAACCAGTGCCTCACCTTGGCGCGCGCCCGTGCTCCGCGTATATAACCCAGCCGGGGATTGAGCCAGTCCCGCGACGGCTGTGGCTGTTTGCCGGTCAGCACTTCAACCCGGTCACCCGTCCTGACCATCTGAGTCAGCGGCACGATACGGCCGTTGATCTTGGCGCCGCGGCAACGGTGCCCCACTTCGGTATGTACATGGTAGGCAAAATCAAGCACGGTCGCGCCAGCAGCCAAGTCGATGACCTGTCCTTTTGGGGTCAGCACATAGATGCGGTCTTCGGTGGTTGCGGCCTTGAAACCGTCCAGCAAGCTTTCGTCATCGAGATCAGTTTCTGCCGAATCCATCAGTTGCCGCATCGCTGCGATCTTGGAGTCGAACGCCGGATCGTTTGGTCCGCCTTCCTTGTAACGCCAGTGAGCGGCGACACCCAGTTCGGCGTGCTCATGCATTTTTCTGGTGCGAATTTGTACCTCCACGGCCCGCCCCTCTTCGTCCGTCACCGCAGTGTGCAGAGATTGGTAATTATTTCCCTTGGGTGTCGTCACGTAGTCATCAAATTCACCAGGTATGGGTTGCCACAACGAATGAACCAGGCCCAGGGCGCTATAACAAGCAGGCAGGTCATCGACCAGGACTCGAACCGCGCGAACATCGAACAGCTCATTAAAATCCAATCCTTTGCGCTGCATTTTTCTCCAGATGCTGTAGATGTGCTTGGGCCGTCCACGCACTTCTGAGGGAATACCTGCCTCTTCCAGCAACCGCGACAGCGCATTCATGAATGCGCCGATGAAAGTCTCACGCTCAGTCCTGCGCTCAGCGACCAGATGGGCAATGCGCTGATATTGTTCTGGATTCAGGATTCGAAATGAGCGGTCTTCCAATTCCCACTTCAATTGCCAAACGCCCAGCCGATTCGCCAACGGCGCATGAATCAACATGGTTTCCCTGGCCAGTTGGCTGGCCTCGTCAGAGTCCGGCCGGGCCTGACGGAGCATGACCAGTCGCCATGCCAGATCAATCAGCACCACCCTGACATCCTCGACAAGAGCGAGCAACAGGCGGCGTAAGCCTTCGGCGTTTCTTTGCATACCCGCAGCGCGGGGGGACGGATCATCGGTGCCGACCTCACCCTCAGACTCGAATTTGAGCAGGGTGTGTAATTGCTCAAGCTGGCTCCGCACCTGGTCTGGAAGGGACTGCAACAGGGAATCAACATCCAGCCCTTGCTGCTGGGCCGCATGCACCATTGCGCTGCAGACCGTCGCTGGATCTGGAGAAAGGGCCGACATGGTGTGCAACAGGTCGAGTAGAAAGGTCTGAATCTCGCGACTGCCGGCCGGGCCCTTCAAGAGGTCAAACAACAACTCCTCGCAAATCCCGGCGCTGTCTCCGACCGATTCCCGGTACTCCGCAACCCATTGCTGCAGCCGCTCACGGATATTAGCGTGGCTTGATTCAGAAGGGCCAGTCATAATGATTATGATGGCAAACCAACCCGTCACCATATTGAAAATAAAGGAGTCTCGCTTCCCTCGACTTACCCAACCGGGGCCGGCGGGTCGCCTGCGGCTCCTTTGCCCATCATGCAAGACTCTGCGATGCCTACTGTGTGACCAGTTTCCACGCCTGCCCGAGTTTCTTGTCTGAGACTTTCACGTCAGTTCCGAGTTGCTGGGCAAACAGGGACACACGGTACTCTTCCAGCAACCAACGATAGTCATCGAGTCTTTCGTTGTATTCCCCACCATCCCCAATCCAGTCAAGGTAGCGCTGCCACCAGGGCATGAGCCGATTCATTCGCTTGATGTCGGCATCAGGATTTTGGGTCACGCGCTGCAAACGAATCTCAATGGCCCTCACGTATCGGGGATAGTGTTTCATCCGGGCCAGGCCGATGTCCTGCAGAAATCCATCGTAAAGCAGGTCGCCGAGTTGATCAGATACATCCCGCCATACCACTGCCCGGCTCGATTCGACTCCGGACAGAAGGTTGAAGACACGATTGAGCGGAGGCATCAACTCATTGAGGTGGCCGGCGAGCAGCTGGCAATTCATGCCCAATCGCTGTCTGACTGTTGCGCACAAGTCGGCGAATACGGATTGACTGCGAATTTGGCCGGCCGGTCCGACGGTTTCTTCCAACGCCGCACGGATCAGATCCTCGATCAGGGTCTCGGTACTGCCCATAGCCTGCCAGGCCAGCAGGGACTGGCGGTCAATGCCATGGTGCCGCCGCAGGTAATTGAGCTTGTCGGCCAACCGAATGGACTGCAGTCTCATCACGCCATAATAGTGGGACAGGCTGGCTTCCTCAGCAGTGTCAAATAGCCTGAGGCCTACCGCGTTGGTCTGGTCTACCAATGCGGGCCATGCGCTGATACCCCGCCTTGTCGTTACATGTGTTTCGAGATCGCCGAACGCCCACTCGATCAGACCATCTCGATTGAAGCCATCGCCTTGCATATCCATGAATTTTCTTTGCGCATTGGCGCCCAATTCGCCCTGAAGCGCGAGCAAGTCTCGCCCTGTTGCCAATTCGGCGCCGGCGCCATCCAATACCCGGATCAGGAAGCGAAAATGGTCAGCAATAGCAGATTCGTCCAGCGCTGAGGCAGGCACCTCCATGCCCGTGATCTCACCAAGACTCTTTGCAAGCGCGGCGCTCAACGGCTGCTGCCGGTCATCTTTGATCCGCTCCAGCGCCGCCTCTGCAAAAGTTGGCACAGGAGTCAAGGCGCGCCGCAGGGGCTTTGGCAATTGCCGGATCAGGGCGATCACCTTGTCGCGCAACATCCCCGGCACAAGCCATTGAAGATCACCGGCATCGAGGGTATTAAGCAACTCCAGCGGCACATCGACCGTGACACCGTCGCGGGGATCGCCGGGTTCAAAGCGGTATGAGAGCGGCAATGACTGTCCCGCCGCTCGCCTGGAATCCGGAAACAGATCGGCAGGCGCCTCGCCGGCATCCTCACGCAACAGAACATCAGCGGCGAGAAACAATTTCTTCCTGCCTTGCCGACCGATCGCCTCAATCCAGCGTTCAAAATGTAGTGAATTGTTGACGTCCTGCGGAATCCTGGCGTCGAAAAACGAAACCTGCGCGTGTTCATCCGCCAGCACGTCTCGGCGGCGGCGTTTGTCCTCCATGTGCTCGACCTCAAGGCGTACTCGTTCATTGTGCGCCATGAAGCCTGAGCGGGTATCAAGTTCACCCCGGACCAAGCCCTCAAGAATAAATATCCGCCGACATTCAACCGGGTCGATCGAGGAATACTGAATGCGCCGCTTCTCGACAATCACCAGACCATGAAGGGAAACCTGTTCCCACGCCAGTACCTGGCCATTCTTTCGTGACCAGTGGGGATCAAATACACGTTGTTTCAACAAGTGGCCTCCCTGGGCCTCAATCCATTCAGGCTGGATTACCGCATTGATGCGGCCCCAGGAACGAGAAGTCTCCACGATTTCGGCTGCCATCAACCAACGCGGCGACTTTCCGAACAAACCCGAGCCTGGGAATATGTGAAAGGCGCGGCCCCGAATTCCCATGTAACTTCGATCTTCCGGCTGCTTCTGCCCAACGTGACTGAGCAGCCCGCTCAACAGGGCCTTGTGCACTGCGGCATACCTGTCGGCCGATTTGACCTGTGGGCCGGCATGTTTGCTTCGTTTTCCTTTTTTACCTGGTTCACTCGCACCGGCCTGCTCTGTCAACTGGCGATAAATATCGAACCATTCCATGATTCGCCGCCAACTGAAAAATTCCCTGCTGCAGAGCTTTCGGAACTGATTGCCGGACAGGGAGGACCGGGACGAATGCAGGTGCTCCCACAGGCTCAAGAGGGCGGCAAAATCGGACTTTTCATCGATGAAGCGTCGGTGCGCTTCATCGGCTGCGGACAGCATCTCGGGCGGCCGTTCCCTCGGATCCTGGATACTCAACGCCGCGACAAGCGTCAAAATCTCGTCGAGACAACCCAGTTGTGGTGCTTCGACGATCATACGGGCCAGGCGCACGTCCACTGGCCATTCGGCCAATTGTCTGCCAGTCGCGGTCGGTCTGGAAGAAGCGTCAATGGCGCCCAGCTCCGACAACAACTGATACCCGTCCTTTATCATGCGTGGCGCGGGTGCATCCACGAACGGAAATTTCTCCACGGAACCCATACCGGTGACCAGCATCCTCAATATGACAGCGGCCAGGGAGGTTCTAAGTACTTCCGGCTCGGTGAACGGATCTCGGCCGGCAAAATCGACCTCGCTGTACAGCCTGACGCAAACACCCGGTCCCAGCCTGCCGCAACGCCCGGCCCTTTGATTGGCGCTGGCTTGTGATATGGGCTCAATCGGCAACCGCTGTATACGGCTGCGATGCGAATAGCGGCTGATCCGGGCAAATCCAGAGTCAATGACAAACTGTATTCGGGGCACCGTGAGTGACGTTTCAGCGACGTTGGTGCTGAGAATGATTCGCCGCCGTGTCCCCGGATGAAAAATCTTGCGCTACCCGGCGTGGTCAAGCCGAGCGTACAAGGGCAGTACTTCGCTGTGCTTAAGGCCTTGCCTGGTCAGATACTCTGCTGCTTCGCGAATTTCCCGTTCTCCCGCCAGGAAAACCAGCACATCTCCCCGGGGATCGACGCCATCGAGCCGACGAATTGCGGCTGCGATCGCCTGGTAAAGCGTCTTGTCGGACCGATTGTCAGCACCACTTTGTTCTTCCAGAGGAAGGTAGAGCAATTCGACCGGGTAGCCACGCCCGGAGACCTCGATCACGGGCGCGTCACTGAAGTGGCGGGAAAACTTCTCGGTGTCAATCGTCGCCGAAGTCACCACGACCCTGAGGTCGGGTCGGCGCGGCAAAAGCTGCTTTATGTAACCGAGCAGAAAATCGATATTGAGGCTACGCTCGTGGGCCTCGTCGAGAATGATGGTGTCGTATGCATTCAGAAATCGGTCGGCGGCGGAATCTGCCAACAAAATGCCGTCGGTCATGAATTTGATCAAGGTTCTGGCGGTCAGCTTCCGCCGGAACCGGACCTGGTAGCCCACCGTTTCGCCCAGCTTGCAATTCAATTCGGCAGCCACGCGTTCGGCCATCGCACTGGCGGCAATTCGCCGCGGCTGGGTGCAACCAATCAGGCCTGTTGTGCCTCTTCCGGCTTCGAGACTAAATTTTGGGATCTGCGTGGTTTTCCCGGAACCGGTTTCGCCAGCAATAACGACCACCTGGTGATTGCGGATGGCTTCGACAATTTCTTCCCGGTGTGCCGTAATGGGCAAGGCATCGTTGTAGACAGGTTGAGGTACGTCAGCAGTTCGTTGAATGACGCGTTTTTTTGACGCCGCCACGAGCTGCTTCAGGCTTTTCTCCAACTTCAGGGTGGATTGATCACGCTTCTTCGCTCGCGAAATCCGGTTCAGCAGCCTGATACAGCGCGGCACGTCTTCAGCCATTACGCCGGACAATGCTTTACGAACCCGATGTTGGCTGGACCTGTGTTCCATGGCGGCGAATTATAGCCGCAGCAGCCCAGATGAACCGCACGCCAGGCTTTGAATTCCAGCTACGTTACCCATCGGTGAGGCGCCAGCGTTAGGAAAGCACCATGAGCGGACTACTGGCCACGCCTTAAAGGATGCCGAGCGCCGACAAGCGACTGGGTCGTCGAGCCATGAATGGCTCGACGAGGCGACACGGAACAGGATGTTCCGTTGGAGCCGACCCACCAAGCGCGGAGAAACGAGGGTAGCCCGAAGGGCCATCCGCCAGGCGTGGACAGTAGTCCACTCATGGGGCTTTCCGGAGGTAGAACACTGCACCAGTAGCCGACCCACCAAGCGCGAAGAAGCGAAGCGAGACTCCCTATACAATGGACCAAGTCAGGTTCAATGATGACCCATCAGCTGAATTTCAGCAGGGACGTCGAAGTGCCGGCGGCACCTGAAATCATGGCGACTTTGGCTGCGGCCAATGCGCAAACTCACAGAGACCACGCCACCATGAGACTGCAAGCACTAAAAGAAAAAGCGTGCTATGTCACAACCCCTCACCCGTCAGGCCGCAGGCTACTCTTGCTGGTCCTGCTGACTGGCCTTGTGCCGATACTGCAGGCGGCTGAATTTGTCGGCAGCTCAAGCTGCCAGGGTTGCCACGAACCAGCGTTTGAAGCCTGGCAGAAATCGCACCACTATCAAGCGATGCTGGAGCCTACCGAGAAAACCGTACTGGGTAACTTCGACAACCAGAATTTTGAGTATGCCGGACTCAGGCATCGATTCTTCACCCACGAAGGGGGCTACTGGGTGGAAACTGACAACGCAGAAGGCGAACTGGAGGCGTTCAAAATAGCGTTTACCTTTGGGTTTTACCCATTACAACAGTATTTGATTGGCATTGAAGACGGCCGCTTCCAGGCGTTGAACATCGTCTGGGACAGCCGCCCCGAAAAAGAAGGAGGGCAGCGCTGGTTCCATCTTTACCCGAACGAAGCCATCGATCACGAAGACATTCTGCACTGGACCGGTGCATTTCAGAATTGGAACAGCCGATGCGCCAGTTGCCACTCGACCGACCTCAAGAAAAACTACAATGCGGCAGCCAACAGTTATCAAACCACTTTCTCGGAAATCAACGTTGCCTGTGAGGCCTGCCACGGCCCGGGCTCAGACCATGTCTCGTGGGCACAACAAGGCATTGAGGAGACCCGGGATGAGCTGCCCAACAAGGGCCTGTCAGTAAACCTCATCAATTCAGCGGTGTGGGAGAGAAAGGAAAAGCAACTGACCGCCAACCGGGTGGATGGCAGCGGGCCGACCGATCAGATCGCAGTCTGCGCAGGATGCCATTCGCGACGGTCTGAAATGAGCAGCGTGCAGGCCACCGGACACTATGCAGACATGTTCCGATTGCGCCTTTTGGAACAGGACCTGTATTTTCCAGATGGTCAGATTGACCAGGAAGTCTATGTCTTTGGCTCCTTTCTACAGAGCAAAATGTACGCTGCCGGAGTCACATGCACCAATTGTCACCAGCCGCACGGCGATAAGCTCCTGGTGAGCGGTAATGGCTTATGCGCCCAGTGCCATGACGCTGACACATTTAACGCCCAGGATCATCACCACCATCGGCAAGCCAGTCCAGGTGCAGAGTGTGTCAACTGCCACATGCCGGCCCGAACGTACATGGGCGTCGACGATCGCCGGGACCACAGCTTCCGGATTCCAGAACCTCGCTTGAGCACCGAGTTGGGCACCCCCAACGCCTGCAACAAATGCCACGATGACAAGGATCCCGCCTGGGCATCCGAGGCGCTGAAGCACTGGGGTGTATCGGACGATGTCCGCGCCAGCCATGCACCCGTGCTGGCACAGGCCAGATCCAATAATTCAGCGGTCGCGCCACGCTTGCATGCGCTCGCCAAAAATTCTTCCTATCCCGCAATCCTGCGTGCAACTGCAATGCTCGAGACCCGGCGATTCCCCAATGCCCAGGGCTGGGAATTGCTTCAGGGTGGTTTGCAGTCTGCGGACGAGTTGATCAGGGTAGCGACCGTGCGTTCTCTTGATTGGATGACAGCGCCCGAACGGTATTCAATTTTGCAGCCCCTGGTATCTGATCCAGTTCGAAGCGTCCGAATGGAAGTCGCCAATCGGCTCGCGGACATACCACTGGAACAACTTCCGCCGGACAATCGACAGGCGCTCGGGCTGTTGAGAAATGAATACCTCAAGATGTTGAATTTCAATGCGGATATGCCCGAATCATTGTTGAATCTCGGTATTTTTCTTGCCGCTGTATCACAGCCCATTGAGGCGGAGCGTGCTTACCGGCAGGCGCTCAAGCTTTCGCCGCGATTTGTACCCGCCATGCTTAACCTGGCAGACCTCTATCGAGAAAACGGCCTTGACTCCAAGGTCGAAGCCCTCTTGGCAGAAGCCATTACCATTGCGCCGGATCAGCCGGCTGCTCACCACGCACTTGGACTGCTGCGGGTCAGGGGCAAAGAAATGAGCGCTGCGCTGGAAAGCCTCGGCACAGCTTACCGGCTACAGCCGGGCAACCAGAGATTTGCCTACGTTTATGGGGTGGCGTTGCACAGCGCGAATCAATATGACAAGGCCATCACTGTACTCGAAGGCGCCTTGGAGGCCAATCCAGGCAACCAGGAGCTCATCTCTGCACTAATGAGTTTCTACCAGCAACAGGGCGACGCCGTCAGCCTCAAGGCCCTACAGCAGCGCTACAGCCAATAGATTTTCTTGATTAAGAAGGTTTTAGTCAGACCTTCCTCGACCCTGGGTGGCGAATTCCTGGCGGGTGTGAACCTCCGGGTGAAGTTCATTCAGCCCGACCGACAGACCGTTGGCGCTAACCACCCTGGCATGAAAGCGCTTCAATTTTCGGGGCTCAGGCACGCCACATGAATGCGCAATAATCTCAACTTCCTTGCACATATTCATGGCGTAATTGGCCACCCGCACCGACTTGTCCTCTGGGTGAAGGCCCCGCTGCAACTTCGGATTGTGGGTGGTGATGCCGGTTGGGCAGGTGTTTCGATTGCACTGCAATGCCTGGATACACCCCAGGGCGAACATGAACCCGCGAGCGGAATTAATTCCGTCCGCCCCGACACAAAGCGCCCAAGCCACTTCCGCAGGTGTGACTCGTTTGCCCGAGGCAAGCACGCGAATCCTTTGTTTGAGTCCATACTCGTTGAGTTTGTCCACCACCAGCGGCAAAGACTCCCGCAGCGGTAATCCCATTTCATCCATCAATGGCAGCGGTGCTGCCCCGGTGCCACCATCACCACTGTCAATGGTAATGAAATCCGGCGCGCTCTCAGGCCCTCTTTGATGGATCAGTTGACAAAACTCATCCAGCCAGCCATACGCGCCAATAACCGCCTTGAATCCCGTCGGGAGCCCGGTCGCCTCACGAATGCGCGCCAGCATGTCGAGGAGGTCACCCAGCGTGGAAATTTCAGGGTGGCGGTTGGGGCTGATCGAATCATGACCCGCAGGAATCCCGCGGATCTGCGAGATTTCCTCAGTCACCTTGATCGCGGGCAATATGCCACCCTTGCCCGGCTTGGCGCCCTGGGACAACTTCAATTCAATCATTTTGATTTCAAGCCTCGCCCCGACTTCCCTGAGCTTCTCGTCAGACAGATTGCCGGCCTCGTCACGCACACCATATTTAGCGGTTCCAATCTGGAATACAACATCGCAACCGCCCTCGAGGTGCGCAGGGGCCAACCCGCCCTCTCCCGTATTGAGCCAGATGCCAGCCATGGCGGCTCCATTCGACAAAGCGCGAACGGCTGGCCTCGACAATGCGCCATAGCTCATTGCCGATATATTGAAATAAGACTTGGTCTGATAAGGCTGCCGGCAATATGGACCGAACTTAATCGTTGAGGGACCTTCAGTTTCTTCTTTGAGTTGCGGAAACATACAGTTGGCGAATATAACGGTACCCTCGGGCCGCAAGTCCTTGGTGGAGCCAAATGCCGAGGTATTGTCAATATCCTTGGAGGCTCGATACGCCCAGGATCGTTGAGCCCGATTGAAGGGCAATTCCTCTCTGTCCATTGCAAAAAAGTACTGCCGGAAAAACTCTCCGAGGTGTTCGAAAAGCCTGCGGAATCGTCCAATGACCGGGAAATTGCGCCGGATGGTGTTGCCCGTCTGGGTCTTGTCGACAATATACATTGCCAGCACCGCCAGAATTGCAATGCCGACAACGATTACGAAGACGGTAGCCATCAACTCCAGCGCTTTCATGACGAATTCAGGTAAATCAGACATGCTTTATTCCTTAATTTGCTGCCGTGCCACCTCTTCGAACCAGATCAGGTGGCCCATCCGGCCGGTTATGCCGTCCCTGCGATAGGAGTAGAACCGTTGGTGATCGAAATAAGTGCAAAAATCTCCGCCAAAAATCTGTGTCAGTCCTGATTGTCTGAGGATCAGCCTCGCCGCCGCAGCGAGACTTAACATCCAGCGCCCGCCACGGGCAGTGAATGCCGAGGCCATATCACATCCAAGATTGAGAAGCGCATCGCGCACGTCACTGCCAACTTCATAGGCATCCCCGCTGATCGCCGGCCCCAGCCAGGCCACCAGGCGGTGCGGCTCTGTATCCATCGCTTCCACCGTTTGTTGCACAACCCCCGCCGCCAGCCCTTTCCAGCCGGCGTGAGCAACTGCAACTCGGGATCCACCCAGGTCAGCAAAAAACACCGGCAGGCAGTCTGCGGTCATGACTGCACAGATCAATCCGGGGAAAAAGGTCGCCTGCGCATCCACAGCCGGCGCCGACACAGGATTCACCTGCCCAACACCCAAATTGTCGTTGCTGTTCTTCTTCGATGGTAAGCGATGATGCTGCACGACAGCGCCATGCACCTGCCTGGGCCAATGTGGCTGTCCAGGAAGTATCGACTGCAGAATTTCGCGGTTTCGAGCCACGTGTCCGGGATCATCGTCATTGTGTCGTGAGAGATTCAGCCCCAGCCAGGGTCCCTGGCTGACCCCGCCAAGCCGCGTTGTTGAAATGGCATGCACATTTGACGGCACAGGCCAGTCCGGCCGGATCAACCATTCTTCCCGTAGCCGTTTCATACCCAGGGCACTCAATCCAACCCGCTCCTTGCCAGCGAATTCAGCAGTTGTAGCATATCCTCAGGCAATTCCGAGTCGAAATGCATGGTGTCCTCTGAGGCTGGATGTTGCAGTGCCAGACTGTGCGCATGCAAAGCCTGACGTGCAAACCCGTTAAGACATGATCGCGCGGGCTGGGGCCACTTCTTGGACACCGAGGACTTTCGCCCATACACCGGATCGCCAACCAGCGGATGCCCGAGATTGGACATATGCACCCGAATCTGGTGGGTTCGGCCGGTCTCCAGGGAAACCTCTATGTGGCAACATTGAACCGCATCGTCGCCGAAGCAACGGAGCAATCGAAAATTACTGACCGCATGTTTTCCCGAGGCCAAAACCGCCATTTTCTTTCGATCTCGTGGGTGGCGGCCAATCGGTGCTTCTAGTCGGCCCTGAGCGGGCGGCTTACCGAACACCACCGCTTCGTAAGTACGCTTCATGGTGTGGGCCTGCAATTGCCGGACCAGGCTGCTATGCGCCCTCAGGCTGCGTGCGACCACCATCACGCCTGAAGTGTCTTTGTCCAGACGATGAACGATGCCCGAGCGCGGCAGCGAAGCGAGCTTGTGATCAAAGTGCAGCAAGGCGTTTTGAAGCGTGCCGCTGGCATGTCCCGGGGCTGGGTGGACAACCATTCCTGCCACCTTGTTGATCACAATCAGGTCTTCGTCCTGGTATACGATTTCGATTGGAATGTTTTCAGCCTGCGCCTCTTTATTGGGCACAAGGGCAACCCTTAGTCTGAGGGTCTCGCCGCCGGTCAACCGAAATTTGGGTAGCACCACTCGCCCATCAACCGTCAAATCACCGCTTTGAATCCACTGCTGGAGGCGGCCCCTGGAAAAATCGTCAAACAAGGCGCTGGCAACCCGATCGATACGCACGCCGCAATGACTGCTGTCGGTTTGCCGTGCCAATTCGATCGGATCAGCCATTGGCTTTGCTGCTAGTCCCTGCGAAGCCCGCCCTGCATTGCAGCCACAGGTGACCTCTGAAAGGGCCATTAATTACGATGCAGTACATTAGGGTAGTGAATTGGGGTTGATTCGGCTATCATGCTTTTTTCCAAACTTGGGCCAGGAATGCCTGGGCCGGGTTCGACCATTTTAGCCGCACCGGCCCAGCGTGTCTGTTTGCAAGAGAACGTGTTCAATATTTCACCTTATAGCAGCAACATGAGTGCAAGACTGATCTGGCCGCGCCTGTTTACGGTGCTGCTGGTCATTGCATTGCTGGCTGTTGGCGGATGCAAGAAAGACAAGGACGTGCTGGACAACCGAACTGCCCAGGAGCTGTATCAGGACGCCAAGTCTTACCTCGACAACCGCGCCTGGGACCGGGCAGCACGGACTTACAAGCAACTGCAGACCCGTTATCCGTTTGGCCGCTACACCGAACAATCGATGTTGGACCTGGCCTACGCTTATTTCAAAGCACGCCAGCCCGAAGCGGCGCTGTCTTCGCTGGACCGGTTTATCAGAACCTATCCCACCCACCCCAATGTAGATTACGCGTTCTACCTCAAGGGTCTGGTCAACTACGAGGAAAACCTGGGTTTTCTGGAAAAGGTGATGCCCTCGCGCGTCCGCGACAGGGATCAGACTTCGGCCCGGGACGCCTTCATCGATTTCAGCGAACTGTTACGCCTGTACCCAGACAGCCACTACGTACCGGACGCCCGTCAGCGGATGGTATTTCTGCGCAACAATCTGGCTGCCTATGAAATTGCCGTGGCAGATTTTTACTTGGTCCGAAAAGCTTATGTGGCGGCGGCTAACAGAGCCCGATACGTGGTGGAAACGTATCCGGGAACGCCAGAGAATTCAGAAGCACTGATGATCATGCACAAGTCTTATACAGAGCTCAGCCTGATCGAACTGGCCGACGACGCCTGGGAATTGCTGGCGTTGAACTATCCCGAGCATTACTACGTTTTGGGCAAGAAGAAGAAACGAACCTGGGCACAACGCCTGTGGCCATTTGATTGATTGGACTTAGTCGGCTGCATCTCTCCAGCCCGATGTAATCGGGTAACGCCGGTCCCGCCCAAAGGCCCTGGATGTGATTCTGACGCCGGGTGCCGACTGGCGCCGCTTGTATTCGTTTCTCAACACCATTCCGGCGACCGCGCGGACGGTCTCCTCTTCGAATCCCTCGTTGACTATTCTGCTGATCGACCAGTCGAGTTCGATATATCGTTCAAGAATCTGATCGAGTTGCGCGTACGGCGGCAGTGAGTCTTGATCCGACTGGTCAGGACGCAATTCTGCCGACGGTGGCCGTTCAATGACGCCTCTGGGAATGGCGGCAGAAATCGTGTTGCGGAATTCCGCCAGTGCATAAACCCGGGTCTTGAAACAATCCAGTAAAGGTCCGAAGCCACCACACATGTCGCCGTAAATGGTGGTGTAACCCACAGCGGCCTCACTTTTGTTGCTGGTGGTAATGAGTAACCAGCCAAACTTATTGGACAGCGCCATGACGATGTTGGCCCTGGCCCGCGCCTGCAGGTTTTCTTCAGTCAGATCGGGCGGTAATCCTTCGAAGGAGGGCTCCAGAAGCATTAACAACGCCTCAAAGGCAGGTTCTATGGATATGCAGCGGTGGTCGACGCCCAGTCCAACTGCCTGTTCCTGCGCCAATTCAATGCTGAGACCGGACGTGTGACGTGACGGCATCATGACCGTATGCACGTGATCGCTGCCCAGAGCGTCCACCGTGATGGCCAGACACAGGGCAGAGTCGATTCCGCCGGAGAGCCCGAAGACGACATCCGTGAAACCGTTCTTGTGCACATAATCCCGCAGACCGAGCGTCAGAACCTGGTAAATTTCAGCTTCAGAACCGACATTCGATGTCGGCCAATGAATTGGCTTGAGTGCGCCCGAAGCCGGATCAAATTCAACGCTCAGCAGCACTTCCTCGCACAGCGGCGCGGGGCTCCCCAGTTCACCATTACCGTCAATCAACAGGCTGCGGCCATCAAATACCAACTCATCTTGGCCGCCGACAAGGTTGCAAAACACGATCGGCAATCCGGTGTCGCGATGGCGGTCCTTCAACATTCGTTCCCTGGCGGCCTGCTTGTCGTGGCGGTATGGAGAAGCGTTCGCGATGAGCAGCAATTTCGCGCCCGCATCTACGGCAAGATTTGCCGGCCCAGACTGCCAGGCATCCTCGCAAATGAGCACCCCGACAGGACAACCCCGCACCTCGATAACCAGGGACTCTGAACCTGGGCTAAAGTATCTTCTTTCGTCGAAAACGGCGTAGTTGGGCAACAATTGTTTGAAGTACCTGCCAAGGATGCGACCCTCGCGAATCCAGCTGATTGCATTGAAACGCCTGGATCGATCCTCCCAAGGGTGTCCGATCACTGCGTCAATATCATGGACGGACTGAACAAATTCCTCCAGCGCTTGAGCACTGCGGCGCATGAAGCCGGGTCTGAGAATCAGATCCTCCGGAGGATAGCCGCTGAGGGCCAGCTCAGGGAACAGTACCAGGTCAGCGCCTGAGCGCCTCGCTTTGGCTGTTGCATCCAGCGCCTTGGCCAGATTCCCGCCGATGTCGCCCACCAGAAAGTCTTCCTGCACCAGTGCCAATTTGATCATTGTGCGGCCCGTTGCCTGCGCTCAACGCTGCATTCGTTCGACCAGGGCCTTGCCCAAGTCTGCCGGAGAACGTACCGTGGTGACACCGGCACTTTCCAGCGCCGCAAACTTTGCCTCCGCGGTGCCCTTGCCTCCTGCAATTATGGCGCCTGCGTGGCCCATCCGTTTGCCCGGTGGCGCGGTGACACCGGCGATGTAAGCGACAACCGGCTTGCTGACATGATCGGCAATAAAGGCCGCGGCATCTTCCTCGGCCGTTCCACCGATTTCACCCACCATGATAATTCCGTCAGTTTCTTGATCGTCCTGGAAGAGCCTCAGCACATCGATAAAGTTCATGCCCTGGATCGGGTCTCCGCCAATCCCGATGCAGGTTGACTGACCGAGGCCGGCGAGCGTGGTCTGATACACCGCTTCGTAAGTCAGTGTGCCCGATCGCGATACGACGCCGACACGACCCTTGCTGTGGATTGCGCCAGGCATGATGCCAATTTTGCACTCTCCCGGGGTAATGATCCCCGGGCAATTTGGCCCAATCAACCAGGTATCTGGCCGGTTTTCGATGACGGCCCGAACTCGCATCATGTCCTGCACCGGAATGCCCTCCGTGATGGTGACGATGACACCCACCCCGGCGTCCACTGCTTCGAGTATGGCGTCGGCAGCAAATGGGGGTGGAACATAGATTACGCTGGCTTCAGCCCCCGTGACGTCGACGGCCTGGGCGACGGTATCAAAGACCGGCAGGCCAAGGTGTTCAGAACCGCCTTTTCCAGGCGTAACGCCGCCGACAAGCCGGGTGCCGTAATCAAGAGCATGCCTGGAATGGAATGTCCCCTGATTGCCGGTGAACCCCTGGCAAATGACCCTTGTGCTGCTGTTGACAAGTACACTCATGAATTGGGTCCTCAGGAGATTGCGTTGACGGCTTTCTTAGCCGCGTCGTTCAAATCAGTTGCAGCGATTATCGCCAGCCCACTTTCCTTAAGCATCCGGCGGCCCTGGTCCACGTTGGTGCCTTCGAGCCGGGCTATCACCGGCACGTTGACACCCACTTCCCTGACCGCTTCGATAATGCCAAGGGCAATTTCATCGCAGCGAACAATGCCCCCGAAAATATTGACCAGGATTGCTTCGACGCGATCGCTGGAAAGAATCAATTTGAAGGCGCCCTTGACCCGCTGGGCGTTTGAGCCGCCCCCCACATCGAGGAAGTTCGCAGGCTCACCGCCGGCAAGCTTCACCACGTCCATCGTTGCCATTGCCAAGCCCGCACCGTTAACCATGCAGGCGATATTGCCGTCGAGCGTGACATAGTTAAGGTCAAATCTACGGGCTGCGGCTTCGGTTGGATCTTCCTGTGATTCGTCGCGCAATTCTGCCAGGTCCGGATGCCGAAACAGCGCGTTATCATCAATGTTAATCTTGGCATCAAGGCAAATCAGGTCTTCACGGTCATCGATAATCAACGGATTGACCTCAATCAAACTAAGGTCTTTATCTGTGAAAAGACGGTACAGCCCAGTCATGATCTTGCCCAACTGCTTGATCTGATTTGCGGTCAGCCCCAGGCCAAATCCCATCTGCCGCATCTGGAATGCCTGAAGGCCCACCGTGTTGTCAACCTGGATGGTGACGATTTTTTCAGGATGAGTGGCGGCGACTTCCTCGATATCGACGCCGCCGGCGGCTGAACCCATGAACGTAACGCACCGATTGACACGGTCGATCAGGGCGGAAAGATAGAGTTCGGAAACAATGCTGCTCGCCTCGGCGATAAGTACCTCATTGACCGGCAAGGCGCGGCCGCCCGTCTGGTAGGTGCTGATTTCCATTTGCAGCATCGCTCCAGCCAGCGACCTGACTTCATCCAACGAATTGGCCAGCTTCACACCACCCGCCTTGCCGCGACCACCTGCATGCACCTGTGCTTTCACAACCCACTGTTCGCCTCCCAATTCCTGTGCGATGTTCACTGCTTCATCGGCGGAATTCGTTGCCCGCCCGGCCGGCACCGGCAAGCCATATTGTTCAAACAGGTCTTTGGCCTGATATTCATGAAAGTTCATGCTTACTCCTGGAATCCCGCTCCGGCCGATCGCCCGGCGGGTTGCGCGGGCCAAGTAATGGGGGCCGACTTGAAGCCGACCACAAGATGAATCCGACATTTTCTCCCGAAATGCACCTGAAGATCAAAGAGTAATTACAATTGATATACTGTGGGGGTCAAGGTCAGTGAAAATGCCTGGAAGGCAATAGTTACTGCGATGATCTTTGATACGACCGAGGGCACGGCCATCATTGTTTGCAAGGAATTCACCGGCACTCCCCGACGACCAGAAATCCGTCAATGAGCAGTAACGCCCCGGATTTCACCTCTTATCCACTGTCAACGTCTCTGACGCGGCGGGTGGTCAACTTTCTGAGCTTTTATCGGCTGATCATCGCAGTGGTGCTGGGGTTCGGTTATTTCAGTGGGCTGGTCAGCACTGATGTTTCAGATGACTTTCCTGAATTTGCGTCGGTTACCCTGATCGGTTTCGTTGTACTGGCTTGCCTTCATGTGCTGGCAATTTACCGGAAGCGCTTCGATTACTACCGCCTGGCGCGTTACTCGATGGCGACCGACGCCATATGCCTGACGCTGTTGTTGTTTGCCTTTGGTGGCCTTGACAATGGTGTGGGCATATTACTGGTTTTCACCAGCGCCCTGGCGGCGATGCTGCTGCCGCTTCGATATGCACTGTTTTTGGCCTCGCTCGCGAGTTTGGCGATGATCGGCCAGGCCTCCTGGCAATTCCTAAACGCAGCTGCCAGTCTGTCGGAAGTCATCAAAGCCGCTCTGTACAGCATCACTGCCATGGTATCAGCGCTGATGTCTCACCGGCTGGCGTATTGGGCCAGGGACTACCGGCTCATTGCCGAAAAACAACGAGTCACTTTGACCGAGCTTGAGCACGTTAACGAATTGATCATTCGCCGAATGAGAACGGGCGTCATTGCCTTGGATCACAACCGCAAGATCAAAGTGATAAACGAGGCCGCCTGGTTACTCCTGGGCAGCCCTACCCTCAGGCAACGGTCGCTGGAGGAAGTTTCACCACGCCTCAAGAAAGCGCTCGCCGATTGGGAAAGGGAGGCTTACCTGGAACCCAAACCGGTGATGCTTGAACCATCCCAGGCCCAGGTGCTACCGAATTTCATTCCCTTGCCCAGTGAGTTTGGAACCGGCACGGTGATTATCCTCAATGACAGTAACGTGGTCGCCCGTAGTGCGGCTGAGCTGTCAGCAAATTCACTTGCCAAGCTGTCCAGCAGCATCGCGCATGAGATCAGAAACCCACTCGCTGCGGTCACCCACGCCGCCCAATTGCTGGAGGAATCTTCCGTGGTGCGGCTGCCCGAAATGAGACTGATCAATATTATTCAGAACCAGTCGGCCCGGATGAATGGCATCGTGGAAAACATCCTGCAACTGTCGCGGCGCGAGCAATCCAGGCCAGAATTGGTCAACCTGAACGAATTTCTGAATGAGATTGTTGGCGAAGTTGCCACCAGCCACAGCACCGAACCCATTGATTTTCAGCACGAGATTGGCCCGACAGAGACACTGGTTGTTTTTGACCGCAGCCAGCTCAATCAAGCGATTTGGAAACTGCTGGACAATGCAATCGCCCACGCGACAAGGGGGGAGCGGCGGCCAACCGTGGTGCTCCAACTCAATCGAGACCTCAAAACCAACAGCGCCGTGGTGGCTGTCAAGGACAATGGGCCCGGTATTGCGCCTGCCCAAATGGGCAAGATATTTGAGCCGTTTTATACTACTCGCCAGGAGGGCTCAGGACTTGGGCTGTACATCGCGCGTCAGCTGTGTGAGGCTAATCAAGCTGAGCTGTCGGTGCGCTCGGCACCGGGTGAGGGCGCATCATTTCAGATCAAGCTGGCCATGGTTCGCAAGCAGCCCATACCCGAAAAAGACGATGCCGGGGTTCAGAAAACTGAATCCATGAGCTGAGACCACCATCGCAGCCAATTTTCGAGGGAGACGAATGGATCAGAAAATGCAACGTGTGCTGGTCGTTGACGACGAACCTGACATTCGAGAGCTGCTGCAACTCACCCTCAGTCGTATGGGCCTGGAAGTAACAACCAGTGAAGACCTGGGTGAAGCCAGACGGGCTTTACAGTCACAGGCGTTTGATTTTTGCCTGACTGATATGCGTTTACCTGACGGCAACGGGCTCGACCTGGTGCGCGACATCACCGAACAGTTTCCCGAACTTCCAACCGCAGTCATTACTGCTCATGGCAAGGTGGAAGACGCAGTCAGGGCCCTGAAAATGGGTGCATTCGATTTTGTCTCCAAACCGGTGGATCTTGCCATTTTGAGAAAACTGGTCAACACGGCCTTGAGGCTTGCCGGCCAGGACAGTCAGGGCGCCCCGTCGCAGTCCCGACCCGAGCAATTGATGGCACATCCCGCACTCGACAAGCTGACAGGCAACTCTCCCGCGATTCAGCAATGCAAAGTCATGATTGCCAAGCTGGCCAGAAGCCAGGCGCCCGTCCTGGTCAGCGGGGCCTCGGGCTCTGGCAAAGAACTGGCCGCGCGGCTTATTCATGACCTGGGCCCTCGACGGGACGGCCCGTTTATTCCGGTGAATTGCGGTGCCATACCGACTGAGTTGATGGAGAGCGAATTCTTCGGCCACAGGAAGGGGAGCTTTACTGGCGCCGCGGCAGACAAAGAAGGCTTATTTCAGGCCTCCGACGGTGGAACGCTGATGCTCGACGAGGTCGCAGACCTGCCGTTTCATATGCAGGTCAAACTGCTTCGCGCCATCCAGGAAAAAGTCGTGATGCCCATTGGCGCCCGCGAAGAAGTGCCCGTGGATGTTCGAATCCTCAGCGCCACCCACCATCCCCTCAAACCGCTGGTGGAAAGTGGCGCGTTTCGCAGTGATTTGTATTTCAGACTCAACGTTATAGAACTGCCTATGCCAAGCCTCAGCGAGCGCGTGGAAGACATCCCTTTGCTGGCCAATCGCTTTTTGTCGGAAATCACCGAACAATGGGACGAACGAGAGCCCCCAACCATTTCCGACGAGGCGATGGAGGTGTTGAAATTCCATAATTACACCGGCAATGTCAGGGAACTGATCAACATCTTGCAGCGCGCCTTGACCATGTGCGAAGGCGATGTCATAGAGCCAGACGACCTGCTGCTGGAAAGCGTCGTACTGCAGGAAGCGAAAGAAACCCCGGACAAGTCCGATGATCAGTCTCTTGATTCCTATATCGAGGATATCGAGCGAAAAATGCTCGTCGATGCGTTGAGGAAAGCCCGTTACAATAAAACCCGGGCGGCGGAACTACTGGGCATCAGCTTCAGGTCGCTGCGATACAAGTTAAAGAAATTTGATATCGACTGATTCAGGCCCAGCGGGCACCCTGAAGCGCTTCACATCGCCGCTGAACCCGGCTGGAGAACCATGGCGCTTCCTTCACTGAATTCGGCACGCGTGGCGGCATTGTTTGTCCCGTTTCTGATCGGCACTTTCTTGTTGGTCACCTCCACCGTCTCTCTCACCCTGGATTACTGGCTTTACGATATCAAGCGGATACTTCAGCTTAGTATCCTGCCGATTATTTTCGCCGTATGCCTTGCTAACGCCGAACTGAGAGCCAATTTCGAAAAGCAACTCACGCGCTGGCCACAACTACTCTGGCTTTTGGCCATCGTGTTCACGCTCGCAATCTGTTCGGCACTACTGAGCGCCAATTCCGTCATGCACCTGGCTTATTCAGCCGCGGGTGTGATCCAGCCTGCGCTGATTGTTCTTGCAATTCCGGCTGTTGCCGCCTGCCGTGAGGCTGCCGGCCAGTATTTCGACCGCCTGGCACTTGGCTTGCTGGCGCTCGCCATGGCTGCCGTAGGCCTGCAGGAAGCCACCGGGGTGCTTGCTTCGTGGGAAATGGGCACCGAATTCAGTTTCCAGATTGCCTTGATGCACTTTTCCTGGCCACGCTTTTTTAACCAGGTCCAGGTTTGGATCATTCCGGCACTGGCAGCCTTGCCCTTGTTGTTTCCGGGCAGGCGGCTGGTTCTGATTGCCTGCGCTCTGGTATTGGCGCTGCAGTGGTATCTCATCGTCATGACCGGCGCCCGCGGGGCAGCCCTCAGCCTGGTGTTTGCGCTGGCCTTGAGCATCGTATGCTTCAGATCATCAAGACGAGCACTGTTGTTGTGGCAGGGTCTGGGTATGTTGGGCGGCGGCATGCTTTACGCCATGGTGCTGCTCAGCTATGCGCCGTCGACAGATCAGGATCGCTCTGCGATGACTTCGGCAGTGAGCCAGAGTCCATCTGAATCAGCCGAAGGTCCGGCGCAAGCGGATCAATCGAACAGCAAGAAGTCTCGTGGGCGTTTTCATGAATTGGCGCTGGGGAGACCGATGGCGAACAGCTCCGGACAGCTGGCGCTGTGGCAGGATTCCATTGATGACGCAATCCATCATCCCTGGTTCGGAATCGGGCCCATGAATTATGCCTGCAAAGGCAAAATTACCCGCCCCGGTCACCCCCACAGCCTGCCGCTTCAAATTGCAGGTGAGTGGGGCATACCTGCTGCCCTTGGGCTGCTCGCCCTGGCGCTATTTTTTGCCTGGTTCGTGCTGCGCGCTGTGACACACTCTGCAAGGCTGTCAAATCGCAAGCCGAACATCAGTGCATTTCTCGCCACCGGCGTTGCCGCCGCCGGAATGTATTCCTGCCTGAGCGCGGTGCACATGACGCCGGCCAGCCAGACAGTGGCCGTGTTGATGATGGGCTGGCTATTGGGCAGCCTGCCCACCACGCGTTTACACAGCTCAGGTGTTGTTGGGGGTCGCTTGCTTGTTTCGAGTCTCACCGTTGCGCTTGTTCTACTGCTCGCTTCGGCCGTCGAGCTGCGTCGACTTGAATTCAGAACCCAGCAAATGGCACCCATCGATACGCTCTATCCGCGGTATTGGCAGGACGGTAAAGTCTGCTCGCTGTTTACTGCGCCCTGATCACACTAGCGGCCAGTCGCCCGCCAGTTTGGTGGACAAAACATGGCCACGGTTACAGGCTGGACGCCGGCAACCAGATCCTCTGGCCGCATTTGATCGCGCAGCTTGGACAGGTATGCGTCATCAAACTGGCTATTAAATCCAGTGGCATTAATTTGGGTTAGCAAGGCATGCAAAACCTGCAGGTCTTCGTAAGCCAGTACAGGCCAGTTTCTTGACACTGTTTCTTCAAGTACATTTGCCATCGCCTCCCAATCCCCCGCCAGGCTCAGAGAAAAAGCCAGGGCAAGGTAGTCCTTCACCCAACGATCGCGCAGACCGATGAACAATTCCGCGACGTCGTGAAATTCTCCATGCCCAATGGCCTGAAACATTCTATAGCGTCGGTGAAAGTCATAAAACGCTCCGCCACCTGATCGCTCGAATGCCACTTTATGTGATGCAAAATTGGGCTGATCCTGGAGAATCAGGTTCAAGTACAAATGGGCCGGCGAGTCCAGGGGCAGAGTCTCAACCGCCCGCCTGCGCTCTGCATCCAGCTCATTTGCCATGTCGGCACGCCAACACGCAGGGTGTGCCATGAGCAGGCCCAGGTTCGGAAAATTCGGCTGATTGCGCCGGTAGAGTGAGTAGCCGGCATCCATAAAATCCAAGCCGAATTGCTCCACCTGGGCCATCATGACCGGCAGACTATTATTGCTGCTCGTCATTACCATGTCGATACTGTACTTTTCAATTTCTACCCGTAGCGTCTGTCCAGAACCCATGGCAGCCTCGTAAAGCTGGTAGTGCTCAATGGGGTAAAGAATGACGGTACGGCCATCGATATAGATGGAACTTCCGGGAAGCAGCTGGTACGCCAGAAATCCACCAATTCCGTATTTATTGAAAATTCTGCCGCTGATTCCGGCCCTGTTCATATACGCAGTAATATCATCCGGAAACCTCGCTTTACTCGATTGGTTTTCGTGCAGAAAACTAACCGCATAGGCATAACCCAGGTACAGGCCGATCGTGGACATGATCAACAGCCCGGCCATCAGAATGGATTGGAGGTACTGCGTGCGCCTTTTCCACCAGGCTTGCACCCCGGCTTCCGCCGCCGCTTGAGCGAAAATGCACAACAATATGACGCCGGCTGGTGTGACCAATCGCGAGTAGCGGATGGCCGACAGCATCAATATTGCAGAGACAACCGCCAAACCCGGTCGATTTTGGCGCACCTGTAGACAAATCGCGGCGATTGCAAGCAACCCGATCAAGTAGACCGTCGGAACTGCGGCATAGATTGCGATAGGGCGGTATTCCTGAATCAGGACTTTCCACTCCGCGGGCATTAAAACAGCCTCAAATAAAGGGTGCGTAAGCGAAGGGTTAACGATGCCAATGGCGATGACTGCCACCCCCCAGCCCAGCCACTTTGACCAGGCGATCGCGGGCACCCGATGTCTTAACTGCTGCAAACCGATATCGACAAACAAGCCGAAGAATATGATGTAGCCCATGACCGGGGTGTGGTAGTTACTCCAGAACCACATCAACAAGACGATGGGCAGCATGGATTTTGCCTGCATGGATTTTATCTGCATGGACTTGGACAAAGAACTGTCCCAGGCGCGCCGATACAGCATTAATGCGACCACTGACAAACTGTAGCTGATGAGCTCCGGTCTGAGCATTGCGCGAAGCTGCAAAACTGCTACCAGCAAGGTCAGCACCACCAGGTATATGATGACCGGGGCACGAATCTGACGAAGGAAAATCACCACCAATGCGTAGACGAGCAGGAAAGAAAACAACTTGAACGCCTTCATTCCGATATCGGTACCCAGCAAAACAACGAAGTAGTGGATTGATGCCTGAAACAGGTACGGCGGGTTGGTGATTGCATGGCCGTTGAAAGTAAAACTGAAGTGGTCTGTCCATGGTGAGAGACCGTTTTCTATCCAGCTCTTGCCCATTTGCAGATGCCAGAAGGCGTCGGCCGAGACCGGATCCCGCATGGCCGTCACCGTCAACATGGTCACCCCAATGAGGACGATGCCAACCACAAGCAGTTTTCTCTCTCGTTCCAGGCCATCCATCCAGGTCATGGCGTTTGCTGTGCTCCCTACTGTTGCGGGCAGTCTAATTCATTTGCTCCAGGACAGAAGACTGGATAGGGTGCGGGTCCACAGGCATGACAAAATTTGTCACTTTGTGACGAAATGTATCAGAATGTGTCGCGTTTGCTTTTTATTCGAAATTTTATGCCCTTGTATTGCAAGGAAAAATTACATGGCACGAATATCGCATTACTCGCATGCGTCCCGTATTTTGGGATTTATCGTCAAGGCTCGCACTAGGATTGCTCAAGAGCCGTTAACAATACCAGGAGGGTATACAATGAAACGCGTTTCAAAAGGCTTTACATTAATCGAACTGATGATCGTTATTGCGATCATCGCCATCTTGCTGGCTCTGGCACTGCCTGCTTACCAGGATTACGCGGTTCGCGCAAAGGTAGGTGAAGGGCTGAGCGTAGGCGCATCTGCCAAACTCGCAGTTGCAGAAACCTGTCAGACGCGCAATGGGCTTTCGTCAGCTTCCATCGTCATAGGCGACACCGGTTACGTTTTCACGGAAAGTAACTTCGTGGCCTCGGTAGTCCTCGGTGGCAGTTCAACGTGCGATGCACCCGTTCTCGTCATTACGACCAACGTCAATATCGGCGCTGCCGCTGTCACCATGACACTGACAGGCGAGCTGAGTAACGGGCGAATTGATTGGACGTGCACCAGTGGCAGCACTACGGCACATGTCCCTTCTACCTGTCGCTCTTGATGACGGCAAGTTGACTACTGATTAACTTATGTATGTAAATCGCAAGAATAAAGCATGGACCACCAGGACAAGGAATAGAGAAAGATACACATATTAACCAGGGAAGAATTAGCCACCTCAAACAAGGCGTAACTCCGTACCGGTCTGGGCATGACTGGAAAGAGGGCAGGTGGAAAAGAGGCTTTCAAATGAATACCGCCAGAAGCAAGACCCACTGCACTATCAACACCATGTGTTCCCGAGGCTTTACGCTGATCGAATTAATGATTGTGATCGCTGTGATCTCGATCATTCTGAGTATTGCGCTGCCCACCTACTTTACCTATCAGGTTCGAGCCAAAGTGGGGGAAGCACTTAGCGTTGGCATGGGCGCCAAGACCTCCCTGTCGGACACCTGTCAGTCTGACATGGCCCTGACAAATCTCACAAATTCCAGAGCCGGATTCATTTACGACCCTTCACTTTGGGTCAGTAGCATTGTGATCTCCGGAGACTGTAGCGAACCATTGATCACCATTACCACGCAGAACACGGGCGCCTCGACCGACCCGGTCATTACCTTAACGGGTTCATTCACGCTTGCGAGTGGTCGTATTGTCTGGGTCTGCTCAAATACTTCGAGCAGCAATAACGTGGTGCCGGCCGAATGCCGAAGCTGATGTACTACAGGTATTCGAGGCGATTGGGACTTGCACACGCGCACGTTTTTTCGCAAACTGATGGTCCATAGTAGGGGATGTTATTTTCCGGAATGAAGATTTCATTCGCTGAATTGTAAGTTTATCTTTGTTGCACAAAGACTTGCAATACCCTGGTGAGAAACAGGTATAATATAAATCGGGAACAAGGAGCGACCCGTAGATGAGTAGCGAGTTAAAGGTCTCGAGCAATTTGCATGGCCTGGCGCATCGTTTGGTGGGCGAGGGTATTATGGATGAGATCAGCGCTGAAGAGGCGCGCCTCGAGGCCAATCGTAACAACACCACGCTACTTTCCTCGCTCATCAAGTCCGAAAAATTCAACCCTGCCGACCTCGCCGCAGCAGCGGCTGACGAGTACGGCATTCCCCTGATCAACGTACAGTCATTTGATCTCTCCCTGGCGCCATTGGGTCTGATCTCCGAATCACTGATGGAGAAGCACCAGGCCCTGCCGCTGCACCTGCGTGGGAATCAACTTTTTATTGGCCTGGTGGACCCGACCAATCACGAGATCATTGACGAGATCGCATTTGGCTCGGGGTTTCATGTTGAGCCCATCCTGGTTGCCGCAGACCAGATCCAGCCCGCAATTGAACGGGCAATCGAATCCACCAGTCCGGTGTTCGATGACCTCGACGGAGAAGAGGGGCTGGAAGATATCGAGTTTACGGTTGAAGCCGGTCCCAGCGATGATTCGAGCGATCCGGCCGTTGACGAGACCCCCGTGGTGCGTTTTATTAACAAAGTCTTGCTTGATGCGATCCGCAAAGGCGCATCTGATATTCATTTCGAACCTTATGAAGCGCGCTACCGCATTCGATACCGGTTGGACGGTGTGCTGAAAAATGTTGCCGGACCACCGATCCAGATGTCGCGTCGCTTGTCATCACGCCTGAAAGTCATGGCCGGTCTGGACATCGCTGAAAAGCGAGTACCACAGGATGGCAGAATAAAGCTTTCGCTGAGCCGCGCGAAGAGCATTGATTTTCGAGTCAGCACCTGCCCGACGCTGTTCGGCGAAAAAGTGGTGCTGCGGATCCTGGATTCAGCCGCCACCAAACTCGGCATTGAACAACTCGGGTTCGAAGCACACCAACGAGACCTGTTTCACGATGCCGTCAGCAAACCATACGGCATGGTACTCGCTACCGGGCCAACCGGCAGCGGCAAGACGGTGACCCTGTACACCGCGCTGCACATGCTTAATGAAGAAGGCTGCAACATTTCAACCGTCGAGGATCCGGTCGAAATCCGCGTGTCGGGAATCAACCAGGTGCAGCAGAACGTCAAGCAGGGCATGACTTTCGCCCGGGCGCTCAGGGCCTTTTTGCGCCAGGATCCAGACACCATCATGGTCGGTGAGATTCGTGATCTGGAGACCGCCGAAATCGCCATCAAGGCCGCACAAACGGGCCACCTGGTGCTGTCAACGCTGCATACGAACGATGCCCCGCAGTCCATTACGCGCCTGATGAATATGGGCGTGCCGACCTACAACATCACCTCGGCGGTTAACCTGATTATCGCCCAGCGGCTGGTCCGGAAACTGCACACTTGCAAACTGAAAGAGGACCTCCCGAAGGAGGCCCTGCTCCAGGCAGGATTTACCAAGGAACAAATACCGGAATTGAAACTTTTTAAGCCAAACGGTTGCGCCGAATGCAACGAAGGCTACCGCGGGCGGACGGGCATTTTTGAAGTCATGCCCATCACCGACGACATAGCGAGAATTATTTTGTCGGTGACGGAGAGTAACGCCCTGCACATCACCGAACAAGCCAGAAAGGAAGGCGTTAACGACCTCAGACAGGCGGCGTTGAACAAGGTGGGCAAAGGCGTGACTGATCTGATTGAAATCAACCGTGTAACCAAGGACTAGGTCATGGCAACAGTACGGGCAGAACCAACAGTATTTCTCTGGCAGGGGCGCGACAAGCGTGGCCACAAACTAAAAGGGCAGCAAATTGCAACGAGCCCGAATCTGGTGCGGGCTGAATTACGCCGTCAGGGCATCAACCCCATAACAGTCAGGAAAAAGTCCAAACCGCTATTTGGTGGGCAGGCAGCCGAGTTTCTTCGAAAGACATCGCCGTCTTCAGCCGCCAACTCGCAACCATGCTGAAATCGGGCGTACCGTTGGTGACCTCGTTCCAGATTATTTCCGGCGGAATGAAGAATCCCCGCATGAAATCAATGCTGGACAATATTCGGGCAGAAATCGAATCGGGCAGTAGCCTGCACGAGTCGCTGGCAAAACACCCGGTCCAGTTCGACGAACTCTATGTGAACCTGGTCAAGGCCGGCGAAAACGCCGGTGTGCTCGACACAATCCTTGACAGCATTGCCAGCTACAAGGAGCGCATTGAGAGCATCAAGGGCAAGATCAAGAAGGCGCTGTACTACCCAGCCGCTGTTATTGCAGTAGCGATCATTGTTTCATCGATATTGCTGATCTATGTGATTCCGCAATTCGAGGCAGTCTTTATGAGCTTCGGGACCGATCTTCCGGCATTCACCAGGATGGTGGTCAGCGCGTCGGAATTCATGCAGGAATGGGCAGTGCTGGTACTGGGCGGCGTTGTCGGCACAATCGTCGGCATTGTCATGCTCAAAAACCGATCGACCAAATTTTCACACTGGATTGACAGGATGTCATTGAAGCTCCCTATTGTCGGCGAAATCCTGGAAAAGGCTGCAATTGCACGGTTTTGCCGTACATTGGCCATCACATTCGCGGCCGGCGTACCCCTGGTCGACGCGTTAAAAATTGTCTCCGGAGCCACAGGCAATGCGGTCTACAATAACGCAGCAGCAAGAATCCGTGAAGATGTCGCCGTCGGCCATCAACTGCAGCTGGCCATGCAGCAAACTGATGTATTTCCCAATATGGTCATACAAATGGCGGCTATCGGTGAGGAAGCCGGTTCGCTCGATACGATGCTGGTCAAGGTTGCCGAAGCCTACGAGGAAGAGGTAAACAACGCCGTGGATGCATTGTCCAGCCTGTTGGAACCTGCAATTATCGTATTTGTCGGCATCATTGTCGGTGGCATGGTCATTGCCATGTACCTGCCAATATTCAAGATGGCCGCGGTCATCTGACCCTGTCTCCCCAAAAGGAGAAGTATTGCAATATCTCATTGAATCCACACCCCTGTTATATACAGGGGTGTTTATTTTCGGACTCCTGATAGGGAGTTTTCTGAATGTCGTCATCTTACGCCTACCGGCATTGATGGAATATGACTGGCGCTGTCAATACCTTGAACTACTGGAACAGGAGCAAAGCAACGGCCCGCGCCCACCGAGCCTCGTCAAAGGCAGATCCAGATGCCCCAATTGCGGGCATCTTATCAGGGCTCATGAAAACATCCCTTTGCTGAGTTATGTGGTGCTGGGCGGAAAATGTTCGTCCTGCAAGACTAAGATCTCGTACAGATACCCTTTGATCGAATTCATCACTGCGGTCATGTTCCTGGCGGCCATTTGGCATTTCGGACCAACGCTCCAGGGCTTAGGCGCCATGGCGCTAAGCGCCGCACTCATTGCACTGACCGGGATCGACGCAGATCACCAGTTATTGCCGGACAATCTGACACTGCCGTTGTTGTGGGCAGGCATCCTGGTCAATCTCAATGGGCTGTTTGCAGACCTGGGTTCGAGTGTGGTGGGCGCAATTGCAGGCTACCTGATCCTGTGGTCGATCTATCAAGTCTTCCGCTTGCTGACCGGCAAGGAGGGCATGGGCTATGGAGATTTCAAACTCCTTGCGGCCGTGGGTGCCTGGCTGGGCTGGCAGATGCTGCCGCTGATCATATTACTGTCTTCCGTGGTCGGGGCGACGGTCGGCATTGTCCTGCTGGCCACTGGCAAGCTGGATCGCGAAAAACCAATGCCTTTTGGCCCCTTTATTGCGGCGGCAGGCTGGATTGCGATGATTTGGGGCCAGCAAATCATGGATCATTACACCCGCACGACCTTCGGCTAGTGCTCCGTAAACCTCAGAAGATGGCATCACCTTATCCCAAAGTAATTCTTGCATAACGACGATCAAATCGATGCTTTTGTTGTGGTTCTTACCGGCGGTATCGCTTCTGGAAAGACCGCAATTTCCGCTCTGTTTGCAGAGAAAGGCATACAGGTCGTCGACACCGATGTGATCGCCAGGGCGCTGGTTGAACCGGGTGAGCCCGCGCTCACAGAAATTGTCAGCGAATTTGGCGCCGAAGTGTTGAAACCGGACGGTAGCTTGGATCGGAAACACATGCGTCAGCTGATATTTTCTGATCCGCTCAACAAGCAGAAGCTGGAAGCCATTCTTCACCCGGCGATCCGTGAATCCTCCCGGCACCAATTAATCCTTGCCAGCAGCGAATACTGCATTCTGGTTGTACCACTGCTGGCGGAGTCGGGCGGAAAATATCTTGGCGACCGGGTTCTGGTGGTCGATGTCGAAGATGAAACCCAGCTATTGCGTGTGATGAACAGGGACGGCATCACCAGAGAGCAGGCTGAATCCATACTGGCGGCACAGGCCGATCGCGGCGAGAGACTGGCGTTTGCCGATGATGTCGTCGTCAACGACGCTGATCTGGCCAACCTTGCAAGAAAGGTCAACGTGCTTCATGCCAGCTACTTGCAACTGGCTCGGAAGAAGCAGACTGCTAGCTGAGTTTACCGTGGCAATGCTTGTACTTGTTTCCTGAACCGCAGGGGCAGGGCTCATTTCGCCCGACCTTTCTCTCTTCACGCACGTAGGGCACATCTGACAAGTTTTGGGCAGCCTGGCCCTGCGTACTGGCAGCCGGCTGTGTCGCCATGGACTCTGCCTGGTCGTGCTGAAATTCCATTTGACGGTCCTGGCGGCGCTGCGAATCAACCGCCTCCACGTCTTCCTCCGCTCTGACCTGTACCCTGGCCAGGATTCGAATCACTTCATGTTTGATGTTACCAAGCAACTGGGTGAACATCTCGAAAGACTCACGTTTGTATTCCTGCATCGGCTGCTTCTGCGCATATCCCCGCAATCCGATGCCCTGGCGCAGATAGTCCATGCTCGCCAGGTGATCCTTCCATTGCTGATCAAGCACATTGAGCATCAGGGCTTTTTCAAAGTGTCGCATGACCTCAGCGCCGGTCATGACTTCCTTATTGTGGAAGTGTTGCTCAACACTTTCAATGACCCGCTCCCGCAGCACCTCTTCGTGCAACTGATCATCCTCGCCGACCCATTTAGATACGGGGACATTGATGCCGAATTCACCATCGAGTGCGGTTTCAAGACCGGGTATATCCCATTGCTCATCAATGCTGCCAGGCGGCACAAAGCGATCGATTACGTCCAGGAATACATCATGGCGCATATCCAGAACTGTATCCTGTATCTGCTCCGCCTCCATCAACTCGTTGCGTTGCTGGTAAATAACGCGACGCTGATCATTGGCGACGTCGTCATAGTCAAGCAGGTGCTTGCGCACATCGAAGTTGTGAGCCTCGACCTTCCGTTGAGCATTTTCAATCGCTTTATTGAGCATGCCGGCTTCAATCGCTTCGTCTTCCTTCATGCCAAAACGCTGCATCAGCATTGACATTCGGTCGGATGCAAAAATTCGCAGCAGGCTGTCTTCCAGCGAGAGATAGAATCTGGAAGAGCCAGGATCACCCTGGCGGCCCGAGCGGCCCCTGAGTTGGTTGTCGATACGACGGGACTCATGACGCTCCGTGCCGATAATGTGTAAACCGCCGGCGCTGATCACTTCATCGTGACGCTGCTGCCACTGCTTGCGAATTTCTTTCAGCCTGTCTGCGGAGATTCCCTCATCCTGCGCAGCGATTTCCGCATCAAGACTGCCCCCCAGAACAATATCGGTACCGCGGCCCGCCATGTTGGTCGCGATCGTCACCGCCGAAGGACTGCCAGCCTGTGCGACGATATGAGCTTCCCGCTCGTGCTGCTTGGCATTGAGCACTTCGTGCGTGACATTTTCCTTCTTCAGAATCCGTGATATGAGTTCAGAAGTCTCTATCGAAGTGGTTCCCACCAGCACCGGCTGTCCGCTGCTTCTGCAGGACTTGATGTCTTCAACAATGGCATTGAATTTGGCATCGACTTTCAAAAATACGAGGTCATCGCGATCATCTCGTATCATGGGCATGTGCGTGGGTATGACCACCACTTCCAGACTGTAAATCGACTGGAATTCGTAAGCCTCGGTATCCGCTGTTCCCGTCATCCCGGCCAGTTTGTCATAGAGCCGGAAATAGTTTTGAAACGTAATCGAGGCCAATGTCTGGTTTTCTTTCTGAATGGGGACTTCTTCCTTGGCTTCAACTGCCTGGTGCAAGCCCTCCGACCAACGCCGGCCCGCCAGGGTCCGACCGGTAAACTCATCGACGATGACAATTTCATTGTCCTTGACGATATAGTCGACATCTTTGTGAAAAAGATGGTGGGCTCTGAGTCCTGCATTCAAATGGTGCACCAGGTTCAGGTTTTGAGCGTCATACAGACTGTCCTCGTCCTTCAGGAGGCCGGACTTGACCATCAACTTCTCAACATGGCCCATACCGTCTTCAGTCAGGTAGACCTGTTTTTGCTTCTCGTCAATCGTGAAATCGCCTTCACCCGCACCCTCCTCCTCTTGCGGCAGCACTTCAGCGCGCTCCAACCCCGGTATCAACTTGTTGATGCGCACATAAAGCTGGGGAGAGTCATCCGCCGGCCCCGAGATAATGAGCGGCGTTCGGGCCTCGTCAATGAGAATGGAATCGACCTCGTCGACAATGGCGAAATAGCGTTCCCGCTGAAACTTCTGATCCGACGAAAAGGCCATGTTGTCGCGCAGATAGTCGAAACCCAACTCATTATTGGTGGCATACACCACGTCGCAGGCGTATGCAGCTCTCTTTGCAGCCGGGCTCAGGCCAGGAATGACCACACCAACGGTCATATCCAGGGCGGAGTAAATGGGCCGCATCCAATCGGCATCACGCCGGGCCAGGTAGTCGTTAACCGTTACCACGTGCACGCCTTTTCCTGTTAACGCATTGACGTACACCGCCATAGTTGCCATCAAGGTCTTACCTTCCCCTGTCTTCATTTCGGAAATCATTCCGCGATGCAAGACCAGACCACCTATCAGCTGTACATCGTAATGCCGCAGCCCAAGGGTTCGTTGAGACACTTCGCGGACATAGGAAAACGCCTCTGGCATCAGCTCTTCGAGCGTTTCCCCGTTGGCGTGCCGCTGGCGCAACGTCGCCGTGCAGGCCTTGAGCGCATCATCGGAGAGTGCCTGAGCCGCGGCCTCCAGATCATTGATCTGATGCACGAAATTCTGCATTTTTGCGATCAGCCGTTCATTTCGGCTGCCGAATATTTTTGTCGTCAGCGTGTTAAGCATTTGATTTGTGTCTTGATTTATGAACCCATGTCAAAGCGCCGGGTGTTATGACCAGGCTTCTGACTATTTGGGGTCTGAATGAGTCTGAAACAAGCAAAAATGTCCCGCCAGAGCTAACGAAGATGCTTTACAAAATCGGTGGGATTGACTCGGCTGCCGTTCTTGAGCACCTCAAAGTGGACATGTGGCGCCGAGGCCCTGCCCGAAGAACCCATCGTTGCAATATTCTGGCCCGCCGCCACATGCTCCCCGGCCTTGACCAGGATATTCTCATTGTGGGCGTACCGGGTCACATAGCCATTTCCATGCTCGACTTCGACCGTTCTGCCATACCCACTCCGGTTGGCCGCCCAGATGATGACGCCGCTGGCCACGCTCATGACTTCGGTACCCCGAGTTCCCGCGAAATCCAGGCCCTGGTGCTGATTCCGCTCACCGGTAAAAGGGTCATTTCTCTCGCCAAAGCGGGATGATATCCAGCCCTTTTTCACGGGCCAGCCGGCAGGCGTCAGGTTGGCATCCACCTGACGGTTGATCATCAAGTACTGAAGCGCCTGCAGATGCGATGACTGGCGCCTTAATTTGTCACTCAAAGCCCTGATCGCCCCCTTGAGTTCGCTTTCACTGACGGCGCCACTCTTACCTGCTCCCCGGTCGCTCTGTTCCACCGGACCGCCCACTGGTGGGCGCTCATCAAAGTCGAATTCGTCCAGACTAAGCTGACCCATCTGCACCAGGCGTTGCCCCAGAGCATCCAGTCGAGTCGATGCAGCCTGCAACTCGGCCAATCGAGCGGCCAGTGCGTTGACTGTAAGTTCGTTACGATTGAGCAGCGCGTCTACCTGTCTTTGCTGCTGCAACAAATCGAGGCGGAAGGCCGCGATCGCCCGCAGGCCTTTACCATCAGTTTCGACCGAGTTCTGTCCGGCCAAATACATGACACTGCCCCAGGCGATGAACGCCAACAGGGCCAGCGGCACCAGCGCTTGGCTAAGCCTGCGCTTTTTACTGCCCATCAGGGTAGCGGATGGTGGCTTTTGTAGGGTACGCTTCATCTGTGACTGAGTATTCCAAATCATCCAGGTACCGTGTATCCGCAGAACATCCGCGCGACATTCGAGACATCGAACGGCGAATCACCGGCGGCGGCAGTCCTTTCGGGCAGTTGCTGAATCATGCGAAAAAACTCTCAAAGCTCGACACATTGATTCGCTCCTGCCTGGAATCCGACATCGCGACACACTGCCAGGTTGCCGCACTTCGTGACAATCGGCTGATCCTCCTTTCACCCTCCGCCGCCTGGGCAACACGCTTGCGCATGCAAGCCCCGCAATTAAGGCGCTTCCTGCACCAATCGGGATTTGATGAATTCGAACGTATCGAAGTTCGGGTTGCTCCCTTGAGCAAAAATGTTCCCTTGCCTCGCCGTCGCAAGTCCCTTTCACCCGCAGCGCAATCCACTTTCGAGCAATACGCTCAAACTTCTCTCAAGACAAGTGAAAATCGTAGCGAACGAGTGAAAACGAAAGACCCAGACGTCGAATCATAGCAAAATCGACCGAGATTGTCCTCTGCAGAACCCTTGAACCCCAAATAGTGCTAACAGGCCTTAGAAAGCGTGGGCTGGATGGGTATATGAAACCGGGGATAAGGCCTCTTCATCAAACGATACTTCTTCCCAGGCAGAGGCATTCTCCAGCAATTTGCAGAGCAATCGATTGTTCAGCTCATGGCCGGATTTGTATCCGGAGAAAGCACCAATGACGCCGTGACCCAGCAAATACAGATCACCAATGGCGTCCAAAACCTTATGTTTTACAAATTCATCTTCGTAGCGCAGGCCGTCCTCATTGAGGACGCGGTAGTCATCCATGACGACAGCATTGTCCATGCTCCCGCCCAGAACCAGATTGCGCTCGCGCAGCATTTCGATATCCCTCATGAAACCGAAGGTTCGTGCACGGGCAATTTCTTTCAGATATGAAGTGGTGGAAAACTCAACTGAGGCAAATGAGCTGTGGGTTCGAAAAACCGGGTGATTGAAATCAATCTTGAATGAAACCCGGAACCCGTTATGCGGCTCAAACCGGGCCCATTTGTCATCTTGGCGAACTTCGACGACTTGCTTGATGCGAATAAATTTCTTCGCGGCAGATTGCTCTTCGATTCCTGCTGATTGGATCAGGAAAACGAAAGGCCCTGCGCTGCCATCCATGATGGGAACTTCGGCATTGCTAAGGTCAACATAGGCGTTGTCGATGCCCAACCCGGCGAAAGCCGACATCAAGTGCTCCACCGTGGAGACCCTTACACCATCAACCTCCAGGGTCGTATTCATGCTCGTATCCCCAACATTGGCGGCCGAAGCTGCCACTTCAACGGTGGGTTCGAGATCGACTCGTCTAAAAACAATTCCGGTATTGACGGCGGCCCTCCTGAGTGTCATATAAACTTTTTCGCCGGTGTGGATGCCCACACCTGTCGCACGGATGACATTCTTGAGGGTGCGTTGTTTTATCATTGTAGGGAATCCTCCCCCAAAATCAGCTAAATATTAGCACACAGACCCCGTTCGGCATAGGAAATTTGACGCATTTCAGCAACAGTTGTGGTAATTTAACAACATCTTAACAATTGACCCAAACCATTGGCCGTATCAATCTGCCTGGGTCCGCAGAAACGACGGTATATCCAGGTATTCGATGTCTTTCTGCCGGCTGAACAGATCCCTGTTCTCCAGGTCTGATAGCCTGCGGTCGCGTTCGCTCGCGGCATCTTCGTCAACTGCGGCCGTGTCTGCACCATCTGCTGATGATGGGCTTGCCACTGGCATGGACAGATCAACCTGTCCTGTGGTCGCATTGCGCACGATGCGCATGGGCTGATCCCGCAGACCGGACTGAAGTGCCGGCTCACCAAGGCCAGTGGCAACGACTGTCACCCTCAGATCATCCCCGAGTTCCGGATCTATGACTGTGCCGATAACGACAGTGGCATCTTCCGATGCGAGATCCGATACAGTTCCGCCCACTTCTTCAAATTCCCTCATGGTGAGATTGGTGCCGGCCGTAATATTCACCAAAATACCGCATGCCCCCGAAAGATTGATATCTTCGAGTAACGGGCTCCCGATCGCCGACTGGGCAGCCATGATAGCGCGATCATCGCCGGACGCCTGACCTGAGCCCATCATTGCCATACCCATTTCCGACATCACTGTGCGGACATCAGCGAAGTCAACGTTGATGAGACCTGGGCGTGTAATCAACTCAGCAATGCCTTGCACAGCACCCTGAAGCACGTCATTGGCCGCCTTGAATGCGTTGAGCAGGAGTGTTTCCCCACCAAGCACAGCGGCGAGTTTCGAATTCGGTATCGTGATTAACGAATCCACGTGCACAGCCAGTTCTTCAATGCCTTTCTCGGCGATTGACATGCGCCGCCGCGCTTCGAATTGGAAGGGCTTGGTGACCACCGCAACCGTCAAAATTCCGAGTTCCTTTGCCGCCTGCGCAATAACCGGCGCCGCACCTGTACCGGTGCCACCGCCCATACCCGCAGTAATGAAGACCATGTCAGCACCCGCCAGTATTTCAATGATCTGATCACGATCTTCCAGCGCGGCTTGCCGTCCAACTTCAGGATTCGCACCTGCTCCAAGCCCCTTGGTCACACTGGAACCAATCTGCAGTATCGTTTTGCCTTTAAACAGCCTCAAAGCCTGGGCGTCAGTATTGGCGGCAATGAATTCGACGCCCTCAATATTTGCGTCAATCATTTGTGCAACTGCATTGCCGCCACCGCCACCGACGCCGATGACCTTGATCATTGCACTGGGTGTGTAGTTTTCAACTAATTCAAACATTTTATTTCTCCTCTCGCTCGCCGTTACCAATGCCGATGATCCCGATTGTTCAACAACCCTGCCTGCGTCTGCCTCTTCGTGCTGTATGACGCCGGCGAATCACCCGGCAACTCCAAAAAACGTTTTTCCCATGTCCTGTCCGCCGTTGCTTCCATGGAATCAAAATTCTCCACGAAACCAACTGCGGACCCGATCAAATATGCTCTCGCCACCCCTGACGGAAATCATCGTCCTGCCTGAATCTGCACGACTTCCATAAATTAGTAAGCCAACACCCGTTGCATGAATGGCATTGGAAACCACATCAGACAATCCGGTCACGTACTGGGGCGTTGCCAGCCTCACCGGCATATGGAATATTTCCTCAGCGAGTTCTTCTGCCCCTTCGATCTTTGACGCTCCGCCCGTCATCACCAACCCTGCAGCGACCATATTTTCAAAACCGCTGCGTCTGAGCTCCGCCAGAATCAATGAAAACAGCTCCCGGTAGCGGGCCTCCACCACCTGGGCAAGTGTTTGTCTGGCCAACCGCCTGGATGTACGATCGCCTACGCTGGGCACCTGAATGGTTTCATCATTCCTCGCCAGCTGTTCCAATGCACAGGCGTACTTGATCTTGATGTCTTCTGCGTGTTGTGTCGGTGTTCGCAGCGCCACCGCAATATCGTTTGTGACCTGGTCGCCGGCAATCGGTATACATGCTGTATGGCGAATTGCGCCATCTGTGAAAACTGCAATGTCCGTCGTTCCCGCTCCAATGTCGATCAGGCATACGCCCAGGCCCTTTTCGTCCTCCGTTAGTACTGCGTAGCTCGCGGCCAGAGGCTGCATGATGAGTTCATCGACTGTCAGTCCGCAGCGTGCAACACATTTGCTGATGTTCTGAGTCGCGCTGAGCGCCGCGGTGACCACGTGCACATGTGCTTCCAGTCTCACACCCGCCATCCCGATGGGTTGCCGGATTCCGTCCTGGTTATCGATGACATACTCTTGAGGCAGGACGTGAAGAACTTTTTGATCCGCGGCAACCGGCACAGCCCGTGCTGCATCCAACACCCGCTCCACGTCGCCTTCGGACACTTCCTTGTCTTTGATGGCCACCGTACCATCTGAATTCAGGCTTCCAATGTGGTTCCCGGAGATGCCGGCAAAAACAGAATGGATTTCGCAGCCAGCCATCAACTCCGCCTCCTCCACGGCACTTTGGATGGCTTGCTCTGTCGATGCCATATCAACGACGACACCGCGCTTGAGCCCACGTGACGGGTGGGATCCAAGCCCAATTACTTCCACCCCGCCGTCCGACTGCAGTTCACCGACGATGGCAACAATTTTGGACGTGCCGATGTCCAATCCGACCACAAGGGATTTTTCTGCTTTCTTGGGCATGTCAGGAATCTACCGCCTGGCCTGGTTGCGGCCAGTGAACGGCAAACCCGTTTGAATATCGCAAATCCACATCCTCCGGCAATCGATCGGATTTTGAAATCAGTTGAGGCCAACTCGCCATCAGGCGTGCAAGTCGCATATCCACTGCCCCACGACCTAACTGGACTGCCGTGCCACTGTTGAGCCTCAAGCTCCAGGCGCCTCGCCTGTCCAGCTTCAGTGTCTGGACTTCCAGCCCGAGCGGCGCCAGCGCGTCACTGAAGCGACTCCAGGCTGCCAGGACGTCACCCAAGCGCTCTGGCGGCCCACGCAGCCACGGTAGCCCCTGGAGGTCGTCCGCCTCAGGCGCTGCAAATGCGGCCCCGGAACTGGAGATCAGGCTGCCCGAATTCCAGTGCGCCAGCGGAACGAATTCGCTCACGTGGACGACGACCGTATCGGGCCATTCCTTCTGTATCCGGATAGAAGAAACCCAGGCGTTTCGGGTCGCGGCCTGCTGCAATTCGATCAGGTCGAGAGTGAAGAAACTGGTGTTTATCAATGGCATCAGGCTGGCACGCATTTGCTCAGCAGACACCCGTTGAAAGCCTCCTTTCAACTCCAGCCAGCGAATCGGCCAGCGCTCCTTGGTCACAACGCCCAGGCTGACCCATATTGACCCTGACAGCGCGAGCACAAACAAAAGGCAGATCAGAAATGCACCGCTCGAGAATCCCGCGCCCGATCCCGCCCACTGCAGTTCTCTTGCGTTTTGCCGGATCACAAACTGGTCTCCAGGATTCGCCAGATCAGTTCATCGAATTCAATACCGATTTGCGCCGCGGCCTGTGGAACCAGGCTGTGGTCAGTCATGCCGGGGGTTGTGTTGACTTCCAGAAACCATGGCGTACCCGTATCGTCGAGCAGAAAATCCACCCTTCCCCAGCCCCCGACTCCGAGAATGTCATAGGCTTTCATTGACAGTTCCTGGAGTTCTCTTTCCTTTTCAGGCGCCAAACCGCAAGGGCAGAAATAGCGTGTATCGTCTGACTCGTATTTGGCCTGGTAGTCGTAGAACTGACGATCCGTCTCAATTCTGATCAATGGCAACGCCAACCTGTCCACCACCCCGGCGAAATACTCCCCGCCTGATATCTCCGGCTCCATCATGATCGTGTCACCGTATTGCCTGGCCAAATCCACAGCCTTTGCCAGCTCTGACTCGTTCACGACTTTGGAAATGCCAATGCTCGAACCCAGACCTGTTGGCTTCACGAAAAGCGGTAGACCGAACTTCTCAAGGGCGCGTTCATAGTCGTGATCATCTCCGTCGAAGTATTCAAACGGCGGCGTGAATATCCCATTCCGCTCCCACACCCACTTGGACCGAATCTTGTCCATGGCCAGAGCCGAAGACTTGAGATCGGCGCCCGTGACCGGCACATCAAGCAATTGAAGCGCACCCTGGAGCGATCCGTCCTCGCCATCGGGGCCGTGGAGGATATTGAATACCCGGTCAACTTTTCTTTGCAATATCGCGTCTACCAACGCCAGCGCACCATCGTAAGCCTCGAAATCAACGCCGCTTCGGCCCAGGGATGCAGCGACCGCCTGACCCCCTTGAAGAGACACTTCACGTTCCGCGCTACGACCCCCATTGACCAACCCAACGCGCCCAAAAGCTTCCGGATTATTGACTTTCCTGGGCCCTGGAGAGACATAGAAATTCCCCGTCATGCGGCAGCCTCCAGTTCGAACCCAACCTCTCTGAGGTGCTGCGCGACCTGACCAATGCTTCCTGCCCCCAGCAATAAAACCAGATCACCGTCCTCCAGGATGGCTGGAAGCTGTGCGGGTATGCTGAAGACATCGGAGATCAGGATCGGGTCGACTTTGCCTCTGGCCCGAATCGAATGACATAAGGCACTGCTGTCCACACCATCGACGGGCAACTCGCCGCCTGCATATATTTCGGTCAGGACCAATACATCACACTCGCTGAGCACTTGGGTAAACTCGTCGAAAAGTGCCATGGTGCGGCTATAGCGATGCGGTTGAAACACCACCACGAGTCGGTGGTCCGGCCAGCCCACCTGTGCCGCATTAAATGTCGCAGCCAACTCCGTTGGGTGGTGCCCATAGTCCTCCACGACAATGACGCTGGCTCGCGGCGTGCCGGCAATATTCAATTCCCCCACCTCCGCGAATCTTCGGCCGATTCCCTCGAAGCGATCCAGGCAGGGGACGACCGTGGCGATGTCCACACCCAATTCCCAAGCGATTGCGATGGCGCCCAGCGCGTTTCTGACGTTATGATCGCCGGGCAGGTTCAGGCTGACCCGCAAGCTTGCATCGGAATTGGGCAGGGTCAGATCAAAGTGCATCATGCGGCCATCCTGCTCGACATTGGTGGCGCGGATGTCCGCGTCTTCAGACTGGCCGAACGTCACCACCGCGCGCGTTACTTTCGGCAGCAGTTCGCGCACCTGAGCATCATCGATGCACAGCACGGCCACACCGTAAAACGGCAAATGATGCAGGAATTCCAGGAAAGCGCCCTTTAGATTGTCGAAACTTCCCTCATAGCTTTCCAGGTGGTCCCGATCAATATTAGTCACCAGGGCCACGACCGGTTGAAGCAACAGGAAGGACCCATCGCTCTCGTCGGCCTCTGCAACCAGGTATTCACCGCTGCCCATTTTTGCGTGGCTGCCAAATGCGTTTACCAGGCCACCGACGACGAATGTCGGGTCCAGGCCGGCCTCTCCGAGCAGGCTCGCGGTCAGGCTGGTGGTTGTCGTCTTACCGTGTGTGCCTGCAACTGCAATGCCGCGACGAAAGCGCATGAGCTCCGCCAGCATTTCTGCTCGCGGCACCACCGGGATGCGCAGCCTGCGTGCCTCGGAAACTTCGGGATTGTCCTGGGCAATCGCAGTCGATACGACCAGCACATCCGCATCAGCGACTTGTTCTGGCTTGTGGCCGATGAACACTGTGACACCCATGGATTGCAGGTGTCGTGTGCTTCGCGACTCAGCCAGGTCGGACCCGGTGACGATGAATCCCTGGTTGACCAGCACTTCAGCAATACCGCTCATTCCTGCGCCGCCAATCCCGACAAAGTGAATGTCCTGAATTCGGCGCATCGGCTCCAGATGTGAACCACGTGTATTCATGCAGCGGCCACCTGCTCAACCGGAATGCGCCCAATGCGGGTGCAAATTTCAGCGACTTTGGATGCGGAATCCGGCACAGCAACAGACCGTGCCGCCGACGCCATAGAGCGCAAGCGCGACCGATCTACGCTCAATTCCCCTATCAGTCCCGCCAGGGATGCCGCGTCAAGCTCGCTTTCCTGCACAATGAGCGCAGCACCCACCTCGCAGAGGAACGCCGCGTTGCGCGTCTGGTGATCATCGACTGCAAACGGGTAAGGCACCAGGATTGCGCCGATACCCGCGGCAGCCAGTTCCGATACTGTCAACGCGCCGGCCCGGCAGATGACCAGATCCGCCCAGGCATAGGACGCTGAGATATCATCTATAAATTCAATGACTTCTACGTCCATTCCTTGCTCACGGTAGCGCTGGCCCGTGATCGTGGCCGCACCTGATCCGGCCTGATGCCGGACCTGGGGTCGTGCCGTTGGCGCCAACATTCCCAGGGCTTCGGGCAGGATTTCATTCAATGCCCTGGCGCCCTGGCTTCCACCGGTAACCAATACGCGCAAGGGACCAGACCGGTGCGCCAGTCTTTCCTCAGGGGGTGGCAGGCCTACCACGTCGCTCCGCACCGGATTGCCACAGGTCACCGGTTGCAGTGATTCGCTCCAGGTCCCCGGGAAGGCTTGCATCACCGAGGTGGCCAGGTGGGCAAGAACGCGGTTGGTCAGACCACAAATACGGTTCTGCTCGTGAACCAGCAAGGGCACGCCTCTGAGGCGGGCGGCCAGCCCGCCTGGGCCCGCTGCGTACCCACCAAAACTGAGGGCACAAGCCGGCCTCATCTGCCCGACAATTTTGAATGCGTGAAATACAGCCCTGGCCAACTGCAGCGGCGCGGTCAACCAGCTCACCAGACCCTTGCCCCTGAGCCCGCCTATTTCCACGGTTTGCAGCGCGATACCAGCCTGCGGCACTTTCTGGCATTCCATCCCGCCACGCGCACCAAGCCAATGAACGGCAACGCCTTGCCCTTCAAGCACAGCAGCGACGGCGAGGCCCGGATAAATGTGGCCGCCCGTGCCACCCGCCATGATCAGCACCGATTGCCCACTGGGCTTGCTATTGCCGTTCATGCCTTGCTTCCCTGCACGCCGAGACGTCGGCGAGGCTTGGGCCCGGCGTCCCGATCCAATTCGTATTTCACCCTGATAACGACGGCCAGGGCCAGCACACTCATCAGCATGCTGCTGCCGCCCGAGCTGATCAGCGGTAGAGTCAGTCCCTTGGTGGGAAGCACGCCGAGGTTGACGCCGACACTGACCAGCGCCTGCAGCCCCAGCCAAATGCCGACCCCGTAAGCCAGATACCCGGAAAACGGTTTCTCTGCGCGGTGCGCCATCATGCCGATGACCATGATTCTGGTGATCAGTAACAAATATAAAGCCAGCACCACGATGACGCCGAAGAGACCGAATTCCTCTGCCAGAACGGCAAATATGAAATCAGTGTGCGCTTCAGGAAGATAAAACAGCTTCTGAATGCTGGCGCCCAGTCCGACGCCAAACAATTCTCCCCGGCCCACAGCAATGAGCGCCTGGGTCAATTGAAATCCACTGTTGTACGGATCGGCCCACGGGTCCATAAAACTGACAATTCGCCGCAGCCGATAGGGCTCCATTGCAGCAAATCCGAACGCGGGCAGGGTCATTAGACCGAGCGCGAACAAGTGTTTCCACGCAGCGCCGGCCAGCCAGATCATGCTGAGTATCAGGGCCGTTATCACGGCGGCGCTACCCAGGTCCGGCTGTAGCAGCAAAATGGACGCGAGTATACCGCCCAGCAGCAACGGTTTGAGCGTATCGAAGAAGCGTGTCTGAAGCAGATTGGACTTGCGCGCCAGGTAACCCGCCAGGTAAATAATGACCATCAGCTTGACCGCTTCAACCACCTGAAAATTGAATACCCCCAACTTTATCCACCGCGTACTGCCGTTAACGGTATGTCCAATCCCGGGCACCAGAACCAGCAGAAGCAGCAGTGCCGCCAGCAGCAGCATTGGCCGGCTTATCCGTTCCAGGAAAGCGATTGGAATGATCCGAAACGCCGATGCCAGCGTTACTGCAAGCGCGATAAAGGTTACGTGCCTGACCATGTAGAAGTACACGCTCACCCCTTGTCCCTCGGCAACTGCAATTGACGCCGAACCCACCATGATCAGGCCGATGGCCATCAGTACCACAGCCGGTATCAGCACCCATTGATCCAGCGGAACACTCAATGGCGCGCTGCCTTTCTGGCGCGCTTGAATCGTCACTGTCGCAACGCCCATTACGCCCGCCTCATCTGATTTTCAGGGTCGCAAGACCCGCCAATACGAGAATGACCGAAATGATCCAAAATCTTACGATTATCCTGGGCTCAGGCCAGCCTTTGAGCTCGAAATGATGATGTATGGGCGCCATCCTGAAAATCCGTTTGCCGGTGAGTTTGAACGAGGCAACTTGGAGGATGACCGAAACTGTTTCCATCACGAATACACCCGCCATGATGATAAAGACCAATTCCTGCCGGACAATAACCGCGATCAGACCCAGCGCTGCACCGACCGCCAGGGCGCCAATATCACCCATGAATATTTGCGCCGGATAGGTGTTGAACCAGAGAAAACCCAGACCGGCGCCAGCCAGTGCACCGCAAAATATGGCAAGTTCCCCGGCGCCAGGGATCGTGGGCACGCCGAGATAGTCGGAAAACACGTAGTGGCCAGCGACATAGGCGAAAATCCCCAAAGCCGTGGCAAGAAAAACGCAGGGCATGATGGCCAGGCCGTCGAGGCCGTCGGTCAGGTTGACCGCATTGGAGAAGCCGACGATCATAAAATAGCTGCTGATGACATAGAACGCACCCATGGGCAGCACGATGCCTTTGAAAAACGGCACGATAAGTTCGGTAGCTGCAGGCACGTCCGCGGTCCCGTAGAGGAACAGCGCAGCCCCCAGACCTATCACCGACTGAGCCAGATATTTCCAGCGGGCCGGCAGTCCGCGGGAGTCCTGCATTGCCAGTTTTCGATTGTCATCAAGCCAGCCCACCATGCCGAATGCCAGGGTCACCAATAGCAGGACCCAGACGTATCGTACGGAGAGGTTGGACCACAGCAATGTGGATACCACAATGGCAAACAGAATCAGCGCGCCGCCCATCGTCGGCGTGCCCGCCTTGGCTTGGTGCGATTCTGGCCCCAACTCACGAATGGGTTGCCCGAGCTGCTTGCGTTCAAGCCGGCGAATAAAGGACGGACCCAGGATGAGCGACAAGGCCAAAGCGGTGAGTGCGGCGAGGATTGTGCGCAGCGTAATATAGGCAAATACAGAGAACCCCGAATTCACTTCTGCCATTGATTGAAAGAACCAGTAAAGCATCAGCGGGCTTCCTTGATGTCGCTGTGTTCGCCCCTGTCATCACTGATTGCTTTGGCGACCCATTCCATTCCCATCGATCGTGACCCCTTCACCAGGCAGTTGATCCCCGGCTTGAGTGCCTGCAACAAGTCCTCCAGAAGAGATTCACGATCAGGATAATGTGCCGCTCCAGACCCAAATGCATCTACGGTGAATGCACACATTTCTCCAGTGGCAAATACTCGCTGAACCCCCATCCCACGCGCAGCGTCCCCCACCTCCACGTGCATCTTGCGGCTGTTCTCGCCCAATTCCTTCATATCCCCGAGTACCAGCCAGGCCTTGCCCTGCATTTTGGACAGCACTTGCAATGCGGAATACAACGAAGCGGGGTTGGCATTGTAAGTATCGTCAATGACAGCCCAGCCTGCATAGGTTCGCTGCAGACTCAGTCTTCCGGGCACGGGCGTAACCCTGGCCAGTGCTTGCGCAATATCATCTGCCTGGTAACCCAGGGAAATGGCCACTGCTGTGGCCCCTGCAGCGTTGATCAGATTATGCCGTCCCGGCAAAGTGAGCCGGACCTCAAAGGATCCCGCGGGCGTGTGACAAGTGCCACGGTCAGCAGAAATTTCCATGAATACATCGTATTCACTGGCACAACCGAACGTCAGTTCATTGTCCGCATTACTGATTTCACGCCAGATTGAAATCCAAGGCTCGTCGCCATTCATAATGGCCCAGCCGCGTGCCGGCAAGGCCGCGAAAATTTCACCCTTGGCCCGAGCCACGCCCTCTTCGTTTCCGAATCCCTGCAGGTGTGCCGGACCCACGTTGGTAATCAGCGCCACATCCGGTGATGCGATTGCGGACAAGTAAGCGACATCCCCCGCCTGGGCGGCGCCCAATTCAAGTACCGCATGGCGGTGTTTCGGCTCCAGGCCGAAAAGACTTAGCGGCAATCCGAGCTCATTGTTGAAATTACCTTGCGTCGACAATACGCTGCTATTGGTACGCAGAATGTTGGCGATCATTTCCTTGGCGGTTGTCTTGCCATTACTGCCGGTTATACCGACAACAATCGGGTTGATTTCACGACGAATGTGGGCGGCAATCTGGCCCAGCGCCTTTAACACGCTGGGCACAACCAATTGCGGCATCTCCAAGGTCAGCGGACGTTCCACCAGCAACGCGGTCGCACCAAGTTCCAGGGCGGCAGCGGCGAAATCGTGGCCATCGACCTGTGACCCCTGGAGCGCAGCAAAGAGGGTGCCGTACTGGACTTTGCGGCTGTCACTGACGATGCTGCCAATCGTGCAACCCTCACCATCGCCCATGATTTCACAGCCCAAAATGTCGGCAATCGCGCTGAGCTTAAGGTCGATCATGCGGCTTCCTCCAGCACAGCACTCACTGTGTCCTCATCGCTGAAGGGAATCCTCTGCCCGTCAATTTCCTGCCATGTTTCGTGACCTTTGCCGGCGACCAGAACAATATCCTCTGCACCGCTATTTTCGATCGCTGCGCGAATGGAAGCAGCACGATCGGGAATGACTTCCGCCTGCTCTGGGCGCGCCATGCCGCCCAGCATGTCCTCAATAATGCTCGCAGGAGATTCGGAACGAGGGTTGTCGCTGGTCAAAATCAACCGATCAGCCAGTTTCTCTACCACCCGCGCCATCATCGGGCGTTTTCCATGATCCCTGTCACCGCCACAGCCGAATACACAGACCAGCCGGCCGTGCAAATGTGATCGCAAAGCGAGCAACGCCTGCTCCAGCGCATCCGGCGTATGCGCGTAATCCACTACCACAACGGGTTGGTCGTTTTCCCCACCCAGCCAGGCCATTCTTCCCGGCACGGCGTGGATCATTTCCAGTTGATGCAAGACCGAGTTGAATTCCATTCCCAGCAGTGCCAGGCTGCCCGCAGCCGCCATCAGGTTGTATACATTAAACCGCCCCAGTAGTGGTGTACGGACGGTGCCGCATCCCCAAGGGCTCTTGATATCGAGCACCATTCCCCGACTGTCCATGTTCAAAACACCGGCGCGCAACTCTGATGAGCCGTTGGTACCGTAAGTCAACACCTGGCAGCCGGGCCTGATTTCATTGAGCAGCGTCTTGCCGGCCGGGTCATCAGAGTTGATCACGGCGAACCGTGGATTATGTTCAGTGAACAAGCGCCTCTTGGCCGCCATGTAGGCCGACATGCTGCCATGGTAATCAAGATGATCGCGGCTCAAGTTGGTAAAAACCGCTACATCGAACTGAACTTCATCACAGCGACCCTGGGCCAGGGCGTGCGAGGACACTTCCATTGCCAGATTCTCTACCCCGTCATCAAAGCAATCGGAGAGCATTTTTTGCAGCGAGATCGGGTCCGGCGTCGTGCGATCTCCCGTTACGAGATGCTTCAAGGGTCCGTATCCCAGGGTGCCAATGAGACCGGCACGGCCCTGGGAACGCTCCCAACCCTGGGCGACAAAATGAGCGGTGGTTGTCTTACCATTGGTACCCGTTACGCCGACAATGTTCAGATGCTCAGATGGGGCATGGAAAAACCTGGAGGCAAGTGGGGCGACAATTGAACCCAACTTATCGACCTGAACCGTGGGAACACGTAGCGCGGGAAGTGCCACAGCTCCGTCGTGAATGATCACTTCTGCGCCAGCATTCTCTGCCTCAACTGCAAACTTCGAGCCATGGCACTGACTACCCTGAACAGCAACAAATGCCTGGCCCGGCTGTACGGCTCGGGAATCAAGGGTCAGACCCTTGAGTGTGATGGAGGAGAATTTCGACAGCGACGCCGGATCCAACCAGCCTTCAAGCAGTGTCTCGAGACTCATCGGGCAGCTCACGGCGTGGTCCCCACTGAAGATTCGGCCAGCAACTGCGGGTAATTATCCGGGGGAATATTGAGAATTCGGGTGGCACCAGCCATGATGATGGAGAATAGTGGCGCGGCGACCTGGCCACCGTAATAGCGTTCACCACTCGGGTCGTTTATGGTGACCACGCAGACCAGCCGCGGTTGGCTGGCCGGTAGAAAGCCGGCAAAACTGGCAATGTATCGTGACTCATAACCGGATGCACTGGCTTTTCGGGAGGTACCCGTTTTACCTGCTACGCGGTAATTTTCGACGTTCGCGGCCTTGCCGGTCCCTTCAGGGCCGGTGACCGTGGCCAACATCCGGGCAAGCTGAATGGCAACCTGCGGATCAATGACCGAAATGGCCGGATTGATCGCCCCCTTGATCAGCGCGGGGCGACGCAGTCTCCCCTGATCGGCGATTGCCGCGTATGCCTGTGCAAGCTGCAACGTCGTAACCGACAGCCCGTAGCCATAGGAAAGCGTAGCCTGCTCCAGGCGTCTCCAGCGCCGATAATTACGCAGCACACCTGCCGACTCACCTGGAAATCCGGATCCCGATACGTCACCGAAGCCAAATCGGTCATAGGTTTCCCACATCTGCTGCGGCTCGAGTTGCAAGGCGACCTTGGTGACTCCAACGTTGGAAGACTTGGTGATGATGCGTGTCACATCGATGGGACCATAATTGTGATGATCCTTGATCGTGTGTCCCGAGACCTGAATATAACCGGGCGTTGAATCAACCGGGGTGTGTGGCGTGACCAGCCCGAATTCCAGCGCCGAAGCGATGGCAAATGGCTTCATGACTGAACCGGGTTCGAAAACGTCAGTTACCGCGCGGTTGCGCAAGCCTTCGCTGTCTGAGTTGGGCTGGTTGGGATTGTAGGAAGGTTGATTCACCATTGCCAACACTTCACCACTTTGTACATCAAGCAATACCACGCTTCCAGAGCGCGCACCGTGTTGCAGGACGGTGCGCTTCAATTCACGATAAGCGAGATATTGGAGGCGCCGGTCGAGCGTGAGAACCAGATCGTGGCCCGGCTCTGCCTGTTTCACCAACTCAATCTGTTCGACCGTTCTGCCGAGCCGGTCCTTGATCACCCGACGGGCGCCCGGCACACCTTGCAGCCAGTCGTTGTAGGCCAGCTCCAGGCCTTCCTGCCCGACATCATCAATGTTGGTAAATCCCACCACGTGGGAGGCCACCTCACCGGCAGGGTAAAACCGGCGGTACTCCTTGCGCAGAAAAACGCCAGGCAAATTCAAAGCATCGATTTTGGCAGCTACATCCGGATGCAGGCGCCTTTTGAGCCAGACAAATTCCCTTCCGGATCGCTGCGTAAGGCGCCGTTCAATCTCCCCCGCGTCCACGCCCAACAGTTCCGCCAACGGCGGGATGCTTTCGGGAGACTGCAACACATCCCCAGGATTGACCCAGATCGAGTCGACCGGCGTACTGACGGCCAAGGGTTCACCATTGCGATCCAGAATGTTTCCCCGCCTGGTCGGAATTTCATCGACCCTGAGAAATCTTGCTTCGCCCTGGTCCTGCAGGAATTCCGTATCCATGATCTGCAGATTGACCGCGCGAGCAATCAGCGCGACCGAACACAAGGCGAACGCCAGCAAAAAGCCATACAGCCTGCCGGGGGACGCCATCAATTTTATTTCCTTACTCAAGGCCGCACCACCAACACGCGCCTGTCGTGGGGTTCATGCATGTGTAATTGGCCGCGCGCCTTCTTTTCGATATGGCCGGCGTCAGCGAGCCAGGCCTGCTCCAGTTGCAGACGGCTCCATTCAGCCATGAAGGCATCACGCTGGTTGTCCAGTTCGGCCAATTCGACGGCCTGGCGTCGGCTTTCGTGGCGGGCATAGACCACACCCAATGCGCTGGCGATCACCAGCATCAACACGAAAAGAGAGAAGAGAAGCCGAATATTCAAGGGAGCTTTTCCGCAACCCGCATGATCGCACTGCGTGCCCTGGGATTGTCGGAGAGCTCTTTTGGAGAGGGTTTGACGGCTCGGCCGATCAGCTTGAAAGTAGGCTGCATATCCGGGTGCTCCGGAATATTTCGTCGGACTTGACCTGGTCGTGCGGCTTCTTTGAATGTCCGCTTGACCAGTCGGTCTTCAAGTGAATGGAAGCTGATCACAACCAGCCTCCCTTCCGGGCGCAACCCTTGAATGGCTGCTTGCAGCCCCCGTGCCAATTCGGCAATTTCATTATTAATAAATATCCTGATTGCCTGGAAACATCGTGTGGCCGGATGCTTTTTTTCCGCCGTGCGGCCAACAGTTGCTTGAATCAGCTTCGCAAGCTGACCGGTAGTATCCAACTGCCGTTGCTGCCGTGCCAACACAATGCTCCTGGCTATCTTGCGCGCTTTGCGCTCCTCTCCGAACTCCCATAACACGCGGCTAATTTCCTTTTCTGGTGCGCCAGCGAGCCATTCAGCCGCCGACACACCCCGCAATGGGTCCATACGCATATCCAGTGGTCCGCTTTCCCTGAAGGAAAACCCCCTTTCCGGATTGTCCAGTTGTGGTGAAGAAACGCCCAGATCGAGCAAAATGCCATCCAGGCCGCCGTCACTTCTCCAAACCGGAATCAACCGATCCATGTCTGCATAATTTCCCTGGACGATGGAAAATCGCGGTTCTCTTTTCCTTAGCACCATTCCAGCGACAACTGCCTCCGGATCCCTGTCCAGGGAAAACAAGCTTCCTTGCTCGGACAGCCGCGCCAATATGGCCCGGCTGTGTCCACCTCTTCCAAATGTGCCGTCCAGGTAATTCCCGCGCCGGCGGGTCACTCCCTTAATATTGAGCGCCTCCACCGCTTCTTCCAAAAGTACGGGGCGGTGTTCGAGTTCGCTCATTCAGCGTTGGCCGGCACACCCGGCTCTCTTTGGCAAACGGCGCTTACAGCACCAGTCCTGCCATCTCATCGGAAGCAGCCTCATTCAGGCTGCGTTCTTCTTCAATTCGTTTTTCGTTCAGAACGAGCTCGTTCCAGATTTCAAAACGGCTACCCATGCCCAGCAGCACCACTTTCTTTTCCAGGCCAGCGACTTGTCTGAGGGTCTGCGGCAACTGAATGCGACCATTGCCGTCGGGTTCAATGGATGCCGCGCTTCCCACCAGTCTTCGCTGCAGACTACGGTGGCTGGGATTGAATGTACTCAAGCCGGTAACCTCATCCCTGACACGCTCCCATTCTTGGTGCGGATAGAGCCACAGGGCGCCGGAATCAAACGCGCTATAGGTAATGACCAATGAGCCGTTACACTGCTCCTGGATCGAATCCCGGTAGCGCACGGGGATGGCGAGACGTCCCTTGGCGTCCAAATTGATTGCGGTTTCACCAAAATACACATTATTCCCAATAAACTGCACTTATTACCACTTTTTCCCACTAAATTCCACGATAGTGACAATTGCAAGCTTTGTCAAGTGCGACAAAGACTTATCGGTACATACAGGCTGTATTCAATCAGACTTAAATGCGCGCAGACTGACCAAATTGTGGCGGATCAGGGGACAGGAATAGGCGTGGATAATTTGAACGCCGGCAACGCGGTCCAAAAAATGGAGATTCCGGGCATTCCGTCTCGCGGTGACTCTTGTAAAGCCTCCGGACAGCCATCTGGTCCACAGGGCCTCCCTCTCCTGGCGGATGGCCCTTTTGCACAAGGATATGCTTAGATCGTGGACCGCAGGGATGCGCGGGAACGATCCAAGGCGCTAAGAACACTTGAAACCGTTCAGCAGCTCTTCGAGCCGCCGGAAAATGCTGCCATCCTGGCATTTTCCTTCCTCACGCCATCCTTGGCGCTCGGGCTCGACGACCCAGTCGCTTGTATGGTGTTTCTGCCTTAAATCTGGATGATTAAGGGTGCCGGGATGGGCGGGACGCAGTCGCTTTCTGGCCAGTCGGTACAGACTAACAAGAGTTCGTCCCCATCCCATTCTCACCAGAGCGCCGATTGAGAATCTAGCTGCAATGACAGCCGATGTATACAAGCTTGCGCCCCGTGAGATCCCGGCTACGGCATATAACCGCGGAGATCATTATGACAAGCAATGTTACCCAAGTCACTTTAGGTGTGGATGTTTCGAAAGATCATTTGGACGTTTACGATTGGACCCGGCAACGACATTATCAAGTCAATAACTCAACCGCGGCCATTGCACAATGGCTTGGTGGGTTGACGGGCGAGGTACGACTGGCGCTGGAGCCGACATCGCATTACCACCTGGCGGTGGTGGATACTGCGCACGCTTTGGGCTATGCGATCTACTTGGTGAACCCACGCCAGCTGCATCACTATCGGTATGCCGTCGGCCTGAGGCATAAGAGTGATCCGCATGATGCCTGGTTGTTAGCACGCTATCTCAGCCACGAAGCGCAGTCATTGCCTCGTCATTGCCCGTCAGACCAGCATTCACGGGAGCTGTGGGCTTTGATTAAGCGTCGCGCTGTGGTGGTTGGAGTGCGTAAAAACATGCGCATGAGCATGCGCCAAGTGTCGCTGTCAGGCCGAGAAGTGGAACAGGCCTGCAGCCGCTTGATCCAGCGCATCGAATGCCGGATTGAGTATTTGCTAAGGGCGTTGGGCCTGCAACAAGACTATGCGCGTTGCCAACAGATACCGGGCCTTGGACCCGCCACAGCTGCTGGGTTGGTGGCGGCCTTTCATCGCGGCGTGTTCGCTTCATCGGATGCCTTTGTGGCCTACCTCGGCCTGGACATACGATTGCGGCGGTCTGGTCGCATGCAGGGCAAGCACAAGCTGACCAAGAATGGCGAGAAGGAGATACGACGATTGCTATTTTGTGCCGCTCACGCGGCCCGCAACGAACCTCGATTCGAGCGCTATCATCAGCGTCAACTGGATAAGGGACTTTCAAAAACCGCTGCTCGAGTGATATTGGGGCGCAAGTTGGTCAGGATTGCATATGCCCTTATGAGTCGAGGCGAAACATTCAAACCGTGTGTAACCATGGCTTGACCAGACCCATAGAATCTTGTCGGCGCTTGGCATCCTTGAAGTCGAGGGAGACCCTGTGGACCAGATAGCTGTCCTAGCGCCATGCGGAGTCACCGCTGACTAGGGTTCGCTGGTTGATGGGCGACAAGGTGGGAGCCGGCCGGTAAGCCGGGTTCTGTCGTGGACAATCATTCATCTGGGACTGGCGTCGCCACCAGCCTCTTGCGACCTACCCGAAAGCACCACGGGCCGTGGTATCGCTTTCCTATTTGGTCTTGCTCCGGGTGGGGTTTGCAATGCCGTCGATGTTACCACCGACGCGGTGCGCTCTTACCGCACCATTTCACCCTTACCTGACGACCCAATGAGCTGACAGGCGGTATATTTTCTGTTGCACTTTCCGTAAGCTCGCGCCTCCCAGGCGTTACCTGGCACCCTGCCCTGTGGAGCCCGGACTTTCCTCTCCGTTGGTACAAGTACACAACAGAGCGATTGCCTGGCCGACTCCCGAGCCTATTGTCTCTCATAAAAGGGGTCGAGTAAAAAAGAAAACATCTCGAGCTCACTATACTTGCGTGCTGCGAAACGGCTCTGGCCTTCCTGTTACTGCCGGGAAAACCTCGCGTATATCTCACGCCTGGATACACCGTGCAGGCGGCTGGCCGCCCGGGCTGCCTGGCTGACTGGCAGGTAGTCCAACAGCAGTCTACCTGCTTCAATGGCAGCTTCGAGGTCTTCGTTCTGTGATGACGGCGCTCCGGCCACGAGGACCACGAACTCACCTTTACGCTGATTGGGGTCCGCCTCCGCCCTTTCCCTCAACTGGCCGATGCTGCCGCGTAGAACCGTTTCGAACCTCTTGGTCATCTCACGGCAGATGACGGCTGCCCGAGGCGCCCCAAACACGCTTTCAAGATCAGCCAGCAATGCCAGTAACCGGTGGGACGACTCGAACAGCACCATGGTTCTGGGTTCCCGGCCCAGTTTCCGTAACCGCTCGAGCCGTTGAGACTGTCTTGCCGGCAGAAAACCTTCAAATGTGAATCGGTCGGTCGGCAGGCCGCTGACAGACAGCGCCGCTGTTATCGCGCTAGGCCCGGGGATCGCGACGATATTCACACCCTTACGTGCCGCCAGTTGCACCAACCGGTAACCTGGATCGGAAAGCAACGGCGTACCCGCGTCGGATAACAGGGCAATGCTTTCTCCTGCCTGAATCCGAGCCACCAATCCCGGAGCCATGCGCTCTTCGTTATGCTCATGTAGCGCCACCATGCGTGTTGTGATGCCATGTCTGCCTAACAACTTCGCGCTGTGCCGGGTGTCCTCCACGGCCAGCAAATCCGCGTCGCGAAGGACCTGCAATGCACGAAGCGTTACATCATCCAGGTTTCCAATGGGTGAAGCTACGATTTGCAGTGCGCCTGACATTACATAAACCCCGCCATGAATAGGGTATTATTATGGCGCGAAAGATATGCCCGGAGCAATGCATGGTGCACAAAAAGTGTGGAAACTACACTCAGCTGTTATGGCTATTGCCTGCCTGCCTGATTGTTTCCTGCGGTACGGTACCGCCGGATTCCCGGGGTGATCGCGGCGTGGACACAACCGCTGGCGAGCAGCTTGACCCTAACTCGCTGGTCGGCCAGGGGCGATTCGAAGATGCAGCTCTGCTGTGGCAACAGCAAGCAATTGGTTCGGATTCCGCGACTGCGGCGAGCTTGCGGGTATTGGCCGCGGACGCCTGGCTGATGGCCAACCGGCCACAGGCTGCACGCGATCTGCTGCTCTGGGTCGATCGACCACTGCTCACCGCAAGCCAGGCTGCGCGTCTGGATCTGGTGCTGGCGGACCTCGCTCTGAGAGACCAAAGAGTTACTGAGGCCGGCCTGTTTCTGCAACGGGCGGCGCAAAACCTCATTCCAGACATCGGCCCCAGGTATGACGCCCTTGACTCGCGGCTGAGGGCTGCGATGCGCCATCCGGCTTCACCAGCCATGGCTGAGGCACTCCGTATTGCTGATTCCATGCCAATTTACGAGCACCTGAAAGGGCTCGCTCTGCTAAAAGCCCTGGAAGTCGTCCATTCCAGAGACCTGTCCATCCGCTCATTCAATCCGAAGGGCAATCAGCGACACACGGGCTGGATCGATCTGGCACTCGTGATCCGGCAGAACATCGTCCAAGGCTTTGGTGTAGACCGGGCAATTGCCGCGTGGAAACTACGCCACCCCGCCCACCCTGTATCCAGGGATGCGGCCCTGGATTTATGGCTTCTTTACCGACAGCAGTTTTCTGCTCCATCCAAAGTCGCTGTCCTGCTGCCGACCGAAGGGCGACTGCGAGCCGCCGGCAGTGCGATCAGGGATGGCCTGATCAGCGCATACCTGACCCGGCCCGGCGGAACAGAGCTGGTTTTTTATCCGACTGACGATGATCCGTCTTCATCGGTGGCCGCCTATTTTCAGGCTGTTGATGAAGGTGCAAAGCTGGTAATTGGCCCTTTGCCTGCCGATTCGGTCGAAGCAGTCCTCGATCTGGCAGGACTGGGCACTCCCTTGCTGGCGTTGAATCGATTGCCAGAACAAACAGTGTTGCCCGCGGACCTGGCAGGTCAGGTTTACGGTCTGAGTCTTTCACAGGAGGAAGAGGCGGCAGCCACGGGTCGATTGCTGGCAGGCAGGGGGTTGAATCGGGCGTTGCTACTTGCCCCCGACACGGACTGGGGAAGCAGGATGTCGCGGGCCTTTTCGGAAGCCTATCTGGGTGAGACCCAAGCCCAGGTACAGGCCAATCCTTCGGATCCTCGGCTGTCCACCACGTCCAGGCCAAGCCAACACACGCGGATTGTCGCAGCGGTTAGCTATAGCGAAACTGAAAAGGACTATGGCCCTGTGCTGGAAGGCCTGCTGCTCATCGACGAGAGCAAAGCGCGAAAGGCCAGTGTCGAGCGTACGCTACAACACCCCTTGACATTCGAACCCACCAGACGGGATGACATCGATGTTATTTATATGGCTGCCACTGCCAGCCAGGCGCGCTTGCTGCGCCCACAGCTCCGATTTCATGAAGCGGGTGACATTCCGGTTTTCGCCACCGGCCGAATTTACAACGGAATTCCCGACAGAACCAGGAACCGAGACCTGAATGGGGTTCAGCTGCCGATATCTCCCTGGTTGCTGGCGCATACACGGTCTGACGAGTTGCCTGCACTGGACAGCATCAGGGGTGGAGCGTTCGCAGCCCTGTACGCCTTGGGCAGAGACTCCTGGGACATTTTACCCTGGCTCGTGCTGATGCAACGGGATCCTGATTTCAGATTTCCAGGTGGCACGGGTGACTTATTCATTGGTGCGGATGGTAGTGACAACATTCGTCTGATGAGAGAGCCGGCCTGGGCCAAATTTCGTGGCGGCAGACCGGTCAATTCGGAGCCTGACCAGGGCTTGTGAACAGGAATCGCAGGGCCGCGGGCCTTCATTGGGAAAAACATGCACGGAGGGTACTGGAATCGCACGGATTGAAGACCCTGCAGAGCAACTACCAATGCCGCATGGGGGAAATCGATCTCATCATGATGGATGGGGAAACCCTGGTGTTCGTTGAAGTCAGATACCGACGCAGGATTGATTTTGGCACAGGAGCCGAAACCGTAACCGCGACCAAACAGCGAAAAATCATCCGCACTGCCGAATTTTACCTGCAGAATTCGGCAACAGCCGAGTCTGTGGTTTGTCGATTGGACGTGGTCTCCATTACCGGTGAAGGCGAGTCAGTTCAAACGGACTGGATCCGGGACGCATTCCAGGTCGAGGGCTGATTTTATTTACTTGAGTGGCCTGAGCGCGGGGCAAAGTGCTGATAACCGACAACCGGTGGGGACCACTCTGAACCATCCACTTCTCTGCACTGCACGCCGGCCCCGGCGGTAATGTGGCCGATTATGGTCAGCTCAACGCCCGCGGGTGCGGCAAGTGAATCCAGCCATTCCAGGTATTGTCTGGGAAGGGTGAAACACAACTCGTAATCATCTCCGCCCGCAAGAATTAACCCGCGGCGCTCATCAAGCGATATTCGCTCTAGTTCGGGATGCACCGGCAGCGAATCAAGCTCGATGATCGCGCCCATACCGGAGGCAATCAGGATATGCCCAAGATCCGCCAGCAAGCCATCGGATACATCAATGCAGGCGCTGGCGCGCCCACGCAGCAACCGTCCAAGCTCAAGGCGCGGCTGCGGCATTTCCAGCGCAAGTCTGCTCCTCGAAGTGGGTTGCCGGCCGGCGCTGATCTCCAGCAAGGCCAGCGCGGCCAGCCCGGGGGTACCGGAAATGATAATCGCATCGCCGGGTGAAGCACCACAGCGCTGCAAGGCGCCAGCCGATTCCACGGTGCCCAGAGCTGTGATTGTCACCGATAACGAGCCTGTGGTGGTATCGCCCCCCACCAGGCTCACGCCGCTACTGTGGGCCAGGGCAATCAAACCGTCGAGAAAGGCATCCAGCCATTGCCCGTCAGCGTGCGGCATTGAAATTGACAGGAGAAACCATGCCGCCTCCGCGCCCATGGCGGACAGATCACTCAGATTTACCGCCAATGACTTGTGCCCCACGGTCAGAGGATCCGTGCCGGGCATGAAGTGAACGCCCTCGTTCAGTGTGTCGCAGCACACCACAAGTGATTTGGCGCCAGCAATCTGGAGTATCGCGGCGTCATCTCCGATGCCTAAGAGTACATCGCTCCGCAAATCACCGGCACACTGCCGAATTCGCTCAATCAGGTCGAATTCAGCCATGAGTCATGCCTGTGTTTGATCAGAGAATTCAGTGGTGGAGCCCGGTGGCAACCTTATCGAGCACACCGTTGATATAGGCATACCCCTGTTCGGACCCAAACCGCTTGGACAGATCAACACACTCGTTGATGACCACGCGCCACGGCGTTTGCGGGCAATGGAGCAGTTCAAAAACGCCGATCAGCAAGACCACTTTTTCCATGATATCCAACTGTTCCAGCGGGCGGTCGAGTGCCGGAGTCAACTGTTTGAGAAGGGTGTCTTCGTTCTCGACCACCCCGGCCAACAACAGTCTGAAATGAGCCTCGTCTACAGTGGAAAAGTCCTGTTTACTGACGAACTGGTTGGCGATCTCTTCAGCTTCCTGGCGATTAATGTGCCACTGATACAGGCCTTGAAGGGCTCGGCGACGGGCGCGGCTTTTGGCCGAAAAGTCGGTTCTGCCTGTCATGGAGTTTTCGGGAATCTGTTCGCGGTTTGGCTGCGCATGGGCGATCAGGGTGTCAGAGAATCAATGTCGCGCAGCACGGCAAGCATGCGCAGAGCGGCCATGGCCGAATCGAACCCCTTATTGCCTTCACCGGTCCCCGCTCTGTCCAGCGCCTGTTCGATATTGTCCGTTGTCAGAACGCCGAATATCACCGGCAAGCCCCGCCTGACAGAGACCTGAGCCACCCCCCTGGCGCACTCACCGGCCACGTAGTCAAAATGGGGCGTGTCGCCGCGAATCACAGCGCCAAGAGTCAAGATTGCGTCGAACATGCCGCTTGCTGCCAGGCGATCTGCGGCCAGCGGCAGCTCGAATGCGCCTGGCACCCAAAAAGTGCTTTGCTCTTCATGCGCCAGGCCGTTTCTGGCCAATGCGTCGCGGGCTCCGAGCACCAATTGGTCGACTATGACCCGGTTGAATTCACCAGCGACGATGGCGATCCTGGCCCTTGTCTCCGATTTGCTCATCGAGAGGTTTCACTCACGGCAGACACAATCGGGCTGGCATCTCCGCCCGCTGCGGTCGGGGCCTGGGTGTCGAGGTAGCCAACCACTTCCAGGCCAAAACCTGCCAGACCGGTCAGTTTCCAGGGAGCGCTCATGACCAGCATTTTTCTGACACCCATGTCAACTATGATTTGTGCGCCGATTCCGTAGGTCCGCAATTCGCGAGAACGACGATCATCGCCGCGGCGGCTAACGGCCGGTTCGGGCTGCTGCTGAAGCTGGCGCAGCAATTCGTCGTCGTTCTTGTGTCCTCCCAGAACGAGCACCATTCCGTCACCACGCCGGTCGATTTCCCGCAGCGCATTTCGCAACGGCATACCGAAATCATCACGTTTGATTGAAAACACGTCATTGAGGGGATTCTGCACGTGCACGCGGACCAGAAAGGGCTCATCCGGATTGACAATCCCCCTCCTCAATACAAGATGGAGCCGCCCTTCAATGGTATCGCGATAAGCATGCAGGTCGAATGCACCGAAGTCGGTATCAACGCTGTGACAGGATATTCTCTCCACCGTATTCTCGGTTTCCATGCGGTAACGAATGAGGTCTGCGATTGTGCCGATTTTCAATTTATGTGCCGCGGCGAATTTTTCCAGTTGGGGACGGCGCGCCATACTGCCATCTTCATTGAGAATTTCGACCAGAACTGCGGCCGGCTCCAGCCCCGCCAACAGCGCCAGGTCAACGCTGGCTTCGGTGTGGCCGGCACGGGCCAATACCCCACCGGGCTGAGACATCAAGGGAAAAACGTGGCCGGGCTGGGAGATTTCGTCCGGTCCGGCGTCTGGCCGCACCGCAGTGCGAATGGTGTGGGCACGATCATAGGCCGAGATGCCCGTGGTGATACCCTCGGCAGCTTCAATCGAGACTGTAAAGTTGGTCGCAAATCGCGCTCGATTTTCGTTCACCATCAACCCCAGGCGCAATTGTTTACATCGCTCCCTGGTCAGCGGAAGACAAATCAGACCCCGCCCGAATCGCGCCATAAAATTAATGTCTTCGGGCGTGACTTTTGATGCAGCCATGATCAGGTCGCCTTCGTTTTCCCGGTCCTCGTCATCCATGACGACCACCATACGTCCGCAACGCACGTCATCCAGCAACTCAGGTATTGTGTTCAATCCCATCAAATTTTTCTCTACAGCCCAATTCTCATGACAAATCGTCATTCCAGGAAATCAATCTTTCAACATACCGGGCAATGAGGTCAACTTCCAGGTTTACCAGGTCGCCTGCCTGCAGGCGGCCCAACGTCGTCACCTGCAGCGTGTGCGGAATCAGGCATACACAAAACGCCTCTCCATTGACCTCGTTGACCGTCAGGCTGACCCCATCGAGTGTAACTGAGCCCTTGGCTGCGACGAAACGGGCCAAGCCACCGGCTGCGGCACCCCGGCATGAAAAATGAAACCGTTCCGCGCGGCCATCGTGGTTGCGGGAAACCACCCGGGCCATTCCATCGACGTGCCCCGCCACCAAGTGTCCACCCAGCGCATCTTGGAGCGTCATGGCCGTTTCCAGGTTGACCTCAGTGCCTACCGCCAGCCGCGCCAGCGTGGTCAGCGCCAAGGTTTCGTTGGAAACGTCTGCCACAAAGCTAATTGCATCATGCTCTATCATGGTCAGGCATACACCGCTCACTGCAACACTGTCCCCGACACTGCAGTTCGAAAAACTCAGACCGCCGGCTTCAACGCGGATGCGAAGGTCTCCGTCCAGATGTTGTGCCTCCCGCACAACACCCACCGATTGTACGATACCGGTAAACATCAGTCGGCGAGGGGGGCATGCATGGCACACGGCCGCAGCCTGAATCGCCAGTCCATTCCCACCGCCCGCGACTCCAGGACAGTAAATTTAACCCGCTGCGTCATGTCATCCAGAGGACCCAGCTCGAACGCTGCCGGGCCGCCTTCACCAAGCAGCACGGGCGCCTGATATATCAATACTTCGTCTACCAGGTGCTCGCGCAGCAAGGCACCGCACAGGCGGGCACCCGCCTCGACCTGTACTTCGTTGATTTCCCTCTCCGCCAGCGTGGTTAACAGGACCAGGAGGTCAACGCCACTGTCAGCGTGCTGTTGGCGCGGCAGGCCGATGATTTCCGCGCCGGCATCGGCCAGATCGCATTGCGCAGCGCCTGCACGGTCTCCTGCTACGATGACCTGGCCAGGCTGGCTGAGAATTCTGCTGTCGGCTGGGGTTCTAAAAGTGGTGTCAACAATCACCCGCAGAGGCTGTCGCTGCACGCCTTCAAGCCGAACGGTCATCGACGGGTCGTCTTTGAGCACCGTGCCCACTCCGGTAAGAATAGCTGAGGAACGGGCACGCCAACGTTGAACATCCTGCCTCGAGGCCTCACAGCTAATCCACTGGCTCTCGCCACTTCGCAGCGCGATTCTGCCATCCAGGCTCTGCGCAGATTTAATCCGCACCCAAGGCAGCCCTGTTCTCATCCGTTTAAAGAAACCGGGGTTGATCTCTTCGGCCTGGGCCCCAAGCAACCCGCATTCCACGACAATTCCCGAATCGCGCAGCTGTGCGATTCCAGCGCCATCGACTTCCGGGTTGGGGTCGAGTGACGCGACCACGACGCGCGTTACGCCCGCTTCGATCAAGGCCTCAACACACGGCGGCGTACGACCGTGGTGGCTACACGGCTCAAGGCTGACATAGACGGTTAGGCCGCTCTGTGCGTCCGCTCTGTCCGCCTCGGCCTGCGCCAGGGCTTTGATTTCCGCGTGTTCCCTACCCGCAGCCTGGGTCCAGCCCTCGCCGATAACTCGCCCGTCGGAAACGACGACCGCGCCGACCGCCGGATTGGGATCGGATATTCCCACAGCCCTGCCCGCCAACTGCAATGCCCGCGCCATGAACACGCGATCGAAGCCAGCCTGACCGGCAGAGCGCAGAGATTCGGCGGCGACATTCATGGCTGCTTGCGGCGTTTCGCGGCAGACGGTTCCAGCAGTGATATCTGGCGACTGTCGGAATCGGCCGGTGAAGACCGTTCCAAGCGCTCGATCAGGTCGCGAAATGCCTGCACGTCTTCAAATCGCTTATACACCGAGGCAAACCGTACATAGGCGACCTGGTCCAGATTGGCCAGCTCTCGCATCACCCATTCACCCAACAGGCTACTGGGTATTTCCGACTCCTCCACGCTGCTGATCTGACGCAGCAGCAATCTGATGGCACGCTCGACCTCGCGGGTTTCAACAGGCCTTTTTTCCAGTGCCTTGAGCATGCCGTCACGTAGCTTGGTCTCTGAAAATGTCTCTCGTGCGCCATCGGACTTGACGATCTGCGGCGCTTTGATTTCGGGTGTCTCGTAAGTGTTGAATCTCGAGGCGCACGATTCGCATAAGCGTCGCCGCCTGATCTGCATGCCATCGCCGGTCAGCCTCGAGTCGACCACCCGGGTGTTTTCGTGATTGCAGAAGGGGCACCACATGAGGGGTCAGTGTACTGCATGGCAATTAATGGCCCTTTCAGCCAGACGCAAAGCGGCTAGCCGCAAGGCATGTGCCCGCCGGGGTAGCCAGACTACCTCAAGGGGACATAACACAGCGGATGGCCGCTTTGCGCCTGGCCCGCAGGGAGGCCGCCTGTGACCGCACTGCTGCGTTCGACTTCTTGGAAAGGACCAGCCATTCCCTGCGAAGCCCGCCTTGCATTGCAGCCACAGGTGACCTCTGAAAGGGCCACTAATTGCCATGCAGTACACTAGCTCCGGTACACTGGATGCATGAGACAAAGATTGAGCGCCTGCTCCCGGGCGCTTGATTCAGCGACCTGGCTACCTGCATCGTCACCGGTCGCATCGAGTACATCACATATGGCTTCAGCCAACTCGGCGCAATCGCCGGCATCAAAGCCGCGCGTGGTCACAGCGGGTGTGCCCAGCCGTAAGCCGCTGGTCACGAAAGGTGAGCGCGGCTCACCGGGCACAGTATTCTTGTTCACGGTAATGTTGGCTCTGCCCAGCGCTTCTTCGGCATCCTTGCCGGTAAATTCCTTGCCGATCAAATCGATCAGAAACAGGTGATTGTCGGTCCCACCGGAAACCACCTTGTAACCCCTGGCAATAATGGCGGCGGCCATCACCTGCGCATTTTCAATCACTTTGGCCTGGTAATCCGCAAATCCCTCCTCGAGCGCCTCTTTGAACGACACGGCCTTGGCCGCGATAACATGCATCAGGGGGCCGCCCTGGGTGCCCGGGAAAACCAGCGAGTTGAGCCTCTTCTCCAATTTTTCGTTGGCTTGAGCAAGAATCAGGCCGCCACGGGGACCGCGCAGAGTCTTGTGTGTTGTGGAAGTCACAATATGGGCGTGTGGCACGGGACTGGGATAGTGACCGGTTGCCACCAGCCCCGCGACATGGGCCATGTCAACAACAAAATATGCCCCAACCGAATCAGCGATCTGGCGCATTTTTGACCAATCAATGACCCTTGAATACGCCGAGAATCCGCCAATAATCATTTTGGGCTGATGCTCTGTGGCCATGTCGGCAATAATGTCGTAGTCGATCAGGCCAGTTTCGATATTGATGCCGTACTGTACCGCGTTGAACAGACGGCCGGAAAAATTGACCGAACTGCCGTGGGTCAGATGCCCACCGTCGGAGAGGCTCATTCCGAGAATGGTGTCGCCGGGCTCAAGAATAGCGAGGTAAGCCGCAGCATTGGCCTGCGAACCGGAATGGGGTTGAACATTGGCATAGTCAGCGTCGAACAGCTCCTTTGCCCTTGCGATTGCCAATGATTCGGCGATATCTACAAATTCGCAGCCGCTATAATAACGCCGGCCGGGGTAGCCTTCGGCGTACTTGTTTGTCAGCACCGAACCTTGGGCTTCCATGACTCTGGGACTGGCATAGTTTTCAGAGGCGATCAGCTCAATGTGATCCTCCTGTCGGGTCTGCTCCGCGGCGATGGCCTGCGCAAGTTCATCGTCAAAGCCACTGATCCGTTCGCTGTAGTCAAACATCCATCTTCCCCGTCGAAAATAGCAAGGAATTCTATCATTTTTAGGCCCGATTTTGGGCTGCACAGCCAGCAAATTGTGTTCAAGACATGTGGTTTCAGGCTTATGTTAGCGGTATGGCAATGCCGGGCGGCTTGAAGCATAATGCTGCGAGTTTTGATCGGACAGAGTCCATGGCCCAGTATATTTACACGATGATCGGCGTTACCAAGACGGTACCGCCTGATCGCACCATCATCCGGGACATTTCACTTTCGTTTTTCCCTGGCACAAAGATTGGCCTGCTGGGTCTCAACGGGGCGGGAAAGTCGACGGTGCTGCGGATCATGGCGGGAGTGGATGACGAATTCGAAGGCGAAGCACGACCCCAGCCCGGTATCCGCATCGGTTATCTGCCGCAGGAGCCCGAACTGGATGACAACCAGAACGTGCGCGAGGCGGTGGAAGAAGGCGTGAGTGAAGTGCGCAATCTGCTGGATCAGTTCGATCGCATCAGCATGCAGTTTGCAGAACCCATGGGCGATGAGGAAATGAATGCCCTGCTTGCCGAACAGGCCGAATTGCAGGAGAAGATAGACAAACAGCAACGGCTGGGAGCTGGAACGGACTCTGGAGCGCGCTGCGGACGCCCTGCGCCTGCCGGACTGGCACTCGAGGGTTGCGACTCTGTCGGGTGGTGAACGCCGCCGTGTAGCGCTGTGCCGCCTGTTGCTGGCAGGTCCCGATATGTTGCTGCTGGACGAGCCCACCAATCACCTGGATGCCGAGTCGGTGGCCTGGCTCGAGCGCTTCCTGGTCGAATTCCCGAGAACCGTTGTTGCCATCACACATGACCGTTATTTTCTCGACAATGCAGCGGAATGGATTTTGGAGCTGGACCGCGGCTACGGTATCCCGTGGAAAGGCAATTACTCCTCCTGGCTGGAACAAAAAGAGCAGCGCCTGCGCCAGGAGGCCTCACAGAATCGGGCTCGCCATCGCAGTATCGCGGCAGAACTTGAATGGGTACGCGCCAACCCGCGCGGGCGTCAAGCCAAGAGCAAGGCAAGGCTGCGGCAATTTGAGGAACTCAATTCGCATAAGCATCAGAGCCGCAATGAAACACGTGAGATTTTTATACCGCCCGGTGAGCGTCTCGGCGACCAGGTCATCGAAGTCGAACATCTCACCAAGGGATTCGGCGACCAGCTGCTGATGGAGGATCTCAGTTTTCAAATACCACCGGGGGGTATTGTCGGGGTGATCGGCGGCAACGGCGCGGGTAAGACAACCCTGTTTCGTATGCTCACTGGCCAGGAAAAGCCAGATTCGGGACAGATTATCATTGGCCCGACGGTGCAGTTGGCCTACGTGGATCAAAGTCGGGACTCGCTCGATCCGGACCGAACCGTGTGGGAAGAAATCGCCGACGGCGAAGAAATAATCACCATTGGCCGCTTTAAATTACAATCCCGGGCCTACGTCAGCCGCTTCAATTTCCGCGGCGCAGACCAGCAAAAGCGGGTTGGCAACCTCTCCGGTGGAGAACGCAATCGGGTGCATCTCGCAAAATTATTGAAGACAAGCGCAAATGTGCTCCTGATGGACGAGCCAACCAACGACCTTGACGTGGAAACGCTGAGGGCATTGGAAGAAGCGCTGCTGGAATTCCCTGGCTGCGCGATCGTAATATCCCATGACCGCTGGTTCCTCGATCGCATTGCGACCCACATACTGGCCTTCGAAGGCAACTCCCACGCTGAATGGTTCGAAGGAAACTACAGCGAATATGAAGTTGACCTGAAACGCCGCATCGGTGACGAAGCAAACAAACCGCACCGAATTCGTTACAAAAAGTTGATGTAGGCAGCTAACAGTCTGTGGGTCGGCTCCTGCTGCATTGTTCTACCTCCGGAAAGCCCCATGAGTGGACTGCTGGCCACGCCTGGCGGATGGCGCTGCGCGCTTCCCTCGCTTCTCCGCGCTTGGTGGGTCGGCTCCAACGGAACATCCTGTTCCGTGTCGCCTCGCTGATCCATCCCTGGATCAGCGACCCAGTCGCTTGTCGGCGCTCGGCATCCTTTAAGGCGTGGACAGCAGTCCGCTCACGGGACTTTCCTAACGCTTGCACAAGCCGATTCGGAGTAAGGGGTCTGCATGCAGGACCCTTTGAAACAGGATGTTTCAAGAGGAGCGTCCCATGGATGGGCTCGAGCGCGTCCTGAATGGAGACCCCTTGCTCCGAAGTGGCGCCTCGCAGACCAGAACAGCACACGTGCACAACGTTGCTGGAATTCACTGCCAACCCTCTTGGGCGCGAACTGAAAGTGTCAACCCCCTGCTACAAAATTGGGCTCGGGCGCTGAAAGTCCAGACTTTGAGGGCGAAATTTTCGGGCTGAAACTTCGGTCATCAAGCGAATCTCGTGATCATTGAAAACCAGGTCTTCGGCCTGGCGCCAGACCATCCCGGCACCCATCCGCCTTGCCGGTGATAAACGACCTGCGACCGCGACCGCAACCGCGAGCACGCTGGACGGCAATGCAACGCCACGCCCGCCGTTTCCTGCCGCCTGCCCTGTTCGATCGACCATTTCGCGATAGCTGATCGTACTGCCGCCGCACACAGGTGATTCGAGAAAGTCTTCGACAGGTACCGAAAGTGCACCCAGCGCTACTTCTGCCAGGTCATCGGCATGCAAGGGCTGGCGCAGGCCCGGCGCCTTTGCAGCGACGGGGAAAAAGCGCCACTTTTTCATCCAGCGATAGATCAGACTGACGTTGTAGTCCATGCCGCAGCCGTAAATAAGGGTAGGACGGAGCAGAACGAGCGACGTTCCATTGGATCGACACAGTCGTTTGATGGCCTTCTCGGCACCAAAGATTGTTTCCATTTGTTCGCGCTCCCGGGCGTCGGTCGAGTCTTTTTTAATAGTGACACTGCTGGTACTGATGATGACCGCCCGCTTGAAATGAACCTGGCGTTGAAGGACCTGCCTGGCGAGTTCTATTGGGCCGCAGGACAGCAACAGCGAACCGGCTCCACCCGACCCGACAAGCTCAGCAGTCAACTGCTGAATTTCCACGCGAAGGAGATTCTCAGGGCCAGGCTTATTCATGTGCGTCTGCGTGGCCCGCTTGCGCACGACGGCCACGACGCGATAGCCGGCCTGCAGAAGTCTGGGCACTACAAACACGCCAATCTGCCCGCTACCCCCGAGGAGAATGACTGTAGGCATCGAGCGCGCCGGAACGGCGGTGGGCCCGGAATGTCTGTCCTTCACCTCCTCACCAGCACGGCAGGGGCTGTTATAAGGTAATGCAGCCAAATGCCACAATACACCAGCCACCGGAAAGGCATAAAGTGGCGCGGTGCCTGAAATTTGCGGTAAAACCGTTGCATGCCGATATGTTTTTGCCGGTGGACCCACCAGGGTCTACTTTTGCTTGAAAGCCCTTGCACATGCCAGACCTTCGCCTGGGGCACGAACAGGCAGTGATGACCAGACTGGTTCAAGCGGTACATCAAGTCGAGATCTTCGCAGTGCATGGCATAGGCTTCGTCCATGCCGCCCACGGCCGCAAAATATGACCTACGAACGAGCATGCAAGCGCCAGATACGGCTTCAGCCCGCACGGTCGAATCGGGCCAGCGCTTCTCGACGCCATGAACTGCCCTGCCGAGACGGGAAAATCGTGATAAGCCGGTGAGCGTCATCAGGGACCGCCAAGGGTCCGGAAATCGCCTGAGTGCCGATTTTTCTGCCTGGTTATCTGCCGTCATCACGCAGGGCCCGGCCAGGGCTGCATCGGCATCATCGTCAAGGGCGGATTTCAATCGGGGCAGCGCGTCCGGATCCACTTCACAATCAGGATTGAGTATGAGTATCAAGGGCTCCTTGCCCGTAGCGGCCACGCTATTGACCGCCCTGGCGAAACCCAGGTTTTGCGGATTGTTCAGAACCTCCAGGTTGTGCTGGTGGCCGAAACGCGAACGAACGAGGATATCGCTGCCGTCTGAGGATGCATTGTCGACCACCACTATGTTGGCCATTTCCGAAGAGGCCATCAGCGATGAAATGCATTTGACCAGCGCCTCTCCGGCATTGAAGTTGACGACAATGACCTTGATCGCCGGCGTCATGACTCAGCGCCCGCCAAACAGGCTACGCCACCAGCTGGCGGGCGATTCCCCGAGCAGGCCCTTTAGCCGCGCCACTTCATTTTCCAACTCCGCGAGGATGTCTCCTGCCGACATGTTTTTCCTGATTTCATGATGGTAATGCCGGTATACCGACGATTCTGCATCATCAAACAGCCACAATGACTCATCCAGTGCCGGCAGACAGGCCTCATTCGCGCCGCAGAGGGCGAGAATGTACATGCCTCTTGCTGCCGGATGCGGCAGCCGATTGACTTCGTCCCCCGCCTCATGGTGATGCATTTGATCCACGACGGCCGTTCCACCTGTAGTCCGAGTCCAGATGGCGGAGTGAAACATCAGTGCCTGCTCCAGGGCTAGCGTGGCAGGAAACTGGCTTCCCAGCAACGCCATGAATTCATCCCGGTATAACTCCTTGACGTGAAAGACGTTGTTTGCGCCCTGCTCATCGCTGTAGACAGCCTTGTCCGGCGAGGACATCAGCAGGAAACCGTCGGGGTGCAAAACCCTGCGTAATTCGCGAATCAACCCGGTCTGATCTGACAGGTGCTCAATGGTCTCGAACGAAACAACGCGGTCAAAACTGTCGTCCTCAAAGGGCAAGTCGCAGCAATCTGCCCGCGTAAACTCGAGGCCGTCAGACCCATAACGCGCCTGGGCGTGCTCAATGCTGCCTGCGTCAATGTCGACCCCAACGACATGCCGGGCCCGCGCGGACAACAGCCGGGTCCCATAGCCCTCCCCACACGCAGCATCCAGTACCCGGGCATTTTCGACCAACGGGGCCGCAAACACATAACGGTGCATGTGCTCATACCAGATTTCCCGTACACACTCAGGGGTGAATCGTTCACCTGTGAATTCAAGGGGTTTGCTCAAATGACTGGTCCTGGGCCTCTGGTTCGACTTGCCAAATGGGGATTTTAACCCAAGGCGACGCCACGGGTCCTCAGCTCTGCAAGCAGACCAGATCTGAGACGCGCCAGTGGATCCCTGGCAATAAAATCCATAACCGACTTCAGATAATGGGGATGCTTCTCCAACAGGCGGCGCATGGATTCATCATCCGGCCGTAGTCCCCTGGGCTCGAACGATCGGCCACCGCGATGGGCAACATAGACATCGCTGCACAGTACGTTCTTCATCCCGGCTGCGCCAGCACGAGCAGAAAAATCATTTTCCTCACCATAGCCCAGGCCAAAGGCATGCTCGTCGAAATAGCCCAATCGATCGATCGCCGCCCTGGATATGGCCATGCAAAAACCCACCGCTGTGGGCAATTCCGGATACTGTCGGCCGCCGCTGACGGAGATAACCGCCGCCAGCGCGTCAGGGTTTACTGGAAAGGCGTTGTTCTTGCAGAGTTCGGGAAATGAGGCAATCTCCCCGTTGTTGGTCCACGGCGTGGCCGTGGCGATGTCCGGATCTGACGCCAGGCAGGCGCCCAGCCCCTGCAACCATCCGGGTGTGACCACCGTATCGGAGTTCAGCAACACGACATCGGCTGTCAATATCTTCATACCCAGGTTGGCGCTGGCGACGAATCCAAGGTTGTGTTGGTTGCGCCTGACACGCCAGCGCGAACCACCCTGCGCCGACCAATGGGCGATGACCTCGCGCACCGCAGCTTCGTCAGAGGCGTCGTCGATCAGGATCACCTCGGCAGCCGTGGGCGTGGTGCGGTGTACGGATTCGAGGCACAGGTTCAAATCATCACTGGCATTGTGAATGGGCACCACGACGCCTGGAAGTAAGCCCTCAGACATCTCTATTCGAAGCCGGCAACCACTCATGTGCCAGGCGCACCAGACCGAGTTCCCAGCTCTCACCGGTAACCGTAAAGCTGTGTTCAGCGGTATCGCACATGCGCATTCCCTCGGGATCCAATGCGTGCCCGCGAACGCTGTAACTGCCCGGTAGAAGACTCAGCTGGGAAAACTTCAGGCGAAAGCCGAACAAACCAGGGCTCACTTCCTCCGGCACCACGTTTTCCGCATCCGAAGCGAGGCCGTAAACCGAAGTGCCATCGGCCCGCACAATACCAAACACGGCCACCGGCTTCCTGCCGTCCGGCGCCTGAATGATCATTTCGATGTCCAGGTCACTGCCACATGCCATGACGAAACTGCTCGTCGACGGTTGATTTAGCAGCCTGAATTCGACCACGCGGTAATGCCCCGACTCACCTGTGGTAGCCTCTCTAAGCTCTTTTTCCTGCGCCGCCCTGGTTTCATGCCAGGCCAGGTAGGCCTGGGTGACCTCGAAGACATCACCGGCCTGCCTCAGGCGACCCTGGTGCAGCCACAGCGCCCGTTTGCACAGCTTTTGCACCAGGTACATGCTGTGCGAAACCATCAACAATGTGTTGCCCTGCTCAAGGAACGCCTCAATCCAGCGCACACATTTTTTCTGAAAGGACTCATCGCCAACCGCCAAAACCTCATCGGTAATCAGCACTTCCGGATCAGATGCGGCCACAACGGCGAAACCCAGGCGCACGACCATGCCGGAGGAGTAGTGTTTGACTGGCTCGTGAATATATTCGCCGATGTCGGCGAATGCGAGTATCGCATCCATACGCGCGTCCAGATCTACGGTGCTCATTCCCAGCAAGGCCGCCTTCATTCTGACGTTGTCGTAGCCGGAAAACTCCGGTTGAAATCCGGCGCCCAACTCCAGCAGCGCTGCCACACTGGCATTGACTTCGACGCGACCGGTGCTGGGGCTGATGACACCGGTCAATACCTTCAACAGCGTCGATTTGCCGGCCCCGTTTTCACCGATTATACCCACCGTATCGCCACGCCGTACCGTGAGGTCAATATCGCTCAGCACCTGTGCACCCAGCCTGGGCTCCCTGCCCGCCAACAGTGCAGCAAACGCGCGCATTCGCTCCCATGGGTGATGCACGCGGGGGTAAATCTTACCCACCCCGTGTAGATTGATGATCGGACCACTCACAGGAAATCCTCAAAATGCCCGCTGAATCGACGGAAAAAGCGGCTGCACAGCCACAGCAACAACCCTGTGCTGATGACTGCAAGGGCGTCGGTCAGTCCCAAATCCAGGTTGCCGAACAGCAGGCTGTCCCGCAACCTGCCGACAAACCAGCTCATCGGATTCCACTGCATCACAAGCTGCAGCTGCGCCGGCAGCAACGCAACGCTGTACAGAATCGGCGTCATGAAAAACCAGAATGTCATCAGCGGCGGAAGAATTTGAGCCAAATCCCGGACAAAAACCTGCAGCGCGCTTAACAGCAGTCCCAGTGCACAGGCAAACAGGTAAAGCAGGAACAAAACGGGGATGGCCACGATCAGGCCCAGCCATTGCACATCAGTACCTGTCAATTGCAATACCAGCAACACGGCCAGGTAGCCAATCATATGCATAATGAATGTGGCGGTTACGGTCGCCAGCGGCAGCAATTCAGTCTTGATGGGGACTTTGCCGATGAGTCCGGCATTGGCAGTGATGGCGTTACTGGCCTTGAGCACCGCTTCAGAAAAGGCCGTCCAGGGCCAGAAAGCCACGGCCAGGAAAGGCACGAAACCGACGTCACCGGCATCCGGAATGCGGGCCTTGAATATCGTGCTGAAAACGAATGCGTATACGGCCAGCAACATCAACGGCTGCAATATCAGCCAGGCAAAGCCGGTTATATTTTCCAGGTAGTCCACCCGGATCGCCCTGGAAACCAGGCGCCAAAAAAAGCTGCCGGGAAATTGCTTCATTCCCTTACATCAGTCGGCTTTAAATGGCGCCAACTCCAGATTTTCTCCGAAATATTTTTTGGCCATCACTTCCACTGATCCTTCTGGTAGGGTAATGGACTCCAGCCCAAGATGTTGCAAGTATTTCAGGTTGTAGTCGTCGAGATAATCTTTCTTGACCTTTTCCAGAGCGTCCTTCTTGGCTTTTTCGAATGTCATTTTCGTGGACTCATACCGCTCATCCAGCCTGATGATATGAAAGCCATAATTTGTACGCACGATCTCACTGATTTCGCCGGGCACGGCCATCCCGAATGCAGCGTCTTCAAAAGGCTTTGTCATTTGGCCGCGAACTATATACTTGTATTGCCCCTTGTTCTTGTGAACTACCGGGTCTTCTGAGTACTCAAGCACCATCGCGTTGAAGGCGCTAGGGTCGGCCTGGACTTTTGCGCGCAGGTCGGTTGCAATTTGCTCGGCCTCTTCGGCAGTATGCGTATGCGTTGTCACCAGCAAATGCGTAACCGAAACTTTCTCTTCGGTCATATAGTTTTGAGGGTTTGCGGTATAGTCCTCCCACGCCAGTGCCTCATAGTCCGCGTCCGGTGCGTTTTTCATGACTTCGTCCATCCAGGCCTGCGCCAATTCTTCCGCGGCAGCCAATCGCATGCGCGCAGCGATCACCGGCTTGGAGGCAAAACCGGCCTTTTCGCCGTCTGCTGCAATCGCCATAGTCTGCAATAAAGTGGCGAGCAGGTTCTGCACCTTTTCTCCACTGCGAATAAAGGGTAGCCGGTCCTTTGGAGGAATTCGGGCAAAGGCGGCGTCCATGGCAAGCTGAGAAATGACCACATCACCCTGGTAGGCAAAGGTCTGCTCTGGGTCGTTCTTGGACTGGATTTGAGCAGACGCGTCGGCCACACCCGTCACTGAGATACTGATCAAAAGTTGAAATATGAGATATCGATTTAACATCTGGTTACCTTGAATAAGATGATCTGACCGGGGTCAGTTATGTGCATAAGCGAAGGGGCTAATCAACTGTGACAGATGCCAGGGTATACGGTTCCGCCATAATTGGTATGTTCTGACCAGACTATGTAAAGCCAGGACATAAGAACTTGGGCAGCAAAGCCTGGGCATTAAAGTTTGCGGACGAAAACCCGGATTGAATTTCCCGGCCTCAAAAACAAGGGGCTGCAGATGCAGCCCCTTGCCTCATTTCCTGATTAACGGCTCGATACCGTCAACCATTTAGATCACTACAAACTTCCGCAGAAATTGCCGTGACGGTTCCAGCATCTGCCATCGCGACGGACGTTGGCCCTATGACCGAACAAACCGCCATAGTTGGCAATTACATTGTTGTCACCAACGAAGTTGTTGGTAATCGCCAGCGCCCAGAAGCCAGTGACCGGCAGGCCGACCAGACCCGCATAGTCAATGTGCTCTAATGGACCGCCGCCAAGAGCTGGGTTCCAAAAGCTCAACTGAGACCAACCCGCCTTGGCAGGAAGACCTTCCCAAGTGACTGAAGGTGCGATCGTAACCGAACCAACCTTGTTAGAACCGAAGATTTCCGAACCGTCTGCTGGCCAAACCGTATCGGCGAACCGAATCACATTGGTTTCGTAGCACAGTTGCGTTCCACCCGGAGGTGTGCCGCCGGGAGGTAGCGGAGATACGATCGGGCCTGAACCAAAGGTCAGGCTGTGTGAATCTTCACGATCCCAGACATCAATCACGAGAACTTCTTCGCAGGCCGTACCACTGAAAACACTGGTAAAGGGTGCCCTGCCGCTTTCAATGAGAAGCTCGGAGCAGGTAAACCCACCTTTCCAGTCTTCCGCCAGCCCTGGGTCGTTATCGATAGCGGTGCAGTCCGAGTTCCAATTAGGCTTTTGTCCATATCCGCAGTTAGGAATAGGGTCCAAGCCAAAGGTCCAGCCACTACAACCGGCATCAGCAGGATTCGGGATGATGAACAACTTGGGCAAATCCCGTGTCAGGTCATCAACGTAGAAGTTCTTGGTGGGGAATGTAACAATCCACTCGGACTTCGCGCCAATATTGGGGTTAACGCTGTATTCGTTCATGATTAACTCATGCATGAATACGCTGGAGATTGCGTCAACAGCACTGCCGTAATACAAAGGAGCTGCTTCGACCAGGGGCTCACCCAAAAATTCCCATGCGGTTGTTGCGCTGCCACCGTTCAGTGAAGGACGTGATGTACCGGGAATGTGGTGGTTGCCACGATCCTTGGCGTCAACACCCTGTACCGCTGCGGCGTTGCCACTGAATATGGTACCGGCAAGACCGTTTATGAAGGCATAGCTACCGAACAGACCACCGCTGTTGCGTACGACGTCAGTCGTGGCGTAATCGCAGTGCGAACCGGAGCCATACTGGCAAGGAGCGAAAAGCACATTGGGCACGCCAGTGGAGTTGGCAATCGCTTCGGTCAGCCAAATACCACCGGTTGACCAGTTCTTGACCAGTTGACCACAATCAACCGGCATGCCGGTCACTGCAGTGTGGGTCGCATTGACAGCCGAGGGACCCACCAGGGTACCTATTTCGATCATTTCGAAATGACCCTCACGGACACGCGAAAGGGCGGTCGGGCCGCCGTCTAAAGCTCCCGGGTTCGTATAGGCATACGGCAGGAAGGCCTGCGGGCGAGCCATTTCATAGAGGTAAGGTACGGTACAACTCGTATCGTTGACGACCAGCCAGGCACCATCTTCGCCAGCCGGAACACCTACGATTTCGTCTTCGATTGTCTGACCCCCAATAATGGCCGCCACCCAAACATCATAGGCAGACAAATACAGGTTGAAGTCAAGCACTTCACGTGAGTTGTAGGCTTCGAGGAAGCGAACCTTGACGGCCTTGGCTTCATCGGTCGTATTTACAACAGACAGCAGCGTATCGTTACCGCCATTAACCGTGTAGTACGGATAAATCAGCACAGAGCCAATCCCATCCGGGTTCAGGTTGACTGCCTGCGCTGATCCGGCGATCCCGGCAGCACCTGCCAGACCAGCCAGAAGAGCAGCTGTCAAATTTTTTCTATTCATTACAACACTCCTAAAGTTGTGTACATCAGGGCTTTGCGAACAAAACCTTTCAAAAGCGCAGTTTGCGCGGATACATCGCAAACCACACCACGATCCGGCTGTTCACATGAGCATGATACGACAATTCAGGGTCTAAAGCAATACAATCGCCGGGCCCGACAACTGTAAAAAGACTGTAAACATGCGGTGTCCCGGCTGGATTTCTTGGCCGCTCAACAAGCGACGAAACTCCTTAATTTCTACCCGAAAACCGGAAGTTCAGTTCGCATTAATAAACCTGCCTATTCGGGCAGATACCACCATTGATCCTCGGCGAAAATCCATTTTTCTTCGAAGACCTTGGTGTTTTCCCATACTTCCAGACCGGTCACAGGGCGATCGATCTTGTACGTCAACATGATGCCGACCTGGCACAAGTATTCATCGCAACTGTGTGAATCATAGACTGCAGAGATGATCTGTACTCGCCGCATCCGCCAAGAGATTTCCAGATCAACTACAGATTGTGATGAACGGTGCCCCGGGCTGTATAGCGCCCATGCTTCTTCGTAGTTACCGCCAATCAGCGCATCCCAGCGCGCTTGGGAGCGCATCTCCAGCCCATCTTTCTTCTGCATCGGGGCGGTGGCGCAGCCAGCCAGCGCAAGGGCCAGTGCAATGCTCAGCCACAATCGGGCAGCCGGAACCCAGCGGACATTGGGGCAGCCAGCAAACTGGCCAATAAAATTCTGCTTATTCATCAATTCGGTTCTCTTTAGTTAATTGAACTTTTCAACTTTGTCATCAATCAGGTGCGAAATCTTCAGCGGCGGCACGCGCGAGAATTCGTTTTCCATCTCTTTGCTGATGCCCCTCAGATCAGCCGCACTTTCCACCACAGTGGGTGTGATCAAAACCAGCGTCTCACTGCGAGATTTGTTTATCGACTTCGCACCGAACAACGCACCAATGATGGGCAGTCGGCTCAGGAAAGGCACCCCTGACCTGCCTTCGGCGTTCTGCTCCGATATCAGGCCGCCGAGGAATACCGTCTGCCCGGATTGCACCGCCACCTGGCTGGTCACGGTTTTGTTGTTGATCGGCGGGTTGCCACTGGTTGAGATATCTGGATCGCGAGCGCCCGGCCGGCTAATGTCCTGAGAGATGTCCATATAGACCAAGCCACCGGGATTGATCCGCGGGGTCACGCTGAGTGTCACACCGGTGGACACGTACTGCGCGCTGCTCACGACGTTGTTGCTGCCGGTGGAGATGCTGGAAGACTGCACCGGCACCTGGGTGCCGACGGTGATGGTGGCGGTCGCGTTATTGCGCACCAACAACGACGGCGCCGCCAGTGAACGCACGTCGGTCACCGCATCGAGCGCTGCAACCGTAGCCTGGATCAGACCCCTGCCACCGTTGATGGTCTTTGAAAATAGGCCCAGGAAATTGAAGCCGCCAGATTGTGGTCCGCCGCTGCCGAACGCCAGCGAATCAAGATAGCGGTCACCCGAAACGCCATCGGGCAGGGTTTCGCCAAAATTATTGGTCAGATACCAGTTCACACCGTATTCCAGATCCTCGGTCAGCTCGACATCCAGCACCTGGGATTCGATCAACACCTGTAAAGGCTCAATATCGATCCGCTCGATCGCGGCCAAGATGGAATTGTATTCAGCTGCTGAGGCCTGGATCAGCAGCGAGTTGGTTTCTTCAACCGCTGTGATGCGGATGTCACTATCACCCATGCCCAGCACGGCACCGCCGCCATCATCTCCCCGGTCCATCCCCAGGCGATTATCGTTGAAGTCGCTGACTGATCCGGTGGTGACCGACTCCAGGCCGGGAGCCAGGGTTCCGGACTGTGTCCTCGAACGCCGGGCACCGCCACCGCCGCCGCCAAACAATTCACTAAGGTAGCCGGCTAAAATGTGGGCCTCGAGGTTTTTTACCCGATACACAAATAACTGTTTGCCGGCACCTGCGGCGCCACGGTCAAGGATGTTAATCCATTCCTGCGCTTTGCGGAGGTATTCCTCCTGGGGCGTGATGACCATCACCGAAGAAAGGCGCTCCAGGGGAATAAAGCGGAACATTCCGGCAAGCGGTGATTCGCCGTCAGTGCCAAATATGGACCCCAGTTCGGTGGTGATGGAATCCACGTCAACGGTTCGCAGCGGATAAATGCCTACTGACATCCCCTCCAGCCAATCAACGTCGAATATTTCGATGGTGCGCAGGTAATTTCGCAATTCTTCCCGAGTACCTGCCAGGAACAGCATGCTTCTGGCCTGATCTACCTGGACGATGGCGTCTTCGCGAACATAGGGTTGGAGAATCTTTTCCATCTCCGCTGTGCCAATCCACTTCAACGGCACCGCCCGAACCTCGTAGCCCATCACATACGCTGCATCACCAATCTCCGGCGCCAGGTGGCCAGCGATGGCTTCGCTGACCGGCAGCACATGGTATCGGCCATCGGTGTATACCAGGGTGGCCGCGTTCCAGCGCAACAGCAATTCGAGGATGGGCATCAATTGTTCCCGCGTGACGGGTTTGGAGGTGGAAAATGTCACCTGACCCGACACCCCGGGTGCGATGACAAACGTTTCCTGCAAGACCTCACCCAAAATCGTATGCACCACCGACTGGATCGACTCACCCTCGAAATTGAGGACAATCTCACCATCTGCCGAGACCGGGAACACGCGATTGGCCGCTGCGTCCTCGTCGATGAATGTGGCGGTGCCAGGGTAAATTTCAGTTTCCGTTACACCGATCGGTTCTTCGATCTCCTGACCGGCGCCGAAAACCGGCGCGTCATCAGGCAGCGGCGCAGACGAAGTCCGTATGGTTTTCTGGGTGCTCTGCGGCCTTATCGGTCCTTGGGTCGTCGAGCACGCTGCGGCCGCAACCAGTACAGCAAGAATTAGGGCCAGCCTGGGCACCATGCCGACTGGCTGTATCCCGGCAGGTTTGTAAGCATCGCGATGGTTGCTAAACTTATTATTAATATACATTGGCCTAATCATCCTCTTGCTTGGCTTGAGGCTTTCTGTTTCGCTCCACCATCGACTTGATGGCGTCCTGGTAGCTGGTACCCTGCCGTTCCCCATTCTCTTCGGCAACGCGTTTCAATTCTTCTCGTCTTTCTGCGATTCTCTGGCGGATCTCTTCAGCACGGGTTAACGGTTCTTCGTCCTCGATGGCAGCCTGAAGTTCCTTCGCTTCATCTTCTCCGCGCACTTTCGGAGATGAGTCATCCGGCGCTTCGATCTTCGTATCATGCACTTGCAGGCTGAGCTGCAACTCCTCGCCTTCGCCAGACATCAGTACCACTTCCCTGGCGTCAATTTTTGCCACCTGCCAACTTCCATAAGGACCTTCCAGCGGTTTGCCCTCGAAAGCCACCAGAGGTTCATCGTCGTCTTTTCGCTTCAGCGTTACCATCCTGATCGTCGGCGTGATGACCACGCCGGTGAGCTGAACATCAGGCGCATCCACTTGTTCCTCATCCAAGGACCCTTCTCCTGCCGCCAATGAATCTTCATTCAACAGGTCCTGGTCGATTTGTGGTTGCCGTGATTCGTTAAACAGCGGGCGCTCCGTAACTACCGCATAGGTTTCTATGGATTGTGAATCGACCAGCAGTGGAATGTTTAATGCATCAGGGTCACCGCCAGTTCCCTCACCGGTTTGGCGTGAACTCGCCGGCATGATCCACAGCAGGCCGATTGCCAGCAACATCAACAGCAGTGCGCCTGATATGCCGGCCAGTATCAAGCCCATTGGATTGTCTTCCAGCCACTTCATTGCCGCAGATACCCTGACATATTGAAACGGATGTCCAGTACCCCGCTGATCTGGGGCGCCTGATCGGATCGCCGGCGTCTGCTGCGCTGTTTGATAACGGTCAATTCGTCAACCAGGATCATCGGAACACTGCTTTCCAGCCAGTACTGGACTTTTAGTAGATCTTCCACATTGCAACGCATGCGGACATTGACCGTCACTTTGGTAAAGCGTTCCTGCACCCTGGGCCGCACTGGCTGTCGACTGACGATCTGGCAGTTGTCCTCGGCCTGGGTGTTGACCATCTGACCCAGCCGCTCAGACATCCCGGCCGCAGCCTCATTGAAATCGGCTTCGCCCAAGAACAGGCTCTGGTCGGATCGCGACGCCTGCAGGCTGCCGAGCTGCTCTTCGAAAACAGCTCGCTGACCTGCCACTCTCTGAAAGCGCCCCAGTTGTTCGGAAAGGGTCGAAATCTCGTCACTGTAATCGACATGGCGCAGAATGAACCAGTGGAAACCCAGCAGGTAGACCAGCAGCAGCGCAATGACCAGCAGCAGTGCCGCGGACAGAGCGCCGTTTCCCCGGTCTGGACGCGCAGATGAAGCGTTCATCCCTCATTCTCCTGCGCTTCGGTGGCCCCGGTGATTTGTGCGTTAACTTCGAAAATCTCCATCCCGGATCGCGGATCCAGCCGCGTCGATCCTCTAAAGGCCGCTGACGACAGCATGTTTGATTTGTTCATCAACTCGATCAACTGCTGCGCATTCTTCGACTTGCCCTGCATTTGCACCGAGGTTTCGCCAATTACCAGGCGATCCAGGTAGGTGTCATCCGGTAACTGGCGGGTGATCTCAGCGAGCACCTCGATCGCCAGGGGGGACTGGCCCCGCCTGACCGTCAGAAATCCCGCCGCCTTGCTGGTGTCTATCATCTGGCTCCGGATCCGTTGCACGGCCATGGCAGCGTCGCGAACTGCGGCTATGGCGTCATTCAATTCCTCGGCCTGGTGACTCCTCAGCGCCAACGACAGCCACATTGTAAGCACCAGCAGCGTCGCTGCGCCCAACGCCAGGAACTGGTTGAGCTGCGTCTTGCGGTTGATGATTCGCGCCTGCCTGTCGGCAGGCAGCAGATTCAAGCCCAGGGTTCTACCGCCATCGAATACATCAACGCCGCTCGGCGCCAGATTGGCCTCCCGCAGCGTTTCGAAAAGCCGATTGACCATGACCCTCGGTGTGGCGTAGAGCATGACGCGCATTTGCTCATCACTGCGTTGCTCGACAATTCTCCAGCCAAAATAAACTTCCTCGGCCTTGAATGGCGTATGGCGGTCCATTTCGAAAGTCAGAATCTGTTCCAGGTTGGGCGCTGCCGCGGCCGGCATCAGCAACTCCTTGGTCAATACCTCACCAATGTCCAAGAGCAGGAATCGGGGCACTTCCGAAACCTCGTACTCCAACAAGAGGTCGACGAGTTGCTGTTGCAGCAGGGGCGAATCGGAATCCGGCTGAAAACGCCACAATTCCTTGATTCGGTGAGTCTCTTCCAGGCTCAGAATGATATCCGGCGACGCGACGCTCAGGGTCAGGCGACGGCGGGCATGATCCAGCATTTCCTGCCAGCGATCGGGCAACAAAGCCTGCAGTTCTCCGAGCCACCATCGAATCATGCGGGCCGGCGGCCCGGACTCGATGCGCCCGCGCCACTGCTGAATCGTATTTTCCAGGGAAATTGCCATGGTTTTTTCAGTGATGAAATCCTTCGCGCCAACGTAATATTCGGTATGGCTGGCCGTCTGCATTCCCCCCCAACCGTACGGTCGTTTCTACCTGGTCCCAGATACCGTTCGGCAAGGTCGCCTTGACGAGGATACTATACGTGAGCCCCCTTCCGCGTGCCATCGCCACCTGCCCGTTTGGGAGGGTCAACGGCTCCGGATTGTCCGCATCCTGAGAGTGCCTTTCCGTGACGAAGTTCAATGCATCTTCCTGCGTCATATCCGGCAGCGCCACCAACGCCTCGACCGGCGCAAAAGCCGGATCCGGCGCACCTCCGGAGGCATAAACCGTGATGCCGGGCTCCAGCAGCGTGAACAGGTCCCACGACATGCCCAGGACCTGCAAAATCTCCTCTGCCATTGCGAACGGCCGGTTGCCCGGACCCATCTCCAATCCGTAGCTTTTATAGGTCGAATACTCAGCGCCGTTGACGCGCTCTATCTCGTCCACGTCACGCCAGTCCTCCACCGCTGCCGCAAGCAATTCAGCCGCTTCTTCATCCAGCCCGTGTCCCGTGAACAACTGCGTCAAAGTCTTGCTATCGGCCGCGTTGATGTCCACTTTGCCCCGCTCGTCGGTGATTGCAATGTCCAGCAAGCTGTCCTCAAACTCCACAAAGTAGCTCCTGCCATCTGCCAGCCAGGCACCTTCTCCCTCGGCGGCTCTAAGGGCCAAAACCGCCAGGTTCACGCCAGCCTCTGCAGCCATTCGCGCCCTGGTCGACCACATCACGCTGTGTGCCTCCAACCCATCCATCCGCGCCATCAGCGCAAATGCCCCGGTGGATATCGTTATCAGCAGCATTACCCACATCACCAGAACAAGCGCAACACCGTCTTGCCGGGAGGCTGACATTATTCAGTCTCCTCGCTGCGATTGATCAACTTGCGGATGCCTGCAGTGTAGGCACTCTGTCTGGCGCCAGAAAGACGCACCGCCATGTTGTCGATTCTTATCCTCGCCGTGAGCGTCGGCCATGCCACCGGGTGCTCATCATCGAATTCGATGAAGAGGGAAATCGCCTTGGGTAAGATGGTTTCATCCTCCCAATCAGCCATCCAGCCGGTCAGCTCACCGTCCTCCTTGCCCTGGAATAGGAACTCACCGGCCTCAATCCCATCCAGCAACAGGATTGGCTCGCGATCATACAGCCTGGCATCTTCGAAACCCTGCAGCAGCGCGTGGTTGAGAACCAACGCCATTCCATTCCTGGTGTAGCTCGGAACCAGGGCCAACTCCTGCACCTGCGGACCGCCAAAACCGAGGTATCCGGGCATCGGGGCAACGTAGCGAATCGCCGAGCGGGTGCCAACGAAAACGATGAAGGCGCCATCAGCGTCCTGTTCGAAACCCAGCGGCAGCGCCTGGTTAAGCTGGCGGTGGACGAACTGGTGGGCCATACGCAGGCGGCTGCTCTCCTCAAGAATAATTTGTGCGCGGTCAGTGGCGCGGGTCGATGCTCTTAGGCCGCCGTATGCCAGCCCCATCAACATGCTGAGCAGCGCCGTGGCCAGCAGCAATTCTACAAGTGTAAACCCGTAGACTCTGGACCTGCCGTGCAGCATTACAAGCGACCCGCCATCACAGCTTTCACGGTGGAGAAATACTGCACTCTATCGCGCGGTGGTTCTCCCCAGAATACCGCCAGATCGACTTTCAGCAGGATGATCCCGTCAACTTCCGTTGGCATTGACGGCCCGTCACCATTGGGGCTGCTTTCTTCGGCGGAATAGGTATAAATTTCCACGACCCAGGCGTATTCACCCTCCGTTCCTTGAGCACCGCCGCCCTCTTCGAGCGCAATATCGATCCCCACGGTGTCCATCACGGACTGGGCCAGCAGCGCCACGTCAGTCATGTGTCGGGCGCGCACCGTATTGCGAATGGAACCGGAAAGAATCTGCAGCACGGTCGCAAAACTCAATGAGAACACCAGGAAGGCGAGCAACACTTCCAGCAACGTAAACCCGCGTGAACGCCGCCCCGGAAAACAGTTCGCAGTTCGCTTCACCGACCGCTTCATGATTCCTCTCGCGCGACCGACGCCTCACCGGTAAGCCAGGTCACGTTGATACGATAGATCCTGCCGTTGGCGTCCAGCAGGATATGTCCACCGGTGGAGCCGCCGTCAGGGTAAAATCGAATACCACCGACAGTTTCGGAAGTCAGCTCGGAACGGGCGGTGGTCAACTCAACTCTCATGCCTTCGGGAAGGTTCACTTTAGGCCGGTCAGGTGCCTGATAGCTGGCGTTTTCCGTATCAATTAACAACACCATTTCCTGTTTCTTCAGAATGGCCCGGGTACGTGTATAGCGTAGCGAGGCGGCCAGCTTGCTTGCCGACGTGCGCATTTCGGCGCCGCTGATTCCCCTGGAAAGGGAAGATCCGACCAGCGCAAGAACCAGCGCGATGATGACCAAGACGATGAGAATTTCCACGAGGGTGAAACCCCGGCTGCACCGAGCGGGTTTTTCAGCGCTGATTATTCGCATCTTGCCGGCCATTCCTTTGGGCTGGTCAACCGGATCGACTCAGAATCCCTGACCGGTTATTCCCAGCTGTTGATGTCTGCGTTTCTGTCATCTCCGCCCGGTTGGCCATCGGCGCCGTAGGAATACAGATCGAAGTCGCCGTGATCACCGGGGTTGCGGTATACATAATCCCTGCCCCAGGGGTCTTTCAGACTCGATGCCTTCACATAGGGACCGTTCCATCCATTTGCGGTTCCGGGCTCATTGACCAACTGCTCGAGTGCGTCCGGCGTGTTTCCCGTATCCAGGTAGTAACTCTCAACGCCCATCGACAGACGATCAATTTGAGAAGAAGCCGCTTTGACCTTGGCGCCTTCCGCCTTGCCAATGATATTGGGCAACACCAGGCCGCCAATCAGGGCCAAAATGACCAGCACAAGCAGCAACTCAACCAGGGTAAAACCGCCAGAATGACCGGCAAAGAATTTTGTCCGCAGGTGCCTTCCAATATTCAGGTTCTTCATTTCCACACCCTTCATTTCCATAGTCTTCATTTCACTCACTCCAAATAACCCGGATCGTTGCTCCGCGAGATGGGCTCAACCCACCAGGTCGTTGATGCTTAATATCGCCATCAACACTGACATGACGATGGTTCCAATGACACCGGCAAGCAGCATGGTAACCACCGGGGTAAATATGGCCAGAAGCCTGTCGATGGTGTTCCTGACCTCAGTGTCGTAGGTATCGGCGACCTTCAGCAACATGTCATCAAGGCGCCCCGTCTCTTCGCCAACGGCGATCATTTGTACCGCCAGGCGCGGAAATCGCCCCTGCGCAGCAAGATTCTCCGCCAGGCCTCCGCCGGTCTTGACTTCCTGCGCCGCCTCCTGCAAGTCTTTTCGCAGCAATGTGTTACCTATGACATTGTGTGCGATGGAAAGTGCCGACAGCAATGCAACCCCATTAGACAGCAATGTTCCCAGGGTGCGTGACAGACGAGCGGTTTCTACTTTCGCGGCCAGGTCCCCCACCCATCTCATCTTCAGCACCCGCGTGTCCCAGGCCAGACGCTGTTTGGTGTTGGCCAGCATCCGCTGAAACAGGCTGACGGCGAGAATCACCAACCCGATTAGCAGCCACCAGAAATTCTGTAATACGCCACCGACAGCCAGCACGACCTTTGTGATCGTCGGCAGGTCGCCGCCCAGTTCTTCGAAAATCGGCGTGAATTGGGGAATGACATAGACCAGCAACAAGATGAGTGAACCACCCGCCAACAGCAGCAGAATGATGGGATAGATTAGCGCAGACACCACACTATCGCGTAGATCCTTGGTGCGCTCAAGGTATTCGGAAAGACGCTCGAGCGTCTTGTCCAGCGTACCGCCGACTTCACCGGCCCGGACCATGTTGACGAACAGTCGGCTGAATGCACCGTGCTGCTCCTGCAGCGCCTCGGACAGGCTGCCGCCTTCCCTGACGCGGTCTCGTATCTCACTGACCGTGCGCTGGACGCGCTCGTTCTCCCCCAGTTCGCGCAGGACTTGCAGTGAGCGATCCAGGGGTAGTCCCGCGCTGAGCAAGGTCGCCAGTTGCTGGGTGAACTGACCGACCTCGCGGGTGTTCATCTTGCGCCGGCCCAGCCTGAAATTTGCCAGGCTAAAGCCCGTTCCTGCCTCACGCGCATGAATCGGTAGGTTGCCCGCCTCTTGCAGCTTGGAGACAACCATCTCCACGCTCACCGCTTCCATCAAGCCCTGAACCGTTTCTCCGGCCGGGGTCACCGCCTTGTATTCAAATACGGGCATCAGCTTTCCTGGGTGACCCGCAATACTTCTTCAAGGGTTGTCTTGCCTTCCAGACATTTCTTCATCCCGTCGTGATACATAGTGCGCATGCCCTCGCTGACCGCCTGGGTCTGGATCTCTCCAGATGTGGCGTGGTTCATGACCAGCCTGCGTAACTCATCGGACATCACCAGCAGTTCGAGTATCGTCGTTCTGCCGCGATAGCCGGTTGGGTTCGATTCGCTGGGTGCCGGCCGATAAAGGGTATTGGAGCCACCGTCAGTGCGCTCCGGGATGCCCAGTTCACGCGCAAGTTCCGGCAGCAGCTCATAGGGTTCGCGGGAACTTTGGTCCAGCGTACGCACCAGGCGTTGCGCAAGGATGGCGTTAACGGTTGAAGTAAGCAGGTAGTCTTCCACACCCATATCGAGCATCCGGGTGACGCCACCCGCAGCATCGTTGGTGTGAATCGTGGACAGGACAAGGTGGCCCGTCAGGGCAGACTGAATCGCAATTTTCGCTGTTTCCAAATCGCGCATTTCACCGATCATGATGACATCGGGATCCTGCCTGACGATGGAACGAAGAGCGTGCGAGAAATCGAGGCCGATCGACGGCTTGGCCTGAATCTGATTGATGCCCTCAATTTGGTACTCGACCGGGTCTTCCACGGTGATGATTTTCCGTTCCGGCGTATTGAGCTGGTTCAATGCGGTATACAGTGTGGTTGTCTTACCCGAACCGGTGGGCCCTGTGACCAGCACGATGCCGTGCGGCATATCCAGAATTTTCGCGAAGCCATCGTGGCTGTGGTCGTCAAACCCCAATGACGCAAAATCCAGCACGACGTTTTCCCGGTCCAGGATTCGCATCACCACGCTTTCCCCATGCGAGGTAGGGACCGTGGATACGCGCAAATCCAGCTCCTTGCCCTGCACCCGGTGCATGATGCGGCCGTCCTGTGGCAGTCGTCGTTCGGCAATATTCAACTTGGCCATGATCTTGACCCGGCTGATCACCGCAGCCGTTGAGCTGGCCGGCGGAGATTCCACCTCCTGCAGGACCCCGTCAATCCGGTAGCGTATCTTCAGTCGGTTCTCGAATGGCTCAATGTGGATGTCAGAGGCCCTGGCTTCCACGGCCCGCTGCATCAACAAATTGACCAGGCGGATGACCGGTGCCTCCGAAGCCAGGTCACGCAGGTGCTCAACGTCTTCGACGTCACTGTCGCCATCCCCCCCCAGATTCTCAACGATCTGACCCATCGCCGACCGCCCACCGCCGAGTAGTTTTTCGATGCCGTTTTCAATTTCCGACGCGATGCCGACCTGGCGGGCAATGCGTTTGCCGCTCGCCATTGCCAGCGCCTTGACGGAAAATTCATCCCGGGGGTTGGCCATGGCGACCGTCAGTAGATCGTCTGTTTCCGCGACAAGGAGAATGAGATTCTGCTTGAGAAAGCGCACTGAAATGCCGACCAACTCAGGCGCTTCTGCGGGAAAATCCGCGGCGTGCAACAAATCCAGCACGAGCAGTTTTGACTCCGCCTCGGCCACATCCCGTTCCGACACCAGACCCAGCCGTACCAGCAAGGTGACCAGATCGCCGCCATGTTGCTCCTGGTAGGCCACCGCGCGCTTCAAATCATTTTCCCGCAGCCTTTCGACCTCAAGCAGGTGGCTGCATACCGGGTCCTGAATTGCTGGCTGGTCTTGCTGTGTCTGCAGGCCCTGTTGTTGGTCCGATTTGGGCCCTGGCTGAACTTCCGGTGCGTCCACTAGCGCATTCTCCTTTTAGGATTGCTTGTCCGACAGGTAGTCAGGATTTTGGTTCCTGCTCATCCGACTTGGGTTGCTTGTTCTTTTTTCGACCCGACTCCCTGATCTCCTTATCCCCTACCTCCCAGCCGACGAATTGTTCCACCAATGGACGATTGCTCAATACCCACACGAAAACCGGCGCCAGCCCCGGCAGGATCAACGACCCCAATTGATAACCCAATGCAATGGCCTCATCGGATATGCCCGCCTGCGAAACGATCAGGTGTGTTTCAGCGCCAAAATTGTAGGCCAGCATTTTCAGTGACTGCCACACGACGCCCCAGACTTGCACCGCCGTGATGGTAACGTAACCGATCAAAAGAATCGTGAGCTTGCGCCGCCAACTCACATCCGAGCCCATCACCAGGCCAAACAACAGGGGCAGGCCGTAGCTGTAAACCAGCGGGTTGACAATAAAACCCAGAGCGTCGGAAGTGCCATCCCTGAATGTAAAGGGGATATGCGTCTGTACCTGCAGCAGGAAATGCCGGTCCGGGTTGACAATAATATTGAAGAAATGATCGCCGAGAATTTCTGAAAGAATTGAGGCGGAGATGATCCTTACCGGCACCCCGTGAAACGCTGATAGGTAGAACCACAACATAAAGCCGAACAACATCCAGAGCCCGGCAAGCAATAACAACTCGCTGAGCCGCAGTTCGTCGGCGGGTGGGGGCATTGCCTGAGCCGGGCCGGCAATATCATCACCAGGCCCATCCGCCATTGCGACACCTTCCCCTACAACACCGGTTTCAGATTCATTTGTTGACATCGTCAAGATCCTTGGGTGTTAACAGGCCCTAGCCACGCCCTGGCGTTTTGAAACATTCTTTGCCAGGGTGATTCCTCACTCCAATGTTGCGGAGCCCAGGAAAAATTAACTGTTCTCAATGTCCGTTCGGGGTGGGGCATCATGATCGTCACCCGGCCGTCGACATTGGACAGGCCCGTTATTCCCCCGGTTGAGCCATTGGGGTTGTGCGGATAGTTGCCGGTCGCCCGGCCACTGCCATCAGTGTACCTTACCGCCACCAATTCCTCGGGTACCAGATCGTTGGAATCGTTGACCCGACCTTCGCCGTGGGCCACCGCGACGGGCAGCAGGGAACCTTCCATTCCCCTGAAAAACAGGGATGGCGAAGACTCGATTCGCACCTGCGCCAATCGGCCTTCAAACTGTTCTGAACGATTGACCGCAAAATCCGGCCACCCATCCGCACCAGGAATCAGCTCACGCATTGCAGCAAACATTTGGCATCCATTGCATACGCCCAACGCAAATTTACTTCCATCCGCGAGAAACCGCTCAAACTCGCGGCGCAACCCCACGGTGAAAAGAATGGATTTTGCCCATCCCCGGCCGGCACCCAGTACGTCGCCATATGAAAAACCTCCACAGGCAACTATGCCGTCAAATTCACTCAGCCGGCGCCTGCCTTCCTGCAGGTCGGTCATGTGGACATCAACGGCGCGAAATCCGGCCATATCAAACGCCGCAGCCATTTCGACATGCCCATTGACGCCTTGTTCCCTGATGATGGCCACCGCAGGACGAATGCCGGTTGCGATATAAGCGGCAGCAACATTGTCAGCCGGATCAAAAGTCAGACTGGGGCACATGGGTTCTGACGCCCAATCAGTTACGGTTTCCAGTTCTTCCCTGGCGCAATCGGGATGGTCTCGAAGCAACTGGATGGAGTGGCCGGGTTCACACCACAAGGCCTGGAGCTCGGGCAGGTGTTCATCCAACACCGTCTTGTCGCCACACCGAACCAACAGTCGGTCACCGGCAACGACCCGGCCCAGGTTGCTTACAACACCAGCCAACCCATGGCGCTCGATCACCACCATGACCTTTTCCAGGTCATTGAGCCTGACCTCGATCACCACCCCGGGTTCCTCACAGAACAATGCCCCGACGATCGCAGCCCCGGCAAGATTCACCGCACCCTCTGGATCGCTGTCGAGTTCAATGTGCAAGCCACAGCGGGAAGCAAACGCCATTTCGCAAAGCGTGGTGATGAGCCCGCCGTCGGAGCGATCGTGATAGGCGCCGAGGAGCTTTTTCCGGTTCAACTCTTGGACCGCGGCGAAGAACGATTGCAATAGATTGGCATCATCCAGATCGGGTACTTCCGACCCGAACTGGTTGGTGACCTGAGCCAATACAGACCCGCCGAGGCGGCGTTTTCCTGCAGCCAGGTCAATCAGCAAAAGCGCACCGTCTCCCGACTCGGCGGTTGCCAGCAACGGCGTCAGCGTTCGTTTCACATCGCTGACAGGGGCGAATGCCGACACGATCAGCGAAACCGGTGCCAGCATTCTCTTTTCAACACCCGAATCCCGCCACTGGGTTTTCATCGATAAGGAGTCTTTTCCGACGGGAATCGCGATACCCAATTTGGGGCATAAATCCATCCCCACTGCCTCCACCGTATCAAACAGCGTGGCGTCCTGACCCGGCTCCCCGGCCGCGGCCATCCAGTTGGCCGACATCCGAATATCGGACAAACTGTCAATTGCAGCTGCGGCAATATTGGTCACTGCTTCGGCGATGGCCATGCGCCCTGACGCCGGGCCGTTGACAATTGCCAGCGGTGTCCTCTCACCCATGGCCATTGCTTCGCCATGAGCGGTTTTGAATCCAGCCAGGGTGACGGCAACATCGGCCACCGGCACCTGCCAAGGTCCAACCATTTGGTCGCGTGTGACCAGACCACCGATTGAACGGTCTGCGATGGTGACAAGAAAAGATTTGCTCGCCACAGTGGGAAAGCGCAGTACCTGGTGCAGATAGGCTCGAACATTTGCCACGTCAAACTTTCCTGCAGATGATTCGGTCTGCAGTCGACTTGCCCTTCTACTCAGCTTGGGAGGATTGCCAAGCAACACCTGCAACGGCATGTCGACCACGGTTTCATCCAGTAGCCTGTCATCGATGCGAAGATGTTTGTTCGCGGTCGCCGTGCCCACAACACCATACGAGCAACGCTCGCGCCTGCATATCGATTCAAACTCTTCGAGCCGGTGGGGTTCGACCGCCAGGACATAGCGTTCCTGCGCCTCGTTGCACCAGATTTCCATTGGCGCCAGGGACGAATCAGCACTCGGCACCTGGCGAATCTCCAGCTTGCCGCCAACACCGCCGTCGTCGAGCAATTCAGGAATCGCGTTGGACAGCCCCCCCGCCCCGACGTCGTGAATGGACAGCATGGGGTTGTCCTGCCCGAGCGCACAACAGTGATCGATGACTTCCTGACAGCGCCGTTGCATCTCCGGATTACCGCGCTGGACGGATGCGAAGTCCAGGTCCTCAGCGCTCTGTCCACTGCCCTGAGAAGATCCGGCGGCACCGCCCAAACCAATCAGCATTGCCGGCCCCCCGAGGACAACAATGACGGCACCGTCCACCAACGGCTGCTTGTCTACCAGATTTTCACGAATGCTGCCCATGCCACCGGCAATCATGATGGGTTTGTGATAACCCCACAGCCGTCCGCCAATTTCCTGTTCAAAAGTCCGAAAGTACCCACACAGGGCAGGCCGTCCGAATTCATTATTAAACGAGGCAGCACCCACCGGGCCTTCAATCATGATTTCGACCGCACTGGCGATTCGACCGGGTTTGCCGTTGTCACTTAGCCAGGGCGGCTGTTGGTCTTCGAACTGAAGATGGGAAACGGAAAACCCGCACAGGCCTGCCCTAGGCCTGGCGCCCCTTCCGGTTGCGGCCTCATCGCGGATTTCTCCGCCTGAGCCGGTCGCGGCGCCGGGGAATGGTGAAATTGCCGTCGGGTGATTATGGGTCTCAACCTTGATCTGGGTCGGCAGGGACTCGGTTTTCCACCCGTACTCTCCTGTCGACGGATTGACCAGCAGGCGTTGACCGTCACCTCCGGCAATCACGGCCGAATTGTCGTGATAAGCCGAAAGAATTCCCTCCGGCGCGCAGGCATGAGTATTCCTGATCATGGCAAACAGCGAAAGCTGCATTTTTTTACCATCGACGTGCCAGTCTGCGTTGAATATCTTGTGGCGGCAGTGCTCGGAGTTGGCTTGAGCGAACATCATTAGCTCAGCGTCTGTCGGGTTTCTGCCCAGGTGGCCAAATTGGTTGACCAGGTAGCGGATTTCCTCATCCGAAAGGGCAAGCCCCAGCGAGCGGTTCGCCTGCTCCAATGCTTCGAAGCCTGCCGAATTTAGCTGCGCTCCCGCATCGAGACATGATGCGGCTTCGGGACATATGACCTCGTAGTGTGACAAAGGGCGCGGCTGTTCGTGGTGGAACAACTGGCTTAGCTCATCCATGGCGCGGAGCACTGACTGGGTCATCCGGTCGTGCAGCATCGCACCCAGGAGTTGTCGCGCTTCGGTATCGAGTTCATCTGCGCCCGCGATCCAGTGGGCAACCCCACGTTCAATTCTCGAGACGGAATCCAGGCCGCAACGCCTTGCAATGTCGGTGGCTTTGCTTGACCAGGGAGAAATGGTGCCGATTCGCGGCACGATCAGGAACAGGTCCTGGGTTGGAAGATCATCTGCCGGCTCGCCGCTCAGCAGGTCCTCCAGGCGGCGCGGAACAGAGCGATCAACCGCTCGTCCAGCCAATCCGGGCTGATGCGCTACGACATAAAGATATCGTGAAACCAAGCCAGCAGGCGCCAATCCATCCCATTGCCTGGCGATTCGGTCCGATAACTTCCTACTGCGAAACTCTGATAGGGCGGGTTCTCCCAACAGGCAGGTGAACTCGGTCAATACTTACTCCCCAGACGTTTGCGGTCAGACGACCCGATTGGGGGCACATTATATAACGAGTCTCGCTGGCTGCAGGTGCGACCTTTGCAACAGGTCTAGTCGCCTACCGCGCTGTTCATGCCATCAAGCCGCTCGCGGAGCTTTTCCGGCGGCACGTAGCCGGGGATCAGGTTGCCGCTGGACGTCAGCAAAGCCGGCGTGCCGGTAACGCCCAACTCCTGACCCAACCGATATTGATCGGCAACGGGATTCTCGCATTGAAGGGGCACAGGTTCTGCACCCAACTTGGCACTTGTCAGCGCTTCACGGGGGTCGGAGGCGCACCAAACAGAAACCGCTTTATCATAGGACGCAGAACCAATCCCGGCGCGGGGAAAGGACATATAACGGATGGCAATTCCCTGATCCGCATACGCCTCTATTTGCGAGTGAAGTTTGCGGCAGTAACCGCAGTCGATGTCTGTAAAAACCATCAACTCGTAATCCGGATCTTCAGGGCCAAAGACGATATGCCCTGTTTTATCGATTTCCTCCATGATCTCCCGCCTGATCGACGCCTTGGCCCGTTCAGTCAGGTCTTCCCGCGTTTCCATGTCGATCAAGCGCCCCTGAATCAGGTATTTTCCATCGCTGGACGCATACACAATTTCACCGTTGATCTGCACCTGAAGTATGCCGTAGATTGGCGTTTCCGATACCGCAATAGACTGTGCATTCGGCGCCAATACCCTGATCCGCTGCTCCACCAGGTCCATTTCATCCTGGGCCTGAGCAAAGGCAGTCGTGCCCAAAAGCAGGGCTGTTACGGCCAGTGCTAAAGATTGTACCCTCATGAATTCGCCTCTTATATGTTGTACGTGCCGTTATGGACAGCAGATCAGGCGACTCGTTCATCCCGATCGGACGCTGCGGGTGCATTATACATTCTGACCCCATCAGCCCCGCGGATGGTGCTTGCTGTGAATATGCTTCAGCCCCTCGCGGGCGACGTGGGTGTAGATCTGGGTAGTGGAGAGGTTACTGTGGCCGAGCAGCAACTGCACAACGCGCAAATCTGCGCCATGATTCAGCAAATGGGTGGCAAATGAATGTCGCAAGACATGCGGCGATACCTTGCTGGTTATTCCCGCTTTTAGCGCGTGACGGCGCACCGCGTACCAGAATGCCTGCCTGGTCATCGCTGCCCTGCGGGTTGTCACGAACAAATGCACCGACTGACCGTCCTTGAGAATGCGGGGTCGGCCGGATTCAAGATAGCGTTGCAGCCAGTCGATGGCCACTTCGCCCAGCGGCACCAGGCGCTCCTTGCCACCTTTGCCAACCACCCTGACGATGCCCTGAATCAGGTTCAGATTGGACAATTCCATCTCGACCAGCTCGCTGACGCGTAATCCGGCGGCGTACATAACTTCCAGCATGGTTCGATCTCTCAGCCCGAGGCAGTTGGACACATCAGGGGCCAGGAGCAGTGCTTCGACCTGCGCCTCAGTGAGGGCCCTGGGCAAACCACGCCCCAGTTTCGGGCTGTCAATCAGGGCACATGGATCTTCTTCGATGCGTCCTTCCCTGGCCAGCCAGCGGTAAAATTGCCGGAACCCTGACAAGTAGCGCGTCATTGAGCGAGGACTTTTGCCCGCTTTAACCTGGTCTGCAAGAAAACGGAGAAGGTCTTCTCTTGTGGCCTCAAGGAGGCTTTGGTTTCGGCCACGGAGATGACGTGCAAGCGAGGTCAGATCGTAGCGATATCCTTTGAGGGTGTTGTCGCTCAATCCCCTTTCTGCCCACATGGCATCGAGGAAATAATCGATTTGTTCGAATTGCTTGTGTGCTGCAGTTGTCACGACGGCACCCGATAATTGGGGGCTGCCACCAACAGGCCGATTTCCGCCTCAGGGTGCTCGGCGCCGACGCTCTTCTTTTAGGTGGTTGAGCCACTGCTGGGCCGCTTCGCGGGTCTCTTTATACATGCGTGCACTGGACCAGTCCGAGCTGGCCTGGTTGTAATTGCCGAGGCTGAACTCAGCCATGCCGCGCAGCAGGTAAGCTTCACCGGTTTCCCGCTCACGCAATCCACCCTTGCCGATGGTGGCATCCATGGCCTCCAGTGCGCTGTCCCAGCGTTCCAGATCAACCAGAATATAGCCCCGACGCAAGTCGATCTTGCCATTGGTGGAGACTTCACCGGCCTTCTGGTAAGCGATCAGCGCTTTTTCAAGCTCCTCCGCGTTGTACCAGGAATCAGCAACAGCGGACCAGTGTTTCAACGAGCCTTCGACGATGCCGTCTTCAATACCCTGTTGGAGCACGTCGGCAGCTTTATAAGGCACTTCGGCGTTGGCAAGCATACTGGACAGGAAGAGCAAGTCAGATTGCTTATCAAGCAGTCCTTTGCGGTGCGCCAGCGCCAGAACTGACAGTGACTCTTTTTCCTGTTTCAGCTTGTAGTAGGTTTGAGAAAGCTGGATCCAGTAAAGTTTTTTGTCGGTCCAGTGCTGAATCAGCAGCGCAAGCGTGTCGGCGGCCTGGGGAAACTGCTCCAGTTCATAATGCGATGCGAGCTTGAGCTGGAACCATTGTTCCTTGGGGTCCTCGGCCATATCGATGGCGATCTGAATCGCCTTGATGGTGTTCGAATAGTCTTCTTTTTGTGCGTAGATGGAAGCCTTGAGCACGTGGGCAGAAGAGGTTATTTTTTCTTTGGGCGCGTGGCAAAACCACGTATCCAGGCGCACCAGGGCGTCATCGTAGCGCTCTTTCATGAAGTAGAGTTGGGCAATCTGATACATCAGGGCAAAATGCGCCTGGTTGGGCAGCGCATCCATTTCCACGGCGATTTCGAAATTCTTCAGCGCGGCATCGTAATTTTCCATTAGCCATTCGACCTGCGCCGTGGCCTGGGCAACTACACCTCGCAGATACTTATCCTTACCTGCCCGGTTGCCCACACGCAGCAGCATTTCGTAGGCAGCCTGGTATTCATCTTCGCCAACGCGCTCATAGGCCTTGTTAAGTTGCTTCCAGGTGGCCTCGTCCAAGGCCTTGGTGGTCACTTTACGTTCGATGCCGCACTGCCCGGATTGGGCGACGGCGCTTGAAGGCGCAATAATAATCAAACCCATCAGGATCGCGGCGATACTACCTTTTGCACATATCAACGCCCTCCCGGCTTGTCAAGGCTGAAATCGATAATTTGCGTCGCCCGCCGATCCACAGCCACCCCATCGACCACCCGCGGTTTAAATTTCCATTTTAAAATGGCGCGGACTGCTTCGCGGTTGAACATTCGTTTCGGGTCGGCGTCGATGACTCTGGCATCGGTTACGGTTCCGACTGCCGTGATGGTAAATTCGACCTTCACCCATCCTTCGATTCCAGAAATGGCGGCTTCACGCGGATACATCGGTCTGATCACCACAAGCGGAATTATGTCGCCCTCGGCTGTCTTGTCAACCTGCTGGAAGTTGCCGAGAAACATTCCCGAACCGCCCACCAGCGGCACATCAACGTTGGGCATGTCAATATTCGGCATGTTTTGAACGTTCTCATCCACCTTGGAAATTTTCAACCTGGGCGGCGGCGGCGGATCCTTTGGCGGCGGCGGTTTCTTTGGAATTCGCCTCGACTTGGTCATGATGTCATCAGGTATCTCGATCGGCCCAAAATGAATACCAGCAATGGCATCGAGTTCGTTGGGGTCGCCTGCCCCTGATGAAATCAGCTTGTGCATGAAGAGAAACAAGCCGAAGGTCACCACAATGGCCAAGGCCGCCGCAAACACCATTCGAAATTTGTTCATAATTCAACAACCATGGTCTGTTTTGTCACGCGCATTGAATGCCCGCTCAACCTCCGGGCTTCTCGGCTGATAGGGCAATACCTTGAATGCCCGCCAGTTTTACCTGGTCCATCACCTGGGTTACGGTACCGATCCGCGACCCCCTGTCGGCAATGATGACCACACTGCCTTCCGGGTTTTCAGCTTTCGCGCGTTCCACCATCTGGCGCACCTCGCGCATCTCAATTGCACGCTTGTTCATCCAGATATCGTCATTGGGTTTGACACCGATCAATATCGTGCCATTCCTCAAAGCGACGGACTGCTCGGCCTCGGGCTTGACAATCATGGCGCCCGTCTCTTTGGTGAATGATGTGGTGACAATAAAAAATATAAGCATGATGAAGACGATGTCCAGCATCGGTGTGATGTTGATTTCGGGATCATCAAATTTTGCGTGCCGTCTGGCCATGCCAGTACTCCGTTTCAGGTGCCATTTGTCTAATGGTCACAAATAATAATTAGTGATGCTGTAACAGGTCCTCTAACTTTTCGGTTTCGACCCCCGCCATATGCTCCAGCCAGGTGCCAAAATAAACACCCGACAGCGCTGCCACCATGCCGGCCATGGTCGGAACTGTGGCCATCGAAACACCCGCTGCCATCGCACGGGCATTACTGCCGCCGCTGAATGTCATCACATCAAACACGGTGATCATGCCGGTCACTGTACCCATCAGACCCAACAGGGGACAAATGGCAATGAGCGCCTTGATCAGGCCAATATTGGATTTCAGCGCCACCGAGGTCTGTGAAATCAGCATGTCGCGTATGCGCTTGGCATACCAGGACGTGGTGTCGGCGCGTGATTCCCAGGTGGTCATGATCTCGCGTTTTTTCGTCGGATGAATCCGGTAGAAATACCACAAGCGCTCAATGATCAGTGTCCACATCAGTAACAACACGACCATGATGGCCCACAGCACATCGCCACCAAGCTCCATGAAGTCCCGGATCGACCCGATGCCTGCATAAATCCAGATCATCCAGTGCGCTCCGCCATTCTCGCAATGATTCCTGCTGCCTGCTCTTCAAGCATCTGGATCAACGACTTGGCTTTACCCTGCAAAAAGCTGTGCAGCAAGGTCAGGGGAATCGCAACCACCAGGCCCAATACTGTTGTCACCAGCGCCGTTGAAATACCGCCCGCCATCATTCTCGGATCACCGGTGCCGAACAGGGTGATCATCTGGAAAGTGGCAATCATGCCCACCACAGTACCCAGCAGACCGAGCAGCGGTGCGACAACGTACAATACCTTGATGAATGACAGGCCAGTTTCGAGCGGCGCGGTCTCGCGCAATATGGCTTCATCCAGCTTGAGTTCCAGCGTTTCGATATCAGAATCGGGATTGTCCGTGTATACCGCCATGACCCGCCCCAATGGATTTTTCTTGTTGGCAGATTCAGTCTTGAGCTGCTTGGACATTTTGCCGCCTGTGGTATAGAGCGCAAAGGCCTTCCACAAACACATCAATAGTCCGAACAGGCCCACACCAATAATGACGTAACCCACCGGACCGCCATCCTCTTTGACACGCTCAATCGGAGTCTTGGACTGGACAACCGCCCGCAATATCTGGCCACGGGTAAAATCGACCGCCATTGGAACGATCTCTCCGCTTGAGGCGCTTTGCAGATCGCTGGCCATAGCGGCAAATCGTGCGGCCGGCTGGCGGGCCAGCTCGATCAGATTCTCACGACTCTTGCTGGTATCCCAGTCGAGGAACCTGCCGCCACTAACCGCGTTGAAAACGCCAAGCCTGACCACCTGCATGTCCTCCCTCTGGCCATCAGCTCTCTCTACGTTGGCGGTAAATGTGACGACCTTGCCAGACTCAGCGATTTCGGTCACCATGGCCGACCACAGTTGTCTCAATTCAGCAACGGTCGGCAATGCCCTGCGCTGAGCGAGGTCGGACAAAAACTGAGTCCGCCCTGAAATTTGCGCGGACACCATCGAGTCATCCAGTGCGGCCTGGATGTCTCCAGAGGCCTGTCGCACAACACCGAACAGCTCACCCAGGTTGCCCATGCGTTCGGCCAGGGTCGTTTCCAGTTCGGCCAGTGACCTTTCGTTGCTGTCATATTCGCTTCGCAAGCGATCACTGCGCGCGTTTTCGTTTTTCAGATCCTGCCTGGCCCCGGCCAGCAGTTTCTGTTGATTGTTGCGATCGCGAACGAATTCCGCCTCTCGTTCCTGATTGATTTTGGCTTCGGAATTTGCCGCCTCACGGACGATTTTCGCCAGTTCATCAAGAGTTTGGGCACTGAGGCAAGTTGCCGCCAGAAGCAACGAGAAAGCGATCAGAATTTTGGAAGTTCTCATTGCACCACCTCTGGCCCCGGTGCGGGCAACATAACCAGATTAGGCGCCTTTTCATTGCGAGCAATGGCGAGCCCATCCTTGACATCCAGCCGGTAGCGGTCCGGCAGCGACTCATATTGTCGCGTGACCGGGTTGAACCAACCGGTGTTAATTCCGTCGCTGGTCTGATAGACAAGCAGAGTGCGGCCGACCCGCAGAAAGGCGACGGTCTGGCCGGTCGAAGGCAGCGTATCAGAGTAGGCTTCGGTGGTTCTGCCAAACTCCAGTTCGCTTTGATAGGCTTCCATCACGCGACGATACTTTTCCGAGGCCGTCACTTCAGCCTGGTCCATCATGTCACGCAAACGAATTACCCTTTCGCGCCGTTCTTCGATGCGAAATGGGATATCAGCCTCAACAATCTGGTCCAGCGCCTCGATCATATCCAACATCAGAGGCACGACCCCTCGATTGGTTGCTTCAAGGCCTCCGAGTTGAGAGGTGATTGAGGTGATTTCGTCGCGTTGATCGATCACCACACGCTCGAGGTTGTCGTTATAAATTGTGAGGCTTTCTGTTTCTCTCACGACTGATCTGAATTCAGCCAGTAGATCCTGCGTTTGTCGGGCCAGGGTGTTAATCCGTCCTTGGGACGCTGCAGCATCCACATTGATTCTTGATTCCACATCAACGGAAGGCTTTAACGTCTCTGCATATAAGCTGCCGGTGACAGCAATTAGCGCAGCCGCCGAGAAGCAAGTTCTGGCGATTCGAATCATAGGTAAATTTGGCATAGCCTGTTTCCAGTTTGGGTCTGATTTTTAGGTGCAGATATCAGTTTGCGAGTAAACTTGTTCGATCAAATTCTGATACCCGGGTCAGTCAGCATAACCAAACTGATAGTCCAATTCCAGAAAGACCATGACTTTTGACACATGATTACAAAACCCTGTGGCGAGCCCTGTAGATTGTGGCGCAGACTGTTGGCCATGGTCTACGACGCCGTTGTGCTGGTCGCCATCCTGATGGCGGCCGGCGCAATTGCATTGGTGTTTTTGGATGGGGAAACGATGGCGCTGCGGGATTCCCTATACACCGGTTATCTGGTGGCGATTTGGTTTATGTACTTGGCATGGTGCTGGCACAAAGGCGGGCAGACCCTGGGGATGCGGGCCTGGAAGATTTGTATCGTTGATGAAATATCAGGAACGCCGGGCTGGCGCGCATGCGGAATTCGCTTCTGCGTATCGTTGTTGTCGGCCGCAGCAGCAGGCCTGGGGTTTCTCTGGTCTTTGTTCGAGCCAAATGCACGCACATGGCACGATATTGCGAGCCGCACCAGGCTGGTAAAAATCAACTCGCAAGAAGAGAAACCACAGCGATAAACGCCAATTGAAGGGAAGCGCCGAGCACCGGAAATCTCCCCGGCCCGTACCACTCAGTGCTCCAGACGGATGGCCATTCGGGCTACCCTCGCTTCTCCGCGCTTGGTGGGTCGGCTCCAACGGAACATCCTGTTCCGTGTCGCCTCGTCGAGCCATCCCTGGCTCGGCGACCCAGTCGCTTGTCGGCGCTCGGCATCCTTTACGTCGCACTGAGTGGTACGGGCCGGGGAGATTTCCTGCGCCGTGCAGAATTCTTGTGGGCGTAATGATTTGTTCCAGTGGAACCGCAGGCGGGAGCACGACTGCAGGGATGCAGGAGGTAGAGCAATGTAGGAGCAATTGCCGAGGGAAGCGAGACTCCAGCCGCAGGCTCGGCTCGGCACTCCCAGGGCACTTCTTCGCCTGCGGCGAAACCGTACCCTTCTCGTTTGCCGGCCATGGCTGGCGAAGCCAGACTAAGTTAGATGCAGTCAAGCGCAGCCGCCTTCCGCCGCAGGCGGGAGCACGACTGCAGGGATGCAGGAGGTAGAGCAATGTAGGAGCAATTGCCGAGGGAAGCGAGACTCCTTACCTCAGACAGAGCGGCGCAGGGCCATGATGGCCGCCAGCCCGAGGAGCAACGAGGGCACCAGATTGGACAGCAACGGCGACAGTCGATAAACACTGGAGTAGTTCTGCACGCCCTCGTTAATAATCATGAACGCCCCGCCGATCGTCATGCCCACGAACAGTCTGACACCGAGGTTGTGGCTGAGGGTGGAACTGAACACAAACGGCATACCGACCAGCACCAGGGCAATCGCAGTCAGCGGATAAAAAATCTTTTCCCATAATGCCGCCAGGTAAATGCGCTCATCCAGGCTGTTCTGACGCAGATAGTCCAGGTAAGCAATCAGCGACCGGATCGACAGGCGCCAAGGGCGGGTCACGGCCGAATCCAGCAATTCAGGTTTGACTTCCGTCGACCATTCTCGCGTCGCGCTACGGGTACGACGCGCGCCTTGTTCATTGAACTCGACGGAATAAACCCGCTGCAATTCCCAACCATTCTCGCTATGTGCGGCTTGAGCGGCCCGCGTAATGGATTCAAGCCGCAGCGAATCGTCAAATCCATAGATGACAACCTGGTTGAATTCGACCGCAGGGCCTGCCTGTCCGGTCGACAACACCGGCAATTGAATATTGACGATGTTGTTGCCCTCCCGTACCCACATTCCGCGCGGCCCGCCAATAATCTGACGGCCGGTGGTTTCGCTTCTCTTGAAGGCGCGTGCCCTTTGCTCGGCCTCCGGCACCACCCATTCGCCAATCGCCATAACGCCAATCGTGAGCACCAGTACGCCACCCAGAGCCGCGCCGGCGAGCCGCATGCGGGAGACACCGGCGGTTCTGAATGCAACCAGTTCGTTGGCAGCCGCCAGCGCACCAACGCCGGTCAACGTGCCCAGCAATGCAGATACGGGGAACATCTGGTAGGCCATTTTTGGCGACATCATGGCGACATACCAAAATACGTCGGCCGTTCCGAATTGGTTTTCTGCCCCGCGTAGTTCATTGAGCAAGGCAAAGACCATGAACAGGAGCGTCAAACCCAGCCAGATCACCAACGTACCGGTCAGGGCGGCAGTGCCTACGTAACGATCGACCTGCTTGATCAACTTCGTTTACCCGCAACCCGGCCTTGCGTGCGCAACCACAGCAACGCAGCAAGAACAATCAGCAAGTGTACCCACCACAAGCCAATCGATGGTGACAGGACCTCCCGTTCGATGAGACTTCTGGACATGACAAGGGCGTTGGCGTACACCGCATAGGTCAGTATTCCGAGCAATAGGCGCCCGCCGCGCGCTTCGCGAGGCGACGTATGCGACAACGGAATAGCCAAAAAACCAAGCACCACGATAGCGATTGCCGGTGAAACCCGCCATTGAATTTCGGCCGCGGCGGCGGGTTTATCCGACAGCATTACATCCCTGGTGGGCCGGGCCTCCAGCGGAATGCCGCGCACCCGTTCTTCGGGCTCAGGCAGCCGCAGATCATTGCGCTTAAAGCGCACGATGTTAAAGTCCAGCTTCCTGCGCAATCCCTCGGTGATCTGACCGTTTTCCAGAGTCAGGTAACGGTCCCCATTTTTCTCATCCAGCCAGTAATATCCCTTGTCGGCGATCCAAATCTGGTCCCGCCGATTGTCGCGGTGCTGGATGAATACGTGCTTAAGCGTGCGGCCATCGTCTTCGACCGCCTCGACATAAATGACCAGGTCACCACCCTGAAGGATGTGAAATCGCCCTGCCTGTAGCCCCCATTCGGAAGCGTTTCGAAAGGCTTTTTCCAATCGCTGCTGCATGGAAGAAGACGCAGCTGGTGACAAAAACAGATCAATCATCAACAACACCACTGCCACCGGCAAAACCAGGTTTAAAAGCGGCCTGAGCAGGAGTCTCCAGTTAAAGCCGCTGGCGCGCATCACGGTCATTTCCTGATCCCGGTAGAGGCGCCCTTGCCCCCAAATGACTGCGGTAAACATGGCCAGCGGGACGATCGTACTGAGTACGTCCGGCAGCTTATACAACAACAGCATGCCGATAAGACCTGCGGGCAACCTGCCGCCCGCAATGTCATTGAGGATATCGCCCAGTGTGACCCCGACCATAACCACCAGCAACACGATGAGCACGGCCAGGAATGTCCAAAACCATTCGCGCAAAATGTATCGTTGGAGAATGATCAAATCAGTCTCTGCGGCATTCCACTGATCCTACTTTGTAAGGCTGACAGAGCACTAACGCCAGATGGCTCAGTCTAGCAGTTATCCTGGGGCCTCCAAATTAAAACCGATTTTGCAAACAATTCTTGTAGAATGTCGCGCTTAGCTGAACCACCGTGCACCAGGATTCCATATGCAACTTAGCCTGAACAACAATTCCCCGGAAACAGTAGACAGCGATTGTCTGGTGCTCGGCGTTTGCGCGCATGACGCATTGAATGAAGCGGCTGAGCGGATCAACAGCGCCAGTGGCGGCGTGCTCAAAGCGATGGTTTCGTCTTGCGACATTAACACCGGGCTTGGAAAAGTGACCACCCTGCATGCCTTGGCCGGTGTGCAAGCGCGCCGTGTCTTGATCATTGGTTTTGGCAAAATTGAAAAACTATCTGCCCCCCGGTTCGACCGGGCCTGTCGCGCAGCCGGGGCAGCGCTACGCGATGGGCCGGCCGGCAACGCCCATGTGTGCCTGCATGCACAGACGTTTGGCGGCAGCAAGCCTCAATGGCGATTGCGACAGGCGGCGTTGGGCGTACAGTGCGCAAACTATATTTATACGGCTACAAAGGCCGTGAAGGAAGACGATCCGAAACCGCTTAAAAGTGTATCCTTCCACGCCGACGACAGTTTTCAGAACGTTTTGGATCAAGCGGCCGCAATGGCCAGCGGCATTCTCAAAGCACGCTATCTCGGCGATTTGCCTGCCAATATCTGCAATCCGGCCTTCCTGGCAGATGAGGCCGCCGAATTGGCTGCGGGCTTCCAGTCGGTAGAACTGGAGGTGCTCGAGGAGGACCGGCTGAACGAGTTGGGCATGAACGCCCTGCTTGGCGTGGCCCAAGGCAGCACCAACCGGCCGAAACTCATTGTGCTCTCTTACCAGGGCGCCGCCCAGCACGACCGACCCTATGTGTTCGTGGGCAAGGGAATTACTTTCGACTCAGGCGGCTTGTCTCTGAAATCGCCTTCCAGCATGGACCAGATGAAGTACGACATGTGCGGCGCGGCAAGCGTCATGGGGGCAATGATGGCCTGCGCACAACTCAATCTACCCTTGAATCTGGTTTGCATTGTGCCTGCAGTCGAGAACATGCCGGACGCTGCCGCTTACAGACCTGGCGATATTTTGACCAGCATGTCGGGCCAAACCATTGAAGTGCTCAATACCGATGCCGAAGGGCGTTTGATTCTCTGTGATGCCATGACCTGGAGCGAACGGCTTGATCCGGTGACTCTGGTGGATGTTGCAACGCTGACCGGCGCAGTCCGGGTCGCATTGGGCACCCATGCATCCGGGTTGCTGAGTAATGACGAAGATTTGGCAGCAGACCTGATCGAGGCAGGAGAGCAGGTTGTCGACAGGGCCTGGCGCCTGCCGTTGTGGGATGAATACCAATCACAACTGGATACACCCTATGCCGACATGAAGAATGTCGGTGGCTCGGCCGCCGGCACCATCACGGCGGCTTGCTTTCTTTCGCGTTTCGCCACTGAGCAGCGCTGGGCCCACATCGATGTAGCGGCCACGGCGTTCAGTTGGGATAACCAGGACGGCGCATCGGGCAGACCCGTGGGCTTGCTGACCCAGTACCTGATTACCGCCAGCGAAAGGGGCTCAGGCTGACAACATGTCCAGCCGCTGCCAGGTTGACTTCTACGTTTTGCAGAGCGCAACCCAGGCAGCACCACATCTCGCCTGCCGCCTGGCACTGATGGCGTGGGAAAAAGGGGGTCACATCCGTGTGGCCGTGACATCATTTGAAGAGCTGCAAGCTCTGGATGCCCTGATGTGGGAGCTTCCAAGCGGCCGTTTTCTACCACACCGACTCGCCATTCCCAATGCAGGCGCAGCCAAAGGGCGTAAGGCACCCGTCATCCTGGGCACCCCGGATCAGTTTGCGCATCTTGAGCCCGATGGCGCCGTAATGATCAACCTGACGGCCGGTGCTGTCACCGAACCCGACCGATTCCAAAGAATTCTCGAAATCGTGCCGTTCAGCCAGCAGGACAGAGCGCATTCGAGAGACAAATTCCGGTACTACAGGGACATGGGACTTGATCCCGCCAGCCACGACATTAAAGTAGCAACAACAGTTTCCAATGATTGAACAAGAATAATCGAGCACATGGCGAGTGAACCCTTGATGGAGAAGACTTACAACCCGGCCTCAATCGAAGGCAAGTGGTATGAGCACTGGATGGCAGGCGACTGGTTCAAGCCCAGTGGCGGCTCCGCCACTTCAAATGACCCGCCATACTGCATCATGCTGCCGCCACCCAACGTCACCGGCAGTTTGCACATGGGGCACGCCTTCCAGAATACGATCATGGACACCCTGATTCGCTGGCAACGTATGCGGGGGACGGACACCTTATGGCAACCGGGCACCGATCATGCGGGCATTGCGACGCAAATGGTGGTTGAGCGGCAATTGCAGGCCGAAGGCAAAAGCCGTCACGACCTCGGCCGTAAAGGGTTCAACGATGCAGTTTGGGCTTGGAAGGAGCAATCCGGCGATACGATTATCGGGCAGATGAAACGGCTCGGCGCATCGGTGGATTGGTCCAGGCATTGTTTCACTATGGACGAGCCCCTCTCTAAAGCTGTGATGACAGAATTCGTCCAGTTGTATGAAGAAGGGCTAATCTACCGCGGCAAGCGTCTGGTCAATTGGGACCCTGTGCTGCTCACGGCCCTTTCGGACCTGGAGGTGATTTCCGAAGAAGAAAACGGCCACCTGTGGCACATTCGATACCCCCGCTCGGATGGACGTGGGCACCTGGTGGTAGCTACCACCCGACCCGAGACACTCTTGGGCGACACGGCCGTCGCGGTGCACCCCGGTGATGAGCGCTACATCGATCTGGTCGGCCATGAGCTGGAATTGCCGCTGACGGGACGGACCATTGCAGTCATTGCCGACGAATATGTCGACCCCGAATTCGGTTCCGGCTGCGTCAAGATCACCCCGGCTCATGACTTCAATGACTATGACATCGGCAAGCGTCACGGTCTGGATGTGGTCAATGTGCTCAATCCGGACGGCAGCCTGAATGACAACGCCCCGGAGGCCTATCGCGGACTCGATCGCTTTGACGCACGCCGTGCCATTGTTGAGGATTTGCAGGCCGCCGGATTGCTCGAGCGGGTAGACGACCACCGACTGATGATTCCAAGGGGAGATCGTTCGCAGGCAGTGGTTGAACCCTACCTCACTGACCAGTGGTTCGTGAAAATTGCACCGCTGGCCCGCGAGGCAATGACCGCGGTTGAAGATGGCAGAATCCGCTTTGTTCCGGAAAGCTGGAACAAAACCTATTTTGACTGGATGCACAGAATTGAAGACTGGTGCATATCCCGGCAACTCTGGTGGGGGCACCGAATACCGGCATGGTACGACCCCGACGGCAATATTCACGTCGGGATCGACGAGGCCGACGCCAGAATTCGTTCCAAGCTGGCCGACGGAATTCCCCTGCGGCAGGATGAAGACGTACTCGACACCTGGTTTTCGTCAGGGCTGTGGCCGTTTACGACATTGGGCTGGCCCAACGACACACCGTTTTTGAACCGTTTCTACCCTTCAAGCGTTTTGGTCACAGGATTTGACATCATTTTCTTTTGGGTCGCACGAATGATCATGTTGGGGCTCAAATTCATGGGAGACGTGCCGTTCAGGACGGTCTACATCCATGGGCTTATTCGCGATGCCCAGGGCCAGAAGATGTCCAAGTCAAAAGGCAACGTGCTCGACCCCCTCGACCTGATTGACGGTATTGATCTGGAGTCGTTGGTCAGCAAACGCACCCGTTCCCTGATGCAACCGCAGATGGCGCCCGCAATTGAACAGGCAACACGCAAGGAGTTTCCAGACGGCATTGCAGCATTCGGCACTGACGCGCTGCGGTTTACATTTGCAGCACTGGCAACCCATGGCCGGCATATACGGTTTGATTTGGGCCGCGTGGAGGGCTACAGAAACTTCTGCAACAAACTATGGAATGCGGCTCGCTTCGCGCTGATGCAAACAGATGGCGCTGCTGTGACCGAGGCCGCTGAGACCAGCGTATTTGACCGCTGGATATTGTCCCGCCTCAATTTTACGGTGCAGGAAGTTGACAAACACCTGCGGGAATTTCGTCTCGACCTGGCGGCCCAGTGCCTTTACGAATTCATTTGGAATGAATACTGCGACTGGTACTTGGAGTTTTCCAAACCGCTGCTGCACTCGACAGACGAGTCTATCCGCTCGGCCACCCAATTCACCCTGTTGAGCGTGCTGGAGTCTGCCTTGCGATTGCTGCACCCCATCATGCCTTTCATAACAGAGGATATTTGGCAACGTGTCCGTTCTCCACTCGGGATTAAAGCCGAGACCATAATGACCCAGGCCTGGCCAGAAGCCGCCGAACAGAGGCACGATCAGGCTGCTGAGGATGACGTTCTCTGGATTAGAGAGGTCATCCAGGCTGTGCGCCGGACTCGTTCCGATTTCAATCTCCCGCCGAGACAGGTCGTGGACGTTTTCTTCCTCGGCGGTACAGCGACTGATCGCCAACGGGAAGCCAGCGCGGCCGTCGTATTGACTCAATTGGGCAAAATTCAAGACAGGGTCTGGCTGGAAGATGAGGCAGACACTTCCGACTACGCGGTCAGCCTGGTGGGCGATTTGAAAGTGTTGGTTCCACTGAAAGGCCTGATCGATGTCGATGCCGAAATTCAGCGCCTCAACAAGCTGCTGAGCAGGGAATCTGCCGATCTGGCCAAATCAGAGGCCAAACTCTCCAACAGCGGATTTATCAACAAGGCGCCGGCACTGGTCGTCAAACAGGAACAGGAACGCCTGGCAAGCCACAACGCCACAGTCAAAAATCTCTCAGACCAGATCCGGCAGCTGAATTCATTAAGGACCTGAGACTCGTGCCAGCGGATCGGCCCTTCGCATCACCATCGGGCGCGATATTCTCGCCACGAAAAACTTATCGCTATGCCTTATGGCGGTCGTGGGACCACCGCAGACCGCGGGTGGCCTTCATCGGCCTGAATCCTTCCACAGCTGATGGTCACCATGACGATGCCACCATCCGCCGATGCATTGGTTTTGCTCGCGCCTGGGGCTATGGCAGTGTGGTTGTTGCCAATCTGTTCGCCTACTGTGCCACCAATTCTTCAGATCTGTTGCGTACTGAGCGGCCAGAGGGGCGGGAAAATGGCGCCTGGCTGGACATCGCGATCAAGGAATCGGACCGCGTAATAGCCTGCTGGGGAAACCATGGCCGCCATCAGAAACAAGACATGAAATTCCTGGCCCGTTACGATCAGCTGCATTGCATTGCCGTCAACAAGGCAGGGGCCCCGACTCACCCGCTGTACCAGCCCGGCTCGTCTATCCCCGTCCGCTACCATCCCCCGGCCAACATCCGCCCGCCAAAATCCGCTCGCCAAGAGTGAATTCCAGGCCAAGCGTTAGGAATGCCCCATGAGCGGACTGCTGGCCACGCCTTCAAGGATGCCGAACGCCGACAAGCGACTGGGTCGTCGAGACAGGGATGGCTCGACGAGGCGACACGGAACAGGATGTTCCGTTGGAGCCGACCCACCAAGCGCGGAGAAGCGAGGGTAGCGCGCAGCGCCATCCGCCAGGCGTGGCCAGCAGTCCGCTCATGGGGCTTTCCGGAGGTAAAACAATGCGACTGGTTCGTCGAGCCAGGGATCGACCAGCGCCTGTGCAGCTCATCAAGGGATCGCTCCCGCGCATCCCTGCGCTCCGCGATCTAAGCACATCCTTGTGCAAAAAGGAATCGCGGCTATGTTGACTTCAGCCCGTGAATTGGCACGACCCCTGTGGTTGCAGAGCCATCGAAATCTAAACGCATGATGACCGCTTTTTCCCGCCCTTTGTGGCTGCGATAGTAATCCGGCCGCTCGCCGACCTGCACGAAGCCGCGCTTGGTATACAGCGACAATCCAGCCGGGTTGCTCGGCCTGACTTCAAGAAATATGCAGCTGCAGCCGTGATACCTGGCACGATCAATGGCATGCTCAAGCAGCAGACTGCCCATACCCTGTCCCTGCCACTGCGGCATTACGCACAGATTCAGCAAATGGGCTTCACCTGCAGACTGTGTCAGAACTGCATAGGCCATCAACCGTTGGCCTACCTGCAGCCCCCAGCACTCGTACCCCACTCTCAAGCAGTCGGTGAATATACTGCGGGTCCATGGAAACTCATAAGACGCTTCCTCAATGGCGACGATCCGGTCTAAATCCCGCTCGGTGAGCAGGCGACACAAAGGGTGAAAGGTGCCTGCGTTGGCGCTCACGATCGCGCTGCCTCCCCAGTTGCCGGGGCTGAGCCCGATTGCGACAGTTTCAGCCAAAGATCCCGGCGCGCCGAACCCTGTGAGGCCAAATGATCAAAATCGGCTGCATCCAGAACCTCGGCGGAACCCATGACAGCGCTGACCGATTTGACGCCCAGAAGCTTGCGCAGATGTGCGCCGAAAAAAACCACCCGGGTAAATAGACGCTCCTTGATTGCCTGTTCCAGCGTGAAGTCCGGAAGGTCAGCCGATTCGTCGTTGCTCACCGTTTCATCGGCACAAGGCCAGCCCCAGGCCACGCCAGAACCAAGGTATCGGTTGATATCAGAGGCCAGCATGGTTGAGGTTTGCTCCGGCTCGCTGCAGAGCAGCAATACGCTCCCACTTCCGGGACCGAGCCTGAGCCTCGATGGCTGTGCCGCTGCCGGTCGCCTGAGCCAGCTCTCTATGCCAATGGCCTCCAGGTAGGCCAGCCGGCGACTATCAGTCATTCTCAGGGTGCTCCTGGGCAGGTTCGCTCTGGTGTGGGTCGTCGCTTGGGTCCTGAGTTTCATCCTCGGTTTTCCTGGACGTTGTGGCGGCCTGGGCGGCCCGGGCGGACCGGCGACGCTCCCGTCTTTGCCGCCACTTTTGCCTTCCTGCCACGGTCATTATCAATCCGGAAAACAGGTACACCGTACCGATCAACAACAGCATGGCCGGCGGGTCGATGGCCAACAGTACGAATACCAATACCAGCACAATCAGCCAGCCAATCGGAACCTTGTCACCGCGCGGCCAGGATTTGAAACTGAAGTAGCGCACGTGAGAAAACATCAGCAAACCCAGGCAGATGGTTTCAAACCACATCAGCCAGCGCACTGACTCTCCTGCCACACCCTGATCGGCAAGGAACCAGATGGTCACGATCAATATGCCTGCGGCGGCCGGACTGGCCATGCCCTGGAAGTAGGCCTTGTCCGCCACCTCCGCCTGGGCATTGAATCGCGCCAACCGCAGGGCCGCACATGCCACATACACAAAGGCCGCCAGCCAACCGAGTTTTCCGACAAGTGGGCTAATGTCTTTCATACTGGACAGCGACCAGTTGAACGCCAGCAAAGCCGGTGCCAGACCGAAAGAAATCAGATCCGACAGGCTGTCGTACTGCACGCCAAATTCACTTTGGGTATTGGTCATGCGCGCTACCCGGCCATCGAGGCCATCCAGCACGCCGGCGACAATAATGGCAATGCAAGCGGCGATGGTGTGGCCGTTGATGCCAGAAATGATCGAGTAAAAACCAGCAAACAACGCGCCGGTGGTCAGCGCGTTGGGCAGCAAAAATACGCCGCGGTAGGTTTTCTTTTCGTTTGAGTTCATTCTGATGATTGTCGGGCGAGAATCCATTCCGGTAGAAATTTGATACAGATAATAACGCATGAATCAAAATTAACCACAGCGATGCAGCAAGCGCTTGGCAACGCTACCCCTCGGAATCGCCCATGGGTCGCCCGGTGTGACGCCCGCTCTGACGCCCGGGGCTCCGTTATGCTATAAAAGGGTTGTCAATTCAGTGAGATTGCAACAATGAAACAGTATTCAAAGGGATTTGCAGTATTGTTGTTCGCCGTGCTACTTGCTACGCCGACTTTGGCTGGGGCGGACAAAGTGTATCGCTGGACCGACGAAAACGGCGTCCAGCATTTTGGTGACATGCCCCCGGCCCACGCCGATGTGGAAGTCCTCGAAGTGGAAGGTATACCAAAAATTGGCAGCGATTCCCTGGCCCACGCACAGGACGCACAAGACCCTGCCACGGTCGAGCCAACGGCTGCCGCGAAGAGGCGGCAGGAAATTGCCGACAACCGCAAGGAGCGACGAGCGGCGGGTATCGAAATGCAGCGGATATGCGATCAGGCCCAGCAGCAGCTGGAGAACATCGAACCCCATCGGCGCGTCTACTACACCGACGAAATCGGGGAAACCGTGCGCATGGACGATGAGGAACGGGTCGGTACAGTCGCACGGCTGAAGAAGTTTCTCGACTCAAACTGCGGCTGATCGCTGACCCCTCCAAAGGATCGAATTGACGGTTCAAAGGCGTTGGTCGCCGGCGGGCCCCACCTCCCTGTCCTGCTGACCTACCCCTCTGCCTCTATTCGCCCGGCAACGCGGCAGGTAGAATGCGCAGCTTCACACTCGAAACTGCCGAAGAACAACATGCGCGTAAGCCAGTTCCATCTCTTCACAACCCGAGAGACCCCCGCAGATGCCGAAATCATCAGCCATCAACTGATGATTCGTTGCGGCATGATTCGCAAATTGACGGCCGGCATTTACACGTGGACGCCATTGGGCTGGCGGGTGTTACGCAAGGTTGAAAATATTGTGCGCGAGGAAATGGAATCGGCCGGCTATCTCGAAATGCTCATGCCCGCGGTTCAGCCTGCCGAATTGTGGCAGGAAACCGGGCGCTGGGACGATTTTGGCGGACAGTTGCTCAAGCTGAAGGATCGCGCCGGGCGTTCATTTGTATTTGGGCCCACGCACGAAGAAGTGGTCACTGATTTGGCCCGCAATGAACTGCGCAGCTACAAGCAGCTGCCGGTAACTTTCTACCAGATACAGACTAAATTCCGGGATGAGATTCGCCCCCGATTCGGCGTCATGAGGGCCCGGGAATTCCTCATGAAAGATGCCTATTCCTTCCATATCAATCAGCAGTCGCTAGAGGAAACTTATTGGCAAATGTACGAAGTCTATAGCCGAATCTTTACCCGTGCCGGTTTAGAATTTCGTGCTGTCAAGGCTGATTCGGGTGCGATCGGCGGCAGTGCTTCGCATGAATTTCATGTACTGGCCGAATCCGGTGAGGACCAGATCGTCTTTTCCAGTGAATCAGACTATGCCGCCAACATTGACTTGGCCGTGGCGCTGGCGCCGGCAGCCGGTGCGGCCAAGCCAGGTGTGGACCTGCGCCTGCAGGACACCCCGAACACCCACTCCATCGCCGACTTGGTGGATCGTTTTGAAGTGCCTATTGAAAAGACCATCAAGATCCTGGTGGTGGCCGGCGACGAAAATAGTGAGTCGGAATTCGTGGCGCTGCTCGTGCGCGGCGATCACAGCCTCAACGAATTCAAGGCAGCTCAGCTGGAAGCTGTCGCCAACCCGCTGCAGTTCGCCGATGAAAAAGACATCCATCGCGTCATCGGGGCCGGGCCGGGCTCGTTGGGGCCAGTGGACCTGCCGATTCCCTGTATCGCTGACCACACTGTCGCTGCAATGTCAGATTTCGCCGCGGGCGCCAATGCCGAGAACAAACATTACTTCGGAATCAACTGGGGACGCGATGTGGCACTGCCCCCACAGGCTGATATTCGCAATGTCATTGAAGGCGATCCCAGTCCGGACGGGCAAGGCGTCCTGCACCTGGCGCGGGGTATAGAAGTCGGCCACATATTCCAACTGGGAACCAAGTATTCAGAATCGCTAAACGCGGTTGTGCTGGGTGACGACGGCAAGTCTCACCCCCTGGAGATGGGCTGCTACGGCATTGGGGTTTCCCGCATTGTGGCCGCGGCAATCGAACAGAACCACGACGACAAAGGCATTATGTGGCCCGAGCCGATCGCGCCATTCGCTATTGCCGTACTGCCCATGAATGCGAAAAAATCTCATCGCGTCAGGGAAGCCAGCGAGGCAATTTACCGGCAACTGATCGAGGCGGGCGTCGAGGCGTTTCTCGACGACAGAAATGTCCGCCCTGGCGTAATGTTCAATGACATGGAATTGATCGGCATTCCGCACCGCCTGGTGATCGGCGAACGTGGGCTGGACATCGGCATGCTGGAATACCGCAATCGCAGAGCGGCCGAGAACGAAGAAATTCCCCTCGATACTGTGGTGCAGGAATTACTCGCCAGACTCGGTTGACGCTTTGCCCAATTCCGACTTGACATGCAAATCTCTTTGCGGGAAAGGGATCTCAATGCCTTCGTCCCGGAAACGCTGGTCTGTTTCCATCAGCAACTGATGCCTTACCATGCCGCGTTGTTCGGGCAAATCAAACCAGCCCATCAACTCAAAGTCCAACGAACTGTCGCCAAATGCCCGCATGCGCACCCGGGGCGCCGGATTGCTAAGAATCTCGTCATTGTCGGCGGCAACTGATTCCAGTATTTCCACCACTTTGCGCGTATCACTACCATAAGCCACACCGACCTGGATCCGGATTCTTTGCTTGACCCAGGGGCCCCCGCTCTCATTGGTTATTTTGGCGTTGCCCATGACGGCGTTGGGTACAGAAATTTCAACGTCGTCACGCGTGAGCAATCTGGTTGAACGAATTCCCAGCCTGGTCACCATGCCGCGCTCGCCTGTATCGAGCACAATATAATCGCCGAGTTTGTAAGGCGCGTCTGCCACGATGCTTATGCCTGAGATGAGATTGGCGAGCGTGTCCCGCGCCCCGAAACCTACGGCAATGCCGATGATGCCCGCCGAAGCCAACCACGCGGTGGCGTTGATGCCCCAGGTGGCCATGAACAGATAAACCACCATGCCCAGTAACGTAACCTTGATGGTCATTTCGATCAACGGCACCGTGCGGGGCTGAAACATTGTGAAGCGGTGCGTGTTCTTCGACATCGCCTCGAGCGTCAAATGTGTCGCCTTAAACCAGGCCCGGGCCCAGAAATAAATCAGCAAGGTTAAAAGAACTCTGATCGCCAGTTGGGCGCCGAATTCTGGTAAGCGCAGCAGGACCACGACGAAGATCAGCGATAACACAACGGTGGTCTGGACAATGGGGGCGGAAAGCAGTGCCAGCATCTTGTCGTCGAAGTCCGTCTCGGTCTTGCTCACGGCACGTGCAAGTATATTGCCCAATACGTACTGAAGTGCTTTGCCGAAACCATAGCCCAGGCCGACAAGCAACAGGGATGACAGCAGGGGATAGTTTTGCATGACCTGCCATCCGGGCTGCACGACTTCTGGCAGAATCCGGCCTATTTCCACACCCCAAACCAATGGCGGCGATTCTTCCAGACCAGATGGAGGCGCCAAATCCTGCGCCGAATTTTGTGCGAGCCCTGGCGGGGCGACCTGTTCTGCGGACGCTCCCTGAGCCACACTGGCGCCTGTTTCGTTCTGCATCGTGGTCTCCTGTTTATTGATCGCCTGGCTCCGGCAGCCCGCCCTGGGTCTGCCTTACGCCAATATGCCTTTTTCCGCGCGCCTGCGCCAACTCCATCTGCCGAGCCCTTTCCAGCAGACCCTCACGCCGCTTTTCGGTCAGCCGGTGAAAACACTTCGGACAGGATACATTGGCCTCGAACCGGGGTGAACTCAAGTCCGCCTCGGTCAGTGGCATACGGCAGGCCGGGCAGACTTGATAGTCTCCTTCAGCCAGACTGTGATCGACCGTGACCCTGTTGTCGAACACGAAACAGTCGCCCCGCCAAAGGCTGTTCGTCCGATCGACTCTTTCAATATAGTTGAGAATACCGCCATCGAGGTGGTAAACGTTTTCGAAGCCAAGATTTTTCAGATAAAAAGTGGCTTTTTCGCAACGGATACCGCCGGTACAGAACATGGCGACATGATGGTCTTTGGCTGGATCCAGATGATCCGCCACCCAAGCCGGAAACTCCCTGAACGATCCGGTACCCGGATCTTCAGCGCCGCTGAAGGTGCCAAGGTGACACTCGTAAGCGTTGCGCGTGTCAATGACCCGGACGTCATCGCGAAGAATCAGCTCGTTCCAATCCTCGGGGCAAACGTATTCTCCAACCGAGGAACCAGGATCGAGGTTTATAACGCCCATGCTGACGATTTCCTTCTTGATCCTGACTTTCATCCGATAAAAAGGCTGTTCCCGGGCCCAGGAGACTTTCTGTGGCATGTTGGCGAATCGCTCGTCCTCAGCCAGGTATTCAAACAGCCTGAGGACCTTGTCCTGACCGCCACTTACCGTTCCGTTGATCCCCTCCTGGGCCAACAGAATCGTGCCGAGAAGCCCCAGAGATTCGCAATATTTCTGAAGCCGAGGTCGAATCTCCCGACAGTCGGTCAAAGCCGTGAAGCGGTAAAACGCCACAACCTGAATCTGGCCATTAGCCCGCATATTTCACCAAGGATTCCGGACAAAGTGTAATCGGAGAAAAATGACAAAAACGCTTGTATAACGCTGTTTCATAGTTAGAAAAATCAATTTTCGGTCCGCCTTGGTGAAATATGCGGGTTAGGTTTACTTGCCGTCACAGCAATCGTCAGGGCGACCCTGTCAAACGAAAATCCAGTGCCCCAATGCCGTCGATGCGACAGGCAATATGGTCGCCGTAATGCAAGGATGCGACGCCTGCCGGCGTTCCGGTAAAAATCAGGTCGCCGCGCTGCAAGTGATAGAAGCACGACAACTCGACGATGATTTCCGAGGCCGACCAGATCATGTCGGAAATATCGGCGCTCTGACGTAGCGCTCCGTTAACGCTCAGCTGAATGCTTGCACTTCCGGGATGGCCGCATCGTGCAGCCGGACAGATTGCCGAAACGGGCGCCGAATCATCAAAGCCCTTTGCAACGTCCCAGGGGCGTCCCTTATTTTTGGCTGCGGCCTGCAAATCGCGCCGCGTCAAATCGACGCCCACTGCGTAGCCATAAATGCACGGCAGCGCCTCCGCCTCGGACAAATTGAAACTACCGCTCTGAAGCGCAACCACCAATTCGACTTCGTGGTGCAATTCGTGGGTCTGGCCAGGGTAAGGCACCTCTCCGCGGGTGATGAGCGCATCCGCGGGCTTGGAGAAAAAGAATGGTGCCTCGCGTTCCGGGTTGCCGCCCATCTCGCGGCTGTGCGCGGCATAGTTCCGCCCCACACAATAAATTCTGTGGACCGGAAATTTCTGATCCGAGCCTGACACCGGCAGGGCAGGCGTTGCGTGGGGGGGAAAGACGTATGTCAAGACCATGACCTATTCAATATGATTCAATCTGGGCATTGTCGCATCATCTTTTCCTGCGCCATATCAAACCAGCCGCGAGCCCACCAGCAATAATGGCGTAGGTGCCAGTCATAGACACAATCTCAAACCACAGCGCCCCGTCGTTGTTCCAATTCACCTTCCTGAGAATCCACTGGAATGCCACCGCCAACGAGCCGAGACCCGTGATAAGCAACACATCAAATAATTGCCAGCGCCCGGCTGCACGCGCTGGCAGAAAAAACCAGTACAGCCACAGCAGTACACCAAGCAAGGGCAGCATCATGAATGCTGTCATCATGCACGGTCACTCCACGCGACGGAACTCAGGCATGGTCTGCTGTCCAACATCGTCAGCCAAGCGCCCGGATGCCCACCGCCTCTCTCAGACTGTCGAGAAACGGCGTCGCATTAGCCCTGGCTTTCTCAGCGCCGGCCTGCAGGATATCTTCGATATGTCCCGGGTTGCTGATAAACGCCTGGTAACGTTCACGCAGTGCGGCCAATTCAGCGTTTATCAGATCAAACAGCTGCTGCTTGGCATCGCCCCAGCCAATCCCGTCTGCATAGGCCTGGCGCATGGCCGCTCTTTGTTCTGCGTGGGCGAAGGCCGCGTAAAGTGTGTAGACGGTGGAATCAGATGGATCCTTGGGTTCGCCTGGCTCCAGGGAATTGGTCACAATTTTCATGATGGCCTTGCGAAGCTTTTTCTCCGGTAACCACAATGCGATTGCGTTGTTGTAGCTCTTGGACATTTTTCGGCCGTCCTGTCCCGGCAGCAACGCGACGTTTTCACCCACCACGGCGCTTGGAATGGTGAAGTGTTCGCCATAGACATGATTGAATCTCTGTGCAATATCACGCGCCATTTCCAGATGTTGCACCTGATCGCGGCCCACCGGCACTTCGTTGGCGTTGAACATCAGGATATCCGCCGTCTGGAGAATGGGATAACTGAACAGCCCCATCCTGATGCCGCGATCCGGATCTTCCCCGCTGTCGAGGTTCTCCTGCACCCTGGACTTGTAGGCATGGGCTCTATTCATCAGCCCCTTGGCCGTGGAGCAGGTCAGAATCCAGGTCAGTTCCGACACCTCTGGAATGTCTGACTGGCGGTAAAAAGTTGCGACATCGGTATCGAGACCGATGGCAAGAAATGTCGCAGCGATCTCCAGCGTAGATTGCCGCAGGCGATCTGGCTCCCGGTTCTTGACCAGGCCATGCAGGTCGGCCAGGAAGTAGTAAGACTGCACATCCGCATCGCGACTGGCAACCACGGCGGGCTTGATGGCCCCGACGTAGTTGCCCAGATGAGGAGTCCCGGTGGTAGTGATACCGGTCAATACCGTTTTATTGGTCATGGGGTTTCCCGATTGGCCGGGCTGTTGGGTCAAAAGAGGCGCCATTATATAACGGCATGCCCTGCGAGCGCTGATCAAATACGCCGTCGCGCGGCCACAATGCCGATCATATGAACGCCTAAGGGACGACGGTGCTTTCCGCATCTCCGGGGCATGAGGCAAGATCTGAGTCGCGCTGCTGTTCAGTGCCCGACCCCTCCGCCAAGCCCCGAATGCAGGTCAACAAATCCGTCATTCCCCGCATCATGATTCGACGAACCAGCCAGCGCGGCGCGGGGGTTTTGGGCCTGATGCTGACCGCATGGCTGACGAGCAATCCATCATCGAGTTGGTCAAACCGCCAAAATCCCTGCATTTCCTTGAGATTTCCCTCAACCAGCCGAAACACCATAAACAGATGGGGTTGCCGATCCGCTTCGAATACATAATCAAGACGCGGTGAAGGCCAGCCGCGGTCGACAATCTGGTGAGTCCTGGTGTAATGCCGCTGGTCGTCCAGTACCTCGCAGACTTCCAACCCATCCACATAAATCATTGCCTGTTGGCAGGAGACAATTATTTCCCATACCGCCTGGGCATCGGTGAACATCATCACTTGCAGAACCGCCGCACCCTTTGATCCGTCAGATTCAACCCGCTTGCGCAGAATCTCTCCGCGGATTAATCGCTCCATTTCATCTTCATCAGGCGGGCTGATTTCCGGGGCCAGTGCGGTTAATTCTGTGTCCGCGCGCACAGGATCAACCGGCGCCCCGGCCACTATTGCGCCCGCCAATAGAAAAAGCATTGAATGCGAGGTGGCAAGAAGAATGTTCATGGTCGAGTGTCGGCAGGTCCTGTTAGCAGCCGGTGCGCGAATGGTAACGGACTCAGTAGAATAATCGAAATTGATATTAACATGGCCTATCGATATGGTATTTTCTATTGATATTTGCTATACAATTCACGGATGAATCTGCGTGCCCTGGAATACTTTGTCAAACTCGCCGACTTGCGCCACTTCAGCAAGGCCGCAGACGCCTGTTTTGTCAGTCAGCCCACACTGAGCACACAGATTCGAAAACTGGAGCAAGAACTGGGCGTGCAATTGGTGGAACGTGCTCCCAGGCAAGTCATGCTGACCCCGGTCGGACAGGAAATTTCCGAACGCGCGCGTTTAGTGCTCAGCGATATTGAGCAAATCAGGACGGTGGCAAGGCGTAGCGGAAATCCCCATGAAGGCACGCTCAGGCCGGGTCTGTTTCCGACTCTGGCGCCCTACTTGCTGCCCCACGTCGTGCCCATGTTGAGGACAAGATATCCCAGTCTTAAACTTCAGCTCTCTGAAGAAAAGACCGGGGACATCCTCAGAATGCTGAATCAGGGGGCTCTCGACGCCGCGCTTCTGGCCTTGCCCGTCTCCGATGACAGGCTGGAAATGGAAATCCTCTTCGAAGAGCCATTCTTGCTGGCCATGCCGAGCCAGCACCCGCTCGCTGACAAGGATGTGGTCGCTCTCGATGAGCTCAGGGGCAGCGAATTACTTCTGTTGGAGGAAGGACACTGCCTCAGGGAGCATGCGCTCGAAGTCTGTGACCTGGCAGGCGCCCATGAACGGGTCGATTTTCACGCCACCAGCATGGAGACCCTGCGGCAGATGGTGGCTGCCGAAGTCGGCATTACCTTGATGCCCCTGCTGGCGGTAAAGCCGCCGATTGCGCGGACGAAAAACGTTGTTTTTAAGAGATTTACAGATCCCCCACCCAGCCGGACCATTGCCCTGGTGTGGCGGAGAAGTTCCGCACTGGGTTCATTTATGCGAGAACTGGCAGGCTGTCTTGGCAACCTGCCAGCCAACCTGCTGGACTCGATTTAATGCAGCGTATCGAGCGCGGCTAATACTCAATCCCTTCCAGCAGGTCCTGTGCCTCGTCCGGCCCTTCGGCAACATCTGCAAACAGGGGTGTGGACAGATAACGCTCGGCAGTATCCGGCAGCATCGCCAGAATGCCCGAACCGGGCTCCGCCTGCTCGGCTACTTTCAGGGCCGCGGCAAAGGTTCCACCCGAAGAGATACCACAAAAAATGCCTTCATTGACGGCCAGGGCCTGCGCAGACGCTATGGCCTCTTCGTCGGTAACCGTAATATTTCGGTCTGCAACCTGGCGATCCAGCACAGCGGGGATGAAGTCGGGGGTCCAACCTTGAATCTTGTGGGGCTGCCATTCCTTGCCTTCGAGCAGGGCCGCACCCGCTGGCTCAGTAGAAATGATTTTGACGCTCGGCCGCGCCAGCTTGATCATCTGCCCTGCGCCGGTGATGGTGCCGCCTGTACCGTAACCACTGACATAATAATCCAGCCTGGTGCTGGAAAAGTCGCTCAGAACTTCGGGGCCGGTGGTGTTGCGGTGGTAGGCCGGGTTGGCCTCGTTTTCAAACTGCTGAGTCAGGAACCAACCGTTTTTCTCGGCCAGCGCTTCGGCGGCCTTGACCATGCCCGTGGCACGCTTTGGCGCTGGGGTGAGTACGACTTTGGCGCCAAGAAATCGCATCAATTGGCGCCGCTCGACAGAGAAGGACTCTGCCATTACCGCCACAAAAGGATAACCCTTGACGGCACACACCATTGCCAGGGCAATGCCGGTGTTTCCGGAAGTCGCCTCCACCACCGTCTGCCCGGGAGACAGCAAACCCTTATTCTCGGCATCTTCGATGATGCCCAGTGCAAGACGATCTTTGACGGAGCTCAGAGGGTTGACGGCCTCCAGCTTGACGTACATGTCGATGCCCTCAGGCGCCAACCGTTGAATTTTTACGACCGGGGTATTGCCAATGGTTTGAAGTACATTTTCGTAAATCATTTCAGTTTCCTTGTGTCATTCCAAATCGAACCGGGTTGACCCGCAAATTGAACCCGGGCCGGCTCTGATTGTTTCCGTTCAAGCGGCTGCTCTAAGTCCATCCACGATTCCCTGCTGGCCGTGAAACCAGCTCAGGCTGCGGCCGAGTGCCGCGACTTCTCCGATGATGAAAAGGCCCGGAACATTGCCCTGTGATTGCTTTGCCATCGATGGCAACGAGCCAACATTACCCTGATGACACTGTTGATCATCCAGCGTTCCGTTGGTGATCAGTGCGGCCGGCGTTGACGGGGCGATCCCTGCATCCAGCAATTCCTTGCGAATTTGTGCTGCGCGGTGCATGCCCATATAAACGGCCAACGTCCGGCCAGGGCCCGATATTGCCGCCCAGTAGATCATACTAGCAATTCCCCCCTCCTCCTTGCCAGCAGCGTTCTTGTCAGCCGCTGACAGATGGCCGGTGACCAGGGTAATCAATTGCGCGTGATCGCGGTGTGTCAACGTAATGCCGGCGTAAGCGGCGCAACCTGCTGCGGCGGTGATACCCGGCACCACCTCGTATTCAATTCCATTGTCGAGTAGATGCTCCAGCTCTTCTCCACCCCGCCCAAAGATGAAGGCGTCACCGCCTTTGAGACGTACCACGGTGTGACCCTGCCTGGCATGCTGCACCATGAGTTGGTGAATGTCTGCCTGCGTCCAATTTCGTTTGCCGCGGTTGTTTCCGGCTCGCTTGCCGACATCGATAAATAGGGCATCCCTCCGGGCCCGGTCCAGCACGGCATAAGAAACAAGCGCGTCGTGCAGAATGACGTCCGCCTTGCCAAGCACATTGTAGCGCCCGTATCGTCAGGAGGTCGGGGTGGCCCGGACCCGCCCCCACCAGGTAAACTTTCCCGGTCTTGCTGCGCAGCCCTGCAGGATCTTGCTGGACAGATTCAGAGCCAACAAATCGATGCAAGGCCTGCTTCAGCGCGGCCGATATTCCTTTCGAAGACAAGTTTGCCCAGCGGGACAAATTCTCATCGCTCAGGGTCATATCCCAGAATCTCCGGCGGCTGTTCGGGGCCAGCCGCTGTTTTGCCTCACCCCTCAATCGCCCCGCAGCCTCGGCGAGGCGGCCCAGATTTTGCGGCAGCAAGGCCTCGATCCATGCCCTTATCCGACGCACCAACACGGGCGATGCGCCCCCGCTGGAGATGGCAATCTGGACCGGCGAGCGATCAACCACGGCTGGAGAGATAAACCGACAATGTTCAGGATCATCCACCACATTTGCGGGCACGCCCATTTTTTCTGCATCCCGGTAGACTTGATGATTGAGCGCGGGGTCACTGGTGGCTGCAAAGACCAGCCGCACCGACCGTAACTATTCCGAATCATATGACTGGGCCAGTAGTCTCACCTTGCCTTGTTCAATCCAGGCAGCCATGTCATCTCCGGCCGCCCTGGTCACCACCAGCACCCCGGCCCCGGCCTTCAGCAAAAGCCTGGCTTTGCGGGCCGCGACAACACCCCCGCCGACGATCAGCACGGGTTGATCTTGCAGGTCCATAAACAATGGGAAATATCGCACGGCTTGGCCTCCGGCTCACTGTCAAAAATCCAGCGTCGATGATAGACAGGCCGCCGATAAAGCAGAAATACGGAATTTGTCTGCTGATATAGCTTTCGGTTATAAGGAGGCTACGGGTGAGGCGAGGGTCAAGCCCGTCATTTTCGGCCGACGGTCTTTTTTCTCGGGTCAAATGACCCAATAACGGTTAGAGGTTGGTTAAACTTGGTGCAGGCACACTAACCCATCTGGCTGAGCACCTCATTGGGCAAGGATTTCCGGGATGAAGCTTCAACAATTGCGCTACCTGGTAGCAGTTGTCGACAACGGCATGAATATAACTGCCGCTGCGCAGGCCCTGTTTACTTCACAACCCGGCGTCAGCAAGCAGGTCAAGATGCTGGAGGACGAGCTGTCACTGCAGTTGTTTGTGCGCAAAGGCAAGAGCCTGACTGATCTCACCGACGAGGGTCGGGAAATCGTCTCCAGAGCTCGGCTCATCCTCAACGAAGTCAACAATATCAAGTCGCTCTCCAGCGAACTGTCGGGGCGGCAACAGGGGCAATTGGCGATTGCGACGACGCACACCCAGGCGCGCTATGTTCTGCCGGAAATGTTGGAAAGTTTTCACCGCGATTACCCCGGTATCGCCGTCAATCTGCACCAGGGCACGTCCGACCAGATCGCCCGCCAGGTGCAGGATCAGGAAGCCGACTTCGCCATAGCTTCCGGCAACAATGAAGCCTTTGGAGATTTGGTGAGTTTTCCGATTTATCGTTGGGAACGCATCGTACTGGTCCGGCCCGATCACCCGCTGACAAAACTCAGACGGATATCGCTCGACGAATTGGCCCGCTATCCCATCATCAGTTACACGCACAGTTTTGATACCGGATCAGACCTGCAATTATCATTCGCGCAGAAAAACATCCAGCCCAACGTCGTTTTTTCAGCAGAAGACCCGGATGTCATTAAAACGTATGTCCGCAAGGGCATGGGCGTGGGCATTCTTGCCTGTATGGCCTACGACCGCGAACGGGACTCCGACCTGGTAGCCATCAATGCGGCGCGAATTTTTCCAACCAGCACCACCTGGGTAGGGTTTCACCGCGACCGGTTTTTGCGTGATTACATGTATGCGTTTTTGAAACTGATGGTGCCTGGCGCCGAACGCGACAGCATCGATCAAGCCATCGAGGACTCAAGCGGGCCGCAACCTGCCACTTCACCGATGTCTCTGGAAGCCCTTAACGCCCACCCGATGATGGAGCGCACTTTCTCCAATTGCTGCGCAGGGAATTTCAACCTCTAATTAAGGAGTCTCGCTTCCCTCGGCAACTGCTCCCTGCGTTGCTCTACCTCCTGCATCCCTGCAGTCGTGCTCCCGCCTGCGGCAGCGCAGGCAATGACGGTAGTGCGGTTTCGCCGCAGGCGAAGAAGCGCTGCCGGAATGCCGTTAGCGCGTAGGCGGCTGCACGCACGGGCCACGGCACTTCGTCAGCGCTTTTTGCGCTGCGCGCAAGCCGCACTTCCTTCGTTGCCTGCCCTACGGCTTCGGAGCCGTACTCTTCGCCCTGCGGGCAAACCGTGTGGCTCCTCGGGCGTGCGCTTCGACGGCATGCAATAGGCGCCGGGCCCCTCTGGTACCGCTCACGCGCTACGGCACTCAGCGGGCACTTCTTCGCCTGCGGCGAAACCGTACCCACTTCGTTGCCTGCGCTTTGCTCGACTTACCCAACCGGGGCCGGCGGCGGGTCGCCTGCGGCTCCAAGGGTTCTCCAACCCTGTTCACAGGGGCTGTGCCAATGGTTGGAGAGCAGGTTCATTGGGGCAGGTTGGCGGTGCTGTGGGCATTGAAACGCTCGGGCTCGTGCAGACCACATTCGCGCATCAACCCGAAAAACCGTGTCTCTTCCTCACTGATGTCCGCGCTCAGCGGCCGGCTGGTGTGGGTGTCTCCGATGGAAACGTATCCTTCGTCCCACAGCGGGTGGTAAGGCAGGTCATGGTCTTTCAAGTAGCGGTGGATATCGCGATCCGTCCAGTCGGCGATGGGATGGACCTTAACGGGATTTCCATGACGCTGAAGAATTTGCGTTTGTTTGCGAGAATGTGACTGGCTGCGGCGCAAGCCACTGAACCAGGTGCCCACCGACAATTCCGCCAACGCCCGATCCATCGGCTCCACCTTGTTGAACTGGTTGTAGCGGCGGATTCCTTCGGCGCCGAGTTCCCACAGGCGACCGAAACGCGCTTCTTGCCAGGCCGGGCTCATGTCTGGACGGAACACTTCCAACCGTAAATTCAAACGATAACGCAAATCATCGACAAACTGGTAGGTTTCAGGAAAAAGGTAACCGGTATCGATCAATACCACGGGCACATCCGCCCCGGCACGCGAGACCAGGTGGAGCATGGCGGCGGACTGGGCGCCGAAGCTCGAAGTGAGTACCGCCTGGTCTGGCAGAAAGTCCAGCGCCCAACGGACCCGTTCTTCGGCCGGCATCTTTTCCAGGCACGGGTTGATGGCATCGAGCTGCCCCTGGGTCCATTGCTGGCCGGGTCGTGGGATGCACAAGCTGAGTGCGGGCTGATTCATGTCTATTCTCCGGATTCCAACGGTGGGTGTTCTTGCCCTGCCAGTGCGCCCGTGCGCACCAGGAAGTCTCCGAATGCCTCCCCGATTGGCGAGGCATCTTGGCGCTGCGAAGCGTACTGCCCAAACAGAGGATCCAGGGCGTCGAGAATCTCCTGCTCATGTACTGACTCCCGATACAGACGGTTCAGGCGCGCACCGTCAAAACCGGCGCCCAGGTGCAGGTTATATAAACCCGGCCCCTTCCCCACCAGGCCGATTTCAGCCAGGTAAGGCCGCGCACAGCCGTTGGGACAGCCTGTCATGCGGATGGTAATGGGTCGATCGGCCAATCCATGTTTGTCGAGCAGGTCGTCAATTTTTCCGATCAGTTCGGGCAAATAACGCTCACTTTCGGCCATCGACAATCCGCAGGTTGGAAAGCCAACGCAGGCCATGGCGTTGAGCTCAACGGTGAGGACCGCCGGAAATCATCGAGGCGGTGCGCGACGACCAGTTGATCTATGCGGGTGCGGTCAGAGTCAGCAACACCCGCTATCACCAGGTTCTGGTTGGGAGAGAGTCGAAACTCGCCTTGGTGTATTTTTGCGATCTCCCGCAGACCGGTCAGTTGTCGCGACACGCCGCGATCTGCAACCCGGCCGTTTTCAATGAACAGGCTCAGGTGCCACAGTCCATCGTCGGTACGCTGCCAGCCGTATTCATCGCCGCTATGTGTAAATTCAAAAGAACGTGGCGCATCGAGTCGGTATCCCAGCCGACGCTCCAGTTCCTGGTGCAGCCATTCGAGGCCGCGATCTTCTACGGTGTACTTCAGGCGGGCATGCTTGCGTTCTGTACGGTCACCGAAATCTCTCTGAATCGTCACCACCGCCTCGGCAATCGCATTGACCTGGTCAGGCCGACAATAACCCAGCACGTCGGCCAGTCTGGGAAAAGTGGCTGGGTCTGCGTGCGTCACGCCCATGCCGCCGGCCACGGTGACATTAAAGCCCGCCAGTTTCCCGCCGTCCTCAATGGCGATGAATCCCAGGTCGTGGGCAAACACATCCGTGTCGTTTCTCGGCGGAATGGCAAACGCCATTTTGAATTTCCGTGGCAAATAAGTGGGACCGTATATCGGCTCCTTGTCGGGTGTGCCCGCAACTTTCGTGCGTGCGCCGTCTTCGCTGAGCCAGATCTCGTGGTATGCGGTGGTGTTGGGCGTCAAATGCGCACTGACGCTGCGTGCTGCTTCGCTGACCTGCCGGTGCAGCGCCGATTGTTCCGGAAGGGGGGTCGCCATCACATTGCGATTGACGTCGCCACAAGCGGCTATGGTGTCGAGCAGGCAATCATTAATGCTTCTGATAGTGGGTTTTAAGTTGCTCTTGATGACGCCGTGCAACTGAAAAGCCTGGCGGGTGGTAATCCGGATGGTGCCGTTGGCCCATTGTCGGGCAATTTTGTCCAGCGCCAGCCATTGATCGGTGGTGCAGATGCCGCCGGGCACCCGCGCCCTGATCATGAACTGGTAGTCTGGCTCCAGCATCTGCCGACGACGCTCTTCGCGATGGTCGCGATCATCCTGCTGGTAAAAGCCATGAAACTTGCTCAGCTGTGTGTCGTCCTCCGCCAGCGCCCCCGTGGCCTTGTCGGCAAGACTCTCGACGATGCTTCCGCGCAGGAAGTTGCTCCGAGACTTGATCCCTTCAACCGCAGTGAGCGGCGCCTGATTCCCGGTGCCGGCCTGACCGCCAGATAGGGTGCCCGGGGTGGTATCGGTGGACATCAGTACAGGTCCTTCAGCAATTTTCGTTCCCGGCGCAGCCCGGATAACACTTCGGCCAACTGCTCTGAGCCCGGCTCAGACTCACCGGTCCGTGCCCTGGCCAGGGCTTGTGCAATGGCTCGTTCTACTTCGTGGCCCATGGCCAGACAACCGCACACATAAACAACAGCGCCACGCTTCATCCAATCGTTGAGGCGTTCCGCCTGCTCGCTGATGACGTGCTGCACGTAATACTTTTCAGGCTGGTCGCGGGAGAAGGCGACGTCGATGCGGCTCAACAGGCCCTGGTCGCGCCACTTCAGCCATTCACGCTGGTAAAGAAAATCTGTCCGCTGATGCGGGTTGCCGAAGATCAGCCAGCTATCGCGTTCATCACCCTGCTCTTCAATCTCCTGCATAAACGCGCGGTATGGCGCAACCCCGGTACCGGCACCAATCATGATCACCGGCACGGTGGGATCTTCAGGCAACCTGAAGCGTCGGTTGGGCTCGACGAACACACCCACCTGGTCGCCCGCTTGCAATTCGTGGTTGAGGTACTGACTGGCAGCGCCTTCGCGTTGCTGACCGATGGCATTGCTGCGCAGCGTTGCGACAGTCAAATGGACTTCCTCATCAACGATGGACTGGGACGAAGCAATCGAATACGAGCGCGGCGCAAGCGGACGCAAGATGCCCACCAGGGCGCTCGCGTCAATACGACCTGCCGCCTCGGGCGGCCAGGCCTCCACCAGGTCGATCAATTGTCGGGCCTCGATAAATTCCCGGAATTGAGCTTCGTCAAGTCCATCGAGTTGCCGGTTGAGCCTTTGGTTGGCGGCCAGCGCCGCATATTGGCGGACTGTATCGACCGTCAATCGGGTAATTTCACGGTAGCGGGTCAAATTCTCACGCACGCTGCGGTTGCGCTCATCGAGCGCAACGCGCGTGCCTGGGTCGATATCAAGGCGACGCAACAGTTTCGAAACCAGTTCAGCGTTATTAAACGCCCACACGCCCAGCGAATCCCCGGGCGAATAGCGCAGGCCGGAATCCTCCAGCGACAACTCGATGTGAAATACGTCTTTGCCGGATTCCAGGCCGGTGATCTTCTGCACCCGCTGGGCGATGGACGGGAAGGGACGTGAGCGAGACCAGATAGTGGTCGCGGGCACCAGCGACAGGTTGCCTGATATCGATTGCGCCTCCAGTGCATTCAGATCCTGAGGCTGAACCAGTCGCTGCGCCGGCGCCTGATCGGCAGCTGTGCCGAGGTGCTGTTTACCCCAGTCGAGCACCTGCTCAGACCACGCCTGTGCATCTGTTTCGTATTCCACGTCACAATCGACCCGATCACCAAATGTCGAGGCGCCCTGCGCCAGCAACAATGTTTCCAATTCGCGGCCGCATTCGCAGAATTTTTCGTAACTGCTGTCGCCGAGCGACAACACACGAAACTTCAGACCCGCAAGTTTCGGCGCCCTACTACTGGCCAGGAATTCAAACAGATCGATGGCGTCATCGGGTGGATCGCCTTCGCCATGCGTACTCATGACGAACACAGCATGCTCGAGCTTTTTCAGGCCAGGCAAGCGAAACTCGTTGAGCGATTGGAGCTGTACAGTCAAGCCGGCCTGTTCCGCGCGCTGCGCCAAACCCTGGGCCAGAAATTCGCCGTTGCCGGTCTGCGAAGCATATAGAATATTCAGGGTCTTCTGCGGGACTGCAGCCGCAGCGGGTGACGGTTGCGCCACGGGCGCCGCCGCCGAGAGCGCCGCCGAGATCGCCATTGCAGTACCGGATAACCTTGCCGGCGAAGCAGTCAGAGCCGGCCCGCCCGCCATACTGCCAGCGAGGTAACCACTCAGCCATAAGGACTGCTGGGGATCCAGCTGACCGAAGCTTTGCTGCAACTGCTGGACCTGTTGCTCGCTGAACGGCGAGTTTTCGACTTTAAGGGCCTGTAACATGGCGCCTGCCTCTGAGTAATCGGAGACAGAGCATAAATCGTCAAGTTTTGGAGTTGAACGAAGCGTTTTCTATAGGCATATAACCGCAGAGAATATAGAGTTGCGAGCAATCGTTTGCGCCTGCAGCGTCCCCAAGCCTGTTAATGTTTATTGCTGCTGTGGACCAGGTCGGAGAGCGACTTACCCCGGGATAATTCCGGCGCATTGGCGTGCAACCCCGTAGCGCGCCGAATAAACGCTTCGCGCGCCACCCAACTGCTCGACACCACTTTCAAGCCCATCTTCCGCAAGGGGCCAAGCATGGGAATGGCGAACAGGTCTTTGATGCCCTGAATCCCGTGGGCCATGATTTCGGACTCCGATCGCCGCCAGCGACTATAACGTTGGAGGGCCCGTTCCTCGCCTGGATCCGAGCCGGCAGCCCTGGCTTCTACCAGAACTTCCACCAGCGCGGCGACATCCTGCAAACCAATGTTCACGCCCTGACCCGTCATGGGGTGAACCACGTGGGCGGCATCACCAACAATGACCGTCCTTGTTGCCCGGTAAGCGTGGCTCAAACGCATCCCCAGGGGGAATGCCGCCCGCGGGCCCGAAGCGACAACCCGACCCAGCCAGGCATCACTGGCCACGGTGAGCTCACGGTGAAAATCAGCATCTTCCACATTCAGCAGGCGCTCGGCCTCCTCCTCGGCAAGGGTCCAGACAATTGAAGAGCAGCCATCGCTCAAGGGTAGAAATGCCAGGGGATTACCGCCAACGAATCGTTGCCATGCCGTGCCCGGATTGTCCCGCTCGCATCGCACGACCGCGACCAAACCGCGTTGACCGTAGACCCACTGTGTCTGCGCCACTCCGGCTATCTGGCGGACCTTTGAGGCCGGCCCATCGGCACCGACCAGCAAGCTGCAGCGCAACACCTCACCAGTGCGCAGACGTACAGATACCGCTTGATCATCAGCCCTGAAATCCACCAACTCGTTCGGGCAAATCAAATCCACCGTGCCGAGTGCTTCGAGGGTCTGCCACAAAGACCATTGCACCAGATCGTTCTCGACGATGGTGCCAAGGCAATCGAGGGCAAATTCAGCAGCATTGAAGTCAATGGCCGGACCGTCGCCAGTCGGCCGCGCCTCTTCAACGTGCATGTTGAGGTAACGGCAATGCCGATTTTGTTCGATCTGACGCCAGGCGCCAGCCTGCTTGAGGATGTTTACCGAGCCTTTGGACAGAGCCGAGACCCTCAGTCCCGGCTCCGAGGACGGGTCAAAATCGGGTGCAGCCGACGCCTCCACCAGGGCTGTTTCAAAACCGGAACGGGACAGCAGGCTGGCAGCACACAGGCCAACCATGCCACCGCCAATGATGACGATGTCAACCGTGCGCGCCGTCATGTCGAAGGCGTTCTTGTGGTCTGCGCCAGGCGTGGAATGCGGCCACGAAAGCCCATGGCACTAAGCGTCGTGCGGCGGCGTAATGCCGGGATCAGCGCGTGCGCCACCAGGCCGGCCGTGCGGATTGCGGATGCCACCGGAGAGGGATTGGCATAAAGCCGTGCCAGTCCGTCCGACCAGCCGATGGTGTCTTCGTGGTCCGTAACCCGCCATTCACTATAGCGGCGAATGACCTCTGCCCCACCGATGTCAGCGCCCCCCTCGGTGGCGTCCAGCAACACTTCCGTCAGCACAGCGATGTCGCGAAGACCCAGATTGAACCCCTGGGCGCCAATCGGGTGAATCGCATGCGCGGCGTTGCCCATAATGACGGTTCTCGGCCGCGTATCCTCGGCTGCGCGCACCAGTTCAAGGGGATAACTCGATCGCTTGCCCATTCGTGTAAATTGCCCCAGCACCGGACCCATGGCGCTTGTGAATGCGGCATAAGCGCGGTCGAGAAACTGCGAAGCCTCCAATGCCAGCAGGCCTTCAGCCTCTTCGCGGCGGACACACCAGATCAGTCCGCAGCGGCCTCCAACATGAGGCAGCACAGCCAGCGGCCCTGCTGGCGTAAAGCACTCAAAGGCACGCCCGGCGTGAGGCAGACCGGGCATGAAGTTGACTATCAGAGCGGTCGTACCGTAATCGTGCTTTTCGGCCGCGATACCCAGCAGTTCCCTGACCATTGAACCCGCACCGTCTGCCCCAACCACGAGACGGCTGTCCAACTGACCGCCTGCGCCGGCTTCTGTGTAGGTCACACGTACAAAGTCCTGCCGCTGCTCCAGGCCGCTCAGGCGTGCCGGGCACAGCAGTTGAATGCCTTCCAGTTTTGGCAGCATCGCCATCACTACCTGACCAAAGACCCGGGCCTCCACAACATTGCCAAATTCATGCAGGCCCAATTCCGCCGAATCGAGCCGCACTTTTCCTGGCCGATTCAATTCAGCGACCCACACCTCACGAATGGCGGTTGCATTGTTCCGCAGGCTGGGCCAGATGCCCAGTTCCTCCAGGATATTGCAGGAACTCGCGCTCAGCGCCAGGGTTCGATCATCAAACGACGGCGGACTTGCGGCACGGGGTTGAACGGCTTCGAGTACAGCGGTCTTCAGACCGAGCTGGGCGGTGGCACATGCCAGGCTGGCGCCCACCAGACCACCGCCGATGATCGCGACATCGAACAGGCCCTGATGTTCACAGCTAAGCGCCGAATTCACCTTACAATCAGGTCCGGTCGGACATCAGTCGCTCAATATCGTCCGGCTTCCTGACCAGGCCATCGGTCAAGACCTGGGGCTCTGCCTTCGTGACAACCACATTGTCCTCGATGCGGATGCCCATGCCATGCCAGTATTCGTCCACATCGGTATTGCGGGAGCTGATGTAAATACCTGGCTCCACTGTCAGCACCATGCCCGGCTCCAGCTCGCGTGAGTGGCCATCGATGAGGTATTCCCCGACATCATGAACATCCAGGCCGAGCCAGTGCCCGGTCTTGTGAACGTAAAGCTGCTGGTGGGCCTCTTGCTCCAGCGCATCTTCCACGCTGCCCTTCAGAATACCCAGGTCAACCATACCCTCCGTTGCACATCGAACCGCGATCTTATGCACATCTTCCCATTGGTTGCCGGCGATCACGGCATTGATGGCCTCCAATTGCGTGTTGAGCACGACTTCGTACAGCGCCCGTTGCCGCCCGGAAAATTTTCCATTGATTGGAAAGGTGCGGGTGATGTCGGACGCGTAGCCGTCGTATTCCGCGCCAGCATCAATCAGTAACAGCTCACCGTCATTCAGTTCATCATTGTTTTCTATATAGTGCAGTATGCAACCGTTGGCGCCACCACCGACGATCGGCAAGTAGGACGGCTCACAGTGATGACGGGCGAATGTGTGCAACAGGCCGGCATAGATATCTGCTTCGTTTTGCCCTGGCCTGCAGGTCTGCATGGCCTGTTCATGGGCTTCAATGGCCACTTTCGCCGCCCGCCTCATTGCCGCCAATTCACCCCTTGATTTATAGAGCCGCATGTCATGCAACATGTGATCGAGTGCGTGGATTTCCTCCGGTGCATGGAAAGTTTTTCTGGGGCGCTCGCGAAAACTGTTCAACCAGCCTATCAGACGCTGGTCAAACAGTGGATCGCGGCCCAGGTCATAGTAAATCCGGTCACGGTCGTGCAACAGCTCCGGCAGGTGCCGGTCGATTTCCTTGCTATCGAATGCCACATCCATGCCGAACTCATTGACGGCGCCATCCAGGCCGATCATGGCGCCGTCCCACATTTCCTTCAGCGGATCCTTGTTGCGGCAAAATAGGATACATTCCCCATCTGTTGAAGAACCATTGGCATGGGGGATCATTGCGAGCAAAGCGTCCGGTTCGTGAAATCCGGTCAGATAAAGAAAGTCACTGTCCTGACGATAGGGATAATGGACATCGTTGTTGCGAATTCGGGCAGGCGCTGCCTGGACAATGATGATGGCGTCTTCCCCCGCCATGCGCATCAGCTGCCTGCGCCGGCCTGCGTACTCACCCTGCTTGATCATCCAGCACTCCGTATTGAGCCTCTACCAACAAAGCAAGTCTCGTTCGCCTGCTCAATGAATGAAGTCATGTTCGCCCGGGCCCCTTAAATCTTCTCGCAGCATCATGGTGACGACACGCACATATTCTACGATTTCCACATAGGCTACTTCGTCCTCTTCGCCGTCTCCTTCGGCAGAAATTCCTGCTGTGGCGATCTGCCTCAGGTCTTCCAGAGCTTCGCTGGCTTCCTCCGAGAGTGTTTGCATTTGACCGCTGCCCAGTCCGGCCAGCAGCCCGGTACACCATTGAGCCAGCGACACGGTACGGTCGTCAAGTGACTGATCATCGTCAGGCAGCCACAGACGGAACCCGAATTCTTCGTCACGCAGCTGCACCACGGAACTCTCAAATACGCTGGCCAACCCTCGGCTGAGGTGTTCGCCGGGTTCAGTCACCATTTCCAGCTTCTGCAGTTGGCTCAAGAAATCGTTGGCGGTCGGCTCGCCGCGGCTGCAGATCAGGCCGCAGGCAATGCCATGGCACTCTGCCAGTTCGACCATATCCAGCAGTCCCCGTCCAAGGTTCAACACAGTCTGAAAATCAGGTAGATCAGGTGCATCCATACGATATCTCCAACAGCCACTTATTATCGCCGAATCGCAACCGAAAAGCGCCATCCGTCCACGGCGATTAAGCCGCGGCGCCTGATGACATGCCGAATTGACCCGTCTGATGAGGCCATCTATAGTTATCCCATGGATTCATTAGAACAAACCGGAAAAGATCTGGAGCGGCTTGAGCTGCAACTGAAAAGCCTGTTGACCCAGTGCCAAAAATTAAAGGAAGAAAACGGCTCCCTGCAGGTCCGCCAGGCGTCTCTGGTCGCCGAAAGGGCGTCTCTGGTTGCCAAGAACGAAGAGGCCCGGATGAAGGTCGAAGCCATGATCCACAGATTGAAGGCCCTCGAGCACTAACAGCTACGGAACCCTGAACAGCCCAGGCCGACACCTGGTCACCTCGGAGCAAAAATGAGCGATTCCGCTGAACCCGTTACCGTCACGATACTTGAACGCAAATATCAATTTGCGTGCACGCCTGAAGATCGTGAGGATCTCGTCACCGCCGCCCGATCTCTGGACGAGCGAATGATAGAGATCAAGGAATCCGGTCGATTGCTGTCGCTGGAACGCATTGCCTTGCAGGTGGCGCTCAATCTCAGCGATGAGGTGCTGAAAATGCGCCGCAACAATGAGTTACGACAGGAAAAGATCGATAGCAAAATCAAACTGCTGGCCGATCAACTCGATGAAGCGATGGGGGATTCACCCGCAAAGTGAGCCGCCCCGGAGCGTCCCGGACGGACTGATCGCCGCTGGCTCCAATTCGCGCATCGCACTCCCGTGGGCACCATGGGGTGCGCCAAATCTTCTAATGAACTAGAATAAAGGAGACCCCCTGCGGTGTTTGCCAGTGGGACCGACAAATACCTTGTCCCTAATATATGACCTCGGGGTGGCAAACCTGGTGCTGGTGTGCATGTTCGCTGCAAGCGAAAAGCCTGATGCCCAGTTAGCCGTCCCACCTGAGCCTTCGGTTCAAGGTCTCCGGGCCACAGCGGCATTGTGGGGGGTCCTTCATGTCCTGGATGGAATCTGACCCTTGAGCAGTATTATTCGCGCTCAAAAATCTGCCCTGCGAAGCCAACTCCGTGCCTCCCGGCGTGACCTGACGGCGGCACAGCGGACCGCTTTCGACGGGGCGATCAACAGCGCGGTGCTCGAATGGGCCAGGGTCTCAAGTCCCAATCGCATGGCAGCATTCTGGGCCTTCGACTGTGAACCGGATCTGCTGCCTGCATTGACCCAAATGGATCAAGCAGGAATTGTGGTCATGCTACCGGTCGTACAGGGCAATAATCACAATGAGCTGATCTTCCAACACTGGACGCCGAGCGCGCTCATGACGGAAAATAGTTTCGGCATTGCCGAACCCCGATCCGGCGAGGTCGTGGAGATTGGCCAATTGGACCAGATCTTTGTCCCCCTGGTCGGCTGGAGTGCGCAGGGCGATCGACTCGGCATGGGCTCGGGATTCTATGACCGCGTTCTGGCAACCGTTGCACCAGGAACCAGGCCGAGGCGAACAGGCATTGCATATGGCTGCCAGGAGACGCAGGATATTCCCCTGGAACCCTGGGATCAGCCGCTCGACGACATCATTACCGAAAATGGCAGATTGAGCTTTATTCGGGACGCAGCGCCCATCCGAAACCATTGACCAACAGGAGCCTCGAGGTGAAATACTGGCTTATCAAGAGCGAACCCAACGAATTCAGCATCGATGATCTCAAGAACGCCCCGCAGCAGACCGAACATTGGGACGGCGTTCGCAACTACCAGGCACGCAGTTTCATGCGCGATGATATGCGCATTGGCGACCCGGTGCTGTTCTATCATTCCAATTGCGAAACGCCGGGCATCGTCGGTCTCGCGCGCGTCGCCTCTGAGGCATACCCTGACCACACTGCATTCGACGCCAACGATAAGCATTTCGATGCCAAGAGTGACCCGGACAACCCTCGCTGGATGATGGTCGACGTTCAATACGAGCGCCATACCAAGCGTCTGCTCAGCCTCAGGGAATTGAAGGAGCACGCCGAAGAGTTGGCGGGCTTCCGCCTGATCGCTCGAGGCAACCGGCTGTCCGTGATGCCGGTGGAAAAGGCCCACTGGGACACGGTCCTTTCGCTTGAATAAACTCTCGTTGACGCAATCGCAAGATGAGCAAAAAATGGTGGTCGCCAGAGCCGCCGTCGCCTGGGTCAGGGCGGATAGCGTGTTGGGGGTCGGAACCGGCAGTACCGTCAATTGCTTCATCGAGGCCCTGCTGGAGGCTGGCATTCATATTGAGGCAGCGGTTTCGTCGTCTCAAGCCACCACCAATTTGCTTGAAGCTGGCGGCATCCGGGTGCGCGAGCTCAATCTGGCCGGTACCCTGGATCTTTATATTGACGGCGCAGACGAGTTCGATTCGCACCGCCGGTTGATCAAAGGCGGCGGCGGCGCGCTAACGCGGGAAAAAATTGTCACTGCGGCCAGCCGCAAATTTGTCTGCATTGTGGACCAGAGCAAGAAGGTCGGCGTGTTGGGCAAATTTCCGCTGCCGATTGAAGTCATCCCGATGGCCCGCAGCTATGTGGCCCGCCAGCTGGTGGCGCTGGGCGGGCAACCCGAATTGCGTGAAAACTTCGTCACCGATAACGGCAATGCCATCCTCGACGTACACAACCTCGACCTGGTCGATCCCGCCGCCATGGAACAACGGATCAATAACCTGGCAGGCGTTGTCACCTGTGGTCTTTTCGCACTCCGGCCCGCTGATGTTGTGTTGATGGCCACTTCAACCGGCGTGGTTGAAATCTGAATCTGGAAATACTATGCGACCGACAGGTTTTACCGACGATGCGTTGCGGGTAAGGAAACAATATGACTGACTGGACACTGCCATGAGAATCTTGATCGTTCGCAAATCTGCCGTTGCGGCATGTTTGGCGGTTGTTCTTACGCTGCCTGTGAGTGCACAGGACTCGGGACTCCCCGACCCCGCGGCCTTGGAGAGACTGGCGAATAAGAAGCCCGGTTACTCGCCCTACGCGGGAAGGGATTTCCCGACGAGACCGCTCTTTGGCGACACCCATGTGCACACGTCGGCTTCGTTCGACGCGGGTGCCTTCGGCACGACGCTCGGTCCAGGCGACGCCTATCGGTTCGCCCGCGGCGACGAGGTCACTTCCAACAGCGGGCAGCGGGTGAAGCTATCGCGGCCGCTCGACTTTCTGGTAGTGACCGATCACTCGGACAACATGGGTTTCTTCCCCGACCTCATGGCTGGCAAGCAATCTATTCTCGCGAACCGGACGGGTCGCAAGTGGTATGACATGGTCAAGGCGGGCAGGGGTGCGGACGTCGGAATAGAAGCCTTCTTCGCCTTATTCCAGGGAACCTACCCGAAGGAACTGATGTACAACCCCGGCACGCGAGGCTTCAGGCGCACGTGGGAAGCCAACATTGCTGCGGCGGAGCAATACAACGACCCGGGCCGCTTCACCGCGTTCATCGGCTACGAGTGGTCCGCGTCGTTCCAAGGCAACAACCTCCACCGCAACGGCAACCTGAGCAACGGTCTGATGTTCCCGATGATCGAGGCCTTCGGTAAGAAGCTCAATTGCGATTACGTTGAGCAGCGCGCGCGATGGGAGCGGCTCATCGAGGTGACGCAGACGTAGGGAACGGGGGAGGCTCATCCCTCCCTCTCGCCCACTGACGAGTTCGCCGACTTCGAGCTCTGGGACAAAGGCAACCTCGACCTCAGCGTCGCCAAAAAGCCGGAGATGCTTCAGTACGAATATGCCCGTGAGGCGCTAAAGAATGGTCTGACGCTGGAGCAAAAATTCGGGACGAGCCCGTACAAGTTCGGCATGGTCGGTTCGACCGACACGCACACGGCTCTCTCCTCGGCGGACGATGACAACTTCTTCGGCAAAATGGCGACGGCGGAGCCCAGCGCAGAGCGATTGACTAACGCCTTCCTGAGCGGTGAAGTCTCGAAAACCGGACTGGCGTACATGGACTGGGAGGTGAGCGCCTCGGGTCGTGCAGCCGTTTGGGCGACAGACAACACCAGAGAGGCGATTTTTGACGCGATGCATCGCAAGGAGACCTACGCGACCACTGGCACGCGGATGATCGTCCGCTTCTTCGGTGGGTTCGACTTCGATCCGGATGACGCAACCAACCGCATGCCGGCGCAGATCGGTTATAGCAAAGGCGTTCCGATGGGCGGCGATCTGCACCAGGCACCAAATGGCCGATCGCCCACCTTCCTGATAGGCGCACTCAAGGATCCGATTGGTGCGAACATCGATCGTATCCAGATCATCAAGGGCTGGATTGGCAGGGACGGCAAGACACAGGAGCGCATCTATGACGTAGCGGTGTCAGATGACCGTATGATCCGGATGAGCTGATGCCAAGACAATTCATCGAATTCGGTTTTGAACCGCAAGAGTGATCAGCATACGACGTTGCAATGATCTTCGTCGGCACGATGGCCAACCGCTTTGGTGACTTCAATACCGAAATCGACAACGTGCGAATCTATCAGTCTCTGGTCGCGCAGCACGGCGAGCAGTCCGGCACAGATTTGTTCAACCTGCTCAACCCGCGGTATACGGATAATGCACCGACCACCATTCCAGGCGAAGACTGGTCTTCACCTGTGCCGGATGTGTTGGCGTCCGGTCGTGGCGAAGTGGGCAATGCCTCTCACCAGGGGGAGGCTGCAATCCTCCACGGGGCATTTGCCGGACCCGTGATTTCCGGCATGAGCAATTGTTTTGTGTTGGGAAAGAACAAGGTCAAGGGCGCCAATGCAATACTGGTCAATGGCCCGCAATTCGGTTGGTTCACACCGGCCTACGTGTATTCATTTGGCATGCACGGCGCCGGCATTGACGTGGTCGGCAACGCCCCTTTCGCATATCCGATGGTCATGTTTGGCCATAACGCATCCATCGCCTGGGGCAGCACCTGGGGCGGTGGTGACATCGTTGACATCTTTGCCGAAGAGTTGAATCCTGCCGATGCCGGCCAGTACCAGTACAAAGGCAGCTACCGTGACCTTGAGCATCGAACCGAGACCATTTTTGTCCGCGATGCCGAGCCGATACAACTCGACGTTTATCGCTCCGTCCACGGCCCCGTATATCAGTTTGATGAACCAGCCGGCATTGCCTACGCCCGGCGAAGCTGGGATGGGCGCGAGATCGAGCAGCTTTTGAGTTGGGTTCATGCAAGTTGGGCCAGTGATTTTGAAGCATGGAAATCCGAGGCCGACAAATCCTCCATAAACGTCAACATGTATTTCGCCGACACCGAAGGGAACATTGGCTACATGTACGGTGGTCGCTATCCCCAGAGGGCGGTGGGCCATGATAATCGCTTTCCGGCAAGCGGCGCCGGCGCCATGGACTGGCAGGGTCGCCTGGCCATCGATTTCGCCAATCCGCACGTGTTGAATCCATCTTCGGATTTCATTGCAAACTGGAATAACAAACCAGGCCAGGGTGTGATGAATCCGGATCACTACTGGTACAGTTGGTCTGGGGCGCATCGGGTTGAGAACCTGCAAAACACATTGGCAAAAAAGATCAGATTTACACCGGATGAAGCCTGGGCCGTTATCACCAGCAGTTCCCATGCCGATCTTCTGGCGCCCTACTTGCTGCCGTACATCGACGCTGCGGCCCGCATCTGGGCCGGAAACGATTTCGAAGGTGATTTACAGGCTGCCAAGCAGATATTGCAGGATTGGAATCAACAATCCGTTGATGCCAATGGCGATGGTGCTTTTGATCACGCCGCCACGCCAATTTTCAGATCATTTGTGGGCAACCTTATCGAGGCCGTGCTGGCGGACGATCTCGGTGACCTCTACCCCCAATTCGCCAACCCGGGGTACGGGGCTCCTGATGCAGCGACTGGGGCACTGACCGGGGCCAGCAGCAACATACCCGTGGGCATGAAAGCAGTCATCGAGGCACTCGGCGGCGGCGGAGATTATGATCTGCTCAACGGACAATCTCCAGGCCTGCTGGTCACGCAATCACTGAGCAAGGCCCTGCAAACCCTGCAAGCCGAACAGGGAGACGCCATGACGGCGTGGCGGCTGGCTGCGGCCAGCCTGTCCTTTAATACCCACAACTTCCTGGGGATTCCACAAACCTCTGAAAATCTGGCGATGTCCATACCCATTCAACAAAACCGCGGCACTGAAAACAATATGGTCATTATGAAAAAGGACGGAATCATTGCCTGGGAAGTCACACCGCCAGGACAGAACGCCTTTATTGATCCAGCCGGCAATAAGGGCGCGCACTTCGATGATCAGCTTGAGCTTTACAGCACATTCGGAAGAAAGAGAATGTGGTTTTATCCCCAGGACGTGGAAGCCAACAAACGGTCTGAGGAGGTGTTGTACTACTAACTGGGGTCAGGTTTTTGATCCTGAGAGCTACCTCTGATTCATGGACACAATCGGCAATATGATGTGGGAAGGATGCTTTGACGAATGATGGATGGTGTTGGTCGCCAGCACGCCTTCGCTCTCGTCGAAATTGTTGCCGCCGGTATTCAGGTTCCGTTCGAATCTCGGGAAATTGCTGCTGGAAATTTCGATCCTGATGCTGTGCCCGGCTGCAAAAGCATTGCTGGTGACCAGCGGACTGATGTCGACTTTGTAGACCTTGCCTGGTTTCATGAACACCGGGTTGTCCCAGCCATCACGCCAGCGCACCCGCTGTATGCTTTCATCCAGGTTGTAAGCTGAGCCGTCGGGGTAAACATCCAGCAGCTTGATGGTCAGATCGGTGTCTTTGGCGTCGGAAGACAGGTATAGCGTTGCCGCGATTGGGCCGGTAATCTCCACCGGTTTTTCCAGTGGGGCTGTGGTGTAAACCAGCACGTCGCTGCGCATTTCGATCTGGCTCTGGTCGAATGCGCCACCGACGAATTCTTCGCTGAAACAGCAGATGCTGCCGCCCAGGGAGGGTACTGGCCGCAGGGGATCGTAAATGAAGGTATCGCTGCCGCCGACCCCTTGCTCGTTGGTGGGCTTGGAGGTGGACAGGCGGCCATCTCCCAGCCTGCCGTTAGCGCCGCCGCCGCTTTCCAGATAATAGGAAACATACTGCAATTCCTTTGGCGGCCATGTGTCATGGCTGCGCCACTGGTTGGCGCCCATCATATACGAATGGACCTTCGGCTGATCGGTCACGCCGTTGTCAATTCCTTTAAGAAAGTGATCAAACCATTCTTGCACCATGGCGACATAGTCAAAACGCGCATCGCCCATGTCGCGTGCGCCGACGATGGTTTGTTCGGACTCCACCTTGGACTGCTGGCAGTGATTGGTGGGGGCGATGACCATGAACATGTTGTCGCGCGCGTTGGCGTTTGCCGCATGCTGGGTCTGATGCTCGAACAGCGCCGCGTTGGGACCCATCGAAATGTCGTACCAGGAATTGATCATCAGCATCGGCGCGCCGTAGCGATCACCCTGGTGGCCGAAATCGACGTTATCCCAGCGGGGATCGTTGGGCAACCAGTTGGTGAAGTTGTCCATGTCGCTGGGGGCAGCGCCCATCACGTTCATGACCTGGTTGATCGGCAGCGACCAGATCAACTCGTCGATGTTGGAGTCGGGGATGGTTTGGGGCGTTATATTCCAGTATCGGCCCAGGCGGATCATCGTTTCGCGATCGAGGTCGGCTGGAAACTGGGGGCGATAGGTGAACCCAGAGCTGTAGTACCAGGAATACCAGAACGGCTGAATCGCGCCGCCGCGATAAAAATTGCCCATCTCATTGTAGGGCCCATACCTGCCGATGCCCGCGCCCGAGCCCATCGGTACGGTCGCTGCGAGGCCGGGGTGCTGCATGGCGTTGAGCTTGTGTTGCTCTTCGGCGGTGGACGAGCAACCCAGGGTGCCGACCTTGCCGTTGGACCATTCCTGCTTGGTTATCCAATCAACGGTGTCGTATCCATCATCGCCGGAACCGACCAGGTAGGTATAAGTCCCTTCCGAGAAGAACCTTCCCCTGACGTTCTGAATGACAATGGCGTAGCCGTTCTCAATGAAACTGCGGTTCCATGTCGCGAACCGGTTTATTTCACCCGGATTGATCAGGTAGGGCGAGCGATAAAGCACGGTCGGCAGGTTCTGCCGGGGCCGATCCTTTGGAAACAGGATAAGCGCCGACAGGCGCACCCCGTCGCGCATAGGAATCCACATTTTCTCCTCGCGCGCCGCACGCGTTTCCAGATACTCCAGCGCGGCCGCCGCCCGTGCCTGGTATTCCGGGGACTCATCCTGGGCAGGCAACTGTTGCAGGCCGAGGACGCTCACGGCCACCATCATGAAAAATGATGTTAACCAGCGATGATTGCGCAAACGGGTTCCGGTAGTAGGTGGGGTTGAAGACTCAGACACGGTACTTCTCCTTCAAGATTGGCAGCACCAGGGGCGCAATATGGATCCCGGCGCACTCCCCGGCTAAAAAAAACGGGCGCCTCCGCAAAGAGGCGCCCACTGGTACTGAACTAGCCCGGTTTGACGCCGGGACTGCTGTCGGCTAGTTGCTTCCGAAATACCTGAATGTGACGCCGAATTCGCGTGATCGAATCACATTAACATAATCCAAGCCTGTCGGCATGTTGATGGTATAGGTCAGCAAGCCACGTTCGTCACTCAGGTTTTTGCCCCAAAAAACGACTTCCCAACTGTCCTTTTGAACGCCAAACCGCAGGTCATAGGTGGTGTAGCCCGGCAGCGTCGGTATGCCCTGGGACTGCGGGTCGAGTTTGTTGCTGGTGTGCACAATCGAAGCGAAGACATAAGCATCGAAAGAGTCGTTGACGGTCCACTGATACTGTCCTGACAGGGCGCCGTTGAATTTCGCAACATTGCCAATCCTGTCTCCCGCCGTCACGCCGACTTCCTGACTCGTTTCGGTGAAGGTTGCATCCGTGTAGCCACCGCTGGCAATCAGCGTAAAATTGTCGGTCATCGCCATTGTAAACTCGAGTTCGGCGCCCTTGCTCTCGGCCGCACCGACATTACCCACGAAGCCAAACCCACAATTGAGTCGCACCGCCTATTGCACGTCGGTCCAGTCCATGAAAAAGACCGCGGCATTCAGCGTGGCTCGTCCCTGGGCAAGTGTGCCCTTGTAGCCCGCTTCATAATTCCACAGTGTGTCCGCGTCAAACTGAGCCAGCGGCGCACCCAGCCCCAGCGCATCCAGGTCTGCTTGACAGGCAGCGGCCGGCACCAGGTTGGTCGGCCCACCCGGGCGGAAACCCTTGGCGACCAAGCCGTAGATCATGTGGTCTCCGTTGGGCCGATACGCCACCTGCAGCTTGGGCGATACATCGGATTCGGAGGATTCGCCAAAAGTCACCGAGGGGCCACCGTTGAAAAATCCGTAGAAGTCCGCCAACTGGTCCTGCTCATTGTCGAACCAGCGTAAGCCACCGGTGACATCCCAATACTCGTTAATCGTCCAGGTCACTTCGCCGAAAATTGCGAGGCGCTCATCATTGTTGGTTTGCACACCGGTGAACAGGCTGTCGTCCGGTCCCAGGTCGGCACCGCAAAGGGCGACCGTACACCACTGCAAGCCGTCATTGGGCACGTGCTGCAGGAAAAGCCTGTCTTCGTCCATGTAGAAGACGCCCACTATCCAATCGAAGTTTTCTCCGAACGAGCCGGACAACCGTGTCTCCCAGGTGAAGCGCTCAGTTGAGATATCCTGCAAACCGCGCTGAAAGTGGTCTGGTGGCAGTCCAAACCGGGTCAGGAACTTGCCAAAATCATCAACGGTTTCAATGCTGGTATCAAACCATGCCAGGGATGAAAACAGCGTGATGTCGTTGGCGAAATCATACTGGATATCCAGGTTTACCAGCGTAAATTTGTTTTCCTGTTTCTGTTCCACGCGTCTGTCGAAGAACTGCAGGTCACCGGTGTCCGGCTCAAACTGCGGTTCATGATCGACTTTGATCGACTGGTAGTAAATGCTCGGGGTTATTCTCAGTGCGTCTGTAGGCGTCAAGATTGCATTTATGCTTGCAGCTTGGGTCTGGCACAGGACTGGCGCACCACCAATTCGGTTGGGAATAGCAATTGCCGGGGAGCCGAGTCATCACTGCCAGTGATTCGATCGATCAGTATCTTCGCCGCCGCGCGCCCGACTTCCGCGTAGTCCCAGCGGATAACTGTCACCGGCGGCGTCGCCAGCCTAGCGAGGTCGGAGTCCCCACCACCAATGACCGAAATATCCTCGGGAATCGACAGTCCTGCTTCGCGGATCGCGCGCACAACGCCCGGTAACATGGCTATACCTCCGGCAACTACGCCGGTTGGTGGCGCGTCGGTGGCCAGCAGCTCTGTCATCTCCCTGTAGCCGGATTCACCTCTGAAATCCCGCGCGCGCACCAGACTGTTGTCCACAGTCAAAGCTTTGTTCCGGTATGCCCGGCGGTAACCTACCACTCGATCACGGCCGGAGTGGACCTCATTGCTGCCCGTAATGAGCGCAATTCTGCGGTGTCCAAGGTCGATCAGCAGCTCAACCGCCTTCTGCATTCCGTCGGCATGAGCCATCAGCATTGAGTCTGAGCTGTCGTGTGCTACCCGGTCCAGCATCACAATGGGCACACCGATTTGGCCGCGCGCTTCGAGTAATTTGGAGTCCGACTCCGAACAACCGGTCATGATCAGTCCGTCCACACGCCGCTGTGCCAACAGGTTTAGCAAAGACAATTCCCGTTCCGGCCGGTCTTCCGAACAAGTCAGCATCAAAACGTAGTTCTGTGCTTCAAGTTCCTCTTGGGCGGACTGCACAAAGGCCGCAAATGCCGGCAGGGTAATATCCCGAATGATGATGCCAATTGTCCGGGTCTCGCCCCTCCGCATGCTCTGCGCCAGCACGTCGGGCTGGTAACCCAGCGCATCTATTGCCGCCTGCACCCGTTGTCGAATTTCCGGCGCGACATTCTCTGCTTTATTGATGACCCGGGAAGCAGTACCCAAAGCCACTCCCGCAGCTTTGGCGACATCCCTGATTGTGGCTTTAGAGGTCATGCATTCCTTATCCTACCCGGAAGTCAGAATATTGCGCCACGCGCATCCACGGGCCAAGCCGCTTCGATCCGACCGCCTCTTTCACAGACATAGTGGTCATGCAGGTTGACCGTGGGGTCGCAATGGCCAGGTACAAAATGGAGCCGGTCACCCAGGGCAACCTGAAGCCCTGATTCGCTCAGATCGACAATGCCGTGTTCATCGGACATTCGCAGCAGCGCTCCGTCATCACAATTCAGCAATTGGGGCATGCTCTTGTCATTACTCAGGGATTTCACACCGGCATCGACGACCACTACACCTTCGTTTTGCAGGCTTATTACCTGAGCGTGGACGAACAGACTCTGCCGAAACCCGGAATCCCGCTGACCCTGTGCATCCAGGTTTTGCCCATAATCGGCATCCATGAAAATATACGAGCCGGGCTGAATCTCGTTATAGACCCCACTGCCCGCTTCAAATTGATAGGTGCCGCTGCCCGCTCCGGTTATCAATTCACAGGGCAAACTGTGCTTGTCCAATTCCTCCAGTGTGGCTTCCACTTTGGCGATGGTATCAGCGGCGGCAGATTGCCTGTCTTTGAAGGACCGCAAGTGCTGCATTGCGCCATTGTAAGCCTGGATGCCTCGCATCTTGAGCCCGGGTGAATCGGCCACCGCCATGGCCAGGTCGGCAGCGGGGCGTCCCGGCGCAATGCCACAGCGCCACCGGGCAACATTGATTTCGACCAGCACTTCAAGCGCAAGGCCTGAGCCGGAAGCGATCTGTGACAATAAGGCGACATTTTCCGGGTGATCGACACAAACCGTCAGCCGACAGGTGTCCACCAATCTGACCATTCGACTGATTTTCGCCGGACTGACAATTTCATTAGTGATTAGAATGTCTTCAATCCCACCGTTGGCAAAAACTTCCGCCTCGCTGACCTTTTGAACATAAATACCTTCTGCCCCCCGTTCGATCTGCATACGGGCGATTGCCAGGCTCTTGTGCGTTTTCGCGTGTGGCCTCAAGCGCACTCGCGCCTGGCGGCAAAACCGGGCCATGCAATCCAGATTGTGCTCGAGGGCATCCATTGAAATCACCAGGGCCGGCGTATCGACCTCTTCGATCGGCAATCCAGCATGGGGCAATGACATCTTTGACTTTGTATCCATCATCAATGTCAGTCTAACTGAGTTGATGAAACGTTTCATTGACTTTTTGGCGCGACCACCGTATACCTGATGCGGCCGCGCCCGGAACTCTTTTTCGTCAAATGGAGGATGCGAATTGCCTGACCAATCGATTCAAATAACGCTTGGTGAAGACTACGTAGAAATCCGCGAGGCGGTGCGACGACTGTGCGACGCTTATCCCGGAGAGTACTGGCGAAACCTCGACCGCAACGATCAGTATCCTGCCGAATTCATTAACGACTTGACTGAAGCTGGATTTCTGTCGGCACTGATTCCAACAGAATATGGAGGCTCGGGGCTTCCCCTTCGCGCGGCGGCGGTCATCGTGGAGGAAATCAATGCCTCCGGCTGCACCGCCAGCCAGGGCCATGCCCAGATGTATATCATGGGTACACTGCTGCGCCATGGCTCGGAATCCCAGAAGCAACGTTACCTACCAGAAATTGCCAGCGGCAACTTAAGCCTTCAGGCCTTTGGCATTACCGAACCCACCACCGGCTCCGACACAACCCAGGTCAAGACCTTCGCCGAGCGCCGGGGGGACCAATACGTGATCAATGGTCAAAAGGTCTGGACCTCGCGCGCGCTCTATTCGGACTTGCTGCTACTGCTGGCGCGCACGACGCCGGCAGATCAGGTCAAACGCAAGACCGAGGGATTGTCTGTGTTTATGGTGGATCTGAAAAAAAGCATCGGCAGGGGCGTCGACATCCAGAAAATCGACGCGATGATCAACCACAATACGACGGAGCTGTTTTTCAGCGACTTGCTTGTGCCGGTTGAAAACCTAATCGGTGAAGAAGGCATGGGCTTTCACTACCTGCTCGACGGACTGAATGCCGAGCGTATTCTCATCGCGGCGGAAGCCATCGGCGACGGTCGCTGGTTCTTGAAAAAGGCCACGCAGTACGCCAACGAACGCGTGGTATTCGGCCGGCCGATCGGACAGAATCAGGGCGTGCAGTTTCCACTGGCACGGGCCTACGCCGATCTCGAGGCCGCCGACCTGATGACACGCAAGGCTGCCGCCCTCTTCGATGCCGGAGAAAAGTGTGGACCGGAGGCCAATATGGCCAAACTGCTGGCATCGGAGGCCACCTGGCGGGCCGCGGATGACACCATGCAGACTTTTGGCGGTTTTGCTTTCGCGAGGGAATACGACATCGAGCGCAAATGGCGTGAGTGCCGCTTATTCAGAACGGCACCGGTTTCCACCAACCTGATTCTGGCCTATCTGTCCCAGCACGTGCTGGGTCTGCCACGCTCGTACTGAGGTCGACAGGATGTGAACCAAAGTTCTGCCATCCCTGGTTCGGTGACACGACCGGCCTATTTTCTGGTCCTGCTGACGGCGGGCTATGCTTTCAACCAGATTGATCGCCAGATTCTGGGCATACTGATTGAGCCAATCAAGGCGGAATTCCTGCTGAACGACGCCCAGATGGGGTTGCTCAGCGGCATTTTTACTCTTGCTTATCTCGTCATCGGACTGCCTCTGGCCGCACTGGCCGACCGCCATAGCCGCCGCAACCTGCTGGCCTTGTGCCTGGGCGCCTGGAGCGGACTGACAGCAATGTGTGGTTTGGCCGCCAATTTTGTACAACTGCTGTTATTGAGGCTTTCAGTGGGCGCCGGTGAATCCGGGGGCAGTCCCATTTCCCTGTCCATCATTTCGGATCTATATCCGCCACGAAAACGCGCCAGCGCCATTGGCATCTACGGCCTGGGCACCAATATCGGCGCCCTGGTCTCTCTGGCCATCGGCGGGTGGATTGCCGCAACTCTGGGTTGGCGGGCTGCATTCTTCGTGGTCGGACTACCAGGATTGGCGCTCGCACTAATTCTTGTATTCACCACGCGCGACCCCGTCAGGGGGTCTTCGGAAAACCGCGAGGCAGCCCCTAGTGCCGCCTCGGTAGTAGAAGTCCTCAAGCAGTTGTGGATCAATGCGAGCTTGCGAAAACTGCTGCTGGCCCTGTCTGCGTTTGCTGTCCCATACGGCGCGTTACTGGTCTGGTTGCCCGCGTTTTTTGTTCGCTCGCACGGAATGCCGCTCGCCGCGGTCGGTCTGAAACTGGGCCTGGTGATCGGCGTTATGGGGGCTGTTGGGTCGGTTAGCGGTGGGGTTATCGCCGACAGGTTGCGCAACAGCGGCCTGCGATATGTACCACTGTATCTGGGTTTGACCTATTTCTGCTGCGCACCCTTCGCTGTCATGGCATTGATGGCCGACGGCCCATCAGAGGCACTCCTTTTTCTTGCTGGCTGGACCATTGCCGCCAGCCTCGGGACGGGGGCTCAATTCGCCATGATCCAGGGGTTGGTCGGCATGCGGATGCGGGCGCGGGCGATGGCCGCCATAGGCATTGTGATGAACATCGGGGCATTTTACGTCGGTCCCCAACTGGTCGGATTGTGCAGCGACCTTTTAACAGCCTCGGCCGGTACCGATTCGCTGCGCTATGCCTTACTGCTGATTTGCAGTTTTTATGTCCTGGCGCTGCTGTTTGCAGCCATGATGGCAAGCACCGTTCGTAAAGACACCGATAAAGCCCTCCTGCTTCCCTGATGTCGAGGAGTTTCGCTCCTGTTACCCACCACCGCCCACAATGACCTGTCCGCTGACATATTTGGATTCCGGAATGCACAGCATGTACACAGAACCGGCTGCGGCATTGTTGACAATGATGTCGACGCCACCAAAACACTCCAGTGCCATGCTGACAAATCGATCGCCAAAATCCGGTGCGGTGACATCACCGACACAGGCTGTGGCTTTTCCATCCTCTGCCTCCACGGCGCTGCCTGTTTCCTTGGCCGGCTCGTCGTCAATGTCGTAGACGAGTACGCAAGCGCCCTCCTGCATCCCTGTCGTTCAGGGAATCATCGTGCAACGGGGCGCACATAATCAACCAGCGCCTTGACGAATTTGTCCTTCTCACGATTGGTGGCGGCATGAGCCGAATCCTCGAACAACACCAGTTTCTTGTACGGCGCCTTGATTTTCTCGAAATACGCCTTCGCCAGGTTGGTCGGGGTGTGGTAGTCGAGCGCACCGAGGAAAAAGAACATCGGGACCTCAAATTCGTAGCCGTACTGATCCAGATTGCCGTTTGGAGAATCAGGCTCCATCAGCTCCATGGTCAAAGGCCGATGTGGGTAATCGGGAGAGAAGTTGGTGTTGACGAAACCCATCCAGTCGCATACCGAATAGAGAGGCGAGTCAAAGAACGCTTTCTGGAACTCCTCGAAAAAGTCCATGCCTCTCAGGCTGGCCCCGTATTTCTGCATGAAGTGGCGTTGAACCCCGATCTTGTCGCGGTGGTTCTCGATATCCGGATAAGGCGCAATCGACTCCAAGGCGGCGAGCCCTTCCTCATCACCGCGGCGCTTTGCCTCTTTCAGCAGGAATTGATAGCCCTCGCCTTCAGCTTCCCACACGTTGACTACCTGACCGGTACCAACATAGGCATGCAGAAATTCGGGATTTTTCCTCGCCAGATGAAGGCCCAGGATGCTGCCCCAGGAATGACCGAGCACGATGATCTTGTCCTTACCAAGACGTTTACGAAGATGATCGATCAACACCAATGTGTCGGAATAGAAATCATCGAACGTCGCCTCCGCCGGGTCGTAGTCCGGATTGGCGCAGCGGGTTTTGCCGGTGCCGCGCTGATCCCAGTGAACGACAACGAAGTTTTCCTCCCAGGCCACAGGCAATCGGTGGGCGAACGGCATCATTGCCGCACCTGGCCCGCCGTGCAGATAGAGCAGAACCGGATCATCCCGATTGTACCCGCGAATGCTGATCCATTGTTCCAGGCCATTGATCTGCACGGCCTCTACAACATCGATACCATTTGGATCCTTGATCGCAAGGGAGGCCCGGCTTCCTGACGCCACCGAATCACGAAATGCCTGGAATTCGGCCAGGGCTAGTTCATCCGTTTGCGTGCCGGCCCGCGCTGCCTCGGCTGATGAGATATCCATCACCGACTCAAGTACAACCGCAGGTAATCTGGATTTGGCCAGAGCAATAGGGCCGGTATCACTGTCAGCGCCCAATGTTGTATTGAACTGGACGGCAACAGCGACCCGATAATCGGAAAAATACGCCATAAACGAAACATAGCCGGGAATCCAGCCGCTGTGACCAAAAGCGAGGCCGTGCTCAGTATTCTGAATACCCTGCCCCATACCATATGACGGATAATCGGCAGCCGACTCCCCCGCTACGCCTGCCAACAAGTCGGACAGATAGTCGCCTTCCATCGCCCTGCTTTCATACAAGGCCTTGGCCCACAGGGCCAGGTCGCCGGCATTCGTCACCAGCCCGCCCCCGGTCCATTCCGTATTCGGGTTGTACACAAGAACGCCCGATTCTGTCATCGTAGTCGAACCCGAGCCGGAGCCTGCCAGCGAATTGGGGATCATTACGCCAGGCACCAGTCGAGGGAGGCGCCTGTGATCAGAGGCGGAGGTCAGTGTCAATCCAAGGGGATCCAGAAATTGTCGCCTGAGCTCGCCATAGTATGTGCGCCCCGTTGCTTTCTCGATATCCTGCGTCTCAACAGCTTGTAGTGCGCAGGGTAAAATGCACAGCAAAAAGCAAACTGTTAAGAGCACCGCCCTGTGCTGGATGCACGATCCCGTTGCTGCGCGTACATGATGTCGAGCGTTCATGAAAAACTTCTTCCGTTGTCCCATAAGTGCCGCTATCTTAACGCGACCGGGACGTTATCCTTCGTGTGGCCGCTGGATGTTTTTGAAGTCAACACCTTGTATATCTGCAGTCGTCATTCCCGGCGCATCGGATTCGCCATTTTGCACGGCAGGAAAATTAGAACATAAATAGAAATAGAAATCTATTTATATTAATATTGTAACTTGTTTTGAGCCAGTACGGAGCTATTCAATTGTGAACGATCATTCAACATCAAGACTGACGAGACGATCTCTGTGTCAATCGCTGGGCGCTGCCGCTGCCTTGCTCACACTGCCCCTGCCACGCAACAACGCGTGGGCCGAACCGACTCCACCCTTGGAGACCTACTCACAACGGGCGCGCCGGCTGATGGCAGAATCCGACGTGCTCGACATGCTGTGCGGTGTCTCCCGGCAGCAGACCATACCCGGTGGTCAAAATGACTTTCAGTCGATCATGGCGCGTCGCACGGCTTGGCTTGATCACCCGAACAGCATCGAGGACAGTGAACTGCGGATATATCATGAGTCCGGCATCACCACCTTCTACATCGGGACAGATCCCACGCATGCATACAACAAACTGCAGCCACGTGAGGCAAGCGATCGTTTTTTCCGTTTGTGGATGCAGTTACTGGAAAGCAGAAGCGATATCTTCTTCGCTGTACTCGGGGCCGCAGATCTTGATGAGGTCAAAAGCAGTGGCCGAATCGGCATCATCCTGGGCTCACAAAACGGCAGGCATTTCGAATCTGTAGATGATGTCGATTATTTTTACGGCCTGGGCCAGCGGATTTCACAACTGAGCTATAACAGCCGCAATCACCTGGCCAGTGGCGCCTTCGCTGACGATACCGGAATTACACAATATGGCGCAGCGGTGGTGCGACGGATGAACCGCCTGGGCATGGCGCTGGATCTGTCGCATGCCAGTGACCAGACCATCCACGACGGCATCGCGTTGTGTGACGGCCCTGCCCTGATCACACATTCCAATTGTCGTACCCTGGTCCCCGACCACAAGCGCGCGGTGACCGATACCGCCATCCGCGCGCTGGCAAATAAGGGCGGCGTGATAGGCCTGACCTTCCTGCGGAATTTCGTGTCAAATGAAGAACCGACTACGGCTGAACAACTGGCAGATCACGTCGACCACGTGGCTAATCTCGTTGGTATTGAACATGTCGGCATCGGTACGGACATCACCCTCGCCCCAACTGACACAGACCCCGAGATGTTCAAGGCCTGGGTAAAGAATGCCGATCCGGAATTCAAATTCCGCGACCGTGTCAGCCTCGACGGCATGGATCATCACCGCAAGATCTATCATCTTGTCGAGGCGCTCATCGGCCGGGGCTATTCCGATCCCGCAATCCAGGCAGTCCTGGGAGGAAATTTCAAACGGGCGCTGAAGGCAATATGGTCAGCTAAAGCCTGACGGAGGCCGTCGACCCAAATACTGCCAGATTCTGAACACCTCAAACAAAACGGCCGCGGAATATGCGCCGCGGCCGTTGTTTTCTTCGAATTGTCAACCGATTCAGTACCGTAAGTTAAATTCCAGGCCGTAGGTGCGTCCTGGTGAATGCGAACGTGAGGACTCATTGGGCCCAAGCAAGGCGAGGCCCGCACCAAAGCCCTGATGATGCAGTTTGTCGGTCAGGTTCCTGGCCCAGGCGGCTACTTCCCAGCGGCCGTCTTTGTCTTGCACCGCCATCCTGAAGTTTAGCAGTTCAACGGACTCCTGGAATTGGTTTGGCCGGTTGGCGTCGCTGCCATACCAACCTGACTTACGACTGTAGTCCGCGCGCGTGAGCACGTCGACTCTTCCCAGACCCGAGTAGATGAATTGCATAAATCCACTGAGTGAATTCTTGGGAGTGCGGTTCGGGGTGTTACCGCTGAAATCCGTGGTGGCGGTCTCAAATCTTTTCAATTCGGCATCGATATAGCCGTAGCTAAGCCCGAGCAGCACGCCCTCTGCCGGGGCAAATGTCGATTCAATTTCAAAGCCCTTTGCTTCCGATTTGCCGGCGTTTCCGAATACCAGAATCGGAATGTCGCTGGTGAACTCGAAGCGGCTGCGCTGCAGGTCGGTATAGTCGTAGTAGAAGGCGGCAATATTGATGCGGGCGCGATTTTCCATGAACTCTGTCTTGAGCCCAACCTCGTAGGCATCGACAAATTCCGGATTTGCTGAAAAATCGAAAAAGCCCGTACCGTCGTCAGCTTCGCCGCCGGGAAGCAGGTTGTAGCCGGTTTGTTTAAAACCGCGCGAGTAAGACCCGTACATCATCGCGTTTTCCGATGCCTGCCAGAGCAACTTGAGTGTCCCGCTCCATTCCTTGTCCTTGTCTTCAATCGTCTGATCGAATGGCGGGAGTCCGAAAGCCGCCGCCAGCGGCTGTGCAATTTTGTGCGCTTCCGAATCGACTACGGAATACCGAAGCCCTGCGACCACGGTGAGGGATTCGGTCAGGTAGAAATCAAATTGACCGAACGGTGAAATGATTTTGGTTTTCCTGGTGCCCTCGCCTACTTCAAGGATGAAACCGGGGCCAAAGAAAAGGTTAATGAGCCCGTCAAAGGCAATGTTGGGTTGGGTCACCTCTTCATCCAGGTAATACAGGCCCGCTACCCAATCAAATTTCTGGCCGCCGTTCGAGACAAATCTGAATTCCTGGCTGAATTGCTCCTGGTCTGTATTGACACCCGTGTTCAGAAAGTCGGCCGCAGTGTTATCCGTGTCAGCCCGATTCACGTAGTCATACTCTTGATACGCCGTGATCGATGTGAACGTCAGATTGTTGAAGTCCCAATTGATCTCCGCCGAATAATGTTCAGTATCTCGATCGGTCACGTTCAGAAAGTTCTGCTGGACAACTCTGTCCCTGGTCGCGGGATCGTCGAATGAGGTTCCGAAGTCTGCGTGGCAGCATTCACCCCTGTCCTTGGTGGTGCCCGCCCGCAGCAGGATGTCCACATCGTCATTGGGTTCAAACAGGAACTGGACACGCCCGGCGGTACTGTCGATTGAGTTGATATCCTGATCAAGCGTCTCGTTGTACTCGAATCCGTCACGCTTGTGCCGGCTGCCCGAAACGGTGAAAGCCGCGCGGCTTCCCAGTGGGATATTCAAAGTGGCATCACCCTGAAGCAAGCCCTTGTTGCCGACGTTTGCGCGGGCGCGGGCTCCAAATTTCTCTGTATCTGGCCGCCGTGTGCGAATCAGGATTGCGCCGCCAATTGAGCTATCTCCAAACAATGTGCTCTGCGGCCCGCGCAGTACTTCAATGTCCTGCAGGTCGAACATCGCATTGTTCCACGTTCCGCCCGTGCCTTGCAGCACGCCGTCAATGTAGACGGGAATGGACTGTGCCAAACCAACGTTGTTGGGCTCGGTCCCCACGCCCCTGATGGCAAAGCGGGTGACGCGGACCGAATTGGCGCCGGTGATCAGTACATTGGGGAGGTACGCGCCAAAATCATCCACCCGTACGATGCCCCGATTGATGATGTCTTGAGCGGTGATAACACTGGCCGCCACAGGGATTTTTTGGAGATTCTCTTCCCGTTTCTGGGCGACGACAATGACTTCCTCGAGAGCATTTTCCTCGGCCGCGCTCAGTTGATGACTGGGAAATGCAATACCGAAAACTAAAACGATCGCTGTTAACTTGCCTGATACACGCACTTTCAACCCTCCGCAAAAAGGTTTTTTCCTGACAATTTGTCCCATGATTCAGAGGCAGCGTTTGAATGGCACGCCCAATCCTCTTGGAATTCTATCTGTTGACAATCGAAATATAATTCTAAATCTATTCTCAGCCAATAGCAAATTGGTCGAACACCATTCGGCAGCAGGGACTGAGTCCGGCGTCTACCGAGCGGTGGCGCCGCTATCCTCCGGGTTTTGCCGGATGAATGTACTCATCATGAGTCTCGCTTGCCTGCTCCCGCCTGCGGCGGAAGGCGGCTTCGCTCGACTTACCCACCCGGGGAGGGCGGGTCGCCTTCGGCTCCATTGTCTGGTCCTCACTCTGGTCTCCGCCCCACTTCGGCGCCCAGCCATTGAATCGTCGCCAACAATCTGTCACCCGGGCCTTTGCATCGACGACATGATATTCATCGTACGCCGCGGCGGTCATGTCGGAATGGTTCGGCAGGATACGGTAGAGCCCGTCCAGATCGATTTCGGAAAAATCGAGCGCCGCGCCCGATCGCGATGTCACAATGCCGTGCTCCTGGTGGACTTCGCTGACAATCCAGTCGTCGATGGGACTGGCCGAGTGCTTGTCGCATACCAGTCCGTAGCCGGCGTCAAACACTTGCCCCGCAGTGGCGCGATCTTTGGATAGCGCCAGGCCACCGGCGTCGACAAAGAACCGGTTACGATCGGGCTGAATGCTGATCACCCTGGTGAGGACTGACAATGCAATATCTGATATCGAACAATGCCCGCGTCCGGCCTGAAATAGATCCTGAAAAGTGTAGATTCCTCCCCGCACTTCGGTTGCACCCGGCAGATCCGTGCTGCTCATGAACGCCGGCGTGGAGCCCAGGCTGATGACAGGACATTCCACGTCCAGTCGATCGCGGACGGCCAGGGCCGCACCGAGCTGCTGACCCATCACGTCAGATTTCGCGGCGGGTGTATCGCAGTGATAGGACGCACCCGCGTAGGCCATCAAACCCCGGAAACGGAGATTGTCCGCCTGAACAATACGCCGACAGATATTAACGATTTCCTCGCTATTCGCATCGACACCGCAGCGATATCCATCCGTGTCGAGGGCAACCAGCAATGGGATGGCCGTGCTCCCGGCGCTATTGCTGACCATGTCGACAGCGCGACGAGAGTCGATCAGGCAACTCAGGTTCGCACCTCTGCGGATCAACTCGACAACCGCACCAACTTTGGCTGGCGCCAGTTCCACCGCATAAAACAGATCCGTAAACCCGGCGTCCAGACAGACTTGAGCTTCCCGCAGCGTGGAGACCGTCAATCCCGATGCATTTCGCTGCAACAGTTTTTCAGCGACCTCAAGACACTTCGGCGTCTTGAAGTGTGGGCGGAGCGTCAAGTTCAGGCGAGCAGCATGATCTGCAACGCTTGCGATATTGGTTTCCAGTCGCCCCTCGTCGAGCAACAAACAAGGGGTAAAGAGGGATTCCAATGTGTCAAAGCGCATGTAATTATCGCCTTAAGATATTTGCATCGAAGCTGCCCAGCGGGAATATCGATGACCTATGCGCAAGGAAACCCCCGTCCACGGCCAGAATATGACCCGTCACCATGGCGGCGGCCGGGCTGGAAAGGAACAGGATCGCCGGGGCTACCTCTTCGGGTTCGGCCAACCTACCCAGCGGGGTGAGGCGACGGATTTCCTCTTCGATTCCGGGCTCTTCGAGCAAGCCTTCCATGAAAGGGGTTCTGACATAGGTGGGCGCCACGGCATTGACCAAAATTCCATCAGATGCCCACTCGATCGCGAGCGCCCGGGTCATATTGACGAGCCACCGGCCCTGACGGACGGCGTCAGGCCGCGCGCACCACCGGAAAACCTTGCCGGACTGACCGCGCGCCTGGCAATCGAAGCGTCGCCCACATGCGGCACGACAATGCCGCTTGCGCCCAAATCCAGGCTTGCGCCGACCAGTTCAGAATCGTATCCGAGCACCCGGACCATGACCGGCAGCTTTGCACCACGCCCCGCCATGATGGCCAGATCCAACGCCGAGCGATCAAACGGGGCGTGTTCTGCATCCAGCACGACAAAATCCAGACCCGACAGCGCGGCCAGCTCAACGATCTGCGGCGCGGGCGTTTTGACGAACGTGCCTAGCAGGCGCTCCCGCCCCAGTACCCGTTGTCGAAATGAATCGGTCATTGCGGCGGGTCAATCATATTCCGGTCGGCGGGGCGTGAAGATGTCGAGATTGAATGATTGCTCTTCTCCAACCACCACCGCGTAGTGGGTGACATCGGGAGGAATCGCGATCAATTGTCCTGCCCCCAGTCGGTGGACCTCTTCACCGACATGAAAGTCAACTTCACCCGACAATATGTAGACGATCTGTTCGTTGGGGTGCGAGTGAGGCATTTGCTCGTTACCCGGGCTCAGGCGGTGCAGGCACACGGTCGCGCCCTCCCCCGAGAATGACTTTCTTTCCACACCTTCCCGAACTACGTGCCAGGGAATGCTGCTCCAATCTATTTTTGCGATATCCATAGGCTTACTCTTCTTCGATGGTCGATGTTGCAACAAGGCTCAGATACCTGCGGCAATGCCTTCTACTTCCAGGCCCCATTCAGGCCTTCCCAGCGCTCGCACTGTCACCATTGTAATGGCCGGTGTGACCGAGCCGAATACTTCACCATGCATCGCCCCATAGTTATTGATGTTGTCAGGGTCAGTCAGGTAAATATTCATCTTGACCAGATCCTGCGGGCCCATCCCCGCGGAATTCAATACCGTCATGAAGTTGTTGAGGGCGTTGCGTGCCTGTCTGGAGAAATCGGCAGGCGTATTGCCGCCGTGATCAGTGCCCACCTGACCGCTGATAAACAGTAATCGGGCGCAGGCAGGCACTTCGAAACCATGGCTGTAGCCATGGGGTGTGGTGCCGTTTTCTTCAGGGTTGTGCTTAATGAATGTGCTCGTCATGGGTTTTATCCAGAAGTCAGGTTTGGCTATCCAATAGCTTATCGATGTCGTCGCCGACCGCATCCTCTCGCGCGTTGCGCTCTTCAATCAATTGCCACAAATGGCCGTGAATGGACAGCCAGCCGGCGCTGATAATAACCGCCAACCCTGCCATAACGATGAAGAAGAGCGCCCAGCTTTGGGCGGCGATAAATCCCGCGGCCGCAGCCGCCCCGGTTTGGCCGATTCGCGCGGTCGCCGAATTGATGGCGTAGTCGGTCGCGGCCTGGTGTTTCGAGGCAAACCCCAGCCGTTCAATTTGAAAGGTGACATGCAGCAAGGCAATGAGTCCGACTGGAACGATGATGCAGACCACCGCAATCGGTATGGGTGGCGCGGTTTGTCCCGTTAGCCAAACCGCAGGCAGCACCGCTACCGGAAAAGCAAACACCAGAAACTTCAGGCAGGGTTTGGTCCCGTAACGTTGCACCAATCCAATCGCCAGTGTAGCCCCAGCGAACAGAGCGCCACCCAGGGTCAGCGCCGTAATAAAGCCCACTTGCGTCACCGTGTATCCGATATCGATCAAAAACGCACCCACGACGGGCAAAAACATCCCGACTGCCAGACCGCCGGTAAACAACAGGGGCACTATGAACCGGGTGTCCTTGCGCTTGAGCCAGAGCAGCAGCGAAGGCCGGTGCCCCTGTTCGCGCCGTCGCTGAACGGCCTCTGGCAAAGGCGGCTCCTTGCGAATAAACCCGGGCGTCATGAACACCAGCATCAGCCCCGAGGCGATGACGGCGGTGGTTTGCCAGCCAAATTTGTCGTAGACAATAGCCAGGCCGGCCAGCGCGGTCATTTCACCGATACCCTCGAAATAGACACGAATCGCCGATCCGATGGGACGCTCCTGGGGTTCGAGGTTCTCCACCAGATAACCGTCGATCGCCACTTCCTGCGTGGCGGTTAAGAAGGACTTGACGATCATCAGGATGATAATGAACCAGATGGTTTCTTCGGAAGGCTCGAAATAGGCAACCGATGCATACACGATACAGGCACCGATCGTGCACGGGATAAACCAGGATTTTCGCCGTCCGATTCGCGGGCTGCCGTAGTTGTCGACAATCGGTGCCCACAACCACCGGATCCAGTAGGGCACGGTCGCCAGGGAAAACATCCAGAACTTCTCCAGATCCAAGCCCTGTTGGCGGAAAATCGTTGGCAGCAGCGTGGTGATAAAGGCCGAAGGAAAGGTTTGCGACATGTACATCATCCCGATCACCGAGTACTTGCTCCAGGAAGTCCAATCGCGTGGAATGCTGGCTGCATCCATATAGCGGGTGATGAAGTTCATATGTGTCCTTCCTCTAACGGTGGGTTTGAGATGGCTAATCAGCGGGTAAACGCAATTCGGCGGAAATGTTCCAGTGCGACAACACCATCTGGCGCGCAGGTTCATGGCCTCCGACACCATTGGTCAGCACAATCATGGCAGTGCCCCGTTCCGGGAACAACGCCAGTATCGATTCGTATCCAGGATTCTGCCCACCGTGCCAAATCAGATCGCCCTGCGGGGTTCGCTCATGAACAAGGCCGAGTGTCCGGTAAATTGAATCACTGACATGTTGCTGAGGCGAGAGCAGAGCCGCGTGGTCCATGGATCTTAAACCGGTCCCTTCCAGCAGCGCGATACTGAACCGCGCCAAATCAGTGGCGCTTGTCCTGAGTGAATAGGCGGCATTGGCCACCCGCTCAGTGGGCGTCAAGGGGGGGACTGGAACCTGCTGCTGGCGTAGCGCAACGGCGAGGCCTGCCAGAAGCAGCAGGACGACTGCGCCAAAAACTAATTTATCTTTCGTGTTCGAGCCGGTGCGGCCAACCGCGTGCAACAGTGCCAAGGCAACGATGCGGACAATCCACAGTGCCGCCACGAGGCCAATTAACAGACAGGCCACGGTGAGTGAGAACTCCCATCCCAACAGCAATCCAGGTATGGCCGAAATCAACGCCGCGGCAAACACTACGGTGTTGCGGACGGCTGTGCTCGACAACCCCCAGCGGCTTGTGCGAATCCGTCGCAAGATGCTGGCAAATAAACAAAACAGGGCAGAAACTGCCACCAGGGCAAGGAGGAGAATTCCGGCCGTGGCCAGCAATGGGAAATGGGGCACGGCCTCATCTTCGACAGTGACTGCAGGCTCATAGGTCGAGCGGGTCATCCCCAGCGGAACAAAGACCTCTTGACGCATCAACGATTCGATATCCTTGCCGCTGACCGCCTCCAGTACCTGCTGCAGGTAATAAATGCCGTTGCCAGAATACGAATACCGTGTACCCGGCTCGAAACTGACCTCGGAATCTGGCGGCGCCACGTTGTTATTGAGTCCGGATGTGTGGGTCAGCACGTGACGCAAGGTAATCTGATCACCCCAATGTTCAGGACGCGCCCACGAGTTGTGTTGCAGGTATTTAAACAAAGGGCGGTCGAGGTCCAGTTGGCCTCTGCCGACCATTTTCAATGCCACATACGCGGCCAGTGTCTTGCCGATCGAGGCCGCATGAAACACGGTGTCGGCTGTCACCGGATCACCGATCACGGCAAACTTTCGCCCAAATCCGCCGGACCAGGCGGCCTGGCCATGCTCCACGGTTACCACTGCCACGCCCGGGATGCGAGATTGCTCGAAAACGGCCGACAAGGAATCCATTGATCTATCTGCACTGAGTAGCGGGCTGATTGACGCAAGAAACACCAGCAGGACTGTGCGAAGCGCTCCAGGGCTTGAACGCCTTGGCGCGCCAACAGGCGCAGGGCTAAAAAGGCCAACACTCACGATTGTACTGCCCAAATTGTTCTTATCAAATGACACATAGGCTTCAAAGCTATACACGAGGGTGCAATGGAACAAAAATAGAATTATACTTCTATTTCTATTTAATACCAATACGCAGCCATGTCAAGTGACCACTACCGAACCGCGAGCCGGTCTGCTTCGAATCTTCACCTGCGGTATACCCTGCTGTAAACTTTGAGCCAATATGAGTATTGCAACCAAAAAAAGAACCCGCGCAACGTGCTGTACTGCAATGTCTGCATCGCTATGTCCGGCGGCGCACTGGAGGACTTGACGGGCAAGTGGTACGAAGATGTGCTGCAGGAGGAAGTGTTCGATCCATTGGGCATGAAGTACGCGGTGCTGAACATTCCGGTCAATCCCCGAGTCGAGGCGCTTGATCAGTTCATGGCCGTCTCCTATGTGTGGAATGGCAAGTCCGGTCAATTCGACCGCTATGGCAAGTTTCTCTGCAATCTCTATCCCAACAGTTCGGTAGCGATGTCGGCCGGCGCCATGGTCAAGTACATGAAGATGCACCTCAATGGAGGCAAACATAACGGCCGCCAGTTCCTACGCCCCGACACCTTTCGCGAGATGCACAGCCACCAGGCCTCCAACCACGAATTGATTCCGGGCTACCGCATTTTATTCAAAGAGGGTAAACACAATGGCGTGGACTACTACGGCCACTCCGGCGACTACCGCGGCAACGACTCGACCATGCAATTCCTGCCGGATTACAAATTTGGATTTTTCCTGAGCTATACAGGCGAAAACAATACCTTTTATCGTGACGTCATTACGCAACTCATCGACGAGGCGTTCCCGCCGCAAATCGAGACGTTTAGCGCGCCTGTCAGGACGCGGGAGGATTTGCAGAAATACGAAGGCCTGTACACCAATTTTCGCTTTGACGAACCGACCCCGATGCAAATGGTGTTTCCGCTGTTCGGGCAATACAAAGTTACGGCCACCGAAGACGGACTGCTGTACATGGCTTACCCGAGCTATTACTTCAAAGGCGGCGATGTCAGCTATGCACAGGTGGACGAGCGTCTGTTCCGCAAGGTCGATTCAGGCGACTCCAGTCGCATCGGGGGATACCTCGTCGATTACCTCGTGTTTCATCCCGACGACGGCGGCGGCGTCTACGGATTCAGCTCCAGCATCCAGAACCACAGCTTCCTGATGACCAAAGTGCCATGGTGGAAGGGGAAGGAGAATTTCACTGCCCTGCTGTCATTCACGCGCTACGGGTTGATGGCGATTCTGGGCCTCGGGATGCTATTGCTCGTGTGGCGTCTCGTCGGCAGGTCGATCCGAAAGCAGCAGTTCTCCTTATCCTCCGTCGGTGGCGCCGTCGGTGGCAGTGCAGGGTGGGCCGTCCTGGGCACCGCGCTGACCGCACTTGGATTCCTGCTCGCTTTCTTCGTCAAGTTGCGGAACACCCTGCCGGTCAACCTGACCTACGGATTCGATGATCTGGGGTTCTCGCCAATTTTTGTTCTACCGCTAATTTCCCTTGTGCTGTTCATTGCCGCCATTTATCTGATTGTCAGGGCGTGGCGCAAAGGAGATATCTCAGCGTGGTTGCGTGTGGCGCTCACCCTTGCCCTGGCCCCGATAGCGACATTTACGTTCATCGCGGTAAAAACACACTTGCTGACTTACTACTTGTGATTGCTGGCGCATCCCGGCTGATTTGATGGACGAGGCAACGCCCGGCGATAATGGCGCAATCATCCCTCGAGTCTTGGTGCCACCGTCTCAATGACTGACCAGATGAATCAGCATTACATCGTATACGGCGGGGACCTGTCCTACTTTTCCCGCAAGCTGGAATCTGCAATGGTTTTTTATGGCGCGGATTTCGAGTCGGTGCCAAAAACCGCTGCCAATTCCCAAATGCTCGAGCAACGCACCGGCACACACCAGGTTCCGGTGCTGGGCACGCCCGAAGGCTGGATGATCGCAGATACAACCCCCATCATTCAGATGCTCGATGGCCGGTTTCCCGGCCGGAGAATGTTTCCTGACGGCCCCCTCGGCCTGCTGGTGCACATCCTGGAAGATTACTTTGATGAATGGATAGCACGCACCATGGTTCACTATCGCTGGCACTATGAGGAAAGCGCCTTGTGCGCATCGGAACGCATGGGCCGGGGCGATGCCCGGCTGGCAGCAAAGTTTCGAGACTGGGGGCCGCGCGCATGCCGTGCCACCGGCACCGAAAACACGTTCCAGCAAGACCAGGCCGAATCGGAATATCTGAGAATCATGGAGAACGCCGAAGCGCAGCTGAACCAAACAGCCTTTCTCCTGGGCGATCGCCCCACGGCCGTGGACTGCGTTTTCCTCGGCAGCCTGCGAGCCCACACCAACATGGACCCGATTCCGAAGAGGCAGATCGCTCCCTACACTCGGGTCATCGAATGGTCGGAAACACTGGCTGACCGCTGGGACGGCACCGGAGACTTGCGGCCTTTCCCCGAATCCACACCATTTGCCCGTTCTATCCTCGGCGAAATAATGGAAACCTACGTTCCGTACATTCGTGGTAATGCGCGGGCTTTGACGGGCGGACACAAGGCATTTGTCGTTGAGACGTACGGCCAGGATGTCAGTTACCTGTGCCGTCCCTACCCGGAACAGGCGCGGCAGATGATTCAATGGCGCATCAGCCAGTTACTCTCGTCAACGGTGCAGGCAGAAGTATCGCAATGGCTGCACAAGACGGGGCTCACTGAGTGCTTCGAAGCTCGCTGATGGTATCTAGTCAACATGAAGCGTTCAGCCTGAGCACGCTTTCCGACGGTCTTGTTTCGGGCCCTTTGCGATTCCCAAGCAATCTGCAAAGCGACCAGAGTGGAAGTATTCACGACGACGCAACAGCCCGTCATTTCGGAATGCCCGGCGCGCCCATTGCCGGCATCTATCATATGGACCTATTTCCGCCAATGATGACCGCACTGGCGGGAGATGCCTGGTGGCGGCACGGCAGCCTGTCGCTGTACTTCCGCATGCCGACCGTCGAGGGCGAGGGTGTACGGGGCTGCGCGCAGATACCGCCGGGCCAATCGGAAATCGCCAATACCCGGATCCAGGTCCGGGTCGACAACGAATCCGGTCAGGTGGTTGCCGAAGGCACTGCAGCATCCGGTCGGCCTGAAGTACATTCCATGCTGCGTGAAAAAATCGCCGGGACACCTCAACCGCAGGACATTCGCATCCTCGACAGCCTCTACGTCGGCAAGCACGTCGAAGCACCAGCCCATCATTTCGATCCGGCAGAGTACCGCAGACTCATCGGACACATCGTCGAGCCCCTGCCCGATTACACCCCGGCATCGCCCTGGCCAGGGCAGATTCTCGCGCCAAGTATGATTGCGGACATTGCCTACTATGGCCGCACTCATCTGCTTGTCGACACAATGATCGGCAACGGCGGGCGCCAACTCGTAGCACTATTGGGCGGTCTCGACCTTCAGTTTCTGAACGGGCCGATGTTCCTGGGCCAACGCTATGATCTCGAACTTGAAGTGCTGTCCGTTGGAGAGTCACCCAAAACCGAGTACTTCTACTACCAGTGCAGGATGCTGGATCAGGCCTCGGGAGACCGGATTGCAGATTTCTTGACGATGATGAGATTCATGAAGGCATCCAGCTCCCAATGGCAATGAACCCCTATCCGTGTGGATTCCATGGGGACCGCCGGAAGCAGTGCATTTGCAGTGCGGAGCAAGTCAGCCGCTACCGAAGCAAGGTTTCAGGCCGCCTGCTAGACCGCATAGACCTGTTTGTCGAAGTCGACCGGCCGAAGCAGGTGGTCATTCCGGGAAAAGGGAGGGCCGGCGAGTCCAGCGCCACAGTCAGGAAGCGAGTGGTGGCAGCCCGTTGTAAACAGATTCAGCGGCAGGGTGTTGCCAACGGGAGGCTCGATACTCCAGGTGTGAAGGACTTTTGCCGGATGAGTGCAGGGAACGAGTCTTTCTTCGAAAAAGCAGCCGAGCAGCTCAGCCTATCCCCTCGCGGCTGCCAACGGGTGCTGAAAGTAGCGCGGACGATTGCGGATCTGGATAGTGCGAAAGCCATTGGCCAGACGCATCTGGCCGAGGCACTTGGTTTCAGGCAGCCGGGGATGAGCTGAACCGCAAAAAGAACAGAGCGGGCGCAGAGATTTCCTACGCACAAGCGCTCGATTCGCTGATGACACCCTTCCTTCCCAGGCACACCGTGAAAGGCACTACCTGCCTGGTTCACCTCATCGGTGTCTGTCTCATCACTTGTATCGGCTCAAACAGCCATTGCCTACCACCGGCACCGGCCGGAACAGACCCTGCTGTATCAACTCGTCGAGCAGCACTATCCGGCCTTTGTCTCGATGTCATTTCCGTCGCTTGGGGTGATTCTAATTCTTTGAACTCGCCCAGGCACTGAATTACACATTTCTTACACGCGTCGAAAATCGTTGAAAGTGCTAGACTGAAAACAAAGCTATAATATTGGAGCAGGATTGGAGCAGGAAATTGTCTAAATTGGACTGAAGCGACCGCCACTAAAACACCATTCCTTCCAAGGAGACCTGACCATGTATCCTGACCCGAATTCGCAATCAGCAAAACTCTTCGAGCGCGCAAAGGCGGTGATGCCCGGCGGCAACACACGGCTAACTGTCTACTTTCCGCCCTATCCTCTTTATGCCGTTCGCGGGGAGGGATGCCGAATTTGGGATGCGGACGGGGTCGAGCGCCTTGACTGCGTCAACAATTACACTGTGCTTATCCATGGTCACCGTCATCCGAAAGTCATTGAAGCGCTCAAGAAACAAACAGACCGAATTTTGCCCGCAGGGTTACCGACCGAAGTAGAAATTGCGCTGGCCGAAGAATTGTGCAACAGGCTGCCTGCTGTCGACAAGATTCGATTCGCCAATTCGGGGACCGAGGCAGTCATGTACGCCATTCGTGCGGCGCGCGAGTACACGGGGCGCAGTAAAGTGGCCAAGGCTGAGGGCGCCTATCACGGCGGCTATGATCACATGAATACCAGCCAAACTGTCGATCCTGAGAATTGGGGGCCGTCTGACACGCCCGTGACGTTACCGTTCGGCGGAGGTATTCCTCCTGGCGCCATCAGCGAGACCATAACGTTTCCCTACAACAATGTTGAAGCGACAAGGCGAATTCTCAAACAGCATGCGGACGAATTGGCTGCGGTGGTCATCGATCCTTTTTGCGCAAACTTGCGCCTTCAACAAGCAAAGCCAGAGTTCTTGAATATGGTTCGCGACTTCACGCGGGAGAAAGGTGTCTGCCTCATCTTCGACGAAGTCTTGTGCTTCCGGTTGGGCTTCAACGGCGCACAGGGCCGCGTCGGCGTGATACCGGATCTTACCTGTCTCGGAAAGGTTCTCGGCGGTGGCCTGCCGATGGGCGCAGTCGGCGGCCGTGATGAGGTAATGGAGGTGTTCAATCACTTGAGCGGTAGTCCGCGCGTGATTCATTCGGGCACCCATAATGCCAATCCCATGACGATGGCGGCGGGCCTTGCAACTCTCCAGCTAATGACGCCGGAAATGTTCGAGCATCACGAGCGCTTGGGCGATCGGTTGCGCAAAGGCTTGCGCGAGGCGATGCAGCTCGCCGGTATCCAAGGCTCCGTCACCGGCAAGTCTTCCCTGGTATTAACGAGCCTGGCCTCATGGGATGACGACGCAGGTTTTCGCGATATTTTGACCTCCCACATGGGGGCCGGCTCCACGTCGTCGGCAAAAGCGAAAAAAACCGATCGCGGAGAAATGGAAAGGGCCTTCCATCGCCACATGCTCAATAATGGTGTGTTATGTGTTGAAGGCAGTTCGATGTTTACGTGCTACATGCTGTCAACTGTCATGACGGAAAAAGATGTCGATTTCATTGTCGACAAGGCATCGGAGGGCTATCGCATGCTTGCCAAGAAGGCCGCCTGAGATTCTATCCGTCGACAGATAAAGTAAATCAATGAGCAAGGTCACACGATGCCGGCACCGACAGCAAAGCCTTTAAGCCCGACACATACTCAACGCAATCGTGGCGACCGCCACTAAAACACCATTCCTTCCAAGGAGACCTGACCATGTTTCCCGATCTGAATTCGAAATCCGCACGACTCTTCGAGCGCGCAAAGCAGGTTTTGCCCGGCGGTAATTCACGGCTAGCTGTCTATTTCCCGCCCTATCCAGTTTACGGCGTTCGCGGAGAGGGATGCCGAATCTGGGATGCGGACGGCGTTGAGCGCATCGACTGCATCAACAATATGACGGCTCTTATCCATGGTCACTGTCATCCAAAAATCGTTGAGGCGATGAAGAAGCAAGCAGACCGGCTTATGGGCGTCGGCGTGCCGACCGAAGAGGAGATTGAGCTGGCTGCAGAGTTGTGTAACCGGCTGCCTGGTGTTGACAAGATTCGATTCGCCAATTCGGGCACGGAAGGAATCATGTTCGCCATTCGAGCGGCGCGCAGCTACACCGGGCGCACGAAGCTGGCCAAGGTCGAAGGCGGCTATCACGGCAGCTATGATCACATGAATACCGGCCAAAGTGTCGATCCCGAGAATTGGGGGCCAGCCGACGCGCCGGCGACAACTCCACTCGGCGGAGGTATTTCGCCTGGCGCCATCAGCGAGACGATTACGCTTCCATACAATAATACTGAAGCAACGAAGCGAATTCTCGAACAGCATGCGGACGAATTGGCTGCAGTTGTTATCGATCCTTTTGTCCCGCGCTTGCGCTTTCTACAGGCAACGCCTGAATACTTGAACATGATTCGTGACTTCACGCAGGAGAACGGCATCTGCCTCATCTTTGATGAAGTCATGACCTTTCGGCTGGGCTACAACGGCGCGCAAGGCCGCGTCGGCGTGACGCCGGATCTTACTTGTCTTGGAAAGGCGATTGGTGGTGGTTTGCCGGCCGGCGCCCTGGGCGGCCGCGAAGAGGTGATGGCGGTCTTCGATCACTTGAGCGGCAGTCCGCGCGTGCTTCATTCGGGCACTTATAATGCCAATCCCATGACAATGGCGGCGGGCCTCGCGTGTCTTAAGGAAATGACGCCGAACATGTTCGAGCATCACGAGCGTATAGGTGACCGGTTGCGCAATGGCTTACGCGAGGCGATGCAGCTTGCCGGTATCCAAGGCTCCGTCACCGGCAAGTCTTCCCTCGTCGTCACCAGCCTCGTTCCTTGGGATGACGACGACGGCTTTCGCGAGATGGCTGAAAAACCCAATAACTCGGAAATGGAAGCGGCCTTCCACCGCCACATGCTCAATAATGGTGTGCTCTGTGTCGAGGGCGGTTCGATGTTTATGGTCTACATCCTGTCGACGGCCATGACGGAAAAGGATATCGATTTCATTGTCGAAAAGGCATCGGTGGGCTATCGCATGCTTGCCAAGAAGGCCGCCTGAGATACTATCCGATTCATGTGAAGGCGGATCGCTGAGGTCCTACGCTGTCCGCACGGCGAGTGAGAATATGACAAATGTCGAGCCTCAGATGCGATATCGCGCGGACTTTCAAGCGCCTGACTTCTTGGTGAGCCGTGTTTTTCTCGATTTTGATCTCGACCCGCAATCGACGACCATTAACTCTCAAGTGCATTTCAAGCGCAATCCCGAGTGCACGAAGGCAGACAGTAACCTAATACTCGACGGTCAGGACCTGGAATTGGTCGGGCTGACCCTCGACGGCCGTGCCCTCAGTGCCGATCATTATCACCAGGATGAGCGAACGTTAGTCATCCCTGATGTGCCGCCGGAATTCGTTTTGGCAGTCGAGACTCGGGTCAGTCCTGCCGGTAACACGACTTTTATGGGTCTCAACCAATCTCGCGATGGGGCACTGTATACGCAATGTGAATCGGAAGCGTTCCGCAAGCTCACGTATTTTCTGGACCGCCCCGACATTATGGCGCCTTTTGCTGTCACTTTGCGAGCGGATAAGCAGCGTTTTCCCGTCTTGATCTCGAACGGTAATCCCGCGGGCCATGGAGAGCTGGCGGATGGTCGCCATTGGGCCAAATGGGAAGATCCTGTCCCTAAGCCTTGCTACCTCTTCGCTTTGCTTGCCGGCGACTTTGCTGCCATCCGGGATACTTACACGACACGATCGCGGCGCGACATCTCGCTCAGTATTTTCGCTCGAGAAGAATTCCTGGAGAAAGTTGCGCCCTCTATGGCCCTCATTAAACGTGCCATGGCGTGGGACGAAGAGGTGTTTGGCCTCGAATACGATCTCGATGTTTTTAATGTGGGCGTCGTCGAGGGCATGCTCGGCTGCATGGAAAACAAGGGTCTTAATCTTTACGATCTCGCCTGGCTTGCCACCGATCTTAAAACCACGATCGATGACGATTACGAATATCGCATGAAGACGATTGCCCATGAGTATTTTCACAATTGGACGGGAGATAAGATTGCTTGTCGCAATTGGTTCCATCTTACCTTCAAAGAGGGCTTCAGTCGCTTTCGAGATCAACTTTACATTGCAGATCAAACTGATGCAGCGTCCGTACGCATCAACATGGTGCGCCACATTCAAACCAATCAGTTCACGGAAGACAGCAGCCCTAATGCCCATGCGTGCATTATCGACGCTTATATCGATCCGAGAAATCTCTATTCCCATACGGTGGTCGACAAAGGACAAGAAATCACTCGCATGCTTTGCACCGTGTTGGGCTGGCAGGAGTTTAGGACGGGCTGCGACCTGTTCTTCACGCGCTGGGCTGGGAAAGCCGTCACAATCGATGATTTGTTATCAGCTATGGAACAAGCGTCCGGCGTCGATCTGACGCAATTCAAGCTTTGGTATTCGGCGGCCGGGACATGTGAAGTAAATGCCTCGGGCGTCTTTGACGGCGCCGCGCAGACTTACACTTTGACCCTCGCCCAATCGCTTAGCCACCAAGGCATGATAGAGCCATCCGAACCATTGCATATCCCGATCGCGCTGGGTCTTCTGGGCCGCGAGACGGGTCGCCAACTGCCGCTCCAACTCGACGGCGAGTCCGCGCCAACTTCGGAGCGCACACAATTGATCGAGCTGCGCAAGTTGGAAGAGACCTATCGCTTTATAAATGTAACCGAACCCCCAGTTGTTTCCCTGTTGCGGGATTTCTCTGCACCTGCGCGCGTGTCGACACTACAATCGGATCAAGAACTGGCGATTTTGCTCGTCCATGATCCCGATCCCGTGGCGCGCTGGCTGGCCGCTGAAGAATATTCAGCACGCACGATCCTGAAACTGGTCGATGACCTGAAAACCAAGAAAGAGCCGGGTATCGACGAAGAGTTTGACGCGGCCTATGCGCAGGCGCTGTATGACAACGATGTCAATGAGCGATTAGTGGTCGACCTCTTGACTTTGCCGAGTGAAAAAGCCCTGTCAGAGAAGATGCCGGTGATTGACGTCGACGGCATCCATGATGCGCGCGCCGTCGTTGCTCGGGAACTCGCGTGGAAACATAAAGACCAGCTTATTACGCTGTATGAAGAAAACGCGAAGGTTTCATCCGTAGACCGAGATGCCAAGTCCGTCGGACGCCGACGACTAAAGAATCTCTGTCTTCACTATTTGATGGCACTAAGCGATGAGTCCATCGAAGATATGTGCTTGGCGCAGCTGAAAGATAGCGAAAACATCACCGATCAGGTGCGCGCCCTTGAGATCCTATGCGGTTCGGACAGCCGGCATCGTGCGGACGCCATAGAGATCTATTACGACCGTTGGCATTCCGATTCACAAGCCTTGGACAAATGGTTCCGCGCGCGAGCCGGTGCCTCAAGGCGTGGAGTCTCGCGAGATGTAGATCGACTCATGGGCCGCCGGGATTTCGATCTGTCCATGTTCAACAGGCTGTTCAACGTCTGTGAGGCTTACTTTCATCTTAATTTTTATGGTGTCCACGAGCCCGGCGGAGCCGGTTATCAGCTTGCGGTCAAGCAGCTGTTGCGGATCGACAAACATGTTCCGGTGATGTCGGCCTGGAGTTTGGAGCGCAGCGATATCATCCGATGGCGGCGCTTCGATCAGAGTCGAGGGGTGCAGATGCAAAACGCCTTACAAGGGATATTGAACGCACCCGGCATCTCCGACGGACTTTATGAAATTGCCTCTAAGGCTTTGAGTTAGGCTTGGTTCAAAACAATGAGTGTCAAACCGGATCGCACCTATGGCGTGGGGCTGTATGTGTCGCCCTAAGGCTGACCATTAGAGCTGGAGATGAACTAAAGGCCGCGGAGCGTCTCCGCGGCCGGTATGTTTTCCCCCAACCTATTCCCACAGAACGAGGGCGTGCTGCGATTTCTCCGGCATGTCCGCAAAGGCGCCGTCAAAAGTCACGACTGAGCGCTCCTTTGTCCCGTCTACCAGGGGTAGCTCCAATAACGACGCCGCATCACGCTCGCGATGGACGGTGAGTTCCGGAGGCGGGTCCTGTTCGGTGGTGTGGTAATTGTCTCTATCGGCGCCGTGTATGGCCAAGCGAAGGCGATGACCGCGCTTGACGCGACGAAACAATGGAAAGAGCTCGAAGGACACTTTTTCCACGTGGCCCGGCGTCATGTCGCTTCGCTCCGACGAGTGGAAGCCATGGTAGGGCAGGCCCAAATAATTGAACGACGGCGAGCTCTCCTTGCGGAATTCGAGATTGAGGCCTCCCTCACCCAGAGAATGAACCCTGCCATCGCCATCGATTTCTTCGAGATAGGCCATGACGGTCCCTTTTGCGGCTGTTGAGGACACGAACAATGTGACCACCGGGTGACCAGCGATCTCGATGTCGTCTTCCAAAGGGTCTGTGGTGTAAGTCAAACCTTTCTTGTCGTTCTCCTCTAGCGGCGAATAATCGAGAAACCGCTCCACTTTTTCGTAATACCCGCGCGTCGCCCTGCCGGCCGACGCCGTATAGTCGACCTGGAATGATTCAGACCCGGCGTCTTTCTCCGGCCGTTCGGCTGTCAATTTCCCATCATTGATGGAATGAATGGTGCCCGACGGCCCAGCGCTCGTGTAAAAGCGCTTGCGCTCTTCCTCCTGGAGCGGCCAGGTGGGCGCGCCGCGCCAAACCGGCTTCAGCGTGTGATCGGTGAAAGACAGCACGCAAGCCGGCTCGTCCATGATCCCGTTGTCGATGTCCTTGAGCCAATAGTCGAACCAGCGGAGCGACTCCACCGTGTCCCAGAAACTGGCGTGATGCCAGGGGCCTAAGATGAGCTTGCGCGGTCCACTATAGTTGTTGAATTCGAGCACGGTGCCGCGCAGGAACATGTCCCACCAACCGCCCCAAAAATAGACCGCCGTATCGGAATTATTGGCGCGCTCGAAATCCATCGGAAAACCGCTGAGATCGAATTTGCCTCCTTCCGGAAGCTCGCGATCCTTGAGAGGATACGTGGCCAGCAGCTGATCCCGGGACCAGGACATCATGTCAGTCATGCTATTTCCGGTCTCGAGCTTCTCATCGGTCGGGTAATCGACGACGCGCTCTGCATAGGCTTCCTTCAACAGCTTGCCGTCGGGATCATCATCCACCGGTAAACAAAGCAATTCGGTTTCCTGCTGCTCGCGCCGGCGCGACCAATTGCGAAACAGGCCGGCGCTGTACATCCCCCCCGGCATAAGCGTGTCATAGACATCGTAATTCGCGCCTTGCGGAATGGCGGCCTTGAAATAGGGTGAGCCGTAATTCAGCAGAAACAACTGCGTACCGCCCAGCCACGAACTGCCGATCATTCCAATCTTGGCGTTGCACCACTCTTGTTGCGCAAACCATGAAAAGAGATCAGCAAGATCGCGACCCACCGACCAGGCGTCGAATGCGGTCTTACCGAACGAGGCGCCCGTGGCGCGCTGATCGGTCACGGCGAAGGCGTAACCATGCAGCAGGAGATATTCACCTGCAGAGCCATTCACTTTGACCCATTGAGACAGATCTTCTAGATTGTTTCTCGGTGCGTTCGCCGCCCAGCGCGATTGACCACTGTCGTCGACGTGGCTCGACCGGTTGACCCACGTGGCGATCTCACCGAATTCCAAATGACTGTAGGTGCGCTTGGTGCGCTCCGTTTCCGCCTCCGAGTGTCGCCACGCATGGCGGTAGCCCGTGCACACCACGACTAGTGGCAAAGGTCCGTCCAGCGTCTTTCCATTTCTTGTCGGCAAATAGATGTCGGTGGCGAGGCGACATCCGTCTCGGGCCTGGACGTATCTGGAACGGCGCCGATAGCCGTCTGCCACTGGAGACGAAAAGCCTCTGTAGGTACCGGGAATCGAATGTCTTTCGTTCATATTTCGGGCCAAGGTGTTGGGGATTGCCAGAGATTACCGAAGGCCGCGCCGAGATGGGGAAGCCATATCCCTGTCGATCCCGAAGGGCGTGATCAGTCCATTGCGATTATCCAATTATCATTCAGTTTCTATAAATTGCAAACTTGCTTATTATATTTTTCGGAATTGAGGCAAGCATTTGTGGTTCCCCGCTGCCCATGGATGAGGTGCTGAATTGGGGAGATACATATGTGAAAGGCGCCACGCGAGCGCTTGGCCTTGAGCATGCCGGGCCGCGATGGTGTGAATTTCCGAACCGGGCCGTAGGCTGCCCTGGGCGGTGGCCCAGGTAGTTGCTATTTCAACTTGTAGGCAATTTGCTCGCTGAGGAGCTGACTTGTGGGTGTCCGGTACTGGTCCGGTACTTTGAAGAATCATCGACTTACGATTCGACCTTGCCGACGTCCTCGGCACTTCACCAAAGCTGTGGATGAATCTCCAGGCTACTTACGACTTTGACAGAACCGCCAAGGCTCGCTGCGTAGCTTGATCAGGTAGATTTGGCGTCATTATTTCTCGAATCAATGACTTAAGCGAAACAGAGGAAAATAACAAAAAGGCATCGCAACCCTGGGAAATGAACGCTGGGGTAATGAATAAAACCGCTATTTCTGCACCTGCCACGGGCACTCGCGGCCATAGCGCGCCATGACGTCCTCGATGGCTTCGCGGGTCAAAGCACAAGCCCTGTTGCCATTGCGCCCGGTCATGTCATCGGCGGCCAGCATGGAATTGAGTATCGCCGATTCGGTCGCCTCCACGGTTGCCTGGAACAACGGCGTCATCTGGTGATTGGGCATCATTTGGATTCCCTCGAGAGGTGTGTCGGGCAGTGGGGCGAAGCGGTTGGCGGTGGAGAAACAGATAATGAAATCACCACTGCCATTGTTGCCCAACCCGCCGATTCGTCCCAACCCGATCGCCGCGCGTTGCGCCAGGCGTTTGCACTGCACCGGCAATAACGGCGCATCGGTCGCTACGACGATCATGATCGAGCCTTCTTCCTGGAACTCGCGTAACCGATCAGCAATATGCTGCGGCATCTTCAGATAGGGGTCGTCCTCGCCCAGGTGCGGATAAGGAATCACACCGTGATTGATTTCACGGCCCACTGGCACCCCGTCGATCATCAGGTCCTGCCGCTGCCCGTGATTGGCCTGGACCAGCACCCCTACAGTGAATTCTCCCGAAGGCGTGTCCGCCAATTTCGAGGCCGTTCCGATGCCCCCCTTGAACAGATAGGCCATGGTGCCGGTACCCGCCCCTACATTACCCTCGGCCACAGCGCCACCAGTACACGATTCAATGGCTTCCAGCAAATGCTCCGGCCCGAGCGGCCACTTTGGCGCGTCACTCAGAAAAAAATCGTTGGTTTCACCGACCACGCCGATCTGGAATCGTCCTTTGGCGCCGCGGTCTACGAAATCCCGGTATAGAGCGTCGCGCACGATGCCCAGTGTAAAACGTCGAGGTCAGACAAATGGGTGAAGTGAGCACGCCGCTCTCTTCCAGCCAGTGCGCTCCTGTCACTTCGCCAAAACCGTTGTAGCGGTGAAAGCCGGCGAACACATTTTGTTCCCAGTAACCTACATCAAGAGGTTGTATGACGGTAACGCCGGTTCGTGCCACGACCGGACGATCTTCAATGATTGTGCAATGACCCACACGCACGCCGGTCACGTCCGTGATGGCATTCAGCGGGCCGTGTTTCAGACTGCCGATTGAACTTCTGACTTTCTCTTCTTGCGACATTTTGTAAATGGGCCTGGTAACTGGAATGGGCAAAATAGAATTTGATTTCTATTTTGTGCCAGCTACGGGGTCAGAGTCAAGTGCCAGGGTAAGCTCAGGCTTGTTTTTCGACGTACCCTCCTGATTTTTCATGAACGAAATGCCGTGCTCGCGGCTCTGTACCATCCTGCAGGAAGGCACTCAGGTCGTTCTGGAGCTGTTGGTCTGAACGGGTGACCCGCTCGTGCTGGCGCAAATGTTCGGCCCATGACTCGACCAGGAGCACTTCGCGGATCAGGCAGGGATCGGCGGTGTCCTGGAAATGACTCCAGAAATAGCCGCCGTCCCGACGACGAGATTCGCCCAGCTCGTTGAGTGTTGAATAAAATGCCTCCTGATGCTCCGGTTTGACGTGGTAATCAACCGTGATCATGACGGGCCCACGTTAAAAGCTCACGGGCACTCGGGTTTCCGGCAACTGCCAGTGCCGCGATGGTTCCAGCCCATCAGAGTCGTCAGTGATGCGCGGCAGTTTGATGCGGGTCGAAATGAGGGTCAGTAAAGCCAGGCCGACGGCCGCCACGATGACCGTCAAGGACAAACCCAAAACATTCGCAACGGTGCCCCACATTAATGAGCCCAGCGCGAGGCAACCCATGAAGACCGACATGCATACCGAAATACCCCGCCCCCTGACCCACCGGGGCAGCGCCAGTTGAGCCGCCACAAACACGGTCGACAGCACGCTCAACCAGGCCGCACCGGCAACCAGCACGGTTGGAAGCGCATGCCACTGTGATTGCGCCTGGCTCAGCGACAGCAGAGCCACGACAAACACCAGCGAACCGACTTGCACGATTCGGCTTCCCGACCAAATCTTGCGCAGCCGTGACAGATTCAGGGCGCCCATGACTGCACCTGCCCCCATAGAACCTACCATCAGGCCGTATGTCTCAGGTCCGCCACCAATCTGTTGCCGGGAAATCAGCGGAAGCAACGCCCAAATGACGCTGCCGAACAGGAAGAAAGAACCGCCACGAAAGAGCGTCGCTTTCAAGGGGCTGGAAAACTTGACATAACGCAAACCGGTACGCATCGCCCCCGCCGGAATGGCCAGCAGGAACATCGGTACGGTGATCGCCGTCTGCACCAACGACACCATCAACGGCGTGGGCGACAAACTGGTCATCAGCCAGCCGGCGCCCACATCCTGCATCCAGGAGCCGGCGCTGGAAATATATTGGCAGTCCAGATCATCCGGAAAGCCCCGTGACGCAATGGGGAAAATGTCGTGCCCGAATTGGCCGGTGAACTGTTGTCCATTGATCGCTGCAATAAATTGATACCCAACCGGAGAATACCCGTATAGCGAACATGCTGTTACGATTTTCTCCAATCTATGCTATATTTTAGAAAACTAATTCTATTTCTATTATGCAAATACTACAATGAACCAACGAACCCAGAAATCCAGAGATTTGACCGTCTATCGCAAACAGTATCGCGCCCCCGACTTCCTGGTCGAGCATGTCGATCTTGAATTCGAGTTGGACCTGGATCGAACCTTCGTCAACTCACGCGCGCGCTATCGGCGCAATCCCGAGACTGAACCCACTGACGCCCTGCAGCTCGACGCCACGGAATTGCGCCTGGAATCGGTGCGTGTCGATGGCCGGGGCCTGGACGAGACTGAGTTCCAACTCGAGGATCGCCAGCTGCTGATCCCGAATCTGCCGGATGAATTCGAACTCGAGATTCGCAACTCGTTTGTACCCCGTGGCAATACCACGCTGATGGGCCTGTGCCTTTCGCGTGACGGCGGTTTGTTTACCCAGTGCGAGCCGGAGGCGTTTCGTAAGCTGACCTATTTCCAGGATCGCCCCGATATCATGTGCACTTGGACCACCAAATTGATTGCCGACAAGGCGCTCTATCCGGTGCTGTTGTCCAATGGACATCCACAGCAAAGCGGCGACCTGCCCGAGGGTAAACACTTTGCGGTCTGGCACAACCCTTTCCCCACCTCCTGTTACATTTTCGCCCTGATGGCCGGCCCGCTTTCGTGCGCCCGCGACAGCTATACGTTCAAATCGGGCAAGACGGTTCAGATCGGTGTGTACGCGACAGCGGAGAATATCGACAAGGTGCGCCACTCGCTGGAGATCATTAAGAAGTCGATGAAGTGGGACGAAGATTTGTACGGACGCGAATGCGACCTGGAAGTCTACAACTGTGGCGTGCTCAACGGTTGCACAGGCGGTATGGAGAACAAAGGGCTCAACCTGTTCGATCTGTTTTGGTTTACCACCAGCCGCCGGCTTGTGTTTGACCCGGATTATGAATACCGCATGAAAACCATCGGCCATGAGTACTTTCACAACTGGTCGGGCAACATCGTAACGGTGAAAAACTGGTTCCAGGTCTCGCTGAAGGAGGGATTGACGCGGTTTCGTGATCAACGGTTCGTCGGCGACATGTCGAGCCAGGATTCCGTTCGGATCAAGATGGTGCGCCACATCCGTGCCAACCAGTGGACCGAAGATGCCGGACCGCTGGTTCATCCGGTCATTTGCGATGACTATGTAGATCCCAGAAACACCTTCACCAACACGACCTACGACAAGGGCCAGGAAATCGTCTACATGATTATGACCCTGTTGGGAGAGGAGCTGTTCCTGAAGGGCGTGCGCAAATATTTCGATGACAATGCCTACACCCCGGTCACGGTAGAGAATTTATTGAAGGCATTTGAAGAGGTATCAAACCAGTCGATGGCACAAATGGCCGAGTGGTTTTACCAGGCGGGAACGCCCTCGGTGAAAGTGGACAACCACTATGATGAAACCGAGCATACGTTCACCATCAACTTCAGCCAAAAAACCGAGCCAACTCCGGGCCAACCGATAAAAAAGGCCATGCGCATTCCGGTTGCGACCGCGCTGCTCGATTCGGCGGGACAGGAAATGGAATTGACACTGGCGGGAGAGCACAATTCACGCGGCACGCACACCGTGCTGGACTTCGATCGTGAGCGGCAGAGTTTCGTGTTTGAAAATGTGCCAGAGCGGCCGGTGCCCTCGTTATTCCGACACTTTTCCGCATCGGTACCCGTGCAGCAGGATTTGTCGGATGAAGACCTGGCTCACCTGCTCCGCTTTGACCGCGATGGCGTCACCCGCTGGGATGTCAGCGAAGCTTATGCCGGGCGGGAGATCCGAAACATTGTAGAGGAGGCGCTCGATGGCCGGCAGCGGGAGACCGATGCACAATTTCTCCAGGCTTACGCCTCCTCGCTGTGGGACGAGAGCATCAACCCACGCCTGATTTGCGACCTGATGACGCTGCCGGACGAGAAGACCCTGGGACGGGGCTACTGCACCATTCCCATCGAGGCAATCCACAGTGCGCGTGAGCAGGTCCGTTTGTCCATCGCGCGAGGAAATCAGGATCGATTTCTCGAACTGTACGACGAAAACAGACACACCGAGCCTCTGGATTTGTCGGCGACGGCAATCGGCACCCGCCGTCTGAAAGCACTGTGCCTGGATTACATCGTCGCGCTTGGTGAGCCAGACATGGAGGCCATGGCTTTACAGCAGGTCAAAGACAGCAAAAACGTTTCAGATCAGATTTACGGCATCATCAGCCTGGCCAATTCCGACAGTGATTGCCGGGAAGAAGCCCTGGATATCTTCCAGCAGCGCTGGCGCGACGAGCAAATTGTCTACGACAAATGGTTTTATGCTCAGGCCATGGCGACACGCGAAGACACCGCGGCGCGCCTTGGGCCACACCTGTTTTCAGAAGAATTTCCGCTTCAAATGCTGAGCCGGGTTTTCGGGACAACCGAAGCGTTGTTTTGCCTGAACCGATGCGCCATGAACGAGGCCGGCGGTAGCGGCTACGAGCTGCTGGCGGAATTATTGCCGCGAATGGACCGCCATTCACCCCTGGTCGCGACCTACATGCTCGGTCGCTGCGATGTCACCAACTGGCGCCAATTCGACGAAAAACGCCAGTCCTTGATTCACGACTGCCTGCGGCGGATTCGCGATGCCGAGGGTGTTAGCGAAGGCCTGATCGAGTTAGCGGGCAAGACATTGCCATCTTGACAGGTGTGAGTATGAGAAACGGAAACTTATATAGCGCCCTGTCGAGTGGCCTGCTAGCGCTGTTGCTGGTCTGCGCACCCATTTCAACCATTTACGCCAAGATGGTCAGCGGACAGGTTTTGCAAGATGACGGTCAGCCCGCGCCCAAGGTGCGGGTGTTCCTGGTCGACACCCTTCATGGCGCCGTCACCGATGGCGACGGTCAGTTTTCTCTGGGCGAGGTGCCCGCCGGGAACTATCACCTGATGGCGACCCGGCCTGGCATGGCCACCGTCATCCGGAAACTGGAGGTTGCCGAAGACAATGCGCCAGCAATTGAGCTGCACATGAATCCGAATCAGAGGTTCGAGCGCGCCGCGAGCCGCTACCAGCCGCCACCCGAGCCGCACCGTGCCGAGAAATCAGCCTACCTCAAATCCATCAGCGCGGGCCGGCAAAACGGGCCCAACATCGTGCTGATTTTGTTCGACGATCTCGGCTTCGGTGATCTGGGCGCATACGGCAACACCTTGATCCGCGCGCCAAATATCGACAGCATCGCGGCGAGTGGCGTGAAACTGACCCACTTCTATTCCGCCTCGCCTCTGTGCAGCCCGTCGCGCGCGGCACTGATGACCGGGCGCTATCCCTCCCGCTCACTGGCAAACCACCTGGTATTCGCACCCCTGGGATCAATGCAGGAAAAATTGCTGCACGCGCAGGGATTTCCCAATCACATCGCCGGCGATGAGATTCTGCTGCCTGAAATCCTGGAGGCCGCGGGTTACACGACCGCTCTGATCGGCAAATGGCAGCTGGGCGAGATCGACGGATATTTTCCCGGCGACCTGGGCTTCGACTATTTTTTCGGCCCGCTTCACAGCAACAACAAGCCCGACTTCGAGATTTATCGCGGCCGCGACGTACGTTATCGTGCCGCGTGAGCGGGTGCAGCAGGAACAATTGACGCCGATGTACACCCGTGAAGCCACGAATTTTATCGAGCAAAGCGCGGGCACGCCGTTCTTTCTCTACCTGTCACACACCTTTCCGCATGCGCCACATTTTGCCGATCCGGAGTTCGCTGGTTCATCGGCTGCCGGGGTATACGGCGACACGATCGAAGACCTGGACCGCAGTGTGGGCAGGGTCTTGGATACATTGGAGAAGTCAGGGGTGTTGGACAATACGCTCATCATCATTACCAACGACAATGGCGGATCCTTTCTGGGCGACGCCGGCAGCCTGCGCGGACGCAAAGGCGATACGTGGGAAGGTGGCATGAGGGTGCCCGGGATTTTTTACTGGCGGGGCAATCTGAGTCCTGACAGCGTGTCCGATGGCATGGCCATGCAGATCGATGTTCTTCCAACCGTGCTGAATTTGGCAGGAATTGCCCCTCCGGCGGACCGTGTCATCGACGGCAAGGACATCTGGCCGATGCTGCAAGGTGGCGGCAGCCCGCATGAAGTGCTCTTTTACATATCTCAGTACACCGGTGTGGCACAGGCGGTGCGCAACGCCCGTTTCAAGTACCACGATCGAGGCCCGGCAAAACAGTACGATATGTTCTATCCTGCCGTGCCTTTTGTCATATCGGCGTTCAGCCAGCCGATGCTGACCGACCTCCACAACGATCGCGAATCCTATGATTTGCGCAACCTGTATCCAAATATCACCGATGACCTGAGCCGCCGGCTGAAGGAATTTCGCGCCAGAATGGCGGACGATCCACGAGGATTCAAAAGCATCGGAAGCGAACAAATGAGGAGTCAATAATGGCGAAGCAAGCAGGAATAACCAGTGTAGTTGGGCAATCAAGAGGATGGAATGGGGGAAGTACCATGCCGGAAACTACAACGAACGCCCATAACTTACCTGATACACGCATTTCCAACTCTCCATAAAAAGGTTTTAATCTGACCATTTGTCCCATGACTCAGAGGCAGCGTTTGAATGGCACGCCCAATCCTCTTGGAATTCTATCTGTTGATAATCGAAATATAATTCTAAATCTATTCTTGATCACTAGCAAGTTGGCAGATAACGTCGCGGCGGAGGAAAAATTGCCGACTTCTATTGCGCCAAGAACCCCCCGTCCACCGCCAGAATATGTCCCGTCACCATGGAGGCGGCCGGGCTGGCCAGAAACAAGATGGCCGGGGCCACCTCTTCGGGTTCGGCCAATCTGCCCAGCGGGGTCAGGCGGCGAATTTCCTCCTCGATTCCCGGCTGTTCCAGCAATTCTTCGATGAAGGGAGTTCTGACATAAGTCGGCGCCACGGCGTTTACCAATATCCCGTCAGACGCCCATTCAATTGCGAGCGCCCGGGTCATATTGACAATGGCGCCCTTGGTAGTTTGGTAAGAAATGTTCGGGTAAATCCCACCACCCGAAAGCCCCATAATGGAGGCGACATTGACGATGCGGCCATAGCCTGACTTCCGCATATGGCGGGCCGCATGTCTGGCGCACAGAAACACGCCGGTTTGATTGACCTGCAACACCTGGTTCCAGTGTTTCAGCGAATGATCCAGGGCCGGTTCACGGATGGCAATGCCAGCGCAACTGACCAGGACATCCAGGCGGCCAAATTCAGCGACAGTGGCATCCATTGCCCGCTCAATCTCCGACTCGACGGTGACGTCCATGGCCATGGCCTTGGCCTGCCCGCCCTCTTCCCGAATCTGATTTGCAGATTCCGCGGCAGACTCGCAGTCTATATCAAGTACAACGACCTTTGCGCCGGAGGCTGCCAGCAACCGTGCCGCCGATCGGCCGATGCCGCTGGCGCCTCCGGTGACTGCGGCCACTTGCTCATCCAGCCGGAATCCTGCGAAGTCGGTTGCAGGCACTCTCAATCGGCCTGGTTGAGAAATACGTCGCGCATGGCCGCGAATCCGCCACGCAACACAGCTTGGTCAGAACCACAAACGAACACCGTCACGCCCTGCTCTGACCAGTGCGCCGAATCCCCGCCGATTTCCTTCACAAACACGGCGGCGGCCTTGTTGGTCCGGCGCGCGCTTTGACAAACTGCCTGCGTTGCGACAACCACGTACTGGTCATCCACACTGGTTTTGCCACAGGAAAAAGCCAGATCAACTCGTCCCACAAACAGGCAATCGACGCCCGTGACGGTGAGTATGTCATCGACATTCTCGATACCGATGGGCTCTTCGATCTGGGCCCATATGGTCACCTCCTCATCAGCCAACGCCGCGTATTCAGCAAATGGCATGGCGCCGTAGCCACCAGCCCTGACGGATGGCGACAGGCCGCGCGCACCACCGGAAAACCTTGCCGGACTGACCGCGCGCCTGGCAATCGAAGCGTCGCCCACATGCGGCACGACAATGCCGCTTGCGCCCAAATCCAGGCTTGCGCCGACCAGCTCGGAATCGTATCCGGGTACCCGAACCATGACCGCCAGCTTCGCACCACGCCCCGCCATGATGGCCAGATCCAACGCCGAGCGATCAAACGGGGCGTGTTCTGCATCCAGCACGACAAAATCCAGGCCCGATAGCGCGGCCAGCTCAACGATCTGCGGCGCGGGCGTTTTGACGAACGTGCCTAGCAGGCGCTCCCGCCCCAGTACCCGTTGTCGAAATGAATCGGTCATTGCGGCGGGTCAATCATATTCTGGTCGGCGGGGCGTGAAGATGTCGAGATTGAATGATTGCTCTTCTCCAACCACCACCGCGTAGTGGGTGACATCGGGAGGAATCGCAATCAATTGTCCTGTGCCCAACCGGTGGACATCTTCACCGACGTGAAAGTCAACCTCACCCGACAAAATGTAGACGATCTGTTCGTTGGGATGCGAGTGAGGCATTTGCTCGTTACCCGGGCTCAAGCGGTGCAGACACACAGTCGCACCCTCCCCCGAGAATGACTTTCTTTCCACACCTTCCCGCACCACGTGCCAGGGAATGCTGCTCCAATCTATTTTGGCGATATCCATAAATTTACTCCTTTGTTAGGTGGGTTGGCTATCGATGACCTGATCGATTTCGTCGCCGACCGCATCCTCGCGGGCGTTGCGCTCTTCAATCAATTGCCACAAATGGCCGTGAATGGACAGCCAGCCGGCGCTGATAATAACCGCCAACCCTGCCATAACGATGAAGAAGAGCGCCCAGCTTTGGGCGGCGATAAATCCCGCGGCCGCAGCCGCCCCGGTTTGGCCGATTCGCGCGGTCGCCGAATTGATGGCGTAGTCGGTCGCGGCCTGGTGTTTCGAGGCAAACCCCAGCCGTTCAATTTGAAAGGTGACATGCAGCAAGGCAATGAGTCCGACTGGAACGATGATGCAGACCACCGCAATCGGTATGGGTGGCGCGGTTTGTCCCGTTAGCCAAACCGCAGGCAGCACCGCTACCGGAAAAGCAAACACCAGAAACTTCAGGCAGGGTTTGGTCCCGTAACGTTGCACCAATCCAATCGCCAGTGTGGCCCCAGCGAACAGAGCGCCACCCAGGGTCAGCGCCGTAATAAAGCCCACTTGCGTCACCGTGTATCCGATATCGATCAAAAACGCACCCACGACGGGCAAAAACATCCCGACTGCCAGACCGCCGGTAAACAACAGGGGCACTATGAACCGGGTGTCCTTGCGCTTGAGCCAGAGCAGCAGCGAAGGCCGGTGCCCCTGTTCGCGCCGTCGCTGAACGGCCTCTGGCAAAGGCGGCTCCTTGCGAATAAACCCGGGCGTCATGAACACCAGCATCAGCCCCGAGGCGATGACGGCGGTGGTTTGCCAGCCAAATTTGTCGTAGACAATAGCCAGGCCGGCCAGCGCGGTCATTTCACCGATACCCTCGAAATAGACACGAATCGCCGATCCGATGGGACGCTCCTGGGGTTCGAGGTTCTCCACCAGATAACCGTCGATCGCCACTTCCTGCGTGGCGGTTAAGAAGGACTTGACGATCATCAGGATGATAATGAACCAGATGGTTTCTTCGGAAGGCTCGAAATAGGCAACCGATGCATACACGATACAGGCACCGATCGTGCACGGGATAAACCAGGATTTTCGCCGTCCGATTCGCGGGCTGCCGTAGTTGTCGACAATCGGTGCCCACAACCACCGGATCCAGTAGGGCACGGTCGCCAGGGAAAACATCCAGAACTTCTCCAGATCCAAGCCCTGTTGGCGGAAAATCGTTGGCAGCAGCGTGGTGATAAAGGCCGAAGGAAAGGTTTGCGACATGTACATCATCCCGATCACCGAGTACTTGCTCCAGGAAGTCCAATCGCGTGGAATGCTGGCTGCATCCATATAGCGGGTGATGAAGTTCATATGTGTCCTTCCTCTAACGGTGGGTTTGAGATGGCTAATCAGCGGGTAAACGCAATTCGGCGGAAATGTTCCAGTGCGACAACACCATCTGGCGCGCAGGTTCATGGCCTCCGACACCATTGGTCAGCACAATCATGGCAGTGCCCCGTTCCGGGAACAACGCCAGTATCGATTCGTATCCAGGATTCTGCCCACCGTGCCAAATCAGATCGCCCTGCGGGGTTCGCTCATGAACAAGGCCGAGTGTCCGGTAAATTGAATCACTGACATGTTGCTGAGGCGAGAGCAGAGCCGCGTGGTCCATGGATCTTAAACCGGTCCCTTCCAGCAGCGCGATACTGAACCGCGCCAAATCAGTGGCGCTTGTCCTGAGTGAATAGGCGGCATTGGCCACCCGCTCAGTGGGCGTCAAGGGGGGGACTGGAACCTGCTGCTGGCGTAGCGCAACGGCGAGGCCTGCCAGAAGCAGCAGGACGACTGCGCCAAAAACTAATTTATCTTTCGTGTTCGAGCCGGTGCGGCCAACCGCGTGCAACAGTGCCAAGGCAACGATGCGGACAATCCACAGTGCCGCCACGAGGCCAATTAACAGACAGGCCACGGTGAGTGAGAACTCCCATCCCAACAGCAATCCAGGTATGGCCGAAATCAACGCCGCGGCAAACACTACGGTGTTGCGGACGGCTGTGCTCGACAACCCCCAGCGGCTTGTGCGAATCCGTCGCAAGATGCTGGCAAATAAACAAAACAGGGCAGAAACTGCCACCAGGGCAAGGAGGAGAATTCCGGCCGTGGCCAGCAATGGGAAATGGGGCACGGCCTCATCTTCGACAGTGACTGCAGGCTCATAGGTCGAGCGGGTCATCCCCAGCGGAACAAAGACCTCTTGACGCATCAACGATTCGATATCCTTGCCGCTGACCGCCTCCAGTACCTGCTGCAGGTAATAAATGCCGTTGCCAGAATACGAATACCGTGTACCCGGCTCGAAACTGACCTCGGAATCTGGCGGCGCCACGTTGTTATTGAGTCCGGATGTGTGGGTCAGCACGTGACGCAAGGTAATCTGATCACCCCAATGTTCAGGACGCGCCCACGAGTTGTGTTGCAGGTATTTAAACAAAGGGCGGTCGAGGTCCAGTTGGCCTCTGCCGACCATTTTCAATGCCACATACGCGGCCAGTGTCTTGCCGATCGAGGCCGCATGAAACACGGTGTCGGCTGTCACCGGATCACCGATCACGGCAAACTTTCGCCCAAATCCGCCGGACCAGGCGGCCTGGCCATGCTCCACGGTTACCACTGCCACGCCCGGGATGCGAGATTGCTCGAAAACGGCCGACAAGGAATCCATTGATCTATCTGCACTGAGTAGCGGGCTGATTGACGCAAGAAACACCAGCAGGACTGTGCGAAGCGCTCCAGGGCTTGAACGCCTTGGCGCGCCAACAGGCGCAGGGCTAAAAAGGCCAACACTCACGATTGTACTGTCCAAATTGTTCTTATCAAATGACACATAGGCTTCAAAGCTATACACGAGGGTGCAATGGAACAAAAATAGAATTATACTTCTATTTCTATTTAATACCAATACGCAGCCATGTCAAGTGACCACTACCGAACCACGAGCCGGGCTGCTACGATTCTCCGCCTACGGTAAACTCTGGGCCGAGGAGCCGCAGGCGACCCGCCCGCCCCGGTTGGGTAAGTCGAGCGAAGCGAGCGGTACCAGAGGGGCGCGGCGCCTATTGCATGCCGTCGAGAGAAGCCGCCTTCCGCCGAAGGCGGAAGCAGGGAAACGAGACTCATTTATGAGCATCAAAACCAAATCAAGTTCCCGCCCAAAGCGCAGGACGAAAACTCAAAAATTCAGTACACCGTCGACCAACAAGGGCCGCTTGCGACGCAACAAACTGAAAAGCGCTACCGCGCGACTACTCAGAACCACGGCCTTCAATGAACTGACACTGGACCAGATCACCACCGAAGCTGGTATTCCGACCAGCGTGTTCTACCACTATTTTCCCAACAAGAAAGAGCTGACCCTGGAATTACTGGACGAAGTTTATGAGCAATTTCACTCGGGAATTATCAAGGCAGGGCCGTTTGATACGTTCGGCCAGGGTGTTGTCGCTGTCAACACAGGTATGTTGAAGTTATACAAGGAATATGCCGGACTGATGCGATGTGTCACTGAGCCCATGTTTGCCACTCGATGGAAAGAGCATTTGTATGACTGGCGAAACATGACAGCCGACGGGCTTGCTCAATTTGCCGACCCTGAATATCAGGATAAGGCTGAGTTGTCGGCCATCGCCCATTCCATGTGCACCATGACCGAATCGGTGGCTTACGAGATCTACGTAACAAGAAACCCTGCTTTGAGAAAAAGGCTCCCGGACGTGGAAACCGCGGCTGAATTCCTTTCGACGCTATGGTCACGGGCGCTGTTTATGCGCCAACCCCGCTTCGTCGATGGCAGCAAATTCAAGGCCCTGTCGCACTTGACTGGAGAGCGGGTCTCAAGCAAGTAGGACTTTTTTCCGCGTGTTTCAGGAAGCACATGAATAGTAAAAAAGCACTGAATCGCGAGCAGTGGCAATCGCTCGGCAAAGCACTGAAGATCGAAACCCGTGCATGGATCGGAGAGACCTACTGCACATCGACTTCCGGGAAAACGATGCCGGTGATCAGCCCGATCGACGGACGCGAAGTTGCGCAGGTTAGTCAATGCGGCTCCGATGATGTCAATCGGGCGGTAGGCGCCGCCAGATCTTCGTTTGCAGCGGGCAGTTGGGCCATGCAGCCCCCCGGCGCCCGCAAGCAGGTGCTTCAGCGCCTGGCCGATTTGATTCTCGAACACAACGAAGAACTCGCATTGCTCGAAACGCTCGACGCCGGCAAGCCGATCGGGCTGACCTCGAATAACGACATTCCCGGCGCCGCGCGTGTGTTTTCCTGGTACGCGGAAGCGATAGACAAACTGTATGACCAGGTCGCGCCGGTCGCCCACGACGGTCTGGGATTGCTGCGCCGTGAACCAATAGGCGTCATTGGCGCCATCGTGCCGTGGAATTTTCCGCTAATGATCGCTGCCTGGAAAGCCGCACCTGCGCTAGCCGCAGGCAACAGTGTTGTGCTCAAGCCTTCGGAGAAATCTCCATTGACGGCGATTCGCCTCGCAGAGCTCGCGGCCGAAGCAGGTATGCCCGAGGGCGTTTTCAATGTCGTTCCAGGACTGGGCTCCGAGGCCGGGGATGCACTGGCCAGGCATGCCGAAGTCGATATGGTCTCATTCACCGGCTCGACCGCCGTTGGTAAACAGATTATGCGATCGGCTGCCGACTCCAACATGAAACAGGTTTCGCTGGAATGTGGTGGCAAAAGTCCGAACATCATATTCGACGATGTTGCCGATGTGGCCGGCGCGGCTGCGGCTGCGGCCATGGCAGTCTTTTACAACTGCGGCCAGGTGTGTGTTTCACCCACGCGACTACTGGTTGCAGCGTCCATTGCTGATGAATTCATGGAGAAACTGCTCGTTGTTGCCGGGCAAATCACGCCGGGCGACCCGCTGGACCCGTCAACCACCTATGGCGCCCTGATCGATGAAGCACACCTCGCGCGGGTTCTGTCCTTTGTCGAAAGCGGCAATAAGGCGGGCGCGACCCTGCTCACTGGCGGAGAGCGTACCCAGGTCGTTGAAAACGGGGTGTATATGGGCCCAACCATCTTTTCCGATGTGACTCAGGAAATGAAAATTGTGCGCGAAGAAATCTTCGGCCCGGTATTGTCGGTCATGTCATTCCGAACCGAGCAGGAAGCCATTGAGATGGCCAATGACACTGATTACGGCCTGCACGCATGCATCTGGACAGAGGACATGAACCGGATTAACCGAGTCTCGAGGCAGCTGCGAGCCGGCACGGTCTGCGTCAACAGCAACGGTACCCTCGATATGTCGCTACCAGTTGGTGGTTTCAGGCAATCCGGGTTTGGCAAGGACCGCTCGCTGATGGCGCTGGAGAAGTACACCCAGGTTAAGACTACGTTTATTCAATTTAGGGACGCCTGAGCCGAATATCGGCCACACAAGCCGGTTTCTTTGCGTCCCTAATCTCAACGCTGGCCTGAACGGTGATGCCCGAACCGTTCCGCCCCTTCATTTCAAGCTTCACCTTGAGTTCGCTGCCCACGATCACGGGCGTCAGGAATCTGATCCGCGAATAGGCCTCGACCGAAAAGCCAACACCGGCTGGAGTCGCCGCAAAATCCTCCACGCAGTGTTCTATCAGCGCCAGTGTCATGAACCCGTGGGCGATGCAAGCGCCAAACGGTCCGTCTGCAGCGCGCGCCGCATCGAGGTGAATCCACTGATGATCGTCTGTGGCATCGGCAAATTGATCGATTCGGGCCTGGTCGACGGTGACCCAAACGGATTGGTGCAAAATTCCGCCTGACGCCTGTTCCTTCACAGACATCTACGGCAACCCCAGGACAAATTTCACCATGATATTGCGCTGAATTTCGTTGGTCCCGCCGTAGATCGATGCCTTCCGGCCATTGAGGTATGCGGGTGCGGCCAGATGCGCGTCTGCTGAAAACGGGAAGTCTTCCTCATCACAGGCGAATATGGCGCGCCCTGCCAGGTTCTGGAAACCGGCGGCGTCAAGGAACAATTCGTCGATGCGCTGCTCCGCTTCGGTACCCCTGGTTTTCAACATGGAGGCAAATGCGCCGGGCGAGTCGCCCTTCTCCCATTGCACCAGGAAATCCAATTCCAACGCCTCGATACTGAAAATGTCGATCTCAAGATTCAGGTAGCGCTCCCTGAACGAGGGCCGTTGCCAGACGACTTTGCCATCCGGCCGCGCCGTGCAGGCAAATGATTTCAGATGGTTCAACCGGGCCTTCAGAGCCGGCGTGACGGGGTTGGCGCGTTCGAATTCCAGCAGATACTTGGCATAGCTCCAGCCCTGCCCTTCTTCGCCGATCAGATTGTCGAGCGGCACCTCAACCTCGTTGAAAATGACTTCATTGACTTCCTGATAGGGCTCGGGAGTCTGATCAGCGGTGATGATGGGGCGCACCGTGACACCGTTGGATTTCATATCGATTAGAAGGAATGAGATACCCTTCTGTTTGCGGTCTTCCCTGCTGGTGCGCACCAAACAGAATATCCAGTCTGCTTTCTGAGCGCTGGAGGTCCAGATCTTTGAGCCGTTGACCAGGTAATGATCACTTTGCCGGTCGGCGCGCATTTGCACAGCGGCCAGGTCCGAACCTGCGTTCGGCTCTGAATAGCCCTGGCACCACCAAACATTGGCCTCGAGCAAGTCGGGCAGAAAGCGTTGCCTCTGTTCATCACTGGCGTAGCGCAACAAGACCGGGCCCAGCAATTCCATGCCAGCACCGGCATAGTCCGGAACCTGTTCTTCGGCCAGTACGGAGCGAAACAGAAACAACCGGGCGATCGACCAGTCCTTGCCACCCCACTCCCGGGGCCAATGCGGTACTAGCCAGCCCTTTTCATAAAGCTGACGCTGCCACCAGACGTGGTCTTCGCGCTCAATCCGATCTGTCACGCTGCGTTGAACGCTTAAACGCATTTCGGCGGGGTACGTCGCCCTTACCCAGCCTCGCACTTCTTCAGCGAATGCAATGTCTTCCTCGGAAAACGCTGCAAACAGATCAGTCATCTGCCCGCTCGGGCTCGAAAACCAGGATGGGTACATCCTGCCAGCTGGAAATCCTCGCCTTGACCCTCATTCCGATCTGCAGTCGATCGGAAGCCATGCCCTCGACGCGCGAAACTATCCGCACGCCCTCGTCAAGCTCGACGAGCACGGTATTGCGCGGCTTCTCTCCCTCGGTTCTGGCGGACTGCACGGTAAGTGAATAGACTGAACCCTGGCCAGAAATAGGCTGCCACCGAAGTTGCTCAGCGTGGCAGTGGTGGCAAAAGTCTCGCGGGTAGTAGACAAAGCGCTTGCAGGACAAGCACTGCTGCAACCGAATCTCACCCTGCCGCAGAAAGTCCCTGAATGTGGCCTCAGCCCCTTTACTAGAAGCGGTCTCAATAGTATTCATGCGTTCCGCTGCCAATGATTTTTCGTTCCGGTGGTGCAAGCGCGACGCAGTTGTACTGGGCGTACTGCAAGGAGCGAATGTGCCGTCCGGGCGGAAAATCATTGACTGCCCGGAGGGTTATGGCCCATTTTCCCGATTGCGGCGTTGGGTCTCGGCCCCCGTAGACCCTGCTACTGTGACCCGAGTCCCGCCTTGCACTCGAAAAAATGAGCCGATAACGGAACGCATGAATACTATTGAGACCGCTTCTGCTCATTCGGTTTGCTGGTGCCTGACCTGCTCCAGTTGACTGACATCGTTGATGACCTCAAAGGCGTCGGCGAAGTCCTCCAGGCTGACATCGCCTTCGAAATCGACCCCGCCATTTTGCGCGATGACAACACGCGAAAAATGACCGCCAGTAGCCTGAATGATAATGCCTGTCGGGGCTTGACCGGTACACAGATATAGCACGCCGGGTGTTATCAGTTCCGGCTTCAGCTTTTCAATAATATCCTGCGAGACGATGCCACCCGCCATGCGCGTGCCCGCTGCCGGCTTGATGGCATTGACATACACATTGCGGCGGCTGCCTTCGATCGCCAGCGTGTTCATCAGCCCGACCACCGCCAATTTGGCCGCGGCGTAATCCGCCTGACCGAAATTGCCGAGGAATCCTGACCCGGAGGTGGTCATGACAATCCGGCCGTAACGCTTTTCGTACATGACCGGCCACACGGCATGGGTCATGTACACCGTGCCCCACAGATGAACATTGATTACTTCATGGAAATCGGCCAGGTCTTTTTTAGCGAAGGACTTGTCCCGCAGAATGCCCGCATTGTTGATCAGGATATCCACCGTTCCCCAAGTCTCGACAGCCGCGTCAACGATTGAGGCGGCCTGCACCTTGTCCGCAACTGAGCCGCGGTGCGCCAGCGCGGTGCCACCGGCAGCTTCGATCTCCGCCACCACCTCATCGGCTACACCAGAGGCACCCGTGCCGTCCATGCCCACACCCGGATCGTTGACCAATACCCGGGCGCCGCGGGCGGCAAGCTGCAACGCATAGTCGCGCCCCAGGCCGCGCCCTGCCCCGGTCACGATGGCCACCTGGCCGTCAAAGGAAATCGGGCTCATAGCCTCAAACTCCGGCATTTTGGGCGGTGACTCATCAGCTCATATCCGCACTTCAAAACGAACATCCGCACCCCGGGGGGCTGGGTGCGGACAATAAATCGTAGAACATCATGGTTTGCTCTCTCCTTCGTGATCACCCTGCCACGCCTTCAGCCACCAAGTGGCCAACCGGCGCGGGACTCGGGTAGGATACCTTCGACTCCAGCGTCAACAGGCCTTTTTTCGCCACCGATTGTATTTCCATGCCGAGCATGCGCTTGATCGGCGCAATGTTTTCATGAATTCGCGTGAATGTTTCCTGCTGGATGTCAGCGGCTTTCATATCTGAATTCGCTGTGGGAGGTTCATTTGATTCAGCCCGGTGCATCAATCAGTTTGCTCGCCAGATCTGACTCGCTCGCGCAGCACTTTTTTGTCCATCTTGCCGATAGTGAGCCGCGGCAGGGATTCCACAAATACAATTTCTCTAGGGTGTTTGAAGGTGGCGAGCTGCTGTTTGCAGATCGCCATGATCTGGTCCACGAGTTCCGCCTCGTCGGCCAGTGGTACAACGAAGGCGATCGGGATTTCGTACAGGAACGGATCGGGCTTGCCCACGACCGCGGATTCCAGCACGCCATCAAGGGAGTCAATCACCGATTCCACCTCGGATGCGGCGACATTTTCCCCGCCCACTTTCATCATGTCCTTGTCGCGGTTGGCAAAGGCCAGGGTGCCGTCTTCGAATAGCTCGACCATGTCGCCAGTGCGGAACCAACCATCCTCATCGAAGGACGCTGCCGTGGCGTCCGGGTCGTGGAGATACTCAGCAAACAGAGACAATCCGCGAATGCCCCTGACCTTCAACTCGCCGATACCACCGGAGTGCACCGGCATGCCCTCCTCATCGACAACGGCCAACTCATATTCCGGCATGGCCCGCCCCATGGTGTAGTGCTCGGATGGGAAACGCAGATCCGACAGGATCGGCTGGCTGACCGTTTCGGTCATGCCGTACCAGCCCAGTACAGGGATGCCCCATTTTCCCATGACCTCGTCGGCGCGACCAACGGGATTACCCCAAAACCGAAACTGATGTGAATCAGGATCAGGATGGTCCCGCAATGCCAAAACCACAAAATGGGCAATGCTACTCCAGGTACACCGGTGCTGACCCGAAATTGCCCAGAAACGGCTGGCTGAGAATCGTGGCTGGATAACTATCGCGGCACCGGCCCAGAGGGTGGCGAGCATTTGCCAGGACAGGGCATTGGCGTGAAAAAGGGGCAGAAAACAGTAGGCAATGTCGTTCTCATTCAATTCGAAATGCGCCGCGTTGCGTTGCGCTGCCCACAGTACATTGGCATGGGTGTAAACCACACCCTTGGGGCGGGAAGTGGTGCCCGAGGTGAACATGATGCTGTTGATGTCTGAGTCATGCAGCTCAACCTCAGGCAACTCCCCTGCCTCGCTCAGCAACGATTCAAAGGGAATGAAGTCTCCTTCTGTTGGCATTCGCTTCGGCGCCTCACCGGCATTGTGGTCCACGCAGGCGATCCAGCGCAGATCCTTCGCACCACGCCGCACGGTTTCAAACAGCGACGGCTGGGTAATCGCTGACACGGCCCCCGACTGCTCGGCGAAGTAGGACAACTCACCCTCGGCCGAGTGCACATTGGTGGTCACCGCTACCGCGCCTATCCTGGAGCAGGCGAACCACGAGACAACAAACTCAAGGCAGTTTTCCAAGTGAATGATCACGAAGTCTCCCTTGCTTATTCCCTGTGCCGCCAAGCCAGCTGCGAGTTGATCCACCCGTCGGGCGAACGCAACGTAGGTCAGCGTCTGGGCGTCCCCGTTAAACGGATGAAAGATCAGAAAGGGGCGATTGGCAGAAAGGGATGCCCTTTGCGCAACCAGCCAAGGCAAACTGCGCCCACTGCAGATGTTGAAGTCAGGCAGTGACATGTTGGCTCATTTTCGTTACCTTCTGACCGAAGGAGAATTGGAATTGGGGTCGGCATACATAAAGAGCACCTCTCGAATATCAACCGGTTTGTAAACTGGTCCTAAATAGTAATAGAATTATAATTCGATTTTTATAACTACTCAACACTTGGTTTGTCGATGAGTTCTAACAGCACCAGCCGTGCAACCTGGAACAAATTCCTCATCATTGGCTCCATGTATATGGGCCAGACCTTTGCAACGGCCTTTGTGACGCAGTTGCTCCCGGGCATTTATCGAGCCCAAGGCCTGCCGCTGGAGAAATTCTGGATTCTGTCTGTCGGCTTGATCCCATTCTGGTTCCGCTGGTTGTGGGCGCCGCTCGTTGACCGCAGGACCGGGGGGCGCTATGGCCGGCGCAAGAGCTGGATTATCCCCTGCACGATTGCAGGCGTTGCTTCCTATGCGCTGATCGCCGCGGTTGAGCCCAGCATCGAGGCTATTTGGTTGGTGGCAGGGCTATTCGCCATTCAGGCCGTAGCTATATCCACCCAGGAGATTGCGGTGGACGCCTACATGGTCGAGAACCTCGCACCGCAGGAGCGCAGCACCGGGTCTGGTGTGAAACTGTATATGGAGGCCATTGCAGAACTGATTGCACTGGCCGGCCTGGCAACCATTTTCGACCGCTATGGCTGGAGTTGGACACTGTTTGCCGCTGCAATTCTATTTGTGGTGTTTTTCATTCCCGCGCTTATTCGCAAAGAACCGCCACTTAAACTCGCGAAGCATTCCGCCAAAAACCCGGCCAGGCCATCGCTGCTACGGTTTCTCAAGCGCAGGGACTCCTGGTTCATTGCCGGTCTGCTGATTGCCGGAGGGACCGGATTCGGCATGTATTTCCCCATGACCAGCGCCTTTTTGATTGATCGCGGCTTCACCGTCGGTCAGACCGGGGTGATCCTCGGCATCATTGTGGTGCTGGGCATGCTCAGCGGCACAACCGTGGCTGTGAAAACGCTGAACAGGTTCGGCATGAAACCGACATTGAAGATCGTCACCATTGCCGCTTTGCCTTCGTTCGTGCCGGCACTGTGGCTGACACAAGCGGGGCCGCTACCGGCCTGGGCCACCGTTGCCTGCCTGGTAGCGCCGACAATGGTGATTAGCCTGATCTACGTCATCTTTACCGTCGCCCGGCTCGGCTGGACGTCGGACTTGCAGGCCGGCACCGACTATTCGATTCAGTCAGCCATTTTCCGGGGCGCTGCGACGGCAGGGATCGGGGTGGGTGGTTTTCTTGCGGCCTGGTTCGGCTGGCGGGGTTTCTTCTTTGCCTATGCGCTGATTGTCATCGCGATCAGCCTGGTGTTTCTGGGGCTGACCGACTATGTCACCTATCTCGTTTCCCGGCGAACAGAACGGGAGCACAACAGCGCGCTACCTCAGCAGGTTTGATAAGGCCTGAATCAGTGCGCGGTTTTCGCTTTCTCTGCCCACCGTGATCCGCATGGCATTGGTGAGCCCATAGTTCGCCAGCGGACGCACAATGATACCGGCCGCCATCAAACCCTCGATGCATTCGTTACCCGAAAACCGAATCTGGTCGCAGTGAACCAGCAGAAAATTGGTATGCGAAGGGGTCACGATGAACCCGAGGTCCTCGAGCGCCTGCGCCAGCCAGGGCCGCCAGATAGCCACATGTGCCAATTCCCGGGCGACATGTTCCCCATCGTCGAGCGCGGCAATCGCGGTGGCCTGAGACGGCACCGATACGCCAAATACATCAGAAACCTTACGCAATGTGTCGGCAACAGCCTGTCCGCTATAGGCCCACCCGACCCGCAGTCCGGCCAGGCCGTAGATTTTGGAAAAAGTGCGCAATACAATCAGGTTGCCAAATCCCTCATCAACCCACTTCAGGCCGGATTCATAGTCGTCCTCCTCTACGTATTCTGCATAGGCTGAGTCGAGGACCAGCAGAATATTTTCAGGCAGCACTTCGATGAAACGCCGGAAGCTGCCTGAATTCACCATCGTCCCGGTTGGGTTATTGGGGTTAGCCAGCACGACGATACGGGTACGGTTTGTCACAGCTTCCTGTACGCCATCCAGATCGGTTGCCAGATCGGTTTCCGGAACCGCGACGGGCACCGCGCCGACGCTGACGGCCGCTACCTTGTAAAGCAAAAAGCCGAGGGCACTGTGGAGTACTTCATCACCTTGGCCCGCAAAGGTACGGACAATCAGCCGAATCAGGCTTTCCGAACCCGGACCGCAGACAATCCTGTCCGTGTCCAGCATGTGTTTCTCCGCCAGTGCACGACGCAACGCCACACAGGTCGGCTCCGGGTAGCGGGAGATGATATTGGCCGCCTGCCGGTAAGCATCCAATGCTTTGGGGGAAGGTCCCAGAGCCGACTCATTGGATGAGAGCTTGATCACAGACGAACTGCCTGGTATATCCGAGGCGCCGGGAACGTAGACTGGCATTTGGGATAGATCGATAATTGAATTTACGCTCATTGGTGGCTCCTGAAGGAAGTCAGGCCGACTGGCCTTTGCCCCGGATTGTTGCCCGGTTTTGGGTTCTGATCACGGCGTTCCACGGTGTGGGCATTTCCCCGACCTGGACTTCGATCAAAGTGGGTCCACCGTCTGCGAGCGACCTCTTGATCTCGATTTCGAGTTGCTCTGCGGTGTCTACGCGGGCCGCTGCAATACCATAACTTCGGGCCAGCATCTGGTAGTCTGGATTGAGGAGGTCGGAGCAAAAAACGCGATTCTGGTAACGCTCACGTTGGATGCGGCGCACGTTTCCGTACCAGCCGTCGTTGAATACGATGGAGACCACGCCGATATCGTGTTTTACCGCTGTTGCCAATTCCGCCGCGCCAAACTGAAAACCGCCATCGCCTGAGATCGACACCACCGGCCGGTCCGGATTCGCGACTTTGACGCCCAGTGATGTGGGAAAGCCGTAACCCAGATTGCCCTGGTAGCCGCTGGACACATAGCTGCGCGGTGAATAGATCGGAAACCATGACCACGAGGCATAACCCACCTGGGTCAATTCATCGACAAATATCCCATCATCCGGCAAGGCGGAACGGATAGCGCGCAGATAAGCCATCTGCGGCGCCATGACCTCATTGAGCTCCAACTCCGCAGCGTGCTTGCGCGCTTCCAGCTCTTCCTTTCGAGATGGAGTGATCGGGGTCGAATCGTCCACACCCAGGGCATCCGAGAGCTGCGAAACCACCCCGGCGGCGTCCCCGATCAGCGCCACCGCAGGCTCGATAATCTTGCCGGGCCGCTCGTTATCGAGATCAATCCAGATCACCCGCAAGGCGGAATCGCTGCCCCACATGCGCAGAGGAAAATCGATCCGGGTTCCGATCGCGAGCACCACGTCCGCTTCTCCCCAAAGACCATGTGCGGAGGCCCAGGGCTGGCTCAAGTAATGGCGCGAATCAATGACACCGCGACCGGCCCGAAACGCCGCAACAGGCGCCTGTAGCTTTTCTGCGAGACCCAGGACTTGCGCCCCACAGTGCTGAGCGCCCCCACCCACGAAGATCAACGGACGCTGAGCCTTTCGAAGCAAGTCCGCCGCCCGCTCTATGTCCTGGGCATCTGGCGATGGATATCTATCGAGCGCTTGGACCGGTGACAAGCTCGTCGCGTTGGTCGCACCCAGAATGTCCGGCGGCACTTCGAGGTGCACCGGCCGTTTCAAACCACTGTTCATGGCCCTAAAGGCCCGAGCCACCTGCTTTGAGGCGTGGTCCGGGTCCTGGACTCGCTGTGCCCACTTTGTCAGGCCCTGAGCCAGGGCCAGTTGGTCCGGCACCTCGTGCAATTCTCCCAGGTCCCTGCCGATGGAAGCCGACGGGATCTGGCCCGCCAGGCACATGACGGGTGCGTAACAGCCATATGCCGTCAGCAATGCGGCCGAAGCATTGAGCCACCCGGGCCCGGGAACCACTGAGTACACAGCAGGCAATCCGGTCGAACGGGCGGCGCCGAACGCCATATATGCCGCACCTTGCTCATGGCGCGAAGTGACGGTTCGAATGGAGCTCTGGGAGTCATGCAATGAAGCGAACAGGTGATCGATCTGCGCACCTGGCAAGGCGAACAGGGTGTCGATTCCATGCTGGATTAGCGACCCCACCACGGCGTCAGCCGCAGTCCTTGATTCTGCTGCAGCGAGTGTATTCAAAGTTCATCCCGCCGATACATCGCGACCACACAAGCGCTGCCGACGCCCATATTGTGTTGCAGCGCAATTCTGGCGCCCTCAGTCTGACGACTGTCGGCCTGGCCCCGAAGTTGCCATACCAATTCAGCACATTGGGCTACGCCGGTCGCCCCGAGCGGGTGTCCTTTCGACAACAGACCGCCGGAAGGATTGACCACCCATTTGCCGCCGTGGGTGTTGTCACCGCGCGCAACGATGTCCTGACCCTGTCCCAGGGAGGCCAGGCCGAGCGCTTCATAGGTAATCAATTCATTGGACGCAAAGCAATCATGCAATTCGATCACATCGACGTCTTCCGGGCCAATGCCTGCGGATTCGTAAACTTTGTTGGCGGCAGTGGTGGACATGCCCAAGCCGAACAGGTCCATCATGCTGCCGGAGAAACTGGCTTCTGTGTCCGTCACCAGGGCCTGAGCAATCAATGTGATGGGTACCTGGCCGCGCGTCCGTCGTGCCGATGCGGGGGACCCTACAACGACTGCTGCCGCGCCGCTGGTGGGAGCGGAACATTCAAACTTGGTCAGCGGCGCGCAAATCACCCTGGACTGAGAGATCTCTTCGGCGCTGAGCATCTCTCGAAACACAGCGTTGGGGTTCGCCTCGCCGTGCTTCCTGGCCTTTGCGGCGATGTCAGCGAATACCAACGGGCTGACCTCATATCTGCCAATGTATTCTTTTGCAGCCGCGGCAAACCAGCCCACCGTACTGACATCATGGTCTTGCCCACCCCAGTCCAGGACAGCCTGATCCCAATGTTCCAGCGGCGAGGCACGGTCACTGAATCCCAGGACCATTTTGCTGGGCATCTGTTCAAAGCCGACGACCAGCACCCGCTCGGCCTGGCCTGAGAGCACGGCCTGCCGCGCCAGGTAGATGGCTGTCGAGCCCGAGGCGCACGCGTTGTTGACATTGACGATGGGCACACCACTGAGACCTGCGGAATAAACAACCCGCTGGCCCGCGCAGGTATCGCCCATGCAATAGCTGGCGAAAACCTGGTCAATGTCATTGTATTCGAGCTGCGCATCGAGCAAAGCCGCGCGGATGGCTTCCGGCGCGAATTCCTCATACCGGGTTCCCGCCGATGTCTTGGAAAATGGTGTCATGCCAACGCCCAAAATGTAGACGTCGCTGCTCATGGTGTACTGCCCATTGTGTCAGTCCTCTTTGAAGTCAATCTGTCGCATGCCTGCCCCAGATGGTGGTGGCCTGTGTGGAAAGATTGCCGCCGTTGCCGTGGCACAACACCGTTTGCGTATTTGAAACTTGGCGTTTACCGGCATTACCTGCCAGTTGTTCGAAGGCTTCGACCAACATGAAAATGCCGTACATGCCGGGGTGAACGCAGGACAGGCCGCCGCCATTCGTATTGACCGGCACCTGGCCGCCCGGGGCGATCGCGCCGCTGGCGGCAAATGAACCGCCTTCACCCTTGGCACAAAAACCCAGATCCTCGAGAAACAGGATGACGTTAATGGTAAAGGCATCGTAGAGCTGCAGCACGTCGATATCCGATGGTTTTAGACCCGCCATTTCGTATGCCCGTTTGCCGGACGTGACCGCTGCCGTCGTGGTCAGGTCAGGCATCTGGCTCACGTCGCTGTGACTCAGGCCAATACCGGCACCGAGCAGCAACGCCGCATCTGGCCGTTCCCGCGCCTGATCCGCCCTGACCATCACCACCGCACCGGCGCCATCGGTAATCAGACAACAATCGCGGATTGACAGCGGCGAAGTTAATGTTCTGGAGGACAAAACGTCTTCAATGCTTAGCTCGCCACGGTGGAAGGCGGCGGGGTTCAGGTTGGCCCACTGGCGCGCAGACACGGCGACGGCCGCCATCTGTTCACGAGTTGTGCCGAATTCGTACATGTGACGGGCTGCGGCAAAGGCGTAGGTGGTCAGCCCTTCTGCTCCGAAAGGGACCAGGTAGTTATCAGGATCGCTGCGAATGGTTGGCCAGGGTCCGCGGTCACGACGGGTGGTGGCAGCAAAACAGATGAGAGCTACATTGCACAGGCCCGCATCCAGTGCCATCGCGGCGGACAGGCAGTGGGCCTCGAATGACGAACCACCGAGTTGCGTTCCATCGCAGAACCGCACATCGAGCCCGAGGTACTCGGCCACGTCCGCCGGCCACATCTGTCGCGACATGCTTGCGCCAAACACCCCATCCACATCGGACAGCCTGATGCCGGCCCGCGCCACAGCTGAGCGTGCGCTTTGTGCGGCCAGCTCCATGATGCTGAAATCCTTCGGCGCATTGCCAAGCGCCGATGTGGCAGCACCAATCATGGCTGATTTCGCTCTAAGTGATTTCATCGCTCCTGGTGTTACATCCCAGCCTGTTTCGCAGGTCCATGTCTGGTCTGAAAATAAAATAGAAATAGAATCATATTTCGATTTATAATGAGGGTCAACCGCCAATCTCATTCGGAGCTTTGCCACATGCGCCTCGACCAAGAAGATTTGCAGCAGATCCGCCATAGCGTAAACCGCTATCTCAACGAGCATTATTCGTTCGAACAAAGCAGGCAATGCGCAAAGGAAAATGCCGGTTTGGACCCGTCACAGTGGGATGCATTCGCCGAAATGGGACTGTTTTCATTGCTGTTGCCTGATGAGATGGGTGGACTGGGCGGGACGCCCGCAGACATCGGGGTGGTGATGGAAGAATTCGGACGGGCGCTGGTTACCGAGCCGTTTTCATCACTGGCGTTGCCGATGAGTGCAATCTGCCACGCCGGAACCTCATCCTTTGCAGCACACCTCGAATCCGGGATGGCGGACGGTTCGGTGCGGATAGCCCTGGCCCACCGCGACAAGACAGACGAGCCATGTGAGGCACGCCAGTCAAACGGACAGCTAACCGTTGACGGCACCAAGATGGCGGTGCCCGGCGCTCCGTTGGCGACGCACGCCATCATCAGCGCCAAGCTGACGTCGATTGAGGATGATCCCACTGTGCTGGTGCTGCTGGACCTGTCGGCCCCGGGCGTTTCCATGCAGTCCTTTCCAAGCCTGGATGGGTCATGTGCGGCCAATGTGACCTTATCGGACGCCACTTGTCTAAATCCGCTGCTCGCTCCGCCGGGCGAGCAGTCTACGGCATTGTTGGACCACTGCCTGGATGTATTGGCCGTCATGGGCTGTGTAGAAGCTGTGGGCTGTATGGACGCATTAGTCGAGAAAACGGTTGAATTCAGCCGCTCCAGAAGACAATTCGACACCACATTGAGTTCATTCCAGGTCCTGCAGCACCGCATGGTGGACATGAAAATGGCGGCGACCCTGGCGCGCTCCATCAGCCATCGGGCTGCACTGTCAGTAACTCGCCGTCACCCGCTGCAGCAGGCCGCGGTTTCCGCCGCATGCGTATTTGTCGCCCGCGAATCCCGCAAACTGGCGCAGGATGCCATTCAGATTCACGGCGCCATCGGCATCACCGACGAACTGGACATCAGTCACTACGCAAAACGCCTACTGGCGATTTCATTTAGTTGGATGGAGCCTGATACTCACCTGGCGCGATATGAACAAACCCTGCACCCGGGCGGTGAATCAACACATTCGAGCCGCAGGCGAGCTCAATCTACGCTGTCGAGTGCAGCCGCCTTCGGCCGCTTGCGAAGCAAGCGGATGGAGCAGGGAAGCGAGACTCAACTGTGACTCAGATGCTGGACAATGCACAGGACCTTGTTTGCCGCACCGGTCAACCGCTCGGCACAAGCAACTGGCGGTCGGTCGGAGATACGGCAATAGGCGATTATCAATGTGCCGGCCGTGTTTCGGCTCAATCCAGGCCGGCCGAGCCCGATACCGTACCTGCGGGCCTGCTGTTATCCATGATTCCGACGTGGCTGGATGATGTCGTTCAGTTTCGTGCAATGAAATTCGGGGTCAATTATGGTCTCGACGGGGTCCGGATTCATCTCGGCCCGCGCAGCAAAGACTACCGCATGACGTTGGGCGTTGCGCGCACCAAAATGGTGAGCGAAGACGTATTACGCTGCCACTATGATTTTTCCATCACCGGTCGCGATAGCAGCTCAATCATCATCAGCGGAATCTTCATTGGACAGTATTTCCTCTGAATCCCAAACCACGGCATCAAACCAAGGAAGCCCCCACATGGCCAACAGCCTGAAGAAGAACCGCAAACAACCCATCACCGCCAAGGGCAGAAAACGGCGCCAGGCTATCATGCAGTCCACGGCCATGCTTCTAAAGAACACCAGCTACCACAAACTGACACTGGAACAGATCACCAGCGGGGCGGATATTCCGACCAGCGTGTTTTATCACTACTTCACCAACAAGGACGAATTGATCCTCGAACTGTTGGACGACATGTTCCGCGAGTACCAGGACGTGATGGACCAATACCGGCCGTTCGGCACTTTTGAACGCGGCATTCATATGTCGAACCTGCAGTTGCTGAACCTGTATGACAGTAATGCCGGCCTGATGCGCTGCGCCATGGAGACCCGGAACCCGCAGTTCAGCAGTCGCTGGCGGGCGCATTTGGAGAACAGAAGAACCCGCATTGCCAATGGGCTGCTCGAATTTGCCGCCAATGCTGAGGCTGCGCGCAATCTGGTGGAGCTAAAGGCCATTTCGCACACGCTAAGTGTCATGAGCGAGGGCTTCGCCTACGAATACTGCATTCTTGCCAATTCGGACCTGAAAAGCCGCTTTTCCAGTTTTGAGTCTGCAGCGGACTTTCTGACCACCATCTGGACCAGGGCCCTGTTCCTCGGGGAACCCAACGACTTTGACACTTCTGCCTTTGCGACCCTGAAGGGCCTGCGCGACAGGGACACGACCAAAGGCCGGGGCACAAATGATTGATCTCTATACCTCATGACCCCCAACGGCCGCAAGATTTCCATCTAGCTGAAGGAAATCGGGATGGGCTAATCCGGCAGAACGATCCATCTCGACAATAAAACCTCAAAGCCCGGCTGCCCTACCCAATTTCCACCACCTGCTTGCCCAGATTTTCGCTGTGCAATAGCCTAAGAAAGGCCCTCGGCATGTTCTCGATGCCCTTGAGCACATCGTAATGGCACTTCAGATCGCCGGAACGATACCAGGCCAAGAGCTGATCCCAAGCCTCGTTGAATTTCGACTCGTAATCCACCACCAAAAAACCCTGCAGTCTCGCTCTGGCAACCAGAATCTGGCGCAAAAAGCGTTGGCCCATGTCAGGCTGGTCGAATGTCGAAGCCAGGCTGATGGTGCCGCACAGGGCAATCCGGGCGTGAATGGCCAGGTTCTGCATCACGGCATCGTGAATGTCACCGGCGGTGTTATCGAAGAACACATCCACCCCTCCCGGACAGGCTTTGGCAATGGCGGCGGCCAGATCGGCTTCGATGCGGTAGTCGATCGCCTCATCGTAGCCCAATTGCAGGCAATGGGCGGTCTTTGCCGGCGAACTGGTTACGGCTACGGTCCGTGCGCCACACAAGCGGGCCACCTGGCCGGCAATCTGCCCCACCGAGCCGGCGGCGGCAGACACCACCACATTGTCACCTGAACGCACATTGGCCACCTCCTTGATGCCAACATAGGCCGTGACCCCGTTGAAGCCCAGGAAATCCAGCCAGCATGGAGCGGGCGCCCGCTCCAGATCAATCTTGCGCGCTGCCTGAGGATCAACGGCAGCGAATTGCTGCCAGCCGAAACTGGTATCGGTCACCACCACGTCGCCGTGCTGCAATCCATCAACATTGGACTTTACGACCTCACCCACTGCGCAGCCCACCATCAGATCGCCTGGCGTGACACCTGCCGCGTAGTTTTTCTGCGGACTGATTCTGCCCCTAAGCGACGGCGCCACATCAAGAAACAGGGCCCTCACAAGCAATTGATTGCGGCCAGGTTCTGGTACCGTGCCTTCCGCCATCACCCAGTTGTCTTCGGTGGGCATGCCTTCAGGATGGGAGGCCAGACGCCATTGCTTGTTCATTCGGCAAGTTCCATTCGAGCTGCGGAATTCAAGACTCCGCCAAAGCCTGCTTGCAGAGATCCGCAAGTCCGAGCGAAAGCCCTTCGGCTTCAGCTATGGTTTGAATCGTCTCGCGCATGGCCGACTGGCGCCACCCGCTGAACCTGTTCCAGCGCGGCAAGTCGCTACGGGCAAAAATGAACTCCGAAATTATCGGTGTGACCAAATTCGCACGAACCATCTGCCTGGCGAATACCGTATAGCCATTGCCACCCGGTTCATTGACACCGTAACGATTAAGGAAGAAAAAACCGTCGAAAATGGTGAACAACCGGCCGAAAATCGATATGTCATAGTCCTCGGCATTCATCAGATCGTCGATGCGATGCGCTGTATCCGCCCTCGACGCAACGGCATGCGCCCGGTACCACTTATCATAGGCCAATTGATCGTGACGCCAACGCTCCTGGTAGAGCTGCAAGGCCTCTTCCCGCTGCGGCGCGTCAGAAGCCGCCAATAAACACAAGGCTGAGAACTGCTCTGACATATTGTCCGAATCCCGCAGTTGCCCGAGCACGAGCGGTGAAATCTCCGGATCATCCAGCGCCATCAGGTACTCCAGCGCAACATTCATCAATTTACGACGGCCTACGGATTCACTTGAGAAATCGTCCCAGACCGTGCCCTGACTTGACTGATAAGCCTTGAAGAACTCATCGCGGCAATGCTCTGCTACCTGGCCGCGCAACTGGCCCCGCGCCCAATGCACCGCGTCCACGTCGATCAATTCAGACGCCTCTCCCAGGGTGCGTTCGTCGGGCAGAGTCAGGAAGTCGGAAATCGCTCGGGGGCTGAGCACCTGGTCTGACAGCGCAGCGCCGAACGCAGCCAGGAACTGCTCGTCCCGGTGTGCATTACGGCCAGCGTTGAAGTCGTCGCACAGGCGAAGGACCACCCGGCCGGCATAGGTCTGTCCGGCATCCCAGCGCGCAAACAGGTCATTATCCTGGCGGGCCAAGAAGGCAAGATCTTCGTCCTGAATATCACCCGTTAGTCGAACCGGTGCAGAAAAGAAACGATGACGCGACAATACCGGCCGATGCTGGACATTGACGAATCGAAACGCCGTCTCGCGGTCCTTCAGGTCCAGAACGCGGGTACCGGCAGGGAGGGCGGTATCCTCACCTTCCAGTTGTGTTGGCATATCCTCGCCCCGCTCATCGAGCAAACCGATGGCGAAAGGAATATGCAGGGGGTCCTTGTGCGTCTCTCCGGGTGTCGGCAGATTGTTTTGCCTGAGCCGCAGCGTATAGATTCCTTTGCCGGGGTCGTAGTCGTCACTGACATCCACTTCCGTCAGCCCAGCCTGATAGTACCAGCGTCGAAACTGGCCGAGGTCAAGACCGGCATGACGTTCGAAGCTCTCCAGCAACTCTTCGATGGTCACTGCCTGAGTCTTATACTCATCGAAGAAGCTCGAGACTACTTCGCAGAATCGCTGTCTGCCGATCATGGCGAACAGCATGAATATGATCTCCTGACCCTTGTCGTAGACCGTGTTGGTGAATAGATTACGGGGCTCGCTGTACCGATCCCACACGCATGCATGGGCTGTGGAACTGTCATCCTCGGTGAATTGGTTATTGCGGATGTGCCGGCACATCTTGATGCGGGTGGAAGTGTATTCCGTCATGTCGGCGAGGAACAGCTGATCCCGAAATCGTGTCAGCCCTTCCTTCAACGTCACCTGAAACCAGTTCCTGATCGTGACGCGGTCACCGCTCCAGTTGTGAAAAAACTCATGGGCGGTGGTCTTCATCCGGTATTCGTATTCCTCATCGGTGGTGTTGGTGGGGTGAGCCACAATCCAGTTGATGTCAAACAGGTTGAGTCCCTTGTTCTCCATGGCGCCGTTGAAACCGTTGAGTATGCCAACTCTGAAGACGTCCAGATCATATTCCGCTTTAAAGACCCTTTCGTCCCAGTCGAGGGCATCGAGAACGAACTTCATCGAGGGCTTGCACATGTCCATATACTGGTCCCGCGTATACATGCTCACCTCTATGTCTCTACCGGACATGGTCCGATACGGCACCGAATAACACGCCAGGTCGCCTGCCAGAATGGCGAAGATGAAAGTCGGTTTGGGAATGGGGTCGTGGTACTTCGCCCAATGCCGGCCATCTTCGAGATCACCCGAATCGATCAGATGACCGTTAGACAACATGGTGGGAAACAGCGATCGGTCGCCGCGTAAGGTGACCGTGTATTCGGCCAGCACATCGGGCCGATCCAGCATATAGGCAAATGAGCGAAACGACTCGGCTTCGCACTGGGTGTAGATGTCATTGTCCCTCGAGGTGCACATGCCAAGCACGGTGGTTTGATTGGCGCGCGGGTTAGCTTGGGTTACGGTTTCAACGCTGAATGCATCAGGCACGTCTTTCATGGTCAGTGAACGGCCGTCCAGAACATACTCGCTGGCAGACAAATTGCGGCCATCCAGGGTTACCGACAACGGTTCAATCCCATTACCATCGAGTACCAGAGGAATCCCCCGGCTCGCGTCTTGATTGCGGCGCATCTCCAGACGTGTTGTGATCGTGGTGCACTCCAGACCCAAATCAAAGTCCAGAATTACCTGATCGACCCAGAAATCCGGCTCCCGATAGTCTTTTCTGTAGGTATATTCAGCCTGATCCTGATTCATGCGGCCACCCCCGCGGAGGCATAGCTTTTGCTGTGCCGCACCGCCATCAATCCGGCGGCGGTTTGCTCCACCGCAAAGTCAATATCCGCCTCGGTCATCGGCAGTGAGGTCAACCAGGCCAGTGCATCGCCCGACTGCACACCATGGTCCAGCAAATAGTGGTGTAGCGCCATCTGCAACGCACTGTCGTGCGGTTTGTTGATCAGGTCCCGGTGATTGCCGATTGGACCCTCGTTGCCGACCCACAGGAAAGACATGGAAGCCAACCCCTGCACGCAACCCGGCACACCAGCCACCGCAAGCGCTTCACTCAACCCCTTGCGGAGACGCTCGCCCAATGCACCGATATGATCATAGGCATCGGGCGTCATGATGTTCATTGCCGCCAGACCCGCCGCCATTGACATCGGATTGGCGTTGTAGGTGCCTGAATGAGGCAATCGATAGGCTGGATGACTTTGATCGAAAACCGACATGAATTCCTCGCTGCCGGCGACCGCACCGATCGGTAGGCCGCCGCCGATGATCTTGCCGAGCGCAGTCAGGTCGGGCAGCACCCCGCAATGACCCTGGGCGAAGCGGTAGCCCGCCCGGGAGCAAAAGACCTCGTCGTAAATCAAGGCACTGCCGTTATCCCGCGTGAATTCACGAAGCATGGTCAGAAATTCATGGCTGGCCGGTGCAAAAGCAAGCCGGCCCGGATAGGGGTCGATCAAAACGCCAGCAAGGTCGTGTGCATTTTCCTCGAGCAACCGACGGGTCGCTTCAACATCGTTAAATGGCAGGGTGACAATATCCTGAATCACGCTCTTCGGAATGCCGCGGTTGTTGAGGGTTGTCGCGGGCCGTTCGGCCGGACCCCAGTTGTCCGGCGTCGATCTGACACGACTGGTCTCCATGCAATCGATGGAACCATTGTAACCGCCCTCCATGCGGCCGATTTTCTGTTTGCCGGTATAGGCTCGCGCTGCCCGAATGGCAAACATCACGCCTTCGGTGCCGGAGTTGGTGAAACGGATTCGATCCACTGCCGGAAGCCGGTTGCAGATCAATTTCGCCAGTCCGATTTCGGCTTCGGACGGCATGCCCACGCCCATGATGCTGGCCGCCTGCTCCTGCACGGCCTTGACCACCTGCGGATGGGAGTGGCCGACGATGATCGACGACATATTGTTGACTAGGTCCAGGCGCTCCACCCCGTCCACATCCATGACTCGACAACCCTGGCCGCGGGCGACATATACCGGGTATGGGGAAAAATAAATGGCATCCCGGGACAGTCCGCCAGGAATGTATTGATTGGCTTGCCGAAAAAGTTCGGCTGACCTGGAGTTTGGATCGGGGTACATTATGATCTCCTAGAATGCGTTTGCAGTTCGCATTCGCGATAATAATAGAAATGTATTTCTATTTCTATTATTATGTTTAAACCATTTTAAAGCAAGGACCGTCTACTGCTCAGTATGCCCGCTGGCAGCGGGATTGTTTTGGGTTAACAATAGATAGAATTTTTTATTAATATAATCAGGAGCCGAATGAATGAACGCTTTTTACAAAGCCGCGCTACTACTATCAACAGTCATCCTGGCGTGCGCGGCGGAAAGCGGTACAAGCGCAGCCCAGGCCCCCGAGAGGCCGAATTGCGACGGCTGGCAAAGACCCTTTGAGGTGGATGAAACACTCTTTCCATTTCAATCGCATTGCGTTGCCCTGGCGCAAGGCAGGATTCATTACATCGATGAACCCGCTGTCCGGCCCACTGAATTAAAGGGCACCATTCTGGCGGTTCATTCGAATCCCCTCTGGTCGTTGGCCTGGTCCAAGGTTGCACAGAAGGCGACGCTTCAGGGCTACCGCTTTATTGCGCTGGACCTGTTTGGATTCGGTATGTCAGACAAGCCAAGTCCCGCCCGGTATGATTATTTCAACACTGCCCAGGCAAAAACGCTTGTCCAGTTCATTGAGGCGCTCGACCTGAACAATCTCACTTTGCTGGTTCAGGATGGCGGGGGGCCAATCGGGCTGAGCGCCGCGACACTGGTTCCGGAGAGATTCAGAGACTTTGTCATCGTCAATACCTGGTTCAAGGACAGCCCGCCCATCGAACCTCGAGCGACCGACCCCCAGTTCATCTTTTTCGACTGGGCGACGGACAATGTCGTGAACGAACGATACTGGCGTGAATCGGGGCAGAACGCCATGAATGGGGCCCGCGGCGGCGCCAAGCACTGGGGTTTCGAAAAGGGCACACCGGAATACGAAAAAGTGCGCCAATTGTTCCTGGCTCCTTACTGGAAGGATGCACAACTCAGTGTTCCGGTTGTCGATTATGTCCATCTGCCCCACGTTCGCCTGGTCCAGTCCATCGTGCTGGACAGACCGTTTTTCCAGCGACTGGAGGACCAGATGCACAGGATCACTGACAAACCCATCAGTCTGCTGTTCGGTGACGCCGTGGCATTTGGAACGGTCAAGGCCGATTCAGGACCTCGAACCAGGGCCAATCTTGACTCCGAATATGCGCAACGATGGGGAGCGCGCCAACTCTCCGGGAAGGCGACCCAACGAGCACTGTGCCCCGAAGGCCTGCGGCCATCTGATGAAGAAATCGTTCCTTTCGTGACTCGTTGTGATCATCCCACTGGGGGACCCGTCTGGCACCTGGTCGGCGGCTTCACGTCAATTTGGGACCCAGATAAAATTGCCGGGGTCAAGCGTGACTTGGAACTGGTTGAATATGCCTCAATCAGCGACCCGAATGCTGTGCTGGAGGGAATTACGTGGCTAAACCACGACGATCAATCCAATTGACCCGCACAGTTGAGCTGGAATTCGGAATGAACGAATCAACGCTGCACATCTGATAGCATCAGCTCGGTGAGAAGCATTGGGCCTGAATCACCTCGAGGGAATTGATTCAGGCCCAATGCGAGTTAATGAAATGCCTACCTTTTACCGAAGCGCTGTTGCCGCCGCAATTGTGTTCACCTTGAGCCTGGCTTCCGACATGTTTCCGGAAATAGCGGCTGCAGATGCCCCCGTGCGCAGTTGGGAACTGATCAGCCAGCACCAGCCGCGCCCGGCAGGTGAGGGCCGACCGGCGCTGCTCGAGAACCCCGCGGTGCTGGAAGAATTCGTCAACCGACGCATCCGCGACCGGATGGAAGCCGAACATCTGCCCGCCGCCGTATTTGTAGCCATATTGGACGGTGAGGCGATACTGAAGAAGGCCTGGGGCTACCAGGATATCGAAAAGAATATACCGGTTGACTTTGATACCACGATGTTCCACATCGCCTCCATTTCAAAGACCGTCCAGGGCACCGCGATTATGCGCATGGTCGATAAGGGTGTTTTGGGTCTGGACGACGATGTCGATAAGCTGGGGCCATCGATGAATATCGGTGACAGCCAGCGTTTCGACAACCCGGTCACCATCCGTCACACGCTCACCCACTCGACTGGCTTCCGCGACGTGATGACGAACAGTTCCGCACCGCCAGACAAATTTGAGCGCGTACGCCAGGCGATCCGCAACTACCTCACTCCCCAACCAACGCCGCCAGGAAAGTTCGTGCTGTACTGCAATGTCTGCATTGCAATGTCAGGCGGCGCGCTGGAAGACTTGACGGACAAGTGGTACGAGGATGTGCTGCAGGAGGAAGTGTTCGATCCACTGGGCATGAAGTACGCGGTGCTGGACATTCCGCCCAATCCCCGGGTTGAGACGCTCGATCAGTACATGGCCGTCGGCTATGTGTGGAATGACACGTCCGGGCAATTCGACCGCTACGGCAAGTTTCTCCGCAATCTCTATCCCAACAGTTCCGTGGCCATGTCGGCCGGCGCCATGGTCAAGTACATGAAAATGCATTTGAATGAAGGCAAACACAACGGTCGCCAGTTTCTGCGCCCCGAGACATTTCGCGAGATGCACAGCCACCAGGCCTCCAACCATGAGTTGATTCCGGGCTACCGCATCACATTCAAAGAGGGCAAACAGAACGGCGTGGACTATTACGGCCACTCCGGCGACTACCGCGGCAACGACTCAACCATGGTGTTCCTGCCGGATTACAATTTCGGGTTTTTCCTCAGTTATACGGGCGATAACAATACTTTTTATCGTGACGTCATCACCCAACTCATTGACGAGGCCTTCCCGTCGGAAACCGAGACTTTTGCCGCGCCTGTCAAGACGCAGGAAGAATTGCGCAAGTACGAAGGTCTGTACACCAATTTTCGTTTTGACGAGCCAACCCCGATGCAGATGGTGTTCCCACTGTTCGGCCAGTATAAAGCCACGGCCACCGAAGACGGATTGCTGCACATAGCTTACCCGAGCTACTATTTCAAAGGCGGCGATGTCACCTATGCGCAGGTGGACGAGAAGCTGTTCCGCAAGGTCGATTCAGGTGACCCCAGCCGCATCGGGGGATACCTCGTTGATTACCTTGTGTTCCATCCCAGCGACGACGGCGGCGTCTACGGATTCAGCTCCAACATCCAGAACCACAGCTTCCTGATGACTAAAGTACCGTGGTGGAAGGGTAAGGAGAATTTCACGGCCATCCTGTCGTTCACCCGCTACGGCTTGATGACGATTTTGGGCATCGGGGCGCTGCTTCTGGCCTGGCGTTTTCTCGCCAAGGTCATCCGCAAGCGGCAATTTCCCTCGTCCGCCGTCGGCGGACGTGCCGGCTGGGCCGTGTTGGGTGCGGCACTGACTGCGCTCGGATTTCTGCTGGCCTTTTTTGTCAAGCTGCAAAACACGCTTCCAGTCAACCTGACCTACGGCTTCGACGATTTGGGCTTTTCCCCATATTTCGTACTTCCGCTGGTGTCTCTGCTGCTGTTCATCGCCGCCATATTCCTGGTTATCAGAGCCTGGCGTGATGGCGCTGTAGCCCCATGGATGCGTGCTGCCCTTACCCTTGCGCTGGCCCCGCTTGCGACATTCATTTTAATCGCGGTCAAAACGCATCTGCTGACCTACTTCTTTTGATGGCTGACGCATCGCGAGGCCGACACAATGAATAAGGCCGCTGCCGCATTCCAAAACTCCGCGACTGGGGGCCGCGGGCTTGCCGGGCCCCCGGCACCGAAAGCAAGTACCAGCGAGACCAGGCAGAATCGGAGTATCTTAGAATTATGAATGTAGCCGATGCGCAGTTGCAAAACACCGCTTTTCTGCTGGGTGATCGGCCCACCGCGGAAATGCTAGCTGACAGTTGGGATGGCACCAGGGGCTTACAGCCCTTTCCTGAATCGACGCCCTTTGCCTTTGAAGCCCGCTGATGGCATCAAGTCACGAAGATCCATTCATCCTGAATAAGCTTCCCGGCGGCTTAGTTTCGGGCCCCATGCGATTTCCGATAAATCTGCAAAGCCAGCAAAGCGGGAGTATCCACGACGACAGCACAGCCCCTGATTTCGGATTCACGGGCGCACCCGTTGCCGGCATATACCACATGGACCTGTTTCCGCCCCTGATGACTGCACTGGTGGGTAATGCCTGGTGGCGCCAGGGCAGCCTGTCCCTGTACTTCCGCTTGCCGACCGTCGAAGGCGAGGGTGTGCGTGGCTGCGCGGAAACCCCGCCGAAAAAGTCGGATGTCGCAGCGACTCAGTTTCAGGTCCGGGTCAACAATGATTCCGGACAAGTCGTTGCGGAAGGCACGGCGGCATCCGGTCTGCCTGATACACATTCATGGCTGCGCACGAAAATCTCCAAGACGCCTCAACCGCGGGACATTCGCATCCTTGACAGCATGTACGTCGGCAAACGCGTCGAAGCGCCGGCCCATCACTTCGATCGAGAAGAATACCGCAGACTCATTGGACACATCGTCGAACCCCTGCCCGATTACACCTCGGCATCACCCTGGCCTGGGCAGATTCTCGCGCCCAGTATGATCGCGGATATTGCTTACTATGCCCGCACTCAGCTGCTCGGCACCACCATGACCGACGCCGGCGCGCTCAAACTCGTGGCTATTTTAGGTGGTCTCGATCTGCAATTTCTAAAGGGACCAATGTTCCTGGGTCAACGCTACCATCTGGAGCTTGAGGTGCTGTCCATTGGCGATTCGCCGCAAACCGAATACTTCTACTACCAATGCATGATGCTGGATCAGGCCTCGGGTGACCGAATTGCATGTTTCCTGATGATGATGAGATTCATGAAGGCGTCGAGCACCCACTGGACATGATTTCTCGGGCAATGAAATCTGGGACCATAAACTACGGGGCTATGAACAAATCGGTACTTTTTTACACCTGCCACGGACACTCACGGCCGTAGCGCGCCATGACGGCCTCAACAGCCTCGCGGGTCAAAGCGCAAGCGGTATTGCCGTTGCGGCCCGTCATATCGTCGGCAGCGAGCATCGAATTGAGCACTGCAGATTCGGTGGCTTCGACGGTCGCCTGAAACAGCGGTGTCATCTGGTGATTGGGCATCATATCCAGATCGGTGACGGGAACATCGGGTAACGGCTCAAAGCGATTGGCCGTGGAAAAACAGATCATGAAGTCGCCGCTGCCATTGTTGCCGAGCCCGCCAATGCGGCCGAGCCCAACGGCGGCGCGCTGCGCGAGCCTCTTACATTGCACCGGCAGCAATGGCGCATCAGTGGCCACCACGATGATAATGGAACCCTCTTCCTGAAATTCACGCAGCCGATCGGCGATATGCTGGGGCATTTTCAGGTAGGGATCGTTGTCGCCCAGGTGTGGGTAGGGAATCACCCCATGGTTGATCTCCTGCCCGATCGGCACCCCCTCGATCACCAGGTCCTGGCGCTGACCGTGATTGCTCTGCACCAGAACGCCGACAGTAAATTCGCCCGAAGGGGTCTCGGCGAGTTTGGATGCCGTGCCGATTCCTCCTTTGAACAAGTAGGCCATGGTGCCAGTGCCGGCGCCAACATTGCCCTCAGCGACTGGTCCGTCAGAACAGGCCTCCATGGCTTGCAGCACGTGCTCCGGCCTGACCGGCCACTTTGGCGCATCACTAAGAAAAAAGTCGTTGGTCTCACCGACCACGCCGATCTGGAATCGTCCCTTCGCGCCCCGGTCCATGAAATCGCGGTACAGGGTGTCGCGCACGATGCCCAGTGAAAACGTCGAGGTCAGGCAAATGGGCGATGTGAGCACACCGCTTTCCTCCAGCCATTGCACCCCCGTCACTTCACCAAAACCGTTGTAGCGGTGAAAACCAGCGAACACATTTTGTTCCCAGTAACCCACATCAAGCGGATGGATGACGGTAACGCCGGTTCGCGCCACGATCGGTTTATCTTCAATAATTGTGCAATGACCCACACGCACGCCAGGTACATCTGTGATGGCATTCAGCCGACCGTGTTTCAAATTACCGATTGAACTTCTGACTTTCTTTTCTTCCGACATTTTAGACAGGCCTGGCAACTGGATAGAAAAATAGAATTTGATTTCTATTTTGAGTCAGTTATGGGGTCAGAGTCAAGTTCCATACCGGAGAGATAGTGATTATTTTCCGCCATGTACTCCGGATTTTTCATGAACGAAATGCCGTGCTCGCGGTTTTGTACCATCTTGCAGGAACGCACTCAAGTAATTTTGGAGCTGTTGGTCTGAACGGGTGACCCGTTCGTGCTGACGCAAATGTTCGGCCCATGACTCGACCAGGAACACTTCGCGTATCAGGCAGGGATCGGCGGTGTCCTGGAAATGGCTCCAGAAATACGCGCCGTCGCGGCGACGAGATTCGCCGAGCTCGTTGAGTGTTGAATAAAACGCCTCCTGATGCTCTGGTTTGACCAGGTAGTCAATAGTGATCATGACGGGCCCGCGTTGAAAGCTCACGGGCACTCGGGTTTCCGGCAACTGCCAGTGCCGCGATGGCTCCAGTCCGTCAGAGTCGTCGTTGATGCGGGGCAGTTTGACGCGGGTCGAAATGAGGGTCAGCAAACCCAGTCCTATAGCCGCCACGATGATCGTCATGGACAAACCCAAAACATTCTCAACGGTGCCCCACATTAATGAGCCCAGCGCGAGGCAACCCATGAAGACCGACATGCATACCGAAATACCCCGCCCCCTGATCCACCGGGGCAGCGCCAGTTGAGCCGCCACAAACACGGTCGACAGCACGCTCAACCAGGCCGCACCGGCAACCAGCACGGTTGGAAGTGCATGCCACTGTGATTGCGCCTGGCTCAGCGACAGCAGAGCCACGACAAACACCAGCGAACCGACTTGCACGATTCGGCTTCCCGACCAAATCTTGCGCAGCCGTGACAGATTCAGGGCGCCCATGACTGCACCTGCCCCCATAGAACCTACCATCAGGCCGTATGTCTCAGGTCCGCCACCAATCTGTTGCCGGGATATCAGCGGAAGCAACGCCCAAATGACGCTGCCGAACAGGAAGAAAGAACCGCCACGAAAGAGCGTCGCTTTCAAGGGGCTGGAAAACTTGACATAACGCAAACCGGTGCGCATCGCGCTAAAAAAGCGCTCCATCGGTAGTGCGGATTTTTCAAGGAACCGCCATCGCCACGCCCAGCCCGATCAGGAAGGTCATAACCAGCAGCAATCTGGCGGTGACGACATCGCTGAAGGTCATCGCCGCAAGCGTCAGCGCGCAGATTGCCAACCAACCCTGCATCACCAGCAGCAATCGTTTGCGATCGAACAGGTCTGCCATCGCCCCTGCCGGAATGGCCAGTAGGAACATCGGTACAGTAATTGCCGTTTGCACCAGCGACACCATCAACGGCGTTGGCGACAGGCTTGTCATCAGCCAACCGGCGCCCACATCCTGCATCCAGGATCCGGCGCTGGAGAATATGTTCGCAATCCAGATCATCCGGAAAGCACCATGACGCAAAGGGGAAAATGTCGTGTCGCGATTTACCGGAGGTTTACTTTCCATTGTTCTTGATTTTGTAGGTTCGACAGATTCTCAACCGAAGAATAACCGAAAAGTGAATTTGCCATTACGATTCTACCTTGTTGTATGATATATTTTAGAAAAATAATTCTATTTCTATTCTGAATACTCGACAATGGCCAAACGCGAACAGAAAATTAAAGAATTGACCGTCTATCGCAAGCAGTACCGCGCCCCCGACTTCCTGGTCGAGCATGTCGATCTTGTATTCGAGTTGGCGCCGTTCGATTCCATGACCGGCGAACACACGAGGAGTCAATAATGGCGAAAATCGTCATGGCGGCAGGCATGTCGCACGGTCCGATGCTGGCCCTGGAGCCCGAGATGTGGTTCGCTCGCGCCCGCGATGAAATGGACAGCAAGGAGCCGCATATCAACAAGCCGGACGGCAGCTTTGTCACCTACACTCAATTCCATACGGAGGTCGGCGACAAGTACAACGACCAGGCTACGCTGGAGAATTTCACCGTACAACACAGCATCTGCCAGGCCGCGCTGGACCGCCTGGCCGACGATCTGGAGGCATCGCGCCCGGACATCGTACTCATTATCGGCAACGACCAGAAGGAGTTATTCAACGGTGCCAATTCACCGGCGCTGGCCATCTATCAGGGAAATGAATTGGCCACCTATCGGCGCAAACCCGATGGCATGCCGGCCTGGCGGGTTGCGGTATCGAAGGCCTACGGCATGGATCGCGTTCGCCGCTATCCCGGCAGTCCCGAGGCAGCGACACAGGTCACCGCGTCATTATTGCAACTACAATTTGACGTGTCGGCCTGTGATTCCATTCCCGACCCCGAAAAGCAGGGCTTCGGACACGCCTACGGCTTCGTTGTGGAGCGCATTTTTCGCGGTGCCGCCTGGCCGATTCTGCCGGTGCTGATCAACACCATTTTCCCACCTAATGTACCCACACCGGCGCGCTGCCACCAGCTTGGCCTGGCCCTGAAGCAGTCGATCGCCGATTTATCGGATGACCTTCGAATCGCCGTGATCGCCTCGGGTGGTTTGAGCCACTTCATCTGCGAAGAAGCATTCGACCTCGAGGTGCTGGATGCCATCCAGCGGCAAGATGGCGCGTACCTGAGCTCGATTCCTGAGGAAAAACTAACCTCCGGTTCATCGGAAACTCGTAGTTGGATCGTGCTCGCAGGAATGCTGGGCGGCTTGGATGAACAATGGACGGAGTACGTACCCATCCGACGCACACCGCCCGGCACCGGCCAGGGCATGGCGTTTGGTGTTTGGGGCCCGTCATCCCGGACCTGATCCGGGAAGACAAATAGCACCGCTTCAGCTCAGAATGTTCAACTGTTGCGTCGCTTGGGCACCTTGCATATAATAGAAATAGAATTCTATATCTATAAATATCACATTTTGCGGAGAACAACTCATGCGTGCTGCCGACGCCCGACTGCTGACTGACGTCTCCCTCGGGGCACCGATGCAATTGGCATTCAAGAACTACTGGCTGCCCGTGATGCGCAGCGAAAAACTCGTCGCTGATGGCGCTCCGATAAAATTCACCATTCTGTGCGAAAACTACGTAGCCTTTCGCGCGACTGATGGCAGGGTTGCAGTGTTCGACGAACGTTGTCCCCACCGCTTGTGCTCACTGGAACTAGCTCAGAACGAGAATTGTGCACTGACCTGCATGTTCCATGGCTGGAAGTTTCACGTATCTGGCAAGTGTGTTGAAACACCCAACGAGCCCCATCCGGACTTTCCTTCGCGCGTGCCGCTCAAGAGCTACCCTACGCGCGAGGCGGCCGACGTCTTATGGGTGTGCTTCACCGACGAAAAGGCGCCGCGTTTTACCGACCTGGCGTTCAACCGATGTAACGAAGACCAGGTGTTGGCGCGCGCCGCCATTTGTAATTACAACTGGCTGAGCGGCATCGATGCCGTCCTCGACCCGTCGCACGTAGGCCTGCTGCACCGCAACTGGGTGGAAGTGGCGCCCAACGAGGGCTACAGCCAAGACATCGCCAAGATAGCCAAGGCACTGGCTCCGACCATTGAGGCGCAGGAAACCGCTTGGGGATTTCAGTACGCTGCTGTTCGTGAGATGCCGGACGGCAGCCAGTATGTCCGCGTTACTGAACACGTAGCACCCAGCGGCTGCTTCATCGCCAACAGTCTCTCCACGCGCAAACTGTTCATTATGTCGGTGCCCATCGACTGCGAATGGTCGATCCAGTGGTATTTCTGGCACAGCCCGGATGAGCCGCTACCCGAGGAGGATATCAGCTACGCGATAGGGGACACCCACCCGGATCACAACAATTTCTACCAGGGGATGCGAGAGCAACCGCGATGGGGTCAGGACCGTGAAGCGATGATCAACCGCACCAGTTTCTCCGGCTTCAACGACATCATGTACGAGGATTTTATCGCTGGCGAGGCCCAGGGCCCAAATCCCGATCGCTCCAAAGAGCATCTGTGCACGGGTGACAAAGCCATCATCTTCTCCAGGCGATTACTGCTAAAGAAACTCAGGGCTTCCGACGACGGCGCGCGCGAAGTGTGGTCGCACAAGGGAGATTTCGACTATGGCGCGCTACAGGCCATCGTGGATAGGTTGGACGGCGACAAGGACTGGCGCGATGCTGCAAGCGAGCGCATGGCTTCGAGAGCAATTCGTCTGAAAACCGCCGAGCCTTTGGGGGCCTGATCCACATGGATCTCAAATTCCTTCAGAATGTCACGACCTCTCTGGTCTCAGACGTGCTGGATCGACTCGGCATCGCCGGACAGTGCGAAAGCATCCGGCCACTGGACGCAGGTATGCATCTCTACGGCCGGGCCTTTACGGTGCGAATCACTAAACAGACGGACCCGCCCTCAGCACATGACGAATATCAGGACGATCTGCAGGAAGGAGATGTCTGTGTTCTGGATTCGGGCGGCTTCCTTGGCGGCGGCTCCTGGGGCGACCTGAGAACGATCTCGGCCCAGCAAAAAGGCGTGAAAGGTGTGGTCATCAACGGCGCGGTCCGCGACACCGCCACCTGCCTCGAATTGGGCTTCCCGATCTTTGTCCGCGGCACCACCATGCACACCGGCGGCGGCAAATTGTGCATCCTGGAAAAACAAAAGCCAATCGACCTTGACGGCGTGAAAGTACAACCGGGTGACATCCTCGTCGCCGATGCGGACGGAGTGACGGTGATACCCACAAGCCGGGAAGACGAAGCGCTTGCGATGTTGCGCGAATTCGATAAAGCCGACGCAAAAATCGTTGCGGCGATGAACGAAGGCATGGAATTGAAAGAAGCACGACGGCGCTATGCCTACAACCCACCCATCATCGAAAACAAACCTGAATAGAGGAACGCATGGCGAGAAGACGCAGCATCAACGCCATCGAGGGCTATCATCATGGCAAAACCCCAATTCCCGTTGCCTCGGTGGTCGACAACATCCTCTATTCTGGCGGCATTTCCGCTTATGACCATGCCATTCCCGGGTTTGTCGAAGGCGTCGAAGCCCAGGTCAAACTGGTCTTTGTTTATGTGGGCAGACTGCTCGAAGCGGCCGGGGCGAAGCCCGAAGACATCGTGCGGATGACTTTTTATGTCCAGGGCACGGAGGTTAAAGCGCTGATCAATGAGGAGTGGCTGAAGCTCTTTCCGGATCCGGACAGCAGACCTGCCCGGCACACGATGAATCACGATATGCCCGCAAGCAAATTCCTGATGTGCGATCTGGTCGCAGTGCTCAGTGAGTAAAAGAGTCTCGCTTCCCTGCTCCCGCCGCGCGCGACGCACGCGGCCGAAGGCGGCTCTGTGCTCAACAGAATTATGTTTTGCCAGGCTGCGCTTGGCATGAGGGCGTTGGACAGCGGAGAGGGCTCATGGATATGATGCAAAAGGTTTCAGTACCCGGGACCTACCACGGATACTCAATACCCGTGGCCGACGGCTACGTGCGCGATTCACGTTATATCACGCTGAAGGATGGCTGCCGGATTGCCTACGACACTTACTTGCCCACCGCTTCCGGCAAGGTGCGCGATGGCGCGCTGCCAACGGTGATCGTGGCGACGGGTTACCGCCGTGCCTGGGCGTTTTCGAAATTCGATGCGGCCCAACATGTTGTGCGCCGCTTTCCACACCTCAAAGAGGGAAACGTGGCCACCTACGTCAATCAATCGAGCCACCTGCCCGATGGCCGGCACTCGCAGTGGCTGGAGTCGGCGCCTGCAGGAGTTGGCCAACCGCTGGCGGACTGGGTGAGGTTGAATGGCTCGGCCGCGGAATACCTGCTGGTATACGGCTACGCTTTCGTTGTGATTGACGTGCGTGGCACCGGCGCCTCATTCGGTACTAACTATGCTGACGGGTGGCAGACCGGCAAAGACCTGGCCGAAATTTACGACTTTCTGGTGACCGAACCCTGGTGCGACGGCAACCTCGGCATGATCGGCTGTTCCTGGCATGGCGGGACACAGTACTTCACGATCAATTACGGTACCCCGCATCTCAAGGCCGCCATCCCGCAAATGGCCAGCTACGATGTTTATTATGGCTGGTATCCTGGTGGCGCCTACCTTTCCGGATTCCTGCGCCAGTGGTCGAAACGGCGTGAATCCGAAGACCGCAAGCACGCGGCGCTTCCTGTTTTCGAAGACACCGATGGCGAGAAACTGGCCGAGGCGCTGGAAGAGCGCAAGCAGGTGGAATATCCCACCGACGAGGACCTAGACGAGGGCCACAACGCGCCCGAAATGCCGCTGATGGCCCGCGACGAGATGCTGGAAAGCTTCCCGATCAAGAACCGCGAACTGGCGGATGGCAGCCTGATCGATCTCGAGTATCAGGCGCTGGATTTCAAGCGCGCCGCGTTGACCGACACCGCGGTGTATCTCTTCGCCGGGTGGTTTGACATCTTTCCACGCGACGTCATCACGGCCTATTGGAACCTGCGCGCGCCGAAGAAGCTGATCATCGGCCCCTGGCACCACAATAACTATTGGGACCGAGACGAATCGCTGCGCTGGTTCGACTACTGGCTGCGCGGCATCGACAACGGCGTCACGGATGAGGCGCCGTTCACATACTCTACCCAGGACAGCAGCGGCCGCGCCTTCGAGTGGTCCGGCACCGACGAGTGGCCGCTGCCGGCTGCCGAACATCGAGAGTGGTACTTCTCGAGTTGTCCCGGCAGTGAAGGTTATTCCATCAACGATGGCAGCCTGGCAACCTCGCCAGAGCCCCACGCCAAGTGCGCAGAACTGCCAGTGGACTACTCGGCATCAGCCGGCCGCCGTACACGAGTGTGGTACCACGGCGGACCGCACCTGGACTACTCCCCACTGGATGAAAACAATCGCAAGGGACTGACGTGGACTTCCAAACCGCTTGAAAGCGACATTGAGATAGCAGGCGCCCCCTATCTCAACGTCTACCTGTCGTCGAATACCGAGAAGGGCATTATCGTCGCCTATCTGGAAGAGATCGATGCCAACGGCGGCGGCGAACTGGTTTCGGAAGTTGTGCTCAACCTGGAATTCAGGGATATCCAGGACAACCCGCCGCTCGAGATGAAAGACCTGGCGTATCGCTCCTATCACTCTTCAACGCGACGGGCAGTGGTGCCGGGTGAGGTCATGGAACTCCAACTTGACATGCTGCCGGTGTCCTGTGTGCTGAAAAAGGGCCGGCGGTTGCGCCTGTCGCTGCATGGCGCAGATTGCGACAACTTTTTTACCGTGCAGTCCGATCCACCACCGGAATACCGAATTTTAATGGACGATGAGCATCGCTCGCGTCTCAACCTGCCGATCATCCCGCAGAACGAGGAACGAGAGGCGCTGCGTATCCATGAGGCGATGGAGAATTGCCCGGACAAATGCCTATATGCAGTCAAAAAAGGCGGCTAGCTGGGCGCGTCCAGGATCGTGGTCTTCCCGGACAAGTGACGATCTATCGTCATCCCGGACAAGGGAAGCGCGATCCGGGACCCATAGGGCGCTGATCAGATTGCGGCCGGTCCACTCCACCAAAGATTTATGTGACCCCTCGCCGCATTGGTTCATACCAAACACCCTATAGATCCCGGGTCAAGCCCGGGAAGACTAGTCAATCTGATGTGACCCCTCGCCGCATTGGTTCATACCAAACACCTTATAGATCCCGGGTCAAGCCCGGGAAGACTAGTCAATCTGGTGTGACCGTTCGCTACATTGGTTTATACCTCGGCCAAATGGGTCCCGGGTCAAGCCCGGGAAGACGTGTGGTATCTGCAATTCAGGGCTGGTCGAGGGCGTAAATCTTCAATGCGTTCGCAAGCTCTTCTTCCGTGGGCCGCTGATAAATCCCGGCGCGGCTGACGGTGGTGCCGCAGGCGCGCTGTAGCGTGACCATCGTCTCCGTCATTTTCATCAAAGCGCCGCTCACATCAAGCACCGAGGCGCCAGCAAGTTGATTGATGCCGGACTGCATCGCAACCAGGTTCAGCACCCCACAGCCGATCAACAGCACTTCGGCCCCTTCGGCAACCGCGGTTTCGGCCACGCGTTCAAGTTTGGAGATCGGGCTATCCGCATCGCCATCCAGACCCGCGACGACTTCCTCAAACGGGCAGTCGAACGCATAGTGCCCGGAGCAGCGCCCGTTGAGTCCATAACGCGTGACCAATTCGCGGTGGAATTTCGGACTGAAGGACGGTGTGCGGGTCAACACCGCGAAGCGACGCCCCAGCATACAGGCCAGGTGCATAGCGGTTTCAGCCATGCCCAACACCGGGATGTCCAACACTTCCCTGAGTTCATCGAGCACCGGATCGACGAAGCACCCCAGTGCTACGGCATTAAAGCCTTCATTCGACGCACGCAGCGCCGAACTCAAGACCTGCGAATTGTTAAGAAAGTCGATTGCGCGGAATTGCAGATCCGGGCTACCGCTGGCCACGCCGCGAACTTCGACGCTCACCCGGTCGCCCAGCACCCGACGAGCGTGGTTGCCAATGGCATTGACATAAGCCGGCAGGCTTTCGACCGGCGTACTGCTCTGCCACAGAATCCTGATCGGCTCTTCGATTCCATTACTATTCATAGGCGGCTCCGCTTTTGTTTCCCACTGCCGTTTCATGCACCACGGAAAACGGGCTTGCGCTTTTCATTGAAGGCGGCTACGCCTTCACGCCGGTCCCAGGTGGGCACACAACGATTGTACGCCTCGATTTCATACAGCAGGCCGTTGCGCAAATCCATCTGCTTGCCATTGCGTACGGCCTGTTTGATCTGGCGCGTCGATATCGGCGCGTTGGCGGCAATGGCCGCAGCGGTTTCCAGCGCACTGGACATCAGTTCTTTCGCCGGCAAGACGCGATTGACTACACCCCACTCGAGCGCCTCCTCGGCGCTGAACGGCCGGCCGGTCAGCAGCAATTCCAGGGCACGTCTTTGACCCGCCGCTCGTGGCAGGTTTTGTGTGCCGCCTGAACCCGGGATAATGCCCAACGTCACCTCGGTCAGCGCAAAGCGGGCGTGGCTGGCTGCATAGGCGAAATCACAGGCCAGCGCAATTTCACAGCCACCCCCATAAGCTGCACCATTGACCGCAGCAATCATCGGCACCGGGCAGTCATTGAACCCGCGGATCATTTTCTCATACACCAGGTGTTGGGACTGCCACTCATCGTCCGTCATTCCGTTGCGTTCCTTCAAGTCACCGCCGGCACAGAAGGCCCGTTCGCCGCTGCCGGTCAGAATTACGCAGCGATAGCGGTTCGGCTCCAGTGCAAGCTGCGACCAGACTGCTGCCAGATCGTGTCCCATCTGCGTGTTGATGGCATTGGCGAGGTCTGGTCTGTCCAGCGTGACGGTCAGGATGTGATCGTGCGGACTGTGCAGATTAAGAGTTTCGTATTCGTTTTTCATGGCTGCATCATTCCATCGCTCCATCGCTTCACAAAGGCTTGCAAATCAGTATATTGACAGGCATTCTAGCAGTTGGTGAAACGTTTCACCAATTCACAATGGACTGGTCTAGCTTGCTCGCCAGTAAAAGGACTACGCAATGAATTTCATGGCATTTTCGAGTGACGGCCGCGAAGGTCTGGCCGCAAGTTTGGGCGACAGGTGGATCGGCCTTTACCGCGACGAGGCAGGGTTTCCCGGCACGCTGGATGAACTCATCTCGGCAGGAAAGGATCTGAATGATGCGTCGCGGCAACTGGCGTCAGGGACGAGCATCGACCCTGCTTCGGTGGATATCCAACCACCACTCAGACATCCGCCAAAAATCATCTGCGTGGGTCTAAATTACCGAGATCATGCCGCAGAAACCCACTTCGCACAGCCCGACTATCCCACGTTGTTTGCCCGCTTTGCTTCCACCCTGATCGGCCATGGTGCACCGATTGTCCGGCCGACAGTATCCGAGCAATTGGATTATGAGGGCGAAATTGTTGCAGTGATCGGCAAAGGTGGACGCCATATCGCCGCAGCGGACGCACTGGAGCACGTGGTGGGCTGGTCGCTCTTCAACGATGTTTCGGTGCGCGACTACCAATTCCGCACGCCGCAGTGGACGGTCGGCAAAAACTTCGACACCTCCGGCCCGCTGGGCCCCTGGCTGGTGACATCCGACTCGGTACCGCCCGGCGCGAAGGACCTCGTCCTGGAAACTCGTCTGAACGGGGAGGTGGTGCAGCAAGCATCGACCAACGATATGGTATTCGATGTGCAGACGCTGATCGTGACGCTGTCGGCGGTGATGACCCTTGAACCGGGCGATCTGATCGTCACGGGCACTCCGGCCGGCGTTGGTATGGCGCGCAAGCCTCCACTATGGATGAAGGCCGGTGACACCATTGAAGTGGAGGTGAAGGGAATCGGTTTGCTATCCAATCCGATTGTCGACGGCTAGTAATCCATACAAACGCTGCAGCGAGTCGGGTTGCCCCAGGCGCATTATGGTCTCGTGCAGATCTGTTGCGCACTCAGTCCCGACGATGGGATTGAGCAAGGCGAGAAACTTGCGCCGCAGCTTCTGGCCCTGCTCCTTCAGATTATCAGCCGGGACGCCGGAGTCGTGCACGGCGGCCAGCTTCGCGCCGTCTGATAATGCAATCTCAACCCTTGCCTCATTACTTCCCAGGCAATGTTCGAATGCGACGGCGATCTTTGGCATCATCGCTGTGAATTGCGGATCGTCCAGGGTCTTCATGGAGTAGCTGCCCAGGCTGGCGGTATCGACGCTCGTCAGCGCCATCGCCGTGGTTGCGCGCAGGCTGAATTTGATTTCCAGACCATTCCGGGGTTCAGGGATATTGCAGACTTTTTCCGCCATTTCACCCATCGTCACCCTCACAGTGCTGACCAGGCCCGCGTCAAAATCTGACTGGCATGACAGCTTGAGTGCTGCTTCTATTGCCGGGTGGGTCAGATAACAAGCCGCGTGGTATTTGAACAGGTTGCCGCTCAGCCAGTCGGCCGGATTCGTGGGTTCACAGGACGACTCAGGGTGAAAATCCGGGCCGTGGGTCGAAGCGAATCCCTGCCGGGTTTCAATGATGCCAGAATGGGCGCTGAAGGACCGTGACGCCAATCCCGCCGAGAACACGCCATTTTGCGCCGCTTTACCTGCGTGCAAGGGTTTGCACATGGTGCCGAACTGAGACTTGAGACCTGCCGCCTGAGTGGCGGCAATGGATACCGCACGAACCGCCTGCGTTTGATCGAGACCCAGCAGGCTGGCTGAAGCGACGGCGGCCCCCATTGAACCCAATGTGGCGGTTGGATGGAAGCCGGCATCATAATGCCCGGGACCCATGATGTTGCCGACATCGCAGGCAAAGCCATAACCGCGCACAAAAGCCGTTAGTAATTCGCCGCTACTGGCGCCCAACTTCTCTCCCAGTGCCAGCACGGCAGGCATGATGGCGACCGTGGGATGACCGGGCATTGCCATATTGACGTCGTCAAAGTCGAGCGCGTGCGCGGCTGTCCCATTGACCAGTGCCGCCAGGAAGGGCGGCAGCCGGCATGAGTGGCCCATCACCAGACTCCCCTGGGTCGTCTGCGCATCTTCGAGTTCCTCGAACAAAATGCGCACGGCGGGCTCATTCGCACCCGCCAGCGAGACGCCGACATAATCCAGCAGGCACTGGCGCGCGATGGTCAGCGCCCGATCCGGCAAGGACGCATCGTTCACACGCCACGCTTTGGCGACCAGACCCTGCGTCAGTGCCCCTGTTTCGCCGGTCAACCCACCGCCTCCGCCATCTGTTGATAATCCAGTGGCAAGCCGGCCCGTGCCAGGCTGCCTGAAAAAGGCGCGCCGGGGAGTTGCCGTTCAATCTGCAGCCTGACTTGCAGCAGCTTGTCGACATCGACGCCGGTCTCGAATCCCATACGCTCACACAGGAACACCAGGTCCTCGGTCACGATATTGCCGGTGGCCCCCGGGGCATATGGGCAGCCACCCAAACCGCCGAGTGAGGCATCCAGTGCGCCCACGCCCGCGTTAAGCGCCGCAGTAGCATTGGCTAACCCCAGTCCTCGGGTGTCGTGAAAGTGTGCCGCCAGCGGCATGTCCGGCAGGACCCGATTGAGCAGGTCGAACAGGTGGCTGACCTGTGCTGGTCCAGCATAGCCGACGGTGTCAGCGATAATCAGTTCATCTGCCCCAGCGTCAGCGAGCCGCACAGCAATATCCACCACCCGTGACTCGTCCACCCTGCCCTCGATGGTGCAACCCATTGCTGTCGATATGCCGCCGCATAGCAACGCGCCGCCGCCATTCTCGCGCAGTCGTTGCGCAATCCGCTGAAAATCCGCCAGCGATTCCTCCGTGCTGCGGCGGACATTCGCCTGGTTGTGGCTTTCCGAAGCAGACAACACGAAATTCATCTTGTGCACACCCAGTTCCATTGCCCGCTCTGCGCCTTTCAGATTCGGCACCAATGCTGCAACGACCAACCCGTCGATGCCCACAGCGCACTGGATGACCTCGGGCCCGTCTGCCAGTTGGGGCAACAAAGCCGGCGGCACCAACGACGTCACTTCCATTTCACTGATGCCGGCGGCGAATTCGTCACGAATCCAGGCGATTTTATTCTTGAACGGCAGCGCTTGGTTGAGGCTCTGCAAACCGTCCCTGAGCCCGACTTCCCGAATGGTGACCGAGGCCGGCATTGCTTCAGTCTCCAAGAACGTCGGGGTTATGCTCGCCAACACCGGGCGCCGGCCTGGTGAATGGCGGGCGAATACCATCAAAGGAAATCGGCAGACCCACCAGTGACAGCGCATTATCGGGTGAGCGTTGAATCATACCCAGCGCGGCGGTCTGGGGATGCTCGACCACCTGGTCTACGCTATTGATCGGACCGCAGGGGACCCCGGCATCATCCAGTACGGCTGACCAATGCGCCATTTTGTGAGCGGCGAATTGAGCTTCCAGGATCGGAATCAGAGCTTCCCGGTTAACCACCCGCTCAGCGTTGGTGTTGAAACGATCGTCTGCGCCGAGTTCGGGCCGGCCCAGCGCAGTGACCAAGCGCGCAAAAAGCACGTCATTTCCGGCGGCGACCATCAGGTAGCCATTGGAGCATGTAAAGGCCTGGTGAGGCACGATCTGCGCATTGGCCGAGCCGTGGCGCTTCTGCAGTCCACCTGACTCCAGGTAGGCGGCGATGGGTATCGACATCCAGGCCACCGCCGTTTCATATAGCGATGTACTAAGTGTGCCACCCTGGCCGGTGCGATTGCGCTCGAGCAGGGCCGAGAGGATTGCGATTGCGGACCACAAACCGGTGGTGATGTCGATGATGGCGACCGGAACGCGCACCGGGCCACCCCCCTCTTCGCCGTTGATGCTCATTAAGCCACCCATGGCCTGCATCAGCGGATCGTAACCGGGGCGATCGCGCAATGGGCCTGTGTGGCCGAATGCGCCCACGTTGCAGACAATCAGGCCCGGCTTGTCGATACACAATGACTCAGCGGCCAATCCGAGGCGCTCCAGTGCGCCGTACTTCAGATTGTGCAGCACTACATCCACCTCGTCCCGAATCAGCGCCCGCAGGCGGTCCACGGTCTCAGAGTCCTGCAAGTCCATCGAAATGGCCCGTTTGTTCCGGTTGGCGGTGTGAAATGTGGTTGCAGCGCCGTCGACAAAGGGCGGGCCCCAGTCCCTGGCGTAGTCGCCCTTACCAGGGCGTTCGACCTTGATCACCTCAGCGCCAAGTTCCGCCAGAATCAGGCCTGCGTAGGGTCCAGCAAGGCTATGACCGATTTCCAGTACGGTCACGCCGGACAGCGGCTGTGCACTCAACATGGGGGTTCTTCAGCGCTGCCCATGGTTTTGCGCTTTGAGGCCGTTTTTTCGATGTCGATTTTCAGGTCATGACCATCCAGGCGGGCTTTCGAGCCTTCCACCAGGCAGACGCCATAGTCGTGTAGCGCGGCTTCTCGACTGACATAGCCGTTTCTCACATCCAGAAGGACCGCCTCCGGCGGGCGCTCGGAGGGATTACCCAGACCACCGCTACCGGCAGGCTGAATCGTAACCCGGTCGCCGTTCCAGAGAGTCTCCTGTCCACCCTTGGCCGGCACCGACACACGTTGGCCATTGCTGCGTTCGATTTCACAGCGATAAGTTTGGCCGGGAAGGCCACCGAGCGCGCCGTCGGGCGCTACACGCTCACGTTCACCCACTACAGTGAATGTGGATTCTTGATAGCCTACGCGATAGACGCGTTTTGTGGTGCAACCGCCGCGAAAACGCCCCGCGCCGCCGCTGTCGGGAACGATGCTCCATTCCTCGATCTGCAGCGGCGTGTTCTGCTCAATTTGCTCGACGGACTGGCAGCCTGTATTGCCCACATGCACGCGGATGGCATTAATGCCGTCCTTGTCGGGGCGAGCCCCCATACCGCCGGCATGCACATCGATCATGGAAACGTAACTGCGCCGGTATGCCCGGCAACGTGCTTCATCCGGGTCGTTGCCGCTGAAAATAGCGGCGCAGGCCGCACAATGGCTTTGTGCGATCACGCGCTCAGGCAGCGCGGGGGCCAGCGCCTTGAGCAGCAGGTCAATCACCCGAGGCGAAGTCTCGGTATTGCCGCTGATCACCGATGCCGGATAACGGCAATTGAGGATACTGCCCTCGGGCGCGATGATGCGCACAGGGCGGTAGCAGCCCTGGTTGATCGGAATACTAATATCGGTCAGCGCCTTGATGGTGAACCAGGCGCTGTTGCAGGTCACCGCCAACGGACAATTGATACCGCCCCGCACCTGGTCTGCGCTACCGGTAAAGTCCACCTCGATTTCATCGCCGCGGATCGACACCCTAACCTTGACCGGAATCAGCGGCGCATTGACGCCGACCGGTTCAATGAAGTCCTCGGCCTCGTACTCGCCATCGGGAAGCTGCCGGATCTGCTCGCGCATCAGGGTTTCGGAATGATCCAGCGAACGCTTCATCGCCTCGCGGATGGCAGCCACACCGTGTTTGCCGGCCAGCGACTGGAGGCGTCTGTCGCCCACGAAGGTGCCGGCATACTGCGCCTTGATGTCCAGCAGGCGGGATTCGGCGTCGCGCATATTCTGCACGATCATGGTCATGACATCTTTGACCGGCTCGTCGTTGCGGTATAACAGCACCGGCGGAATGCGCAGACCTTCGCCGAATATGTCCCAGGTGTCGGGGTTAAAACTTCCCGGAGTCTGGCCGCCGATATCCGACCAGTGTCCACGGGTCATGGCGAATGCGATGAGTTCATCGCCGACGAACACAGGCCGGGTAAACTGCACGTCGGGCTGGTGATTGCCGCCACCCAGGTAGGCGTCATTACTGATGATCACATCGCCTGGACGCAATTGATCCTTGCCGACGGCTTCAACGGAGATGCGCGTCGAAATTACGGCCGACCCCAGCATGGTCGGAATGTCATTACCCTGGGCCACCAATTGCATATCGGCGTCGAATACCGCGGCCGAGGCATCGCCGCCGGAATGAATGATCGGGCTGGCGGCCGTTCTCATCATCGCACTCTTCATTTCACGCGCCGTCGCATACAGGCTGCTGCGGATGATTTCGTAACTGATCTTGTCCAAGGCTCAGTCCTCCGGCGTCACGATCAGATTGCCCTCGGCGTCGACCTCGACATTTTGTCCGCGGCGGAAAACCAGGCAGGAACTCTGTTCTTCGATGACGCCTGGGCCGGACAGTGACTGCCCAGGCCCAAGGTGCTCTCGCTTATAAGTGGGTACCGGCTCCGGCAATTCATCCAACACGATGTTGCGGGACCCGTCAGGTGCGGCTGACATTGCGCCGGAATGCAGCGTCCCCGTAGTAAAGCGGGAATTGGCGATACGGGCACGCATGCGCAGGTTTAGAAAGCTGATCGGCCGGTCCGACTGCACGAAATTCCAGAGACGCATATGCTGATCTTCGAATCGACGGGTGATTTCCGCAATCATGTCAACGTCCGGCGCCCCGCCCGGCAGTTCGGTAGTCAGTGTTTCCGCCTGGCCAATATAGCGGCATTCCGCCTGACACTGGATGTTTGCCGCCGCCTCAACCACCCCGGCGCTTTCAAGCGTTGCCGTCATTTTCTGCTGCAGAGCGCCGAGGTGACCGGCCAGTTCTTGCGGGTCGATTTGATCGAGGTTGCGCAATACCGGCCTCTGGAGGTCGTAGATCTGGTCCGCAACCAACATGCCGAAGGCACTGAACAGACCGGGGTGACTGGGTACGATTACCCTGGGAATCTCCAGTTCATCAGCCAGATCGATCGCATGCAGCGGGCCGCCGCCACCGAAGCACAGATAGACAAATTCGCGTGGATCGTAGCCGCGCTCTACCGTCATGAGACGAATGGCCTGCGCCATCTGGGCATTGGCCACCGCCCTGACTATACGCGCCGCCTCAACGAGCCCGATATTTAGCGGCGATGCAATGTCGATCTCCACGGCCCGGTGTGCGGCATCGACATCCAGGGCGAAGTCACCGCCAATAAAACTGCCAGGATCGACATAGCCCAGCACCAAGTTGCAGTCCGTCACGGTGGCGCGCTCGCCACCGCGGCCGTAGCATGCAGGTCCAGGAGCCGCGCCGGCACTTTCGGGCCCGATGTGTACGCCACCGCCGGAATCGATCCAGGCGATCGAACCTCCGCCGGCGCCAATCGATTCGATATCGATCGTCGGCGCCCGAACCGCGTAGCTCTGGACCAACCCGGAGGTGCGGAACTCCGGTTGGCCGTTCCGAATCAAAGAGACGTCGAACGTTGTGCCACCCATGTCTCCGGTAATGGCGTGCTCGATGCCCAGTCTCTGACACAGCTTCGCCGCGGCGGTGACACCGCCCGCTGGACCAGATTCCAGCAGCGCCACTGGGCGCTCAGCGGTCGCGGCCGCAGTCGCGAGGCCGCCGTTGGAGCGCATAAAGAGTATTTCGCCATCGACACCCTCTTCCTTGGCACTGGAGCTAAACGTCTTGATATATCGGCTGCAGCTCGGGCCCAGCATGGCATTGATAACCGTCGTGCTGCTACGTTCGTATTCAGACAACTCTGGGTTTATGTCAATCGAGGCGGTAATGAACAAGTCTGGCAGCCGTCGCCGCAAATCATCGATCACCTGGCGTTCGTGGTCCGGGTTGACGTGAGAATTAATTAGGCATATCGCCACCGCTCTGGCTTCGCTGTCAGCGATTTGCTGAGCCAGCTGCGCAATTTCAGCTGAATCGAGCTCAGTTTCCACCGAACCGTCATACCGGACTCGCTCGTTAACTTCCAGACGCCGGTGACGAGGCACCAGGGGATCGGGATTGTCAAAAAATAGATCGTACAGATCCGCTCGATCATGCCGAGACACGCGTCGAAATTCCAGAATGTCCCGGAACCCCCGTGTCGTCACCAGGGCCGTCGGCGCCCCCTTGCCCTCAACGATAAGATTGGTTGCAATCGTGGTGCCGTGACCGACAAAATCCAGATCGGCGGCCGATATACCGCTGATCTCGACGATCTTGCGTATTCCGTCGATGGCGCCAATGACAGGATCATCGGGTGTCGTGGGAACTTTGGCAGGCCAGATTCCTCCACTGCCATCATCCACGAGGATCACGTCCGTAAAGGTGCCGCCAACATCTATCCCAAGGCGTTTCAAAGCCCTTCCAATATCATTTCCACTCTCGGTTGGTCATCTGATGAAACGTTTCATCAACCATAGCGTTCGTATGATTCGAGGTCAAGTAGAACTGGATAGTACGGCGACGAATTATCTTTCCAACCCAAAAAATTGCATCAATCCTTCAGGTGGGACCAGCGCCCTCAGGCGGCGTTGATTCTGGCTTTGCAACAAATTTCAATGAAGCGTGACGAGAGTATCCGGAAACTCTTGCATTGCTTCACGGCATAGGTGACCAATAGTCGTTAGTTCCCGTTCAGACTCTGCCCACAGACGTCTCTGTGCGTCGTTCCACTAGTCGCATGCATTCGGATAACGAGCCTTAAATGACGCGGCGTCGATGTACGATTCAAGCTCTTCTTGATGCTGCTCCACTGGCTCCCCAGTTTGCTGTTTCAGGTACTCGTAGTAGCTAGAACCCAACGGGGAAACATCGAACAACGGGCTGCCCGATGAGCCATAGGAGAGGTCGATCAGCCCTTGGCTTGCAAGTACCTTAACGTCGCCGAAATACGTCTGATTATTACTGCCCCCATGCCTTAGCTGCTGCAAGCACACGCTTTGTGTTATCTGAGATGTGCCGAGCCGTTGCTGCTCAAGTAGTCTCGTACGGCCTTCTGTTGCGCTTCCAGCCCAAGGCCGCTCACTCCCGGCCTCTTGGCACTTACAGGGTATACGTTGATTCAGGACCCTTCTTTTGACATGGCCATTTCAAATATCTGATTCATCATCAACCTTTTGAGCAGGATTTGCCTCGACTGTCGCCGAGAGGAGCGTCGCGTCGACTCTAACAAAAATCAAATGGTGATTCATAAGCCTCAATGATAAGGACTTCATAGCCCTTAACGCCGTCGAATTCATCAGCTTCGAATTCCCTTTTTATCTCATAAATATCGTCGTTCACTTTCAGCCATTTTCAGCCCTGTTCGTCAATTTTGAAAATAATTGCATTCTATCGAGTTGAAGCCCTGTTCGTCAATAGAGGGGTTCTGAAAATAATTGCATTCTATCGAGTCAGGATAATATTTTGAGCCTGAAGTAGCTTGCGTAAAGGAGCTTCGAAACCGTGGTCCTTCAGCGTTAAATTTTTCCGAGCGTATCTTTCCGGGCTCATCCAATTGAAACTTAAAGAGTGTTCGTCAGCCAAACCAGTCGAGTAAGAGGTTTGACCTCTCGACTTTCGATTGAACATATAACCCGATAAACATGGGTGACTACATCGCTATTACTAACATAAGGTGGTGGCGCAGGGGATTTGAATCTCAATTGGTTGCCCGCAGAATTCAATAACAGGGAATTAGCAGGGAATGACCTTCCTTAAGTAGGTGGTCAATTTTCTGGATCTGAACGGCCTAGGATCGCAACTTAACCGCGCCATCTAATCCCTCCAACTTCGGCCCCAATACTTCTACCGTCGGTATTGGTGGTGTACCAGTTCTGCCACACGTTGCTTCAGTCAGGAGAAGTCAGTGACGCCTCTTACTTAGCGGTGTGTGAACTTCTAGGCGAGGCCGGCGTGATCGAGTTGGTCGGACTGATGGGCTTTTACTGCCTGATATCATTTACACGCCATATCGCTCAGGTGCAGGTTCCGGAAGGTGTCAGACTTCTCAACTGAGCCGGATGGGTGGTGTCATAATCAACAACCCGTTGCTCGAAATTCCGGGCGAATAGAAAATGAGAATGTTACATTGAACCCCGGCCGCTGCTGCCGTGACCTGGATGCGGAAGTGATAAGGTCGAAGTAAGGATCTGCAAGATGGCGAACTACCTTATAGAACCCGATGTTTTATCAGCACTGGCTGAGTTTTCTCTGCCCAACAAGATCGGCTTCGGGGAAGTCATGGCACCCGTCATGTACCGGGCTGACTTTCGCGACGGAAATTGGCAGCAAGGCGTCCTCTCCCGCTATGGCAATCTAAAGCTGGATCCAGCATCAAAAGTTTTGCACTACGCCCAGGAGGTATTTGAAGGACTCAAGGCTTACCAGGACGCAAGGGGTCGAGCCAACTTATTTCGCCCGCTCGACAATCATAAACGCTTGAAGAGTTCTGCCGCACGGATGTGTATGGTCGAAGTTCCCGAAGATATATTTATGGACGGGATCGGGCTGATATCAGCCTACTGCGAGTCCTTTATTCCCAAAGGTTCTGGTGAGTCGCTCTATCTGCGGCCTTTTTTGATTGCAACCAATGCAAGCTTGGGTATGGGTGTGTCCGATACCTTTACTTTTGTGGTCATCGCCAGCCCGTCATCTGCCTTTCATGCCGGCCATATGAAGGTTCAGATAGAGCGAGAGGCGTGCCGCGCAGCGCGCGGCGGCACGGGCGCGGCAAAAACCGGTGGAAACTATGCGGCTGCTTTGCAATCAGCTCGCAATGTTGTAGGTCGGGGGCATGATCAATCCCTCTGGCTGGATCCGATCGAAATGAAGTATATCGAAGAGCTTTCCGGGATGAATCTCTTTTTCGTGATAGAAGGCGCGCTGCATACCCCCGCGCTCAACGGCTCATTCCTTGCCGGGGTCACTCGGGATTCCATTATTCAATTGGCCCGCCATCAGGGTGTTGACGTGGTGGAGCGAAATGTCCCCATTCAGGAGGTGTTGGACGGCATCCGTTCATGTTCCGTGACTGAGGTTTTTTCTTGCGGCACTGCGGTTATCGTTTCTCCGATCAGCTCCATTGCCGACTCAGACGGCACCACCTATGAACTCAGCCGCGTAGATCACCTGGCAAGTGAGCTACGGAAATCACTTCTGGCCATTCAGGAGCGCCGACAAAGCGATCCCTTCGATTGGACGATGCAAGTCGATGAAAAATACTATCCTTTCGGGAGAGATAATGAAAACTCAGGATGAGACATGAAACTCTCCCGCATTTGATTCCCAGAAGCACTGTCAACGGCATTGTCAAAGAAAAATATAGACATCAGCTACGAGACAGTGCGTGCTTGGTGGAACTGCTTCGGACCGATGTTCGTATTAACCTCAAGGTGCATTGCACAGGAGAGAGTTATGGATCGTCACCGTTTGGATGGTGCGATTCGGCACACTCAAACCCGATAGCAAATCAGGGAAGTATGGCAATGGTCTCGTTAATCGTTGCCAGTCTCCTTTTAATGAGTCGCGGCAAGATGCCGCCCCTGCAGTGCTGGTGACTCAGTAGTAGCTCATTCTGGAATCACCGGTAATACAATATGTGACGGATAAGCCCGGGAGTGATGGACACTGTTCTCCGCCACCACCCATTCGGTTTCATCGTAATTGTTGCCGCCGGTATTCAGGTTCCGCTCATAATTCGGAAAATTGCTCGAACTAACCTGCACCCGGATGCGGTGCCCGGCCGGGAAGTGGTTGGCGGTGACCATGTTGCCTAGTGAGATTTTGTAGACCTCGCCCTGCTGCATCAGGACCGTCTTGTCAAAGCCATTGCGGTAGCGCACCCGGAAGCCATCGTCATTGAGGTTTATGGAGGTGCCGTCGGGATAGACATCGGTTAGCTTGACGGTGAAATCCGTGTCTTTGGCGGATGAGGAGACATACAGCACGACCTCGATGGGCCCGGCAATCGTCAGGTCCTTTTCAAGCACCGGCGTCGTGTAGACCAGCACATCGCTGCGAATCTCCACCTCGCGCTGGTCGAGGGCCATGTCTTCGCTGCAGCAACCACCGCCCCGGGTGGGTACCGGCGTGGCGGGATCATAGATGTACTCATCGGCGTCAGCGCCAGTCGGCTTACCGGTTGAAAGTGAGCCGCTGTTGACTCGCGAGCCCGCATTGCCATCACTGTCAAGATAATAGGGCATGAAGCGGGTTGAGCGCAGCGGCCAGCGGTCGCCGCTTATCCATCCCTTACCCATCACATAAAGCTGGACCTTGTCCATTTCGGTGACTCCGTTGTCCTCACCTTTAAGCCAGTGGTCAAACCAGTCGAGAAACAGTTTGGCAAAACCGTAGTCCATGCCGTTATAGCGCGCGTCCCCGATGTGCAGGTCACCAAACCCGAGGTTGCCCAGAGAGGGTTCACCCAGCATCGAGCAGTGCGGGCCAGCGCCAATGATGAGATACTGATTGGGTGTGTTCAAATCCTGCAGATATTTGAACAAACGGACCATCTCGCCGACACCCACATCATGCCAGGTGTTGACCAGCAGCGCCGGAACCCGCGGTTTAGCGCCATCACGAATCATCTCGACTTGGTCCCAGCGCGAATCTCCGGGACCCCAGGTCAGGTAATGGTCATAGGGCGTGATGGGGCCACCAAGATTGCGCAGGATGTCCTTGCTGGGCAGGTGACTGATCGCCACCACCGGATCGTTTTTGATGCCCGAGGTATCAATGGTCTTGCCGTTGAGCTTGTAGAACCAGGTTTCGGGTTGCAGCGTAAAAGCATTGCGCAAGCGGATTCGTTGTGCCTGTGTACTTCCAGGTGGCAAGATCAGCTTTTCGGTGGGCGACATGTCGTGGTACCACCAGGCCCACAGGCCCACCATTGGAATACCGCCGCGATAGATGGCGCCCTGGGTGTCATTTCCTGGCACGTCCCCGACCGCGGTTCCGGAGGCCAGCGGCAGTGCTGCGGCATGCCCCGGGTGATTGCTACTAGACATGCCCCACTGTTGCTCACCAGATGAGGAGCAGCCGATGGTGCCCACCTTGCCGTTTGACCAGGGTTGATTGACGACCCATTCGACAGCGTCATAACCGTCGCTGTTGGCTCCCTCCAGGTAATTCTCATACACGCCTTCTGAAAAATGGCGTCCACGCTCATTCTGGATCACCACCGCATAGCCGCGTTGCAGGAACATGTCGTCCCAGACCTTGAACAAGGCGTAGTGGGTGTTTTCCTTGTGGTAGGGCGTGCGCACCAGCACCGTGGGCAACTTGCCGCTGGCGCCTTTGGGTAGCAACACATCGGTTGAGAGGTTGGTGCCGTCGCTCATGGGCACGAAGATTTCTTTTTCCCAGGTCCACCCGCTGTATTGGACGGGAGGCAGGTCGTCGGTACGGGCGGTGTTGCTTAAGGCCAGAGCCGATGTCAGAACTGCAGCTATGAATTTTTGCATGAAGTTGTTCATCGGGAATTTCCTCCAGAATTGTTTAAGACTAGCAGACCGTGACACAACCGCCAGCATGTTTATTCAGGTATAGGCTCCCGCACTAATCGATTTGACCAGAGTTAAACCCGAGCGAACTCCGGGAAAGATCATGATTAAGGTGCTGTCGCATATTTCCAGGACGCAAAGGCGCGCTGTCTAAACAATCGGTAGTGTTTGGCCGAAATCAAATGCCGGCCCAAGTTGAGCAGATTGCAGACAGCCGCATGTGCACTCAAAAAGCGCTGGGCCTGATGCGCTGACTTGAATCGACGCATACCCCGCTCTCTCACCCGAGTAGCTTTCAACAAAAAAACTCTTATGCATCGTTGTTAAAGGCATATATTCACTAACCAAGCAACCATCAAACTCAATGATTCTCTCCGCAAGCTGGGCGTTACTCTCTGGGTGGCACTATCAAAGTAAAATAGCTTGCCCAACAGAGCGTGTTTCGTAGTCTTCGCTGATGCGTAATCCGTTCCGATACTTCAAAACATCGCCTGAAATTATCCGCTTGGCTGTCATGATGTATGTCCGATTGCCGCTGTCACTCCGGTAGGTCGAAGATCTACTCCATGAACGTGGTATTGACATCAGCTACGAGACGGTACGAGCCTGGTGGAACCGATTCGGACCAACGTTCGCGAATGAGATAAGAAGGAAGCGGTCAGCAGCGATGTATGGCTTGACGCAATGGAGGTGGCACCCCGACGAGGTTTTCGTACGGATCAATGGCGAAACCTACTACCTTTGGAGGGCGGTCGACCACGAGGGTGAAGTCCTCGAAGTATTCGTCACCAAGAGGCGCGATTGCAAGGCAGCATTGAGGTACGACAAGAGCGCACAATGGCGAAATTCAGGAACGCAAAGTCGCTACAGAAATTCGCTGCCGTTCATGCTTCAGCTCACAATCACTTCAACCAACAACGCCATCTTTATAGCCGCAAGAACTTCAAGCTCAATCGCTCCGCCGCCCTCACTGAGGGGCGTCAACTTGCTTCGTGACGCCAAGGGTGCTACACACATTCGCAGACGTGGTCGTTTTAGTCTGACACTGCCTTTCCAAGGCATTCGGGGTCCTCCCCAAATGCGTTAATGTGTAAACCATGTCTCCGGAATAATCTGTAAGCTATGGGTCAATAAGCACATAGATGGTGTATCTCAAAGTGAAGGTTATCTTGCTCGCCGGCCTGGTTTGTGTGACAAACGCAATGGCCCTCGGTGACGCGCGAACGGAAGAAGAGTCGGAATATACCGTGGACCCCAACTGGCCCGTGCTGCCCCTGCCGAACAACTGGGTGATCGGCGAAATCGGCGGCATGGAGGTGGATGCCCGCGACCATGTCTGGATCGTGCACAGACCCGGTACTCTGGCGCCCTGGGAAAAAGGTGCAGCGCTGGATCCGCCCTTGTCTGAGTGCTGCTTGCCAGCGCCGCCGGTCATTGAATTCGACCCCGAGGGCAACGTGGTCCGTGCCTGGGGCGGACCGGGTGATGGCTATGACTGGCCCCGCGTGGAACATGGCATCTCCATTGATCACATTGGCCATGTCTGGATTGGTGGGAGTTCCTCGCGAGTCGGCCCAGGTGGCGAACCGCCGGACGGCATGGTGTTGAAATTCACCGCCGATGGTGAATTCCTGATGCAGATCGGCGCGGCCGGGCCTTCAAAGAGCAGCAGTGACCCTTCCCAATTGTCCGGGGCTGCAGATATGGCCGTGTATCCACCGACCAACGAGGTATTCGTCGCCGATGGCTATGGCAACCACCGGGTGATTGTGTTCGATGCGGACAGTGGCGCATTCAAACGGCTATGGGGCGCCTATGGCGAACCTCCGACTGACATTGACCTCGGTCCCTACAATCCAGCGGAACCACCTGCGAGACAGTTTCGCACGGCCCATTGCATTACCGTGGCGGATGACGGCACGGTGTTCGTCTGCGACCGCGACAACAACCGCGTACAGGTATTTACCGCTCAGGGTGAGTTCTTGCGCGAGCACTATTACCGGACCGAAACACTGCCACCTGGAACCGTGGGCCATATTAGCCTGTGGACAGCCGGCAACCGGAACCTGATGGCCATCACGGATCTCGGCAACTTCAAGATCAGGCTGGTAAGGCGAGAGGATGGCCGGGAGATCGGGTCTTTCGGTCATTTCGGAAACTTCGCCGGTCAACTCAATCGTGTGCACCAGGCGGATTTTGATTCCCACGGCAATATTTTTACCGCGGAGGCTACCGGCAAACGCGTTCAGCGTTGGGTACGCGCGAGGGGTGCGGAACCGGATTCATAAGCAGCCGAGGCCCCGTCAAACTGGTTGCACCAACCGGAATTTGCTAATCTGATAAGTTACATATGTACCTGCCATACTTGTTATCGTTCGCTGTATTGTTGGGCCTGGCGCCTGTTTCGTCATCTTTGGCACTGGAAACCCGATCCTATGTCATAGGCTGGTTTGGCCAAGCCACCATGTCGCAAGAAGGAGATTGTCCCGCAGGCGTGCATCAGGAAGTGGAATACCAGTTCCTCGACAACCTGGCGCCGCTGGGGTACAGCAAGGATGAAATCGAAACTTTCCGGCAAGATCTGCTGGCCGGAGACATGATGGAACTCATGATGATCATGGGTACACGCGGGCGGGTCGATGGGCAGGCAGTGAATCCCTACACCAACCCCGCCACCGTGGCCGATCCCAATCTGTCTGCTTTGGAAGGAGCGTTTGCCTACGGTTTCGATCTGGATGACCGAGGCGCAGTCCCTGGCAGCTTTACCGACCCGGAAACCGGCGAGTCCGGCATCGACCATCAGCTTTACCGGGCCCTGGGATGCGCCCGGAGTTTTCGCGGCTCACTGGCCGGCCGCCCGACCTATTGGGACTGGGCCTGGGGTCAGACCCGGGACGCCCAACCGGCATGGCTACTGACTATTACCACCGATGATTCCGGCCCCGGCCCAGGGCACAGTGCAAGCCTGCGGTTGGAGCGCGCCATTGAGCACCTTGCCTCCAACAGCGATGGTTCGCCAACATCACATATCAGCTATCGCGTGGATCCCGACCCGCGTTCACATAATGAATTTGGCGCCGAAGTTCGGGGCGGAATGCTCTACGTCACCGAGCACAAAACACTGCGAATGCTGCAGAATCCACTTGTTGCGCCGGAATTTGAATTACGCGACACCCATCTGCGCATTCAGACCAATGATGACGGAACGATCAGGGGATTCGTCGGCGGCTACCAGCCCTGGGCGCCCATATACTTTGGTTTTGCGGGACTCGGGATCGGCGGGGAACAGATGGTAACCGGGGACATCCCCGCACTCTACTATCTCTTGAGAAAGCATGCTGATGCTGAACCAGATCCGGAAACCGGCATTAACAATTCGATTTCCGCCACCTACTATTTTGAGGCCGTGCCGGCCTTCATCATCCGCGATGAGATGGGTAAGGACGCCATGGCCGCGCCCGCGCAGGGCGCCAAATGAGCATGGGCGGGATGGCTAAAATCAAGGCCAGGACCAAAGGCCGGGTGGCGTTGGTTCCGGGTCTTGTGCTCGCCGTCGTCACGACCTCCTTATGGCTCGGCACCGGCAATGCCGGGGAAACCCACAAAGGAGATTACATTCCTCGCGAGCCGGTGATGCGGCGCCTGACCGCCGGGCAATACCGCAATGTGATCAGCGATATATTTGGCCCGGATATTCAGATCGGTGGCCGGCTCGAACCGGACCTGAGGGAAGGTGGCCTGTATGCTGTCGGGGCCGGCCATGTCAGCATCACCGCCGCCGGAATGGAACAGTACGACCAGATGGCCAGAGCCATAGCCGCGCAGGTGCTGGATGAGCAACACCGCCGTATGACCATGCCCTGTGAGCCGGCGGACATTGGGGCGCCGGATGATGCTTGTGCCCGCCAATTCCTGACCACCACGGGCCTGTACCTGTTTCGCAGGCCATTGACCGCGACTCAGGCCGATGTCTATGTGGCCGCGGCGAATGAGGCGACCAAGATCGTTGATGACTTTTATCACGGCCTTTCATTGAGTCTGGCGGCCATGCTTTCCTCACCACAGTTTCTGTTCAGGCAGCAAATAACGGAGCCGGAGCCAGACCGACACGGCCAGTTCAGACTCGACGCCTGGTCGAAAGCAACCCAGCTCAGTTTTTTTCTGTGGAATTCCACGCCAGACACCCTGTTGCTGGAGGCGGCTCGAGGCGGCGAACTGAATGACCTGCACGGGCTCGACCAGCAGGTTCGGCGGATGATGGCCTCACCCCGACTGGAGACCGGAGTACGGGCGTTTTTCATCGATAATTTCCGCTTCAGCGAATTCGAAACCCTGACCAAGGACGCCCGGTTGTTTCCGAAATTTGGCGCCAGCGTGGCTGCAGACGCCAGGGAACAGACCCTGCGCACGATTATCGACCTGTTGCTGCACCGGCAGGAAGACTACCGCAAGCTCTTTACCACCCGGAAAACTTTTCTGACCCCTCGCCTCGGCGCTATCTACCGGGTTCCGGTGTCACACAGTGGTCCGAACGGCGCACCGGAACGCTGGCGGCCCCATGAATTCAGCCCCTCCGAGCCGAATATCGGCATCCTGACTCATATCAGCTTTACCGGCCTTCATTCCCCGCCCGGACGAGGCTCGCCGACCATTCGCGGCAAGGCCATGCGGGAGGTCATGCTGTGCCAACTGGTGCCGGCGCCCCCGGCGGAGGTGCCCTTTGACATCGTTCAGGACATCACCAACCCGTTGTACAAGACTGCGCGTGAGCGCCTCACCGCGCACCGCAGGGAACCGGTTTGTGCGGGCTGTCACAACCTCATGGACCCCATCGGCCTAGCGCTGGAAAACTTCGATGGAGCCGGCGAATACCGCCAGTTCGAAAACGGCGTCCCAATTGACCCCAGTGGCGAATTTGATACCCTTCCTTTCAGGGACTTTGCCGAATTGAGTGAACTGATCGCCGGCAGCAGAGCGCTGTCATCGTGTCTGGTCAACCGACTGTTGTCCTACGCCCGGGGGCGCGGGATAGACCATGACGAGCGCGCCTGGGTGGAAAAGACCGAGTCCCTGTTTATCGATGGTGGCTACCGCCTGCCGGACCTGATGCGGCGTATAGCAACCAGCGATGATTTCTATCGAGTCGCGGCACCCGGGACCAGCAAAATTGCTCAGGAAGCCGATCCCCAGGACGAAGCAATCAAGTCATCATCAGGTTCAGGCCAATGACCCGGAAACTCAATCGACGTGACCTGCTGCGCGGCTCACTCAATGGCTCGATAGTTGCGGTCGCCTTGCCATTCCTCGATATTTTTCTGAACGATAACGGCACAGCCCTGGCAGACACCGGTCGAGCCCTGCCACCTTGCTTCGGCACCTGGTTCCAGCATCTTGGCTTTAATCCGGGCCGCTGGATTCCTGACCAGGTGGGTTCGGGCTACGAAAACAATGTTGAACTAAAAGTGTTCGATCCGTTTCGCAATCGCATCAATATCATTAGCGGCACAAAGTATTTCATGGACGGGAGGCCGCTTGAGACGCATAAGACGGGTGTCCAGATCGCCACCACCGGTGCAATTTTCGAGGGCGCGGATGTGCCGCCCAGTCTGGATTCGACTATTGCCGATACCATCGGGGCGCGCACCCGCTTCCGCTCCCTCGAAGTGGCGTTAAATGGCCGCACTCAAAGCGCCAGTCAACGCAGCAGCAGCGCCGTCAACCCTTCGGAAACCTCGCCGGCGGCTTTATACCAGCGGATCTTTGGACCGGGATTCGTCGACCCGAACGCGGCGGAATTCACCCCGGATCCCACCGTCATGGCGCGCAGAAGCGTTCTTTCCCTGGTCGCAGATGACCGCATAAAGTTGATGCGGGACGTCGGCGCCGCCGACCGCGCCCGGCTGGATGAGTATTTCACTTCGATCCGGCAGATCGAGCAGCAACTGGAAATCGAGTTGCACCGGCCCGCTCCGCTGGAAACCTGCGTGATCGCACCAGAACCCGCCGAGGAGCTTCCGGAGCTTCCGGGCCTTACTGCCGAAGCAGCCGAGAATAACTGCAGCCTGTTCGCGTCCTTGCTCGGACATGCCCTGGCCTGCGACCAGACGCGAGTATTCAACGTTTTCGCGGGCACGCTGATGATGAGGCTGCCCGGGGGTGTACGTGACTGGCATAGCCTGACACACGAAGAGCCTATCGACGACATGCTGGGGGTCCAAAAAGACGTCACCTGGTTTATCGACTGGGCCAACCGCATCTTCGTCGAGTTCCTGTCGATTCTCGAGGGTATCAGTGAGGGAGAAGGTTCCGTGCTTGACCGCCTGGTGATCCTGTGGCAGACCGATCATGGATATGCACGCACCCACACCATGGAAAATCTGCCGATCATGACGGTGGGCAACGCCGGCGGGCGCCTCAGGACCGGGATTCACATCGCGGCCCCCGGCGACCCCACTACGCGTGTGGGCTTGACAATACAGCAGGCCTTCGGTGTGCCGGTCAGCAAATGGGGCACGCTGTCGAACGAAACCGACCGGACTATCAACGAGATCATCATTTGAGGCAATGACAACGGCAGAGAAGTCGGCCAGGGGCAAATGGGTCAAGCGATTGTCTGGCTGGGCGCTTGCGGCCTCGCTGACGCTGGTGGTGGCCCTGGCTGTGATGCTGTCAGGGGAAGATCACCCATCCGATCCTGAAGCAGCAATGTTGTTTTCAGCCCCATTCGCCACGCCCGCCGGCATCACGCTACAGTCGGTCGGTAAGTCACAGGGCTACAGCCTGGACAAACAAAGTGCTGCCGCGCTGCCGCGGGATGAATTCGTCTATGCCGATGCCGAAGGTATGACCTTGTACACCTTCGATGGCGGCTCGCCGGGACAGCCCAATTGCCTGGCAGCGTGTGCTGAATCGTTCCCGCCAGTTAATGCGCCCGCAAGTGCCGCGCCATTCGGACACTGGACGGTGATAGTCAGCAAGGAAGGGACTCGTCAGTGGGCACTGGAGGGCAAGCCCCTGCACACCTACTTCAAGGATGTGGATCCCGGCTCGATAGCCGGTAACAGCCCGGCGCAAACCGGTGCGCCGCGCCTTGACGGCTCCGGACGCAAGGTGGGTGGCGGCTTCCGAGGCGCATTCAAGGGCGAAATACCTGAACCCAACCTCTTGCCGGAAGGCTGGCAGGCGGCTTATTTCTTTCCGATTTCCGACATCGAACTGCCGCCGGGCGTTGCCGTCCGGGAAATTCCCGATGCCGCGGCATTTGCGCTGGTCGACCACCGCAATCACACCCTCTACCTGTTCGACTACCCGGTTGTTAGTGAATCGGACCCGGCCTGGGCGCCATTCACGGCGCCGCTGGTGGCCAGGCCATTCGGAGACTTCGGCATCATCGACCGTGCCGATGGCATTCGTCAGTGGACCTGGCGTGACAGGGGACTGTATCACAACACCGATGACCCAGCGCCGGGCTACGCCAACGGCCTGGCGGACGGTGGGCATGGGCAAGTGGCTGCTATGTATCGGCTGTTTCAGCCTGCGGGTGTGACAATCGAAAATACCGTAACAAAGGGCGCCGTCCTCGCCGCCCACGAAGGGATGACGCTATATCGCCGCGACGGCCACATCCTGCAGTCCGGCGGTGGACACAACCTGCGCCGGGGCGCGCCTGCCCGGCCCGCGGTCGGGCGCGATATCGGCACCGACCCACGTTGTGGCGAAAGCTGCCTGGACACATGGCGGCCCTTCCTGGCACCCGCCGATGCCCAATCACGGGGGTTCTGGGCCGTGGCCGATCGCGCCGATGGAACCAGACAGTGGGTGTACCAGGGTTATGCCCTGTGGTTCTACAGCGGTGACACGACGATTGGCGACATGTTTGGTCATGACATCTACGACATCAAGCTCAGCCACGATCCTTCAGGCCTTGTCGATGTGGGTACGCCGATGGACGGTGGCGCAGCCCTGTGGTGGTCGATTGCCGTGCCCTGATAGCGCCTGCGGCTCGCGGGTGGTCAGTCGTCCAGCGAACGGGCAATGATTTATCTTTGAATCTCTGATGTGCCGGCCAATATCCGTGACACCCTGGCATCGGTATAAAGACGGGCTATCGGGTATTCCATCATATAGCCATAGCCGCCGCACAGCCAAAAATAGCGCAAATTCGCTTCGTCGAAAGTCGAAAATTTCCACCAGAATTCGATCTGTTAAAATGTGTTTTCTGGTCAAAATGCCGGTATAGCTCAGTTGGTTTCTATGACGGCGGAGATGACAACGACTTCGGTGGTACCGGCTCCGGAATCGTACTGTTGACATTCAATTGGAAGGTTCAGGCGAAACATCAGCATTTCGAATTCTGCCAGCCCAGCGCGAATTTTACATGATTCTCGCTGCATGCGTTGTTAACGGTCTCTGTCGTAAAATAGCGCGACCCAACCACATCCGCAATCTGCTGCTGCGTGTGGTCTTCAGGTTAATTCCTTGGGGTGTCAGTATCAGCCACGCCGGAATTGCCCAAAACCCAACCGATAGCACCCCGCATAGCACCCCGAAAGAAAAATGTTTGGGACTCAGAATCGAAGACACATCTGTCTTTGTACCAGTGCCGTAAAACATCCATTTTGCTCCAATATGCCGATGTTGCTAAGAACTGGCCAAACCCAATACTTGTAGCTGGTAAACCGTTTATGTGCCAAATCCAGCATATCAACCCTGAGTATTCAATTCCATTTTCAACTTTGTCAAAACTTGTTAGCGCCACCAACACCCGCATCTACGAGGGCATCCCGACGCTGAGTCAGTACGGCCTGGCGCTGATGGCTCTGCTGATGCTGGGTGTCGGACTGGTCGGCTTCCGGCGTTTCGCCTGATAGCAAACGATATATAACTCATCATCCCCGCAGTGACTCAGGTTGCTGCGGGGTTTTCTTTTGCTTTGAAAAAGACGAGGCCGCCATAACTGACACCCCCAAGGAATTAACCTAATTAACCTAATAAACCCCTACTAATCTCCGGTTTTTTGGGTTAATTGGGGTTTTTTGAGTGGTGTGGTGCGCATTTTGGCCTGTCATCGCACGATGGGGCGGGCGAATTTGGATTTTGGTTTTAGGGGAAATTTGAGGCTTCGAACTGATCAGCGTCAAACTCTCGAGTTATGATCGAATCTGGTGTTTGAGCAGTTGAAAAAAAGCGGCGTATCTGGTTGATTTGTTGTTACCAAACTTCAAAGCAACCAAAGGAGATACGCCACTATGAACAAGAATAATGTTATTGAACTGGAACGTCGAGCAATCAGTGCCGATCCGTTGACCGAATTGCTCAAAGAAGGCGCCCGGAAGCTGCTCGCCGAAGCGGTGGAAAGTGAAGTCCAGGAGCTGCTGGCCAAGTATCAGGATTGGCGTACCGAATCAGGTCATGCCGGTGTGGTGCGCAACGGTTACCTGCCAGAACGTGAGTTGCAGACCGGCCTGGGACCGATCCGGGTGAGAATTCCCAAGGTGCGCTCGAAGACCGGTGAAGCAGTGAGTTTTCAGTCGGTGCTGGTGCCGCCATATGTGCGCAAGACAGCGACTTTCGAGGCAGCCATTCCGTGGTTGTACCTCAAAGGGGTATCCAGCGGTGAGATGGCTGAGGCGTTGCGGGTACTGGTGGGCCCGCAGGCACAGGGTCTGTCGGCCAGCACGGTATCCCGCCTGAAACAGGTATGGGCGGAGGAATATCGAGCGTGGAGCCAGCGTCGCCTGGGACAGGACCGGTGGGTGTATGTCTGGGCTGATGGTGTCTACAGTGGGCTGCGGGCGGAGGATGCCAAGCTCTGCGCGCTGGTGATCATTGGTGTCAATGAACGCGGCGAAAAACATTTTCTGGCGATTGAGGACGGGGTGCGGGAATCGACTCAGAGTTGGCGTGAGGTGTTGCTGAATCTGAAGTCGCGCGGCATGAGCGCCCCACAACTGGCGATTGGTGATGGTGCGATGGGTTTTTGGGCGGCGCTGGATGAAATCTTTCCGGCCAGCCGCCAGCAACGCTGCTGGATGCACAAGACCATGAATGTACTGAATTGTTTGCCGAAATCCGCACAACCCAAAGCCAAGCAGGCCCTGCACGCCATCTGGCAGGCGGAAACCAAGGATGATGCAAACAAGGCGTTTGATTTGTTTATTGAGATCTTTGAGGCGAAATACCCGAAAGCGACGAGCTGTTTGCTCAAGGATCGGGATGAACTGTTGGCATTTTATGATTTTCCGGCCCAACACTGGCAGAGCATCCGGACCAGCAACCCGATTGAATCCACCTTTGCCACCATCCGCCACCAGACCAAAAGATCCAAAGGTTGTCTGACGCGCAATGGCATGTTGCATATGATGTTCAAATTGAGCCAGTGTGCGGAAAAGAAATGGCGCCGGCTACGCGGCTTTGATTACCTGGCCAAGGTGATTACGGGGGTGAAATTCAAAGATGGGATCGAGGTAAAAGAGATTGATCAGGTCGCCGCTTGAATCAAATGGCTAAACACCAGATTTGACAATAGCTCCAAACTCTCTGCAACTGTTCAAGGATCAGATCTGTTATGTCAAGCCGTGCGCTGGAACGAACATTAGGCCCAGATAGGATCAGATCGTAATCGCCGTGATCGAAAATCTCCTGCACCACAAGTTCGATAGTTTCATTGAATTCTTGCACGAATTTTGTCACGTGGAACGAAATATCTTCACGAAGTATCATCCAAATCCTGGTCTATAATGAGTTGCAAGGTGACAAATTTTGAGTGGAGCCACCTAGTCGGCCAAATGGTCATGACTACATCGGAGACCAGACCCATAAGAGGCAAGCAGGCAGGGTGACGTTCCCAGATATTTTTGGGGAGTGGAGAAATGCTGATACATCAAGGATTCATCGTTGGCATATGTTTGCTAGCTCACAATGCTGCACTCGCCGGCAATGATAAACGGCTCCATATTTCGGATGTATTCGTAAATTCTAAACTTAACCAGATTGTCATATCAGGAAGTGGATTTGATGATCCTGAAATCAGCCTCGGAGAATACAATGGATTCCTAACCCCGGTTGGCTCAATTCCCGGCCGCAGAATCATCGTTAGGTTGCCAAAAGACATTGATGACGGGGAATACAAACTTTCAGTTGTTCAGGGCGAGAATCGTTTTGACTATAAAATTACCATTGGTGCAAGCGAACCAATCTCACTCGGTGGTAAAGAGAATGCGGTCGATTTAGAGCATATACCGGGATACGAAGTCATAACGAAAATGTCCGATATCAATCGGATTTCCTACAAATTAGTAGTTTCAACTTGTCCAGAAGGCATAATGCTGCTCGTTGGAAGTGGGAATGTCACCTTCCAGCCCGCAATTGTCCGCAACAAGCATTTACCCAAGGTGGTGTCGAACTACCGATTCGATCGTGGAGAAATGTGGGTAGCAGAAGCGCAAGGTATCGATGTGTCATTTCCTTGGCAATTGGTGGTGAAGGCGCTCTGTGCCAATCGCGGGTGATGTTGCCGTAGTTGCTCTGAGAATTAGTGGACTCATCAACGTATTTGTACACTTTCTGGCAGAAAATTTCACAGCCTAATCGCTCTGGAATCGCTTCCAACGTGATAGACCAATTGGCGAGTGTGTACTGCGCTTATACAGGCGGCCCCCTGTCGCCAGGTGCTGGGTTTCGCCACTGGCGTCGGGGTTGATGAACTTGATCACCCCCATGTCACCGCTGAAAACGCCATCGCCAACCGGTTTGAGCAGTTCCTGCGTGGGGTCGGTCGGCAAATCCGAATAATAAGCAAAGGACTGCGTGGTATAGGCGAAAAGTCTGTCCTGTTCCTGTTTCACGTCGATCGTCATGACCATGTTGCCGTAGCGCCCGATGAAGGCGCTTCCATCGACGGGTTCGTCCTTCGCCGCCGCCGCCAGGCGGGCCTCGATGGCGCCGAGGGGCTCGGAACCCCGCGCAGTCACAAAGGGCGCCGATACCTCTGTCGCCACCGCCATGCCGGTAACGGTGTTGGTCAATACCGCGATCGAGGAATTGGTCTCCGGGTGAACATACAACCACGAGATGATGCCCGGGCCGCCGCCGCCGTGATTGACCATGCCAGTACCGTCCATCAGCCAACCGAGTCCGCAATTGAATTCTCCCATAGGCCCCTGGTACGAGGCAGTCTGCTTGCGCATCTGTCTGGCCGATCCCTCTGACAGCACCCGCGCACCATTGAGCCCCACCCCGTCATTGGCGTGCATCATGCCAAACTGAACGAGATTCTTGGCGCTCATCATTGCGGTCGTGCCCGCGGGTGCAAAACTCAGGGGCAGATAGGTCTGATTGGTGCGGAATGGTTTTTCCGTTTCCGGATGAAAATAATGCCCGACGGAGTTCCGGTACAAAAGCGCATCCTGCGGATCGACGATGGCATGGTCCATCTCCAGCGGCGCAAAAATCCGCTCTTCGATCAGTTCATACCAACTCTTGTCCAGCACTTTCTGAGTCAGGTATCCGGCCAGCAAGGTCGCGGTATTGCAATAGGACATGTCCTTGCCGGGCGCATGCACCTGTTCCATCGCCGCCATTCGTGGAATAGCATCGGCAATGCGTTCCTGGTCCGGCCCGTGATCGGGCAGCATTTCGCCGTCAATGCCTGAGGTATGGTTGACCAACATCGCCACGGTCATTTGCCGCAGGGCATCCATGTCCGCGGTGCGCATCTCTGGCAGGTAATGCAGAACCGGCCTGGTCAGGTCGACCTTGCCCTCGTCGACCAGGGTCATCAGCAGCGTGGTGTTGAAGATCTTGGTTATGGAGCCGATATGAAAAATGGTGTTTTCGGTGACCTCGACGCCGGTAGCAAGATTGGCCAGCCCGTAGACCGCGCTATCCCATCGGCCTTGTTCATAAACGGCTGCGGACGCACCCACACATTTGTTCTTCTCGCCCGACGCGGCCAGCAACTTCTGAAGATTGCACTCGGTGGCGTTGGTGCCGGCCAAACCAGCCGCCGCATGGCCCATGCCACGCCCGCTTGAAAAAGCATCCAGCGCCAATGCGCCCACACTGGCTGCACCCACCACTTTCAATAAGTCACGTCTTCGCATAATTCTCTCCGCCGGCATTCCTCGATGTATTGTAAGGAATTCTGTTCCGGAGCGACCAGCTTGATGGACCCCAATTCTACTCTGACCCCAATTCCAGGCGGTCTTCAGCGTATTCTGCCTGCAGGGCACCGATTTCGGCATCGAGTCGGTCGCGCGGCCACCAGGTTCCCCTGAACATGACCCCACTAATTTTGCTGGCGTTGACAACGTCTTCGAGGGGGTTGGCGTCCAGCAGGATCAGGTCGGCGCTGGCGCCGGGGACGATGGTTCCGAACGCCCCTTCGCGGCCGAAATAGCGGGCGGGCTCGGAGGTCCCGCTTGTGAGCGCCTGATATGGTGTGAGGCCGGCCTCGGCCATCAACGCAAGTTCCTGGTGGACATTGAATCCCGAGGCCATGGTGTCGGTACCCAGCAACAGGTGGGCGCCCGAATCTGCCAGCGACTTCGCCAGGGCCAAGCGGACGTTGCGTGAGCCTTTCAGCCCGGTGCGTGTGCGGGGGCTGAATATTTCATACAGGTACGGAAAGAACGCGGCCAGTCGGGGCGGTGTGTACCTGAGATCGTCCTCGTTATTGACGGCATACCGGTCGAACTCGGTTTTCACGCCCTCCACGACGATCAGGGTCGGATCGTGCCAGACCGGGTATCCGGCCGCCATCCGGGCCAGGGACTGGATTTTTTCCGGCGTGCACCAGCCCCAGCCCTGGTAGACATCGTCCATGACGGGCTCGAGACCGGCATCCGGGCCCGCGCAGGCCATGTCGAAGCCCGACAGGTGCTCCACGGACCGCATCCCGCTCTTGAGCGCGTACTCGAAGTCGACTGGCATCGGCACATGGCCGCCCACGGGTATGCCGACCTCGCTGGCCGTGGTCATGATGGCATCGAACGTCTCCCGGGGCAGCGTGGAGTAAATCTTGACCATGTCGTAGCCGTCGGCGGCGGTCTTGCGCACGAATTCGGCGGCTTCGGCCGGGCTGGAAAACGGCGTGGTCGCCGAATGCAGCGGCGGGTCACCGTCCATGGATACGAACGCGGTGAACAGGCGGGGGCCGGTCAGCGCTCCGGATTCGATCTGCGAGCGGGCCCGGAGATTTGACGGCCCGCCGGCGGTGTCACGAATGGTCGTCACGCCGAATACCAGGTACTGCCTGAGCTGTTGATTGCGCGTCCGCACGGCCACCTCGATCTGCTCGGCGGAGGCATTGGAGCCGACACTGCCCAGGCCGTCCACATGCGCGTGCATGTCGGTCAGGCCGGGCATCAGGTACTGCCCCCCAGCCTCGATTGATCTCGCCCCATCCGGCACGCAGCGTTCATGGCGGGCACAAATGGCCTTCACCCGGCCATTCTTGATCACCACGGTCTGATCGTGGAGTACCACTTCCGAAGTCATCGGAATGACATGGACGCCTTCAAAGGCGTGGGTGGGTGTGTCAGCGTTTACCGGAAACGATGTTGACGCCAACAAAACGACACATAAGCCTGCAAATTTGAGGAAATTCATGGTATTTACCTGTCTTCAGAGGTGTTGGTCAAAAAATGCCAGGGTGTTGACCAGCGCAGCCTCGGCGCTGGGCGCGTGGTAGCCGTCGCGATGATCGCAGTTGAAGCCATGACCGGCGCTCGGGTAGATGTTGATTGCCACATCCAGCTGGGCGGCTTCGAAGACCCTGACTTCGTCCAGCGGAACCCCTTCGTCGAGTTCCCCGAAATGGGCAATCACCGGGCAGCGGGCAGTGCGATGCGCTTCTTTGGCGATGCCGCCACCATAGTAGGACGCCGCCGCCGACAAGCCGCTGCATTCACAGGCCGCAATCCAGGCCAGTTTGCCGCCGAAGCAATAGCCGACCAGCCCCACCTTCCCGAACTGTGAAGCCGCATCGATGGCGGCCTGGATATCCCGGGTGCCCGCTTCGAGGTCGTAGTCCTCAAACGCCAGCTTCATGCCTCGCGCCCAATCCTCATCTGTCGAATAGCCAAGCTCCACGTCACGCTCGGTGCGATCGAAGATTTGCGGCGCAACGACCCCATAGCCATCGACGGCGTAACGGTCGGCGACGGCGCGGATGTGAGGGTTGACGCCAAATATTTCCTGGATGACCACAATTCCGGCTTTCGGCGTGCCATCCGGCAAGGACTGGTAAGCGCCAAGGTCAAATCCGTCACTACTGGTCAAGTTGATCCTACTCATGTGCTGATACCTGTTTTCGACTCATGCCTGCCGGGGTTCAAATGTTACGGGCAGCGGCCCCATCTGATTCCAGTGTGGGTCGCCCACCACCTCGTAATCCGGCAGGAGATTCAAAATCTCCTCCACGGCCACGCGAATCTCGAGCCGTGCCAGGTGCGCACCGAGACAACTGTGGCGGCCGGTACCGAATGCGAGATGCCGGTTGCGTTTGCGGTCGATGACGAATTCATCCGGATTTTCGAATGTCTCAGGGTCTCGATCCGCCGAGGCGTAGAGCAGCAGGATCCGATCGCCCTCCGCCAGGTTTTGCCCATCCACCTCGACGTCGGATTGCACCGTTCTGGCAATACCCCACACCGGCGAGTACAGGCGCAGTATTTCCTCGATGGCTGCACCGATCTTCTCCGAGTCTTGCTGCAATTGAGCCTTGAGCCCCGGATCGCGGGCGATCTGCAGCAGCACGTTGCGGATGGTGAATGCCGTGTTATCGAGGCCGGCGATCAGCAGGAAAAAACAGAAATCCAGAATCGTCGTATCATCAAGCGTCTCGCCGTCGATGTCTGCCTTGATCAGCGTGCTGATAAAGTCATCGCCGACATTCCTTCTGCGCTCTGGCAACAATTCGCGGAAATAGTCGTAGACTGCTCTGGCCGCCGCCATGACAGCCTCCCGGTCCTTGGGCCTGTAGATGATGGTCTCGGCCCAGTCCTGGAATTCGCCACCCAGTTCCTCGATATCCAGCAACTGGCAGATGATCGCGGTGGGCAGCAACTTGGCGTAGTCCTCCGACAAGTCCGCTTCGCCGTTATTGCGGAAGGCATCGATTAGTTCACGCGCATTGCGGCGCACCATGTCCTCGCGCGCCGCCACCGCGCGCGGCATGAAGTCGTGTTGTAGCAGCCGTCTGAAGGCCGTGTGCTCCGGCGGATCGGACTCCATCGGCAACGCCCGACCCTCGGTAGGCAGGCGGGGAATGCTGACACCGTGAGCGGATGAATAGGTGGCGCTGTCGGCGGCCATCCTGGCCACGTCCTGGTAGCGCGAAATGGCCCAGAAGCCACCGTATTCCTCGCACCGCCCTACCGGGCATTCCTGGCGAAAGCGGGCATACAGAGGAAACGGATTATCCCTGAAACCCGGGTCATAGGGATCCCAGTCATGGGTGATGGGGCACTTGTTACTCATATCAGATATTGACCTTTATCGAGGATGCCCACGCGGCTGCCGTCATCGAGTAACAGTTGGGCGCTTACGGTGATGGGGGATTGGCGGGCGTAGGGCATATCGTGGTGCAGGATGGTGGAAAGATCCCTGAATGCTTCTGGGCCGACCGTGCCACCCAGAAACTCGCTGCGGCCCAGGCCCCAGTGAAACCCCGCCTTTTCGTCTTCGATGTACAATCCGGACACGCGCGCGCCGGGGTTGCAGCCAAAGGCGATCTCGGCCACATTGCGGCGCATCGGATCGACCTCCAGCATCGAGCGGTAATAGCCCCTGGCCGGCTCGTCCCCGCCGACGTGGACCACGCGGTTGGCTTCGATATCCAGCACGGCAACTGAATCGTCGTACAGCGCGACCGGAATCTGTCCCGCGGTGGTCGAGGGGTCGCCCTCGATCTCGCCCTCATATGGCACCACCCAGACCTCACCGCTGGGCAGGTTGACCAGTGGTGGCCCTTTCTTGTCGCGGTGCAAATAGCCGTTGTCATTGCCGCAACTGCGGTGTCGCAAATCGAACTCGCATCGATGCCCGGTCGTGAACTGGACCTCGGCACGGTGAGACCGTGCCAGGGTTGCCTCGATTTCCGCGCAACGGGCCTTGAGCTGCGCATAGTCGATGTTCAGGCAGGTATCCTCCATGTCCCTGCGCGCCAGTGGCGCACTCGCCGCACGGAAGGCCGCGGCGCCGGGCCGCTGCCGCGAGATCTGCATCAATGCGGCTGTCATCGAGACCTCCGTCATCGCAATGGTCAGCGACACGCGATTCAGCAATGGCAGGATTTCCACCGCCTCTCCGTCGAGCGAACCGTGCTCGGGAAACTCGCCATTGTGGTGGTCGATGGCCGGAAAATGCAGCACCGGGAGGACTTCGAAATCGCGCTCCGCGCCCAGTGCACAGAATCCGTCCATCCATCTTGCCGCCATTTCTCGGCGGGCAATCCAATCGCTGTTGGGGTCATGATCGGCGGTGGGTTCATCGACCATGAGCAGGACGGTTTCGCCTGGCTCCGGCGCAAAAACATCGTCGATAAATCGGGTCAGGTCGAAATCACTCATGGACTCACTCATGTCGGGGGCCCTGGGCGCCGTTGGCGCCGGTTTTTGCCACCTGGACCAGTTCGTCGAAGAGTTCCTGGTTGTCCGGCGCCGGCAACTTTTCCGGATGCCACTGGACGCCCACGACGTGGTCGCGCTCGTGTTCGATCGCCTCGATGCAGCCGTCGGGTGCGCGCGCCGACACCGTGAAACCGTTTGCTACCCGGTCGATGGCCTGGTGGTGGGTGGTATTCACTTCCCGGCAGGCGGTGCCGAGAATTGAGGCCAGACGGCTGCCGGGCTCGATCTCTAACGGATGGCGCTGGGCCAGGACCTCACTCAATACCGTGGCCCTGGTGCCGTGGCAGACGCTGTCCGGCTTGAGCATTTCCTGGTGCAGCGTGCCCCCGAATGCGACGTTGAGAATCTGCGCGCCACGACAGATACCCAGCACGGGCACGCCCTGGGACATGGCCTCCCGGGCCAGGCCGATCTCACAGCGATCGGCTTCCGGGCAGACCATCAGTGAATGGCCTTCGTCCCGCGCACCATAGGATGCAGGATCGACGTCGTCCCCGCCGCACAGGATCAGGGCATCGATGGAAGCAATCGTGTCTTCGGTCTCCCGCGGCTGGGTGTGGGGAATCAGCACCGGCATGCCGCCGGCGTCGGTGACGCGATTCACGTAGCTGACGTCTATCTGATAGATGTCCACGCTGGTCGACCAGACATCGACGGTCTGTCGCCAGGCCGAGATGCCGATCAGTGGCTTCCGAGTGCGAATGTCTTTCATTGAATCTCGAGCCCGACGGAATCAGACCACGGTGAAGTAGCGCGCCAGTTCCCAGGCCGTCACTTCGCTGCCATCTTCGGCGTCATCCCCGCCGCCACATTGGCCGCCGCTTTCCTCGAGGCTCGCGGCGAAGGCCTCGGCCTCGACCCGGCTGGCCTGGGTATGAAACCGCACAAAATCCTCACCCAGATAGGAGTTGGCGACCTCGCTCTGCTCGAAAAGGTCGAGGGCCTCAACGATGGTAGCCGGTACAGGATCCAGCGTTGTGTCGGCATAGGCATCGCCCAGGGTCGGCGCCACATCGAGCTCGTTTTCGATGCCGTGCAACCCGGCCGCAACACAGGCCGCCACCTGGATGTAGGGATTGACGTCCGCCCCGGCCGTGCGCTGCTCCAGTCGGGTCAACGAGGCGGACTCGTTGACGGTTCGAACGGTCACCGACTTGTTGTCATAGCCCCACGAGGCCGTCATGCCCGTCGAGTAGTAGGGCACGAAGCGGCGGTAGGAATTGATGGTCGGTGCATAGAGCAAGGTGAATTCACGCAAGGTGCTGGCGATACCGGAGCAGAACTGCCGCAACAACTTCGAGCGTCGGTCCACGTCACTGTCGTCGTGAAACACGTTGGCGCCGTCGCGCCACAGCGAGAAATTGAGATGACTGCCGTTGCCGAAACCCAGCAGCGACAGCTTCGGGATAAAGCTGGCCGTCAGGTCCATGGTCGCCGCGACTTCCTTGACCGCGTGTTTGAACAGGAATCCACGATCCGCGGCGGTCAATGCATCCGAAGGAGGCATATTCATTTCCACCTGGCCGGGGCCGGCTTCGACATTCCAGGTCTCGATCGGCAGGCCGAAACCCTCCAGGTCGTCTCGAAACTGGCGGATGATGTCCTCGAACTTGCCGAGCTTGGTCAGGCTGTAGGCTTCCGGCAGCGACCACAGCGGGGTGAGATCCTGAAAGTGCTTCTCGACACAACTGCTCTCGGTCTCATCGAACAGCATAAATTCCAGCTCCACGGCGCAGCGCGTGCTGAAGCCGTGATCGTCCAGGGCGCCCAACACCGTCTTGAGCATATTGCGAGGCAGGTACGCTACCGGTCCTGCGCCATCCACACGCTCGAAATCACACAAAACCAGGCCGGTGTCGCGTTGCCACGGCACCACCCGTGCAGTGGACACGTCCAGGACTGCTCGCGTGTCCGTATAACCTTCGGCCCAGGACGGCCACCAGCGTCCGTCGTCGGGCGGCGGGAACGGCATGCTGGCGTAATCCATCATGTGCATCAGATTGGAAATTCGTATCGGCGCGCTTTCTGACTCAATAAGCCTGCGCACAGGAACTTTCTTGCCCCGCGCAATGCCGTGCATGTCGGAACCGACCACCGACATGACTTCAAGACTGTTACTGTTGATGAATTCTTTGAGGGATTGGCTCATTCAAATTTCACTTCGGGGTGGCTTCGGGGCAAAAACGATTCGAGCGGCACCTCCGTGGCCAGCGACCGATTAACGGATGAGTATAGGTTATTCAAACACTATACTGCCTGAAATCCGCCTATATGCGTAGCCCACCCCAGCAACTTTTTAGGGCAGGAAACTGCGAATGCGAGTCTATTCTGAAGCACATCGTCTGAATGAGAAATCAGGGCTGTTCAAAAATCTCGGTGAAAACCAGATCAAGGAGATCATCGAAACGGCAAGATTTTCAATATTCATCCTTGATGAGGACCAGAGAATAACATTGAAGGATATTGGCGAAAAAGAAGAAATCAGACGCTGGGCCTGAATTACGTAAGTATGAAATGTACGACTTCGTGGGACGATTTCACTAACCTCAAAGTGCATTGCACAGGAGAGCGTTATGGATCGTCAAGCACAAAGAGATATTCGCCGGAAATTGAATTGTCTACAGTTTGCACAGGAACGCGGGAGTAATGTATTAGCCTGCCGTAAATTTGGAGTCTCCAAGTCATCGTTTTATCGCTGGAAAGCAGGCTATAGAGAGAAAGGAGAAGCAGGCCTCATCAACTCCAAGCCATGCCCCGAGAACCTACTGCTTCGCACCCCAGCACCGATCGAGGAAAAGATTCTACATCTACGGCGCACCTACCACTTTGGCCCGGATCGAATCGCCTGGTATCTGGAGCGCTATCACCAGATCAAAATATCGGGCAAGGGTGTTTACTATGTGCTCAAAAGACATGGACTGAATCGGTTGCCTCAAAATTGTCGCAAGCGCTCTATTCCCACCTTCAAACGCTACCAAAAACAAGTCCCGGGTCATCACATCCAGGTTGACGTTAAGTTTTTGACTTTTATCGATAAACGCGGCCATAGGCTGAAGCGTTACCAGTACACTGCAATCGATGATGCAACCCGCATCCGAGCCTTGAAAATTTATCCCAGGCATACACAGGAAAATGCCATCCGCTTCGTCAACCACGTGATCGAGCAATTCCCGTTTCGCCTGCACACCATCCGCACGGACAACGGTCACGAATTCCAGGCCAAATTTCATTGGCATCTGAAGGACCTGGGCATTAATCACTTCTACATCAGACCCGCGACCCCACGATTGAACGGCAAAGTGGAACGATCTCACCTGACCGACAAGCTTGAGTTCTATCAACTCATCGATTACAAAGGCGACGTCGACCTGGCCAAGAAATTACGCGACTGGGAGGCCTTCTATAACTTTCTCAGACCGCACGCTGCACTGAATGGAAAAACCCCCTATGAACGGTTGCGCGAGAAGCTGGTAGCATAGCTGTTCACCGTCCTGCGAAGTTATTACCATCACAGCTGTAACCAGTATTCCCCTGACCGAAAACCCCTGGCAAGAATTGCCATGCGCACTAGAATTTTGCGGGCCAAGTACGGTCACATCCATGCTGGCAGTACCACCAATTATGAGTGTCCATAGCCACCAGGCGGAACCGCCATCATCATCATCGTCCTGCGCACTGGCCGAGGGAGCACCAACGATGAGCGTCAAAGTTATCGTTAACAGTGCGAATTTTCGAAATCCGGTATGCATGAAACTGTCCCCTATGGACTGTTAACGAGCTATTGTCAAATCTGGTGTTTAGCCATTTGATTCAAGCGGCGACCTGATCAATCTCTTTTACCTCGATCCCATCTTTGAATTTCACCCCCGTAATCACCTTGGCCAGGTAATCAAAGCCGCGTAGCCGGCGCCATTTCTTTTCCGCACACTGGCTCAATTTGAACATCATATGCAACATGCCATTGCGCGTCAGACAACCTTTGGATCTTTTGGTCCGGTGGCGGATGGTGGCAAAGGTGGATTCAATCGGGTTGCTGGTCCGGATGCTCTGCCAGTGTTGGGCCGGAAAATCATAAAATGCCAACAGTTCATCCCGATCCTTGAGCAAACAGCTCGTCGCTTTCGGGTATTTCGCCTCAAAGATCTCAATAAACAAATCAAACGCCTTGTTTGCATCATCCTTGGTTTCCGCCTGCCAGATGGCGTGCAGGGCCTGCTTGGCTTTGGGTTGTGCGGATTTCGGCAAACAATTCAGTACATTCATGGTCTTGTGCATCCAGCAGCGTTGCTGGCGGCTGGCCGGAAAGATTTCATCCAGCGCCGCCCAAAAACCCATCGCACCATCACCAATCGCCAGTTGTGGGGCGCTCATGCCGCGCGACTTCAGATTCAGCAACACCTCACGCCAACTCTGAGTCGATTCCCGCACCCCGTCCTCAATCGCCAGAAAATGTTTTTCGCCGCGTTCATTGACACCAATGATCACCAGCGCGCAGAGCTTGGCATCCTCCGCCCGCAGCCCACTGTAGACACCATCAGCCCAGACATACACCCACCGGTCCTGTCCCAGGCGACGCTGGCTCCACGCTCGATATTCCTCCGCCCATACCTGTTTCAGGCGGGATACCGTGCTGGCCGACAGACCCTGTGCCTGCGGGCCCACCAGTACCCGCAACGCCTCAGCCATCTCACCGCTGGATACCCCTTTGAGGTACAACCACGGAATGGCTGCCTCGAAAGTCGCTGTCTTGCGCACATATGGCGGCACCAGCACCGACTGAAAACTCACTGCTTCACCGGTCTTCGAGCGCACCTTGGGAATTCTCACCCGGATCGGTCCCAGGCCGGTCTGCAACTCACGTTCTGGCAGGTAACCGTTGCGCACCACACCGGCATGACCTGATTCGGTACGCCAATCCTGATACTTGGCCAGCAGCTCCTGGACTTCACTTTCCACCGCTTCGGCGAGCAGCTTCCGGGCGCCTTCTTTGAGCAATTCGGTCAACGGATCGGCACTGATTGCTCGACGTTCCAGTTCAATAACATTATTCTTGTTCATAGTGGCGTATCTCCTTTGGTTGCTTTGAAGTTTGGTAACAACAAATCAACCAGATACGCCGCTTTTTTTCAACTGCTCAAACACCAGATTCGATCATAACTCACTGTTAACAATAGTATTAGAATAGAAGTCAGATGACGAAATGTCCATTCTGATCCCCAAAAAAAGGTTTTTAGGGAAAACAAGTGGCCCGTACTAGAGGTCCTTCCTAAAACAGCGAACTATTCCAGTTTCTTCAAATCCAGAGTTGACTATATCCGCACCAATCTATTCCACCGAAGGCGTCGATCAGAATACTGGCGAGAAAATAATAATGATAATGAGGAGGAGACAGCATACGTCGCAACAAGTTTGTTGCGAAGATGAAGAATCCGAATTAACTTTATTCGCACCCAGTAGACCTTTGCGTTTCAGCACCAAAAATAAGGCATTGGCTCAAGTTTCGTATATGGACGCCTCCTCATTGCATGCACTCTATTGAAGTCAGGGGAAGCCTACTGGGGGCTTGAGTAATTTTCCTTTGACCCTTAATTAGTCGGTCCTTTCGGCTTCCAAAGTACAATCTTTCTGAAATTTATAGAGAAGGCACAGCCCGGACGTTGAACTCGGCGAAATTTCTGAGGAACTGGATCGAAGGAAATTCGATTCAGCAACCCGAAACCCTAACAGGTTGAGTGGGCCAAAGATTTTGGGCTTGACACATTCATGGACCTGTCGAAGTGCGGATACACCTTATTTAGAGTCGGCGTCCGTTTCACCGCGCACCTGGGACAAACAGGCTCATCAGTGAACAATGACTGCGGCAGCTTAAGAGGCTGAGAAAGCTCCCGGTATTGGAATGACGAACGTAGGTGTCTGAGGTCTTGCTAGCGCGAGATAGAACGCCCCAGTACCTGCGGTGCCCACCATATACGCCGGACTCCATCCACCTCCAACACCACAAGGCCAGCCGTTGTTCTCCATGTAGCGCATTGCTCCGGTGCGGGCAAGATCTAACGTCGCCGCTAAGTCGTTTTTCGCTGGCAGGACCATCGAGCCTCCATGGATCAACGCCAGCGCGTCGCCGCATACCCCGTGACACAGGCACCAAGAGCTCATCATCTTTTCGATCTCCGAAGTCACTCGGAGCATGGTTGCATCGCGGGCACGGCCGAGATCCTGCTTCGCAGTCGCGATCTGAAGAATCGTGCACGTTCGCCGTAACCCGATTAGCACTCCTGTCGCGCCGTGGCACCACATCGACCCAGTTGGATATTGACCCCGAGGCACAGCAGGGTCTCCAGGCTCTAGACGAAAGTCAGGCCAATTTTTAGCCACTGGATCAAACGCGAGGTGCTCTTACCGGATCGCGTTTCTTGCCAATTCTGAAAACCGGCGTAGCCCGCTCTTCTCGTAAAGCTCCGATAGTGCATGAGCGATGCCTGATGCTCCGTGTGCGTAACCCGTTAACGGCCACGCCCCCTCGCTGGGTCCCCATGCGAGTCCGCCACCACGGTTTACAGCCTCGGCATTGAGCTCATCACCCAACACCACCGCGAGATCTAGCAGTTCTGTCACCCGGTGTCGCGCCCACCTGTGACGAACGGTAGGGGAAGAAAATGACCAAGAAGCAACGATATTCAAAGACGCCGCTCAGTGTCAGGTTCGATGATGCAGTAATTGATGAAATGGAGAAAATGGCCGTTCGTTACAACAAAACGGTATCGGATATTGTGCGTGATGCTGTTGTCATTCAGATGGTTACATTGCGAAGATTGTTTGAGGATGGGATTAGGCCATAAAATAATGACCGCTTTGCGTTTGCGAATTCAACTGGTCGATGCAACACCTAATCTCTAATATGAGAAAGGAGGATGTTGCCGATGAAGTACTACCGTTCTAGATATCATTTCACCGAAGCAGACAAATCATTGATGTGGGACCGCTGGCAGCAAGGCGATTCAACACATAAGGTTGCCCGTCTATTGGGCAGCAGTCACTCATCTATTCAGCGCCACCTGATTCAGACTGGTGGGATTCGCCCAACGCCGCGGAAGCGTTCCGTCCTGGCTCTTACACTAGCGGAACGCGAAGAGATCTCACGTGGCATCGTTGCCGACCGGTCGCTGCGTTCAATCGCAGCATCATTAGGTCGTGCGCCCTCGACAATCAGCCGAGAGATTAATCGCAACGGTGGTCGGCGAAGATACCGGGCCAACCTGGCTAATAAAGCCGCCTGGGAGCGGGCACATCGCCCCAAGACCTGTAAACTGGTAGCCAACCGCGCCTTGGCACGCAGGGTGGCAAAACAGATGCAGATCGGCTGGTCGCCACAGCAGATTGCTGGTTGGCTGAAGCGCACCTACCCGGACGATGAGTCATCCCAAGTGTCACATGAGACCATCTATCGCACCCTCTTTATTCAAGCCCGTGGCGCCTTGAAGAAGGAGCTGTTGCAACACTTGAGGCGCACTCGCGCGATGCGCCGTTCACGCCATCACACGCAGAAGACAGCTGACCATGGTCGGATTCGTGACACGGTCTCGATCCGAGAGCGACTGGCCGAAGCCGAGGATCGTGCGGTACCTGGCCACTGGGAGGGAGACCTCTTGGTCGGCACCAAGAACAGCCAGATCGTGACACTGGTGGAGCGCCACAGCCGCTACGTGATGCTGGCCAAGGTTCAGAGCAAAGACACCAAGACCGTGATCAATGCCCTGATCAAGCAAGCGCACAAGTTACCGCGCGAACTCTACAAATCGCTGACATGGGGTTGTGGCAAGGAGATGGCCGATCATAAACGCTTCAGCCTGGACACCAACATCAATGTGTATTTCTGTGATCCACGCAGCCCTTGGCAGCGCGGCTCAAACGAAAATACCAACGGACTACTTAGGCAGTATTTCCCAAAGGGCATGGATCTCTCCAACATCCACCAAAACAGACTGAACGCTGTGGCGAGACGCTTAAACGAGCGACCCAGAAAAACTCTAAACTATGCAACGCCAGCAGAACAATTTGACCAATGTGTTGCTTCGACCGGTTGAATCCACAGTTCCATAGCGGACGGTTGCTTTGGCGATCAGAAACATGGCGCTTTCGACTTTAACTGGGTAAGCCACGTGAAATTGTTCCAGACTCGAACCCCCAAAGCAGTGGGCAGACGGCTAGCCCGAAAATGTTTTTCAAAATACCCAGGAGAATTTGGTGAAGAAGGAATCACCTTGCTCCGAGACCTCGCCGCGCGCAGAGGTGCCGCGCTGGTAGGCGAGTTGAAGCGAGCCGAATGGCGGCTTAAAGCGCCACACCCACAGTGCCTGAACGTTTTCCTTGTCGATCGCGCTGTTGGTTTGGAAGAGCAGCTTGGCGTATAGGTTGGCGTGGAAGGAATACAGGGCCTCGAAAACATGGATCTTCGAAGACGGTATGGTGGAATTAGGTTCATAGTCCAGCCAGGTAAAATCGTATGACAGGCGGAAATGGTCGCCGAGCGGCCACCTTAGGTTGGCGCCGTATACCTTGAAGTCGCTATCGAAATTTCTGCCGGACCCTGCTTTGGCTGACAGAAAGCGTCCGTCTCGGCCATCCCAGGCCACGGCAAAAATGACGCGGTCATTGCGGAATTCCTTTTCGAACAGCTTGAAGTCCTCGACGTACTCACCGGCGAATTCCCAGCCGCTGCGAAAGGTGAGGAACCACTGTGCCTGGGCCTCCCAGCTTCGCAATTCGCCGGACTGGCTCCAATAGCGATTGTACTTGAGCACAGGTTCGAATTTTTCCAGCTTCCCACTTTTGAACCAAAATTGATGTCGGAAGTTGCTGTCCAGCTCCTTGCGGTTGTCGTCTTGCAGGAATCCCACCGCATTAAAGTCCTCAAGGATGCCCTCGTCGAGGTTGACGTAAGCGATATCGAATTGCGTGGTCGGCGTGTTCCAGGATGGCCTTACTGACCAGGCCAGTCCCCCCTCGGCCTTGGGGCCATGCACACGCATGAATTGGGCGGCCACGTTCAGCTGTTCGGTGACGAAGATGTTTGAGTCGAGCCCGACCGATCCGGCATGGTCTCCCCGAAAACGGCGATCAGCCGCCACGATGCCGAAGCTGGAGCCTCGCGACAGGCCGTGCTGCAGCCGAATAATACCGTAGTCGGCGCGAAACGATCCGAGCGCAAGGGGATCGTCGAGTTTTTCACTTGTAGCGATCAAAGAGAACTCGGTGCGATCGATACGGCCGCTCGACTTTGCGCCCAAATCGATATCACCAATTCGTCGACTGTAGAACTGCTGAATATCCTGTTTGTACAGCTCATTGCCCTCCAGGAAGAAAGGGCGTTTTTCAGGAATTTGCAGCTCGAAGCGTGTCAGGTTGATGATCTCGACGTTGGCTTCGACGAGCGCGAAGTCCGGGTTGAATGTCAGATCGGCGCCGATTCGCGAACTGGGGCGCCAGCGGATATCCCCGCCGATCTCGATATCGACATTGCCTTCCGCCACAGAGGCCAGCGCATACGGGATAAACGTCCAGCGGTCCGGCTGTGCCGGCGGTATGACGCCGGCGATCACGCCGAAATCCGATACCCTAAATGGCGATTTGCCAGCAGTCGGCCAGAATGTACGCTCCCGCTTGCGCGTGATGCTGCGTGAGAGCTTGATCCCCCACTCAGCCGGCGATTTGTTGGAGTACTTGAGAATCGAAAACGGGATTTCGATCTCGATCGTCCAGCGGTCCGCGTAACGCTTTGTTTCCGACCGCCACGCCGCGTCCCAGGATGTATCGATCGTTTGGCCATTGTTTGTGATCCGGCCGTCGAGTTGGGTGGCGATGGGGTTGACGTAAAAAGCATAGGCCGAGCGCCGGTCCAGAAATGAATCGAGCAACACGGCTACACTGTCGTCCCGCTCCAAATCTGCGTCGCGCTTGGTCAGCGCCGCCGAAATGCGCGGCATCTCGGGGTCGAAGCACTCGAATGCGAAGTAGAGCGATGACTCGGTCTGAGCGTAGCGCACGACGGTGCGGAAACTCGAGGCTTCGCCAAAGGCAGGTGTGAACTGGATGAATCGCCCATCCATTGTCCCGGCTGCCGCCCACTCCTCGGCGCCGATATCGCCGTCGATTAGCGGCTCTACTTCCAGCAACGGCAGTTGCAGGTACGTGTCGTCGATACTTCCTGCCGGCGCGGCAAGACAGCCGGATTGGCATGCGAGCGCAATCATGATGACGGTCCAAGCTCTAACCGAGATCGGTCTTAATGCGCTCCTCTTTGGCTGCATTGATCTTGCGCTAAACCGCTCTGCCCCTCATGAGCTGAAGTATACCAAACCGTCGGAAATCGAGGCCCAATGTCTGGGATGGCCCGATGCGGGCGATTGATACGCATAACGGGGCGATGAGCAAGAAAATTCCCTGCCTACAGTTGCTTATTTATCAGGTGAAAGACGGGTGGCAATTCCCACCAATTCAGTTGCTTACCTTCATCAAGTTGATTCTGAGTAGGTTCATTCCCATAAGCACGAAATGCAGCAATTAGGAAAGCTGTGAAGTCTTCATAATTCGCATGACATAGACGTAACGGAGATTTAAATTGCTGCTGAGAAATTCTCCACCATTTGTCTTGTTCAGATGATTGGGCATGGTTTGTCATACAGAACAGAATGGCGAGAACCGCGGTAACCAAAGTTTTCAAAGCTAACCCTAGAAACAGAGAGTTTCCTCTGTGAAAAAAACTTCCAAATCAAAACAATGAGAAGTGGAGGTATAAAGCAACAGACTAAAAATGTGAACCAAAACAAAAAAACTGGGTTTGCAGATAGGTCTAGATTGAACTTACATCTCATTACTTGAACGTGGCCTGCGACAACCCAGCTTGACTACTATTTTCAAGCTGAGCTATGCATTGGGCATTGACGGTTCGACTTTAGTTGAGCGGGTTCAGAAGAAACTCAAGAAAAGAGACTATAAATAGAGTGAAACGCTGGTTGAGGTGCGTGAATTCATTGAGTTAGAAAAAAGGTCGTCGAGTCACCCTGCCGGCACCATTAAAATCAATAAGATAGGTAAATTATAAGTTTTCTAGACCCGATCAGCCCGGAGGCGGCGGTGAGCGTGGCGCGCCGTTTCATTGCTATCAAGAGTTATGATCGAATCTGGTGTTTGAGCAGTTGAAAAAAAGCGGCGTATCTGGTTGATTTGTTGTTACCAAACTTCAAAGCAACCAAAGGAGATACGCCACTATGAACAAGAATAATGTTATTGAACTGGAACGTCGAGCAATCAGTGCCGATCCGTTGACCGAATTGCTCAAAGAAGGCGCCCGGAAGCTGCTCGCCGAAGCGGTGGAAAGTGAAGTCCAGGAGCTGCTGGCCAAGTATCAGGATTGGCGTACCGAATCAGGTCATGCCGGTGTGGTGCGCAACGGTTACCTGCCAGAACGTGAGTTGCAGACCGGCCTGGGACCGATCCGGGTGAGAATTCCCAAGGTGCGCTCGAAGACCGGTGAAGCAGTGAGTTTTCAGTCGGTGCTGGTGCCGCCATATGTGCGCAAGACAGCGACTTTCGAGGCAGCCATTCCGTGGTTGTACCTCAAAGGGGTATCCAGCGGTGAGATGGCTGAGGCGTTGCGGGTACTGGTGGGCCCGCAGGCACAGGGTCTGTCGGCCAGCACGGTATCCCGCCTGAAACAGGTATGGGCGGAGGAATATCGAGCGTGGAGCCAGCGTCGCCTGGGACAGGACCGGTGGGTGTATGTCTGGGCTGATGGTGTCTACAGTGGGCTGCGGGCGGAGGATGCCAAGCTCTGCGCGCTGGTGATCATTGGTGTCAATGAACGCGGCGAAAAACATTTTCTGGCGATTGAGGACGGGGTGCGGGAATCGACTCAGAGTTGGCGTGAGGTGTTGCTGAATCTGAAGTCGCGCGGCATGAGCGCCCCACAACTGGCGATTGGTGATGGTGCGATGGGTTTTTGGGCGGCGCTGGATGAAATCTTTCCGGCCAGCCGCCAGCAACGCTGCTGGATGCACAAGACCATGAATGTACTGAATTGTTTGCCGAAATCCGCACAACCCAAAGCCAAGCAGGCCCTGCACGCCATCTGGCAGGCGGAAACCAAGGATGATGCAAACAAGGCGTTTGATTTGTTTATTGAGATCTTTGAGGCGAAATACCCGAAAGCGACGAGCTGTTTGCTCAAGGATCGGGATGAACTGTTGGCATTTTATGATTTTCCGGCCCAACACTGGCAGAGCATCCGGACCAGCAACTCGATTGAATCCACCTTTGCCACCATCCGCCACCGGACCAAAAGATCCAAAGGTTGTCTGACGCGCAATGGCATGTTGCATATGATGTTCAAATTGAGCCAGTGTGCGGAAAAGAAATGGCGCCGGCTACGCGGCTTTGATTACCTGGCCAAGGTGATTACGGGGGTGAAATTCAAAGATGGGATCGAGGTAAAAGAGATTGATCAGGTCGCCGCTTGAATCAAATGGCTAAACACCAGATTTGACAATAGCTCACGTCACACATCCTTCAGGGTAGTTCTTAATGTAGGTTCGCGCATGTTCGATACTCTCCAGTGCACTGCCGGAATCTAACTCAAAAAGCCAACTGTCGTAGTTGTGACGATAGCCGTCCGATGTAAGTGCCAATACATCGGCGCCGAGAATGAATACCCCCGACACAGCCAAATGGTCGATGAGCTGCAGTGCTTCTCTTTTGCGCCCTGACAGCAAGAGAACTGCAACGATTATTGAAATCACGGACTTCATGGTTGAGCCTGACTTTTTGGTTCAGTCAGAATTGTACATTTATTCGTTCATAGACCACTTGAGCCATTCCGCACTACAACAAAGAGTTATGATCGAATCTGGTGTTTGAGCAGTTGAAAAAAAGCGGCGTATCTGGTTGATTTGTTGTTACCAAACTTCAAAGCAACCAAAGGAGATACGCCACTATGAACAAGAATAATGTTATTGAACTGGAACGTCGAGCAATCAGTGCCGATCCGTTGACCGAATTGCTCAAAGAAGGCGCCCGGAAGCTGCTCGCCGAAGCGGTGGAAAGTGAAGTCCAGGAGCTGCTGGCCAAGTATCAGGATTGGCGTACCGAATCAGGTCATGCCGGTGTGGTGCGCAACGGTTACCTGCCAGAACGTGAGTTGCAGACCGGCCTGGGACCGATCCGGGTGAGAATTCCCAAGGTGCGCTCGAAGACCGGTGAAGCAGTGAGTTTTCAGTCGGTGCTGGTGCCGCCATATGTGCGCAAGACAGCGACTTTCGAGGCAGCCATTCCGTGGTTGTACCTCAAAGGGGTATCCAGCGGTGAGATGGCTGAGGCGTTGCGGGTACTGGTGGGCCCGCAGGCACAGGGTCTGTCGGCCAGCACGGTATCCCGCCTGAAACAGGTATGGGCGGAGGAATATCGAGCGTGGAGCCAGCGTCGCCTGAGACAGGACCGGTGGGTGTATGTCTGGGCTGATGGTGTCTACAGTGGGCTGCGGGCGGAGGATGCCAAGCTCTGCGCGCTGGTGATCATTGGTGTCAATGAACGCGGCGAAAAACATTTTCTGGCGATTGAGGACGGGGTGCGGGAATCGACTCAGAGTTGGCGTGAGGTGTTGCTGAATCTGAAGTCGCGCGGCATGAGCGCCCCACAACTGGCGATTGGTGATGGTGCGATGGGTTTTTGGGCGGCGCTGGATGAAATCTTTCCGGCCAGCCGCCAGCAACGCTGCTGGATGCACAAGACCATGAATGTACTGAATTGTTTGCCGAAATCCGCACAACCCAAAGCCAAGCAGGCCCTGCACGCCATCTGGCAGGCGGAAACCAAGGATGATGCAAACAAGGCGTTTGATTTGTTTATTGAGATCTTTGAGGCGAAATACCCGAAAGCGACGAGCTGTTTGCTCAAGGATCGGGATGAACTGTTGGCATTTTATGATTTTCCGGCCCAACACTGGCAGAGCATCCGGACCAGCAACCCGATTGAATCCACCTTTGCCACCATCCGCCACCGGACCAAAAGATCCAAAGGTTGTCTGACGCGCAATGGCATGTTGCATATGATGTTCAAATTGAGCCAGTGTGCGGAAAAGAAATGGCGCCGGCTACGCGGCTTTGATTACCTGGCCAAGGTGATTACGGGGGTGAAATTCAAAGATGGGATCGAGGTAAAAGAGATTGATCAGGTCGCTGCTTGAATCAAATGGCTAAACACCAGATTTGACAATAGCTCTACAACAAAATCAAGTTTTCATAATTACCTCTGTACCCAACAGAGGAATTCGAAAATTGAAAACATTCAATGAATTTATGGCAGAAGCCAACTCCCTCGATTTACTTAATGGTTCCATTCTTGAAAATGAGCAGCTTGAAGAAGGCTTCGTGGCAGCATCAGTGATCTCTACAAAATTGTCATCATGGAAAATCCAAGTGGCTAGAGAAACTGACCCTCAGAAACAGTTGGAGATCATTGCGAAAATGGTCCATATCGGACTAGGTGCGATCGCATTGGTGACGAATGGGAGGAAGTGACAATGACGAAGCAACGGTATTCAAAGACGCCACTTTCAATCAGGTTTGATCCCTTCGTGTCTGTGCGTGCGTACAGTGCATTATCATGCTCGACAATTTACAGTGGCCCGTTGTAGATGTCCCTGTTTACACTGCGATACCACAGACTTCATAGATCAGCAATATCAGATTGCTCTTTTTACAGGTGGATATTGAGAGAGAGCTTCATTTCGATTTTCAGAGTATCCAGTTCGCCGTCAGTGGTGAGATCCGGGATTATGTGGGCGGTTACGAGGATTTGGCGGATCGTAAGTTACGCCTGATTAGGGACCCGGAGCTGCGCTATCGGGAAGACCCGGCTCTGATTGATTGGGGGCGGCAATTGCACTCTCGTCTATTGTGTTGCAACCGTAACGAGAGAACTAGCAATGACCAGATCAGTCCTCAATCTGCTACTTGGAGCATTCCTGACCATTTGTGTACCGCAGTTTGGACAATGTCTCGATTCCGGCGCTCCCTTCACTGAAATCATCCATACCGAACGTGCATTCGAGCTGCGGATGATCGATGCGATTCGCGATCACATTCCACACGTCATGCGGGCTGACGGCACGCCCGGATTGAATATCGCCCTGGCGTACCAGGGCCGCTTAATCTGGGAAGCCGGTTACGGCTGGGCTGACGTGGCCAATCGCACACCAATGACACCGGCGACTGTGTATCACTCGGGATCGCTTGGCAAGACCTACACTGCCACCGCGATCATGCACCTGGTCGACCGCGGCGTCATTGCGCTGCAGGACCCGATCAACAAGCACCTGCCAATCGAGGTGCACAATCCGCTAGGCGAACGGGACATCACAGTTCGGGATCTGATGACGCACAGTTCGGGGCTCGGAACCGATGACGCGCTGAGCCTTTGGTGGAAACCCCGGCCGTTGGCGGTGGAAGTGAAGGAAGAATACGGCAAGAAGTTTTCCAGCATGATGGGCGGAGAGGCCATTCCGCGCTGGATTGGCAAAGTGGGCGGCCAGTTCAATTACTCCAACCTTGGGCTGGCGACACTGGGCCTTATCGTGGAGACGGCTAACCCGGACGAACTGAACTTCAGCGACTACGTGCAAAAGTACGTCATGGACCCACTGGGTATGAGCGCCTCGCAGTACCCACCGTCTCAGCACATTGACTGGGTGCGCCCTGACATCTGGAAGGCGATGAGCATGGGATACAGCACGATGGGTTCCGCCTGGATCCGAAAGGTACCGGTGTACTTTGGCGAGGCGCCGGCGGGTAGTGTTCTGGCCCGGCCATCGGATCACATCCGCCTGCTACTGGCCATGAGCAATGGGGGTGAGCACAATGGCTACCAAGTGCTACAACCGGAGTCTGTCGAGCAGATGCTGACGCCTTCGGGTTTCGATTTTACGGGACGCAACGACCTGAACATAGGCTTGATCTGGCTGCTCAAGGATCACGGCAAACCCACCTTCAGCTTCGCACACTCCGGCGGACACATGTTTGGCTGGCTTACCGAAGGCGAGGCCTGGCCGGAGTTCGGGGCCGCCGTGATGATTGCGGTCAATCATTGGCGCATTCCTGATTCTGTCGCTGGTGGCAGCAAGCTCACCCGGTTCATTGGCGACTGGATCGCCGGACAACCGCCTGATGTCGCGTATCGTGAGCTCACGCCCGAATGGGCCTGGAAAGTGTCCTACGTCCGCGGGGCACTGTTTGGAGCGGCGCATTCAACCTGGGTGGGCATTCCAGGAGAGATGCCTTTTGTCGCCATCGATAACGCAATCGAACAGACCCGCGTGATGCCGGGTCGTCGAAATGACTGGAATCCGGAAGCATTCCGTGCAGGATTGAGCGATATGCAGGCGGCCGGACCTTCGATGGGAAGGACGGTCGGTTTCTGGACATCGGGCGCATGTAAGGTCAGTCTCGAAGATGCCCGCCAAGCCTATCTTGAATTGGGTGGGCAGATTCCCGGTTCCATGAGCATGATGATGCCGTTCGAAAAAGCCGAATGATGCAAGCAGCCTCGGTGTTCGGCCCCATCGGTCGTTGAATAGTGGAAGAATCATCGGCCCGACTAAGGGTGATCATGAACCACGCAGCTACTGACCTTGGCATCTCGATTGACTACGGCAGTAACAAGCCAGGCTCAATCCTGCAAAGCAGAGAAGCAGACGGCTGGCAGGACTATTGCGTTGAGGTTGAGCCAGTCACAACGCCTGTTTCTGCTTGCCCAAGACGGCGATCTGTATTGAGTTGTGGTGTCCAATGCGGGGACAATTTTGGGTTGGCTGAAGAGAAGAATCTGGTTGGAAATCACTTTTGATGTCCTTTCTTAAGGAACTCAAGCGCCGCAATGCTATTCATGCCGGCCCGGTCGCGATCTATCCAGAGATGGTGCGATATGGACTAAACTGATCGCCATAAAATCCCACTTTCCAGTGCCCAGTATTGAGTTAATTGCGGATACATTGGGGTGGACACCACCAATTTCCTTAAGGATCCTCAACAGTATCGCAATGGACTTTCACCTTTTTATCATCGCACTGCTGGGACTTGCAGCGCTGCTCGCCGCCCCGACTTGGACTTTTGGTGGCTGGTTCATTGCCGCTATGGCCGCTGTCATGCTGATCCGAAGCGCAGCGCGAAAGAGCCGCGCTGGGGACATGCTGATCAACCTCTTTGCTTACGCCGTTCTGCTCGGAATCTATTGGTTCATCAAACGTTGATGTTCGGCTTCCGTCGGAAGCCGTCCAGGTGCAAATGCCCAGCGATTAGGAAATTCCCTCGGTTAATCGATCGATGGACTGAAAGGCACTCAGTCCAGGGGTCTGGCTCCCGGCCCGTGTGGGGCCGGCCTGCAGGTACCGCCGGCAAACGTAGCCTCGTTGATTGGAATGCTGTTCTGAAAAGCGGCGTAACAAGCGCTACGCATTTCTCGTTGGTGCCTACGGCATTCCGTTTTCCATGGGCCTGTCAGTAGTCCCGCATCAATGTTGGGACAGTCGCAATTGATTGCCCGGCCACAGGGATGGCGCATAGTCTCGTCCCGTTCGATGTTCAGCAGGAGTTCAAACATCCTACCCCAGGGATCATTGGGATCGTTGATTGAGTCGATGACTACCCTGGACGCGGCGTTGGCGATGGTGTCACGGACAAAATTCGCGGCCATCCGGAGCAGATCCACAACGAGCACGGCTGCCAGGAGCGGCGGGAACAGGTTGACCCCGGCAATTGCGCTGGCTATGCCATAGGTGCCTGCAATGATTGAGAAGTAGTGGCGCGGAATCGATCGCCTGCCTGAGATGACATCCTGGGTCGACAGAAAAATATCCAACACGGAGAAGCTCCCTCCCGCCACGCGGAGAAGATGCCGGAACCCCTGCGCCAATCTGCCGGGCGCGTTCTGACCAGCCTGTGCCGGCGGCCCGCGGCTCATCTGCCTGGAACGGAGCGCATCGTCGAGCTTGTCAATGTTGCGCAATGCGTCATTCTGCTGCGCCATCGTCGTGCGCACGATATTTGCTATGGAGGGGACGTTTTTTCTCGCCGAGCTGAGCATACCCGCCGCCGCCTTTTCCGTGTATCCGGGATAATACTCGCGGATCATGTTGGCCAGACCTCGAGCCGTCAGCGATGACCTGTCACCCTGACGCATGCCTTCCATCAGCGCTTTTTCGACCAGCCATTGCATCTTTCGCACCGCCGGTTTGCCCGGCAAGTGATCGACACCGGCTATGGTCGGGTCGATCAGGTATTGGCGAATCATCGCCTCGAATTCGCGCACAGCGGTATTGCTGGCGTCGGCGATTATCATCGCACCTCGATGGCGCTGCACCGAATGCGAGACCTCGTGGACGAGGACACCTGCAATCCACCTGATCAGCTGTTGTTGGGTGGAGAATTTGCCGTGAACTCTCTTAAGATTGATTATGATTTGATCGACGAACACTTCGGCAAGGCGCGAACGGTGCTTGTGGGTCACCTGTCCTAACATGCCGCCCCGTCGTGAACCCATGCGGGCGAATACGTGCTTCTCCCTAAGCAGCAACAAGGTCTCACTGGCTACCCGTCGAGCTTGGTGATTGGGTGCGGTTTGTGACAGGTTCTCCAGGTATTTCATGGCCCTGGGCAGATACTCTTGCCGTGGACCGATGAAAGCGCCGGTTTTTGCGCCCGCCGGTGGCGTTACTGGAAACCTTGCTTCGGGAAACGGCCCCCCTATCGGGATATAGGGATTAGCAGGCGCCGTGCCCGTCGGATCCCGATACACCAGCGGACTGTTGGCTGCATAGGCGTACAGGTTCAACCCACCGCGAGGTCCGCTGATGTCGGGTGCAGTAAACCGGCCGATCTGCGGCAGATAGACCCGCGTGTCCATGAACACCAAGCCTATTTCCGGGTCGGAAAGCATGCCGGCGAACCCCATCAGTCCATGGAAGCGGGATGTCAGGTCATAATCTTCGGACCATGGATCGACGCGGCCATGAGTGATGTCCGATGGTCCGATCAAGCTGAGCGGGGTACCGACCGCGTTGCTGACCAGCAGGTGCTCCTTACCGTCGATCTCGATGATGGACAGCGGGCTGCCATCGACATGCTGGATAGAAGCAAGCCGTTGGCCGTCACCGTTGTACACAGCGATGGGAATGCTGCCATCATAGAGATAGCGCAGCACCTCATCTCCCTTGCGCCGCTCGACCATCAAACCCCTGTGGTCGTATAAATACTCGACCAGCGTGCCACCGGAACGGGTCGCCGACACCACCTGACCGAGGGCGTTGTAGCCCAGCGTCAGGTCACCATCGATCGCCGTCAGTCTCCCGTCCGCGTCGTGGGTTACGGGCTTCCCATCGGCGCTCACGAGCCGACCGATCTCGTCATAGTTAAGTGTGCCATAGGTAGGGGTGCTGAGGACATTACCCGACTTGTCGTAGCCAATCGATCGGTTGCCACCCGCCCGCTCGACGCCGACGAGTCTCGACAGGTAGTCATACTCGAATTTCAATAACCGGCCGGCGCCCAGGATGGCGACTAGATTGGTCTCAGCGTCGTATTCGTAGCCATATTGCACGATGGGTTCTTCTCCGGCCGATACTTCGATGGATTCATATAGGCCGTCATGACGACGGCTAACATTCACCGAGTATGCACCGAACCGAAGCGTGTTAACGCGGCCGAACTCATCATGAGTGAGCAGAGCCTGCGTGCCATTGGGGTCTCCAATCCGGTCGATTCGACCGCGCTGACCGAATTGCCACGCGAAGGTTCGACCATCGGCAGTTGAAACGGCTTTCCGCCTTCCCAGTTCGTCGTAGTGATGTCGGGTAACCAAACCAAATGTCGTAGTCTCTGAATCCAGGTCTCCCCATGGATGAAACTCGTATCTATGAGTGCCCGCGGGTGAATCAGCGGATTCAAGCCCGCCTTCACCCGACTGGAAACTCACTTCTTTTCGGCCATCAATCAGAATGCCCGACAAAGGGCCGTAATCACCGCGGGTGAACTCCACCGTTCCGCCACCCGCGGTGTCGATTCTCGCCAGACGGCCGGATTCAGCGTATGCCAGCCTGGGCAAAGCCACTCCAGGCGGGCCGTGCGAAATCAGTCGTCCTGCTTCGTCATACGTGATGACGGATTTACGCCCGCCTGCATCGATGATCGAAACCACCCTGCCGAGGTCATCGATTTCGATTCGCGTCTCATCCCCCGCAGGATCGACCACGGCGACGATTTCGCCGTGGTGATTACGCTCATAGCGCCACAGCTGACCTCGCGGGTCCGTTATCGATTCATATAGCCCTGAAATGCCGTATCCGAACGTGACCCTCGCTGGCCCGGATATTTCGATCAGCCGGCGATCACCATCGTAGCGATAACGGTATTCCTCGCCGTTGCGGCGTAGCAATTCCGGCAATCCGTCCATGGCGTACTCGATCTCAACCCGCGCGCCGTTTTCATCGAGCACGCTGACCTCTCCCTGAGGGTTGTATTGAATATTGAATTCGTAACCATCCGAACGTAGCAGACGCGTCAGGCGCCCTGCGCGATCGGTGGTGTAGCGTTCGACAATGGATGACTGGCCCTTGAATCGAGTCGAACCGATCAGTCGTCCGCGGTCGTCATAGTCGAATCGCACGCCGTTTTGGCTTTCAAGCAAGGGCAGCCAGCGTGGGTTAAAAAATAGTTGGTCAAAATGACTAATTATTGATTGAATATTTGTTAACCCTCAAACTGTAACTTGGTAACTAATTGTATTTGCGGTAAATTACAAATGGCTTGTATCTTGCATAGTGGTGGAGATAGAGAGTTATGATCGAATCTGGTGTTTGAGCAGTTGAAAAAAAGCGGCGTATCTGGTTGATTTGTTGTTACCAAACTTCAAAGCAACCAAAGGAGATACGCCACTATGAACAAGAATAATGTTATTGAACTGGAACGTCGAGCAATCAGTGCCGATCCGTTGACCGAATTGCTCAAAGAAGGCGCCCGGAAGCTGCTCGCCGAAGCGGTGGAAAGTGAAGTCCAGGAGCTGCTGGCCAAGTATCAGGATTGGCGTACCGAATCAGGTCATGCCGGTGTGGTGCGCAACGGTTACCTGCCAGAACGTGAGTTGCAGACCGGCCTGGGACCGATCCGGGTGAGAATTCCCAAGGTGCGCTCGAAGACCGGTGAAGCAGTGAGTTTTCAGTCGGTGCTGGTGCCGCCATATGTGCGCAAGACAGCGACTTTCGAGGCAGCCATTCCGTGGTTGTACCTCAAAGGGGTATCCAGCGGTGAGATGGCTGAGGCGTTGCGGGTACTGGTGGGCCCGCAGGCACAGGGTCTGTCGGCCAGCACGGTATCCCGCCTGAAACAGGTATGGGCGGAGGAATATCGAGCGTGGAGCCAGCGTCGCCTGGGACAGGACCGGTGGGTGTATGTCTGGGCTGATGGTGTCTACAGTGGGCTGCGGGCGGAGGATGCCAAGCTCTGCGCGCTGGTGATCATTGGTGTCAATGAACGCGGCGAAAAACATTTTCTGGCGATTGAGGACGGGGTGCGAGAATCGACTCAGAGTTGGCGTGAGGTGTTGCTGAATCTGAAGTCGCGCGGCATGAGCGCCCCACAACTGGCGATTGGTGATGGTGCGATGGGTTTTTGGGCGGCGCTGGATGAAATCTTTCCGGCCAGCCGCCAGCAACGCTGCTGGATGCACAAGACCATGAATGTACTGAATTGTTTGCCGAAATCCGCACAACCCAAAGCCAAGCAGGCCCTGCACGCCATCTGGCAGGCGGAAACCAAGGATGATGCAAACAAGGCGTTTGATTTGATTATTGAGATCTTTGAGGCGAAATACCCGAAAGCGACGAGCTGTTTGCTCAAGGATCGGGATGAACTGTTGGCATTTTATGATTTTCCGGCCCAACACTGGCAGAGCATCCGGACCAGCAACCCGATTGAATCCACCTTTGCCACCATCCGCCACCGGACCAAAAGATCCAAAGGTTGTCTGACGCGCAATGGCATGTTGCATATGATGTTCAAATTGAGCCAGTGTGCGGAAAAGAAATGGCGCCGGCTACGCGGCTTTGATTACCTGGCCAAGGTGATTACGGGGGTGAAATTCAAAGATGGGATCGAGGTAAAAGAGATTGATCAGGTCGCCGCTTGAATCAAATGGCTAAACACCAGATTTGACAATAGCTCGGAGATAGAAAGTAGATCAGCGTAAGTTTTGTATTTTGAGGAAAAACCATGCCGGTAAAAAACGAAGATCGTCCAGTTAAAAACATCCGGGAAGAAGTAATCGACCAGTTAGTGATTAATTATGGTCATGATGAAATCACCCTGGAGGCTTTTGAAAGCAGACTCGATAAAGCCATGGATACTGAAAACAGAGATGAGCTATTAGAACTTGTTGCGGATTTGGATATAAAAACGGATCAACGGTATCAGACCAACAAGGCAGAGAAGTTATCTGTAGATAAGCACTATTTTGAGAATGGTTCTGATGAATATCAAAAAATATTCAAGCTATTGTCTTCATTCACTCAAAATGGCCCCTGGTTAGTTTCCAAAAATATCAAAGCCACCAGTATCCTAAGCGATTTTACGCTGGATTTTACCGACGCAACATTCAAACACCAAGTAGTGCACATAAAAATGTTCAGTTTATTATCCAGTGACACCTTTTATGTACCTGAAGGCGTCCGTGTTGTATGCAATGTATCGTGCATCCTTGGTTCAATAGAAAATCAGGCGTTCGATGCCATCGATGAATCTGCCCCAACAATTGTCATCGATGGCATTGGACTTTTGAGCAGTTTCGAAATTAAAGAACGTGTCACATTAAAAGAAAGATGGCTGCGTTTTGCTGATGGTGTAAAGAAGCTTCTTGACTGAGGACGGAATAATTTCTCCTGAATTCAAGGACTATGAAGTAATCTAATAACTCCGTTTTTCTCCCAGTTTCCTCCATAATACCGCCAAGGTGTGCTTCCCGAAACGGCTAAGCTGCGCTATGGGAGACCAGTTCGCGACGGTATATTAGAAAACGTTAACGGTCCGCAACGAGTCGGATGCAGCTATATCCAACTGCCTGGTACGATGGACCGCTCCTACCTTGAAAGCGGCCATATTTCGGGCACAGCTTTCACCGACAGTTATAGCGGGAATCGGCCAGATATAGTCATTTCGATCCACTTTCAGCGATACTCATTGCAACTGACAGGTACTGTCGGTGAGAGTGGAACATGCACTTGCGAACTACGAATAAATCGGCCAAAACACTCGATGTTCACCGCTTCTACTTCGAGTTCACAAGTGCGCTTGAGTTCGATAACGAACACTCAGGGCTCGCCGTCCAACCGGCTCACCTATATTTGCTTCGCAGAACTCAGGCATGCATGTTCCAACCGGTAATTTAACACCAGGAGTGCACCAATGAAAACCATGACAATGCAACCCTATGCTGCCTTTGTTGGTATTGACTGGGCAGACACCAAACATGATGTGTGTATTCAGCCAGCGGATAGCCTGCGAAGAGAGTTCGCGGTCATTCCGCACAAAGTTGAAGAGATTGATGCGTGGGCGCGATCGTTACACAGACGTTTCTCTGGGCCCATTGCTATTGCTTTAGAACTATCGAAAGGGCCGCTCGTCTATGCATTACAAAAGTACGATTACTTTGTCATCTTTCCAATCAATCCATCAACCCTGGCCAAATATCGTGAGGCGTTTCAGCCCAGCCGTGCCAAAGATGATCCTACCGATGCTGAGCTGGCATTAGATTTGATCCTTCGGCATCCGGAACGGTTTGAACCGATGCAGCCACAAAGCGTTGAAATACGCAAACTGGCAGCACTGGTTGAGCACCGACGACGATTGGTCAGTGATCGAGTGCGACTCACCAACAGATTGCGCAACACCTTGAAACAGTACTATCCACAGACCTTGGAATGGTTTGATCGGATCAACACAAAGCTGTTCTGTGACTTTATTCAACGCTGGCCAACACTCATACAGGTGAAACGCGCCAGAACCACGACCTTGATGACTTTTTTCCGCGCTGGGCACACGCGCAATCCTGCGTTACTTGAAACACGTCTGGCGTCCATCAGATCAAGTCAGCATTTAACCCTGGATGAGGCAGTGATCGCCCCCAACAAGTTACATGCACTGATGCTTGTCGGTATGTTGCAAGTGATTCTTGATGCCATAAAGACTTACGATCAAACCATCGCTGAGCTTGCCCCTAAACACCATGATTATGATTTGTTCAGTTCGCTACCCGGTGGAGTTATGATCGAATCTGGTGTTTGAGCAGTTGAAAAAAAGCGGCGTATCTGGTTGATTTGTTGTTACCAAACTTCAAAGCAACCAAAGGAGATACGCCACTATGAACAAGAATAATGTTATTGAACTGGAACGTCGAGCAATCAGTGCCGATCCGTTGACCGAATTGCTCAAAGAAGGCGCCCGGAAGCTGCTCGCCGAAGCGGTGGAAAGTGAAGTCCAGGAGCTGCTGGCCAAGTATCAGGATTGGCGTACCGAATCAGGTCATGCCGGTGTGGTGCGCAACGGTTACCTGCCAGAACGTGAGTTGCAGACCGGCCTGGGACCGATCCGGGTGAGAATTCCCAAGGTGCGCTCGAAGACCGGTGAAGCAGTGAGTTTTCAGTCGGTGCTGGTGCCGCCATATGTGCGCAAGACAGCGACTTTCGAGGCAGCCATTCCGTGGTTGTACCTCAAAGGGGTATCCAGCGGTGAGATGGCTGAGGCGTTGCGGGTACTGGTGGGCCCGCAGGCACAGGGTCTGTCGGCCAGCACGGTATCCCGCCTGAAACAGGTATGGGCGGAGGAATATCGAGCGTGGAGCCAGCGTCGCCTGGGACAGGACCGGTGGGTGTATGTCTGGGCTGATGGTGTCTACAGTGGGCTGCGGGCGGAGGATGCCAAGCTCTGCGCGCTGGTGATCATTGGTGTCAATGAACGCGGCGAAAAACATTTTCTGGCGATTGAGGACGGGGTGCGGGAATCGACTCAGAGTTGGCGTGAGGTGTTGCTGAATCTGAAGTCGCGCGGCATGAGCGCCCCACAACTGGCGATTGGTGATGGTGCGATGGGTTTTTGGGCGGCGCTGGATGAAATCTTTCCGGCCAGCCGCCAGCAACGCTGCTGGATGCACAAGACCATGAATGTACTGAATTGTTTGCCGAAATCCGCACAACCCAAAGCCAAGCAGGCCCTGCACGCCATCTGGCAGGCGGAAACCAAGGATGATGCAAACAAGGCGTTTGATTTGTTTATTGAGATCTTTGAGGCGAAATACCCGAAAGCGACGAGCTGTTTGCTCAAGGATCGGGATGAACTGTTGGCATTTTATGATTTTCCGGCCCAACACTGGCAGAGCATCCGGACCAGCAACCCGATTGAATCCACCTTTGCCACCATCCGCCACCGGACCAAAAGATCCAAAGGTTGTCTGACGCGCAATGGCATGTTGCATATGATGTTCAAATTGAGCCAGTGTGCGGAAAAGAAATGGCGCCGGCTACGCGGCTTTGATTACCTGGCCAAGGTGATTACGGGGGTGAAATTCAAAGATGGGATCGAGGTAAAAGAGATTGATCAGGTCGCCGCTTGAATCAAATGGCTAAACACCAGATTTGACAATAGCTCTACCCGGTGCAGGACCATCGCTTGCACCACGTTTACTGGTGGCCTTTGGCGAGCAGAGAAATCGGTTTAAGAATGCCGCTGAGCTACAGAAGTACGCCGGCATTGCGCCAGTAACTGAACGTAGCGGCACTAAACACTGGGTACACTGGCGATGGCGTTGTCCCAACTTCGTCAGACAGACCTTTGTTGAATGGGCGGCACAAACTCTTAACAAGTCGTACTGGGCAGGTGAGTACTATCGACAACAACGTGAAAAGGGCAGTGGTCATCAATCCGCACTGAGGGCACTTGCATTCAAGTGGATCCGCATTCTTTACCGTTGTTGGCAAACCAGGACTCAGTATGATGAAGCAACATATCTCAAAGCCTTACTGCGTCGTGGATCTCCACTGGTGGCAAAAGCTGTCTAAAAAATAGTTTCAAAACGACTCAGGGCCGAGGCTGTGTGATAACTCGATAATTGAGCGGTAAATAACCCATCAAGGCTGTGATCCGGCTTCTCAACGGTTTTTCGGGTGATGTTTTTGGCGAGCGATGGTTCGGCCTGCAGACATTCCTCAACAGCGACTTCCTAAGAATGCCTGTTAGGGGCTCGATAAGCGTATTTCAACGCTGATAAAGGGGGGTTTAGGTCCCTATCGCTTCAATGAGAGATTTCGTGCCGATAAGGTTCATCATTCGCTTCATCGTTATACGCCAACACGTGCAAACTCATCTCGGTATTCACCCGATCCAGTGTTTTTGTGAGGAAGTGAGTCGAACCCATCCAGGCTTTCAAGGTGCCGAACGGATGCTCCACGGTGGCTCGTCGGATGCGCATCATTTCCGGGCTGCGGTCCAAACGCTTCTGGGCATTCTCAACGACCGCTTCGTGCTCCCAACGGGTTATTTTGCGATGGACGCCTGAAGTGCATTGAGCCTTGATGGTGCACATCCGGCACTTGAAGGTCCAGTAGGCATGAATGGTCTTGCCCTGTTGCTGCGTCGTCATGTGCCGCACCAGGCGCAGCCCCGCCGGGCATTCATACTCGTCATCTTCGGCGATATAACGGAAGGCCTTGCGGTCGAACTGGCCTTTGGCCCGGTTGGGTGAAGTATTGGGCTTGGGCAGATAGGCCGTGATATTGGCTGCCTCACAGTCCCGGATCTCTTCACCACGGTAGTAGCCACGATCGGCAACCACCTTCAGTTCTTCCACCCCCAGTGCGGACTTGGCCTGCTTGGCCATCTTTGCCAGTTGGCGCCGATCGCTACCCACGTTAGTGACCTCGTGAGCGACGATCATATGGTGCTCGGTATCCACCGCGGCCTGTACGTTGTAACCGACCATGCCATGACCCCGCGTCTTCATCGAGCGGGCATCTGGATCGGTCAGCGAAATCTGTTTATCCGGTGCCTTAAGCATCCGGGCTTCGAGCTTTTTTAGGCGCGCCATCTCCTTCTTCAGGGCCGCGATCTTGTCTTCCAGTCGCTGGGTTTTGTCTTCAGCCGGCTCCTGTTGATCTGCAATGGCCAGTTGCTCGAGGTAACGGTCGATGCTCGCTTCTACTTCCGCCAGTCGTCGCTTCATCTTAGCCCGCGTGAAGTTGCGATCACGATTGTTAACGGCTTTGAACTTACTGCCATCAATGGCCACGAAGGCATTAGCGAAAAGGTTGAGCTTGCGGCACAGCATGACGAACTCGCGGCACACCAACCGGATCGCTACGCCATTGTCTTTGCGAAAGTCGGCGATGGTCTTGAAGTCGGGCGCCAGGCGTTCGGTCAGCCACATCAGCTCAATGTTGCGTTGCGCTTCACGTTCCAGTCGCCGGCTTGACTGCACTCGGTTGAGATAACCGTAGACATAGATCTTCAGCATCGTCGAGGGGTGGTAGGCTGGGCGGCCCGTATCGTTGGGCTGGGTCTTGAAGCCCAGGCCGGATAGGTCCAGTTCATCCAGGAAGACATCGATCACTCGAACGGCGCTGTCTTGGGCGATGTAGTCATCCAGGCGTTCTGGAAATAAGGTGGCTTGATTGCGGTCTTCGCCTTCTATAAATCCACTCATCCAACAGTCCCTTGGCTGGAAAGTGTAATTATATCTGGTGCGGAGTTTTCACACAGTCTGGGCCAGAAGCGGACGTTCTCCAGAAATCTGGAGACTACACTCCAGCTTGCCTGATTTCGACCAGATAACTTTCTGGCAAACCCAGGCTGTTCGCCACCTCCAATAGAGCTTGTGCATAGACTTTGTTGGTCCCAGTGACCTTGTCAACAGGCAAGTTGTAACACCTGGCCTCGACTTTACTTCCATTCAAGAGTTCAACGGTTACAGATTCTGGCACATAGTCCGCGACGCTGCTCTGCGCATACAGTTCATTCGCTTGATCGGACGAAATATTCATCATGACGCCGTACGAGCGGGTATCAGCAGAGCGTATAAGTGTTGCACGCTCTCCGATACGGAGCGCGAATCCATCAACGAATCCGACTTCAGCCTTACTTGGAGATATTCCCGTCTTAGCGAGAAGGTCCTCGTCCATAAAAAGGCCATAAAAAAATACATTCATTCTGTTAGCACTCTCGATATAAGCTGCAATACAGGCATATTAGAAGGTATTAACAATGACCGCTTCAGGTCGCAAGCGGAAGATAGAACTCAATGGCATCCAGTTGGTGCGGCGCCATGCCGATGCTTTCCAGGAATGGCAGCCAGCACAGGCCGTCTGTAATTGGGTTATTTAAAGCATTCCCATGAATGTCGGCCACGCCTGGCGCATACCAAATTGTGTAGCAAGAAACTCGGGAATTTGACGGTAAGGCAATTACCGCTCAGGGCGGCGGTGCACCCCGTCTTCGAAGCCGTGTTGAAAGTACTTGTCTTCGTCAGCGACCGTCGTAAAAGTCCACCAGGTGCCGCTGTTGGCCTGCGTTTTGCCGTTGGCGTTCACGGCCCATACTTAGCTACGTATCTCTGCCACTTGTCACTACCGTTGTTTTCTCCGCAAATAACTCAGTAAAACGTGATTCTGGATACTTGGAAATGGTATCGGCAAGAATCTGCATTTCGACATGCTTCTCGTGGAGGCGGGGTTCGGGTCTTCGCAAATGATATTGCCTGAATCGCCAAAACGACGTGGCTACTGCGGCATATATTGTAAATGCCTTCAAGGTCTCTCGTTCGATTGATTGAAGAGTCGTCTTTTTCTGATAGCCGCGTATGAGCCGACCCGCTTGCTCGAAAGAGATACCGTGCCGATCTCGGCAAGCACCGACGATTACCATTCCAAGATCAAAACCGCGGTAGTAGTAGCAAGCTTCTTCAAAATCTATGATCGCCATAAGCTGGTCGCCTTTGACAATCACGTTATCGAAGAAGAAGTCACCGTGAATTAACGCCATAGGTAGATGCTGAGGGATACTTTTATGCAGGTAACTGGTCTTCTCGGATAACCAGTCAATATAAGCATGACGAAGGGTGGAATCTGTCACCTCGGCAAAATGGCTACGGCCGTAGGGGAACGATTGAGGTAGGTAAGATGGCGCGGGAATCGCATGCAGCCGAGCCATTTCCTCACCTAACTGAATGAGTAGGTCCCCAGTCAAGTTGGCTGAGACGTCACCGTCAACGTAACGCTTCAACATGACAGGTTTTTCATTGTGCAAAATCACAATGGGTTCATTGGGTGGCACAACGACTCGCGAGGTGCGAATGCCTTGGTCGGTCAAATAAATCAGCAAGGTCGCAAGGTTAGTCGCATGTTTTGGCGACTTTTGATTCCAGAGCGTCAAAACGTACCTGCTCGAGCTTGTTTCAACACAATAGCTCGTGTTTTCCAGTCCGCCGTCCATGACGGAAAAAGTCCTAATGTCACCGATTCCGAACCGACGAGCGAGACCCTCCAACGATCTCCTGTCCAGACGATCGTAAAGCGCCATCTTGATATGTACCTAATTGAGCCTGGATGACTCTACGAAATCAATGAGGATGACGTCTCTGTGCCCGTCACGGTCGCTGGAGGTAATCGGCGAAACGTTATGCCATAGCGAACAGTCAAAATAGTACGAATCGAAATAAGACTCCTGCTTCCAAACGGCATGGGGACGTCTCGCCGGCTCGGGTCCACTCCCGTAAAAGTAATTGACGCCACCATCAATATTGTGGCGAGCAATCAGATGTTGCGCAGTATAGGTTTCATCGTCACGATGAATGCCCTCGGGCGTGGGGTTTCCGGAGACTCCAGTCGTGGCAATAATTCGAATCTGATGGACTCCGACTAGCCAGTCACCCTCGATGTGTTGCTTCGATGTCAGCTGTGCAAAGTCAAATCGTATGAGTTCACGCAGGAACGGGTTGTTGACGGTTTCGGCGGCCAATGGAGCAAAGCGTCTGTGCTCGCCACCGTTGAGGGGGTTTGTTGTGCTGCTTTGATAGAAGGACGCGCCGGGAATATGGCGTAACCGGCCGCTACTCACAGACAGCTCGTACAGCCCGTAACGCCTAAATCGGTAGCTTCCGCCATCGGCCATGTAGAGATCTGGCTCGAGACGTTCCCAATCTCGCCTGAATAGATCAATAGACTCATGCAGAGCGGGTGGAAACGAGAATTCATGGGCAGGAACTTGTGCGTGGTGAGCTCGTTCAAGGCAATTCCCTATATCAGTGCGAACTGTAATCATTTTCCTTGGCCAGCCTTAATTAGAATTTACTGTATGGACAGTAGCGGATCAGAATCCGCTGCATTTAGCGAATAGCTACCTGCACTGTGATGGTAATAACTTCGCAGGACGGTGAACAGCTATGCTACCAGCTTCTCGCGCAACCGTTCATAGGGGGTTTTTCCATTCAGTGCAGCGTGCGGTCTGAGAAAGTTATAGAAGGCCTCCCAGTCGCGTAATTTCTTGGCCAGGTCGACGTCGCCTTTGTAATCGATGAGTTGATAGAACTCAAGCTTGTCGGTCAGGTGAGATCGTTCCACTTTGCCGTTCAATCGTGGGGTCGCGGGTCTGATGTAGAAGTGATTAATGCCCAGGTCCTTCAGATGCCAATGAAATTTGGCCTGGAATTCGTGACCGTTGTCCGTGCGGATGGTGTGCAGGCGAAACGGGAATTGCTCGATCACGTGGTTGACGAAGCGGATGGCATTTTCCTGTGTATGCCTGGGATAAATTTTCAAGGCTCGGATGCGGGTTGCATCATCGATTGCAGTGTACTGGTAACGCTTCAGCCTATGGCCGCGTTTATCGATAAAAGTCAAAAACTTAACGTCAACCTGGATGTGATGACCCGGGACTTGTTTTTGGTAGCGTTTGAAGGTGGGAATAGAGCGCTTGCGACAATTTTGAGGCAACCGATTCAGTCCATGTCTTTTGAGCACATAGTAAACACCCTTGCCCGATATTTTGATCTGGTGATAGCGCTCCAGATACCAGGCGATTCGATCCGGGCCAAAGTGGTAGGTGCGCCGTAGATGTAGAATCTTTTCCTCGATCGGTGCTGGGGTGCGAAGCAGTAGGTTCTCGGGGCATGGCTTGGAGTTGATGAGGCCTGCTTCTCCTTTCTCTCTATAGCCTGCTTTCCAGCGATAAAACGATGACTTGGAGACTCCAAATTTACGGCAGGCTAATACATTACTCCCGCGTTCCTGTGCAAACTGTAGACAATTCAATTTCCGGCGAATATCTCTTTGTGCTTGACGATCCATAACGCTCTCCTGTGCAATGCACTTTGAGGTTAGTGAAATCGTCCCACGAAGTCGTACATTTCATAGTCGCCACTCGCAGGTTGACGAATTCGACCGGAGCGGCAGGGTTTGAATGGCCATACTTACCCAAATGCGCCGCGTGAAAGGCCTCGCTCACGGCCGAGAGATCGACGTTGGCCGGCACCCTCACATTGATGGTGTATTCCTGGCCGATGTACCGCATGTCCGCGGATCTCTGGTAAGAAATTCTGTCGTCATCAATGCCTTCATTGAGCACCGAGGATTTGCCTTCGGCTTCCAGTTCTGAGTAGGTCTGCTCAATATCTGCCAGATCCACCATGCCTACCGGACGAAAGTAACTGCGGGTGAAGTCATGACGTAAATCCGTTTGCAGCATGCCCCAGGCGGAAAATGTGCCCGGAAAGCGCGGCACAAGCACCTCCGCAATGTCCAGTTCATTGGCCAGAAACGCTGAGGCCATCGGGCCGGCGCCACCAAACGCCACCAGGGTGAAATCTCGCGGATCAACGCCCTGGCTGACCGTAATCGTGCGCATGGCATCGGCCATTGCAGCGTTGGAGATGGCTAAAATGCCCTCGGCAAATGCTGTCGATTCAAGTCCCGCCTCGCTCGCAAGGCGGTCAATCGCGTCGGCGGCCAATGTTTCGTCCAGTGACATTTCACCGCTCAGCAAGGAAGCCGATCCCAGACGTCCGAGAAACAGATTGGCATCGGTGACGGTGGGTTGGGTGCCGCCTCGCCCATAACATGCCGGTCCGGGAATGGAGCCTGCGCTGTGCGGCCCGACCCGCATGGCGCCGTTCTGAAGCCAGGCGATGGAACCGCCGCCGCATCCAATGGTGCGATATCAACAATCGACATCAGCAAAGGCAGGCCTTCGAGTTCGGTCTCAAGGGTGGTGTTTGCATGGCCGTCTATCACCAGGCTCAAATCGAATGAAGTGCAACCCATATCCACGCAGAGCAGGTTGCCGCGGCCGGTATTTTCCGACAAGGCAGTGCCCGCAATGGTGCCACCGACCGGGTCGGACAAAAGTGTAAAAACCGGGTTCTTTCGGGCGCTGTCTGCCGACGTTACCCCGCCACTGGATTGCATGACGTGAACTTCTGCGGCCATGTCGCGTTCGCGCAACTGTTGCTGCAGGCTGCCCAGGTAGCGCTGCACAACCGGGGCGACATAGGCGCTCATGACAGCAGATGAGGCCCGTTCGTACTCGCGCCATTCCCGCGCAATTTCATGAGACAGCGAAACCGACACGTCAGGCAAGGCCTCACCGAGTACGCGCCGGGCTTCCAATTCGTGCTCTGGATAGGCATAGGCGTGCAACAGGCAAACGGCGATTGCATTAATGCCTTCGCTCCGAACCTTGTCGATGATGGGGTCGAAATCGGGCAGATTGAGTGGCTCCAGTTCGCTGCCGTCCCAGGCCAGGCGACCCCGCACTTCGTGGACATCGCGGCGTGGCACCAGCTGTTCAGGTTTTTCGTAGCGCAGTTCATAGAGCGAATGGCGGTTGCCGCGCGCGATGGTGTAGCTGTCGCCACTGCCTGCGGTGGCGATCAGCAGCACCCGCTCACCTTTGCGTTCCAGGAAAGCATTCAAACCGACCGTGGTGCCATGTACGAAGAAGTCGACTTCGGACAGATCGGGCACCAGGTCCTTGATGCCGTTGATCACACCGCCGGCTGGATTCTCCGGCGTGGTGGCGACTTTTCCGACGAACACGGGGCCGTCAGATGGCTCCACGACGATGTCGGTGAAGGTCCCGCCGATGTCGGCGGAAACGCGATATCTGCTCATGGTTCAAAACACCTTTGGCCCCCAGGGCCGCTGTCAGAAAAAGTTGTAGCGCAACTTGACGTTCCAGATTCTACCGGGGGCCTGGGCAGAAAATCCACCGGCGACCCATTCAGAATTGTAAAATTCATCGGTCAGGTTGTTCACCGTCCCGGTGACCGACCATTTGCCCTCATTGTCATTGACGCCAACACGCAGGTGCACAAAATTGAGTGCGTCGCGATCGGTGGAATTGAGCACATCCCAGTACTGATTGCCGCGCAATTCATAATCGACGCGCGTGAACAGGTAGGTGTTGCCGATATTCCAGGGGAATTCATATTGTGCACCAAGGTTCAGGGTGGTCTTGGCAACATAGGGCGCGCGATATGGTTGCCACGGGTGTTTCGCCATTGCGCACTTGGGTAATGCCACGAATGCTCAAAAAACTGGTACCGATGCCCTGTGAAGTTGCGATGGTCACGTTTGATGTCAGGCCGATGAAATCTTCGACACGTTCAATGCCCGCATCACGGATGACTTCAGCGGTAAATGCAGTAACTGCATACGGCGCCTCCTGGATGTTTTCTTCCCTGCGCCGCGCGGTGACTATGATTTCCTCAAGCGTGGTCATTGAATCGCGCGCACTTTGATCTGGCGCACCCTGGGCCTGAACTGCAGAAGCCAGCGTACCGATGAGAGCGGCTCCCAGCAGGAGCCCTGACGTTTTGACAATACTCATTTGTGAATCCTCTAATACCCTGTTGCAGGTATTCAATTAGCCATCATCCCGTTCCGGTCTGCCATGAAGCATGACAATATCGGATCTTCTTCACTTATTAACTTTACTTAAAATTTTAAATATATCAACAGTTTTTTTGACAATTGGCCCAAATAGTTTAAAAATGCGCCAGTGTTTTGTGCCTCAGACTGAGGAAAGGTGAATGAAAGGGCAGGGCAAGAAAACGAATCCAGTCAAGCGCTCGATTGGCAGCTTGATCAAAGCCAGAAGGCAGGCGCTCAAATTGACATTGCAGGAGACTGCGGCGCGTGCGGAACTGTCTGCGGCATTTCTGTCCCAGGCCGAACGCGGCAAAGCAACACCATCGATTGTCTCGTTGATTAATATTGCCCGGGCGCTTGAAACTGATATTCACTACTTTATTACGCCACCGGCGCCAACCAGCCTGGTGCGGCGTGCCGACAAACCGGAATTTATCGAGATCGATTCGCCGGTGGTGTACAAACGGCTGGATGCAGAGATTCGTAATCAGCGGATGAATGCATTGATCATGGAAATACCGCCGGCTACGGAACTCACGGCAGTGCATCGCGAAGAGGGAGAGGATTTTTTCTACGTGCTGGAGGGCGAAGTTGAACAAAGCATCGGCGAGGAAGTGTTCACGCTGCGTCAAGGTGACAGCGTTCACCACAATACCCAGATGGACCATGCAGTGGTCAACAAGAGTGACAGCGTCGCCAAATTGCTTTGGGTAGGGACGCCGGTACTGTTCCCGCCCAGCCGTGATACCGATTGATGCGTTGCCCAAGGGCGGCCTGAGGCGGCCCGATTTAGTGATGCCTCAAATCACCATAAGAACAGAACTGGGTGAGGTCATCATCGACCTGGCGACGGACCGCGCACCGCGTACCTGTTCGTACTTCCAATCCCTGATTATGGACGGCGAATTCGCCGACGCTTCGATATTCAGAGTGGTGGCCGAGCGAAATCGCAGGGACAACGAACGCTGCCCGATAGACGTCATACAGCTGGGGCCAAGGGGCTGCATGTCGGGACAACGACATCCGTTGGCAACACGAGGGTACGAATCAGACCGGCCTGGTACACAAAAAATGGGCGGTATCTGCTGCGCGGGTAAAATCTCAACGAGCTATTTGCCAGCTTTTTCATCTGCATGCGTGACGCACCAGAATTGGACTACGGTGGTGCGCGCCATGATGACGGGCAAGGATTTTCAGCATTCGGGCAGGTCAGGTCGGGTTTCTCTGTGCTCGAGGCAGTAATGCAAAGGGCAGAAGACGATGAATGGCTCAAAAACGAGATTCTCATCTGCTCGATGGGTGTTTACTGGCACTAGCATGCCTGGCTCAGCGACACCCAACGCCCAGGCTGTCGGCCGCTGGTTTGAAGCCATGCCTCTGACGCGCAACCATTGGGTCGCCGGAGGGGTGCTGTTTGGCACTTTCATTATCGAATCCTGGGAAATGATGATCCTCATTTTGAACAGTGGCTCGATTGGCGCCGAATTTGGCCTGGACGCCGCACAAATCGGCTCGCTGATCGGGGCCTTATTTCTTGGCATGATTCCGGGTGCGCTGATCTGGGGCAAGCTGGCCGAACAAACTGGGGCGTAAGAAGAGCATGGTTCTGAGCTTGGCCATTATGCGCCCTTGCCCTTGCTGAGCGCGTGGGCGCCATCACTGGAAGTGCTGTGGTGGCTCAGATTCATCTGTGGCCTGGTGCTGTCCGGGGCGCTGGTGATCACCTTTCCCTATTTCGAAGAGCTGGTGCCGGTGAAGGTACGGGGCAAGGCGACGGTTTATCTTTCGGCAGGTTGGCCGGTGGGATTGCTGGTGGCCGTGGGTGTGACTGCACTGTTTATGGATGCGGGCTGGCGCTGGGTGATCGGCTTCAGTTGCTTGTCCGGTTTGTGGGCCCTTGCAGTCTACAAATGGGTGCCTGAGTCGCCTTATTGGCTGGCAGAGCAGGGACGAAGCAGTCAGGCCAATGTAGTCATTGCACACCTATCGCAGGGCGCCATCGTGGCCCATACTCGCCCAGCGCAGCCCGATGCGGGCGGCAGCGCAGCGTTTTTCGATATATTCCGTCGCCCGGCCACGCGCATTACCGTGTTGCAAACCGTCATCAATTTCTGCTTTTCATGGGGTTACTGGGCGCTGACCTCATGGATGCCGGTGCTGCTGTCCGAGCGTGGCCTGAGCACACCGGAAGGGCTCAATTTCATTGCGATTTCGGCCGCCTTCATGTTTCCCGGTTATATTACCGCCAGCTACCTGACCGGCAGGTTTGGCCGCAAGTCCATCATGCTGGTGTATGTCGCTGTCGCCGCCGTGGCGGGTTTCGGCTTTGCCAACTCGGCCTCACTTAACTAGCTGTATGCCTGGAATTTCACCCTGTCGTTCTTCAGTCTTGGCGCCTGGGTGGGGCGTGTGGAACACCTGGATGGGCGAGATTTACACCACTCGAATTCGCGGCGCTGGCGTCGCCTGGGGTGTGTCAATGCAGCGTGTCGCCAACGCCATCGCGCCGATGGTCATTGGCGCAATGTTGGCCACCAGCAGCTTCGTGCAGATTGTGACTTTTATCTCCGCATTTCTCGCCATCACTTTTTTCACAGCAATTTTCCTGCCCGAAACCGAGGGCAAAATCCTGACCTGACGCACTTGTAACTGTTTTAACTTGGCAGCGTCAGTATTGGGGTAGGGGCACCAGGGCGATTTTCCGGCGCATTCATTTCACCCTCGTTGCCATTGCGGTCCTGGGCTGCTGCCGGCCTTTGCTTTTGTCAATTTACTGGGATTTCATCTGCCTTAACACCTCAGGAGTGACCACATTAAGCCTGCCATCAACAGTATCCCGCGGCGCTACCCCATCATGTTGTTCTTCGTCCTGGTTTTTGCCATGGGTTGGGGACGATTTGTATTTGATTGGATTGGCCACGGCAGCGGCGATGCCGGTCTGTTCATCGCTGCTGCGTCCATTGCCGGTCTGCTCGCCGCGTTCCTGGTTGGGGGTTGGCAGGGCTTTAGGGTCCTGCTTCGCAGTTGCCTGCGCTGGCGCGTTGGCATCAAGTGGTGGGCGCTTGCATTGCTCATTCCGCCGACGACCTACTTGTCGGCCATTGCCCTACATGTGGTGCTCGGGGGAGACCCGCCAGGTTTTACATTCCTGATCAACGAATGGCACCTGGCGCCCCTTTTGTTGGCCGTGGTCTTCACGCCCGGAGACGGTCCTGTCGGCGAAATTGGCTGGCGCGGTTTCGTGCTGCCGCTGATGCAGTCGAAGTGGGGGCCGCTGGCCGCAAGCGTGCTGATTGGGACGATTTATAGCCTGTGGCATTTGCCGGAATTCTTGGAACAGGGCTCTTTCCAATACCTGATGGGCATGCCCTTTCTGTTCTGGTTTACGCTCGGCGGTGTCGGCAATGCCACGGTCATGACTTGGCTGTACAACAAAACAGGGGGTAGCGCCCTGATCAGCGGAATGGTATTTCACGGATCAATGAATTTCTGGGCGATGACCCTGTTGATCGATTTCTCCATGACGCCAAATGGCGGCCTGCCGCCCTTCGACATCGATCTCCTGGTGATCGCCACGCTACTTATGGTCCTGTCAGGCGCCCTGGTCGTGCTGCTGACGCGTGGCAAATTGGGTCGCGGTATTGACCACCCTGCGTCCATTGCAGGTTGAGTTGAAATGCCGCTTGCAGCAAGATGCAAGGGGGCTGATCCCGAACTGGCCAACGCTCACAACATGAACTTATCTTCCCTGCCGCGCCTCAGGCTCGGCCATCTGCCAACACCGCTGGAGCCCCTGGCGGCGCTGGAACGGCATCTGGGCGGGCCCGGTTTGCTGATCAAGCGTGATGATTGCACCGGTCTTGCCTGCGGCGGCAACAAGACGCGCAAGCTTGAGTTTCTAATGGCCGAGGTGGCGGAAATGGGTGCCGACGTGGTCATCACTTTCGGTGGATTTCAGTCCAACCATGCGCGCCAAACTGCTGCGGCTTGCGCCCGGCAAGGCGTGCGTTGCATTGCGATTCTGGATCGGCCGGTGGCGGCACTCAGCGCCGAGGTTGGCGAGGACTATTCGCGGTCCGGCAACCTACTGCTCGATCAGTTATTCGGTGCGGAATTGCGACTGATTGCGAGCGAGGCTGAAGCCCCCGCCGCCTGTGACAAACTTGTCGAGGAATTGCTGGGCGAAGGGCATTCGCCCTACGTGATGCCTTCTGGCGGATCGACTGCCGTGGGTTGTCTCGGTTACGTTCTTGCCGCTGAAGAGCTTGCCACGCAGGCCCGTCAACAGGACCGGCAAATCGATAATATTGTCCTCGCCACCGGCAGTTGCGGTACCCATGCCGGTCTGTTGCTGGGCCTGCGACTTGCGGGCGAGCCTGCCCGTGTCTTCGGTATCAGCGTCAGCGCACCTCGGGCTGAAAAAGAACAGCGAATTCATGAACTTGTTGAAGAAACTGCAGCAAAACTCGGTGTTGCCAACCCGGTTGGCCAGAGCGATGTGACGGTTGATGATCAATATGTCGGTCAAGGTTATGGCAGGCCTACTGCCGCGATGATCGAAGCCGTGCAATTGACGGCGCGCCTGGAGGGCATCGTGCTGGATCCCGTTTATACCGGCAAGGCAATGGCAGGGATGATTGACATGATCAGGCGAGGCAGATTTGAAGCGGCAGAAAACATTGTCTTTATGCATACTGGTGGCACGCCTGGCCTGTATGGCTATGTTGATACCTTTGCTCGAGATATTCAGGCTGAGCGGACATGAAAACGATTGGACTTCTGGGCGGCATGAGCTGGGAGTCGTCGCTTGAGTATTACCGCGTGATCAACCAGCTGGTACGCAACCAGCTCGGCGACTTGTGCTTCGCCCGGATCGCCATAGTTCTCGGTTGAATTTTCCGAAATCGAGCAACTGCAACACCAGGGCCGCTGGGCCGAGGCCGGCGACATTCTGGTTGAGGCGGCCAAAAATATTGAGCGGGCTGGCGCGAACTTTCTGCTGATTTGCACCAATACCATGCACAAACTTGCCGACCAGGTACAGGACGGGATCGGCATACCCGTTCTGCATATCGCTGACGCCACCGGCGCGGCAATTGTTGCCGGTGGTTTTGGTCGAGTCGGCCTGCTGGCTACGCGGTTTACCATGGAAGAGCGCTTTTACACGGATCGCCTGGCCGACAAGTACGGGCTTGATGTGTTGATTCCCGCAGCTCCCGATCGCGAGACTGTCCATCGGGTCATCTATGACGAGCTCTGTGTCGGCAAAGTCACCATTGAATCGCGACAGGCGTTTATCGATATCGCTGATCGTTTGGTCACACGAGGCGCCGAGTCGATCATCTTGGGCTGTACCGAAATAGGCTTGTTGATCAAAGCGCCCGACCTGTCAGTACCGGTGTTCGACACCATGGAAATACACTGCAAGGCGGCCGTCGAAGTAGCCTTGCAGTGAGACCCACTGGCCTGGAAGCAAAGTGGACGTTCTAGCCGGTCATTGGTGCTTTTGAGTCACCCGATTGCTGTTCCTGCATGTGCCCTTTCTCCCACTCCACCATGTTGAGTTCAATGGCCCAAAACCCGGCGATCCACAGGAAGGCATCCCAGGCCCACAGGGGGTAGCCGGTGAACAACCAAATCAACCCGTTCATGATCAAAATGGCGTAGAAAAATGTATTGGCCTTGCGCACCAACTTGATGGCTCGGTCAGCGAAATGACCGGCGTTTTGCAGCCGCAGCTCCACTTCGATCAACAAGACGACGATGATCCAGACGAAGGCATTGAGCACACCGAACCAGTCAATCCATTGAATGTGCTTCAAAGTCGGGCCGTCAATGATTGAGGTGAGCGCTTCGAACTTGTAGAAAGACGTTTCTGCCGATAGCTCCGCGCAATTGGCGCTGGTGATGTCCGCATAATCAATGTTGTCGAGTTGCAGGGCCACCCCCTGGTCGGCAAGCTGGCACAGGCTGGTTACGTCGGGCCAGGGTGCAACGTCATAGTTGTCGATCGCATCGGTGGTATAGCTGTAGGCAGCCAGCGCAAGCGATAGATAACAGACCATGCGGGCGATTTGCAGCGTACGTGTGAGCCACGGTTTGAACGCAGCGTCGGGAAGTGCGTAAGTCTCCAGTTCAAACAGGAACACCAGTCCCAGCCAAGCGATCATGTCGATTGTTGTCGACCACGACTCGATCAATTCGGACAGCGCCGCCGAGTCGTCGAGCGTGCTGATGAACACCTGGTAGTCATCAACGATAAATGCGATCAGGTTGATCACTAACAGGCCGTAGACAGTCCATTTGATGGTCTGAGCAATCTTGGGCTGCTTCAGCAGGGGTATCAGGAAGGCTTCAAGGGTAAAGGATTTGGCGGGTGGGGCGACCTGGGTGGTCATCCAGGTACTCCACCGGACAGGATTTCGCCCAACACAGCAAAGTCGATATTGCCGCCAGAAACCACGCAGACGGTTTTGCCGCTACCGGCCTGAGCGCTGAGTGCCGCCGCTAGTGCGCTCGCACCCGCACCTTCGGCAATGGTTCGCTGGCGCTCGGCCAGCAGGCGGATCGCAGCGGCGATCTGGCGCAGGGATACGATGATGGAACCGTCGATCAACTCGCGCACCAGCGGCCACATGGGCGCCAACAAAGTCTTGCCCCCGATGCCGTCGACAAAACTCGAGGCATAATCCACTTCCACCGGCTTTCCTGCCTTGAGTGCTGCACTGAGCGGTGTCGCAGTTTCGACCTCCGCACATAAAACGCGGGCTTTACTGCCGCTGGCCCGAACTCCTGCTGCGATGCCGCAACTCAGGCCCCCGCCGCCGAACGGGACGATGAGCGTTTCGACTTCCGGGCAATCTTCGATGATCTCAAGCCCCACCGTGCCATTGCCGGCAATGACGTTTTGGTCACAGACCGGGTGAATGAAGAGGCCATCAAGGCCAGGATAAACGCCGCTCATCATCACCTCCCACCACTCGTCGAAGGTCACTTTTATGACTTTTCCACCCAGGCGTTCAATCGCAGCAATCTTGGTTGCGGGCGCGTGGTCGGGTACGACCACAGCGCAGGGCAAATTCAATTTTCGAGCGGCCCAGGCAACACCCTGGGCCATGTTTCCGGCGCTGGCCGTAAACACCCCCTGAGCCAGGGCTTCGGGCTTTGCCGCCGCAATGGCGTTGACCGCACCACGGATTTTGAAGGAGCCGATCGGCTGCAGGTTTTCCAGCTTGAGCCAGATTTCAGACCCATCTCCCTCCAGCGGCAGCCTTAGCAAAGGCGTACGTGTTGCGGTGCCCCGGATACGTGCTGCTGCTTCCCGAAGCTCCACCAGCGTTGGAATTTTCAGCGCGGTCATGAGCGCAATGTATCAGAGAAAACGCCGGTATGTGGTCTTGACTTTGTCCTGCTCGACTTCGATTCGAATCGGCCAGCCGCTGAAGAATCCGCCACCCCAGCAAATTTCGGCCGTGATTGCTGTCGATGGGCCAAAAATCAGCACATCGTGAGGATTGCACCCAGACCAGTAAAAGTGGCCGGTGATGACAATACTGGGGTGCCGGGTCACGGTGATTTCCACTGTGTCGAGGCCATCGGGGGTTTGCATGGTGCCTGAGAGCCGGCGCGTTTCACCGTCTGCCAGATCGCTAATTTTGCTGCCGATGGCCAGCCAGTCTGCAGCACTGCCGGAGAGACTGAGCTCAGCACCGCCAGCCAACCGGGCCGTGTGCTCCTGACCATCGTCCTGACGGGAATGGCTCAGGTGCGCGACGCCGCCGTTCGCGGTTTGTACAGTACTGATGCGCTCCGCACCTGCCGTTTGGTTTTTTTGATAACGCCGGTAAGCAGCCTGTAGCATGATCTGCTCTCCTTGCTCAGTTGGCCAGCCTTGTTGACCTTCAAACATCGTCGCATCGATCTGGGCACTCTCCACTGCGCCTTCAAGCAGGCCGTCCAATGTCGCCCGATCAAGCCACTGGCCTGCCACCATGACACCCTCAATGGACCGGTAGGCCGTTACGGATTCCAGAGGGTTGGCTTCCAACAGCACCAGGTCGGCCCTCGCGCCTGCGCGCACGACGGCGGTCTCTCCTGACTCACCCAGGAAGGCCGCCACGTTCGTTGTGGCCGTCTGAACCGACTCAAAGCTGGTCATGCCGGCCTCGACAAATAACTCCAGTTCGGTGACCAGGCTAAATCCGGTATAAACAAATGGGTTGGGCGCGTCCGTGCCGGCCAATATTCCCGCCCCCGCTTGATGAAAGGCGCCGACCTGGCTGATTTCATGCTCAAAATACCTGGCGGTGCCGGCGGACACCTCGGGGCTTGCTGCGGCGCTCATCATGGGTATCAATTTCCAGAATTCCTTCACTGGATAACTCATGTGGCGGTATGCCTGAGTGGTGCTTTCGGCCTGCATTTGCGCGGGCGACAGGCCGATGCTACGCAAGACAACCAGTGTCGGCACGACCCAAATACCTGTTTCCGCCGCGACATTGGCCAGATCCGTCATTTTTTCGCTGTCGAAGAGTTGATCCATGGTCACTTCGCCCGTTGCAATGCGGGCGGCAAGCGTAGCGAATTCGGGCGCCCAGCGGGCCGGTACGTCCACACCGTCGCGAGTAGTGGCGGTGGCCACGCCGGTCAAATGCTCAAAGGTCTGCATTCCGGCGCGCATGGCGTGTGCGGCCGGTACGGACGCTGGAATGTGGCCGGCAAAATGGACTTTCGAAGACTTCGCCTGCGATGCAATGGCATCAAAGGCTTCGAGGTTGAGATTTGAGTAGATTTTTATCCAGTCATAGCCGTCTTGGAGCTGATCGGTGAGGACAGCCCGGGCAGAATCTGCGTCAACGACTTCATCGGTCCCGTAATGGAGGGCGGGCGGGCCATCGACGATCCGGCCGCTGGTGTAAATGCGTGGTCCTCGAAGCTCTCCCCGATTGATGGCATCACGCATCTCGAGCAACGGTGGCTCGCCCCACATTGAACGAATAAAGGTAATGCCATTGGCCAGAAACAGATCCAGGTCATATTGGGTCATCGGATGCGCGTGCATGTCGGCGAGACCCGGCGCCAGGTATTTGCCTGCGCCATCAATCACGGTGGTCACTTGGCTGACATCGGTGTCGGCGGTGGGCAACACACTGACAATACGGCCATCGCTAACAATGACAGTGTGGTTTTCCAGCACTGTCTCCGAATCCATCGGTATGACTGATACATTGACAAACGCAGTGCGCCCACCCTGTGCCTGGCTGGCAGCAGGGGGGGGACGATTGATGGGTTCAGCTGGAATGCTGGTGTCTGGTGCCTTAGAACAGCCGAGCAAGGCCAGCAACAGCGGCACTGCCAGCGCGCCATTCAGTCTTGGAGCTGCAGGCGACCCGCCGGCCCCGGTTGGGTAAGTCGAGCATAGCGAGCGGTACCAGAGGGGCCAGGCGCCTTTTGTATGCTGTCGAGCGCAGCCGCCTTCCGCCGAAGGCGGCAGCAGGGAAGCGAGACTCCTTAATGTCAGGCTTGAATTGTTCATGTCTTGCCTCCGTTATCCATGTTCTTTCGGGCCTTGGCGGCCAGCAAATTGCGATCAATTTTCGACGTGCCCGCCAGCGGCAACTCGTCGAGGAACCAGACTCTTCTGGGATACAGGTAAGGCGCCGCCTTGCTGCGCACATATTCCTGAAGTTGTGCTTCACTGACTTTGGATTCGGACCCCACCACCCAGGCCACCGGCATTTGGCCACGAATTGAGTCCGGCACGGGGACGACGCTGGCCTGGTCGACTGCCGGGTGTGATTCGAGGATACGTTCCACCTCGCCGGGATATATGTTTTCGCCTGAGCACACGAACATGTCATCATCGCGGCCGATGAAATAAAAGAATCCGTTTTCGTCGCGCTGGAAAATATCGCCGGTGTTGATCCAACCATCGCGTATCTTGGCGGCGGTCAGCTCTGGCAGGTTGAGGTATTCCGTCATCGCGCTTTGCGCCTTGACCAGCAGCACCCCCTCATCACTGACCTCATTGCCTTGCTTGTCGATTAGCTTGATGCCGACACCCTCCATCGGATAGCCCACGGCCGTGGATGGCCGGTTTACGCCTTGCGGGTGTGCACCGAACAGCCCACCGCCGGTTTCCGTCGTGCCATAGGAATTAAGCACGATGGCGTCCGGCGCCATAGCCTTGGCCTGCTCGACGATAGCCTGGGTGACCGGCGCAGAGCCGATGTAGACGGTGTGGACGCTGCTCAGATCAGTCTTGTCCAGTTTTGCCCAGGCGCTGTAAAGCAGGGCGATCATGGTCGGCACGCCGGTAATCATGTTGACCTGGAATTCCTCAATCGCCTGGGCGAAAATTTCAGCATTGAACTTCGACATCAACACCAGCGAGCCACCCCCGGCGAGGTAGCTTTCGAGAAATACCAATGCGTTCATATGGAACATGGGCGCCACGACAATGCCCATCTGACCGGAAAACAGCGTGCTTTCGTCGGTGTGCACGTGGTCGACCATCGCCAACTGGCTGGCGTGAGACAACACGACACCCTTGGGCCGGCCCGTGCTGCCCGACGTGTACAGGATCAATGCGGTTGAATCCGGGTCAGTGTAACCGTCGATGAAACCTGTCTCTCGCTGGGGCAGGGCTTCGAGGCTCAGCGTCAGAACCCGATTTTCCACCCTGGTGCGTGATGCTTCATCTGCATAAAGCAACTGAAGGCTTGCGTCTTCGCAAATAAAGGCGATGGTTTCCTCTGGCTGCTTTTGATTGACCGGCACCGCGACCAATCCGGCCCGCATGATACCAAGGTAGGCGCACAGGTATTCCACCGAATTGATGCCGAGAATGCCGACCCGCGAGCCGGGCCGCAGGCCGCGGCTTTGCAGGTCGCCGGCAACCGCGCGGCAGCCCTTGTCGATGGACCGAAAGCTGTAGTGTTTGCTTCGACCGGCGGAATCAACGAAAACGATGGCCAGTTCGCCCGAGTCAGCCCGTTGACCCAGAATCAGGCCCAGGTTGCGGCTGGCCTGCAGGCCTGGGTCGAGATGATCCAGGGCTGGCTTTGAATCCATCTGCCTGGTCAATTTCTGAAGATGTGCTTGGGCAAATGCATGGTGACCAACATGTGGGGCGCATCCACCACCTCGGCTATTTTCAGCTCGGCGGCAACTGAGCACAGCATGTAGGCGTCTTCGCGGCTCAGGCCCCGGGTGTCCTGCAGATAGGCGATCATAAAGCGCGTGGCCTTTTTCGCTGCCTCCTCGATGGTGGTTGCGAAGCCAGTGGTGGCGTAGTAGTCGGATGTTTCGTATTGCGGTTCCTCAATGCTGCGCCCGCCTTTTATGACACTGATTTCATAAGTAATGCGCATCGGTGATTCCAAGGCGGTCCCGGAAACCTCGCCCAGGCCCTGTGCCGAATGCGTGTCACCAATTGAAAACAGGGCACCCTCTGCAAACACCGGAAAATAAACCGTCGTTCCAGCCACCAGGTTGGGATCGTCCATATTGCCGCCGTTTGCCCTGGGGGGAATGGTATCGATCATCTCATCGCTCGCTGGCGCGACCCCCATTACGCCTGCAAAAGGCCTTAACGGGATGTGAATGCCTTTGGTGAATTCGAACGACTTGCTGCCCTTGTCCAGCACGAAAGTCTTGAATTGGGCCTGGCTGTACTCATCCGCCAAAAATCCGAAACCGGGCACAATGGCCATCCAGCCCCAGTCGCCAGGCTCCAATTTAATCAGCTTGATTGCGAGGGTGTCGCCTGGCATTGCGCCCTCGACATACACCGGCCCGGTGAGCGTGTGAATTTTGTCCCAATCCAGTGCGTTGAGATCATCCACGGTTGAATCGATATTGAGTTGTCCACCGGTCGCTTCGTGTGTGTTGGCCTCGATAATGCTCCCGGATGAAACGCGAATGGCAGGCGGTATGGCACGGCTGAATTTATTGTGGGTTTGCTCCCTGGTCAGGACAAAATCCGGCTTGAGGTCGCTCGACGATTCCGCCCAAAGGTGGAGCGGACAAAGCAGCACAAACAGCAAACAGCGGATAAACAGGGAAGTCAGTGCGTTCTTGGTCGGCATGGTCAGGTATCCTTGGCAAATCATCAATGGAACTGGGCCGTGAAGTGGGCCTGAATTATGTGTCTGATCGCACTGTCCTTGCAAGTACAAAACCGATACCCACTGGTATTACTGGCCAATCGGGACGAATTCTATGAGCGCCCAAGCGCACCACTGGCTGAATGGCCAGAGCATCCCGGCCTATTTGCAGGTCGCGACCTGAGAGGCGGGGGGACCTGGATGGGGTTGACCCGAAACGGGCGTTTTGCGGCGGTGACAAATTTTCGCGAAGCGCCGGGAGCTCGCTTCGACAGTTCGCGTGGCCACCTGGTTACTGACTTCCTCACCGGCTCGTTCACTGCATTGGACTACCTGACGGAGTTGCAGCCACGTGCAGATGAATACGCCGGCTTTAGCTTGCTCATTTGCGATGCCTGGGGCGATTCCCAGGCTGATTCCCAGGCTGATTCCCAGGCTGATTCCAGGGACGATGGCGATATCGGGGGAATGTACTATTTTTCCAATCGAGGCGGGAAAGTTCACGCTCTGGCGCCCGGGATTCATGGTTTGAGCAATCACTTGCTCGATACCCCATGGCCCAAGGTGGCCGGGCTGAAATCAGCCTTGCGTGCCGCGTTGCAGCGGCCCGATGAAGGCCGCTTGTTGGAATTGCTGCACGACAGCCGTGTGGCCGTTGATGAAAACCTGCCCGACACCGGCATAAGTCCTGAATGGGAGCGAATGCTGTCGTCGCGGTTCATCCAGTCTGAAGACTATGGAACGCGGGCGAGCAACCTGGTCATGCTGGGCTGGGACCGCGTCGCAACCATGGTCGAGCGCAGCTTTGGTCCGGGTGGTGAGTTTATTGGTGAAGTGCGCGAGCAGTTCCAGATTGAGCCTGTTGATTAGGCCTATTGCATCGCAATATGTATTTCTATAAAAGACTTTATAATCAGTAGTATAAAGTATTGTTGCACTGCACAAAAATTGATGTTAATATGCCTTTAGAATTTTCGCCCTATTGATTGTGAATTAATTGGAGTAGTGACATGAGCCAGGCATTTTATTTCTTCAAGCCCGAAGCGCTGTTTTCGGCCGATAACCCTTTTCTGACTTCAGCTCGGAAGTCTCACCAATTGCTGGCAGAGTCTTTTCACAAAGCTGCTCGCGCGCAGTTGGCTTTCGCTGAAGATTTGCTGGTATTGAACGGCAAGCGCATCGAAGCGCTGTATGAAGGCAATTCGATTTCTGACAAGTTGGCTGCGCAGCAGGCCATCGTCACCGAAACCGGCAACCGCGCCGCCGAACTCGCAGCAGATGTGCAAGACATCGTCACTGAATACCAGGCCGGTGTCAGCGAAGCTGCCAATGATCTGTTGGACTTCGTGGGCCAGCAGCCTGTCGCAGCCCCGGCCAAGAAGACTGAGAAGAAAGCCAAAGCAGCTTAGGGTCTGTTAACAGTCTCTAAGGCAAACAACAGCAGATTTGCGATGATTCAGGTCTCGCGCCCTGAATGTGAAAGCCGACAGGCGGTCAGCCTGTCGGCTTTTTTGTGTCAGAAACTGGAGAGCTGATGGCCGCTACTGGAGCCACCCCAAGAACGATCCGAAAATACGCCAATCGGCGTCTCTATGATGTTCAGACCAGCCAGTACATTACGCTGGAAGACCTCAAAAACCTGATTGCATCGGGTGAGAAGGTAGAAGTGTTGGACGCCAAATCGAAATCCAATATTACCCGCGAGGTGCTGCTCCAATTGGTTGCAGAACAAGAGCAGTTGGGCCAGCCAATATTGAGCGAGGCTCTGCTGACATCGATGATCCAGTTTTACGGTCATCCGATGCAGAAACTGGCTTCCCAGTATCTCGAAATGTCACTGCAGCAACTGTTGAACCAGCGCAGCCGCCTGCGTGATCAGATGAAATCCGTCATGCAGTCACCGGCCGAATTGGTGGCCTCCGCCACCGAGCAGAATCTCGAATGGATGAACCAGCTTCAGAACGTCTTTCTCAACGCCCTCAACCCCCACAATTCGACCGACAAAAAAGAATAAAGGATCACCAATGAATGTAGAAAACAGGATTGTCGTCATTACTGGCGCCGGTGGTGGGCTCGGTTCCGCCATGGCGGAACGACTTGGAGCCAATGGCGCCAGACTGGCCTTGATTGATTTTCGCGGTCAGGCCATCGAAGCGCTCCAGGAGCGCCTTGGTCTGGATCAGGAACGTTGTATGGGTATCAAATGTGACGTCACCGACGAGATCGCAGTGGACAAAGCGGTGGCAGATGTCGTTGCGCATTTCGGCCGGATCGACGTGATGATTAACAACGCCGGCTTGACTCGCGATGCGTTGCTGATCAAGTTCCACGACGGCAAATTGCAGTCACGCATGGAACTGTCAGACTGGAACCAGGTGATCAACGTCAATTTGACCGGGGTCTTCCTGTGCGGCCGCGCCGCTGCCGAAGCCATGGCGGCCAGTGGCGAAGGCGGTGTCATCATCAATATTTCCAGCATTTCACGCCTTGGCAACGCCGGCCAGACCAATTACACCGCCAGCAAGGCCGGGGTGGCGGCCATGACGGTGACCTGGGCCAAGGAACTGGCCCGCTACGGTATTCGTGTCAACGCCATTTCGCCCGGATATATTGGTACCCGGATGGTGAAGGCGCTGAAGCCGTCGGTGCTGGAAAAATTACGCGCAATGATCCCTGTTAATCGCCTGGGGACGCCGGATGAGATTGCGCATACGGTGGAGTTCATCATTGAAAATGAATTTGCCAACGGGCAGAATTTTGGGGTCGATGGGGCAATGCGAATTTAGCCGCAGAGACGGCCACCAGAGAAACCCGGCAGGAGGGTGCATTGTCTTGTGCCCCTGGCCTGGATTCATGTCATTGCGACATAGCTTCCTGGTGCATCTTCAATCGCATCAAGCTCACCTTCACCCGGCATCCGCGCCGGTACATCAGGGCCCGACTGCGGCGCCAGCCACTGGTCCCAGTAATTCCACCAGGACCCTTCATGGTATTGCGCGCCTTCAATCCAGTCTTCAACGTTTTCGGTAATTTCGTCATTGGTGCAGTGGTAGTACTTGTTGGCCGTGGGCGGATTCACAACGCCGGCGATATGGCCTGAACCGGCCAGCATGAAGGTGACGGGCCCGCTGTACATTTGGGTGGCCTTGTAAACGGACTGATACGGGGCGATGTGATCGTCTTTGCTGGACTGCAGGAAAACCGGAATCTTGATTTCCGACAAATCTACCGGGATGTCGTTGAGGGTGATTCCGCCCGGCTGCGAGAGGCGGTTGTTGAGATACATTTCCCGCAGGTAAAACTTGTGCATGGCCAGCGGCATACGGGTCGAATCATTGTTCCAGTAAAGCAGATCAAAGGCGGCCGGTTTCTTGCCCATCAGGTAATTGTTTACGACGAATGACCAGATCAGATCGTTCGCGCGCAGCATGTTGAACGTGCCGGCCATCTCTGAGCCTTCCAGGTAGCCTTTCTCCTCCATTTTTTCTTCGAGCTTTTCGAGTTGGGGTTCATCAATGAAGACTTTCAAATCGCCCGCTTCGCTGAAGTCGACCTGGGTGGTGAAAAAAGTGGCGGTCTTGACGCGCTCATCACCGGTAATGGCCATCTGTGACAAGGCGCAGGCCAGCAGCGTGCCGCCAATGCAATATCCAATCGCATTGATCTCAGACTGACCGGTGGCCGCTTCGACCGCATCCAGAGCTTCGAATACGCCCTCATTCATGTAGTCCTCGAAGGACTTGGCCGCAAGTTTTTCATCCGGATTGACCCAGGAAACGACAAAGACCGTATATCCCTGGGCCACCATCCAGCGAATGAACGAGTTTTTCTCGCTCAGGTCGAGGATATAAAACTTGTTAATCCACGGTGGAAGTATTAACAGCGGCCGTTGATGGACCTTGTCAGTGCTGGGCGAATACTGGATAAGTTGCATCATGTCATTCTGGTAAACGACCTTGCCGGGGGAGGTGGCGGTGTTGACGCCCACTTCAAAGGCGTCCTTGTCGACCATGCTGATCTTGAGCTTGCCGCCACCGGCCTTGAAGTCCGCCGCCAGGTTTTTGATGCCCTGCACGAGGTTTTCGCCCTTGCTTTCGGCGGTGACCCTGAGCACTTCGGGGTTGGTCAATGGAAAATTGCTGGGTGACAGGGCGTCGAGCATCTGCTGGGTGAAGAAATCGAGCTTGTGTTGTTGGTGTTCGTCGAGATCGGCACTGCCCACCACCTCGCGTACGTGGCCGGCGGTGATCAGGTAGCTCTGCTTGATCAGATCGAAAAACAGGTTTTCATCCCAGGCCGCGCCTCTGAAACGCCGATCGCCCTTGTCCGGCTCGACTACTGCCCCGGCATCTTGCTGCAGGGCTTTGCGCACGCCGTAAGACAGCAACTTCGCCTGGTCCATGGCCAGTTGAATATTCTGTTCGAACAACGCACCGGGGTGGGCCATCGCCTTGCGCCAGAAATTCCAGTAGGCTTTGCCCAACCCCAGTGAGTCGAGTTGCGATGGTGATGCCTTGTCGACTACAAAATCCGCCAATTTGATCATTTTTTGAAACACTCTCTGCTGACTCGACTCAGCCACTGACCGTACGGTCGCGGCCTTCCCAATACTTCTTTCTAAGTTTGAATTTCTGCAGTTTTCCGGTCGCGGTGCGTGGCAATTCGGCGATGAATTCCACCGAAGAGGGGCATTTGAAATTCGCCATGTGCTCACGGCAGAAGTCTTTCAGTTCCTGTTCGCTGACAGTCTGACCCTGCCGCAACACAATCAGGGCCTTGGGTGTTTCGCCCCACTTGTCGTGCGGCACGCCAATAACAGCGCACTCCAGCACCGCCGGGTGGCGATAAAGGGTGTCTTCAATATCGGGTGAGCTGATATTTTCGCCGCCGGAAATGATGACATCCTTCTTGCGATCGACAATGTGGATGTTGAACAAGTCATCCCAGACGGCGAGGTCGCCGGTATGGAAGTAGCCGTCATAAATGGCGCTGTCGGTTTCGTCAGGTTGTTCCCAATAGCCTTTGAATACCACATTGCTACGGGCGCAGATTTCACCAACGGTTTTGCTGTCCTGTGGTACCGGGCAATCGTTCTGGTCCAACACCAGCAGATCGACCCCAAGGCCGGGTACGCCGGCTCGTGCGCGGCGGGCATAATCACTTTTGTCGGTTGCAAAGTCCGGCTGCGATGAAGTCAGAAACGGTGCGGTTTCTGTCAGCCCGTATATCTGTAAGAATTTCCAGCCCAATTCTGTCTCAAGCTTTTCGATAAAAGCCGCTGGCGGGGGTGCGCCGGTAACGGTAAATCTCGGTTTGGTGGTGATGCTGTACTGATCCTTGTCCGGGAAATCCAGTATGGTCCGCAGGACCGCCGGCGCCATGCAGGCGAATGTCACGCCTTCCGTGGCGATCAAACGGTAAATCTCCTTTGCGTCAATGGCGCGCAGAATCACGTGGGTGCCGCCCATTCCCGTAATGGCGTAAACGCCGCCCCAGCCGTTGCAATGGAACATTGGCAAGGTCCACAGCTCCACATCGTCATGCGCCACCTGGAGGTGAGCGATCAGGCTGTAGGCATTGATGTAGCAATTGCGGTGGGTCATCATCACGCCTTTGGGCCGGGCCGTGGTGCCCGAGGTGTAATTGATTGAAACCAGGTCGTTTTCTTCGCACAGCGCATCCGGCGGCGCTGCCGCGCTGGCTGCACCGATGATCTCCTCCCAGTCCATCCAGCCCGGATGATCGCCGCCGGCATCTGTGGCGACTACCCAATGCTCGACCGATTCCAATTCGGCGCGAATGGTATCGATCATGGGGGTATATTCATAATCGACCAATACCGCTTTGACCCCGGCGTGGTTGATGATGTAGCGGTGATCTGCAGGCACCAGGCGGTAATTTAGCGGCACCAGGATAATGCCGGTCTGGCTGGTGGCGTAGAAACTCTCCAGGAAAAAGTGTGAATTGGGGCTGAGGATGCACACCCGGTCGCCTTTCTGCAGCCCCAAGTTCAACAAAGCGTTGGACAATCGGTGCACCCGTTCTTGAAACTGGGCATAGGTAAAACGCCGCTCACCGTCGACGATGGCGGTCTTGGCCGGGTAGATCCGGGAGGCCCGGCGCAGAAAATCATCGACGAGTAACGGTACTTGCATGCTTCGGTCTCTGTTGGATTTCAATGACGGGGCGAATGGACACCGTATTGTGCGGTTATTCGCCGGAGCTGACAACAGGTGGAATCTGCACCTTGCGACTGCTTACACCAAATGGATTGCGGTGCAATGGGCGTTTCGATATAAGGAAGAGCTGTAAGTAGCGATCATTTAATATCTTGCAACAAGGGACAGACCAATGAATGGGATAACTGCTCTGTATCGAGGGATAATTCTCGCCGCATTATTTGCCGTCCAGGCTGAGGGCGGACAAAAAGACGAACCGGATAAACTGGAAGTGACGAGCCAACTGGCCGTTGCCGGCGCAAATGTGGTCATGACTCTGGACCAGCCGATCAAGATTCGCGCCACGGGATTCGACTATGACCACACCTTGCAGGTGGCCTTACCGGCCACTTACCGGGCCAACCCGGACAAGCAATACCCGGTCCTGTGGTTGATGGATGGCCCCCTGATGCTCAACCTCACCATGGGGGTGCTGGATGCACTGACCCTGGGCCAGCGTGCACCTGAAATGTTCGTGGTTGCAGTCGGCTCCGCCAATGAGGAGGGATTGGTCGGAATGGAAAGACGCCGTACCGACTTTACTCCGCCCGGCCGGCCTTATTATCGGACAGGGTTTGAAGGTGCGCTGCAAAGAAAAGTGATGCCAGAGGACTTTTCTCACTTTCCACAAAAAGCCGACAGGTATCTGAATTTTTTGATTGACCAGGCACGTCCGATACTGGCCGCCAAATACCGCATGAACAATGATCACGCATTGTTTGGTCATTCACACGGTGGCCTGTTTTCAGCTTATGCGATATTTGCCCGCCCCGAGGAATTTTCCAAATATATGGTAGGGAGTCCCTATCTGTACGGCGTTGAGAGTGCCGTGTTTGAAGACGAAGCGGAATATGCGAGAATCTATGATGATTTGAATGTGTCGGGCCCGCTTTCGCTCACTGCTCAAACAACCCACGAGGTCGCCGTATTGAACAATTTCTTCGAGCCTGCGGACCTTGATATCGAAGTTGGCGACACGGTGCGGTGGACCAATATTCCGGACGTGTACGGCGGGCCCATGCACGATGTCACTGAAGCCGGTTTTGCCTGGGCTTCAGTCACGGCCGAATCCTTCATATTCTCAAGGACATTCAACAGCGTTGAAGAAGTGAACTACTTCTGCAGCGTTCACCCATCCATCATGCGCGGATCGATCAGTGTCACTCAAGCGGGTGGCGAGGGTGGTGGCGTTATCCTCAACGCATTTTTCAATGATTCCTACCGCGATGCCATCAAGAAAGGCAACCAGGGTGTGTTCATCATTATTTACCCCGAAACCGGTTTCATCTGGCTGGCCTGGTTTACCTACGATATCGACGCGCCCGACGGCGGTATCGAATTTACCCTGGGCCACCCGAGCCAGGCATGGTATACCGTGCTTGGTGTGTTCTCTGGCGACACGGCTGTACTTGATCTTGAGTTGTCAACAGGCGGCATCTTTGTTTCCGACATCCAGGCCGAGCAAACCATCGTGGGCACCATCACCATCAAGGCCAATTCCTGTGGGGAACTGGTGATGACGTACGAGATATTTGGCACCGGACTGATGGGCGAAATCGTGCTCAGTCGGGTCCTGCCGGACGGCATCCCAGCCTGTGAGCAGTCACAAACCCAGTAGCGTTTAAGGAGTCTCGCTTCCCTGCTCCCGCCTTTGGCGGAAGGCGGCTGCACGCGCGACGGCTTCGTCACCTTACTCTTTGGCCCTGCGGGCAAAACGTGCGGCTCCTCGGGCCTGCGCTCGACGGCATCTCACTGAGTCTGGCTTCGCCAGCCATGCCTTCGGCTGGAGTTTCGCTTCCCTCGGCAATTGCTCCTGCATGCTCTACCTCCTGCAGCCCTGCAGTCGCGCTCCAGGGTTAGGAAAGCACCAGGAGCGGGCTGCTGGCCACGCCTTAAAGGATGCCGAACGCCGCACAAGCGACTGGGTCGTCGAGGCAGGGATGGCTCGACGAGGCGACACGGAACAGGATGTTCCGTTGGAGCCGACCCACCAAGCGCGGAGAAGTGCGGGTAGCCCGAAGGGCCATCCGCCAGGCGTGGACAGTAGTCCGCTCATGGGGCTTTCCGGAGGTAGAACAGAAGGAGCCGCACAAGCGACAGGGTCGTCGAGCCCGAGCGCCAAGGATGGCGTGAGGAAGGAAAATGCCAGGATGGCAGCATTTTCCGGCGGCTCGAAGAGCTGCTGAACGGTTTCAAGTGTTCTTAGCGCCTTGGATCGCTCCCGCGCATCCCTGCGGGATCGTTCCCGCGCATCCTTGCGCTCCACGATCTAAGCACATCCTTGTGCAAAAGGCGTGGCCAGCAGTCCGCTCATGGGGCTTTCCGGAGGTAGTGCTGGGATGTTCAGGACCGGTGCCAGGATTCCAGTTGCTCCAGGGTGGCGCCGACACCACCGCAAACGATGACGAGTATTGACTGTTTGCCAGCGAGGGCATCGCAGGCCTGGTAGACGGCGTGCAAACTGGCGCCGCAGGCCGGCTCGACGACAATGCGGTGGTCAGTCAGGAAACGCATGCAGCCTTCCACTGCCTGCCTGTCCGTGACGATGTGGGAAATGACAGGCCAGGATTGCAGCAATTCATAAGCCCGGCGAGCGATCTGTGTGGCGCCCAGTGAGGTGGCTATGCTGTCGATGGCGTCGATGGCGACATGATGGCCCGCCACGACCGCAGCGTGTAGCGAAGCGGCGCCTTCGGTCTCCACGGCAATGATTGGGATGTCTTCCCAACCGTTGCGTTGCGCGCCCTCGACCACGCCGCACAGCAGCCCTCCTCCTCCGACCGATAGCACGATGATATCCGGCCGCAGATCCTCGGCGGCAACCTCGTCAATCATGCTGGCGTGACCGGTCCAGATATTCGGATCGTCGAAGGGGTGCAGGTAGGCGGTTTCAGCCGAACATAATGAAGTGGCGTGCTGGTGCGCCGCATCCCAGTTTGCCCCCGTCACGATGACTTCGGCACCTTCGGATTCGATCAGCTCTATGGTCCGTGGCTGAGTGGTCGATGGCACCACCACCGTGACCGGTACGCTCAATCGCCGGCCGGAATAAGCCACCGCCAGTCCGGCGTTACCGCCTGATGACGAAATCAGACGAGTGGCGCCTTTGCTCACCGCCACCCGGCAGGCGTGGCCGATGCCGCGATTTTTGAAGGATCCGCTGGGCTGGCAGGATTCAAGCTTCAGCCACACCCGGCCAGCGAGATTTTTCCCCATGGGGAGCGACTCGATCAGGGGAGTGGCGACGTGCAGGGACATTGCCGGGTCTTCAGGCTGCCAAATCAGGCAGCCATGACCGCCTTGGTTTCCAGATAGTCCTCGATACCGTAAGCGCCCCATTCACGGCCATTGCCTGACTGCTTGTAGCCACCAAATGGGGCCATGATGTCACCGTCTGCGCCGTTGATATGCACCATGCCGGTCCTGAGCCGGCGGGCAACCGCCATGGCCTCGTCGGCGGACTCGCCGTAGACATAGCTCGACAGTCCATACTGCGTGTCGTTGGCAATTTCAACAGCTTCATCCAGATTGCTGTAGGGAATCATGCACAGCACCGGGCCGAATATTTCCTCACGAGCGATCGTCATATCATTGTTGACGTCTCTGAACACGGTTGGCCGCACAAAATAGCCATCCTGGAGGTGCTCAGCGAGGTCTTCCGGGCGGCCCGGCCCACCGCAGACCAGGCCTGCACCTTCCTCGATACCTTTTTCGATCAGCGCCTGAATCTTGTTGAACTGCAGTTCCGATACCACTGGCCCCAGCTTGATGTCAGGGTCCTGCGGGTCGCCGACCGTGGCGCCTGGAGCGGTTTCGGCAGCGATGGCCACCGCTTCTTCGTAAAGATGCTCTGGTATCAGCATGCGCGAGGGCGCATTGCATGATTGGCCGGAGTTGTTGAAGCAATGGAGCACACCGCTGCTAATCGCTTTGCGCAATGGGGCATCCTCGAGAATGATGTTGGGTGACTTGCCGCCCAGTTCTTGGGCAACGCGTTTGACGGTATCGGCTGCGGCCTTCGCGACCAGGATGCCGGCCCGGGTGGAGCCGGTGAAGGACATCATGTCGACATCCGGGTGCGAGGACAATGCCGCGCCGGCGCCGGGCCCATCGCCTTGCACCAGATTGAACACGCCATCGGGTACGCCGGCCGCCTCCATGACTTCGGCGAACAGTGTGGCACTCACCGGCGATATTTCACTGGGTTTGAGCACCACCGTGCAACCTGCGGCGATGGCCGGGGCCACTTTGCAGGTGACTTGGTTGATCGGCCAATTCCATGGTGTGATCAGGCCACAGACACCGATGGCCTCTTTGACCACCAGGGCATTGCCCAGTGTTTCTTCGAAGCGGATATGGTCCAAGCCGGCCAGCGTGCCTTTGAGATGACCGATGCCTGCGCCCGCCTGTGCCTGTTGCGACATGGTGATGGGGCAGCCCATTTCCGCCGAGATTGCCGCAGCGATATCGTTGTAGCGGGCTTTGTAGGCATCAATTATGTTCTTCAACAGCTCCTTTCTCTGCTCAATGCTCCAGGCGGAAAACCCGCTGAATGCAGCTCTGGCCGCAGCCACAGCCTGGTCGATTTCTTCTGCGGTGCTGTAGGAGACTTTACCGATTGAAGCGGTGGTTGCCGGATTGGTGATGTCGTGTTGAGGCCCGGCAGATTGCTGCCACTGACCATTGATGTAGTTTTGGGTGCAGTTGTACATGAATTGTTCCGATTGATGCGGTGGTAAACCCAATGATTGGGGCGATGAATGGGAAAGGCAAAATGCTACTTGCTTGGCGCGCAGGAAACAACAGCAAATTCGGTTTCTAAATTCGTTCGAAATGGTTTACTGTGGCCTATTAAATGCGGTGATTTCGAAGTATCGATCATGCAGCCGGAACTTGAACAAACAGTCGAAGCCGTCATTGCCCGGCATCGCAATGACCTCGGTGCGCTGATGCCCGTGTTGCATGATCTGCAGCACCAATATAGTTGCATTCCGAAGGCGGCAATTCCCTTGATCGCTGCTGGCATGAACCTATCGCGCGCCGAAGTCCAGGGCGTGATCGGTTTTTACCATGATTTTCGTATGCAACCACACGGCCGGGTCGTGGTACAGCTGTGCCGTGCCGAAGCCTGCCAGGCGATGGGTTCGCGTCAACTCGAAGCACACGCCAAAGCCAGCCTGGGCATTGGCTACGGCGAGACCACCGCAGATGGGCAATTCACGCTCGAGCCGGTGTATTGCCTGGGCAATTGTGCTTGCACGCCGTCCATACGGATTGGTGATGACATTCATGCGCGGGTCACGCCGGAACGCTTCGACGAGCTTATTGAAGCGCATGGCGTGGGGCAAGGAGCAGTACGCTGATGGCGATTCGCGTTTACGTGCCAATGGATACTACGGCCTGCGCCCTGGGCGCCGATGAAGTTGCCGCGCTGATCCGGCAACAGGCAATTACACGCGGGCTGGATGTCGACCTGGTCCGCAACGGTTCGCGGGGCATGTTCTGGCTTGAGCCAATGGTGGAGGTCGAAACTGAAGCGGGGCGGCACGCCTATGGTCCGGTCATGCCCGCAGACGTTGGCGCTCTCTTCGAGGCCGGTTTTCCCACCGCTGCACAGAGCCCGCTTGCGCTGGGCAAAACGGAACAAATTCCATATTTTGAACGGCAGCAGCGGCTGACTTTCGCCCGCGCTGGCGTCGGCGATTCGCTGTCGATCGACGACTATGTCAATCAGGCCGGTTTTGAAGGCCTCCAGCGGGCACTGACGCTCACCCCCCAGCAGATCGTGGACGAAGTGAAGGAATCCGGGTTGCGTGGCAGGGGCGGTGCCGCTTTTCCAACCGGCATCAAGTGGCAAACGGTATTGGATACGCCGGCGACGCAGAAGTACATTGTCTGCAACGCGGATGAGGGTGATTCGGGAACCTTTGCCGACCGACTGTTGATGGAGGCCGATCCTTATCAGCTCATCGAAGGCATGCTGATTGCAGGGCTGGCAGTGGGCGCGACCGAGGGCTATGTCTATCTCCGTTCTGAATACCCGTTGGTTGCAAAGATATTTTCCGAAGCAATGCGCCGGGCGCGCGCGGCCGGCTACCTGGGGGAGAATCTGCTGGATTCAGGTCAGGACTTCACCCTGGCGCTTAGAATTGGCGCAGGGGCGTATATCTGCGGCGAGGAGACCTCGATGCTCGACAGCCTTGAGGGTAAGCGTGGCCTGATTCGCTACAAGCCGCCGTTGCCGGCCATTGAAGGACTGATGGGCAAACCCACCGTGGTCAATAATGTATTGACCCTGGGGGCAGTGTCGACGGTGCTGGAAAAGGGCGCGGCATTCTACCGCGACTTCGGCACCGGACGCTCACGCGGCACGATTTCAGTGCAACTGGCGGGTAACATCAGCCGCGGCGGGATGGTGGAGCTGGCCTTTGGCGAGAGTTTGCGGACCTTGATCGAGGATTTTGGTGGTGGTACGGCCACCGGGCGGCCCGCACGTGCCGCGCAGGTGGGCGGGCCGCTGGGGGCATATCTGCCAGCGCATCTCTGGGATGTGCCGTTGGATTACGAGGCATTGATAGAAGCTGGGGGCATGCTCGGCCATGGCGGTATCGTGGTGTTTGACGACGAGGTGGACATGGCCGCGCAGGCGCGTTTTGCAATGGAATTTTGCGCCGTCGAGTCCTGTGGCAAGTGCACACCTTGCCGAGTGGGATCGGTGCGGGGCGTGGAGGTCATCGACCGAATCCTTGCCGACGACAATCGCGAATTTAATTTCGCATTGCTCGAAGAACTCTGCGATACTATGGAGTACGGTTCACTGTGCGCCATGGGTGGCCTGACGCCTTTTCCGGTGCGCAGTGCAGTAAAGCACTTCAAGTCTGACTTTCTGTGCGGGCCGGTGAACACCCATTGAATGATCAAGCCGGAATAATCCTTGTAAGTTTTTGATATCATAGTCTTACCTGTCGTGAGCCTTTGACCGAACCAGCAACGAACACAGCCATGTACCAACCGCAACCCGATTTTGGAACACCAGCGCCGATAACCATTGGTGTGCCCGTGCAGCTTACTGTCAACGGCCAGGCGGTGACCGTGCCCACAGGCACCTCGATTATGCGCGCTGCACTGCTGGCCGGCATTAAGGTCCCGAAACTGTGCGCAACTGACAAACTGGATGCTTTTGGTTCCTGCCGGGTATGCCTGGTGGAAATTGCCGGGCGCAAAGGCTATCCCGCTTCGTGCACCACGCTGGTCGAAGACGGCATGGAGGTGGTCACCGAAAGCAAAAGGCTGACCGCATTGAGAAAAAACGTGGTCGAACTCTATGTGTCGGACCACCCCCTCGACTGCGATCATTGCTCGGCCAACGGCGATTGCGAACTGCAGGACACTGCCGCAGCGGTCGGGGTCACGGCCAGCCGTTACGACTTTGATGGCGCCAATCATCAGGACGCTGCAATCGATGATTCCAATCCCTATTTCGCATTTGACCCGTCGCAGTGCATTGTTTGCTATCGCTGCGTGCGCGCCTGTGATGACGTGCAGGGGACATTTGCGCTGACGGTCGACGGCCGGGGATTTGAATCCAAAGTGGTCGCCGGGCAAATCGAGTCCTTCATGGATTCAGATTGTGTCTCCTGCGGTGCCTGCGTTGATAACTGCCCCACCGAGGCCCTGCAGGAGAAATCGATACTGGAGCTGGGCCTGCCCGTCAGAAAAGTGACGACAACCTGCGCCTATTGCGGGGTGGGTTGCAGCTTCGAAGCTGAGTTGAAAGGCGATCAAGTGATTCGGATGACGCCCGACAAAGCGGGCCATGCCAATGAAGGCCATGCCTGCATCAAGGGGCGCTTTGCATTTGGCTACGCCACCCACAAGGATCGCATCACCAAGCCGATGATTCGCGACAGCATCAGCGATGCCTGGCGTGAAGTGAGCTGGGATGAGGCCATCGCCTATGCAGCGCGGCGGCTACGGGAAATCCAGGCCGAGCACGGCCCCGACAGCATCGGAGGTATTACTTCCTCACGCTGTACCAATGAGGAAACCTTCCTGGTGCAGAAGATGGTGCGGGCCGCTTTTGGCAATAACAATGTCGATACCTGTGCCCGCGTCTGCCATTCCCCCACCGGTTATGGTCTGAAAACGACCCTGGGCGAGTCAGCGGGCACTCAGGCCTTCAACTCGGTGGACAAATCGGACTGCATCATGATCATTGGCGCCAATCCCACCGAAGCACACCCGGTATTCGCCTCGCGGCTAAAACGCCGTGTGCGCGAGGGTGCCAGGGTGATCGTGGCCGACCCGCGCAAAATTGATCTGGTCTCCGGAGTTCACGTCAAGGCAGATCATCACCTGCAGTTGCGCCCGGGCAGCAACGTCGCGTTGATCAATGCCTTGGCCCACGTGGTCATTTCTGAGGGCCTTGAAGACAGGGCCTACATTGAAGCCCGTTGCGAAATGCCGGCCTATCTTAAGTGGCGCGATTTCATTACTGGCGAGGAGAATTCCCCAGAAGCCACCGAACGCAGTACCGGTGTGCCCGCCTCGGAAGTTCGCGCCGCGGCACGTCTGTTCGCTTCCGTGCCCAACGGCGCCATTTATTACGGCCTGGGCGTTACCGAGCACAGCCAGGGCTCGACCATGGTGATGGGCATCGCCAATCTCGCCATGGCCACCGGCAACCTGGGCCGCGAAGGTGTCGGGGTCAACCCGCTGCGCGGCCAGAACAATGTGCAAGGCTCTTGCGACATGGGTTCATTCCCCCATGAATTGCCGGGTTACCGGCACGTTTCGGATCCGGCGGTTCGTGCCTTGTTCGAAAGTGAGTGGGGCGTGGAAATCCAGCCAGAGCCTGGCTTGCGCATCCCAAACATGTTCGACGCGGCGGTTAACGGTGATTTCAAAGGAATGTACGTCCAGGGTGAAGACATGGCCCAGTCGGACCCCAATACACATCATGTCGAAGCCGCCCTCAAGTCTTTGGATTGTCTGATTGTGCAGGACCTGTTTCTCAATGAAACAGCGCGGTTCGCACATGTATTTTTGCCCGGCTCATCATTTCTTGAGAAAAATGGCACCTTCACCAATGCCGAGAGGCGGATATCGCCCGTGCGCAAGGCGATTGATTCCCTGTGCGGCATGGAAGACTGGGAAGTCACCATGGCGCTGAGCAACGCGCTCGGCTACAAAATGGATTACAGCCACCCATCAGAAATCATGGATGAAATCGCCAGACTCACGCCCACTTTCCATGGCGTCAGCTATGACAAGCTCGATGAATTGGGCAGTATCCAGTGGCCCTGCAATGAAGGCGCACCCGAAGGCACGCCGACCATGCACGTCGATGAATTCGTGCGCGGCCAGGGCTATTTTGCCATCACCGGCTTTGTCCCCACTGAAGAACGTTCGACACGGCGTTTTCCGCTATTGCTCACCACCGGGAGAATTCTGTCGCAATACAACGTGGGGGCGCAGACGCGGCGCACACCGAATTCGCAGTTCTACAGCGAAGACGTGCTGGAAATCCACCCCTTCGATGCGGAAGAACGCGGTATCGTGGAGGGCGACTGGGTCGGCATCAACAGCCGCGCCGGAGACACGGTATTGCATGCAGTGGTGACACCGAATGTGCAACCGGGCGTGGTCTACACGACCTTTCACTTTCCCCTCACCGGGGCCAATGTGGTGACCACCGACAATTCCGACTGGGCTACCAACTGCCCCGAGTACAAGGTCACCGCGGTGCAGGTGACGCGGGTCACCCAGCCATCTGCCTGGCAGGCAGAGCAGAAAGAGTTCAATCGCAAGCAACTTGGTTTTCTCGAGAAAGCGCGCATGCAATGAAGACCGCCAGCCAGGTGCGGGTTCGGGCGTGGCAAGATAATCGGCCAGGCGCCAGCAGGCAGGATGAAATCGCCGCCGAGGTACCGCTTGCCTTGACCTACAATCGCTTGTCACATGTGGTGATGATGGGCACGCCTAGTGACCTCGAGGATTTCGGCCTGGGTTTCAGCCTCACCGAAGGCATTATTGGCTCGCCGGCAGACCTGCTTGCAACGGCCGTAGTGCCCCGCGACGGCGGCCTCGAAATCGCAATGAGCATTCGCCCGGAGTGGTTTGACCGCCTGCAGACCCAACGGCGCAACCTGACCGGTAGAACCGGCTGCGGCTTATGTGGCGCTGAACGTATCGACCAGGCGCTTCGCTTTCCGCCAGCAGTCAGCAGCCGCGTATCGGTGAGTCACAGCGCCATACAACGGGCCCTGTCAAATTTGGACGCGAACCAGCCCCTGCAGGCTTTGACTGGGGCCACCCATGGCGCCGCCTGGTGTGACCTGGACGGCAAGATTCTGGTGCTTCGAGAGGATGTCGGGCGCCACAATGCGCTCGACAAATTGATCGGTCATCTGGCCCGGGAAAAAGTGGATTTCTCAAGTGGATTCGTGCTGGTAACAAGCCGCGCCAGCTATGAGATGGTATTGAAAAGCGCGGTGGTCGGCATGGAAGTGCTGGTGGCCGTATCGGCACCCACGGCACTGGCGGTGGAGTTTGCACAAAAAACTGCACTCACGCTGGTTGGGTTTGCGCGGCCCGGGCGGCATAATGTCTATACCTTTTCCGAACGCATTACCGACCCGGATTGACCCCATGTCTGAATTACAGCAGTTGATCAAAATGGCCAACCAGATTGCCGACAACTTTGCCTTTCACGACGACGCACAGGAGCGGGTTGCTGACCATTTGCAACGCTTTTGGGCCCCTCAATTGAGGGAAAAGTTGGCGGCACACATCGCTGATGGCGCCAGTGATGTGTCTGAGTTGGTGGTCGGCGCAGTGGCCCAGGGCAATCAGTAGGCAGTTGCTGAACACTGCCAACCCTATCGCTGCAGGCGTTGTACTGGCCGGTGGCATCTCACGCCGATTCGGTGGTCGGGACAAATCCCTGGCTGACTTGCATGGCCGCCGACTGATTGATCATGTTGTTGACCGCCTCAGACCCCAGGTCAGAAGGTTATTAATCAGTGTGGAAGCGCCGTTGACGGCTTTGGAGTTTCCCGATTTGGCACAAATTCCGGACCGGCTGCCGGGTCATGGCGGCCCGCTGATTGGCTTGGTCTCGGTGTTGCACCACATGGTGGAAACCGGGCCTGAGGACTGGTTAATTCTGGCGCCCTGCGATGCGCCGTTCCTGCCTGATGACCTTGCTTGCCGATTGCTGGACGCCGCCCGTTGTGCCGGCCGCACCTGCAGTTTGGTGAGTTTTGAAAACGAATGGCAGCCGACGTTTTCGGCCTGGCACCGGGCGTTATTGCCGCGACTGAATGAGGCGGTGGAGCAGGGTGCAGGCGGTTTCAAGCAGTTTCTGAGGCATGAGCACCCAGCGGTGGTGGACTGGCGCGGCGCGGGCCCCGATTCGCCCCAGGCGGACCCCAACTCGCCCAACCCGTTTTTCAATATCAATACAGCCCTCGACCTGGATCAGGCCCGCAGTAGACTGAAGGATGAATTGGCAGGTGACACTTGACCTGGCCGAATCCCGCGCCGATTATGGATCGGCCCACCAGGAGGAATGAATGGTCCACGCCAACTCAGAATTTCGACCGCTGAATATTGCTGTTCTGACGCTGTCAGACACCCGCACCTTCGACAACGATACCTCCGGCGACGCGCTGGTTGAGATGCTCACGCTGGCCGGGCATAAATTGGCCGACCGGGCACTGTGCGTCGATGACATATACCAGGTTCGTGCCATCGTGTCCCAATGGGTCGCAGATGATTCGGTACATGTGGTACTGACCACCGGTGGCACCGGAATGACCGGTCGGGACTCCACACCGGAGGCGTTGCGTCCGCTGTTTGACCGCGCCATCGATACTTTCGGTGAGCTGTTCCGGCAGTTGTCATTTGAAGAAATCGGCTCATCGACGATACAGTCTCGTTGTTGTGCCGGCCTGGCGAATCGCACGCTCATTTTCTGTCTACCGGGGTCGACGGGCGCCTGTCGAACGGGCTGGAACGGCATCCTTAAAGAGCAGCTTGATAGCCGTCACAAACCCTGCAATTTTGTCGGCGTCACGGCGCTGGGTTCCGGGTCTAGGCCATAGTGTTAAGCGTATCGCAGGCTATAAAACAACTGACCGAATCAGCCCAGGTACTGATAGGCGCAGAGGTTACCGAGGTCATTGGCGCGCGCTGCAGAGTGCTCGCCAGTGACATTCGCGCCGCCATCAATGTACCGCCGGCCGACAACAGTGCCATGGACGGGTATGCGCTTCGTCACGCGGATTGGCCCGGTTGCAATGCAACGCTGACTATCAGCCAGAGAATTACGGCCGGCGCTGTCCCACAGACGCTCGAGCCCGGCACAGCGGCAAGAATATTTACCGGGGCGCAAGTGCCGCCCGGTGCGGACACCGTGGTCATGCAGGAGCACACCACCGAAGTCGATGGGTGTGTGATGATCGATCCGCTGCCTGTCATCGGCAGCAATATTCGCCGCCAGGGACAGGATATCCGCGCGGGGAATGTGATACTTCGCGCCGGCCATCGCTTGCGGCCCCAGGACCTCGGACTGATTGCATCCCTCGGAATCGGCCAGGCGAGTTGCTATCGGCCATTGAAGGTGGCGATTTTGTCCACCGGTGATGAGTTGGTGGAGCCTGGCACTGAAGCAGGACCTGCCAGGATTTACAACTCCAATCGCTACACCTTAACGGGTATGCTGGCGGGCTGGGGTTATGAGGTTGTTGACCTGGGCATCGTCCGCGATAAGCCCGATGAAGTGCGGTCGATGCTGTTGCAGGCCGCTGACAAGGCCGATGTGATCGTGACAACCGGGGGTGTGTCGGTGGGTGAAGAAGACCACGTCAAGGCCATTGTCGATGAACTGGGCGGGATCGATTTGTGGAAGATCGCGATCAAACCCGGCAAGCCGTTCGCTTTTGGCCATGTGGGTGAGACGCCCTTTCTCGGGCTGCCCGGTAACCCGGTGTCAGTCTTTGTAACCCTGTTGATTATTGCCCGACCGTTCTTGCTGGCCAGCCAGGGCGCGTGCATCAGGACGCTACAGCCATTGCGGCAACGGGCGAATTTCGACAAACCCAATGGCCCGCGGGAGGATTACCTCAGGGTGCGTTGCACGGACCAGGGCCTGGTGCTTTATTCCAGCCAAAGCAGCGGTGTGATGTTCTCGACGAGTTGGGGGGATGGTCTGGTGCGCCTGCCTCCTGGCCAGGACATTTGCGTAGGGGACCTGGTCGAATATTATCCCTGGGCCACTTACACCTGACTTTGCAACCTCTGGCCAGGCGTTTTCGGGCAGCTTTTCTTGGTCGGGTTATTTAGGATGAGGCCATCAGGTTGACCCGGTCATAGACGGTTTTGCCCAGCCCCTTCTTGGTCAGAACGACTTGCCAAAGGTTGATGAATTCGGTTTCAAAACCTGCCTTGCAGGAGAGCAGGTAGTAGTCGAACATCCGCCGGAATTTCTCGTCGAACGGTTTGAGCGCCTTAATTTCCTTGATGGAATCCCAGTTGCGCTCAAATTTCTCGTACCAGGCGGCCAGTGTTGGGGCGTAGTAGTGGCCATAATTTTCCCACGCCTGGACCACGAAAATATCCTGGAATGCCCCGGCGAGTTGGGCGATTGAAGGCAGCATCGAATTGCGGAATATGTATTTCTCCAACCAGGGATCACAGACTGTGGTGTCCTGGCTGTTACCGATGGTATGCAACAGGAAATGGCCATCGTCTTTCATGACCTGGTCAATGACCAGCATGATGCCCCGGTAGTTTTTGTAACCGACATGTTCGATCATGCCGCAAATCAAGACCTTGTCAAAGTGTCCGGCGGGATAAATGTCGGGAAGGTCACGGTAGTCCGCCTTGACAATGTCGACGGCTAGCCCGTCGGTGAATTCGCGCGCGTAGGCAATCTGCTCGGTGGAAATGCTGACACCGGTTACGTGACAGCCACGTGTTTCGGCTGCGTAGCGTGCGAAGCCGCCCCATCCGCAACCGATATCCAGCACTTTGTCTTCGGGGCCAAGAGCCAGCTTGTTGCAAAGCATTTCCAGTTTTTCCTTTTCCGCATCTTCGAGCGTGGTGGCACGCTTGAAAAAGCAGCAGGTGTACTGGTTATAGGGCCCAAGGAAATTCTCGTACAACTGGTGGTCGAGATCGTAATGCGTTTCAACGATGGCCATCGATCCCCGGCGCGATTGCAGATTAACCAGCCTGGATTTCAGATCAAGCCAGAGACGGTTAATCTTGACCATGCCGCTGCCAGTCAGGTTTGTTCGGATGATCCGGCTGAACAACTCATCCAGCTGTTGGACATCCCAGTCGCCATCCATGTAGGACTCTCCGAACCCCAAAGAACCGCGCAAGGTGCGTCTGTAGAACCGGTCATTATTGACCTGGATGTCCCAGGGATTGTCGCCGTTGATCTTTACCCCGGCACTGTTGAATAGGTTGGTGACTAATTTTTTGGCAATCAAACTCATGAATCACTCGACGGACCTGCAATTGATGTAGCGCACGTGTAAAACACCATTTTAGCAAAGTTGATCACAAATGTACCGGCCAATGGGCAGCGCCGAAGTGGCGGCCGGGGAGGGTGCGTTGCACACGTGCAGACTTCGATCGGTTCGTGCAAACATAAAGTCATCGATCATCTGGCCGTCTGCAGACACAGTCAAGGCCCGAACGCCCGTTGGCCACCGTCGCAGGTCGCCAGCGCGCACCGAGGGACAATAGCGCTGTATCTGACGGAGGAATGCCGGCCGCCAGCTGGCATTCCTGATTTCCCTTATCGCGCTGGCGAAATGACGCCGACTTAACTTCCAGAACCCGGGGTAGGTCAATATGGCGGCCGTATCTGCCACGCTGAAATTCAGCCTGCCATAGCCTTCACGTTTCCATCCCAATAATGCATTGGGCCCGATCGTCACTGAGCCATCTATCATTCGGGTCAGGTGCACACCAAGGAACGGCAGCGAGGGGTCGGGTATCGGGTATATCAGGTGGCGGACAATGTCATTGAGCCCGGATCGCAAGCGAAAATACTCTCCGCGAAATGGAATGACACGAAATTCCGTGCCGATCCCCTGCATGTGCGCGATTCTATCGGCCATCAGTCCGGTGCAGGCGATCAAAAAGTCGGCATGGTACTTCCCACGGTTTGTGGTCAAAGCGATGCCGGAAGGCAGCTCTTCGATGTCCCTGACTTCGGTGTCGAGAGCCAGCTGACCGCCAATGGCGCAGAATAATCGGCCCATCTGCCTGCACATTCCCGGGTAATCCACGATGCCTGACTCTTCCACGAGGAAGGCTGCACGACCGGAAACATTCGGCTCAATTCTCGCCAATTCGTTCGCGGACAGGGCTCGCGGCTGAAGACCGTTCTGGCTGCAGCGCTTAAACAGCGCTTCCATTCTGCCCAATTCATCTTCGTTGGTGGCGACCAACAGCTTGCCGCATTGTTCGTGGCGCACGCCATGTTGCCTGCAAAATTCATAGGTCTGTCGGGACCCCTGGCGGCAGAATTCGGCCTTGAGGGACCCCGGTGCGTAGTACACGCCTGCATGGATAACGCCACTGTTGCGGCCGCTCTGGTGCAGTGCGAATGTGTTTTCTTTTTCGATCAGCAAAATGCTTCTATGGGGCTGTCGTTGCTTCAACTGCCAGGCAGTTGATAGCCCGACAATGCCACCGCCGATAACGATGGTATCGAAAGTTCTGTTTGCACCGGCATTCATGGTCACATATTAGTCCAAAATAGGGGATAATCCCTGCGGCAGAATCAGGTCTTGAACAGTCCACAACGCTGGTGATTCAGCCTGTATATATCCTGAAGGAATTCAAGCATTGAACAACCGCGTTCTGATTATTGGCGCCGGGCAGGCAGCCGCGCAAACAGCCATGTCGCTCAGGCAGGCGAAGTTTGAAGGTGAAATCCTGATACTGGGCAGCGAGTCCCACTATCCCTACCAGCGCCCGCCGCTTTCCAAGCAGCTGTTGCAGGGCAGTTGGCAGGCGGATCGCTGCCTGCTGCGCAAGGCCGAGTATTACGATCAACACGACATTACTCTGCAACATGGCATAACGGTCGAGGACGTGGACACTGCGGTCAGCGCCGTGCGCACGGCCAATGGCGATGTGCTGAGCTACGACTGGCTGGTGATTTGTAGTGGCAGTGAACTGAACCGACTGGACTTGCCTGGCTGTGGACTCGATGGCGTCCAATACCTGCGGACCCTGGACGATGCAGTGCAATTGCAGCCGCGCCTGCAGCAGGGCAGGCGGATCGTGGTGGTTGGTGGGGGTTACATCGGGCTCGAGGTTGCGGCTTCGGCGCGCAAGAACGGCTGTGAAGTCACTGTCGTGGAGGTATTGGATGGCTTGATGAAGCGCTCGGCGTTACCTGAAATCGCGCGGTTTTTGCAGCAGCGTCATGAGCGGGAAGGGGTCGCCGTGCTGCTGGACACGATGGTCAGTGGATTCGGCGGTGAGCATGCATTGGCTGCAGTCCACCTGCAAGCTCAGAACAGCCTTGATGCAGACGTCGCAGTAGTGGGGATTGGCGTCAAGCCGGCGATTGGCTGGCTGGCATCGTGCGCTGTCGCATGCGGTCGCGGGGTTCTTGTGGATGAACGCTGTCGTACCAATATAGAAAACGTTTACGCTGCCGGAGACTGCACCGAGCATGTGCACGTGAACTATGCGGGCACCAGGGTGCTGGAATCCGTGCAAAACGCGATTGGTCAGGGCAGAATTGTGGCCGCCCAGATCACCGGTACCGACAAACAATATGATGAAGTGCCATGGTTCTGGTCGGAACAGTATGATTGCCGGCTGCAGATGGCCGGTCTGCCCGGGGTCGATGACGAAATCGTGCAACGCGGAGATTCCCGTTCAGGCAGTTTCAGTCTGTTTTCGCTCAGTGATGGGCGACCGACGGGGGTTCAAGCCATAAACGCAGCAAAGGATTTCATGGCAGGCAAGCTGCTCATTGCCAAGAATGCAAACGTGGATGCTGCCCGCCTCGCCAGAACAGAAGTCGATTTGAAGGAGTTACTGTGATCAAGATCAATGTAATTGACCGCGATGGCGAAAATCGCGAGGTTGAGGGCCAGGAGGGCGACCGGCTGATGGAGATTCTGCGCGAGTTTGACTGGGGCGTTGAAGCCATATGTGGCGGAATGTGTTCTTGCGCCACCTGTCATGTTTTTGTGGCCGAAGAATGGGCGGGAAAATTTGAAGAAGCGGACATCGATGAAACCGAACTGGTGGACTTTCTGGATCATCGTCAGGGCAATTCGCGCTTGAGTTGTCAGCTCGAGCTTTCCTCCGAGCACAACGGGCTTGCTGTTACGATCGCACCCGAGGAATGAGGTAATGAGTCTCGCTTCCCTGCTCCCGCCTCCGGCGGAAGGCGGCTGCGCTTGACGGCATTGAATTGAGTCTGGCTTCGCCAGACATGCCTGCGGCTGGAGTCTCGCTTCCCTGCTCCCGCCTTCGGCGGAAGGCGGCTTCACGCGCAACGGCTTCGGAGCCGTACTCTTCGCCCTGCGGGCAAACCGTGTGGCTCCTCGGGCCTGCGCTCGACGGCATTCAATTTAGTCTGGCTTCGCCAGCCATGGCCGGCAAACGAGAAGGGTACGGTTTCGCCGTAGGCGAAGAAGTGCCTTTTGAGTGCCGAGCCTAGCCTGCGGCTGGAGTCTCGCTTCCCTCGGCAACTGCTCCCTGCGTTGCTCTACCTCCTGCATCCTTGCAGTCATGCTCCCGCGTTGGGAAAGCCCCATGAGCGGGCTGCTGTCCACAACTTAAAGGATGCCGAGCGCCGACAAGTGACTGGGTCGTCGAGCCCGAGCGCCAAGGATGGTGTGAGGAAGGAAAATGCCAGGATGGCAGCATTTTTCGGCGGCTCGAAGAGCTGCTGAACGGTTTCAAGTGTTCTTAGCGCCTTGGATCGTTCCCGCGCATCCCTGCGCTCCACGATCTAAGCACATCCTTGTGCAAAAGTCCGCTCATGGGGCTTTGCCGGACCTATGGCTTCGTCACCTTACTCTCTGCCCTACGGGCAAAACGTGCGGCTCCTTGAGCCTGTGCTCGACGGCATTTTATTGAGCCAAGCTTTGCTTGGCATGGCCGGCAAACGAGAAGGGTACGGTTTCGCCTCGGGTGAAGAAGTGGCCTTTGAGTGCCGAGCCTGGCCTTCGGTCAGAGTTGAATTGGGCACACAAAAATGCCGGAAGCCAGGCTTCCGGCACTTTGCGTTTTGATGTCCGCTGCGTTAGGGGTGAGAGGCTCTAGTCGTCGACGACGTCATCGATCGCCTGTTTGCAGGGCTGGCTTACCGTTTCGGAATGCCGATCCAGTCATTCGAGAATCTGTCCTTCCCCGGCTGCCACGCCGGCGCAGAGCGTGTCAATGTCGTTTGCGCACTGGCTGGCGAGGTAGTTGATCGCCGATACGGCGCGTTCAAGCTGGGCAGTTGCGTCATACAGCGCGAATTGGCATTGGCCCGACAGTTTGTCTTCGTGGGCATAGAAGCAGGCAAGCATCCGGCCCTCTCCGAGGGTGACCTGGCTGCAAAATTTTTCGATTTCGGTCGCGCACCCCTGCTCAATGCCGGTGACGATATCGTCTTGCGCGGCCAGCGGGCTAAGCATGACTAAAAGGGCTGCAAAACACAGTGCGGTAAGCTTTTTGTTCATCCGGAATTCTCCAATGTTTATTGATAAAGTGAGTTGCGGAACCGCGGATTATCTGTCAGGAAGGATTCGGAATCAATGAATTCCGTTCCCCAATCTGGTCAGGATTCGTCGCCGGTCGACTTCGCTTCGTCCAGGGCTTCACGCAGAATGGTCGCCCAACCCCGCAAGATATGTTGTGCTGCCGCCCTGTTGGTCACGGAATTGGTCCATGTGTAGAAACCACCGCGTGCATTGTCGGCACGGCGGTCAAGGGCCTTGGCGAACGTGTCTCCGGTGACCGAATCAATGAGTTCGACGTAGAGTGTCATCTCGCCTGCTGATGCGGTGTAAGTTTGGGAACGGCCGGCCGATAGTTTGTCCGGCGCGTTGACATCGAGGTTGATGATGGCGGGACGTACGATCATGACATCGTCGGCCGCCTCATCGGTCAGTTCATAGCCGTTCTTTTCCAGTTCATCACGAAAGATCGTGTTGAATTCTTCGGCCAGCGAGCTCTTGATTTTTTCCATATCCGAGCTACTGATCCGGCCTGTTGCGGAACCGGAACGATGGTCGCGGGCCCAGTTCTTCTTGAAGGCAACGTAGGCTTCGATCAGGTGCACTCTGCTGTACTGGGACAAGTCGGCGCCGGGATCCGCATAAACCAGTGCCAGCTTGCCGTCGTGTATCCGGTGCAGGCCGTCCTCGGTAATTTCCGGCGGTTCCTGCTGCTTGGCTGCCCACGACATTGTGGCAAAAGAAAATGCCACCACCAACACAACAAAACCCCTAACAATTCGGTTGACATTCACTTGACTAACTCCTAAGTATTGTTTGTTAACGCGGCAATTGCCGGTAGTTTACCTTGATTGTTGGCCGGTTTCAGGCGGCGCCTTTCATCAGGCCTGTCCATCCCAGCCGACATCGAATCCCGTAGCCAAAAAAGCTATGCTATGGCTCATGAATAATGTGGCTCGAGAAATCGCAATTGAACTATGACAGCAGGGCCGAGGCCAAACACTAAATGCGACCAAGCACGATCAAGGAAAGTAGCGGCGATGAGTATGAAAATGACTCGACGGGTTAGAGCCTGCCGAGGGTTACAGGATACCAAGATGGGCGTTTTGTTGTGGGCGGTGATCTTTTGTCTTGGCCTGTCCGGCACCGGCCTGGCGTGGTCGAAGTCCCGTCAAATTGACGATTTTCATTGGGAAAACGTCGATCGGATCATCGCCATTGGTGATATTCACGGCGACTATGGTCAATACATTGCGGCGCTGCAGGCGGCGGGTCTTGTCGATACAAAAGGACGCTGGGTCGGTGGTGATGCCCACCTGGTGCAAACGGGAGATATTCCCGACCGGGGCACCGATACTCTGAAAATCATCGAACACCTCGACAAATTGACGAAGCAGGCAAAGCGCAAGGGCGGGCGGGTTCATTCACTGATCGGCAACCACGAAGCCATGAATGTTTACGGTGACCTGCGCTATGTCAGTGCCGGCGAATTCAAGGCTTTTGAAACACGCAACTCCGCCGCACTGCGCGACCGTTATTACGGCCTGTACTTGCAGGGCCTGGACGCACAGGATCCGGGGTCATCGGCGCTGCTGGCGGAAAATCATCGGCAGGAGTGGGACAAGACCCACCCACTGGGATGGTTGGAGCATCGGCAAGCCTGGGACCCGGCCTGGAACCCAAAGGCGAAGTACGCAAAGTGGGTTAGGGACAAGCCGGTGGTCATTCAGATCAACGGGCACCTCTTCCTGCATGGCGGAATCAGCCAGGAGTATGCCAATACACCGTTGGTGGATATCAGCAAGCGAGCCTGGATGGAACTGGCCAAATTTGATCCATCGCAACCCAGGCTGATCGAGGACGAATTGGGGCCGCTGTGGTACCGCGGCCTGTCTGGCGTTGAACCACGGGCCACTGCCGAAACGGTGGAGGCGATCCTGGAATTTCACGGCGCCTCGGGAATCGTCGTCGGCCATACGCCAACCAGTGGCATTATCTGGCCCAGCTATGGTGCGCGAGTGATTCAGGTCGATACCGGGATTTCAGCGCATTATGGCGGACATGTCGCCTACCTCGAAATTACCGCAGGCGGACTGCAGGCGGGTTACCCGGATTACACCCTGGCCATTCCTGCCTCCGATGATGCGCGGATTCAATATCTGGAGGCGGTGATGGAGCACGATCCCGATAATCCGCATCTCAAGAAGCGCCTCGAACTGTTGCTTGCGCCACCGCCTGAGCCCGTGCCTGAAATCTCAGTAGATGCTGCCGACCCAGAACAAACCGACTGAATCGGATTTGCTGCCCCCGCGAAATTGGGGTTAGCTGTGAATTCCAGCAAGGTTGTATACACCAGGGAACGTTTGTTATGGCTACGCTACTTCCGGAAAGTCCCATGAGCGGACTGCTGCCCACTCCTGGCGGATGGCCCTTCGGGCTACCCTCACTTCTCCGCGCTTGGTGGGTCGGCTTCAGGGAACATCCTGTTCCCTCGCGCCTCGCTGCGCCATCCATGGCTCAGCGACCCAGTCGCTTGTGAGTCGCTCGGCATCCTTGAAGTCCCGGCCAGCAGTCCGCTCCTGGGCTTTTCCTAACGCCGGCACAAGTCGATTCGGCATAAGGTGTCTCCTTGCTGCGAATCGGTGCCTCAACGATGAGTAGAACGCATGTGAATACGTTGTTGGAATTCGCAGTTAGCCTCTGCAGCGCTTGGCCGTTTCTGCCTCAAATTTGCTGACATTCCGGATTCTGTCAAAGAATTCCCGCATATATTTGTCGGCATTGCGCCGCGCGTACTTGTCCAGCAGTGGTTCGGTTTCAATCAAGGCGAGGATTTCACTTTCTGCAGATAGATATTTCTGCCTGGATTGTTCCACGAAATCGGATTGCGCACAAAAGCCGCGATACAGGCGATCGCGTACGGAGCGCACGGGCAAGCTCTCCGGAGCAACCGCGTAGTGGGCGTTAACCAGCCCGGATGCATCGAAGTCATAAGGCAACGGATACACCGGGTCGGACTGCGGGTCGAGGCCGATCAGTTTGCTGTTGTGGCAGCATTCCCCCGGGCCACTGAGCGCGGACCAGTCAAGATTACCGATCATAAACTGAAACAGGATGAAGTGACTGGTTACCGCCGGATCGAGCATGGCCACCGTCGCCTTGTTGATTTTCAACTTTTTCTGATCATTTCGCTTGGCCACGTCTTTATCGTCTTCGATAAGAAAAGAAAATTCACTCTCATCTGCCATATCACTGGCGCCATTGTCGTAAAACACCGACAGTCGTCTTACCCTGAAACTGAAGTCGGTAATGAGGTTGTACATCTTGTAGGCCAGCATTTCCTTGATGTAATACTGCATGTAGCGGCTGCTGCGATCGCAGTGCGTGACCATTTTTAGTGAACTCTGGCCGCGAAACACCGTGCCCTTGACTGTCGGTTTGTCGAATCGAAGTTTGATTGGAGGAAAGGAGCATACCTCTTGACGAGTCCTGCCGCGCCGTTCGACAGTCAGTGGCACCGTGTGTTGGGTGCCGGTCGGATCGGTCCAGCTGAGCGTTGCGGGGTAGCTGCCCTGGTAGGTTTTTTTACGTTGAAAATCTCGCCACGGAGCGACCAGCCTGATCGTCAGGGGTTCGTCCGATTCAAATAGTTTTGGCGGCTTGTCGCCTGGGGGTTCCTCCGCCTGGTTGGCGTGGAGGGCGGGCATGACCGCGAAAGTGAGCCAGCAGGTCACCCCAATCAGAAATAGTTTGCCAGGCAGGTTCATGTATTCCCCATATCGAAGGATCATGCCAGAACATCCCATTATAAATGAGTCTCGTTTCCCTGCTCCCGCCTACGCGTTGCGGAAGCTAGATCAGTCTTCGAACCATGGATGCCCTAAAAGAATCGCATGGAGAAGTCCACGGCCTCGATGTTTTTGGTCATGTCACCAATGGAAATATAATCAACCCCCGTTTCGGCCACGGATCGGACATTGCCCAGGTTGATATTGCCAGACGCTTCGAGTTCAATTTGACCGTGAAAGCGATGCACTGCACGAACCAACGTCTGCAGCGTAAAGTTGTCCAGCAGGGCGCGCCGCGCGCCTGTCGCCGCTGCCTCCGCGAGCTGATCCAGGCATTCCACTTCAACCTCAATCATCAGCCCCGGTGAAAGTTCCAATGCCCTGTTGACCGCCGCTGTTATGGAGCCTGTGGCGGCAATGTGGTTTTCCTTGATCAGAACCGCGTCAAACAAACCCATGCGGTGATTGTGTGCACCGCCGCAACGCACCGCATGCTTCTGTGCCCATCTCAGGCCGGGAAGCGTTTTGCGGGTATCCAGAACAATCGCCTTGGTGCCGGCCACCTGATCCACGAATTGACGCGCTCGGCTGGCCGTGGCTGAAAGTGTCTGAAGAAAATTCAGGGCCGTTCGCTCTCCGGTGAGAATGGCTCGGGCGGGTCCGTCCACCTTACAGACGATTTGACCTCGAGAGATCGCATCGCCCTCGGCAACTGCCCAGCTGATCGACACATGTTCGTTCAGCTGGTGAAAGCACGCGTCAAACCACGGGCTGCCGGCCAGTATCGCCTTGCCTCGTGAGGTCACGCGGGTTTGCAATGTACGCCCCGCGGGGATGAGCTCTGCAGTGCAATCTCCGGCGCCGATGTCCTCGGCCAGAGCCTGCGAGACATCGTGCCTGACGACGTCGGCAAGCCCCGCGCCTCCAAACGCCGCCCCTGCAAGCCCGCTGCCCATCTGCGTGCGCCTGTTCCCGCTCCCGGCTGTTTTGAGCGGGCTAGTCAAAATTGGACAGCTGGGTGGTGCCGATTCCCTTTTCTGCCAAGAGAATGGGGATGTCCTGATCCACCGCATAAATGACTTTGGCATCAGTGGTAATCAACGCCTCGCCAAGGTCTTCTTCAACAACCTCGCCATTGACATACTGGACTGCGCCGTTCGCTATGGCTGCGTTGAGTTTTGTCAGGCGGGAATGCTCCAGTCGTTGCAATGGGGTTTTGCTCACCGGGCAGCAAAGTATCTCAAGTAGTTTTCCGTCGACGGGCATCGGGGTCGCTCCTGTTCAATCTTACTATTGTAGCCACGGTGCGGTGTTTGGCAATCGTGACCCTGTTACAATACGCGGCTTTCGTACCAGCCCCCGAATAAATGGGCTGCAGCAGGACGCCATTTCATGAATCAGAATTCAGCGGATACCCCGGATTCAGCAAATTCCCCGGAATCATCCCCGGTCCCGGCCGTGGCCATCATTATGGGATCGCAATCAGACTGGGAGACCATGAAGCCCGCAGCAGACACGTTGGGTGATCTCGGCGTTGTCTTCGAAACGCGCATTGTGTCGGCGCATCGCACGCCCGATCTGATGTTTCAGTTCGCAGAATCGGCCGCCGGACGGGGTATTCAGGTGATCATCGCCGGCGCCGGTGGAGCGGCTCATTTGCCAGGCATGGTAGCGGCCAAGACCATGCTCCCGGTGCTGGGCGTACCCGTCCAGTCAAAGGCTCTGAGTGGCATGGATTCCCTTTTGTCGATTGCTCAGATGCCTGCCGGAATTCCTGTTGGCACACTTGCCATTGGTGCCGCGGGAGCGGTCAACGCCGCCTTGCTGGCAACCGCCATACTGGGTCTGGCTGACCCTGAAATTCAGCACTCGCTGGAGTCCTACAGGGCATTGAAAACCGCGGCGGTACTGGCCAAGCCAGACCCAAGCCGGGTCTGAGCAACCTACCGGATTCAAGCCTGTGGAGCATCGGCACATCGGCATTTTGGGGGGCGGTCAACTGGCACGCATGATGGCGCTGGCCGGCTTGCCGCTGGGTTTCAGATTTGTCTTTCTTGACCCAGCAGCCGATGCCTGTGCGGCAGAACTGGGGACGCTGCTGGTGGCCTCGTTTGATGATCGCGAAGCCGTCGCGCGCCTGTCGCAACAAGTCGATCTGGCGACCTATGATTTCGAAAATGTGCCTGAATCCAGTGCACAAATCCTCGCCGATGTCCTGAGCTTCAGCCCCGGCACCCGGGCCCTGGGTCTTTGCCAGGACCGGATCACGGAAAAGGAATTGCTGAATTCGGTAGGCATCCCGCTGCCGGCGTATTGCGCGGTGGAAGGACGAACAAGCCTGCTGGATGGCGTTGACGCCCTGGGATGGCCCGCCGTGCTCAAAACGCGCCGCCTGGGCTACGACGGCAAGGGCCAGCAGATTCTGCGGCAGACCGAGGACCTGGAGCGTGGCTGGCAAAAGTTGGGTGGCCAGTCGCTGATCCTGGAAGCCTTTGTGCCGTTCGAAGCGGAATGCTCGATCATCGGCTTGCGCGACCAGGACGGCCACTGTCAATTCTGGCCGCTGACCCGTAATGTGCATTCCAATGGCATATTGCTGGCCAGCCGGCCCGGTGTATTCGACGCCGACCTGCAGGATCAAGCTGAAGTTCACTTGCGCCGCCTGGCTGATCACCTCGATTACGTCGGGGTCTTGACGATCGAATTCTTCCTCAATGGGGGCAATTTACTGGCCAATGAAATTGCGCCCCGTGTGCACAACTCGGGACACTGGACGATCGATGGCGCGGCCACATCACAATTCGAGAACCACATCCGCGTGATTGCCGGCCTTGCGCCAGGTGAGACCACTCAAAAAAACCACTGCCTGATGCTCAACTGCATCGGCGCAATGCCGCACATTGATGCAGGGCTGACGGTTCCGGGCGTCCATTGGCATGATTACGGCAAGGCGCCCAGACCCGGGCGAAAAGTGGGTCACTTGACGTTGACGGCGCACTCGTCCGAAGAATTGCTGCGGCGGGCCGAGCGCTTGAGACCACATCTGCCGCAAAAAACCGCTGCCGCTCTTGAAGCCGTGCTCGGCGATTTTTGCTGACCGGCCCGATCAGTCGTCGGTGATGATCTCACACACGGTGTCGACAATCTGTTCGGCCTGGGCACCGTCAATGATCAGCGGTGGCAGTAGCCGAATCACGTTTTTGCGGGCCACATTCAACAGCAGGCCACGCTCAAGCGCCACGGTCTTGAAGTGGTCGACCTCACGGTCCATCTGGAGGCCGATCATCAGTCCACGACCCCTGATGTCAACCACGGAATCGATGTTGCCAAGGCGCTCGCGAAAGCCACGCAAAATCTTTTCACCACTATGGGCGGCGCGAGCGGCAATTTCATCCGATTGCATGATGTCCAGCACGGTGCAGGCTGTTCGGCAGGTCAGTGGGTTGCCGCCAAAAGTCGAACCGTGCATGCCGGGCTGCAACACATCCGCTGCCTCTCCGCGGGCGACGCAGGCGGCGATCGGGAGTCCGTTTGCAAGCGCCTTGGCGGTAGTGATGATATCGGCCTGAATGTCTTCGTGCTGGTGCGCGTACCAGCGCCCCGTGCGGCACAGACCCGACTGGATTTCATCGAGGATCAGCAACCAGCCCTGGTCGTCACATGTTTTTCGCAGGGCCTGGAGGTAGCCACGAGGCGGCATGACCACGCCTGATTCACCCTGTATCGGCTCAACCAGGATGGCGATGACTTCGTTTGTTTGTGCGGCGATGCCCTGGACGGCTTCCGCATCGCCGTAGGGCACGCGCGTGAATCCGGTCACCAGGGGTTCAAATCCCGCCTGGGCTTTGCGGCTACCGGTGGCGGAAAGAGCTGCCATGGTGCGACCGTGGAAACTGTTTTCCATGACGATAACGCCGGGATTGCCCAGTCCCCGGCGGTGACCCAGCGCACGCGTGAGTTTGAGCGCACATTCAATCGCTTCGGTGCCGGAATTCGCCACAAATACTCGGTCCATGCCCGTGATGTCGCACAGTCGCGCTGCGAGTTTTTCCTGCCATGGGATTTGCGCCAGATTTGACGTGTGAATCAACCGGGCGGCCTGGTCGGCAATGGTCGCGGTCACTTGAGGATGGGCGTGGCCAAGCGCACACACGCCCAGGCCGCTGATTGCGTCCAGGTAGCGTTTGCCATCAGTGTCCCACAGCCAAGCGCCTTCGCCACGCTCAAAGGCCACCGGCAGCGGCGCATAGGTATTCATCAGGTGATCATTCATAAGGCGTCACGTCATTTGCTGCTCAACCGCGCTAAAAGCCTGTAAGGATTTTCCAGCGATTGACCACTGCGCAGAACAAAGCGGCTGTCTTCTCGGTATCGTAGATGGCTGAATGCGCTTCCGATTCATCCCAGTCGATACCTGCAGCCTGCACCGAACGGGACAACACCGTCTGCCCAAATGCCAGGCCTGCCAGCGTTGCCGTATCGAAAGAACTGAATGGGTGGAACGGGCTGCGCCTGAAGCCCGTTCTGTCAATGGCAGCATTGAGGAATGACAAATCAAAAAAGGAATTGTGGCCTACCAGGATGGCGCGCTGGCAACCTGTCGCACGCATTTCTTTGCGAACCGGCTGGCAAACGCGGCGCAGCGCCTCCTTCTCAGGCAGAGCGTTGCGCAGTGGGGAATCCGGCACAATTTCTGTAATTTCCAACGACTTGGGTTCGATATTGGCGCCTTCGAAAGGATCGACGTTTACGGCGACGGTTTCGGCCACAAACAAACGTCCGAAGTCGTCCATGCGTAAAATACACGCGGCGATCTCCAGTAAGGCGTCAGTGCGGGAATTGAAGCCGCCGGTTTCCACGTCCACCACGACAGGCAAAAAACCCCTGAATCGCTCTACAATGCCCGGCATAATATTCCTTCAGAATGAGGCTAATAATTTCCATGTTCGCAACGCAACAATTTCAGCACACATTGCGGTCAGGCGGCAGCAGCCGAGGATAATTGATTAAGGATGAAAATACCATGAATCAGGCCAAACACTCGCAGTTTCTGGGCGCAATCGCCATATGCTTTGTGTTGCTGCCGCCGGCATTCGCGGCCGATGTCCAGGTCGATGCTCCAAAGCCGGCCGATATCCAGGCAGTCAACAGAATTGATCACGCATTATTTTGGCGCATTGAACGGTCCGGTGAAATTGCCGGCTACCTGTTGGGCACCATACACAGTGAAGACCCAAGGGTGCTCGACTACACCACAGACTTTCTGGAATTGCTCAAGTCCAACGAGCTGTTTGCGATAGAATTGGTGCCGAACCTGCCCACCCTGACCCGCTTGCTGGAATACATGCACTACCAGGACGGGACGACCCTGGAAAGCCTGATTGGCGCCGGACGTTACGCGCGCGTACTGGAGGCACTGGCCAAGTACCGCATGCCGGAAAGCCAAATCACCCATCTGAAACTGTGGGCCGCCGTCTTAACCCTCAGCGTCCCGCCGCCGAAATCCGGCTTGTTCATGGACTTTTCACTTTCGCTGCGCGCATCGGGCAGCGGCATGACGGTTGTGGGCCTGGAAACGCTTGATGAACAGCTGTCTTTCCTAGAATCAATGCCCTCGGGCCAGCAAATTGTAATGCTCGATGATGCCCTAAGTGCGTACCAGGAGGTGGAGGACATTCATACCGGGATGGTGGATGCCTACCTGCAGAACGACCTTCAACTTCTGGTGGAGCAGTCACAACAGGAGATGCGGGATCTGGATCCTGAAATCCAGGCATTTTTCCAGCTCGAGGGCATCGACAAGAGAAATCAGCGGATGGCGAAACGGCTGGCCGAGTTGCTGGCCGAGTCAACCGTATTCACGGCGGTGGGTTCGCTTCATTTGCCTGGAGAAAACGGCCTGATTCACCTGTTACGAGACCAGGGCTACCAATTGCAGCAGCTCGCCATGCCGTTTGTGCCCGAAGAAGAGGCGAATACCCCGATCCGGTCTTTGCCAGAGCAATAAAATTCAGCCGGCAAAGAACGGAAAAACGAAGCTGATCGCTGCCAGGATAAAAAAGCCGTAGCCCCAGGCCGGTACCAGGAATACCGTCACCAAGGCCAATACGACAAACGCCCAGGCAGCGGCCTGAAAATCCCCGATCCGGTCGGTGCTGTTGCCGTCCCTGCCGCCAATTTTCAGCAGCAGGTGGTCAAGGCTGATTTTGCCACCACCGTGGAAGACCAACGGCAACAGAACGACAACGAACAACAACGGCAATTTGAAATTACCCGCGCCCTTGTTGGAAATCGCATAGCCCTGCCACAATTCCGCCAGGCTGCCCCAGTCAGCAGGCCAGTGCACGGCTGCGGTAGCGACAACGGTAATGACGACCAGGGAAATGGCGGCGAAACGGGTGAACAAGCCCAGCAGTAGCATGACTGCGAATACAATTTCGCCGTAAGTTGCGGCGATCCAGTTGAGTTCTGCCCCCAGGCTGCTGAATGGAAACGGGAAATCGTCCTGGATATTGGCAAACCAATTCTTGCCGTTGTATTTCATCAGACCTGATTCCCAGAACTCCCAGAACATGATGAGGCGCAACACCAGCGGCCAGACGTATTCCCCGGAACTGCGCAGTCTCGCTGTCAGATTGTCGTATGTTGTTAGCATTGCTGATCCTAAATTATTAGTAGAGCACTGGTTACGCGGTCAGGTAATTGACAACGATATCCTTTTCCTGCCATTCACTCAGCAATTTCGATCCGGTCTGCAGAACCGTATCGCGGTTGGGGTGCCCGATTTCCTTCGCGATGTCTTCAAGCAATTCGCCGCAGGTTTTATTCCGATTGTCCTGCATTTTGTTCAACAGCATGGCAGAGACCACATTCAAACGCATGAACCTGATCTTGTCTTTACGGTCGCGATAAACCAGCAGGTGGGTCGGTGACTCTGATGGTGCCTCAGGCATGAAGTCTGGGCGAATGCGATGCACGGGGTAGTTGTAGCTGACAGGCCAGGCCAATGGAGAAAGCACAGGTACACGCCCCAACCTGTCAATGGAGCCATCTCCTGCTTCCTCTTCGGGTTCGTCTCTGGCCGTGTCAGTGGGGGAGGACCATGCCTTGTCAGGCAATTCTCTTTCATCTATGGATAGCGCATGGCGTATCCATTCGTAGTGCGCCAATTCAGTCAGAAACGGGGGGTCATTTTCGAGTACCTCTCGGCCGTCGCATAAAAAGCGCAGGAATTCACGGGATAATTCGGGAAAAAGTGGTGTTTGGGCTCGGTAATCAGTATAAAACTCGCGAATCAGCGCAGCCCAGCCTGCTTTGCCGTAGATGCGTTTGAGCACCGGAAAAAAGCTGCCGAGGAAATTACGCACGTTGTTGAAAAAAAGACGGCGATAAATCGCCATTCTCCGATCCTCAACATCAGTCGGCGCCGGGTGATGGTCTGGGTCACGAATATGTGCCGCGAAATCTGTCTGCAATTGTTGCAGGGTTGGTTCGGACACCGTCAGAAAGTCCCCGCCTGGTGCACAGGGTGATTGCGGTCGGCGCCATCGCAAGCCCCTGCGCCAGGATATTGCCGCTGGACAGCGGAAATTCTATTGACTTCGGCCAGCAGTTCGTCGATCGGCGGGAAATTGAAATCCCGTTCCAGCAAAGTGGGAAATACGCCATACATTCGGTAGGCATTATCCAGTATGTCCCAGACGCTCTGGATGACGTCGGCGCCGTGAGTATCAATAATCAGATCTTCGGCTTCGTTGTAATGACCTGCAATATGGCAATAAGCAATTCTTTCGGGCGGCAGTGCGCCAAGAAATTCAAGCGGGTCGTATTGGTGATTGACGCTGTTGACGTAGATGTTGTTGACATCGAGCAAGAGTGTGCAATCGGCTTCCTGCAACACTGCATTGATGAAGTCGATCTCAGCCAGTCTGGCGCCCGGCGCAGCATAGTAAGAGACATTTTCAATCGCAATTTGGCGTTCGAGAATTTCTTGCGCGCGCTTGATCCGGCTGGCGACGTGCATGACAGCCTCTTCGGTAAACGGGATCGGCATCAGGTCGTACATATGACCGTCGTCGGTGCAATAGCTAAGATGCTCGCTGTAGTAGCGAAACTTGTGGTCGTCGAGAAACTTTCTCAGTCTCCGCAGGAATGTTTCATCCAATGGCGACGGGCCGCCCAGGGACAGTGACAGCCCATGGCCGACAAAAGGAAACTGCTCGGTGTACTCGCGGAACTGTCTGCCGAATCGGCCACCGACGTTGATCCAGTTTTCCGGTGCGACTTCCATGAACTGCACACTTGAGGACAGCTCTTCCGGCGCCACAGAGCGAAGCGGGCCCATCAGGGCCCGCCTCAATCCAAGTCCAGTTCCCTGGACTGGGTAGGTGTCGGAATTCACAAGAAATTGGCCGTGAATCCGCGCGCTGCAGCTGGGTGATTATTCTTCGTCACCACCACATTTGCCTTCACCACATTTGCCTTCTTCCTCGTCGCCGTCGCCGCCGCAGGAACCTTCTTCCCCGTCGCCGTCACCGCCTTCTTCCTCGTCGCCGTCGCCGCCGCAGGAACCTTCTTCGTCGCCGTCACCGCCGCAGGAACCTTCTTCGTCGCCGTCACCGCCGCACTTGCCTTCTTCATCACCGCCGCCGCCAGCGAGCATATATCCACTATCAAGGTCATCGGCCTCAAAAGGGTTGTCGTCAGCAGCTACAGTGGCTGCAAAGGCGAGGGATGATACGAATGCGACACCGGCAACGGCCGCAACTGGTCTTACGAAATTGGTCTTGTTAGCCATAATTTGGAACCTCTACAATAATGTGTTTCAACAGGGCAATTCGAGCCCGTGATTAATTCAGTGCGTCGAACTGCACCACTGGTCGATCAACTACAAAAAGGCCTGGTTCGGTTGACCCATACCTGGCCCAGTATCCGATCACGCTCCTAATCTGGCAATTGCAACTTAGGACAAACAAAGCTAGCGCGATTTCGGGGCAGTAGACCGGAACCCGTCGGAGATTATTACATGTCAAACAGGTATTGCGCACGTTGCGGGACAGAACGATGCAAATGCGCGCTTGTGCGATGATGCCCCGACCATGAGTGGTCTGCTCGCCCGCGCCCATCAATCTGACGTGCGGGTCTTGTCCTGGAATCTGCACAGATCCGCGACAATGCACTCTGGGCAGGCCGGCTTTCTCGACTTGCAGGTGTAGCGTCCGTGCAGGATCAACCAATGATGAGCATTGAGCCGATAAGCGTCGGGTACGACTCTGAGCAACTTCTTCTCCACCGCCAGGGGTGTTTTGCCCGGCGCGAGGCCAGTGCGGTTTGAGACCCGAAAAATGTGCGTATCAACCGCGATGGTCGGTAGGCCGAAGGCGGTGTTGAGGACGACATTGGCGGTTTTTCTTCCAACCCCAGGCAAGGCTTCCAGAGACATCCGGTCGGCGGGAACCACACTGTCGTGTTGATCGACGAGCATCCTGCTGGTCTTGATGATGTTGGCAGCCTTGGCGTTGAAAAGACCGATGGTGCGGATGTAATGTTTGAGCCCCTGTTCTCCCAGGTCAAGCATGGCTTGTGGGGTATTGGCCACTTTGAACAATCTGCCGGTTGCCTTGTTAACCCCCACATCGGTGGCTTGGGCAGAGAGAATGACGGCCACCAGCAACTCAAAGGTTGAGCGATAAACCAGCTCCGTGGATGGTTCAGGGTCGATGCTTTTGAGCCGATCAAAAAATTCCGCTCGGTCGGCAATTTTCATCGGGCTAACCAGCTGCGCAGTGCAATTAGAAAACCAAGAAAGATGAATGCCCCGGCAGGCAGGATGGCCAATCGAAAGCCATCGTAATGCGGGATAATGGTCAATTGGAGTGTTGCCGCGCCTTCGCCGAGCAGAAACTGCGCATCGCGCAACAGGCTGCCATGCCCCATCAGTTCGCGTGTAGCGCCCAGGGCGAAGAGCGCCAGGCAGAAACCGGCGCCGGTGGCAAAGCCATCTACCAGCGCCGGCAGGGGTGGGTGGCGGGATGCAAATGATTCGGCACGGCCAATAATGGCGCAATTGGTGACAATCAAGGGAATAAAGATGCCCAACGACAGGTAGAGATCATGGAACCAGGCCTGCATGGATAATTCCACGGCCGTGACGATCGAAGCGATGATCAGCACGTAAGCGGGTATACGGATTTCCGGTCGCAGCAAGGTCCGAACCATCGACACAGTCAGATTTGACAGGCTGAGCGTCAGTATCGTGGCGAGGCCCAACGCCAGGCTATTGATAATGGTGGTTGAAACCGCCAGTAGTGGGCACAGGCCGAGCAGCGCCACCAGGCCGGTGTTCTTATGCCATAAACCATCATTGAAGATTTTTCGGTAGGAGGGGGTCAATGTCCCTCCGGGGCCGCGTTTGGCGCCTCGCTCGGGACCGACGGGGCAAAAATCAGATCTTTGTTGGATTCGAAATACTCAAGCGCCAGCCGCACTGCCTTGACCACGGCCCTTGGGGTCATGGTCGCTCCCGTGAACTGGTCAAAACCGCCGCCATCTCGTTTCACTGCCCACTGTTGCCGGGGCCTCGCTGTCAGCGACAACCCGTCAAATCCCAGTATCCAGTCGCTGCGGGCGAATTCAATATCGTCTCCCAGGCCGGGGGTTTCCTTGTGCGCCAGCACACGCACCCCGCTGATTTCGCCGTCATAGTGAACACCCAGCAGCAAAGATATGTCGCCGTTGTAGCCGTCTTTGGCCAGCAACCTGATGACGGCGGCGACCGGCTGACCGTCCTGCCGGGCCCGAAAGATCTCAACCAGCTGGTCGCCGGGGAAGAGAACCGTGTCGCTGACGCGGATTAGATCCTGGTGCAGAACATTGTCATGCGTGATCGGCCCCAGCACCTGCTCCAGTTGCGTGAGCACTGCGCGTTGCTGTTGAGCCTCAATATCGTCGCGCGTTAATTCGTGGATTCCGGCCAGAATGCCAGCCCCTGCAGCTGCAACTACTGCAAGGGCGGTGGCGCTTTTCCACATTGGCGGGGAATGGGGCAGCGTGGATTCAGGCACGATCAGACCTCGTCATGTCCAAATATCCTGGGTCGGGTGAATCGATCAATCAAGGGGGCAGCCAGGTTCATCAGAAGGACCGCGAACGCGACTCCATCGGGGTATCCCCCCCAACTTCGGATGACCAAGGTCAATACGCCAACGCCCGCCCCGAACCACAGTTTTCCACGCACTGAAGTGCAGCCCGATACGGGGTCGGTGGCAATGAAGAAGGCGCCCAGCACCAATGCCCCGGAAAAGACGTGCTGAAACGGTGACGGGCCGGCGCCCGGATCCACCAGGTAAGTTGCCAAGCTGAACAGCACGACGCTACCGATCATGGTCACCGGGACATGCCAGCCGATGATTCGGCGCCACAACAGCCAAAATCCGCCCAGCGCGAACCAGTTGGCAATCCATTCCCAGCCCAGGCCACCGAAATCGCCGAATATCGGAGACTGCCGGATTTCAGAGACCGTGCGACCTTCACTGATGCCCGTGCGAATGCTATCCAGTGGCGTCGCCTGGGTGATGCTGTCCCAACTGAAGGCATCCGGCAAATGCCCGGTGAAGATGGTCAGTACCGATTGCAATACGTCAAGCTGAATCGTCGCAAGCTGCTGCGGAGGTAACCACTGCGTCATTTCTCTTGGAAAGCTGATCAGGACAACGACATACCCGATCATCGCCGGATTGAACAGGTTTCGGCCAAGTCCGCCATACAGGTGCTTGGCAATCACAATAGCAAAAAACATGCCCGTCATGGCAACCCACCAGGGCGCTAGAGGTGGAACACACAATGCAAACAGAACTGCCGTGACCACGGCGCTGTAATCGCCGAGAAACGGGCGGAGGGGTTGTCCGCGCAGCCGTAGCATCAGGGCTTCGAACAACAGCGCAAAGGAGATTGCGAATAGAATTTGCAGCAGCACACCTACGCCAAAGAACCAGGTGCAGGCAATGACACCGGGCGTCAGCGCATACAGTACCTGGCGCATGACACCGGCCACCGTGATTTGCGGTGGGAAATGAGGCGCGCCTGAAAGCCCTGCTCCGCTCTTCACGACGGGTCGGCCGGGCAGGTCGAATCGCCGGGTCATTTAAGCCCCCCACTTTCTTCCTGGTCTTTCGCCTGATTTGTCAAGGCATCGATCCTGGCACGGGCGTCCTGGCGAACCGAAATCTTCTGCGCAGTGATGCGCTCGTTTCGGGCGTCCTTGCGGTCCGACAACCGCGTATTTCGCGCTTCGAACCGCAGCTTCGCCGCCTCGGCCCGTTCATCTTCCGCCACAGCCCGGTCCAATGCGCCCTTGCCGTATCTGAACCAGTCAGTCAGGGGGATGTGGCTGGGACAGACGAAATCGCAGCAGCCACACTCTATGCAATCATTGAGCCCGTTGTCAGCCGCCGGCGCCCAGAGTTCGTCAACCACCTGTTGGTGCAGCAACTGGGGAAGAAGTATGGCCGGGCAAACCCGGGCGCATGCGCCACAACGAATACAAGGCATTTCGGGCTGTGCATTGTGGATGTTCTGCTCGGTCAGAACCAGGATACAGTTGGCTGCCTTGATGATCGGATTATCGTCGGCCGATAGTGCATATCCCATCATCGGGCCACCCACAATCAGGCGCGCCGCATCATCCGTATAGCCATCGCAGTGCGCGACCAGGTGGCTGATCGGCGTACCCAGCAGTGCTATGAAGTTGCGCGGTCTGACGATGCCGGGACCGGTTACGGACACGATTCTCTCGACCATCGGCCGGCCGCTGGTAATGCTTTGTGCAACTGCGCCCGCCGTGCCCACGTTGAAACAGATCAGCCCCACGTCGATCGGATAGCCCTTGGCGGGTACTTCCAGTCCGGTCAGGACCTGTATTAGCTGCCGCTCTCCGCCTTCAGGGTAGATCGTGGTTACTTTTACCACGTCGATATCTTCATTACCCGGCTTCTTGATCAGTTGATTCAGGACTCGATGAATCACGCCCATCTGGTCTTCTATTGCAATCAGGACCCGCTGCGCCCCCAACATGTGCTTCAGAATATGTGCGCCCAACAACAGCCGATCCGGATGTTCGCGCATCAGCATTTCGTCGCAGCTGATGTAGGGCTCACATTCGGCCCCATTGAGTATCAGTGTGTGCACCTGGTTCTGCCGCGCCCGTTGTAACTTGTGGCCGGTGGGAAACACCGCTCCACCCAGACCCACGATGCCCGAGCGCAGCAACCTCTCAAGCAGTTCAAGGGGTTCCGTGTGCGCCCAGTCGGAGACCGGCTCGTATGCGCACCAGGCATCTCTTCCGTCGGGTTCGAGGCTGACGCAAAGCCCCGACTGGCCGGATGGGTGTGAAATGGGCTGAAGGGAAATGTCGGTAACCACGCCCGAGGTTGAAGCGTGCACCAATCCGCCACCGATATCATCGAAGCGGCCGATGGCCTGGCCTTTCAGTACGACGTCACCAGGGTGGACCAGGCAGTGCACATGGGCCTGCACATTGACGTCGGCATGTTGCACCAGGGGAATCTTCAACAACGCGGGTAATGACGGTCGTTTAAGCGGCGTTTCGCAGGACACTTTTTTGTTGTGCCTGAGCCTGAGCCCGCCATGAAAATGGTGAATTTGTTCACCTGCGAGCCGGGCCTGTTCGACCATGGCGCGTGCGGCGTCTGATGTGGCGTGATGCGATTGCATGCTATGGATTTACCGCATCATGCACTGCGGCTAAGTCTGCCCGAGCAGGCCTGGCCCAGCGCCAGTGACGATGCAAGCTGGGTTCGGCCATGTCAATGCAATCGACGGGGCAGGGCGGAAGGCAAAGGTCACAGCCGGTACACTCTGACTGGATTACGGTATGCATCAACCCGGCCGCGCCCATAATCGCATCCACGGGACAGGCCTGGACGCACAAGGCGCAGCCAATACAACTGTCTTCGTCAATGATCGCGACGCGTCGCGGAAGGTGGGGTCCCATGTCAGGATTCAGGGCTTTCACCTTGCGTCCCAGTAATTGCGCCAGTTCGCCTATCAGTGCGTCCCCGCCAGGCGGGCACAGATTGATGTCTGCCGCACCGCCTGCAATCGCCGTGGCGTAGGGTTTGCAGCCGGGGAAACCGCATTGGGCGCACTGGGTTTGAGGTAGCAGGGCGTTGATCTGATCAGCGACCGGGTCTGACTCGATGCGAAAACGCCTCGACGCCCACGCGAGTCCCAGGCCGAACAGGGCGCAAAGTGAGGTGATTGCAATGACTGCCGTGAGCATCTTAGACCTTTGCCAATCCGGTAAAACCCATGAACGCCAAGGCCATCAAGCCCGCCGTAATCAGGGCGATGGGTGAACCGCGGAAGTGGACGGGTATGTCGCGGGTGGCCATGCGCTGGCGCATCGCAGTAAACATTACCAAAACGATGCCAAACCCGATTGCTGCGCCCAGGCCGTATATCGCGGACTGCAGCAGGTTGTGCTGTTGTCGTTGGTTCAGCAAAGCCACGCCAAGTACCGCGCAGTTGCTGGTAATCAGTGGCAGGAATATCCCCAATACACGGTATATCAGGGGACTGGTCTTGCGCATCACCATTTCGGTCAATTGCACGGTAACGGCAATGACCAGGATGAAGGTCAGGGTGGAAAGATATTCCAGCCTTAGCGGTACGAGCAGATAGGAATGGACCAGGTAACTCGACATTGAGGAAATGGTCAGAACGAAGGCTGTGGCGATGGCCATGCTCACCGCCCCTTCAAATTTGGTCGAAACGCCCATGAATGGGCACAGGCCGAGAAATCTGACCAGAACGAAGTTATTGGCCAGCACGGTACTGATCAGGATGAGCGCATATTCCCTCATGCGCTCACCCTAAACGATTCAACATGATGCAGAAACTCCAAAATAATTGCCCAAAATGTTGTACCAGAAAATGCCCCAGAATTTTGCCTCGAATAAGGGCGCCAATTAACCATCCGCGACTCAGGTCACGCGCATCCCCGGCCAGGCGCCTGCATCCGGACTGAGTACAAAGAGATCGGAACCGCCAGGGCCGGCTGCCAGCACCATGCCTTCCGAAACGCCAAAGCGCATTTGTCTGGGTTTCAGGTTGGCCACCATGACGGTCATCCTGCCAGTCAGGTCCTCAGGCGCGTAAGCTGACTTGATCCCGGCATAAACAGTTCGGGTCTCACTGCCGATATCCAGTGTGAGTTTGAGCAGTTTGTCCGCACCCTCCACTGCTTCGGCCAGAACAATTTTTGCCACTCGCAGATCGACTCTCCTGAAATCATCGATGCTGCATTCTTCTTCCAACACCTCGATATTGCTGCTCTTCTCATCACCGCGGTGTCCAGCGCCGGTGTCACCGGACTGCAGAGAGTCTTTGGACGCTTCGACTATGGCGTCTACTTTTAGTGGGTCTATGCGCATCATCAAAGGCTGAAAAGTGTTGATTTTCACTCCGAGCAGGGGCTTATCCAGCGCGTCCCACTGAGTCAAATTCGTTCCGAGAAATGCAGCGGCCCGCTCAGTTGTAAATGGCATGACTGGTGCCAGGTAAGTCATCAACAGACGAAACAGATTAATTCCCTGAGTGCACACGGCTTGCACTTCATCTTCGCAGTCGGGTTGCTTGATGAGCAGCCAGGGCTTGCGTTCGTCTATATACCGATTGGCGTCATCCGCCAGGGCCATAATCCGTCGAATCGCCGACTGGTAATTGCGTGCTTCGAAATCCTCCCCGATGGCCTCGCGTGCAGCCAGAAATCTGGCTTGAAGCTCGGGTTCGGCGAGCGATTCATGGAGCCGGCCTTCAAAGCGCTTTTGAATGAACCCCGCACAACGGCTGGCAATATTGACGACCTTGCCCACCACGTCGGCATTGACGCGCTGGACGAAGTCCTCCAGATTCAGGTCAATATCGGCCATCCCCGTACCCAGTTTGGCGGCGTAGTAGTAGCGCAAATAGTCCGGCTGCAGGTGGTCCAGATAGGTCCTGGCGCGTATGAATGTGCCGCGCGACTTGGACATTTTCGACCCGTCCACGGTCAAAAAACCATGGGCATATACCGCCGTGGGTTTGCGCATACCGGCACCATGCAGCATGGCCGGCCAGAACAAAGTGTGGAAATAAATGATGTCCTTGCCGATGAAGTGATAGAGCTCTGTCTCGGAATCCGGTCTGAGCCACTCATCGAAATCCAGACCCTCCCGATCACACAACTCTTTGAAACTGCCCAAATAGCCGATCGGTGCGTCCACCCACACATAGAAATACTTATCCTGCGTTCCCGGGATTTTGAAACCGAAATACGGTGCGTCGCGCGAAATATCCCAGTCCCTCAAGCCCTCCTGGAACCACTCCTGCAGCTTGTTGGTGACTTCTTTTTGTAACGCGCCAGAATTGACCCATTGCTTGACCGGTTCTTCGAGTGCCTTGAGGTCGACGAAGTAATGTTCAGAGCTTCTCAACACCGGCACGGTGCCGGAAATCGCCGATCTGGGTTCGAGCATGTCGGTGGGCGAGTAGGTACTGCCACAGGACTCACAGCTGTCACCGTACTGATCGGCTGTGCCACATTTGGGGCAGGTTCCGCGAATGAACCGATCGGGCAGGAAAATCCCTTCCGATTCGTCATAGAATTGCTCAACATCGCGGCGCAGGATGTAGCCGCCTTGCTCGAGACGGTTATAGATCAATTCCACCATTTCGCGATTGCGCTCGCTATGGGTTGTCGAATAATTGTCGAAACTGATGCCAAAGTCGAGGAAGTCGGTCTTGTGCTCGAGGTTTGCTCGTTCGATCAGCTCCTCCGGCTCTTTGCCTTCTTTTCTGGCCCACAACATGACGGGCGTGCCGTGGGCGTCATCCGCCCAGGCAAAATAGCATTCATTGCCCTGACCACGCTGATACCGTGCCCAGATATCGGTCTGGATATATTCCAGCATATGACCAAGGTGTATGTCTCCATTGGCATAGGGCAAAGCACTGGTTACCAGTATTCGTCTTTTCTTTTGGGTCATCTGCATATGCCTGGTTTTGACTGCATAAAGGAGTGCGCCTGTAGGCATCGGATTATCGCATGCAACGCAACCGGGCGGTACTCAAGCAAGACTCGTTATACAATGCCACCAGGAATATTCATGGACACCATAAAGCCACACGATGAGCGAACTGAACAAGGACTACATCCGCAGCATTCTTTGCAGAAACTCCGTCCCCGATGGCAGTTGGGCACCAGGGATTGATGGTTGGTTAAGAGCCGTGGGCGTCGACGGCAACCAGATATCGGTTGACCTCAGGGCGCCGTATCCGTTGGGCGACCGGACATCAGAATTGACTGCCGGAATTCGCAAGGCGCTTGAAGCTGACCCGCTGGTCGCCTCGGCCACGGTGGACCTGGGATGGCGGGTTTTCGCCCACGAGGTTCAAAGCGAGCTCAAACCGCTTGAAGAAATCAGAAACGTCATCGCGGTGGGCTCTGGTAAGGGTGGGGTGGGCAAATCCTCGACGGCCGTAAATTTGGCCCTGGCGTTGCAGGCTGATGGGGCCAGGGTGGGTGTGTTGGATGCCGATATTTATGGACCGAGCATTCCGCGCATGCTTGGCGTGCAGGGGCGTCCGGACACCCAGGACAAACGAATTGTGCCAATGCAGGCATATGGGCTGCAAGTCATGTCCATTGGCTTTCTGATCGAAGAAGACACGCCGATGATCTGGCGCGGCCCGATGGTTACATCGGCATTGCAGCAATTACTGGGGGAAACCAACTGGCACAACCTGGATTATCTGATCATTGATCTGCCCCCGGGCACCGGCGACATCCAGTTGACGCTGGCCCAGAAGGTGCCCGTCGCCGGCGCGGTAATTGTCACCACGCCGCAGGACATCGCGCTGCTGGATGCGCGCAAGGCGCTGCAGATGTTCCGCAAGGTTGATATCCCGGTGCTCGGCGTGGTGGAAAACATGAGCACATACGTCTGCCCCAATTGCGGCCATGAAGAGGCGATATTCGGCTCTGGAGGCGGCGCGGCAATGTCTGCTGATTTCGATATTCCCCTGCTGGGCCGGCTGCCGCTTTCGCTGGCGATTCGTGAGAGTCTGGACCGCGGCTCGCCGACAGTCGAATCGGACCCCGACTCAGTATTGGCCCAAGAGTTTCGGGCATTTGCCCGCAACACCGCATACGAGTTGTCAAAACGCCCACGTAACCTGGACCTGAACCTGCCGCAAATCAAAATTCAGAATACCTGACCGGAGCACACGTCCTTGAGCATTAAATCAGACCGATGGATTCGGCGCATGGCTGAGACCGAGCACATGATCGACCCGTTTCAGCCGGGCCAGATACGCACCAATGCTGCGGGTGAGCGAACCATTTCATACGGAACATCAAGTTACGGCTACGACGTGCGCTGCGCGCCCGAATTCAAGATTTTCACCAACATCAATTCAGCCGTGGTTGATCCGAAACACTTTGATGAAAATAGCTTTGTCGACGTGGCGTCGGACGTTTGCATTATTCCGCCAAATTCATTTGCGCTGGCGAGAACCATTGAATACTTCAGGATTCCGCGCAATGTGCTGACCATTTGCCTCGGCAAATCCACCTATGCCCGCTGCGGCATTATTGTCAATGTGACCCCCCTGGAGCCGGAGTGGGAAGGACACGTCACACTGGAATTTTCCAACACCACACCTTTGCCCGCACGGATTTACGCCAATGAGGGTGTGGCCCAGTTTCTTTTCTTCGAATCCGATGAACAATGCGAGTCATCTTACAAGGACCGAGCGGGGAAGTATCAGGGCCAACGTGGGGTTACTCTGCCGAAGGCCTGATTGTTCGTTGGCGCCGGCGTCGCGGGCTGAAGCCGGCGCTTAGGGCTACTCGAGCGGTGGTTGCTGGATCAGTGTGGCGTAAGTTTCAAATGACTGCCGTCCGCGTATCACATCCAGCTCCACGACGGTGCCGGGCGTTTTTCGAGAGATCATTAGCAGAAATGACTGCGCATCCTCTAAGGGTTCACTGTCCACCGCCGTTAGGATGTCTCCGGGCCTTATGCCGGCCTGCCAGGCCGGTCCCTCACGGGTGATGCTGCGAACAGTTATACCGATCCTGCCGGTGCTGCCGTCCGCCAGCACACTCACGGGCAGGTTGCCCAGGACCACACCGATCCAGCCCCGTGTGACCGACCCGTATTCAATAATCTGCTCCATCACATTGCGCGCGATGCTGAACGGAATTGCGAAACCGATGTTTTCCGCGCCGGGCACCGCTGCAAGGTTGCGCGTATTGATACCGATCAACTCGCCCGATGTATTGATCAGTGCGCCACCACTGTTGCCTGAGTTTATGGCTGCGTCAGTCTGGATAAAATCCTGGTACAGCAGACTGCCTACTTCGCTTCTGCCGGTGGCGCTGATGATACCCATCGTCACCGTATGGGTCAGGCCAAGGGCATTGCCAATGGCCAGAACGACGTCGCCCACCCTGATTTCCGGATTGTCGGCAATCGGGGCTACGGGCAGGTCGCTGGCCTCGATTTTGAGCACTGCGAGGTCGGTTGCCGGGTCGGCGCCGACGACCCGCGCCGGTGCAAGGCGGCCGTCCCACAAGCCGACCTGTATGTTCGACACTCGACTGACGACGTGATGATTGGTCAGGATATAGCCGTTTTCTTCGATCAGAACGCCCGAGCCCATGTCTCGCCGGTTGCGATAAAGAGAGCGCGTTCCCAATTGTTTTGCCACCTGCGCGGGCACGGGCTCGAGCGTGCTGGTGTAGATGCTGACCACCGCTGGCGCGGCGAGGTCCACGGCATCGGCGTAGGAACTCGGTGCGGGCTGATAAAGGACTGCCGGGGTGGCCGCCGGCTCGCTTTGCCGCGGTTCACCCAGCAGATCCGGCCAGAAGTAAGTCAGCAAGAAAGCCAGTGCCAGTCCGGCAATGGCTGCCCTGATCAAAAAGCTTCCGATTTCGATGATTTTGCCCATGACTGATGCGCGCTGCACTTCTCCTGGATCGGAATTTGTTCAGTTGAACACCCACTGCTATGACATCGATCATGGGCGGAGTTCATTCTATCGGTTAATGCATTGTCTCGCATGGCCCCTTTACGATAAAATGTCCTGCCCCGCTACCCGGGTTTCCATAACCAGAAGAGTAACCTGTGATTATTCGATTCTTGAAGACCCTGCAATATCGTTTGCAGGGTACTTGTTCATTTGGAGATAAGCATGGCAGCCTATGACGCCGACCACGAGGGCGTCAATTCAGGGCGCCGCCGGTTTCTGCTCGCTTCGACGACCGTAGTGGGCGCCGCCGGGGCTGCCGTGGCGGCGGTGCCATTTGTATAGTCCATGAAGCCCAGCGCCAAGGCCCAGGCAGTCGGTGCGCCCGTGCAGTTGTCACTGGAATCACTCGAACCGGGTCAGTTATTGAAGATTCAGTGGCGGGGCCAGACCATTGGCGTGCTGCGCCGCTCCCCGGAAATGATCAGTGACCTGGACAGTCTGACTTCAGCGCTCAAGGATCCAAGTTCACTGGAGTCGGATCAGCCTGAATTTGCGCAAAATACTGGCCGCGCCCTGGAGGATGAATACCTGGTGATCAATATGCACTGCATCCACTTGGGTTGCGTACCGAAATTGGTGCCGCAGGTGGGCCCTCAGCCGTTTGATGACAACTGGAAAGGCGGATTTTACTGTCCCTGCCACAAGTCAAAGTTCGACATGGCGGGGCGAGTGTACAAGGGCGTTCCGGCACCCACTAATCTGGTGGTGCCTCCCTATCGATTCGGTGATGGCAAGACACTGTTGATCGGTGTCAGTGCGGAAGGCGTTAGCTGATGGCCAAGCCTGCCAGTAATATCGGTAAGCGCGCCGATGCCTTGATGAACTGGATCGACAAGCGTTTGCCTGTCAGCGCGTTCTGGGAAGCGACGATGACGGGCTATTACGCCCCCAAGAATTTCAATTTCTGGTACTACATGGGCTCCCTCGCCCTCCTGGTACTGGTCATGCAGATCGTGACCGGCATATTCCTGACCATGCATTACAAGCCTTCCGCCGCCGAGGCCTTTGCTTCGGTGGAATACATCATGCGAGATGTGGAATGGGGATGGCTGATTCGCTACATGCATTCAGCCGGTGCGTCTTTTTTATTCATCACTGTCTATCTGCACATGTTTCGCAGTCTGCTTTATGGTTCCCACCGCAAACCACGTGAGCTGTTGTGGGTATTCGGCATGCTGATCTATCTGGCGCTGATGGCTGAAGGCTTTTTGGGCTACGTGCTGCCCTGGGGACAAATGTCGTACTGGGGTGCACAGGTCATCATCAATCTGTTTGGCGCCTTTCCGGTGATTGGCGAGCCTCTGACCGAGTGGATTCGAGGTGACTACTTCATTTCCGACGCCACGCTGAACCGCTTTTTTGCCGTGCATGTCATCGCGATACCGATCGCCCTTCTGGGCCTGGTGTTGATGCACCTGGTGGCTCTGCGAGAGAATGGCTCGAACAACCCCGATGGGATTGAAATCAAGGCCAACACGGATGAAGACGGCATTCCGCTGGACGGCATTCCGTTTCACCCCTACTACACCGTGAAGGATATTTTTGGCGTTGCGGTGTTCCTGCTCATATTCGCCTTCGTGATCTTTTTCTGGCCCGAGGCTGGCGGCTTGTTCTTGGAGCCGGACAATTTCGTCAAGGCAGATTCGCTGGTGACCCCGGAGCACATCAAGCCGGTGTGGTACTTCACGCCGTTCTACGCCATGCTCAAGGCGGTTCCAGACAAGCTGGCCGGTGTCATCTTGATGTTTTCGTCCATTCTTGTGCTGTTCTTCCTGCCCTGGATCGACCGCTCGCCAGTCAAGTCTGTGCGTTACAAGGGGATGTGGTACAAGATCATGCTGGGCTTTTTCGTGGTGGCGTTTTTGCGCCTGGGTATGCTGGGTATGGCCGAAGGCACACCGGCGGAAACCTGGGAGATGCGGGTCTGGACCTTCGTCTATTTTGCGTTTTTCGTACTGCTTTTCTTTCTCAGTCCTAGAGGAAAGACCAAGCCAGTTCCGGACCGGGTAACGCATTGATGACCAGGAAGCTCCTTATCGTAATGTGCATGGGGTCACTGCTGTGGTCGGCCGGCCTCTTCGCCGAGTCCGGGGGGGCGCATATTGAACATGCCGGAATTAATATCCGGGACATCGCTGCAATCCAGCGCGGGGCGAGGATTTTCGTGAATTATTGCCTGTCCTGCCACAGCGCGAACTATATGCGCTACAACCGGCTGGCCGAGGACTTGCACCTTGATCCGGATCTGGTCATGGAAAATCTGGTATTCGCTGATGCCAAGATCGGTGAGACCATGGATATCGCCATGGATTCTGGCGATGCCGCCCGCTGGTTCGGCAAGGCGCCGCCCGACCTGTCGCCGGTAGGCAGGGCACGGAGTGCGGACTGGCTCTACACTTACATGAAGTCTTTCTACCAGGACAAGAGCGGGCACTGGAACAATCTGGTGCTGGAAAATGCATCCATGCCGCACGTTTTGTGGCGATTGCAGGGCATCCAGAAGGCCGTCTATGTAGAATATGAAGGGCGGGAAATTGTTGATCATCTGACACTGGCCGAGCCGGGATTGCAGTCCCCTGAAGCGTACGAGGATACCGTTCGTGACCTGGTCACCTATCTCGACTATATGGGTGAGCCGGCGAAACTCAAGCGCAAGAATATCGGTATCTGGGTCATGATGTTCCTGGCCGCTTTTGCTTTACTCACGTACGCACTTAAGGTTGAATACTGGCGTGACGTGCACTGAGTCCCTCACACGAAGATTTCACTTGAAGAGTTTCACTCAGAAATGTTCATTTCGGGATGTTGCACGGCCAGTCGGCCGGTGGCATCCTGCCAACCGATAATGGGAGAATAATGTGGCAGTATCTGTTCGAGGTCGATCGACCATGGCCCTGTATTCCGCAGCTAACAGCCTGGATTGCCATAGGGTCAGGTTTGTCCTGGCCGAGAAGGGGATCAACGTTGATATCGTAAACATTTCAGAAGATGAATCAGCTGCGGCAGATATGGCAGAGCTCAATCCTTACAACAAATCACCCACTCTGGTTGATCGTGACCTGGTGCTTTACGACGCGGGGATCATCAACGAATACCTCGATGAGCGCTACCCTCACCCGCCCTTGATGCCGGTGGACCCGGTATCCCGGGCGCAGCTAAGACTGGTGCATTTTCGAATCGAATTCGACTGGTATTCCCTCGCACGAGAATTGGAAGTGAGTACTGGAAAAAGGGCCGAGCAGCTGCGCAAGCAATTGAAAGAAGGCCTGATTGCCGCCAACGAATTGTTCAAAATATCGGATTACATTTTGAGTGACGAATTGACGCTTGTCGACTGTGCGCTGGGCCCGCTTCTGTGGCGTCTGACGGCTTATGGTGTCAAACTGGGCAAGCCGGGAGCGGCGGTTGAAAATTACGCTCAGCGAATTTTTTCAAGGGCTTCATTTAAAGTGAGCCTGACACAGGCTGAGAGAGACTTGGTACTCAGCGGAAATTAAACCGACAAGAGGGAAAGACCATATGGATTCGGCCATGACCTCAAATCGACCGTACTTGTTGCGTGCGCTTTACGAATGGATTAGTGATAACGGCATGACGCCACACATCCTGGTTGACGCTGATACGCAGGGCGTTCGCGTTCCTGAGCAAGCTATCCAGAAAGGCAAGGTTATCCTGAATATCGACAGGGGCGCCGTCCGTGATCTGATGATGGGCAATGAGTGGCTCGAATTCAGCGCGCGATTTGCAGGCAACCGGCATACCGTAGCGGTTCCCGTTGATTCCGTATTAGCCATCTATTCCAAGGAAAATGGGCAGGGAATGATGTTTGCGCAGGATGAAGACTCACCGCCAACCGAACCCAAATCCGATGCACAGAACGGTCCTGGTGGGCAGATTTCCCGCCGCTCTCACCTGAAGGTCATCAAGTAAAGGCTAATCTTCAAGGATGAGGCGGCCTTCGTTGGTTTTTATGACGACCCGGGCCGGTCTGCCGGGGGTAATGAACACGCTGCCACCGTGACGTAGAAGGCCTTCACGCACAAAATCGAAACGGTAGCGCAGGCCGTAGCGCTTGCCGCCCGCCACATTATTGATTTCGATGGCGTCCAGAACCACCGTGTCATCCATAAGTTGCAGGCCGTATTCCTTGCACCTGAGCGATGCGGCACTGCGGGCCCGCTCTTTGCCCCTCAACAACTGCCACCAGGTAAGACCGGCAATGCCGCCAAGAATGAGAAGCAGCAGTCCGGTCATGCCGGGGTCGTCTTTCTGGACTTAAGGAGCACGTAAACGGCGCCCGTTCCTCCATCCACGGGGCGGCAGGATGCGAAAGCCAGCACGGATTTGTTCCTACGCAAGAACCGGTTGGTTAAAAGTTTCAGTTTGGGACGGCCTCGGGAGCGAAGACCCTTGCCATGGACGATGCGCACGCATCCATGGCCCCTCTCATGGGCGCGCTCAATGAATTTGCCCAGGCAGGAAGCGGCGGTTTCAACATCCATATGATGCAGGTCCAGCGCGGATGACACGCTGTAATGCCCCCGTCTTAGACGCCTGAAGACTTTTGGCGACAGGCCGGTTCGCGAAAACAGCAATTCTTCTCCTGTTTCGAGTGACTCGATCACGCTGGGGTCTTCAAAAGGCCGGTCCAGTTCCGACAAAACCCTGCGCTCGTCTTTGATGGTTTGTCGAGGTATTGCCGGCGCTTTTGCGCGCCCGACCTCAGCCTGGTTAGGCGGCGTCAGTGGCGTGACACCGGACATCGCTTCACGGAAGGCATCTTTGTCGCTACTCATTCCCTTTCCTGCTATCAAGTAAATCCCGTTAGGCCTTACAATATCACCCTTACCAGACCAGGGCCTGCTGGCAGGACCTGATCCGTTACCAATCTTCAAGGTGGCACGGAATGCCGAATTCATGCATTTTCTGATCAGCAATGACGATGGGATCTCGGCTCGCGGGATTCAAGTCCTGTCCGCTGCGATGGCGTCCCTGGGTGAGGTGACTGTCGTTGCGCCGGATCAAAATCGCAGTGGCGCCAGCAACTCTCTGACCCTCGATACGCCGGTGCGGATACGCGAAACCGCGCCCAACAGCTATCAAGTCAATGGCACGCCGACCGACTGCGTGCATCTTGCCCTGACCGGTCTGCTGGAAAAGGATCCCGACATGGTGATCTCCGGAATTAACTGGGGCGCCAATCTGGGTGATGATGTGATTTATTCAGGTACCGTGGCGGCCGCTATGGAGGGCCGGTTTCTGGGCTTGCCTGCGATCGCCGTTTCATTGGTTGTTGCGGAGTCGGGTCAGCATTTCGAAACAGCGGCAAAGGCAGTGGCATTGTTGGTTCAAAGACTCCAACGTGATGCCCTGGCTGCAGATACGATTCTCAACATCAACGTTCCCGATGTGCCCTGGGAGGAGATTCGGGGCCTGGAAGTGACCAGACTGGGGCACCGCCATCGTGCCGAACCCGCGGTCAAGACCACGGACCCCCGGGGGCGGCCGATTTACTGGATCGGACCCGCCGGTGCGGAACAGGATGCCGGGCCAGGAACCGATTTTGATGCCATCCGCCGAGGGTTTGTATCTGTAACCCCCATCCATGTCGACCTGACGCGCTACCAGGCGCTCGATCAGGTGGCCGGCTGGCTGGCGGAAATCGATCTAAACGGCGAAACAAGCAGGAAAAACACCGCATGATCCATCGCCGCAGCCGGAAAATATCTGACCCAGGAATCGGCATGACTTCGCAAGGTACACGCAACCGGCTGGTGCATCGGTTGCGGGAAAAAGGCATTGGCAATGAAAAAGTACTGCAGGTTATGGCCACCGTTCCCAGACACGAATTTGTCGATGAAGCGCTTTCCAGCAGAGCATACGAAGACACCGCTTTGCCCATCGGTCAGAGTCAGACCATTTCGCAGCCCTGGGTGGTGGCCCGGATGACAGAAAAACTGCTGGAGGCGGGTGAAGTGAACAAGGTGCTTGAGATTGGCACCGGGTCCGGCTACCAGGGTGCGATTCTTGCCAGTCTTGTAGCCCAGGTATTCACCGTTGAGAGGATCGAGGAGTTGCTCAAACTCGCCCGACGAAAATTTCACCACCTCGGCATCAACAATATCTACACACGGTACAGTGACGGTCACGATGGGTGGCCGAGTCAGGCGCCATTTGACGGCATTATTGTGACCGCTGCAGCGATGGGCATCCCCGAGGCCCTGCTGGGGCAGTTGAGGCCTGGCGGCAACCTGGTAGCCCCGGTTGAAAAGAACGGATCGCAGCGATTGTTGTCGATAACCCGAACGAAGGACGGATTTGAGGAGACGGATCTCGGTGGCGTCATTTTTGTGCCCATGCTCAGCGGCCTTACCTGAAGGCAGGACTGGCGGACCGTGACGGGACAAATCAGGGATTCTGATCAGGTGCCTTCGACCGCCGCCGGCGGTCCGCTGACGCGTCTCTATGACAGGGTCATCCGTTGGGCTGGCCATCGGCGAGCACCCTATATTTTGTCTGCCTTAAGTTTCGCCGAATCCAGCTTTTTTCCAGTCCCTCCGGACGTCATGCTGGCGCCAATGTGTGTGGCTCATCCCCGCAAAGCCTGGTCTTTTGCGCTCAACTGCACTGTCAGTTCGGTGGCGGGGGGCGCGTTGGGTTACCTCCTCGGCAAACTGGCATTTTCAAGCATAGAAGCCTGGTTAATGGCTTCACGCTACGCCGATGTCTTTGAACATGCCGTTCATGCCTTTGGCCAATACGGATTCTGGTACATCCTGGTGGCCGGTTTTACGCCCATTCCCTACAAAGTGTTCACCATCAGTGCGGGGGTGGTTGGAATGCCCTGGCTGCCCTTCCTGCTCGGTTCTGCAGTGGGCAGGGGCGGACGATTCTTTCTGGTGGGTGGCTTGATACGGCTGTTGGGCGACCGGGCGGGGGAACGGCTTCGCGCCTGGGTCGATACCGTAGGTTGGGTCACCTTGGGGCTGGTGGCCATCGTTGCCGCAGTTTGGTATTTTTCCAAAGCTGGCCCATGAACTGCTCCGTGAACTGCCCAATGAATGACCCCAAAAATTGCGCCATGAACGACGTCATGAATCGGGCGGGCTTCTTATTCCGACTGTTGTGGCTCCTGGTGGTCATCGTCGTGCTTGCAGCTTGTAACCATACGCCGCCAGGGCCGGCCGGTGGCAGTGGCAGATCAGCACAAAGCTACACCCAAACCAAGGACGGTCACTATCGTGTCCGCCGTGGCGATAGCCTCCACGCCATCGCGTTCCGCTACGGACTCGACTGGCGGGACATTGCCCGCTGGAACGGTATTGATTCCCCGTACATCATCTATCCCGACCAGCAGTTGTGGGTTGCGCCCCCCCAGGAGACAAAACGCGAAGCGGCAGCAGCGTCGACGCAGGTCGTCAAAAACCAGACGGATCGACAGGCTGATGCCAAGACCTCTGGCGTTCAAACCACCGGCCGGTCCGAGCCCGCTCCGGCCCGGACAGTGGATATTGCAGCAAGATCGACAACGCGGCAGATTGAAGAATCGCCGCCAGAATCTGCCGCAGGACGCAGTGTCAGCCCCGCGCCGACCCGTGCTGCAGATGAGACATCGGCGTTGCCTTCAGCAAAACCGGATGGATCAGTTACCGGCGCTGATCCGAAGAGTTGGTTGTGGCCCACACACGGCCGAGTGATCAGTAATTTCCGCCCCGATGACCCGGCTCGCAAAGGGATCGACATATCGGGTAAGCGCGGCCAACCGGTGGTGTCGGCGGCTTCAGGGCAGGTGGTGTACAGCGGCAACGGCTTACTCGGCTATGGCGAACTGATCATCATCAAGCACAGCGAGCGCATGCTTAGCGCTTACGCCCACAACAGCAAACGCCTGGTCGGAGAGGGCGAAAGCGTCAAGGCCGGTCAGCACATCGCGGCGATGGGTACGGATGAGCGAAATGATGCCATTTTGCACTTTGAAATTCGAGTCAACGGCAAACCCTCGGATCCACTCAAGTATCTCTCTCGCTTGAAATAGTTAGTGTACGCACCGGCCATGCTGTGCTAGCGTGTTCAGTCCATCTTGCCGAATCTTGAGTGTCGATACGGCCAGGAATGGAAGTGAAGTGGCAGGGTGGTCTGGCAGCAAGGCGTTCAGGTAACGCGGGAGACACGATGCTTAAAGCCCAGGTCGGTCATGCTGCCGTTCCTCATGAGCGCGTCGTTGATGAGCGCCCGCCCCCCAGCCGCAATTTTCCCCTCTCTAAGCGGGCCTCTGCGCATTTCACTGCAGATGTTACTTGGCTTTACCTGGGTGAGATTGGTCGTGCAAAGTTGCTCACAGCAGAACAGGAGGTGGCGCTCACCCGCGCCGCCCGCCGCGGTTGTTTCGCCAGCCGTCAGCGCATGATCGAGTCCAATCTACGCCTGGTCGTCAAGGTCGCGCGTGCTTACATTAACCGAGGACTGCCATTGCTGGATCTGGTCGAAGAAGGCAATCTCGGGCTGATTCGTGCGGTGGAGAAATTTGATCCGGAGCGCGGTTGCCGATTTTCAACTTACGCAACCTGGTGGATTCGACAGTCTGTCGAACGGGCAATCATGAATCAGTGCCGGACCGTCCGGTTGCCCATTCATGTCATTCGTGAATTGGCCATGTATCTGCGCACGGCAAGGATGCTGGAGCAAAAACTGAGACGCAGTCCGGCCATCGAGGAGGTGGCGGATTCGCTTCAGGTGGATTCAAAAAACGTGCTTCGCTTGTTCAGCCTGAATGAGCCAATATCATCTGCGGACGAATCTCCCCCCGGAGGTTCCGGTCGATCGTTACTGGATTCGATTGCTGATGAGAGCAGGCGAGGACCAGAAATCGAATACGCTGATTCAGCCGCCGAAGCGTTGCTGGATCACTGGCTGGAACAGCTCACCCCGCAGCAACGCGATGTCATGCAGCATCGATTCGGGCTGCGCCGACGCGGCCGCATGACCCTGGAAGAGGTCGGCCGCTTGCTCGGGGTAACTAGCGAGCGCGTGCGCCAGGTACAACTCTCGGCGCTGGCCCGTTTGCGGGATATATCGAGGAGGGAAGGGTTCCGCGAAATGCCTGCGATGGATTAGCTTTGGGGCAGCAGGGGCATCACAGCGGCAACAACCCGTCGTTGTTCCGAGACCAGGACGTTGAAAGTTCTGCACGCGGCGGGTGAATTCATCACCTCGACGCCCATGCCCTTGAGATAGAATTTCGCCAGCATCTCTCCCTGCAGAAATACCTGACGGGGGCCGGTACCGATCAGCACCAATTCAGGCTCGAATTCGAACACAGCCTCGAAATGATCTGCCCTGAGTTCTGCCATTGATTGAGGTGGCCAGTCAGAATTCAAGGCGGTGGGCGATATGACAATCGAACCCGTCAAGAGCTCATCACCGACCTGGATGCCGTCTTCGCTGATCGACCGGATATAGCGCTTGTCTTCAGCGCCGTGCAAAGTCAGGTCCACCGCATGCTCCGCCGGATGGAATTCACGTTCGCGGCAACTCAATGAGAGGCTTTTTCGGATTTCTTCGGTAGTAACAGGCGATCTGTCCAATCTTCTGAACCACTTCGGCGGCGCACTGGAGGGCTATCTTCGCCGCCCATTGTTCGCGGGTGTCACGGTCGCTGCGCAACCGGATCTTGATCAGTTCATGCTGGTCCAGCGCTGATTCAATTTCGCTCATGACTGCTTCGCTGAGACCTTTCCCGGCAACGGCCACAACCGGCTTGAGCGCGTGACTCAGCCCGCGCAGATGACGTCGCTGCTGATTGGATAGGGACATAGGGCCTTCCTGTTGTGGCACACTGTTGGGGCGCCGAATACTAACATGCAATACGGATCCGGCAATGGCCAGAACTAAAAGCAGCAAGCAGTGGTTGACCGAGCACTTCGAGGATCACTACGTCAAATTGGCTCGGCAACAGGGTCTGCGTTCGCGCTCTGCCTTTAAACTGCAGGAGATAAATGAAAAAAGCAGCCTGATCCGGCCGGGTATGATCGTTGTGGACCTGGGGGCGGCGCCCGGTGGTTGGTGCCAGGTCGCAGGCGCATTGCTCGCTGATTCAGGTCGTCTGATCGCATTGGATATCCTGCCAATGGAGCGGCTCGAGGCAGTGGAATTTATTCAAGGCGACTTCCGTGAAGACGGGCCCCTTGAAGCCCTTCAGCAAAGCCTGCAGGGGCAGCCCGTTGATCTTGTGTTGTCCGATATGGCCCCCAATATGAGTGGTGTGACGATAAGCGACCAGGCGAGCGCCACATACCTGGCGGAATTGGCCCTCGAATTTGCAGCCAGTCAGTTGAAACTTGGGGGCAATTTTGTCGTCAAATTGTTTCAGGGTGAAGGGTTTGATGCTTTCGTCGAACAGGCAAGGCGGCTGTTCCACAAAGTGCAGATCCAGAAGCCGGCGGCCTCGCGGCCCCGCAGCCGGGAAGTCTACGTGGTGGCCCGCCGACTTCGAGTAAGGTAAATTGGCAATCAGAGGACTGATGATTTGAATGATTTAGCCAAAAATCTGTTGACCTGGGCGATTATCGCCGTGGTACTGGTTTCCATCTTCAATCACTACGCCAGCGTGCGCGAAGTGCCGGAACCCATGGCCTATTCCGAGTTTCTGAATGACGTCCGCAACGGCAAGATTAGCGCGGTTCATATAGAAAGCAGCCTGGCCGGCAACCGCATTACCGGACGTAGTTCCGACGGTAAGGAATTTGAATCATTCGGCCCGCCTGATAGCAAGTTGATTGACGACCTGGTTGAAAACAAGGTCGAAGTGACAGCCGAGCCACCGGCGGAACGCTCGGTGCTGGTCGATTTGCTGATGGGCCTGGCGCCTATTCTGCTTCTGATTGGCGTGTGGGTGTATTTCATGCGTCAAATGCAGGGCGGTGGCGGTGGTCGCGGCGCGATGTCTTTTGGCAAGAGTCGAGCAAAATTACAGGGCGAAGACCAGGTCAAGGTCACTTTTGCCGATGTCGCCGGGATAGAGGAGGCCAAGGAGGAAGTCGGCGAACTGGTTGAATTCCTGCGTAACCCCGGAAAATTTCAGAAGCTCGGCGGCCACATTCCGCGCGGCGTTCTTATGGTGGGAGCACCGGGCACCGGCAAGACGCTGTTGGCCAGGGCGATTGCCGGCGAGGCCAAGGTGCCGTTTTTCTCCATTTCCGGTTCGGATTTTGTTGAAATGTTTGTCGGCGTTGGCGCCTCCAGGGTGCGTGACATGTTTGACCAGGCCAAAAAGCATGCCCCCTGCATCATTTTTATCGATGAAATTGACGCCGTAGGCAGGCACCGTGGCGCCGGGCTGGGCGGTGGACATGATGAACGCGAACAAACCTTGAACCAGTTGCTGGTTGAAATGGATGGCTTTGAGGGTGGTGAGGGCGTCATCGTCATCGCCGCTACCAACCGGCCTGATGTGTTGGATCCCGCCCTCCTGCGGCCCGGCCGATTCGATCGACAGGTGGTGGTGCCGCTGCCGGATATTCGAGGGCGGGAGGCCATCCTCAAGGTTCATATGCGAAAAGTGCCGCTGGATGACAAGGTCGACGCCCGGGTCATTGCCCGCGGCACCCCTGGATTCTCTGGTGCGGATCTTGAAAACCTGGTCAATGAGGCGGCCCTGCTTGCTGCCCGTCAGGATGCCACGGTGGTCGCCATGGAATTCTTCGACAAGGCCAAGGACAAGATCATGATGGGCACCGAGCGGCGCTCAATGGTCATGTCCGAAAAGGATAAGAAACTGACGGCCTACCACGAAGCGGGTCACGCGATAGTCGGCCGCCTGGTGCCTGAGCACGATCCGGTTTACAAGGTCACGATTATTCCCAGGGGCATGGCCCTTGGCGTGACGATGTTCCTGCCCGAGAAGGATAAGTACAGTCTTTCCAAGCTGCAGATCGAAAGTCAGCTTGCCAGCCTGTTCGGTGGACGGGTGGCCGAGGAATTGATCTTCGGCGCTGAGCACGTGACCACTGGCGCTTCGAATGATATTGAACGCGCAACTGCTGTGGCGCGAAAAATGGCGACCCGATGGGGATTGACCGAAACGCTGGGTCCGTTGACCTATACCCAGGACGAAAGCGAGGTGTTTCTGGGTCGTTCCATTACCCAGCAAAAGAACATGTCGGATGACACCGCCCGGCTGATCGACGAGGAGGTGCGCAAAATCATTGACGCTGCGCACAAGCGGGCCACCGGCTTGCTGAAGACTCATATGAAGGAGCTTCATATGATGGCCGAAGCATTGATCCGCTTTGAGACCATTGACGGGGCGCAGATTGATCAGATCATGGAAGGCCACGCGCCGGATGCGCCTGAAGGTTGGAATGAAAACGCCGCAAAGGCGTCATCAGCTACCGCCGCAGATACCGACGAGGACCCTGAGGCAGGTGATTCAGAAGAAGACGAAGACCGCACTTCCGTCGGGGGCCCTGCAGAGCAATCCTGAACCCCAGTTCGCCAAAACCCGGAATCCGCAGCGCCCCGGTGGCACTCCAATTGCTCGAATTGGATGATCCCGTTGTTATGGGCATCCTCAATATTACGCCGGACTCGTTTTCAGACGGTGGCGTCTGGCTGGATCCCGGCCCGGCAATTGATCATGCTCTGGCGATGGTCGGCGCCGGGGCGCACATCATTGACATCGGTGGAGAATCGACCCGGCCTGGCGCAACGGCTGTGTCGGCAAGTCAGGAGATGGACCGGGTTTTGCCCGTCATTGAAAGCCTTTCTAAAAACGCTGCGGTGCGGATTTCCGTGGATACCAGCAAGCCGGAGGTTATGAGGGCTGCGGTGCGGGCGGGTGCAGGTATGATCAATGACGTTTTTGCTCTGCGCCAGGACGGTGCGGTTGATACGGTGGCGGAACTGGACGTACCGGTGTGCCTCATGCATATGAAAGGCACGCCGGGATCGATGCAGTCCAGCCCGGAATACGTCGATGTTGTCGCCGAGGTGACGTCATTCCTGCTTGAACGTGTAGCGGTCTGTCGCTCGGCCGGAATCGACGCTGCACAAATTATCCTCGACCCGGGATTCGGTTTTGGCAAGACCTTCGATCACAACCTTCAGCTGTTCCGCGCCATCCCGCAGTTGGTCAGGCTGGGGTATCCTCTGCTGGCCGGATTGTCGAGGAAGTCGATGCTCGGAACAATGACCGGGAGGGCAGTTGAGGACCGGCTTGTCTCTTCCGTGGCGGCCGCCTTGAAAGCGGTCAGTCTGGGCGTGAGTATCGTGCGTGTTCACGATGTGGCAGAGACCGTCGATGCCCTGAAGGTCTGTTCAGCACTAGATAGCGGCTGAAACTAACTGCGACAATGCACATCCGCTGGTAGTAGAATTCGCTAATGGCTAAACAGATATTTGGCACCGACGGTATCCGGGGCCCGGTGGGGGAATACCCGATTACCGCCGACTTTATGTTGCGCCTGGGGCGGGCGGCCGGTACGGTCCTGGCCGCCAATACTCAGCGGGCAGTCGTGATCGGGAAAGACACCCGCATTTCCGGCTATATGTTTGAATCGGCCCTGGAGGCCGGCCTGGCTGCTGCCGGGACCAACGTATTGTTGTTGGGCCCAATGCCGACCCCTGCAGTGGCCTACTTGTCGAGAACGCTGTATGCCTGTGCGGGAATTGTCATTTCTGCCTCGCACAACCCCTACCATGACAATGGCGTCAAGATTTTCTCTTCTGACGGCGAAAAGCTGCCCGATACGGTCGAGGAAGCCATCGAAGAGGAGTTGGACAAACCATTCACGACGGTTGAGTCTTCGCGCATGGGCAAGGCGAGCAGGGTCGAAGATGCTGCCGGTCGTTACATTGAATTCTGCAAAGGGACCGTACCTTTCAGTACCCGTTTGCATGGCATGAAAATTGTTCTGGACTGTGCACACGGTTCGACGTATCGCGTTGCGCCGGCAGTGCTTACCGAACTTGGCGCCAGGGTTCACCTGATCGGCAGCGATCCCGATGGACTGAATATCAACGATGCCTGTGGTTCAACGCACCCGGGACCGCTGCTGGAAACCGTCGCCGCGGAAGGCGCAGATATCGGCATCGCACTGGATGGAGATGGTGATCGCGTGATCATGTGCGATCGTCATGGCAACCTTGTAGATGGAGATGAATTGCTCTTCATCATGGCGCGGGAGCGCCAGGCTGAAGGCACGCTAAATGGTGGTGTGGTCGGGACTGTAATGAGTAACCTGGGCCTGGAATTGGCATTGCGGGATTTGGGTATTCCGTTCGAAAGAACGCCGGTCGGTGATCGGTATATCCATCAAGCCTTGGTGCGCAACGGCTGGACACTGGGGGGTGAGGCATCAGGCCATCTCCTGTGCCTGGATCGCACCAGCACCGGTGATGGCATCATCAGCGCTTTGCAGGTGCTGCACGTGCTCTCGTCCGGGGAAAAAGAATTGCACGAATTGACTGCGGGAATTGAAAAGTACCCTCAAACCATGATCAATGTACCGGTCAGCAATGGTGACCAGTACAAAATTATGCAGTCAGATCGTGTGCGCAAGGCTATTGAGGCCGTGGAATCAGAATTTGATGGCAATGGCCGGGTGATATTGCGGCCCTCCGGAACCGAGCCGCTGATTCGCGTCACTCTGGAAGGCAGCGACTCGAATCAGGTAGACCGCCTCGCTGCCCAATTGGCGGATGCTGTGCGGGAGGAAGTGCCCACCTAAAGCGCCAACCCGAAGCGCCATCCCAAATTTCTTTCCTACCTATTCAACCTTCGAGGACACCCAGTTCCTTGCCGGTCTCAATGAATGCCTCAATAGCCCGGTCCAGGTGCTGCCTGTGGTGGCCTGCCGACAGTTGGACCCTGATGCGTGCTTCACCCCGCGGCACCACCGGGTAGAAAAATCCGATGACGTAGATTCCCTTCTCCAGCAGACGTGAGGCAAATTGCTGTGACAGGGCGGCGTTGTACAACATCACGGGTACGATCGGGTGCGTTCCTGGCTTGATATCGAAGCCTGCATCGCCCATTGCCTGGCGGAAGTAAGTGGCGTTACTTTCCAGCGTGTCACGCAAATCCGTCGTCGCCGACAACATCCCCAACACCTTGATGGATGCAGCCACCAGGGGCGGGGGCAGCGTATTGGAAAACAGGTAGGGCCTTGATCGTTGCCGCAGCAGGTCGATGATTTCCTGTCGGCCGGTGGTGAAGCCGCCTGAAGCACCACCGAGGGCCTTGCCAAGGGTCGAGGTAAACACGTCGATTCGGTCCATCACGCCGCAGTATTCTGCCGAGCCCCGGCCGGTGGCTCCCAGAAACCCGCTGGCGTGGGCATCGTCCACCATGACCATCGCATCGTAGCGTTCGGCCAATCGGACGATTTCATCCAGTTTGGCGATATAACCGTCCATGCTGAAGACACCGTCGGTGGCGATCAATCGTTTGCCACATTGTCGGGTTTCGATCAAGCATTGTTGCAGCGCATCCATGTCGCTGTTTGGATAACGGTGGCGTTGCGCCTTGCACAGGCGAATGCCATCGATGATGGATGCATGGTTAAGCGCATCCGATATCACCGCGTCATCGGGCCCCAGCAGCGTTTCAAACAGGCCGCCGTTGGCGTCGAAACACGAGTTATAGAGGATCGTGTCCTCGGTGCCGAAGAATTCGCTGATCGCGATTTCCAGTTGTTTGTGCAAATCCTGCGTGCCGCAAATAAAACGTACCGATGCCAGGCCGAATCCATACTCGTCCAACGCCTGGTGGGCAGCGGCTATCACCTCCGGGTTGTCTGCCAAACCGAGGTAGTTGTTGGCGCAAAAATTTAGCACGTCGTGGCCCCCTTCAACGCTGATTTCAACGCGCTGTGGTGACGTGATGATGCGTTCAGTCTTGTACAGGCCAGCCTGACGGATTTCTTCCAGGGTGCCGGCATAGCTTTGCAGGGATATCATTAATTATTTCCTTGGTTCACAGGTTTTCTCCCACTGCGGGTCAGATTTCGCCGGTCCAGTCACACACAACCTTGCCGCATTGCCCCGAACGCATGAGCTGAAAGCCGATTTCAAAGTCGTCGATGGGAATGTGGTGCGTCATGGCTTTGTGCAGTGGGAACCCGGTCAGGACCATCTGGGTCATCTTGTACCAGGTCTCATACATGCGCCGACCATAGATGCCGTTTAATTCCAGGCCTTTGAATATGACCTGACTCCAGTCACAACCCGTGCCTTCGGGCAGCAGCCCCAGCAGCGCCACTTTGCCACCGTGGTACATGTGGTGGAGCAGGTCATTGAATGCAACTGAATTGCCTGACATTTCCAGGCCAATATCAAAACCGTCGATGCCGAGTTCCGCCACCATTCCTGCGATTGAATCACGCGTTACGTTGACGGTGTGGGTGGCGCCCATTTCTTTTGCCAGGCCAAGACGGTAGTCATTGACATCAGAAATCACCACGTGACGAGCGCCGATATGGCGGCATATGCCCGCGGCGATAATGCCGATTGGGCCGGCACCAGTGATCAGCACGTCCTCGCCGACCAGGTCGTACCGCAAGGCGCAATGTGCGGCATTACCGAAGGGGTCAAAAAAAGCTGCGAGTTCGGGCGCGATTTCATCCGGAATGGGCCACAAATTTGAAGCCGGCACGACAATATACTCGGCAAACGCACCGTTGCGATCGACGCCGATTCCCTGTGTATTGGGACAGAGGTGCGGCCTGCCAGCGCGGCAATTTCTGCAATGCCCGCACACCACGTGGCCTTCTGCAGAAACCCGCTCACCCACCTGGTAGCCAGTGACACCTTCACCGACTTGCGCAATCAAACCGACAAATTCATGGCCGATCACGAGTCCCTGACGCACAGTGTTTTGCGACCATTCGTCCCACAGGTAAATGTGAAGATCAGTGCCGCATATCGCAGTCTTTTCCAGCTTGATCAGGACTTCATTGGTGCCAGGTGATGGGACCGGAACCTGCTCCATCCAGATACCGACGGCCGGCTGGCTTTTGACCAACGCTCGCATGGTCTGGCTCATCGTTTCTCCAGTGATAAACGCGCCTCAAAATGGGCGCTGATTATAACCCAAAGGAGGGTCGGCGGAGCCGCAGGCGACCCGCCGGCCCTGGTTGGGTAAGTCGAGGGCAGGTGGGAGCAAGATTGCGGTTTTGGCGCAGCCAAAAAAGCGTTCTTGCGGAGCCGTCGCCCGTAAAGCGAGACTCCTTAATAGCGTGCGGAGGCGCAACCATGTATCCTACGCGGTCCACTCAGGCAGTTCGGGTACACAAGCGAAAATGACCGGCGGCAAACTGTTCATCAAGACTCATGGTTGCCAGATGAATGAGTACGATTCCGACAAGATGGCGGATGTGCTGGCGGCCTCGCATGGCCTGGATTTGACGACCCACGAAGAAGAAGCGGATGTCATCCTGATCAACACCTGCTCCATTCGCGACAAGGCTCAGGAAAAGGTATTTTCGCAACTGGGCCGCTGGCGTAGCCTGAAGCAGAAAAACCCGGAATTGGTCATCGGGGTCGGTGGGTGCGTGGCGAGCCAGGAAGGGGACGCCATTTTTGGGCGGGCACCCTACGTCGATATCGTATTTGGTCCGCAAACGCTGCATCGCCTGCCAATATTGCTTGACAAAGTGCGCACAGAAAAGGCGCCGGCCATTGATATCTCTTTTCCCGAAATTGAGAAGTTTGATCATTTGCCCAGCCCGGGGAAAAGCGGCCCGACGGCTTTCGTCTCCATCATGGAGGGCTGTAGCAAGTACTGTTCTTTCTGCGTTGTGCCTTATACACGCGGCGAAGAAGTCAGCAGGCCGCTCGATGATGTGCTGGCGGAATGCATTGCATTGGCCGGCAAGGGCGCCCGTGAAATCAATTTGTTGGGCCAGAATGTCAACGCTTACAGGGGCGCAATGTCGACGGATTCTGGATTAGATTCAGCAGTCATTCCCACAGCCGATCTGGGCTTGCTGATTCATTACATTGCTGAAATTGAAGCAATAGAACGAATTCGATTTACCACCTCGCATCCCGTCGAATTTTCACAATCACAGATCGATGCTTTTGGGGCGGTGGCCAAGCTGGCAAATTATTTGCACCTGCCGGTTCAGAGCGGATCGGATCGTATCCTGTCGTTGATGAAGCGCGGCCACACGGTACTTGAGTACAAGCAGAAAATTCGACGCTTGCGCAGACTTCGGCCCGACATCAGCCTTTCATCGGATTTCATTGTTGGTTTTCCAGGTGAAACCGAAGAGGATTTCGAGCAAACCATGCGCCTGATTAAAGAACTGGAATACGACCAGAGCTTCAGCTTCATATACTCTCCAAGACCCGGCACCCCGGCCGCGTCCTTACCAGATGACACGCCATTGAAAGTCAAAAAGGAGCGCCTCGCTCGCCTTCAGGCGCTGATCAACAAGCAAGCTCGCGCCATCAGCCAATCCATGATCGGTGCGACCGAGCGCGTATTGGTCGAAGGCACCAGCAAAAAGGACGGTGGCCAACTGGCCGGCAGGACCGAAAACAATCGTGTTGTGAATTTCGACGGCCATTCACGCCTGATCGGGCAATTCGCCGATGTCGTTGTTACCGAGGCCCTGAGTCATTCACTCAGAGGCAGGGTCATAGTCCGGGAAGACGCCCAGGCCGTGGCCTGACAGCTGGAGGCCGCCAGTGAACAGTCGCCTCATGTTTGAACTCGAGCCAGCTGATACTCTGCGGCTGGCGAACCTCTGCGGTCAGTTCGACCAACATCTTAAGCAGATTGAAAGTCGCCTCGATGTGGACATATTCTGCCGTGGAAATTTATTTACCGTAGACGGAAGCGAGCGTAAAGCCCGCGCCGCCCGGCGAATTGTGGAAGCGCTGTACCGGCTGTCAGAAAGCGAGGTGCTCACCCCCGACCTGATCAACCTTCATCTCCAGGAGTCCGGGGTGGAAGAACTTTACTCCGACGAGCCTTCAGATGAAGTGACGGTCAGAACCAAACGGGCTCTGATCCGTGCGCGGGGGCCCAATCAAAAAAATTACCTGATGAATATTTCACGCCATGCTATCAATTTTGGCGTCGGGCCCGCGGGAACGGGGAAAACGTATCTTGCCGTGGCCTGTGCCGTCGCGGCGCTGCAGGAAGATCTCGTTCAGCGCATCGTGCTGGTCCGGCCGGCCGTGGAAGCGGGGGAGCGGCTGGGTTTCCTGCCGGGAGACATGGCGCAAAAGGTCGACCCCTATTTGCGTCCACTGTACGACGCCTTGTATGAAATGTTGGGATTCGAGCGCGTGGCCACCCTGATGGAACGCAACGTCATCGAAGTTGCGCCGTTGGCCTTTATGCGCGGCAGGACGCTCAATGACGCTTTTGTCATTCTTGATGAGGCGCAAAACACCACGCGCGAGCAAATGAAAATGTTTCTCACCCGAATTGGTTTCGGCTCGACCGCCGTGGTTACGGGGGACGTTACTCAAATCGACTTGCCACGAAAAGAAATGTCCGGACTGATCGACGCATTGAACATCCTCAGTGCCGTGAAGGGCATCAGTGTCAGTCATTTTTCTGCTCAGGATGTTGTCCGCCACCCAATGGTTCAACACATCGTGCAGGCCTACGATGCTGCTGATCAGGGCTCACTCCGGAACCCATCTGCCGGGTCCAAATCGACCCGTGTAAAGTCAGCTGCAGAAAAAACCGTTGCAGGAAATCCGCGGGGGGACCACTGAATTGCCACCGGAATCGTTTCCGCGACTCGACCTCCAGGTGGTCAGCCTTCAGCCAGACGTGCCGCACCAGGGTCAACTGGAGTCCTGGGTGGCCACTGCGCTCGAGGGCATGCCGGATGCCACGCTGACAATCAGAATCGTTGATGAAGATGAAAGCAGTGAGCTCAACCAGCGCTATCGCGGTAAAGCCGGACCGACCGATGTTCTATCATTCGCGGCTGATTTACATGAGGCTGTGTCTGATACTCTGCTGGGAGACATCGTCATCTGCGCGCCGTTGGTGTTGCATGAGGCCGAAGATCAAGGCAAGAAACCGCTGGCGCATTGGGCGCACCTGACCGTTCATGGCATATTGCACTTGCTGGGCCATAATCACCAGAACGAGGATGAGGCCAGACAGATGGAGCGCAAGGAAGCCCTTTTGTTGGCGCAAATCGGTTTTCCGGATCCCTATCAGTCCGGCGATGATTGAATTTCATGGGGCAAAACACTGGTATCGCGGACCCAGCCACCCTATATTGAAGATGGCGCAAATGGCGTTGTCACAAAAACACTCATGAGCGAAGATCAATCGAGAAACGGTTCCGGGCCGAAAACCTGGGTCGAGAAGATCGGCAAAGTGTTTTCCAACCGACCCCGGGACCGCAGCGAATTAAAAGAATTTCTTTTTACAATATGCGAGGAAGGAATCCTCGATCAGGACGCCCTGGCGATGATTCTGGGTGCCCTGGAAGTGTCTGAGGCCCAAGTCCGGGATGCAATGATTCCCCGGTCGCAAATGGTTGTCGTACAGCTCGACGATGACCTTGAGACCTTTCTGCCACACATCATACGATCAGGCCATTCGCGCTTTCCGGTGATCGAAGAGGACAAGGATTCGGTGGTTGGAATTCTGATGGCCAAGGATCTTCTTCCCCACGTGACGAGCGACCCGGGAAACTTCGATCTGCAAAAAGCGATGAGGCAACCGGTCGTTGTGCCCGAAAGCAAGCGGCTCAATCTGCAATTGCGGGACTTTCGTTCGAGCCGTAATCACATGGCCATCGTTGTAGACGAATACGGGGGTGTTTCGGGCTTGATTACCATCGAGGATGTTCTCGAGGAAATCGTCGGTGAAATCGACGATGAGTACGACGATGAGGAAGAGGCGTCAATTATTGCGCTGGGCAACCAGCGATTTCAGGTTCAGGCGCTGACGCCAATCGAGGACTTTAATCAAAAATTCGGTGCCGATCTCAGTGAAGAGGACTACGACACAATTGGGGGTCTGTTGCTCGCCGAATTCGGCCGTGTCCCGGAGCCCGACGATCTGGTGACCTTGCAAGGGCGATTCGAATTCAGAGTATCGAGGGCTGACATTCGGAGGATCATTTCGCTGAATATGAATGACCTGGGTTGATGTCCTGGGTTGATGAACTGGTGCAAGGTCGATGGTGGCGCGTGGCGCTGTTGACGCTCGCCTTGACAGCGTTGATGCAGGGACCGGCTCGGGCGGATGATGATGCCGGGGTCTGGCTCGTGACCTACGGACCCGGTGAGATATACTGGCAGCGCTTCGGTCACAACGCAATCTGGATCAGGGACCCCCGCCGCCAACTTGATCACACCTTCAATTTTGGTTTCTTCGACTTCTCCCAGCAAGACTTTTTCACCCGCTTCTTGCAAGGCCGAATGCTGTATTTTTCCGCAGCCCAACCGGCCCAGGAAGAATTCTCGCAGTACCTCGCCGAAAATCGGTCCATCCGGGCACAACGCCTCAATCTGAACGGGCAACAACGCGAAGCCCTGACTCGGTACCTGCTGCATGAGGTCCGGCCAGAGAATCGAGACTACTTGTACGACTATTACGACAACAACTGTTCTACCCGCGTCAGGGATGCGCTGGACTTCGCCTTTGACTCACTGCTCCGGGACCAATTGGCCACCCAGGTTGGGGTCCAGAGCCTGCGCGATCATACGCGACGGTCAACCAATTCGGTGCCGTGGTTGTACCTGTTTTTGGAGATCGGACTGGGCAGCACGGTCGACCTGCCCGCGACACGCTGGGACGAGCTGTTTCTGCCGTCCGAGTTGGCGTCGACGATGGCGGAAATGGTGTTCAGGCGGGACGGTATCGAGCAGCCGGCGGTGTTGGAAGATACCTGGTTGTACCGGTCAGATTCACGGCCTATTGGCGTTCGACCCGCTTCAGTTTGGGGAAGCTACCTGGCAGCAACGGTGGCCTTGTTGGCCTTGCTGTTCTGGTGGTCATGGAAATCCGGCGGCCCAATTGCGATGCTTGCGGTGAATTCGTGGCTGGTGTTCTCGGGCCTTTACGGCGTGCTGCTGGCCTATTTCTGGTTCGCCACTGACCACCATGCAGCAAGCCTCAATCTAAACCTGCTGATTTTCAATCCGCTCTGGACGTTGCTCCCATTTTGGCGCAATAAGTATCCCGGCCAGTGCGCCATATTGCTGGTGTTGTTCTCACTTGCCGGCGTAGTGATGTTTTGGTTGCCGCCGTGGCAATATACCCTCGACGCGCTGGCGATCGCCGTACCCGCAAACCTGGCAGTAGCCTACTATTTGCACATCTCGAGGCATCATCAAGCCGACAGTTCAGCAAGCAGTTCGGCTTGATGTTCCTGCATCAGCGGTTCCAGCAGCAGGTCGAGGCTGCCGCCAAGTACATCTTCGAGTTTGTACAGAGTCAGATTGATCCTGTGGTCGGTGATTCGGCCCTGCGGAAAATTGTAGGTCCGAATTCTTTGTGACCGATCCCCTGAGCCCACTTGCAACTTTCTCGACGCGGCCTGCTCGTCGACCTGGCGCACCCGTTCGCGTTCCAGCAGTCTGGAGTGCAGTAATGACATGGCACGGGCTCGATTCTTGTGTTGCGAGCGCTCATCCTGGCATTCGACGACAATGCCACTGGGAATGTGGGTGATTCTGATCGCCGAGTCGGTTTTGTTGACATGCTGGCCTCCCGCCCCGGATGCGCGATAGGTGTCGATACGCAGGTCAGAGGAACTGATGTCCACAGATTCCACATTTTCAACTTCCGGCAATATCGCAACGGTGCAAGCCGAAGTGTGAATTCTGCCCTGGGATTCCGTTTCTGGAACACGCTGCACGCGATGGGTACCGGACTCGAATTTAAATCTCGACCAGGCGCCCTGACCCACGACTCGTGCGATCAATTCCCTGAAGCCGCCATGCTCACCGTGGTTCTGACTGAGGACTTCCAGTGACCACCCGGTCTGTTCGACGTAGCGCTGGTACATACGGAATATATCTCCGGCGAAAATCGCGGCTTCGTCGCCGCCCGTTCCGGCCCGAATTTCAAGAAAAATGTTGAGTTCGTCATTGGGGTCTTTCGGCAACAATAACATCTGCAGTCGTTCTTCCAGTTGCTCGACCTGTTCACTTGCTGTGCCGAATTCCTCGGCCGCCAACTGACGCAATTCTTCGTCCAGTTCTTCCATCATGACCCGCGCTTCATCCCGGTCCGACAGGGTGGATTTATAATCCCGCCAGCATTGCACCACGGGCTCCAATTGGGCATATTCGCGGGATAAATCGCGGTAGCGATTCTGATCATCGAAAATGCCGGGCTGAGAAAGCAATATGCCGACTTCTTCGTATCTTTCGCTGAGTTGTTGCAGCCGGATCTGGGTCGAGTTATTCAACGGCGATATCACTCTTCCTTACCCTGAAATTTTTCATCCTCAAGGCGCTCTTCGTCCGTGGCAGGATGGTTGCGGAAGATTCTTTCTGCCGCGCCAAGTAATCGATAGTCGCCGGATTCCGCGGCCTGGCGCAATCGGGTGCTCGGACCATGGAGAATCCGATTCGTCAAGGTGTGAACCAATTGATTGAGGACGCTTTCAGGGTCCTGGCCTGCTTTGAGTTGCCTCAAGGCCTTGAGCTTCAATTCCCCGCCGTGACTGGCGGTGCTGCTCCTGATGTTTTCCAGCGTACGGGCGGCGCGTGTGCCATTGAGCCAGCGCATGAACGCCCGGGCATCCTCTTCGACGGCGGGCAGTGCCGCTTGTGCTGCCTTGCTTCGTTGCGACAGGTTCTCGTCAACCACTTGCTGCAAATCGTCAATCGTGTACAAGTAGACATCCTCGAGACGCGCGACCTCGGCTTCGATGTCCCGTGGAACGGCAATGTCCACGATAAACATTGGCCGGTGTTTTCTCTGCTTCAGGGCGCTCTTGATCTGCCGTTGGCTGATAATGGGCTTCTTGCTCGCCGTTGAGGTGATCAATATGTCGGCCTGTGGCAAGACGCTACCAAGATCCCTCAGGGGTACCACGGTGGCAGAAATTCCGGCCACTTCAAGTCTGCGGGCCAGATCAATCGCCCGCTTCTGGTTGCGATTGGCAATGATCAGATTGGCATGGCCGCCATCGGCACTATGGTCCCGTCCCAGGTGTTGGGCACATAGCGCAATCATATCGCCGGCGCCAACCAGCACAATGGTTTGGCGTGACAGATCTTCGAAAATCTGGCGCGCCAGCACCGCAGTTGTATAAGCGACAGAGACAGGGTGTTCACCAATTTCAGAGCGGCTTCGAATGCGTTTGGCAGAGGAAAAAGTATGTTGGAATAACCGGTCAAGAATGGAGTGCACCGTGCCTGCAGACTTGGCGCCCAGCCAGGCTTCTTTCATTTGCCCCAGAATCTGGGGCTCACCGATTACCAAGGAATCCAGGCCGCCGGCCACTTTGATCAGGTGCCGTACCGCCGCTTCACCCTGGTGGACATAGAAATGTTGGTCCAGGGCATTGGGGGACAGGGCGTTGACCCTGTGAATCCAGGCCAGTAACTCGGCGCCGATCAGATCACCACCCCAGCATATGAGTTCGAGGCGGTTACAGGTGCCGACAATGACAGCTTCTCGCACGCCGGGGAGCGCACACAGCTGTTCCACCCGGGCGGCATAATCGGCGGCGCCAATAGCAACCCGTTCGCGAACCTCAATGGGCGCGGTGTGGTGGCTCAACCCGGCGATGACTAGAGTCATCCGGTATACTCATCCAAACGGGGCGAGACGAATCTGTTTTGCTCGCCGCGCAGCATCAAGGGGCTCTGGCCAGAGCTCAAAGTTTGTTGTTAAATGGTTCAACATATTGGTTCTCGATTCACCTGGATTTATTCATGACCTCAAAACATTCATCCGCCAGGGTGATTATCTCATTAAGTGGCTGCCTTATTGGATGTCTTTTTCTGTCATCCTGTGTCACCACGGCGCCCAACCAGGCGGCCGCTGAGCCGGTGTCGGCTGTGGCACATGACGAAGACAGCGCGGCCGAAATCGCGATTGAGGGGGAGACCCGGCCACCGTTGGAACGCACGGAGCCCACCAGCGCCAGCCTGATGCACCGTGTATTTGCGGCTGAGCTGATGGGTAAGGAAGGCGATTTGCAGGCTGCCGCCAGCGAATACCTCGAAGCAGCAATGGAGTCCAATGACCCGGAAGTTGCAGAGCGGGCCGCGCAGGTCGCCATCGCGGCACAATCGTGGCAGCAGGCCGCCATGGCTGCTGACCGGTGGGCTTTACTCGCTCCAGAAAATATATCGGCGCACGAAACCGCCGCCGTTGCACTGTTGAGGCTAGGCGATTACACCGGCGCGGAATTGCAAATGGACCACTTACTGGAACTGATGGATGACAGGGCCAAAGCGTGGTCATTGATCGCCACTTTGCTGGGTCAGACCCCACACCCCGAAAAGGCCTCGAAGGTGCTGCAAAGCCTACTGTCGCGTCATGGTGATCAGGAGAATGCCGATGCGCTGCATGCACAAAGCCAGTTTGCGGCACGGTCAGGCAATCGCGATCGGGCGCTTGGCCTGGCTGAATTGGCTATCGCTGTTGAGCCGGAACGCATTGAGTTCGTCATCTGGGCCGGCCGGCTGGCGCTCAGCCTCGAAAAGCCGGACCAGGCACTGGACTACTTTGGTCGAGCCTCTGCGCTGTCTCCTGATGACCACGACCTGGCGCTGGCCTATGCGGACCTGCTAGCGCGTAATGGTCAGGAAGACACGGCGAGAGCGACCATGGCAGGGATGAAGCAGGTGCCCGATGTCATGCTCAGCCGCATACTGTTCGAGATATCGGCCGAAGAGCCGGGTACCGCTGAGGAACTGTTCCAGGAGTTTTCAAGAATGGAATTCAGCGACCCAAACCAGGCGGCTTTTTTTCAGGCTCAGGCCGCTGAAGCTTTGGGCAAGACGGATGAAGCCATCAGTTACTACGGCTCTGTGGATTCCGGCGCTTATGCTCTTGATGCGGCAATTCGGCGCGCTGAAATGCTTGCCTCGGAGGGCCACCTCGATCAGGCTAGGCAGGAACTTGACGACCTGAGGCATGACGGTGATCGGGCCGCCATGGAGCAAAGCTGGCTGACCGAATCGCAGTTGCTGCGCGGCAGTGGCGAGCTCAGTGAAGCCCGCTCTTTGCTGGGCGATGCGCTGGAGCAGTTCCCGCAGTCCGTGGCCTTGTTGTATTCACGTGCATTGATGGCTGCGGAACAGTCGGATGTGCACAGTACCGAGGTTGATTTACGCATTGTGCTTGAACTCGAGCCAGACAACGCAGCGGCGCTGAATGCGTTGGGATACACGCTGGCCGACCAGACGGAACGCTTCGATGAGGCGCGCAGGCTGATCGAAAGTGCCTATGCATTACAACCGGACCAAGCGTCCATTATCGACAGCATGGGCTGGATTGCATTCCGCCAGGGGCGGCTGCAGGAATCGGCGCGCTATTTGCACCGCGCCTGGCGCCTTGACAATAACCCTGAGATAGCGGCACATCTGGGTGAAGTTCTGTGGGTCACGGGTGATCAGGAGGCCGCCATGGAAGCGTGGCGTGCTGGTGCCGAAGTCGATGCCGCAAACTCGGTCCTGCAGGCGACACTGGATAGACTGGGCGTGCATCTTTGATCCGTCGCCGCGCAGTCGTCATTGCTGCCGGCCTGACAATCTTGCTTGGTGGCTGTAGCAGCAGGCAGGTGCTGGACGTTCCGCAGGCTGATCGGTTGCGGGCTTACACACATCGCCAGGAAATTTTGCTAAGTTTTGCGCATTGGGAAATGCAAGGACGCCTGGCAATCAATGATGGTAAGGATGGGGGCAGTGGCAGCCTCACCTGGCGCACTGGTCCCGGCGTCATTGACATGAAATTCAGGGGCGCCCTGGGTCGCGGCGCCTGGCAATTATCGGCGGACAGTGACGGCGCGGAGCTGGCGATGGCCGATGGCGCAGTTCATCGGGCGGAGACCCTTGAGCAGCTTGTGATTGAACATGTGGGCTGGAAGGTGCCCGTCAACGCCCTGCGGTGGTGGGTGAGAGGTTTGGCCGGTCCAGGGTCGCACCTTATTAAAGAACTGGATGAAGGCGGGCGGCTGGAGATTCTGGAGCAAGGGGGCTGGAAAGTCATCTTTGCTGATTACCGTGACGAGACAGGGATAGATTTGCCGCGAAGAGTAACTGCCCAAAAGGACGAACATAGTGTCAAACTGGTGGTTCGCAAGTGGGATATTTGGGATGCCTCTGGCAGCGAATGACGGTCTGACCTGGCCGGCCCCGGCCAAATTGAATCTGTTTCTCAATGTGAACGGACGCCGCGCTGACGGTTACCACGAGATCCAGACCCTGTTCCAGCTGCTGGATTGGGGCGACTCCATCCGCATCAAGGCCGTACCCGGTCAGGACATCGTCAGGATCAGTGCCAATTACGGCGTACCCGATGATCAGGACCTGGCCATCCGAGCCGCACGCTTGCTTCAGCACGAGACTGGAAGCCGTCGGGGCGCCGCAATTGAAGTCACTAAACGCATACCCATGGGGGCAGGATTGGGTGGTGGCAGTTCCGATGCTGCGACAATATTGTTGGTACTCAACCAGTTGTGGGGTACCGGTTTGGGGGCTGGCGAGCTCGCAGAAATCGGCTTGCAGTTGGGCGCAGATGTTCCTGTATTCATTCTCGGACATAGCGCATTTGCAGAGGGGCTGGGCGAGCGCCTTTCGCCCGTATCGCTGGGTCCAAGGCATTATCTGCTGGTGATGCCGGATTTACAGATTCCAACCAAAACGGTATTCACCGACCCGGGCCTGAGACGCGATTCGGCACGCATTGACGTCACACAGGCGCTTGACGGCAGCAGGATCAATCACTGCGAAGCGACTGCCATGAAACTGTTCCCAGAACTGGCCCCGGTGCGTAACGAATTGCTGCGAATCGTCGCCGATACAGGCGGGGCGGATGCGTTTCCCGGCGAGCTGCCGACAATGACAGGAACGGGCAGCGCATTCTTTTTGCGCATGAACAGCCGGCGTTCTGCAGAAGCTGCGGCACGGGGAATAAAATGCCGATATAATGTGCGCGCTGTGCAGGGAGTAGACCGGTCTAAATTGCATGAAATGCTGCTCGACAGCAGTCGTGCGGTGTCAGGACATACGTGAACCGGGCTGATATTACTGGGACGTGGCCAAGTTGGTTAAGGCACGGGGTTTTGATCCCCGCATTCGCAGGTTCGAGTCCTGCCGTCCCAGCCATCTCTCCAGCGCAGACAGGCCAGGACAGATATCCTGGGTCTCACATCCTTAAGCTGGGAGTTGTAGAGTGGCCACGCCTTCATTGATGATTTTTTCAGGTAACGCAAATCTAAGCCTCGCCAGCGACATTGCCCATGAACTCAATGTGCCAATGGGCAAGGCGGTCGTCGGGCGATTCAGCGATGGTGAAGTCATGGTCGAGGTGATGGAAAACGTCCGCGGCAGGGATGTCTACGTCATTCAGCCAACCTGTGCCCCAGCTGCCGATAATTTTATGGAATTACTGGTAATCATCGATGCCATGAAGCGCGCGTCTGCATCTCGCGTCACAGCGGTCATACCCTATTTTGGTTATGCCCGTCAGGACCGTCGGCCGCGCTCAGCCCGGGTGCCGATCACGGCTAAGGTGGCAGCTTCCATGATCTGCGCGGTCGGTACAGATCGAGTTGTGACCATCGATTTGCATGCTGATCAGATTCAGGGTTTTTTTGATGTGCCGGTGGACAATGTATATGCCTCGCCTCTCACATTGGCTGATATCTGGCAACATCAGTCCCACAGCGATATCGTCGTCGTGTCCCCGGACGTCGGCGGTGTTTTACGGGCGCGGGCGATCGCCAAGCGGTTGGACGCCGACCTCGCCATCATTGACAAACGGCGGCCCCGCGCGAATGTGGCAACCGTCGTTAACATCATTGGTGATGTTGAGGGTAAGTGCTGCGTGCTGGTCGACGATATGGTGGATACAGCAGGCACCCTGTGTTCTGCAGCAGCAGCGTTGAAGGACAAGGGGGCGAAGAGGGTTGTCGCCTATTGTGTCCATCCTGTGTTGTCGGGTCCTGCGGTGAATAATATTTCTGAGTCCAGACTGGACGAAGTCGTCGTTACCGACACCATACCGCTCAGTGAAAAGGCGAGTGCCTGTGAGAAAATTCGACAGTTGTCCGTCGCGCAGATGATGGCCGAAACCATCCGGAGAATGGCCCAGGGCGAGTCCGTAAGCTCTATGTACGTCGACTAGGGAATGTTGCGTTCAGAGGAAACATCCCTGGCACCGTTTCGGCCGAGCAAGATTATTTCCCGCAGTTTTTACTCTGACCCCAATTATTGGGTATAATGCGCGGCTTCGTTTTTTGGCGCCGAGCCTGGTCGCGGGTCCGGCTTTTGGCCTTTTGGCCACAATCCGTTGAGGCGGATAATAATGATTGAGGTTCAACATGTCTGAATTGAATACGATTGAGGCGGAACTCCGTGAAGATGTAGGGAAAGGTGCGAGCCGCCGCCTGCGTCGCCAGGGAAGGATTCCGGCCATTATTTACGGGGGTAAGAACGACCCAGTGGCGCTTTCACTGGATCAGGCCGCTATGCTGCACGCCACCGAGCAGGAGGCGCTGTTTGCCAGCATTCTGGATATTCGCGTGGGCGATGGACGCACACAGCAAGCGGTTATTCGTGATATGCATCGGCACCCTTTTCGCCAGCAGATCATGCACATTGATTTCATGCGCGTTTCCGGCGAGGAAATGTTGCGCATGGCCGTGCCGATTCATTTTGTCGGTGAGGAGGACTCTCCGGCCGGCAAGACTTCCGGTGTGGTCATCCAGCATCTGATTACCGACATTGAAATTGCCGCACTGCCGAAGGATTTGCCTGAGTACATCGTTGCGGATCTGTCGCAGATGGAATCCGGCGATGCCATCGTGCTGTCCGATTTGATACTGCCCGAAAACGTCGAACTCCCCGCGCTAACAATGGGTGAAGAGAACGACTCAACCGTCGCCAACGCCATCCACATCAACGAAGACCAGGGTACTGGCGCGGCTGCAGCCGCTGAGGCTGAGGCCTTGGCTGCGGACGAGTTGGGTGAAATCGATGAGGATGCAGTGCCTGAAGGTGAGGAAGCCGAGGTCGAAGGCGAAGGCGCTGAGGGCGAAGAAGGCAAGGCCCCCGCGCCCGACGAGGAGTAAACCTGCCGACGGCAGGGCAAGGTCGATATGGTTGACCGGTTTGTCATAGCCGGGCTCGGAAACCCCGGCCCAAAATACGCCAAAACCCGGCACAACGCCGGGTTTTGGTTTGTGGATGAGTTGGCGGGTAAAACTCGCGATGGCTTCAAAACCAAGAGCAAGCTGCGCTCGGCAATTCTTCATGTGAAGCTGGCAGGGCTGGATTGCGTTTTGGTCAAGCCTCAAACCTCCATGAACTTGAGTGGAATTGCGATCCGCTCGGTGGTGCATTACTACCGGGTGGAACCGGCCCGCCTGTTAATTGCCTATGATGAACTGGATCTGCCCCCGGGCACTGCAAGGCTCAAAGCAGGTGGCGGCCATGGGGGACACAATGGATTGCGTGATGTATTCCGACATATGGAGTCCCAAGATTTTCTGCGACTTCGCATTGGTATTGGCCATCCTGGGGTCAAGGAACTGGTGACCCCATATGTGCTGAGCCGAGCGTCCGGGGATCAGGAATCAGTCATTTGCGAATCAATCGCACGGGCAGTATCGGTCATGCCGGCGTTGCTCGCCGGCGACTTGCCCGATGCCATGAAGGCGTTACATACAGAAATCTGACCACTATTTGGAATCCCCGATATGGGCTTTAAATGCGGAATCGTCGGCTTGCCGAACGTAGGCAAGTCAACATTGTTTAATTCCCTGACACGGGCACAAATCGCTGCAGAGAACTATCCGTTCTGCACGATTGAGCCGAATGTCGGCGTGGTTTCAGTACCAGATCCGCGTCTTGCCGTGCTGGCCGACATTGTAAAGCCGCAAGAAGTCCTGCCCACCACGATGGAGTTTGTCGACATCGCAGGCTTGGTTGCAGGCGCCTCGAAGGGGGAAGGTCTGGGTAACCAGTTTCTGGGTCATATACGTGAAACCGATGCGATCGCCCATGTCGTTCGCTGCTTTGACAACGACGACGTGGTGCACGTGTCCGGGCGGGTGGATCCGCGCGCGGATATCGAAACCATCAACACCGAATTGGCGCTGGCGGACCTGGATAGCGTGCAGCGAGCCATCCAAAGAACCGAAAAGCGCGTCAAGGCCAATGACAAGGAGGCCCGGCAGAAAATCGTGGTCCTGGAAAAATACCAGCACTGTCTCGATCAGGGACGGCGGGCGCGCAACGTGAAACTTGAACTCGGCGACAGCAGACTGGTGCGCGACGTTCATCTGATTACCACGAAGCCTGTGATGTACGTAGCAAACGTTACAGAAGGCGGTTTCGAAGGTAACCCCTGGCTGGATCAGGTTCGCGTGCTGGCTGAAGATGAAGGGGCGGAAGTGATTCCAGTATCTGCAGGTGTGGAGGCCGAATTGGCAATGCTGGACGATGAGGACCGAGTGGAATTTCTGCAGGTAATGGGATTGAGGGAGTCAGGGCTCGACAGTTTCACTCGCCAGGGTTATTCGTTGTTGTCTCTGCTGACGTTTTTTACCGCAGGTGAAAAGGAGGTCAGGGCCTGGACAATAAGAAGCGGCGCCACCGCACGCCAGTGCGCCGGCCAGATACACACTGATTTCGAGAGGGGCTTTATCCGTGCCGAAGTCACTGCTTTTGATGAATTTGTTCAGCACAACGGAGAGGCAGGCGCCCGGGATGCGGGCAAGTGGCGCCTCGAAGGAAAATCCTATGTCGTGCAAGAAGGGGATGTCATTCACTTCCGCTTCAATGTATAGGCAAACGGATCGCTTCATGGCGCTTGCCGCACTACGCAGAAACGGGTAAAATTTCGCGCCGATTCCGTTTGTCTATTCCTTGACACCCAGCATTAATCTGGGGGAGAATATGCGGCTTGCTTGCGCGAGCGTAAGCGGAGCGGTCTGTTGAGAATTTCTGCCCTTGACTAACGGCGCTGGACTTAAGTTCAGCTGGTTAAAATCGCTAAGGAAAAGGCTTGTAGCGTGCTGGGTGTGTGAAGTCCCAGGGAATGGAAGTGCCGGAGGGGTACTCAAGCGGTCAACGAGGGCAGACTGTAAATCTGCTGGCTAATGCCTACGTAGGTTCGAATCCTACCCCCTCCACCAGATTTCAGGACTAATATCAGGATAGAGCGAATTAAGGCCAATACATATTCCAGGCGGAGGACAAAAGCCGCGAGGCAGCTGTCGCTCCGTCGTTGTTATGGTCCACCAAAGTTGTGATTTGCAACCTGGGTATCGCGGAATAAGGAATAGAATACGAGCGGGATAATCGGCGGGTGTAGTTCAAAGGTAGAACCTCAGCCTTCCAAGCTGATGATGTGGGTTCGATTCCCATCACCCGCTCCAGTTACATGGCCCAGTTGCAGAGCCCTTGTGGTGTGTATTGGGGATTGGCCCACATAGCTCAGGTGGTAGAGCACTCCCTTGGTAAGGGAGAGGTCACTGGTTCGAGTCCAGTTGTGGGCACCATTTTGATAATGAGTGATTTTTATTTCAACAACCGGGTCGTTGACTGCATAAATCGGAGATCAGCATGTCAAAAGAGAAATTTGAACGAACAAAGCCCCATGTGAACGTTGGCACGATTGGCCACGTGGATCACGGCAAGACGACGTTAACGGCGGTCTTGACGAAGATTTGCGCGGAAGCGCGTGGCGGCGAGATCAAAGCCTACGATCAGATTGACAACGCCCCGGAAGAGCGTGAACGCGGTATTACCATTGCCACCGCCCACGTTGAGTATGAATCAGAGGCGCGTCATTACGCGCACGTGGATTGCCCGGGACATGCTGACTATGTGAAGAACATGATCACGGGTGCGGCGCAGATGGATGGGGCGATACTGGTGGTATCGGCGGCGGACGGCCCGATGCCGCAGACCCGCGAGCACATTCTGCTGGCGCGGCAGGTGGGTGTGCCCTACATACTGGTCTACCTGAACAAAGCCGACCAGGTGGATGATGATGAGCTGCTGGAGCTGGTGGAGATGGAAGTGCGCGAGCTGCTGTCTTACTACGAGTTCCCGGGCGACGATACGCCGATCATAACCGGTTCAGCGTTGAAGGCGCTGGAAGGCGATGAATCAGACATTGGCGTTCCGTCAATCCTGAAACTGATGGACGAGATGGACGTCTATATTCCGCAGCCGGAGCGTGATACCGAGAAGCCTTTCCTGTTGCCGATCGAAGATGTGTTTTCGATATCCGGTCGCGGCACGGTGGTGACCGGCCGGATTGATCGCGGCATCATCAAGGTGGGTGAGGAAGTCGAGATTGTCGGCATCAAGGAAACCACCAAGAGCACCTGCACGGGGGTGGAGATGTTCCGCAAGTTGCTGGACGAAGGACGTGCCGGCGACAACGTGGGCGTACTGTTGCGCGGTACCAAGCGCGACGAGGTGGAGCGCGGTCAGGTACTGGCGCACACCGGTACGATTCATCCGCACACCAAGTTTGAGGCGGAGGTTTACATTCTTTCGAAGGAAGAGGGTGGACGTCATACGCCGTTTTTCAAGGGCTACCGGCCGCAGTTTTACTTCCGCACGACGGACGTAACCGGTGCAGTTGAATTGCCTGAAGGTGTCGAGATGGTGATGCCTGGAGACAACATCCAGATGCAGGTGGAGCTGATTGCGCCGATTGCGATGGAAGATGGACTGCGCTTCGCGATTCGCGAAGGCGGCAGAACCGTCGGCGCCGGCGTCGTCGCGAAGATCTTTGAATAGATATTTATTGTTAATAGGATTTTGCTAATAAGATTTGGCAAATAGGATTGGGTGCACCAGATTTGGTGAATAGTTAGGCCAGTAGCTCAATTGGCAGAGCAGCGGTCTCCAAAACCGCAGGTTGGGGGTTCGAGTCCCTCCTGGCCTGCCACTTGACCAGTGGCACCGAAAAAGAGTGCATCCGGGTAGCAGGATTATGAATATAAAAGCTGAACCAGGTAAATCGGCCATCATTAACACGTTGTTGTTGATGCTGGCAGTTACCTTGCTGCTCGGTGGTACTGCGGCCTACTACTACTATCAGGACCTCGCCATTACGCCGGTCAGGGTGGTGGCGCTGATATTTGTGGCTGTCGTAGCCTCATTCATTGCAGCGCAGTCTGATTCGGGTGCAGCGTTCTTCCGGTTTCTGAAAGAATCGGATATTGAGCGACGCAAGGTGGTTTGGCCTACCCACCAGGAGACCCTGCAGACCGCCTTGATGGTGATGGTGGTGACAATACTGATTTCACTGTTTCTTGCCGCTGTCGACTGGCTGCTCAGCGCCGGTATTCGTGCGCTCGTAGGAGGGACCTGAAAAATGGCCAAGCGCTGGTATGTCGTTCATGCCTATTCAGGGTACGAGAAGCAGGTGAAGCGGTCTCTGGAAGACCGCATTGAACGCGCGGAAATGCAGGACGAGTTTGGTGATGTCCTCGTTCCGACCGAAGAAGTGGTTGAAATGAAAGGGGGTCAGAAGCGGCGCTCGGACCGAAAATTCTTCCCGGGATATGTTCTGGTGGAGATGGAAATGACCGACCAGACCTGGCACCTGGTGAAGGATGTACCCAAGGTAATGGGTTTTATTGGTGGAACGGCTGACAAGCCGGCACCCATTACTGAAAAAGAGGCCGATGCCATTCTCGATCGAGTTCGTGAAGGCATCGACAAGCCACGGCCCAAAGTGTTGTTTGAGCCGGGAGAAATGGTTCGTGTGGTTGATGGGCCGTTTAACGATTTTAATGGCGTAGTTGAAGAAGTTGACTACGACAAGAGCCGCCTGAAAGTGGCTGTGCTCATTTTTGGACGATCGACGCCGGTGGAACTTGACTTTCACCAGGTGGAGAAGTCCTGACGATGCAGTTTTAGGTTCGGTCGATTTGAGCTGCTGTTATGCAGCCCGGAAGTAGCCGGAACCCACTGTACGAACAATTCATGGACGGGGAGCCTGGGCACTGGTTGTCGGGCGTTTGAACCCGAGGAGATGAAACATGGCGAAGAAGGTATCAGCTTATATCAAGCTGCAGGTGCCTGCTGGCCAGGCCAATCCGAGCCCACCCGTGGGTCCGGCGTTGGGTCAGCACGGCGTCAATATAATGGAGTTCTGTAAGGCATTTAACTCCAAAACACAGAGCATGGAAAATGGGATGCCCATCCCGGTCGTCATTACCGTGTATGCAGACCGGAGTTTTTCGTTCATCACGAAAACACCGCCTGCCGCCGTGCTGCTGAAGAAAGCCGCCGGCATCCCCAAGGGTAGCGGCGTGCCCAATGTGACCAAAGTAGGCAACGTGACGCGGTCTCAACTCGAAGACATAGTAAAAATGAAAGAGCCGGATCTTACTGCAGCGGATATGGATGCAGCGGTAAGAACCATCGCGGGTTCTGCGCGCAGCATGGGCATTACCGTTGAGGGAGTAATCTGATGACCAAGCGCACCAAGCGATTCGACGCCATTCGCGAAAAAGTCGAGCGCGGTCGCGCTTATCCGCTGGATGAAGCGCTGAGCCTGCTCAAGGAATGCAGCGCAGTGAAATTCACGGAATCAGTGGACGTGGCTATCCGTCTGGGTGTGGATTCGCGAAAATCTGAGCAGAACGTCAGGGGCTCAACAGTATTGCCCAACGGCACCGGCAAAAACGTCCGCGTGGCCGTGTTTACCCAGGGTGACAATGTCGAAAAGGCCACCGCAGCGGGTGCCGATGTGGTGGGTATGGATGATCTGCATGATCAAATCAAAGCGGGCGACCTTGCATTCGATGTGGTCATAGCATCACCCGACGCAATGCGGGTTGTGGGCAAACTGGGTCAGTTGCTCGGCCCTCGCGGCCTGATGCCGAATCCGAAGGTCGGAACAGTGACTCCAGACGTCGAAACGGCCGTCAAAAATGCCAAGGCCGGTCAGGTGCGGTACCGCACAGACAAGGCCGGCATTATTCATTCTACGATCGGCAAGTCCGATTTCGAAGTCGATGCGCTGAAGGGCAATTTGTCTGCACTGCTGGCCGATCTGGTAAAACTGAAGCCGGCTTCGTCCAAGGGCACTTATCTCAAGAAGATTGCGCTGTCGACCACGATGGGCCCAGGCATCCAGGTAGATCAGGGAACGCTGGAATATTAGGAATTTGCCCTGCCCGGAGATATTTCCGGGTAAGGCGATGAGGACGGGCTGTGCTCCGAATGGAGATAGACCGTCAGAGACCGCAGGTGCATTTTCGTCCTTGAGATGAAGTGCTTAAGAGTGGACCGGGCGACCGGACATGGCCTGCGCAGATGGTGGCAGCCCTGACCACTCAAAGACATGAAAAACGGTGTCTTGGTAGTAAACCGTTCGTGTCTTTGACTGGTCAAGTCTCCACTGAAGTAGAGTCAATACAGGTCCGTGTTTTGGACCATGAGACTCCAGGAGGTAACCGATGGCGCTCAGTATGGAGCAAAAGAAAGCGGTGGTTGCGGAAGTAGCGGAAGTTGCTCAGACCGCATTGGCTGCCGTGGCGGCAGAGTATCGCGGCTTGACGGTTGAGGAGATGACGGATTTGCGCGTGAAGGCGCGTGAAGACGGGGTTTTTCTCAAAGTCGCCAAGAACACTCTGGTACGCAGGGCTGTTGAAGGTACCGATTATGAGTGCATGCAGGATTCGCTGACAGGACCACTTCTGTTCGCGTTCAGTATGGACGAACCCGGAGCGGCAGCGCGCCTGGTCAGGGACTATGCGAAAGACCACGACAAGCTGATTGCAAAACTGGTGGCCATAAGTGGCCAGTTGTATGACGCTTCGGAATTGGAACGCCTTTCGAATATGCCGACATACGACCAAGCTGTTGCGATCCTGTTGGGTGTGATGAAGGCACCTGTCGAGAAATTCGTCAGGACTTTGTCCGAACCCAACGGCAAGCTCGTCAGGACCTTAGCAGCTGTACGTGACGCCAAGCAGGCTGCCTGAACTTTAACTGTATCAGTGGGGGATAAACCCCTGCATCAATCAAGGAGACGACAAATGGCCGTTTCAAAAGACGATATCCTGGAAACCATTTCCAATATGAGTGTAATGGAGGTTGTTGACCTCATCGAAGCAATGGAAGAAAAATTCGGCGTTTCAGCAGCAGCCCCGGTTGCAGTTGCAGCGGGCCCTGCAGCAGGCGCGGAAACTGCGGCTGCAGAAGAGCAGACCGAATTCGATGTGCAAATGACTTCTTTTGGCGCCCAGAAAGTACCGGTGATCAAGATCGTTCGCGAGCTCACTGGTCTGGGTCTGAAAGAAGCCAAAGACCTGGTAGAAAGCGCACCTGCCAATATCAAGGAAGGTGTGAGCAGAGATGAAGCAGACGAAGTTGCGAAGAAACTCGAAGAAGTCGGCGCTTCTGTCGAGGTCAAGTAAATCAGCTGTCGCAAATTTGATGCTGAGCAGTAATCGGCTGGGGCCCCTGGTCCCCGGCCTGTTTCTGTTTGTTTGGTGGCCGAGACGCCTTCACGGGCATGGTGGCCGAAAATTGATCGCCAATACTGTATGCCAGTTGGGCTTATCGCTGTTGGTTTATCGCTACGGGGCGTATTGAGAACATGAAATACTCATTCACTGAAAAAAAGTGTATTCGCAAGGATTTTGGCAAGCAGCAATCTATCCTGGATGTGCCTTATCTGCTGCAGACCCAATTACGATCCTATGCGGAATTCCTGCAGACGGAAATACCTGTAGGTGATCGCCGTGAGCGAGGCCTGCACGGTGCCCTGAAATCTGTTTTCCCGATCGTATCCTATTCGGGCAATGCTGCTCTGGAATATGTCAGTTACAAGCTCGGTGTGCCGGCATTCGATGTGAAGGAATGCAAACTGCGCGGCATGTCCTACGGTGCCCCGTTGCGGGTCAAGGTGCGCCTGGTCATTTATGACAAAGAGAGCTCGGCCAAGCAAAAACCGGTCAAGTACGTCAAGGAACAGGAAGTCTACATGGGCGATCTGCCCCTGATGACGGAGACCGGCACCTTTATCGTCAACGGCACCGAGCGTGTGATCGTATCGCAGTTGCATCGCTCACCGGGGGTGTTCTTCGATCATGATCGTGGCAAGACACACTCAAGCGGCAAGTTGTTGTTTTCGGCACGAGTGATTCCATATCGCGGTTCCTGGCTTGACTTCGAATTTGACCCCAAGGATTCGATCTTCACTCGAATCGATCGCCGCAGAAAATTGCCCGTCACCATCTTGATGCGTGCGCTGGGCATGGACGATGAGGAAATTCTGGATACCTTTTTTGAGACCAGCAAAATCAGCCTTAAAAAAGAAGGCGGCAGGCTCAAACTGGTGCCCGAGAGGTTGCGCGGCGAGACGGCGCTTTTTGATATCCGCAGCAAGACCGGTAAGGTGCTGGTCGAAACCGGCAAGAGAATTACTGCACGCCACGTCAAGCTCATTAGTGAGTCTGGTGTTAGCAGTCTGGAAGTGCCGGATGATTACCTGCTGGGTAAAGTTCTGGCGCACAACGTGGTGGACAAGGACACGGGCGAACTGCTGGCCGCTGCCAACGCTGAAATGACCGAAGAATTGCTTGAAGCCCTACGTGAAGCTGGCATCAGGACTCTGGATATTCTGCATGTCAATGATCTTGACAAGGGCCCGTATATTTCCAACACGTTGAGAATTGATCCCACCAGTAATGAGTTGGAAGCGCTGGTGGAAATATATCGCATGATGCGTCCAGGTGAGCCGCCGACCAAGGATGCTGCACAGAATCTGTTCAGGAACTTGTTTTTTGCTGTGGAGCGATACGATCTTTCGTCGGTTGGGAGAATGAAGTTTAACCGCAGGGTCGGGCGTGACGCTGTTGAAGGCTCCAGTGTGCTCAATCGTGATGACATTCTTGAGGTGCTGCGCGTTCTCGTTGATATCCGTAACGGCAAAGGCGGCGTGGATGACATTGATCACCTCGGTAACCGTCGCGTCAGAAGCGTCGGTGAAATGGCTGAAAACGTGTTTCGGGTCGGCCTGGTGCGTGTAGAGCGCGCCGTGCGCGAACGACTTTCCGTTGCTGAGAGCGAGGGTTTGTCACCGCAGGAACTGATCAACGCCAAGCCGGTTGCTGCGGCAGTGAAAGAGTTCTTTGGCTCGTCCCAACTGAGCCAGTTCATGGACCAGAACAACCCCCTGTCGGAAGTGACGCACAAACGCAGAGTGTCGGCACTTGGCCCCGGCGGCCTGACCCGAGAACGTGCAGGATTCGAAGTCCGCGACGTTCATCCGACCCACTACGGTCGGGTGTGCCCAATTGAAACGCCTGAAGGCCCAAACATTGGACTGATCAATTCGTTGGCCGTTTACGCCCGCACCAATGACTATGGTTTCCTGGAGACGCCGTATCGCAAGGTTGGGAACGGCAAGGTTACCAACGATTGTGAATACCTCTCGGCCATTGAGGAAGGGGACTACGTTATCGCGCAGGCGAATGCCAAATTGGACAGCAAAGGGAAATTCGTCGATGACTATGTGCCTTGCCGACACCAGGGTGAATTTATCCTCAAGGAGCCTTCGGAAATCAGCTTCATGGATGTTTCGCCGAAACAGATTGTTTCGGTCGCAGCTTCATTGGTGCCGTTCTTGGAACATGATGACGCCAATCGCGCGCTGATGGGATCGAACATGCAGCGTCAGGCAGTTCCAACGCTGCGAGCAGAAAAACCACTGGTTGGCACCGGCATGGAAAGAGTAGTGGCTACCGATTCGGGAGTCACCGCCGTCGCCAAACGTGGCGGGTTGGTGGACCAGGTTGATTCCGGTCGAATTGTCGTTCGTGTCAATGAGGCCGAAGTACCGGTGGGTGATCCCGGTGTGGATATTTACAACCTCACAAAATACCAGCGCTCTAACCAGAACACCTGCATGAATCAACGGCCGCTGGTCAAGGTGGGCGATGTGGTTGCAGCCCGTGATGTGCTGGCAGACGGGCCTTCAACGGACCTTGGCGAATTGGCGCTGGGGCAAAATATGCTGGTCGCGTTCATGCCCTGGAATGGCTACAACTTCGAGGATTCAATCCTGATCTCGGAGCGTGTCGTCCAGGAAGACCGATACACCACCATTCACATTGAAGAACTCACCTGCGTCGCACGTGATACCAAGCTGGGTTCGGAAGAGATTACCGCCGATATTCCCAATGTCGGAGAACACAATCTCAACAAGCTGGATCAGTCAGGCATCGTTTATATCGGCGCTGAGGTTCATGCCGGAGATATTCTCGTCGGCAAGGTGACGCCCAAAGGCGAAACGCAGCTGACACCTGAAGAAAAGCTGCTGCGTGCAATATTCGGCGAGAAGGCCTCCGATGTGAAGGATACCTCCCTGCGTGTGCCCTCAGGCATGGATGGGACTGTTATTGACGTTCAGGTTTTCACCCGGGATGGCGTTGACAAGGACGAGCGTGCGGTATCGATCGAAAAGGAGCAGTTGCGCCACGTGCGCAAGGATCTTGATGACCAACTGAGGATTGTCGAAGGGGCTATTTTCCAGCGCTTGCACAACGCGATGACGGGCAAGATTGCCGACAAGGGCCCCAAAGGACTGAAGAAGGGCAGCAAGATCACCGCTGACTATCTTGGCGGCCTGGATCCGGAAGATTGGTTCAAGATCGTCATGCGCACCAATGAAGTCAATGATCTGTTGGAGCAACTTGCCGACCAGTTGAAGGAGCAGCGCAAGGAATTTGATGCCAGGTTCGAGGAGAAGAAAGGCAAAATCACCCAGGGTGACGATTTGGCTCCTGGCGTTTTGAAGATGGTCAAGGTCTACATGGCAGTCAAACGCCGTATCCAGCCTGGTGACAAGATGGCCGGGCGTCACGGTAATAAGGGTGTGATTTCAATGATCGTACCCACCGAGGACATGCCCTATATGGATGACGGCACGCCGGTGGACATTGTATTGAATCCATTGGGCGTTCCTTCGCGTATGAACATCGGTCAGATTCTGGAGACCCATCTGGGCTGGGCCGCCAAGGGTCTGGGAAACCGGATCGGCGACATGCTGAATGCAAAGGCCAAGGTATCCCAGATTAGTAACTTTCTCAGCAAGATTTACAACAGTGACCAGCCCGGTCGCGTCAACATGGCCGACTTTACCAGCGAAGAGATTTTGATCATGGCGGGAAACCTTCGCAATGGTGTGCCGATGGCGACGCCGGTGTTTGACGGTGCCAACGAGGTTGAAATTAAACATCTGCTCAAGCTTGCGGGCTTGCCGGAGAGTGGCCAGATCCTTCTGTACGACGGCCGAACTGGCAATGCATTTGAACGGCCGGTGACGGTGGGTTATATGTACATGCTCAAACTCAACCATCTGGTTGATGACAAGATGCATGCACGCTCTACCGGCCCCTACAGCCTGGTGACCCAGCAACCCCTGGGCGGCAAGGCGCAATTTGGTGGTCAGCGATTCGGCGAAATGGAGGTGTGGGCACTGGAGGCCTATGGTGCCGCCTACACGCTACAGGAAATGCTTACGGTTAAGTCTGATGACGTCGCCGGTCGCAACCAAATGTACAAGAACATTGTTGATGGAACGCATCAGATGTCCCCGGGCATGCCGGAATCCTTCAATGTTTTGGTGAAGGAAATCCGTTCGCTCGGCATCAACATCGAACTCGAAGAAACCCTTTAAGGAGGCAATTGGCAATGAGAGACCTACTCAATCTCTACGGCAAGCAACGCCAACCGCTTGAATTCGACGCCATTCGTATTGGGCTGGCGCCACCAGATCTGATTCGTTCGTGGTCATTCGGTGAAGTTAAAAAGCCCGAAACGATTAATTACCGGACCTTCAAACCCGAGCGAGATGGCCTGTTCTGCGCGGCTATTTTCGGGCCGACAAAAGACTATGAGTGCCTGTGCGGTAAGTACAAGCGAATGAAACACCGCGGCGTGGTCTGCGAAAAATGTGGCACTGAAGTCACCCTGACCAAAGTGCGGCGTGAGCGTATGGCACACATTGAACTGGCCAGTCCAGTCGCGCACATCTGGTTCCTCAAGTCGCTGCCTTCGCGCATTGGCTTGATGCTGGACATGACGCTGCGGGATATTGAGCGCATTTTGTACTTCGAATCTTACGTGATCCTTGACGCGGGCATGACCACCCTCGAGCGTGGCCAGCTTCTGACCGATGAGCAGTATCTCGACACCGTCGAAGAATGGGGTGATGAATTTGTTGCCAAGATGGGCGCAGAGGCTATTTACGAGTTGCTGCACACCATTGACCTCAAAGAACAGGTCGTGCAATTGCGTGAGGACATTGGCGCCACTCGATCAGAGACCAAGCTCAAAAGACTGAGCAAGCGGGTCAAGCTGGTTGAAGCATTCATTGCGTCGGGCAATCGTCCGGAATACATGATCATGACCGTATTGCCGGTGCTTCCACCTGACCTGCGACCCCTGGTTCCGCTGGATGGCGGTCGATTTGCCACCTCCGATTTGAATGATCTATACCGCCGGGCCATCAACCGCAACAACCGACTCAAGCGACTGCTGGAACTGAATGCGCCTGACATCATTGTTCGCAATGAAAAGCGCATGTTGCAAGAGGCGGTTGATGCGTTACTGGATAACGGTCGCCGTGGCCGGGCAATTACCGGGACCAATAAGCGGCCACTGAAATCGCTGGCCGACATGATCAAGGGCAAGCAGGGCCGCTTCAGGCAGAACCTGCTGGGCAAACGAGTTGACTATTCCGGGCGCTCGGTCATCGTTGTGGGACCGACGCTCAGACTTCACGAGTGTGGCCTGCCGAAGAAAATGGCACTGGAGCTGTTCAAGCCTTTTATTTTCAGTAAGTTACAACGCCGTGGCATGGCGGCGACCATTAAGGCTGCGAAAAAGCTGGTTGAAGCGGAAAAGGCCGAAGTCTGGGATATTCTTTCCGAAGTCATTCGTGAACATCCGGTGATGCTGAATCGTGCACCGACCCTGCATCGTTTGGGGATCCAGGCCTTCGAGCCGGTCCTGATTGAAGGCAAAGCCATTCAGTTGCATCCGCTGGTTTGCACCGCCTTCAACGCCGATTTTGACGGAGACCAGATGGCTGTGCATGTGCCGCTGTCAGTCGAGGCCCAACTCGAAGCACGCGCACTGATGATGTCTACCAACAACATCCTCTCTCCAGCCAACGGAGAACCTATCATTGTGCCGACCCAGGATGTCGTTCTGGGTCTGTATTACATGACCCGGCGGCTGGAATCCGCCAAGGGCCAGGGCATGATATTCAGTGATACCGACGAGGTCCACCGTGCATACGAGAACAAGGCCGTGGAGCTTCATGCCAGCATCAGGGTTCGTATCGATGAAATCATCATTTCCGAACATGGTGAGGAACGACATGAAACAAGCCTCGTGGAAACCACGGTAGGCCGGGCCTTGCTGGCAGTAATCAGGCCCAATGGCATGCCATTTCACTTGCTCAACACCACGCTCAAGAAGCGCGAGATCTCCGGGCTGATCAATTCCTGCTATCGGCGTCTTGGTCTGAAGAAGAGCGTTGTGTTCGCTGACAAGCTGATGTACACAGGTTTTCATTACGCCACTGTGGCGGGTGTTTCCATCGGCATCGATGACCTCATGATTCCAGATGAGAAGAAGGGGATCCTGTTGTCCGCAGACGCCGAAGTTGTGGCGATTCAGGAACAATACGCCTCTGGTCTGGTGACGTCCGGAGAACGCTACAACAAGGTTGTTGACATCTGGTCGCGTACCAACGAGCAAGTCGCGCGGGCGATGATGGATCGTTTGGGTAAAACCATCGTCAAGGACGCTGACGGTAACAAGATAGAACAGGATTCCATGAACTCCATTTTCATCATGGCGGATTCCGGCGCCAGAGGCTCAGCTGCCCAGATACGTCAATTGGCGGGCATGCGAGGCTTGATGGCCAAGCCTGATGGTTCCATCATTGAAACGCCCATCACAACAAATTTCCGTGAAGGTCTGGACGTGATGCAATACTTTATTTCGACGCACGGCGCGCGCAAAGGCTTGGCGGATACGGCATTGAAAACTGCCAATTCTGGTTACCTGACCCGCCGCCTGGTCGATGTCGCCCAGGATCTGGTCATTACCGAGGTTGAGTGCCGCACCGAGGCAGGGGTTGTCATGCAGCCCATCGTTGAAGGTGGTGACGTGGTGGAATCGCTGTCTGAACGCGTTTTGGGCCGCACAGTAGCCATAGATATACACGTACCGGGTACCGACGAAGTGCTGTGCGAGCGCAATACGCTTTTGGATGAGCAGTGGGTTGAAACGCTGGAAGATGCTGGCGTCGACCAGATTACGGTGCGCTCCACAATCACCTGTGAGACCCGTCATGGTGTTTGTGCGACCTGTTACGGGCGCGATCTTGCCCGCGGCGAGCGTGTGAACATTGGCGAAGCAGTTGGTGTAATTGCCGCCCAGTCAATTGGCGAGCCGGGAACGCAGCTGACGATGCGTACATTTCACATCGGTGGTGCGGCATCCAGAGCGGCTGCGGTTGACCACATTCAGGTCAAGTCCAGCGGTTCAATTCGATTGCATAACGTCAAGTCAGTTGAGAATGCCCATGGCAAACTGGTCGCGGTATCGCGGTCTTGTGAATTGTCGGTCATCGATGAACATGGCCGCGAACGGGAACGTTACAAGGTGCCTTATGGCGCCATCATTTCTGCAGGCGATGACGCCGTAGTTGAGGCGGGTGACGTGGTCGCAAACTGGGATCCGCATACACACCCGATCGTGACGGAGGTTGCCGGAAAGGTTCAATTCCATGAATTTACTGATGGTGTGACCGTCAATAAAGAAGTGGATGACATCACCGGTCTGACCAGCCTGGTGGTCACCGACCCCAAGCAGAGAGGTAGCGCCGGCAAGGACTTGCGTCTGATGATTAGCCTGGTTGACAAGAAGGGCAAGGAACTGTGCCTTGCAGGCACAGAAATTCCCGCCCATTACTTTCTGCAGGCCGGTTCCATCGTACAGATAAGGGACGCTCAGCAAGTGAAGGTCGGTGATGTTATAGCGAGAATTCCTCAGGAAAAGTCAGCGACTCGAGATATTACGGGTGGTCTGCCTCGAGTGGCGGATTTATTTGAGGCGCGCAAGCCCAAGGAGCCGTCAATTCTGGCTGAGGTTTCCGGCATCGTCAGTTTCGGTAAGGACACCAAGGGCAAGCAGCGCTTGGTGATCTCGATGGACGATGGTGAAACCCATGAAGAACTGATTCCCAAATGGCGTCACGTGATTGTGTTCGAGGGTGAGCATGTGGAGAAGGGCGAAACTGTCGTTGATGGCGAGCCGAATCCACACGATATTCTCCGTCTGCTGGGTGTTGAAGCCTTGAATGACTACCTGGTCAAGGAGATTCAGGACGTCTACCGTTTGCAGGGCGTTAAAATCAATGACAAGCACATTGAGGTCATCGTCAGGCAAATGTTGCGCAAGGTCGAAATCTCTGACCCTGCTGACACCCACCTGTTGCGCGGTGATCAGCTTGATCTGGTTCGTGTACGTGAAGAAAACGCAGCCATCGACAAGGAGAAAAACGGCAGACCGGCCACCTATCACCGAATCCTGTTGGGCATTACCAAGGCTTCGCTCGCGACTGAGTCGTTTATTTCCGCCGCCTCCTTCCAGGAGACCACACGCGTTCTCACCGAAGCAGCAGTGCGCGGTACCACCGATCACTTGCGGGGTCTGAAGGAGAATGTGATCGTCGGCCGACTGATTCCGGCGGGAACCGGCATGGCCTACCATAACCAGCGCAAGACCGAAGAAGAGCATGACTTCGATCTGGCTGCTCTGGCCGCTGCCGTGGCAGCGGAAGAACTTGCCGGCCTGGATATGGTGGAGGAGAAGGAGAAGGAGAAGGAGAAGGAGGCATAAGAGGAGTCTCGTTTGCCTTCTTGCGCCTGCGCTCGATTAATGTTCAGGGCTTGTCAGGGGGCACATACTCTCGTATAATTGCTCGGCTAACTAGTAGAAACCCTCGAACAACGAGGGCCGTACGGTAAAAAGACCGCTACGGAGAGCCGATGTCGCCGACGCGTGGGTCGGACCAAACGGCGCCCAGTCCCGGGCAACACAACCGGGGTTGGGCGTTTGGCATATAAAGAGAAATATGCAAGATTGGCCATTGGTAGCCGGGGCGGATCCCGTCTGCCTTTTAATTTGCACGATATAAAGGCCCTTGGTGTGCTATTGGGGCGAAACAGGGACAGACCTGAGAGAACTATGGCAACTATTAATCAACTGGTACGCAAGCCGCGCAAACCCAAGCTCTACAAGAGCAATGTGCCTGCGCTGGAAGGCTGCCCGCAAAAGCGAGGCGTATGTACCCGTGTATATACCACCACGCCCAAGAAGCCCAATTCTGCGTTGCGTAAAGTCGCACGTGTGAAGCTGACCAATGGCTACGAAGTAACAAGCTACATTGGTGGCGAAGGGCACAACCTTCAGGAACACAGTGTGGTTCTGATCAGGGGTGGGCGTGTCAAGGATTTGCCGGGCGTTCGCTATCACACGGTTCGTGGCAGCCTCGATACTTCAGGTGTGTCTGATCGCCGCCAGGGCCGTTCCAAGTACGGTGCCAAACGGCCTCGCAGCTGATCCTGATTGGCGCCTTGCACACTATTTAAATTAAAGGATATTTGGAAAGGACAATGTCGAGAAAGCATTCCAATTTTACGCGCGAAATTTTGCCGGACCCCAAGTTTGGCAGTGAGATGATTACCCGCTTCATCAATATCGTGATGCACAGTGGCAAAAAGTCAGTGGCCGAACGAATCGTCTACGGCGCGATTGAAACGATCAGCGCCGAGAATGCTTCCGCTCCGCCCGTTGAGTTGGTTGAAAAGGCGCTTGAACACGTCAGTCCATCAGTCGAGGTGAAATCCCGCCGCGTCGGTGGCGCGACCTACCAGGTTCCTGTTGAAGTGCGCCCGAAGCGCCGCCAGACATTGGCAATGCGCTGGATAATTGAAGCCGCGCGCAAGCGGGGCGAAAAAAATATGCCGAACCGGCTGGCCGGCGAACTGCTCGATGCGGTTGAACAGCGCGGCGCCGCAGTGAAAAAACGTGAAGACACCCATCGAATGGCCGAAGCCAACAGGGCTTTCGCTCACTACCGATGGTAGTCATCGCAAGTAAAATAGCAAAGAGACTTTGAGGTAACACCAATGGCACGCAAGACGCCCATTGAGCGGTATCGGAACATCGGCATCATGGCTCATATTGATGCCGGCAAGACGACGACCACGGAACGCATCCTGTTTTATACAGGCGTGTCGCACAAGATTGGCGAAGTGCACGATGGCAATGCGACCATGGATTGGATGGAGCAGGAGCAGGAACGCGGCATTACGATTACGTCGGCTGCCACCACCTGTTTCTGGAGCGGGATGGATCAGCAATTTCCCGAGCACCGCATCAATATTATTGACACCCCGGGCCACGTCGACTTCACGATCGAAGTTGAGCGCTCGTTGCGCGTGCTCGATGGAACTGTTGCAGTATTCTGTGCTGTGGGCGGCGTTCAGCCGCAGTCAGAGACCGTTTGGCGTCAGGCCACCCGTTACAATGTTCCGCGAATTGCGTTCGTCAACAAGATGGACCGTATCGGGGCTGATTTCTTGAGCGTGGTTAAGCAGATCAAGGATCGCCTGGGTGCCCGCCCGGTGCCGATCCAGTTGCCGATTGGCGTGGAAGAGAATTTCGAAGGCGTCATCGACCTGACTCAGATGAAGGCCATCTACTGGGATGTGGAAAATCAGGGCACGCAGTACGAAGCGCGGGACATTCCTGAGGCTTTGCTTGCCGATGCCCAGGCGGCCCGTGAATTCATGGTCGAGTCCGCGGCCGAAGCTTCTGAGGAGTTGATGGAGACCTACCTGGAATCGGGTGAACTCTCCGAAGCCCAAATCATCGAAGGCCTGCGTCTGGGTACGCTGTCAAACGACATCGTGCCATGCATGTGCGGTACCGCATTCAAGAACAAGGGTGTGCAGGCATTACTGGACAAGGTCATCGAACTCATGCCCTCACCAGTTGACGTGCCATCGATCAAAGGCATCGACTTGGACGACGCCGAAATTGAGCGCAAGAGTTCGGATGACGAGCCCTTTGCAGCGTTGGCTTTCAAAATTGCAACCGATCCCTACGTGGGTTCGCTGACTTTTTTCCGAGTCTATTCTGGCGCGCTCAAATCGGGTGACACCGTCTACAACTCGGGCAAGGGTAAGAAAGAACGCGTCGGGCGCCTGCTGCAGATGCACGCCAATTCCCGAGAAGAGATCAAGGAAGTGCTGGCGGGCGATATCGCCGCGGCTGTCGGGCTCAAGGACGTGACGACAGGTGACACATTGAGTGACCTCAAAGAGGTCATTACGCTGGAGCGCATGGACTTCCCCGATCCGGTTATATCGGTGGCTGTAGAGCCAAAGACCAAGGCGGATCAGGAAAAAATGGGCGTCGCACTGAGCAAGCTGGCGCAGGAAGACCCATCATTCAGGGTATCGACCGACGAAGAATCCGGCCAGACCATCATCGCCGGTATGGGTGAGTTGCACCTGGATATCATCGTCGACCGAATGAAGCGCGAATTCAAAGTCGAAGCCAACATCGGCAAGCCCCAGGTTGCCTATCGCGAGACGGTGCGAAAGGCAGTCGAGGCAGAGGGCAAGTTTGTCAAGCAGACGGGCGGTCGCGGCCAGTACGGTCACGTCAAGATTCGCCTTGAGCCGACCGAAAAGGGTTCTGGCTACGAGTTCGAAAACAACATTGTCGGTGGTGTCGTACCTCGCGAATATATCAATTCGGTGAACAAGGGCATCACGGAACAGACCGCCAATGGCGTGATCGCCGGTTATCCGGTGGTTGACGTCAAGGTCACTCTGTTTGACGGCTCTTACCACGAGGTGGATTCGTCCGAAATGGCGTTCAAGATCGCGGGATCCATAGCGTTCAAGAACGCTGCTCTGATCGCCGATCCGGTATTGCTTGAGCCGATGATGAAGGTCGAAGTTGTGACGCCGGAAGACTATATGGGTGACGTCATGGGCGATATTACCCGACGGCGTGGGATTTTGCAGGGCATGGATGACAATCCCGGCGGCAAAATCATTAATGCTCACGTGCCATTGAGTGAAATGTTCGGCTATGCCACCGATCTGCGTTCGCAAACCCAGGGACGAGCAACCTACACGATGGAATTCGATCACTATTCCGAAGCACCGGCCAGTGTTTCCGAGGAAATTATAAAAAAGACTGCGTGAACAGAGCGATCTGGCGCTTTCTTATTTGAGAGGACACGAACATGTCAAAAGAGAAATTTGAACGAACAAAGCCCCATGTGAACGTTGGCACGATTGGCCACGTGGATCACGGCAAGACGACGTTAACGGCGGCCTTGACGAAGATTTGCGCGGAAGCGCGTGGCGGCGAGATCAAAGCCTACGATCAGATTGACAACGCCCCGGAAGAGCGTGAACGCGGTATTACCATTGCCACCGCCCACGTTGAGTATGAATCAGAGGCGCGTCATTACGCGCACGTGGATTGCCCGGGACATGCTGACTATGTGAAGAACATGATCACGGGTGCGGCGCAGATGGATGGGGCGATACTGGTGGTATCGGCGGCGGACGGCCCGATGCCGCAGACCCGCGAGCACATTCTGCTGGCGCGGCAGGTGGGTGTGCCCTACATACTGGTCTACCTGAACAAAGCCGACCAGGTGGATGATGATGAGCTGCTGGAGCTGGTGGAGATGGAAGTGCGCGAGCTGCTGTCTTACTACGAGTTCCCGGGCGACGATACGCCGATCATAACCGGTTCAGCGTTGAAGGCGCTGGAAGGCGATGAATCAGACATTGGCGTTCCGTCGATCCTGAAACTGATGGACGAGATGGACGTCTATATTCCGCAGCCGGAGCGTGATACCGAGAAGCCTTTCCTGTTGCCGATCGAAGATGTGTTTTCGATATCCGGTCGCGGCACGGTGGTGACCGGCCGGATTGATCGCGGCATCATCAAGGTGGGTGAGGAAGTCGAGATTGTCGGCATCAAGGAAACCACCAAGAGCACCTGCACGGGGGTGGAGATGTTCCGCAAGTTGCTGGACGAAGGACGTGCCGGCGACAACGTGGGCGTACTGTTGCGCGGTACCAAGCGCGACGAGGTGGAGCGCGGTCAGGTACTGGCGCACACCGGTACGATTCATCCGCACACCAAGTTTGAGGCGGAGGTTTACATTCTTTCGAAGGAAGAGGGTGGACGTCATACGCCGTTTTTCAAGGGCTACCGGCCGCAGTTTTACTTCCGCACGACGGACGTAACCGGTGCAGTTGAATTGCCTGAAGGTGTCGAGATGGTGATGCCTGGAGACAACATCCAGATGCAGGTGGAGCTGATTGCGCCGATTGCGATGGAAGATGGACTGCGCTTCGCGATTCGCGAAGGCGGCAGAACCGTCGGCGCCGGCGTCGTCGCGAAGATCTTTGAATAGATATTTATTGTTAATAGGAATTGGTCAGGAATTTTTGGCGAATAGCTAGCACGCATACAGCGAGTTTAAAACCATGGCAGAACAGAGAATACGCATTCGGTTAAAGGCCTTCGATCATCGCTTGATTGATCGCTCGGCGTCCGAAATTGTGGAAACGGCCAAGAGAACCGGTGCCCAGGTATTGGGCCCGATTCCTCTGCCGACCAGGATTGAGCGGCACACGATTCTGATATCACCGCACGTCAACAAAGACGCCCGGGATCAGTATGAAACCCGTACGCATAAACGCCTGATGGATATCATCGACCCCAATGACAAGACGGTTGATGCGTTGATGAAACTCGACCTGGCGGCAGGCGTGGATGTGCAGATCAAGCTGTACTGACCGGCATCGGAGATTAAGGCAGAGCAATGAAGATTGGATTAGTTGGACGCAAACGGGGAATGACCCGGGTTTTCACCGAGGAAGGAAATTCAATTCCGGTATCGGTGATCGAGGTTAGCCCGAATCGCGTAACCCAGGTAAAGACGATTGACAATGACGGCTACCGGGCTGTCCAGGTCACGGCCGGATCGCGCCGGGCCAACCTGGTGAACAAGCCTCAAGCCGGTCATTTCGCGAGCAACGGTATTGAACCGGGCGAAGGCCTGTGGGAATTGCGCATGGATTCGTCGTCGGAAGATCTTGAGCCGGGCGCCGAGCTGAAGGTTGACATGTTTGAAGCCGGAGAAATGGTAGACGTTACCGGCACCAGCAAGGGCAAGGGTTTTGCCGGTGTAATCAAGCGCCACAATTTTCACATGCAGGATGCGACCCACGGTAATTCGCTGGCGCATCGGGCGCCGGGCTCGATTGGTCAGTGCCAGACACCGGGTCGCGTATTCAAGGGCAAGAAGATGGCGGGACATATGGGTGACGCGCGCGTTACTACACAGAATCTTGAAATCGTCAGGGTCGATAGCGAGCGGAATCTGCTGCTCATTAAAGGTGCGGTACCCGGAGCTCCGGGTGGCCACGTGATGGTTCGTCCCGCTGTGAAGGCACATTGAGGAGAACAAGATGAAACTCACAGTAGCCGACGGCAAAAATATCGACGTTTCCGAAGCAACGTTCGGGCGTCAGTTTTCAGAAGCGCTCGTGCACCAGGTCGTAACAGCGTATCTGGCCGGTGCCCGAGCGGGCACCAAGGCCCAAAAGAATCGTTCGGCGGCTCGCGGCGGCGGCAGAAAGCCCTACCGTCAGAAAGGCACTGGACGGGCCCGCGCAGGCACGATCCGCAGCCCGATCTGGAGAGGTGGTGGACGCACGTTTGCGGCGGCGCCTCGGGACCATTCCCAGAAGGTCAATCGCAAGATGTACCGCGGAGCCTTGCAGGCCATCTTGTCGGAGTTGGTTCGCCAGGATCGGCTGGTGGTGGTCAGCGAGATGGTGCTCGCCGAAAGTAAAACACGGTTGCTCAAAGAGATGCTTAGCGGCATGGAGTTTTCAACCGGCCTGATCATCACGGAGGCGCCGGACGAAAATCTCTTCCTGGCGGCCAGGAACCTGGTGGGCGTGTATGTGCTGGACGCCAGTTCAATTGACCCCGTCAGCCTCGTCTCAGCAGATAAAGTTGTTATCACCGTGGCAGCGGTGGAGAAAATTCAGGAGTGGCTGGGATGAACAAAAACCGGCTCTATCAGGTGTTGCTGGCACCGCGTATCACTGAAAAGACGACCCAAGTCGGGGCGGACAGTAACCAATATGTATTTCGAGTGGCATGCAGCAGCAACAAGCTCGAAGTCAAGAATGCGGTTGAAGAACTGTTCGAAGTCAACGTGGAATCAGTCCGAATTGTAAATGTTAAGGGTAAGCGCAAGACCTTTCGCATGCGCCCAGGTAAGCGCAGCGACTGGAAAAAGGCCTATGTTCGCGTTCAGGAAGGTCAAGTCATTGACGTCCTGGGCGGAGAGGCCCCTTAAGAGCAAAGTTTAGGAACAGTAGTCATGGCAATTGTTAAGGCAAAACCCACATCACCAGGCAGACGCGGCGTTGTTCAAGTCAAGCATCCGCACTTGCACAAAGGGCGACCGTGGGCAGCTCTGATCGAAAAGAAAACGAAATCAGGTGGGCGTAATAACGCCGGCCGGATCACCACTCGCCACCGCGGTGGTGGCCACAAGAAGCACTATCGAGTCATTGATTTTAAGCGCGATAAGGACGGCATCACCGGCCAGATTGAGCGGGTCGAGTACGATCCCAACCGCAGTGCTCATATTGCCCTCGTGCTCTATGCGGACGGCGAGCGCAGGTACATTATTGCGCCCAAGGGTATTCGTGGAGGCGATGCGGTCGTGAGCGGTCGCGAAGCGGCGATCAAGCCCGGAAATTGCCTGCCATTGCGCAATATCCCCGTTGGTTCGGTGGTGCATTGCGTAGAAATGAAACCAGGCAAGGGCGCGCAGCTCGCCCGCAGCGCCGGCGCAGCGGTGCAGTTGGTGGCGCGCGAAGGCCAATACGCTACCTTGCGTTTGCGTTCTGGTGAAATGCGCAAAGTGCCGGCCCGCTGCCGCGCCACCATCGGTGAGGTGTCCAACTCCGAGCACAACCTCGTGAAGTTGGGCAAAGCCGGTGCCAAGCGCTGGCGCGGTGTCCGTCCAACGGTGCGCGGTGTCGCCATGAACCCGGTCGATCATCCCCATGGTGGCGGTGAGGGCAGGACTTCCGGTGGGCGCCATCCGGTCAGCCCGTGGGGCGTTCCGACGAAGGGCTACAAGACGCGCAAGAATAAGCGAACGGATCAGTACATCGTCCGTAAGCGTTCGGGTAAATAACGGTTAGACGATAGGAAACGCTATGCCACGTTCGATTAAAAAAGGACCATTCGTCGATCATCATTTGATGAGTAAAGTGACGAATTCGATAGAGACAAACAACAAGCGGCCGATCAAGACCTGGTCACGACGATCAATGATACTGCCTGAGATGGTGGGTCTAACGATTGCCGTACACAATGGGCGCCATCATGTGCCCATTCTGATCAATGACCAGATGATTGGACACAAACTCGGCGAATTTGCAGCCACCCGGACCTTCAGAGGCCATTCGGGCGCCCGCAGGACTAAGTAGGTATTTTCATGGAAGCGACAGCACGATTGAGAAACGCACGTATTTCTCCACAGAAAGTAAGACTGGTGGCGGACGAGGTTCGCGGAATGCCGGTCGAAGAAGCGGAGCAGATTCTTGCGTTCAGCCCGCAGAAGGCCGCTCACATAGTGAAAAAAGTGTTGCTTTCCGCCGTGGCAAATGCTGAACACAACGATGGTGCTGATATTGATGAACTAACGGTCAGCACTATTACGGTCGACGCAGGCCCGACCATGAAACGCGGGCGCGCCAGGGCCAAAGGCCGTGGCACGCAGATTCTTAAACGCACCAGTCACATTACCGTGACGGTAGCCGACAACGACTGATATAGGACAAGGACAATGGGTCAAAAGGTACATCCAATTGGCATGCGCTTGGGGATATCCAAAGATTGGAACTCAACTTGGTTTGCCGAGAAGGGCGACTATGCCGAACAGCTCATATCTGATCTGGCAGTGCGGGAATTTCTGCTGGATCGTCTTGCACAGGCGGCTGTGAGTAGAATCCAGATCGAGCGCCCGGCGAAGTCCGCCCGCATTACGATTCACACAGCTCGCCCCGGCATCGTGATCGGGAAGAAGGGTGAGGACATTGAACGTCTGCGCCGTGACGTCACGGCACTGATGGGCGTGCCCACGCATATCACTGTAGCTGAGATTCGCAAGCCGGAGCTCGATGCCAAGCTCGTTGCCGAGGGTATCTCCCAGCAACTGGAACGGCGCATTATGTTTCGCCGCGCTATGAAGCGAGCGGTGGGGAATTCCATGCGCCTGGGCGCGCTGGGCATCAAGGTTTGCGTCAGCGGGCGCCTCAATGGTGCGGACATCGCCCGTAGCGAATGGTACCGCGAAGGACGGGTGCCCCTGCATACGCTCAGGGCAGATGTCGATTATGGATTTGTCGAGGCCAAAACCACATATGGTGTTTTGGGTGTCAAAGTCTGGATTTACAAAGGAGAGGTTTTCAACCTCTATGGCTCAGGCGATAAAGATAGCAACGCTCAGGCGGCGGCGAAGTAGGAGACAGAACCATGTTGCAGCCGAAACGAACAAAATACAGAAAGCAGCAAAAAGGCCGTAATCGCGGTCTGGCCCAGGTGGGCAATCGCGTCAGTTTTGGGGAGTATGGACTCAAGGCAACATCGCGTGGATTTATTACCGCCCGTCAGATTGAGGCCGCGCGCCGTGCAATTACCCGCTATGTGAAACGCGGCGGAAAACTCTGGATCAGGGTGTTTCCCGACAAGCCCGTTTCGAAGAAACCCGTTGAGGTCCGCATGGGCAAGGGCAAAGGAAACGTCGAGTATTGGGTGGCCCCCATTCAACCGGGCCGCGTGATGTATGAAATCCAGGGCGTTACCGAAGATCAGGCTCGTGAGGCATTCAGATTGGCCTCTGCCAAGCTGGCCGTGCGGACAAGCTTTGTAAAGAGGTCCGTATTGTGATGGAAGCGCAGGAATTGAGAACGAAACAACCCGGTGATTTGCGCTCGGAGCTGTCCGAATTGTTGAAGGAACAATTCAGCTTGCGGATGCAGAAAGGCACCGGACAATGGGTCACGCCACATGAGCTGCGCCGGATCCGTCGGGACATTGCCCGGGTTCGAACCATTTTGAACGAGCAGGCGCGGAATGAGAAGGCCCTGAATGACAAGGCCATTGATCAACAAGAAGGTGACGCCTCATGAATACCAATGAACCGCTGACACGCACCAAGACCGGAAGAGTGATCAGCGACAAAGCAGACAAGACCGTGACGGTATTGCTGGAAAGACAAGTTAAACATCCGCTGTATGGGAAGTACATCAAACGCTCCACCAAGGTGCATGCCCATGACGAGGAAAACAGCTGCGGTGAAGGAGATACCGTACGGATCAAGGAATGCCGGCCGCTCTCCAAGACAAAGAGCTGGCGGGTCGTGGAAATTTTAGATCGTGCTGAGTAGCACCTGAGAGTTCCGATGAGCGAACAAAGCCAAGGATATCGAAAATGATACAGATGCAAAGTATGCTTGCTGCCGCGGATAACAGCGGTGCACGACGGGTTCAGTGTATTAAGGTGCTGGGGGGATCCAAGCGCCGGTACGCGCACATCGGTGACGTGATCAAAGTCACTGTGAAAGACGCGATTCCCGGGGCAAGGTCAAGAAGGGCGAGGTTTACAACGCCGTCGTGGTCAGAACCCGCTCGGGCGTCAGAAGAGGCGATGGTTCACTGATCCGGTTTGACGGCAATGCGGCTGTTTTGCTGGACGGAAAGCACGAGCCGATCGGTACACGAATTTTCGGACCGGTTACCCGTGAGCTCCGGACTGAAAAGTTTATGAAGATTGTCTCGTTGGCGCCGGAAGTTCTCTGAAGCGGCACCGGAGACAGAGGAATTTGTTATGAAACGAATACACAAAGGCGATGAAGTGATCGTGATCACAGGCCGTAGCAAAGGCCAGCGTGGGCATGTGCTTCGCGTACTGGGTAACGATCGTCTCCTGGTGGAAAACGTGAACCTGGTCAAAAAGCACCAGAAGCCGAATCCCGGACTCAATCAGGCGGGCGGAATCATCGAACGTGAATCGCCTATTCAGGTATCCAATGTGGCGCTGTTCAACGCGGCCACTGGCGAAAAGGACAAGGTGAGCTTCAAGACGCTCGACGATGGACACAAGGTTCGGATTTTCCGGGCCACTGGCGAAGCTGTAGATATTTAGGGTGTCTTCTGGCCACTTCATTCACTGCTTTGCAGTGAAAGCCGTAACCAGAAGACGGCGAGATTTGGAATTTCCTCTGGCGCTATGCGCCAACCGGAAATTCACAGGATGTTTACTGGCCACTTCATTCACTGCTGTGCAGTGAAAGTCGTAACCAGAAGGCGGCGAGATTTGGAGTTTCCTCTGGCGCTATGCGCCAACCGGAAATTCATTTGAGGTAATAGATTGATGGCTCGATTACAGGATTTTTATAAGGACGAGGTTGTTCCTGAATTGATGAAGCAATTCAAGTACGACAGTGTCATGCAGGTGCCGAAATTCACCAAGGTCACACTCAATATGGGTGTGGGTGAAGCTGTGGCTGACAAAAAAGTAATGGATCGCGCCGTGGCAGACATGACGGCGATTGCCGGGCAGAAACCCATCGTCACTAATGCCAAACGATCCGTGGCGTCCTTCAAAATTCGTGACGGTTGGCCGGTTGGCTGCAAGGTCACGTTGCGGCGCGACAAGATGTATGAATTCCTGGATCGCCTTGTCAACGTTGCCATCCCCAGAGTGCGGGATTTTCGTGGGCTCAATCGCAAATCTTTCGACGGCCGTGGAAACTATTCCATGGGCGTGAAAGAGCAGATCATGTTCCCAGAAATTGACTACGATCAGATCGACACCATCCGTGGCATGGACATTACGATCACCACCACAGCCAAATCGGACGAGGAAGCCATGGCGCTTATGAGCGCTTTTAGTTTCCCGTTTAAAGAAAAGTAAATTGCGAAAAGTTAATTGCGAAAAGTAGACAGGATTTAATCATGGCCAAAGTATCAATGATCAATCGCGAAAAGCGACGCACCAAGCTGGTAAAAAGATACGCCAGTCAACGCGCCGAGCTCAAGGCGATCATCTCCAGCCCGGACGTGAGTTTTGAAGACCAGCAGAACGCGATGTTCAAGCTGCAGAAACTGCCACGTGACTCCAGTCCGAGCAGGCAGAGAAACCGCTGCGCCATTTCGGGAAGGCCGCGGGGTTTTTATCGCAAATTTGGTCTGGGCCGTAACAAGCTGCGTGAAGCAGCCATGCGCGGTGACGTGCCGGGTTTGCGCAAAGCCAGTTGGTAACGAGGAAACAGCACAATGAGTATGAGTGACCCCATAGCGGACATGCTGACACGAATCCGCAACGCACAACAGGTGGAGAAAGCGACCGTGCTGATGCCGGCTTCCAAAGTGAAGTCGGGAATCGCGAGCGTGCTGAAGGATGAGGGCTATATCAGTGATTATCGTGATGCCGAGCTTGATGGAAAACCGGGTCTGGAAATCACCCTCAAATATCAGAATGGCCAGGGTGTCATTGACACCTTGAACAGAGTGAGCCGCCCCGGTTTGCGTCAGTATCGCGGCAAGGAAGATTTGCCTCACATCCTGAACGGCTTGGGCGTGGCCATCGTCAGTACCTCGAAAGGCATTATGACCGACTCCGCGGCTCGCGAAGCCGGGCAGGGCGGCGAAGTGCTTTGCGTGGTGACTTGAGGAGTATGCAATGTCTCGTATAGCGAAAACACCTGTAGAAATTCCATCCGGCGTTGATGTGAAGGTCGCCGACGGTTCGGTGAGCGTTAAGGGCCCAATGGGCGACTTATCGCTGAAACTGCATGCAAACATTACGATCGAATTGGAAGACAATGTGATTCGCACAGTCCCTGCCAACGATGCAGCCGTGGCCATGGCGGGGACCTTCCGTTCTCTGGTCAACAATATGGTTGTCGGCGTCTCGAACGGCTTTGAGAAAAAGCTGACCCTGGTTGGTGTTGGGTATCGCGCCCAGGTTTCCGGGTCAAAACTCACCATGGCATTGGGTTATTCACACTCGATCGAATTCTCAGCTCCGGAGGGCATCACGATCGAAGTGCCGACCCAGACCGAGATCACGGTGAAGGGCTGCGACAAACAGCGGGTCGGCCAGGTTGCCGCGGAAATTCGCGCATTCAGACCACCCGAACCGTACAAAGGAAAGGGCGTTCGATATTCCGATGAGCGCGTTATCCGAAAAGAAGCGAAGAAAGCCTGATCGCTGGAGAGGAATTGAAGATGGACAAGAAAAAAGCGGCCCGTTTGCGTCGAGCAGCAAAAGTCAGGGCACAAGTGAGGCGACTGCAAAGGGTACGCCTGACTGTGCACCGCAGTGGCAGGCATATTTATGCGCAGGTCATCGCCCCGGAGGGCGGTACCGTCTTGGCTGCAGCATCCACATTGCAAAAGGATGTGCGGGGAGATTTGAGCAGTACCAGTAACAAGGAAGCCGCCGCTGCGGTCGGCAAGGCAGTCGCCGAAAGGGCGGCCAAAGCCGGTGTGGAAGTGGTTTCATTTGATCGTTCGGGTTTCAAATACCACGGGCGGATCAAGGAACTGGCCGATGCAGCGCGCGAATGCGGACTGAAATTCTGATTTGGGCTGATTAATCGGCATCAATGAGAGCCGAAAGAAACAGGTAGAAAACATGGCGAATATGGACAGAGACAATGGTGATGGGCTGCTGGAGAAGCTGGTATCGGTCAATCGTGTGGCCAAAGTGGTCAAAGGTGGCCGGATCTTCGGCTTCACCGCCCTGAGTGTTGTGGGCGATGGAAATGGGCAGGTTGGTTTTGGCTATGGCAAAGCCCGCGAAGTTCCGGTGGCTATCCAGAAATCAATGGAAAAAGCACGCCGTAACATGATCAACATCTCCCTGAGGGACGGCACGCTGTGGCATGCGGTCAAAGCGCGCCATTCCGGTTCGCACATCTATATGCAGCCGGCCTCGGAGGGCACAGGTGTGATTGCCGGTGGCGCGATGCGTGCGGTACTCGAAACCGTGGGCGTCCACAATGTTCTGGCCAAGAGCCTGGGCTCAAATAATCCTATCAACCTGGTCCGCGCCACCATCAAGGGACTGCTCGCCATGCAGAATCCCGAATCAGTGGCAGCCAAACGCGGTAAGCCGGTTGATGAAATAATGGCGAAAGTTGGATAAATGTCATGGCGAAGAAGAAACAAAAGCAGATTAAGGTGACCTTGGTTCGATCTCCCATTGGGTTTCAGCCAAGGCACCGCGAATGCGTGCGTGGACTCGGATTGAAACGTATGCATCACTCTGTGTTATTGGAGGACACACCTTCAGTCCGTGGCATGGTGAACAAGATTGACTACATGGTACGAGTGGAAGAGGTCTGACACCTGTTTCGCGAACCCAGGCAAGGAAAGTATCTGATGAAATTGAATAGTTTAAGTCCAGCAGACGGTAGCAAGAAAACGCGCAAGCGCGTCGGTCGTGGCATGGGCTCGGGCGTGGGTAAAACTGCTGGGCGCGGCCATAAAGGCCAAAAATCGCGCAGTGGCGGATATCACAAGGTCGGGTTCGAGGGTGGCCAGATGCCCTTGCAGCGGCGGTTGCCGAAGAGGGGTTTTGCATCCCGCACGGCACGTTATAACGCTGAAGTGCGGCTGTATCAGATTGCTGCCATGAAAGTGGACGATATCAATCTCGAGACCCTGAAGGCCGAGGGCATCGTCGGACATCTTATACGCAAAGTGAAAATTATTAATACAGGCAGCCTGGAGCGTGCCGTCAATGTGGTCGGTCTGGGCGTGACCAAGGGCGCTCAAGGTGCAATCGAAGCAGCCGGAGGCAAGGTGGAATAATGGCCAGATCCCCATCACCCCTGGCTGAAACACTGGGCGGCATCGGTCGCCTGACGGAATTGCGCCAGCGCCTGCTATTCGTATTTGCGGCGTTGATCATTTATCGCATCGGAACGTTCATTCCGGTGCCCGGTGTCAATCCGCAGGCATTGCTGCAATTCATGAATTCTCAGCAGGGAACAATCGTCGACGTGCTCAACCTGTTTACCGGTGGTGCCCTGGAACGATTTTCTCTCTTTGCTCTGGGTGTCATGCCGTATATTTCTGCATCCATCATCATGCAGTTGATGAGCACCTCCATCCCGCATTTGGCCGCGCTCAAGAAAGAAGGGTCCAGTGGACGTCAGAAAATCACCCAGTACACGCGCAACTTCACAGTGCTGCTGGCGGGCGTTCAGGCCGGTGGTGTCGCTTTTGCATTGCAGGGGCAGGGCACGGTAGTTCTCTCGCCTGGTTTCGGATTCATTTTCACCGCCATGGTGACCCTGACCGCGGGAACGATCTTCCTGATGTGGCTGGGTGAACAGATTACAGAACGAGGCGTCGGTAACGGCATCTCGCTGATCATTTTCGCAGGCATCGTGGCGGGGCTGCCACGTGCGGTGGCGGGAACCCTGGAATTGGTCAATACCGGTCAGCTGAGCATTCCGGCTGTGTTGTTCATTATCGTGCTGATATTGGGCGTCATTTACTTCATTGTGCGGGTAGAACGCGGTCAGCGGAGAATTACCGTCAACTATGCTCAAAGACAAGGCCGGGTGGCGTACCAGAATCAATCGACTCACTTGCCTCTGAAAGTGAATATGTCGGGCGTCATTCCGGCAATTTTCGCCTCGGCCATTGTGATTTTTCCATCGACCCTGGCGACGTGGTTCAGTGGCAGTCCGGGAATGGCTTTTCTCACCGACGTGTCGGCTGCGTTAACGCCCGGCAACCTTGCCTACACCGTTTTGTATTCGGGGCTGATCATATTTTTCTGTTTCTTTTACACGGCGATGGTATTCAATTCAAAGGAAACGGCCGACAACCTGAAGCGTTCGGGGGCGTTTATTCCGGGGATTCGGCCCGGCCGCCAAACGGCGGATTACATTGACAACGTGCTGACCCGGCTGACGATGTTTGGGTCCTTGTATCTGGTTACCGTGTGTCTGTTGCCGGATATTCTTCGGGTCGTATGGGCCGTACCGTTCTATTTCGGCGGCACCTCTGTGTTGATTGTGGTGGTCGTCATCATGGACTTTATTGCACAGGTACAGGCGCACCTGATTTCGCATCAATACGACAGTTTGATGAAAAAGGCAAACCTCAAGTCCTACGGCCGGTCGGGTGTTGTCCGCCGTTGATATTACATGGTGTATTGGCTGTGCTGCATCGCAGCAGAGGGTGCAATGCAACATCAGCGAAGATACCAGGGAGTAGCAAATATGAAAGTGCAGGCTTCAGTAAAGAAAATATGCAGAAATTGCAGAATTGTCCGCCGTAGGGGCGTGGTGTACGTGGTTTGCACGGACAAGAAGCACAAACAAAGGCAGGGGTGATTGGCACCGAGGTGTTGCCGCATCAATAGAATTGATATCGAAATAATGTGCCGTTTACTTTCGCGGCACCCAGTTTTCAGGAGTGAAACATTATGGCTCGTATCGCAGGAGTCAATATACCGGTCCAAAAACATACCTGGGTGGGTTTGACCCACATCTATGGCATCGGTCGCTCGCGTGCCTTCCAGATTTGTGAGGTGGCAGGCGTGCCACCCGAGACCAAGATCCGTGATCTCACGGAGTCCGAGATCGAAGGTATCCGTGCGCAGATCACGCGCTTCAGCGTGGAAGGTGACCTGAGGCGTGAAGTGGCGATGAATATCAAGCGCTTGATGGACCTGGGTGCCTACCGTGGGCTGCGGCACCGCCGGGGTCTGCCTGTCAGGGGACAGCAGACCAAAACCAATGCACGCACCCGCAAGGGCCCGCGTCGTCCCATTAAGCGATAATCAAGGTAGATAGGAAATGGCAAAGCCAACCAAGCGAAAGAAAGTTAAGAAGACTGTGGTCGATGGCATCGCCCACGTGCATGCTTCTTTCAACAACACGATCATCACCATAACCGACCGGCAAGGCAACGCCTTGGCCTGGGCGACTTCGGGTGGCGCGGGTTTTCGCGGCTCACGAAAAAGTACGCCTTTTGCTGCGCAGGTGGCGGCTGAAACTGCCGGGCGGGCAGCACTGGATTACGGTTTGAAGAACCTGGAAGTACGGGTCAAGGGCCCAGGCCCTGGGCGCGAGTCTTCGGTGAGGGCCCTCCATGCGGTGGGCTACAAAATAACCAACATAACTGACGTGACGCCGATTCCACACAATGGATGTCGTCCGCCAAAGAAACGTCGCGTCTGATTGGAGCATTCAGAATGGCTAGATATATAGGTCCAACTTGTAAACTTGCACGCCGTGAAGGGGTCGATCTCGAACTCAAAAGCCCTGCGCGCGGCCTTGAGTCCAAGTGCAAACTCAACCAGCCGCCCGGCCAGCATGGTGCATCTCGTCGTCAGCGCTTGTCCGACTATGCCTTGCAGCTTCGAGAGAAGCAGAAGGTAAGAAGAGTCTACGGCGTGCTGGAAAAGCAGTTTCGCAATTATTACAAGAAGGCTGCCAGGCAGAAAGGCGCGACCGGTGAAAACCTGTTGCGCTTGCTCGAAGCGCGCTTGGACAACGTCGTGTACCGGATGGGTTTTGCCGTAACCCGGGCCCAGGCCCGGCAACTGGTATCCCATAAGGGAATCGAAGTGAACGGTAAAACCGTGAATATTCCTTCTTTTCAAATTCGGGCCGAAGATGCGGTTGCCATTAGAGCCAAGGCAAAAAATCAGTTGCGGGTCAAAGAGGCGCTGACACTGAGCCAGGAAATGGACCTGATCGCACCTTGGGTGGAAGTTGACGCCACCAAAATGGAGGGCGTCTACAAATCACCCCCGGATCGTGCTGAACTGTCGGCCGACATCAATGAAAGCCTGATTGTCGAGTTGTATTCGAAGTAAGCGAACCTGAGCCGTTTTCCGATAATTTCGAAAACCATTTTATAAATCAAAATGTGAGGTCATCCAACATGATGGATGTTATTGATAGTATGTTCAAACCCGGTGCAGTTGGCGTCGATCAAGTCAACCCGAACCGTGCACGGATTACGTTGGAACCACTGGAGCGTGGCTTCGGTCATACCCTGGGCAACGCGTTGCGACGGGTCCTGCTCTCTTCCATTCCCGGCTGTGCAATTGTCGAGGTGGAAATGGATGGCGTGCTGCATGAATACACTGCAGTCGAGGGCCTCCAGGAGGACATCATCGAAGTATTGCTGAACCTCAAAGGCATCGCCTTGCGCATGTTTGAACGCGAAGAAGCCGTTTTGACTCTAAGTAAATCGGGCGCGGGTGTTGTGACTGCCGGTGATATCCAGATCGATCACACCGTCGAAATCGTTGACCCGGATCAAGTGATTTGCAATCTGACCAAGGACGGCAGCATCAATATGCGGCTGAAGGTGGCTCGGGGCGTCGGTTATCAACCGGCAGTACTGCTCAACGTGGGCGAAACGGAAAGCCGTCCGATCGGCAGGCTGCAGCTCGACGCCTCATTCTGCCCCGTTCGAAAAGTGGCTTACAGCGTTGACGCCGCACGTGTTGAACAGCGAACCAACCTTGACAAGCTCGTCCTGGACATCGAAACCAATGGCACCATGGACTGCGAAGGTGCGGTCAAGCTGGCGGCCAATATTCTGGCCGATCAATTGAGTGTTTTCATTGATTTCAAAGCTCGTGAGAAAGTCGAAGTCGAGCAGAAATCCCAGGAAATTGATCCGGTATTGCTGCGCCCAATTGATGACTTGGAATTGACGGTAAGGTCAGCCAATTGCCTCAAGGCCGAGAGCATTCTTTTTATCGGCGATCTGGTGCAAAGGACCGAAGTTGAATTGTTGAAGACGCCCAACCTGGGCAAGAAATCGCTGACAGAAATCAAGGACGTATTGGCGTCGCATGACCTGTCGCTAGGAATGAAGCTTGAAAACTGGCCACCGGCGAGTCTACTGAACGCCTGAATGCAGGTCAGACGACCCATCGCAACACTCGCGTGGTCAGAATGAGGAAAAGACAATGCGTCATTTGAAATCCGGCAGAAAATTGAATCGCACCAGTGCCCATCGAAAGGCAATGTTTCGCAATATGGCGACTTCTCTGTTTGAGCACGAAATCATCAAGACTACGGTTCCTCGCGCCAAAGAGTTGCGTCGGGTGGCGGAGCCTTTGATTACCCTGGCCAAGGAAGACAGTGTGGCGCACCGCCGGCAGGCATTCGACCGCCTGCGTGATCGTAATGTGGTGACCAAGCTGTTTAATGAATTGGGCCCGCGTTACCAGGAACGGCCCGGGGGCTATCTGCGCATCTTGAAATGCGGGTATCGGGCGGGTGACAACGCGCCGATGGCATACGTCGAATTGGTAGACCGGCCTCAGGAAGAGGAAGTATTTGAAGCAGAGTGATTCCCGTTAAGGTGATCCTAACAAAGCCCGGCTGTGCCGGGCTTTTTTGTGGCCCTGGTAATGGTGGTCTTACTTGTGGAGAAGACCCGCAAGATCGGGTTGTGTGGGGTGTGAAGGTACCCCCCCGGGCAAGTCGTACCAGGCCTGCTTATGTTGCGTCCAGACATGAATCGAGCTATTGTCAAATCTGGTGTTTAGCCATTTGATTCAAGCGGCGACCTGATCAATCTCTTTTACCTCGATCCCATCTTTGAATTTCACCCCGTTGTGGGGCTGAACCGCCCATTCTAAACCATTCGCCAGGCTTTCCGTGCTTGTGCGATGAACCGGCTTACACGCTGTCTGTCCTTGCGTCCGTCCTCACCTTCCAACCGTGAGTGCGCATCCACGGCAGTCGGTTTTACTGTTCTGATTGCTTCGGCGACATTGCTGTGATCAAGGCCCCCGGCAAGAATCACCGGCCTCGGTGAGCGTTCGGCCACTTTCCCACTGATGAGCCAGTCGTGGGTAATTCCAGTCGCCCCAGTGCGTCTGGTGCCCGGATCATGGGTGTCGGTGAGAAAAGCGTTGACCCAGGGCGTAAATTTCTCGATCTCCTGCTCCAGTTTGGGCTGGTTTTGCTGCCGGATAATCAAGCTCTTGATGATTTTCAGCGCCGGACGATTTCGTCGGATTCGAGCCAGGGCACGCGTGGTGCAGGGGCCGTGAAGCTGAATCCAGTCAGCGCCTGTAGATTCCATCAGATCGAGTATTTCATCGGCTTCTTCCAGGTAGGTGATGACCACGCCGGAGACATGGGCGGGTAATTCGCCGATAATGGCCCGCGCAGATTTCTCGTCGAGATCCTCTCGGCCGTCATTGAGCCTCAACGGGAAGCCAAGGAAATCGGCGCCTTCATCGACCAGCATGGCTGCTTCCTGAGCATCGATGACGCCGGCGATCTGAATTTTCCTCTCCAGCTCACCCTGAGGCCTGGGGGGTGCCCCGGACGCAATCAAAACGAACTGCCCACCTGGAAAATCAGCAGCGCTGCCGTGTAACCCAATACGGTCATATAAACCCAGGCAAAAATCGGCCACCGCCAACTGTTGGTTTCCCGCTTGATGGTGGCCACCGTTGCCGCGCATTGCAGGCACCAGGCGTAAAACACCAGTAAACCGAGCACCATTGGCAGGGTGAAAACCAGCGTTCCGTCAGGCCAGCTCGCAGCCTTCAATCGCGCCGACAAGCTTGCCTCATCTGCGTCAGAACCCACCGAATACAGGGTTCCCATGACCGCGACGACCACCTCACGGGCAGGAAAACCAGCGATGACCGCTGCCGTGACCCGCCAGTCCCACCCGAGGGGCTTGAACAAGGGCTCGATCTGGCGCCCGGCGCGACCCAGCCAACTCTGGGCCATCTGGGCCGCTGCCTGCCGGGACTCAATGGTTGTTGAGACTTCTGGATTGGTTGGGAAAACCTGCGGCAATTCCGCTGTATCCATACGCGGAAAATAGGCCAGAAACCAGACCACCACAGCAACCATGAAGATGATAGTGCCTGCCCGCTTGAGAAACACGGAGACGCGCGCGTACAGTTGAATGATGACGGTTTGGGCATTGGGCCAGCGGAACTGCGGTAGGGCCAGAGAAAATGCGGGTTTGGGGCCGCGCAAGGCAGATTTCTTTAGTAGCCATGCGGTCATCAAGCCGCCGGCAATGCCCAACAGGTAAAGGCCGAACAGAACCAGCCCCTGGAGATTTAGCCAGCCGAAGTTATCCCTGGGCACGAAGGCTGCAATCAGTAGTGCATATATGGGTAGCCTTGCTGAGCAGGTCATGAACGGCGCGGCCAGTATGGTGGCAATTCGGTCCCTGCGATTCGGGATTACGCGGGTGGCCATGATTGCTGGCACTGCGCAGGCAAAACTCGAGAGCATCGGGATGACGGATTGCCCGGATAAGCCTACCGTGCGCATGACTCTGTCCATCAGGAAAGCAGCACGTGCCAGGTAGCCTGAATCCTCCAATACGATCACGAACAGGAATAGAATAGTGATCTGCGGCAAAAAGATGACAACACTGCCCACGCCGGCGATGACCCCGTCAGCCAAAAAGCTACCCAATGCAGAGTTTCCCAGGACTTGGTTGACGAAGCTGCCCAACAGGGATGCGGTCGCGTCAATGCCATCCATGATGGGGGTTGCCCAGGAAAAAACAGCTTGAAATACCAGCGCCATCAGCACGAAGAATGCCATCGTCGCAGGCCATGGCTTGTTGAACCAACGAATGACTTTGTTGCTCATTCGGGATGCAAAAGGCGACTGGCTTTGCACCTCCTGCACGACGGATCTCACCCAGCCGTAGCGGTGGCGCGCCTCAACGGCCTGGGGTGGCTCGCTACCGAATAGCGCGTGCCTGGTGCTGGCAACTGTGGCTTGCCCTACCGATTCGCACAGCGACCTGTCCAGTTCACTGTGCGGATGAATCAGGCCCTGAAGCACGTCGATGCGGGGAGTAGTGCCCCGCATCCCTGTGGCCAGGTCCTGAGCACTGCGGCTGAGTTCTGGCCAGGATTGCGGGTACTGTGGCGGCATGATGCCTGGCATGTCGAGCAAGGTGGACTTCAGCTCATCAAGCCCAAGCGACTCGGTGGCCACGACCTCACGCACCGGTATGCCGCCAAGAAATTCGGACAACTGCGCCGCATCAATTTCGATTCCCGATGCCCTGGCCAGATCGCTCATGGTAAGTGCGACTATGGTGGGTAGCTGGATTTCGAGCAGTTGTTCCAGCAGGTAAAGGCCCTGGTACAGGTGCGTTGCATCAAGCACGAATAACAGGCCCGAAGGCGGTCCACTGTGATCGAGACGTCCCAGTAATACATCGACGGCGACGCGCTCGTCGCTGGAGTGCCCACTGAGGCAAAAAATACCGGGCAAGTCGATCAATTCGATTGCAGTGGAATCAAGCTGCACGGTGCCGACATGCCTCTCTACTGTGACGCCCGGATAATTGCCGGTGGTCTGATTGAGCCCCGTTAGTCGATTAAATAGGGTGCTTTTACCGGAATTGGGATTTCCGATGACCGCAATTGACGCGGAAGGCTTGCGCCGAATCGGGATGTCGGCGACGGCGACGGCGACCTCCCTGAAGGCTTTACGCTTATTGTTCACTGACGTTCTATGGAGGTGACATTGAAGAGCCTGGCTTGTTCCCGTCGAAGTGAAAGCGAGGCTTCAAACACGCTAATTTCCAGAGGATCGCCTCCAATCGCTGCATTTTCAAAGCATATCTCTGCGCCCTCTACCAAGCCCAACACCATCAATCGAACGACTTCGGGGATCGAAGTATCAATACTTTCTATCACGGCGCGGTCACCGGGTTTGAGTTCTGCCAGGGTCATATTGATGTCCCTCCTGAATGTAAATGAGAGTTATTCGCATTTAGAATAACGATTGTATAGCAATTGCAAAGGGGATTCACTAAGCCAGGTCAAGCAGGATGAAATTAGCCAAACCGCGGTCGTCCGCACTCAGGTCGCCCGAACTCAGGTCACCCAGGTCCCTTTCTTCAAAGTGGCTGTGCAGGCGTTGTCACGAAATTGGTAAAGCCAGTGATCCAGGCTGGGCGCGTCCATAATGGCGATATCTGCCTGATAGCCCGGCAACAGGCTGCCGAGACGGCCTTCTTCGCCGACAGCCCCGGCTGCGACCGAGGTGGCGCCCTGGAGCACCTCCTGGGGTGTCATGGACTGATTGAGGCAGGCCAGCGTCATGGCCAGCGGCAAGTGGTAACTGGGCGCTGACCCCGGATTGAAGTCGGTGGCTACCGCCACGCGTACACCGGCATCGAGAAATCGCCGGGCGTCCATGTAGGGCTCGCCCAGATACAGGGACGCCAGGGGCAGGCTGACAGCGACGGTGCCGCGACCGTCGTTGGATTGGGCCATGGCATCGATGCCGGGTTGGGCAGCGTATTCTAAATGCTCGGCCGACACGGCATCCAACTCTGCGGCGAGCAATGCGCCGCCCTGATCTGACAACTGATCCGCGTGAATTTTCAAAAGCAGTCCGTGGCTTCTGGCTGTGTCCAGAATTTTCCTGGCCTCGGCGATGGTGAAGGCAGTGTCATCGACAAACACGTCGCAGAATCGCGCCAGTTTCAGTCGGCTCACCTGCGGGATCAATGTGCTGCAAAGCAGCTCAACATAGCGCGCGCGATTGTCACGCTGGGCAGTCGGAATCGTGTGCGCACCGAGGAAGGTGCCAATCACATCCACATCATGCCGGCATCCTGCCTGATTTATTGCTTCAAGTTGCTTGATTTCATTGGTCTCGTCCAGGCCGTAACCCGATTTGCACTCAACAGTTGTTACACCCAGATTCAGCACTGCATCCAGCCGCCCAAGGACGAGTTGCAGCAATTCGCCCTGGGTCGCGGCCCGGGTTGCGACGACTGTACTGGCAATGCCGCCGCCCGAACGGGCAATGTCACTGTAGGAAACACCTTCCAGGCGCTGGGTGAATTCAGCAGCCCGCCAGCCGGCGAAACACAGGTGAGTGTGGCAGTCGATAAGACCCGGTACGACCAGCCGCCGCTGGCAATCGGCGACGTGTTCGGCACTGTATTGGCTTGGCAAGTCGACATATTTACCCACCCACCGAATGGTCTCGCCCTGCCAAACAACCGCCGCGTTGGCGATAAGTCCGGCGTCCTGCTGGTTGGCCCCGGGCGGGCAGGTCGCCAATTGACTGATATTTTTTAAGACCGGCATGCAGTTGAAAGGAACCTAGTGCAGTGACCCTGAACCCGACTCCACCGCCAGCATCAGTTCTCCGCGCCGCAGCATCGAGGCGCAGCGCTCAAGATCATCTCCAACTTCGTAGTCCTTCCGAGCGTGTTTAATGTGTTGGCGGACAAACTTGTGCGCCGACATCACGCCGGCGCCTGGATTGAGCGGCACCCGGAAATCCAGGGCTTGGGATGCGCTGAGTAATTCGACAGCCAGCACTTGCTCCACGTTGTCGAGAATACTCAACAATTTCAGCGCGCTGATCGAACCCATGCTGACGTGGTCCTCCTGTCCCAAGCTGCTGGGAATGGAATCGACGCTGGCTGGGTGGGACAGTATTTTATTTTCCGAGACCAGGGCCGCTGCTGTGTATTGGGGAATCATAAAGCCTGAATTCACGCCGGTATCCGCCATCAGAAAGGTCGGCAGCCCGTCATGTCCTTCCAGCAGAAGGTAAATCCGCCGTTCCGAAATGCTGGCCAGCTCAGACAGCGCAATGGCAGCAAAATCCAGCGCCAGGGCAAGTGGCTGACCGTGAAAATTGCCGGCGGAGATGATGTCGCCGTTTTCAAACACCAACGGATTGTCAGTGACCGAATTGAGCTCGGTTTCAACGACGTCCACACAGTATTTGATGGCGTCTCTGCTCGCGCCATGAACCTGCGGCACACAGCGCAGGCAATAGGGGTCCTGGACCTTGCCGCAATCCCGGTGTGAATCAAGTATTTCGCTGTCGCGCAGCAGGGTACGGATGTTTGCTGCGACCCGGCCCTGCCCCGGATGCGGGCGAATTTCGTGGACGCGGGCATCAAAGGGTGAGGAACTGCCCTGTAGCGCTTCCAGGCTCATGGCCGACAGGATGTCGGCCTGGGTCAGCATCACCAGCGCGCGCTCGAGGATGTAAGCGCCATGCGCGGACATCAGCTGAGTACCGTTAATCAGCGAGACGCCATCCTTGGGTTGGAGTACGACGGGCTCGATACCGTGCTTTCGCAGCACGGCGGCGGCTTCCAGCTTGGCGTTGAATTCGGAATTCCAAACCTTCCCGCGCCCAATGAGAGGCAGACACATGTGCGCCAGGGGAGCGAGATCGCCTGACGCCCCGAGGCTGCCCCGACTGGGTACCCACGGCACGATTCCTTCCTGATCGAAAGCAAGCAATTGCCTGAAGGTTTCTACAGAGATACCTGAATTGCCCAGCGCCAGGGCATGTATTTTGAGTTGGATCATCAAGCGGGTGATTTCCGGGAGAACGGGTACTCCAACCCCGCAGGCATGACTCAGCAGCAGGTTTTTCTGCAAGTCCGCCATTTGTGACGGGTCGATCGTTTTGTTGGCCAGAATGCCAAATCCCGTGTTGATGCCGTAGTGGGGCTTGCCATCGTTCAACGCGGCTTCCACCAATTTTCGCGACCGATTGACGATCGAGTGGTCCTCTCTCAGCGATGCCATGCTCTCGGTCAGATCGCTATACAGGCTGGCGATACGAATAGTGCTCATGACTGCGTCCGGATGGCTGGCGATGGCTCGCGCAGCATCACAATTAACCGTTAACCATCGGTAAATCGACACCGCGCTCATTGGCTGTATCGATGGCATCGGTGTAGCCGGCGTCGGCATGGCGCATCACCCCGGTGCCCGGGTCAGCAGACAATACTCGGGCCAACCTGCGATCGGCCATGTCAGTGCCGTCGGCAACGCAGACCATGCCCGAATGAATCGAGTAGCCGATACCAACGCCACCGCCGTGATGCAGTGATATCCAACTGGCGCCACAGGCCGTATTCAGCAATGCGTTGAGCAGTGGCCAGTCGGCGATGGCGTCGCTGCCGTCGAGCATGGCCTCGGTTTCGCGATTCGGGGATGCGACCGAACCGGTGTCGAGGTGGTCACGGCCGATCACCAAGGGTGCATCCACTTTGCCCTTATTCACCAGCCAATTGAATGTGAGCCCGGCTTCTTCGCGCTCGCCGTATTCCAGCCAGCAAATCCGCGCTGGCAGCCCCTGGAATTGAATCAGCTCCTGAGCCTTGTGAATCCAACGGTGCAACGGCTCCTTTTCCGGGAAGAGACTGAGTATTGCCTCATCGGTTTTCCGAATATCGGCTGGGTTGCCGCTCAGCGCCGCCCAGCGGAACGGTCCGGCGCCCCGGCAAAACAATGGTCTGATATAGGCCGGAACAAAACCTGGAAAATCGAACGCCTGGGGCATGTCACGATGATCCGCAACTTGCCCGCGAAGGTTGTTGCCATAGTCGAAACAGATGGCACCGCGCGCCTTGAGGTCCAAAATGGCCTGCACATGGTCGACCATCGAATCCAACACCCGGTTGTCATAGCTCTCAGGGTCGGACTCCCTGAGTGCGGCAGCGGCCTGCAGAGAATAGCCGGCCGGAATGTAGCCTGTGCGGACATCGTGCGCCGAAGTCTGATCGGTGACCACATCCGGAACCACACCACGTTTGACCAGCTCGGGCAAAACCTCGGCTATGTTGCCAAGCAGACCAATTGACAAAGCCTCCTTCGATTTGCCCAACAGGTCCAGCGCTTCATCAAGGTTTTCCACCATCCGATCGCAGTAGCCCGTCTCAACCCGCCGCTGAATGCGCCATGCATCAACTTCCACGGCCAGGCACAAGCCGCCATTCATGGTCACCGCCAGGGGCTGCGCGCCGCCCATTCCCCCCAGGCCTGCCGTGACCACGAGGCGGCCCTTCAGGCTGCCGCCAAAATGTTGATCCGCGCAGGCGGAAAACGTCTCGTAAGTGCCCTGGACGATGCCCTGTGAGCCGATATAAATCCAGGAGCCCGCTGTCATCTGGCCATACATCGTCAATCCTTTCTCCTCGAGGTCCCGGAAAACGTCCCAATTGCCCCACCGCGGCACCAGATTGGCGTTAGCGATCAGCACTCTGGGGGCCTCTTCGTGGGTTCGGAATACACCGGTGGGTTTACCACTCTGGACCAGCAGCGTTTCGTCGTTCTCCAATCGCTGCAGGGTTTGTATGATGCGGTTATAGCAATCCCAGTTTCGGGCTGCCTTGCCCGTGCCGCCATATACGATGAGGTCCTGGGGGCGTTCGGCAACCTGCGGATCGAGGTTGTTCATCAGCATCCGCATGGCGGCTTCCTGGTGCCAGCCCTTGCAGCTCAGGCTCGTGCCAGTGGGCGCTGAGATTGGCTGCCTGGCGGCGTCATTGAATTGCTCGCGGCTTGCACTCATTATTCTGCTACTCCGGTCATAATGTGAGCGAATGATTCTTGTCTGGCTGAATCATAATGTGAACGATCAGATTCGGACCGGTGATTATAAATGAACCAATTGGCAAGCGCCTTGTCTGTTTCGCCGTCACGGCTCAATCGCAGTCGGGGCCATCGGTTCAGGCACACGGTGACGAATTGAGAGTGGGACAAAAATGATTATTCTGAAACCGCGAATGTGGTACCTGGCCGTTGCCCTGATGTGTGCCGGCCTGCTTGCTTATGCCCTCTATGTCCAGCACGTCGAGTTTCTCGACCCGTGTCCGCTGTGCATATTTCAGCGCGTGGTATTCGTGTGGATGGGCCTGGTGGCGCTGGTGGCCGCCATGCACAATCCGGGTAGGGCCGGGTTGTGGACTTATGCGGCCCTGTTGTCGACCGGTGGCGTCATTGGTACTGGCCTCGCCTGGCGACATATGTGGTTGCAAAATCTACCGCCTGACCAGGTTCCCGACTGTGGCATGGGGCTCAATTACATGATCGAGACCATGCCGTATTCAGAGGTGCTGCAGGAGGTATTCTACGGCTCGGGAGAATGCGCCGAGATCACATGGACCTTTCTCGGTCTGAGCATGCCGGCATGGACATTGATATGGTACGCAGGACTGACCATAATGACGCTCCTTGTCACCTTCAAGACCAAAGCCTGAAGAGCTTCACTGGATGTAGCATGAAACCAATCACTCCACCCGTGCAGGGCGTGAACATTGCGGAAAACTGGCGTCCGTCATCGTGGCAGGAACGCCCGGTTGAACAGCAGGCGAGCTATCCTGATAGCGCGGCACTGACCAAGGCGCTGCAGCGCCTGGGTACTTTACCGCCGTTGGTCACCTCCTGGGAAATCATCTCGCTCCGGCAACAGATCAGTGAAGCCCAGGCTGGCCGCAGCTTCATTCTGCAAGGTGGTGACTGCGCCGAGAATTTCGACGAGTGCAACTCTCCGGTGATTACCAACCGGCTTAAAGTTCTTCTGCAAATGAGCCTGGTTCTGATCCATGGTCTGGAAATGCCCGTCGTGCGCATCGGCAGGTTCGCCGGCCAGTACGCCAAGCCGCGTTCGTCCGATTGGGAGACCAGGGGTGAAGTCAGGTTGCCGAGTTATCGGGGCGACCTGGTGAATTCGATCGAATTCACCGAGGCCGCCAGGACCCCAAATCCTGATCGCCTCATCGAAGCGCACGCCTGTTCGTCTCTGACAATGAATTTCGTGCGCGGTCTGATTGACGGTGGTTTTGCCGATCTGCACCATCCAGAATACTGGGATCTGAGTTGGGTAGAGCACTCGCCACTGGCGGACGAATTTCATAGTCTTGCCAGCAATATTGGTCAGTCGGTGCGCTTTATGGAAACGGTCACTGGCCGCAAGGTAGGCAGCTTCAGGCGCGTTGATTTCTACACCTCACACGAGGCGCTGCACCTTCACTATGAGCAGGAACTCACTCGCGAAGTGCCGCGACAATGGGGCTGGTTCAACCTGTCGACGCATTTTCCCTGGATCGGAATGCGTACCGCCGCACTGGACGGCGCGCATGTCGAGTACTTCCGCGGCATTCGCAACCCGATCGGAATCAAGGTCGGGCCCGGAATGACCCGGGAATGGCTCTCGGAGCTGCTGCATGTGCTCAACCCGGCGCGGGAAGCAGGACGGATCGTTCTCATTCACCGCATGGGGGCGGATCATATCGAAGAGAAACTACCTTCATTGATTAGCGCCTTGCAGGATTCGGGTTCGCCGGTTTTGTGGATCTGCGATCCGATGCACGGCAATACCGAGTCGACATCCAGCGGCATCAAGACCCGCCGCTTTCGCAACATTATGCGGGAGATGGACCTGGCTTTTGACATCCATGAAGCCTGCCAGTCGCGCCTGGGTGGCGTGCACCTTGAGCTGACCGGCGAAAATGTGACCGAATGCACCGGCGGGGCAAGAGATCTGATGGATGCGGACCTGAGCCGGGCTTACAAAACCACTGTGGATCCCCGCCTCAACTACGAGCAGTCCTTGGAGCTTGCCATGTTAGTAGTGCGCAAGCAGGGCAGAGCCTAGGACGCCGCCATTGTCGTGCGCTGTTCGCCAGATCGAACGAACGGTATTGCCGGTTACGCAAGATTGTGATTAAGCTCCGACTGACATTTCGTAGCCCCGCCTGGTATTGCCTGGTTGCCCTGGCAGCGGCATTTGTAATGTCCCAAAGTGCTTTGGCTCAGTCTGCAAATGCGCAACGCATTTCTTCAACGACATTGGACGCGCCCCCGGTTGCAGTGCGCCACACCATCAGTTTCCCAAGGCGGGCGATGCAGTATGTCAGCGTGCAATCCATATTCCCGTCATCGGGCCGGCGTTCGGTCATCGTCATGCCTAACTGGAGCCCGGGTTCCTACCAGATTCGAAATTACGCTGGAAACTTAGAAAACCTGTTTGCCAGGACGCTCGAAGGTGCGCCGCTGGGCGTGGAAAAACTGACCAAGAATCGGTGGCAAGTCGAACATGACATTAACCAGGCTTTCGTGGTCAGTTATGAAAGTTGGGCTGGGGAATTGTCCGTGAGCACCAACTGGGTGGAAAAGGACTTTGCCTTGCTCAATCCCGTGGGGCTGTTTTTTTACACGGACCTGTCTCTGAGTATTCCGCAGGATCTTCGCGTCGAGCTGCCGGAAGATTGGCATGATGCCTCGACCAGTCTGCCGTCGATGAATAATCCGACTGGAAGCGCCGTGGCCATTTTCCAGGCACGCGATTTTGATGAACTCGCCGACAGTCCGATTTTGCTGGGAAATCACGTAAGCCATGAGTTCACAGTCGAGGGCGCGATTTTCCACCTCGTTAATCAGGGAGAGAATCGAATGTGGGATGGTCCCAAATCGGCTGAGGACCTGGCAGCGGTGGTGCAGGCGCATATCGATTTCTGGCAGGTCCAGCCATTTGAGCGGGATTACTATTTTATCAACGTGCTCAATGGTGGAAGCGGAGGTCTGGAGCACGACCACAGCAGCGTAACTACCGCGAGCCCTTGGCAAACGCGTAACCGGGGCGACTATATCAAGTGGCTGGCCCTGATGTCGCATGAATTCTTTCATGCGTGGAATGTTCGGCGTATGCGACCGGAGGCTCTGGCCCGATACGATTACGAAAACGAGGTATACACCCGTGAATTGTGGCTGGCCGAGGGCCTCACCAGTTACTACGACAATATGCTGCTTTTCCGCTCCGGTGTGATTGGTGTCGAAGAGTTGCTGCTGCTATTGGCAAAGGAAATACAACAGTACGAGATTACATCGGGGCGCAACGTAAGATCGGCCGAACTGGCTTCCTTTGACGCCTGGATCAAGCACTATGCGCCGGACGCGAACAACGTAAACTCCACCACAAGTTACTATCGAAAAGGCGCATTGATCGGTCTGGTAATGGATACTGAAATCCGTCGCGAGACAAACGGTAAAAAAAGTCTCGATGACGTCATGATCGCGATGTATCAACGCTATGGTCCGGGCGGAATCATTGCATCAGGCTATCCACCCGGCGCCTTCGAGCAGTTGGTGGAGTCTGTATCAGGGCCCCGGGCCTTGGCCCTGGCAAATTCGATCCTTGCCACCACTGCAGACCCGGATATTGATGGCGCTTTGGAATGGTACGGGCTGCGGTTGGACCGCACGCCGGGTCTGGTGGTGCTTGGCGACGGCGATGTGGAGCCGCCAGCCGGCCTGGGAGTGACCTGGCAGAAAGATCAGCCCAGGTTGCTGATTAATGAAGTCATCCACGGTGGTCCCGGTGCCGCTGCCGGGTTGTTGCCCGGCGACGAGGTGATTGCCATCAATGGTTACCGTGTGGACCAAAATAATATTCGGAACATGCTTTCCCGCCTCGAGAACGAAGAAGTGGTGGCGCTGACCATTTCGCGGCAGTCGCGGGTTCGCGAGATTCAGGCAACAGTCGGCTACGCAGTACCCAGCGACTACCTGATCACATCGGACGGCAAGATCGGCCGCAGACAGCAGGCCCGCCTGGAGGGCTGGTTGGGCAAGAGGCTGTTTATAGATCGCTAATTAACCCGCATCTCGCAATAGGGCACATTATCCTCCAGGCGAAAATTAATTGCGCGTGAGTTGGTGCACGCTTATTCGACGCGAACGAACGGGTATTCCATGTTGATGCCACCCAAGCCGCCCAACGTTCCCCGGCGAACGCTGCCGTCGGCATCAGGCTCAAATCGGATGCCTATTTTCCAAACCATCGGGTCCCGAAAAGTACCCAGAAAACGATTGTGCCCCAGATGCTCCAGATTGGCCCTGGCCAGGGGATCGAACGTTGCTGTCAACCCGCCGGCATGCTCTGTCACCGTAAAGGGGCCAAGTAATTCGCTTTCATAGCTACCGGCGAAATTTGCCAGCGCTAGCGATGGCGCTTCGGCCGAGTCGATCCACTGCTGAAAAAGTTCGTCGCGGGTGTCGGCGGCAGTAACTGCGCGATCGCGGTTCTCGTGGGCCATCGCGTTCCAGTCCATGGCGGGCAATCCGAGATGGTGGTCAACCAGCGTGCGCAGAATCACCGCATAGGCGAAGCTCTCACGCCAATTTAGATTCTGCATGACGACCACACCGAGTTTTGCTTCCGGCACATACGCCATCAGCGTGCCGTAGCCGACTTGTCCGCCACCATGAACGTTGTAGGTATGGCCCCGGTATTGGCGCACCCACCAACCGAAACCATAGCTGTCAAGCTCGAAGCCCTGCGCGAAGAATGCGGGAGGATTGTCCCGATTGGGCAAAGCCCCGGGGATGGCGTTCTGGGGTTTGTGAATCTGCCACATTTGCGCTTCGCTCATGATGCGGTTGCCGTTGTAGACGCCCTGGTTGATGTGCAAGCGTAGCCATTGGGCAACGTCCGTGACAGTGGAGGCAATCGAGCCTGCCGGACCGGATGAGTCATATCGCCAGGGATGAAGCTGCACTTTTTTTCCACCTGCGTAACCGTGAGGTGATGCGACGTTGCTGAAACCTTCCTTGAGTGCGCCTTTGCCCAGGATTGCACCTGCCGGAGGCTCACACACCCAGCAGGGCGCCATATGGCGCGCCTCGACGTATTGGCTGTCAATCGTGAAGGATCGCTTCATGCCCAGAGGGTTGAAGATTCGCGACTGTACAAAATGTTCCCAACTCAGGCCAGTTGCCGCTTCGACCACTTCGCCCAGAGTCATCATCGTAACGTTGGCATAAACGAAGCCCTGCCGAAAATCGATGAGGGGCTTGATATGGCGAGCACGGCGAACTATTTCACGGCGATCCCAGGTCCGCGGCCCCCACACGAAAGTCGAATCGGTACCCAACTTATGGCTGGCGAAGTCGCGCAGTGTGGCATGTGCCGTTACCCAGGGATCATAGAGCTCAAACCAGGGTAGATGCTTGACCACCGGATCATCCCAGGTGGCCTTGGCATCGTCGATGACAAGGGCAACCGAGCCGGTTGCGAAGGATTTCGACATTGAACCGATGCCAAAAATCGTCTGTTCATCGACTTTATCGTTGCCGCCGAGTTCGCGAACGCCGTAGCCGCGCGCCTCAATGAGTTGATCATCTTTCACCACGGCAATGGCAATGCCGGGTGTCTCCCAACTGTCCATTATTGCTTCGATCTTACTGTCCAGAACGCTGTCATCAGCCAGGCCCCCACGTGTAGCAAAGGCAAGTGCTAAGACCATCAACAGGCAGATCAGTGATTTACATAGTGTGCTCTCAAGTGCGATTGTGCCCACTTCTTGTTCCTCCGGATGGGGCTGTAAAAGCCATGTCAGTCTAGACATTACCGCCATCGAAGCGGCATACAGTGGATAGGACGTACAAACAACCCGCGACCCGAAGACGAAGGAGCCGGAGGCGACCCGCCGGCCCCTGTTGGGTAAGTCGAGCAAAGCGAGACTCCTTAAGTTCGCACCCGCCTAAAAGCCACTAATGACAATTCATACTGGCTGAGCAGGCGCCATGCAAAGTCCGTAATCCAATATAATCAAAGGCGTAGCTGCCTGGGGTTTTCCATTATGAACGATCGTATTCGCCGGTTATTTCTTCCTTGCGCTGTATTTGCGCTAACAACGTCGTGCAACCAGCCCGAGTCATCCGATGCCCAGGTCGGCGCCGACACCGTCTTCAGAAACGGAAAAATCTACACCGTCGACGGGACTCGGTCCTGGGCCGAGGCGCTCGCGGTCACAAATGGTCGCATCAATTATGTTGGCTCCGACGATGGCGCGAGCCAACACATTGGTCCAGGCACGACCGTGATCGATCTGGGTGGCCGAATGGTGCTGCCCGGCTTTCAGGATATACACATTCACCCGACCTTTGGAGGCGTTGAAGCTTTGGCGTGCGACCTCCACGGACTGGCGGGGCTGCCAGAGTACCGCTTGGCCATCGCGAAATATGCGGCCGAGAATCCTGACGTGCCCTGGGTGCTGGGAGGCGGATGGACAATGGACGTTTTTGGGCCGGGCGCCAGACCCAATCGCAGCATTATCGATGAAATCGTGCCAGACCGACCCGTGTTCCTGACTTCGACCGATGGCCACACCGGTTGGGCAAACAGCAAAGCGCTGGAAATTGCAGGAATCGACCGCAACACCCCAGACCCCATCGATGGCAGAATCGACAGGGACCCGAAGACCGGAGAAACGATCGGCAGCCTGCAGGAAGGTGCGATGGGCCTGGTCACGCAGCACATTCCACCTACTACGCTCGATACACGTCAAGAAGGTTTGCGATACGCAATGGACTTGCTCAATGGTTACGGTATCACTTCGATACAAGATGCCAGTGTCGGTCGGGAGGATCTCGAAGCCTACGATTCGTTGGATCAACTCGGGCAAATTACGCTGCGAGTCGTTGCATCTCTGTGGTGGGACAGAGAGCGGGGCGTAGAGCAGATCGTGGAATTGGTGGGGCTGCGAAATAAGTTTAATAGCGGCGGGCGCGTGCGGCCGACAACGGTCAAAATCATGCAGGATGGCGTAATGGAAAATTACACCGCTGCGATGCTTGAGCCCTACCTTGTGCCGAGCGGTACGCGTGGCATTCCGATGGTCGAGCCGGAATTATTGAAACGGGCCGTCACGGCGCTTGATGCCGAGGGATTTCAGATTCACTTCCATGCGATTGGTGATGCCGCCGTCCGCCAGTCGCTTGACGCTGTTGAAGAGGCCTTGATCCAGAATGGCCAGCTTGGGCATCGTCATCACATTTCCCATCTGGAACTGATCGACCCTGACGATATTCCTCGCTTCAAAGCACTCGATGTGGTCGCAAACTTCCAGCCATTGTGGGCGTACGCGGACGAATATATCACCCAGTTGACGATACCGTTCATTGGCGAGGAACGGGCGCGCGGCTTGTATCCAATCGGGTCCATACAGAAGGCTGGCGGCATGATCGCATTCGGCAGCGACTGGTCGGTTTCTACCGCGAATCCTTTTCCGCAAATTGAAACGGCGGTAACGCGGATGGGAGCCGACGATGATTCGATTCCGGTATTCCTGCCACAGGAGCGGATTGACCTCAAGTCCGCGATAGCCGCGTTCACAATTAATGCCGCTTTCGTCAATAAACACGAGCAGGACACCGGCTCAATTGAAGCTGGGAAGTATGCCGACCTGATCGTTCTCGATCAGAATCTGTTTGACATTGAGCTTGCGGACATCTCAGAGACGCAGGTGCTATTGACGCTACTCGAAGGCCAGGCCGTGCATGGCAGTCTTGACGTTCTTCATTGGGCACAGCAATCCTCGTCGGAGCCGTAGGCGACCCGCCGGCCCCGGTTGGGCAAGTCGCGCGAGACTCCTCATAAGCTGACCGCTTTACAGGCTATTGCGCGGGCTGACTTCTTTGCGCTCTTTTTCTCTCATGCTCGAGCAGATATTTCTTGCGCAGGCGGATGGCCGCGGGTGTGACTTCCACCAGTTCGTCGTCCTGGATGAATTCCAGAGATTGCTCCAGCGTCATATTCTGGACCGCCGCCAATTGGACATTGTCGTCTTTAAGGACGGTCCGGATGTTGGTGAGTTGCTTGGTTTTCATCGGATTGACCGTCAAGTCATTCGACCGTCGGTGAATGCCGATAATTTGCCCGGTGTAGACCTCGACGCCGGGTTCGACCACCATGCGTCCGCGCTCCTGTAGGTTGAACAGGGCATAGGCGACGGCTTTGCCCGTTTCCTTGGAGATCAGAACGCCGCTGTTGCGCCGGCTGATCGACCCCGGCCGATAAGGCCCGTAACGCTCAAACACATGAAACATCAGGCCGGTGCCTGCGGTCAGGGTTCTGAATTCAGTCTGAAATCCGATCAGCCCCCGTGCGGGAATCAAATAGTCCAGCCTGACACGGCCTTTTCCGTCGAGCTGCATATTTTCGAGTTCAGCGCGACGTTGCCCGAGGCGCTCCATGACAGCGCCCTGGTAGTCGACTTCCAGATCCACGACCAATTGTTCGTAGGGCTCGGTCACTTCCCCGTCATTGTCGTGGAGGATGACCTCGGGCCTGGAGATCGCCATTTCGTAGCCTTCACGGCGCATGGTCTCGATCAGAATGGACAGGTGCAATTCGCCGCGGCCAGAGATCTTGAATTTCTCCGGATCGACCGTCTCTTCAACCCGCAGCGCAACGTTGTGACTGGCTTCGCGAAACAATCTTTCCCTGAGCTGGCGGCTGGTGAGGTACTTGCCGTCACGCCCTGCAAATGGCGACTTGTTGACGCTGAAAGTCATGCTTATGGTGGGCTCGTCCACCGTCAGCGGGGGCAGGGGTTCAACTTGATTGCGATCGCAAAGCGTGTCGGAAATGCCCAACCCATCAATGCCGCTCAGAGCAACGATGTCGCCGGCTTGTGCCTGCGGCACTTCAGTCCTTTCGAGCCCGTGCAGGCCCAGCACCTGCAGGACCCGGGCATTGCGCTGATGACCTTGTGCATTGACTACGACAATCGGTTGATTGGTACGAACCTGGCCGCGCTGAATTCGGCCAATACCGATCACACCCACGTAGGTGCTGAAATCCAGCGACGAGATTTGCATCTGAAATGCGCCTTCCGGATCGACGTCGGGTGGGCTGACCTCATCGACAATGGCCTGAAACAAGGGTTGCATGTCACCGCCGGTCGCGTCGTCCCTGAGACTGGCATAGCCGAGCAGCGCAGAAGCGTATACGACGGGAAAATCCAGCTGCTCCTCGTTGGCGCCAAGTCGGTCAAACAGGTCAAATGTCTGGTCGAGCACCCAGTCTGGCCGCGCACCATCCCGGTCAATCTTGTTGATGACAACGATGGGTTTGAAGCCCATCTCGAAGGCTTTTTGGGTCACAAAACGGGTTTGTGGCATCGGTCCATCGACCGCGTCGACCAACAACAGCACAGAATCCACCATACTGAGTATTCTCTCCACTTCGCCGCCAAAATCGGCATGGCCCGGTGTGTCGACAATATTAATGCGCCAGTCCGTATCACCGTCGTGCCAGGTAATGGCGGTATTCTTGGACAGAATCGTGATGCCCCGTTCGCGTTCCAACTCGTTGGAATCCATGACGCGCTCGAGTTTGCCGGCACGCTCGCCGAGCGTGCCGGATTGCTGCAGCATCTGATCCACCAGTGTGGTTTTGCCATGATCAACATGCGCAATAATGGCTATATTTCTGAGGTTTGCAAGCACTGGGATTTCCGTTTGGGCCATGCGGCAGGGAGCGCGCGCAAGTTACACGTTTTCGTCCTCAATATCAATGCTTTGTGAATCCACAAAGCCAAGATTGCGCAGCGTCCGGCGCATTTCAGCCGCCATCGTGTCGGGCAGACGCCAGCCCCGGAAATCCCGCCGCATAGGGTAATCCTGCCGGATTTGATCGAAAGCCTGCCCCCGCGCGCCTCGTTGCAATTGGAGTATTGATCTCAACTTCCTGTCATCACTGCGGACGGTGCATGCTTGCAGGAGACATTCCGTCAACTCAGGGCAGTCGGGTAGAAGATGCTCGCCCAATGGCAGCTGCCACGTTGTGGTCTCGTGCTGCGCGGGCCGCCTATGTTCCGAGCGTGAATCCAGCCAGTCGAGAAAGGCCTGGTAGAGCAAGACCGTTCCCCGCAGTTTTCCATCGACGCTATAGCCCGCCACATGGGGTGTGGCGACCAGCGCATTCCTCACCAATGCCGGGTCCGGATGCGGCTCGCCGGGCCATACGTCCAGTGCGGCATGCCCCCGCCCGCGCTCCAGCCAATTCAACAGCGCCGGCCCGCAAACCACATCGCCTCGTGATGCATTGACGATCAGTGTGCCTGGCCTCAATTGCTCCAGCAGTGCAGTGTCGAGCATGCCAAATGTGGGATGGCTGCCGAGACGGGTGAGCGGAACGTGAAACGACACCAAGTTGCAATCCGTAATGTCAGCCAGACTGACCAGGCCGGATACGCCCGCCTCAGCCAGGGGTGGGTCACAGGCCAGGGTTTCCATTCCAAGCCCCGTGAGCATGGCTTGCAACCGGCCGCCCACGTTACCCCGCCCCACAACACCGCAGTTCAGAGCGCGCAGGTCGATGTCTGCCCGCGCGCAGGCCAGCGCAATCATCGCCAGGCTGTATTGGGCCGCGGCGTCAGCATTGCAACTGGGCGTACTGGCCCATCGAATATGGTTCTGATCCAGCCAATCCACGTCCAGGTGGTCGGTGCCGATGGTTGCCGTTCCTACGAACGCAACTGGCGTGTCATGTAACAGGGCTTCGTTGACCTGCGTAACGGACCGGACGATCAGGGCATCGGCTTTGAGTAACTGCGCCCGTTCCAGGTCGCGGCCATTGACCGTTTTGATCTCAGCGTGGCGTGCAAAAGTCTGCTCCAGACCGGTGATGTTGTGGTCCGCAATAATTCTCATGATTTCTTGCTACCCGGGTCTTCGCCTTAGCCGCTAATAGCCGGCGGCCTGGCCATCCTTACGGGACTCACTTGCCCCGTGGTAGGCGCCGGTCCGGGGGTTCTTCGCAATGGCCTGGTAACCGCCATAAATGCCTTCTTGAGTGCCGATGCGATGACCCAGTTGTCGCAGTTGTTCGACCGCCGATTGATCGAAGCCCGTTTCCATATTGACCGTGCCACCGTCCGTCATGACGTCGTCCGTGGGGCTGCTGGAGCCCGTATGGTTGATCCTGGGGGCGTCACCTGCGGCCTGAAGATTCATGCCGAAATCAATCAAATTCACCACGATTTGTACCTGCCCCTGGGGCTGCATATCGCCACCCATCACCCCGAAGCTGAGCCACGGCGCGCCATCGCGCGTAATGAATCCCGGAATGATGGTGTGGAAGGGACGTTTACCCGGTTCCAGGCAGTTGGGATGATTGCGATCCAGGCTGAATAATTCCCCCCGGTTTTGCAGCACAAAACCCAGGCCCGGCGGCGTCATGCCGGAGCCCATTCCGCGAAAGTTGCTCTGGATCAGCGAGACCATATTGCCTTCGCGGTCTGCAGTCGTCAGGTAAATGGTGTCGCCACCGCGCAGCGCTGCCGGGTCTCCGTGGGGCACCTGCCGGGCTGCGCTGCCCGGGTCAATCAAGCTGCCTCGTTCACTCGCGTATTCCCTTGAGATCAGGGCCTCGACCGGAAGGTCGCCAAATGCCGGGTCGGCATAGAAGCGTGCACGATCTTCAAACGCAAGTTTCTTCGCCTCGATCAGCAGGTGCAGGTATTGTGGTGATCCAGGGCCCATGGCGGAAATGTCATGCGGCTCAAGCAGGTTGAGCATTTGCAGAACGGCGATGCCCTGGCCGTTGGGGGGTAGCTCCCAGACGTCATAGCCGCGGTAAGAGGCGGAAACAGGTTCGACCCATTCGCCCTGGTGGCTGGCCAGGTCATCGATTCCGAGAAACCCGCCTTGCACCTGTACATGGTTTGCGATGGCCTGCGCGATCTGACCGTGGTAAAAAAATTCGCGGCCCGACTCGGCGATCATTTCCAGGCTTGAGGCGAGGTTGTGGTTGGTCCAGGTGTCGCCGGCAGAAGGGGCCCTGCCTGCGAGGGTCATTTGATCAGTAAAATCCGGCCAGCAGGCGAGTTCAGCCGCTTCGTGGCCCCACTCATGGGCGATGACTTCGGTGACCGGAAAACCTGATCGAGCATATGCGATGGTGGGTTTGAGCAGATCACACATCGTCATGGAACCGAATTTTTCCAGCAATTCAAACCAGCCATCGACGGCACCGGGAACAGTGACTGGCAGGGGGCCCCGTTTCGGAATGCGGCGGTGATTCTGCGCGAGCAGGGTATCGACAGACAGTGACCGCGGTGAACGGCCAGAGGCGTTCAGCCCATGGAGCTTGCCGCTGCCGACGTCCCAGACGATAGCAAACAGATCTCCACCTATGCCGTTGCTTGTCGGTTCCATCAAGCCGAGCGCGGCGTTGGCGGCAATCGCGGCATCGACCGCATTGCCTCCCTTTTTGAGCATTTCCAGTCCGATTTGCGTCGCCAGCGGATGTGACGTCGCGACCATGCCGTTGGGCGCAATCACTTCCGATCGCGTTACGAATTCAAGCCCGGTTGTCCTGTCAGCAGCCATCCTCGAATACTACCCCAACTGACATGTAGAACGCGCGTCTCGGTCAATCCCATTATTAGTGATGCAAAGCAAGGCATTAACAACTCGTAGAAGCGAAAGACAATCCTTATCAGGTACAATAGTACGGATTTGTTCTGGTCGCCCGAATCAGTCGATTTGCACCAGGATGACTTGCAAATTTACGCCAAGGAGCAACACATGAATTCACCCGTTCGGGTCGCCATCACTGGCGCTGCCGGTCAGATTGGCTATCAGCTATGTTTTAGAATTGCCGCCGGCGCTATGCTCGGTCCGGAACAGCCAGTGACACTCCAGTTGCTGGAAATCACCCCGGCGCTGCCAACGCTGGAAGGCGTGGTGATGGAGCTCCAGGATGCCGCTTTTCCGTTGCTTGCCGGCATCGTTGCAACGGATGCAGCGGACATCGCATTTCAGGATGCGGATTATGCTCTGCTGGTGGGGGCACGGCCCCGCGGCCCCAGCATGGAAAGAAAAGATCTGATTGCTGCTAACGGGCAGATTTTCGGTCCCCAGGGCCAGTCGATGAACCGCGTTGCCAGTCGCGACATCAAAGTGCTCGTGGTCGGAAATCCTGCCAATACCAATGCCCTGATTGCCCAGGCCAATGCACCTGACCTGAATCCGCGCAACTTCACCGCCATGACTCGCCTGGACCACAACCGCTCAGTGGCTCAGCTTGCAGCAAAAACCGGAGTCCACCACTCGAAGATCAGCAGAGCCCTGATCTGGGGAAATCACTCGTCAACCCAGTACCCCGACATCCGCTTTGCACAAGTCGACGGCCGCCCGGCCGTGGAATTGGTTGACCAGGACTGGTACCGCGAGACATTCATTCCGGCTGTACAGCAACGCGGGGCGGTAATCATCAAGGCCCGTGGGGCCTCCAGCGCCGCATCGGCCGCCGCAGCCGCCATTGATCATATTCGCAGTTGGGCGCAGTGCACGGCAGAAGGGGACTGGGTTTCCATGGCCGTACCAGCGGATGGCTCCTACGGCATTGAGCCGGGCGTGATTTATTCCTTCCCCTGCAGCTGCGCTGATGGGGATTACCAGATCGTCCAGGGCCTGGAGATCGACGCGTTCAGCCGCGGGCGCATGGATGCCAGCGCAGCTGAATTGCTCGCCGAACGCGCCGCGGTAGAAGACTTGCTGTGACGGCAACGACACCCGGACAGAGGTTGCGAAATGCGGTTGACGCGCTTGCCCCGCTCAAAGTCGTGGGCACAATTAACGCTTATACGGCGCGCATGGCTGAGGCCGTGGGTCATGAGGCCATCTACCTCTCCGGTGGTGGAGTGGCGGCAAATTCATTGGGTCTGCCCGATCTTGGCATCAGTTCTTTGGAGGACGTGTTGACTGACGTCAACCGCATTACCCATGCCAGCAGCTTGCCCTTGCTGGTCGATGCCGACACTGGCTTCGGCGGCGCTTTCAACATCGCCAGAACGGTCCGTTGTCTCACCCGTGCCGGTGCCGCAGGGATGCATATAGAGGACCAGGTGGCCGCCAAACGATGCGGGCACCGACCCGGCAAAGCCGTGGTATCGCTGCAGGAAATGGTCGATCGTGTCAAGGCGGCGGTGGATGCCCGCACCGATGGGTCCTTTGTTGTCATGGCGCGAACCGATGCCCTGGCGGTTGAAGGCATGGAGCGCACTATTGAGCGCGCCGTTGCCTGTGTCGAGGCGGGCGCCGACATGATTTTTCCCGAAGCGATGCGGACGTTGGACCAGTACGCCGCATTCCGTCAATCCGTGGGCGTGCCGATCCTGGCGAACATCACTGAATTCGGCCATACACCACTCTTCACCACTGAAGAACTTGGCCAGGTGGGTGTGGACATCGTTTTGTATTGTTGTTCCGCCTACCGGGCAATGAACAAGGGCGCTGAATCGGTCTACAAGGCCTTACTGGCCGATGGGCACCAGCACAAGGTGCTGGACATCATGCAGACGCGGGAAGAGTTGTACCAATACCTGGGCTATCACGAATTTGAACAGAAGCTGGATGAACTGTATTCCAGCGATCAGCAATCTTAAGAAATCATGGCAAGAGGATAGAAAATGGCAGAAGATTCAGGAGTCAAGAAAAACGGCGGCGCAGGCTTGCGCGGCCAGTCTGCGGGTGAAACCTCCATCTGCAGCGTTGGCGCCGCAGGCAGCAGTTTGCGTTACCGTGGCTATGACGTGGTGGATCTGGCGGAGCAATCAACGTTTTATGAAGTCGCCTACATGATCCTGAAGGGCGAACTGCCTGGACAGGTGGAATTGGATGCCTGGAAAGCAAGCCAGAAGTCCAACCGTGGTCTGCCGCAGGCGCTCAAGGACGTCTTGGAGCGAATTCCAGCCGATGCCCACCCCATGGACGTCATGCGCACAGGCTGTTCCTTTCTTGGTAATGTCGAAACTGAGGGCGATTTCGCCAACCAGCAGAAGATTGCAGATCGCCTGCTGGCCTTGTTCCCCGCGATCGTCATTTACTGGTACCGGTTCAGCCACGACGGCATGCGTGTGGAGACCGAGACTGATGACGACAGCATCGGCGCGCATTTTCTGCACATGCTGCATGGCGTGGCGCCGGACGAGTTGTCGGCCCGGGCCATGGATGTCTCGCTGATTCTTTACGCCGAGCATGAATTCAATGCTTCAACCTTTACTGCGCGCGTGTGTGCTTCGACCTTGTCGGACCTGCATTCATGTGTGACCGCTGCGATCGGCTCCCTGCGCGGCTCCTTGCACGGCGGTGCCAACGAAGCCGCTATGGATATGATCGGGCAGTACCAAACTGTGGATGAGGCAGTCCGCGATGTACTTCGTAAGCTGAGCGCAAAAGAGCTGATCATGGGATTCGGTCATGCCGTGTACCGGCAGCGCGACCCGCGCAATGCCGTCATCAGGGGATGGTCCAAAAAGCTGTCTGAGATGTCCGACAAGCCTGAGCTGTTTGCGATTTCCGAGGCCATCGAACGGACGATGAAAGAAGAAAAGAACATGTTCGCCAATGCGGACTTCTTTCACGCCAGCGCTTACCATTACATGGGTATACCCACCCAATTGTTCACACCTATATTCGTCATGTCCCGCATCACCGGCTGGGCCGCCCACTGTTTTGAACAGCGGGCCAACAATCGCATTATCCGGCCTGGTGCAGACTACACAGGCCCGGCCGATCGAGCATACGTTGCCATAGAAAGTCGCTAATCAACTGCAGCTTAAGGAGTAAACATGTCGCAAGTTGGCGTCAGAGCGGCACAGAGGCCGAAGCCAGATCAGGTATTGGTCGACATTGCGGACTACGTCTGCAGCTACAGGATTGAAAGTGAGGAGGCATATGCCACCGCGCGCCATTGCCTGATGGACAGCCTGGCCTGTTCCATGCTGGCCCTTGAGTTTCCCGGCTGCACCCAATTATTGGGACCGGTGGTTCCCGGTAATGAAATGGTCGGGGGTGCCCGGGTTCCGGGTACAGCCCATGAACTGGATCCGGTACAGGCCGCCTTCAACCTTGGCGTACTGATCCGTTACCTGGACTTCAATGACACCTGGCTGGCGGCCGAATGGGGACACCCATCGGACAATTTGGGGGCTATATTGGCGGTTGCTGATTACCTGTCGCGCCAACGCATCGCCGCAGGCCAGTCGCCTCTGATCATGCGGGATGTACTCACTGCAATGATCAAGGCCCACGAGATTCAGGGTGTCCTGGCGCTGGAAAACAGCTACAACCGGGTTGGCCTGGATCATGTGTTGCTGGTACGGGTTGCATCCACTGCCGTGGTCACCCATATGCTCGGTGGCAGCAGAGATCAGGTGATCGATGCCGTGTCCAACGCCTGGATTGACGGCGGCGCTTTACGGACCTACCGTCATGCGCCCAACACAGGTTCACGCAAGAGTTGGGCAGCAGGCGATGCCTGCCGCCGCGCCGTGACCCTGGCGTTATTGACCCTGCAAGGGGAGATGGGCTACCCGTCGGCCCTGACGGCCGATGTGTGGGGGTTTTATGATGTGCTGTTCAAGGGTAAGCCCTTTGAATTTCAGCGCCCTTATGGCAGTTACGTCATGGAAAACGTATTGTTCAAGATCGCCTATCCGGCAGAATTCCACGCGCAAACTGCGGTGGAATGCGCAATGACACTACATCCGCAGGTGAAAAACCGGATTAGCGACATTTCACACATTGATATCAAGACCCAGGAAGCAGCAGTCCGCATCATCGACAAAACCGGCCCGCTGGACAACTACGCTGATCGTGATCACTGCATCCAGTACATGATCGCTGTACCACTGATCTTCGGGGAGCTCACCGCGGGCAGCTACGATGACTCCGTTGCGACCGATCCACGGATCGACGCCTTACGGGACAAAATGAATGTTGCAGAAAACGAGAATTTTACGCGTGATTACTTCGATCCTGAAAAGCGCGGTATCGGCAACTCAATTCAGGTGTTTTTCCATGATGGCTCCAGCACCGATCTGGTAGAAGTGAGTTATCCCATCGGCCACCGCCGCCGCCGCTCTGAGGGTATTCCGGTGCTGATCGCCAAATTCAAGAGCGCCGTTGCAGGGCAGTATGATGCAACCGCGGCAGCAGCGATCGAGGGTGCCTGCGCCGAGCAAGGGCAACTGGAATCCATGTCGGTTCCCGACTTTGTCGAGCATTGGGTCAAACACTAGGGCCAGCTAACACTATTTAACAGGCCCTGGTTGGGGGCAACGCCTGGAGTGAGGCGAGCTTTAGCGCTTCATAAAGTTGAAGAATTCTTCGTTGGTCTTGGTTGCCTTGAGCTTGTCCAGCATGAATTCGATCGCCTGTGCTTCATCCATCGGATGCAACAGCTTTCTGAGAATCCAAACTTTTTGCAGCATGGTCTGTTTGATCATCAGTTCTTCACGGCGCGTGCCTGACCGATTGATGTCAATGGCGGGGTATGTCCGTCTCTCCGCGATACGGCGGTTGAGGTGGATTTCCATATTGCCGGTGCCCTTGAATTCTTCGTAAATGACTTCGTCCATTTTCGAACCGGTGTCCACCAGCGCCGTGGCGATGATGGTCAGCGACCCGCCTTCGGTGACGTTCCTGGCTGCCCCAAAAAACCGCTTCGGGCGCTGCAGGGCATTGGCGTCGACGCCACCTGTGAGTACTTTGCCTGATGATGGCGCAACGGTGTTGTAAGCCCGGGCCAGGCGGGTAATCGAGTCAAGCAGAATGACCACATCGTGCTTATGCTCTACCAACCTCTTGGCTCGTTCGATGACCATCTCAGCGACCTGAACATGCCGCGTGGCAGGTTCGTCAAAAGTGCTTGATATGACTTCAGCGTCGACGGAGCGCTGCATCTCGGTTACTTCTTCCGGCCTTTCATCGATCAGCAATATGATCATTTTCGCGTCGGGGTAGTTGCCGCGCAGGCTGGTCGCAATGTTTTGCAACATGATGGTTTTGCCCGCCTTCGGCGGTGATACCACCAGCCCACGTTGACCGCGGCCGATCGGGGATATCAGGTCAATGATGCGAGCAGTGATGTCTTCGGTACTTCCAGTGCCGCGTTCCAACTGCCATTGCTGGGTTGGAAATTCCGGTGTCAGATTCTCGAACAGGATTTTTTGCTTGGCAGCATCAGGGGACTCGTAATTGAGTTCTTCAACCTTGAGCAGTGCGAAGTAACGCTCGCTGTCCTTCGGCGGTCTGATTTTACCGGCCAACATATCGCCGGTGCGCAGGGCAAACCGCCGAATCTGGCTTGGGGAAACATATATGTCGTCAGGCCCGGCGAGGTAAGAACTGTTTTCTGAGCGGAGAAAACCGAAGCCATCCTGGAGGATTTCCAGTACGCCGTTGCCAAAAATGGATTCGCCATTTTTGGCGTGCGCTTTGAGAATCGAGAATATGACGTCCTGTTTTCTCGAGCGCGCCACGCCTTCCAGGCCCATTTCATTGGCGATTTCCAACAGCTCTGCTACAGACTTTTGTTTTAGCTCAGTAAGGTTCATTTTGTCTTTGTGTGTTGTTGTGGTTGGTCGGATCAATCATCCATTGATGAAAAGTTTCACGCAGGGGGTAACAAGGAATGTCGGTTACGGCGCGAAGCCTGAATGATGAATTCGGTTTGTCGTCGTCGGCTGCTGCCGCGATTCTCAAAGTTTGTGTTATGCCTGGCCAGCCCTTGTTGTCCAGTAAGCTGGTATGAGTTATTCGGGGATCACTCTTCCGGGCAGAAACCCCAGAACAGATTGTGTAAAACTACCATGAACAACACACAGCGTCCAGTAAAATTGGACGGTAATTGCTGCCGATCATGGGCTGAGTCGGTCCGGCGACTTCAGACTGACTCCTCAACGAACGCTTTGAGCTGGCTCTTGGTCAGCGCGCCTACCTTTGTGCCCTGTACGTTTCCGTCCTTGAATATCATCAGGGTTGGAATACCACGAATACTATATTGCTGGGGCGTCATGACATTGCTATCAATGTCCATTTTCGTCACTTTCAGGTTCTCGCCATATTCGTTCGCGATTTCTTCAACGATCGGGGCAATCATTTTGCAGGGCGTGCACCATTCTGCCCAGTAGTCCACCAGCACGGGACCTTCAGCTGAGAGAACCTCGGATTCGAAGTTGCCGTCGGTTACATGCGTAATATTGTCAGTCACTGCGTATCTCCATGAGGCGCAATCATTGATTGCAGAGTCGGCCGCAAATGGCCGAATGGGTACATTCAATGCCGCGCGGTTAATATGTTCGCCTTCTAAATTCGACCAGCGGCTCCAGATGGCCCACTTTGCTCGAAACAGAGGGTGAGGGTTCATTTCAACCGAACCGACCTTCGATTTCAAGGCGCCGGAGCAATTTTTCAAGGGTGAAGCGTGTCTTTTTTAACTTTGCCCTCATCTATTACTCTCTCAAACTGATATTGCCGTTCATGGCGATATCGGTTTGAGAGAGTAATGGTGCATTGAAGCACGACGATAATCACATAACAAATACTGGTCAAAATATGCCCGATAATCACACCACCAATCCCCTGTCAAACCTTGCCTTCACTGAACTGGTCCTGCATCGCACCATCATGCGGGGGCTGGAGGAAGCAGGTTTTACACATTGCACGCCAATCCAGGCTTTAACGCTTCCCCCCGCACTGCAAGGCCTGGATGTGGCCGGTCAGGCGCAGACAGGCACCGGCAAAACGGCGGCATTTTTACTGGTCATGTTCGAGCGATTGCTGGCCAGTCCGGCCAAGCACGACAACACCAACCCGCGCTCGCTGGTGCTGGCGCCGACCCGCGAGCTCGCCCGGCAGATCCACAAGGACGCCAAGCAGCTCGGATCCGAGACGGGTCTGCGCCTTGGTCTTGCCTACGGCGGTGTGGATTATGAGAAACAGGCCAAAGTGATACAGAACGGCATCGATATTCTCATCGGCACGCCCGGAAGAATCATAGACTACTTCAAGCAGCGTAAATTCAATTTGAATCAAATTGAGGTCATGGTTCTGGATGAAGCGGACCGAATGTTTGATTTAGGTTTTATAAAGGACATCCGCTATGTGCTTCGGCGCCTGCCCCCGCTGGACAGACGCCAGTGCCTGCTGTTTTCTGCGACCCTGTCGCAACGAGTGCTGGAACTGGCCTACGAACACATGAACGAGCCGGAGTTACTCAAGGTTGAAAGCGAAAGGGTGACGCCTGAAAACGTACACCAGGTCGTTTACTACCCGTCCAATGAAGAAAAAATGCCCTTATTGGCCGCTCTGTTGCGTCATTTTGACAGTGCACGTGTCATGGTATTTACCAACACTCGGGCAGCGACTGACCGGGTGGAACGAACATTGAATGCAAACGGTTTTCATGCGGCCGCATTATCCGGACGGGTGCCGCAGAGAAAAAGACAGAGCCTGCTGCGTCGGTTTCACGACGGGGAAATTCCAGTGCTGGTCGCAACCGATGTTGCCGCACGAGGTCTGCACATTCCAGACGTCACGCACATCATCAATTATGATATGCCGCAGGATGCTCCCGACTACGTGCACCGGATTGGCCGAACCGCGCGCCTGGGGGCGCGAGGCGAGGCGCACAGCTTCGCTTGCGAGAATTATGCTTTTCATTTGCCTGAAATTGAGTCGTTCATTGGATACAGCATTCCACTTGAGCATGTCGATGAATCTGACCTACCCAGCCTCAAGCCCCCACCTCCGGCGAAAAGGAGACCGGGAGGCCGTCACGGTCGGCAAGCGGGCCATCAGCGCGGCGGATGAAACAGGAATCGCGGCCGCCGATGACTTAGTGTCATCGCCCGAATGTTTTGCCATTCAGGGTGGCGCACATGATTAATTTCGAACAGGTCAGCAAGCGATATCCTGGTGGTGTAACCGCACTGGCCAATGTCAATTTCACGGTCAACCGTGGAGATATGGTCTTTATTACCGGGCATTCCGGTGCCGGCAAGAGTACGTTGTTGAAACTGATCCTGATGCTGGAGCGGTCGAGCAGGGGTCAGGTGTCGGTTAACGGTAGGAATTTGACCAAAACAGCCCGCCGATTTGCACCTCAAGTGCGCCGTGGCGTTGGCATGATATTCCAGGACCACAAACTCCTCCGCGACAAGACAGTGTTCGACAATGTGGCCTTGCCGTTGATGATTGCGGGAATGCGCTATGCGGACATCAGAAAACGCGTGCGGGCGGCTCTCGACAAAGTCGGGCTGACCAGCAAGGAAAAGTCGTGGCCACTGGCGCTTTCAGGGGGTGAGCAACAGAGGGTCGGTATCGCCCGTGCCATTGTTGCCATGCCACCAGTACTGCTCGCGGATGAACCTACCGGCAATCTTGATCCGGAGCTCTCGGCCGAATTGTTCCGTCTTTTTCGCCAGGTAAACGCCCAGGGCGTAACGGTCTTGATTGCTTCACATGATCTGCACTTGATTCGCAGTATGGGTATGCGGGTGCTGGTACTGTCTGGTGGACAACTGATTGACGATATTCCGGCGGTTGAGATTCACCCCGAAGCCGGACAGGACAACCACTAAGCCCATGTCCAGCCCGCCACTCAGGAATCGCGCTCGAGCCTGGGCAAGACGGCAGCTCTATAGCTTTTTCTCCAGCCTTGGCAACCTGCACAAGCACCCGTTGGGCACCATGATGACTGTGCTGGTGCTGGGCATTGCCATGCTTCTGCCGCTCATCATGTATGTCAGCCTTGAGAATATTGGGCGAATCGATCTGCGCAAGGAAAGTTGGGGCACGATTACGGTATTCCTGACAGAATCTTCGGATGCGGCCGTGGCGGGGAAGCTGGCCATGCAGATTGACGCGCGCAAAGATGCAGCAGCGCGTGCCATTTCGCCGGATCAGGGCATGGCCGAATTCCGCAAAGCGTCGGGCTTTGGGCAAGCGCTGGACATATTCGACGACAACCCGCTGCCGTGGGTGATACACGTCACTCCCTTGCCGCTGCCGAATCAGCCGCTCGATCAGGCGGCCGAATTGCTGCTTGGCTGGTTGCAGGGCCAGGTCAGCGTCGAGTCGGTCCAACTCGACTTCAAGTGGATGCAACGTCTGGCCTCTTTGGCCGAATTGGGCAGAGCACTGGTGACAGTATTGAGTCTGACGTTTTCACTGGCAGTCGTTGTGGTGGTGGCCAATACCATCCGGCTGGATGTGGCCGCCCGTGCCGAGGAAATCCAGGTGCTCAGCCTGGTGGGCGCCGGCAACAGTTTTATCCGGCAACCCTTCCTTTATTCCGGCTTCTGGTATGGCGCATTGGGCGCCGTGCTCGCCTTGGTGCTGCTCAACGTATCGTTGGCCTACCTGGCTGCTCCGATGCAGCAACTTCTGAATGCCTATGGCAACCAGTTTGAAGTGAGCAGGCTGGGCCTCGTGCAGGTGCTCGTCCTGTTCGGATCCGGCGGCTTGCTTGGTCTTGCTGGCGCTTGGCTTTCTGTGCAGCGTCACCTTAGATTACTTGGCAGATCGGCCAGCTATTAGGGGAGTCTCGCTTCCCTGCTCCCGCCTTCGGCGGAAGGCGGCTGCGCTCAACGGCACTATATTTAGTCTGGCTTCGCCAGACATGGCCGGCAAACGAGATGGGTACGGTTTCGCCGCAGGTGAAGAAGTGCCGTGGGAGTGCCGAGCCTAGCCTACGGCTGGAGTCTCGCTTTCCTCGGCAATTGCTCCCTGCGTTGCTCTACCTCCTGCATCCTTGCAGTCATGCTCCCGCGTTAGGAAAGCCCCGTGAGCGGGCTGCTGTCCACAACTTAAAGGATGCCGAGCGCCGACAAGTGACTGGGTCGTCGAGCCAGGGATGGCTCGACGAGGCGACACGGAACAGGATGTTCCGTTGGAGCCGACCCACCAAACGCGGAGAAGTGAGGGGAGCCCGAAGGGCCATCCGCCAGGCGTGGACAGCAGTCCGCTCACGGGGCTTTGCCTGCCCTACGGCTTCATCACCTTACTCTTTGCCCTGCGGGCAAAACGTGCGGCTCCTCGGGCCTGCACGCGCGACGGCTTCGTCACCTTACTCCTTGCCCTGCGGGCAAAACGTGCGGTTCCTCTGGCCTGCACGCGCGACGGCTTCGTCACCTTACTCCTTGCCCTGCGGGCAAAACGTGCGGTTCCTCTGGCCTGCGCTCGACGGCATTGAATTGAGCCAAGCTTTGCTTGGCATGGCCGGCAGACGAGGAGGACGGTTTCGCCATGGGCGAAGAAGTGTCCTCTGAGTGCCGAAACAGGCCTGCGGCTGAGCGCCTGCGGTTGGGTTTGTCATGCCTTGGCCAAGCAGGAACAATTGGCTTATTTTCTGGTCTATATCTACAGTGAAGTAATGAAAGCGGACCATTGTGGAGGCGATTCAGGCAGAATCTTCTCCGATTGGTCATGAGGTGGCCTTGGTTTGATCATTCATGATAAACTGGGCCGCTGACCAGGAGGAAAAATGAGCAAGAATTTAGTACCAAGTCATCTTTTGGTTCCGGCCGGAACCGGGAGTCTTGATGCTTACATCCAGGAAGTGAACAAGATACCCGTTCTGACATTGGAAATTGAACAGGATCTTGCACGTCGTTACAGGGATGAGGGCGATCTTGAGGCTGCCAGGCAAATGGTCATGGCTCACCTGCGTTTTGTCGTACATGTGGCCAAAGGCTATACCGGGTATGGCCTGGCCCTGGGTGATCTGATTCAGGAAGGCAACATTGGCCTGATGAAGGCGGTGAAGCGGTTTGATCCGGATCACGGCGTACGCCTGGTGTCTTTTGCGGTCCACTGGATTCGTGCCGAAATGCATGAGTTCATATTGCGCAATTGGCGCATTGTCAAAGTGGCCACTACCAAGGCCCAGCGCAAATTGTTCTTCAACCTGCGCAAATCCAAAAAACGATTGGGTTGGCTGAGCCACGCAGAAGTTCAGGCTGTGGCGAAGGATTTGGGCGTCAAGTCCGAAGTGGTTCTGGAAATGGAATCGAGACTTTCAGGTCAGGATATTGGCTTCGATTTGACCGGCGCGGATGACGATGAAAAGTCGTATGTAGCACCGGCTGCATTTCTCACCAATCAGGGTAAAATCCCGGAGCACCAGGCTGAGTCCGAGGATCTGGAGACGTTCAATAACACATTGCTGTACGCCGGGCTGAAAGAGCTGGACGAGCGCAGTCAGAACATCATACGCAGTCGCTGGTTGCAGGATGGCAAGTCCACGCTGCAGGAACTTGCCAATGAGTACGGTGTTTCAGCGGAGCGCATTAGGCAGCTGGAAGCCAACGCGTTGCGAAAGATGAGGGCGTCAATTACCGCCTGATCCGCACGCCGACTCGCAAAACCATAAAATCAAACGGCCTCCAAAGCGGAGGCCGTTTTCGTATAGAGGCACCGTCATGTCGAAAGACCAGCGCAACCAACATCCCAATGCAAACTTGAGCCCCGATCCCAATACTGATCGTGGCCCTGGCCCTGTCCCCTGGATTGTGATGAAATTCGGCGGCACCAGTGTCAGCTCAGCGGACCGCTGGAACACCATATCCGAACAAGTTCGCCTGCATTTGGAAGATGGCTATGGCGTCGTGGTTGTTGTTTCCGCGCTGTCTGGCGTAACCAATCTGCTCAATCGCCTGTGTGGAAGCCCTGATTCGGCACAACGGGACGAAATCATCGGCAAAATCGAGCTGCGGCACAGCGCCTTGTGGGACAGTCTCGAATTGGCCCCCTCTGCATTGTTTAGCCAACTGTGGCAGCAGTTCGTGGCGCTGGCGGGGAATCGCCCCGAAGGGCGGAGCCCGGCGGCCCATGCCGAGCTGCTTTCATTCGGTGAACGCCTGTCCAGCGCCCTGGGCGCCAGCGTCCTGGCACCGCTGGGCTGTGTACTCCAGGATGCCGGGCGGATGTTGCAGATCGTGGAAATTCCGAATCAGTCCGACCGTCAGAAATTCCTTGCCAGCCGCTGTGACGACCGTGTGGATTCCGACCTGGCCGCCAGGTTGGCGGCCGAGGGCCGGGTACATCTGACCCAGGGCTTTATTGCAACCGACAGCGCTGGCGCCACCTGCCTGCTCGGCAGGGGTGGGTCCGATTCCTCCGCAGCCTACCTCGCCGCACGGCTGCAGGCGGCCTTACTGGAGATCTGGACGGATGTGCCCGGGATGTTTAGCGCTGACCCGCGCGTGGTACCTGATGCCCGGCTGCTTCAGCAGCTCAGTTTTAGTGAGGCCCAGGAATTGGCGTCCATGGGCGCCAGTGTGCTCCACCCCCCGAGCATCAAGCCGGTGCAAGCGCGTGGTATACCGATTTCCATCAGGGATACGACCCGGCCCGACCAGCCCGGGACGCGCATCGAAGCGCGCTCGCAAAGCTCGGAAGCACAGGTCAAAGGAGTGGTGAGCCGGAATAACATAGTTGTCATCGAAATGGATAATCCGGCAATGTGGCGCCAGGCCGGATTTTTGGCCGATTCGTTTGCTGTATTCAAGGAATTTGGTATTTCCGTCGATCTGATTGCCACATCGGAATCAACCGTGACCGTAACACTGGATCCGGATAGCAGCATTGAAGATGAACTATTCAGTGATTTTCTCGAGAAGCTCTCCTTACTGACACGGGTTCAGCTCAAAACACATTGCGTTTCAATCAGCCTGGTCGGCAACGCGATCAGGACCATGCTCGGACAGCTTAGCGGGGCACTTGACGTGTTCCAGGACAGGCAGGTTCATATGGTCACCCAGTCAGCAAATGACCTGAATCTGACGTTGGTGGTTGGCGAGGAACACGCCGAGCAGTTGGTGCAGAAACTCCACAGTCTCCTGATAACCGCAGCTGCAGATCTGCGCAATGATTTGGGGCCCAGTTGGTTGGAGCTCACGCTGCCAGCTGATGTGAGGGTCAAGTCCGCGCCCTGGTGGTACGAGCGGGCTGATGCGCTGCACGGGCTGATGAGCGAGCGCGACTCGGCCTTCGTCTATCACCTGGAAACGGCCAGAGCTGCGGCGCGTCGGCTCCAGGCGCTTGATTCCATTAGCAGAGTGCTGTACTCGATCAAGGCCAATCACCACCCAGCCTTGCTGGCGGCCCTGGCGCAAGAAGGCCTGGGCTTTGAGTGCGTGTCGCTCGCCGAAGTACTGCACGTGCTTGATTGCGTGCCTGATATCAAGGCCAGAGAAATTCTTTTCACACCGAATTTTGCGCCTCGCGAGGAGTATGCCAGGGCCATGGACCTGGGGGTTACGCTGACGATCGATTCGCTGCACCCGCTACGATACTGGCCGGAACTCTTCGCCGGGCATGAACTGTTTCTGCGCGTGGATCTGGATGCGGGATACGGCCACCACAAGAAAGTAATCACCGCGGGCGCCGGGTCGAAGTTCGGCATTCCAATCGATCACCTACCCGAAGCGGCCTCGTTGTTGGCCGCACAAGGCGCCCGTGTGGTGGGCCTGCATACCCACTCCGGCAGCGGTGTCACACACGCGGGCGCCTGGCGAGAGCAGTTGCAGCGCCTGGTGCCGCTGCTGGGACAATTTCCAAAGGTGCGCGTACTGGACCTTGGCGGGGGCCTGGCGGTTCCTGAACGCCCAAGGCAGTCGGCCATGGATCTTGAGGTGATGGATCAGGAGTTGCATGCACTCGTCAGGGCCCAAAACTCAGCACTGGGTTCAGGTCGGGAAATCGAAGTGTGGATGGAACCGGGCCGGTACCTGGCCGCGGAATCGGGGGTTCTGCTGGCGCGGGTCACGCAGCTCAAAACCAAGGGGGACTACCATTACGTGGGCTTGGCGACCGGAATGAACTCGCTGATCCGGCCGGCACTGTATGGCGCTTACCACCACGTGGTCAACCTCAGTGCGCTGGAGCGGCAGCCCGACAGGCGCTACCGTGTGGTGGGCCCGATCTGTGAAAGCGGGGATGTCATCGGCGAGGCGCGTCTGCTGCCAGAGTGTGCCGAGGGTGACCTCATGTTGGTATCCAACGCAGGTGCCTACGGCAGGGTCATGTCGTCGTCTTACAACATGAGACCACCTGCTGAAGAACTCATACTGGATTCCTGATCAGTCCTCCCAGTCCGACATGGGCGGGCAACTGCAGACCAGATTTCTGTCCCCGTATACGTTGTCAACGCGGCTGACAGCCGGCCAGAATTTATACTCTGCCGCCAGACCTTCCGGGTAGACTGCCTGCTGACGGAGGTAGGGGTGATCCCACTCACCGGCAATGTCCATCGCGGTGTGAGGTGCATTGCTCAAAGGGTTGTCGTCCGAGTCTAGAATGCCGTCCTCAATTTGTTGAATTTCATTTCGGATCGATGACATGGCAGCGACTAAGCGGTCGAGTTCGTTTTTCGACTCACTCTCGGTGGGCTCAATCATCAGCGTGCCTGGTACGGGAAACGACATCGTGGGTGCATGAAACCCGAAATCAATCAGTCGCTTGGCCACGTCTTCTTCAGTGACACCGCAACGGTCTTTGAAGGGCCTCAGATCAATAATGCACTCGTGTGCAACCCGACCGTTGCGGCCAGTGAAGAGCACTGGATAGTCATCCTTAAGTTTCGAAGCGATATAGTTGGCACTAAGAATCGCCACCTGGGTCGCCTTCTTCATGCCCTCCCGCCCCATCAGGGCGATATAAGTCCACGAAATCGGCAGAATTCCGGCGCTTCCCCATGGGGCGGCAGATACGGCCATATTTTTCTTTTGCGTACCTGGCATGTCGACCACTGAGTGATTGGGCAGGTGTGGCGCCAGGTGACGGCCCACACATATCGGGCCGACGCCCGGCCCGCCGCCGCCATGCGGTATGCAAAATGTTTTGTGCAAATTCAGATGTGACACATCGGCGCCAAAACGACCTGGCGCGGCGCAACCAACCAAGGCGTTAAGGTTGGCTCCGTCCAAGTAGACCTGTCCTCCGTGTTGGTGCACAACCTCGCATATGTCGGTAATGCGTTCTTCGAACACGCCGTGAGTGGATGGATAGGTAATCATCAAGGCAGCAAGCTGTTCGCCATGCTCTTTGCACTTGATTTGGAGATCATCGACGTCAACATTGCCATTTTCATCGCACTGAACAACGATGATTTTCATGCCGGCCAGGGCTGCGCTGGCTGGATTGGTGCCGTGGGCGGATGAAGGAATGAGACAGACATCACGGTGGCCGTCACCATTGGACTCGTGCCAGGACTTGATGGCGAGCAATCCGGCGTATTCACCCTGCGATCCTGCGTTTGGCTGCAGGGAGACCGCATCGTAACCGGTACAAGCCACCAGCATGTCCTCAAGTTCGGTGAACAGCTGCTGGTAGCCCATTGTCTGATCCAGCGGTGCAAACGGGTGGATGTCACTGAATTGCGGCCAGGTGATCGGAATCATTTCAGTCGTGGCGTTGAGTTTCATCGTGCAAGAGCCCAGCGAGATCATTGCATGGGTCAACGAAAGGTCCTTGTTCTCCAGGCGCTTGAGATAGCGCAGCATTTCTGTTTCAGAGTGAAACCGGTTGAATACCGGGTGAGTGAGAAACTTGCTTTGGCGTTGCAGTTCTACCGGCAAGGGAGAAACATCGGCCTCCAGGCGCGAATCGGTATCCGCCATACTCGGTCCCGGGTGGCCTGCGTCGAGAATGTCGAGTAGGATTTGAAGGTGCTGAGCAGACGTTTTCTCGTTAACACTGATGCCCACCAGTCCTGCTGGACCGGTACGGATATTGATTCCGTTTTCGGCGGCAATTTGTGAAAACCGGGTGGCCTGTTCCTCACCCAGGTCGATGGTCAAGGTGTCAAACCACAAGGCGTTCAGTGGAATGATATCCCGCTCTGTCAGGCATTCTGCCAACACGGTGCAAAGCCGGTGGATTCGTTGCGCGATATTTCGCAATCCGTCGGGACCGTGCCAGGCCGCATAGAATCCACTGAGCACGGCCAACAGCGCCTGGGCGGTGCAGATGTTACTGGTGGCCTTGTCACGGCGAATGTGCTGCTCGCGCGTCTGCAGCGCCATTCTGAGCGCGCTACGGCCAGCGGTGTCCTGTGACACGCCAATGATTCGTCCCGGAAGTGCGCGCTTGAATTCGTCCCGGGTCGCGAAAAAACCGGCATGTGGTCCGCCGTAACCCATGGGTACACCAAATCGCTGGGCAGAACCGATCACAACGTCTGCGCCCATTTCCCCCGGCGGGGTCAGTAGCACCAGGCTCATGACGTCGGCCGCCACGGCGACCAGAATATTCTCGCTGTGCGCAGTTTCGATGAATTGCCGGCAATCGCGCACCTCCCCGTAGAGGTCAGGGTATTGCAGCAATACTGCAAAGTAGTCACCCTCCTTGATGGCCTCGAAAGGGTCGGCGACCACCACCTCGATACCCAGATATCGTGCCCGATTTTGAACGACGTCAATGGTTTGGGGCAGTGCTTTTGCGTCCACCGCAAAGCGGCTGGACTTCGACCGGCGGTTGACCCTTTGCAGCATTGTCATGGCCTCTGCACAAGCCGTAGCCTCATCGAGCAGGGACGCGTTGGCGATGGGCATTGCGGTCAGATCGCAGACCATCTGCTGGTAATTGAGCAGCGCTTCCAGGCGGCCCTGGGAAATTTCAGCCTGGTAGGGCGTATAGGCCGTGTACCAGCCGGGGTTTTCCAGCACATTTCTCTGAATGACCGCAGGCACAAGGGTGTCGTGATAGCCCATTCCAATCATGTTGTGCATGATTCTATTCCTGGAAGCCATGTCCCTGAGGCGTTGCAGGACCTCCTGCTCACTTTGAGGTTCCGCCAGCGCCAGCGGCTCATCGGTCCGAATGGATGGTGGCAGGGTACTGGCCACAAAACCATCCAGTGAATCTGCCCCCAGCGATTGCAACATTTTGCTGATGTCGCTCTGGGATGGCCCGATATGGCGGCTGATGAACGCGTCGTGAGCTTCCAGTACACGCAGGGGAGATTGGCGGTCTAATGTCATGCGGTCATCGCTCCGAGCATGGGCACGTAGTGATCAATCAGCAGAAACAGAAAAAGCATCATCAGGTACACCACTGAATAGCCGAATGTCTGTATGGGTACTTGATCGTCGTCGCCCTTCAAAAGCCTGAATGCATACCAGAGAAAGCCCGCATTGAGCACGGTCACGCCGGAGATGTACAGCACCCCAGCCATTTGGGTCAGGTATGGAAGCGTGGTGACGATAACCAGCAACACGGTGTAAAAAAGGATTTGCCAGCGAGTGAACGGCACCCCGTGGGTGACAGGTAGCATCGGGATGTCGGCTGCGGCGTAATCGTGGCGTCTGTGAATAGCCAATGCCCAGAAGTGCGGGGGCGTCCATACAAAAATGATCAGGAACAGCAACAGGGCGTCTGGATCCACCACGCCAGAGATCGCCACCCAGCCAAGGACGGGTGGGGCAGCACCTGCCGCACCACCAATCACAATATTCTGTGGCGTTGCCCGTTTCAACCAGGCGGTATAAACCACGGCGTAGCCGATAATCGATGCAAACGTGAGCACTGCAGTCAAGGTGTTGGTCCAAAGAACCAGGATAACCATCGACAGCGCTGCAAGAAATATGGCGAAGATAAGGACCTGGGTTGGCGTCAACTGCCCCGAGGGCAGCGGACGGTCACGGGTCCGCATCATAATGGCATCAATACCCTCATCGAGCAGATGATTGATAGCCGCCGCCGAAGATGCAGCCAGCGCAATGCCCAGCGCCCCGGCTACAAAGCTGCCCAGAGGTGGCAAGCCGGGAACGGCCAGGAACATGCCCACAATCGCGGTAAACACGATCAATGCCACCACCCGTGGCTTGCATAATTCAAAGTATTGCTTTGCGGGTCCCATCATAAGCTACCGGCCTACCAGGCTCGCGAGGGACTGGCGCGATGTAACAACCAAACCAACATCGCCATCAATACTGCGGCCAGACCGTTGTGTGCCACGGCATTGGCCAAGGGTAAATGCAGAACAACATTCATGATGCCCAGTGCCACTTGCGTGAGCGTCAGAAAGCCGAGCCAGATGGCTGCGCGTTGGGTCACGGTGACCCTGAACAGGCGAATTGAGACGAACATCAACATGGCAAACGTGATCAATGCACCGATTCTGTGGGCCATGTGAATGGCGCTCCGCGCCGGTAAATCCAATACGCCCCCTTCGTAGTCCACGCCCACTTCGCGCCACAGTACAAATCCCTCCACGAAGTTTGTCTCGGGCCAAAGCTGTCCCTGGCAGCCTGGAAAATCCGCACAGACCAGGGCGGAATAGTTGGCGCTGGTCCAGCCACCCAGAGAAACTTGCAAGATCAGTATCAACAATCCTGTGGCCAATAAGGGCTTGAATTGCCGCAGTGAACGGGGGGGCGCGTAACTGCCCTTCAATCTGCTCCGGAATGCCAGCCAGGCAAGCAGGGCAAAGGTCGCAAAGCCACCCAGGAGATGCCCCATAACGACGATAGGCAGCAGTTTGAGTGTCACCGTCCACATGCCCAGTACCGCCTGGAACAGGATCAAAGCCAGCAAAAACCCGGCAATAACGCGGTGGCCGGCGCGGGTCAGCCGGCTGGATCGTTTCCAGGCCAGAATATTGATTGCCAGGACCAGCAAGACCAGAATGCCGGCGAGGTATCGATGTATCATTTCTCGCCACGCTTTATCGCTTTCAACCGGTCTTTCGGGAAATGCCTGCGTCGCAGTGTGGATCTCTGATGCCGCATCTGGCCAGGTCAGCTGGCCGTAACACCCCGGCCAGTCGGGACAGCCGAGACCCGCGTGAGAGAGCCGAACCCATGAACCCAGGATGATGACAAAAAGCGCGAGAAGCGCTGCGACAACGGCAAGGCGATGTAGTGCTGAGGTCATAGTTGGTCCTGTATTGTTCGGCCTACTGGTGTATGGGTTGTCATACGCCGCTAAGCAGTCGGTCGAGATCTGCCTTGATTCTCGTTGCATCAGTATTCTGCGCGTAGTACATCATAATGTTTCCGCGCGGATCAACGAGATAAATGCCTGCAATTGTTCCGGGCCCGCGTGAGATGGATCTGTTCTCACAGCACTGCAGCCGCGCTTGGCGCAGTGGCTGGGTCAGAGTCTCGTCACCTCGGGGCAGGATCACAAACTCCGGATAGATTGACAATAAATCCAGGTTTGCATCAGAGCTGATCAGCACCAGGCGTAGGTGAGGCCGTTTTCGACCCAACGCAACATGTAAGGCCCGCAGGCCGGTCAGGGTTGATCGGCAGCCTTTGTCGCAGGGTTCGGCGAGCGGGTAGAGGAGCGCCCAGGTCGCGCCCACCGGTAACTCTGCACCTGCCGGCCATTGCAGGGCAACGACGGGCTGGACCAGCACACCCTGGTTGGTTCTGGATGGCCCGAACAGATTGATCATTCCTGCAAGCTGGAGCCATGCCACTACAATCGGCAGCACAAACAGGGTCACGATGAACAACAACAGGGCTCGGCGTGAACGGGTGCTCATGGCCCGTCCTTGGCTACCATCCGTCGCCGCAGTCCCAATGCAATCCAGCAACCCAGGCTGGCCACGGCCAATGCCAGCCACTGGACAGCGTAAGCGCCGTGCCGGTCCGGAGTCATGGTCACCGCCTGCCACTGCCGATCTTCAAAACCGTTCGGGTCGCCAGCATCCAGCTGCAACACCCACGGCAAGATGCCTTTTTTCAGACGGTCGGATACGTCATCCAGATTGAGATAGGTGATGAGCTTTGGCCAATCATCGCCGCTCAGGTCATCCGCTTCACCCAGCTGAATCCCGGCCCGCGGGGGTTGGTTCAATATGCCCGTGATGGTGACCTCTCCACCCGGTGTATCAATGGTTGGCAGATTGCGCCTGTCGGCGGGCACTGGCAGCCAGCCACGCAATACCAACAACAGCCTGTCGCCCCGCAGCTGCAGCGGTGTAATGACTTGAGCGCCGGCTCGACCCTGGTGCACCTGGTTGTCCAGCAAAAAGCTGCGGGCGTCGAACACGCCTGAAGCTGAAACCCGCGCAAACCTGACCTTAGCGGCGATGGCCTCATCCAGTTCCAGATCGGGAGCATTGTCGAATTCGTTGATCAGAACCTGCTTGGCGGCCTTGCGGTCCAGTTGCCAGGAACCCAGTGCAAGAAACAGGGCTGCCAAGCTCGCGAGCACCGCTGTTGAAGGCAGTGACGGTCGGAAGGAATGGGTGGCGGAGAGCAAGATTTGAAACTCGAAATCGTTATAATGCAGGCGTCTTGACTGCAGTTTGCTGCGGCTTCAGCACCAGACAATTAAAACGGAGAAGGCGCCATGCTGATGAAAGTCCTGATCGTCCTGTTCTTGCTGACCATACTTTATTCCCTCGCATCCTCCTTTTTCTTTCTTGTTTTCGACAAGGGCGAGGGCGATCGTACGGTGCGGCGGCTAACCTGGCGCATTGGATTATCATTACTGTTGTTTGTTCTGCTCTGGGTCGCTCATCAACTGGGCTGGATAGAAACCACCGGCAGGGGTCCTGTCAATCCTCAAGTCACCGATGAACCAAAACCAGGTTACTGACCCCAGGTCACGGGCCTCGGCCCTAAAACACATAGACGAAAATGAACAGACCCAGCCACACCACGTCGACAAAATGCCAGTACCAGGCGACGGCCTCAAACCCGAAATGCTGGGTCGGCTTGAAGTGTCCGCGGGCGCAGCGCAATGCTATCACCAGCAGCATAATGGCGCCAAGCGTGACGTGCAGGCCATGAAAACCAGTCAGCATGAAAAAGGTTGATCCGTAAATCCCCGACCCCAGCGTGAGTCCGAGTTCCTGGTATGCCTCCTTGTATTCGCCGATCTGGAAGTAGAGGAATATAAAACCCAGCGCAACGGTGGTAAACAGCCATATCACCAGAGGTTGGCGATTGTCCTTCTTCAGAGCATGATGCGCCAGCGTCACCATCATGCCCGATAGCAGCAGAATGAGCGTATTGAGGAACGGTATTCCGAAAGCGGGAATGGTCTGAAAATAGCCCCCCAACTCCTCCGGACCGGCGATTGGCCATACGGACTGATAGTCCTGCCAGAGCATTTCATTGGTCAGTGCTTCTGAGCCCTCACCACCCAGCCACGGCACCGAGAATACTCTGGCGTAGAACAATGCGCCAAAAAAGCATGCAAAAAACATGACTTCCGAGAAAATGAACCACAGCATGCCCATCCGAAAAGAGGTGTCAACCTGGGAATTGTACTTGCCGTCCTCCGACTCGCGGATGACTTCACCAAACCATCCCACCAACTTGTACACCAGGATCGCCACTCCCAACGTAAACGTCCAGGGGGCCGCGGCCGCGCCATTGACCCAGTAAGCAGCGCTGGCCAGCATGGTGACCATTCCAATCGAGCCAACGATTGGCCAACGGGTTCCATGCGGAACGTAGTAGGCGGTTTCAGTGGGTTGCGCCATTGTCACTCATCCTCCTGACTGTCGATGGATGCCGTCGTTGGATTTTGAAGGTTGGCCATGGACTGATCTGCAGCCTGACGGTAAAACGTGTACGAAAGCGTTATTTCCCGGATGTATTCTGGCAAATCCGGCTGAATGTAGTAGAACACCGGCATTTCCCGGGATTCGTTGCCTGCCAGAATCTGCTGGGTAAAGCAGAAGCACTCGGTTTTGACAAAATACAGGCTTGCCTCGGGTGGTGTCACGTTGTAAGTGGCGCGTCCGATGATCGATTCACTGCTCTGATTGAGCGCCAGGTACATGGCCTTCGACATTTCACCCACCTTTACCCGGTCAAAACCCTTCACCGGCTGGAATTGCCAAGGCAATGCGGAATTGACTGTTGCGTCAAACCTGATCTTGATCTCCCGCCCAGGCGCCATGGCCATCGGAGCTTGCGTCGCGATTTTCACACCTTTACCACCCAGCCCGGTGAGATCACAAAAGACGTTGTAGATCGGCCACATGGCGAATCCGAATCCAAACATGCCTATTGCCAGCAGGGTGAGGCGGGTGACCGTTTTTCGGGTTGTCCGGTCAGCCATTGGCCGCGTCGCCCATGACGCCGGAGAGGATGAACAAGACGAAGATCGTGGTGGCCACCAGGGCGAGCACCCGAGCCATTTTCACCGCTTTTCGCCTCTGTTTTTTTACCGACTGCTCACCCATCAGTGCGTATACTCTTCTGCGTGTGCCACCGTCTGGCTGTTGATCGGAGGTGGTTCGCCAAAAGAGTGATAAGGCGGGGGGGAACTCAGAATCCACTCCAGTCCGCGCGCACCTTCCCAGACACGCTGGGGTGCCCGCACTTTGCTCTTGTACACACAATGAATAATGATGCCGACAAATATCAACTGTGAGGCGCCAAACAGGAATCCACCCAGTGAGGAAATCATATTGAAATCAGCGAATTGCGTGGAATAGTCTGGAATCCGCCTGGGCATGCCCGCCAACCCCAGATAATGCTGCGGGAAGAAAAGGATATTGACTGAAATCGCCGACAGCCAGAAATGAATCTTGCCCCATTTCTCAGAATACATGTGGCCGGTCCATTTCGGCAGCCAGTAATAGGTTCCCGCCATCAGCGCAAATACCGATCCGGGAACGAGCACATAGTGAAAATGCGCCACCATGAAATAGGTGTCGTGGTATTGCAAATCGACAGAGGCGATTGCCAGCATCAGTCCTGACAAGCCCCCTATGGTGAACAATACAACAAAGCCAATGGCAAACAGCATGGGCGTCTCAAAAGTCATGGCGCCCTGCCACATCGTGCTGACCCAATTAAACACCTTCACGCCGGTGGGAACGGCAATCAGCATTGTGGCGTACATGAAAAACAGTTCGCCCGACAACGGCATACCGACAGTGAACATATGATGCGCCCAAACGATAAATGACAGGAAGGCAATCGATGCGGTTGCAGACACCATGGCGGCATAGCCAAAAAGCGGTTTGCGTGCAAAGGTGGGAATAATCTCCGAGACCACTCCGAATGCCGGCAAAACCATGATGTAAACCTCGGGATGCCCAAAAAACCAGAAAATGTGCTGGAACATGACTGGGTCACCACCGCCGGCTGCATTGAAAAAGCTGGTGCCAAAAAAGTGATCCGTCAGCAGCATGGTTACCGCGCCGGCCAGTACCGGCATGACTGCGATCAGCAGGAACGCGGTAATCAGCCAGGTCCAGACGAACAGCGGCATGCGCAAAAGCGTCATGCCAGGTGCACGCATATTCAAAATCGTCGCGATGATATTAATGGATCCCATGATGGACGAAATGCCCATCATATGAATGGCAAACACAACAAAGGCAAAACTCTGACCGCCCTGGAGGCTGAGAGGTGGATACAGCGTCCACCCGGCTGCCGGGCCGCCGGAGTCCATAAACAGGGTGCTCAACAGCATTGCAAAAGCGAACGGAAGAATCCAGAAACTCCAGTTGTTGATTCGCGGCAGCGCCATGTCAGGTGCGCCGATCATCATTGGGATCATCCAGTTGGCGAATCCCACCCAGGCAGGCATGACCGCGCCAAACACCATGATCAACGCATGCATTGTTGTCATCTGGTTGAAGAAATCGGGTTCCACAAGTTGCAGGCCGGGCATGAACAGTTCTGCGCGGATAATCATCGCCATCGAACCACCGATCAGGAACATAAGTAGGGCGAAACCCAGGTAAAGCGTGCCGATGTCTTTGTGATTGGTGGTATACAGCCAACGGTTAAGAATTCCGGCGGGCTTGTGGTCGTGGCCATGGTCGGCCGTCGCCCCGTGCATCTGATCTAAAGAGGTACTGGTGTTTTCAATGCTCATTGGGGTGTCCTGTTCAGCCGTTCTTGATTCGCACAATCGTGCTGGGTTGAATCACATCGCCGGTATCGTTGCCAAAGGCGTTACGGGTATAGGTCAAGGCCGCCGCAATATCGGTTGCCGAGAGTACTCCGCCCCAGGCCTGCATGGCAGTGCCGGCGCGGCCGTTCAATACAATTTCGATATGGTCTGCAACCGGACCGGTCGATATTGGTCCGCCGGCGAGAGCCGGAAATGCGGGCAAAAGGCCGCGACCGTCGGCCTGATGGCAAGTCGCGCATTGCGTGGCGTATACGTCCTTGCCGTGGCCCATCAGTTCATCGCGCGTCCACAATCTCTGGGCATCCGCATTAACGCTCGCCGCACTGCGCTTCTGTTCGCGAACCCAACGCTGGTATTCTTCGCGGCTGACGGCCTGCAGAACAATGGGTATAAAGCCATGGTCTTTGCCACACAGCTCCGCACATTGACCGCGGTATATTCCGGGCTCGTTAATTTCTGTCCAGGCCTCATTGATGAAACCAGGAACCGCATCGCGTTTCCATCCAAGCGCGGGTACCCACCAAGAGTGAAGTACATCGTCGGCCGTAATCAGGAATTTGATTTTGACACCGATCGGTAATACCAGCGGATGGTCAACATCCAGCAGATAGTTGTCGATTGACTCCGGCGCAACACCTGATTGCAACTGTCTGGCGGCGTTGGATTCAGCCGCCAGGGAACTCATGAAATGGACGTCGTCCTCCAGGTAGTCATATTTCCAGCGCCACTGGAAGCCGGTGACTTTAATGGTCATCTGTGTTTCAGGCGCCACCTCCATTTGGATCAGGGTGCGCGTGGCCGGCACCGCCATGGAAATCAGGATAACAACCGGAATGATGGACCAGGCAAATTCGGCCTTCGCGCTGTGGGCAAATTTCGCCGGCACATGGCCCCGCGATTTCCGGTGCAGCACGATCGAAAATAGCATGGCGCTGAAGACGATGATGCCGAAGACAACGCAGATCCACAGGATGGCCATGTGCAGGTCGTAATTCGCCGCCGCCATTTCGGTAACGCCACGCGTCATATTGATTTCATTGTCGCCCAGACCCGGCGCCACCAGCAGCAACCAGAAAGCGGCGGTCACCGCTGCTACCACAGACAGGGCAACAATGACCGTGTTTGGTTTTCTCATTGGGATTTGGATCCTCGCCGATGCGTTTATTATAATGTCAGGCACTGGGTCAGGAGATGATCTCTCAAGACATGTCTGGAGCCCGCTATTGTATCCGGCCGGCGATATGTCGGGCAACAATTGTGCCGCTTTTCGTGGTAGAAAAGTTCACCCCATTCCAATTAATCCCAACGGTTTCCCAAGTGTCACTGCCGCGAGTACACTGGCGGAAAATTGACGCGCCAATTAGGGTTTGCTGCAGGTGTTCTGACAACCGGTATAGTGCAAGGCAAATTGATGATTTCGGCCAGAGGGAGCGAAGTGAGCGAACCAGAAGTTTTTGATTTTGTAGGGTCCCAAGTCCAGGGTCCGGATCAACTAAGAGACGCCATTAATCAGGACTACGATGCGGATGAAACCGTGCTGGTTAACACGTTGCTTGAGCGGGTCCAGATTGACGCAGCACGCCAGAATAAGGTGAATCAGTCGGCTGCTGAACTGGTAGCAGAGGTGCGCGCGCGCAAGTCTGAGCAGGGCGTGCTGGATGCATTTATGCTGCAATATGACCTGTCATCCGAGGAAGGCGTCGTACTCATGTGCCTGGCCGAGGCGCTGTTGCGAATCCCCGACAATGAGACAGCAGAAAAATTGATTGCCGACAAATTGGGTGACGGAGACTGGGAAGCGCATATCGGCAAGAGCGACTCAATTTTCGTCAATGCCTCCACCTGGGGGCTGATGCTGACCGGGAAAATGATCGCGCTTAGCGAGGATACCAAGCGCAGTGTTTCCTCGGCGCTGGCTCGTCTGATTAACCGCAGCGGTGAGCCGCTGGTGCGAACGGCAATACGTCAGTCCATGCGAATCATGGCTCACCAGTACGTCATGGGACGGACAATCGATGAGGCCATGGAAAGGGCCGGACGAAAAAGAAATCGCTCGTTCCGCTATTCCTTCGACATGCTGGGCGAAGCGGCGCTGACGGCACACGACGCAGCGCGTTACCTTGAGTCCTATCGCAACGCCATCAAGGCCGTTGGTGCCCACATCGGGGGCGCCGGGATCGACGACGGGGTCGACGACGGGGCCAACGACGGGATCTACTCGGCGCCCAGTATTTCGGTGAAGCTGTCCGCATTGCATCCACGCTATGAGTATGTGCAGCGGGATCGTGTGATAGCGGAACTCTCGGTGCGGGTCCTGGAATTGGCGCAACTGGCAAAGGCAAACAATTTGGCCTTGACCATCGATGCCGAAGAAGCCGATCGGCTTCTTCTCAACCTGGATGTATTTGACGCGGTGCTTGCCGACCGTAGTCTGGCGGGATGGAATGGCCTCGGTTTGGCTCTGCAGGCCTACCAGAAACGGGCGATGGCAGTGCTCGCATGGCTGGAAGCGCGCGCAGTTCGGCTGTCCAAGCGAATTCCGATCCGCCTGGTCAAGGGCGCCTACTGGGACACGGAAATCAAGCACGCCCAGGTGGAGGGCTACCACGGTTATCCTGTTTACACGCGCAAGGCCAATACCGATGTTGCCTACATTGCCTGTGCGATGAAACTGTTGTCTGCACGTCAGTCCTTTTATCCGCAATTTGCCACCCACAATGCCCACACCATAGCCAGCATTGCCGAATTCGCTGGAGATCGACTGGATTTCGAGTACCAGCGATTGCACGGCATGGGTGAAGACCTCTATGCGGTGGTGATGGAGAACGACCGCTTTCATGACGCATGCAGGGTGTATGCTCCCGTCGGCAGTCACGAGGACCTCTTGCCTTACCTGGTCAGGCGGCTGTTGGAGAACGGCGCCAATACTTCTTTCGTTAACCGGATTGTCGATGAGTCCATGCCGGTGTCGAAGGTGGCCGAGAATCCCATTGAACGCGTCAGAAACACCCAACCGATTTACCACCCCGCAATTGCCCTGCCACGCAATCTGTATGGCGATGACCGGCTGAACTCGTACGGCATCAATCTCGCCAATGAAAGGGAGGCTCGGCAACTCGCGCAGGACATGCAGCAATTCGCGCGCCGTCAATGGCGGGTCGAGCCACTGCTGGCTGGCCGCGATCTCCACAACGGAACCGATGATGAGCCCCGCGTAGAATCAAACATGAATCCTGGGCGGGCTTCTGACTGTGTCGGTAGCGTTCGATTCGCGACCGCCACCGAAGTCGAAGGCGCCATCACTACCGCCCAGCAGTACGTGGGCCACTGGGATGCGGTTCCGGCGGATCAGCGCGCCGCCATGTTGGAGCGGACGGCCGACCTTTTTGAAAACAACATGCCCGAATTGATGGCCTTGTGTTGTCGCGAAGCCGGCAAGACCCTGCTGGACGGCATCGCCGAAGTGCGGGAAGCAGCGGACTTTTGCCGCTACTATGCACTGCAGGCGAGGAAACATTTTAGCGAGCCACTGGTTCTGCCGGGACCGACCGGGGAACACAATCAATTGACCCTGCATGGCAAGGGGGTGTTCGCCTGTATCAGCCCGTGGAATTTTCCACTGGCCATCTTCAGCGGCCAGATTGTCGCCGCGCTGGCTGCCGGCAACACGGTGCTGGCCAAGCCAGCGGAACAAACACCGGCCATCGCTTCAGTTGCGGTGTCGCTGATGCACCAGGCAGGAATTCCGCCAGAAGCGCTGCAATTGCTGACGGGTGAAGGTGCTGGCGTCGGCGCACAATTGTGCACTGATCCTCGGATCGACGGTGTGGCCTTTACCGGGTCCACCGAAACAGCGCGGGTGATCAACCGGTCGCTGGCTGCGCGGGATGCGCCACTGGCCACGCTGATTGCGGAGACTGGTGGGCAGAACACCATGCTGGTGGACAGTTCCGCACTGCCCGAGCAGGTCGTGCAGGATGTGATTGGCAGCGCTTTTCTAAGTGCCGGGCAACGTTGTTCGGCCCTGCGTGTGCTGTACCTGCAGGAGGAAGTAGCCGACCGCATCATCGAATTGCTCAGCGGCGCCATGGATGAGCTGGTGATTGGAAATCCAGGATTGTTGAAAACAGATGTTGGCCCGGTTATTGACGAAGATGCACTGCAGGTATTGCTTAACCACACCGCCTGGCTGAGCGATAATGGGACCCTGATTGCGCAGCGGCAAATTCCCGCGGGATTGGACGGCCACTATTTTGCGCCTTGCGCGTTCGAGATCGATAGTATCAGTCAGCTCTCGCAGGAGGTGTTCGGGCCGGTGCTGCACGTCGTGCGCTATGCATCCTCACGGCTGGATGCGGTGATCGACGAAATCAATGGCACTGGATACGGACTGACTATGGGCGTACATAGCAGAATTGATGATACCCAGGAGTACATTGCCGCACGGATTCGGGCCGGCAATTGCTACGTCAATCGAACCATGACCGGCGCGGTTGTCGGCGTGCAACCATTCGGCGGTGAGCGATTGTCAGGAACCGGCCCCAAAGCTGGTGGTCCACACTACATGCTGAGATTTGCGACGGAGAGAACTTTGACGGTAAACACTGCTGCAGTGGGCGGAAATGCCGGCCTCCTGGCGCTTGATGATTAACTGTGGGGCTACAATCTTGTTTATTGAACAAAATATTCCATTACAGTCCGTTCTGCTGCGATATAGCGGCCGGAATGGATAATTTCGTGACGAGGACAGAAAACTAATATGGATGCTGTGTACCTGCAGTATTTCGGCCTCAGCGAGGCGCCCTTTTCGATTACGCCCGACCCGGCGTTTGTCTACCTGAGCGCAGCGCACAGGGATGCGCTCGCCCATCTCCTGTACGGCGTAGGTCAGGGTAGTGCCGGCGGGTTCGTCCAGCTGACAGGCGAAGTCGGCACCGGCAAGACCACGCTGTGCCGCTGTCTGTTGGATCAGGTGAAGGGCGATACCCGGATTGCTTTGATCCTCAACCCGCTGATGACACGGCTTGAATTACTCGCGACCATCGGTGAAGAGCTGGGTATCGAAATGGCTGATATCGCAGACAGCAACAAGGCGATGGTGGACGCGCTGAACGCCTATCTGCTGGAACAGCACGCCGACGGCAATCGCGTTGTTGTCGTTATCGACGAAGCACAAAATCTCAGTCCGGAAGCACTTGAACAGGTTCGCCTGCTGACCAACCTGGAAACACCAAAACACAAACTGTTGCAAATGGTGCTGTTGGGACAGCCGGAACTGCGCCAGCTGCTGCAGAGACAGAACCTGCGCCAACTTTCCCAGAGAATTACCGCGCGCTACCATTTGACCCCACTCAGCGAAGAAGAGACCACCGCTTATGTGCGGCATCGAATGAACGTTGCCGGCGCGCTGCACAATCCGTTTAGCCGAGGTGCCGTCAAGGCCCTGTTTCAGCGCTCTCTGGGCATTCCGCGGCTTATCAATATCATCGCGGACCGCGCGCTGGCCGGCGCCTACGCAGGCGAGACCCAAACCATCAATGCGCGCCTGATGCACCAGGCAGCGACTGAAGTTCAGCCGGGCGAACCCCAATTGGAGCCAACCCGCCTGCCTTGGTTGATTGCCGCTGCTTCGGTCTTCGTTTTGCTGGCCGTTACCATCATGTTCCTTGGCGCGCAGTGGTGGGGCGGCGAATTACCGCCCGTTGCAACACTGGCCGTTAGCGCCGACCACGCCAGACCCGCTGACGCCGTAGTGTCCGAGCCTTCCCCGCAGAATTCTGCGGCTGTGGAAGCAGGGCTTGAGTTGGCGCGCGAGGCAGACACCTCCGGCGCGGCTGATGATGCGGTACAACCCGCTTCTCGGGACACAGCCTTGCTGTCTGAGGTGGCCTCGGCCATCGTTGGCAACGAGGCCAGGGCAGATGCATATCTGGAGTCTGCCCAACGAACCAAGCCCGAAACCGAACTTGAACCCCAGGTGGCCATGGTGGCCGGTGACCTGGATGATGAGTGGCTTGACGCGGGCCATGCAAGCGCCTGGCAGGATCTCGCATTGATTTGGGGCGATCCACGCGACGCGCGATTACTACGGTCTGCCTGTGACGGTGAACATGGCGTAGGATATGCCTGTTTGCGCGAACAGGGTAGCCTGGCCCGGATTCAACAAATTGGTTTGCCTGTGTTGCTGGTATTACGTCGCGACGGCGCCCGTCACCTGATACTGCGAGGCATCAGTGGCAATGGATTGCTGGTGGGAGGAGGCGATCCGCCGCAGTTGGTTGCTCGTTCCGCCGTGGTGCAGTTTTGGCTGGGGGAATTCTTCGTTGTCTGGCCACAGGCGCCTGACTGGCCGGTCCAGATTGGCCGGGGTGAGTCCGGCAGTGCCGTGGATATCGTGATGGAAATGGCCAGCCTTGCCGCCACGCCCTGGCAGGGCGGAGGGCATTTCGACGGCCAATTTGAGTTGTGGCTGATGGCTTTCCAGCACCAGCACGGTTTGGATGCCGACGGCATTGTTGGCCCCAATACGCTGCTCCAGTTGATGGCACCGACCATCGACAATCCGCGCTTGATTGTACACACCGACAGGAGGCAATAGGCATGTCCATTTTGCTTGACGCGCTACGCCGTTCAGAAGCCCAGAGACAACTTGGGCAGCCTCCGTCGATTCACTCAGGGCCGTTCGGTTTCGCTGAGGCAGGGCGTGAATCTCGTCCACTCATACCGTTGGCCTTGTCTCTCATCAGCGTCATCGTGATTGCCTGGATCGGCTGGACCCAGTTCGAGGTGCCGGACGGCATTGATTGGCCGACGCCGGAAGCCGCCGGCGAGGGGCCGGTTGCTGTCGAGCAAGCTGTCCTGTCGAGTACCAGCGACAGCCAGCCGGCAGGTGAAAAATCTCCCGCGGAACGTGAACTTGAAAATCAGGCGGCACGTAAGCGAGAAAGACTTGCGCGGCGATTCGGCAATTACGCAGACAAAAAGGACCAGAGCCAGCCAGCCCAACCGCCGGTCGCGGAGACTGAACTGACGCCCTCCGCATTCAACCGTAGAGCGGGGCCCGTTGAATCCGCAGCGTTGCAGCTTGAGCCGGAAAATTATCAGACCGAACCGCTGAGCTACTGGGCATTGCCCCAGTCCGTGCGGGACAGTATGTTGGAGGTCAAAATTACGGTTTTGGTTTACGCGGAGAATCCGCCGGATCGATTTCTGCTCGCCAATGGTCAACGGTTGCTCGAGTCCGAAGAATTAGACGACGGACTGGTGCTGGAGGAGATTCGCCGCGACGGGGCGATATTCAGATACCGTGATTACCGGTTCTTGATGGAACAATAGCTCCGGCGTTATATTTAAACCGGTACGGACGTGGACAAGGGAATCGTTACCAATTGGTCTGAGGCGCCCCCCCGCGCCCCGCTTGCCACGATTGCCATCAGTCTGTGCTGTCTGGTTGTGCTGGTGGTTTACAGTGCCATCGAGCCGATGCTTCAACAAGTCCTGATCGACCTTTGGGGAATGCGCCCAGCAGAGGTCGCGGGGCAGTTCGGGCAATCGCTTTCCCAATGGTGGGGGCACGCTACTGCCACCCTCTTCAGCGCCCTGTTCATTCATGCCAGTTGGATCCACCTGGTCGGAAATCTTGCCTACCTGTTTGTCTTTGGGATGGCCGTGGAGCAACGTTTGGGATGGTGGAGCCTGCTGATCATCTTTCTGGCCGGTGGGGTGGTAGCAAACATGATGGTGGCGGCCCGTGCCCCGTTGCTGGAAACACCGCTTATCGGTGCAAGTGGGGCGGTGTCAGCAGTGGTTGGGGCCTATTTGGGTTTGTTTCCGGCCAGGAGAATCGGTCTGTTCCTGCCTTTGGGACTGTATATGCAATTCGCCCGCGTGCCGGCGCTACTGGTCATCGGTTCGTGGTTTACGCTGCAGTTGGTTTACACGGTGATCGGCCCCATAACTGGGACTGTGACTTGGTGGACTCACCTCGTTGGCTTTGCATTTGGCCTCAGCATCACCCTCCTGGTGAACGCCTTGGCGCTCGTTAGGATCAGAAAGTAAAGAAAACAATTTTTAACCCGAGTTGAAATAACTGATGTCCGGAAAATCATTATTCAAAGTCATATTCATCAACCACGGCAAGGTCTACGAGTTGTTTGCCAAGGGCGTTGTTTCGAGCGGCCTGTGGGGTTTCGTCGAGGTGTCAGGGTTGGTGTTCGACGCCGGAGGCAGCGTGGTCGTTGATCCAACCGAAGAAAAAATGCGTGACGAGTTTTCTGGCGCCAAGGTATTGCATCTGCCGATGCAAAGCGTGCTCAGGGTCGAGGAAGTGGAAGAAAGGGGTCCATGCCTGATTCGTGACAAAGAGACCGGCGAGAAGGTCACGCCATTTCCGCTATCACCCTCCAATCGTTCTCAATCCTAGGTCCGCTCGTCAGTTTCTCTCCATCGCCTGTTCGACTGCATTTCGCGTCTCGGCGCCGACCAACACTTCAACGAGTTCCAGGGCAAAGTCAATCGCAGTGCCCACACTGCGCGAAGTAATGACGACGCCATCACGCGTGACAGCCTCTCCGGTAATCACCGGGTGGGCTTCAGCCTGTAGCACACCCGGATATGCGGTAGCCCGTTTGCCTGCCAGAATGCCATTGCGGGCTAAAACTTTTGGGGCGGCGCAAATTGCCCCGACAAACTTGCCGGATTGGTTCATTTTGGTGAGCACGCTATTGACCCTGTCGTCTTCAGCCAGGTGGTCAGAGCCGGGCAAGCCGCCGGGCAGGGCCACCATGTCATAGTCTTGCTTTAGCGCTGCATCCAGCGTCAGGTCAGGTAGCAGCCTGGTCCCACGGCTACCCGTGATGATGCCCTCTTGCAAGCCCGCGGTGGTTACATCGATGTCCGCGCGCCTGAGGATATCGATGATCGTAACTGCCTCCAACTCTTCAACCCCTTCAGCGAGCGGCACCAATACCCGTTTGGACCCTGTGTTGTCGATATTGCTATTCATGGTCTGACTCCAGTTCCGCGTGCAGGTTGTCGGCGGGGGAATGGCCGCCGCCCAGGATGTCATAGCCTTTGAGCAGATTAAGTGCTTCGAACAATGCGTAGTCATCCTGCGGCGAGATGTCGTGCGCGCTCCGTTGTCCTGCACTGTCGGACGCCGGACCCGCGGTCTTGCCGAGGTGGCCTTCAAGATCGGCCTCTCTTGTCCTGGCGTCTCCGTTGGCCACGATTTCCACCGCATTGATCTCGACGTCAGGGTCTATGCCCCTGGCCTGGATTGATCGTCCCGACGGCGTGAAATACCGTGCAGTAGTCAATTTCAGCCCTGACCCATTTCGCAGCGGTAACACGGACTGCACAGAGCCCTTGCCGAAAGTTCGCTCCCCAACGATCACGGCTCGACGGTGGTCCTGTAACGCTCCCGCGAGCACTTCAGAGGCGGAAGCTGAGCCGCGATCTACCAGTACGACAATGGGAACGCCAGGCAGCCACTGGCCAGGACTGGCCTCGAATTCCAACTGCATCGAACTGTTCCGCCCCTGTGTGGTGACGATGATGCCACCGTCCAGGAAACCATCAGCCAAAGCCACGGCGGGTTGCAGGACTCCGCCAGGATTATCTCTCAGATCCAGAATCAGGCCGCGCAGCCGTGTTCCTTCCCGCCTGATCGAGGCCAACGCATTGGAAACGGTGGTCGCGGTTTCACGATTAAAGTGGCTGATCCTGAAATAGCCGAAATACTGCTCGAGTAAGCGGTAGCTGACGGTGGGGGCGAGGATGATCTTCCGTGTCAGGCTCAGATCGGCGTATTTCCGGCCGTCACGGAAAATCGTGATGTCTACCCGAGTTCCTGGTGCACCCTTCATTTCGTCCATCGCCTCAAGCAAGGGGCGATTTTTGACCGGTCGGCCGTTGATGACGGTAATGACGTCTCCGGGCTCCAGGCCCGCCTCGTTGGCAGGGCTGGGGGTGACGACAGCCTGGACCTGAATTCTGCCTTCCTCGATGGAGAGATTTACCCCAATGCCGGTGAACTGACCGCTGGAAAACTCCTCAAGCTCGGCGAAATCGCGTGTGCTTAGATAGGCGGAGTGCGGATCCAGTGCAAGCAGCATGCCGTTGATTGCTGCATCGAGCAGAGTCCGGTCGTCAATTTCCTCGACGTAATTCTGCCGAATCTGCGCGAAAACGTCGGTAAACGTGCGCAAATCATCAAGCGTCAGTTGCGACAGCCTGGTCGGCTGCTGGCTGGCCGTTGCGGTCTCCAGACCGGCCTCATGGACTGGTTCGTCTTGAGCCCAGAGACACAGAGGCACCAGCAGCAATACCCATCCATTCCATTTCATTTGTTCATCCTTCTCATCCTACCTGCGTATCCATGCCGCGGGATCCAGTGCCTTTCCGTCTTTCCTGAGTTCGAAATACAATCCTTGATCGGTGCCGCTGCCGGCCCCGACCAAAGCGATCGGCTGACTGGGCTCCACCCAATCTCCAACCTCGCTGAACAAAGTTTCATTATGCCCATACAGGCTCATGAAACCGTCGCCATGGTCAATGATCAGCAATAAACCGTATCCGCGCAACCAATCAGCGTACGCGACGCGCCCGTAGGCCACTGGTTTGACCTCTACTCCGGGGCTCGCTTCGATCAACCAGCCGTGCCAGTTGAGGTCGCCAGCGCGGCGGTTGCCGAATGCACTCAACACCCTTCCCGACACTGGCATCAGCAGATCTCCCTTCTGGGCGGCGACACCGAGCCCCTTGCCCAGGTCGTCGGGAATGTCGGCCAGTGCGTTTTCCAGTTTGCTTAGCAACGTTTCCAGGTCTCGTCGATTGCGCACCAGTTCCTGCAGCCTGTCGCTGTCGCTGCCAATCTGTCTGGTCAAGCGGGCCAGCACGTCACGTCGTTCAAGGCGCTGGCCCTCCAGTGCCGCTACTGCTTCGCGCTGAATCAGCTCCACTGTGGTCAGGCGAGTGAGTTCCGCATCGATGTCCGTTTGCATCTGTTCCAGGCGTGCAAGAACGGTCTGGAGTTCTTCAATTTGTCGGACTTTAGCCCGGTTGACATAGTTATAGTAAGCCAGCGTCCGGGAAAGTTGCGCCGGACTGTCCAGATTCAACAACAATTGCAGGCGGGATTGCCGGCTGATGCGGTATGCCGATCGCAGCTGACCGCCCAACTGATCTTTTTGTTGCGTCAGACTGACCAGGAAGGTCTCTTTTTGTGTACGCAGGTCTTTTAGCGTGAGTTGGTGATCCAACCGCTTTGCCTCAAGATCCCTGAGGTTGCGGTTGCTGTCCTGAATCGCCAGGTCCATGGCCTTGAGAGCGTCCTGTTCAAGCCGTTGTTCGTTGCGCGCCGCACTGAGTTGTGCCTGAAGTTGCCGTATCTCGGTGCCCAGCTGTTGTATACGGGCCCTGGCGGCGTCCTCATCCATGGCATCTTCGGCCAGCACATGGCCGTTCAGCGCCAGTGCCGTCATGATTAGCAGAACACGGCGCGCCAGAGAGCATACCAGAGCATGGCACCCGGTCGGCCGCCTCAGGGCAGGGTCAATTCGCGGCCTGTATTCTTTTCGCTTCATTGAGCAATGATCTGCCAGTCATTTCCGGTGGTTGTCGTTGCCCCAGCAAATAGAGCATCGTTGGCGCAATATCCCGCAGGGACCCCTGTTCCGACATAAGCGCCTCGCGGCCGACAAAAAGCAGTGGAACCCTGTTGGTGGTGTGCGCCGTATGTGGTTGGCCTGTTCGGGGGTCGGACATTTGTTCGATATTGCCATGGTCGGCGGTGATCAGCATCTCGCCACCTTGCGCCTCTACCGCTTGACAGATTGAACTCAGACTCCGGTCAACTGCTTCAACAGCCTTGATTGCCGCGCCCAGCTTTCCGGTGTGTCCCACCATGTCCGGATTGGCGACGTTGCAAATAACCACATCGAAGCTGTTTGAAGCAATGGCCGCGACCAATTCGCGGGTCAGCTCAGGGACACTCATCTCCGGCTGGAGATCGTATGTGCTCACCTGCGGCGAGGGAATGAGTATTCGTTTCTCCAGTGGGAAGGGCGCCTCCCGGCCGCCGTTGAAGAAAAACGTCACGTGAGCGTATTTCTCAGTCTCGGCGATACGCAGTTGACGCAGGCCCGCTGCGGCAAGCAGTTCGCCAAGAATATTGGTCAGGGTCTCTGACGGGAAGGCCACTTCGGTCGGTAGACTGGCCTGATACTCGGTCATGCAGACAAAGGCGGTCAGCGCAATATGCTGGCGGGTGAAGCCATCGAATTGGGGCAGGGTGAAAGCCGCAGTCAGTTCTCTGGCTCGGTCCGCCCGGAAGTTGATAAAAATGACAGTGTCTCCGTCGGCCACGCCGCGATAGCGAGATTCGGCGTGTCGAATCACCGTGGGTTGAACAAATTCGTCTCCCTCGTCACGATCATAGGCAAGGGTGAGCGCCTGCGAGGCCGATTCAGCCTCATGGCCGCCCTCAGCAATGCAGATGGCTCTGTAGGCGCGCTCAACACGATCCCAACGTCGGTCACGGTCCATCGCGAAGTAGCGACCGCTGACCGAGGCCACGGCGGCACCCGGAATACCCGCCAGCAGTTGCTCCAGCCCCTCAATAGATGGCTGGGCGCTTCTGGGCGGGGTGTCTCGGCCGTCCAGGAAAACGTGTACCCAAATGCTGTCTGGGTGGTGGTTTGCGGCGAGTTTGATGGCCTCGAAAAATTGCGACTCGTGGCTGTGGACGCCGCCGGGTGACAACAGCCCCATCAGATGTATACTGCCGCCGGAGGAGACGGCACCATCAATGCCGCCACACAACACAGGATTGGTCGCAAAGCTGCCATCGGCGATGGCGTTTTCTATGCGCGTAAAATCCTGCTGTACGATACGCCCGGCGCCCATGTTCATATGGCCAACTTCGGAATTGCCCATCTGGCCGTCAGGCAAGCCAACGGCCATCCCTGAAGTTTCCAGCAGCGCCCATGGTTGGTTTTGGCACAGGCTGTCCCAGTACGGCGTGTTGGCTAATGCAATGGCGTTGCTTTGGGTTTCCGGGCTGTAACCCCAACCGTCAAGTATCATCAACACGAGGGGGCGTCTGCCCGTTGCTATCGCCAAACCACCTGCTCCACGCCATCTCCGAGAAATTGCATGCTGTGTTCCCGACCGCTCATCGCAGCCAACCCGGCAGGGCTTGCAATTGCGGCCCTCAGACTCCAGATTCAGATCGCCCGCAGCGATCACTAATTGGGTTCAATTATCCCACATGACGAACACTATGGCAGGGTTGATATCAGCCCTTGATGGGCTCCAGGCGCCTAGGAGATGAGAGGAAATGGAACAGCTGATTGAATTTGCCAGTAATCACCCCTTGCTTTCGGGTGGCTTCGTGGCCGCCCTGCTGGTACTGGTCTGGACAGAAGTCAGCCGCCAAATGCAGGGTTTGTCCGAATTGTCGCCGGCGCAGGCAGTACCGTGGATGAATCAGACAGATTGCGTGATTATCGATGTATCTGCTTCTGCGGAATTCAACGCGGGCCACATTTTTTCCGCCCGAAACATCCTGCCTTCGCGACTCACTCAGGCTGACGCCGAGATAAAAAAACTCCTCAACAAGGCCATTCTTGTCGTGGACAAGAACGGTCAGACTGCTTCATCCGCCGCCGCAGGTTTGAAAAAACTCGGGGCAGAGAACATTGCCATCCTCAAAGGTGGCATGGCCCAGTGGAAAAGCGATCAATACCCCGTTACCAAAAAATAGTGGGATAATTCCCTTTACGCGCATTCGCGCGCTGAGATTGCGTGAAGCGACACAATTTTCAATTAGCGAGTAAATCATGGCAGAAGAGCAAAATCAGGACCCGTCCGAAACAGAAGCGCAGGCACAAGAGGGCGTGGCTGGCGCACATTTTGAAATTCAGAAACTCTATGCAAAAGATGTTTCGTTTGAATTGCCGAATGCACCGGAAATTTTTAAGGTTCAGGGCCAGACCGATGTAAAAATGAGCCTTTCCCAAAGAGTAGATGATCTGGGTGACGGCTTACATGAGATCGTGCTCACAGTTACCGTCACAGCGACAATTGGTGAAAAAACGGTCTATCTGGCCGAAGTCGCCCAATCGGGAATTTTTCTGATCTCGGGATTCCAGGAGCAGGCCATGCATGCTGTGGTCAACACCATGTGCCCCGCCACTCTATTTCCATATGCGCGACGATGCATTTCGGACCTTGTGACCGAGGGTGGATTTCCGCCGTTGACCCTCCAGCCCGTCAACTTCGAACAACTTTATGCGCAGCGTATGCAGGAGATGGCCAGCGAGAAAGGCGACGCCGGGTCGCCCGAACAAGGCAATGGGGCATCCCAGCCCGCCGAGATTTCTCTCGACGACTGATCCCCCGTGCGATGCCAACTGCGTGCGATGTCAAACCCGGCACTCCCGGGAAGCCCGCAATGACATCCCAACCGAAAGTCGCAGGCGTAGCGGTGCTGGGCTCAGGCTCGTGGGGCACCGCTCTTGCGATGCAACTGGCCCGCAGCGGTCTTGATACCACATTGTGGGGTCGCGACCGGCAACGGATCGCAGCCATGAAATCTGCCGGTTGCAATCAATTTTATTTGCCGGATCACTCTTTTCCCGATTCACTACAACTGACCGCTTCGCTGGCCAGGGCGGTCGCAGGCAGGCAGTGGCTGTTTGTCTGTGTGCCCAGTCATGCTTTCACCGGCGTGGTGGAAAAGGTCCACGAATTGGTGCACGCGTCAGATGACTGCCCGGCCGATCTGGCTGGCCTGGCCTGGGCTTGCAAAGGGCTGGAACCGGGAACGGGCCGGTTTTTGCACGAATCGGCCGCGCGGATTCTCGGTGGAACGATGCCGCTTGCGGTCGTCACCGGTCCCTCCTTTGCTCGCGAGGTCGCCGCCAACATGCCCACTGCGGTAACCGTTGCCGGTACTCATGAATCATTTTGCACGCTGGTGGCGCGTAGCCTGCACAGCGGTAATTTCAGGGCCTACACAAGTAACGACATGGTGGGGGCGGGTCTGGGCGGAGCCGTAAAGAACGTGCTGGCCGTCGCCACCGGCATCTGTGATGGCATGGAGCTGGGCAACAGCGCAAGGGCGGCCCTGATGACCCGGGGCATGGCCGAAATGATGCGCCTGGGCCGGGCGATGGGCGCCCTTGATCAGACTTTGGCAGGGCTGGCTGGCATGGGTGACCTGGTGCTGACTTGTACCGGTGACTTGTCGCGCAATCGACGGCTGGGGCTGGCACTGGGTCGTGGCATCGACCTGGCCACGGCGGTTGCGGACATCGGCCAGGTTGTTGAGGGTGTTACGACTTCGGAAGAAGTGTGGCGGCTGGGGCAGGCCCACGATGTGGACATGCCGATCACCGAGCAAGTCGAGGGCATTATTCATCGCCACTGGAATCCCGCCGAAGCGGTCAGAAGACTCCTGGCCAGGGAACTCAAGGCCGAAGACGGGTGAAGCAAAGGAGTCTCGCTTCCCTCGGCAACTGCTCCCTGCGTTGCTCTACCTCCTGCATCCCTGCAGTCGTGCTCCCGCCTGCGGCTCCCTAGCTTGCCGCGGGGTTGTCGGTGCATCCGCCACTGCCGGCGAAACCAAGTTGACGCCAGGCTTCGTACACCACCAGTGCAACCGTGTTGGAGAGATTGAGGCTGCGACTGGTTGATCTCATGGGAACATTCAATGCGCGTTCGCGCCCCACTGCGTTCAGCACGGAGTTGGGTAGCCCCCTGGTTTCCGGACCAAAAATCAGGCCGTCGTCGCGGCGAAATGCAGCCTGGTCATAGCGGAGGCCGCCACCGGTTGTGAATGTCCAGCAAGGCATGTCAGGGAACTTGGTTGTAAAGGCGCGCCAGCTGTCGTGAACGAGGACATCAGCAAACTCGCGGTAATCCAACCCGGCGCGCTTGAGCCGGTTGTCATCGAGCAAGAAACCCAACGGACCGACTAGGTGTAGCTGCATGCCGGTATTGGCGGACAGCCGAATGATATTTCCGGTGTTAGGAGGGATTTCGGGCTGATAGAGAATGATGTTCAGCACCGGTGGAATGTATCACAGCCCGGCCGCAGTTGGCCGAGCTTTACCCAATCCTCTGTGCGTCAGATTTCGTCTTCTTCGCTGCTGCGATGTTTCACCACAATCACTTTGTGTTGCACAGAATCATGTGTACCTTCGTGCGCGCCAATCGCAATCGCATGGGTTTCAATGTCGGTATCGATGAAGATATGATCAGCGCTGTGCATGCGGTGAAGAGACGTAAAATCGGGCATCGGAATTTCCAGTTCTTCACCATCGACATAAATCTCAAAGCCATCCTGGGTTCGCAGGATGTCGACGGTTTTTCCGTCTTCTGTGAAAATTGTTTCAGCTTCTCCAATGGTCAGATCACTGATGTCCACCTGGTGCAGATCTACCTGGTCATTGGTGATATCGAGAATGATGGTTTTTTCCACTAACGGCTGTTCTCCGGCCAAGACCGGTGAAAAGGCCAATAAGGCCGAAATGGTAACAATGCCGGGTGCAGCGAATTGCGATTTCATCTTGGTGTTCTCCTGGACTGGTTGGTTTTGCGATGAAGCGAAACCCACATATGGCGCGGATTTCAGCCCTTCCGTACTAAGACGCGGCTGCTTCGGCGTTCGTCGCACTGAATATAAAGCATTGAAAATAAAGGTTAAAAATGGTAAAGTGGGGCACTGAAGTCGGTGACCCAGAATATTTGACAGACTCCGGCCTTGGGCGTATCTTCTACCTCCTTGACACAAGATGTTGTGTCCGAAATAATAATGATGCACAATAAATTGTGTCACATAAGCGAATAAAACCAAACAATTAGACGGAAGTATTAATGAGCAGCGTGCAGGTCGAGGCCATCAGCACTGATTCCAAAGAAATTCCCATCCAGGAAGCATCACTCGATATCTGGGATAAAAAGTACCGCCTGAAGTCCAAATCCGGCGAACTGATCGACCAGGATGTTGATGACACTTTTAAACGTATTGCACAGGCACTGGCCGCGGCAGAGGATACGCCGGAAAAACAGCAAGAATGGTACGGTTCTTTTCTGTGGGCCTTGCGCAGGGGCGCGATTCCCGCCGGGCGCATCATATCCAATGCCGGCGCCCAGGAGCACAAGCCGGCCACGTCCACCATCAATTGCACCGTTTCGGGAACCATTACCGATTCGATGAATGGCATTCTCGAGAAAGTTCACGAGGCTGGCCTGACGCTTAAAGCAGGTTGCGGAATCGGTTATGAGTTTTCCACGCTGCGGCCCAGGGGCGCTTATGTTTCCGGCGCCGGTGCTTACACCTCTGGTCCCCTGAGTTTTATGGATATTTACGACAAGATGTGCTTCACCGTTTCTTCCGCCGGCGGACGCAGAGGCGCACAAATGGCGACATTTGAAGTGGGTCACCCCGACGCCAAGGATTTTATCAGAGCCAAGCGTGAAGACGGCCGTCTGAGGCAATTCAACTGCTCATTGTTGATTACCGACGAATTCATGTGCGCTGTGGAAAATGGACAAGACTGGCCACTGAGCTTTCCCATCAATCAGCAAGAGGCCGATGAAGTTGATCTCAACGATCCAGAGCAAGTTTTGTGGCGGGAATGGCCAACGACTGAAAATTATGTCGTGCGGGATGATGGTCTGGTGGCATGCAAGGTGTTCAAAGTGGTTCCTGCCCGGCGCATGTGGGACATGATCATGTCATCGACTTATGATTTCGCAGAGCCCGGCTTCATCATGGTCGATCGGATCAATGAGATGAATAACAACTGGTTCTGCGAGAATATCCGAGCCACAAATCCTTGTGGTGAGCAGCCCTTGCCCCCTTACGGTGCTTGCCTGTTGGGCTCTGTCAACCTGACCCGCTTCGTTGACAGGCCGTTTACTGATGAAGCCAGCTTTAATTGGAACGATTACCGCAAAGTCGTCAAGATTTTTACCCGCATGCTCGACAACGTCGTGGAAATCAATGGCCTGCCGCTCAAACGGCAAAGGGATGAAATACGCCGTAAGCGCCGCCATGGCATGGGATTCCTTGGGCTGGGCAGTACACTGACGCTGCTGTGCATGAAATACGGTTCGACAAAATCTGTGGAATTTACTGAAAAAGTTGCCCGAGAAATGGCCCTCGCTGGCTGGGAAGAAGCCCTCGAACTGGGTCGTGAGAAAGGCGTGGCCCCCATCATGCTGGAGGAGTTTGAGGTCACCGGAGACATGCTTCGTCGTCGCCCCGAAATGCAGGCGGATGGTTACAAGCCTGGCGACAAGATTAGTGGCCGCATCCTGCACGCCCGTTATAGCCGATACATGCAAAAGGTTGCCGAGAAGGCCCCCGAGCTGGTCGAGGCATTGTCGGTGGAGGGCGGGCGGTTTACGCACCACACCTCGATTGCACCCACCGGAACCATTTCATTGTCGATCGCCAATAATGTTTCCAACGGTATCGAGCCAAGTTTTGCCCACCACTACAGCAGAAACGTCATTAGGGAGGGTCGCAAGACCAAGGAGAAAGTAGAGGTCTTCAGCTATGAGTTGCTGGCCTACCGTATCCTGGCCAATGCACGTGCGATGCCAGATGCGCAAGATGAAGAGACTCGCCTGCCAGACTACTTCCTGACCGCCGAAGACATCTCACCGCGAGAGCACGTGGACATTCAGGCCGCAGCACAGAAGTGGATTGACTCCTCAATATCGAAAACGGCCAATGTGCCGACGGACTACCCGTACGAGCGCTTCAAGGAGATTTACACTTACGCCTATGAGCAGGGGCTCAAAGGATGCACGACATTTCGTTTCAATCCGGAGGCCTTCCAGGGTGTGCTCGTCAAGGACAAGGACCTGGAGAAAACCACTTACCGCTTCGTTCTTGAAGACGGTGAGGTGGTCGAGGTATGTGGCAACGAGGAGATTGAATATGACGGTGAATTTCACACGGCTGCCAATCTGTTCGATGCGCTCAAAGAAGGCTATTACGGTAAGTTTTAGTCGCGCCGATAATCATGGAGCTAATTTCAAGGACAAGGACTGGTGCGATCTGACACGGAAGTGTCTTAAAAAAACTAAAAATCAGGGAGATAGTGGCGGCGAGGGACAATTGGGTACCGCCAGACTCAGGGACCACTTGGTACAGGGATGTACACCCTTTTTGGGCAAGTATAATCTCTGACGCACGCCGTTAGGAATAGAGCAAATGAGTATCAAAATCGACAACAAAATCGTCGGCTACGAAGTGGTCCGGGCAGAAGAGGTCGCGGCTGCCGCCGCAGCCAAGGAAAAGCGCGAGTCGGCGAAAATCATCCACATGACCGAAAAGGTCAAACGTCCGAGTGGGATGGAAGCCTTGGAGGGAAGTACCTACAAGATCAAGACCCCGCTTGATGAACACGCCATGTACGTCACGATTAACGACATCACCCTGAACCCCGGCACCAAGCATGAACTGCGTCGCCCATTCGAGATTTTTATCAACTCAAAGAACATGGATCACTTTCAGTGGATTGTGGCGCTGACCCGCCTGATGTCCGCTGTTTTTCGCAAAGGCGGAGACGTCACCTTCCTGGCGGAAGAACTACAGGCAGTATTTGATCCCAAGGGGGGTTATTTCAAACCCGGCGGCAAATTCATGCCTTCCATTCTTGCCGAAATAGGCGCGGTGATCGAGCATCACCTGCAGAAGATCGGCCTGATGGAGAAAGATGAACTTTCCGAACAACATCAATTGCTGCTGGAGCAAAAGCGCGCCCAAGCCCAGGCTGTCATCGACCTTGCTGCACCGCCCGCCGCCAATCAGCAGGATGACGGCGAGTCGGATTACCCGGTGTCGGCCATTTTGTGTAACAAATGCAACACCAAGGCCGTGATCAGTATGGATAACTGTGAAACCTGCCTTAGCTGTGGTTATAGCAAATGCGGTTGACAAACCTGTGCCGCTCGGTCTCAATCCCGGATGCCACCCATATCGCCTGACTTGATTCACCTGCTGTGGCTGATTCCCGGATTGGCGTTTGTGCAATACCTGGGTTCGCCGCGGCAACGAGGAACGATTGCCCGTAACAGAGTGCTTCAGCTGCTGTCGGCACAGCTGGAGGGACACCAGTTCGCGCTGTTTGAAGGCCTGTCGATTCCCTCGGGCGGCGGCACGCGTCGATCTGACCTGTTGGCCGTCAGTAAATTCGGAATCTTTGTCATTCACCCGCTCCAGCGCAACGGCCAAATTACCGGTGGCGAGTTTCAAGCGCGCTGGAAAGAACAGCGGATAGGGCGACCGAAGCGCTTTGACAATCCAGTTCACGAAAACGTGCTGCTTATCGACGCCCTGAAAAGTTGGTTGGACCTACCTGCCAGCAGGTTTTATTCATTGGTCGTGTTTTGCGGGCGTCACCGATTCTCCACCAAAATGCCCGGACCGGTCGTCGCCGACAGCGATCTGTTGTCGGTGATTCGGGCAAAGCGGAAAAAACTGCTCAGCCCGGAACAAGCCAATGAGGTCATTCGCAAGCTGGAGGAACGCAACCAGCACCTCAGCCAAGGGCTCTTCCGCGATTGGATTGCAGTGACTCGCCTGCTGCTGCTTGTCACACTGATTACTGCCGCCGGCTGGATTTACCGCGACCACTTGATCACGGTGAAGAATGGAATTATTGCACGCATGGCGCCCGCTCCTGCAGCTGAGATATTTTCCCCAAGCGATGGTCCAATTGCTCGCAAGCAATGGGAAGAGTCGCTTAATTGTGCTTATTCATCTGATTCTGGGCGTTGTACCTGTATTGATGGTCGCGGTAATCTGGCTCAGGTCGAATCCCCAAGATGCCGGGAGCTTGCTGAAAGAGGTTCCGTTCTAAACCAATGACGACCGCCTCACATGTCGGCTGACCACGGCCAATTCCAGGCCCTGGTATTGGCGGGTGAACGCCCGGGTGGCAGCGCATTCAGCCGGCAGCTCGGGCTTGCGTCAAGCGTATTGGCGCAGGTCGTGGGCCGATCGTCCGCCGAACGCGTGGTGCGGAGCGTGCAAGCATCACACAGCATCAGCCAAGGTCTGCTGGTCGGGCCAAGCCAAGAGGTGTTCGAGGCCAATCCGCAGTTTGCGGCCATGCTTGCCGATACCGATCTGCGCTGGATCCCGCAGGCGAGCGGCCCGAGCAGCAGCGTGCTGCGCGGCCTGCAAGAGCTGGACCATTACCCAGTCTTCATCACCGCGGCGGATCATGCCCTGCTCACCCCCGTCATCATCGATGCATTTTGCCGCACCGCTGCGGAGCGGCAAGAAGACATCGTCGTCGGCCTGGTGCCCTATGAGCGGGTGAAGGCGGCTTTTCCCGCCACCCGGCGCACTGTTCTGAAGTTTCGGGGTGGTCAATACTGCGGTTCCAACCTGTTTGCCATCCGCAATTCGAATGGTCAGGCCGGTCCAAGGCTGTGGCGTACCCTGGAAGCTGACCGCAAGCGTCCCTGGCGCATGGTAAGACGGCTGGGCCCCATTGCACTGCTTCGCTACCTCACTCGCACGGCATCACTGGGTGACGCAACCAGGGCCCTTGCCGATGCCATGGGCTGTAGCATCGGTGTCGCGCTGATCGATGAGCCCAGGGTGGCGATAGACGTGGATTCGGTCGCTGACCTCGAACTGGCCGAACACATTCTCAAAACGGATGCCTGATCAGGTTTGGCGTGAACGATTGTTATGCCTATGCTACCTCCGGAAAGTCCCATGAGCGGACTACTGTCCACGCCTGGCGGATGGCCCTGCTGGCTACCCTCGCTTCTCCGCGTTTGGTGGGTCGGCTCCAACGGAACATCCTGTTCCGTGTCGCCTCGTCGAGCCATTCATGGCTCGACGACCCAGTCGCTTGTCGGCGCTCGGCATCCTTGAAGGCGTGGACAGTAGTCCGCTCACGGGACTTTCCTAACGCTGGCACATGCCGGTTCGAAGTAGGGGTCCTGGAAGCAGCACTTTCACTCTTTCCCGCTTGTTCCAACTGATGGCACGTAGGGGTCAAAATGTCGTCGCTTTGGAGCGTGTGGCATGCCATTGGCTACCCCAGGAAGGTTGCGGTCGTTCAAGCCCAAAAGACCCGCACCGTTTCAGCAAAGTGTCGTGAGGGGGTTGTGGTTCGCTCCATAAAGGTGGATGCCGAGCGCCGACAAGATTCTATGGGTCTGGTCAAGCCATGGTTACACACGGTTTGAATGTTTCGCCTCGACTCATAAGGGCATATGCAATCCTGACCAACTTGCGCCCCAATATCACTCGAGCAGCGGTTTTTGAAAGTCCCTTATCCAGTTGACGCTGATGATAGCGCTCGAATCGAGGTTCGTTGCGGGCCGCGTGAGCGGCACAAAATAGCAATCGTCGTATCTCCTTCTCGCCATTCTTGGTCAGCTTGTGCTTGCCCTGCATGCGACCAGACCGCCGCAATCGTATGTCCAGGCCGAGGTAGGCCACAAAGGCATCCGATGAAGCGAACACGCCGCGATGAAAGGCCGCCACCAACCCAGCAGCTGTGGCGGGTCCAAGGCCCGGTATCTGTTGGCAACGCGCATAGTCTTGTTGCAGGCCCAACGCCCTTAGCAAATACTCAATCCGGCATTCGATGCGCTGGATCAAGCGGCTGCAGGCCTGTTCCACTTCTCGGCCTGACAGCGACACTTGGCGCATGCTCATGCGCATGTTTTTACGCACTCCAACCACCACAGCGCGACGCTTAATCAAAGCCCACAGCTCCCGTGAATGCTGGTCTGACGGGCAATGACGAGGCAATGACTGCGCTTCGTGGCTGAGATAGCGTGCTAACAACCAGGCATCATGCGGATCACTCTTATGCCTCAGGCCGACGGCATACCGATAGTGATGCAGCTGGCGTGGGTTCACCAAGTAGATCGCATAGCCCAAAGCGTGCGCAGTATCCACCACCGCCAGGTGGTAATGCGATGTCGGCTCCAGCGCCAGTCGTACCTCGCCCGTCAACCCACCAAGCCATTGTGCAATGGCCGCGGTTGAGATATTGACTTGATAATGTCGTTGCCGGGTCCAATCGTAAACGTCCAAATGATCTTTCGAAACATCCACACCTAAAGTGACTTGGGTAACATTGCTTGTCATAATGATCTCCGCGGTTATATGCCGTAGCCGGGATCTCACGGGGCGCAAGCTTGTATACATCGGCTGTCATTGCAGCTAGATTCTCAATCGGCGCTCTGGTGAGAATGGGATGGGGACGAACTCTTGTTAGTCTGTACCGACTGGCCAGAAAGTGACTGCGTCCCGCCCATCCCGGCACCCTTAATCATCCAGATTTAAGGCAGAAACACCATACAAGCGACTGGGTCGCTGGTCCATGGATGGACCAGCGAGGCGAAACGGAACAGGATGTTCCGTTGGAGCCGACCCACCAAGCGCGGAGGAGTGAGGGAAGCCCGTCGGGCCATCCGCCAGGAGCGAACCGCAACCCCCTCATGGCACTTTGCGGCAACGATGGCACTGAGGCCTTAGGATTGAACAACGTTGCCGAGCTAGGCCTTGAGGTAATCCGCCAGGCGGTAAGCCAGTGCCAGGATGGTCAGGGTGGGGTTGGCCCAGCCGCCGGTGGTAAAGACTGAACTTCCGGCAATGTGCAGATTGTCGTAACCATGCACCGTGCAATTGGCGTCCACCACGCCATTGGCGGGTGATTCGCTCATGCGGGTCGTGCCCATATGATGGTATCCGCCGATCGGATGATTGCCGACGGTCGCATCGACTGGCCAGGCCACAGAACCGTCCTCCAGCCATTCCATGGTGCTGACTTTACCCAGTCCCAGGCGCTTGAATTCCCGCCCAAATGCGCGGGCCAACTCAAGCGCGCTGCGCTTGTCCAACTCGCACAACTGCCAGTCAAGATTAGCGTGAGGGGTGCCCAATCCATCTTTATGTGTTGACAGCCTCACCCGGCTGAGCGGATTTGGCGCCTGTTCGGCACGCGCCATCAGGTAGAGTTCCATGCCCCGCGCCTTGACCACAGCCCGCAGCAAAGGCATGGATAAGTGCTTTTGCAAGCTGTCCTGGATGTTGCGATAAGCATGCCACAGCCCCCGCCCAGATCGAGACGGCTCTAACGCGTGCTTCAAATTTAGGTAGGTGCGCTTGCTCAGGCCCAGCCCTTGATCCGGCCTGCGTTGCAGCTTGAAGGTCGCGGCGCTGTTGAGTATGCGCTTGTGCTCCTGAAGCGTGGTGGAAGCCACCAGGGCTGGCGCCACGGGTGCTTCACCGGCGGGATATCGTTTGCGATACAGTGCCCAGAAAGCGGCTGGATCACCGGTCTGAATGTGGGCAATTCGGCCATGTGGGTGCTCCATGAAGTAGCGCCCGACCTGGTCGTGTGCGTTGCCTATGCCATGGGGTTCAATATCGTTGGATATCAGCAACAGCCGGGCATTTTCTATGGCGCCGCAAGCCAGAACAAACTGCCGGGCGCGAACAGTCATCGTATGACCATTGAGAGACCTGGCCGACAGTTGGCTGATGTGGTTGGCACTGCCGGTCGCCTGCAGCTTCGTCACGTTTGCGTGCAAGACAGCAGTCACGCCCTGGGCTTTGGTCAAATCACGTGTTTGTTTTGAATTGAACCGCTCTCCCATGGCGTCGAATCGCCAGAAAGTGGTGATGAGCTCCTGCGGATCAAAACCCAAAGGTTCAATCGCCAAATCCGCCCACAGATCGGCGCTGTAATCGAACGTGCCCAGTTCCAAAGCCTGGTGAGCCATCCTGTACCACGGCTCCAACTCGTCGCGTGAAATCGGCCAGCCGCTGTGAGGAACCCAGTTTCGATGGCGGAAATCGATCGGGTCAAGAGGCACCGATCTGCCGCCCCAAATATTGGTCGTACCGCCGAAAAACCGCAGCCGCGCCTGGTCGAGATCGTAGTATTCCATGCCGATGTTGCGGCCTGCGTAAAGTGACTGCGTTTCGGCGTCGAAGTCCAGTCCTCCGGATTCCAGCAGGCAAATGTCCTGGCCGTGCTGCAGCATGGCGCGGGCCAGTGTATTTCCAGCCGCGCCAGCGCCCACGATGCATACATCGGCGTCGAGTACGTTGTCCTTGCTTGCAGTTCTTAAATCAATCAACATTGCCAGTTGGCCATCGGGCTTTTTGGCCAGTGTCAATCAATTGTCCGGGGGAGACAAGTTTTGCATTTCGGGTCGGCCTATCCTGCGGTCAGGAATTACATCTTGAAGAAATACGTTTTATTAGCCGAAACATAGTAGAATGACGCGTCGTCTGCGCCCGGCAAGAATCGAACCATCGGGTGGCGGCCTTTGCGGCACACAGTTTTCGGAATAAATCCTTGACCGACCAATAGCCATAACCAGAGAGGTTAAGACAAATGAAAGCAATCATACTCAGTGCAGGCCAGGGTCGACGCCTGATGCCGCTGACCGAATCCGTGCCCAAGTGTTGCCTTCATCTGCATGGCGTATCAATTCTCGAATGGCAGATTCGTTCACTCTCCTCCTGTGGCATAGAAGAGGTGGTTGTTGTGACCGGGTTTGGCCATCAGGCCGTGGAAAACATTTTGAAAAATTCCAGTGGCATAGCGGTCCGTACGCTTTATAACCCGTTTTACGCCCTGTCCGATAATCTGGGAACCTGCTGGGTGGCGCGTTCGGAAATGCGTGAGCCCTTTGTCCTGATCAACGGCGATACATTATTCGAAGCTGAAGTAATGAAGCGCTTGCTGACCGAGGCCGGTGAGTATCCGATCACGTTGGCGACCGATCGAAAGAATAGCTACGACGATGATGACATGAAAATTCATTCGCAAAGAGGGCGATTGTTGCGTGTCGGCAAAAAGCTGGATATGAACGTGGTCAACGGCGAGTCTATTGGCATGATGGTGTTTTCGGCCAACGGTGCCGAGACATTCGTACAAAAGGTCGAGTCGCTAATGGAGTCTACTGATGGTTTGAAACGCTGGTACTTGTCGGCAATCGACGAACTGGCGCAGACCGGTTCGGTCGGCATGGCTTCTGTGTGTGGCCTGGGTTGGTGCGAAGTCGATGACCTGGCCGATTTTGCTTTTGCTGAAACCGTGGTGCAGGGCTGGCAGGATCAAGCTTCTGACTCAAGAACTGAATCGTCTGAACCGGGATACAGTGCGCTGATATAGATCGAAAAATATCAGTCTTCAGTCTCAACACGTATCTGCACACCTTCAGGGCCGCCTGCACTGAACCGGTCCGTTTCAATATCGTACACGATCTCACTGCTCGTCATCACGTTGCCGGAACGGGACAGCATTGAACCACCCGACATTCGGATAGAGTGCTGCGCTCGGAGGTATTCGATGTGGGGCGCTTCCCCGAGGACGATTTGTGTTTGGCTGTCATTTTCGACCTGTAATTCGATCACAGCCGGTGCGCCGCTGAGGATGACCGAATCTGGCCGGTCCAGCTTGCCATAAACAGTGGCTTTTTCGGCTTTCAACGACCAACTGCCTGCTTCGAGACGAAAGTTCCCCGCAAAATGAACGATATCGGGTTCGGTGTCTTCCCAGGCTTCGGTTGCCTCGATTGAAATCATTTCGTTATCGGATACCCGCCAGCGATTATCTCCAGCACAAAGATTCTGTGACATGAATGCCAGCATCAGCAGGATTGCGGCGGTTTTCAGAAATTCGTCAACAATCATGGCATTGAGTTTCGCTCGAATTGACTCGATCAATGGGAAACCAGATGATAGCAACTTCAAAGCGTGGAAGATGCCATGATTATTGATCGCTACATGGTGCGCGAAGTGCTGGTGCCCTTTGCCGTCGTTGTTCTGGTTCTTTTTGGCGATTTTCCTGACCTATAGCCTGACGCGATTCCTGACCGATGCCAATGCCGGGCTGCTCAAGGTCGTTGACGTTGCCAACCTGACCCTTCTCAAGGCACTGATTTCCCTGGAGGTACTGGTGCCTCTCGCCCTTTATCTCGGGGTCATGATCGGCATGGGCAGGCTCTACAGCGATTCTGAAATCTATGCCATGGAGAGCCAGTGGAATCAGCGAAAGACGTCTGCTACGGCCGGTCATCGCTGTGGCGGTGGTTGTGGCGCTCCTGATCGGAATGCATTCGGTGTGGGTCAGGCCGTGGGCCTATCAATCGTCCTACGAAATTCGTGCCCTGGCGGAATCCAATTCCGACATCGATCGAATCAGGGCCGGGCGCTTTTACAGCTTTGAGGAGAACGGCAGAACCATTTTCATCGAAACCATACAGCCGGGCAGCGCCGAATTGGAAAAGGTTTTCATCCGCATTCAGGACGGGACGGATCTGCAGGTCATCACCGCGGAACGCGGCACGATGGAATACGATGTCGGCCCCCGCAGACACCGGCTGAGGCTGCATAACGCTCACATTTTTAAAAGTGTAACCAATGGCCCGAACCTTTCTGCGCGCATCACCCGAATGGCCCTGTGGGTTCCGATCAGGGATCCCAAACCCGTGGGCTACAAGGCCAAGGCAAAGGCAACGCCGATTCTATCTGATTCCAGTCAGCAGTTGGATCGGGGTGAGCTGCAATGGCGTCTGTCCACGCCGATTTCCACTCTGCTGCTGGCCCTGTTGGCCATTCCCTTGAGTCGCAGCAGGCCGCGCCAGGGACGCTACGCAAAAATGCTGCTGGCGGTGGTTATTTACGCTGTGTATTACAACTTTCTAGATGTGGGCCGCACCTGGGTGGAGTTGGGCACGGCAGCCACAATCTGGTGGGTGCCCGGCTTGCTCGCCGCCCTGGTGGTGTTGCTTTACGCGCCCTGGTATCGCATGAAATATCGACTGAACCGCAATCGCCATCCGGATAACTCAGATGAACATCATTGATCGTTACCTGGTCCGGAATTTCGTCCTGGGCATCATTCCGGTGTTGTTGCTCTTGCTGGTCCTGTTTAGTCTCCTGGCCCTGGCCAATGAGCTGGAAGACGTGGGACAGGGCAGCTTTCGGCAGATAGATGCACTGGTCGTGGTGGTGTTGACTGCCCCCAAGCGCATTATAGAATTACTGCCCGTCACAATATTGCTTGGCGGTTTGATGGGTTTGGGCGCCATGGCGAATCACCAGGAGTTGATTGCGGCCAGGGTGGCGGGCATGTCAAAACGTCGTCTGGCGCGCCCGGTGGTCATGCTTGCCGTTTTTCTGGCACTGCTGGTGGTGCTTTCGCAGTCTTTTCTGGTCCCTTTTGCAGAACGTCAAGCGGCCGAAATTCGGGCACGGGCGCTGGAACAGGCAGATTTCGGCGTTGATGGCCGAGCGCAGTTCTGGGCGCGCAGTGGTGACCAGTTCGTACAAATCAGCGACGTGGTTTTCAACCAGGAATTGTCTGGGGTGGAGATTTACCGGACCGACAGCAAGGGGCGGCTGACTGAAATTGTCAGGGCCCACCACGCCCGCACCCTCGGGGACCGTCGGTGGGAGCTTGAGGATGTCAGAGTGACGAAACTGGGAGAAGGCCCAGGGGCGGAGCAATTTCTGGCCACCCTGGAATGGCCGGCACTGCTGACGGAAGAGCAAACCGAGGTCCTGATGTTACCGGTTGAGGCGCTGTCTCCCCGGGATCTGAGCCGCACCATCAGCTATTTGTCCGCCAATCAGCTCGATACGCATTACCACCGCGTTGTGTTCTGGCAGCAAATCAGTGCCCTGCTAACCCTGGTAGGCATGGCCCTGTTGTCCCTGCCCTTGCTGATCGGATCGACCCGCGAGGTGCCTGCCAGCCAGCGAATCATAATCGGCGGTGTTATTGGAATATCGTTTTACTTGGTGCAGCAGCTGACGGGTCACCTGGCCACGTTATTTCAGCTTAATCCGGCAGCCACCATTTTGGCGCCGGCAATTGTGTTGTTGACTGTAACGGTGCTGGCGCAGTATTGGGAGCGGACGGGCTGAGCGGTCTCAGGGTGGCGAGGAGGCAACAGTTTGTGGCGGGATTATCCAAACGGCTTCATCCGCTACCGGGAAAGGACGGGTCGATTGCGTGCCGGGTGGGCAATGGATTTAGTGTCATATGAACTCGCCAGCCACTGGCATCGCGATTGACGTCAAAAATACGGTAGGACGCGGCATGGCGCAACGAGGCCGAACGCAGTAGAGTAAATGCGCGTGTCAGAATCGGTGTTGGGTGTGCGGTACTCATGGTTCCGGTGGGTGTGGCCGAATACCACGATGTGAGGTGCATGGCGAGCAAACAAGGTCTCCAGGACGGCGGTTTCCTTTACCGCCTTGCGCCACTGTGCGATGCCCTTGAATGCGCGGATGATGGATCAATACGAAGATCAGGCGGCCGCTTTGTGTCGCGCCAGGTAGCAGCGCTGAAAGTCTGTCAGCTTGTGCCTGACCCAACTGTCCTCGCGCGGAAAATATGGGCGTGGTGCAGGCTGTGGACAGACCAATGAGCTCAACGCCGTTCAAAACGCGGCTGAGCGGATATCCCGAGAAACTGCTGCTCTGGTCAGGCGGCAGGTATTCAGACCAGTGACGGCAGAGGTATGCCCAGGAGTCGGATCCATACACATCGTGGTTGCCGGGCACGAACATGACCCGCTCGGGCGGGCCCAGGCTCTCCAGCCACATCCTGCTCGCCCTGACTTCCTCTTCGGTACCAATCTGGACCAGATCGCCAGTCAGCAGTATCTGCTCAGGCTTTTCAGCGAGCACTGCCAAGCGGAGTTGCTCAAGCACGCCGGGCAAGTGATGGTGACGACGGTTTTTTTGCCAGGACAGGAACCCCGACAACCGCTTGCCGCGCACCTGGCCTAACGACAGGTGCTCGAGCGTGGACAGGTGAGGGTCAGTGATATGAATCAGTCGCATAAGGTCAAATGATCAGCCCCGGTATCGCTATACTGGCTTCGATGGATTGCAATCCTGAAATAATAAGCCATGTAGGGAGCCTGTCCACAGGCTCCAAGGACGAACTATATCATGAGCGTTTTAGCATTAATCCTGGGTGAGACTGCCGTCAAGTTATGGGGTTTAAGCTCGCGGGAACGCCTCCACCGTCAACTGCGAGAAATTGGCGGTGTCGATATTTTGCAGGACTCAGCTGGGACCGATGCGGTCCGCCCTGTTCTGCTGATCAATGGCAACTATCTCTTTGAAATTAATACTTTGAAAGGCATACTTGACCAACCCGGCTGTGTACTGATCGACAATGACCGAAGGCCCGCCGCAGCGTGGGTGTCGCACCAACTGCTTGATGTGGCGAGCAAGTGGCTGACCGGTTACCCGTCCGGTTGCGAGCCCGGCAGTGAGCCTGGCGCTTTGGCCAAAATGAGGCGGCTGACGGTCACCGATATCGCTGCTTTCGACGAAGAGCTGCGCCGCGCCAAAAATCCTCTGCTCGAGCCCATTGAGTTGGATCAGAAAGATCGCCTGGAGTCCATGCTCTATGGCAACGCCTACCGTGGCATTACCGACCTGGTGACCAAGTTCGTTTGGCCCAGGCCGGCCCGGGTTGTGGTCCGGTGGTGCGCAACATTGGGTTTGTCTCCCAACTTGGTCACATCAGTCGGGTTCGTCCTGGTCATCGCTGCGAGCTGGCTGTTTCTGCAGGGGGACTACGCCGCGGGTTTGCTGGCGGGGTGGATCATGACTTTTCTGGACACGGTCGATGGAAAGCTGGCTCGGGTCACCATTCAGTCCAGCCGTCTTGGACACTGGTTGGACCACGGAATCGACATCCTGCACCCGCCGTTCTGGTACATTTTCTGGGGCATGTCATTGAGCGGTTTTTCGCCGATCTGGGGGGTAGATCTGCCCGCGGCTTACTGGCTGATCGTTTTGGCCTATATTGCCGGTCGTGCGGTGGAGGGTCTATTTCCTATGCTGGGAGACTGCACGATATTCACCTGGCGACCGTTTGACGCCTGGTTTCGCCTGGTGACTGCTCGACGCAATCCCTGTCTGATCATTCTGACCCTTGCGGTTGTTGCCGGGCGGCCCGACTGGGGCTTTGTTGGCGTGGCGGGCTGGTCGTTGTTGACCAGCGCGGTATTGATTCTGAGAATTGGCCAGGCGGCCCTGCATCGACTCAGGCATGGGCGGCTGCAGTCCTGGTTGAGCGATATGGACCAGGCGGCGCAGTTGCACCCGCTCAGCTATGGTGTGTTCGGGTCGACGCGAGGCGCTTATGCATGAAGTTAGCAGCGTCAATGTGTTGATTGCCGGTTCGCTGCGCACGGAATGCGATTTCGAGGACCACCAAAGGGATCAGCTGGTGAGTGCAATCCGGGCCCGCTATGGAGACCACCTGGAGGCGATTCTGATCTACGGTTCTTACCTCAGAGGCAAGCGCGACAGCCTGCTGGATTTCTATGTCCTGATTGACAAGTTCGGCGCCATCCCGAATCTGCTGCAACGATGGCTGGCGCGTGCCCTGCCGCCAAATGTATTCCAGATTCATTGTGGCGAGCCACCCACAGAGGCGCGCGCCAAATATTCGCTGATGACAACCCACCAGTTCGAGAAGGCGCTGCAGGGAGACTTTCACTCCTATTTCTGGGCCCGGTTTTCACAACCCAGTAGTCTCGTTTACTGCGTTGATAGCGAAGTTGGCGACCGCATCGTCAATGCGATAGACCTCGCCTCACGGCGGTTCGTCAAAGAGGCTGCTCCCATGTGCGAGGATGGCTTCGACGCGATGGCGCTGTGGCGGCGGGGATTGTCTCTGACCTACCAGTGTGAACTGAGATCCGAACCCGCCAGTCACACTCAGGCGTTGGTCGAATTTAACGCAAGTTACTATGAGCAGATGACTGCTGCGCTGGCCCAAGATGGGAATATGATCCGTCCGCTGGGCAAGGGGCGATACGCACGACAGGCCTCCACGGCATTGCTGCAGCGGGCCATTTGGCGCTGGCGAATGCGCAAAGTGCAGGGAAAGGTGCTGTCAGTACTCAGAATCGTCAAGGCTTCGTTGACTTTTGATGACGCCCTCGATTATCTGCTTTGGAAAATCAGCCGGCATTCCAACATTTACATTGAACCCTCGCCGCGGCAAAGAAAATTCCCGCTGCTATTTGCCTGGCCGCTGTTGTGGCGCCTCTACCGCCGTGGGGCTTTTCGTTAATCCGTGCCACTGAGCAGCCTGAAAAACCGCATCCTGGACAACCGCATCCTGAGTAATTTTGGTGTGGTGCTCCGCGGTCGCGGCATTGCTGCTCTGTTTTCAGTTGCTGCAACCGCATTGATGGCCAGTGCTTTGCCGGCCGCTGAATTCGGCATTGTTGTACTGCTTCATACCTACATCATGGTGGTGCGCGGCTTTCTGAACTTCCGGACATTTGAGGCGATTGTACGATTCGGGGTGCCATTGCATGACGCCGGCGATGAGAAGGGGCTCAATGGTTTATTGCGTTCCACTTTATTGATCGATTTTGGCGCATGCTCCGTGGCGACGCTGATAGGCGTGGCCGCGGCGCCAGTTGCCGCCTACCTGCTGAACTGGTCTGCTGAGGTAACGATTTGGGCCGTGCTTTATTCGCTGGCCATGTTGTCCACGCCAATTAACACTTCCAATGGCATATTGCGCCTCTATGATCGCTTCGATGCACTCAGCGTGCAGTTTGCAGTCGGACCAAGTATCCGCCTGATACTGGTCATATCGGCGTGGATCATGGAGGCCGATATGGGTTGGTTCGTGGCCGCCTGGGCCGTCGCATTCGTTGCCGGCAATGCCTATTTGTTTGTCCGGGGACACATTGAGTTGGGGCGGCACAACCGGACCCCGCTGTGGCAGGAGTTTGAGTGGCGCCGGCCGGTGCAGGACCTGCGCGCGCGTTCCCGGGGAATTCTGGCATTTTGTGTTAGTGGTGTATTGGCAGACCAATGTGGATTTGCTGCCCAAGCACCTGTCCACGATGATTGCCGGCGCTTTGCTGGGCCCGGCCGCGGCAGGCATGTTCCGCCTGGCCCGGGAATTCTCGACAGTATTGACCCAGCCTGTCGTCATCCTCCGTGATGTGTTGTTCCCCGACCTGACTCGAAGCTGGAATACTGACGGCGGCAGACTCGGTAACCTGCCTTATAAAACTGCGGCGATGGCGGGGCTGATTGGTCTTTGCTTTGTGGTGCTATCCGTTTTTATCAGCGAGGGTTTACTGGGCCTCATTGGTGAAGATTATGTGGCAGCGGCCCCACTGCTGGTGCTGATGTTGTTGGCCGCCTCGTTCGACCTGGCAGGTGCATCCCTGCGCGCCGCCGCCTACGCCATGGGCAGGGCGGCGACCATCCTGCGGATTAACCTGTTGGGGATTTTTTCATACGTCAGCCTGTTTTTCGTGCTGACGGGCTGGTTGGGATTGGTGGGGCCAGGTTACGCTGCCATAGCGGCTTCTCTACTGACCCTGATTCTGACGCTTTGGGTGGTATCTCGTCACCGTTAGTGTACTGAAAGTGCCATCAATTACAATGCAGAACACTGGTCCTGCAGTTTCTTGAATGCCGCGATGATCGTGTCCATCTGCTCCAGGCTGTGGGCCGCGCTGACGCTGCACCTCAGGTAGCTGCTGCTGTTAGGAGAAGCCGGCGGCACCATCAGGTTGGTATAGATTCCAGCCTCGAGGATGCGATTCCAGAAATCCAGGGCCCTGGCTCTCTCTCCAAGCTTGACGGCGACCACCGGGCTGGCTTCGGGGCCTACCTCGTAACCCAGATTATTGAGGCCATCGTACAACCGGTTGGCGTTGCGCCACAGTGTTTCACGCAACTCTGGGCGGTGCGCTGATCTGTCTGAGGGCCTCGTGCGTGGTGGCTATGATTGAAGGGCTGGACGAAGCAGTGAATATAAAGGGCCTGGAAACGTATCTGAATAACTCGAGTTCGGCGTGGGGGCTGGCGCAAAAGCCGCCCATCGCACCCAGGCTTTTGCTGAAAGTGCCGACGAAAAAATCAACGCCATCCGCCACGCCCTGGGCTTCGGCCACGCCGGTGCCCCGTTCTCCGAACACGCCAAGAGAATGGGCTTCGTCCACCAACAATAAGGCGCCGAACCGTTCCTTGATGTCGACAATTTCCTTCAGTGGGGCGCAATCGCCCAGCACGCTGTACATCCCTTCGGTAACGATCAGGCAATCCCTGGCCCGGTCGCCCAGGCGCGTGATACGTTTTTCCAGGCTGCTGACATCGTTGTGTTTGAATCGGAAAATATCAGCGCCGCTCATCTTGCAGCCATCATAGAGGCTGGCGTGGGCATCGGCATCGAGCAGGACGGCATCACCCGGGCTCAGTAGAGCGGCAAGGGTGCCCAGGTTGGCCGCATACCCAGTCGAGAACACCATCGCGTAAGGCAGCGAGTAGAAATCGGCCAGTGCCCGTTCCAGCTGCGTGTGTGCGGTGAAACTGCCATTGGCCATGCGAGAACCGGTGGTACCGCTGCCCTGTTCGTGCAGTGCGCGGGTTCCTGCGGCCAGACAAGCCGGATCAAAAGTCAGGCCCAGGTAATTGTTCGTGCCTGCAAGTATCGTTCTGCGGCCCTCGACCATGCCTTCTGTAGGAGAGATAATTTCGTCAAACACGATATTGGTTGGATTGTGATCGCCAGCCTGCATAGCGGCCCTGATCGTCGCCGCGGCCTCAAACTTGTCGAGCAAAGGCATGGTCAGATCAATCCCCCAGCTGGGGCAGCACGACGCCGGATAAATCACTGATGGTATGAACTTCTGACAAGGCGTTCATGTCTATGGCAATGTCGTACTCGTCTTCGACTTCCATCAGGAACTCCATCACCTGGAATGAGTCCAGGGTCAGGTCAGACACCAGGTTGGTGGCACCGGATATTTCGGTCCTGGCTGCTGGGTTGGCCTGCCAGATGGGTTGCAGGTACTCCAGCAATAGGTCTTTGATTCTCAGCTCAATGCTTTGCGCGGATTGGCTCAAGGTTTCTCCAGCTGTCCATTCATTTGACCGGGCAGGCGGTCCATTCCGGTCAGCCATTGTCGCTGTTTTCAAGAGTCAATTGAATACCCTCTATTAAACTGATTTGCGGACGCCACCCGGTGGCCCTGCAGAAGGGCTCATTGTCACACAGCCACGACGATTGTGTCAGTTCGTTCACTTTGCCCGGTGTCAGCATGGGTTGGTTGCCGGTAAAGTGCCGAGTTACGGCAGATACGGCCAGGTTGGTCCAGGCGCTGGCCCGCAATAATGATTGCGGCACCTGGATACGATGAAATGTACTGGCGCCCGCTGATTCCACAATCTGCCGCCAGGTATAGCCGCCTGCTTGTCCAGTCATCAAGCGTGTATGTCTGACTGCGGCACGCCTGCCAGTGATCGAGCCACGCACACGCCGCAGCGCACAAGTCATCGGCATGTATCAGGTTGACTCGCTGGCCGTCCGGTCCCGGTTGTACAGCCCATCCACTGCGGGCGAGTTTGAGTAATGGCAACATTTCTTTGTCACCTGGGCCGTACACGGCGGATGGACGGATAATTGACCAGGGGCGTGTGGAGCGCTGCTTGAGCTGCTCTTCGCCGAGGAATTTGCTGCGGGAATAATCTGACAGTGATGGCCGACTGGCCGCCAGCGAGGACATCAAAAGCAGTGGAGTCTCAGGTTCTGCGAGATTTATTGCCTCGACCATGCAACGCACGCCGTCGACATTCGCGGCAGCAAAATCGACTGCATTCCGGCCCCGAACGCTACCTGCAGCGTAGACGGCTGCGGAAATACCCGACACGGCGCGAGACAGCGTCTGGGCATCGTTCAGGTTTCCTTCAATGACTTCCACTTGGGGCAGAAGCGCGTCGCGATTCAGAGAGCCTGGTCTGATCAGCGCCCGAACCTTGCGGCCCTGGCGGGTGAGTATGGTCTGTAAGCGCCGACCGATGAAACCGGTGGCGCCTGTCAGTAATACAGGCTCTTGCGAGCGCGTCAAATCAGGCGATTTTCCGCTCTGGGTAGGGCACGGCGTAGTCGTAGTGCGCCTTGACGCTTTCATTGAGTCGTGCGAGGTAGCCCTTCTTGGACAGGGAACGAGACAGCTTGCCAGAGGATGTTCTCGGCAGCGTGCCCGGCTTGACCAGATCGATTTCGACATTGATGCCAAAATATTCGTGCATCAGCTCGGTGATTCGGTGGACCAATTCCTCGCGGTCATCCAAATCCCTGCTACGGGTTTCAACGACCAGTACGGCCTGTTCCTGGTCATTGACTTCAGGCGCAGAGAATGCCGCCACACCGCCCATTCGCACTTGGGGCAATTTCTCGACCACAGTCTCAAGATCATGCGGCCAGATATTACGGCCCTTGATAATGATGACGTCCTTGCTGCGCGCAGTGATGACTAGGTTGTTGCCAATTCGGTAACCGATGTCGCCGGTGTCGAGCCAGCCTTGTTCTGACAATACGGACCGCGTTGATTCTTCGTCCTGAAAGTAACCCCGCATGACGCTTGGTCCTTTCAGGTAAATGATGCCGCATTCGCGGTCAGCCAGTTCTTCACCATCAGGTCCACAAATGCGGAAGTCAAAGCTCGGTAATACCGTCCCGCAATCGACATAGCCGGCCGCTTTCGGATGCGCCTCCAGCATCGGATTCGCGGCGCCGGTGATGCCCATTGCATCCTGATCGACGAAATCGACACGAATGCCGGCATCCAAAGCTGCGAAGCTGACCACCAGAACGGTTTCGGCCATACCGTAGCAGGCGATGAATGACCTGGGATTGAATCCACAGGGCGCCAGGGCTTTGGCGAAATCCTTCAGCGGCTGGGGTTTGATTTGCTCAGCACCAACGCAGGCAGCACGCCAGCAACTAAGGTCATAGCGCTCGTAATCAGACGGTCGCAGGCGTTTGGCACAAAGTGCGTAACCGAAAGTCGGGCTGGATGATATCGTGCCTCGATTGTCGGAAATAAGTTTCAACCAGAGCCGCGGACGCATGGCGAAAGTCCGGGATGCCAAGTAATCAACCGATAGCTGGCTGATTAACGGTACCAGGATGAATCCGATCATGCCCATGTCATGGTAAAACGGCAGCCATGAAACAAAGCGGTCAGTGCGCTCCAGCTTCAACCCATATTCGGCAATTTCCTGCAGATTGTCCAAAGCAGTAAACTGATCGATTTCGACGCCACGCGGAAATCGTGTACTGCCGGAGGTGTACTGCAGGTAAGCGGATTCGCGGCCTTCCATGGGGGTCAGTTCGGACGAATCCTCTGCCAAGGCGTCGAAGTCTTCTGGCGTACCCGACATGGTCAGATCCAGAATCTGTGCGACTTCTTCCAAAAAGTCGGCGTGTGAATGTGGCGCAACGGCAATTTCAGCGCCGCAACTTTCCAGCATGCGCTTGATCTGCCCGACGTAGGCCTTGTGCGCACCCAGTTGGATTCCGGCGGGCAAAGCCACCGGGATCAGGCCGGCGAACTGGCAGGCGAAAAAGAATCGATGGAACAGCGGGTCTGTTTCGGCAATGATGCCCACGCGTGTACCACGCGCGCAACCGAGCGAATTGAGCTTGCGCGCCAGCACGCGAGCTTCATGATAAAGCTGCCGGTACGACAAATTCTGGCTCAGGTTGCCACGGTGATCGTAGAAATTAAATCCACTTTCACCGTCAGCTGCGTATTCCAGTGCCTCTGCCAAACTCTTGAAACCAGCAGATTTCAAGGGTAAGGAATGATTATTGGGTGTCGGTTTCATATCGAGATTGGATGCATATTGCGACCGGTTATTTTGCCCATTCTTGCTTTGAAAAGTCATTGTCGGGGCCCTTTGGGGTCAAAGTGTCCGGTTTATTACCGTTATCGTCAAGTTTAGCTGAACGATATTCAATGCCGGTTTTAGCGATTTCAGGGTTCTGCTCACAAAGTATTTCCTCTGTTTTGCAGCGCCCAGAATCGTTCAGAATCAGGCATTACACCGTATTCAGCAGACGCTAATATAAATCTTCGAACTCTCCTCAACTTGTCTCTTTCGGACAATCATTTGACCTTGCTCGGATCACAATAAAACTCCTTAACCGACCAAGCTAGCCAATTAGTGGCCAATCATAAACTCTTGGTGTAAGAAAAACGTTAAAAAGTCTTCATGACAGCCAGACTGATCCGGCTTCACCCTGTTTGTTCTCCAGCCAAATCCGTCTGTGTCAGCTGATTTTACCCAATTTGACGGGCAAACCACAACAACTAAGTCGAAAAATGTGTGTAAAAAACAAAATATGTTGTTTTCTTACCTCATGAACCGTCACGCCGGATCGGGAATTTCGGGGTTTTCGCATCCGGTTTGGCGGCTCAATTTTGGCAGGAGAGTTGGCAATGTGGGGGCTGTCCGTCATGATTCAACTCTTAACCCTGTTTGCATGAGCGCCAAATGCCCTTGACCGAGCAACTGATCAGGAAAAAGCGCGAGGGCCTGGCTTTGTCCAGTGAAGAAATCCGCGGGCTGGTTGAAGGCATAACCTCAGGCGCCGTCAGCGATTCCCAGATTGCCGCCCTGGCAATGGCAATTTTCTTCAGGGGCCTGTCGGATGAAGAACTCGGCACGCTGACGCGCTCCATGCGGGACAGTGGAACGGTATTGCATTGGTGTGGCCTTGACGGGCCGGTGCTGGACAAACATTCAACCGGCGGGGTAGGCGATCTGGTCAGCCTGGTGGTGGGCCCGCTGGTTGCGGCCTGCGGCGCTTTCGTGCCGATGATCTCGGGGCGGGGTCTCGGCCACACCGGCGGTACGGTTGACAAGCTGGAGAGTATTCCGGGCCTGCAACTGTTTCCGGCGTCAGAACGATTTCAGCGGCAAGTCAGACAGATTGGTGTGGCCATTGTGGGCCAGTCTGCCGAATTCGCCCCTGCAGATGGGCGCATTTACGCCGTCAGGGACGCTACGGCAACGGTCGACTCCATTCCCCTAATCGTATCTTCCATACTGGCCAAGAAGCTCGCTGAAGGCCTTGAAGGCCTGGTGATGGATATTAAATGTGGCAACGGGGCCTTTATGCGAGACGTAGAGCAAGCGCGTCAACTCGCCGGCAAGATTGGCCATATCGCTGCTGCCGCTGGGGTCAGATGCCGCTCAGTTCTGACAGATATGGGCCAGCCGTTGGCCTGGAGTGCCGGCAACGCAGTCGAAGTAGCGGAGGCCATTGGGTTCCTTACCGGTGATAAAAGACATCCGCGCCTGGTCGAGGTCATCAGCGCGGTTGCATCAGACATGCTGCTGGTGGGTGACATTCATCAGAATCGCAGAGACGCGCAGGCAATGGTCAGTGACAGGCTCGCCAGCGGTGCTGCGGCGGACAAGTTTGCCGCCATGGTCTGTGCCCAGGGAGGCTCCGCACACATCCTCGAGCAGCACCGGGATATACTGCCCCGGGCGGAGGTCATCAAGCCAGTATTTGCCGGCCACAGCGGCTTTGTATCGGGCATCGATACACAGGCCGTCGGGGTATCGGTTGTCGAGTTGGGTGGAGGCCGCAAACGTCCTGGGGATCCTGTCGATCCCGCCGTGGGTCTGTCGGATCTGATTGGCCTTGGTGATGCAATCAATCCAGATCGTCCGCTTGCCATGGTGCATGCCCGAAGTGAAGACGATTGGGCGCGGGCAGCGTTGACACTCAAGCAGGCCTACCAGATTACCGACGTCAGACCGCTCGACAGGCCGGTCATCCTCCAGTCCTGACAGACCAACATCGAACAGCAGCAGGAATCCCGCTCTTATGCCCAAGAAGAAATCAGCCGAACTCATAGCACAGGCCAAGGCGGCCAGCGCGAACTCGTACGCACCTTACAGTCATTTTCCGGTCGGCGCGGTCGTTGAAGATCAGCGTGGGCGCGTATTCAGTGGTTGCAACGTGGAGAACGGTGTCTTCGGCCTCACCCAGTGTGCCGAGCGCAATGCGCTGAATAATGCCGTCGCTCACGGGGCCAAAGCAGGTACATTGGAGCGCTTGGTCATATATGTACCCGGCGAGCGGGCCTTTGCGCCTTGCGGGGCTTGCCGCCAGGTGATGCATGAACTCATGGCCCCAGAAGCGGTGATCATCTCAGCCTGCGATTCTAGTGCGGTTAAAGAGTGGTCGAAAAAGGGCCTTTTACCGGACGCCTTCGATTTTCCGAAGCCTGGTGTAGTACGCTAGCAACACAAGGAAACATTGAACTTTGCACGGGGTTTATTGCCAAATTGCAGACAGCCGCAGGATCATCTTTGAGGCCCAACGCGGTTTTGAGCGTCGATCGTCAACCAGGAAACTGAGTGCGCAATAAATATTTCAGACATGACTTGCTCCTCCGCTTGGTGCTGAGCATGGGTCTGTTTGTTTCCGTTTCTGCACTGGCTCAGAACTTGGGCGGATTTCCGCCAACCAATAGACATCGCAGACGCCATATCCGGCGTCAGGCTGGAGGGCCTGGAGGTCATTCCCGGAGATCGCTGGACCGAGGGCACCGTACGCCGGGTGCTGCAGTCATTTGCATTTGGCGGTCATGCCAGCGACGAGCAAATCGCCCGTTGGTCCGGCATGAGACCGGAACGGGCCATCGTCCAAATGCTCAACTTCAACCCCATCAACCTACGCCTGTCGGCGCCCGATGGCAGCAATGCCGATTTTCAGTGCACCTCGATGACCCAACTGCAGCAGCTGTGGAGCTCTGACGATCCCGCCAATCCAGCACGGGTTTTTGACCGTTCCTACTGCGCCTTGCTATTCGAGGACCTGGGCCAGCTCAGCCCCGTGGGCTTGTACCTGGTCTGGCCGCGCGCCATGCATACGCGGGGTTGCAACCAGTTTCTCCACAAAACGGCGTTCTACCTGACCAACTACCACGCTTCGATTCATATTCAAAATGCGGGTGTGGGGCTGATACGTGACTACTACGACGACACGGTCGAGGCGTTGATGAACAGCAGCGATTTCGTCGAATTGATGTACCAGGCGGCGATTAACGGAGCGGTTGCGCTGGCTTACGGACATTTCGCCAGTTATGTCCACCCCAATACCGGCGAATTCTTCGGCAACGACGATTTTGCCCGCGAGTACTTCCAGCTGTTGTTCGGAATACAGGGCACAACGGAAGATGCCGACTACCACGAGGGCGTGACCATTGAGAACAATGCCAAATTGCTGACCGGCATGTATCTCGACGCTGAGCCCGACCGCTTTGATTCGGTCAGTCAGTTTGATTGGTTTCTCTCTGACATAGTCTTCACCGATCACCAAGACGCAGTGGGGCGGGATATTTACAACCGTACCGCACACTTTGACTTTCGCAAGGGGGCACAGAGTTGTCTGGAAATCTTGCATCAGCCCATCTGCGGCGAGACGGCCGCGGACAAGTTGAAAGTATTGGGCATGGTGGCAGCGACTCATCCTGAGTCGGTTGCCAACACGCCGCTGAAGCTGGTGCGATTTTTTGGCGACACCGTCATCACGGCTGAGGAAGCCACTGGACTGCAGACTGCCTGGCAGGCAGCGCAGTTCAATCTCCTGCGCTTCCTCCGCGCCTATGCGATTTCAGACCAGTTTCATGCCCCCGAAGCATTCAAATACTGGTCTGCCTTCGAGCGCAATCTGATTATCCACAATGCCAATATCCTCGACAACACCGAATCTTTCGCCAAGCCATTCTTTATCGGACCGGTTATTCCGATGCTGGAGCAGAACGCCCTGGCATTTGCGCCAATCAGGGACGTTTTTGGCGGGCAGACCGGCAATGACGCCGCCAATGACCGCTTTTCATTCCGCAACGCATGGAATCAAAACGTCAACAACCCCGATGCGCTGGCGACCGCCGAGCTGTATTACTTGCTGCAAGCCGAAGGCGCCGCGCGGTTGTGGCGCAAAGACTGGGGCACTGTGATCCCTACCAACCCCAACGGCAAACATATCGTGGGCGATGTCGCGCAGTGGCTGTGGCAGCGGTTCATTGCCGATGGCGGGGCCAACTTTGACATCGTTGCGCAGGCCAATGTGCACAGCCTGCTCGCTACCGGGTTTGATTTCGCCGCCGTGGTCGATCGCGACAACCTGGATGCCCTATATTCCTCCGAAGACTTGCAGGAGGGATGGGTCGCTGATGTGAACCAGGAGCTTGCTGCGGTTGAAATGAATTTCACCGACCCCGACGAGCAAGTGTGCGTCGGCATGGCGATAAATTTCATCACGATGATGCCGTTTGCCTTTGCCCGTACCGGGGAGTCGCCATGAAGGCTGAGCAACAATCCATCAACCGCCGGGCATTCCTGCGCCAGGCCGTTGCCGCGTCGCTGGCCGGAAGCATGATCGCCGGCAGACCGGCTCTTTTGCTGGGTCAGGACCAGGACCAAGATCTGGGCCCGGGCGCCAGCTGCGCACCACAGGATATGCCCCGCACGCTGGTGAACTTCATGCTGCACGGCGGAGCGGATTTTCGCTATCTGTTCATGCCGGCCCCAAATCACCCGGACAGTGATTACCTGGACTTGCTGTGGCAGGCCAGACGCTCGCTTTATAGCGACGCCTATGCGAATTATCAACAGATGTTTGACGCTGAATATCTGCTGACCACCGCCGCAGGCAGCGGCCGGGAATTTGGAATTCACAGCAGTGCCAGCTGGTTGAAAACACAATTCGACGCGGGCAGGCTGGCGCTGGTCGCCAACGCCTATTGTTCACGCAATCGCAGGCATGATCAGTCCATCTTGAATGCCGATGCCGGTGAGCCTGAACTGGCAGCGCTCAATTTTGACCGCAATGGCTGGGGCGGGCGACTGGTTGAGCACCTTGGCGGCACGGCCAACAGCGTGGAACTGGGCAGCAGCGTTTCAACCTTCAACAAGGGCAGCGTTCGCGGATCGGGGCTGGCCAGGGTGGTGCACGCACAGGATATGCGCAACCTGGCGCTGCCACAGGCCGACCCGGACAACCCGGCCAGTCGCCGCAGCATCCTGGCGCGGGCGCTGAAAGCTTATTATCAGGCGCGTGGTCCTGAAGTCGTCGCTGAGCAGCCGGGCAACTGGCCCTATCACCTGTTTTTCCAGCACAACGACGCCCTGCGCTCATTTGCCGCAGCGGTGGATCAGAAACTGGCGTCATGCAGGCCGCTGCCGCAGGAATTGATCGAGCTGCAGTTGTTCAACCCCGAATTCGCCTAGGAGTCACGCAATCTGTTCGATGTGTGCCAGGTGCCCTCCCAGCTCAGCCTGGGCGTGGTGTCCATGAGTTACGGCGGTTGGGACACCCACAACAACGAGGCCGCAGAGATTGGCGCCAACCTGGCTGATGTTTTTGGTACCGGTGGCGGACTTGACACCGCCTTGACAGCCATAGAAAACCTGCCCTATGTCGATGTTCCTGCCAGCGAAAATCTGGCGTTTTATTTTGCCAGTGACTTCGGCAGGCAGATCGTCGCCAACGGCGCCGCCGGTACAGACCATGGCAGCGGCACCTATACCATGGTGCTGGGTCACTCGATACGAGGCGGTTTATACGGTGAGCTGTTTCCTGAACGCGAGAGCCGGCCTGATACAGACAGTCAGATTCCGCTGGAAACACCGGGCGCAGAAATCGAGGGGCTGACAGCGACGGACCGTATCCTGTCGCGCGTTGCCGATTGGGTCAATCAGGGCGCCGGCGAGGTGGTCTTTCCCAACAGTTCAGCCGGCGGCAGGGAAACAGGTGTGAGCTTTGCCAACCTTTTTTCGGACGCCGGCTAATACAAGCCTGGCAGGATGATTCGGCGATCGGCCGGGTAATCTGCAAATTTTTTGAGATACCAGTTGTGATTGGCGATGGCGCGTGGCAGCAAGTTGCATAGAGTGAACAGTGCAAATGCGGCGCCAGCCAGTGACCAGGTGAGAATGGCCCAGCCGGTCCATTGCACAATTTCTCCCAGGTAGTGAGGGCTGCTGATCCAGCGAAACAGGCCGCCTCGCGGAATGCCATACGAAGACTCGCCCGGCATTCTCAGCTGCCGGATCAGGCGGTCAGAATGCAAATGCACCGCAAAGCCAAGTACAAAAATCACCGTACCCACCAAAAAATGACCGCTGATCAGCGCCACGTCGCGCTCGCCGGCTTGCGCCAGGGCGACGCCATTATTCCAGCCGTTAAGAACGTTGAAGCCGATTGCAAACATGACCAGCATGGCCGGAAATGTGCTGTGGGACGGGCGCATCAGCAGCGGGAATACAACGGTCCGATAGGCGTAGTGCCCCAACCACAGCAACAAGGGTACCCAGGCATTGGGGTCGGTATGAAACCCACTGGATAGTACAACCAGTGCGATCACCCCCAGGGCGGGAATTTCCATCAAGACCCAAGCCAACCGGTTGGGTAACACCCGGCCCCAACCACTGCGAAAATGGCGGCCGTACGGGGCGGTCACCCACAGCAACGACAGCAGCACAATTGGGCACAGTGCGAACTGGATAAGCAACGGCAAACTCATGCGCAGATAATGCCAGAGTCACTGCAATAACGCAGAGATGACCCATACGAGCCGCAGGCAAGCCGCCGACCCCGGTTGGGTTAGAATAAGATGTTCCGATCGAATATCTTCAGCGAGACTAAGGAGTTTCCGATGGCCGGATATGCCAACATATTGGTTGCAATCGACTTAAGCAGCGAGTCTGAAGCGATTCTGAATCGCGCCAGCGAAGTGGCTGGAGAGAAGAGCAAACTGCACCTGGTGTATGTTCAGGAGCCGATGGACTCGGTCTACATGGGCGTCGTGCCCTATGGTCCTGTTTTCGTGGGTATGGATGAGATGGAAGACAAACTGCGTGACGAATTGGACAAGAAATTAAATGGGTATGGCGACCAATTCGGCGTAGACGCTGATGCCCGCTACTTCCTGAGCGGCTCGCCGGCCCGTGAAGTCAGGCAGTTTGCCGATGACCATGACATGGATTTGATTGTGCTCGGTACGCATGGCCAGAAAGGCATGCAGTTGCTGCTGGGCGCCACCGCCAACTCGGTTCTTCATGGAGCATGCTGCGATGTATTGGCCGTGCGCATCTACGAATAGGCCCGGCGCCAGGCAAGTTTAATGAGCAAACTCACCACGGCCTGGCTGGCGGCATTTTTCGCAGTGCTGGCCTGGTCGGCAATTTCGCCGCACGATTATCCGACCTGGTGGCTCGAGGTCACGCCGGCCTTGGCCGCGCTGGTCATCCTGGCGCTGACCAGAAAACGCTTTCCCCTGACAACCCTAAGCTATACGCTGATTCTGATTCACGCCGTGATATTGATGATCGGCGGGCATTACACCTACGCCGAAGTCCCCGTCGGAGAGTGGCTGCAGGATTTGCTGCAGGGTGAGCGCAACAATTACGACAAGCTCGGCCACCTGGCCCAGGGATTTGTCCCCGCCATTATCGCCCGTGAATTGTTGATCAGACATGCAGTTGTCATGCGTGCCGGCTGGCTGTTTTTCATCGTGGTTTGCATTTGCCTGGCAATCAGCGCCTTCTATGAATTGATCGAGTGGTGGGTGGCACTGCTCAGCGGCGAGAGCGCCGATGCGTTTCTGGGTACCCAGGGATACATCTGGGATACACAGTCAGATATGTTTCTCGCCCTGGTTGGCGCCAGTGCGGCTCAATTGTTGTTTGCGCGATTGCACGATCAGCAGATTCACAAGCTGCGCCACGCCTGATCGGCAAGCCCGGATCCCTGGTGACCTCGATGACTGCTGCCTATGACAGCGACACGCTGACCTATCAAGAGGGGTTTTTGCCCGCGGCGGAGGCGAATGAGGCCTTGCGACGATTGTGGACAGAGCTGAGTTGGTCCCAGCGACCGATTCGGTTGTTCGGGCGCAGGGTCAAACAACCGCGGCTGATCGCATGGCACGGTGAACCCGAAGCGACGTATCGCTACAGCGGCATCACACTGGAGCCTGCGCCGTGGCACGATATTCTGCTTCGTTTACGCGATCAACTACAGCAGAAACTCCATTGCCGCTTCAATTCAGTGCTTGCCAATGCCTACCGGGATGGCTGTGACAGCATGGGCTGGCATGCCGATGACGAGTCGGAGCTGGGGCCGCAACCCACTGTCGCGTCAATCAGTCTCGGCGCGGCACGACGGTTCCTGTTAAAGCATCGACAAAGTGGGCAACTGTCGAAAATCGAACTGCGTCACGGCAGTCTGCTGGTGATGAACAACGACTGTCAGCGCCGCTACCGGCACGCAGTGCCGAAAACCCGTTTGCGGGTTGGTTTACGCATTAACCTGACATACCGGTTCATCGTTGCACCGAAGAAAATCTTGTCCTGAGAGTTTTTACTCTGAGCCTATTTTCTGGAGGGGTCTAAGGCCTGTGTGTGCCTGTTGCTGGCTGATGAAGTGATGGATCTGCTCCAGCACGCCGGACCTGGTCAGCCCGGCCTGCTGCAGGCACTCTTCGCGAGTGCCGTGTGGAATGAACTCATCCCGCAGTCCGATATTCAGTACCGGGATTGATATCTGCTGTTCCGCCAACACTTCGTTTACGGCGCTGCCGGCGCCGCCATGTATCGCATTTTCTTCCAGTGTGACCAGCATATCGTGCTGTGCCGCCGCTTTGCGAATTGCCTCACGGTCGATAGGTTTGACGAAACGCATATCGATCAGGCTGGCGTTTAGCTCTTCGGCAAGCGTTTCAGAGGTCGCAACCATGCTGCCAAACGCCAACAGGGCAATGCCCTCGCCCTGGCGCAATGGTCGGGACTGGCCGAGGGGAATCGCGCGCATGTCGGTTTGCACTTCGACCCCAGGTCCTTTGCCGCGCGGATAGCGCACAGCCGCCGGGCCCTGGTGCAGGAAACCGGTGTAAAGCATCTGTCGGCATTCGTTCGCATCGGCCGGCGCCATAATCACCATGTTCGGAACGCAGCGCAGGTAGCTCAGGTCGAAGCTGCCTGCATGTGTGGGGCCGTCGGGGCCCACCAAGCCAGCCCGGTCGATGGCGAAAAGAACCGGCAAGTTCTGGATCGCCACGTCATGGATAAGCTGGTCGTAGGCGCGCTGCAGAAAAGTACTGTAAATGGCCACCACCGGGTGTGCGCCTTCGCAGGCCATGCCGGCCGCCAGCGTTACGCTGTGCTGTTCGGCTATGCCCACGTCGAAGTAGCGGTCGGGATACTTGCGGTGGAATTCCACCATGCCCGAACCCTCGCGCATTGCGGGCGTGATGGCCAGCAGGCGGGAATCCTGTGCCGCCATGTCACACAGCCAGGTGCCGAACACTTCGGTATAGCTGGGTGACTTCGGATGGCTGGCCGCTTTGCTGACGACGCCAGTTGCGGGGTCAAATGGGCCCACCGCGTGATACTTGACCGGGTCTTCTTCGGCCGGCGGATAGCCTTTGCCCTTGGCCGTAATAATATGCAGCAAATTCGGACCTGGCACATCCATTGCAGTGCGGATGGTGCGGATCAAATCGCCGAGATCGTGGCCGTCTATGGGACCCAGGTAATTGAAGCCCAACTCTTCAAACAGCGTGCTGGGCATGACCATGCCCTTGATATGCTCCTCCCAGCGGCTCATGAATCGCCAGGTACGTGAATCGCGCTGCATCAGATTTTTGCTTCTTTCGCGGATCCCGGTCACGGTTGGTCCGCTCATCAGGCGGCCTAGCATTCGCGTCAGAGCACCGACATTGGGCGAGATGGACATTTGGTTTTCGTTGAGGATGACCAGCAGGTTCGGGTCCAGTTCACCACCGTGATTGAGTGCCTCGTAGGCCATGCCGGCAGTCATGGCGCCATCGCCAATGACGGCCACGCACCGCTTGTGCAGGTTCTGGGACTTCGCCGCCAGCGACATGCCCAATGCCGCGCTGATTGAGGTCGATGAATGGCCGGTGCCGAAAGTGTCGTAATCGCTTTCTGAGCGCTTTGGGAAGGGCGCAAGGCCTTCTTTTTTCTTGATGGTTGTAATGCGTCCGGCCCGGCCGCTGAGGATTTTGTGCGGATAGGCCTGATGGCCGACATCCCAGACGATTCGGTCGAGTGGCGTGTCGTACAGGTAATGCAGGGCGACAGTCAGCTCCACGCAGCCCAGTCCCGCGCCAAAATGCCCGCCGCTGCTGGCGACGGACTCCACCAGAAAGCGGCGCAACTCATCCGCGGCTTGCGGTAGCTGCTCTTCATCGAGCAGGCGCAGATCCGCCGGCGAGTTGATTTTGCTCAGTATCGGGTATTGCAGATCATTCATTGTCGGGTCATATGAGCCAGGACACAAACTCCGGGCCACCTATTCTAATGGTTTCGGCCAATAACGTAAGTGGCCAGGAGGGCTAGATTACGGGAATCGCATTGGCAGTCTTCCAATGCATCATGTGCGCGCTGGCACCACAATGCCGATTCATCGCGGGATGGACCCAGACCCATCATCGATGGAAAGTTCGGTTTGTGTCGCGCCGCGTCTGACTGGGAAGCCTTGCCGGTGTCGTCTTCGTTGCCCGTTACGTCCAGAATATCATCGTGAATCTGAAAGGCCATGCCGACACAGGCCCCATATCGTGCCAACGCAGACTGGGTCTCCTGCGGCGCGTCGGCCAGCAAGGCAGGGGCAGTCACGCAGACCTTGATCAGGGCGCCGGTTTTCAGGCGGTGCATCTCAAACAGGTCTTCGAGCGAAATGTCCCGGCCGACAGAAGCGAGGTCCAAGACCTGACCGCCGGCCATGCCCTGCGAGCCACAGGCGTCTGCAATCTGAGCGATGATTTTCAGTGAATGGGGGCTGTCGCCGGGCAGGCCGTCTGCCAGAAGCTCGAAGGCCAAAGCCTGAAGGGCGTCGCCTGCCAGTATGGCGGTGGCTTCGTCGTAGGCTCGGTGACAGGTGGGGTTGCCCCGCCGCAGGTCATCATCATCCATGGCCGGTAAGTCGTCATGGATCAACGAATAGCCGTGAATCGTTTCGACGGCACATGCAATCGGGTCGAGCGATTCCGGAGGCAGGCCGAGCGCTTCGCCCGTGGCGTATACCAGGATGGGCCGGAAACGCTTGCCGCCCCCGAGCATTGAGTAATTCATCGCTTCGTGCAATCTCTGCGGCCGGGTTGCAGGCGGCGTCAGCCAGGCTGCAAGCACCCCTTCAAAGCGAGTCTGCCAGGCAAGAATACTCGCATTGAGTTCAATCAACGTCTTGCCCGTCGGCGTCGCCCTCGTCCTCAGGGGTCATCAATTCTTCCACCGTCTGTTGCGCCTGATCGAGCACCTGTTGGCATAGTCTGGTCAACTCGACGCCGCGGCGGAAATGCTTCAGGGAATCGTCGAGCTTGAGTTCACCTGATTCCATTTTCTCCACCAGCGTCTCAAGTTCCGCCAATGCTTCCTCAAAGTCGGGTGTTTTGTCTGTTTCCTGATTCATGGCTGTTCCTTAATCCGCAACACCCCAATATGCGTTCAGCAAGCTTGCGGGTCAATTCAAAACTTATGGCAATCTGATCTCATTCGGACTAGCGCCGGGTTCTCGGGTATCCAGCGAAATCGCGCCGGTTGCGCGCCGAGCCAGTCCGAAAACTCCGGCGCCAGGTGCCAGTCACCCACCGCGAGTGGGGTGTCACCGCGGTAGAGCACTGGAATGCAGCGGCGCATCCAGGTTGGGATGGCAACTTCGTTCATCAAGTGTTTGATCTTGCGACGTGGCCCGCCTGCATGAATAACCATACGGCCGCCGTCACGCCGTGGCCCAATCGACCAGGTCGCAGGGACCACCGGGTTCTCGCCTTTGATCTCCAGGTGGCCCAGTCCATCTCCCAAGTGAATGTCAACGGCGCCCGCCCACGCTTCATCGGGGCAGGCTTGCAAGGCACCGGTATCCTGCAGCCACAGGCGGCCTTGATATTTCTTCAGCAGCCACTGCGCCCACTGTAACTCCGGCTGATGGTCGGGCGAGGTCGCGCCGCCTGCGTCGCCGAGCTGGCCCAGAAATTCCTGTAATTGGCGGTAAGGCAGGGTGGAGCCAGTGTGTACCTGGACCCACTGCCGCAAGATGTTGGCTCTGAGGAACAGGGGATTGTCGAGCAATGCGGCGATCGGCAGGGTGCACTGATCAGCGCCCATGCGATCGAGTTCTGCCACCAGCAGGGCAGCCATTGCCGCGGACTCAGTTCTCGACAAGGCCGCACTGCGGTGGAGGCTGGCGGTGGCAGCCGGCCAACGCTCTTGCAGCAGTGGAATGACTCGATGACGGAGAAAATTGCGGTCGAATGTCTCGTCCGAGTTGGAAGGGTCATCGACCCAGTCCATTCCCCGGTCCTGAATCCACGCTTCCAAAGCGGCGCGTTGAATGTTCAATAGCGGCCGGACTACCCAGCCCGCGCCAAGGCCGCGCACGGCCGGAATGGCCGCCAGCCCCAGCGGGCCGCTACCGCGAAGGAGGTTGAGCAACAGAGTTTCCGCCTGGTCGCTGGCGTGGTGTGCAGTCAGGTAAACATCATCATCGCGCAGAATGTTTTCCAACTGCTGGTAGCGGAAATTGCGCGCTGCCGCCTCGGTGCCGATGCCTGATTTCGCCGCCACAGTGCCCGAGATGGCTTCGAATGGAATGTCCAATTGCGCGCAGATGTCACCGCAGTGCTCTCGCCATCGTTTGGCATCAGGGTGCAGACCGTGCTCAAAATGCAGCGCGACGATTGGCGCATCCAGTTTGTCCCGCAGCGTACTCAGTGCCAGCAACAGGCTGCTCGAGTCCAGGCCGCCGCTGAAGCCGACAATGAATTTGCGCGGCTCAATGTTTGCAGCGGTGAGCAATTGCTGCAGCTGCGCCGACAAAATATGCTCATCGAATTTGGCCAGCAATTTGGTCAATACGGGGGTCAAACCTGGGCCCAATGCCGGCATTAATCCTGGAATTCGCCGTAAGACAACAGCCTTTTGTAGCGCTGCGCCACCAGTTCTTCGGTGGTCAGTTCATCCAGAGTTTCCAGCTGCTCTTCCAACAGGTCACCGATACTGTCCGCCACGGCCCGCGGGTCCTTGTGGGCGCCACCCAGTGGTTCCGAAATCACTTCATTGACCAGGCCCATCTGCAGGAGTCCGTCTGAGGTAATGCCCAGTGCCGTTGCCGCTTCTTCGGCGTTTGCGGCGTCTTTCCACAGGATCGATGCACAACCCTCGGGCGTGATGACCGAATAGGTGCTGTACTGGAGAATATTGACCCGGTCGCCGATGCCGATCGCCAGGGCGCCGCCAGATCCGCCTTCGCCGATAATGGTGCAGATGATCGGTACGGGCAGTCGCGACATCACCTCCAGGTTTCTTGCAATGGCTTCCGATTGTCCGCGCTCCTCGGCGCCAATGCCGGGGTAGGCGCCCGGTGTGTCGATAAAGGTGATCAGGGGCAGGTGAAAGCGTGCCGCCATATTCATTAAACGCAAGGCCTTGCGATAGCCTTCGGGCCTGGGCATGCCGAAATTCCGGAACACCTTGGCCTTGGTGTCGCGGCCTTTCTGCTGACCGATAAACATGATTGCACGGTCTCTGAAACGAGCCAGGCCGCCGACGATGGCGTGGTCATCGGCAAAGCACCGGTCGCCGTGCAATTCGTGAAAATCCTCGAACAGCATATCAACGTAGTCCAGCGTGTAGGGGCGCAGCGGGTGACGGCTGAGCTGTGAAATCTGCCAGGGGGAAAGGTCGCTGAAGATCGACTTGATCTCTTGCCGCATCTTTGCTTGCAAGCGATGGATTTCTTCATCCAGATCAATGGCATTGTCCGAGCCTACATTTCTCAATTCATCAATCTTCGCCTGGAGCTCGGCGATGGGTTGTTCAAAATCAAGATAGTTGGAATTCATCAAGAGGTCCTGGAAGGTTCCGCCGGGGGCATTATACGCACTGAAAGCCTGTTCAGCGTTTTTCAGACCGCGGAATGGCCTCGATGTTCCAGTGTTTCAAGGCCCAGGTCCAGACCTCTTCCAGGCGCAACGCGGGTGGTGGGTCCTGGCCCAGGAATTTCAGAGCCCGGGCCACGACGCGTTCCGGCGCCAGCGCATGTACCGGGTCGGAATCCAGTCGCTTGGCCAACTTGGCGCCACGCTGGTCTGTCACCACCGGCACGTGCATATACCCTGGCCGCGGCACGCCCAGCAATTGCTGCAGGTGAATCTGGCGGGCAGTGGAGTCCAGTAGATCTGCGCCGCGCACAACTTCGGTAATGCCCTGGGCATTGTCGTCCACCACCACTGCAAGCTGATAAGCAGGCAATCCATCAGCACGCCGAATAATGAAGTCGCCACAGCTCAGGTCCAGTTTTTCGGCACAGGCACCCTGGACCAGATCGAGAAATTTGATGGTTTTGCCGTCGGTGCGCGCCCTAACAGATCGGGCCTCGCAGCCGGGCGGCAGGCCATGGCTGCAGGTGCCTGGATAGGGTGCGCCGGACACGAGATCTTTGCGGCTGCAGCCACACCAGTAGGCAGATCCATCATCAATGAGTTGCTGCCAGGCAGCGGCGTGCCGGTCCTGGCTTGAGCTTTGGAAAAGAATGTCGCCATCGGGGCGCATACCCAGCCGCCGCAAGTCGTCAATGATCCGGCCTGCGCTGCCGGCCACTTCTCGCGGAGGATCGATATCTTCCACTCGAATCAGCCATTGGCCGCAACGTGTCCGGGCCTGCAGAAAACTGGCCACGGCGGCGACTGCGGAGCCAAAATGCAGATCACCAGTAGGTGAGGGCGCAAAGCGCCCGATATAATCAGAAATGGCGGCGGAACCTTATTATTGACCCACGACCTGCGAATCTTCGTTGAGAAACGCGCCTGCAATCAATTTAACGCCACATTGCCACAGGATAGCAAGGCTGGAGGTATCGTTGACCTCCTGGGCAATCACGATGGTATCGTGCCCATCGGCTGCATCTACAATTGCGCGGATCGTATCCTGGTTATTGCTGTTATTGGGGAGGTCGAACGTAAGTTCCGACCGCAACTTTGCATACGAGACATTAATATGTTCAAGCAACTGCAATGAGGGCCGGTCGCCATTGAAACCAGAAATGGCCAAGTGTACGCCGAGCGGCGCCAATTCCTTCATCAGCATTTGAGCAGGCTTCAGGTTGGTCTGAGCTGCTTCCAGAGCGATTTGCAGAACAACCTTCTTTCCGGGGACGGCGTAGAGATTCATTTGCTCTGCAAACCAGGAAGGAAAACCAAAGTCCATGATCGAGTTATTGCTCAAAGTGATGAGCTGGCGCTCATCGGTGTCGGCGAATGTCTGCAACAATCCGGGAATGACATGACGGTCGATTACTGCGGCCAATTCGACCCGTTCGGCGATGTCAGCATACTCATCCGGAGAATGGTTGCGCTCTTCATCGCGCATGAAAGTCAGGTTCTCCACCAACTGCTCGCCTTCACCGTCCAGGTCGATGATGGTTTGCTGGACGCTATAAAAATCCTGATTCTTGATCGCCAGGCGCAGGCGCTCGAGCCAGCTTCCATCGTCCTCGGCAGTGGCGATGGCGGTCAGCTGTGGCCGGTAGACGGCGACAGTTTCCTGTTTCTCGGCGGCTTCGGCGTGGGCCTGTCGGGCTTGCGAAATAATTTCTTCCGCTGCCACGGTGAGTCTTCCCAGGGTGACCATGCCGATACTGCAGGTCGCCGAAAATGAGCGGCTTTCCAATTCGATAATGTGGTTGCTGTAGGCCTGTAACAGCGCTTCAGCGGACTCTTCAAGCCCTTCCTTGTTGCTCCGAGCCAGAATGATGGCAATGCCGTGGTCACTAATGCGGCCGGCCACGTCGCCTTTTTCCAGATGTTGAGTGACCAGGTGCCCGAGATCTGCAACGACCTCATCGGTCTCCTTGTCGCCGAATTGCTCGCCAATTTGCCTGATGCCATCAGTTTCGGCATAAAGAACGGCGCGCGCCTCGGATTCGTCCGGCCCCTGATCCAGCAGTTCGGTCAGGCGGCGGTTAAGTGCGTTTTTGTTGGCCAGCCCGGTGAGTAAATCAGTATTTCGGATCCGTTCGAGCTCCGCCGCCATTTCGGTGCGTGCGTCGCGTTCGTGCACCATCATCTGGATGCATTCCTCACCGTCATACCGGGCTGCGCTGAAGATCAATTCAGCTTCAAAGTGACTGTCGTCCGGCCGATTCACAGTGACCCACAGCGCTTCCTCAGGGAACACGCCTTTGCTCATCTCCTTGAGCACTTTCTTGAGGTTGATCTCGCCGCTATCCATGACTTCCAGAATCGACAGTCCCGCCATGCTGCTGTCATTGATCTGCAGGGCTTCTTTATAAGCGCGGTTGGCGTAAACGTGCAGACCCTCGTGCACATAGGCGATGGCATCTCTGGCGCTGTCGAGCAACAGGTCGTAGCGATGTTCGAGTTCGTCCATTTGCCGCTTCTGGGCAACAAATTGGCGCGTACTATCGGTGGACTGCATCAGGCCTTTTACAACTTCGATCAGTTGATCAGGATCGCTCGAGTTGATGACCAAAGCAGCAATGTTTTGCAATTGTTCCAGCCAGTCGCCTGGTTCGCTGACATCGGTGTAGAAGGCGAACCAAACCCGATGGCTCTGGGCCAGTTTAAAGACCTCAAGAGTAGGGGCTTGATCGGCATCCACGTCGGCATGCAGCACCAAAAGAGGGACTATGTTGTCGCGGGGCTTTTCGAGGGCGCGCTTGATTTCGGCGCAAGACTGTACATGAATTGCGCGAATTCTAATTCCTGAATTGCGCAATAAGCTGTTGATATACTCGGCACTTTCTGGGGATTTATCTGCAACGAGAAGGTGCACGCTATCCATAGCATTGTTGCTCCTGGCCCACTCTTGTACCCTGATTCTGACACGGTTATCCATCGAGAATCAATTAATTACGGCAATTACTTAACTCTTTACGCAGGTTGCTGACGGGAATCACGGTTCGCGTTATCATGCGACCTGCTTTTCTGCGATCCCGCATGCCAGGAATTTTGGAGGAATGGATGGCCAATTACAGTACCAATGAGTTTCGGGGAGGATTGAAAATTATCCTCAACGGTGAGCCCTATAACATTGTAGAAAATGAATTCGTCAAACCGGGCAAAGGCCAAGCCTTCAATCGGGTGAAAATACGCAATCTGAAGACTGGCCGTGTCATTGAGCGCACATTTAAATCCGGCGAAAATGTCGAAGCCGCCGACGTGTTTGAACTGGATGTCCAATACCTGTACAACGACGGTGAATTCTGGCATTTCATGAATCCCACCACTTTCGATCAACACGCCTGCGCCAAATCCTCCATTGGCGACGACACGCTGTGGATGAAAGAAGGCGATACCTGCCAGATGACCCTGTATAACGGTGAACCGCTGAGTGTGTTGCCGCCGAAATTCACCGAACTAAAAGTGGTTGAAACCGACCCGGGCGTCAGGGGGGACACTTCCGGCGGGGGCGGCAAGCCCGCCACACTGGAGACCGGAGCGGTGGTGCGGGTGCCCCTGTTTATCAATATCGATGAGTTGGTTCGCGTCGACACACGCAAGGGAGAGTATGTCTCGCGGGTCAAGGACTAGCCGATGAACACCGCCACCCTGATCGAGGTACGGTATGTCGTTCCGGTTCGCCCCCGTGGGATGGTGTTGGATCATCACGCCGTGGTAATGGTTGATGGGCTAATCCGGCAGATCCAGCCGACCGCCGAGGCCAGATCAACCTACCCCGACGCCCACCGAGTGGAGCTGCCCAATCATGTCCTATTGCCGGGTCTGATCAACATGCATTGTCATTCGCCAATGACGCTGTTGCGCGGATATGCAGATGATATGGATCTGGAACGTTGGTTGACCCAACACATCTGGCCAGCGGAGGCGCGCCACGTCAGTTATGAATTCGTAACCGACGGTACGGAGCTGGCAATGGCAGAAATGCTGCGTGCCGGCACAACGATGTTTAACGACAACTATTTCTTCCCCGATGCGATGGCAGCCACTGCCGCCAAAGCCGGCATGCGCGCCGCCATTGGCCTGCCCATGATCGACAACCCAAGCGTCTGGGCGAGCAGCCCGGATGAATACTTTGACAAAGGCCTGGACGTGGCCGAGACATGGGGCAACCACGATCTCATCCAGGTAACTTTTGCGCCGCATTCACCTTATACCTGCTCGGACGACATGCTGGCGCGAATTGCCGACCTCAGCAAACAACGCCACATGCGGGTGCACATGCACCTGCTGGAAACCCAATGGGATATCACACACTCCTTGCAACATTATCAAAAACGGCCGTTGCAACGAATGCAGAACCACGGTTTACTCAACGAACGCCTGATCGCGGTGCACATGACGAAACTTTCGCCCGATGACATCAAACTGGTCAAAGCGCGCAACGTCCACGTGGTGCACTGTCCTCAATCGAACCTTAAGCTGGCCAGCGGCGTGTGTCCCCTGGCGGATTTGCTCAGTGCCGGCGTCAACGTGGCCATCGGCACCGACGGCGCTGCCAGCAACAATGACCTCGATTTACTGCAGGAGGCGCAAACTGCAGCGTTGTTGTGCAAGGGGCTCAGCGGCGACCCCAAAGCGGGTTCGGTGCTGGACATTCTGGACATGCTGACCATCAACGCTGCCAGGGCCCTGGGGCTCGATGGACAGGTCGGCACTATTGAGGTGGGCAAGGCGGCGGATTTGTGCGCGCTCGACCTTTCATGGCCGGAGACACAGCCCATCTACAATGTGCCTTCACAAGTGATTTATGCTGCGTCCAGCCGTCAGGTCAGCGACGTCTGGGTGGGCGGCAGACGGCTGCTGGAGAACCGCAACCTGACCACGATCGATCTCGAACGCGTGGTGGCTCGAGCGCGGGAGTGGGGCCGTACCATTGGGGTGGCGAATCACGCCATAGAGGCTCATGCCGAATTGAATGGCGCCGAAGAAGATGGCGCCGAAGTGGGTGGCGCCGAAGTGGATGGGCAGGGCACGGTGGCCGCCCAGTGACCACCACGCACAAAAGCGACTATGAAAACTACGATGTCGCCGAGCAACGGCAGTTCGACGCCCTTGCCTCGGGCTGGTGGGACCCGCAAGGTCCTTTCAAACCGCTGCACGATCTCAACCCGGCCCGCCTGACCTTCGTCACCGAACGTTGCTCGTTGCGCGATGCAACCGTGTTGGATGTGGGCTGCGGCGGTGGCATTCTTGCCGAGGCCATGGCCAAAGCAGGCGCGCAGGTCACCGGCATCGATGTGGCCGGCAAGGTGCTGGCGATTGCACGGCTGCATCAGCATGAATCCGCAGTCGAGGTGGATTACCACGAACTGACCATTGAGGCCTGGGCGGATGCGCATCCGGCCAGTGCGGACGTGGTGACCTGCATGGAAATGATCGAACACGTGCCCGATCCGGCATCGGTCATACGCGCGATTGGAACCGTCCTCAAACCAGGTGGGCAGTGCTTCTTGTCGACCCTCAATCGGACCCCGGCGGCATTTCTCCTGGGCATTGTGGGTGCCGAGCATATCGTCCGAATCCTGCCGGTGGGTACGCATCGCTATGATCGGTTCGTGCGGCCCTCGGAATTGTGCGACTGGTTGCGCCGGGCCGCCCTGGAAGTGGGTGAGGTCTGTGGCATTCACTACAATCCGCTGAGCCGCACAGTAAAGCTTGGCGGCTCGGTTACGGTAAATTACCTGGTGCATGCGTTCAAATCCGACGCCGAGCAGGCCCATGCGCGCGAGGCTGCGGATTGATATGGACGCATGGGTGAATCAGCCGGCGCGGATTTCAGGAGTGCTGTTTGACCTGGATGGTACTTTGCTGGATTCGGCACCTGACCTGGTGGCCAGCCTTAACTGGCTGAGAAGCAGCGAAGGCCTGCCGGAACTCGATGTGGTCGATATGGCGCAATTCGCTTCCCGCGGGGCAGTGGGTTTGTTGAATGCCGCCTTCCCACCCGGCGATTCGGAGCAATTTGAACGGCGCCGATTGGCCTTCCTGGAACATTATGCGCAACATAGCTATCGCGACTCCAGCCTCTACGAGGGGACCGTGGAATTAATTGATTACCTGGACCAGAGCGCCATTCCCTGGGGCATCGTGACCAACAAGATGGAGTCACTGACGCTGCCGATTCTCAAGGCCAGTGGACTGGCCCGCACGGTCAGCGCCGTGGTCTGCGGTGACACGCTCAAATTCAGCAAGCCGCACCCGGCCCCGGTGCTCCTGGCCTGCGAAATTATGGGTGTTGAACCTCACAGGGTCCTCTTCGTCGGTGACGATGTGCGGGACATCGAGGTCGGCGAGGCGGCGGGGACGATGACAGCGGCGGCACTGTATGGTTACGGCGCCAACGAATTCACAGAGGCGCACAAGCGCAATAGTCTGGCGCTGCAGCAGCCGTCCACTCTGCGGGATCTACTGGCGTCCGCCTGACGCAGCTCCAGATGACCTTGACAGCGGTCAAATGACAGGCCCCGGCCACACAGAAATCAGCACCGGTGACCGCCAGCTTTGTGAAGAGCGCGTGATCCAATCTGCGCCGTTGTTCCGGGTAAGCCGGGTATTCGCCCAAGAGCAATGCGTCGATCAGTTACTCGGCCTGTATGCACTCTTTGCTTCGCTTGAGCAGCTCGGCTGGCTGTCCAAGGATCCGATGCTGGTGGCCAGCAACATTCAATGGTGGAGCCAGCAAATTCACGGCGAGATCCAAGGCCAAGCGGAGGGCGCTCACCAGCTTGACGACCCACCGCCAGGCCGCCACCCGGTGCTGCGACTGCTGACCCAATCGGGGGCGATGAAACGCCTGCCGGCCAAGTCATTGGATGATTTGATCGAGCTTGTCGCCTGTGCCCACGACATCGTTCCACCCGCCGATATGGACGAATTGAGACAACTCTGCCAGCGGTTGCACCAGGGCCGGCTGATGCTGGAGTTGGCATTGGGTGATTCGCAGTCTCAATACCAAGAACTGATGGCGGCAATGGCCGCAATTGGGGGGCTGTCACAGTTGTTGCGTTTGTTAATATTCAGGCCGGAAGCCGGCGGATGGTGGCTGCCCATGGATTTGTTGGCGCAGCACCAGCGAAGCCGGGCCGAGGCCTCGACCGATCCACACTTCAGAAACCAACTGGTGCGCGACCTGGTGCGCCAGGCGGCGACCTGGTGTCGGCCCCGCGACTTTCGCCTCAATTGCGCGCTGCACGATGATCTTCGCGATCATCGCCACCTCTACACCTACCACTATTTGCTGGCGCGCCAATTGGCCAGTCTGGCCCGAAAGCCGGTAAGGGCTTACACCACCGCAATGACGCGGCTGCGGCCTAACGATTTTATTGCAGCCTGGTGGTTTGCACGCGGACTCCCAAGCGCGCGAGAATAGCCCTATGCAAAATAATCCGATCCCGAAAAAGGACCCAATAGCCCTCAACGGCGGCTGCCACTGCGGCGCGGTCCGATTCGAAATTGACGCAACCCCGCCGCTGACAGTGCACATCTGCAATTGCTCGATTTGCGAGATGTCGGGGTTCGTGCACCTGATCGTTCCGGCCGCTGCATTCCGCCTGTTGCGGGGTGAGGAACAACTCAGCGAATATCAATTCAGAACAAAAGTGGCGAGACACTTGTTCTGCAAACATTGTGGGGTGAAATCATTTTACGTGCCACGCTCAAATCCGGACGGCTACAGCATCAACGTCAATTGTCTGGAGTTGCCTGATAAGGTCGAGATCATCGAAGAGCAGGTTGACGGCAGAAACTGGTCGAAGAGCGCGCCCGCCCTGAGGCACTTGAGTCAATAGCCCGCCAGTTGGTCCCCGATCAGACACTGTGCTCACATCAGTCGCGCATAATTGTCCGCGGCCCCTTGCCGGCGGTTTTCTCATAAACCCCATCGCCCGATTTCTTGTACTGCGTGAACCCGGCCTTTTCAATGTTATCCGGACTGAGGGAAGGGCCGGGATTGCCGATGCTCGGTGCCGAAATCACCCGCTTGACAGCGCCATCGCATTGGGGACACAAGAGCAGTGGTTCAGCGCTGAGTTTTTCCAGGCGATTAAAACCAGCCTCACAGTGCGGGCAGGCTCGCTCTGAATCAGAGCGGTATTCATAAATCGGCATGGTAGGATTCTACAGGGCGCTGCGCCAAGGGTCGACAACAGGAACGCTTCAGCACACATGCTCGATAACAAGACGATATTGATCACGGGCGCAGCCGGCGGACTGGGGTCGGCGCTGGCACGTGCCAGCCTGGCGGCGGGCGCAAATGTCATCCTGCTGGACATTAACCAGTCAGTGCTGGAACACATTCACGATGAAGCGCAGGCCCAGCACCGGGACGCCGTCAGTTTGTTGCCGCTGGACCTGAGTAAGGCCGGGCCCGAAGACTATCAGGAGATCGTGATGCAGATACGTCGCCAACACGACGTACTTGACGCCCTGGTGCACTGCGCGGTGTCATTCGACGCCTTGCGTTTGCTGGAGCAAATCGAACCCCTGGAATGGCAGCAGCAAATGCAGATAAACCTGACTGCCCCCTGGTTGCTGAGCAACGCCTGCATGCCGCTACTGCGAGCCGCAGAGGCGGGAATGCTGATATTCATGCTCGAAGATATGGAAAAGTCTGCAGCGGCATTCAGGGGCGCCTACGGCATCGCCAAACATGCCACCCGCGCCATGGTGAGCATGTACAAACAAGTAAACACCGACTTGACCATACTGGGCGTCAATCCCGGCCCGATGCGCTCAGAACTGCGTCAAAAGTTTTACTATGCAGAAAACCCGGCTGACCAGCCCGAGCCACAAACAAAGGCCCGTCAATTGATCAAAATTCTGGCCGGCAAATCAAAAGCCAAAGGCCCATTCATCAGCCTGTAAAATCATCACAAGAACACATAAGTATCCTCAGACCCATTCGAACCGGAGAACAAACCCATGTCAGAAGACCTGTTCCTGAAAATTATCAGCCGGGATATCCCTGCAGAAATCATTTATGAAACAGATCAAGTACTCGCTTTCAGAGACGTCAACCCCCAGGCCCCGGTACATGTATTGATCATCCCCAAGACCCGCGTGCGCACCATAGACGAATTGCAACCTGAACACGCCGAATTGGTAGGACTATTGTTCCTGGCAGCGGCAGAAATAGCAGCCAACGAAGGGCTGACAGAAAATGGCTACCGGGTGGTAATGAATTGCAACGAAGCAGCCGGCCAGACGGTATTTCACATCCACCTGCATTTGTTGGGGGGCCGACGATTTGGGTGGCCGCCCGGGTGATTTACTGACTGAGCTAGTCCAGAGTTGTCCGCAAATTGCACCAAGGATGCACATCGGCATTGAAACTTGAATCGTTTTCCGCGCCCATTCGTCCCATAGCGATAGAATATTGCTGTAATGGGGGTCATATTTCAGTCCCGATGTGATGGTGCAGCATATTTGCCCACATCGCATCAGACAGAGCACAAAAATTGCGGGCAGAGTGAAAGCCAGGCCATCCTACATTGGCAACGCAATGTACTGTAATGTCATATTTTGCCATACTAGGCTAATTTAATTCTAACTGGATCGAACCCTCTAACGGAATATTGCTCCAATTGATGAGCGTTAGTACGTTGTCCTGGAGAACATAACAATGGCTGAACCCAAATCGTTGAGCGATGTTGCGATACTGACCAAGTCAATTGAGTTTCTCGTCAGAACGCTCATCAAAATCCTGATCGGTAAAATTTCGCTGGTAAGACTTCAAGAGTTGATCGAAAGAATTTTTATCGAGGAATCAGAAAACCACATTCGAAAAGCGCGGCCTGGAAGAGATGTACCGCTGACCAAGTTGGCCCTTCTTACGGGATTGGATACAAGAAAACTCGCCCGAATTAGAAACAGTGAATCTTTTCGTCTACCGCTTCACGGCACTCGGTCCTTCCTGAAGGAGGTTACGCCAGAGAGTTGCATTATTGACTTTTGGACCACAAGTCCAGGTTTTACTGATCCTAAAACCAACGAACCGCTAATTGTTGATACCTGGGGTGCAAAGGAAACCTTCGAGACACTTGTGAGAGAAAGCGTTCGTGCACGTGGTGTCACAGTCCAATCAATTATTGAAAGTATGTTGGCAAACAACCTCATTCGAATTCTGGAGGGTGATCGAATTGAACTCAAATCTAGAGATTTCAGACCAAAAGATCTACGGACAAAGATTGGCAAATTCAAACTGGACTGAATGCTGCTGCGCGACTGCTCCACACCGTACACCACAACCTCGAAGCACTTTCAACAGGAGAGGACAAGTTATTTCAAAGGGCAAGTTGGACCCATCGAATCAATCCGATGAATCGGGACCGCCTGAGGCAGGCCGTCCAAGAATTTTTAGTAATGCTGATGATTGCGCGAGAGATGTCATTGTTCCCTTTGAGGATGATTTTGTCACTGAAGAGCAGCTCACAGCTGGTATCGGAATGTACTATTTTGAAATTGAGTCCACATAGTTAGTTGGTAAGCCAAGTGAAAAGGAAGCCCCCGCACACTGTGTGCAGGGGCTTAGGTTCGCTCGTTGGATGAAGCGAAATTCACTAATCTAAATCTTTGGCTCGGTTACCTCTTCCCGCTTGCTAAGCCTCTTCCGAATCCGGCTAACGACTCATCGAAGCCCACGGAACAAAACTGCGATCCACAGACAATTGGAACGCTGTTAAAAGTCACGACTTCGGCAAAGTTGGAATCAAGCACAGAAATCGTGGCGTAGCCGTTGCCGATGGATACTTCCATTGCCAAACCAGTTCCTTCAGGGAGAGTTATTGATATGGCTTCACCTGTTCCACCGCCAGCGATTTGGAACGTATGGTCGCTGACCGAGGTATCAAACCCATCGCCGTTATCAACAATTTCAACCTCAAGTCCGCTTGACCCATCGCCTGGTATTCCGGATTTCCCTCCGGTGCCACCTCCGCTATCTAGAACCGGTGCCACCACCAGCGATCTTAGAACCGGTGCCACCACCAGCGATCTTAGAACCAGTGCCCACCACCAGCGATCTTAGAACCAGTGCCACCACCAGCGATCTTAGAACCAGTGCCACCACCAGCGATCTTAGAACCGGTGCCACCACCAGCGATCTTAGAACCGGTGCCACCAACCAGCGATCTTAGAACCGGTGCCACCACCAGCAATCCTAGAACCGGTACCACCACCGGCGATTTTAGATCCAGTACCGCCACCTGCTATGTTGGAACTGCTCAACCCAGATGAAAGCGCAACCTCAGTGAGCAAAAGATTTGCAAAGGAGCCACTCAGGGAAGAAACACTTGAAAATACGCTGTTATCAATGATCCAAGAAACAGCAACGGTGTTTCCGCTGACAACCAAATGCATTGACCCAGCGGGGCCCACAGGAGATGCTTGCGCAACTGACGCAAACGTCAGAATCGAAATAGCAATAGCGAACACACAATGGCGAAGCCCATGCTCAATTGGCTAATTCCGGTTCCAGAACTCTCAATTCCAGTTCCGGAACTTTCAATTCCGGTTCCGGACCTTTCAATGCCGGTTCC
>CAXXKZ010000012.1:0-306594 GCA_963665545.2 Lysobacterales bacterium | reverse complement strand
TTCCATCTGTCTGGCGCCGATTCTTCCCTGGTACTCGTCTGCTGATTCTTCTTCATAACGATTCCAGAATTCGAGAGGAAATACGACATCATCGGATACTTTGACCACCACCCCGTCGGCAGCCGCCAGCACCTTCTTGTTGTATGCGTACCAATCTTCCCACTGAGGCACTCTTCCGGTGCGCCACGTATCTGCATCCCCCGCAGCCCACGAGCCGCGATGGTCAACCATGGTGATGTCTATCCCGTGTTCGGTCGCCGCTGTCCAGCGATGGTGGCTCTTCAGGCCGGGAAAAGCCATGATGAACCACTCTCCTGCCTCAAGCGGAAAGATGTACTGGTTGGCTGAGACGTGCTGCCTCACCGGAAAGCTGGCGTCAGCGGAGACTCTCTGCCCATTTGCGGCGCTGGCCCAAACCGCTATGCGCACCTCATCGGGCAACTCACGGGCAATCAGGTAGTAGTCGTCCACCAGCCCAGCCGATCCACTGGCCAGTTCAACCGTAGGCGCAATCTCGGTGCCCGGTGGAAGCGTTGAGATCGCTGAGTAAAGCACCTCCAGCCCGGTATCGAATTTCATGGCTTTGAGGGCGGCCGCCTTCGCCTGGGTGCGGGAAAATTCATCCACGGAAAGAGCTGTCGTTTGCACCAGGCGGCCAGCGCTTAACAATTCAATACTACCCCCCTCAATTGTCAGAGGTTCCGAACTGCGATTAATGACAAAAATGGTCTGCAGCACCAAATCGTAATATGGCGACACGCCATGATAGCCGAGGCCGCTGGTCCTGGCTTCCTGTGCGATCAAGCCGTTTTGAGGTGCGACGAGAAGTTCCAGTGAATCACTTGAGCCTTGCGCTGCCGCCAGCGCTCCCGGCCATTGGGTGACCCAGGTGATCAATGCAACCGCCGTAAACCGGCCAATTTGTGCCCGTGTGTTCATTTTATGCCTCCTCTTCATCCCGTCTTGAATCTGATGTGGTTACTATCTGAAACTTAGTCTATCATAGTATATATACTTCACTATAGTATCATTAGTCATGGTTGGCCCTGCTTGGGGGCCCCTGGTTTACCAAATACGAGGGCAATATGCGCGATCCAAAGAATTGCAGCTGGCTCATCCTCAGTTCTCTGCTTGCAGCTTTGATGTCAGGCACGGCGGGATGGTCGCTTGAACCGCGGGGATTTGTACCAGCGGATCAAGCCATCACCGATGAGAACAAGGCCTTCGTGGATGCGAATTATGTTCGCACCGAACACATGATTCCCATGCGTGACGGTGTGCGCCTGTTCACGGTCATTTACGTGCCCAGAGACACGGCGTCGGAATTTCCATTCCTGTTGTTGCGCACGCCCTACTCCGTCGACAGTTGGGCTTTCAGCCCACTCACAGCCAGCCTGGGTCCGACACCGGACTTCGATCGCGAAGGCTATATTTTTGTCTTCCAGGACGTGCGTGGAAAGTTCCGCTCTGAAGGCGAGTTCGACATGCTCAGGCCATTCAATCCTGACAAAACAGATGCAGCCCCACCGGATGAGGCTACCGATCTCTACGACACAATCGAGTGGCTGTTGGTCAATGTGGATGGCCACAATGGACGTGTCGGACAATGGGGTATCTCCGCCGACGGATTCATGATCGCCGTTGGATTGATGCATCCCCACCCGGCACTAAAAGCTGTATCGCCTCAGGGCACGCCTGCAGATTTCTACGTCGGCGATGATTTCTTTCACAACGGCGCCTTCCATCTCGCTTACGTCTTCGCATGGGTGGCGGGCAACGCACGTGAGAAGGGGTCCTCCTCGTTTCGCTATGACTCGCCATGGGCCTATGATTATTTCCTGAACCTTGATGTGCCGATCGCCAAAATCAATCAAACGCTTTTTGAGGGCAAGGTGCCGCAATGGGACGAGATGATTTCGCACCCCGACTACGACGAATTCTGGCAGGCGCGCAACGTCTCACAATTCCTGAACGACGTATCCATACCGGTGCTCAATGTGGGTGGCTGGTTCGATGTTGAGAATTTCTATGGATCGCTGGCCATTTATTCGGAAATCGAGCGCCGTTCTGACCGAAACAACAGCGTGATGATCATGGGCCCGTGCCGGCACGGTGGCTGGTATGCCTGGGACGGAGACTTTCTGGCCAACGTCGCTTTCGGTAGCAAAACCTCGCTTCATTTCCGGGAAAAAGTCCAATTGCCTTTCTTCAACTACTATCTCAAGGACAAGGGTGAATGGTCACCCGCGGATTTCACCGGATTCGATTCGGGGTCGCAGCGGTGGCGATCATTTTCCACCTGGCCGCCACAAGCCGGCGTCTCGAAATCGATGTATCTGGCTTCGGGCGGGCGCCTGGCTGATGAAACACCCCAGTCTGAGCCCGGCGACCAGCCATGGGACAGCTACACCAGTGATCCGGCCAATCCAGTGCCATTTACCGCAGAAATCCGCAATGGTGCCGGCGCCTGGTGGGTTCTGGAGGATCAGAGGTTCGCGTCCACCCGCCCGGATGTGCTGGTCTACAGCGGCGAAGTGCTGGCCGAGGACTTGACGTTGGCCGGCCCGATTGAGGTTGAACTGCATGTCTCAAGCGCAGCATCAGATATGGATTGGGTGGTGAAGCTGATCGATGTTTTTCCCGATGGCGGGCCACATGGTTCGGGCGCTCCCGAGGACCCGATGGCCGGCTACCAGATGATGGTCAGTGGGGAGATCATGCGTGGCCGCTACCGCGATAGCCTGTCGAATCCGCAGCCGTTCAAGCCAGGTCAAGTAACCAAAGTTCGCTTTAGCTTGCAGGATCGCTTGCACACCTTTCTGAGGGGGCACCGCATCATGGTGCAAATTCAGAGCAGTTGGTTTCCCCTCTTCGATCGCAACCCTCAACAATTCATATCCGTTTATGATGCCGGACCTGAAGATTTCATCGCCGCGGAAAACCGCGTGTATCGTGTAGGCGCTCAAGCCAGTCGCATCATCTTTAATGTATTGAGCCCGATCGCATCAGAGTAATCTTGCTGGCGGATTGATCATATGCTGTCATTTCATAGCTGAGGAGTTTTACAGTGTTCTCACTTTATTCATGCAATACCCAACGATCCATTCGGCTTTGTCTGCTGACTATCCTGTCTTCGTTTTGTGGTGTTGGCCTGGCGCAAGATGCCAATGAATGGGTCGACAGGATGATCAGTGCCCATGGCGGTGAGGCGGCGGTGTCGGCGCTCTCAGCGGTTTCAATCAGCGGCCAGATCCAGGTTTTTGGTGGGTTTCCGGGTACATTCAAAATCATTGCCAGGACACCCGGGCAATACCGGATGGATTGGGACATCGGCTATGCCAGCGATGTGTTGTCTGTTGACGGCGATGCCGCATGGCAACGCGGTGCTTCGGCGCGTGAGCTTGGCGGCGACGAAAGGAGTCGCCTGAGTCGGATACCCATTGTGCTTCGCCTCGGGCAACTGCGGGCGCCGGGCGCCAAGGTGTCGGTGGACACTTCCACTGCCCATGATAATGGCACCGTGTTGATTCGCTTCCGGGACACATCCGGTCGCGAAACCACCCTGCACGTTGATTCTGAAAGTCACCTGTTGGTGCGGGAGACGCGCCAGGAACCGTACGAAGAAGGACCCACCATAGTGTCAATCAGCTACGATGATTACCGCGAAGAAGGCGGCAGCATGGTACCGTTTCTCTGGCGTTGGTCGCGGCCGGATATGAAAATGCGCATCATGGTCGAGGCCTATCAGTTCGGCGCGGCGTTTGCACCTGACGATTTTGCCTACCCCCACGCTGCAGCCATGGCACATACCCCGTATCAATTGGCGCTATCGACCCTGCCCCTCAGCATTTATAAAGAAGATGACGGACAGATCAGCATCGGTGAATGGTATCGGGGTTGGGGCACGCCCTATGCGCCCTCGGAGAGCTGGAGTTTTCATGCGGTTGTCAACGAAAAATACGGCCGATATGTCGAACCGGAGCGCGCGGTCATAGCGCTGTATTCAGGTGATGAATTACTTCGGACCGTTGAGCTTGGTGCGAGCGTCCTTAATGGCACGAGGTCGTATCCGGCCGCCCGGTTCAACTCGATTCCGGAGATTTACAACTTCCGTCATGCCATGCACGAGGTGAAGAGCGCAGGCGCAGATCGTATCAATTATGTGTTTCATGGCAGGACGCCGCAAGGTCATCCGGTATCGGTAGAGGCCGATTTCCCGCTTGGCCGCTACCAGCCGAAGAACAGCTACATCTTTCCGTTGAAAGGCAAATTCCTCATCCCTGTTGCCCACGACTACGATATGTTGTCGCATAGTTACGAGCGCAGCCAGCACTTTTCCTATGACATTCTGGCCTTGGGCCCTGATTTTGAATTGGCAAAAAATGGCGGCGCGAAAAGTGCTGATTTTTTTTCATTCAGGAACACAGAAATCATTGCGCCGGCCGCAGGCACCATAGTTTATGCGCGTAATGATGTCCCGGATATCGCGGCTTCGGAGGAATATCTCCGAACCGTGCCCGACTCCAAAAAGGCCATCGGCGGAAATCTGATGATTATCGACCACGGTCACGGCGAGTTCAGCCTGCTGGCGCATATGGCGCAGGGTACTGTACGGGTCAAGACGGGTGATCACGTCGAACAGGGCCAGGTATTGGGTTTGCTTGGATCTGCTGGGTCCGGTGAAGGCTTCCCTCACCTGCATTATCAACTTCAGGCCGGGCCCGGCACCTTTGAAAATGATCCACTGCCCGTGGTGTTCGAAAAAGTCTCCTATACCGGTTTCTTCAAGATGGACGGCGCCACTGTGCTGAGCCCCGGCTTGCCCTACGAGGCCAAGTAGCGACGACCGTAGAACAGTATCCAGGCTCAGTCTGTTACCTGACTTGCAATATGCATGATGACTCTCTGGGTGTTGCGATTGTGAGCGGATTGCCGAAGCAAGTCTACTATAGTAGACAATTTATCATATCAGTGTCTAAAGTAATCACTAAAGCGTCCTCCATCGGCTAGGTCTCCCCATCAAGTTCACCGGCCGTCTTAGTGGTGGGTGAGGTGCAAATGCTGAGTACCACGGCGGGTTTCTTGCTTACTGACACAAAAACGTGTGGCATGGTGCTGTCCAGGTAGATGTAGTCGCCGGTGTCAAGCCTGACGGGAGAGTAGTATTGGGTGTGCACCTCAATTGCGCCTTCCACCACGTAATTGAATTCTTCGCCCTCGTGGCTGGTCATCTCTTCGAAATCGTCGATTGACGTACTGAGGATGGTTCCCAAAATGGGGGTAAGCTTTTTACTCTTCAGCTCCGGACACAAGTAATGGGAATTATAATTTTTGGTTCGCAGACTAAATCCTTCGCCTTTTCTGCCAACTTCTCGCCTGGCCGTCACGATCGCCTGGTCTTCCTCAGGCACTTCCTCGTGAAAAAGCTCAGCGACATTGACTTGTAGCCCTTCTGCCAGATCGATGAGCTTGTCGTACGTCAGTGACATGCCACTGTTTTCCACTTTGTAAAGTGATGAGCGAGATATGTTGGTTATGGTGGCCAATTCGGGGAGCTTGAGCCCGCGCGCTTCGCGCAAGGCCTTCAAACGCTGACTGAGGCGGGGCTTGGGGCTTGACTTATTGTCGTTGGCCATAGTTTTCTCCGGTCTGCTGGCTTGGATCAGGGTTTTATCAGAATTCTATTATAGTAGATAATCGTTCACTTGCCGTAATCCTCAGGTGGGGTCAACTTACTGTCGGTTATACCAAATGGGCGAAGTGTAGGCTCTTTCCTGGGTAGAAATGGGGGCGCCTTCAGGAATCGGAATGCCAAACCGGAAGGCTTCGTGAGTGGACCAGCGCGGCGTAGGAATTTCAATCACGCGGGCGTAATAAAATGCACTCTGGCTGGCGTCAAAATCCGGGTCGGTCCACACGGTGGCCAGCTCGGACAGCCCGATGGTATTGGTGAAACTGGCCGTCGCGGCGGTGACCGTGTTGCCCACCGGAGGCAGCTTGCCATCCGCCCCTGGCTTTCGATCGCCTGCCCAAACCACGTCGTAAACTTGCTCATGCGTTTTGCCTTTGTCGTCCAGCCAGCCCTTGATGATCTGGATTCGGTCGAGGTTGCCGCCAATCGGATCGCGGAGCGCGAAGACCATGAAGGATGGCGATGCGGCGCCCGCGCGGGCCGACAAGTCGCCGCCCATTGGCACACCTTTTTGGTAGCCGGCAAGGGCCGGGTGCCGGCTGTCGATATCTGCATCGGAGAATTTCCAGCCGCCAAAAATCGGACCGTTATGCGCGTTTCGGTCGTGCCATAGACTTCTTTTCGTTCCATCGCGTCAAAGATGGATTTACGGGTGTTTTCTTCGGCGTATACCGCTGCCAGACCCGAGGAAACCATTCCCCAACCCATAATCGTACCTTTCTCATTCTTCAGAAACGGGTGCGTCATCCGCGAGGGCTTTGGTTCCGCGCCGGAGTGCTTGCCGAAGAAATTATCCTCCTGCGCCGTGGCCAGACCAGTGTGGCTGTCGGTGGATCCGACCACGCCGAACTTGTAAGGGTTGGTGCCCAGCCTCGCTTCAATCGCCAAGCCGTTTTTGAGCGCTTCACGGGCATATTCGCCAGCCAGCATATCGTTGGTTTTGATCGTTGGAACCGTATCAAGGTTTCCAATGTCCCAGGTTTCATAATCCGCGAATTCGTCTTCCGGTGACAGGTAGGGATGCGTCTCGCCGTCACCTTTGATCTGGGTAATTTCGTAAAGCGGCTCCCACTTGATGCGCTGGGTGATGTATTCGTCATCCAGCTTTCTGCCGTCAAATTGGGCGTCAAGCGGAAACATGATGCCGTTAGCCAGATTGCCGTTATGAGCCAGCGCCAGTACGTCGCCGCCGGTTTTTTCCTCGTAATTGGCCAACCACTTCCAGAGATCACGGGGGTTGGGGCTGCCGAATGGCGGGTAGGTGGTGTACGGCACCATCTGTGATCCCTTGTCGGCGTCGTCGCGATAAATCACTACCCGGTGCATATTGTTGCCGCTGATCAGTGAGGTACACTCGTAGCCTATGAAGGCGGTGTAGTTGCCAGGGTCGTTGTATTGTTCGGCTGCTGCGATGGTCCGCTGCCAGACATCCTTATAGGCCTCCTTGTTCGGCCAGTACATCAAGTTTTCAGGGAAATTGCCGTTGGCGAACAGGCCGATCATTTCATAGGCGACCTCGGGGCCCTTGCCGGCCATGATCCTGTCATACCAGTCCTTGCCCTTCGGGACGCTGAGAATGTTTTCCTCGGCTGCATAAAGGTCAAGGAAAAACCCCATATTGTCGGAATGATCTGCCACCATCAACCAGTCGAGCGGCCTGGACAGTCGCACCGGAATACCGGTAGAGGAAATCACTTCGTCTCCTCGGGCAAAGCGATGAGCGTCTTCCGGCCTCAGCCTGGCACCGAAAGCACCGGCATCAAAGGAGTTGCCGGTATGCAGATGGCTATCGCCCCATAGCGGCCGTGTCCCAAAGCCCCGACCCGCATAGGGCGAATAGCTCTCGCCGGTGTACTCTTCCGAAAGCATGTCGCTGGCATTCTCGGGGGGTGGAATCTGAGCCTGAGTCGGGCTGGCCAAAATAATGCCAGCGATGAATATTATGAATGTCGTCACGGACCGGGAAGTTTTTTTCATGGGTGTTCCTCGCCTTGCTCTCGTCATGAATGATCTGCCTCATTTGTGCGGTCAAACCTGTCCGTTAAGACAGGTCAAATTGATGCCAGCGTCAGCGACAACTGTCCAATTTTTCTCAGGCCTGTCCAAAATTCCCGTTGCTGGGCCAGAGGTTCACGCAGTAGTTTGAATGAGGGACATCCGGCCCATTGTATGCTGCCGCGCTGTTCCTGATCATTACACAGATTGGACCTGGCACCAAAGAAACCGGCTCAGCCGGATGAGGATAATTTAATGGCACGTATTAGGAAGGACTTAGGCATGATGCGAACAGCAATAGCTGCGAGTTTACTATTCGCAGTGCCTGCGCTGGCACAGGATGATCAAGGATCGGGGCGAGTTCTTGAAGAAATAGTCGTCACCGCTCAAAAACGTTCCCAAAACATCAATGACGTCGGCATTGCGATTTCTGCTTTCGATTCCCAAACCATCAAAGACCTGGCGTTCAGACAGCCGCTGGACGTGGCCACCCAGACCACCAACTTTGCGGTTAACACGCTGGTTACCAGTATCCCCAACTTCACCATTCGTGGCGTGGGTGTCAATGACTATGCGATCAATCAGGCAACCTCGGTCGGCTCATACGTGGACCAGGTTTATATTGCCTCCCCGGCCATGATGCTTTTCCAGATGTTTGACACCGAACGCGTGGAGGTGCTCAAAGGCCCCCAGGGCACACTGTGGTGGGCTGGACCGCGTTTCGGTTCGGGCCATAGTGGACTGGCAAGCCAGTGACAACCTGGATTTTCGCTTGAAAGTTCATGCCGGCCAGGACAATTCAAGTCTCAACAGCTTCAACACGCCCGATTCGGGCAGTAACGACACCTTCACCGGTACCATCGACACAATCGATGGCATTCCTTACCGCAATAACGATGCCAAGGGCATTTCGCTCGGCGCGCCCACGGTTTTGATTGAAAAAGCCGCCTGTGGCGACGACGTTGACCTGGTCATGAGCCGGCTCGAGAAATATACCGGCAAGAAGCTTGACGCCATATTGCCGGTGGAAATTGGCGGCGTGAATTCCATCCTGCCCATCATGGCAGCAGCACGCAGCGGCTTGCCGCTGGTCAACGCAGACGGAATGGGTCGGGCGTTTCCGGAAATCCAGATGGTGTCCTTCAATGTCTTCGGCGTTTCCTGCACGCCGCTGGTGGTGGCTGATGACCATCTCAATTCGATGGTGGTCGAAACCGGCAGCGCCAAGAGGGCTGAAAATCTGGTCAGGGTGGCCTCGATAGAAATGGGCTGCAGTGTCATCCTGTCTTCGTATCCGATGAGTGGTGCCGATGTGAAACGCACCGCTGTGAAAGGCACCATGACGCTGGCGCTGGAGATTGGACGGGCCATCGCGCGTGGCCGGCAAGTTGGCAGTCCGGTTAATGAATTGGTCAGCTATTTGCGTACGACGCCGTACTATAATCAGGTCAAATTGCTGTTCGATGGCAAGGTCACCGATCTGAGGCGCGAAACCACCAAAGGCTTTGCAATCGGATTCTGCCACGTGGCGGCCCTGGATGGCTCCGGCAGAACGATGGAAGTGACTTTTCAGAACGAGCACCTGGTGGCCCGCGAAGACGGCAAGGTCCGCGCAATCGTCCCCGATCTGATATGCATGGTCGACAGCGAGACGGCCGAACCCATTCCCGTAGAAGCGCTCAAGTACGGTCAGCGGATCAAGGTGATTGGGGTCAGCGCACCGCCCATTCTCAGGACCGTGGAATCGCTGGCCGTGATGGGGCCCGCGGCGTTTGGCCTGCAAGAGGCTTTTGTGCCGCTTGAGCAATTGTAGTATTCGTGATCGTCGAAGGGCTAGCGCCCGCCAGGAGGAATTGACATGAAATCGGTTGTCCACGTCATTACACCCATCATTTCAGAAGGATTTCGCACGCAGGAGGACTTTGCAGCCTGTGAAACAGACGACCTTGAAGTGACATTCAGCATTCTCGACAAGGAGCCCGCATCGGTTGAATCGGAATTTGACGAGGCGCTGTGCATACCCGATACCATCAAGCGGGCGATCGAAGCAGAACGGGCAGGCGCCAATGCCATTGTCATTGACTGCATGGGGAATCCAGGCTTGAATCCGTGCCGCGAAGCGGTTTCCATCCCGGTGTTGGGGCCTTGCCAGACTGCCATCCATGTCGCTTCCATGTTGGGTAATCGGTTCAGCTTCATCACCGTGCTGGATCGCTTACGCGCCATGGTTGAGCACATCGTGGCGGGCTATGGTCTGACCCGACAATATGCTTCGTTCGAAGCGGTGGATATTCCGGTACTGAGCATCAACCACGACATTGAGAAATTGGGCAGGGCATTGACCAAAAAGGCCGTCAAGGCCGTGAATCAGGACCATGCTGGCGCCATCGTGCTGGGATGCACCGGCTTTCTTGGTCTGACCGAGCACATGGTCGAAGGCTTGCGCGAGGAGGGCATAGATGTGCCGGTGATCGACCCTATACCGCTGACCATTCGTGTCGCCGACGCGTTGGTTAAATCCGGCTTGAGCCACAGCAAGCATGTCTATCCGCTGCCGGGAAAGAAGGACATTGTCGGCTATCCCATGCCGGATTCCTGGTGACAGGCCCTAGCTGTGAATTCCAGCAACGTTGTTCACACTTAGAGCTCGGTGCCATCGTTACGCAAAGTGTCATGAGGGGGTTGCGGTTCGCTCCTGGGGGATGGCCCGATGGGCTTCCCTCACTCCTCCGCGCTTGGTGGGTCGGCTCCAACGGAACATCCTGTTCCGTGTCGCCTCGTCGAGCCATCCCTGGCTCGACGACCCAGTCGCTTGTCGTCCTTCGGCATCCACCTTGATGGAGCGCACCACAACCCCCTCACGACACTTTGCTGTCACAGTGCGGTTCCTTTGGGCTTAAACGACCGCAACCGCCCTGGGGCAGCCACTGGCATGATAATAAGCGCCAAATCGACGACATTTGTGACCCCTATGTGCCATCAGTTGGAACAAGCCGGAAAGAGTGACAGTGCTGCTTCCAGGACCCTTTGAAACAGGATGTTTCAAGAGGAGCCCACAGGGATGTGCAGGCGCCGCAGGCGCCGTGTGGCGCGTCCTGGAAACAGCACTGTTACTCTCAGCCGGCTCCCTGACATAGATGACAAACGCGGATACCCCGACCAATTCGAATGATGAGCTGCGACTCAACCAGGATTTGGAGCGCTTTTGTGAACAACGTTGCTGGAATTCACAGCTAGGCGCTTAGCCGCAGCGGCTCCAATTGACGTAAATGCTGCAGTATGGACTGGGCTGCGATCTGGGCGTCCGCTATCGCTGTGACGACAAGATCCGAACCCCTGACCATGTCGCCGGCAGCGAATATCGACGAATTGGAAGTCTGGCCCGGCAGGTTGGCCACAGTCGCAACAAGTCCCCCCTGATGGGTTTCCACAGAGAGATCCTCCAGCCAATGCGGTGGGCTGGGTCGGTAGCCAAAGGCGAATATTGCGACACTGGCATCAATCACCCGTTGGCTGCCCTCAATGACCACCGGTTGAGCTCGCCCGCCGTCGGGGTCCAGCTCGAGTCGGGTCTCTACCACCTGTAGGCCGGACAGCCCCCCATTTTCGTGATTCAAGCGGACCGGCAGGGTATTGAAGTCAAACACCACGCCCTCTTTCATGGCGTGACTGACTTCGCGCTGTGAACCCGGCATATTGTCCCGATCACGTCGATAGACGCAGTGAACGGCGTTGGCGCTCTGGCGAATTGCGGTTCGAACACAGTCCATGGCGGTGTCCCCACCGCCCAGAACCAGGACATCCTCGCCCCTGAGATCGATCAGCGGATAATCCGGAAGATCGAGGTTGTACATGTGGCCAGTCTGGCCAATCAGGTAGTCGAGCGCGGCCACGATGCCGCTGTCATCGGCGCCAGGAATCCGGGCTTCAACCGGCGTGTATGTGCCGGTTCCGAAAAACAGGGCGTCATGCATGTCGAGCAACTCAAGGGCCTTGATGTCATGGCCAATCTCGCAATTGAGGCGGAATTGCACGCCGGCTTGCTGCAGCAGTTCATGGCGCCGGCGCATGACCTTGAGTTCCAGTTTGAAGTCGGGAATGCCAAAGCTGAGCAGCCCACCAATTTCAGGGTGGCGGTCATACACGGTGACGCTGATGCCATTGCGTAACAGGACGTTGGCGCAAGCCAGGCCGGCCGGCCCGGCCCCCACTACTCCGACGCTCCAGGGCAGCGGTTTGACGCCGGAGTAATCAGGTTTCCAGCCCTGTTTGAAGGCTTCCTCAACGATGTAGCGTTCCATCGCACCGATGGTCACCGCTCCAAAGCCGGTCGCCAGCGTGCAGGCTTGCTCGCAGAGACGATCATGAGGGCAAATGCGCCCGCAAATTTCCGGCAGGCTGTTGGTCTCGTGGCACAACTCGGCTGCCTCGATGATCCGCCCCTCCTGCGCCAGCTTCAACCAGTTGGGAATGTAGTTGTGCACCGGGCACTTCCACTCGCAATACGGATTGCCGCAATCGATGCAGCGTTCGGCCTGTTCACTGGCCTCGTTCTCGGTAAATACTTTGTAGATTTCACGGAATTCGGAACGGCGGACCTCCAGCGGGTACACCGCTGGATCGCCCCGGTCTCGATTGAGAAATGCAAAATGGTCAGACTGCAGCGTCATTTTGCGTCCCCGATGCCCCTGCACTCGTTACTCATGTCCGGATTGCTCATGCTCTCACCAGGCGCAGCGGTACGTCCTGCTGGGAAATGGCTTCGCTGGCCTCGACGTTTTGCGGCAGGATGTACCGCCAGTACGGCAACATCAATTCAAATTCGTCCAGCACTTTGCGGCCCCACTCGCTGCCGGTGAGTTGGGTATGTAGCGTAATCAGGTGCCTTAGACGGCGCTGCGGCGCTTCGAAACGCTGCGTTTCGAGCGGGGTGAATTCAACAAATTCGGGATTGAGTATCTGCTCAACGCAAAGTTCGCGGTCAAGCAGAAACAGCTCTCCGCCGGTCATGCCCGCAGCCAGGTTTGGACCGACCGGCCCCATGATGACGACCGTCCCGCCGGTCATGTATTCGCAGGCGTGGTGGCCAGCGCCCTCTATCACGGCCGTGGCGCCAGAGTTGCGCACCGCAAATCGCTCCCCGGCTTGGCCGTGGGCAAATAACTCACCCCCGGTCGCGCCGTAAAGACAGGCATTGCCACAAATGACGTTGCGTCTGGCCCGCTTGCGATCGCTGTCGGCCGTGGTGAGTATGATCCGCCCCCCCGACATTCCTTTGCCCACATAGTCATTGGCATCGCCTTCGAGATGTACTGTAACGCCAGGCGCGTTCCAGGCGCCCAGACTTTGTCCGGCAGTGCCCTTGAGTCCGATGCGAAGGGTATCGGGGGCCAGTCCTTCAGCGCCGTGCAGCGCAGCAACTCGGCCGGAAAGGGTGGCGCCGACGGATCGATCGAAATTGTGAATTTTATAGTCCCCCGCCCACTCGGCGCCGCGCTCAAGAGCCGTGCCTGCGGCGCCAACAATCTCCTGGTTGAGACGGCCGGAATCGAAGGGAGCGTTGCGCGGCTCGGTGCAAAAGGGTGAGTGGTCATTGACGGTTGCCGCTGAGGCTAATATGGGTGACAGGTCCAGCCGCGCCTGCTTTTCCGTTGTCCCCGGCAGCTGACGGAGCAGGTCCGTGCGGCCAATGATGTCGGTAAATTCCCTGATCTGCAGCAGTGCCAGGTATTCGCGTACGTCGCGGGCGATAAATTCGAAAAACTGGATGACCCGTTCAGGCAGGCCATGAAAATGTTTCTCTCTGAGGGTCTTGTTCTGGGTAGCCACGCCCGTGGCGCAGTTGTTCAAATGACACAGCCGCAGGTATTTGCAGCCAAGGGCAACCATCGGCCCGGTACCAAACCCGAAACTCTCAGCGCCGAGTATGCCGGCCTTTATCACGTCGAGGCCAGTTTTCAGCCCGCCATCGACCTGCAGCCTGATTTTGTGCCTCAAGCCGTTTTCAATCAGGGCCTGGTGGGTTTCAGCCAAACCCAACTCCCATGGAATGCCGGCGTATTTCACTGATGTCAGAGGGCTGGCGCCAGTGCCGCTGTCATAGCCGGCGATGGTGATCAGGTCCGCATAGGCCTTGGCGACCCCAACCGCAATGGTGCCCACCCCGGCACCGGCCACCAGCTTGACCGATATCAGGGCTTGAGGGTTGACCATCTTCAAATCAAAGATCAGTTGTGACAGATCTTCGATGGAGTAAATATCGTGGTGTGGTGGCGGCGAAATCAGGGTTACGCCGGGCGTGGAATGGCGCAATGCAGCGATTTCCGTCGTCACTTTGTGGCCCGGCAATTGGCCGCCCTCGCCCGGCTTGGCGCCCTGGGCAATTTTGATCTGCAGCACGTCTGCATTGACCAGATAGTGTGCGCTGACACCGAACCGTCCCGAGGCAACCTGCTTGATGCGGGAATTTCTATCACTGCTGAAGCGCGCCGGATCTTCGCCGCCTTCGCCCGAGTTGGAACGGCCACCGATTCGATTCATCGCAATGGCAAGCGACTCGTGGGCTTCCGGTGACAGGGCGCCGATGGACATCCCGGCCGTGTCGAAACGGGGAAACAGATTCTCGGCAGGTTCCACCTCCGAGAGATCGATGCCCTGCGCTGGCGGTTCGAGCGCCAGCAGGTCGCGTAAGGCCAGAACCGGTCGCTGATTGACTTGCTCGGCGTACGCTTGATAGTCGGTCCATTTGCCACTGGCCACTGCCTGCTGCAAGTTCATGACCACGTCCGGGTTATAAGCGTGATCTTCTCCGCCATACACAAATCGGTACAAACCGTCGCGGGGCAGGGTCACCTGCTCATCCCAGACCGCGACGCTAAGCCGCTTGAGGTCGGCTTCAAGAATCTCGAATCCAGCACCACCGATCTTGGAATTAACTTTGGGGCAGCAGAGCTCGACGATTTCATTATCCAGCCCCACGGCTTCGAACAATTGTGACCCCCGGTAACTGGCCATGGTGCAGATGCCCATTTTGGACAATATTTTGAGCAGCCCCTTGCGGACAGCTCGTCGATAATTTTTACGCAATTCGATCGGGTCACCGCGCAATGCCCCTGACTCGATTTGCTGATTGATTGTCTGGAAGGCCAGGTAAGGATAGATCGCGGTGGCGCCCAAGCCGATCAAGACTGCAAATTGGTGCGGATCTCGCGTAGAGCCCGTTTCGATAATGACATTGGCGTTGGGCCGGTCGCCGGATCGAAGCAAGGCCTGATGGACCGCCCCGACCGCCAGCGGCGCTGGCATTGGCAGCGTATTGGGACTGATATCGCGGTCCGACAGCACAATGATGGTGGCGCCGGACTGCACAGCAAGCACACAGGATTCGGCCAGGCCCTGCAGCGCGATCTTCAGATTCGCGTCCGTGGGGTCATAATTGAGACTGAACCACTTCTTACGGTAATAGCGCTGGTCTAATCCGAGCAGAGTCTGGTATTTGACGTAATTCAGCACTGGCCACGGCAATATCACACGATGGGCGTGGGAAGCCGTTTCATGGAATACGTTGTGCTCCCTGCCGATGCACGTCTCCAGTGACATCACGGCGGACTCACGCAGTGGGTCAATGGGCGGGTTGGTCACCTATGCGAAATTCTGCCTGAAGTAGTCATAAATGGAGCGCGAGCGGCGCGACAACACCGCCATTGGCGTATCATCGCCCATTGATCCCACCGGTTCCTGGGCGTTCATCGCCATGGGCGCGATCACCGTTTCGCACTCTTCGGCCCCCAACCCGAACAACTTGTGGAAGCGTGGCAACTGATCGGCCGAGGTTTTCATAAATTGTTCGGCGATCTTGCGTTCCTGGTCGTCGTTGTTCCACACCCGAACCAGGTTTTCGGTCATCCACTCTGCGTAATGATGGCGGGCCTTGAGGTTGTCATCGATCGCGCCCGTCTTCCATAGCTTCCCGCTAGCGGTATCAATGGCAATCATTTCGCCCGGACCAAGCCGTCCGCGACGCTTGACACGTTCTGGCGGACAATCCCACACCCCGGTTTCAGAGGCGATGGTAAATACGCCATCGGTAGTAAAACTGTAACGGGCAGGTTGCAGGCCGTTGCGATCGAGGTTGCAGCAGGCCAACTGCCCATTGGTGGTGACCACTCCCGCCGGCCCGTCCCAGGGCTCCTGGTGCATGGAATTGAACTGCAGAAAAGCCTTCAGTTGCGGGTCCATATCTTCCCGGATGGCCGGAGGCATCAACAAGCGCATGGCGCGAAACAGGTCCATGCCGCCAGACATAAAAACCTCGAGCATATTATCCAGCGATGAGGAATCAGACCCGTCCTGATTGACCAGGTGGGATAATTCGATCAGGCTCGGAAGTAGCGGCGAGTGCAATATTCCACGCCGGGCGTTGGACCAGTCACGGTTGGCGTTGACACTGTTTATTTCACCGTTGTGCGCCAGGTAGCGGAAAGGTTGGGCGTAGTTCCAGCGTGGCAGGGTGTTGGTCGAAAATCGCTGGTGGCAAATGCCGATGGCGCTGGTCATGCGCCTGTCCTGCAGGTCCGGGTAAAATTCGCCCAGGGCGTTGGCCTGAACCAGGCCCTTATAGACCATGGTCAGGTTGGAAAGAGTGACGACATAGTACAGCGGGTCGGGGTCGGACAGTTTCATCTGTTCTTCAAAGGCAAAACGGCGAGCGGCGAAGAGCTGTCGCTCTAAATCGTGTGGCCCCCACCCAGTGGGTGCGTTTATAAAAACCTGGTAAATCGCAGGCATGCTGGCAAGCGCTTGCTCACCGACCACAGCCGGATTGGTGGGCACCTTGCGCCAGCCCACGATTTCGAGCGCAGCCCGTCGCAGGTGCTTGGACAGGATGTTCTGACCCTGTTGGATTCGTTCTGGATCCGGCGAGAAAAACACCAGCCCCGCGGCGAAACGTTCAGCCAGGTGGAAACCTTCGTCGCGGGCCACATCGCGCAAAAAGGAGTCAGGAAACTGCAGCATAATGCCGCAGCCATCGCCGGATTTCCCGTCCGCGGCTACCGCACCACGGTGCGTCAGGCGAGACAGAGATTCCAGCGTGGTTTCAATCAGCCAATGGCTTTTGCGTCCGTCCATATGGGCTAGCAAGGCAAAGCCGCAGCTGTCCCTGAAGTCCCGAACCGGGTCGTGCAATTTGGCCCTACGCTGTGGCAAAGCACATCTCCCGTAGATTGGTGTTAACAGGCACTGATTGAGTCCCTGAATGGTGCGCAGATATGTGGTGCACAGATGCCTACCCGGATAATCTACCCGATTCGCTATCATTGTAAAAGTTAATATCGTAAATAAATAAGCACTGAAAATTAATGATTCGATACCCCCCCTGCGATCGCCCTATTGAGGGAAAATGCGTACATGGAGGGCCAATACTTGTTGAGCGGTAGCAATATCGCCGCTGAACGGCCTGTATGGATGCTCGCGCTGCGCTTAAACTCTCAGTCAAGGGGTTGCTGCAGTGATTGCTCTTTGAATGACCAAGGCAACAAGAAAGGGGCCCGCTTCTGGTTCGACCCTTTGAGGTCGGGCCTGGCGGGCAGTTAAGGGGAAATTCATGTCACGACGTATGCTGTTGATGTTTGCGCTTCTCTTGGTGTCCACGATTTTCTATACCACCGTGACACACTTGGCGGCGCCCGGTCTCGTTGAGGCCGGTCAAAGCCAGATTGAGTTGCTCAACCAAATTGATGAAATTGATCGCGCAATGCCAAGCACCGAGGACGGCGAATAGCGCACAGCCAACAATAGGCGGCCATCAGCGCCCTGATCCGCCCGGCAGGGTATCCTATGACATCAGGATATGCTGGGTTTTAGGTTTGGGCTCGATTCGTCAAATCATCCGACATAAAGTATTTGTGCTGCCGGCCATTTATCTGGCCGCTGCCGCTCTTCTGCATCTGTTCGCTCTGAAGGCATTGCCTGCAACTGTTCCCTCGCAGGTTGCCGAGTTAATCCCCACTTTGCTCATTGTCGGCTTTCCCCTGGTCGTGGTCTATGCGCGAAAGGCGGCTCGACGGCAAGCGCTGCAGACTGCTGCTTCAAATCAGGCATCCCGCCAGGGATGGTGGTCTTCGCGCCACGTTGATTTTCTGATTATGGGCCTGTCCCTCGCCCTGCTGCTCTATATCGCCATGGATCAATTCGCCGTCATTCCTTCCTCGGAGTCACTGGGCAAGGGGCCCGAAGTGGTGACGAATGATGACTTCAAAGGGATCATGGTTGAGCAATCCCTGGCCATTCTCGAACTGGCACAACAGGACACAGCGGCCGAAATATTCCTGGCCCAGGTATTCGCAGAGTTGCTCTATGATCGCGTGAAAACCATCCCGGGTCTGGAGCTTGCGGCGCGTGCATCTGTAGCGGTCTTGAACAGCGAGACTGCGACCACAGAAATTTCGGAGGCCTTGGGTGTGGCGTGGCTTCTGGCAGGCAAAATTTCAGGTCAGGATGGGAATCTTCGCATTGATATCGAGCTGCTGAGCGGATCAGACGCTCAGTCACACTGGTCGCTTGGTGATTCTGCCACGCCGGCGGGCCTTGCCCGGGTGGCCGAGCAGGCCGTCCAGGCTGTCAAGGATGTATTGGCCCTGGAGCAGCACGGTTCCGTGAGTGCCCGGGCCCCGGATCCGGCCCCAGATATGCCCCTGGATTTGGCCCTGGATTTGCCCCTGGACTTGAATGGGCCGCTGCATAATCGATACCACCAGGCCGTGCAATTGGCGCGCCAAGGACCGGCGGCACTGAGTCGGGCTGGGTCAATTCTTGAAGAGGTCGTCCGTCTGGCCCCCCAGTCCGGTAAGGCCTGGGCTGCATTGGCCCAGATCAGTTTTGATCGCGCCATGACCACCGTGCCACCTTCTGGGGACGCAGTCACACTATCGTATCAAGCGGTCCGCCGGGCCATTGAGTTGAACCCTGAATTGGCCGATGGCTGGGTGGTGCTTGGCCAGCTATTGGCGTATGGGGAGTGGGACTGGAGTGGCGCGGATGAGGCATATGCAACCGCGTTGAATCTTGCCCCGTCCGACATTCTGGCCATCGTTGGTTCCGCCTCCGTCAAACTCGCACTGGGCGAATTTGATCAGGCACAGTCGCTCTGGTCGAGGGCGATCAGACTCGATCGAATGAACCTGGCCCACCGTTTGCGACTGGGTATGGCTCAGGAATTCGACGGACAATATAAGCAGGCGATCAGTACCTATCGCCAACTCATGGTTAACGAGCCCGACTATCCAGGTGCGCATGTTTTCCTCGGTCGTGCATTGATTGCCGATGAGCGGGCCCGATCAGGATTGCTTCATATGCAGCTGGAAAAAAGTCCCTTTTGGGCCAGCTACGGCCAGCTGTTGGCCCTGACCGCTTTGGGCCGAACGGAAAAAGCGCACACGCTGCTGGCGCAATTCAAAACCGACCACGGCGCTGAGGCAGCGTTTCAAATTGCCGAGATTCATGCGCTGGCCAATGAGCCAGACCTGGCTTTCGAGTGGCTGTCGCGCGCAGTCGATCAGCGGGACCCTGGCCTGGCATGGATGCTTGGCAACCCGTTCCTGACGTCTATCAGGCAAGACAGTCGCTGGGATGCACACCTGTTGAAGGTCGGCCTGCCAATACAATAGTCAGGCCCCGGTAGTTTCCGCCCCCGCAGCATACTGGCCCGTTCGTTAGAAGAATACTGCCTGTCGTGGGAAATTCCTTGACGATCTGTTGGTCGGTGGCTAGTTTGGTGATCCGTCGTGTGTATTCGGTTGACGGCTGTTGTCAGTTCAATATGATGACACCCATACCAGGGAAGGATCTTCAGCTCAGGAAGAGCGAAAATGGCAATGATGAATAACCCTAGTGTCGTACCTTTGTGCCCGCAGCGCGCGGGGTTGCGCAAAATCCGGAGATCTTCCGCAGTTTTCGAGCCCCCATTCATGGAATGGGCGGCGCCGCTTCGTCTTCATTTTGCGCAGTCTGCTTCAGGATGGCTGCATTTTATGTGAGCTTCCATGGAAGCAAGCAGGCGGAATTCTCCGTATGCGTGGAAAAATGATGGGTCGGTACTGTCCGCCGCGGTGTGATCCGCGGGCTTTGTGGTTCCGGGGGCTCTCTCGAATAGGGAGTTAATGTAGGTCGATTTTGGCTTGATACTTTCTGAGGTCCCTGAGCATACGGCCATGTACAGCGCGACCCTTGCGTGTGAAGTGAAGCCTTCGAACGCGTCGGTCATTATCGTCGGTACGTTGACTGATCCATCCCCGACCGGAACGGGTTTCGCCCAGCTGCGACAGCACGCGTGAAACGGTCTTTGCCGAAAGGCCAGTGAGATCTGCCACCTCGACCTGTATCCGCCCCGCTTCAAACGCGACACACCAGAATACGGAAAAGGCAGAAAGTGACGACTCGGTATACCCAAGAACTTGCAGCGGTTGGCAGAAAGCGCGTGCCACCACACCCGACAGTTGCAGGTTGGAAAGATTATTTTCAGCTTGATTTTGAGTTGTGTGCTTGACCATTGGATAGCCCCGGGCTTGATCCGCCAGTGCGATTTGCGGTGTCCGCAAAGTGACCCTTCCCCATAAGAGACCGTGTCTTACGTGGAAAGATTACATCAAGCAGCTCAATTATTGCTGTGAGCGGTACCAAACACGTGCGACTCTTGTCCCGTCTGGGCCCCGTTAGAGCATTCGCCCTGCGAGCCGATTGCATGGTGGGCCCGTCTGTGCCTATTGATCCGACGCTTGAGCACATCCTTGCAGCGTTCGTCCCAAAGACGGCGCAACTCACCCGGCTTGATGGCCCGGTCAGGATGCATGCCCAGTCGAAGTTTCAGGCTTATCTGATGGATCTCGTTCACGGCTCACTCTCCTTTTGTGGTGCTCTTTAGACGCGAAGAATGGAAATATCGTTACCACCAGTCGATGGAACGAAAGAAAAAACCGGCAAATTCATCCGGACCCGAGTTAAAGTGAATCTGGCGGCCCCTCGAATTGCAGTTGAAACTTGGAAAGTCCGTATGAATAACGAACAAGACCTGTACCCGTACCTGGCCCCCTTCAACAAGGCCTACCTACCGAAGCAAGGCCTTCACACGGTCTATTTCGAGGAGTATGGCAATCCCCACGGCGTGCCATTGCTCTTTTTGCATGGCGGCCCTGGTGGCGCCGTTCTGGGTGAGCGGCTGGAATACGTCCGCCTGTTTGATTGTTCGCACTATCGATTTATTTATTTGCATCAGAGAGGCTCCGGACTGTCTTCACCGCTTGGAGAAGTCCGAGAAAATACGACCTGGAATTTGGTTGAGGATATTGAGCGTATCAGATCGCACTTGGGGATTGAGCAATGGATCGTAAGCGGCGGCTCATGGGGCTCGACTCTGACACTGGCCTACGCCCAGGCCCACTCCGATCGCTGCCTCGGCCTCTTTGTCAGGGGCATTTTTCTGGGCCGAGAGCATGATCTGGATTGGTTTTTTTCTGCTGGAAAATCCATATTTCCTGACGTATGGGACGATTTTGTGGGCTTTCTGCCTGAAGCGGAACAGGGTGATTTCTTCAATGCCTACGCCCGCAGAATTCTGTCTTCTGACCGGGATGTCTATCTGCCGGCATGCAGGGCGTGGGCGGCTTACGAGCTGTCCTGTTTCAAAATCATTCCCGATCCCAAGGCCATCGCTGCCAGCGCAGAAGAGGTTTTTTGCGTGCCCTACGCGCGCATGAACATTCACTACTTTTCAAACGGCTGTTTCCTCAATGAAAGGCCACTGCTTGATCATGTTGATCTGATTCGGGGTCTTCCCTGCTTCATACTGCATGGGCGTTACGATTTATCCGTCCCCTTGCGCCAGGCCAGAGACCTGGCCAATGCGCTGCCGGGTGCGGAGTTCGTCATTGTTCCCGATGGTGGGCACGCAGGGACGGATCCGGCCAATATCAGGGCCTCTTTGGAAATTCAGGAACAAATGAAACGCTGGGTTTGACAGCCCCGAGGGGGACGTCAGCAGACCCACCATGGCACTGACTGATCGCCATGACTGTCATGCTTAATCCTGCTGCAGGTCCAGTCGGTCCATGTCAAGATAGTTGGTATACGGTGAGGTAATGACCTGTTCGCCCGCCTCCAGGCCATCAAGCACTTCAATGTACCGCAGATTACGTCTCCCCAGGCGTACGTTGCGTCGGATTGCCCGCTGCCCGTTTGGCGCCACGACAAATACCCAATTGCCCCCGGTATCTTGATAAAAAGCGCCATTGGGAATCATCAGCGACTGGCTGGGGCTGCCCAGCTCAAGGTTGAGCTGTAGTGTTTGTCCGCGGCGAATTGAACCGGGTTCTGGCTCGGTGAATACCAAGTCAATCTTGAATGTACCGTTTTGCACCTGGGGATAGATCTTGCGCACCACCAGTTCGAAGTCATCCGAGTTGTGGCTATATGTCGCCGTCTGTTCCAGGTCCACGCGGCCCAGATAATACTCGTCGATGTTGGCGGTTACCTTGAAACTGTCTGGGTCGTCGATCTGGCCGACATTGTCGCCGCGCGACAGGGCCTGGCCAACCTCCAGGTCAAAAGCGGTCAATTTTCCGGCCACTGGAGCACGCATCCTGAGCGATTCCAGGTTCCGCTGTGCCAACTGCAGGTTTTGCTTCAACTGTGCGCCGGCAATCCGCAGTTGTTCCATTTGCACGACTTGTAATCGTTCATCTGTCGCCTGGCTCTCCAGGGTGACCTCGAGGCGGGCCAGGTTCCAGTCATATTCATCCTGCAGCCGCTCGACACTGCCTTCATCGACCATGTCTTTGGCCACCAGGGGTGTGAGACGGTCAATTTCACGGCGCAGCCGAACGATGTTGTAGTTGATGTCGACGAGGTTGCGTTTGTGCGTCAGGCGGTTCTGCTCCAGCGACAACTCGGTGTTGCGCAGATTGTTAAGCTGCTCCGCCACATCGGCCTCGCGGGCAATGACATCGAGTTGCAAAGAGGAATTCGAGAGTTCGATGATCAAGGCGCCGGCGGCAACGGTCTCACCGTCTTCGACGTGAATGGATTCGACCCGTCCGCCTTCGATCGCGTCCAGGAACACCGTCTTCAATGGGGCGACCTGCCCGCGTACCGGAATATAGTCGTCGAATTCATCGCTGATGACTGGCGAGACCACGAGGCGATCGCCCTGTACCCTCAGGCTTCGCCCGCCTTCGGGTTTGAATTGCCAGGCCAGCACGCTGATGACAATAATGCCCAGAAACCAGATCAATGGCCGCCTGAGCTTTTGCCAGCGGGTCCGCTCGATTGTCCGGTCCATCCCTGTTGAGCCGTCGCTGTCACGGCCCGGAGAGTGTTTGCCGTCGGTGGTCAATCGAGTGACGGGTCCACCCGTGCGGTCAGCAGACTTATTCCTGTAGCTGTTCATGGTAGAAAGGATGCAAAAATCGTGCCTCGGTAGCCAGGCCGCTATAATGCAGTAAAACCACGGATGGAGGTTAATGCAAGCGTCAAATTTTGTTATTTTTGTTCGATTTCGTACAATTATTGTCCGAAATCAAACGAATCCGGCACCTGGCAAAGGTCACATGGACGATCACTCATGACCGAAAAAGCCGACAATCGCAATATGGCCATCTTGCTGGGGCTGGTCTTCATGGCACTCATGCTGGCAAGCCTGGGACTACGATTTTGGGCAACCCATGCCATGCTGAATAGCGCCGGCCCCACGCACATTGCGGCCCATGAACAGCGGGTGTTGATCCATGCCAACGACTTCCTCTACGAATTGTCTGCGGATGGCCACATGGCAGCCAGCCACGGCCCCGGATTGACGGGGCTGGATGGGGATCTGATTGATCTTAGAATCCTGGACAACGGGCAGGTTTTGCTGGCGCAGCAAAGACCTGCCCGCCTGCGGGCCTGTGATCTAGAAACTTGGGTCTGCATAAAAATCGACGCCAGCCTCGAGGGCGTGATTGATCGTCAGTTTAAAATTGTGTCCGTCATCGGCACCGGCACCGACTCCAGCACCGACTCCAGCACTGACTCCGGCCCCGCCTCCAGCGTCAACATAGGCGGCGGTGATATGCCAGGCGAATGGCTACTGACCGACGCACGGGGAGATGCCCTGTGGCAAGCCTCCTCAGTCAATTCCGGGCCGGTTGCGCTGTTACAATCCGGTGAATTGGCCGGGCCCAACGACCTGGCAATCGATGACCACGGCAATGTGTGGATTGTCGATACCAATCATCGGCGCATTGTCGAGTGGCAGACCATTCGCGGTGCAGCGCTTCGGGCAGGCCGTCAACACAGCACGGTCAATGCACTGACGCGCGATGAACGGCACTTTCCGATGATGCTCGCAGCAGATGGACAAGGGCGCTGGTGGCTGATCCAGGCCAGCGAATTTTCCGACGGCAAGGCTGATGTGGTCATCTATGATCCAGATGCAGGCCCAGTCTCCCGCGTTGAATTGCCGGGAAGTGTTTACCCGACGGATCTGGCCCGAAGCGAAGGCCGCATGCTGATTTCAGATCTTGAATCATTTGTGGTGCTTGCAGTGGATGAGAATAGCTTGCAGGCAGAGCGCTTCGGTGATGAGCCATTCCTGAGTGCCATGGCCGAGTTCGAGGTCAGGCGGAAAAATCTCGAAGGCATCACGGTATCGAGCCTGGTTGGCCTCATTGTCTTTGCCATGCTGATGATTGGCGCCGGTATATACGCTACGCCCAAAGGCAGGCGCATCACGCCACCGCCGAGCGCGATGGACTTCGATGCAACTGCTGAATTTACGCCTGCAACGGCAGGTATTCACTGGCTGGCAAAGAACCCAGCCCTGCAGCGGGCTGTTCGCGTGTTGGCCGTCATAAATTTCATACTGCCGGTTCTTGTCGTTGCCGGGGGTGTTTTGTTGGTTGCCCTGTTCCGTGACCAGATCAGCATGGAGATGTCCAGCCGGTTGATCATTTTGCCACTCGCGTTGGTCGTACCGCTGGTCAGCGTGTTTCTGGCGATACGGCACGTGCAGCAGCTATGGCGCAACCAACTGGGCAGCGACGGCAAGCATATCTGGGTGCGTCTGCATGACGGGCGCAGTCTCAATATTCAACCGCGAGACGCGGCCCACAACGGACGCGCCGTGTTTTACCGCAATTACATGCTGCCGCTGGCCGGTGGCAAGGGCCAGGCCATCTACGTCGATGGCGAAGTGGACACCTGGCTAACGCCTCTGCTCAGAGAGGCGACCACCTACACCGTGGCCCAAGCGCTTGCACACCGCTGGCGGTATCGAGAGGCTCAATTGATGACGGCACTGACGCTGGTGCTCGTCATGGCAGTCGTGCTCGCCCTGTTGCTGATCCTGCAGTTACGACTGGGCTGATTTCACCACTTGCTTCACGCGAATCAGGTTATCGTGCAGATCCTTGTCAGCGCGCACCCATTGTTTGAATTCAGACCTGCAAATCAGCTCGGCGCAGGGGACGGATTTCAAATGTCGGTCACGTAAGTGGTGAACCAACTTTAGGGTGCGAAAGGCATCAAACCAGGTATGCATTTGGCGTGTGAACTGCGCTTGATTGCGGCTGTGAGCCCAGGCGTGAGTCAGGGCTGCGGGCACGCCCAATTCGATCAGAGCCCAAACCAGAACCCTGATGTCGGCCTTATCGATGGCCGGCCCGTTTGATTCCAGAAGACCCGTCTCAAGCGCTTTATCGGGTTCGCTCATCCCGCGCGGCCACAGTTCCGGCATGCGCTGTAGCCACAACCCCAGCAAGGCAAATATACCCGGATGGTACAACCTGAATTCGAGCCAGGGATCTTGCAGGCGGACCAATTCGCTGACCGCCGCGCCGGTACCGAAAGGCGTTCGATCGGACGACCGTGATTGTAATTCGATGGGCCCGCAATCCCTGCCTTCGGAGAACTGATGAACCGGCGCGAGCTTGGCGAGCTTGTTGAGCAAATAGAAATCCTCTCCTGCTTGGCGGCTCGGAAAACCGCGAACTTTGGCGTAGTGGTGGGCATGCACGGCCAGGGTGCTGCCAATGGTGTGAAAAGCGTAGGGTGATTTTGCGCGCCGCAATCCGGCCAGGTAGTAGCGCAGCGAAAGCTCATAGATTTGCGTCGCCGCTACGATGGCCACCGAGTCGCCGTCGCCCGCGCAATGTCTGAATGGGTATATCAGGGCGGTGTTTTCCTTGTCCCCGCCGAGCGCGTCGCTGGCGGTGAAATACCTGCCTGGAAGACGCGCATCTGCATCTGTGCAGTGTATCCATGGCGAGTCGATATGCCCGTTGTGAATCAGCCAGGTCGCCAGGTCGGCGCCGATTTTGCGTGCATGTCCTACCCCGCCCTTAGATGGCAGTTCCCGGCCATTGCTGAATCGGTCGACCTGCATCACGCTGACACTTGAGCCTTCAAATTCGTTGATCCAGGGGCCAGCGCCTGCCGGACACTGCCATGCTATCCGGCCACGTTGCTCAACGCCGCAGAAAAGCTTTGTGTTGACGTCCAAAACACATGGACTGGAAGCCTTGGTGCCGTTGATCACCAGGATCAGCAGTATGGGTCCGCTGGCCTTTGCATCTGTGAGCAGCGCTTCGACAAACCCCATATCCTCGGCGCAGGCGGGTATGACAATGACATTGGACCAATGGAACGCCTTGGGCAGGTGCGCGAGTGCCGAGATCTCTGATTCAGCGTAACGCGACAGATATTGATCCATTGCACGCAGATCAGTGCAAGGTCGGGCGCAACGGTAGGTCACGCATGATTTCCGCCTCCCGGGCCAACAACTGATCCAAGCGAGGGGTCATCTCGTCCGGGTCGAAATAGGAACGGGCTAGGCGGATGAACAACGCCTGGTGCTCCACTTCTGAGCGCGTTATCGCCAAATAAAACTGCTTCAACGTACCCTCGGGAAGATGCTTGGCGAGAAGGCCAAAGCGTTCGGCGCCACGGGCTTCGACAATACCCGCCACCAGTAGCCGGTCCATGAAGTAGAACGTTTTGCCGTGCCGAATTTCGGCCCGTAGTGCATTGACATAGTGATCTTTTTTATCGGGCTGCAAGATCAGTTGGCGTTCGTGCATTAGCGCGACCACGGCGCGGTAGTGGTTGAGCTCCTCGATGGCCAGATCGATCATAGCCGCAACCAGTTCAGGCTTGTCAGGATAGTGGGCGACCATGGCCATGGCCATGCTTGAGGCCTTCTTCTCTGCGGCCGCATGATCGGGCAGGAACAGGTCCATATTGCCGGCCACGCATTCCGCCCATTGCGCCGGCGTTTCAGCCATTAACTTGATCACTTCAGTATGGTCTCATCGGCCAGGGGGTCGTGGCAATGACAGATCTGGCGAAGACATTCCCTCTCAAAATCGGGAAAACCGCTTCAAGACCGTCCCGTAAATGGGAAAATACGCCGGCGCCTCGCCCAGGAGATCATACAAACTGTCCTGTATTCAAGGGGATATGGAATTGGCACAACTTATGCAGTTCATTGGGCAGGGAAAATATTAATGGACATCATAAAGCCAAAAAAGAACCATCCTGTACTCAGGCAGTACTGGTACGCGCCGGTGCTGCTGATTATGGGGATCTTTTTGATCTGGTATGCCTGGGATCGCGGCAGCATCGGCTATGCGGCGGATGCGGACGTATTGCTGTTCGGCGAGGTCGAGCAGGGTGACCTGGTGGTCAATATTCGTGGCACGGGCGTACTTGCGCCGCGTGAGGTTCGCTGGATCGCTTCGAACGTGGCAGGTCGCGTCGACCGAATTCTGATCAAGCCCGGAGACGCGGTTCGCGAAGGTGAAGTCATCCTGGAGCTGGCCAACCCCGCCCTGGTGCAGCAGATGGAAGAGACACAGTGGGAGCTCGAGGCCGTGCAGGCCCAGACCGAAGCGGCCGCAGCGGAAATGCAGTCCCGGCTGCTGGACCAAAAATCGGTCGTGCTTGATGCCGAACTCAATTATGACAGTGCAAAGCTGCAGCTCGACGCCGAGGCGACCCTTATTGAGAGCGATTCACCCGCGGTATCGAAACTGGACTATGAGCGCTCCAAACTGAAGGTCAAACAAACACACCAGCGTTGGCAGATCGAGCAGGAGCGTCACGAGATGATGAAAGTCAACGTTGCAGCGCAGTCCGATGCCGAGCAAGCGAAGCTCAACAAGATGCGGAAAACGCTGCAAAAGGTCGAGCAGCTGGTGGATGGGCTCAGCGTCAGAGCCAGCATGGACGCGATCGTTCAGGAGGTCGCGCTGGAAGCGGGGGAAGGTCTTGATGTCGGAAGTAAAATTGCCAAACTCGCGCGCCAGGACGAGTTGATTGCTGAACTTCGCATCCCTGAAGTTGAGATCAGGGATGTGGCCATCGGCCAGCGGGTGATCATCGATACCCGCAACAGTACAGTCGAGGGTCAAGTCAGTCGCATTGATCCCGCGGTCAGCGAGGGTACGGTACTGATAGATGTGGAATTTACCGAACCCCTGCCACCCGACGCCCGGCCAGACCTGACGGTCGATGGCCGTATCGAAGTGGCGAATATCCGCAACACGCTGTTCGTTTCGCGGCCCCTGTTCGCCCAGAGCAACAGCACAACCTCGGTATACCGTGTCACGGATGATGGTAACTACGCCGAGCGCGTGCGGGTGCGGTTGGGCAGCGGCTCCATCAACATCATCGAGGTGGTTGAAGGCCTTCAAGCAGGAGACCGCATCATTGTCTCCGACCCCGGCAAGTGGTCGTCCCACGACCGCATCCGTCTGGATTGAGTGACTGAAATACCCATTTATCCCAAAGGAAAAACCATGAATGAAGATCGGCTGATTTCACTGCAGGGCATCAAGAAAGTGTTTCACACCGAAGAGGTTGAAACCCACGCGCTGAGCAATATCTCCCTGGACATCGATAAAGGTGAATATGTCTCCATCGCCGGTCCATCCGGCTGCGGTAAGTCAACGCTGTTATCGGTCATTGGACTGCTGGACACCGCAACTGAAGGTCAGTACACCCTGGCCGGCCAGGATGCGATTGAGATCGGCCGCAAGGAGCGCGCGCGCATCCGCAACCGTCAGATCGGTTTCATATTTCAGTCCTTTCATCTGATCAGCGATATGACCGTGGAAGAGAATGTGGAATTGCCCCTGACCTACCGCGATGACCTGTCCAGGGATGATCGCAAAGAGAAGGTGCGGGTCGCGCTGGAGCGGGTGGATATGGTGCACCGCGGCCGCCACTTTCCTTCGCAGCTTTCCGGTGGGCAACAACAGCGCGTGGCGGTGACCCGTGCGGTTGCCGGCAGTCCACTGATCCTGCTGGCAGACGAACCGACCGGCAACCTGGACACCCGCAATGCAGAGGCAGTGATGGAATTACTCGACGGCCTGCACGAAGGCGGTGCGACGATCTGCATGGTCACTCATGATCCGCGCTCGGCCAGAAGGGCCCGGCGCGGCATTGAGTTGCTGGACGGGCAGATCATCAACGATCACAGCTTTACCTAAATAGCCGTGTCCCGACTGCTGATTGATCTCAAGTACGCCTTCAGGGTGCTGGGCAAGCGCCCGGGATTCACACTGCTCTCGATCACGGTGATTGCGGTGTGTATTGGCCTTAGCCTGTCCATGTTCTCCTTCCTCAACACCATGGCTTTAAAGGCCCTGCCCCTGCAGGACGGTGAAGCCATCGTTGTTTTCGACACAGTCGTTGAGGGCGTGGTGCGGGGCGGCAACAGCATGGATGCGGTGGACTTCGAAGAAGTGCGCAGCCGGGTTTCCGGACTCACCGAATTTGTTGCCATGCTTGAGGGCGACGTCAATATATCCGGCCGCGACAAAGTCCGGCATTTGGTGGCCGCGAAAACCGAGGCGGGCATTTTCGAGTTCACACGCACCCAGCCCGTTCTGGGGCGGGCATTTACGGTTGCAGAGGGCGCGCCCGGTGCGGGCAACGTTGTGGTGATCAGTCACAAGGTCTGGCAAAACGAATTTGGCGGCGACCCTTACGTGCTCGATGAAATGGTTCGAATCAATGGCGAGCCAAGCCGCATCATCGGCGTGATGCCGCGCGGATTCCATTTCCCCCGCACCAGTGACCTGTGGATGCCGTTGAAACTCGACCTTGACCGCATCGAGCGAGGAGAGGATGTGCTGGTCATGGGCGTCGCCCGATTGAGCGAAGGCTTCAGCATCGAGATGGCCGACCGGCAAGTGAAGCAGGTGATGGCGGATCTGTCTGAACGCTACCCAGGCACCAACCTCAACGTTTCGGCCTGGGTGACCACTTTTCCGTGGACTCAGATGGGTAATGACGGAATGGCGATTGTCGGGGCCTGCTGGTCCGTCGCCTTGTTGCTACTCCTGTTGGGTGGGATCAACGTGGGCAATCTGCTGTTGTCGAGAGCACTTGAGCGTGACCGGGAAACGGCCACGCGCGTTGCCCTGGGTGCGCCGCGGGGCCGATTGGTGCTGCAGATGATGTGGGAAAGTCTGATTATCGTGCTCTCAGGTAGCGCCATCGGTTTGCTGGGCGCAGCATGGACGCTTGAGATGACCAATGCCCTGGTGCGAAATTTTTCAGAGGAGGAGCCTTACTATTGGTGGACCTTCGGGATCGACGGATTTACCTTGGCCATCTTTGCGGCGATGGTTGCCGTGTGTATCATTTTGGCTGCGGCTTTGCCTGCCTGGCGTGCTTCGCGGGGCGACTTCAATGCGGTGCTGCGTGACGGCACCCGTGGTGCTTCTGGCCGCGGGGCGGGTCGTCTCAGCCGTGCCCTCGTCATCATGGAGATATTGCTGTCCGTTACGATTCTCATCGTAGCGGGTGCGATGATTTCCAGTGCTTATCGGGCATCGCAGGTGGACTATGGGGCGTCGGTTGAGAACATACTCACCGCGCGCGTTTCCATCCCTGAGGGTCGCTATCCAACTGCTTTCGATCAGGCCCGTTTTGCTCAGGACCTTCGCGCTACGCTGATTCGCAGTGGCGTGACCGACGCGGTGGCGTTGATGTCCTCGTTACCGGGCACCTATACCTATTGGCCAAATTACGAGGTGGAAGGGCTCAATTATCCGGAAGATCGCCTGCGCCCCAGCGGTCAGCTGTCAACCGTGCTGCCGTCCTCGATGGCTGTGATTGGCATGACGCTGCTTGATGGCAGATTTTTCGACAGCAGAGACTCTGAGACCGGCATGCCGTCCGCGGTGATCAGCGCCAGCATGGCCGATCTGAATTGGCGGGGTGAGTCAGCGCTCGGCAAGCGCTTCAGATTGCCTGGCCTTCCCCACCCGCGCTACCCAAGTCGAGGCGAGCCGGGCCCTAAGCGCGGCCGTTTATGAAGTCGATCCGGATGTGCCGGCCTATTACCCTGACACCTACGAAAAGCGTGTTTCGTACATGACGGGGGGCATCCTCTTCATTGCCCAGGCATTCATGCTGTTTGGTTTGGTTGCGCTGCTGCTGGCTGGCAGTGGTATTTACGGCGTGATGTCCAACACCATCACTCAGCGCACCAATGAGATCGGCGTCAAACGGGCGCTCGGCGCGACGGACCGACAGGTCTACATGGATTTCTTCAGGTCCGCCCGCGGACAACTCTTACTCGGGGCGCTGCCAGGCGCCGTGATTGGCGGTGTGCTGGGGCTGCGGCTGGCTGCGGTGACAGACACCGGTTATTTGGCGCTGGTGCTGATGATGACAATCGGGCCTGTGCTGATCATGCTGACTGTTTTTCTTGCCACCTGGTTGCCGGTCAGGCGAGCGCTTGAACTGGAACCCAGCGTGGCGCTTCATCATGAGTAAGGGAGTCTTGCAGTCGTCGGCAACTGCTCCCTGCGTTGCTCTACCTCCTGCATCCTTGCAGTCGCGTGGGAGTTGTGCCGAATGAATCGATTCTTCGACTTCAGATATGCCATCCGACTTTTGATGAATCGGCCCGGCTTTAGCGTGCTCGTGATGGTCGTACTTGCGATGGCCACGGCGTTGAGCCTTTTTATGCTGAGCTTTATTCACACTGTGGCATACAAGGCCCTGCCGTTCCCCGACGGGGAGGACATTGTCATCATCGACGGCTGGCAGGACGGAATCATGCTCAACGGCGGGCATATGAATCCACTGGACCTTGAGGAAATTCGCCAGTCAGTTCCCGGGCTGGAAGAATTCGTGCTGTCCCAGGACAGCTATTCCATCCTGTCAGGTCGTGACAGCGCCAGAACTTACATGGCGTCGCGGATCGGGGCGGGAATGTTTCAACTCACGCGCACTGAGCCAGTGCTGGGCCGGGCGTTTACTGAAGCAGAAGTACGCGCCGGAGGTGAGGAGGTGGTCGTCATCAGCCACGATGTGTGGCAAAACTACTTCGGTGGCGCGGGTAATGTAATCGACCAAATGGTTCGCATAAATGGTGAGTCCACCCGCGTTATTGGTGTGATGCCGCCCGGCTTTCGTTTTCATTACACCAGTGATTTGTGGCTGCCCTTGCGACTGGACCTCGACCGCGTCACCCGAGGGAGCGGGGTCAATGCCTTGGCCCTGGCCCGACTTGCGCAAGGCGCCAATGCCGAGGATGTTCAGACCGCTGGCCGTCATGTCATGAGCCGCCTGAGCGAGGCCTATCCCGAGACCAACGAACGCATGAGTGTCTACATCACCACCATACCGCTCTCGTCCATGGGACAGGGTATGGTGTTCGTCGTCTCGGCTTGGGTAACAGCAATACTCCTGGTCGTACTGGCGGCGATCAACGTTGGCAATCTTCTGCTCTCCAGGGCGCTGGAACGTGGAAAAGAAACGGCAATTAGGCTGGCGCTAGGTGCACCGCGCTCCAGGCTGATCATGCAGATGATGTGGGAGAGCACCATTATCATCGGGGTGGGCGCAGGTGCCGGCTTGTTGCTCGCGGCTTGGGGGCTGGATGCCGTCAATCTCACTGCAACCCGCTTTATTGACGGGCCGTCACTGTTTTGGTGGCGCTTTGGTTTGGATGCCTTCGTCTGGTCAATGTTCGGCTGGATGGTTGTGGGCATGCTTTTGTTGGCCGGGCTATTGCCGGCAGTGCGTGCTGCAACTAATGACTTCAACGCCACTTTGCGTGATGGCGCCAGGGCCTCCATCAGCCGCAAGGAAGGCAGGCTCAGCCATTGGTTGGTTGTCGCCGAGTGCCTGCTCTCGGTGACCATTTTGATCGCGGCCGGGGTGCTGGTGGTCAACAGTTATCTGTCGGCGCGCGCCGATTACGGTGCCGACCCAGGGGGCATATATACGGCCCGCGTCAACCTGCCAGAAAACCGCTATCCGGGAAATGCCGACTGGTTTCGATTCGCCGAGGATTTGCGCAGCACTTTGGGCGCCAAGGGCGGCGTGCGCAGCGTGGCGATCATGTCTTCAATTCCCGGGACAGCAGCCTGGACCCCCACCTACGAGGTGGAGGGATTTGAATATGGCAATACCAGCCAGTTGCCGCGCGGCTCAATCAGCAGCGTCTTGCCCGGCTCGATGGCCATTCTGGGCATGGAATTGCTCCATGGGCGGTTCTTTGATAGCCGGGACAGGGCTGCAGGCCTGGATGTGATGATCGTGTCCGAGGCCACTGCAAAAAAGCACTGGCCGGGCGTGACTGCGCTGGGACAACGCCTCCGGGTAGTGGATAGCAACCTGCCCGATGGACACAGCAACCGTGGTGCCTGGCATACCGTTGTGGGTGTGGTGCGCCAGACCATTCACGGACAACCTTTCGGCAGTGTCGACGAGGCCTCCATTCTCTACGTACCGTTTGCCCAGCAACCTACCGCGACAATGTATGTTGCCTATTCCTATCCTGGCGATCTGCCCGGCGCCATGCGAACGCTGGATGCCGCACTAATGGCGGTGGACCAGGATATTCCGGCCTTTGGCGTGCTCAGCTACAAGGAACGCATAAATCGCAACGTGGCGGCAATGATATTTCTTAGCCAGCTATTCATGCTGTTTGGCCTTGTGGCGGTGGTGTTGGTCGGCAGCGGTATTTATGGTGTGGTGTCCAACACCATCACCCAGCGAACTCAGGAGATCGGCATCAAGCGTGCCCTGGGTGCCAGCGAAGCCCGCGTGTTCCGGGATTTCTTCGCCGCCGCGGGACGGCAACTGAGTTTGGGCATCGTCCCCGGCACCCTACTCGGCGGCACGATTGGCTGGCAATTGGCAAACACGCTCAAAGTGGACAATGGGGTGCTGATCACGATTATTGTCGCCATGCCCCTGTTGCTGACGGGCATCATACTGCTGGCGACCTGGGTGCCTACCCGTCGGGTTTTGCAGATGGAACCCGGGGATGCGCTGCGCCACGAGTAGGGGAGTCTCGCTGCCCTTCATTCGCCGGCGCCGTGGCGCGGAAGTCGAGGCGGGCGTATGATCTTGAACTCTTATGCTAGCCGTGTATAAAAACCGCGACAGCGCGCCGCAGGACCATGGCTGAAGACCATATCCTGATCGCCGATGATGACCCGGACGTGCTGGCCGCACTGCGTTTGTTGTTGGAAAACAGCGATTTCAGGGTCACTGCAGCCACCTCTCCACGCGCAGTACTCAATGCGGTGGAAACCCATGATCTCGACCTGCTCATCATGGATCTTAATTATTCACTCGATACGACTTCAGGCGTTGAAGGGATGGAATTGATTCCAAAATTGAGGCAACTGGATGAGACGCTGCCGCTGGTGGTGATGACGGGTTGGGGCTCCATTGATGTCGCGGTGCGGACCATGCAATTGGGGGCTGCGGACTTTGTTCAAAAGCCCTGGGACAATGAGCGCCTGCTGGCCACTGTCGCCAGCCTGATTCGGCTGCGCCACAGCGAACGCATGAGCCGTAAGCTGAGTGCTGAAAATGATTTGCTGCGCTCGGAACTGGAGGCGAGTGATGGCGGACTGATCGCCGAATCCGCTCAAATGCAGCGCGTGCTGGAGTTGATTGATCGCGTGGCCGACAGCGGCGTGAGCATGTTGCTGACGGGCGAAAACGGTACCGGCAAGAGTTTGTTGGCGCGGCATATTCACCGCCGGTCCAAGCGTCACGACCAGTCCTTTATTTCCATCAATATGGGTTCAATCTCGGAAGGCCTGTTTGAAAGCGAAATGTTTGGGCATATCCGTGGTGCGTTTACCGACGCCAAGGAAAATCGTATTGGCCGGTTCGAATTGGCGGACGGGGGCACGCTGTTTCTGGATGAAATTGCCAACACTCTTCTGGCTCAACAAGCCAAGCTGCTGCGGGTGCTTGAAGAGAAGCAATTTGAGAAGGTCGGCTCATCACGAACGCAGTCCGTAGACGTACGCCTGATTTGTGCATCCAATATGGACCTGAATCAGGCCGTTGCCACAGGCCGATTGCGCACCGACCTTCTCTATCGCATCAATACCCTTGAAATTGAATTACCGGCCCTGCGAGACCGATCAGAAGACATCATTCCGTTGGCCGAGCTTTTCTTTGGCCAGATGCGCGCCCGCTACCAGTCCGACAGTCCTGGTCTGAGCACCGCGGCCAAGAAACTGTTGACCACCTACCGCTGGCCGGGAAATGTCCGTGAACTTCAACACGTCATCGAACGTGCGATGCTGCTGTGCGGTGACCAAGCCGCTGATATCCCACACCTGGTTTTGCCTGCCGGGATCGAGGAGGTGAGCAGGTCTGGCACGGGCGGTTCAGGCCTGTGTAGCCTGCAGGACATTGAAAATGAGACCATACGTCAGCGGCTGGCCTACTTTGAGGGCAACGCGCTCGAGGCCGCGAAGTCCCTGGGCCTGAGCCGCAGCGCCTTCTACCGGCGGCTGGAGAAGTATGGCATCTGATTCGCCCTCCAAGCGCCAACGCCTGTCTTTTGAGAACCAACTTGCGCTGGCCACACTGGCGGCGAGCGGCATTCCCAGTTTGGTTTTGCTGATGGTACTGTGGTATCAGGACGTATCGCCTTACCTGGTCACCCTGCTGGCCATTGTGTTGGGCGCCTTGGTGACCTGGGCGGTCGCCAGCGTGCGCAATCGAGTGCTCTATCAATTCAGAAGTATGAGCAACCTGCTGCAGGCCATGGTCAACAACGATTATTCCATGCGCGGGCGCATGATCGGCAAGCAGGGGGCCCTGCTTGAATTGGTGGATTCGATCAACGATCTCTCCGCGACCCTGACGCGGGAGCGCCTGGTCTCGGTGGAAAGCCAGCTGCTGATCGGAAAAATAATCGATCAGATTGATGTGGCCATTCTGGCGATCGACGCGCGCCAGTGCTTCACTTTACTCAACCCGGCGGCGCGACGTCTGCTGGGCCTGTACGCGGACGCAAATCTGAACCTGAGCCAGGCAGATGACGTGGGAGGCCTGCATTTACCTGCTGACCTTGCCATGCTGGCCGAGCAACAGCCGGGCGAGAGCCGCATCGCCGACCTGACCTTTCCTGAACGAAAGGGCCGCTTTCACGTTCACAAGGAGCGCTTTCGCGACCAGGGCCTCAGTCACGAACTCATTTGCATTACGGACGTGCGCACCATGTTACGCGCAGAAGAGCGCAAAGCCTGGCAAAACCTCGTGCGTGTCATCGGTCATGAGATCAACAATTCCCTGTCGCCCATTTCTTCAATCAGCGATACGCTCGAAAGGCGGGTGCTTGAAGCCGTGCAACAGGGCCAGCTGGATGGTGAATTGGGAGCCAGCATGAGAGAAAACCTGTCGTTGGTCAGCCAGAGGTCGGCCTCGCTGGTGGATTTTACCGAGCGCTACAGGAAGCTGGCGCAGATGCCTGAACCTCGGCTGGAATCAGTTGACCTGGGCAAATTTGTCAAACGGGTTGTGGCCCTGGTTGGCGAGGGTGAAACTGGGGTCATTCCCACCGCCATTTCCATTGCCACAGCAGGTGATTCAAAGCTGACCCTGATGCTCGATGCCGGCCTGATGGAACAGGCGCTGATCAACTTGCTGAAGAACGCGCTGGAGGCCATGGGCGGAGACGACACCGAAGTCGGCGACATTGCCGGTGAGATTGCAGTCAACTGGCGGCGTTCAGGGGCGTATGTCGCCATCACGATAAGCGATGAGGGCCACGGTGTGGCCAACCCTGATAACCTGTTTGTACCGTTTTACACCACCAAACCGCAGGGTTCAGGGATCGGGTTGATCCTGTGCCGCCAGATCATCGAGGCCCACGGTGGCCACATCATGCTGGCCAATCGAACCGACCGGCAAGGATGCAGGGTCGATATCGAATTGCCGCTGCATTCCATCTGACGACCCGCATGAATACCAGGGCTCACACGACCTGGGTGGCCCATTCCATGACAGGGTGTTTTTTGCTATGCTCGCGGGCTCTCAATACGGCAGTGAACATTCCAATGCGCATGTCCTTTACCATTACGATGATGCTCGCAGGCCTGTGGGCGAGTGCGGCCCCTGTCGCGGCCGCTCCGCCCGTTGGGCCCCCCGTTGCACGTGCAGTAGACGCCACGGCAAGCGAGGCAATTCGCGAGGCAACGACCTCCACGGAGTATCTCAACGACTGGGTCGCGGAAATGCCAGAAAGCGCGACGGTGCCGAGCCCCAGGGATGTGCTGGGTTATACCGCTGGCACCCCGGGTGAACTCACCCATGTGGACGATATACACCGCTACATTCGCGCCCTCGCTGGCGCCAGTGCCAACGTCAAGTTGCTGTCGCTGGGCAAGAGCTTTGAGGGTCGTGAAATGTTGGTCGCTGCAGTCAGCGATGCGGCCACATTGGACCGGCTCGACGATTTCGGCGCCTGGAACAATCAATTGGCCGATCCGCGTAAGACTTCGGCCGCCGCCGCAGAAGCCATCATCGCCCAGGCCAGGCCCATCTACTGGGTGACGGCCGGCCTGCATTCAACTGAATTGGGGCCGCCTGAGGCCGCCATGGAATTGGCCTACCGGCTGGCAGTGGATCAGCGCGAAGTGTTTAAGAAGATCCGCAATGAGGTGATCGTTTTTATCACCCCGGTGTTGGAAACAGACGGTCGTGCGCGCCAAGTGGAATGGTACAAAGCGCATCTCGGTGATTTCACCGAATACCACAACAGGCCACCCATCTCAGCGCCGTTTTGGGGGCACTACACCTTTCACGACAATAATCGCGACGGCCTGACCTTCAGCCAGCCACTGACGAGCAACTACGTAGACGGATTCTTCAAGTGGAAGCCGACGCTCTCTCTGGATATGCACGAATCGGTGCCACTGCTATACGTCGCCACCGGTACGGGCCCCTACAACGACTTGGTGGACCCCATTACGGTTACTGAATGGCAGTCCATCGCCAATTACGAGGTTTCGCGGCTTACCGCCAAGGGCATGCCGGGGGTGTGGACCTGGGGGTTTTACACTGGCTGGTTCCCCGGTTACCTGCTGTGGGTCACCAACAATCACAACGCCAACGGGCGGTTTTATGAAACTTTTGGCAACGGCAGCGCCAACACCATGGAGCGGGATATCGTCCACAGCAGCTTCGCCGGCAAGAAAGTGACCGACAAGACCTGGTACCGAGCCAAGCCGCCCCAGCGCCAGTTGCTTTGGTCGATGCGCAATAACACCAATTACATGATATCCGCCGTGACCGCCTCGCTCGAGCTGGTGGCGAGCAACCCGAAACTCTACCTGGACAATTTCTACCAAAAGGGGGTCAACGCGATAAAGCGCGCAGTCGCGGACGCGCCCTACGCGTTTTCCATTCCGCTTGACCAGGCCGACCACGACGCGACCGCTAAATTGGTCGCCGTGCTGGGCCGCCATGGCATCGAAATGGCCCAGGCCTCCGAGTCTTTTGAATTGGATGATGAGAATTCGGTTGAGCGCGGTGACGTTGTAATTCTTCTCAATCAGCCCTACGGGCCCCTGGCCCAGAACCTGCTGGAGAAACAAGTATTCCCGTCCGATGTCCAGGTACCGCCATATGACGACGTCGCCTGGACGCTGGGCCTGCAGTTCGGCGTGGAGACCCATGCCATTGATGATGAAGACATTCTCTCGATCGCAACGAAACCGCTGGCCGAAGAATTGTTTGGTGATGCCGGGTCAATCAGGGGCAAGGGGCGTTACCTGGTCGTCGACAACACTGGCCAGAGCGCGATTGGGCCGCTGCGTTTTGATTTGGGAAACACCGTGGTCCATGCCGCGCTACAAGCGTTCAACATCGGCAAGCAGTCGTTCGGCGCCGGCAGTCTCATTATCGACATCAAGGACGCTGACCTGAATGAAATCGAGCAGGCGCTTTCCGGGCGTAAATTGTCAGCAACGGCTATCCGTCGGCTGCCAAAAACGGAGGGTGATGAAGTCTCTACCCACGAACTCGATTTGCCACGTATAGCCGTCTACCACAGCTGGATCGCAACACAAAACGCCGGTTGGGTACGCTTCTCCCTGGATGATGCCGGGGTGCCTTACACGCTGATTTCGAAAGACGATGTGCAACGAGGTGATCTTCGTGCATTCTGGGATGTGCTGGTGGTGCCGTCATTGTGGGGCGGCACGACGTTGGCTCAGCTTATCGCCGGCGTAGACGAAAAATGGTCGCCTCTGCCCTATACAACAACACCTGAAACACCCAGCCTCGGGCATATCATGAGCTCCGGCGACATTACTGGCGGCTTGGGGTTCGACGGCATGGTGGCCATCGAGGAATTCATCAAAGGCGGTGGTACTCTGATCGGCCTTGCAGACGGAGGTGTCCTCGCGACCTCCTCGGGTCTGACGCCGGACATCGCCACGGTCCGGCCTGTCGGTCTGAATACGCCCGGTTCCATTCTCACCACCCGGGTCCTGGGCGATCACCCGCTGACATGGGGATATGATGAATGGACCCACGTGTTTCGCGGTAACGGGCCGCTTTACCAGGTCGCAGATTACAATCGCCATCTGGTCATGATGCAATTTGGCAGCAAGGTGGTACCACAACCGGTAGAGTCCGACGCCGAGGATGCAGGTGCCGATCCGCCGCCGTTGGTTCAGTCAGGCGCGATACTCGGTGGCGAGAAGGCCATTGACGGCGCACCCGCCCTTTTGCACACGCGGGTCGGCTCCGGCAACGTGGTGTTGTTTGCCTGGAATCCGCTGCACCGCAACATTAACCGGCATGACCACGCATTTTTTTATAATGCGCTGTTGAACTGGAACGATCTGACCCAGCAATAAGGAGGCTTGCGCCGGGCAGGCCGTGCCGGGACATTGCCGCTTGCCGGGCAATCTCTGCCACTGAGGGGATTGATTAAGCAAGAAACGGCGCCAGATGGTAATCTCAATACGGACCTGCTGTGAATCTGGCCGGAAATGATCTGTGGATTCTGAACTGCATATTGACACAATGGAGCGTGGTGGGCTGATATCTACCCGCCAGGCCGGGCGTTTGCGTGAAAGCCTGTCTGCACTGATGAACTATGCCAGGGTGGACCAGCCCAGGGGCCGCTCCTGGCCAGTATACTTTGCGGCAAGCGGCGTCATCGTCGTCGTCATGCTCGTTTTCATTTTCGCTGGCGACCCGCAGCCAGGGCTCCAGCTTGAAGGCGCGGAAGAATTGAGCCCGGTGCTTTACACCTCCGCTCGGGATCACGTGGTATTTAACACTATTCTCTATTCATTGTTGCTGACCAGCCCATTCCTGCTGATGATGGTTTATTACAACCGGTTGGTGGTGCGCGAACGCCGAATATTCAGGCGCTGGGCGCAGCTTGAAAAGCAGTTTCTTCAGCGCGCCTTATTGATGCCCTCGTTGATCGAAACGGTCGCAACGGGCCTGGAGCCGGATCACGCCATTGAGCCGCCGCTGGCTGCATCTGCCGAACCTGCCACCAACGTCCAATTAGATTCTGCCCAATCAGATTCTGCCCTGGCGGATATCGGCCGCATGGTTGACGAATCCACCAGCGACCTTGAATTGCTGGCCAGGTTACTGGCCGAAGGTGAGCGCCTGGTCGATGACCAGGGATTACTGAACCAGGTCAGCAGTCTGGATGCATCACTGAAGTCCAATTTGTCCGACTTTGTCGACTTTGCTGGAAAGTGGCCGAGTCTCAATGGTTCTGATCAGCTGTGCCAGTTACGGGCCAGCCTGGACCGCACCGAGTACTGCATCGCGGTGACCCGCATGCGTTTCAACGAGGCAGTGAGCGCCTTCAACGGACCCATCCAGCGTTCACCCGGTACGCTTTTGGCCGGGCTGGGGAATTTTCACCAAAAGGGGTTTTTCTCCGCAATCACTGAACCCGAGGCGTTGGGCATGCAGGCCGGCGATGGTTCAAAGGGTTTTAAAGGAACCTAGTGCCGAAAGAGGTCTTGCAGCCAATGCGCGGTGCAATCTGTGTTGCCGTGTTGCTGTGCCCGGTGATCATTCCACCGCAAGCTGCGGCGGACTCGCTACCGCGCGCCAGCGCCGTGAGGATGGAACAGCGCATCACGGCACTTTCTGAGTTTGGCGCCAATCCGCAAGGCGGCGTGAGCCGGGTGGCTTTCAGCCAATACGACATTGATGCAAGGCACTACGTCATGACGTTGATGGCCCAGGCCGGGCTCGAAGTTTCGATCGACACAGCGGGCAACCTCGTGGGTCACAAAGCTGGACTTGAAGATTTGCCACCCATTGTGTTTGGCTCACATATTGATTCTGTTCCCGGCGGTGGCAACTATGACGGGGATGTGGGTGTGATCGGGGCCCTGGAGGTCGCGCAGCTGTTGAGTGATGGAGACATTATCACTCGGCATCCCCTCCAAATGGTGGTGTTTTCGGATGAGGAGGGCGGCCTCACCGGCAGCAGGGCCATGGTGGGCAAGCTCAACGAGGCGGCGTTGAGCGTGCGCAGCCACAGCGGTTTGACCATTGCCGAAGGCATCCGCGCCATTGGCGGCGATCCTGGGCGACTGGAGGCAGCCGCCAGATCGCCGGGAGATATTGCCGCATTTATCGAATTGCATATCGAACAGGGTGGCATCCTCGATGAGCAAGGGCTGGATATTGGTGTCGTCACCGGAATTGTGGGAATTCAGTGGTGGGACATCGTCGTCGAGGGGATTGCCAACCACGCCGGAACGACACCCATGAATAACCGCCACGATGCGCTGCTGTCAGCGGCTGAGCTGATGCTGGCCATCAACGAAATTATCACCTCCAGGCCTGGCGCCCAGGTGGGCACCGTCGGGCGAATACAGGCCGAACCCGGCGCGCCAAATGTCATTCCTGGCAGGGTGACGATGAGTCTGGAGATTCGGGACCTTTCCAGCGACGTGATCTGGGCGATGTTTCGGTCGATTGAGCGGCGAGCTGCGCTGATCGCGGCCGATCACGGCACAGCCATCCGTTTCGAGCACATTGCCTTATACGCCGAACCGGCCTTAACGCACCCCATACTGCGGCAGGTCATTGCCGAGGCTGCCAATACATTGGGCTTGAGCAACATCGAGATGCCCAGCGGCGCCGGACACGATGCTCAGGATATGGCGCAAATCGCCCCTACAGGTATGATTTTCGTGCCTAGCCAAAACGGAATCAGCCACGCGCCTGAAGAATATACCTCGGCAGAGGATATGGCCAATGGCGCTGATGTGCTGCTGCGGGCGGTGTTGGCGGTGGATCGCGGAGCGCTGGAGGACCCGCTGTAAAACGCGGGCAATGGTTTTTTCCGAAGCGGTGGCTGTGGGATGCGGATGAGCGCGCAATATGCATGCAGTACACTAGTGATGATCGGGGTGCCGACGGCGCCGCGGGATTGCATCTGAATCGAGGACTAATTCATGGAACTTGTATGGCTTGTCATATTATTGGCGCTGGTTCAATACAGCTATTTCGCAGCGCGAGTTGGCGCCCTTCGAAGCAAATCGGGTATAGCTGCGCCCAAGACGGTGGGCGATGACGCCTTTGAGCGGACCTTTCGCGTGCATCAAAATACCCTGGAACAGTTGATTGTTTTCATTCCCGGGATGTTGGCATTCGCCATCTACGTCAGTCCCCTCTGGGCGTTGTTGCCGGGTGTTGTATTCCTGATCGGCCGCCAGTACTACGGGCACACCTACGCCAAAGATGCTGAAAAGCGTGCCCCGGGCGCCATCATGACCATTTTTAGCGGTTATGCACTGGTACTCGGCGGACTGATCGGAATTGTTATTGATCTGATGTAGTGTACTGGTGTATTCAGGCTGGTAACTGCTGGGACGCCAGCGCCAGGATGTTACCGTCCGGGTCTTTAAAGAAGACCATCTGCTCGTCGTAGCCATCGGACTTCAATGCCACCTGGTAGAGCCGCATGATGCCAGGGTCGTTATCCGTGTGTGCGGGTTGTCATAGTGGCTGTTCCTCACCTTGCCCCGGTTCATCCTGCGGCTCGGGCACCCAGGTCTGTGCCAACATCCGGGCAAAATTGCCACCCATGATCAATTCAATGTGCTCGTCGCTGTAACCGCGCCGGATCAGGGCCTCGGTCAGGTCGAACATCCGCTGGGGATGATCCAGGCCTATCACATCGATGGTTTCCCGGAATCGATACAAATCCTGCACATGCGGCGGCGCGGTAAGATAGTCTTTCATACCCACCTCGCCGTAGGCGGCCAGGTCGGCATCGCTGCCGATGCCAACGTGCTCGATCGAGGTCAGCTTGGCGACGCGGTCAATGTGATCGATGACGTGCTCAACGGTAACTGGATCCTTGTCCCGCACAAATGCGCGCAGTGTGGTCACATCCATTACCCCGCCGGTGTCCGCCATCTTGAGGATGGCTTCGTCTGTTTTGGCGCGCTTGTATCCGGGATTCAGTGCGCGGCAGTTGGAGTGAGTAACGGCAACCGGCTTGCGTGATGCTTCGAAGGCATCCAACGTGGTTGTATCCGCGCAATGGGACACATCCACCGTCATGCCCACGCGATTCATTTCTTCTACGACTTCGATGCCGAACAGCGTCAGGCCGGCGTCGCGGCGTTCCAGTGGGCCCCGCGCCGATGTGGTTCTGCCAGTTATACGTCAACTGCGAAACCCGCTGCCCCAGCCGGTGGAATCCTGCGATATCTTCAGTGGTGCGGAAATGGTCGGAATTCTGGGTGCCATAAATCAACCCCACCTTCTTACTGCTGACGATGCCCTCGAGATCTGCGGCGCTGTCGATTCTTGTCAGGGTGTCGCCGTTGTTAACGATCAGGGAATTGGAGTCTGAGAACTTGTCTTTGGCACGCTGGTAGGCACCATGGCCCCGGTCCCCGGATGCGGGATGAAAGACATTGATGCCGGAGCTTCTGATCCATGCGTAATCAAGTTGTGAAAAAGACTCGGGATCTTTCATCCAGCGCTCCCCCCGTCCGTCCACCATGCCGACCGGGTTGAGCATGTCGATGACGAGCGCTCGCTCAAGAAGATCAATGGTGCGTGTGGAGTATTGCGCGGTGCTTGCGGCAAACAATTGATAGCTGTTGCTGTTGATCATTGGCAGAAGCATGGTAGCTCCGGCACCCAAACAAAATGTTCTTCGCCGGATATCACAGCTTGAATTGGATAACATGGTTCACCTCGCTATTTGGGTCGTTTATTGGGGATGGGTTCCATATTGGGTTGGGGCGCAGCGGCAACAATTGGGTCAGTCGCGAAAATTCTTGAACTGTAACGGGATACCCAGCTTGGCGTCCTTGAGGAGGGCAATTACTGCTTGCAAGTCATCGCGTTTCTTGCCGGTTACACGGAGTTGACTGCCCTGAATGGCCGTTTGTACCTTGGTCTTGCTGCCCTTGATCATTTTCACCATGCCTTTCGCATCATCTGTCTCGATGCCTTCCTTGACGGTGATGGTCTGGGTGGCCGTTTTAGCATGAATTTCCGGCTCACCCAAGCTCAAGCTTAAAATGTCGACCCCGCGTTTGACCAGCTTGCTGCAGAGCATGTCGTACATCTGGTGCAATTGGAATTCGGCTTGGCTGTGCATCGTAATCAAATTGTCCGCCAGATCAAAACGCGAGCCACTGCCTTTGAAATCGAAGCGCGTGCTGACTTCGCGTCTGGCCTGGTCGAACGTGTTTTTGAGTTCGTGATGGTCAATTTCAGAAACGACATCGAAACTGGGCATAAGTAATTCCTTGTTTCCGGGTTTTGGCAGGGTTCGGGTGCGGAATCCGGATCATGGCACATTTTTCTGTGCGGGGCGCGCCGCCGCAGCCATCGGGCGCCTCTTGTGCGGAGCCGATGTCTTATACTCGGATGTCGCACGACGGGTAAATTCCTTGAACAACAGATCAAACCAGGCAGTGAAATGACCAAACGACATGCACTCGCGATGCTGCTCGGGTTTTTGCCGCTGGTGTTGCTGGCTCAACCGGCCATCACCATTGAAGGTGACGGCCTGCTGATCGATGCACCCTTCAATGTGCGGATCAGTGGTCTCAGCGGGGGTGTCGGGGTCAAGTTGCAAGCGCAACTGTCGGACGAAGCGGGGCGAGTCTGGCGCTCATCTGGCCGGTATTTCGCCGACATCAATGGTGAAATGGAAGTGTCCAGGGCCTACAGCGTCGGCGGCAGCTATGAGGGCGTTGATCCTGACGGTTTACTGTGGTCGATGAGCCCGGTGCTCGAAGCGGATAAGTCGGAGTACCTGAAAAGAAGCGCGTTCGATCGCAATGTCCGGACCACTCCGGTGCTATCAGACGGGGGTGCATTCGTTGTGGATCTGCACCTTGAAACCGACGATGGGGTCGAGACTTCCGCCACGTTTTCGCGCCGTCTCGCCGCTGCGGCCATCAAGAGCAAAACCATACATGAAGGGCGTGTTCACGGCCGCTTGTACATACCTGAGCAGCAATCCAGGGGCGCGGTGCTGGTTCTAACGGGCTCGGGCGGAGGACTCGATACGCTGTTTGGACCGTTGCTGGCTTCTCATGGCTACCTGGTGCTGGCTCAGGCCTATTTCGCCTGGGAAGGTGTACAGCCTGCGCTGCATGACATTCCCCTAGAGCTGTTTGCAGCAGGAATCGACTGGCTCAGTGAAGCCGCGCAGGGTATGCCGGTGGTGCTGATGGGCACTTCGCGCGGGTCCGAGGCGGTGCTGTTGACCGCGATCCATTTTCCTGAGCGGGTGGCCGGCGTGATCGCCCGGGTACCCAGTCATGTCGTCAATGCTTCGGCTCGCTCGGGCGTAGAATTTGTCGATCCCAGCTGGACCGTCGCCGGCGAGGCACTGCCCTACCTCAACTACGACGACGGATCGGATGACCTGGTGGCCGAATATGGCGCCGATCCCTCAGGTTTCCGTGCCGCTGATGGCTATCTGCGGGCCTGGAATGCGCTGGCCTCGGACAGTCCATTTCACATTCAGGTTGAGCGTCTGCCCGGCCCGCTGCTGATCATTTCAGGGGCGGCCGACGAGGTCTGGCCTTCTGCGATTGCCGGCGATCGATTGGTTCGGCGATTGCAGGCGAAGTCCTTCCCGCATGGTGTTAAACACCTTCGCCTCGCAGATGCGGGGCATGGCATCCGGCTGCCCGGGCAGCCGACATCATTCACACGAAGCTATCATCCTCTGGGCGTGTTCTTGCGTATGGGCGGGACACCGTCCGCCAATGCCGATGCGGCGAAACGTGCGTGGCGGTGGACGCTTGAATTTCTGCAACAACTAAGTTGGCGCTGAGGCCCGCGCAATAGCGCCATCCGGGGGTGCTTTCATTCAGGCGCCTCTGGTTGCGTTGCTGCTACACTTTCGGAACTGGCTGAACCCCCCGGCCGCACAATACAGGAGCATCAAAATGAATAACAAGCTGATGTGCATGGTTGCTGTTGCTGCTCTGGCAACGGCCAGCCCGGCATCTGCCAAAGACCGAGCGCGGGACCTCGGGGTACCCTTCGAAGGTACGCCGGGCAAATGGAATGCAATTACCGACGTGGCTGGTGTGGAAGTGGGCCATGCCAACATCATCAGCGGAGAGGGTGCGCGCGAAATTGGCAAAGGTCCAATTCGTACCGGTGTTACCGCAATTTTTCCGCTCGGCAGGGAGGGCCGCAGAGGCGCGCCGGCCGGCTGGTTTTCACTCAACGGCGCCGGTGAGATCACCGGTGTGGTGGTCATCGATGAGTTCGGCTCAACCTATGGCCCAATCATGATTACCAATACGGTCAGCATCGGTACGGTGCGTGACGCGACGATCAAGTGGTGCGTCGGCCAGCGCACCGATCCAGCCGAGCGTTTCTCCTGCATCGTTCCAATTGTGACCGAGACCTGGGATGGCGCGCTCAATGACACCTTTGGCTTTCACGTGCGCGAGCAGCATGTGTTCGATGCGATCAACTCGGCATCATCCGGCCCGGTCGCCGAGGGCAATGTCGGCGGTGGCACCGGCATGATCACTTATGCTTTCAAGGGCGGCATTGGCACGTCATCGCGAGTGTTGAATGACGAAATTGGTGGCTACACAGTCGGCGTTCTGGTGCAGGCCAACCACGGTATGCGCCACGTATTGAGGGTGGCCGGTGTGCCGGTCGGCCAGGAAATAACCGATCTGATGCCCAACAGACCGACCGGCGTATTTACTCACCGTGACGAAGGCAAGGAGCAGGATGGATCGATCATTATCGTCATCGCCACCGACGCGCCGCTGGCGCCGCACCAACTGCAGCGTATTGCCCGCCGCGCCAGTCATGGGCTGGCCAGAACGGGGGCGGTCTCGGGCTCGGGCTCGGGCGACATCTTCGTGGCTTTCTCAACCCAAAATACCGTCGCTGCATTCGGGTCCGGAACGGAGCTGAACTTCAAGGCCATTCCGGATGAGCGCATCACGCCGCTGTTCGAAGCCACTGCGCAGGCTACCGAGGAGGCCATCATCAACGCGATGGTCGCTGCTGAAACCATGACCGGCGCGGATAATCTGACGGTTCACGCGCTCCCGCATGACCGGCTTAAAGAGATTCTGAAAAAGTACAATCGGTTCGACCAATAGGGGCTAGCTGTGAATTCCAGGGGAACGTTTGTTATGCCTACGCTACCTCCGGAAATTCCCATGAGCGGACTGCTGCCCACTCCTGGCGGATGGCCCTGCGGGCTACCCTCACTTCTCCGCGCTTGGTGGGTCGGCTTCAGGGAACATCCTGTTCCGTGTCGCCTCGTCGAGCCATCCATGGCTCGACGACCCAGTCGCTTGTATGGTGTTTCTGCCTTAAATCTGGATGATTAAGGGTGCCGGGATGGGCGGGACGCAGTCGCTTTCTGGCCAGTCGGTACAGACTAACAAGAGTTCGTCCCCATCCCATTCTCACCAGAGCGCCGATTGAGAATCTAGCTGCAATGTCAGCCGATGTATACAAGCTTGCGCCCCGTGAGATCCCGGCTACGGCATATAACCGCGGAGATCATTATGACAAGCAATGTTACCCAAGTCACTTTAGGTGTGGATGTTTCGAAAGATCATTTGGACGTTTACGATTGGACCCGGCAACGACATTATCAAGTCAATATCTCAACCGCGGCCATTGCACAATGGCTTGGTGGGTTGACGGGCGAGGTACGACTGGCGCTGGAGCCGACATCGCATTACCACCTGGCGGTGGTGGATACTGCGCACGCTTTGGGCTATGCGATCTACTTGGTGAACCCACGCCAGCTGCATCACTATCGGTATGCCGTCGGCCTGAGGCATAAGAGTGATCCGCATGATGCCTGGTTGTTAGCACGCTATCTCAGCCACGAAGCGCAGTCATTGCCTCGTCATTGCCCGTCAGACCAGCATTCACGGGAGCTGTGGGCTTTGATTAAGCGTCGCGCTGTGGTGGTTGGAGTGCGTAAAAACATGCGCATGAGCATGCGCCAAGTGTCGCTGTCAGGCCGAGAAGTGGAACAGGCCTGCAGCCGCTTGATCCAGCGCATCGAATGCCGGATTGAGTATTTGCTAAGGGCGTTGGGCCTGCAACAAGACTATGCGCGTTGCCAACAGATACCGGGCCTTGGACCCGCCACAGCTGCTGGGTTGGTGGCGGCCTTTCATCGCGGCGTGTTCGCTTCATCGGATGCCTTTGTGGCCTACCTCGGCCTGGACATACGATTGCGGCGGTCTGGTCGCATGCAGGGCAAGCACAAGCTGACCAAGAATGGCGAGAAGGAGATACGACGATTGCTATTTTGTGCCGCTCACGCGGCCCGCAACGAACCTCGATTCGAGCGCTATCATCAGCGTCAACTGGATAAGGGACTTTCAAAAACCGCTGCTCGAGTGATATTGGGGCGCAAGTTGGTCAGGATTGCATATGCCCTTATGAGTCGAGGCGAAACATTCAAACCGTGTGTAACCATGGCTTGACCAGACCCATAGAATCTTGTCGGCGCTCGGCATCCACCTTGATGGAGCGCCACCCCAACCCGCTCATGTGACTTTCCTACCGCTGGCACAAGCCGATTCGGGGCAGAGGGTCCTGGAAGTAGGTCACAAATGTCGTCGATTTGGCGCGTGTGTCATGTCATTGTCTGCCCCAGGAAGGATGCGGTCGTGCGAGCCTAAAAGCCGCACCGTGCAGCAAAGTGTCGTGAGGGGGTTGTGGTGCGCTCCATCAAGGTGGATGCCGAGGGACGACAAGCGACTGGGTCGCTGGTCCATGGATGGACCAGCGAGGCGACACGGAACAGGATGTTCCGTTGGAGCCGACCCACCAAGCGCGGAGGAGTGAGGGTAGCCCGTCGGGCCATCCGCCAGGAGCGAACCGCAACCCTCTCATGGCGCTTTGCGGTAACGATGGCACCGAGCCTTACGTGTGAAGAACGTTGCTGGAATTCACAGCTTGTCTGTTGGACATTGGATGACCGCATCCGGCGACCGCATCCACGACGGGTTGAAGTATTGCTGTACGGCCTGGCGAATACGCTCATCAGCTGTGAATGCAGGCATGTCCAGTGTCTGATAGTCTTCAAGGATTTCTTCAACCACCGCCCTGGTTTTGGCGATGGCCGATCCAACCTGCTTCTCGGCGATTAAAATCATGGCCAGGAGGTCGTCCGGGCCCCGGGGTAGATTGTCGGCCGTAAAGCCCTCGATCTGCGCCACCAACCGGCCAATCAAGGTTTGCCTGCGCATCTGACCGATTCCCCAGCGGTTCAACTTGAACATCAGCGGGAATTTGCTCGGATCCAGACTGCCGCCGGCAAAGTTGCGCTGAAAATCCCGGTCGATGAGCTCACGGGCCAGTAGTTGCGGAAGCTGATTATTGTCAACCAGACCGACATTTTCGAAGAAATCATTGCGCATGAAATCTACCGGGCCGAAATAGTTGAAGTAGGAATAACCCACTTTCTCCAGATTTTTGCGAATTTGCGGGTTGGTCAATTTGCTGATGGTCCGTGCCGGTTTCAATCCGGCCGCTTGATGCATAAACCGGCCCACGGCGCCGCAGGACATATAGGTCGGATCCTGGTCCTCGGAGTCAAAGTTGTAGCCCTTGACGCTGTTGATGAACCCGGCTGCAGATTGATTGATCCTGGCGGCATGGTCGGGTCGGTAGTCGCTGTGACGATAGACTTCGACATAGGAGCAAAACCTCGGTCCGAGGAATACGCTCAGCGGAACCGGACGCACGCCTTTTTCGTAGGTTTCAATGACCACCGGCAAGCGCCTGGCACCGTGATCGAGGATGGCAAAAAAGGCCGAATGGGATGAAAAGCTCCTGGGTTCACTCAGGGCGGTGTAAATCCCGTTGCCGTCGAGATTTACGTTGGCCAGCAGCACATCGCCCGGGCGGAATGTCACGCCCCGGTAACGTACGCCTTCGCCTTCATACGCGTAGCGGCTGAACAGATCGTTCTCACGCCATTTCTCGAAAGGTGTGCTCGAGCCGCGGTTGGCGACAATATCCAGATCAATACCAGGGCCCGCCTGCAGGTCCAACTCAGGATATCCTTGCGTCCTGGTGCCCTGTGCGGCCATGAGCCGGGCAAAAACACCCGGATCCAGCAGACTGGCAGCCAGTTTCTGCTGCTCGGCGCCAAGATAGGTATTGAGTGCCGCCAGCACCGACCGGGTGCTCTCTTGTTGCCTCGATACCCATGGCGGCGCCTGTTTCAGCAAGGCGTCAGCCAGGCGGGACCGCCAGAAAATCATGCTCAGCTTGAGGTCGACAATGTCTTGGGCGTCCTCGCCCGGGCGATTCAGGCTTTGGTAAGCATGGTTGATTTCTGTCACCCACGACAGGCAGGACTGCGGGTCGAGGAGCATCTCTGCAGCAGGGCGACCGAGCATTTTTCTTATTGTTATCATTAAGTTATCACACAGATTTCGTTATTGGATCATACCATGGGTTTTGTCTGTCGATCATCCCTGTCAACTTCCAGGGAGTCGCGATCCGAGCAGATGTTGTCTGAACCACTGGAGGTTTCTGGCCTGAATTTCCATCTGCATTCGGGGCTCGAATGCCACGTGACCGGCGCGGGGATAGATTTCCAGGATGGCCGGCTTGCCCTGGGCCGCCAGAATCTTGTGACATTGGATGGCCTCGGAGGTCGGTACGCGGTCATCCACGGCGCCATGCTGAATGAGCAGTGGCGTGTTCATCGCGCCCAGATAAGTGATCGGTGAATGCCGCCGGTAGGCTTGCGGGTTATCCCAGGGCGTTCCGAAATAGCCCAGAGTAAAGTCGCCTGCATCCGAAAGCGAGTACAGGTCCGCCAGGTCGCACACCCCGGCCCAACTCGAGGCCGCCCGGAATCGGTCAGTTTGGGTGACGATCCAGTTGGTCATGTAGCCACCGTAGCTGCCGCCAGCGACACCCAGCCTTTCGGGGTCTGCAATTCCGCGTTCGACCAGGGCGTCAACGCCGCTCATGATGTCCTGGTAATCAACGATGCCCCAATTGCCAATGATGGCTCTGAGGCCAGCAGATCCATAGCCATGGCCCCCGCGCGGCATCGGCATGAATACGGTGATACCTGCTGCGGCGAGTGCCTGAACAGGATAGGGACTGACCTGGGCCACCGTGTGGCTGAACTGGGGATATATACCGTAAGCAAAGCCGCCAACCGGCCCACCGTGGACATAAACCAACAAAGGCTCTGGTCCCGTTCTGGGCCTATTTGCGGCGACGAGTAGACCCCAGATAGTCTGTCCATCAACCGAGTGCCAGGACATGGCCTCGGGTGGGCTCCAGTCGATTTTCTGCATCGCCGGGTGCAGGCTGGTGATGCGGACCTCACTCTCCGGCGCGAGCTTGCGTACAAATACGTCCCCCATGCTGGCGCCATGGCTGATTTTGTAAGCCATGGCAGCGCCGGCTCGATCCAGACTCAGGTGCTGGACCTGTTGCGCCCCATGGGTTAGTGCGCGAACGGCCAGTCCGCCGCCCAGGTCACCACGGCTGTCAATATCGATATGGTAGAGCTGGCTTTCAAACATGGCCGCACCCATGTCGCTTGCGCGATCCAGACCACCACTGGCGAGCACATACAAGCCTGATCCGTCGGCATCCCATTCATGAGCACTGACCACCCGGTCGCGCGCACGGGTGAGGGGGATGACTTCACCTCCTGCCGCTGAAACAATGGCCAGGCCGGTATTGGTCATGATGGTCTGATCGCCCCAATTGCTTTGATAAGCGATGCGGTCACCCCGGGGTGACCATTTGGGCGCGGTGTTGAGCCCCGGCCCGTCGACCAACAGCCGCCGAGAAGATCCGTCGCGGCCAACAACGAACAAACGGGTGTTGAACGTGGCCATGAAATCTGAGCCCGCAGCGGCAGCGTAGACCAACGATGCGCCATCCGGAGACCAGTCGAAACTGGAGACGTAATCCGCTTGGGGGGTGATCGCCCGAGCCAGAATCGAATCAATCCTCTGAATCCAGATGGTGACCGGTGGCTGGGGATGACTTGAACTCTGATAATAGCGCTGCTCAACGATACGCTGCTGTATTTGCGCCGATTCAGGTCGAGTCGCTGCATAGGCAAGGCTATTGCAGTCCGCTGCCCAGCGGAAAGATCTGACAGGCGTCTCGCTGTGGGTGATTTGTTCAGCCGTTTCCGCGCCCGGTGCAATTCGAAACACCTGGCTGCCGGTTTCAGTCTGGCCGATAAAACACAGCCAATTGCCGTCGCCGGTCCACTGGATCGACGGGTTCATGCCCAGACCGACCAGGCCTTCTGCCTCAATGTTGAGCGGCAAAGGAACACCGCCGCCCACAGCCACGACCCAGACTGAGGTGTCGTGCAGGTTGGATGCCAGATTTGCTGCGCTCACGACATAGGCAAGCCGGTCACCTGATGGCGAAATCTGTACCTCAACGAGATTCTTCAGTTCAAACAGGTCGCTGATTGCGGGCGCTTGGGAACTCGCGAGTGCCGGTTGAATGGCAATCGCGAGCCAGCCAAAAAGAATGGGCAATAAGCTGCTCAGTTTGGTGCCACCTTCTGCCATGAGTTGGGCTGCCTTCAGCCCCCTGAGACTGACTGGTTCAGAATGACACGGCTTTGGGGGCGGAGGAAAGGCTCGGCGAAGAATTTTTCCACCAGCGCATTAAATCCGTCAGGGTCTGAAACCGGCGCCCAGTGGGTTTGACCCGGCAGTATTGCAAGATGGGCGTTGGGAATGTTGTCGAACATTTCAAGTTGGTGATCATTGCGGATGATGTCCTTGTCACCGTTGATCAAGAGTACCGGGGCCTTGATTCTGTGCAAGTCTTCTACCGGGATGTCTGGCTGGGTCATCAGCAAATCCAAATGCTGGCGCAGCAGCGGCCAATTATCGGATTCATCGCCGGCGGCAATCATGCTATCCACGGCCTGACTCATCTCTTCCATAATCGGCGCCGTCCAGTCGTAGATGGCGGTTGGGTCAGGTCTGAGGTTGGCGCCCATCACCGCCAGTTTGCCGACCTTGTCAGGGTGGTTGATGGCCAGCATCAGGCCGAGGATGCCGCCGTCGCTCCAGCCAAACACGTGGGCCTCGGTGATGCGCAGGTGCTCCATCAGGGCGTTCCAGTCTTCGCTCATCTGTACGTACGTCAGATGGCCTGTGTTCAGGTCCGATTTACCGTGGCCCCGGCTGTCGGCGACGACAACTCGATAAGTCTTGGCAAAGTGCGCGATCTGATAATGAAGCCCGGCAATGTTCTGGCCATTGCCATGAATCAGTATCAGCGGTTCGCCTTCGCCGTATGTTTCGTAGTACATACGCATGCCATTGACCTGGGCATAGGCGCCGGCCTCGTCATTGCTGCCATAGCCATGATCAGCCGATTCGGGTTCAGATGCCTGTAGGGCCAAGGGAATGACAAACAGGTTGATAAATATCCGCCCAAGCGTTTTGTTGGTGAGCATGGTTGACTCCTTTTTTCAGCCCATTCGACGATATCGGTACAACCAGTGTAGAAAAACACCGGCACTTTTGTAAGGATGGGGGTGAAAATGAATCATCAAAGGTTTACTCAGGACCTTTCACTTTAGAGATCAATGGTAAATGTTTCAGCAGGTCATCGATTTTCGCCAAGAAAGCCTGGCTCTGTACGCCTTGATGGAGGGTTTGAGTGACGATGAATTCCATACGCAAACACAATTCAAGCAGTGGACGATCAACGACATCATTGGCCACCTGCACATGTGGAATTGGGCTGCCGACCTCAGCCTCAGGGATGAATCAGGCATTTTGGCATTCCTGCAGGATGTCCAAAAGTCCATGCGTCAACACGGTGATCTCAAACCCTTCGAGAATCAATGGCTGGACGGCCTGAGCGGGCGAACACTGCTGCACCGTTGGCAGGGCTTTTTCGTCGAAATGTCGGATCGTTTCAGTGCTGCAGACCCCAGAGCTCGAGTGAAATGGGGTGGACCGGACATGAGTGTGCGGTCCAGCATTTCGGCTCGACTGATGGAAACCTGGGCGCATGGTCAGGCTGCGTTCGATGTGCTGGGTCGGGTGCGTGAAGATACCGATCGCATCAGGAATGTAGCCGTGCTGGGCGTGAACACCTATGGCTGGACATTCGCCAATCGCGGTCGCGAAGTTCCGGGTCCAATGCCGCATGTCCAGCTGACCGCGCCCGGCGGGGAAATCTGGACCTGGGGAGAGCCGGATGATAACAATCGTATCGAGGGTTCGGCGACAGGTTTTTGCCAGACAGTGACGCAGGTGCGCAATGTCGCTGATACGGATCTGGACGTACGCGGTGCCACTGCTGCACAGTGGATGACCGACGCACAGTGCTTTGCGGGCCCACCGCAAGATCCGCCACCACCCGGCACTCGGTTTGTGCAGAACCAGTGACTGTCGAGGCTAATATGCTGGCAAAGCCATGATCATGCAACCTCATATCAACCTGAGCATCGACAACCACATCGCCCGTCTTGTCCTCAACAACCCAAGCAGGCACAACTCGCTGAATCGCCAGGCGGTTGAGCTGTTCATCGACCTTGTTGCCCGGGTTGAACAGTCTTCGCAAGCACGCGTGCTGGTCCTGACCGGGACAGGTGGGGCCTGTTTCTCCTCGGGCCTTGCCCTGGATCAACTGGTCAGTGGAGAAATCGACATCGATTTGTTTGAATCCATGACCGCGGGTCTTGCCGATCTGGCCATTCCGAAAATTGCGGCGATGAATGGCGATACTTTCGGGGGTGGGGTTGAGTTGGCTTTGTGTTGTGATTTCCGCTTCGGCATTGAAGGCATGACGCTGATGGTACCCGCTGCCCGCTTCGGTTTGTGCTACCCAGAGGCCGGAATTCGCCGCTACGTAGAGCGGCTTGGCCTGGACACTGCAAAACGGTTGCTGGTGGCCTCCGAGACCCTCGATGCCTGCGCCCTGTTGCAAATGGGCTATTTACACGAGGTCTGCCAGCCGCAGGAGCTAATCCCACGGGTTGATCGCCTGGCCACCCACATCGCTGGCCTGGCGCCGCTGGCAGTCTCCGCCATGTTGCTGATGTGCAATCGCATCGCTCAGGGCAATCTCGATCAATCCGAGGCCCGGCGGTGGATTGATCGCTGCGCCGCCTCAGATGATCTGGCCACCGGGCTGGCCGCGGCATTGGCCAAACGAAAGCCCGTATTTGAAGGCCGTTAGCTGTGGACGTTCACTCGTAGCGGAAGCGCTTGACCGCAACGGCCGCCACCACCATCGTCCCCAGCAGCAAGACTGCAGTGTGTGGGATCACAGAGGCGCTACCGGCACCGAAACTGATCAGCTTGTGCAGTGCATCCATGATCCAACCCGTGGGCAGCAGCTTCTGGATGAATTGCATCCATTGAGGCGTGATTTCAATCGGCCACCAGCAGCCGCCTAGCGCCGCCAACATATTGGCCAGCAATACTCCCAGACCGGCGGCCTGGGTTTCTGTTCGCGCCAGGCTGCCCAGCAACAGGCCGGCCGAAGCGCAAAACGCCGCCCAGCTGCCGAGCACGACGACCACCATGCCGATGTCGGGTCCCCACTGCATCCTGAACACCCACGTGCCGACGGCGAGCGCGGCAACGATCTGAATGGCCGCAAGCGCCATGCGCCCCAGCCACTTTCCACCGACGATTTCCAATCGTGAAATCGGCGTTGATGCCAATCTGCGGAGCAGACCCTGGTTTCTTTCGATGGCAAGCATGGACGCGCCGCTGGTTAGCAGCACCAGTAGCGTAAACATCACCAGGATGCCGGGTATTGCCTGTTCGAATCCACTCGGAATGCGTCGCAGGGTTCCGGCGCTCTCGACCTCGAGTTGCCAAATTCTTGGGGTGTCATTGAGGCTGCGAAGCGACGCTGCGCTAACCGGCCCATCGGTGCGGAGATCGGCGGTGACGATGTCTGCAAGCACTGTATAGATACTGCGCTGAACCTTGATCGCTTCATAGTTGCGGGCCAGTGCCGAAGCTGTGGTTTCAAAGCTGGCTTTGACTTGTAGACCGGATGCGATTTGTGTGCTCAGATCATCAGGAAATCGCAGGGTGCGAATGGGTGGCGCGGCTTCGGGGATCGGCGGCGTATCTGTGGCCCCGATCCATTCTGGCTTAAAGCCGTTTTCCCGCAGCCGAAAATCAATCTGGGCCTGCATGAAACCGGGCGTGGTTGCTTCCACTACCAGCGGTTTCTCGGCGCCGCCGGTGACGCCTGCAGCGAAGCCGCCGGTTACTGTGCCGATGAAGTAGAAGAATATCGGCGGCATCACGAATACTCAGGCCAGCGTCGAAGCCTGGCGCATCTGGTGGCGGATATCGTGCCAGGCGATGAGCAGTATGTTATTCACGTCTGCGAACTCCCTCCATCGGGTCAACTCCGCGCAAAGCCAGCCCGCAGGCGCCAGGAACACAGCGCCAGTCCAGCGACGGCCATGGCGAATACAATCAGCCAACTCATCGCGTCGATCGACCAGGAGGAACTCGCCATCAATTCGACACCAAGACGGTCGGTGACAAATCCATTGGGCGTCTTGCGCCCTATCGATGCGATCCAGCCCGGTAGCGCTGCAAATGGAAAAAAACTGCCGCCGGCCATTAATAGCGGGAACAGCAACATTGATGAGATCAGGTTGGCGGCCCGGCGGTTGGCAGCCAGCATTTGCAGTGCTGCGAACCAGGCAAACAGGGCGACACCGGACAGCGAGGTCCAGAGCAGTGTCGAAGGCAGGCGGCTCCAGGCAATGCCATGGTAAACAAAGCCGATGACCAGCGTCAGGCCGGCAATCATTAGCATGACGACAGCCACCGCCAGCGCTTTGCCGGCAACAAAACCGCCCAGCTGACCGGGTGAACAGACCAAGCGTCGCAGGGTGCCCTGGTCGCGTTCCTTCCAATAGTCACTGGCCAGGCCGTTGGCCGCAAACAGCACTGCTATCAGGATAATGCCGGGCAGAAACAGCAAGGCCAAAGGAACACCGGGGGCCTGCGGCGTGTCTTGTTCGATTTCCAGCTCAATAACGGGAGGGAACAATAAAGGCGCAACACTTTGTATCTTGTTGCTGATGACAACAGACAATGCAGCAATTTGTGCATTGCCTATGCCATCTGCCAGGCCATCATCCAGGCCATCATTCTGGCCATCGCCGAGGCCAACATTCTGGGTCAATGACTGTATGGTGCTGATTTCCTCGCCGAATACCTCATGGGCGTAAAAGCCCGCATCGAGCAGAATCTCGGTCACTTCGGTAATGATGCCAGGCAGGATGGTCTGGGCCGGATTGGTTCTCAGTGTCAGTGCGATCGGTTGCGACTTGAGGAATGCATCGGAAAAGCCCAGTGGAATGATCAGCAGAGCGCTGGCCTCTCCAGCATCGATTCGTTGTGTACCTTCTTCCCGCTTGACCTGCTCCACTGTGATCATTTCACCAATTTGACCCTGGCTGTAAGCGCTGGCCACGAGTCCACTCAACAGGGAATCATCCTGGTCCGCAATCAGCAACAAGCCTCGCGGCATTGCACCATCGCCCTGGTCCATCAGGGAGGTGATCAGGGTTCCGATCAACAGGGGAATCGCGATCCACAACAGGAGGGATGTCCAGTCCTGTCGCCAGCGGCTGATATCTTTGACAAAACTGGACAGGACAAAACCCACTGCGCTACTCCCTCAATTCCTTGCCTGTGAGTAAAAGGAACAGGGTTTCCAGGTTGGGACTGCGCAGACTGGTTTCAGCAACCGAACCCCCGGCCTCGGTGATGGCCCGAAAAATCGCCGGCAAATGCTGCGAGCCGGAAGACAAAGTCAGACTCAAGCTGGCGTACTCCAGTGAGAGGATACTTAGATCGGGAATACCCTGATTGGCCAACGCAAGAATACCTTGTTCCGTAATGTCTTTTGGGAACGAACCGCTGAGCTGTAGGACGTCACGGGCGCCCAGTTGCGATCTGAGATCTTGCACGCTGCCCTGGGCGATCAGTTTGCCATGGTCAATGATGGCGAGAGAATCACACAGGCGTTCGGCCTCTTCCATGTAATGCGTGGTGTACAACACGCAGGCGCCGTTGTCGCGTTCGGCCTCCACCATTGCAAACAGGCGCTCGCGTGATTGTGGATCGACACCCACCGTGGGTTCATCCAATAACAGGACCCGGGGGCGATGGACGATGCCACAGCCGAAATTGAGGCGGCGTTTCATGCCGCCTGAAAAGGTCTTGGGCAGATCTTTTGCGCGGTTGGCCAGACCAATCGTGTCGAGCACTTGCTCGACACGTGATTCCAGGTCTGACCCCCGCAGGCCATAGGCTTTGCCCCAGAATCTCAGGTTCTCAACCGCCGGCAGATCTTCGTACAGGGCCAGTTCCTGGGGCACAATCCCAAGGGATTTGCGCGCATTTCTCGCGTCATTTTGCGTATCGTGGCCGGCCACGGCAAGCCGTCCCGAAGTGGGCTTGAGCAATCCGGAGATGCAGTTGATTGTTGTCGACTTGCCGGCGCCATTGGGACCCAGCAATCCGAATATCTGCCCCTTGTGCGCGGTAAAGCTGACATCGTCAGCAGCCACGAAATCGCCATAATGCTTGACCAGGTTTTCGACCACCAGCACTTTGAGCTCCTCCTGTTGCGCCAACCCGGTGGCAGCATTGTTATGATAACCGACCCCAATTATCACAGAGAATCCCTTGTCATGAAATTCTATGACTGCCAGCCGGCACCGAGCCCACGCCGCGTGCGCATGTTCATTGCAGAGAAAGACATTGATATCCCGACGGTGGAGGTTGACCTGCGCGATCAGGAGCATCTGGGCGATGCTTTCAAGGCCATCAACCCCCGCTGCACAGTGCCGGTGCTCGAGTTGGATGATGGTACCTGCCTGAACGAGTCCCTGGCCATTTGTCATTACCTGGAGTCGCGCTTCCCCGACCCCAACCTGCTGGGACGCGACGGGCGGGAACAGGCCTTGGTAATAAATTGGTATCAGCGCATCGTCATCGACGGTTTTCTTGCCGCCGCTGAGGCATTGCGCAACCAGGCGAGGGGCTTCGAAAACCGCGCGCTGACCGGGCCTGAGAGCTATGCGCAAATCCCGGCGCTGGTCAAGCGCGGCCGGAAGCGGCTCGAGGCTTTCATAGCGCAACTTGACGAGCGGCTTGCGGCATCGTCCTACATTGCTCTGGACCGCTTCACGGTGGCCGACATCGGCGGCTTTGTCAGTGTCGAATTCGCCGGCTGGATCAAGATGCCGGTGGTGGAAACCTGGCCCAATATTGCGCGTTGGTACGCTGAGGTCGCCCAGCGCCCCAGCGCATCGGTGTAGGCAGGGCATTTGGAGCCACTGGATGGCTCAGTGTGGGCGACACCCGGGGTTGAGCACGCTTGAAGACCACAATGGCCTCGCACAGGCCCTGGCACGAAGCGCATGGCGGGCCAAAATTTCCCGCCTGTCATTGCAACCAAATAAATTGGCGGAGAGCGCAATGAATCCGCCCACATCCGGGACCTTGGTCCCTGCGCCGCCCGGCCCCGCAATGGCATCATCTTTTTCATCTAACAATGACGCCAGCGCCATGCAACCGGACAAGCTCGGATGATGCTGAATCACGACGTTGCGGCCGACCTCGATCAGTGCCTCAAGCCCGTCCAGGTGTTGCAGGGCATTGTTGGCATAGAGATCCAGGTCGATGCCAATGCTGGTCAGCGAATCCAGTCCGTCGAGCGATATCAGGACGTCGTTTAGTTCGAGGTTTAGCACGCCGCCAACCTTCACCAGCGACGACAGACCGTGTAGATTTTCCAAGTGGTGATTGACCTTGATATAGAGGTGGTGTTCGACCAGGGTGAGTGAAATCAGCCCGTCGACTTCAACCAGGGATTCAAGATCGGAAAGCGCCAAAAACCCGCCCACCGATGTCAGCGAAGACAAGCCATCGACATGCAGCATCTCCGGATTGGCGAAGATCGCCAGGTCGCCGCTGACGCGGGTGAGCGATTCCAATCCATCAATGCTCAGCAGGCCGAAGTTATGAAAGACACCCACTTCACCGCCGATGGTTTTCAGTGAAGACAGGCCTGAAAGGTCCGTCATTTTGTCGGTATCCTCAATGAAGAGATCGCCGCCGATAGCCGTCAGTGCCGATAAGCCACGCAGATTCGAAATATCGAAACCGCGAATAATGAGCTGTGAAGATATTCGATTGCAGGGCCCGTGATCAGCCTGGAACTGGTCGACATGCTGCTGTCGGGTCAGGTGGATCGAAGCGGGGTGGCAGTCCTGGGCCCAGGCAGGTGGCGCGGCAAAGAAGATCAACGATAGTGAAATGAGGACGCCCGCCCTGCGCCCCGCCCGGTGCAAATGCGGGCACAGCATGAAGTCGTTGTCAGTATGACTTGCTAGCATCCAATAAACCGTCTCACTGCCGGAACGCCCCAGAAGAGACCCGTCGGCGCGCATCAGTCTTTCAACGGCGGGTGGCCTGGACAGCCCGCCAGGGATCAAGCCAGAATCTGGGTAATGGCAACACCGATAAAGGTGGCCACCGAATAACCCAGTACACCGGTCAGCATCCCGGGTGTGACCAGATCATTCCAGCCTTCGCCCGCTGCCATGGCGGCTGCCGTGGGCGGCCCCAGGATGCAGGCATTGGCCGCGATCATCAGCTCGGCAAGGTCCAGTTTGAGCAGCTTCCCGAGAGGAATGATCAGGACGATAAACAGCAGCACAGCGCCGCAGATCAGGCCGACGTAGGGCAGGGCTACGCCGGCCATTGAGGACAGTTCAGCGCTGGCGCCGATGGTGATGAAAAAGATATACATGAAAAACGTCGCGACTTCGAATTCCGCGTTAAACCGCCGCACCAACGGCTGGGCGAAATTGGCGACGGCCAGGGACAGCACCGTGATGATCAGGATGAAGTAGTTGTCCATGCCCAAACCGGCGGCGATGAGTTGCCCCAAGGCACAAATTGTCATGCTGGCGGCGATTGCGGCACTTAGCCCAATGATGTTGAATGTCCCGGCCTCTTCTTCCGCCTCATCTTCCTCTTGCTCGACCGCCCCATGGTCTTCATCCTCGACCGTCTCATGGTCTTCATCGCCTGTGGTGATGTAGCGCGAAGGCATTGCGCGGCGTGCGATCGCCAGCGTCGGCAACATCATTATGAGCACCAGAAACCACACCGCGCCGATGGTGTCGGCGGTGAGTGCGGCGACATAATGATTGGGGTCCGTCAGCTCGACCGCCTGGGCAACGGCAACGAAGTTGAGTGAACCGCCGATATAGCTGGCAGCCAGCGTACCGCCGACCTTAGCCTCGAATTCACCAAAGTCAAAAGCCAGGCAAAAAACAATCACCGTGAAGCTGATGACCAACGCAGAGGCGATAAAAGCCTTGAGCATGGGGCCGATTTCATTGACCACCTTCTTTAAGTCGGCGCGAAACAGCAACATCGGTATCGCCAACGGCACCAACATGGAGCTCACACCGCTGTAGATGGGTGCGGAATGCGGAATCAGCCCGATATTTGACAACAGCAGGCCGAGAAACAGGATGATGAGAACCCCGGACAGTTTGCGCCCGATTCGGGTGCGCTCGACCCAGAAGCCGAAAGCGGTCAACAGCAACAATACTGCTGTGAGTTGAAAAGTCTGATCCGCTGAAATCAGGCTCACTAGCGGCCTCCGGTCGTGGGCGACGAATCCTGGTACATCTGCATGTACTCATCCAGCGACAGACCACGGTCACCATTTTTGTCCAGCTCGCCGAAACTGGACTCGAGAGATTTCTTCATCTCTTCACCCAATTCATCCCAATGCAGAACGCCATCCTGATTCCGATCCATGAAGCCGTACATCTGTGCCACATTCATGCGCAGGTAGTCGTGAATCGGCTGATCCGACGATTCGTCGTTCCAACTGAACAGCACGTCGCCATAAAGCATTTCGTCCCAGGACTGCTGACCCCAGGGCACTATCCGGTTGGGGTCCGGATTGCCGGGATTCTGGGCTGAATTGTCGAACACGCCGGTGTAAATCAGTCTTGAACCGGCGGGAATCTGGATGGGCTGCTCAAACATATAGTTGCGTTGCCAGTTGAAATCATAGCGGGGTACAGACAGCAGGATTTCTTCGCTGCCGTCGGGGTAACGCAACGTATAGGTGGCGCTACGTCCGCGATAATGAGCGTGCGGCAATAAACTGAACAAGGTGGCGTCCCGGTCAAAGTCCAGATAACCGCTTCTCGACCATTTAGGGTCATTGGCGGGGATGCGGATGGACGGGTCGAGAATGACAGTGTGGCGCAGGAAATTTTTGGGCGGCTCGTCGTAAAAATACAGCCCCAGGCGGGTGGTGTCTGAAGTCGGCTTGCCAGTCGGGGTGTAGTGCAACTGCAACAGGAAGTCGCCGCCGGGAGGTAGAAAAACCCCGGTCCCTTTCGGCATATGCTGGGTCTCGTTGCCCGGCGCATAACCGATCAGATAATTGTCGAATATGTCCTGGTTTTCCTCCGGCTTGCCGGGGTCGGCCGCGCCGGCTAAAACGTGGTGCACGACGCTGCGATCACCGGGCGCGACCGTCACAGCCTTGACCCAGACTCCGCGGTCCAACGGGTTATTGATGACCGGGTACTGATACTCGACCACACCCGTGGCGGGCACTTCGAAGGTCGGTACTTCGATGATCAGATCAGGTTCACCCAAGGGCCAGGCCGGGGCCTGTGTGAGTTTTTCCGCCAGGGGATCAGGGCCCTCTCCGCGCGGTGCGCCAGCCTCTACCCAATGGACCAGGGTGCGTACTTCCTCTTCGCTGAGGCTGCGGTCGTCCTGCCAACTGCCGATGTCTGGATCGGCATGCCAGGGTGGCATGCGCTGGGTGCGCACCACTTCACGGATCATCGGGGCAAAGCCGTGCACCATGTCGTAGCTCGACATGGCCCACGGGCCGAGGCCGCCCTGTTGGTGGCAGGTCACACAATTGTCCTGCAACAGGGGTGCAATGGTGTCGGAATAGGAAATGGCGCCATGGTCGGCATCGCGTTGGGTCAGGTTGACGATGCAGCCAGGACTCATGCGTTGTGCCACCGCGATGGACTTGCCGGAGTTCGGCCCGCCGATCACCACGTCCAGCGCGTCGGCAAGATAACTTACTTTTGCCTCGCGTGTTTGACGCTCATAGGTCACCCGGTCATCGACCGGCCCGCGGTACACGATCTCCCAGGACTTCGGATCAATGACGATCACCTCGCCCGTGCGGCTGAGATTCAAGGACTCGCCAATCAGTTGTGTGCGGTCATCCAGGATCGGTAGGTCGAAACCGAAATCAGCCGCTTCTGTGGCAATCGATTCGCGATGGTCCTGCAGATTTGAATTGAGCATGAAAAAGCGCACACCCCGGGGCTCATAGCGTTCGCGAATCGCGTTCAGCGCGGGCCACACGGCCCGCACGATAGGGCAGCCGTTGCCGTGCACCATCAGCACGATGGCTTCGGCATCGGCGTTGTAGTGCAGTTCGAAGGCCTCACCCTGGTGGTCCTGCAAGACGAAATTGTCCACCCGGCCCAGGTCGTTCTGACTGCTGAGTGCCGGCAGCGAGAATGATGTTGCCAGGACAATGGCCAATGCCCGGGGCAATGCGGAGGATTTGCGTAGCATAAGAAATCCTGCCTTGATAATGAAGACACTCAATAATAGAAGACGAACTGATCGATTGCCAATATTCGCTGCCCGTCGGGCAGGCTGGATGACTATTCCAGTTGCAGCCAGCGGCGGGCAAAATCGTGGGCCGCGGCTGAATCCACACGGGTGCTGTAGTCCTCAATAAACATCTTGCCGACGATCTGGCCACGCGGATTCACGACAATCATGCCGGGGTGGGGTATGCCGTAGGCCATTTCACCGGGCTGGTACTGTTCGTTGAGTATGTCCAGGGTGCTGAAAGTGCCGGTATCGATGTCCGACAATAAGGGGATTGTGATGCCGTGTTTGTCGATGAACGGTTGCTGCAACTCAGGCTTATCATAGGTAATGCCGACCATGCCGATTCCGGCCGCATCGAAGCCAGCCTTGAATTCTTGTAGTTGCATCATCTGTCTCATGCAGTACGGGCACCAATCCATCGAGCGGCTGGCGATGAACAGCGTCCCGTTTTTGCCGGCAAATTCGCCAATATCGGAGATTTCTTTGCCCTGATAGGTAGCGCGGATTAGCGGGAAACTGCGCGCCCACCGCCGGGCCGGGATCAAAGCTGTCGTTATCCACAGGCAGAAACATGTCGTCGGTCACCCATGCATACAGGGCTTCGGTCAGAGGCGCACGGAACCCAAACACCAAAACCACTGTCAGCAGCAGTGCTATTCCGATGATTTTGAGGGACCTGATCATTGGTTTTGACACTCCTGCGGTGATGCCGACAGGAAAGGAGAACGCATCACCGGCGCTTGCCTTTCATTTGGGTGGGTATTGAGGCCAGTTACCTGAAAAGTACAAAGCAGGATTTTCTGGCATAATCCGCAGCCGGAGTGTGCACCATGGCGCCACCCTGCGCAAAGCGGGTGACCCAGTGTATCGCGGCCAAATAGATCAATATCACTAGTAATGAACATTCGCGCATGGAGTTTAAATCGATGAAGGTTGGAACAGAAATATCCTCATTGGGGCATTGCTCGTCGCATGGCTTGCACCCTTAGCAGCTGAAACTGAGGCGGCGGAAACCGAGGCGGCGGAAGACGAGGCGACGCCCGATACTCCGGCGCTGCCGCTGAGTCTCGGCGAAAATCACACGATTACGTCCGAAGTACTGGGTGAAGACCGCCCTTACATGGTGTATTTGCCGGATGGCTGCAAAGACGGCGGTCCCAAAGCGCCGTGTCCGGTGCTATACATCCTTGACGGATCGGCGCATTTTCACTACGGCAGCGGAATGCTGGCGCGTATGAGTGGAAATGCCCAGATTCCTGAGATGATCATGGTGGCGATTCCCAACACAGCGGATCGCATCCATGACCTGACGCCGACGCACACGACGATAGGATTTGATGGCGAAGAAACACCTGGCCCCTCTACTTCCGGTGGTGGTGACGCTTTCCTGGATTTCCTTGAGAAGGAGCTGATTCCCGAGGTAGAGGCGCGCTATCAACCCATGCCTTACCGGGTTTTCTCGGGTCATTCATTAGGTGGCTTGATGGCGCTCCACAGTCTTATCGACCGGCCAGATCTCTCGCGGTTGACCCGAGCCTCTGGTGGGATGAGCAGGAATTGGTCAAGCGTGCCGAAGCGGTGTTGCGAACCCGCAGTGATGTTCACAACAAGGTATTCATAACCGTTTCTGAGCACCGCCCCAGGGGTGAGTCCGACTCCACCATAATGGAACGTGCCGGTGAGCGTTTTGCCTATGCCCTGGAGGCTAACCCCTCGCCGCATCTATATTCGGCCATCAAGCAATATCCCGGCGAGGACCACGGATCCGTGGCGATGCCGAGCCTGTATGACGGCTTGCTGTTTGTATTCAACGGCTACAAAAACCCACCGCCATCAGTGACCAGCCAGGGGCTGGATGCAGTGGCGGCTTACTACCGTGATTACCTCGGCGCATATGGCATCGAGTTGACACCGCCGAGTGGTGTGATTTCAGACATGACTCGCCTGGCCCAGGAGTACGGTGAAGCCGACAAAGCCCTGGAATACAGCCAGTACAACGTGGCCAACAATCCAGATGATCCATTCGCCTACTTCATGCTCGCCCAGACCTATGAAAAAGCCGATGAAATTGAATTGGCCATTGAGAATTATCGAGCGATTCTTGAAATGGCGCCCCAATTCGCGACATTCGTCCAGCCCGTCCTCGACCGGCTACTGGGGTCAGAAGACTGACTGCTTTGGGAGGGAAAAAGCAATGACGACAAACAGGCTCCTTCTGGCGGCGTTGGTTTTCGCGCTTATTCAAACCGTAGAAGCGGATTCAGACTCGCCACCGACTGAACCCATCGTAACAACGCTGTTAACGGACCATGCGGGGTTTGTAGGCGGCATGCTGGTTGATCAGGTCGGCTACGTTTACATTGCTGACTTTCAGGAAACGGTTTGGCGCCTGAACCCCGTTAGTCTGGATATGAAGCCCTATGCCAATGGGTTTTACGGCGCCTCAGGCAACACATTTGACAAGAATGGCACGCTCTATCAGTCGAGCTTTTACGGCCACTACATCAGCCGGGTGGCACGCTCGGGCGCGGTGACAACCGTTGTGGATGAGGGTTTGAACGGCCCTGTCGGCCTGGTCTTCAACGCGGCCCAGGAACTGCTGGTATGCAACTGCAACGATCAGTCGATCAAGAAGGTCGACCACGCCGGGGAAGTGACGACTTTCGCCAAATCCGAGCACTTTAGTTGTCCCAATGGTATTGCCATCGGCCTACCAGGACTTTGTCTCTGACCCGGGCAACGCCGGCGTGGACAGTGGGTCGGCAATCAACACACTGGGCTGGACATACATGGTCCAGGGCCAATTCCCCGAAGCAGTTGCCCTGTTTGAATTAAACGCCCAATCGCATCCTGAGTGGTGGCGTGGTTATAGCAGCCTGGGCGCGGCCTATATGAAGGTCAATCAAAACGACAAGGCCATCGAGGTGCTCAGAAAATCATTGGAACTCAACCCCAACAATCAAGTCGCCAAAGGGCGGCTGAAAACACTGGGGGCGATCGACTGAGTGCTTGCTGGCGTTTGCCTGTCGCCATTTCGTCGCTGCGGCTTGTTATTGTGGCGCGTATGATGGACATTCCTGCAGTTCGAGGGGGTGAAATTGCATACGGTCAAGTCTCTTAGAAAGCACAGGGCATGGTCCCAATCGCACTTGGCGGAAGTAGCGGATATCAGTGTTCGCACCGTTCAGCGATTTGAACGGACGGGTGTTTGCTCAGATGAAACCATGCTGGCCATGGCGGCGGCACTGGGTGTCGAGGTGTCGTCCTTGCATCGAACGTTTGCCGTTCCCGAAACTGAAATCGACTTGGAGATGCTGCCGGGAATCTCAGTGACTGGGCCACAGGCCGTAGCATGGGGCGCTGTGTTGGTCCTGCCCACTGCATTATTTATTTCCAGCAATCTTCTTAAATTCCACTTCGACGCGCCGGGTCTTTTCGAGTTCTTTATCAGGATGGGTGAATTCACCCGGCTGGACCAATTGTCCGCTTTTCTCATTCACCCGTTGTTGTTGCTGGGAGGTCCCTTCATCGCTGTGATCCTGGCTTTACTGGCTCAGGTTCATATTATTGGTAAACGCGCACAAGGTGGCTTTCAGGTCAGCGGAATTCATGTTGCCTTTCATCCTGGCAGCGCCTTCATTTTGCTACTTGCAGCCAGCGCCCTGGTGGTTTTGATCAGCTATGTCGCTTTTGGAAATCTGGCGGAATGGATCATTGAAATGGCACCCTCCAGGTAAATTGAATTTCAAGCAAGCCGCCAGCGAAAAATCACTGAGTCACTGCCTGTAGTTTTCGTCATGACCACTAATGGAAGCGTTATGATCGCTCGAATTGTTCTGTTATTGACCACCTCGGCAGTCTTGGCCGGGGCTGCTCCCCAAGGCTGGGCCCAGGATGACCTTGATGCTGTCCGGGCCGGATTTGAACGGGTCATTACCGAGGTGCGAAAAAATATCGTGCCGGGAGAGGAGCTTCCGTCCCTTGTGTTTGCGGGGCGCGATACCATTTACCCGACCTACAACAATCCCGCCCAGCGCGCTGAGGGCCCTTTCGGTAAGCTGGTCATTCGCGGCGTAACCATTATTGACGGCACCGGTGGCCCGCCGCGCGGGCCCTACGACATTGTCGTGTCGGGCGACACAATCGCCGCGATCTACGCGGTCGGCAAGCAGGGTCTGCCGGGCAGTCAATTCGCCCGCCCAGCGTCCGGTGATCATGAAATCGACGCCACAGGCATGTACATCACACCGGGTTTCATCAATACCCATGGCCACCTGGGACCCTATTCGGTACCTGAATACGACATCAGTTATGTGTACAAGCTGTGGCTGGCCCATGGCATTACGACCACCCGAATTGTGGGATCGCTCAGAGGCCTGCGCTGGACAGTTGGGCAGTCCAAAGGCGTCGCGTCGGGTGACATCGAAGGCCCGGACTTGCAACCCTACGCCTTTGTCGCCATCGGCGACGGTTCGACCATCAGAACGCCGCAGCAGGCCCACGAGTGGGTCAGGGATGTGCAGGCGGCCGGAGCGGTTGGACTCAAGCTGCACAGTGGGCCGGCTGAACTGATCAAAGCCTCAATTGAGCAAGCCAATGAGTTGGGCATGCAAACCACCATGCATCATGCCCAGCTGTTTACCCCCCAGGCCACCGCCCTGGATACGGCCCGCTGGGGCCTGGGTTCCATGGAGCACTTCTGGTACGGGCTGCCCGAGGCGCTGTTTACCAATCAGTACATTCAACGCTATCCCGACTGGCACAACTATGAAGACGAGCAACACCGCTTTCAGGGTGCTGCCAGAATCTGGGCTCAGGCCGCGCCACCATGGTCCGAGCGATGGAATGCAGTGATGGATGAACTGCTGTCACTCGACTTCACCATGTCACCGACGTTCAGCGTAAAATCCGCCACGCGAAATGTCATGGCGGCTCGAAACGCCGATTGGATGGCCGAATACGCCATGCCTTGGCAGTGGCAATTTTTCCGCCCCAGCCGCTCGGTCCATGGTTCCTTCTGGTTTGACTGGACCAGTGCAGACGAAGCCGCGGCACAAGTGGATTACAGGCTGGGCATGCAATTCGTCAACGAATTCAAGAATCGGGGTGGCAGGGTCACGGTCGGAGAGGACGCCGGTTATGCCTTGTGTCTCTATGGATTTTGTTACATCCGCGAATTTGAATTGTTGCAGGAGGCTGGGTTCAGTCCCCTGGAAGTCATTCGCTCTGCCACGCTTGAGGGTGCCGAAATTTTAAATATCGCTGATCAAACCGGGGTTATCCGGGAAGGCTACAAAGCCGATCTGGTTATTGTGGATGGCAACCCGTTGCACAATCTGAAGGTCTACTATGGCACCCAGGCGGTACGCTTGAACGACCAGACCGACACGGCCGAGCGCCATGCAGGTGTGCGCTGGACGATCAAGGATGGCAGACTCTATGACGCCCGTGCACTGTTGGGAGATGTACGGGAGATGGTCAGCAATTCGAAGCAACAACTGGGTCTGCCGCCGGGCGCCATGTCCTGGACTGATTGACAGCAAGATCAGGCCACAGCACTAGTGAACCATTGAATTCCAATTCGCCAGCAGGTATTCACTGCTGCGCGCGGCCAGTGCGAGCACGCTGAAGGTCGGGTTGACGCCGGCGCTGGTCGGGAAAAGCCCGGGGCCGGCCACGATCAGGTTGGGAATGTCGTGGGTCTGCCCGAATTCATTGCACACCGAATCTTCAGGGTCGTCCCCCATGATGGTACCGCCCATGAGGTGCATTCCTGCCTGTGGTCCTGTCCAAACCTCCGTAGCGCCGGCGGCGTGGAAAACCCGCCGGCCCTCTTCCAGGGCTGCCTGCCACAATTTCTGACTTGCTGGGTGGGTGTTATGCACTGTCTGCGCCAACGGCGTGCCGTATGCATCATGCTGATCGCTGAGACTGACTGCATTGTCGGCAACGGGAAGATCTTCTATAACAGCCGTCATGCTGGCGAAATGGCGTATTGCGTTTTGCATAAATGCATGTAAATCGTTGCCAAACAGGTCTGGTCGGCTGGTTGAAATGCCGAGCAGGTCAGTGGGCTTTACGGCCTGCGCAGCCATCCATTGGTAACTCCCGAACGCCCCGCTGGCCTTATGCGTCATTTTGTCATAGCCATCCTGATTGACGATCTGGCCGCCCGTGGCGCCCAAGTGGCACTGGGTATCTTCATCGAATAAGCCAAACACCGCCGCAGCCGGATGATTCATGAGGAATTTGCCAACCGTGCCGCTGGAATTGGCCAGTCCCTGTGGATGAGGTTCTGATGCCGAGGCCAGCAAAAGTCGGGGATTCTGTACTGCGAAGGCAGCCAGGATTACCACGTCGGCCATAGCGGTGACTGCCTCACCGCTCGCGCCGATGAATTCCACGCCCGTGGCATATTCGCCTTTGGCGTCAGTTAGTATGCGCCTGACCATGGCGTTGGCGGTCACTGTGGCACCGTTGGCTGCGGCGACAGGCAAGTCCGTGGCCAGAGGATTTGCCAGCGCGCCAATTGGGCAGCCGGCATCACACCAACCGTCCCAGATGCAGGCCGCCCGCCCCTTGTATTCGCGCGTGTTGACGGCCAGTGGCAGTGGCGCCGTGTGCATGCCCAGTGCCTCGAAACCCCGGGCAATAATCGCACCCTGCGTCAGGCGTGGTACCGGGGCCATGGGGTAGGGCGCGCCGGGTGGGCGCCATTTTTCTTGCTCGGCATCTCCGGCGATGCCAGACTCCGTCTGAACTTGATCGTAATACGGCCGCAAGTCTTCATAGTCCAGCGGCCAGTCCAGGCCGCGGTCATATAAACTGCGCATATTGAAATCTTCAGGGTGAAGTCGAGGCCACACGCCGTAATGGTGCAGCGCGCTGCCGCCAATTCCGAAACCGGCGTTAAACACGTGCCCAATTGGGTTGTTGCCCTGCTCAATCACCGGCTCACCACCCCACTTGAGCCGGCGCGCCCAGATCGAAGAGCTCACCAGGTTGTGCATGCCCCGTTCGGGGCCAGCTTCGAGCACCAAAACCCTCTTACCACCCATTGACAGTTTTGCCGCCATTGCGCTACCTGCTGCGCCCGCCCCAACGATGACGGCATCCACTTTTTCGATGCGGGTGTTCAATCACCCCACCTGCTGGGTGGCTCAATGTGCGCCATGTAGGGCAGTCCGAGTGATTCCACACCTGCCTGGGTGCCGTAGACTACATCGAGCGCGTCGTTGCGCAGCACAAAATACAAAAATGGGGCCGGTGGCCCATCCCAACCATCAGGATTTGCTTGCGCGAGCTGACCGGTGAGCGCGATTCTCTGGTCCGCACTCAGCAACGCAAAGGGTGACTTGTGCCGGGCCTTCGCGGCCGCGTCCAGGTTGCCCAAGCCGCTGGAATAGAAGGACGCGAATGGTGGGTCCACCCCCAGATACTTGATGATCAGCATTTGATCTACAGCCGGGGCACCCAGCTGATGGTCAATGAAATGGGCCAGTCCGGCCTTGGCACTGCCGGGCAGCAATGTTTCCCCGTAGGCCTCCAGGGTGGTGACCTCGTCCTCGCTCAACACCTGGAAAGGGATGCCTCGTCTATGGGCCTCGGCTGGTGACATTTCAAGCCGGCAGCCGGCGACACAAAAGCTCAGTAATCCCACCCCGGAATGCCGGACAAAAGCGCGTCGCGAAAGGCGTGGCGTCATTGCATCTGCTCCCCTTGAAGCCAGGTATCAAATACCGACTTTAGCCAAGGTGTCGATGATCTCACGCAGAAAACGCTCTGCCACCGGGTGCTCGGCAGCGAAATGCGCCTCCAGGGCTTGCGCCTTGTCCATGGCTGAGGCCCGATCGCCCGATGCCTCACCCGATGCCTGGCCCGAAGCCTGGCCCGAAGCCTTGCCTGCAGCCAGAAGCCGATGAATATCGTCTTCGAGCACGGCGACCAATTTTCGCGTCTCCTGGTCCGTTTGTTCGGTTCTCTCAAGTGCTTCGTGCAGCGCTTTGAGCAGCGCCTTGAGTTGTTGTTCGGGCATTTGATATTCCGTGTTTTGGTTAGCCACCGGGCATCGGCACTGAGGCATGATCAAAAATGTACAGCCAATTTCCGTTCATGTTTCTGGCCACGTCCGTGTATCTACCTTTCATTTCGACCGGTTCGCCACCTGCCTTGGGACGGGCGAGGATTTTGAACAGGCCCCAGGCCATTGCAGTGTCGCCCATGACGATGAGTTCGCTTTCGTACAAGCTCGCGTCGAGTATCACAAAGCCGGAGAAAAACCGGTCCCAGGCGTCTCGTACGTAATCGGGCCCGACGCCGGCCAGATCGTCAATCGAATAACTGACGGCGTCTTCGGTGTAACAGTCTGCCAGCGCATCGGAATCATTGGCATTCATGCCGGCCAGGAAGGCATCTTGCAGAGCTTGGGGGCTTTCGTATGCGCCCAGCGACCCGCAGCAGGTCATTAACAAGAGGAGTAACAGCTTTTTCATGGGGCTCTGCTCCTTAACTAAATGAACGATTACTGTGTCACTTGAGGGATGACCGGCAATATGACGTGACTGGGATAATCGTCGGAGTGGTGAATGACCATATTACCCGGAATGGTATCCGTGACATAGCCCTCTTTACCGCCCGTGTTGGAATTGGGAAAGGAGTAATTGTCCAGGGCGTTCATCACCGCGATGCGAATTCGGTGGCCCTTTATGAAGGTGTTGGCCACCGAAGGAATGCTGACTTCGTAGCGGACGACTTCCTCAATATTGCCCGACAGCAAGTCTTCACGCTCGAAGTTGGATCCAAATATATGGTAAATCGGGTCATCGAGCTTGCGGAATCGCGCCCGCAATACCCCGACGCTAAGACGATTCGATTCATTGGTCGGCGTCACGTCTGAAATGTAAGCCCACCAGTCGGTATCGAGCACATCCGTCGAGGCGTACAGAATGACCCGGACATTGCCTGCGATGGTCAGGTCTTCCTCAAATTGGGCGCTGGTGTAGGTCGCCAGGTCGTGGCGGTTTTCGATGTCCTTGAAATCGTAAGGGTAAGACTGATAGTCAGACCAATTCTTCATCAAGTCGAAGCTGTACCAGTTTTGCACCGGGTCTTGCGGGTCATAGACGTAGCGCTCGGGTGACTGGTCACCGGCTGGCCGGGTGGTCTTGAGACGGCCATCCGCCGGATGCCGATTGGCCGTGCCGGTGCTGTGGAAAAACCACTGTTCATCCCTGGCCTCGGACGGCGGCCAGGCGGTGGCCGCTCGCCATTGGTTTTCACCCAGAACGAAGTAATCGACAACCCGGTCGGTCACACCATTGTCTGTGCCCTTGAGGAAATGGTCGTACCAGCGCTGCTTGAGTAACCAGATGTCATCCCGCAGCGCCCCTATGCCGAAACTGAAGCCGTTGAGCTTGCGGTCGGCGTTATAGCCATGTTTCCACGGGCCGAGCAGCAATCGGTTGGGTCGCGTGCCGCGGCGACTGATGTGCGCCCAGTTTGAGCGGGTTCCCGGAAAGTCATCATCAAACCAGCCGCTGATCTGCAGCGTACCGAAGTTGCGGTCATGGTCGCCGCGATACCAGTTCTGCCGCTGCCAAAATTCGTCGTTGAGCCAGTGGTCGAAGTACTGATTCCAGCTCTCCAGGTCTTCGCCGGTAGCATAGACGTCGATGTCAGCTAGCGGTCGATGGCGCATGATATCGATCCAGTTTTTCTCCGGCGGTGGCTTTTTGTTGAGCATCCAGAATATGTAGTAAGCCATGCCCTGAACAAATGTCCCACCCATATAGGGTTGGTCGCTGAAAGCCGTACCCATCGACACTTCGGGTATCAGACATTTCAGTGCCGGGTTGCTGGCCATCGAGGCAGCCCACTGGGTGTAACCCACGTAGGAGCCGCCCTGCATGCAAACATCGCCGTTTGACCATTCCTGGGCGCTGATCCACTCCAGCACATCAGCGCCGTGACCGGGTTCCTGGAGTAAGGCGTCCCACTCACCATCCGAGCGCGCTTCGGGCTCCCAATAGGCCGTGCCACCGGCAGCCTGAACCACCAGCGCAAAGCCACGAACCGGGTACTGTGCAAACGCGCCAATCAATTGAGAAATACCGTAGGGTGTGCGAATCAAAACGGTCGGCCAGGGACCCGCCTTGTCCCCTTCGGGCAAGAAAACCATCGTCGCCAACTTGCGGCCGTCGCTGGCCGGCATCATGATCTTCCCCAGGGCCCGATAACCATAGGTTGGCTGCGAAACCAGGGGGTCGCGCCAACGCTTTACCGTGGTGAAATTCTCGAAGCCACGCCGCACCATCAGGGTGTCATTGCGCACGTCAATTGCGGCAATCAATCGGTTGTCGGCAGCAAAAATCAAATCCAGCGGCACAGAGCCATCTTTGAGCCCATAGTAATAGGCCGTCGTCTCTCGGCCGCCGACTTCTTCCACCATCTGACGATGCCGAACATAGACGCTGTTGGAATCTGGCCAGCCAAACGCATCCGACTCGGCCCAGTTTCGCCCCCGCAGCGAATCGAGTTGGGCAGGAAAGGCGCTGATTCCGCCGTACAGCTTGAACTCATCCTTTCCAGCAATCTCATTGGCGCTTGCAGAGACTGCCTCTGCCCATTGGTTGGCGGCCAGGTCCTTTGTTTTGAGCGAATAAGTGGCCTCATCACCCACGCCTTCGACCGTCAACTCATACCAATGGACCCCGGTGATATACCCATCAAACACAACCCCTTCAGCCCCAAATGCCGCACTGTCCACAACCAAACCGCAGTTCAAAATGACGCCGGCCAACACCATACGTATCGCGCTAAACATTCTCACATTCGCTCCCGACTGTCTTTAGGGGCAGGTTGGCACAAGCCGGAAAGGGCGAACCACCTTGCAGCCGCAAAAGGCTCAGTGCTCCGGTAAAACCCACTTGGAAAACCACTCATAATTCCGCTTCTGCATATCCCGTTGCTGCTTCGGCACCATAATTAAATGCCCCTGCTCCGGATATATGGCGAAAGACGCCGGCACTTCGTTACTCTGCAGCGCGCGATACATTTCCCAGGCCTGGGAAAGCTGCACGCGCTCATCTTTCTCGCCATGCTGGATCAGAGTGGGTGTCACGATGTTGCCTGCAAAACGCATGGCTGAACTGCGGTCGTAGACCTCATGGTCATTCCATGGGCGGTCGCCATAGTAGGCCAGCAGGGTATCGGGAATATCGGTGGTGCCATGCATGCTGTACATATTCGGCAGGCCAGCGCCAATGGAGGCAGCTTTAAAGCGGTCGGTCTGAGTAATGGCCCAAGAGGTCATATAGCCGCCATAACTCCACCCCATCAGACCCAATGCATCGCCATCTGCGATGCCTTGTGCAACCAGGTGGTCAATGCCGGATTGGATGTCCTGAAAATCACCATAGCCCCAGTCCCGGATATTGGCGCGCTGGAATTCGCGGCCGTAGCCACTGCTACCGCGCGGGTTGGGCATAAACATGGCGAATCCGCGACCGGCAAAGGCTTGTATCGGGTAGGGCGCGGCTTGCATTGCCACCGAGAAAGTGCCCAATTGCGGATAAAAGCCCAGTGTAAACAGGCCGGATGGGCCACCATGCACATAGGTCAGCAAGGGATAGCGCTTTCCGGCTTCATAGTTGGCGGGCTTGAGCAATATGCCTTCAATTTCCATGCCATCGATACTTTTCCAACGTACGGATTCCATGGTGCCCAGTGCAAGTTCGTCCAATTGGGGATTGGTGGTGGTCAGCCGCTTCATGCTGATTTGCGGAAATGGACTGATGAATACTTCCGGGGGCATGGTTGGGTTGGTGGTTATGATGGCGGCGCGATCGCCCTCGGTCGATAGCGAGAAGCTGCCGAAGATTTCTTCTTCGGGGCTGAGCGCCGTCACTGAATTATCGTCCAGGGAAACCCGAAACAGCCGATAACTCACGCCTTGTGTGCCGGAGAAGTAGATGGATTTGCTGTCTGCAGACCAGTGAAGTTCGCCGGGTGACTCCTCATAGACCGGACCCAGTCGCCGGATTTTGCCGTTGCTGACCCGGACCAGTCCAAGCGTTGGAGAGCCGACTTCATTGACTTCGCCGTGTGCCGATACAAAGGCAATGTGTTTGCCATTGGGTGACCAGCTTGGTGAGCCATCCGCGCCAGGCCTTTCTACCAGTGCGCTTGCCTTGCCGCCCTCGGCGGAAATTACGAAAATATCGGATCGGTTGCCATCGGGCACCCGAGCGGTGGGTTGGCTTGAAAACGCCACTTGCGTGCCGTCCGGCGACCACTGATAGCTACTTACCGTGTAATCGCCATCAGTGACGTCTGTCACCTCACCCCCTTCAATGGCCACGCTATGAAGATGGTTCATTTGAAACTCGGTGTCGACCACAACCACACCGCCGCGCTCTTCCTGTGCAGTCTTGGTTTCTTCGGAAAGGGCATCCTGGGAAAGATAGAGAATGCGGCTGCCGTCAGGCGACCAGGCAAAACTCTGCACGCCGGTTTCACTTTTTGTCAGCTGGCTCGCTTCGCCTCCACGGGGGTTGATCAGGTAAATCTGCGGCGGCCCATCGCGCACAGTCATGAACGCAAGAGTTTTACCGTCTGGCGACCAACGCGGGTTCTGATCCATGTCGGGGCTGTTGGTGAGCTGAATGGGATCGCCACCGTCTGAGGAGATTAGCCACACATCCGAGTTGTGCTTGTCTTTCTCCAGATTGGGCACGCTCTCGACATAAGCCACTGTTGAGCCATCCGGTGAAATTTGTGCATCCATGACGGTTTTGAGCCCCATAAGGTCATCAATGGTGGCCGGCCTGGGCGATTGAGCGGCAACGAGTGATGACGCGAGAAGCAGCGCGAAGGCAAATTGATTGATTCGAAACAGATCCATAATTCTTCCGGGGTTGGGTTGAAGGTTTCTGAGGCGACGCGTAGAAGGATTTGTCGGCCTTCGCGACCACCGCAGGGACAGTATAGATGAGACGAGAAATTACGCATAAACCAGAGCTGCGCGCCAGCGGCAACGGTGTCCTACTATGATCATCCGAAGTACCTCAACGGCCATGTGAAATCGGTGATCCTGAGGGTCAGCGAAGCTCGTGATCTGGGCGATTTGAACCGCTTCACATTTTACGACCACACCAAGTCACTGATAGCCGCACCCCTTGACGTAATCCGCGTCGATGAAAAGCATATCAGAGAGCACCCGGTGCCAAACGTCTGCGGAGTCATCATCACCACCAACCACAAATCAGACGGCTTATATCTGCCCGCCGATGATCGGCGGCATTACGTCGCCTGGTCAGACATGGATAAAGATCAGTTTGAACCTAACTACTGGAACGACCTGTGGCAATGGTACGGTGATGAAGGCATCGGTCATGTCGCGGCCTACCTCGCCGCACTGGACTTGTCCGGTTTTGATTCGAAGGCTCCATCACCGAAAACCGAAGCGTTCTGGCACATTGTCAACGCAGCACGCGCCCCGGAGGAATCTGAGTTAGCCGATATTCTGGACATCCTGCGCAGGCCGGGGGCAGTTACCTTGGAGGATATCGTGAACCGCGCCCGTGCTAACCCAAGCCATCACGACCTCGCTTTCTGGCTGGCGGAACGCCGCAACCGCCGCCAGATTCCACACCGGCTCGAGTCTGCAGGCTATGAACCTGTGCACAACGATTTGGCCAAAGATGGCTTGTGGCGCATCAACCAAAAAAGACAAGTCATTTACGCGAAAGCAGGACTACCACTGTCGGAAAGACTCGCGGCCGCAAGAACTCTGTGTCAGTGAAGTAGGTGATGTCAGTGAAATTACATCTTCCTCCACGCGCGTGTGTACTTATTGATTTTGAAGGCAGGTTTTTGTGGGGGTTTTGAGGAAGATAGTGGATCACTGACTTGACTGACTTCACTGACGAAGAGCCGCGCGGGCAAGCGTTCCTCAGCCTTGCGATCCTCGCCCCAGGGGTTTTTCTTACGTGGCCAGTGGCCAGACTTAAAACGGAGCAAATCATCACGACTGTTAGGGCCATCGGTCAACTGATTACCTCGATCGCTATCGCGTAGAGGCTTTTTTTAGTGATCGACCTCTCCGCCTAAATCCAGGTCACGTAATTCGGCAAAAACAGCCTAAACTTCAAGTAACGCGGTTCCATCGGTTCCCCCGGCCCCCCGATACTGCCTACAAATATCCCGGAAGGCTTCTCAATGCCCCCATTATCGCTTTAGCCGAATGATTTATTACCGGTCATTTTTGCCGATTTCTTCCACCCAGGTACTGATCAGAAATGGTAAAATACGTCTGGCTGTTTAAGGGGAAATATCATGTCAGAAGTACGACTGTCCATGGCTGCCAATTGGTGACATTTACGACCTTTTTGGCTTCACATGCAGGCGCTCTGCGATTCGCGCGGCCCGTGAGGGCCGGTTTCCAGTACCGATGTACAAAATTGGCAGAAAGTGGGTGGTTGACAGGGGCGTGCTCAAAGAGTTCTTCCGGCTGCATCACAATGAAGGAATCATGCGTCTGGGTGGGGGAAGTGGTCCACGGCCTGTGGTTTAACTGAGTTTGATGGGCAGGAGCAACTGGGGCAGAGGCCCGCAGACGCTTAAAACTGGCACTGGGTGTGTCTGTTGGTCGGGTACGGGCAAAAGTCCAGTGCAGCGGCCCACCGCGGCCCTGTAATGGGTGTACTCCTGCATCCGGGCTAAAGGGCTGCTTTCTGCCTGCGGATTCAACTGGTCGATGCAACACCTAATCTCTAATATGAGAAAGGAGGATGTTGCCGATGAAGTACTACCGTTCTAGATATCATTTCACCGAAGCAGACAAATCATTGATGTGGGACCGCTGGCAGCAAGGCGATTCAACACATAAGGTTGTCCGTCTATTGGGCAGCAGTCACTCATCTATTCAGCGCCACCTGATTCAGACTGGTGGGATTCGCCCAACGCCGCGGAAGCGTTCCGTCCTGGCTCTTACACTAGCGGAACGCGAAGAGATCTCACGTGGCATCGTTGCCGACCGGTCGCTGCGTTCAATCGCAGCATCATTAGGTCGTGCGCCCTCGACAATCAGCCGAGAGATTAATCGCAACGGTGGTCGGCGAAGATACCGGGCCAACCTGGCTAATAAAGCCGCCTGGGAGCGGGCACATCGCCCCAAGACCTGTAAACTGGCAGCCAACCGCGCCTTGGCACGCAGGGTGGCAAAACAGATGCAGATCGGCTGGTCGCCACAGCAGATTGCTGGTTGGCTGAAGCGCACCTACCCGGACGATGAGTCATCCCAAGTGTCACATGAGACCATCTATCGCACCCTCTTTATTCAAGCCCGTGGCGCCTTGAAGAAGGAGCTGTTGCAACACTTGAGGCGCACTCGCGCGATGCGCCGTTCACGCCATCACACGCAGAAGACAGCTGACCATGGTCGGATTCGTGACACGGTCTCGATCCGAGAGCGACCGGCCGAAGCCGAGGATCGTGCGGTACCTGGCCACTGGGAGGGAGACCTCTTGGTCGGCACCAAGAACAGCCAGATCGTGACACTGGTGGAGCGCCACAGCCGCTACGTGATGCTGGCCAAGGTTCAGAGCAAAGACACCAAGACCGTGATCAATGCCCTGATCAAGCAAGCGCACAAGTTACCGCGCGAACTCTACAAATCGCTGACATGGGATTGTGGCAAGGAGATGGCCGATCATAAACGCTTCAGCCTGGACACCAACATCAATGTGTATTTCTGTGATCCACGCAGCCCTTGGCAGCGCGGCTCAAACGAAAATACCAACGGACTACTTAGGCAGTATTTCCCAAAGGGCATGGATCTCTCCAACATCCACCAAAACAGACTGAACGCTGTGGCGAGACGCTTAAACGAGCGACCCAGAAAAACTCTAAACTATGCAACGCCAGCAGAACAATTTGACCAATGTGTTGCTTCGACCGGTTGAATCCACAGCCATGAAGCGGCCCCATTTTCGTTGAGAATTGTTGTGCCAAATCCTGCTGCTTTCGGCTGCGATTGTAGCCTAAGACAAGGGGAACACCGTGGTGGTGATCGAGCACAACCTGGATGTCGTTAAGGTGGCCGATCACATCATCGATCTGGGCCCCGAGGGTGGCGATGAGGGTGGGGAGATCGTAGCAGAGTGTACCCCGGAGAAAGTGGCCCGCGTCAAGGGATCCTATACCGGCCGTTTCCTAGCGGACCTCCTCGGTTAGCCAACGCATCACATTTCGCAGCAGGCGCAGGTTGTTCCGGCCCAGCGGGTGGTTCATCCCGAACCGCGCATCCTGCGCCCGCGGCATTAGTGAATCCATTCACGTCACCACGCCGTGGCTTCTGTCCCAGTTACGGGGCGCGCCATTCAACCACAGGGTTAGCAGATTTTCTTTGTTAACCATTTCTTCTCAAACACAACAGGGACAACCAGATCCGCCGGGCAGCAGAATGCCGCTGGTGGTGGCAGATGTGCGGGTGACCAGGCTCGGTTGCGCGATCATCGATGCCCCGCCTAAGAGGCGGTCGGAACTGCTATTTGCTGGACGGCCCGTCTCGAGTGCACGGCCTTTTGCGCTGCCTGCACTCAGAATTTCGAAGTGATGGGTATCGACAGTGGCTTCGATTTGTATCGATCTGCCGTCCAGCGCCCGCCAGGCCGGATAATCCGCGCCGTCGCAGCGAACCCGGACAACCGACGTATCGTCAATGCCGGTGATCCGGAATCGGGTTGGCTCACCCTGACGACCGGGATCGGATGCATAGGTGGAGACCTGCAATACACCGTCTGGCAGGTTTCTTGCCCGGCAAATGCCAAGGGTCGGAAAGTCCACGCCTTCAACCGTGGGCTCATTGAATTTTGCCATGTTAGGCGCGCTGAACAACTTCGACCAGGCACCGGGGCCACCGATCTCCGCCATGATCATCAGGGCGCTGATTTGCCCGCGAGGCCAGTCTTCCCCGAAATTGAACCACCAGCCAAACTCGCTATCGTCACCGGCAAAAAACCGCGGCTCAAAGTGTTCCTCGGCATAAGCGCTCAGGCGGTCCCTGGTTATGTCATCACCGAACTCCTTAGCCAAGACCAGACCCAGGGCGATGAACCTGGGGTCGGGGGTGGCACGGACCTTGGCGCTTCGATCATTCCAGCGCATTTGGGATGCTGCCGCGTGATACAGGAACTCCGCCCACTCAGGGGCCTGGGGAATGGAGTATAGCGATACCGCAAACCCACCGGATGGCCCAACGGTTTGATTGTGTTCGACTACGGGGTCGTAGAAAAGTGTCACCCAACGAAGCCGCTCCTGCTTGTCGATTCCGAAGTAATCTCCCCGGGTCCGCTCAAGCCAGTCCTGGTAAACCGCGTGGGTATCGTGGCCATAGAGGTGATCGTACAGTTGAAGCCCAAGACCGGCGGCGCTGAGACAGTAGGGCCACACCTTGGTGTTTTCGCAATGCAGCCCGGCGGGGTGACGGGACCATTGCTCCGCCAGATGCTCGGCAATACGAGGTTGGGTCCATTCAAATCGCGTGCGATCAACGCCGGCAACCTCGAACTGGCCGCACCATTTATCCGACCCCGAGACGTAGGCATGCAGGGACATGAGCAGATTGAGCCAACCCTTGAAAAACAAGTTTCCCTCCGCGCCGATCGGATCCGCTTGCAGGCCCCAGGGCTCGACGCCGTTTGCAACCCAGCCTGGCGTGTCGTACTGGCCGACCAGGTGCGCTGGGATGTACATGTCAATCCATTCCTGTGGGTAACTGTCCCGCCGTGGATCGGGCCCGAACTGGGTCAGCCAGTCGATCGCCGCCCAGTAGGTCGTGTGCCGGCTGACCAACTCATCGAGAATACGGCTGTATACTTCGCGCCAGGCCGGCGTCTGATCGGCCATGATGGCGATGCCGTAGCTGGACTCCGAAAGATCGAATCGGGCAAAGTCCATCACCGGTTCGCTGGAGTAGCGATCCCACCACGCATGCGGTTCGCCGTCTTCCGACCAGTCGTCCGGCGTGGTGGCCCGGCGCCACATGTACTTCAGCCAGCCGCGAGCGCGGGGGTTGAGCTCAGATGATCGCGGCGAGTCCATGATGCCCTATTTTACCGGTCAGCCAGGTGCGCGAAATGATCCAGTCCGCGCAACGATCCTCAGCAGGTCGGTCCTGGATGAGGCCTCTTCGGTTCATGGTTTGCGTGCTCCGAAATCTATCGGCGAACGATTCCTGACGCAAATTGCGCCCGTGCCCTCAATCGGGATTGGGGTTGAGTTAACCGGTTGCCATTGAGAAACTCTAGCCTGTTTTGGTATGGGAGGCCAATTGCACGCGAGTGCCAAAGACGGAAATCAGGCAGCTATGGGCAAGTACCTTTCCACGCTCGAAAACTGTTGCCGAATCTCGCGCCTGATCCGACCAACCCGGGCATCGTCATGAAGAATGGCCAGCCCTGGCATTTCAGAGACGCCCTCCGTCGGCTCCTGTCCGGGCAACAGAATACCGAGGTAGGCCATAAGTCATACGTCGGTATTAATCATACCAACAATAAAATTATCGCACTTCCTGCAAAAGTAGTGACCTGCAACCGGTTGTCGCCGGACATGTTGCGGCCGATCAATGGATTAACTTAAGAGCAGTTATAAATGAAACTTATACCACCAAACAGGACAATGCTTTCCGGTCTTGCAGCTTTGCTGACGCTCGGATTGGGGACTTCAGGCGTGATTGCTCAGGAACAGAACGAACGCGACGAAGTGAGACTTGAGGAAATACTCGTCACCGCGGAAAAACGGGAGCAATCAATGCAGGATGTTGCGATCAGCATCACCGCGATTTCCGGCGGGGACCTGGCAAGATTTTCGATCAAGGATTTTAACGATGTCGTCCAGTTCATTCCGGGTTTGTCCACCGACAGCGCGAACAATTCGGTGCTGACCCGTGCCATCGGTATCCGCGGCGTAATCAGTCAGAGCGGTACGATTTTGAGTGCCGAAAATGCCGTTGGTTACTACATCGACAATACGGCCATCAGCGTCAACAACGCACGCCTGGTTGACCTTGAAAGAGTCGAGACCTTACGCGGCCCCCAGGGCACCCTTTATGGCTCGAGCACGCTGGCCGGCCTGATAAAGCTGGTAACCAAAAAACCAAGTTTTGAGAAATTCAGTGGCCATGTGAACGGCGAGATAAGCACGGTGAAGACGGGTGAAACCGGCAGTGATATTGAAGCATCGGTCAATATCCCATTGGCCGATAATTTCGCCATCCGGGCTTCCGCGTTTCGGGAAGATATAGCAGGCTACATCGACGCGCGCCCGGTAGATCTCATTGGCTTTACGATTACCGGAGAGGACGTACCAGACATTAATAGCATCATCCACAAAGGCGGGCGTGTTGCCGCCTATTGGGAAGCAACCGAAAATTTCCGCGCCCATCTTTCCTTTATGATCAATGACCTGAAGTCTGACGGAACCTTTTTCACGGACAACTACGCCCCGACCCTGGAGGGTGACAGACTCGTGGGCTTTTGGCGGTTTCCCACCGGGGGCAATGCCGACGACAACCTTACCAGCCTCGAAATCGAATGGGAATTTCCCAGTTTCTCGATCCAGTCGACGACCTCAAAATTCAATTCATATCGCGAAACCGATGAATTGGATACGACCAATTTCTTTGGACTGATTTCCACACCCATTCAAGTCTCGACAGGCACCTATCAATTGACCAGGGATGAATTCACCCAGGAGGTTCGGATCCTATCGACCTGGGATTCAAAGTTTAACTACATCCTCGGCGGTTTTTATAGCAAACGAGAGCAAGGTTACGAAACCCGATTTCCGATGATACCCGGCAGCACGGTTTTTGGCTTTCCCAATTCGCCTGACGGGTTCATTTTCTGGAGTAGTTCAACCCGGCTGATCAAGGAAAAGGCATTGTTCGGTATGCTGACCTATGATTTTAATGACAAGTGGTCAATTGCCGCGGGCGCCCGTGTTTTCGAATTTGACACCGAATTGTTTGACCATTTCCGCGGCAATCTTCTATTCGTCTCCGGTGGCGATTCGGTTTTGACCGGAGACTCCTCAGCCAGCGATATCGTATCCAGATTCAATCTCCAGTATCGACCCAAGAATGATTTGATGTTGTACGCCACGGCAGCAGAAGGGTATAGATCGGGTGGCTCCAATTTCCCCTTGCCGGCCAATCCCATCTGTGAGGCTGAGCTGCTAAACAAAATCGGCACGCCAACGGCGCCCTCGGGCTACGAACCGGACAGTCTTTGGAACTATGAACTGGGTCTCAAATCAACCGTGGCTGAAGGTCGAGTCGCCATGACCCTGGCCGTGTTCCTGATGGACTGGACCAATATGCAGATCGGCGTTAGCCCGCTGTGCGGCCTTGGCGGCACGACAATGAATGCCGGTAAAGTGCAGTCCAAAGGCTTCGAGTATGAATTGGACGCCGCAGTGAGCGAAAACTTCACCCTGGGCTTCGGGGTAGCGTACATTGACGCAACATTCAGTGAAGACGCTTCTTTCGGGTTCGCCTTTAGCTACGCAGATGAAGGCTCCAGAATCCCCAATGTTGCAAAGTGGTCGGGCAATATTCGGGCGAATTATAGAATTCCCATATCCGACAGGATTGAAGGTTTCGTAGGAGGGACTCTGACCTATCTGGGAGATCGCGTTGCGATACCCGCCAGTGGTGGTTCGGTTCCCACTGTCAAGGATGCCTACGAGGTTTTGAACCTGCGCGCAGGTGTCGTCATAAATGATGATTGGTCAGTTGAACTTTTCGCAGAAAACCTCACCAATTCGAATCCCTCTTTCACCGGTTTACCGCTTGCGGTACTCGGGACTGAAATAGGTGGGGTGCCGGTCGACTTCTCCATACGGCAACAAACCTTTGGCCTTAGGTTACGGTTCGGTTTCTAGATCGGACTGAGTCAGATTGACCAGGGCGCGGCGTTAGGGTCGCGCCATGCATTGCGAAGATCGATGGTTTCGAAGTGCCGGTCGAACCCCAGTGTGCGGATTGTGGTGAAACCGCGATCCAGCATGGCCTGCGCGGCGGCGAGGCTGCGCAGAGCGCGCCAGCTCCCGGAGCGGCTGAACGTGAACGGATTAGAGGTGACGCCGCCGTCGTGGGCCAGGTGGACATGCATGTCCATGAAGCCCGGGCTGCAGGTGTGGTCGGTGAGGTCGATGACGGTTGTGCCGTCCGGGACGACGCCGCCGACGGATTCGATCGCCCCGCCGCGGACGACCACGGTGGTGTCCTTCAGGACCTTCGAACCCTCTACGTCCAGCAATTGGCCGCAACGAAGGGCAATCGGCTCCTGCGCGGCCAGCGGCAGGGAAATGGATGCGGCCAATGCCGCGCACAGAGTAAGTGATTTCATTGAGCAATTCCCAAAAGTGATTGGTGCTTCATGCTGATTGGGCTCACAGTGCTATTGGCGAATGATCTTTCCGCCTTTCATGACGAAACTGACCCGCTCGGTCGCAGTGATGTCCTCCACGGGATTATCCGGCATGGCGACGATATCGGCATACTTGCCCGCCGTGATGCTGCCGATTTGGGCTTCCATACCCAGCAACTCGGCACTGTTAATCGTGCCTGCTTGTAGCGCAACCCAGTTGTCGCCACCCAACGCTTCGGAGAGCAGGCGGAACTCCCTTGCTGTCAACGGTACGGTGTCTGATTCACTGAGAAAATCCGTCCCCAGGGCGAGTTTGATACCGGCCTTGTGGGCGGCCGCTGTATTTTCTTTCATATACTGCGTAAACCCCCCTATCATGAATACCATTTCAGCCGAGACCGGATAATCTGGTGTGAGCTCATATCCAGGTTCCTGCTGGCCGATAAAATCCCCGATCCAGATGGTCGGCACCAGAAATACACCGTCCCGCGCCATGCGCGCCAACAACTCCGGATCATTGAAAAGGGCGTGTTCGACACTGTCTACGCCCGCCTCAACGGCCTGCTTGACCATCACCAAGTCTCCACCCGTCTGGGTCGTAACCCTCGCGCCCATGCGATGGGCCTGGTCGACAATCGCTTTCATCTCCTCCAGGGTCAAGCCGCCATGCTCTGCATCGATCAGCTTGATCCAATCGCCGCCGTGCCGGATTTCCTTGGCTGCGGCACGCCGGGCTTCCACCACCCCGACCACATTCATGATGTACGCGTCATCAGGTGGCCGGACGCCTTCGGGATCGATGGCCGTTTGCGGATGGACCCCGCCGTCCCCCGCGATGCCTTTCGGTGCGACAAACATCCGCGGCCCGTCAAACTCACCCCGGTTGATGGCATTGCGCACTTCGACGGTTTCGAAGTAACGATCGAAACCCCCGGTACTGCGCAACGTGGTAAAGCCCGCGTTCAAATATGCTTGGGCGTTGCGCAGCGTTTTCAGGGCGCGCCAGGCGCTGGAGCGTTGGTAGACCAGGGGATTAAAACCGGATTCATGGGCCAGGTGGACATGCATGTCCATGAAGCCCGGGCTGCAGGTGTGGTCGGTGAGGTCGATGACGGTTGCGCCGTCCGGGACGACGCCGCCGACGGATTCGATCGCCCCGCCGCGGACGACCACGGTGGTGTCCTTCAGGACCTTCGAACCCTCTACGTCCAGCAATTGGCCGCAACGAAGGGCAATGGACTCCTGCGCGGCCAGCGGCAGGGAAACGGTTGCGGCCAATGCCGCGCACAGAGTTAGTGATTTCATTGAGCTATTCCTCACAGTGATTGGTACACGGCTTCCAGCAACATCGCACTCAACCCCCCGTCATTGCTGTAGTGGTTGCGGACGAATCCGCCGTCGGCCAGCGATGAAGCGGTGATGAAGGCTCGTCTGTCCATATTTATGTCACCAGGGCATCGGAAACAGCGTTCTGGCTTCTTCGGCAAATACCACCCGCAGCCCGTCACTAACGATTCGCGGAATCAGGGTGAAGTGGTCTTCGGCCGTGTACAGCCGCCCGGTGAGCGTCAGCGACGGGTACTCGCGCAACACGATGTTTTCCACCAGCAGTGCCGAGCGGCTGATGATGCGCTGGGCGGCCATCCCCTTGTTGGTCCACTCCAGACTACCCAGGGCGACGAAAACGATCTTGTCCAAATCATCGTGACTCGCAGCGTATTCGGCTTCCAGTTGAAGGGTTTTGCCATCGGCGCCGCTGCCGAGGATGTAGCGATCGAACGCGTCGGGACGCGTGAACAGAATCCGGCTGCCAAACGCGGCCCCAGCCGAATGGCCCAGGTAGGTGTGGTCATCGGCCATACGATATTTGGCCTGGAGCGCCGGACGGACCGTATCGACCAGGAATGCCAGGAATGCATCGCCCTTGGTGGCCGCAAATATGTCGCCAGGATCGGCGCCAAACAGCTTCTTCATATAGTTCGTCGCGACCTCATCGCCGGTCAGACCGCTGTCCGGGACGAAGAAATCGGCCGTTCGCTTGCCGACACCGGCCATACCTTCCTCGCGCGGATGGCCAACACCGACCACGATCAGTTCGGGAATTCGCTCTCCCATCGCGTAAAAGCTGACGGTTCCGACCACCAGGTCATAGAACATGGCGCCGTCGCTGACCCAAAGCACCGGGTAGTGTTTGTCAGGATTGGCAGCGTAAGACGCTGGTACTGACACCAAAATGCGGTGGTCATAATCAAAACCCTCAGCCCGCATGTCGAGTTTTTCGGCCAGCGACATCGCATAGTGGGAACCGGGGGCGGATAGTTGCGTGGCTGTGGCGCGCTTCGGTGCCTCGTCGGCCGCCAACTAGGCTGAGGCCGTCAATGTGAGAATGCCAATTACAGGCGTCAATAATCTGTTCATTTCCAATGCTCCTGGGAACGCGCTCGATGGTTTCAGTAGAGGTGACGAAACACCGACTCCGGAACTCAGCGATTGATGCCCTCCTGGATGCCGCCGCGGATCAACCTGATTTCCTCATACTGACTTCCTGGTTCAGATTTACGGCTGTTGTGTCGAGAAGAACATCCTCCGGTTGAGCAATACGACGGCGACGCCCAGCAACGGTGCCGCCGGCCAGGACGCGATCAAACCCCAGGCGCCACCATCGGCCGGCATATTCCATGACAGGGATGCGTTGTTGGCGGCGTGGTAAGCCATCGCAATCAATACGCTCGCCTTGGTGTTGTTGGCGAGCCAGGTCAATACCAGGCTGATTCCGACGGTCTCGGCCATTCCGGCCAGCAGATACAACCAGACGCCGTCGGTGCTGCCCTCGGTGCCAAGCCAGATGCCCCAATAAACCGGGTAATGCCACGCGCCCCAGGCTATACCCAGCAGGATGGACGCAGTAAATGGCGTCATCCGCGCTTGCAATGCAGGCAGCGCGTACCCACGCCAGCCCAGTTCCTCGCAGATAATGAGAACGAACAGGAACGCAAAGCTGCCCAACCATGCGGCGACCACCGCGCCAACACCCGGCTCAAGAAACCCATGCCGCCCTGTCGCCAGTGCAACCGCCAACTGGGTGGCGACTGGCAGCAAGATGGCGATCAGCCACCATTTCCAACCCACCCGCCACAGGGCGACACGCTTCAGCAGCGCGACACCGCCGGAGCGTCCGCGGAAGCCAAACGCGCACATCAGGGCCACGGCGATGGGCAGGCCGATGATGTAGGTCGCTTTGGACACATACCATTCGGTGGCTGCCGCCAGACCGACGCCCGGCTCGACCATGGGTCCCGATGCAAGGACCAGAATCGCTGAGAAACCGAGCGTAATGACGAAGAACGTCCACAACTCGCGCGGGGTAACTTCCCGGTCTCGGATCACCATCATCCCGCTGCTTCCAGCACCTGGCTCATGGCCCGCTTGCCCTCCATCGCCGCCGGGCCCCAGTGCTGGTTACCGCGCAGCTCCGCATGGCCGAAAGCGATGCGGCCGGCCGGCTGCTGGATCACGTCACGTGCGGCTGGTTGCCCGCCTTTGCCGAAGTAGAACCCGGGTTCCGGCACGATATAGGCGTGACCCCAACGATTGAGGATGATGCCATCGATATCTCGCGCCGCGTCGAACCCCCAAGGAGTGAAAAGCTCGGTCCACTGACGCCTGATCTTCAGCTCGAAACCGGCGAAGCTGGTGGTCAGCATGTCCACGCGGCCTTTGACGACCTGCGCCTGTGCGGGGAGCCCCATGGTCGGAAACGGAACGTAAAAGGTGAGGATGGTCGGCTGGTCCGGATGCAGGGGTGGCTGATACGCACCCGCGTGCATCGGCTTGCGGACATTGCACTCGAAGCCGAATTCACCGTCGTACATACACCCGTAATGCCCGCCTTGTACATAAACCGCCAGTTGTTCAGGGCCACGTTGGCCACCAGCGTCGGCGCGTGCTTGAATCCCGCCCAGGTGCTGCTGGAAAACTACTATCTGCCGGGTGATTTAAAAGCGCGGATCGGTGAGTTCGTCGATTACTACAACACCGAGCGCTATCACGAGAGCCTGAACAACCTGACCCCTGAAGACGTCTACACCGGCAGGGGACAAGACGGTGCTTAATCGCCGACGACGCATCAAGCTCAAAACACTGGCCGAACGACGGCGACTATACTATTGGCAGAAGGCCGCTTAACCATGAACCTGATGAGCGGAAAGTGTCTCCTAAATCAGGCCACCTGCAGTCCGGAATTCTTTGACGACGTACAGTGTATGCCCAAAACAGGTCATTGGCGTCGTAGACGGAAATATCGAAACGATCGCCTTCAATGCGCCGGTCGAGCGGGTGATCTCGGAGCAGGCGCGCGGCCAGATCGACTTCAGCGACGAACAATTCAAAGTGAAATTCATCCACTGGCCCGGGCCCCCAGGCGGCTCCCCATTCGGGCGGGTGGAATGGCTGGGATGCGCCCAGCGGCTGGAAGGCGGTGAGCGTTCCCGCCTCAGGCGGCCCCGCCACGCCTGTTGCCGATCTTGGCGGCCTGTTGCAGATCGCTTATTCGGCCGCCGGCGTGCATGGCTGACCTTGAGGACGAGATTGGCACTTCGACCGCACCGCTGGGCTACGACCCGGATGGACTGTGGAACTATGAATTCGGTATGAAATGGACTGCTGCCGAGGGTCGGGTCATTCTGAATGCAGCTATTTTCCGGATGGACTGGAACGATATCCAGGTCGGGGTGAGCCCTCTGTGCGGTTTGAACGGCACCGTTTTGAATGCCGGCAAAGCAAAATCTGAGGGTTTCGAACTTGAACTGGACGCGGTGATTACCGAAAACTTCAGGATTAGCGGTGGCATCTCCTACGTTGACGCCACTTTCAGCGAAGACGTGTCCTTTTGGGGTTCGTTCATATTCGCATCAGCCGGTACGCGGGTACCCGATGTGGCGGAATGGACAGGCAACATCAGGGCTGACTACACCGCCAACATCACCGACACGATACTCGGTTTTGCTCGGGCGACCCTCAGCTACCGTGGTGACCGCCTCGCTCTTCCAAGCATTGGCAATACTGATCCCAAAATCAAGGACGCTTACGAAATTCTGAACGTGCGACTTGGCATCGACTGGCATGACTGGACGTTCACCCTTTTCGTAGACAACCTCACCAATTCCCGGCCTTCATTTACCGGCTTGCCGTTGACGGTGGCGGGTTCTGAAATTCAGTTCGTCACCATTGATTACTCGCTGCGCCCAATAAGGTATGGGTTGTCTGTTCGATACGGCTTCTATTAAACCCAGGGGTGGGTATGGGTCAGAGTCAGGTGCCAGAGTAACGTACTCTGGCACCTGACCCTGACCCCAATTCTCCTTGACCAGGGAACCAGGTTAATCAGCATCCTCTACTTCGCCATCCAAGGTATAACGGTTGTACCAGCTCATCATGTAGAGCATTGTCCGCATGTAATTTGACGGTTTACTGCCGGTACCGTGGTACTGGTCATTAAAGCGCAGCAGCCTGGTTGGCACGCCACGCATCTTGAGCGCCGCGTAATATTCCTCGGACTGCGACATGGGTGTCCGCATATCCTGCTCACCGGTGAGGATTGCCGTGGGCGTCGTGACATTGCCGACATACATCAACGAAGAATGCTTCAGCCAGTCACTGGGGTCCTCCCAGAATGGCTGCTGAAAGAATGAAAAAACGAAGCTGGGAATGTCGGTGGTACCCGCCATGCTGAGCCAGTTGGTTACCGGGCAACGGACGGCTGCTGCCGCAAACCGGTCAGTGTGACCGATGACCCAGCTTGAAAGCACGCCGCCGCCACTGCAACCACCCACATAGAGTCTCTTTTCATTGATATTGCCCAGTTCAATGACCGCATCTACGCCGGCCATCAAATCCAGGTAATCAACGCCGGGATAGGCGTGATCAATGGCCTGGGAAAAAGCTTCACCATAACCGGTGCTACCGCGCGGATTGGTGTACAACACCATAAATCCGTTGGTCGCATACACCTGGTATTGAAAATTGAAAGCGCCGGAATACATGCCGAAAGGTCCGCCGTGAATTTCCATCAATAAGGGATAGTCCTTGCCAGGATCAAAATTGGGCGGCTTCACCACCCAGCCATGCGCGCGATTGCCATCCGATGCTTCGAACCAGATTTCTTCCTGAGCACCCAGCGATTTGTCGGTCAAGAGATCATCATTAACATTGGTAAGCTGCTCCGGATTTCCCCGGCCGTTCAACGCGAATGTGTGTACATCACCGGGCTGATAATAGGAACTCAGAATACCCGCGCCGGTATCGGTGGCACCATTGATAGACTGGAGGCTGACCACCTGATGGCCGCTGGTCACGGAGCGGACCTCGCCCTTCAGGCTCATGAGGTAAACATTCATATAGCCATAGTCCTGAGCGGTGAAATAGATACCGCGATCTTTCGAAGACCAGAAAAGGGTTGATGGTGGCTGGTCGAAGGTATCGCTGAGCTGGCGGACTCCGCTGCCGTCACTGTTCATGACGTGCAACCGCGGCATCTCGTATGACACATTGGTTGAGGGGTAGCCCGTAAACGCGATCCTGCTGCCGTCGCTGGACACCGCCGGTGAACTCCAGAATCCTTTTTCAGAGGTCAACTGCTGCATATTTTTGGTTTCTATGTCGACCGTGTAGATGTTCGACCAGCGATAGGCAAAATCCACCCCGGGATCGTTCAGTCCATCGAATACAATTGTCTTGTTGTCCGGCATCCAGGATAGCCCCGCGCCACTGAATAATCCGTCGAACTGTGCGCCGACATTCCATTCGCCTTCAGTTAACTGCCTGGCCGTGCCGGATTGCGCCGGCACCACAAACAGGTGGGAATAACCGGGGTCGGTGAAGCCGACCCGGTCCTGACGGTAGTGAAGTCTGTCGAGTATCCGTGGTGGCTTGCTCCAATTTGCGCCCTCGGGTGCAGCCGGCAAATCAATGGACCACTTATTTTCGGCAGGCACAATCGCAACGAAGGCAATCTGTTTGCCATCTGGTGACCACTCGGGAGAAGTCGGTGTGATCTCGAGCCTGGTGACCTGTGAAACCGCGCCCTCGTTGTTCATCCAACGGACGAAGATCTGTGGTTTGTCATTGTCGCCAGCAGAAATGAACAAAATTCGATCACCGCTGGGTGACCAACGGGCGTTGCCACCATCGATCAGATACCGGTGACGGGAACCCTCTGCATCCATGATCCACAATGCCGAAGCGTTGCGGTCCTCTTTTTGATCTACCCAGCGGCGGGTATAGATGATCTGTTTGCCATTCGGAGAAATTTGGGCATCGGCCACTTGCTCATAATCCAGGAAGTCCGCCACCTCCAGGAACTGGTCATTCTGGGCGAAAACTAACTGTGGCCAGGACAAAGCCATCAGGATCAGGCAAACAAGGACCGCAGATCTCAGGGGCGCAAACGCCATGGGGATTCTCCTTCTGGATTCAGATATCTATGGTAGTCGGGTTCTACCAGGCAGGTTTACGAAACTGTAGCGCGAATCGATCGGTAGCCTTCCCTGGGCCATTCTCGTCAAAAAAGGCCTTGCTGCGATCATCGCCCGCTTGCCTGAAAATCAGGTTTTCAGATTCGAGCACAAAACCGGCATCCAGGAACATCCTGCGCGCGAATGCCTCATCAATGCGGTGTGGTCCTTCACCGGCGCCACCTTGGGCGTACTCGCTTCCGGTGCCTGCAGGCGCGGCGTGATCGATAAGCGCAACCCAGCCACCGGGCTTGAGCATTGCATAAATATCAGCCACGACATCCGGCACATCATCGGAGAGCCAAAACAGATCATGAAAAACCAGGTTGATCATCACGCCGTCCAGCGAGCCGTTCCCGGTTCCCATTTCATTGACTACCAGATCCCAGCGCTCAACGTTTTCCAGCTTGCTGAGCCGCTGCTCAATCAAATCATGAAGTTGAGGGTACTTGGTGTAGATCCATGGCGGATTCTGCGCGTACACATGGCCCTCGGCGCCGACCACACGAGCAAGAAGTTCTGCATACCACCCGGTTCCAGTGAATACATCGAGGATCACCATGCCGGGTTTGATGTCCAACCATGTGAGTACTTGGTCGGGTGCACGGAACACATCTTCGCCACGGTCGCGCTCTGGCCGTTCGGGGTGGTCAACGGCGGCACGGACAACGGGGTCAACTGGCTCCTCAGCCCCCGCCAGAGGCACTAAGGCTAATGCAAGGGTAGTCGCTGTGATGGCGCATAAAGTCAGGAATAATGTGCGAGCAGTGGCAGTCATGAGCCAACCATAGCACTCAAAAGCGTATGGGGTCATTCGAAGTACCGGGATTGCTCGCCCAATACCAAGTCACGTTGCTTTTCGATAACGTCAATAAGGAATTCTCGCGCCACGCGTACGCGTGCGGTACTGCGCAGATCCACATGGCTCAGAATCCAAATACCCCAGGTCGATGTCGATAGCTTGAGCTTGAGACGACGAATCGCCGGTTGCGTGTCGCCGACATAGCACGGCATGCGGGCGAGGCCCATGCCGTTGGCGACGGCCAGGGCCATCGTGCCTACGTCGTCCACGCGCATTGCGATGTCTGCATCTGGAAAATGTTGCTGCACCCATTCTGGCCTCTCGATTTCGCCACGAAATAGAATGACCTGGTCTCTCCCGTTTTTCTCTCTCAGGTAGTCCGGAGACCCGTAAATACCATGGCGCATTGGCAGAACCTCCCGCCCAATGAGATAGCCCGGCGGTTTGGCGGTCAGGCGCACTGCGATGTCTGCTTCGCGTGCGGCCAGATCAACGAGGCCTGTAGTCGTCAGGATATCGAGATCGATGCACGGATACGCCTGGCGGAATTCACGCAGCTTGGGTATGACCAGTCGTTCAGCCACATCATGTGCGACCGTGAGCTTTAACGGACCCTTCAACTCCGCATCCTGCCCGAAAACATCCCGGTCAATGGCCTGGGTAATCTCCTCCATCCGGCGTGCATGCTCATACATGTTCTCCGCCGCCTGGGTCATCTCATGGCCATCGCGGGAATGGTCAAATAGACGCGCGCCCAAATTTTCCTCGAGCACGCGAATACGCCGGGCAACGGTTGTATGATTGACACCCAGTGAGCGGCCAGCGCTGGTGAAGGATCCTTCGCGGCAGAGGGCGAGAAAGAAGCGCAGGTCATCCCAGTTATAATTGTGCATTTTTGCACATCTCTTATGCTTTTTTAGCCATTTACGTTCTTGTACGCACATCCTACCATGGCTACCAGCTTAGTTGCCCAACCATCAATAGGAGAACATCATGAATCTTTCTGGAAAAACTGTACTCGTCACCGGCGCAAACCGGGGCATTGGCATCGCTGTCGTAAAAGCGCTTCTGAACAGGGACGTCAGCAAAGTTTATGCTGGTGCACGTGACCCGAACAAGCTGCCGGATTTTGGCGACGAGCGGGTCGTGCCACTGACACTTGATATTACGAATAAAGACCAAGTCGCCGCAGCAGCAAATGCAGCTGGAGACGTCAATGTATTGATTAACAATGCCGGCGTTGCCGCTTTCTCAAGTATTCTCGACGGCCCGCTCGATCTGGTCGAACGCGATATGAACACCAACTATTTTGGAACGCTCGACATGGTCCGCACATTCGTCCCCGTGCTCGAAGGGAAAGCTGGAGCGGCGATTGTTAACGTTGTCACTATTGCAGCATTTGCCAGTTTCCCGATTGTTGGTGGCTATAGTGCATCGAAATCCGCGTTGTTTTCACTCTCGCAAAGCATTCGTACCGAGTTGGCATCCAGGAACATTGCGGTGCACACCGTCAATCCGGGCCCCATCGACACAGAGCTTGCCAGGGAATTTCCGACGGAAAAGGCGGATACAGATCAGACCGCCGAAAACATCGTCGCTGGTCTGGAAAAGGGTGAGGCGGATATTTTTCCTGACGAAATGGGACGACAAATGTTCGACGTATGGAAATCTGACTATCGAGGACTGGAACGCATGGTATATGACATGCACCATGCAGCCTGAGAATGTTGAGGCCCCGAAAGGGGCCTTTTCAACGCGGTTTGTGCAATTTGTGCTATTGTCATTTTGAAACGAGCTACGGAGCGACCAAACCAGTTACCGTACCGTGGCTTCCGGCCAACGGACAAGCAGATATGCAAACTACAGATCAAGTCGTGACAGTCGTGGCCATATTATGGTCCTTGTCATCTGTCCCCGCCTTCGCCCTCGAATCCACCAACACCTATTCACCTGTGCAATTCGGACCCGAACCAACCTCGGTTGATAGCAGGTTCCAGCTACCCCAAAGTATTGCCGGGACGGAAGCAGATCTCGAAGTTTATTGCCAGGCAATCATCGAAACAGATGGGCTGACGCGTGATGCCCATTGTATTGCGCCCCTGGAACTCGAGTCTTTGGGTGATGCCGCGCTATATGCCATCAACCGCGCAAATTTTCAGCCGGCTCAGCTCGACGGACAGCGAGTCACTGTATTGATGAACCTTATGGTGGAAATTAAATGCCCGACAGCAGGTGATTGCAGCGTTAGCTGGATGCGCAATCACGGCCGGCACCGGGATGACTTGGGCAAGGAGTATAGTGCGCCGCAGCCCGTGATCCAGTCGGACGAATGGTATAAAAAATACCCGGAAAAACTGCGGTGGATTCGGTCTTCCAATACCATTGATGAGGTGGGTGGGCCCCGGTTTTTGGTTTCCGCGATGGTGGATGAATCAGGTGCAGCGACGAAAAGCCGCGTGGAAGCGCCCAGACCCCCGTACTACAGCCATGGTCAGACGACCGATTACTGGGGCCGTGCAACATCGAGGGCGATGAAAAAGGTGCGTTATATTCCCGGCCACCATGAGAATAATCCGATTGCGATGCGTCATTTTGAGTATTGGGTCGATCCAGACGGCTATCCTCTAAGATTCTCCAGGGGAATAGCGTTGTCGCACCACATTCACAATATACCCGCGTCTCGCCAACCGGTCAATAGTAGCCAGGCGCCATTTACTCCACCGCCTTATACATGCCCGAAACCCGTACTTTCTCGAGTGCACCCCGACGTGGCTTTTGGCTGCAATCGGCTCTGAGAGATTTCAATGTTGACATTGAGGGGTGCCATTGGTCACACGTCTAATCTTGAAATCACCACAATATGGATCACCTGGTGAAGTAGGGCGCCGACTTATAAGCCGACCACTTCAGTGCGGATGATTCACTACACTTCAACTGAGGAACGTGCAGTGAAACCTTATAAATCTTTGCATTACAGCATTACGTATATTGTCGCGACGATGGTTTCTGGACTTTTCTGCAGCCCATTGATGGCGCAGCAGGGAAGTGACGATGAATACCAACTCAAACTGGAAGAAGTAATCGTCACCGCGCAAAAGCGTGAACAATCATTGCAGGATGTGGCGATCAGCATTACCGCCATCACCGGTACTGATCTGGAAAAATTCGCCATCAGGAACTTTAACGATATCGTTGAAATGATTCCCGGTTTGTCAACGAATAGCCCTGGTGGATTTGCGGTGGGCACCCGTGTCATCGGTATCCGCGGCATCCAGTCGCAGAGCGGGGCGTGGCTGGTGGCCGAAAATACCGTCGGCTTCTACATCAACAATACGCCCATCAGTGCGGCCGACCCGCGACTGGTGGATCTTGAACGAGTCGAGGTATTGCGTGGTCCACAAGGAACATTATACGGCGCGAGTTCCCTCGCCGGTGTGCTGAAACTGGTGACCCGCAAACCGGGCTTTGACGGCTTCACTGGCCATGTGCAGGGTGAGATCAGTTCCATTAAACATGGTGGGAGTGGTACCGATTTTCAGGCTTCGATGAATATTCCGCTGAGCAGCAATTTCGCCATCCGGGCTTCCGCCTTCTACGACGACCAGCCGGGCTACATCGACGGGCGCCCGGTGGACCAGTCTGGCTTCGTGGTCACCGGCCCGGACGAGAAGGACTTTAACGGGCTCAAACATAAGGGCGGCCGTATTGCGGCCTATTGGGAGCCCACCGAAAACTTCCGGGCCCATCTTTCGTTTATGCTCAATGACACCGCTTATGAAACAGGCGGTTTCGTCGATCAATTTGCCCCAGACCTGTCAGACGATGGGCCCGTGACATTTTTTCGGTTTGCGGCCATACAGGCTGTTGACGATGATCTGACAAGCCTCGAAATCGAATGGGACGTTGCAAGTTTCCAGATTCAGTCGACCACGTCAGTATTCAATCAGGCCAGCGAAACCACCGAAGTGGACACGACCAATTTCTTTGGGCTGATTTCAACACCCGCTCAGATTTCCACGGCTACCTATCAGTTGGAAAGAGATGAATTTACACAGGAGGTCCGGCTCTTTTCGACCTGGGACTCCAAGTTCAATTACCATGTTGGCGCTTTATACAGCAAACGCGAACAAGGCTACGAAACCCGTTTCCCGATGATTCCGGGCTCGACCGTATTCGGGTTCCCAAATTCGGATGACGGTTTCATTTTCTGGAGCAGCTCAACCCGGCTGATTGAGGAAAAGGCGCTTTTCGGCCAAATCACCTATGATTTTAGCAAGCAATGGTCTGCGACCGTGGGCGCGCGTACATTCAAATTCAACACCGAGCTAAATGATCATTTTCGCGGCAACCTGCTTTTCGTCGCTGGCGGAGACTCCATTTTGGAAGGTGAGTCCAAAATTAGTGATGAAGTGTATAAATTCGATCTTCAATTTCGACCCAATGACGACCTGTTGTTGTACGCCACTGCATCAGAAGGATTCAGAGCCGGCGGCTCCAATTTTCCTCTGCCACCGAGCCCATCTTGCATGGCTGACCTCGAGGACAAGATTGGCACACCGACCGCACCGCTGGGCTACGACCCGGATGGACTGTGGAACTATGAATTCGGTATGAAATGGACTGCTGCCGAGGGTCGGGTCATTCTGAATGCAGCCATTTTCCGGATGGACTGGAACGATATCCAGGTGGGCGTAAGCCCTCTGTGCGGCTTGAACGGCACGGTTATGAATGCTGGCAAAGCAAAATCCGAAGGGTTCGAACTTGAACTAGATGCTGCCATTACCGAACACTTTACCGTCGGTGGTGGTATTTCATACGTTGACGCCACATTCAGCGACGACGTGTCCTTTGGGGGTTCGTTTATCTTCGCATCCGCAGGTACACGGGTACCCGATGTCGCGGAATGGACAGGCAACATCAGGGCTGACTACACCGCGCCCATCACCGATACGATAACCGGTTTTGCACGAGTGACCCTCAGCTACCGTGGTGACCGCCTCGCTATTCCAGGCATCGGCAATACAGATCCCAAAATCAAGGACGCCTACGAAATTCTCAACCTGCGTCTCGGCATCGGCTGGAACAACTGGACGTTGGCCCTTTTCGCAGACAATCTCACCAATTCCCGGCCTTCATTTTCCGGCTTGCCGTTGACGGTGGCGGGTTCTGAAATTCAGGCCGTCACCATTGATTACTCGCTGCGCCCAACATCGTATGGGTTGTCTGTTCGCTACGACTTTTACTAAACCAAAGGTGCAGGCCAGCTGGGGTCAGAGTCAGGTGCCAGAGTAACGTACTCTGGCACCTGACTCTGACCCCAGTTCGCTGACCCCCAGTTCTCGCGCGGGACTACCAGGAAATGTATTTGTAAATAAGGCGAATCAGCCGGTAGGCCGAATCCATTGACTCTGATTCGTATTCCACGGTGTTGCCGTCAATACGGCGCATGCCGGGGATGGCCATGGCCACATCTGCTTTGGTCGGGCGGGATTCCCTGATTCTAAACGTGACCGGCCCACTAACCTTCAGCGGTTCTGCCGCATCCAGGTCGGCCAGGGCGGCAAGGGTTTTGGATCGAAGCGCGGCGCGCACCAGCGCCGGGTGCAGCATATTTGCTGCGCTGGAACCGATAGCGGTTTTGGTGATCACCATGCGCGCCGGCGCCACCTCGGCAAATTGCTCGGTGAAAGTCTTGTCCCCGCTTGCCAGGATGACCGGTACGCCCATGGCGCCGGCGTAGTGGGCGTTCAGCCCGCCTTCGCCGACCTCCAAACCGTTAATCCACAAGCCGAGAACGCTGCCCGAACCGGTATGGGCCATGAAGCCGTTCTCGGTACCGGCTCTTGCGTGATAGCCGATAAATATTGCGGCATCGAAAGTCTCATCCAGGCCCTGCACCATGCCCAAAGGCTTGATATTGCTTTGCAAGTACCTCACTCGCGGATCGAGCTGATCGTGCAACAGGTTTTGCATGTCCCCGTGGCTGTCGTTGTCCAGGATTTCGGCGGGGCCATGCTCGAAAATCGCAGCCACCACGGCATTGACTTCTTCGGTCATGAATTGGCGGCCCAGCGCATAGTCCTTGCCGGTATCGCTGAGCATTTTGGCGGTGCCGATGCCGCCAATGCCTTCCATGTCCACCGAGATGAATATGCGAGTTTGTGCGTGTACACCGCTGATGCAGAGCGTCAGCAAAAAACAGGTCACCAGTTGTTTCATTGGTCTTCCCTTTCATGCTTGATGACAGCGCCGTCTTTCATGACGAATTCGACTTGTCGCAAAGCGTTGATGTCTTCGAGTGGGTTCTGTGAAGTGGCAATAATGTCCGCCTTGAGTCCGGCTTTGATGGCGCCACGTTCATCCTCAATGCCGAACAGGATGGAGTTATGCGTGGTCATGGCCTTGAGAATCTCGGGCGCGGGGACACCTGCGGCAATCCAGGAACGAACAAAATCGATATTCATCTGGGCTCGATTCATATCGGTGAGGTCAACGACAGCGTCTGTGCCGAAGGCCATCGGCGTGCCGATTTCATAGGCACGGCGCAGGCGGTCAATGATCTGATCTGATATCTCTTTGGCGTTGTTGCGTTGGCCGAAGGCCATGGCTTCAAGATGATTGAGCGGAAAATCGGTGCCGACCAGGTAAGTACCGTGCTCTTTCATCAATTTCAGGTGCTCGTCGGTCAAGCCAAAACCATGCTCGATGGCGTGCGCACCGCCCAGGATGACGTTGGTGGCGGCCTGTCCGCCGAATGAATGCACCGCAACTTTCATGCCGGCCCGCCCGGCCTCTTCGACCGCAGCACGAATCTCTTCTTCGCTGTAGAAATAGGTATTGCTGTCGGTGACCAGTTTGATGGTGTTGGCGCCGTAATAAATATTTTTCCGGATCGCTTTGCGAATGTCCTCCGGTGAGTCAGCATCCAGGTACTCATACTGCCAGGGCTGCCCCTGTTCCGGCGAGATGCCGCTGACCTGGCCGCCATAGGGTGCGATGATTTTGCCGGCATCGAATATGGTCGGGCCAACAAACCAGCCTTCTGCGATGGCGCGTCGCACATCGGCCATCGCATAGTTCGCCGAATTACCAATGTCTTTTACGGTCGTAAAACCACCTTCCAGCACCAGGCGCGCGTTGCGCACGCCCCTTAGGGCTCGGAACCCGGTGGATTCAGTCAGGTACTCCATGACAAAACTGCCGCCGGCGGGCGCATTGAAAGTCAGGTGGACGTGGGCGTCCATCAAGCCCGGCATGACCCAGGCATCAGACAAATCGATGACGTTGGCACCATCAGGAATGTCTTCCTTCGCACCCACGGAGGTGATTTCGCCGCCCTTCACGAGGATGATCTGGTTATGGGATACCTCGCCGGTGGCCGGATCGATCAGGTGGCCTGCGCGCAGCGCCACGGATTCTTGTGCCAGAGAGGCGCCACTGTAAATAAGGATGACAACAACGGCGATCAGAAAATATCGGATTGAGCTCATGGTTTTTGTTCCTGTGTGTAGGGCCTATCGAGCATTGGCAATGGCCACCGGATCGATGTTTCCCGCCGGTGCAAAACCCAACACCTTTCCATAAAAGTACAATTCCGCGTCCAGTGAACGCTTCTGGTTTTCGGCTTTGCGAAAACCGTGACCCTCACCTTCAAAGGCCAGGTAGGCGGTTTGAACACCCCGCTCTTTAAGCGCTGTGAACATCATTTCAGCCTGATTTGGCGGCACGACCTTGTCTTCCAGACCCTGGAAGAAAATCACCGAGCTGTTGAGATCGTCGATGTGGTTGATCGGCGAGCGTTCCTGATAGGTCTCCAGTGATTGCGGGTAAGGTCCCACCATTGAATCTATGTAGCGCGATTCAAATTTGTGGGTGTCACGGACCAGTGTCTCCAGATCGGAGATGCCGAAATAGGACGCACCGGCCTTGAATACGTCTCGGAAGGTCAATGCGGCCAGTGTGGTATAGCCCCCCGCGCTGCCGCCGCGTATTGCCAACCGCTCGCCATCCGCCAGACCCTGCGCCACTAGGTAGCGTGTGGCGTTGACCGAATCATCGACGTCGACGATGCCCCAGTTGCCGTTGAGTCGTTTGCGATAGGCCCGGCCATAGCCGGTGCTGCCGCCATAGTTAACATCCACCACGGCAATCCCGCGGCTGGTCCAGAATTGGATGGGCAGGGACAGGGTGTCCGATGTGGCGCCGGTGGGCCCGCCATGACTCATCAGCAACAGGGGCGGGCGCTCTCCATCCGGGGCCCGGAAATCCTTGTTGGCCGGTGCGTAGTAATACGCGTGCGCGGTAAGTCCGTGCTCTGTCGGGAACTCAATCGCCCGACCCTGAGAGATATAGCCTTCATCGACTTCCAGGCTCGTGCTTTCCTGCAAGGTCAGTCCCGAACCAGAATCGCCTCCGCCCAGCATGACCACCTGTGAGAAGCGCGAGGGCGAGCCGCCAACGAAGACTGAGTGGCTGCCGTTGACCTGGATGCTGCCGATATTCGTGTATGCCGTTTTGACATCGGTCAATGTCTTGGTATTGAGGTTCAGCCGGGCAAGCTGGTCTGAGGCGTTGACGGTGTAGACGCACAATATGCTGTGGTCTGATTCGAAGCCGTACGTGCTCATGCCAAAGCCCCACATCGGCTGGCCGAATTCGGCATCGGCCGGGTAGAGGTCTTCAATGCCGTCCTCGCCGAGACGGTGTAGGTTCCACCATCCGCTGCGATCGGAGACGAAGTAGAGAACCCCCCCGGGCGACCAGTCCGGCTGAAACACCGAGGTATCCTTGCCGCCGCCCACCTGGCGGACGTCGGCGAGATTGCCGTCAGTGGAAATTTCCGCCAACCACAATTCGGTACCGTCCCAGGGCATGTTGGGGTGGTTCCAGGTCAGCCAGGCCAATTGGCGGCCGTCGGGGCTGACCCTGGGCGCCGAATAAAAATCGTTGCCCGCTGCCAGCACGATGCCATCGCTGGGATGCTCAATATCGAGCAATACCAATGTGTTGACTGCCTCCCCGCCCCCACTGTGGTCCTCGCGTACGGCGACGAGTCTATGGGTGCCAGGTATCAATCGGTAGTCGGCAAATCGCATGCCGCTGTCGGGCGTTATGGGTTGCGGAACACTGCCGACCTCAATTTTGTAGATTCGCTGATCCGAGAAATTTGAAAAATAGATGACGCCGTTCGCAACGAGATAGGGGCCGCCCCCATATTCGTGAACCCGGGTACGGACGTTAAACGGTGCTGGCGTGACGTCGGAGGTCTGGCCATCGGCGCTTCGTCGAACCAGCACTGATCGCCCGGCCTCCTGTGGCCGCCCCTCGAGCCAATATACGTCGGTGCCGCCAATTAATGGCGTTGAGACACGGATTGATTCGGCGACGATCTGGTCTGTGGTGATGGGTGACATCCATTCGCCGTACGGTCTTGTGGTGGGCAGTGTGGTGGTCTGGTTCACGGCTGAACCTCCGTCGTCAGCGGTCAAAGACATGGCAAATATCAAGGTGACTGCCATAAATGGTGACCGGCGCAACCGCCGGTATTGGAATGCGCTCATCAAGCGGGCTCCTTAATTTGGTGCGAGAGTGCCCTCCGGAGGGCGCATGGTCTTGCCATTGAGTATATCGACACTTAATCCGTCCCAGTTACTAGCAATTTCCCTAATAGACGAATTTTGGAGGCCTTCCACCATGCAATCGTTTAAGCGAAACCTGTTCTGTGTGCTGATTATTCTTGTTACGCCCGTTTGGGCTGATCAGTCGGATGTGCTTAACGAAGCCAGACTGCAGGCCCTGTTTGACAAGGGTGTGGAGGTCAGCGGTGCGGTCGGCATTCAGCTATCACTGATCAGGGACGGTCAACAACTTGATTTTGTCCATGGTTTGGCCAACGCAGAACTGGATATTCCGCTGACGCTGGATACCGTGATTCAGATTGGTTCCACCACCAAGATTTTCAATGCGGCGATCGCGATGACCCTGCATGAGCAGGGCCAGCTTGACCTCGATCTGCCGGTCAAGACCTACCTGCCGGAATTTGTTGTTGCTGATGAAGTTGCAACCGCCACAATCACAATGCGCCGGTTGTTCTCAATGTCATCCGGCCTCGATAATGGTCCCTACACGGCGCATGGCGGCGGTCAGGATGCCCTGGCGCGCTACGTGGAAAGCCTTGCTGAGCTGCCGCAGGCATTCGAGCCAGCCACGGGATTTGGCTATTCCAATGCCGGCACCAGCATCGCGGGCTATGCCTCCGAACGCATCGCCGGCAAATCCTGGGATGATCTGCTCAAAGAACGCATTCTCGAACCGGCCCAATTGAATAGCGCCGCGACGCTCGAGCGTGACCTGATGTTCCTGCGTGTTTCGGCAGGTCATGCAGTCAATCCCGAGAATGGAGAGGTGAGCGTCATTAAGCCCTGGCACATCACCCGCGCCCAGGGGCCGGCGGGCAGCACTCTGGCCATGAGCGCCCATGATCTGGCACGCTTCGGCAAGCTGTTTCTCAACGACGGCAATGCCGAGAACGGCACGCAGGTGCTGTCGCCTGATTCTGTCAGGGTGATGACGACCCCGACGACGCCCGTTCCCACCAGCATGGCCGTCGCCTGGGGACTTGGGCCCTACCAGTTTGATTGGAATGGCACGGAGCTGTGGGGACATGCCGGTGGCAACATGAGCGGCACATCGGATTTGCGCTGGATACCCGAACTCAACGGCGTAGTCGCCGTGGTCTGCAATACGCCGGGCGCCCTGGGCCGGTTTATGAAGGTGCTGCATACGGAAATCACGCAGGAAGCGTTCGGTATTTCCGTGCCGTTGATTGAAAAGCCGCAGCCCCCCCCTGTCATCAATGGTCCGGCGCGCTATACCGGCACCTACAAAGGAGTGGGCGGCAGCTTTATTGTCGAATCAGTTGATGAAAGATCGTTAAAATTGACCATGATGAGTGAAGTCGCGCCGGAGGTCACCATCACCCTGCTGTCCTTGGGCGAGGATCGATTCTTCGTTGATATGGGTGAAGCGGGTGATCCGCAGACGCTGAACATCGACATGGCGTTTTTTGGTGAGGATGCAGAAGGACGCGCGACTACCTTTTTGCCAGGGCCGTTTGCATTCGCGCGCAGCGACTGAGTGCGGGTAACAAACCGTAAAATGTGCCCCGTCAATTCCTGGTCAGAAGTTTCGGGTCGGTCAGCAGGGAGACATACTCAACAAAAACTAACTCGCATGACCCTCCGCCAGTGTCATCGCGGCTCAGTGAAGTACGCCAACTCCAGCCCTCGTTATCCGTGACATCGACGAGAAAACCACGCAGCTGAACGATGTCACCCACCCGGGCGTCTTTCAGTGCGTCCTCGACCCACGCCTCAGCCGGAATCATATGCATATTGGCGCTGTGGCGCATCATCTCCACGGGTGGAATCGGCGGTGCCTTCCAGCTCATCGTGAACCAGCGTGCGCCTTGTGAAATTCGGACCTGATCCAGCACGGCCTGATCAGACATCGGCCCCCAACCCAGGGCCAGATCGATCGGTGATAACCTGGCGCCGGCATCGAAGCGGTATCGCTCCGCGGACAGCACCCGGGCGTACAAATCAAATTCTGCCCGCGGCATTATTTGAAATTGATCGAACACGAACGGATCGGTAATCAGATTGACCTGGGTAGGTGCGTCGGGCACCAGCACACCGGGATCGTGCTCAACGGCTCGCCGATCCCAACGCCAGGCCGTATGCAGTACAGCGAGAATAACAAAGGCGTAGAGAAATCGGCGGGCTGTCACGAGCTTAGTGCGCTGGCGGGTTCATGATGTTTCATGGCCAATCGCTTCGTCCAGAATGGCCACGCCCTGGTCGAGTTCCTCCTCGGAGATGGTCAGCGGTGGCGCGATACGAAATACGCTGGCCAGCCCGGGCAGGTTGGCGATGTTCATGCTCAGGCCCAGTTCCATGCATTTCTCGGTAATGCGAATACCCAGTTCCGGGGCCGGGGTCTTCTTCTTCCGGTCCAGCACGATTTCCATGCCCAGGAGCAAGCCTCGACCGCGAACGTCGCCGATGCATTCATGGCGGCTCTGCAGGTCGTGCAGGCCGGCCGCCAGGCGGTCGCCCATGCGGGCAGCCCGCTCGACGAGTTGCTCGCGCGCGATCACTTCCAGTACCTTGAGGCCGACGGCAGCGGGCAGGGGATCGGAAATATGTGTGGTGTAAAACAAAAATCCCCGCTCATGGCACTCGGCCTCGATGGCCTCGCTGGTCAGTACCGCCGCCAGAGGCAAGCCGGCGCCCAGGGTTTTGGACAGCGTCAGGATGTCGGGGACGATACCGTCGCGCTCGAAGGCGAAGGTGCGTCCGGTTCGCCCCAGGCCGGTCTGGGCTTCATCAAGAATCAACAGCATGCCCCGGTCGCTGCAGTATTTTCTGAGCACAGCCAGGTAGCCCTCCGGCAGGTCGAGCACCCCGCCGGTGCTGAGGATGGGTTCGGCAATGAATGCCGCCAATGCGCCGCTGGACTGGCGGTCGACCAGGTCAAAGCCATACGCCAGTTCTGCTCGCCAGTCGCCGTCGAAGGCGGGACGGTAGGCATTGGGCGCGTTGATCGCCATCGCCCCGACAGCCGGTGGTCCGTAACCACCCCGACCCGCCGCGTAGGTTGCGGCCGAAGCCGCGCCCGTCATGCCGTGCCAGGAGTGGCTGAAGGCCACGACTTCGTGCCCGCCGCTCACCATTTTTGCCATTCGAATCGCGGCGTCGTTAGATTCACCACCGGTGGAAAGCAGCATGACGCGATCGAGCCCCGCTGGCGTGAGCTCACATAAGGCCTCGGCGAGGCCCAATACCGGTTCCGACAGCATGGTGCTGTAGAGGTGGTCAAGCCGACCGATCTGCTCCCGCACCACCGCGACAATATCCGGGTGGCTATGGCCGAGAATTGCGCTCATCTGTCCGGAGGTGAAGTCCAGAATGGCCCGGCCCGAGGCATCATAAATGTAGGCACCCTGGGCGCGGATGATTTCGAAGGGTACAAAGGGCGGTCCATAGCGGATCAGGCAGTCTCTTGCCCGGTCAAGTGCAGTATCTTCACCCGCCGTGTTCATGAATGCTCCCGGGATCGCTTGCAGCCCCAAACGTATGAATATTCATTGTACGCTGAGTCGGCGCTTTGGCTCGCGATCTCGACGTGCGCCAGCTCGGACTGTAGTCTTATTGGCCTATGAAGAGCAGCAACAAAAACTGGCTGGTATTGGGCCTGACCATTGCCGGAACCGCGCTTCCAGTTCTTTTCCACCTGGGCGCCAACGGCTCGAGCGAAGCAGTACTGTCCACCGTGCTGACCTCCACTGCCTGGCTGGCCCTTGTTCTCTACCTGTTTGCCTTCGTCGCCCGACCACTCAATCAACTGCTTGCCGTCGGCCCGACCCGCGCCCTGATGCGCCAGCGCAGGCTCTGGGGCGTTGCCTTCTCTGGCGTGCACACGGTTCACCTGGCGCTTGTCATCTGGGCGGTCTATTTTGTTTTGGGTATTGGCATTGACGCCTTGTCACTGGCGGGCGGCGGCCTGGCTTACGGCCTGATGTATCTGATGCTGATCACTTCTTTCGACGGCCCCGCCCGGGCGCTTGGACCGAAATGGTGGCGCCGCTTGCACCGCTTCGGTCTGTACTGGATCGGGCTGATTTTTGCCTACACACTCCTGCCCATGACCAGGTCCGAGGAGGTCCTGCCGATTCATTTTGTTTTGGCCGCCTTGATGGTTCTGGCTGTGGCAATCCGCTTGGCGGCCCTGGTCCAAACACGAAACCTGAAGCAATCCATGAAACGATCTCATGACTAAAATCCTACTTTTATTGTCATCACTTCTGGCGGCCTTTTCTGCCTACGCCGAAGCGTTGGATCCGGCACCGGATAAGGCCGAGGCCGGCTCTATTGAAGCGATTGCGGCCTTCACTTCCGAATCCCGGTTTGCCAGTCCCTGGGTCAGCTATGTTCCGGAGTCCGCTGCCGTACCATCTCCAACGGATTTTCTCGGTTACCTGGTGGGTACGCCGGGCGAATTGACGCGCCCATCGCGGGTGGTGGAATACGCCCGGATCCTGGCCTCCAACTCGCCACGAGTACATGTAGAGACGCTGGGCATCACCGAGGAAATGCGCGAAATCGTGCTGATCGTGATTGGCGATGAGTCGGGTGTTGCAGACCTTGAGCGCCTCAAGGCAGTGACCGCAGCCCTGGCCGACCCGCGCACCACCTCACCGGCACAGGCAGAAATCCTGATCGAAAGCGGTCGACCGATGTATTACTTCAACTGCAATTTGCACGCGGACGAAAGTGGCAGCGGCGAGATGTGCATGGAGCTGGCCTACCGCCTGGCCGTTTCCGAGCTGCCGATGATCCGCAATATACGTGAGAATCTACTGGTGCTGATTAACCCGGTATCCGAACCCGATGGCCGCACCAAGGTGGCGGATTGGTTTAACCAGTATCTGAGAGGCAAAACCGACTACGGCGCGCTACCGCGCATCAGTCCGCCGTACTGGAATCACTATGTCTACGTCGACATCAACCGTGACGCGCATCAAAAGGCCTTCGCGGCCACCCGGGCGGTACACCGGATGTTTTTCGACTATCACCCCATTGTGGTGCATGACCTGCATGAGGCCATCGCCCTGATGCTGAGTTGGAACGGCACCGGCCCCTACAACCCCAACCTCGATCCGATCGTCACATCGCGCTGGCTGGAGATGAGCTTCCACGAGATGACTACCATGAATGGGTTCGGCATGCCGGGCGTATGGACCTGGAATTTCGGTGAAGGCTTCGGCCACTTTTTCCTGGATTCCGTGGCGATCAATCACAATGCGATTGGCCGCGGTTATGAAACCTGGGGCAACGCCACCGCAGAAACCGTAACCCGTACCGCGGACGCCGACGCCTTGTCGCGCGAGTGGTATCGCCCCTGGCCGACGGAGCCCACCTTTCGGTGGTCAATGCGCGATAACGTCAACTACCAGCAGACCGGCGCATTGTCGATCCTGGACTTCACCGCCAGGCACGCCAAGGACATGCTGCGGGATTTCTATAAGACCGGCCATAATTCCTGGCGCAAGGGCGTGGAGCAAAAGCCCTTTGCTTTCATAATACCTGCACGTCAGGATGACCGTCTGCGGGTGGTGCAGATGGTCAATCGCCTGCGCGACCAGCATATTGAAGTGGGCCGTCTGAGCCGCTCCATCTCCCTCGAAGAAGGGGATTTCGAGGCCGGTGACTTTATTGTCAGGCTGGATCAGCCCTACCGCAATTTCGCGATTGATGTGTTGCAGCCACAACACTTCCCCGAAGACAGCGATCAATTGCCCTATGATGACGTCTCCTGGGCCTACACCATTGGCTTCGACGTCTCCGCGATAGGCATCGAAGACGCCGCGGTCAAAACGGCGCCCACTGTCCTGTTGACCAGCGATGCCAGAGCCCACAGCAAGGTATCTGGCAGGGGGCCGGTATACCTGCTGCGGGATTTGGGCCAGGAATCGCTACTGGCAACGCGATTCAGGCTGGCCGAGTTCGACATTGAGATTGCCGAGGCGCCTTTCACAGCCGGTCGGGTCAGCTATCCGCCGGGGTCGTGGATTATATCTGTGGCTGCAGGCGAAGCAGCGGACAGCCTCAGGAAACGCATACCGGTGGTCAGCCAGGAATTGGCGCTGGATTTTGAATCGGCTGGCAAGCCACCAGAAGTTCGCAGTCATCAGGCGTTGCTGCCCCGTATCGGGGTGTGGGTGCCCTGGGCTGACACCGACATGATGGGATGGATTCGGCTGATTCTGAACCGGCAGGCTATGCCGTATGTTTACTTGCGAGACGAAGACCTGCGGGAAGGTGGACTGAAGGACAAAGTTGATGTAGTGCTCTATGGGCCCTTCTCGCGCCTGGATGATCTTGCAGCCCAGATTCATGGCATTCCCGCCACGGACGGGCCAATGCCTTTCAGGGGCAGCCCGGAATTCCCCAGCCTGGGCAAGCCGGTCGCCTCCGATGACATCACCGGCGGCCCTGGCTTCGCAGGTCTGGCGGCCCTGCAGCGGTTCGTTATCGACGGCGGCGTGTTGCTGACCCTGGGTGCCGGCACCACACTGGCGCTGGAAGGCGGGCTGGTGCGGAGCGTACCGAAATTGACGGGACACAATGTGTTCACACCGGGGGCAGAGATACGCGCAACATTCGTTTTGCCGGACCATCCAATCGCCTATGGGCAGGACACTGAAATCGAGGTGTTCCGCACCAACTTGCCGGTCTACGATCAGCCCCGGCGCTGGTTGACCATGGCGTACTGTACGTCCTGCCTGACCGGCCCGGTAGATGCCCGCCACGTGGTGATGAACTGGGGTGGAACCGACGCTATGGTCGTCAGCGGTGGTATGCGCGGCGCAGAGGAGTTGAAGGGAAATCCCGCCATCCTCGACCGGCCCGTCGGCAAGGGCCATATCGTGACCTACAATTTTAACGGCATTCATCGGGACATGACGCGGGAGGATCACCGCCTGGTGTGGAATGCCATCATCAACTGGAATGCGCTGCCGCGGCCCTGATGCTGAAGGAGTCTCGCTTCCCTGCTCCCGCCTTCGGCGGAAGGCGGCTGCACGCGCGACGGCTTCGTCACCTTACTCTTCGCCCGGCGGGCAAAACGTGCGGCTCCTCGGGCCTGCGCTCGACGGCATGCAATAGGCGCCTGGCCCCTCTGGTACCGCTCGCCTTGCTCGACTTACCCAACCGGGGCGGCGGGTCGCCTGCGGCTCCCATGCTGCGAAAAGCATTTCTGTGAGAAATGTTCTATGTTGAGTAGGTAATAATAATCCCCAAAGAGAGAGAATCATGGACAGACGCCAATTTTGCCGATCAACTATTACTGCCAGCCTGGCCGCTGCTTATCCCTTTATGGTCGGCTGCAACAAACAACCCCCGCCGCCGCCAGTTGTGACGAAGGCCGAAACCGGCATTCCCGGGATTTCGCTCGGCGGCGCTGAGATTGAAATTGAAAAGGCGGCCGTTACCGAGCTTGCCGCACAGTTGAGTGGACCGTTGTTGATGTCAGGGCATCCCGAGTACGATGTCGCGCGCAAGGTGTGGAACGGCATGCACGACAGGCACCCCGCGCTGATCGCACGCTGCCAGAATTCGGCCGATGTCTGCCACGCGGTGGATTTTGCCCGCGGACTTGATCTGCTGGTTTCAGTACGCGGTGGCGGGCACAGTTGGCCCGGCAAGTCTGTGGCCGATGGTGCCCTGATGATTGACTTGGCACAAATGAACCAGGTCACCGTTGATGCCGAACAGCAACGTGCTTTTGCCTCGGGCGGCGCTTTGTTGGCGCAACTCGATAACGCCTCGCTGGCGCATGGCCTGGTGACCACCTCAGGTGTGGTATCCCACACCGGCGTGGGCGGATACACCCTGGGTGGCGGTTTCGGTCGGCTCAATCGCAAATACGGCTTGACCATTGACAATCTCCGTTCCGCCGAAATCGTTACCGCCGACGGACAGGTACGCAAGATCAGCGCCGAGCAGGAGCCCAATCTGTTCTGGGCCATTCGCGGGGGCGGTGGCAATTTTGGTGTGGTCACACAATTTGAATACCAACTTCACCCCTTCGACCGATCCATCCTGTCGGGCATGATTGTCTGGCCAATTGAGCAGGCGCGGGACGTGCTGGAGTTCTATGCGGGTTGGTATGCAGGATTGTCCGATGAGCTTTACGTCGGGCCGATGATGCTGACCATGCCGGACGGTCCAAGTGCCGTGGTCATGGAAGTGGTGTATAACGGTGACCCGGCACAAGGCGAGAAAGAACTCGAGCCGCTGCGCAAAATCGGCAAACCGATGGACGACAGCGTGCAGGTGCAGGACTACATGGTCATGCAGACGCAAGAAGATGCTACCTGGGGGCACGGCGTGCGTTCATATGCCAAGAATGGAATGGCCAAGGAGTTTACCCAGGAACTGATCGACACTCTGATCGACGTTTTCGTGCCCGATCCCCGCTTTGCGTTCTTTACCCATACTGCGGGTGGCGCGGTGAAACGGGTGGGCGAGCTGGACACGGCCTTTCCCCATCGTAATGCGGAGAGCATGATATCTGTCGGCGGTGGCTGGATGGACCCGGCACAGGATGCTGAAGCGATGGCATTGGGCCGCGAATGGTTTTCTCACCTGAAACCGTTTACCGGTGGTTACTATGACAATATTAACTTTGAGGGTGAAGGGACGGCCATCGACAACTACGGTCCGGCCTATCCCCGCCTGTCAGAGATCAAGGGTCAGTACGATCCGGGCAATCTTTTTCGGCTGAACAGCAATATCCGACCTGCTTGAAACGATGAATCTGGATGTCAGAAATGGCCCGGTTGTGAATTTGGTGGCGAATTCGGCGGCGAGGATGGGGACCCTTTCAGCGTGCATTTTGCTTCTTGGCGCGACTGCTCCGGTTCGTGCTCAGGATGAATCGCCGAAGACTGCGGTTAAGGCTGCAATCAGCGTTGGGGAGAAGCACACCATCATGTCCGAGGTGCTGGGTGAAGACCGACGCTATATGGTCTATTTGCCGGATGGCTGCAAGGCACAGGGCGCCAATGCGCCCTGCCCCGTGCTTTTCGTTCTCGATGGCGGGTCGAATTTGTTTTACGGCAGCGGGATGCTGGCGCGGATGAGCGAAAGCGCGCAGATCCCAGACATGATCATGGTGGCGATTCCCAATGGGTCGGACCGCGGGCACGACCTGACACCGACGCACTCATTGGTCAGTTATTCCGGCCAGGATTCGTCGGAGAATGCCACATCCGGGGGCACAAATGCGTTTCTGGATTTTCTCGAGCAAGTATGAAATGTACGACTTCGTGGGACGATTTCACTAACCTCAAAGTGCATTGCACAGGAGAGCGTTATGGATCGTCAAGCACAAAGAGATATTCGCCGGAAATTGAATTGTCTACAGTTTGCACAGGAACGCGGGAGTAATGTATTAGCCTGCCGTAAATTTGGAGTCTCCAAGTCATCGTTTTATCGCTGGAAAGCAGGCTATAGAGAGAAAGGATAAGCAGGCCTCATCAACTCCAAGCCATGCCCCGAGAACCTACTGCTTCGCACCCCAGCACCGATCGAGGAAAAGATTCTACATCTACGGCGCACCTACCACTTTGGCCCGGATCGAATCGCCTGGTATCTGGAGCGCTATCACCAGATCAAAATATCGGGCAAGGGTGTTTACTATGTGCTCAAAAGACATGGACTGAATCGGTTGCCTCAAAATTGTCGCAAGCGCTCTATTCCCACCTTCAAACGCTACCAAAAACAAGTCCCGGGTCATCACATCCAGGTTGACGTTAAGTTTTTGACTTTTATCGATAAACGCGGCCATAGGCTGAAGCGTTACCAGTACACTGCAATCGATGATGCAACCCGCATCCGAGCCTTGAAAATTTATCCCAGGCATACACAGGAAAATGCCATCCGCTTCGTCAACCACGTGATCGAGCAATTCCCGTTTCGCCTGCACACCATCCGCACGGACAACGGTCACGAATTCCAGGCCAAATTTCATTGGCATCTGAAGGACCTGGGCATTAATCACTTCTACATCAGACCCGCGACCCCACGATTGAACGGCAAAGTGGAACGATCTCACCTGACCGACAAGCTTGAGTTCTATCAACTCATCGATTACAAAGGCGACGTCGACCTGGCCAAGAAATTACGCGACTGGGAGGCCTTCTATAACTTTCTCAGACCGCACGCTGCACTGAATGGAAAAACCCCCTATGAACGGTTGCGCGAGAAGCTGGTAGCATAGCTGTTCACCGTCCTGCGAAGTTATTACCATCACAGTCAACCTATTTGCACAGGACAAACCCGGCGGTATTCCTCCTCCCTTTTGCACGGCGACCGATGCCGTCTGCAATGTTTCTGATGCAAATGTCAGTATTATTAACAGCGCATTCGAGAAGCACATTGATGAATTCTGGTTCCTGGGCATCGATCATTTCGGTGCAGAGGAATTTCATCTGGCGTGGGGTTCGCAGTTTCCGGATCAGGAGTTTGGTGGAGACGTAGAGATTTATCACACCTTGGGTAACCCGATCAGCGCCACGGAAGATGAAGACAACAACCGAATAGTCATTGACTGGAGCGATAATGATATTCGGGTCAACGTCGTCCAGGAAATTATGAGCAGTTCGGCAACCCAGGCGCATATCCGGGAAACCATCTCCCTGACAAGGGTGAGTGAGGGTTGTGGATCACCCCCCGACCAGGGACTTGACCCACCTGACACCATCGAAACCTGTAATTTGTGGTTCACCGAGTACACGCGCTGGGACCTGGGGGGGACTTCGGAAGGTGACTCCGGATCGTTCGTGGGCGGCAACAGTTTTGTGATCACCGATGGCCCTTGGACTGCAACCGTCACCGCCAACATCCCGCCGAATCATTACGATCTGGTGTTAACCGACCAGCATCCGGAATTGGTGATGTTCGACACCCCCAAAATTCACCTGGATGATACCGCCCCCCCAATCGGGCCGTCACCCAGCATCGACTACGAAGTGGCGCATGCCTTTGAATACAACCTTTTACTGGGCCCTAACCTCGAGCCAGTAATTATAGTTTTTGACAAGGTCATTACCTACCACCCGGACGTGGAAGCGCGCGCCACCATTGAAGTCAACAAGAACTTCAACGACCAGAACCCGATGGAGGTCATCGTCCACCTCGACTGCACCTCCGGCTTGATTCCGGACCAGGATCAAAACCCGGACGAGGACAACAACATCACCTTCGTCATCACCGATTTCGATGCAGGCGATATGGACTGCTGGGTGACAGAAACCCCGGTACCCAATGGCTACGAGGCTTATTACAGCACCGAATTTCAGGGCAATACCAATAAGGTCGAGTGCGAGTATCTGGACATTATGCACGGTGATGAGTTGCAGTGTTTCATCAGCAACGAGTTGATCCCGATTGATTTCGATGTCAAGAAAGACTGGATGGACGAGCATCCCGAGTTCAACAATTCCACCTATGTCAAGGCCGGCTACAACTGCTACAACGAGTCATCGGTCAAGCCGGATGACTGCCTGGGTTGCCCCTTCGGCGGTGGCTCATACCAAGGCCATCTGACCTTCAATGGCGACCCGGCTTACGACGACTTCGATGTGTGGCCGCACTGGAACGGACTCACGACCTGTACCGTCGAAGAGCGCATCAAAGACAGCTCTGTTGAAAGTGACGACAGCGACTGCGACACGGTCATGGTGTTGGTGGGTCAGGCGGATGCCGATGTGGAATGCACAATTTACAACACGCGCATTTATGAAGGTATACCGACGCTCAATCAGTATGCCCTGGCGCTCCTTGCCCTGCTGATGCTGGCCGTCGGGTTGGTGGCTTTTAGACGCATCGCCTAGCTCGTTGTAACAGTAAGGCAGCGCTGGGGTAGGCTTCCTGCCGCCATGAAGAAATCGAGTAGACAAGGGGACGCCAAGTCCTTCTCTGCGTCCACCGCGGTAGCAATCATCGTCGCCAACATGATCGGTACGGGTGTCTTCACCAGCATCGGCTTCCAGTTGCTCGACATACAGTCTGGTTTTGCCCTGTTGATGTTGTGGGTGGTGGGCGGTATTACCGCTTTGTGCGGTGCGTTGACTTATGCAGAATTGGGTGCCGCGTTGCCGCGCAGCGGTGGCGAGTACAACTTTCTTACCCTTTGCTACCATCCTGTTGCCGGCTTTGTTGGCGGTTGGGTGTCCTCGACCATTGGATTTTCAGCACCGGTTGCATTGGCCGCAATGACCTTTGGCGCCTATTTGTCTTCGGTGTTTCCGCGGCTATCTGACACCATTTTGGCGGTCGGTCTGATCATTGTGCTCACACTCGTCCACGGCAGCACCCGCAAAAACAGTGCCGGCCTGCAGTGGTTATTCACAGTGGTCAAACTGCTCCTCATCGCTGGCTTCTGCATCGCGGCTGTCGCCCTGGTCGAGCAGCCTCAAGCCATCAGTTTCAGGCCAGATGGCGACGATTGGCAAGGCATCATAAGCGGCACATTTGCAATCTCGCTCATCTATGTCAGTTATGCCTACATGGGATGGAATGCGGCGACTTACTTCAGTAGTGAGTTGGAGCAACCACAAAAGAGCCTGCCAGCCATTCTGTTGAGCGGCAGCCTGATCGTGATGGTGGCCTACGTTGCGCTTAATTTTGTATTTCTGTATTCAACACCCATCGAAGCGATGCAGGGCAAGATTGAAGTGGGTTATATCGTCGCCCAGTCCATCTTCGGTGAAGCGGGAGCCGCCTTTACCGGGGTGGTTCTAGCACTGTTGCTGGTCTCCACGGTTTCAGCAATGACGCTGGCCGGGCCCAGGGTGCTGCAGGTCATTGGCGAGGACTTTTCTGTATTCAGATTCCTCGCACCGACCAATTCCTATGGTATTCCAAGGCGGGCAATCATTTTTCAATCAGCCGTGGCCCTGGTTTTTGTTTTCTCCGGGACATTTGAATCGGTATTGGTGTTTTCCGGATTTTCGCTGGTGCTGAACAATTTCTTCACGGTGCTCGGCATCTTTGTTCTGCGCCACAGGCAGCCCGATCTTGAGCGCCCCTACAGGACCTGGCTGTATCCCGTGCCACCCATCGTCTTCTTGGTCCTGAGTGGCTGGACCCTGGTTTACATCCTCAAAGCGAGGCCTCAGGAGGCGTTGTTGAGCCTGCTTGTCGTGTTCGTCGGCGCGATCGTCTACTGGATTTCTGTTCGAGTCGACAATCGAAGGGTGTGAATAGGACTCAAATGCAGGCCGCAGACCGGCAAATTTTATGTATCATGTAAACGCAATATAGTTGAACAACAATGGTGTCGATGCGTAGCCGCATTCAGCGGTGGCCGGCGGCGGGGACAGACGGGTCATTGGCTAATCTGGCAGACCTGGAGAGATTTAAGTGGAAATGCCTTTTCTTTCGATTCGGGCACTTTGCACCGCGATGATCGTGTTGTCGCTCTGCTTGTGCCCGCCGGTATGGGCCAAGAGCCCATTGGTGCTGCAATCGGATTTCGGCATCAAGGACGCAGCGGTTGCATCCATGAAGGGTGTGGCGGTCGGTGTCTCAGCAGAGCTGGATATTTATGATCTCACTCATGAGGTGCCCGCATTCAACATATGGGAAGCCTCATTGCGCTTGGCCCAGACCGCTGAATATTGGCCTCGAGGCACTGTGTTCGTCTCGGTGGTAGATCCCGGTGTGGGTACTGCGCGCAAGTCGGTGGTGCTCAAAACAAATTCCGGTCACTATTTTGTTTCGCCCGACAATGGCAGCCTCACGGCCGTGGCGGAACAGTTGGGTATTGCTGCAGTTCGTGAGATTGATGAGGCTGTCAACCGACTCTCCAACTCGGAAAAATCATATACCTTCCACGGGCGCGATGTATATGCCTACACCGGCGCCCGACTGGCCGCTGGGGTCATTACATTCGCCGAAGTGGGTGCTGAACTGCCTGCCGAAGTCATGCGAATTGCGTACCAGAAACCCGGTTTTTCTGATGGAAAAGTGCTGGGTAATATCGAAATACTGGACCCTCAGTACGGCAACATATGGACCAATATAGATCGTGCGACCTTTAAACGCCTTGAATTGACGCCGGGCGATGTCGTCAACATAAAAATAAGCAATGGGAACGACCTTGTTTTGCAACGAACACTGCCTTTCTATCCTACTTTTGGCCGCGTTGCAGTCGGCAAACCCCTGCTCTACCTCAACAGCCTGAATCGGGTCGCCTTGGCGATCAATCAGGGTAATTTTTCCTCAACTTACAATATACAATCCGGCGCAAGCTGGAACATCGAGATCAGCAAATGAGAAAAATACACACACTGACCCTTTTGGGCATATTGAGCGTTTCTTTCAGCGGCTTTGTACCCAACCAGGCCATGGCGCAGGATGACGAGGAATTCACCGAAGAGGTGGTCGTGGTCGGCACCCGCGGTGAAGGGCGTAATGCCCTCGATAGCGCGGTTCCCGTTGATGTGATCACGGCAGACGACATCGCGCAGGTCAGTTCGCTGGGTGGTGAGCTTGGCGAGCTCTTGGCGGCACTGTCACCTTCGTTCAATTTTCCCAGGCAGTCCAATTCGGGTTTGGGCGATCACGTACGTGCAGCGCAATTGCGTGGCATGAGCCCGGACCACGTCCTTGTGTTGGTCAACGGCAAACGTCAGCACACGGCATCGGTGGTGTCGCTGGAGACCAAGATCGGATTGGGCAGCAACCCGTTTGATTTCAACACCATTCCCCTGATTGCCATCAAGCGTATCGAGATTCTCAGAGATGGCGCGGGCGCGCAGTACGGGTCGGATGCCATTGCCGGCGTGATCAATATTGTGCTCAAAGATGGCGCGGGCTACGGAACTGTGACCGCATCTTACGGTAGTCACAGCACCAAGCTTGATCCGATTGACGATAAGATCAATGACGGCGACACTTTCTCTGTCGCTGCCGATTATGGTTTCGCCGTGGGTGATGAGGGCAGTATCCGGGTGGGCTTTGAATACCGTGATCGAGATGCCACCAATCGGGCAGGCATCGGCGTTTTGCCGTTTTTCGAAGACCAGACGCCGGCCAACCTGGCGCTGGATCCGGCGCGTGTGTTCGCCCCGGGAGATGGTGGAGCGGAAGACATCTATTTGTATTACAACGCCAGGATTCCGCTCAACACGGTTGAATTCTATTCATTTGGCCGCTATTCAAACCGCGAAAGTGAGGGCACCGGTTTTTTCCGTTATCCCGATGGCTTTACCAGCCTGCCCAGTGTTCACCCCAACGGTTTCAGGCCGATCACGCTTGGCGACAACACAGATTTCTCGTTCTCCGCGGGCTTCGAGGGCACGAATTTCAATTCTGACTGGGATCTCAGCGTCACACTGGGCCAGAATCAATTCGATTCGGGCGTCAAGGATTCGGCGAATCCGTCATTGGGGCCATCCAGCCCGACCGAATTTGACCTGGGCGGATTCAAGTTTACCCAGCTGACCTTTAATGCAGATGTGGTGCGCGATTTTGAAGTCGACGCTTTTGACGGCCCGCTGACTCTGGGTTACGGCGCCGAGCTGCGCCTGGAAGACTACAGCACCTCGGCCGGCGAGCCCGCCTCCTACCTGCCAGGCCCCTTTGTGGCTGGCGTCGGTGCACAGGCCGGACCGGGTTTGCCGCTGGAAAGCGAAACCGATGTCGACCGGCGGGTCATCTCGCTGTATATCGATCTGCAAATGGACATCATCGAGAAGTTCAACGTTGGTGCTGCGGCGCGCTATGAGGATTACGACGATTTTGGTGATGCTCTGACCGGCAAGTTGTCGGCGATCTATCAATTCAATGACTTCTTTGCCATTCGTGGTTCGGCGGGCACCAGCTTTCGCGCGCCATCCCTGGCCCAGGTTGGTTATGAGCGAGCCACCACCAATTTTGGCTTCGGCGGACAGCTCGAACTTTTCAGACTGTTGCCGGCCACGCATCCTGACGCCATCGCCAATGGCGCACTTCCCCTCGAGGAAGAGTCATCTGAAAACTTCAGCGCGGGTTTTGTAGTCACCGCGAATCAGGCATTCAGCTTGACCGTCGATTTTTACAGGATCGATGTGGACGACCGCGTGACCCTGGTCAATGCCGACAATAACATCCAGTATTTTGCCAATCTGGTCGACACCGAAACGACCGGTTTCGATATTGTCGCCAATGGCGCCTTTGACATGGGCGACAGCACTTTCGACTGGAGTGTTGGCTACAACCGATCAGATACCGATGTCAAAAACCCACAAGTGATTGGCGTGGAAGATCTCAATACGCTCGAGACCGCGCCGCCCAGGGACAAGTTTATTGCTTCAGGCTACTGGACCATCGATCGATGGTCATTTTTGGCACGCGCGACCCGCTATGGCGAAACCGCCCGCATTTTTGATTTTGGCGGTGGATTTGAGCCGGAACAGACTTACGGCAAAAAATGGTCGCTGGACGTGGAAATCGCGGCCCGTTTTGGCGATGCCTGGACGGTGGCGATTGGCGCCGACAACCTGCTCGACGAGTACCCCGATTTATCCAGTGATCTGATCAACTATTTCGGACATTTGCCCTATGACGTGCTGTCGGGAATTGGATTCAATGGGCGGTTCTGGTACCTGCGGATGCATTACGACTTTTGAGCTAAATATAAGGAGTCTCGCTTCCCTGCTCCCGCTTTGGGCGGAAGGCGGCTGCGCTCGACGGCTTGCAATAGGCGTCTGGCCCCTCTGGTACCGCTCGCTTTGCTCGACTTACCCAACCGGGGCCGGCGGGTCGCCTGCGGCTCCACTGTCCAGATGTGAATTCCAGCAACGGTGTTCTACCTCCGGAAAGCCCCATGAGCGGACTTTTGCACAAGGATGTGCTTAGATCGTTCCCGCGCATCCCTGCGCTCCACGATCTAAGCACATCCTTGTGCAAAAGTCCGCTCATGGGGCTTTCCTAACGCTGGCACAACCTGGTTCGGAGCAGGCGGTCGTTTAAGCCCAGGGAACCGCAACCCCCTTATGACGCTTTGCTGTCACAATGGCACCGAGCCTTAAGTGTCAACAACGTTGCTGGAATTCACAGCTAGGGACAGGCGGCCTTTTGCGGATTGTAGAAGACGATCTTTCCCGCCTTGATGACAACTGCGATATTGTTCGTGATTGCCTGAATATCTGACAGCGGATTTCCGCACACTGCAATGATGTCGGCCTGGAAGGTCGGGAGAATTCGGCCCAATTGGTTTTCCAGACCGAGAAGTTCAGCGGCGTTGAGCGTAGCGGTCTTGATTGTTTCCGCGGGACTGAGGCCAGCTTTGACAAACCACTCCAATTCCATCGTGTTTTGTCCGAACATCGTCATCACCGCGTCAGATCCAAAGGCAATCGGGATGCCTGCCTGGTGCGCGAGCCGCAGGGATTCGACGTTGCTTTGAACAAAAGCCCGCAATTCTCGCCCTGTGCCTTCGTCATAACCGTATTCATTTCGGTGGTCGGCGTAGTAGCGATTGTGGTCAATGGTGGGAACGTAGAAAGTTTCTTGCGCTGAAGCCCACTCGCGCGCCACGCGCGCGTCAAATCCAACCGGGTGCTCAATGGAGTCCACACCGGCCTTTAGCGCATCAGCAATTGCGTCCTTGCTGTATGAATGGACAGCGACGCGCAAACCTGCCTGATGCGCAATATCCACCGCGGCCTTCAGCTCGGGATAGAAATACAGCTGTTGTCCGCTCAGATCGTCGGCCGTGCCGCTGGTGGCGAAGATCTTGACCCAGTCGGCGCCACTGGCCACCACGCTGTGGGTCGCGTCAGTAATGGCTTTGAGTCGCGCTCCCAAATCGTTCGCTTCAAGCGTGGGCATCGTCATCGGGTGAATGCCCACCCCAGACAGCAGCAGGCGCGGTCCGACAACTGCGCCACTTTCAATCAATTCGCGGAGCCGAAAGTCCACCCCGTCCAGGGCGAACAGATCCCGTGCCGTGGTCACGCCGGATTCCAGGGTCAAACGGGCATTCTCAATGCTGCCCAGCAAGCGCTGTTGCGGCGTGGTCTGTTCCAGCAATTGTGCCCAAGCATCGCCTCTTGCCGGCTGCGGTAAAACATAGGTGATATGGACATGGGTGTCGATCAGGCCAGGTGCCGCGTGCAGCCGATCAAGATCAATCAGCTGCGCCTGCGGAAACCGATCGGCCAGTCCATCGCCAACCGCGATGATGATGTCGTTGGCAATGACAATCTCATGGCCGCTCAGCGATTCACCAGTGCCATCGACAATGCCTGCAAAACGCAGCAGCAGTTGCGATGTGCCGTCAGGGCCAGCATTCGAGGCGGCCGACGCAAACGGCGCCAGGCAGACCAATAACAGGGCAAGTCTGAACATTATTTTGTCTCGAACTGCGGGGCTGCTCAGTAGCGGAAGTAGGCTTCAATGCCGTAAGTCCGCGGTTGGGCGAACAGGCCGAAAGGCACGCCGAGGAAGCTCACGCCGCGCATGGTTCGATAGGTTTTATCGCCCAGGTTGCGGCCCCATAGCGCCACACCCCAGCGCTCGTTAAAGGAAAAATCAATAGACGCATTCCATAATCCGTAGCCGCCCTGGCGAGAGTTCTCCCGATTATCCGGGTTAAAGAACTGCTCATCCCGATAGGCGTAGCCCAGCAAAGCTACACCAGACATGGAGCCCGCCTGAAAATGGTAGCGGCCGGTGATATTGACCGTCCATTTGGGCGCCCTGGCAAGCACATTGCCAGCCACGTTGACCGGGTCTCCCGTGGCCGGGTCTACCGCCCCTCCGGGATAATCATCGAAAGTGGCATCGGTGTAGCCGATACCGACCTGCAAATCGAAGTTTTCATGTAGTAACGCATTGCCTTCCACTTCAAAACCCTGCGTTGTCACGGATGCCGCATTGGATACCAGGAGGGCGGTGGTACCGCTAAATGGATCGAAACGAAACTGGAACACCTGGTAGTCATCGTATTCCGCTCTGAAACCCGCCACGTTCAGGCGCAGGCGCCCATACAGCAAGTCGGACTTCAGGCCCAATTCGAAGCTATCAACGGTTTCTTCCTGAAAGGGCAAGTCCTCAAAGGTGGGCACCAGGTCGACATTGAAACCACCGCTCTTGTAACCACTGGCATAGGTGAAGTAGATCAACGCGTCGTCCGTCGCCTGGAACTGGATGCTGTTCGTGGCAGTGAGGTAGTCTTCATCGCGATCGAAGCTGTCATCGATCAGTTCGGCGAGCCCGAAGCCGGGGAAAACGAACTGTTTGATCACGGCGTCCTTCTTTTCGTCGGTGTAACGCAGGCCACCGCTCAGGGTCAGACGTTCGGTCGCATCAAAATTGGCATTGACGAAGAGTGCCGTGCTCTTGGTGTCGACGGAGGAGTCCTGGATCGCGGCGTCGACGCCTTCAGGGGGGCCGCCGAAACCGGGCCCCAGGGCAACCACACGATTCGTTTTGGCGTCCTGTTTGAAGTAGAAAGCGCCGAGCACATAGCGGAACCGCTGATCCTCGGGCGAAGAGATGCGAATCTCCTGGGTGAAGTGTTCGAAATCATCCTCAAAGAAACGCGCGTCCAGTGTGAATACCCGGGTGGCGTCTTCGTCGCTGCCCACTTTGCGGTCAACACTGCGGTACCCCGTGATGGACGTCAGGGCGAAGCCGTTGTTGAACAGGTAGTCGCGCCCCAGCCTGCTGGTGGCGTCCCACATATCATGCGATGCCAATTGACCAGCGAATTGCTGAAACTGATGGGCGCTGATTGAAATTCGTTCATCGTGTTTGATGTCGGCGTCCTGTGCCTGAATCGTACCGACAGCCGGGCCAATCTGTCACAACTTGCGGCAAAATGCAAAGAATGGCTATGCGGTGGTTATTCATCCTGTTGACTGTAATAGGCCGTCAGTGCTTCGATATCAGCGTCACTGAATGACGCGATGACCGGCGTCATCGAAGCGTTGAAACTTTCACCTGATTGAAAGGCGCGCAGTCGATTGGCCAGGTAGGCGGCCTGTTGCCCCGCCAGGTTGGGCCAGTCGGTATTGACCGTATTGCCGCTCAGACCGTGACAGGTGACGCAATAACCTGCCAGGTGTTGGCCGCGCGCAGCCAGCTCACTTTCGCCAGAGGCTGCGGCCGCGACGGGCTGTTGGCTGTACCAGGCGGCCAGTTTCTCAAGTTCTGAATCACTAAGCTGGCTTAGCAGGGGTGTCATCACATCGCTCTGCCGAACACCATCGCGATATTTGGTCAATTGAATGGCCATGTAGGCAGCATTCTGGCCAGCCAGGTTAGGCCATTGGGGATCGACGGCTTGACCATCTTCACCGTGACAGGCATCACACAGCTGCAAATTTTCCGGACGATCGGTGGCCTGGTGTTGGTCAGCCAGCAACGGTCCAAAGTGGAACACAAGCATTGCGCTGATGATGAGTGTGGGCGTGAATTGGGTCCTGTAACCGATCATTTTTTTGCCTCATTCGATTTCTGTCTGATTAATCTCCGCCAGAATTTTCAATCGGTACTCGTTAACCTCGTTGAGCGGAGACTGCCGCAGCAATCCAACTTCCGCCGACGTATAAGGTACGAAGTTTTCCGGCACGGCGTTGGCGTCGAATTCCAGCAACATCCAATTCAATACGTCCGCCAGATCTCCATCACTGAGCACCGATGTCGCGGCCCCGGGCACGCGAACCAAAAATTCCCGGCCGTCACGGGACTTCAAGAAATTTCCCATATGGCCTTCAAGTCGCGGCACGCTGGCGCTTCCGATACCTGTAGGCGCATGGCAGCCCTGGCAATAGAGCTGATAATTCAGCCTGATCGCCGCCGCGTCCCCGGCCCGGTAGGCTGGCTGCGCCAGCGCAGTGGTTAGCGCCATCATGCCCAGCACCGCAACCACCAGGCCATCGCCGAGCCGGTGCGTGCTGGGAAACCGGCGCCTACGCTGGCCGCTGCCCATGGGTTTACTGGTCCAGGGCAATACCCACCACAATGGCAGTCGAGCAGTGATACATGGCCGAAGCTGTACCCATGCACCAATTGATGTCATTGGTCTTATCGAGGCGGTAGGGCGGCCGGTCGCCCTCGTCTCGCTGACAGAGGCAGTTGCCGCAGCTGGACTTACCGCAACAGTCGTTATAAGAAATCACGTAATTGCGCTGATCAACCGGATTGCGGCAGGTGCCAATCCAGGTAATGGGTGACATTTCGGTGCCGGGCGGGCAAGTATTGTAGGAACCCCCACAACAGCCACATAAAAACCCGTCAATGGCGCAGTAACGCCAGTAATCGCAGCTGTTCGCATCGCCGTCATCCTGCGGTAGACCCTGCGATCGCGGTTCGGCAGCGCGAGCCACCGGCAACAGCGGTAGCGATGCGGCGCCGACCAGCACGCTCCCCAGGCCTTTCAACAAGCCCCGGCGCGAACTTTGTTGTGCGATGCGGCGAGTGCGCCGCTCAACCAGGCGGTCAATGAAACTCATGTTTTGGGCTCCTCGGAAATCACTCCGTTAATCGATTCTACCCTGAGATCGGGTGGGTCGGCTTGGGCATTTTGCAGATATTCCTGGATTGAAGCCACCTTCCGCTCCTTGGCCTCAAACAGGCTTTCCACATGCTCGCGTGAATTGACAATACCCATTGAGGCGACAAGACCATTCTCGTCAACCAACACGGCGTAGGGCAACTTTGCCACGCCGTAGGATTTGCCCAGTAGCTCTGATATAACGTAAGGAAATTGCTGCAGCCGATTTTCCTCGATGTACGTCGAGTGATCCTGTTCATGGCCGTCGCTGGCCAGGATCACATCCAGCCAGTTTTTCTCCGACTTTGAAGCGGAGATCACCGCGGGCAACAGGCTTTTGCAGATTGGGCAATCGGGCGAGCTAAAGTACAACAGTTGCGAGCGCCCGCCAACCGGCTTGCCGACATTCACAAGGCTGCCGTCTATGGCCGGTAGCGCCAGTTCTGGCGCGGCTGAGCCGACTTTCAGATTCTGATTGACCATCAGTGCGCCGGCTGGTGCAACGCGCTCGTACAGCACCCCAATCTGGCGTGCCAGCGCCAGGCAGATCAAGGACACGACGATGAACGCAAGCCATAGCGCGATATTGGAAATGACCAGCCAGTCCATCACTATGGCCTTGCGGCGGCCAGCCTCTGTGTCGAGATTTTTTGAGCATTTGCAATCAGCTGGTTGCTACAGTGATAGGTGGCGACAAGAAATGCCGCCATGCACACAGCCGCTGCGACGGCGGCAGGCGTCGATTCGACAGCCTGTGTGGGCAGCAGTGCCAAGCCGGCCAGGCCAGCGCAAATCAGGTTGCGCCACACCAGATGTGTACTCATTAGAATGCCCGACGAGGGGCCCGCGCAACCGCAGTCCAGTGCCTGTTTGCCCTGCCGCACCTGCAGTCCGATGAAGAGGGCATAGATCAGCAGCAAGATAATGACTGCTGCCATGGCCAGCGTCCGACTTGCGGGCAGCAACATAGCGATCGCAACGACCGTCTCGATCAGAGCAAGCAGGTAAACGGCTGCGTGGTCTGAGATCGGCATGCGCCGAGGGATTCCGTACAGCGACTGGCCCATGATGCTGGAGAAATGACCAGGTGAGCGGAATTTGTGGTACGCCGCCAGGGCAAACAACCCCGCAAAAAACAAGGCAATACTGTCAATCAATATGTCGGGCATGGCCATTAGCGGGCGCCATACAGCATCAGCGGCGTGACCTGGTAGAGATCGTCGAGCGATTGAACGTAGTCACCGCTGGAGGCCTGGTAAACTTCCAGCGTCATTGAGATGGGGTTGGTCACCATCATCAATGGCGTCTCGCCGCGGCTCACGGCAATTGAAAGGCCCCATTCCTGCAAGGCGATCTTTTGTACACGTTGCTGCGTTAGCGGGTCGAAGACCCAGACCTGGGCACCACCCGATTGATGTGATCCTTCTCCGCCTTCGGGGTGCATGAGAACGTAAATGCGGCCCTGGTCATCGCTGTCAATGAGCCCCAGCCCGCCGGGGCGCCAGCCCACGGCCTGCTCCGCCTGCGGAACCAGCGGCCACGCAGTGCCCGGCACGGCCGTGGGGCCCGACATGTCTACCGGGATCATATTGCCGTCAAAAGTCGGGAAATAAGAGACGCCGCTTATCGTTGAGTTACGCTGAAATATGGGTGAAGTATCCGAATTGAAGAACACCTCGCCCCGGCTTTGCTGCGCCAGCGATCCATCCTCATTGAGTTCGGTAGTCAGGAAGCGCCCATCACCGCACAAGGAACTAAAACCCCGCCGACCCGTGGGAAACATTTTTACGCAACCGGGAATTGAAATTTCTGCAACGATTTCCCGCGCATCCAGGTCAATGACAGTGACCGAAGTGGCCGGGTTGAGATTGAAGGACAGAAGGAATCGCTCATCGTCAATCAATTGAAGGGTATTGCGTTCCGGCAAGCCCAGAAAACGCTTGGGCTCGGGCAGGACGATTTCGCCGACGGGTGCGAGATTTTTCTTGTCCCAGATGGTGATCACATCGGTGCGTTCACCACGGGTACCGCGCGAATGAAAAGTTTCGGTGACGTATATTTCACTGCGCTTGAGTCCTTCGGTGACCAGGCCAATAAAGGAGATGTTGAAGGTGCCTTTGACCTGTTCCGAAATGGTGGTGGCGGTGGCGTCGATCACGCTGACCCGGCCGTCCGACATGCCGAAAAAAGCCACATCGTGTACCAGGAACCAGTTTGGCGGATAGCGCTCAGGCAGGGTCTCGGTAATGCCGACCGTTTCAATGGCTAAGGGGGGCAGGGAAATGGAATCCCCTGCAGAGTCTCCCGCTGCATCTGCCGCGGGCGTTGCGGTGGCATCAGCCACCGGGGTCGTGCCGGATTCCGCTGCTGTGCGTTCGCCCTGACCATCCTCTTGTGGCGCCGGTCCGGCAGGCTTCGAGCAGCCTCCGAGCAGCGCGGCAAACATCAAACCGAGCAGCGTCACAGAAATGGTTTTAATCGTGTTCTTTGCCGTCATCATCTTGCAACCTCAGAAAAGGGCCACTAATTACAATGCAGTACACTCGGCCCAGATACCAAGGATAATCTCAGCTTGAGATCAAAGCAAAACCGACTTCTTTGTGGCAGGTAGCCGACTCCCGCTATTGACTTGCCGGCCGAACATTAATAATGATGATTCGGTTCGGTCCTGTGTGGGTCACCCAATCTGGAGAATTTTATGATAATCAATCGACGTGAGCTGCTGCTTGGCGCTGGTGCAATCGGCCTCAGTGCAGCCGCCTTTATGCCCGGCGCCCATGGTGCAACGGCCAAACCCCTGAGCGTGTTGGTCCTCGGCGGCACGGGCTTTATTGGCCCCCACGTGGTTCGCACGCTGCTGGAGCGGGGGCATGAAGTGATCTTGTTTAACCGTGGCCGCAGTAACACGGATCTGTTCCCCGAGGCAAAACGGCTGGTGGGAGACCGGGACAACGGCCTCGACTCGCTAAAAACCGGTCAGTGGGATGCCGTCATTGACAACTCGGGCTACGTGCCACGCCACGTCAAAGATTCTGCTGCACTGTTGCACGGGCGCGTCGGCCGCTACCTGTTCACTTCTACTGTGGCCGTCTACGACTTTGAGAATGTTGAGACACCCTACGTGCCCAAGTCAGCCGGCAATCCGGGTTCCGCGCTGGCGGCGCTGGCCGAGCCCGATTCAGAAGATGTCGGCAAATACCACGGGGCCTTCAAGGTCGTGTGTGAAAAGTATGTTGAAGACATCTATGGCGAAGCCTCCACCATTGTTCGTCCGACTTATGTCGCGGGACCGGGCGACACGACGCAATGCTATACCTGGTGGGTAGAGCGCATCCACCGCGGTGGCGACATCATTATTCCAGGTGGTTCAGGTAACAGCTTCGGGCTGATCGACGTTCGCGATCTTGCCGAATTCACGGTACACCTTGTCGAGACAGACCAGCCCGGTATATACAACGCGTCCGGGCCGGATGGCGTCATGTCCTACGCAGGCATGCTGCAGGCGATTCGCGCCACGACCAGCAGCCCGGTGCGTTTCCACTGGGTGGATGATGAATTCCTCCAGGCTCAGGGCGTGGATGGCGGTGAATTACCGATGTGGAACATGTCGCGCCAACTCACGGGCATGCTGTTCGAAAACCAATCCAGCATCGACGCGGGAATGGGCTTCCGCACGCTGGCCGACACCGCGATGGCCACGCATGAATGGCATAATTCACAAAGCGCAGAGAATCAGGTCTTCACCCGCGCCGGGCTTGATCCCGCAAAGGAAGCCAAGGTGCTCGCCGCGTGGCAGGCGCAATCTTAAGAGGCGGCTGATGGAAATACAGGCTTGCGCTTTTCCTTGAATGCGTCGGCGCCCTCACGCGCGTCAGCGCTCATGAAGCCCTGCATTTCCATGCGCAGGGAATTCTCGAAAATGGGCGCAAACATGGTGATCCAGCCGTTGAGTACCTGCTTGGTGCCGCGAATGGCGCCCTGGCTGCCTTCGGCGAGGGCGACTGCGACCTTGAAGGCTTCGTCCAAAACGGTTTCGTGCGGCACGCAGCGGGTCACCATGCCCATCCGCTCGGCCTCTTCGGCTTCAATAAAATCCGCCGTCATCAGGTAATATTTGGCTTTGGCCATGCCGCACAGCAGCGGCCAGATAATTGCCGCGTGGTCCCCGGCGCTGACACCTATTCGGGTGTGCCCGTCTGAGATTCGGGCCCGGTCCGACATGATGCTGATATCGGCCAAAAGAGCGACCACCAGGCCGGCACCCACTGCAACACCGTTGATGGCAGATATGATGGGTTTCTGGCAACGCAAAATGCCGTAAACCAGATCCGCCGCTTCTTTTTGGACCGAGGCGATCAATTCCGGGTTACCGACCATTCGGTCTACCCATTCCAGATCTCCGCCCGCAGAAAAAGCGCGATCACCTGCACCCGTGACCACCACGACGTTGACCTCATCGTCCTCATTGAGGACGTCCCAAACCTGGGTCAATTCCCAGTGCATGCGGTCGTTGGCTGCATTCATTTTTTCAGGCCGGTTGAGTGTAACCAGTGTGATTTTTTTCTCGCGGTGTTCGAAAAGAAGGTGTTGAAAATCGGAATAATTCATCGTTGCTCTCTGCCGGTGACCTGAAATGTCATCATGGCGGATCATAATCCGATTCAAAACAGGATTTGTCCAGCACAATAGTGACTTCAGCATCCCTTCCTTGATCGTCCAGGCGCGCAAGTGCACTATGGGTGGAGGTTCAAAACGAGGCCGGATGACACCTCCACGGGTTCTTGAAAGGCATTGCCGCATGGGCAGGAGAGAGGAATGATCAGATTTTACTGGACACCGCAAACGCGGGCGGCACGAATCATGTGGCTGCTCGAAGAGTTGGGAGAACCCTTTGAGATCAGCCAAATCGACCTCGGTAGCGAGGATTCACGTGCCGACCCGGGGTTCGTTGCCGCCAGCCCGATGGGCAAGGTTCCTGCCATCAGTGATGGCGATGTCGCCATGGCGGATTCGGCCGCGATTGGAATTTATCTTGCAGATCGTTACCCCGCTTCGGGCCTGGCGCCGCCCACCGACGATTCGCGGCGAGGCAGCTACCTGTTCTGGATGGTCTACACGCCTGGCGTGATTGAACCGGCCATGATGGAAAAATTCAAGGGCCTGGAGCCGAACAGGACCCAATCGGGCTGGGGGAGTTTCGACTTAATGATCGAGACGCTGTCAACGGGACTGCAGGCGGCCCCGTGGATTCTTGGCGAGCAGTTTTCGGCGGCCGATGTCATGCTGGGCTCGTCTGTCGATTTCATTCTGCGATTTGGCCTGTTGCCGGAAGGCGAGGCGGTGCTGTCAGAATATGTAGAAAGATGCCAGGCGCGGCCTGCATATGCGCGTGCAATTGCCAGGGAGCCGGGCTAGCTGTGAATTCCAGCAACGTTGTTCACACTTAAGGCTTGGTGCCATCGTTACCGCAAAGCGCCATGAGGGTATTGCGGTTCGCTCCTGGCGGATGGCCCGATGGGCTTCCCTCACTCCTCCGCGCTTGGTGGGTCGGCTCCACGGAACATCCTGTTCCCTATCGCCTCGCTGGTCCATCCATGGACCAGCGACCCAGTCGCTTGTCGTCCCTCGGCATCCACCTTGATGGAGCGGACCACAACCCCCTCATGACACTTTGCTGTCACGGTGCGGCGCCTGGGGCTTAAATGACCGCAACCGCCCTGGGGCGCCAATGGCATGACACACGCGCCAAATCGACGACTTCTGTGACCCCTATGTGCCATAAGTTGGAATAAGCCGGAAAGAGTGACAGTGCTGCTTCCAGGACCCAAGGAAATTAAAACGGGGAAACAGGATGTTTCAAGAGGAGCCCACACGACCACATGGATGTGGGAGGTAGAGCCATGCCGGGAGCAATTGCCGAGGGATGTGCAGGCGCCGCAGGCGCCGTGTGGCGTGTCCTGGAAGCAGCACTGTTACTCTCAGCCGGCTCCCTGATAAAGATGCTAAACGCAGATATCCCAGCCCATTTGAACGATGAGTTGAGACTCAACCAGAATTTGGCGCACTTTTGTGAACAACGTTGCTGGAATTCACAGCTAGGTCCTGTCAACAGGATCTAGGGTAGTTCAATCCCTCACCCGTCCAGCAGCTCAATTAGCGATTCCGCTGAATCCCAATCGCGTCCGCAAACGAAGCGGGGCAGGTTCCAGATGTTGCTGTCGGCCGTAACAAAGCCCGCCTCGGTGCCCACTGCGGCGCGACAACCGTGGACCTCGGGATGGTCGGGGAAGAACTTATCTCTCAGGTAGGGGCTGGATTCACCGAAGGGATAGGCGAAAAAATGGGGCCAGATTCCCGTCTGGGCTTCAATTGCGGCTGCAGAGCGCACCACCTGGGCCAAGCACTGGGCGTGATCATCCACCGAGCGGAAGCTGCCACTGTCCTTGCCAGCAAAGTCACGATGATTGTGGTCCCAGCTGTGATTGCCGACGCTTAACATGGGATGTGCCTGGGCGGAGGCCCACCAGGAGTGACTCATCCAGTCTTTGCCGAGCAGGGAAGCGGTGTCGATCGCGTCGCGGGCCTCCTGACTGGCGATTACGAACGTGGTTGCATGCAAGCCAGGTTGAATCCCAGGCTGCAGCCCAGGTTGATTCCCGGCACCAGCCGATTTCGCGAAATCCTCCATGATGCCGAGGAAGCTCCGTTGCAGGCCGTGACCCGGCCAGTCGATGTCGCGCACATCGAAGTCGCAGCCGTCATCAAAGGTCAGCACGACCTGCCTGGACGCGAAAGCGTCTTCGCCGGCAACCCCCTCAAGCAGGTGATCCAGGGAAATGATGCGGTAACCCGCATCGTGGAGTGCCGCCAGGTCTTGCCTTAGTGCGACATGGTCGTTGCTGGCGTGGTCAGCACCGGCGATATTTTGGGAATGGAAGGTCAGTATGGACGTAGGCATCATCAGGCTGGCGTCGAGGAAGCCGCGCATTATACCGTTCGCTACCGCTACAGACACGTTTTTTGCGTGTTGGGCACTGCTATGAATTGTGGCTTCAAAGCGCTAAAATGCCGCGCCCAAACCACTGACAAACTCAAAACTGCCCCAATGCTCACGCTGCTTAACAACGCCAATATTTTCGCCCCCGAGTCGCTCGGCATCGGCTGCGTGTTGGTGGGCGGCGGCCGGATTTTGTACGTGGGGGACGTGGTACCCCACCTTGATGATCGCCTGTTGGCAGATGAGGTCGATCTGGAAGGCAGATCGCTGATCCCCGGATTCGTTGACGCGCACGTCCACGTCACCGGCGGTGGTGGAGAGGACGGGTTTTCCACCCAGGCACCGGCAGTGCCTCTAAGCCAGTTCACCCGCCATGGCGTGACCTCGGTCGTGGGCTTGCTGGGAACCGACGATGAGACCCGCTCTACTGCCAACCTCGTCGCCCGGACCCGGGCTCTGCGCGAGGAAGGCTTGTCAGCGTGGTGTTGGACCGGTGGATATCACCTGCCGCCGACAACGCTAACCGGTTCGGTTCGCGGTGATATCGTCAATATTGATTGCATCATCGGGATGGGTGAACTGGCGATCAGCGATCACCGCTCCAGCCAACCTACTTTCGACGAACTTGCGCGCATCGCGGGCGATGTTCACGTGGCCGGCCTGATCGGTGGCAAGGCCGGCGTTTTGCACCTGCATCTCGGAGACGGGCAGCGGGGCCTGCAAGTGGTTCGTCGTCTGATTGAGGAGACCGAGCTACCTGCGCGCATGTTTCAGCCCACCCATGTCAATCGCCGCAAGGCACTGTTTGATGAGGCCTGTGCGCTCAGTCGGGCAGGCGCGACGATCGATGTCACTGCCATGCCCGTCAGCGATGGCGATGACGCCTGGTCGGCGCCCGACGCTTGGGAGCGTTACATGGAAGCGGGCGGTGCGCCCGCGCAGCTGACCATCAGTTCAGACGGCGGCGGCTGCCTGCCGGTATTTGATGATCAGGGGCGGATGGCGGAAATGGGCTTTGCCACTTCCGCGGCGCTTGCCGAATCCCTGGCGGAACTGGCCCGGCGTGGGCACGGCCTGGAGTGCATACTGCCTGCTTTCACCAGCAATGTAAGCGGACTTCTCAGACTCGAGGGGAAGGGATCAATCCGCACCGGGGCATCAGCCGATCTGGTCAGCCTGGACGCGTCGTGGCAAGTGCGTGATGTGATGGCCCTGGGGCGTTGGATGGTGCGCGATGGCGCCTGCGTCAAGTTCGGCGCGTTTGAACAGTAAGTCCACGGCCCCCCGGAAATCCCCATGCCCTCGACCCCACGGCCCCATCAGCAGCGCGGATACCTGATTCCGATCGGCGGTGCGGAAGGTAAGAAAAAAGACACTCAGATACTCGAGCGTTTCGTTGCCTTGTGCTCTGAGTCTAAGCCCGATCACCTGGGGGCGCGCATATTGGTTATTCCCACCGCCTCCAGGTTGGGCGAAACCGGCCCCGCCTATCGGGATTTGTTCGAATCTCTCGGCGGCAAGGCCAAGTGTATTCCGGTCGAGCGGCGTGAGGAGTGCTTCAAGTCCGAAATTCTCGATGTGCTCGACCGTGCCAGCGGCATCTTCATCACCGGTGGTGATCAATTGCGTTTGTCCACGATCCTGGGCGGTACGCCGGTTGCTCGTGCAATCCGCCGCCTGAACGCCGAGGGTATCCCGGTCGCTGGTACATCTGCCGGTGCCGCCATTATGTCCGAACACATGATCGCGGGTGGCCGCGGCGGGCCATCACCGCGCGAAAGCGGGGTCGAACTGGCCCCGGGCCTGGGATTGACCAACCGGGTCATCATCGATCAGCACTTCAGTCAGCGTGGCCGGATGGGAAGATTGCTCTCGGCCTTGTCCTTTAATCCCTTCGTCTGTGGCCTGGGAATTGACGAGAATACCGCGGCCTTTATCGCCCCGGACGGAGAATTCGAGGTCGTTGGCCGGGGAACCGTGACCGTCATCGATCCGGCCGACCTGCGCCATTCTTCGATGAGTTATGTGCGCCGCGCGCAGGCCGTCACATTGACCGACCTGAAGCTGCACATACTGGCAGCGGGCGCTTGCTTCAATATCGAAACCCGAGTGGCCAGCGGCCCGACTTAAGCCACCACCGACGCTGACCAAAATTCCTTCACTGGCGCCGTGAAGCCTGCCCCTGTAGTATTTTCAACCCCCCGTGAGACCCGAAGCATGAAATTATTAGCAACCAACGTTTACCAGGGCCCCAACCTCTACGCGCACTTTCCGGTGATCCGCCACCAGGTGGATATCGGTGTTTTGGAGGGCTGGCCCTCCGCCCGTCTGGGTGAGGCCTTTGTTGGTGGGCTGGTGGCAGCGCTGCCGGGCCTGGCCGAGCATGGCTGTTCCTATCGAGAAGCGGGCGGGTTTATCCGCCGATTGCGTGAGGACGAGGGGACCTGGATGGCGCATATCTGGGAACATGCCACGCTTGAGTTACAGAACATGGCGGGTTCCGAGGTCACCTTTGGCCGCACCCGCAGTATGGGCAGCGCTGATGAGTTTGATGGTTGCTACAACATGGTTTTTGAGTATCACCAGAAGGATGTCGGCCTGGAAGCCGCGCGCATTGGGAGACAACTGCTGTTCAGCCTGCTGCCGGGGGAACTTCAGGCGCAATTTGAAGATGAAATCGACGACGACTTTGATTTCGCAGATGAGCGCGACATCTTCATCCGCTTTGCCCAGCGAAAGGAACTGGGCCCGAGCACAGCTTCGCTGGTCAGGGCTGCGCAGGAGCGGGGTATTCCGTTCCAGCGTTTGAATCAATATTCGCTGGTTCAATTCGGCCACGGCCGCTACCAGCAGCGCATCCAGGCGACGATCACCAGCAAGACGCCTCACATCGCGGTGGAGATTTCCTGTGACAAAGAGGACACCCATACCCTGCTCAAAGACCTGGGGTTGCCGGTGCCACATCAGATTGTCGTTCGCTCTGAACACCAATGTGTGCGTGCAGCACGTCACATCGGCCATCCCGTGGTGGTGAAGCCGCTGGACGCCAATCACGGCCGTGGGGTATCCATAAACCTGGTCGATGAAGAGCAGGTTGGGGTGGCCTATGGCCAGGCCCGCGAACACGCGACCGGCCGCAGCGTCCTGGTGGAGAGCTACATCGAAGGATTTGATCACCGCATGCTCGTGGTCAATGGTGAATTGGTTGCCGTGGCCAAACGTGTGCCGGGTCACGTCGTCGGCGACGGACGACAGTCCATCAGTTTGTTGGTGGATGAGGTCAACAAAGACCCGCGACGAGGCATCGGCCATGAAAAAGTACTGACCCGGCTGGAGTTGGATCACCAGGCCGAGCGCCTGATGGAAGAGGCGGGTCACAGCGCAGATACAGTTTTGCCAAAAGGAGAGATCTTCTATCTGCGTTCCACCGCTAACCTGTCGACCGGTGGAATCGCCATTGATATGACCGACGTCACCCATCCGGACAACCGCGAAATGGCCGAAAGAGCGGTCAACGCGGTGGGGCTGGATGTTGGCGGCGTGGACTTTTTGAGCTCGGACATCACGCAGTCTTACAAGGAAATTGGTGGGGCCATTGTCGAAGTCAATGCTGCACCGGGCTTTCGCATGCACGTGGCGCCGTCCAAGGGCTCGCCGCGGGACGTGTCCGGCAAAGTTATGGACATGTTGTTTCCGCCAGGCTCGCCGTCCCGGATTCCGATTGCCAGCATCACCGGAACCAACGGTAAAACGACCACTTGCAGGATGCTGGCGCACATTCTCGAAACGGCCGGGCACACGGTGGGCATGAGTTCCACGGACGGTGTATATATCGATGGCCGCCTGTCGGTTCGCGGGGACATGACCGGCCCTGCTTCTGCGCGCATCGTGTTGCGGGATCCTTCGGTGGACATCGCGGTCATGGAAACCGCCCGGGGCGGCCTGCTCCGCGCCGGAATGGGCTACCGCCAGAGCGATGTTTCAGCCTGCCTGAATGTTGCTTCGGACCATCTTGGACTTAAAGGCATTGATACGCTTGAGCAACTTGCTGAGATCAAACGGGTAGTCGTCGAGGTGGCTCGCGATACGGTCGTGCTCAATGCCGACGATGAGCATTGCCTGCGGATGGCGGACTATACGCAGGCCGAAACGCTCTGTTATGTCACGATGAACCCGGCGCATTCACTGGTTCGGGAACATGTACGCGCCGGCGGGCGGGCGGTGGTGTTGGAGCAGGGCATGAACGGCGACATGATCGCGCTGTACGACAATGGCGCGCATTTTCCATTGCTTAGGACTTACCTGATTCCCGCCACCATGGAAGGCAAGGCCACCCACAATGTGCAAAACGCGATGTTCGCGGCGGCTCTGGCTTACAGCCTGGGCAAGTCGCTGGATGATATTCGGCACGGCCTGCGTACTTTCAATACAACCTTCTTCCAGGCCCCTGGACGGATGAACGTGTTCGACGAGCACCCCTTCCGCGTCATCCTGGACTACGGTCACAATCCAGCCGCCGTGGCTGCTGTGTGTCAGCTCGTCGACCGACTCGAAGTCAGTGGACGGCGCATCGTGGTGCTGGCGGCGCCGGGCGACCGTCGCGATGAAGACATCATCGCCATTGCCGACGAGGCCCAGGGACATTTTGGGCACTACATCTGCAAAGCCGACGACGCGCGGCGCGGCCGAGGGCCCGACGAAGTACCGCAGATGCTGCGTGGCCGCTTGCTCGAGCACGATGTAGATGACAGCGACATAGAAGTGATCCCGAGCGAGGCTGATGCCGTGGCGCATGCCCTTGGCATGGCGGCCCTGGATGACCTGGTGGTGATATTCGGTGACGACATCACTCGCTGCTGGAAACAGATCATCAATTTCGAACCCGATAGCGAATTGAAAAGTGAAGTCGAGGAGTCCAGACCGGCGCACAGCTTCGTGGAAGAAGACCCGGAGGCATTCAAGTTGGCACCTGGAACCGAACTGATCCGGGATGACCGCGGTGTACGAATCGCCCGGCAAGAGGAAGCGGGCGACTGATCAAGGAACGCACTGGTTGTATTTGAAATGAGGTCAATTGCAGTCATTGTCGCGCTGGTATTGGCAGTGTTCGCCGCCGACTTCGCGCAAGTCGTCTTTAGAATTCTCAAATTTGATCGCGCCGCCGGTAGCGGTGAATGGGTTGAGAGTTCGACGGTCGCGACCTTTGGGTACGACAGCCTGAGATCAGGGGCGGTACTGTCCAGTTTGAGCGCGCGGAATTATTCGCCGTTGACGGTGCACGATCTGCCCTTCACAAAGGGCAGTTCGCACGTCATGCCAATTTACCTCAATGGCGATCAGGATTTTGTTCCCGCCGGTGCACAGATAGAGGGCCGCAAAGTCATCTATTTCGGTACGGAAAACCGGTTCAATGCGTTCGACATCGAACAAAACCGCATCATTTGGTCGCTGGAGTTACCTCTCCGTGAGGTGGGTCAAACGCCGGTGATCGATGTCCGAAGAGGGAAGATTTACTTTTCGGCCAGTGCCAGGACGGGCGCTGCGCCGACCAAACCCTGGGCAAGACAGGGCCTCAGAATCCGGCTGTATTCCGTCAATCTCGATGGCAGCGACCTCAATGGCTTCGACTTTGAGCTGGACGCTTTGGTGTATCCCGGGCAGTCCAGCGATGCGGTCACCCCTGCAAACATCATGCGTTGCAGGACCTCGCTGGGGTTGAATGACCATGCCAACTCACACTACGTTTTCTTCGGATGCGGCATGGACGCCAAAGCCGCACCTCATCACTACGGCAATCTGCGGGGGGCCAGAGGGGTGCTTATCGCCGCGTATCTTGATGACTCCGGTGAACTACTGGGGCGCGAATCAGTCGCATCATTCACGCCCAGTGAGATGGGGGACAACCCACTGACGGGCTTCGACAGCGGTATCTGGAACACGGGCTCCGGGCCGAGTTTGCTGCCCGGTAATCAACTCCTGGTCACGACCGGGAATGGGCCCTTCGTCCCGCAGGAGAACAATTTTGGCTGCTCTGTCGTCAAGCTGGACGGAGCGCGCCTGGAACCCGCTTCTGACAGAGGCGCCACTTTTTACAGTATGGATAACCGCGGCTTCAACGAATGCCACGTATCGAATATGGACCTCGCCAGTTCATCGGTGTCCACGATTGAAACTCGGGGGCAGCTGTACTCCGCGGTTGTGGGCAAGGACGGACACCTCAAAGTCTTCAATCCGGAGGATCTTCCGGGTGACGACCCTGACAAGAAAACGGAGGTGCTCATCGGGCGAGAGGTCTTTGGTCAGCCGTCAATGCTGTTGGACCCGGATGGCAACGTACAGGTCATCGCGGGCGGGCGGTTGAGCTACGCCTTCTATCGGGGCGGCGCCGATTACGTCACTGCGACCCTCGCACAGAGCGAGTACCTCAAAAAACGCGGATTTCGGCGGGGCGCGTGCATTGGTCTGGCCAGTTCCCACGAGCGGACCGGAGCCCCCAGGCTCGCACTCCACTATTCGGGCCACATTCGTAATGATCACCTTACCCTGCCGATGGGCACGGAGGTGCAGGCCCAGATAACAGGTGGCACTTTTCCGGTCGCTGACTGGTTCGAAGCGGCAGCGGCCAACCAGACAGGCTCGATTGGGCGCTACAAGTTCCTCGAGCCGGTGGCTTTTACACTGGAGTCTGATTTCAATGATCCGCCGCCGGGTTATGAATTGGCACCATTGAAGCTATACGCCGCCATGAGAGGTGGATTGTTCTCGTTTCCCGAGGCCCTGCTGCGGGACCAGAAATTCAAATTTCGATCACTGGCGCCAAGATTCTTCAAAGCGGCCCCGCTCAGGGGCCGCGGCTCGTTTCCGGATGAGTATGGTTCGGTTCTGCTTACTCGAAGGGCAGATCGGGAAGGCTATTGCGGAAATATCAACGACCCGGCTTATGAACGGCTCTATCTGTTTGATATTCCGGAGCAGGACGAGCGCGCTGGCTGGGGTATGAATGCCTTTTCGATCTCCGATAACTATCAATTAACGAAAAAGTGGTCTTATGTGCGCGATGATGGGACGACTCACTCGCATTCCAATATGGTGACGACTTACACAGATGGTGGAGACCCTGGACTGGTTGTGTTTGTCGTTGAGGATTCAAGTTTGTCTCACCTGGTATTGTTGAACAGCCAGGCCGGAGAATTGATCGACCAGGTTGGTTTCAGTGGACGGGTGCATTTTTCCATGCCCCTGATCGTGGATGAAAAGATTTATCTGGCCACCACGGATGGCATCAAGCTGTTTCGAAGGAGTGAAAGCTTCTTTGAGCTCGTGCACCGCTTCTCCCTGATTTGGTGAGACCCAGAAATCGTGTCCAGCAGCCCGACAGGCTACTGGTCCGCCGAATAGCCCATCTCTTGCGCCAGTTCATGGGCGGCATCGGTGAAGGTCTTGCCACAGGTGCGCCAGATACCCGTCCTGTTGGTCTGGATTGATCCTGTCTTGAGCGCGCCGTGCCGGTCTTCCGGGTACATCATTGAGCCTGGAACGTCTTGCGGATTCCACTGCGCCCGGTTTTTCAGCGGGACCTTGAGTGTCTTTGAAACTTGCCGCATCATCGCTTTGGGGTCGCGGACCAGATCTTCATAACGGATGACGGCGCTATACAGGTCCCGATTCGACCAGACCAGGCGATATTGGCTGATCAAACCGGCTTCACCGTTGATATAGGGCTTAAGCGGACGCACCAACGAATCGCGAACATCCCGAATTATCGCAAGAACGGGTAATCCGGCTTGGCGGAACAGCTCGCTGAATGCTACAAAAGGCCGGTTGCAGAATTTAAAGCCCAGGTGGTCGGGCTCAACCAATTGCTGGCACTGCAGCATCAGCGCAAATGCCTCGGACCAGGTCAAGGCTTCCTCGGACCGGTTCGGGAGATTTCTGTCCGGATAGATCCGCTGGAGCGCCGGCAACCCATTGTGACTCTGTTCGGGATCGTGAAAATCCGGTTCATTCAGGCAGGTGACGCCGTCTTGATTGAGCATCAGGGTCAGTAGCGTGGTGCCGCAATAAGCGGGGCCGCCGATCAAAAACATACAATCTGGATAGCCGGGCTACCCATCCTCCTGGTCTTCATCTTTGACAACACTCAATACCTGCAGTCCATTGTCGAGCGTCGGAATCATGATGTGCTCATCGAATACCAATGGCATTGAAAAGCGGACGAGACCATCAAATTCGAAACGGTTGACTAATTTTCCGGATGTCGTGTCGACAAACAACACCGCTGAGGTCACCGATCCGTCTCCGGCATCGGCATAGACCAACGCCAGGACAACGGGGATTTCACCCTCAGCGTTTGACGATATCACCGGGTGTGCATCCATCAATTGGTCCGGGGCGTCCAGGGCAAGGCGCCAGGCCAGACGCAGCGTACCATCGGATGGGTTGTAATCGTGAGCATTGATGGCGTCGTTTCCTGCAGCGTGCAAAACGGCCCGCCGTTTCACTTCCCAGACCGCATTCAATCCCAGGTCCCGCGGCAACCTGCAATCCCGCTGGTCATCGAGGTTTCTAAGTAGCCAAAACGTCTCATGCTCGAATGGTGAAGAGGGCTGTTTTCGTCCGTCAAAATAGCGCCACATGGTCTCAAACTGCTCGGGTTTTGATTTCGGCAACGGGCTCTGATAATTTGCTCCGACGCTGTACCCAAGGTGGCTGGTGTCCACGTAGGGCCCCCAAAGGCCATCACCCAGCCAGGTGTCACCTCTGTGGCCCAAATGGGCGGAAAAGAATGACTTCAGATTATTGTGGAATTCGCTGCCCACGATGGCCACGGCATAATCATTGCGGATAGGCCCCGAGTACAACAATGAGAGTCCGGCAGTATTGGCATTTGGCCACGCGGACAGCCAGCCAAAACATGGCTTCTGCTCGATATCCTGCATGCCTGACAGGGTTGAAGCATCTGTCAGCAGCAGATCGTTAACAGTAAGATCATGGGGCTTGCCTTTGGCCAGTGACACAATGCGAACGCCCTGGCCATTGGAGATCATGGCCGGCTGCGAATAGGTTTTTCCGCCTGCCACGCGGGTACGGGCAACTCCGGATCGCGACGGGTGAATTTGCAGCGGGTCAAACACCTCCAGGAAGCCGTCCTTGGTTATCACAGCCGCAGTCAATCGCCCGCCGCCCTCGATGACGGCAGCGGACGAATTCGAATACTCGACATTCAGGTGCCAACATTCATTGAATGGCGGCAAACTGTGACTGAATGATGACGGCATACCATCAGCATGGACCACTGGTCGCAGACTGATGCCGTCCAGGCGAATCATGGAGCAACCGAAATTGCCCAGTTCAGGAAAAACGGGACCGTTCCCGGTCGCCACCAGAATCGAACCATCAGGCAGCAGAGCGGGCCCGGCGCCGCTGTTGTAGATTCCCGAATCAAAGCCCGTCGCATCCTCCTTTCGCATCTCGCTGGTGAAAAATGCGCGGTGACTGCGAGATCCTTTAAGATTGCCATCGAGATCTAGCGGAACACTCACCACCAACCCGCTCAGGCTTCTCATCACGCCGTATCTTGAGGCCGCATCCTGCCCTGTCTGCAGCGAACAGCCAAAAAATACGTATGGTGGGGCCACGGTTCGATTCAGGCCCATGGCCGTCTTGCAATGCACCCGCCTGTGCCATGAATTGCCGCTCAAGTCGGGATAGCGGGTTGCAAATATTCCGTTGATATCCAAGCTGACGCTGCGCAGGCCACCACCGTCGAGGTTGACCTGGTAAACCTGGTGCTCAAATCCCGCCCATCTGCCATACCGCCTGGAGTAAAAGTAAATCTTGCCAGCTTTTTGATCGATCACCGGCGTGGCAGCTATCCCGTGACCCCAGAGCGTTTTGACTTCCCAGAGCCGCTCGGCGGCGTCTACATCAATGGCCTCAAGCCCTTTAGGGGTGGTGACAATCAGGATTCGACGTCCAGCGGCGAATTTGCCAGCCCATTCGTCAGGCAATTCATCGCTACGGATATAAAGCGGTTTGAAGCGCAGGCTTCTCTTTGCCAAATCCACCAATGCCGGCTGCCCTGCCACGACCGCCAGTGCCGTTGAAGCATCGACATAGGAAACGACGTGGCCCGACCGGGTCTCGTCGTACCCAAAGGTCGTTACCGAAGGTGTGAGCCTTGACAGGGATTGGGGGTGCCGGTCGGATTGCCCTGACCATGGACCGACGGTCCACCACAGGCCAGCCAACAGTACGAGCGTGGCCGCCAGCACCCGCACCAGTCTACTTTGAGTCATGTCGGCGGGCGGGGCAGAATAAGGACTGGTATTGCGTGACATTCGTGTCGCTGTCAAACAGGGTTTCCACCCTGTTGCGGCCAGCACATCCGAACTCGTTACGAAGGCGCGCAGACTGCGAGAGGGTTGCAATGGCATCAACCAGCGCATTCACATCATGAGGCGGGACCAGGAAGCCTGAGACCCCGTCAACAACCAATTCTGGCAGCCCGGTCACATTCGTTGACACCACTGGCAGGCGCATGGCCATGGCTTCGAGCACGGAGTTGGGAATAATGTCGCGGCTACCGTCCTTGGCAATCACGCAAGGTAGAACGAAAATGTCAGCCTTGCGATAGTAATCCAGCACTTCTTCGAACGGCATCGAGCCCGCCAAGTGGACAATCTCTTCAAGCCTGAGCGCTTGACGCAGGCGAACCAGTTCGATGTAGTAATTCATGAAGATGTCTTCATATCCACCGACAATGTCACAGTGGATGCAGAGCCCGGCATCGACCAGACGCCGGCAGGCCTGAAGCAAAAAGGTCAATCCTTTCTGGTCGATCAATCTGGCGACGCAAACCAGCCGGATGACGCCACCCCCATTGCCACCCCCATTGCCACTCTTGTCGCGCCAGCTGTCGTCGCCCGCGGGCAGCGATGCGGGTCGGAACTGGCAGAGATTCAGGCCATTGTGGATCAATTTGACCCGTGCCGCCTGGCGGGCAGGTATCACGGCCCGAAGTTGGTCCACATTGTATTGAGTGTTGGTGATGATGAATTCGGCATTGAGAATTTTTTCCCGCATGCCGTACCGGTAGTCGAGGCGGTGAATATCGTGGGCGCGCGCCTGCAGGCTGTAGGGAAGCCCGAGCAGACGAGCGGCGATCAATGCCACAAAAGCACACACATCTGCCTAGGGTGAATGGATATGACCGACGCCCATCTCCCGCGCTGTGTTGGCCAGCCGAACGGCGGTATTGAAACTATCCTGGTCGAGCCACCAACTCTTGTTGGCATGGTAGTTCCTGCCCAGGACAAAAAACCTGATGCGGATATAGCGCCAGGGCGCTGAGCGAAAAAGTTTCCATTTCAGCCGTGTGTGATGGGTCTCATCATCTGAGCCATTCCTTATGGAGGAGCCTGCAAGGTGGGGCTTGAGCGCATCAATATAATCGTGATGGGCCTCGATTTCGGTGAATACGACGACGTCCTCGCCTGCCTTGAGCAGCGCCGCGACTTCCCTCTGCACGAAGGACTGGCTGCGTACGGGGTACTGCCAGATGTAGTAGCCGATTTTCTTGTTCTCTGCGATTGTTTCACGGGCGGCATGCCGGGGGATCGGCCAGCGGCTGAATAAACGTACAAAGAACGAATAGCAGGTTTGTGACAGCCCTCGGCGGACCTGCCAAAACAAAAACCGGTCCCTGCATAAGCACCAGAATGCAACGATGGGATTGTTGCGGCATAGGTGGCCAAGCACATGCAGCGTCACCTCGAACCTGCCGAAGGATTCTTGCCCGCGTGGACGGCGGAGCAACAACGCCCAAAGCTTTTTCATGGTGTAGCGCTTTGCCCTGTGAACCGGCACTAAGGCTGGAGCGGTGCCCAAGCTCATGCACACGGGTTCAAAATACGTGACTGCGTTCAGGCGATGATGCAATTGCCACAACAGTTCGAATTGCGTGCGTGATTCGGCCAAGTGCAGGATCTTCAAGCGCAGTGCCGAACTGCGATAGAGCCGGATGTTGCCGGGCAGATACTCCTGATTCAACATCCTTGCCAAATCCCCTCGCTCAAGTTGCCCCAATGACCGGGCGTCTGCCCACTGCTGATGGAAGGCCGCGCGCGAAACATGGCCTCTCTCATCGGCATCGAATTGCAAGGCGCACATCATCTCGATGCGCTCATCGCTGCGCATGGAGGTGACCATTGGCGCAAGCGCGCCTGGCAGTAGATGCTGGTGAGGTTGCAGGCACAACAACAGCGGAGCAGAGGCATGCTGTGTCACCCGCCTCAGGAACTCAACCGGGAGAAGCGGTCTGTTCGTTGTGGGGTGATGAATCAGGCGCACTCGGTCATCGACAGGGAATCCGACTGAATCAATGTTGCCCAATAGCAGCAGTTCCAGGTCGATCTGTGATTGTCCCAGGGCACTTTCGATGGCATCGCGCATCAGTGCCTGGTCACGAGAGATCTCCATTGCGAGGGTGACATCAACCACTAAAACACCATCAGTAAGTCTTTCAAGTCTTCGTAGGAGCCCGTCTCGCTGAAATGTTCGATATGGCTCGGGAATGCCCGGCTTTTGGCCAATGTGATGCGACCTGCAAACGCTCGTGCAGTGGCCGGCTCAACCAGCAGATCGGAATGGCACAGCGCCCAATTTCCGCAGTTCTTTGAGGCGACGATATTGCAACCCATGACCGCCGCTTCGAACAAGACACCTGGTGCAGCATCGTACAAAGATGTGCTGACGACCACTCGCGTGTTGGCCATCAAGCGGAACAGAGCTTTCCGGTCAGCGATGAAGTCATGGTGAACGCCGACACCCAGTGGTTCCGGCAGTTCCCCCACGACGTGGGCTTCACAGTTGTGCAAACGGCTGATGATTTTTTTGACCAGGCGGAACCCTTTCACTTTGCGTGACCAGTCATTGGCGATAAACAAAACATCGACTTCCCGCTCCCCGAACGGCTTGGCCAGCGATTGGTATTGACGCGCTTCGCGAAAGATCCACTCGCTGAACCATACAACCTTGTTGTATACCTTGCCGGCGTGGCCAGCATACAGGCTGGTGTACAGATGCAGGTTGATGTCCGAGTGGGCAATCACCAGGTCAGCCATTTCAATCGCCCGCTCTTCGAGTGCATCTTGCGCAGTGACTTTCTTGGGATTATGGAGTTGGTGGTGGGTGACCGATTGCAGGTCACGACCGCCGCTCAGCTCAGCATATATTCCCATCCAGCCGCAACCCGTGGTCACATAGATGAGCTTTCGGTCCGGACAGGCGGCGTTGAGAACGTAGGCAGCAATTCAGCCGACACCCACAACGACATCCGGACAGATCTCGTTGATCAGGTCATGAACAGGTGCCTGAAATTGATAGTTATTTCCGGAAAGCACGCAATTGTGCACACCCGGGAGTTTTCGCGGATTGCCCACATCCTCGCCAAATCGAAAGCGAAAATAGGCCGCATCTTGCTCGCCGATTATATTGACAAATATGACCTCAATGCCATCGGACCGCAGCCACTCAAAAAGGGAATAGGTTGCGGTGCTGGCGCCACCCCAGCCAGGAACTTCGTAACAGGCAATCAGAATCTTGCGGCTTTGCAAAGGTCAAATCCCGCCCTGAATGTCTTGATCCGGGTGCAACCAGTCTCCAGCGGCCGCGGGATCCTGATTTGCGGTGGTTTCGGCGCTGGCCCGATACCGCTCCACCACCTCATTCGATTCACCGTACGCCTGTAACTGCCCGTGCTCGATCCAAATGGTCTTGTTACAGAATGTCTCGACAAAGTCGTTGTTGTGACTGGCGATCACCATGGTGCGCCCGGAGTTTTTCTGAGCATGGAGGACATCGTGACATTTCTGCTGAAACGCCTGATCTCCAGCTGCAAGGGCTTCATCCAACAGGTAAATGTCAGCGTGAAAATAACGATAGGTGGAAAATGCCAGGCGCACCTTCATGCCAGCGGAAAGGTGTTTGAACAGCGAGTTCCTGAAGTCATTCAGCCCCGCCCAGCTGACAATCTCATCGAGATAGTCTTTGAGTCTTTCATTGTCGACGCCATTAATCGCTGCATACAGCCTGGCGTTGTCGACCACGCTGAGCTCACCCAGCATGCCAATGCCGAATCCCGCCAGAAAGGCAACCCGGCCGTTGACCTGTACCGTGCCGGCGCTCGGTGGGTACAATCCAGCGATCAGCTTCAGCAGCGTCGTTTTACCGGCGCCGTTACTTCCAATCAACCCGATCTTGTCACCCGATTCGACGGCAAGGCTGAGATTCTGCAGGGAATAGTGCCAGGCTGAGGCCTGGTGTCCTCGCAAAGCATTTTTCAGCACGCCCACCAACGGTGCCCTGCCATCATCCTTGGGGAAGCGCTTGCTGACGTCCTTGAGTTCAATCGCCCAAGGCATCTCAAACCCGCTCCGCAATGAACGGCTCGAAACGCTTGAACACGGCCAGGGCAACCGCCAGCAACAATGTGGTGACCAACACGGCGATTATCATTTCCACGACAACGGTCCCACCGCCGAGAATCGCACTGCGCGCAAACGTCGCCAGGTGGGTCAGTGGATTGAGCAGGACAATGTTCCGTACAACGCCATCGCCCAGGAAGTCCATGGTGTAGAAAATGGGGGTCAGAAAAAACAACAGGCGCAACAGTACCTGGTAAATGTGCTCAATATCGTGGAGATACAGATAGAGGCAGGACAATATCAGTGAAACCGACAAAGCAAACGCCGTTTGCAGCCCAATCAGCACAAACAGCCAGAGCACGCTGAGGGTCAGCTCCACTCCCGTCAGCAGGGCAATACCCAGGCAGACGAGAAGGGACACCGCAAATTCAATGGTGCGCGCCACAACGGTCGCAAATACGAGGATTTCCTTGGGGAAAACTGCGTTTGCTGCCAGATCGCTCATGCCCACAAAGACCTGCATCGCGGCGGAAGTACTGTTGGCAAATTGCGTGTAGATGACGATACCGATGAGCAGGTAAACGGCGTAGTTGTCAACCGCCGATCCCAGACGGGCGTTGAACACCACGTAAATAATGCTCAGCATCAGCAACGGGTTCAGCGCACTCTACAGAATGCCCAGGATTGAACCCTGCTCGCGACGCTTGAATTGCGACACCACGATGGCCTTGAGCAAATTGCGGTAACTTCGATCAAACACCAGGGATTGCATGTGGTTCCATCTCCTGCAGATGAAAAAGGATTTTTTAGCGGTAAGTGGGACGAATCGACGGTCTTGTCTGGCGGGTCAGCCGGTCTAACCATCGCTGCCAATTCGAGTCGTATTTGCACTGTTTCAGGTAGCTTTCCTGCCCATTGGCAATCCAGGCTGCAATCTCCTTTTCAGGGAGGCCGTGCTTGTGCAGCACCCGCCGAATTTCCCTCCGGTGAACGCTGCGCGGCAACCCGGTTGTCAGGCGGAAACACTCATCGTGTTCGCGGTACAGATACAAGCAGTCTTTCACTGACTGGAAAACGGCGCCCTGCTCCGCCATGGACCAGGGAAAATCGAAATCGTCGGGCCCGACCGAATTGAGTGATTCATCCAACCCGCATTGCACACCCAGGCTGCGCCGCCAGCACAACAGATGCTTGACCGGCGTCCCTTTCCTGAAATCGGCCAGGGTCACACCATCCCGGCAGGGATAGATCGAGCTGATGGAGGCGCCGTGTTCATCGATGTAGCGACGGGAGGAGTGAAAGAAATCCACTTCAGGATTCGCATTGATCGCTGCCGCAAGCACCTCGACCGACTGGGGCGCCCATTGATCGTTAGCGAGCAGGAGACCGACGAAATTGCTTTGCGCCGCCGCCATGCCGGTATTGATTGCGCCAGCCAGTTTCCTGCCTGTATTGATCACCAGGCTGATCCGTGGGTCCTTCAGCGGCTGTTCGAGCATTGTTTCGAAGGTCCCGGCATCGGCGCGCTCCACAATGATGTTCAACGCCCAGTCAGAAGATGTCTGACCCCGCATCGACTCGATCGCCTGGTTGAGAAATGGTGGATGGTAGGCCTTCAAAGGCATCAACGCTGTTAAGCCTGTGCTTGACGCCGACGCAGTCATGCGCATCCTTCCCGGGAGCTGTTCAAGCATTGCTGATACCGCCGGCGTGGATAACCTCATCATATACCTGTGTCCTGTGATGCCAGGTGTATTGGCTCAACACAAACTGCACCGCCTTATCCCGGTTCCATTGCTCTTGGGCGGCAAGCGCTATTTTGTCCGCCATCATGGGCATGTCATCACTGCTCGTCTGGTAACCGAATGCTGCGTCTTCGATGAGTCCGCCATTGGGAAATCCACATTCGGCAACGATCGGCAGACCGGCTCTGAGGTAGTGATAAATCTTGCTGCTTTCATTATTGTGCATGAATCTTCCGGCAGAGACCACGACACCGACATCGGCATGCTGGAGGTAATTCCAGGACCGGGCATAGGGCACCACTCCAAGGTAATTGACAAATCGCTCATCCAACGCCGAGGTGTCGCCTCTACCGATTACAAAAAGGCCTATTTCCTGGCGCTCAAGCAACTCGCCCAGTTCGTTCAGCTTGGCGCACAGGGTGGCATTGGCCTCAGGCTGTGAGAATTGATCGTAAACATGTCCCGCAAACTAACACCGAGCTCGGCCGTCGTCCGGATAGGGGTCCTCGCCCAGCGGGGGAATATTTTCATCGACGCCTCCCGGCACCAACAATTGCTGCGGTTTTGGGCCATGGCATTGGGTCCACAGGTCTTTTGCCGCTTCGCTCAATAGCGCCACATATTTGCTCGAGCGGCTGATCTTCTCCTGGGCCAAATACATCGAGGCACGGGTTTGTCCATGGAAATGAATGCCGGGCATGTCTTGCGGACCCACAACGGACCCGAGTTTCGAAATGATGAAGGGGTGCCCGCTGCCACCATACTGGTCGAGGGTCTCGATCCCGCGGTTGAATAGCGTCTTAACCACGTCGTAGTCCCCCCACGATACTGTCGACAGGTCTATCAGCTTTACTAGCCTGCTCGTCTGCCCGGCGCCATGACCCGCGCCATGACCCGCGCCATGAACCGGCCAGTGCATGGTGCCATCGGGTACTGCAATGTCCACTTGATGACCGTGAGCCGCCAGGGCTTCGGAGATTCTAAACCAGCGAATATAGGACATGTCACTGGGTACCCAGGCCGCGCTTTGGGCGTCAGCCTGTCGGGACATGTCGACATAGACGGTGACAATTCTGGCCAAGACTCAGCTTCCCTCAATGACTTCGGGCAAGCCTGCCTGAAACTGCGGCGGACTGATGCTGTTGCCAAATACCATGTGGGCGGCAACCTCATTTAGCGTCAGAATTGTACCCATGGCTTGTAATTTGGAGAGGAATTCGGCGTAATGTTCAATCCAAAATCCAGCGTAGCAGTCGTGTAAGCCCAAGGCGACAAATGGCGCGGCTTCAATGCTTTGCCAGGCGATTTCCAACCATTCTTGATAGCTTTGTCCCTTCGAGTACATCGGCCAGTCGTCAAACAGCACTGGAATCTTGACCAGGCGATTTTCCAGCCTTGGTTGGTCAAATCCAAGCGAGTACACGGAACTCGCCAGCCATTCGAAATTGTGAAAGCACAACGCGTTATCGGTTAGCTCGGCCGTGATTCTCGATTGCGGTGGCCGGTAGCCCTTGATGCGGTAGTCCACCTCCCGGCAGGCGGCGAGCTGTTCCTCCGCAATCACGTGGTTATAAGAATGGAATGCGACATCGTGCCCCAGCGGCCTGACCCTGGGCGCCACTTCGTGCATGAGCGAACCGACCACGTTATAGGTGGAGCGCACGCCTGCTGCCTGTTCAATGGCTGCCATCCGCTCGAGGTGGGCGGGCGAGTCTGCATCGGCCTGGGCCGCAAATGCCGGATCACTGTCGAGGTGCCCGAGCCCACGCTCGGTGTCGTGGCAAATGCAAATGAATTTCTCATGGGAGAGCACTTCGTAACCTGGCTCGGATGCGACCACCCGGTTGAGGTTCTGCGGAACATCGATGATCCACCAATGCGCATCTGCGCCCGGCGAGTAGCGCTGCACCGGTTGGTCGTAAATTCTCCGGAACAATTCCGCCCCAACGCTACGGTTGGGGTCGGTATGCTGCATTGCCCATGTTGACCGAGGCACAAACAGCCGATTGAACCCGCCTCGGGCAGCCACATCGGCTAGGGCGTTGAGTAGCATTGCCGGCCAACCCTTGAAGCGATTTTCGACGCGGGACTTTTCAGACGGACGCCGCGAAATGCGTTGCACAAGGTCTGAAATCAGAACCATCGAATACAGATCGGAACCGTCAACACGCAGGTTGGCCGAGGCCACCTGCCCGCGGCGACCGAACTGTTGCTCGTGCCAAAGCAAATCTTTATCGAACCATAAATCATCGCTGAACTGGTCCGCCAGAGCGGGGGCGGCATAGAGAATCAATTCAGACTGCGCGTTGGGGTCGCCTTCGGAGCACATCCATTGCGCCAACTTGTACCCATCCGGGCCGCATTTGGGCAGGTGGTAAATGCGGTGCGGAAAAAAGTGCCGGCCTTTGATACCCCGAGCGACAAATTCAGGTTTACGCGAGGCGTCAATGTCACCAAAGCAGCTGCGAAGTCCGGGATTCTCAGAGCTCACAGATCGAGGTACCCAAAGCGGACAGAACCTATGATCTTGCCCAGTTTCTTGCCGCTGTCAAAAATTGCCTGGCAACGTGCATGGAGTCGACGTTGAGAATCGTTTCCCAGGTCCATGGACGCAATGAAGTTGGCGCCCATCTCCAGAAAACTCTGAAAATTGACGCGGCGGTGGCCCGAGCGTCGATGGGTGTGGTGGTGCTGCTTGTTGTGCTTGACGGCCCACACGCCATGTTGAAAACCCTCACGGAACAGCCCTGGCAGCGTGCTTTCATTGCGATGATAGACCACCGCCTCGCGCTGATACACCATGCGCTGACCTCGCTGCAAGATTCTTTGTGAAAGATCCACGTCTTCACAGCGAACAAATGACTCGTCAAACAAGTCAACATCCAGCAGCAATTGCCGGGGCGAAGCCCAGTTCATTGTGATGGCATATGGTGGCCTGAACACTTCGATGGCCATGCGATGATTGTGAATGGTTTCGTCAAATTGCTCGATTCCGGTGCTCGGCCTTCGAGACAGAATTTCCCCGCCCACAATGCCAATATCATCTTCGTTTAACGGCTTTGTCAAATGCTCCAGCCAGTCCCGATCCACGGTGCAATCGGCATCTGTGAAGGCGATGATGTCGCCTGTGGCCTGGCGAACGCCGGTATTGCGGGCGGCGGCCGGCCCTCGGGTGGTCTCGCTCAGCAACCTGACCTTGCCCTCATAGTTCGCCAATATGTCCAGGGTGTCGTCCGTTGAAGCATTATCAACGACAACGATCTCGAACCTGTCAGGCGGAAAGTTGAGGTCCAGCAGGGAATCCAGGCATGAGGCAATTGTACTGCCACCGTTGAATACCGGTACGACGATGGACACACTGGCTGAGGTCGTATCCACGCGCGCTCAACCGTGCACATCGGGCGCAGTGTGACCGAGAATTTTGAGGCTCGATTGAGATGCCGTATCAAGGCAATTCATCTTTTCATGGATGTGGCGGGCGCAACGTCGAGCAAATGAGTGCACAGCGCGTGCATGCGCTTCTCCCGCTTCGTCATGATTCTTGAGCCGATCAATTTCGCCTGCCAACTCAGGGTATTGCAGGGTGACCGCCTTGATGCTGCGGTCATAGGAACCAATTTGCCCCGTGTCGAGGTAGAGCAGCAGGAACGCGTACTGCCAAGCTCGGCCGATCCATACCTCTATGTATCGCAGGTCGTGGTCATGGCCGCCTTCCATAAATGCGCCGACGACGCGGGCCGGAGTAAGCATGATATTCAGCGATTGCTGAAGCAGATCAGCGGCCAGGCATCCCTCATCGGGCAGCATCATGTCCGGCAAGGAATCCTGACCAAAAAGTATGTGACGATATTCGCAGAGTTCCAGAAATAGTATTGGCCGAAAAACCCGCAGGTAATATTCGAGCAGCTCTGGGGTGAAGATGCGAGGTTGAATGTCATTGGCCCGGCAGACAGCGCGAATCAGGTCCAGCCCATTCTCCAGCGCCGAGCGGGACAAGCCGCCCCTCAAAACGACAATGGAGGTCGAAAAGGACAGAATGACAGCCGATATCACTGAATCAAGGGCTCGCAGTCCCTGGTATTTTTCCGAACAAAACAGCGGCCTGTCACCCTCGGCGCACAGCAATGCCGTATCGGCCACTGTCGGCCCCGGCGGGTGATCAATCCTGCCAGCTCGGGCGCCCAGAATTTCAAGCAGGTGCACCAATATCTGCGAAGGCTTGGATCTTTTTCCACATTGCAAATTCGCGTGGGAAGCGTGATCGCCCTGCGTGTATCTGAGTGCCTTTCGCGCGATTCTGCGCAGCGATTTTGATTCGATCCAGCGGGTGCTTGATGCTTCGTAAAATCGACTCGTCACCTGACCTTCATAGATCCAGCACCCATGTGCGAGACGATCCAAACCCATGGTCGAGTCGTCTCCTGTGTAAACGGTCCGGATGGAAGGCTCTCCATACAAAAGTATCCAGTCAGCCACTTCGGCCCCGCGAATCGTGTGCCGGGTCCAGACGTTGCAGTCGGGGTCGCAGAGCACTTCGACTTCACCCAACATGGGAAGCCATTTCTTGCGGGCACGGTATTGGCCAACGAAATCCCGAATGGTGTCGAATGATTCTTCATCGCAGAGCCCTTCTTTCAAGCCAACAGTGAAGTCAATGTCGCTCAAGCCAGGCACCCAGTCGTCACGCGTCAACCCGTGGCGCAAGTAGATGCTTTGAATCAACCGGCTTTCAGCCACCGTGCTCACCGCTTTGTTAATGGCAAATGAGTACGCAATCCGATTCAAACGAGAAAACGGGAACAACGGATTCGTCATGACAACGAATGTTCTTATAAAGGATTTGAGGCCCACCGGGTCGGGTAGCGTGCGATGCTGGAATTCGGGCCTAGCTCGCGCCAGAAACTACCGGGCAAAGTTGTCCCTTGCAGGGCTCAGGTAACTCGCCATTGCTGAAGGACTCTCTCATCTGCGTCAGCACGCTGGCGTTCCAGATTTCTTCAATGGACGATTCGTAGATGTTGCCGAGTTTGACCTGGGCGAAGCAGGGACAGCATCGTACAGTTCCATCAACCTGTACACTGAAGATGCCCGTCCACGGTTCATGACAAAACGGTGCTTCAGCCTGTGGCTCGTCGCCCACTTCAATTTCTCCATTTATTTCAATTGGGGTCATTTCAATTCAGGTCATTTCAATTCAGGTCACTTCAATTGTAAGGTTTCATGGGCCAGGCCGGCCCGGTCGCACTTGGCCGGCACCTGGCTCATCACCCGGTTGTATTCTTCTTTGAATGACTCACAAGATTGTTCCTGCCCGTTAAAGTGCCAACCCGTTCCATTCTCAACCTGCCAGTTAAAAACATGCCGAACGGGGTGAAATTGGAGTTCATCCGGACCGATCGATTCTGCGAGATTGACAAAACTCAGCACCTCGTCCAGGTTCTCGCGCATCACGACGTAGACCAGGATCTGGCGGTGATCGGGATGATTGCGCGCCATTTTAGAGAATAGTTTCATATTCGAAATCGCCCGCTCAAACGTGTCTGTGCCGCGAATACGGCGATAGGTCTCGCGGCTGGCGGCGTCGATTGAGCAGCGGAGATTTAAAGAACGCAGGGTTAGCAACTGTGATATCAGAGCCTCGTCCAGCATCGTTGCATTGGTGCTGATGGTCACCGCCAGGTCACGATCAGCGAGGAGTTCGATCGCCTCGGATATCCACGGATACAAAAGGGTTTCACCGCCCATCAGCGTGATGTGTTCAGCGTGGGGCCGAATCTGATCAACAAACGCGTTAAATTTGTTGAGCGGGACCAAGGTTTTTGGGTGCCGACCGTCGGGCACACACATGATGCACTTTTGATTGCAGGGCATGAACAGGTGAATGTGGTAGTAGAAGGGGGGACGAACGTCTCTGATCTTCCTGGTCTGAAGGTCCTGCAGGACGGCCGCCTTACTCGCAATGGTCATTTATGTCATGCCGCTGCAACTCCTTTGATGATGCTATGCGCGCGCGCAAGACAGCAATATTACCAAATTCCGGGTGTTTGGGTGGTTCTCTGTTCGTTGCGAAACTCACCCAGCGTAACACCGCGATATGACTGTTGCGCCACCAAAAACAGCGCTTCGAGGTCCTCATAGAGCAAGTCAATTGCGTCCCGCGTTACGAATGTGGGGCTGCCGCCCGGCATCAGCTCGGAAGAGTGCAGCATAAATTCCACGCAGCTTGGCCCCTGGTCAATGCCTGGGTCAATGCCTGGATCAATGCTTTGACCAATGTGCTTGCCAATGCACCGCCGCAGTATGCCCAACATGTCCTCGAGGTTATGTCCGTCGGGGCGCAGCCAGCAGGGTTGATTGCGGCCGCGAACAATTGACATGGGAACCTCGAGCAATGGGGAATCACCGGAGCGATCGATGTGATCCAGGTCCATGAAATAGGGATGCGATGGAAATGAGCGGTAGTCGCTGCCGCCCGAGCCTTCAGGGTCGCCCAGGTAATGGGTCCAACTCACGAGGGGAGTGACAGAACAGTCAACGAGGTAGCCCGACGCCACCAGAATGTGTGCGTAAGCGCTGTTCAAAGCCCAGCGTCCGGCCCGGTGGCTTACCATTTTCCTGTCAAATCGATCTTCAAGACAGTCGGTGAGGCGGGCGACCTTCTCGCGCATGATCTGCTCTGGATATTCGATGAGATATGCCTGTCCGGCAGGGTCTCCCCGAAATACCGGTGGTGAATCCCAGGCATGCAGGTGCATGCCGATCTCGCCGGCCTGACGACGCAGTAGGTCATCAGCGAATTCAGCGAATGCCGGACAGTTAACCATTTCATGGTTTGTCAGCCATGTGGGCTTGAGACCATATCTTTCACAGAGTGATTGAAAACGTGGCAAATACTTCGCATTCTCGGTCGTCACCTGTGCCGAGTTGGCCCAAAGATTATCCCCTTCGGCATCCATGGTGATGATGAATGCCGGGCGGGAGGGATTGGATGAAATGGTCATCTCAGAGTTGCGCAATAAGACCCCATGGCCAACACGTCCAGGTGGCCGGCTTTGAATGCCCGCACCGCATCGCGCGGGGAGCATACGATGGGTTCTTCATGGATGTTGAATGACGTGTTGATCAAGGTCGGTATGCCGATGATTTCATAATAAGCCAAAAGAATGGCGTGAAGATCCGGAGCGTCCGCCTGCCTGACGAGCTGCGGCCGCGCCGTGCCATCCACATGCACCGCAGCAGTGGCTTCCTCGCACATGGTCGGAGTGCAATCGCAGGTGATGGTCATGAATCGAACCGCAGACTCGATTCGCTCGATTGCAACATATCGCTGTTCGCGGTGCTCATACAGGGTGGCCGGAGCAAATGGCATAAATTCATTTCGGTTGAGCCGCCTATTCAACCAATCGTTAATGGCAGGATCGCTCGCCCGGCTCAAAATGGAACGATTGCCCAGTGCTCTGGGGCCATACTCAGAGCCACCATTGTAGCGCGCGACCACCTTGCCTTCGGCCAACAGGCGGGCAATTTCGCCGGCGATGTCATCATGTCGGATCGGTTCCAGGCCGCCATCTTCATAGGCCTTGACCAGGTCGTCTGCGCTGTATTCAGGGCCCAGCAGGCAACTGCGCCATTCGACCGATTCAACGGGCCCTGATTCGAGCAGCCAAGCGAGCACCGCGCCCACTGACGTGCCGCCATCGCCCATTGCAGGATGAACGAATACCCGTTGAACGGCATCGATCTGGGCGATGCGCTGATTCATTTTGACGTTGGCCGCAACGCCTCCAGCGAGTGTGATGTCGCTCACCCCTATGCGCTTGGTCCAGTACTCAACAATGCCGCATACCACCGACTCCAGAACATTTTGACAAGCAGCCGCGACGTGCTCTCGCGGATGCCGGGCCGCCAGGCTTTCGAGAAACTTGGTATCCATGGCGCTCTTGAATCGAAAATCTCCGTTTTCGCGGATAAAACGATCCAGGATCATCGGTGACAACAAGTCTGGATCTCCGTAGGCCGCATGTCCGACAATTTTGCCTTCATGGCGAGATGCACGAAAACCCAGCGCCGCAGTCGCCTGAGCGAAGAACAGGCCGAGGGAGTGGGGATAGCGAAACTCGTGTAGCAGTTTCAGCCCTGAGGGTGAAGCCTCATTCACCGAGCCGGACAGCCCACCCCCGTACCAGTCCAGAGACAGGGTCAAAGCGTGCTTGAAACCGCTCGTCAGGTAGGCACTGGCGGTATGTGCATGATGGTGTTCGATCCGGTGCAGTTTTCCATCCAGGCCAAGTCCTTGCAGACCATCAAGCAGAAGATGGTGGAAGTGGCGATGTTCACGAATCCCCTTGACGCACCACTGCAGGTACGAAGTCAGGTGGTTTTTCTTGGATCTCACAGTGTCGCCATTGGTCAACGCAAAAGGCAGATCACGAATGAACCCGCCCGAAATGCGTCTGCCCTCGACATACCATTGGCGAAATGGATACACGACCGCGTCCATATTGCCGGCACTCAGGCCTTTGGCCTCGAGTAGTGCGGCGATAGCCCGATGGGGGAAGCCCTTATGCAGCTTGATCCGCGAAAGTCGCTCCTCGGCCAGTGCCGACCAGCGGCCGCTGTTCATTTGATCTGCCTGGGCGCCCAGATACAGGCAGGCCGTGGCATCCTTGTCGAATGGAGAAATTCCGAGAATATTCAAGTGTTTGTATCCTCGGGGATTCCAGACATGGGATGAATGTATCATAACCACCAGACCAAGGGCCTGCAGCGGGTGACTGAATGAAAGTAGTTATATCCAACTTCGGTGTCGAGGTTTTTCCGCAGGAACCGCTGGACTACGAGGCGCAATGGCGAACAATTGAAAGACCACCAGCGCCGCGTCGGAAAAGATTGTTCGAACTTGAACACGACTGGGGCTTCCATATTTTCTCGATCGGCGTTCACCTGCTCGATTGCGGCCTTGCCGACGAAATGGAATTCTGGAATTTTGCGCCTGACCGCCGCTTTTTCTGGCATGACTACGGGTTTTTCTGGATGAACTTTCATAACAGCAATGACCTGGCGGAATATCTTAAGACATCCGGCCCGCCTGATCTGTATATCCAGCATGGTGGCATTGCCGGCAGCGGTGTGCTGCAAATGCTGGAAGGGCTTTCTTTCAGGGTAAATGTAGCGGCGCTTCGTGCCGAGGATGATAAAACCGGAAATTCCGATGCCGAGTGCCATCTGGTGGACGATGCTGTGTTCATGGATGACCAGTCCATGTTGTATGTCCCCGTCGTCAACACCGAGCATGTGAAACCTTCAAACGTTGAGAAAAAGTTTGACTTTATTTACCTCGCGCAAGCCCGCCCGTCAAAGCGCCATGATCTGATCATCGAAGCCGCTCGCGAGTCCGGCTTGCGGGGGCATTTCCACCCCGTGGAAGCGGGTGAGCTCGAACTGGACGGTACGCAGATTTCACGCACAGGATTTAATGCGGCAAACCCTGTGGCGCTGATGCAGGCTTCAAAAATGGCAGTCTATTCGGGCATCCGGGAATCCAGCCCTGCAGCCATGTGGGAGTGCGTGGCCTGTGATTTGCCCATCATCGTGCACGAGGACATAGAGGGCGGGCGACACGTGGTTGAACCCGGCGTAACAGGCGAGCTGGCAAATTCCGGGTCCTTTGCCGAGGTGATGCGCTATGTGCAGGCGCGGCTGCACCTTTACCGGCCGCGAGCGTGGCTGATGGCTCACTGGGACACTGAGACCATTCTGAATCGGTACCTTGCGTTTTTCCGACAAATGGGGTGGGGGGGCTAGCCGTCGAAGGATGAGTGCAGTTTCGCCAAGTCTTCCTCACGTTCGTAGTCGGGCAACCGAGTAATCGCAAAAAGATCATGGCCGTTGCCTGCGCACGCGCTGAATGTCTGGAAAAAACGAGATTCACTTGTTTCCTCAAAGGGCTTGTGTTCGCTCTGCCGCTTGTCCTGGAACAAGCCCTGGCAGAAGGCGGTAATGGCCAGGTCTGCCATTGCATGGCCGCTGCGTTTCAGCGCGCCGAGCACGCCCAGGTATTCTCGGTAGCTGCCGCGGTTTCGGACAATGGACCCCATGACGGAAAATTTGCCAAATACGTAGACGGGGTCGTCGTAATTCGGTCGGTGATGCCCCAGCACGTCGGCAGAATAGTCTTCGTGGTGCTCCCGTCGGGCTGCAAACGCGATTTGGAAGCGCTGACGCACGATTGCTTCGATTCCATCTGAATCCGTTGCAATGCGATTCTGGAAAGGCGCCTGCTTCAGGCATTGTGTGCGATAAAGTTTCACCGCCTGGATTTCTCCCAGCAGATCATCCTGCAGATAGCCGATACTCACACCGGTGTGCTCATCCATCGCGCACATCAGTGTCTCAACACAATCAGGGTGCAGGATCATGTCCGCATCGCATTGCAGCAGGAATGGCGTGGTCACCTGCGCCAAGCCACGATTCATCGCTGCCGGGAAAGGATGAACATCCCGCACCACGTGGATTTCTGCGAGTTCCATGCTTTGGCGTTCCAGGCTGGCCAGGCTGTCGGTCAGGGTGGCCTCGCCAATGGTTGGCACGACGGCGGAAACGTCTTTGTTCATGTGATTGGTTTGCCTGATTTCATTGATTTCAGTCCTGCCTCGCGGCAAATTTTACACAATCTCATCGCCAAAGGCTTTCCCGCTGATCTTCAGCATTGAAAGCGTAAGAGCGCAGTACCCCAAATAAGCGAGACAAATATTCTATATCGACACTTTTTTTCAAAATCTCACCGTTTTTGCACAATAATATGCCGAAATGAACTAGGACCATTCCCGCCATGGGCATTACTATTGACCTACGGTCCTTTAGACGAGATTTTTTGGCACACGGACCGACTCGTAATCCCTATAAATAAATTCAGGAAGGCCAAGTCCATGTCTATATCCACACGGTCTATATCCACGCGGTTTTTCGCAAAAACCATCAGTTTGGCGCTTGCCTCTGCCGGCGCATTAATAAGCGGTACGTTTCACAGTCCCGCCGCCTTCGCACAGGACGCAGCAGATGAGTCCAACGTTCTGGAAGAAGTTTACGTCACAGCGACCAAGCGCGATCAGCGCCTCGTCGACGTCCCAATGGCCGTCACTGCCTTGAAAGGTTCGGACTTAGTGGACCGCAATCTGCTGCAGATAGAGGAATTTGCAGATCAGGTACCGGGTCTCGTCGTCCAGCAATTCGGCAACCGGGCAACGCGCGTTATTCTGCGTGGACTCAATTCGGGGGGCGCGGGCGCAACGGTTGCCACGCTTATCGATGAAACCGCGTTGAGCTATTCAGTGGCGACAACAAATAGCGCGATCGACATCGCCAACCTCGGTACTTACGACTTGAACCGGGTCGAGGTCCTGCGCGGACCTCAGGGCACGATTTACGGCGCAGCGGCAGAAGGCGGCGTCATCAAGTATGTCACCAATGCGCCAAATCTCGACCGATTCGAGGGCGATGCTGAAGTGGGCGTGGAGACCATTAAGCAAGGAGACACGGGTTTCTTTGGCCAGGGGGTGCTCAACCTGCCTTTTTCAGATGGCACTGCGGCGTTTCGAGTAACCGGCTATTACAAGGATATTGCGGGATATATTGACAACCCGCTGTCTGGCGAGGAAAACGTGAACGACGGGGAACGCTACGGTGGCCGCGCTCAATTGCTGTGGCAGGCAACGGACAATTTCTCGATCCGACTGATGGCTCTGATGCAGAATCAAAAATATGGTGAGGGGGGCAATGTGGAATTGGTGGGAGCCGCCCTTACAGCAGGGACCAGAACTCCGGATGAGTTCGATATCGCGAACGATGGGGACCTCCAATGGAACACCTTTAGTCCAGGATTCAGCGACAACGAAATACGAGTCTATTCTGCGTTACTGGAATGGTCGGGTAGTTCGGTCGATATTCTTTCTGCAACAAGTTACGGAGAAGTCAACAGCACATTCAGCTACGATATAAGTTTTGCTCAACTGGCTCCGGGCTTTACCATTCTTGATTGATTTTTAGCGCTTTTTGGCGGTCCGCCGCTCGCCTTTCTCAGCAGACAGACCAACGATCTCTCGAAGTTCAACCAGGAGGTCCGTATTACTTCGACGGACACGATCGATATGGGCTCGATCGGGATCGATTGGCTGGTTGGGGGTTTCTATTCTGATGAGGACATCACCTTTAACCAGTTTTTCGACGCGATAAATCCGGTTACCGGAGAAATCCAGTTCACGAACATATTTGGCTTCCCCCTGCCCGTAGGCGGCTCTGAGCTGCCTGCCAGCTATGAAGAAATATCCGGTTTCGGCGAAGTAGTCCTGCATTTCACCGACCAGTTTGATATAGCGGTTGGCGGGCGCTACTCGAGCAATAAACAGGAATCCCAGGTGACAAGTTTTGCCGGGATCATCAATGACCCCTTTGGCGATATCGTCAATCCTCTGATTGAGACCGACGAGAGCGAGTTCACATGGTCATTTGCGCCCAGTTATCATCTCACCGACGACAAGTTGATCTATGGGAGAATTGCCACCGGCTATCGCCCGGGCGGACCCGCCCTGATCATTCCTGGTGCGCCACCGGATTTTCCACTGAGCTATACCTCAGACTCCACGGTTAACTACGAGATTGGCACCAAGGGCACCACGGAAGACGGGCGCTTCACCTATGATGTCGCCGCCTTTTACATCGACTGGACCGACATCCAGATTCTGACACAGTTTATATCGACCACATCGGGGCAAACATTCACGATCACTGGCAATGCCGGAACAGCGGTTAGTAAGGGATTGGAATGGGATGTTGCCTGGGAACTTACTGAGGGACTGGTGCTAAGCGACAACGGTGCGTATGTCGATGCCAAACTGACTGAGTCAGCCAGAGGGTTGGGGGGCGTCGATGGCGACCAACTGCCTTTTGTTCCCGAATGGACCAACACGCTCAATCTCGACTATTCAACCAATATTGGCAGCGCTTTTGTCACAATGGGTGTGAGTTGGGTGTATACCGGCGTGCGGTACACTGGATTTGGAGCGCCGACGCCACAACAACCCCCGGAGGATGAACGTTTTCCTGGAAGCCACGTAAAATTGCCTTCAGACCACACGTTTAGCGCGCAGATTATAGCCTCCTTCGAAAGGTTCCGCGTCCGTCTCTATGTGCAAAACCTGACCGACGAGCGTGTGCTGACCGCATATAACACGGGCAGTGACTTTAACCACACGGGATCCGGTCAGATCATCCAGCCAAGGACATACGGCATATCGGTTGGGGCCCGCTTCTAGAAATAACGCCCTGCTGCAAGGCGAGGTAAGTTTGGGCCCTGCGGGGCCCAAATTTGTTCGTAGGAGGACTCTAGCCATAACCCAGCCAACCGTGTTGGCTCATTTGAAAGCCATCTACCGCCCGCAATTTGCGCCCCTTGGAATGATTGACACGGTGGCGATATCGTGGTCTCTGATTCATTGATGAATGCTACAGCGAGAAAAATCCCCTTTCTGAGCCGCTGGCTGGCTTTTGCGGTGATGGCCCTGGTGGTATGGCTCATGCCTCTGCGCCCGCTTTGGGCATCCAATCAGATCGAGAACACGGGCGATGTGCTGCGCACCCTGATCCCGGCCATCGCCTACGGCGCCACCATTTACCTCGATGACTCTGACGGGCGCAAACAGTTCTACAAGTCATTTTTCAGCAACCTGGCGGTTACTTACGCACTGAAGAAATCAATCGACAAGACCCGCCCGAACGGCAAAGGCGAGTCCTTTCCTTCAGGGCACAGTTCGGTGGCCTTCCAGGGCGCAGGATTCATCCACCAGCGCTATGGCGTGAAGTACGCTGTGCCCGCCTATATCGGCGCCACCTTTGTCGCCTGGAGCCGCGTCGAATCAGACAATCACTTTACGGTAGATGTCGTCGCAGGCGCGGCGATCGGCATTGCCGGCGCCATGATCTTCACCACGCAATACAAGGGCTTCGTGGTTACACCGGTGGCGGGGGAGGGCTTCTACGGTATCGGCATCAGCAGGCAGTGGTAGGGTGCCGGACGCCATCTAGGAACGCGGTCTGGGGGCGGCCTCGCGGCTCAAGTCCGCGGTATAATTCAGACCATGCCAATGGAGACGGTATCTATACTCGGCGACTGGCCTGCATGGTGCACCGAGGCGGACCGAGCGTGATTCTTCTCGACAGCAGACGCCTCACCGGCGCCAATCTTTATTGGAATGATCCCGCCGCCATTATTGACATCGGTCTGCGGGGCGAGGAGACAAAAGCTTTAATAGACACCTGGGCGCACGAGGCCAGGCTGCTCCTGTCTGATCTGGGTCGGGGCGATGCGCAACTGACACACAGAGGCTGGGATGGTGGTGTCAGTCTGCTGATCAGTGCACCCATCGATGCGCTTTATTCCATGTGTGAACTGAATGAATTGGCCTGGCGGTTGGCCGAAGCCAGCCTTGGGCAGAAGGGCAGGATTGAAGAACGCGCCAGTCGTGAGCGGGAATTGGAACGCCTGAGCGAGCTGTTTGACGAAGAGGCCACTCCCCGGCTCATCGAGATTCAGGACGAGGCGGCACAGCATGCTGCGTTGTTTCTCTGGGACGACGATGAAGTCTCAGTTGGGGCCGGGCGATCGCGAATGGTCTGGCGGGCCGGCGAGTTGCCCAGTCCTTGCGCAGTGCCCTGGTCATCACTGAAATCGATACCTGTGGCCATGGTGACCGGCACCAATGGCAAGTCGACCACAGTCCGCATGGCGGCTGTCATCATCAAGGCTGCCGGCCATGTTGGGGGTATTACCTCGACAGATTCCATTCTTGTCGGCGACACCATCATCGACCGGGGCGACTACTCCGGCACCGGGGGCGCACGCACCATAATGCGTCATCCCAATACCGAAATAGCTGTGCTCGAAGTCGCACGCGGTGGGCTATTGCGCCGTGGTTTGGGCGTGCCGCAAATCGATGTTGCCCTGATCACCAACGTTGCAGCGGATCATCTGGGTGAATACGGCATTAATTCTGTTGCTGAGTTGATTGAGGCGAAATTTATTGTTCGCCGCGCGCTGACTGGATCGGGTGCATTGATCCTCAACGCCGATGATGCCGGGATTGTTGCACACGCCGCAGGGCTCGACCAAGCCCTGCAGGATCAGGTTCAGTGGTTCAGCCTGGCTGCCGACAATTCCATTGTCCGTGGTCATGTAGATTGCGGTGGTATCGCCTATGTTCTGGAAGCAGGCTGGCTGACATTATTGTCACCTGATGGTGTTCAGAAAATCGTCGCGGTTGCCGACATACCTGCGGCGTTGGACGGAGCCGCACGGCACAATATCAGCAATGGACTGGCGGCAATGGGGCTATGTAGTGTTCTGGGCCTCGGCCCCGAAGCCATTCGAGAAGGCTTGGTCCAATTTCGTGGAGACGCCTCGGACAATCCGGGCCGTGGCAACTGGTTTGAGCATCGTGGTGTTCGCATGTTGGTCGATTTCGCCCACAACGAACATGGCATGTCTGCCCTGGCTGACATGGTCAGCAGGGTGCCGGCAAACCGGCGCGTGCTCACCATTGGCCAGGCCGGAGATCGGTCGGATCAGGATATCATTGCCCTGACGCTGGCGGCCTGCACCATGCGCCCTGATCAGTTGATGATTTGTGGCCTCTCGGGTTACGAGCGCGGACGCAGCAGCGAGGAAGTCAAAGCGGTTATTCACGCCGCCGCACTGACCGCAGGCCTGGATGAAAGTCGGATCAGCGAGTACCCTGATCCTGTGACTGCTGCCGCACATGCCCTGGGGCATGCCCGCGATGGCGACCTGTTGGTCTTTCTGGCGTTGACCCAGCGCGACGAAGTGCTCGGTCTGATCCGTGACTTCCTGGGTACCTGAATCTGATGGCCAAGCTGTATTTCAATTACTCTTCCATGAATGCCGGCAAGACGACGATCCTGCTGCAGTCAGCGCACAATTACCGTGAGCGGGGGATGGAGCCGCTGCTGTTCACCCCTGCCCTGGATGACAGGCACAAGGGTGGGGTCATCAAATCCAGAATCGGGCTGGAGTCCAAGGCAGTTGCTTTCCAGGCCAACGATGATCTTTATGTGCATGTGCGTGGTGAACTGGCATCACGCAATATTCATTGCGTTTTGGTTGACGAGGCACAATTCTTGACTCGCGACCAGGTTTTTCAGCTTACGGACGTGGTTGATCGCCTGAACATTCCTGTGCTTTGCTTTGGCCTGCGAACGGATTTCCAGGGGGAGCTTTTCGAAGGCAGCCGCAATTTGCTGGCCTGGGCCGATGAATTGAAAGAACTCAAAACCATCTGCCACACTGGCCGCAAGGCCACAATGGTGGTGCGTGTCGACGAAAACGGCTATGCCCTCAAAGAGGGTGCGCAAGTCGAGATCGGGGGCAACGAGCGCTATGTTTCGGTCAGCAGAAAGGAATTCAAGGACGTGTTTCACGGTGGCAAGCGGGTGCGCCTGATTGATCCGGCCACGCCGGATGACACTGCATCGCACGCCGGTGAGCAGGAAGAATTGCTAGACTAGTCGGTAGTCGTCCAGCAAATGGAGAGCCGGCATGCGTTATTTAAAACCGTTCCTCATGGCCATGATCTGTACTGTCCTGTCCGCCTGTACAGTCGATGAACCGCCACCGGAGGTGGAGGATACCGCAATCGGCAGCCAATTGGCGCCGCTCAACAAGGCCCAGAACTTCCAGTTGGAGTATGAAAAATCTCTTGATCAAAAACGCGACGAACTAGACCGCCATATTGATGGCTTAGGCCAGGAAGAAAGTCGGCAGCGTCGAATATAAAATTGCCGATTCGAACTACTGGGAAAAACGCAGCCTGAGCCGTTACGCCGGTGTCTGGTCATTGTGGGCACTGGGGGTTGGCGCCGTTATTTCAGGTGATTTTTCAGGCTGGAATCTCGGCATCGGCCAGGCCGGATTTGGTGGTTTCCTGATTGCCGCAGTCGTCATCACGCTGATGTACCTGGGCCTGTGTTTTTCAATAGCGGAAATGTCCCCGGCACTGCCGCATACGGGTGGTGCGTATTCCTTTGGCAGAACAGCGATGGGTCCCTGGGGTGGCTACGTGACCGGTTTGGCTGAAAACATGGAGTACATCAGCACCACGGCCGTGGTGTGTTACTTCACGGCCGCCTATCTGCAAAATATTTTCGGCACGCCGGCTTCGGCACAACCGCTTTGGTGGCTGGGCTTGTATGTGTTCTTCGTCGGCCTGAACATTTTTGGGGTTGAAGCCTCACTCAAGTTCGTGGTGCTGATCACGCTGTTGGCGCTGGCCATTCTGGTGCTGTTTTACATCAGTGCGATCCCGCACTTCAGTTGGGAAAAACTGTGGAATATCGAGCCGGAGCCCGGCCATAGCGTGTTTTTACCCATGGGTTGGAGCGGCGTGGGTTATGCCTTGCCGTTTGCGATTTGGCTGTACCTCGCGATCGAGCAACTGCCGCTGGCGGCTGAGGAAGCAACTGACGTAAAGCGCGACATGCCCAGGGGCTTGATCTGGGGCCTGCTGACTCTGATTGGCACGGCGGTGCTGATCATATTCCTCAACACCGGCATTGGCGGGGGCGCCGCCTATTTCGGCTCACAAACCGAAGAGCCCCTGCTCGACGGGTTCAAGTTGACGCTCGGTGTCAGCAGCGGCAAAGTGCTGGGACTGGTCGCTGTAGCGGGGCTGATTGCGAGCTTTCATGCGATTATTTATGCCTTTGGCCGTAACATCTATTCGCTCAGCAGGGCCGGCTATTTTCCGCACTGGCTGTCGCTCACACACAAAAATCGCAAAACGCCTCATGTCGCCCTAATTTGTGGCGCCCTGGTCGGGTATGCGGTGCTGATGGTGCTATACATCATCGGTGACTCAGGCGCTTTTGGGGGCGTAATATTGAACATGGCCGTTTTCGGCGCGGTGATTGCCTACATCATGCAAATGTTGTCATTCCTGATCCTGCGCAGCCGCTTTGCGCACCTGGACCGTCCCTACGTCAGCCCCATGGGGCGCTTTGGCGCCTGGCTGGCCTTGGGGATTTCATTACTCACCCTGGTCTGGCTATTTCTCAACCCCGATTTTCGGTTGGGCGTCGTTGGCGTGGCCATATGGTTCATGTTGGGACTGGCCTACTTCGCATTTTATGGACGCAAGACGATGGTCCTGTCGCCTGAGGAAGAATTCGCCATCGCCAGCGCACTATCCACCGATTCGTGAGCGGATTGCCTGACCATATGCCGTGGGGATCCTGGAATTATCCAACCCACATCCTTTGTGGACAGGGGCGGCTTTTGGAGTTACCCCAACAATGCCGGGCCTTGGGCATGCGGCGGCCACTGCTGGTCACTGATCCGGACCTCGAAAAAATGGAGTTCACCACCCGTGCGCTGGACTTCAATGCATCCGCCGGGATTCAAACCGGGACGTTTTCATCGGTGCGTTCCAATCCGGTTGGGCGCAATGTTGAGGACGGAGTGGCGCGATATCGCGAGGGCGCCCATGACGGGATTATCGCCTTGGGCGGTGGCAGTGCGATTGATGCAGCCAAGGCCATTGCGCTGATGGCGGGCCAAAATCGTCCACTGTGGGATTTTGAGGACATCGGGGACAATTGGAGGCGAGCCGACGCAGACGCCATTGCTGCCGTAATTGCGATACCGACCACTGCGGGCACCGGCTCCGAAGTGGGACGTGCTTCGGTGATTATTAATGAGGATGAAGAGCGCAAAGTCATCATCTTCCATCCCGCGATGACACCGGTATGCGTGATTTCCGACCCCGATCTTAGCGTAAGTCTGCCGGCACACCTGACGGCTGCTACGGGCATGGATGCGTTGGCCCACTGCTTTGAGGCCTATTGCGCGCCGGGCTATCACCCCATGGCAGACGGCATTGCCATCGAAGGTATGCGGCTCATTCGGGATCACTTGCCGCGCGTGTACCAGGATGGATCGGATGTCGAGGCACGCAGCCATATGCTCACAGCGGCGAGCATGGGCGCGACGGCATTCCAGAAAGGCCTGGGCGCGATTCACGCGCTGAGTCACCCCGTGGGGGCTATTTTTGATACCCACCACGGCCTGACCAACGCGGTCTTTCACCCCTATGTGATGCAATTCAATCGCCCGGCAATAGAACAACGAATGGTCCGGCTTGCGGCCTGGCTGGAGCTGCCTGGTAAGGGCTATGACGCCGTGTTGGCGTGGGTGCTTGGGCTGCGGGGAATCGCTCGGCATTCCGCATCGCCTGGACGCCCTGGGTGTGCTCCAGGAGCGCGCCGATGACATTCTTCGCATGGCGGTGGTTGATCCGACCGCGGTTACCAATCCAGTGCCGCTGGACTTGGAAGGCGTGCGGAGGATCTTCAATGCGGCCATGTCCGGCCGGCTCTGAACTCGAGATGCGACCGGTCATTCTTGCAAGCCTGATTGCCTTTGCCGGCGCCTTGCAAGCGGACAGGCTGGCCGAACTCGGCGACGATCTGCGCCACATACAGGATTCTCACGGCTTGGCCGCTGTGGCTGCGATTGTCGTCGATCGCAAGGGCGTCATACTTGAGCATTATTCCGGGGTAGAAGACTGGCGCAGTGGCAAAGCAGTGTCCTCGGCCACCTGGTTCAGAGCAGGCTCGGTGACCAAGGTTTTCACAGGCCTGGCTTTGTTGCGCGCCGAAGAGTTGGGTTTGGTGCGGCTGGATCAAACGGTGGCGGATCAGCTTGGCGGCGACGATCTGGAATACGCTTTTGCCAATCCGTACCGCGCCACGTCACCGCTGGTGTTGGCTGACCTGTCCGAGCATACGGCGGGTTGGTTTGACATGTCCCGAGAAGAATTCGACGACAAGGACCCGACACCACTCACTCTCGAGTCGGCCTTGCGTATGAGGCCATCTTCGCGCACCAGTCAGTGGCCGCCCGGGCGGTTCTACGCCTATTCAAATTCAGGGCCGGGGCTGGCTGGGTTGGTGGTCGAGCGGGCGAGCAACCAGGCCTTCGATCAGTGGATCAAAGCACAGGTGTTCGAGCCGCTGGGAATGAGCGCTACTTTGCTCTGGTCACAGCAGATCGAAGACCAGCGCGCCACCGGCTATGACCACGACTATCGAACGCCGATTCCCTACTGGCACATTGTTTATCGGCCCTCGGGCGACATGAACCTGCGGCCGGTGGAAATGGAGCGATTTCTGCGCATGATGCTGAACGGCGGTGTGCTGGACGGCAAACAGATATTCAGTGAAGGGCAGTTGCGCCGGCTAATAACCCCGACGCGTACGCTCGCCGCCCGCGCAGGCCTGCGCTATGGCTATGGACTGGGCATCTACAGTTCGATCAGGGGCGGCCACCTGCTTTACATGCATGGCGGTGATGCCGATGGTTATCTGACCCACTTTGCCCTGAGTCTTGAGTCCGGGCTGGGATATTTCGTGGTCATCAACGCGTTCAACCACGCGTCGCTCGACGCGATGAAGAAAACGCTCGACGCCTACCTGATTGAAGGCCTGCCTGCCGTTGAACCACCCACCGAAGTTGATATTCCAGGCCCGATGCTGGAGCGCATCGAAGGCCGCTACACCTTGGTCTCGACACGTTTTCCCGCAACCGGGTGGGCGCAACGAAGGTTGGAAATCAGCCGCCGCAATGGTGGAATTTCAGTGCAACAATCTGAGCGCAGGTGGAATCTGAAGGCCACCGCGCTGGCGCCGGGCAGTGTATTGTTGCGGCGCACAGGCGACCCGGTTGCCACGCGGGCCGTGATCCTGCTGGACGACCACCAGACCATTTACCAGGACTCGCGCTCCAGTTGGCTCAAACAGGTGGACTGAGCCTGCTCATTGCAGGCTAACTGTGAATTCCAGCAACGTTGTATACACCGGGGAACGATTGTTATGCCTACGCTACCTCCGGAAAGCCCGCTCATGGGACTTTCCTAACGCTGGCACAAGCCGATTCGGAGTAAGGGGTCTCCAGGCGGGACCCTTTGAAACAGGATGTTTCAAGAGGAGCGTCCCATGGATGGGCTCGAGCGCGTCCTGAATGGAGACCCCTTGCTGCGAATCGGCGCCTCACAGACTAGAACAGCACACGTGAACAACGTTGCTGGAATTCACAGCTAGCGCTGGCAGCGGGGGCAATAGTAGCTGGATCGCTGCCCGATCACGCGCCGTCGAATCGGTGCTCTGCATTGAAAACAAGGCTGACCTTCACGTTCATATACCAGCAATTCCTGCGCAAAATAGCCGGGATTACCATCGGCATTCAGAAAGTCCCTCAAGGTCGTACCGCCGTGCCGTATCGCACGTTCGAGCACATCCTTGATGGTGGCCGTCAAGGTCAGGTAACGCTGTTCGGACACACGCCCGGCTGCGCGCAAGGGGTGGATACCGGCCATGTACAGAGCCTCGGAGGCGTAAATATTGCCGACCCCGACAACCACCTGGCTGTTCATAATGAAGTTTTTGATGGCCACCTTCAGCCCTTTTGATCTTTGCCAGATGTATTTGCCGTGGAATTCCCCGGTCAGAGGTTCCGGCCCGAGGTGCTTCAGCAATGGGTGCGATTCTGCCGGTGGGTCCCACCACAGCAACAGACCGAATCGACGGGGATCGTTGTAGCGCACACAGCGTTCCTCGCCCAGCACCAGGTCAAAGTGATCATGTTTGCGGGGCGGTTCACCGGCTTGGCATACCCTCAGCGACCCCGACATACCCAGGTGAATCATCAGCCCGCCTCGCTCGAGTTCAATCAACAGGTACTTGCCGCGGCGCCACAGCCGTAGCACTTTCTGCCCTTCGGAGTTCTGCACCGCATCAGGTACCGGCTGCCGCAGTGCTGGCTGGCGGACTACAACTGAGCGAATGGTCTGGCCCAGCACCACGGGTTCGATGCCTCGCAGCGTAGTTTCAACTTCGGGGAGTTCGGGCATGCGGTCGTTCCGGTCCATCAATTCCTTGGCCCCATTGTAATGGGATGCATCTCAGGAGACACACTCACAAAAAACCCGCCTCGGGGGCGGGTTTTCAATTCCAATGATGAAAGACTTACTTGATCTTGCCTTCCTTGTACAACACATGCTTGCGCACGACAGGGTCGTACTTTTTGATTTCGATTTTTTTTGGCGTGTTTTTCTTGTTTTTGTCGGTGGTGTAAAAGTGGCCTGTTCCAGCACTGGAATTCAGGCGAATTTTGTCTCTTCCACTCTTGGCCATCTTGAACCTCCTAAATCTTCTCGCCGCGGGCGCGCAGGTCCTTCAACACTGCGTCGATACCATTTTTGTCGACAATGCGCATGCCCTTTGCTGACAGACGCAGCTTGACCCAGCGATTTTCACTTTCCACCCAAAAACGATGGTTGTGGATGTTGGGCAAAAACCGTCGCTTACTCCTGGCGTTCGAGTGCGATACGTTATTTCCTGTGGTCGGGCGCTTGCCCGTGACCTGGCATACTCTGGACATGAATCTAACCGAATCTATTGTTGAAAATGCAGCCGCACTTTATACCCTAAGGCGACGCCTGATGCAAGTAAAATGCGAGCGAAAGCGCTGCCCAACAAAGTCACAAGGAAGCGAGAGCCCTTAAACCATGCCGTGGGAGGCCATCGATACGGGCTGGCCATCGCCAACGACGAAATGATCCAGCAGGCGGATGTCGAGCAGCGCCAGCGCGTCCTTCAGGCGTCGCGTGATGGCCTGGTCCGCCAAGCAGGGCTCACTAACGCCAGAAGGGTGATTGTGCGCGGCGATCAGGGCTGCTGCCCCATGCTGAAGCGCTTTCATTGCGACCACCCGGGGATAGACAGTCGCACCGTCGATGGTGCCGTGGAACAGCTCCTCGTAGGCGATCACTCGGTGGCGGGTATCGAGAAAGAGGCAGGCGAATACCTCGTGCTGCTGATCGCACAGGGCGGAACGGAGGTAGCGGCGCGTGGCATCCGGATTTTCGAGAGGATTGCTGCGGTGCATGACTTCCTTAAGGGATCGTCTGGACAATTCCAGGATCGCGCACAGTTGCGACGACTTGACAGGTCCCAGGCCTGGCCGAGCTTCAAGATTCCGATATCCCGCGTTGAGCAGTGCCCGTAAGCCGCCAAAATCGTCCAGCAGACGCCTTGCCAGTGCCACCACGTGTTCCCCAGCCGTGCCGGTGCGCAGGAGGATCGCAAGCAATTCGGCGTCGGTCAGCGCCGCCAGGCCCAGGCGGCACATTCTTTCCCGCGGACGTTCGTCGCGGTCGTGTTGTTTGATCACAGTTCAGAGGGCGCATTCATGGTTGATCCATGATGACCTGACCTGATGAGAAAGTTTACGGAAAAATGCCTCGACAGGATGTAAGCTATCGACTGGACATGCATGAGAGTGACGATTGGCCAAAGACAACCCATCTGAGACCTGCCGAATCCTGCTCGGGGTGACCGGCGGTATTGCGGCCTATAAGTCGGCAGACCTCGTCCGTCGACTGCGTGACGCAGGTGCAGACGTTCGGGTGGTTATGACCCGCGGCGCCGAAGCTTTTATGATGCCTCTGAGCTTCCAGGCGGTGTCCGGACACCCGGTGCACACCCGGTTATTGGACGAGTCTGCCGAGGCCGGAATGGGACACATCGAACTGGCGCGCTGGGCAGAGTTGGTCCTGATTGCGCCGGCGAGCGCCGATTTTATGGCGAAACTCGCGCATGGCCTGGCCGACGATTTGCTTTCCACGCTCTGCCTCGCGACGACGGCTCCAATCAAGGTGGCGCCGGCAATGAACCAACAGATGTGGGCAAATCCCGCAACCCAGGACAATTGCGAGACCTTGCGGGCCCGGGGTATCGAATTGCTGGGGCCCGCCAGCGGCAGTCAGGCCTGTGGTGAATTCGGGGCCGGGCGGTTACTTGAGCCGGCACAGATCGTTGCTTTGGTGGCCGGCCACGGGTTGATGGAACAGGCCAAGGCAGGTGGTGGCCTGCTGGCTGGCAAACACGTGGTTGTGACGGCAGGGCCAACCTATGAAGATCTCGACCCCGTGCGGTTTATCGGCAATCGCTCTTCAGGCCGCATGGGATTTGCAGTTGCCGAAGCGGCTTTGCGGGCCGGCGCCAGGGTCAGCCTGGTGGCCGGCCCAAGTGCTCTTCACGCCCACCCTGATATCGAGCGAACCGATGTCCGTGGCGCCCAAGAAATGCGGGACTCGGTCATCGCCAGGTTGGCGGACTGCGATATATTCATCGGCGTTGCGGCTGTTGCGGACTACACGCCCTTGGAAGCGTCTGAACAGAAAATCAAAAAGGGTGCAAAAGAGCTGAATCTGGCCTTGAAGGCGACGCCCGATATCGTGGCTGAGGTCGCTGCATCCGATCCGCGGCCGTTTACCGTCGGTTTCGCCGCCGAAACCGAAAACCTCAAAACAAACGCCAGGAACAAGCTATTGCGCAAAGGTCTTGATATGATTGCCGCCAACCAGGTGGGGCAAGAGGGTTCTGGCTTCGAGAGCGTGAACAACGCCCTATTACTGATTACTGCCGAGGGTGAGCATGATTTGGGCAGCGGCAGTAAGCAGGAGCTTGCCATACAATTGATCAAAGCCATTGGCGCTGAGTTGAATCGACCAGGGGCGGATAATAATTGAGTTCTCCAGGCAACCAGCAAGCGGGCGTGGAAATTAAGGCGCTTGATCCGCGACTTGGACACGAAATACCGCTTCCGCAGTACGCTACCGCAGGTTCGGCGGGGATGGATATGCGTGCCTGCGTGGATGGCGCTCTGACCATTCAACCCGGGCAATGTGTATTGATTCCGACCGGGTTCGCCATGCACATGGCCGATTCTGGACTGGCTGCTGTTATTCTGCCTCGTTCTGGCCTGGGGCATAAGCACGGCATCGTACTGGGCAACCTGGTCGGTTTGATTGATAGCGATTACCAAGGGCAGGTTTATGTATCTTGCTGGAACCGTGCGGCTGACGAATTTACAATCAACCCGGGTGACCGAATTGCCCAATTGGTATTTCTACCTGTGGTGCAGGCTGCGTGGCGATTGGTAGATGAATTCGACAGCTCTGATCGCGGTGAGGGTGGTTTTGGTCACACTGGAAAAAGCTGAGCACTAATATGTTGTCGAGTCCGGGATACTGAAGATGGACCTGAAGAATCTCAAATCATGGGTGGCCGATAAGGCCAGTGATATTCAATCCCACTTCGAGCGGCGAAAGACTGACGCCAGGTTGCTGCTCGTCCTGACTGTGCTGGGCTCGGCGTTTGTCGCGCTCACCTTGACTTCCTGGGTGCGCGACACCAGCCGCATCAGAACCATTAATGCTGTTGCGAAACAGGCAGATAACGTGATCGCCGAGCTGACCGGTGCAACGCGGATTCTCGACCAGCTTCTGGCTGAGGAACAGCTAATTGGGCTAGCAATTGGCGCGATCGAAAATCCGCGGTACGAAGCTGACCTGGCAAAGTATCTGAAAAGCCGTATTGCGGAGGTTGACGGGGTCCAGGTGTTTGGGCCGGACCTGATCAGCCTCTCTGCAGACGAAATTGGCGTCAACGGATTTGCCGTAATTGACATGTTGTTTCAGGCGTCCTTAACCGGCAATGCACCGCTGCAGATTCACGCCAGCCTCCAACCACCTCGTCTTGCCGATGCGTGGCGGTTGGAGCGCGATGACGAGTTGGCGGGTTACCTGATGGTCACGCTGGACCCCAGTATACTATTTTCCACATTCAATCCTGGCGATCCGGCAGCAGGCTACCTGGGGCTTAAGCAGTTTAACGGCCGCCAGGCGATGACTGACCTCCTGGCAGTTGGAGATCCAGGTATCGCGGGTGAGTTTCCGGAGGCCACTATTGTTCCCGGCAGTTTGTTCCGAATCATTACTCCACAATTGAGATCCACTGTCCTGCTGGCCTCGCAACAGCGCTTGCTTCTGTTTTTCGCCGGCCTTCTGATGATGCTGGGCGGCTGGTATTTTTATGGAACGAACAAGGCCTGGGCCAGATTGCAGAAAGAGGAAAATAGTAAGAAGGAGACGGACGAGCTTTTGAAGCTCGAAATGGATAGGCAAGCGCGTGAATTGCCTCGTGGACCAGACGGCAAGATACTAATGCCGGAGAAACCAGCAGCAGAGGATGCAATCCCCGTCGGGACGGCAACTACAGAACGCCAAGCTGCGGCCTCCGGTAAGGCAGGCAGAGAAGACACTGATCGGCTTGACGATGAAGCGGGCACTTCCATCAATGCCCCTGATATGGATCCGCCGCCGATGCGACTGCGTTACAACATTACAAAGCGGCAAGGGCAGAGTCCCACTCAGCCCCTGGTCGAGCTCGATCCCTCGATTTTCCGGGCCTACGATATTCGCGGCATCGTGGGCAAGACGCTTGACCGGGGTATCGCAGCGAAGGTCGGTCAGATCCTGGGCACGATGGTGCAGGAGAGGAATGCCGGTCCGCTGGTGATTGGTCGTGATGGCCGTCTTTCGGGCCCCGAACTGGTCGCAGGCATGACCGAAGGCGCGCTCTCCGCGGGTTGCGATGTACTTGATATTGGTGCCGTCCCGACCGGGGTGTTGTATTTTGCCGCACACGAACTCGCCGCCGGTTCCGGTGTTGTCATTACCGGCAGTCACAATCCGCCCGATTACAACGGTTTCAAGGTGATGGTGGCCGGTGACACGCTGTATGGAGACCAGATTACCAGGATGTATGACCGCATCAAAAAGGGAGATGTGCGGGTCGGCAAGGGAACCGTCAGCAAACTTGATGTATTGGAACAGTATCGCGAGAGAATTACCTCCGATGTAAAGATGGAGCGTCCTTTGCGCGTCGTGATCGACTGCGGAAACGGCATCGGTGGTGTGTGTGCTGCCGATGTTTTGCAAGCGGTGGGCGCCGAGGTTTTCCCGCTGTTTGACGAAGTCGATGGAACATTCCCCAATCACCACCCTGACCCCAGCGACCCGAAGAACCTGGCGGACTTAATTGATGCGGTACGCATGCTGGACGCCGATATCGGCCTGGCGCTTGACGGCGACGCCGACAGGTTGGGCGTCGTCACATTGGGTGGTTCCATAATCTACCCGGATCGGGTCATGATGCTGCTCGCATTGGACGTACTGGACCGTAAACCAGGCGCGACCATCATTTACGACGTCAAGTGCACCGGGCACCTGGCAAAAGTGATCGAAGAGGCGGGCGGTATTCCCGTGATGTACAAGACGGGTCATTCCCTCATCAAGGCGAGGATGAAGGAAATTGGTTCCCCCTTTGCCGGTGAAATGAGCGGTCATTTCTTTTTTGGAGAGCGCTGGTACGGGGTCGATGACGGGATTTATGCGGCCTGCCGACTGTTGGAGATTTTGTCCGGCACCGATACCCCTCCGGAAGCTATTCTGAACGCCCTGCCCACGAGTTTCAGTACGCCGGAAATGAAGGTGGAAATGGAGGAAGGTCAAAACCACGACTTTGTTGCGGCTTTCCAGTCCAGGGCGCGGTTTGAAGGCGCCCGGATCAACACCATTGACGGCGTACGGGCTGACTTCAATGATGGCTGGGGCCTGGTAAGGGCTTCCAACACCACGTCCATTCTGGTGGTTCGATTCGACGGCGATACCGAACAGGCGCTGGAGCGCATCAAGACCGTCTTTCGTCAACAATTATTGTCGCTCAACCTGGACCTCGATTTGCCGTTTTGACGCGTCTTTGCACAAGGATGTGCTTAGATCGTGGAGCGCAAGGATGCGCGGGAACGATCCCAAGGCATTAAAGACGAAGCCAGTACGCACAGTGCAGCGTGCTTAGATCGTGGAGCGCAAGGATGCGCGGGAACGATCCCAAGGCATTAAAGACGAAGCCAGTACGCACAGTGCAGCGTGCTTAGATCGTGGAGCGCAAGGATGCGCGGGAACGATCCCAAGGCATTAAAGACGAAGCCAGTACGCACAGTGCAGCGTGCTTAGATCGTGGAGCGCAAGGATGCGCGGGAACGATCCCAAGGCATTAAAGACGAAGCCAGTACGCACAGTGCAGCGTGCTTAGATCGTGGAGCGCAAGGATGCGCGGGAACGATCCCAAGGCATCAAAGACGAAGCCAGCACGCACAGTGCAGCGTGCTTAGATCGTGGAGCGCAAGGATGCGCGGGAACGATCCCTTGATGAGCTGCACGGCGCTGGTCCATTCATGGCTCGGCTTCCCTCACTTCTCCGCGCTTGGTGGCCCGGGCTCCTTCTGTTCTACCTCCGGAAAGCCCCATGAGCGGACTGCTGTCCACGCCTGGCGGATGGCCCTTCGGGCTACCCTCACTTCTCCGCGCTTGGTGGGTCGGCTCCAACGGAACATCCTGTTCCGTGTCGCCTCGCCGAGCCATCCCTGGCTCGGCGACCCAGTCGCTTGTGCGTCGCTCGGCATCCTTGAAGGCGTGGCCAGCAGTCCGCTCACGGGGCTTTCCTAACGCTGGTACGAGACCGAATGACTACTGCCGTGGCCCCGTGCGTGCAGCCGCCTTCCGCCGCAGGCGGGAGCAGGGAAGCGATACTCAAGCCGAAGGCATGGCTGGCGAAGCCAGACTCAATATTGTGCCGTTGAGCGCAGCCGCCTTCCGCCGCAGGCGGGAGCAGGGAAGCGATACTCAATTTATGTCATGATGTTCATGCGCAATACTCAAGGAGTATTTCCATGAAAATGAGGCTTTTGATACTTTCATGCCTGATGTTGGTCCCGGCGGCGGTCCTTGGCGATGACGCTGGCACGGCCACGATTGTCACCGGCGCCCGCAAGGCGGTTCAGTGCATTTCACCCATTGAGGTGTACAAGATCGATGGCATAGAAACCATCGTGCCAGAGCTGGTTTTCGAAATTCCGGCCGGCAGGCACACCATACAGGGCCGTGCGAAGATCAATACTACGCACTGCAAAACGGTTGGCAGGTCCTTCAACAGGCACCAGGCTGCGCCCCTGGAAGCAGATTTTGAGGCAGGAAAAACCTATTACGTGGGGTATGACCACAGCGCCAGCAATGCCCGCGACTGGAAAATTGTAATATTCAGGGTGGACGGCGAAAGCTGAGGCAATCGCACACCTCCCCCTGTTGATCAAGGCGTCTAAGCGTTTGCTGGAGAGAGAGATGAAACGGATTTTGTTCGCATGCGTTGCAGCAGTCACTTACCTGGCAGGCGCCCAGGTATCGGCCCAGGTATCGGACCAGGGTATCCCGATTACCCCCGGCAAGTGGGAGATGACATCCATTGTCAACACACCCATGATGGGTGAGCCCAAAGTTACGACCACCAACCAGTGTCTGGAAGAGGACATGCTCACGCCGGATGCCATGAGTAGCGAGGGTATGGATGAAGGGTGCACGATCGAAACCACCCAAATTGATGGCAACACCATGCGTTGGGCGATGAACTGCCCGACGACGGGCAGCGAAATGAAAGGTGACTGGACGGCAAGCTCAACCGGCGACACGGTTCGGGGAGAGGGTCTGATCAGCGCCAGCTTTGGCGGTCAGAGCTTCGAAATAACAATGAGCTGGGAAGGTAAAAGAGTCGGCCCCTGCGACACGTAGATACCAGGGGTAGATACCAGGGCCTGTTCACAGGTTCTAGTAGGAGTAGAGGGAGAACAGCGGGTCAACAGACTCGTCCCACTCTGTGTGATAGAGCGCCAACTTGCGTTCCGCCGGTGTCACGCCGCTGTCGGCAATTTCCTGCAGCGGCGCCAGGTACCCGCATTCGTTTTCACCCATCGCGTTGAGTCTTGCCCGCGCGCTGAGGCCATCACGGGCAAGATCGATCAACTCCAGCGCCAGTGACTGCAAAGTCCGGCCGCGAACACTGCATTTCAAACCCAACTTCGGCGCCTCATGCCGGAGTCTAAGTCTTTCTTCCATGGTCCAGTCCTGACTTAAAGACCATGCGGCATCCAGCGATGGCGCGTGATAGAGCAATCCGGCCCAGAACGCCGGCAGGGCGCACAGCCGCCGCCAGGGTCCGCCGTCTGCACCGCGCATTTCCAGAAATCGCTTGAGTCTGACTTCGGGAAATGCCGTTGTCAGGTGGTCTTCCCAGTCTTTGATCGTCGGCAACACCCCAGGGCAGCACGCCAATTCACCGCGCAAGAAATCCCTGAACGACAGACCCGATGCATCGATGTATTCGCCGTTGCGGTACACAAAGTACATGGGTACATCGAGCATATAGTCGGTGTATCGCTCAAATCCCATACCGTCTTCGAAGACAAAAGGCAGCATGCCTGTGCGGTCGGGGTCGGTATCTTCCCACACGCGTGATCGAAAGCTCAGGTAGCCATTGGGGCGGCCTTCGGTGAACGGGGAGTTGGCGAACAGCGCCGTTGCAATGGGCTGCAGGGCCAGGCTGGTGCGGAATTTCTTCACCATATCCTGTTCGGAGCCGAAATCAAGATTGACCTGCACCGTGCAGGTTCGGGTCATCATGTCGCGGCCCATGGTGCCCATTTTCCCCATGTACTCGCGCATGATGCCGTACCTTGCCTTGGGCATCCATTGCATCTCGGAGCGGGGCCACTTGGGGTGAAAACCCATGCCGAGGAAGCCTATTCCCATAGTTTCTGCAACTGAACGAACCTGGTGCAGATGCGTATTTACTTCGTCGCAGGTCTCGTGCAGGTTATCCAGTAGTGCGCCAGAGAGTTCCAATTGACCGCCGGGCTCCAGGGTGATGGATGCCCCTTCGTCATTCAACAGCGCGATGGTCTTGCCATGTTCGGTGACCGGCTTCCAGGCAAAATTGCTGGCCAGCAGATCCAACAGGGTCCTGATGCCTCGTTCACCTTCATAGGGAAGCGGCCTGAGATTAGCCGTGGTGAAGCCAAACTTTTCATGCTCGGTGCCGAGCCGCCACTGGCTCTGGTCCTTGCTGCCTGAGGCCATGTACTCCAACAGTTGGTTTACATGCTCAATCCGAACCGGCTCATTCTCCGGGTCGTACTCCAGGCTGCTTTTTTTTGAATTCTCAGAAGCCACGCTCACCTCCGGTTGACTGGGCTTGCTAACACTATTTCAATCGTCGCCGCAGAACGCCACGTTAATAGCTGGCACGGCGGAAGTGGGGCAGTGTAGTATCACAACAGATCGATACGTTCCAAGACCCAACAGTGACGACATATATAGTGTTTACAGACTCTAGGATACAACACTCATTTGCAGTAATCAGGCGATTGGGCGCTTGATGCTACTCCCCTCATCTCATGCAGTAAATGCCGGACGTCGCTTGTGCATTATTTGGGCCGCTGACCGATGGGGATGACGCTGATTGAGGCAACGGTGCGGGGCCTTGTCTCGGCATTGATTGCAATGGTTTTCTGTGCCAATTCCCATGCCGACGTACGGGCCGAGTCGGCGATGGTCATTCGACGTGGCTTGGGTCCCGAGCCTGATTCCCTGCATATCCATCGCGCCCAGGGCCTGGCGGCAATCAATGTGTTGCGGGATCTGCGCGAAGGCCTGGTCAGTTTTGGCGCAGATGGGCAGCCAGTTCCGGGCGGAGCTGTGAGCTGGGAGGTCAGCAGCAACGGCATGGTCTGGACATTTCAGTTGCGCCCCGAGGCGCGCTGGTCAAACGGGGATGGCATTGTCGCTGCAGACTATCTGCGGGCCTGGAAGCGGGGCCTTGCACCCGGCACTGCCGGGCCGACGGCGAGCCTTCTGAGCCCGGTAATGAATGCGCGTGCGGTGCTGGCAGGGCGGACTTCGCCGGAATCAATCGGCATCCGAGCGCTGGGGCCGCACACCTTGGAGATTGAGCTGGAAATCCCCGCCCCATGGTTGTTGGAGATTCTTGCACACCCGGTCAGTTATCCCTTGCATTCGCAGTCGATTGATAAGCCTCGCAAGAGCCCCGTTAACGGGGCGTTTACGCTGACCGATTGGTCGCCTCATGCGCAATTGTTGCTGACCCGCAATGAGAATTTTCATGACGCCGGCAACGTGGCAATAGAATCAATTGCCTACCTGCCGGTGGAAGAGCCCACTGCCGAACTTGCCCGTTTTCGGGCCGGAGAGCTCGATATTACCGAGACCATACCATCCGGCCGCTACCAGTGGTTGCGTGAAAACCTGCCATCACAGTTGCGGGTGCAGGCCTACTTGGGAAGTTTCTGGCTGGGGCTGAATGTCAGCAAGCCAATGCTGCAGTCGATCGACTTCAGAAAGGCCCTGTCGCTTGCCATCGACAGGGATACGCTGGCTCGCGTGGTGTTGGGTTCCGGCGAGATGCCGGCCTGGGGCGTCATTCCCCCGGGCCTTGGGTCCTTCGGGGGTATCGGGAAGGAATACGCTGCGTTGGACCGGGAGGCGCGAATCCGTGAGGCCCAGAGGCTTTACCGTCTGTCGGGTCACAATGCCAGCGATTCGGTGAGGCTGCAAATACGCTACAACACGTCCAGTCTCCACCGCCGGGTTGTTGTGGCGGTTGCAGCGATGTGGAAGCAAGTTTTGGGTGTCAGCACAGAATTGATCAATGAAGAATGGAAAGTGTTTGTCAATAATCGGAAGATGGGGGTATTAACCGAAGTTTTTCGTGGTGGATGGATTGCGGACTTCGGCGATCCGACCACTTTTCTTGACCTTTTTTTGAGCGATACGGAACTGAACACGACCTTTTACAGCAATGCGCGATACGACCAAATGCTGAGTGATGCGACCCAGCTAAAAGGTGCTGAGCGAATGAACAAGCTGGCGGCGTCCGAGGCCTTCCTGATGTCGGAAATGCCGGTGATTCCGCTCTATTACTATGTTTCTCGCCATCTGGTAAGCACCAAAATCCATGGTTATGTGGACAATGTCAGGGACATCCACCTTTCACGCTACTTAGAGGTGGAGTAGATGTTCCCACCTGCGGCACCACGGTCTGGACGGCAAGCTGCATTGATTGCCGTGCTCGGAGCTGCCCTGCTTGGGACCGGCTGCGAACCAGTCAGTGACGAATCGAGCCTCACAAGAGAAAAGCGTCCGCGGCCGGTCGAGCTGATCATGATTGACGGGCGACCGGACCCTGCGGGTCTGGCCGACAAGCAGTCACTCAGGCGCGGAAATGGCGAGGAGCCCCAGACCCTGGATCCGCACCTCTCTGCGGGCATTCCATCATCACATATTCTGCGTGACCTGTTTGAAGGGCTGACCACCGAGGCGCCGAATGGCAAGATCATCCCGGGCGCGGCAGTGCGCTGGAACATTTCGCGAGACGGCAGAACGTACACATTTTACCTGCGCCGCGACGCAAGCTGGTCCAATGGGGACCCCATCACCGCGGAGGACTTTGTATTTGGTTTACGGCGTAGTGCAGATCCTCGCACTGCGTCCAACTACGCCAATATTCTTCTGCCCATTGTCAACGCCAGGGAAGTGCTGCAGGGTGAATTGCCGCCGGGTGAATTGGGTGTGAGTTCACTGGATGAATACACTCTGCAGATCAACCTGACCAGCTCAACGCCCTACTTTCTGGGCTTGCTATCTCACGCCTCGACCTATCCGGTTCATCGCCGCAGCCTGGAGCAACATGGCAGTCGGTTTTCCCGACCGGGCAACCTGGTGTCAAACGGCGCCTTTGTTCTAACAGCGTGGGAAGTCAGATCACGCATTGTCGTGGAGCGGAACCCCCGGTATTGGGATGCGGCCAATGTGATCCTGAATGAGGTTATTTACCTGCCTATTGAAGATCAGCCCACCGCGATCAAGATGTTTCGATCCCGCGAACTGGACTGGACCTATGAAGTGCCCAACAACCAATTTGCCTGGCTGGCCGATCATTATCCCGATGAACTGGTCATCAGCCCCTGGCTGGGTTCCTACTTTTTCGGCTTCAATCTGATGGCCGAACCTTTCGTCGATAATCCGGACCTGAGGTTGGCGCTGGTGCTGGCCATTGACCGCAAACTGGTAACCGGCAAGGTCACCCAATTCGGCGAGGAGCCTTCGTTTGCGCTGGTGCCGCCGGGTATTGGTGATTACGAGCCGGCAACTCCTGAGTGGGCTGCCTGGACCCAGATTGAGCGGGAGGACGAGGCCCGGCGGCTGTTTGAACGGGCGGGCTATTCCCGCGACAACGCGCCGCGGATTGAGATTCGCTACAACACCAGCGAAAACCACAAGAAGATCGCCCTGGCGATTGCGTCCATGTGGAAGCAGGTGCTGGGTGTCAATACCTCCCTGATCAATGAGGAGTGGCGGGTATTTCTGCAGAATCGCAATACCGCGGTAATCACGCAGGTTTTCAGGGCCGGCTGGATCAGCGATTACAATGACCCCTACAGCTTTCTTGAGTTATTCCGGACCCAAAGCGGTCTGAATGACTTTGGCTTCAGCAATTCTAGCTTTGATGCACTGCTCGATGAAATCAGCCTGGAACGCATTCCGGCCCGCCGCAGCCGCATGATGCAGGCGGCCGAGGGCATTTTGCTGGCTGAATCACCCATCATTCCGGTTTACACTTACGTCACCAAGAGATTGGTCGACCCCCACGTCAGGGGATGGCAGAACAACGTGATGGACCACCACTACAGTCGGCACATGTTCAAACTCAAGTCCATCAATTCAAAAGCCCGCGGTGCACTCCCGGTAGTGGAACCAGAGCCGCGAGACCCCTAACATGAGCCAGGAAGGACTATTACGGCATATTGCGGCCCGCTTGTTTGGGTTGGTTCCTACCCTTTTGATGCTGATTACCATCGCATTCTTTCTGATTCGCGTCGCCCCAGGTGGTCCCTTTGACGCCGAGAAAACGCTGCCGCCGGAAATCATTGCCAACCTGGAGGCCAAGTACCATCTCGATGAGCCGTTGGTACAGCAGTACTTCCGCTACCTTGGGCAGATCATTGTGCTGGATTTCGGCCCTTCATTTCAGTACAAAGACTGGACGGTCAATGAACTCATTGCCAGGGGGTTTCCCGTATCGCTGACACTGGGTGGTCTGGCCATGTTGCTGGCCTTTGTGGTCGGTACCGCGGTGGGCATACTTGCCGCCTTGAAGCAAAATTCAGTGGTCGACTACTCCGCCATGGGGTTTGCAATGCTGGGTGTTTCCATCCCCAATTTTGTCATCGCGCCCTTGCTCATATTGTGCCTTGCGGTCTACGCCGGGTGGCTTCCAGCCGGTGGCTGGGATTGGACAATTCCGCACATGGTGCTTCCTGTCATTACCCTGGCACTTCCGGTGATCGCCTACATTGCCCGCCTGACCCGCGGCAGCATGATCGAGGTGCTGCACAGCAATTTTGTGCGCACAGCACGGGCCAAGGGACTGCCAGAACGCATCGTCATCGGCCGGCACGCGTTGAAGCCGGCCATGCTGCCTGTTATTTCCTACATGGGCCCCGCAATGGCGGGGCTCATAACGGGTTCGGTGGTGGTGGAGCGGATCTACTCCATTCCAGGCCTGGGCAGCTATTTCGTCCAGGGCGCGCTGAATCGCGACTACACGCTGGTCATGGGTGTCGTGATTTTCTACGGCATCATCATCATTGTATTGAACTTCATTGTGGATATTCTCTACGCCTGGATGAATCCGAAGATCCGCTATGACGAATAAGGCTGAGCCAATCCTCGATGATCCTTTTGCGGCAGCTTTTGTCGAGGAGGATGTGCGCGGCCGCTCCCTGTGGGTTGACGCCTGGCATCGGTTGCTGAAAAATCGGGCCGCGGTGGTCAGTGGCTGCATCATGCTGTTGTTAATTCTGTTGGTCATCATCGGACCATGGCTGTCGAATTGGGAAGGCGACTTTACCGACTGGGATTACACTTCAGCGCCGCCGTCTCTGGACAGCGGGCACTGGTTCGGCACCGATGCCGTAGGTCGCGATCTACTGGTGCGAACGCTGAAAGGCGGGCGTGTGTCATTGTTGGTGGGCTTGGTGGCAACATTAGTCAGCCTGGTGATCGGCGTCAGTTACGGGGCCATCGCCGGCTATTACGGGGGTGTGACCGATCGCATCATGATGCGGGTGGTGGACATCATATATGCCTTGCCTTTCATGTTCTTCGTCATACTGCTGATGGTCGTCTTCGGACGTAATATTTTGCTGATTTTTATCGCGATTGGCGCGGTCAATTGGTTGGACATGGCGCGGATTGTGCGCGGCCAGACGCTGGGTCTGAAGAACATGGAATATGTCGAGGCGGCGCGGGCCTGTGGCGTTGGCGACTGGGACATCATTCGCCGCCATATCATCCCGAACTTGATGGGTGTTGTGATCGTATACGTGACCCTGACGATCCCACAGGTCATCCTGGTGGAGTCTTTTCTCAGCTTCCTGGGCCTGGGCGTACAGGAGCCCATGAGTTCCTGGGGGGCGTTGGTCAATGATGGCGCCCAGGACATGGAGTCTGCGCCCTGGACATTGATATTTCCCGCCACTTTCTTGACGGTGACGCTCTATTGTTTTAACTACATCGGCGACGGCATGCGTGACGCGATGGATCCCAAGGACCGGATGTGAGCAAGCTGCTAGAAGTCAATGACCTCAGTGTCACATTCAGTACGCCCGAAGGTGATGTCCACGCCGTCAATGGAGTCAGTTTCAGCGTCAATGAAGGCGAGACACTGGCCATCGTCGGTGAATCGGGTTCCGGCAAAACCCAGATGGTTCTGGCCATACTCGGCCTGCTCGCTGAAAACGGTCGGGCGAGTGGCCAGGCGCTATTTGGAGACCTCGACTTGATGACCGCCGGCAGGGCCGAAATGAGTAACATTCGCGGTCGCCAGATCGCCATGATTTTTCAAGACCCGATGACGTCTCTCAATCCTTTCCTGACAATCGAGCGACAAATGACCGAAGTCGTCATGCACCATCAGGGCCTCGGGCTCGAGGAAGCCCGGGCTCACGCGATTGAAATGTTGCGGGCCGTCAGGATACCGGATGCCGAGGAACGCATTCGCCAGTATCCGCACCAATATTCCGGTGGCATGCGCCAACGTGTCATGATTGCCATGGGTTTGCTGTGTGAACCCAAATTGCTCATCGCCGATGAACCCACAACGGCACTGGACGTCACCATCCAGGCGCAGATCGGCCGCCTGATCTCAAAGCTGCGCGCTGAAACCAACATGTCCATGATGCTGATCACCCACGACCTGGCGGTTGTGGCAGATTTGTGCGAACACATCATAGTGATGTATGCCGGTAAAATGGTTGAACGTGGCACAGCGGAGGACATTTTCTACAACCCCCAGCATCCCTATACTCAGGGTCTGCTGAAGTCGGTACCCCGACTTGATCGGGTGGGCGATACAGCGCTCCACGCCATTCCAGGCAATCCGCCGAATCTGCTGGCCTTGCCCAGCGGTTGTGCATTCCGCGAACGATGTGCCAGTGCGATGGATGAATGCACTCAAGATCCACCTTCCCGGTCTTTTGGCGGAGGTCACTTGAGCCGCTGTTTTCTGGAGGGCGAGGAGGTCAAGCCATGAGTGCGGATCTGAACCCACCCGTCTTGCGCGTTCAAGACCTTGCCGTTCATTTTCACGACTACACGGGTGGCCTGCTGCATCGCAGGGAGCGCGTGCTCAAGGCAGTGGACGGCATCAGTTTCGAGCTCCGGGCTGGCGAAACACTGGGCATTGTGGGCGAGTCCGGAAGCGGCAAGTCAACGCTCGCCAGGGCCGTGCTGGGCCTGATTCAGCCCTCGCGGGGACGCGTGCTGTGGCTGGGTGAAGAGCTCGGAAAGCTGGATGAAGAGGCGTTGAGGAACAAGCGCAAGGAGTTGCAAATCGTCTTTCAGGATCCGATGGCCTCGCTCAACCCGAGAATGACGGCCGGCGAGATCATTGCAGAGCCGTTGTGGACATTTTACCCTCACATGGACAAGCTGCAGGTCGAAGAGCGCACCCGCGGCATGATGAAGATGGTCGGTTTGCTGCCGAATCAGATCAATCGATATCCGCATGAGTTTTCGGGTGGGCAGTGTCAGCGCATCGGGATTGCGCGGGCGCTGGTGCTCAACCCCAAGCTGGTGGTTTGCGATGAGCCGGTCAGCGCCCTGGATGTCTCGATCCAGGCGCAAATCGTCAACCTGCTCAAGGGCCTGCAAAAGAAACTCGGGTTGTCGCTGATTTTCATTGCGCATGACCTGTCGGTGGTGCGCCATATCAGTGACCGGGTCATGGTGATGTACATGGGCCGCGCCATGGAATTGTCCCGGCGCGATAATATTTACCGCCAACCCCTGCATCCTTACACCAGCGCGCTGGTCAAGTCGGTACCGATTCCCGATCCCAAACTGGCCCGCGAGGCTCACCAGGAGAGCTGGCTCACCGACGATATGCCATCACCCTATAATCCGCCGTGCGGGTGCATTTTTCACAGCCGCTGCCCCTACATCGTCAAGCGCTGCAAGGCCGACGTGCCTGCACTGCGCCGCATGGAGAACGACGACTGGGTGGCCTGCCATCGTGCCGAAGAATTGGATATGGCGATTGACTAGCTGTGAATTCCAGCCACGTTTGTTCGTGGGTCGGCTCTTATTGCATTGTTCTACCTTAAGAAAGGCCCATGAGCGGACTGCTGGCCGCGACTTCAAGGATGCCGAGCGACGCACAAGCGACTGGGTCGTCGAGCCATGGATGGCTCGACGAGATGACACGGAACAGGATGTTCCGTTGGAGCCGACCCACCAAGCGCGGAGAAGTGAGGGTAGCCCGCAGGGCCATCCGCCAGGAGTGGCCAGCAGTCCGCTCATGGGCCTTTCCTAACGCTGGTGCCTCACAGACTGCAGGCGCGGCACCGGCAAAAATTGTCAAGGCAAGCCAGATACGATTGCGTTAAGATGGCTGACTCACGCGAACCGGGCCCCTGATGTGGCCGGGTTGACTTAAGGAATTCCCAAAATGATGTGTAGACAAATCAGAACACTGCTTGCAGCAATGGCCATGTTGATTTTCGTTGCTGCCTGCTCTGGCACCCAGGTGGTGGACCAGTGGAAAGCGGAAGGCATGAGCGTCAGAAAGCCCAATCGCATTGCTGTCATTGCCGTGCTGCCCGAGGCACTGATGCGGCAGGCGATCGAGATGGACATCGTTGACATGATGAAGAAGGAAGGCGCTAATGCAGTGGCAGGTAGCAAGCTGCCGGGTCTCAGCGGTGGTATTCGGGGTGAAATCGATACCGTCAAAGCAGAAGAAGCGCTAAAACAGTCCAACGTCGACGGAGTCGTTGTGATTTTTTATTCCGGTGCCATGGTCGTGGACGAATACGAGCGTTCGGATTACTGGATGCAGCACGTCGGCAGCGGATTCACCAGCTATGGCTGGGGCAGCCCATCATTCACCAACGTATATACCGTGCGTCAAGGGCCGGGCTACGCCGACAAGAACATGGCGCATTACGTAGAATCGACTTACTTCGATGTGGCGGTGGGCAAGCCAGTCTGGCGTATTGTTACCAAGTCCTCGAACACCGAGTATTTTGATACCGGCGCCGAGATTGGCGCAAAAATTGTTGCCCAGATGACAGGCACTGGGTTGATCTGAGGACAGATTGCCCAACACGAACCACCGCACAACTCCGCCGCGCGCCACCAGAGATTCGTCCGATCGCCTGCTTCTGAGCGAAGGGCTGTCGTCACTGGCGGGCTTAAGCGTTGATGACCACGCGATTGAACAATTGCTGCATTACCTCGCTGAGCTTGAACGCTGGAATCAGGCATATAACCTGACCGCGGTTCCTAACGGCGCCGAAATGATCCGCCGCCACGTGCTGGATTCGCTGTCCATTCTGCCCTGGCTGGAGCCAGCCGCTCACGCGCCAACAAAAAACCTAAGCGTGCTGGACGCGGGATCCGGCGCTGGCCTTCCCGGGATTCCGCTCGCCCTGGTCAGGCCTGAACTGTCCTTGACGCTGCTTGATTCGGCCGGCAAGAAAGTCAGATTTTTGCGCCATATCGTACGCGAACTTTCGATCTCCAATGTTGAACCCGTTCAGCAGCGACTGGATCGCTACCGGCCTGACCGCACGTTTGATGTCATCGTCAGCCGAGCATTGGCCTCATTGGCCGATTTCTCACACGATGCCCTGCACCTGGTGGCTGCAAACACCCGCATCCTGGCCATGAAAGGCCGCTATCCACATGAAGAGCTGAAGGGCCTGCCGCAGGAGATCAGTGTCGACACGATTGAACAACTTGAGGTGCCGGGATTGAAAGCAGACCGGCATCTCGTCATTATGTCGCTGATTCAGAATTTACACGAGGAAGGCACAGCTTGATGGCTGCCCAAATCATTGCCGTAGCCAATCAGAAAGGTGGTGTCGGTAAAACCACAACATGCGTCAACCTGGCCTCGGCATTTGCCAGCATGAAGGCCCGCGTCATCCTGCTGGATATGGATCCCCAGGCCAATGCCACGACCGGTTGTGGCATTGAGTCGGCAACCCTGGAACACACCGCCTACCACGTGCTGCTGGGGCGGGCCTCGATGACCGATACCTTGGTCAAGCCGGAAGGCCTGGGCTTCAAAGTGCTGCCGGCCAACAGCGACCTGACGGCCGCCGAAGTGGAATTGTTGCGGCGAGGGGGCGAGGAGGCTGATCTGGAAGATGAGCGGGAATTTGCGCTCAAGCGCGCGATTAACCCGCTGATCAGAAATCACGACTGGATCTTCATAGACTGTCCGCCTTCGCTCAATATGCTCACGCTCAACGCGTTGGCGGCAGCCGATAGCGTGTTGATCCCGATGCAGTGTGAGTACTATGCGCTGGAGGGGTTGTCGGCACTGATTGAAACCATCGAACAGGTTCGCGCAAGCGTCAACCCCTACCTGCGTATCGAAGGACTGGTTCGAACCATGTACGATGGCCGCAACAACCTTGCGACCGCGGTGTCAGACCAGTTGATCGAGAATTTTGGCCAACGTGTTTATCGTACCCTGGTGCCGCGCAATGTGCGGGTGGCCGAGGCACCCAGTTATGGATTACCGGTGTTGCACTACGACCCCACGTCCAAGGGTGCGATAGCATACTTGTCGCTGGCCGGAGAAATGCTGCGCCGCAGTGAGAAAAGAGGTTCTGCCTGAGAATGACAACCAGGAAAAAGCCGGTACTGGGTCGCAACCTGAGCGCCATGCTCAGTCAAAGAACGCTCAGGCGCGTGGAAAGCGGAGCGGCTGATCGGCTCAGGGAATTACCGCTCGACCTGATCCGGCCCGGGCGTTATCAACCTCGTTCAGTGTTTGACGAGGATAAACTCGAAGCCCTGGCCGCCTCAATCCGCGCTCAGGGCGTGATACAGCCCATCGTAGTGCGGGCCCTGGACGATGAGTTGTATGAATTGATTGCCGGCGAGCGCCGCTGGCGCGCTGCCCAAATCGCCACCATCGCCACGATTCCGGCCATTGTCCGGGATGTGCCCGACGAAGTGACGGTCGCCATTGCGCTGATCGAAAATATCCAGCGTGAAGATCTCAATCCCCTGGAAGAAGCGGGCGCTTTGCGGCAATTGATCGAAGAATTCAACATGACACATCAACAGGCGGCTGACGCGGTCGGGCGCTCACGCGCCGCCGTTTCAAACTTGTTGCGTTTGCTGGAGTTGATGCAGGAAGTCAAGGACATGGTCGACGCCGGGGCCATCGAAATGGGCCACGGCCGCGCCCTGCTCTCACTGGACGAAGACCTGCAGGTCAGTGCCGCCCGTGAGGTTGTGCACAAACGCCTGTCCGTGCGGCAGACTGAAGCGCTGGTCCGGCGGCTCCAGAAAGGTGAGTCAACACCTGCCTTCAAGAAAGTCGACCCAGACATTCTGCGCCTGCAAGACCGCCTCGAAGAAACCCTCTGCGCCCGAGTCCGCATCCAGCACAGCGCGAGCGGCAAGGGCAAGATGACCATCACCTACTCCTCTGCCGACGAACTTCAAGGTGTGCTCGAGAAGCTCGGGTTTGATTCGGAATAAGGATGGACTTGGGGGGCTTTATTGTGGGTACATTGCTCCCTCAATTTCACCAACAATGGTAGAATGGGCGGTCTTTGACCGCGATTTGACTTTAAAGTGGGTTCAATACACTTCGAAGTCGGGCCGCGGTCAATGCCAGAGGGCACTGAAATTCAGTCTCAAGCCGAAATACGGGCCGAAACACAATATCTGGTGCAAAGGCTTTTTACCGGTCTGAGAATTCAGTCGTTGGTCGCGCTGGTGTTGTCAGCAGGCTTACTGATGGTCAGCCCGGTGGCGGCGTATTCGTCGTTTTTCGGGAGCCTGGCGGTATATCTTCCAGGGATGCTGTTCACAATTCTGGTGGGGCGAAAAATAGGCGGTAGCAGTGTGGCTTTTTTTCGGGCCATCATGGTGGGCGAATTCACCAAATTGTTTATGGTAGGCCTGTTGTGCGCCCTGGTGTTTATCTGGGTCAAACCACTGTCGGCAGGTTATTTTTTCGTCGGCATGATTTTGGTTTTGGCGGCAAGTTGGGTGGGGTTGGCCATGGCCTTTCGTGCGCCACCGAAATAAACGCCCCGGAATCGCAAAAAAACGAGGAATAATGGCCTCTTAGGCCTTGATAATTGAACGGTAGAACATATCTTCTGCGTGCAGGCGAACATTTGCGTTCGTGGGCGTGCAAAAGCAGGGTAGGTAATGGCTGGTAACAGCGAAAATCTAACGTCAGGTGAGTACATCGTACATCACCTCCAGAATCTGACTTTTGGCCAGCATTCTGACGGCAGTTGGGGTATTGCCCATGGCGCCGAGGAAGCCGCTGCAATGGGCTTTTGGGCTTTTCATGTCGACACGATGTTTTGGTCTCTCATACTCGGCGTCGGATTTTTCCTGATCTTCAGAAGCGTGGCCAAAAAGGCCAATTCCGGTGTACCGACACGATTCCAGGCAGCGATTGAATTCATCATTGAATTCATCGACAACAGCGTGCGTGACACCTTCCACGGCACCAGCAAATTCATCGCGCCACTGGCGCTGACCCTGTTCGTGTGGATTTTCTTCATGAACTTCATGGATCTGATTCCGGTGGATTGGTTGCCCTTCGTGGCGGCCCAGGGTGGAATCTCCTACCAAAAGGTTGTGCCAACCACTGACGTCAACGCCACGCTGGGCATGTCCTTTACGGTGTTTTTCCTGATCATCTTCTTCAGCATCAAGATTAAGGGCATCGGGGGCTTCCTGGGTGAGCTGGTGTTTAACCCCCTGAATCCAAAAGAACTCGGCATGCCGAAGGTTTTCTGGCCGCCCATCATGGCTTTTAACCTGCTGCTTGAAACGGTGACCTTGCTGGCCAAACCCATTTCTCTGGGTCTGCGCTTATTTGGCAACCTATATGCCGGCGAATTGATCTTTATCCTGATTGCTCTGGTCTTCACCGCCGGTTCCGGGTTGGTTGCCAGCGGCCTGAGTTCTGTCTTTGGCGAGCACATCCCGGCCTGGTTTTGGGTCGTCGCCACCGGCTCCATTTTTGCCACCCTGTGGCTCAATTTGAAGGGCGCGCTGGACACCAAGAAAACCTTGTGGATTTTGCTCGCAGAATTGTTTCTGGTGGGTGGCCTGGCGTTTTTGGGCGGGCAATTGATGCACTTTATCTGGGCAGCGTTTCATCTGATCGTGATCACGCTGCAGGCATTCATTTTCATGATGTTGACGGTCGTGTACCTGAGTATGGCGCACGAGCATCACTGATTTATTGGCTATTCATTTGGCTATTTTTTGGCAACCATCTCTATAAACGGGAGTTATCGATGGAAACTGTAATTGGAATGACCGCTATCGCTGTTGCGATCCTGATCGGTCTGGGCGCACTGGGTGTTGGTATCGGTACCGGCCTGCTGGGCGGCCGTCTTCTGGAAGGGTCCGCGCGGCAGCCTGAGTTGGCACCGATGCTGCAGGGCAAATTCTTCCTGGTCATCGGCTTGCTTGACGCTGTGGCGATGATCGGCGTGGGTATTGCGTTGTTCTTCACGTTTGCAAACCCGTTTGTCGGCCAGCTCGAGAAAGCCCTGGGCGGCTGACAAGCGCGGCTGACAAGCCCGAACCTACTGAACGAGGTAAGGCATGAATCTTAATGCCACTTTAATACTGCAATCCATCGCAATGATGATCTTCGTGTGGTTTTGCATGAAGTTCATCTGGCCGCCAATGATGAAGGCGCTGGACGAGCGTCGCGAGAAAATCGCTGACGGTCTGGCTGCGTCTGACCGCGCCGAGCAGGCGCTCGCAGCGGCCAAGGTCACGGTAGAGCAGCAGATTTCCGAAGCACGGGAAAAGGCCGGCGAAATCGTCGAACAAGCCAATCAGCGTCACGGACAGATCGTGGACCAGGCCAAAGACGACGCAGTGAGCGAGCGCAACAAGCAGGTTGCCGCTGCCGAGGCGGATATTTCACAGGCAGCGAATCAGGCACGCGAAGAACTGCGTGCCTCGGTCGCCAGCCTGGTGGTACTGGGCGCGTCACGGATTCTTGAAAAGGAAGTTGATGAAGCGACTCACCGCGAATTGATCGACAAGCTGATCACGGAGATATGAGCAGCCTGACCACACTGGCCCGCCCCTATGCCAAGGCGGCTTTTGAGCTTGCGCAGCAGGCCGATGAACTGCCCGGGTGGTCGAGCATGCTCGAGCTTGCCGGCACAGTGGCCTCAGATGATACGGTCAGTGCCGTTTTGCACAATCCCGGGGTGAGTTCTGCTGCATCGGCGGGATTGATTATTGACGCCGGTGCGGAAGCATTCAGCACCGGCTTTGCTGATTTTCTGAAGGTGCTGTCGGTCAACAACCGTTTGTCACTGTTGACGGAGATATCGCGCCTGTTCAGCCTGCTGCGCGAGGAAGCCGAAAAGCGGCTGAGTGTCCGGGTCGTATCGGCCGCGGCACTTGACGATGCCCAGGCACAGAAGATGAGCGAAGCGTTGGCGAGACGTTTCGGCAAACAAGTGGAATTGGTCAGCGAGATCGACGCTGAAGTGCTGGGCGGCGCCGTTATTTATGCCGGGGATCAAGTCATCGACGGGTCCTTGCGAGGTCGACTCGGTAAATTGGAACAGAGCCTGAATGCTTCATAAGACGCCTTGGGAAAGGCCCTTGGGAAAGTGCATTGGGCCTCCGAACAACGAATATTGAACAGATCGCCCCGAGTGGGGCGGTGCAATAGGAAAAAAAGATGCAATCAACATTGAATCCATCTGAAATTAGTGAACTGATCAAACAACGCGTCGAAGCGCTGAATATCTCGGCCGAAACACGCAATGAAGGTACCGTCGTCAGCGTCTCTGACGGTATTGCCCGCATACACGGCCTGCAAGACGCCATGCAGGGTGAAATGATCGAGTTTCCCCAAAATACATTTGGTCTGGCGCTGAACCTCGAGCGCGATTCCGTCGGTACGGTCATTCTCGGTGACTACGAGCACATCACCGAGGGAGACACGGTCAAATGCACCGGACGTATTCTTGAGGTACCGCACGGCCACGGGCTGTTGGGCCGTGTGCTTGATGCGCTGGGCAACCCGATCGATGGGCAGGGCCCGGTTGAAAATGACGGATTCGCGCCGATTGAAAAAGTGGCGCCCGGTGTGATCTGGCGTAAGTCAGTGGACCAGCCGGTACAAACCGGCCTCAAGTCCATTGACGCCATGGTGCCGATCGGCCGCGGTCAGCGTGAATTGATCATCGGTGACCGACAGATCGGCAAGTCCGCGATCGCCATCGATACCATTATCAATCAGGTCGGCACCGGTATTAAGTGTATTTACGTCGCCATCGGCCAGAAGCAGTCCACGGTTGCCAATGTGGTGAGCAAGCTCGAAGAGCATGGCGCCATGACGCACACCATTGTTGTCAACGCATCGGCGTCTGAATCGGCCGCCATGCAGTACATCTCACCTTACTCGGGCACCACCATGGGTGAGTACTTCCGTGACCGTGGCGAAGACGCGCTGATCATCTTTGACGACTTGACCAAGCAGGCCTGGGCTTATCGCCAGGTCTCGCTGTTGCTGCGCCGCCCGCCGGGCCGTGAAGCCTATCCGGGCGATGTCTTCTACCTGCATTCACGCTTGCTGGAACGTGCGGCGCGGGTCAGCGAAGAATATGTTGAAAAATTCACCGACGGCAAGATCAAAGGCAAGACCGGCTCGTTGACCGCACTGCCCATTATCGAGACCCAGGCCGGCGACATATCCGCATTTGTACCGACCAACGTCATTTCGATTACTGACGGCCAGATCTTTCTCGATAACGATATGTTCAATGCCGGCGTGCGGCCTTCCGTACATGCCGGCCAGTCGGTTTCGCGCGTCGGTGGCGCGGCGCAGACCAAAGTCATCAAAAAGCTGGGCGGCGGTGTACGACTTGCGCTCTCCCAATATCGCGAGCTGGCGGCTTTTGCGCAGTTTGCTTCAGATCTGGATCAGGCCACACGCGCCCAGCTCGATCGTGGCCAACGCGTTACTGAAGTGATGAAGCAAAAGCAATACAGCCCGATGTCGGTGGGGGCAATGGCAGTCTCCTTGTTTGCAGCGGACAAAGGCTATCTGGACGATGTTGAGCTGACCAAGATTGGAGACTGTGAAGCGGCCCTGGTCGACTTTATTCAGAGCTCGCACGGCGAATTGCTCGAGACCCTCAATGGTGGCGCCTGGGATGACGATCTTGAATCGCAATTGGCTACTGCCGTTGCAGATTTTAAAGCCGCTGGCTCCTGGTGAGCGTAGGCTGATGAGCATGTTGACTGCAGTGCAGGGGAGCTAGTTTCCAATGGCAGGTGGAAGGGAAATTACCGGCAAGATCCGGACCGTTGAAAACACCAGAAAGGTGACCTCGGCGCTCGAAATGGTCTCTGCCAGCAAGATTCGCAAATCCCAGGATTTAATGCGGTCTTCGCGCCCCTACGCACGCATGATGCGGCGAGTGGTCGGGCATCTGGGCAAGGCCAATCCAGAATACCGTCATCCGTTTACGATCCAGCACGAAAATGATGACAAGGTGGGCTACATCATTGTCTCGACTGACCGCGGCTTGTGTGGCGGTCTGAACACCAACCTGTTCAAGAAAATCATCGGACACATGAGCGAGCTGCAGTCCGATAACACCGAAATCAGTGTGGTGACGCTGGGCAAGAAAGCTTCGGCATTCTTCCGCAATATCAAGGTAGAAATTGCCGGCCACGCCCAGGATTTGGGAGAGAAGCCCCAGATTGAGGACCTGATCGGGTCGATCAAAATTATGCTCGACGCTTATCGTGATCAAAAGGTCGATCGAGTTTACATCGCCTACAACGATTTTATCAATACCATGATCCAGAAGCCGGTGGTGGATCAACTGCTGCCTCTGCCGCCGACCGAAGACGAGGAAGTCCGTGATATTTGGGACTATATCTATGAGCCGGACGCGGAAACCCTGCTGGACACCGTTCTGGTTCGCTACATCGAAGCGCTGGTGTATCAGTCGGTGCTGGAAAACCTCGCTTCGGAACACGCGGCCCGCATGATCGCGATGAAGAACGCAACCGATAACGCGGGTGAACTGATCGACGAGTTGACGCTGGCCTATAACAAAGCACGGCAAGCTGCAATTACCCAGGAAATTTCAGAAATCGTTGGTGGTGCGGCCGCCGTTTAAGGTGGGCCATCAACCCATTTAGGAGTTAAATATGAGTGGTGGAACAATTGTTCAGGTCATCGGAGCGGTCGTTGACGCGGAGTTTTCGCGTGACGCCATGCCGAAAATATTTGACGCCCTTACCGTGGATGACACGGACATCATGCTCGAGGTGCAGCAGCAACTCGGCGACGGCGTCGTGCGCACCATTGCACTGGGTTCCACTGACGGTCTCAAGCGCGGCTTGGCCGTGAGCAATACCGGTGCCGCGATTTCAGTCCCCGTGGGTCAGGAAACTCTGGGCCGCGTGATGGACGTGATGGGCCGGCCGATTGATGAAGCCGGACCGATTGGTGAAAAGGAGCGGCGCCCCATTCATGCCAAGGCGCCCAGCTACGAAGAACAGGCGGGCGGCAATGAATTGCTGGAAACCGGCATCAAGGTCATTGACCTGATCATGCCCATCTCCAAGGGCGGCAAAGTCGGCTTGTTCGGCGGCGCGGGCGTCGGGAAAACCGTGACCCTGATGGAGTTGATCCGTAACATCGCCATCGAACACAGCGGCTTCTCGGTATTTGCCGGCGTGGGCGAGCGGACCCGTGAAGGTAATGACTTCTACCAGGAAATGAAGGATTCCAACGTACTCGACAAGATCGCTCTGGTTTATGGACAGATGAACGAGCCGCCCGGCAATCGTCTGCGCGTGGCTCTGACCGGCCTGACAATCGCCGAAAAATTCCGCGACGAAGGACGCGAAGTCCTCATGTTCATCGACAACATCTACCGCTACACGCTGGCCGGAACCGAGGTATCGGCGTTGCTCGGTCGTATGCCTTCGGCGGTAGGCTATCAGCCGACCCTGGCGCTGGAAATGGGGATGTTGCAGGAGCGCATCACCTCAACCAAGACCGGTTCAATCACCTCTTTCCAGGCGGTCTATGTACCTGCCGATGATTTGACCGATCCGTCGCCGGCAACAACCTTTGCTCATCTGGACGCAACATTGGTACTGAGTCGGGCCATTTCCGAGCAAGGCATCTATCCCGCAGTTGATCCCCTGGATTCAACCTCACGGCTGCTCGATCCCAACATGGTCGGCGAGGAGCACTACGACGTTGCGCGAGGGGTGCAGGCGGTCCTGCAGCGTTATAAGGAACTCAAGGACATCATTGCTATTCTTGGCATGGACGAATTGTCTGAAGAGGACAAAGACATCGTCGCGCGGGCGCGCAAAGTAGCGCGCTTCCTGTCTCAACCGTTCTTCGTCGCCGAGATCTTTATCGGTTCGCCCGGAAAATACGTGTCACTGAAGGAAACCATCCGTGGCTTCAAAGGCATTGTCAACGGCGAATACGATCATCTGCCCGAGCAGGCCTTCTATATGGTCGGTTCCATTGATGAAGCGGTAGAGAAGGGCAAGAAGATGCAGCAGAAGGCCGCCTGAAATCATGAGCAAGACGACTCGCGTTGACATCGTATCGGCACAGGAAGAGATCTTCTCCGGCGAAGCTTCGATGATATTCGCCACCGGCTGGGTGGGCGAACTGGGCATCAGCCCGCGTCACGCGCCGCTGATTACGCGGCTCAAGCCCGGTCCGGTGCGGGTGCAACAACCTGACGGTGAAGAGGCGTTTTTCTTTGTCGGCGGTGGTATCCTGGAAGTGCAACCCCATGTCGTCACCGTGCTCGCCGACACCGCTGTTCGTGCCGATGACCTCGACGAAGCCGCCGCCGCCCGCGCCAAGGAAGAAGCTGAGCGAGAATTGCAGGACCGCACCGGTGAGATGGAAATCGCGCAGGCCCAGGCCAAACTGGCGGACGCCATCGCTCAGCTGCAGGCCCTGGAACAGCTGCGCAAGAAGATTTCACGCTGAGCCCCGATTCTCCCTATTTGGTATGCCAGTACGGGTCCTAATATCAACACTGTGTCTCAGCCTTCTTCTCCAGGGCTGTGCCGGCATTCCTGAAGATTTCGAGCAAGTGCCCTCCAACGCCTGGCAACACCCTGAAACCACCACCCTGGGGGCCTTCTTTGACGCCCATGAACCGGCCGGCACGGATCTTTCAGGGGTCGTTTTGATCGCACATCCGCAGCAGGCTTTCCGGGCGCGCTACGCGTTCGCCGGCCAGGCGGAGAAAACACTCGATATGCAGTATTACCTGTGGAAAGGTGACACCACGGGCCGGCTTCTTTTTCACAAGGTCTTCCAGGCTGCTGACCGGGGCGTGCAAGTCCGCCTGATGATTGACGACATTTACCATAGCGGGCGCGATGTGGCCTATGCCGCGATTGATCAGCACCCCAATGTCCAGGTCCGGGTTTTTAACCCCATGGGCAACCGGGGTCTGGCCAAGCAGGCCAATTTCATGGTGCATAAGTCCAAGCTCAATCACCGCATGCACAACAAGATATTTCTTGCGGACAATGCAGTGGCGGTGTTGGGCGGGCGCAATATTGGCGACGATTACTTCGGTATGGATCCCGAGCTTAATTTTCTCGACCTGGACGTGCTCGCCGTGGGGGCGGCGGCGCGGGATGCCGGTAAAGCCTATGACCTGTACTGGAACAGCACCAAAGCGGTGCCTATCTTGGCTTTGTTGGACAAGCCGCCTAAACCTGAAGCCCTGGCAGACCTGAGAGAGGAGCTTGAGGCGACGCTTTTTGAGGCGCTGGACAAGCTGCCCTACCGGGTGCCGCTGAAAGACCATGAACTGGAGGAGGCACTGACCGCGCTGGCAAAACAGCTGATCTGGGCTGAGACGGAGATCATTGTTGATCCCCTGGACCGCTTCGACGGGGATGAGGTGTCGGCATTCGTGGTGCTGGGGAAACGGCTGGGCAACGCCATGCAACGGGAGATTGTCATTCAGACCGCCTACCTGATCCCAACCACTGAAGGTATTGAGGAAATTCGCGCCCTGACCGAACGCGGCATGCGGGTACGCTTGATGACAAACTCAATGCAATCGAACAACCATCTATCCGTGCACGCGCAATATATGAAATATCGCAAGAAGCTCATCGAGGCCGGTGCCGAACTGTACGAACTCAAGGCGGACAATGCCCTGATGGAGTTCTACAAGCAATCCGAGTCGCGCGTGGCCGAATCGCACGCCGGGATGCACACGAAGTCATTCGTTGTGGATGACAATATTTCGATGATCGGTTCCTACAATATGGATCCGCGTTCCAGAATCTGGAATTCGGAAATCGGCCTGCTCATTACCAGCAAGGCGTTTGCGGACACCGTGTTGCAAGTGATGGGCCAGGATTTTGAGCCCCAGAATGCCTACCGCCTGACCCTGAATGAGAAAGGCAAGTTGATCTGGACTGCAGAGGGCGCGTCGGGCACACAGGTCTGGACCCGCGACCCCGGCGCCCCTTGGTGGCGCCGGGCGCTGGCTCGGATGATCAGCTGGCTGCCCATCGAAAACGAACTCTAGCTGTGAATTCCAGCAACGTTGTTCACAAAAGTGCTCCAAATTCTGGCTGAGTCTCAGCTCATCGTTCGAATTGGCTGGAGTATCTGCGTTGGTCATCTTTGTCGGGGAGCCGGCTGAGAGTAACAGTGCTGCTTCCAGGACACGCCACACGGCGCCTGCGGCGCCTGCACATCCGTGTGGGCTCCTCTTGAAACATCCCTGTTTCAAAGGGTCCTGGAAGCAGCACTGTCACTCTTTCCGGCTCGTTCCAACTTTTGGCACATAGGGGTCACAAATGTCGTCGACTTGGCGCTTATTATCATGCGATTGGCCGCCCCAGGGCGGTTGCGGCCGTTCAAGCCCAAGTGCCGCACCGTGACAGCAAAGTGTCGTGAGGGGGTTGTGGTTCGCTCCATCAAGGTGGATGCCGAGGGACGACAAGCGACTGGGTCGCTGGTCCATGGATGGACCAGCGAGGCGACACGGAACAGGATGTTCCGTTGGAGCCGACCCACCAAGCGCGGAGGAGTGAGGGTAGCCCGAAGGGCCATCCGCCAGGAGCGAACCGCAACCCCCTCATGGCGCTTTGCGGTAACAATGGCACCGAGCATTAAATGTGAACAACGTTGCTGGATATCACATCTAGGTGTTAGCTGAAGCCTCCTTGAAGGCCTCAAACAGCTCATCTGCGGTCGAACGATTCAGGCTGGGATTGAGCCTGATTTAGATTCCATTGAACCCCGCGGCGGATCGCCCGAGCTTCACCCCTGCCAGGTACATTCTTTCTCTGATGATTGCCGGATCGCCCCGTTGCAGGTGCAATTCGTAGACGCTGGTACCGTTCTCAAGGCCTTTTACCTCCATGCCCAATTGCTCGAGTCGGGGGAAGAGCTCGTTCGCGGTTTCCAACGCCTTCTTATACTCGGCCAAAAAGTCATCCAGGTAATGGCCGGCCACCGCGGCGAAGGCCCACGCCATGGGCATGCCGCCGCCGAACATGCGGCGCACGTGATACAGGCCATCGGTGAACGACTTTGGACCTGCGAGAATGGCTCCGGAAGCGGCATTGAAGTTTTTGTACAGGGAAACATAGATCGTATCAAAATGGCTCGCGTAGGCAGACGGCGCCAGTCCGCTGTGTCCGCAGGCGTTAAACAGTCGTGCACCGTCGAGGTGCATGCCGATGCCCTCATTTTTGGCTAGCGCAGCGATGCGCGCCATCTCGTCAAAGTCAAAAACCCTGTTGTGCAACCGTCGCACGGGTGATTCAATCGAGATACAGCCCACCTTGGAACTCACGCGACCGGAGGCCGTGCGGGCCAACACCGCCGCCACATCTTGCGCAGTAAAATTGACCGAACCGGGATTGAGCGGAATCAGGTTGATATTCGACAAATTCTGGACGGTGTCGCCGCAGTCGTTGTAAATGTGCGCCTCCGCCTGGACAATTGCGCGTTTGCGGCCATTGCACAATTCACGGATCGCCACGTGATTCGCCAGGGTACCGGTGGGGAAAAATACGGCAGCCTCCTTGCCCAGGATGGAGGCAAATTTCTTTTCCATCACTGCCACAGCGCCACCGCGGCTGTAGTGGTCTGACTGTACGCCCTCGTTTTTTGTGAGTTGGGTCAGCAAACCGGCATATTCCGCCGGGCTGAGGTAGAGGCCGTCATAGATGAAGTTGACCTGCCCCGCAGCCTCCACTTCCATGGACAGAGCCGCCGCAGGCAGAATCGCTGCCAGACTTCCAGTGTAGAGAACATTTCGTCGGTCCATAAGAATCTTCGAACGAATGGGCGGGTTTATTTCAGGATTCAGCGGAGTCTTGTTCCATCCTTGGTCTCAAAATAGCCACCAGTTTCTGAATGGCGATCGACTCCAAAGCGCATGTCGATATCGGAATACTCACCATGATCGCGCTCATCGCGGGCGCCGACCACGAGCAATAACACGTCCGCATTGCTCTCATTGATAAAGTGATGGCCATCTTGCACGCCTGCCTTGAATCCCGCGCAGTCGCCGGCATGCAGCGTCTCGGGGCCCGAGTCGGACACCAGCACGACTTCGCCCCCGAGCACCCAGACGAATTCGTCTTCATGTTCATGCCAGTGTCTTTGGGAGGACCATGCGCCGGGCTCGAGGCGTACAAGATTGACGCCAAATTGGGTCAGGTCTGACGGCTGGCCCAATGCCTGCGACAGTTTGTTTCGGCAAGGCTCGTCGTATGGTGATGGGTAATGGCTACCCTTTACAATGGGACAATCAGCGGTGTTGATCACGGTCATTGCGTTCTCCGTGTTGAATTGTCGTTGTCGGGGCGCCGTCTTCCAAACAATCTGAACCAGAAAGCAACTTCCGCGATTGCCCCCAGCACGACCAGTAGGCCCGCCGGCAGGGCGAGGCCGACCGCATAAAGTGCAACCGCCGCGGCGAGGAGCAAGAGTGTTCTCAAATGACGTTTCATGGCTGGCATTCCGTGGGACGGGATACAGGTTAACCGATCCCGACCGCAATTTGCAGGATGACGACCACAACGGCGACGCCGACAAAAACGTACTTCGCCACAGGATTCCACCATGGCCCGATGGTCCATCGGGAACCCTTATTGAGCGCCTCACGCGCCTTGTCCACGCCGTAGACCCAGAAAAAGACGATGCCGCACAAAGCCGCACTTGCCGGCAGAAAATAGATGGTGAGCGCATCGACAAACACTGTGAAGCGATTCATGTCCATCGCCAGTGGTAGGCCGCAAATGAGACAAACCGTGGCGACAACAACAAGACTCCTGCCGCGGCTCCAGCGGAATTGGTCCATAAACGCTTCGACGCTCACTTCCATCATGCTCATTAACGAGGAAACGGCTGCGAGCGCAATGCTGAAGAAGAACAACAAGCCAAAAAACTGCCCGCCAGGCATGGAGCGGAATATTTCTGGCAGGGTAATGAATAACAGTGGTGGCCCGGCAGCCGGATCGAGTCCGTAGGCAAACACCGCCGGAATGATCATGAAGGACGCCAACAAAGCGGCAATGGTATCCAGTGTGGCGGTGCGAATCGCAGACTGGGGAATGTCAGCGTCCTGTTTCAGATAACTGCCGAACACGACCATTCCCCCGCCCAGAGAAACCGTGAAAAATGCCTGTCCCAGTGCCATGCCCCAGGTTATCGGTTTAAACAGGTAGGACCAGTCAGGCACCAGCAGGTATTTAATGCCGTCCATGGCGCCCGGGAGCGTAACGGAACGAATCAGCAGAATGACAAACAAGGCCAGTAGCAACGGCATGAAGAATCTGTTGGCGCGCTCCAGACCCTTGGCCACGCCAAGAAAGAGGATGGCCAGGGTGGTGAGCAGGGCCAGCGCCTGCCACAGGATACTCTGAGGCTGGCCTGCCAGCAGCGCGAAATAAGCGCTTGTTTCCCCGGCATCAATATAAGCCCCGCTGACCGAAGCATAGACTTAGTGCAGAATCCATCCTGTCACGATGGCATAGAAAATCACTGCGCCAAACATCATCAGCACGGGATAAGCGCCCAGCCAGCGCCCAAATCTGTGGCCCTTCAGCCTCAGCACCTTATCGAAGCTGCCCATCGGGCCCTTTTGGGCCCACCGGCCGAAGGCAAATTCTCCCATCAGTCCGGTAGTGCCCAGGACATAAACAAAGAGCAGGTAGGGCACCATGAAAGCCGCACCGCCGTACTGGCCCAGGCGCCAGGGGAAAAGCCACAGGTTGCCCAGGCCGACCGCGGCCCCCGTGCAAGCCAGAACAAAACCGGTGTTGGATGTGAATTGTTCCCTGGCCGCCATGCATTCATTATAGGGAAAGTGCGTGGCTGGCATTGGGGCCATTTACTGGTTTATCCTTGACCTCCGGGGATCCTGAAATTCACCGGCATTTGTCATTCAATTTCGCGAGGAAAAAATCATGAGAAACCCTCTATGGGTGCTTTTGGCGCTGGTCGGCACGCTTGACGCCGCCGCAACGAGTATCATTGGCTATGACGAGTCGGCCAGCCTCCAACAGCGGCAGACTGAACAACAGATGGACGCGCTGATCGATGCCGGGGAAATGGATCAGTGGTTGCGTCAGATGTCCGCAACGCCACACCATGTGGGTTCTGCAGCCAGCCGGGAAAATGCTGAATATATTGCCGGGCTCTTGCGATCGTGGGGCTATGAAGTGGAAATCGCGGAATATGAAATTTTGCTGCCCACCCCCAAGGTCAGGGAAATTGAACTGCTGGAACCGACGCGGTTTAGTGCTTCCCTGACGGAAGAATCATTGGACCAGGACCCCAGTACATTCAGACGAGAGCATTTGCTGCCGCCGTACAACGCTTTTTCAATCGACGGCGAGGTCGAGGCCGAACTGGTGTTCGTCAACTACGGCATTCCAGAAGACTACGATACGCTTGAGCGCAATGGCATCGATGTGACCGGCAAAATCGCCATTGCCAAGTACGGCCGCTCGTGGCGGGGAATCAAACCCAAGCTGGCGGGCGAAAAAGGCGCCATTGGTACGATCATCTATTCCGATCCCGCTGACGATGGTTACGGTGCTGGCGATGTTTACCCCAAGGGCCCTTTCAAGCACGAAAGCGGCGTTCAGCGCGGCTCGGTGATGGACATGCCCACCTATCCCGGTGATGTTTTGACCCCGGGCGTTGGTGCCACCAAGAAAGCCAGGCGTTTAAAGCGAGAGGACGCAACGACCATCACTCGCATCCCGGTGCTGCCGATGTCCTATCGCGATGCCCTGCCGCTGCTATCTGCGCTGGGTGGAGAGGTGGTGCCCCAAGAATGGCGGGGCGGCTTGCCGATCACCTACCACTTCGGACCCGGCCCGGCGCGGGTGCGCCTGAAGGCCGAATTTGACTGGGATATGGTAACGGCCTACAACGTGATCGCGACCCTGAAGGGCAGCAAGTATCCCGACGAATGGGTGATTCGCGGCAATCACCACGATGGCTGGAACCATGGCGCCGCTGATCCGATATCTGGACTGGTTGCCATGTTGGCCGAGGCGAAGGCGGTGGCGCAACTGGCCCGCGAGGGAAACCGGCCCGAGCGCACCCTGATCTACGCTGCCTGGGATGCCGAAGAACCCGGCCTGATCGGCTCGACCGAATGGGCTGAACACCACGCGGCGGAACTCAAAAAACACACCGTGGCTTACCTCAACACTGACGGCAGCCGGCGTGGCTTCATGAGCATCGGTGGCAGCCACACTCTGGAGCGTTTCTTCAACCAGATCACTGAAGAGGTGAATGACCCCGTTTCGGGGCTGGCGCTGAAGGACCGCAGCCGTGCATATCTGCAGCTTTTCGGGCCAGAAGAATTCAAGGACGAGGCGAAAAGTCGCCAGGATCTGAGAATTTCGCCACTGGGTTCCGGCTCGGACTACACGCCGTTTCTACAGCATCTCGGGATCGCTTCCGCCAGTCTTAGCTTCGGCGGCGAATCCGCCGGTGGCAGCTACCATACGCTATACGATACCTATGAACACTACACCCGTTGGCATGACCCCGGCCTGGTCTATGGCGCCGTGCTGGCGCAGGTCATGGGTCGAGCGACGCTACGTCTGGCCAATGCGCCGAGGCTTCCCTTCGAATTTCTTGGATTGGCAGACAATATCGCCTTGTACGTGCGGGAACTCGAGCAACTCTCAGAGACCTTGCGTGATGAGATCGAAAAGACCAATCGCCTGATCGCTGATGGCGTCTATGCAGCTGCTTTGAATCCCAGCCGTTCTCTGGGGCCCCCGGCGGTCAAGGAGCCGGTGCCGTATTTTAATTTTGCACCGCTAAAAAACGCCCTTGGACGCCTGCAGGATGCATCGCAGGCGTTTGACGATGCGGTGTCCGGTGAGGGCATCGGCCCAGGCGCGGACCTGGAGGAGATCAATCGCCTGCTCTTTACCAGTGAGCGGTTATTGACCCGTGCTGAGGGCCTCGCGGGCAGGCCTTGGTACAAACATCAGATTTATGCCCCTGGGTTCTATACCGGCTATGGGGTGAAAACAATACCGGGCGTGCGTGAAGCGATCGAGCAGCGCGAGTACGGTCGGGTCGAAGGCGAGATTGAGCTGGCAGCGAAGGTACTGGACCAATTCACAGACCGCGTCGAGTTGCTGGCCAGTTTGATCGGTGGACAATGATGGATGCAATTTAGAGCGGTAAGCGCTGATAATTGGCAGGACTTCGAGTCCTTGTTTGAGTGCCGGGGCGGCCCTCACTATTGCTGGTGTATGGCCTGGAGGCGGCTGGAATCAGGCCTCGACAAAACCGGATATGCCTCTGGCAAGGCCGCCAGAAAAAGGTCGATACACTCGCTGATCGAGGCCAATGTGCCAGTCGGAATCCTCGCCTACCGCGATCAAACCCCCATTGGCTGGTGCTCCGTTGCGCCTCGTGGCAGCCATCGCCCGTTGGGCGGCTGCGACGGGGTGGGCGTCGGTGAAAATGATGTCTGGTCTATCACCTGTTTTTTTGTGCTGCGGGCGCATCGGCGATCGGGGTTGAGTACGGCACTGCTAAAGCATGCTGTTGATTACGCAGTGTTGCAGGGCGCAAGACATATTGAGGCCTATCCGGTTAGGTCGGATTCCCCAAGCTACGGCTTTATGGGCCGAGTGAGTACATTTGAAAGCGCCGGTTTTGCCTTTCAACACATGGCAGGCAAGCGCCGCCACGTGATGCTGTTGAGCGTTTAGCGGCCGCTCCCTCCTGCCGACTTTTTTGGGTCACTCTTCCAGCGGATTGATGTCGCCGAAATGGCCCAGCGCCACCACGACGGTGCGCTGTTGCAGGTATGGGTGCGCTTTGAACACTGCGCTGCGCCGGTCGTAGAGCTGTTGTACCAGGGCATCGTCAGGGATTCGCCCTGCAATGTCACCGGCGACGCGAAGCTGATCGGCGGTGAGCTGCAAGTCACCGGTTGCGGGCTCAAGTTCCAGCAGGCTGGCCAGTATGGACTGCGATTCCCCGTTTTCTCCGATATCCAGCAGCCAGGCGGCCAGCATGCGCGCATACAGCGGATTGTCCGGCGCCCTTTGACGGGCCACCCGCATCATCTCGATGGCTTTGTCGAGGTCGCCGCCGGCGATGTCCGGCATTGCGTACAGGATTTCACCCAACATGGCGTGTGCTGCGCCATCCAGGGCAGGCGGATCAGTCTTGACCACCCCTTCCAATATGGGTTTGGCCTCCGTCGTGGGGCCTATGGTGAGCGCTTCGAAGTAGTGTATTTCAGGGTTTTCTACACCCATCTCGACGGCCCGCTTCAGCAGGCGCACTTGCTCCTTTTGCGCAGCCGTCAGGTCGATCATGGGCTGGTTGATCATTTTCTCCTTAGGCACGTCCGTGGTGTAGCTGACAATCAAATAGCCCAATTCATACAGCACGATGCGATCGAGGTAATAAATGAGTCTCGCATTGGCCCTCAAGGCCGCCAATTGGAAATCCAGGTTTTCGCTTTGTTGATCGGCAATGCTCACCAGCGTTTTTGCGCCGCAGCCAAGTTTAGAGGTGTCCCAGGATTCACTCAGCAATTGAGTCGCAGCCTGAAATTTCTCCCCGATGGAGCCGGTTGTGGCCGAGGTGCAGTGGAATTCAGACGCCTGAGCGATGGCCACCGATGAGAGGAGTAGAGTGGTGAGTACCGCCGTTGAGGAGAGCTTCATTTACCCCCCCCAACTTCGTTGAGGATGTAGCGGGCCAGCTCCAGCCGCAACTCATCTGACAAGTGGCTCTGTGGCGGCATTGCAGGGAAGTCCTCGGCCGGCCGTTTCTTGGTGGGTGCGGCGATCCAGGCGGCCAGGCCTTCAGGGTTGTTCTGGTACAAGGCCTTGATGACCATGGTAGGTGGGCCAACCAAGGTATGTCCGTAGGCATGGCACCCGGAGCACACTGCGTGGTAGGTCAGCTGCGCCTGCTGGGTGGTCGTCAAAGTAGGACTTTCGACCGGATGATCCAGTTGGAACGTGCGTATATCGGCTGTCGTCAGCGCCGGGTCGCACGCCTGCCAGCGTGATGTTCCGACTTGGGAGGCGCCCTGGTTTGCAGCAATGCAGTGACCCCTGCCGCGGGCCAGGTTAACGATGTCGGCGCCTTCTTCGACATAGGCCCCGGCCGTTTCCAGACCACTCGCTTCATAGCCGTTGTTGACGAAGATATTGCCAAAAATGGCGACCTCATCCGGCTCGGGCTCGATGGCCGCATCGACCGGAAAGGCGTTGCCCATGCTGCTCATGCTCTTGACGCAAACGCCGCAGCTTTGGTTGCCTTTGATAATATTGCCTTCGATCCTCACCCGGTCGACCGCTGTGATGGATATGCCTTGCCCTGAGCGGGTGAATTCAGAGATTGCCCCCTCGCGTTGATACCCAAAATAGTTGTTATTCACCACGGTATTGTTTCTGACAATAATGTCGGCAGCTGTCTTGGTCTGCAGGCCGGGGATGATGACCAGTGGAATGCCGACATGGTTGTCGTGGACGTAATTGGCCTCGATCAGGATGAAATGTGAATTCTCAGCCTCGATGCCGAGCAAATTGTCGTAGGTCTCGTTGGCGATAACGTCGATGTTCTCGGACATGCCCACATAGATGCCGGCGTCCGAGCAACGCGAAATAATGTTTTGAGAGACCAGGCCGTTCTTGCCAAATTGCGGGAATATGCCGTAGAGGTGGATGTTCTCGACGATATTGTTGTGGATGCGGTAATTGTTGGCGCCTTGTGTGGTGATGCCATTGCTGCGGTAGTTACGCACATGGAATCCTTCAATATTGACACCGTGGCCGGAGGCGATGATGGCATCGTGCAAGCCCTTGTTGGCGCCGTCGAGAACCGCGCGCTGGCCGTCAACGATCACACCGACCAGGCTGATGCCGTCTTTGTCGATATAGACCATTTGTTCGTACAGGCCCGGCATGACGCGCACGGTATCTCCGCTGGACGCCTTGTTGATGGCGTCCTGTATGTTCTCGCCCGGCTTGACGACAAAATCTGCCGCAGTGGCGGTCGATGCGCCGGCAAGAGTGCCGAATAATAGTAGAGCGCCGAGGAACCAATTGATGGATTTACTTGATCGCATTGCTATCTCCAGATGGTTGAACCGTCCTGGTCGTTCGTGGAACAGTTTTTCCGGATGGCAGATATTCCGGAATTTGGGGTAAAGCGGTTTCGTCGGTCAGGGCGCCGAGGAATGCGGCGAGGTCCTGTACTTCCGAAGCGCTGAGGTTTGGGTCGTTGATGTGCCAGTGTATCCTCAGATCCTGCCGATCCGAGACCGCGTGGCCTGGCGTGTTGTTGTAGAATTCGATCGCCTCGCTTAAGGTCGGGGACTGCCCAGCATGCATGTACGGGGCGGCCATTGCAATATTGCGCAATGAAGGCACCTTGAATGCCCCCCGCAGCGTCGGTTCTCCAGTGGGTGTCTCCGCGCCCCGGTCAAAAACCAAATCGTCTGGCGTGGACACGCCGGTGGTGGCGACCTGCCCACTGGTAAAAAGCGGCGGCGTGTGACATTGCGAGCAACGGCTGGCGAAAGAGCGAAATACATGCAGGCCGTTGATCTCCTGGGCGTTCAAAGCCTCGCTCGCGCCGTGGATGTAATTATCATAGCGGCTGTTGAGTGATATCAAGCTCGTCTCGAACGCCACCAGTGCCGTCTGCACCTGAGCAAAAGTGATGACTTCGGTGGCGAATGCCTGGTGAAACAGTGTCCGGTACAGCCTGATCGCATTGAGTTTTTCAACCACTTCCTGCGGGCTGGTGGCCATCTCTTCCTGAGTGGTGATCACGACCTTAATCTGCTCCTCCAGTGAGCCGGCCCTTCCGTCCCAGAAAAAGGATTCGCCGAAGGCCAGGTTCCAGAGTGTCGGCGCGGCGCGCGGCAACTCTTCGCCCCCATGGCGCGAGGGCCCGAGGCCAACACCGTCACGGCCCATGCTGCGGGGGCGCCCGTCGGACATGCTGTAATCAGGGTGGTGGCAGTGGGCGCAAGAGAGCGCGCCATCATGGGACAGCACAGGGTCAAAGAACAGGTAACGCCCGAGGTCAATTTGTTGTGGCGTAAAGCCGTCTCTGCGAGCCGGCAGGGCAACGCGGTAACCGCCCCATTTGGCATTGGCCGAGGGATAAAGGTCGTAGAGGGATCTGAGCCTGCACAATCCATCCTGATCGACACTGAAATAGGGTGGGCACTGGTTCGACAGCTTGATTCCGGCTTCGGCAGCCATACCCGGGCTGCAAGTCCCCAGGGTCCAAACTCCCGTACTCAGCAGGCCAAGCGCAAAGGCGATGTTTTTGAAATTTGGCACGTATCTCCTAACCATAGGTGATGTGACGGCCGTTGTGAAGGGTGCCGCACTGTACAGACCCCTGCGAAATTGTTGCCGGATTGCTCATATTCAGGCGTGGATGTGGATTGATAGAATGAGGCCATGAAACTTCCCATCTACCAGATCGATGCATTCGCCCGCCGATCGTTTGAGGGTAATCCGGCCGCCGTGGTGCCACTGGAGCGCTGGCTGAGCGATGAAACCATGCAATCTATCGCCACCGAAAACAACCTGTCCGAGACCGCGTTTTTTGTTCCTGGCGGGGATGTTTACGCCATTCGATGGTTTACCCCGGACGGTGAAGTCAAACTCTGTGGACACGCCACCCTGGCGAGCGCCTGGGTGTTGTTCGAAAAACTCGGGCATGGCGCTGATCAAATTGATTTCGACTCCAAGTCAGGGCCTTTGTCGGTAGCGCGGGACGGAGAAATGTTGACCCTCAATTTTCCCCTGCAGCGGCCGCGTGAATGCAAGGCGTCGGAGATCCTGGTTGCCGGGCTGGGCAAGAAACCAGAGGTTTGCCTTGAAAACGAAGACTATATGGCCGTATATGCGCACCAGGACGATGTTGCTGCATTGACCCCGGATTCCGGTTTGTTGCAGCAGATTGGTTTGCGCGGCGTCATTGTCACCGCGCGGGCGCAGGATTACGATTTCGTATCGCGTTTTTTTGCGCCTTCCTTTGGCATCCCGGAAGACCCGGTGACCGGTTCATCCTTCACCCAACTCGCGCCATATTGGGCAGGGAGATTGGGCAAAAGTGACCTCAGAGCCAGACAAATTTCGAAACGTGGGGGCGATGTTCGATGTCGCATCGATGGTGATTGCGTATTGATCTCCGGCCACGCGGTGAGTTACATGCAAGGCCAAATCTCAATCTGACATTCATGCCCGCTGGGGGCGGGCGCTCTCTCCTGTGGGGTACAATGGCCCCATGTTGTTTAACCCGCTGTATATCCTCGGCTTGTTGGCGCTGGGGCTGTGGCTGATTCTTAACCTCCGCCTTTCATGGGAAGTGATTGCCTGGACGCCAGATGCCTGGCGCAACAAAGCCGGCAAGCTCGCCCTCCTGTGGTTGCTGCCGGTTCTAGGGTTCACGGTGCTCTACCGGAGACTGAGCCTCGATTGGTTCAAGAGCCGGCCCCGCGAAACCCATGACGTCATTGGAGACGGCTTGCTGGAAATCGATGCCTTCTTCAATCCGGGCGCACGCCATCTGATGCACGCCAAACAATCGCAGCAAACCGAAATGCAGCAGGATGGTGAGCCCGATGACCGCGATTTCGACCACATAGATGTAATTAACACCGTCATCCCCGACGAGTGATTCAATTGCACCGTCATCCCGGAGGAGCGCTGATTACCTGCACTGTCATCCCGGAGGAGCGTTTTCAAATGCACCGTCATCCCGGACAAGCGAAGCGCGATCCGGGACCTACAGGGCGTGCACCAAAAGAAAAGTGGGTCAGTCATCGAAACACCAACGGTAACCATCAGCGATCAAAAGATTGCCAGCGCCCAATCGGTCCCGGATCAAGCCCGGGATGACGGCTTATCCACAGGGATGACGGGTCATCAAGCACCACCAAATGCACCGTCATCCCGGAGGAGCGCAGCGAAATCCGGGACCCATAGGGCGTGTACCAATAGAAAAGTGGGTCAGTCATCGAAACACCAATGGAGACCTCACCCGCCCAAATTCCCTTCAATCCCGTTCAACCGGTCCCGAATGGCATCAACATCCTCCGGTGGCAGATTCCAGTTCGGGCGAACCGCTGAAATCGTGATATAGCCTTCCATATGCGCTCGTATATCGCCGGCTTCCTGTTCGGCCTCCCAGGCATTGCGGTGGTACTCGGGGATGACGTGACCCGTTTCACTGCAGCGCGAATAATCCAGCTCAACCATGTGTCCAGTGGATATTTCCGGGTATGCAACCCCCAGGATATCTTCCTCTGACAGGGGCGGGTAGTTGATGTTTAGCATCACCCCCCGTGGCAGCAGGCGTCCTTCTGCCTGGGCGGTCTGGTGCAGTGAGTCGATGACCGAACAGGTAAAGCGCGCGGCTGGCTGCAGAATGCGGTGTGTGGTCGGAAAAGGCAGGGGCTCGGCCAGGTGCTCGCCAAACACCATGCCGGCGGAAATGGCCATCGCCGGCAGGTCGTTGAGCACGGCAATGGCTGCCGCGCCGACCGTGCCGGAAAGATGCAGGCCAATACCCAGGTTGGGTCCATAGTTGATGCCCGAGAGCACCAGGTCGGGGATGTCATCTGCGAGCAAATGACGCAAGGCCACCAGCACCGTATCGACAGGCTGCCCATCCAGGTGCCAGTTGCGATCATCAATCTGCTTGAGCGGCATGGTCGCGCGCGTGGTCATGCTCATCGAGGTAGCGCTTTTCTGGCCACTGGGCGCCACCATGCTGACACGGTGACCGGCATCATTCAGCGCCTGTTGAAGCGCCTGGATGCCGGGTGCTTGATAGCCATCATCGTTGGTCAGCAGAATGTGGAGCCTGGAGGAATCAGTCACGTCTCAATCATACCGCCTGAGGGCCTATGATTTAGGGGTTATTGGTCTTCGAAGCCATGTTCGAAGAGTAAGTCCGTAAGGCAACTACTGGCGCTGTCGAAGCGGTAAACTGAGCCGCCCTGCGACATATACAGCTCGCCTGCCTCGTCTTCGCCAAACCCAAAAATGTTGCCGCTTATATTTGTCCATTCGCTGATTGCCCAGGTATTGGGGCTGGTTTCTGTGCCAAACCAGATGCGCGAGGAACAATAGTCACCGAAGACATACAGGCCTTGCAGGCCTTCAATGCAGCCGCGGTAGCGGTAGCCGCCACTTATCGCACAATTTCCGGAACCGTTGGCTGAAGAGTAAGTGATGATGGGTTCAACAAAAGTCCCGTTGCAGCCGCCCGGGCCGGCAATGTCGCCTTCCCGGCAATTCCAGCCATAATTATCTTCGCCTGCGCTTGCAGCGTCCTGGAAGGAAACCTCCTCACGTAATCCTGCGCCGACATCGGCGATGAAAATATCACCGGTGTCGCGATCGAAACTCCAGCGATAAGGGTAAGGGTTGCGCAGTCCAGACGACCAAATTTCGTCGGGGCCCGATGCGCCGACATTGGGATTGTCACCCGGCACGGTGTAGCCCACGGTACACGAGTCGGTAGCACAGGGAATGATGCGCAGCATCTTGCCCAAGAGATTGTCTGCATTCTGCGCCGTAGCGCTGCTGGCCCCGCCATCCCCAAGGGCGACATAGAGAAAGCCATTAGGCCCGAAGTGTATATCGCCTGCGTTGTGATTGGTGGCCGGTTGAGCCAGGGTGAATATGATCTCCCGATCTTCAGCGTTCTGATTTGCCACATCCGGGTCTGCATCGCTGACGGAGAAACGTTCGATGACGGTTTCCAGTGGATTGGGGTTAGGGCCATCGCGCGTGTAGTAGACGTAAAAATAGCCATTCGATACGTAATCAGGGTGGAATGCCAGGCCCAGCAAACCGCCTTCGCCCGAGGTATTCACGTCCGTGCCAATACTGAGAAAGGTGCCGGTGATGCCGCTGCCAGGCAGGTATATTTCGATGGTCCCGCTACGTTCAACGAGAAACAAACGGTTGGAGCCATCACCTGCATGGCGCATTGCCAGAATGGTGGTGGGTGAAATGCCCAGGTCCGTGAGCTGCAGGTCAACCGGAACCTGTGCGTAAGTCAGTCCAATGCTGGTCAGCAGCAAAAGAATAATGGAAGCAATCTGTCGGGCGACCATGGCGCACTCCCTGTGCATTGATCAAAACGAGCATGTCGAATTATATAAGAATTTGAGTCGCCCACAACCGCGGCGGGCTAATGCCAGCCGCGGTTGCTATTGAATTGCTCAGAGGTCTGTCAGAATCTCCGGGTTTGTCAGAATCTCTGGCCGAATCGGATACCGAATGTACGCGGTCGATTGGTGTTGGTCGTCCAGACATGTCCCGTTCCCGCTGGACGCGGTAGCGTGGGGTAACCGTATCCTGGATCGGCAAAATCAATCTCGGCGCGCTCATCAAACAGGTTGCTAACAAAGAAGGTCAGCGTCCAGTTGTCCTGCTCAATGCCTGCAGAGATATTGGCGAGCACGTAATCATCCATTTGCCGCCGGGCCGGGATGTTTTGGACATCCAGATGATTCCAACGCTTGCCCGTGTACGAAACGGCGGCCTGAAAGAAACTGGGGAAGGAGCCAAGATTGAAATTGCTCCGCCAGATACCAGTCATCTGCACTTTGGGCACGTAAGGCATGGGTGTGCCGGCCGGTGCGTTTGCTGGCAGCCCTGCTTCACGTTCCAAATCTCGTCGCCAGAAGTCGGTTGTGAGCTCGGAATCGTTGTACGACCCTGCCCAAGTCAGCGTGTTGTTATCGTCTACGGCCCACTGTAGGTCCCATTCGACGCCTTTAGTCTCGGAATTACCTACGTTTTGTACAATGGTCAGATTCGAGACGGTGAAGTCAAGGAACCCGAACTGGAAATTGTCCCACTCAAGAAAATACACGGCACCATTAAATCAAACTGCCCCGTCAGCAAACGTCGCTTTCCAGCCCAACTCGTAGTTGGTTACAAAATCCGGGTCGTAAGTCGGAATGCCCGGCACACGGGCACGGTTCACACCGCCGGCCCTGAATCCTTCGGACCAGGTGCCGTAGAAAAGCACATCATCGTTCATGCGGTATTCGAGATTGGCTTTAAACGCAAAGTCATCGCCCTTGGCCACGTCGTCAAGGATGTTGGTTTCAAAGCAGGGCTGTTGAACCTCACCGCCTTCATCGGCCGGAATCTGGACAAATACACCATCAACGTATTGACCGGTACAATGCCGGACAAAGCCGTTGAAACCCTGCAATGAATTCTCAAACTCGAAGTAGCGTGCACCGAAGGTGCCGGTGAATTGGTCGGTAAAGTCAAAACTGATTTCACCAAAAGCCGCTTTATCGCGGTCAACACGAATCTGGTATGTTTGCCACACCGTCGTGCCACCGTGCGTGCGGCCGCCACCCATTGGCGGCAGAACCACCGTACGAGCCGGGTCCAGGTCGGGGACAATCCACTGCAAGTCGAAATTGTGCTCTTGCCTTTGATAAAACAGGCCGGCGATCCAGCGGAAGCGCTGATCAGCAGATGATTGAAAGCGCAATTCATGGCTCTCGCGCAGCCATTCTTCATTCTGACCTACATACTGCGTACCAAGGACGCAATCGCCGCTTGCAGCGTAGTAGACGCAATAGCCTGGAGCATCGTAGTAGGCTGGATCGGTCAGGTAGTAGGCCCAGTACTCTGTGTAAGTAGTATAGTCGTATTCTGAGAGCCTATCGCGATCCAAATAGGCGCCGGCATAGACCATGTCAACGGGCCCCATGCTGCCTTCCACAGTCAATGTGGCCTGATATACCATTCTTCATCTGAAATTGCGGGCCAAAATGAGGCAGTCTCCAGGTCGCCGAAGAATTCCGGATTATGCGCCCATTCGCCGTCTGCGCTTGAATCCTGAAACATAATGCCCGGGGTAATTGACCAGTTGTCATTTAAATCAAATTTCAGCAAAGCGCGCAAACCGGTTGTTGTCGCTACGTTCTGGTTTTTCTCGACGCGATCTGAGTTGTCGAGGGTAGTGGTCTGGGGCCCTGGAAAAGTCAAGCTCGAAAGCACTTGATCGATATAGCCACCTGTCTCCTTGTGCCAGGCCACCAATCGGATTGCGGCACGCTCGCCCAATGGGAAATTCCAGAAACCACTCAGGTTGTAACCAATTCCACCATGGTCGATAGAGTTGAGTTCGACGTCATAACCACCCGTTGACACGCCCATTTCAGGCTTGTTGGTGATGATGCGAATGGTGCCCGACTGGCTGCCCTGGCCATAGAGCGTGCCCTGGGGGCCGGCCAGCGTCTCAATTCGGGCGATGTCATACATGTGGATGTCGAGGACCTCGTTGATCGTGGTGATCGGCTGTTCATCCAGGTAGTAGCCAACGCTGGGCATCGAGGTAGAATGGTTGCCGTCACCGCCACTGGCGATGCCGCGCATATAGATCTTGGCGAAGCCAGGACCTGCGGAGGAGTAAGAAACCGTCGGCAGGAAATCAATGAAATCCTCAAACGACCGAACACCCAGATTTTCCAGTTGCGTGTTTCCCAGCACCTGTATGGATACGGCCACGTCCTGAAGATTCTGAGCCCGTTTTTGCGCGGTAACGATTACTTCTTCGAGCATGCCCGTACTGTCATCCTGGGCGAGCGCCGGTGTCGCCACCGTAACCGCGACTGCTGAACCTACCAGGGCCAGAGATATTGACTGGGTCAAAGGATGTCGGTGGAATTGCTTCATCTGAATCTCCTGAATGCGAGGTCTAATTGTTGTGTCGATAAAAACATTTGAAGCCATTGGTGACTTTCTCGTGATCTAAACATCTACGTAACGGCATAGTAGCAGTTTATTTACGAAACTTCCGCAATGTAGTATTGAACCAACAAGACGATGCATAAATGCGACAAAGTGATAGAAAACAAACGAAGGAGTCTCGCTTCCCTGCTCCCGCCTGCGGCGGAAGGCGGCTGCGCTCGACGGCATGCAAAAGGCGCCTGGCCCCTCTGGTACCGCTCGCTTTGCTCGACTTACCCAACCGGGGCCGGCGGGTCGCCTGCGGCTCCTCAGCCGCGGTTCCCACTCGGGGGGCGAAATTGTGGATAATGTCGACAATGGTCAATGTCAGGAATGCTCCAAGCGGTGATTTGCAGTCTGCGCTCAAAAACGCCACGGATCTGCTGCTGCACGATGCTTCGTTAGCTGAAGAGCAAGTTCTGGAAATTCTGAAAATTTACCCTGAATCGACCCGGGCCAAGCGTATTCTGGCTTCAGCTTATCGGCTCAGGAAATTGCCCCAACAAGGGCTCAATGTTCTCGCTCCGCTGGTGGCAGGGCACAGCGATTCACCCGGGTTTTTGCATGAGTTCGCCAAGTGTCTCGGCGCGGTGGGGCGAGGGGAGGACGCCGTCAAGGCGCTGCGCCGCGCAGTCTCAATCAATCCAAAACATGCCGAGTCGTGGCAGACCCTGGGCCACCAACTGGCGGTCATGGGGGAGGGCGAGGCCAGTCGAGATGCATTTGATCGGCATTTTGAGCTTTCGACTCCGCACCCAGAGTTGGCTGAAGCCATTCGATTATTGCGTGAAAAGAAACTCGGAAAAGCCGAATCCATTGTTCGCGATTTGCTTAAAAAGCATCCCACGGACGTAACCGCTTTGCGTACGCTTTCTGATATCGGGTTCAAGTTGGGCCGGTTCAAAGATGCCGCTCTTCTTCTTGAGGCATGCCTCGAACTTGCACCGGATTTTCATGGGGCCCGACACGCCTATGCCCAGACGCTGCTGCGCCTGCAAAAACCTGAGGAAGCCCTGGCTCAAGCTGAGAGACTGTTGGTATTGGAGCCCAACAATCCAAACTTCCTGGCGCTCAAGGCAAGTATTCTGATAAAGATTGGTGACCAGGTAGGGGCACTGGCCATATACGAGAATCTGCTGCATAACCACCCCCACCAGGCCCGGTCGCAAATGAGCTATGGCCATACCCTAAAGACAGTGGGGCGACTCGACGAAGCCATTGAAGCCTACCGAACCTGTATTCAGCTCAGCCCAGGCATTGGCGAAGCCTATTGGAGTCTGGCCAATCTGAAGACTTTTCGCTTCAGCGACGAGGACATCGAAACCATGCGCCGGCAGGTGACTACCGAAGGTGGAGATCCGGAAGATCAGGCGCACATTGCGTTTGCCCTGGGCAAGGCCCTGGAGGATCGAAGTGATTTCGATGAATCATTCAAGTTTTACAGGCGCGGCAACGCCATTCGAAGGATTGAAAACCAGTACAATACCAAGATCAACGTCTTTGACTCGGTATGACAGGTCAAGGCCCTGCCGCGGGCGTTTTTTGTCCAGCGGGCAGGGTGGGGATGTACCACAGCAGATCCAATTTTTATTGTTGGCTTGCCCCGTGCGGGGTCGACATTGCTGGAGCAGATACTGGCCACTCACTCACTTGTCGAGGGCACTTCGGAATTGCCCGATATCATTACCCTGTCCAAAAAACTGAGTGCTAAGACGCGCGAGGCGCCAGCGGGACGGTACCCGGAAGTTCTGGCGGACATGACGCAGGAGCAGTTCCGGGAGTTGGGTGAGCAATATCTGGAGTCGACCAGAATCCAGCGCAGTGAACCACCATTTTTTATCGACAAGATGCCCAATAATTTTCGCCACATCGGCCTGATTCATTTGATTCTGCCCAATTGCAAAATCATTGATGCCAGAAGGCACCCCATGGGGGGCTGCTTTTCAGGGTTCAAACAAATGTTTGCCAAGGGTCAGACATTTACCTACGGCCTGGAGGAGATTGGCAAGTACTTTCGCGATTACATGAAATTAATGGACCACTGGGACGCAGTGCTACCCGGCCGTGTACACCGCGTTCAATACGAAGAAATGGTGGCCGACACCGAGACCTAGATTCGTGCGCTGCTGGACTATTGCGGATTGGAATTCGAGGAGAAGTGCCTGAGGTTCTACGAAACCGATCGGGCCATCAGAACGCCCAGCGCGGAGCAGGTCCGCAAACCCATCTATACCGAAGGGCTTGAGCAGTGGCGCAACTACGAAAAACATCTGGACCCGCTCAAAGAAGCATTGGGCAAAGAGGTTCGGGAAAGGTACGCCATAGAGTGAAACTTTTGGCACACGCCCTATAGGTCCCGGATTTCGCTGCGCTCCTCCGGGATGACGATACTCGTCACTCCTCCGGGATGACGGTAGCCGTCACTTGTACACCACCCCGCCCTTCATCACGAAATCTACATCTTCCAGTTCGCTGATGTCCTCGAGCGGGTTGCCGTCCACCGCAATGATGTCGGCATAAAAGCCCGGCGCAATCTGCCCGACCTTATCCGCCCAGCCCAGCAGGTCCGCGGTGTTGATCGTTGCGGCCTGGATGGCCTGCAGGGGGGTCATGCCAAAACGCACCATGCGCGAGAATTGCTTGGCGTTGTCACCGTGGGGGTACACGCCCGAGTCGGTGGCGAAAACCATTTTGGCACCGGAATCAACGGCCATGTTGAAACCTTGTCGTTGGCGCGTCCCGACTTCGCGTTCCTTGTTGATGTTTTCTTCCGGCACACCATTTTCTGCACCCTTGGCAATGGTGTACTCCGTATTGTAGATGTCCATTGAGAAATAGGTGCCGCGTTCCTTGGCCATTTCGATGGCCTCGGCGTCCACAAAGCTGGCATGCTCGATAGAATCCACGCCGGCGGTAATCGCGCGTTTGATGCCTGCGGTGCCGTGGGCGTGGGCAGCCACCTTGCGGCCGTGGGTGTGGGCCTCATCCACCAGGGCTTGCATCTCTTCCAGAGAATATTGCGTCTGACCGACCTTGGTGCCCTTTGAGAAGACACCACCGGTGGCGCAAAATTTGATCAGGTCGACACCGTATTTGACGTTTTTCCTAACCTGCGCGCGTACTTCCCAGGGCCCGTCGGCAACACCATCTGATCGCTCCGCAAACTCATGGTTCAGCGCATTCCGATCACAGTGCCCGCCCGTGATTCCCATCGCCGGGCCGGATACCGCCATACGGGGTCCCGGCACTTCACCGGCATTGATGGCATTGCGCAGGGCGACATCGCGGAAATCGCTGGCGCCGACGTTTCTCACACTGGTGAATCCCGCCAGCAATGTCTTTTCCGCGTTCACCACGCCGCCGATGGTGGCCCGATGCGGTGACTGAAAGTAGCCGGCAAAATAGTTCTTTTCCAAATGCCCCGGAATATGGGTGTGCATGTCCATGACCCCGGGTAATAGGAAAGCGGCGGACAGATCGATGACTTCGGCGTCGCGCGGTATGTCGCGGAACCGGCCCCCAACATTGACGACCTTCTCATCCTCAATGGTAATGACGACGTCTTTGCTCACTGTGCCGTCGACGGGATTGAGCAGTTGGCCAGCCTTGATGTAGAGGGTGTCGGCCAATGCTGAAGGTGTAATTGACATGGCCATCAATGCTGCCAGGGCGTAGCTGAAAATTTCGGGTTTCATTGATTTATTCCAGAATTCGGGGGATACAAATGTTGCGGGAGGGAGCCCAAGCTCCCTCCCACGGATCACACAGTGATGGGTTTGATTGGCAATGACCGATAGCGCTTGCCGCTGGCCGCGAAAATTGCGTTGATCAGAGCCGGCGGCAGTGTCGGCACTCCGGGCTCGCCCAATCCTGTCGGCGTGGCCTCGGTGTTGGTGAAATACACATTGATTTCCGCGGGTGCATCCTGGATTCGCAACACCGGGTAATCATGGAAGTTAGAATTCACAACCGCCCCTTCGCGGAAGGTGATCTCGGTGTTGAGTGACAAGCCGAGACCCATGATCACGGCACCTTCCATCTGCGCCGTTGCGATGTCCGGGTTCAGCACCAGGCCGCAGTCGATCGCGCAGTCCACGCGGTGGACCTTGATGTCATCGCCATTGACTTCGGCATGCACGACCATCGCCACATAGCTTTCAAAACAGTGGTGTACGGCGATGCCCAGGCCCTGGTTGTCGGGCAGTGTTTTACCCCAGCCAGCCTTCTCGGCGGCAAGGTTCAGCACGCCGCGCGAAAGTCGCGCCTGTTCAGCCAGCTCGGGATCGTTGTTGTTGTCGTAGATGCGACGCAAAAAGGTCAGCGTGTCGACGCCGGCCGCATGCGCCAGCTCATCGCTGAACACATTGATTGCAAAGCCATAAAAGATGGCGTACACCGACCGGTACCAGCCAATCCGGGTGTGGCCTTTCGACAAGCCAGACTCCACGCGCATGTTCGCAATGCCATAGGGATGCCCTGAAACTGCGTCGAGATCCCCTTCCGAGGGCCGTTCTTGCGCCGGATTGAAGGTAGTGCCTATGGACGGAAAAGCCGCCCGGTGCAGCCAGCCCGTTACATTGCCTTGCTCGTCTAGCGAAGCTTCAATGTGCTGGGCGCTGCAGGAGTGGTAGTAACCTGCGCGGGTGTCTTCCTCGCGTGACCAGGTCAACTGCACCGGTGCGCCCACGGCCTGTGACAGCGCTGCGGCTTCCTGCACGTAGTCGCATTTGAACTTGCGGCCAAAAGCGCCGCCAGAAGCCATGACATGAACGGTGATGTCGTTCGGTTCACGTTCCAGGAAAGCCCCGAGCGTCTTCTGAATACCGTTGGGGTCCTGGGTTGAGGCCCAGACTTCACAACTGTCATCGCGCACCGAAACCAGGCTGGCCATCGGCTCCATCGGTGAATGGGACAGGTGCCCCCCCACATAAGTGCCCGAAAGGCGTTGTTGGGCGGCCTCGAAAGCGCCGGGCAAATTGCCCTTTTCGAAGACCTGCTCGGCCGGGGCTTCGACCTGTTTGACCAGTTCCGCCTTGTAAGCCTCGGTGTCATAGTCACCGTGTTCCCCTTTTTTCCACTCGATAGAAATTTTCTTCAGTGCCTGTTGCGCTGTCCAGGTGTTGTCCGCGACGACGGCGACGCCACCCAGGGAACCGTAGGGATTCGCGAACCGATCAATCTTGACCACTTTGACAACGCCCTTCATTTTCAGGGCCTCGGTGGCGTCAAAACTCTTGACGCGACCGCCGTAGACCGGCACGTGCGTGATGGCAGCATATTTGATGCCTGCCACCTTTGCGTCCGACCCGTAGGTGCGCCGACCGATGACGATGTCGCCCTGGTCGTGGCGCGACAGAGATTTGCCGATATAGCGAAACTGGTCCGGGGTCTTGAGTGTCGGGTCTTTCGGCACGGGGAGGGCTGCTGCAGTAGCCGCCAATTCGCCGTATGAAAGGCTACGGCCGTCTGCATGGTAGACGTGGTGCAACTCGGCGTGCACATCACCGATCGGCACGCCCCAGGTTTGTGCTGCCGCCGCCATGAGCATTTCTTTGGCTGCTGCGCCGGCTTTGCGCATCGGCTCAAACATCTGGTTGATGCTGTTTGAGCCACCGGTCGCCTGCGGGCCGTATTTCGCATCACCATCGCCCTGGAGAACTGTGACCCGATTCCAATCGGCCTCCAGTTCGTCGGCGACTGCCTGGGGCAGGGCGGTGCTGATGCCCTGGCCCATTTCGCAACGTCCGCAATGCAATGTCGTGTCACCGTTGGGGGCAATATGCACAAAAGCGTTCGGCTCAAATGCCGTCGCATTCGCCTGCGCGCCAAGTGGCAGCGTGACACCAATGGCCAGGCCGCCTGCAGCCAGGCCGGTGGTGGTCAGAAAATCTCGGCGGTTGATTCGAAAAACGTCGCCACCGGCATTCAAAATTCCACCGTTCATCTTGAGTTTCATTGGGAGATCCGTTTTGGGATTGGTACTCATCTCAGGCCTCCTGCATCGCATGGGCAGCTTCCAAAACCGCTCGGCGAATTCGCTTGTAGGTGCCACAGCGGCAAATATTGCCCTGCATGGCCTGGTCAACTTCCTCGGAAGTCGGGTTGGAATTTTGCGCGAGAAAGCCCGCTGCGCTCATGATCTGCCCAGCCTGGCAATAACCACACTGTGGGACATTGTTGTTGAGCCAGGCAATCTGCAATGGATGGCTGCCGTCTTGCGACAGGCCTTCTATCGTCGTCACATTTTTGCCAAAAGCCACACTCACCGGTGTTGAGCAAGAGCGAACGGCCTGGCCATCCACGTGGACAGTGCAGGCGCCGCACAATGCCATGCCACAGCCGTACTTGGTGCCGGTCAATTCCAGCGTATCGCGGAGAAACCAAAGCAGCGGCATGCCGGCGTCGACGTCGACCCCATGGGGCTGCCCATTGATGGTGATTGAATTGCTCATAGGATCATTCTCAGGACGGTTTTGGAGTGAGCCCATTATTGTATAACAAGCGTTGGGCCATGGATGGATTCTCAACCCGCAAAACAGTCCGGTCGCCGCGACAGACCTGGAGCCGCAGGCGACCCGCCGGCCCCGGTTGGGTAAGTCGAGCATAGCGCAGGCAACGAAGTGGGTACGGTTTCGCCACAGGCGAAGAAGTGCCCGTTGAGTGCCGTAGCGCGTGCAGCCGCCTTCCGCCGAAGGCGGGAGCACGACTGCAGGGATGCAGGAGGTAGAGCAACGCAGGGAGCAGTTGCCGAGGGAAGCGAGACTCCTTATTTCTTGCCGAAGGGAATCCGTTTCACCGCGATTTGCCCATTGCTCATCACCAGCAACACATCCTGTATCGCCGAAACATCCTCCAATGGGTTGCCCGGCACCAGGATCAGGTCAGCCTCATAACCTTCGGCAATTCGGCCGGTGCGGTCACCGACCATCAGCAGGGCCGCGGTATTGACGGTCGCTGCCTGCAGGGCATCAAATGGGGTCACCCCGAGGCGAACCAGGTGCCAGACTTCGAGCGATATACGGTTTATCGACATACTGTCGTAATAGTTGTCAGCGCTAGTGGCCAGTTTGACGCCTTGCGCATAGGCTTCCCGAATGACCTGTTCCAGCTTTGACACCATGTACATGCCGCGTGTGCGCAGCGTGGCGTCGTATTCTTCTTCGAGCATTTCCAACATCGTGATATAGGTCGGCACCAGGAAAGTACCGCGCTCTTTCATCAGGCGCAGGGTCTCCGGCCGCAGGTAGCTGCCGTGCTCGATGCTGCGCGCCCCGGCCAATACGGCCGCCCGGGCACCCTCGTCACCATGGGCGTGAACCATGACCGGAATCCCGGCTTTTGCCGCCTCATCCACCACCACCGCCAATTGATGCTGGCTGTAAACTTGTTGCCTCGGATCTGTCTGCGCCAGACCGGCGCGCTCCGTACCCCGGGTTTTAATCACATCCACGCCACGATCGATATTCACCCGAACCACCAGGCGCAGGTCTTCATCGCTGTTAACGCCGTCTGCCAGGCTGGCCAGCCGTGGATCGGCCAGGATGGCGTCGCCGAGGTCTGGCGTGACATAAACGCCGCCGGCAACAATGTCCGGACCTGCAATCCTGCCGCTCCGCGCCAGCGCTCTGAGGCCGATATCCTGGTAAGCGGAAACCCCGGCAATTCGAACCGTCGTTGTACCCGTGCGCAAGGCACGATCGGCCTGTTCCAGCGAATTGAGGTGGGTGTGTGCATCGAGCAAGCCAGGCATCAAGGTGTTGCCTTCGCAGTCAATGACCCTGTAGCCGGCGGGTATTGGCTGATCTGCATCGATGATGGCATCAATGATCCTGCCATTGACCAGTACCGTCTTGCCGGTCTGGACGCGGTCGATTACGCTGTCAAACAGGCCGGCATTGTGGAGGGCAATGCGGTCGGAGTCCTCCGCCAGGACTGCGCCACTGAACACAAGCGCCAGCAGAATGAGGCTGTGCGTGGTCTTCAATCTACAATACCGCCAGATATGGATGTAACCGCATCCGCTAATTCTCCTCGAGTGCACGTCCCGGCGCATTGGCGCTGTTCGTGCGGACAGTATGATCATACAATCGCCCGATGAATAATTTCACCTTTAAACTTATTTCACTGTTCATCGTCACGGGCGTTTCTGGTCTGCTGCAAGCCCAGGACATCGACATTTCCGTCCTCGCCAGCTCTGTTGAACCCAAGGTCATTCAATGGCGTCGTGAAATCCACGCCAGACCCGAGCTGTCCAACCGTGAGTTTGAAACCGCGAAAATGGTCGCCGCGCATTTACGCGCACTGGGGCTCGAAGTGACCACCGGGGTCGCTCACACCGGTGTGGTCGGAGTTTTGCGCGGCGGCAGGCCGGGAACCGTGGTGGCCCTGCGCGCTGACATGGACGCCTTGCCCGTTACGGAGATTGAGGGGCTGCCTTTTGCCTCAAAGGTGCGTTCCACATACAACGGCCAGGATGTCGGCGTCATGCACGCCTGTGGCCACGACGCCCACGTCGCCATCCTGATGGGCGTGGCTGAGGTTTTGGTGGGCTAAAAAGATCGCATTGCCGGTACCGTCAAATTCATTTTTCAGCCTGCAGAGGAAGGCGCGCCCGTGGGCGAGGACGGTGGCGCCGTGATGATGATCGCCGAAGGCGTCCTGAAGGATCCAGCACCCGAGGCGATTTTCGGCCTGCACATCACCTCCCAGATGGATACGGGCATGATCGGCTATCGCAGTGGCGGTTTGCTGGCCAGCTCTGACAGGCTCGACATTACGGTGCGCGGTGTACAGACGCATGGCTCCACTCCCTGGCGGGGCATCGACCCCATTACCGCATCGGCCTATCTGATCACGGCCCTGCAGAACATTGTCAGCCGCCAGATGCCACTGACGACCAACGCCGCCGTGGTTACCATCGGCGCCATTCATGGCGGCGTACGCAACAACATTATCCCCGGTGAGGTAAAAATGATCGGCACGATCAGGACTCTGGACCCGGGGATGCGCAAAGACATACATGAAAAAATCCATCGCACCGCCCAGGGCGTGGCTATAAGTATGGGCGCCGAGATCGAGGTGGAGATTAGCCTGGGCCCGCCGGTGACGTATAACGACCCGGCGCTGACCAGCGAGGTGGTGCCGACGCTGGAACGCGTGGCGGGCAAGGAACGGGTCATGGTGCAGCCCCCGATCACCGGGGCAGAAGATTTTGCCTACTACGCCGAAGCGATCCCGGCATTCTTCTTTTTTCTGGGCGGCAAGCCCCCGGGAGTGCCCCCCGAAGATGTGCCACCCCACCACTCGCCTGTGTTTTTCATCGAGGAAGGCGGCTTTGTGGTCGGCGTATCCGCCCTGAGTCAGTTGGCCATCGATTATCTTGAAACCCATCAACCTTGACCAGGTCCGGGCCGATACCCCGTCCGTAGCGGAGCATCTGTTCTTCGACAATGCTGGCGCTTCGCCCACGCCCGAATCGGTGCATCGGCGCGTTGTCGCTCACCTTGAACTGGAGCGTGCGATCAGTGGTTATGAAGCCAAGCGCCAAGCGCACGAAGATCTGGAAGGGATGTATCACGCGGCTGCTGCGCTGATTAATGCCGAACCTGAGGAAATCGCTTTTATCGAGAACGCCACCCGCGCCTGGGATATGGCCTTTTACGGCATCCCATTCGAGGATGGTGATCGCATCCTCACTTCCAGTGCCGAATATTCGAGCAACTACCTGGCGTTTTTGCAGATGGCTGGACGGCACAACATCAGCATTGAAGTAATCCCCGATGATGTAACCGGGCAGGTCGATGTCCAGGCCCTGGAAAATATGCTCGACCACAGGGTGCGGCTGGTCAATTTGTGCCATGTCCCGACCAGCAACGGGCTGCTCAATCCCGCGGAAAAGGTGGGGGAAGTGCTCGCAAATTCACCGGCACTGTATTTTCTGGATGCCTGTCAAAGCGCCGGACAAGTGCCGCTGGATGTGGCCCGAATCGGCTGTGACGTATTAACCACCACGGGCCGCAAGTATCTGCGTGGCCCACGTGGGACCGGCCTGCTCTATATTCGCAAATCGAAACTCGAGTCCTTCGATCCGCCGTTTGTGGACATTCACTCAGCCCGCTGGACCGGCCGTAATACATTCAGGTTCCGCGACGATGCGCGGCGGTTCGAGAATTGGGAGAGCAATGTGGCGAGCAGGGTAGGGTTCAAAGCTGCCCTGGATTACTGCCTCAATCTCGGCGTGGATGCCATTCGCAGTCGGGTCGATGGCCTGGCGCAGTCATTGCGGAATCAATTGCAGAGCATCAGTGGTCTGCGACTGCTTGATCGGGGCCTTGTGAAAACCGGTATCGTGACCTTCACGTTAGCCGGCCAGGAGGCCGAGCGCATTCGGCTTGCACTGGCAAGAGCTGCCATTTCGGTGCATGCCCAACAGGTTGCAGACGCCCGCCTCGATATCGAAGGTGTGGCCAACGATCTGGTGCGCGCCTCGGTCCACTACTTCAACACCGAATCTGAAATTGAACGATTCGCCAAGACGCTGGAACAGGTGATCTCACAATAAACCCTAGCGCAGATCAATACCGTGCTCGATCCAAACCTTGAGGCAATCTGCCATGTGCTGCCAGCCGCCGCAGTTCTCATGTGACGCCTTGAGGCCATCGGCATCGAGCTTCCAGCCTTTCTCGCTGATGCTCAACTGGGTGGAATTATCGCCCAGATCCTCAAATTCAAAAATGACCTGAACATCGTATCCCTGGTCGGTCTTGGCCCAGTTCTTTGAATCCAGCGTCAATACGATTTTTTTGTTTTCATCAATCTCGGTGACTGAAACCTGGTTGGTGCCCCAGTGCTCCCAGAACCAATCGATCGTTGCGCCTTCGATCAGGGAACCGCTGCTGCGGGTGGTGAAGTATTTTTCCATGAGTTCCCGGTCCACCACGGCCTGGTAGACGTCTGAGACGGGTCGATTGATGCGGGTGCTGACAGTGTAGTTGCGGTCCATTGGCGGGCCTCCTGAGTGTTAATCAAAACGACTTGCAAAACATGTTATAAAAATATAACATAAAGTATTGATGATCGAATTGCAAGCGAAGTGAAAAAATGCCAGACCGATCAAGGAACGCAACGGGAATGAATGAGGGTCAGGATAACCGCGTTTTCAAGGCCATGGCGAATCCCGACCGGCGTACCATTCTTGATTTGCTCCGCGACTCGCGCCGCACTACCGGTGAGGTGTGTGCGCACCTGCCGGCCATGAATCGATGTACTGTGATGCAGCACCTGGGCGTGCTGCTAAATGCAGGATTGGTTATTTCAAAGAAGGAAGGCCGCTGCCGTTGGCACTACCTTGATGTCAGCCCCATCCAGCGAATCCATCAGCGCTGGATCAAGGACTATGCATTGCCGGCCAGTGATTTGCTGCTGAAGCTCAAGACCGAATTGGAGGGGTGATCGGGCTGTACCGGAGCCGCCAGGCGCCTTTTGTATGCCGTCGAGCGCAGGCCCGAGGAGCCACACGGTTGGCCCGCGGGGCGAAGAGTACGGCTCCGAAGCCGTAGGGCAGGCAACGAAGGAAGTGCGGCTTGCGCGCAGCGCAAGAAGCGCTGACGAAGTGCCGTGGCCCGTGCGTGCAGCCGCCTTCCGCCGAAGGCGGGAGCACGACTGCAGGGATGCAGGAGGTAGAGCAACGCAGGGAGCAGTTGCCGAGGGAAGCGAGACTCCTTCATGTTTGGCTTAGTAGCCCCTTTCGACATCTACGACTGAAAGCAGCGGCTCGCCGGCCACATAGCGTCGAAGATTCTCCTGCGCCATCAGGGCAATTCTTGCTTCGATTTTGTCTGAATTGCCGGCCACGTGGGGTGTGATGATCACGCGTGGGGTGGTCCACAGGGGATGATCGTCGGGGAGCGGTTCCGGGTCAGTCACGTCCAGTCCGGCGCCTGCGATCTTGTCGGAATTCAAAGCAGCGACGAGGTCGTCGGTCACCACACTCTTGCCCCTGCCTATATTGATGAAATAGCCATGATCGGGCATGGCTTCAAAAAAAGTCTCGTTGAAAATGCCTGTAGTTGACGGGGTCAGGGGCGCCGCGTTGATCACCACATCGGCCTGCGCGGCCAGTTCCAGCAATTCATCGGCAAGACCCACGTAGCTGACAAAATCAGGACCTTCATGGCTGCTGTTGCGCGTGGCGAGCACGCGCATTCCGAGCCCGTGGCCGACGCGTGCGATCTCGGTACCGACACCACCCAGGCCGACAACCAGCAGGGTTCGGCCGGAAACTTCCCACATCTCGTCTTCGCCGATCTTGCGCCCCCGCTGCCAGGTTTGGCGCGCTCCGAAGACATCGAGTCCACGCACCAGAGCCATCATCATTGCAATTGAATGATCCGCGATCTCCGGCCCCTGCAGCCGTTGGCCATTGGTCAGCAAGGCCACGTCGTTGCGCACTGAATCCAGGCCGGTGCAGCGCTCAGCCCCGGCAGAGTAGATTTGAATCCAGTGGACATCGGGAGTGACAAGGTCGGGATGGCAAATTCCAATGATCGCCTGATAGCTGCCAACTTCACCTTTCGCCTGCTCCAGATCCTCAAACATCACCAGTTGCACGTCGGGTACAGACCGCCGCATCTGTTCCATCATTTCGGGTCCTAGGGACAGCACCAGTATGCGTTCAGGCTTTTGCCACCCCTGGATATCACGGGAAGCAACGTTGTGTTCGCGCAATCCGTGCCGCTCAATCAGCGCACGAGTCGCATCGTCTTGTTCATCGGCCTGGGCAGGCAGGGAATAGCCTACGCCCAGTATCAGCAGCCCGGGAAGCAACAGCCTGGGAATCAAAGCTCTGAGTGGTTTCAAGGATCTTGGATTCATCGAGACTATTCCTGCGGCCCTGCCGGCGTGTGATTGGGGTCCACACTTTAACTGCCCGGACGCTCAACGCGAAGCGGTTTTGGTGGTGTGAATGTGTCCACGCAGGCCACGAATCGACGAATCCAGCCAGTTGATCGCACTTGTTGCCTTGTGACGACCATCAAGCCACCGGGATTTCCCTGCACATATCGTGCTGATTTCCAAGAAGAAGTGCGAAAATCATGTGCCTTAGCGCACATCTGGCTTCATAATTGCATTAAACCCTGGAAGACCATTTGATGGAGTAGCTGGCGTGAATAGAGTAATTGTAACCACCATTCTTTTCTTGACGAGCCTGACATTACAGGCAGACGGGTTTTTTGAACGCTGTAAATTCAGTCGATCGATTGAACAGCAATTGGATCTCAGCGACAGCGAATCTCTCTCACTATTGTTGGGCGCCGGCGATCTTGAAGTGGAAGGCATACCTGGCGCCGACAGGGCCGTGATCACCGGCAGAATCTGCGCGTCCAAAGAATCCTGGCTGGATGAATCGCGGATTGAAACCACCGTCGGTGCCGACGCCATCATTGAAAGCGTGTTGCCTGACAATGACACCAGTTGGTCCATCTGGGGTAGCAGGTATGCTTACATCGATTTGGTGATCCAGATGCCCAACGATCTTGCGTTGAATATTCGTGACAGCAGTGGCGATCTGGAAGTGCAAGACGTGGCTGCCGTTACCATCAAGGACAGTTCAGGCGATATTCTGGTTCAGGATTCAACCGGCCCTGTGGATATCGAAGACACCTCGGGTGACATCCGGGTGCGGCGGCTCGATCAGGGATTTGCTGTCACCGACAGTTCAGGTGACATCAACGCCGAAGATATCGGCGGCAGCGTGCACGTGCGGGCCGACAGCTCAGGCGACATGGTCATGAAGGATGTCGCCGGCGATGTATTGGTTGACCGCGACTCCTCGGGTGATATCGTCGCCAAGCGAATCGGTGGAGATTTCACCGTGGCACGAGACGGCAGCGGCGATATTGCCAGCATCGATATTACAGGTGCGGTGGACATACCCCAAAACAAGCAGTAAAAATGCCCTACGACAATCAGGCCGGAGCTGTTTTTTGATATCTGTACCCGATATTTGTGATGAGTTTGAGGCAAAGATCGATATCCTGGACCCGCTGTTCAGCGACTTCGGCGGGCGCAGCGAATTCAGCGGTCCGATCGTCACAGTCAAGTGATTCGAGGATAATTCCCTGGTCAAAACCCAGGTCAGCGAGCGCGGAGAAGGCCGTGTACTGGTTGTCGACGGCGGCGGGTCAACGCGTTGCGCCCTTTTGGGGGACATGTTGGCTGCCCGCGCTGCGGAAAACGGCTGGCAAGGCGTGTTGATTTACGGTTGCGTACGCGACGTGGAAATACTTGACACCATCGACCTCGGCATCAAGGCGCTGGCATCATGCCCGCTGCGCTCAAACAAGCGCGGAGAAGGGCAGCTCAATGTGCCGTTGCGGTTTGCCAGCGTCCGGTTTGCACCGGGTAGCAGCCTCTATGCAGACCGCAATGGCATCGTGGTATCTCTCGAAAAACTACCTATTTGACGCGTGTCGCAGACTGGATCAGCACCGGGTCTGCCAGGAGCTGACCGGCGGTGTATGCATCCTCGCTGGGCGCTGCTGACCTGAGTTGCTGAATTTTGCGCACCACATCCATACCATTGATGACCTTGCCAAATGCAGCAAAGCCCTGACCGTCCTTGTTGCGCATGCCGCCGAAATCAAGCGAGGGCTGGTCGCCTATGCAGATAAAGAAGGCGGCGGCACTGCCCGTATCTGGTTCGGTGCGTCCCAACGAGATGGCGCCATCGGTGTGTTTAATACCGGTCATTTCGGTGGTCTCAAGTGCGATGGGCCCCAGCCCATGTGAATGGTCGAGCAACCCGCCCTGGATGACTTCGATGATCGGCGAGCCGTTATCGTTGTCCTTGCGCACAACGCGATAAAAACCCCCGCCGTCAAACAGTCCCTGGTCGACGTAAGTCAAAAAGTCGCCTGCCGATAGCGGGGCCCTATCTTCATAGACCTCAATTTCGATTGCGCCTGCACTGGTTTGCAGCACGATCCGGGTGGCATCACTCGCCTGCACCGTGTTGATCAGGGTCAGTGAGGCAAACGTCAGCAGTATGGATAAAAGTAAGTGTTTTCGATTTGTCATTGTTTGTCCCAAGTGCGGAAAGCGTCATTTACAGCGTCCTAAGACTAAACGCACATCACCAGGAAACCAACAAATGAATTTTCTCTCGATTCGGTCACGTCTATTGGCATCATTACTGGCACTTGTACCCATATCCCTCCAGGCGGCCGATTATGATGTGGTGATTCGCGGGGGACGTGTACTCGACGGCAGCGGCAACCCCTGGGTCTACGCTGATGTTGTGATACATCAAGGCAAATTCGTCGCCATCGGCGTGGTCGAAGGCAAGGGCAAACGTGAAGTGGATGCCAGCGGTAGATTTCTCTCGCCGGGCTGGATCGACATGATGGATCAGTCGGGCCGTGTCTTGCTTGAGAACGGCGATGCGCCCAACAAGATTTTGATGGGCGTGACCAGCGCCATTGGCGGTGAAGGCGGCACACCTGTACCTGCCGGTGAAATCAGCGGCTATTTTGCGATTCTGGAAGAACAAGGCATCAGCATCAATTTCGGCAGCTATTACAACGCATTCCAGGCGCGGGAAGAAATCATCGGCATGACTGATAAAGCCGCCACCGCCGGCGACATCATCGAAATGCAAAAGCTGATGGCGCAGGCAATGGAAGAAGGGGTCGTGGGTATGAGCACTGCCGCTTTCTATCCACCGGCTTCTTTTATGACCACCCAGGAGTTCGTCGAATTGGCCAAGGCCATCGCGCCTTATGGGGGCATTTATGCTGCCCATATGCGGGATGAAAGCCGCAAGTTGGTCGAAGCCATTGAAGAGATGATCACCGTGGCGGAGTCTGCCGGTATCGCCGTGGAGATTTTTCATTTCAAGAACGCCTATGCACCCCATTGGAACAAGGAAGGTCACAAGGCCATTGCACTGATCGAGGCGGCGCGTGCCCGCGGCGTGGAAATCGCTGCGGACCAATATCCCTACATTGCCGGAGGCACCGGTATCGATGCGACGATTCCGACCTGGGTATTTGCCGATGGTTACGAGGCGGCAGCCGATAAAGTTCGCGATCCGGAACTGCGGGCGCGCATGAAAAAAGACATCCTGGATCCCAACTCTGATCGCATGGTGATCAGTGGCGGGGGTTGGAGCAACATTGTGCTGGCCAATCCATACAACGAAAAGTACGAGCAATATAACGGCAAAAATTTCGAAGAGATCGGCATGCTGCTGGAAAAAGACCCGGCCGACGCGGCCTGGGACATCATGCTGGAAGGCTTGCCCAATCGGCCCTATGCCTTGTACTTCATGATGACCGAACAGGATGTACAAACCATCATGAAACAACCGTGGGTCTCAATCGGCAGCGATGCCGGCGCCACGGCGACACTGGGCAAGGTCGATGATCTGGGCCTGCCGCACCCGCGCTCGTACGGGACATTTCCGCGAATCATTGCAAAGTATGTACGAGAGGAGGGTCTGCTGACCCTCGAAGATGCCATCCGCAAAATGACCTCCTGGCCCGCTACCCGAATGAAGCTGAAAGACCGCGGCATGATCAAGACCGGCCACTGGGCTGACCTGGTGATCTTCGACTATGACAATATTCAGGACAATGCCACCTGGGAGGAACCCATGCGGACCCCCTCGGGCATCGATATGGTGTTGGTCAATGGCGTAGTTGTCGCGGAGAATGGCAAGCACACCGGCGCTCGGCCGGGCCAGGTGCTCTACGGGCCGGGAAAGAAATAGTGACGAGCATCGTCATTCCGGACGAGCGCAGCGCGATCCGGGACCTATTGGGCGTTGGGTAGAATAAGCGCCGGTCAGCCCCGTGAATGTCTGATGTGACCGTTTCGCAGTGAAAACATTGCCGAGGCTCAATGGGTCCCGGGTCAGGCCCGGGATGACCCCTATCTAGCGGGATGACCGCTTATCAACTAGCACCAAATGCACCGTCATCCCGGACAAGCGCAGCGCGATCCGGGACCTATTGGGCGTTGGGTAGAATAAGCGCCGGTCAGCCCCGTGAATGTCTGATGTGACCGTTTCGCAGTGAAAACATTGCCGAGGCACTATGGGTCCCGGGTCAGGCCCGGGATGACGGGGGGTCAGGCCCGGGATGACGGGGGGTCAAGCCCTGGATGACGCGGATCAAGCCCTGGATGACGCGGATCAAGCCCTGGATGACGGGGGATCAAGCCCGGGATGACGGGGGATCAAGACCGGGATGACGCGGGGTGGTTTCACTAAAGCCTGCCGACGTTGTCGTCCATATTGCGTTCGATGAAGTTGTGGAAGGGGTCTACGATGACGGCCGAAGGGGCGCGATCTACGATGAATTCGACCTCGGTTCTCTCCTTGTCAAACCAATGCCGTTCGTCGGCCAGCAGCGTTGCGTTGTAACGGTCCCCGGAATCGATCGACTCATCCACAACGATAATCTGCAATGGTTCATGAATGTCGACGGGATCTTCCTTGCCGTCTGCGGTTCTTTCCATCTTGCGGGTGATTATGGTCGCCGTGACCTTGAATCGTCCGTCAGCGGTTGGCTCTGAGCGCACGTCCTCGACGCTCAGATCATGCATCAGTATGCGTTCGAAATAATCGGTCAGGGTCACCTGGTATTGGGCGGGTGTTTCGGCACGCAAATGGCGCATCAGGTCAAGCGTAGTGGCGTATGGGCCCTGCGCGAAACCCCACTCTTCAAAGTAGTTGTATAGTGCCCGGTTCAGCGCCTCTTCGCCGATCAGTTCCTTGATGCCATACATGACGGGCGCGCCCTTCCAGTAGTGCACGTAGTCAGTTTCCTGAACGGAACGGATCAGGGGCACCTCGGCGGTTTTGGAGGCGTTTCGATCGGTGTGGTATTGCTTCAGGGAATAACGCAGAAACCGACCCACCATGCTGCGGTCGTAATTGTGTTCCAGTGTCATCAGCCCGGCATACTGGGCCAGCGTTTCCTGCAAGGTGTGGCTGCCCTCGGTACGGGCGGACATGGCCATGATGCCCCACCAATTGTGGCCGGCCTCATGACCGATCACATGGGTGCCCCAGTCCACCGAAGTGTCTTCGGTGAGATCGCTGACAAAACCTGCAAACTCGCCAAAAGTAAGCTGTCCGGAGTTGGAATTGGCACCCTGGCCACCGGCCTTCTGGATGATGCGGAATTCGCCATAAGGATATCGACCGAAATTATCCGAAAAGTACTTGGTTGCCACCTTGAAATGTTGCAGGAATTCATCGGCGTGGTAGTCATCTTCGGCGTTGTAATAGACGGCAAGGTCAATCCCATCTACGCTGTCGCGGACCACTTCGTATTCGCCCTGTTGCACGGTCATCAGGGCCACGATGGGGGTATCTGTTTTGTAGTGGAAGTAGCTGCGTCCGTTTTCTTCCCAGGTGTTGATCAACTCGCCGCTGAGAAACGCTGTCTGACCCTTGTCAACGCTGTAAATGCCTTCAAAATGCATTTGATCGCCAAAAGGCAGTATGGCCGAGTAGTTTTTGCCCCAGTCTTCTTCCAGGGTGGCGCGAATCGCTCGCTCTCTGGGCAGCCCATACTTTTCGCGGGTGTCCGGGTCCGACAGCGCATTAAACTCCCAGTAGCCGAACGAAGGGGCAACCGAAGCCAGATTTATGGCCGTACCGCTGGTTTCGAGGCGTGCATCTGTTGTACCGCCGGGAAACTCGGAATGGTCAATGACCAGATTGAATTCCACAGTGCGTGTTTCACCCGGGCGCATCGGCGGGTTCAGCTCGAACCGAAATTGGTGGATCTCGTCCCAGGTCTCAATCAGTTCGCCGTCATTCACGGTCACTTCCATCTCAACGGCTTCAAGTGGCAGGCCCAGGTATAACTCCCCGAAGTTCTGGTCGCTGCGGTTTTCGAGCACCACGTTGCCCCGGCTTAGCAGTCGCCGGTTCTCTATGAAGGTATCCAGTTCCAGATGTATGGAACGGATCATGGGAATAGGCTGATTTTCCAGATGTCTCAAGACCTGCTCGTATTGGACCTGCATCGCCTCTGTGCGGTCCGAGCCTGCCGGGACGCTGTTATCGACGTAGTCTTCGACATACAGCCAGCGCCCGATGCCGATAAATGCCAACAGGCTGACGGTCAAAATGGCGGCTTGCAAGGGGTGAATTCGCCGCCTGGCGATGCGCAGGCGTGACCGGACACCCTCATCGGTGCCGCGCCGCCACAGCAGGTAAGTGGCCATGACCAGCGCGACCGACAAAGCGGCCCAGTACAGGTCGTACTTAAGGCCTTCAACGAGGTAAAGGTGACTATGGGCCAGTCCGGAAAAGGCGTGCTGGGGATGGGTGCCGTAGATGATCAGTGTGGTGGTGTCGAACAATTCTGATCCAGCCAGCGTCAGGGCCATGTAAATCACCATGAAAAACATGCCCAGGTATTTGTTCGGCGCTAGGGTCTGGCACAGCATCGCCAGTACCGCAACCCAGATGAAAGGCAGTGCGATGTAACCGAGTTCGCGCAGGTACATGCTCACATCAATCGGCGTGCCTGCGAGCAACTGGTAGGCCATCATGGCCACTGCAGAGATGCTCAGCATGATCAACAGAACCAGCCACAGAGCAATCAGTTTGGAGATCATAAAGGCGCCGTTGTGCGCCGGGAGGGCATCGATGATCTGATCCACGCGCACCTGGCGCTCCCGCCAGACCAATTCTCCGGCGTAATAGGTCACCACGATAATCATGGCGAGAATAAAGCCACCACCAATCGCGTTGACCAGTACACGCGTCAATGGCAAGGAGGGAGAGCCGAACATTGGGTCCACCAACGTGGTGATGGCAATAGTGTTAAACACGCCCAGAATGAGGACGACAACGAAGGGCACCGAACGCAGAATACTGCGAATCTCAAATCTGGTACGCAACAGGAACTGCTGCCAGATCGTCGCGCCGCCGAGCAATTGCGGGGTGACGGGCCGCGCTGCTCCGGCAGACGCCACAACTGCTGCATCCTTGCCTGGCTTCAGCTTCTCGCTACGCGGGTAGGGATTGAAGCGTGACAAGGTCAGGCCCAGCAACAGCAGGCCCAGACCAGTCCACACCAGCCGGTTCCACAGCAGGTCTCTGCTGAGCGGAACAAGCGTGGTATTGAGCTCGTAAGGCGTCCAGAATCGCGTCATCAGGTCCAGTACCGCCATCCCGAAGGGGTCAGCGAGGAAGATAAACGGCTCGGCGGCTTCGTTATTCATCGCCAGTGCGGCCACGTTGCCCAGGATGAACATCAAGACCGCACCGGCGTAGGCATAAAGGCTCTTTCGAGTCAGCGTGGACACGGCAAATAATATGGCCGACATCATGAATATGTTGGGCACAGCGAACACGAAGAAGGCGTAGAGATAGTCACCCGGTCTGAAGGGGCCGACAGCGGCGCTGCCGAATGGGCCATGAACCCCAGCCAGCAAACCAACAATGACAAATGCGTAGCACAGGCAGGCGGCCGCGAAGCTGCCCGCAAACCGGCCCAACAGGTAGCTGCGCCATGGTACCGGGTAGGCAAAGACAAGCTGCCAGCTATTGAGCTCGAAATCCCGCGCCACCGACGGCGCGACCATGGAGGCCACCAGGAACATCGCGAAGTAGCTGAGCAAAGTGACATACAGGACCACGTTGTTGGGCGCGTTGACGTTGATATTGCCCCCGCCAATGAGCACCGGGTTGATGATGATCAGAAAGGACATGACGGCGAAAACCACGCCGACAAACCAGAATTGGCGCGATCGCAGCAGTTGCCGAAACTCGTAGCGTGCAATGGCGATAATCATTGCCTAGTCCTCTACGCCAACGATGGAAAAATAAACATGCTCGAGCTCCGGCTCCACGGACTGAAAGCCTTCCGGTTGGGTATCGGACTGCACGTCTACCACCAAGACGCCAGCTACAAAGCGCGTCATGACCAATTGTTGCTCAGACTTCACTTGTTCAAGCCGATCGCTGGCGATTTCTTTGCGCCAGATCTTGCCGCGCAATTGGGCGGCAAGCTGGTGAGGCGCCCCCTGGGCGACTATTTTCCCGTCATCCATCACGGCCATCTGTGGGCACAGGTCCCAGACATCGTCAACGATGTGGGTGGAGAGAATCACCACCACGTTTTCTCCGATCTCGGCCAGCAAGTTGTTGAATCGGTGGCGTTCCGTAGGATCCAGCCCGGCGGTGGGTTCGTCAACGATGATCAGGCTGGGATTGCCCAACAGTGCCTGGGCAATGCCAAACCGCTGGCGCATGCCGCCGGAATAGGTGCTGACCGCCTTATCGCGTTTGTCATAAAGGTGCACCAGGTGCAGCATGTCGGCGACGGTCTGCTTGCGTTGGCCTGCCGGAATGCCTTTGAGGGTTGCAAAGTGGTGCAGCAGATCCTGCCCGGAAACGCCCGGATAGACGCCGAAATCCTGGGGCAGGTAGCCAAGGCTGGCACGCAGAGTCTCGGGCTGAGCCAACACATCAAGATCGTCAAACCGAATGCTGCCCTGATCAGGCAATTGCAGGGTGGCGACTGTGCGCATGAGCGAAGATTTTCCAGCGCCGTTTGGGCCGAGCAGCCCGAACATGCCGTTGGGGATTTCCAAGGAAACATCGTCCAGCGCCTTGACGCCGTTATTATAGGTTTTACTCAGGTGCTGGATGGATAGCATGGCAATGTCCGAAAGTTTGAAGGTGCAATGAGTAAGACATGCATTAGGGCAATGTCCTCAACAGGGGTTTAGCCCGCAATATGCGGGTTAGCGATCCTTCCACCGCGGCGACCGTTTCTCAGCGAAGGCGTTCAGCCCTTCCTGACCATCTTCTGCGAGCAAGTTGCAGACCAGGTCCTCGGATGCGCCACGATAGGCCTCATCGAGTGGCTGATTGAGCTGGCGATAGAAAGACGACTTGCCCAACCGCACGGAAAACTGTGATTGATCGGCAATGCGACGCGCCAGGGCCCCTGTTTCTTCGGCAAGGTCGGCATCGTCGACCACCCGGTTGATCAGCCCGATTTCAGCCCCGCGTTCGGCAGAAATAAAGTCTCCGGTAAAGAGCATCTCGAGCGCATGCTTCCGTGCCACGGTGCGACTCAGGGCAACCGCCGGGGTCGAGCAAAAAATGCCGTAATGAATGCCACTGGTCGCAAAGCGTGCACTTCGCGCAGCGACGGCCAGGTCACAGGTGGCCATCAGCTGGCAGCCCGCTGCAGTCGCGATCCCCTGCACCTGGGCGATGACCGGCTGCGGGAGATTGACGATGGATTGCAGCATGGCAGAACACTCAGCCAGCAGAGCTGTGTAGTAGGCTTCATCGGCATGCGCCTTCATGTCTTTGAGGTCATGACCGGTTGAAAAGGCCCTGCCGGTTGAGGCAATGATGACCACCCTCACGTCCTCATCGGTGGCAATCGCGGCAAAGTACGCGCCGAGTGTGCCGATGACTTCGCGCTTCAATGTGTTGTAGCTTTCGGGGCGATTCAGAGTAAGCCTTGCGATGCCATCCTCAAGAGAATAGAGCACTGAATCGTCCGGGTTTGCTTCGAGATAAGTCTGGGTCATGAGGGACTTCCTGCTAACAACGGGTGCCGTGATATCCTGACGCAAAACGGAAACAAAATCCAAAATATGACACTTTCTCCCGATGCGGTTCAAAAGCCCGAGTATCGCCGCTACGTCTTGGGTCTGTTGCTGGTGGTGTACATCATCAATTTTATTGATCGCCAGATTCTGGTGATTTTGCAGGAGTCCATCAAGGCCGACATGGGTCTGAGTGACGCGCAACTGGGCATGTTGACGGGTTTCAGTTTCGCAGTGTTCTATGTGACCTGCGGGATTCCGATCGCCCGCTGGTCTGATGTCTCCAACCGCCGCAATATTTTGTCCGCCTCGGTCGCCGTCTGGAGTGCCTTCACGGTAATAAGCGGCATGGTGGGCAACTATTGGTCGCTGCTTGCTGCGCGTATTGGCGTGGGCATCGGTGAGGCGGGGGGCACCCCGCCGGCCCACAGCCTGATCTCGGATTACTATCCACCTGAGCAACGCGCCCGGGCCTTGTCGATCTACTCGATGGGTATTTACATCGGCATTCTCCTGGGGTTCTTGCTCGGCGGGTGGATCGATGAATACTTTGGTTGGCGCGTGGCCTTTTTCATGGTTGGTGCGCCCGGCCTGTTGGTTGCGCTGATCGTCCGGTTGACGCTGCTCGAACCTGAGCGCGGCCGCACTGAAGGCGCAGCTCGACCACCGGCGCCGAGCCATTCCATTATGGCTTCTCTTAAATCCATGTGGGCCATGAAAAGCTTCAGGCATGCCAGCCTGGGCTGTGCTTTTATCACCTTCATGGGTTACGGCATGCTCAATTTCATGCCCTCTTTCACCATGCGCACCTACAACATGCCCATTGCTGAGGTGGGTACTTACATGGCGCTGATCATCGGTATCGGCGGCGCGGCCGGCGCCTACGCCGGTGGCTACTTGGCCGACCGATTCGGCAAAGAGGACAAAAGATGGTATTTCACCATTCCCGCCATTGGTGCCTTGATTGCCGCCCCGGCCAACGTGTTTGCCCTGTGGATCGGAATTGCCGACATCATGTGGTTTGCCTTTATGGTGGGCAGTTTTGGATCAGGACTGTTTTTACCTCCCGTTATCGCCATGGCCCACGTTCTGGTCGGCCCTCATGCAAGAGCGCTTTCATCGGCTTTCATCTATCTGGTGCTCAACATTATTGGTCTGGGTCTGGGTCCACCGATCGTCGGCCTGATCAGCGACATGCTGGCCCCGTCCCTGGGCACGGATTCATTGGGATGGGGAATGACGGTGGCGTGCGTCGCTGGTCTCGTCAGCGGCCTGTACTTCCTCAGCGCAGCGCGATACCTGCCGCACGATCTGGCGCATTCCGCCGGGAAACGTTAGTGACGCTCCGGGGGGTGGCCGCTGAAGATGCTCTGGTCGTCGGCCTGGTAGCTTTCGTTCCAGTCGATGTCGTTGTAGTCGGGCAATTCCCAGAAGAACTTCGTTCGCGGGCGGTCGTAGTTACCGATCTCATTCATCGACACTGAATCAAATAGCCGGCCATTGACCATGGTGTAGCGCACGGTATTGGTGTTGCGGATGTCTTCCAGAGGATTGCCATCGAGTACGATCAGGTCGGCCAGTTTGCCCACTTCGATGCTGCCGATCTGGTTTTCCATGCCCAAGGTGGTGGCCGGGTTCATCGTGGCGGCGCGCAATACTTCAATTTCACTCATGCCGCCCATTGCAAACAGCCACATCTCCCAGTGCATACCCAGGCCTTGGATCTGGCCATGAGCGCCGGTGTTGACCAGCACGCCGGCATCGCTGGCTCGTTTCAGAGCGCGTGCCGCTTCGCGGACCCCGATTTCCCACAAGCTTTCATCCTGCATGATTGAAATCATGCCGCGGACGTGCGGGGGTTGTGACAGGCCGCCGCCGAGCGGGCTGTACATCGACAAGGTGTTTTGAATGTACATCTTCGCTTTGGGGTCTTCCCAGGGCCGCGTGGTCTGGTAGAAGTAGTTTTCACCGAATGTCTCACCCGAGGTGACGATCAATGTCGGCGTCAGTGCCGTCCCGCTGTTGGCCAGCAACTGGATCACGTCGTCATACAACATGCCCATCGGGTTGTTGTGTTCGATGGTGGTGTGTCCATCCAGAATCATCGTCAGCTGGTTATAAAAATGCAGCTCGCCTTCTGGCATTACCATCATCTCGCGCTCACGGGCGGCCTTGATGATTTGCTGGCGCTGTTGGCGCATGGGCTGCATATAGCTTTTCAAGGTGATGGATCCGAGCTCTTGTTTGCGTCGTATGGCGCTGCGAGCATCTTCCAGCGAGTTGATCGGCACATGGTTGGTGGTGCCGCTTATACCGTAAATGATCGCACCGGTGCCGATATAGCGCGGGCCGACCATCAGCCCGGCCCGCAGCAATTCGGTGTTGGTGGCGGTGGCGTGATCGGTGGAAGATGGATCGAAATTGGTCGTCACACCGTAGGCGACCGCCGCATAGTAGGGCGCATGCTTTTGAGGAGAGAGGCCGGCGCGGTAGAGCGTCAGATGTCCGTGCATGTCGATCAAGCCTGGCATCAGGGTCTTGCCCTTGAGGTCAATGACCGTAGTGTCGCCGACCGGAAACTCAAAATCGCCACCCACGGCCGTTATGCGATTGCCCTCAATCAGAACATCGGCCATGCGGGAGGTACCGGATCCGTCCATCGCAATGATGTTTGCGTTGATAAATACAATGCTGCCAACGGGTACATCGCTGGTTGCGATCAGGCCAGTTTCGAGCCCCTGCTCGGTGGGTTCGAAAGCCAGCGGCCCGGCTTCGGTACTGCCCAGCCAGGGGAACAGCTCATCCATGCGGGCGCTATAGTATTCGTCACCCAACATCCAGTGCAGTGTCTGGCTGTCTGCGGAGAAGTGCGCATTCCAACCGGCATGTTTGCTTACCCTTACCGATGTCACTTCGGTCGACAGCACGGCATTGACGTTGATCGCGTCACCCGTTGCAGCATAGGGCATGACATAGACATTGTGTTGCTGGCGGAAAGACAGCCAGCGCTGGTCTGGACTCAGCCTGTACTCATAGGCATCGGTGGACTTGGCGTGATTGCGGTCGTCCAGCCCATCAGGTCGAATGCTGTGCAGTTCAAACACCCCGGCCCCCTGGGAGGCCTGCGTGTGGTGGTAAAAAATCCGTTCACCGTCTGCCGCAAAAGTAGGAAATTTGCCTTTGATCACGAAGGCCGGTTGCCCACCCTTGACCGGGACGTGATAAATGCCCTCTTTGGCGCGGTAGCCGCCCATCAAATCATTGGGAAGATCGACAAAATAGGTGATCGTATCGCCACCGGGCGACCAGCTTGGCGCCCGCAGAATGCCGGGGCCCGCGTAGGTGGTCTTGCCCTTACCGCCGCGGGCCGATACGGTTCGGATTGCCGCGCCTTGCTCATCATCCCAGGCGATATAGGCGATGCTCCGCCCGTCGGGCGACCAACTGGGTTCGAATTCGAATTCATGGGCTTGAGTCAGGCGCCTGGGCTGTCCGTCTGGCAGGTCTTTCTTCCATAAATGCCCCAGCGCGCTGAAAACGATGTCACGCCCATCCGGAGAGGTGGCCACATGACGGATGGATTGCACTTTGAATTGCGCTGGCGCAAGGTCGTGACTGAAGCGAACGACGTCGGTGATGGTATGGATGGCTGTGGCCTGAAAAGGTATTTCCTCGACCGAGGCAGCGTCGACATCCACTTTCAGCAACTTGCCCCTGCCCCAGATCGCAACGTGACGGTTGTCCGGAAACCAGCCAAAGTGTGGGTAATAGCCGTATTGTGCAAGGCCGACATGTCCGTCGCGGCCCAGGCCATCATGGACCGGCGTCTCGCGCCCGCTGGCAAGGTCGCGCACGAACAATACGCTCTTGTCCCGCACTCTACGCACAAAGGCAATCCTTGCGCTGTCGGGTGAAACCTGGGGTGCAGTGGCGCTGCCATAACCGCGCATGATCTGCTCGGTTTCGCCGCTGCTGAGGTCCTTGCGTTTGACGGCATAGACAGGTTGGTTGGGGTCCTTGTGGATTGTCGCACCTGTCGAGGTGTCTTCACTGTAATAAACGTACTTTCCGTCCGACGAGAATGCGGCCTCGCCGACGGACTTCATCGCTTTGGGCCTCTCAATCAGAGTACGCCCGGTGCTGCCGCCGATATGGTACAGACCAATATCGGTACCGAAGCCCGCCGCCATCGATGTGCCTGCACGGGTGCCGGCTATATATTGTCCGTCGGCCGTCCAATCCGGGTTGGTGACTTTGTTGGTGGTTTCATTGGAGATTTTACGCTCCTGATCGCCATTGAGGTCCGCAATCCAGATATTGTCAGCGCCACTCTTGTCGCTGATAAAGGCGATCAGACTGCCGTCGGGGCTATATCGCGGTTGGCGTTCGAAGGCCGGGCCACCCCGAATCAGCGTTGCGTTGCCGCCGCCGGCCGGCATCGTGTAAATGTCGCCCAGAATGTCGAAAACCAGCGTGGCGCCGTCCGGGCTGACGTCGATGCTGATCCAGGTGCCCCCGGTAACGGAAATGGTTGCCTGGGACGACGGCTGGCCCGTGTCACTGATGTCCCAGGTAATATCATCGGCCAATGCCGCGGAACCAACAAGGGTCATAAGGAGGCTGGCTGAGGTGAGCTTAAGTGGCGTGATCATGATGATTGTTCAGGTTTCCTGCGGCACAATTGCCTATTGTTAAATAACGGTTTGCCTGCATCAAGCCCCAACAGTCGATGGTTTTCGGTTAACAATGGAGCATCAGGCGAGCAATGGGAGCGACACAATGGTCAGAAAAATTCTTGCAGTGGTCATTGGTGCGGCGATCGCGATTGGGCTGATCTCAGGGATTGAATTTCTCGGTCACCAGGTATATCCGATGCCGCAGGACCTCAATCCGGGTGATGCCGATACGACTGCGGCGTACGTCAGAAGCCTGCCACTGGGTTCATTCGCCTTCATCATCGGCGCCTGGACCATTGCTACCCTGGTGGGCGGCTGGACGGCAGCAAAAATATCGGGTGAATTGCCGCACCTGTTTGCAGGAATCGTGGGGGCCCTGGTGCTGATGGGCAGTATCATGACCCTGGTGATGATCCCACACCCGTTATGGTTTTCGATTACAGCCGTTGTGCTCATTGTGCTGATGGCGTTCATTGCGGGCCGGCTGGCGGCGCGCTGAGGCTGAATTAAGGTTCAGCCCCCCCTTACAGATATTTCTTCATGAACAGGATGGCGGCCTGCTGGTAAACGTCGCGGTTATCTTTTCTCTGGTAACCGTGCCCCTCATTAAGGGCATTCATGTACCACACCGGCAATTGTCTTTCGCGCAGCGCCCGCACAATTTGCTCGGCTTCACTGGCCGGCACCCTGGGGTCGTTTTCACCCTGAACCACCAGCAGCGGCACGTTGATTCGATCGACGTGGTTCAGTGGACTGATGTGCTCCAAAAATGTGTTCATTTCCGGGTCGCGTTCATCTCCGTACTCCGCGCGACGCATGTCCCTGCGATACTCCTGGGTGTTCTGTAGAAATGTCACGAAGTTACTGATGCCGACCACTTCCACGGCGGCTTTGAGCCTGTCACTGTAGTGAACCGCCGATGCAAGCACCATGTAACCCCCGTAGCTGCCGCCGAAAACTGCGACGCGGTTTTGGTCGAGGCTTGACTGTCCCGCGATCCAGTCGAGCAAGGCGCCGATATCTTTCACGGCGTCCTCACGTCGCATGCCATTATCGAGTGACACAAATTCATTGCCGTAACCTACAGAGCCGCGAACGTTGGGTGCGATCACTGCCGCGCCCAATTCACTGATCCACATCTGGAAAGTGGCATTAAATGAAGGCCGGAACTGGCCCTCCGGTCCGCCATGAATGTAAATGATTACCGGGTGCGGCCCTTTACCTCGCGGCTTGTAGACAAAAGCCGGAATGGTGCGTTGTTGCTCCCCAGCCCGGTCAAAAGTGGGGTAGCGCACCAATTTCGGCTCGACAAAATCGCCTGCCTTCAGTCCGCCCACTTCGCTGAATGTCCAGCGGGTCAACCCCTCTACAGAAGTGGCGGAGCGCCCCAAGTCCATGACAAATACATCGCTGGGCGACTGGGCTGTGTTCAGGTTCATCGCCAGGCGGCGGCTGTCCGGGTGAAATGACAGGTTGAAGATCAGGCCGACAGGCAATTTGCCTACTCGCTTGTATTTCAACGTCCGGGTATCGAGCAGATACAGTTTGCTGATGCCGTCCTCATTGGTTACGAAAGCGCCCCTTTTGCCGTCGTCACTGAGCGCATACTCCGAGACATCCCATCTGATGCCGGTGCTGATATAGACCGGCGGTTCTTCGGCAATCAGTGATTTCCAGGCCAGTTCGGCGCCGTAGCCGCGGGAGTTGGAAATCATGTAGAAGCCTTTGCCTTCGCGGTCGAAGGCGACCGCGCGGTTGGCGGAATACGGCGCCACACCGCCGGCCAGCAAAAGCAATTCTCCGCTCTTGAGGTTCAGCAGGAATATTCTCGAGTCGGTAACGCTGAGCAGCTGCTGAACCAGCAGGTATCGGTCGCCATTGGTAAAATCCACCGGGCCCCACCAAGATCCGTCGGTGGCTTCCATTACCGGTTCCGCGCCCTCGGGGTGTTTGGGATCCATGATCCAGACATCGTTGCTCTTGCCGTTCCTGCGGGTTGACTGGTAGGCCAGGCGCGTGCCCTTTTTGTTCCACACCAGCATGCGATTGCGGGAATGCCCGTCACTCAGCAAGCGGGTGCTGGCTGTTTTCGGGTTAAACAGAAAAATCTGGCTAAATTCACTGCCGCCGCGATCCATCGTAATCGCCAGCTTTTTTCCTTTCTCCGCCCGGGTGACCTGCTCGACCGGTTCGTCAAAAAACGTGAGCTGATGGCGGGCGCCGCCGGGGCCGTAAACTCGGTGCAACTGGTTGACATCGCCGAATCGGGTGCGAATGTAGATGCTTTGATCGTCTTCCGTCCAGCCGACAAAACTGGCGGACCGCACATTCTGATATTGATTAAGCCGAGCCACCAGGGCCTGCGGAATTTCGGGAATGTCCTGCAACACCAATTGCCCGTTATTCAGCGTGCGTTCCTGAACCGCCCAGACCGGAAAACAAATTGCGAGCAATATCAAAACCTTTAAGAATAGCCTGTACACAGGTGCTCCTCGGAGCCGCAGGCGACCCGCCGGCCCCGGTTGGGTAAGTCGAGCATAGCGCGCAGGCAACGAAGTGGGTACGGTTTCGCCACAGGCGAAACCGCACTACCTTCCTTACCTGCGCTGCCGAAGGCGGGAGCAGGGAAGCGATACTCCCTAGTGTCCCGGGAGAGTTTTCCACACTGGGCTGGGCCGGGTAAAGTGCATATGGTCATTTGTACATCCAGATTGCAAATCAATTCGGCGGTGATGTTGTGTCCTATTGTAGATACAGGATCGACCAGATGGGGAATAAATCACAGAAATTGCCTGAGTTTGCCACTTTGCGCTGGCAGAATATGCAGGTTAGTCCAATTGTGGCTATGTAGCTATACTGTCTGGCCTGATCGGGAGGTGTTCCTGTACCTATGAGCGCGCGACTACATATTGTTATCCTTGCGGCGGGTGAGGGGAGGCGAATGAACTCCGACCTGCCCAAGGTATTACACCTGATCGGGGGCAGGCCGATGTTGTCGCATCTGCTTGAATCGGCTTGCGAGCTTGATCCTGGTGGCGTCCACGTCGTCATTGGCAGCGGCGCGGATCAGGTGCGCGAAGCCTGCTCCGGGTTTGACGTCAATTGGGTTGTCCAGGCTGATCAGAAGGGTACGGGGCACGCCGTGGCCCAGGCCATGCCGGGAATTCCTGATAACGCTGCGGTTCTGGTATTGCTTGCAGACCACCCGCTGATTCCGGTCGCGGTACTGCGCGAATTGGCCGGCCAGGATGAAGCGGCATTGACTGTATTGACAATGGAACTCGACAAGCCCAAAGGCTATGGCCGCATCGTGCGCGACCGCACTGGGCGCATCACCAAGGTGGTAGAGGACGGGGACGCCACGCCCGCGCAGTGGGCCATTCGGGAGGTCAACAGCGGAATTATCCTCGCCGCAGCGGGACGTTTACGAAATTGGCTCGATCGCCTGGGCTGCGACAACCGCAAAGGCGAATATTACTTGACGGATATTTTTTCCATGGCCCACCAGGAGGGCTGTGAAATAGTCGGTGTGGTGGCGCCTGATTCGCGTGACTTGCAGGGCGCCAATGACCGCCGCCAGTTGGCCAAGCTTGAGGATCGCTACCGGCATAACCTGACTGGCAAACTGATGAAGCAGGGCGTACAGATCATCGACCCGCGTCGGGTCGACATCCGCGGCAGACTCAGGGCAGGGCGTGATGTCTGCCTGGATATCAACGTGGTGCTCGAAGGAGAAGTGGACCTGGGTGACGGCGTGTACGTGGAACCCGGCTGCATCATTCGCAACAGTCGCCTTGCCGCTGGTACGGTGGTGCGTGCACACAGCGTGGTGGACGGTGTGGAGACCACCGGTGCCTGTGAGATTGGACCATTCGCACGCTTGCGCGCAGGAACTGTATTGGCCACGGGAAGCCGGGTGGGAAACTTTGTCGAAGTGAAAAACAGCCACCTGGGCGCGGACAGTAAGGCCAATCATCTGAGCTATTTGGGCGATAGCCGGATCGGCGCAGGCGTCAATGTCGGTGCGGGTACAATCACCTGCAATTACGACGGGGCCAACAAACACAAGACCATCATCGAAGACGGCGCTTCAATCGGCTCCGGCACGCAGCTGGTAGCCCCCGTCACTGTAGGCAAGAACGCGACGATTGGTGCCGGCAGCACCATCACCCGGGATGCGCCAGCCAATGAATTGACGACCAGCCGCGTCAAGCAGACGCAGGTACCGGACTGGAAGCGGCCACAAAAAGCCAATACGCAGGCGGAGGACTGAAAATGTGTGGCATTGTCGCCGCTTCGGCGCATCGCAACGTGGGTGAGATCCTGATTTCCGGCCTGCACGCCCTGGAATACCGCGGTTACGATTCGGCCGGCATTGCCTTTCAGGATGGCGACTCGGTCAGCCGATTGCGCACGCCAGGGAAAGTCCGTGATCTTGAGGCCATGTTGGCAGACACGCCCATTGATGGGCACTGCGGCATTTCACATACCCGCTGGGCGACTCATGGCGAACCCAGCCGGATCAACGCCCATCCCCACCTGTCGAATAACGAGATTGCCCTGGTGCATAACGGCATCATTGAAAATCATGATGAACTGCGGGACGAATTGTCGGCGGCCGGCTATCGATTCGACTCCCAGACAGACACCGAAGTCATGGTGCACTTGTTTCATCACCTGATGGCGCAGGGACATGATCTGTATTCGGCGGTTCGAAATGGCGTCAAACGACTGCGCGGCGCCTACGCCATCGCGCTGGTCAGTGCGGCTGAGCCGGGTGTCGTTGTGGGTGCGCGGGCAGGCCCCCCATTGGTTCTGGGCATCGGCTTCCATGAGCACTTCCTGGCTTCGGATATTCACCCTTTATTGCCTGTAACCAACCGCTTTGTCTACCTCGAAGAGGGCGACGTGGTACGCCTGGACCAGGAGGGTTATGAAATACGTGATGGCCTCGACGCAATTGCGGTGCGTCCAGTCAAGGAGGCCGACCAGGCCGCCGATACCATGCAACGAGGCCAATACCGGCATTACATGCAAAAAGAAATATTCGAGCAGCCGCAGGCTGTCGCCGAAACCCTGGAGGGCCGGCTCGGCGAGGACCATGTCTTGCCCAACATCTTCGGCGCGGGGTCGGATGAGATTCTCAAACAGGTCGAACAGGTCCATATCGTTGCCTGCGGCACCAGTTATCACGCCGGGCTGGTGGCGCGCTACCAGCTGGAGCAGGTCGCGGGTATACAGTGCATGGTGGAAATCGCCAGCGAGTACCGCTATCGCAATCCGGTGGTACCGGAAAACGCTCTGTTCGTGGTGATATCCCAGTCCGGAGAGACCGCCGACGCCCTGGCCGCATTGCGTCACGCCAGGGCTTCGAATTACCTCACTACGCTCGCCATTTGCAACGTGCCGGAAAGTTCCGTGGCGCGTGAAGCTGATCTGGTACTGATGACCCGGGCGGGCCTGGAAATCGGGGTGGCCTCGACCAAGGCTTTCACCACCCAGCTCACGGCCCTGTTGCTGCTGGTGCTCAACTTGGCGCAGGTTTGCGGCCAGGGCCGCGACCGGCGTGAATTTCGGGGTCTCCTGAAAAAATGGGTTAAGGAACTGAAAACGCTGCCGGAGCAGTTGCGCAAGGCACTGGAGTTGGATGCAAGTATCGAGAGCCTGTCGGAGCGCTTCGGCGAGAAACACCACGCACTGTTCGTTGCGCGTGGCAGCCACTACCCAATTGCCATGGAGGGAGCCCTCAAGCTCAAGGAAATCTCCTACATCCATGCCGAGGCCTACCCTGCCGGTGAGCTCAAACACGGGCCCCTCGCCCTGGTTGATCGCGACATGCCCGTTATCGCGGTTGCGCCCAACGATGAATTGCTCGAAAAGCTGATCAGCAACATCGAGGAAGTACGCGCCAGGGGCGGTGAGATGTACCTGATTGCGGATGCCGCCGCCGGCAGCAGTTTCAAAGCCCATCACGGGAAGTTGATTGTGGTCGAAACCGGCGGTGATCTGATTGCCCCCGCGGTGTTGACCATCCCCCTCCAGTTGCTGGCCTATCACGTGGCCGTGTTGCGCGGCACCGATGTGGATCGACCGCGCAATCTCGCCAAATCAGTCACCGTTGAGTAGTGATTGTCGGGCGATTCGCGTCGATACATATGCCGAACACTTGTTTGAGGAGTAAATGATGCCTTCTTCATTGGAGCCACAGGCGACCCGCTGGCCCCGGTTGGGTAAGTTGAGCAAAGCGAGCGGTACCAGAGGGGCCAGGCGCCTATTGCATGCCGTCGAGCGCAGGCCCGAGGTGCCACACGGTTTGCCCGCAGGGCGAAGAGTACGGCTCCGAAGCCGTTGCGCGTGCAGCCGCCTACGCGCGACGGCAGTCAGGCATCGCTTCTTCGCCAATGGCGAAACCGCACTACCTTCCTTACCTGCGCTGCCGAAGGCGGGAGCAGGGAAGCGAGACTCCTTAATGGGGCTGGCGGGCAGAGCCTGCCTGCTGATCACCCTGCTGTGGGCTGTTGTGCCCGTTTCGACGGCCGCGAGCCCCGCCGGGGACATGGCGTCGCGCATCGATGCGGTGTTTGCAGACTGGAATGGAATCAGTCAGCCCGGTATGTCCGTCGCCGTGGTTCAAGAAGGGTCATTGATATACAGCAAGGGCTTCGGCGCCGCGCAGCTCGAATACGACATCCCAATTACGCCCACAACGATCTTTCACGTGGCCTCGGTCTCCAAGCAATTCACCGCAATGGCGATCATGTTGCTGGATGCCGATGGCAAACTGTCAATCGATGACGAAGTGCAGAAATACCTGCCCTGGGTGCCCCGTTTCGAACACCCGGTCACCATCCGTCAACTGGCCAACCACACCAGCGGCATTCGTGATCAATGGGAACTGCTGGTCATGGCCGGCTGGCGCTTTGATGATGTGATCACGATGGATGACATCCGCACGATGATGGAGCGTCAACGAGAACTCAACTTCGAGCCCGGTTCAGAAATGCTCTATTGCAATATGGGCTATACGTTGATGGCGGAAATTGTCGCTGCGGTTTCGGGCCAGTCTTTCCTGGATTTCACCCGCGAACGAATATTTGAACCCCTGGGTATGGCCCAGACTCATTTTCACGTTGACCATGAAGAAATTGTCCGCGGGCGGGCCTATTCCTATCAACTCGACGATTCGGGGGATTACAAGAAGTCGGTGCTCAGCTATGCCAATGTCGGGGCCACCAGCCTGTTCACCACTGCGGCGGACCTGGGCAAATGGCTGGACAATTTTCGCACCACCACGGTAGGCGACGAGTCGGTGATGGCAAAAATGCTCGAGATGCCCGCTCTACCGGGCGACGAGGCGCCAGCGGGGACGGGTTACGCTGCCGGTCTGTCATTGGGCCAGTATCGTGGACTCAAAACAGTCGGCCACGGTGGGGCTGACGCTGGATTCCGCTCTCAAGTCACCTGGTTCCCCAAATATGAGACTGGAATTGCCGTGTTGTCCAACTCCAACAACGGTGATCCTGGCGGACACGCAACAAAGGTCGCCGATATCCTCCTGGAGGACTTTTTCACGGAGGATGCGCCACAGCAGGGGCAGACAGCAGGCGATGAGGAAGTTGTTGTCGACCCGGCCTTGTTGCAGTCTTACAGCGGCGCATTCAGTATTGAAATCGGCGGCTCCATTACATTCGAGGTTGAAGATGGGCAGTTGTTCGCCGACATTGTCGGCATTGCCAAAATGGCCATGACTCCAGTCAGCCAATCAGAATTTCTGCTCCCGAGCCAGGGCGCAAAGATCAAATTTATCAGCCAGGCCGATGGTCAGGTCGACTCGCTGGAACTTACTTTTGGGGGCGGCATTTCGACCGGCCGACGCCTTAAGAATATCCACTTGTCTGACGAAGAATTGACGAAAATAGCGGGTCGCTACTACAGCCCGGAGTTGCGTTATGCCGTCGATGTGGTTCAGAACGAGGATGGGCTGATGATCCGGCATGATCGACATGGTGACATTCACCTGTCAGGTGAGCGGGACGCGGAAACGGGCGAATTACCAGGTGAACTGGGCGGTGACCGCTGGTTCTGCAGCAAGGTGAAATTCGAATTCAATGAGCAAGGCGAGGCCGTGGCCATGCGCACGACCGGTGGTCGGGTCCGCAATTTGCTGTTCGAAAGGCTGCCGATGTAACGAGCTTCAAAGGCACTGGCCAAAAGAATCCTGATTCAGTAAGCTGTTTGCCATGCGGAGAAGACATCGTACAGACGACGAGGCTGAAATCAACATTACGCCGATGCTTGACATCGTGTTTATCATGTTGATTTTCTTCATAGTCACCACTTCATTCGTCAAAGAAAAAGGGCTGGAGGTTTCTCGCCCGTCCAATGCGCCGCCGAAGGAAATCCAGGAGACCAAGGGGCCGATCGTCATCAAGATCGATGCATCCAGCCTGATCAGCATCAAGGGGCGGGTGTTTGAACCACGTGCCGTGCAGGCCAATCTTGAGCGTGAAAAAGCCGTAAAGCCGTCTGCACCTTTGATTATTGCGGCACACCCGGAAGCGCACACCGAGGCGCTGGTCACCATTCTGGATGCGGCCAAAGCGGTTGGCATTGAAAGTGTCAGTGTGGCCACCAGTTCGAAGTAATTCATTCGTTTAATCTGAGCGTGCTTTCCAAAGCTGTTTTCTTGGATCGGGAAACCGTAGACCATGGTGACCTGGATTTTCGTGCGCTTGCGGGCACGATTCCCACTTGGAAATGGCATCAGTACAGCGCCCCGGCTCAGGTCACGAAGCGGGTGACAGATGCCGATCTCATCATTACCAACAAGTGCCGACTGAATGTGGAAGTGTTGTCAGCCGCGCTGCGCCTGAAGCTGATCGTGTTGGTTGCGACGGGTACCGACAATGTCGACCTGTCTGCCGCCAGGCAACGGAAAATCGTGGTGTGTAATATTCGCAACTATGCCACTGCCGCCGTCGCCCTGCACACCATCACACTGATGTTGAATTTGTTGACCGGACAGCCCTGGTATTGGAATAGGGTGCGCGCAGGTGACTGGAGCCGGGCGCGGCAGTTCTGCCTGTACGACCGCCCAATCCGAGAGCTTGGAGGACTTCAACTCGGAATCATCGGCGCGGGCGTACTGGGCCAGGCCGTTGCGGCCAAGGCGGCAGCGCTGGGGCTGGAAGTGATGTTGGCGGAGCACAAAGGTCGCGATCCGCGCGAGGGTAGAACGGCATTTGAAGATGTTGTTGCGCGGGCGGACATTTTGTCGATTCACTGCCCGCTAAACGAGGCTACGCTGGGGATGATTGATCGCCAGGTCATGCGGCGTATGAAGGAAGATGCGGTCATCATTAATACCGCACGGGGAGGCATCGTTGACGAAGAGGATCTGGCCGAATGTCTGCGTGAAGGTGTAATCGGCGGTGCGGCCGTGGATACACTAAGCGTCGAGCCGCCGCCGCCCGACCATCCTTTGCTGGCTGGAGACATTCCGAATTTGCTGATCACACCGCACAATGCCTGGGCCAGTCAGGCGGCGCGTCAGGCGGCAATTGACCAACTGGTATCAGTCATTGAAGCCTATCAGGCGGGCAATGCCATCAACCGGGTTGCCTGATCCAACGGGAGATTTCCTCTTCAACCGGAAATTTGGGCGGCAGTTGTAAGTAGAAGCCGTCTTTGTGGAGGCCATCGATAATCTTGCTGACATCGACGCGGGCCAGTTTCCGGTCCGGCGCGAGGTCCAGCATCATGACCGGGGTCGCTGCGCCGAACACTTTGGCTAATTCCGGCGGAAGATCGTCCAGCTTCGTGCCGATCGCCAGGTAGAGGTAGGTCTCCTCCATGTTCTCAGAACGATAAACGGCGCACTTGGAAATGGTCACAGGCGTATGATAAACCATTCATTATGACGCAGTTTCGCTACAAGGCATTCATCAGCTACAGCCACCGTGACGAGCCCTGGGCGAGCTGGCTACAGCGTGCGCTGGAGCGCTACCGAGTTCCGCGCAGGTTGGTTGGGGAGGATGGCGAGTTTGGGGAGATTCCAGCCAATCTTGCGCCGGTATTCAGAGACCGAGAAGACCTTTCCTCGGCCGACGATCTGTCCAGGCAGGTCTTACAGGAGCTCGAGCTCTCAGAAAACCTGATCGTAATCTGTTCTCCGGCAGCCGCGCAGTCCGAATGGGTGAATCAGGAGATTCGCCATTTCAAATCGCTGGGCCGGGAACATCGGGTTCATGCTGTCATTGTTGATGGCGACCCCCTGGCGGTCGATACCGCTGAATTCTGTTTCCCCCAAGCGCTCATTGAGCGTGAAGACGGTCGCCGCCGCGAACCCCTGGCGGCAGATGCCCGCAAGTATGCAGATGGCAAGCCGCTCGCACGACTCAAGTTGATTGCGGGCATGCTGGGCATTCGGCTCGATGACTTGCGCCGCAGGGATATGCAGCGCCGGCGCAAAACACTGTGGACTGCGATTCTGGGTACCACGGCCGTCTTGGCTGTAACCGGTTTTCTGGCCATAACCGCCATCAGTTCGAGGCAGGCGGCGCAGCAAACTCAGGACAGTACCGGCGAGTTGCTTGAATACATGTTGGCAAATCTGGATAAGTTGGACGCAATCATTGGTGTGGAAATTATCGATTCCTCCGACCAGCAATTGGCTGACATGGCTGCCAGCGGCCAACTTGCGGTATTGAGTACGGACGAATTGAAAGAAGAAGGCATGGCCTGGCGCGGGCGGGGGCAGCAAGCCCAGGAAGAAGGCCAATTGGATACAGCACTGGAATACCTGAGAATCTCGCAAGCTGCTTTCGTGGCGCTGTACCAGAGAATCCCGCGAAACCTGGGTCATCTCTTCGAGTTGGGTCAGGCCGAATTCTGGGTGGGCTATATCCATTTGGACAAAGGCGATCTCGACCACGCGGAGGCTGCCATTTCCCGATACGGTGCAATTACACGCCGGCTGATCAACGCTGAACCTCGCAATGCCGAGTGGGTCATGGAGCTGTCCTACACGTTGACCAATCTGGGTGCGGTTGAGAATGAGCGACAAGTACCCGACCGCGCAAAAGCGCTGGACCTGTTGCAGTCGGCCCTTGAATACAACACCATCGCGGTGGTTCTTGATCCGGACAATGATATTTTTCGGTTGGACTTGTCAACGGCCCTGGCTTTCCTGGCGGACGCACTGCGAGACTCATGCAATCTCGGGCAAGCGCTGGAATACAGAGGCGAGAGCGTTGATATTACACGCGAGCTTTTTAGCGAAACGCCCGACGATGAAGTGTTCAAACTGACGTTGGCATATTCGCTCTCCGGACGCTCTCTCGTCCAACATGAAATTGGCCTTTGGCAAGAAGCCATTGATGGATGGACCGAGTCCGAGTCGCTGCTACAGGAACTGGTGCACCGCTATCCGAACAACCGCCAATACCTTTGGCAGGCGCTGTTTCGTGCACAAGTCATCGCCTTTGCTAAGGCTGACGCGGGTGATCGGGAGAGTGGATGGGATCGGGCCACGGAACTCAATCAGGAAATTGACCAATTCATTTCGGAGACCAGCGTCCTCGATTTTCAACAAAAGCTGGACTATGCTCAGTTCAAGCGGCGTTATTCCGAATTGGCTTCGGACACGGGACGAGAGCATGAGGCCATCCAATACATTGAGGAGGCGATTCGTGTCGTGGAAGAATTGCCGGAGGATAATCCCGACAGCCGGATTGAAAGGGCGTCGGCGTATATTGAACATTGGCGTCAGAACGATAATCGCTTGTCATCGGAATACCCCAAGTGGTTGGATTCATACCTCGCCGACAGGCATCAGGTGGTCAGTTGCCGGGAAGCCAATTTGGGCGCCCGCCTGGCGATAATGTGGGACCAGCGAGACCGCGCGGTGGCATTTACCGCATACTTGTTGGGCAAAGGCTATTATGAGCCTGCGTTTGTTAGATTTTGCGCTGAAAACGGGCTTTGTTCTGCCACTGGTTCGCCATGATCCGTGCCAGCGTCTGAGTTAAATCCTGGAGGGAAGCGATTATGTCCAGTTACCTAACAATGCGGAACTTCGGGTTGCTCGCAGGCGTGGCTGCGGTGGTTTGGTTCGCCCTGGCCTGGGGTCCGGAACACGTAATCATCGTGCAGATTTCTGATTCTCAGAATGGACTGGTCGTAACATCACAGGGCAATTGCGGCGCGGAGAAAGGTTGCCGCAAGATGAAAAAAAATAAATCAGCGAGTCTGGAGATCAGGTTAAAAGGCCGCGGCTGGCTACGTAAATTCAAATGTGATGAAGACCATCACAACTGGGAGTTGACCAAAATCGAATTGGCCGGCAAGCACACCGATGCAGCCCCTTTGCCGAAACCCGCTGCGGCCGAGTGGGGCATTCTCAACGCAGTGGATCAGCAGGTGATGGATGATTTTAATGCGGATGCATACGGCGATGTTACCTTCACGGCCATCGGCAGCAAAAAGCGAAAAATCCGAATCTTCGACTATAACGGCACGGACAAACCCAAGGGTTCACCGGGCACCGAGCCTTACAATATCTGGTACCGGCTGACCGCCACTTGTAATGGCCTAAACCCGATAGTTTCGGATCCGCGATTCAGAAATACTGGAAACAGATAACAAGACCTCGATCACATCGTCCCCTCCAACAATAACCAAAGAGAGCTTCCAATGTTGAACAGACAAATCAACGCCATAATTTTGCTCACCGTAGCGCTTTGCCTCGGGTCGACCTCGCCTTCCCTGTCAGCGGATTCAAAGGGCCGCAAGACTTACCAGGTGGATCTGGAGATTTATGACAACGCGGGTTACAACGAACTGGTTGTTCGCACCTCTGCACGCAAGAACGGATGCAATACCAACGCGGCCAAAAAAGGCTGTGTCACCGTGGCCGAAAATTATAGCGGCGATATTTATTTCCGGATCAAAGGCGATTCACAGTGTGCACGGGGGCAGCAGTGGGCGCTGGATGGCGTTCAACTTGCTGGTGAAGATGCCGCCGATAAACCGTCGCTGGCTACCTGGACAACGAATAAAGTACCGCTGAGTGCTCAAGTGGCAGAAGATTTCAACGCAGATTCAGAGACGGGCCAGGCAGGTTTCGGGCAAGCGCCCAACGGCGGCATCTGGATCCACTCGAAGAACCGGACTTCACTGCCTCGAGGGGCACCCGGTACAGCGGGTTATTCGGTCTGGTACCGCTTGCGGGCAACCTGTGGCGGTGACGCGAACACCGCCATCTTCCATGACCCCAAAGTTAGAAATACCGGCAATCGGTGACCATTGAGGGTTCACTTAGTGTTGGTGTCGCAGCACATCGTGACTTGCTGGCCTCCGAAATATCCGGATTGGAGAAGTGCCTGAGAGCGTTTTTTAGGGAACTTCGACAGGAATATCCAGGGCTGCAGATTCAGCTTATTTCCCAGTTGGCCGAGGGTGGCGACCAACTGGCCGCGCGCATTGCTCTGGAACAGGGCTGTCGGCTTCACACCCTGTTGCCGATGGCACAGGAAGACTATGAGCGTGATCTATCAACCCCGCAAGCCCTGGACGAGTTTCTTCGCCTGCTGGGACTTTCTGAAAACGTCATTGAGCTAGACGCTGGCGCCAATGGCGTTGATGAGCATCGCGACCACCTGTACGCACGCGCCGGCCAGTTCACTTCGAACCACTGCCAGATCTTGTTGGCAATCTGGGACGGCAAGAAGACGCCGCAACTGGGCGGCACTGGCAGTGTCATGCACTACCATCTCACCGGCGTCATGGAGGGGTTTGACGATTACGAGGCCGCGGCCAGCCTGCTGGCGGATGACGAGAACGATTTGGCCTTCCATATTGTCTGCTCACGTGACCGCCCCGAAGGCGCGCCTCAGAACGGACTGACACCGCTTCAGAGTGGCTGGCAGACCGTCCCTTACAATGTGGTGCTGCATACCCGCATGCCGACCAATTTTCGGGTGATGCTGCAACGGCTGCAAGAGTTTCACGCCGACAGTGACCGTTTTCAGGCATCCATCAATAAAGAGAGTCGCTCTTTGCTGGGATCAGACGTCAAACTGCCTGCGAATTTGCCGCTGCCAGGGGGCGTGGGGATGATCGACCGCCTGTTTCGCCACGCAGATTGGCTGGCAATACATTTTCAGAAGAAGGTAAACCGCGGATTGCTGGCGACGTATTCTCTGGCGGCGCTGATGGGTCTTGTTTTCATTCTCTATTCAGAGGGGGTGGGCCCGGAATCACTGGTACTGGTCTTTGTCGCCCTGTTCTTTGCCGGCTACGTATTGCAAAAAGTCGGTGATCGAAAAAACTGGCACCGTAAATACCTGGATTATCGCGCCCTGGCCGAAGGCCTGAGGGTGCAACTTTACTGGTCGCTGGCGGGGGTGGTAGAGACGCATTCTGCAGAATTTGCTTACAGTAACTTCCTCCAGAAGCAGGATGTCGAATTGGGCTGGATCCGCCATGTCATGCGTTCGGCCAGCATGGCCCGTGACCGCCGGAGCGAGCCCCATGCGGGCTGGGTCGAATGGGTCATGGTTTACTGGGTGGGTGGTAGCGGCACGGGTCAGGGCCAATTGTCCTACTACACCCGGAAGCGAAAATTGAACGCCTACAACTACCGGAAAACGGGTCGCTTGAGCAATGCCAGCCTGTGGCTGGGTATCGTCATCGCAGTGGCGCTGGCTTTTGTCAGCAGTGATATTGGTGGTACAAGCCGCAGAATCCTGCTGATACTGATGGGAATGCTGCCGCTGATTGCTGGCGTGCGCGACGCCTATTCCCACAAGAAGGCGGAAAAGGAGCTGATCAAGCAATACCAGTTTATTGCGCGCGTGTTCGAGAATGCGCAACGATTACTGCAAAACACCACGGATCTACAATTCCGGCGCCGGGTGCTCAGGGCCCTGGGCCAGGCCGCCCTGGAAGAGGGCGCCGAGTGGATTCTAATGCACCGCGAGCGCCCACTGGAGCATGGCCGCCTGTAAGAGCGAGCTCTGGGCAGAGCAATCGATCAAACCGGCCCTAGCGATTTTGCCGCTCCGCGATAAGGTTGGTGACGACATCCGGTTCGGCCAGCGTGGAGGTATCACCCAGATCCTCAAAATCGTTCGCCGCAATTTTTCTCAGGATGCGGCGCATGATCTTGCCGGAGCGGGTCTTGGGCAGTGCCGGCGCCCACTGGATGAGGTCGGGTGAGGCAATGGCGCCGATGTCGGTACGCACCGCTTGGCGCAGCTCCAGCTTCAATTCATCCACCGGATCGATACCCGCGTTCAGGGTCACATAAACGTAAATGCCCTCGCCCTTGATATCGTGCGGGTAGCCGACCACAGCCGCTTCGGCAACGTCGGGGTGCGCCACAAGTGCACTTTCTATCTCCGCTGTTCCGAGGCGATGGCCCGAGACGTTGAGCACGTCGTCGACCCGGCCGGTGATCCAGTAGTAGCCGTCCTCGTCCCGTCGCGCACCGTCGCCGCAGAAATAAGCGCCTGGAACGGTGGAAAAATAGGTATCGACGAATCTCTGGTGGTCGCCATAAATCGTGCGCATTTGGCCCGGCCAGCTGTCCGTGATGACCAACAAGCCCTCCGCAGGACCCTCCTGAACAACTGCATTCTGATCGACGATGGCCGGCTGTATACCCGGCAGGGGCTTTGTCGCGGAGCCAGGTTTCAGAGCCGTCGCGCCGGGTAGCGGGCTGATCATGATGCCACCGGTCTCAGTTTGCCACCAGGTGTCGACAATCGGGCAGGTGCCTTCGCCCACAATCTCGTGGTACCAGGCCCAGGCTTCGGGATTGATGGGCTCACCCACCGTGCCCAGCAATTGCAATGATGCGCGGGATGTCGACTGCACCGGCGCCGGGCCTTCTCTCATCAGTGCCCGAATCGCCGTCGGCGCTGTGTAGCAAATATTGACCTGATGTTTGTCGCAAATCTCCCAGAATCGGCTGGCGGAGGGGTAATTGGGAATGCCTTCGAACATCAAGGTGGTGGTCCCGTTGGCAAGTGGCCCATAGACGATATAGCTGTGCCCGGTCACCCAACCCACGTCGGCGGTACACCAATAAATGTCGCCGTCGTGATAGTCAAAAACAATTTCATGGGTGTAAGCGGCATACACCAGGTAGCCGCCGGAGGTATGGAGTACGCCCTTGGGCTTGCCGGTGGAACCGGAAGTATAGAGGACGAACAGCGGATCTTCTGCGCTCATCTCTTCGCAAGGACAGTCTGGCTGCATGTCGACGGTCATTTCGTGATGCCAGTGGTCGCGGCCGGCAAACCATGAGACCGGGTTGCCCGTGTTGCGGATCACGAGAACGGATTCGAGCACATCCGATACGCCATCGCGTTCAGCAGCGGCGTCAACGTTCTGCTTCAGCGGAATGGTCTTTCCGCCGCGGACACCTTCATCAGCCGTGATGACCAATTTGGATTCACAATCTTTTATGCGCCCGGCCAATGCATCCGGGGAAAATCCTCCAAATACAACCGAATGGATAGCGCCAATGCGGGCGCAGGCCAGCATGGCGATCGCAGCTTCCGGAATCATCGGCATGTAAATGGTGACCCGGTCGCCCTTGCGTACGCCCAGTTCTCTGATGGCGTTTGCCATCAGGCACACGCGCTCGTAAAGCTGACGGTAGCTGATGTGCTTGTCGACCGAGGGGCTGTCGCCTTCCCAGATGATGGCGGTTTGGTTGCCGCGGGACTCCAGGTGCCGGTCCACGCAGTTGTAACAGACATTCAGCAGGCCGTCTTCGTACCAACGGATGTGCAGATCCTCACGGTCGTAGGACACATCCTTGGTTTTTTGCGGCGTTCGAAGCCAATCCAGACGCCCGCCGATTTCATTCCAGAAACCTTCGTTGTCCTCGACCGAGCGCGCATATATTTTCTGGTAGTCCGATTCAGAAATATGGGCTTTGCGCGCAAAAGCAGCAGGGACAGGAACAATGGAATTGTTACGGTCAGGGTTCATGCGCCTATTGTAAGGCTTTGGTGCGGGAATGAGTGCGCGGGTGCGGGAGCATGCAAATGAGACACGCTTATAATGGAATGGTCGTTCAGACTGGAATCACGCTATGTCCCAACTTCGATACGTATTCCTGATTTTTTTGCTCATTGGCGGCGCGCAAACTCAATTATGCGCGGATTCCGGGGACGCGCCCAAAATAGGTCTTGCCCTGAGCGGCGGTGGCGCGCGCGGCGTTGCCCATGTGGGCGTGCTCAAAGTTCTGGAGGAACTGAACATTTCGGTTGACTACATAGCCGGCACCAGTATGGGGGCCATTATTGGGGGTTTATATGCTGCCGGCTATACGCCAGAAGAAATTGAAGAAATCGTGCTGGATACCGACTGGAATTCTGCCTTCAAGGACCGGCCACCACGCCGTGACCACACCATGCGGCAGAAGGAGCTCGAGTCCCGTTTCGTCATTCCGCACAAAATAGGACTAAACCACGGTGAATTCCAGTTGCCGCTGGGCCTGATTCAAGGCCAGATCTCGACCAGATTCTTCAGCGCCAGTTTCTGCCGGTCAGCAACATTGATGATTTTGATTACCTTAGCATTCCATTCAGAGCAGTGGCCACCGACCTGGTCACGGGCAAGGAAGTGGTTTTGGCGGACGGTAGTCTGCCCGACGCTTTGCGTGCCAGCATGTCGATTCCAGGTTTCTTCTCACCGGTGCGTTTGGGTGATCATCTCCTCGTAGATGGGGGGATGGCCAATAACCTGCCCATTAGTGTGGTTCGGGATATGGGTGCCGATGTGGTTATTGCCGTTGATATCTCGTCGCTACTGTTGACGGAAGAGGAACTCAATTCGGTGCTCAATGTTTCCCTGCAATTGACCAACTTCCTGACACGCAAAAACACCAAGGTCCAACTGGCATCGCTGAGCGAGCGCGATATCCTGATCGTCCCCGACCTGACCGGCGTCAGTTCCGGCGAATTCAGCAAGTTTGAAAGCGTTATTGAGCTGGGCTATTCCTCCGCAACTCAGAGCTCAGACCAGCTCGCCACACTGTCTGGTGACCGCCCTCCCACTCACCACCGGGTGGCAGAAATGGTTGCGAAGGACTATATCGTGCACTTCATCGAATTGGATAACGGATCGGTTCTCGACGACGAAATAATCTACTCAAGAATCGATCTGCCCATCGGTGAGTCACTCGATATGTCCAGCATGGAAAGTAGCCTGGATCAAATCTACGCACTGGACTTGTTCCAAACGGTCACCTACGACCTCGTCACGGATGAAAATGGCGATACCGGCGTGTTGATCAGCGCCCATGCAAGATCATGGGGGCCGAACTATATGCAATTTTAGCTTGAATTTTCTGATGACTTTTCCGGCAATAATGAATTCAAGATCGGGGCCGCCTATACCCGCAACGGTATGAATAAACTGGGTGGTGAATTGCGCATCGAAGGCGCCTTTGGGCGTGAGGGTGAATTCAGAATTGATTTTTACCAGCCCATTGATCGTCACGCAAAGTGGTTTGTAGAACCCGAATTTTTTTTACAACCGGCAGAACTACAATGTGTTCCTGGGGGATGATCTGGAATCGATACTGGAGATCAAAGGAGTGGGCGGCCGATTCGGCCTGGGTAGAAATTTCGACTCCAGGAATCTAATTCGCCTTGACTATGAAATCTTTCGCGGGGACTCTGACTTAATTGCCGGTCAGCCACCGTTTCCGCTGGCTGACAATGTCGATATCGGGGATCTGACACTCAAGGTTGAACACGACTCGCTGAACAATTTCTCCTTTCCGACCGAGGGCCATCGCCATCGCCTTGCTTACCTGTATGCCGACAAGGCGATCGGGGCAGCGTTCAACTATTCACAGGCATGGGCCGCCGGCAACTTTGCCTTCTCCAGGGGCAAGAACTCACTACAGTTTCACTATGAGGCCGGCTACAGTTTCAACGACCGGGCGCCCGTCGAAAGATGGTTCCGTTTGGGCGGTCTGGGTCGGCTTTCAGGTTTGATTCCAAACCAGCTGTCAGGCCGGCACATTGGTTTGCTTTCGGCTGTGTATTACCGCAGGCTCAATGATATCGATTTATTTCCCACCTATGCTGGCATTTCGCTCGAAGCAGGCAACATCTGGCAGTTCGAAGATGACATCAGTTTTGGCAGCCTGAGGGCGTCCGGAAGTCTATTTTTGGGCGCCGATTCGCCGATTGGACCCATTTATCTCGCCTGGGGGCACAGCGACTACGGCGACGACACGTTCTACTTTTACCTCGGCAATCCCTTTAACATAAAGAGATTCTAGCTGTGAATTCCAGCAAACGTTGTATACAGGATAGGCTCGGTGCCATCGTTACCGCAAAGCGCCATGAGGGGGTTGCGGTTCGCTCCTGGCGGATGGCCCGACGGGCTACCCTCACTCCTCCGCGCTTGGTGGGTCGGCTCCACGGAACATCCTGTTCCCTATCGCCTCGCTGGTCCATCCATGGACCAGCGACCCAGTCGCTTGTCGTCCCTCGGCATCCACCTTGATGGAGCGAACCACAACCCCCTCACGACACTTTGCTGTCACGGTGCGGATCTTGGGCTTGAACGACCACAACCGCCCTGGGGCAGCCAACGGCATGACAAACGCAGATACCCCAGCCAATTCGAACAACCAAAATTCGGAGCGTTTTTGTGAACATCGTTGCTGGAATTCACATCTAGCTGTCTGTCGGACTTTGGATGACCCTGCTGCAAGAAGGCCCCTTACTCCGAACCGTCTTGTGCTAGCGTTAGGAAAGGCCCGTGAGCGGACTACTGGCCACGCCTTCAAGGATGCCGAGCGCCGACAAGCAACTGGGTCGTCGAGACATGGATGGCTCGACGAGGCGACACGGAACAGGATGTTCCGTTGGAGCCGACCCACCAAGCGCGGAGAAGCGAGGGTAGCCCGCAGGGCCATCCGCCAGGCGTGGCCAGTAGTCCGCTCATGGGCCTTTCCGGAGGTGGTGCAGGGCAACAGTTCCTGGCATTCACACGATGTTGGAAATCACTTTATTGCTTTTTGAATTCCATCGTGCCATTTATCAGAACAACGTCTTCGCCTTCGTCATTGGTTGTGAATTCAACTTCAAAACTGCCGTTGGTTTCAAAAAACCGCTGCGCCGACTCCGGCCGGAATTTCATCGGTTCTCCAGCCTGGAAATTGGTGGTTGCCAGCAGCAAATTGTGAGACACGCTAAAGATAAATTCGCCGCCTTCGGTGCTGTAAGTACCCACCACGGCCTGCAAGGCCTCGGCAGACAAGTCGACCACGGTCTTCACGGTCGGGCTGGGGTCTGGCCAGCCGTAAATCTCCCCGATGGTCATGATGATTTCGGTCGCCAGCGTGGTGCCATTGTCTGAATTGGTCATGATCACTGCCCCCCGGCCACCCTCCAGGAGGGCTGTCGCATAGCAACGAAAGCCAGCGTTGGAGCCGCCATGGCCAAAGCGCTGACCTTCACCTTCGATCACCGGTCCCAGGCCCCAGTCATTCATGCCGGGTGTCAACAGGGCTTGGACAGTTTCTGGTTCGAGAACGGGGTGAGTCGCGCCCTGACCGGCTTGCTGCAGTGCCATTAGCCAGCGAGCCAAATCCGACGGTGTTGTCCACAATCCGGCCGCTGCTTTTTCGGGGTAGGTATTCCATTTGCCGGGCACCGCAGTGCCATCTCCCTGATATCCGGTTGCCGCACGATCGTGAAACCGCTCAGGCAGGGGTTGCTGGTAAGTGCTGTCGTCCATCCCCAAAGACCACAGTACGGCCTGCGCCTGGAAACGGTCAAAGGACAACCCGGTGACGTCCTGCGCCGCCTGCTGCATCACGGTGTATCCCCCACCAGAATAACGCCACAGAGTGCCCGGCTCGACGTCGACAAATACGGCATCGGAGTTGCCCTGGCCTTGCAGCACCCCGACAGTACTGGGTACGGCCTCCCCAGGTCCGTAGCCGCCGAAACCATGCACCGTCATCCCGGCAGTATGGCTAAGCAATCCCCGCAGCGTAACAGCGGCTTGCGAGGTGAATTCACTGGCCGGCACATGCCAGGCACTGAGCGTTGAGTTTATGTCCGCATCCAGGCTCAGTTTGCCCTGTTCGGTCAATTCCAGTGCGCCCATTGCGGCCACCGGCTTGCTGATCGAAGCGGCCTGGAATAAGGTTAGCGCGTCGACCGCGCGGTCCGTTTCGACATCGGCCAAGCCGAAACCACGTGCCCATTCGATTTTGCCCTCGTTGATGATCGCGATACTGACCCCGGGAATAGTCAACTCGCGCATTCGCTCGTCCAGAGGTGTGCGGACCAGTTCCTCGCCCTCGATCAACAGCGCCGGAAGCAGACCGGCTTGCAGCCGGTCTATCCGTTCCTCTACCGTCGCGGCATCAGCGGCCTGCAGTGAGCCGGCCCAAAGAATTGAGACGAGCAATGAAAACAAGGTCCGGTATCTCGTCGAACAGTCAGTCATTACGCCAGGCACTCCGTCAGGGAAAGGGTGTAGTTTACCTGACCTTGCGGAATTTCAACGTCATTCTGTTCGATTCGCCAATGGCCTCGTACTTGGCCTTCAGTTCGGCATCCTCGCGGCTGGTGAACAACGCCGGCGGTAGGCGCCATACGAATTCTTCAGGGCCAGGCTGATCCTTGGGATTGGCGTTGATGTCGATCTCACCGATCAACTCAAAGCCAGCCTGCTCCATCTGATCAACCACAAATTCTTTGCGCAGGTAGCCGAAGGAACCATCAGTCTGTTCATCGGGCATGCTGGCGGTGGCGTGGTGCTGGACCACACCCACGATGCCGCCCGGTTTGAGCACCCGGTTGACGTCGGCGAGTGCCTTGGTGAGGTATTCGCCCTGGCTCTGGAAGCGCGCCAGGTTGTGGGTGGCGCGAATTAGTAGCGCCGCATCGGCGCTGCCGGCCATGTCATTGGGCATGCTGCCCAATTGGAACGCCGACACGGTTGCGTCGCCATCGTCCCGGGCTTCCTCTACCTCGGCGGTCCAGTCTTCCACCCAGGTTTTTTTCTCTTCCAGCTGTTCGTCATTGAAGAAGCCGAAAAGAGGAAACATGTCAGAGGCGTAATCGGCCCCAATAAGATGACCGTCGCTGCCCAGGTAGGGCATAAGAATGCGGGTGTACCAACCCCCTCCTGGCAGGGCCTCGAGCACTGTCATGCCCGGCTTTATTCCGAAAAAATCAAGCGTTTCCTGAGGGTGACGGTATGCGTAGCGCGCCTGGACCTCTTCTGACTGGCTTTCAAGGACTGCTGCAAGATGGTCTGAAGAACCTGCCTGCGCCGACGTGCCGGCCAACGCCATGCCGCCGGCCAATGCCAGGGCGACGGTTGAGTTTCGTAAAGTAGTCATGTGATACCTCCCGGTTAATTGCAGGGTGTTGAGGGCTGGATGCTGGGTGTGCCGGACATTATCATCACTGTTTGGTCAAATCACAATCGGACAACCGGGCAGGTCATCCCTTTTTTTACTCGTACCGCCGTCCTTTGTGCTCAATCCAACCCGATTGGGTTTTGCCGTCCTGCGGTGAAGTATCGCGATGGGTCCAGTGCAGCACACCACCCAATTCATTCCATTCGTATTCGCCCCGCACTTTCAGGCGGTCGTGCTTTTGCAGCGGCACCCGCTCCACCAGGTCGATGTTGTGCACGACCAACACGGTATGGCGGTTCTTCAGCTGCAGGATAAATCTCTGGTGGCGGTCGCCTTCACGGTCATCGGGCAGCAGCTTGATCACAGTGCCGGATATCTCGACCATTACGTTGGAGCGACGCTGCTGAAAAGCCTCGAGAATCACGCCACCGATTTCATGCTATCGATTTCACGCTATCGGGATTCACCGCCGCCACGTCATGCCCGGCCGCCAGCCCCACTTGTAGAGCAGTCCGGCGCCGAAAACCATGCCACCGAGGTGGGCAAAGTGAGCGATGCCCGGCATGGTTTTGGTGACCCCGAAAACCAGCTCGACGCCACCATATATCAATACGAACCACTTGGCCTTGATCGGCACCGGCACGAAAATCAGGAACATTCGGTTGTTGGGCCACATCGCACCGTAGGCCAGCAACAGCCCGAACACGCCGCCCGAGGCACCGATGGTTGGATATAGCCCACCCTCGAATTGTTGAACCAGAACCTGTATTGCAGCCGCGCCAATGATGCAGACCATGAAATAGGTGGAAAACTTCTGGCTGCCCCAGGCCTGTTCCAGCGGTGCGCCGAACATCCAGATTGCGAACATATTGAAAAACAGGTGATTGAAAGAGCCGTGAAGAAAGCCGTAGGTCAACGGCTGCCAGGGCTGGAAGTAGCCGCTGTCCAATGGCCACAAAGCCAACGCCGGCGACAGGTTTTGCATGAAGTAAATGATCGTGCAGGCGGCAATCGTACCCATGGACAGCGGTGTGGTCATCGTATTGTTGCGCATTACGTTCACGGCATGTCACCTTCTGATGCAGGCCAAGCCTGCTCCAGACCTACATTGATGCCCGCGAATCATATTACAATGGCCGACGATGTCTTTTGATTTTCAATGCGTAACGGTGTACGCCTCCAGCAGCAATGCGCTAGCGAATGAATACTACAACGCCGCACGGCGACTGGGGCGGTGCCTGGGTGAGGCCGGTCTGGATATTCTTTATGGCGGTGGCGGGGTAGGCCTGATGCGGGATATGGCGAACGAGGCGATGGCCAGCGGTGCAAAGGTCCATGGCGTCATTCCCGATTTTCTCAATACAGTTGAACATGGCCACGACAGCCTGGATTCACTGCAGGTCGTGCGCGACATGCGCGAACGCAAAGCCCGTATGTTGCTCGGTTCCGACGCTGTCATCAGTCTGCCGGGCGGCAGTGGAACGTTGGAGGAGGTATTCGAAGTGCTGACGCTGAAGCGCCTGGGCCAGTTCACTGGTCCGGTCATCCTGGTCAATACATGCGGCTATTTCGACCGCTGCGCCGATTTTCTTCAGCACGCTGTCGAGGAGAAATTCATGGCCCGTCAACACCTGGATATGTGGCAGCTCGTTGCCGAGCCGGAAGATGTTATAGGCGCATTGACAGACGCCACGCCATGGAGCGAGGATGCGCTGCAATTTGCGTCGGTGAAGGCCTGAATGAACAAGGGACCACAATTCAGAATTGTGCCACCTCGCAACGGTGTGGCCTGGCTGATTAACAGTTTTTCATTGCTGCGCCTGCAGTTGGCCCGGTTGCTTTTTATCTCCGTGGTGCTGCAGTTCATGCTCACACTCACCCAGCTCGATTTGATCGGTTTCTTGTTCGTTTTGGCCATGCCGGGTCTCTCAGCCGGGATGCTTGAAGTGTTGCACAGGGTTAGCCGGGGTGATCGCCCCGCGACATGGTGTTTGTTCGTGCCGTTGGCATCGCGCACCCACACCGGCCGCTTGCTGGTGCTTGGAGGCATCATCTTCATCGCCGGCGCCGCCTCTATCATGCTGATGCTTGGTGGTAATGAAGGCACGCTTGCGCCAGACATACTCGAAAGGATCGAACAAGGCGATGCGACCGCCCTGCAGTTTATCGACCCGGCCCTGCTGCAACGGATGCTATTGGCGCTGGCGCTGGGGGTTGGAGTGAGCGCAACGCTGAGTTACTTTTCGATCCCGTTGATTTGGTTCAGGGATATGCCGCTTGGCGCTGCGCTCAAACTCGGTGTCACCGTACTGATGGCCAATTGGAAGCCATTTATGATGTTGGGCCTGGCTCTTGTTGCTGTTGGAATTCCGATCGTCCTGGTGGTGGGTATGCTGTTCAGTCTGGGGGGTGGTTCCTTTATCGCCCTGGGGGTGGTACTGATATTACTGCTGGGTTTCCAGTTGATGATGTTTGCAACCCAGTATTGTTCCTACATTGACATATTTCCGGGAGTCCAGGCCCGGTTCGAAGTCCGGGACGACGGCGAGGGCGACGGCGAGGGCGAGTCAGGTGGCGCCAAGGATGGTGCAGATGAAGATGGTGCAGATGACGATTCTGAGGGAGACGACGACGGCCAGCTGATCGCCTGAGGGATCAGGCCGTGGCGCTGTCGTCTTCTGGCCGGTCTTCGGCGTCTTCATCTTCCTCTTCCTCTTCCTCTTCCTTGTCATCCACCAGTATTCTGGCCATTACCAGGCCGATCTCAAACAGCACCCACATAGGCAAGGCCAGCAATGTCTGTGAAATCACGTCCGGGGGTGTCAACAACATGCCCAGGGCAAAGGCGCCAACCAGAACGTAAGCCCGCATCTTGGCCAGTTTCTTGGTCGTTGTGATGCCTGTGGCAACCAGGATGATCGTGGCGATGGGCACTTCGAAAGTCAGGCCGAATGCAATGAACAAGGTCATCACGAAATCCAGGTACTTGCTGATGTCCGTCATCACCGCGACGCCATCCGGGGCGACCCGCGTGAAGAAACCGAAGACCAGGGGAAACACCACGAAATAGGCGAAAGCGCAGCCCGCGTAAAACAGCACCACCGCAGAATAGAGCAAGGGCCTGGCGAGACGTTTTTCGTGGCGATAAAGTGCCGGCGCAACAAACGCCCAAAGCTGGAATAGCACGACCGGAATAGCAATGATCACCGCCAGCAACAGGCAGAGCTTGAACGGTGTCAGAAAAGGTGACGCCACGTCGATGGCGATCATGGTGCTGCCTTCGGGAAGGACGGCGGTGAGCGGTGCAGCGAGTTCCTCGTACAGGCGGCGTGAAAACGGCAGCAGCGCGACCAGTACCACGAGTATAGCGAGGCAGGACTTTAGCAGGCGCCCCCTGAGCTCAACCAGGTGCTGCAGGAATGTGAGCTCCTTGTCTTCGTCTTCCAACGCTTCAGTTTGTGAATCGTCAGTCATTTTCGCTGGGCTTCGACGCGGACTCGCTGCTCTGTTTGGGGGATTTGTTGGAGGCTTTGCCAGGACTCTCGTTCTCGGGCGCCTCTTCGGACGGATCGGTGGATGACTGCGGATCCACCGGCTCGTCCGCCTTGGACTTGAGGTTCGCGGCGGTTTTTTTCAGGTCCTTCTGAAAGTCTTCAAATGGCTTTTTCAGGTTTTGGACAGGCTTAATCAATTCGTCTTTGACCTTCTTGAGATCGTCGAGGGGTTTCTTGAGTTCCTCGACCCGCAATTCTTCATCGATGGAGCGCTTCAGGGTTGCCCAACTGCGCCGGGCTTTGCTTGCCAACCCGCCCAGTGTCCTGGCGACTTTCGGCAGCCGTTCGGGGCCGAGTACCATCAGGCCGACCACCGACAGCAGTAACAGTTCTGCGAAGCCAATATCTAGCATTGATTATTGCGCCAGCGTCCGGGTGAATGTTCGGCACCCGTCAGGACGATGAATCGCTGCTTTTGGATGAATCCTCCTGTTTTGCCACCGGCTCGGCGGCGGCTGGTGCGGGCGGTGGATCGGCAATGAGTTGCTCGGGATCGTGTTCATCCTTTTGCTCGTCCTTGTCATCATCCATACCCTTGCGGAAACCTTTTATAGCAGAACCCAGGTCACTGCCGATATTTCGTAAGCGCTTGGTACCAAAAACCATTACGACAATAAGCAGCAGTATGAGTAACTGCCACGTGCTGATACCACCAAATCCCATGCCATTGCTCCATTAATTCAAGAGGAAGAAGTTTATAGTGAACGACCCACGAAGTCTAAGGCCGAAAGACCTGCGGCCGACCTGGAATCAGCTGGATTTTGAGCCGCCAGCAGAAGTGAGCAGCCTGCTCAGGCGAACCGCCGGCTGGCAATCAGCCCGGTAATGGCCATCAACGCCGCAAACAACAGCAATCCCATCCGGCTCAAAGTTGGAATGCCTTCGTACACGCGGGAATTGATGAATGTGCAGTCGTTGGGTTTGCCCGGGCGCAACTGCAGGTTCAGGCAATCATCTGAGTCGGGCTCGACAGAGCTGGAAAAGCGCCGGCCGATCTTCTCGGTAATGCTGCAGGTGGTGCGGTTGGCCCAGTCGTAATTGGGGAATACATCGAGCACCTGCGTTTCTTCTGGCAGGGTGAACAACATCTTGCCGCTCAGGGTCGAGGTCGAGGTGTCGGATCCATGGCTGCGTGCGTTGACGCATTCGTATTCCAACGAGGCCAGGGTCGGGTTTTCAAGTTCCGGGAATTCATCGACCCACACCTTGGTTATTTCCAGTTCGACGGAATCCAAATAGTTGTCGATCTGGCAGATATTGTCATCGCCCAGGTTTACTGCAGTGAATATACAAGGGCCTTCCGACAAAGGACCGACAGGCGCTTCATTGCCTACACTGCAGGCAGAGTCACCATCGCAGTCATAGGTTGATGTGTAGCCTTTCACACCCTCCTCGGAAATGGTGCAATCCAATTCGCCGTCGTTGAATTCAGTCAGGATGAAACTGAACTCATAATTCCCTTCTGAGCCTTCAACAGGCTGGATCGTCTTGGTCCGGTCAGGAATAAACCCGGTGTTGCAATCCAGCACCAATGTTGCAGCGGTCTGGTCGTTGCCATCCATGAAGCGCTTGTTAACGGTAAATTTCGCGCGTTCGGACAGGGCGACATCCGCTTCGTCAGGCCAATCGGCGATGTCATTGCAACCGGTGGGAACGGAAATCGCCAGGCTCTCGAATCCGACCTCGGCTGTTTCTGCGATCAGCGTCGCCTTGCCACTGCCGGTATCGATCTGCAAAATCTGGCTGGGGAAGGTGCCGCCAACAACGTTGCGGCGATCGGTGATGGCCCACAACACGCCCGCCTCGTCAAAAGCGAGGCCGGCCTCTTTGTAGTCTCCTGCGGCGTTGCCGATCTGTCCACCAACCGGAGTGGCCACGCCGGTGGTGATATCGATTTCATAGAGCGTGCGCGAATCGACCGCGTTGTTACCGTCGAGACCATTGCCCAGGCCATAGAGACGGACCGGGTTGCCAAAGGCCGCTATGGCACTGATATTTGCATTGAGGGCGCCAACCTGGCCAATAATTTCCGCTGTACCGTCGAGTGACAAAGTGAACAGTGTGTCGTTCAATACAGAGGTAAGGTAGAGTTTCTCATCACAGGCAAATGTCATGCCGAAATCGTTGCCCGGGCCCTTGTTGACGCCTATCAGATTCTCTTCCTGCTGGTAAATGACGCCACCGGTGTCGGTGTTGATCGGAAACAGCGTCATGGTGGATTCGTCCACACCGTACAACACGCCATCGGGTGCGAATGCGAGCCCTTCTACATCGATACGAGTCTGGTCCAATGCCGCGACTATGCCGATCTTGGTGAGGTTGCCATTGGCCAGGTCGATGCGGAACAAATTGTCAGTATCCGGGCTATCACTGTCGGAATTGATGCTGTAACCATCGGGTGCTGCGATCAGCGCCGCAGGAAGCAGCACCAGTAGCAGGGTCATTGTTATTTTTTTAATATTTATCATGAATACAGCACAGCACAACGCCGCGGCACGCCACGGGACGATTATGATACCGGAAAAAATAGTTAAAACAAAGCGTTAGTGCTGTTTTCGGCGGACGAAATTCACCCTATTGCGGGCACGCAACAGGGGCGCATCAGGCCGATTCTCGCCCGCAAATTTCGGGTGCGCCCAAAACTGGGCGAAATCATTGCACTTTCTACGATCCACCTCCCCGGGGACTATGAATTGGCAAAAATTTGGTTCAACATACGCGCCCAAGTGTCGCATTAATACAACATTGGAAATTGCACCCTGAAATGCCCCCGAAAGGTCTGTTGCTGGCCAACCTTGGAACCCCGCAAGCCCCGGACAGAAAGTCCGTTGGGCGATTTCTGGTGGCGTTTCTTTCCGATCAACGGGTGGTAGATTTGCCCCGCTGGTGGTGGCTGCCGCTGCTGCGTTGGGTCATTGCGCCGCTGAGGTCCGGGCGGTCCGCCAGGGCTTATCAGAAAATCTGGACTGGGCAAGGTTCGCCCTTGCTGGTTCTGACGCAGTCTCTGGCCAGAGAACTGCAGCAGCAAGTGGGCCCCGATACACGTGTCACTGTAGGCATGCGATATGGCGAGCCGGCAATCGAAAGGGCGCTGCGCGATCTGCGCAATCAAGGGGTTGAGGCCCTCACGGTATTGCCGCTGTATCCCCAGTTCTCCAGGACGACTACCGCATCAGTTGAGGATGCACTCGAAGCTGCACTGGTGACGCTTCAATGGCAGCCACGAGTGACCGTGATTCAGGACTATCACGTGCAGCCAACATGGGTAGAGGCTGTCGCTCATAGCATTCGACAATTTCAGAAACGCCAGGGCAGGCCCGACAAACTGGTGTTTTCCCTGCATGGCATTCCGCAACGATTTGTGGCCCAGGGAGACCCCTACCAGGCACAGTGCGAGGCAAGCGTCCGGGCCATCACCCACTTACTGGCCCTCGACGAGAGCGATTGGCTGCTGACCTACCAGTCTCGTGTCGGCCGTGAAGCATGGCTGCAACCCTACACCGATGAGACCCTGCGTGAATTGGCCGCCAAAGGTGTTCATCACGTGCAGGTGCTGTGTCCGGGATTTGCCGTGGATTGCCTGGAGACGTTGGAAGAAATTGTGATACAAAACAATCTGATGTTCATTGACTCAGGGGGCAAACGTCTTGAATATATTCCTGCCCTCAACGACTCACAGGCGCATGCAAGCGCTCTTAGAGATCTGCTGGCCGTTGCAGCAGGTGGGTGATTAGAGAAGGGCGCCGTGTCATAATTGGGGCCATCATTGGCGCCACCATTGGCGTCATACTTCCAGGAACCCCGCCGATGACCCATCCAGTCACCTTTCAGCGCCACGGTGATGTCACCGTAGTGACAATCGATAACCCTCCAGTGAACGTACTGTCACAGTCCGTCCGGGCCGGACTAATGGCGGCGATCGACAGCTACGAAGGCGACGACAGCCAGGCCTTGGTCATTCATTGTGCCGGCAGGACTTTTGTTGCCGGGGCGGACATCAGCGAATTCGGCAAACCCCCCAAGGATCCGTGGCTGCCGGCGGTTTTCGATCGCCTCGAAGCACTCTCAAAGCCGGTGATTGCTTCGGTTCATGGAACGGCCCTGGGCGGTGGTCTGGAATTGGCCCTGGCATCGCATTACCGCATTGCAGATCCCCGTGCCCGGGTGGGCTTTCCGGAGGTCAACCTGGGCCTGTTGCCCGGCGCTGGCGGTACCCAGCGGGCGCCTCGGTTGATGGGCGTTGAGGCGGCGCTGGATCTGATGTTGTCTGGCAAGCCGATTTCCGCGGGCACGGCCCTTGAGACGGGCCTGATCGATCGTGTTGCCGACGGCGATCTGCTGGACTCAGCTCTGGCCTGGGCTGCCCAGATCATTCAATCAGGGGGTCAAGTTCGCAGAAGCTCGGCCCTGCCGGTGCCGGCAGGGCACCTGGATGCCTATTTTTTTGATAATCGGCGGGCCGCAGTGGCCAGGAAAACGCGCGGTGTGCCCGCCCCCCAAAGCATTATTGACAGCGTTGAAAAAGCGACGCAAACCGGATTCCCCGAAGGCTCAAAGTTTGAGCGCGAGCGGTTTACTGAAATGATGGCCTCAGAGGAATCTGCCGGTCTGCGTCACGTGTTCTTTGCCGAGCGCATGACGTCCAAAATCGCGGACATAGACCGCAGCACGCCACTGCGCGACATTTTCAGCGTCGGCATCATCGGCGCGGGCACAATGGGTGGTGGCATCGCGATGTGTTTTGCCAACGCCGGTATACCGGTGCATATTCTGGAACTCAACCAGGAGGCACTGGACAAAGGCCTTGGCGTGTGCCGTGCCAACTATGATCGCTCCGCCGCCCGGGGCCGCTTTAGTCCTGAGCAGGTCGAGAAATTCATGGGCCTGATCACCGGCACCACTGAATACTCCGCCCTGGGTGATGTTGACCTGGTGATCGAGGCAGTCTTCGAAGACCCCAACATCAAGTACGAGGTTTTTCGTACCCTGGACTCAGTGTGCAAACCCGGCGCCATCCTCGCGACCAATACTTCCTACCAGGATGTCGACAAAATTGCTGCTGTCACCGCCCGGACACAAGACGTGATTGGCATGCATTTTTTCAGTCCGGCCAATGTCATGAAGTTACTCGAAGTCGTGCGTGGAGAAAAGACCGCACATGATGTGATTGCCACGGTGATGAAGTTGGCAAAGCGAATCCGCAAAGTACCGGTGCTGGCCAGGGTCTGTTACGGCTTTATTGGTAACCGAATGCTGGGCGGCTATATGCGTGAAGCCCAGATGCTGTTGCTTGAAGGCGCCACGCCCACCCAGGTCGATGGCGCTATGGAACGATTCGGCATGGCCATGGGGCCGCTGGCGGTCGGTGACCTGGCCGGGCTGGACGTGGGCTACAAGGCCCGCAAGGCCCTTCCGGAGCTGCCGGATCATCCGGCCTATCACGTTTCCAGCCAGTTGGTGGAAATGGGCCGTCTGGGGCAGAAAACCGGTGCCGGCGTCTACCGCTATGACCCCGAAACGCGCAAACGCCTGCCGGACCCGGAAGTCGAAGCGTTGTACACAGCCGAAGCCGCACAGCTTGGCATCGCACGGCGAGACATCGACGATGATGAAATCGTTGCACGGCTGCTATACCCCCTGATCAATGAGGGCGCCAAAATCCTCGAAGAAGGCGTTGCCCAGCGTGCCAGCGATATCGACATTGCCTACATCTATGGTTATGGCTTCCCCGCTCACCGCGGCGGCCCGATGTTTTACGCTGATGTCGTCGGTGCTGCAGAGGTCTATGCCCAAGTTCAGGCCTTCGCTCAGTCCCGGCCAAACGATTGGCAGGTAGCGCCACTTTTAGCGCGCCTGGCGGAGCAAGGTGGGCGCTTTCAATCCTGAGTCCGTGTGACCTCCGAAGTGGCGCTCACTATGCTGGCCATGCGCATTCACGCCTTGGGGCCGCTGATTGAAGGGTCGGAACCCTTGCGGGCAGATACCCTTTCGCTGCCGCAGCCGGCGCGCGGCGAGTTGCTGCTGGCGGTAAAGGCCTGCGCCGTTTGTCATACCGAGCTGGATGAAATCGAGGGACGGACACCGCCCGCTCGTTTACCCATGACCCCAGGCCACCAGGTGATTGGCGAGGTCGTGGGACTGGGCCGTGATTGCCGTGAGAAATGGGTCAATAAGACGGTCGGCGTAGCCTGGATTCATTCCGCCTGTGGGGATTGTGAATATTGCCGCGCAGGTTTGGAAAATCTTTGTGGCGAATTTGTCGGCTGCGGCCGGGACGCCCCTGGTGGCTACGCACAATACATGTGCGTTCCCCAAGATTTTGTCTACGAATTGCCGTCCGGTCTTGATGAGATTGCAGTGGCGCCGCTGTTGTGCGCCGGCGCCGTGGGTTACCGCGTGCTCAGCCTGTGCGAGCTCGGCGATGGCCAGCCGCTGGGGCTTACCGGGTTCGGGGCTTCGGGCCACCTGGTTCTGCAAATGGCCCAACACCTGTATCCGAGTTCCGAGATTTGTGTCTTTGCCCGCAGTGAGAAAGAGCGTGCTTTCGCGCTTGAACTGGGGGCTCACTGGGTTGGCGATACGGCCGATCGGCCCCCGCTGAACCTGCAGGCCATTATTGACACGACACCGGCATGGTTGCCGGTGATCAGCGCATTGGCTGCATTGCGCCCGGGCGGGCGTCTGGTGATCAACGCCATAGGCAAGGAAGCTGCAGACCACGAGGTTTTGCTCGATTTGGACTATGACCGCCATTTGTGGCGCGAGAAGACCCTGACCACCGTCGCCAATGTGACACGGCGAGATGTGGTCAATTGTCTTGAGCTGGCCCAGGAAATACCGCTCACACCCACGGTAAAGACGTTTCCACTTGCACAGGCCAATGAAGCGCTGCATGAAATTCGACGGGGCCACATTCGCGGGGCCAATGTCTTGGTCATGGAGCAATAATTGTGGACACCATTACTCAAATGTTCTGGAATTTGCAATGGCATATGAAAAGGCGACGGCGCATAAACGAAAGCAGTGGCAAAAACTACCGTTCCCATCTATGGTTAGAAAGACAAATCAAGGAGAACCCTATGAACTTCCTCTCGCCACTTGCCCCCATGGCACATTGGGCCTTGCGCCTCTCGCTGGCCGCGACGTTTCTCTTTCACGGCATCACCAAGTTTCCAATTTCCGCCTTTTCCGAGGCGATGGGAATGCCCGCTGCGTTGGCCTGGGCAGTCGCTCTGGCCGAAATTGTTGGCGGTGCAGCGTTGATTGGCGGCGCCTTTGGTAAGGATATGCTGACCCGACTGGGTGGCCTGATCGTCATTGTGATCATGGTGGGTGCGATTTCGATTGTGCACTTCAAAAACGGTTGGAATGTCATGAATGGTGGCATGGAATTTCAAGTGATGATGTTGGCAGTCGGCCTTTATTTTGCCGCCCGCGGTAACGACACCTAATATTGAGAGGGCTGCTTGACGATTGACGTCCTCGAGCCACTCATGACTCAGGCCACAAACAGCCTGAAGGCTTCGTTGTCTGATTCGAAGCGGTAAGAGTAGCCGGTTTTGTGCAGCAGGTGCTGGAAGCGCAACATGTCTTCATCGGGCACCTGGATGCCCATCAGAATACGGCCGTATTCTGAGCCGTAGTTTCGGTAATGGAACAGGCTGATGTTCCAGTCCGACTGAATGCCGCGCAGAAAGGCCAGCAGGGCACCCGGGCGTTCCGGAAATTGGAATCGTATGACCCGCTCATGCGGCACGTTGGCACGCCCGCCGACCATGTGGCGGATATGTAGCCGCGCCATGTCATTGGAAGACAGATCGGTGACCGGGAAGCCCTCGCCAGCCAGTTTGTCGAGGATGGCGCTCTTCTCCTGCATGGCATTCTTCAGCTCGATTCCGACAAAGATGTGCGCCTCGCTGTTATCGGCATAGCGATAGTTGAATTCGGTGATATTGCGCTGGCCGACCACCTCGCAGAAGCGCAGAAAGCTGTCCGGCTTTTCCGGAATGGTGACCGCCAGCAGCACTTCAGATTCCTCGCCAACCGCGGCCCGTTCAACGATATGCCGCAGACGTGCGAAATTCACATTTGCGCCCGATAATACCGTGGCGACCCGCGTTGTGACGACCGGGGCTGTGGCTTCCCGGACACCCGCAGCGGGGCGCTTGGTGAAGTATTTGCGGATGCCCGCCAGGGCTACGGCGCCGGCGGGTTCGGCGATGGCGCGTGTGTCTTCGTAGATGTCCTGGATGGCGGCACAGATTTCGTCAGAATCGACGTTGATGAAGTCGTCGATCAGTTCGCGGCATATGGCGAAAGTCAGGTCGCCGGTCTTGCGCACTGCGACACCTTCGGCGAAGTGTCCCATTTCGGGCAGATTGATCGGCTTGCTGGCGCTGATTGCGGCCTGCATGGATGCCGATTCCACGGCCTCCACGCCAATAATACGAATGCTGGGTTGCAGGTACTTCAGCACCAGTGCGACACCGGCGGCGAGCCCGCCGCCCCCAACGGGCAGGAAGACGTAGTCCAGCTTGCCGCCGGACTGGCGTAGCAATTCCGGCCCCAGTGTGCCCTGTCCGCAAATCACCTCCGGGTCATCATAGGGGTGAATGAAGGTTCGTTTCTGGGCTCCAGCCAGCGCCAGCGCATGGGCACAGGCTTCATCAAAGTTGTCCCCATGGATGATGACCTCGGCGCCGAGTTTTCTGACGGCATCAATTTTGATGTCCGGTGCGAAAGATATCGAATCCCATACTTTCCATGCGTTTGCGGAAGGGGCGATGCCGGTGACCAGGTTGGTGGCGCCTGGCCCTGAGGTCGCCATGCAAACACCGACTTTGCCGGTCGCTCGGGCATAGCCATCTGCGGCCAGCGACGCGCCCTGCTCGTGGCGGCACAGGATATGTTTCAGCCCACCGTCGAATAGCGCGTCATAGAGCGGCATGATGGCGCCGCCGGGATATCCGAAAACCAGTTCGACACCCGCGTCCAGCAAAGTTTTCACGACCACCTGGGCGCCGCCGAGCACAGGCGAATCGCATGGGGCATACGCTGGGACTGCGGCTGGGGCAGGGGTGATGGTTTGTGTTGTCATGGCGCTTGCTCATCATCTGAATAAGGGAATGCAGTGACAGCACCATCTGATGCGCAGGAAACCATACTGGCGTACTTGGCCATAACGCCACTGGTGTATTGGCGGGGGCGAGTGCGCGTTTCGCCCCTTCTCGATTCAAGGTCTGCATCGGTTGAAAGCACTCGATTCTCGACATCAATGGTGATCATGTCGCCTTCGCGCAGGAGTCCGATGGGCCCGCCCCTGGCAGCCTCGGGCGCGACGTGGCCCACAACAAAACCGTAGCTGGCTCCGCTGAAGCGGCCGTCCGTCATCAGAGCCACCGAATCGCCCAGCCCCTGACCCACAATGGCGCCTGTGACGCCCAGCATTTCGCGCATACCCGGCCCGCCGACCGGTCCTTCGTTGCGGATAACAATCAGGTCTCCCGCTACTATTTTTTGCTGCTGCACCGCGGCGAAGCACTCCTCTTCGCTTTCGAACACCTTTGCCGGCCCGGTAAAGGTGAATTCCCCGTGACCGGCCAACTTGGCCACACATCCGTCCGGTGCGAGATTGCCATATAAAACGCCGAATCCGCCGCGTGGCTTGAGGGCGTTATGGATGTCGACGACGACTTCCTGGCCTGCAGATTCCTGATACGCGGCGCATTCCTGAAAAAGGGTCTTGCCGGTAACGGTTGCGGTATCGGTCAACAAGCCGGCCTCCTGCAAGCGTTGCAAAACGAGGCGGGTGCCGCCTGCGGCGAACAGGTCTGGCGCCATAAAACGTCCTGCAGGCTTGAGATCACCAATCACCGGCGTACGCCGGGAGATGTCATCGAATTCGTCGATGTCAAAATCCACCCCGGCCTCACGGGCGATCGCCAACAGGTGGAGCACTGCATTGGTCGAACCGGCAGTGGTGGTCACCAGCGTGGCCGCATTGCGCAATGAATCGCGGGTCACGTAGTCACGCGCGCTTTTGCCCTGCCGGACCTGCTCGACCAGCAGGGCACCGGCGGCCCTCATGGCTTCTGCCTTGTCGGGGTGTACGGCCGGAATATCGTTGGTGCCCATCGGTGAAAGGCCCAGGGCGGTCAGCGCCATGGCCATGGTGTTGGCCGTGAATTGCCCGCCACAGGCGCCGGCGCCGGGGCAGGCAGCCTTCTCAATTTCTGCCAGTTCTGCGTCATCGATGCTGCCGGCAGCGCGCGCGCCAACGGCCTCGAATACATCCTGGATGGTGATCGCGATACCTTTGTGTTCGCCGGGCATGATGGAGCCGCCGTAGACCACCAGGCCCGGTATGTCCAACCTGGCAACAGCCATTGCCCCTGCAGGAATGGTCTTGTCACAGCCAACCAGTGCGACTACGCCGTCAAGGCAATGGCCGCGGGTCACCAGCTCAATTGAATCAGCCACCAACTCTCGCGACATCAATGAGGCTTTCATACCCTCAGAACCCATGGAGATTCCATCTGTGACCATCGGCGCGCCAAACTCCACCGGCGTGCCACCCGCCTCTCGGATGCCCTGCTTGAGCGGTTCGGCCAACGCCCGCAGGTGAATATTGCATGGGCTAACGTCAGACCAGGTATTGACCACGGCAATCATCGGTTGCGCCAGTTCGGCATCGCTCAGGCCGGTGGCCCTGAGCATGGCCCGGGCCGGGGCCCGATCATTTCCTTTCTTGATTTGGTCGCTACGCATTTTTTCTCTCGTCTCTGTGCAAAAAAAAACCCGCTCTTTCTGGAGCGGGTTTCTTGGTGTTTTTTGTTTTGTTGCTAACCAGTACCCGCTCCGCTGCTAATTAGAAGCACAATAATGCTCACCAGGATAAGCAGGCCCAGAACGCGCACAGACACATCATCCGCGGTGCGGCTGATTGAATTCGAAAAGTTGCCCATACGAGTACGCATTCGTCGATAACACCACAGGCATAATTGCAAGTCAACCCTTTTGTGTGAACAATTGTCCACCTCCTTAATTTACAACTGGAATTCCAAACCATGAAACAATTCCTGACGCTTCGAAGTGCACTACTGGCAGTTGCGATTTTGTCGCTTTATGGCTGTGCGCAGGACAATGACACGCAGGGGGCACAAGCCGTCACCACAGATCCCGTTCCGGCTACCGGCCAGCCTGCTGTTTCTGAAGAGATTGTCACCTCGTCCTATTATGTGCCGGCCAGGGATGGCACCAGGCTGGCGCTCGATGTGCATCTTCCTGCGGGCAGGGCTGATGGGGAAAAGCATCCAGTCTTACTGGTGCTGACGCGTTACTTGCGATCGACGATCAATCCGGAAACCGGTGAGAAAAATCCCGCCCTGGGGAAGTTGGACAATTTTCTTCTGGAGCACGGCTATGCCATTGTAAAAGTTGATGCGCGCGGCAGCGGCGCCTCGTTTGGAACGCGGCCGGCGGAATACGGCCCCGAAGAAGTCCAGGACGCCTATGCGGTTGTGGACTGGCTGGTGGCTCAGGATTGGTCCAATGGCAATGTTGGTTCCTACGGTACGTCCTACACCGGAACGACAGCCGAACTACTCGCCGTGGTCAATCACCCGGCGGTAAAGGCGGTGATCCCGGGTTGGTCGGACTTTGATGGTTATGCCAGTCCCATTCGCCCCTATGGCCTGCTGGCCAGTTCGTTCATTTCAACCTGGGGGCAGTTGGTTGGGTGGATGGACCACGGTGATCCACAACTGGGCGCGGTAGTCAATCCGGTGGAGGTCGATGTTGAGGGCACCCTGCTCAAACAGGCGCACAAGGACCACGAGAAGAATCCGGACGTGAACAAGCTCGCCGCGGCCCATGAATTCCGCGACGATATCCTCGGAGACGGCGTCAGCTGGGCGGAAATCGGGCCACTGCATTACAAGGCCGATATCGAGCGCTCCGGCGTACCCATGCTGGTGTTTGTGAGCTGGATGGATGCCGGTACCGCCGACGGCACCTTGCAGCGATTCAATCATTTCAGCAATCCGCAAAAAGTCCTCATCACGGCTGGCACGCACGGTGGACGGGGGCATGCCAGTTCCTACACGGTGAGTGACGAATCGCTTGACCATCAACCCAGCGAGGCGCGGCAATTTGAGATGCGCCTGAGCTTTTTTGATCACCATTTGAAGGGCATCGCGAATGAAGTCAGCTCATGGCCTGCGATGCGTTATTTCAACCTGGGAGAAGAGGCATTCCATGACACCGACGTTTGGCCCCCGGCCGGTTCTCGCCCGATGACACTGAATTTCGGGAAAGGCGGAGTATTGAGCACGGGTGAAGTAGCAGCCGGTACGGATCGCTACACTGTAGATCGGGAAGTGAACACCGGCGATGGCAACCGATGGATGGCGCAGATGGGACGGCCGATCGTCAACCTCGATGATCGGGGCGCGATGGACGAGCGCATGCTTACATTCACCACGGAACCGCTTGAGGAGGCTGTGCAAATTGCCGGACACGCCGTCCTCAACCTGCAAATTAGCTCGGACCGCGAGGACGGCATGGTGATCGTTTATCTCGAAGATGTTGACCCCGATGGGCGCAGCCGCTACCTCACTGAAGGGGGATTACGCCTGATCCATCGCAAAACCGTAGACAATCCCTACTACGATACCGGCAAGCCCTATCACTCCTTCAATCGTGCGGATGCGGCGCCAATGCCGCCAGGGGAATTTGTCGAAGTACAAATACAGCTTTGGCCTATTGCAGCGCTGATTCAACCAGGTCACCGACTGCGTCTGGCCATTGCCGGCGCTGACGCAGCGGTATTTGATCAATTACCACCCGAGGGTGAAATCAACCTGGCTGTGCGCAGTGGCGGCGACGCCGGTTCAAGCCTGGTTTTGCCGGTTGTTGAAGGCGGATTGGGTAATTAGAACTTAAACCCCACCATGTTCCACTCATTGAATGCGAATGCCATCATCAGCAGGCTTAGCGTAAACAGTGTGTAGTGGAATCGGCGCCAGCCGCTCCAGCCGGGCTCTCGCCACGCGAAAATGAGCAACAGCACCATGCCGACAGCCAGAGCGATGATCGCCAGCGTTGCAAATACGGTGGTCTTGAGCGCATTGCCCGGCCAACCGAACATCAACGTATCGATGTTGCCGCTGGCAGCCGCGGCAGTCACCATACCAAGCCCGCCTGCCGCAACCAGGACCGAGACGGCAGCCAGCATGGCAAGCCTGCTCGCCCAACGCCCACCACCGGTTTGATCGAGCCCTCTGCGGGCCCGCCGCCAGGCGCCGAGCAGCGTTGTCAGCGATAAGAAAACAGCCAATCCCAAGGCCAGGAAAAAGAAGGCCGGGCTCTGCAGGTAAGTAATCCGGATGGGGTCATTTGCCGGAAAGGACGCACGCACCGGCACGCCGTCTTCGTCCTCGTAGAAATACAGGTAGCGCGAACGCCCACGGCCTTCAGGGTCCTCCTCGGCCGACTGGAACACACCGGGTTCGACTTCACTCCAGCGGGTCTGACGCCCGCCTAGAGTCTGTACCAGGTAGCCATCTTCATCGACCTCAAATTTGACTACGCCGGACAAGGCGGCGAGCTTTTCGAGCTTGGTGTATGAGCGCCGTGAGAGCAGGAATTGTCCGGCGTACTTCTGCCCGCGCTGGGCAAAGTCAGCCGGAGGTTGCGGTGCAACAAATGTCAGTTTCGAAGGATAGTAATGCTCAAAAAAGCAGCCGCGGGATCGAGCCCGAAGCAACCGGGCCACCATCAGTCGAGTTGGTCGAAATGAAGATGCCCAGCTTCAACTCCGGGTACAGGGTCATATCCGAGAAAAATGTTGAAGTACCGCCGTTGTGCCAGCGCCAGCGGTAGCCGTCAAACCAGCCTTCGCCCATGGCGTGACCCATATCCATGGTCAATGGCCGGTCGTTGTACAGGCGATAGCGCATCCTTGCCGTGGTTTGAGGGCTGACCAGACGGCCGCCGTCATAGCGGTCATATTCGAGCCTCGAAATCATGTAGCGCCCCATATCAAGGGCAGTGGATGAGATCGAACCGGCGGGACCGACCTGTCCGACAAAATCAAAGGGCTTAGCCAGCGGTTTGCCGTCGGGACCCTTGCTGTAGCCTGTCGCGATCAAGGGCTCCAATTCGGCTGAGATGTTGTTCTCACGGCCTGCGCCCAGAGGCTCACGCACGGTGGAGTGATGCATACCCAGCGGTTTGAATATGTTCTCCTCGATATAGCTGGCATAGTTCACGCCCGAGACGACTTCGACGAGATATCCAGCCAGCGTGATGCCGTAGTTGGTATAGGTGCTGGTCTGGCCTGGTGGGCGCACCCGCTTGGGCATGTATTTCGCCGGGTACTCACCCAGCGGCAAAACTTCATCAGCATTGCGTTTAAAAAGGTGGTCGGCAAAGCTGTCCTCAAAGCCGGCACGATGGGACAGCAGGGAGCGCAAAGTAATCGGTTGGCCGAAAGCCTCCGGGATCTTGAAGGCCGTGAGATAGCTATTGACGTCTGCGTCCAGGTCCAGCTTGCCTTGCTCAACCCAGCTGCATTACAGCCAGGCCCGTGAAGGTCTTGCTGATCGAGCCGATTCGGAATAGGCTTTTTTCAGGATCAACCGGTGTTTTTGATTCGACATCGGCCATGCCATAGCCCTTGAGGAGGATGACTTCGCCATCTTTGACAACAGACATTGTGACGCCGGGCAGCGCCTTGTGCTCGGCCATCACCGCCTCCACGGCGCCGTCGACGAATGCCTCCAGGCCGGGCAGGGCTTCGGGCTTCGCCGGGGCAGGCGTTTCGGCATCCTGGGCCAGCGTCAGAAGAGGTAAAAACGCGAACGCCAGAGTGATGAAAAATGTGGTCATGGTCTTTATTCCTTTATGGGTCTGCCCCGCGACGATGTTGCTAGTGGTTAAGACGGAAAATTTCAGGAAAACATTACTGGTACGTCATCCCGGACAAGTGACGAGTATCGTCATCCCGGAGGAGCGCAGCGAAATCCGGGACCTATTCGGCGTTGGTTAGAATGAGCGCCGGTCAGCTCCGTGAATGGCTGATGTGACCGTTTCGCAGTGATAACATTGCCAAGGCACTGTGGGTCCCGGGTCAAGTGACGAGTATCGTCATCCCGGACAAGCGCAGCGCGATCCGGGACCTATTGGTCAAGTTTGATTTCGTATCTCTTTGGTGGAATGGCGCCCTGCAAGTGGGTTACAAAGTAGTCCCACTGGCGGCGTGTGAAATAGGCCGTGGCGGCTCCCGGGCCGTGATTGGAATTGGGCAATGTAAGCAAGTCGAAGTCCTTGTTGGCATTTATCAGTGCCTGGACCACCTGCATGGTGTTGGCCGGATGGACATTGTCGTCCAGCAGACCATGTACAAGGTACAGCTTGCCCTTGAGATTCTCGGCCATATGGGGGTTGGAAGCGGCAATGAAATTTTCGCCATTGTCACGGCCTATGTAAGACTCGCCCCAGACAGGAATATAGGTGCGTTGGTCGTGGTTGCCTGCGCCCGATACCGCCACCTTGAAGAAGTCAGGGAACATAAACATGGCATGGGTTGAGGCATAGCCTCCACCTGACCAGCCGTAAATGCCTACACGGTCAATATCAATGAAGGCATGGCGTTGGGCGAGTTGTTCCATCGCGGCCACGTGATCTTCCAGGAATCCGGCGGTGGCCAGCACATTGACGCCTGGTGGATAGAGGTAATCACGGCTGCGCCCGGGTGTGCCGCGCCCGTCAACAGTGATGACAATAAACCCCAGTTCAGCCAGCGTTTGCGGTGAGGCGAAGCTGAACATGGAATTGATCATGTCATGCGCCACCCTTGAGACCTGTGGACCCGGGTAAATCGAGTCGATAATCGGGTACTGTTTTGCCGGATCAAAATTGCTGGGGAAGTGCATCACACCATAGAGGGTCGTTTGACCGTCGGCAGCCGTGGCTGTGAATGCCTCTGGTGGCACCAGTCCGCCCTCTTGGAGCGGTGAAATATCTGCGCTTTCCAGCACCGCAATCAGATTGTTGTCGATATCGCGCAGCTCGGATGTACCGGGGTTTTCGATGCTGGCAAAGTTGTCGACAAAATATTTTCCGCTGGCCGAGAAGAAGCTGCCACCGGAAAACAACAGGCCAAACAGACCGGCGCCATGCGTTCCGTCTGCCGGGGTCAACAGCCGTTCGTCTGAGCCGTCAAACCCAATGGAGTAGATAAAAAAATGATAGGGGTTCGTTTGAGATTCGGGTCGTGTGCGGACGTAGAAGATTCGATCGTTCTCTTGATCGACCTCCAATATCACCACAACATTCCAGTCACCGTTGGTGATCTGGCTGGTCGTGCCATCGGCGGATCGCAAGTAGAGGTGTCCCCAGTTGTCCTCGTCTGAGTAATAGATAAATCGCCCATCATCCAATTGCTTTGCCTGAGGCGGCAACACCAAGCTCATGCCTGGATGCGACGTCCGCTCCGTCGTTCGGTTGAACAGGTTGGTGACCTCACCACTGGCCAAATCCACGCTGTGCAGGGCATAGCCACGGGCATAGGGCTTGCGGTCAAGGAAGCCGAATCCATTGCTGCCACCATGCCACCAGATGTCCTTGGAGTCGGCGCCGGTGATGGTGTCGTAAGGCAACTCCATGGCCGGGTGGTCGATGTCAATTCGACTGCGGGGCTTTACGTTGAACACGACGAAGGTACCGGTAGGTTTGACTTCATCGGTGGACAGGGCGTAGCGCCAGGTGTGGGTTATGGGCCGGTTACTGCCGTCCTCAGGGGCGTACTCAATCAGGCTGAGCTCGCCCACCTCACTCTGGTCGACGCGCAAGGTGACCAACTTGCTTGAGTCTGGCGCCCATTTGACCATCGGGGTAGGCGGCATACCGCTGCGCAGCTTGGTGATGTAGGAAGTGGAAGTGCCAACTTCGGTTCCATAGCCGATGTCTTCTTCGCCATCTGTGGTCAGGGCGATGTCGGTTTCGCCATCGGCCGATTTGAGCCAGAGGTTGTGATCTTTGAAGTAGACCGCCCACTCCTCGTCGGGTGCTACGGTGAAGCCGGGGCCGAAAGCGGGCTCTTCAGCTTCATTGAGTTCGCAGGATTGCGCCGTACAGGTGTAATTGTCTGTGCCGACCGTGACGTCGATGCCGCCGTCCTCGTTGTAGGTAAAGGTATCGAAGGGCAGGGCTTCTTCTTCCTCCGGATCAGCACCGGTTTCCGCAACCTCCTCGGCAGCGCTATCGTCGTCCCCCTGTCCATCTTCTTCACTATTTTCTTTGGCTTCGCCATCTCCATCATTGGCAGCGGCATCAGCTGCGGCCTCGGCGTCAGCCACCTTTTTTGCTTCGATGGCGATCTTCAGTGCGGCCGAGACAGCATCATGATCGAATGAAGCTGTCTTGGTCCCGGTAGCCGCATCCACGGTCACGAACTCCTTGTCCCCGGCATCATCCTGCCGCTTGTACCAAAAGCGGTCTTCCTCGCCGATCCAGTTGGCCGTGACCGTTGCATTGCGCACGTATTTGTCTGTGTTGGCAGAGAGAAATCGCTCTGCCCGCTGGTAGTCTTCAGCGGTAAGCTGGCGTTTTTCGGCGCGAGGCGGTGCGGCATCCGCCGCCTGTTGTGTGGGCGCGGGCGGTGAGGCGGTTTGCTGGCAGGCAGTCAGGCCCCAGAGGGTCAAAAGAAGCGATAGAAAAATTCGAACGGGCATGGAGAAACTCCTGTGTTATTGTTAACTAGTGGATAAGACGAAATTTATCGGATCTGCATTACTACATTGTTTATTGCACCGTCATCCCGGACAAGTGACGAGTATCGTCTTCGCGGAAGAGCGCAGCGAAATCCGGGACCTATTGGGTGTTAGGTAGAATGAGCGCCGGTCAGCCCCGTGAATGGCTGATGTTACCGTTTTGCAGTGAAAACGTTGCCGAGGCACTATGGGTCCCGGGTCAAGCCCGGGATGACGGGGTGTGACTGCACTATGGGTCCCGGGTCAAGCCCGGGATGACGGGGGATGCGGCACTATGGGTCCCGGGTCAAGCCCGGGATGACGGGGGGTCAAGCCCGGGATGACGGAGTAAAAAAATTGGGCCCCGAAGGGCCCAAACATGCTACGCATTTTCGATCGTATTATAAAATTAGAATTTTGCCCTCAGGACAACGCCGAATGTGCGTGGACGCATTGGCACACCCAGTGCAAACCCTGCGAAGTTGGTGGCGTAATTGACCCAGGAATCGTCGTCGAACAGGTTGGTGACATACACTGAGGCATCAAAACGCTCAGCACTAAAACCAAGATTCAGATTCGCAACATCGTAACTGGGGATATCATAGCGCGGTGACGAGGAAGGGTAGAATGTCCCGTCATCACCGGTGAAGCCTTCGAAACCGACAGGGGTTTTCCCTACATAGCGCCAGGAACCACCGAAATACGCCTGTACGCCGGCGACCATGAAATTATAGTTGAAAGTTACTGAGCCGGACCACTCTGGGGAGTTGGGGAGCTGTGTGCCTTCTGCGCCGCCAAGGTCAGGTTCATCAACGTCGAGAGTGGCATCTATATAAGATAGGGTGGCCCCGAATGTCAAGTCATCTGTAGCGGCCAGATTCAGCGAGCCTTCAAAGCCCTTACTGGTTGCCGAATCGGCGTTGCCAAGGACCGAAAGACCGCCGCGAACCACACCGATCTGGTAATCCTGCCAGTCGATATAGAAGACGGCGACATCATAACTGACGCGGCCATTGGCGCTTGTACCCTTGAGGCCGAGATCGTAATTCCAGAGCGAATCCGCATCAAATTGTGGATCGGTAATCGGTTCGCCGCTGACAGGGTCAAGCAGAACGAAGTTGGCGCCACCGGGCCTATAGCCACTGGCAGCGCGAGCGTAGAATGACATGTTGTCGCTGGGGCGATAGCGCATATTGAACAAGTAGTTGGTGAGTTTTTCTTCGACCTCGTTGAATGGCACTGGTGCGACGAGGATAGAATCTCTCGTTTCGAGCAACACTGAGTTTGTATTGTCGCTGTAACGGATACCAAAGCTGGCGTCAAAGTTGGGTGTAAAGTAGTAGGTGCCATTGGCGAACACGGCTTTTTCGGTGTATTCGGATGGAAAATTCGCAAAGAAGAACAGGGGCTCTGGTGGCGTGAGATTAAGGGTTTGGATATTGAATCCCTCCTCATTCGAATAATAGCCGCCGAGCAGCCATTCAAACTTCCCGTTGGATTCGGAGGTCAGGCGCACCTCCTGAGTGAACTTGTCCCAACCCAGGTTGCCTACGAAAAGCGCGGAGGTATGGGGAGCGTTTTCGGGAAAAAACAAGTCGGCAAAAGCTGCAAAGGGTATCGTCAAATCTGCGGTCTGGGTAAATTCCAATTCCTGGAAACTTGTCACCGAGGTCAAAGTTGCGAATCCAAAATCGTAGTCGATGGTCAGGCGGTGCATACCGGTCACATGGTTTACACCTTATTCCGGACACATGGTTAACACTCTGTCCGGCACGAACGGATTGGGGCCGGGTTCTACCCGGCCTCTTTCATTATCAAAGAATCCCAGATCATAATCCATAAAGCTGACCAGCCAAATGTCGTTCGCGACTTCTCTGATGCCAACCACCTGGCCAGCAAACACTGTGCTGAAGTTGATCTTGCGCTTGCCAATACAGATACGGCCGCAGCGGGTGACACGGATGGTGCGGTCGTGATAGGGATACTCGGGCTCATCTGGTCGTTGGTATTGCTGCGCTGAAGGTGTATACACATCACCTGGGTAAACGCCACGTAGCGCCTGATGGGGACGCTCATTGTTGTAAACCCCCAAGAAGCGGTCGAAGCGTTCCTGTTGTTGCAGGAAATTGAATGAAGCAGGCTTGGTGGTCTCGTTCTTCAAGGTCAGGTGCATACGCTCATGGCGACCATTCTGCTCGGGGTGGCCTGGCTTGATGCGTTGGATGTTGATGCCCAGGCGTAGCCACCACACCGACAACTTGCTCAGTCCGAACAGGGCATTGGCGCTGGCAAAGGGAGTGCCGTTGTCGGTACGAATCGCCTTGGGTAGCCCGAAGTCTTTGAAAGCACGTTCAAAAACACTAAACGCGAAGTCTGACTTGGTGGACTCCAACCCCTCACAGCTGAGCAGATAGCGGGATCGGTAATCGGTGATGGTTAGTGGGTAACAATACTTCTTGTTACCCAGTTTAAACTCACCCTTGTAATCGGCACACCATAGTCCGTTGGGTTGGTGTGCGCCACTGAGAGGGGTTCCTCGTGCTTTATAGCGCCGCCGCTTGCGGCGCTTGACCAGGCCATTGCGGTCGAGCACAGCGTGCACGGTGCTGATGGCCGGTGGCTTGATCATCGGGTAGGCCCGGATCAATTTGTCACGGATCTTGGGTGCGCCCCAGGACGGGTGCTCCTTTTTGATACCGAGAATAGTGCGCTCAATCTGGAAGGGTAGCTGGTTGGCTTGCCGGTAGGGTGCACGGCTACGGTCGTAGAGCGCATCGAGACCACATTCTTTGTAGCGCTTGTATATCTTGTAACCGGTGACGCGTGAAATGCCGAACTCGCGGCACAGGCATGCCATCTTCTCGCCTTCCAGCAGGCGGGCAATAAATCTCAATCTTTCATCCATCGGTTTACACTCTTTCCAAGGCATCTGGGTATCTCCCAAATGCATTAATGTGTAAACCATGTGTCCGGAATAATCTGTAAACCAAGTGTCACTAAGGACAGGCCGAACAGGCTGGTCTCAAATGTGCTCGGTTGAACATCGGTTTCTCCGGTTTCGTATTCACTGAATATGGGCACGCCCTCATTGTCCCCTTGGACGGTGGCCACGCCATCCTGGGTGGAGTTCTGATACAAAACCTGCGCCTTGACCGTTAGTTTGTCGGTCGGGACGAAAAGCAGACTGGCTGAACCGCCATAATACTCATAGTCATCCCAGCCCTCTCTCGGGATGGTCAAATTGTCAATGTAGCCTGTCTTGTCTTGCCAGAAACCGGTGAAACTCAGACCAACGGTGTCCTGAGACAGGGGGCCATTTGCACTGACACGATATAACTGATTCAGACCGCCGCCCTTGGTTGAGGAGAGGTCTGCGGAGATGTTTCCGGACCAGTGATCAAGAGACGCATCTCTGGTTTTGAATTTCAGCAGTCCACCCATGGCGCTGGCGCCGTATAGGGTACCCTGAGGGCCCTTCAAGACATTTAAAGACTCTAAGTCAAGAAGCGTGCCGTCTACCGGTGCGCCGCCACCGGCATATACAGTCGATGAGCCGTAGGGAATGTCATCAACGTAAGTGCCAACACCGGCCGCGCCGACAGCATTAATGCCCCGAATGAACACACCATTACCAAACGTAGCGCCGCCGTCCTGAACAATTACTCCAGGAACGAAAGGAAGTATGGCTTTTAGGCTTGTTAGACCGGCTTTGGCAAATTCCTCGGGGTCCAGTACTGCGACCGCGAGTGCTACGTCTTGCAGAACTTCTTCACGTCTAGAAGCAGTAACGATTACTTCTTCCAACTCCATCGCGTCTTCGCCCTCATCCTGCGCCAGGGCAGTGGGACTGTTAAACGCACCCCCCATCAGCGCCAAAACAATGCTGACAATGCCAGCGAAATACCGGGTTTGAATGGTCATAATATTTTTCTTCCTCGTGTGTAAAAGTTTGGGCCCGGATGGGCCCAAACGGTTCTAGCGTTATTGAAACTGATTATTCGGTCAGAATTTCGCTCTCAACACCACGCCAATGGTGCGCGGCCGGGTGGGTACACCCAACGCAAAACCAGTGTTGTTGGTGGCGTAGTTGTAGTAGGCGTACTCATCAAGCACATTGTCTACATAGACAGAGGCATCAAATCGTTCGGTGCTGAAGCCCACATTCAGATTCACCAGGCTGTAAGCATCAATGATGTAGCGAGGCTGTGAAGACTGCCAGAACATGCCGTCTGAATCGGTGTAGCCTTCGAAGCCAACGGGTACTTTCCCTTTGTAACGCCAAGAACCGGCAAAATACCACGGTATGCTGCCGATATTGAAGTCGTAGGTAAAGTTCACTGTAGCTGCCCATTTTGAACTGTTTGGTAATTGGGTGCCCTTAGCACCGCCGAGGTCGGGTTCATCGGAACCGAGCTTTGCATCCGAATAACCCAATGTGGCCCCGATTGTGAATGAATCTGTCACAGCGAAATTCAAGCTTGCCTCGCCGCCTTTGCTGGTGTTCCCCTTCAATAACCCAATGTGGCCCCGATTGTGAATGAATCTGTCACAGCGAAATTCAAGCTTGCCTCGCCGCCTTTGCTGGTGGCCTTTTCGGCATTGCCGCCGACAGTCAGACCCCCACGAGTTACAAAAATAATGTAATCTTGCCAGTCAATATAGAACACTGCCAGTTCGTAAATCCAGCGGGCGTCGGGGCTGTTCCCCTTCAAGCCGAGCTCATAACTCCACAGTGAATCGGAACCTATAACTGGGTCTACCAGTGGCTCTTGAGTTACTGGGTCAACGATCACAAAATTAGCGCCGCCAGGCCGGAATCCACTGGCTACCCGGCCGTAGACAGACATGTTGTCGCTGGGCCGGTAGCGGACATTAAACAGGTAATTGTTGACATTTTCTTCAACTTTATTGAAGGGCAATGGCTGAACCAGGATTGAGTCATTGGTGATGAGCTCGACTGAATTGGAAGTTTCGCTATAACGCATGCCAAAGCTGGCGTCGAAGTCTGGTGTGAAGTACCAAGTGCCTGTGGCAAAAAGGGACTTGTCAATGTAAGTCGATGGGAAATTGGCAAAGAAAAAAGTAGGCTCCGGCGGCACGATTATAAGATCCTGGATATTGTGGCCTTCCTCCTTGTTGTAATAAGCACCCACCAGCCATTCAAACTTTTCGTTGTCTTCCGATACAAGGCGGATCTCCTGCGTGAATTTTTCCCAGCCCAGATCGCCCACAAACAGAGCTGAAGTGTGCGGGGCGTTGTCGGGGAAAAACAAATCTGCAAGGAAAGCGAAAGGAATGGTCAAATCGGCGGTTTGGACTAATTGCATTTCCTGATAACTAGTGACTGATGTGAGAGTCGCGAAACCAAAGTCATAGTCGATGGTCAGGCCGTACAGGCTGGTTTCAAAAGTGCTCGGCTGGACATCCAATTCGCCAGTAAGATAATCACCGTGTATGGGGTTGCCTTCGTTGTCCCCCTGGATCGTGGCCATGCCTTGCTGTGTAGAGTTTTGGTACAGCGCCTGAGCCTTGACAGTCAGTTTGTCGTTTGGTTTGAACAGCAAACTGCCTGAACCGCCGTAGTATTCATAGTCGTCCCAATTGTCCTTTGGAATGGTTACGTTGTCGATAAAACCTGTTTTGTCGCTCCAGAAACCAGTAAAGCTCAAGCCGACCGTGTCTTGTGATAATGGGCCATTGGCCGTCACTCGGTACAGTTGATTAAGTCCTCCTCCCTTGGTGTCGGAGAGATCTGCAGAAATAGAGCCACTCCAATGATCGAGCGATGCGTCGCGAGTTTTGTACTTAATCAGACCACTCAATGAACTGGCGCCATAAAGTGTGCCCTGAGGACCTTTTAAAACATTCACCGTTTCGAGGTCCATCAATGTGCCATCGAGAGCAGCACCGCCCCCCGCGTATACGGTTGCTGATCCGTATGAAACGTCATCGATATAGGTGCCGACGCCACCGGCGCCAATGGAATTAATACCTCGAATGTATATTACATTGAGAATGGGAGAGCCACCATATTGAAAGTTGACGCCGGGCACAAATGGCAGAATATCGTTTAGACCAGTCATACCGGCTTTGGCGAATACTTCCGGATCGAGTACTGTAACCGCAAGGGCCACGTCTTGTAGGCTCTCCTCGCGCCGTGATGCAGTAACAATGACTTCTTCCAGCTCTAGTGCTTCATCGCCCTCATCCTGGGCCAATGCTGTCGTACTGTGAAATGTTCCGGCCATCAGCGCGAGACTGAAACTGGCAATTGCTGCTAAGGACCTCATTGATATAGGCATGGTATTGTCACTTCCTGTTTATGTTTTAAGGAATGTTTGTCGGTCCGGTTAGCACTCCCCGTAAATCTCGTGAGTTATGATCGAATCTGGTGTTTGAGCAGTTGAAAAAAAGCGGCGTATCTGGTTGATTTGTTGTTACCAAACTTCAAAGCAACCAAAGGAGATACGCCACTATGAACAAGAATAATGTTATTGAACTGGAACGTCGAGCAATCAGTGCCGATCCGTTGACCGAATTGCTCAAAGAAGGCGCCCGGAAGCTGCTCGCCGAAGCGGTGGAAAGTGAAGTCCAGGAGCTGCTGGCCAAGTATCAGGATTGGCGTACCGAATCAGGTCATGCCGGTGTGGTGCGCAACGGTTACCTGCCAGAACGTGAGTTGCAGACCGGCCTGGGACCGATCCGGGTGAGAATTCCCAAGGTGCGCTCGAAGACCGGTGAAGCAGTGAGTTTTCAGTCGGTGCTGGTGCCGCCATATGTGCGCAAGACAGCGACTTTCGAGGCAGCCATTCCGTGGTTGTACCTCAAAGGGGTATCCAGCGGTGAGATGGCTGAGGCGTTGCGGGTACTGGTGGGCCCGCAGGCACAGGGTCTGTCGGCCAGCACGGTATCCCGCCTGAAACAGGTATGGGCGGAGGAATATCGAGCGTGGAGCCAGCGTCGCCTGGGACAGGACCGGTGGGTGTATGTCTGGGCTGATGGTGTCTACAGTGGGCTGCGGGCGGAGGATGCCAAGCTCTGCGCGCTGGTGATCATTGGTGTCAATGAACGCGGCGAAAAACATTTTCTGGCGATTGAGGACGGGGTGCGAGAATCGACTCAGAGTTGGCGTGAGGTGTTGCTGAATCTGAAGTCGCGCGGCATGAGCGCCCCACAACTGGCGATTGGTGATGGTGCGATGGGTTTTTGGGCGGCGCTGGATGAAATCTTTCCGGCCAGCCGCCCGCAACGCTGCTGGATGCACAAGACCATGAATGTACTGAATTGTTTGCCGAAATCCGCACAACCCAAAGCCAAGCAGGCCCTGCACGCCATCTGGCAGGCGGAAACCAAGGATGATGCAAACAAGGCGTTTGATTTGTTTATTGAGATCTTTGAGGCGAAATACCCGAAAGCGACGAGCTGTTTGCTCAAGGATCGGGATGAACTGTTGGCATTTTATGATTTTCCGGCCCAACACTGGCAGAGCATCCGGACCAGCAACCCGATTGAATCCACCTTTGCCACCATCCGCCACCGGACCAAAAGATCCAAAGGTTGTCTGACGCGCAATGGCATGTTGCATATGATGTTCAAATTGAGCCAGTGTGCGGAAAAGAAATGGCGCCGGCTACGCGGCTTTGATTACCTGGCCAAGGTGATTACGGGGGTGAAATTCAAAGATGGGATCGAGGTAAAAGAGATTGATCAGGTCGCCGCTTGAATCAAATGGCTAAACACCAGATTTGACAATAGCTCAAATCTCGTCTGACCGGACCGTATGCCAATAGTAATGCCCCGGTGTGATAGGTCCTAGTTCATTCCGGCAATTGACTATGCAGAAACGGTTAAGTTTGGACAAAAAAATGCTCGAAGGGCATGTAAGAAAAATCTAGTTTTCAAGTAGTTACGATTCGAAAATCAGCACAATTCAGATAATTGTCGAAATCGAAATAATCTTCAATTAAGTTAAAAAAGTCTTAATCGGCCTGTTGCATGGCAGGCCGGTTTGGGTCCGCCCTTGACGCCGCGTGCCCGTCCTGTGCAGGAACATGCCCGGCATCCGGTCTCTAGCGGCTTACCAATTGGTCCTTCTCAATCGCATCGCGGGTGTCCAATGCGGCGCTTGTCTTGCCGTTTGCATCTATGGGCGCCACCAACAAACCAGATATGGCGCGCGGCAATTGTGTGGTAATGATTTTCTGCCCGGCGTGCAAGTCCACGGAGCGGACCAAAACGCGATATTGTCCGCTGGCGGTCTGGTAATCGCCCACCCGGGAAATCGTGACAGCCTGGAGGCGGTCACCCTCAACCTGGTAAATGCGGTCGTTCTCATATATCGATTGCACCGGCAGCGCCACGACATTGTCTTCAACCGGCAGGGTGACGGTCATATTGATCACCCGGCCAATTTCAGGCAGCAGCTTTTTGTCTGTTACATCCATCCGGAAGAACGCATCCAGGCCGCTCTGGCCGGCCTTGACGTTGCTCGCCAGGCGGTCAAGGTTCAACGTCACCACGCGGCCGGCGATTTCAGCGCGCGACTGGATGGGCTGCCCAAGATCCATATAGTCTCGAAAACGCCTGACGTGAATGTTGGGCACCGGCGCGCGGATCACGAACTCGCGGTCATCGGCCATGGTGACCAGGGCAGTCGTTAATGAGCTGTGATCCCCAACCGCAACTGAAACCTCCAGTACAGGTCCACTGAAGGGTGCACGGACTTCGGCCTTGTCAAGGTTGATCAGAGACTGTTGCCACTGCGCATTGGCGTGCGCCACGCGGGCTTGGTGCTGGGCAATCAGGTTGGGGAAGTCGGCCAGCGCGCGCACGTGGTTTTGGTATGCAATGGTGGCCTGGCTCGCCATTTGAATTGCGTAGTCCATCATGGCCTGGGAAATCATGCGTTTTTCCAGCAAATCCTGCTGACGCGTGAGCTTTTTTTGCGACAGCTACCAGACCGATTCAAAGTGCTCGGAAGTCTCATTGATCAGGCGGCTTTCGGTTTCGATCGAAGCCAGCATGGCTTTTTGCTGTGCCAGGTTTGCCGCCATCTCGTTAACGCGAAGTTCCAACTCATCCTTGCGCAATTCCAGCAACAACTCGCCTTCAACGGCCCACTGTCCTTCGCGGACGTAAACATGGGTTACCTCGGCGATGACATTGGTTCGCAGTTCGGCAATGTTGTTGGATTCGACTTTGCCAAAAGTACTGAAGATCGGCGCCAGGCGCTCAGGTGCTATTTCCATTACTGAAACAGGCCAGGCTTTTTCCAGGTGCTCGGGAATCACGGGCTCTGGGACAGTGGCGAAAATCGAAAAGCTGGCCAATACTGCAATGGTCAAAAACCCCACACCAGCCATGAATCGTTGTTTTCTGGGCGTATTTAGCAGTCTTTTCATAATCAATTTCCGTACTTGCAAGTAGGCGCTCATTGCTGGGTGCCGAGGAACCTTCGTTTGAAACCCAACGCTGTAATTTCGAATCGCTTGGGCAAGAAGTGAGAGAGCCTGCTCTTGGCATTTTCAAGCAGCACGATGAACGCCGGAATGACCAGCAGGATCAAAAGGGTTGCGAAAGATAGCCCAAAGCAGATCGTTACTGCGATGGGTGTGATCATGGCGGCCAGGCTCGAAGTTTCGAACATCAGGGGCAAGAGTCCGGCGATGGTCGTCAGTGAGGTCAGCAGCACGGCGCGGAAGCGCGCCTTGACCGCGCGCTCCAGCGCTTCGCGGATGGGCATGCCCGATTCAACTTCGCGTTTGAGGAAACTGAGCAATACAATGGAGTCGTTTACAACGATGCCGGTGAGCGACAGAATGGCCAGAATAGACATGGCGCTGAGGTTCATGCCCATGAACCAATGGCCAAAAATAGCGCCGGATATGCCAAATGGTATGGCCATCATGATGGCCAGCGGCCACAGGTAAGAGGCAAATACCCAAGCCAGGATCAGAAAGATCAACACCAGGGTCAACTTGGCGCCCAGCCATAGGGTATCAAGAAGTACCTGTTCACTGTGTGAGAATCCACTCAGGCCGAACGTCAGGTTATGCCTGGACAGGATACCCGGCAGAGTGACTTCCTTGAGGTCGTTGAGAATTACGCGGGCCGTGTTGACTTCCTTATCGACGTCGGCGCTGATTGATACGGACATCCTCGAATCGGTGTGGCGGATGAGGTCAATGCCGCGGCGATTGTACAACCGGGCCACATTGGCCAATGGAACGAATTGCCCGTCAGGGATCTTGATCGGAAATTGTTGTAGCCTTAGCAAGTCGTCTCTTTCGGCATCCGGCAGCTGTACCTTACCTTCCAGCTCATTTTCATTTTGATTGAATATCTGAACGCGGCGACCACTGTAGGCAGCGTGCAGTTGCCGACCAAGCGACTGTGAGGTCAGTCCCAGCGAACGCGCGGCAGGCGTTAATTCGAAGACGACCTGTTCTGAGCCGTAGGGGAGATTGTCAATCACGTTGGATACACCCGGGTAGTTGTTCAAGGCGACACTGAATTCTTCAGCACCAGCCTTGAGGGCGTCCAGATCCTCACCAGAGAGCACGACTTGCAAGTCGGACTGACCGTTGTTCATGCCCCCTTCGACTGCGACCAGCAGTTGTTCAACATAGGGTGGGGCCGTGATTTTTCGCTGCCAGCTGCGGACGAAGTCGTCTGGCGGGATTGTCCGATCTTCCTTGAATGCATATTGGGCTTCCAGGGATGCGAATTGGACGCCTTGCTGGTTTTCATCGTTGAACTTGGCGATATTTCTACGCAGCACCCAACCCAAAACATTTTCGTTCTCCACCTCAGTGTTGGTTTCGGCCAGGGCTTTTTCCAGATGCTGGATAAACCGCCGCTTCTGGGCATCAGTGGCCGAGGCGCCAAATTCCACGTTTGCGGACAGGCTCTCGGGGCTGAAGCCAACATTCATGCTGAAGGTGACGCGTTCAGAAGCCACCAGGCTGATCGCAATAATTGCCGCACCAACCGCAGCGCAAACCGTTGCGCCGGGATAGTCCAGGGCCCGACGCAGCAAGGGCTCAAATTTTTCCTGCCGAAACCTGATGAATCCGGCGTCGAAGCGCGCACGGAAACTGGTCGGCGATGGCGGCGTGTAGTTCCTCAGGCTGTGGCTCAAATGGCCCGGCAATACCAGGAAGCACTCGATAAGAGAGGCCAGTACCACGCACAGCAATACCGCAGGCAAGGCCAGCATCGTGGCTTCCATTTCGCCGCCGACGATGACGATGGGGATAAAGGCCGCCATCGTAGTCAGCGAGGATGCGACCACCGGCACGAACATCCTGCGGGCCCCGCCGACTGCGGCTTGCAGAGCCGGTTCCCCTTGCTCCAGGTGGGCCACGGCATCTTCGGCCACGACGATGGCGTCATCGACCACGATACCCAGCGCCATGATAAATCCGATTAGACAGACGATGGCCAACCCAAATCCAAATACGCCCCATAGCAGCGCCAGTGCCATGGCAAAACTGACCGGGATGCCGACCGTAACCCACAATCCGACCCGGCCGTTCAAAAAAATGAAGAGGGTGAGAATCACCAGCAACAGACCCGACAGGCCGTTCTTGATGATCAGGTCAATCTGCGCGCCAATCAGCCCCCAGGCATCCCAGCCTTTGCTGATTTCGACACCCTCGGGCAGGGTTTCGCGGGTCTCTTTAAGCCAGGATTCCAAATTCTCGCTGGCGCGTTTTGCGTCAGTATTCGGTTTGCGTCTGAGCTCCATTTCAATCGTGGGGCGGTCCTGTCGCGTAACGATGGGCTGACCTTCCCGTGGCCGGCGCTCTACTTTGGCAAAACTGTCCAGGCGAATGAGCTGATCATGTGATTCGATCAGTATCTGCTCAAATTCATGTGCTTCGCGGCGCTGATCCAGGCCTCGCAGTTGCTTGGTGCCATGGCCTCTACCAATTGTGCCGGCCGGAACATTCTGGCTGAGGCGCGAGATCTGCTCAGCCAGTTCGTCATAGGTTAAACCCAATTCGAGCAGTTTCTGACTGCTGACCTGCAGCGACATTTCCTCAGCGGGCAATCCACCGAAGTCGATTCTCTCAACACCGCGCTGCAATAGTTCCTTCTCCATGCGCCGCACAATCGGAATCAATTCATTCACATCGCCGTTGCCTGTGACCTGAATCAGGGCGATGGGTTGAAACTCTTCCCGCAGTTGAACGATGGGTGTCTCGATGTCTTTGGGCAGGTTGCGGATGCTGTCGACGCGTTGCTTGACCGTATCCAGCGCCAGGGTCATATCGGCATCGTTGTGAAACCAGGCCAGCAGGCGCATGTAGCCGCTGATGCTGCGCGAATTGAGTTCTCGCAAACCGGTGATGTTACGAAGCTGGTTCTCAACTGGCGTTGTGACAAGTTCCGCCATGTCTTCAGCACTGGCGCCTGGCCAAGTCATTTCAACGATGACCATCGTCATTTTCCGCGGCGGGTCAAGCTGAGCAGGAATGGTGTTAAAGGCCCAAATGCCCGCCAGGAACATGATGATCATGGTCAGGTTGGCGGCGACTTTATGTTTGGCGAATACTTCTATCAATTTTTCAGTCCAGTTGTGGAGGCAGGCCCTCCAATTACTATCCAGAATTCGTGCCAATCTCTATCTGGCTGATTATTCTGGAGTTTCGTCTCCATTTCTGTCCGGGTCGGTGAATCTGGCCAGTGCGATAGGCCCGTTTGACCAGTTTGTGGTGTTATTCCGACCCACCCACACCAAAGTTCTGTATTCTCTCCAGAAGCAGACGCCGATTCAGACTAAAAGTTACACCGATCGTCTGTAATACTTCATTATAGCAATGGTGTTGTAGTGAAGTAAAACACTATGTCTCAAGAAATCAATCACCCTGCGGAAAAAAATCGGCGTGGTGATGGAGTGATCCACTGGGTGCTCTGGGGGAAATTGCGTCTCCCACGGAAGTTGTTATTCAAACAAATCGTTATTGGAGTTCAGTTCATGAAAACACGCCGTGCTTTTTTATCGCCGCAGCGAATCCTGCTCCTTGGCCTGATGATGGCAACTGCCGCTGTATGCCAGGCTGCCCCGGACAGCGCATCTATTGATGCCGTGGTGGAAAGGGCGATGAATGTTTTTGATGTGCCGGGCGTCACCGTTTCAGTGGTGCACCAGGGCGAGGTGGTTTACTCCAGGGGTCACGGCCTGCGCCAGTTTGACCTCAGTGATGCGGTTGATGAAGACACCCTGTTCCAGATTCCCTCGGTGTCCAAGGCCTTTGCGGCGGCCTCTCTGGCGCTGCTGGTGGACGAAGGCAAACTGGGCTGGGAGAGCCGGGTCATCGACCTCATCCCGGAATTCCAGATGTACGACCCCTGGGTGACGCGTGAATTCACCATCAGGGATCTGTTGACCCATCGCAGTGGCCTGCCGCTGGGGGCGGGAGATTTGCTGTTTTTCCCCGCCGGCAACAGCGATGTTGGCGACGTGATACGGGCCATGCGTTTTCTGAAGCCAGCCAGCAGCTTCCGCACCAAGTATGACTACGACAACCTGCTCTATATTATTGCGGGCGAGGTCGTTGCCCGCGTGTCCGCCCTGCCGTATGCAGATTTCGTCGAGCGACGAATCTTTGCGCCGCTGGGTATGGACGACTGTCGTACCAGCGCCTCGCACGCACGGGGCATGGAGAATCGCGCCACCCCGCATCTGCTGCTGGACGGGAAAATGCAGACAACTGCGTTTGAGGAGTCCGACTTTATCCCCGCCGCCGGCGGCATTCACTGCAGCGCCGAGGGGATGACCCACTGGATGCGGATGTGGTTGTCAGGCGGCAAGACGGAAGCTGGAGAGAGCCTGATCAGCCCCGAGCAGATGGCCCAGTTGTGGGGTCCGGTCACCTTGCTGCCGACCTTCGGTATGATGAAAGAACATGCGGGCAGCCATATGACGGCTTACGCCCTGGGCTGGTCTGTTTCTTCCTTTTACGGACAACCGGTTTACTCCCACGCCGGCGGTCTGTGGGGCATGACGACCTTTCTGGCCTTCCTGCCGGAGCAAAACCTCGCCGTTTTCTCCAGCAACAACCAGATGGATGTGACACCGCGTGCCGTGGTCTACCAGGTACTCAATGACTTTTTGGATGGCGACACCGACTGGATCGGGCTTCACCATGAGTTTGTCACCGCCCGGAGAGAGAGTGCGGACAAGGCTGTTGCCGCTGCCGCTGCGGCCCGGCAGGCCGACAGTCGTCCCAGCCTGTCGCTTGATGCCTATGTGGGGACCTATCGTGATGACTGGTATGGCGACATCCATATTGAGAAGAAAGGAGATGGGCTGTGTTTCAAATCTGCCCGTTCCCCGCAATTATCAGGGCCGTTGGAGCATTTTCAGTTTGATACCTTTATTGCCCGTTGGACAGATCGCCAACTCATGGCCGACGCCTATGTCTCTTTCTACCTGATACCGGAAGGCAAGGTCGATCGCATTGCGATGAAGGCAGTGTCTCCGCTGACCGATTTTTCCTACGACTTTCACGATTTGGATTTGAGGGGGATAGGCGATTGAGTTTGGGCGACTGGGGGTCTGGTTGCCGGGTGGCCACCCTCCCACGGGTTGCCTCTGCCCGATTCAGGTCTCCTGAGCCCGCCGCCACTCCTGTGGCGTTCGCCCGCTGAAGCGCCTGAAGGCACGGGAAAACGCGGAGTGGTCCTCGTAGCCGACGATGTCGGCAATTTCCGAAATGGAGTGCCTTTTCTCCCTGAGCAGTAATTTCGCCGCTTCCACCCGCTTGCCGATGCAGTATTGCAATACGGTCGTGCTGTACATCGATTTGAAACCGGTCTTGAGCTGAGTTTCCGAAATGCCCAGCTGCTGCGCCAATGCCGGCAATCGAGGTGGGTGTGCGTATTCAAGGTTGAGCACTGTTCGCGCCCTGCGAATCTTGTTGCTGTCTGGGAAGCTGTGATCCACCGGTTGGCGGCTTTCCGACTGCTTATAATTTTTCAGAATCTGCAAGCCGATACACAGCAACTCATTGAACTTGGCCTCCAGCCAGCGGCCCAACAGAGGCTCCGACACCGGCAGATGAAAACACGGCCAGATCAGGTCGCGGTGACTCTCTTCCAGAAAAAGCACCCGTTGGCGTGGCCGTTTGAACGATCCCGAAAGTAGCTCTTGCAGCCACTCGGGATAGTCATCAACCTGTTCATTCATGCGCTGCATCAGCTTGGACAGGGAAGTGTGCAGCATCACATGGCGTATGGTCTCGCCACCCTTGGGCAGCCGGTAGGTTGTCTCAATGTCGGGCACCACTGAGACAATGACCGCCGGCCCCAGGTCGTGGACATTCTTGCGTGCCCCAAGAAACTCCGAGCGCTTTACAGATAAGACAAACTGAAAGCTGATGATATCGGCCACGCGATTGCGTATGACGTGCGCTGTCCTGATAAATGCATCGTTGATTTCTATCAGGCTGTGCTCATTGATCTTGTAAATCAGCAGCCCATCGAGATCGAAGGGACGGCAGTCGTGAATAAAACTGTTGTTGGCACCCCGGCCAAAACGCGAGATGCGGTTTGCGTGGCGAAACAGCTTGCTCAATTCCTTGGGCGATGCATGGTCCGGATTGAAATCTGCTGCAACCGGAATGGCAAATTCGTCACCGTAAATCATGACTTGATTATAGGCTTCTCGCCGCTTCTGCACATAATCATGACTTTTCGGCCTAGTGGGGTGAATCACATCGGCGCTAACATCGCACGCGTCAATTCGATGATCCAGGAGTGCGTCTCATGATTTGTTTCCCGAAATACCGGTCCAGCCTGCTATTGCTTGGCCTGTTGCTTTTTGTTTTCGCCCCGCCAGCCATTGCTGCTGATTTGGATGATCCGGTAGCGCTTGAGGCTTTTGTCGACGGAATGGTCAGGCCGCTGATGAAAGACAAGAACAGTCCTTCGGGCACCGTGGCCATTGTCAAAGACGGTAACCTGATTTTCGCCAAGGGATATGGCTTTGAAAGCGTCGAGAACCAGGTCCCGGTAGACCCCTATCGCACCCTTTTCCGGCCCGGTTCGGTCTCCAAGTTGTTTACCTGGGTATCGGTCATGCAACTGGTGGAGCAGGGAAATCTCGACCTGGATGTCGACGTCAACACCTATTTGTCGAGCTTTCAGATCAAAGACACCTGGGAACGTCCTGTCACCTTGCGAGACATCATGACGCATTCTCCGGGTTTTGAAGATGGGAGCCTGGGTTATCTGATCATCGATGATATCGCCGATGCGATCCCGTTACGCGACGCGATGGAGCGTTATCAGCCGCTACGAATCAATCCGCCAGGCGCCCAGACTGCCTATTCCAATTATGCTACCTCGCTGGCCGGCCTGATCGTTTCCAATGTTTCCGGCCTGTCGTTTACCGATTACGTGGAACAGAATATTTTCGAGCCGCTGGGCATGCGCAGTTCCAGTTTTGTCGAACCACTGCCCGAACCACTGGCCAGCAATATGGCGGTCACCTATGCGCTGGAAGCCGGTGCCTACGTTGAAAAGCCATTCGAGATAATTTCCAGCTTCGCACCGGCCGGCGCCCTGTCATCCACTTCGACCGACATGGTGCGCTTTGCGCAGGCCATACTCAACGGCGGAGAACTCAATGGCCGGCGCATTCTCAAGCAGTCAACCGTAGATGAAATGCTGACACGGAATTTTTCTCACGATGATCGCATGATGGGTTTGGCCCTGGGGTTCTACGAAGTCGAAGAAAACGGCGTCCGGCTGGTGGGTCATGGCGGTGATACCGCCGGATTTCATTCATTCCTGGGGATCGATCAGGAGCATAAGCTGGCCTTCTTCGTTTCATTTGGCTCTGCGGGCGGCAGTGCGGTGCGCATGGGCTTTGCACCCGCGTTCTACGACCACTATTTCCCGCTGGATGAGGCGCCTCCGGTGCCGCCAGAAGGTTTTTCAGAACGGGCGGCCCGCTATGCCGGAAGCTACAGTTTTTGGCGCAGCAACTTTTCCACTATAGAAAAAGCCACCGGCATGGCCGGCCAACTCGTGGTGGCGCCCACCGAGGACAATACCCTGTTGATCTCCATGGGTGGAAACTCCAAACAGTATGTAGAAGTGGATGACAACCTGTTTCGGGAACTCGATTCGAACTTGTCCATCATCCAGGGCCTGGCACCCAGACTGCTGGCGTTTCAGGAAAACGAAGCGGGTGAGATCACCGGGTTTACCCTGGACGGACTGCCGTTCATGTCACTGAGAAAGTTGCCGGTTTACTTCACAACCAGTTTCAACATGGGCCTGCTGGGTCTTTCCATGCTCATATTCCTTTTGGTCCTGCTGCGCCGTTTTTACCAACGTGCAGCCAACGCTTCGCTGGGCGCGGGCGACCGCTCGACCGTGCGTGCGGCGGTTCTCACCGCAACTTCGAATTGGCTGGTCATGATCTTGTTCGGCCTGGTGATGGTCCTGGTGGGTGATCAGTTGCAAGGCGGTATTCCGACCCTGGTCAAGATCTGGCTGATTCTGCCCATCATTGCCACACTGGCGGGGCTGTATCTGCTCTATCGCATGATTCTGGTCTGGAAGAACGGCGACCTGAAAGGATTCTGGGCGCGGTTGCGATATACCGCCGTGGCTTTGAGTGGCCTGTTCATGGCGTGGTTTTACTACCAATGGAATTTCCTGGGGTGGCAGTATATGGCCTGATACTCATAGCAGGCACGAATAAATGAACAGTAAAAGGAAGGGGCCGGCTGCGGCCCTCTTCGTGGCGCTCCTCGCGACAGCAGGGCTGGCAGCAGTGTCAAATCCAGGATGGGCCAAGGAAGCCGATCCTACTATGGCGGATGTGGAGGCGATTGCGATTTCCGACACCATGGTGATGGTGCCGATGCGCGACGGCGTGCGGCTCGCAACGGACATTTACCGGCCCAAAGATGCGGCTGGTCCGGTGCCGGTCATCCTGATGAAGACACCCTACGACTTCAACGAAATCCAGGGTTTTCAGCTCAACATTATTCACGCAAGTGTCGAGCGTGGTTACGCTGTGGTCGTCCAGAATGAGCGCGGCCGATATTACTCTGAAGGCGAGTGGGAAATTCTTGGCCTGCCGCGCACTGATGGCTATGACTCGATCACCTGGCTGGCGGAGCAGGAATGGTCGAGTGGCAAAGTGGGCACGCTGGACTGTTCTTCTTCGGCAGAGTGGCAATTGGCGTTGGCGGCCCAGAACCACCCGGCGCACAAGGCCATGGTGCCAATGGCAGCCGGGGTCGGCATTGGCCGGGTGGGTGAATTTCAAGAGCAAGGCAACTGGTACAAAGGCGGTGTGCACCAAACGCTGTTTTCGATTTGGCTGTATGCCGTTCAGCAAAATCAACGCCCACGTTTTCCGGTCGGACTGGATCAGCCAGAGCTGCAGCAATTACGCGCCCTCTACGATCTCAAGCCCGATATGCCTGAGGTTGAATGGAAAAAGCAGCTCAGAAAACTGCCCGCAACGAGTTGGTTGGATGAGGCAGGCGCGAACAGCGGGCCCAGGGCAGAACTGATCCAGCGCATGCCGGCCGACGCGGCATGGTTTGCAAGTGGTTTGTACCATGATGACGAAGACTTCGGGGTGCCGGCCTTGTGGTTCAACAGCTGGTTCGATGTCAGCCAGGGACCAAACATCGCCCTGTTCAACCACGTGCGCAACAATGCTTCCGACGAAAAAGTCCGCGGGGAGCAGTACATGGTCATTGCACCGAACCAGCATTGTGGGTTCTTCAGTCTTCCCGAAGACCCGGAAGGAGCCGAGGATCTGATCGTGGGCGATCTGAACGTCGGTCCGGTCAGCCTGGCCACGATGGACCTGATTTTCGGCTGGTTTGACCACTACCTCAAGGAAGGCGTGAGCGATTTTCTCACCGAAACGCCTCGCGTCCAGTATTACACCATGGGCAAAAACGCCTGGGGATCAGCAACCCACTGGCCGCCTCAAAGCGCGCGGCTGATGACTTTGTACCTGTCCAGCGGCGGTGCGGCCAACAGTTTGTTTGGCGATGGCGTGCTGCAGACTCAGACGCCATCGGCCGCGGAATCAGACCACTACACTTATGATCCAATGAACCCGGTACCGGCGCTGGGTGGATCAGTGTGTTGCAATGCCGGCGCCGCCGATGGTGGCAGTTTCGATCAGCGCGGCATCGAGGCGCGCGCCGATGTGCTGGTCTACACAACCGAACCCCTGGAATCCGACCTGGAAGTGACGGGCAGCGTGCGGCCCACTCTGTTCGTCTCTTCGGACGCCAGGGACACCGATTTCACCGTCAAGCTGGTGGATGTGCACCCCGACGGCGCAGCCTGGAACGTCGACGATACAATTCTGCGTGCACGCTACCGTGACGGCTACGAGCGGCCGGTCTTTATGGCGCCGGGTGCGGTCTATGAACTCAATCCCACGCCCATGACCACCAGCTACCAGTTCAAGGCCGGCCACCGCATTCGCATCGAAGTTTCTTCGAGCAAGTTTCCGCAATACATGCGCAACCTCAACACCGGTGGCAACAATGTGGATGAAACTGACGGCGTCATCGCGCACAATACCGTTC
>CAXXKZ010000011.1:0-932770 GCA_963665545.2 Lysobacterales bacterium | reverse complement strand
GCCCTGGCCAGCCCTCCGGCTGAGGTTGCCTGAGGTGCCGGAATTGAGCCCCATCCGGTTCATTTCCCTGGCCGCCTCAATCAAGGCAGCTCGCTGAGCAAGGGGGGGCATCGAATCAGACCCGCACCACCGTGGCATCGCAATCGGGATGCTCTTCGGGATATAGCGAATACAGGCCGTCTTCGCTGGCGGCACAAATGCCCCGCTCAGTGATCAGGCCGGTGACCAGCCTGGCCGGCGTGATGTCAAAGGCGAAATTCCTGGCCGTAACGCCTGTGGGCGTGATGCGCACGTGGTCGGGCGCGCCGTCAGAGTTAATACCCGGGATGTGCGTAATTTCCTGCGGATCGCGCTCCTCGATCGGAATGTCCGACACACCGTCGCGGGCCGCCCAGTCAATCGTTGGACCGGGCAGGGCGACGAAGAATGGTACCTCATTGTCCAATGCCGCTAGCGCTTTGAGGTAGGTGCCGATCTTGTTGCACACATCGCCACTGACTGCTGTGCGGTCCGTACCGGTGATGCATAAGTCGACCTGGCCGTGCTGCATCAGGTGGCCACCCGCGTTGTCGACGATGACATCGTTGGGGACGCCATGCGCGGCCAACTCCCAGGCGGTCAGCGCGGCGCCCTGGTTGCGCGGACGGGTTTCGTCGACCCACACGTGCACCGGTATGCCATGGTCATGGGCTTTGTAGATCGGCGCCAGGGCAGTGCCCCAGTCCACCGTGGCCAGCCAACCGGCATTGCAGTGGGTCAATATTTGCAGTGGTCCGGTGCGCGCGTCGCGTTCATTCCACATTTCCTGTAACAGCGCCAGTCCGTGGTCGCCAATACTGCTGTTGATCGCGACGTCTTCATCGCAGATTTCCGCGGCCAGGTCATAGGCTGACTGCTCGCGCTGCCCAGGCGCGCAGTCTGCCAGCGCATCCTCCATGCGTTTCAGCGCCCATTGAAGATTGAATCCGGTTGGGCGGGTCTGCACAAGCATATCGAGCGACTGGTGCAGCATCGCATCTGAAGGGTCCTGGTGCATCGCCAGCGCTACGCCGTAAGCTGCCGTGGCGCCGATAAGGGGGGCGCCGCGTACCCGCATCGTGGTAATGGCCTCGGCCGCGTGTTCCAGTTGGGTCAGAGTCTTGAACGCCAACTCATGCGGCAGCAAAGTCTGATCAATAATGTCGACCGCCCAGCGGTTTTTGTTAGGCCGGATGGAGCGGTGGGGTGTGCCATTTATCTTCATCGGGTGATTCGATTGTCCGCAACCAGAATGCCAGTGTACTGCATCGTAATTAATGGCCCTTTCACAGGTGGCCTCCCTGCGGGCCCGGCGCAAAGCGGCCATCCGCTGTGTTATGTCCTCTTGAGGTAGTCTGGCTACCCCGGCGGGAACATGCCTTGCGGCTAGCCGCTTTGCGTCTGGCTGAAAGTGCCATTAATTGCGATGCCAGTACACTAGTATAAAAGGTCTTCCACGACCAAATTAGAGTTGATTGTCTATGTTGATGGTTAATAAGGCTGTAGCGCACCCTTGGATGTGCGATGTGTTGGGGCACCTGACGACGCGCCACTATCTGGCGATGTTCGACGATGCGTCCTATCACCTGTTTTCCTCCATCTTTGGCTGGCCGGGCGCCACCACCAGCGATGGCAAACTGGGTTGGGTGGACGTGCGCCAGATTCTCGATTACATGGATGAGGTCAAGGCCGGTGAGACCCTGGAAGTTACAGCCGGGGTGCTGAAACTTGGCAGCAAATCCATCACGGTGCGCTATACCATGACCAATCGGATCAAGAATGAGACGGCCGCCATGCTGGATTCGATTTCAGTGTTTTTTGACCTCGAGAACCGCGAATCGTTGGTGATTCCGGATGATCTGCGCGCCCAGGCCGAAGAGCACATGTTGCCGGCAGAGGAGTAGCGAACGGCCATATGGGTTCGTTTTGTGCAATTTTTGCGGTAAAGTTGCCAGGGAGAATCTCATTGGGAATAACTGTTTCGGGTAATCACAATGAATAGCTTGCACACTCAGGCAGTCACATCAGATGTCATCCAACCGCGCTGGTGGACGGGCACACCTGCCGTGCCAGTGGACCGGTTCACGATCGACTGCGCAGACTATGCGATGGATGATTCAGACCTCCACAAAGACAGCGCATTGGCCCGGCGCATGTGCAAGACTTTTGATGACGTCGGCCTGGTCTGCCTCGTCAATACCCGGCTGACAAAATTGCGTGATATGCGCCATTTTGCCCGTATCGTGGTGAACCGGGAGATGGAATACAACGCCGGCGCAAACCCGCGAGATAATCTCGAACCCAATGTGTATGAAGTCGGCGCGCCGCTGGAAGCCTGGCTTCATTACCATCACGAAATGGCCTATGTGGGCAAAAGCACCCGCATGCTGGGGTTCCTGTGCCACAAATCACTGCCCGGGCGTGGCCATACATTTGTCTCGGACAACGCCCAGGCCACTGACGCAATACTGGCCACTGACCTGGGCCAAAAGCTCAAGAAATTGGGTTTGTGTTACCACCGTCATCTGACCGATCGCGAGGCCTTTGTGGGCACCGAACAAATCGGTGTGTATAACCACTGGCAGAAATCCATGGGCACCGAAGATGCGGACGAGGCCATGCGCCTGGCTCAAAGTCATGGGCTGATCTGTGAATGGGGCGCGAATCGCCTGCTGAAAACCCGCTATTACATCTCGGCCTTCGAATACTTTCCCCGGCTCGATCGCAACTTGCTCTATGCCAGCGTTGCAGATCACTGGATGTGGTTCGACGGGTGGCCCAAAGTGATGCATCTGCCTGGCGAAGAGCGCCCGCTAAAATTGACTTTCGGTGATGATACCGAGATGACCCGTGAAGAGCTGCAGACCTTTGTCGATGTGTACGACGATTTCGGCATTCCGATCGACTGGCGGGTTGGCGATGTTGTCGTCGTGTGCAATTACCGCTTTGCCCACGGCCGTCCTTCCATACATCTCAACGAAGGGGAACAACGGGTATTGGGGGTATTGCTGGGTGAGCAGTTTGATCGCGTCTAAGCCATGCCCGGTAAGTGGTAGGCGCTGCGTTATTCCGCCAGGGCGGCCATGACCGCCCAGCCGCCAAAGCGCTCCTGGACGGCGAACACCACTTCGTTGTCACCAGGACGCAGGTGAAGGATCAGGCCATCAAACAGGCCTACTGTGCCCAGATAGCGATAGTCGCGGCTTTGATAGAGATCGTGGCCTTCGTATACCGGACGTCCATTGACAAATATCCGGACCGCGTCGCTGTAGCCAAAATGCAGCACTTGCCGGCGGGGGCCGCTTCGGCATGTAAAACTGTTCGTGCCAGGACCACATTGATGCCTTCGTCGCGCGGGCCCATCTGGCCCAGATTGGCGATGCCGTTGCTCTCCACGGCCATCGGAGTCCATTGGGCATCACCGGTATCGAGTTTGGCAAAATCGCTCAAGGACATCACTGCCTTGCCGGAAATGGGTCCCATGACCTGCCATTCGCTGATTAAGCCAGCCGGCAATTCAGACTCTGGCGGCGCCGTGCCCACCGTCTGAACCGATGGGTCTGGCGTACCTCAATTTTGGAAAAGTAAGCGCCAACTAAACTTGAAGTGAGCATGACAGAGCCGCTCGCCCTGTCCCGTTTCAAATCAGGAATGTGCAGCACAGGTTCAGCGCTGTCCAGATAGACATCGGCTGCATCACCGGCCACCACCATGCGCACATGCATCCACTCATCAAAGCGATAGTGCAGTGGCGCGCTATAGCGCGGCCCATAAAAGATCTGCCAGGCAGAATTGCCGTGGTAAACCGGATTGTACTGATTGGCATCCGGGTTGCCACTCTGGTGCGATCGCAGGTAGAAGGCTTCGTAATTGGACGCGTCCTGGGCTCGAAAGCCAACGCCGGCAAAGCCGCGCGTTTGTGGAAAAGCAATGTCAAATTCGATGATGCCGTTTTCGAATGCCAGATCCTTTGCCAAGGCCCGGGCATTTTGCAGCAACAAAGCCGGGCTACCGTCGAATTGTGTCAATTGCACGGTCTGCCCGGTTGTCTCCCAGGTAATGCCCGAAAAAACGATCTCCTCCTGGGCGTTTGTAACCGCCACATGAGCCCCGATCGCGAGAAATGATATGACGGTGAGAATTCTTCGAGTCACTACATTGTCTCCTTGATCGACGGATTGCTCGATGGTCACTGCGGCCTTGAGGTGGATTTGGGGCGCTTGCGGTTGCGCCAATAGCTGGCTGCCGCGGCAATAGATACGGCGATCAGCAGCGGGTAGATCAGCAGCAGATCGACACGGATATTGCACTCACCGGTGCACAGAATCCGCAACATCATCGCCGTCTCGTAAACGCCATAAGCAGCCCAGAGCAGTGCTGCGGCCAGCGCAATCCAACGCCGGTGGGCAATGAAATACCAGAGAAAAATCAGTGCCGGAACAGCCGCCAGGTATGGCGCCAGAATGAAGATGAATGACAGCACCTTCAGGGGCAATAATAAGAGTTCCATGGCTCAATATCCTCAACGCGTCACAAAACTTTCCCACAGGGCTTTTTGGCTTGCAGAGGCGTTACCAGAAACGGTCAAAATGCCATCTCCGAAACGCAGGCCCATTAACGCTGCATTTTCCATAAATGGAATGGGATCAGGGCTTGTAATGTACGCTTCAAGTTCGCCAGCAATCCCACTGCCGTACAGTCCCAAAGCAGCCTCCAGAAGGCCTGGAATGGTCAATTCCTCGCCACCACGTGGATAATGATTCAACAAGTAGGTCCACAAATCGTCCAGGGATTTCTCGCCATTGGATTGGCTGCGGATAAGAAAATCTAACGACATGGCTGCGATAAAGCCGCCGCTGTACACCATGTCATAGTGCTCGGCCTTGGTTTTGCCGGCCGATTCGAGGGTCAATGTGCCGTCAAGCTGAGCCTGGTATTTGTCCCTCTGGGTAACCAGTTCTGCAAGGAATTCCTCTGCGTCAAATTGGCCCAGCCGCAAACGCGCCAGCCATGCAGCGTACTCTGCACCAAAGCCCTCGGCAAACCACTGAAAAGTGCCAGGGTCTTCACTGATTTCCATTCGAATCAGTGAAAATACATGAAATATTTCATGTGCGATGACATGCGATAAGGCAGAAAGCGGGTTGTAACCGGGCGGCGGCTTTCCGCCGATGGACAGGGAAATTGCTCTGCCCATGAGCTCGCCCCCCCAGTAACTTCTGTCAGAAGCAATTAACACCATGCTTGCCTTGGTTGGTGATCGAAATGCGCTTTCATAGTAGTCCAGGTACAGCCCGGTCATATCGGTAATCTGGTCACGCATAGCCAGCGTATTTTCCCCACTAAGCGCCAATCTGAGCGTCACTTCTCCGGCGATGAGGTCCACTTGCTCATGGGTGCCGGCAAAGAACGCTGAATTGAGCAAATCCTCGGTATTCTGAACATTGAATGCTCTGTCCGGTTCAGCCTTCTCCTTCCAGGCCGTCGTTACGTTCCAGTCGTCGGGCAAGTCGAAGCGTATGGAAATATCGCGTGCGGGCTTGCCGGCAATAAACAACGCCCGACCGGCCCACATCACGCCTGTGGGCATGGCATAGGCGGCGCCGTTGTCACCGAATTTAATCTCCACCTCATCGTGCCCCAGCACCACTTCGTAAGTGAGGTTGATTGGCCCGGCCACATAGTCGGGGAGGCTCCACCTGCTGTCTGCTTGGGCCTCGACGGCGTAGGTAGTCCCATCGGCGCCTGCCACTTCGATGTTTTGCACAAAAGTGGCCCAGCCATTTTCCAGGCCGTGAACGCCTTCTTCGTTCATACCGATTTCAGCACCCTCGGGTTCAAGCGCAGCGGAGACCAGCGCCAGGCGCGGGTTGTCAGCCTTGATCGTCACGACATATTCATCGGCCGATGTGGTTTGAGAAAGCGCCGACAGCACGCCGAACAATAAAGTAACTGACATTTTTGCAGAGATCATCGCAATCATCCTTTGGGTAGTGGCACCATATTAGATGTTGCGCCCGGTGAAAGAGTTACAAAAGACTGGCTTGATGTCATATCGTTAATAGCTAAAACGATTTAACTTATGACGCACCGTATGAATTCAGGAGCAAATCCCTACAGGGGGCCAACGGGGTTAGCCGTGAAACGGTGCCGGCCAAAATCCTCATCAGAGCGTAATCCCCGCCGCATTTCCCAAGCCAGGCATGGCCAATAAATTGGCGCAGATAGGTGATAATGCACCGGCAATGGATATTAAGTTCAGCATTGTCACTATTCATCTCAACGATTTCGAAGGTCTTTTGAATACGCTCCGTTCCATTGAGCCGTCTATTCACCCTCAAGGTCTTGAATGGATTGTGGTTGATGGAGGCTCCTTATGTGCGTCAGCTGAGTATCACGATACCCTGGCTGAGGTGATTGAAAAATCCTCTCATTACATATCGGAACCTGATGAAGGTCTTTTTGATGCAATGAACAAAGGCAGCCGCCTGGCGAGTGGCGACTACGTCCTTTTTCTCAATGCGGGGGATGAGTTACATGATGAATTTAACGCCAAGCACCTCCGCGAGGCGGCATTGACTCCGCTGCCCGGAATGATTTGGGGCAACTGCCTTCAGTGTTATCAAAACGGACAGGTGGTGGAGCCTAAAACCCGTTCAGAATCTTGGACCTGGTACGGCATGCCCGCCTCACATCCGAGCATTTTGTTTCGAAGAGATCTGCTGGGAGATATGCCCTACAACACGAATTATCGCCTGGCTGCCGACTATGACCTGGTGGCCAGACTGGTGAGGGTCGGTACAACCGTACAGCGAATTCCCATGTGCTTTTCACGCTCCTTTTTTGGGGGAGTTAGCCACGTCTTTTCTTCGAGCACGTTAATGGAAGAACATGAAGTTCGAATGCGAAATTTTTCGATCCCGAGGATTACTTCAAACATGATTCGCTGGTTGAAGATGGGTTTGAAGCATCTGTCAAAATTCGCCTGGCTGCGGCAAATATGGCGCAGCCGGGTCTGACATACTGTATTTTGACACGTGAAGATTCTTTATGACCACCAGATATTTGCCATTCAAAGGGTTGGTGGAATATCTCGCTATTATGTGGAATTGGCGAAGCATCTTGCAGTGAACGGTGATTTGCCCACAATATCAGTTAAGTATTCAAACAATTTCTACCTTAACCAGATCAAGGGTCAGAACCACAAAACCTTTTTACCGCATACCGAATTCAAAGGTAAAAGGCTGTTGTTTTCATTGTTGTATCGCCTTAACAGACGCAATTCATTGAAAATGATTTCGTCTGGGAAATTTGATGTGTTCCATCCGACATATTACGAGCCTGAATTTCTTGAATCTCTTGGCCAAAAGCCGTTTGTGTTGACTGTCCACGACATGATTCATGAAAAATTCGGAAAACAAATGCCCCACTACCGGCAAACATTGGCAAACAAGAAACTGTTGGTCAGCAAAGCGGACAAAATAATATGTGTTTCGGAGTGCACAAAAAAAAGACTTGGTTGAGATCCTGAAGACGCCCGCATCGAAAGTAGATGTCGTATATCACGGAGGCTCAATTGAGACCACTGTTGCAGGCGCCAAAAAATTCTCTCTGCCAGAGAAATTCATCCTCTACATCGGGCACCGAAGCCAATACAAGAACTTTCAAGTATTTCTGGAATCCATCCTGCCATTACTGGCCAAAGATAAAGATTTGTACCTGGTTTGTGCGGGAGGCAATAAATTTTTGAAATCTGAATCCGCCATGATCAGAGAAAATGGACTGATGAACAGGGTGGTGCAAACGTCAATAAGCGATGCGGAACTTCCCATGTTTTACAGGAATGCTGTGCTGTTCGCCTTCCCCTCTTTATATGAAGGTTTTGGGATTCCATTGCTCGAGGCTTTCGCTTGTGAGTGCCCGGTTGTATGCAGCAATACTGGTTCTTTGCCTGAAATTGCGCAAGACGGTGCCGTATATTTCGATCCAAGCGACGGTGCTTCCATAGCTCAGGCAATCGGGCGAGTCATTAATGACTCTGATTTGAGAAAGCGCATCACTTCCAAAGGGGCCAAGCGCTTAGGTCACTTTTTCGTGGCAAAAGACGGCAGAGAAAACCAGAAAAGTATATGAAAGTACGCTCTAGCACGCTCCATTCACTCCGCCCTTGATTTCAACACCATCATCGCAGCAAATTGACCTGTCTGTTGGACCCCCATTGTAGTCAACGCGGCGTCCACAATTGTTCTCTTCAGGCAGCCGAGTTGCGAGTATCATTACCGGCATGCGGCAGCATTCAGCAGTTTCTGGCCTATGAAAAGAATAGCCATTCTGGTTATCGCCTCGACTGCGCAGCCGGTTTACGTGCATTACATCAAGTCTTATTGGGCTGAGCTCATCAGGTATACCAATGAGAACACGCCCCACATAGACGTATTCCTGTTGTTCGAGCACGATACCGACGTCAGCAGGTTTGGTGATCTTGCCGACAACATCATCGTGGATCAGAATTCCGATCCCGCGCTGCTCTGCGAACCACAATTCCAATCGATAATAATCCCCGGAATTCTGAGCAAAACCATCCATGCATTCGAATTGCTGCAGGACAAATACGATGTGTTTTTCAGAACCAACCTGAGCAGTATCATCAGAGTCCCCCACTTTGATCATTTCGTTCAGAAAAAAGACTCCATTCGCTATTCGGGTTCGGGCGTGTGGACCGATGCATTGAGGGCGGATCTGATGGCCAAAGACAAGATTGGCCCGGACAAAAGTATCAAGTCACTGGCGGAATTGGATGAGTATGAGGGCAATACCTTCGTCAGCGGATCGGGGTATTTTCTCAGCGCAGAAGAAGTCAAAAGCCTGGTGCGCAGGAAGCATCTGATTCGCTACGACATCGTTGACGATGTATCAATAGGGTTGATGTTTTCTGAACACGAGCCATTGCCCGGCTTTTCTATCATCGTCACCCAAGACCTCTCAGCAGCTGAAATCAAAAAGCGGATTCGCAAAAGCAAGGCCAGTCATGTCCGGGTACAACACTTCCCGCTGGAGAAAGCCCAGGCTCTTTGGAAAGCAATCGATGGTGGGCAACTGTGGAAAGTATCCAACGTCAAGAAAGCTGACGGCCCCAACTACAAAATCTACTTTCCCTTGTTCGATCACCGCGAGTCGAGGAGCAACGAGATCAGGCTGACGCACGAAGGGCTCACAGCTCACCCACAGGTCACCCTGGTGGACGACCCTGAGACCGCTGATTACTTTATTTTCTGCCAGAATCACCTGGTCGATCACTGCCCGCTCAACACCCGGTTTCGAGCGATTAAAGACAAGTACCCGCACAAGGCCATCATGCTGGATTACGATGACTATCCCGAAATGATCTACGACGCCGGTGATTTCCGCTGGAAGCTGTACTTTAAAAGAAGCTGTGTAGATCGCCAGACCATGAAAGCATTCGACTACGGGGAATTGCCCGTCATGGCGACAGCATATTGTGTGGTCGATGACATGGTCGAACCGCCTGAGACGATTGCCGGGCGCCATGACAATAAGAGAAAGATAGCCGTATCGTGCCTGTTCGAGGATGGCGTGCAAGACAACACATTGACACAGGCCAGAGGCCGACTGCTGAAATTGGCCAAAAAGCTGGCCGCCGAACAGGACTTGCCCATGCAAATCGGACCGGTTTCCGAACCCGGGCCAGTCGGCAGATCGGGCATCGACAAGCGCTACAAAGAGTGCCTGTTTGATAGCAAGATCGTACTGCACGCCAACCCTGATCGCTGGGAAGGAGACGCCCGGACCTGGGAAGCACTGAGTTCCGGCGCCCTGGTGTTCGTAGACCGGATGATTCAGCCCATCGAGAACCCGTTGATTGATGGTCAACACGTCATATTCTACGATCTGACGGACGAGGGCATGGAGGAACTTGAACAGAAGATTCTCTACTACCTCACCCACAACGAGGAGCGAGAAAGAATTGGCAGGCAGGGCAGAAGCCACGTCCTGGCCCACCACAGATCGATTAATCGGATCAATGCGGTCATTGACGAACTCGACGAGCTTCGTGCTCTGGACGAACTCTGGGAACTGCCGTTGATCCAGAAAATCGCACGGCTGTAGTTAGGGGTCAGAGGACATTAACAGACGGGAATTCACTTTAGGAGCAGCCGCAGCCGCCCTCCATGCAGGGGCCGGCGGATCAATCGCGCTGGCAGCGGAGACGCCGACCCAGGCAGCCCTGATTATCGATGCCATGGGTGAGATTCGGGAAGTCTATACCGATTCCCTGTGCCGGGAAATGATCAATGCAGGTATGAATTCAGTTACCGTGACGCTTTGTGATCCTAAATCCTTTGAAGCCCGTGCCTATGAATTGGCGATCGATGGTGTGCTCGAGTATGACCGCCTGATAATAAAGGAGAACGAATTCTGGCTGAAGGCCACGGGCGTTGCCGAAATTCAAACCGCCCGTGACCAGAGCAGGATCGCTCTGTTCTACCTGTTTCAGAATTCTACGCAGTTTGGCAAGAATGTCGATAATGTGGATGTCTTCTATGGCCTGGGTGTGCGCTCAAGCCAGATCACCTACAACTACCAGAATTGGGCCGGGGCGGGCTGTAATGAATCCGATGGCTCAGGGCTGACCGTATTCGGTCACGAGGTGGCTGAGAGGATGAACGATATTGGCATGCTGATCGACTTATCTCACGCCAATATGAAGACCATGGCAAACACGATTGAGGCGTCATCTGCACCCGTCATCGTGTCGCATTCCTGCTGCAGGGCACTGTTCGAACATAAGCGCAACACGACTGATAAAAACCTTAAAGCGCTCGCGGATAAAGGCGGCGTATTTGGCGTAACGCAGATGCGGTCGTTCATGACCCAACAGATTGATGACGCCGTGCACTACTACTATCAACATATCGAACATGCATTAAATTTGGCGGGCAGTGATCATGTCTGCATTGGTTCAGACCGCGATCACAGACGACTGGTCCTGACCGAGGAATACCTGGATGAGTTGAAACGTGAGGAAGGCGAGAACTTTGATCCTTCGCAGTGGCCGCTCTATTTTGAAGAACTCAACGGCCCTCGTCGGATGGAGATCATCTGGGACGGACTGGCCCGACGCGGTATGGGACAGGGACAATTGGAAAAGCTGTTTGGATTGAATATTTACCGTGTCTATCAAGAGGTCATCGGGTAGCGCTCAATCTGATCCGGTGGGCATTCACCCGTCGTCGCTGCGCGGTACAATCATCACAATGACCAGGACAGGCAGGCCCAAATCGCCGATCATACTGACCATCTCCTGGCTACTAAGCTGCTTGTACCCCTGCGCACAGGCGCAGACGCCGCAACATGAGTCGGTCGGGCAGGTCGTCGAATCCGTGGCGCTGATCAACCCCCTGGGCGACCCTATAAAAGTCCGACGTGTTGACCCGGAAAAGCACCCGATTCGAATTGATGGGCACCTTGATGAGGCCATTTGGTCTGAGCCGCCGGACATTGACCAGTTGGTAGTAATCGATCCGGACACACTGGCGCCAGCGCCCTACAAGACTTCGTTCAGAATGTTTTATACCGACGCAGGGCTCTACGCCTCTTTCGACATGGAACAACCAGCGGACACCATCGTCAAGCGCTTCACCAGCCGGGATGATTTCGACTCCAACCGGGACAACGTCTCCTTCACACTGGACACCTCCGGCGCAGGTCTTTACGCCTACTGGATGAACCTGTCCCTGGGCGACGTACAGATGGATGGAACCGTCAAACCCGAGCGCCGCTTCAGCCGCGAATGGGGACGGCGCCTGGTATGGGGCAACCCAAACCACCGAAAAAGGATGGTCGGCAGAATATTTTGTGCCCTGGTCATTGATGCCCATGCCAAAAACGGATCGCGTCCGGCGCGTCGGTATCTTTCTCAGCCGCAAAGTGGCGCACCTCAATGAGCGCTGGGCCTGGCCGGCATTGCCGTCGTCAAAACCACAGTTTCTCAGCGCGCTGCAGCCCCTGGATTTCGAGGGCGTTGATCCGCGGCAGCAATGGAGTCTGTTTCCCTATGCTTCAGCCACCTACGACCGCGTCGAGGAGGACATGAAATACAGGGCAGGCGTCGATGTATTCTGGCGGCCGTCGACCAATTTCCAGCTAACCGCCACGCTGAACCCGGATTTCGGAGTGGTCGAAGCAGACGATGCGGTGTTCAACCTTACGGCAGATGAAACGTTTTTTCCGGAAAAACGCCTGTTCTTTCTCGAAGGCCAGGATATTTTCAATACCTCGCCACGATCAGAGGCGAGTTCCGGCTTGAAAATGATAGTGGTCAATACCCGTCGCATCGGTTCCAGTCCCGTGCCTCCGGAAATACCGCCTGATCTACCGCCTGACATTTTGATTCCCCAGCGTGAACTGTTGCGCCCAGCCGACTTGCTCGGGGCGACCAAGGTCACCGGGCAATTTGGGCGGGTGCGCTACGGGTTGCTGGGCGCCTTCGAGCAAGACAGCAAATTCGTTGCCGGCGATCGGGTGTTGTCCCAAGACGGTCGTTCGTTCGGTGCCCTGCGTATGTTGTACGAAGACGACTACAATGCGGCTTATCGGGGCCTGGGTTTCATATCAACCATCGTCGCGCATCCTGATGGGGATGCGCTGGTCCATGGTATTGATTTCCACCGATTGAGCACCGGCGGCACCTGGGATATCAACGGCCAGTTGCTCTATTCCGATAGCGACGACAAAGGTGATGGATTCGGCGGGCTGTTTGATGTGGATTACACACCGCGCCAGGGCATGAAACACACGGTGCAATTGTCCTGGTACGACGACACCATCGATATCAACGAGCTGGGTTTCCAGGTCCGCAGCAACCTGACCGACGGTCGTTATTCCCTGCAGTGGGTGAAGTCGGATCTGGAGAAAATCCGCGACCTGAACGTGCAGGGCTTTGCTCGCTATGCGGTCAATGGCGAAGGATACAAAGTCAATGGCGGTGCCGGGGTGGACCTCAGCATCACGCTGAACAACTTGCACAATATTCTCCTCGACCTGTCGCACTTTCCCAAACGTTTCGACGATCGAAACAGCTTTGGCAACGGCACATTTGAAAAGACGGCGAATACATCGGGGAGTGTTGCTTATGAAACAGATACCGCCAAACCGTTCAGCGGGTGGGGCAGGATTCACTCGAGCAACGAGTCTGCAGGTGGGAGATTCACAATGATCGCAGGTGGCTTCTCCTGGCGACCCGGGCACAACTTGTCTTTGAAATTCGAGTTACAGCACCTGCGAAGTTCCGCCTGGCTTTTACACCAGGAAGACCGTAATTTCACGACATTCATATCCAGGGGCTGGACGCCTAAATTCAGTTTCGACTATTTCGCGTCGGCCCGTCACCACCTGCGGCTGGTTTTTCAGTGGGTGGGCATCCGCGCCCAGGAAAACGAGTTCTATGAACTCGAAGAGGACGGCACCAACTTGATACCTGTGCTCAAACCGCCAGGTCCGCCGGACGATTTCAGCCTATCGGAGCTCAGCTTTCAGCTACGCTATCGCTGGCAAATTGCCCCACTTTCAGACTTGTTCGTGGTGTACACCAAGGGCGATTCCCTGTTCACGGAGTTATTGAAATTTGATGATTTATTCCGGCGATCCTGGAATTCGCCGCTGGTGGACCAGTTGGTGGTCAAACTGCGCTATCGTTTTGGGTCATGATTGATTAGCGAAATCAGCGATTCAGAGTAGACTGTCTTTGAATCCAAATTTTGGGAAGCTCTTGGGTGACAGTCATGAATTCAGTTTTTCGAATCGCCACGGTTACTTCGCTTCTACTGCTAGTGAGTGGATTGTTGTTTGCGCAGGACAGAGCAACCGCCATCATTACGAGCAAGGCGCCAAAGCCTGCGCAGGTCGACAGTGCCGTGCCTGAGTTGGCCGGGATCGTCGTGCTCTGTGCCACTGAGCCCGAATCGAAATCATTCAAAAACCAATGGCGCAATTACGTTCGAAAACAAAAGGTCAGCGAATCGGAATTGGGCGCGATTATTTTCCGCGTTATCAATGATGCCGAGGCGCAGCGTGGTAACCAGCGCCTGGAACCGAGGCGAAACGCCAGATGCCTCTCGCGACCGCCGCGCAAAAACTTATCGCCTAATGCATGACACGGCGATGGCGGTGATTCGCAAATAAGCTGACATTGGAGCCGCAGGCGACCCGCCGCGGCCCCGGTTGGGTAAGTCGAGCACAGCAAGCGGTACCAGAGGGGCCAGGCGCCTTTTGTATGCCGTCGAGCGCAGCCGCCTTACGCCGAAGGCGGGAGCAGGGAAGCGAGACTCCTTAATTTGCCTCTAGCGGCAGTTTCGTCACACATCAATTTCCAGGGGCCTGAATTCATTGTTCGGCCCGGGCGTCAGGTAGACGATCTGACAGGGCTCGATAATATCAACTCGATGCCACCTTCCCTTGGGCACCACCAAGCCGTCGCCAGGCGTGACATCAATGGTCTCCTGAGGATCATCCAAAAACACCACACTGACCTTACCCGAAATCAGGTATAGAACCTCGTCACCATCCAGATGCCTTTCTCCATCGTGTGGCGAGTTTTCGGACATTGTGGCTATGCCGAAGGTTATTCCGTCGAATGGAATTGGGGGATCAGCCCTCTCGGGCACTTTTGAGGCCGCAAAATCGCGGTTAAGGCCGATTGTGTGGGTGGCTGGATCGAACAAGGTTGCCCGGTTCAGTGGTTTGGTCATTGGCCATAACTCCGCATCAAAGTGCCGCACCGCGTTATGCTATCACTGGAACGGGCTGATTCGGGTCACGACCCACACTGAAATTGTATCCAGCCTCACGAAATTGGACATACTGATTCAACAGGTTTGTGAAGGTGAAGAGAAATGATGGTTGAGAAAAATATTGCATTGTTCGTATTGACTGTGATCGCAGGCAGCGGCCTTGCAGAAGAAGCCCAATTCGGCGTCAGGGCGCACTACGACAAGGCCGAATACCAGATACCCATGGCTGACGGTGTGACGCTGCACACGGTGGTCTACAGCCCCAAGGGACAAATCAAAAAAATATCCTTTTCTGATCGTTCGCACACCGTATTCCGCCGGCCCCTATGGACCTGAAGATTTTCGCCCGGCCAACCGCATGGCACCCAGCGTGGAATTTCTTGAAGATGGGTACATATTTGTGTTTCAGGATGGCCGCGGTACGTTCAAATCGGAAGGCGTATGGGAGAATTTGCGACCAGCTCGTACCCATGAGGGGGGCACCGATGAGTCCACCGACAGTTACGATTCCCTGGAATGGCTGCTCGACAATGTACCTGGCCACAATGGTCGTGCTGGCCAATGGGGAATCTCCCATCCAGGCTGGTATACGGTCATGGCTATGATCGATGCTCACCCGGCGCTGAGGGCGGCGTCACCACAAGCCACCACCCATGACGCCTTTATTGGTGATGATGACCATCACAACGGCGCTTACACCCTCCACTATGCGACTTGGCGGTACATGATGAGCGTCGTCACAGATCCGGATCGTGCTTTGAAAGGCACTACGCCAGAACCGATCGATAAGGGTACGGACTGGGATTATGAGTTCTATCTGCATGCCGGACCCACTGATGAATTTAACGAAAGACACTTTAACGGTCGCATGACCCAGGTGTGGCAAAACCTCATTGATCACCCTGATTATGATGAGTTCTGGGCCAGCAAAAATGTCACTCGATTGCTGCGGGATATCAAAATACCGGTACTCAACGTGGGTGGATGGTTTGACGCTTCAGACCCATACGGCGCAATTGAAACCTATCGGACCATCGAAGCTCAGAACCCGGGAAACCAACAGGTATATTGGTTGTCGGGCCCTGGCGCCACGGCGGATGGTTGGCTGATGACGGATCGACTTTGGGGAATATTCAATTCGGCGCAGCACACAGTGAGTACTATCAGAAGGAGATCATTTTCCCTTTTTTCCAATACCACTTGAAAGACAAAGGGACCTTCTCGCCATCGGAAGCAACCGTATTTGAAACTGGAAGCAACACCTGGCACCACCTCGAACAGTGGCCACCAGAAAACGTAGAGAAAAGAAATATCTATTTGCAGGCAGACTTCCAGTTGTCTTTCGAACAACCGCAGGGTCGACCTGACACTGCTCATGATAGCTACGTCAGTGATCCGGCAAAGCCCGTGCCCTATTCCCCGGACATACCGATGAACAAGATGGATCGCATGGTGGCCGACCAGCGTTGGGCCAGCACCCGTACAGACGTGTTGACCTATAAGACGCCAGTGCTGCAAGAGGACATCACGATTGCCGGCCCGATTCTCGCCAATCTCTTTACCTCGACCTCCGGCACCGATAGCGATTGGTTTGTTAAATTAATCGATGTCTACCCCAACGATGCGCCGGATTCTGGTGAGGTCAAAATGAGCGGATACCAAATGCTATTGGGCGTTGAGGTGATGCGAGGGAAATACCGCAATAGCCTTTCAAACCCTCAACCGATGACACCCGATGAGATCACCCCGATCAGTTTTCACCTGTGGGACAAGTTTCACACGTTCAAAAAGGGACACAAGATCATGATCCAGATTCAAAGCTCATGGTTCCCGGCATTCGATCGTAATCCGCAGAAATTCACCAATATTTATCGGGCCAGGAAAGACGACTATCAGAAAGCGACACAGAAGATATACCGTTCAGATGAGTCTGCGTCTCACCTTGTTTTGCCGGTGTTGCAGTAGAGGGAGTGGGGTCAAGAATGAAGGCGATGATAAGAAATTCATTGGCAGTAATTGTTGGTCTGGCACTCGGCTCAGCCGTAAACATGCTGATCGTTATTGTGGGTCCTGGCATTATTGCTCCGCTGGCAGGCGTTGATGGTTCCGATTATGAGAGTATGGCTGCCTCAATGCATTTGTTTGAACCCAAGCACTTTATATCACCCTTTCTGGCCCATTCTTTGGGGACATTGGCTGGGGCTACGGCGGCTTTTCTAATTGCGGTCAGTTATAGGCAGTTGTTCGCCTACGCAATTGGAGTCTCCTTTCTGGCGGCCGGTATTACTGTGGTCTTTATGCTTCCGAGCCCTATCTGGTTTACCGCGCTCGATCTGGTAGTGGCCTATCTGCCGATGGCTTGGCTGGGCATATTGCTTGGCCGCAAGATCCGTGCAAGCGGGTCAGGATGAGCCGTGGTCTGTTTTGAGTAGTCGATATTCCGCGTTTATCACTGTCAATGGACGCTTGTGGTCGGGCATTTCCAGCCGCAAAGCGTGCAATGGATGTTTGCTTGTCGAACCACAACGGCATCCTGTCATATCGCATGCCAATGCAGTCTTTGCGCGCATTCTCAGGGAAGCTAAAGGACTGCGCATAGTCTGGGGCGAATCCGGCGATCCTGGCATTCGGGAAAGACAACTTTCCTATGACCCTGATTCAACCGCCATACCGCTGAAAATGACCCTCGTGGAATTGATTCCTGTGGGGTTGCGTTTCCTGGGTGCCGCTTTCAAAGTAATCCTCAAGGATGACATTTCCAGTATTTCCACAGATGGTGTCTATTTCGGGGATATACTCTATGATTCCTGCCTATCGAAGTTCCAGCTTGCGACAATACGCCGGGTTAATGCAGGCGTAATCCTCAATTTGTTCATCCTCTTTGGTAATTACTACCGATTCAAAAAAGCACTCGTAAAGAGCCAGGCCACCGCATTACTGGTCTCACATACAGTGGGCTTGTCTTCAGGCGTGCTGGCTCGAGAGCCGCTTTGCATTTAGGGCTCGATGTCTACCTGCGTTCTTCCGGGTCACCGGACGTGACATTCAATCGGTTGAATTCGATGGATGATGCCTACAAAAGGGCCGGGCGGCCGGAGCCCGAGGATATGAAATTTTTATCGCAATTGAGTGCCGAAGAAGTTGACTTGGCATTTGAGGAGCTGAAGGCCTTTCGAAAAATCTATGACAAGGACGCCGGTCGTTGCACACAGCGAAGACAGGAAGGTATATCGCACAAAAAGGGAATTCGGCGACGACTTTCAGGCCCCAGTCGATACGAAGTTTGTTTTTGTCATGATGCATGCCTTCAATGACCACCCCCATTCTCATAGCAGAACCATGATATTTAAGGACTATTTCGAATGGGTTGAGAAAACTCTGGAGTATGCGAAAACCAGGCCCGAACTCACCTGGATATTCAAGGAGCATCCGTCGGCCAAGTATTACCCAACAAAAGACCTTTCCCTGGCAGACTATTTCGCAAATTGTGGCAGTAATATTGTTTTTCTGGATACGGATGCACAATTTGGCGCGACGAGTCTGACGTATATCGCAGATGTGGTTGTCACCGTAGCTGGAACGGCTGGCGTTGAATACGCGGCAGAGTCAGGTATCCCATCAATACTGGCCGGCACCACCATGTACAGTGGCTTTGGGTTCACCATCGAGCCGCAAACTAAATCTGAATACTTTCAAGTACTCAAAAAGATTGATCAAATCAGCAGATTGACACCGGCGCAACAAAATACCGTGCGTAAAATCTTTATCTATGAGTGGAGGTACGGAGACATGCCATTCTCCTGGTGCCCCCATTTGCCATACAAGTAAATCAAGGACCGTAATCTGGACAACTATTATTGGGATTTGGTTCTTGAATTATATGCAAAAGACTCTGACAAACTGCTGGCAGAATTCAGCACATTTGTCGGTCACGTCAGTGACCCTGAATTTTCCCGATTGTCCCTGTTGAGATATCCTTCGAGCTGCGCTGGGGAATCCCAGGCAGGTTGAGCCGCTATTTTTACCATACGGATCCGTATTGAAGTACACCATCACTGTGACTTTAGACCCTGTACTTATTGACTAATCCGTCGTATTCTCGATATGTTGTAAACATACGTACCCGTACTTTGTTGTCATCCAGGAGAACTAGAGTGTCGAAACTTCAACTTTATCTCGCAGCCATCGGATTGATCGGCCTTCTGGCACTGGCCATCCCCTCAGCATCCCGGGCAGAGCCATGGACATTGGAAGACCCCAATTACGATCGCAGTGACGGCCTCAGGGTTCTCGTGTACCACGACATGGAGGGTTTGGCAGGTCAGGACAACCTAATGTCCTATGTGTTCGGCATGCCGGAGTATCCCCAAGGCCAGGAAATGCTGGCCGCCGACATCAATGCCGTGATTGCAGGCCTGTACCAGGGTGGCGCCACTGAAGTTGACGTGGTCGACGCCCACGGCAGTCTGAACCCCGACCCCGACGTTCGACGCGACTTGCTCGACTCCCGGGCCGGGCAGGTTTCGCGTGACCAGCCCTTCGACGGCTATATCGACTTGATCGAGGTTGGCTACTACGACGCGGTCGTCGCAGTGGGTAATCACGCAAAGACTGGTAGCGGCGGCTTCGCCGCGCACACCAAAACCCTCGGGATCGAAGTCTTCTATGGCGATCGCACAGTCACCGAATCGGAGATGATTGCGCTGGCCTGGGGCGATGTGGGTGTGCCGATGATCCTGGTAACCGGCGATGATCGGCTCCGCGACGACCTCTCGACTATGCCGTGGCTCGAATACGTGACGACGAAGAAGGCCACCGGCGTCGATTCCGCCGAATTGCGACCTGTGCCCGAGGTTCATGCCGAAAAGACCGCCAAGGCCAGGCGCGCATTGGAAAACCTGGACCAGGCTCGGGCAATGAAAATCAAGACGCCCGTAGAGGTGCGTGTGAGAGCCATCAGCCCATCTTCGCTTGAGGCCGCCAACGGCCTACCTGGCCTCGACTGCGCCGGCAATGTTTGCCGCTTCGAAGCTGAGAACTACGAAGCCGCCTATCGCGGTGCGGATGCGCTGATCAACGTGGCGCAGGGTGGCTGGCTGTGGTCTGCCATGGGTCGGCTTGTCCGCGACGGAAATATGACGGCCTATTCTGAAACCTTCGGGGCAGTGGCCGCCGAATGGATTGACGCTGAATCGGGGCGATTGCAGCGATCTCCGCCGCAAGAGGAGCGCAAATATTACGGGTCGCAGTAGCCTATCTGGATCTGCGGGATCCACCCGGGAGGCGCACACAATGTTGTGTTGGACTAGAAAACTAACGGGTGTCATAAGTGCTCTGGCATTGATGTGCCTTGGGGTGGCGGTGTGTAGTGCCCAGGCACCGGAGTCCGCGCCTGTAAATGCGCTGTCGGGCGACCCCTTAATTGATCTGACGACAGTCAACTGGATACACGGTGCTCAAGACTGTGATGCGGAGTACCGGCGGGCTGGCTATACAGAGTGGCAGCAAGTTCGCTACCAGGAAGACACGTACATTTTCCGTCAGAACAAGTGCTCAAACTATGAGGCGCCGTTCGTCTATCTGTTCGTCGGTGCCGAAAGGGCGCTTTTGGTCGATACGGGCGCAACTATCGACGGCGGGGCAAACTTAGTCAGTACCATTCGGACTATTACGGACATGCCGGTTATTGTTGCTCACTCACATGGTCACGGAGACCATCGTCTGGGTGACCAAGCATTTCAGACTGCCGATGCCATGAACGTCGTAGGAATCGGCGCCGACGCCGTTGGGGAGTTCTTCGAGTTTGAAAACTGGCCCGATCGCAGCCAGCTCAGGGTGGCAGCTCTCACCGCTGCCATTCGACGGCGCGATTTACTGCGTGGGCCACGGGGAGAATTTTCGCCCGAATGGACCCTTGCATTGGCCAGGCAATGCGGCAATCGGTTTGGCCCGACGCGCCCTGTTCGGATGCGAGTTGACGGACGCACATCGGCTGGAATTCGGCCTGTATCGCTTTGGCGAAACTCCTCACTGAGCGGCACGCGCTACGCTGCTTCAATCACCAACATGAATCCACTTCTGCAACGCTTGTAAGGCTTTCTTCGCAATGGAGAATGTCCTCAGCGGAAGGAATGACAGAAGAATTGGCGCATACTCGCGGACGGGTACTTTGCGCCATCGTCGATGCGGTTGTATCTCTCATGCCTTTTCTTGCCAACAAATCCGATCCAACGAAGTAGCAACCAACCAAGTAGCAACCAACGAGGTAGTATTATGATTAAGAAAATATCTTTAAACGCCGGTCTGCTAGCGACAATTCTTTTCGCTATTCTGGTAGTTGTATTGCCCTTTTTTGTGGACGGTTATTCGCATTTTTCCGATACCGTCAGCGAGCTGGCCATGGACCGATCTCCGGTCGCAGGTATCGCCAAATTACTGGGTTACGGCACTGCGGTATTAATGGTGGCATTTGGATATCAAGTGATCAAGTTCAGCCAAAATGAGGGGCTGAACAAAGTGCCGGGATTCCAGATTCTCTACTTTGGTATCGCTGAGTTTGCTGTCAATGTATTTCCGGCGCCAGACCCTTTGCACAATGTCTTTGGCCTTTCGTTTTTGATCACTTACATGACGCCTCTGGTGGTCGTCCTGGTTTGGAAAGCAACGCCGAAACGGTTCAGGCAGGCTAATCTTTGGTTCTTTTTCGCAATTCTAATAGCTATCATATTGAATCTGTTGCCGGCATTTACGCGGGACTTGCCGATGCAATATTGGGGCCTCGTCCAGCGCCTCCTGTTAGCGTGTTTTTGGGGCTGGGTGGTGTACCTCAATCTCTGGATCAAAGCCAGGTCCGAGGCTCTTCCCTAATAGGTCTTGATGCCAGCGGAATTTGAAGGACCGGTACGGCAGTTCTAGGCACAGACTTACGGAGTCCGACAAACCCTTGATTGGCTGGGTATTCCCAAATCGACTTTCTACGGTTGGTACGAGCGTTACCGCGCAGGTGGTGTTCAATAACCGTATATTTCAGGCAACATAGCTCTTATCCTTCTGATTCTCACCGACACAATCCTTCTTCACATGCGGAAACGAAGGTTTCACATACAATCTCACAATGTTCCATCAGGCGGGTTACTGCACAGTATGTTTGGAGTTGTTCCTTATATTTCCCGGCGGCCACAACATTGACCGGTGTACCGCAATCGCACCCTCCGCAATGGGTCATGACAGCCGTACAATCTTGTGCACTCTCACAGGCACGATCTTTTGCCACAATTTTTATTTGCTGACCAATGCCAATTACTTCTTCCAATAACTCAATGTCACCATTCTTTCGGGCCCATTCCAGATCAATGCTATTGCCACACAGGGGCGTCCAGTACATATCACTGATTTGCTGGGGGCTGACAATCAGAAAATTACTACCAGGCACGTAGTTGTCACCCCAGGTGGTGTTGAACAGGATGCTGACAGTCTGTCCAGCTGTTACACCTTTCCAGTTTCTTGTTACTCTGAAATCATAAACACTCAAATTCTCAACACCGGCGAATCTACCTGTTGGCCTGTCTTTTTTTACACTTGCCTTCTGTCGCCACGTCAAACCGTGCTTGTTGCCGGCTACTCCTTCAAAAACTGCAACAGAATTTGTGATAATGGCTTCATCCAACTTTGGCTGTGCACAACTCAGGGCATGGGCTTTGCCTGACAGGCACGTCAACAGGAGCAAAGGGAGCAGAGGCCTGCTGTCAATATCGGCAAGCAATTTATTTAACACCTATTGAAAACTCACGCAAGGCAGGAACAAGGTATCGCAGTAATCATGTTTTGTTTTTTCGTGGACACTTTTGTCTACATACTTAAACGCTTCAAAAGCGAAAATGGGGTTAAAGAACTTTTTATTACCCGGGATTATTCACGCAGTGGGGTATATTTGAATTTCTGACCACCGATTGAAGCCTCATACATAAGGCCCCCCTTGGCCAGGGTGTAAACTGCCATGCCCCGCTTCCAGGACGCGATCCCCTTGGTGTCACCTGCACTTGCCGACGGGCTTTTGGTAAATGCACCTGCCTGCGCAAGTTAGCTTCAGCTTCTGTAAAGAATTACGAGCGCCTCGGAATCTCCATAAGCCTTCGATTTATATGGTGGTGATGGGTGGACTTGAACCACCGACCTCAGCATTATGAGTGCCGCGCTCTAACCAGCTGAGCTACATCACCTTGAACCGGTCTTCGAATCTATTTCGAAGGGGCGCAAATTCTCTACGCCGGAGTCCTCATTGTCAAGGCTTTAGACTGCCACAGCGGGCATTGAGATGCTTAGAATCTGTAGCCATAGGCGGTGAAAAAACGATCATTGATCTCGGTCAGGTCGGGTTGGTGGTTTTGTGGGCCCTGGCAGGCGATCTTCACTGCGCCCATGACCGATCCGATGCGCGCGCAGGTCACCAGGTCGAAATCATTGAGCAGGCCGTGCAGCAGTCCGGCGCGGTAAGCGTCTCCGCAGCCGGTCGGGTCCTTGATGGCGTCTGCCTTGGCGGCAGCAACCTGCTGCGCCTCTTCGCGGGTGTATAGGGTGGAGCCTTCCGCGCCCTTTGTGACAATAAGCGCTTCGACCTGTTCGGCGATCTGTTCCTTGCTCAGGCCGGTGCGGTCTTGCAAGACTTCACATTCATAATCGTTCATGACCACCCAGGTGGCTTCGGCGATGAATTGCGAGAGCTGCTCACCGTTAAACAGGATCATGCCCTGGCCGGGGTCAAATATGTGCGGTATGCCCTGTGCTTTGAAATCGCCACTGTGTTGCATCATCGCCTCTTTGCCGTCCGGGGCGACAATGCCGATTCTAATGTCTTCGGTATCGGCGATCCTGTTGAGGTGGCTGTGACTCATGGCGCCCGGGTGAAAAGCGGTAATCTGGTTGTCATCGATGTCGGTGGTGATGAAGGCCTGGGGGGTGAACTCGCCTTCCATGTGGCGTACGTATCGGCGCGAAATTCCCAGTTTGTCCAGGTGCACTTTGTAGGGTTCAAAATCATCGCCGACCGTGGCCATCGGGTAGGGGTCCCCGCCCAGCAGTTTGAGGTTGTAGGATATATTTCCCGCCACGCCGCCGAACTCTCGGCGCATCTGGGGCACCAGGAAAGACACGTTCAGCATATGCACCTTATCGGGCAGAATATGTTCCCGGAATCGCTCGGGGAAGACCATGATGGTGTCGTAGGCTAGGGAGCCGCAGATCAAAGCGGACATGAATGAACCTCGTTGCTGATATACATGACCCGCGCATTCTATAGGAATTGCGTTGTGAAGGGCGAAAGTGCTCTGACCAGAAGGTGATTTGTGATATATCAGTTTCAGTGAAAGAGGCCGATATCTTTGCTTTGACGCTTCCCATCATCATTAACTTGAGACCGTAAGTCACATAAAAACAATGGTTTTCACCGATCGTATCCTTGCGGGATAGTCGTTTCACTGATACATTACACACCCCGATAAACCGTCCACCGCAGGGTGGCCCAATGGATTTCGCATCATGGTTTTCAAGAGACTTCGAGGTCTTTTCTCCAATGACCTATCGATCGATCTGGGTACAGCCAATACCCTGATATTCGTCCGCGGCGAGGGTATCGTGTTGAACGAGCCGTCCGTGGTCTCGTTGCGCATGGATCGCGGCCCTGGTGGCCCGCAGCATATCGCGGCTGTGGGTACGGAGGCTAAGCGAATGTTGGGACGCACACCGGGCAATATTCGTACAGTCCGGCCCTTGAAGGATGGTGTGATTGCCGACTTCAACATGACCGAGGTGATGTTGCAGCATTTCATACGCAAGGTGCAGCCCTCGAGGTTTCTGCGGCCCAGCCCGCGGGTTCTGGTGTGCGTCCCTTGCAACTCCACGCAAGTTGAGCGCAAGGCGATCAAGGAGTCGGCCGAAGGCTCCGGCGCCCGCGAGGTATTCCTGGTTGAGGAACCGATTGCGGCTGCAATCGGGGCGGGCATTCCGATTCACGAAGCCCGCGGCGCAATGGTCCTGGACGTCGGCGGTGGCACCTCCGAGGTCGCGGTGATATCGCTCAACGGCTTGGTTTACTCTAACGCTGTACGCGTTGGCGGCGATCAGTTCGACGAGGCCATCATCAATTATATACGTCGTAATTACGGCATCTTGATTGGTGAAACCACGGCCGAACGGGTCAAGATTCAGATTGGCTGCGCCTGGCCGGATGAGAGCCCTGAGCACATGGAGGTTTTCGGTCGTAATCTGGCAGAAGGCGTGCCGAGACATATCACCATCAGCAGTAACGAAGTGCTCGAAGCGCTGAACGAGAGTCTTTCCAGTATTCTGGACGCGGTCAAGACCGTGCTGGAGCAAACGCCGCCCGAACTGTGCGCCGATGTTGCCGAAACGGGCATCGTGATGACCGGTGGTGGCGCATTGCTGCGTGGCATCGACCGCTTGATCGGTGAGGAGACCGGGTTGCCTGTGTTTGCTGCAGAAGATCCACTCACCTGCGTGGCGCGAGGGGGCGGGCGAGCCCTGGAATTGATGGATCAGAACGGTGGTGATTTTTTCGCAGCCAACGCAGCCAACTAGCGCCAACCCACCCTGATACCGATGATGAGCTTCTCGCCGCTGCACCGGGTCAAGCAGGGCCTGCCGACCCGGCGGGCATAAATCACAATGGATCCCACCCCCAGAGGCGTTGGCAAGCAGTTTTTTGGCGCTGCGGCTCAAACTGCCCGATTGATGTTGTATGGCCTGCTGGCCGTCGTGCTTATGGCCATGGACCAGCAGGGGCGCTATGTGCCGCGATTCCGCAGCGCGGCCGCAGCGGTAATCGAGCCCATCTACTTGCTGGTCGACTGGCCGGTGCGGGTCTTGCGATCAGCCTATGGCCGCCTGCAAACACATCGATCCCTGCGCGAGGACAACGAAAGCCTGAGGCGGGCGCTGATCCAGCAACAGGCGGACCTGCTCCGTTTTGAAACCCTTGCAGGAGAGAACCGGCGGTTGCGGGCGCTGATTGAGGGCGCGGCGGGGCAGACTTTTCAATACCAATTCGCCGAACTGCTCAGTGTTGACCTTGACCCCTTCATTCACCGCGTCGTTATCAATCGTGGATTCCGTGACGGCGTCACGCCGGGTCAGGTCATCATCGATGGCGCCGGCGTGATGGGCCAGGTCGAAGATGTGCGCCGCTTTTCCTCCACCGTGCGTCTGATCTCCGATCCCAGCCACGCGCTGCCGGTGCAGATCAATCGCACCGGCCTGCGCACCGTGGCTTACGGCACCGGCGAGACAGGCAGCCTGAGCTTGCCCAACGTGCCGCGTCAAGCCGACATACGCGCCGGCGACCAGGTGGTCACTTCGGGCTTGGGCGATCGTTTCCCCAATGGCTATCCGGTGGCGACCATAACCCTCATTCAGCGGTTGGAGGGCGAGATATTTTTGCGGGTCGAAGCCCAACCGCTGGCAGCCTTGGATCGGGGTCGTGAGGTACTGTTGATCCAACCCGTCGATGAGGTGCTGCCAGAGGCTGACCCATGAATACGCAGCGCGACAGTTTCCGCGCCGTGCTCATTTCGGTCATCATCGCGGCCTTGCTGACCTTGATGCCGTTGCCTCCGTGGCTGGAACTGGCCAGGCCCTACTGGGTGGCCCTGGTCATCATTTACTGGGCTTTGGAGACGCGCGACCTGGTGAGCCTGGGCGGTGCATTCGTCACCGGATTGATTCTGGATCTACTCACCGTAAGCCTGCTGGGGCAACACGCACTGAGCCTGATCATTATCGTTTACCTGGTCAAGCGCTTCCGTGCCCGGATTCGCTTTTTTCCGCCCTGGCAGCAGGCGCTCTCAGTATTGGCCTTATTGCTCAACGACCGTATCATTTTGCTATGGATCAACATATTCAAAGGAGAACCGCTGCCGCCCCTTGAATTCTGGCTGGCACCATTGCTAGGCATGTTGTTCTGGCCGTGGCTGTTCCTGCTGCTTGATCGATTCCGGGGTGTAATGCGTCACCGAACGGCATGAGCGGCCCGGACGAACATGGTGGATCAGGCGGCGGATCAGGCGGCGGATCGGGCATGCGCCGGAAAATTGCGGCGGCACTTGGTGTCGGAGTGGGCGCCAGTATGGGCGCCCACTCCGGGTCTCGGCTCGAGTCGCCCTGGAGCGGTGGGGGTGCACGGGCCGGACGGGCGATCAAAGATCAGATTGTAGAACAGGAGATTTTCGACCAACGTTCGGCCATCGCATTCAGTCTGATCGTCCTCGCCGTACTTCTCCTCTTGAGCCGATTTAGCTATCTGCAAATCATCAACTATGGCGAATACGCCACGCAGTCGGTCAACAACCGTGTGCGATTTTTGCCGGTCACCCCGAACCGGGGCTTGATTTATGACAGGCGGGGCCGGCCAATCGCAGACAATGTACCTGCTTACCGGCTGGAATTGATACCGGAGGATGTAGACGATCTGGAATCGACGGTCCGCGCCCTGGGCGCGTTGATCGATTTGGGGCCCGACCCACTCGAACGCTTCGCTACTGCTCGACGCCGCTATCGTGAATTCGACAGCGTGCCGCTTAAATTCAATCTGAGCGAGGTGGAGGTCGCGCGTTTCGCTGTGGACCGGCACCATTTCGAGGGCGTGGATGTAGTGCCGTACCTGGTCCGGCGGTACCTCCACGGTGAGTTGCTGACCCACGTGTTGGGATATGTTGGCCGGCTGGATGCCGATGACCTGGCCGCCGTTGATGAAGGCAACTATCGCGGCACCTCGCACATCGGCAAGAGCGGTATCGAAAAGCATTATGAAAACCGCCTGCACGGTGCCAGCGGCAGGGAAAGGGTCGAAACCAACGCCCAGGGGCGGGTGTTACGTGTGCTGGAGCGCAAGGAGCCGCGCCACGGCGACGACCTGGTGCTGTCCATAGACGTACAGGTACAGCGTGCGGTCTGGGATGCGCTGGGAGATCGTCCCGGTGCCGCCGTCGCCATTGATCCTTCCACCGGTGCCGTGCTCGCCATGGTCAGCAAGCCGTCATACGATCCCAACGACTTTGTTCACGGCATCAGCAGTGCGGACTACCGGGCCATCCTCGATTCCCCTGGCAAACCGCTGATCAATCGGGCCATCCAAGGTGGATATGAGCCGGGTTCAACGCTCAAGCCCTTTGTGGGTCTGGGCGGCCTGGAGTTGGGCGTGATTGATCGCCAGTCAGAGGTCCTTTCCAGCGGTAATTTCTATCTCTCCGGGGCGGAACGGCCATACCGTGACTGGAAAGAAGATGGACACGGCTGGGTCAACATTCAGGAGGCGCTGGAACATTCGGTCAATACCTACTTCTATGAACTGGCCTACAACATGGGCATCGATCGCTTGCACGATTTCCTAGCGCATTTTGGCTTTGGCCAGGCCACCGGTGTCGACATACCCAACGAAATCAGCGGTCTGCTGCCTTCACGCGATTGGAAGCGCGGTCGCTACGGCGAGCCCTGGTACCCCGGTGAAACCGTAATCGCCGGCATCGGCCAGGGTTTCAATGTCACCACCCCCATCCAACTGGCCGCCGCTCTGGCCACTTTTGCCAATGGCGGAGTGCGTTTCGCGCCCCGGGTGCTGTACGCCAACAAGCGCGCTGGAGATCAACGGGCGGTGTTGGTCCGCGCGCCGGTCTTGTCCCAGGTGCCGGTGAACGACGCTGACAACTGGGCGGCAATCACCGAAGGCATGCGCCGCGTGGTTCACGGCGTGCAGGGTACCGCGCGCGGCATCAGGCCGGAAAGTGGTTACCAGATTGCTGGCAAGAGCGGCACAGCCCAGGTATTTGCCCAGGACGTGAGTGAGGATGAGCGTGACGTCGAGGTCGCCGAGCACTTGCGTAATCACGCGCTATTCATTGCCTACGCGCCGGTGATCAATCCCAAAATCGCCGTCGCTGTGGTCGTGGAACACGGGGGTGGCGGTTCACGCGAGGCGGCCCCGGTCGCCAGAGCCATGATTGATGCCTGGTTGCTTCAGGAGAGCGAGCCATGAAGTCTCTGCTGCCTGGCTGGCTGGGCTGGCCCCGGTTCGACTGGCCGCTGTTGGCGGGATTGTTGATTCTGTCGGTGGCCGGACTGTTCGTGCTTTACAGTGCCTCCGGGGAGAACATGGATACGGTTTATCGCCAGGGGGTGCGTCTGGCCATCGGTTTTGGCGCCTTGATTGCACTCAGCCAGGTGCCGCCCTATGTCCTCAGACGGTGGACGCCATGGCTGTATACCGCGGGTATGTTGTTGCTGATCGCGACACTGTTCTTCGGTGTGGGCCGCAGCACCCAGCGCTGGCTGGATATGGGCGTGACGCGATTTCAGCCGTCCGAAATCATGAAGCTGGCAGTGCCGATGATGATTGCGTGGTATCTGCACGACCGCCGCTTGCCGCCAGGCATAAAACAGACCTTCACTGCGTTTGTTCTGCTCCTTGCGCCGGCGATACTGATCGTTAGACAGCCTGATCTGGGTACGGCCTTACTGGTGATCATCAGCGGCTGCTTTACGTTGTTTCTCGCTGGCTTACACTGGCGTTTTATCGCTGCTGTGGCCGGGATCGGGGCGGCCAGTATTCCAGCCTTGTGGTTGATCATGCAGGAATATCAGCGCAACCGCATTCGCACCTTTCTCAATCCTGAGTCGGACCCGCTGGGCGCTGGCTGGAACATCATTCAGTCGAAGATTGCCGTGGGTTCCGGGGGGCTGCTGGGTAAGGGCTGGCAACTGGGCACGCAGTCTCACCTGGAGTTCATTCCGGAACGCCACACGGATTTCATCCTGTCAGTATTCGCTGAAGAGTTTGGCTTTGTCGGTGTGTTGATTCTGATGGGACTCTACCTATTCATTGCCGGCAGGGGGCTTTATATCGCCGGCCAGACGCGGGACTGCTACTCACGCTTGCTGGCCGGCAGCCTGAGCCTGACATTCACCGTCTATGTGCTGGTCAATGGGGGCATGGTGTCGGGCTTATTGCCAGTGGTGGGCATTCCGCTGCCGTTGATAAGTTACGGCGGCACATCAATTGTCACATTATTGGCCGGTTTCGGCATATTGATGTCCCTTTATGGACACCGCAACCTGATAAGGTGATGGCCAAAACCGAGGCCGAATCGGGTAAACTTCTCCCCACGGCTTCACAACAAAATCGCGACCAGGGTTCGCTGGGTCAACACAGGAATGATTGAAACGATGTACCGAATTTGGACTCTGGGGCTCATTGTCGTATTGAGCGCCTCTTGCATGGCCGAACAGCACCCTGGAGCCGAAGAATTCGCCAGCAAGGCCGCCGGCGAGCACCAACTCGATTCAGAGAAAATACTGGCCCTGTTGCTGGATGCCCGATACAAGCAGTCAATCGTGGACGCCATGACGCGCCCGGCGGAAGGCAAACCCTGGTTCAAATACCGACCGATTTTCATTACCGATGATCGCATTGAGCAAGGCATTGCCTTCTGGAAGAAGCATGCCGACCTGGTGGAACTCGCCTCGGCACAGTTCGAAGTGGACCCGCAGATCATCGTCGCCATCATCGGCGTCGAGACGTTTTATGGTCGTATTACCGGCAGCTACCGTGTGCTCGATGCGCTCACGACGCTGTCTTTTTATTATCCCGATACCGGCAATGACCGATCAGACTTTTTCTCCCGCGAATTGATGCAGTTCATCATCCTGGGTGAAGAAGAGGGGCTGCCGCTGCGTGACGCAACTGGTTCCTACGCCGGCGCCATGGGTCTGGGGCAATTCATGCCCAGCAGCTACCGGGAATATGCGGTCGACCTTGACGGTGACGGGCGCCGTGATCTGTGGAGTTCGATGGACGACGTGATCGGCAGCGTGGCCAATTACTTGCACCGCCACAAATGGCACTACGGTGAGCCTGTGACTGTCCCTGTGAGCGCCGCTGCACAAGCCGATCATGAGTTGATTGCCCGGCGCAATTTCAAAACCGAAAAGACTGCCGCGGCCATTGCTGCCGGGGGATTCCAGGCGGGCGTGGACATTGACCCGGCCACTCCGGCGAATTTGCTGGAATTAGAATTAGAAGACGGTGAGTCTCACTGGATGACCTTCCATAACTTTTATGTCATTACCCGCTACAACCGCAGCCCGCTCTATGCCATGGCCGTATTCGAACTGAGTGAGGCCATAAAGCAGGGTTTCGAAGGCTGATGTTGCCGCACGCGCGCCATCTGCGGTTGGCGCTCCTCACCCCGATGGCGATATTTTTAGTGTCATGTGCGGGACAGCAAAACAAGGACAGCGAAACGCTCAGCGATGGTCCGCCGCCGCAACATCTGAATGCGGCACAGGTACTCGACGCACAGCCGCGTGTTGAACCGCGTGCCCGCTACGGCAATCACTCACCCTACGAGGTGTTCGGCAAGAAGTATTTCGTGATGGCCAGTAGCCAGGGCTATCGTGAGCGTGGCACTGCATCATGGTACGGCAGCAAATTTCATGGCCGGCGCACATCAAGCGGTGAGCCCTACGATATGTATGTCGCCACCGCCGCACACAAATCGCTTCCCCTTCCGACCTATGCGGAGGTCACCAATCTGGATAATGGCCGGCATGTCGTTGTCAAGATCAACGACCGAGGGCCGTTCAAGGATGACCGGCTGATCGATATGTCGTATGGCGCCGCCTTGCGTCTGGGCATGATTGAAACGGGCACTGCCCGGGTCGAAGTCAGGGCCATCGATCTCGGCCCGGCCGCGGCTGTCCCGGCAGCACCTGCAGCGTCCGCCACCCGCACTTATCTGCAAGTCGGGGCCTACGGTCAAAGGGGTAACGCCGAGGAACTGGCCGGTCAATTGGCCGGCGCGAATGTGGAACCGGTATCGATCAATGAGAACGGTGACCTGTATCGCGTCTGGCTGGGGCCGTTCTCCAGTAATGCTGAAGTGGAAAGGATAATTCAGCGGGTTATTGATCTTGGCTTTGGCCACCCACATAGAGTCAAGCGCTGATTTTAGCTACTCTACTCATTGTGAAAATGAATATGTCGCGACACACAAATCTAATTTCCAGGTTCCATACCGGGCTCCGGGCCGGGTTTTGGGCCGGGCTCCAGCTTGGGCTGCTCATCAGTTTCTGGGCCCTGGCCAGCCATGCTTTCGCGCAGGTTCCCAAATCGCCTGGCAGTAGTCCGAGACCCATTCCCGCAGCGCCGCAGTTGGGCGCTGCCAGTTACCTGTTGATGGACTACGACAGCAATGCGGTGTTGGTCGAAAGCGAAGCCGACATGCAGATCGAACCAGCGAGCATTACCAAGTTGATGACGGCCTATGTCGTGTTTCGTGAACTCACCGATGACAATATCGGCCTGCAGGATCCGGTGCCGATTAGCGAAAAGGCCTGGCGCACTGGCGGATCCCGAATGTTCGTCGATCCCAGTATGACCGTTACCGTGGAGGATCTTTTGCGTGGCATGGTCATCCAGTCGGGTAATGACGCCAGTGTGGCGTTGGCTGAATATGTCGCTGGAAGTGAAGACGCCTTCGCCAGCCTGATGAACCACTATTCCGAGATGCTGGGCATGCAGGGTACCCATTTCATGAATGCCACCGGCCTGCCTGACAGCGAACACTACACGACTGCTCGAGACATCGCCGTGCTCAGCGCGGCCACGATTCGGGATTTCCCGGACTTTTACACCTGGTACTCAGAAAAGGAATTTACGTTCAACGGCATTCGACAGCACAATCGCAATACGTTGCTGTGGCGTGACCCGGCGATTGATGGTCTCAAGACCGGCCACACCCAAGCCGCAGGGTATTGCCTGGCGGCATCGGCCAAACGCGACGGCATGCGTTTGATCAGTGTGGTGATGGGGTCATCTTCGGAATCGACACGGGCAAGTGAGAGTCAGACCCTGCTCAATTATGGCTTCCGTTTTTTTGAAACTGTTCAGCTCTACCGGGCCGGGCAGCAACTGTCCGAGGAGCATGTCTGGAAAGGCGTCGAGAATCTGATTGGATTGGGTATTGAAAGTGAGTTGTTCGTCACCATTCCTCGCGGGCGCTACGACGACCTGGTAGCGCGAATCAATATCCGGCCGCAACTCAGTGCGCCGCTGCAGGCGGGCGAACAGGTGGGTGAGATCAGCGTCAGACTGGATGACACACTCGTCGCCGGACGCCCGCTGGTGACACTTAACGGCATCGAAGAAGCGGGCATATTCGGACGCAGCTGGGATGGCGTTAAAATCTGGGTCAATGGTTTTTTCGAAGACGATGAAGAGTGAGGAACAGACCTCCCTGCTCGAATTCCCTTGCCGATTTCCGATCAAGGCCATGGGGCGGAAAAGCGAGGGATTCGAAGCCCTCGTCACGGGCCTGGTGCTCAATCACGCTGAACTTTGGCCCGGAGATTCGATCACTTCCACCGCCAGCAGCGCAGGCAATTTTGTTTCCGTGACCACGGTCGTTAAGGCCGAATCCCAGCAACAACTCGATGCCATTTACCAGGACCTGACCGACGCCGATCGGGTCTTGATGGCTTTGTGACCATGACGGTTGTCGCCGATCGGCACCCATCCGATTCAGGCCTCGACACCGGCTCCGGTGCCGGCCCTGTTAATGACCCTGATATTGGCTCATGCCCCGGTTCAACCCTCATTGTCCGCCACCTGGGTCGCGCCGAATATGTCCCGGTGTGGCAGGCCATGCAGCAATTCACCGATAACCGCGGCCCGGAAACCGAAGACGAACTGTGGCTGGTGGAACATCCGCCCGTATTTACCCAAGGCCAGGCCGGCAAGGCGGAACATGTGCTGTCTCCGGGCCGGATTCCCGTCGTGCAGGTGGACCGCGGGGGGCAGGTGACCTACCACGGTCCCGGCCAGATTGTGGCCTATCCATTGGTGGACCTGAAACGCAGAAAAATGGGCGTTCGGCAATTCGTCCGCTGTATCGAGCAGGCCATTATTCTCACTTTGCGGCACTATGAAGTAGAGGGCGAGCGCCTGGCCGGTGCCCCCGGAATTTATGTGGCCGGCGCAAAAGTGGCATCATTGGGGCTGCGGGTGCGTAGGGGCTGCAGCTTTCACGGTCTGGCATTCAATATCGACATGGACCTGGAGCCCTTCCAGCGCATCAATCCATGTGGCTACGAAGGCTTGAGAGTCGTGCATCTCGCTGCACTGGCGCCTGTTCATCTGGGTGTTGACGTGGATTCAGTGGCCGCGCGCCTGGTGATCGAACTTGCAATGCAAATGGGCCATGCCAAAGTGATAGAATCGCCTGCCGGCCCGGTCCGGGCGGGCAAAAGACAGGGACAACATGTTGAATAAGCAAGACCATATACCGATCCAGTTAAAAGGCGGCGCTGGGGGCGGGCCGGCGCCAGGCGCCAAGCAGCTCGGCGCAGACAAGATGGCCCGCAACAAAGCCTCATTTGAGACGGATGCGCCGCTATTGCGCAAACCGCCGTGGATCAGGGTACGGCTGCCTGCCGGCAATGCGGTCGCCAACCTGAAAGCCCGTTTGCGCGACCGGCAGTTGGTGACGGTCTGCGAAGAGGCCAGTTGTCCAAATATTCACGAATGTTTCTCCAAGGGCACTGCAACATTCATGATCCTCGGAGAAATTTGCACCCGACGCTGCTCATTCTGCGATGTGGCGCACGGCCGGCCCATTGCGCCCGATTCGGGCGAGCCTCGGCAGCTTGCTGAATCGGTGCGTGATATGGCATTGCGCTATGTCGTCATCACTTCGGTGGACCGTGATGATTTGCGCGACGGCGGCGCGGGTCACTTCGCGGAATGCATTGGCTTGGTACGGGAACTCAATCCCGGGATCAAGGTTGAAATCCTGGTGCCTGACTTTCGCGGCAAAGGTCGGGCCGAGCGCGCCCTGGAAATACTGGCGCTGCAGCCGCCCGATGTATTCAATCACAATCTTGAAACAGTCGAACCGCTCTATCGCAATGTCCGGCCAGGGGCCGACTACCACTGGTCGCTGGAATTGCTGCAGAAATTTAAACAACAGCACCGCGGTCTGCCGACCAAGTCGGGCATCATGCTGGGCCTGGGAGAATCACGAGCGCAGGTGCAGGTCGCCATGCAGGACCTGCGAGCGCATCAGGTGGACATGATCACCGTGGGTCAGTATCTGCAGCCCACGGCGCATCACCACCCGGTGATGCGCTATTGGACGCCGGATGAATTCTCGGAAATCGAGCAGGCTGGCTACCAGCTAGGGTTCAGCCACGTTGCCTCCGGGCCACTGGTTCGTTCCTCTTACCATGCAGACGAGATGGCCCAACAGGTGTTGGCTCATTGAGTGGCTGAAACGACCAGGGCCAGGTTCGGCCCGCAAGGGCACTTCCTCGCCTGCTCCTGAAATCGTTGCATTCTGTCTGAGTTGGTCCCCATATAACGAACTACACATTGTTTTCCTTGTCGGAAAAGTGCATAAATAGGGGGTGGTCGGGCGTTATAAGGAGATTTGCCCGTCCCTGACCGGATTCAGGAGAATCAATTCGTGAGACCAATAAGACAGTTTGCCGCAGTAGTACTGCTGTTGTTGCCCACCCTCACGGTATGGGCAACGGAGAGTTCACTAGAGCTCAGCCCGAATATGGAGCAACGTTACGCCAGTAATTTGGCGACGCGATTCCTGACCAATTGGCACTACAAAGACACGCGTCTGGACGATGAATTATCCAGTCAGATATTCGACAGTTACCTGGAATTGCTGGACCCCAACCGCAGCTATTTCCTGGCCTCCGATATACAAATGTTCGAGCGTTACCGGCCATCACTGGATGATGCCCTGCGCCACAATGATTTGCAGCCGGCCTATGAAATATTCAATATCTACGCCGAGCGAGTAAAACAGCGTGTCGTTTTTGCGCAGGAACGGATTCAGCAACCGTTTGATTTTGAGATTGATGAGTCTTACAAGTACAACCGGCAAGACGAGCCCTGGGTGGCGACGGTTGAGGACCTCGATGTCCTGTGGCGTAGGCGTGTCAAAAATGATTACCTCAGGCTGAAACTGACCGACAAGGATAATGATGCCATCGTGGAGACGCTGTCTGAGCGTTACACTAATCTCGATCGCCGCATCAACGAACTCAAGACCGAGGATGTGTTTCAGTTCTTCATGAATGCGTTCGCCACCTCGATAGAACCTCACACGGCTTACCTGTCACCGAGGACATCGGCAAACTTCGAGATTTCCATGAAACTGTCACTGGAAGGGATCGGCGCATTGCTGGGTCGCCAGACTGAATACACTACGATTTCCCGCATTGTTAAGGGCGGGCCGGCCGAGAAAGACGGCCGCCTGCAGCCCGGTGACCGAATCGTTGCAGTGGGCCAGGGCCAAAACGGCAAAATGGTAGACGTCATCGGTTGGCGCGTCGACGACGTGGTTGAACTCATTCGCGGGCCCAAAGACACCGTTGTGCGGTTGGAAGTGTTGCCCGAAGAAGTCAGTGTCAATGGGCCGAGCAGCACTATCGACATCTTGCGCAACGAAGTGAAACTGGAAGAGCAGGCGGCCAAGAGTGAGATCATCGAGATCCCGCTGGATGACGATCTGGAACAGACCGTTAAAATCGGCATCATCGATTTGCCGGTTTTCTATATCGATTTCAACGGTCGTGTGCAAAACAGACCTGACTATCGATCCAGTACCCGTGACGTGCGAAAACTGATCGGTGCGCTCCAGGACGAGGGCGTGCAGGGCATCGTGGTTGATTTGCGCAACAACGGTGGCGGTTCGTTGCTCGAGGCCACCACGTTGACGGGCTTGTTTATCGATCAGGGTCCTGTCGTGCAGGTACGCGCTGCCAATGGCCGCATTTCCCAAGAGGAAGACACCGATTCGGGCATGACCTGGAACGGCCCCATGGCGGTGCTGGTCAACCGGTACAGCGCTTCAGCGTCTGAGATTTTTGCTGCAGCGATTCAGGACTACGGCCGCGGTCTCGTCATCGGCGAACCTACCTTTGGCAAGGGCACGGTGCAGAGTCTTGTGGATCTGGATGATTACGCCCCCTCGGACTCGCCCGGCATGGGCCAGTTGAAAATTACCATGGCCCAGTTTTTCCGGGTCAACGGTGGCTCGACCCAGAACAAAGGCGTGCTTCCGGACATTCGATTTCCATCTGCCGGCGATCCCGAGGAATATGGGGAAAGCGCCCTCAAACATGCATTGCCCTGGACCAGCATTGATGCGACGCCCTACATACCGACCGGTGACCTGTCAGCCATCGTGGCGGTGGCAGACAATCGTTACCAGGACCGTGCCAGTGACGATCGGGAATTTGCCTGGTTACAAAGTGACATTGACGAATACAATCAGCAGGCTAAAAGCAACGAAGTGTCTTTATTGGAGTCGCAGCGTCGTCAAGAGATCGACGAGGAAGAGGAAAAGCGCGCCTCGCGTAAGGCCGAACGTAATGGTGACGAGCCGCTGTTGAGTGAAGACTCGGTATTGGCGGCGGAAACGATCAATGATCCGGATAGTGGCCAAGACCTGGTGGTTGACCGGGATGAGGACGCCGACACAGAAGGACATAATTCCGGCCCGGATCTGCTGCTACGGGAGTCGGCAAGAATTGTCGCCGACATGGTGGAGTTGCAGGACATCGACCTGCTGGAAAGCCAGTTCGCCCAGCTCAATACCTTAAAAGAAGGGCAGGCCATCAATTAGGGGAGTCTCGTTTCCCTTCTTTCGCCTGCGGCAGCGCAGGCAGCGAAGAGGGTACGGTTTCGCCCGTAGGCGAAGAAGTGCCCGATAAGCGCCGTAGCGCGTAGTCGGCTGCACGCGCGACGGCTTTGTCACCTTACTCTTTGCCCTGCGGGCAAAACGTGCGGCTCCTCGGGCCTGCACGCACGGGCCACGGCACTTCGTCAGCGCTTCGTGCGCTGCGCGCAAGCCGCACTTCCTTTGTTGCCTGCCCTACGGCTTCGTCACCTTACTCTTTGCCCTGCGGGCAAAACGTGCGGCTCCTCGGGCCTGTGCTCGACGGCGTTGAATTTGGTCTGGCTTCGCCAGTGGATGCGAGCACAGATTAAAGCCCGACTTGCGTAGAATAGTGGCACTATGGGTGTGGTCGGTGAAGAACGAATTCTGGTTGTGGCGTTGGCGGTACCGCTGCCTCATCTGTTTGACTATCTGCCCTTGCGTGGTGGGGCAAGCCCGCAAAGGGGGCAAAGAGTCCTGGCCCCATTAGGCGGCAGGAGGTTGGTGGGCGTTGTCGTGGCCAAGAAGGCTACCAGTGAATTGCCGCAAGGGCGATTGCTCCACTTGGAAAAAATACTCGACGACGTTGTCTTGCTTGACGATAAGTTGCTGGAATTACTCGACTGGTGCGCGCGGTATTACAAGCATGCACCGGGCGAAATCCTGCTTGGTGCACTGCCCCCGGCGCTGCGCCAGGCGACCGGCAGCTTACCCGAGCCGCCAACCCAGTTGCGTTTGACGGACGCCGGGCTTCAACGATTGGCGGAAGGGGCGGGTCGTGCGCCTGCCCAATTCGCTTTCCTGAAACGTCTAAAAAAAGGCCCCAGGCCATTTGAAAGCATGTCAGAAATGGGTCCACGCTGGCGGGCCACGGTAAAAAGGCTGGCAGCACGAGGTTGGCTTATTCAAGAATCTCTACAGCCGGCGGCGACGGAAACCAAACCTGGACCAGAGCTTACAAATGAACAACAAAAGGCATTTGCGGCGATCAGCAGTGCTGCGGATGGTTTTTATTGCCACCTGCTGGACGGGGTAACCGGTAGTGGCAAAACAGAGGTGTACATGCGCCTGTTGGCGCGGACATTCGATCGCGAGCGTCAGGCGTTGGTGCTGGTGCCGGAGATCGGCCTTACCCCCCAGCTGATTCGGCGCTTCAGACAACGGTTGGGCATCGAACCGGCAGTCATTCATTCCCATTTGTCGGGCGCAGAGCGATTGGCCGCGTGGGAAAATGCGCGCACCGGACGCGCAAGGTTGGTGCTGGGAACCCGCTCTGCGCTGTTTACACCCATGCCGCAGCTCGGCCTGATCATTTTGGATGAAGAGCATGACGGCTCTTTCAAACAGCACGACGGATTTCGCCATTCAGCCCGAGATGTGGCCATCAAGCGAGCGGCGGAACTGAACATCCCGGTGGTGCTTGGCAGTGCAACGCCGTCTCTGGAGTCGATTCACAATGCCGCCACGGGTCGCTACATCTGGCATCGGCTGCGCCGACGCGCGAACCGGGCGAGCCTACCGGTCTGGCGGGTACTCGATATGGCGCAGCACGCGGCCATCCACGGTCTTGCACAGACCACTGTGCAATCGATTGGAAAAGCGCTGCAAAGAGACGAGCAGGTCATGGTTTTTCTCAACCGGCGTGGCTACGCACCTGTACTGATGTGCCAACAGTGCAGTTGGCACGCCGAGTGCGACCGTTGCGATGCCCATTTGACCTGGCACCGCAGTATGGAAAAGCTCTGCTGCCACCACTGTGGTCGGCAACTCGGGGTGCCGCAATACTGTCCCGAATGCCGTGCGGATGCTTTGTGCCCCGCCGGCGAGGGCACCCAGCAGATTGAAGAGGAATTGGAGAGACATTTTCAGGGCGCTTCGATTCTACGATTTGACCGAGACAAAACCAGCATCAAAGGCGCCATGGATCGACAAATAGAGCAGGTCAGGAGGGGGGAGCCCTGCATCATGGTGGGCACCCAGATGTTGGCCAAGGGGCACCACTTTCCCAACGTCACGCTGGTGGTCATTGTCAATGTCGATCAGGCTCTTTACAGCGCTGACTTCAGGGCGCTCGAACACCTCGGGCAACTGGCACAGCAAGTTGCCGGGCGCGCCGGCAGGGCGGAAAAGGCGGGCACCGTGATATTGCAGACCATGCACCCGGAGAATCAGGCGATTCAATTACTGTTGCAGCAGGGCTATGAAGCGTTCGCCCGATTTATGCTCAATGAGCGCCAGGCCGCGGGGCTGCCGCCTTATGGCTACCAGGCGATGCTAAGAGCTGACGCTCACCAGCGTGAACAGGTGCAGGATTTTCTTTCCGATGCGCTGGCGCTTTGGCCCCCGGGCGAGGCGACAGCATGCGGGCCCGTGCCGGCAATCATGGAAAGGCGTGGCGGTCGCCTGCGCATGTACTTGATGGTACAGGGCGGCTCAAGATCGGGACTGCACCAGCAGATGGACGCCTGGCTGGGGCAGGTGCGTAGTCTCCCCAGTGCCCGCAAGGTGCGTTGGGGCGTGGATATCGACCCGCAGGAACTGTAGGCGGGTCACATTTCACCGGCAACCTCGATTGTTTTTCTTGTGGAAATATTGGCTCATTGCGTCTAATCACGTGACCAATGACACTAACAACGCGATACAACTTGATTCAGAGTCCCACGACTCAAAATTTCATTACCTTATCGGCAAAATGTATACTCCCCGCACGAATTGGCATGGCGTATCTCAGGACCAAACTATGGAACGACAAAATAGTCCAGCGGCAAGCGCTGCTGTAGATCTTGCGGTCGCTAACGAGCGACCGGAAATCAGTGCAATGGAAGCGAGTGCGCGGGTGGCCTTCAACGAGCTCAATACGGCCGCGAACGAACTGATTATCGGCCAGCAGAGGTTGATGGAGCGACTGTTGATCGCCTTGCTTTCCAACGGCCACCTGCTGGTAGAGGGCGCGCCGGGCCTCGCCAAGACCACGGCCATCAAGGTGATTGCCGAACGCATAGAAGGTGACTGGCACCGCATTCAGTTCACCCCCGACTTACTCCCCGCAGATCTAACCGGCACCGAAATTTACCGGCCGCAGGAAGGCACATTTGAATTCCAGCAAGGCCCCATATTCCACAATCTGATTCTCGCTGACGAAGTCAACCGGGCCCCGGCCAAGGTACAGTCCGCGTTGCTTGAAGCCATGGGTGAGCACCAGGTAACTGTCGGGCGGGTCACCTATCGCCTGCCCCAGCTGTTTCTCGTGATGGCAACGCAGAACCCGATTGAGCAGGAGGGCACTTATCCCTTGCCGGAGGCGCAGCTCGACCGCTTCCTGATGCAGGTTTCGATCGGTTACCCCGATGCACAGGCTGAACAGGCTATTCTCAACCTGGCGCGACAGCAGGCGCGCGATGAACTTGGGCATGTGGCGGATGCGACCGTGTTGGTCACCCAGGAACAGGTATTCGCCGCGCAGAGGGGTGTGTTGGATCTCTACCTGGCGCCGGCGCTGGAGGAATACATTGTCCAACTTGTGCTGGCGACCCGTGATCCCGGAGCGTGGGATGAAAACATGCAGCACCTGGTCAGTTATGGCGGCAGTCCCCGCGCCACCATCGCGATTGATCGCACGGCACGTGCTCGCGCCTGGCTTGATGGTCGGGATTACGTCTCACCGGACGACATTCATTCGGTGGTGCATGACGTGATGCGTCACCGCGTTCTGCTGTCCTATGAAGCAGAAGCCGACGGTGTAAGCGTTGACCAGTTGGTGGACAGATTACTGGAGCTGGTCCCGGTTCCATGATTGGCGATCGGGCGGTCCGGACGCAAGGCGACGGCATTCATCTGCAGGCGGAGGAACTTATCGCCCTGCGCCCGCGCTGCCACGCCTTGAGACTGCCCATGCGCCAACCGGCGGCCTCTGCAATGGCTGGCGCTTACCGGTCGAGATTTCGAGGGCGCGGCATGGATTTCGTAGAATCGCGCAATTACATGCCCGGCGACGATATTCGTAACATGGACTGGCGGGTGACCGCCCGAACCGGCAAGCCGCACACAAAGATTTTCCAGGAAGAACGCGAGCGGCCGGTGCTGATCGTGCTGGATGTGAACCCCAGCCTGTTTTTCGGCACCCGACGAATGCTCAAGTCCGTCGCCGCCGGGCAAATGGCGGCAGCAATAGCCTGGTCCGCAGTCCGGCGCGGAGACCGCATCGGGGGTTTTCTTTTTGCCCCGGGCGCCCACCGAGAATTGCGTCCTGCCGGTGGGCGACGCGGTGCGATGCGCATGATTCAGGGCCTGATTGATTGGCTCAACCCCACTGCGCAAAACGCCCGTCCCGTGGTGCAGACCGAACCCCTCTCGGCAGCTCTGGAACGGGTGCGTCACGCGGTTCGCCCCGGCAGCCTGGTCATCATCATCAGCGACTTCTTTTCGCTGGACGAAGCCTGCAACCGGCACCTGTCGCGGCTGCGGCAACACAATGACGTGATCGGCTGCCAGGTCCTGGACGTATCCGAGCACGAATTACCACGTGGGCGCTATCCCATAACAGACGGGCTGGATTCCTCGGTGCTCGATACCAGCACCGGCTCGGCGCGTCAACGCTTCGAGACGATGAGTTCGGCGCATCTGAACGAACCTCGCCGCTTGTTCCAGAAACATCAGTGTGGTTGGATCGTGCTGCACACGGATGATGATCCGGTTGACGTACTTGGCCGGGAACTCAGGATATTGGTTGGCCGTCCATTGTAATAGCCATGCAAGCACAAGCCACGCCCACACCACCATCAATGCAGTCGCCGCTGCTCGAGCAGTTGAAGGATATACATGCTGTCGCTGAACCCGTACTTTGGCCACCCGCTCCGGGCTGGTGGCTGTTGGCAGCGCTGCTGTTGGTTGGCCTGTTGTACGTGTTGCGGCGGGCCTGGAAGCGTTTTCTCATTGCCCGGCGGAAACGCCATTTGATGGATGTCCTCGCGGCGTTACCGCAGCAGTGGGACCCGGCCCAGGCGCCGCATGATTACCTGGCTGCAATGAATCGGTTTTTTCGGGCGGTGGCCCTGCGCGCGTTTCCAGGGACGCAGGCTGTACGCTTGCAGGGTGAGGAATGGGTGGACTTTATCCAACAGCTGATCAGCACTGAACACAGTTCTGCGGTGGAGGTGCTGGCCGTGGGACCCTACCTGCCGCTGCCCAATTTTGACGCCGCCGCACTGGATCGGTGCGCCCGATCATGGGTGAAGCAATATGGCTGATCCCCTGGTGTCTTCAGGACTGCTGCTGGCGTGGCCCTGGGTTTTGCTCGCCCTGTCGCTGCCGTGGTTGCTCAGAAAATTTCTTTCTCCGGCGCCTCAGACCGGCATGCAGGCGCTTAAGGTACCCTGGTATGCAGCGATTACCGATTCGCGCGGAGGCTGGATGCGTCGACCGCTGCTGGCCGGCGCAGCCGCCCTCGTCTGGTTGGGTCTGCTGCTGGCAGCCGCGCGGCCACAATGGGTGGGCGAAATCGAGTCTTTTCCGATTACCGGCCGTGACTTGCTGTTGGCGGTTGATATCTCCGGCAGCATGGACACCCAGGATATGATCCTGGCAAATCGCCCGGTCAACCGGTTGTCCATGGTCAAGCAGGTGGCCGGCGAATTCATCCAGCGCCGGCGTGGGGATCGTGTCGGCTTGATTCTGTTCGGCAGCCGCGCCTATCTGCAGACGCCGCTGACATTCGACACAGAGACCACCGCGATTTTACTGGAGGAATCAGAGATCGGCCTGGCCGGGCGGGAGACCGCCATAGGTGATGCCATCGGTCTGGCCGTCAAGCGCTTGCGGGAAGATGCGGCCAGCGATCGCGTGTTGATACTGTTGACGGATGGCGCAAATACCTCAGGCGAAGTCCAGCCCTTGCAGGCGACTGAGTTCGCCGCCCGCGAAGGCTTGCGTATCTACACAGTGGGGGTTGGGGCCGACGAAATGATGGTGCAGGATTTCTTTGGCTCGCGCATGGTCAATCCATCGGCCGATCTCGATGAAGATACGCTGACAGCGATTGCGGAACGCACCGGGGGTGCTTATTTTCGCGCCCGCGACGCTGAATCGCTGGCGCAAATCTATGAGCAATTGGACGAACTCGAACCGGTAGAAAGCGACGAGGAAATTATTCGCCCGATTGATGAATTGTTTTTTTGGCCGCTGGGCATCGGCTTCCTGATCGGGCTGGCGGCGATTCTGTTGGCCATCCGCCCACTGGCTTCGGTGAGGATTGCACATGGCTGAGTCGGAGTGGATTCATTTCATCAGGCCACTGTGGCTTTGGGCCCTTCCACTGGTTGCAGCGGTGCCCTGGTTGTGGCGTTACTTGCGCCGCCCCTCGGGCGACTGGGCGCGGGTCTGCGACCCGCACCTGCTGCGTTGGCTGAGCGTGCGCCAGGGCGAAGCACAGAGTAACCGCGGCAAGTATCTGCTCTCCGGGACGGCATTGCTGATTGCGATTCTTGCTCTGGCAGGGCCGAGCTGGGAAAAATTGCCCGATCAGTCTTATTCTGCCAGCGGCGCTCGCGTCATTGCACTGGATCTGTCGCTGTCAATGCTTGCCAATGACCTGAAACCCAATCGCCTGACCCAAGCCCGTTACCGACTCGCTGATCTGCTCGATCAAACGGTGGAAGGCCAGGTGGGTCTGGTGTCCTATGCCGGGGATGCCTATGTCGTGTGTCCCCTGACCAGTGACATGAACACCATCGCCAACCTGCTGCCAGCGCTACAGCCCGATATCGTACCGGTCGCCGGCAGCAGGGCAGATCTCGCCATGGAAATGGCCGGTGAACTGCTTAAGCGGGCGGGACTGGGCTCCGGCGAAGTGCTGCTGGTGACCGATTCAGTCGATAGCCGGGCCGCCGCCAAAGCGCGGGAATTGTACGACTCCGGGATCGTGACCTCCGTCCTTGCGGTGGGCACGCCAGATGGGGCGCCCATTCCAAGTGGATCGGGTTTCATCAATGACCGGCGTGGCAATGTGGTGATTTCACGGCTCGACCGTCAGGCACTGCGGAAACTGGCGGATATTGGGGGTGGGCGATATACGGAGTTAAGCAGTCAGGGCGAAGGCGTGGAATTGTGGCGCGATGGCGATGGATCGGAATTCAGCCTGCGCGATGATGCCATGGGCGAGCGCTGGAAAGACCTGGGGCCGTGGCTGGTGCTTCTACTGCTGCCGATTGCAGTCTTTGGTTTCCGCCAGGGCTTGTTGTTTTCGATCGCTGTCGTGCTGATACCTGCATCCGTGTTTTCACCTGCTGCGCAGGCTGACTGGTGGGATGACCTGTGGCTGCGCAAGGATCAGCAGGCCTGGTCCGCTCTGCAGAACGATGACGCGCCAGCGGCAGCATCTCTGGCAAAAGATCCGGCCCTGGCTGGTGAGGCCTGGTATCGCAGCGACGAATTCGTCAACGCCACCGAAGCCTGGATGCGCGCCGGGGCCGCGGATCAGGCAGAAAACCCGGCCGATCTGAGTTTCAACCGGGGCAATGCCATGGCCCATGCCGGTGAATTGGAGGGCGCGCTCGAGGCCTACGATGAAGCACTGGCCATCACACCTGGCATGGAGGATGCTATTTTCAATCGCGTCCTGGTCGAGAAGATGAAGCAGGAGCAGGAACAGCAGCAACAACAGGATGGTGAGTCGCAGGACGGCGAGTCCTCGGATGACCAGGAACAAAGCGAGGACTCGGAACAGTCGGATGAGGAAGGCGACCAGGACGAGGAATCCCAGGAGCAGGAAGGCGAAGACGAGAGTCAGGCGGAAGGCGAGAACGCCCAGTCCCAGGAGGAGCAGATTGACTACCAGGAAGCCTGGAGTGAGGAAGACGCCCAGGCCATGGAGCAATGGCTCAACCGCATTCCAGATGACCCTGGTGGGCTGTTGAGACGCAAGTTTCGCAACGAACACCAGCGCCGCGGCGCCCCCGAAGATGAGAGTGAAGTGTGGTGATGGATACAATGAGCAAGCACCCGGCTGCTGCCCGGTCGGCCACCAGCATCTCGCCCTGGGTCGTGCTAAGCCTGCTAATAGCGCTCGGCCTGCAATCTGCGCTCGTGTCGGCCGCCGAGGTCGTGGCGAGGCTCGACCGCGACCGGATTGTGCAGGGGGAAACTGTCACACTGATTCTTCAGACCAACGATCCACAGCAAAGTGTGGAGCCCGATTTGTCACCCCTTGAAGGGGACTTCGCCGTCATTGACCGGCGTTCCGAAACACAGATGTCGATTGTCAACGGCAAGCAATCTGCAGTGGTCAGGTTGATGGTGACACTGGAGCCGACGCGGCAGGGCAATCTCACCATTCCTGCCCTGAAGATAGGCCAACAGACTACCCGCCCCATTTCGCTCCGGGTCGACCCGGCTCCGCAACCGGCACCCGGTGAGGTGCCGCCGGTGTTTATCGAGGTCGAGGTGACACCCGAAGAAGGGCCGCATTACGTCCATGCACAGCTCGGGCTGACCGTGCGCGTTTTTTACCAGCAAAACCTGACCGAGGCCGCCATTTCGCAGCCAGAGCCGACCCAGGCATCGGTGCGACTGCTGGACGAAGTACCCTTTCAAGCCGAACGCAATGGCCAGCGCTACCGCGTGCTGGAACGTCACTACGCGGTTTTCCCGGAACGCTCGGGCAGCATGACCATTCCGCCGCTGCAACTCAGCGGCCGGCTGGTCGAGCGCCGCTCAGACCGATTGTGGCAGCCCACGGTGCGCGGGCGGCGAATCCGTGTGGAGAGTGATCAGATCAGTCTGACCATCAAGCCCAAGCCGGCCGGCTTCAGCGGGCAGGGATGGCAGCCCGCGCGGGCCTATAGTCTTTCCCAGAAAATTTCTGAGACCAATGAGTTGAGGGTTGGAGAACCGGTCACTCGTACGGTGATCATTGATGCCGTCGGCCTGGAAGAAAACATGATTGCCGAACCGGAGTGGCCGGAAATCAAGAACGTGCGAATTTATCCTGACCAACCGCAGGGCATCAGTCGCGACGATGGCGCCTGGGTGCTGGGCCACAAGGAATTTCGCTACGCGGTCGTGCCGGAAACAGCCGGCAGGCTCGTCCTGCCGGAAATATCGGTAACCTGGTGGGATACGCTGGCCAATGTTGAGCGCACCTCTGTGCTGGTAGCGAGCACTGTTGAGGTGCTCCCTTCTGCGCTGGATAGCGTGGTGCCGCAGCCAGCGGCGGCGGCGCCGGCGGGTCCAGCCGCAAATGACCTCGAAGTCGCGCAACTTGATGCGGCGCCGTCGTATTGGCGTTGGTTGACCCTGCTATTTGCAATCCTGTGGTTGGTGACTCTGGTATTCGCCCTGCGGCGCTCAGGCCCCGAGGCGCGTACTACGGATCAGGCTGCCATCCGCCGGCTGGATGAAAAGGAAGTCTTGCAGTCCTTCAAGCGTGCCTGTTCCGGCAACGATGCCGTTGCTGCACGGCGGGCGCTGCAGGCCTGGCTAAAGCGCTTCGGCCCTGCAGATACAGCCGGCAGTCTGCTGGAATTCGCGGGCGCGGCGGGCGATGAGAATCTGAGCGTTGAACTGTACGCGCTTGATGCCGTGGGTTTCCGAGCCGGCACCGAAAGCGGCTGGAATGGAAGGCCACTGTTGAGCGCATTCAACCAGTGGCGCAAGGGTCCCGCGAATTCCGGCCAAGGTGCATCACCATCCCCCATTGACCTCTACGCACCTGAGAACCGGGCAGCCTGATTGGACCCTAGTATTATTGGCAGGTATTGTAGAGGGCCCACTTGCAACAAAAAAGCGTCAAAAGATGCATCCAATTGTCTTTATTTGCTACGCAGACGTGGTGTTATGTGGTAAAAAGCGACTGGCATTCGCTAATTTCAGCAAAATGCTGTCGTGATTCGAGGTTTCTGTATATAAGCAGAATGCCAAGATAGTGCGATATTCAATTTTAAAGAGGAACAAGCAGGTATGAGTACAGGTACAGTAAAATGGTTCGACGCAAGCAAGGGATTCGGATTTATCACGCCAGATGACGGCGGGAAGGATTTGTTTGTGCACCATTCTGAAATTAAAAGCGATGGCTATGCAACACTCAATGACGGTCAGAAAGTGGAATACGAAGTCGGACAGGGCCAGAAGGGACCGTGTGCGACCGGCGTTTCCGGTCTTTGATCGTACGTTCTAAATCACATAACAGGTTACATTAGCCCGGACGCCTGCCTGGCAGGCGCCGGCTAATCAAAATCATGCGTTAAGATGCTGCATGGGCGCTGTGTCACTGCGGCGCCGTGTAGCACGAGGTCTTCTGCAGGCATCATGTCCGTCTATGGACATTAGCGACTACCTCCAATTCATCCGTTTCGAAGGCGAAGCGCGACCCGACATCGCAACGCTCAGAGCGATCCACCGTCAGCACCTGCTGAGTATTCCTTATGAGAATATCGACGTGCAGTTGCAACGTCCTGTGGACCTCGATATCCACCGTATCTACGACAAAATCGTTGAGGGTGGTCGAGGTGGCTGGTGTTATGAAATGAATGGCTTGCTCGATTGGGCGCTACGGGAAATTGGTTTTCAGATTACCCGCCTGATCGGTGGTGTCATGCGCTCGGTTCAAGGAGATGGGGTGCTGGGCAATCACCTGGTTCTTAGCGTACAACTCGAACAGCCCTGGATTGCCGACGTGGGTTTTGGTGATGGCGCTTATGAGCCCGTGCCGTTGCGCAGCCATTGTTTTGAGCAACGTGGCTTTGGTTATGGGCTTGAAGAAATGGGTAAGTATTGGCGTTTTCACAACCACGAGTTCGGTGGCGCCGCCTCTTTCGATTTCATTCACGCAGCGGCTGACGAATCATTGTTGGCGGAACAGAGCGCCTGGCTCAGCACGGCCGAGGATTCGCCGTTCGTCAAGGCGCTGATTTGCCAACAATTCACGCCCATTGGCTACGAGGTGCAATTGGGTCGGGTGGCCAAAACAATCACGCCAGGGGGGATAAATGAGTGGTTGATCCAATCTGCGGAGCACCTGGCCGAATCGCTCCAAGAGCGGTTTGCCCTGGATGTGCCCGAATTGGCTACGCTGTGGGATCGGGTCTGCACCGCTCATGATAGATATTTTGGGGCGACTGAGGGCAACTGATCGGCCCTGCCCCCAATCAGCCGATGGACTGGGGCCCCTAAGAGCTTTCCATCACCAGGCTGTCAATGCCGCTGTTGCTCAGGCGTTGGCGCAAGTCCTCGGCATTGCGGGCACCTGAAACCGGGCCGACGCGCACCCGATGCCAGATCTGGTCATTGACCGTGACCTTCTGCACTTCAGCCATGATGCCCTGAAGGGCAAGGCGGGCCTTCATTTGCTCTGCGTCGGTCGCGGAGCGGAACGAGCCCACCTGCAGCAGGTAATTCTTGGTGCCGGCGGTGCTGCTACCGGCACCCGCCGCAGATTGCTGGTCACGCTGCGTGAGTTCCTGCTCCGGCACCACGACCTCCATTTCGGGCAGCACCGTAAAAAAGTCATAGCGCGATATTTCCGGCAGCTTATCGGCTTGCAGATCGTCGGCCAGCGCCGGCTCGGAAACCGTGGTTGGTGCGCCCTGGCCGGCGACGGGCTGTTGTCGAACCGAATCAGGAATCAACCCGCGGGTCCAGAGATACCAGGCGAGGCCCAGTCCAATCACGATACCTGTGCAAAGCCACATCCAGGCAGGTGTGCCGGATCGTCCCCTGCTTGCGCCACGTTTTCTAGTCAATGCCTGAGCCTCCCGCTCGTCTACATCTGCTCAGGGGCCGATACGCCCAGAAGAGCCAGTCCTGACTTCAGCACGATACTGGTTGCAAGGACGAGATTCAATCGCGCATTGCGCATGTTTTCGTCATCGACAATAAATTGATGTGCGTTGTAGTAGGCGTGCAGGTCCGTTGCCAGTGAATGCAGGTAATGGGCCAGCAGGTGTGGAGAGCGCAGCCGTGCGGAGGCCTCGATTGATTCCGGGTAACGGCTGACGCTATTCATCAGGGCCAATTCGTGATCTTCGCGAAGCAGGTTCAGTGCCGCCTCGCCGATGGCCTCGTTGTGGTGCAGGTCCCTCTCATGGAGATTGCGCATGACACTGCATATTCGCGCGTATGCATACTGGATGTAGTAGACCGGGTTTTCATTGGTTTTGGACGTGGCAAGATCCATATCGAAGTCCAGGTGCTGCTCATGGGAGCGCATAATGTAAAAGAATCGGGCCGCGTCATCTCCGACTTCTTCGCGCAGTTCCCGCAACGTAATAAATTGGCCGGAGCGGGTGGACATCTGGACCTTTGTGCCGGACCGAAACAGGACGGCAAACTGGACCAACAGAATTTCAAGTTTGTCCGGATCTTCGCCCAGACCCTGGGCGGCTGCTCGCAGTCGCGCGATGTAGCCGTGATGATCGGCGCCGAGAACGTAAATCGCACGGTCGTAACCGCGTTCCAGCTTGTTGAGAAAATACGCGATGTCGGAAGCGAAATAAGTGGTCTTGCCGTTTTCCCGGATGACGACCCGGTCTTTCTCATCGCCCAGGGCGGACGCCCTGAACCATGTGGCGCCATTCTTGACATAGAGATGCCCGTTTTCCCTCAGCCGCTCGATGGCGTGCTCAAGCGCGCCGCTGTCTTCGAGTTGTTGTTCAGAAAACCAGTTTTCATAACGGACACCGAAATCACCCAGATCATCCTCGATGTCGGCAAGAATGGTGTCCAGCGCACAGTCAAAGAAAATGTCGTAGCCTTTGCCACCCAACAACACGCGTGCCTGGTCTACCAGGGCATCGATATATTTCTCCCAGTCGCCGCCCTCTGATCCTGAAGGTTGCAGCGTGCTTTCTACTTCCCTGCCTCCGAATCGCCATTTATCGCCGTACTCGGCGCGGACCTTGCGTGCGATGTCGTAGATGTACTCACCCTGGTAGCCGTTGTCGGGGAAGCTCGTCTTCTCGCCGCATAGCTCGAGGTAACGTAGCCACACGCAAGTCGCCAGAATATCCATCTGCCTGCCATTGTCATTGACGTAGTATTCTCGCTGAACCTCGTGACCCGCTGCCTGGAGAATTCTCGACAGGCTGGCGCCATAGGCCGCCCCCCTGCCGTGGCCGACGTGCAAAGGACCTGTCGGATTGGCGGACACGAATTCGCAGGTGATGCGCTCAGATTGCTCGGCGATCAGTTGGCCGTATTTTTCGCGCTCAAGCATCACGTCCTTGATCACACCCCGAAGGGCGCAGTGACGGAGAAAGAAATTGATAAAACCGGGGCCTGCGATTTCGACACGATCGACTTGTCGAGAATGGGGCAGCCGATCGATGATGTCCTGGGCGAGGTCCCGGGGGGGCTTGGATGCATATCGCGCCAGCACCATCGCCATGTTACTGGCATACTCACCGTGGCCGGAGGATTTGGTGCGCTCCAGCTGAATATCGGGCTCAAAGTCGGAGCTCAACACACCTTCACGCTGGAGGTGCAGCACCGATTGCGCCAGTAGTTCTTCTATGTGTTCTTTCACCAGGTTTATTCCGTCGAAATTCTACTCTGTCTGAAGTGGCTGACTTGGCGCGCAAAGCCGCATATTGTAAACCTTGTGGCGGTGGAGCAGAAGCGCTGTGCACCGGGAGCGCCACGAAATTTACCGATTTATGATTGTCCGGCGGCCCCTGTGGATAACTTTGTGCATAAACACCATGGAAAGCAGACCAGCCCTCAGTTAACATCAGATGCTTGATATCATCCCGAAATCGCATTTTGTTTGCTTTTACATTAATAACAATCAGATACAAGAACAACAGAACAAAGCATGAGCAATAATCTTAATAAGCGTATGATTTTTTGTTCAGATCAGGCGCTGTGCATAATCGGAACGCAATGCCATGGCCAATGACGGCGAATCGGACGTATTCCGCTATATGAGATCCAGGCCCTGCCTGGGCCGGAACGTCTATATTTCCAAGCAATCCTACGTCAGCGGATCGGTAGTACTTGGCGACGATGTGTCCGTCTGGCCAATGGCTGTGATTCGCGGTGACGTCAACGACATCGTGATCGGTGACCGCTGCAACATCCAGGATGGTTCGGTGCTGCACATTTCCCACGTCGGCCCGTGGACCCCGCGTGGTGCGCCGCTGGTCCTGGGCAATGACATTACTATTGGACACAGTGCAGTCCTGCACGGATGCACGATTGAGGATCGTTGCCTGATCGGCATGCGGGCTTTGGTGCTGGATGATGCAAAAGTGTGTACAGGATCGCTGGTGGCAGCCGGCTCCGTTGTGGTTCCGGGAACTGAAATTCCGTCCGGCACTCTGTGGCGCGGCAATCCCGCGAGGTTCGCCCGCGAGTTGACGGAACGTGAAGTGGGCTTACTGGGCTACAGTGCGGCCCACTATGTCCGATTGAAGAATGAGTACCTGAAGCAACGCGAAAATGATTTTCTTCCTGAATAAGAATATCCCCTGAATGGGCTCCTGGATGCCATTGCTGCTGTTCCTGGGTATTGGGCTGGCGTTAATGGCAGGTTTTCCAGTTGCCTTTACGCTGGCCGGCGTGGCGCTGGTATTTTCGCTACTGGGTGTCGCGACCGGCAATTTCGATCCGTCATTTCTGGAAGCTTTCCCCAACCGCGTGTTTGGGCTCATGACCAATGAAACGCTGATCGCCGTGCCGGTTTTTGTTTTTATGGGGGTGATGCTGGAGCGATCCAAACTGGCCGACCAGTTGCTGCAGTCACTCGCCAGATTGATGCGGGCGATACCCGGTGGCTTGGGAATGGCAGTGGTCATTGTCGGCGCAATGATGGCCGCCAGCACCGGCATCGTGGGTGCTACGGTGGTGACCATGGGGCTGATTTCGCTGCCAACAATGTTGCGCTGCGACTACAATCCGGCCGTGGCCACGGGGACCATTTGTGCCGCCGGAACGCTGGGGCAAATCATCCCCCCATCCATAGTATTGGTCATGCTGGCTGATGTGCTCTCCAATGCGTACCAACAGGCGCAGCTGAAAATGGGTATTTATTCGCCTGAGACCGTTTCGGTTGGCGAGTTGTTCGCTGGCGCGCTGATCCCGGGCCTTGTCTTGGTTGGCGCCTATCTGGCCTACCTGCTTATCCTGGCATGGATGCGCCCCGCGCTGATGCCTTCAGCGAACGAGGAGGCTCACACGCAGGTGTCGATAGGACGTCTGGTGGGCCTGGCAGCGGGGCCGCTTCTTTTGATCGTCGCAGTGCTGGGCTCGATTCTCAAAGGCATTGCCACACCTACCGAGGCAGCGGCAGTGGGCGCTGTTGGCGCCGTGGTACTGGCCGCGTTGCGTCGCCAACTTAGTTTCGAGGCCGTGCGCGACGTGGTTTACCGCACGGCCAGCATTACAGCGATGGTGTTCATGATCCTTGTTGCAGCGTCGCTGTTTAGCCTGGTTTTCCGCGGATTCGGCGGCGATGAACAGGTTGCAAATTTGCTCCAGTCACTGCCCGGGGGAGTGGTCGGCGCAATGATCGTGGTGATGATGATCATGTTCCTGTTGGGCTTCGTGCTCGATTTCATCGAGATCACTTTCGTGGTGGTGCCGATCGTTGGGCCGGTGCTGATGGCGATGGGACTGGACCCGATCTGGTTGGGTGTGATGATTGCCCTGAACTTGCAGACCTCATTTCTGACCCCGCCGTTCGGATTTGCCTTGTTCTATCTACGCGGCGTGTCACCGGACGAGGTGAAGACTTCGTCCATTTACCGAGGCGTGTTTCCCTTTATCGCCATCCAGTTGCTGATGCTGGCTGCGCTGGCCTTCTGGCCAGGCCTCGCCACTTGGCTACCCAACCTGATTTACCGCTAGTACACTAGCGACTGGCCAGCAGGGCCTGTTCACCGATCGCGGTCCATTGAGCGGTCTGATTCAGGAAGGATTTCATAGAAGCGTATGTACGAGCGGCGAGCTCATCGGCGGCCGCGAGGTCTTCCAGAACTTCGCTGGTGTAATTCTTCAATGCCGCGAGCACATCTTCCGGGAAAGCCCTCAGTTCCACCCCGTGCTGATTCAGCAGCGTGTTGAGCGCCTTACCATTCATGGCCTCGAATTCTGCGTACATGTCCGTCGTCGTTGCCTGGCAGGCCACTTCGATGATGCTTTGCAGGTCGTGGGGCAGAGTGGCATAGGCTTCGGCATTGACGAAACATTCCAGACTACTGCCAGGCTCCTGCCAGCCAGGATAGTAGTAATACTTTGCGGCGCGAAACAGTCCGAAAGCGAGGTCGTTATAGGGCCCGACCCACTCCGCCGCATCAATCGTGCCGCCTGCCAGAGCGGTGAACAATTCGGCGCCGGGAATGGTGACTGGCGTGCCGCCTGCGCGTCTGAGCACTTCACCGCCAATGCCGGGGATACGCATTTTCAAGCCCCGTAGATCGTTGAGGTCGTGGATCTCCTTGTTGAACCACCCACCCATCTGCACTCCCGAATTTCCCGCCGGAAAGGGGATGAGGCCAAATGGCGCGTAGGCTTCGCGGTAGAGCTCAAGTCCGCCGCCGTGATAGAACCAACCATTGATTTCATGGCCGGTGAGGCCGAAGGGGATGCCGGCAAGCAACTGGGCAGCAGGTATCTTTCCTTTCCAATAGTAAGCGGCGCCATGACCCATCTCAGCCGTGCCTCGTGAAACCGCGTCAAACGCCTCGAACGGGGGCACCAGTTCGTTACCGCCGAAGACCTTGATGTTGAGGCGTCCGTTGCTCATGGCGCCAATACGCTCGGCCAGACGATTGACAGCCGTGCCCAGCCCTGGAAAGTCTCTGGGCCAGGTTGTGACAATTTTCCAATTGAAGGTCTCGCCACTGCTCTGCGCACTCGCATCCGGGCAATTGGCTCCCGCGTTTTGCTGGCCGCAGGCAGTCAGCAATCCGGCGGCGCCCGCGAGCCCTGCCGTTGCTACGAATTTTCTTCTGTCCATTTAGTTGCCTCGTTTGGATCTTTATCGCGGCCTTCGTTGCCCCTGCTTTCGTTGCAAAGGCGCTCGAAATCAAACAGGTTGCGATCGGCCAGCTGGGAGGGGGAGACATGGGCAATGGCCCGAAAAAAGTTTTCAATCCGCCCCGGGTGTTCAAGATACCACTGGTTCAGCATGGCCTTTATCGCCTGGCGCTGCAGGTGGGGTTGAGAGCCGCACAGATCGCAGGGAATGATGGGAAAATTCTGCTGTTTTGCGTAGCACTCGATATCGGCCTCGCTGCAATAAGCGAGCGGCCGGATGACGATGTGTTGTCCGTCGTCGGACATCAGCTTGGGCGGCATGGCCTTCAGGCGTCCGCCATTGAACATATTGAGAAACAGGGTTTCGATAATGTCGTCGCGGTGGTGCCCCAGAGCGATGCGCGTGATCCCGTTTTCAGATGCAAAGCGGTACAACGCGCCTCGGCGAAGCCTGGAGCACAGACCGCAAGTGGTCTTACCCTCGGGTATGACCCGTTTCACGACGCTGTAGGTATCCTGTTCAATGATGTGAAATGACACACCCTTATCACGCAGATAATCGGGCAGGATATGCATCGGAAAACCCGGTTGTTTCTGGTCCAGATTTACGCCGATGAGTTCAAAGTTTACGGGCGCCCGTTTCTGCAGGTCCAGCAGGATGTCGAGCATCGTGTAGGAGTCCTTGCCTCCAGACATGCACACCATGACGCGGTCGCCGTCTTCGATCATGGTGTAATCACCGATCGCCTGGCCCACCTTGCGGTGGAGTCGCTTGACCAGCTTATGGCGCGAGTATTGTTGAGGATTTACAACAGCATGCATGGTAGGACCTCCCGGAATCGCCGTATTCTACGCGAATTCTCCCCAATACGCGGGCCAACCTTGTTGCAATATGCCGACCGCTCCGGTGCTATTCTTGATCTATGACGATCGATAATCAAGATCCGGGCGACATCGCCAGCCTGCTGGCAGGTCTGCGTGAAGAGCATAGAGATCTTGACACTGCCATCGAGCGGCTGGCTGAGGTTCGAACCACGGATCAGTTGCAACTGACCCGCCTGAAAAAACGCAAACTCAAAATCAAAGACTGGATTGCCTATCTCGAATCCAAACTGATTCCTGATCTGGACGCCTGACTCGCTGCGACTCGCACAATGCTGTGCCGAATTTCTTTGCTGAGTATCCGTTTGGCATCCTCACTGAGCTGTTCGATCATGGAGTTGAATTCCAGCCTCTCTTGCCCGTTGTTCGAGAGAATCTTCAGGTCCCGCAGCAGAGATATGAATTGGCGAAACAGGGTACGTTCATAGAATTCCGGTGCTTCAAACTCGTTCAGGAGTGAAATTCGCTGGGCGGTCAGAGTACACAGACGTTCGAGCTCACGCTGGGTCAGGGTGCCCGGTCCGTTCTTGGCCAGCACCGCAATGGTGATGTAGTAGCGCTCATAAGTCTGAATCAGGGCACGCCCCATCAGCCGCAAACGGAAATTTTCGGCACTGCCGCCTCTGGCGCGCCGAATGACCTCTTCTCCTTCAAGCAGCAGAAGGTTCTTCGCTACGAGCCAGCGCGTTAGTTCTTCCACTGCCTGTTCCAGGTCATCGATGTTCCAGCGCAGGTACAACTCGGACTTCATAAAAGGGTAAATGGAAGATACGATCCGCAGCAGCGTTGAGCGCTCAATGGCGGGCTCATTGAGGAAACAGCCTGCAATCAGCGAAGGCAGCGCCAACAGGTGGGAGATGTTGTTTCTGAAATAAGTCTGTCGCACGGCGCGGTCCGGTATCAGCGCGACGATGTCCCCCAGCGGGTGCTCGCGGATTGAAATAATCCCCAGATCGCAGCCGTATGCAATCATCTGCGTCGGCGTTTTTTCCGTGATGGTGAGGCGTTCTGAATAAGCACACTGGTGCAGCAGGTCCAGATAAAGGCGCAGCTGATCCTCGAGCTCGTCGCGGCCCAAAGAATGTTTGGGACAAGCGAGCAGCGTAATGGCCAGCAGGTTTACTGCATTGACATGGGTGGCCTCATTGAGTCCGACCATGATGCCGGTGCCCAACTCTTCGATCAGGGGATTCAGCCACACCGGCTTTTTGCCCTCGACGAATTCCTGCTCGCGCCAATTGGGTTCGTGGCGGTCCAGCAGATCATTCAGATATATGGGCTGGCCGAAACTAACATGGACTTTGCCATAGCGCTGGCGCAACACCTTGAACACATGCATAAGATCGCCGAGGGATTCGGACTTTTTCTTTTGTCCGGATAATTCCGCAGTGTAGCTGCGACCCTCGACCAAACGCTCGTAGCCCACGTAGATCGGCTGAAACATAACCGGCCTGGACGGCGCCCGCAGGAAGCCCCTGACGGTCATTGACAGCATGCCGCCCATGGGCCGTAACAGGCGCCCGGAGCGGCTGCGCGTACCCTCAATGAAATACTCTATCGCCGTGCCCTCGGACAGGATGCGGCTAAAGTAGGCATTGAAGACATCGGAGTAAAGTTTTTGGGATTTAAAGCTGCGGCGCAGGAAGAAGCCGCCCCCCTTACGGACCAGACTGCCGACCACCGGTATGTTTAAATTGACGCCGCCGGCGACATGTGGGGGCACGAGTCCATTGTGGTAGAGAAAATATGACACCAACAGGTAGTCGATGTGGCTGCGGTGACAGGGTACGTAAATTACCTCGTAGCCGGTTGTGGACGAGCGGAACTCGGTGAAATGGTGTAATTCCACGCCGTCATAAATGCGATTCCAGAACCAGGTGAGGGCAAATGAGGCAATGCGGACAAATGAATAGGAATAGTCCGCCGCGATCTCAAAGGCGTATGAGCGGGCAACCTTTCGCGCCTTGTTTTCGGTTATTCCGTCCCTGGCCGCTTTGTCTGTGATGGCCGCCTTTATGGCGGGGCTTTGCAACACTTGATCCACCACCGTGCGCCGATGGGACAGGTCTGGTCCGATGGTGGCGATTCGTACCTGGCGGAAGTGAACCCGGAGAATACGCGATACCTTGCGCAGGCAGCGTGCGGCACCCAGATCCTCGGCCGTGTGCTCACGCTGTGCCATTGATACCGACATTTCGTCAGCCAAGGCCCGCAGGGATAGCGGCGAACTGAACTGGACCAGTGTGTTACGGCCATTGACCAGCGTGCTGAGCAAGCGTCTGAAACGACCGCCAATCTCCCAGGATTCGGTGAAGAAGATCTTGGCGATCCGAGTCTCTTTGTCGGGGGCCCGGCCGATCATCACTGTTACCGGCACCAGCTGAATGTCGTTGAGTTCATTGTCCCAAACCATGTCCACCAGCTGTTTGAGGGTGTCAGAGTGCGAGCGGGGGTCAGTGCGGCGTAAAATCAGGCCTTTCTTGCGCTTGAGCACCGCATAGGCTTTGGGGTCGAACTTTGGGGCCAGCTCAGGTGCTGGCCCAAGTGGCAGAAGGGGGCGCTGCAAGCCCAGTGCCGCGCAGCTACGGTCCAAAATCAGCAAGGAAGACAGGGCGTATGCGTCCATCACATAGCACAGCGGAACATCTTTGGAGATGCCGATCTTGCTGGCAGACTCAGGCATTTCCCGGGTTGTAACCCAGCAATGCAGAATGCCGCTCAAGGCGCCCCACCAGCGCATACGAAGTCGATCCAGAAGTCTTGGATTAGCCTCCACGACGGACAATTTGCGGGGTGAGATTCGTGGTTTCGTTCAGCTGCATGCGCGCGAGTGAAAAGCCCTGGTTAGCCCGGTTTTCACCGGGGTGCTCCCGGCAAATCATTCGAGAATATTCTAACAGGCTGCAACAGCTTGTCATTTCAAAGGAAAATTGCAGGCAAAAAAATCCGGGCACGTCATTAACATACCCGGAAATCCGGCAGAGCCGGAGAGGATCGGTTTTTCTGCTAAAAGGGATTTTCTATCTGCAGTCCACTCAATTAGTTGTACTCAGTTCTTATTTATTTTTAACTAGTTACATAGATATCATAATGTCAAACGTTAAGTATGTCAACAAGCAGATCTGGCAGGGTTCAGTCGGTCAGTGCGGCGGCGATCTCAGCCTGAATCAGTGATGCGGCCTGATAGGGGTCTGCTGCGTCGCGGATCGGCCGCCCGACCACCAGGTAATCAGCGCCGCTTCGAATGGCCTGTGCCGGAGTCACGATTCGTTGTTGGTCGTCAGGCGGAAGTTCCTGGTTCAGTATCGGTCGGATGCCGGGACACACGGCCAGCAGCGCGTGATCCACCGATTCTCTCAGCGCCGCGACTTCCAGTCCGGAAGACACCACGCCATCGCAGCCCAGTTCCAGGGCTCGGCGAGCGCGGGAGAGCACCAGGCTATGGGCATCGCACTGAAAGCCCAGGTCATTGAGGTCTCCCTGGTCGAGGCTGGTGAGGGTGGTAACCGCGAGTACTTTTACGTCTCCCTTGGCATTGGCCGCAGCCTCCAGCATGCTGTCGTTGCCGTGTACCGTGCAAAAATCAACCTGGTGACGGGCGAGCTGCTTGACCGCAGATGCCACGGTCGCAGGAATATCGAAGAGCTTGAGGTCTGCGAATATCTTCTTACCCTCAGCACGTAGTTCGGCGGCGAGTTCGAAGTAATTGCCCGACAGAAAGAATTCCAGACCCAGTTTGTAGAACTCGACCGCATCACCGAGTTGGCTAACCAGGTTGCGGGCCCGTTCCAGATCCGGAACATCGAGTGCGAATATCAATCGCTCGCGCACGGGTATGGTTGTCCTGTTCAAATCCTGTCTCCTGTATGGTGCTGCATGATAAATCGGACAACGTGGGCCGCCACGGCGGCTGCCTCGTCCATATGCACGTGGTGATTCCCCGCCACCTCTTCAACCTGGCAGCCGTGCATAATTTCCCGGCGCCGCGCCGCCTCGGCGCCTGACCAGCGCTTTGACAGCAGTGTGGCCAAGACGGACAGCATCGGCGCTTCAATCAGCGCCAGGCAATCCAACGCCTGTTCTTCTGACAAAACAACCGGGGACACCCAGTGGAGCCTGGGGTCGCTGCGCCACTGATAGTGGTCACCCACCATCTGTGCGCCGCGCCGGCACAACAAGGTGGCGGCCTGCGCGGAGATGACTGCCTGGCTTTGTCGCGCTGTGACCATGTCAGCGATGGAAGGGTAAGGCTTGAGGGCTCGTTTTGGCTTTGACAGGTTTGCCATGCTTCTACGCAGTCTCGCACCGGCTGCGTCATTCCTGCCGGCCCAGGGACCCAGACAATCCAGCATGGTCAGGCTGACCACGGCCTGTGGCAGTCCTGCCGCAAAGAGGCTCGATACCCCTGCTCCCAGAGAGTGGCCCAGCAGGTGGCACTGCTGCCATTGGAGTGCTTCAAGTGCTGCATGGACGTCCGACAGGTAATCGGCAAAGTGATAGCGAGCGTTGGGGTGGTGGTGAGACGACTTACCGTGGCCCGGAAAATCAAGCGCGACCATGTCTAATTCTGTTGCGTGTTCAGCGATTGGCGCGAAGGAGGCGGCATTGTCCAGCCAGCCGTGAAGGCACAAGACCCTGGGCCCGGCCGCTACGGGCCAGTGTATGCCGGCGATTTTGCCCCGGTCGGTCTCCAGGCTGACTTCAATTTGATTCCTCATGGGGCCCGATCTGACTGGAGGTTGGCGTAGGCCAAAACCAGCCACTTGGCGCCGGCCTGGTCGAAATTGACCTGCACGCGGGTATGATCTCCCGAGCCTTCAAACGCGACCACGGTGCCCGGCCCAAACTTCTTGTGACGGACCCCCTCGCCGAGACGGAACGGCCACTCCTGGCCGGGTACATGGGTGCGCCCTGTGTGCCGCGCCCGGCCCCGGGAAGGCGCGCGACTGGATACGAAGGGCCGGGAGACAGACATGCGCGGTCGGATCTCTTCGATCAGTTCGGCAGGTATCTCGTCGATAAAGCGCGATGGTCGGGAGAAACTCTCAGAGCCGTGCATTCTGCGGACCTCGGCATGGGTCAGGTACAACAATTCTCGAGCCCGGGTCATACCGACGTAGCACAGGCGGCGCTCTTCCTCCACGCGCCCACCCGATTCTTCTACCGAGCGCTGATGGGGAAACAGGCCGTCTTCCATCCCGGAGACGAAAACCAGGGGAAACTCCAGGCCTTTGGCCGAATGCAGGGTCATGAGCTGCACACAGTCTTCCCATCGCTCTCCCTGGGTCTCTCCGGCTTCAAGTGCAGCATGGCTGAGAAAGGATTGAAGTTCCGACATACCCGCATCGGCGTCTTCGTTTGGGAGAATGAACGCATCGGCGGCATTCACCAGTTCCCCGAGATTTTCAATCCGGGTCTCTCTGCGCTCTGGGGCCTCGGTGTTGTAGGCCGAAACCAGGTTGCTGTCATCAATGACACCCTGCATCTGGTTGCCCAACGTCCAGTCCTTCATGCGCTCTCCCAGGCCTTCAATCAACTGCAGGAATGAGCGCACCATGTTGGCGGCACGTGAAGTGAAGATGTCCTGTTTGAGGCACTCCTGGCTGGCCTGCCACAGGCTGAGACCCGTCTCGTGCGCCTGCAGGCGAATCAGGTTGACGGTTTTGTCACCAATTCCGCGGGTGGGCCTGTTGATCACTCGCTCAATGGCGGCGTCATCGTTGGGATTGTTCATCAGCCTCAGATAGGCGAGGGCGTCGCGCACCTCGGTACGCTCGAAGAACCGCTGCCCGCCATAAACCCGGTAAGCGACGCCGGCACGCAACAAGTAATCTTCGAACAATCTGGACTGTGCAGTGGTGCGGTACAAAATGGCCGCATCGGTGGCCTTGCGTCCGTCTGCCAGCCACTGCTCGATGCGCTCGACCACATAGCGAGCTTCATCCTGTTCATTGAAAGCAGAGTAGAGCTGGATGGGGCGGCCTTGTTCACCAGCTGTCCACAGCTTTTTGCCCATACGTCCATGGTTGTTGGCAATCAGGGCATTGGCAGCATCGAGAATATTGCCGGTGGAGCGATAATTTTGTTCCAGCCGAACCGTTCTTACGGCAGGAAAGTCCCGCACGAAATACTGCACATTCTCGACTTTTGCTCCGCGCCAGCCGTATATTGACTGGTCGTCGTCACCCACAACAAATACACTGCCGCTGTCGCCAGCCAGCATGCGAATCCAGGCGTATTGAATGGCGTTGGTGTCCTGGAATTCGTCAATCAGGAGGTACTGCAGTCTTTGCCGGTAATGGCGCAGCAAGTCAGGCTGTTCCAGCCACAATTCATGTGCCCGCAACAACAATTCGGCAAAGTCCACCAGCCCGCCCCGATGGCAATATTCCTCGTAACGCTGGTAAACCTGTACCCACGCTGAAGTCACCGGGTGATCCATGTGTTCAATATGATGCGGGCGCTGGCCCTCGTCTTTGCGGGCATTGATGAACCACTGGGCTTGCCGGGCGGGCCAATGCGCCTCGTCCATGCCTTCATCGCGTATGATCCGACGCAATAGCCGGAACTGATCATCTGAATCGAGAATCTGAAAAGACTCCGGCAATCCGGCCGCATCAAAGTGCATGCGCAGCAACCGATGTGCAATGCCGTGAAAGGTTCCAATCCACAGCGGCCGCGGCGATATGTTCAGCAGTTCCCCCGTTCGCTGGCGCATCTGACCTGCTGCCTTGTTGGTAAAAGTGACGGCCAGAATTCCCAGGGGAGAGACGTGCTCGCACTGGATCAGCCAGGCGATCCGGTGCACCAGCACCCGGGTCTTGCCGCTGCCGGCGCCTGCCAAAATCAGGAGATGCTTATCCGGCGCGCTGACCGCCTCGCGCTGCGCCTGATTGAGCTCGTTCAATATATGGGAGACATCCATATCAGCGCCTCATTGGGTCAGGTTGCCTCGCCCCTCAAGACTGGGCGGATACCGTTTCCCTGTCGACGGCCCGATAGCCGATGTCTCGCCTGAAAAACGCGCCCTCCCAGGCAATTTGGGCACAGGCGCTGTAAGCGGTGGTTTGTGCCTGGGTCACTGAAGAAGCCAGGGCACAGACACAGAGAACACGCCCTCCGGAGGTAACAATGCCGCTATCGGTGGTGGATGTTCCGGCATGGAATACTTTAACGCCGGGGCTGAATTTCGCCTGTAAGCCACTGATCAGGTGGCCCTTGCTGTAGGATTCCGGATAACCTCCGGCGGCCATGACAACGCCGAGGCAAGGGCGGTCGTCCCATTCAGCGATTTCGTTGGCAAGGCGATGCTCAAGCGCCGCCAGACAGTGCTGCACCAGGTCGGAGGTGAGTCGCAGCATGACCGGTTGCGTCTCCGGATCCCCAAACCGCACATTGTATTCGAGCACACGCACTTCGCCCTGGGGCGAAACCATCAGTCCGGCATACAGGAAGCCTCGAAACGGATTTCCTTCACTGGCCATGCCCGCCACTGTCGGTTGGATGATGGTCTGCATGACTCGCTCATGCAGACCGGCATCGATGACGGGGGCGGGCGAATAAGCGCCCATGCCGCCGGTATTGGGGCCGCTGTCGCCTTCCCCCATTGTCTTGTGATCCTGCGAGGTCGCGAGCGGCAGAATACTGTCGCCGTCGGCCATGACGATGAAGCTTGCTTCCTCGCCGACCAGAAACTCCTCGATGACCACGCGGTGGCCTGCTTCACCAAAAGCGTTGTTGGCCAGCATGTCCCGAATCGCAGCCTCTGCCTGCGTCGGGTTCTGCGCGATGATCACGCCCTTACCGGCCGACAGCCCGTCTGCCTTGATGACGATGGGGCAGCCATGTTCGGCGACTAATGCGATGGCAGAGTCAGGCTCAGTAAACTGGCCAAATGCAGCGGTTGGGATGTTGTGGCGGGCCATGAATTCCTTGGCAAATGCCTTCGAGCCTTCAAGTTGGGCCGCCGCCGCGCTGGGTCCGAAGCAAGCCAGACCGGCATTGCTGAAGCGGTCCGCTATGCCCTGGACCAGGGGATCTTCAGGGCCCACGATGGTCAAGCCGACGTGATTGCTGCGGGCAAATTCCATTAGAGTCGGTATGTCGTTGGCCGCGATGGCGACGTTTTCAACGCCCTCTTCCAACGCCGTACCTGCGTTTCCCGGTGCGACAAAAACCCGTTCGACCATTGGCGATTGTGCGGCTTTCCAGGCCAGGGCGTGCTCGCGGCCTCCGCCTCCAATCACCATGACTCTCATCGTTGTACCTCAGTGCCGAAAATGTCGCACAGCAGTAAATACCATCGTCATGCCGTGCTCGTTGGCGGCCGCAATCACCTCGTCGTCACGCATGGATCCACCGGGCTGAATAACCGCCGCAACGCCGGCATCGCCAGCAGTGTCAAGGCCATCTCGAAACGGAAAGAAAGCATCGGAAGCCATGGCTGAGCCATTGAGATCCAGACCCGCGTCTTGCGCTTTCCAGCGGCCAATGCGGGAGGAGTCGACCCGGCTCATCTGTCCGGCGCCAATACCCAGAGTGCGGCCACCCGCGGCGTAGACGATTGCATTGGACTTAACCATGCGCGCGGTTTTCCAGGCAAACAGCAGGTCCTGCCATTCTTGCTCATCCGGTTGACGGTCGGTAACCACGCGGCAATCATCGCGGGTGATCACGGCATCGTCGGCAGTTTGGATCAACAAGCCGCTGGCCACGCGTTTGGCGTCCTGGTGACAAGGCCGCGGCCCCAGTTCAGCCTCCAGCACGCGGACATTTTGTTTGTCGGCAAGCCGTTCGAGCGCCGCCTGGCTATAGGCTGGGGCAATCAGGACCTCGAGGAATTGACGGTCAATGATCTCCCCGGCCAATGCTTCATCCACTGGGCGGTTGAAGGCAATGATTCCGCCAAACGCAGAGGTGGGGTCGGTAGCGAATGCCTTGTCGTAGGTGTCTATGAGGTGCTCGGCAACAGCAACTCCGCATGGGTTGGCGTGTTTGACAATGACACAGGCCGGCGTTTCGAATTGGCCGACGCATTGCCAGGCCGCGTCGGTGTCGTTGATATTGTTGAAGGACAACGCCTTGCCCTGAAGTTGCCTTGAGCCGGACAGGCTGCCGGCGGCCGGGTACAGATCGCGGTACCAGGCGGCCCGCTGGTGTGGGTTTTCGCCGTAGCGCAAATCCATCACCTTAATAAAAGTCGCGTTGCTTTGTCCGGGAAATACTTCCAGCATACCGCTGTCGCCCGCCGCGCCGTTGTGGGCTGAAAGCCAGTGGCTGATGGCTCCGTCGTATTGGGCAACACGGTTAAATGCCGCTACCGCGAGTTCAAACCGTGTTTGACGATCCAGGGTCCCGTGTTGGTCCCGTAGTTTCTGCAGCACGCTGTCGTACTGATCTGGGTGGGTCACCACGGCCACAGATTCGAAATTCTTGGCGGCAGATCTGAGCATTGCCGGGCCTCCGATATCGATGTTTTCGATGGCCGTGGCGAGATCGCAATCGGCAGCTGAAGTTGCCTTCTCGAAGGGGTAGAGGTTGACGACCAGCAGGTCTATTTTGGGAATATCCCGGTCTCGCATGACGGCTTCGTCTTCACCTCGTCTGCCGAGCAAACCGCCGTGGATGCGCGGATGCAGGGTTTTAACGCGCCCACCCATGATTTCCGGTGAGCCGGTAAATTCGGAGACTTCCGTGACGTCCAGACCGCCATTGGTGAGTAATTTCGCCGTGCCACCCGTGCTTAGCAATCGAAAGCCGATTGCCGCCAATGAGGCGGCGAATTCCTCGATACCTGACTTGTCGGAAACGCTGATCAGGGCAAGCTTGTCGGTCGAATTCATCAGCACACTGCCTGTTGCTGTGGTTGAATCCAGGCTTTCAGACACGCTTGCCGCTTGGTTTTTTGCCTAGCCCAACGTTAAGATTGCCATTGAGTTTGCCGCTGAACTTGCCACTGAACTTTGGGCTCACGACCTCAATGTCGTAGCGATTCAGCTTGCTTCTGAGCGTATTGCGCGTAATGCCCAGAATTTTCGCTGTGCGGGACTGATTGCCTTGCGTGTAGCGCAACACTTCCTCGATCAACGGTGGTTCAACTTCGGCGAGAAGGGTTTGATATAGACCGTCGGGTTGAGATTGGCCCATGTCTTGAAGGTACTGCCTGATTGCAATTTCAACGTTTTGTCTTAAGGGAATGGAAGGGTCCGATTGAGCTGCCATTATTGTTGTTTCTGTCCAAAAATTGTGGTGCTTGGATGGTTGTGTCTGGGAACCTCTAACACTATCACAACGATCGAACAGTTGGCGATCAAATCCCGGTTTTTTTACATCACTGGGTCTCGGCATGGAAGCGCAATTCAAATCCAGTCGCCTGAGCGCCCGGATCCAAGAATTCCAGCTTCACCGCCAGCAGCGCTTCGGGCGTCATTCCGCGGCGGCTGTCGGCACCCTCGGACAGATATTCTGAAGGCTGAAAGTATCGGTTGGCGATGGGTCTGGAGCGTTTGTCGGTGAGGATGACTTCGAGCACCGGGAAATCCTGGCGATGTGGTGCGCGGTTTACCAGGGTAGCGCTCAATACCAGCCCGCCGGGCACGCTCGGGTGCATCTGCATGTCTCTGCTGAGCAGCTGAATGCTTGATAGGTCTGTAAAACTCGGCGTTGGCGGCGCAGTGGTCATTCCCAATGCCCGCATGGCGGACTGCATCGGCTGCGATTCAGAGATGCCGGTCCCTGGCAAACTTGCTATGTTTATGAACGTTATGAGGAGCAACAACACGAGGCCCCCGACCCACAACAGCCTGCTGTACAGCCTTGCTTCTACTGGCTGTTTGAGGCCGCCGCCTTCATCCTCGAGTTTGCCCTCCGGGGCGGCATCGTGCAGACCCATATCGATATTTGCGCCGAGTTCGGGCAGGTCTGACCCGGAAGCGCGACTCGGCGCCGGCTGAGCGCCAGGATCCGGCCAGGAGTCAAACAGCCATTCGATCACATTGATTGACTTGTTGCACTTGCCACATCGCGCCTGTCCATACGCACGAGCCAGCACGGCCGCATTGACTGGGTGAACCGTGTGGCAACCGGGGCATCGTGTATACATAACGGGTGTCGAATCTGCGAATCAGGATTCCGCTTCTGCTTCGCGCTCCAACACCAGGCGCCGATAACGTGTCCTTTCAGTGTCAAACAGTTCGCGAATCTCCGTTTCGCGTTGGTCGAGCAAGGAAAGGGACATTTCATTTTCCTCCAGTCGGCGGCGCAAACCGGCCAACTTTTGAGACATATCTGCCGGCACCACAATTCCTGCCCGCTGCCGGTCAGCGGCTTTGCGAATATTGGCCCGGTAGGTGTTCCTGACACTGCTGAGGCTGGTTCCGATCAGGCGCTTGTCATAGGCCAGTTGATCGATTTCCACGTTCATCGCATCAACCAATTCCTGCTCGGTGGTGTAGCGCAGCAGTAGCATGCTGTCGAGGCGCCGTTGCAGTTCAGCCGGTGAGTACAAGGGTTCAGGTCGCCTCATCCCCGAACTGTCTCGAGGCAATTGGCCTTTATCTTCGACCTTCGGTTTGGGTTTGGGCGGGTCCCGTTTCAGACTGAGGTCTTCTTTGACCACGATACCGCGCTTGTCGATGACATCGTGTTTGCGATCTTCGAAATCAGGCGGCAGCGACTCGGTGTAATGGACATCACCGTTTTCGTCCACCCAGCGGTAAACATCTGCTTCCAGAGTCAGGCTGACGCACAATAACAGCGCCGCGCCGACATTGAATTTATTGGCATCCATATTGCTCACGGTACGTTTGAATGGCGTCAATATCGATTCCATCATGATGACCTCCCTTTCCATGACTGATTCGCTTACCGTTATCGCCAGATTTGAGAAAATCTATCAGATCATCCAGTCCTGCAATGGCAATGCAGGGCAAATCATAGCGCGTTTCGAGCTCCTGCGAGGCTGAAAGTGTCCCAGTGCCTCGTTCCTGTCGATCCAGGGCGATGGCCACAGCCGCTGCGCCAGCGCCTGTGGCAGCAATCAATTCCAGCGACTCACGCACACTTGTTCCGGCTGAAATGACATCGTCGATGATGAGCACCCGGCCACCCAGTGGGGCGCCAACAATGGTGCCGCCCTCACCATGGTCTTTTGCTTCCTTGCGGTTGTATGCATATGGGACATTGCGGCCGTGGTGGTCATTGAGGGCAATGGCTGTGGCGGCGGCGAGAGGAATACCCTTGTAGGCAGGGCCGAACAACATGTCAAATTCAACGCCACTTGAGACAATGGCGTCGGCGTAGCACCTTGCCAGGTCGCCCAGGGACTGACCGTCATCAAAGCCACCTGCGTTAAAAAAATAGGGACTAATTCGCCCGGATTTGAGCTCGAACTGTCCGAAACGCAAGTTGCCTTTGCGCAATGCCAGCTCAAAAAAACGCTGCTTGTGGTCGGATGATTGCATCTGGCGAATGCGCCTTTAGTGGGTGGATTTAATGGGTCGCAATGTGTTCCCCTCGGGGGGTGCTAGTATCGCGCCTGCAGGGCAGCGGCGCAACGAATTGACCGTCTGGACTGGTGTATGCTAACAAGGAGCCATAGCCATGAAAATAATAAGTCTCAACGCCAATGGCATTCGCGCAGCGCAGCGCAAGGGGTTTTTCGACTGGATGCACAAGCAAAAGGCCGATGTGGTGTGCATCCAGGAGACCAAGGCGCAGCATTCTGCGCTCAAGGACAGAGATTTTTTCCCGCCCGGATACCACGCCTATTATCACGATGCAATAAAGCCGGGCTACAGCGGTACCGCAATTTATACAGCGCATCAGCCTGATTGTGTACGTTACGGATTCGGTTGGCAGGTGCTGGACAACGAGGGTCGCTGGTTGCGTGTCGACTTTGGCAACCTCACCGTCGTGTCACTTTACATGCAGTCTGGATCCAGCAAGGAAGAGCGCCAGCAGATCAAATTCGAAACGATGGATTACCTCATGCCCTACCTGAAGAAGATGGCCAAGGACGGTCGCGACTACCTGATCTGCGGTGACTGGAACATTGCCCACCGCAAAATCGACATCAAGAACTGGCGCGGCAATCAGAAGAATTCTGGCTTCCTGCCCGAGGAGCGCGAGTGGATGAGCAGCTTGTTTGGCCCGGCTGGTTGGGTTGATGTATTTCGGCAGGTAGATGACCGCGAGCACCAATACACCTGGTGGTCCAACCGTGGCAACGCCTGGGCCAACAACACCGGCTGGCGCATCGATTACCAGGTGGCCACAAAGGCGCTGGCCGAAAAAGCGACCGCCGTTGAGATTTTCAAGTCCGAGCGTTTCTCCGACCATGCGCCACTGATCATGGAATACGACTACCAGATCGATCCCGGCTCGGCGACTCCGGGTTGAGGCCACAAGTGAAACCGGCGGTGCAACGCAACTGGAAGGAAATCCTTTTAAACCGCAAGATGGTCAGCTGCGCTTTCCTTGGCTTCAGCTCGGGCATGCCGTTGTACGTGTTGATCCAACTGGTGCCGGCCTGGTTGCGCAGCAACGAGATTGACCTGGCCACGATTGGCCTGTTCTCCATCGTTGCCTTGCCCTATACCTGGAAATTCGTTTGGTCGCCGTTGATGGATCGTTTCAGCCTGCCGTTTCTGGGCAGGCGGCGTGGCTGGGCCCTGGTCACCCAGCTGGCATTGCTGATTTCGATTGGCGCATTGGGGCATTTTGATCCGTCCGAATCCCTGAGCGGCATCGTGGTTCTGGTATTTATCATTTCATTGTTTTCTGCCAGCCAGGACATTGTTCTGGATGCCTACCGCCGCGAGTTGCTGGAAGATGATGAACTTGGCGCCGGCAATTCGTTCTTCGTCAACACCTACAAACTTGCATCGTTGGTCCCGGGCGCGTTGGCACTGATTCTTTCCGACCTGGTGCCCTGGATCATCGTCTATTGGGTCACAGCAGGATTCATGTTGGTCGGGATCATCACCACCCTGATCATTCGTGAAGTCAGCGATGACGCGCTGGCCCCGCATACCCTTCGCGAGGCAGTGATCGAGCCATTTCGCGAATTTCTTCAACGCGACGGTGTGCGCTCTGCGATGTTGATTCTCGCCTTCATGTTTCTCTACAAACTGGGGGACAATTTGGCGACTGCCTTGCAGACACCCTTCTACATGGATATGGGCTTTTCAAGAACAGAAATTGGGTCGGTCGCAAAGGTGGCATCGTTGTGGTCTGCGGCAGCAGGGGGGATTCTCGGCGGCATCCTGATGCTGAAATTGAGCATCAACCGGGCTTTGTGGCTGTTTGGATTTGTACAGATATTTTCGATTGCCGGCTACATCTGGCTCAGCACGGTGGGTCACAACCTGGTGGGCCTGTTCATCGTCGTCAGCGCAGAATACCTTGGAGTTGGACTGGGCGCGATTGCCCTGTTGGCTTTCATGGCCAGGGAAACCAGCCTGGCTTTTACTGCCACGCAGTTTGCATTGTTTTCCAGCTTTGTCTCCATTCCCAGGACGCTTGCCAATGCCAGCACGGGCTTTCTGATCGAAGCGGTGGGCTACACCAATTTTTTCATCATCTGCACCCTGGTCGCCGTTCCAGGCATGCTAATGCTGTTTGTTGTTGCGCCCTGGAATGAAGGAACTGAGGGAAAAAGGGGCGCCAGCGTCCCCTAAGAGGCAACCTGAGAGGCAACCTGCAACTGGGAATTGAACGGGATAAATCCATGAAAATGATTGAATGGGCATTGCGGACATTGACCGCGACCATCGGGAGCATTCTGCTTGCCGGGCAATGTCTCGCGGCAGACGATACGCCCGCCGCTGGTGATGAAATGGCTTATATCGGCGGTGGCGCGAATCTACCCGCCAAGGCGCCGCCGCGTCCCGAGGGTGAAGGCGAGGGACCGTTCGAGCGACTTGTTTTGCGTGGCGCCACGATGATCGATGGCACGGGCGCACCACCGATTGGCCCGGTTGATATCGTGATAGAAGGAAACCGGATCGTGCAGATTCAGTCCGTCGGTTACCCCCAATTGCCCATCAGTGAAGTGGGTCGCCCGGCGGCAGGAGACCGCGAGCTTGATGTTGAAGGCATGTATGTGATGCCTGGTTTCGTCGATGCCCACGCCCACATCAGCACCTCTCAGCAAGCCATTGTTGGCGTCGCTTCTCCGGCTGAGTATGTGTACAAGCTCTGGCTTGCCCATGGCATCACCAGTGTCCGGGATATTGGTTCCATCAACGGTCTGGCCTGGACCGTGGATGAAATGGAAAAAAGCGCTGCCAATACGATTACGGCGCCGCGCATATATCCCTATGCCATCTTCCCGCTGGTTGAGTACATGCAACTGACGCCGGCCGAGGCCAGGCAGTGGATGAAAGACGTCGCCAAAGGAGGCGCGGTGGGCGTGAAGTTCTTGGGCGCCAATCCCAAAGTGATGGAGGCGGCACTCGACGAGGCGAGAAAACAGGGGCTGCGCACGGCCATGCACCATGCGCAAAACAACGTGGCGCGGGTTGATGTGCTCGACTCGGCACGCTGGGGACTGACCAGCATGGAGCATTGGTATGGCCTGCCCGAGGCGCTGTTTGACCAGCGCACGATCCAGGATTACCCGGTGGATTACAACTATGCCAACGAGCAGGACCGTTTCGGCCAGGCCGGGCGCCTGTGGCTGCAGGCGGCAGCGCCGGGCAGCGAGCACTGGAATGCCGTGCGTGACGAGTTGATCGGGCTTGACTTCACGCTGGTGCCGACCATGACCATTTACGAGGCCAGCCGCGACTTGCAGCGAGCCCGCCGCGCCGAGTGGCACGACGAATTTACGTGGCCGACTCTGTGGCGATTCTATCAGCCCAATTTTGCCGCCCATGGGTCCTACTGGTTTTACTGGACCACACACGATGAAATTGCCTGGAAGAAGAACTACCAGCGTTGGATGGAATTCCTGAACGATTACAAGAATCATGGTGGCCGGGTCGTGGCCGGCAGCGATGCAGGCTTTATTTTCAAACTGTATGGCTTTGCCTACATCCGTGAATTGGAACTCTTGCAGGAAGCGGGCTTCCATCCTCTGGAAGTGCTGCGTTCGGCAACCCTGAATGCCGCGGAATTGCTCGACGCTGAGGATGAAATCGGTACGATCGAGCGCGGAAAATATGCCGACCTGGTGATCGTCGATGAAAATCCGTTGGAGAATTTCAAGGTGCTTTATGGCACGGGGGCATTGAAAGTCAATGAGGAGACCAATACACCCCAACGGGTTGGTGGGGTTCGCTATACCATCAAGGACGGGGTGATTTATGACGCCAAGGCCCTGTTGGAAGACGTCAGGCAGATGGTGGTGGCGGAAAAAGAGCGCGAAGCCGCAGCAAACTGACGATATCTCGTCACCTAGCCACGCATCTCCCTGGCTTCAAATCCAAACGGCAGCAATGCGAGGCGCGTCATCTTCAGGTGCTGCAACGCCAATGGAATGCCGATGATGGTAATACCCAGCGCTGCGGCCATCAGCAGGTGAAAAATCGCCAGTTCCAGGCCGGGCAGAATGATCCAGAGAACATTCATGATGATCGCCAGCGCGCCGCCCGGGGGTTCCTTCTCTCTGATTTCCATGCCAAATGGGGCGACAGCCAGGGCGGCCAGCTTGAAGGCCTGAATGCCGAACGGTATGCCAATGATACTAATGCACAGTAAAACGCCACCGATGACGTAAATGAATGCCACCACGAATCCACCGAGGATCAGCCAGATGATGTTGAGCAACAAATTCAAAAGTTCGGGCCTCCATTCAATTCAGTGTTGTGGTTCAAAAATTTCTCCGAGCAGCACCGGCGCGAGGGCGCCTGTGATGGAGCGGGTGTCTTGAGGTCGCCCGGCCAGTCTTTGTTCAGCCAGCCAGGCCATCAGCAACCCTTCCACTGAATCAGGCGGCAGACCCCTGATCTGCGTCGAATCCACCGTCATCGTAGGTAGGGCGGCTCGAAGTCGGTTGATGAGGTCGGCGTTGTGAGCGCCACCACCACACACCAACAATTCATTGGCGTCAGATTTCTTCAGGGCCTGCGCCACGCTGCGCACTGTCAATTCGGCCAGAGTGGCCTGCACATCAATGGGTGCCATAGCATCTGTCAGGCCCTCCGCCGACTGTTTCAGCCAGCGCATATTGAAGGTTTCAACACCTGTGCTTTTGGGAGACGGTTGGCTAAAATACGCATCGGCCATCAATCGCTGCAGCAGATCATGGTCCGCTTTTCCTGATGCAGACCACTGCCCACCCTCATCATAGGGTAAATCACGGTGTCTCCGGATCCAGCCGTCCAGCAGGCAGTTGGCCGGCCCAGTGTCCCAGCCCCTGACCGTGCCGTCGGCATGCAGCAATGTAACATTGGCGATGCCGCCGAGGTTGACCACTGCAACGCAGCCTTCAGCAGGCTGCAGCAGTTGGCGGTGTAGCAATGGCGCCAGTGGCGCGCCTTGCCCTCCGGCCTCGAGGTCGGCGGTGCGAAAATCTGCAACGGTTTTAATGCCGGTCAGGTCTGCGATCAGCTGTGGGTCTCCGATCTGGATCGTGACCGAGTTGGGGCCGTTGGGCTCATGCCACACGGTCTGTCCGTGGGAGCCGACCGCTGTCACACGGTCTGGCGAAATCGCGGCTTGATGCAACAGCCGTCTGACTGCGTCGGCGAAGACTTCCCCCAGTTGGGTGTGCAGTAAGGCCGTCTGCCTGGCGGTGGGCCGGGTGCCAGAGTCAATCAACAGCCTGAGTTGTGTTGCAATAGCTTCCGGGTATGGCAGTGTCTGAGAATCTACGATCTGAGGTGCGTTTCCGAGGCGCGCCAGCACCGCGTCGACGCCATCGCGGCTGGTGCCCGAGATTAGGCCGACGAATAGCCGGCCATCACTCACGGCTGGCATAGAGCGAGGCGGACTCCAGTCGGCTCAAATGCATAATGTAGGTGGCAGCGTGGGTCTCGAAGTCCGTCATTTCCTTGCCCTTGAGCGACTCTACCTTGGGTAGCGGCACGGTGCGGGGATTGCGGTGTACGTTGTTCACGACAAATTCATAGTGCAGGTGGGGACCGGTCGCCAGGCCAGTGGAGCCGACATAACCGATGGTCTGGCCCTGTTTGACACGTTGTCCTGCCTTGACGGCACGATTGGTGAAGTGCAGGTATTTGGTGACGATACTGCCATCGTGCTCAATGAACACATGGTGACCGTTGACATTGGAATAGGCCGAGCGGATCACCTTTCCACCACCGGCGGCGTATACCGGTGTGCCCACCGGGGCGAAATAGTCGATGCCGTTGTGGGGCCGCACCCGTCGGAGTACAGGATGCATGCGCCGCGGGTTAAACCCCGAGCTGATGTAGGAAAAATTGAGTGGAGCCCGCAAAAAAGCTTTGCGCATATTTCGCCCGTCGGGTGAAAAATAGCCGTCATTTTCTGCGTCGGTGTAGCGAATCGCCTGAAATCGTTCACCCTGGTTGATAAAGGTGGCCGCCAGAATTTCGCCATCACGCAAAAACTCGCCCTCACGGATCAGCTTCTGATAAACCAGGTAGAACCGGTCTCCCTCACGGATGTCCAGCACGAAATCGATGTCCCAGCCGAAGATGTTGGCCAGTTTCATGATCATTTTGTCACTCAGGCCTGCCTCCTTGCCGGCGACGAACAGCGATGAGTTGATCACGCCGTTGGCTTCACGAGTCTGCAAAACTATTTGTCGCTCCTGGGTTTCGGCAGTCAGTGTTCCACCCTCATTACGGACGATAAGATAGTGGCCCTCATCCAGCGGGTAGCGCATCTGGCGCATTGAGCCCTCGCTATCCCTGAGAAACTCAAATGTCTCTCCGGGGCGGATTTTTTTCAGTCTCTGGGTGTCGCTGTTAATGGCAAGGATGTTATGTAGCAGTGAGACGCTGAGACCCTGCTGCCGGAAAATGGTATCCAAAGTCTGACCGGATTCGACCTTTACGGAGTGCCAGTTCGGTGGCTCAGCCTTGAATCTTGGTGCACTCGAAGGATCGGCAATATTTCCGGCGGCATTGGCGGGGCTGGAGCGCTTTGGAAGGTTCAATTCAACGACTTCAGAATAGAAGTTGGACGGATCTGCCGGCTCCGGGCTGCGCCCTGCCAACGAAATCAGTACGGCGGCGATGGCCAACGCACCGGCGGTCAGCCATATCCGGGTCATCCGGTACCGATGTTTCCGGTAGCGGCGCAGCCAAAGAGATTTCAGTCTTCTGGAGATCATCCCATTTCGCGCCCTTGTCGTCGTTGCAAGGCTCGCGTTTTGTTTCGTTCGCGAAGATTAGCGGTCGGCGTGTCGGCGGTCAAATGGAGTGAGTAACGTGGGGGTGGAGCATTGCTTTACGAGGACCTACAATGCCCCATTACGCCGTCATGGCGAATTGTTGTGGGAAAGCCATGTCAGACTTACAAGACGCGCTGGACCTGATTGCGCGGGGTACCGATGAGATTACCAAGCTTGAGGAGCTCAAGGAGCGACTCCAGCTGGGTCGGCCCCTGCGCATCAAAGTTGGATTTGACCCCACAGCGCCGGACCTTCATGTCGGGCATACCGTGGTCATTAACAAAATGCGGCAACTGCAGGACCTCGGGCACGAAGTGACCTTTGTCATTGGTGACTTCACCGGAATGATTGGTGACCCCACTGGAAAAAACGTCACTCGCAAGGCCCTCAGCCCCGAGGAGATCCAGCAAAACGCGCAGACCTATGCCGACCAGGTATTCAGAATTCTGGACGAGAGCAAAACGCATATCCGCTTCAATTCCGAGTGGCTTGAGCCGTTGGGTGCTTCAGGCATGATTCGGCTGGCCGCCAAGTACACGGTTGCGCGGATGTTGGAGCGGGACGATTTCGAGAATCGTTACAAGTCCAATCAACCCATATCCATTCACGAATTCCTTTACCCGTTGGCGCAGGGCTATGACTCGGTCTTTCTTGAGTCGGATATCGAGATGGGCGGTACCGATCAGAAATTCAATCTACACGTTGGGCGCCACCTGCAGGGGCATTATGACCAGCCACCTCAAGTCATCATCACAGTGCCGCTGCTGGAGGGTCTGGATGGCGTCCAGAAAATGTCCAAGTCGCTGGACAATTACATCGGCATTACCGAACCGGCGGACGAAATCTTCGGCAAATTGATGTCGATATCCGATGACTTAATGTGGCGATACTTTGACCTGCTCAGTTTCCGGAGCAATGCCGAAATTGCCCGGTTCAAAGCCGACGTGCAAGGTGGCAAGAATCCTCGCGATGTGAAGTTCCTCCTATGCCTGGAAATTGTCGCGCGTTTTCACGACCGCGCCGCGGCGCAGGCGGCTCAGGTGACTTTCATCAACCGTTTCCAGCAGGGCGCGATGCCCGAGGATATTCCGGAAAAGGCGCTGGAAACCGGCGGTGAGGGCATCGGTATCGCCGCGGCCTTGAGCCAGTGCGGTCTGACTTCCAGCAATTCCGAAGCGTTTCGCATGATTCAACAAGGCGGCGTGAAGATTGACGGAGAGAAGATATCGGACCGCAGCCTTAAGCTGGGTCCGGGTTTTCAAGGCATCTTGCAGGTGGGGAAAAGAAAATTCTGCAAGGCGCAGGTCATCTGATCATGGGTGCGGGCGGTGAACTGACCACCGACGAATTGGCCCGGCTGAGAAAACGGCTGGATGAAATTGACTCGGGCATTGTCGATCTGATTGCTGAGCGCCAGTCGGTGGTGGACATCATTGGCGAACACAAACTGCGCACCGGCCTCCCTTTACGGCACTATGCCCGCGAGCAGGAAGTGCTCGAGCGAGGCATGGCCCGGGCCGAAGAAAAGGGCCTGCCCGGATCGTTGGCGAGGGAAGTTCTGGAAACCCTGATTTACCATTCCCTGGGCAACCAGGAGCAATACAAGCTGGTGCAGTCAGAGCACGGCCACGGCCAGCGCGCGTTGGTCATCGGCGGTCTGGGTCGCATGGGCGTGTGGATGACACGCTTTCTCGACATGGTGGGCTACGCAGTCGATATTGCGGACCCGGCAGGCTCGGAATCGATTTATCCCATCGTGGCGGACTGGGAATCGGCCGTGGATGACTATGAGTTGGTCGTCGTGGCCGTCCCTCTGCGACCGAGCAATGCGATTTTGCTGCGACTGGCTGAACTCGCGCCCCGCGGTCTGATATTTGATATCGGGTCGCTGAAGAGCCCAATGCGTGAAGGCCTGGCTGCACTAAGGGACGCCGGCTGCAAAGTCACCTCGGTCCACCCAATGTTCGGGCCAAGCGAAATCGGCCTGTCGGGACGTCATATCCTGTTCGTTGACGTGGGCAGCCTTTCCGCGCGCGATGAAGCCAGGGCATTGTTCGAACACACGGCGGCCGACTGCGTCAATATCAGCCTCGAAGATCATGACGAGGTCATGGCCTGGGTGCTTGGCTTGTCGCACCTGGTCAATATCGCATTCGCCAGCGCGCTGGCTGAAAGCGGTGAGCAAGTGTCGCTGTTGCGTGACATTTCCAGTAGTACCTTTAACGCCCAATTACAGGTGGCGGCCCAGGTCGTATCTGAAAATCCGCACCTGTACTACGAGATTCAGCAGGGCAATGACAAAACCGAAGCTGTTGTGGCGCACTTCAAACAGGTACTTGACGGCCTGGCTCGTTCTGTCAAAGATGAAGACGAACCGTATTGGACCCGCGCGATGGATCGTGCCAAACGCAATATCGTGGCCCGATAGGTTTAATTCGAGATCACTTCAGGCCTTCGATAATCCCGGCTACGCATTCGACTTCAGTACGGCTGTTGTAGATATGCGGAGACAGTCGGATGCCGGCCGCGCGGCCGTCAAAGCGTACATCGGCGGATTGCAGGGCGGCGGCCAGCCTTTCCTGTCGGGGCTCTGAATATCGGACCACCACCGTACCGCCGCGGCAGGCAGGGTCCAAGGGTGATTCCAGGTGTTGCTTGCCCGCGGCGTCCATAATCAACTGGCTGAGTTCAACATTGTGCCGGCGAATCCTGTCGATGCCATAATCGGCGAGCATGTTGATGCTATTGGCGCCTTGCACATACGGCATGACCGACGGGGTGCCGCCCCAAAAACGCAGTGCCGATTCTGAGAATTTGAAATTGTGGATATCGAATTCAAAGGGTTGTTCATGTGAGAACCACCCCACATCGATGGGCTCGGCTGTTGCCAGCATATCTTCTGACAGCCAAAGAAAACCCGCCCCGGGACCGCCGCACAGCCACTTGACGCATGAGCCAATGACAAAATCGGCCTGCCACTGTTGCAGGTCAATCGGAATGATGCCGGCGGACTGGGCAATGTCCACGACCGTAATGATGCCGCGTGCACGGGCCAGACGGGTAATCTCGGCAACCGGGACCTGGCAGGAAGAATTGGAATGCACATGGGTGATGAATACCAGCCCAACGTCATCACTGAGATGCTTTTGCCAGGTGTCGATATCGCTGGCGTCTTCCGCCTCGCCGATGAAGTTCAGCCCATAGCCGGCCGGTCGGGCCTTGTCGAGAACAAAACCCATCGAGGGAAAATCGTTATCGGTCAATAACACGGTCTTGCGAGCCGGGTTGTTGGGCAACGAGAACAACACCTTGGTCAACGCGCTGGAGAGATTGACCTGAGGACAAAGCTGTCGAGCACTGGTATTGAGCAGCCTGGCAACGGCCGAGGTAAATTCACCCACAGCATTGATCCAGTCGTCCCAGACATCCACGCGACCAGATTCCCAGGGCTGGAAGAACTTTTGGGCAACCGCCTCGCGGGCACTTGCCGGGGGTCTTCCCACCGAATGACTGAGCAGGTAGATCCCCGGTTGAGGCGCGAATTTAAGCGCATGATTTGGGCCAGGTTTTGAGTTGGATATTGGGTCAGTCACGCAAAGATTGCCTCAGGCGGTCAAAGTCACGATAGCGGCTGGGTATGTCGTCTCGCGGTGCCGCAATGCGCAGATCCTTGAGCTTCTCCAGCGATTGTAACAGCACCGGCAAGGGTGGTCCGCTGGCGGTAATGTGTTTCAGGTGCGGGGCCGTCAGGTGTTCCGAGGGCTTTTCAATAAACCGGTTGACGAGTTGGTCGTGGTGCTGCTGGGCGGTGAAACCGTGTGCCTTGGCGACATCGAGAAAAGCCCGGCAGTTGGTTTGGTACCAGGCCGAGCGTTGCTGCTCAGGGTCGCATTCAAGGAATTTGTCCAACAGGCTCCTGCGGCGGGTCAGGTCGCGAAGGCGGGCCTGGTCGTCGGGCATCATGAACAGGAATTTGTCCACCAGCAGTTGTGAATAGGACAGCTGATTGGCGTCGCACAAGCCGAGCAACAGGTCGATTTCATTGACGCCGGCAAAATCACCCGCGTTGGCGCCTCGATACTCCTGGCGGCCCACCCGGTAGGGCTTGTAGTACGGCCGAACGCAATAGAAAAAGCGATCCGTATCGAGCCTGTCGAAAAGCGTTGAGTTGTACTTGGCTACGTCCTCCAGGGCAATGCGGGCATCGCGCAGCAGATCGTAAGTGACCGGGTGAGAGATGCCCAGGGGCAAGGTACGTACCAGGGCATCGGCTGCACGTTTGTAGGCAAACACACCGCGGGTGTTGTAGTCGACGAATATCGCTTCGTCTTCGAGCGCGGTAAAGGTCTTGTAGACTCCATTCCTGGCCTGATTCCAGGTCGTGATGTGGCTGGTCGCGAAACGTGGCGTCACGCCCAGCGACGCACCAAGATGCAAGGCCAATGCAGAGGCTTCGGGCAAGGGCGAAGTCGTCTCACGGGAGGGCTCGGTGATTTCGTGCCGCCGGCATGCGGCCATGTACAACCCGACATTACCGAGCACGTCAAACGCTGCCTCGAATCCCTCGTCCGTGTTGCCTTCATCGAGCAAGCGGTTGATATGAATCAGTCCTTCGGCCACCAACTGCTGTTTGAGTTCGTCGCCGATACCTTCGATCTCCGCGCGGTCAGACTGCACAAAATAGAGTTCTTCCAACTCAGTGTTGATCCTTCGGAAATCGTTTCGGATCCACTCATCCAGAGCAGTCGATAGATCAATTGAGACATGGCTCATGGCGCTTGTACCTCTGCCTGAGAAATTAATTTTGGGTTGAAAATTTAATATATCAAATAAATTTTCGTCGGGACAAGAAACTTGCTGCACAATCAACGATTCAAATCACCTATTCAGTGGCCGCACCGCACACCGTGACGCTACATACTGATCACTTGCCCGAGGTCCTGATCGCAGGATGCCTGGTAGACAAACCATGCTGAGGCCAGGTCCTGTGCGGCCACGCCCAACGACTTGTAGATGGTTATTTCCTCGGCCGACTGACGCCCAGCCACATCACCGACCAACACGGAGCCGATCTCTCCCACGATGTGCGATTCGTCGACCACGCCTTCTCTAATGGCGCTCAGCAATTCGCCGGCCTGATTGAGCGTCGACTCGCGGTAATCGATATAGAATCGGCCGCGCCTGACTGCTTCGTTGTCGACTTCCCTGGCCGTTGGGATGCTCGAGCCTACCAGGTTGACGTGGGCCCCACTTGGAATCATGGCGCCCTCCAGAACAGGGGTGGGCGCGGCGGTGACGGTGCAAATGATGTCGGCTGCCTGAACGGCGGTTTCAACCGAGTCATAGGCTCGGATGTCCACGCCATCCAGGCCTGAAAACTCATCGCACAAGGCCTGGGCGTGCGCCGCGTTGCGGCCCCACACATTGATCGTATCGATGTCGCGAACCGCCAGTACGGCCGGAATATGTGTGCGGGCCTCTTCCCCGGTGCCAATCATGGCCAGAGTGCTGGATTCAGGGCGGGACAGTTCACGCGTCGCCAGTCCGCTGGCCGCGGCCGTGCGCAGGCTGGTGATGACGTCTGCGTCGAGAATGGCAATCGGTTTACCGTGCTCCGCCTCATACAGGACGACAAGGCCCAGGTGAGAGGGCAGACCATGCTTTGGGTTATCGGGAAACAGGCTGTTGAGCTTGATGCCGAAGCAATCAGGTCGGTCGCCACTGGCTTTGAGGTAACCGGGCATCATGCCGAGCATGCCGTTGCCATTCATCAGCGGCAGGGCGTGGCGTAACGGCAAGGCGGCCTCGCCCAGCGACACCTGCCGCATGGCCTGGTCCATCAATTCGATGCACTTTTCTGGCGGCAGCAGTTGGTGAATGAGCGCTTTATTGATAATTCTGATTTCCATTGTTCTACCTAAGCGTTGACGTCGATGACAATTCGCCCGCGTACCTGGCCGCCGAGCAATTGCTCGGCCAGGCGGGGCACATCAGACATGGGTTCCACAGTGTAAATTTCACCCAACAGATCCAAATCCACAAGATCGGCGAGACGATTCCAGGCCTGCTGACGACGATTCAGATCAGCCATCACAGAGTCGACGCCCAGCAAGGACACGCCACGTAAAATAAAGGGCGCCACGGTCGTGTTGAGCTGGAAACCGCCTGCCAGGCCTGTTGCAGCAACCGCGCCGCCATAGCATGTTTGAGCCAGCACCGTAGCCAGTGTTTCACCGCCAACGACGTCGACCACGCCATTCCACTTTTCCGATTCCAGCGGCTTTGAAGGTCGGGATAATTCATCGCGATTGAGCACCTCCTGCGCGCCCAAAGTGCGAAGAAACGGGGTGTTTTCTTCAGCCCTCCCGGTTGCTGCTGTCACCTGGAACCCCAGGCGGGAAAGCAGCATGGTTGCCACTGAGCCAACCCCGCCGCAGGCCCCTGTCACCAGAAGCGGGCCCTGGTCGGTTTCTATGCCGTAATCCAGCAGTGCCTGGACACAAAGCATGGCGGTATAGCCCGCCGTACCGATGGCCATTGCCTGTTGAAGTGAAAACGCGTCTGGAATCCGCACCAACCATTCCGCTTTCACACGCTGTTTCTGGCTGTAACCACCCCAATGCGTTTCGGCAAGCCCGAAGCCGTTGACCAACACGCGATCTCCCGACTGAAATGATGAATTTGCTGATTCAATGACCTCGCCTGCCAGATCGATGCCGCATACCATGGGCAGAAACCTGCAGATCTTCCCCTTGCCCGATACTGCCAGCGCATCTTTATAATTAAGCGTTGACCAGGCCACGTCCACAAGTACATCATCATCGGGCAAATCGTCGAGAGAAATTTCCGCCAACCCCGCTCGGGTTTTGCCATCGTGATCGTCTGCCACAATGGCATTGAATTTCTCCGCCATACTGATCTCCATGAGTTCGGGTCGATGAATCATAACGTATCGACGAAAGCCCGGCAGCAGCAGTAGGAGGGGGCTTCAGCTCGCGTTTACTCAGGGATGTGCGGGCAGAAGAACTCCGCACACCGGTGTATGCTAAATTGCTCCGGGTGGTCAGCCACACAGCTTGAAAACGTGATTTGGAGGAATCGCCCATGCAGGCCCTGTTCAATTATTTTGCTGGTCTAATATTCTTGATCACGCAAGCGTTGGCCGCAGGCGCCAACGACGAGGTTCAACCAGTAGACATTCACGAGTGGCAGGTGCCGTATGCCGCCTCGCGCCCACGCGATCCATTTGCCACCAGCGCTACATCAGTCTGGTTTGTGGGGCAAGGGGCCGGCTTCCTTGCCCACTTCAATACGGAATCAGGTGAGTTCACCAAAGTACAACTGAAAAAGGGCGCGGCACCACATAATCTGATTGTCGCCACCGACGGAGGCGTCTGGTATGCGGGCAACCGGACCGGCTTGATCGGTCGTTATGATCCTGAGAGAGAGGAAACTCTTGAGATCATGATGCCCGAGAAGACCGCGCGTGATCCGCATACGCTGATATTCGATGCGACCGAAGAATACATCTGGTTCACCCTCCAGCAGAGCAATATGTTTGGCCGTCTCAATACCAGTTCGCACCAGGTTGATCTCATCAAGTCGAAGACGCGAGCCTCCAGACCATACGGCATCAAGATGGCGCCCGATGGGTCGGTATGGGCCGTTCTGTTTGGCACCAACAAGCTGGTACACATTGATCCGGAATCGTTGGTGCTCGAGGAAATTGAGTTGCCCCGCAGCAAGGCTCGCCCTCGCCGCCTTGAAGTCCTGAGCGACGGCCGCGTCTGGTATGTGGACTATGCAGGTGGCCAATTGGGCGCTTATGACCCGCAGTCCCAGGTATTTAAAGAGTGGCTGATGCCCCAGGGGAGCGGCGCCCGGCCATACGGGATGGCCTCGGACCGGAACGGTATGTTGTGGATGGTAGCCTCGGGTGTTCAGCCCAATGTATTTATGGGGTTCAACCCGAAGACTGAATCATTCTTCGGCCTGACTGAAATAGCTTCCGGGGCAGGAACAGTCCGTCACATGCATTATCAGAAGGGCTCGGGCACCGTGTGGTTTGGCACCGACGCGAACACCCTCGGTCGCGCGATCGTGGATCCTGGCAGGCAGTAAGAGAAAGAATTGGATATTGCAGTATTGGGTGGCGGCCACGGCAGTTTTGCCGCGGCGGCCGAGCTTTCGGAGGCGGGCCATCAGGTTCGTTGGTGGCGGCGTGATTTGGCTACACACCAGGCGGTGGCCGATGCGGGTGGAATCGGACTAAAAGACCCCGGCGGCACGCGCCAGGTGCCCATTGCATTGCTGACGGCTGATTTGGCCGAGGCCATTGCGGGCGCAGCGCTGATCGTGATTCCACTGCCGGCGACGACACATGAGGACCTCGCACCGCAATTGGCTGAAGTGCTTGAGGAAGGTCAAGTGGTGTACCTGACCCCTGGGACTTTTGGCTGTTACCTGTTTGCCAGCGCCCTGGATGAAAAGCAACCGGGCGTTACAGTCAGCTTTGCCGAGACCGGCACTTTACCCTACTTGGCCCGAAAACATTCCGGCAGCGAGGTCGTCACCAGTGTTTATGCGACCCGGCTGCCCACCGGCATATTTCCGGCATGCTCCAGCGACCATGCCTTTGCCATACTCAAGCGAGCTTTTCCTGCGGTGGAGGGCATCGAGGATGGTCTGAGCGCTGCTCTGATGAATGCAGGCCCGATCATCCACCCGCCACTGATTCTCATGAACGCCGGCCCGCTGGAGCATTTTTCGTATTGGGACATCCACAATGAGGGTACTCAGCCCTCGATACGCAGTGTCACCGTGGCGCTTGATGATGAACGCATGCAAACGCGCAATGCCCTGGGCTATGGCCCACCACATTTTCCGCTCAGCGATCATTACAGCAGCGACGGTGACGAATGGATGTATGGCCGTGACGCCCATGCAAAATTGACCGACAGCGGTGCCTGGCGCGAGCAGATCGACCTGACCAGCCATCGCTACATGCTTGAGGACACGCGCCTTGGTTTGTCTTTTCTGGTCTCGGTGGCGCACTGGGCGGGGCAGTCCGTGCCGGTGGCCAGCGGGTTGCTGGCGATTGCATCGGCGGTCACCGGGCGGGATCTGTATGCTGAAGGTCGGACGCTTGAAAGCCTGAGGCTGGATCGGCTTTCAAGAGATGAAATGAGGCAATTACTGAAAGAAGGCCCAGGATGCTTCCAGAGTTGACCCATCAGGCGATTTGCATCGTCGGTGCCGGCCGCATGGGCCGGGGCATCGCCCAGAGCTATGCACTGGCGGGTGTGTCTGCGCTATTGGTAGACCTCAAAAAACGACCAAAAGAAGATTTTCAACTGCTCTGCAGTAAGGTGTACGGTGAAATTGGCAAGGACCTGGACTTCCTGGTTGCGGCAGGATTGTTGAAACCGGAGGAGGTCTCCCCCATTCTCAGCCGCATTCGAACCATCGCCGCAGTCGATGCGGCGCAAGCCATTGAATCGGCCCAGATTATCTACGAGGCGGTCCCCGAGACGATGTCCGCAAAGCAACCGGCATTTGGATGGATCAGCGAGATCGCGAGGGAACAAACCGTTGTTGCTTCCACCACATCCACACTGGGTGTTGAAGAACTGGCCGACCTGATCAAGCATCCAACACGCTTCCTGAACGCCCACTGGCTCAATCCGGCGCACCTGATGCCGTTGGTTGAAATTAGCGTCAGTCAGCGCACCGCTATTGAGTGCGGTTTCAAGCGGTCATTGCAACACATTGGTTAAATCGTTCAGCCGGTGTTTCAAAGTCTAACGTTTCTCTGGGTCTCTCGTTAAGTCGTCTGGCCACCGCGTTCAGCCTGTTCTGGTGAACGTTCGATAGATCCATTCCTTTGGGGAAGTACTGCCTCAGCAAGCCGTTGGTGTTTTCGTTCGATCCACGTTGCCAGGGACTCTGTGGATCACAGAAGTAAACCTTGATATCAGTCTCCAGACTGAAGCGTTGGTGATCAGCCATTTCCTTACCGCGATCCCAGGTGAGCGACTTGTAAAGCTCCCGGGGTAACTTGTGGGCTTGCCTGATGAGTGCATTGATCACCGTCTCGGTGTCTTTGCCTTTAACTCTGGCGATCATCACGTAGCGTGTCTGACGTTCAACCAGGGTGGCGATCTGGCTGTTATTGCTGCCGAACAACAGGTCACCTTCCCAGTGCCCAGGTACGGCGCGATCCTCAACTTCAGCCGGTCGCTGGCGGATCGAGACGGTGTTGCTAATACGGCCATGATCTGCTGTCTTTTGCGTGTGATGGCGTGAGCGACGCATCCTGCGAGTACGCCGCAAGTGTTGCAGCAGCTCCTTCTTCAGGGCGCCACGGGCCTGGATAAAGAGGCTGCGATAGATGGTTTCGTGTGACACCTGGTAAGTCTCGTCGTGTGGGTAGGTGCACTTCAGCCACCCAGCGATCTGTCGCGGTGACCACTGGAGCTGTAGCTTCTCCGCCACGATGCCCGCCAGCGCACGGTTGCGTGCCAGTTTACAGGTCTTGGGACGATAGGCCCGTTGCCAGGCCGCTTTATCAGCCTGGTTCGTCCGGTAACTTCGCCGGCCACCGTTACGGTTGATCTCTCGGCTGATTGTCGACGGCGAACGACCTAATGATGCCGCGATCGAACGCAGCGATTGGCCGGCAACGACACCACGTGAGATCTCTTCGCGCTCGGCCAGAGACAACACTCGGTGGGACCGCGTTCTATTCGCTGGCCGTATCCCACCAGTCCCCACCAGAACTCCGGCAATGGAACCATGACTGCGGCCAAGAAGCCGCGCTATGGCGTGCAGAGAATCGCCTTTGCGCCAACGATCCCACATCAGTGCCTTGTCAGTTTCGGTGAATAAGATCCTCGTTCGGTACTTCATTGGCATCACCTCCCTCTCTACAGTAAGAGTTTAGGTGTTGCATCGACCGGATGAAGTCGCAAGGCAAAGCAGACACTGAAAAAATCGCTCAAGAATATCGGCAAAGTCCCGGTGATTTGTTCGGCGTCGCCAGGCTACATCGTACCGCGTGTTCAGGCCCTCGCCATGAACGAGGCCGCACGATTGGTGGAGGAAAATGTGGCCTCGGCGGAAGACATCGATAAGGCCCTGACATTGGGTTTCGGGCTGCGTTTTGCAGTGCTGGGCGTATTGGAGTTCATTGACTGGGGTGGCAACGACATTCTCTACCATGGCAGCAAACATCTTTCGCGTGCGATCGATTCTGATCGCTATGCAGTACCGGATATTATTGAACGCAACATGCGTGAAGGCCGCAACGGCGTGCGTGAGGGAAGCGGATTTTTTGACTACCGGGACAGGGATGTCGACGAATACCGCAATCAACGCCTGCAGAAGTTTGTCCAACTCCTGGCCTACCTCGACCTGTTGCCAGCCGGCCTTGGCAAGAACTGAAGTGCTATGCTCGGTATTCCTCAGGAGAAAAGCCCATGAAGCGCATTTTAAAGATTCTATTTGGCCTGCTCGCCCTGATTGTAGTCTTGTTGGTGTTGGCCGGTTTTCTGCTTCCGATCATCTATGACGAGGAAGATCTTAAACAGACCATTGCGACGCAATTTCATGATCAAACGGGTAGAAAGGTGGCGATTAACGGCGACCTGGAATTCACAGTCTTCCCCTGGCTGGCCGTCAAAGTCACCGATCTGAGTGTCAACAACGCTGAAGGTTTCGCCGACAAGGAATTTGCCAGCATCAAGGAGGCGCGTATCGGCGTCGCCCTGATGCCATTGTTCTCCAAAAAGATAGTGGTGGATGAAATCACCCTGGACGGGCTGATTCTGGTGTTGGCGGTCAACAAACGCGGGCGCAGCAACTGGGAAGATTTTACAAATGCGAGCCTTGAAGAAGGGCAGGCCGCGGACGAGAAGTCCATGTTTACCAGCCAGGAAGTCGCGGGCCTGGACATCCTCGATGCCAACATCAGTTACAAAGACCTGCAAGCCGGCGTGGAGTATCGGCTGAGCGGTTTCAACATGCAAACGGGCCCGTTGGGAACGGGCGACCCCTTACCCGTTGAAGTCCGGGTGTTGCTCGAGGATGTGGCAGCGGGCAGCAAGTACGACATTTCGCTGACGGCAAACGCCGCAATGGACTTTGAAGCAGAACATTTCCGACTCAACGACCTGGATCTGGAACTCGCGGATCCTTCGAAATCTGACGCCGCGCCCATTCGTATACGCACGCCTGCAATGTCTGCAGATCTCGGCGCTCAGACTTTGGCGATTGAGTCATTTACTGCGGACCTGTCGGACCTGAAATTGTCGGGTAAGCTTGATGCAACGAATATTCTGGGCGATCCGGCATTCAGTGGCACGCTAACATCGGAAGAATTCTCGATTTCAACCGTCATGAAGGGTCTGGCAATTGAGCCGCCGGTTACGGCAGACCCAAAGGCACTCCAACGAGCGAGTTTCAGCGCCGATTTTTCCGGCAACGCTGATCGGATCGAGCTCAAGCCCCTCAGCCTTAAGTTGGATCAAAGCACCATAGACGGTGTGTTCAGCCTTGGACTGGGCAATACCCCACAACTGCGATTCGATCTTAACGTGGATACTTTGAATATAGACCGCTACCTTGCACCCGCAACCGCGGAAACCGAAGAAGACCTGGCCATCCCCAGCGATGAAATACGTGGTATTGATGTGGACGGCACGCTGCGGATCGGCGCAATGACCCTGGCCGGGATGGCATTCAGTGACGCACAGCTTGGCGTGCGCGTCCTGGGCGGAAAACTGCGGCTGCACCCGCTCACTGCCACCTTCTACGGCGGCACCTACAAAGGCGATGTGAGACTCGACAGCGCCGGTGCCGTCCCCGTGGTGTCACTCGATGAAAAGCTGGATGCGGTGATTTTTCAGCAACTGATCGGCGATCTGGTCGACCAAGAGTCTCTGTCGGGCACGGCGCTGGGGCATATCCAGCTCACCGGGCGCGGCAGCACAAGCACACAGGTGCTCAAAAGCCTCAATGGCGACGTGGGCCTGACCCTCACTGAAGGGGCTCTGGAAGGCATCAACATCTGGTATGAGATCCGCCGCGCCTATTCGCTCTACAAGGGGCTGCCGGCCCCGCAACCCGAACCCAAGAGAACGGTGTTTTCCAAAATGCAGTTCGCGGCCAGCGTCAGTGATGGCGTGGTCAACACGCGCGAGCTTGTCGGCGAGTTGCCCTTTCTGACGGTTCGTGGCGAAGGCGCCATCGACCTGGGCCGGTCCGAAGTGGACCTCGGGCTGGTCGCGGCAGTTCGCGACATGCCCGAACTGAACCAGGAAGCTCTGACGGCTGACTTGGGGGGCAAACAATTTCCATTCAAAATAAGCGGACCGCTTGATGACCCAGTGGTTGCAGTGGATTGGGGGGAATTGCTCAAGGGCGAAGCAGTCAATCTGCTAATGGATAAGTTAGTTCCGCAATCAGGAGAGCAAGAGGCCGGCGCGGAAGATGGCGAACGGGAAGAACAGAGTAGTCAGAAAAAGGTAGTCGATAGTCTGTTCAAGATGTTGAAGAGCAGCGACAAGGACAAGCAGGACGACGCCGAGGAAGACTAGTGTACTGCATCGCAATTAATGGCTCTTTCAGCCAAGCGCAGGAATGAAATGACCAGAACTTCCAGCGACGGCGCGTTCAGTCTCGCCGACATCCGGGCCAACGCCAAACAGATCAGTCCTTATGTGGTTCACACGCCAGTGCATTGCTGGACAGGCCGTGAAATCGGGCAACTCATGGGTCCGGATTCAGACATTTATCTGAAAATGGAGCTGTTCCAACACTCCGGCACATTCAAGGCCCGCGGTGCGATGACCAATATGCTGGCGCTGTCCCCCGAGGTACTCGAGCGTGGCGTGACCACCATCAGCGCCGGCAATCACGCAGTAGCAACGTCCTGGGCAGCCAGTGTTCTGAATGTCAGTGCCAAGGTGGTGATGATCAAGACCGCCAATCCGCTTCGTGTTGAGGCTGCCCGGGCATACGGCGCCGAGGTGTTGCTGGCCGAGGATGGCCCGTCAGGCTTCGCCCTGACCGAAAAAATCTCCACCGAAGAGGGGCGCAGCTTCGTCCATGCCTTTGAAGGCCGGTGCACCGCCCTGGGCACCGCTACGCTGGGGCTGGAGTTTTCTGAATCGTGTGGGCCGCTTGATGCCGTCATCATCGCCATCGGCGGAGGTGGCCTGGCAGGTGGGGCATCGGCGGCGATCAAAATGCTCGATCCGGATTGTGTCATCTACGGCGTGGAGCCCGAAGGCGCCGATTCGATGCACCGAAGTTTCGCCAGCGGGCAGCCGGTAACCATCGTCCCGGAGACCATCGCCGATAGCCTGGCACCGCCAATGTCGTTGCCGTACAGTTTCGCCTTGTGCCGGGACAACATCGATCAATTGGTGAAAATCAGCGACGACGACATGTGCCGGGCCATGGCGTTGTTTTTCCGTGACATGAAGCTGGCAGTTGAGCCAGCCTGTGCAGCAGCGACGGCTGCATTGACCGGCCCGTTGAAGAATGAACTGACCGGCAAAAAAGTCGGCGTGGTGCTTTGTGGATCCAATATCGATTGGGAGACCTTCAGCGCCCTGCTAAAGCGGGGAGAAGAAGCATCGGTGGCCAAGCCGACTTTCGCCCACGGCGAATGAAAGCAAGCGAGACTCCTTATCCTTTATGTATATAATACTTTCATATAAAATGTTGAACCCCTGACCCCGCAGGAGGGTGATTACATGTCCAGCACTTTACTTAGCCTCGTTCAGGGCATTGCGTCCAGGAGCATCAAAGTAGTCGATCTGACCAGTACCCTGGATAATGACACGCCGATATTGCAGCTTCCGCCCGAGTGGAATCTTCATTGGCCTTTCAGCAAAGAGGAAATATGCCGATACGATGACAAGGGGCCGGCCTGGTATTGGAACAATATCAAGTGCAGCGAGCATACGGGTACGCACTTCGATGCGCCGATTCACTGGGTCAGCGGCAAGGATTACGAGGGCAACGCCACCGATACCATTGCGGTCGAGAAATTTATTGCGCCGGTCAGTGTGATGAATGTCGTGGCCGAAGTGGAGGCAAATCCCGATTTCCTGCTGCAGGTCGAACATGTTGTGTCATGGGAAGCGGAGCACGGCGAGATTGAGGCCGGCAGCTGGTTTTTCCTGCGCACGGGTTGGTCAAATCGAACTGACCATGATGAATACCTGAACATCGACGAAGACGGCGCCCATTCACCCGGCCCACATGGCGAAGTCGTCAAGTTTCTGGCTGAGGAGCGCGATGTCATCGGCTACGGCACCGAGACGGTGGGCACCGATGCCGGTCAGGCGTTCGCATTTGACAATCCTTTTCCTTGCCACGGGGGCATGCACGGCGCCAACAAATTTGGCCTGGCCAGCCTGATCAATCTTGATCAGCTTCCGCCCAAGGGCGCTGTGATCCTGGCGGCGCCACTGAAGATCAAAGAGGGCTCAGGCAGCCCGTTACGAGTCCTGGCGCTGGTGGAAGAGGGTTGAGCCTGGCTTCGGCCTGAGCGCGCATTGAGTCATGGCGGAGCGGTCTTTTAAAAAAGAAGTTGAGAAGCTGCGCTTGGGCGCGGGGGAGACCTTTGCAGGCGAGGGGATCCTCGCTGTGACCAAGGCGTTGCTACAGTCAGGTGTCGCCTACGTAGGCGGCTACCAGGGCTCACCGATTTCTCACTTGATGGATGTACTCAAGGATTCCCAGGAGATTCTCGGCGAACTGGGTGTCCACTTTGAATCCAGCGCTTCGGAGGCAGCGGCGGCAGCGATGACGGCGGCTTCAGTCAACTATCCGCTGCGCGGTGCGGTGACCTGGAAGTCAACCGTGGGCACCAACGTGGCCAGCGATGCACTCGCCAATCTATCCTCCGGTGGTGTCACAGGTGGCGTGGTCGTAATCGTCGGTGAAGACTATGGCGAGGGCTCCAGCATCATGCAGGAACGCAGCCATGCTTTCGCCATGAAAAGCCAAATGTGGCTGATCGATCCCCGACCCAATTTGCCCTGCATCGTCAAGGCCGTAGAGAACGCCTTTGAATTATCGGAGGCCAGCAACACGCCGGTATTTCTGCAGTTGCGCATCCGCTCCTGCCATGTTCATGGTCAGTTTGAAGCCAGCGACAACTGTCCGCCACCCCTGGCTCTGCGCGAGGCTATGGAAAACCCCAAACGCGACACCGAGCGCATCGTTCTGCCGCCGATGGCGTTTGTGCACGAGCAGGAAAAGGTCAAGCAGCGCTGGCCTGCGGCGGTCGAATTTGTCCGCAGAAACCGACTCAACGAATTGTTCGAAGGGGATAGAGATGACATCGGCATCATCGTCCAGGGCGGGTTGTATAACACGCTGATTCGAACCATGGAGCAGCTCAATCTGGCCGACGCATTTGGCGAAACGCGCATTGCGATCTACTGCATGAATGTCACCTATCCGCTGATCGACGATGAGATCATTGATTTCTGCCGTGGAAAAAAGGCCGTGTTGCTGGTCGAGGAAGGGCAGCCCAACTATATTGAGCAGGCGATCAACAGCATTCTGCGCAACGCCCAGGCCGATATTGATCCCGGCAGCGGCCCTACCGCCGACCTCTTCGCGCGGGTGGTGGGCAAGTTTGCACTGCCCGCCGCAGGTGAATACACCAGCCAGGCCATCCGCGACGGCATGGTCAAATTCATGTCGATGTACGCGCCGGATTATCAGGCCCCGGCCAGTGCCTTCAACGTTTTGGAAGAATTGATAGAGTCGATTGAGGGCAGTGTGCCGGCTCGCCCGCCCGGGCTGTGTACCGGTTGCCCGGAGCGCCCGGTATTCAGCAGTCTTAAGATGTTGCAACAGGAGATGGGTGATTTTCACATCAGTGCAGATATCGGTTGCCACCTGTTTTCGATTTTGCCCCCATTTGACATCGGCAATACGACCATGGGCTATGGTCTGGGCGCCGCCGGCGCATCCGCCTTCAACACCGATGCAGATCGTCCGGCCATAGCGATCATGGGTGATGGCGGTTTCTGGCATAACGGCTTGACCAGCGGCATTGGCAATGCCGTGTTCAATGAAAGCGATGCCCTGACCATCGTGGTCGACAACAATTATGCCGCCGCCACCGGCGGACAGGACCTGCTTTCCAGTCAAGGAGAAACAGCCAATCGCAGCACCCGGCATTCCATCGAGGATGCAGTCAGGGGCTTGGGTGTGCGGTGGGCAAAAACCGTCAAGACCTACGACATTCCCAAGATGAAAGCGGCGTTGCGCGAAGCGGTGACCAGCAAAGGAACGGGCCCCAAAGTGCTGGTGGCTCAGTCCGAATGCATGCTCAATCGCGAGCGCCGCGAGAAACCGCTATTTCGACAGGCAGTCAGTAAAGGCGAGCGGAAGGTGCGCGACCGCTTTGGCGTCGATGCCGACACCTGCACGGGCGACCATGCCTGCATCCGTCTGAGCGGCTGTCCATCGTTGACCATCAGGCCCAATCCCGACCCGCTCAAGTTTCACCCGGTGACCTACGTCGACAATTCCTGCGTGGGCTGCGGCCACTGCGGCGAAGTGGCGCACGAAGCAGTGCTTTGCCCGTCTTTTTACAAGGCCCAGGTGATCTTCAACCCAAGCCGGTACGACCGTTTTATGTGGTCTTTCCGTCAGGCTGTTATCGGCTGGTTCCAGAGTCGCACGGAGCGGCAGCGCGCAGCGCGTGCCGGCGTATGAATACGGCGATGAGATGGGACCGGCCTTTTACAATTGGGATGCTGGCCCTGGGCGGCCAGGGCGGCGGGGTATTCACCAAGTGGTTGGTCGATATCGCCGAAGAAAACGATTTCCTGGTGCAATCGACATACGTGGCGGGCGTGGCACAACGAACCGGCGCCACCGTATATTGCGTGGAACTGTTCCCACGCGCCGAGGCGCAAGCCCGCGGCAAACTCCCGGTGTTTTCCCTTTACCCGGTACCTGGCGATGTCGATCTGGTCATATCCTCGGAATTGGCCGAATCAGCCAGGGCGATTCAGAAGGGCTTCGTAACGCCCAATATCACCACATTGCTGACCAGTTCTCATCGCGTCTACACGATGAGCGAACGAATTGCGCTGGGTGATGGCATTGCCGATTCTAAGGTCCTGTTCGAGATGGGCAAAACCGCGGCCAGAAATTACATCTCGTTTGACATGCAAGCTGCCGCTGATGCCAGTGGCAGCATGATCAGCTCGGTGATTCTGGGTGCCGTCGCGGGAACCGGCCTGTTGCCGTTCGATCGGCAAAGTTTTGAGGCTGCCATCCATCGCTCGGGACGGGCGGTGGAGGCGAATCTGGCCGGCTTCCATGCGGGCTATGAAGGCGCCACCGCCGCGCCAGACAGCGTCAGTGGACAGGATGAGGCCATACCGACTGCCCGGGTTGTGGGTGAAAACGGTCAACTGCTGCAGAACCGGATCAGGCATGAACTTCCCGATTATGGTCGTGACATCGCCCTGCATGGAGCTATGCGCGCGCTTGATTACCAGGACCTGGACTATGCACTCCAATACCTTGATCAGTTGATCGAATGCTATCGGGCGGACCAGGCGCACGGTGGCGAGGAGCGGCGCTTCGCCCTGACTTGCGCGGTGGCTCCGCAATTGGCTTTGCAGATGTGTTACGAAGACACCATCAGGGTAGCTGAAATCAAGACTCGTCGTGAGCGCATGCAAGGAATTCGTGAAGATGTCGCGGCCGAGACGGGACAGCCCGCTTATGTGACCGAGTATTTTCACCCCCGCTATGAAGAGTTTTGCGACACGATGCCCGCTGGTCTGGGCCGAAAATTCGTGGAATCCGAGCGGTTGAGACGAGCGATGTCGCCCTTGTTCAGCAAGGGCCGCAATATTCACACGGCCAAGATTGCCGGTTTCTTGTTTATGTTATCGCTGTCCAAACTCAGGCGGTGGCGCCGTGGCACTTATCGATTCGCGATTCAGCAACAAAGAATCGCAGAGTGGATGGCGCGCATCCAAGAGGCACTCGCGGAGGATTACGACTACGCCGTGGCAGTAGCCAACAGCATTCGCATCGTCAAAGGCTATGGGGACACCTATGAGCGCGGATTGAGTCGTTTTGAAACCACGCTGGCAGCGGCGGGCGGGGCTGGCAAACCTCATCGCAGCGCTATCGTCGAGACGCTGATCGAGGCGGCGCTGGCCGACGAACACGGTGCCGCATTCGATCTCGCGCTCGCCAAACTGGAAGCGGCACCATGAGTGCCTTGCCGCTGACCGAACAACACGCAGTGGTTACCGGCGGTGGCAGCGGCATCGGTGCGGCAGTCGCCGGGGTGCTGTCTGATGCGGGCGCAAAAGTCACGATTATGGGCAGGAATGCCGAAAAGCTGCGCCAGGCGGCGAAGGTGATGGGCGTATACGCCTGTACTGTCGATGTCACAGATGCCACAGCGGTGCTTCGCGGATTTGAGCAGGCGGTGTCACAGCACGGCGCCGTCTCCATCCTGGTCAACAATGCGGGCGCAGTCCAGACGGCGCCATTTGAACGCACCGATGAAGCCATGTGGCACAGCACCCTGGCGGTGAACCTGACAGGTGTTTATTTATGCACTCAGGCTGTGATCAAGTCGATGAAAGAGGCGGGCTATGGCCGCATCATCAACATGGCCAGCACCTCTTCGCTGGCTGGCTACGCCTATGTGTCCGCGTATTGCGCCGCCAAACACGGTGTGCTCGGCCTGACGCGATCATTGGCGCTGGAAACGGCGCGCAAGGGCGTCACCGTGAATGCGGTCTGTCCCGGCTATACCGACACCGAACTGGTGAGTAATTCCATTGAGCGCATCGTTGAAAAAACGGGGCGCGATTATGCTTCCGTGTTGGCCGAAATGGTCAGCGGCAATCCGCAAAAGCGGTTGATTCGTCCCGCCGAGTTAGCCGACACAGTGATGTGGATGTGCGGCCCAAACTCGGGCGCCATTACCGGTCAGGCAATTACGGTGGCTGGTGGAGAAATCATGTGAACAATATAGATTCGAAACCCCGGTTCGATCCGAAACACTTTTTGTGGGAAGCCGACGATAACGGGGTGGTGGCAATCACCCTGAATCGGCCAGAGCGCAAAAATCCGCTGACTTTCGAATCCTATGCCGAGCTGCGCGATACCTTTCGCAAGTTGGCCTACGTGGATGACATCAAAGCAGTGGTCATCAGTGGCGCCGGTAATAATTTCTGCTCTGGCGGTGATGTGCATGAAATCATTGGGCCGCTGACCAAGCTGGATATGAAGGGCCTGTTGCGCTTTACCCGCATGACCGGTGACTTGGTCAAAGCCATTCGATTGTGCCCGCAACCGGTGATCGCCGCCATCGACGGCATTTGCGCCGGCGCCGGCGCTGCCATTGCCATGGCAGCAGATATTCGATATGGCACACCACGGTCAAAAACGGCTTTCCTGTTCACCCGCGTCGGCCTGGCCGGCGCCGACATGGGCGCTTGCGCAATTTTGCCCCGTCTGATTGGGCAGGGCAGAGCATCGGAATTGCTATTGACTGGCCGTTCGATGAGCGCCGCGGAAGGACACAACTGGGGTTGGTTCAATGCACTATATGATCCCGGTGAATTGCTGACCCAGGCTCAGGCATCCGCCACACGGCTGGCCAACGGGCCCACGTTCGCCCACGGTATGACCAAGACCCAGCTCAATATCGAGTGGGATATGCCGCTTGATACCGCCATTGAGGCCGAAGCCCAGGCGCAGGCCATCTGCATGCAGACGGCAGATTTTAAGCGGGCCTACGATGCCTTTGTGAATAAGCAACGCCCGTCATTCGAGGGAAACTGACCATGCCCGAGTCCAGTTGGCTGGATTGGCCTTTCCTGGAGGATCAGCACCGCGAGCTGCACGCCGGCCTGTGGGCCTGGTGCCAGTCGCGTCAATTCGCGCACGATGGCGACATCGACGCCATCTGCCTGCAATTGGTGCGCGATCTGGGTGACGCGGGTTGGCTGCGCACTGCGGTGCCAGGGCAGTGGGGTGGAAGCCATGAAAAGCTGGATGTCCGCAGCCTGGCCATTAGCCGTGAGGTGCTGGCCTACCATAGTGGCCTGGCCGATTTCTCATTTGCCATGCAGGGTCTTGGCAGTGGCGCCATCTCTTTGTTTGGCGACGAAGCGCAACGCCAGTGCTTTCTGCCGGCGGTGGCCGCAGGTGAGTCCATTGCCGCATTTGCCCTGTCGGAGGCAGAAGCCGGATCTGACGTTGCGGCGCTGGCCACATCCGCTGTGCGCGACGCAGGAGAATTTGTCATCAACGGCGCCAAGACCTGGATATCAAACGGCGGCATCGCAGATTTCTATGTCGTGTTTGTCCGCACCCAAAGTGAACCGGGCGCGCGTGGATTGAGCGCTCTCATCGTCGAAGCGGATCGCCCGGGTTTTAGCGTTAGTGAGCGTATCGACACTATTGCGCCACACCCCTTGGCTACGTTGCAATTTGATGACTGCCGGGTGCCGGCCGGCAACCTGGTAGGGCATCCTGGTGAGGGATTCAAAATCGCCATGGCGACGCTGGATGTGTTTCGCACCACGGTTGCAGCCGCGGCGCTTGGTTTTGCGCGCCGGGCTCTCGACGAGGCCCTTGGACATACCAGTCGCCGCCAGTTGTTTGGCGCGCCGCTGAGCGAGCTGCAGATGACCCAGGCCAGCATCGCCGACATGGCCACCGGTGTTGATGCCAGCGCCCTGCTGATCTACCGTTCTGCCTGGGCCAAGGACTGTCGCCAGGATCGTGTCACACGCGAAGCTGCGATGGCCAAATTGTACGCCACCGAAGCTGCGCAGAAAATCATCGACCAGGCGGTGCAACTGTTCGGCGGCCAGGGCGTGACCTGCGGCAACATTGTCGAAAGTCTCTACCGCGAGATTCGGGCTTTGAGAATTTACGAAGGCGCCAGCGAAGTACAGAAGGTCATTATTGCCCGCCAAACTTACAGGGAAAATCAATCATGAAACCCACTATGAAAACGGTCAATCCTGCTGGCTGGCCGCGTCCCAGTGGTTATTCCAATGGCGTGCTGGCTCAGGGCGAGTTGATTTTTGTGGCTGGCATGATCGGTTGGGACCTGCAGGGCCAGGTTAAACCGGATTTTCCCAGCCAATTCTCACAGTGCCTCGACAATATCCTGGCGGTGCTGGAAGAAGCCGGTGCGGGGGCCGAGCACATTACGCGCATGACCTGGTACGTTACCGATCTGGATGCCTACCGTGCCAGTCTGCAGCAGATTGGGCCGATTTACCGCGATAAAATCGGTAAGAACTACCCGGTCATGGCTGTCATCGGTGTTTCAGAACTGGTTGAAGCCGGTGCGCTGCTGGAGATTGAAACCACGGCCGTGATTCCCGGCGATTGACCTTGGAATGGGTCAAAGTCAGCTGTTGCGCTTACTGAATGCCCCTGTTACGGCTCGATAAACTCAGTTTAAGCTTCGGCACGCTGGTCCTGCTCGATGGCTTGAATTTCAGCATTTCCAGGGGCGCCAAGATGGGTCTGCTGGGCAGAAATGGTGCTGGCAAAACGACCTTATTGAAAGTGCTGGCAGGAGAACTTTTGCCGGATTCCGGTGAGCGCTGGGTGAGAAAGGAGATCAGAATATCCTGGTTGCGCCAGGCCTTGCCGGGGGCGGATGATCAGTCGGTTTATGACGTCGTTGCTTCAGGTCTGGCCGAAACCGGTCGCCTCCTGGCCGAATATCACCACCTGTTGCAGTCTGCAGAGACCTCTGACTTGAACGCTTTATCGCGCGTTCAGCAGCAGCTTGAAGCCCGGGATGGCTGGTTGTTGCAGCAGCGGGTTGAATCCACGATCTCGCAGCTACATTTGCCCGGCGATGCCAGCATGGCCGAGCTGTCGGGCGGCTGGCGCCGGCGTGTGGCGCTGGCCCAGGCGCTGGTCAGTGAGCCCGATATTTTGTTGCTGGATGAGCCCACCAATCACCTTGATATTCCGGCCATTGAGTGGTTGGAGGAACAACTTCGGGCATTCAAGGGCGCCCTGATCCTGATAACCCATGATCGCCGCTTTCTACGCAGAGTTGCCAACGAGATGGCGGTGCTGGACAGGGGCCACCTGACACATTGGAGAGGGAACTACACCGGGTTCCTGCGGCATCGAGAGCAACAATTGAATGCCGAAGAAGAGGCCAACAAGCAGTTTGACCGGAAATTGGCCCAGGAGGAAGTGTGGATTCGCCAGGGCATCAAGGCCAGGCGAACCCGAAATGAAGGCCGCGTGCGCGCCCTTGAATCCATGCGGGATAAACGCCGGCAGCGGCGTGAACGGGGAGGCACTGCTGACTTGACAATCGAGGAGGCCGGCGCATCCGGTAAAATCGTGGCGGAACTGCGGCACGTCCGTCATCGCTTTGGCGACAAGCTGATCATTAATGATTTTTCGACCATTATTCAACGCGGTGAAAGGATTGGCATCGTCGGCGCCAACGGTGCAGGTAAATCCACGCTGGTGAAAATCCTGTTGGGAGAGTTAGAGCCGGATTCGGGTCAGATTGTGTTGGGGACTCGATTGGAAATCGCCTATTCCGACCAGCTTCGCGACTCACTCGATCCGGAATTGAACCTGATTGACAATGTCTGCGGTGGGCAAGACTTTATTGACATTGATGGCAAGCGGATTCATGCCATCTCTTACCTGGGAAGATTTTTGTTCCCACCGGATCGGGTGCGCATGCCTGCCGGGTCGCTGTCCGGCGGTGAGCAGAACCGGGCCATTCTGGCCAAGCTGTTCAGCAAACCGGCCAATCTGCTGGTGCTCGACGAGCCCACCAATGATCTGGATTTGGAAACCCTGGAGTTGCTGGAAGAAACGCTGCTGGGTTTCCGTGGCACCGTCCTTCTGGTCAGCCACGATCGTGAATTCATGGACAACGCGGTCACCTCACTGATTGTGATGGATGGCAAAGGCGGTGTCTGTGAAGCGGTGGGAAGTTACAGTGACTGGGAAGCTCGCGGTGGCCGATTGGTGGAAGTTGCAACCCAGGGTCGGGGCAATGCAGACGGTCAAAAGGCGGCTGTGACCAGGGTGGCCGCCAAGCAACAGCCCAGCCGAGGCAAGCGTAAACTCAGTTACAAAGATCAACGTGAAGTGGGGATTCTGCCTGGCAAGATTGAAGCCCTGGAGCAGCAGCAATCGCAACTGGAGGCGCAAATCGCGTTGCCGGGATTCTACGAGTCTGACTACCAGGAAGTGCAGGTCGTTTTGAAGAAACTCTCGGAAGTGCAAGTTGAATTGGAGCAGGCATTTGCGCGGTGGAGTGAGCTGGATTGAAATTCATCACTCACGTCATCCCGGACAAGTGACGAGTATCGTCATCCCGGACAAGCGCAGCGCGATCCGGGACCTATAGGGCGGTGGGTAAAATGATCGCCGGCCAGCTGGATGACGGGGTGTCAAGCCCGGGATGACGGGGGGTCAAGCCCGGGATGACGGGGTGTGACACGCACTATGGGTCCCGGGTCAAGCCCGGGATGACGGTGATTTTAGCGGGATGACGGTATCGATCTAATGAGCGGCTGAAGCCCTGACCTTCACCAGCAAGCGCTGCATCTGTTGCAATTCGTCCTTCGACATCCCCGCAAAAATTTCCCCGACCAGCTGCTCATGCCAGCGCGCCATTTTGCGGAAATCTTTGCTGCCTTTGTCTGTCAGGTGAATATGCTGCACCCGGCGGTCTTTGCGTGATCGTACACGTTTCACCAGGCGACTTTTGACCAACCGGTCTACTACGCCGGTGACATTGCCGTTTGACACCATCAGGTCGCTGGAGAGCTGTGACATGGTGAGCGCCTGGTCGGCGCGCTCCAGTTCTGAAAGCACGTCGAACTGGGGCAGGGTGACCTGGAATTTTTCACGGAATTGGGAACGCAGGCGTTGCTCAATCACGGCCTCGCAGGACAGCAGTCGCAGCCACGTCCGCAGCGCTTCCTTACTGGGTGCCGGGGCGACTTTATGACCTGTGGCTGCTTGGTGTGGCATATACTTGTCTTCGCGGTTTCGAGTACACTGGCATCGTGAAAAATAAATAATAACACCCTAAAAAGTTAATATGTATACTAATTTTTCTCCACCCGCCAGAAACCGACGAATTGTATGATTCAATAACCCAGTACAACAGAGGATACAGATGTGAATTCGGCTCCAGACTCAACCGTGAACCGCCACGCTACAGTTGAAGGAAAATTTAGCTGGGAGGATCCCCTGCAGCTGGAGGCGCGGCTGACTGATGAAGAGCGGATGATCTCCGAGGCCGCGCGTGACTACTGCCAGTCGGAGCTGATGCGGCGGGTGCTGATGGCGCATCGCAATGAAGAATTCGATCGCGACATCATGACCGAAATGGGCAGCCTCGGATTTCTGGGCGCCACCTTGCCAGAAGAATATGGCGGCGCTGGCCTCAATTACGTGTCCTATGGCCTGATCGCTCGCGAAGTCGAAAGAGTGGATTCAGGTTATCGCTCTGCGATGAGTGTGCAGTCCAGCCTGGTGATGTACCCGATCTACGCTTATGGCAGCGAAGAACAGAAACGTAAATATCTGCCGCCACTGGCCAGCGGCGAGCAGGTGGGCTGTTTCGGTCTGACCGAACCCAATTATGGTTCCGACCCGGGTGGAATGCTGACGCGGGCAAAATCGGTTGATGGCGGATACCGGCTGAACGGTTCCAAGACCTGGATCACCAACTCGCCCATAGCTGACACCTTTGTGGTGTGGGGTAAGACGGACGATGGCGTGATCCGCGGCTTCATCCTGGAAAAGGGCATGAAGGGCCTGAGTGCGCCGAAAATCGAAGGCAAGTTTTCGTTGCGGGCATCCATTACCGGCGAAGTGGTCATGGACGATGTTTTTGTGGCCGAAGAGAATTTGATGCCCGGGGTTTCCGGTCTGCGAGGACCATTCGGCTGCCTCAACCGGGCACGCTACGGCATTTGCTGGGGTTCCATGGGTGCCGCTGAAGCCTGTTGGCACCAGGCGCGCACCTATGTCCTGGAGCGCCTGCAGTTTGGTCGCCCATTGGCCGCCAATCAATTGATCCAGAAGAAACTGGCCGACATGCAGACCGAGATTGCGCTGGGCCTTAATGGCGCTCTGGCGTTGGGGCGAATGATCGACAGCGGGACTGCAGCACCAGAGTGTGTTTCGCTGATGAAGCGCAATAACTGTGGCAAAGCACTGGATATCGCACGTATGGCGCGCGACATGCATGGTGGCAACGGTATTTCAGACGAATTCCACGTCATTCGTCACCTGATGAACCTCGAGGCGGTCAATACGTACGAAGGCACCCATGATGTGCACGCCCTGATCCTCGGTCGTGCCCAGACAGGGATTCAGGCTTTTAGCGCCTAGCAGTCTGTCGGACTTTGGATGACCCTGCTCGGTAATTGCTCCTGCGTTACTCTACCTCCCACTTCCAGAGAATCGCGTGCTGAAATTTTGCTGCAATATCAATTGGCTGTTCCACGAACTCGATTTTGCCGATCGATTTGCGGCCGCGAGTGATGCAGGCTTTCAGGCAGTGGAATTTCATCACCCTGAAGGCTGTGAACCGGCATCCATTGTGGACCGGGCAAAATCCGCCGGCGTCGAAATCGCCTTGTTCAATGCCTGGCCCGGCGACTTGCTGGAGGGTGGATCCGGACTATCCGGCGTGCCGGGTCGTGATGATCAATTCGCACAGGCCGTGTATCAGGCGGCCGCCCTGGGCGGCGCGATTGGTGGCGCCCTTGTCCAGATCGGCCCCAGCCAGATTCCGGCCGGGGTCTCCCGCGCCGACTGTCTGGAGGCGTTTGCCACAAACATGCATTTTGCCACACAGGAGTTGGCAAAAGTCCGTTGCAGAGTGATGATTGAACCGATGAACCGGGTGGAATTCCCCGACATTCTGATTGCAGACGCCGCGGCAGCCATTGAGCAAATTGACCGAATCGGAGCAAAGAATTTAGGGTTGCAATTCGACTGTTACCACGAAGCTATGAATGGCGGGGATGTCATGGCGACCATCCGGCGCGTCCACCATCGGATCGACCACCTGCAATTCTCTGATGCCCCGGGACGTGGTGAGCCAGGCTCCGGTAATCTGGATATACCCTCAATTTTAAGCGCGCTCGAACAGCTGTCCTATGCGGGCTGGGTTTCCGCCGAATATCGCCCGACCGGCAGCAGTGAAGATTCTTTGACATGGCTCCATTCATACCGACATACCTGATACCGGAATCCAAGGCGCAGATTGACTTTGATTGTCCATGGATATATTGTAAGGCTCCCTAACAATATCGTGGCGAGTCCAGGTGATGGTTGGCCTGCTCAGTCAAGCCGTCTGCGATACAGGAGACTGCATTCTTGGCCTCAACTTTGACCTCATCGCTGACGACGGCGGTGCTCAGCATCAACGGCGAAGACCGGGCCGTCGTCTTTCCGGTTCATCACACACTGCTTGAGGTCTTGCGCGAAGAATGCGCCCTGACCGGCACTAAGCATGGGTGTGAACTGGGCGAATGTGGGGCCTGTGCGGTGCTGGTCGATGGCGAGCCCGTACTGTCCTGTCTGATGTTGGCCGCCGAAGCAAGTGGTCGGACAATCGAGACGGTCGAGGGTCTGCAGCAAGACAATGCCCTGCACCCGTTGCAAACTGCATTCGCCGATCTTGGTGCCACCCAGTGTGGCTACTGCATACCGGGGATCCTGATGGTGGCCAAAGGTTTGCTTGTGCGTGAGCCAGATCCAAGCGATGAACAGATTCGCGAGGCCCTTGCGGGCAATCTGTGCCGCTGCACCGGCTACAACCGGATTGTATTGGCCGTCAAATGGGCGGGCGCCATGGCCAGAGGTGACGAGTGGCGGCCGGCGGATGAGGATTTTCTCAGTACCCCAATACCCGTGGTGTCGGGTCAATGAGCGCGCACCAGAGCCGAATTGGCCAAAAGCGGTTCGAACTGCTCGGAAAGCCGTTTCGACGAGTAGACGCACGCGCCAAAGTGACGGGTCAGACGCGCTTTGCCGACGACCTGAGTTTTCCGCGGATGGCGCACGTGAAGCTGGTACGCAGCACCGCGGCGCATGCGAATATCAAACACGTGGACTGCACGGTGGCCGAAAAAATGCCGGGCGTTCTGTACATCCTGCTGGGCGATGAGTTGCCGGTCCCCTACGGCATTTTGCCGGTCTCACAGGACGAGCAGACCCTGGCCATCGACAAGGTACGATTCGTGGGAGACCCCATCGCGGCGGTGGTCGCATTGACCGAAGACCAGGCTCATGCGGCTGCGCTTGCCGTCAAGGTGGACTACGACTTATTGCCCACCATCGACAGCGTCAGGACCGCCCTGAAGATTCCCGAGCCCCGCATTCACGACTATGGCGATGAAGGCAATATTCACAAAAAGGTCTCGCTGAAGTTTGGTGCCGTAGAGGACGGTTTTGAGCAGTCTGATCTGATCCTCGAAGACACGGTGTTTTTTCAAGGCAACACCCACTTGCCCATCGAGCAGCATTCAGCGGTCGCTGTGCCTGAGGATGAAGATCGGATCACACTTTATTCTGCCACCCAGACGCCCCATTACGTGCACCGGGTGCTCGCTCGGGTGCTACAGCTCCCGGCCTCCCGCATCCGCGTTATCGCCTGCTCTGTCGGCGGCGGGTTCGGCGGCAAGACTGACCCCTTCAACCACGAAATCGTGGTCGCCTATCTGGCTCTGAAACTCGGGCGGCCGGTCAAAGCAACGCTGACCCGCGAGGAGGTTTTCTACTGCCATCGCGGACGTCACCCGGTATTGATGCATATACGCACAGGGTTCAGCAAAGACGGCGCCATGCTGGCGCAACATCTGCGCACGGCGCTGGACGGCGGTGGTTACGGCAGTTATGGCGTCGCGAGCACGTTTTACACGGGCGCTCTTCAGACCACCACCTACACCTTGCCGGCCTATCGATTCGAAGCCGCGCGTGCATTTACCAACAAACCACCCTGTGGGCCCAAACGGGGTCACGGTACGCCGCAGCCCCGTTTCGCCCTGGAAGTCCATCTCGACAAGGCTGCTCATAAATTGGGAATTGACCCGGCTGAAATGCGCCTGCGCAACCTGGCACCTGCGGACAGTGTGACCGCCAACTGGTTACAGCTCGGTTCAATCGGCCTGGGTGAGTGCATCGAGGCGGTGGTCGCCGGTAGTGGGTGGAAAGAACGTTACGGCAAGCTGCCCGCGGGCCGGGGGCTGGGTATCGCGTGCGGCGCCTACCTTTGTGGCGCCGGTCTGCCGATCTACTGGAATCACATGCCTCAATCAGGTGTTCAACTCAAATTGGACCGTAGCGGCGGTGTGGCCGTTTTCTGCGGTCAGGCGGAAATCGGGCAGGGATCTGACAGCGTGCTGGCGGCCATAGTGGCCGAGGTGCTGGGTATCAGCCTGGCCGACGTGCGCCTGTGCGTGGCCGACACTGATCTGACCCCGGTGGACCTGGGCAGTTATTCATCGCGTGTGACGTTGATGGTCGGCCATGCGGCGGTGCAGGCGGCCGAGCGCGCAAGGGACATGATTGCCAAGGCGGTCGGTGACCAACTGGACGTGCCGGCCAATCACCTGGTGTTCGCCGAAGGTCGGGTGTTCCAGGCCGGCGACCCGAGTGCGGGGCTGGATTTCAGTGATGCCGTGATTGCGGCGGAGGCGCGTTTTGGGACGCTGGGCACCACCGGCTCCTACATTCCCCCCCGTGCGCCGGGCCGCTACCGCGGCGCCGGTGTCGGGCCTTCGCCGACTTACTCCTACACGGCTGCCGTGATCGAGACCGAGGTCGATGCGCAAACCGGAATGTACGATGTCAAGCACGTCTGGGTGGCCCATGATATCGGCAAGGCCATCAACCCTACGCTGGTGCTTGGTCAGATCGAAGGTAGCGTGTACATGGGATTGGGCGAGGCCATGATGGAGGAACAGGAGTTTCGTCGCTTGCCCAAACGCCTGTCTTCGGCCCTGGTCCACAAAATGCCATCGATGCTCGAATACAAGAGTCCGGGTTTCCACGACATGCCGGAGATCACCAGTTATCTGATCGAGACCAACGACAAGAACGGGCCGTTTGGTGCCAAGGAAGTTGGCCAGGGACCCTTGTTGCCGGTCATTCCGGCTCTCGCCAACGCGATATTCGACGCGGTCGGCGTACGCGTTGACCAGGTGCCCATCCATCCCGACCTGGTTTTGAAAGCCCTGCAGGCTGGCGCCAGGGGAAAGGAAGCGCGGGCCGGGCCAGCCGCTTTTCCAGACATTGATTTTGGCGAGCCGATCATTGTGGATACACCCGAACAGGGTGGCGACGGACGCGCCGCAGACGATCCCAAAGCCCGCAGGAACAGCGGTGTTGGCTCCAGCGCAGGCACCATGAAGGATCGTGACCAGGCCCTGAAGGAGAAGGACAGTGCTTCGCTTACCACCACTTGAATTCAGGGCGCCACGGCGGCTTGAAGAAGTCGTGGCCGCCCTGACAGGCGATGACGTGCGTTTGGTGGCCGGTGGAACCGATCTGTGGCCCAATATGAAGCGCCGTCACCAGAGCGCCGGCACGGTCGTGAGCCTGATGCAGGTGCCCGGATTGCGTGGCATCGAACAGGCAGGTAGCGAATTGGTCATCGGCGCAACGACTTCGCTTGCGGCGGTCATCCGCAATGAAGAATTGAGGCTGCGCTTCCCTGCGTTGGCGCGCGCCGTGGCATCAATATCTTCGCCGCCCCTGCGCAGTATGGGCACGCTCGGTGGCAATCTGTGCGTGGATACGCGCTGCACCTACTACAATCAGTCTGAAGAGTGGCGCTGTTCGATCGATTACTGCCTCAAAGAGGAAGGCAGCATCTGTTGGGTGGCTACCAAATCGCCAAGGTGCTGGGCGCACTCGGCCAGCGACTCAGCGCCCATTCTCTGCGCACTGGGCGCACGGGTGAAATTGGTCGGGAAGAATGGCGACCGCTTGGTTCCAGTCACCGACCTGTATCGTGACGACGGGATCGACTACCTGTGCAAACAGCCCGAAGAAATTCTGACCGAGGTATTAATTCCGGCCGAGTCCGACCATGATCATTGCCATTCGGCATTCTGGAAGTTGCGGCGTCGGGGCTCCATTGATTTTGCCGTTCTATCGGTGGCAGCTGCCGTCTGGACCGATGAGCAAGATGCCGTCACGCGGGCCGCCATCTATCTTGGGGCCGTGGGCTCGAGCCCCATGCCGGTGGATGTAACGGCGCTGTTGGGCCAGCCGCTCAGTGAAGAACTCATCGTGGAAACTGCCCGCCAGGCCCGCAAGATCGCCACGCCGCTCGACAACACCGATTTCGCCGCAGCCTGGCGCGGCAAAATGGCCCAAACTTACACCCACGCTGCGTTGAATGAGATTGCAGGGCTGCCGGTGCGCTGTGCACCGCCGCGTCATGGGCTCACCGTGGTGTAGATAGCCGTCACTCCGGCATGACCAGGCGTTTGAGCAATTGCATCAGGGTCTGGCGTTCTGCCCTTGACAGGGACTTGGCAAAATCACGCTCGTGCGCACTGATCTCCGGAGTAATTTCCTCGAGAAACCGCTCGCCATCCGGGGTCAGGTGGATGGCGTACATGCGCCTGTCGGTAGGCACCTGGCGGCGTTCCACCAGCTCTTTGGCAACAAAGCGATCGATGAATTCTCCCAGTGTTGAGCGTTCCACACCCACTTCGCGAGCAAGGCGTGTCTGGCTGACCCCGGGATTTCGCGCGATGAGCACCAGCAGACCCAGTTGACCCGGGGTAATTTCCCGGTGGCTGAGTGTCCTGGCGAAATGTTGAAATACAGCGCCTTGCGCCCTGCGGAGTTGATACCCGAGCAGGTGGTTGAGAAGCCCCGGGTCCAATTCATCAATAGTCGCGGTGCCGCTGCCGGTTGATTGAGTGTTTTCGGACTTCCGTTTTCCTGCTTGTGACATGCTTGATGGTCCTGCCGAGTGTCCGAAGCCAAGTGTACTGCATATTGTAAGGAAACCTTACAAATCAACAAGAAGCGTATAATCATTGGATGATGGTAAATAAGCGAGGCTGATCATGTTATTGCGTAGTAAGTCCGATGCCAGGCCTTATCATCTGGGCACCTATCCTCTGGAAGTCCTGCCACGGGACCCCGGCATTGTCGAAATTGAGTCCCGTCGCGCTCCCGTTGGTCCACCCGCCAAGTCCCCACCACCGCAGGGCCCGCTGGCCAGATCACTGCGGGACTATCTGGGTATTTACGTCGAAAATGCGCTGCGCAAACCGGCGCCGGCAAAAGCGCCCGTGCCGGACGATCCGCATCGCCGCATGATCGACGTCAAGGGTTACTCTTATTTCATGAACGCCACGCAAGTAGGGATTTGCCGCATACCGGAAAATGCGTGGTGCCTCGATAGCCGGCCATTTGACCACGAGGTTGCTGTCGTTCTTTTGTTGGCCCACGGCCGCATCCCGGAATCGAACAATCCAGCCCGCGCATGGATCGAGCCGGCCATTGTCGAAGCCGCAGATAGCCGAATCGGCGGTATTGCCGTGTGCCTGGCGGGACATATCTCTCAATTGGGCTGGTCGGCGGAGCCACATGTCATGGGCGCCGGTTCGGTCGACCCGCAGCGGCTGGCGGTGCTGGCCGGATTGGCCCTACGCGGAGAGAAACCGGGGGAATTGCGAAATCCATTTGTCGATGGGTTTTCTCTGGCTGTAGTGACCACGGATTACGCCCTGGAGCCGGATTTTACCTCTGGCATCGAGCGCAGCGAAATCGACCGGCCTGGGATACTGGTTCGGCATTAATGGCGCCACTTCCGGGCGTGAACGCAATCGCCGCGCGAGACGCGATACCCATTTGGGCGACTATCCAATGGAGACCGTCAAGCGGGTAGATCGCCCCACCACCCTGATCCTGGATGACGAAGTCCCCAGGGTTTCCAAGCGGGCAGCTTTTTTTGACCGGGCGCTGCGCGGTGACCTCGGGGCCAAGGCGCAGCGGGAGCGTCATCGATTCGCCTTCAAACAGCCCCACACGGCCGGCATGATGCCGTCAATACGTTCCATGGTGCCGTTGCAGGACGGCCCGCTGAATGCCGCCGCCGACAAGAACAGCTATGCCGACCCGGAGGCCAATAGCCGGGCCTTGAAGTCTCTCTCCTACCTGCTCGGCTCAGATGTGACCGGAATTTGTGAAGTGCCCGATTATGCCTGGTACTCCCACGGCGCCGGCGGCGAGCCCATCGAGATCAAGCATAAGTATGCCGTGGTGATGCTGATCGATCAGGAATTTGACACCATGGAGGGGGCCTCCGGCGACGACTGGATTTCGGGCACACAGTCCATGCGCGCCTATTTGCGCGGGGCCGAAATTGCCGGCGTGATGGCCGACACATTGCGGCAGCTGGGATTTCCAGCACGTGCCCAAACCAATGTGGACAGCGATGTCCTGCAGATTCCACTGATGCTATGGGCAGGCCTGGGGGAGCTGTCGCGGATTGGCGAGCTGGTGCTTAATCCCTTTGTCGGCCCACGCCTCAAGACGGTGGTGCTGACCACGGATATGCCCCTGGCGGTCGACAAACCCATCGATTTTGGGTTGCAGTATTTCTGCGGCAACTGCACGAAATGCGCACGTGAGTGCCCCTGTGATGCAATTTCCTGGGGTGAGAAGGTGATGTTCAATGGCTACGAAATGTGGAAGCCGGACGCCGAGCGCTGTGCGCGCTATCGCCTGACCAATGCCCGCGGCTCCGCCTGCGGGCGTTGCATGAAGACCTGCCCCTTGAACAAAGTCATTAATACCGATGCCCCCCGGCTGCAACGTATCGCTTGTTGGTGTGGCATCAATACACCGTTGCTGAAGCCACTGCTGGTGCCGATCGCGGTCAAGCTCGATGACTATCTCGGATATGGCACGCGCAATCCGGTGAAGAAATGGTGGTTTGACATGGAAGTGCTGGACGGCGTTTGCGTCGACCCGGTCAAAGGGGTCAATTAGCGGGAATTGAATCTGGGCCGCAAGCTGGATCCGGCAAAGCAAAAAATTACCTATTACCCTGCCAACGCCATGCCGGTGCTCAATGACCTGAACATACAACTGGTGGACCGAAAAGCAGCGGTGTCAGCAGCGCGTGACTTGGAAACACCCGCCGCCGCCGCGGCCCGCAAGCGCAGTGGCGAACCTGCCCTGGCGAATTACACCGCAACCGCCCCACATGCGAATGGTCCCAGGGGGGTGAACGAGAAACCGTCTGTATATGGCAGCAACAATCGCCCTAAGTAAATTCGATTGCCCCACCTGGCAGCAGATAGAGGATGATGGCCCGGCCTCCGCTGACCGTTGGCCGGTGTGCGGAGCCAGGTGGGCAAACCAGCCAACCTGAACCAACGCCATCGAATTGTGCACCTTTGGTTTCGGGAATAATCATATCGATCTCGCCATTGGGGTGGCCATGGTGAGGGCCGGCGATATCTTCCATCAGTACGACATCTACCGAGAAATCATGTGTCCTGGGGCCTGGCTTGATGATTCTGCCGAATTTGATGCCACCGTGTTCGTGGCTGCACAACCAGCCCTCGGAAATTCCCTTGCGGCAGGCGTTTGCCAGTGACTGAAACGCTTCCCCGTTGGCGGGAAAGCGCGCGTTCAGATCATCCTGCAGGGCGCCATCCAGTGTCTGCCCGGAGATTGTCTCGGTCACGGAAATGACCTGGTTTTCGAAGTCGGCTTGGCTCATGACCGGAGATCCTCAGTTTCAGGCAGCGATGCGAACATACTCGAAATCCCCCGGCTTGCCGTCTATACCGGCTTTCGGCGCCGCAATCCAGTTGGCATAGCTGCCCGGCTGGTGTTCCGGTTTCATCAGCGAGAGTATGTAATCATCATCATCATCAGAGGGTAGCCATTCGCTGCTGACCCGAGTCCACTCTGATTCCGACATCAGTTCGCCCGTTGGGCTGACACAGACTTCGCTGAATTCGCCGACGCGGCGATTGAAACCACGATGCGGCAGGCTCAGTTTAAAATCAATGCCCTGGTCTGCAATGATGCGGTTCCAACTGGTGACGATACCGGCGCACTCTTTGATATAGTCGTCGCACAAACGCGCATTGATGGCGCTGATGGCCGGCATTTCGACCGATTTGAGAACGCCGTCAACCACCTGTTCCACTGGATAGGTGTCATTGTGCAACTGGTGGTCATCCTTGATTCGGGGTTCGCCGAAGCGGCCCTTGATGCTGGCGTTGAAGGCGTTGGCCGCGTTGGTGGACAACTCAGCGCCAAACAGATCCAGCGTGACCGAGAAATGAAAATTGATTTTGTTCTGGATCGTCGGCAGGTCGATGATGCCGTGTTCGCGCACCGCGCCGATATCCAGGGTGTCGCTGATACCCCGCTCGGCCATGAACTCGCTGGTTCGTTGCACGACCCGGGCAACCCCGGTGCGGCCGACCAGCATGTGGTGTCCTTCCTCTGTCAGCATGAAGCGGGTCGTTCGGGCCAGCGGATCGAATCCGGAGTTGGCGAGCGACTCAAGCTGCATCTTGCCGTCACGGTCGGTAAAAGTCGTGAACATAAAGAACGACAACCAATCCGGGGTTTCCTCATTGAAAGCGCCCAGAATCCGCGGCCTGTCGGCATCACCGGAACGGCGTTGCAACAGCGCTTCGGCTTCCTCGCGGCCGTTACGCCCAAAGTATTTTTGCAGCAGGTAGACCATCGCCCACAGATGCCGGCCCTCCTCGACATTGACCTGGAAGAGGTTACGCATGTCGTACAGCGAGGGCGCGGTGGCACCCAGATAGCGCTGCTGTTCCACCGAAGCGGGTTCGGTATCGCCCTGAATAACGATCAGGCGGCGCAGCATGGCCCGGTACTCGCCAGGTACCTCCTGCCACACCGGCTCACCTTGGTGCTGACCAAAGGCGATTTTCCTGCCCTCTTCCTTGGGGCTGAGGAGAATTCCCCAGCGATAGTCGGGCATTTTGACGAAGCCGAATTTGGCCCAGCCAGCGGGATCGACGTTAACTGCAGTGCGCAGATAGACTTCGCTATCCTGGAAGCCGTCCGGCCCGACAGATTTCCACCATTCGATGAATTGTGGGTACCATTGTTCCAGTGCGCGCTTGAGGCGGGCATCGGAGGACAGGCCCACATTGTTCGGAATCAGCGTGTCATAATCCACTGCACTCATAGTCAAACCCTCTTGGTATCATATTCCGGCCTGCGGCCGGTTCCGTAGCTCTTCAGTGCGCCGTTCTCGCCCACCGCGTTGGGGCGCTGAAAGATCCAGTTTTGCCAGGCGCTGAGACGGCCAAAGATTTTGGTCTCCATTGTCTCGGGGCCAGCAAAACGCAAATTCGCCTCCATACCAATCAGTGCGTCGCAGGAAAAGCTGGCTCGCTCTTCCAGAACCATGCGAATTTCATCTTGCCAGTCGATATCATCCAGGGCAAAGGTCACCAGCCCGGCCTCATGTGCGGCAATGGCATCCAGCGGCTGGCCGATGAGTGAGTGCGCCTGTTCCACGCTCTGCGGCTCTCCAATAAAACGAGTCTCAAGGCGAGTGAGACCATTGGCCATCGGCAGTGGTCCGAAACTGGATTCGGTCAAAATGATTTTGGCCACTGGCCGATCGTCGCCTTCGAACGGCCCTTCAAGCACATAGCTGCGGTCCACCGAAAACAGGATGTCCGCCAACAAGCCAACAAAGCAACTGCCGGGTTCGACCAGCGCAAGCGTCGTGCGCGAAGTGACGTCGAGGCGTTTAAGGGTCCGCTTGGCGTAGAGCAGGATTTCTCGCATAAGCCAGTGATCCTGGTGTTTGTGCAGAAAATTATCGAAGGCGTGGACGTGCTCCGAGTTTCCCTCGGTCTTGAGAATCAGGGTGCCAAGGGTGGGTTCATTGAACCGCAGATGCAGCAGGGCGTCGTCCAGTGCACGCAACATAGCCAGTGGCCAGAATTGAGCGCCTTGAGCGATCGCACCATCGAGCGTGGGAGGTGGGGCCTGTTGTGGTCCCTGCAGTACCAGGACTGCATTTCGCAACGTTCGATCCAGGGTGATATCCAGCCACGGGTAGTGGATTTCGTCGTCGCCCAGTAGGCGGTCGATCGCGGTCAGTTCGATCCCACCGCCATCGTTGGGGCGATCTGAAGACTGTGCCATTTCCAGGGCGCGCTGGCGGACCCGGTCCTGTAATTTCGAGGTCGGGACGATTTCATCCACCAGTCGCCAATTGACCGCACGCGGACCCTTGATGCCCTCCTCGACGGTGCAAAACACGTCGGCGAGATCGCGGCGGACCTTGCGCTTGTCGACCAGACGGGTCAGCCCGCCAGTGCCCGGCAGCACCGCCAGCAACGGCACTTCAGGCAAAGACACGACAGCATTGCCATCATCAACCAAAATGATGTAGTCGGTGGCCAGAGCCAGTTCATAGCCGCCGCCCGCCGCCGTGCCGTTGATGGCAGCCAGATAGCGCTGGCCAGAGTATTCGCTGGCGTCTTCTATGGCGTTGCGGGTTTCGTTGGTAAATTTGCAAAAATTGACCTTGTGGCCGTGAGCCGCACTGCCCAGCATGCGGATGTTGGCGCCCGCACAGAACATGCCGTCGTTACCCGATGTCATGATCACGGACTTCACTTCAGGGTGCTCGAAGCGCAGGCGCTGGATGGCATCGTAGAGTTCGATGTCCACACCGATATCATAGGAATTGAGCTTCAGTTCGTAGCCATCAAAGGCACCTGCAGCGGGGTCGACGTCCATGACCAACTCAGCGACCGGGCCCGATGTGGCGAGGCGCCAGTGGCGATAACGCCCGGGTTCGGTACGGAAGTCGATAGGGGAGGAACGGCCACCATCCGGGTACGACTCAGCTACGCTCATTGGAATGTCTCGCAAAAAGTGCAGTATAATGCATTAAATCTTGCAATTTTGCAACGAATATGCATGATAGTTTATGAAATATGCCGCAAAGTTGGGTTTTGAGTCGAAATATATGAGCAAAAACACCCTCGACGGCCAAAAACAAGCTATGGAGCTGCTGGGGCTGATCGGTGATCGAGTGCGCAACCTGCGCCTGCGTCGGGGTATGTCGCGCAAAGCGCTGGCCGCCGAGTCCGGTGTGTCGGAGCGCCACTTGGCCCAGCTCGAACCGGGCAAGGGAAACATGTCTATTGCTTTGCTCGAGCGCATCGCGCGCGCCTTGCAAGCAGATCTCGCTGATCTGGTACAGGGCGGGCACAAGGAAACTGCCGAACAAACCCTGATCAATGACATGCTGCGGCAGCTCCCTGCCCACGAGCAAAAAGAGGTTCTCGATTGGCTGCACTCAAAGTACCTGCCCGAATCGGGCGCGCGGCGACGCGTTGCCCTGATTGGGTTGCGTGGCGCCGGTAAAAGTACGCTGGGCAAGCGTTTGGCCCGCTACCATAAGCTGCCATTCGTGAGCCTGGCCACCGAGATTGAAGAACTAGCCGGTATGAGCACTTCGGAAATTTTCGAATTGTCAGGCCAGGTCGGCTATCGCCGGCTGGAAGGCAAGGCGCTGGCTCAAACTGTTGCTGACCACCCGGCCTGCGTGGTCGAAGTTGGGGGCAGTATTGTCGCCGAACCCGGTTTGTTCAATTTGTTGCTCTCCAGCTGTACCGTAGTGTGGATTCGGGCTCAGGCGGAAGAGCACATGCAGCGGGTCATTGACCAGGGCGATCTGAGACCAATGGCCGGCAATGACGACGCCTTGTCGGATTTGAAACGGATACTGCAAGAGCGCGAGCCGTTCTACGCCAAGGCCCACTACATATTGGACACCTCGGCGCGTAGCATTGCTGATTGTGCCAGAGAACTCGCGCAGCTAACCCGCCCGGACAATCGTGCAGATGAGCCGGGCGCGCTGAAACTGATGGCCCGATAGCCCTGTCCATTGCCACTATAATTAGCCTGCCCTATTTTCACGGTCATTTGCCATGCCTCTCATCACATTTATCAGTCACGACGGCGAAAGTTTTCAGGTCGATGCGGAATTCGGCATCAGCCTGATGGAAGCCGCCATTGACAATGACATCACGGATATAGTCGCTGAGTGTGGTGGTGCTCTGACCTGCGCCACCTGTCAGGTGTACGTTGACCCCGAATGGTTGACCAGGCTTGCCGAACCACAACAAGCCGAACTGGAAATGCTGGAATTTGCAGTTGATCCTCAACCCAACAGTCGCTTGAGTTGCCAGATCAAGATTGCCGAGGAACTGGACGGCATGATTGTGCACCTGCCCCAGAGCCAATACTGAGCTGCATGACAGCAAAGGGGCGGAATATCGTGCTGCCAGGGCCGCCCCCGTCCCCCGCGTGGGGTAGATTCAGGCGCTTGCCAACTTGTGGTGCTTTGACAACGGCCTATACAGGTCGGCGCCGGCCAACACGCCATCGAATGCATCTGCGAGCTTGGTGGCCCATCTGCGGGCTCCTTCCTCACCGCTCACAAGATCCTGGCGAACCTCGATGCCCACATGCGGCAATCCATTTGGCTCGGCGTGGTAATCAACGGTGAAATCATGTGGCTGCCGGCCAGAATAGGGTTCGTTGTCACCAACGCATATCTCCTTGCTGGCACCGAAGTGAGATAGCAGAGGTACCGCGATTCGCGGGTCCTTGTCCCACAGCACGCCGATGTGCCAGGGGCGCACAATCTCATTGAGCATCGGCGTGAAGCTGTGCACTGAGATCAAGGCCGGTACAATCCCGCGCGCGCTGAAATGATCGAGTTTTGCACTGATCTGATCGTGATAGGGCTTGAAAAACGACTGAACGCGTAATGCCTTCTGAGCGTCATCCAGACCCGTATTTCCCGGGATTGCAATGCCATCACTGGCTTCAACAAAGGCGGTCGGGTCGTCGAGCTGGCGGTTGGGATCCACGATCAAACGCGAAAATCCGGACAATACAGCCTGGGCGTCCAGCCTGTCGGCCAGGAAGCGTGCGACCATGTCCGATCCGATATCCCAGGCGATGTGCTTGTTGACAACCTGGTCGGGGAGACCGAGTTGGTTCATGGCGGCGGGAAACAACGGTGTGGCGTGGTCTGCGACCACCAAAACGGGCGCTTTGCCTCGGTTATTGTAGGTCGTGAACGGCGGTGGATCGCCGGGCCCGATCAAGGGGTAGTTCTGGCCAATGTCCGGATAACTCCGAAAATGTACGTAGGCCGGTATGCTCGTTGGTCTCAATTCCTGTCTCTGGGGTCTGTTAACACTAGATGAATCATCGCTGCCGGAGGTCATGCTATGGGAAGAGGCGCCGGAGGTCCAGAACCAGGCGCTGAAGTCATGCTTCCGGCTGACTGCCCAGCAGGACTACAATTTCATGCCATGGTTTGGTTTCGGCACTGTCCTTCAAATGGCCGACCACGCTACCAAATACGTCTTGTGCCGAACCACAGTAAACCTTGGATAGCTCGTAATTGACATGAAGAATAATCTCGTGGATGGTTTCGCGCTTGTCGTCATTGGTAATGATGGGTACATCGCAGCGATCGGCTTCTGACAACAGAAAAGTCTGCAGACTCCAAATTGAGTCGAACTTGTTCAGGTAACGCTTGGCGTGTCTGTGGGGAATTTCCACGCCCCGGCCGCGTAGACGCTCCTTCAATTGCTTGGGTTTGAGAACAGCCAGGGTGACGTGAACCTTGATGGCTTGCGAATTCTTGGGTCCGCGGCTCAAAAGATCGGGATGCGCATGTACGCCCTCAAGTATGAGGGGCACGCTTTCTGCCACAGCGCGCTGCATCACCGCTTCACACGGCAGGGCCAGCAGTTCAGCCTGACTGCGATAGCCTTCCGCGACCAGGTCTTCTGGTTTCCGCCCCGCCACATCCTGGATGGTTAATCTCTTCCATGCATTGAAGGAACTGGAATGGAGAACCGGGAGCAGGCGTTTGGGTACCATCTTGCGCATGACTTCGCGCAACATGTCGGTGGACTGGATACGCACGATGTCCAGCAAATGGGCGATCTCCGTGGCCACTGTGCTTTTGCCGGAGCCCACGGCGCCGCAAATGAGCAATAACAACGGCCTGGCGCTGCGTTGAAACTCAGACCATACCAGGTATCTGTCGGCCGCTTTTTCAGCGACTTCCTGTTTCAGGCAAAGATAGGTGAGGTATCCCAATTGAGAAGTTGTGACCGAAGTGACACCATGTGCAAGCAGTTGGTCATAAATCAAAGTCGTTGTTTCTTCGGCTTCTTCGTCCACCATTCCTGAAGACTGCAGGTAGCGTGCATGCTTGCCGCGTGAGAATGCGCTGATCGAGTCGCTGAGATTGGTCACTTGAATCCTGGTCGGCGCCGCCAGCAACTGCTGGTATTGCTCCTGCACGGCTTCGTTGCCATGGGCATCCAGAATTGCCGCGACCCGTCGTCGAATCTCGACAGACGAGATCTCCTCGGTAGCGGAAAGTTCCTCCCGAAAATTCATCGCCAGGCCGAATGCGTCTTCGAACGGAAGACCCGCTTTCATCAAGCTACGGGTAAGGATGCCGCGCAAGAAAGGCACGCGGGAGTCATCCCTGGAGTTATTGACGAAGGTTTTCAATTTGACCAAAAATCCCGTGCACAATGGCAGCTGGCGATACCAACACCTTAGTTTTCTATTACGTGATTATCGCACAGCGCCTCAGCCCGCACTTGGCCGACAGGTGTCAATTGTGTGTACAAGCATCGGACCAAGTGATACTTTATATATAAAATATCTCTGGATTAAGTAATATGAAAGTCACCGTAATCGGAGGCGGTCCGGGAGGGCTGTATTTCGCGATTCTCGCCAAGAAAGCATGGCCAGATTGGGACATTACTGTATATGAACGCAACAAGCCTGATGACACCTTCGGCTTTGGGGTGGTTTTCTCCGATGAAACGCTGGGCTTTCTCAACGACTATGACTCGGAGAGTTATGAAGCGATCCGGCGCAGCTTCGCGTATTGGGACGATGTGGATATCCACTATGATGGCCACGTGTTGCGTAGCGCCGGCAATGGTTTTTGCGGTTGCTCGCGGCTGACGCTGCTGCAACTACTGCAGGCGAGGGCTGAAGGCCTGGGCATTACGATTCAATTCGAAACAGAAATCAGCGATCTCGACCCCTTCAGCGACAGTGATCTGATTGTTGTCGCCGATGGCGCCAACAGTACATTTCGTGAGCAGTACAGGGAAGAATTTGGTACCCGCATCGAATACGGACGGAATTATTTTTCCTGGTTGGGCTCCACACATGAATTCGACTCATTCAAATACTTTTTCCGTAATACCCAATACGGCCCTATGGTGATGCACTGCTACCAGTATGAGCCGGGCATGTCGACCTGGATTATCGAGATGCAGCCTGAGACCATTGAGCGGGCGGGATTTCTGGACCAGGAAGAAGACGTCTACATCAGTTGCCTGGCTGAAATATACGCCGAGGAACTCGAGGGTCACGGCCTGATATCCAACCGCTCGGTGTGGCGCCAGTTCCCAAAAATACGCAACCGGACCTGGGTCAAGGACAATGTGGTTCTGATCGGCGATGCGCAGCACACCGCGCACTTTTCCATCGGCTCGGGCACCAAGCTGGCGATGGAAAGCTCGATTGCCCTGTTCGAGGCCTTCGGGGCCTCCGTCGACGTCAATGAAGCGTTGAAAATTTTTGAACAGACGCGCCGCGAGCCAGTGGAAATTACCCAGCACGCTGCCGATGTGTCGCTGGCGTGGTTCGAAACCATGTCGGATCGCTGGGGACAGCCGGCTGAACAGTTCGCCTTCGGCGTCATGTCGCGTTCCAAACAGATCACCTATGACAACCTGACGCTCAGGGATGCCTCTTTTGTTGCGCTCTGTGACAGGCGGTTTGCCCGACACATCGAAGAGAGTGGTCTGACACTTCCAGAGGGTGCGCCACCGATGTTCGCCTCATTCAAATTGCGCAACTTGACCGTTCCAAACCGGGTCATAGTGTCGCCAATGGCCCAATATTCGGCCGAGGGTGGCATGCCGACCGAATGGCACTACGTACACTATTGCAGCAAGGCGCTGGGCGGGGCGGGACTGATATACACCGAGATGACCTGTCCGTCGGCGGAGGCCCGCATCACCCCCGGATGCGCTGGCATCTGGTCAGATGAGCAAGCGCGGGCCTGGGGTCGGATTGTCGATTTTGTCCACCAGCAGTCACCCTCGAAGATCTGCATGCAGATCGGGCATGCCGGCCGTAAAGGGTCGACCCGCGTGGCCTGGGAGGGTATGGACTTGCCGCTGGAAGAAGCCAACTGGCCGCTGGTTTCCGCATCCCCCTTGAAATATCGCCCTGAAAGCGATGTGCCGGCAGAACTGTCCCAGGCGCAGATGACACGGATCATTGAGTCCTTTGTCCGCAGCGTGCAGCTTGCCGATCGGGCCGGGTTCGACATGATCGAGGCGCATGCGGCGCACGGCTATTTGTTGGCGAGCTTTCTCACGCCCTTGACCAACCAGAGGATGGACGACTTCGGTGGCTGCGTTGAAAACCGATTGCGATTTCCCTTGCAGGTGGTCACGGCCATGCGTGCCGCCTGGCCGCAAAGCAAACCGATGTCGGTGCGTGTTTCGGCCTCTGACTGGTCGCCCGGCGGACTAGAAGAACAGGATTTGCTGGCCATCTGTCAGGCCTTCAAGGACGCCGGCATCGACATCATAAATGTCTCGACCGGCCAGACAGTCAGCGATGAACAACCGATATATGGGCGCATGTTTCAAGTGCCGTTCTCTGACCGAGTTCGCCATAGCATCGATATTCCGACAATTGTTGCCGGGAATATTTCGACTTCTGATCAGGTCAACACGATCCTCATGGCTGGGCGAGCCGACCTGGTCGCGCTGGCCCGGCCGCATCTGACCGAGCCGAATTTCACGCTCCAAGCGGGCGCCTGGTACGGCGTGGAAGAGGAGTCCGCCTGGCCGAAGCAATATCATTCGGCCATGTTCCAGGCACATTTGCTGGCGCGACGAGAACGCGATGACTGGCTGGCGCTAAAGCTGGGGAGCAAGCCGCCGTCCCACCAGGTCCGCGGTTGATGTGGCGTCCTGCTGAGCGTATCAAGTACTCACCCCAACCTGGGGCGTGGCCGACCCGGCAAGAGGCCGCAGAGTCGCTGATGTTCAGCCCGATTCGGATCGGGTCAACCAGTCTGAAACAGCGCACCTGGGTGCCTGCGATGGTGCCCTGGCGGGCCACCGAAGATGGGCTGGTTACCCGGGATTTGCTCGATTGGTACGGGCGCTTTGCCAGCGGCCGGCCAGGTGCAATCGTCGTGGAGGCCACCGGCATCCGTGATATTCCCAGCGGGCCTCTGCTGCGAATCGGTCACGATCGATTCATTCCCGGCTTACAGCAACTGGTCGATACAGTTCATGAGGCCAGCGGCGGGGAAACGCGGCTGTTTATCCAGATCATCGACTTTCTGCGCATCAATCGCCGGCCGCCGCCGGAGAAATACTTCAACCGGTATCTGCAACTCGAGGACCGCCACCGCGAGGCTGTAGGCGGAACCGGAGTGGGTGATGAGGTGGTCCGGCAGAGACTCGCTGCGCTGGCCGATGAGGAATTGAAGGGTGTGCTGAGCGAACGTGAATACGAGGCGCTCAGCAGAGGTTACCGGGAGCGTGTGAGCGATTTGGGCCTGTCCCACATCCATGAATTGCCGCAGGTCTTGCCTGACTTGTTTGCCGACGCGGCTTACCGCGCGCGACAGGCAGGTTTCGATGGCGTTGAACTGCATTATGCACACGCCTATACGATGGCTTCCTTCCTTTCTGCACGAAATGATCGGGATGATGGTTATGGCGGTGATCGCGCAGGCCGGGTCAGGTTGCCGCTGGAAGTTTATCGCCGTGTTCGCGAGCGGGTCGGTGACGACTACGCTGTGGGTTGCCGCTACCTGACAGAGGATTGCATCGACGACGGCATGAGTGTGGAAGATGCCGTCGAATTCGGGGTGGCCTTTGCCGCGGCGGGTATGGACTTCATTTCGCTGTCGCGGGGCGGCAAGTTTGAAGACGCCAAACAACCCAAAGTCGGCGCGGCTGCGTACCCCTACACCGGGCAAAGCGGATACGAGTGCATGCCACAGTATATATCTGACCAGCGCGGGCCCTTCGGGCGCAACATTCCGGCCACGGCCAGCATACGGCAGGCTATTCGCAGTCAAGGTCTGGACACGCCGTTGGTGGCGGTTGGCGGCATCCACGGCTTCCTTGAAGCGGAACGAATTTTGCGAGACGGCGAGGCGGATATCATCGGGGCCGCGCGTCAGTCGCTGGCAGATCCCGACTGGTATCTGAAGACGCGTTTGGGTTGTGGCGAGGAAATCGCTGTGTGCATCTATACCAATTACTGCGAAGCGCTCGATACACGCCACAAGAAAGTGACCTGCGAATTATGGGATCGCATTGACAAGGATGCGCCCGGCGTGACCCTCTCGAGCGACGGCAAACGGCGTCTGTTGCCGCCGGACTGGACCGCCCCTAAACCGAAGTAGCGCCGTAATGGCGAGGACCCATGGGAAGGCGCAAAAGCGGTCTTCTAGCGTACTAAATGGAATCAAAGACTGCAGACCGGGCATCAACTACAATAGCGGCCTTTGACGCATACATGGAATGCCTGTGAACCGGTTGTCAGATCTCGATTGGGAGACCTGGGAAGCAAAAGACCCCGCCACGCTGGTCTTTGTTTTTGAGGGCGATGAGATTTTGTTGATCAACAAGAAAACAGGCCTGGGCAAAGGCAAGGTCAATGGCCCTGGCGGCAAGATTGATCCGGGCGAGACACCGGAGCAGTGTGCGGTGCGGGAGTGCCGCGAAGAACTGGGGATTACGGTATCGGAGCTGGAGTACTGTGGGCAGCACCGGTTTCAGTTTGTAGACGGCTACTCAATTCATGTGTGGGTGTACCGGACGCGACAATTCGAGGGGGTGCCGACCGAGTCCCGTGAGGCGGAGCCGCTGTGGGTACGCCAGGATCAGATTCCGTATGAACAGATGTGGGAAGACGATCAGCTGTGGCTGCCGATGTTGATTCGCGGCGAGCGCTTTGAGTCGCGCTGGATTTTCGATGGGGACACCATGCTGGACTACGACATTAAACCTGAAGGGTCCAACGAATCATGGGCTTTGAGACATTCTGGAGAACAACAATGATTGGAATAAGGGTACTGGGACTTGCAGTAACGTGTATCGGGTTCGCGGCCGGATTGCAGGCGGATGAGAATAACGGATGATGTGGCCAGGAGCGCGCAAATGATTGCGCATCAGGCCATGATCGTTGACACCCATATCGATGTCCCCTACCGATTGGTCGGGGGCTGGGAAGATGTCACGAAAGCGACCGAAGGCGGAGAATTTGATTATGAGCGCGCGCTCAAAGGCGGGCTGAACACGCCTTTCATGTCCATATATGTTCCCGCCGAACTCGAAGCCGAAGGCGGCAGTTATGCACTGGCCAACCGTCTGATCGATTCTGTTGAGGCCATTGTCGGGCGGGCACCGGGCAAATTCGCCCTGGCTAAATCAACCCGGCAGGCGGAACAGGCCCAGGAGTTGGGGTTGATTGGCTTGGCGATGGGTATGGAAAACGGCTCGCCGATCGAAGGCAAACTCGAAAACCTGGCATTTTTCAAGGCCCGCGGGATTTCCTACATTACGCTCACCCACGCGTTGTCGAATCACATCTCGGATTCGTCTTACGACGAGAATCGGCAATGGAATGGACTGAGCCCTTTCGGTAAGGAAGTGGTGGCCGAAATGAACCGCGTGGGGATCATGGTGGACATATCGCATGTGACCGACGAGGCCTTTTACCAGGCTGTAGAGATTTCCAGGGCGCCGATCATCGCTTCGCATTCCTCACTGCGGCATTTCACGCCGGCTTTTGAGCGCAACATGAGCGACGAAATGCTCGAGTCGCTGGCCCGCAATGGCGGTGTGATCCAGATTGCATTTGGTTCCGGATTCATCAGCCAGGCGGCGGTTGAGCACCGCAATGAAATGCAGGCGCATATGCAAGCATGGCAGGAGGAAAGCGGTGCTGAGGAAGCCAGCCCGGAAATGATGGCGTGGATGGAACAGTATTTCTCCGAGCACCCCTACCCCTTCGCCACCCTCAATGACGTGGTGGATCATTTCGATCGAGTGGTCGAATTGGTCGGAATCGAACACGTCGGCATCGGCTCGGACTTTGATGGCGTTGGCCCCAGCATGCCGCGGGACTTGAGGGACGTGTCGTATTTTCCCGCACTGATCGAAGAATTGATGCGACGGGAGTACTCGCAGGCCAATATCCAGGCCATTCTCGGTGGCAATCTGATGCGGGTGTGGCGGGAGGTCGAGGAATATGCCCGTGAGGCAGCAGCGAATTCAGGTTAAAGCCGGGCATTCCGTGCGCGCGCGGAGGAGCCGCAGGCGACCCGCCGGCCCCGGTTGGGTAAGTCGAGAAAAGCGAGTGGTACCAGAGGGGCCAGGCGCCTATTGCATGCCGTCGAGCGCAGCCGCCTTCCGCCGCAGGCGGGAGCAGGGAAGCGAGACTCCTTCAATCGAGAATCGCCAATGACCACGGCGGCAATCGTAGTTGCGCTGACGGCCTTTCTTGCTTCCGGCTTGACGCTCTATTCCGGCTTCGGCCTGGGCACCCTGATGTTGGCGGTGTTCGCCTTGTTTTTTCCGGCCGAAGTCGCCGTGCTGGCCACAGCACTGGTGCACGGCGCCAACAACGTGTTCAAGGTGCTGCTGCTCGGCCGTCATGCCGACGCGGAGGTGGTCAGACGATTTGGTGTGCCAGCGGTGGTCTTTGCCATTGTTGGAGCGCTGGGATTGGGCTGGGTGTCACAGTTTGATAGCCTGCATGAATATGATTTCATCGGGCGACAAGCTGAAATTACGCCAGTCAAGCTGACCATCGGCTTGTTGATGTTTGTCTTTGCTGCGTTCGAATTGCTTCCCGGCCTGAAAACGTATCGTTTTGACCGAAAGTTTCTCCCGCTAGGTGGCGCTCTGTCTGGCTTCTTTGGCGGCCTTTCCGGCCATCAGGGTGCGCTGCGTTCGGCCTTTCTGGCCAAGGCCGGGCTCTCCACTCAGCAATTCGTCGGCAGCAATGCGGTGATCGGCCTGCTGGTCGATCTCACGCGAATTCTGGCCTACGCCGGTCTCATTACGGCATTTGGCGGACAACTGGCAGGCTCGGAGCTATGGCCGCTCGTGTGGATTGGGGCTATCGCTGCATTTTGCGGTGTGTTGTTGGGCAAACGCTATCTGCACAAAATCACAATGTCCACCGTGCAAAACCTGGTGGGAACAATACTGTTGCTTGTCGCCTTGTCCATGACCAGCGGCGTTATTTGACGGGCGGTGTGAAACCCAGATCAGCCTGTTGGTGAATATTTTAGCGTTTGTCCAGCCTTTCATGGCATGCCATGATGCGTGGTCGCACTGAGGATTTGCGCAATGTCAGGTCAATTATCCGGGTTGGGTACGGACAAGGTCGTGTTGGTCACCGCTGGTGCATCGGGCATTGGACGCTGTATTGCCCAGGCCTTTCTGGGACAGCAATGCCGCGTCCACATCTGCGACATCGATAGCGACGCCATCACTGATTTCCAGGGTGCAAATCCCGCCGCGACCGTCAGTCGAGCCGACATCAGCAAGCCGGCTGATGTGACCCGGATGTATGATGAGCTGAACGCTCAATACGGCCAGCTCGACATCCTGGTGAACAATGCCGGCATTGCTGGCCCCACCGCAGGCGTCGAAGATATCGACATCGCGCAATGGGACCAAACCATCAGTGTTGATCTCAACGGCACATTCTATTGCACACGCCTGGCCGTGCCGTTCCTGAAACGCCGCGGGGGATCCATCATCAACATGGCTTCAAGTGTGGTGTTCGGCGGTTTCCCCTTGCGCTCGCCGTATACAGCGGCGAAATGGGCCATCAATGGGTTGACCAAAACCTGGGCGATGGAATTGGGTCCCTCCGGGGTGCGGGTCAACGCACTGTGCCCCGGCAGCGTCAATGGGGAGCGAATCCAACGGGTGATCGACAACGCTGCACGCGAACGAGGCGTCAGTTCAGAACGAATCAGACGGCTCTATGCCCGTCAGAGTTCGATGCGCCTGTTTGTTGAGCCTGAGGACATTGCCAACATGGCGCTTTTCCTGGCATCGGATCAGGGGCGGACGATATCTGGTCAGGCGATTGGCATCGACGGCTACACCGAGTCCCTGTCGGACATGGTGCCCGATGAATGAGCACAGATGCTCTGGAGGAGACATGAAAGCTGTCTGGTTTGAAGCCTTTGGATCAGCACAAGACACATTGGTGACAGGCGAGCAGCCAAAGCCCGAAGTCAAGGCGGGGGAAGTGTTGGTGCGACTGGTCACCACCGGTGTAAATCCGTCCGACGTCAAAAAGCGCGCCGGTGCTTTTCCCAATCTACTCGATGATGGCCTGGTCATTCCCCACAGCGATGGAGCAGGGGTAATCGAGGCTGTGGGCGAAGGTGTTCCCGAAAGCCGCATCGGAAATCGGGTGTGGGTCTACCAGGCCCAGTACGGTCGGCGGCTGGGGACTGCGGCCGAATATGTGTCAATTCCCGATTGTCGTGCACCTCATCTGCCAGACGCTGCTTCCTTTGAAGTGGGTGCCGGTCTGGGCATTCCGGTCATGACGGCGCACCGCTGCGTATTTGCCGGTGATGATATCGATGGCCAAACGGTACTGATCACGGGCGGTGCCGGCCGTGTGGGTTATTACGCCATCCAATGGGCGAAGTTGGCCGGTGCAAGGGTGATCGCGACCGCGAGTAACCCTGCCGACCGCGACACCTGTCTCTCGGTGGGCGCTGCTGCGGTGTGCAATCACCGCCAGCCGGGCTGGGGTGAAGCGGCAGTGGAACTCAACGGCGGTGAGAAAATCGGCCGGGTGGTCGAAGTGGAATTCGGTGTGAACTTGCCTGAAGTGCTCAAGTGCGTGCGCATCGGCGCCACCATCTCGACCTATTCCTCTTCACAGATGGCCCAACCCCAGTTGCCATTCCTGCAGATGATGTTTATGGACCTGACCATTCGCATGGTGATTGTCTACGCCATGCCAGAGCAGGCCAAGGAACAGGCCATCGCCGATATCGAATCAGCGCTCCGGAATGATACGCTGCGGCATCGGCTCGCCCATGTTCTGCCTTTCGGGGAAATGGTTCGTTCGCATGAGCTGGTCGAGCAGGGCGGATGTGGTGGCTGCGTCGTGGTCTCCCTGGGGTAGAGACAGATCAGTGGCGGCCTCAGGCGACACCAGAATCGACTGGCCCAGTTTTTTGACAGCTTTGTTCATCATTGTTGGCGTGTGCATGCCGTTGGTACTGGCGCCCGAGACCGGTGGCCGCGTGTTGGAAACCCTATACGACTTTATTGCCCATCAGTTGGGTTTTCTCTACCAACTGGCAGGTTGTGGCGCGCTGATACTGGTTGTGTGGCTGGCTCTTGGCCGTTATGGATCAGTCAAGCTGGGCAAGCCGGAAGATCAACCCGAATTTTCTACCCTGAGCTGGGTGGGCATGTTGTTTTGCGCCGGTGTGGGGGCAGGGCTGATGTACTGGTCAGTCATGGAGTGGGCCTTCTACTACAAAGGACCGCCTTTCGGCGCTGAGCCAATGAGTACTGAAGCCGCGCGTTGGGCTTCGTCCTACGGTATTTTTCACTGGGGCCCGACAGCCTGGGCATTTTATTGCCTGCCGGCGCTGGCCATTGCCTACCCCTATTATGTAAAGCGGCTGGATTCGTTGCGCTTCAGCGTCAGTTTTTACCATGTTTTGGGTGGGCGGACGGACTCGCCTGCTGCCCGATGCATTGATTTGCTGTTCATGCTGGCCCTGTTGGGCGGGGCAGGCTCTTCGCTGGGGTTTTCCACGCCCCTAATTGCCACGGGAGTTGCCCAACTGGGTGGGATCGCCAACGGTTTTGGCCTGGAAATCGCCATGGTTTTGCTCGCTCTGTGTCCTGATGTTCGCGGGTAGTGTTTACATGGGCATTGAGAAAGGCATCAAGCGGCTCAGTGACATCAATCTGGGCTTGGCGTTTGCATTTCTGGCATTCATTCTGATCGCCGGCCCAACGGCGTTCCTGTTGAAAACCTCACTCAACGGTATTGGCACTGTGGTGGAAAATTTCATTCGCATGAATACCTGGACGGATCCACTGACCGAATCCGGTTTCGTCGAGAGTTGGACGATTTTTTACTGGGCCTGGTGGATTGCCTACGCGCCGTTCGTTGGATTGTTTGTCACCCGGATTTCGCGCGGGCGGACGATTCGCCAGGTGGTTCTGGGCATGTTGGGCTACGGCAGTCTCGGCTCGGCGTTGTTTTATATGGTGCTGGGCAATTACGCCATGCATCTTGAGATTTTCGGTGGTGTAGCGGTGATCGAAACCATGGATGCCACCTCCGGCGCAGCAGCGGCCATCCTGGTTTTGAACCAGTTGCCCTGGGGTGAGCTGGTGATCGCCATTTTCTGTACCATCTGCCTGATTTTTTCAGCCACGACCTATGACTCGGCTTCCTACATCCTGGCTTCGAGCGCTACGCGCATGTTGCCGGCCGGGCGGGAGCCGGCGCGCTGGCACCGGGTGTTTTGGGCTTTTGCTCTGGGTGTATTGCCGGTTACGCTTATGTTTATTGGCGATCTCAAAGTGTTGCAGACGGCGTCCCTGGTGGCCTCTTTGCCGATCCTTCTGCTGGGATTTGTCATGGCGGCATCCTTGTTGAGAACACTCCGCGAAGATTTTACGGCCTGAACGAAATGGAAGAACCATGCATACAATTGATTGGGTAATGCGATACGCAGCCGAGCGGTTTGCCGACCGTGAAGCGATCGTGGATGGTGATATTCGCTACACTTTTACCGAACTGGCCGACCGGGTGAATCGACTGGCGGCTGGCCTGGCGGGGCTCGGCGTGAAACGCGGTGACCGGGTCGCCGTGTTAATGAATAATTCTCATCGTTTTTTTGAACTGCACTATGCGATTCCAGGCATGGGTGCCCTGATCGTCCCCATTAATTCGCGCCTGGCGCCTTTGGAAATGAAGTACATCCTGGAGAACTCGGGCAGCACAGTGCTGTTTGTGGATGAATATAATGAGCATCAAATTGCTGAATTGTCGGGCCTGGTGAAACGCGTCGTTGTGGCGCCTGCGGAATATGAACAGCTCATTTCACATTCAAAGCCGGTTTCAATGCCGGGTCCGGATTCCGAGGATGATCTGGCCGGCTTGTATTACACCAGCGGTACGACCGGGCCCGGCAAAGGGGTGATGTTGTCGCACCGCAACCACATGGCAAATTCTTTCCATTTGGTCCACGTTTTTCCGATGGTGGAGGGCGACGAGGCCATGCTGATCGTCTTTCCATTGTTTCATGTGGGCGCTATCGCAGGGATTTACGGCAGTCTGTGGCATGGCGGCAAGACGGTCTTCGTGCCGGTGATGGATCCGGAGTTGATTCTGGCAACGATTGAAAAGGAAGCGATCACATTCACCTCGATCGTGCCGACTTTGATTAATTTTCTGGTCAGCCACCCCAAGGCCGCAACGACAGACTTCACCACCCTCCGGAATGTCGCCCATGGTGGTTCGCCGATCTCGCCCGACCTGTGCAGACAGGCTGTTGAAACTTTTGACTGCCGCCTGATGCAGGCCTACGGTATGACCGAGTGCTGCGGCCTGGGCACGGTTTTTTATGACGAGCAGGATCACCTCGACAGTGACCGTATTAAGGGTGCGGGTCGGGCGGTAGCGGGTGTCGAAGTGGCCGTCAGAGGAGCGAGTGGAGACCGCTGCAGGCCAGGTGAGGTGGGCGAGATTACCTTGCGTGGGCCCAATATCATGCAAGGCTATTGGCGCAAGGAAGAGGCCACAAAGGAAGTCTTGCGCGATGGCTGGTACTGGTCGGGAGATTTGGGTTATCAGGAGGAAGACGGCTTTTTATTTCTGGTCGACAGATCCAAGGACATGATTGTGACCGGAGGTGAAAACGTCTATTCGGTTGAAGTCGAAGGCATACTTGCCGAACACCCGGCGGTCTTTGAAGTCGCCGTTATCGGCATTCCTTGCCTGCAGTGGGGCGAGCAGGTTCACGCGGTCGTCGCACTTCACACGGACCAAGCTGCTGAAGAGCAAGACTTGATCGATTTTTGCCGCGAGTACATCGCCGGCTACAAATGTCCCAAAAGCATCAGCTTTGTGACCGGCGAGCTGCCCAAATCTGGCACCGGAAAAATCCTCAAACGTGACCTGCGGGCGCCGTTTTGGCAGGCGGCTGGCCGCGGAATCGGCTAGGCGGCGGCGCGCCAATGACGCCACCAGGCAGGCCTCCCACAATCTTTGGTGATTGCTTGCGCATGGCCACTGCTATGTCCTGATTCGCCCGATTTTCGGCATGGTCCCGCCAGCAGCTGTTGGTGTACTGGTGGTCGTGAAAATCTCGATCGCCAAGGCGAGGAGCCTTGAGGAGCGCCGCTGATGAATGCGTCGAATGTATTCAAGCGAAACCAGGCCACCCTTAAATTGGTGTTCGTGGGCCTATTGAGTCTGGCCATGCTGGTTCCTCTGATGATGGTTCGCTCGATCATTGATGAGCGGCAAAGTGTGCAGTATTCCGCACAGCAAACCATTGCCAGTCGCTGGGGTGGGAGCCAGTCGTTGGGTGGCCTGGTGGCGCTGACCAGAACACTGGTCAAGACCAGCGACGGCGATGGCGCTCGGATTCAAAAGACTTGGCGGGCCAGTGTATTGTCAGACCTTGATATCGCTGTCAGCCTGACGACCGAACAGCGTTATTTGGGCATTTATGAGGTGCCAGTCTATACCTCGAGTGTCACTATCAAGGGCCGCCTGGATTGGTCAAGCATCGATGAATTCCAGCCTGAAGGCGAGCTGTTGTTGTGGCTGCCGCTGGGCGATGTCCGCGGCGTGCGGGAGGTGTCATCGCTGACGCTTGGTGGTATGGAAGTTGCAGCCAAACCGCTTGGCGTAGATGTCAATGGCAACCGTGGATTGCAATTCACGGTGGCCGAGGCAGACCGGGGTCAAGGGAAGGATCAGTATCAACTAAAGCTTAAATTGGCAGGTAGCGAGGCCCTGATCTTCTTGCCGCTCGCCGACACGACACGAGTCAGGCTCGAGTCCAATTGGCCCCACCCGGAATTTATCGGCCAGTTTCTGCCCAGCCAAAAATCCATCACAGCGGACGGCACCACTGCCAGTTGGCAGCTGCTGGGGCTGATCCGGCCATTCAGCGACCAGTGGACGCTGATCGAAATGACGCCCCATCAACTCAATCTGTCGGGCTTTGGAATGCGCCTGGAAGTCCCGGTGGACGTCTATCAGCGCAGCGAGCGTTCGGTGAAGTATGGCGCCCTGTTCATCGCGCTGACATTTTTTACCTTGTTTCTTTTTGAGGTGATGACGGGCCGGCCACTGCACCCGGTGCCCTATTTTTTGACCGGCGCAGCACTGGCTGTTTTCTACCTGATGCTGCTGGCTCTGTCTGAATATGTGCCGTTTTACATGGCCTTCATGATTGCAGCAGGTTTGTTGGTGCTGATTGTCACCCCATACACTGGCGTAGTGCTTGGCGGGCGCAGGCGGGGGTTGACGGTCGGTGCCATGATGGCTCTCACCTATGGCCTGTTATACGTGCTGGTCAGCGCTCAGCACGCATCGCTATTGCTCGGCTCGCTGGCGTTGCTCATCGCTATAGCCGGTCTGATGTACCTGACGCGGCGGATTGATTGGTACGCGTATGGCGACGGCGCTGGTCCAGTCCGATCCCGCGGGCGATGATTTCTTTCATGATCTCCGTGCTGCCGGCGTATATGCGGGTGACGCGGGCGTCGACGAACATGTGCGAGATGCGGTATTCGGACATGTAACCGGCCCCGCCGTGGAGCTGCACACAGCGGTCCATGACCATTGATTCGATTTCGCTGCAATGCAACTTGGCCTGGGCGGCATGGTCAGCGCTGAGTTCACCACTAATGTGCAGCATGACGCACTGGTCGACAAAAGTCTGCGCAACATTCAAGGCCGTTCTCATCTCAGCCATCCTGAAGCGGGTGTTTTGGAATTCGGCGATGGTTTTGCCGAAAGCTGTTCGCTCTTTGATGTAATCCATGGTGAGGTCGAAGGCGACCTGGGCATGGACTACGGCCTGGCAGGCGTTGATCAGACGTTCTTCAGCCAGGTGGTGCATCAGTTCGTAAAATCCACGTTCGGGATCGCCGAGGACGTTTTCGGCGGGTATACGGACATTCTCGAAGAACAACTCAGCAGTATCCTGCGCTTTGAGTCCCATCTTCTTCAGGTTGCGGCCACGGTTGAAGCCCTCCATGCCTTCCTCGACGATGAACAGGCCCAGCCCATGAGACTTTCCGGGTACGGTCCTGGCCGCCACCACGAACGCGTCACCATTGATGCCGTTGGATATGTAGGTTTTGGAGCCATTGATGATCCAGTCATTGCCGTCACGTACGGCGCGTGATTTTATTCCGGCTACATCGCTGCCTGCTGATGGCTCGGTCATGGCCACACCGAGAATGGTCTCGCCGCTGATGCACTTGGGCAGCAATCTCTGTTTCAGTGCCTCTGTACCCAGTCTGCCGATATAGGGTCCGACCAGGCGGCTGTGCAGGGTGAGGAACAGGGCGAGATCGCCGTGGCGAATTGTTTCCTCTATAACGATCTGCTCGAATCGAAAATCGTCCAGCCCCAGTCCGCCGTATTTTTCATCGGCCCACATACACAGCAGGCCCTGTTCGCCAGCTTTGAGAAAAGCCTCACGGTCGCAGATACCGGCTTCGCGCCAGCGCTCGACTTGAGGCTCTATTTCTGCGCGCATGAAGCGCCGAACCGAGTCACGAAACATGTCCTGTTCTTCAGTGAAAATTAGTCTCTTCACGGAGGTCTCCTGTCCTAATCTACTGTCTTGGTGTGGCTTTCAAGCAGCTCAATGGTTTGTCGCTTCATCTCCAGGTAAGCGGCCTTTATGTCAATTTCGTCGCTGACCAGCCACTGGTGATTGATTCCCAGCACCGTTCCGTAGAACTGCTCGGCGAAGCGTTGCGCGTCAACCTCGGGCCGGATTTCTCCTCGGCCTTGCCCCTGGACGACAAATGCCGCGACAGCATCGCGCTGGATTTTCATAAACTCAGCCAGGTTGGGTGTGAACGAAGAGGCCGGGTCGAGGGCACCGAACCAAAGAATATTCATCGCCCGGATTAAATCGGGGTGGTGCGAGATGTGCCGCATGTGGGCGTCGACGGCCGTGGTAATGGCCGCCAGGCCGGACTTGCCGTCGACTTGTGTGAGCAGTTCATCTGTCCAGATGGCTGTGACGCGTTTGAGCACCATGCGAAAGAGGCCAGACTTTGAACCGAAGTGGTGGGTCGCCAGGCCGCGGCTGTAGCCGGCCTTTTCGCCGATTGCTTTGAGCGTTGTACCGCGTATGCCGACACTGTTGAGCAATTCGATTGCGGCATCGACCATGCTTTCTTCTGCTATTCGGGTGCGCTCCGCTTGTGTGCGCGGGCGGACCGCAGCAATTTGCGCTGACATATTTCTTCTACATACTTGTTGGCGGCAAGCAAGTTTATCAGTTGGAGGGATTTCGTCAACCCGGTCGTGAGCTGAACCTCCCTGCTACAGCATCTCCAAAGGGCAGGTAGGCAAGCCAGAATTCAAATAGGGTCGAGGTCGTCCAGCAGCGACTCTGTGGTGACGTTGGGAACGGTGACTTGGTGAGTGTATTGGGGGTGATTGCAGCCCATTTCGAGCCGGACGCCACCGCGCAGGGCGGTGATCATGTCGTGGCTCAATTCGAAACGCAGAAAATGCACCGCTGAGGTTTTCTCGTCGGTCGAGCGCTGCAGATCTTCATTGGCGATGGCCTTGATCCGGTGATGCCCGTCCACCGCCAGCCAGATCATGTCTTCGGCGGCAACCAGTTGCGCCAACCGCCTGCGGCGAATTGCTTCGTCTTCAAACTCAAACATCGCCGTGGCTTTGAGGTTGCCACCGTCGGGAATCAGTGGGTTGTAGGTTTCCAATTCTGCTTCAATGGCGTTGACCTCGAATATTCTTTCGATTCGAAGCATTTCCTGAATCTGGTATTGAATGGTCAACCGGTTCTCGAAATACAGAGACAGATTGGGTCCGACATCGACCCGCCGGTGTTTTTTGTGCAACATGACCCGGCTGCGAAAATCAATGCGCTCCTGGGCGTAGGTCTCCAGCGACATCAGGTCGTTACGTTGTATTTTGTCCATATCAAATCCTTACCTGCGCAATGCCAGTATCTAAATTCCATAGGCCTTGCGCAGCAGGCTCAGCGGATTGGTCTCGCCGTATTTGAGGTCCAGGCCCTCCGCGATTTGCGAGGCCGCCATGGGGCAATCCGACACCAGATAATCCGCCTCGGTCTTCTTTGCGCGGCTGATGACGGGTTTGGCGATCTTCTGGGACTTTTCCCAGGTGCCGGCCCGCACGCCATAGGTCCCGTCATGTCCGGAGCACCGCTCAATGGGGTGAATTTCAGAATCCGGGACCAGTGACAAAATGTCTTTGGTCTTGGGCCCGATTTTCTGTACGCGCTGGTGGCAGGGTACATGCCAGGCCACCGTACCGATTGATTGCTTGAATTCGGTGTTGAGCAGGCCAGCCTTGTGGCGGTGCACCAGGTATTCGAATGGATCAAAGATATGCTGTTTTACCTTGAGCACATCGGCATTTTGAGGATACATCAAGGGCAGTTCCTGTTTGAACATCAGCACGCACGAAGGAATGGCCGCAACAATGTCCCAGCCCTCATCAATCAGGCGTACCAGTTCCGGTATATTCTTTTTGCGGTACTTGTCGACGGTTTTTAGGTCTCCCTGTTCCAGCTTCGGCATGCCGCAGCATTCTTCTTTGGCGGTCAGCGTCACCGCAATCCCATTGTGCTCAAACACCTTAATCAGATCTTCGCCAATGTCGGGTGTATTGACGTTGCAATAGCAGGTGGTAAACAGTGCTGCCTTACCGCGAGTTGGCCCGGCTGCGGTCGCCGTCAGACGCGCCGGGTGCCGGTTCAAATCGCGGCGCCGCAATGTATCTGAATGGAAGATGGGTAGTTTTGCCCGGTGATCGATATCGAGGGGTTTTTCGATCAGCTTGCGAATGACCCCGCTTCGGTTTGCTGCATTGATGGTGTGACTGATGATCGGGATACTGCCCAGCTTGCCCTGGATCTTCGTATTACTGATCAGCCGATGGCTGAGTTTGCGTTCCCCCTTCTTAAACTGGATGGTTTTGGCTTGCAACATCAGGTGCGGGAAGTCCACGTTCCACTCATGCGGCGGTACATAGGGGCACTTGGTCTGGTAGCACAGATCGCACATGAAGCACTGATCGACAACCTTCCAGTAATCGCTCTTGGCCACGCCGTCCACCTCCAATGTGGCCGATTCATCGACCAGGTCAAACAGGGTGGGGAAGGCGTCGCACAATGACACACAGCGCCGGCAGCCATGACAGATGCCGTACACCCGCTCAAGTTCTGCGAGGAATATGTCCTCATCATAGAACGATGGGTCCTGCCAGTTCAGCGGATGGCGTGTCGGTGCCTCAAGGCTGCCTTCACGGACGCGTTCGGCCGAGGTCGGCAACGGGTTTGAAATCGGGCTTTTGGATTCATTCATGGTCTGGTCACGTATTCACCTGCGGCGCCCCAGGAGACCCTGGAGCGTGCGGATGGAAAAGATGTTGCGGTCAGCGGGCTGGCATCAAACGGCCCGCGGCTCACCCCGAGGGCGCTCAGTCCAGATCGTCCAGCGCTTTCTGGAAACGATTGGCGTGTGAGCGTTCCGCCTTGGCCAGGGTCTCAAACCAGTCGGCGATTTCGTCAAAACCTTCGTCGCGCGCCGTCCGCGCCATGCCCGGATACATGTCGGTATACTCATGAGTCTCGCCGGCGATGGCCGCTTTGAGATTATCGCTGGTACCGCCAATAGGCAGGCCTGTGGCGGGATCTCCCGTTTCCTCAAGGTATTCCAGGTGACCGTGGGCATGCCCTGTCTCACCTTCGGCGGTGGATCGGAAAACAGCCGATACATCGTTGTAGCCTTCTATCTCTGCGCGTTGCGCGAAGTAAAGATAGCGACGATTGGCTTGTGATTCACCGGCGAATGCGTCTTTGAGATTTTGTTCCGTGTTGCTGTCTTTCAGTGACATGAATTGCCTCCATTGATAGAGGAATCCAATAGCGATCTTGGTTCATGGCCTGTTAATATCAAATTGGCGGTGAAAGGAAACTTCGGCACTGAGAAGGGTCATAAAGGCAAGGCAACGAATGGGCCATAACAAAACGGAATTCAACCCACTTATGATCTCACGTTACTACTCGCTTATCGTTTTTCTGCTTCTTGTCGTGCTTGCCGCCGCAGTCGCCGGACAATTTACTGCCGGTGTATGGTATTACGAAACCATGCAGCAGCCCGCCTGGAATCCGCCGGGCTGGCTGTTCGGTCCGGTCTGGTCCATCCTTTATATGCTGATGGCGCTGGCGGCCTGGATGATCTGGCAGACCGGCCATCGCCTGCGCAATGGCGCCCTGGCCTGGTGGTTGATCCAACTTCTCCTCAACGTGGCATGGTCATGGATTTTCTTCGGCCTACACCGAGTTGGCTTTGCATTGCTGGAAATGTCTCTCCTGATCGGCATACTCATTATGTGTATGCAATCATTCCGGCTGATCTCACGTCCGGCCGCCGCTCTGATGTTGCCCTACCTGTTTTGGTTGCTATTTGGCTGGGCGCTAAACCTCACGATCTGGTTGATGAACGGCGGCGGCCTGCAATCCATTATCAACTGAGCGAGACTCATCCGCTCAATCATCTGGCAACAGGCGCATACCAAACAGATACGGGTGTGTGTCATCCCCGACTCCTGGCTTGCTACGCCGTTCGAAATCCTGAGTGCAGTGCGAAGTACTTTGGGTTCAGTGCTGCAAGCGGTTCACGCAGCTTGGCGATTTCCGACTCTGGTGCATGAATCTCCAAACGGGTGATGTCAGATATTTTGAGCGCTTCACGCAAAAGCCCGCCAACATTTTCAAGATGGGTGAGTACTGCGTCTGCATCCTTGTATCCTTCTCGGCAGTGTGCTTCATCGCCGTCGAAGCTGAAGGCGTAAAACAGGCAGCTGTCGCCCTCCGTTCTGGTCTTTTCTATAAATGCCTGGCAGCCGTTTTTGAATGCTTCGACCTGCCCCTCGTGTATCTTGAAGTAGGGCCCCAATGTGCAACAGCGGTCTTCAGTAATCATTACTCGTCCTTATCTGGTTTACCTGTATGCGCTAGAGTGTAGGCGAATATCACTCCACCAGCACTGTTAAACTACTGCGCCGGCAGTTTCCCACAATGCGGGCAGCGGTGGAGCTTGGCGCGAACCCGCTTGGCGTCCAGCATGATGCCGTGGGCCTCCTCTTCCGTCAGGCCCAGTTCGAGGCGCAAAGTCGAGCTCGTCTGCTTCGTCTTCAGAGACCTGGTTTTCGGCGAGCGCCAGGCTCACTGCGCGGCCATACTCTTTTTCTCGCCTTCTCATGACCGTGGAAAATCCCGAAGCCATGATGCCGGCGGGCAGGGCCATCATGGCAATCCCCACCAGAGCAACGATGCCCGCGAAAAATCGGCCCATCGCCGATATGGGCACGATGTCTCCATAGCCAACGGTGGTCAGTGACACCACGGCCCACCAGAGCGCTAGGGCAACGTGTCCGAATGCCTCAGGCTGAACGTCTTTTTCAAGGATATAGATGCCGTAGGAGGCAACAATCAGAATCACCAGAAGAATGAAAGCCACCACCGCCAGAGTGCGTGCTTCCTTGAGCAGTACGGATTTGAGAACGTGCAATGCAGGTGAGTAACGGGTGAGTTTGAATATTCTCAACAGCCGTACGCCACGGAAAATCCTCAGTATCAACAGGGACTGGGACGACGCGGGAAGGAACAGGAAGAGGTAGAAAGGCGCAATGGCGAGAAGATCAACCAGACCCAGCGGTGAAACCATCCATTTGATGCGAGTCTTCAGCGGACCTGTGCCCGCGGCAGCTTGTCGGTCCACGCAAGACCACAGGCGCAGAACGTATTCGATGGTGAATACAAGCACGCTAAATACTTCGAAGGGCAAGAAAATTGTATCGTGCCACTGCTCAAGTTCAGGCAAGCCCTCGAGGAAAACGGCAAGTACGTTGGCCAGGATCAGGGCGATCAGAAATATGTCCAGCGACCGGCCCCAGTGATCATCCGGGCGGTTTGCTTCCAACAGTTCGGCAACGCGCTGTCTGAGACTCATGTCATTCAATCCGACAGATTTATGCGCCGCCAGACCGCCTGTCAAGCGATGACATCGACCAACAACAAGATGGCCAACATCGTCATCCACACCGCCAGAATTCTCCACACCAGGTCCATCGCCTGCTTCAGACATGCCAGCGGACCATCAAGTTGATCTGCGTATCCATCCCGGGCGGCATGCCCGGTCAGGACAATTTCCCGGGCACTGGTGAGAAGAAATCCATTGTCACCGTCAAACAGGCCGTGGCCTTGCTTGTTGTGGTACTGGCGCCAGGCAGAAAATACCGAGTCAAAGTCGGTGGCAACAGCCAGCGAGAGGGTCATGAATTGCGCGGCCGGCCAGTCCATGATTTGTTGCATACGCAGAAAAAGGCTTCGCTGTCCGTCTTCCAGCGCATAGTCTTCGTTGACAAGCCAATCCAGCAGCCGGTATAGAAATGCACCGACGATGCCGAGCACCGCAAACCAGAAGATGATACCGAACCAGCGACTGAGGGCTTTTAGAAATACCGCTTCAACGGTGGCCGCCTTGCATTGTTCTTCATCCTCTGGAATGTCCATGCCCAGCAATTCCTCCATGGCCTTGGTGCGCTCTTCCTCGTCTTGGGAAGTGACAATGCCGGCCACCTGGGTGTCGAGATCTTTTGGTCCAAAAGCATAGATAAGCATGGCCAGTGCAACGATAAACGCCCCGAGGCTGCCCAGGATATTCAGCATCAGCTGATTCAGCAGGAGCAAGCCCAGAATCGGCAGGCCCAGAATCAGAAGCAGGCCGACAGCGTCAGACCAAGCCGGCAGCTTTGAAAAATTTGCGCTGCCGAATTCAACCCAACCACGCAGCCAACGGTCACTGCGGACGCGACCAAGTTCTTTAACGAAGTGACACAGTGTAAACGCTAGAATGATGGCAATGATGGTCATGCATGTATCCTTTCCTGCCCTGATGCTTCCAATGGCAATGAGGCCAATTCTAACAAATGCCGGCAAGGCACGGGGCCTGGCGCGGTGGAGCCGCAGGCGACCCGCCGGCCCCGGTTGGGTAAGTCGAGCAAAGCGCAGGCCCGAGGAACCGCACGTTGTGCCCGAAGGGCAAGAAGTAAGGTGACGAAGTCGTAGCGCGTGAGCGGTACCAGAGGGGCCAGGCGTCTTTTGCATGCCGTCGAGCGCAGCCGCCTTCCGCCGCAGGCGGGAGCAGGGAAGCGAGACTCCTTAACAGGCGATTGGACGCCGACGAGCGAGACCCCTGGTCGTGATTTGATATTCATTGGCTGCGCCGGTACTTGCGCGTGTATTGTTCCAGATCGCCACCACCCTGCCTGGAAAACCAGTCTGCAAGCAATCGAAAGGCAATCGAGACAGGCGGAGCCAACAGCACAGTTTGATCGCGGATCGCATCTTTGAGTTGCCCGACGGTAAACCACCTCAATTCAGCCAATTCGTCGGACGTAGTGCCGGACATTTCTTCTGCCTCGGCGTAGAAACCACACATGGCAGAGGCGGGAAACGGCCAGGGTTGAGAAGAAACGTACTGTATGCTGATGAGCTTAATCTGGGATTCTTCATAAACCTCTCGAACCACGGCGTCTTCGAGGCTTTCGCCCGGCTCCACGAAGCCGGCCAGGGTGGAGAATCGCCTGGGCGGCCAGTTGACGTTTCGGGCCAGCAAGCAAGCTTCGCCATGAGTAATCAGCACGATGATCGCAGGGTCAATGCGGGGGAATGATTCTCTTGCGCATTCTTCGTTGCTGCATTTCAGTTTATGGCCGGCGGACCGCAACAGGTTGGCACTGCCACAGACCCCGCAGAACAGGTGGCGATACTGCCAGTAGTGCAGGGCCTTGGCGTAAGCGAGTACGCCCGCATGTTTGGCATCCATGTCAAGCGAGGCCCGCCGCAGGTCGATGAACTGTGCTGAGGGCCTGGCGGACAGGATCTGGTCTTTCTGGCGGTCATTGACGGCAACTGCGAAGAAGTAGCGTTTACCGTCGGTGCCGAGCATTGTCGGGGGTGAGACGGCGTCAATGTTCGAGATTTCATTGCTGTTCAAATAGGCCGCGATTTGTCCTTCATCTGTGTGGTCAATGAGATTGCGGCTGTGCCAAAGGGGCACCAGTCTTGCTGTCGGCGAATTCAGTGCGGTCTGCACCCACTGTTGGTCTTCCCGGTGTTCGACGAGTCTGTCGAGGCGTACAGCGGTGAATCGATTACGATGTGAGGGCGTAATCCTGTCGATTCTGACCGGCATTTAGGGTGCTAAATTGAAAAGGACGAACCGCAGCCACAGGTCGTTTGGGCGTTCGGATTGCGAATGACGAACTGGGCGCCTTGGAGGCTCTCCGTATAGTCAACCTCAGCGCCCATCAGGTATTGAAAGCTCAACGGGTCAACCAACAGGGTCACGCCATCATTGCTGACGGCAATATCGTCTTCGTCTCGATTTTCGTCGAAGGAGAATCCATATTGGAATCCGGAACAGCCCCCGCCGCTGATATACACGCGAAGATTCAGGCCAGGGTTGCCTTCTTCCAATATGAGCTGCTGCACTTTGCGTGCCGCTGCGTCGGAAAAGTCAATAGATTGTTGGGGAGATAGTTCCATTTCTACCTTGGGTATGCCTCGAGTTTGTCACAATGCCTAATATGGCGTCACCGCCATTCTAAATCAATTGCGACAGATGGATCGATCAATTGGTCAATCATCGAATGAACCCCGCGGCGGGACGCCCCGCTGCCGGGACAATGTGGCTTCGAGCATTTCTCGCCAGTCAAAGTGACGGCTGATGGGTTTACGTTGATTGTCGGCTTCCAGCGTAATAACCAGCTGGGTAGGCCTGAAATTTTCGGGAAGGGCCAGGTAACCTTCCAATTCCTGGAAATACTTGAAGCGAAAAGTCGGCTGAGGCTTGTTGCCATCGGTGAGTTGTGACCAATACAGAGTCACCAGGCGATCGTCGAGGGTGCCTTCCAAGTCGATCAGTACCTTGCCGGCAACAATGGCGGCGCGCCGAATATTGTGAGTCAGTGCGATTTGGAATCGATAGACGAGCGGACTTTCGGTCGCAACAAGCTCCGCCGTATAAATAGTCAGACCACTTTGCGACCCTCCGGTGCGGGTCAGCCGTCGGTAAAACTCAAGATCCGCCCGAAGTTGTACCAGTTCAGATTGCTGGTGGACATCCTCCTCTCGTAGCAGGCGGTTCGCTCCGCGTATTACTTTCGCTTCCTGTACCGCAACCGAGAGGGACGCCCTGGTGCGATCCAGCCGTTCTGTGGCGCCCTGCAATTCGGACTTGATCGCCTCATTTGAGCTACGGGCGACTACCAATTCCGGGACTGAAAATACCAGCGTCAACTCGTATGTTGTGTAAACGGAAAAAGCCAATACAACACCCAACAGCAGCCACCATTCACGTTCTCGTTGTTTGTTGACAAGCTTCATCAAGGTGTAACCCTGGCGGGAAAAAGCGGCCGAAGCCCCGTTTTGCAGATACAAAAAAGCGGCCGAAGCCGCTTAGTCCCTGCACATTTTTCTTATAGAATTGGTTATTGTTATGTTGTCTCAGACAACCCCCAAGGATTTGATGTTCATCCGGGTCCCAGAGAACTGCCGGATTTATACCGTGCCAATACTTGCCAGTCAAGTAACTTTTAACCAATGCACAAGGAATTTACACAATGTTGTGGTTGAAAACGTTTCATATTGTCTTCATGGTGACGTGGTTCGCGGGTCTGTTTTATCTTCCCCGGTTGTTTGTCTATCATGCACAGTCCGAGGATTCACAGACCCGTACTACCCTCAGAACCATGCAGCGCAAACTGATGGTCATGACGCACATCGGCGGTGTCGCGACGTTGCTATTTGGGGTTCTATTGCTGATCGATATGCCGATGTGGCTGACCCAGGGCTGGCTGCATTGGAAACTGGCGCTGGTGTTGGCGCTGGTTGTCTATCACTTGTGGTGCCTGCGGTTGGTCAAGGCCTTAGCCCGGGGCGAGAATCACCGCAGCCATGTGTGGTATCGATGGTTCAATGAAGTGCCAATCCTACTGCTGATCGCGATTGTCGCTCTGGCCGTGCTCAAGCCATTCTGACTTTGAATTCCAGCCCCGCTCCTGCAGTTAATCCACATTGGGTGGTGGTTCAAATATCTCGCGCCAGCGTAATGAGCGGTCGCCGACCACCACAAATTCGGGATTGAGGATCGAGTCTTTGAAGTTATATCCCAGGGGTTCGCCATTGAGGGTGCTGACTTCACCGCCGGCTGCCACCACCACCGCGTGGGCCGCCGCTGTGTCCCATTCGGAGGTGGGCCCCAGGCGCGGATAAAAATCGGCGCCGCCCTCGGCCACGATGCAGAATTTAAGTGAGCTGCCCATGCTTATCAACGAATGCTCTCCCATCTTTTGGAGATAGCCGGTCAGGTTTGGGTTAGCGTGTGAGCGGCTGCCCACGACGATCAGTGGTGTTGCGTGCGGTAGGCGGACCTGAATTGGCTGCGCCTTTGTTGCGCCCACACTACAGGTCGCTCCGCTGGCGATGAGACCAACATATGTGAGGTCCTGCACCGGCACATGGACCACGCCCAGGACCGGTTCGTGATCGCGAATCAGTGCAATATTGACGGTGAATTCGCCATTGCGGTTGACGAATTCCTTGGTGCCATCGAGCGGATCGATCAGCCAATATTCCCGCCAGCGCTGGCGGGTGCTGAACGGTGCGATCTCGGATTCTTCTGACAGTTGCGGTATGTCCGGCGTCAGCCCGCTCAGCGCCGTCTTGATCAACTCGTGGCTGGCCAGGTCGGCCTGGGTCAGGGGAGACTGATCCTGCTTGGTCTCGACCTCGAAATTCTGCCGGTAGATCTCGAGAATTGCAGTACCTGCACGTCTTGCTATGGCCGAAACTTCATCTGCGAGATCGCGGAGCTCGACGCCCATCAAAGTTCTCCCTTTGCGCGCAAGTAGTCGCGGGCAATATACAACGATGCAATTGTCCGTCCTTCGGTGCAGTCATCACGCTGCGTGAGCTCAACCAGGTTATTCAGTGACCAGGGCACCACCTCCAGTTCTTCAGGCTCGTCGCCGGGCAGGCGTTCAGGGTAGAGATCGCGTGCCAATACCACGTGGGTCATATGAGTCATGTAGCCGGGCGCCAGGCTAAGTCGGGTCAGGGGCAAGAGTTGCCTGGCCCCGAAGCCGATTTCCTCTTTGAGTTCGCGGTTGGCACTGTCCAGAAAGGACTCATTATTTTCCAGCCTGCCTTTGGGACAACCCAATTCATAGTGGTGAAGCCCGGCGGCATACTCCCTGACCAGCAAGACGGTTTCATTGTCCTGCATGGGTACGATGATGACAGCGCCGAGTCCGCGGCTTTTCATGCGCTCGTAGGTCCTGCGAACTCCATTCGAGAATTCGAGGTCGAGTTGTTCGACGGCAAAGAGGTTGCTGGGATCGCGCAACCGCAATTCGTGCACCTTCGGCAAATCCTTGGGTTTAAGCATTCAGGCTCTCCAGCAATTGCGCGTGCAGCGCCGGCGGCGCCGCCAGCACCGAAGTGGTGTCCAGACCGATCGGCATGCCGTGGAGATCAGTGAAGCGGCCGCCGGCCGCCTCCACGATCACTTTCAGCGCTGCAATGTCCAGGATATTGACGTCCGATTCAATGACAGCGTCCAGTTGTCCCTGGGCCAGTCTGTGATAGTGATAGAAATCACCATAGCCCCGAGTACGTATACATTGCGTCAGGACACGACCCAGCCGAGGCCAGTCTGGAGAGGCCGCCAGGGTACGGATATTTCCCATGGAAATGGAGGCATCGGCAATGGTCTTGTAGTCGCTCACCGCCAATGCCCAGCCCGAATCGTTGCCGGCCTGCCCTTCCGCCGCCCAGAAGCACTCATCTGCTGCCGGTGCGGATGAGACGCCCAGAACAAGTTGTCCGCGGTACATCAGGGCAATCTGAGTTGAAAACATGGCGAAACCGGCGACAAAGCTGCGGGTCCCGTAGATTGGATCGACCAGCCAAAGGAAGTCCGCATCGGCCTGGCTTTTACCACTTTCCTCACCGTAGAAACCGTGGTCGGGAAAAGCCCCGAGTAGAGTGCCACGAATGATGTCTTCGGCATTGCGATCTGCGATGGTCACCGGGGTATCGTCCGACTTGATTTCAATTTCGAATTCACCCTTGTAAAAGCGCATGATTTCATCGGCCGCAAGGCGGGCAGCTCTGCGCGCAACTTCCAGTGAATATTGCAGTGATTGCGTCTTGAATTTTTCTGACATCATTGCCCCTGGCGTGATTTTCCCTGATTTGTTGTCAGCAAGACTGCGCATTATCCCATCGAAAGGCTGCTCAAGTCTTCCATCGGGCTGGCCCGGGCCTTTGGCGCCAGTCTGCGTTGCAATACGGTGGCCGGGCGGTAATGATATCAACCACGCGAATGCTTTGAGGGGAAAAGGACGTCATGCGAATCCACCGTATATTTACCCCTCGGCTGACGCTTCAGGAATTCAGGGCATCGTCCTTGACCCCGGCGGTGACCGCCCACTGTCATCAGTGGAGGTCGGCGGAAAACTGGAACTTGTGGTAGGTCCCGAAGGCGGATTTAGTTCGGAGGAATTGAAGTTAATGAATTTGCGGGGCGTACATTCGGCGCGTCTGGGCGGTCGTATTTTGCGCACCGAAACAGCCGGTCCGGCGGCGATTGCGATACTGCAGAGTCTGCAGGGGGATTTGGCGCTTTAAACCATGGCCGAGGGGTCTGTCGGATTTTGGTGCCCGGGGGCGGTCAGGGTACCAAAAGCGGCATGGGCTACGAGCTGTGACAAGCGGTCCAGATCCGGAATGATCGCCTCATTCCCTTTGAACGAGATGTGGCTGTGTACCCCCAATGATTTGGCCTCGTCACCCATTTCCTCGAGATCAGCTTCAGTTACCTGCGATAATTTGGGCAGATCAGCGATGAGAACGCCAAGATATGGCACGCGACTCGCTTCGGAAAGTGACTTAATAATCAGGGTGCGGGAGTTCTTGGTGACATGCTCGGGCATGACCCCGTTGACAAGGGCGTTGTAACTGATGACTGGGACCTGCCAGTCTTCCCAGTCGATTTGCCCCAACAACCATTCGGGCGCCGAATCAATCGGCTGAGGTGCGCGAAATTCAATGATTTCAGCAACCACACTGGTTGGGATCAACAGCGCTTGAGCCTCCATGGAGGCCAGGGTGCAGTGCACGGTCATGGCGCTGCCGTTCTCTGTCTTATTCGAAGCCGTGACCGCATTCCGCTCATTGGACGAAGCGGCTGCTTTTGACCTCGCGGGTGCCTTGCTGGCCCTCTTTTTGCCCGCGCGCTTTTTTGCCTGTTTCCTTACCCGGGTTTCTGCTCCGCCGGTGGCGTCTTTTTTGCCCGCTTTCTTGCTGCTCTGGGCGGTTTTTTGGTTGGACGAATTCTTTCTTACAGCCGCTTTCTTGCTTTTCGCCTTTTTAACTTTCGCCTTATTTACTTTCGTATCCGCAACCATGTCACTAACCTCTTTGCGCAATCAGTTCGATGTCGAGCACTTCTGACACCTTGGCAATCAATTCGGGCTCTTGGTAAGGCTTGGTCATGTAATCATTGGCACCGGCCTGTTTCGCCTTTTTACGGTGCTTCTGCCCGGCCCTGGAGGTGACCATGATGATGGGGATGTCACGCAGGCGCGTGTCTGCGCGAATGTGCTCCGCAAGTTCATAGCCATCCATGCGGGGCATTTCAATATCGAGGAGAATCAGTCTGGGTGTAAGTTCGCCCAGCTTTTCCAGGGCGTCGACACCATCATTGGCAGTTTCCACGATGACTCCGTGATTTTCGAGCACGCGTTTCGTCACCTTGCGCATGGTGATGGAATCGTCGACGACCATGACCATGGGCGCCTCTTCTTCTTCTTTTTTCTGCGCGGGTTCCTGAGCCGGTATTGAGACTTCAGAAAGCTGCGCCAGCCCTCGTCGAATCAACGGTCCAACATCAAGAATCAGCACGACTTGCCCATCGCCGGAAATTGTACCGCCGAGGATGCCAGGGATACTGCTGATCTGAGGTCCAACGGGCTTGATAATAATTTCCTGGTGGCCCTGCAATTCCGGAATCCTGAACGCTGCTTTGTGTTCTCCGGAGCGGACCATCAACAGGGATATATAGTCGTTGTCGGCTGCCCGAGTGGCGGCCCCCAACATGGTCTCAATGTCCAGAACTGGGAATTGTTCACCGGCAAATTCATAGGATGGCGCAACCGTATTCAGCAGCAAGGCGTAGTCTGCAGGCGCCACCCGGGTGACACCCGCCACGTTGTTCAAAGGGATCATGTATGGCCTTTCGCCAATACTTGCCCCGATGGCCTGCATCACCGCCAGGCTGAATGGGATTCGAATGGTGAACAGGGTGCCTTTGCCCGCTTCTGATGCAATTTCCAGGTGCCCTCCAATTTGTTTGATCTCGCTGTTGACGACGTCCATGCCCACGCCGCGGCCGGCAAGGCCCGTCACGGTGTCACTGGTGGAGAAACCGCTTTCCAGAATGAATTCGATCAAACGACGCGGGTGCACGTCGTCGCTGTCTTTGATCATTCCGCGTTCTATTGCGCGTTTTCTGATGGCATCCAGGTTGATACCCGCCCCGTCATCCTGAACCCGAATCACGAACTCGGTAGTTTCAGATTCGACCGTGACGGTGATGGTTCCTTCCTCCGGCTTTTTTGCCTTGCGCCTGACCTTGGATTCCTCGATGCCATGCACAATGGAATTGCGCAGCATGTGTTCCAGTGGTGCGGTGATGCGCTCCAGCACATTGCGATCGAGCTGGTCACTGGAGCCAGCGACTTGCAATTGAAGCCTGGCCTTCTTGCCTGTTTCCGCTGCTGCCGCTCGTACCACGCGCCTCAATCTCGGCGTGGCGCTACCGAACGGCGTCATTCGCGTTCGCATCAAGCCTTCCTGCAGATCCGAGCTGACGCGGGACTGTTGTACCAGCAAGGCGTCTGCCCGGCGCACGGATTCGTCCAACATGGCCTGCAGGCTCATAAGGTCACTGACAGATTCTGTCACGGAACGTGACAACTGCTGCATGTTGGTGAATCGATCCAACTCCAGCGGGTCGAATTCCGACGAGCCTTTTGCTGAAGCGTTCTGATAACGTGACAGCATCTGCGCTTCGGTTTCTATTTCCAACTTGCGCAATTGCTCTCTCAGGCGGCCGACCGTTTGATCGGACTCTCTAAGATTGAATCGCACGGTGCTGAGTTGTTGCTCCAGTCTCGCGCGGTAAATACTGACTTCGCCCGCATAATTGACCATTGCGTCCATCAGGTCGGCTGCCACCCTGATGTGAGGTTGCCCACGCGTGCTGTCAGTGGCCTTGGTGGCAGGCCGATCAGATATTTCCCGGACTTCGCTACGCTGCTCTTCAAGGGCGGGTAGCTCCATCGACTCGTGAATGACAGGCGCCTCGGCAATCGGAGCCAACTCAACCGGCTCAACATCCATCTCCGGTTGCTGTTCTTCCTGCAGGTCGGAGTCGATCGCCCGTTCGGACGCTGCCTCACCGGTTTCAGCAGAGGCTTCGTCGTCTGCAATCTCAACAATCTCTTCCTGCGTTGCAGTGGGCTGTTGTTCCGCTGTTTCCTCGGCTTCAATGGTAGATTCTGCCTGAGCATCTGCGTCTGTCCCGCCTGTCTGCGAGGCAAGTTTTTCTGCCTTGAGATTAAATCGGGCAACTGCCTCTCCCGGTTCCGGCATCGTGTTGTTGGTCAGTTGCTCACACCAGGAGTTGAGTTGATCACAGCCCTCTTCCAGGGCTTATACTGCTGCTATGGTCGCCTGCAGGCGGTTACCTGCGATCTGCTCGAGCAGTGATTCCATGGTATGACTGAGATCCCCAAGGGTCTCCAGACCCGCCATCCTCGCGCCGCCCTTAAATGTGTGAATTTCCCGCTGCAGGTTTTGCACCAGTTTTTGATCGGAGAGCCTCGAACGCCAGTCATAGAGCAGCGAGTCGCAACGCTCGAGGACCTCGGTGGCTTCTTCGAGAAAGATTTCCAGGATTTCCAGGTCTTCTACATCCAGTCCTGCACCGGCGGCTTCCTCGACCGGCGTGGGCGCTTGCAGGTCCACAGGCGGCTCCGTGTCCGGCTTGAGGTCCTGTTCTTCAATCGACGCCGCGGTCGATTCTTTCGATTCGCCTACCGAGCTGAGGTCTGGTATATCGGAGGGGTCCTCGAGGGGACCGGCGCCCATGTCTGAAACGTCTGCCGCAATAGCCTCCAGGTTGTCCATGGTCTCTTCGAGGTTACGCAGTAGTGTTTTGTCATCTCTGGGGAAGGTTTCCTGACTTTCTTCCTTCAGTAGCGCGAGTCTCAAATCAAAGCGATCCAGGCACCGGCGCAACAGCGGGCCGGTGCGGGGAATCAACGGCAAATGCCGGTGCTGGGATTTTTCCAAAACCCCTTCAAGTGCCCGAGCGATCAGTGCTTCGTCGGCGAGAGGCGCCAGTGCCAGCGTACCCGAGAGGTTGTGAATACTCCGCACCAGGTCAAGGCTGCAGACGGCCGGGCTGATTTCAACCTGGACCACGAAAGGCCGAAATTCTTCGATATATTGAGCGATTTCGCCGATCATCAATTGCGCCAGCGATGGGTCCATGGCGGTCTGTGCGGCGAGCGACGAGTCTGTGGTCTCCACTTTGGGAGCGCCCCTGACCAGCGCGCCCAGGTGGTCCGGCAGAGCGTCTCTGAGTCGGCCGAGGTTCACTGCTTGGCTGTCCACCAGTTGTCTGGCGCTGTCGCGAATCGCCATCACGCCGATCGCTCTCAACTCGCTCGGTTGCTGCAACATGCGGGATTTGAGTTCGGGCAGGGCTGCCACCGCGACATGTACCAGGGTATGAACTGTTGAGTCTGCTTCGATCCTGTTCTTATGAATAGCGCTTAGCAGCTGTTCCATGTCCCATGAGAAGTCGCCCACTTCATCTGCGCCGATCATGCGGCCGCTGCCCTTGAGGGTGTGAAAGCAGCGCACCATATCCGCTACGATCGGGTCTTCCACTGAGTTTTCGCGCCAGGTGGTGGTGCACTCGAGCAACTGTGATTCCATCGCGGCGAATTCTTCGAGGAAGATGGCTCGCAACTCCGGGTCCACAGCGACCAGGGCTTCCTGGGCGCCCCCACCTGGCTGCACGGCACGCAGTACAGGCAGCTCTATACTGGTTTTGGCTACCCTCTGCCCGCTGGCGATGGCTTCTGGTTGACCTTCAAGCCGTGCCTGCATGATTTCAAGGTAGCGCGTGGAATTGGCCTGTTGGTCCCGGCAGCCGGTGAGATAGAGTTCGAGTGCAGCAACGGCGTCCGTCAATGCGTCCAGGTCAATAGTTTCTTCGGAATCCTCGCTGGAATCGGCAAAAAGCGCAGCGTTGAGCGTGCGCTCAAGCTTTTCGGTCAGTGCACCCACCTCGGTCAGATTGGCCATATGCATCGCGCCCGCGATATGGCCAAGGGGCACTTCATAATCTGCCTCCTGATCTCCTTCAAGACGTTTTCTGACGGCTTCCTGGACATCGTGCAGACTGTTCACCGCCTCGTCCAGCATGGTAGAAATGATCCTCAGCCGCTCCTGTTGTGGTAGTTGAAGCGGCCCTTGCAATTCTGTTTCCTCAACGGGCTCACCAAGCAATTGAATGTGAGTTTCAAGGATAGATTCCACTTCCAGCAGCCTTTGCGCGAGCGCCAGCAGCGGAGAGTCCAGATCCATGTTTCCCGCGTCTCCAACGTTGCGCAGCGAAGGCAACAGGCTTTGCACGGCCTTGGCCGCCACCGGAAGATCGAGCATCGTCAGGGTGTCGGCGAGTTGCTCCAGCGAAACAAGGCTGGCTGCCCTGAGTTCTTCTTCCACCTGGCCGGTGCGCAGTTCCATGTCAAGCGTGTCTTTGACCTGGGCCAATTCCTGACGCACCGCCTCGCCAATGGAACGAAACAGTTCAGCGTCACGACCTGTAACCGCGCCGCGTGCCCGCAGCAATGCTTCCCGATCGGGAATCAGCTCGTCAAGTTTGAAGTACTGCCGCAGCCTGTCGGTTGCCGGACTTCCAGGCCTGGCTTGAGCAGCGTAGAACAACAGGGCTCTGGACAGCGCCGTCACGGCATCAGACAGCGGCCCATTCTCGCCTTTTTCAGTCATGGCCTTGAGCGTCAGGTCCAGGCGCGCAAACAGGCGGCGCAAGGGCAGATCATTGTCAATCGAGGCGTCGCTCAGACCAGTAACTACTTCTGAGGCGATGTACCAGAGACGGCGCAGATCGTAACGGCCGAGGCGTCTGTAGATGGTCTGACATACTTCAAACAATGGCTCGAGGCGCTCATCGTTATGCTGCTCCTGAAGCCAGCCGAGCAGCCCCGCCTGGTATTCGCTCCGATGTTTGGCCGCCCAAGGTCTGAAATCTGCTAGCGCGACGACTTCGGCTTCGCAACTTCCGAGCTGGGGGATGACAACATCAAGGTCTGGTGCGAACAAGGTGCCTTCGGACAGCAGTGTTTCATCGTAGGTCGCGCGCAATTCGTTGAGCGTGGGCAACAGAAGAATGGGCAAGTCCTCGTGCCCTGCCTCCAGACGGTCCAGGTATGAGGGCAGCACAATAATGGCATCGGTGAGTGCAGCCAGGGAGTCCTTATCGTTGAAATTGCCGTTGTGCAGCATCTGACCGCCGACGGCGATCATTTCATCGGTCAACATGCTGGCGCCTACCTGGCCCATGGTATTGAATGTCAGGTGCAATTGCTCCAGGCATTCCTGCACCTCGCTCAGGGGCTTGCGCTTGCTGGTGTCGTTGGCGAACAGCTCAAGGTTTTCCCTCACCCGGGTCAGGCAGTCATCCAGGTCCTCGCGAACCCAGCTAATGGCGGTACTTGAATTGGTTCCTTCCAGCATCATAAGTGGAGACCCGTCGTGTCTTTGCGTTCCGTAGTTCTCTCGGCCGCTCTTGGCGGGGGCTTTGTGGGCAGTTTGAAGTCTGCAACGGAATCCCTCAGCTTGCCGACCAGCTGGGTGAGGGTATCCATGGCTTCGGCAGTCTGGTTGGTGCCTTCGGAGGTCTGGATTGAAATATCACGAATTGAATTCATCTGCTCGGCGACAGCGCTTGCGGTCTTGGACTGCGACTGGGCGTCCTGGGAAATCTGTTCTATGAGGGCGGACAAGTCCTTGGAAACGGACTCGATACGCCCCAGGGCTTCACCGGCGTCTTCAGCTCTCTTGGCGCCGAGGACGACTTCGGTTGTCGTGGACTCTATTGATATGACCGCTTCAGAAGTGTCGGCTTGAATGGTCTTGACCAGGATCTCAATGCGCCGGGTCGCATTTGTGGCCCTTTCGGCCAGAAGCTGAACTTCGTCGGCAACTACAGCGAACCCCCTGCCGGCACCTCCGGCGGAAGCGGACTGAATCGCAGCATTGAGGGCCAGAATATTGGTCTGCTCGGCGATGCCGTTAATCAGTTCAACGATGTCGCCAATTTCCTGTGAGCTTTCACCCAGCCGCTTGATGCGCTTGGATGTATCCTGGATCTGATCGCGAATGGTGTCCATGCCTTCCATGGTCTGTTGCACCATCTCGGAACCGTTATTGGCTATTTCCACCGAGCGCTGAGCGACTTCGCTCGATTGCCGGGAGCGGCTGGCCATGGCATCAAATGACTTGGACATCTGATCAATGGTCTTGGTCACGCTCCGCACCTGCTCAGCTTGTCGAGTGGAGGAAGTAGCGAGCTGCGAGGTTATTTCCATGGTGCTCTGGGCCGACTCCGAAACCGTCTGAGCTGTAATATTGATGCCGGTGACCAACTCGCGGAGTTGTTCCACTGCATAATTCACGGAATCGGCGATTGACCCGGTCATGTCATCGGAAACCGTTGCCCTGACGGTCAGGTCACCGTCGGCCAGGGAGCTCATTTCGTCGAGTAGCTGCAGTATTGCCCGCTGGTGCTTCTGGTTTTGCATACCGGCGCTCAGGGCACGCTTACGCTCTTCGGCCAGAAAATCTCGCACCATGTAGCCCATGATGGCCAGGATGATGACCATGGGGAGCAGGGCGGCCCACAGGGAGGGCCAAATTCGCTTTTCTGACTGGGTTTGCAGCGCAACGGAGACCATTCTGGCCTGTTCAAAGACCGTACGACTATCCATCTGGATTTGGTCCGCCGCACCGCGGACTGCGGCGTCTGTCTCTACCTGGCTGCCACGGGTTGACCGGCGACCTTCATTGCTGCTGGTCAATCTAAGCACCAGTGCTTCGCGTTCCAGTATCGTGGACACGTTGCCACTCATCCGCTGCCAGGTGTCGTCGAGCGCCTGGGCTTCATTGGCGACGGTGACGGGCAGGCTGGGCACGGAACGCACGGTGTCCCCTGCTTTCAGGGCCATCATGGCATCGGCAATCTGGCTGCGAGCGCTGCTCAAATCCAGAAACGCGGACCGCTTTCCGCTGGCGGCCTCGATCGCGGATTTTGTCATTTGCTGCGACAGAACCTGAACATCGGTGGCCAGCCGGCCCCATTCCTGTTCGTGACGATTCTGCTTGGTCAGCAGAAACAGTGTGACCGCTACAAAACACAGCAATATCACCAACAGCGCGGTCATGGTATACAAAATGCCCGAGCGTCGCTGGTGCGGATTGATGGCTGCGCCTTTCATTTCATTTTTGCCCTTTTTTCCGTTGGAGAAAAAGCCCCGTTGATTCTTCTTTCTCTTCATGCCTGCACTCAGTCCGCGGCACCATTCTGAAACTCTCCTGAGTTAAACAATCGGCCCAGGTCCAGTTCATGCCAGGCTTCGTTGCCCACCCTGTGCTCGCGGCTGACAATATTGCCAAGCGGAGAGCCGGCAGGGAGATCACTGTCCCGGCTTTCATCATCATTAAAATGACGCTGGCCGAATACTTCGTCAATCATCAGGCCGAGTGGCGCTTTGCCAAGCATGGCTGTGAGTAGTCGCGTTCTCGCTGTAATGGGTGAGCGCTCACCGGTCAGGTACCACGCCAGATCGATCACGGTCAGTAGTGAGCCCCTGACGTTGGCCAGGCCGAGAATCCAGGGTTTTGCCCCGGGTACTGGTGTGGCTTGTGGGTAAGGGAGAATCTCGTGAATGAGGTCGACATTACAGGTCAGGCGCGCTTCTCCAAGCTTGAATATCACGCCACTCCATGCGCCTTCGACTCCACCGCCAAAACCGCTCGCAGGATTGAATGATTCGCAGCGCTGCTCGTATTCAAGCAGTTTCTCAAATGATGCGCTGTATGCCTTCGTCGTCATTTGTCCTTTCACTTTCCATGTTAGTGGACAAACCGGTCCTGTTCACCTTTGGATTACCGAATAGTCATCAGGTCGCCGCATGTTGTTTGACGGCAGCCAGCAGTTCATCGCGCGTAAACGGTTTGGTGAGATAAAGGTCAGAACCGACCACACGACCGCGCGCCTTATCGAACAGCCCATCCTTGCTGGTCAGCATCACCACGGGCGTGGAGCGGAACTCGGCGTTATTTTTAATAATGGCGCAGGTTTGATAATCGTCCAGCCGGGGCATCATGATGTCGACAAAAATCATGTCCGGGCGGTGGCGCGCGACCTTGGACAGTGCTTCAAATCCGTCTTCCGCGGTGACCACCTCATAGCCTTCCGAAGTCAGCATGCTTTCAGCTGAACGCCAGATGGTCGCGCTGTCGTCGACCACCAGGATACTTAGAGAAGCGGAGTCTTCTGCCGGGGCACGGCCATTGATGGCCGTAGTTTCGTTGTGCTCTTCAGTCATAAATCCGTCCCTGATACCAATCCCGCGCGGTGACGTAAAATGCCCCCGGCCGAACACAAGCCGATCTTCATCATGATGACCAGAATAACCTAGTCTACTCTTTATTTTGGATAGAATCCAGCAGTAACAATAGCTTATGAAATATTGCTGAGGCATCACCAACTTTACCCACTCGCTGGTAACGAGAACCGGCTGGCATGATAATAGGTGAAATTGACAAGGAACGGACGATGTCGGGACCTGAAAACACCGTCAAGCCAAGCACAAAAGTCGGGGTCATCATGGATCCGATCGCAAGCATTGCTCCCTACAAGGATTCAACCTTTGCCATGATGCTCGAAGCGCAGCGCCGGGGTCATGAGCTCTGGTATATAGAGAGCGGAAACCTGTCGGTCCGGGACGGACTGCCCAGCGCGCATATGAATCGGGTTGAAGTGCGGGACAACAATGACGACTGGTATTCTCTGGGTGCTGCACAGCGCCGCTCCCTGGCTGATCTGGATATTCTCCTGATGCGCCGGGATCCGCCTTTCAATATGGACTATGTTTACAGCAGCTATGTGCTGGATCTTGCCGAGGCTGCAGGCACACTGGTCGTCAATCGCCCTCAGGCCCTGCGCGATGCCAACGAAAAGATGTTTACAACCCGCTTTCCCCAGTGTTGCGTACCGATGATCATCACCAGGCAATCAGAAGAGATCAAGGCTTTCATCGGGCAGCAGGGACTCTCTGTCGTCAAGCCGCTGGACGGCATGGGTGGCGAGTCCATTTTTCAGGCCCGGCCAGACGATCCCAATCTGAACGTCATCCTGGAAACGATCACCGACAAAGGCAGCGAACTCATCATGGCGCAACGGTACATTCCGGAAATCACGGCTGGAGACAAGCGCATTTTGCTCATTGATGGCGAACCCGTGCCTTATGCGCTGGCGCGGATTCCTGGTGAAGGTGATTTTCGCGGCAATCTTGCCAAGGGCGGACGCGGGGAAGGTGTCCCGCTCAGCGAACGCGACCGTTGGATTTGTGCCCAGGTGGCGCCGGAGTTGAAGGAACGCGGCATATGGTTCGCCGGTCTTGACGTGATTGGTGACTGGCTGACGGAGATTAACGTCACCAGCCCCACCTGCATCCGCGAACTGGATGCCCAGTTTGGCTTGAATATCGCCGGTCAGCTGTTTGACGCTCTGGAGGCCCGGCTGCCCCGAGCGGTGTAGAATAAAACCGTGATTTCACGCCACGAATTGTTCAATGATCGTTTTTCAATGTGCCTGATGCTGGCTATCAGCGTGCATGCTCTGGTATTGCTTGGTGTCACTTTTGGGTTCAGCCTGAAACCGCCCGATCATTTGGTCGAGACGCTGGAAATTGTGCTGGTCAACTGGCGCTCGGAAACCGAACCAGAGGATCCGGATTACCTGGCCCAGGTTTCCCAGCGCGGCGGCGGCGATGCCGAAGAGAAGTCGGCACCATCCCAACGCCAGTCCGGTGAATACCCCACAGTACAGGAAGGCGACGCCCCGGCGCCGAGCACCCCGGCACTGCCCCAGCCGGAATTCGAGTCGAGAGAATTGATTGTCGTGGAGTCTGAAACCGCTGACCTCCCGGTGGAGGACAACCAGGTGGAGCAAACCGAAACACCTCTGCCCAGTGCTGCCCAGCTGCTGCGGCAATCAATGGAGATGGCAAGCTTGCAGCCCGACTTCAACCGCAATACCCAGGACCAGTCACAACTGCCGCGCCGCGAGTTTATTTCCGCCAATACGCGATCTTATAAATTTGCCAGTTATATGAGTGCCTGGGTGGCAAAGGTCGAGCGAGTTGGTAATCTAAATTACCCGACCAAGCTACGCCAACAGAAATTACACGGTGATCTGGTGCTGACGGTGGGAATAGACTGGAATGGAACTGTTGAGAGTGTGGAAATCATGCGCAGCTCGGGCATCCGGGCCATTGATGATGCAGCTGTTGATATCGTTAAACTGGCCGGCCCATACTCGGCCTTGTCCGACAACATTCGAGAAACGGTGGACATACTTCACATCACCCGAACTTGGCGCTTCGAGGCGGCCTTCGGGGTCAATTGAAGGAGACTCGCTTCCCTTCATTCGCCTGCGGCGAAAGCCGGCTGCACGCGCGGACGGCTTCGTCACCTTACTCTTTGCCCTGCAGGCAAAACGTGCGGCTCCTCGGGCCTGCGCCCGACGGCACTTTATTTAGCCAAGCTTTGCTTGGCATGGCCGGCAGACGAGAAGGGTACGGTTTCGCCGCAGGCGGAGAAGTGCCCGATGAGCGCCGAGCCCAGCCTGCGGCCGGAGTCTCGCCCTTCATCATGTCTCGCCCTTGCCAATCCATTTTCTGACAACCGGCGCCTGGTAGCAGGCGAAACGATTGAGTAAAGCGTCGGTGTCCGCATCGATCAAGATCATAGGCCGGCAGGCCTCTTTTACAAATTGCTGCTCAATGGCGTGGTTGAGAAAAGCATCCAGGTAATCATAGTAACCCCGCACATTCAGTAGGCCGCAGGGCTTGGCGTGAAAGCCCAACTGGGCCCAGGTGAGTGCCTCGAATATTTCCTCGAAGGTTCCCCAGCCCCCGGGTAGGGCGATGAATCCATCAGACAAGTCCGCCATCAGCGCCTTTCGCTCATGCATGGACTGCACGACATGGAGCTGGCTCAGGCCAGCGTGCGAAACTTCGCGCGTGGCGAGGGCTTCCGGAATCACGCCAATGACCTCGGCGCCCCCGGACAGTGCGGCGTCCGCAATCGCACCCATAACGCCGATGCTGGCGCCGCCGTAGACAAGTCCGATCCCTCGGGCGGCCATTGCGGAACCCAAGATTCGGGCTGCCCGGACGTAGTCCTCGAGCTTGCCGGGATTGGAGCCACAATATACGCAGATGCGTTTCATTGGCGCGCTCAACGCAGGTCAACCACGGCCGCCCAGGCGCACCGTTTCTGTTCATAATTCATACTGGCATGGGCCGGACTGGTTGAAGGAAGTCTGTGGCAGGCCAGGCGCCGGGTGGCGCTTGGCAATAGTGGACGAACGGCTTTGAGGTAGACGGATTCTGCTTTTGCTCCGTTGAAGAAAATACGATCAATATGACCATGGGCAGAGAAAAATGCCACGAAATCGTTGGGCACCATAGTTGTTGACTCAATGGCGGAATCAAGGCTCCCGGGGCGCTCGCAGGCTCGTAACACATCCCATATTGCCAGCCCGGCCTCCTTCGCTGCGTTAATCTGGTCGTCGTAGGGTGGATTCACCAGACCCAGCAGGTCAGAAATAATTGGCCAGAAACAATTGCGCGGGTGGGCGTAGTACCTGCCCATTCGCAGCGAGGACATGCTGGGCATGCTGCCCAATATCAGCGTGCGCGCGTCTGGCCTGCTTATGGGTGGAAAGCCCTCTAGCATGGTGCCGGGTTTACAGGGCGGGGCCGCAGAGTTCAAGAATCAGCGACATGCGGGCGTTCAGGCCATTTTGCACTTGGGCCCGAATTAGTGATTGTGGTCCATCGGCTACTTCCGAAGCGATTTCGACGCCGCGATTCATTGGCCCTGGGTGCAATACGCGACAGTTTGGTGCCGCACGCGCCAGCCGCTCCTGGGTCAGACCCCATTCGCGATGGTAGTCAGCCGGGTCTGGAATTTTCAGGCCGGTGATCCTCTCGCGCTGAATGCGCAACATCATAATGACGTTGGCGCCCTCAATCGCCCGATCAAGGTCGTTAAAGACATCCACCCCCGGCCCCAATCGGGTCAACCATTCAATGCCGGGCATAAAATCCAGCGGCCCACAGAGGCGCAGCCGCCTTACACCCAGCCTGGCCAGCAGCGCAATCGTTGACCTGGCGACACGTGAATGCCGGATATCACCGGCCAGGGCAATCGTTAGCGGGCTGATTTCTGCGAAGTGCTGCCTCAGCGTCAGCGCATCGAGCAAAGCCTGGGTGGGGTGAGCCGCTATGCCGTCGCCGGCATTGATCACGTGAACGCCCGGTTCAGCCAGCCTCGCCAGGTGATCGGCGTTTCCTTCGTCGGGGTGGCGCACGACAATACAATCCGGTTGCATCGCCTGGAGGGTATAGAAGGTGTCGGCCAGCGACTCGCCTTTCTCAACCGAACTGCCACTGGCGGCGACGTTGATGACATGCATGCCCAGGCGCTTTGCAGCCGCTTCGAAGGACACGCGGGTTCGAGTGCTGGGCTCGTAGAAAAGGTTGATCAGCAAGCCGCCTGACAGGCAGTTTCTAAATCTCGATGGGTCGGCGGCAATCTGCGCCCCACGGGACAGGATCGACTCAAGCTGATTCAGGCTGCAGGATTGCGTATCTGTGAAATGAACCAGGGGCTCGTTCATGACATGGGACTGCTCATTTTGGGCTCCGATCTGCCTCAGCCATTCGTCCCTGATTGTAACCAGTTTTCAAGAATGAATCGGGCAGCCAGGGAATCGAGGTCTTTGGATTGCTTGCGGCGGGCGTGGCCAGCCGCTCTTAGCGACGCGAAGTAGGACTCGGCCGCAATCGAGGTCAGACGCTCGTCGGAGTAGTGCACCTCGATGCCATGACGTGCCTTTAACGCCGCACCAAAAGATCTGGCGGTGCGCGACATGTCGGTTTCGCTGCCGTCCTGGGCCAAAGGCAATCCAACTACGAACAGCGCAGGGCGCCATTCACTGACCAGTGCTTCGATTTCTGCCCATGGTGGAGAATTTTTGTGTCTCAGGGTTACCAGGCTGCTGGCAGTGCAAGTGGTCGATTGGCCTACCGCCACCCCAATCCGGCGCGTTCCAAAGTCAAACCCAAGTACGTGACCGCTCAAAGTCGCGGCCTCAGGCATGTCCACCTTCCCGATGCAATCGGTCAACCTTGATGCCCAATCGATCAAGGGCCCCTTCAAACCGGGTAGTGAGGGGCATATCGAAAACGATATCGCTGTCCGCCCCCACCGACAGCCAGGCGTTGGCGCGCATTTCCCACTCCAATTGCCCTTGCGTCCAGCCGGCGTAACCCAGAGCAACCACAAACTTGGCTGGGCCCTTGCCCTGAGCGATAGCCGCCAGCGCATCGCGCGAAGTAGTGACCATGATTTCGGGACTCACCGGCATCGAAGATTCGAATCCTTTTTGCGGGCTGTGGAGGACAAACCCACGGTCGGGCGCCACCGGCCCTCCTTCGAGCACCGGCATGTCGCGAATCGATTCGTCCGTACAATCAATATGCAATTGGGCGAGAATCTCTCCCAACGAGAAGTCCGACTGGCGGTTAATGGTAATGCCGATCGCCCCATTGTCGTTGTGCTGGCACAGCAGTGTGACGCTGCCGGCAAAATTGTTATCGAGCATACCGGGCATCGCAATCAGCATCTGTTGCGAAAGATACCCGCTGTGAACGGTTTCCTGTAACCGGGCCATGACCCTCAGAGTGGGCTTTTTGGACGAATTTTTCAAGCCTGACGCGTTGTCGGCCAAGGTGGCACTGAACGGCATGCAATAATTGCCTGTGGCTTCTACGGTTCAGCGCTGGTCACAGACACTGAACAGCAGGAGTGCCAGGCCTGACGCAAATGAATGAGAAGTCGGAACAATTTCCCCGCAGACGCCCGGTGCGCAGTTTTGTTCTGCGCGGAGGTCGCCTGACCGGCGCGCAGCAACGCGCGCTCGCGACTCTGTGGCCCCACTATGGCATTGATCCCGGCGATGATCTGCTTGACCTAAACGGCTTGTTCGGCAGATCGGCGCCTGTTGTGGTTGAAATCGGATTTGGGGATGGCGAAGCCACCTGGCGAATGGCCGCTGCCGCCCCGGGCGAGAATTTTGTCGCCGTGGAAGTGCACAAACCTGGCGTCGGGCGACTGTTGATTGAACTGAGCGTGCAGGGTGTCAGCAATACCAAGGTGTATTGTGGTGACGCAGTGGAATTTCTGGAGCGTCGGATTCCTTTGCTATCCTTGAGTGGCGTGCGGCTATTTTTTCCGGATCCCTGGCCAAAAAAGCGTCACCACAAGCGGCGCATCGTGCACCAATCATTCCTCGACACGTTGAGCGCACGGATGAAAGAGGATGCCATACTGCATCTGGCGACTGACTGGCAACCCTACGCCGAGCGCATGTTGAAATTGCTGTCGGATCGGGCAGATTTTGAAAACCTGGCCACCTCGGGCGATTATTGTCTCCGGCCGGACTGGCGTCCCCAGACCAAGTATGAGAAGCGTGGTCAACGCCTGGGACATGAGGTGTTTGACCTGCTGTTTCGCCGCACTGCGAAATGATTTCACAACGGTGATGGTGCCTTGCCGCATCAGGCGTTAGGATAAGCTGCGATTGGGCAGGGGTAATCAAGCGAACATAACATGGAATATGGCCTGACACTCACTGGTGAAATGATGCTGGTGCTGGTCGTTCTGTCGGCCACGATCGGCCTGTTTGTGTCCGAATTGGTACGTGTGGACATTGCGGCAATTTTGGTGATGGTCGTCGTCGGTCTGTTGGGCCTTGTGCCCGCGGCTGACCTGTTTGACGGATTTGCTTCCAATGCCGTAATTTCGATTATTGCGGTCATGATCTTGGGGGCAGGGCTCGATAGAACCGGCGTGATGACAGTGGTGGCCGCTTATATCCTCAAGGTCGGCGGCAAGACTGCAAGCCGTATCGGCCCACTGGTGTCGGTAACAGTCGGATTGATTTCCGGGCTGATGCAAAACGTAGGTGCGACTGCCCTTTTCATGCCAGTGATCTCGCGAATATCCGCGCGCGCTCAAATTCCTCTGTCTAATTTGCTCTTGCCCATGGGGTTTTGCGCGATTTTGGGCGGCACCCTGACCATGGTTGGGTCTTCGCCGCTCATTCTGCTCAATGATCTGCTCGATAATGCCAATGCTTCACTGCCACCAGGCGCCGAAACCCTGCAGCGATTCGACCTGTTTGATGTCACGCCAATCGGCTTGGGCCTGCTCGCCTCAGGCATCATCTATTTCCTGGTAGGCGGCAAATTTCTGCTGCCCAAACCCAGGGAAAAAGCGACCGCAGGCCCGTCCAGGACCAAATCCTATTTTGCTGACGTCTATGGCATCAAGGGTGACGTGTTCGAGTTGCTGGTGACTGTGGACAGTCCGCTGGTTGGCATGAAAATCAGTGACGCAGAGAGAATGGAAGGGGCGCCCATATTGCTGGCCATCCGCAACACGGAAGAACCCAGACTGGCGCCCCCGGCTGACGAAATGATATGGGTGGGAACAATACTTGGAGTGATGGGGACGCGTGACGTGGTCGGGCGCTTTGCGCTGGAAAATCAATGCCGGGTGCAGCCGCGGTTGCGCACCTTTGGAGGATTGTTCAATGCCTCTCGGGCGGGAATTTCCGAGGTCGTTATTCCCCCAGGTTCCAAGCTGGTGGGGCAGAGTATTGCCGAGGCCCGGTTGCGCAAACGCTACGGTATCAGTGTTCTGGCGATTAATCGTCGCGGTGAGATCAATACCTCGGACGTGCGCAATCTCGTACTCGAGACCGGCGATTGCCTGGTCAGCCACAGCACTTGGCGGGATTTGTCGGCGGTGGGTCGCGAGCGCGATTTTATTGTTGCAACCGAGATCCCCAAGGAAGAGCAGCGTCCTCAAAAGGTGACCCATGCCCTGGTATTTTTTGCAATCTCGATCGGCCTGATCATTCTTACCGATTATCAGCTGTCCATATGTTTGCTCGTGGGGGCGCTTGGGATGGTGCTGACCGGCGTGCTCAGCATGGATGAGGCGTATCGGGCAGTCAGTTGGAAAACCGTGTTCCTGCTGGCCAGCCTGATCCCTCTGGGTCACGCGATGGAACGCACCGGCACAGCTGCCTGGATCGCGCAAGAGATTATGGTGATTCTCGGCGATGTCCCTGACCTGGCCATACAGATCGCCCTGGCGGTGCTGGCAACGGTCTTCAGCCTGGTGATGTCCAACGTGGGCGCAACGACCATCCTGGTGCCGATTGCGGTGAGTATTGCGCTGGCAACCGGCGCCAACCCGGCGATGTACGGATTGATCATTGCATTGTCGACTTCGAACGCCTTTATCTTGCCCACGCACCAGGTCAACGCCCTCATTATGGGACCGGGGGGCTATCGGGTGGCGGATTTCATCCGTGCCGGCAGCGGCATGAGCGTCATATTCATTATTGTCATGTTGGCGATGCTCAATTGGATGTATGGCAGTTGACGTCATCATCGAGCCAAATGCTGTCTGCCTTAATGTGGACTCCGATCGCAGTTAGCGAAGACCCTTTGCAGGGTCCTTGGAGGCAGACGCCGCTGTTCAGGTCGAAGCAGGCGCCATGGTGAGCGCACATCAACCACCCCTGGGGGGTGAAAGCGAAGCGGTCCGGGGCGAAATTGAGGCTGCGTCCCTGGTGCGGACAACTGTTGCGATAGGCAAGCACTTCGGCGCCCCGTCGGAACAGCATCAGGCGCAAGGGAGCGCCGGGGGCAGACAGCTCTATTTCTTTCCCCCTCTCGCCAATGTCGTCAAGCTTGCATAATCGATGCGTCATTGAGTTGGTGGATTCCGTCCCAATCTTTGCTCAGAGAGTGTGAAACTGAATGCCATATTATATTAATCTCAGTCCAGACAACCCCCTGTCGCGACTGCTGGCGGCAGGGGTGGGTGTGCTTGTCCTTGTGGGGGCCGTGTTCTTCGGTCTTATCGTGCTGGCCTTTGTGCTCGGCGCGGGGCTATTGCTGTCGCTGGGTTTGTGGATCCGCGCGCGCTTTGCCCGTCAACGCGGCGGCAGCCGTGCGGAAACACCGGGCCCCGGCCGGGTACGCGGCAATGACGGAGAAATTATCGAGGCGGAATATACGGTCATCTCGAAGCGGCGGGATTGAACGGCATCATTTTCTCTCTGAGCGGTTTTGTATTTGTCCATCAAGGGTTTACACTTTACAAGACGCGTCAAAGAGATAACAGACTATGTCCATGATCAGAGAGATCCTGGACCGTAAAGGGGGCGCGGTCCTTGCCACCAGTCCGGATACCACAGTCCTGGCTGCAATCGGCATCATGTCCGATGCCAATATCGGTGCCATTGTTGTTGCCGACGATAGCGGTCCGGTCGGCATTTTCACTGAGCGGGATTACTTGAGAAAAATTGTCCTGCAGGGGCGTGCTTCGGGTGATACCCGTATCGATTCCGTTATGTCATCACCACTCATTACCGTCGCGGTGGATGATTCCACTGACACGGCCATGGAGACCATGACGGACTGCCGTTGCCGGCATTTGATTGTTGAGCAGAACAACGAAATGCAAGGCATCGTGTCGCTCGGCGACCTGGTGAAACAAATGTTGCATGAAAAAGAAGCCGAAGTAGAGCAGTTGTCGCACTATATTGCCGGTTCTTACTGATCGGAATTTTCTGTCGGCCGCAATGCACGGGAGATGGCTTCCCTGGCCTCTGCCGTTGAGTGGGCTCTGCTGTATTGGTCGATCACCACTTTTTCCACTCGCTCGAGCAAGGTGTCCAGCGATCCTGCCGGATGTGCTTTACCCAAAGGCCGTTGATGACCGAACAGGTTAATCCAGCGCTCAGTTCGACGCCCCAATTTAATCACACTGCGGAATTCACGGTCGGGGTCGTCGCCGCGACGGGCCAAACCCACCAGGGCGGCGATAATTGAAAGAGGGATCAATACTGCATCGCGCGCGCCGTCAGCCAGGAGCTTTACCTGAAGAACTGCGGTTTCCCGTATGAGTTTTGCGCTCGGCGTTGGTTTGTTCTTGCTCATCTTGGTTTCCTGCAAAAAAGGGGCCGGGTACAATGTGTCCAAGCATGATGAACGGCAATTGAGCCTATTTTAAGGAGGCCTTTTTAGGATAGCCAATGAAATATCTTCACACCATGGTCAGGGTGACAGATCTCGAGGCGTCACTGGACTTCTATTGCAACAAGCTGGGCCTGGAAGAAGTGAGCCGCAGAAAATTTGAGGCCGGCCGATTCACGTTGGTTTTCCTTGCAGCACCGGGAGACCACTCAGCGCAAGTGGAACTCACCTATAACTGGGATCAGGAAGACTGCGATTCAGGCAGAAATTTTGGGCACCTGGCTTACTCGGTCGATGACATTTATGCCAAGTGCCAGACGTTAATTGACGCAGGCGTCATCATTAACAGGCCACCGCGAGACGGCTATATGGCCTTTGTCAGATCTCCCGACGGGATCTCGATTGAAATGCTGCAATCCGGAGCACCCCTGCCACCAACAGAGCCGTGGGCCTCCATGGAAAACACGGGCGAATGGTAGCCCTCAATGCGTAGTGGATGAAAGGGCGAGGTTATGACGGACGAACTGAAGCAAATCTTGAGTCTTGTAGAAAAGATTCAGCGTACTCAGGAAGAGCAGGCCGAGTGCCAGGCAAAAGCGCTGAAAATTCAACAGGAGCAATTCGAAATGGCCGCGCGCCAATTCGACCGCGCCGAAGCTTTGCAAGATCGTGCGGAAAAAATCCAGGAGTCCGGCGCCAATCTGATGGGACTGGCGCGCAAGTCCATGATCGTTTTGCTCCCCGTCATCGTCGTGCTATTGATTTACCTGTCCTGGCTGATTTTTCGCTAGCGTTTTTGCAACGCGGTGCTCAGGACCCGTTTGAAAGAGTACTAGCTGTGAATTCCAGCAACGTTGTTCACAGGTAAGGTTCGGTGCCATCGTTACCGCAAAGCGCCATGAGGGGGTTGCGGTTCGCTCCTGGCGGATGGCCCTTTTGCACAAGGATGTGCTTAGATCGTGGAGCGCAGGGATGCGCGGGAACGATCCAAGGCGCTAAGAACACTTGAAACCGTTCAGCAGCTCTTCGAGCTGCTGGAAAATGCTGCCATCCTGGCATTTTCCTTCCTCGCGCCATCCTTGGCGCTCGGGACCAGCGACCCAGTCGCTGGTCGTCGCTCGGCATCCACCTTGATGGAGCGCACCACAACCTCCTCATGACACTTTGCTGTCACGGTGCGGCGCCTGGGCTTAAACGACCGCAACCCCCCTGGGGCAGCCAATGCATGACAATCAACGCCAAATCGACAACATTTGTGACCCCTATGTGCCATAAGTTGGAACAAGCCGGAAAGAGTGACAGTGCTGCTTTCAGGACCCTTTGATCGCTCCCGCACATCCATGTGCTCCGCGATCTAAGCACATCCTGTGCAAAAGGATGTTTCAAGAGGAGCCCACACGACCACATGGATGTGGGAGGTAGAGCCATGCCGGGAGCAATTGCCGAGGGATGTGCAGGCGCCGCAGGCGCCGTGTGGCGTGTCCTGGAAGCGGCACTGTTACTCTCAGCCGGCTCCCCGACAAAGATGACAAACGCAGATACTCCGGCCAATTCGAATGATGAGCTGAGACTCAATCAGAATTTGGAGCACTTTTGTGAACAACGTTGCTGGAATTCTCAGCTAGTGTGTGGTCACAGCGCCCCCTGTCGTGGGAATCGGTGCGTTGAAAAAGTCGAAGAACAGCAGGAATACGATCGTGCACACGATCAGCGTGACGATCATGCAAGGCGTCCCATAACGGAACCAAAGCCACGGCGTGATGGCCAGGTCCGGGTTGTTTTCCCGTTTGGCCAGGCGCTCGGAAATGGTCACGATGTATACGTTGGCCGTCGAACCGATATGAGTGCCATTGCCGCCCATGCCTACGCCGACCGCGAGCGCCCACCATAGCGGCGCGATGTGAACGCCCTGCGTTTCCATGCCGAGCAAGATCGGGATCATTGCGGCGGTAAAGGGAATGTTATCGATGGCTGCTGAAAGTATTGCCGCCCCCCACATCAGGGCAATGGTTGCAATCAGCAAGTCACGTTCAATGAACGGTTGGATGAAGCCGCGAATCCACATCAGGAATTGGCTGTGTTCGACGCCCCCGACAACAATGAACAGTGATATGAAGAAAATGATCAGCGGAAATTCGACCTCTTCCATGGCATGGTCCATTTCCACGTCACGGGCGACGAACAACAACAAAGTTAGGCCGGCGGCAGATACCATCCAAGGCTCCCAGCCGATGTCGTGGGAAATGATGAACAGAACCACCATGATGCCGAGCACAACCAGGCACTGGTTCCACAGTCTGCGATCCTTGATTTCGGTCTCATCGTGGTATTCGCCCGTAGGCACTACGGCCAGCTCCTTTCGGAACAGAACCCGTATTGTAATCAGAACCGCGACCCAGGCAAGGAATACGATCCCGCCCATGTGAATGAAAAAGGTATTGAAGCCGATGCCCTTGGCCGAACCGATCATCAGGTTTGGCGGGTCACCCACCAGGGTCGCCACACCGCCGGTATTGGAAAGCAGCGCCGCGGCGAGCAGAAAGGGAATCGGGGTCACTTTCATGGCCCTGGCGATCAGGATGATCAAGGGGCCGAATATGACGACGGTAGTGACATTGTCCAGCAGCAAGGACAAGCCGGTGACCGCGGATCCGATCATGACCAGCAGAATAAACTGCCGGCCTTTGCTGACTTTTGCCATATAGTTGGCCATGGCTTCGAATCCGCCGGTCGGAATCATGATCGACACCACGGCCATCATGCATCCCAGCAAAAAGACCACATTCCAGTCCACTGCTTGAAAGGCCAAATCGGGGCTGTAGAACCCGTAGTACTGGCCAACGATCAACATCACGCCAGCGCCCAGCATGGCGAATTTGGCGCGGTGAAAGCCGTGTATTAATTCGGTAAAAATACCCACAAAGGTGCACGCGAGGATAATTCCTGAAACCAGCATGGCTTCGGTTAGGACCAACGTTTCTGTCATTTCGGGGTCTCCGGAAACAAACTATCAGGGCCAACAGCGAATTGCTCCTATTATGCACAGAACATATCACCGGACAATGGCCACAACCGGACAAGTTCTTGGCGACACGCAAAAGCGGGCGATGATGAAACGCAATGACCCGAGTTGCAAGACCGAATGTCGTGCAATTGAGACGCAATAACGGTAAGATATATCTCTATATCTCTATATCTCGATTGAGAGATATAATAAAAACCAAACACGCAATACGACACGAGGGCGCATGCCGATGAGTAGTTATCTTTTTACCTCTGAATCCGTATCTGAAGGGCACCCGGACAAGGTCGCGGACCAGATATCAGATGCCGTTCTGGACGCCATCATCGAGCAGGATCCCGCTGCTCGCGTGGCCTGTGAAACGTTTATCAAGACAGGCGTGGCAATCGTGGGCGGCGAAATCACCACCAGCGCCTGGGTTGATCTGGAGGCACTGATCCGCCAGGTTATCGTCGATATTGGCTATGACTCCTCGGAAGTGGGCTTTGACGGCAACACCTGCGCCATCGTGAACATCATCGGCAAGCAGTCGCCAGATATTAACCGTGGCGTGGACAGGGCTATTCCCCAAGAGCAGGGCGCCGGCGACCAGGGACTCATGTTTGGCTACGCGACCAGCGAAACGGACGTGCTGATGCCGGCACCGATCTATTATTCGCATGAACTGGTCAAACGCCAGGCACACATCAGGCGGACCAACGACGACGGCAAAGCGCACTTGCGCCCCGACGCCAAGAGCCAGGTGACGTTTCGTTATGAAAACGGGGCCCCGGTTGGCATCGACGCGGTCGTGCTTTCAACACAACACAGCCCCGAGACGCAGCAGTCACAATTGCGCGAATTGGTGATGGAGGAAATTATCAAGCCGATTCTTCCCGCGCAATGGCTGGACGGCAACACCAAGTACCACATCAATCCCACTGGACGCTTTGAGATCGGTGGCCCGGTGGGCGATGCCGGGCTCACTGGGCGCAAAATTATTGTCGACACCTACGGTGGCATGGCGCGGCATGGCGGTGGTGCCTTTTCCGGCAAGGATCCGTCGAAAGTTGACCGCTCTGCTGCCTATGCCGGCCGATATGTGGCCAAGAATCTCGTGGCTGCAGGGCTGGCTGACCGCCTGGAGATCCAGATTTCATACGCCATCGGGCTGGCCGAGCCGACCTCTGTAAGTGTCGAGACATTCGGCTCCGAGCACATACCGGCGTCGAAGATCGAGCAACTGGTCAGACAGGAATTTGATTTGCGGCCCTACAGCATCATTCGCATGCTGGACTTGATCCGGCCTATATACCGGCCCCTGGCCGCCTATGGACACATGGGGCGCGAAGATCTGGGTGTACGTTGGGAGGACACGGACCAGGTAGACGCGTTGCGTGCGGCCGCGGGCCTGTAGGGCAGAATGACACGAAATTTAATCGTGGCTGTCAAGGAGCGCTGCGACCCCGGCACCAAGATAGAGCTCGGGCCAGGCTTGACAGGCAGGAATGATAAACAGCGCTCGTTCTTAACCAAGGAGAAAGAAGCGTGAATGCAGTTGTAGATAACATTACCGAAGACGGCACAAGCCCCTCGGACTATTTTGTAGCAGATATTTCCCAGGCCGGGTTTGGCCGCAAGGAAATCGCCATCGCCGAGACTGAAATGCCTGGGTTGATGGCCGTTCGCGAGCGCTTTGCGGCGGAACAGCCGTTGCAGGGCGCGAGGATCGCCGGCAGCCTGCATATGACCATTCAGACTGCGGTGCTGATCGAGTCGCTTCAGTCGCTGGGGGCCGATGTACGCTGGGCCTCGTGCAACATCTATTCCACCCAGGACCACGCAGCGGCTGCCATTGCCGCCGGTGGTACGCCGGTGTTTGCTTTCAAAGGCGAGTCTCTGGATGAATACTGGGAATTTACCCACCAGATTTTCAGCTGGCCCGGGGAAGGCGAGGCCCAATTTGCCAATCTGATCCTGGATGACGGGGGCGACGCCACGCTGTTGCTTTATCTCGGCGCACAGGCGGAAAGTGATCGCTCCGTACTGGACAATCCGGCCAGTGAAGAAGAGGTGTCGCTGTTCAATAGCATCCGCCAACGGCTCGACGCACAACCGGGCTGGTATGGCGAGGCCCTGTCCCGAATTCAGGGCGTTACCGAGGAAACCACGACCGGCGTGAAACGGTTATACAAGATGGCTGCTGAGGGAGAACTCAGCTTTTCCGCAATCAATGTGAACGATTCGGTGACCAAATCGAAATTCGATAACCTGTACGGTTGTCGTGAGTCGCTGGTTGACGGCATCAAGCGGGCGACCGACGTAATGGTCGCGGGCAAGGTCGCAATCGTTGCCGGTTATGGCGACGTCGGCAAAGGTTGCGCCCAATCCCTCCGGGGACTGGGTGCCACGGTCTGGGTGACCGAGATCGATCCGATCTGTGCACTACAGGCGGCAATGGAAGGTTATCGAGTGGTCAGGTTGGACGAAGCGGTGGCGGTGGCGGACATATTCGTTACGGCGACCGGCAACTTCAACGTCATAACTCATGATCACATGGCGGCAATGAAGCACCAGGCCATCGTCTGTAATATCGGTCATTTTGACAACGAAATCGACGTGGCCGGGCTCAAGCAGTACGAGTGGGAAAACATCAAGCCCCAGGTCGATCACATTATCTTCCCGGACGGCAAGCGAATTATCCTGCTCGCCGAAGGGAGGCTGGTTAACCTGGGCTGCGCCACCGGTCATCCCAGCTTTGTTATGTCCAATTCATTTACCAACCAGGTACTGGCCCAGATCGAGCTGTGGACCCGCGGCGATGCGTACGACAACGAGGTTTATGTCCTGCCCAAGCACCTGGACGAAATGGTGGCGAGGCTTCATCTTGATCGGGTCGGCGCCAATCTGACCGAACTGACCGACGAGCAGGCTGCCTACATCAATGTAGCGCCGGAAGGACCGTACAAACCGGAGCACTACCGTTATTGACACCAAGCAAACTGTCAACCCTCACCGCAGGCTGCCTCATGGCAGCCCTGCGCGGCTGAACGTGGTCACTTGAATGCGTACCTTGATACGCAACAGAAATTATCCCGACCATGTCAATGTCCACCAACAAGCAGCCGAGTATTTCCTTTGAGTTTTTTCCTCCGCGCAACGGTGAACAGCAACTCATTCTCGAATCAACCTGGCAAAAACTGGCGCCGCTGAATCCGGAGTACCTGTCGGTGACCTTCGGTGCTGGCGGTTCCACGATAGATGTCACACGCCACACCGTGAACACCCTCATTGAAAAGTCCGGCGTCCCGGTCGCACCACACATTTCCTGCATGGCAGGTTCGCAGGGCTTCCTGCGCGACATGCTGCAGGGCTATCGCGATGCTGGGGTTGATCGTCTTGTTGTGTTGCGGGGAGACAGACCGCAGGGCCAGACGATTCCGGGCGCCTTTCAGTATGCCAATGAGCTGGTCGCCTGGGTGAAAGGCGAATTTGGAGATGCATTCAGGATCGAGGTGGCCTGTTATCCCGAATTTCACCCTGAATCAGATTCACCAGAAAGCGAACTCCGGCATTTCAAGCGTAAGGTCGATGCCGGCGCAGATGGTGCGGTGACACAATACTTCTACAATGCCGACAGCTACTTCAGCTTTCTCGATGACTGTTACCGCATGGGTATCGACATCCCGATCAAACCCGGCATCATGCCGATTACGAATTATCGCCAACTGTCCCGCTTCTCAGAAATGTGCGGTGCAGAAATTCCAATGTGGATACGGCGCAGACTGGAGAGCTTCGGTGATGATGGGGCCTCGATTCGGGCATTTGGGCTGGATGTGGTTACCGCCCTGTGTGAGCGCCTGATCCGGGGTGGCGCGCCGGGCTTGCATATCTACACCCTGAATCGAGCCAACGCGACGATGTTGCTGTGGCAGCGGCTCAATCGGTCCGCCTGAAAATAGCTGCAGCGCCTGCCAGTGATGCCCAGAGCAAGGCCTCTCTAGCTGTGAATACCAACAGCGTTGTTCACACGTAAGGCTCGGTGCCATCGTTACCGCAAAGCGCCATGAGGGGGTTGCGGTTCGCTCCTGGCGGATGGCCCGACGGGCTACCCTCACTCCTCCGCGCTTGGTGGGTCGGCTCCACGGAACATCCTGTTCCCTATCGCCTCGCTGGTCCATCCATGGACCAGCGACCCAGTCGCTTGTCGTCCCTCGGCATCCACCTTGATGGAGCGAACCACAACCCCCTCACGACACTTTGCTGCACGGTGCGGTTCCTAGGAACTTAAAAGACTGCAACCGCCCTCGGGCAGCCAATCGCATGACTCACGCGCCAAATCTACGACATTTGTGACCCCTATGTGCGATAAGTTGGAACAAGCCGGAAAGAGTGACAGTGCTGCTTCCAGGACCCTTACTCCGAACCGGCATGTACCAGCGTTAGGAAAGCCCCATGAGCGGGCTGCTGTCCACGCCTTAAAGGATGCCGAACGCCGACAAGATTCTATGGGTCTGGTCAAGCCATGGTTACACACGGTTTGAATGTTTCGCCTCGACTCATAAGGGCATATGCAATCCTGACCAACTTGCGCCCCAATATCACTCGAGCAGCGGTTTTTGAAAGTCCCTTATCCAGTTGACGCTGATGATAGCGCTCGAATCGAGGTTCGTTGCGGGCCGCGTGAGCGGCACAAAATAGCAATCGTCGTATCTCCTTCTCGCCATTCTTGGTCAGCTTGTGCTTGCCCTGCATGCGACCAGACCGCCGCAATCGTATGTCCAGGCCGAGGTAGGCCACAAAGGCATCCGATGAAGCGAACACGCCGCGATGAAAGGCCGCCACCAACCCAGCAGCTGTGGCGGGTCCAAGGCCCGGTATCTGTTGGCAACGCGCATAGTCTTGTTGCAGGCCCAACGCCCTTAGCAAATACTCAATCCGGCATTCGATGCGCTGGATCAAGCGGCTGCAGGCCTGTTCCACTTCTCGGCCTGACAGCGACACTTGGCGCATGCTCATGCGCATGTTTTTACGCACTCCAACCACCACAGCGCGACGCTTAATCAAAGCCCACAGCTCCCGTGAATGCTGGTCTGACGGGCAATGACGAGGCAATGACTGCGCTTCGTGGCTGAGATAGCGTACTAACAACCAGGCATCATGCGGATCACTCTTATGCCTCAGGCCGACGGCATACCGATAGTGATGCAGCTGGCGTGGGTTCACCAAGTAGATCGCATAGCCCAAAGCGTGCGCAGTATCCACCACCGCCAGGTGGTAATGCGATGTCGGCTCCAGCGCCAGTCGTACCTCGCCCGTCAACCCACCAAGCCATTGTGCAATGGCCGCGGTTGAGTTATTGACTTGATAATGTCGTTGCCGGGTCCAATCGTAAACGTCCAAATGATCTTTCGAAACATCCACACCTAAAGTGACTTGGGTAACATTGCTTGTCATAATGATCTCCGCGGTTATATGCCGTAGCCGGGATCTCACGGGGCGCAAGCTTGTATACATCGGCTGTCATTGCAGCTAGATTCTCAATCGGCGCTCTGGTGAGAATGGGATGGGGACGAACTCTTGTTAGTCTGTACCGACTGGCCAGAAAGCGACTGCGTCCCGCCCATCCCGGCACCCTTAATCATCCAGATTTAAGGCAGAAACACCATACAAGCGACTGGGTCGTCGAGCCCCAGCGCCAAGGATGGCGTGAGGAAGGAAAATGCCAGGATGGCAGCATTTTCCGGCGGCTCGAAGAGCTGCTGAACGGTTTCAAGTGTTCTTAGCGCCCTGGATCGTTCCCGCGCATCCCTGCGCTCCACGATCTAAGCACATCCTTGCGCAAAAGGGCCATCCGGCGCGGACAGTAGTCCGCTCATGGGACTTTCCGGTCACTCTCAGCCGGCTACTGACAAAGATGACAGACGCACATACCACAGCCCATTCGAACGATGAGCTGAGACTCAACCAGAATTTGGAGCAATTTTGTGAACAACGTTGTTGGAATTCACAGCTAGTTCACACCAACCCCAGTTTTTGCAGCCAATACAGAGCAGAGTAGATTTTGGGATCCACCAGTTTGCCGGATGAGGCGTTCCGTTCAAGCCAGCCGTCGATTTTCGAGCATGGCACGATGTGGACTTCAATGTCTTCTCCAGCATCGCCGCCGCCGGGGCCGGTGCGGGTGAGATCTGTTGCCAGCACAAAAAACAAGCGTTCATCAGTCATGCCGGCGGAACTGGGGCAAACCATCAGCAACTTCAAAGTGCCGGCGCTGAAGCCGGTTTCCTCTTCCAGTTCCCTGCTTGCGGCCACTAGAGGGGACTCGCCCAATTCCGATTGGTCGCCGATTAGCCCGGCGGGCAGTTCGATGACCCGTTGCCCGACCGGTGGACGAAATTGCTCAACCAGGACGACTTCCTTCAGATCGGTGAGAGGCACCAGAACGGCCACGCCGCTGGCATTGCTGCGCGTGACATATTCCCAGTCATCCACTTCTACCAGTCGCAGATACCGACCCTCAAAATGTACTTTAAATGTCATGATACAAGGCCAGTTGTGACAGGCGGTCGTCCCTCGTGGAGGGCGCAATTCTGGTAGAATTCCTTGATTGTATATCCGCTCCTTCGGCAACACCATCAGTGTCGGCGAGGGAAAAAATCCAGTTGAGGAACCAAAGCTCAAATCGCCGCTCAAAGCAGCGGTTGAAAGAGGATGAATTATGTTGATCAAGTTCCTGTCATGGGCGCTCGTTGCCTTGCTGATCGTTGGTTCGCCGGCTTCAGCAATAGCCCAGTCGCAATCCACGGAATCGAAGTCGGTCCCGCAAGATGAGGCATCCAATCCACGTGTCCGCAAGAAAAAGCCTCCCTTCCCTGACGATGTCGCGGGACTGGAAGAATTTGCTGCAACTGCGCTCGAAGAAGGGAGTGGACTGCACCTATTGCAGGCCTATATCAACCTGCGCAAGAAGCAGCCGCTAAACCCTGATCACCTTGTCGGTATGGCGACAGCTTATGCCATGATGGGAAAGAGGAATACTTCCTACGACTATATTTACCAACTGCAAAGGCTGGGTCTTTCATTTGATTTCGATAGCGTCGAGGAGATGGCGTTTCTACGCGACACCGAGGTATATGATTACCTCAACGATTTGTTGAAGCGACAGGGTGACCCGATGGGGAAAGCGGTAACGGCTTTTACCATCGGAGAACAAGCTGCACTTCCATTGTCGATGGATTGGGATACCAGCCGCAGCCGCTTTTTGGTGGGAACGGCTGTGGATGGTTTGATCCTGGCCATGGATGAAAATGGCAACTCGGAGGAGTTGCTGCGCGCCTCAGATGACAACGGCCTGTGGTCGATCACCGGACTGAAGGTTGACGAGACGCGCAACCGTCTTTGGGTCAGCACAGCTGCATTGCCGGCATATAGCAATGTCATCCCGAGTGAGTTCGGCCAATCGGCGCTTGCAGAATTTGAATTGGATTCCCTGAAGCTTGTAAAGCGCTACCTGGCCCCGGTCGATGGTATGCGGCACGAATTTGGCCCGGTCGACGTCACTGCAGGCGGGGACGTTTATGTGGCTGATCGGCTCGGACCCATGGTGTTCAGGAAAGCCTTGGGTGAGAGCACCGTCAAGCGATTCTCCACCCATCCTGAGATGACCGGATTCCGCGATATGACCCTCGGCCCAGATGGATTCTTTATCTATCTGACCGACAGGGAAAAAGGCATTGTCGTCATCGACCCGCTGGAACAGAAGGCGGCCATGCTCGCCGTACCTGAAAACCTGAACCTGTGGGGCGTCGAAGGCCTGTTCACATGGGGCAAGAGCCTGGTGGTTGTGCAAAGTGGCACCAATCCCCAGAGGATTCTGAGACTGGTTCTGGATGCTGAATACGCCGGCGTCGCCGAGGTGCAGCCGCTGGCTGTGGCGCAGGAAGGATTTGATTGGCCCACGTTCGGCGCCGTGAAAAACGATGATTTATTCTTTTTCGCCAATAGCAACAATATCGATCCTCAGACGTCTGGCGAACCTGTATTGGTCATGCGTACTGAAATCGACCCGGAAGAACCAGTCGTGGCTGCAGATATGCGAAAGTTCCGTGAAGATCAGGCTCGCCTTGAACAGGAAAGGGCAGACAAGGCGTCAGAGTAAATTTGCGGCAATGGAGCCGCAGGCGACCCGCCGGCCCCGGTTGGGTAAGTCGAGCAAAGCGCAGGCAACGAATCGGGTACGGTTTCGCCGCTGGCGAAGAAGTGCCCGGTGAGTGCCGTTGCCCGTGCAGCCGCCTTCCGCCGAAGGCGGGAGCAGGGAAGCGAGACTCCTTAAGGCGGTCGCTAACATCGCAAACAGCGATTACGCAGCATCGCGCCGAAATTCAGTTCGTCAAAAAGTCGATTCAAAGTGGCATCGTCAACGTCACCGCGGGTAACGTCCGGATGCTCGAGTGCTGAAGGCACTGCCGTTTCGATGCCGGTCAGTCTGCGGGACATTTCTGCGGACTCGCGGTTGTCCAATAGCTTTTGGTGAATCGATTTGGCGCCCCTGATTGAAAGGTGTTGCACTTCATCCACGCGCTCATACAAGGCATCCAAAGTGTCGAAGTGGCTCAGCAGAATCGACGCGGACTTGGGGCCGATGCCACGCACACCAGGGATGTTGTCCACTGAATCTCCCGCCAGGGCAAGGTAATCAGCTATCTGGTCGGGCCTCACCCCGAATTTCTCCAGCACCTGGCTGGCGTTGAATTTTCGATTGCGGGAAAAATCCCACCAGTGGTCATTCTGCCCAACCAGTTGGGCCAGATCCTTGTCTGACGTCACCAGGCAGACCGGGTGGCCGCGTTCGCTCCAGTACGACGCCAGGGTTCCAATCACATCATCCGCCTCATAGCGTTCATCAGAGTAGCAACTCAGCCCCAGGGCTTCCGCCACTGAGCGTGACCAGCCGAATTGACGCTTGAGTTCTTCAGGCGCCGGGTCACGGTTGGCCTTATATGCCGGGTAGATATCGTTTCTGTGGCTGCTGGTCAGGGAAACATCAAATGCGACCGCCACATGGCGAGAGGCGGTCTGTTCCAACAAGCTGCACAGGAAGCCGGTGAAACCGTAAACCGCATTGGTGGGTTGGCCATCATCGTTCACGAAATCATCCGACATCGAGAACCAGGCGCGAAATATGTAGATGCTGCCATCTACGAGGTAAACTGTTGGGAGACTCATGACTAGTGTTAACAGGCCCTAATTCAGCAGTTGGTTTCCCTGCTCTACTCGACGCCGAAGCACGCTGTTGCGTGGGAAGTGTGCCAACAAGAATTCCATCTGATCCGCAAGGATTTCGCGGCCTTGCAGATAAACGTATTCTGCATGTGTCGGTTTAAATGGAATCGCGAGTAGTTCCATTCCCGCTTGCTCTGGCGTCCGACCGGCCTTGTGGTTATTGCAGCGTTTGCAGGCGGTAACAACGTTGCCCCACAGATCGGTGCCACCCTGGCTGATGGGCTTTATGTGGTCACGCGACAGTTTGAAGTGAGGAAATTGTTCACCGCAGTACAGGCACAGAGACTGGTCCCGGCGAAACAGGGCCTTGTTGCTCAAAGGTGGCGTATAGCTTTCGGAAAACAGGTAAGTATGGGGATGATGGCCAATGCTGGCGATGATGGCATTGACGTCAACGCAGCTTTGCCGGCCACTGACGGCATTGAATCCGCCATGGATTCTGTACAGAGTGCGACCCAGTGAATAGCTGACTTGTTCCAGTGAGATCAGCCGCACTGCTGCCTGGTAGCCGATCCACTCGAGCGGCATTCCAGAGACGTCTGTACGCAAAACCTGTTGCCTTAGATTCATCCTTTTCCAGGACCCCGCTCCGTTGTCATGGCCAAGCGGCCTGAACAGTCAAAAACGGACACTGCTTGTTGTGCCTTTGTTTCTCTTAACTGGCTGTATATCCCGTTTTGCGCCAAATGGCAAGCGCAATGACGTGGCCGGTCGTGATCGCGTCCATCGGTGGGCTTGCATTTCAGAGATGTTACCGCTCAAATAGAGCGAACCTCGACACGCGTGAAGGGTCATAATCACGACGGCGCATGCTGTGCTGGCACGGAGATGGATTTGACTAGACTCAAACTGGGAATTGCGCTGTTATTGCTGACTATTGGTGCCACCCTTAACCCTTTGGTCAGCAATGCCTCACTGCCCGTTTCTGTTGATGGTGAACCGCTGCCGACGCTGGCGCCGGTGCTGGAGAGAGTCACGCCCTCGGTGGTTAATATCTATACCCAGACCCGGGTTCGGGTGCGCAGCCCACTACTGGATGACCCGATATTTCGCCGTTTCTTCAATGTGCCGCAGCGGTCTCGCGAGAGGATTTCCCAAAGCCTGGGATCCGGCGTAATTGTTGATGCCTCGAAGGGCTACATCCTGACCAATAACCATGTCATTGAAGGATCGGACGACATCTCTATTACGCTGGCCGATGGACGGAGTTTCGACGCCAAAGTCATTGGGCTGGACCCGGATACGGACCTGGCCATGGTGAGCATTGAAGCTGAAGATCTGCAAGCCCTGCCTTTCGCCGATTCCAGGCAACTGCGTGTGGGTGATTTCGTGGTTGCCGTTGGCAACCCCTTCGGCCTGGGGCAGACAGTGACTTCCGGGATTGTCAGTGCGTTGGGCAGAACCGGTTTTCGGGGTCTTGAATTTCAAAATTTCATTCAGACTGATGCTTCGATCAATCCAGGCAATTCAGGCGGCGCACTGATTAACCTGCGGGGCGAACTTGTCGGCATCAACAGCGCCATTTTCACACCCAGCGGCGGCAATGTCGGAATTGGATTTGCCATTCCCTCCGCGATGGCGACATATGTCATGGATCAGCTGATTCGATTTGGGGAGGTGCGACGTGGCAGCCTGGGGGTAAGCGTGCAGAATCTGACCCTTGATTTGGCCGGCGCATTGGGAATTTCCGGTACCCGGGGTGCGTTGGTGGCTGAAGTAATGAGAGATTCATCGGCTGACCAGGCCGGCCTGGCGGCGGGCGACGTCATTACATCGATTAACGGCAACAGCGTCACAACCGCTCAGGAATTTCACAATCTTGAGGGTGGATTGCCGGTTGGAGAGCAACTCGATATGCACTTCCTCAGGGACGGCAGGGATCGCCTGGTCAACCTCAAGGTTGATCCTCTGCGCAGGGTCAATGGGGGCGCTATTGATAACCGCCTCAGTGGTGGACTGTTCGAAGATCTTCCGTTCAAGGCCCGCAGCGTAACCGGCAGTGGCGTCTACCTGGCCGAGCTGGAAGCCAGCAGTCTGCTGGCCAGCAGGGGCTTGCGGCCAGGGGACATCATTACCGCCATCAATCGACGGAGGATCAACAACCTTGTTGAGTTCGAAGACGCCATCTCGGCCAGTACAGGTTCCCTGTATCTGCAGATTCGACGTAACCGCGGGGATTACGTTGCCCGCTTAGACTGAAACCCTGAAAATTTCGGAGCCACAATGAATTCCAGCCCTGCAAAAAATGGACCGGTTCGAACACTCCTGCCCCTCAAACCAGCCGATCTCGAAGGGTGGAAGAAAAACGCCTCTGCTGTCCACAGGAATTGGGTTGACAGTGCCGGGTTCAAGGCCAAAGCGGGACAGGTTTGTCTCTTACCTTCGGTATCGGGCGAGATTGAGACCTGCCTGTCGGGCATGCGCGAGGAGGGTTGGCTGGCTCAATTGGCGGGCCTGCCCGCGAAATTGCCGGCAGGTCGATATGGTCTGGAGTGCGACTGGAGTTCGGAGGCGCGCATCCAGGCGGCACTGGGTTGGGGCCTGGCCTGTTACAAATTCAGCCGCTACAAGAAACCAACTCGTGCGGACCTGCCCACACTGGTGCTCGAAGAAGCCCTTCAAGCGCTGGTCGATCAATTGCTGAACGCCCAGACCCTGGTCCGTGACCTCGTCAACACGCCAACAGAGCACATGGGTCCGAAAGAATTGGCAGATGCCATCCTCGCCGAGGGCGACGCATTCGGGGCAGACTGCGAGGTGATAGCCGGAGACGACCTGTTGACCAAGAATTTTCCGCTGATCCACGCCGTCGGGCGCGCCAGTGACAGGGCCCCCCGACTGGTTCGACTCACCTGGGGAAACCCGAATGACCCGCTGGTCGCGCTGGTGGGCAAAGGGGTGTGCTTTGACACTGGCGGCCTCAATCTGAAGTCAACTGCAGGCATGGCAACCATGAAGAAGGACATGGGTGGGGCAGCTCATGCGCTGGCGCTGGCCAGGTTGGTGATGGAGCGCGAATTGCCGGTCAGATTATTGCTGCTCGTCCCTGCTGTGGAAAACTCGGTGTCTGGCAATGCATACCGTCCTGGCGATGTGCTGATCAGCCGCAATGGTCTGAGTATCGAGATCGGCAATACCGACGCTGAAGGGCGCCTGGTACTGGCCGATGCCTTGACACTGGCCAGTGAGGAGGCGCCTGAACTGATGATCGACTACGCGACCCTTACCGGCGCCGCCCGCGTTGCCATGGGTCCGGATATCCCCCCGTTCTTCAGCAACCGCGATGATGTCGCTCTCGAACTGCAGGCTTGTTCGCAACAGGTGGAGGACCCGCTTTGGCGCCTGCCGCTGTATACCCCTTACAAGGACATGATCAAGAGCTCAATCGCCGACCTGAATAACTCCGCCAGCAGTTCTTATGGTGGCTGCATCACCGCGGCACTGTTTCTGGAACACTTTATTGATTCCAGCCGGCCCTGGGTGCATATCGACACATTCGCGTGGAACCAGAGCAACAAGCCGGGCCGGCCCAAAGGAGGGGAGGCGCTCGGTCTGCGAGCTGTTTTCCGCTACCTGGAGAAGCGCTATGCCGGCGACTGAATAGGGGGCATATCACGTCTCAGGCGTCACTCATTCAAGCAACCCCGCGCTCTTCATCCACACTATTGTGTCCTTGATCAATTTCCGGATGGGCGTAAATTGGTAGTCAAGTTCTCGTTGCGCCCGACTGGAATCACACAATATGTTGTGGGTAATCATCACCGCCGATTCGGGGGTGATAACAGGTGGCCGGCCGGTAACGCCTGCGAGCATCACGTTCAGTCGCGCCATGGTCTGCAGAAGCCATGCCGGTGTTGGTTTTCGTGGCACCGGTCTGCCCAATATTTCACCGCTAATGCGGATCACATCGAGAAAGCTCACATCTTCACCGCCGAGCAGATAGCGCTCACCGCGCTCGCCCTTGTGGAACGCTTTTACATGGGCTTTGGCCACTTCTCTGACGTCGGCAAAGGCCCCGCCGCCGGACGGGACACCCGGCAATTTCCGCTGTTGCACCAACACCATCATTTTCGACCAGTTGTTACGGTCTCCCGGTCCAAGTATGTGGGCAGGATTGAGGATGACCGCGTCGATTCGACCTAATTTCACTGCCTCCCTTACCAGCGTTTCAGCAATGTACTTGGTGCGCACATAGTTGATCCAGTCAGATTCGTCTGTGCGGGGGCTCTGCTCTGTCAACGTGGTGTGCTGAAATCCCCAAGTGGTGAAGCTGGAGGTGTATATCAGGCGCTTTGCCCCGGCAGCGACTGCGGCTTCTATTACATCGCGAGTGCCGCCGATATTGACTCGATCCTGGGCATCATTGTTGCCTGACCATACGTTGGTGCTGGCCGCCGTATGAAACACCGCATCCACACCCCGGGGAATTGCGCGTCGCACAGAATCTGCGTCAACGATATCTCCTTCCACAAAGTCGACGGGCACATCCCGGATATCCTGATCAGAAGAATCATGGCGTACCAGAGCGGTAGTGCTCCAGCCCTGATGATGCAACTCGCGCACGAGGTTGCCACCTACAAATCCGGTCGCCCCGGTGACAAACGCCCTAAGACCCATTTGGTTGCTCCTGTGCTGTAAAATGCGTCGGTCTTGCCGTTGTTGCACGTGCTGGCTTTGACCACATGATGCGGCAGAATTACGGAAACCTCATGTTTAGTATAGCCACACCCAGGGATCACCCGGCCGAAATACGCCGAACGCTGCAACTTGCTGCGCCCATCGTGATCGGTCAGGTGGCCGTATTCAGCATGAATTTTGTCGACACGGTGATGGCGGGCAGGCTGCCTGACAAGGAACTGGCGTTGGCTGGACTGGGGACGGGTAGCGCGATATTTTCCGCCATGATGTTGCTGGCGCTGGGCACCATTATGGCGATACAGCCCATCGTCGCGCAATTGGACGGTGCGGAAAAGTTTCGCGAGGCCGGCCAGCAAACGCGCCAGGCCTTTTATATTGCCGCCTTCCTGATCATTCCATTTCTGCTGGTGACGAGCTTCAGCACCGAGGTATTGATCTGGACCGGCGTCGATAGCCAAATTGTGCCCGTGGCGGCCGGCTATCTGAAGGCGCTGGCCTGGGGTGTGCCGGCAATTTGCCTGTTATTGCTACTGCGTTTCTTTAGCGAGGGCACTGGACACACCCGCACGACCATGGTTTACGGGATGGCCGGGGCAGCGTTGAATATCCCGCTGAACTACATCCTGATGTACGGCAAGCTGGGGCTTCCCGCACTGGGCACGGTGGGCTGCGGGTATGCCACAGCCATCGTGTTGTGGGTGCAATTTCTGATGACCCTGGGCTATGTGCTGTTACACCGGCACTTCCGTCCCTATCAATTGTTTGAGCGGTTTGAAGCGCCCAGGTGGCAGGACATATTCGGCCTGCTCAAGCTGGGCATCCCCATTGCAGTTACTGTTACGGTTGAAGGCACGATGTTTGTCGGCGCGGCACTGTTGATCGCCAGATTGGGCCCGGTGCCTTCGGCTGCCCATTTAATTGCGATCAATTTCTCAGCACTGATATTCATGGTACCGTTGGCGCTGGGTGGTTCCCTGACCATCAGGGTGGGCAACGCGATAGGCCGGAAGGACTACGCAGGCGCCCGCTACGCCGGGCTGATTGGCCTGGGCGTCGTGCTGGTTTTTGAAACGCTTAGCGCAAGCTTCATTTTCCTATTTCCCGAATGGATTGTGTTGCTCTACACCGATGACCCGATCGTATCGCCGCTGGCGGTGAGCCTGCTTCTCTACGCAGCAATTTTCCAATATCCGGACGGCTTGCAGATTTGCGCAAGTGGTGCGCTCAGGGGCATGAAAGATACCCGGTTGCCGATGCTCTACTCGGTTCTTTCCTTCTGGCTGGTGGGCTTGCCGGTCGGTTACTTCCTGACATTTCACCAAGCCATGGGACCGGCAGGGATGTGGATGGGTTTGATCACCGGATTGACACTGGGTGCCGCTTTGATGTCTGTTCGATACCTGCGCATCAGCCGCCATGGCATTGCCACGTGAATTGCCGACAAAGCGAAATGTTTGAATGAGAAAATCGATCACAATCATCAATTTCCCTGCTTATTGCAAGCAGGCCATTTAATTGCCTTATACTCTTATCGCATCAGGCGATCAGGACATTGGCACCAAAGGCAGACAGACTGCTAGGGGGCCGTTGTTCAACGACCAAAAGGGAATTCTCGATGGGCACTGCCACCACAACCTCAATTTTCCAAAGCTCCAATTTGTGGAAGGCCTCCGCAACTGTCACCTTTATTCTGGCGCTCTTGCTCTTCCTAATGCTATTTAGCGCGCACAATAAATACACCCCGCAGCCAGGCCAGTTGGACAGCGCAAGTAAAACGAAACTGCAGTTGGAACAATACGAAAAGATGTTTCTAAGCGAAGCGCGCCCTCTAATACGCATTCCTACGGGCTCCTTCATTCAATCCTTTGAGTTTTTGGACCCGGAAACCGTACGTGTGACAGGGTATATTTGGCAAAAATTCGATGCGATTACCAAGCAGCTGGGCGTTGAACCGGGATTCACTTTGCCCCAGACCATCACGACACAGCACACGGGATTTAAAGAGCTGGTTTACCAATTTGATTATCCGGACTATAGCCTTTACGGCTGGTACTTTGAAGCCGATCTTTATCAACATTTTGCGTACGAAACTTACCCTTTTGACCCCAAGACCATTTGGATTCGCATGTGGCCCAAGACTTTTTACGACAATGTCGTTCTCACCCCTGATTTGGAGTCCTACGAAGCGACGCGCGCTGAAGACACTTTTGGCCTGGATCAAGAGCTGGTGCTAAAGGGTTTCACTCTCAAAGAAACCTACTTTTCTTACAAGCCCACTTCCTACGATACCGACTTTGGAATGAAGCAATATACGGGTGCCCGGGAATTTCCTGAACTGTACTTTAACGTGGTGATAAAGAGAAAACTGACCAATATATTGGTCATTTACTTGCTACCAATAATTGTTGTTTGGTGCATTTTATTTGCCTTGTTGCTCATCATTACTCGGGACCTGGCTCAAGCAAAACTGTTTTCATTCAGTACTGCGGGCATTTTGTCATCCAGTGCCGCGCTCTTCTTTACGGTCATTTTGTCGCACGTCATTCTGAGGGATGATTTTATCGGCTACCCGCTCATGTACATCGAGTTCTATTACATTATTGCCTATCTGGTGATTATTCTTATGTGTATGAACGGCTATTTGGTCCTTAGAAAGGGCGGCTCACCATCACTGCTCGCGTGGCGGGACAATTTGCTGCCAAGAATTTTATTTTGGCCAATAATACTGACCACCATTGATATTTTGACTGTTTCTCGATTTTTATTTACTTCCGCGCATTAAGAATATGGGACGCATCACAGACAAGGAGACCTCATGTCGATTCGCAGCATTTTCCAATTGGCGATTCTGGTCGCGGTCCTGACGGTTTGCGGACTTTATCTGTCCGGCTGCAAGAAACAGGCGCCCCCCACCTCGGATCTTACCTCGGTCAGCTTTGCGACTGACTGGAAAGCGCAGGCCGAGCAAGGCGGGTTTTATCAGGCCCAGGCCCTGGGCCTGTATGAGAAGCGTGGGCTCAAAGTGACCATTCGCCAAGGCGGGCCGGGCGTCAATGTTGCCCAACTCCTGGGCGCGCGCGCGATTGACTACGGCATCGGATCGAACAACGTATACCCACTCAACATGGTCAAGGCCGGTGTTCCGGCGAAAGCTGTCATGGCCTCATTCCAAAAAGATCCCCAAGTCCTCATCACCCACCCACGTGACGACATCAAGACGCTTGCTGATATGAAAGGCCATCCAATCATGCTGTCTGATATCAGCGGCAGCGGTTTCTGGACATGGCTACGGGCGACCTACGGTTTTGAGGATACTCAAGTTCGAAAATACACTTTTAACCTTGCGCCTTTTCTCGTCAACAAAAGCGCGATCCAGCAAGGCTATGTGACATCCGAGCCGTATTCCATTCAGACCAAGAGCGATATTGAACCGCAGGTCTATCTGTTGTCCGACTACGGATATCCGGGATATGCTGCATTCGTCCTCGCGCGCAATGACCGGATAGAAGGAAATCCCGATCAAGTCCGGGCTTTTGTTGAAGCAAGTATCGAAGGCTGGTACTCCTACCTTTACGGCAATCCGAAGCCGGGAAATGACCTTATAAAGAAAGCCAATCCAGAAATGACCGATAGGGTGCTGATGCAGGCCATCGACAAGATGAAGTCTCACGACATTGTGGATTCAGGCGACAGCCTCACGCTGGGTATTGGCGCCATGACCGACCAACGCTGGCGTCGCTTCTTTGAGTTGATGTCGACAAACGGCGCTTTTGATCCTGGTCTTGGTTTCAACCAGGCCTATACCCTTGAATTCATCAACAAGGGCTTTGGTGTCGACATGAAGACAGCGTCTTCGCCTAAGCCATGAGCACTGACGACATTGTTCAGATCGTAAGTGTATCCAAGGTTTTTGACAGTGGTACGGAGGCCCTCAAAGACGTGACGCTGTCCATTGCAGCAAAGAGCTTCACCTCGCTACTTGGCCCTTCCGGTTGCGGCAAAAGCACCCTTTTGAAGCTCATCGCCGGACTGATCACTCCGAGCTCGGGCACGATCACCACAAGCTTTTCTGGGCGCGGCAGCATTGGCTATGTATTCCAGGACCCGACGCTGATGCCTTGGGCGGACGTGCGGCACAATGTAGCGATGCCGCTCGAACTCATGAGAGTCGCCAAAGCCGAAAAGATCGAACGCGTCAGTGAGGCCCTTGCACTTGTTGGCCTTGAGGAATTTGCCGCAGCCTATCCCCGGGCGCTATCGGGCGGCATGAAAATGCGTGTATCGCTGGCGCGGGCTCTGGCCTCAAAACCTCAGGTTCTGCTGCTCGATGAGCCTTTCGCAGCGCTCGATGAAACCACCCGCAATAAACTCAACGATGATCTCCTTCGCATTGCAGCGGACGAAAAACTGACGGTGATTTTCGTCACCCACAGCGTATTTGAATCGGTTTACCTGTCCGACCGGATTGTTGTCATGGCGCCTCGACCGGGAAGACCGGTGGCCGAATTTGAGCCGGACGCGCCTGATGGACGCGATCACGGCTATCGTCTCACGGCCGATTATACGGACATGTGCGGCAAGGTTTTGCAGGCGGTTCAAGGATTGGCGGGAGAATCCGATGCTTGACAGGAATTTCATACTGCGCCTTGTGAGTCCACTCGCTCTTGGATGTGTACTCTTGTTGGTCTGGGAGATCATTGTGCGCACGTTCGATGTTCCAGTATTTGTGCTGCCCGCCCCGCTCGCCGTTTTTGAAGCACTGATCGAGAATTTCGGACCTCTGATGGCGTCGGCCTGGGCGACCTTAAGAATCACAATTGCAGCTTTTGTCGTAGCGCTTATTGTGGGCGTGGGGCTTGCCGTCCTGTTTGCCCAGCATCACCTCATGGAACGGATGGTCTACCCCTATGTCGTCGTGCTCCAGGTGACGCCGGTTGTTGCCATCGCGCCGCTTATTATCATCTGGGTGGGCTATGAACGAGTTGAACTTGCACTGCTCATTCTTGCCACGATCGTGGCCTTTTTCCCGATTCTCTCCTCTACTGCTCTGGGCCTCAAATCCGTCGATCATGGCCTGCGCGATCTCTTCCGTCTCTACGGCGCGAACCGATGGCAAACCCTGATAAAACTGGAGGCGCCTTCCACCCTTCCTCTCCTCCTCACAGGCATGAAGACATCGGGTGGCCTGGCAATAATTGGGGCAGTGGTTGCGGAATTTGTCGCCGGCTCCGGCACTGCGACAGGACTTGCCTGGCGCATCGCCGAGGCCGCCAATCGCCTCGAAATACCGAAAATGTTCGCCGCTCTCCTGTTACTGTCCGTTCTTGGGGTCAGCATCTTTTTTGCGCTTTCGGCGCTCGAATATGCATTGCTCCGAAAATGGCATGAAAGCATGTTAAGGCGGGAAAGCTAGTCTACTGCATCGTAATGTGTGCTTACTGGGCGCCGCCATACTCAGAAAGCTTTGCCATGACCTTATCCAAAGAGAAGCTGGCCGCTTCCTGGCGTGGCGGATAGTCCTGGAATGTTGCCAGAAATTTGCCCACATAGGCCTGCGCAGGCACCAGCAAATAGGCTCTGTCAATCATCCAGTCGTAGTAGGTGTTGGAGGTGAGGGTCGCGCGCTCGAACGGGTCGCGCCGCAAGTTGAAAATGAGTGGCATGCGCAATTGCACAAAGGGGGTTCTGCCCAAATCCGCAAGGTGCCTTCCACTCTCTGCTCCAGGAAGGTAATTTTCCAGTCATTGTATCGCAGTGCCATCAAAAATCACCGTCGTCGGAGAAGTAGAAAATCTCCTTGCGCGGCGACTCTTCCGTTTCACCTGTGAGTAAGGGAAGAACGTTGTAACCATCCAGGTGGACCTTGTAGCTGCGTCCCATGGACCTGGAACGATAGCCATCCAGCAAATCTTCCTTGATGTCGTCTTTGCCAGCAATGGCGAGAAAAGTCGGCAGCCAGTCCATATGATGAACAATCTCATTGGTGTAGGAACCCGCCTTGATCTTGCCGGGCCAGCGAACGTATGCCGGCACCCGCCAGGCACCTTCCCAATTGGTGTTTTTCTCACCCCGGAACGGCGTCATGCCACCATCCGGCCAGGTGTTCATATGCACGCCATTGTCGGTGGAATAGAAAACGATGGTGTTGTCGGCGATACCGAGTTCATCCAGCTTGTCCAGGAATTGGCCGATGTGCATATCATGCTCGACCATGCCGTCGGAGTATTCGTTCTGCCCGGAAATGCCGCGCAATTCCTCTTTTACATGGGTACGGAAATGCATGCGAGTGCCACTCCACCAGACAAACCAGGGTTTACCCGCGGCGTTCTGGCGTTCGATGAAATCCAGCGCAGCGGCTGAAGTTTCGTCATCGACCGTTTCCATGCGCTTTTTGGTCAGCGGTCCGGTATCTTCGATACGACCGTCGGCGTAGGAATGGATTACACCACGGGGTCCAAATCTCTTGCGGAACTCGGGGTCCTTGGGGTAATCCATGTTTTCCGGCTCTTCCTCGGCATTGAGGTGATACAGGTTGCCGAAGAACTCATCAAAACCATGATTGCTGGGCAGCATTTCGTCTCGGTCGCCAAGATGATTTTTACCAAACTGGCCGGTGGCATAACCCTGGTCTTTCAGCAGACCAGCAATGGTGGGATCCTCTTTTTGCATGCCTTCTTCAGCACCAGGAAGGCCTACTTTGCTGAGGCCGGAGCGGAATACACTTTGGCCCATAATGAACGAAGCCCTGCCCGCGGTGCAGCTTTGCTCACCGTAGTAATCACTGAAACCCATGCCCTCGTTGGCAATGCGATCAATATTGGGTGTCTTGTAGCCCATCATGCCGCGCGAATTGTTGGAAATGTTCCAGAAACCCACGTCATCACCCCAGATGACCAATATGTTGGGTTTATCGGCGCTCATTGCGCTCAGTGGAAGCAGGCCGATCAGTAGGGTGAAGAACAGTTGAATTGCTTTATTCCTATTCATGACTTCTCCTGCGAGCGGGTGCCAAGACAATGTACTACTGTTTGCGCGGGCTATGCAATGTGCAGGGCTCAATACAATCCCCCATTCACTTTTAAACAAATTGCATTAGCAATTGCAAACGACTAGGGTAATGGATATGAGTGGATGGACAAGATAATAGTCATCAGGCGCGCCAAATGTTTGAGTCTCTTAAAAGTTGGTTGGAATCTGAAGATTCGCAAAGCAAGCTCTTTAACCACCCTGATGATGAAGCGATACATGTTGCCCTAGCCTCGGTGCTTTATCATATTATCAGCGCCGATCATGTGGAAAATGATAAAGAAAAGCACCAATTCTCTCTCATCATGTCGTGTGAATTCGATCTCGGCGACGAGCAAATCTCTGATCTCTATCGCTACGTAAAAACACTTCAAAGCGATCTGGACACTGACCTCAATACGGTCAATGAATATCTGAAGACCAGTCCCCATCTACGCATGAACCTGATGTCCAAACTAAATCATCTGATTGCAGTCGATGGGGTGGAATCGAGCGAGCTTCAGATCTTTAATGACGCCATGGGCGTATTATTTCCTGAACTGGCAGACCACGATTCAAATCACCTTTGACGCATTCAACATCGATCCAGGCGCTCGTTGCGGTCTTCAAAAAAAGGGCCACCAAGACTGGTGGCCCAAGACCATCACCGGAGTGATTTCGGAAGATCCTTGAGGTCGCGTCTAATGCGACCCCAATGGCTTACATTGTCAACATTTTGAGCGCTTTGGGAACTGGCAATATTGCCAGAGTCTTGAATGACCAGCTCGATCAGCTCGTATTTGATTGCGCGAATTTCTTAGTGCCGACGGGACTGGCCCTTGGAACTGCGCTGGCCGCCTCCCTGGCGCCGTCCCTGACTGCCCCTGTTGCCTGCCTTGCTGCCTCTTTGGCTGCTTCTCTGGTTACTTCCTTGGCTGTCTCGCGCCTGATTGCGGGTCTGACCGTAGCTCTGTCTTCGGTCCTGGCCAGTTGGAGTTGGGGCAGCGCGGTGCTGTGGGCTTGGCTGAGCACGTTGTGTCGGCGCCGATTGTTGGCGGCGAACGACCGAGGCCGGCATGGTGGTTACGGGTCTGACGCGGTTACCAGCGCTGGGTTGTGGCCGGGACCGTGGCTGTCGCGAAGGTGTAACGGCCGCCAGCCTTGAACGGGTGTTTACCGTACTGGACTGCAGTTGACGTGATCGGCCCGATGGCGCACTGGTTGGTCTGGCCGATGTGTTGGTTGCGGTTCGAATGGGTGCGCGCGCGATGTTGCGCCCCGACGTTTCCCGAGACGTTTCCCGCGTGGTATTCGGAGTAGTATCCCGAGTTGTGCGGGGCACTCTGCGGCTTACTCCGTGCGTCGGTTCACGGCTGATTCCGCGGGTGGTGGTACCGGTCGGCGTTCGTGACGGTGCTGAGGTCACGGTACGGGTCGGAGACCTGACCGTGGTTCGGCCCGGGGATTGTTGCGCATTGATTTGATCGACGCCGTGCGAGGAGGCAGATGGCCGGCTTGATCTGAGGGCCTCAGGCGTGCTGCTGCGGTTAATGGAGGGGCGTTGCGCGGATCGTCCTTCTGTTCGCCGGTAGACGTTTCCGCGCCGATCGGCCAGCATCAGGTTTTGGCTTGCATCGCGATTGACATCCCGCACCTGGGCTTTCCTGCGCAGATCGACAGCCTGCACCAGATCGGGTCGGTCCTGCGTGGGACCGGTGTAGGTCGCATAGTTGGTCATTGACCTGCTGATATTGTTTCGCCCATCAGGTGTTCGCCCATCTGGTCTTCTTCGATCTGGTGTTCGCGGCAGATTGTCGTGACTACTGGCGACTGGGGCACGCTGGTCACCGTCACGATACAGATTGCCTCGACCGGATCTGCCGTTCGGACCGCGGCCAGGCTCATTGTGGCCATATCGGTCATTTCCATGTCGGCCGTGGCCATATCGGTCATTCCCATGTCGGCCATGGCCATAACCACTGCCGCCATATCGACCATGACGATACCTGCTGTGTCCGTAGGCGTTATAGCCATAATTCCTGTGGCGCGAGCGGTACCTGCCGGGACCCCATCCGCCGTAGTAGCGGTGGTGCCAGTAGTGATTACTGTGCCAATAGCCGCCCAAGTAGTAGCTCAGACTGAATGGACCCCAGCCCCAGCTCAATCCGAAGTTCCAGCCGTTCCACGGGTTGTAGCCGGCATGAAAACCCCAGGTGCTGTGGCGCGGATAATAGTAGTGCGGCGAAACCCAGGGTTGGTAGTACCAGCCCGTTCCATAAACAATGGTGTTGTGATAGACATAGCTGCCGGTGTAACCCGGTGTGTAGCCGACGTAAACGACCTGAGGCGTGCTGTCATAAATGTGGACATACCGGACGTTGTAGACCGGTGAAGTGGTCGCAATGGCGTCCACCTCGTCTGGCCTGTAATCCGCCACCTGCCATGGGCCGAAGGGTGATCCCGACACATACCACACGCCGTCCTCCACCAGGAAGTACTCGCTGCCCGATTTGATGACGGTAGCGCCCGTATTAACGGCATATTCCAAATGGGTGGAGCTATTGTCAAATCTGGTGTTTAGCCATTTGATTCAAGCGGCGACCTGATCAATCTCTTTTACCTCGATCCCATCTTTGAATTTCACCCCCGTAATCACCTTGGCCAGGTAATCAAAGCCGCGTAGCCGGCGCCATTTCTTTTCCGCACACTGGCTCAATTTGAACATCATATGCAACATGCCATTGCGCGTCAGACAACCTTTGGATCTTTTGGTCCGGTGGCGGATGGTGGCAAAGGTGGATTCAATCGGGTTGCTGGTCCGGATGCTCTGCCAGTGTTGGGCCGGAAAATCATAAAATGTCAACAGTTCATCCCGATCCTTGAGCAAACAGCTCGTCGCTTTCGGGTATTTCGCCTCAAAGATCTCAATAAACAAATCAAACGCCTTGTTTGCATCATCCTTGGTTTCCGCCTGCCAGATGGCGTGCAGGGCCTGCTTGGCTTTGGGTTGTGCGGATTTCGGCAAACAATTCAGTACATTCATGGTCTTGTGCATCCAGCAGCGTTGCTGGCGGCTGGCCGGAAAGATTTCATCCAGCGCCGCCCAAAAACCCATCGCACCATCACCAATCGCCAGTTGTGGGGCGCTCATGCCGCGCGACTTCAGATTCAGCAACACCTCACGCCAACTCTGAGTCGATTCCCGCACCCCGTCCTCAATCGCCAGAAAATGTTTTTCGCCGCGTTCATTGACACCAATGATCACCAGCGCGCAGAGCTTGGCATCCTCCGCCCGCAGCCCACTGTAGACACCATCAGCCCAGACATACACCCACCGGTCCTGTCTCAGGCGACGCTGGCTCCACGCTCGATATTCCTCCGCCCATACCTGTTTCAGGCGGGATACCGTGCTGGCCGACAGACCCTGTGCCTGCGGGCCCACCAGTACCCGCAACGCCTCAGCCATCTCACCGCTGGATACCCCTTTGAGGTACAACCACGGAATGGCTGCCTCGAAAGTCGCTGTCTTGCGCACATATGGCGGCACCAGCACCGACTGAAAACTCACTGCTTCACCGGTCTTCGAGCGCACCTTGGGAATTCTCACCCGGATCGGTCCCAGGCCGGTCTGCAACTCACGTTCTGGCAGGTAACCGTTGCGCACCACACCGGCATGACCTGATTCGGTACGCCAATCCTGATACTTGGCCAGCAGCTCCTGGACTTCACTTTCCACCGCTTCGGCGAGCAGCTTCCGGGCGCCTTCTTTGAGCAATTCGGTCAACGGATCGGCACTGATTGCTCGACGTTCCAGTTCAATAACATTATTCTTGTTCATAGTGGCGTATCTCCTTTGGTTGCTTTGAAGTTTGGTAACAACAAATCAACCAGATACGCCGCTTTTTTTCAACTGCTCAAACACCAGATTCGATCATAACTCAATGGGTGCCGTCAACGGGCTTAAAACTGGGGTAACCGTCGTAAGACACATCGATGTCTACCTGGCCACGCTCGATGGCCGCAGTCTGTGGCATCTGGGCGTCCAATACCGCCTCGTGGGCCTCCGGTGTGCCTGCTACATGGACGCGGGTTGGCGCCTGAACCGAATCTTCCGGAATGTTCGTAAATGCCGTCGGCAATTCATCGGCGGCTCTATACGACCACGGGCCATTCAGCGAGCCGGACTGGTACCAGCGGCCTGCAAGCACAATGTAATACTGTTGCGCACTGACGTGCATGAACACATCATCTTCTGAATTCTCCAACACCAACAAGTCGTCAACCAGAGGTACAAAGGCCGCAGGGCCTTCGGTCACAATCAACTCGGCCGGTTTGGTCGATACGACAATCTCTGGCGCGTTGGCAGCGGTAATGGTCTCGGTTTGTAATTCCGCTGCACTGTCAGTTTCCTCCGGATTAACCATCGCAGCGATATCTGCCGGTGGACGGGTGTCGAACCGATAAGGGCCGGTAGCCTCGTCGGCCCGGTACCACACGTCCCGGGCGGCGTTGAGGAAATAATGTTCGCCGTTGAATATCAACGGGTAGGGTGTGTTAATGACAGCCAGGTGGGTGCTGTTTTCGATTTCTCGCAAAACCGGCTCACCATCAATGGAAATCAGCAACGCGGGGTGATCACGGTAATATATTGTCGGCGGTGTCGTATTGAGATTTTGTATGGACTTGCTTTCTTCAGCTGCCGATTCAAGCCCGGCGTATAACTCATCAAGCGCAAAATCCAGGTTCCAGCCCATTGCCTGTTCGGCGAAAGCGTCGGCGAGTTCCGCCGCCACATCATGCGTCCCTGCAGGGAAGCGCGTATCGATTACTTTGAGGTTAATCGGGTGAACAATTTGGTTTGTCTGGTCGATTTCCACACGCGATTCAAACCAACCCACACCAAAAACAGGCTCAGAATTCGCAGATTGTCGGTAGGCAAGCGCGGCACGAAAGTGAATGATGTCTTCATTCAACTCATCCACCTGTAACTGGTAAATCGTCACCATGCCTTGTTCGAGGGGCAAAGTGCGGGGCCAGTCATTTTCCTGAGCCTGGGCAGCGGCAACGAAAGCGGTCAACAGCAGGTTCAGCAGTAATTTGTTCATATTCAGCTCCTTCGCGGCGCGTAACGCATTTTCAGCGCAACTTTGATGCGCGAGCACAGATTGCTACCCGTACACTATAGGACGAACAAGCTGAATATAGGGTGAACGCCGGGATATGCCCCAACGAATTCAATCTTTCAAAACCGGTAGAATAAAGGTTTGGAGCAGCGGTGTTAGGGACGATTCAATGGTTGAAATTTCGAATACAGGCCTGGTTGCCATTGTCGTCGTCCTGGGCTGCATTTCAGGGGTTATCCATGCAGAAGAAACAAAAAACGCAGAGGATTTGTCGCTCGACGAAATCACCCGGGAATTGAGCAATCCGGTTACCGGATTGCGTTCGATCTTCAATGACTTTGAATACCGCACCTACCAGGGTTCTTTGCCTGATGCCGGGCAAAAGTCTGCCTGGATTTACGAATTCAGACCCTCTTATCCCATCAAGCTGAGTAACGGCAAGAACCTGTTGATGCGCGCTACAATCCCAATCTACGGGGCACAACCCATCTGGGAAGTCGCGTTCGGGCACCCGTTGTGGCAGGTCGATATTTCGCATCCGGATTGGCGAATCCGCCAGACGCCTGAGATTACCGCCGATACCGGATCCTTCGGCCCAAGCCATGCTCACTTCGCAGATATCGGCTTTGATATTGCCCTCGGCGGGGTAAGCGACAATGGCTTCATCAGCATGTACGGCATTGCCACAGTGTTCCCCACATCACAGGACATTTCCGCCCGACGTGGCCACTGGTTGCTGGGCCCCGAAGTGGCCTTCGGCAAAATTGCCGATTGGGGGGTGATTGGCGTTTGGGCGACTCATCTGACAGACGCTACCGGCCGCGACGATGCTGCTACCAATGACACCATGCTGGAATTATTTTTTGCCTATGGGCTGGGAAACGGCTGGCAAGTGATCTCCAGCCCGAAAATCACCTATGACTGGGAAGCGGTGAAGGGCGAGAAGCTGCGGCTGCCCATCGGCGGCGGATTCGCAAAAACCTCCCGGCTGAGTCGAATGCCGCTCAAGTTCTCCGTCGAAGCGCACTACTTTGTGGTCAGCCACGACCGCTTGGGCCCTGAATGGCTGATGACGTTAAATGTGACGCCTGTGCTTTCAGGCTGGTTGATGAAGTAAATGGCTTCAAAGGAGCCGCAGGCGACCCGCCGGCCCCGGTTGGGTAAGTCGAGGGCAGGTGGGAGCAAGATTGCGGATTTGGCGCAGCCAAAAAAGCGTTCTTGTGGAGCCGTCGCCCGTAAAGCGAGACTCCTTGGTAATGGCTGACGGAATCTCGCCGGCAGAGCTTGCTGATTCGTATTCACGCAATAATTCGTTTGAACACCTCCAGATCAATATTTCGGCCACAAATTACCGCAACCACCTTCTTTCCCTTGAGTCGTTCTTTTCTTTTAAGGAGTCCCCCCACACCCAAGGCTCCTGATCCTTCAGCCACCAGGCGATGTTGCTCGAACAGAATCGAATGGATGCTTCGATCTCTTTTTCGGAGAGCAAGACGATCTCCTCCACATACCGCTGACACAGCTCCAGAGTGATGCTGTCCAGATCTACGCCGCCGGCGCAGGTGTCCCGCCAGGGTGGTAAAGGTTTCCATCTCCACCATCTTGTTGGTTCGCATCGACCCGCCGACCACGATGGGGTCGTTATATGGCGACACATAGATTTTGTCTTCTTCCTCCGCCACCCGCCGGGCCTCCTTCTCAGCGTCCCAGGCAAGTTCGCCGAATACGACCAGATCCAATCCGTGGGACCTTAGCAATTCCAGACGTGAAGATTCAATATCCTCCGCTACGTAAATTGTGGCGCGGCGCTTTCGAATGCGCATTGCCTCGGCAACTGCCAGGGCGTAATTTCCCGTCGAGGCCGAGACCACCCCCTTGTCCAGTTCTGCTTCCGTGAGCGTCAGGATCTTGTTGATTGCGCCGCGAAACGTGAAGGAGGAGGTCTTCTGCATCAAATCCAACTTGAGCCAGACCTCGCCTTCGATTTGCTCGCTGAGATAGTTGGAGTACTCCAGCGGGGTAGGCGAAAGGTATTCCTGGCATCTGCTGTGCGCCTCCAGCACCAGCTGAGGAACATCGAGTTTGAGTACCGTAGTCATGGGCGAGTCTCTTTTACCTGGTTTTTGTTTGCCAAGCGTCCGCTTTACTGTCATGTCCCCAAGTGGGAAGGAAGTATAATTCACCTACCTTATCGACACCTGACCAATCTCGGCTCAAACAGAAATGACCGCTTCCCCGGAGTCTGCGAATCCAAGAAAGGTATTGAGATATGAATAGGGGTGCGCTTCAATGACCCTGCTTCAGGAAGTTCCAATAAATTGCCCATATTGTGGGGAAGGGATCACGGTCCTGGTGGATGGGTCGCTCGAGAGCCAACAGTATATCGAAGACTGTCAGGTGTGTTGTCGACCCATTGACTTGCGGGTAAATCTGTCAGCAGATGGCAGTTGCCTAGTTGAGGCTCGGAATGAAAACGACTGATGAGTGTTGTGGTTTTACCTGCGGCATGGATTTCAACGATAGACCCGCTCAAATCTGACCGCCTCAGCCTCGCCGGCGAACAGGCGCAGCAGATTGCCTTCAATTCGGAACGAGGAAACTGATTCCAGCTTGCCGAGAAACAGGTTTTCCAACGCCATTGCTTCAGGCGGGCCGGCCATGCGTGTAACCGCCGCCGGGCCCAGCGGCAACCAGCCGTCGGCGAGTCTTTCAAAATCTGCGAAGCTGTTGAAGCTGTTGACCCCTGTTGATCCCCAACAGCGGCCATCGGACTCAAAAATCAGGGTGGGTCTGCCACCGGAACTCAGGGTGTTGTTGTCGATCGCAACCAGCGACCATTCACCGGCGATATCCTCAGCCAGTTCTGCAACTGACTTGCCGGATTGCCAGCCTTGCGGGCTGGCCTGGTCCCGGTCGATAGTGCTCGAAGATCGCACTGCGGTATCGGGCTGGCAGGCGGCCAAAACCAGAATTGACGAAATGATCAGACTGCGCCACACGGTGATCTCTCCTGGGGGCATCCATTGACTGGCCTGACCTATGACAACGCATTTGGAAAAAAGGTCTCACTCGCCTCAAGCCAAGCACATACTGGAACGATTGTTATGCCTACACTACCTTCGGAAAGTCTACTCATGTGACTTTCCTAACGCTGGCACAAGCCGATTCGGAGTAAGGGGTCTTCATGCAGGACCCTTTGAAACAGGATGTTTCAAGAGGAGCGTCCCATGGATGGGCTCGAGCGCGTCCTGAATGGAGACCCCTTACTGCGAAGTGGCGCCTCACAGACTGGAACACCACACGTTAACAACGATGCTGGAAATCACAGCTAGTTTGCCCGGTTGCGCCGTTCTTCCATCTTGCGGAAACGCCGATCCAGTTCCTCAATGCGTTTGTCATGGGTGGACAATTCGGGCGAACGCAGGCCTTTCTGCTGTGACTTACCTTGTATCGCGGGCACCAGATGTTGCAACAGGGCCAGGCCGGCGTACACCAGGACAGCTGCAAGCGTCTTGATCAGCAGGAACCCAATGAACAGCGCCCGCAGCACCCACACATTCCACTTGAAGGAACGCGCGATGCTGGCGCAAACTCCCGCCAGCAATGCACCGTCACGCCGATCACTCGTGCCTATCACGACTGTTCTGCTTCCTGTCCCGATTCTGACGCGGCCACCGGCTCGGCAGTAGTCTCGCCTGATGTCTCCGAGGACGGAGATACCGCCGGTTCTGCTTTGGTAGATATGGGCGACGAATCCTTCATAGGACCCTTCAGCCTGGCCTTGAGTTTCTGCAGTTCAGCTTCCACCGCAGGGTCATTCTTAGCAGATTCATCCTGTTCCCAGACCCGTATCCGCGGTCCACCCACCTCGTAGGCGCGCACTCTCGCTTCCAGGCTTTCCACCTGCGCCGTCAATCGATCGAACCGACCCAAGGCCCGGCGAATTTTCTTCTCTGATGGGGACAGGCGCTCTTCGCGCGCTCGGGCAACCGTCCGAGGCTCGCGACTGTCAATCATTCCTTTGAGTTTAATTTTGGATTCGGCGAGCTTGGCCTTGAGGGTGACCATATCGCTTTCCATTTGCGACACGCGGTCAGCCAGAATCGCCTGCTCGTCCACTACATTTTTGTGGCGAGCGCTCAGTTCGGCCTTGGCCCGGAGTGCAGCCCTGCCCATGTCGTCACGATTTTCGCTGACGGCGGTTTCCGCACGATGCTGCCAACGCTCAATTTCTTCACCCAATTGTCGTTCAAGGCTGCTGAGATGCTGCTGTTCCGCGAGCAATTCCGCCGATGCCAGGCGGGCCTCGTCGCTGGCGTCTTCCATTTCGCGGATTAGTGCGCGCAGCAGCTTTTCAGGGTCTTCTGCTTTTTCAATCAGGGCATTGACGTTTGCAGCGATGACATAGCGGAGTCGTGAAAAAGCTCCCATGGGTAAATCTCCTTTCTGATATAGTGTGCCATAGGTATGCATAAATCATGCCATGAATTTAAAAGCTGTTAAATCAATTACTTGACAAAATTTTTCCCCACCTTCACCGCATGGAGTTGGTTTATTTGACACATCTTTGGCGAGACGCGGAGAGAACAGGCTAAAATAGGCAGCATGCGTCCAACGCTGAGGGGTATCCGTCGGGAGAGCCCACAAGAGGATTGAATTTGAGTTCGGAAAAATCACTTTTAGCGACCATTTTCGGAACAATATGGCGTTTCATTAATGGGGCGCGCCTGATTGTCCTCAATGCCATATTTTTTCTGTTTCTCTACCTTTTCCTGCTCGTCCTGTTCGATTCGGACGGCACTCTGATCGTCAAGCAGTCCAGCGCTTTGCTACTGAATCCACGCGGGGCGGTGGTCGAGCAATACAGTGGATCGCCGCTAGACCGGGCGCTGCTGCAGGCCGCGCAGCAGACGCAACCGGAAACCCGGTTGAGGGACCTGCTGGAAGCGATTCGGCGGGCGGAGAAAGACGACCGCATTACCTTGCTGGTGGTCGATCCGGGTGAATTGTGGAGTATCGGGCTGGCGTCTTTGCTCGAGTTGGAACAAGCAATAGAGCAATTCAAGTCTTCCGGCAAATCGGTCATCGCACTGGCGGATCACCTCAGCCAGTCACAATATTACCTGGCGTCGCTGGCCGATGAAGTGTGGTTGCACAGCGAAGGCATGCTGTGGATTGACGGCTTTTCCGCCTACCGCAATTTCTACCGCGACGGCCTGGATATGCTGCAGGTCGAAATCAATCTGTTTCGGGTGGGCGAATACAAGTCGGCGATGGAGCCATTCGTGCGTAACGACATGTCGGCCGAAGCCAGGGAAGCAAACCTCTATTGGATCGGCAGTCTGTGGCAGCAATATCTCGAAGGTATCTCACGCAATCGTGGCGTGCCATTGGAGCAATTGTCTGAAGGCATCAACGACTTTGCCAATCGCCTTGAGGGTGCCGACGGGAATTTTGGCCAACTGGCCTTCGAAGCGGGGTTGGTCGACCGCCTTGTAAATCGGCCCGAGGCCAACCAGCTTCTGGCCCGAATGACCGGCCCTGGGGAAGGCAGTGAGGGATATCGGCAGATCGACTTCATGAATTACCTGGCGGTCAGTCGGCCCCAAGATGTGGCCTCCGCGGGCAAGGAAATCGCAATAATCGTCGCCGAGGGTCCAATCGTGCGGGGCTTGCAACCCCAGGGGTTGGTGGGTGCCGAATCGCTCACGCGCAGCTTGAGATCATTGGGCCGCAATAAGAACGTGGCCGCCGTGGTGGTGCGGATCAACAGCCCGGGGGGGGACGCATTTGCTTCTGAGCGTTTGCGGCGCGAACTTCAGGCTTTGCGCGACAGCGGAAAAACCGTTGTGGTGTCCATGGGTGACGTGGCTGCTTCGGGCGGTTATTGGATCGCCATGGGTGCCGACGAAATCTGGGCCAGCCCCTCTACCATTACCGGTTCGATCGGTGTCACCGGCATGGTGCCGACTTTTTCGCGTACCTTGGCCAAACTGGGTATCTACGCGGACGGAGTGGGCACGACAGCATTGGCCGGAAAGCTTAGAAGCGACATGCCGATGGAAGAAGATCTGAAACGAATTTTTCAGTCTGCTACTGAGCGTACCTACGAAGACTTCATCAAGTTGGTTGCTGTTGCCAGGGGCATGGACCAGGCAGAAATCAGGCAAGTTGCCGGCGGCAGGGTCTGGAGTGGCAGCCAGGCATCCGAGAGGGGTTTGATCGACCAAACAGGTTCATTGAAACAGGCGATTGATGCTGCGGCGCGCATTGCCGGTCTGGGCGGCGAATATCGTACCCGGTATGTCGAAAGCGAAATGAGCGCCTTCGAATCGTTGCTGGTTGATTTTACTGCCTCGGCGGCAGTTCGTCTGAACCTCGTGCCCGCGCTGGATCCCGTAATCCCGCTTGGCATCGTCGACGAACTATTGTCGGATCTGCGCTTGTTGGGCAACATTAGCGGTCGTTTTTCACTGGCCGCTCATTGCTTCTGTGACTTTCGCCATCGCTAAACTGCCGGCTGCACCGAAGCGCGCCGAGCGGCGCAGGGCGCGGCCCAAATGGACCCGATAAGTCAGGGGCTTGCCGGCGCGGTTTTCGCACAACTGGCCGCGCGGAACGGCAACCGGGCCGTTGAGGGCAGGGTCGCGCCTCATCCACCGGTCCGCTCTGCCACAATAATTGGCGCCCTGGCCGGCATGGCCCCTGATCTGGATGTCCTAATTCGCTCCAGCAGCGACCCCCTGCTGAGCCTGGAATACCATCGCCATTTCACCCATGCACTTTTGTTTGCACCGGTAGGCGCATCAATAGTCGCCCTGCTGATCTGGTCGGTCTGGCGCAGGCTGCAGTTTGCGACCATATGGCTGTTTGCCGTTATGGGTTGGTTGTCACATGGGCTGCTCGATACCCTGACCAGCTATGGAACAGTGTTGTGGTGGCCCCTATCCGGGGCGCGCTTATCACTGGACTGGGTCAGCATCATCGATCCAGCCGTGACAGCGCCGGTGTTCATCATGGTGGTGGTTGCCTGGTTCACCCGCAAGCGGCCCTGGAGCAGCGCGGCACTGATCTGGGCGCTGGCCTATTTTGCCCTGGGCGCCATCCAAAACCACAGGGGGTTAATCATCCAGTCTGAGATTGCCGCCTCGCGCGGTCACACTATTGTGCGGGGCAGGGTCATGCCGTCGTTGGGCAACTTGCTGGTATAGCGTTCCGTGTATCAGTCCGACGGCATGTTTTACACCGACGCAATACGTATCGGACTGGGTGGCTCCGTCCGACTATATCCGGGCGGGGCAGTTGAGGTATTCGATCGGCACGCCGTTGAGTACCAGCCAGCTGCGGAGGCAAAATTAATGGCTTCTGACCTCAATCGTTTTGCACATTTCGCCGATCGCTATGTCGGCGTCCACAGCCGCACCACCGATCAGGTCTTGCTGGGAGACATGCGTTATGGATTGCCGGTCCAGTCAGCAACCCCATTGTGGGGCATTGGGTTCAGCCCGGCGGACCCGGGCGGCCGTGCAAACAGGCAAAATTTTGGCGACCAACCCCGTTCCGATTTGAGCGGGCAACTATGGCAAAAGGTCAAAGGTGGGGCCTGCGAACAGCCCAGCTGCATCATACTGGCGCCTTGACGCCTTGGTGCAATTTACAGGCTAGCGGCATCGTTGTTCACACTTGAAGCTCGGTGCAATCGTTGCCGCAAAGCGCCATGAGGGGGTTGCGGTTCGGTCCTGGCGGATGGCCCTACGGGCTTCCCTCACTCCTCCGCGCTTGGTGGGTCGGCTCCAACGGAACATCCTGTTCCGTGTCGCCTCGCTGGTCCATTCATGGACCAGCGACCCAGTCGCTTGTCGTCCCTCGGCATCCACCTTGATGGAGCGGACCACAACCCCCTCACGACACTTTGTTGTCACGGTGCGGTTCCTGGGCTTAAACGACCGCAACCGCCCTGGGGCAGCCAATGCTATGACACACGCGCCAAATCGACGACATTTGTGACCCCTATGTCCCATCAGTTGGAACAAGCCGGAAAGAGTGACAGTGCTGCTTCCAGGACCCTTACTCCGAACCGGCATGTGCCAGCGTTAGGAAAGCCCCATGAGCGGACTACTGGCCACGCCTTCAAGGATGCCGAGCGCCGACAAGCGACTGGGTCGTCGAGCCATGGATGGCTCGACGAGGCGACACGGAACAGGATGTTCCGTTGGAGCCGACCCACCAAGCGCGGAGAAGCGAGGGAAGCCCGCAGGGCCATCCGCCAGGTGTGGCCAGTAGTCCGTTCATGGGACTTTCCGGTTACTCTCAGCCGGCTACTGACAAAGATGACAGACGCAGATACCACAGCCCATTCGAACGATGAGCTGAGACTCAACCAGAATTTGGAGCAATTTTGTGAACAACGATGCTGGAATTCACGGCTGGTTTAGTGTCCTGAACTATTCGTCGTTTAGGAGCCCCACAAATTGGTCACGGCAAGGCGCAGCGCGCAGGCAATGGTGGGGCCCTTGTCAAGTACTACGCTAGTATCGTTTTGTCGGGTCGGGCAGGCCGCTGTGCAGCAGCCAGCGCTCAGTTTCACCGTTGTAGCGCCATTCCTGCTCGTCGAGGATGGTGCGCTCGACTGCCTGGCGGTTATTGAACATTTTGATTTCAACCGTCTGCCTGACGGTCATCCCCTCGTCAAAGATTCCGGTGGATCGGATGACATACGAAGTGACCTTGAACAGCCTCAGGCGATCCAGGTCAAGTCGGGTAATCGGGTTTTCCTCCATGTATTCCGGAGCGATAAAGTCTGCAGCCGCATCCCATTGACTCCATCGGATAATTGTCTCGTATTGCTTGAATGTCTCTGAGCGACTCTTGTCCACCTGGTTGCTGCTGCAGGATGTGAGACACACTATGGCCAGAAAGGCCGTTGCGAGAAATCGCTGGGTTGGGTTCATTGCCCTGTTCTTCCATGTTTTAGGAACTGTGCATGAGAAATTACCGCTTCTCGCCCCTTCGAGTCCAGTAAAACCGGTCTGAGGTCCAAAAAATGGCGGCAGCTGCTCCAGGGGAAACGTAATATGATGTCGTCGATGTTTCAGCGCATTATCAGAAGCACCTCGCGCACCTTCAATTTGGACGACCTTCTCCTGTGACCACTGGCAGAAAAGCACTCCCGAATATGGCAGCGGCGCTGGTGCCGCGCGAATTGCTCAGTTGGTCCATGACAGCGCTTGCCCTGGGCGCACTGGAAGGTGGGTTGCTGGGGGTAATCGTCAAAAACCAGTTCGCAGATGTTGCCGGCACCACTGCCGTAAACCTTGCCGTTGCGGTGGTGGCGGGTGCACCTGCTTTTGCCAACCTGGCAAGCTCCGTGTTTGCCGCGCGCGCAATGGGGCGTGACAAAATCGCCCTGATGAGTCGGCTGATGCAGTTCATCGGCCTGTGCCTGATCGTGATGGTGCTACCCGGAAAGAGCGCGCCCGGACTGGTGATCTTTTGTGCCACAGCGGTCCTCGGACGAATGGCATGGTCCGGGATCATTACGATCAGGGCTGCGGTCTGGCGGGTGAATTACGAACGTCAGTGGCGCGGGCGTGTCACAGCGCGGATCGTCCAGCTTGCGGGCCTGCTGATTGCCCTATTCAGCGCTCTGGTGGGTCATTTTCTTGACTGGCGCGAGGACGCCTATCGGTGGGTTTTCCTGGTCGCGGCCGGATGCGCCTTCCTGGCCGCACATTTCTATTCAAAAACCCGTGTGCGCAGACATCGACAATTGCTTGCAGCCGAGCATGCGGAGCATGCCCGCGAGGGCAGACAATTCAGTATCGGTGCAGCCCTAAGCATCTTTCGGCGGGATGTCGATTTCAGGCGCTACATGGGCGGTATGATGATATTCGGCAGCGGCAACCTGATGGTGACTGCGATGTTGGTCATCATGATCAACGACTACTTCAGCATGAAGCAGTTGGAGCAGGTGATGATCATCGCTTCCATACCTTTGTTGTTGCTGTGCCTGACCATTACCTCGTGGGCCCGGTTGCTGGAGGGGCGACACATATTTGCCTACCGTGCGCTACAGAGTTGGACGTTTGTCGCGGCCATCGGGACTTTTGCCGTCGCGATGATTACCCAACTCCCCTGGTTACTTTGGCCTGGTGCCATCCTGCTGGGCACTGCCTTTGGTGGGGGGCATCTGGGCTGGAATCTTGGCCACAATGACTTCAGCAGCGACGCCAATGCTTCGATGTACATGACCATTCACGTCACGCTGACCGGTATACGCGGGCTGCTGATGCCGGTGATTGGTGTATTGGTGTACCAACGCCTGGAAGGCACTTTTCCCGGTCAGGGCGTTTGGGCCATGCTGTTTCCATTCAGTCTTTCTTTTCTTGGGTCCTGCTGGTTTGTCTGGCTGCATGTGCAGCGGAGAAATGATTCCGGGCGCCATCTGTAAGTACTGCGCCGGGGCCTTTTACTGCTGTGCTGAAGCCTCGCAGGCGCCGGCAGTGCTGCGCAGCACACCTGCCGCACGGGCTACGCAGGCGTTTGAATAAGTTTGGCCGTCACAGCCGCAGACGGGGTCATACTGCATGGTGCAGGCGAGGGTCTGATTGGCGGGCGTGATCTGGCAGGCTTTCGAGTCCGTTGTAGCCACCGACGGCCGTTGCTCGTCACTTGCCGGTGCAAAATTCTCCCAGGAGATGGCGCTCCAGGTCAGGACGATCAGTAGCAGGCAGAATGCCACCGAGGCAGAACTCATGTCCTTGGCGCGCCCCGACAATTCGTGGTGCTCAGGTCCGATACGGTCGACGACCGATTCAATGGCGCTGTTGATGACCTCCAGCATGAGCACCAGGATCAATGGTGAGATCAGCAGTATCCATTGGACAGCACTTTGAGCAACGAAAAATGATACCGGGAAAAGAATGGCAAACAGGGCAACCTCCTGGCGGAAGGCTGCCTCGTGGCGCCATGCTGCCTTGATGCCCTGGGCTGAATAACCGGTAGCGGCAATGATTCTCCTGATTCCGAATATTGATTTGGTCACTGCGTTTCGGGTGCCCTCTGGTAATGCCCGTCAAAAAGTACGGTCCATTCTTCAGCATCACGGCTGGCCTCCCACAATTGTCGCACACTGCCGTCACGGTTGGGCGTCCAGGTAATTCGGTGGGTCACCATCCCGCCACCATTTTGCGATGGACGTTCGCCGCTGAGTACCATGTTGCCGTCGTGCATGCCGCCGTCCAGTTCCAGCAAGGTACCGCTGGTATCGACCCAGGTCTGGTGCCACTTGTCATTGGCCTGGTCATAAATGTTAAAGCTGGTCCCGGTCAAAGCCGGCTGTCCGGCGCCCTGCCAGTTTTCCTGCAAGGCGCACCCACCCAGGATGACTTCGATCGAGTTTGTGCCGGCGCTTTGCTCACCTGAAGTGACAATCCATTCACCGATCCAGAAGTCAAATTGACGATGTTTCTCCGTACTGCAGGGCTGTTGTGCCGGCGGCTGGGCCGCGTCGGAATTGTCTTGTGCGACAGTCGGAACGGTCACGCCCAACATTAGCAGTGCGGCCAGTTGAATCATCATTGCTTGCATCAATTCACCTCCATTCGCGTGTACCAAAGGATGGCTGTTTTCTGTCAGTTCATTTAGCAAATGCATGCTAACATTCCCAGCCGAGCAACATTCAACTCGAATAAGATACTCAGAGGCATCGATACGATGAATCCAGATTCCACTCGAAAAGAGGGCCAGGTGGATGATGAACTGCGCGGACAGTTGGCGGACTATACTGCCTTCAATCCGGACCGTGTTATTCCGCAGCTGAAGCAGACCCTTGAAGACTATAAGCAGGGTCTCAGTAGCATGATCAGCAACGGTAATGCCACAACCATGGATCTGCTGGTGGCAGAAACGCAGTGGGCCGATACGCTGGAAAAAGCGTGGTCGCCTGCTGCGCATCTCAATTCGGTCATCGACAGTGATCGAATGCGGGCTGTTTTCAATGAAGCCATTGAAATGCTTACCCGGCATTCGAATTGGCGGCAGCAGAACCAGGGGTTGTTCAGGATTGAGCTCGAAATTCGAGATTTTGAGCTGGCCGGTGTTGGCCTGCCAGATGACAAGCAGGCAGAGTATCGAAAAATAACGATGCAAATCAGTAAGTTAAGATCAAAATTTTCTGCAAATGTCCTGGATGCCACGCAAGCCTGGACTTGCCATTTCGATGATGCTTCAGCTCTGGACGGACTGCCTGAGCGAGAACTGCGCATGTTGGCCGGCCTGGCCAGCGAGGAATTCAAGGATGAGGAGGCAGGCTGGTTGGTCAATCTGTGTCACCCGTCTTTTCAGGCAATCATGACGCACGCTACAGACCGGGGACTGCGCGAGCACGTCTATTACGCCAATGCTACCCGAGCTTCTGAAACTGGCCCGGATGCCAAACGTTGGGACAATAGTGGCGTGATCGCTGAAATTCTTGACCTCAGGCATTCGCTTGCAAAGATCCTGGGTTTTGATAATTACGTCGAGTTCGCATTGTCCAGTCGCATGGCCGAATCGCCCCGGAAGGTGCTGCAATTTTTGGAGACAATAGGTGAGATTGCAGTTCCACAGGCACGCCTGCAATTGCAGGAACTGGAGGCCTTCGCAGGGGATCAAGGCGCTGAGTTACCCCTGCGGGCCTGGGATGTCGCCTTCTGGTCGGAGCGCTTTCGACAGCAGGAATTACAACTGTCCGAGGAAGAACTCAAGCCATACTTCTCGCTGGATCGCATGATGGCGGCAGTGCAATACACGGTTGGAAAACTGTTTAGCATCACATTACAACTCGACCCCGAGATCACGGTATGGCACAAAGACGTCCGGTTTTATTGGGTTTGCGATAGCCACCAGAAAGTCACCGCCGGCATTTACCTGGATCTGTTCAGCCGCCGGAACAAGCGTGGTGGCGCCTGGATGGACGTCTCCCAGTCGCGTCGTCTGACGCCGCAAGGCACGCAGCTGCCGGTGGCCTTCTTAACTTGCAATTTCTCTCCACCGGCCGGGAATCAGCCTTGCCTGCTCACCCACAGCGACGTCGAAACGCTGTTCCATGAATTTGGGCATTGCCTGCATCATCTTTTGACCCGCATTGACTGGCCCCAGATCAATGGCATTCATGGCATCGAGTGGGACGCCGTCGAATTGCCGAGCCAGCTTATGGAGAATTGGTGTTGGGAAGACGACCTGCTCAATCGCTTTGTCCGGCATTACAAAACTGACGAACCAATTCCGGCACTGCTGTTGGAACGACTGCATCGATCCCGGCATTTTCACAAAGCGCTGTTTCTGGTTCGGCAACTGGAATACGCGATGTTGGATTTACGCATTCACCTGGAATACGACGCCCAGAGCCCACGCGATCCGCTGGAGGTCATTGATGAGGTGCGAGAACAGTTCGCGGTGGTGCAAGTTCCGGGCTGGAACCGCTTCTTGAACAGTTTCGGTCATATCTTTGGTGGGGGCTATGCTGCCGGGTATTACAGCTACTTGTGGGCTGAACAACTGGCGGCTGATGCTTGGCAGAGATTTGCGGAAGAAGGTGCCTTCAATCACCGCACCGGCTCAGCGCTGGAACGCGAAATTCTGTCCGTTGGCGCCTCCCGGCCAGCCATTGCCTCGTTTGAGGCGTTCAGGGGGCGTCTGCCACAAATTGGCCCATTGTTGGAAAGCTATGGGTTGGTAGGGAGGAAATGACCATGCTCAAAATCGCGACCTGGAATGTCAATTCACTCAATGTACGTCTGCCACACGTGTTGGCCTGGTGTGAGGCGGAAAAACCGGACGTGCTGGCCCTGCAGGAGACCAAGTTGCCAGATGAGCGTTTTCCAGCGGAAGCCTTGCAGGAAATCGGTTATCACAGTGTCTTTTCCGGCCAGAAAACCTATAACGGGGTGGCCGTGCTGAGCCTGGAGCCGGCTTGCGAACCTGTGACTGACGTGCCTGATCTGGACGATCCCCAGCGGCGCATCCTGGCAGTGACGGTGGGGGATGTTCGGATCATCGATTTGTATGTTGTCAACGGCAGTGAGGTGGGTTCAGAGAAATTCGCCTACAAACTGGACTGGCTTGAGAAGGTGACTGCCTGGATCGGTGGTGAAATTCAACAGCACGAAAATGTGCTGGTGTTGGGTGATTTTAATATTGCGCCCGATAACCGGGACGTTCACGATCCCGATGACTGGCATGAAAAGATTCTGTGCAGCACGACGGAGCGAAATGCCCTGCAAAAGATTTTCGAGCTTGGCTTGCAGGATACCTTCAGATTATTTGAGCAGGAAGATCGCATCTGGAGTTGGTGGGATTACCGAATGAACGCCTTTCGGCGCAAGCTGGGGCTCAGAATTGACCTGCTGCTTGCCTCACAGGCGATGGCAAATCGTTGTATCGCCAGCTATGTCGATATTGAGCCGCGACGCCAGGAACGACCTTCAGACCATGCGCCAGCCATTGCGGAGTTTTCCTGACTTCAGTAGGTGGGCACCGAAGAGTCGATCTCAGTTGACCATGCATTGATGCCGCCCTCGACGTTGCTCACGTCGGTGAATCCTTGCTTTCGGAAATGCTCTGCTGCGCCCATGCTGGCATTGCCGTGATGGCACATGAAGGCAAGGGCTGTATCCTTCGGCAACTGCTCCAGTTTCTGCATGGATTCCTTGTCCAGCACCATGGCGGCTTCGAGTGAAGCCTTGTCACGGTCCTCTGGCCCACGTACGTCGACCAGGGTAATGTCTGCCTGCTGCAAGCGTTCCGCCAGATCCTGCACGCTGATCGATTTGACCTCAGGCGGCGCCAAAGGCAGGTTGATTGCAAGGCCATCACCCTGCACGGAGGTAACCCAGTCAATTTCCGCGCCCCGAGCCCGCTGTGCGGTGGCAATATCCATCATCACTTTGATGCCATTTGCGGAAGTGGTAATTTCATGGCCCTGCGGCTGAGCCAGATTGAACTGGGCATTCCAGTTCGCATCGATCTGGAACTGCAGGGCGATACCTTCGTGACCGCTCATGGCCTCGTGAATTTTCTCGGCTGCGATATCGGAAACGGATAGTTCCGGTGGCGTGCGGTCCGGTGCCTCCATGCCCAGGCACTCGTGAAGTTCTCCGCTATTTAGCATGTTTATGACGATGTCGCAGCCACCCACCAGTTCACCATCGATATACAACTGGGGGATGGTCGGCCAGTTGCCATAGGCCTTGATGCCCTCGCGAATTTCCTGATCTTCCAGCACGTTGACCGAGTGGTAGTCTGGCAGAACGCTGTCCAGTGCCGCGATAGTACGGGCCGAAAAGCCACACATGGGCTGCTGTGGGGTGCCCTTCATGAACAGGACGACGCGATTATCCTGAAGATAGGTATCGATCCTGTTCCGGGCTGTATCACTGAGAGTCATGCTGAACCACCGTTGTTAACTGCCTCTCAAGATGCAGTCATTTGATGCAAAAATCAAGCATCAATCTCCCTCGGACTCCCAACCATAATCAATGTTAATTTCGCTGTGGTGGGATATGTCGTTAATCGCATAGCAGCTACGGCCGTCCATCTCGGCGTTCGGTTCACTGGAATGATTCATGAAGCGCATGACGTTGTCGCCTTCGATGCCGGTCCAGCCATTGCCTTCATCATTTTCTATCCACAGCACATAGGTGCCGTCATCGCTTACTTCGCGGCCCTCGTATCGACCGATCAGTGTGCCGCGTGCCAGGTCACCCGCGGCGAAGAGTCCGCGGCCGTGGATCGGTGAATCCGCCACATAGACCAGGAAATTGTGCCCGGACGTCTGGTCAGGCCTTGTCGGGCAGCAGGTAGCGGGATTTCTCGTCATAAAGAATACAGCCCGGGAAGGCGACCATGGGTCTTTCGCCGCCATCGCCGAGCCCGCGGCGGATGTCCCTGTGAATGTCATTGAGGCCTTCTGCGCTCAACGGAAAATAATGTTCGAGCCCTGTTGCGGCCGCCACTGTCACCGCCACAGTGCCCAGGTCGCTGAAACTGTGTTCGGTCACTCTGGCCCAGGAAGACTTGCCGGGCGCACGGACGGTTTCCACGCAGTAAGAGTCGAGCAACCGGAATCGCTCACAGCCTGTGCTGTCCGTGGCGGATGGGGGCATCCTTATTTCCGTCGGGATGTCGTGGGCGCTTAGCGTATTGGCGTAACGGCGTAACTCCCGGGTCCAGTTTGCATAACCAGTGGCCAAAATCTGCCCGTGCGCGGCAAGTTGCTTGCCGCCTCCTACACTGGACCAGTAATTGAACGTTTCAAAGTTGATTTGAACCCGATCCGACGACCATCCCAAGCTCAGTCCTGCATCAGTGATGTATTGCCGGGCATCTTCATCCACCGCGGTCAGCAAAGCAGCGTCGATTAATCTCCACAATGGCAGGAAGCCAAAATGCTCCAGCTGTATTCTGAACATTGCCATAAGATCGGCCATGGTCATGAATCGGGCATGCTGAACCGAAACGCCAAAGGCAGATTCCAGCCAGCCGGCTGAATGCGCCGAAAGCTGGCCAGTTTCCATAAACCGTTGCTCCATATCCTCGCCGAGTGCGGCAACCCGTTCAATCGGCCCGCGAACCAGTATCGGCAGCAACTGTAGCGGTCCAATGGGTATTTTCGGGTCCGGCATGAGAGGTCCTGCCGGCAGTGATCCATTTTCAGCACCAAGACTGACAAGGCGTGGCGTCTCCGCGCCGTGATCCGCATCGGAATGGCGGGCAGTCAACAATTCGTTCAAGGCGCTGAAGGCCGGAAAGCCTGGGCGCAGAAGCTGAGTCTGGTCGAAAAGGGCGCCGACACTGACCAGGCTGCACTGGCTGATGCCATGGATCATCGAACCAAGATCAGCGGCGACATGCGCCAACATCTGTTCAGCGTCACTGCGCCCGAGTGTGCCGGGCCTGACGGCGTTTTCACCGTGATAGAGCGTAGAGTCAGTCTCGACGGCAACCAGGATGTAATATTGCCCGGGCTTGTGCATGGCTAGGTCAGCAAAAGTCCGACAGACTGCTAGGGTTGCAAAACAGAAGTGGGCTCAAGGCGGAGTGGGGTTTAGGGCTGCTTCTGCAACAGTGAAAATGGCGAGCCGCCACTACCGCCCCCTGACCCGCCACCGCGTCGCCGTCGCCGCATGCGTGATTGTAGCCGTATGCGTCGCTCTTTCAGCCAATCTTGCCGCACGAGTTTCTGCGCCTCGTCGCCGCGGCGTGAGGACTCAGCGGCCCGGAATACGCAAAAGTCGCGATAGGCCTTGATTTCGTGCTCAAGCCCGCGCGTAACCATTTCAATCATAATGGCATCATCGATAAATTCCAAGCCGGGAATGTCATCAGGAATCAAGTCCTCGGGTTCTGAATAGTAAGCCAGCGCCTGCCTGACTCTTTGCCGGTCGTCATCTTCCATTGCCCAACCGACATCCACCAGCATGCCGATCATGGTCTCAAGCCGGTTCATCCGCTTGTTGACGAACTCGCTGGTGTCTGCATGGCGGACCTGCAACATCAGCTTGGTGGCATTCTGGATGATCACTTCCTCACTCAGGGCCTTTGATTTTTCCTGAGCGCTCCGCATCACGGCACGAAAATGCTCCAGGTCATCATCACTGAGCTCGAAAGTTATTTTCATTGGCATGTTTTTCTCCTCATAACGAGATTCATTTCAGAATCCGTCGCAGGCGGGCTCAGGGAAGCAATACCTAACCTAATCATCATATCGCACGCGCTGGTCTTCACGCGGGGTATTTGCGCCCGCCCCTCGGAAATAGCCTGGCCGACCGGGAACCGGGTAGAGGTGACCCTCATGGCTAAACGATTCGATTCCATCGCTGCGGGTGTGTATCTGGCCGTCGAGTTCGTAAGGGATGCTGAGCAATTCGCCATCCTGAAGCTGCCGCAGCAGGCTTACAGTAGTCTCGTCGGCGTGGGATTCCACCTCCATGTCCTCAGCGCTACCGGCATCGATCGTCAAGGCGAAGGACTCGTCGGCGCGGTTCAGCTTCTGATCCTTGATCTGGATGCCAATTTCAATGCGCTCGATCACCATTTCCACGCCGTTCGGATTGCGAATATCGAAATTGGCAGTGAGCGTGTCAGCCCGTAGCGCGAGATAGGAAATACTGACCAGCGGCGCTTCGCCCTTGATCACACGGTGACTACTGCATGCCGCTAACAGGCAGCACGAAGACACCACAAGGAGCAAACCAATAGTCCGGGACGGATTACTCGCTGTGGAGGAAACAATTGACTTGGTGTTTAATCTGAATTGAATGTTCATTTTGAATCACGTGGGTTGTGGGTTGGGAACTTGTACAGGTATCCATCGCTTGACTGCAACGGCTATGAAACACGCACCCGGGGGGTGGCGTCAAGGGTGACGGTGGTTCGCCGGGCAATCCCTGCAACTGATTTCGCTGTCCGGGCAGGGCTTTAGGTATTGCCGCAAGCAGGGCCCGGGTGTATGGATGGGCGGGCTGGTGGAATACTTCCGCTGCGGGACCCATCTCCACGAGGTGGCCCAGGTACATCACGCCGACGTCGTCGGCAATGTCCCGGACTACCGACAGGTCGTGTGATATCAGCAAGAAAGACAGCTTTTGCTGATCACGCAGAGCCCTGATCAGGGCAAGAATCTGAGTCCGCGTTGGCCCGTCAAGCGAAGACAGGGACTCGTCGGCGATGATCAGCTCCGGCTCAGCGGCCAGCGCCCGGGCAATCGAGACCCGTTGTCGTTGTCCGCCCGACAATTGGTGGGGATAGGCGGCGAGCAAGGGTGTGTCAATGCCAACCTGGCTGGCGAGTTCGGCCACGCGCCCGGGACGGGATTGACGGGGCCCGATTTGAAAATGGTCAAGTGGCTCTGCGATGGACTGACCCACACGACGGCGGGGACTCAGAGCCGCCAGAGAATCCTGAAACACCATTTGTATTTGTTTTTTCGGGCTGCTCTTTGAGGCTTCGTGGGATTCATCAAATTTGGATTCGAAACGAATGACACCGCTGCTGGGTTGCTGCAACTGCACTATGGCGCGTGCGATCGAACTCTTGCCACAGCCGGATTCCCCGACCAGGCCGAAAATACTTCCAGCGCGGATGCCAAAACTGACCCCGCGAACGGCCTTAAACCGCGCTTTTGTCCGCCGCGTAGCGGCCGCACCGGCATACTCGACAGTCAAATCCTCCACCGTCAGCAAGGGTGTGGCGATGTGAGTTGCCGGGCTATCGGTATTCATCAGCGTTTTGCCCGCTGTTCTCGATCAGGGCGCGCGAGTGGTGGTGGGAAGGCGAAGCCAGCAAATCGTCCACTGCAGCGCTTTCAACAATGCGCCCCCGGTACATGACCAGGCAGCGGTCGCAATTGTTGGCGATGACGCCGAGGTCATGACTGATCAGGAGAGTCGCTGCACCACAGTCGCCGGCCAGCTGAGCCAGTTGTTGCAGAATGCTTGCCTGGGTTGTGACATCCAGTGCCGTGGTGGGCTCGTCTGCAAGCAGAACTTTTGGTTGGCAGACCAGCGCCATGGCGATGATGATTCGCTGTCTCATTCCACCCGAGAGCTGGTGTGGATAGGCGCGAAGGGTGCTTTCAGGATCAGCTATTTGCATGCGTTCCAGCATCTGCGTCGCCAGGGCATCGGCAGCATCTGGGTTTAGTTTGCGATGCCTGGCGATCACCTGGCGCAGCTGCTGCCCCACGTTGAAAACCGGGTCAAGTGCAGTCATCGGATCCTGAAATATCATCGAGACCTCGCGCCCGCGAATCTGGTTCATCGTCGCTTCATCCAGCGTCATCAAGTCGCGGCCTTGAAGCAGTATCTGGCCGCTGGCTTTGGCTCCGGGGGGACCCTCCAGTAATCTGAGTATTGCCAACGCGGTTGTCGATTTTCCACATCCTGATTGACCCACCAGGCCAAGGGTTTCGCCTGGACGAATATCGAAGCTGATGTGATCCACGGCCGGAGCATCCTGCCCAGAGCCCATATAGCTCACCGCCAGGTCACGAACTGACAGAAGCGTGTCGCTCACCGTCCTGACCGGCGGGGGTTGAGGGCGTCGGCGAGGCCATCGGTCAGCAGATTGAATCCGAGCAACAAGACGAATAGCGGTATTGAAGCCGCCAGGAAGTTTCCAAATTGGCCGGCCAACACTTCCTGGGTGCTCTCGGCCAGCATCAGACCCCAGCTGACTCCATCCTGGGCTCCGATACCCAGGAAACTCAGCAGGACTTCTGCCTTGACTGCGGCAACAAAGGTGATGGCAGCCTGGATTGACAGGATATGTACCGTGTTGGGCAGCACGTGCCTGACCAGGATCAAAGGCACCGGGAGTCCCAGGGATTTTGCCGCAAGGACGAATTCCTGTTGTTTGAGGCGCATGACTTCCGCCCGAACCAGCCTGCCGGTGATGGTCCAGAATGTCGCGACCATGGCAACGTGCATCGCCCAGGGATTGCCACGCATTGCGAAAGCGAGGGCCGCGACGAGCAGGTAAAACGGTATGGAGTCGATTACCGCCTGAATCCACAAGATGGATTCATCCAGCCAGCTGTGACTGTACCATCCGGAAAGTGCGCCCATCAGCGCGCCCAGCAACGTGGCAAGAACCGTAACGACCAGCCCGACCTCGAAGGCCGAGCCCGTGCTCTGCAATGTGCGTTGCAGGATGTCCTGTCCGAGAATGTTGGTGCCAAGCCAGAACTCGGCTCCTGGGGGTTCCCAGCGACCCGCATTGGCGGCGGCCCAGTCCTGCCCCCACCAACCCAGCCATGCGCCGGAGGCAATGAGAAGGAATACTGCCACGATTACGAGACCAATCTGCCCAACCGGATCAAGGTGTTCAATACTGCGGCTTTGCGGTACAAAACCTTCGGCAGTGTTGGCAGCGACCCGGCTCAACGCCTGCCGCCCGCTGCAGTACTGCCAATGGCATCAAATGTCGCTCTACCGATGCCGGGTATACCAAAATAACTTTCGATCAACAGGCTGCCGGAGACGACCACCAGAGGAATGGTGAACATGAGGCGGGTAATCATCGGGGTCAGGCTGTTCTTCAGGACGTGACGCAACAGGATTTCCCAGGGGGTTGCGCCGAACGCCCTTAGCGTTGTGATATGTCCCCTGGCGTATTCCTCGGCAAACACCGATCGGTAAAATCTCGTGTTGTATCCCAGGGTAATCGTAATCATGCACAATGTCGGCACGGTTACGTAGTAGAGATAGGATGTCAGCGAGTCCACCTGCCAGCCCCTGACCGGAAAAAGATTGAGGCCAAAAGGCGTAGAAAAAAGCACCTGCGCGCCAATAATGATGATCAGGAAACTCAGGCTCATGCCGGCAACGGACAGGCCGCTGATCAGTCGATCTGGCCAGCGTCCCAGATGGCGCACAGACAGCAGGCCAAACCAGATTCCCAACAGGTTGCCCAGCACGAAGCCGGGAATGACCAGCATGAGCGAAATTGGCACCGTGCGCGCCAGCAATTCAGTGACCGGCTCACCCGAGCTCTGCGAGGCACCCAATCGCCCACTGAAAAGATCGACCATATAGTCGAGGTAACGCGCAGAAAAGGCCCGGTCGTAACCCAATTCGTGGCGGACTTCGGTGATCTGCTGCGTTGTCGCGCTCTTGCCCAGCAGCGTATAAGTCTGGTCGGGGCCGTAGTAAACCATCAGCACAAAGCTGACCAGTGTGACACCAAACACCACCAACAGGCTGTGGAGCAGTCTGCGCAGCACTATGGGGCATCCTGGCTTCTGGCGGTTGTTCCCTGGACGAAACGGAAAAAGTACCCGCCCAGAAAATCGCGATCCGGCAGCATGATGACCTCTTTGCGCCACATCAGAATCAGGGTGCGCGACAGGCCGCTGATGGTGGCGCAGTCTTGCTGGAGGATGGTGTTCATTTCCTGGTAAAGAGCGGTTCGCTCCTTTGACGGCAGCATTTGTGCGGTCGTGCGGTAGCGGCTGTCATATTGTTCATTGTGGAAATTTGCAGTGTTCGTGCCTGGCGTTGCATTGGGGCCAAAGAAAAGTTGCATGGTGTTTTCAGCGTCAGGATAATCCATGATCCAACTTTGCGTGACCAGCATCACTTCGCGATTAAGATAGGCCCGGGCGAAGTCGCCGAAGGTGGCATAAGTCAGGGCCCGAATTTTGTCCTGTGGATAGCCAATATCGGCCATGAAACTGCGGAACTGCTCGAACATCTGGCGATCGGTGACGCTGCCGGGAAAGCCGTACTCAAGCACCGGAAAGTAATCGGCGTTCCAGCCGAAAGTGCTCAGCAGGCGATGAGCGCCGTCCAGGTCCTTGAGCACTGAACCATCGCCAGCGTCTGGGTCATACTCGGGTGTCGCTGGCGGAATTACACCCGGGAATACCCGCCCCAGCCCATAAAAGAAGATTTCGTTTCGCCTTTGCCAATCGAAAGCCTTATTGATGGCGCAGCGCAGCGCGTGATTACGGGCATCCTGGTCCGGGTCGGGGTGGTAGCCAATGCGCGGGTCATCCATATTGAAATCGGTGTGCACAAATCCTGATTCCAGATTGGCACGCATATGATGGGTAGCGGAAAACTCAATTGACAATTCCGGTGGCTTGCGGCTGGCCAATACACGGTCAAACTGGCTGACAGGGACCTTGATGAAATCGACTTCGCCAGCCAGAAAGGCGTTCCATCGCGCTGCGTCCTGGTTAATAAACTCCACCTCGATACGATCACTCAGCGGTGGAAAGCGCCCTTCGACCTGCTCGATTTCAAGGTATCCGTGGCTGGCGGAATCGTAGCCTTCCGCGGCCAGGTCGATGGCCTCTCGGCGGAAAGCTTTATTCCGGGCCAGCACCGCCCCACTGCTGTCAAATCGTTTCAGCCTATAAGGCCCTGAACCGACGGGGTTGATGCCGAATGCCTCCCCGTAGTGTTCTACCGCCTCTTGGGGAATGATGGCGGAATAGCCCTGTGTCAACGTGTGTACCAGCTGAGGAAACGGCTTTATCAGCTGAATCTGGATGGTTTGTTTGTCCAGCGCCCGCAGTCCCGCCACTGCCTCATCGTAGTGGGCCCCGTTCGCCTTCCACTCTTCCAGGCCGGCGATTTTTCCCTGCCACAACCAGGCGCCGCGCGCCAACATGGTCGGATCGAAATGTCGTTTGATGGAATAGACAAAGTCCGCTGCCACGACTTCGCGGCCCTGGCCGCCCGGAAATGACGGGTCGGCGGAGAAACGAACGCCCGACTTGATTCTGATCGTGTAGATCAACCCGTCAGCGGAGATGAGCGGGAAGTTTGTGGCCAGGTTGGGTGCCAATTCATACGGCCTGGCCAGGTACTTGTAGCGAAACAACGTATCGAACAGATTGACCACGATGGCCTGAGAGTAGAAGTCCGAAGCGCGGGCAGGATCGAGCGTTGTCGGTGCATTGTCAAAAGCGTGACGGTAAACGATCGGCTCAGAATGGCCGTCGATCTGCTCTGGACTTTCCCGGCAGCCGGTCAGCAAGGGAAGCAGAACCATGACGGCCAGAAAAAGCACCAATCTGATGTGGACTGGCATAAACGCTGCCTTTGAAATACCCGTCAGAATTATGCCAGTTTGCACAAGGACGTGCTTAGATCGCGGAGCGCAGGGATGCGCGGGAGCGATCCCAAGGCATCAAAGACGAAGCCAGTACGCACAGTGCAGCGTGCTTAGATCGCGGAGCGCAGGGATGCGCGGGAGCGATCCCAAGGCATCAAAGACGAAGCCAGTACGCACAGTGCAGCGTGCTTAGATCGCGGATTTGCACAAGGATGTGCTTAGATCGTGGAGCGCAGGGATGCGCGGGAACGATTCCCCAAGGATGCGCGGGAACGATCCCCTAGGAGCTTAATACTCTTCCAGCATTGCATCGTAATCCGGCGGTGGGGGGTCGCCGTCGTAGATCAGGAAGTTGCGTCGTTGCAGATAGACGTCCCGCATAAATACGTAAGGGTCTGCGACATTTGCCCTCTGCGATTCAAACGGCAGCAAAGTGGCCCGAATGCTGATCAGGTCGAGGATGAAGGGCCAATACACATTGTGTTCCCGGATCATGTAGCTGACTGGATGCGCGTAGCCGTAAAAGGACCGTCCCAATCCATCTCTGAGTGTATAAGGGCCCAGGAAAGGGACGACCAAATAGCGGCTGTCCTGCCAACCCCAGGTGGCCAGAGTTTGTCCAAAATCCTCGGTGTAATAGGGCATTCCGGCACGTCCTGCGACATCAAAAAATCCACCCAGTCCAACCGTCGAATTGATCAGGAACCGGCCTGTTGCCGTCATCGCCTCGTTGGGTTTTCCCTGCAAGAGCAGATTCAGAAAGGTCACCGGCCAGGCCAGATTGCGGAAGAAGTTTCGCACGCCCCGCCGCGGCGCTTCCGGCAAGACCGCGGTATAGGCCTTCGCCACTGGCTTGGCGATGGCCTTGTCGACGCCCTCGTTGAATGCAAAAATCTTGCGATTAAATGATTCCCACGGGTCCTTTTCAGGATCAGTCAGCGTCGTTTTCTGGCCGGCACAGCCAGACAGAAGGATCATCGCGAGAACAATGACTGAACGCCTGCCCAGGCACTGCAGTCGATGAGATTGCATGCGCATGTCTGTCACCTACGCTTCGACCCGGGCTGACATTTGCAGCAGGGCGACCCCTTCGCAAAGCTTGGCCAGGCGCAGCACACGGAGGGGGACATTGATGGTGCGAAAACGCCCCCCGCCGTCAGCCGGTCCTTTTGCCGACTGAAGCGCCTGCCATTCGAGCAGCAAGGCAAGGCCAGCGCTGTCAACCCTGCCGACGGCGCCAAGATCGACATCAGTTACGAGTCCGCCTTGCGCATAGTACTGTTTCACTTGCGCGAAGACACTACCGACAGTGTCGAGGGTCAACTCGCCTGAGAGCACGGCACGGCCGTCCTTTTCTACACTAAGCCTGGGCATGGATTCTTGTTCATGATCCTTAGTCATTGAGTCGAAGATTTCCCGCAGAAAGATCTGCTGTTACCCGGTCGATACCGACTTCGGCAACCCGCGGCGCAATCTGGTTTCTGAAGGTGATGACGTAGGAAATTCCTTCCACGGTAACGTCAAATGCTTTCCAACCCTGGTCGGTTTTGTGGAAAGCGTAGTCGATGGGTGCATGACCTCCATTGGGCAGCTTGATCCGGGTCCTTACGCGCGTCAAGCGATCGGTGTTCTTGCCCCTAAGCGGCAATATTTCCATCTGGTCTTGTGACTTGAATTGCAGCAGGCCGTCGGCATAGCGGTTGATCAGGACGGAACTCATCGCCTCCGAAAAAGCCCCGAGTTGCGTTTCGGTAACTTCCCGGCCAGACCTGCCGAGGATCAGGCGCGAAGAGTATTCCATGTCAATCAGGGGGATCAGGTCTTGACGGATGATGGCTCTCAGCAGACTGGGTTGGGCGGTAAATTCATCCCGGCGTTCATTGAGCTGCTGCAAAATCTGCCCAGCCGTCTGTTCCAGTAATTCTATTGGTTCGGAATTTTCTTGTGCGTATGAGGCCGGCAGGATTGACGCGTAAATCGCGCAGCTTGCGAGCACGCCATAGGCAAAACTCGATAGGATGGATCTCATTTATCCTCACCTTTGGATGCGTTAAAAAGGTACTTGCCCACAATCTGTTCCAGCACCAGAGCCGATTGGGTTATGAACAACTCATCGCCGTCCTGCAACATGTCCGGTGCACCTCCAGGCTCCAGCCCGATATAGCGGTCGCCAAGAATTCCTGAAGTCAAAACCGATGCACCGGTGTCCGATGGAATTTCGTCGAATCGGGCAGCCAGGCGCATAAGGACGATAGCTTCATATGAGACCGGATCTAGCTCAATAGATTCCACGATTCCAACTTTTACGCCGCCGACTTTGACCGGCGCCCGGTCTTTCAAGTCTCCGACATTGGTAAATCGTGCGGTTATGGCATAACTGTCCTCACCCAGCTCCCGGCCGTAATCCGTGGCTTCGGTCGCCAGCCACAACAATGCCCCGATGCCCAGTAGAATAAATATTCCGGACGCTACTTCTACTCTGTAATTTGCACGCATATCGCCACCTCAGGCGCCTATATGAAGAATGAAGTCAATATAAAATCAAATACCAGAATCAGAACCGAACTCAGAACCACGGTATTGGTCGTCGCCGTGCCCACCCCGGCTCCGGTCGGCTTGCTGGTGTAGCCAAAGAACACCGCCACCAAACTGATCAGGCCGCCAAAAAAGAAGCTTTTCCATAGCCCGCCCATGAAGTCCTGGCCAAAGTACACGTTGTTTTGGAGATTGCTCCAGTAAATGCCCGCGTCGAGGTCCATGACACCAATTGAAAAAACCACACTGCCAAGTATCGCCATCGCGTTGAACATGGCAGTCAACAACGGCACAGAAATCAGGCCGGCCAGGAAGCGGGGCAGAGCAATGCGTTGTACCGGGTCGATGGCCATCAACTCCATGGCATCAAGCTGGCTGGTGGCTTTCATCAGGCCGATCTCGGCGGTAACGGATGTGCCCGCACGTCCGGCAAACAGCAGGGCGGTCAATACCGGGCCCAGTTCCCGAAACAGTGACTTGCCCACCAAAAGGCTGACCTGATTGGAGGCGCCAAATTGTTCCAGGGCATTAATGGCCTGCAGGGACAAGACCATACCCACGAAGAAGCCACAAATCATGATAATGACCAACGAGCGGGCGCCAATCAGGTAAGTCTGCTGGAGCACCTGTTGCATCTGGCTGGGGCTGAATCGCAGGCCGGACAGCATGCGCATCAAAAACAACAGGCACTGGCCGGTGCCCGCAATCCCTTCGAGGAATGCGTTGAAAAGCTGCGGTGGCTCGTGCGGCGATTCGCTCATGTCAATCCAACAGGCTCCAGGGCCTGTCCGGTGTTTCATAATGAAACGGTATCGGCCCCTCCACTTTGCCGTTCATGAACTGATTCACGCCGGGCTCCGCACTCGCCTCCAGTTGCTCAGGCGGGCCTTCACCGGCAATCCCGCCGGAAGCGATGATGTAGCAATAATCCACCAGGCGACGCATCTGGGCGACATTGTGGGTGACAACCACGCTGGTGAGTCCAAGCGTATCATTGGATTCCCGCATCAGGGTTCTGACAGTCGATACCGCAATCGGATCGAGGCCAGTCATGGGCTCGTCATAGAGCATGATGCTGGGGTCCATCACGACCGCCCTGGCCAGCGCTACCCTGCGAGCCATGCCGCCGGAAAGTGATTGGGGCATGAATTCCTCGGTGCCGCCCAGCCCCACTGAATGCAGCTTGATCATGACCAGTCGTCGAATCAGTGCCTCCGGCAAATCTGTATGTTCACGCAGAGGTGTTGCAATGTTTTCAAATACCGTCAGATCAGTAAACAGCGCACCATTCTGGAGCAAAACACCAATGTGGCGGCGGAAAAGATTCAGTTCGCGGCGGGACATTTGGTCCACTCTTCTGCCGCCCACTTCCACGCTGCCTTCGTCCGGTATCAATTGTCCGGAGATCAGTCGCAGAAGTGTGGTCTTGCCCGAACCACTAGGGCCCATGATGGCGACCATTGAGCCCTGATGAACGTCCATGTTGATGCCGTCAAATATGATCTTTCTGCCCCGCCTGAAAACCAGGTTGCGGATGCGGATGACGGGTTCTTTGTTGGTCTGGGGATTTTGCTGCGATTCCATTGCGGTGTGGCGTAAATGGCAAATTTTTGATTGATTCGGAAGTCTAACTTAATTCCCCCGATATAGGACGGGCAAAGGTACACGCTTGGCAGGCTTTTTACAAAGATTAAAGGAGTCTCGCTTCCCTGCTCCCGCCTTCGGCGGAAGGCGGCTGCGCTCGACGGCATGCAATAGGCGCCTGGCCCCTCTGGTACCGCTCGCTTTGCTCGACTTACCCAACCGGGGCCGGCGGGTCCCCTGCGGCTCCTGTGGGATGGGGAATGAGTGCAGGCACAAAAAAAGAGAGGAGGCTTACGCCTCCTCTCCCGTGTAAAAGTGCTGGAACTCCGCTTGTGGTGGACTGCAGATCCTCCAAGGCCTTTCCATCTTCGTCCCGCTCCGCTTTGCTCTACCGCTCGGTGCTGGCCGCGGGTCTTATACCCCCGCTCTTATTTATCGACGTCCTTCCGGTCTCTACGGCGTGTTCTGGCTTTCACCGGTCCCGCCTTTCGACTTTCCGAGGCTTTCACCTCTTCGGCCTTTCGACTTTCCGAGTCGTTCTTCTCTTCGTGCCTTTCGACTCTCCGAGCTTCCCGCCCCGCGGCGTCTATCTCAAGGGATCGCGTCTCCCTCTCGAGTCACCCTTTCGTGGTACGACCGTTTTGGCAGAGCCCGGTCTGGGTGACGTACTCAGTACCACCTGAGTACTATCCCGCTGTCCTCTGCACCTCCGCTGCCTTCCGGCGGGTCGGCCTTCTGGCTGAAGGGCTTCGTCTAACGGGGGATCAAAGTTACTCCCCGATGCCGGTTCTGTCAAACCAGATATTGCAGAGTTTATGAGGACTTTCTCAACGTCAATCTGAGCTGAAAATTCCAAGTTGCTGAATACCATGGAAAGTTAATTCGAAAGGGCCTCCGTTGGTTTGCGACGAACCGAATGGTTTGCTCAAAATTAGATCAGGCAGACAGAATATTGTCTTTCCGTCGAACCGGCGAACGGGAGAAATCGGGTGGAGTATACTCAGACCTGATTAATATTTGGGCGCCCGGGTATGAATTTCGACCACAAGAAAACACCTGCAACCCTCGCGCTCATCGTTGCTTCATTACTTATTGTTGCTTGTTCCGATTCCGAGCCCACCGGTTCCACCACCGGGCATGAGGGGCAGCCGATTGAGGCTGAGGCATTAGAGCATCCGGCAGCGAAGGAACCGACGGAGGATGTCGCTGACCCCCAACCAATCCCGGAAGACAAACTTCCCGTGGGCCTCAAACGGCTGGTCGAGCCATGGTTTGGTGACCTGGCCGATATGCAAGATCGGCGGGTCATTCGGGTGCTCACCACCTACGGGGTGGGACGGTATTTTCTCGACGGTGCGCAGGAAAGCGGCATCACCTATGACTTATTCAAGATGTTCGAAGACGAATTGAATAAGAAGATGAAAACCGGACACTTGAAAGTCCACGTGATTTATCTTCCTGTGGCGCGCGGCAACTTGATTCCGTTTTTATTGGCTGGGCGCGGTGACATTGCCGCCGCTTCTTTGACCATCACGTCCGAGCGGCAGGAGGTGGTCGACTTCTCTCAACCGGTGTATTCCGGGGTCAACGAAATCCTGGTCACCGGTCCGTCTGCGCCCGCAATTGAAGCAGTCGATGATCTCACCGGCCTCACCATTCACGTTCGGCGGTCCAGCAGTTACCGCAGCAGTCTGGAGAAGCTGAACCGGCGCTTTGAATCTGAAGGCAAGCCTCTGATCGACCTGTAGGACGCCTCGGAGATTCTGGAAGATGATGAATATCTGGAAATGGTCGCAGTGGGTTTGCTCCCCTGGGTGGTCGTGGATGACTATAAAGCGAGATTGTGGGCAGAGGTGTTTGATGGTCTGACACTGCGCAATGACATTGTTTTTCGATCAGGCAGCCAGTTCGGGTGGGCCATCAGGAAAAACAGCCCGCAGCTTGCCGCCGCCTTGAATGAATTCAATCAATCGCACAAGCAGGGCACTTTAATGGGGAATATTTTGATCAAAAGGTATATCTCCGAGGATTACTGGACCAAGAACGCCCTGAATCATTCCGACTACCAGCGTTTCGTCGATCTGGCGGCATTATTCCAGAATTATTCCACACAGTACGGCTTTGACTACCTGATGGTGGCCGCCCAGGGTTATCAGGAATCGCGGCTGGAACAGAGCGCGCGAAGTTCAGCGGGCGCGATTGGCATCATGCAGTTGCTCCCCAGCACGGCGGCAGACCCGAATGTGGGTATTCCAGACGTCAGTACTGCCGAAGCCAACATACACGCCGGCATCAAGTACCTGGACTTCATCAGAAAGCGCTATTTCTCCGACAATGATATGGATCTGTTCAACCAGACGCTCTTTGCTTTTGCGGCCTACAACGCCGGGCCGGCCAGGGTCCGTGGCCTGCGAAAAAAGGCGCAAGAAAGAGGCCTTGATCCCAATGTCTGGTTCGACAACGTCGAGGTCATGGCAGCCAGGGAAATCGGTCGTGAGACGGTCCAGTATGTCGCCAATATTTATAAGTATTACCTGGCCTACAGTCTGAGTTCCTACAGTCAACTGCAGCGGGCAGACGAAGCTCGCAAAAAGGGCCTGGACTGACGTCTACCGATGGGCCCACAATGAATACGCCAATACCCCAGCCAGGCAGCAAAATCCGGCGCGCCGCATGGACCATCGGTCTTAGCCTGATGAGCTTGATTCCGGTGGTGTCGATGGCATCGGAGGGTGGCCCGTTGGATTTTATCGACCTGACACAACACTGGGCGGGCATCCTGTCGCTGTTCATCTTCGTTGCTGCGTACGTATTGGTGATTGTCGAGGAGGTGATTCACCTGCGCAAGTCCAAGCCGGTGATTGTGGCGGCCGGTTTTATCTGGGTGCTGGTGGCGATTGCTTCCATTCAGGCCGGCGATGTGCACCGGGCAGACCTCGCCATTCGGCATGACCTGCTCGAGTTTGTGGAGCTGTTTTTGTTCCTCCTCGCTGCGATGACGTTCATCAATACGATGGAAGAGCGTGGCGTGTTCGAGGTGTTGCGTGTCTGGCTGGTGACGCAAGGCTTTTCGCTCCGAAAAATATTCTGGATCACGGGTGGCCTTTCCTTTCTCATGTCACCCATCGCCGATAACCTGACTACCGCCATGATGATGTCGGCCGTGGTTGTTGCCGTCGGGGGAAGTAATCATCGCTTTGTGGCCGTGGCCTGCGTCAATATCGTCGTTGCAGCCAATGCAGGGGGCGCATTCAGTCCGTTTGGTGACATCACTACCCTGATGGTTTGGCAGAATGGTCAGGTGCAGTTCCAGGAGTTTTTTGCACTGTTGGTCCCCTCAATGGTCAACTGGCTGGTAACCGCCGGGTTGCTCAGTTTTGCGCTCTCCAGGGAAAGTCCCGATCCGGTGGCGGAACAAGCTGCCCTTAAACATGGCGCCTGGATCGTTGTCGCTTTGTTTGTTGTAACCATTGCGATGGCCGTATCCATGCATAATTTTCTGCATCTGCCTCCGGTGGTCGGCATGATGACTGGCCTGGGATTTTTGAAATTCTATGGATATTACCTGCGAAGACGGGACATGAAGCTCGATCAGATGCGGGAGGAACGCCAGCTACAGGACTCAGCGCTGGAGCTGGCTTTGTCGGCTGCGGTTGAAGGTGGAGGCGGCAGAAAATCGGTATATGACGTATACCACAACATGCAGCGGGCGGAATGGGACACGTTGATGTTTTTCTACGGGGTCATCATGTGCGTTGGCGGGTTGGGCGCGTTCGGCTACCTCGCCATCGGTTCAGAACTCATGTATGTGGGTCTGGGGCCAACTGCAGCCAACATCATCGTCGGCTTCGCCTCTGCTATTGTCGACAATATCCCGGTGATGTTCGCGGTCCTGGAAATGTACCCGGATATGAATCATGGGCAATGGTTGCTCGTTACGCTGACCGCCGGCGTTGGTGGTTCGATGCTGTCCATTGGCTCGGCGGCAGGCGTGGCCGTAATGGGTACGGCGAAGGGTGTATACACCTTCTTCAGCCACTTGAAATGGTCATGGGCCATCGTGATTGGCTATTTCGCCAGCATTGGCACGCACTTACTGGTTAATGCTGCGTCGTTCGCTGGTTAGGGCCTGCCGGGTCCTTCCAATATGTTTATTTACAACAAGAATTCCCCGCTAACATTCCAGGACCCTTTGCCCGATTCCGTGGATGTCGTGATTATCGGCGGGGGCGTGATTGGCATCACCACTGCCTGGTATTTGCGCCAGAGAGGCCATTCAGTTTTAGTCTGCGAAAAGGGCCGCGTCGCAGGCGAACAATCCAGCCGCAACTGGGGATGGGTGCGTGTCACAGGCCGGGATCCGGGCGAGGTTCCCATTGCGATCGACAGCGTTAATTATTGGGAGCAGTTCGCGAACGAACTCGGTGACGGTATCGGCTTTGAACGCCGGGGCATTCTGGTGTTGGCAGACAGTGACCCGCAATTGGCCGAACGCGAAGAGTGGATGGGCATCGCAAGCAAGCATGGTCTCGATACCCGCTTACTGTCGAGCCGGGAAGTCGATGAGGTGATTGATGGCGTGCCTGGAAGCTGGCGGGGCGGCATGATCACGCCAAGTGACGCCCGTGTCGAGCCATTTACCGCAGTCAAGACCATAGCCCAAGGCTTGCAGGCCAGGGGCGGCATCATTCGGGAAGCCTGTGCTGTGAGGACAATTGAACGACAGGCCGGCAGCGTATCAGCCGTCGTTACCGAATCCGGCATCGTGAAAACCCCGATCGTGGTCTGCGCTGCGGGCGCCTGGTCATCCATGTTTCTGTCCAACCTGGGCATCGCGCTGCCTCAATTGGTCGTGCGAAGCACTGTCGCAAGAACACTGCAGGCACCGTCGGTTTTCGAAGGTGCGGCAGGACTGTGCGACGTTTACATTCGGCGGCGCAAGGATGGTGGCTATACGGTGGCCAGCCCGATGACCGAGCATTGGATTGGCGCAAACAGTTTTCGCCATTTCTTCAAATTTTTGCCGTCAATGGGCAGCACCAGAGATATTCGTCTGCGCCTGGGCGGCGATGTCACCCAGCAGCCCTTTCCGGCGAAAACCTGGAGCGGGGATGAAGTGTCACCTTTTGAAAAGCACCGCGTGCTGAATCCGGACCCCTCGAAAAAAGCCATCTCCCTGGCACGCAAAGCGCTGAATAAAAGACTGCCCCTACTGGCCCAGGTTCCGTTTGCCGAGACCTGGGCCGGCATGATCGACGCCATGCCCGATGTTGTACCCGTGATGGATGCAGTTCCCGCCTTCGAGGGCCTCTACCTGGCGACGGGTTTCAGTGGCCATGGCTTCGGCATCGGACCCGGCGCCGGGCGGGTCATGGCTGACATGGTAACCGGCGAACCCCCACGCTACGACCTCACTCGGTTCCGTTTTTCGCGCTTTTCCGACGGATCAAAAATGGTACCCGGACCCGCAATATGAACAGATTAATCGAAGCCCATCTTCAACACTGCAACTCAGGGGTGATATTGCAGGTCCTCACGCCACCGTCCAGCGCCTCAGATCGGCATGACTGTACGTTTTCGATGCCGAAGGGGGCGTAGCTGGCGGCAGAGCCGGCTGAAACGAAAATGCGCTGGGGAATTTGATTTCAATTCCGTCATAATGATCGATCCGGCGCCAAGCCGATCCCAATGCCTGGCAAGAGGGCAAGATGAGCAAACAGAAATTTCATCGAGAAATAGAGGGCAACGAATTATTTGCCGGTTTTACCGACAAGCAAATGAAGTTCATGCTGTCGAAGGCCAAGAAGCGCAAGGTTGATGCAGGTGAGTTGCTGTTCAGACAAGGTGCGCATGCAGACCGTTTCTACCTGCTCCTGAGTGGCGAGGTGGTGGTGGAGGTGCCGGCCATTTACGGGCCATCGATGCAACTGCAACACCTGGGTAAGGACCAGGTATTGGGCTGGTCGTGGCTGATTGCGCCGTACAAGTGGGATTTTCAGGCGTCCGCGGTACAGGATTCAGAAGTCGTCGAGTTTGACGGAGAAGCCGTTCTTGCCATGTGCGAAGAGGACGCCGGTTTTGGTTATGAGCTGTTGAAACGGTTTACCGTGCTGATGTCGGAGCGCCTGACTGCATCCCGGCGAAGAATGATGGACCAGTGGAACCATGATGGATTCGCCTGAGTTCATTGCGGAAGGATTCCGGCTGGGCGAAGGCTGGATCGCCGTTGCACAATGGCGATGAAGCAAAGCATTAACAAGATTCTGGTGGCGAACCGGAGCGAAATCGCCATTCGAGTGATGCGCGCTGCCGCCGAGTTGGGCATCCGCACCATTAGTGTTTACACACATGAAGACCGTTTTTCACCGCATCGATACAAGTCAGATGAGGCCTACCAAATCGGTGAGGACGATGAGCCACTACGGCCCTATCTCGATATCGATGCGATTATTGAAGTCGCCAAGCTGAATCAGGCGGACGCGATTCACCCGGGTTACGGTTTCCTGTCAGAAAACGTTGATTTTGCGACCCGTTGCAGGGACGAGGGCATTATTTTCGTGGGTCCAACGCCCGAAGTGATGGCCCAACTCGGTGACAAGGTCAAAGCCAAGGCGAGCGCAATCGAAGCCGGCCTGCCCGTTATCGAGGGTAACCAGGTGGAGCTGGAAAGCCTGGACATTGCTCTGGCCGAGGCCCAGCGCATTGGATTTCCCCTGATGCTGAAGGCCGCGGCCGGTGGCGGCGGGCGGGGTATGCGCGTAGTACGCAACGAAGAAGAATTGCGCAAGGCCTGGTCAGAAGCGCGCAGCGAAGCGGCCAAGGCCTTTGGAGACGACAGGGTATTCCTGGAAAAATACATTGATTCACCCAAGCACATCGAGGTGCAACTCATCGGTGACAGCCAGGGAAACCTGGTCCACCTGTTCGAACGTGATTGTTCGGTGCAGCGTCGCTTTCAGAAGGTGGTCGAGGTCGCACCCAGCCCTTCCATCACGGCAGAGACTCGCAAGGAATTGCTCAACTATGCATTGGCCATCGGCCGGCATGTCGGCTACAGCAACGCCGGCACAGTGGAATTTCTGGTCGATTCAGAAGATGCCATTTACTTTATCGAAGTCAATCCCCGAATCCAGGTGGAGCACACGATCACCGAGCAAATCACCCAAATCGACATTGTCCGCACCCAGTTACAGGTGGCCATGGGACATGCCCTGTCCAACCCCGAGATCGCAATCCCGTCGCAGGATGCGGTGCACTGCAGCGGATTTGCCGTGCAATGTCGCATTACCACTGAAGATCCTGAAAATGACTTTCAGCCCGATTACGGCACCCTGATCGCCTATCGAAGCGCGGCAGGCTTTGGGATTCGCCTGGACGTGGGGGCGGCCTATACAGGCGCGCGGGTTTCGCCATTTTTTGATTCATTGCTGGTGAAGGTGACATCCCAAGGCCGGACACTCAAAGGCGCGATTCAGCGCGGGCACCGGGCGCTGAGGGAATTTCGCATTCGCGGCGTCAAGACCAATATCGGCTTCCTCGAAAACGTACTTGACCACCCCACCTTTGTTGCCGGTCAAGCCACCGTGGGCTTCGTCGATCAGAATCCGGAACTGTTCAAGATTACGAAGCGGTTTGATCGCGCGACCAAGACACTCCGCTATATCGGCAACCTCACGGTCAATGGAAATTCTGACGTCAGGTCGTTCGACCCCAGGATTCGATTTCGCAAGCCCGTGGTACCGGCGTTTGACCGTCTTGCTGAGTACCCTGAGGGCAGCAAAAACCGCTTGGATGAGATGGGCCCGGAAGCGTTCTGCCGCTGGATAGGCGAGCAAAAGCAGGTGTTTTATACCGATACGACGTTTCGCGATGCGCACCAATCGCTGTTGGCCACCCGCGTGCGCACGCTGGACATGATGCAGGTGGCGGAAGGCTACGCCAAAGCGCACCCGCAAATCTTTTCCATGGAAATGTGGGGCGGTGCGACATTTGACGTGGCCATGCGTTTTTTGCACGAATGTCCCTGGGCGCGCCTGCGCGCACTGCGCGAGGTCATGCCCAATATCCTGTTCCAGATGTTGTTTCGCGGCTCAAACGCAGTGGGCTATAAGGCCTATCCGGACAACCTGATTGCCCGCTTCATAGAGGAATCCTGGAATAACGGCATCGACCTGTTCCGTATTTTCGATTCCCTCAACTGGATTGAGGGTATGAAGCGATCAATTCAGATCGTGCGCGAACGCACCGGCGGAATTGCAGAGGCGACAATCTGCTACACCGGAGATGTACTCAATAACGAGGCGGGTTACCGCTACAATCTTCAGTACTACCTTGACATGGCTCGGCGCCTGGAGGACGAGGGCGCCCACATGCTGGCGCTCAAGGACATGGCCGGTTTGCTCAAGCCCTACGCGGCAGAAGTCTTGATACCGGCGCTCAAAGAGGCTGTCGACATTCCGATCCACCTGCACACTCACGACACCTCTTCGATGCAGAGTGCCACGTTGTTGAAGGCCATCGAGAACGGCGTCGATATCGTCGATGTCTGCCTCAGTTCCATGTCCGGCCTGACTTCACAACCCAATATGAATTCGCTGATAGCGGTTCTGTACGGGCAGGACCGCGCCCGGGCTTTTGACCTTGACTCGCTTAACGAATATGCCAACTACTGGGAAGCTGTGCGAGAATTCTACTATCCCTTCGAATCCGGGCTAAAGTCAGGAACGGCGGAGGTTTACGATCACGAGATTCCCGGCGGGCAATATTCCAACCTGAGGCCTCAGGCGATCGCCCTGGGGCTGGAACACCGCTTTGAGCGGATCAAGAAAAACTACGCTGTTGTCAACCGCATGTTCGGTGACATCGTCAAAGTGACGCCTTCGTCCAAGGTAGTCGGCGACATGGCCATGTTTATGACGGCCAATGGCCTGGGCGAAGACGACGTTCTCGAGCAGGGCGAAACGCTGGCTTTCCCAGACTCGGTGATAGACCTCTTCAAAGGCAATCTCGGTCAGGCCGATGGCGGATTTCCGGAAGCGCTTAGCGCCATGATCCTCAAAGGGCAGCCGCCGCTGGATGGGCCGCCTGGAGATTATCTTGAACCCGTTGATTTCGACTCTGAATTTGACACGTTTAAAGAGGAATTTGACGAGCAGCGCACGATGCTGGATTTTCTGTCCTACAAGATGTATCCCGCCGTATTCCGGGATTTCTATGGCCATCAGAGGGAGTATGGCGACATCGACTACCTGCCCACACCCGTCTTCTTTTATGGGTTGGCGCAGGGCGAAGAGGTGATGGTCCGCCTACAGCGGGGCAAGAGTATCTCGATTCGTTACGTATACCGGTCGAAGACCGACCAGAATGGCTTTTGCAATGTCACCTTCGATCTCAATGGCCAGGCCCGCAGTGTGCAGGTACGTGACCTCGCTTCGGCACCCACGGTCGCGGCAAACCGCAAGGCGGTAGAGGACAACGAGATAGGTTCACCGCTGATGGGGCGGCTTTCGTCTGTGCTGGTTGCCGCCGGTGATCAGGTGGAAAAAGACAGCCCCATTTTCGTCATCGAAGCGATGAAAATGGAGACCACCATCAGCGCGCCCTATTCCGGCAGCATCGGTGCTGTGTATTTGACCGTGGGAGACCTGGTCGAGCAGGGTGACCTGGTTGTGGTGATGGACGGTGCCACTCGCAGCTGATTGTTGCGGGCGCCTGTGCCGAAGTGGGTAGAATGACTCAATTGTCCAGGAAGTATTGATGAGTTTGCTGTCTACACTGAAGGCGGGCCAACGAAGTCTGGTGCATCGCTCGGGCAAGCGCCTGCTGCAGGCGACCCTTGACTTCCAGGGACGACATTCCGCTGGCCGGCACGACGCCTTTTCTGGCGAAAGAGGATTTTCCCTGGGTGCCTGAGTTGGAGGCCAATTGGGTGGTGATCCGATCGGAGATGGACGGGGTTCTGAGCCACAAAGACGAAATTCCATCCTTTCACGAGCTGTCGCCTGATCAGAGCCGAATATCCCGCGGGAACAACTGGAAGACTTTTGTGTTTTTTGTTGCTGGTGAGCGTATAGACGTCAATTGTGCTTACTGCCCGAAGACGGTTGAGTTGTTGGAGAGTCTGTCCACGTTGCAGAACGCCTGGTTTTCCATCCTGGCGCCGCGCTACCACATCATTCCTCACAAGGGTCCGACGCGGGCATTGATTCGCTGCCACCTTGGACTGATGGTGCCGCAGGATCGGAAGAGTTGCTGGATTCGGGTCGATGCGGAGACCAGGAATTGGCAAGAGGGCAAATGCATGGTGTTAGACGACACCTTCGAGCACGAAGTGAAGAACGAAACCGATGAATGGCGCGTGGTCCTGTTCCTGGATTTCGACCGGCCGATGGACAGGGGTGGGGACATTCGTCAACAACATGATTCTCAGGGCGATCAGATCCAGTCACTACTTCAAGGAGCCGATGAAAAACATCAAGAAGTGGCGTGACCGAACCAGCAGGTGGGACATGCCCGACGATACCGGGGCATGACCAGGGAACGGATATGGCCAATTGATTCGAATCGGCAGGGGCTTTATTCTGAGCAGCCCGGATATGGATTCTCAATTGAAGGCTAACCAAGACGCACTTGAAGCGCTTTATGATCCCATGCAATACGAGCGCGCTGTTCCTCTGGACCCTGCTGGCTGACCTGCGGAGGGATCAGGCCGTGGTCTGGGTCGATGAACATGTATTGCCAAGCTGGCCTGGCGGGCAGGGTTTTTGGCTGGTGTTAAGGCACAAGGAAGTTGGCGAGGTGCTCAAGAGTCCAGCGCATTTTTCTTCCGCCCGAGGCGCCACCCAGTTGATGGATCCGGAATCCGAAGATGACCTGCGCTACGTGGGCAAGATGATGCTGAACATGGACCCGCCAGCGCACACTCGCTTGCGTCGACTGTTACAAAATTCATTCACCTCGCGGGCCATTCGCAAAATAGAAGACGGCATTCACGCCCATGCGCGGGATATATTCGATCGCGCCCTGGGCGGCGATACTGAAGGCGAGTGTGATTTTGCCCGTGACATTGCGGCCGATATGCCGTTGCTGAGCCTGGCCGATATTCTCGGCATGCCGCAGCAAGACCGACATTTGATGTATGACTGGGCCAACCGTGTGATCGGGTTCCAGGATCCGGAATATCGGGTATCTGATTCTTTCGATGGTTCAAGGGGCAGCGAAATTGCATGCGAAGCCCCTGAAAACCAGGCCCCAGCCCGACGCGGCGGGCAATATGCCCAATCCGAGGGCGCGCGAAGGTATGCCTGATCTCTATCGCTACGCCCACCTGTTGGCGGAAAGAAAACGCGCCGCTCCGGGTGATGACGTGATGTCAATCCTGTTGGCCCAGGTCGATGAGGACGGTGGGCAACTCTCCGTCGAAGAATTCGAAAACATGTTCTGGCTGTTTTCAGTGGCCGGCAATGAGACGCTGCGTAACGGCATTCCTGGCGGCATGCTGGCCCTGTTGCAGCACCCCGATGCACTTAATCGCCTGCGGGAAGAACCCGCGCTGCTCCCCAAAGCGGTTGATGAAATGCTGCGGTGGTGGACGCCGGTGATGATATTCCGTCGCACTGCTAGCCAGGACACTGAACTGGGCGGCGAATTAATACGAAGTGGCGACAAGGTAGTCGTTTCATTTATCTCAGCCAACCGGGACGAAAGAAAGTTTGCAGACCCCGACAAATTTGATATCAGCCGTTCGCCAAACCCGCACCAGTCGTTTGGCTACGGGCCGCATTTTTGCCTGGGGGCCCAGTTGGCCAGGACGCAAATGCTGGCGCTGTTTGGCGAGATGTTGAGCCGCCTGGATCATATCGAGTTGGCGGGCGAGGTGCGATACCTGCGCTCGAATTTTCAGCGGGGTGTGAAGTATATGCCGGTCCGGTGGCGCAGGTCATAGCGCTGTTCCCGCAGCCATGATTTTGAATATGGGCCTATTCGCTATACAGTAGGCTGATCAAACTGGACCGACGTCCTCCGCCATACAGACAGGAGCAAGAAATGACAAGTTTCCCGATGATTATCAATGGTCAAAAAGTCACCACGGACCAAACCGTTGGTGTAATCAATCCTGCGACCGGCGAAAGCTTTGCCGAGGTGCCTGTCGGCACGCCCCAGCACGTTGACGAAGCGGTGGCGGCGGCACGTGCTGCGTTTCCGGCGTGGTCGGCGCTAAGTCACCAGGAGCGTAAGGGCAAGTTGCATGAATTGGCAGGCGCGCTTGAGGCCAATATGCCCGAACTCATGCAACTACTGACCCAGGAGACCGGCAAACCCATGGGCGGTTATTCAGGCGTGGGTTCCGGCATGGAGGTTGGCGGTTCAATGGCCTGGATGCAGGCCACGGCGGAAACCGAGTTACCGGTTGAAGTGATTCAGGATGATGAAACCGCAAGGATTGAGGTCCATCACAAGCCCATCGGCGTGGTCGGCTCGATCACCCCCTGGAACTGGCCATTGATGATTGCCGTGTGGCATTATTCGCCGGCGATTCTGGCTGGCAACACTGTGGTCGCCAAGCCTTCTGAATTTACGCCGGTTTCGACGCTCCGATTTGCAGAGATCGCCAACGAGATTCTGCCGCCAGGCGTATTGAACGTTGTGGCCGGCGACGGCGCTGTTGGCGCGGCGATCGCCAGTCATCCTGACATCAACAAGATCGTTTTTACCGGCTCCAGCAAAACCGGAAGGTCGGTGATGCAGGCGGCGTCCGGAAACCTGAAGCGCCTGACTCTGGAACTGGGCGGCAATGATGCCGGCATCGTTCTGCCGGATGTAGATCCCAAGGAAATAGCGCCCAAACTGTTTGCAGTGTGCTTCCACAACAATGGCCAGACTTGCCAGGCCCTGAAACGCCTGTACGTGCATGAGGACATATACGATGAGGTCTGTGCTGAAATGGCGGTGATTGCCAGGAGTGTAAAAAATGGCAACGGGCTGGAAGAAGATACCGATCTGGGGCCGTTGCAAAACGAAAAGCAGCTGAATATTGTTCGCGATCTGGCGGCCGACGCGAGGGCAGCAGGAGCGACCTTTCTGATCGGCGGAGAGGAACCCGAAGGTGCAGGCTATTTCTACCCGCCCACCATCGTAACCGATATCAGTGACGGTACCAGACTGGTTGACGAAGAACAGTTTGGCCCCATCGTTCCGGTGATCAAGTATTCAAACGTTGACGATGCCATCCGCCGCGCCAACGCGAGTTCTTCGGGGCTCGGAGGCTCAATCTGGTCCAGCGACCTTGACCGGGCTGCAGCGTTGGTCGGGCAACTGGAATCCGGTTCGGTGTGGGTCAACACGCATGCGGACATTCAGCCTAATGCGCCGATGGGCGGTATGAAGCAGTCCGGTATTGGCTGCGAATTCGGCCACTGGGGGCTGGCGGAAAACACCAACATCCAGACCATCAAAATCAGCAAGGTCTGAATGCCCCAGCCTGATTGACCCAGTTTGATTGGCCCAGGCTGTTTGAACTTGGGGCGTGGATTTTTATACAGCGGCCAATCCGGCGATGCCGTAGAGCACAATAGCCGCCGCGGCAACCACCAGCGCGTAGGGCAATTGCGTCCTGACATGGTCAATATGATCCGATGCCGAAGCCATTGAAGCGATGATGGTGGTGTCGGAGATCGGCGAGCAATGATCGCCGAAAATGCCGCCGCCCAGTACCGCAGCAATGACCAGCGCGTCGTTGATGCCGGTGGCCTCCGCCATCGGTACGGCGATGGGCACCATGATGGCAAAGGTGCCCCACGATGTGCCGGTCGAAAAAGCAATGAAGCAGGCCGTCAAGAACAGCACGATGGGGATCACCACCGGGTTCACAAGCTCCGCCACCAGGGCAGCAACAAAGGTTCCGGTATGTAAATTCCGCGGCTGACATCACCGATGGCAAATGCCAGCAGCAGCAGCATGACCAGCGGGATCAACGCACTGATACCCTTGAAAAACAGATCCGTCATCTCGCTCAATTCAAAAATACCCTGTAGGCGATAACTGACCGCGCCCAGGGGTGATGGCCGCGCTCACCGCCCACAATACCGAAGTAGAGCCGGACCCCTGGGTCATGTCGCCGTCACCGGTTATCCATAGCGACAGGGGCATGGTAAAGATCATCGCCAGGGTCGGGATCAGGAAAATTCCTCGCCCGCGGCGTCACCCCATCGGGGGCCTTCATGCCCGAGATATCGTCCGGGATCATGGGCTTGGCACCCTTGCGCAGCACCTCACCTGTTTCCATTGCCCGCTTTTCTGCCTGTTTCATGGGGCCAAAGTCCCGTCGCGACCAGGCGATGTACAGGGTGAACAGCAATGCGCCGATGGCGTAGAAGTTGAGTGGCATGGCCTTGAACATCGTGGAGACCGGCTGGTCGTAACCCCTCAGCAGCCAGCAGGCCGATGATGAAGGCACCCCAGGCATTGAGCGGAATCAGGATGCAGACAGGCGCAGCCGTGGAGTCGCAAATATAGGCCAGCTTTTCCCGCGACATTTGCAGGCGGTCAAAAATCGGTCGGCTGATCGAGCCGGTGACCAGCGCGGTGATCGATGACTCGATAAAGATCAGGCAACCGATCCCCCAGGCCATGACACCGGCGCGGCGTGGGCTGTTGATGATGCCACGTTCCCCAATCCAGTTGACAAATCCCGTGACGCCGCCCGATGCCTGTGTGAAGACCAGGATGACGCCCACCATCGCGCTGAAAGCCATGACCCTTGGCATTGCCGGCATCCTGCAAACACCGCGACCAGGGCATCCAGAGTGTCGCGCAAACCCGTCAACGGATTGCCGCCGGCCAGTATCGTCCAGCCCAGCCAGATTCCGACAAATAAGGACAGGTGCACCTGCCGGGTGCGAATGGCAAGAATGACTGCGAGAACGGGGGGGGCGATTGACCACCAGCTGGCTTCGATCATGACTTATTGTAGCGGCTGCTGGGGGTAAGCGTCGCTGGGTTCAGCCGCCCTGATAGGCAAGTAACATGGCGCCGGTGTCGGTGTACTCGCGAAATCGCACCAACCGGCCATCTTTGAATGTAAAAATGTCGGCCCAGCCCATCGAAAAGGTCTGGCCAGTGGATTTCACCCGCATTCGTTCATCGCCGAGCACCACCACATTGTCGCCCTCGGCCAGAAACTCTTCGACGTTGAATTCCTCGGCCTCGACATACTCAGAGATTGCCTTGAAAAAGCCGGCCACCTGTTCCTTGCCTCGGAAAATACCTGTGTAGGGGATGGCTTTCGGGCCCTGGAATTCCCAGACGATATCTTCATCAAGCAGATCAAGCGCGGCGTCCAGATTATCCTCCTCAAAAGCCTCATAGAATGCCCGTGCGAGTTCTATATTGTTCTCTTTACTCATATCGACCTGGCTCCTGGAATGATTGCATGAAATGCAACTACCAGGACGTAAATTCAGCCAATTTCCGCAAGCACCGGTGAACTCAGTGATCCATGTACAAGGTTACCTTGTACCAACGACTGTTCGATGGTTTCGGCACTGGTGACGGAAATTGCTGACCAGCATGAATTCAGTGGTAGAGTCAGGTCATGAATGCATGGACGGTTTGGAGTGGGTGGCAAGGATATAAATTGAGGAACACTCTTGGAGTGGTGGCCGCGCTCGTCATTGGTGGCGCGGGGGTTGGATTCGCCGCACCTGCCGATGAGAATGTTGGGTCAGGACGAATCAGTGCCGGGGAATACAAGGCGCGCCGGGATGCTGTAGCGCGGCAGCTGGATGATGGAATCTTGTTGTTGCATGCGCGGTCGTGGTTTGCCGGCTATGACCAGGTCTTTGTGCATGCTTTTCAGCAAAACCCGGGGTTCTATTATCTGACGGGGCTGGAAAGCACGGTGGGGGCAATATTGGTGTTGGACGGTGGCTCACAGGAATCGTGGTTGTTTGTGCCCCCGGATTTGAGCGGCATGGCAGGGCAGTTGAGCAAGCCCAGGGTTGACACCGGACCGGAAACCGAGATGACGCTTAAGATCGATCATGTCGTGGATTGGGGCGATTTTGTCGGCTTTGTTGACCGGCGTGCCTCCGAAAACAAAGACCTGGTGCTGTATACCGATCGGGCATACATCGAAACGCCGGAGAGTACTCCGCCGGGCGTGATGGGCGTGGACGATCCTTATCGACTATGGCGGGAGGCGCTGGCGCGGCGGTGGCCGGAATTGCGGCATGAGTCGGCCGCCGAAGTGCTGACGCAAATTAGGCTGATCAAGAGTAGCGCGGAAGTGGAGATCAATCGCGACGTGGCCAGGGTTAGCGCCGCGGCCCTGTTGGCAGGTCTGCAGGCCATTGGACCCGGCAAAAGGCAACGTGAGGCCGAAGCTGAAATCGTTGCGCAGTGCATTCGGTCGGGGGGAGAGGGCCCGTCGTTCTGGCCATGGGTGATGTCGGGTCCAAACGCAACCGAGCCGATGGAGGCTTTTGCTGACTATCGGTACCTGGACCGGCTGATGAAAAACGGTGAACTGGTGCGTGTGGATCTTGGATGTGATGTCGACTTTTACAAGGGTGACGTGGGCCGCACAGTGCCTGTGAGTGGCAAATTCGATCAGGGACAGCGTGAGGCCTGGAATCTTCTGGTCGTCGCGTTTAAGGGTGGGTTAAGCGTCATGCGCGATGGTGTCAGCACTGCAGAGATTGGGAAGGCCGCGAGCCAGGCCGTTGCGCGGCACCGCTCGGATGTCAGCACCGAATTGGGCCGCAAGGCAAAGCAGCTCCTGCTGGGCGCGGTGAGCGACCAAACTTTCGGCGATGCCGACCACGTGGTCTGGCATATCCACGGTAGCGGGCTTGAGCCGGGTGAGGGCCGCCCATTGGTTTTACGTGCCGGCATGGTGATCGAATTTGAACCCATGTTTGAGCTGGACGGACAGGGCTACTATCTCGAAGACATGATTCTGATCACCGAGACTGGTCATGAGGTGCTGACCCGTGGATTTCCTTATACCGCTGCAGAGATTGAAGCGGCAATGGCCCATCAACAATGAAGTCCGACAGAAGGCTAGGCCTCCCACTCCTGACCACCGGATACTTCCATTAGGACACCGGTAATGTGCGGTGCTTTGTCCGAGGCCAGAAACAACACAGCGTCAGCCAATTCTGCCGGTTCAACTTTGCTTCGCATCGAGATAAATTGCAGGGCTTGTTTTTCGAAGTCCTCGATCGACATTCCCTTGTCGCGGGCCACACGCTCGAACACCATGTTCAAACGGTCATTGTTGATCGCTCCTGGCAGAATGGCGTTGCAGCGAACGTTATAAGGCCCCAATTCCCGAGCCGCATTCTTGGTCAATCCCTCAACGGCATATTTGCTCACGACGTATGCCGTGCGATTGGGTAGGCGCGATACTGTGGATGCGGATGAAAAATTGACGATGGCGCCGTAACGGCGCTCCTTCATCCCTGGAATGGCGTGTTTCATGGTGTAGAAGATACCGTTGACATTGATCTGCATCGAGGTCTGCCAGTCTTCGTCGGAGATATCCTCCAGTTGCCCATGCGGTCCGGCAATGCCGACACAATTGACCAGTACATCCACCTTGCCCATGGCGGCCAGGGCGTTGGAAAAAAGCTGTGCGACTGCGCTGCTGTCGCCGACGTTGCAGGTGGTGCCACCCATGCCAGGATTGGCTGCAAGCGTGTCCGCCACCGCCTCGTCGCGCACATCACAGATGTGCACCTGTGCGCCACGCGCCAGAAATTTCTCGGCAGTGACCCGGCCGACGCTGTCACCGGCGCCCGTGATCAATACACAAAGGTGGTCCATCGACATGAGGTTTTCCTCCTTTTAAAGATCCATCAATATCGGCAGGATCAATTGCTTGATGATGCTCAAGCCGATAGCCCCGGCCATAACCACGATCAGTGTCAATAGGTCCCACTCGTTTAGCACGATCCCCAGGGAAAGTGCGGCGGCAGGGTGGGTGCTCGGTTTTCGTCAATACCATCAGAAACATGCCCAGTCCGGTGGCCAGGGCGCCGAAAATAATAATCCCCGCGTGAGGACTCATCACTGCCGTCCAGTCAATAAGCACCACCCCGGTGGCCAGCCCACATTGAATCGCGTAGCGCTTCAGAAGCCCGGCCGTAATTCGATGGGCAGGCGACAAGCGTCGGAATAAGGACGAGACAGCGGCTGACTCATTATCGACGCCGTGATTGATCGTTTCCTTGCTGTCGCCCATCGGACCATTGTATCGCCAATTTCCATCGTTGGGAGGGCATTGCATCAGCCTTTTTACGGTGCAGCGAGAATTGGAGTAGGATTAAAAAGGAGTGGAGGGCTCGCCACCTTTTCTCTTTCCAGTCTCTATGGGTGGTGGTGTCATCCATGCCATTTACGCTAAGAAACAGAAGGAGTAAATCATGAGTCCAGTAAAAATTGTACGCATAGTAGCCCTGTTGGTTGCCCTTGTTGCTGCATTTATCGCAATCCCATACGCAAATTTGCTGATGATCGTGCTTGGCCTTGCCATCGGTTTTATGGGTGTGCCCGATGAACGCCGGGTCATCTACCTGGTGACGGCAGTCGCATTGACCGCGGTGGTTGGCACCCTGGGACCGATACCCATGGTGGGTGAATACCTCACTGCCATCCTGACCAACGCCAGTACCATTGTTAACGCGGGTGCGGTCGCAGTAATACTGATGATTTTCAAGGATAGAGTCACCGAATAAGGATTCATTCAGGGAGAAGGCCCGCTGAAAATGCGGGCCTTCTTTTTTGCGGACACGAGCAATAAACTATTGGCTGATTCTTGCCGCGGAGAACACCATGACAGGCCACAATTTTTTGATGATGACTTGCGTTTGTCTTGCGTCACTATCAGCAGTGGCACAGGAAAGTCAGCAGATCGCTGCCCACCCTGAGATGCAGGGTGCGCTGGGTGCGGCTGACGCCTGGTTTGATGCTGAACAAGCCTTTCACCAGATTCCCGGGATGTCTGTGGGTGTCGTCCTCGATCAGGACCTGATATGGAGCAATGGCTACGGGTTCTCAAATGTTGCAGACAAAGTGGCCGCCGACAAGGACACGATCTATAGCATTTGCAGCATCAGCAAATTGTTTACCAGCATCAGTGTGATGCAACTAAGAGACGCAGGTAAATTGAGGCTCAGCGATCCGATCGCTCAGCACTTGGACTGGTATGACCTCAAGCAGGCGCACCACGGTGGGCCGGTGACCATCGAGGGTGTGTTGACACATTCATCAGGACTGCCACGCGAGTCGGATTTCTATTACTGGAATGGGCCCGACTTTGCATTTCCCACGCGCGAGAAAATGATCGAGGCACTGAGAGACCAGGAAACGCTGTACCCCGCTCAAACGTGGTCACAATACTCGAATCTGGGCTTGTCGCTCGCCGGTGAAATCGTCTCCGCCCGCTCGGGCGAGCCTTACAACGGCTATGTTCAGGCGAGCATCCTGGCCCCGCTGGGTATGGCTGACACTCGGCCGTTCTTCCCCACCGACTTGCACGGCGATCAGATGGCCATCGGTTACACGGGAATAAATCGCGACGGCGAGCGCTCGACGGTCGTACCGTTCTATACCCGTGGAATTACGCCGGCCGCAGGATTTACCTCTTCGGTCGCCGACCTGGCAAAGTTCGCAAGCTGGCAATTCCGCCTGCTGGAAAATGGCGGCGAAGAAGTGCTGGACGCAAACACTTTACGTGAAATGCACCGGGTGCATTGGGTCAGCCCGGACTGGCAGACCACCTGGGGCATCGGCTTCGTGGTGCGCAAGTCCGATGAGGGGAACTATTCAATGGTCGGTCATGGTGGAGGATGTCCTGGCTACATAACCTTCTTCGCCATGTCGCCCAGCCACAAGTTGGCCGTGATTGTGTTGACCAATGCGGGAGATGGGCCGTCGGCCCGGATTGCCAGTAGTCTGATGAATGCAATGGTCCAGGCATTGCAAAAATCCCAGAGCCCCTCAACCGAGGAATCCGCTGACCTGAGCCGCTATGAGGGAAACTTCTCGGCCCAACCGTGGGGCGGTGAATCCGCCGTCCGCCAGTGGGGGGATCATCTGATATTGCTCCGATTGCCGGCTGATGACCTAGGCACAGCGATGATGCGCCTGAACCATGTCGAAGGTGACACGTTTGTACGCGTCACTGACGCCGGTGAAGAACGCGAATTGTGGCATTTCGACATGGGTGACGATGGCAAGGCCTCCGTCATGCGACGTCATCGATTTCGCGCAATGCGCATCCGTTAGCCGCGCTGCCCATGCGCGGGCGGACAGGTTGACGGATGACTCGTTGGGTCAACTTGTCACCGGCAGATTCAACTCCTCCCGGGCTTGTACAGTGGTTGCAACCCGGGCACCCATTCGCTCGATAATCTCCGCAGCCCGTTCGACCAATTGGGCGTTGGTGGCCGGCACGCCGCGCTCCAGGTAAAGATTGTCCTCCAGACCGACGCGTACGTTGCCACCCATCAGCACGGCCTGTGCGACCATCGGCATTTGCCGGGGTCCGATGCCGAATCCGCCCCAGACACAGGATTCCGGCAACATGTCACACATGGCGATCATCCCGCGAGTCGTCGCAGGAATGCCGTACTTGACGCCCATACAGAGCTGGATCAATTGCGGATCATCAAACAGGCCTTCTTCAATATAGGCCTGCGTGGCCCACATATCGCCCACGCTGAAGCATTCTAATTCCGGCTTGATCCCCAGTTCTTTGGTGATATGGGCAATTTTGCGTACCTGGTCGGGCAGGTTGAGATAAGGCATACCGTTGTAATTCATGATCGGCACGTCAAGCGAGCAGACATCCGGTCTTGCTTCGATGATGTGCTGCATGCGCCTTTCTGCGGGCCAGAAATCGGTCTTGACGGGATCCATTTTCGCCGGGTCCTCCGAGTCAAAGCCGACCAGCATGCCTATGGCCGATGTCAGGTTGATCATGACGTCGGTGCCTTGTTGACGAATGCGATCAACCACTTCGAGAAAGTACTTCTTTTCCCAGGATTCCTTTTTTGTTGCAGGATCACGCACGTGGATATGCACCATGCTGGCACCGGCACGGGCTGCTTCATGTGCGGCTGTGGCAATTTCCTCAGGTGAAACTGGAATATGGGGGTTCTTGGCAGTGGTATCCGCACCGCCGGTGAGCGCACAGGTAATTGCTACTGTTTGTTTCATTCCGGTCTCTACATTGGCAAGTGAACAAGGTTTGATATTTGATCATTTTTACACAAAATACCATTCACCGAAACAGTCGATTCAGCATGTTGGCATGGTTCATCATTCTGCCCCACTAAATCATCGAATAAAGGCCCGTTGAAAAGTTGTCGAATATCGACAAAATTAGAATTATTTCGAACAACTCGATCATCCAGCGTGTGTTGTGATCGTCTTGAACTGCTCAATGCTGGATAATTTTACGGGCTACTGGACGATATCCTGGCTTCACGCCTTGTTTTTGCTGGTGATAATGGACAAAAATCGGATCGGCACCTTGATCATTTCTTCGGGCCCGTGGGGTGCGTCGGAATCGAAGAACAAAGCGTCTCCCGGTAGCAGGCGGTAGGTCGCCCCTGCGTGGCGGTAGATCAGTTCACCTTCGAGCATATAAATGAACTCAACGCCGGGGTGCTGGAATATGGGGAATACGTCCGAGTCTATTTCAAGCGTGATCAGGTAGGGTTCGACGGAAACGTCGGCGTGAACGCTGTGGCCGAGCAACTGGTATTGGTGACCGGCGCGTGTGCCCTTGCGCTCGATGGGCAATCCCTGGCCGGCCGGCACGTATGTCGCATCCCGCTCCTCTTCGAATTGCCGGAACAGGGCGGTGACCGGCACATTCAGCGCCCTCGACAGGCTGCTCAAGGTGGCCAGTGAAGGAGAAATATTGCCGTTCTCGATTTTCGAAAGCATGCCGGAGGACAGATCGCTACGGCCGGCCAATTCGGCCACGGTGAGGTCCTGCTGAGTGCGGTAGCGCCTGACTTGTCGGCCAATTGCCTCTTCCAGTGCGCTTCCGGATGGGGTGATGTGGGCCGGGTCCCTGATGGCGGATGTCGCGTTTGCTGTCGTCATTTCATCACATCCGATAGAGACCAAAGTTTCCTGAAGAGAAATAAACTTTACCATGAGTTCAGGTCGCGGTACACTCGCACACCGGGTCCGTGGTGCTTTTGAAGATGTGTGGAATTGTTGGACTGTATAACAAAAACAGCGATCTCAACGCCGATTTGGGCGTCAATCTCGCCGCCATGCTCGTGCAGATGAGCGAGCGTGGGCCGGACTCGGCGGGTGTCGCTGTCTATGGGTTGGGCGCTGAGGACGCTGGTCTCAAACTGACCCTGTTCTGCAATGACGCCGGCTTTGACTGGAATGCACTGTGCGGTCAACTGGCGGCCGAAACTGGCGCGGACATCCATCACTCAGTGCGGGCCAGTCACGCGGTGCTCTCAATTGATTCGCCTGTGGCGCACGTACGAGGCTGGCTGGCTTCGAATTTCCCGCAGGTCAGGATCATGAGCGCGGGTTCAGTGATCGAGATCTTCAAAGAAAAAGGGCTGCCCAGTGAGTTTGTCGATCGATTCTCGCTGGAGGACTTGTCAGGTTCGCACGCGCTGGGGCACACGCGCATGGCAACCGAGAGCGCCGTCACGACCCAGCACTCTCATCCTTTTTCAACCGGGCGGGACTTGTGCCTGGTGCACAACGGCTCACTGTCCAATCACAACCGCCTGCGGGAAAATCTGCGCAAACGGGGCATTGATTTCCAGACCGACAACGACAGTGAAGTCGCGGCCGGTTACCTGATGTGGCAGATGCAGGAAGGCGCTTCACTTGAGCAGGCTTTAAATAACGCGCTGGACGATCTCGACGGCTTTTACACTTTCGCAGTCGGCACTCGGGACGGCTTCGCGGTGCTGCGCGATCCCATTGCCTGCAAACCCGCGGTCATGGCCGAGACCGATGACTGGGTCGCCATGTCCTCGGAATTTCGCGCCATTGCGCAACTGCCGGGCGTCGAGCACGCGACGATTTGGGAGCCTGAACCGGCCACCGTCTATCACTGGGGCAGGACTTGAGTACGCCAACATGATGACGATCGACCTTTCCAACGACTCGGTGCGGGCCCTGAACTCTCAATTGCATCAGGCCGGCAGCGGCCAGTGGTCGGTACTTCATCCGGCCGGGCGGCACTGCATTGCTGCCGGTTTGGATGCACCGCACGAAGTCACTGTCGAGGGCCATGTGGGTTATTACTGCGCGGGAATGAACAAGCAAGCCAACATCACCGTCAACGGAAACGCTGGTACCGGCACGGCGGAAAACATGATGTCCGGAACGGTGCGGGTCTGTGGCAATGTTTCTCAGAGCGCTGCGGCCTCCGGGCACGGTGGCCTGCTGGTCGTGGAAGGCAACGCCAGCGCCCGCTGTGGCATATCCATGAAGGGTGTGGATATCGTCGTTGCAGGTTCGGTCGGGCATATGAGTGGTTTCATGGCCCAGTCAGGCCGCCTGGTTGTTTGCGGCGATGCCGGCCATCACTTGGGCGATTCGATCTACGAGGCCGTGATTTACGTGGGTGGGAGAACGGGTGAGCTCGGCGCCGATTGCATCGAAAAGCCAATGGCGTCAGAACACCTTGCCGCCCTGGAGCAATTGCTTCGGGTGGCCGCTGTGCCGGCTGATCCCAGGCATTTCCGGCGTTTTGGTTCAGCCCGAAAACTTTACAATTTCAATGTGGACCACGCCGATGACTATTAAGGAGTCTCGCTTCCCTATCCTCTGGGAATCCGTATGAGCGGCCCGGGAGAATTGCGCGCTTCGGCGACGTTTACGCCGGAGGTGTTGGCGGAGATACATCGCGCAGCGGACCAGGGCATTTACGAGATCCGCGGTTTTGGCGCGAAACGGTCGCTGCCGACATTTGATGACTTGCTGTTTCTCGGTGCGTCGGTTTCCCGTTACCCACTGGAAGGCTATCGAGAAAAATGCGCCACCAACGTCACGCTGGGCACACGCTACGCCGAGAAACCGGTTGAGCTGAAGATTCCGATCACAATAGCCGGCATGAGTTTTGGGGCGCTCGGCGCGCACGCCAAGGAAGCAATCGGCCTGGCCGCAACCCGGATGGGTACCAGCACCACCACCGGAGATGGCGGTATGACTGAAGAAGAGCGCCAGTCATCGGAGACCCTCATCTACCAGGTTCTGCCATCCCGTTATGGCCTCAACCCCGATGATCTGCGCCGGGCAGATGCGCTCGAAGTGGTGGTCGGTCAGGGCGCCAAACCTGGCGGTGGTGGCATGCTGCTCGGCCAAAAAATCACCCCCCGCGTGGCCCAGATGCGTGACCTGCCTGAAGAAATCGACCAGCGCAGTGCCTGTCGGCACCCGGACTGGACCGGCCCGGATGATCTGGAAATCAAAATTCAGGAACTGCGCGAAATCACTGATTGGCGAATTCCCGTTTACGTCAAAGTGGGTGCCACCCGGGTGGCTTACGACGTCGCGCTGGCGGTTAAGTCCGGTGCCGATGTCATCGTGCTCGACGGCATGCAGGGTGGAACGGCGGCGACTCAGAATGTCTTTATCGAGCAGGTCGGTATCCCCACCTTGCCGGCTGTGCGCATGGCCGTCGATGCGCTGCAAGAACTGGACATGCACCGCAAGGTTCAGCTCATCGTTTCAGGCGGCATTCGCAGCGGTTCTGATGTCGCAAAAGCGCTGGCAATGGGTGCCGATGCAGTCTCGATCGGTAGCGCGGCCATGGTGGCGCTGGGTTGCAACAAAAACGTCTTCGTCGAAGACTATGAGAAGATTGGCACTGCGCCCGGTTTTTGTCATCACTGCCATACAGGCCGCTGCCCGGTTGGTGTGACCACACAGGATCCGGAACTGGAAGCCCGTCTGCAGCCTGAGCAGGGCGCCCGCTGGCTCCGCAACTATCTGACCACGATGATGCTTGAAGTACAGACCATCGCCCGCGCCTGCGGCAAGAGCCATGTCCTCAACCTGGAGCCCGAGGACCTGGTGGCGTTGACGATTGAAGCTGCCGCAATGGCGAGAATACCGCTGGCCGGCACCGACTGGATTCCCGGTCTCTCGTCCCAGACACAACTGGAGTAAAACAATGCCCACAGAACTCACGGCCGCAGCCAAGGCCAGAAATATCCAATACTTCCTGATCAGTTTTGTCGACCTGGTCGGCCAGTTGCGGGCCAAACTGGTGCCGGCAGCAGCCATCAGCGGGATGCAGCGTGATGGTGCGGGCTTTGCCGGATTCTCCACCTGGCTGGACATGACACCAGCACACCCCGACATGTTCGGTATTCCCGATCCCGACAGTTTGATCCAGTTGCCATGGAAGCCCGAGGTGGGCTGGCTGGCGGCAGACCTGTGGATGGATGGCAAACCGGTCGAGGCTTCTCCAAGGGTGCTGTTAAAAAACCAGATCGCCGCTTCAGCGCAGAGGGCTTTTGTCATGAAAACCGGTGTGGAGTGTGAGTATTTCCTGCTCACACCCGCAGGCGATGCTGTTTCAGATGATCGCGACACCCAGCTCAAGCCTTGCTATGACCAGACCGCCCTGATGCGCCGCTATGATGTCATCCGGGAGATTTGCGATGCCATGCTCGAACTGGGTTGGGGCCCGTATCAGAACGATCACGAGGATGGCAACGGCCAGTTCGAGATGAACTGGGATTATGATCACTGCCTGCTCACGGCCGACCGCCACGTGTTTTTCAAATACATGGCAAAGTCCATTGCCGAAAAACACGGCTACCGGGCGACCTTTATGCCCAAACCATTTGCCGAGCTGACGGGCAATGGCTGCCATGCGCATGTTTCGGTATGGAATGAGGAAGGCTCGACCAACCGCTTTATGCTCAAGACCGAGGAAATGGGCCTGTCGAAATTTGCTTACAAGTTTCTCGGTGGCATTGTCCATAATGCCCAGGACCTGTCGGCGCTATACTTGCCGACGATCAACAGCTACAAGCGTATCGATGCGGCAGTCACTGCATCGGGGGCAACCTGGTCGCCCAATTCCATTACCTGGTCGGGCAACAACCGCACCCACATGATTCGCATTCCCGATCCCGGCCGCTTTGAATTGCGCCTGGCTGACGGCGCCGTCAATCCCTACCTGTTGCAGGCGGGCATTCTGGCTTCGGGCCTGGACGGACTGGCCAACGAACGCGACCCTGGCAAGCGCCTTGACATCAATATGTACACCGAAGGCCACAAGCTGAAAAAGGGGCGAAAACTGCCGTCCAACCTGCTAGACGCCGTTCGTTTGTTTGATGGCAGTGAGTTCGCGCGCAATGCCTTCGGTGATGAATTTGTAGACAGTTATGTAAAAATTAAGATGGATGAATGGGGCCGATTTTCACGTGCAGTGACGCCCTGGGAGACGGAGAATACGCTCGATTGCTAGTACACTAGTTTTGGATTCCGGTGAGATTTCGTAGTGGCGCTTGGACTTTTAAAGTATGGCCTGAACAAGAAGTACCGTGCCAGGCCGTACTTCCCTCCTGCAAAGGCGCTGCGCGATAGCTACGATGTCGTCATTATCGGTGGCGGTGGGCACGGCCTGGCCTGTGCCTACTACCTGGCCAGGGACTGGGGTATCAGCAATGTTGTCGTGCTTGAAAAAGGCTGGCTCGCTTCCGGTAATACGGCGCGTAATACCGCGATCATTCGCTCCAATTACTTGACCCCGGAGGGTGCGCTGTTTTACGAAGAGTCAGTGGAACTCTACCGTTCCCTGGCGGGCGAGCTGGGCATCAACCTGATGTACTCGGAGCGCGGCCATCTAACCCTCGCACATACCGATGCGGCCGTGCGCACCTCACGCTGGCGGGCCGAAGTGAATAAGCATCTGGGCATTGATTCGGAGTTGATCGGGGTGGATGAAATTCGCAGACTTTGCCCCCAGCTCGACCTGACCGATGAGCCCCGCTTCCCGATACTCGGTGCGCTTTACCATCCGCCTGGTGCCATCGCACGGCATGACGCCGTGGCCTGGGGCTATGCACGGGGGGCGATGGAGCAGGGCGTGGAGATTCACCAGCAAACAGAAGTGACGGGCATTGTGGTCGAAAACGGCCGGGCGATCGGCGTTGATACGCGTCGTGGCAGGGTCAAGGCGGGAAAGGTGCTGCAGGCCGTGGCAGGCATGAGTTCAGAGGTCGCGCGCATGGCCGGCATCAGGTTGCCGATCCGCACCATTCCCCTGCAGGCCTGCGTGTCCGAACCGCTGAAGCCGTTTCTTGACCCGATCATCGTGTCCGGATCATTGCACGCCTATGTGTCCCAGTCGGCCCGCGGCGAGCTGGTGATGGGCGGTTCGACCGATCCCAGCCCTTTGTATTCGACGCGTTCGTCGCTGGAATTCACCGAGGGCCTGATCGCCCACATGCTTGAGCTGTTTCCATTCCTGAGCCATGCCAAGGTACTGCGCCAGTGGGCCGGGCTGGCGGATATGACCCCGGATTTCAGCCCCGTCATGGGGCTAACGGAAGTGGACAATTACTTTATCGATGCCGGTTGGGGCACCTGGGGCTTCAAGGCGACCCCGGTCAGCGGCAAGCGCATGGCAGAGTGCATTGTCACGGGCAAAACGCCGGATCTGATCAGGCCTTTCGAATTGGAGCGCTTTTACCGCATGCAGCAGGTGGGTGAGAAGGGCGCCGCGTCGGTGGGGCACTAAATCGTGTTAACAGGAGCTAGATGAAAGTCATTCGTTGTCCTTTGAACGGTCCGCGCAATGCGCAGGAGTTCATTTGCGGCGGAGAGGTCATTACCCGGCCGGGCGAGGACGCCGGTTCGCGGCCCTGGGCGGACTACATATTTTTCGAGAACAACAGCCGCGGCGTGGTGCGTGAGTGGTGGTGTCACGTGGCCAGCGGCTATTGGTTTATTGCAGAGCGCGATACTGCAACCGATGAATTCCTCGGTACCTGGGCGGTCCACGAGGTGTTTGATTCTGGCGCGGAGGGTAGCAGATGAACCGCCTGCCCGCGCCCTGGGGCAGCAGGCTGGATCGCGATCGAGTGGTTGGCTTTCGGTTTGAAGGGCGAGGCTACCAGGCTCTGGCCGGTGACACCCTGGCCAGCGCACTCCAGGCCAATGGGCAGCGACTGCTGTCGCGCTCATTCAAATATCACCGGCCACGTGGCGCCTGGTCTTATTGCGGACTGGACGCCAACAGTTACGTGCAGGTAGGTGATTGTCCGAGTGTGCACGCCGACGAATTGGAAGTCCATGACGGCCTGGAGGCGACCGCGCAAAATGTCTGGGGTTCGCTGCAACGTGATTACGGCGCCATGGCAGGCTGGCTGGCCCGCTTTTTGCCGGTCGGCTTCTACTACCGCGCTTTTTTCCGGCCGCGCGGCATTTGGAAATATTGGGAAAAACTGTTCCGCCGTACGGCTGGCCTCGGCAAAATCGAAACCGCGACGCCGCCCGGTGAGTACGACAAGCAATACCTGTTTGCCGACGTGGCTGTCATCGGCGCCGGCCCGGCCGGCATCAGCGCCGCACTGACGGCCGCGGATGCGGGGGCCTCGGTGTTGCTGGTCGATCAGGAACCACAGCCAGGTGGTTCGTTGAATTATGCGCGTTTCCAACGTCAGCGCTCGGCGGTCGATGCCCTGTGTGGTTCGCTGCTGCAGCGCGTCGAAGCGCATGATCGAATCCGCCTGCTGACTCGAACCTGCTGCACCGGCTGGTTCGCTGATAATTGGCTGGCGCTGTGCCGTGGCAACCGCATGTACAAATTGCGCGCCGGGCAGGTGATTTTGAGCACCGGCAGTATCGAGCAGCCCTGCGTCTTTAGAAACAATGACCTGCCTGGCATCATCCCGGCATCGGCCGCGCAACGGATGGTCAGGCTCTACGCGGTGTCGCCCGGCCACCGTGTATCCATCCTTACGGCGAACCAGGAAGGCTATGATGTGGCGCAGGACTTGCTGGAAGCCGGTGTCGAGATTGCCGCCGTGGTGGATATGAATGAATCGCCTGTCGATGCCGGGGCCTTTGAGATGTTCAAGGGGCGCGGAATAAGGACGTTCTGCGGTAGCACGGTCACCGCAGCCCTGGCGGCCCGCGGCAAGCGGGCCATCACCGGGATCAGTGTGGCGCGGATCACGGCGCGCGAGTGCGTGGCGCCCGATCACGAACGGGTAGATTGTGACAGTCTGGTCACCAGCATTGGTTACGCGCCGCTGGCCCAGTTGGCTTGTCATTCAGGGGGCGCACTGATCTACGATGATGAGATTCATTCGCTGCGCCTGGCGCGCCGCCCGGCCGCCAGCCAGATTTGCGGTTCGGTCAATCATGTGTGGACCCTCGAATCAGTCCTCTGCGATGGCGAGCGTAGCGGCAGGCGAGCGGCAGGGGCTATGGGGTTCAAAGTTGACGACGGACCTTCCATAGAACTCGATCCGGCGGCCCAGCGAATGAACCACCCCCACCCGGTATTCCCTCACCCCAAGGGCAAGGAATTCGTCGATTTCGATGAAGACCAAACCATTGCCGATCTGGTCAATGCGGTGGCTGACGGTTTTGGGCACCCGGAACTGGCCAAGCGCTACAGCACCACCGGCATGGGGCCCAGCCAGGGCCGTACCTCCGCCCTCAATGCACTGCGTATCATCCAGGGCGCGCGCGCAGAGCCGCTCAAGAGCGCCGGGCTTACGACCCAGCGCCCACCGTTACGGGCGGTGCCGTTCGGTTTGCTGGCCGGCCGTTTATTCGAACCGGAACGCCTGACACCAATGCATGGGTGGCACAAGGCGCATGGCGCTCGTTTTATGACGGCGGGATTGTGGCAGCGTCCGGGGCGTTATGGTGGCGATGATACCCCCGCGGAAAAAATTGCGACCGAGGTCGCCGCAGTCCGGGAACGGGCAGGATTGATTGATGTCTCGACCCTGGGTGGTATCGAGCTGCGGGGTCCCGACGCTGCCCTCTTCCTCAATCGCATGTACACCTTCACCTACCTCAAACAACCCGTGGGCCGCACGCGCTACCTGCTGATGACGGACGAGTCCGGGTCGGTGGCTGATGATGGTGTGGCTTGCCGCCTGGCGCCAGACTGCTTCTACATCACTACCACCACCACCGGCGCCGACGACGTGTACCGCAACATGCTGCGCCGTAATGCAGAGTGGGGCCTGGATGTGGAACTGGTCAATGTGACCTCGGTCTACGCCGCCATGAACATCGCGGGTCCGGAGGCCAGGCGTATCATCGAACAGCTGAATTCTGACATCGACTGGTCCGCGGCATCCTTCCCCTACCTCGCTGCCCGGCAGGGTGTGGTTGAGGGCATTGAAACGCTTGCCATGCGGGTGGGTTTTGTCGGCGAAATGGGTTTTGAACTGCATGTGCCCTGGTGCCAGGCATTGACACTGTGGGAGCGATTGATGGCCTGCGGTCGAGATTGTGGCATCGCGCCAGTGGGCGTTGAGGCACAGCGTATCCTGCGACTCGAAAAAGGCCACATTATCGTCGGCCAGGATACCGATGGACTGACGATGCCAGCCGAGGCTGGTCTGGAGTGGGCCGTAAAACAGCACAAGGGATATTTCGTCGGTGGGCCGGCACTGGCCCAGCGGGTGGCGATGGGGGTGTCGCGCAAGCTGGTGGGTTTCAGGTTGCTGGACGCAACCGGTGTGATTCCCGAAGAATGTCACCTGGTAATGCGGGGCAATGAGATTGCCGGACGAGTGACATCGGTGGCACGATCGGCTGCTCTCGAGGCTGTCGTGGGCCTGGCTTACGTATTGCCAGAGCAGGCCAAAGTTGACACGGTCTTTGAAATTAAAGTCGGCAACGGTCAACGGGTGCAGGCGCAAACGGTATCGACGCCATTTTATGATCCGGACAATCAGAGGCAGAAAATGTGAGTGTAGACGCCACCTCCAAGCGCCAGGCCTCATACCGCTCACTGCTGGTGCAGCAACATGATTCGGCCGGCGCACGCTGGCGCGAGGTCAATGGCCTTCGCCTGGTCAAGGACTTCGGGGAATCCGCGGATGACCGCACATCTTTGCTGTCCCGTTTGGCCTTGATCGACCTGTCGCCTTTGCCGCGTGTCGGCATCAAAGGCAGGCAGACGGCTGCCTGGTTGGCGGCGCATGGGTTTGGAGCACACCTCAATAATAATCGCGGACGACTTCATGAAGATGGAAAGCTTGCAGTGCGGCTGGCGGCCAACGAATTGTTGGTGCTCGATTGTCCCGCCCGGCCGGTACTGCAGATTGACAACGCGCTGTTTCATGCGGGCCGCGAATGTTACGGCGTCAGGCGCCAGGATTCCCACTACTGGTTCGCAGTTGCAGGCTTTGAGGCGCCAGCCATGCTGGCCAAGCTCTGTGGTGTGGATCTGCGCCCGGAGCATTTTGATGTGCTACAGGTGGGCCAGACGCAACTGGCCCGGACTAGTGCCGTGGTCGTTCGTCACCGCATCGGTCAGATCAATGCCTACTACATTTTGGGCGACAGTTCCTACACGGTGTATATGTGGGGCGTCATTCGCGATGCCATACGTGAGTACAATGGCGGCTTGCTGGGACACGCTGTCCTGTTAAGCTGAGCGCATGAATCCAATCACACCTCTAGCGTCAATTCTTCTCGCCACGGTCATCCTGCTTGTGATCCCCGCCTGCAGCGAACAATCCGCCGAACTTGCCGACCGCGATGCCGCCGCGGCGGCAAACCCATTACCGCAAGGCTCCGTGGTCAACAACAACATTAATCTGGGTGTTCTTGCTGCACTCGATCAGGAGTTTGCGTCCGGTGATCGCGGTTACATCGACGGCATGCTGGTCCTGCACGGCGGCAAAGTGGTGTACGAGAATCGTTATGCACAAGACTATCGCACGCCCTTCGAAGCGTATGAAGCCAGCGGACTGCGCGATGGCTACTGGGGCGAAGGTCAGTATCACTACCTCAACCCACAATGGCATCCCTGGCTCAAGGACGGCGAACTGCACACCATGCAGTCAGTGACCAAGAGTGTGACTTCGGCATTAATCGGCATCGCAATCGCCCAGGGGGCCATTCCTTCCACCGATGTTGAAGTACAAAGATATTTCAATCACCCCAATCCCTTCCAGGGTGATCCGCGATCCTTCAAACTGACGCTGCATGATCTGCTCACCATGAGCGCAGGGATCGACTGGAATGAATCCGACTACTCTGATGCAAGCAGCAACGACTGCGTTATCATGGAACACTCCGACGACTGGGTAACCTATGTCCTTGATCAGGGCATGGTTGAGCAGTCCGGTGTGGTGTTCAACTACAACAGCGGGATTTCAGTACTGCTGGACCAGATTCTTTTCAGCGCGACCGGCAGCCACGCCGACGCATACGCCCGCAAGCACCTTTTCGGCCCGTTGGGCATAGACGATTTCTTTTGGAAAACCACGCCCACAGGCACCGTCGACACCGAAGGTGGTCTGTACCTGTCACCCCGCTCCCTGGCCCGCATCGGTGAGTTGTATGCCAATGACGGCGTGTGGAACGGTGAACGCATTTTTCAGGAAGGGTGGGTACAAGACAGCTTCTCGCCGGCCATTTCAGTGGGCAGGGGCGGAGACTGGATGTATGGTTACCAGTGGTGGTTGCTGCCGGACCCCGGTCTGCCAGGCAAGTTTATCCCTGCTGCGCGTGGCTACGGGGGTCAATACCTGCTGATCCTGGCTGAAGATGATGTCATTGCCGTATTCAATGGCTGGAACATTCATCCAGGGACCAGCCCAATGCCGGTGGAATACGTCATCGGGCGTCTTATTGAAGCGGTCCGCTGAAGGCTGTAGCCGAACCCGCACGCGGGTCTCATGCCAGATTCTGGCCTACACTTGCCGTGGCCATGCTGTTCGGTGGAATAATATGTCTGTATTTTTACGGCTTCAAGATTCTCGATCCCACGTTTATTGACTGGATACATGGTGATGGAGACGCCATCTTTCTTGGCTGGCACTTTTTTCGATCAGAGCCCTGGACATTTCCGATTGGAGCGATTAAGTCGTTTCTATATCCCCACGGCACATCCGTCGTCTTGACTGACTCGATACCCCTGGTGGCGATTCCACTTAAACTAATAGCCTCCATTCTCCCACCAGTTTTTCAATATCATGGTTATTGGCTGTTTCTTTGCTATTTGCTGCAAGGATTGTTCGCGGCATTACTGCTGAGAAATCTAACCAGCAGTCCAGTATTGATCCTGGCAGGCACCATTTTTTTTCTGCTCAGCCCAAGACCTCTGACCAATGCTTCTTATGGCCAGATGTCTTTGGTCAGTCATTGGATCATTCTTGCGTCCCTTTAATCTCTACCTGGAAAAAGACCATTGGGGAACTCGCCTTAAATGGTTGGCGCTTTTACTGGCCGCCACGCTGACCCATTTCTATTTACTCGTCATGGCTATGGTGATTTTTAATGCTTTCCTGCTCAGTCAGATACTCAACGATAAACAGAGTGTCATTGCAGCCATCAAGTATTCTGCCCTTACTTTGATACTCATTCTGGCCAGCATGTGGGTAGCCGGCTACTTTGTTATTGACATTACAAGTGGCGCCAGCCGGGGGTTCGGTTATCATTCGATGAACCTTTTGCAGCCATTCAATCCGGCGCCGTTGGAGAGTCTGTACTTTAAACCTGTCCCGCTGGCCACTCGAGGTCAGAGTTTTAGCTATCTCGGACTTGGTTTGATGCTCTTGGTCGCTGGCGCAGTCTATCAAATTGCGAGACAGACAAAGCGTGTAAAGTGGTCCGTTGTTTTGCCTTTAATCATTGCCGGATGTGGCCTGGTCGCTGTTTCACTTTCGCATAAAGTGACCCTGGGGAGTCAGCAATTGTTCGAGATCCCACTTCCCAACCTGGTCGAGGGGGGATTTGGCATTATCAGGGCGAGCTACCGGATGTTCTTCCCCATCCCCTATATGCTGATGCTGGCCGCCATGGCTGTGACCATAAGGCTCAACAGCAAAAAAACGGCTCTGCTCCTCATTCTTGGCTGCGCAGGGATCCAATTCGCAGACTTGTTGCCGATTTATGAAAATACCAATATGTATCGTGTGGCCAAGCCATCACCTCTGACATCCGGGGCCTGGGATATCCTCATGGATGAAATCGATCATATTGTTCTCGTTCCCGCATTTCCGGCCAAAACCCGTGACCGCGGCCCCTACAGCATCAATGACCACAGCCCATGGGCTTTCCTGGCGGCCAGCCATGGCAATACGATAAACGTCGGATATGTGGCACGGTATAGCTACGGCCCCAGGAACGAATATCAGGCGCGTCTGATTGAGGAATTCATGCGTGGGGACATCGCTCCAGACTCACTATATGTATTGGCAAGGCCCGAGCAACTGGCAAAAACAAAGCTGCCTTTGGCAGAGTCACTAAGCCCGGACTTGATGTGGGGGCTACTGGATGGCTACGCCATTATTGCACCCAGGACAACATCGGTTGAGCTTGAGCCGTGGCCGGCTACGTTTGATCCTCGATAGAGGAGGAACGGCCTTGAAGTAACGCTTCCATCGGCACCAATTCGGCTAATTCACGTATTTCAGCGATGTGTTTCAACAACACAGTGAGCTCCGTTTCCCGGCTGCTGTAATCTGCGCGGCCGGCGATCGAGTCGGCACTCTGATGGCCGGCGTGCACCATCCACAGTGCGTGTCGAACGCCCTTTTTGTGCAAATATTCGAATTGCTTTTTAATATAGGGCCAGGTAAAGGCTTGTCCCATTAAGTTAAGACCGAAAAATACCGGTGACGCGATTTTTCGCGGAAATGCTGCCGCCAACAGTAACTTCTTCAGTGAAAAATCCGGAGAATAATCGCGCGGTGAGCGAACGTAGCCAATTCCATTTCTCTCGGCAAGTGTGTTGACCACACGAGCCACTGTTGGCCAGGCATGAATGTGTTCATGGCAATCCAGATGATTGGGGTGATCACCGTAGGCAACGATAAACCGGGCATATTGCCCGGCCAATTCATCTTCCACCTGGTTTTTTGGCAACTTCCCGGAGAGTCCTGCTTTGACGATTGCCACGGGCCCTTCCATCTGAGGCAAACGGCGGTTTCCCCCGGAGGTCAGCGTCAGATGCAGGCCTACGGAGACCCGAGATTCGCCCAGCCACTCAAGAGACCTGCCGAAATCAGCATCCCCCATGACGCTGATGGATGTCACTGCGCCTGCCTCAATGGCCTCGCAAATACCTGAGGAGACGCGCTCATGAATCAGGTAATCATCGGCATTGATGCAGAGTTTCACCGATACTTGCCCAGCCAGCCCTTAATCCGTATGCGCAGTAAATCCCGAGCCATTCGCAACGAATCCATCACGAAATTAACAGTGGACTCGTCGGAATAATATTTGTAGCGAACGGGTGATGAATGTATCACCAATCCTTGCTGCACCGCTATGAACAGCAATTCGGTATCAAAGGAAAAACGCCAGCAGGTCGATTTGGAAACACAACGACGCAAATCAGCTGTACAACCCATTTTCAAACCGGCCTGAACGTCGCGAATACCGGGTATCAAGGTCATTCTGACGGCCAGGTTGAACAAGCGGCTGGCCAGGTGTCTTGAAACGATATGGCGAAAGTAATGAGGCTGGATCAAATAAGTTGAATCCTGGTCTACTCGATTGGCGACAACCAGTGTTCCGGCGACCAGATGTTCTCTCAGCCGCGGAATGTTCTCGGGTCCATAGGCCAAATCCGCATCCGTGAAACAGACCTGCGTGGTGGTCACGGCAGCAAGGCCTGTCATGACTGCAGCGCCCTTGCCGCGGTTCTCTTGATGGGAAATGGTTTTCAATCGCCCTTGAAAAAATGGACTACCGCTATGCGCCTTGATAATCCTATTGATCGGGTCATCTGCACTGCTGCCGTCGTTGACGAGTACCAGTTCCAAATCGACAAATCGCTCAAACAACTTTGCCAGGCGCCTTAGCGTGGCATCCAGAACCCGACCGGCGTTGTAACACGGCAGGATGATGGTCAGCCCGGGGCGCAGGTCATCGGTCATCGCATCGGCTACTCCCAAGCCGTTTTTGCCAATCCATCTGCAAATGTCGTCAGTTTGATGCTGAAATCACGACATGCTTCATGATTTGACACCACCTTGTCATTGTTGAGAGAGGACAATTTTTCACGGAAGTTTTGCACATAATCAATGGCGGAAACAGGGGCTAAGGCCATACGCAGCAGGCCGATGGGAATGGGGATCGTCAGACGGGATTTGCCCAGTTGACGTTCTTGAGGTGTGAGAAACCAGTTCATCGCCTCGTGAGTTTTGGTCCACTTGACTTTCTCTACCATGACTTTTTCGTGAATCCGGTTCCAATTGTATCTAAGACTGCCATCATCCACGACGTCACGAAGAATCAGCACCCCGCCTTCGGATATGGCACTCCAAACATTCTTTAGTATCGACAGTTGGACTTCCGGCCTAAAATAGTGAGTCGAATCGATGAGTGTGATAGCAGCGGCCTTCTTCTCTGGGCTGAAATTCAGCAGATCACCGACTCCGAATGTTACATTTGGAACGCGACGATAAAGGACCTGATTGGATTTGATCCTCGCTTCGTCCAGGTCATTGCCGATAACTTGAGTTTCCGGATTCTGCAATGCGGCAGCCACCGAGACCAATCCAAATCTGCAGGCCAAGTCGCAGACGAGACCTTCGGATGGAACATATTCCAGAATTGTCTCTGGTTTCAGCAGTTTCATTCTAAGCCCGCTGACGATCTGACTCCGGAGGTTTGCGCCGGACATTGCCTGCCGAATCTGTCTTCGAATATTGCCCACGAATTCAAACTCCTCTAAATTTGGTCACTTATTTGAGTCAATCGATTGCGGCACGAAGAGGCAATTGCAAAAGTCGATTCCATGACAAGTTGCAATGGGTAGATTACCGCAATTGACTCAGGTCAGCGTATAGCAATTGAACCGCTGAAGGCGGGCCGATACAATCTTCTTTATCGCAATGATAAAAATCAGCGCCCTAACAGCACTGGATGGCCTGAAATCACTGAAAGCCGAGTACCTGGCTGGAACCACAGCCCCGCTCGATGGCATGTGGTTGTGCGGGTTTGTGCCCATGGGCAGCCATTTCACGTTTCACAAGAATTCAGTGCTTATTGGCTATTGCTGCATCAACGATGAGGGCCATCTCCTGCAATTTCATATGCGCAAGAGTAGTCAAGCGCAAGCAACCCCTTTACTCACCAGCATTTTGGCCGGCACATATAGCCAATTGCCTGAAATTAAAGGCGCCTTTGTGAGTACGGCGGAACCTGAGTTTCTTTCACATTGCTTTGACCACTTCGCCTCATTTACAGTAAACGCCTTGATGTATCAGTTCGAAAAGGGTGCCCCATGGCCTGACAAAAATGAAAATGGCTGGGCGCTTGAGCGTGTTGAAAGTGAGCACTTCTCCCAAACGCTAGAATATGGTGTGGACAATCTTGGCGCGCCGGAAGCCTGGCTGACTCAATACTGGTCGAACCTGATTCAGCGGGGAGAGCTATTTGCCTGTTGGCAGGATGATGAAATAATTGCGACCGGGGAGCGCCGAATTTTTGAGGAAGTTCAGGCAGGCTATGCGGATGTTGGGGTTCTTGTCAGTCAACGACACCGGGGGCAGGGACTCGCCACCTGGATACTTCGGCGTCTGGTCGAAATGACCATCGAAGAAGGTTTGAAGCCCATGTGCTCCACGGAACGGGACAATATTGGTGCGCAAAAAGCGATTGCCAGGGCGGGATTTGTCTCGCGAAATCGCATCATTCGTTTTACGGCTTAAGCACACGGGAAACTCACCAATGGCCTTCACCAGTTTGCAGAAAATCCGATTCGACGATGTTGATGGCGCTGGCATTGTTTATTACCCACAATTCTTTCACTTTTGCCACAAGGCGTTCGAGGACTTTTTCGACAATGCAGCCAGCATCTCTTATCCGGATCTGATCAATGTCCAGCGGCGGGGATTTCCCACCGTCGCGATCGAGTCCGAATTCACGGCTTCCTTGAGCTATGGTGATACTGCGCTGGTCAAACTGGAGGTCAGCAATATCGGGCGGACCTCGGCGCAATTTAATTACGAGATCCGGCGCAAAGTGGATTCGAGGCTTTGCTTTACGGCCAGCATCACCGTTGTTTTTATGGACCTGGAGAGCGGCAGCGCGGTGCCCATTCCGGACAGCATGCGCAGCCTGCTCGAGAGCATGCTGTAGGCTGCCCTTTCATCAAGCCGTTTCTTCAAGCCGTTTCTTCAAGTCGTTTCTTGCGCCTGAGCATTTTCTCAGCCAGCCGGGGTGCTGTGCCCGGGCGGCTCCAGGGACACACCGCGATGCAGATGCCACAGCCGTGCGTTTCATTGAAATAGGGGATGCACTTGTCGAAATCGACATACCATTTCTCAGCGCCACGAACCAGTTGTTTGAGATCGGTAATGGCATCCACGGGGCAGGCGTTGATGCAGACCTGACAGCGGGTGCAAAAGGTGTCTGCTTCAAATTCAGTTGCCTGGTCGGCGACCAGCGGCATATCTGTGACCACCGCGGACAAGCGAAACATCGAGCCATATTCCCGATTGATGATACTGCCATGTTTGCCGAGTTCTCCGAATCCGCAGGCCAGTGCCGCCGGAATCATTGTCACCGATCCGGCCCAGGGGCCTGAATGAGGCTGCGAGTGATGGCCATGATTTCGTATCCAGTTGGCCAGATGCGCAGCGACACGGGCGGAGCGGTTGTATTGGTTGGCCACCTCCAGAGCTGAGGCCGTGTCGGTGTCCGAAGAGGGTGACTCGGCCAGCATGTCGTAGTCCATTTCCACGCCGAGCACGATGATCCAGGGGTCAGTGTGGGGTTCACATTCGGCATAGGTCCAGTCTGGATTAAAGCGGGCAATTCCGACCAGGTCGGCTTCGTGTTGCAGGGCAAATTCCTTGGCCCTGACGGTCCAGTTCGACGGACTGTCCTGCGTTTGGTTTTCGGCAATCGCGTTGGGTGTATGGGGCCCCCGATCGCCTTTGGCATAGGCATCCCGGAAATCCGGAACGTTATTGAAACGCTTGACCATCCAGGCCTGCAATTTGCCGTGGGGAATGGCCTTGGGGTTGTGCCAGTAAATGCGTGAAGGCCGCCGAAATTCCGCTTCGCCCTGACCATTGACGGTATTGCCCGATATGTCCGGCATCATCGCCATCTGATCTGGATTGGGCTCAAATGCCGGCCGGTGCCTTTTTGCCATTATGCTATGACTCCTGTTTCTCCCATGCATGTATGATCTTGAGCGTGGTTCGAATGGTGATCGAGCGCAACGTTGCCTGCATCATTTCGCTGATTTCCGTCAATGCCAGGGCCAGTCCGGCTTCGACGTCAGTTGCATGCGCCACATCGCGATCTTCGAAGCCTTCCAGAGAGACCGGCTCAAATAATTCGATGATGGCCATTAGCGTCGTGCGCTTGGCGTTGCCACAGTAGCGATAGCCACCGCCGACCCCGCGTACGGCCTGAAGCTGGTTTGCCTTGACCAGGGTACGCAGAACTTTCGCAAGGTGATTGATCGACACGTCAAACTTGTTTGCGATTTCCGCTGCAGACAATTGGCCACCTTCGGTGCGGGCAAGTTCCAGGACCGCATATAGCCCCAGGAGGGTGGATTGCTGAAGCTTCATGCCGCTGACCGCATCCCCGGATCAGAGCTCTTTTTCCAGTTGGACGTAGGGCCCTGCCATCATTCCCTGGCTGCGGAAAAACGAGTGAAAATCGTTGTTCTGGCGGGCGACCATCGTCCTGACCCGGTCCGCACCCGCTTGCTTGAAAAAACCACACAATGTCGCGTACATCCGGCTCGCAACACCTGTCAGCCTGATGTCCGGGCGTACGCCCAGAGCAAACACCCAACCGCAGGGTGGAGAGCCAAATTCCCAATCGCGCACCTCGCCAATGATAAATCCGACGATGTCGGCGCCTGATTCGCAGACCAGGAACAATTGCGTGTTGAGATCGTCACCGTAGCGGGCAAACATTTCCTGCCAATAATTGGGATTGGCTTCCTTGTTGCTGCGCTCGTCGAAGGCCATGATGGCCGGCAAATCGGACTTTGTCGCCTTGCGTATGTGGATATCGGGAGCGATTTCCATAATCGTCTGATTACTCATTTTTTAGGGGCAAGAATCCAGGCTGGGCTGTAAATACATATTATAGTACCATTTTATGGTTTTAGGCTTGGTGAAAGTGGTTCTGGACGATTCAGGTGTTGCTGACTGGGCGCAATAACTGGGACAATAGCCGCTGCCCACAACCATGGCACAAAGATGAACGAGAAGTGATCCGTCCACACTCAAATAGTGTTAACAGGCCCTGGTAACGAAGATAAAGAACATGAAAAGACCTTTCTCTGCCCTGACAGTCCTGATGCCCCTGCTTTTGATGCCGGGCGCCAATGCCTTTGCCTATGTGGATCCAGGCACTGGCAGCATGATCTTACAAGTTATCCTCGGTGGATTTGCGGCTCTGGCCGTCGTGGGCAAGCTCTACTGGCACCGTTTTATTGCCTTTTTTCGCCGGGGGAAATCCGGGAATTCCCATTCTGACTCCGAGTCTGACTCAGGAATTGACTGATCCCGCCGACTTCGTTAATGCCAAACGCCCACTACCCATAGATAACGCCGGCCTCTGTAAGCGCCTCGATTTCGGCATGGTCGAGGCCAGCCTCGCCCAAAATTAAACGGGTATGCTGGCCATACTTGCCGGGAAAGGCCAGCTCGGTTGTGGTGTCAGGGTCATCGACCGCCGTGGGTTGCATGTTGATGACCTTGCCTTCCGGTGTTTGAGTGGTTGTCAGCTTGCCATTGAGTGCTTCCAAAATACGCACTTGCCGAATGTCATTGATTACTGCATGGACGATGGTCGCCGCCGCAAAATCGGCGGCCAGTTCTGCTGTCGGATGGTTGCTCGTCACCGCGCTGATGTCTTGGTAACATCCCTGGCGCTCCGTCTGCCGGCCCTTGTTGGTGCGCCTGGCTTCATTGGCCACCGGTTTGAACTTTTCGATGTCTGTCAATCGCTGCCACTGCAGGTCGTTGCCAATTGCGACGTAAATAAAACCATCCTGCGTCGGGTATGCATTGGTCGGGATGAACTTGCGGTGCTCATTGCCGCAGCGCGTGATTTCCGTGTCCTCGCATTCGAAGTCGAGCAGCGGCAGAGTCGTGATCAGCCAGGACGCGGCGGCCTGCAACATGGAAACGTGGATTTGTTTTCCATTTCGTGTTCCGGTCTGCTCGGCCTGCTCGGCGAGCGCCAGGCAGACGCCGGCGTAAACTTCATCGCCTGCCTTAAGGTCGATCAGTGGGATTCCTGACAGCGTCGGTGGTCCGTCTGCGCGGCCGGTCAATTCCATAAAGCCTGACATTGCCTGCAGCGCCGGATCATAGCCGGGTACATTCGGATAATCCGGTCCCATGGCCGAAATGCCGGCCCAGATGAGCGCCGGGTTGGCTTGTTGCAGGGTTTCAAAATCGATACCAAGGCCTTCGTAACGGCCAGGCAGCGTGTTGCAACAGAATATATCCACATTCAGCTCGCGGATGATCTGCAGCAATAAGCGGTGGCCGCGTGGGTCTTTCAGATCCAGTGCGATGCATTCCTTACCGACGTTGGGTGCGATGAAATAGCTGTTGCGATCATCATCAACCACCTGGGTACCGATATAGCGGTTCGGGTCACCGGGCAGGCGGGGATTGCGGGATTGGCCGGATGGCGTCGCCTCGATGCGGATCACGCGCCAGCCGAGCTGCGCAAAGCGCAGTGTGGCATAGGGCATTGACAGCGCCTGTTCAAGGCTCAGAACGGTGCGCCGTCTCATCCAGACGGCCTAGTCCTGCTTTGCATACAGCGCCCGGGCAACCTTTTCGGGTGTCAATGGCGGCTTGTGGAAACGGATGCCAATGGCGTTGTAAACCGCATTGGCCACTGCGGGCGCCGGCACTATGGCGGGCAATTCAGCGATGCCTTTAGCCCCCAACGGCCCCTCCTTGCAGTCGCTTTCGACAAAGTGCATCTCAATCTCTGGGGTTTCGGGGGCGGTAAAAACCTTGTAATCGCGGAAATTGGGGTTGAGCACCTTGCCCTCGGCCAACTGCACCTCCTCGCTCAGCGCGTAGCCCAGCGAGACCGAGATGCCGCCTTCGATCTGGCCTTCGATACCGAGGCGGTTGATGACCCGCCCGACGTCCTGCACGGCAGTTATCTTGATGACGCGGACTTCCCCGGTCTCGGTGTCGACTTCTACTTCGGCGACATAGGCTGCGTGCGCCCAGGCGGCGGATAGGGACCCCACATGGTTCTCGTCTTCGCCCTCGCTGTTGGGCTCGTAGTAGTCGGTCGTCATGACCAGTTCCGGTTCCTCGCCGAAGTGCATCTGGCGGAGCAATTTGTCGAGCTTTACCACCGGCACACCGTTGTCGGCCTGGACCACGTGGCCCTGGCGCAGATCCAGTTCTTCGGCAGTTACGTTCGACTGTTTTGCCGCAGCATCCAATATTTGCTTGCGTGCCGCTCTGGCCGCCCGCAGCGCGGAGTTGCCGGCAATAAAGGTGGTGCGACTGGCGTGTACGCCAACATCCCACGGGCCGATCGCGGAGTCGTTGTTGACGATGGTGACGTCGGAGATGGGAATGCCCAGTTCCTCGGTGACGATCTGGCACAACACCGCATCAATTCCCTGGCCAATTTCAGAAGCGCCGGTGATCAACGTGGCCCGGGCGTAGTCGTCCAGTTTGAGAATGGAACCACAACCGTCACTCTTGTGAATCTTGGCCCCGCCGGCATTATGGATCGAAGTGCCCAGACCGATGCCGTACTTGAACCGTCCGGATTCTTTCCGGGCCACTTTATTGGCCTCGTGTTTATTCAGGAAATCTGTCTTATCCGCCGCAATTTCGATGCACTCCTTGAGTCTGCAGTCATTGAGTATCGAGCCTTGTGGCGTGATTTCACCGGGGTTTTGGGCATTCTTTAGCGAAAACTCGATGGGATTCATGCCCACTTCTTCAGCCAGCATGTCCATGATCGATGCGGTGCAGAATGTCGCTTGCACATTGCCATAACCACGAAATGAACCGGCGTAGACGCTGTTGGTGTACACCGACAAACCCTTGTATTCGACCACCGGCACGCGCATGTGGCCAGTGAATGTGCGCATCTGCACCAACGGCGTGGTCGGTCCCCAGGAGGTGTAGGCACCATTATTCATCAGGCAATCGATCTTGCGAAATGTGAGCGTGCCGTCCTTGTTGACGCCGCTGCGTATCTTGTACTCGGCCGGTTGCCGGGTTGGCGAATTGATGAATTCCTCCTCGCGTGAAAAGGTCAGTTTGACGGGACGCCGGACTTCTTTTGCCAGCAGAGCGCAAATGGGCTCGAATGGATACACGTCGAGCTTGGAGCCGAACGCACCGCCAACGGGCGGCTGGATCACTCGGATGTCACCGGGGTGAATGCCCAGCGCCGGGGCCAGGTCCATTTTGAAGTTGTAGGGATACTGCGTCTGTGAGTAGATGGTCAGCTTGCCGTTGGTGTCGAAATCCGCAATGACGCAGCTCGGCCCCATGCAGCAATGAGTCACGTAGGGTAGGTCGAATTCGTGATCCACCACGATGTCCGATGCTGCCTCGGCGGCTGCGACATCACCGTGAATAAACTCATAGTAGAGGCTGTGGTTGTCCGGGTGATCCTCCTGCACGACTGGCGCGCCGTCCTTCAAGGCCTCGGTGGGCGAGAAAACAGGTGGCAGGTCTTCGTACTCGACCTTGATCAGGTCGATGGCCCGCGCCGCGATTTCTTCGCTCTCAGCCGCCACGGCGGCAACCTCATCGCGGGTGCATCTGACTTTGCCGGCCTTGAGCGGCACATTGTCGCGTGTGGTGCCGAATTTCAGCAGTGGGATGTCATCGCCGGTGATCACGGCGTACACGCCCGCCAATGCTTTGGCGGCGCTGGTATCAATGCTGATGATCTTTGCGTGTACGCGGTCAGTGTGCAATATTTTGCCGAACAACATCCGTGGCAACACCATGTCGTTGATGTAAATGGTGCGTCCTGTGGCCTTGTCCGGCGCATCCGGTTTAGGAATGCGTTTGCCGATGACGGTGGTCTTCGCAATGGAATTCTCGTCGGATTTCCTGATCGTTTGGTCAAGTACGGCGCTCATGATGCATTCTCCTCGAGCATGGCCGCCGCGACCACATCGACGACCTTGGTGTAGCCGCTGCAGCGGCAGATGTTGCCTTCCAGGCCACGGGCGATATCGCTGCGGCTGACGCGCCCGTCAGGATTGTTGTCAATAAGGTATTTGGCCTGCATGATCATGCCGGGCATGCAGTAACCGCACTGGATGGCGCCGTAGTCGACGAAGGCCTGTTGAACCTTGTCCAGCCCGGCTGCGGTGGTCATTCCCTCGATCGTCAGCAATTCGCGCCCGTGGCAGTCTACTGCGAACATCAGACAGGTATTGATGGTGCGGTCATCGATCAGCACCGTGCAGGCGCCGCACTCGCCTTCGCCGCAGGCCAGTTTGCTGCCCGTCAAATCGAGCTCTTCCCGCAGCATCGTCAGCGTGGTCATGGTCGGCGGTACTTTTACTTGCGTGAGTCTGCCATTTAGGGTGAATTCAATTTCAATTTCCAGCGACATGATTCAACAATCTCCTGAGATAGACGCTTGTAAGGTGGTTTCGGTACCAGGCCGAAGCCCGTACATCGTCGATTGGTGTGACTTCCTGGCGGACCGATTCGACGGCCTGCTCGATAATTTCAGCACTCAGCGGCTGACCCTCCAGCAGGGCTTCGGTCGTTGTCGCCCGCAGCGGTGTGGGTGCGACAGAGCCGACCGCAATGCGCACACCGTGAAGTGCGGCCTCGCTCACCCGCCCTGCGAGCCCCATCGAGACCGTGGAAATCTCCAGTGCGGGACGTGGGCCGGATTTTTCGAATCCGGCGGTAAAACCGTCTGCCGGCTCGGCAAATTCAATCACGGTGAGCAATTCATCGTCGCGTTTGACGGTTTTACCCGGGCCCGTGAAAAACTCTGCCAAGGCAACCCTTCGAGTGGCCATCGAACCGTCAGACCAGCACACCAACTCCAATTCGGCGTCCAGCAATAACAGCGGGATGATCATGTCTCCAGCCGGTGATGCATTGCACATATTGCCCGCCAGCGACGAGGCGTGGCGAATTTGGGCGCTGGCGAAGCGATCTGCGGCTTCGCACAGGACAGGCACTTTGGCGCCGAGTTGCCTGCTTTCAAGAATATCGGCGACGGTCGTCAGCCCACCGATACGGTAATGGCCGTTGATCAGGGAAATGCCCCGCATCTCTTCGATGCGCTGAATATTGACCAGCGTAGCGGCAAATTCCCGGGCGCCGCTTTCGGTTTGCGGCGTCAGATCGGTACCACCGGCGACAACAGTCGCATCTCCGCCGTGCAACGCTTGCACGGCCTCGGTGATCGAAGCGGGGGCGATGTAGTGCTCAATCATAATGTGTATTCCGTTCGCGAAGTTAAAATCTGACGGGCTCGTTATAGCGCCCATATACCGAAACCAGCGCCTGGGTTAATTCGCCCACTGTGGCATAGGCCTTGACCGCCGCCATGATCGCTGGCATCACATTGACCTGGGCTTGTGCGTCTTCGATGACCTTCGCCAATGTGGCCTCGACAGCAGCAGCATCGCGTTCGCTGCGCAATTGGTTCAGTCGTGCTACCTGGTCACGCGCGTCGTCTTCCTGGTAAGGATGAAATTCGACTTCAGGCTCCTTCTCATCCATCTGGTAGCAATTGACGCCGACTTTGGGAAATTCGCCGGACTCGACGTCTTTGAGCAATTGGAAAGCCTGGGCGGATACCTTGGCCTGAATCGAGCCCTCTTCGACCATCTGGATAATGCCACCCTCGGCATCGACCTCAGCCATGATTTCGACCATTCTGTCGCGCATCTGGTTGGTCAGGGTCTCGGCGTAATACGACCCGGCCAGCGGGTCGACGGTGTCGCACAAGCCCATTTCCTCGATCAGCAGTTGCATGGTCCGCAGCGACAGGCGCTGGGCGCCTTCACTGGGGATGGTATAGGCCTCGTCATAACAACAAAGCGCCATCGTCTGGGCGCCGGACAGGGCGCTGATCAGCGCGTAGTAGGCACCGCGGACGATATTGACTTCGGGTTGTTCCTTGGTCAGCCCACTGCCGCCGCCGCCGGCGATCATGCGCAGCACCATCGAGCGCGGATTGGTTGCGCCGTAGTCTTCTTTGACGATCCTGGCCCACAGGCCGCGGCCGGCCCGAAATTTGGCGACCTGCTCGAATATGTTGCCGTAGATATTGAAGTTGAATGACAGACGGGAGGCGAATTCATCGACGCCCAGTCCGCGTTCCAGCGTCAAATCCATATAGGCCTTGGTGATGCAGAAGCCGTAGGCAATTTCTTGGGCCGGGTCGGCGCCCGACTCACGAATGTGGTAGCCGCAGACGCTGACAGGGCTGTATTTCGGAGCCTTCTGGGCACAATACTCGATGGTGTCGACCACCAGTCTTATCGATGGCTGCACCGGGAAAATCCAGGTGCCGCGGCCGATGAATTCCTTGAGGATGTCGTTTTGGGCTGTGCCGCGCAGGGTGGAGATGTCGTAACCGCGTTTTTCGGCCATTGCCAGGTACATCGCAATCATGATCGCTGCCGCGCCGTTGATGGTCAGGGAAACGGTGATATTGTCGAGGTCGATGCCATCGAAAGCCACTTCGAAATCGCGCAGTGAATCGACCGCCATGCCGACCCGGCCAATTTCACCGATGGCCATATCATCATCGGAATCCAGCCCGATCTGTGACGGCAGATCGAAAGCCACATTGAGTCCGGTCTGGCCGTTCTCGATCAGGAATTTGAACCGCTCGTTGGTGTCTTGGGGGTTGCCGAAGCCGGTGTACTGACGCATCGTCCAGGGCCGCTTGCGGTACATTTCCTTGTGAATTCCGCGGGTGAACGGGTAGTCGCCCGGCAAGCCGACCATGGCCGCGCCGCCGGAGTTTTCCAGGTCCTCGGCGGTGTAGACCGGCTTGATCTCGATGCCGGATTCGTTGATCACGGGGCCGCCGCCTTGCGTTCGCTTTCTGGAGGCGCCGCTGCGCTTTTGTGTTGCCATCGTCATTGGTCTCTCTCGCCATCCCACGAATTTATGAAGTCGACGATAACTTCCAGCCGCGATCCGGCCGGGAAGACGCCGTCGAGCCCGATGTCCAGTAGCGCCTGTTGATCTTGTTCAGGGATGCTGCCGCCGATGATCCACAGTTTGTCGTTCAGGGCGTTTTCAGCCAGCAACTCCTTCAGGCGCTTGCAATAGGGCACATGTGAACCGGCCATGCTGGAGAGCCCAATCACGTCAACATCCTCCTGCGCGGCGATCTGGGCCACGGCTTCGGGTGGCTGCCGTAAGCCGGTGTAAATCACCTCGAAGCCCGCTTCCATCAATGCCCGCACGATCACTTTCGCACCGCGGTCGTGCCCATCCAGGCCCGGTTTGGCGATCAATACGCGTAGCGGGCGTGCAATCATACCGACAGCTCCTTGGCGATAATGAGCTTGAGAATTTCACTGGTGCCTCCGCCGATCAGGGTGAAGCGGATATCCCTCAAATGACGCTGCACCGGATATTCCATGGCAAAGCCGTAGGAGGCCAGCACCCTGGCTGCCTGGTCACAGACTTTCACGGCTGCCTCGGAGGCAAAAAGTTTCGCCATGGCCGATTCCTTGTGGCAGGGCCGGTCAGTTTGCCTACGCCAGGCGGCGTAGTGAACCAGTTGTTCGGCTGCCTCCAAATCCGTGGCCATATCCGCCAATTTGTGCTGGATCGCCTGGTAGCGGTTGATGGGCTTGCCGAACTGTTTGCGCTCGGCGGCGTACTTGATCGCCTCGGACAATGCGCCCCGTCCCCCGCCGACGGCCATGGCGCCGGTGATGATGCGGATTTCGGCCAACAGCTTGCGCAGATGTTTCTGACCTTCACCCACTTCACACAGGCAATGTGTGTCCGGCACGAAGCAGTCATTCAACGCCAGCTCAGAAGTGGGTAAGGCGCGAACCCCCATTTTTTCAATCGCGCGGCCCACGGCCAGACCTTCGAAATCTCTTTCGACCAGAAAGATGGTCAGACCCCCTTCTCGAGCCGCCTCTTGATCATCGCCAGCTTTGGCGAACACCGTGAAGAAATCGGCCACCGGCGCAGAGGTCACCCACATTTTCTGGCCATTGATTCGATAGCCACCATCGACCTTGACCGCATTGGTGGATATGCTGCCCAGGTCGCTGCCGGCGTTGGGTTCGGTCATGCAGATGGCGCCAATCTTCTCTCCCAGCAACGCCGGCGCGAACAGGCGTTCGCGAATGTCATCGTTGCCCAACATGTGAAGGAATTTCGTTCCCATCAAAGCTTGCATGCAGACCGCGCCTGCCACTGCCATCGAACCGCGCGCCACTTCGGTCAGGGCCAGGCAAAAGGAATTGAGATCCATAGCGCTGCCGCCGTCTTCGACCGGGTAGCGCATGCCAAAAAAGCCCAAGTCTCCGATTTCGTTGAACAGCGCCCGCGGAAATTCGTGGGCTTCGTCGATGGCCTCGGCTTGCGGTGTGATGCGTTCATCACAGAACCGTGCAAAGGTATCGCGGACCACCTGTTGCTCTTGTGATAGTTCAAAATCCATCAATTTTCACCCTCTTCATAGCCATAGTCCGCCCGGGCTGCTGCAGGCGATATCATGCCATTGCGAATCTCGCGGGCGAGGACAGCGCGGTCCCGTTTGGTGGGGTCGCCATAACCACCACCGCCGCCAGCGAGTTGGTGATACACCGTGCCCTTAGGCACGCCTTCGATGAGGTCCTTGTTTTTGGGCACTACTTCCTGGCCGTCGGGATAGGTCAACCTGATTTCATTGAGCGTGCCGTCGCCGCCACCGAAGAGGCCGAATGCGGGTTCAAAGTCGCCGTCGCCGAATGTGACCAACTGGGTGTTTTCGGAGCCAATAATAAACTCCGTCTGGATCCCGATGCCGCCTCGCCACTGGCCCGCGCCCGCGGAGTCCATCAGGTACTCGTGGCGTGTCAGCAAATGCGGCGTCTGTTGCTCGAACATTTCGTAATCCTGATCAAGGATGCCACCGGAAGCATCGATCATGCCGATATGATCGTAGCCGTCTACGCCATGCATCGCGCCCGAGCCGCCTTTGAGGCCCATGAAGCCGATGTCGACATAGTCTTCACCTTTTTCTTCATCCAGGCCCGTTGTCAGGGAAGCCAACAAGTTATTCCAGCCGGCCGTGACCCGATCGGGTATCACCGGCGCCAGCGCCCTGATGATGGCATCGGCGTTGGGGGGGCACAGGTGATTGCCGAAAGTGGTCGCTTTGGGATAGGAGGCGTTGAGTATGGTGCCTTCCGGAATGATCATCTCGATGGGCTCCACCATGCCCTGATTGTGCGGAATATCCGGGTTGACCATTTGCAGGAAAGTCAGGATGGCGGCTGACGCGCTGGATGTATAGGTGCCGTTGACGAAGCCATCGGTTTGGGCGTCGGTATCGGAGTAGTCAAAAGTGATATGGCCGCCGGAAATGGTTACGGTGACCCGAATGGTGAACTTGGTTCCGAGGTTGTGGCCGTCAAAATAGACATAACCCTCGCCACTGTAGGCGCCCTCGGGAATGGTTGCAATTTCGGCTTCCATCATCTTACGGGTGGCCTCGAACAGTGCTGCCTTGTGACTATCGAAGCTTTCGCGGCCGTATTTCTCCAGGAGATCGAGCAGACGGCGCTCACCGACCGTGCAAGCGCCCATTTGGGCCCGCATGTCGTGCTGCACGATTTCCAGCCGGATGTTGGCAAAGATCAGGTCCCACACGTCTTGGCGCACCTTGCCTTTGTCAAAAACTTTAATCGGAGGAATGCGCAGCGCCTCCTGCCAAACCTCGGTGGCCCGCGGGTTGTAACCGCCCGGCACATTGCCGCCAATATCGGCCTGATGACCTTTAACGGCCGACCAGGCAACCAGTTCGCCCTGGTGGAAAATCGGTTTGAACACCGCCACATCGTTGTTTTGATTGCCCATCGAGAAGACATCGTTGTGGAAAATCACATCGCCTTCATTAATATCGTCACCAAAATACTCGACCAGGTATTTGCACACCGGCGCCAGTGAGAAGGCCAGGATCGGCAGGTTCTCGGTCTGCTCCAGCATGTTGCCTTCGGCATCATACAGACCGGTAACGAAATCCTTGGCTTCACAGAGAATGGGTGAACGTGCTGTTTGCTCCACCGACATACTCATCTCGTCCGTTATCGATTTGAACGTGCGGGCGTATACCGAAAGCAGAATAGGATCAATGTTGCTCATGGTCACTCTCCTCCCTCTTTGCTCTGATTTTGAGGATCTGGTGCTGATGCGGCTTCCAGCAGGTCTTCACGACCTTTCTTGCAGACCACGAATGAGCCCAGCTTATCGACCACGCAGTCGAACTGATCGCTGACCAGAATGGCGGTGGTAACCTGCTCAATCAGTGCCGGGCCGTTCACGCGGTTGCCGAAATGCATCTTGTGGCCATCGTAGACCGGCACCGGGACAAATGAACTTTTCGAAAACAGGTACATGTCGCGCTCTCCCTTGAGCGCTGCTGAGGCGTCGCCACCGGCATGATCCAGTTCTCCGAAATCGGGCTTGTCGGTCATGCCGACCGCTTGCACGCGCACATTGATCAGGTCGATGCCGACCCCATGGTCTTCGAGCGAGTAGCCATAAAGGCGGTTGTGCTCGGCATGAAATGCGTTGCTGATGGTCTCGAGATTCGAGGACTCGATCCACTCACGTTCAACATCCACAGTGACCTCGTGGTACTGCTTCTTATAGCGGCAATCCAGCTTGACGCGATATTCCCGGCGCGGCTCAGGAATGTTTTCTTGCTGCAACATGGTCGCGCCGTCGCTGATCATACTGACAACCATTTGCTGTAGTGCCGGCCAGTCGATGGCATCCAACTGGGCGAAGAAAGTCCTGACAAAATCGTGCTTGATGTCGCCCATCAGCATGCCAACCGCGCACAGTATCGAGGACTCCCGGGGCACGATCTGGAATGGAATCTGTAATTCTTCGCAAATCATGCAGGAGTGAATCGGGCCCGCGCCGCCCGCGACAATCATCGGAAATTCGCGGGGGTCATGGCCGCGTTTGATCGTCACCTCGCGCACGCCCTGCGCCATGCCGTTGCAGCTCACGCGGTACATGCCGGCTGCTGCGGTTTCGATATCCATGCCCAGCGGTTCGGCGATGTGTTCCCTGATCGCTTCGCGGGCGGCGTCGGTGTTCAACTTCATCGTTCCACCGGCAAAGAAATCCGGGTTCAGATAACCCAACACCAGATTTGCATCGGTACAGGTAGGTAGTTTGCCGCCCTGACCATAACTGGCCGGGCCCGGCGCAGCCCCGGCGCTCTGCGGGCCCATACGCAACATACCGCCCTTGTCGATCCAGCCGATGGAACCCCCGCCGGCGCCAATCGTATGGATGGCCAGCATCGGTAATGCAATACGGTGGCGGTCGATCACCCCTTCGTTCATTATCACCGGGCTGCCGGTCACCAGCGCTGCTTCGAAGCTGGTGCCGCCCATATCGATTACGATGCAATTATCGCGTTGCTGGGCCTGGGCATAGATCAGCCCGGCGCCAGGCCCGGCCGCGGGTCCGGAGAGCAAGGTCAGCGCCGCGCTACTGCGGGCGGTCCCGGGCGTCATGACCCCGCCGTTGGATTGCATGATCAACAAGGTGCCGCTGAAGCCATTGCCGCTGAGACGCCCGGTGAGCTGTTCCAGGTATGTGTTGAGAATGGGGCCGATGTAGGAGTTGAGTACGGTGGTGCTGACCCTTTGATAAAACCGGATGGATGGCAACAGGTCAGTGGACACCGTCAGGTAGGCGCCGGGCAGTTTTTTGCGTACCAGCTCTGCCGCGGCATGCTCATGTTCCGGATTGGCGAAAGCGTTCATAAAGCAGATGGAAATCGCCTCGACGCCTTCGGCGGCGAATTGATCAATTGCCGCTTCGACATCCGCCAGATTCAAGGGCTCGACTTCCTCGCCGTTGCGCCGCAGACGGCCTTGCACGCCAACGCGCAAATAGCGCGGCACCAGTGGCACAACATTGGTATAGCGGTTGTTATACTGCTCTTCGCGAATGCCGCGGCGCATTTCAAGCGCATCGCGCACGCCGGCAGTGGTAATCAATCCTGACTTCGCGCCGTTGCGCGTCAGGGTGGCATTGGTGGTGACTGTGGTCCCGTGCACGATGGTTTCTACCGTACTCAAGAAATCTCCAAGGCCCAGAGGCGGATTCTGTTGCGCTGCAATGTCGGTCAGACCGTTAATCACGGCCGCCGAAGGATCATCGGAAGTGGACAATACTTTGAATATTTCCGGCTCACGGTCTTCCCAGGCAACCAGGAAGTCCGTGAAAGTGCCGCCCACATCAATGCCGATTTTCAGTCCCATACCCAATTCCATACTATGCACTCACACGCCTTGCCTGTTCTGTCTTGCCCTTAAGCGCGATCAATTCGCGCAACTCCTCTTTGAGAACCTTGCCCATTGCATTGCGGGGCAATTGATCCATCACGACAACCTCTCTTGGACAGGAATAATGTGCCATATTCTCCAGACACCAGCCCATGATATTGGCTGTGATCTCGGTGCTATCCATCCTGTATCCGTCCTCTGCCACCACCACCGCAACGGCCACCTCGCCCCAATAGTCGTCTGCTTGCCCCACCACCGCAACTTCAGCAATATCCGGGCGTTCTGAGATGAGATTTTCGATCTGCGCCGGGTAGATATTTTCACCGCCGGAAATGATGACGTCCTTGAGGTGCCCATCGACGTAGAGATAACCTTCCTCGTCGAAATGACCGATATCGCCGGTATGGAACCACTGGCCGCTGAATGCCCGATCCGTGGCGGCGCTGTCGTTCCAGTATTTCTTGATGACGTTTGGGCCACGCACCAGGATTTCTCCCCTTTCACCGGCCCCAAGCTCATTGCCATCACTATCAACGATCTTCAGTTCGCAGTGAATCGCCGGTTTGCCGGTGGACGTGGGCTTGCGCGCCGCATCTGCTGGTGCTGAATAGGCTGCAATGGGAGCGGTTTCGGTGGCGCCGTACACCTGCATCAGTGGCACACCCCATTGACCTACAGCATTGACCAGGTGGGTCGGCACCATGGTCGAACCCACGCCAATAATACGCAGCTTGCCCGGTTTGGCGTTTGCCCAGCGTGGGTCCGCCATGATCGCGAGCATTGCAGTGGGGACCAGCAGTGACAGCGTGATCTGCCCATCATTCAAGGTTTCAAAGAACTGATCCATGTCAAAGCTGCGCTGGAGGATTACCGTGGCGCCTGCATGCAGCGCGGGCAGTGTCTGGATGTTGAGTCCACCAACGTGAAACATTGGCAGTACTGTCAGGATGACGTCCTCGCTGCTCAGATCATGCATATGGGTCGAATTCAGTGCGTTCCAGTACAGCGCATTCTTGCTCAACAGGGCGCCTTTTGGGGTGCCGGTAGTGCCCGACGTGTAGCAGAGCAGCACGCCGTCACTATCGCTGAGGGCCTGCGAGAGAATGATCGGTGGTTTTGCCTGGCTGGCCCGGTCAATATTATCAAAAGTGTCCCACCCCCCCGCTGAATCACCCAACCGAACCAGGCGCACGGGCTCAAGCTGTTCGCGGACGCCGTCGATGTGGGCCGTGAATTCACTTTCCACCATCAGCACCGCCGGTTTCGCATGCTGCAATAGCCGCACATGCTCGCCGCTGGTGAGGCGCCAGTTCAGCGGTAAGAAAATGGCCCCAAGGCGTGCGCTGGCAAACAACAACGCCAGCAATTCGGGAGAGTTCAGCCCCAGATAGGCGACCCGGTCACCCGGCCCAATACCCATACCGGCGCCCAGGAGTTGCGCATAGCGATCGATGAGTTGCGCCAGTGAGGCATAACTTATTTCGAGGCCCTCGTAGATGAGGGCCGGCTTGTCCGGCCTGATGTCGGCTTGTCGTTTGATCCAGTCAGACAGATCCATAACTTGTATCATTCCAATACCAATCGAAAACCTCGTTTCGACGATTGGGTTTAATTATAAACGGTAATTAAGTACTATATTACCATTATTAGCAAAAGAGCAAGTTCAGAGGACAGAAATCATGACCGCAACGCACATCCCCTACGGCGCCTATTGGTGCAGTCCGTTTGCACGTTGGCAGGGTAGCCTGGGTCACATTCCCAGCGTGGAGTTTGCTGCGTACTTGACCCGCGAGGCCCTGGCATCCCGCGAGATCGGCGCGGAAAACTTTGATTTCGGTGTACTGGGCATGACCATTCCCCAGCAGCGCTCCTTTTACGGTCTGCCCTGGCTGGCCGGTATGGTCGGCGCAGGGGGTATCGGCGGCCCCACGATCAGCCAGGCCTGCGCCACGAGTGCACGCGTATTGTCCGTAGCGTCGCAGGAAGTGACCACCGGGTCGGCCAGTTGCGTGCTTGCGGTAACCGCTGACCGGCTTTCCAACGGACCGCATATTTACTACCCGCGCCCTGGTGCGCCAGGCGGCGTTGGCAGCCACGAAAACTGGGTGATGGACAATATGGCATTGGACCCTTACGGCGGGACCGATATGACGCAAACAGCGGAAAATTGCGCCAACAAGTGGAACGTGTCCAAGGACCAGCAGCACGAAGTCGTGGTGCGGCGCCTGGAGCAATATCAGGATGCACTGGCAGACGACTCGGCCTTTCTTAAACGCTTCATGACGCTGCCTTTCGAAGTGCCGGATGTGCGGTTCAGAAAAACGGTGTCTACCATGGACGGGGACGAAGGAATCTTTCAGAGCACTGCCGAAGGCCTGGCCAAACTGCAGACCGTAAAAGAAGGCGGAACGATTACTTTTGGCGGGCAAACCCACCCCGCTGACGGCGCCGCGGGAATGGTGGTCACCACACGAGATCAGGCCAAAGCGCTGTCGTCCGACCCGGCGATCACCATCGAAGTCGTTTCTTTTGGCCAGGCGCGGGTGGAAAAAGCTTTCATGCCCGCCGCCACCATTCCGGCATCCATGCAGGCACTTGAGCGTGCCGGCATCGGCATCAGCGAGCTGGCCGCAATCAAGTCGCACAATCCCTTTGCGGTGAATGACATCGTGTTTGCACAAGAAACCGGCGCCGACCTGATGTCAATGAACAACTATGGCAGTTCGTTGATCTGGGGCCACCCCCAGGGGCCCACCGGGATGCGGGCGATGATCGAAATGATTGAAGAACTCGTCATACTCGGCGGCGGCTACGGCCTGTTCCACGGCTGCGCGGCCGGCGATACATCAATGGCGGTGGTTTTAAAAGTCTGACATTGCGGCCGCGCCGCTGGCTTCAGCCCCAGGTACCATCTTATTACTGAAAAAATATTTACACGTAATAAAATTAGCAGGAAAAGGCCAGCAAGCTCAATTTAGTTTCATTATTCCTCAACCGCTTTGAGGATATAGTCAGTCACAAGATCGCCGGACATCCGGTAGAGTGTGCGCGAACTGTAATTCCCGCCCCAAAAGGCAATGACGAGGTCAAGCTCGGGGATCCCGATGACAGTCTGGCCACCATTACCACCGGCGAAGAACGCCTTTATGCTGCGATCCTTGTAGGGGTAATCGACTATCCACCACAAGTAGCCATAACCCCGGTCGCGAAGCGGATAGTGTGATTTCGTCGATTGCTTTACCCAGTCTTCACTAACGACGCGCTTTCCGTTCCACATGCCACCGTTCAGCATGAGCTGACCGAGTTTCATGAAATCGCGAGGCAGCCAGTAAATACCCCCACCCATGTAGGGTTCACCGGTGGGCTGCAGGATCAGATGGTAGCGTCCCAAATCCAAAGGCCCAGCTATCAGATCCTGAAACAAATCTTCCAATGGCTGGCCGGTCGCTTCGATCAGCAGTTTGCCGATGAGGTTTGGATTGACGCTGCAATAGATCGATTCTTCGCCGGTCTCCATGGCCATCGGTAGCACCAGCGTGTAGTGATACCAATCGAGGTCGTCCTGTTGCTCCTGCATGACGTTCTCGTTGCCCGGCGCATCGGGGTCGCTATCATCACAATAAAATCCGGAGGTCATGGTGAGCAGGTGAGCGAGCGTTATTTTCTCTTTACGTGGATCAAGACCTTCCGGTAAATCGTCAGCGTAGATCGTTTCATAAACCGGCATGGAGGCAGAGACCGGATAGCCGGCTGCAATTGCCGCCCCGGCCAAAACGGCGGTCAGGCTCTTGCGGGCTGAGCGCGTATCGTGCGGCAGATCACGGTGATAACCGTGGAAATAGTCCTCATAGACCAGTTTGCCGTGACGTGCAATCAGGAGCCCGTGAACGTAGAGGTCATCAACCGACTGAGCTGGAGGATCGATTTCGTTTTCGACCATTGCCTGGATTGGGGCGAAATCGATGTTTGCCTCATCGAGTGTTCCCACCGTCCAGCCATCAGCATTATCGGGCGGAGGTTTGTAGGTGTATCGGGGTGGATTCCTGGTTCCTCTTGCAAAAAAATTGCTGGGTACGTCCCCGACCCGGTAGAAGTCATAACTTCCGCCGCGATTGGGGATATTAATTACGAACTTGTCCCATTCAGAGCTATATTCGGCTTCAAAGAAAACTTGCTCTTCCTCGCGTCGCAGGAAGGTGCCCACAAAGCTGAGCTGCTTACCTTCTCGTTCTACCCGCTTGAGGTTAATAAAAACGCCGAGATTCCGATCGGGGTTGCGCAGAAAAGCGCCGAGCGTGCCGTCAGGTTGTTCGGTCAGGACCAAATAAAAAGTAAAGCCATCCTCCCAGGGCGCGATATGATCGTGCCACCGCTGTTCTCCGTTTTTCGCCAGCTCCACTGGGGTATTGTTGCCAAGTCCAGTCTTGTAGGAAGATTTTTGAATCCACTGACCCTTTTCGATGTCACCGGAATTATTCAGGCGCAGAACGAGTTGTTCTCTGCCGCCAAGAAACACGTTTTCACCCCCCAGGAAAACTGAAAACCACACGCTTGTCTCCAACTTCGCCCACAACTCCTGTGCCCGCGATTTCCGCAGTCCAGTTACCTTCCACTTCAGTCACGGTGAGGGGGCCGTAGTATTCGGGAAGGAAATCATTTTTCGCCCGCCATAAGCCGGCCAACTCATTCGCACTGGTGAAACTCGGACAAAAAGCCAGAAAAGGAACCAGGATTGCTGCTGATCTAATCAATCTCATCAAAAAACTCCTTCACGAATCTAGTCCGTCCAGCCAAGCCAAAATCGGCCCCATGCCACAGAATGTCAAGAGCCAAAGGCTGACCGTTCAAAGGAGCATCATTGTGACCCGTTCGCAGCAGGAAACCATTCCGTCGCAACTCTGTTGCAGCCCGGCCGCTTGCTCATCACCTTGCCGTTCAGGAATTCAATTCCGAGGTCATCATGAGCAAAAGCATATCCGCGACAGGTTTGATCGCCATCCTTATCCTGAGTACATCCATTGCCCAGGCTCAGCCGGAAATGGAAACCATTGCTGACTAATTGGAGACACCCAGGCACGTTATGGGAGGCCAATTGGAGACACCCACACCATGTTATGGTATCCGGCACAAGATGTGCACTGTTCCACGAGACGACTGAAACAGGAGCCAACAATCCATGTTTCAAACACCGCCCGTTCTTTCCTGATTTTTAATCGCCCGGACCTAAGCACACGGGTATTCCAGAGGATACGTGAGGCGCGCCCCAAGCGGCTTTTCATAGCTGCAGACGGACCGCGTGCCGGCCGCATCGGTGAGCCAGCGCAAGTGCAAGAGGCCAGAGAGATCGCCGCCCGGGTCGATTGGCCCTGCGAATTGCAGACCTTGTTCAGAGATTCAAACCTTGGGTGCAAGACGGCCGTGAGTTCAGCGATCTCGTGGTTTTTTGAACAGGTGCCAGAAGGCATAATTTTGGAAGATGACTGTTTCCCCGACCCCAGTTTCTTTCCATTTTGTGCCGAGCTCTTGGACCGATTTCGAGACGACGAGCGCATCATGTCGATCGGCGCCGACGGCTACCTGGGAGCAAAATTCCATCGAGGTTTTTCTTACGCGTTCTCGGTCTATAACCTCCTGTGGGGATGGGCCAGCTGGAAGCGCGCATGGGAGCGGTACGATGGAAGTATGGAAGCGTTTGACAAATCAACACAATGGTTGCAAGTCTTTCAGGAAACACCTGCGGTTGCCGACCACTGGCTTCGGCAATTTGGCATGGCCAAGCGTGGCGAGTTGGATAGCTGGGGCTACCCGTGGCGCTTGAGTGTTTGGATGAACCATGGCCTCAACATCGTCCCCAACGCCAATCTGGTGACCAACATCGGGTTTGACCAGAGAAGCACACATACTGCGAACGTCAGCCACTGGCGCGCAGCGGTCCGAACCGACCCCGTTGCATTTCCCCTCAAACACCCCAGACATGTAGCGCGGAATATCGAGCTCGACTTGCATCTCAGTTCAGAGGTGTTTCGCGCCACCCCACAAAACTGGCGTAGCAGGCTGGCACGTTGGTCGATGAGCCTTATCAAAACTGCACGTGTTACATCCCCTTGAGCAAGCCGAAACCGTCTAGGCACTGAGCTGTTCGTTCCGGCAAAGGCTCAGTAGAGAGGGACCCCGGGAAAGTTTTTCATTGTCAGCGATTGGCCCAGGCGAATTGCTTCTGGAACGGCGGCCGGCGTTACCGAAGTGCTTCTGACCAAATGGCAAGATGTGGGGGCTATGCCCAAAGTTTATTTTTTTGTGCATTTTTTTCCACTCATATAACATTTTGATAATGCGTCACCCATTTCAATCGACAGCAGTGCAAGCTGACACCACCACGCAGATGAAGGCAGATCAATCTCAACACAAGCCGTTGCGCCTGTCATTCATTCTTGAATGGGAGAATGCCAAGACCTCAAACCTCGGTCGTTGCAGATCAATGCTCCGAGAATTGGCCGCGCAGGTTAATGCGATGCGGGAAGAGGATATGGAGTTCACTCACCTGCCGCCCTGTGAAATGTTCGTGTTATATGATGAACAGAAGCTGGACCCTGGGGCTATTGGAGTGATCATAAGGGAGGAAATGGGGGCTGACAACAAGGACTTTTGCACCAAGATTTTGGGTGCCGGGGGCGGGCAGAAGCAATACTATGAACTCAAAAACATGGGCGCCAGACACGCCAGCGGAGATCTATTGATTTTCATTGACAGTGATGTTGTACCTGAGTCCGGCTGGTTGCGGGGCATAATTGCGCCTTTTGCACGATCTGAAGTTCAGGTGGTTGGCGGTAATACCTATGTGGACCCGTACAATTTATACGCAAAGACATTCGCCCTCTTTTGGTTTTTCCCTTTGAGGGATTCAAAACCGGACTTACGCAAAACCCGGAGCCTGTTTGCCAACAACATAGCTTTTCGCAGAAAAGTATTTCAGCAACATCCATTTCCGGCGGAAATCGAGGGCATTGCGCGCGGTAGTTGCTGGCGCCTTGCCGTGGAGTTGCGGGATAACGATATTGCGATTTATCGCGCAACAGCGGCGCAAGTGAGTCATCCGCCACCACGGGCATTCGCCAAAAAAGCGCTATCCAATGGTCGTGACCGCGGACTGCGCGAGCGCGAATCCGGCCAGCTGACACTCTTGCAGACGCTTGGCACCTGGTGTCAAAGTGTTCAATCATCCACTGGAAGAGTCGTGAATCACCGTCATGAGGTGGCATTGTCAAGGGCGGCTCTGCCCGCTGCCATTGTGATTGTTTTGGCATACCATTCTCTTTCACTGTTTGGGCAGTTGCTGACCCGGATTGCGCCAGAATTAATGAAGAAACGTATCAACGAGTTTTAGCGCAGGTCACTGAACTGCCCAGCACGTGATCGAGGGTAGCCTCTTTTTCTCCACCGCCGGTTCAAAGCCATTGTCAAATACTCAGTCGAACTTGGGCACTGATTACTTAAAAGCCCCTTTTCGTTGGCTACATATTGTTTGGGCAATTATTGGCGCCTGTGTATGTATTTTGCTTGCATCGGCCAAAGGCGGCCACCCTCCCGGAATTGTGTTGGTGCCCATCGTATTGGCGATTTGGCTGGCAGGCCACCTGCTGTTTTGGGGCAGCCGCAAGCTGGCGATTGGGGGAAAATTACGGGCAGATGACAATAATTCTTCTTCGGGAACGTGGCCTGTGACGATAATTTTGCTTGTGTTCCTGTTGGGAATTGTATTTATCTTTGGGTTATTTGGGATTGCCTGGCAAGTATTATTTGAACGCGATTGGCTACGGGAATTGACCATACCACTCGCTGTTTGGATACCGTTCTCCTTATGTTTTTATGGAATATTGTTGCGGAAAGATTGGTCACGAATCCTGACAGGTGGCGGGTTTATAGTGGTAGCAGTAATACTTCTATATGAGATGATTGTGAGTTTTGTGCGCGGCTATCGCAACTCGATTACTGAATGGGTCGTTGTAATTGTTATTTTCGTTTCCTTAATCTTGTTTGGACGGTACATTTTACGTTCTGCGAGTATCAAAGCTTTTTTTTCAGATCCCTGAAAGCATCGCGATAATCGATATGTGTGCTACAGAAGAATGGGCAGAGCAAAAACTACAATTGTTAAACAGCCTTTGGGAGTGAGCACTGGTGTGAGTGCAAACCTGTGTGGGGCTGCCACAAAACAGATTTGGCGCGCTGTGACATGTCAATCGAAGTCACCCCATGAGACCAAGTCTCCAAAGAGTTCAATCGAATTGCATGTTGCCTGGTTCTCCGAAATGACAACTTCTAAGCCCACATCAGGAATGTCACCTAGGCCAGGGCCAGGAATTTCGTCGTCAACATTGTCGAGCAACGGAATCAATGGTCTGCAATCCAGTAGTACTGGGTTTTGCCAAACAAAGACGAATTGGTGCACCCTAATCAGGCTGTCCAGGCCAGAAAGTGTCTTGAGGCTGTTGTTGGATCGGATATTGAGAGTGCCACCAATCGAATTCACATTCGACAATGCAGATATATCCGTTAGAGCAGCGTTTTTATAGATACTCAATCCTCCCCCTAGGTTTGAAACGCTTGGGGGAAACCCTTCGAGTGATTTCAAGTTTAAGCACCACTCGATATCTATGTCATAGCCCAAGGAATCGAAGTTCTCCAGTCCGGCCAGGTTCTCAATGGGCAGCGAGCCAATAAGTATAGGTCCCGAAAATGTTTCAATGTTCGCCAGTGGCTGAAGTGTGGTTAGGTTGCTAATATTGTGAATGGAAATTCCACCGCCTACCGTGGACAACCCTGACAAGCCATTGATGTTCATCAAGTTACCTAACCCATGGAATTCAACTTCACCTCCGACTAGCGAGAGATTGGATAGTGCGTCAATGTTGGTGATCGAACCCAAATCCTCAAGGACCAGCGAGCCATTGACTTGAATTAGGGCGTTAAGCCCATTGATGTCGAGTAAATTGTCCAGGGACCGAAGCTCCAGCGTCCCCCCAACGGATTCCAAGTCTTGAATGCCATCTATGTTTACGACGTCACTGCTGCGAGCTATTGTCAAATCTGGTGTTTAGCCATTTGATTCAAGCGGCGACCTGATCAATCTCTTTTACCTCGATCCCATCTTTGAATTTCACCCCCGTAATCACCTTGGCCAGGTAATCAAAGCCGCGTAGCCGGCGCCATTTCTTTTCCGCACACTGGCTCAATTTGAACATCATATGCAACATGCCATTGCGCGTCAGACAACCTTTGGATCTTTTGGTCCGGTGGCGGATGGTGGCAAAGGTGGATTCAATCGGGTTGCTGGTCCGGATGCTCTGCCAGTGTTGGGCCGGAAAATCATAAAATGCCAACAGTTCATCCCGATCCTTGAGCAAACAGCTCGTCGCTTTCGGGTATTTCGCCTCAAAGATCTCAATAAACAAATCAAACGCCTTGTTTGCATCATCCTTGGTTTCCGCCTGCCAGATGGCGTGCAGGGCCTGCTTGGCTTTGGGTTGTGCGGATTTCGGCAAACAATTCAGTACATTCATGGTCTTGTGCATCCAGCAGCGTTGCTGGCGGCTGGCCGGAAAGATTTCATCCAGCGCCGCCCAAAAACCCATCGCACCATCACCAATCGCCAGTTGTGGGGCGCTCATGCCGCGCGACTTCAGATTCAGCAACACCTCACGCCAACTCTGAGTCGATTCTCGCACCCCGTCCTCAATCGCCAGAAAATGTTTTTCGCCGCGTTCATTGACACCAATGATCACCAGCGCGCAGAGCTTGGCATCCTCCGCCCGCAGCCCACTGTAGACACCATCAGCCCAGACATACACCCACCGGTCCTGTCCCAGGCGACGCTGGCTCCACGCTCGATATTCCTCCGCCCATACCTGTTTCAGGCGGGATACCGTGCTGGCCGACAGACCCTGTGCCTGCGGGCCCACCAGTACCCGCAACGCCTCAGCCATCTCACCGCTGGATACCCCTTTGAGGTACAACCACGGAATGGCTGCCTCGAAAGTCGCTGTCTTGCGCACATATGGCGGCACCAGCACCGACTGAAAACTCACTGCTTCACCGGTCTTCGAGCGCACCTTGGGAATTCTCACCCGGATCGGTCCCAGGCCGGTCTGCAACTCACGTTCTGGCAGGTAACCGTTGCGCACCACACCGGCATGACCTGATTCGGTACGCCAATCCTGATACTTGGCCAGCAGCTCCTGGACTTCACTTTCCACCGCTTCGGCGAGCAGCTTCCGGGCGCCTTCTTTGAGCAATTCGGTCAACGGATCGGCACTGATTGCTCGACGTTCCAGTTCAATAACATTATTCTTGTTCATAGTGGCGTATCTCCTTTGGTTGCTTTGAAGTTTGGTAACAACAAATCAACCAGATACGCCGCTTTTTTTCAACTGCTCAAACACCAGATTCGATCATAACTCCACTGCTGCCAAAGATTAGCCCAAAAATTGTTAGATCACCAATGACCTCGTTACAGGGTCCGAATGTCGTCTGAAAACTGTCGACTTCGGCCTGACCAAATAGTGAAATATCTGGTTGGCTGCAGACTTGGCCAAATACAACCTGCGGGGCCAAAAAAATTAGTCCAGCTACTAAAAGCACTTTTGGATTGAGCGGCTGCTTTCTCCTGGACGCTTTCATTCACTTACCCAACGACTGTTGGAGTTATTCATCTTGACTCCTACTTCGCAGCTCAATCACTGCAGTGGAACGCCTATCAGGCTACGGAAACCAAGACAGTGGAAACCAAGTAGCTGAGGCATGGAATGTTGACCGGGGGAAGCATACGGCTGGACTTGGGGCTGACGCCGCCAATAAGATTTATTTTCCATGTCTAATCCTTTCGGGCGCAAGGGTCACCGACGATACGGCGAAGTTCTGATCTTCTTTGCGCGGTATGACCTCTCGTGCTTCTCACCGGCGGGGCAATATAAACAAAAGTCAGTGGTTGGTCTACTGTCGCGGTGATCCTCTCGTCAACACCGTATAGGCCAACCCCTGTTCTTGGCGCAGTTTCCACAACCGACCTGCGAGGTCACCACCGATCGCTTGTTGTGCCCGTAATGTTGTCATTCTTGCCTCGTGATACAACATATGGGCCAATAAATTCGTGGCTACTTTGAACACATTGGCTTCGAAGCCCCCTACCATTTGGTTATACTTTCTGGTCAGTAACTGAATGTTGGGGGCCTCGCCATGGACCGTAGAAAATTTCTCGGGTACTCAGCGGTAGGCAGTGCATCATTGCTCAGCGGTCAGATGGTTAGTGCCGAGACCCAGGAAAAGTGCCCCACCAGGTCCCAATTTGTGGACGAAGGCTTCGCTCTCCATGAAGCGACCATCACCGAACTTCAACAAGGCATGGCGTCAGGGATGCTCACGGCGCGCTCGATCACGGAGTTGTACCTGCGTCGCATCGGGGTACTCAATCGCCAGGGTCCTGAATTACACGCCATCATTGAGACCAACCCCGAGGCACTGACAATCGCGGACCGGCTGGATGCGGAACGCAGGGTGAGCGGAGCGCGTGGCCCCCTGCATGGAATCCCGGTTGCCATAAAGGACAACATCGATACCCACGACCAGATGACCACAACAGCGGGCTCGCTGGCGCTGGAAGGATCAATCCCGCCACGGGACTCCTACGTTGCCCAAAAGCTGCGCGAGGCCGGCGCCATCATCCTCGCCAAGGCCAATATGAGCGAGTGGGCATACTGGCGAGGTTTCAAGGCCTCAAGCGGCTGGAGCGCACGTGGCGGCCAATGCCGAAACCCATACGCGCTCAACAGAACACCCTGTGGATCCAGTTCTGGCTCCGGCGTTGCCGCTTCTGCAAACCTTGTAGCGCTTGCGATCGGCACAGAAACCGGCGGGTCGATCATGTGCCCTGCCTCGATCAACGGCGTTGTGGGCATTAAACCAAGTGTCGGACTATGGAGCCGTTCCGGGATCATTCCGATCTCGCATTCGCAGGATACCGCCGGACCCATGGCACGCACCTTGTCAGATGCTGCAGCTCTGCTTGGCGCCATTACAGGTGTCGACCCAAGGGACGAAGCGACTTTTGCCAGCGATAGCAATTACCACAGCGACTACACCCAGTTTCTGGATCCAAATGGATTACGCGGTGCCCGTATCGGTGTCGCGCGTAACTTTCCAGGCTTTGATAAGCGCGTTCTGGCTGCCTTCGATCGGGCTGTCGAGGACATGAAGGCCGCCGGGGTCGAAGTGATCGACCCGGCCAACATCCCCAGCCTGGACAACACGAACGCGTTTTCGGCCATGCAGATGCGCATGCTCAACGTTGAGTTCAAGGCCAACATCAACAAATATTTCGAGAGTCTGGGCCCGAATGCGCCAATAAGAAGTCTCTCTGAGCTAATCACTTTCAACAAAAAGAATCGAAATCTCGAAATGCCCTTTTTCGGACAAGAACTGCTACTCGCCTCACAACAGGCCGGGTCGCTCACCGACCCCGAGTACCTCGAAGATGTCCGAACCCTGCAGCACCAGGCTCGCAATGAAGGTATCGATGCAGTGATCAACGCGCACAGGCTCGATGCCATCGTCGCGCCAACCAGGGACCCGGCATGGGTCATCGACCACATTATGGGCGACAACCTCAGTGGCGGCACGAGCGCCGGCCTCGCTGCCATCGCTGGTTATCCCGACATCTCGATTCCCATGGGTTTTGTTTCCGGACTGCCGATCGGCGTTTCATTCTTCGGCGTGAGGTGGAGCGAGCCGACATTGCTGAAGGTTGCCTACGGCTATGAGCAAGCAACGAATCACCGCCAGGCGCCCGGATTTATGGCAACCCTGGGCTGATGGTGATGGCCCATGGTGATGACGAGGGTCATCGGCGCTGGGCGCCGGCCGGGCCACACTATTTTTCCAACGCCTTCAGGGCAATGCCCACCAGTGCCTTGACGGCAGTTTTTATCGACACATCTGCATCAGGGGCATAGACCGGTGTGTGTAATGCCGGGGCCTTGATTTCACCCGCCTCACTGGCCGCCAGCACTTTGGGATCAGTGCTTCCAACCCAAAAGTAAAACAGTTTTGATTCAGGGCTGTCGGTACGATAGGTGGCAAATTCCTCTCCCGCGAGAGACGGTTGGTCTCTTTCAACATTGCTCTCGCCAATCATCTCGCTGATTCCTGATACGGCCAGCTTCGACAAATACTCGTCATTCTTGAAGGCCATGGTTCCTGGTTGAACGGTGACGACCGGTAATCTGTCTTCAGGCATGCCGTAAGCAAGCGCCTGGTGCTCTGCCAGGCGTTTGATGCTCTCGTTGATGCGTTCCTGGGTCGCGCTTTCAACCGCCCGCACACTGAGTCGCAATTGAACTTCAGCCGGAATACTCGTGTGAGTGGCACCTCCGTTAATTGCACCCACCGTTATTTGCGCTGAGTCCATTGGGTCGGTTTCACGCGAGATCAGGGCCTGCAGATTGATCACGATCTGGGCGGCGAGCACCACCGGGTCTTTCGCCTTGTGTGGCCAGATGCTGTGCCCTGGCTCGCCATAAACGGTGATGTCCACCAAGTTGATGCCGGCAATCGCAGCTTTGTCGAATGGTACCCACGCTATTGTTCCGGATTCAAATTGCGGCAGATTATGGTATCCAATCATGTAGTCAGGGTGACCGATACGATCAATCAACCCGTCATTGACCATTGCTTTTGCCCCTTCGCCAATCTCGTCGGCCGGCTGGGCTACAAAGACCACGGTCCCCCGCCAGAGGTCCTTTATTGCATTGAGCTGTCGTGCCGCACCCACCAATGCAGTGGCGTCTGAATCATGACCACAGGCATGCGAAATCCATACTTGCGTTGCGTTGTCGTAGCCCACGCCTCGGACGCTGGAAGAAAATGACAGCCCTGATTTTTCCTCGATGGGCAATGCATCGATCGGTGCGCGCATCATCATCAATGGTCCTTCGCCGTTACGCAGAAACGCTATGACGCCAGTTTTGCCAATTCCTTTCATCACTTCCAGGCCTATTTCTTGGAATTCTTGCGCTATCCGACTCGCCGTTTCCTTTTCCCGAAATGCCAGTTCCGGATGCTGATGGAGAAAATGATAGAGTGACGTCAGGTGGTCAAAATCACTGTCAACGGAATGATCCAGCCACTCTGCGGCGGTTACATTGAGGGAACAACATAAGATCGCTAGTGGAATCAGTGATCGCATCATCTCAATCCTCTTGGGCATGCTTGCCGATTCAGCTTTCGAGCATATGTTATCGACCTGCACCCAGCAACACGATTCATTTTGTCCCTGAGCATTATAATGCGCCCCTCAAACTGCCTTCCAGTTTGATCCAAAACCGATTACGGATTGAACGAAATGGCCAACGACGCTTTTTCCAGGCTTTCAATATCCAGTGCTCAGGTAACCAACCTCGGAACACTGGGTTATACAAAAATGACCCCGATCCAGGCGCAAAGTCTGCCCCACATTTTGGCGGGCAGAGACCTGATTGCAAAGGCCAAGACGGGCAGCGGCAAAACCGCTGCTTTCGGAATCGGGATCATGGAATTGCTAAACCCAAAGCATTTTGGAATTCAAGCATTGATTCTCTGCCCAACACGGGAATTGGCAGATCAAGTCAGTAAAGAGCTCCGTCGACTGGCTCGGCATATACCCAATATCAAGTTGGTTTCCCTGTGTGGTGGCAAGCCGTTCGGGCCTCAGCGTGGCTCGCTTGAGCATGGCGCACATATTGCCGTGGGTACACCCGGGCGGGTTCAGGACCACCTGAGCAGGAAAACGCTAAAGCTTCATGACCTCAATATCCTGGTGCTGGATGAAGCGGACAGAATGCTGGATATGGGATTCGCCGAAGTAATGGCCAGCATCATTTCCAAAACACCGTCCAAGCGTCAGACCTTGCTGTTTTCCGCAACCTACCCCGAAACAATCAAGAAAATTAGCCGTTCCGTGCAACGCAATCCGATAACCGTGAGCGTGGAAACTGAGCACATGTCCGGTGTCATTGAGCAGGTGTTTTACGAAATCAAGAAGCATGAACGCAATAACACATTGCTGAGCTTGTTGGCGCATTATCGACCGGAATCCACGCTGGTGTTTTGTCATACGAAGAAGCAATGCAGTGAGGTTGCTTCGTTTCTAAAGGGGCGGCGTATTGACGCCCTGGCCATCCATGGAGACCTTGAACAACATGAACGTGACCAGGTGCTGGTGCAGTTTTCCAACAACAGCTGCCCGGTATTGGTCGCCACTGACGTCGCAGCCCGTGGTTTGGATATCAAGCATTTGCAGGCGGTGGTTAATTACGAACTGCCGCGAGACCCGGAAATCTTTGTGCATCGCATAGGACGTACCGGTCGAGCAGGTGCAAAGGGCATCGCACTCAGCTTGTACATCGATGGTGAGCAAGGCCGCCTCAAGGCAATTGAAAAATACCAGTCCAAACCCTGCGTATGTGATGTGCCGGAATCACTCGACCCGCAATCTGGTTACACACTCAAGGCATCGATGGTCACCATACAAATAGACTCGGGCCGCAAAAACAAGCTCCGCCCGGGTGACATTCTCGGCGCACTCACCGGGGACGCCGGCCTGGCCGGGGCCCAGATCGGCAAGATAGATATTTTTGACCAGTCGAGTTATGTGGCCCTGGAGCAATCAGCCCTGCAACAGGCACTGAACTACATGGCGAATGGAAAGATTAAAGGTCGACCTGTTCGTGCGCGAAAATTACGGGATTAAGGGCTACGGGGGGCTATGGGATTGAGGTTCTATCATGAATAATAACGATATTTTGCGCCGTTTCCGCTATACCTTTGATCTTGAAGATTCAAAGGTGATGCAGGTTTTTTCCCTGGGGGACCTGCCCGTTGACCGGGCGTTGATCAGTGACTGGCTGAAGAAAGAGGAAGACCCTGCTTGCCAGGCACTGAAGGACATTGAGTTATCTGCGTTTTTGAATGGCGTGATTGTTGACCGTCGCGGCAAAAAGGAGGGGAAAACACGGGCGCCAGAATTACGCTTGACCAACAACATCATTTTCATGAAGTTGAAGATTGCCCTTGACCTAAAGGCCGAAGAGGTTCTTGAGATCCTGAGCCTGGGTGGGCTGAAGCTAAGCAAACACGAGCTCAGCGCCTTTTTCCGCAAACCGGGACACAAGCATTACCGCGAGTGTAAGGACCAATGTTTACGCAGCTTTCTAAAAGGTATGCAGCTACGTTATCGCGACCAAAAGTGACCGCCCAAAACTCAATTTGGGCCTTATTCCAATCTGGAGAGAATGGACACTGATCCGCAAAGTGTCTGGCCTCAACTTCCGGAGAAAAATTTGAAGCCTTATTTATTAACCGCTATTTGCATCTTGTATCTGGGATTACCCGTTTTGGCCAAGAGTGACGATCTGCCAGGCCTGACCTACTGGAATGAAATACCCAAGGAAGCGGTGACAACCAGCTCGGGGCTGCAGTACAAGGTTCAAATTATGGGCAATGGCCGAAAACCAACATCAAGAAGCATGGTCTCGGTCCATTATCGTGGATTGTTATTGAATGGCATGGTGTTTGATAGCTCATATGTCAGTGATGAGCCGCCAGAATTGAACCTGAGATCGGTAATCAAGGGGTGGAAGGAAGGTATTCCGCTAATGCCTGTTGGCAGCGTATTTGTTTTTCTGATCCCGCCCGAGCTCGCCTACGGCGAGCGAGGGGCAGATGCTATACCATCAAACGCAACGCTGATTTTTGTGGTCGATCTTTATAGCATAAACTAGCATTTTAGAGAGCCTTCCCGTAGTGGTTGAGAGCGCTGCTTCAGTGGTGGTCAATCGTTACACGCTGACCCTGAAATGTCGAGCTGAAGGTAGCGAAGGGCGGCTCCGTTGGCGCCAGCGGATTCTGCTCCGGAAAAAACGCCTCACCGACCTGTGAACCTTCAATGCGGTGGAATTTCCCTCGCCTGCCGTCAGAAAAGTTCATTGTATAGACAACGCTCGAGACGCTGTTGGGTGTTCCGTCTGGATCGAAGCCGAAATCGATCTTCCGTGCCGTGATCTCCCTGCGTCCGGTGCGCTTGGCAGTGCCCAGGCCTACCGAGAATCCGTCGACGGATGCCCGCTGAGCCACGATTGTGAAGACCCCGTCTCTCGTGATCGTCACAATCTGTTGGAAACCTGATTCCGCCAGCCAGAGGTAGGTACCGGCAAATTGGTGGCCGACACCATCCCACGCCATCGCCGGAGAGGTGCCTGTGAAAACCTGAACAACTGCCACGGAAAAAAGCACGAGCGCAGCCCGTTTGAAACGTTTCATAACCAAACCCCTTAATCTTAGATCAGTACTTATTGTACGGTGCCGTCGGTAATAATTTCAAATATTGACTACTGCGTTCTGAAGGCTTTGGTTGGATTTCCTGGCCACCGCGTATTCGGCAGAAGGGAATCGAGACTCCTGTATAGTGTTGCAGTCCGTCATTCACCAGCTAAGGGAAGGATCCAATGAATACACTGTTACCACAAAAAAGAATCACTTCAGTTTTGCCGAATATGCTGTTCGCGATGCTGGTCTTGACCGTGTCGACGATGGCGGCTGTCGAGGCGGACGACACGGGCCATCCGGCCAATCTCAGCTTTGCAGTGACTCACGGCCCCATAACAATGATCCTTGCAAACCCCGACTCGAATGGCCACCAACTGGCTGATCTGCGGGCTGGATCCGTAGCGACAATCGACGAGCAGGGTCAGGATACCGGCCGGCTGGATGCAATGCTCATCACCACCGGCATCGATGTACCCAACCCGAATGATGAGACGCGAATCAGCTCCCTCATCTTCTCTTTCGCAGACGGCGCGGATCAGATCGTCGTCAATGGCAGCGCGTTTTACCCCGCTGCCGGCGGAACAATTGACCTGAATTCAAAGGTCATTCGCCCGATAACAGGCGGATCAGGTGTTTACGCCGAAGCCAGAGGTTGGGCGGAAACAGTACACTTTGCGGATGCCACCTGGCGGCACAACTTCCATCTGCTCAACCCAAGAAAGAAACCATAATCTGCTAATTGAATTCGTAGCCGACCAACAGGCCGTAAAACGTCGTGTCAATCGTTGCGACCTCTCCCATCACGCCTTGCTCTTTGGAATAATCGATTCCCAAATCCGCACGCCCATGCCGAGGCGGTTATTATTCGAATAACGGCGGGAAAACATTGCCTGCACGGTCCAGGGCAGATCCGATCCGCCTGTCCCTATGCTGCCGTAGAAACTAAAATCCCAGTTGGCGCTGATGGCGTTATTGGTCTTCACGCCGATGAAGAAATCCCACCAATTCGGGCCGGCCGTCACAGGTTCGGTATCGATTACACCCGGTCCGGCGAGTTCTGGTGTCATCTTAATGCTGATGTCCAGGTAACGTGCGCCGACCACAAACGCGGGACCACCGGCGCCGTTCCAGAGGTAGTTGTATGCCGGCTCGAAAATGTTGACGGTCATCTTGGTCGCCAGTTCTGATTCGGCAGGAAAGGGCGTCGGCAGTGGTGTGGGATCTGGTTTCAGCCGGATGTAGGTGTAGTCAATGTGCACCGCGTGATTGCCTTTGCCCAGCTCCGCGAATACGGAGCCGCCAACATCGAAATCACTTATGATCTCGCTGAAACTGACATCGATGTCCTGTTCGAGATCGCCGATGGCGAGGCTGCCGTCCACGCTCATGGCCCACAGATAGGGTGCGATTTTCCAGTCGAAGTCGTCACCACTCTGCGCCCACAAATTAAATGGAGCCCACGCCAGCAAAACAAACACCCACTTCACAGTATTCAATTTCCTCTCCTTTGCCTGCCATTTAAACTGGCGGTAGTTGATTGCAACTGTACGCTAATTCTCTTCGGGTTTGTACCAGGGTTTGTGGTCCGTTTTGTAGCCGATTACGTCCAGGTGCAAATGCAGCTAAGATTCGCTCAATAGGACAAATAAGATGAGAACAATCCAAGTACTTATTACTCTGCTATTGGTCGCTGGCTGCCAGGCGGAGCTCGGAACACCCGACACTACGGAGGGTAAGTTCGATCAGGTTTGTGAAGATCTGCCGCGGGAGGAAAACGCCAAATTGCCATTGTCCGAGGCGTCCGATGACTGGTTCCAGGTTTACAAAGTTTCAGAGGGTGTCTATTCCATCGTCGAGCCCTATCAATTTCAGGAAACGATATCGCACCTGATCGTTGGCGATGATAGCGCCGTGCTCTTTGATACGGGCATTGGTCTGTTGCCGATACGGCCGGTGGTTGAACGGATTACAAGCTTGCCAGTTGCGGTTTTGAATTCGCACACACACTACGATCATGTCGGCGGCAATGCAGAGTTTTCGTCGGTGTTGGCAATCGACTTGGAATATACGCGGGCCAATATGGCAGGATTTGAGCGCAGCAGGCTTGCTGACGACTTCAGGCTGGATGCGTTCTGTAAAGGCCCGCCGGAGGGCGTTGATGTATCGTCATTCCACACCCCCCCATGGAAGGCATCACGCTTTGTCGAGGACGGAGAGATTCTCGACCTTGGTGGTCGCACGCTGCAGGTTCTACACGTCCCCGGCCACACGCCAGATGCAACGGCATTGCTGGACGCCAAAAACGGCCTTTTATTTACCGGCGATACCTACTACGACGCCCAGCTCTGGTTGTTTGTGCCCGAGACCAGCCTCGATGATTACAAACGCTCCATTGCACGGCTGACGAGCATCAAGGGTGATATCAAGTACTTGCTCGGTGCACACACGTAGCAAGAGTCGATGCGGGTCGACTGGGGCGGGTCGAAGCCGCGTTTCACAAATTACGCTCGGGTAAAATAGCGGGTGAAAAGAGACCTCACAATCGATTGATCTTCCTCATCGACGGTATTGAGTTTTTCACCGCTCAGCGCGTGCTCGACGGTGAACAGGGTGATATCGCCCAGGGCGGAAGTGGCTTGGACACCTGGCCTTAATTACTAGCTGTGCGCGAAGGGCGCTTTGGCGCGCGCGCCTTTGGTCATGAAGGTGTCCAGGCCTATCCACATGTCTTTGGTCTCGATGCACTGGCCGAAAGATTTGGATTCCAACTGGAGGCCTTCGGCGAGGGTCATGGTTGCGCCTTTGTAGATGGCGTTGACCAGGATGCTGTCGATGACTCGGCTATGGTGGCCGATGTCGAGCATTTCGGGCTCACCGATATCGCTTAAAGGCCCCGTTTCTATCGCTTGGACCGTGACGCTGCCATTCGCAATCTGCTTGACCAAGGCTGCTGCTGCTTCCACCACGTCGCCATCGACTTCTTCTCGGGCAAGTTCAATTTCCACCGCTTCTGCCGATGATACTGGGCGGCCAGTGCGGAGAATCTCCGCGGCTTTCTTGACTCCGACCAGTCGGGGCAGGCGTTGGGTGCCGCCGGCGCCGGGGATGAAACCCAGGTTGACTTCGGGTTGGCATGCGGCAATTGGCATACCGGCCTTGCACACACGGGCGGTGCAGGCCATCGCCAATTCGGCCCCGCCTCCGAAGGCGAAGCCGTTCCAGGCGCATACCACCGGCTTGCTCAGGCCCGCAATGAATTCACAGACTTTCTGAAAGTTCTGGGAATTCTGGTAGCCTGCCTCGGGTGTCTTGCATGCGGCCAAGTCGTTGATGTCCGCGCCCGAAACGAAGGCCTTGACACCAAACCCGGTCAGCACGGTACCGACGATGGCCGAATCGCCCTGCGCTTCGGTGAACTTTTCCCGCAATTCTGCGAGCACGGTTGTATCGACGGCATTGAGGACCTTGGGGCGTTTGATGGTTAGCACGGCTACAGTTCCCAATGTCTTGCGTGTCACATTGGACAGATTCCAGCCGCCGGCTTCGCGTGCCGCTACAAGGCTCTTGGGCATGGGAAACCCTGGATTATCGTCGCACCAGGCCTGGACAATCTCGCAGGACCTGTGAATGCCGGTCTCATTCATCGTGCTAAAGGGCGGCCTGATGACCAAGGCAATTTCGCAGGCTTTGTCCAGATCGCTGATGGCGCAGATCTCGCGGTCTGCGATATAGGAGGCGAGGGCGAAATATGCCCCGGTGACCTGGTTCCTGAGGTTTTCTTCCCGCTCCGCAGGAACCTCCAGCGTGTCACCTTTGCTGGCTATGTCCCACTTGCCACCGGCTTCAATCAGTGCCTTCAGCATTGGCGGTGATTTGAACCAGGGGAGTAACTGTTCGTGCATCTCGTCCAAGCCGTGGTCGGTTATTTCGTTACCCCCCGCCAGCGTGACCGCAGTGACCGGGCCAACGCCGCAGCCCAGCGCATCCATTGAGACCCGATCGATTTCCTTGACCGATCCGTAGCCTTTGTGCAGGCAGCCGATGGCGTTCTGAAACAGCCCCTCGAAAATCGGATCAATGGCATAGCCATAGGAGCTGGCCACCTCCATGGGCACCTTGCCGATGGCCTCGTACATGCCCAGGAGTTGAGCAGTAAGTGTGCTGCCGGTGTCCGGCCCGGGGACGATTTCCACAATCGGATTGCGCTCGGCGGGGAAGAAATAGTGCGCCACAAGGCTGCGATTGGGGTTGGAGATGTTTCGGAATATGACTTCCGGACGCATGTGCGATGAATTTGACAAAAAGATTGTGTCGGCATCACAGATCGCATCGACCTGTTTGAAAATGGCGTCCTTGATGCTCTCGTCCTCGGTGGCTGCCTCCAGCACCAGGCTGGAACCCGAAATGTCGTCATAGTTGGTGGAATAGCTGATGCAATTCAGCATCGCCTCGCCCAGTTCCTGCCCAAAGGCGCCTGCCTTGACGCCTTGCGCGACCTTTTTCTCGATACGCGCCTCGGCGTTTTGCAACGCCTGCCGGGCGATATCGAGCAGCACCATTTGCACCTCGTCATGGGCAAACACTTTGGCAAAATGGAGGCAGATGTCCGGGCCAATATTGCCGGCACCAATAATCGAAATTTTCGAGATGTCGATGTCTTTAAATTGGTAACTCATTTTTTCAATCCTGCTGATTTCTTGGTTTTGAGTGTAGGGTTGTGTCTCGTTGTCGAGCCACCTATCAGGTCGACCAGTTGGCGGACCATGGCGTTGCCAAGTTGTTCACTGTCGGCAATGGTGAGGCTGTGGCGGTAAAGTCCGCTGACGTCATGACCGATGCCGATGGCGAGCAATTCTACCGAAGATTTGTTCTCGATCCAGTGCACGACCTGACTCAGGTGTGTGTCGAGATAACGTCCGGCATTTGCAGTGTGGGTCGCATCATCGGCCGGCACGCCATCGGATATTACCATCAGAATGCGCCGTTGTTCGGCGCGTGCGCTAAGGCGGCGGTGCGCCCACAACAGGGCTTCGCCGTCGACGTTTTCCTTGAGCAAGTCGGGCCACAGCATCACGCCGAGCGATTGCCGAGCTTTGCGCCAGGGCTCGCCGGCAGCTTTGTACACAATATGACGTAAATCGCTCAGCCTGCCTGGGTCCTTCGGCCGACCGTCCGAGCGCCACAATTGACGCGTCTGCCCACCGTGCCACCGACAGGTGGTAAAGCCGAGAATTTCAGTGCCTATATGACAGCGCTCCAGCGCCTGCGCAAGGATATCTGCAAACATGGCGGCCACCACGATGGGCCGGCCGCGCATGGACCCAGAGTTGTCGATCAAGAAAGAAACCACCGTGTCGCGAATCTCGCTTTGGCGTTCCTGCTGATAGGCCAACGGGCTGGTCGGATCAATCACCAGGCGGGACAGGCGGGTGGCATCAAGCAGTCCGTCATCCAGGTCAAAAGTCCATGACCTCATTTGCAAAGTCATCAGGCTGCGCTGCAATCGACTGGCGAGATTGACTACGACCAGGCGGTGATCTGATATCTCTCCATCCAGCTGTTTTCGCAAACGCTGCTGTGCGCCCCTGTCGATCAAATCTGCGGCCGAGACGACCTCGTCGAATCGAGTGGTGTAGGCGTGGTAGACCGTAGTGACGCCAGTACTCTGCCTGTCGTCACTGCGCTCTTGGGGAGAACCTTCACGCGTTTCCAGTGACTGGGCCGCCTGTTGCCAGTCCGTGTTCCGGGGGTGAGGGATGACGGCGTCGGATTCACCCTGGTCGGTATCGCCGTCAGACGCGACCACCGACTCTTCCTCGTCCGCCTCTGGGGCATCGGCGGGTCCCGAGTCAACCTGCTGCTGTCCTTCTGGTGAATCCTGCTGGCTTTCGCCGCCGCCTGGATCAGTCCCCGCTTCTCCCTGCGCGTCTTCAGGTTGGGATTCGGCCGCTTTGGCCTGGGCGCCGGGCGCCGGCTCGTCCACCAGTTCCAGGTCTACGATCAGTGCACGTGAGCGCCGCGCGAATTCCGGCTGGTCGGTGCAGGCTTGGGCGAGCCTGGCCAGCCTGCGGGCGATATCCTGGCCGGCACGGCCCGCAATTTCCGGCCGCCAACGTGCGACAAAACGGCGGGCATTTTTGGGCAGCTCGCCGACTAATTGTTGGCGCGCCATCAGCACAAAAGCGTTGGTCATGGATGTGGCTAAATCTGCCGGGAGTATATTGACACCGCGCGATTGGTAGTGATATTCGAAGCAGGCGGCGAGGTTGGCAGCGACGCCTTTGAGGGCTCTGGAGGCGCACCATTCGATTCGCAGGCTTTCAAGTTCATCATGGATCGCACGCGCTAGCGGCCCGGCCGGCGCCAGCGATTGATGCAGATCAGTGTCGTGAAGCCGGGCCTTCATGCCGATGCGATCACATTCGCCGCGCAGAGCGGCAATTTGATTGCTGGCGAGGAATTCCTCCACAGTGGGCATGCTGGGAATGGCCCTGTCGCCCAGGGCGCTGCCGCCAGTCGCGCTGTCTGGCTTGCTGCTTGGCTTGCTGCCTGGGAGGTCACCAGGGCGGGCAGCCAGTGCGCGCGTCACACACTCCAGCGAATGTTCGAATGCAGGGCTGTCAGGGCAAGCCGGAGGGAGATTCAAGATGCAGCCGCGTCACGATTGGTGTCGGAGGCAGGCGCTGGCAGGTCTTCGCCAAAGCAACGCTGATAGTACTCAGCCACCACCGGGCGCTCGAGTTCGTCGCAGCGATTGACAAACGTCAGCTTGAAGGCGTAGGCGACGTCGCCGAAGATACCGGCATTCTGGGCCCAGCTAATGACGGTGCGCAGTGACATCACGGTGGACAGATCACCGCGGACAAAGCCCTGTCGTGTCAGATTTGCAACCTGGACCATCCGGCCCAGCAGGGCCCGACCCTGTTTGGTTTGGTATTGTGGCGCCTTGGCCAGGGCGATTTCCAGTTCTTCCTCTTGCGGCAAATAGTTCAGCGTGGTGATGATGTTCCAGCGGTCCATCTGACCCTGATTGATCTGCTGCGTGCCCGGATACAGGCCGGTGGTGTCGCCGAGCCCTATGGTGTTGGCGGTGGCGAACAGGCGGAAGGCGGGATGCGGGCGGATAATGCGGTTCTGGTCGAGCAAAGTCAGCCTGCCTTCGGCCTCGAGTACACGCTGGATCACAAACATCACATCCGGGCGGCCGGCGTCGTATTCATCGAATACCAGTGCGGTTGGGGTTTGCAGGGACCAGGGCAGAATGCCCTCGTGAAATTCGGTCACCTGTTTGCCGTCCCTCAGCACAATGGCATCGCGGCCGATCAAATCCACACGGCTGATGTAGTTGTCGAGGTTGACCCGCACACAGCCCCAATTCAGTCTCGCCGCCACTTGCTCAATGTGGGTGGTCTTACCGGTGCCGTGAAAACCCTGCACCAAGACCCGTGAATTGTGGGCAAAGCCCGCCAGTATGGCGAGCGTAGTTTCAGGGTCGAAACGATAGACTTCGTCGCGTTCGGGAACATGGTCGCCGGCAGTGGAAAACTTGGGTACCTGCATATCGGAATCGATGCCGAACAATTCCCGCACGGACGCCGTCTGGTCCGGCACGATGTCGTAGTCGGCATTTCTATCGCTTTTGATCATATTGACAAGCCTTGATGTGGTTCGAGTATAAGGACAACAAAAGCCCTTTGCCATGAAACCATCAGGTATTAAGGGCGGCTAATCTGCCCATTCAGGCCCAGCAATTTGTTTGACATCAAACAAAATTCGGGGTAAATTGTTTGATGTGCAACATTATTCGATCTGCAAGGATTCAACATCATGACAAGCTGTAATGCGACCGCCTGCGGGTCCTGTTCGAGCCACTCAAAACCGATTGATAATCTGACAGGCGTGCAAGTACACGAGGATTTTGAGCGCTTTGAGCAGAAGTTTGATATCTATTGCCGCTCGCTGTGGGACCCCAAGATTCAGAACGACAAGGCGGACAAGTTTTTTGAAGGCTATTACATGCCCAATGCACGCGCCCGCAAGGTCGACGGTTTCAGCCAAAAGGATTATGCATTTCGCAATGCAGCCTGGCACGTGAATAACGTGATTCGGGATATTGAGCAATCAGGCGAGTTCCGCAAGGACAGCCCCGGTGGAAAACGCAAGGAAGGCTATTGGGACTATTACAGCTCCCACGATGAAGGATGGCCCGAGCGCTTTCCATATGAAAGTGCGGAAGAGGCGACGCGAGACCTCGAAAAGGTCGCTAAGTACTGCGGCGTAGGGGCGCTCGGCGTTTGCGAATACGACGAGCGCTGGATGTACAGTTCCTTGTACAGCAAGGATGGCGATGGCCGCAAGCCTCCGGAGATTCCCGAGGACCTGCCCAATGTCATCGTCACGCTGGAGCCCATGGACCTCGAACTCATCAAGACCGTGCCGTCTGCCTTGTCCGGCGCTGCAACGGGACTTGGATAAACCTTTGATGGGGTCGCCATCATCACACTCACCCAGTACGTTCGCAACATGGGTTATCGGGCCTATGCCACGCTCAACGACTCCTCCCTGGGCATTCCGTTGGCCCTGCAGGCGGGACTGGGGGAAGTGGGCCGCAACGGCCTGCTCATCAACGACAAATTCGGCCCGCGTTTTCGTATTGGAAAAATTCACACAGACCTGCCGTTGGTGATCAGCAAACCGCGAAAATTCGGCGTCAAGGAGTTTTGTGATCAATGCGACCGTTGTGCCGTAGCCTGCCCGCCACGCGCCATTCCATTCGGTGCGCCTTCGGCACAGGTTCACAGCGAGTCCAACATCAAGGGCGTGGTGAAATGGACGCCGTCTGCGGAAAAATGCTTCAAGTTCTGGGCCAATCAGAACACCGACTGCATCATCTGCGTACGCACTTGTCCCTACAACCGGGACTACTCCAAGCTGATCCACCGACTGTGGTTGCGGCTGGCGAAAACCCCACTGCGGAAACTGGCCCTGAAACTGGATGACTGGACGGTGGAACGGGGACGAGTAAAAGCAGCCTGGTGGTGGCGACCGGAACTCGCAAAGACAGAAGTTCCGAAAAAGAAGAAAAAGAAAAGGAAGGTGGCGAAATAATGACCTTGAACAGGATGCGCGAAGCCACACTTGTGTCTGGCATGAATTACGGCTTCCTCAGTGACATGATTGGACTGGAACTCAGGAAAGCTCAAATCAGGGCGGAGAAAAAATTTGACCGGGTATTTGGAAAGAAACTGCTGCCAGGACACTACACCGTACTGGTCTTGATTAAAAACAATCCCGGATCGACCCAAACTGCGATCGCGCGCTCGGCAGGCCTCGATCGTTCCAGCCTTGTGCCGTTGCTGAAACAGTTCGAAGAGAGGGGCCTTATAGTCCGCAGAAAAGCCAAGCGCGATGCCCGTTCCAACGTCACAGAAATCACTTCGGCGGGGGAGGCATTTATTCTTCAAAACCAGTCAAAAATAGAAGAGCTGGAAAACGCCCTGAAGCGAAGGTTTGGTCTCCAAAGATACAAAGAATTGGTCAAATCGCTGCAAGAATTACAGTCTTTTCTTTAAAAAACATCGGCTGATACCTTGTTCCCCCCACCCCAGTCCCCCCGTGAAGTGCCCTCCTGCAGTTACTTGTAATTACATATGAAGATACATATAATTTCTGCTCGCCGGAGAGATTGATGAACGAGCAAGCCAGGCAGAAAAAGGCAATTCCTGAGACCGGGGCGATTGGCGCCGCAGAGGGCGAGGCCCGCCCGGGCGAACTGGCGCTTGGGGCGCCGCTTGATGATTATCTCCCCTACTTGTTGTTCCGAATCTCCAACCGACTGGCATTGAATTTGCGCAGTGATTTGCGGCCGATGAAAATGACCCTGGCGCGGTGGCGCACTCTGTCGGTGCTGGCTGCCTCCAACGGTCGCAGCATGGGAGAGTTGGTCGATCACACCGTGATTGAGCAGGCGGCGCTGAGTCGCGTGATCGATCAACTGCAACGCGATGGGCTGGTCACCCGCCGTCTGGCCAGCGATCACAATCGGGTTGTGCGAGTCTTCCTCACCCGTGCCGGCCGGCTTATGTTCAGGCAAATCCGGCCTTTGGAGTTGGCCCATTACGCCCAGGCGATCGAGGGCATGGACACAGCCGACCTGGTGCAATTGAGCGCTTTGCTGCACCGATTTTGGGACAACATAGATCGCTAATTACGATGTCTACGGTCCTCACCAAACCCTAACATCCGAATCAGCCGCCAAGTGGGCTTCGACCGACCCGCCTGGAGGACGTCTTCACGCTGAAACGCGGCACAATATTTATGAGCGGCACCCAGGCGCTCACACGTCTGCCGCTGTTGCAGGCTCAGCGGGATGCGCGCGCGAATCTGCAGACCCGCGGATTCATTTCCGGTTATCGAGGGTCACCCCTTGCGGGCTACGACTTCGTCCTGGAGCGAGCCCGGCGCCTGCTCGACCGGCACGGGATCACTTTTATGCCGGCGATCAACGAGGAGCTTGCTGCCACCGCCATCATCGGTACTCAAGAGGTCTCGGCGCAGCCGGATGTCACCTGCGATGGTGTTTTTTCCATGTGGTACGGCAAGGGGCCCGGACTGGATCGCGCGGCGGACGCGCTCAAGCACGCCAACTCCATCGGCACCAGCCCGAATGGGGGGGCGTTGATCGTTGTCGGCGATGATCACAATGCCGTTTCGTCGGCATTGGCGCACCAGAGTGAATTTCAATTCGCCTCGTTTCTGATGCCGGTACTCAGTCCCGCCAGTATTGCCGAAATACCTGAATTTGGGTTATTTGGCTGGGCCATGTCGCGATTTTCCGGCTGCTATGTCGGCCTAAAGCTGGAAAGCGAAACGATTGAGTCGGCAACATCCATTGCCATTGATATGGACCAGCCGACCATCAGCCTGCCAGATTTCGAGTTCCCGCCCGACGGCGTCCACTACCGCTGGCCGTACCCGCAACTTGAAGCAGAGGCAAGGCTGCAGCAATTCAAGCTGCCGGCTGCGCTGGCGTTTGCGGGCGCCAACAACATTGATCGGGTGGTGATGAGTTGCGCCACGCCACGCCTGGGTATCATGACCACCGGCAAGACCTACCTGGCAGTGCGCCAGGCGCTGGCAGAACTGGGCATCGACGAGCAACGCGCCGCAGAAGCGGGTCTGGCCGTGTACAAGGTGGGTATGCCCTGGCCACTTGAAACTGCCGGGGCGAGAAAATTTGCGGCCGGAATGGCCGAAGTGCTGGTCATCGAGGAAAAACGCAGCCTGATCGAAAGTCAACTCAAGGAAGCACTTTTTCACGAGCCTGAGGCGCGCCGCCCCAGGGTCATAGGAAAAACCGACGAGCGCGGCAGGCTGCTGCTGCCAGGCACCGGCATCCTTTTACCCGAAATGATCGCACGGGTCATTGCGCAGCGGTGGGTAGAATTGGCGCCCCAAAATCACGCCCGTGAATACTTCGCGCGACTGGATCAACAACAGAACAGGATGGACTTGTCCGGGGAATCACGCCCGCCGTTCTTTTGCTCGGGCTGCCCCCACAACCGCTCTACCGTTCCTCCGCCTGGCAGCCGGGTGCTGGCCGGCACCGGCTGCCACCTCATGTCGGTGTTCATGGATCGCAACACCAGCGGCTTCTTGCATATGGGCGCCGAAGGCGCCAATTGGCCCGGCCAGGCACCGTTTTGTAAGACGTCACACATTTTTCAGAACCTGGGCGACGGCACCTACACGCATTCCGGCTCACTGGCGATTCGGCAGGCGGTGGACGCTGACATCAATATGACCTACCGGATTCTGCACAACGATGCAGTGGCGATGACGGGTGGTCAGGCGGTAGAAGGGAGTCTGTCGGTGCCGCGGATGACACGCCAGCTTCATGCCGAGGGCGTGCGGCAAATAGCGGTCGTTTCCGATGAGCCCGATAAATACCCTGCGACCGTCAATTTTGCGCCGGGCGTCACGGTCCACCATCGCGACGACCTGGCGGGCGTCGAAAAAGAACTCAGTGGCATTGCCGGCGTCACGGCTTTGGTCTATGACCAGGTCTGTGCGGCGGAAAAGCGTCGCCGCAAGCGCCGCAATGCCGCTCAGGCCAAACTACAAAACAAACCGGAGGCAGGTGACACCCGCGTATTCATCAATGAAGCGGTCTGTGAGGGTTGTGGTGACTGCGTGGTACAGTCCAATTGCTTGTCCGTAGTACCCAGGGCAACGCCACTGGGGCTGAAAAGGCAGATCGATCAGTCAATGTGCAATACGGACATGTCTTGCCTGAAAGGATTTTGTCCCAGTTTCGTCACGGTCACTGGCGTGCCGGCCGGCCAAAGTCTCCGGCGCCCGCAGGGATCGCCTGGAAGCGGCCGTCGCCAGTTTGCCTGAACCCGACTATCCCGCCATGGGAGAGGCCTTCGATATCGTGGTAACCGGCGTTGGCGGCCAGGGTGTAATCACGATGGGCCGGATTGCCGGTATGGCGGCACACCTGCAGGGCATGGGGAGTTCGGTGCTTGATTTTCCAGGCATGGCGCAGAAGGGTGGCGGTGTGATGTCCTACGTCCGTCTTAATCGGATGCCAGGCAAGGAACAGTCTTCACGCGTCCCGCCCGGCCAAGCCGATCTTCTGCTGGCCGGCGATATGGTCACCGCCCTGGATACTGAGACAATCGGCTGCATTGGCACGGATGTCACGCGCGCGATTGTCAATTCGCATGTGTCACCAACCGGTGCCAATGTCCTGAACCCACAAAGCATGATCGATAGTGCGCGGTTGAGAAAACAGCTTGGTGAAGTTGTAGGCGCAGTCGGCGCAGAATTTGTTGATGCTTCAGTCATATCAGAAAAGCTCACCGGCGACGCCATCACAGCCAATATTTTTCTGCTCGGCTATGCCTGCCAGTCGGGCGCGCTGCTGATCAGCCGCGAAGCAGTCAGCCAGGCCATCAGGCTCAACGGCACGGCGGTGGAATCAAACCTCCGCTGCTTCGGCTATGGCAGGCTGGCTGCGCATGACGCAGACCTGGTCAGGGAAATTTCTGGTGAGCTGACCTGCAACGAAACCTCAGACCAGGACTCAACTTTGGATGAACTCATCGAGCTCCGTGAGGCGCACCTGGGCGAGTATCAGAATTCGGCCTATGGTGTGCGCTTCCGAGCCCTGGTTGACACAGCTCGAGAGGCAGAAACGAAGGTTGAAGGGGCAACCGGTGAATTTGGCCGGGCAGTGGCAAAGGGCTTTTTTCAGCTCATGGCTTACAAGGATGAATATGAAGTCGCGCGCCTGTTCAGTGACAAGAAGTTTCACCGAGCACTGCAGTCACAATTCTCCGGCAATATTAAAATCACCCATCATCTGGCCCCGTCGCTGCTGTCCCGGCGCGACAAGGAAACAGGGCATCTTCGCAAACGGGCTTTCGGCCCCTGGCTCCACCCGATGTTGAGTGTGCTTGCCCGCTTCAAGTTTTTGCGCGGCACGCCCTTCGATCCGTTTGGCTATACTGATGAGCGTCGGCAAGAACGTCGGCGCGTTGCGGATTACGAGGAAAGGATCAGGTCAATTAGCGCTTCATTGTCATCCACGACGCTGGAAGCCGCGACAGAAATTGCCGGCCTAGCCTTGACCATTCGAGGGTTTGGTCATGTCAAGGAACACAATGCCAGATTGGCAGAGGATCGTTTGCGCGAATTGTTAAAATAATACTGGGATTTCCAGGGCTGCAAGCACTTGCCAGCCAGAAAAGGAGCGCAGCCACCATGCTCACACAGTCTGTCAAAAAGATTCTACAAAACAAAGACTTTCAAAGACTCATTTGCGTACGCCGTAGATTGTCATGGTCATTGCTGCTGATCCTACTGGGTCTTTACCTGGCTTATGGGGTGTTGACTGTCTATTACCCTGCTTTTCTGGCACGCCCGGTATTCATCGGCGGCATCGTTCCGGTCGGCATCGCGTTTGGCTATGGAATCCTGCTTTTGGCCTTTGTTTTTACTCTTGTGTACGTCGCCATCGCCAACAGTCTGTTTGAGAACCTGACCAGAAAAATCCGGGCAGAGGAGGATTTGTGAACGTCAGTGCAGTCTCGATGTTTTTTCTCTTCGTGGGTGTGACGCTGGGCATTACGTGGTGGGCGGCGCTGCGCACCAAGACACGTTCTGATTTTTATGCGGCGGGTAAAAGCATCGGAGGATTCCAGAATGGCCTGGCGATCGCCGGTGATTTCATGTCGGCGGCAACTTTCCTGGGCGTCACGGCCCTGGTCTACAGCACGGGCCTGGATGCGATGTTGTTTGTGATCGGCGGCACCCTGGGCTGGGCGGTCGTGTTGTTTCTGATTGCCGAGCGCCTGCGCAACCTGGGTCAATACACTTTTTGATCCAGTCGCTGTTCCAATTGCCCTACCAGCTTGCCGTCGTGCTGGTCGGCACACTGATGACCCTGTATGTCACCTTTGGCGGCATGATTGCGACCACCTGGGTTCAAACCATCAAGGCGGTGCTGCTGTTTACCGGTGGCACCATCATTGCCGTCAGCGTCTTGGCAATGATGAATTTCGACTTTGGTGTGCTCGCTGCTGCGGCGGTTGACGTCCACCCCAGAGGGTCGGCCATCATGGCGCCTGGTCTGATGTCCACGGATATGATATCCACCATTTCAATTGGCCTGGCCTTCGTGTTCGGCACGGCGGGGCTGCCGCATGTTCTGATGCGTTTTTTTACCGTGCCCGATGCACGCCAGGCGCAGCGCTCGGTGGCTTACGCCATCGGCTTTATCGGCTATTTCCAGAGCCTGTTGTTTGTCATTGGGTTGGGCGCCATTGTTTATGTCAGCAAAAACCCTGAATTTCTAACGCCCGATGGCTCACTGGTCGGCGGCATTAATATGGCTACAATTCACTTGTCCAAAGTATTGGGCGGCGACCTGTTTCTGGGCTTCATTTCGGCGGTTGCATTCGCAACCATCCTGGCCGTTGTCTCGGGCCTGACACTCTCTGTGGCTGCAGCCGTGTCGCATGATATCTATGCCAATGTAATCTGCGATGGTGACAGTGACCGGGCGAAGGAATTGCGCATTTCACGCCTCACGACAGTGCTCATCGGTCTTTCAACCATGGCCTTGGCCATCCTGATGGAAGGCGAGAATGTCGCAGTGCTGGCCTTGATCGCACTTGCCATCGCGGCCAGCGTCAATTTCCCCGTGTTGTTCCTGTCCATGTACTGGTCAAAGCTGACCACTCGCGGTGCACTTGCCGGCGGCTATGCGGGGCTTGCCACCGCGCTGATACTGGTCACGCTGGGGCCCACGGTATGGGTATCAATACTGGGCTCCCAAAACCTTACGGTCTGATTGGTTCATCGTCATCCATAGCAACCATCACAAGCCGATTTCTACCGTTTTGCCGGATTCCAGGGTGATGGTGTGCTCCGGTAGCCTGGGTCAGCGCGTTATAGGCGCTGTTGGCCTGGGTGCGGCGGGTGAAGTAACTGGATTATCACTCATGCGCTTTTTAGGGGTTGGGGTGGTCATCCTTTTACCACCATCGAACGCACCGGACAGCCTGCCCAAATATCCCCTGTTATCCATTCAATTACGTACTCAGTCGTATGTGTAGCGATTTGGTATCGTGCGTGACAAGCTTCATGTCGAATTCCACATTTACCGAATGAATCCCAAATAACGTATTTTTCCTGTCCCTGTGGTACAGCACAACCTGTAATCCCAATAGGATAATAATCTCCACACTCCCTTTCTACCCGCATCAAGGTTGTAGATCGAATTACAGGACCATTAATAATCTGACCAGTGGCTAACTGTTCATCATCAACCAATACACCATGTGCACGACAGTCAACAGGCGCTAACTGGTTTAATTCAGTTACAGGCAATGAAACACACCCAGATAAGAAAATGCACAAGAGTAACTTGTCGGGGGTTACGATTCGTTTGAACAATTTACGTCGATTCATTAGCTGCAATCTCCTCGTCAACGTGCGCCTGGTAGGCCAGCCAGTGCCGACGCGGCATCTGGCGGCGACCGGCCTCCCAGCTGGCCACTGCACTGAGGACACGTCGAGTAGCCGGGCGACATCACCCTGGCGGTGCACTTGCCGGCGGCTATGCGGGGCTTGCCACCGCACTGATACTGGTCACGCTGGGGCCCACGGTATGGGAATCAATACTGGGCTTCGAGGAGCCGGTGTATCCCTACCAACAGACACAAGCCAGCGTGCTATCGCCGAACACCAATCATTTGATGGGCAATGGATACGGTCAGAGATCGGGCCCCGATAGCCGGCGCGGATAGCTGGTGCAAATAGCTGGCTAGGCGCCGGCCCGGCTCTCAGAATCTATACCAGTCGATATGTTTCCGGTTTGTCGTGTTCAGCGAGCCCGTCTGACGCATGTGCTCGGGCACATGGCGGTAGTGATGTCTTGGCCGTCCGAATAGTTTGCTTTGAACGATCAGATCGGCAATCAATCCGAGAAATGCCATCAGCAGGACAATGCCCCAAAGTAAGTTAGAATCAAGCACGTTGCTACCCTTGGTAAAATGCGGGTGTGTCCTGGTTCGACACATCCGGGTTACAACACAATCCAGCTTGCTTATTCGGCGCAATCACGCATAAGCGTAGATGCCCAATCTATGAAGCAAATTCACTTGTCCTTGTTGTAAGCCTGACGCAGATCGCGCCGGGTTAGCCACTCATTGGCTCTGTACTTCCCCGCCTTCACTGGCCGAAAGAAGCTGGAACCAAGCCTATCAGAGTAATCAGAAGCGAGCGTCCGAGCTGTTCTTGGATGACGCACCAGTAGACTTCAAGCCACCAATATAGCACGAAGTAGGGGTCACAGCCCCGTTAACTGTGCGATTGTGCCAACAAACACAGAATCTCGAACATCAGGGTTGCACCGACCAGCGCTGTGTTACCGGTCTGGTCGCTAAAGGTGGGGCGACTTCGACGACGTCGCCGCCGATCAGGTTCAGGCCGCTCAGACCACGCAGCAGCGCCTGGGCCTCAATGGTCGTAATGCCTCCAATTTCCGGCGTGCCAGTGCCCGGCGCATATACCGGGTCGAGGCCGTCGACGTCGAAGGAGATGTACGTTGGCCCATCTCCGACAACCCGGCGTGCTTCGGCAATGACGGCGTCGACGCCCATGGCCGTGAACTCTTCCATAAAGATCACCCGCATGCCGCTTTGCTCCGAGAAGTCCCAACCCTCGGTTACTGCCTGGCCGCCGCGAATGCCGATCTGTACCGTGCGTTTGGGGTCGAGCACGCCGTCTTCGACCGCTAATCTAAACGGCGCGCCGTGGTGGAACTTACAGCCCTGAAATGGCCCCCAGGTGTCGGTGTGGGCATCAATATGGACCATGCTGACGGGTTCGTCACGGCCCAGCACCCGCAGGATTGGGTAACTGATGGAATGATCGCCGCCGGCAGATAATGGTATGGCACCTGCCGCCACAACATGCTGGTAAAAGGCTTCAATTTCGCTGGCCACGGTAGCCGGGTCGAACATTCCTGAAAACCGCACGTCACCAAGATCGACGATCCGGCAGGCTTCAAAGGGATTGAAACGAGTGACATGGTGAATGGTCCGCATTAGGCTTGACGAATTGCGGATTTCGCGCGGGCCATGACGTGCGCCGGGGCGGTTGGTAACGCCGCCATCGTAGGGCACACCAATCAGAGCAATATCCACATTCTCAGCGCTGTCGGCCAATGGACATCGCATGAACGTCGCAATTTCCGTGAAGCGTGGGGCTGTTTGCGGGTTGTGCTTTGTATCTTGCCAGTTGCTCATGCTTTGCTCCAGTTGTTCAATTCCCGGCCGTTCAGTACGCCGTCACTCGATTTCCGGCACGATTGAACCTGTGCTGTTATCTGATCAGGTAGTCTTGATATTTCGCGCGCAGCGGCTTCTTGTCGATCTTGCCGGTCGCCGTGAGGGGAATGTCAGGCACCTGGATCACCGCGTCCGGCAACTGCCACTTGGCAAAGGACTCGGCGAGCAACGCGCGCATGTCATCATCGCTGGGCGTTGCGGCGCCTTCCACCACTTTGATCAAAAGGATCGGTCGCTCGTCCCACTTGGGGTGGGTCGCCCCGATACAAGCCGCCATGGCGACTGCCGGATGCGCCACGGCTGCATTCTCCAGATCTGCCGAGCTGATCCATTCACCGCCGGACTTGATCACGTCCTTGGCCCGGTCAGTGATCTGCATATAGCCATATTGATCAATCGTCGCTACATCACCGGTATCGAACCAGCCGTCCTCCAGCGCAGATTCCTCGGCCAGGTAATAGCGCTCAATGATCCATGGGCCGCGGCAGAGCAATCGGCCGAAGGTCTCTCCATCATGGGGCAGGACATTGTCATCATCATCAACGATCTTCAGATCAACACCAAAAGGTGGCCGGCCTTGCTTGGAACGAATATCCAGCCGCTCATCCTGGCTCAGATCAGCCATAAAGGGCTTCGGCCGATTGATCGTGCCTATCGGGCTCATTTCGGTCATGCCCCAGGCGTGAATGACGTCCACGCCGTACTTTTCATCAAATTCCTGGATCATCGAGCGGGGCACGGCAGCTCCGCCGATGGCGACTTGCTGCAGGCTGTCCAGGCTTGCCCCGGTCTCATTGAGATAGCCAATCAACATATTCCAGACGGTCGGCACCGCGGCGGCTATGGTCACTTGCTCGCGTTCAATCTGGCCATGGATGCTGGCCCCGTCCATGTGGGGCCCCGGTAACACCAGTTTACAGCCGGTCATGGGTACCGAGTAGGCCAGGCCCCAGGAATTGGCGTGAAACATGGGCACAACCATCAGCACAGAATCAGCGGCAGAGATGTTGAAGCAGTCTCCGCCGCAGGCGGCGTAGGCGTGCAGCAAGTTGGCGCGATGGGTGTACAGCACGCCCTTGGGGTCACCCGTAGTGCCCGAGGTGTAGCACAGCGAAGAGCCGGTCCGCTCATCCAATTCCGGCCAGTCGAATTCCGCGGCGCCATCGGAACCATCAGAAATGAAGTCCTCGTAGCAATGAATTCCCGCTACATCCCAGGCCGAGGTGTCGGGCATGTGTGCCCGATCAGTCATGATGACAACCACTTGCACCGAAGGAAGATCAGCCAGCAAGCTGCCGAGCAGATCTACAAAAGTCAGGTCAATGAACAGTACGCGGTCCTGGGCGTGATTGATGATGAATATGAGCTGTTCCGGAAACAGGCGGGGATTAACCGTATGGCAGATTGCGCCGGAGCCGGATACGGCGTACCAAATTTCCATGTGGCGATGAGTGTTCCAGGCCAGCGTGCCGATGCGGTCCCCCAGTTTGATGCCTATACCAGCGAGCCTCGACGCAAGTTTGGTGGCCCCGTTCATGGTTTCGGCATAGGTCTGCCGGTGAACACCCCCTTCCACGGTATTGGTGACAATCTCCTGCTCGCCATGCCAACGGCCCGCGTGTTGAAGAATCGAGACCAGGTTGATCGGCTTGTCCTGCATTGATCTCAACATCAGTGAATCTCCAAAAAAAGTACACCAGGTGGTAGGGAACTATTGCCATGCTACAGGGTTGCCACGATACATATAATCCCTGGCCCAATCTTGCCTTACAATGGGTGATGAATAGGACAGGCGAACCAATCGGAAAGTATGAAGGCGGCTGTGCCTGCGGGGCTGTGCGCTTCCGGATGGAATCAGATCCACTCTTTGTGCATTGTTGCCACTGCCATTGGTGCCAGCGAGAGACCGGCGGCGCTTTCGCGCTCAACGCGATGATTGAAAGTGACCGGGTGACGCTTTTGCAAGGCGAGCCTGAGCACGTGGCAACCCCCTCCAACAGCGGTTACGGGCAGGAATTCATCCGCTGCCCAGACTGCCGAATCGCGGTATGGAGCCACTACTCTGGTGCGGGCGAGAAGATTGCCTTTGTGCGTGTCGGTACCCTGGATGCCGGGCATGGCCTGTCGCCGGATATTCACATCTATGTTGAGTCCAAGCAACCCTGGGTGCAGATTCCGCTCGGTTCTCCGAGCGTGCAGCAATACTATCGCCGCAGCGATTACTGGCCTGAGCAAAGCCTGACCCGGTGGAAGACTGTAACGGGCTAATTCTGAATTCCAGCAACGTTGCATACACCAGGAAACGATGCCTACATTACCTCCGGAAAGTCCCATGAGCGGACTGCTGCCCACTCCTGGCGGATGGCCCTGCGGGCTACCCTCACTTCTCCGCGCTTTGTGGGTCGGCTTCAGGGAACATCCTGTTCCCTCGCGCCTCGCCGAGCCATTCATGGCTCGGCGACCCAGTCGCTTGTGCGGCGCTCAGCATCCTTGAAGTCGCGGCCAGCAGCCCGCTCATGGGACTTTCCTACCGCCGGCACAAGCCAATTCGGGGCAGAGGGTCCTGGAAGCAGCACTGTCACTCTTTCCGGCTTGTTCCAACATATGGCACATAGGGGTCACAAATGTCGTCGATTTGGCGCGTGTGTCATGCCATTGGCTGCCCCAGGAAGGTTGCGGTCGTGCGAGCCCAAGAGCCGCACCGTGCAGCAAAGTGTCGTGAGGGGGTTGTGGTGCGCTCCATCAAGGTGGATGCCGAGGGACGACAAGCGACTGGGTCGCTGGTCCATGGATGGACCAGCGAGGCGACACGGAACAGGAAGTTCCGTTGGAGCCGACCCACCAAGCGCGGAGGAGTGAGGGAAGCCCGTAGGGCCATCCGCCAGGAGCGAACCGCAACCCCCTCACGACACTTTGCGGTAACGATGGCACCGAGCTTCAAGTGTGAACAACGTTGCTGGAATTCACAGCTAACCCGCATATTTCGCCAAGGATCCGGAATTTGCAGTGTAGCTGGCGAAGCAGTTTGGTAAATCACCTCAGATATCACAGCATTAGCTATGATTCGAAGCGGGCTAACGGTACTTGTCGTTGAGCCCGACACCCTCGAGTATCATCGGCAGGATTTTGTCGATTCGTTTCAGTTTGGTGTCTTCGCGCTTGGCGTCCGCAACGTAGTCGGCATACTCTCGTTGTAAGCCGGGCCGCAGTTTTGAGTAGGCCTGCTGTGCCCCGGAATGCGCTTCAAACGCTGCCTGGAGGTGCGGCGGCACAATGATCGGCTTGTTGCGTTCCGCCTTTATTTCCTTGCCGGCATCGAGATATTGGACCGATTCTGTGATATAGCGCTTGATGATTGATGGCTTGATATCGGTTGCGGCGGACATGCGCCATTGCCGGAGCGCTCTGGTTTTGCCCTCCTGGGCGTTCATCAGCACTTTCTTGTCGTCCTTAAGCAGCGCGCCCTGGTGGTACCAGAGCCCGAAGTAAGACTTAAAGCCGCTCATGCCCACAACATTCTTGCCCCTGTGGGTATAGCATGGCGCGCCCCACTTAACTTCTTCGGTCAGACCGGTTGAAAGCAGTACCTCGCGCAGTTGCCGCAGCTCGTCCTGCCACTGGGTGGCGCTCGCAATATAGTGATCGACCGTTTCGAACCGTTTCATAGCAACCATTTTGACAGGATTGCCAGGTCGGCGCATTCCTGAAACATCTGGTCAGAAGCCCTAGAGAAAGAAGGAACTCATGAACATCCGGACCGAGACCAGCAGCAGGAAAATGCCGAACAGCAGAGTCAATTGCCGCTTGCCTGTCGCGTGTGCCAGTTTCGCGCCCCAGGGCGCCGCAAGAACCGATGTGGGGGCAATCAGGGCCAAGCCCACCAGATTAACGTAGCCAAAGCTTCCCAATGGCAGCAATTCATTGCCCAGGCCGGCGAACATGAACCCCAGCGTCCCGGGCACTGCAATGATCAATCCGATCAGCGCGGCGGTTCCGACGGCACGGTGGATGGGCGCACCGTAAAGGGTCATGACCGGCACGCTGAATGAACCGCCTCCGATGCCCATCATGGATGAAAGGAATCCGATGCAGGTCGGGATTGGAAACCCGGCGATGCCCTGGGGGATGCTTCTTCTTAGTGAATAATTGCTCAATGGCAGCATCATGCGGGTCGCCACCACCAGCGCAATGACAGCAAAAATTCCGGTAAGCACACGGCTTGAAAGCATACTGGCAATATAGGTGCCGGCCAACGCTCCGAGAAAGATCCACGGCGCCCAACTCTTGACCAGGGTCATATCTACTGAACCGCGCTTGAAATGCGCCCTGGAAGAGGACAGCGATGTCGGAATAATGATGGCCAGAGAAGTACCGACGGCCACATGCATGCGAATGGTGGAATCCACTTGCAGAAAACTCAGCGCCGCCTCCAGCATTGGAACAATGATAATTCCGCCGCCTACGCCCAACAGTCCGGCGAGAAGGCCGCCGACCACGCCCGTGATCAACATCGCAAGCGCCAAAGTTAGTAATTCAATCATATCGCAGCGCGAAGAAGGTGAAGCCCCAGAGGCGCTGGCGGATAGGGGGTTCGGTGCTCATAAGCCCTGGCTCGACCTCTCGTTCAGGGAAGTGGCTGCAGCGATCCCGCCTGCCACATATCGCGAAGGCGGAATTTCTGGATTTTGCCTGATCCGGTGAGGGGAAATTCGTCCAACGCCACCCAAATGACGGGCGTCTTCTGAGGTGATAAATGGTCGCGCAAGTACTGAAACAGGATATTTCGGTCGACCCGGTGACCGGGCGCAGGTCGGATAAAGGCACCGACAATCTCTCCGAATTTGTCATCAGGCAGCCCCACCACCGCGGCCTCTCCGACAGCCTCGTGCTGATAAAGCAAATCCTCAATTTCACGTGGGTAGATGTTTTCACCGCCCCGAATAATCATGTCTTTCAGCCGCCCCTAGACGGTACAGTAGCCGCGCTCATCCATGGCGCACAAATCGCCGGTGTGCAACCAGCCTTCTTCGTCGATGGTGGCTGCGGTGGCCTCGGGCATATCAAAATATTCGTGCATGACGTGGTAGCCTCGGGTGCAAAATTCACCGACTTCCCCCAGGGGCCGGGTTGCACTGTTGTCCGGATCGATTATCTTGATTTCGACATTGGGCATGGGTCTGCCGATGGTGTTGGCTTTGTCATGCGTGGAATCGTCAGGCCGAGTCATCGAAGCAACCGGCGAGCACTCCGTCTGGCCAAATACAATGACGAACGAAGCGCCCAGTCCACTCTCCAGCCTCTGCACCAGGGCGGCAGGAACCGTCGATCCGCCGGAACAGATTGATGTGAGGGGAGAAAGGTCGCGCTTTGCAAAGGAAGGGTGCTCCAGCATCGCGATCAGCATCGTGGGTACGCCCAATAGGGCCTCGCCCCGGTAGATTTCGCACAATTCCAACGCCAGGCCGGGATCAAACGCCTCCATCAACACCTGCGTTGCGCGCACGGCAACTGAGCCCAGGACACACATCACGCATCCACCGGTATGAAACAATGGCATCATGGTCAGCCAAACTGCGCCTTGCCGGACCCCGATGCCGTCCATCGAATGCGCACCATTGTTCACCAGTCCTCGGTGGTGCAACAGCGCACCCTTTGGAAAACCGGTGGTGCCGAATGTGTACTGGATCATCACCGCATCGTCGGGCTTGACCTCGGGCAAAGTTTGATCTGACTTGTCCTCGGACGCCAGAAACTCATCCCATCGCTCCAGTTTGATGACGTCCCGCAGCGTCGGGCACTGGCCGCGAATGTCTTCCACGATTTCGAGCATCGGATTGCCACGAAAATTTGTAAATACCAGGATGCCGGCGCTTTTCGATTGATTGATGACATATTCGACTTCCCTGGCTTGAAAGGCGGGATTGACGGTGACCAGGATAATGCCGGCCATGGCGGCGCCAAATTCGATAGAAATCCATTCCGGCACATTGGGCGCCCAGATGGCCACCCGCACGCCCGGCTCGAAACGTCCACGAAATGCATGGGCTGTGCGAACAGATTCGTCGTAGAGTTCGGCGTAGGTCCATTGACGCCTTTGCCCGGGATCTGCGTTACCGGCAATCAGTGCGATTCGCTGGGGCACCGCATCGGCGGCCTCTTTCAAAAAGTCACCCATCGTGATGTTGCGAACGGGAGGATGCTTCGGCCCTGTGGCGTGGGAATATGTTGCGGTTGTTGTCATCCTGGGTCGCAACGCCCTTAATAGACGTCAGGCTTCTCCTGCCCTCCATTCAATTCCTCAATGGTCGCAAATGAAGGCTCACGCTCCTGCTGTACGCGTGCGGCTGCTTTCTCCGCCCCTTCCAGAGCGGCGATGAGATTGTCGCGGGAAAGTTTGATCAGTTGTTCATCGCTCCAGCCGCGGCGCACGAGTTCGGCGAACACCCTCGGGAAGTGACTGACATCCGTCAGACCCTCGGCCATCCACTGCGGATCGCCGAAGAAGTCACTGCCGATGCCAACATGCTCGGGACCGGCGACGCGGGCGATGTACTCGATGTGGTCGGCGACGTCCATGATCCCTGCTTTGGGCACCGGGTGATCAACGACGTATTCTTCCCGTAGCGCCTCGTAGCGGGGCTCGCCCCACTTCACATCACCACGAAAGGCACTGAAGCCGGCTTCCCACTCATCGTAGCCGGGGGTGTTGAAAACATCGATGAAGGAGGCCATGACCACGCCACCATTGTCGGGCAGGCGTTTGAGGATGGCGTCCGGTACATTGCGCATATGGCCGGTCATCCCATGTGCGTTGGAATGGGAAAAAATGACTGGCGCCACCGCGATATCCAGTGTGTCACTCATGGTTTTGGGCGATACGTGGGAAATGTCGACCAACATACCCAGGCGATTCATCTCGCGCACCACTTCCTTACCAAATGGCGTCAGGCCGTTGTGCTCATCTTGGCCGGCAGCATCTGCCCAGTCATTGTTTTGCGAGTGAGTCAGTGTCATGTAGCGAACCCCAAGTTCATAAAACATGCGCAGGGCACCAAGGGAGTTTTCGATCGCGTGGCCGCCTTCCATGCCCAATAACGAGGCGATGCGGCCTTCGCTGCGAGCCTGCTCGATATCGGCCACCGTGGTGGCGAACGCCAGTTGTTCCGGGTACCGTGCGATGATGCGCCGGGCAATGTCGATTTGCTCCAGTTGCACGCGGGCAAACCCGGCCCGCTTGACCTCTTCCGTGCCGGGGATGAATACCGACCAGAATTGTGCACCCACGTGACCCAGCCGTAGTTTCTCGAGGTTGGTATCGCCGGCCACCGGCCCATGCAAGTCGTAGCCGTTGACGTCGCGAGGCCCCGCCTGAAGTTCGCGGATGAAGATCGGCAGATCGTTGTGAGCATCTATCAGGGGATGCTTCTCCAGCAGTTCATTGGCATGCTTGAGCGCTTCGTCGCCGGCCGCCGTTGCGCCTGAAAAAGTGAGTGCCAGGATTAGAATGGCGATCAATCCGGCTTGCGAGTGTCGTATGAGAATGGGGGAAATTTCGAGCTTCACAATTGCGATTCCTTGATGCTGAAGGGGTCTAAAACGTTCCAGGGTACGCACCGCCGTCCATCAGAACATTCTGTGCTGTGAAGTAGGCTGCGTGCTGGCTGCAGAGGAACGCACAAATCGCGCCGAATTCATCCGGATCCCCAGGCCGCCCGGCAGGTATTGTGCGGTCAAAAAATGCGCGGCCGAAGGTCTCCGGATCCTCGCCCGCTTGCTGTGCCCGACCCTTGATAATGGACTGCAGGCGGTCCGTGTTGATAAAACCAGGCAGCAGGTTATTGATCGTAACATTGTGCCGCGATGGTTCGCGGGCGATTCCAGAAATAAAACCTGTCAGTCCGGACCTCGCACCGTTTGACAAACCCAATTCACCCACCGGCTGCTTAACCGCAATGCTGGTGATGTTAACGATGCGGCCGAAGCGGCGTTCGATCATGCCGTCGAGGCAGCGCCGAATATTGTCAATGGCGCTGTACATATTGGCATTGATCGCATCGAACCACGCTTTTTGCCCCCAGTCCCTGAAATCGCCAGGTGGGGGGCCGTCGGCATTGTTGATGAGGATATCCGGCTGCGGGCAGGCCGAAAAAATGGCGTCGCGTCCGGCCTCGCTGGTGACATCGGCCACCACGCTGTGGACATCGCCACTGCCCGCTGAGCGGATTTCATCGGCAGTTTCATCCAGCGTCTCTTGACCACGGGCTGTAATCCAGACGTTGATGCCTTCTTTGGCCAGTGCCAGTGCACAGGCCTTGCCCAGGCCCCTACTTGATCCACCGACGATGGCAGATCGTCCTGCTATACCTAAATCCATAGTTCACCTAAATTCAGTTTGTGCCCGCGGACAGGGACGCCGAGGTGCCCATTATAAAAAACGTCAGGAGTCACCGTCCCTCAGGTAGCTGTCGGTGCCATCGAGCCAGTCCTGTCGCGGCGGATTGAAGATATCTACGTCCACGGTATCCTCCAGGGCTTCGGCGCTGTGGGGCAAGTTGGGAGGAATGACCAACACTTCGCCAGACCCCACAATGACTTCCTCGTCCTGATCATCGCCGAGCAAAAACCTGATCGAACCATCGAGAATGTAGGTAATCTGTTCGTTGTGGTGGCTGTGCATCGGCACCACCGCCCCTTTCTTGAGGTAGACGTGGGCCAGCATCATGTTGGTGCCCGTAATCACTCGCCGGCCAATGTCACTGTTGAGCTGCTCACGAGGCATCCTTTCCCAATTATAGTGTTGCGCTGCCGCGGGTTGCTGGCTCATTTCCCGGGTTCTCCTGCTAAGACTTCTCTATGAGACGTAATCCCACGGGCCTTCCTCACGGCAAACAACGCCGGCCTCTTCAACCCCGCAATGCGAACGGTGAGAGTCTGCAGCGACGTGGTATCTTGTCACCATGGCTGAGCCGGCTTCTTACAATGCAGCGATTGATCTCCTGTCATCGAACATCAAGCGCGGCCGCGGAGACAAGACTGCCTATGTCGATGCAGCCGGCCATCACAGCTTTGCGAAACTGGATCAGCTGTCGAACCGGGCCGCCAATGCCCTGCGGCGTGCTGGCTTGCAGCCGGGGGATCGCATCACGCTGTGCATGTTCGACAGTTTCGAGTTACCCGTGGTATTTCTGGGCGCCATCAAGGCCGGTATTATTCCGGTGCCGCTCAATACCTTGCTGACGTCCAGGGACTACAGCTACATACTCAATGACTGCGGCGCCAGGGCGCTGTTTGTTTCGCCACCGTTGCTGCCACAATTTGCTGACTTCCTGGAAGCCGATTCCAATGACGTCGCTGTCATCGTCGACGGCGCACACAAAGACGATTGCGGCCATGCCCTGTTGAACGACTTCATTGCCGCTGGAGGCGATGCATTTGAAGCCGTGCGCACTGCGGCGGGCGATATGTGTTTCTGGTTGTACACCTCCGGCACCACCGGGCGTCCCAAAGGGGTCGTACACGTTCACTCCAGCCTGATGAGCACGGCCAGGCAATATGCGAGGCCGGTATTGGGCATCGGCGATAGTGACATGATTTACTCGGCCGCGAAGTTCTTTTTCGCCTATGGACTTGGTAATCAGCTCACCTTTCCCCTGGCGACCGGCGCGGCGGCAGTTTTGCTGGCGGGTCCGCCAACCCCCGAGGCGGTTTGCGAAATCATTCGCGAACAAAAGCCAACAGTGTTCTTCGGTGTACCAACGCTTTACGCCATGTTATTGGCCAGTGACTTGCTGCCGGGACCGGATGAACATAATCTGCGCGTTTGCGTATCGGCGGGTGAAGCCCTGCCGGCAGAGCTGCTGACGCGCTGGAAAAAACGCATGGGCGTGGAAATTCTCGATGGCATCGGGTCCACTGAAATGCTGCACATTTTTCTGTCCAACCGCAGCGGTCAAGTCAAACTCAACAGTACAGGGAAGGCAGTTGACGGCTACGAAGCCCGCCTGGTAGACGATGACGGTCAGCCTGTTGCCGTGGGGGAACTTGGAAGCCTGGAGGTTGCAGGCCCAACCAGTGCGACGATGTACTGGAATCAGCCCGAGCGAAGCAGCGCAACATTTCGTGGACGATGGACGCGCACCGGAGACCAGTACCACGTCGACGAGGAGGGATTTTTCATTTTTGGCGGCCGCAGTGACGATATGCTGAAGGTGGGTGGCATTTTCGTTTCTCCCTTTGAAGTAGAGTCGGCGTTGGTCGAGCATGATGCCGTGATGGAGGCTGCCGTGGTCGGGCAGGCGGACCAGGACGAGTTGATCAAGCCTAAGGCGTTTGTGGTATTGCATTCAGGGGTGGATTCATCCGCTGAGCTGGCCGACGAACTCAAAAAATTCGTGAAAACACGCCTGGCAGGCTACAAGTATCCGCGCTGGATCGAGTTCACCGATGAACTCCCGAAAACGGCTACCGGCAAGATCCAGCGTTTCAAGCTCAGGGATTAGAATCGGTCGAACTATTCCACCAGGGCGCAGCCCCGAATGGACGGCTATCCGGCCAGATTCGATCCAATGTCTGGGGGTCGTACACATTGCCGGCTTTGACCACCAGTTCAATATCGGTCGAATTACGGATGTCTTCCAGCGGATCGCTGTTGAGTACAATCAGGTCGGCCAGTTTGCCAACTTCGATGGAGCCCAGTTCCCGATCGAGGCCGACATAATGGGCGCCGCCGTAGCTGCCGACCCATAGCGCTTCGAGCGGCGTGAGTGCTTCGGCATAGGCCCACAACTCCCAGTGCGTACCGATCCCAACTTGCTCGCCGTGCTCGCCCAGGGCACCGTAGCCCCCGGCGCGGACAATATCAGCCATCCCTTCGGCGACCAACGGGAAAGAGAACTCGCGCTTCGGCCAATCGGGAAGATTGGCATGTTGCGCCTCCAAATTCTGGCGTGGCATGAAACGGTTGTACTTCTCATCCTCCAGTAATCCCTGGTGCTGGCGGAAGTAGTCCTTGGCGCCATTGACGTGACCGGCAACGATTACTGTGGGCGAATAGTGAATCCCGGCTGCACCAAAAAATTGCGTGGCATCCCGGTAGAGTCTCAAGGGCCCAATCAAATGCTCCCAACCTGGCTGACCGTCCATGGCGTAGCCCACATCAGCAAATAACGGGCCGCCTTCCGCTGTCACCGTGATGGGGTGGCGGCGCGCTGCCTCAATCAGGTACTGGTGATGTTGGCGCGACGCCAGGCGGTAGTTCTTCAATTCGATCGCACCCCAGAGCGCCCGTGCATCTGCATTGAATACCGCGTTTTCCGGGTTCGTGATGGCAAGATTGTCGCCCCAGGCGTAGGCCTGGGTGATCACGAATTCTCCACTGGAAAAAGTCCGAGGTCCCAGCAGGACACCGGCCTCGATCATTTCGGCCAGCGGAAACGCCGAGCTGGAGACTGTGGCGGGGTCGATAATCGTCGTCACCCCGTGGGCGAGGTCCAGCGCTAAAGCGGGTTGGTGCTGACCAATGATGCCGCCGGGAATCACACTATGGTGCGCATGTAAATCCACCAGTCCGGGGATGATGATCTTCCCGGACGCATCGATCACGCGGCTGGCTTTGCCCAGTTCGCAGGCGCCAACGCAGGCGATTCTCGATCCATCAATGACCAGGTCGCCCTCGTCGATGATCCTGTCGCCATCGAGTGTGATGATTTTCGCGCCGGTGAATGCGATGGCGCCATTGGGGACATCGCGCGGGATTTCCAGGTCGATGCTGAGCCGTTTTGTCTCACCGGAATCGACGTTATAATTGACATAGATATTGCCGCTGACGAATTCCACCGTGCGGGCATCGCGCCAATGTGGAAAATTACCGCCCTGGTCGCCCACCCGAATGCGTCCGGGTACGTCAATGTTGGGGTCGGTTTCGAGGCGGATCACCTCTTCGGATGCGGCATTGAGCGGCGCCACAAAAACCGCTCTACCGGACTCAAATGCCAGCCACTGTCCGTCAGGGGACAGCACGGGTGAATTGGAGCCGCCAAAGAAGTCGAGGCGGGGCGGTAGGCTGGCATGAACCCGGCTGTGGGAACCGTCCAGGTCATGAGACGTGACCTGTACCCACTGTGCCAGTGCCGTCTCGCTGGGATAAGGGCTGCGCAGATCAAATGTCGCAGTGATATCTTCCTGTCCGTAGCTGGCCACGCGGTCGTTGTTGATGAAAGTCGCCCGGCGTGGCTGGGCCAGCGGCACCAGGTTTTTTGTGGTCCCGCTGCGGGTGTCCAGTAGGGCAATGTTCCACTGCGGCCCCGAGGCTTGTTCGCCTTCGGTCTCACGATCAAGCGCGGGTGCTGGCGAGGTAAATGCTGGCCACAGGCGTTGCGGTCCCCGGGTGACCAATAGGGTAGAACCATCTGCGCTAAAGGCCGGATACAGGTATTGAGCTGCCTCGGCTGTCAACTTTTCCGGGGTTCCACCAGATGCAGGCACCTGCCAGACATGACCGCCCTGAGTGTCGCTCCAGGTGGCAAAAATCACCTGTTCGCCGTCAGGTGAAAAGTCCGGCGTGAGCTGGACATGCTCAGTCATCGGCTCGGTCAATGCGCGAGGTGTCTCCCCTGCCAAATTGGTGGTCCAGAGTTTACCGGCGGCGACAAATACCAATTGGTCACGCGTCGGTGATGAAACCGGCCACTGCAAAAACTTTGAATGAAACACCTTGTCCTCGATCGTTACCTCACTGCGCACCTGTTCAGAGATGCTGCGGTGAACCTGGGCTGAGAACGGGATGATCTGATCTGAGCCGCTGTGGATATCGACGCGATGAATCTTGCCGCCGTAGGCGATAACAAGCGACTGGCTGTCGGGCGCCCAACTGAATCCGGGGAACGGGCGGTAGGAGTACTGTGCGTTGAGCCGGGTCAGGTCGTGAGAAGCCTCCTCCACCACCAAGCGCTCTTCACCGGTCTGCAAATCCCGCAGCATGATGCCGGTCAGCCCCCGAAATTCGTGGCCACGGTAGTGCATAATTGCTTCCGGGCGCTCTATGGCAAAAGCGAGATAGCGTCCATCCGGTGACAGCTCAGGATTCAAGGCCGCTGGTTTGTCGCCTTCTACGTCTGCGGCGTAATGCGTATTGCTCAACGCTGCGAGGTATTCGTCAGTAGGCGCCACGGGCTCGTCAAAGCGGATGTCCTGCACTTCGCCGCTGGCTAAATGCTGACTGTGAATGCGGTGCCCAGCCTTGAGCAGGCCGTTGCCGCGCCAGGTTGAGTAGGCGACCTCAAATACCAGTTGCTGTCCATCCGATGAGTATGAAGGCGCGGTGAAGTGCGCCAACTGGTCCCGTCGCATTTCGGTAAGCTGCCCTTCATTTACCGAGATTCGGGCGAGTGTCATATTCCGCCGGTGCCAGCCGCGGCCGGGGCTGGGGAAAATGCGCACTGCCACGACGCTGTTCCCGTCGGGGTGCCAGTCCGGGTCGGTGAATCGGGTCTCAACGTCCAGATACAGCACCCTGGGCTCCGAACCGTCGGCATTCATCACCCACACATTGTCCTGCTCCGAGCGGTCGGAAATGAATGCGATTTGCGCGCCGTCCGGAGAAATTGCGGGATGAAAATTCAGCGCGATACCCGATCCCTGCGTCAGGCATAATGCCTCGCCTCCGGAAGCCGGCAGGCGATATATATGCCCCAGGAGATCGAACACAATCCATTTCCCATCCGGCGACATGTCCACCGACAGCCAGGTGCCTTCATCGACGCTAAAGTCGATCTCCCGAGGCGTGCCCTTTGGACGCATAAAATCGACGGAGGCCCCGATGCCCTGATTTTCCAGCCCCATGGGCACGCTCGTAGTGTCCGTTGCAGTGCCCGTCGAAGGTCTGTGCGTGTCCTCACTTTCGGGGGAATCGCGGGTGCAGGCGGCCAGGATGAATATGAGACTTATAAAGCTTAAGGTTGGCTTGTTCATGCATTCACACCAGTGTTCAGATGTACTCTATCGTCTCCCCTGCATTCAGCGCAGCCCGGGGCTGCCACGGCGTGGCAAATTCTACAACTCGTTTCTCAGAAAACGACCACCCAGCATCACCACGGGCATTTCGCTGCGGTAGCGTTCAAACACTGAAATATCTTTCAGGGGGTCCTGGTCCAATACGATCAGGTCGGCTGCGAATCCGGGCGCGATCTGACCGATTTCATCGCCCCGCTGGGCAATCTCGGCATTGATCGAGGTGGCCGACCTGAGGATATCGATAGGCCGATCGACCGCTGCGCGGAAACGGAATTCGCTGGCTTGCAGGTCGTGCCAGCGGGTGCCGAAAATGTCGGTACCCAGACCGATCTTGACACCCGCGGCCCGGCAGGTTTCGATCGAGGTCAGCATCTTGTCGAGTACGCCATCGACCTTGGCCATGCCTTCGGGCGCCATGCCAGCCTCGATGCCCGATTCGAGAATTTCCTGGATGACGGCAAGGGTTGGAACGGTGTAGGCGCCCGCTGCCGCGATATTCGCTGCGGTTTGCGCACTGACCATGGTGGCGTGGTCGATTGACCGGATACCCGCATCGACACAGCGCTGCGCGCCATCGTCCGTGTGGCAATGGGCGATCACGTACTTGCGCCGGGTCTCGGCTTCCTCGACTGCGGCACGCAATTCTTCGTTGGTAAACTGCGGCATCCAGATCGGGTCGGATGGTGAGGCAACTCCGCCGGAGATAAATACCTTGATATGATCGGCGCCCTTGCGTAATTCATTGCGTGCCACCTTGCGCACCTGGTCGACACCGTCGACCACCTGGCAAATGGTGCCGGAGTATGCGCAATTACAATATTCTTCTTCCATGCCCGGGCGCATGTCGCCGTGTCCGCCAGTTTGGGACAACGCCTTCCCGCCGTAGAGAAATCTCGGCCCCTGGATCAGACCGCATTCAATAGCCATGGCGAGACCCACTTCGCCACCACCCGGATCGCGCACGGTTGTGAATCCGCGCTGCGCGGCGTCCTCCAGGTGTTTGATGGCATAACTGACCAGCAGTGGTTTGGGCATGCGATCAAGCGCCTGCATGTCAAAAGCTGGCCGAGTATGCGTGAAAATGCAGATCGAGCAGGCCGGGCATCAGGAAGCGGCCGCCACAATCATGGGTGTGGGCACCTGCGATGGCTATCGTCTGCTCGCTGACTTCCTTGATTTCGCCGTTTTCAATGGCGATGTTCATGCCGCCCCTGATGTCCTCGCTGACACCGTCGAACAAATGGCAGTTGGAAAATATCGTGGTCGTCAAAGCGGTGCCTCCCGGGCGAGTGGATTCAGCTGATTATTGTGGCATGGTGCAGTAGTGACCTGAACACTAGTTAGTGACGCAAGGAGGTGTTCGTTCCTCAACGAATTGCGGGGGTCAGGGCGTTGATGCGTTCGTCCCTTAAACTGCTGCGCCGCACTTTACCCGCATCGTCGCGCAGTACCACGTCGACAAACTCGAATGCGCGGGGCAATTTGTAGCTCACCAGATACTGGCGGCAGTGCTCGATCAATTCCGCTTCCGTGGGCTGATCCGGGGCGTCGACGATGGCATACACCGTCTGGCCCAGATCTTCATCTGGCAGACCGATCGCCACCGCCGAGCGTACGCCGGGATGGGACTCCAGTACCGCCTCCACTTCGGCCGGGTAGATGTTCGCGCCGCCGGAGATGATCATATCAGTGCGCCGGTCAGCCAGGAACAGGTAGCCATCTTCGTCCATATATCCCATGTCGCCGATGGACTCGAATCCATCATCCAGTTGCCGGGGTTCCGTACCGATGTAGGTATAAGTGGTGCCAGGCCCGTCATTGGGACGCATATAGAGTTCGCCGACTTCGCCGGCCGCCAGTTCGTTGCCGGAATCGTCGCAAATTTTTGCCTGGAAACCATCCAGCATTCGCCCGACGCTGCCAGGTTTTCGCAGCCACTCATCGCCGCTAATCAAGCTGAGGCCCTGCGCTTCCGTTCCGCCGTAGAGTTCCCAGAGGCGGTCACCCCCCAACCACTTTATCCAGTTTTCTTTCAGATCGGGCGCACAGGGCGCGGCGGCATGCAGAATCGTGCGCAATGAGGTCAGGGCGTACTTCGACCGCGTCGATTCGCCCAATCGCCAGATTCGATGCATCATCGTGGGCACGAGAAAGCTATAGGTCACCTGGTGTTCGTCCATCAGCCGCAAGGATTCTTCGGGATCAAATCGGTCCATGATGACGACGCAGCCGCCCAGTCCCAATGAATAGACTGAAAACGTGAATGGCGCATTGTGATAAAGCGGACCGCTTAGCAGGAAGGTCTCCCGCCGTTGTATCCTCAGCAGACTGGCAAAGGGGTCGTCGGCGTCGATTTCGCCAGGCGTACCCGATACGATGATTTTGGGTCTGCCTGTGCTGCCTCCTGAGACCGGCGCTTTAAATGATGGTGCGACCACATCGGGCAACGGCGCATCGGAGTATTGCTCGTCCCCGGTATACTCAGACCGGACCGAGGCACGAGGGCAATTGAGGCCTTCCACGTCCGCGATGACGAGCGCCGACTTTGCGAGGTCAATAATCGCTTGCAATTCAATGACCGGCAGACCGCCAGGACACGGGGTTCGGGATTGCACCGAGTTTCAGCGCTGCAGCCGTGGCTTCATAAAACCCAATACCATTCTTCAGGGCAATCGTGACCATGTCGCCCCGGCCAACGCCCATATCGCCAAAGGCACGTGCGAGCCGGTTGGTTTTGAGGTCGAATTCTTGGCGGCTAACGACGTGATCCCGATGGATCAATACCGGACGATCAGGCGATTCCTTCGCCATTTGTTGAAATAGGGTTCTGTACGAAACTGCCGCCACAAATTAAGTCCCAATTGGAGAGCCGATTGAGCGCCAAACATGCGCCAAACATGCGAATGGGCATTTGCGTTTTACCACAAACGTCAGAACAATGGGCAGCCTGCGGCAAATTGCGGGCGATATTGAGGGCGAATTTCATGACAAAGCCGATGGACCTGATCGCCGTGGTGGTGATGCTGGTCTTGTGCCTGTCCTGGGCGCTGCAGCAAATTGCCATCAAAATTGCCCTGCCGGAGATTGGTCCGCTGGCCCAGGGTTCAGTCCGTTATGCGGGCGCGTCGGCGCTGATCGCTCTTTACCTGCTGACCCGCTCGAAGTCATTTTCCTGGATGAGTGGGCTTACCTTTCCGGGGTTGGTCGTCGGCGTCATGTTTGGTGCGGAGTTCATATTGCTGTTTTTCGCGCTGACCTATACCGACGCCACGCGGGCGGTCATGTTTCTCTACACGGCGCCCTTTATCGTTGCCGTCGGCAGCCACTTCCTGTTCACGGGAGAAAGGCTCGATGCAAAATCGGCAATCGGGGTACTGCTTGCCTTTGCAGGTGTGGTGGTGTCGCTCGATCCCACGGCGAACCTCGGCGGCGACACCCTCAAGGGGGACCTGATGGCACTGGGGGCAGGTGCGCTCTGGGGTTTGACCACGCTGCTTATCAAGGGCAGTCAGTTGCGTTACGGTCCAGCGACACAAATACTGTTATATCAACTGGGCGTCGCGGCCGTGATGTTCAGCATTGGCTGCCTGATTGAAGGAGACAATCCCTTCGTCCCCATGTCCGGTCTGACCATGGCCGCCATGGTGTACCAGACGGCCTGGGTGGCCACGATTACTTTTGGCATCTGGTTTTATCTGATCACGACCTATTCCGCGACCTCGTTGTCGGTCATTACTTTTGTGACGCCGATAATAGGCGCCATTTTGGGTTACCTGCTGCTGCACGAACCTCTTGGTCCACGCCACGTGGTGGCTGTGCTGGCTGTCGCCGGCGGTATCCTGCTGGTGACATAACCTAGAAAGACCGCTTAGTTTTGAAAAATCAGGTGACTTTTGCCCACTTCGCGTTGCCATCTTCAAGTCTTACCACCTGACCTGATTCGATGACAAACCTCATTCGGGTGGGCACGGGCGTATAGTCGCGTACTGCAATGTGCTCAAATTGCCGCTCAAAAATATTGCCGCCCAAATGGGTCAGAATCGCGTCCCAAATGCGGCCGTCGATGATGTCGACGCGCAGCCGGTAGCCGTCCTCGGCAACCTGCAGATCGCCCAGGCCTGGACGCCGGTAGGTGCCGGCAAGCTGCGCCAATGGCACATCGGGCTTGGTGCCTTTGTGGTAGGGATAATTCGTCTCCAGGTAGGCTTTGGTGCCGGCCAAGGTGTCGGCAATAGTTTGGTCCGCAACTGCGGTCCAGTCGCGGGCAGCCCCGGTGAGAAGCGTCTCGATAATGTGGTAGGAAAGCGCGGCTTCGTAACGACGCGGCACGTTCAGGTAGATCGCCGCGCCAATACCGAGACCAGGCACCATGACCTGAAATGCGCGCCAGCCGAACATGCCCCCAGCATGCATTACAACGCGCTGGCCGTGAAATTCCGATGTCCACCAGCCCATACAATAGTTGCACAGGCGTGCTTCGGGCACCTTGTGAATCAGGCTCCCGCCGGGCATGACGGTATGCGCACGATGAAGCTGCTTCAGCGCCGCTGGATCGACCACGGTGGCGCCGCCAATGACCCCTTGCCCCAGGTGAAACCGCAGCCAGCGTAATGCGTCATTGCCGCATGAAAAGACACCCGCCGCGCCTTGCCAGTTGTCGTAAATTGGCTCTTCGAAATCCACCGTTTCGCCGTCCAGCGTGGTGTGACCGCGGGCGCGATCCGGGAGGATTTCAAACGGCCGTAAGCCTGAGGCGCTGTGATCCATGCCCAACGGTCCAAACACTCTTTTTTCCAGAAATTCCGCATAAGGCATGCCGGAAACGCGCTCAACCAGCAGGGACGCGATCATGAAACCCGGGTTGAAGTACACATAGCCACCGCGAAAAGGGTAGGCGCGCCGAAAGTATTGCAGCCGGCCGGCAATCTCAGGAATGCGGATATCGGGATTGGCAAAGGACTCGACCGGAACCTGCCGGGCCAGACCGGTGCGGTTGCACAGAATGTCTCGCAAGGTGATGTTGTCGGTAATCCAGGCGTCATCAAGCTCCAGTTCGGGCACATGGGGCTTGACCCGTTCGTCAAAGTCCAGTTTTCCATCGCTGACCAGTGCCGCGACCGCCGTGGCCACGTAGCTTTTGGAGCAGGATCCGACGTCAAACGCGGTGTCGGCCGTGACCGACCGGGGGTCGTTGACCCCCAGCACGCCATGGGTGATGAGATGGCTGTCAGGCAGCGCGCCGCGATCATCCACGATGGCCACAACCGCGCCAGGAATGCGCTTGTCAGTGAGGGTTTGGCGAATCTGCCGTTCCAGTGAATCGCGAACCTCGGCCAGCGGCTTGGGGCCGCTGACGGACGCGGATGATGCCGAATGCCACCCCGAATGCAACGGGCTTGCCATCAACCCGGCTACGGCGGCCGTGCCGCCTATCAGACTTCGACGCTTCAAGGTGCCAGGCATGATCTATTACGGATTCATTGACCGTAACTGATTATCACGTCTGCGGGTGGTTCGACGCCCAGCAGGTGTTCGACGAAGTAGTCCAAACGGCGTTGCATGGTGTAGCCGTTCAAGGCGCCACCGGAAGTGCCGTGCGTGCCATTGGGGATATAGAGCAGATCGTAGGGCTTATTGGCCCTGATCAGGGCATCGACCAATCTGAAGGCCTGGCTTTGGGGCACGTTTTCGTCGGCGTCGCCGTAGACGATCATCATTTTGCCTTTGAGGTTGCCTGCCATTCTGGTGATGTCCAGTTTCTCGTAATTTGCCGGGTAGTCGGTCGGTTCGCCCCGATACGGCGAGCCGTCTGCATATTCCGGAATTCCGGCAGCGAATTCGAATCCGGGGTAAAGCGGAATGTAGTCGTAGACACCGGCGCCCGTCACTGCCACATCGAAGAATTCAGGCCGGCTGAGGATGGCCTGTCCCGAAAAAGTCCCACCCCACGACCAGCCATGAATACCGACACGGCTGGTGTCCATTGCGGGATATTTGTCCGCCAGATGTTCTATTGCGGCAATATGGTCGTCGATGCCGACCTGGGTGAATTCGGTGTAGCCGGCATCGCGAAATGCATTCGAGCGCAACGGCGTGCCGCGACCGTCTGTGGTGACCACGGCAAAACCCAGGCGGGCTTGAGCGGCCTGACCGTATGGATTGCGGCCGCTGAATGCGTCCACGAAGTTGCGCGGTGCGACAATCACTTGAGGTCCGCCATACGCCGAATCTATCACCGGATGTTTGCCGCCCGGCAATTCCCTCTGCGGCGCCCAGTACACCGTGTAGATGTCGGTTTCTCCATCGGCGGCCTTGACCGCGTGGCGTACCGGGGCTGTCCAGCCGGTCTCAAACAAAGCACTGGCGTCAGCCGCCTCGAGTTGGGCCACGATGGACCCGTCCACGGTTGAGCGCAGAACGGTGACAGGTGGCCGGTCAACGGTGGACCAGGTATCGATCAGCACCCCAAGGTCGGGTCGAATGACGGGTTGCGGCGGGGCCAGGCCAAACAGCATGGCAAATTGAGGTGAGGGAACGGGCGCAAAGTGATGGTCGGCATTTTCTACTGTCAACAAGGTCACTTCGCCCCCGTCGATGGGCACCCGGTAAAGGTGTCTGAAATAGGGGTCGCGGCCAGCCTCTCGCCCACCGCCGGTGAAGTAGATGTTGCGATTTTCCTCATCGATTCTGTGGATATCCTGCACCAGCCAGGCGCCGCTGGTGATCGTGGTTTTCAGTTCGCCGGTCTGGGCATCGTATAGATAAAGATGTCCCCATCCGCTGCGGTCGGAATACCAGATGACTTCCTCGCCGTCGCCGATGATCCAGATCGTGGGCCGGTTGTACATGTAGCTGTTGGCCTCCACCCGGATGTCTGAGGACTCTTCGACGATCATCTCGCCCTGGCCGGTCGCCAGGTCCACGCGAAATAATGCTGATTTTTTCAGCCCCAGCGTGCCAGCCACCATGAATGCCTGGCCGCGCTCAACACTCCATCCCAGCGGGGTTGCACCCAATCCGGCTCGGTATTCCTCAGGCACCAGGATCGGAACAGCCTTGCCGGACAGGGTGTCGAAAATAAAGTTGTCTGCGACCAGGCGATCGCGGTCACCCGCGAAAGTGGTGCGAATTTGGTGCATCACCGGGCGCATCGAACCGTCGGTCGGAACCCATTCCACGAACGGGTTGACGGCCACCTTTCGTTCGTCGATCCGTGGCGCGATCAGGTAGCGGTCATCGGGGGAGAAGCTGGCGCCGAATGGGGGCATTTTACGGCCGCTCTTTTTGTTGGGGATGGTGATCAAAGACGAGTCCGGCAGTTTGCCCCATGAATAGTAATGCTCGCCGTCGCTGGTCAACTGGCGCTCTTCGCCGGTCGCGGTGTCGACCAGGTAGAGATTGTTCTCATGCGATTTTGCCGAGAAGCTGCGGCCAGGTGAGTTGAGTAAGCTGGGGTCCGGTGCCCGCAGTTCTTCCGCTGAACAGCTCATTGCGGTGAGATCGCAGGTGACGGATTTGCCTTGAGTCTCCGCGGTCAGGTTGTCGATATTGTCGTTCAGCGATTCTTTCGACAAGCCCAGTTGCGTGGCCGTGACGGCCAATTCCAGGACGCCGGACAATGCGCCAGCCAGCGCTTCATGATTAAACAGAGGTGACTTTTCCCCGGAAGTGACATCGACCAGCACATATTCGTGCCCCTCGTCGGCTTCGCGCTTGTACCAGAATGCACTGCGCCTTTCGAGCCAGTTGGGTGTGACCGTAATGTTTTTTACCAGGCCGATGAGCTTGGTTTCCAGTAGCCGCTCTGCCGCCTGGTAGTCGGTGGAATCAATATTCGCCTCGGCCAGGGTGCGATCGTGCTCAGACGGTGATGGTTCAACGAGCCCCGTGGCTGCGGGTGCACCGGCGTTACTGCAGGCGCCAATCACCAGCATGACGACCATTAAAGCAGGGGAGTTGAGGATGAGCTGCTGAGGGTTCATGTGTGTTCTCCGGTCATGGTCAAGGCCTCTCCTGGTGCTTGTCTCATTCCTGACGGAATCAGGCACTACGTCCTCAGCGGCGTTTGCTGGTGCTGGCCGCCCAATTGAATCATTCTGTAACGGATCAGGTCATTCGAGCGTCGGTACTAATGAACAGCGGTTGCTGCGATAGGCATATTCGGAGTTGCATGACTCACAACAAACCAGGCGGCAGTAGCCATGTTTAAGAACTACGCCATCCTTGCCTTGCGCAACATCTGGAAGAACAAGTTGTTTGCGGCCATCAATATTGCCGGGCTGGCGATTGGGCTGGCTGTCTTCATGCTGGCCCAGATAGTGGCCAGATATGAACTCAGCCACGATTCATTCTTCCCTGAAGTCGAGCGCATTTTTGCCATCTATAGCAATGTCAGGCCCGAAGCGGACATGATGACCAATTCGCTGAATGTGGTGCAGTCCCGGGTGCAGCCGCTGATGGCCGAGGAAGTACCCGCCGCAGAATACGCCGCGCGCCTGTTGGCACGCGAGTTCCTGGCCTCAACAGGAGAGCGCAAGTTCAATCAGCCCATCCGGTTTGCAGATCCGGAATTCCTCCGTATCTTTCAATTTGAGTATCTGCTCGGCGATGCTTCGTCGGCACTAACCGATCCCTCAAGCCTCGTGCTGACGGAGAGTGTGGCGCAAAAATACTTTGGTACGCTTGACCCGATCGGGCAAGTGATCACCTTTCGCAACCAATATGATCTGCGTGTCAGTGCCGTTATTCGAGAGTTACCTCGAAATAGCCACTTTAATTCAAGCGTTGTCGGACAAGACATTTTCGAGATGGTGGCAAGCCTGGAAGCCTTGTCCGCCATGTCGGACTTTGATTCCGCTGGCGACTGGGACAATCTTTCAACCAATGACAAGACCTATGTCCTGTTGTCCGAGACCTGCCGTGTGGATGTGGCCAACGCACAACTCGAGCAGTTGTTCCAGACCCACATGCCCGATGAGCAGAAGAAACTCCTCAGTGGTTTTGAGCTGCGGCCGGTTGCGGACATCAACACCTGGATATGGGAGGCCACCGGGTTTCCGGTTATTTCTTCCATTCAGATTCTCGGCCTTCTTATCCTCGTCATAGCCTGTTTGAACTATGTCAATCTTGCGACCGCCCAGTTATTGACCCGCACGCGAGAGGTCGGTATGCGCAAGACACTGGGTGCGAGCCGAGTTCAGTTGTTCACCCAATTCATATCAGAGAGTATTCTGCTGACCGCCGTGGCGCTGGTCATCGCCATAGTGCTGATCAAGCTGGCGATTCCCGCCATCAATGAGGTCAGCTTCAAAGACCTCTCATTCGATTTGACTGCCAGCGTCAGTGCAATGCCTTCGCTGGTCATCGTTACCTTCGGGGTTGGCGTGCTGGCCGGCAGCTATCCTGCCTACCTCGTTGCCAGCGGGAAAATCGTTGGAATGCTGAACGGTGAATTGTTGCATGGCCAAAAAGGCGGCAAGTTGCGCAACATCATGCTGGTAGCGCAATTTTCGATATCAATTTTCATGATGATAGCCGTGGCCATCGTATTCGCACAGAACCAAAAGGTTGCAGAAGGCAGCCAAATCTTTGCCAAGGATCAAATCATTGTATTGGCGCGCATTTCACGCCCGGAGATCATGTCGGTCATCGAGCCTCTGCGTAACGAGTTGCGACGGGTGCCGGGTGTTACAGGCGTTGCCTTTTCCAGCCAGGTGCCGTTTGAACAAAATCACAGCGCCCAGGGCTATTCCGTCATTCCTGGTGACGAATCCGCCGAAATCGAACTCTACGTCATCCGCATCGATGAGCATTTTGTTGACCTCTACGACATGCCTGCCCTGGCTGGCCGGGGTTTGAGCGCCGATCAAGCGGCCGATGCGCTGGTGGTGGACGAGGAAGGGATGCCGCTGCAACAAAGTGTCAACGTGCTCGTGAATGAGTCAGCCGCCCGAAGGTTGGGCCACGCCGACTTCAGCGCGGCCGTGGGTAAAAACTTTTACAGGCTGGATCCGGACACACGCTTTCTGGAGCACCGCATCGTTGGCGTAGTACCGGATAACAACTTCCTGGGTTTGTTCAACGACATTAAGCCCATCATGTTCGTGAAACAGGCAGACCGATACCGACTGGCCTCGGTGCGCATAGCAGGTGGAATGATTCCGCAAACGCTCGAGGAGATCGACAATGCCTGGCAGCGCGTGATCGTCGACTACCCCATCCAGCGCCGCTTTCTGGCCGAATTTTTTGATGACATCTTTCAAATACTCGAAGGCATCAACACGGCGCTTTCAATTTTTGCTGCGCTGGCACTGCTGGTCGCCTTGATAGGGCTCTTCGGTCTGACGGCATTCATGGCCGAGCAACGGACCAAGGAGGTGGGTATTCGCAAGGTGATGGGCGCGACCGTGCCCCGCATTGTGAAATTGCTGGTATGGCATATCCTCCGGCCGGTGCTGATTGCCATCCTGTTGGCCTCACCTTTGGCCTGGCTGGCCGCTGGCGCCTACCTCAATTTTTTCTCCGAAAGGGTGAGCCTTTCACCGATGTTTTTTGTTTCGGCGGACCTGGTCGCGATTGTGGTTGCAGCCCTGACGACCTCTGTTCATGCCATCAAGGCGGCGCGAGCCCGGCCCGTTAATGCGCTGAGGTATGAATGACTTAACTCGACCCGTTGTGGACGACCTTTTGTGGCGTGCTAGATGTGCATTCCAGCAACGATGCTCACAAAAGTGCTCCAAATTCTGGCTGAGTCTCAGCTCATCGTTCGAATTGGCTGGGGTATCTGCCTTTGTCAGCTTAGTCAGGGAGCCGGCTGAGAGTAACAGCGCTGTTTCCAGGACGCGCCACACGGCGCCTGTGGCGCCTGCACATCCCTGTGGGCTCCTCTTGAAACATCCTGTTTCAAAGGGTCCTGGAAGCAGCACTGTCACTCTTTCCGACTTGTTCCAACTTATGGCACATCGTGGTCACAAATGTCGTCGCTTGCGCGTGTCTCATGCATTGGCTGCCCCAGGCGGTTGCGGTCGTTTAAGCCCAGGAACCGCACCGTGACAGCAAAGTGTCGTGAGGGGGTTGTGGTTCGCTCCATCAAGGTGGATGCCGAGGGACGACAAGCGACTGGGTCGTCGAGGCAGGGATGGCTCGACGAGGCGACACGGAACAGGATGTTCCGTTGGAGCCGACCCACCAAGCGCGGAGGAGTGAGGGTAGCCCGCAGGGCCATCCCCCAGGAGCGAACCGCAATACCCTCATGACGCTTTGCGGTAACGATGGCACCGATCCTCAAATGTGAACAACGCTGCTGGAATTCACAGCTAGATTCTTAATTCACCCATCACAACGATGTGGGGCGGTACCAGATTGGTGAGGACCAGGCCCGCTCCTGAATCACCGCAGGAACTCTTGAGTCCGGTCTGGATCCAGTGCGAAGCGCATCCAGGGTGCTCCATCTGCAGGTGGGATTCTCAATAACGCGAACGTAATAAAAGGCGTATTCTTCAGGCGAGAATGTCGGGTCCTGCCACGCCACCTTAAAGCTCACTTGGCCCTCGTCGACGAGGTAATCGCAGTTGGCAGGATCAGGGGCAACTGACTGGGCGGTACAGTGCCAGTTTTCAGGATCCGGCTGCCGCTGGTTTGAGCAGGCAATATCGAACACCCGCTCGTGGGCACGTCCGTTGCGCACCCAACCCTTGATGATCTGGATCCGATCGAGCCCTGCGCTGTCAGGGTCCTTGCTCGCCGTAACCAGAAAATTCGGTGTCTGACCTGCGGGCGCGGGATCAAGCTCGCCGCCCATCAGGGTGCTGTTCGTATTGCCGGCTTCGCTGGGCTTATCGTATGTTGCCACCAGGCGGACCTGGATGCGCGTCCCGGAAGTGGCAAATGTTTCCTTTCGCGCCAGCGCATCAAATATGGCCTCGCGAGTGTTTTCCAACGCCCATACGCCGACCAGCCCGGAGGCACTGCGCTCCACCGAAGCCATTCCGGCCCTGGGCGCCGATTTCAATCGAACCTCGGGGTCGGCATCATCCAGACCGTGGGCGCCCATATAGTTGTTTTCCTGAAAAGAACCACCACCATTGTGGGTGTCGGTTGAGCCGATGACTCCAAACTGGTAAGGGTTGAAGCCATTCTCAGCATTGAGAATTAGCCCAGTTTTGTAGGCCGAACGGACATAACTGCCGCGAAATTTTTGCTGAGGATCGTCGCTGTTATCCACGACATCATCGGGCGTATACATCTCAGCCCAGGATTTGTCGATCAGCTCGAAATCAGCCATTTCGTCGGTGGGCGAAAGAATGGGGTGGGTTTCAGATGTGCCCTTCGCCTGGGTGATTTCGACCAGCGGTTCATTGCGCAGACGGGCATTGGCCCAATCGGCGTTAATGTCCACTCCGCGCGAGTCGACTTCCGGAAACATGGCGCCACCGCTCAGGTTGGAATTGTGTGGAATCGCCATTAAAGTGACCCCCCTTTTGCGTTGGGCATCCATCCAGGCCCACAGGTCCTGGGGGCGCATGGAATCGAAAGAAGTAAACGGCAGGCGGGGTACCCGGTTGCTGCGAAATATCACATTGCGGTGCAGATTCAACAGGCGGGGCGTGCTGGTCCATTCGAAGCCAACAAAAGTAGTGAAGGTGCCGGGCGAGTAATGGCGATCGGCGGCGGCCACCATTTCTGCCCAGGCAGAGTGCATTCGAGTGGGATCATTGAGTCCTTCGACAGGCGCATTCAGCAGCGACAGGTCAATTTCAAAATAAGCTTCATCGCGTTCCGCCTGGCTGCCGCGGAATATCTTGCGAAGCAATGGCACATGGTCGATCGGAAGCTCTATCTCGCCCAGTTTGGCCTTGAACAGATCAGCGAGGTATTCGGAATGGTCGGTGACGGCCAGAAAATCCAGCGGCGGGCCATTGATTTGCATCGTGTTGCCACTGACATGCGCAATGGCTTCACCCCTGGCAAAACGGTAAGCGTCGTCCGGCGTGGTCGGCGTACCCATCAGATAGGTGTCATAGGACCAGCCGCAATGCACATGCAGGTTGCCGAACCATGCAGTGGGTTCAGACTGAATCTTTGATCCTGGGGATTCAGCCCGAGTTTCCGATACAACTTGGGACTGCAGTCGTTCCGCAGGTGGACTGTCCCGCCCCAGATCTTCATTGGAGCAGGACGAAAGCGAGAGGACCAATACCGCAAAGCTCAGCCGGAGGCCATTCGGTGGCAATTTCCAGTGAGGATTCACTGTGTCTAAAAGATTTCAAACAACCCTGCTGCGCCTTGGCCGGCACCGATGCACATCGTAACCACGCCCCACTTGGCGCCGCGGCGCTGGCCTTCCAGCAGGATGTGCCCGGAGCAGCGCGCGCCAGTCATGCCATAGGGGTGGCCAATCGAAATGGAGCCGCCATTGACGTTGTATTTTTCAGGGTCGATGCCCAATTCGTCACGGCAATAGAGGCATTGGCTGGCGAAGGCTTCATTTAATTCCCACAGATCGATGTCATCAATCGTAAGGCCGGCGCGTTCCAACAAGCGGGGTACGGCGAGCACGGGGCCGATGCCCATTTCATCTGGTTCGCAACCTGCCACTGCAAATCCGCGAAAGGCGCCGAGGGGCTCAAGCCCACGTTTCTCGGCTTCGCTTGCCTCCATCACCACGCTGGCGCTGGCGCCGTCTGAGAATTGGCTGGCGTTGCCGGCAGTGACGGTCTTGCCTTCCTTGATCTGTTGTCCGTCGGCAAACACAGGTTTGAGTGACGCCAGGGCTTCAAGTGTGGTTTCCGGGCGATTGCATTCATCACGATCGGCAGTGCGCTCTTCAAAGGACTCCTCGCCAGTTTCCCGGTCGACCTTCTTCCACGTCGTTGTCAGAGGTACGATTTCGTTATCAAAAATGCCGCTCTGTTGGGCCGCCGCGGTGCGTTGCTGACTCATCAGGGCGAATTCGTCCTGGGCCTCGCGCGAAACGCTATAGCGCTCGGCAACAATCTCGGCAGTTTCCAGCATGGACATCCATAGGGCCGGGTGGGATTTCAGCAATGACGCCTCGGTGGCATGCGAAGAATTGTATTGCTTGCTGAACTGCACCAGTGAGATTGACTCAACGCCACCCGCCGCCATAACGGGCACACCCTCGTTGACGACACGGCCTGCTGCCATGGCGATGGCCTGCAATCCGGATGAGCAAAATCGGTTGATGGTCGACCCGGCCGTTGTGACGGGGCAGCCTGCAGCCAGAGCAGCGTTTCGGGCGACATTGAACCCGGTAGCACCTTCGGGGTTTGCACAACCAAGTATGACATCTTCGATCTCTGCAGGGTCGACTCCGGCGCGCGAAATGGCATGCTTGATCGCGTGACCGGCCATCGTGATGCCGTGTGTGTTGTTAAAGGTACCGCGGATGGATTTGGCCAGTGGGGTTCTGGCGGTGGAAACGATGACGGCTTCGCGCATGTTTTGACTCCTGGAATTGACTCTATCGAGTCAACAATTTAAAAGGATGGTCTGGGCCAGTCTTTATACGAGACATCCGAACGAGGGTCAATGACCAAAATCAATTGTGATTCCAAATGTTTGCTCATCCCACATTGACTAACTGACCAGATATGTTAATTTGGTCATTATGACGGATGCTTATGCGATGATTGAGTCCGGGCTGGATGACATTCTTCAGCCGCCCCACGATGACGCGCAACGTTTGAAATTCAACCGCATACTGGATGCAGCCAACAGGCTTTTCGAGCGGCACGGCTATCGCAAGACCAATATTGGTGATATCGCAAAAGAGGCGGGAATTGCAAAAGGCACGGTCTACCTCTACTTTAAAAGTAAAGCCGATTTGCTTGTCCACACCATCGTCCAGGAGAAAAAGAACTACTTGGAAGAAATGGCGGCAATATTCGATGAATCGCTGAGCCCGATTGCATCGCTCAAATCATACATTCGAACATCCATCACGCTCAGTCGGAAAATGCCGCTGACGTCCCGATTGCTCAAGGGCGATCATGAAATTGCGCTCGTGCTCTCGGAACTGGACAGCGACTTGCTGGATCCAGACAACCAGATGGAGGTGTCCCTGGTCGCGGACATGGTGGATGCAGCGGCTGCGCCGCACAACTGGTCGGCAGAGGAACTGCAAGCCCGGACGGTCGTTCTGATCAACCTGATATTTGCCGGCATCTTTGGCGATCAGCTTTTTCGCATGCATACCGATGTAGAACATTTGGCCGATTTGATTTCGGACACGCTGGTCGACGGCATCGCACATCGCCGATGAGAATGGACAAAATGAAAATAAGGAGTCTCGCTTCCCTGCCCCCGCCTTCGGCGGAAGGCGGCTGCACGCGCAACGGCATCGGAGCCGTACTCTTCGCCTTGCGGGCAAACCGTGTGGCTCCTCGGGCCTGCGCTCGACGGCATGCAAAAGGCGCTTGGCCCCTCTGGTACCGCTCGCTTTGCTCGACTTACCCAACCGGGGCCGGCGGGTCGCCTGCGGCTCCATCGAGAAGGTCTCTGATCACCATGGGTGCTGGCGCGCTGCTCATTGCCGCCAGTTTGTTCGCTGATCCGCCCAGCGTCGAACAACTATTGAACAAAACCGACGATATGATGCGCGGCGCTTCCAGCCAGGGCACGATGCGCATGCGCGTCAAAACCGAGCGCTGGGAGCGCGAACTGGTGATGAAAACCTGGTCCAAGGGAACGGATAAAACGCTGGTGCAAATCCTCTCGCCCGCCAGAGAGCGGGGCACGTCCACGTTGAAAGTGGGCAAAAATATCTGGAATTATCTGCCCAAGGTCGATCGCACCATCAAGGTGCCCGTATCCATGATGTCGGGTTCGTGGATGGGCAGTCACTTGACCAACGACGACCTGGTGAAGAACTCGCGCTTTGCCGATGACTATGACTGTCAATTCACTCAAATGCCGAATGAAGAAGGATCGAGTCACTACATCATTTCCTGCATACCCCTGCCCAATGCGCCCGTGGTCTGGGGTGAAGTGGTGTTGAGCATCAGAGGCGAGGATGAATTGGTCGACAGCATCAAATTTCTCAACGAGAAAAAGCAGCTGATTCGCACCATGATCCATTCAGAATTTGTTGATGTGGGCGCGCGGCGTATTGCACGGCGGATGCAAGTGGTGCCGGCTGATAAACCCGAAGAGCTCACTGAAGTGTATTACGAAGAGATCATTTTCGATATTGACATTCCCGACAGGACCTTCTCGCTACAGGCGCTGAGAAAGTAAACGTGGGACTCTTCAAAATGGCCTGGCGGAATATCTGGCGTAATGCCCGCCGAACGGCGGTCACGATCGGCGCCATGGCATTGGCGCTGCTGGCCATGGTGCTGGTTACTTCGATGACGGAAGGATTCCTCGGTAATATGGAACGCCGCATCGTCGAAATTGAACTCGGCGATCTACAAATATATGCCCGGGATTACCAGAAAAAGCCTTCGATCTATAATCTGATCGACCAGCCTGGTGAATTGGTCCAGCGGTTGAACGACGCGGGGTTCAGGGCCGCACCCCGATTGTTGGGTGGGGCGCTGGTGGCGGCCGGAAATGAGTCGGCCGGCGTATCCTTGCGCGGCATCGAGATCGAGAAAGACCAGCAAGTCAGCGAGATTTACCAGCAGATCGACAGCGGCCATTGGTTGTCGGTCGATGATGCCACCGGCGTGGTGCTCGGCAAACGGCTGGCAAAAACGCTGGGCGTACAGGTCGGTGATGAACTGGTCGTGCTGAGCCAGGCCACCGACGGCAGCATGGCGAACGATCTGTTCTTTGTTCGAGGCGTACTTGTCACCACGGGTGATGCGACCGACCGGGCCGGCGTGTTTTTGCCGGCAGATACCTTTCGTGACTTTTTTATATTGCCCGTGGGCGCACACCAGCTATTGGTACGTCGACCTGATCAACTTGACCTTGAACTTTCCACCAGGCAGGCGGCGCGACTGGCCCCGCAACTGGACGTGAGAAACTGGAAACAGCTCATGCCGACACTGGCATCGATCAGCGAAAGTGCGCGGGCGGCCATGATAGGCGTCATGTTCGTGATGTACCTGGTAATCGCCATCGTCATTCTGAATGCCACCCTCATGGCAGTGTTTGAGCGCGTGCGGGAGTTCGGCGTCCTCAAGGCATTGGGAGTCGAGCCCGGCACGGTCATACGGTTGATTCTTGTAGAAACGGCGATGCAGACCGCGCTTGCCTGCACGATTGCACTGAGCTTGAGTTTACCGGCTTTGTATTACCTGTCTACAACCGGGCTCAATATGGGGAAATTGGGCGGTGTGTCGATGGCCGGAATGACCTTCGACCCCTATATACGGGCGGTGGTCACCACCAATTCTTTCATCTTGCCGGTTGTGTTACTGGTCACCATCGTGTTCAGCGGCGCAGTTTATCCGGCCGTCAAAGCGGCCCGCATCCTGCCCGTTGAAGCCATGAGGCATCAATAAGCATGAATAAGCCCAAAATTGCAGTAATGGCCTGGCGCAACCTGTGGCGCAACCGCCGCCGCACGTTGATCACGCTCTCATCCATCGTATTTGGGGTGTGTCTGTCGGTGCTGTTCACGGCGATGCAGGATTACAACTGGGCTGACATGATCAACCTTGCCGCGCGCCTGGGTGGGGGCCATGTCACCGTGCAACATCACGAATATCTGGACACACCCTCTTTAACCCGCACTGTAAGAAATGCTGGACGGCTCGCCGACCTGGCCAGCCAGGACCCCAGGGTGGAGCGCGCAGTGGCTCGGATCAGCGGGCAAGCCATGCTGGCCACGGCGGGCGAGAGTTATGGCGCTGCTTTCCTGGCATTTGATCCGGCCCATGAGGATGTTGAAACACTTTCTCTTCTCGAGGCCATTGAGGACGGCGACGTCGAGTTGGAGGGCCGTACCACTGGCATTCTGCTGGGCACCCAACTGGCCAGCAACCTGGGCGCCGAAGTGGGGGATCGGGTGGTCTTCACGATGACCGACAAGGAGGGTGAAATCGTCAGTGGTCTGGCGCGGTTGGCGGGCATTATCCGCACCGGCTCACCGTCGGTAGACAATGGCTTGGCCCTTCTGCCTCTGTCCCGTGTCAGGGAAGTCCTCAACTACGGTAACGATGAAGCCACCCAGGTGGCGCTGTTTGTTGGCGACCAGCGCGACAGCGCCTCGGTGGCCCGCAATATCTCGGCTTTGATCAGAGAGAACCTGGGCGATGACGTCGCGATACAACTTGCATCACTGCCTTGGGATAAGGTACAACCGGAGTTGGCCACCTTCATTGCCATGAAGGTGGGTGGTGCGGTGTTCATGGAGATTTTTATCGCGATTCTGGTCGCCGCCGGCATATTCAACACCTTGTTTGTCAACGTCATGGAACGCCTGCGGGAATTTGGCATCATGCTGGCAGTTGGCTTCAGCCAGGGCGTGCTGTTTCGGCTGGTTATGCTTGAGAGTTTGTGGTTGGGACTGGTCGGGCTCGCCGCTGCCTTCGTGGTCACGGCAGGCCCCTATTTGTACCTGAAGAAGACCGGGATCAACATGGCCGCCTATCTGGGGGAAGGGGGAGCTGATGTCGCCGGCGTTGCGATCTCCTCCACTTTGCGCGTTGGTATTTACGTTGAACACGCGATTGCCATTGCCGTGCTGGCCCTGCTGGCCACCTTGCTGGCCGGGATTTATCCGGCCTGGAGAGCGGGGCGTGTCAGCCCCGCCGATACCATAAGAGTCGTTTGAATATGAGCGCAGTTGTAGAACACAAAATAAGTCATCCCGTTGTGGCTGCCGAGTTGATCGATGTCACCAAAATATACCTTCAGGGCGAGGTTGAAGTGCGAGCCTTGAACGGTCTGAACATGCAAATCGCTGAGCGCGAATTCACGGCGTTGTATGGACCTTCCGGTTCCGGCAAAACCACAGCCCTCAATATGATTGGCGGTCTGGATGAGCCCACTTCTGGGACCGTCATCATTGGTGGCCAGAATCTGGGCCGACTCAACCGCAAACAACTGAGCCACCTGCGCCGGGATCGCATCGGCTTTGTGTTCCAGGCCTATAACCTGCTGCCGGTATTGTCGGCGTATGAGAATGCCGAGCTGGTCATGAGTATCCAGGGTGTACCCGAATCCGAACGCAGGGAAAGAGTGATGGGCCTCCTCGCCGACGTCGGCCTGGAGGGCCTGGAACATCGTCGTCCAGCCGAAATGTCTGGTGGGCAACAACAACGCGTTGCCATTGCCCGCGCCATCGCCGCCAACCCGTCGGTGGTGCTGGCCGATGAACCCACCGCCAACCTGGATACTGAAACAGCGGCCGGGCTGTTGGACATCATGGAGCAGCTCAATCGGGACCGTGGCGTGACTTTTCTTTTTTCTACGCACGATCCGAGGGTGATGGAACGGGCGCGGCGGCTGATTCAATTGGTGGATGGGCAAGTGGCGGACGATGAACGCCGCTGATTCCGGGTCGCTGACTGTGTCGCGCTGAGCCCTGGCAGCAGAACCATGATCGGTACCGTGCGCTGTATGCCAAAATTCCGCTCAAAAATAGTCGCTCTGGCAGTTGCTCTGTTACTGGCGCTACCGCAGTGTACATTTGCCGCGGAGTGGGAATTCGGTGGCGACTTTCGGTTTTTCGGCTTTTACGCGCTCGAGGACCTCGGCGAGCTGCGCCGGGATGCTGAGTTACTGGCCTTGCGCCTCAAGGCCGAAGTGCTATTCTCGGAAACGCTGAGCTTCGAAGCCCATGCACTGCTGGAAGCGCGATCACCCGCCATTGCCACGGGCGTGGCAAATGCCAGCGGCGGAACCCGCCGCTTGTTCGACTTGGAAACGACAGTCCTCAGCAGCGAAGATGTCGCCGCGAGCACATCCTTTGATCGTTTCTTCCTGACCTGGGAGCAGCCCAATTTTCGGATGACCGCAGGCCGCCAGGCGATCACCTGGGGCGTGAACTATTTTTGGCCGGCACTGGATTTGTTCGCACCCTTCGCCCCCGAGCGCATCGACCGTGATTACAAGGCCGGTGTTGATGCCGTGCGCGTGACGATTCCCACCGGCAGTTTTTCCGAATGGGATGTGGTTATGGCGCAGCAGGGCAGCGAGTTCGACGACGATTTCAGCGCCGCCGCACTGCGCCGCTGGGACGTAAAAAATTCGGACGTGGGCTTGATGGGCGGCTATTTCCACAGTGATTGGGTGGCCGGCGGCTTCTTCGTGACCGAATTATGGGGCAATGGCATTCGCGGCGAACTTAGCTATACCGATTCGGGCGATGAACGCGACGCCGAAATCGACCGGGCCAGCTTTTGGCGTGCCAGTGTTGGTATCGACAAACAACTCAATCCAGACCTCAACCTGATCATCGAACTGGCCTGGAATGGCTTTGGTTCAAGCGACCCCAGCGACTACCTGCGTATCCTGCAGTCCGACCGGGTCATGCGCGGAGAGGTCAATGCTGTGGGCCGGCTGTACTCCGGCCTGTCGCTGTCCTGGCAAGTGCATCCCTTGCTAACGGTGGGCGGCGCTGCTCTGCTCAATGTGGATGATGGATCGGTTCTGCTGCAACCCACTGGCACCTGGTCGATTTCTGACAATGGGGTCGTGCAGTTCGGACTGATTGTTGGTTTAGGCAGGGGTGTCAGCGAAACCGGCGACCTCGGCAGTGAGTATGGCGCCGCGCCGACCACCGTGTGGGGGGCATTTAAGGTCTACTTTTGAAGCACAGGTCAATTTATGACGGGCAGCAGCAGATAAGAAGCGTGTTGGCCGGAGTGATGGACTTGGTTATTTGCGATCACCCACTCGGTCTCGTCGTAATTGTTTCCACCGGTGTTGAGGTTGCGATCAAAGCGCGGGAAATTGCTGGAGGAGACCTCGAGACGGATGCGATGGCCTGCTGCGAAGTAGTGGGCGGTGGCCTGCAGGTCAATGGTCAGTTCATGGACCACGCCCGGCGTCATCCACACTTTCTGGTCGAACCCCCTGCGATAACGGGCGCGCAAGATGCCCTCCTGGATGTTGAAGGCACGCCCGTCTGGAAAGACATCGAGAAGTTTCCCGGTAAAGTCTGTGTCCTTCGCGGAGGAGGAAACGAACAGGGTAAGGGCGATGGGTCCTGTTACCTCCAGGCCTTTAGTGAGTTGTTCGCTGGAATAGACCAGCACGTCTGAGCGCATTTCAATCTCGCTCTGGTCAAAGGCGCCGGCCGGCGCATCAGGCGTTCCGGTACAGCAGGTGGGACCGCCCAGAGTAGGTACAGGTGTAGCGGGATCATAGACATAGCCATCAGGTGGTTGCTTGTCGGGGCAGCCGTTGACAGACGACCGTCGCCCAGACGGCTATTCGCCGCGCCCGCGCTGTGCAGGAAGAATTTGCGATATTCAGTACCGGGCAGCGGCCAGGTATCGGTGCTGCGCCATTCGTTTTTGCCCATCAGGTAATACTGTACTTTCGGCATCCCGCTAATGGCGTCTTCATTGCCATTGAGCCAGCGATCGAACCAATTGAGGTAGATGCGCCAATAGTCCCTGCGCGGATCGCCGAGTTCCAGCTCGCCGGCGGAGTAGGGCGATGTAGCATACTCACTCATGCAGTGGTCGGTCGGCGACATGATGACGAATTGATTGTCTGCCGCGACTTTGTTGGTGGCATGCTCGCTGAAGAAATTGGCCGCAAAAATGGTTTCAGCCGCCCCGAAGTCATACCAGCTGTTCACATGCAGCGCTGGCGCGCTGATGGTATGGCCCTCATTCAAATAGCCCAATTGATCGAAAACTTCAGCGTCGACATCACGGGAGGAAAATTCTCGCCAAATGGGGGTGACGTTGGGCACACCCGCCACGTCCATCATTTCGACAATCGGCAGGTGCCACCAGACTTTCTTATGATCGATCTGCGGAACACTGGGTTGCAGGCTCATCCTGCCTCGGGTGGCCTGGATTTGTTCGGCCGAGATGTTGCCTGGCGCGCGGTAGAATATCTGATTGCCGTTACCGGGAAACCAACCGACGGCCGCCACCAATTCATAAGCCCCGCCATTCCAGGCGCCGAAAAACCGGTGACGACCACCTGCCTTGCCAACGCCTCCTCCTGCTGCCTGTGGTACCTGGGCCGCAAGCGCCGGGTGTTTGTATGGCGCGGTGATGATTTGGGTTTCGCCCAGGTACGAGCAGCCATAAGTCGCGACCTTGCCATTGGACCAGGCCTGTTGTGAGAGCCAGCCGATGGAATCATAGAAATCCGGACCGTCACCCTTGGACACGCCATAGAGTCCTTCGGATTCGAATTTGCCGCGCTTGTCCTGTACTGCGACGGTAAATCCCTGGGCTGCGAACATTTCGGCGACGTCATAGAACCCCAGCCGGCCGGTGATGGCTTGCCGCGCTTGGGGGCGAAAACCGAACTTGTCATAGGGGGTGTGAATGAGGATGGCACCGAGTTTTCTGCCCGCACCCACAGGGACGTATAGATCAGTGGACAAATGAATGCCATCTCGCATTGGAATCATGACACTGGATTCGAGGCGTACTTCGTATTTGGGCGCCGGCATGGGTATCGGCCCGCCCTCATCGACGGCCTGTCCCGCGGTGCAGATGCCGGTCAGAAGAATAAATGCCGCGGTCCAGATCAATGGATGCATTGCTCAGTCCTCCCACACCTCGCGGGCGACATCGACCACTATGGATAGCTTGCGCGATTGCAGCGAGAACGGAATGTTGTTGCCCTTGGCCACCGAGGCGAAGCCGCATTGGGTGCTGAGGGCCAGGCGTTCCATCGGCACGTATTGGCTGGCTTCTGCGATACGTTGCTTGATTTCCGCAGCGGTCTCTTCACGCGGCTGTTTGGTGGTCAGCAGACCGAGCACGACGATCTTGTCGTCGGGCACTTCGGCCAGTGGTTGGAAATCGCCGGAGCGCTCATCATCGTACTCGAGCAACAACACCTGCGCCTTGGTACCGGCAAAGACCTGACGGGCCAGGTTCGCGTAGCCCCCCTTGGCCATGTAGCGGGTGGCGTCATTGCCGCGGCAGATGTGCAAACCGAATGTGGTATTGGGAAAGTCATCGATAATGGCGTTCATCAGTTCGATGCCCTGATCAAACATGCGGCCGGGCGGAAAGCCCTTGTTTTCAAACCATTCCTGTTGCACCGGGTCAAGTAGCATGCCGAACTCCGGGGCATCAAATTGCACGTACTCACAGCCCAGGCGCACGAGTTCGGCCACCTCGTCTTTTAGGATTTCGGTGATATGTTCCATGTAGGCATCCGTCGAAGGATAGGCGCTTTCCGACAGTCCCGGCACCCAGTAGTAGGCATACATGGTCGGGCTCGGGATGGTCATCTTGGTGGGTTTGGAGGTGTGGGCACGAAGATAGGTGAATTCTTCGGCCGAGAGGTTGCGTTTCATGCGAATTCGATCGGTGACGCCCACCGTTACCGGGCTTTCCTGGCGCTTTCCATCGAGTGTGAACCAGACCACGGAATTGCCTTCAATGCCCGACTCGAAGCCTTCGGCAGCTTCTGCAAGTTGGCTGGAAAATACGTTGCGGCGCATTTCGCCATCACACAGAATGTCTACGCAGCACCCCTCCTGGATGGCGATGCACTCATCCACGGCCCGGTCTTCGACATTCTTGAAACTCACCGCATCCATGGCGCCCGCGTCGCGTTTGGCCCGGGCATCGAGCAAGTAGTTGGGGCGCAGCATGCTGCCGATGTTTTCTGCACGGTAAATTTTCAAAGCTGATCTCCAGGGGCATGTTCGAAAGGATTGGGAATTATAGACCAACCAATTTTGCAGTTTCAGCAAATGAAGCTGCAGGATGGTCCAGTCGCGATATTGCTGGAATTTGTGACCAGAAAGCTAAACCTTCAGGCCTATGGGCAATTTCCTTCTCGGTATTGAAGTAGCGGCGAAGAGCGCGTTGGCAAGGGCTGGGGCGGCCACAGGCGTTGAAGGTTCACCCACTCCCGTGGGCGCCTCCGCCGAGGGCACGATGTGCACATCGATGTCCGGCATCTGGTTGATGCGTAACACCTTGTAGTCATGAAAACTTGATTGCACCATCGCACCGTTTTCAAATGTAATCTCACTCAACATGGCCGGAGACAGGCCAAAGCCAATGCCGCCTTCCATCTGCGCCCTGATCACGTCAGGATTCACGGCGATGCCGCAATCGACGGCGCAAGTTACTTTCTCCACTTTGTAATCGCCACTTTCTGCCACCGAAACCTCAGCCACTTCAGCAACATAGGTGCCGAAGGATTGGTGCACGGCAATGCCGCGGGCTCGGCCAGATGGCAGCGGTGAACCCCAACCGGCCTTTTCTGCAGCCAACGCCAGTACCTGTTGGTGCCTGGGTTGGTCGTCGAGCATACTCATGCGAAATTCTAGGGGATCGCGCCCTGCGGCCGCAGCCAATTCATCGATGAAGGCTTCAGTCACATACGCGGTGTGGGTGGAGGCCACGCTGCGCCACCATAACACCGGCACCGGCAGATCGACCGCGTGAGTTTCCACTTCCTGCGCCGGGATGGCGTAGGGCACGTGGGCGCCCTCGACGGTTTGTGGATCGACACCGTTCTGAATCATCGGCTCAAACATGGTCCCCTTGCTGATTGACTGGCCCACAATTCGATGCTGCCAGCCCGCGATGTTGCCGGCGTCGTCCAGAGCTGCCTTGAGCCGGTGCACATACATGGGCCTGAAATATCCAGCGTTGGTGTCGTCCTCGCGTGTCCACACGAGCTTGATCGGCACAGACTTGCCATGAGCTTTGGCGATCTGAGTGGTTTCGAGCACATAGTCTGAATGGGCGTTTGCGCGCCGGCCGAAACTGCCCCCGGCCAGCAAGGTGTTGATTTTGACTTTTTCCGGGGCGATGCCCAGAACCTGGGCTGCCTGGGCCTGATCCACTGTTTGAAACTGGCAGCCATACCAGAATTCAGCTTCAGTGCCGTTGAACTGAATGACGCAATTCATCGGCTCCATCGTCGCGTGCGCCAGGAACGGCACTTCGTAAACAGCCTCGACGATCTGGCTGGCGCCCTCAAAAGCTGCTGCCAAGTCACCTTCTTTGATCCAGGAATCGCCGGGGGTTTCAGCGCGCTGGCGGTAGTGCGCAAACAGGTCAGCACTGCTCTGCACGAACGCATTGTCCTCATTCCAGGACACATCCAGGGCATCGCGGGCTTGCTTGGCCTGCCAGAATGTACGGGCCAACACTGCCACACCGTTGTCCAAGGCCAACACATCGACCACGCCAGGCAATTCCTTTGCTGCCGTGGCGTCGAAACTGGCCAGCGTGGCGCCGTAGCGCGGTGGGTGGGCGACGACGGCAGTGAGCATATTGGGCAGCTGAATGTCCTGGGTAAATACAGCACTGCCATCCGTTTTGCCGATATCCTTGCGGCTGAGTGTGGTGCCGATCAATACGAAATCTTTAGGCGATTTCAGCGTGACGAAATCGGGCAGGGCTTGTTCTGCCGCCAGCGACGCCAGTTCGCCGAACGAAGCTTGGCGGTTAGAGGCGGCGTGGCTGATCACGCCGCGCGTCACCTCGATCTTCGCCGCCGGCACGTCCCAGTATTGGCTGGCTGCGCCGACCAGCATGTAGCGGGCAACGGCTCCGGCTTCGCGCATCTGCTCGAACGAGTTGGTGATGGCGCTGCTGCCACCTGTGGCCTGCATGCCCCAATGCAGATTGTGGTATGCGGGTTCCGCGGGCGCCGCTACAGCTACCACCTGGTCCCAGTCTGCGTCCAGTTCTTCGGCCACCAGCGTAGCCAGCCCGGTGTACGGCCCCTGGCCCATTTCCACGTGCTTGATTTGCACGGTCACGGTACTGTCCTGGCCGATGGTGACAAATGCGTTGGCGACAAATGGCGTACCGGCCATATCCGGGGCATCGATTGCCGCCGTCTTGGTGGCGTCTTCGGGTTCCACACAACCCGGTAGCATCAGCGCCAATGACAATCCGGTGCCGCTCTGGAAGCTCTTACGTAAAAAGGCCCTGCGGGTGACGATTTTGGTGGCGTGCTTCAATCGTTTCATGACATCACCTCCCCGCGCAGATCGGTTGCAGCATGCTTGATCGCCGCGCGGATGCGCATGTACGTCGAGCAACGGCAGATATTGCCCGCCATGGCGCGATCGATGTCCTCATCGCTGGGCTGGGGATGGGTCTTGAGCAGCGCCGTGGCCGACATGATCTGGCCGGACTGGCAGTAGCCGCACTGAACTACGGCGGCGTCATTCCAGGCGTTCTGTATCGCCAGGCCCTCGGCCGAGACTGCGCTGTTGGCCAGCCCCTCTATCGTGGTTACGACTTTTCCGGCGGCGGCAGAAACGGGTGTAACGCAGGACCGATTGGGCTTGCCATTAAGGTGCACGGTGCAGGCGCCACACTGGGCGATGCCACAGCCGTACTTGGTGCCGGTGAGTTGCAGGTGATCCCGAATGGCCCACAGCAATGGTGTATCGGGGTCGATTTCAATAGATTGAGCTGTACCGTTTAGAGTGAAGTTTGTTTTCATGGTGGAGGTTGATCCTGTATTTACTGTTGTTCCTGTTGCGACCAGGCAGCCTGAGCCTGGCCTATCATGGCTGCGTGAATGGCCTCCGCATCCTCAAGCGTGAGGACATCATCAAATTGCGGCATGCCCAGGGGCCGGCGCGCGCCCTGCAGCACGATTGCGTTGAAAGCGGCGTGGGTGGACTCACTCATATAAAGCAGATTGGGTGGCCGTCCGCGGCCCGAGTTGAAATGGCACAGGGCGCAATGCTGGCCAAACAGGGCGCCACCGCGCTCGACATCTGCGCCCTCCGGCAACGACGGTGGTTCCGGCACTGGTCCCACGGCTGGGATCTGCGCCGGTTTGGGCACCTCGCCGCCGCCCAGTTTGAAAGCCAGGATGCGTCCCGCATTTCCACGCTGATAGGCCGCGGTTTGGGGTGGGTACATCTGCCACTTTACCGCCCCGCCGAAACCCGCCATGACAGCAACATACTGTTCACCGTCCAGCTCATAAGTGGACGGAGCGGCAATGATGCTGGTGCCTGTGTCGAGCTCGTGGAGCAGGTCGCCATTGTCGCCGTCGTATACGCGCAACAGCCCGGTGGCATCGCCCTGGATCACCAGGCCAGAGCCCGTGGTCAGCACCCCGGCGGCATTCCACCAGGGGCCTCTCTCGACGTCCCAGACGACCCTTTTTTTGATCGGGTCCCAGGCGCGCAATACTGACCGGGATTTCTCTATGGGTTGGCCAGCCATTAACTCATCCAGCGGCGGAAACATGGCTTGCAAACCGGGTGGCATGTCCGCCAACATATCCGGAAAAATTCCGACCACGCCCTGGTTGATTTCCTTGGGGCGATACTCGTGAATACCGGGCGTGGGCTCAAAGTAGATCATGCCCGTCTCCAGCGCCGGGATGTATACCAATCCGGTCAGTGGGCTGTAAGCCATCGGATTCCAGTTGTGCCCGCCAGCCATCGAAGGATAAATCAGTTTTGGCCCGGTGGTGTAATCCGATTGCTCAGTAAAATTTGGCCGCCCGGACTCCGGGTCGATACCATCTGCCCAATTCACCACCGCGTAGGGTTCGGCCGACAGTAATTCGCCGGTCTGGCGATCCAGTACGTAGAAAAAGCCGTTCTTGGGCGCCTGCATCAACACTTTTCGATGCCGCCCGCCGTATTCAATGTCGGCCAGAATCATATGCTGGGTGGCGTTGTAGTCCCAGCTTTCTCCGGGGACCTGTTGGTAGTGCCAGACCAGTTGGCCCGTGTCGGGGTTGAGTGCCAGGATTGAAGCCAGAAACAGGTTATCGCCACCGGAGGGGCTGCGCTCATCCTGGTTGTAGAGTGCCGCGTTGCCGGTGCCCACGTATAGCAGGTTCAGTTCCGGGTCGTAAACCATTGCGTCATAGGCATTGCCGCCGCCGCCCACATCCCAGCGGCTGTTCGGATCCCAGGTTTTTGATGCCCATTCCATTTCAGGATGCTCAAAAGGCTTTGCAGGGTCGCCCGGCACGGTGTAAAAACGCCAGCGCCGCTCCCCGTTATCGAGGTCAAACGCGGTGATGTAACCGCGCACGTCGAATTCTCCCCCGGCGTTGCCGATGACAACCACATTACCGGCAACCTGGGTGGCGCCGGTGACGGTATATGCGCGGCTTTTATCATCGATGCTTTCCACCTGCCATATGACTTCACCGTTGCCTGCATCGAGGGCAATAACGCGCCCGTCCAGCGCGGCCACATACACACGCCCCTGCCACACGGACACCCCCCGGTTGACGGTATCGCAACAGGCGTAACGCCCCCACTGGCCGTCCACTTTGGGGTTAAAGCGCCAAATTTCGCCGCCGCTGCGGGCATCGACCGCATAGACTGCGCCCCAGACGCCGGAGGCATACAACACGCCGTCGACAATCTGTGGTGTGGCTTCCAGGCCGCGTTGTGTGCGGGTGTCGAATTCCCAGGCGAATCCGAGTTGGGAAACGTTGCCCCGATTGATCGTTTCCAGCGGTGAGAAGTGCGTCTTGCCGAAGTCACGGCCGGGGGTCAGCCAGCTTGCCGGCTCCGATGCAACATTCAGCAACCGTAGCCGATCAATGGCGCCTGCAGGAGCTGGTGCGGTGTCTGGGGGAGATTCGAGCGCTGCGGTGGGCGATGTTTCGGGCGCGCACGCCACCGTCAGGAGCAGGCCACCAATGGCCAGGCAGGCTCTAGTGTACTGCATCGCAATTAATGGTCCTTTCAGAGGTCACCTGTGGCTGCAATGCAAGGCGGGCTTCGCAGGGAATGGCTAGTCCTTTTCAAGAAGTCGAACGCAGCAGTGCGGTCACAGGTGGCCTCCCTGCGGGCCAGGCGCAAAGCGGCCATCCGCTGTGTTATGTCCCCTTGAGGTAGTCTGGCTACCCCGGCGGGAATATGCCTTGCGGCTAGCCACTTTGCGTCTGGCTGCAAGGGCCATTAATTGCAATGCAGTGCACTAATGTATTTCAAATCAGGAATTCCCCAGTAATATCACGGACCGAATCGCGCGTGTTTTCTAGTATAGACGATTAAGCAGCCTCGCTTGGCCGTTCCCCTGGCGCCGGGCGCTTCCTTGATGTGGTTATGTGTTGACCTTAGACTTCGGCGATGGCAAAGCGAAGACGTTCACATGTAAAACGCCCCGCCCTTCGTAAGTCCACGCACACATCGTCAACGAAGAACAACCATTCTGCGCCACAGCAGGGGTCGGCCTCGACGACAAGAATGGACTGGGAACGATGGCAGAGCGGCAAGTGGCCGTGGGTCATCGTGAGCCTGGTCAGTTTGTTAGCGTGTGCAAATGCCTGGACCAACGTCCTGGTGTACGACGATGCTGCCTTCGCCGTCAGTGACCGCTTTGCTTCGCTTGGATTCTCTGATCTGGTGCGGTTTTTCACCGAAGACCTGTGGGCCGCAACCGGGACACCGGCGGGACTCTATCGCCCCATGCTGCTGCTGTCATTTACGCTCGACGTATTGTTGTTTGACGATTGGATCGTTGGATATCACCTCGTCAATATTGTGTTGCATACAGCGGCTTCGGTGCTGGTTTATGGCTTTCTACGGTACTTATTGTCGGAATGCGGGGGCCAGTCACGGGATTGGTCAGGCTTGTTCGCTTTACTCGCAGCGCTGGTTTTTGCGGTTCATCCGGTTCACGTGGAAGCTGTCAATTCGATATTCAACCAGTCTGACATACTTGTTGCTATCGGCTCAGTGGGCGGAATCTGGTGGTTCCTGCGGGCGCGCGAGTCGAATCCCGCGATAGCCTGGGCAGGATTGGCGTTGGTTTATCTGCTGATCCTGCTGAGCAAGGAAAGCGCTGTGACTATGCCGGGCATCGCCGCTGTCATGCTGTGGATGACGACTGAAGGAAATTGGAAAAAGCGGGTCAAAACTTGCCTGCCAGTTTTCTCTTTGCTGGTGCCGCTGGCCATTTACTTTATCTTGCGCGCCAACGCATTGATCGCCCCCGCTGCAGGTCTCGAAGAGACCACCACCACGGTGGCGAGCAGGTCGGCAAGCTGGCCGATTTGAAATCTCGTGGGCTGATGATCAGGTGGGACTACACCCTCAGCATTCAAAGGGTCTGGTTTGACTCCATCAAGGTGGTCTTGTGGCCCCATCCATTGCAGATTCATTATGGTGGGTCCAAAACCAATATCTGGTTGGCGCAACTGTCACAAATCGCGCTGCTTGGCGTGGCTTTGAACGGGCTCAGACTCAAGCGCCCTGGGCTGATGATGGGCATGGCTCTCTTTTACATCGCCATTTTTCCTTCCGCAGATTTATCGGCGACAACCTGGCCTACCCCATGGTTGCTGAGCGCTTCCTGTACTTGCCGTCCGTGGGGCTTTCGATTGTTCTGGCTTTCGGATTCAGCACCCTCGCCAAGCGATTCAGCCTTCGAGCTATCATTGTGTCAGTCCTGATCATCGTAACCATTCTGACTTCGCTGTCCTGGGCACGAAACGCTGTATGGGGGAGTAATGTCCTGTTGTTCGAGGCCACCTACCAAGACAATCCAAAGCGGATTCGGATTATCTCCGGATTGGTGGATGCCCATATTGTGGATAAAAACTACGCCCGGGCAGTCGAAATATGTGACCAACATCGCGTTAAGGTCCATAAAACAGCACACTTGGGCCAGCCGTGCGGTCTGGCTTATGCCTTTGGGGGCAAATATGGCAAAGCGGAGCAGGCATTCCTGAGCGCCACCAAGGACAACAGAGCCGCGGCAACCGCACACTTCACGCTGGCCAATCTGTTTACCTGACTGGGCCGCAGAGGCCCTGCAAGGGAGCAATTCGAGCTCGCGATCAAGCGGGAAAAAGTGCCCTTCATGAAGGAATTCAGGAAAGGCTTCATGGTCATGCAGCTCAACCCCAACAACCGCGCGCGCTTAATTGAAGCCCGAGCCTATTTCGAACAGACGCTGAAGATGCAGCCGCAGTTTTTTGTTGCCCGACGAGAGCTACAGGAACTCAACGAAGTCATCGCAAAAATGCATCCATAGCAGGGAGCCCCTCCTGTTCATTGCGGCTCGGGGCCGCCAAGGTGGTCAATGAAAAACCGCCGCTGACGTTTGACGATATACGGGTGGCTCGCCGCCCCGCCGTGGGTGGCGTTGGGGACCACGTATGAAGTGAAATCCTTGTCCGCATTGATCAGCGCATCAAATACAGTGATGGCCGCACGGAACGGCACATTTTCATCGATTTCGCCGTATACCAGCATCAGGTCGGCTTCGAGACGGTCGATGATGGCGATGTTACTGGCCTTTTCGTAAATGTCCCTGTCACTGCCGGGTGGCCCGAAAAACCGTTCATTGGTGAAATCACCGGAGATGACCGAATGCATGTATTCATGTGGCCCGACGTGCGATACCACGACATCGAAAAATTCTGGATGCAGCAGCGCCGCTCGCAACGAACCATAGCCGCCAAATGAGGCGCCTGTGATACCGACACGTCCGGCGTCGAGGTAGGGATGCATTTTGGCCAGGTTCTCGATTGCCACCTTGTGATCTGCAGAACCAAACGCGTCCTCGGTGCCCGAGAATGTGTAGCGGAAGGCGCGGTCACGACGCGTCGTGCCACGCCCATCCAGGGCTATGACAATCAGCCCCGCCTCAGCGGTTGCCTGGGCATTTCTGGTCGTAATGGCGGCGAAATTTTCCGCAAATGAATGCGGGCCGGAATCGGTCTGTGGACCAGGGTAGGTTTGATCCACAATCGCGTATTTCATTTGCGGGTCAAAATCGGTGGGCTTGAACATGGCGCCGTACAAATCGGTCTGGCCATCGGCTGCCTTGACAATGAACCGTTCCGGTGGCCGCCAGCCAGATTCCTCCAGGGCAGAGATATCGGCGCTCAAGACGTCGGCGATCTTGTCGCCATCCTTGCTGCGGATGATCATCCTTGGTGGCTGAGTGATTGTGGAAAACACATCAACGAAGTAGTCGCCTGACGGTGAAAACTGCGACTGGCTGCCCGCAGCGCCGAGACGCGTTCCGACAAACGCGTGAACCGCGTCTTCGGGGGTCAATAGTTCGATCTCACCACCATCGAAGGACACACGATAAAGCTGAGTGTGGTAAGGGTTTTGCCCTGGCTGTCTGCCGCCTGCCGTGAAGTAGACCTGGCGATTGCCTTCGTCAATACGGATGATCTCGAAAACCACACCCTTGCCATCGGTAATTGGATTTTTCTCTTCCCCTGTCGTGGCGTCGTAGAGATAAAGGTGGCCCGCGCCGGAACGCTGTGAGTAGAAAATTGCTTCCGAGCCGTCACTGGTAACGTGAAAACTCGGGGGCGCGTAATCGCGTGCAGAAAATGCGTAGTAGTACTTTTCGCTGTCTTCGACAACAGTACGCGTAGCACCGCTGGTGAAGTCCATACCGGTGATGCCGTAAGTCTGACCGCCATAGTCGGCAGTGACGAAAAACACTTCCTTACCGCCGAGGTTCCACCACAGGACGCCGGTGGCAAAGTGAAACGGGGCAAAGTCGCGAAACTTTTCATCGGCAATATCGGCCACCACTTTTTCGCCACTTTGGGTGTCGAAAACGGCAAATTCATTGTCCGGCTTCATCCGGTCAGCGACCGTGATGATGTAGTCTGGGTGAATGACGGTAAAGGTGTCGTCCGGCGGCAGGTGCTCTTTGACGTAGGAGCGCTTTTTCAAATCGCGGGTGTCTTCGCGCAGGGTTGCAATGTAGCGCCCATCTGGCGACCAGTGCACTGCAACGATGGGTTCGGGGGTGTCGTTGCGGCGGCGATCGACGCGTCCGGTGTCGAACAACAACAAGTGCCCATAAGGAAATCCTTCCTCACCGTCGGCTGTTAGTTGATGCTCTTCTCCGGTTTCGCTGTCGCGTAGCCAAAGATTGTATTCGTTGACAAAGGCGATCATGTTCCCGTCGGGAGAGGCGATTTCTGCAGCTGATGGGGCAGGCGATTCGTCTTTTTCGCAGCTTGAAGCATCCGCCGTGCATCTAAACGCACCCTCCGCTGTGGTCAAGGTGATGTGATCGCCATCGAAGATCAGAGAAACAATAGGCAGCGACGACGCAGATGCCTGCTCCAGTCCGTTTTCGGTCAGGGCCTGAGCCATGGCAGCGTGATTAAACGCATCTTCTTGCTCACCAGTGACGACATCGACGACGATGAACCGCGACCCATCGGCCGATTCGTTTTTCACCCAGAATCGATCTTCTCCATTAATCCAGTTTGGCGCGGGGAAAAGGTTTTTGACTTGCGCCATGAGATTGGCCGATTCGAACTCGATAGAACGACCATCAGAGGGGTCAGAGTCGGCCAGGGCTGGACCGCCACTGAAGCACAATAGAGCGAGCAGGGCACGTGGGAAAATGCGCGGCATGAGGAATCTCTCCTGAGGGCGATATAACTGGGACGCCGAAGCGCCCTCTGGCCTCAGTTTCGGGTTTTACTCAATGGCGTCGAGCATATCCTGAAACGATTGCTCGGTTGGAGAGATCAGGCACCACAGCTTGATGGACCTTGCCATGACCACGAATTCATTTTCGATGACCAGGAATGTCTGCGCGGAGTCTCCTGCTGACGACAGAACCCGCTGGATAATTTTCTGCTGCGGGTCTTTCATGACATGTGGGACGAGGTGGTGGGTGTTGAGGTTGCACAAATTGTAGATGGCCTTGGAATAGAGGCCAATGACTACATTGCCCATCTCGGCCAGGGTGTCAAACATTTGCTCGCGGTAAGGCACTGGACCGGCCTGCACGGTGCCATGGTCTTCTATCCAGTCGAGTACCTGGCCGTCCAAGGTTTCCAAATCATCATCGGGGCTGGACAAAAACAGCAGGCTTAGAACAGGCTGCATGACTTCACTGAGACAATCGAAATCGATAGATCGCATCAGCAGTAGAATTCTGCCCTGCATGTCACCGACAATTGAGCTGGTCACAACATATAGCGCTCCGGTGCCCAGGTTCTTCAGATTTTCACTGTTGGCGGCCTGCGCAATCTCGATTCTGGACTCGGAAGAGTCGACCGTTAACCCGAACATGTTCTACAGTACATCGAGCGTTCTACCGGTGCCGTCTATCAGTAGCCGGTCGAATGATTCGAGCTGCTTTTCGGTTAATGTCAGTTGAGGAGCAGCCATTAGTCATCCAGGGCCCGGTCAATGGCGGCCAGAACCTGACTTTCCACGCAGGGCTTTTCCATAAAGACCTTTGCCCCACCCTGTATTGCCTTTTATTCTATCGATTGGTCGCCGGAACCCGAAATCATGATGATTCTTGCCGCGGGGTCGTGTTGCAGCATGTCCTTGAGAATGACATCACCGCATTCACCCGGCATCAGATAGTCTAATGTCACCAGTTCGGGCTGCAGCGTTTTGAACATCGACAAGGCTTGCTCGGCATTGCCGGCACGACCGACCACTTGGTGCCCTCCGCTCTGACAAATACGCATGAGCAGATTCCGCGAAAACGCTGAATCATCAACAATTAGAACTCTTGCCATATTGGGGGTGTGGCACAGAACATCCACCTCTCCTTCCTGCTTGAGGTTTCGTTCCCTGTAACCGTTTTTGGATTTCGGCCCTGACCCCACGTGTGGAGACACGCTGACCGGCCCGCAAAGAATTTCTCGTCGGACTTCCCCTTCCTTGTGGACTATTCTAACTGAATCCGCGGAAATTGCATCATTCCCGGCCGCTCAGGCCACAAAATTGGCGTTACAACCCCCGAAAGCGGAACCGGACTCCACACAAATTGATTTGATTGGCATCCCATTTCAATCCCTGGCGGTCGGCCGCCTCCAGCACAGCCACGCTGTCGATGACATCGACCTGGATGCCGGCGACACCGTCACCGCGCCCATTGGTGGCTTGTTCGAACCTGATGCAGCCTTGATCAAGCGCCATCACCAGATTTTCACCATCGGGCACAATGTCCCTTGCGAATGCGCTTGCCCAGCGATTGGCCACGGCTCGGGGATCCAAGGTCTGAATGTCCACGGCGGAGATCGAAGAAACATGGCGAGCCCGGCGAATTCTCCAATCGGTCCCGGCCCAACACCACTCCGTCGCAGGCCGCATTTCGTCAAATGACACGATCGCCGCGCCGATATCCTTAGGGTGAAGATGAATCGCGCTCACTTCCTGATGTTCTGTCTGCCAGACCTTTCGCATGCCCAATGACTCGATTCGGCGGGCCACTGGAGCGAGCGCTGAGACCTGCGCAAGGACCATATAGCCGCCGTCACCGCGTTTGTCCAAAAGTCGCCCCGCAGTCGTATTCGGCCTGGTTGGCGACACGACTTCCAAAAACGTGTCCGCCAGGGCCATGACTGAATTTCTCAGTCCGAATTCTTCGATTCCGGGGTCGACGAAATCCTGGGTCAGCCCAAAGAGGTCGAAAATGCTTGCCCGTGCCGGGTCAAGGTTCTGTGCAACCAGTTCAACCTGGCGTAACTGAATGGTCAAGGTCTGCAGCGCAGCTATTGACCTGTGATCATCTTATCGACGCGCTCCTGCAGCACATTCAACGGCATACCGCCGTTTCCGACAACCACGGCATGAAATGCCTTGATATCGAAGTTCTCGCCCAACGCGGCTTCGGCTTTTCGTCGCAGGGCCCAAATTGTCTCAAAACCCAAACGATAACCCAGCGCTTGCCCTGGCATATCGGTGGAATAGCGCAGGGTCTCTGTCTCCACCTGTACATCTGATTCAAAGGTATTGTCGCGCATGAACTGGCGAGCTTGCTCCAGCGTCCAGCCAAAATAATTCATGCCCGTATCCACCACCAGGCGAGAAGCCAGAAAGGACTGGCCGGTGAGGTGGCCATACATATCATAGGGCTCATACATGCCCATTTCTTCCCCCAGACTGGCGGCGTACTCAGCCCAACCCTCAGTGAATGCGCCATAGGACATGAACGCCCGCATTGCATGCACGTTCGTGTTTTCAGTCTGCAAAGCCAGGTGAAAGTGATGTCCGGGCAACAGTTCGTGATAGATGAGGTGCTGTGCAAAAGCCATGTTGCGCTGATCCAGCTGCGATCCGTTGTAGCGGTATAAACCTTTAGGCTCTGCCGGGGAGGGCTGCTGATAAAAACCGTAAGTCTGGCCGGGTTCGTCACGCGGATCGAGGCGCTTGACGCCGTACTTGGCCTTGGGCATCACTGAAAAATAATCGCGCAAGACGGGCTCGATTTGCGAGATATAGGCCATGAAACGATCTTCGACTTCCTGTGGGCTTTTGGCGATGAAGCGCGGGTCCTTCCTCAACTGGTCGTTAAATTCCTCGCGGCTGCCGGCGAAGCCCAGAGCGTCCCGGACGGCGGCTTTCCTCGCATTGAGTTCTTCAATCGCTATTAATCCTCGCTGGTGAATCTCTTCGGGCGTTAACGCCAAACCGGTGTGGGCGCGAATCTGGTCGAGGTAGTATTCCTTGCCGCCCGGGTACTGCCCCACACCAACGGATTCAGGTGCCCGGGCGATGTAGGCTTCATCGACGACGGCAATCAGGGCATCAAAAGCGGGCACGACTTTCTCGTCGACCAGCCGATCCAGGCTGTCTTTGAATTCCATTGCATCGGCGTCGCCCAGTCGCTCTTCGACGGCCTTCAGCGCTGTGGCCGCGCCCGTTTTGGTCCCATTGAGCATATTCAGAGCCCCCTGGGTGGCCGGTTTGGGCAACAGAATGCCGCGTTCCGCCTGGGCCAGCGTAATCCCCCGGATCTCCCTGACGCGGTCTGCGTACTGGCTGACCAGCGACAGGTAGTCTTCGCGCTCGTCGTCGCTTGTCAGCGGTCGAGTGGCGAATATGCGCAGAGCGCCGCCAAGCGCGAATCCGCCCAAATATGGGGTTATCCGGAATGTTAGCCAATAGTATTTGGGTGCGTTGATGGTGTCGATCAGGGAATGGCGCAACATGCCTTTGAAGACCCACTCATCGGTGGAAAGATCATCGCCGAGAATTTGCTCCAAGCGCGCAAGCGCAGCGCTGGCCTCAGCCGCGCCGCGCTCGGCTTCGGCCAGAGAGATATCCCCCAGGTTCGTAATCGGCAACCCCAACAGCATGCGGACATAAGGGGTGTCTGCTTTAGTTTTCTCGAACAATTCATCAGCCAGAGCATTGAGTTCGGCAGACGCATTCATCTCCGCGGAGAATTGGGCCTCAACTGCATTGCCGGTGCGCGGTTCGGCACCGTTGCCAGCCGCGACGGAATTCGGCTCAGGGCTACAGGCGGTCAGCGCCATCAGGCCAACAAGGAAAATTAACAGGGTGGTTCGATTGACGCACATATTGACTACCTTCTGCTGGATCGGTTTTGGGCCTGCCAAGAGGCCCCGGGTTGCTTAATCAGACGCCAGTTATCACGTTGGCCCCAGCATTGGCGTGTAAATCGACTGCAGATTCGACCGCCGGGCGGATTCCCCGCTGCCAGCCAATGCAGCAGCAATTCGTCCTGAGGGTGGTTTATACTTTGGCGGCACATGATTACGCCGTTCAAAGCCCCACTGCGCAGCGACTCCCAGCAATTCAGCGTGGGACAAGACGAAGCTGAGTTGGTGGAATCCACTGAAAAAGTTGCCGATTCACTGGCGGACGCGATCGTCGGTTTCGATATATCACCCTATCTGCCTGAATTCCTGCAGGCCACCTGGCTGTTCCTGACCGAATTTCCGCTGCTGTTTGCGGCAATGCTGGTTGCCATCGGCTACCTCGTGGGCCGGGTGCTCAAATGGATCATCCATGCCGGCATGGATCGGTTGGTGAAATACCATGTGCCGGAAGTCGATTACGAAATTGCACACTTTTTTACCTCGCCGGTGCTGCAGACCACGGTGACTCTGGCCATGATCCTGGCGCTGGCTACCCTGGATTTTCCGGGCGCCATTGAACAGCTGCTGGTCCAGATCTGTTTCACGGTCCTGTTGATCTTGTGGGGGCGAGCCTGGTTCAGGGCGACTAAGGTGATCCTGCAGGCGCTGGAAGCGGAAAACGACCGCTTTCACCTGTTTAAGCAACGCACCGTTCCCCTGTACGAGATGACCATCAAGCTGGTGCTGATGGCCTTGTTCATCTACCTGTTGTTCCTGGTGTGGGGAATCGACGTCACTGCCTGGTTTGCATCAGCAGGCATTATCGGTATTGTGGTCGGCTTTGCTGCCCGCGACACGTTGGCCAACCTGATTTCCGGCGTGTCCATCGTTGCCGATGCGCCTTACAAGATTGGCGACTACATCGTGCTCGATTCCGGAGAACGGGGGCTGGTCACCAACCTGGGCATTCGCTCCACGCGGCTATTGACCCGCGACGACGTTGAGGTTTCCATACCCAATGCGGTGATTGGTGGTGCCAAGATTATCAACGAAAGCGGCGGCCCCTGGGTGCGACACCGCGTTCGAATCCCGGTGGGCGTGTCCTACAACAGTGATATGGACAAAGTCGTGGAAGTCCTGATGGCGGTTGCCCAAGAACACGATAGCGTTGTCGATGAGACTGCGGCACGGGTACGTGCGCGGGGGTTTGGTGAAAGTTCAATCGATGTGGAATTGCTCTGCTGGATCAGGCGACCGGCCGAGCGCGGCCAGGTCGTACATAAGCTCGTGATGGAAATCATCAAGCAATTCCGCGAATCAGGGATTGAGATTCCGTTCCCGCAGCGCGATTTGCATGTCCGTGACCTGCCGAAAGAAAATTTTCCACCATCAACAGGTTGAATTCGCGCCGGCCAGGCGCCTATTGCATGCCGTTGAGCGCAGGCCCGAGGAGCCACACGGTTTGCCCGCAGGGCAAAGAGTACGGCTCCGAAGCCGTTGCGCGTGCAGCCGCCTTCCGCCGAAGGCGGGAGCAGGGAAGCGAGACTCCTTTTTTGTGGCCTCACTGTACATAGCCAAGACCTTGTAGCACTTTGAGGTCTTCTTCGGATATGTCATCGCTGCTCAAGTCCAGGGTATTGTGATGAAAGGTTTCAATCAGGCCGGTCAGGTAATCGGCCATCACCGGTTCAGTGGCCGGGTCAATCTCTTGCGCGTCTACCCAGTCGCTGCGAGTCTCAAACATCCTGTGAACCCCGCGGTTATAAGTCATTTTCAGCGGGCCAGAATAGACCGCAACGGCATTGGGGTCATAAGCTTTGGATTCTTGGATTGTCTCCCAGTTTCTGTGTTTCGAATCCCGCAGCGCAATCTCAACAAAATAGGGCCAGTCATCACCCAGTTTTCCGGGCTCAAGCAGGGAACGGCCGCCGTAGTCGAATGATTTTGCCAAGCCTGCCGCAGCGGCGATGGTCGGCGCAATATCAATTACGCTGACACGGGTTTCAGTACGTCCGACCTGCCTGTTTCGAAAATCCGCCAGGATCAAGGGCACGCGTACGACGGTCTCGATGTGCGTGGGACCATGACCCAGCGTACCTTTTGCGCCAAGGCCCTGACCGTGATCGGCAGTCATGATGACGATGGTGTTGTCGAGATCTCCCTGGTCTTCCAGGAAGTCCAGCAATTGGCCGAGGTACTGGTCGGCACGGTTCACCTCACCGGCATAGTGGGCGCGCGTCGCGCGCAAGTGCTCTGGGTTGAGGAGGATTTCAGTCCCACGTTTCTTGAGGTCATCCAGGCTCACCCCTTGTTTGAGAAAACCGTCATATTCCTGCAGTTGGGTCCGGGAATAGTCGGAAGAATCATAAGGGCCGTGGGGTTCCCACAGGTGCAGCCACAGGAAAAACGGCTGCTTCGGGCTCAGACCCTCCAACCAACTCATGGCCTGCAGTACCGTCCGCTCGCCCCGCCTGATATTCAATTTTCGAAAGCCTGCACTTTGCGTGATGTTTTCGGTCTCGAAGCCTTCAGCCAAACCGCGCTTGATCAAGAATCCGGCACTCACAAATGCCCCGGTGTGGTAGCCGGCCTGACGCAGGGAATCAGCCACCGTGCCGGCCGTGGGGTATTTGTTGTGCAGATTGCTGCGCGCGCCGTGCAAACGTGGATAGAGCCCGGTCAGCATCGAGCCGTGTGAGGGAACTGTGGTGCCGGCCGTAGCAACGGCGTTCTCAAATACCATGCCATGGGCAGCCAGTTGGGACGTGGCTGGAGTGAATTCCGTTTCAGCAAATCCATAAGTATTCAGATAGTCCCAGCGTAAGGTGTCAATGCTCACCAGCACGATGTTGGGCAATTTGTCGGCATGGTTGCAGGATCCCACGGCCACCACACTCAGTGCGACCAGGACCAGGCGATTGAGTATCCAATGGTTCATTGTCTTGTGTGAATGTGAATGCACATGGTACGTTTTGTGGATCTGCTTCGGCTATTGAAGGTGGGATTGCGAATGCTAGCATAGCGGGACCCTCTCAATATTGCAGGCCACAAGCCGCATCCCCTTCCATCACAAGTCCGTTTCAAGTGGTGTTTTTGCCTTCTCCACCTCTGCGAGTGGCAGCGCAAGTTGTTGTGTTGAGCCCAAATAACATGTTTTTGCGCCAACGCTTGCGCTTTGGCGGGGTATTTATTGATCAAATTGCGCGATTCGGTTGGGTCCGAATTCAGATCGAATAAGAATGTGCGCCCCCCCTCGCGGCGCAGGTATTTCCAGCCGTCCTCCAGCACGGCCTCCTAGCCCTCATAAGCCCAAAACAGAGGCTGCTGACGCTCGAACTCTTCTCCCCGAAACAGGCCAGTTAGACTTTGACCGACCATCGGTGGAATGACGTTCTCATTACGCACACGCGGGTAGACCGCGCCCGCCAGTTCCACTATTGTTGGCATCAGATCGATCACATGGGCGTCGGCTCGCACGACCTGATTACGCGCGTCTATACCGGCCGGCCAATGCACGATAGCATGACTGGCGATTCCGCCTTCTAGCAGATTTCCTTTGCCTCTCCTTAATGGCCAGTTGGCGATTGGCGCACGAATTCGCCCTGCGCCGTTGTCTGACATGTAGATGATGAGGGTGTTGTTCAGTTCGCCTGTCTGGCGGAGGTATTCCACCGGGCGCCCGACGTTGCTGTCTACTATTTCCATCATGGCGGCAACGGCAGAATGGATGTCCGTGAAACTCTCTTTCACCTCCCCATCTATGAGTGTTTTGCCGGAATCACCAACCTGCCTGACTTCATGCCCAAGGGTGCCGTTTAGATTCAGGCGCCTGGAGCGCGCTTCCAGTAGTTGAATGACCCGATCAGGCCGGTAGATTTCGCGGTGTCTGTCGAGCGCCGACTCAGGTGCTTCAAACGGATAATGGGGCGCATGGTATGCAAGGTACAAAAAGAACGGTGCTTCGGCGTCTGCCTCGTTTGCGCGGCGCATCATCTCGATGGCTTCATCGGTGACCCTATCGGTCGCGTAAAATTCACCCGAAGGCGGCTGTCGTATGATTTCATTCTGGCGCACAAAAGGAACGCCCAACTTAGGCCGAAAGTAGCTGATATGGCCGTGAATGGTACCGTAAAACTCGTCGAAACCGCGGGCATTGGGCCATTTGGAAAGCTCGCTTGCAAGCGGCTCAAACCGATCGATGGTGTCGGGCGTCTGCCGCTGTCCGCCAAGATGCCATTTGCCGCTCATCAGCGTTGTGTAGCCCGTGTTCCTGAGGACTTCAGCGAGGGTGACACTGGCCGGGCTCAGGTAGCCCATGTAGCCGGGGTACTGCGTCTCATCCTGTGGCCGGGCCAAATCGCCCAGACCCACCTTTTGAGGGTATTGGCCAGTCAGCAACGACGCCCTCGTCTGGCTGCAGCGGCCATTGTTGTAAAACTTACTGAAACGAATACCTTCGCGCGCCAGGGCGTCAATGTTTGGCGTTGGAATTTCACTACCGTACACGCCAAGATCTGAATAACCTGAATCGTCGGTCAGGATAATCACGATGTTCGGCCTGTGTCAGGGGCGGGTGTGCATTGCGCCAGCATTGCGCTACAAAAGCAGGCAAGCAGCAGCCGCAAAGGCAGTAATGTCGATGGTTTACCGGGCATGGGCGCCTGCTCGTGTGTGGGCCGATATTCCATTTTATTCGCACTCCGACCCTCTTTTCGACCTCTTTTTTCGTGAGGCGCTTCCGCCACTTCTCGTCCCATAGGCCAGTGACAGCATTCGTGAGGACAAACATCGTGAAAGATAAAATCATTTCGCATTCCAAATCAGGCTATTCAAGACGAGAAATGCTGCTGACAACTGCAGGCGCCGCTGGCGTTGCCGCAGTGGGCATGATGAATTCCGGAGGCGCTCGCGCAGACGAATCAACAACGCAAGGACGCTTGGTGGTGAACGGTCTGGATGCATCGACTGCGAGTGCGGAATTTGTCGAATTGCTCAGATCCGGTGGTGTTGATTGTGTGCACAAGTCGATCGGTGACTTGACCAGCGCAGCGCACTACTATGGCCTGGCCTACCAGAACCGCGACGATATGGTCATCGCCAAAAGCGTGGCTGAAATTCGCCAGGCCAAGGAGGATGGCAAGATCGCCTTCATCCTCGGTGCACAAGTGGCGAAACAGTACGAGGAGGCGCTGTTCAGGGCGACCAGCGTATTGGGCAGTTTCCGGGACATGACCAAGGCGGTTGCTGAATTCAAGGGTCTGGGCGTGGCGATTCAGGGCCTGTGCTACAACACGACCAATGTTTTTGGCAGTGGCTGTTTGGACCACAAGGCGCCATTGACCCGTGCCGGCCGGCGCCTGGTTGAACAGATACATGAACACGAAATTGTGCTGGATGTGGGTGGTCACTGCGGTGAGCAGACCAGTCTGGATGCAATCGAAATGTCATCGGGCCTGCCGATCGTCTGCACGCATACCAATATGGCGGGTATCAATCCCAGCATCAGAGCGATTTCAGACCGCATGGCAGAGGCCATTGCCGCCACGGGCGGCGTCATTGGCATCACGGCGGTCAGTGCATTCCACAATCGCAGCATCGAAAACATGCCCGAGGAAGACGTCCAGGCCACCCTGGATGATCACCTGGACCAATATGATTACGCCAAGCGCCTGATCGGCATTGACCATGTGGGATTGGGCCCGGATTTCATCTGGGGCTGGGGACCCAGCATGCCGATGGACCCGGAGGATTCAGCGGCGTTCCCACCCTACAGCATGGCCAAGGGTCTGCAGTCGACGGTCAAGGATTTTGAGGATATTTCCAAGCTACCGAACCTGATCGAGGGCCTGCAGGGCCGTGGTTGGAGCGAAGCCGAACTCGACCAATTGCTGGGCGCCAACTGGCTGCGGGTTTACGAGCAAGTGTGGGGCGCATAGGTCCAAGGAGCCGCCGGCGGCGACCCGCCGGCCCCGGTTGGGTAAGTCGAGCATAGCGCAGGCCCGAGGAACCGCACGTTTTGCCCACAGGGCAAGAAGTAAGGTGACGAAGCCGTTGCGCGTGAGCGGTACCAGAGGGGCCAGGCGCCTTTTGCATGCCGTCGAGCGCAGCCGCCTTCCGCCGAAGGCGGGAGCAGGGAAGCGAGACTCCTTAGTTCCACCAACGATGCCGGAACTCACATTCGACGCCAGGTTGGGAATCGTTTGCCGCGGATGGTCTTGCCGACTATGGCGGCAAATACAACGCCGCCGGAGGCTGCCTGGTGATTTCCACTTAGCATGAGGATTTGCATGGAAGCAGCATCGGCCTGTGCAATGGCATTGAAGTCCAAACGGCAAAAAGACCCGGCTGGAAAAAACAGCTCCCGCACAGCGGACTCTGGTGAGAGGGTCAGCGGTTGAATAAAGCAGGCGTCTCTGTCGGCCCAGCTTCGGTGTGAGGCAGCTACCGATTCAACGCCATCTCCGTACTGCCGCAGGTATCGGTCGAGAAATTCTTCAGTTTTGCCAGATTCATGCGCCCGCCAATGCAGGTACTCGCTATTGCGTCTGAATGGAATTCGAAATTCCGGCTGCCAGCGGTAAAAGTACAGGTCAACACGCCCTGTTTCCTCGAATTTCTCCGGTTCCATGATTTCATGTAGCCTCACATGTCTCAGGCGCCCAATGCCAGGCCCGATTTGGGCGATCATCGCCCTGTAGTTGCGAAAGTCCAGGGATTCACTCAGTTTGAGTTGGTCTGGCTCCTTGGGCCGGTTGCTATTGACCAGTTCATCCAGCTGCTCGCAGTTTTCAGTTCTGGCAATGTCGCCAATAGCGCGATCCTGCCGCCGGTTGAGTCTCGATGGCAGGCTCACCGACGTGAGGGAATTGGAAATCATCACCGTCGGCGGATTGGCGTAATAACACTCGATGATCCTGTCGGTGGCGGCCAGTAGCACAGCGTCCATTGTGTTGCGGCCAAACGTCAAGGCATGGACCTCGACTTGCGCCATGGCGGCAAAGTGGTTGACGGAAAATCCCCAGGATATCGTCGAGTCACCCAGCAACAGAATACCGCCCTGCTTGTTTTTGAGGTCGAACACGGAGAAATCAAAGACGTTCTCATAGGGTGCCTGGTGCGAGTATTCATAATCGAGAGACGTGGGTATTGCGCCCACGACCACCGCCTTGTCTGCTTCACTCAAAGTGGTACTGTGCGTTAACGCGTCTGCGACGCTGGCAATGAATGCATCCGGTGTCTGCATGTTTTTCTCGTTGGCATTGCCCTGCGTCACCCTCAGGCCAGCGAATGAATGTATTGCGAGGACCCCCCACTGGTTGAAGCCCATTGCCAGGTAGGCACATAGCACCAAAAGCAGGCTATAAAGAGTGGTCTTGAATTCCTTTTTCATTGGGCTGCTCAGAAATCGAAGTATATAAATGGCAGCGGCTCTGACCAGAATAATGATGTTGCGATCAGAACCAATGGTGCCGCAAGAATGCCCACGCGGGTTTTTTCCGGATAGCCGTCGCGGCCGACCTGGTAAGGCTTGAGCAAGTGCTCGAACACCAGAAGCCCGGCAAACAGAAGTACGCCCGGCCCCAGCGCGTCTGGATTATCCGCGCGACTGAAAATGTGGCTGTCAAAGATCGCCAACAGGCTGTCGGTGTCGAGAAAAAATACCAGCCAGGAGACCACAATGACGGGCAGAACAAACAGGCGTTTCAGAACGGCGGACAGGACACTGAACGGCGTCAGCTTTTCAATCGCCAACAAGGCCCCGTGCAAGGCGCCCCAGATGATGAAATTCAATGCAGCACCGTGCCACAATCCACTGATGAGGAACACAATGAACAGGTTGAGATATGTTCTGGCCGTCCCTTTTCGGCTGCCGCCCAATGGAATATACAAGTAGTCCCTGAACCAGGTTGTCAGGCTGATATGCCATCGGCGCCAGAAATCACTGATGGAATCAGCCAGATAGGGGTAGTTAAAGTTGGCAGGCAGACGTACGCCGATAAAAATCGCGAAACCCAAGGCCATATCGCTGTAACCGGAGAAGTCCCCATAAATCTGAATCGACATGCCAATGGCCATGTAGCCGATGTCGGTCAGCGACAGGTTGGCGGTCCCTAATTCCATGGCGCGGGCAACGATGGTGCCGGCCCCATCGGCGATGACGACTTTCTTGAACAATCCAAAAATGATGAGCACAAATGCCAGCACCCAGTCGCGTTCGCGGAATGACACATAGGGACGCCACATGTTTTTGGGGCGCAGTATGGGGCCGGATGCCAGGTGCGGCCAAAATGTCAAAATCTTCAGGCTGCTGTTGGGGCTGTAGGCCGAATTCACCGCCTCGCTGCGACTCATTTCAAACAGCACCGCCACGGCAGTGAAGCTGTAAAAGGATATCCCCAATGGTAAAGGTAACTGGCTAATGGTGAATCCGAACAGAGAGGCGAAGAACGCGGAATACTTGAACACAAAAAGAGGCAGCAAGACCAGGAAGATTGACACCGCCAGATTGATCTTTTTCCTGAGCAGGCCATGTATCACCGCCATCTGGAACAGTACGATCAGGGAAAACGGTGGGTAGTACCAGGCGACAAAGCCAAAAGATGCCAGCGCGACAAAGACGTTGGCTTTCGCTGCGCTAATCGCACTAATCGCGAAATAGGCAGGAAAGAACAACAGGAGAAAATAGATGAATCCTGGCTCAAGAAATGACATACGCCGTCTAAACTACATTATTTTCGGAGACAAAGTCTTCGTCCTGATACAATGACAGCCAAGCTGTGACCCCGGCTTTGACTGGGCACACACGGGCAGATTTCCGCAACCATGCCACTGGAAATAATCCTCAAAGCCATCATCGGCCTACTGCCAGTTTTGGTGCTGGTGAATGTCCTTTATCACCTCGACAGCCACCGTTTGCTCGGTTCACACTTCCTGGTCACGGTCTTTGCTGCCGGCGGCGTCATTGCGATAGTCAGCGCACTCATCAACGGCTACGCCATCGAATACATGGCGCTCGATTTCAATAATACGACGCGTTATGTGTCACCGCCTATCGAGGAGTCCCTCAAGGCCAGCATCCTGATTTATCTGTTTTACGCCAACCGCGTGGGATTCCTGATCGATGCCGGACTTCTGGGTTTCGCCGTTGGGGCAGGATTTTCCTTCGTCGAGAATATCCACTACCTCATCCTGGTTTCAGATGCGCACTACGGCGTGTGGATGGTGCGGGGGTTCGGAACTGCCGTCATGCACGGTGGCGCAACGGCGCTGTTTGCAATATTGGCGCAGGTATTGACCGAGCGCCACCTGAACATGAATCCGATCTACTACCTGCCCGGTCTGATCCTGGCGGTACTCCTGCACTCGATTTTCAATCATTTTCCGATTTCTCCGATATTGGCGACCACAGTGACGTTGCTGATTATCCCGACGATCCTGTTTCTACTGTTCGAGCGGAGCACGGTTTCGATCCACAACTTTCTCGAGATTGATTTCGAATCACACAAGCGCCTGTTGCACCAGATTGAGCATGGGGAGCTCAGCGGCTGCGATGCCGGGCGCTACCTCAAGGACATGGAGGAGATCGTGTCAGGACCGGTGGCGAAGGAGATGTTGGCGTATTTTCGCTTGCATACCGAATTGGTGCTGAGTGCTGAGGGCCTGCTTTTGGCCCGTGAGGAGGGCATCAAATTTCTTGTTGAGGAGGATATTCGGCAAAAACTGGCGGAAATGCATCGACTGGAAAAGCACATCGGCAAATCTGGATTGCATACCATGGCGCCGCACCTGCATTTCACTGCCAAGGAGATGTGCGAAATTCATCTGCTTGAAGATGAGGCTTTGGGCCATCACTGACGCTCGAATTGGCGCTACTTGGGCTTAATTCTCAAAGTGCCCAGAATGAAAGCCGGAATCAACGAAGCCAGGCGGACCAGCTTGTACCACAGCGGTTCAAGACTGACGTCAAGATAGATGTTCAGTGCCGACACCGCGCACACCAGTGCCAAACCCACATACAGCATTGTAGCAATGGGCATTGTGGCATCGGCGGTCCTGAACAGCAGCTGTATCAGCCTGGGCATCCAAAAGCTCGTGCCGGCTATCACAAGGACCTCCACGGACGCCAGAATCAGGGGCGCGGCAACCGGACTGCCTCCTTCGTCTATTTGAAAAAACAGGAGTACCAGCGCCATGTTGATCAACGCCAGGCCGATATAGGTCAACACAACCACAGATATTCCAATCAGAACCAGCTTCATCCTGTTATTTCCTGTCGGAGAGTGATCCTTGATTTTCCTGTTGGCACAGAGAAATACAATGGTACGAAAGTACCTGTTTATCAGGTTGCCAGGTAGCCTGAATCTCTGGCGATTCTTGCCGCCTGCGCACGCCGTTTGGCGCCGAGCTTGCGGAAAACCGATGACACGTGTTTCTTGACGGTACTTTCTGCGATATGGAGTTGCGCTGCGATTTCTTTGTTTGAAAGGCCTTCGGACAGCAATTCCAGGACATCATTTTCACGGGGATTAAGGGATGATTGCTGCGTTGATTTCTGTGCCAGCCGTTTTTTGCCCTCTCGAAACCCAAAGCGCATCAACCAAACCAGCAATGCAAACACTGAGAGCACAAGCGCCCATTCAAGCACCCGGGAAGCCGACAGCGTTGATGCACGAATCAAAAAGACCACCAGCAAACTGGCCGCAATCAGCACCAGGGCGATTGGGATCGTCTTATTCACGGAATCTCGAAGAGGCCTTTATGCGGGTCACACGTCAAGCCTAACATGGCTCATTTCCGTGTTGCCGTTTCCTGCAAGCTGAAAATCAGGCAGTACTGAGGGGTTCAGCATCCCTGACGTCGGAGCAGGGTAATGAGGGAGAACTTCCAATGATGAATTTGCGAATTTTGTCGGGGCTCACGCTTGCCCTATTGATGGGTGGCGCATACGCACAGGAACGAGAGACGGTTTATACGAAGTACCTTAATTTCAGTGCCCTTGTCGATGACGCCAGCCTGCAAGCAAACTGGCTGGGTGACGGATCCACCTTTTGGTACACAGACGGCGGGCCCGACAAGCGGATCATCTGGAGGGTGGACCCGGCCAGCAATACCAAGGAGCCGCTATTCGATGTTGCCAGGCTCCGCGTTTCACTGTCCAAAGCGCTGGGTCACGAGCCACCTGGCTCCGGTGTGCCGTTTGAGCTGTTCACCCTCAGTCCGGATGGCAGTGCCGCCACCTTTGACCTTGAAGGCAAACAATTTTCGTTGGACTTTTCAAGCTACGACACATTGCAGCTACCCGCAACGGACCCAGCAGTTACGGCCGCCCAGGCGCGGTTTACGCCACGGACCTTTAAACGGCGTGGCTACTTCGGCAGCATTAGCGATAGCGGCGACACGCTGTCGCCTGACAGCAAGTGGTTCGCTACGCTGCAGGACGACGATATCGTGCTGCGCTCCACCGTCGATGGCCGGGATCAACGGCTGACTTTTGATGGCAGTCCTGAAAATGCCTGGGACATCGAGAGCACGCGCCTGAGGCTGGGCGCTGGGCTTACGATTTCTTTTGTCCCCTTCAGTTCGTGGTCGCCTGATAGCCTCAAGCTGTGGGCGACGAAGATCGACCGCTCCAGGCTCGCCAAGAAATATGAAGTCAACTTTCTTAAAACCGAGGATGAGTTGGTCGTGCGGCCGTTCACCACGGCTGGTGGGCAGCCGGCTCACGTGGTGCCGTTCATTGTCGACATCCTGTCGGGCGATGCAACCGCGCTCGAACTGGGCGATACCCGGAACTTCTATTTCGTTCTGCTCGCCTGGCAACATGACTCATCGGAGGTCCTGTTCGCCCGCTACTCGCGTGATTTCAAAACCGTTGACGTCATGGGCGCCAATGCCAGAACCGGCGAGGTGCGTACGCTGTTTACCGAGACTGCCGAGTCATTCGTGAATATCCAGCACGACGTGATTTACTTCGGCAACGCCGGATTCACGGCATTGGAGGATGCTAGGGGATTCCTGTGGGAATCGACCCGGGATGGTTGGAACCATCTTTATCTTTATGGCCCAGACGGAGAATTGGTTCGCCAGTTGACCAGCGGGGACTACCCGGTGCTGGACGTTGTGTCTGTCGACCCGGATAGAGAGTGGGTCTATTTCACCGCCCACGGTGAGACGCCGCGCGTATACGACACACACCTCTACCGAGTCAGCCTCAATGGTGGTCGCGCGCAACAACTGACCGAGGGGACTGGCCAACATGCGGTAAAACTATCGCCATCAATGCAGTATTTCGTCGACACGCATTCGACGCCTGACCGCGCGCCGCAGATCGACTTGCGTGCTGTCGACGGCACGCTGCTGCGCACGCTGCGCCAAGCGGACATTGGTGCGCTAACCCAATTGGGTTGGACAGCCACCGAAGAATTCGTGGTCAAGGCGGCTGACGGGGAGACCGACCTTTGGGGAGTCATGCACAAGCCTTACGACTTCGACCCGTCGATTCGATACCCGGTGCTGGAATACCTCTACGCCGGCCCGCAAATAGTGACTGCCAATCGTAGCTTTGCTATAGGCACAAGTTCGAGCCAAAACCTGCCACGCGCCATCGCGCAGTTGGGCTACATTGTCGTCACACTCGATGCGCGCGGCACACCAGAGCGCTCCAAGGCATTTCAGGATGTGGTCTACCGCAACTGGGGCCGCCACGAAATCCCCGATCATGCGGGCGCAATCCAGCAGCTTGGTGCGCGCCACGAGTTTATGGATCTGAGCCAGGTGGGCATCTGGGGCCACTCCTGGGGTGGGCATTTTGCCTTTCGTGCCCTTGCCCAGGCGCCGGAGGTTTATCATGCAGCGGTTTCCAGTGCACCGGGCTTTGACCCCTACAGTTCATTGCTGTATGAGCCTTACCTGGATATGCCGGACAGGGCCAAAGCGGCCTATGAATATGCCTCTCCATTTCGACTGGCGCCGGACATCAAAGGAAAACTCATGTTGGCCGTTGGCACCAGTGACTACGCAACCATGACCGAAGCGATGAAAATGAGCCGGGCCCTGATCGATGCCGGCATTCACCACGAACAAGTGGTCATGCCTCAGGAAGGTCATGGCTATACCGGCAAGGCCGAGATGTATTTTATTGAGGCGCTCGTCGACTTTTTCGATCGACATTTGCGCCCTTAGAGACAGGGGGCCGGGGCACCTAATCATGTAGACTAGGGCGATTACTGGCAAGGATGGAATAGTCATGAAGTTGCGCCCCCTTTCATTGTTACCCGCTATCGTGTTGCTGCTGCTCGCCTCGTCAGTCATTGCGCAGGATCGGCCCAATATCCTCATTATCTGGGGCGATGACATAGGCTATTGGAATATCAGTGCCTACAATCGCGGCATGATGGGTTACCGTACCCCCAATATCGATCGCATCGCCAGGGAGGGCGCTATTTTTACGGATGCCTACGGCGAGCAAAGTTGCACCGCGGGCCGGGCGGCCTTCATCACTGGCCAGAGCCCGTTCCGGACGGGTCTCACCAAGGTGGGATTGCCGGGGTCGGACCTGGGCTTGCAAGCCGAAGACCCGACCATAGCGGAATTTCTCAAGACCAGGGGATACATTACGGCACAGTATGGCAAGAACCACCTGGGTGACCTGGACGAGCACCTGCCGACCAATCATGGCTTTGATGAGTTTTTTGGCAATCTTTATCATCTCAATGCAGAAGAAGAGCCTGAGCATGTGGATTATCCTAAAGACCCTGAATTTAAACGTAAATTTGGCCCGCGCGGTGTCATCAAGTCTTCCGCCGACGGTGAAATCGAAGACACCGGTCCGCTCACCAAAAAGAGAATGGAAACGGTTGACTCAGAAGTTACTGCCCTGGCACTGGATTTCATGGATCGTGCGAGCGCACAAAAAAAGCCCTTCTTCCTGTGGTGGAATTCAACTCGAATGCATGTCTGGACCCACCTAAAAGAGGAATCAGAGGGCGTCACCGGATTGGGTGTGTATCCCGACGGAATGGTGGAGCATGACGGCCATGTTGGTGAGTTGTTGGACAAGCTGGATGAACTCGGTATTGCGGACAACACCATTGTTATGTATTCGACCGACAATGGCGCCTAGAAATTCACCTGGCCAGACGGTGGAACAGCGCCCTTCCGGGGTGAGAAGAATGACAACTGGGAGGGCGGTTACCGGGTACCGCTGGCTGTGCGCTGGCCCAAGTACATTGAACCGGGCACCGAGGTCAACGAGATTATTTCTCACACGGATTGGTTCCCAACCCTCGCCGCGGCCACCGGCGAAGACGACATCAAGGAGCAACTCAAGCAGGGCACGCGCTTTGGCAACAAGCAATTCAAAGTCCACCTTGATGGCTATAACCTGATGCCCTTTGTGCGCGGTGACACCCAGGATTGGCCCCGCAAAGAGTTCTTTTACTTTTCCGATACCGGGAATCTGCTGAACCTGCGCTATAACCAGTGGAAGATTGTGTTCGCCGAGCAACGCGCCCACGGTTTTGATGTATGGCAGGATCCCTTCACATTCCTGAGATTTCCCAAATTGTTCAATCTGCGTTCCGATCCGTTTGAGCACGCTGATGAAATTAATGCTTTGGGCTATCAGAAATTCCGTGCCGAACGAATGTATGTGCTGGTGCCCGCTCAGGCCTTTGTGGCCCAATTTCTGTCGACCTTTCAGGAGTTTCCTCCGCGGCAGAAGCCGGCCAGTTTCTCCATCGATCAGGTTTTGGAAAAGCTCCATCCGCCTACAAACTAAACAGTCGGGAGAGCCGCGCTCAATGCCCAGGCGCGGCACCTTCGAAATGGCAAATTAGGCTTTGCCGTCGTAATTGCTGGACCAGCGCACATGACACCATTCGACTCAATTGGACTTCTCAAATCACAGATGCAGCAATCCGTGATTGGGCAGGAGAGCGTGATAGAGCGCTTGGTTATCGGCGTGCTGGCCAATGGGAACATCCTGATGGAGGGACTGCCTGGCCTCGCCAAGACCCGTGCGGTAAAGAGCCTGGCTAAGAACATGGAGGCGGATTTTTCCCGCATCCAGTTTACGCCCGACTTGCTGCCATCCGATATCACGGGCACTGAAGTGCTGTACACAGACGGCGGCACTAACCAGTTCCGTTTCGCGCCTGGCCCGATCTTCGCCAACATCGTGCTGGCCGATGAAATCAATCGTGCGCCCGCCAAAGTGCAGGCGGCCCTGCTGGAGGCTATGGAGGAACGGCAGGTCACCGTGGCGGGCACCACCCACAAAATGCCTGACTTGTTCATGGTGATGGCCACGCAAAATCCGATCGAGCAAGAAGGCACCTATCCACTGCCCGAAGCGCAGATGGATCGGTTTCTGCTTCACGTTTATGTCGATTATGGAACAGAGGAGGCGGAAGGCCAGGTCATCCGGCTGGTTCGTGGTGAGGAGCAGCCCACCGGGGCGAGTGAGATCGAGGCGCCCATCGCCCAGTCCGTCGTGTTCGAGGCCCGCAAGGAAATCAATGCCGTCAAGGTCAGCACAGCGGTTGAAAGCTACATAGTCGACCTGGTTTACGCAACCCGCTTTCCGCAGCGTTATAACGAGCAGTTGGCCAGTTGGATTCGACTCGGCGCCAGCCCACGGGCCAGCATCGGCATGGACAAGTGCGCTCGTGTGGTGGCCTGGATGAACGGCCGCGACCACGCCTTGCCGGAAGATGTTCGCAGCATCGCCCACGACGTACTTCGCCACCGGCTCAAGCTCAGCTACGAGGCAGCTGCTGATGGCGTTTCGGCCAATGAAGTGATTGACGAGTTGTTGAAAGTGGTTGCCATCGCCTGAGCACTGTCGCCAAAGCACAATCAACAGAGCACGATCAAGAGGCACCATCACCCGACAAAATATGCAATACACCAAGGTTTCCAGAAAACAGGACTCGGCCGCCACCCCTGCAGGGGTGTACGCCGAGCTGGATCATCTGGTGCGCCTGCAGTTCAAAGCCAGTGGCTTCAGTTTCTTGCCGCGTCAGCCCATTCACAGCATCCTCAGTGGGCGGCATGCTTCCCGGCTGCGTGGCAGGGGCCTGAATTTCGAGGAATTGCGCAGTTACTTGCCCGGTGATGACATTCGGAATATCGACTGGAAAGTGACCGCTCGGACAAAGGAGCCTTATGTTCGGGTCTATACCGAGGAACGTGATCGTGCGGTGTGGTTGCTGATCGACCAGCGAATTTCCATGTTTTTCGGCAGCAGGCAGAAAATGAAGTCAGTTACAGCCGCCGAAGTTGCCGCCGTGTCCGCCTGGCGAGTACTCAGCGCGGGTGATCGGGTGGGTGCGATCATCTTTGATGATCATCATCTCGACATCATTGCGCCCCATCGAAGTGAACTGAACGTGATGCAAGTGCTGGCGCGGGTGGTGGAGAAAAACCACGCGCTCAACGCTGCTGCCAGTCATGATCCCAACCCCGAAATGCTCAATGAAGCGCTGCGACGGGTCAGCGCGCTGGCCCAGCACGACTGTCTGGTGGGTTTGATCAGCGACGGATTCGGCATTGATGAGCAAAGCACCAGGCTGATCACCCGCCTGACGGAACACAATGATGTGATCAGTGCATTTATCTACGATCCCCTTGAAGAGGATCTGACCGATGCGGGCCACCTGGTGTTCAGTGACGGCCGGGACCAATTGGCTGTCGATACCGGTAATCGAAAAATCAGGGAAATGTATCGGCAGGATTTTCAACAGCGGCTCGAGCAGATGCGGGCCACGTCGAAACGCTACGCCATACCCTTGCTGCCCATCCATACTGCCGGCCCTGTGCCTGAACAGATCAGGGCGCTGATTGGCCACCGCCGTTCGGCTACAGCAGGGAGGTCTCGACATCAATAACGCCTCGAGCCTGCAAAACCTGAATCCCATTGTCATGCCCGACGCGGTGCCCTTGTGGCCACTGGCGCCGGGCTGGTACGTCATTTTGACCCTTTTACTTGCCGCCATGGTCTGGGGCGCCTGGCGATTGTTTCGCGCTCGGCGTCACAATGCCTATCGCCGCGCGGCAATTCGTGAACTGGCGATCCTGTCCGAATCGGCCGCCAGTCAAGCCCATGCACTCAACAGCTTACTCAAACGCACCGCGCTTTCAGTATTTCCACGACGGCAAGTCGCTGCCTTGACCGGGGCGCCCTGGCACCGATTTCTTGACGCTACGTCGAGCCCTACATCGGGGCAGCGGTTGTTCGAAGGAGACCTCGGCGACTTGCTCGAGCGAGTGAGTTACGAAGGCGAGTGTCCCAGTCCCGATGAAGCCGCCCGACTGGCCGATGCAACCCGCCTGTGGCCTGAAGTCGCACCGCAGCAAATGTTGACGCTGGCCTATCCCTGGTTGTTCCTGCTGCTGCCATTGCCTTGGTAGACTTGGCAAATTTTGCCGGCCCATTCCGAGCCCCGTGCCGCGGTTCGGGCGCCCTTCACCCATCGGCTTGCGCACCTGACCGGCCAACAGGCGACCACCGGTGCGACCATTCTGCAACGCCGCTTTAGCCAGTGGTTGATGCTATGCGTCTGCTGGCTATGCGTGGTGTGTGCCCTGGTGCGCCCACAATGGCTGGAGGAACCGGTGGTCCGCGAGTTGCCCATGCGAGACTTGCTGCTGGCGATTGATCTGACCGGGTCGATGGATACGCAGGATTTCACCGATGATGTGGGCAACACAGTTCGTCCGCGCCTCGAACTGTACACCTGGCTGCTGGCGTTTTTGCTGTTGACAGCCATTGCATTTCTGGCTTTTCAGGAACTATCCAATCTGCAAATGCGCATTGCGGCAGGTCGGGCCACTGCCACAGATGCAGTCCGCTGATGGACCTGCATCCCAGTGACTTGACCCAGCTCCATTTCTTGCGTCCGGCGTGGCTGCTCCTACTGGTGCCTGGTGCCCTGATCGCCGGTTCTACCTGGTTGAGACAGGATGCCATGCACGCCTGGCGGGGAGTGATTGCACCGCACCTTCTGGAAGCATTGTTGCTGGGAAAGAACGCCTCCCGTGGCAAATTGCGTCCCGTGCATTTGCTGGCCGGCGGTTTGCTGATTGGCACATTGGCCCTGGCAGGCCCCACGTGGAAAATGCAGCCCGCACCATTCGTTGAAGACCGGGCCGCGGTGTTCATACTGATCAAGGTAACCCCCGAAATGCAGGCGCAGGACATTCAACCCAGCCGCCTGCAACGATCGGTGCAGAAATTGGGTGATTTTCTGGCGATCAAGAAGGGGATTCGGGTGGGCTTGATCGCCTACGCCGGCAGCGCACACCTGGCAATGCCGCTGACATCCGATACCGGCATCATTGTTGACTTTGCTTCTGCGCTTGAGCCCGAGATCATGCCGGTTTCGGGCAATGACGTGGTCGCTGCCCTCGTGCTGGCCAATGAACAATTGTCCCGTGCGGGCGTGCCTGGCTCAATTGTCTTGTTTGCCGACGAAATCGATACGGGCCAGTTGGACGAGTTGGCAGTCTTGCGAGAGGAGGGCGGTGTGCCCGTGCATATTCTGGCGGTAGCGGCCGGTCCGGAGGTGGTTCCACCTCCTGGCAGCCCGGTCGCGCCGGCGCTGAACCTGGTGGCGATGCGCGACGCCTTAATAGCTGCAGGTGGCACGCTGACCGTGGTGACAGCCGACGCAGCGGACGTCGAAAAATTGGCGCGCAACGTGGAGCGGGGCATTCGTGATGCGCCGGCACAGGAAGGTCAGCAGTGGCAAGACATGGGGTTCTGGTTATTGCCGTTGCTGGCTTTGATTCTGCTGATCTTTTTCCGCCCCGGTGGCGCATTGGTGCTGGAGTAAGTATTAATGGCTCGATGGCTGATGATCATGGTGTTGATTGACCTGCTTGGAAGTGCTTCGTTGCAGGCGGATTGGGCGAATTGGTGGTTGACGCCTGACCAACAAGGTCAGCGCCTGTTTGAAGCTGGGGAATTCGCCGCTGCGGCCGAAAAATTCACCACGCCCGATCGCATTGGTGCAGCGCTGTATCAGGCAGGTGACTTTGCAGGAGCGGCCGCGGTATTCGGTCGCACGGCTTCGGCCGCAGGCGCCTTCAACAGGGGCAATGCCCTGGTCATGGGAGGTCTTTATGCAGATGCGATCGAGAGCTATGAACTGGCACTGCGGAAGCGGCCGGGGTGGTCGGAAGCGGAACAGAACCTTGCCATTGCGCTCGCCCGCAAGGCCGCTTTGGCGCCGCCTGAAGATGATGCCGGCGGCACCGGTGGAAAACTGGCCGCAGACGAGATTGTCTTTGATGATTCGGGCAGAGTGGCAAAATCGGAGCAGGAGCAGGTCATTGAGGCGGGCGACCAATCGTTGAGCGAACAAGCGATGCGGGCCATGTGGCTGCGCCGGGTTGAGACCCGGCCGGCGGATTTTCTGTCGGCTAAATTTAGTTACCAGTTGTACGCTGCTGGCGCGGGCGATGATCAGGCAAATGAATAGCAGGTCAAGCCAGGTTATTCTTTTCTTGCTGGCTTCGCCTGCAGTTCAGAGGCGCCCGCCGGGCAAGCTGTCGAAGGGTCTATAAGTCTGACACTGGACACCGATCGGCGACTGTGGTCTGGCCAGCAGATTACGCTCAATCTCGATCTGAAAACGACCGGCATCAGTTTCTCCGACACGCATTTCAGCCTGCCGGAAACCAAAGGCGAATTTCTGCTTCAAACCGATACGACAACCGTAAAGTTCACAGAAAAAATCAATGGTGATTCCTGGCAAGTCATACGTTACCCGTTGGCGTTTTATGCCCATAAGGCGGGCGATATTGTTGTTCCTACGATGCAGGTTCGCTTCCTTTCCGCTGAACATTTTGGTGCCGAGCCCCGTGAATTCGATCTGCAAACTGATCCGCTCAATTTATCAGTCAACTGGCCGCCTGGGGCACCTGAAGAAAGTCTTGTCGTCACTACAAGGCAGTTCGATCTACAGCACGAGTGGCTACTCGGCGAGGCACCCTTCAAACCTGGAGATGCCTTCACCTTGTCGGTTACGCGCAGGGCGGCGGATATTTCCGCCATGTTGTTGCCGCCACTACCGGTGTTTCGCATGGAGGGTATGGCGGCCTACCCTGATGCGCCCCGGGTCAAGGACCGGAGCAACCGGGGTGCGTTAACGGGCGAGCGCCAGGACAGCATCACCTGGGTCGCAGAAAAGGCAGGTGAATATAGATGGCCAGCCATTCGTTTTCAGTGGTGGGACCCGGACCGCAAGAAACTCGAACGATACCTGATCCCCGGCATGAGCCTGTCTGTCGATGCGCTACCGGGTGCACTGGATCAGAACGCAGCGGATCAAGAATTGCCTGCGCGTGCACGCCCATTGGTGATTTGGGCAAGCCTTGCGCTGGCCCTGCTCGCCGGCGCCTGGTGGCTGTGGCCCCGGTGGCCGTCAGACCGGTTGGGGCGACTGCGCCGGCGCATTATCCCGACCAAAATTCCCCTGCTGGCGGGACCTCAATCCTCGACACTAGTGTAGTGTGGGGCTCCCTTCGGGCGCAGCGCTAATGGTTTAGCTGCTAGGCGCGGTTGCGGTGTTGCTGACAAAGACCGTCTCAATCGTCAAGTATCGGAGGAACTAAAAATGACCCTGAAATCCCTCAATGGCATAGCTGCAATGGCACGCACCGTTTTGATCACGCTGCTGGCACTGATCGGAACAACCACCTTCGCGCAAGAAGAAGATGCGCAGGAAAAGGATCTGCAGGTCGCGGGGGCGGAAGAACCCGAACCAGATGAGTGGGATGTCACACAGGCCAGGGGTGAAACCTGTGAGATTGATTTTTCGACCAGCGAGGGCAGCTAGATGTCGGTGGACTTGTCTCCTGATGGCCAGTGGATTGCCTTCGATTTGCTGGGGCATGTATACCGGATTCCGGCGCAGGGCGGGGAGGCGCAAAGCCTGACTCAGGACAGCGGGGTCGCCGTCAACTATCATCCGGCCTGGTCGCCGGATGGCTCAAAGATTGCTTTTGTGTCTGATCGCTCGGGCCAATACAACCTCTGGGTCATGAACGCAGATGGATCAGACCCCAAATCGGTCATGGTTAATCCTGCTGTGCGGGTTACTGATCCCACCTGGACGCCCGATGGGCAGTACATCATTGTGCAAAGGACCCTTGGTTACCACCGGATTTCAGCCGCCCAATGCCGGTATCTGGATGTACCACATCGATGGCGGCGAGGGCATAGAGCTGGTGGGCAATGATCAACAGGGGGCGACCTGGCCTTCGCTATCTTCCGATGGCCGTTATGTCTATTTCCATCGCTACACTGGCCCGCCGATCACCGACACCATCCGGATTGATGTTCTTTCAGGGGCTTTCCAATTGCGGCAGCTGGACCTTCAAACAGGTGTGATCACTAACATTACCGCGGGCGAGGGCAACCAGCAGTATCGCGGTTCGAGCGGTGGCGCCTACGCTGGTGAGATATCTCCGGACGGCCGTTGGCTGGCATTTGCCCGCCGCATCTCAGACGGTGTGTTGGTTCACAAGGGTCATCGATTTGGGCCGCGCACCGCTTTGTGGTTGCGGGACCTGGAAACCGGATCCGAGCGGGTGATTATGGACCCGATCGATAGCGACACCACCGAAACCTTCAAGACGCTGCGGGTGCTTCCCGATTACAGCTGGTCTGAGGATGGCAAGCAGATCATCATTTCCCAGGGCGGCAAGATTCGGCGCCTGGACGTCAACTCGGGCGCCGTATCAACGGTCCAGTTCAGCGCGCGTGTGCGGCGAACAATCTCGCAACAGACCGGCGCGAGTCTCGAAATCAGCGATGATCCCTTTGAGGCCAAGTATCTGCGCTGGCATACAGCCAATGCCACCGGTAAGCAGCTCGCCTTTGTCGCCGTGCAGCGCATCTGGTTGATGGATTTACCCGACGGTCAGCCCCGGCGCCTGACGTCGGACGAATTCACGCCATTTGAATTCTCCCCGGCATGGTCGCCGGATGGACGATGGATCGCTTTTACCAGCTGGGACAATGAGAACCAGGGTCACTTGTGGAAGGTCCGCGCCTCTGGCGGGTCGCCCGTGCGATTGACTGCAAAAAAGGGCGAATACATCAATCCTGTGTGGAGTCCAGACGGCAAAAACGTGGTGGTCGCCAGGGGTTCAGGCGCCTCGGCCCGCGGACGTGCCTGGAGCTTCAATCTCTGGTACGAATTCGTTCGTGTCCCGGCCAGAGGGGGTGATGCGGAATTCATCGCGCGCACTTCCAATACTGCTGACCTGGGCGGCTTCTGCAGCTTTTCGCGCTGCCAGATTGTGCGGCCCGCGTTCGGGCCCGACGGGCGGATCTTTTTCCGCGATGTTGGTCCGGCGCCGGACCAGCCCGGTCCTCGGCCTTACGCCATGGAATCGATTGCCGCTGACGGCTCAGACCGCAAAACGCACCTGACCTTTCCGTTCGCCGATGAAATGGTGCCCTCGCCGAATGGCAGGTGGGTCGCTTTTGTCGAGGGCGACAATGTCTATATCGCGCCGTTTCCGTGGCAAAGCACGGCAGACAAGCCGTTGCACATGGACAAGAAAAAGGGACTGGTTCCGATCAAGCAGCTCAGCACTGAAGGCGGCATGTTTCCCCGTTGGCGCGACAACAACACGCTGGAGTACGGCAGCGCCAACCGTTACTTCACCTACAATCCCGAGACGGAAGCCAGTGATTCAACGACCATCACACTCAATGTCCCGCGCCGCATACCTGAAGGGACAATCGCGCTGACCGGCGGAAAGATAATCACACTTCGAAATCGCGAGGTTATCGAGCAGGGCTCGGTGGTCGTCACCGGCAGCCGCATCACCTGCGTGGGCGATTGTGAGCTTGACGGGGTGGATGAAGTCATTGATGTCTCCGGCAAGGTGCTGGTGCCGGGCTTTGTTGACATGCACGCCCATCACTATCGCGAGCACCAGGGCATCCTGCCCAGTCGCAACTTTGAGCAGGCGATCTACCTGGCCTATGGGGTCACCACCAGCCTGGAAAACTCGGGCTGGTCACAGGAGATGTTTTCGGCTGCCGAATTGATCGCGGCCGGCGCCATGGTAGGTTCCAGAACCTTCGGTACGGGCGACCCGCTCTACAGTGGCGATGGTTCCAGAAACAATGACCTGGCCACCTATGAGATCACCGAGCAAAACATCAAGCGGCTTGCCTCCTGGGGTGCGACGGTGCTAAAGCAGTATCTTCAGCCTCGTCGCGAGCAGCGCCAATGGGTCTCGGATGTGGCACGCAATCTCGGCTTGATGGTGACGGGTGAAAACAATGATCTGGCTTATTCCATCAGCAACATCATGGATGGGCAGAAAGGCTTCGAACACCCGCTGAGTTACGGCATCCTCTACAGCGATTTTGCCCGTTTCATGGGCCAGGCCCAGGCAACCTATTCCCCCACATTCATTGTCGGTGGCACCGGGCCCTGGAACGAGGAGCTTTTCTTCCAGGAAAAGGACTTGTGGAAAGACGAGAAACTGCGGCGGTGGATGCCCTGGCGCCAACTTGTTCCACACCTTCGCCGGCGTGTCCTGCGGCCTGAAACGGATTACAGTTATCCGTTGATCTCCCAGACCCTGGCGGATGTGATCAGCGAAGGAGGCGGCGGTGCAATTGGCTCCCACGGGCAGCAACACGGCATCGGCTCGCACTGGGAAATATGGATGGCGGCCGCCGGCTCAGGGCCAATGGGCGCACTCGAAATAGCCAGTCTGCACGGCGCTCGATTCCTCGGCGCGGAACGTGATCTGGGCTCCATCGATGAGGGTAAGCTGGCCGACATCCTGGTCCTCAACGCTGATCCGCTGGACAATATCCGCAACACCGAAGACATGTTATACGTCATGCAGGGCGGCGTTCTGCGCGAGGCCGACACCCTTGATGAGCTGTGGCCGAATCAAACGCCTTACGGCGCTTATTACTGGATCAACGAGGACGCATTGCGCGAGGATGAGCGAGGGACGGATTACTGGGACTGAAGAATAAGTTGGAGGGCATAAAGTCATGATGGTGATTCGCTTAAGCAGTGTAGCAATGTGCTTGTTGCTCGCAGCCTGTGGCGATGAGCAGGATCAATCTTCCAGTGCAGACCTTTCCAGCCCGCCTTCGACTCCACAGGTTCACTATGATGTCATTGTCCGCAATGGCACCGTCTATGACGGCACAGGTGCCGCCCCTGAAAAGTGGGATCTGGCCATCAATGGTGAGCGAATCGCTGCCATTGGTGACCTGGCCCATGCGGCCGGAGATATTGAGGTGGATGCCAGTGGTCAGGCCGTTTCGCCGGGCTTCGTCAACATGCTTAGTTGGGCGCCCGCAGCGCTGATCGAGGATGGCCGCGCGCTGAGTGACGTTAAACAGGGTGTCACACTGGAGATCTTCGGCGAGGGTGGTTCGATGGGCCCGATGTCTGAGTCGGCGCGGCCATTTTCCGGAGAATTCTTTGGCCATGATTACAGTGACCAGATGGTCTGGACGACGCTGGGTGAGTATCTTGACTGGATTACCGCAAAAGGAATATCGCCGAACGTCGCGTCTTTTGTGGGCGCCACCACCATTCGCATCAACCACATTGGTTTTGATGATCGCCCGCCCACGGCGCAGGAACTCGAACGCATGCGGGCCGATGTCGCACTGGCCATGGAAGAGGGCGCCATGGGGTTGGGCTCGTCGCTGATCTATGCACCGGCCTTCTATGCCGATACCGCAGAACTGCTCGCGTTGAGTGAAATTGTCGGCCGCTACGGTGGGGTCTACACCTCGCACATGCGCTCGGAAGGTGCCAGGTTGCTGGAAGGGGTGGATGAACTCATCCAAATCGCTCGCGAGACCGGGGTAGGCGGAAACATATACCATCTCAAGGCAGCCGGATCGGCCAACTGGGACAAGATGGAGCAAGTGTTCGCCAAAGTTGAAGCGGCTCGCGCTGAAGGCTTGCAGATCACGGCTGACATGTACCCCTATATTGCCGGCGCAACGGAGCTGGCCTCGGCGCTGCCGCCCTGGGTGCACGAGGGTGGCAGAGATGCCCTGATGGCCCGCATCAAGGATTTCGAAACGCGATCCCGCATTATCAGTGAAATGAAAACACCCACCGATGAGTGGGAGCAGCTATTGATCGGCGCCGGGGGTGGTGAAGGCGTATTGATTCTGGGTTTGTATTCAGAAAAGCTCAAACCCCTGGTGGGCAAGAGCCTGTCGGAAGTCGCCGCTGCACGGGGCACCGGGGTCGAAGAGACCATTCTCGACCTGATCATTGAGGACCAGAGCGGCGGCATGGCGGCTTACTTCATGATGTCAGAGGATAATCTGAGAAAACAATTGCAACAGCCCTGGGTGTCGATTGACAGTGATATGGAAGCATCGGCGCCCGAGGGTATTTTTCTGGAACGCAGCACTCATCCGCGGGCTTACGGCACGTTTGCACGCGTATTGGCAAAGTATGTGCGCGAGGCAGGGGTCCTGACACTCGAGGAAGCCATCCGGCGAATGACATCATTGCCGATGGACAATCTACACATTGCTGACAGGGGGCGTCTGAGAGAGGGGGCTTATGCCGATATTGTAGTTTTTGACCCGGCAGCAATCCAGGATCATGCAACCTTTGACGAGCCTTACCAATTCTCTACCGGCGTTGATCACGTCTTCATCAACGGCGTGCACATTCTAAAAGGTGGTGAACACACTGGCGCCACCGCTGGCCAGGTCGTGCGGGGTCCGGGCTTTGTCGAAAAGATGGTGACCGTCGTGTTCGAAACTGACCTGGGCAATGTTGAAATCAAGGTCTACCCAGGCAATGCACCCATATCGGTTGCCAATTTTCTGGCCTACGTGGACGGCGGTTATTTTGACAACGCCAGCATTTATCGCACAGCGAAGCGCAGCGATCAGGCGGGGGAAGGGGGCATCGAAATCGTGCAAGGTGGAATGATCGGCACGCGTTACGCGGAAGCTTTTGCCAGCGGCGACGTCAGTCGGTTGACACTGGAGTCGGCATTGCCGCCGATTGAACACGAAACGACCGACAAGACCGGTCTCAAAAATGAATACGGCGTGATTTCCTGGGGTCGACTGGATCTCGGCACGGCGACTTCAGAGTTCTTCATCAATATGGGTGCGAACCCGAGCCTCGACACGGGTGATGCCTCTGGCAACACTGATGGCCAGGGGTATGCGACTTTCGGGCGTGTATCGCGCGGCATGGAGTATCTGGAGCAAGCGCAGGACCGTGCTACCGGTGAGGGCGGCCTGGCGCAAGTGATGAATGAACCGGTTGCGATCAAGCGCGCCTATCGCAAATAGCGGACTTCGGAAATGGCACTGCTAGCTGTGAACTCCAGCAACGTTATTCACAGGTAAGGTTCGGTGCCATCGTTACCGCAAAGCGCCCGCAGGGCCATCCGCCAGGAGTGGGCAGCAGTCCGCTCATGGGACTTTCCGGAGGTAGCGAGTTGCTGGAATTCACAGCTAGCTACCTGGGTGTGACTACAGGCCCAGCTTGTTGACCAGGTAATCGCTGGTCAAGTGTTTCACGACGCTGAATGGTTCGCAGCCTTTTTCGCCAGGGAGGTCGCCCATCTCCCGCGCCACCACCAAGGCTGCGGCGTTGAGGGTCCTGTTGCGTTTTCCAACCCCCATCAAAGCACCGCCCATGGCGAACCGAACTCTCTGGGATTCACGCTTGTAGGTTGCGTGAATGTAATCGATATGGCCCACGAAGAAGGCGTCATCCGGCGCGTTCTTGCGCTTGTCCTTGGAGATTTCATACAGCAGGCCGTAACCACACCGGCGCCGGATGGGGTCCTCGTGCCGCATCCAGGTCACCGATAATTCGACCACAAAATGGGTTTTCGCCAGGGTGGCGTCGCATGAAGCAAATACGTGAACCAGCATGCCGTGTTCGAGTTGATCCACCTGGATTTCGGCCTGATCGCGGGTGAGCTTCTTGGGCTCGTCGATCAGCAGCCCGATAACCTTGGCGTCGTAGTTGCGACCCTGCCACAGCTCCTGGGCGAGGTCGTGGTTGCGACCGATCCTCTTGGCGAGTTTCCGCAATTGAGTGAGCCCGATGCCGAAGCTGGTCAGCGGCTCATCGGGTTGATCAATGCAATTCCAGTGATCGATGCCGCGCGCGTTCTTGTTTGCCTCGAGCAGCTGCAGAACTTCTATGCTGTTCATGTCGGAATCTCTGTCGCGTTTAATCGAATGGCTATTGAATATAGCCGAGTGAGCGCAGCGCTTCGAGCGTCTCTTCATCGACGTCGGTGATGGAGCCACCTGCAATCGCATCAGCGATGATCATGCATGGGTCGCCCCCGGCTGCGCTGAACGCGTGTCCGAACATGTCACTGACAGTCTCGGCGTGATCAACGCTCTGAATCAGGTCGGTGAGCTCAAGGGGATCGTCGCTTAGATTGAACAACTCTTCGCGAAATCCCTCTTTCTCGGTGCACCAGCTGATGGTCTTGTAATGACCCTTGAGCATGGCCATCGAGAGCTTGCCCTTGTTCGTCATCTGCGTCGTCAGCAGGGGCCGGTTTTCTGGAATCCCGTCCAGCCAGTTAACCCCATCCGTCGCTTCACTCACGTAATTCAGCCCGGCGATGGAAGCCAGGCTGGGCAACAGGTCAATATTGGATACGCGCGATCTAATGCGCATCGGTCCTGCTGCGCCAGGGTGGCGCACCACCAGCGGAATGCGAATGACCTCTTCATATAATTGATGATGGCCAATGACGTTGTGCTCGACCATTGCTTCGCCGTGGTCTGCTGTGAGTACGATCACCGTGTTGTCCAGCAGACCCAATTCCCTGACCTTGTCCATCACCCGCTTGAAACGTTGATCGGCGAACAGAACTTCGCCATTGTAAAGCTCACGAATTCTTCGCAGATCCTGCTCACGCATGCGCTTGGGTTTGTAAGTTTGCACCCGGGCGCCCGAGTCCTCCAGGTATTCGCCTTCGTAGCCGGGTGTGAGCAGGTGTTCCGCCTCCTTTCTACGTTCGTATGGCGAATGCGGGTTGATGAAATGGACCCAGGCGAAGAACTTCTGGTCTTTGTGCTGTTCCAGGAATTGGGCGATCTCAACAGCCGGGCGCTCATCTTTTTGGTCCGGAAACACGGAATAAAACTCAAACCCCTGCCCGAAATTTCTTTCCGCAACCAGTTGCTTGTTATTCAGCGTGGCGCCCGTGGCGTAGCCCCCTGCTGCGAATACCTTGGCCAGGGTCTGAGTTTCAATCAGCTTCCAGCCCCGAAATACCCGATGCGGAAACATGCCTGTACAGCGGCAAACGATGACGGTGTCACCTGGCCTGCGGTGTAGGCATTGAGAAACACCACGGATTCTTGCGCAAAGGCATCCATATTGGGGGTCAGATCGAGTCTGTTGCCATAGGCCGCGAGATTGTCCTGACGAAAAGCGTCAAAAGAAATGATCAGCACATTGATGTCGTTGGCGACAGGCAGCTCAAGTGCGACCTGTGTGCCACCGGTAGCGGGATCATCTGGCTGACAGCTGCACAGCAGCACCATAATCAACAGCGGCAGGTAGCAATGGCTCAGTTTGGTATTCAATTGAGGTCCTCTTGACCATATCCAGCACCCTCCTCGGCGCCCTGCAAGTAGCCGATGGACTGCAATTCATTCAATTGCGCCGCGTCGACATCGGGGGTACTGCCCACGTTTTGGGCGCCCAGTTCGAGGTAGTCGCCGGCCAGTGTGCTGAACTGAGGAATTAGCTTGTCACTTTCAAAAGGCTTTGATTCGGCCGGGTCGGCCAGGCGGTCAAAAAACAGGAAGTGGTCTTCAGCCGGCCAATACAGCGCCTTGTATTGCCCATTAATGATGGCAAGAGACTCGGGCCCGAAGGCAATATTTGACGAATAAACAACCCGGTCGGGAGGCACCAAGCCCAGTGGCGGCAGAGGGTACCCCGGCAGATCATCCGCGCTGTACGCAAGATCGAGCCAGTCCAGCAGGGAAGGGAATATATCAACCAGGCTGACAAGGTCATCGTGGCGGGCGCCTGCCAGCTCCGGATGCCAGATGATCAGTGGAATATCCAGCACCTTGCCGAAGTGCGCCTGTCCATGCCCCACGCCGTACATTCCTCGCGGGTCTTCGTATAATTCGCGATGCAGGTCCGTGTGTTCTCTGAATGACTCGCCATGGTCTGAATACAGAAGCACCAGGCTGTTGTTCAATACGCCACCGGTTTCCAGGGATTGAAGGATGCCGGCGATGGTCTGGCGCAACTCCAGCAACACGGCGATATAAGCCTGGTTTCTTAGACAGCGCCTGCTTTGTGGCTTAACGCAGACCGGAGGACTCGCATGCTGCTGCAGGTATACCAATTTTTGCTCGTCATAACCGGAAAATCGTTCGATCAACTCTTCCTTTGATGCCCTGTGCCGCTCATGCGCGTCCATGAAGTGCAGATAGGTGTAAAAGGGCTGCGTACTACGATCACCATCGATCCAGTCCAGCGCTGCATCTATCAGGTTGTCGGTGTCCGCGGCGAAGGTGACGTCATCGAAGCCCTGGTCGAGTCCAAATCCACCGCTAAACCACGGATGTTCTACAAAAGCGTGCGTGCGATAGTTTTCCTGCTGGAGCACTTCGGCCAGTGTGGTGTGGCGATCTTCCAATCGGGATGGTGTTTGTTCACTCAGATTGGCGACCGGGCCGGCTAAGGCACCTGCGCCATGTTGGGCTGGCCACAGGCCCGTAAACACCGAGGACACCGAAGGCATGGTCCATGGGGCCGTGGTCTTGGCATTGTCGTAAACCTGGGCCCGCTCCAACCAGGGCGACAACTCATCTTTGATGTCCTCGGCGAGAAAATAATCATAGCGGGCCATGTCGATGCAGATTACGATGAGGTTGAGCCCAGATTTGCCCGCGCTCGGTCCACAGGAGACCAGCAACATCGCGCTAAGCGATGCTGCCAGCCATCTGGCAGAGGCGTTGTTGTGGCTATTTTCAGGCTTGTGAAGTGGCAAGACCGGTCTCCGTATGATCGCGGCATTTTAACCGGGCAGGCCAAATAAAGCGAGGCCCTGACCGTTCAACCAGGGTGCTTGCCTGTGTTAGCCTTGCCTTCCCCAAAAGCTAATGGTGTTGATATCACCGTGCAAAGAATTCCAGTGATGTTGGCCGCCGCGACGGCCCTGGCCGTATTGGCAGTACTGGCAGGCTGCAAGCAAGAACCCGGCGAAGATGCGCCAATTTTCAAGCGCCACAATCCCCTGATCGTGATTGGCATAGACGGGGCGACCTGGGACGTCATCGACCCGATGATTGCCGATGGTGAGTTGCTCAACTTTGCCCGATTAAAGGGGGAGGGCGCCTGGGGTCCATTGATCACAGTCGGCCCGCAGGTCTCGCCGGTGGTGTGGACGACTTTCGGCACCGGCCACTTCGGCCGCAATCACGGTATCCTGGGTTTTGTTTATCCGTATCATCCTGGACCTGGCCGGCCGATGCAGTCAACCGAGCGACAAACTCCAGCCTTGTGGAATCGGGTCAGCGAAGCAGGCGGGCGCGTAGCGGTGGTGGGCTATTTTGTAACCTACCCCGCCGAGACGGTCAACGGCTCCATTGTCAGCTACAAGTCTCCACAGCAACAGCCGGGCGCTGATTTCCCCCCGGCTGTGCTCGCGCCCATCCGCGAGGATCTTGACCGCGTGTATGACCAGGAGAAAAAGGCACTTTGGCGGCGTTTCCTGCCCTGGAACTTCGACCCCAAGAATCCCCCGGCCGAAGGCACGCCCGAGGCCGCTGCTTTCAAAATGGTTAAGGGGAGGGTGGAACGCCGAATTTTACAAGCCGAGTACAATCGCCGCGCCGCCATCTACCTTGCCGATGGCTCATACGACCTCTTTGTGGCTTATTTCGGTGTCGTCGATCACGCATCTCATGCACTTTGGAAGTTCTGGGATGACTCAGATTACGAAGCAAAGGCCGGGCCTCAGTCCAAGCGGCTACTGGGCAATGCGGTGCCGGAATCGTACCGCTATATGGACGAATTCATCGGCGAATTGTTGGCCAAGTCCCCAGCCAATGCCAACGTGGTGATTATTTCGGACCATGGCTTTGGATCTGCAACCGGTCGGTTCAGGGTCAAAGAGCACAATCGCGATCTGCTCACCGGCAACCACAGGCCCAACGGGATCTTTTTAGCTGCCGGCCCGACATCCAGCAAGGGAAACTGGATGGCTTGACCATAATGGATGTGTTCCCGGCGCTTGCCTACCTGTCCGGCCTGCCGGTGGCGGATGACCTGCCTGGTGATCTGGAGTTGGAGATTTTCACTCAGGATCGCCTGGCGGAGCAACCACCTGACTACGTCAGAACCTATGCAAGCATCCACCCGAAAACCGTCGCTGCCACCGCCGATAATGGGCCCTCGGCAGTGGTCCCGTCAGGAGCAAGCGACCAGGCCAACCAAGACAACATCAAGGCCTTGCAGGGCCTGGGATATGTGGGCGAGTCCTTTGAATATGCCGACGCAGAAACCCAGGCGTTTGACTTCTGGGCGTCAGATGTCGAACTCATTACCCAACACCTCGTCGGTGAGTTCAGCTTCCATTTGCTCAAGGAAGATGAAATATCGGCTGCCGCGGTGCTGACGGAGGCGGGTGCCAGGAATGAGGTGCTGCCCGGCAAAATATTGCTCAGAACCCAGCGATCCCTGGAGACCATTCGTAACATGATTGGCGGTCGAGCGGTGCCGGAATCTGCATTTGGATTCATCCGCTCGGCTCAGTCAGAAGATAAGATCAAGTAGTTGGGTATCGAAATCAGGGCAGGGTACAAAATAAGGAATTGGCTTCAGCCTCCTTCGGAGGCAAAAATTTTGTAAACTGTGCCACTTATCGCACATTCGCTTGGAGCACCAATGACCAACACCAGACGCAAATTTATTGTGACAACTGTCGCCGCCGGCACCGCTGTCGCCCTTTCGCCTGTTTTGACTGCATTGGGTAGCGGCCATGTAAAACCACTCAAAGTACTGATTCTGGGCGGCAGCGGCTTCATCGGCCCACACATGGTGCAGGCCGCGCTGGATCGTGGGCATGAGGTCAGCATTTTCAACCGCGGCAAAACAAATCCTCACCTGTTTCCGGAAATCGAAAAACTGGTGGGTGATCGAGGCGGCGACCTGGCAGCCCTTAAGGGCCGGCAATGGGATGTCGTGATCGACAATTCGGGCTATGTGCCGCGCCACGTGCGCAATTCCGCTCAGTTGCTAAAGGACGCAGCCGAGCACTATCTGTTCACTTCTACCGGTGGCGTCTATGCGGCCGTTTATGACGGTAATTGGCCGGAAGGCTATACCGATGAAGATGCGCCACTGTCGGTGTTGCCGGAACCGGAGTCGGAGGAGGTGAGCAAATACTACGGCCAGCTAAAAGTCGTTTGCGAACAGGAGGCTCAGAGGGCTTTCCCCGGGCGCAATACCATTTCCCGTCCCGGGTTGATCGTTGGGCCCGGAGATGGTACTGACCGCTTTACCTACTATCCCGCACGCGTGAGCAAAGGTGGCGTGATGCTGGCGTTCGGTACAGCGCAAGACCCGGTGCAATATATTGACGCACGAGATTTGGCCGATTTCTCTTTGTATTGCGTGGAGCAACGTCAGGTGGGCATCTATAACACCATTGGCCCCGAGCAGCCGTTCACAATGGGGCAGATGCTCAATCAGATCAAAGCCGCCATCGGCGCTGACACCCGGTTCACTTGGGTGCCCGCCGGCTTTCTGGCCGAATCAGAGGTTGCAACGGGCAGCGTCATGCCATGGGTATCGCCCGAAGGCGTGATCAGCGGCATAGCCCGATTGTCACCGGCACGGGCATTTCAAAATGGGCTCGCCTTCCGGCCTTTCGTGGAGACTGTCAGGGATACACTGGAATGGTGGAATTCTCAGCCGGAAGACCGCCGTCAGGCCATGCGTGGCGGACTGCGCGGTGGCGGGCTTGATTTCGGCCCGGCTTCGATCGAGCAACAAATGGTCCGCGAGGCGGCGATTCTCGAGGCCTGGCAGGCCTCGTTGGCCGGTTGAGTCTCCATCAGCCAGCGAATCCCGCGCCTTCGACGGTTTCGGCCATCCGAATCAGGCGGCTGTTTTTTACGGCCGCCTGGCGGTGCACCACGGCACGCTGATAGTCCGGGTCGGTCACCATCGCCAGGAAAGCATGGGCGTTAGGGTAGCGCGCCACGAACGCGATGTCCCAGCGTTCATCCGGCGGGCCAATGAGTACATTTTCCGGTGCGCCGCGCCAAATGATCTCGCCCCCCAGGCGCTGGAAAATCGGCCCGCTTTCGCGGCCGTAGCTTTGATAGGCTTCAGCGCCACTCGCCACGCGTCCATCCGGATAGGCCGCGTGATCGCGCAGGAGAATCAGATTCAGCATCATAATGGGCTGGTCACGTGGAAGGCTTTTGAATTGTTCGAATTGGGCGCGGGTGGGGTCGATGTGGTCAGGCATTGATGTATCCGAATCGGGGCGTGTCGGTCAGTGTAGCGAATTGCGGTTGGGCGCGCGGTCAGTAAAATGGACCGACATGCCGCCTCAAAGTGAAAGCGTGGCGGCGACAGGTGTGTCTGAAGCCCACAGAGTGGCAGGAAATGGACAAAAATGATGTTGTATTGGTGATCGGCGCCGGGGATGCCCTGGGCGGCGCAATTGCCCGGCGATTTGCCCGCGAAGGTATGACCGTGTGCCTCACTCGCCGGAACAAGGAAAAACTGGGTCCCCTGCTCGACCAGATTCGAGAACAGGGCGGTCAGGCGGAGGGATTTGGCAGTGACGCCCGTGACGAGGCTCAGGTGGTTGAATTGATCAGCCACATCGAAGCGGAAATTGGCCCCATTGCCTTCACCGCATTCAACATCGGCGGCAATGTGCGTTTCTCGATCACTGAAACCACGGCGCGGGTATACCGCAAGGTTTGGGAAATGGGTTGTTTCGCCGGCTTTCTCACCGGTCGCGAATCGGCGCGGGTGATGCTGGAGCGGGGCAGGGGAACAATCGTGTTTACCGGGGCCACGGCCAGCGTTAGGGGCGGAGAGGGCTACGCCGCATTTTCGGGCGCAAAGCACGCATTACGCGCGCTTTCGCAGAGCATGGCGCGGGAATTGGGGCCCAAAGGCATTCATGTGGCGCATGTGGTAATAAATGGGGCGATCGATACGCCCTGGATAAAGCAGTATTTTCCGGAGCAGTATGCGCTGAAGGATCAGGATGGCATATTGAACCCAGATTCGATCGCTGAAAACTATTGGCGATTACACACCCAACCCCGCGATTCCTGGACCCATGAACTGGATCTTCGACCCTGGATGGAAGCGTTCTGACCCGTAGATAAAGAGCGAGTGACAATGACAAAATTAGTGGAATTCTTTTTTGATGTCGGAAGTCCGACCGCCTACCTGGCCTGGAGCCAATTACCGGAGATGGTGCAGAAGTATCGCGCGCGACTTGAATACAAGCCCATTCTTTTGGGCGGTCTGTTCAAGGCCATAGACAACGTCAGCCCTGTGACCATTGAGGCAAAACGCAAATACATGCTGCTCGACATTGAGCGCTGCGCCGCTCACTGGGGGGTCAACTATCGCTTCAATCCGCATTTCCCAATCAACACACTGACCCTGATGCGCGGTGCGGTCGCGGCCAAAATTGACGGTAGCATCGAGCCTTACCTGACTGCAGTTTTTCCGGCTTTGTGGTCACAGGGTCTTGATATGAACGACCCGGAGATCATTGACAGCGTTCTGACGGACGCTGGCCTGGACGCAGCGCGGATATTTCGGCAAGTGCGCGAAGACGACGTCAAGCAGGGCTTGATTGACTTCACCACTGAAGCTGTCGAGCGGGGTGCTTTTGGCGCGCCGACTATGTTTGTCGGAGATGAAATGTTTTTTGGACAGGATCGGCTCGACTATGTTGAGCGGGCACTGTCGGACCAGGCTTCGCCCTGAACTCGAACTTCAAGACGAAACTGGTGTAACCAAAATTCTTCTCCTCCCGTCGAAGAATTATTGTTGATTGATGGAGGAGAATATGGAATGGGCAATATTTGGAATCACGACCTTTGTGGTATTGGTTGGTCTGGGCATATATGCGGACAACCTCAGGCGCAAGCGAAATCTTGCGCTACAGGAAATGTTTCAAAGGGAGAGGCTCTTGGCCATTGAAAAAGGACTTCCGATTCCTGACTGGGCGCCTGCTCTGGCCGCTGCAGTCAGTCCGCCGCAATCCAGCGAACAATATTTCGCCCGCCGCATACAGATGTTCCGGTTTATGTCGCTTTGCCTGGGCATCGTGCTGGCATTCGCAGGTGTGGGCATGATGTTGGCGTTCGGTCTTAGCGATGATTCGGGGTTCAACAGCATGCACTCACTGGGCGCCATTCCGCTGTTCGTCGGTGTGGGCTTGTTGTTGTTTTACGTGCTGACGCGCAATGCAGCAGAAAAAGATCCTGGATGACAGTCGTCGCGGCCACTGCATTTAACCGGACTGCGTTTATTCGTTGGGTCTGGCCCGCGGCTCCCTGGGGTATGACGCAAGCCAGCCAGGGCGCACAGACTGACGATGTGTATTCGGACGAGTCGCTGATTTCGTCGATTCTCAATTGCGGTAGTCAGCAACATTACCGGATTCTGGTCAGCCGCCACAAATCAAGAGTGCACCAGGTTGTTCTGTCGGTTCTTGGTCCGGCAAACTCAGCGGATGCAGAAGATGTGGCCCAGGAAGTCTTCATTCGTGCATTCAGCAAGCTCGATTCATTTCGTGGCGACAGCGCGTTTTGCACCTGGCTTTACCGAATGGCCATCAACCTGTCGCTCGATCACTTGCGCGCAATTCGCCGACATGTCGCAGATTCGCTTGAGGACACAGATGCCACCAGCCGGGAGAAGTCTGCAGAGCAACAGGTGCAGGAGCGGCAAACTGCACAGAGCGTCAAACGGGCAGTTGACGCTTTACCGCGGACTCAGCGAATCATCGTGCACCAGTATTACTGGCTGGGTTTCAAGACCCGAGAGATCGCAGAGGTATTAGGGTGCCCTGAGAATACGGTAAAGGTTTACCTGATGCGCGCACGCAAAAGTCTGGCGCTCGATTTGGAGGAATTGCCCAATGACTGACCACTCCGGGCTTACTGAAAAAGAACTCTACGCCTCTTTCTCACCTCAAAGCCAGTTGCCTCAAGACTTTGAAGACCGGGTCATGCAACGAATTGGTCCCGCAGCTTCGCGGTCTCGACAGCAGAATCAGAGCATATTCCTGATCATGGCCTTGTATTGGTCCGTGGCGGCAGGCGTGGCAGGGTGGCTGATTTTCGAGGGCGAGACCACAGCACACGGTTTGTTGAACCGTAACCTCGTCATGATGTTGATCACCATTGGTCTCAGCCTGGCGCCAGTCTGGTTGATGGTGCGAAGCACCCGTCTGCACCTGGGTGAGCTGTTTTTGAATACATTGAGGCGTTAATACATTCTCCCACCTCAGAGCGCTAAAGGAGTCTCGCTTCCCTGCTCCCGCCTTCGGCGGAAGGCGGCTGCGCTCGACGACATGCAATAAGCGCCTGGCCCCTCTGGTACCGCTCGCTTTGCTCGACTTACCCAACCGGGGCCGGCGGGTCGCTTGCGGCTCCTTGTCGGACCGCGCCAATTCTTCTACGCTGCTATCCCCCACGCACCAGCGAAGGAGTTAACAAGAATGAATTTTCTACCCGGAATTTTCAGTTCAGCAATCGCCTCACTGTTGTTTTTGGCGGTGAGCCTGGCACAAGCCGCGGAACCCCGGGCCAGAGATTTGGGCGTGCCGTTTCCCGGTGAAACCGGGCCTTTGAATGCCATCACGGATGTTGTCGGCGTGGAAGTGGGACACACCACTTTGATCCGAGGCGAAGGCAAACTGGTGCGCGGCCAGGGGCCGGTGCGCACGGGCGTGACGGCAATTCTGCCTCGCGGCAAGACGTCCACCAGCCCGGTGTTTGCCTCTTGGTTCACCCTTAACGCATCCGGAGAGATGACCGGAACCACCTGGCTGGATGAACGCGGCTTGCTGGACGGGCCGATACTCATCACCAATACGCACAGTGTGGGCGTTGCCCGCGATGCGGCGGTGGAATGGATGGTGGACAAAGAGTGGCCGGCACTGTGGCATGCCCCGGTCGCCGCCGAAACCTATGACGGGGCATTGAATGACATAAATGGATTCCATGTCACCAAAGCGCATGCACTGGCGGCGCTGGCGTCTGCCTCTGCCGGGCCGGTGCTCGAAGGCGCAGTTGGCGGCGGCACCGGTATGATGTGCAATGCCTTCAAAGGGGGTATCGGCACTTCCTCTCGTCTTATTCGGATTCAGGAAGATGTCTATACCGTGGGCGTGCTGGTGCAGTGCAATTATGGCCGGCGACGCGCGTTGCAGACGATTGCAGGCGTACCCGTTCAGGCACTGCAGGATGCGCCCAGCTCATGCTATACGGATCGATCCATCGAAGGAAAATTTTCAAATTGGATTCCCTACTGCGACGATCTCGATGATGAATCCCGCCCGGGCGAGCGGGTCAATGATGGCTCCATCATTATCGTTGTTGCCACGGATGCACCATTGCTGCCACACCAACTCAAGCGCATGGCAAAACGACCATCCCTGGCGCTGGGACGCCTGGGTGCTATCAGTGGCGATGGGTCAGGAGACATCTTCATTGCGTTTTCCACGGCCCACAATGGCCAGTTGGATGAAGATGAAATATCTTCCGATCTTTCCATGCACCCCAATAATTCACTCGGCGCTTTGTTTGCCGGGGTCGTGGAGGCAACAGAAGAGGCAATTGTCAACGCCATGGTGGCCGCCGAAACGATGATTGGCGCCGACGGTTTGATGGTCCCCGAACTGCCTGAGGACGAACTGAGAGAAATCATGGATCGCCGACCAGGGTCGAATCGCTAAGCATGGGGCAATACACCTTGTTTGGGGCCCTTGGTTCGCCTTATACCCTGAAAATGCGTGCTGTGCTGCGATACAAGCGCCTTCCATTCATCCTCAAGCACGCAATTCGTGGCATGCAGAACCCCACACATGGAAGCGCTGAAATTGCGCACGTCAAGCCGCTGGTGATTCCGGTATTGAAGGATACAGAAGGGCGGTTTCATGTGGATTCGACACCGATGATAGGCTGGCTCGATGTGAAGCATCCTCAACGGGCTGTGTCGCCAGCCGATCCAGTACAGCGTTTCCTGGATCTGTTGCTGGAAGACTTTGCCGACGAGTGGGTCACCAAGCTGGTGTTTCGGTACCGCTGGGCCACGCAACGAGATCAACAGTTTTGCGCTGATTTTCTCGTTTTCGACAATGGCACCAAGGGACGCACCAATATTGAAAGAGTTGCCGAATCATTCAGTGAGCGACAAATAGCGCGGATGGATTTTGTCGGCTGCGCGGACGAAAACGCGCCTGTGCTTGAAAGCAGCTTCCTCGAACTGATTGATGCGCTCAACTCAATTGTGATCGACCAGCCATTTGTGTTTGGACAACGGCCTGGCCGGGGAGATTTCGCACTCTATGGACAATTGATGGAGCTGGCGACTGACCCAACACCCAGTGAGATTTTCCGGGAAAATGCGCCCTTTGCCTGGCGGTGGTTGAGCCACATGGACGATGCCGGGGCCGTTGAGAGCCCGGTTGATGACGCCGGGTCGGCAACACGACTGCATGCGGGTACAGTTCGGTTATTGGCACTATGTGGCAGCCTGTATTTGCCGTTTCTACGGGGCAATGCCGAAGCCCTGAGTGCAGGACAGGAAACCTTTGAGACGCAGTGGCTTGGCAAGGTGTTCAAACAAGCGCCGTTCAAATACCAACTCAAGTGTTTGCGGCTGTTGGCTGCCGAATACCAGGATTTAAATGGCAACGAGCAGGCCCAGGTAAAACTCTACCTCGGTGAGTCAGCAGCACAAATTCTGGCCAGGTAAAAATCGACAGTGATGCCTCTACTTTGGGGAAAGTGGATCTGAGTCAGATTTCGTCCGGTTTGATGCCAAAAAATATCGCGTAAAACGTGGGTACGACGGTCAGCGTCAGAAGCGACGCGAATCCGAGGCCCGCCATGATGGTGACTGACATATTGACGAAGAAGACGTCGCTGAGCAGCGGAATCAGGCCCAGAATGGTCGTGGCTGCCGCCAGCAGAACAGGTCGCATGCGGCTCACCGCTGAATCCAGAACGGCCGTGAAGCGAGGCTTGCCGGTCTCGATCTGTTGATCGATTTCCTCGATCAGGACAATGGCGTTCTTGATCAGCAGACCCACCAGCGAAAGTGCGCCCAGCAGTGACATAAAGTCAAATGCACCGTCGGTCGCCAACAGACCGGCGGTAATGCCGACAATGGCCAGGGGCACGGTCAGCCATATGATGATGGGCTGGCGCAATGTGCCGAACAGGAAGATGCTGGTCAGTATCATCAGCATAAATCCAACCGGCAAGGATGCGTTCAGGCCCTGTTGCGCCAGATACGAATCCTCGTATTCTCCACCCCACTCAAGCGCATACCCGGGGGGTAATTCCATCTCCTCCATTTGTGGCCGAAGTCTGGAAAACAGCGGGTCGGTCAACGCGCCGGTAGGGTTGCAGGAGGCAATGATTGTCTGGATGCGGTCCCGGCCTCGAATGACGGCATTTTCCCAGGTCGTTTCGTAGCCCGAAACCACCTGCGACAGTGGCACGGATTGTTTCAAAACCGGACTCCAGACCTGCGCATCGCGCATATTGTCGATGCTCACGCGTTCATCTTCGGGGGCGCGGACCTTGATTGGCAGCAGGTGGATGCCGTCCCGATAGGTGCCCACGGTTGTGCCTTCGAAGGAATATTGTAGTCCCTGGCCCAGGTCTTCACGCGATACACCGAGTTGGCGGCCGACCTGCTCGTTGAAGATGGGCGTCACAACCTTGACCGGTGAACGCCAGTCGTCCCGTACATCCTTCGCTTCGGCATCAGCCCGCATGATCGCTTTGGCCTGTTCGGCCAAATCCCGCAACACCTCGGCATCGGGTCCGGAAAAGCGTGCCTCAATCTTGGAGTCGCGCCCTGGCCCAATTCTCAGGGCTTTGATGATGGGGTCCAGCCAGGGCATGTTGTCGCGCATGTAGCCCTCGGTGGCAGCCCATACTTCTGCGATCTGTTCGCGGCTCTCAGTCTGGACGATGATCTGGGAATAGGCGCTCGAGGGTTCCCGGGCGTCATACACCAGGGTAAAGCGCTGATGCGGACCACCCACCACGGCAGTGGTTTTCACCACGCCGGATTGCTGGCGCAGAAACTTGCTGATGGTCAAGGTGTCGTCACGAGTCTTACGAATATCGGCCCCTTCAGGCTCGTATATATCCACGTAGAAAAGGGGTGTGCTCGCGTCGGGGAAGAAGCCGCTTTTGACGTAGCCAAATCCGACCAGGGCCAGGACAAACAGCCCGACTACCGCCGCTACAGTAATCCAGCGCAATTTCACGGCAGCGTTGACGATGCCGCGGTAGACTGTGAAAATCTTGCCGGCATAGGGGTCAGTTTTGTCACCATCCGGTTTTGCCGGTTTAAGCACCAGGGCGCACAGCAACGGTGTCGTACTCACAGCAGTCAGCCAGCTCAGCGACAGGGAAATCATGATCACATAGAACAGGGAACTGGCGAATTCACCGGTATTGTCGGGGGAAAGTCCAATTGCAGAAAATGTCAGGATGCCGATCACCGTACCCCCAAGCAGCGCCCACATGGTCTTTCCGACAGCCTCACCTGCAGCTTTTGAAGCGCTCATTCCTGCCTGCATGCGAACCATCATTCCTTCGGCGACCACGATGGCATTGTCAACCAACATGCCCAGCGCAATAACCAGAGCGCCCAGCGAAATCCGTTGCAGTTCAATGTTGAACATATCCATGATGAACAGCGTGCCCGCAACCGTGATCAGCAATACCGCGCCGATAATGAAGCCGGTTTTCAAGCCCATAAATACCAACAACACGGCGATGACGATTGCCACCGCTTGGCCAACGCTGACAATAAAGCCACTGACGGATTTGTCCACTTCGGTGGGCTGGTTATAGACCGATTCCAGGCTCATACCTAGTGGAATGATCGGTGCCAGTTCGGTCAATCTCTGCTCTACTTTTTGGCCCACGCTGACCACGTTTTGCCCGCCGAGCATTGAAATGCCGATGGTCAAGCCTGGCTTGCCATCGACGAAGTACATCTTGATCGGGACTTCTTCGTAGGCCCGGGTAATGGTGGCGATATCGCTCAATCTAATCAGCGTCCTGTCACTGGAACTGATCATGACGTTGCCGATTTCCTGGACTGACTGAAAGTCGCCGCTGGGGCTGATTCTCAGGTAGTCATCGGCCACCCTCACGCTGCCGGCGTCCACTACCACGTTCTGTGATTGCAAAACCTGCGCAATGGCTTGAAGGTCAAGGCCCAGCTCGGCAATTCTCGAGCGCGATATGTCCACGTAGACAACTTCGCGCTGTGTCCCGTCGATGATGACTTTGCGCACGCCCGGCACTAGGATCAATTGCCGTTTTATGGTCTCTGCGGTGTCGTAGAGATCACGTCAGCTGTAACCCTCGCCCGTCAGCACGCCGTACATGCCGTACACGTCGCCAAAATCATCGATCACCATCGGCGCCAGCGCGCCCGGCGGCAAGCTGGGCGATATATCGGCGACTTTGCGGCGCAATTCATCGAAAACATTGGGCAGGTCGTCGGCCCGGTATTGATCCTTGAAATCGATCAGAATGTCAGACAGGCCGGGCCTGGAGACCGACATTTTGATCCGCTTGACCTGCTCCATGCGTTGGATGGCGTCTTCCAGGTTGAAGGTGAGTTCATCCTGGACTTCCTGCGCGGTGGCGCCCGGGTAGCGGGTAAGAATTTTGGCCGACTTGATCGTAAACGCGGGATCTTCCAACTTGCCCATACGGTCAAAAGCGGCGATTCCTCCGCCGACCATGATAACGGCCAGCAGCCAGGAGACGACCTTGCTGTTTACAGAATACTCGCCAATATTCATCGGCTAACGTCCATCAACCACTGACCCTCATCCATTGTCAGAAACAGGGGAACTGTCTTCGCGCGGGATGGCCTGTTCGGTCAGTTTCATGCGGGTCACTGCCATGCCCTCAGCGAGGTAGACCGCCCCGACACTGACAATTTCCTCGCCACCAATAAGGCCCGAAGTGATTTCAATTTTGCTTCCCGATATTCTGCCGATTGAGACCGGGTGACTCGACACGGTCATGGACTGGTCATCCAACAGCCACACAGTTGCGTCCAGTCCGCTATCGGCTACGACCGCGTTGGTCGGCACCCATTTTGATGTGTCGGTTTCAACCACGCGAGACAAATCCAGCTCAACGTTGACGGTCATTCCAGGCAATACCCTCAGGTCGTCCGGTCCGTCCATGATCATCGTCACCCTGAAAGTCTGGGTCTGGGCATCTGCCCGCGTTGCGATCTCCTTGAACGTCAGTTCGAATTGTTGCTCCGGTCGCCCTTCAAACTCAGCGACAGCTATGACCCGGGTCGATGCCACACTTTCATCTTCCTCGGACGAAAGGCGGATACTGCGGACCAGGGATTCCGGCACGTCGATCAACACATCCAGAAAGTCATCATTCTGAAAATGAATCACCGTTTGTTTGGCGAGGACTTCTTCAAAGTTTTCTGCCTCACGGCTGGCGATTCGACCATCGAATGGCGCGCGCAACTCGGTATATTCCAGCTCTTGCTTCGCCAGGTTCAATGCTGCCTGTGAAGTCTTGAATGAGGCCTCCATTCGGTCGAAGTTGGTGCGGGAAATGTTACCGTCCCCCACCAGTTGCTTGCCGCGCTCAAAATTGTTTCGCGCATTGTCAAAAGTGGCCTGTCGGTCCTGCAGTTGTAACTGATAATCGGTAGGGTCGAGGCGGGCGAGCAATGCTCCCTTTTTGACCCGCAGCCCCTCAATGGCATTCATCTCTTGCAGCACGCTCGCCACACGAAATGCCAGTTCTGCCCGTTTCGCAGCGCGCAGGCTGCCTGGAAAGCGGCGCAGGACCGCACCCGAGCTGCCTTTCAACGGTAAATGTTTTGACTGGCCGTACCGGTGGCGGACCGGCGACCTCTGATTCACGGCTGCAGCCGCCGGCGAGAATGGCCAGGGTCAGGAATACTGCTGATCGAATTCGCATCATACTTGCTCCAGTGCCTGGTCCAGGGCGCCGACCAGGTCTTCGGTGTCCTCCAGACCCACCGACAACCGCACCAGCCCGTCGATGATGCCAACGCGAATCCGCTCTGCTTCTTCCACATCAGCGTGGGTCATCGTGACAGGGTGCGTAATCAGTGATTCCACAGAACCTAGGTTTTCAGCCAGGCTCCAAACCTCTACATTGTCCATTAATCGTTTGCCGGCGTCGAGACCGCCCTTGACCTCAAACCACATCATGGCGCCGTAACCGGATGCCTGGGTGCTGGCCAATTCGTGCTTGTCAAACGACGGCAGCCCGGGATAACAGACTTGCGCCACCTTGGGGTGTGCGTCGAGAAATTGTGCGATCGCCATGGCATTGGCCGATTGCTGGTCCATCCGAACCGACAGTGTTTTGCAACCCTGCATCGTCAGCCAGGCCACTTGCGGCGACATGATGCTGCCGGTGCTGTTTTGGATGAAACGAACCGCCTCATCGTGCTCGGCGTATTTACTGATGACAGCACCACCCACGGTGGCATTGTGGCCGTCCATGTATTTGGTGGTGCTGTGAATGGATATGTCGGCGCCCAATTCAAGGGGCCGCTGGTAGTAGGGTGTCAAGAAAGTGTTGTCAACGGCGTGGATAAGCCCGGCGCTTTGCGCCACTGCCGAAATGGCGGCGATGTCCGAGGTCTTCATGGTTGGGTTGGCCGGCGTTTCGGTGAGGATCAGGGTCGTGTTGTCCTTCACGACTTGCCGCACTTCGTCAGGGTTGGCGGTGTCGGCGAAAGTGAAGTCCACGCCAAATCGGCTCAGCACTTTAGTGCACAGGCGGTAGGTGCCGCCATAGGCCACATCGGAAATAATGGCGTGGTCGCCGGCATTGAGAAAGGCGACCAGAAACCCATTGACGGCGGCCATGCCTGTGCTGAAACAGATGCAGTCAGCCCCGCCTTCCAGGTCAGCCAGCTTCAATTCAAGCGCCCGCACGGTGGGATTGCCGCTTCTGGAATAAGAGTAGCCTTTTGAAAGATACTCATCGATGGATGGCTGCACGTAGGTCGTGGTCTGGTATATCGGCGACAGGATCGCGCCAGTGAGGGGATCGGGGGTTACCCCTGCATGGATCTGCCTGGTTCTGAATCCCATATTTGTGTCCTTTGGTTGGTACAGATAACTGGCCATAGTCTAATCGCTGGCAAGCGTCATGCATATCAACTTTGTGGGTGATTACTCCATGTCCCGTTTGGTTATACTCTGATCCAGGAGAGCCATCTTTATGCACAAAGAACCCAATCCGAGCTTTCATGAGGAAACCGAAGAAGCCATCAGTGACCGCATCCGGCGGGACATGAAAAAGTACGTCCATCGCGCCAACTTCAGTTTTAAGGACAAAATGATGATCGCCGCAAGAAAGCTGGCGGATGAAGGTCATACGGCCTACCTGGCGGGTCAGATTACCGCTCGTGCACAGGATGGGCAGACTTTTTGGTCGACTGATTTCACCCGAAACTTTGGGGAAATTACTGCCGCTGACCTGGTTCGATTTGACCGGCAAATGAGGGTGGTTGAGGGTAATTGCATGCCCAATCCTGCGGTCCGATTTCATTTGTGGATATATGAACAACGCCCGGATATCCAGGTCATTATCCACACCCACGCCCCATTTGCCTCGGCGCTTTCCATGCTGGGGGAGGAGTTGATCATTGCCCATATGGACGCGATGATGTTTTATGAGGATTGTGCTTTTCTCCCAGATTGGCCAGGTTTGCCTCTGGGTAACAGCGAGGGGGAGCTGATCTCGGCTGCCTTGGGCGCGCACAAGAAATGTGCATTGCTGGCCCACCACGGCATCATCGTCGGGGGTAAATCGATTGAAGAAGCGCTTTACCTGATCGTTATGCTGGAAAACGCAGCTCGTCTGCAGATCAGGGCGAGCTCAGTCGGCCCCATCAGGCCGGTAGACGAATCACTGGCGCCACCCGCTCAGGAATTCCTGATGCGCGACAGCGTGGTCAACCTGACATTCGATTCCTGGGGCAGGATGATTCTGGACTGAAAGAAAGTGCTCATCGGCCTTTCCAAATCGGTTGGCGGCCTTCTGCAAAAGCCCGCGGACCTTCGAGATAATCTTCAGAACCCAGCATTCGCACATACGCCGGCATGTTGCGTGTGTGCACTGCCTGGAAGGCCTCCTCGACGCTCATATTTTCCATGCTTCGCACGGCCTCCTTGATGGCCTGTACCGACAGTGGTGCTCCGCCAGCGATGACTCGTGCAATTTCTTTCGCCCGGTTCACAACCTGGTCGTGCGCCACGACATAATTCACCAGCCCGTACCGTGCGGCCTCCTCGGCATTCATCCGCCTTCCGGTTAACAGCATGTCCATGGCGACGTGATGCGGCAGGCGGCGTGGCAGACGTTGCACACCACCCGCATCAGCCATGTTGCCGACGTTTAGCTCAGGAAACATGAATACAGTTTGTTCACTGGCGACAATAATGTCGCAGGCCAACGCCAGTTCGAAACCGCCACCGACCGCCATGCCGTTGACGGCGGCGATCACCGGCTTGTTCAGGTCGAACATTTCTGTCAGTCCGGCAAAGCCACCAACGCCGTAATCATCGCCCTCGCCTTTTCCGCCGGCGGCCGCCTTGAGATCCCAGCCTGCGGAAAAGAATTTATCGCCGCCGCCGGTGACGGTGGCGACGATCAGGCTGTCGTCATCGCGCAAATGAGCAAATGCCTCACCCAGTTCGCGACTGGTGGCGGCATCAATGGCATTTGCCTTCGGCCGGTCGAGTATGACGTGCAGGATTTGTCCGTCGCGGGATGTTGTGACAGATTGGCTCATGATTTTCTCCGTTCAGAACGCCTCTTCGGGCAGGTCCATCATGGCACCGGCGCCGCCTTCCATGGCCCTTGCATGGCCTTCCATCATGGGTAGCATGCGCAAAAAATAAAAGCGTGCGGTGGCCAGCTTGGTCATGTAAAAAGCATGCTGAGACTGCTTCGGCAGGGCAGTTTCAGCCATGCGGGCCCACATCCAGGCGAATGTTGTGAAGCCAAATACATTCAGGTAGTCCACCCCGGCCGCGCCCATTTCGTTGGCGTCCCTGGCGCTGGCCTCGCTGATCCACTCGGTGCATTGCTCCAGGCGTGCCAGGGCTTGGGCCAGGGGTTGGGCAAACTCATGCAAAGCGGGATTCCCGTTCTGCTGTTCTATTGTGGCATTGACCATGGCCACAAACCGTTTATAGGCACGGCCATCATTCATGGTCAATTTGCGCCCCATCAGATCAAGTGCCTGGATGCCATTGGCGCCTTCCTGGATTTGTGCTATTCGACAATCACGCACGAACTGCTCGACTCCTGTTTCGCGTATATAGCCGTGACCACCGAATATCTGCATGGAATCATTGCAACTTTCGAAACCCGAGTCGGTGAAAAATGCCTTGAACACGGGCGTCAGCAATGACACCAGATCCGCGGCTGTTTCGCGCACTGCCTCATCGGGGTGGTGATGCTCCTGGTCCAACAGCAGGGCAGCCCACACCGCCAATGCCCGTGCGCCCTCGATAAAAGCACGGGACTTGAGCAACATGCGGCGTACGTCCGGGTGGACAATCAGGGGGTCCGCCGGTTTGTCCGGTTGAGCCGGGCCGGTCAGGGCGCGGCCCTGGATGCGCTCGCGGGCATAGCGAACTGCGTACTGGTAGGCGCCCTCGGCCGTGGACAGCCCCTGCACAGCAGTCAGCAGTCGGGTGTGATTGACCATGACAAACATCGCCCACAGCCCACGATGGGGTTCGGCCAGCCGCCAGCCGCGGGCGCCCTCGAATTCCATCTGGCAAGTGGCAGACGCGCAATAACCCATCTTGTGCTCGAGCCGGACAGCGCGTACCGCATTGGTTTCGCCAGCTTCTCCGGCTGCATCAGGTAACCGCTTGGGCACCAGGAAAAGGCTGATGCCGCGGACACCGGGCGGCGCATCCGGCAGACGTGCCAACACCAGGTGAACGATGTTGTCGGTCAGGTCATGGTCGCCACCGGAAATAAATATTTTGGTGCCGGAGATGGCATGGCTGCCGTCAGCCTGGGGAATAGCCTGGGTGCGCAACATGCCCACATCGGTGCCGCAATGGGGTTCGGTCATGCACATGGTCGCACCCCATTCGCCGCTGGCCAGGCGCGGCAGGTAGATGGCTCTCAGGTCTTCGTCGGCAAATCGCTCGATGGCTGTGAAGGCGCCCGCGATCAAGCCGATGTAGTCGGCGAAAGACAGGTTGGCCGACCCCATCATTTCATTGACCAGGATGTCGATGCTACCTGGCAGGCCCTGGCCGCCGTATTTCTCGCTGGCGGTGAGGCCACACCACCCACCTTGAGCAAATGTCCGGTAGGCCTGTCTGAATCCGGTTGGCGTTCTGACCCGGCCGCTCTCCAGGCGACAGCCTTCCTCATCACCAGAGCGGTTGAGCGGCGCGATTTCCTCCTCGCAAAAACGCCCGGCCTCTTGCAGGACAGAGTCCATCAGGTTGTTGTCGAGTTCCGCCCAGGGCGGCAACTGGTTGAGTTGCTCGCGTACGCCCAGCAATTCATGCAGCACGAACTGCATGTCCCGCAGCGGTGCGCGGTAGTGGCTCATTGCGATTCTGCCGAGTCGATCAGGCGGCTGATTTTCACAATCATTTCATCGCGGTATTTTTCGACATCGTGGTTACTTCTGCCGCTGGACTCCAGATACTGCGCAACCGCTTCCAACGCTTTGGGGTCCCAGGGCTCGTGGATTTTAAGATCCTGGCCGAGGCCCTGGTAGCTCGATCCGAACTTGGCGGTGTATTCCCTGAATCCGTTCGGCGCGTTGGAATTCATGGTCTCGAAAGGGCCAAAAATGGCCCAGCGACGCCCCAGCCCCTCACGCACCCCGGTGTCGATATCAGCCGGAGAGGCGACGCCTCGGGCTACCAGGTTCATGGCCTCGTTGACCAACGCCACCTGCAGCCGGTTGACCACAAATCCTTCAATGGGCCTTTTAACCAGAATGGGCGCCTGGCCGCAGCGGCGCATCATTTCCAGGCAGCTTTCCAGCACTGCAGCGTCCGTCCACGAATTGGGCAGCACTTCCACCACAGTGATCAGATAGGGCGGATTGAACGGGTGGGCGATGAGACAGCGACGCCGGCCTTCGACATCGGCAAGAAATTGGTCAGGAGGAATGGCCGAAGCGGAACTGGCGAGTATGGTATCTGGTGCTGCGAGGGCGTCCAGCTGAATGAATACATCCCGTTTGGCTCCGGCCTCTTCGGTGATGCTCTCCTGGACGTAGATCGCGCCCGCTACTGCCTCTTCCACGTCAACTGCTATGGATATTCTGGCGCGCACGGCCTCACGATCACTGTCCTCAATACTGAGCAGGTCACGAACGACGCCGTCGATGCGCTCCAGTGCCACCTCTGCTGCCCCTGCTTGCGCATCGAACAGGCACACCTCAAAACCGGAACGGGCGAACACCACGGCCCATCCTTGTCCGATCACACCACAACCGATGACAGCTACTTTGCTCATATCAGATTTCCATTCATTCCAGGGCTACTTTATAGCGAAGTTTTTAGATTTGATCAAATCTATTTGATAGCAAAATTCCGAAACTGCTGGTATAAGGATAGCAGCAGGTTTGCGCTTGTGGAGCGAGAGGTGTATGAGTACTGCGCAGTTCAAGGTTGGCAAAGTCGCCACGGAAACACAGCAAGCTCGGGTCTACCGGGAAATGAGGGATGCCTTGCTGGCCGGTCGGTTCATGCCCGGTGAGTCGATCACGATCCGCTCGCTGACCGAGGCCATGGGCACCGGAACCATGCCGGTGCGCGAAGCGGTGCAGCGACTGGTGGCCAAGGGCGCGTTGGAGTTCTTCCCCAATCGTACCGTCAAAGTGCCTGAATTCGATTTGGAGGGCTTCAGGGAACTTTGCGAAATTCGCATCGCGCTGGAAGGCATGGCTGCCGGGCGTGCGGCGAAACACATCACTGACGATACGATCGATGACCTCAATGCGCAACGCCTGGCGTTGGAAAAAATCATGCGAGGCCGCAATGCCGAAAGAGCACTCAGCGCCAACCTGGCCTTTCATTTCACAGTCTACAAGGCGAGCAAGTCCCGGCACTTGATGCCCATCATTGAAACGCTGTGGTTGAGAATGGGGCCGTTACTGGTCATCCCTTTTCGTGGTGGCAGCAAAACGAAGTCCAGCTTTCTGAGTCACCAGAATCGCAATATTGACTTGATTCGTGCGCTGCGGTCACGACAAGGCGGTGCCGCCAGAAAGATATTGACCGCCATGATTACTGACTCCGTCAGATGGTATTCCAAGCATTACGATTTTGAGCATCATCAATTGAAGGGCTGAGTCGTGGAGAGAGCCGGGCGGGCTGCACACCTGAGGAGACAAAGTTGAAAATCTGGACAAGGACATTTGCATCGGTGTTGGCACTAGTGTTGGCATTGGTGTTGGCTAGGGGGCTGGTCAATGTGGCGTCCGCGGCACAGAAAGAGTTGCAGTCTGATGAGCAAGAGGCCGCCTGGGACATCGAAATTTCACGTGCGAGCGAGCATTACGACCTCGACTTCGAAGCCACCGAAGGCACTCGCATCAGCCTGGATGTATCCCCCGATGGCACCACAATCGCGTTTGACCTGCTGGGGTCATATTTACGAGCTGCCGATTGAGGGCGGTGAAGCCCGGGCCCTGACTTCGGGTCGCTCCTGGAACATCAATCCGCGCTACAGTCCAAATGGCGCCCAACTGGCCTTTACCTCTGATCGTGCCGGCAGTGAAGATCTCTGGGTCATGAACCGTGACGGCGCCGATTTGAAGAATATCTCCGAGATGGAATCGCCGGTGTATACGCCCACCTGGTCGGCCGATGGCAGCGCGCTATACGGCACTTCCCAGTCCGATAAGGCCACTTCGAATGGCGTGCGCTTCAATCTGCGTGGCGGAAAAAACCAAATCAGGGAAGGCAAAGTCATTTTTCAGAGCTTGGGACAGTTCGTGGAATACCCCGAGGTCGACCTGGTGTTGTATGAGTTCAAGGAAGGCACGCTGTACCAGAGTGGCTTTGCCATTCACGCCACCGATCTCAACGACGGCAGCCACAAACCGTTCATCAAGCGCACCGGCGGTGCGTTCAATCCAACCCTCTCCCCTGATCACAGATTCCTTGCCTACGGTCACCGGGGACGATACCGATGCCCAGATCATTCTGCATGATTTGGCCAGCGGGGATGAACGGGTGCTGGCCAGTGGCCTGGATCGGGACCGGCAGGATGGCGGGTCCTTTATCTATGCTCAGGGCCCCGGCATGTCCTGGTCTCCGGACAGTCGGCGTTTGTACTTTGCGGACAGCGGCAAAATTCAGTTCGTCGAAATCAAAACCGGTGAATCGTCCCAGGTTCCGTTCCGCGCAGCGGTAAAGCGCCAAATGGACAAGACCATACGATTCCCGGTTGCGGTACCCCAGGGGCGGGCGCAGACCCGGCTCCACCGTTGGGCGCATCGCACTGACAAGGGCATCCTGTACGAAACCCTGGGAGATATTTGGCTTTCAAACGAAGGAAGGATTGATCAACTCACCGACACGCCCGCGCTTGAAACCGATCCTGTCTACAACCGCAAAGATGGCAAAATTTACTATGCCAGCTGGACCGACAGCGACCTGGGAGCCATATATCGGCGCAAACCAAACGGTGGGCGGGCGGAAAAGCTCAGTAGTCGCGCAACCCAGTACGGGGGCCTGGCGATTTCACCCGACGGTCAAACACTGGCCTATTTTCGGGGCGACACAACGCTGGGCCAGGGCCAGGCACTAGAGTGGCAGCTGAACTTTGAGCTGGTGGTGCGTGAAGACAAAGAAGAACGGGTTCTGGCAAAGGTGACCGGCACACTCAATACGATGTCCAAGATGCCGCTTACCATCCGCTTCAGCCCGGACGGCGAGTTTCTCTACTACACCTGGTTCAACGAAGATGTACTCACCCTCAGCCGCATTCACCGTGACGGCAGAGGAGAGCAGGATTTGTACACATTCCCCAATTCCGTTTATGCCCGTGTGTCACCTGACCTTAAATGGATCGCCTACCGCGAATATCATCGCAGCTTCATTACGCCGTTGAGCTTCGTCGGTGTGAGCAAGGAGATTTCGGCATTTGACGGAAAGGAGTTCTCCATCAGGGTGGACGAGCGCGACGGCACTTTCCTCAGTTGGCCGGACAGTGAAACGTTGGGCTGGGTGCGGGCCGGCGAATATATGGAAAAATCCGTTTCCGACATCGTGGCGGCGATCGACAACACACGTGTAGTACCTGTTGCCGTCGAATATGATGTGGTCAGACCTGCCGGCGCAATTGCCCTCACCCATGTGCGGGTGATAACCATGAATCCCAATCGGGACGTGCTGGAGGACGCCACGGTCCTGGTTGAAGGAAATCGCATTACCGCACTGGGTACGAATGTCGCGATTCCCTCGCAAGCCGAAGTCATGGACCTGGGTGGTCATACGCTGATGCCCGGCATGGTGGACGCGCACGGCCACTACAAAGCCTTTCTGTCTCAGTTCAATGTTGTGGAACAACAGGTTCCAGGATTGCTCGCGCCTCTGGCCCATGGCGTCACCACCCTGTATGAACTGTACGGCACCGCTGAAAAAGATGGCTGGATCATGGACATGCTGCGCGCCGGAAAAATGCAGGGCTCGCGGCTCTTCAGTGTTGGCCACCCCGCTTATGGACTCAAACAATTCCGGCCAAAAACACTCCGACCGATTGAAGATTACGCAGCTGCAAAAGCGTTGGTCAGCTGGAATCAGGACCACGGTGCAACGGCAATCAAGGACTACGCAATATTCACCCGCAAAGCGCGCCATCAACTGATGACCGCAGCCCGGGAACTGGGAATTAACGTGGTGAGTGAGTCCACCAGTAATGTATGGGTCAATCTGACACAGATTCTCGATGGCACCACCGGTATCGAACACAGCATGGGCATCACGCCCCTGTATCAGGACATGCTCGAAGTTTTCAAAGCCTCTGAAGTGGGCATGACACCCACCTTGCTGGTGGTCTATGACGGGCCTGTTGGCCAGGCGTACTTCAATCAGCGGGAGCGGGTCTGGGAAGACCCGAAGCTATTACGTTTTTTGCGCCGTGACGATCTGTTGGCAGGTAAGCGTACGATTCACCTTTGGCCTGACGATCATTACGCCCCGGCCATGGCAGCAGAAATGAAAAAGCTGTTTGACCAGGGTGTGCTGATCAATATGGGCGGCCACGGTCAAATGCCCGGGCTGGACGCCCACTGGGAAATGGAGCTAATGGTCCAGGGTGGATTCAGCCCACTCGAGGCCATCCAGACCGCCACGATTAACGGCGCGACTTACCACGGGCTGGATCGGGATTTGGGCTCAGTAGAAATGGGCAAGCTGGCTGACCTGGTGATTCTCAGCGCCGACCCCCGGGATGACATTCGTAACAGTCGAAAAATTGATTACGTGATGAAAAACGGGGAGTTGTTTCAAGCACAGGACTTGACCAAGATCTACCCCGAATCCGAAGCATTGGAGTCGATGTATTTCAATAGATAGCCAGCAATTGCTTGACCTGACTATTACTTCATAGTTTAGTCGTCTCACCGAATATCAGAGCAATCCTTGCAGCCTAAATTCCGGATTCTTGATGCAATATGCAGATAAGCGCCATTGCGCTCAATGAGAATTTTCCAGCTCGTCCAGCGTTTTGGGCCAATTCGCCTTGAGCAGCCTGGATAACGCCCGGTCTGCGAATAGTTTTCCACCGGTTTGGCACCTTGCACAATAATTGGCCTCGTTCTGTGCGTAGACGATGCGTTGCACCGAGGAGCCGCATACCGGGCAGGGCTCACCATACTTGCCGTGCACTGCCATGCCCGCTTTGAATGCGGTGACTTTATCGGGGAAAAGCCGCCTCCAACTTCCTGGCGTAGCTGGTCGGTCCAGTTCTGCAGCACCTGCTGCACCGCATCATACAAGGATTGCAATTCTTGCTCATCCAGGCTCTTTGTCTGTTTGAACGGCGACAATTGTGCATGGTGGAGGATTTCATCCGAGTAAGCATTGCCGATGCCGCTGAATATGCTTGGATCGGTCAACGCGCGCTTCAGAGTATGGTTTTCCCGTTGTAGTCTTTGAGTGAAGGCGTCCCTGTCCTGTCCGATCACCTCCATTCCCCCCGATCAAAATCGTTGACTTGTTTGAGGCTGCCGAATAAATGATGGGATGCCCGTCGTTTTGTCCCCGCTTCGGTGAAAACCAGCGACCCTGACGCGAAATCAAACGCTATCAGGCCGTTGCGTTTGTGTAAATTGGCGCGTGGTTTCTTCCAGCGCAGCCGCCCGGCAATCATCAGATGTATGACCGCGAATACGCCATTGTCGAATTGCAGCACGATTCTTTTTCCCTGCCTGGAGGCCTCTTGCAGAACGCTGCCGGGTAGCGCGTCAAGCGGTGGTTCAACGGTTCGCAGCAGGAATGGGCTATTGAGTCGAACTCCGGTGAGCCGCTGACCCGCGACAAGCGCATTGAGGCGTTCAATATAAATGGTGATGTCTGGCAGTTCAGGCACTACGAAAAGGCTTCCATGGGTTATCTGTTTGGGTTTATTTTTGTGTTTATGCCGAAGGGGTATTCCCTGCACGTTGGTCTGTTTATAAAGTGTGGTACTGAGGCATTTTATACGCTGTAGCACATCACCGTCACCACGGTTGCCCCCGCACCCAGCCTGGCCCGGTCCAGTGCGGCAACGACATTGGCACCCCTCAATCAGCCGGGCTACATATTTGAGGGGCAAATCACTGCAGACTTTGCGCCGGCAGATCGGGTAGTCTCTGTATTGTCGTCGCAGTTCAATCTACAAGGAGTGTCAGACCGTGAAGCTTCCTCTCCATTGGCAAATCATCATCGGACTTGTTTCGGGAACACTATTTGGCATCCTGGCGGCCTCGAACCAGTGGAGCGGATTTACCCAGGACTGGGTCGCTCCTTTCGGTACAATCTTTGTCAACCTCCTCAAAATTGATCGCGGTCCCACTGGTGTTCTCCTCGTTGGTGACCGGCATTGCCTCGCTCAGCGAAATCAGCCAATTGTCACGCATGGGCGGAAAGACGATCGGCATTTACCTGGTCACAACTGCCATATCAATTACCATTGGCCTGGTGGTGGTCAACGTGTTCGAGCCGGGTAGCCTGATGCCGGCGGAAGTCGGGGTTCAATTGCAGCAAGCCTGCCTACGCCGACAATGTGGAGGCGAAGGCGGCCTCGGTTGAATTGGTCAAGGAGCGAGGTCCGCTTCAGCCACTGGTAGAGATCGTACCCACCAATATTTTCTATGCCGCCTCAAACAACCGTCTCATGTTGCAGGTTGTTTTCTGGTCCCTGCTGTTTGGCGTAGGCCTGATGCTGGTCAAGAACGAGGCCACTGAAAACCGTCGCGAAACTGGTGGCCGGGCTCAACCATGTGATCATCAAGATCGTGGATCTGATCATGGTGATCGCACCCGTTGGGGTAATTTGCCCTGATGGCCGGCACCATAACAGCCATTGCCGGTGACGATCTGTCAACCATTTTGGAGCTGCTGCGGTCACTCGGATTTTATGTATTGGTGGTGGTGCTCGGCCTGGCCATCCATATCGGTCTGGTCTATGGCAGCATGTTGAAGTTCTTGACGCCGTTTACCTGGAGAAAATTCTTCACTGCCATCGCACCGGCCCAACTGGTTGCCTTCTCGACCAGTTCGAGTGCGGCCACGCTGCCAATTTCGATGGAGTGTGTTAAGGAGAAGCTCGGCGTCAAGAGTGAAGTCGCCTCTTTCGTTCTGCCGGTGGGGGCCACGATCAACCTGGATGGGACGGCCCTTTACCAGGCTGTGGCCGCTGTTTTTATTGCCCAGGTTCTGGGGATTCCGCTGGACTTCTTCGCCCAACTCACCATCGTGCTGACCGCCTTGCTGGCGTCGATCGGCGCAGCACCCGTGCCCGGTGCGGGTCTGATCATGTTGGTGATAGTACTCGAATCCATCGGCGTGCCCAGCGCCGGGGTGGCGCTGATTTTGGGCGTGGATCGGATACTCGACATGGTGCGTACGGCAACCAACGTGACAGGCGATTGCACGGTTGCGGTGCTGATTGACATTTCCGAGCGAAAGGCCAAAATGCCTGCCGAAGCAACCACCACGTCTTAGGGCCTGTTACACGCTGAACACGGCAATATCAGATTGAGAGAACACTAGGAAGATTGCAGATGGATTTCTTAAGCATCAAGGACTTCGACACCGCGCGCGCCAATGCCGCGGCTTATGTTCACAGAACGCCGGTCATGACCTCACAAACCCTGAGCGAGTTGATTGGAGCCGTAGCTTTTCTCAAGGCTGAAATGTTCCAGAAGGCAGGCTCCTACAAAGTACGCGGGCCGCTCAATGTGCTGGCCCACATGACCGAGGAAGCCAAGGCACGCGGCTTGATTTGCTCGTCGGCTGGCAACCACGCACAGGGCGTGGCGCGGGCGGGCAAGATGCACGGTGTGCCGGTCACGGTCGTGATGGCACATGGCGCTCGGCAAACTAAGATCGATGCCACCCGGGGTTACGGCGCCGAAGTCATTCTGCATGGTGACGTTTGGGATGAAGCTTATGACCGATCTCTGGAGATTCAAAAGGAGCGCAATCTCACCTACATCCACCCGTTTAACGACCCCTTGCTGGTTGCGGGGACAGGGCGGCGTCGGCTATGAGTTGATTGAGGACGTCCCTGATCTGGACCTGGTGATTGTGCCCATTGGCGGCGGCGGATTAATTTCTGGCTGCGCGCAGATCATCAAGCTGATCAGTCCTAATACTCGGATCGTTGGCGTTGAAATGGCGGGTGCGCCGGCAATGAAGCGCAGTATCGAAGCCGGCAAGCGGGTCACTCTCGAACATATTCCCTTCCTGATTGATGGCCTTACAGTGAAGACCGTTGGTGATTACACTTTTGAAGTCTGCAAGAAATTCGTCGACGACATCGTTGCAGTTGAGGAAAAGGACATATGGAGCGCCGTCGTGTGGATCATGGAACGATGCAAACTGGTGACAGAAGGGGGCTGCCGCGGCACCGGTTGCGGCACTGCTCACAGGTGCGGTCAAACCGGAGCCAAACAGCAAAGTCGCCTGCGTTTTGAGCGGGGGTAATCTCGACCTGTCCGCGCTACGCGGCATGATGTGGAACTAAAGGAGTCTAGCTTCCCTGCTCCCGCCTTCGGCGGAAGGCGGCTGCGCTCGACTGCATTGAATTGAGCCAAGCTTTGCTTGGCATGCCTTCGGCTGGAGTCTCGCTTCCCTGCTCCCGCCTTCGGCGGAAGGCGGCTGCGCTCGACTGCATTGAATTGAGCCAAGCTTTGCTTGGCATGCCTTCGGCTGGAGTCTCGCTTCCCTCGGCAACTGCTCCCTGCGTTGCTCTTCCTCCTGCATCCTTGCAGTCGTGCTCCCGCGTTAGGAAAGCACCATGAGCGGACTGCTGGCCACGCCTTCAAGGATGCCGAACGCCGCACAAGCGACTGGGTCGTCGAGACAGGGATGGCTCGACGAGGCGACACGGAACAGGATGTTCCGTTGGAACCGACCTACCAAGCGCGGAGAAGCGAGGGTAGCCCGAAGGGCCATCCGCCAGGCGTGGCCAGCAGTCCGCTCATGGTGCTTTCCGGAGGTAGAACAGAAGGAGCCGACAAGCGACCGGGTGTCGAGCCAGGGATGGACCAGCGCCGTGCAGCGCATCAAGGGATCGTTCCCGCGCATCCTTGCGCTCCACGATCTAAGCACATCCCTGTGCAAATCCACGATCTAAGCACATCCCTGTGCAAATCCACGATCTAAGCACATCCTTGTGCAAAGAGCCTGGTTTTCGGCTGGATTATCGATTTAACGGGGCTCGAGCAGGCGGTAACTGACCTGACCGGTGCAGACCAGGTTGCCGTTGACTTGATCTGTTACCGCGACAGTGCTGATGCAGGCTTCCTCGGGAGCGCTGCTCGAGAAAGGCGTTGGCGACCACGGCATTCAGGGTCGGGCGTGTGAACGCGACTTGCATACCCACTGTGGCGCCCCGCACAGACCGCCATTCGTCAATCAGCGACCAGGCGGTGACGGTGCCGGCAAAATCGACCAGGCTTGCAGTGCCCCCTCGTGAATATTGCCGTGCCCATCGCTGTTGGTTTCACTGCTGCCCATGTCCATCCTGCAATAGCCTGGACCGATTGCTGCGGGCGACAGGTGCAGTTTTTCACCAAATCCGCGTAGCATCCCTGGTTCATGCCAGGGCTTGGCTGACTCCGGCACGGGCCGGGGGATATAGCCCACAAATTGCCGTAGCGGAAGGGCCGCCATAGTCCGGGCTGCGGTAAATCATCAGGGCCTGACAGATGGGCTTGGCCTGCAGAGTGCGTAGCTCCACGTCCAGGAAGAACAGATCGCGGCCACGGCGCAGCACCCGGGCATCCGCCACAACATCTTCAGCAAAGGCTGCCGACAGATACTGGATTGACAGATCTACACATCCCAGGGTGGCGTCACTGTCCAGGTCGATGCCGGTCCAGGCAGCCAGCGCGCCGGCCATATTGATGATCGATGCGGTTGCGCCGCCATTGAGCGATCCGTTGCCGTTGTCATGCACAGGATCGTGTGGCAGACGCAACACAGCACGCTCGTGTTCGAGTTCTCGATACATACGCCCAGATTGCGTGCATAAGGTGTGCGCAGAGTCGGGCCTGCGCCTGGTCCAGGCGCATTGAGACGGCTGCGTCGATTAGTTGCCCAACCCCGCGGCCACACAATAGGCAAGTATGGCGCCCGGAAATGTTAACAGGCCGGCCAGGAACCAACTGGCGCGCCCGGCCTGCAAACGAGTGCGCAAAGAGGGTTCTCCGGTTTCGATTGGCGCACAAAATCTGTAACCGCGCCGTGCAACCGTTTCGACAAACCTTGGCGCGCGGGCGTCATCCCCCAGCGCTCTGCGGATTTCCTTGGTGATCCGATGCAGACCCGGTTCCCACTCCACCACCTTGCGTCCCCACAAGGCGTCGCGCAGTTTTTCCCTCGGTACGGTTGAGCCGGCGTTGTCCAGCAGGATGGTCAGCAAATGGACCGCCAGTGGGCGCAAGTGCACTGGCCGCTGCCGCTTTTTCAATTCGCCGTGAGACTTACGAAGGCGAATTCTCCAAATCGGATGGTTTTCAGGGTTTTTTCAGGGTAAGCCATGATGGAATCGCCGAGAATGATTGCTGCCGTAAACCATACTACACTCATGCAATCCAGGCCCAAAAAATGATCAAGTTGTCCGCCTACGCCGCTGTGGCCTTAGTTATCGCCTGGCGAATCTCTGCATTCTTGCACCCGCACCCAATGATTTCCGATCCCGTGATTGTCAGCCGCGTGCTCGCCGCCATGGGCTTGTGGTTCCTGGCCTGCACGCTGTGGGCTTATGTCCACCGACCCAACCGATCCACAACACTTTTGTTGGCCTATGGTCTGTGTACGGCGATTCACTGGGGCGGCCCGGTCAAATTTGACTACTTGAGCGACACCATTGTCATCGCCTTTTACCTGGTTTTCAGCTCTGTCGTGGCGCAGTGCATATTTCTCCATCTGGCCGTGGTGGGGTCAACCGGGCGGCGATTGGTCAAGCTCACCCATTTTGTTGTGTATGTCCCGTCTGTGGCTGCACTCTTGCTGTTGGTTTTCCAGATTGCGCGGCCTGAATCGAAGTTGATGCTTTCCTATTTCATGGCCTTGAGCACTGTTGCGGGCGTATAGAGTCTGGTCGGGGCCGGATTCTGGGTTTACGGCTGGGCGCGGGCGGCGGGTGGATCAACACTGCGCCATCGAAAAGGCTTGGTTGTGCTCGCTTTGCTCGGTTGGATTCCCTCGATTGTTGTCATGACCGGGCTGGTTGCGTGGTCGGGCCTGGAAGGCCTGTTGAATCTGACCCTGGCGTTTGAGCCGGCGGCGCTGGCCTGGTTCTTTGTGCACCCTGGGCGTGCAGCCCAAAAAATCACCAGGACACGATCCCTGAGGGCTGCCGTCGCCATTCCGTCATAGGGTCTGTTAAATCAGCGGAGAGGACAATGACCCAGGCGACGCGACGTGACTTTCTGAAAATCACCTCACTGGCTGCCGCGGGCGGTGCGTTTGCAGCCCATGGCGCCAACGCTCTTGCTGATACCGGCAATGAACCGTCCACCACGACCTCTGATCTGCAGACTTGGCTCGATGAGGCAGTGGTGCGGCACCAGGTGCCGGGGGCCAGCGTGGCCATATACCACCAGGGCGGCCTGGAGGCCGCCGCGGCGGGCATCACCAATACCACGACGCAAGTGCCGGTGGATACCAAAACCGTGATGCACATCGGATCGATCACCAAGGTACTCAACACGACTCTGGTGATGCAGTTGGTCGATGAAGGCCTGGTTGAACTGGACGCGCCCGTGATTGAGTATCTCCCGGAGTGGAGAGTCGCCAGCAAAGAGGCGACCCGCGCCATTACCGTCAAAATGCTGCTCAACCACACTAGCGGGATTGATGGCGAGCTACTGGCCGACCACGGGCCCGACCGCGAGCGGGTCGCGGACGCCATTCCCCGCATTGCGCCAATGGGACAGATTCACCCGCCGGGCGAGGACACCTCCTATTGCAATATTGCCAGCGTCACTGCGGGTTACCTGGTGCAGCGCATTCGGGGTGAAAGCTGGTACAGCGTCATGGAGGAGCACGTCTTTGCTGCGCTGGGACTTGAGCATTCCTATTGTGCAGCCGGCCGATGCCCTGTTGCATCGCAATACGGTGGGGCATTTCCTCGATCCCGAAACGGGGCAAATCAGCAGGACCACCCATGCTTTTCTGCCACTAAGCTTTGCCCCGGCAGGCGCTACTGCCATGTTGTCGGCCAGTGATCTGGTCAGTTTTGCGGCGGCGCATCTGCGTGATGGTGAAGGGCTGAACGGCGCGCGGTTGCTGTCCGCAGAAAGTGCCCGGTTGATGCGTACATCAACCTCGCGATTAAAAGGCTTTGGTACCGTGCGCGAATTTGGCTTGGGTTGGATGCTCAGCGCCAACGGAACCATCGGCCACGGTGGCGGCGGGCCGGGAATTCTTTCTCGTGTGTCAGCCGACAGGGACAAGGACTACGCGATCGCAGTTTTGACCAACGCCGGCCACGGCAGTGGACTCATTCGAGATACGGTCAACACCTGGAGTGACCAAGTGGCCGCCCTAGAACCCGTCGAGATACCCAGCTATCCCTTTACCGGTGAAGCCGTTGATTCTGTCAGATTCCTTGGCAACTACGCCGGCATCGCCGGACAACACGATGTGGTTGAGCACGATGGCGGCATTGGCTTTGGCTTCTACCGCCGCCCACCGGTTTTACGACAATGTGCCCCTGGGGCGCGGCCCGGTGGTGGCGCTTAAGCCGATTGCCCCCGATGCTTTTGCGGTTGCTGCGGCGGGCGCTACCAGCGGTCAGACCGTACTCACTTTCGTCAACCCGGGGCCGGATGGCCGACCGCAGCACCTGGCGCTGGGTGGGCGCCTCTATCCACGCAAATTTTAGCGAGCGCATGTGCGCCAAAAGGACGTGTGAGGCTGAGGGACAGTACCGGGATTGCGTCAGGAGAGAAGGTTGAAAATAAATCTGAAAAATGGTGGACACTCCATTGAGACTTTCTAAAACCCTGCTAGCGTGGCAACTCGTCTTTTTGTTTTTGGCGGTCCCGCTGCGGCCGGCTGATGCCGATGAATCGCCCGCGTCAGCCAGCCAAGGCCCGTGGCCGCTGCGCGGTTCCGAGACTTTCATGTTTGAATCAAAGACCGTTGGCGACACCATGGCCGTAGGCGTGTGGCAGCCGGACCCGCGGGTGCTCGCCGCGCTGGGCATGGATGCAGACCAACCCCTGCAGTTGGTCTATGTATTGGATGGGTCCTCGTCTCTGCCTCTGGTCGCCACCGTAGCAACCCTGGGGTTGGCTGACATCGTCAAGCCAGGCTTTCCACCACTGCTGATCGTGGGTGTTGATTATCCGGAAGGTGACACCAATTCCCGCAGCCGCGACTACACCATGGCAGACTCGGTGCCCGAGTCGATGGCGACTGCACTGGCTGCCAGTCCGGATACCGCACCGGGCGGAGCCGACAACTTCTTGCGCTTCCTGGAAGAGGAACTCGACCCATGGGTTCGAGAACATTACAAGGTCAAGGGCCCCACGGCCGGCATTTTGGGCGGCTCATTTGGGGGCACTTTTACGTTTTACGCCTTCCTGAAGCAGTCAAAGCTGTTTGACCGCTACTGGCTGGGCAGCCCGGGAATTTTCACCACAAGTACCGATTACGCCGGCAAACTGGCCGAGATGGTGCAAGGGGATCTGGTACACGACAGCCGTATGTTCCTGAGCCTTGGCGAGCTGGAGGCCAATGGTGGTGTGGAAATTTACGAAGACATGGGGCGAAAACTTTCATCGCATTGTCGAAGCCCTGGAAAATGCAGAAAATGCACAGCTGACGTTCCGCGCCAAGATTTATCCTGGACACACGCACACTTCGGTGATGCTTGGCGCCATGACTGATGCGACGTTGTACCTGTACGGTCCCCACTCACCACCCTGAGCATTTATCGAGTAAATCTGATCATGAGACGCAGACAGTTAATCAAAACCATGGCAGGCGCGGGCGTAGCGGCGGCCTTTTCCGGCCCATTGGCAAGCTCGGTATTTGCCTCGAATGGCCAGTTGTCATCACATCTTCATGGCTTGTTGAATAATGGCGTGATACTGGACATGACGGGGCCATACTCTCCTTCCAGTGATACATCCCCAGATAAACAGGTGTTCGAAACCTGGATCGACAAATACAAGAAGGCCGGTGTCACCTGGCTGTCGATGACCGAGAGTTCCGATTTTTTTCCATGCGACCGGGCAGATGGTTCACGCGCTGGCAGCCAGCCGCCGTTACTTCCTTGACCGGCCGGATGAATATATATTGGTTGAGTCCACAGGCGACATCAGGCGCGCCAAAATTGAGGGCAAGCTGGCAGTGAATTTCAATTTCCAGGGCTCCAATACCCTCGAAGGCGACATCAACATGGTGGAACCGCTGTATCGACTTGGCGTTGGGCACATGCTGCTGACCTACAATGACAAGAACCTGGCCGGCGGCGGCAGCCATGATGCCGACAATCCCGGGCTGTCCCGTTTCGGCAAGGCCCTGGTCCAGGAAATGAATCGCGTCGGCATGGTGGTCGATGCCTCCCACACGGCGCACCGCACCACCATGGAAATATTCGAGCAATCGAGCGCACCGGTGATTTGTTCTCACTCGGTCGCCCGGGCCCTACGTGATCACGAGCGCAACATCCGGGATGACCAGATTCGCGCCTGCGTCCAGTCCGGCGGCGTAATCGGCATTAATGGCGTGTCGATATTCCTCACCGAAGCGCTATACGACACCTCCGCCCCTCAGCTTTTTCGCCATCTCGACTACATCGCAGAAATGGTCGGCTATGAACACCTTGGGCTCGGTCTGGATCACGTTCCCGGTATGGATGAGCCGCTCCCGGTCGATAACGTTGTGCCGCATTACACAGAGACCTACGGAGAAGCGCTTTATCCACCAATGAACCGCCTGGCCATTGCGGGTCCGTCAGTGATCGCGCCGCTGGTCGAGGAGATGGTCAACCACGGTTATACCGATGAGCAAATTAGCGGCATCCTGGGTGAGAACTTTATGCGGGTGTTTGAATCGGCCTGGAAGTAGCTCTTATAAAGCCCGCCATTTGCTCCGTCGCTGCGCCGGCTGTCTGGGCGATTCCTGATGAGCACTACAGCGAGTGAATTGAGACGGAAATTTTTATTGAGGTGATACTTTTCGAGACTTGAAAAGCCGCAGCACCAAAATAAAAACAATCGATCCAATAATGGCTGCAATAATGTCCTCGAGGCTAATGGCAATATTGCCGAGCCCCAGGTCAAGACCCAACACCCGAAAAAACACGCCGCCGATCAGTGCACCCACCAGGCCTATCCCCAGGTTGGACCACGTGCCAAACCCCTGCTTCTTGCCTTTGAACACAGCCCCCGTGAGGCTGCCTGCAATGGCGCCGATGACCAGCCAGACAAAAATTTGACCCATTGAAATACTCATCGCTTCTTCCTCAGCCGCCAACTGAGCTACACCCTAGCAAGATTGCGTGCCGAACGCAGCATGCGCAGGATATTGCAATCTCAGATTCGCGAACTAAATGTGAATTTCAACAACTTTGTTTTACCTCCGGAAAGCCCGATGAGTGGACTGCTGTCCACGCCTGGCGGATGGCCCTGCGGGCTACCCTCGCTTCTCCGCGCTTGCTGGGTCGGCTCCAATGGAACATCCTGTTCCGTGTCGCCTCGCTGATCCCGAGCGCCAAGGATGGCGTGAGGAAGGAAAATGCCAGGATGGCAGCATTTTCCGGCGGCTCGAAGAGCTGCTGAACGGTTTCAAGTGTTCTTAGCGCCTTGGATCGTTCCCGCGCATCCCTGCGCTCCACGATCTAAGCACATCCTTGTGCAAAAGCCCGCTCACGGGACTTTCCTAACGCTGGCACAAGCCGATTCGGAGTAAGGGGTCTTCATGCAGGACCCTTTGAAACAGGATGTTTCAAGAGGGAGCGTTCCATGGATGGGCTCGAGCGCGTCCTGAATGAAGACCCCTTGCTCCGAACCGGCGCCTCAAGAATGGGCACAGCACATTTGAACAACGGCGCTGGAATTCACGGCCAAGACCTCACTCTCACGGGTGATTTCGGCCAGAGTTGGCTGGGGACTGCACACCTGGGCGCGTCTAAATAACCATGCACCGATGAGGCAGGACACCCGCAATGATCAACCGAAGAGATTTCATCATCACGGCCGCCGCCGGTGTGGCGGCGAGCCAGTTGCCGTTCGCGGCCAGCGCCGCTTCATCAGGGTCGGCGGTAGACATCCAGGCCATGCAGGAGCTGGTCGATGGTGTGGCCCGGGAGCTTGGAATCGTTGGTGGACAGATGGCCCTGTTTGACGGTGAGCGTGTCTACGAATTCACTACCGGGATGGCCAACCTGGAGCGCAAGCTGGCGGTCACTACCGATACTTTGTTTCAGATTGGCTCCACCACCAAGGTGTACAACGCCGCCCTGATGATGGCGCTGATCGATGCAGGTGTGCTCGACCTTGATGCGCCGGTCAAAACCTGGATCAAGGACTTCAGCTTGCCCGATCCCGAGGCCACTGAAATGGTCAAAATCCGTCAGCTCATCTCCATGTCAGCGGGCATCGACAACGGGCCGTACGACGCCCATGGCCGGGGCGATGATGCGCTGGGCCTGTATGTCGCATCGCTGGCTGAGATTCCAATGATTTACAAACCAGGAACGGCCTTTGGTTACTCCAATGCCTGCACCAATATATCCGGTTTGGCCGCACAACGTGCCATGGGCCAGAACTGGGAAAGCCTGCTGACGGAAAAGGTGTTGGCTCCGCTTGGGCTCGAGCAGTCGGTCATGTTTCCGGAAGACCTGTTGTACCATCCAATTGCCCTGGGCTACAGTTATGCGCCCGGTTCGGAACAACCGCAGCGCGTGCCCTACTGGGGCCTGCCGCGCTCCATGGCGCCGGTGGGTGCCTCATTATGCTGTAGCGCCGGAGACTTGGTGCGCTTCGGGCGCATGTTTCTGTGGGGCGGGAAGGGCGCGGATGGCAGGCAAGTCATTTCAGCGGGTGGGGTGGAGAATATGCACACGCCGCAGGTGACATTGCCCAACCGGATTTTGGCGCAGAAGTGGTGCCTGGGCCCCTATTGGAAAGAGTGGGACGGCGCTGCCATTTACGGCCACAGCGGCACCAACACCGGCGGCTCATCGATGCTGCTGTGGTGCCCGTCGAGGAATTTTGCCGTCGCAACAATCGCAAATGTGCCCAGCCAGGGCTACCCGTTTGCAGATCGAATCTTCAGCACGGTATTTCCAGAGGTTTTCGGCGTCAATAAGCCGGCCACGCCAAAGGCAGACACGGTTGAGCGGGTCGATGTGGATCTGCGCCGTTTCGAGGGCCGCTTTGAAGCCTTGAATCAAATGCGCGAATTCAGTATTGAGGATAAGAGGTTGATCGCCCGTGTTTACTATGGCGCCGCCGCCGATCCCGTCATGACCTCGGAATTGATTCCGCTGGGTGGTGACCGCTTCCTGCCGGCCGACCCCGCCATGGGGGGCAACCGCGGTTGGGATGTGGCATTCTGGGGTGATGAGGGGACGGGAAGGGCCAGCCACTATCTCGACGGCGTTTTCGCTTCCCGCCGGACCGGCTGATGTGGGAACTATCATGACACGACTGTTGTTACTGCTGTGTGCAAGCGCTCTGGCGCTTCCTGCCTGGGCTTCTGATGAGTTGCGCGAGCGCCGGGCCAGGGTGGCCGAAGCCATGGCCAACTACGCGGTCCTGGTGATGTTTCCCGACACGCACAAAGTACGCAATGACGACCAGCACTGGCCCTACCGGCAAGACAGCAATTTCTACTACTTGACCAATGATCCGAACAGGCACAGCCACTTTGTCCTGATCAAGAATGGCGGTGACATCGAGGAGCGGGTGTTCACCAAACTCGATGATCCGGTTTTCGAGGTGTGGAATGGGAAATTGCCCACCGTTGAGCAACTCCAGGAAAAAACCGGTATCGAAATCATCCTGGCCCTGGACCAGTTCGACCGCTTTGTGGACAGTCTGCTGCTGGGCATCGTGGCAAACGATGACCGGGCGTATCGCTATGACGAACCCGAGTACCTCGAGTTTTACAGGCAGCTTGAGGCCGGCAACGTAGAATTCTGGCTGGACCTGGGCCGTGAGCGTGACCTGGACTTTGATGGACCACGCAGCGCGGCGCAGGAATTGGCGCGCAAATTGCGCAGGAATTTTCCTGAAGTGAAGATTCGCAATGCGACTGCCACGATTCGGCAGATGAGGGAGGTCAAGTCCGATTCGGAGCTGGCCATCATGCGGCGAGGCGTCGAAATTACGCACCAGGCACACCTGGCGGCGATGCAGACGGTGCAGTCCGCGACCTGGGAATACCAGGTTCAGGCCAGGGTCGATGAAACATTCAGGCGCCTGGGCGGATGTTGCTGGTCTTATGAGTCGATCAGCGGCGCCGGCGAAAACGCAACCATTCTGCATTACACGGCCAATAACGCAGAACTCAAGCAGGGCGACTTGTTTCTGCTCGATGCCGGCGTTGAATATGCACACTATGCCACCGATATTACGCGCACATTTCCGATCTCAGGCACATTCAGTGACGATCAAAAAGTCATCTATGAGCTGGTGCTGAAAGCTCAGAGAACAGCAATCGAGCAATCGCGCTCGGGGACCAATATGAAGACCATCGATCAAATCGCACAGGATGTGATTGGTGAGGGTCTCTTGAAACTGGGGCTGATGACCGAGGCAACCAAGGAGCAGGTTAAGAGCTACTTTCTGCACGGGCTGGGCCATTCAGTCGGGCTCGACGTGCACGATGCATATGAGTACTACCAGGCTTTCGCAGAAGGCAACGTGTTCACAGTTGAGCCGGGAATTTACATCCGCAAGAAGGACGTGATCGAGAAAGACTGGTTCAAGGCGCTGGATGAGGAAACGCGCGATCAGGTCGCCGCTCAGCTCGATCGCTTCGCTGGCATTGGGGTCCGCATCGAAGACCAGATTTTGATAACCGGTGACGGCGCCAAAATCATGTCCATCAACATCCCGGTCACCGTCTCAGGAATCGAGACGGCCATGGCCGAGTTGGCCAACTGAGGAATCAGCAATGAGCGCAATTGAGACAAATGACAACCGCTGGGTGACGGAAATCAGCCCCGCAGAACAGATTGTGCGGCGGGATGTCGCCGCCTGCTACCGGCTGATTGCATACTATGGCCTGTCCGACCTGAGCGACGGGTTTGTCGGTGCAAGGATTCCTGACGCGCCTGAAGACTTCATCGTCGGCGGATATGGTCTTTTCCCTGAATTGGCCGCGGCATCCACACTGCATCGCCGAGTACTGGAACATGAGGCCAGGCTGGAAAAGTTGGGCGGCGTGGATGTTGATGCCCACCACTTTACTGCCACGGTGCTGGGCGTCCGGCCAGAATTCAACGCCTGTATTCACGCCCACACCATTTACTGCATGGTCCTTTCTTCATTGGATTGCGAACTGTGGCCGATGACCCAGTGGGGCATCATGTATGACGGCCGGATCGCCTACCTGCCGTTCGAATCAACCGATGTGACCTCCGAAGAGACCTGCAAAAACATGGCTGATCTGTTCGCCGGCGGTATCGAGGCCATTATCCTGCGCAATCATGGCATTGTGGTTGGCGGGCGTAGTGTCAGTCAGGCCTTTTTTACACTACAGAGGCTGGAGCAGGCTTGCCGCGTTCAGGTCGAGGCCATGCAAACCGGGCAACAAATCCTTATGCCCTCGGCTGGCGTGGTCGAGGCCATTAAACCCGCTTATTGGAAACCCGGGAACGTAGACCACGATGGTGTCCGCGAATGGCCCGGTTTTCTCGCCATACTGGATGGACTGGACCGCAGTTACAGGGATTGATCGGGGCCGGTTGCCTGTTGACGGTTCGCACCCGTTGCCACCGTGATCACGATGAGTTACCCACGGCCTGTGATATCCTTCCCTCAGGGAGCACATTTGGGTTCACGGAAGAATGAAGCGTACACGTTCAGTTCTGCCTTGTATTTTGTTGTCCTGGGGATGCCTGGCTCAGGCGAACGATGACTATCTCACCACCGCGCCGATAAAGGCTCTGTTGGGCTCTGTCGTTCAACCATCCGCTGACGCGATGCGGGCTGGACCATTGGCACTAAAAGGCAAAGAGCTTGAATCCCTGCGATCCCCCCAGTCATCAGCAGCCTTCAATCTGAGCGGCGTCGATGAGCTGACTGGCAACGAAAACACACCCCTGACATTCAGTCGCATGCGCTTGTGGGCGCCGCAAGCACAAATCCGTATTCTTGAGGGTACAACCCGGCGCATCGTCAGCCCGCCCCAAAGCAATTTCTTCAGGGCCAGCAACGCAAGCACAACTATGATTATTGCTGTTGACCCGGTGTCCGGAGAAGTTTTTGGGCTCGCCCGAAAAAATGGATCAGTCAGCGTCCTGAGCGGAAATCTGACGACCCAAGTCGAGTTCAAGGCGGTTGAAGGCCCCGATGACTCGCAATTATTTTGTGGATCAACCCGGGAGCGACAACCTGCGGACAGCCTGGATCGATTTCAACGCAACCTGTCATCGCTGAATGCGGATGCCCCGGCCGGGGTCGGAATCAACTATGACGCCGTCATTGCCGTGGATACTGACAATGAATGGCTGGCCGGAAAGGGCGGCAACACCACCACGGCGACAAATTTCATCACCAACCTGTTTGTGGCCATGAACGTATATTATGAGCGGGATCTTCAGACCCACCTGCTGTTGGGCGACATCACCTTGCGCACCGGGTCAGGTGACCCTTATGCCAGCAGCGGCGACGTTTTTGATCACCTGGAAGAATTCGGAGAAGAATGGTTCCAGAACAACGGCGCTATTGACCGCGATTTTGCCATCATGCTCAGTGGCCGCGGCGTGTCGTCCAATGTTTTTTCAGGCGTCGCCTGGCTGGACCAGTATTGTGACCAGGGTCATTTGAGTACGGTAAATGGCGTGCCGAACGTTCGGGTCGGCAGCTACGCCAACAACCGCATAGGCAGCAACCTTGGCACCGGTTTCGTTGCCAATTTGGTGGGCCACGAAATCGGCCACCTGTTGGGCTCTGATCACACCCATTGCTACAACCCGCCGGTTGATACCTGCTTCAATGGTGAAGCGGCCTTCGGTTGCTACGCCGGCGCGGTTTCCTGGCCCGGTGGCCTGGGGACGACCATGAGCTACTGCCATTTTGGCCCACCCAACGGCGCCGCTTGTGGTACTAGCGACGAGGAATTTCACCCCACGGTGCAAACCCTGATAGAAGGCCGGATTGCCGCCAACAGCCCCAGTTGCATTGCGCCACACGCCGGGTCGGAAATTCCGTTGTTTGAGCATGGATTCGAAAACCCATAAATTGCGCTTGCAGAGAAGACCCTGGCGGTATGGTGGGGACTCAATATCACGTCCCATAACCTGATGACCAAAACTGATGTCCAAAACTATGAGGCTGGCGTATGAGCATGCGCGTTTTGAAGAATTGCACCATTTTCGATGGTGACAGCGAAGACCTGATCGAAGGCGGCAGCATCGTCATTGAAGACGAGCGTATTCGCGAAGTGAGTGAGGGTGAAGCGAACATTGGCGATGCCGATGTGATCGATTTGGGGGGGCGCTTCGTTATGCCCGGCCTGCTGGATCTGCATTTTCATGCCTACTCCATAACCTTCAACATGAGCCTGCTGGACAGCATGACCATGCCAATGAAAGTGGCCCATGCGGCGCGTCTGCTCAAGGGCACGCTGCACCGTGGGTATACCACCGTGCGTGACCCGGCGGGTGGTGAGATTGGGCTGCAGTTGGCCATTAACGCCGGATTGATAGAGGGGCCGCGATATTTCCATGGTGGCAAAGCGCTGTCGCAAACCGGCGGGCACGGCGATATGCGCCGGGCCGATCAGGCGGAGCTGTGCGGTTGCGCCGCCAATTTCACCTTCGCCGAAGTGGTGGATGGGCCGGATGCCGTGCGTGTCTTCTGCCGCAACGAACTGCGCAAGGGTGCTGATCACATCAAGGTGTTCATCTCCGGCGGCGTCGCATCGCCGACTGATCCGGTATGGATGCCGCAATTCACCGATGAGGAGATTGAGGCGGCCGTCTACGAGGCCGGCACGCGACGCAAGTACGTGGTGGCGCATTGTCACACTGATGACGGTGCGCGCCGCTGTCTAAGGACCGGTGTGCGCTCCATCGACCACTGCACCATGATCACTGAGGAAACCGCGCAGATGATCAAGGCCGCAGAGGGCCAATCCTATGCCGTGCCGACTATTGCGGTGCTTGAACAAATGGTCCAATTCGGCAACGAGTTGGGTTTGCCTGAGGAAAGTCTGGAGAAGGCCAGGGAAGTGCACTCGGCGGCGTATCAGTCCGTCGAGTACCTGTATCGAAACGGCGCCCGCCTGGGCATGGGTACGGACTTGTTCGAAGAGCGCTTTCACCCGATGCAAAATCGTGAATTCGAATTCCGGGCCGACATCGTCAGCCCGATTGACCAGTTGAGGTCTGCCACCACCATCAATGCGCAAATCATGCAAAAAGACGGCGCAGTGGGCTGCATCGCAGCGGGCGCTTACGCCGACATCATCGCCATCGAAGGCAATCCGCTGGACAATATTCACCTGATGGCCAAACCGGAAGAGAATTTTTCGGTCATTATGAAAGGTGGAGAATTTGTGCGGTGCAGGTTGTAGGGGCCTATTCTGCGGACACGGACATGTCCCAAAACATCTTTGCCAGAAGGAAGTGCCAGGCCATTATGATTGTAGTCATCAGCAGGGCGAGCAAGACAGGCGCGCCACGATTATCGCTGACCAGCAGGTAGACCCCCATCAGTACCATGGCGGCCACAATCACCAGTGCCGGGGCAAAATCGCGATAAGTGGCGGGTTCCATTTGACTGAAGAAAGCGTCATTTTCCCCGTCTGATCTCGCTCTGCGCATGGTGGCATGAGTTATCCAGTTCATCAGGCCGAATACCGCTGCCAGCAGGATGAACCATAGTCCTATGTGCTCGGGTCCCAGCGCCGCGACGAGCATGAATTCGAGCAGGCCAATCAAGAACGGATAGACCGAGTCTGCAATGGTGGGCACCCAGCGAAAACGAATCGCGTTGCTGGCGTAGATAATCCATATCAGGATGAGGCCCATCAGGGTCGCTAAAATCTGGGTCCAATACACGAAGGCCTGCCACGAAATGTCGAACAGGTAAGGTGATTCTTGCAAATGCGACCAGAGCAACTCCAAAGCCAATGCCTGGACGATGCTCAGCAAGGTCAACAATACCGTGGGCAGATGATCTTTGGCCCGCTGGCGGATGGTGTTCATTTGATGTTCCAACGACAGGACTTGGCTAAGTGTACCCGCTCCTTCTGCACAGTGGTCTGTCCCAAGTCAATCCTCTCGCCTGCGGGGTTTGGCGGCTACACTTCTTTTAACCAGCGACGCATCTCGGAGAAACTGGGCTCTTTGCCATAGATCAGCATGCTGACTTCGAAGATTCGACTGGCAGCCCTTCTTAGCCAGAAGATGCCCAGGGCGAGTAATATCAGTGACGGCACAATTTCCCAGATGGCGACGTGGCTTACTGACAGCCGCATGGGCATGACAGCCATCGAGGTCAGCGGCAACTAACCTAGAATCTGCATGCCCAGACTGTCCGGCTGCGAGAGGCCGGCAAAACCAATCACTATCGGTATCGATGGCACCAGCATCAGCGGCGTGCGGGTGGAGGTATTGGGGTCGGAAACCGTGGCTGCGATGGCAGCCAGAAAACAGCTCCAGAACATAAGCCCGCCAATGCCAAACAGGAGAATGCTGATCAGCGTTACCGGATCACCACTGACGCCTGTCAACAGCCAGGGCTGGTCACTCAACTGACTGTACAGCAGAATCCTAAACATGGCGGTGAGGCCGGCGGTCAGCATGGACTTCAGGCTCATGCCGAATATGCCGATCAGCTTGCCGTCGATCCAGATTTGCGCGCTCACTGCCGAAATGATCTGCTCGGTGATGCGTTGTTGCTTCTCGCTGGTAATGGAGATAAAGAAATAGCCGAAACTGGTAAAAATACCCAGCAGCATCAGGCCCAGAACGACCATGGCAAACAAGCGCTCGCCCTGTGAACTCGGTGGATTGCCCTGGGGGTGATAGTCCACCACAAGTTCGGCGGGTGCGAGGATATTGGCCAGATCGTCGGCGCCCATGTCTTGTGCCTGCAGACGCTGGTGTTGTTGGGCCTGGCTGAGAAACGCCCGCAAGCTGACGAGTCAGCTGTCGTCTTCGAAGACCAGCACACGGCTGCCGCCGGGTTGCATGTAGAGGATCCCGGCCAGCGAATCATCGGTGACCTGTTCCATTAAAAGCGCTTCGTCGTCGGCGCTATGGCTTTCAAACTGCAACAGTTCGACCTGCTCGATGGGGAAGGGCACAGCACCCAATCCGCGCTGGTCGATGATGGCGATGCGTACCGGATCATCGCTCATCAGCCTGGCGATGAGTTCCTTGCCGCCCAAGCTCGCCAGCGCCAGGGCAATGATCAATGCCAGGGAAAACAACTCACCCTTCCATTTGAAGTAGCGTTTGAACTCCCAGGCCGCAACGACCCACACTCGCTTATCCAAGAAGGTCTGCTCCATTATTGGCTTCGCCGTGACGTGCTCTGGCGGCAGAATCATCTGCAGTTGCCTGGACGACCGCCTCCACGTAAACGTCATGCAGCGAGGGTCGCTCGGTGTGAATCGAGTTGATTTTCAGATCTGCTGACAGGTAGCCCAGCAAGTCATTGAGGTTGACGCTTGAATTGAGCAACAGACTGAGGCTGTCATCTTCCTGCTCAACGCCGATAACGCCATCGCGGGCACTGATGTCCTGCAGATCGGCCGGCTGATCCAGGCCGAGCAGTAAACGGGTGCCCCGGGCTTGATCAGCGAGTATTTGAGCCAGCGAACCCTGCAATACCGAGCGCCCCTGGCTCATCAGCAACAGGTCGTCGGCGAGTCGCTCGACCAGCTCCATTTGGTGCGCGCTGAGCAGAATGGTGATGCCTTTGTTTCGCAGGTCACGCAGCAGATTGAGCATTTTCTCCTGGTTGATCGGGTCGAGGCCGGAAAAGGGCTCGTCCAGAAACAGCACCTCGGGCTCATGCATGACGGCCGCAATGAGTTGGACTTTCTGCTGATTACCCTTGGAAAGGGCTTCGATTTTTTCCTTGCCTCTATCGGCCAGATCAAATCTCTCGAGCCACTCTCTGGCGCGCGTCGTGGCTGTCTTGCGGGCCAATCCACGCAGCCGAGACAGGTAGACAAGGTTATCAATGACGGTTTGATCAATGTAAAGACCGCGTTCTTCGGGAAGGTATCCCACGGCTTGGGCCAGGGGGCGCTCTCCCGCAGGAATATTGTGATAGCGGATCGTGCCGCTGTCGGGTCGGGTCAAACCCAGCAGCATGCGCACCGAGGTGGACTTGCCCGCCCCGTTTGGGCCCAGGAAGGCGAAAATCCGCCCGCTTTGCACGGTGAATGACAAACCATCCACGGCCAGGGTGGTTTTGTACCGTTTGCTGATGCGGTCAACGCTCAGATATGTTGACATTTCCAGGCCGTGCCTCCCTTATCGCCGCACATTCCGTCAACGCTGATGTTCGAGCGTTTTATTGCTGTGGCAAAGTGCCAAAAGTCAGTTGGAGTCCGTTCGACCTTAAACCGGCGCGTTTATGCCAGGCGGCGAGCACCTCCGCTTCACGTTCCAGGGACAGTCCAAACCGGCGCTTCTCCGTCTCCCAGGCTTCGCCGCGTTTTTTGAACTCTGTGATGATGCTCTTTGCGGTATTGGCCAATGGGCGGAATCTCAGCCCGGCTTCGATCGCCTTTGCAGCACTCATCTGGGCAAAGCCCTTGGCGCCTGGCTCGAAGGGCGCAGGTGTAGGATAGTCGTCCAGCGGCGGGAACCAAATGGGCATGTCAGTCATGGCGCTGACATTGATTTCGGCAAGGAATTGCGCCGGCACCCAGGTGAATTGCATTTTGCTGTTGGTGACCGCCCTGATGCCGTACAGGAACTCACCCCAGCTGAGCGGAGATTCCGGTCCCATGGTGTTATAAACCCCGCTAATATTCTCTTCCAGAATCTTGATCACGAATCGGGCGAGGTCATATGCATCAATGATCTGGACCGGATCCGTCGGGTCGCCCGGTGCCAGCACTTCGCCGCCATGACTGACGCGCATCGGCCAGTAAGATGAAATTGGGTTGTAGTCGCCGGAGCCGATAATCCATCCCGGGCGCAATATGGTCGCCCGCTCCCCATAGATCTGCTGGACAGCCTGCTCACACAGGACCTTCAGCGGCCCATAGTATTTGGAGGGGTCTTCGTTGGTCGGGTCGTCAATGCTGTCGAGCGGGTAATTCTCGTCCAGTCCGGGCTCGATGAAATCAGCGTATACATCGCCGGTGGAAATAAACAGATATCGGTTGGTATCGTTATTGAGCAATTGGGCCGAGTCACGGACCACGCGCGGGATGTAGCCCGAGGTGTCGATCACGGCATCCCAATTGCGACCCTCCAGCACGCCCAGACCTCCGTCGCGGTCACCAATGAGCTTTTCCACTTCCGGGAACAAGTGCGGATTGGTGCGCCCGCGGTTGAACAGTGTCACGGTATGGCCCCTGGCCTGCGCCCGCCTGACCATATGTGGTCCGATAAAGCCGGACCCACCGATGAATAGAATGTTCAGCGCCTTACCGCTTTTCTTGCCGCGAGTTTTGGCAGTCAAGGGCCCTGCAGCCGCCGCCAGGCCGGCCGCGGCTAGCGCCTGCATCAGTTCTCTTCTGTTCATTTCATGAATCTCCGATGGTCTGGCAACAGTACAGGCCAGGTGAAGGGCCGCCTACCGCCGCGATGGCGGGTCCAACAAGTGCCGGGCAAAGAAATTCTCAACCCGTTTGACATAGTCAAACCGACTGGATTCGGTCTTGATGGTGTGACGTTCAATGGGGTAAACCATCATTTCGAAGGGCTTCTCCAATTCGATTAGCCTTTGAGTCAGACGCGCCACATCCTGGAATTGGACGTTGTCGTCCATCAGTCCGTGCACGATGAGTAAGGGATCGGCCAGGCCGGCTGCGTTGTTGATCGGGCTGGAGCGCAGGTAGGCTTCAGGGTCGTTGGTAGGCAAATTCAGGATGCGGCTGGTCCAAATGTCATTGTAGTGAGCCCAATCGGTAACCGAGGCGTTGGCAATGCCTGCGGCAAACACGCCAGGATGGTTGAACAGGGCCGCCAGGGTGAAGAAACCGCCGTAGGAAATGCCGTAAACGCCAATCCGATCGCGATCGACACCTCTTTCGGTGACCAGGTGATCGATGGCAGGCAGGGCGCCGGTGATGTCCTTATTGCCCATGTCTCGGTAAATGTCGGCGCGATAATCCCGGCCATAACCGGCACCACCGCGATAGTCGAAATCCAGTACCGTGTAACCCAGCCCCAGCAGGTAATTCAGCGTGCCCACATGCAATGCGAAACCATAGACGCTCCACCCCCGGTGGGTGAATTGACGGTAGCCGCCGCCATGAATGTGTAACAGGCCGGCGCCATTGGGATGGGGTGGAAGATAGACCATGCCCCAGACCGGTTTGCCGTCATCGGGATGGGGAAACGACACCAGCTCAGGTTTGATCAGCGGATAGTTGAAGAAATTCTCGGTGCCGCTTTGGGTAATCCTGCTCCCGGCCGCGTCCTTGGCAAAATCGACCAAAAACAGATCCGGCAGATTCAGAGTGTCACTCGACAGGAAGGCTACGCGGTTCCCGGACGGGCTAAGCGTGCCGTTGTGCCTGCCTTCTCCACGGGTTATGCGGGCCATTTTTCCACCACCGGCCGCCATGCGATACAGGTGGTCATCACTGGCGTGGTCCTTGCTCGCCGTGATCAGCCATGCGCCGCGGTCCTGGCTGAGTTGAATGTCGCGCACTTCCCAATCACCCTTCGTCAGTGCGGTCACGCGGCCGCTCCGATATCGGTAAAGGTGGCTCCAACCGCTGCGTTCCGAGGCGAAAGCGAATGATTTGTTGTCAAGCCAGGCAAGGTAGGCCGGGCTGAGGTAGCCTGCCACCGGCGGTGGCCCACCCAGCCAGGCGTCATCGTGATCGTGGACGCGGGTGCTTAGGCGCCTGGCCTTCCAGTCGAGCTCGACAATCCAACGGTCTTTATGTCTGAAAGAGGCTATTTGCAGTACTGCCCGCCGGCCGTCCGGGCTCCATTGGGGCGGGTGAATGACGACAGCTGTGCCCACGGTTTCACCCTCGGCGCCGGCCGGTGTTGCGTTGATGTCTTCCGGCAAAATGAAATGCCCATGCGGGTCGGCTGATTCCCCGGCAACGGATTGCGGATTGGAGAGATTGCCGTCCACCACCAACCAGCCCATGGTGTATTCCGCATCAGGCCCACCGACCTTGGTGCGGGCAAGTTGCGGTGTGGCCTCGCCTGATTCACTGACGAAATCCATATACTGGGTTTGCACCCCCGCCCCATCCTTGTGCGCAATCCAAAGCACCGAGCCATCAGGCATCGAACCAATCCAGTCCAGGGTCGCCCCGGCTGGCAACTCGATTTCAGGCACGCGGCCATGGCTGGCGGCTTGGCTATTGCGCGCGCTGTCGATCTGCCTGCGCTGCTGGATGAACTCGAACATTTCTGCCTGCTGCGTTTCGAGCCATTGCGCCTTGTCTGACGCAGGGTCTGGTGCCTGTATGGTGCGCGCCTTGAGTCGCACAGAGCCATCGCTGAGCGCGTGGCCGTAGAGTGCCGATCCGCGCTGGTATTCCAGCAGTCCGGCATCGACAAAGCGGAAATGCGCAACCGCTTCCTCACCTGCAGCCACGGGCCGAATCTGTGAGCTTGCCTTGTCCCACAAGTAAAGTGTCCCGTCCCGGGTCCAGGCGGCATACAGTTTGCCCGGGCTGAATGAAATGTCTACCGACGGCACTGCCTCCCACTGATCTGCGGGCAGTTGCTCCATTTCACTGCCATCGCCTCGGACCCGGAACCAGGGATCGAGCTCAGGGTCGTCGCCGGGCTGTGGGTCCAGATTCCAGCGGAAGTAGACCCAGTCTCCATCAGGCGACCAGATCACATCTCGCACTTCCAGCCCCAGCCAGCGGTCGTCCCGCGAAGCCTGCCTGGCTGAAAGAGCCTGCCATGGCGCAGCATCGGTTTTGCCCGCCTCATTCTGGGGCACGGGCAAGCGTGACCACGTTTGCGCCGTAATCGGCTCAAGCGGCGCAATGATCAGAAAGCAGATCAGCAACAGGCGTTGAGAAATGGGCAGGGACGATTCACTGCAGTCTGGCTGAGTCATTGGCAATTCCATTGAATTCGAACGGAAGTATGTTAACCATCCCGGCCTTTAGTTTGAAGGCAAACCGGCAGGCACAGGGCTTTCGGGCTGAGGATGCGGCGCCTGCAGCCGTCTTAAATACAAGTGCATGCGCACAATTAACCTCCAGATCTACAAGGACATTTTCATGCGAAAAACCATCGCTAACCAGTTTGCAAGACTTCTTTTCGGCACTTGTGCGGCATTGCTTGGCCTGATGATGACGGTTTCCACCGTGAGTGCGGCCAATCCAGAAAAGGACGAACGCCTGTTTCTTGATGGTCTGCAGGCACGCAATATCGGGCCCTGGCGAGGTGGACGCGTCACTGCCGTTGCCGGCACCGCCAGTAATCCTTATGTCTACTACATGGGCGCCACTGGCGGCTTGTGGAAAACCAGCAACGCTGGCTCGGATTGGATCAATGTTTCCGATGACTACTTCAAGACTGGGCCAGTGGGTGCTATCGACATTGCCCCTTCAGACCCGAATGTGGTTGTGGCGGGCATGGGTGAATCACCATTTCGTGGGGTGATGTCTGCTCAAGGCGACGGCGTATACAGATCAACGGATGCCGGCAAGACTTGGACCCACATGGGTCTTGAGGCTTCACGGCAAATTGGATCAATAAAGATTCATCCCACCAATCCGGACATCATCTGGGTTGCCGTGCAGGGCGGCTCCTGGGGCCCAAGCGAAGGGCGGGGTGTCCACAAGTCAGTCGACGGTGGCAAAAATTGGCGATTGGTTCTGGCCACGCCCAACGAAACGACTGGCGCAGTAGATCTGAAATACGACCCCGCAAACCCACGTATTCTTTATGTCACGCTGTGGGACAACCAACGCCAGGCGTGGGAAATTCGTTCTGGTGGGCCGGGCAGCGGTTTGTATAAATCCCTCGATGGGGGAGAGAGTTGGGAGAAAATTCAGGCCAAGGGCCTGCCGGAAAATATTGGCAAGGCGGGCATTGCACCCTCTCCAGCCAGGCCCGGAAGGGTGTGGGCACTGGTTGAGGCACAGGAGGATGAGGCCGGGCTTTATCGCTCCGATGATGGCGGCAAGGCCTGGACCAAGATAAATTCCGAAAACCTGATTCGATCACGATCCTGGTACTACATGCACATCCATGCTGATCCGCTTGATGAAGACACGGTGTACGTACTCAATTCGCCGTTGCTCAAGTCCATCGATGGCGGCAAGACATTCTCCACGCTCACGGTACCTCACGGCGACGTCCATGGCCTGTGGATCAATCCGGAAAATCCGAAATGGATGGTCAATGCCAATGATGGCGGCGCCAATGTTTCATTCGACCGCGGGGCAACCTGGTCCACGCAAAACAACCAGCCCACGGGTCAGTTTTACCGGGTCAATACCGATAATCTGATTCCCTACAATGTCTACGGCGCCCAGCAAGACAATAGCACCCTTGCGGTCAGCAGTCGGGGCCATGACGGCAGCATTGGCCGGGAAGACTATGAAGTGTTGGGTGGTTGCGAGAATGGCTATCTGGCCTTCGATCCGGATAACCCTCGCTATATTTATGGGGGTTGTTTTCTGGGCCTGATCCAGGAGTACGACCGTCAGACACGTACGGCGCGCTCCATACAGGCTTATGAGGAATTTGGTATCGGAGTCGAACCAAAGAATTCCAGGTACCGGGCGAATTGGAATGCCCCTATTGTGGTCTCACAACACGACCCAAAGGTGATTTATCACGCTACCCAGGTATTGCTGATGTCCAATGACCGGGGCTATAGCTGGACTGAGATCAGCCCGGACCTGACACGCAACGAAGTTGATAAGCAGGGCAAGATGGGCAGACCCTACAGCAACGAAAATATAGAGGTCTACAACACTATTTTCGCCCTCGCTGAAAGCAGCCATGACCCATCTGAATTATGGGTGGGCAGCGATGATGGATTGATTCACGTCACTCGCGATGGGGGTGCAAGCTGGCAGGCAGTGACGCCAAAAGGTGTTGATCGCGCGATGGTCAATACGCTCGAGACCTCTCCGCATGAACCCGACACTGTTTACGCGGCGGTCCATAAATTCAAATCAGGCGATGACAGTCCGTAAATCTATCTCACTAAAAACGCCGGCAAGAGTTGGCGTCAAATCGTCAATGGCATTCCGGACAACGAGTATGTTCGTGTCGTAAGGGAAGACCCCGAGCGGGCAGGGTTGCTCTACGCGGGCACCGAACGAGGCCTGTATGTTTCCTTTGATCAAGGCAGCAATTGGCAGTCTTTACAGCTCAATATTCCCGCCATCCCGATTACAGATCTCAAAATTCAGGGTAATGACCTGGTCATGTCTACGCAAGGGAGGGCATTCTGGATCATCGACGACATCACACCATTGAGGCAATACAATTCAAAGCAGAAAACGGCCGGCATGCATTTGTATGCACCCGCTGTTGCCCATCGTATGGCGAGCGGAAACGGCGGTGGTCAAGCAGAATACACCAGTCCAAACCCGCCGGCTGGCGCGGTCTTTTATTACAGCCTGAGCGAGGCGCTTGAGCTGAAAGAGAACAAGCTCACCGTCGAAATCCTCGATGGCCAGGGGGAAGTGGTGCGCACCTTGAGTTCGAACGATGAGGTTGGCAACAAGGGGGGTCGCGGCAAGAAGGCTTACGCCTTGCCGGCCGAAAAGGGCATCAATCGCGGTGTATGGGATTTGAGGAGTGATTCGGTGACCATGGTCCCGGGCCTATACCAATTCGGCGCTCCTCCAGGGGGAGCTATATCCGGTTACTCGCTTGCGCCAGGGAATTATGCCTTGCGCTTGAGTCTTGGCGACCGCGTGCAGGAGCAACCGCTGGAACTGCGCTGGGATCCCAACTTCAGCTATGAGCAAGCCAGCATTGCGGCCCAACAGGATCTGACTCAAAAGCTTTTCTCAATGCTCGATGAAACCTACCGCAGTGTTCTGAATTTGCAAACGATTAAGGAGCAGATCCAATCAAGGGTAAAAATTGTAGAAGGCATTGATGAAATGGAAGACCGTGTGAAGGCAGCCAATGACTTGATCGAAACCATTGAAACCTGGGAGAACCTGGTCATCAATCGAAAACGATCCAATGGACAAAACGTGTTGAGCTATGAGCCTCGCCTGAATTTCAGTTTGTTCACTTTGCTCAGCAACGTTGATGCTGCGATGCAAGGCGTAACCCAGGGACAACGAGATCGATTCCAGGACCTGGAATCTCAGTGGAAAACGGCAATGTCCGAGCGTGATAAATTGTTGGCAGAAGATATCCCAGCCTATAACAGCACTGTAACAGCGGCCGTTCTTATTCCGCCAATAGATTCCCAGTAAGGCGTAGCCGTCGCGCGTGCAGCCGCCTACGCGCTACGGCGCTCATCGGGCACTTCTTCGCCTACGGCGAAACCGTACCCTCTTCGCTGCCTGCGCTGCCAAAGGCGGGAGCACGACTGCAAGGATGCAGGAGGTAGAGCAACGCAGGGAGCAGTTGCCGAGGGAAGTGAGACTCCTTGACGCCTCAGCGATGGCGGTTTATGGCTACTGCGATGGGGGCCGCCACGACGGGCAGCAGTGAAAGCAGCGCCAGGTTTGCGATCAGCAGCGTGATGGTCCAGGTCAACCTGCTCTCCAGGGTCAAACTCCAGACTGCGGCCAGGACGGGCAATGTGATCACCACTGCCACCCCGAACGGCTGGCGCAGCAGCCTCAAATTGAACTGCGCCGCAAAACGTCGGACCAGCCAAGTCAGCAGTGACGCTATCGCCAGCGCACCGGCCAAAACCACAAACACTGCATGCTCAAGCAGCATCTGTTGCAACTGAGCTGAGTTGATGACGCGGTATGCCGTGTAACCCAGAACAGTGATGACCACGAGTGAGATCACGATGAACCGGTTGCGAATTGCCGTGTTCTCAGTCAGGCTCAGCGAAAGAGCATTGGCGCAGAGAATCCAGCCGCCAACGGGCAAAAGCATGACGGCCAGCAGCAAAATTCCAATGGACTGAGTCTGACCGTGTCGCGTCACCAGGGCTTGCCAGCCGTCGGACATTTTCTGTTCATAACCAGCCAGCAACCAGGCCGGATAGAGTGGAAAAATGCAGATCAAGGCACCCAGACCCACGCTGAGACCGGCCAGCTTCAGCTTGGCAAAAGCGAGTTCTGCGTTTGAAAGTGGGCGCGTTGCCCAGAAGCTGGTCATTTGGAATTCCTTAGCGCCGAAATTGGGCTTGGAAATCTCGAATCCTATGGTGGCTGAAAAATACACAAACATACTCAACACCATCGCTGAGACTTGCAGGCGGTCCGATCCGGGAATGGTGAAGTTGGACCACAGCAACATCTGCCCAATTCTTTGCCCGCAGCGTGTGCGAACCACAGATTGGTAAGCGAGCACAGACCCGCAGATGGCCAGACCCGCCAGTATGGCCAGGGCCACGGGTTGACCGACCAGTTCCACCGGAACAATGGACAAGGCGGACAGCAACGCGACAGCGAAGACGGCAAGAATCACAATCAAAATCAGTGCGGCCCGGATTGGTGTGCGACTGAGGCCCCAGCTGATCATTTGAATCCAGGCCATGATGATCAAGGCACCCAGCAACAGATAAGCGTAATCTGCCGCGCTCAGCGTCACCTCGAGTATGATGTTTAGCAGCAACAATGAATAGCCATAGACCATTGCTGTGGCAAAACCCAGTGGGACGGCAACCAGCAGCCAGGTCGGCACCGGCAACAGCAATGCGTGGCTTGGGAATCCGGTTTCCAGCATCCTGGCGGAGAAATCTGCATAGGTAAACACCATGACCAGGTAAATTACGCTCCAGACCGAAATCAGATTAATTGTTCCCAGCCAACGCGCTAATTCTGGATAAAACGAAGCCACGGATTGAGCCGAGCTCAGCAACAGGGGCACGCCCAACAAGGTGAGCAACAAACCCGCGCGATTGCGGGCAATCAATTCCCACGATAAAGCGCGGACTTGTGCCGCCCGCATGTCAGTGCATTCCCGCGAGTGATGTCCCGCCGCTGTAGGTCAGGAAAATGTCGTTCAATGATAATTTGCGGTGGGAGAGCACCTCCAGTTGCGCCTGCGCCAGGAATGATTGGAATTGATCATAATCGCCATAACAGTCCAGCTGCCATTCGGCGCCGGTCTGTTGGTACCGGACCAATCCGGGCATCGCGCGCCAAAATGACTCCTCCTGCCCATTTTCGCCGTCGCCAGATTTTGCAGGCACCATGATGCGGTGGTGGTTGGCGAGCACCTTGTCCATCGGGCCACACAGCAGCACTTTGCCGGCCTGAAGCATCATTAACTGATCACTGACTCGTTCCACTTCTTCAAGCAGATGAGAGGAGAAGATCACTGTCCTGCCTTCGTCCGCCACGGTACGAATGATGGCGCTCAGGATATCGCGCCGGACGTTGGGGTCGAGACCTGATGAGGGTTCATCGAGTAGTAATAGTTCGGGCCTGTGGGCTTGCGCGAGACAAAGACCAAGTTGGGTGCGCATGCCTTTGGATAGATTGCGCACGCGCTGCTTGAGGTCCAGACCGAAGACCCCGAGCAACTCCGCTGCGTAATCGCGATCCCATCCCGCGTAGAAGGCCGAGCTGTAATTGAGAAGTTCTGAAATTCGCATCCAGGCGGGTAAGTCCGGTTCTTCGGACAGGTAGCCGATGCGGGACAGGACCGCTTCGGGCTGCCGTACCGGGTCGACGCCAAACATCCGGACGCTACCGCTCTGGGCCTTGTACTGGCCAAGCATATGCTTGATCAGTGTGGTTTTGCCGGCACCATTTTCGCCGACAATTCCAAACACCTGGCCACTATCGACCTGGATCGAGACATCGTCCAGCGCCCTGGTTTCGGAGAACTGACGGCCTAGCCGGTCAATCTGCACAATTGTCTGGGTGGTTAGTGAAGTCATTATCTTCCTCGTATACAGGTCACGATTTCCGCCCGGCATGATGGCGCCGAATCATCGCGATTAACTCGTCAAGTGGGATATCCATCTGATGGGCTTCGCTCAGCAGGCCATCAATGCGCTCGCCTATGATTCGGTTGCGCTCTGAATCAGACAATGGGGAGGGATTATCTGATACATAGGTGCCGGCGCCGCGCTTCTTGTAGACCCAACCGGTCTGCTCCAGCTCACGGTAGGCGCGTGCGACCGTGTTCGGGTTGATCAGCAGTTGTTCAGCAAGTTTTCGAATCGGCAGTATTTCCCGATCCGGCAACAATCGCCGGGTTGCCACCAAGTGTTTGACTTGGTTGATGATCTGCAGGTAAACCGGCACCCCATCATGTGGTGACAGATAAATATCCATATTACTCGTTGCATGAATATTGTACTAATACAATAGTACAATAATGCGATCAAATGCAAGCAAAATCCTGTACGGAAGCAATTGTTGGCACCATACTACGAAGCTGAGGCCAACAGAAAAGTGCGAAATAACAAGAAACCCTACGTATCGCTGGCCTGTATCGCCAGTATTTTTTGCACCCTCGCCTATAGCCATCCCGGCTCCGACGGGCGTGAAAGAAATTTGGCCAGCGGACTACCTTTTTATGCGTAGCCTGCCCGAGTAGTCCCGTTTGCCCAGCGGCACGCCCTTCATTCGCAGAATGTCATAGGCGGTGGTGGCATGAAAATAGAAGTTTGGCAGGGAAAATGACAGGATAAAATTCTCAGCCGTGAACGGCAAGTTGAATTCACCTGCCTTGAATTGCATGTCTTTGCCTTCGAGGCCATTGACCTCATCAGAAGAAATTGAATCAAGACCGGACAGCGTTTCCTTGACCATTTCTTCCAGCCTGCCGTAGGTGAGGTCAGGTTCCGGCTGTGGAGGCGAGAAAACACCTTGCCGAAGCCCCTGTATGGCACCAAGAGAATGATGGCAAACGGAGATGATTTGAAACCAGAAAGGCAACATGTCCGGATGGAGGCGGGCGGCGATAATGTCGGCCAGGTCTATGCCCTCGGTTGCACAATGTTGCCGGCCTTTTTGCAGCAAGCCTGCCGTCGCTCCCAATGTCTGCAGATAAGTACCCACGCTGATGTCATACAGTGAAGTCATGATAGTTCCTGATGTGAATGTCTGCCCAGTGCCAGTCTAACCTGTCTGGGTAGCGCAATATTCTGGAAATCAGGCACCTTGGAGATTCAGAAGAATATGAAAACTACACCAGTAAAGCCGCCCATTAGCGTAGAAGACCTGCAAAAAATCGACATCCGGGTCGGCACGATTCGATCCGTCGCAGATGTCCCTGGATCAAAGAAACTGGTGAGTCTTGGAGTAGAGTTCGGTGACCACCAGCGGACGATCCTCGCCGCCCTGAAGCGTGAACGCGAGAATCCGGCCGAGGTAGTCGGGCTGCAGGCGCTCTTTGTCCTGAACCTGCCGCCACGGACTATGGCAGGCTGTTTGTCAGAAGGAATGCTCTTCGACATTGGCTACGAAGATGGCATTCGCCCGGTCCTGGCGACGCCTGAGAGTCCCGTGCCGGATGGAAGCCGTGCGGGCTGAGTAAGGAGTCTCGCTTCCCTGCTCCCGCCTTCGGCGGAAGACGGCTGCGCTCGACGGCATGCAAAAGGCGCCTGGCCCCTCTGGTACCGCTCACGCGCTACGGCTTCGTCACCTTACTTCTTGCCCTGCGGGCAAAACGTGCGGTTCCTCGGGCCTGCGCTTTGCTCGACTTACCCAACCGGTGCCGGCGGGTCGCTTGCGGCTCCGTGGCGTCAGCCGCCCCGCGATACCCCGGGCGGCCATTGTCCATGGGCAAAACTGTGTTACGTTGGTTGGGAATTTTCCGGGAGAGTAGATTATGGATTTGGGCGCTTATTCCGTTAGCCTCAGCGTAAAAGACCTTGAGGCTTCTCTAGAGTTTTACACCAAGCTGGGTTTCGAACCAATAGGCGGCAACGCCGATGAGAATTGGTTGATCTTAAAAAACGCGGACCACGTCATCGGGATTTTTCAGGGTATGTTCGACCAGAATCTGTTGACGTTCAATCCCGGGTGGGACCAGCAAGGCAAAGATACGGATGCTTTCACAGACATTCGAGAAATACAGAAAGAGCTAAGAAACCATGCAATAGCGTTTGCCAGTGAGGCCGATGAGACGACGCAAGGTCCTGCCAGCTTCATGGTCATTGACCCCGACGGCAATCCGATACTGTTTGATCAACATCGATAGCCACCGACTGACCACCAGATCGGCAATCTTGCTGCCCATCATCACCAATCCCGGCGCTCCGAGTGAACAGCTCAATATTTTCGGGGTCGGATGGTGCCCTGAACACGTCCCGGCAGCCCGGTAATTCGCAAAAAGCCCTCGGCGTCATTCTGATTGTACGCGCCACCACCTTCCATGCTGGCAATCTCGGCATCGTAGAGACTATTGGGGCTGGTGCGGTTGATGACCTGGACGTTACCTTTGTACAGCCCCAGGGTGACCTCGCCGGAAACTGGCTTCTGGGCTTCAACGATGAAAGCCAGCAAGCTGTCCATTTTGGTGTTGTACCAATGGCCGTAATAGACCATTTCAGCCACTTCCGGCGCCAGCCGGTCGCGCAGGTGGGTCAGATCGCGGTCCAGCGTAAGTTGTTCAACCGCCTGGTGAGCGGCGTAAAGCACGGTCATACCGGGCGCTTCGTAGACACCGCGGCTTTTCATTCCGACGAAACGGTTCTCAATGACGTCGATGCGGCCCACGCCATTGCGCCCGCCGATCTGATTGAGCTTTGTGACCATCTTGTGGGCGGCCAAGGATTGACCGTTCAATTGCACCGGCACGCCGAATTCGAAGCCCAGTTTAATGCGCTCGACCTCATCGGGCGCCTGTTGGGGCGAGACACTCATGCCGAATTCGACGGCGGAGAAACCGTCGACCATGGGGTCTTCGAGCTTGCCGGCTTCGTAGGAAATATGCAGGCAGTTTTCGTCGGAACTGTAGGGTTTTTCAGTTGTGGCCTTCACCGGAATACCCCGGGCCTGGCAAAATTCGAGCATTTCCGTGCGGCCGGGAAATTGGTCCCGAAACGAATCCGTGCGCCACGGTGCGATTATCTGGATGGACGGCTGTAGCGCTTCGGCAGCCAGTTGAAACCGGCACTGGTCATTGCCCTTGCCCGTCGCGCCGTGCGCAAAGGCAGTTGCGCCGACCTCTCGGGCAACCTGCAGGCAGACCTTGGAGATCAACGGCCGCGCAATTGACGTGCCCAGCAAGTAAGTACCTTCGTATTTGGCTTGCCATTGCAAGACCGGGAACGCGAAGTCTCGGCATAATTCCTCTGTCACATCAATCACTTGTGCTGACGCCGCGCCCTGTGCCTGGGCTTTATTCAGGATCGCTGCCCGGTCTTCGCAGGGTTGTCCGAGATCGACGTAAACGCAATGCACGTCGAAGCCTTGATCCATCAACCAACCCAGGATGACCGAGGTATCCAATCCACCTGAATAAGCCAGTACGCAACTTGTCATGGCGCGGGTCCCCAATATCTATTCATTGATGGCCTATAAGACGCAATAATCGTGTCCGTCCTTTACGGCGTTGGGCGTAAGCTATGATTCGGCCCATGCTGAGATTCGGAACGACAATCAGGAAGACCACGGCGATTGTATTGCTGGTGGTCGTAGCCCACATTTTCGGCTGTTCGATAGCGCCTGTCCATTCAACGCCCCAGACTTGCAGCCTTGCACAAGCGGCCGGTGCGCAACTCAACAGTGAGCGGATCGAAGGCTGCTTTGGCAGTTACGGGGTCGAGGTGCTGGTCAGTGAGGGGCGCCAGCGTGTGACCAGTCTCTACAGCGTGGAAAACAGCCTTCGAGTGCTCAGGACTTTCGCAGTCACGGAATTTGAGCCGGATTTGAATCCTGCACTCTCACGGGCGCTGACACAGATTCTGTCTGGCGAGTCCATTGGGGCGACTCTGAAGTCAGAGGGGTGGGCAGTGGACAAAAGCCATCGCTACATCGGCGTCATTGCAGCGGGCGCCTACTTTGTTCAGTTGGCGCGGCTGGATTCAGGTTGGCTGGGCCGGCCGTTGGCCATTCACGTCTATGATCTCCGCGCCAGTCGGGCAGGGCAAACGCTGGCATTTGCCACCATTGCCGAAGTGCACCACCCCAATTACCTGTCAGTCGCAGACCTGGAACACATCTACGGCACATGGGATGAGGACCTTGGCGCCACGCTCAGTCAGGTGAGTCGCCTCATGCGCCTTAATGCAGGAAACTAGGCGCCCCAAACCTGGTGGTAAACGCGCAGCCAGTTTTCCCCCATGGCCATGTCGATTTCCGCCTGGGTCCAGCCCCGCCGGCGCAGGGCGTCAACCAGGTTGGGGAATTGCGCGATGCTCTCGAAGCCATTGATGAATCGCCAAGGCTCGTCGACCATATCGTCGGGAATGATGTCTTTGTTGATGCCGCCGTAGGGGATCGCCATGCCGTCGACGAAATCGGTGCCCATGCCGACATGCTCCACCCCGACCCGTTTCTTGATGTAGTCGTATTGATCGACATGATCCTCGATATCGGCATGACGAACTGGTCCGGTTTCGCCCCGATTGCGGACATGAAAGTCATTGACCGCGGTCAGCCCGATGACGCCGCCGGTCGAGGCGATGGCGTCAATCACCCGGTCACTGGTGCAGCGGTAGTTGTTGGCGATCGAGGCGACATTGGTGTGGGTGCAGACCACCGGAATATCGGGCGCCAGGGCAATGGCGTCCAGTGAGGTCTGCTCACCGGTATGCCCGCCCACGTCCAGCACCATGTTCAGTTTGTGGATTTCCTGCACCAGCCTGCGGCCTGCCCGGGTCAGCGGAACCTCCGGCTCCAGGCAACCGGCGCCAAAGGCGTTGGTGACGTTGTAGCACAGACCGACAATCCGCAGTCCGATTTCCTGGAACCCCCGCAGCGCGGTACCGCTACTGCCCAAGGGGCTGTTGAAGGCATCCCCCAGTGAGAAGCCGGCCGCTTGCCAGCAAAAGACATTGGAGTACTTGCCCTCATTGCGGGCCTGGCGAATGTCGGCAACGGTCTTGGCCAACACCAGTTCGTCCTGGTGCTGGTCAAAAAAGTTCAGCAAGGCCGTGAATGAATCCATGTCGTTGGGGCCACCCGCCACGCCGCAGTGCACGCCGCCCTCTTTCATCCCCTCAAAATGCGAATCGCGGATGGCGCCCGCGAACAGGCCTTCAACGATGACTGGCTCAGAATTCCCGGATTCATCGGCGCCCGCTTTTTTCACCGCCATACCTGCAAATGGGAAGGCACTGGCCGCAGCCATGCCTTGTAAGAGATTGCGTCGCTTCATGCCAAGGCTCCATGTACGAAAAGTGAGTATTTCTTTAGACGTGGATGTCTGCTCAAGCCTCAGCCAGACCTTCAAGTATGGGGGTTGGCGCCAGTGCTGATTTCGTCGTAAGCTGCCATCACCATTGTCACTGACAACTCATGCATGCAGCGATTAAAGGTGCAGCGTTTGCGCAGTGCTGTGCCATAGCACGGCTGGCAATCGATATCGCTGCTGAGCACCATGGTTGCTGTTGTTCTCGATAAAGGGCGGGTGAGGCCGGGCAGACTCGGCCCAAACAGGGCAATCGTGGGCGTGTCCAGCGCTGCCGCAAGGTGCCCGGTGCCGGTGTCGACGGATATCACGCAATGGGCCTGGCGCACCGCATCGACCAACTCACCGAGGGTGCTGCCCAGCAGTGAAAAGACGCCGCGCATATCTGTCATCGGTTTGAGCAACGGCGCCTCTTCTGCGGTGCCATTGACTGCAACCGTGATTCGGTCATCAGCAGTCAGTTTTTCGATCAATTTGCACCAATGATCTTCAGGCCAGGCGCGATGGCTACGGTAATTGTCCTGACCTATGCCGGAGAAACCAGGATTAATGACGACCAACGTCGTGCCTGGCGCGGGGCGCGTCAGGGATACCGCGTCTGTTGGAACGAGCTTCGGTACCGACTTGACGGCTGACCCGGGGGCCAACAAGGATTGATAGACACTGCTTTCCATCTCCACAGCGTGTTGAGAAACGCGCCTGTCAGGTGGCGAATGCGGGCGACCAAGGAATTGGCCAGAGCAGAGAAAGTCGGCGAAATCGTCGCATTCTTTGCCCGATTCCAGATTGATGACAATGTCATAAGGCCGGTGACGGGCGTGATTGCGCAAGGCCTTTTTGCTGCGGTTGATCCACCATGGTTTGCGCCGCGCCTCAATCGGAAACACCCGGTGAATGCGGCGGTCGAGTCGCAGGATTTCGGCACTGACACCGGGGCCGGAGGCGTAATCGATGAGGACATCCGGGCCGTATTTCGCAATCAGGGGTTCGATGGCCGCAGTGGCCATAATGCTGTCACCGAGGTGTCCAACACGGATGATTAGAATCCGCCGGGAAGTTTCTTTGTTCACGGAATCATCATACCGTTGTGCCAGCCTGAGCCCAGCCATCCCGCTCAATCTCTCCAGTGCGCAATGTAAATATTGCCTAACCACGATCGGGTCAAGGGATTTGCAAATCCCGTGCCGATAAAAGCATTGCCTACGCCAATATCTCCTGTCGCCTCCGGGCAAGGTCCGCAGGGGCCGACGCCACTGGCAGGCCCGCCCTCGCAACAGCTGGACTGGCCGAGGAGGCGATAGTCGCCGCCTGTCCCACTGACCTGCCAGATGCCGGCCCAGGCGTTGCCTTTGGAGACATGGATGTCAATGCGATAGACGCCGTCGTTCTGTAGTGCCCTGGCGGGTTTACAGCGGGTCATCTGCCACGCCTGGATCGGCGCCGTGCCCTCGTTGATGGAGAAGTCTTCAATAAAAAAGGCCGGTCCTCCCGGGGGCTCCGGACCACCTTCAAACCGGGGAATCATTCGTTCTGGGCTGGCAGGATCAATGACGCGGCTGGCCAGTATCCCCAGAGCCAGACCCCGTCCGCGGTGAGGATCTTCCGTTGTCGGGCCGCGCAAGCCGATTGCCAGGTGCGGACCATCAGGCGAATCAAAGAAATCTTCGGTGTGCCATTCCAGGAACATGCCCATAGATTGTTCCGCGGCGGGGGCCGGGTAGTGAAACAGATGGTATTGATCGCGACCACGGCCAAAGCCCAAATCGAGGCGACCTTCCTTGCTGAAGGCAATTTGGCGGGATTGAAAATAGGCCGCCAGATCCGCTGTCGGTACCGGAGACGGCTGATCAGGTGAACTCATCACGGCCTCATTATAGTGGTATGGGATATAATCCGGCGGTCGCCGAACAAGCGGCACCTGCTCCCAGCCTGGCCCATTATTTGCGATATCTCACCCAAAACCTTTCTGACCTCGTTGCCTATGTGCTCATTCCGGCAGTTTCGGTCCTGGTGCCGGCACGCATGTCACGTTCGATCATTGCCAGGTGTTCGCGCTGGTCGTGGCTGATGTCGAAACAGTGCCAGGAGGTGTTTGCAAAGGCTGACGGGCACCGGAAAATACTCTATCCGGACGACTGGAAGTCCCGTTGGCGCCAGGTTGAATTACTCGACGCAAGAGATCTGTTTCTCCTCACTTTCGGCCGCCAGGCTACCGTGTTCGGAGAATTCGACGAGCTGGAAAGACTCGATGTGTCACGCGACAAGGTGCTTGTTGGGATGCATTGGGGGCCGTCGATCTCGATCCTCAGATTGCTCAAGGACAGACAGCTGGCGCCAACGCTAGTTTACCGCAATGTTGAGCCTTCGTTGCTGAAGGTCCGGCCATTCCTGTTTCTTTTCCTCAAACTGGCAGTCCGTGAAATTACCCGCTCCTGCGAGGGAAGGGCCATCGCGGTGCAAGGCGCCCTGTCGAAATTGCGGGACCAGCTAAAGCGTCCGGGCACGCCGATTGTCGTGGTAGATGCGCCGCCGACCGATGGCCGTTCGGTCATTGAGGCCACGGTCATGGATCGCCGCGCGCTGTTTCACACTGGATTTCCCAGGGTTCTGATCGACTCGGGGCGGGACTTCGTTCTGTTTGCCATCAGCCTGGATGAGAATGGCAGACTGACCAAGAAACTGGAGATCCGGGGGCCATTCAAGGCTGAGTCCGAGGCGGAATTTCTCGATCGTTTCTGTGAATTTCTCACCACGTTTCTCGAGACTGACACGGCTCAGTGGCGCATCTGGCATGTGGCCGACCAGTTTTTCCAGGTTGATGGTTGATCATCCTGGGGCCAGGCAGGGTCACGCCAGTCAGGAGATTTTTATGGACAGCATCTGCAACAATTCCAATACACGACTGTCTTGCGCAACAGTCTCATCCAATAATTGACCCGGAAATAAAGTCCGGTACCAGATGACAGACAGCGCCTGCACCAGTTGATCGATATCCAGCTCGAGTTCGTCGAGCACGGTCAGCGCTTGCTGGTTGGGGTACACAAAAATTTCTCTGCCAACTTCATCCATCATTGCAGACAGGGCAAATACCAACAGGCCGGCAACCTTCGATGCAACATCCTTGCCTGGCTCAATGCCAACGATTCTTGACAGAATCAAATCCCGGACTTTTCGGTGGTGGTCTTGCAGAAGCGGTGCAAAATCGGGGTCACTGTCGCCAAATTGCAGCAGGCAGCGAGACAGCCCGGCATTGACCTGGAATGCCTTAAACCAGCCCCGGTTCATTTGCAGAATGGCTTCGAAAGTCGATTCGCTGTCAATCAGGCTGATATTTCGACTGAGTGGGCTGTTATTCAATACGTCAGTGAGTACCAGCAGCGTGATTTCATGCCGGTCCTTGAAGTAGGTGTAAAACGTGGCCTCGGAGACCCGCGCCCGAATAGTGATATCGATGACCCGCATTTCGTGATATCCCAGGGATTCCAGGACCTGCGCCGTGGCCAGCTTGAGCAACTGCTGATTACGGATGGATTTGCGGCGGGGCGGTGCTTGTCGCAACTGCGAGGCGGCTTGATCGGTGTAGCTCAAAATGTCGGAATGCATGGTTCGGACGCCCGCAGAATAATTTGTGACTTCGATTCGTCTATTTATTGACGCACGAACAGCCGCAAACCGCAACAATTCGGGTTATATTATGGCTGCTGAGTGCCCTGCTCAGCGCCCTCCTTTGGCCCTGCTTTGGAGTTCAACCATGATCATTGATGCCCGGGTGAGACTGCCCCAAGACCTCAGACCCGATATGGCCTCGCGTCCTGCGGAATTGAGTGATCGTTACGACGAGGTGCTGGATTTATCTGTCCGCTCGCAGATGGACAGCACGGCGCTGAGTGCTTGCCTTGAGGAGGAAGGCGTTGATATCGCGCTGGTCCATGCCGAATACGAGTTTGGCGACCATTCTGATGCGCTGAACGAAGGCGTGGCACAATTGCTGGCCCGCGCTCCAGATCGATATCGGGGTGTCGGCACAGTTGCCCAGGAAGCGCCTATCGACGTGATGCGGGCAGTGAAGCAATTGGCTCAATGCGCGGCACGGGGTTTTGTGGGCGTCTCTCTACAGCCGGCATTTTTTCACAGCGCCATTAATGAACCACGCCTTTATCCGATCTACGCCAGGGCGGCTGAACTGGATCTTGTAGTCTTTGTCCACACAGGCATCAATTACGGTGCATCTCATCCCTTCGGCAATGATCACCCCATGCTGCTGGATCAAGTCGCCTGTGCCTTCCCAGGTCTGAAACTGGTGGCATGCCATTCGGGCTGGCCGTGGGTAGCGGAAATGGTTGCCGTGGCCCGCAAGCACACCTCGGTCTACCTGGAATTCGGCGGGTTGGCGCCCAAGTATATTAGTGCGCTGGGTAGTGGTTGGGAGGTCATGTACCGTTTTATGAACAGCGTACTACAGGATCAGGTCCTGTACGGCACAGATTGGCCCGCGTTCGACATTGGCCGGGCACTCGGGGAATGGCGGGCGATGGGACTTAAAGAAACCGTTCGGGATAAGTTGCTGGGCGGCAACGCCGCGAATTTATTTGGGCTTGCACCCTGATGCCCGGCGATATCGAATACAAAGTCAACGTACCGGTGAGCGCGGATCAGTTTATAGATTTGCTGGAGCGATCCACCCTCGCCCGGCGGCGCCCCGTAGAAGACCGGCGATGCATCGAGGGCATGACCAACAACACCAACCTGATGATTTCCGCCTGGCAGTCCGGCAGGCTGGTGGGCGTCGTACGTTCGGTCACCGATTTTCACTATGCCTGCTATTTGTCCGACCTGGCTGTCGATACCCGTTTGCAGAGACAAGGCATTGGCATACGGCTGCAGCAGATCACCCAGGAACAGCTCGGGCCACGCTGTACGCTAATCCTGATCGCGGCACCGGCGGCGAACGATTATTATCACCACATCGGATTCAGCAATAACACCAGGTGCTGGATTCTTGACCGCTCGAAACGGATTCAGAAATGATGGTCTCATCGGGAGTGAGGTTGAGTTTTATCATGAGGACTAGAATAAATTTATTATCATGGGTGCTGCTGGCGGCTACCAGTTTGTTGTCTGCTCCCAGCGCGCTGGCCCAGATGGCAATAGCTTCACCGACCGGGCCAGATAGTGCCGAGCCACACCTGGTGCGCGGTGCCGATGGGTCGGTGGTTCTGAGCTGGCTGGATCATGCGGGATCGCAGTCGTCATTGCGTTATTCCATGCTCGCCGGCAATCAGTGGCGCCCAGCCGTCACCGTTGCCAGCGGCGACAACTGGTTCGTCAATTGGGCCGACTTCCCTTCGGTTGTACCGGTTTCCGGTGACCTTTGGGTCGCCCACTGGTTGGTCAGGCAAACGGGCGGTACTTACGCCTATGATGTGGTCATCGCAGTGTCACGGGACGGCGGCAGCAGTTGGGCTGAGCCGCTGACCCCCCATGATGACGGAACCCCGACCGAGCATGGCTTTGTCAGCCTCTTTCCACGGCCCGGCGGCGTTGGCGCCCTGTGGCTGGACGGTCGCAATATGGTTGCTGATGGGCAACACGCCGAGCCGGACTCCAGCGGTGGAATGACGCTGCGCAGCGCCGTCATTTCAGATCGTTCAGCGATTACACAGAGCCTCGTCGTCGATGACCTGGTATGCGATTGTTGCCAGACAGACGTCGCCATGGCCGCAGCAGGTCCCGTCGTGGTCTACCGCAATCGAACCGAAAATGAGATCCGCGACATTTACATGGCCCGCATGATAGAAGGGCGCTGGCAGAAGGGCGTTCCGGTTGCAGAGGATGGCTGGGAAATAGCCGGCTGCCCGGTCAACGGCCCGGCAGTTGCCGCCGCCGGACGACACGTGGCTGTGGGCTGGTTTACCGCTGCCCATGACGAACCGCGGGTCCGCTTTGCCCGTTCCTCGGATGGCGGTGGTTCGTTCGAGTCGGCTCTGGATGTGGACGCCGGTAGCGTGTCGGGCAGGGTGAGTGTGGCGCTGTTTGACAATGGCGGTGCCGTAATCAGTTGGCTCCGGGACGGCGCCAGTGGGCAAGGTGAATTCGTCATTCGTTCGATCAGCCCTACTGGCGCCATGGGGCCGGTTCGAACAATTGCACCGACCGCCACCACCCGCCCGGCGGGATTCCCCCAGATGGTTAGTGACGGCGAGCGGCTGATTTTTGCCTGGACAGACGCTTCGGGCGAAGTGCCGCGGGTGCTGACTGCGATCGCAGAGCAATCTTTCTTGCTCAATTAAAGTTCGAGGCCGAATAGTCAACCTGGCTCACAAATATGAGAGAACAAAGCACCATGTCTGAAATGGAAACAATGATGCTCGAAGCCCTGGACAAGTGGCTGGAACGTGACGTCCGCCCTTACGCCAGTGATTTTGAACACAGGGATGAGTATCCCGTCAAAATGGTCGAGCAGATGAAGGACCTCGGTCTGTTCGGCGCGACCATCGGCGTTGACTGGGGTGGTATGGGCCTGCCCGCGACCACCTATTCCCATATTGTTAGTCGTATTTCTGAGGTCTGGATGTCCTTGACCGGCGTGATCAACTCACACCTGATCATGGCACGCTGCATCGAGCATTACGGTACCGACGCGCAGAAGGCGCGTTATTTGCCGCGCATGGTCAGCGGTGAATTGCGAGGTGGCCTGGCCCTCACCGAACCGGGCGCGGGAACCGATTTGCAGGGTATCCGCACGGTGGCCCGGAGGGAGGGGGATGAATATGTAATCAATGGCTCCAAGTCTTGGATCACCAACGCCCTGCACGGCGATTGCGTTGCCTTGCTGGTCAAAACCGACCCCAAAGCGGACCCGCCACGCAAGGGTATGAGCATGTTCATCGCTGAAAAAGGAGAAGGCTTTGAGGTCACACGTAAGCTGGGTAAACTCGGTTACCGGGGTGTGGACACCGCTGAATTCACGCTGCAGGACTACCGGGTATCCAGCGACTGCCTGATTGGCGGCGAAGAGGGCAGGGGATTTTACATCGCCGTCGGTGGCCTGGAACTGGGCCGCATTAATGTCGCGGCTCGGGGCGTGGGCATGGCCAAGGCGGCCCTGGATGAAGCGGTGCGCTATGCACAGACCCGCAAAACGATGGGCAAACCCATCTGTGAGCACCAGGCGATTCAGCTTAAGCTGGGCGACATGGCCACCCGCGCCGAAGCCGCACGCTTGCTGGTCGATGCCGCCGCGCTGGCATACGATTCCGGTGAACGATGCGACATGGAGGCGGGTATGGCCAAGTATTTTGCCAGCGAAGCCGCGCTGGAGAATGCACTCGAGGCCATGCGCATCATGGGGGCTTACGGCTATTCCACCGAGTTCGTTGTCGAGCGGCTTTACCGTGATGCGCCGCTGCTCGCCATTGGCGAGGGCACCAATGAGATGCAGCGTATTATCATTGCCAGGCAGCTGGTGAAAAGAAACAAGGTCTGAAAAGGCACACAACAATGAACCGGTCAGTAAAAATTGCTTTGTCGGGTCCCTTCATCCTGTTGTGCACATTGATATTTGGGACCCTGCCCGGCAACGCCGCCGAACCGCCCGGGCTCATTGAGAAATGGCCCGATCTCAGTCGAACGGTCGATGGGATGTACCAAGGCCTCCAGCCCTATGAGACAGGCGGCGTAACCGCGATCATTCACCACGGCGAGGTACTGCATCTGAAGGGCTACGGTGCGGCCAACCGTGAGCTCAATGTGCCATGGACGCCCGATACGCGATACTTGATCGCGTCTTTGACCAAAAGCATTACGGCTTCGGCGATTCTGGAGCTGGTCAATCGGGGCTGCGTGGAAATTGACGGCCCCCTGTCTGCGCACTTGCCCGACTTTCCACGCTTCGACTCAACAATCACGCTTCGGCACCTGTTGACTATGACATCAGGCCTGTGGCAGGACGAATTGCTGATGCCACTGTCAGGTATCACCGGCGCGGTGAGCCTGGATGTGCTGTATTCATTGAGCCGGCGCCAGGACGAGCTCGACTTTCCGCCCGGAGCTACATTTCGCTACACCGACACCAATTTCAGGCTATTGGCCAGAATCATCACGCAATGTAGCGAAAGTGCCAGTTATGACGAAGCCTTGAAGAAACTCCTGTTCAAGCCGCTGGGTATGGAATCCTCATCTGCCCCAGCGGATAACTGGGTTTTTGAGAACAACCAGGTGCCCACCTACCTGACGCTGCCGGGGCAGGAAGGCGCACCACTCACCCTGGATATTCACGTGCCCGTCTCCGGAGATGGTGGCGTACGCACGACCATGAGAGATCTGATTCGATGGCTAAAGTATATGCGCGAAGGAACCGAATCCGGTCAATCCAGATGGCACCGGCTGAATCAACCGGTCCGCTTGGGCGACCAATCGGTGTCGAGTTATCGCCTGGGGGTATATGAATTTGAGCACCGCGGACTCAAAGGCATCGCGCACGGCGGTGTTACCGGCACCAAATACGTTTTTTATCCCGAGATCGACCTGGTTGTGGCGGTATTTCAGAACGACATTGGAACATTTGAAGCCACAGCGGCGGCGCAATCCTTGACCGACGCGTTCTTGATGTCCAAAAACTTCAACGAAAGTGAGTTTGCCATGCGCCCATCATGGCAGGCGCTGGCAGACGCCCCACCTGCAGCCCTGCCGCCGCAATTGCTCGCGGGCCTGTCGGGGTACTATGTCGAGCCCAGCGAGGGCTTGGTTCTGGCTTTGACCGAACCCTCCAGCGGGCAACTGGCCGTCTCTTATCGTGGCTCGTCGCCACACCTTCTGCAGGGCGCGGCCGCCAATCGATTCACACGTCAATTCAGCACGATCTATGGCGTCGGTTCCCCGCCCTTGAAGATCACAATTACAGGTGCGGGAAAACCTGCAGGTGTTGAATTGCAATTGGCCGAATGGGCCAGCGCCCGCCGGTTTGAGCGCGTGACGCCCGTGGATCAGTACCCACAACCATCGCCCCGGGTAACCGGCTTCTACTATTCCGAGGTTCTCGACGTGGTTTATTCACTGCGCCACGAGCAAAATGCCCTCATTCTGCGCATCGGCTCGGGTAATGGTCCGGCGCAGAAATTCAGGTTGACTAAATTGACCCGGAACCTGTTTGAGGCCAAGGCCATTGACGCCAGTTTCTATGATGTTGCCCTGGGACTGGGGCGATTTGCTGTGAAGATTTTACGTACGGATGCGGGCGCGGTGAGTGGGATCAGAATAGTCACCGACCGGATACGTAAGATTGATTTGCAGAAAATGTACCTGGAAAAAATCTAAGGAGACTTTGCACAGAGACGATTTGGAGGTGAACCCTGACCACCATTGCGCCGGGTGCCCATTAGGTAAGATATGATACCGGCAGATTTTTATTCTGAAGACTACCGGCAATTGAGGGCGCAATCTTGATCAAACCACCTATTCCAGGATCCCGTTATTACCCGGCGCTGATGGCGGCAATTCTGTTTGCCTGCTCGTGTCTGATCCCCGCCGCCCAGGCCGCCCAGGCCGCCCAGACCGCCCAGGACACCCAGGACGCCAGCAATACGCAGAATGAACGCCCCATCGCCCTGGTCGGCGGCATGTTGCTGGACGGCTATGAAGCCGCGCCGCTGCACCATTCAGTGGTCATCATCAAAGGCAACCGCATCGTCGCCGCAGGCACGCAGGATACCGTCAAAGTGCCGGCGAATGCCCATGTGATTGACGCCAGAGGAAAGACCATCCTGCCCGGCTTGATCGACCTGCATGCCCACCTGGCGCTGATTGGCCATGGCGATTACAAAGAATATTTTGAGTTTCTGGGAGATATCTCGAATCTCGAGGTGAGCCGCCTTATTGCCGCCAGGCAATTGTTGCGGGCGGGCGTCACCAGCGTGGTGGATCTCGGCTCGACTTACGGCATTCTGGAAACCCGAGACCAGATCAATGCCGGTGAGATTCCCGGTCCGCGCATCATAGCTTCAGGCCCCTGGATTTCGCGCCTGCCGGTCAAAATAGTACCCGAAGAAATGCAATTCCTTATCTCTAGTACCCGCGAAGCCCGGGCCCGGACCATTGAGCTGATCGAACGAGGCGTGGACGTGATCAAGGCCTGGGAACGACTTACGGCAGAAGATTATGTCGCCATTGTTGAAGAAGCGCACAAGCGCAACATCAAGGTGCATGCGCATTTGTACGACCCCGCCAAGGTGCGTCTGGCCCTCGATGCCGGGGTTGACGTGCTGCAGCACATGGGTTCGGCCAAGAATCCGCCCTATGCCGATGAACTGATCATGGAGATTGCCCACAGAGGCATACCGGTCATCCAGACCATCGCGCACCGCATCTGGATTTACCCGGACACGGTGGCGTTTCCGGAACGCTTACGTGATCCACGGCTCGAGTCCGACCTGCCCGCGGACTGGTATCAGGAATTCCAGCGTTCGTTCGAAGACTTCCACCGCAACGACTACTTCCGCAATGTGGAACGCGAGATTCGCCAGGCTCGGGTTGCGGCACGCCAGTTCATCCAGGCTGACGTGGTCATGGGTGTTGGCACGGACGGCGGCAGCCCGATGAACTTTCATAGCGAATCGATGTGGCGGGAAATGTCGGCCTTGGTGGATGCGGGCATGACGCCCATTCAGGTGATTTCCGCCGCGACCAAGACCAATGCCGAGATTCTTGGCAACATGCAGCTGCTGGGCGGCTCGCGCCAGCTTGGCACCATCGAAGCGGGCATGGTGGCCGATGTGATCATTGTCGACGGCAATCCGTTGTTTGACATTAATGCACTGGCGCACGTGGACCTGGTGATCAAAGATGACGTGCCCTGGTTCACAACAGAGCAGGAAACGCCACTGCTCCGAGCGATCGGCCGGCCATTCTAGCTGTCAATTCCAGCAGCGTTTTATACACCAGGGAATATGCCTACGCTACCTCCGGAAAGTCCCATGAGCGGACTGCTGCCCACTCCTGGCGGATGGCCCTGCGGGCTACCCTCACTTCTCCGCGCTTGGTGGGTCGGCTTCAGGGAACATCCTGTTCCCTCGCGCCTCGCTGATCCATCCCTGGCTCAGCGACCCAGTCGCTTGTGCGTCGCTCGGCATCCTTGAAGTCGCGGCCAGCAGCCCGCTCATGGGACTTTCCTAACGCTGGCACAAGCCGATTCGGAGCGGAGGGTCCTGGAAGCAGCACTGTCACTCTTTCCGGCTTGTTCCAACTTTTGGCACATAGGGGTTACAAATGTCGTCGATTTGGCGCGTGTGTCATACCATTGACTGCCTCACGAAGGATGCGGTCGTGCGAGCCCAAGAGCCGCACCGTGCAGCAAAGTGTCATGAGGGGGTTGTGGTTCGCTCCATCAAGGTGGATGCCGAGGGACGACAAGCGACTGGGTCGTCGAGCCATGGATGGCTCGACGAGGCGACACGGAACAGGATGTTCCGTTGGAGCCGACCCACCAAGCGCGGAGGAGTGAGGGAAGCCCGAAGGGCCATCCGCCAGGAGCGAACCGCAACTCCCTCACGACACTTTGCGGTAACGATGGCACTGAGCCTTACGTGTGAATAACGTTGCTGGAAATCACAGCCTGCATATTGCACCAAGGCGGACCACAATCTATGCAGGCTAGGGGCTTTCCTTGCCTGCCCAGCATTCCGCACCGACTACCAGAGCCACTTGTGGAGAGAACTCGGGGCCGGTGACCCATTTGGGTTGCAGCAGGGTGTAGTAGAACCAGTTTGCATCCCGCTTCCAGGTCATGCCGCTGGCGAGAATTTTCTGATTGGCAGTAACCACGAAAGGCAGGCTCTCATCCGGCAGGTCGCGGCCACTGACTCGTCCGGCAACGAAGGCCGGCAGGAAGTCCTCGGGGTGAGTGTTTGGCAGGGCTTTGGATGGCCTGGTGCGAAAACGCAGGCGTTTTTCCACCCGCGTGCACAATGCATCCAAGGGCCGGCCGCGCAGATCATCATGCGGTCCGATATTCCACAGGGCGGCGTCTGCGACGTCCAGCCTAAGCTGGCGCCGACCTTCCTGGCTGATCGCCGATATATCCAGTTGCGCCTCGCTGAGCTCGCGCAGCACCGGATCTGCGTACGAATTTGCCCGCCTCACGCGCAGGGAATCGCCATTTATGGCGTTGAAATCGATTCCATCCAGCGCCAGCTTGTGGGCCTCGATGCCGAGACTTCCCAGTACGGTAGGTAGAATATCGATCGTCATAGCAGCCTGCTCGATTCGGCGTCCCTGGTTCTGCCCCGGCGCTTTAATAAACAGGGGAACGCGCAGCAGGCTTTGTGCATTGATGCTGGACAGCGTGCGCCTGGTGTCCCCGGGCAGGAAACTGAGGCCATGGTCGGCGACCACCACGAGCAGGCTGGACTCGAGCAAATGCAGTTGCACCAATCGATCCAGTAACTGACCCAGGAGTTCATCGGCAAACTGCACCTGCAATACATGCCGTTGCCTGGCACTGGCAATGCTCCACTGATGCTGCGCCCAGCGGTCCTTGATTTTGCCCCGGATACTCTCGAGGCCGTAATTCTTTCCGCCAGGCAAATAGGCAAAAGGGGCGTGCGGAAAGAGGATATGGAGAAAATTCAGGGTCGGACGCTGGGCCTTATCAATGGACTGGATAAATGCGCGCAAAATTGCCGGCCGGTCAGCCACGGTCTGTTGTCGGGCGTTTTGCCGCCAATTGCGGGTGACAGCCAACTGCCCGCCGGTAAAAAAACCACCCCAGTTGGATGTGACATCAGGCAGGTGTTCGACCCAGGCTTCCGGACTGACCTCGTGCAGGTACACCGCGAACAAATCAGAAGACAACAGGATCAAGCGGCCCAGTGAGCTGCCTCGCTGACGGCGGCACAACGAACGTGGGCACAAGCTCGAAACCGTCTCCCTGACGTTGAAACGATAAGGCCCTGCCAGCAAGGTAAACAGGTTGCTCGGTTGCACCGCCCGGGCACCGCCTGGCGTGCGAATTGACGGATAACGGCCCTCGACTATGGCCGGTACGGCGTCAACGGTGCCGTCCGATACCGAGATTGTATCCACATACCAGTCGGACATCTGGCGCAGCCGGTGGAATGCAGGATATAACGAGGCGTCAATTTCCTGCTGGTCGTCAATCAGGGTGGCTATGGGCAATTCGTCCAGCACCAGAAACACGATATTGGGTAGTCCCTGATGATCAGGGAAATGGACCTGAGCCGCCGGTTCAACGGACGCATCTTGTTGCACCGGCATGATCCACAGCAATCGTAAAGGGAAAAACAGCGCCAGGATTGCCAGCAAACCGCCAAGAATTTTCCAGCGCGTGAAAACGAGAGCGAATCCCCCCGCTACGCCGATCAATAAGGCTGCGCCAAGGAACAAAGGGGCAGCAACTTGTTTCGGTAAGAACTGGGTGGCCAACAAGGTCACCAGAATGACGGCAACGAGTAGGACCCACAGCTGTGATGCACGTCGTTTTGCCCGGCCAAGCACCCACGCTGGCGCCACCAGGATGACCGGCATCACCACACTCACCAACATGGCCAACAGCCAGACATCGCCCCTGTTACTTTGACGCACGACAAGGAAATCGGGCGTACGTAGCAGCACGTCGTAAAAAGGCGCAGCGATGGCAAAACCGGCCAGGCCCAGTATCAGCCAGAGCATTTCCTGTCTGCTCAGATGGTTCTCAACGATGCTCAGTCCTCGAAACCGTGTTCAAAAATATCCTCCTCGGCGGAATTTAAGACCAGACACCAGTTGTCCAGGGTGCCAATGTCCGCGCTCACTGCGTCTGACACCGTGAGCCTCCATGTGCCGGCTATATTTTCGCCATTAAAGGCGGACAACAAAGAAGTGGGCGAATGGATGCCACCCAGTGCCGGGCCCGTGGCGCATTGAGACTCTGCTGGGCTGGCCGCTGAATCATCGAGTTGCACCGAGATATTGTCGGCGGAGCAGCCGAACGTCGAGGCAGGGACACCTGGACGGTCCAGCAACGTGACTGCCGTGGCTGTATCTACGTGAGCGAGACTGACGCTGAGATCACCAATATAGCTGTGGGTGATGTCCAGGCTTACGTTCAAGTCCACGATGACGCCGGGAGAGTTGCTGACCAAGTCATCGCTCACGTTTCCCGAACCGTCAGGGATTGCCACGGCGGGGGAGCTGCAGATCACCTGCGGTGTCAGGAATGAGAATGTCGTGGACCAGGGGCCGGTTCCGCAGCTGTTGCCAGCCCGAACGCGCCAATAATAGGTCGTCTGACTGCTGAGCGGGTCTGCGGTCACCGTGCTGTCTGCGATGTTGGCCGTGAAATTCACGCTGCCGAATGCCGGATCGTCGTCGACCTCAATCGTATAGTCGGCACCTTGCAGCACGCCATTCCATACCAGCACGGGTGTAATGGAACCGATGGTCGCGCCATCGGTCGGTGTGGTCAGGGTTGGAGCGGCCGGGGCCGCATCGAAGACCTCAATGGCAAGTGACAAATCGCGGTTTTCAGATCCACTCGAGCCCTGGATATCAAAGACGTGGTTGCCGGCCAGGGCGGTGCCATCGACCGATAGCTGGGCCACGGAAACGCCCGGAGGAATGACCGGATTGATCGTGAAAGAGTTGCTGAAACCGGTGGGCAGCGCGCTGGTACTCAGTGTAACCGGGTCAGTGAATCCCAGCACCTGTTCGATGACGAGATTGATAGCGGCCAGGCTGGCGGGCTTGCACACCTGCTGTACGAGATTATCTCCCGACAGTATAAAGGTGGGCGCTGCGACTTCGTTGAGTGTGTCGGCGACGTAGACGTCCTTGCTGTCGGGCGGGCCGTCCCGATTGTCGGTCCACACTGGCAATGCCTGGGTGGACAACACAGACAAACCGTTGTAGTCACCCCATTCCTGGAGGTCCGTCAGGTTGCTGGATGTTTCCGGGCTGATGCGCTGAGGCGACCCCCAGGTGACGCCGCCGTCGATAGAGTAGTTGTAGTAGAGGTCCACCCCGGTGCGGCTGGTGGAATGCTGCGTATCGTAATAAACCACATGAACATTGCCAAACTCGTCCACTTTGATCCACTGGTTGAAGCGATCCACGGTAGCGGTGTCGTTCATCGGATGCGGATTGGAGATATTCCACGTGGCCCCGCCGTCACTGGATCGTGCGACCTGAATGATCGTGTGGTTGTTGGCTGCCGTTTCCGAATCGGCTGCAGTCGTGTCAGTCCATGCGACATACACAGTGCCGTCGCTGGTGCCGCCCGAGCGGTCCGCATCGGCGGCAGCGTAAATCCAGGCCCGGCGCGTCTCCATCGCTGGAATGGGCCAGTCGAAGCTGGCAGTGGTGGAGGCCACGGTTGAGGCTGCCGCAAACGAGTCGCCTCCATTGCTGGATTTGAGCAAGGTGATGGCCTGCGCATCGGTGGCTCCGTAGAAGTAATAGATATCGCCGTTGCTGGTGGTCGTGATATCGCTGCCGATGCCAACAGGGTCGGTTCCGAATGAGGTGATGACAAATGTTGTGCCATCATTGACCGATCTGGCAAATTGCATGGTATTGCCATCGTGGTAGGTGACGTAGATGTTGTCCTGATGCGCCGAACTCGGTGAGCGGTCAACGTGAATGAATTCCTTGTCGCTGCCGCTTGAGGTGATGGCAACGCGGTCCACCCATGTCTGGCCGCCGTTGAAGGATCGCCAGAATGACACCCCGATCGCCTCACTCAAGGATGCGGTGTAGGCAACAGACCCGTCTGATTTCCAGTCCACGGTTGGGTCGCAGCAGGTGTCGGGCAAGGTTCCCTGTATGGTCCAGTTGGCTCCGCCGTCAGCCGAGTAATACATCTCCTGGCCACCCGCATTGTTCGAGCCGGCAATGACCTGCAGCGGATTGGCGGGATTGATCTCGATCGTGACTTCATTGGCGCCCAACACCTGGTTCAACTTGATTTCACCATTGACCAGCCCGCGCTGGGCCAGGACGGGATCGCCTTCGTCGCCTTTCTTGTTCACCTCCACCTGTTTACCGTCCCAGATCAGGCCGCCATAACGTCGATAAAAAAGGGGCACCGCAGCACGCGGATACTGGGCCGGCCCGGTGCGCCGCAAATGGGGAAATTCCTTGCGCAGTTCAATGCGGAAAAAAACCGGGATCGGGTCGCCCAGCGTGCTCTCTTCGGGCGACAGCAGATCAAGATCCTGTTTGGGTGACCGCATAGTTTCGATCGTCCCAGGGCCCGAATTGAGTGAGGTCACTGTATACGACGCCCTGGTCAAGCCCACGCGTCTGTTCGATGATTTGCGCATAGGCGCTGCTGGTCAGCAACAGCAAGACTGCACCTGTTATGACAAGGATCTTTGCCATCGGCCCTCCGGCCTTTGCAAATCCGGTACCTGCCATAGTACCGAATGCACGCCGCAGCGGCAGCGGATTCATTCCTGCATGGCCAAGAGCGCGGTGCCGACTTCCTCGAACGGCTTGAATTTCTGGGAAAATTGCTCTGGTTTTCCTATACTGAATCGATCTCTGGGCAGAACTGAACATTGATCGAAGCATTCGCCAGGCATAAGGTAGCCGCCAACCTGACCATGGTTGTCATGATCCTGGCCGAAATCTGGGCACTCTACACCATTCCAACCCAGAGATCCGCCGGTGCCGTCTTCGGGCACTGGTTCATGGGCATAAACTGATTCGGGGTATTCAACAGTGAACCAGACAAGGTCTCGTCAGACAATGATCTAATTCATCTATTGCTGCACATTTTTGCTTCTTGCCGTTGGGCTTGAGGCCCAGGCTTCTCAAGCCTCGGAGAATCAGATCCAGAACGGGGAGTACTACAAGGTCACGACGATGAGAGCTGCGCCGGGCAAACTGCTCGCGCTGATTGAATTGCTCAAGGAAGATATGAGAAATCACCGGGATTATGGTATTCAGCAACCGTTTCTGATGCGGCACTCCTAAGGGGACCAGTGGGATTTACTGCTGATCTATCCGCTTGGAAATGATATGGGTGATTATATGTCTGAGCAGCAGATCGCGAGGAGGCGGGCGTCCAGGACACAGGACCAGAAATACGACAGTGGCTATTTTGATTTTATTTCATTTCAAGAAGAGCAGATTGTCACAGGCCCGCCTGTAGAATTGCTCAACAACAGATTCAAGACGTTCAGCTATTACCACGTCGAGATATTTCAGGCCCTGGCCGGCAAAAGGCAGGCGCTTTACCAGCAGAGAAAAATGGAGAATGTTTTCCTCGAAGAAATCGGCAGGCAGGACAATTTGATTTTCACCAAGGTGCTGGGCGGTGAAGCCGACTGCTTTACAATTGGCTTTTACAGGGACATCAAACACTATGCCGAAGGGTCAGGCGTTTCCGCGGAAGCTGAAAACGAAGCAGCGAAAAAGGCAGGATTTGAAGGTGCGAACACCATTGGCAGCTATTTGAGAACCCTGTTGCTGGAACACCACGACACCCTGGCCAATGCTGTGAGGGCCGATTGAATCGTGGCAGGATTCCGGGAAGACGCCAGGCCGAAAGATGTAGGCAAGACTCTGTTCCTGTGGCTGACTATTGTGCCCTGCACGCTCTATTTGTTCGCCTGCACGTCGCTGGACCTTGTGGTCGCACCCGTCGTCGTGGAGCAGCCGGATTTTTCTTTTCGAAATGATGCCCTTTTCGACCCCAGGCCTGGCTTGCCGAGCGACCAGGATATTCATCGGCTCACGCCTGCGCAAGTCACTAATTTCTTCGACTATTTTAATGACATAGAGCATCAGCCCATACCCCCTCATAAACGCGTGTATGCGTACCTGGAAGAAATCACCGCCGAGTTTTCGTACCACAATAAAACTTACACTGCGGCACAAACTCTGGAATTGTCGCAAGGAAATTGTCTTTCTCTGGCCATATTGACCACCGCACTTGCCCGGCTCGCAAATGTGGATATTGGCTATCAATTGGCGGATGCACAGCCGGTGTTTGAACACAATGAGAGCATCGTTTTAAAGGGTGTGCATGTCCGCACACTGGTGTATGGTCTCCAGCGAGATACTGAAAGTAACAAGATCTGGCTTTTTCGGCCCCGCCTGACGATAGACTATTTTCCCAGCAACTCAGATCGCTTTATGACCCGGATATCTGAAGCCCTTCGAGTGGTATCACGCAGCCAGAGACTCGTATCGAGCGGGCGATTTTCTCGAGGCAGAGTCTTTGTACAAGAAAGCCATCACCATTGCACCCTATCTCCACGAAGCGCATGTTGGCCTGGCAAAGACCTACTATCAATTAGGCAAGTTGAGCTCTGCTAAATGGCAATTTCGCGAGGCCCTCAAACATACTTACGTGCAAAGCACCAGATCATTGTATGAGGCCAAGCTGATGGCGCTAACAGGTACGCACGACTAGGACCCAGATACTAAACAGGCCGAACTACGAGATTAATTTTATTATGGGTGCCGCTCAGGCCAGTCAGTGACCGGCTACGTCCCCGTCTGCCTGACGGCCATCAACACCGCCCTCAAGTACACCGTCTTGGAGATTGACCACAATCACCTCGGCCACGCCCTGAGTTGCACGCCCTTCCAGTACATGCCCGCGCCGTTGTAAGGCTTTCAAGGTATCGGGTGAAAACATCTGCGATTCATAGAACACGGTGTCCGGCAGCCACTGATGGTGAATTCTGCCGGCATCCACGGCGGCCTGGGCGTTCATTCCATGGTCAATCACATTCAGGATTGTCTGCAAAACAGTATTGATAATGGTGCGCCCGCCCGGGCTGCCGGTGACCATGAAGACCTCGCTGCCCTTGTTGACGATGGTCGGCGTCATGCTCGACAGCATTCGTTTTGCAGGCTCAGCCAGGTTTGCGCCCGTGCCTATCAGTCCTTCTGCATTGGTCAATCCTGGCCCTGCGTTGAAATCACCCATCTCATTGTTAAGCAGAAAGCCGCCGCCAGGGACAACAATTGCGGAGCCGTAGCCCCATTCCAGGGTATAGGTCAGTGCAACTGCGTTACGTTGTTGGTCGACGATCGAGAAATGGGTTGTTTCTTCACTCTCAAGTGGCCATTCAAATGTATCCGGCGAAGACACCGATGCCCGCTCAGGGTCAATAGACCGGCGCAGCCCGTCGGCGTATTCCTTGCTTGTCAGGCGATCAAATGGCAATGAGTTGAAGTCTGGATCGCCCAGGAAGCGTGCTCTGTCGGCATAGGCGCGGCGCATGGATTCGGTCATCAGGTGGAGTGTTGAGGCGGCGCCAAAGCCATGGGCCTTGACATCGAATCCTTCCAGGAGATTCAGCATTTCTATCAGCGCAATGCCACCTGAGCTTGGTGGCGGCATGGAGATCACTTCATATCCGCGGTAGTTGCCTATAACGGGCTGGCGCTTTTTCGCCCGGTAATTGGCCAGGTCTTCCAGTGAGATCAAACCGCCACCTCGCTGCATCTCCGCGACGATCAGTGCAGCGGTCTCGCCCTTGTAAAAGCCATCAGCACCAAAGTCTGCAATGCGTGTCAGGGTAGCGGCCAGGTCAGCCTGCACCAGACGGTCCCCTGCTTCAAAGGCCACGCCACGGTTGGAGAACTGCGCCATCGAGGCTGGGTACCGAGCCATCCGCCTGTGCGCGCGCTTTAATGAGCGCGCCAGCCCATGAGTCACGGTTATACCATCGCGGGCAAGCTCGATGGCCGGTGCTATCAAGCGTTGCCACGGCAGCGAGCCGTTATCCTTCCAGGCCATGTGCAGGCCAGCGACCGTCCCCGGTACACCCACGGCCAGATGGCTCATATGGTGGCGTTCAAAATTGTATTCTCCCTCCTCAAGCCACATTCGGGGGTGAGATCCGGTCGGCGCCACTTCGCGAAAATCGTAGGCAATCGCGGTACCACCTGAGGGCTGATAGATCAGGAATCCGCCGCCGCCAACATTGCCTGCCGAGGGATGGGTGACTGCCAATGCAAAAGCCGTTCCAATGGCCGCGTCGAGAGCGTTGCCACCCTGTTTCAGAATGCTGGCGCCGATCTCTGAAGCAAGCTCATTGGCGGAAACCACCATGCCGTTGGTGGCCCGCTGTGGCAGGTTGGCAGCATGGGTGTTGTCTGGCGCAAAGGCGGTGGCAAGCAGCACCAAGGCAGCCAGCAGGACGGGTTGCATTGACCTATGGCGGGTCATTCCTGGTGCATACGCTGGTGGCTTCCAGTTCGTAGGAGCCGCAGGCGACCCGCCGGCTCCGGTTGGGTAAGTCGAGCAAAGCGCAGGCAACGAAGTGGGTACGGTTTCGCCGCAGGCGAAGAAGTGCCCGCTGAGTGCCGTAGCGCGTGAGCGGTACCAGAGGGGCCAAGCGCCTATTGCATGCCGTCGAGCGCAGGCCCGAGGAGCCACACGGTTTGCCCGCAGGGCAAAGAGTACGGCTCCGAAGCCGTTGCGCGTGCAGCCGCCTTCCGCCGAAGGCGGGAGCACGACTGCAGGGATGCAGGAGGTAGAGCAACGCAGGGAGCAGTTGCCGAGGGAAGCGAGACTCCTTTTCATGCCGGAATTATTCTCCTCAGATACCTGGGCTTAATTTCGCAGGCGATAGCCGGACACGAATATCCAACGCACGGTGAGCAGGCAGACAATCAGAAAAGCCAAGGTCATTCCAATGCTCAACCACACGCTGACATCGGCATTTTCGTAAAAGCTCCAGCGAAACCCGCTGATCAGGTAGACCACCGGATTCAGCAAACTGATCTTCTGCCAGGTTTCCGGCAGCATGCTGATCGAATAGAAAGTGCCGCCCAAAAAGGTCAGCGGCATGATGACCAATACCGGAACGATTGTCAGCTTCTCCCAGCCATCTGCCCAGATCCCCAGAATAAACCCGAAGAGACAGAATGAGATTGACGTCAAAACCAGAAAGAGCACCATCACAAAGGGGTGCAGGACATCAATGGTGACAAAGAAATTTGCAGTCACAAATATGATCGACCCAATAATAACTGACTTGCTTGCGGCCGCCCCAACATAGCCCAACATCACCTCGAAGTAGGAAATCGGTGCCGACAGAACCTCGAATATGGTGCCGGTAAACTTCGGAAAGTAAATGGCGAAAGATGAATTGGAAATACTCTCGGTCATGATTGACAGCATGATCAACCCCGGCACGATGAATGCGCCGTAACTGACCCCGTCAATTTCGGTTATCCGCGAACCAATTGCTGCTCCGAAAATGACGAAGTACAGCGACGTCGACAGGACCGGTGCAACAATGCTTTGGACCACCGTGCGGAACATGCGCGCCATCTCGAAACGGTAAATGGCCTTGACGGCCTGAATATTGACGCTCATTGATGTACCAGCCCCACAAAGATCTCCTCCAGTGAGCTTTGAGTCGTTTCCAGATCATTGAACCGGATCCCGGTTTCGTGCAGGTGAGCAAGCAGTGAGGTGATGCCGGTGTGATCTCCTTTGGTGTCGTAGGTGTAGACGAGATCGTGACCCTCATTGGCCAATTCGAGTCCGAACTGCGCGAGCTGCGGCGGGACCTCAGCAAGTGACGACTGCAAATGCAGCGTGAGTTGCTTCCTGCCCATTTCACTCATCAGGCGGTGCTTTTCCTGGACCAGGATGATTTCGCCATGATTGATCACACCCACCCTGTCGGCAAGACGTTCCGCCTCTTCGATGTATTGGGTTGTGAACACGACGGTTACCCCATCCTGGCTCAAATCAGATACCACCTTCCACATGTCCTGGCGCAGCTCAACATCGACGCCGGCGGTGGGTTCATCGAGAAACAAAATGGTGGGTTCATGCGCCAGAGCCTTGGCGATGAGAACGCGCCGCTTCATCCCGCCCGACAGCGTCATGATGCGCTCGTCTTTCTTGTCCCACAGCGACAAATCGCGAAGCACGTTTTCCACGTGCCGGGCATTGGGTTTCTTGCCGAACAAACCGCGACTGAAGTTGCAGGTATCCCACACGGATTCAAAAGTTTCGATGGGTAGCTCCTGGGGCACGTATCCGATGCACGAGCGCGTTGCGCGAAAATCCCGCACGATGTCGTGGTCGTCTACGCTCACCGTCCCGGCCGGCAGTCTGACGATGCCCGTTACTATATTTATGAGCGTTGTCTTGCCGGCGCCATTGGGTCCCAGCAAAGCGAAGATTTCACCGCGATTGATCTCTAGATCAACATTTCTCAGTGCTTCAAGCCCTCCGGCATAGGTCTTTGACAGACCCTTTATTTTTAATATCGGCTCCATGATTTCGAATACTACGCGAAGTTCTCGGCTACCGCTGTTTCGTTTCCTGTGACCATTTTTCTATCTCAACCAGGGCGTGCGCGATCCGTTGTTGCAGCGCATCTGCGGTGGTTGGCGTCCAGGGGTAAAACCCTTCTCCAGACTTGACGCCCAATTTGCCCTCGGCAACTTTATCGCCGAGCACGCGGGACGGCTCGGTGGCATTACTCAGGTAGGGCATCAGATAGGATGATGCCGCCAGGGTCAGGTCCTGACCCGAGATGTCGAACACCTCGAATATTCCGGCCACTGCCCACCGCCGGCCAATGCTCGAGCGCAAAATCAGGTCAATGTCGTGAGCGGTAACGATGCCCTCCTCGATCAGGTGGAGCGCCTCTCTAAGCAATGCAACCTGCAAGCGGTTGGCAACGAAACCGGGTACTTCTTTCTGGATCACTACTGGCTTTTTGCCGATTTTTCTCAGTAGCGCGCAGAGCGTATTTACCGTTTCGTCCGATGTTTCGGTATTTCGCAGAATCTCTACCAGCGGCACAAGGTAGGGTGGGTTTGAGGCATTGGCCAGCACCACGCGTTCGGGAGATGTTGTGGCCGAGGCGATTGCGGAAAGGCTCAGGGTCGAGGTACCGCTGACCATCACTGCATCGTTTTGGCAGTGGCGGTCCAGCTCACGAAAAATGTGCTGTTTGAGCTCCAGATCTTCATATACCGCCTCAAAGACGACTTGAGCGTTTTTGACGGTGTTTCTCAAGTTGCCATCGGTTTTGATCCGGGTTTCCGCCTGGTGTGCCTGGTCAGCGGTCACGATGCGGAGTCCCATCATCTTTTCCAGTATGCCGCGAATCCCCAGCAATCCTCGGGCCAAACTCTCACTGGATCTTGAATGCAGGCGGACCTCGTAGTCACCCAGTGCAAACTCGACTGCGGCAGCCTGGCCTATCTGGCCAGCGCCAATGACAGCGATGGTGTTGATGGCTTCCAGTTTCATGTCATATTCCCCGGTTGCGCAGGATTGCCGCACCTAAGCTTATAAGGGCATCAGAAACCTCTAGGGGACGGGGATTTTCAATTCACTCGTGGATGGGCCTGTTGGCAGCGCTTTATTTCGTCAGCGGCTGCCCATCTGGATTGGTTTGCAGATCGCGAAATCCCACCAGCTTTTTCGCTGATTCATCCCACAGCCGGAATGACAATGATTTCAGGCTGGCGAGCAGGGTGATTGCCTTCACATCGCGAAACATCGGGCTGGAGAGGTGGCATCGCTCGAGATGATAATTGGGAATACGCGAACTGAGATGGTGAAGGTGATGAAAGCCGATGTTGCCGGAGAACCACTGCAACACTTTGGGTAAGCGGTAAAACGAACTGCCTCGCAGCGCTGCTGCGGTATAGTCCCAGTCCTCCCCGTGCTCCCAATAAGCATCTTCAAACTGGTGCTGTATATAAAACAGCCAGATACCGGCAGAGCCGGCGATCATGAGGATGATCAGATGGATAAGCACATATTGGGCAATGCCGAAGACAGAGGCCAGGCCAATGACGACGGCCAGAAAGCCGAGATTTGTCCACCAGACCGAGTTCTGTTCCCGCCGGTCGCCGCTCCGGCTCGGTATACGCTCCTGGACCAACATAAGAAAGAGTGGCCCAATAATGAAGAGTACCAGCGGATGACGTACCACCCGGTAAGCCAAACGCTTGGAGCGTGGTGCATCGAGATATTCCTGTACGGTCATGGTCCAAACGTCACCGGTGCCGCGGCGGTCAAGGTTGCCGGAGCTTGCATGATGGCGGGCATGCTCCCATCGCCAGCGGTGGTAAGGTGTGAATGTCAGCACACCGCAAACAAAGCCCCAAGCGTTATTGGCCCGCTTCGACTTGAAGAAGGAGCCATGGCCACAATCATGAAAAATGATGAATATTCTGATCAGCAGGCCACCCGCCAGCACCGCCAATGGCAGGGTCAGCCACCATGTGACGCCCAAACTGAAGTACATCAGACACCAGATCATGATGTAGGAACCGACCGAATTGGCAAGCTGCCAGTGGGCCCTCCAGCGACTGGGCTTGTGAAATCTGGAGACCAGCGCTTTCCACTCTACGACCTCGGGCAGGTGCTGATACGGCATAAACGAGGCGTCTACCGACATGATTGAATTTTCTCTTCCAAATGGACCACGCGCAGTCTAACGCAAGCAGAGATATCCTGCTGGCTTGACGTGCCGATAAAAGCAACGTTTCCCTAACACAAAAATGCCAATCAACCTTTGAGGCGCGTCACCAATCCTGCCGTGACCATCTCGACGCGCGTGCAAATGGTTGCCATCATTTGATTCAAACGTCCCTGCTCGTCTCTGAATCGACGTCCCAGGGATGAGGCAGGAACAATGCCCATGCCCACTTCATTGGAAACCAGGATGAGGGGGGCGTTGGCCCCGCGTATGGTTTCAGCCAGTAGCTGAACTTCCGCATCAACATCCATATCAGCCAACATGATGTTGGACAACCACAAAGTCAGGCAGTCGACCAACACTGAACGTTCCTCCATACATGTTTGTTTGATCATCGAACTTAACGCAAAGGGTTCCTCAATCGTTTGCCAGTCATCGCCCCGCTCAGCCTGGTGTCGGGCAATCCGGTCTCCCATTTCATCATCAAGCGACTGGGCGGTGGCAATATACGTTCGTTGTGCACACGCATCTTCTGCGAGCACCAGGGCGCGATGACTCTTCCCGGAGCGAGCGCCTCCCAGAATCAGAGTGCTAAAGCCCGCATCCGGCATTTCTTCTATCCGCATAGTTGCCTCGAAATCGTGCGATTTTTATTCACCCCTCAATTCACCTGCTCCACCGTGGAGAAGCTGGTAGCATAGCGCTTCACCGTCCTGCGACTCATTACCAGCACAGCGATATCCGCAATGAAGGCTGGCGCCAAATTTTCTTATGCGGTCCTGAAATCCAGAATCGATAACAAGACCAAGCCTTTGGGCTCTTGGGCAGAATAGAAGATCTAGCCTATCAGATCGGAACGGTCCAGCAATCACTAAGTCCGACGATGAGCCGTTGCCAGTTAACGCTGTTCGCCGGAGATCACGGCATCACTCAGGCGGGCGTCTCCGCATATCCGCAAGAAGTGACCCGGCAAATGGTGTTGAATTTCCTCGGCGGTGGAGCGGCGGCAAACGTATTTGCCAATACCCTGGGTGTCGACTTTCGGGTTGTAGATGCCGGTATTGGCGGCAAAGCGATTGACCACCCTTCCCTGATACAGCGCAGTATTGGGCCCGGGACCAGGAATTTCCTGACTGAACCAGCGATGCTGGGAGAACAGCTTGCTCGGGCGCTTCGCTGCGGTCGCGATCTTGGCGAGGGTGAATACGATGCGCTTTGTTTCGGAGAGATGGGCATTGGCAACACCTCATCTGCAAGCCTGATCACACACAAGTTGTTGCGTCTGCCGTTGAAGGACCTGACAGGTCGAGGTACTGGCCTGGACGATCAAGCGTTGCAACACAAACTCACCGTTCTGCAACAGGCTGCCCTGCGAACACCGGACGAGTTGAGTGTCGAGGTGATACTTGCAGAATATGGTGGGTTCGAAATAGTCATGATGGTCGGCGTCATGTTGGCCGCAGCAGCCACAAAATCCTGCATCATCGTGGATGGGTTTATTGCTTCGGCGGCGGCGGCCGCGGCCATAGCCTTTGACCCATCACTGAAGGAAAAAATGATATTTGCGCATGTTTCCGCCGAGAGTGGACATCTGCACCTACTGCAAGCTCTGGGTGTGGAGCCGCTGTTGGATTTGCGCCTGCGCCTTGGCGAAGGCACGGGGGCATTGCTTGCATGGCCTTTGCTGCAAAGTGCTGCTTCAGTGCTTCGGGATATGGCCAGTTTTGAAGGCGCGAGTGTCAGCGGACCCGAATGATTCGGACTATTAAACGCGAATGGTTCATTTTCGCACTGGCCGTACAATTCATGACGCGCATTCCGCTCGCGGCGGGCAATGCCTACACGGACCAGCGGCTGGCAGCTGCGACCCGCTACTATCCCACCGTCGGCTTTGCGCTCGGCGGCATTGCTGCACTGGCCTATTGGCTGGCGATGCCGTTATTGGGTACCCCCGTTGCCGTCCTCCTGTCGATGGTGACTTCAATGTTGATCACCGGTGCGCTGCACGAGGACGGACTGGCTGACACTTTTGACGGCATGGGTGGCGGCAGGGATCGTCAACGTGTGCTGGAGATCATGAAAGACAGCCGCATCGGTGTCTTTGGAATGCTGGCACTCACCCTGGTACTGGCACTAAAATTGGTCACGCTTGCGGCGCTGCCGCCAGGGGCGGCGATCATTGCACTCATCGTCGCCCACGGCTTGAGCCGATTATCCAGCGTCATCGTGATCGCCAACAGCAAATATGTTCGCATCGAAGGCCTGGGCAAACCGACCGCTGATGGCATCGGCAAAGCGGCATTGACGTTCGCGGTTTTCACCGGGTTGATTGCCGTTGGTCTGGTTTACCAAATGCTGTCTTCAACCGCTGCGCTGGCGGTTCTTATTGGCGCATTCATGGGGCATGTATTGAGCCGGTCGCTATTTGAGAAACGCATTGGCGGCTATACCGGTGACTGCCTGGGCGCCACCCAGCAGATCACAGAAGTAACAATCTACCTGGCATTGTTGGCGAGCCAGTCTGTTACCCTACAATCATAATTCTCGCACGCAGATCAGCTATGACGGACGCAGCAAGCCACAAGAAAAAGATGCAGGAGCAGCAAGCCAGACATAGCTCCAGAGTTAAGCAGGCGGTTGACCCGGAACGCGGTCTGGTACTGGTCAACACGGGTGATGGCAAGGGAAAGTCCAGCGCCGCATTCGGCGTTATCGCGCGGGCACTGGGTTGGGGTAAGCGTGTGGGCGTCGTCCAGTTCATCAAGGGCAACTGGATTACGGGTGAACGACAGTTTTTCAGCAAACTTCCCCAGCCTGTAACCTGGCACACCATGGGGGATGGCTTCACCTGGGACACGCAAGACCTGGCGCAGGACACCCGTGCGGCACAGGCGGCGTTTGGTAAAGGGGTGGAAATGATGGGCAGCGGAGATTTCGATTTGATCGTCCTCGATGAAATTAACATTGCCCTGCGTTACGACTATCTCGACGTCGATGCGGTCATCGCTGGCCTGGATGCGCGCGCCGACCATACCAGCGTCATACTCACTGGCCGAGACGCCAAGACCGCGTTGATAGAATATGCGGACCTGGTCAGCGACATGGTCGAAATCAAGCACCCATTCAAATCCGGTATCAAAGCGCAACGCGGAATCGATTTTTGATTTCTTGTGTTCTATTTGCGCCGCCCAATTGACACATCGCGGCGACTGAACTAACGTAAAACACAGATGGTGCTCCGCATTCTGGAGCTAAGAGGGAATCCGGTGAAAATCCGGAGTTGTTCTCGCAACTGTAAGCCAGGAGTTGCTAGCCAGACGAGCCACTGGGATTTCGATACCCGGGAAGGCCGCCAGCAACGCAGATCGGTAAACCAGGAAACCTGCCGTCGCGTCATTCGCTCGTGGTCGGGTTAACCATCAGAGCCGGATTCTTATTTTCCCGTGTAATGACATTCAGTCGGCCCGTCGCGCTGAATGCATCAGCGATGCCGAATGTAGTCATGCAATTCATGCTCTTGTTCGGCGGTCGAGCATGGCGGGAAACTTTGGAATGAGAAAAACACTGAAAAGGCTGGCCGCCGCAGGCTTGCTGGCGCCCGGAATTTCTCTGGCGCTGGATGCGGCGTCGGATGACGCCCTGGACACGGTAATGGTTTATGGCGTTCGGCTGGAACAACGGGTCACCGAAGTGGGCTCCAGTGTCACGGTGATTACTGCCGCAGATATCGAAGTCCTTGGCATGGATTTCGTGGCGGATATCGTCGCGCTTGCGCCAGGTGTGACGGTCAACCAGAATGGCGCCTTCGGTGGTTCTGCGTCTGTCCGCATTCGCGGTGCAGCGAGCGCACAGACGCTGGTAATCATCGACGGCGTTGTCGTCAATGACCCCACAGCACCAGGAGGCGGATTCGATTTCTCCCGCCTTGATCCTGCAAACATCGATCGAATAGAAGTACTCAGGGGCCCTCAATCAACATTGTGGGGCACGGATGCAATCGGTGGCGTCGTCAATATCGTGACGAAGCGCCCGGAGCAAGGTTTTGGCGGCAGGGTGTTCGCCGAGGGGGGCTCCTATTCCACGTTCCGGGGTGGCGCTGAAATCAACGGTGCAGGCGATGGCTATGATTTCCGGCTTTCTGCCTCCGGCTTTACCACCGTTGGAATTTCCAAAGCGGATGAGGCCAATGGCAATACTGAAAATGACGGTTTTGATTCGACCAGCGTGAACGGGCGTGCCGGGTTTAGTCTGCCCGGAAATGTCCTTTTAGAGGGGTCGTTCCTGTGGACCGATGCGGAATCGGAATTCGACAGCTTCTCATTCGGAGCGCAGGGGAATGTCGGGGATGGCGACGAAGTCAGCAAGACCACCGAACTGAGCAGCAATGTCACGCTTCAAGTGCCTCTATTCGAAGACAAACTCGAAAATCTTTTCCTGGTCGGCTATTCCGACATTGAGCGCAATAACTTCTCTAACGGACTGCCCAGCTTTTCCAGCGAAGGTCATCGCACGACTTTTCGCTACCAGGGTAACTTGTCCATTAACGATCGGCATCGCGTTGCATTTGGTGCGGAACGAGAGGACAGCGAGGCCAACGGCGAAGATACCTCGATCAACGGACTGTTCGCTCTTTACGAACTCAAGCCCATTGAAGCGCTGACCATAACAGCCGGGCTGAGGAGAGATGATCATGAATCTTACGGGGCCAGTACCACCGGCCGGCTGGCTGTGGCCTATAATCCCAGCGACCAGGTGACGTTGAGCGGTAGCTGGGGCGAGGGATTCAAGGCGCCGACTATTTTCCAGACAACCTTTTTCTGTTGCGGTGCAGTGGCACCCAATGCAGCTCTGAAGCCCGAGACATCCGAAGCCTATGATGTGGGAATCATAATGCGAACCGGCAACCAGCGCGGCGAAATTGGGGTAACGTATTTTGATCAGGACACCATCAATCTGATCAACTTTTCATTCGCAGTTGGCGGTTACGAGAACATCGCCGAAGCGAAGTCGACCGGCGTCGAGATTTTCGCCAGTTACCAACTGACGGACTGGGCTGAACTGGCAATAAATTATGCCAATATAGACAGTAGGGACGGCATAGGGGCAGCGCTTCCACGAGTACCCAGGCACTCGGGCAATGTTATGCTTACGATTAATCCATCCGGGCCATTTTCAGGCACTTTGCTGGTCGTATATAACGGCGAAGAGCAGGACGCCAACGGCACGGTGGACGCCTGGACACGGATCGACTTATCCGCCCGTTACAAACTCACGGAACGCGTCGATCTGTATGCCCGCGTAGAGAATCTGCTTGATGAGCAATATCAACAGGTTCTGGGATATGACACCCCCGGACTGTCCGGCAGCATCGGCGCCGCCCTGCGGTTCTGACACACCATGACTCGGTTTGCCATACTCATCGTCTTGCTTTGGCTGACACCCGCTTGTGAATTGCTCGCGGCCGGTGCGCCCGCCAAGCCCATGAGGGTTGTGAGCATGGATTATTGCGCCGATCAGTTCTTGCTCAAGTTGTTACCGAAATCGAGAATACTTGCTTTGTCGAAGGACGCCGAACGGGATTTTTCATACATGCGCGATCACGCCAAGGGTGTTCCCCAGGTTCGTCCTTTGGCCGAAGACGTTCTAATCCTGGAACCCGATCTCATTGTGCGTGCGTACGGGGGTGGGCCGTTGTCCGTGCGGTTCTTTGAGCGCGCGGGTGTGCCTGTACTACAGGTGCCGTTCGCCAACAATATCGAGGCGATTCGCGCTGGTATAGTGGCAATTGCGGAGGGTCTGGGTGAGCCTGAGCTTGGCCAGGCTGTGGTTCAGAAAATGGATGAACGCCTTGGCGCAATTGCCGCATCCACGGTGACCAGGAGCGCCCTTTACATGACGCCTTCGGGCGCCACCACCGGCCCCGGCTCACTGGTACACGAGATGTTGTTGGCTGCGGGATTGAGCAATTTTGAAACTCAGCCGGGTTGGCGCCCCATTCCGTTGGAAAAACTGGCCTATGACAGGCCGGGATTGGTCGCAGCGGCATTCTTCCGGGGAGCAAGCAATCACCTGGCGCTTTGGAGCCCGATGCGACATCCGGTCGCAAGGCGTCAGATGGTCGAGCAGCCTACGGTCATGTTGCACGGTGCTTGGACGTCCTGCGGCGGTTGGTTCCTGTTGGATGCCATCGAAGCTCTGGCCGGCGCAGACATTCTCACCGCCCGACAATGACACACCGTCAACTGATAAGCCTGCTAATCGCTGCCAGCATTTTCGCTGTGGCTGCTGCCTGCATGTTGGGTTCAACGCCACTGGCGGTGCCCAGGGTGCTCGCTGCATTGGCAGGGCAGGCGTCAGCCGGCGACATGATGGTGGTGTGGGAAATTCGTTTGCCACGCGCGTTGACCGCTTTTGTCGTGGGCGCGGCTCTGGGTACCAGCGGCGCGGCCCTCCAGGGTCTGCTGCGAAACCCGCTGGCGGAACCCGGAGTACTTGGAGTCACTGCGACGGCCGCCCTGGCGGCAACGTTTACACTTTACTATGGCCTGGCAAGCACCTGGGTGTATGCCCTGCCACTATCTTCCATTCTGGGTGCCTTGATTGCGACTGCTCTGCTGGCTGCTGCTGCCATTCGGATCAAGTCAGTGGTGACCCTGATTTTGCTGGGCGTAGGGCTTTCCAGTTTTTCCGCCGCCGCAATGTCTTTATTGCTTAACTTTGCACCCAACCCGTTCTCATTGTCTGACATGATCAACTGGTTATTGGGATCGGTCGCCAATAGAAGTTTTGATGATTTGAAGCTTTCCGCGCCACTCGTGGCCCTTGGATTGGCGTTGCTGTTCGCCACGCGACGTGGATTGTCGGCCCTGACACTGGGCGAAGAGGCTGCCAGTGGTGTGGGTCTAAACCTGCGCCGCCAGCGTCTCGCCGTCGTGACGGGTGCCGGCATTGCAACCGGGGCGGCGGTAGCGCTTGCCGGCGCCATCGGGTTTGTGGGCATTGTCGCGCCTCATATTGTGCGGCCTTTCGTGAACCACGATCCGGCGCGTAGCCTGGTGCCGTCTGCCTTGCTGGGTGGCTTGATGCTGGTCATCGCAGATATCGGCGTACGGTTGTTGCCGACCAACGCCGAACTCAAGTTGGGTGTTGTGGCCGCACTCATTGGCGCACCGGCTTTTGTCTGGATCGCCTTCAGAAGGCGTGCAGTCAATGACTGAACTTTGCGCCAGAAACATCAGTGTTCACGCGAACACTAAAGCGCTCGTCGAGCACGCTTCGCTGTCACTTCGAGGGGGCGAATTGGTGGCATTGCTGGGAGCGAATGGAGCCGGTAAGACCACCCTGTTGCGCGCTATTTTGGGCTTGATTGGCCTGTCGGCGGGAGTTGCCAGCCTGGCGGGTATCGATATCCGAAAACTATCGTCCATGGAGCGCGCCCGGCAGGTTTCTTATCTGCCACAACGCCGCCCGCTGGCATGGCCCAATACCGTCCGTGACGTTGTGGCCCTGGGCCGATTCGCCCACGGTGCAGCACTGGGCCGGCTGGGCAAGCTGGACGCGCAAGCGGTCGATGCGGCCATCGAGTCCTGTGATCTTTCGTCTTTGGCGGATCGGCAAACAGACACGCTGTCCGGGGGTGAACTGGCACGGGTCCACGTGGCTCGAGCGATCGCTGCCGCAGCGCCCTTTTTGCTTGCGGACGAACCGGTCGCCGCGCTGGACCCGCGCCACCAATTGGGTATTATAAAGTTGGTCCGCGAATATGTGAACGACGGCGGTGGCGCCTTACTGGTGTTACACGACGTTGCGTTGGCCGCCCGCTTTGCCGACCGCCTCATATGGATGACCGGAGGCAGAATTGTTGCTGACGGTTCGCCGGAAGAAACCTGCACCGTGCAACAAATGCGCGAGGTTTATGGCGTCAGGGCAAAGATCAGATCAGATGCGGATGGTTTTGATATTCGCATCATTGGCGCCGTATGACCGCGCGCGCCCTCATGATTCAGGGTACCGGTTCAGATGTTGGCAAATCGGTACTGGTGGCTGGGCTGTGCCGCGCAGCCAGGCGACGGGGATTGAGCGTTGCACCATTCAAGCCGCAAAACATGTCCAATAATGCTGCGGCATGCGCCGATGGCGGAGAAATTGGCCGCGCACAGGCACTGCAAGCCATGGCCTGCGGCCTGGAGCCGGAATTTGACTTCAATCCTGTGTTGCTGAAACCGCAAACCGACACGATGTCGCAGGTTGTGGTGCATGGTCGGGTGCGGTCGAGTATGGAAGCAGCCCAATATATCAGTGGTCGCGGCACATTGCTGGCACCGGTGTTGGAGAGCTTCAGGCGGCTCACTGATCGCTATGACCTGGTCCTGATCGAGGGAGCTGGCAGCCCGTCTGAAATCAATCTCAGGGAGCGCGATATTGCCAATATGGGATTTGCAAGAGCAGCAGGCACGCCGGTCTGCCTGCTGGGCGATATTGAGCGCGGTGGCGTCATTGCCGCCATTGTGGGGACTCAAAGCGTGCTTGACCCTGCAGACGCCGCCATGATATGCGGCTTCGTTGTGAACAAATTTCGCGGTGATCCGGCACTGTTCGAAGACGGGGTTGAAGCAATTGAAGCGCGCACGGGCTGGCCATGCTACGGGGTGGTCCCCTGGTTGAGCGCATTGTCGCAATTGCCCGCCGAAGACGCGGTGTCCGTCGCGCAAAACCAGGTGGCCCGGGAAGACACCATTCGCATTGTTGCACCGATGTTGTCTCGCATCGCCAACTTTGATGACGCGGACCCGCTGAGGCTGGAGCCGCAGGTGGATTTCAGTTTTATTCCGCCCGGCCAGGCACTGCCGCGGGATGCCGACCTGATCGTGTTGTTCGGCACAAAATCGACCTTGGGCGATCTGGGTTTTTTACGCGAACAGGGCTGGGACCACGACATCATCGCGCATGCCCGAGGTGGCGGTCGGGTGCTGGGGATATGTGGCGGCTATCAAATGTTGGGTCAGCGGGTTGTTGATGAGTTTGGCCATGACGGCGGCAATGGCGTCGGTGAGGGCGTGGGTGGGGCCGAGGGGCTCGGTCTGCTGAAGGTTGAAACCCGCATGGGCGAAGAGAAAACCGTTCGTCCAGTGAACGGGACTTGTGCCTTGAGCGGTGACCCTGTGGAAGGCTACGAGATTCACCTCGGTGAAACCTATGGCCCGGACTGCAGCCAACCCATGTTGCTCATTGATGGTCAACCTGAGGGCGCCCGCAGTGCCAACGGTCGAATCGAGGGCAGTTACGTCCATGGACTGATGAACAGCGACGCCTATCGTGCCAGTTTTCTCTCGCGCCTCGGCGCTAACGCCAATTCGGCCCTGAATTACCAACAGAGCGTTGAATCAACTCTGGATGAGTTGGCGATTGCCCTTGAAGAGGCGCTGGACATGGATCTTCTTTTGGCCTCGGCATTGTAACTACGTCGTGCCGGCAAAATGCTTGGCGTGAAAGTTGACCATATCGTGGGGTTTGCGACTGTGGAAGTGATAGTGAAAGACCCCGTGCCTGGGCCGGTGCCTTTCCGGCGCAGCCACGACAAAATCTGCGGAGGTTTCGACGCAGGAGACGAACACATATTCGGCACTGAGACTGCTCTTGTCTGGCATGGCCTTAATGATGTCACGGACAGGCCGTAGGCTGACGTTCGTAGCAACCCAGTGGCCGATGGCCACATCATCTCTGAACCCGAACCTGTTCTGTTCAATGATTTCATTGCGGCGCTTACCAAGCTGTCTCGCCAGGTCAATCGACAGCAGCATACTTGCGCCGCTGATGAGCGGCGCAGCTGATTCCTGGTTAACCGTCATGGGACCTGCCAAATGGAGCGTGTTGGTGAGACTCTTCGCGTGGACCAACATCCTGGACTGATCCACATAACTGGTCGCGCAGACGGTATAAATCTGTCGATAATCATTACGGTTTGCCAGGTAATCGAATGCAATCAGCCGCTTGCGCAGCAGGCAATCAGCCTGCTGAGACATGTGGTCTGAGCAACCGGCTATCAGTACATTATTCGAGAGATAAATCTTATCCGCGGCGACCCGTGGGGCCGCGTGACCGAGATGGCTGGCAATTACTCTTTTTGCGCCCTCATTCTCTGCATTGCCATATAGATAATAAATGTCTGCGCCGGCAATATGCTTACTGCCCCAGGTGGTTCTGATGGCTTGAATGGTTTTGTCGTAGGGTGGTGATGCGCATGCCAGAATCACAATAGCCACTTTTCCATCCATGGCGGCATTGTACACTTTTGACCCGGCTTTGACGACCTGATGGGCTGTCACACTGCCGTTGGGTAGTGACCCAGCTTGAAGTCATCGGAATAAATGCGTGCAACGCGATCGAGCATCGCCTGGTCATAGTGCTGCTCCAGCGGCCGTGCGGCGGGGGGCTTGATTCGAGAGGTGCTGATGCCATAGGGCGACAGCAGCGCGGCGAAGTCCCTGTCCAACTGTTCAAACGCCAACAGCACCTGGACTTGCTGCGCTCCCTTCATGGTCCCGATGTAGTGAACCTGGGGCCGTACATGAATCAGGAAATTGGCCTGTGCCTGATCGGCGCCTTGAACAAGATCGTCCCAATTTGTGTTGATATCATCTGGAATTGCGGCCACCAGGGATGCGAATGAATCAAACACGAGAACGGCAGCCTGCGGAAAATTATTGTGGATCATTTGCCTCCAGTGGAAATCGGAGATGAGTCTGTGATATGGATTTCGCGTGACCGCAAAAGATCGATACCCGCTGAACTCGTTGCGGCTCAAAGTCAGGAATTCCTCGATTGCCAGGTGCTGGTATTCATACCATCTGCCGTTGAGCATCTCTTGCCCCACCCAGGAACCCCGGTTCCAGGGCATGTCGCCGACGGAATTGAAGAAGGCACCGATCGCGGTACCGCCAGTTCTGGGAATGTGGATGTGAACCAGTTCGTGTTGTTTGTAGACGGGCATAGTCCAAGGCCCTAATTCAGGGGCAGCCGCAACCTGTTCGCGCAGGACTTTTTGCGGCGATTGCAGCCGGCAAATTATTTGCTTGATCCGATTGAGGGGCATATGGTGGCGCCTTGGACAGATAGTGGTCAGCAATATTCATTTTCGAGGTGCAATCCATGATCAAGTTTGTGCAGTTGTTTGGTGAGCGTTGCTCCGGCACCAATTTCCTTTCAAGCCTGATCAACAAGAATTTTGATTCCGTTATACAAACCAAGGACTTCGGTGGCAAACATTGGTATATCAAGGATCATTACCCCAGGTGCCGGGCCAATCAATCAACTGATTACCAGTGCGTCAGATCACTGAATGAAAGCGATGATACATTGTTTGTCGTCCTGTTCCGAAATCCCTTCGACTGGTTGCGGTCGATTCAAGCCACGCCGTATCATGCCTGGCAGCATTCTGGCCTGGATTTTTCGGCGTTCATCCGCAAACCGTGGATTTCTTCTGAGTCTTCACGTGTGAACCTCGATTGGCCGGACAGCGCCGAGGGCTATTGGTTTATTGAAGAAGCTGAAAACATTCTTCGGCTACGAGCCATGAAAATCTGGCACCTGCGAAACCTGCAAGAGGTGGTTAAGCACGTTTGCTACATCAACTATGAAGTGCTGCGCGATTACAACGAACTGATCGAAAAAATCGGCAATAGTTATTGAATTCGGCTGCAACACCCCTCTGTCCGCGTTGAAGGCCGTCATTTTGGGCCCGGAACGACGGTAAAAACGGCGTACAAGCCCAAACAGTACGCTGCGATAGCAAAATCCGATCTGGCGTTCATTGCTGAGGAGTTGGATTGGGAATTGGAGGGCGAGCTGGGCTACCGGTTGTCAGACTATAATTCCTCATAACCGTCAGAAAAAATGAAGTCAGTTTCCGAAGTCGTAATGTAGAGATAAATTGCGCTTGCAGCGCTCCATTCACCCCCTGCATCCTGTCCACGTACAAAGATGATGTGCTGGCCCTCGCTCATTCCAGCGGTCTCAATGCTTGCCGTAACCCCTTCAATGCTTGCATCGAAATTGCCGTCTGTCGGTGACATCGTCACGCCCGAGCCGTTATCCCCAGGGCGGCGAATCCAGATAATATTCGGCAGCAACAATGTTTTGGGTAGGTTCTGTGCCATTGCTGTTGTTATAGCGGGAGTCGTCAATGCTGGCGGTGAGCACCATTGTGCTGCCAAGCAAAACACCGGGCGGCGTAGCGCCAGAATCCAATGATAGATTGACGGAATCGGGCCCGGCGGGGGTGATATAGGGCGTACGGGCGACTTTCAGCGCGTACATCAATGAGGGCATATTATCGGGTACCAATGTTGCTTCGAAGTAGTCGCAGTCTTCAAAAAACACCGTGCCCAATTCGTAGGTGAAAGCGGCCAGACCCATCTCTCCGTACGCGAAAGAAGTGGTGGTGCCATCTGTGGGATACAGGCCGATTGATTGTTGGGGAATGTGGCCGTTGAAGAAAGCCAATTTTCGCCCCAGCGTCTGCAACTGAACGCTGTTGGGAGCGGTGTTGTTGGTATGACCCCAGGGCCAAAGAATCAGTCTTCCAGAACTGTGGATGTCCAGATAAATACCGGGTGAATCGAGCGGCGCGACGTCGTTGTCATTTGGACCACGGTTGTCGGCGAAGTGAGACTGGATGTAGGAGACTACGGCCTGGGTCTCGGGTTCGGAGGTGGGGCCCGGCCCACGAATAGGTCGTATCGCACTGAAACCCGCTGGAACCACCACAGCAATCCCAGTTGAAAGGAAAATTTCGATTCAGGTCCGCGCCGTAGCTGCTACTGATTGCACTGCAGTAATTCTGGTTGTAGTTCTTGCGCCAGAGAATGCCCGCTTCGGCCTGCTTGCGGCCGTCCGGATTACTGACCAGAAGGAAGTGGATTTCATGGTAATCCAGAATCCAGCGGACATCGGGGTCGGTGGAATAAGTACTCACCAAATTCTCAGCCAATCGAGTTGCCAATTCCGCCGTAGTGTATTCACGGGCGTGAACGGCGCTGGTGATGAAAACGATTGGCTTGGGTCCGGTCACGGCCGATTGGGTCAGTTTCAGCACGTGCATATCGTAGCCACCCAGGCTTTGGGTCTTTAGCCAGGAATCTCCCTGGTCACTCCAGGTGGCCAGAGCGGGGTATGCGTTGACCATGGCCTGTGCCGAGCTAAACGTCTCCTCGACGGTACGGTAACAAGGGAAGCTCGGAATTGCATTCACTCCATCAAGCGATGCGCGCGATCTGTCGGCGTAATGGCGGGTCAACTCATCGTCCAATTTCACATCAAGCCCCGACCGGACTAACTGCTCCCGTTCATCGGCCGTTAGGATCAGAACCAGGTAGCCTCGCTCATAATTGGATTCGAGCGGTTCAAAGGAAATGGCAATTTTATGTGCGATTTCAATGTCGTCGAAATAGACGCGGAAAATGGTTCTGTCGTCCAAGTGGGTGGCACTGAATTCGTTTGCATCAAGCGTGGAAGAGGCCAATGTGAGCAGCCCGATCAGCGCGATAATTAGGGGCGCAAAAGCCGACGGCACCCAACAGCTTGGCTGAACTCCGGGAATTGGGAGTACCGACTTTTTCCGCAATTCATTCCAAGATGTGGAGGTCCTGATTGTTCCTGGTTTTTTCCCAATATTTTCTGGATTTGTTATATCCAGACACCTATGGTGGCGCGCCAGTCATTGATGATGGACCTTTTTGCATGTCCTGCATAGCCAATGGCCGGACATTTGGCCAAGGTGGCGCAGCTCTGAATGCAGGCCAGGACGGCCGTTATTCCGCCGCCAAAATCGACGCGCCGGTGTTACCCTCGACATCTTCAAAAGTGACACCGGGCGCCAATTCAACGACCCGGAAGCCGTCGGGGGTGACGTCAACCACGGCAAGGTCGGTATAGATGCGTGACACGACACCAGGCCCTGTCAATGGATAGCTGCACCTCTCGACCAGTTTCGGTTCGCCGGCCTTGGTGGTGTGCTGGGTAATCACGTAGATGCGTTTCACGCCCTGAACGAGGTCCATGGCACCGCCCACTGCGGGAATGGCACCCGGCGCGCCCGTGGACCAATTCGCCAGATCCCCGTTGGCCGCCACCTGCATGGTGCCGAGCACACAGACATCGATGTGGCCGCCGCGGATCATGCTGAAGCTGTCGGCATGGTGGAAGTAGGCCGCGCCTGGTACCGCCGTCACATACTTCTTGCCGGCATTCATCAAGTCCAGGTCCTGATCATCCTCGGCCGGGGGTGGCCCCATGCCAAGCATGCCGTTTTCAGTGTGATAGATGAATTCGCGGCCTTCAGGCACAAATCTTGTAACCAGCTCCGGAATACCAATCCCCAGATTGACGTATGAGCCATCGGGTATGTCCTGGGCTGCTCTGGCCGCCATTTGTTCTCTTGTCCAACCACCGCTCACGGGTAACTCCTTCCCTCGGCAATCAGGGTGTCTTCATGGACAGGGTGAGGAACCTCGACGATGCGATTTACAAAAATGCCCGGCGTGATGACATGCTCGGGATCAATTTGACCCGCCGCCACCAATGCTTTCGTTTGAACAATGGTCGTTGCAGCCGCCATACACATGAGCGGGCCGAAATTGCGGGCGGTCTTGTTGTAGGTCAGGTTGCCAAGGGGGTCGGCGACTTCACATTTGATCAATGCAAAATCAGCTTGAAGCCAGGACTCCATGACGTAATTGCGCCCATCAAATTCGCGTGACTCCTTGCCTTCAGCCAGAACCGTGCCCACCGACGTCGGTGTAAAGAAGGCCGGAATTCCTGCACCCCCCGCCCGAATCCGTTCGGCAAGTGTTCCCTGCGGGACAAGTTCAAGCTCGATCTTGCCTTCCTTGTACAGTTTCGGGAACACTCTGGACTGGCTGGACCTGGGAAAGGAACAGATCATTTTGCTGACTTGTCCGTTGCCGATCAGTGCGGCCAGCCCCACTTCACCGTTACCGGTATTGTTATTGACCACGGTCAGGTCCGTTGCACCCTGATCAATCAACGCATGGATCAGCTCTATCGGGCTGCCTGACGCGCCAAACCCTCCCACCAGCACAGTAGCCCCATCCGGAATATCGGCAACAGCGCTCGAGACGGATGAATAATTCTTGTTTATCAACGGTTGCTCCTCCTGGAGAATGGAAATCTACAGGAAAACCTCTGTTTGTTCCCAAAGCGCCTCGATGCGGTCGATGCGGACAGTGGCCCCGTCATGCAGGTCTCTTGCAACCTGGGAAACGAGCAATTCGGCGATCGCTACAACCGGGACCGAACTGTCAAAGGGGCCGATTGCCGGCACCACGATCTGACACCAAGTATCGGCCAGTTCCACCAGGGGCGACAGCGGGCTATCGGTGATCGCGACAACGGCAACGCCCGAGTTCGCCAGGACACCGGTGGCAGTGGTGACCTGGCGCCGGTAGCGGGAGAAGTCGAATACTACCGCCGCGTCGCGTGCGCCTGCGCCACTGAGGTCAGTACTCATGGAGTGGCTTTCGAGCAGGCGTACGCCCGACCTGACCATTGACAGGCCACTGTGGAACGCGTGAGCGCCAGCCTGAGAAGTCTCTCCGGAGAGAATCCAGACGTTTTCTGCGCGGACAATGGGCTCGGCCAGTGCTGCCAGCCTGGCTCCATCCACTGCGTCGAACACCGATGCGATGGAGCCATCGATCGCCACCCTTGCCGCCAGACCGGTCTCGTCATCATGCCTGATTCGATGGCTTGGACGCGCCAGGCGATGGGATAAATCGCTTCGAACGTGTCTTTGCAGCATGGTATAGCCGTCGAAACCGAGCTTGTTGGCGAAGCGTACTATTGACGGCCGGCTGGTGCCCACAAGACTGGCCAGGTCCGAGACCGTGCCGAAAGCAAGCAGCGTAGGCTCCGCCAGCACCGCCTCCGCAATGCGCCGCTCCGTGAGGGTGAGTTCGCTGCTGACCGCGGCGACGAGGTCTTTGGTGGAAGTTGGGGCCTCCATAATGTCCATTTTGTTACATTAACATAAAGAAAGAGTTCAATGTGTTACATTAGTGCCTGTTAGCGGCATGACCAAGAGAGGTGCGAAGTGGCAAACACAGGCAGATACGTTGCGACGGCAAGGGAACAGGCGTTCCTGGACAGGATCGAGAATCCCAAACATGACCGTCAGATCATCAATGGCCTGAAGCCTTTCTTCCAGGACAAGGCGCCGGAGGACATCAAGGGCTTCTATTCCCCGGATGAGCTCTCGGCGTTGTCGCGCCTGAACGACACGCCGCGCGATGTGGAATCACGTATGCCGGTGAAGATGACCCGGCACTTTTTCGAGATGGCCAGGCACAGCAAGCCGCTGCAGAGGATCGTCAAGGCCAACCCGGACGAAACACTCAACCTGGCAGGATCTGAAGATCCCGGACACCAGATGGACTTTGCGCCGGTCGAGGGGCTGCTGCACAAATACGAGATGGGTCTGCTGTATGTGGTTTCCACGTGTTCGGCGCATTGTCGCTTCTGCTACCGTGAAGAACTGATCGGCCAGAAGGATATCGAACGCCAGGATGGCACTGTCGCCAGAAAAGGGCTGGCGAAGATCAAGGAGGTCACTGACTACGTGCGAGGGCACAACGAAATCGTTGCCGCGAACGATGGGCTGCACCCGCAAACGGGTCGCGAGAAACTCAGAGAAGTATTGTTGTCCGGTGGCGACCCGATGGTGCTACCGAATCGAAAAATCGGCGCCTGGCTCGCCGCACTGGCAGAGTCGGGCGTGGAATCAATCCGCATCGGTACCAAGGAGATGTCGTTTCATCCGAAGCGATTCGATGAGGCCTTCCTGTCGATGATGGACCTTTTTCACGAGACTTACCCGGATGTTGGCTTCAGGCTGATGATCCACTTCAACCATCCGGACGAATTCCTCCTCAAAGGACTGGACGGTGAATACCTCACGAATCCGAACGGCTCACTCAAGTGGCACGAGGACACGCGGCAGGCGATGGAGGCGATTACTTCCCGTGGTTGGATCAATGTTGAGAATCAGTCGCCGATCATCAAGGGTATCAATGACGATTCCGCTGCGCTCAGGGTAATGCAACGCGCCCTGTACCGAGTCGGTGTCGGCAATCACTACTTCTTCTGTGGCAGGGACATCGTCGCCTACAAAGCCTTCAACGTTCCGATCGAAACGGTATGGAACATCCTGAACGAGTCACAGCGGGGTCTGTCCGGCGTGGAGACGCATGCCCGTTTGTCGATCACTCACTACAAAGGCAAGACCGAGGTGGCCGCTGTCACCAACGAGCCGATCCCCGGCGTTCCGGGAACCGAGAATGGTGTGCTGATATTCAAAATTTTACGCAACGCGCTGGACGCTCCAGATCGCGGCAAGGTTTGTATTGTTGGGCGCAACCCGGACGCGATCTGGTTCGACGACTACGAGGATCGTGTCATCTTCGACGAGGCTGGTTTGTACGACTACAAACGAGTTGAAAAGAAATCCATAGAGTTCGTAGAGGCCATGGATATCGCCGTCGGTTCCTGAGTTGGGGCAGGCACGGCCAGGCCTTTACCGCACTGGGCGCCTGTTACCGCGATATACTGTCTGTCAGGGAAAGACCCACAAAGCCATCAACGAAGGTGTTTGACATGCATATCAGTATTGATCGAAATTTTGTTCTCGGCTTCGCCGCTCTGGTTGTCCTGTTGTCATTCCAGGCGACTTCTCGTGCCGGCGATTCAGATTTGGTGGGCTCGCTCACCGATAATTTGGGCATTTCATCGGAACAAGCCACCGGTGGCGCTGGCGCTGTATTTGGATATGCCCAAGACAATTTGGAGGCCGATGACTTTGCCAGCATTGCCAAAGGCGTACCCGATATGGATGGGCTGCTGGCTGCTGCACCCGAAGCGGATTCCGGCTCTGCACTGGGTAAGGTGGGTGGATTGTTAGGCGGTAGTGGCAGCAAACTCGGGGGCCTGGCCAGCCTGACTTCGAGCTTTGACTCGCTTGGCCTGGACGCGGATACAGTCAGCAAATTTCTGCCCATTGTCTATGACTACGTCGGTTCGGCTTCAGGTGACAAGGCCATGGGATTGTTGAAAGGCTTGTTTTAGAAAGGGGGCCCCTGACATCAGTCCACCGGGAAGCCGTATCCTGGCCCGAAACCTGCCCGAATTTGACCAAGAACATGAAAATGAATATTGATTTGAAAGAAACACTCCGTCTCATCAGCGGCGGAATACTTGATCACAAGACCACCTGGAAGAATTATCTTGACCAGGAACCTTCATGGCAAAAAACTGCGCTGTTGCTGACCGGCCCCTTGATCATTGCCAATGTGGTCTTGTCATTGATTTTCGCCAAAATCGTCGGTGGATATTACACCTATGGCTACGCCTCAAATGTCTTCACAGCATTGTTCACCGGGATTCTGATGTCGGCCATCTCAATGGCCCTGGCAGCAGGGGTGTTCGGATTTTTTGCCGGTGTTTTTGGCGGCAAACGGAATATTTCCCAGGCGCTTGCCGGGGTTTCCCTGGCAGCCATTCCCGCCTTTGCGGCAGGAATCGTCGGCGCTCTCGTGCCTGGGATTGGCTTTATTCTGGTGCTTGTCGGGGCCGTTCTTTCGCTGGTTTTTCTCTACCAGATTCAACCTGTGGCGCTGAGTATTCCCGACGATAAGAGAGCGGTTCATTTCGTTGTCAGCCTCATTTGTACGATCGTACTCAATGCCATCGTCATAACGGTTCTGGGAGTCGGCAGCGCCGGGCGGTCAGTATCCATGAGCGAATTGTCAGACCTGTATTTAGACCAGCCAGCCCGTTCCAGAAGCGCCAGTTCAGGCATGCTGAGCGAAATCGAACGACAGGGCGAGCTGATTGAAGCCGCCAGTGCGGACAGCTATGACCCTCCGGCAGACGGCAAACTTTCAGAGGCGCAGGTTCAGGCTTATGCCAAGGTGCAGGCGAAGACCAAAGCGCTGCATGAACGATACGCAGAAAAAATGAAGAGGCTGGAAGAAGATCTGAAGGAAAAAGACGAGCCATCAGCGGCCGATATGGCCAGGGTTTACTCCGGAATCGGGAGCGCCATGGGCGCGAACAACGCGGAAATGGAGATTGTCAAAACAGGCGGCGGCAATTGGGCAGAGCACCAGTGGATCGCATCGGCCCTGCGCACCGCCATGATACAGCAGGGCGACGGATCTGAGGCGATCGAGCACAATTACGCGCTCTACCAGGATTATCGCGAGGAATTGGAAGAATACTAGGGCCTGTTGAAAAGTGATCGCGCCACGATTACTCAAGTGCCTGTTCAAGATCCGCAATCAGATCGTCAACGGACTCGATGCCGATGGACAGCCGTATCAATTCTTGAGGGATCGGGCTGCGCGTTCCCTCAATCGAATAACGATGTTCGATCAGGCTCTCGACGCCCCCCAATGACGTCGCGCGGGTAAACACTTGGCATCGCTTGATCACGTTCAGCGCGTCTTGAGCATTGCCTTTAACCCGCATTGACAGCATGCCGCCGAAGCCGCCATGCATCTGCCGCCGGGCAATCTCGTGGCCCGGATGGCTGGGCAGACCCGGATAGTTGACGGCTTTGAGATTTGCGTGCCCCTCGAAATGTTCTGCGATTGCCTGTGCCGATTCGCACGCTTTGAGGACACGCAGAAACAGTGTGCGCATACCCCGCTGTAGCAACCAGGCTTCGAATGAACCCAGAATTGCCCCGGCCTCGCAACGAATCTGACCGACCCGCTCCCAAAGGTCGTCTTCTTTAGCCGTGGCGAGTGCGCCAGCGACAATGTCACAGTGACCGTTCAAGTACTTGGTTGCCGAATGAATGACAATGTCGGCGCCGAGTTTGATTGGCTGCGTCAATACGGGGGTCGGAACTGTGGAATCCACGGCGAGCCATGCACCGGCGCCACGCGCGATATCGGCGGCGGCTGAAATATCGATCACGTCCCAGGTTGGGTTGCAGGGCGTTTCGATCCAGATGAGCTTTGTCTTGGCACGCTTGACTGCATTAGCTAGCGCGTCACAATCTGTAGCATCGAAGAGTTTCAGGCCCAAACCCCATTTGTCGCAGAATTGGGTCAGCCAGTTACGCAAACCCCAATACATGACCTTGGGCGCCACGATGCGATCGCCTGGCGCCAAAGATTGGACCACGGCCATCGCCGCGGCCATTCCGGAGCTGAACAACATTGCCGCCGGCGCGCCTTCGAGTTCGGCCAGAACTTTTTCGGCAATGGCATAACCTGGGTTCTCATCGCGCCCATAGCTGTGTTGGGCATTGATGAGCTGATAATTCTCATCACGAACGTAGGTCGACGACGGATGAATTGCGGGCGTGAGCGCACCCGTCACCGCATCGATGTGATGCAAAGCCTGGGCGTTCAAGGTCTCCGGTGAAAGGTCCTTTTTGTCAGCCATTCGACTAATTTTCCAGTGAGGGCAGGGTTGCTGTGTCTCCAGCACATATCCCGGCTTGAATGCGGCGCTTGTCAATGCAAGTATAGCCACCGGAGGCCTGTCCGCAAAACTGCCTCATACGCTTTTCGGATTGGGTGGCTTTGAGATGATGGAAACGCGGTCAGCCATTCCCCAACAGCTGAACCAGTTAACGCGGGCGGGCGCGTAGGCAAATATCCAGGAGAACAAATATGTCGGATCACAGAGAATTCAATACTGCAGATCAGGACCGGCTCGACGCTGCAGCTTTTCGTCGATTTCTCGACCATCTTGCGCTGAACACCGACGTGCAAAACATCGAGCTCATGGTCCTCGCGGACTTTTGTCGGAATTGTCTCTCCAAATGGTACAAGGCTGCTGCCGATGGTGCGGGGCTTGACGTCTCCATGGAGGAGGCAAGAGAGCGGATCTACGGCATGCCCTATGACGAGTGGAAAAACCTCTACCAGAAAGAGGCAACCGCGGAACAATTGGCCGCATTCGAAGCGCGTCGGCAAAGCAGGGGTCAGAACAAAGCGAACATGAAATTACAAAAATGAACCCGAAAGACAACTGGATGGAAGCTTCGGAAGTTCTATCCGTCTTTCCAACTTGCGTTTGGAAAATTCAGCTCGCCTCCGAATTCCGTCAGAGCGTAAATTCCAGCATTCTCCAGGTCATCAATCAGATCAAACCGGATTTGGCTGAGATTCCTCAGGGTGAATCATGGCAGTCGGGGCCGGACCTGCACAATCACGAACAACTTGTGGATCTTATTTCCTGCATCGACAGTACGGCGCAGACTGTCCTACGATTTTTGAAAGTCGGTCAGAACGAGTTTGAGATTACAGGATGCTGGGCGAATATCAACGCCAGCGGTGCGTCGCATGCCATGCACAGCCACCCGAACAATTTCCTGAGTGGTATTTACTATGTTCTTACGCATCCTGGAGCAGATTCGGTTAACTTTCACGATCCAAGGCCGCAAACCGGCATCATCAGACCTCCGGTTACCGAACTGACGTCCCAGAATACAGATCAAGTGGTGGTGACAGTGAGCGACGGGATGCTCCTAATGTTTCCATCGTACCTGGCACATTCTGTCGCACCAAACGAGAGTTCCAAGTTGAGAATAAGCATCAGCTTCAATATGATGTTTTCGCATTATGCGCAGCGGATAAGTGGACCGTTATGGGCAGCAACTGTTGATCCACCGTTTGCAGCCGAATAAGGTGAAATATGTGGGCTAGCTGTGAATTCCAGCAACGTTGTATACACCTAAAGCTCGGTGCCAACGTTACCGCAAAGTGCCGTGAGGGGGTTGCGGTTCGCTCCTGGCGGATGGCCCTTTTGCACAAGGATGTGCTTAGATCGTGGAGCGCAGGGATGCGCGGGAACGATCCAAGGCGCTAAGAATACTTGAAACCGTTCAGCAGCTCTTCGAGCCGCCGGAAAATGCTGCCATCCTGGCATTTTCCTTCCTCACGCCATCCTTGGCGCTCGGGCTCGACGACCCAGTCGCTTGTATGGTGTTTCTGCCTTAAATCTGGATGATTAAGGGTGCCGGGATGGGCGGGACGCAGTCGCTTTCTGGCCAGTCGGTACAGACTAACAAGAGTTCGTCCCCATCCCATTCTCACCAGAGCGCCGATTGAGAATCTAGCTGCAATGACAGCCGATGTATACAAGCTTGCGCCCCGTGAGATCCCGGCTACGGCATATAACCGCGGAGATCATTATGACAAGCAATGTTACCCAAGTCACTTTAGGTGTGGATGTTTCGAAAGATCATTTGGACGTTTACGATTGGACCCGGCAACGACATTATCAAGTCAATAACTCAACCGCGGCCATTGCACAATGGCTTGGTGGGTTGACGGGCGAGGTACGACTGGCGCTGGAGCCGACATCGCATTACCACCTGGCGGTGGTGGATACTGCGCACGCTTTGGGCTATGCGATCTACTTGGTGAACCCACGCCAGCTGCATCACTATCGGTATGCCGTCGGCCTGAGGCATAAGAGTGATCCGCATGATGCCTGGTTGTTAGCACGCTATCTCAGCCACGAAGCGCAGTCATTGCCTCGTCATTGCCCGTCAGACCAGCATTCACGGGAGCTGTGGGCTTTGATTAAGCGTCGCGCTGTGGTGGTTGGAGTGCGTAAAAACATGCGCATGAGCATGCGCCAAGTGTCGCTGTCAGGCCGAGAAGTGGAACAGGCCTGCAGCCGCTTGATCCAGCGCATCGAATGCCGGATTGAGTATTTGCTAAGGGCGTTGGGCCTGCAACAAGACTATGCGCGTTGCCAACAGATACCGGGCCTTGGACCCGCCACAGCTGCTGGGTTGGTGGCGGCCTTTCATCGCGGCGTGTTCGCTTCATCGGATGCCTTTGTGGCCTACCTCGGCCTGGACATACGATTGCGGCGGTCTGGTCGCATGCAGGGCAAGCACAAGCTGACCAAGAATGGCGAGAAGGAGATACGACGATTGCTATTTTGTGCCGCTCACGCGGCCCGCAACGAACCTCGATTCGAGCGCTATCATCAGCGTCAACTGGATAAGGGACTTTCAAAAACCGCTGCTCGAGTGATATTGGGGCGCAAGTTGGTCAGGATTGCATATGCCCTTATGAGTCGAGGCGAAACATTCAAACCGTGTGTAACCATGGCTTGACCAGACCCATAGAATCTTGTCGGCGCTCGGCATCCACCTTGATGGAGCGCCACCCCAACCCCCTCATGATACTTTGCTGTCACGGTGCGGCTCCTACCGCCCTGGGGCAGCCAGTGGTATGACACAGGCGCCAAATCGACGACATTTGTGACCCCTATGTGCGATAAGTTGGAACAAGCCGGAAAGAGTGACAGTGCTGCTTCCAGTACCCTTTGAAACAGGATGTTTCAAGTGGAGCCCACACGACCACATGGATGTGGGAGGTAGAGCCATGCCGGGAGCAATTGCCGAGGGATGTGCAGGCGCTGCAGGCGCCGTGTGGCGTGTCCTGGAAGCAGCACTGTTACTCTCAGCCGGCTCCCAGACAAAGATGACAAACGCAGACACCCCAGCCGATTTCGAACGATGAGCTGAGATTCAATCAGAATAGGGAGCACTTTTTTGAACAACGTTGCTGGAATTCACAGCTAGTTCATTCGTCCAGTCGTCGAATAGTGTCCATCGCTGAAGTTGCTGAAGAAGTTATTGATCAGTGGATGGCTCACCGGCGCGCCGTCTGGGTCCGGAGTGAGATTGCATTCTGCCACGTAAGTTTCATGGATTGCGTCATGTACCAGTACACGGTACCAAGGCTGGTCCTTCGGCGGTCGTGAGCGCGCGACAGTTTCATACCATTCCTCGGACAGCATCAGACATGGATCCACGTCGACTATGACGCCGCGGTAATTGAACAGTTTGTGGTGTACCAGATCACCCACTGAAAAACGAGCATTCACTATCATCGCCCCCACGGTGGATCACTCTCCTCGGTCAAGCTTCATCAGCAATTCCTGCAGGAGGTATTTTGCGTCTCGAAACACCGGCCACCCGTCACCGGGGAGCAGTGCCTCAAGCTCTGGCAGGTGCATGAGTCGCTGTATGCACGCGATCGCTTTGTCCTTACTTGACAACTTTTGCTCCGGCAAAAGGCATAGTGCACCGCCTTCATGAGCGCGGATCAGATCACCCGTGATAAGGGTGGAGCCCTCGAGTAAAAGCGCCAGCTCGCCTGGGGTTTTCGATCCCTCCATTTCCAATACCGACATGCCGGTTGCCACCTCATCCCCGTCGGTCAACCATCGGGCGCAGGCGATGGGAAAATCATCGGCCTCTTGTGACGGACCGACCAGTTGCGCGCCCGTGGTCTCGGCGAGCCTGATTGAATCCCGCACATGATCGGAGTTGGTAATCACTATCCAGGCCACCCCGCCAAGCGCCCTGAGGTGAGTCTCGTCATGATCTGAAAGGGGCAATGGATCGATGACCACGTTGCCTTCGGGGCGAACCCACAGTGTGCTGTGGAAATCGATGTTTCGATCTTCGTTAAAGACTGACCAGCCAAACAGATGTGGACGGTGTAGGCGCTTCATAGCAACATCGATCCTCAATGTGGAACGCATAGTCGTAACACCAATTGCCTTTCAAATCCACTGTGCTACACGCCTGTCGGGCATTGGCTAGGCGGCGCCACCGCAACTTTCCTCGGCGCCCTCGGCTTTATCACCCTGGTTGCACTCAGTGAGGAGAAGATTTCCCGCGTCAGTAAATTGTTCAGATGCATTGGCCACGCTTTGCGCCTCGAGAGCTACTAACTTCGCAATTGTGATCCACTGGGGTCATAGGGTGCTTCTGCAATGAGTGTAGCCGGTACTCGTTTGTCTACGATATGTACGGAAAACTCATTGCTTGATGATTCCAGAAACGGCGCTTTCACATAAGCCAGCGCCAGGCTTTTCTGGACAGTATGACCATACGCACCCGAGGTCACGAACCCTGCATACTCGTTTTTGTGCCAGATGGGTTCGTATCCCCACGCGTCCGCATCACTCGACTCAATTTCCAAAGCCACCAGCTTATGCTCATGATGGGCTTCTCGATCTGCCAATGCTGCATCACGGCCAATAAAATTGGCTTTGCCATAGTCGACGAACCGATCAACACCACACATGGCAGGGGTATATTCAGGCGTAAACTCCCGTGACCAAATCCCGAAACTCTTTTCCATTCCAAGCGATACCAATGCGCGTATTCCGAAGGGCCTGATTCCGAACTTATCCCCAACGTCAAGGAGCGTGTCGTAAAGCGAGGTTGCATAAACAGTTGGAACGTACATTTCGTAGCCCAGCTCACCCGTAAAGGAAAGCCGTGCTACCAGGCACGGTGCGTTACCGACATCCAGGGCATGTACAGACATGAATGGCATTGAAGAGCCATCTACATCTTGCGATGCGACTGAACTCAGTAGTTCACGTGATCGTGGACCGGCAATGGCTATTGCACTCAACTCATCCGACCGATTGACGATTTGCACCGTGTTGCTGCCCACATGTTGTTCAAACCACAACATATGAAATTCCTGCAGGTAGCCGGAGCCAGTAATCATGAATCTGTCCTCGGCAAGTCGCATGACGGTCAGGTCACCTTTCAAATGACCGGACGGCAGGAGTAATGGGCCCATACGTATTCGACCCAGCATCGGCAATCGGCTTGCGAACAGATAGTCCATGTAGCCTACGGCATCAGGACCGGAAATCTCATACTTGGCAATCGACGAGAGATCCAATATGCCTACGCTTTCTCTGACTGCTCGGCATTCCTCGCCCACAGGTTCATGCGAATTTGACCGTCGAAAGCTGGGCGTCTCTGTTGGCGAACTTCCGGGTGGCGCAAACCAAAGCGGTGTTTCAAGGCCATAAGAGGGGCCAAAAACTGCGTTCGCCTGGCGCAGACGCTCGTGAACTGCAGATACCTTATGTGGTCGTGCTGCGGGCCATTCATCATTCGGACATAAAAGTGTGAATCGGTTTTCGTAAAATTCCTTTGCTTTCTCAATCGTGTACGATTTGGTCGCAAATGCCCCGAATCGATTAACGTCCATAGCGAACACATCGCCCTCTGGTTCACCGTCTATCATCCACTGTGACAAAGCCAGCGCTACGCCACTGCCTTGACTAAATCCCGCCATCACCCCGCAGCAGGACCAATAATTTTGTACGCCTCGTACCGGCCCTATCAGTGGATTGCCGTCCGGCGCGAACGTAAAAGGCCCATTGACAATGCGGCGAATTCCTGCCTCAGCCACAGCTGGAAATCTCGCAAATCCCTGCATCAGTGCGTTCTCAATATCATCCAGTCGCGGCTCCAACAGATCGGTTTCTCCATACTCCCATGGCGTACCGTCCACTGACCACGGAGTGGAGTTCTTTTCATACACGCCCAGGAGGACTCCGTTTTGCTCCTGACGTAGATACATTTCTCCGTCGAGATCCAGAATCATGGGCAATTCACCGTCAAAATCCGCAACTTCATCAATACCTCCCGTCAGGATGTAGTGATGTTCCATCGGCACAAGAGGCACATGTACGCCAGCCATTTTTCCAACTTCACGTGCCCATAAGCCAGCAGCGTTGATGACATGTTCACAGTGAATATTCCCCTTGTCCGTGACCACCGTCCAGCTACCATTTGACTTCTGAGCAAGGTCCTCTACCTTGGTATTGAGATATATTTCTGCGCCTGCTTTACGGGCTGACTTCGCCAGGGCATGGGTTGAGCCATAAGGGTCCAAATTGCCCTCATTGGCATCGAAAAGCCCTCCGATGACATTTTTGGTGTCCATGATTGGACATAACTTCTTAATGTCTTCAGGCCCAATCAAATGACTGTCGATCCCGAGAACTCTGTGGCGCGCATGCTCGTAACATATTGCCTCCCAGCGCTCAGCAGTCGCGGCGATGCTGATTCCACCGGTCAGGTGCATGCCAACGTCCTGGCCGCTGATCTCCTCGACTTCTTTGTAAACGGATATCGCATAGGCTTGTAACCTTGCGACGTTGGGATCACTGTTCATGGAATGAAATCCGCCGGCAGCATGCCAGGTGGATCCGGCTGTCAGTTGTTTTCGCTCAACCAGAACAACATCCGACCAGCCTAATTTGGTCAAGTGATACAGCATTGCGGCGCCGACGATGCCACCGCCAATGACAACTACCTGGGTATGCTCTTTCATATTAGCTCACGGTAATGCTGAGGGTGGTCGAGCGATGCGCCAGCCGAATTTCCCGGCGGTCGCGCGGGTGTGGGGAAAAAGTGGACCGCTACTTTCACATTGAATCGCCACCGCACGGTCGCAGGGCAACCAGCCTGTCCAGGTCTCATACCCGCTCGCCAGGGTCTCTTCAATTAGCAGCCCGCTGAAGCCGGAGCAGTCGACAAACAAGTCTCCTTCAATGATTTCCCCAGATGCAAGTTGCACGGACAGGATATCGCCCGTTTCGCCATGGCGATTTACAAGCGTGACCTGCCCTTCGGTCCTCACTACGCCATATTGTTCGGCATGATTTCGCAAGAAAGGTGCGTACAGGGTGGAATCGAATTGGTAGGCGTATTTGTAGGTTGAAGTAATGAGTTTTGGGTCTGCGGTAGGTGGTCTGAATTTCGCCAGCCGTGCAGCGACGATGGGCAAAGAATAATCTCCTATGGGATTGCTGTCCGGCTCACCGGCCAGCTTGCGCCAGTAGTGGTGGAATTCGATGCCGTCGTTGCTGAGTCCGTGGGTGCCAAACGGATGAAAGTACGAGTCACCGTGACGCGCCCAATTGACGAATTCGATCCCGAGTTTAAAGGTGGCTTGAGTTGCCGACATGAAGTCGGCTCCATCGACTCCGATATTCTGGTTGAAACCGCGCAGGTGGGGCAGGGTGGCTTCGCCGACCCCGATAATTCCCATCGCTTCCGACTCAATTAGGTGAATTGAGACTGATCCGCCCGGTAGCCGGCAGGCGAGGGCGCAGGCGGTAATCCAGCCGGCTGTGCCGCCACCGACGATGACTATCTGGCGCATGGTTGATTCAGTCATCCAGGGCGCCCAGCTCCGCGAGACGATCGATGCTGTCGATATGAAGCTGCAAGATACCCATGATCGTTGCGACGACTTCGGGTTCATCATACTTGCTGTGTCTTACCGGCATCACGAATTCGCTTTGTGCACCCTCCAGGTGCGCACTGGCGTAAGTGACGATGCCATCGCTGATTTCACCCCTGGAATCTCCAGACCCGCTGCCAATAATGGTGTGGAACGGCGTCGTTGGAGCCAGCGGAATTGATGCAAAGGCTCCGATCAATAGGTGTTCTGGCGCCAGGCCCTGCACACTGGTCGGACCACCACGGGTCAGAATGACTTTCATGTCGTCGGTCATGCAGTAAGGATTGTTTGCGGTCACCCGCATCAACAGCGATTTCAGTGCAACTGGTCGGCGGGATACAGTTGAACCCAGACCCCCGACAAAGCTGTGCGCGAATTCGCTGCCGCGGTGTGGTGTGCCGAGAAATATGACTCTCTTTACATATGATTCCGCCTTGAGGAAAAAAATGCCGCGCAGTTCTTCCCGGTCGGTCGGCGACAGCTCGAGCTTATCGACAGGTGTGAGGAAGGCGGCATCCCACAACCTGGATTCGCTGTCCACGGCCAGTGCCTTGGTCAGGAGCCCCCCCATACTGTGGGCCACGAAGACCATGTGATTGGTGGCAAAGTCATCCAATTCCGGATCCAGAAGCACGCGCGCATGCGCCAGCTTCTGCCGCAGAATTTTGGCTGAATACAAAAAGGGCGCAGACGTCGGATAGACGTAGTGCCACACCTGATAGCGGTGGGACAGGTGATTGCCAAACATCGTATTGGTGAGCTGGGCCCACTCCCGCGGGCTCGACAGCAGTCCATGGATCATTACGATTGGAATCTTGTCTGGATCGTAGGGCTGCATAAGAAACAGACCGAGGTGATCCAGCGTATTTTCGAATTGAAAAAAGCCCGACCATGCCAGTTGCCGCAACGCGGTGCGCGATAGCAAGTAAGCATAAGGTGCAGAAAAGTCGCCGGCCAACGGATATTCACCTCGGCCAAAGGCGACGGTTTGGCCCGCGGGGTCAAACAATTGCAGTTTGGCAATGTACCTGCCGTGACCGGATTTCTCTGTGAAATCCACGATCCCGGTATATGCATAGGATCGACCCTCAGGTGGGTACAGGAGATCGATCGGCTCTGCCGATCGATTTTCCCGAAAGCCCACAAACGGCACGCCAAATCCCGCGCGAACATAGCGCTGATCGAAGTGGGTCAGTTGGTAGTCACTGGATTCCAGAAGTTTGGTAAACCCCCGAACTTCTTCTGAGTCACCGCGCTTGAAAATGACAAAATTTTCATCTTCATACAGCACACTCGATGAATCATCACTTCGGTCTCTTACGTATCTGAAGATTCTGGAAACCGCTTCGCCATATAGCAGCTGTAGTGCTTGCCCGCCACGCAGCACTTCCTGCTCGTTCTTGATGAGGTCAACAATGCTTTGCGCACAAAGCAGGTTCCATTCCATATTGGTTCGGTCTGGCAACTCCAGCGCCTGCTGACAGGCATACTTGATAATCTGATACCGGGGGAGGTGCTTTGCTGCGATCAGACTCGCGACCGGATCAGACGAATCCCTGGCGATGCGTCGGATATCTGCATCTGCCGGAGAGCTGATGCGGGGTTCGGTTTCGCTGACCTGCGGGCGAATGTAGGACGTTTCGATACACCCCGATAGGATCAGACACAAGCAGGCAAAAACAATGATCTGTTTCTTCAGCACAATCACCGCCCGCCACGCGTATGTCGTTGTTCAGGGTCGCTCCGGTCAATAAATATACCATCTGCTGCCGCAATCACTGCTGTTGAACGTGAGCGCCCATGCGGATGCCTGGGTATATCCTTGAAATTCTTTATAATGCCGAGATGACGACACACTACGATGCAATCATTATCGGCACGGGACAATCCGGGCCGGCGCTGGCCGGCCGTCTGAACCAGGAGGGTCTCACAACGGCCATTATTGAGCGTCAGCGGGTAGGGGGCACTTGCGTCAATGTCGGTTGTATTCCCACCAAGACGCTCGTGGGCAGTGCCCGAATTGCCTATCTGGCCCGCCAGGCAAGGCGATTTGGTGTTTCCATAGCGGGAGAAATAACAGTCGATATGGGTCAGGTGAAAGCGCGCAAGGACGAAGTGGCAGGCGCGTCGAACCAGGCTGTCACCGATTGGCTGGATGGCATGGAACACGTGGACCTGATTCGCGGCCACGCACAATTTATTGATAGCCATTCAGTGGAAGTCAACGGCCAGGTGCTTGCGGCCGAAAAGATCTTTTTGAACGTCGGCGGGCGCGCCCGGGTGCCGGACTGGGATGGCCTTGGCGAGGTGCCTTTTCTGACCAACTCGAGCATGATGGATGTCGATTTCCTGCCGGATCATCTGATTGTTGTCGGCGGGAGCTATATCGGCCTTGAGTTCGCCTAGATGTATCGCCGATTCGGTAGCGAGGTAACAGTCATCGAGATGAACGAGCGGCTGATCGGGCGCGAAGATGAAGACGTATCGGCCGCGGTTCAGGAGATTCTCGAGGGCGAAGGTGTCAGGTTCAGGCTGCGGGCCGATTGCATTGCGGCCCGCGCGACCGACTCGGGCGTAGCGATCCGGGTGAGCTGTGAAGAAGGCCCGGAAGAGGTTTCAGGCTCGCATTTGCTTTTGGCGGTCGGCCGCATTCCCAATACGGATGATCTGGGCCTGGACAAAGCCGGGATCGACTCCAATCCACACGGCTACATCATCGTTGACGAATACCTGCGTACCAACGTGGCGGGCATTTGGGCCATCGGAGATGTCAATGGCCGCGGCGCATTTACGCATACCTCCTACAACGATTACGAAATTGTCGCGGCAAACCTGTTTGATGATGACCCCCGCAAGGTTACAGATCGAATCCCGTGCTATGGCCTGTTTATCGATCCACCCCTGGGGCGGATCGGCATGACCGAGAACGAGGTACGTGCCTCCGGGCGACGTGCGCTGGTGGGTAAAAGGATGATGACCCGGGTCGGCCGGGCACGTGAGTTCGGCGAAACACGTGGCTGCATCAAAATAGTCGTCGATGCACAAAACCAAAAAATTCTTGGGCCGCGATCCTCGGGCTGAACGGTGACGAAGCGATCCACTGTTTGCTCGATATCATGTATGCCGATCAACCCTATACGGTCATCTCGCGCGCCGTTCACATTCACCCGACCGTGGCCGAGCTGATACCCACGGTGCTGCAGGAACTGGCCCCTCTGGACCCGCTGTGAATTCCAGTTTGTTTGCAATGGTGCTGTAGCGCTTGCACGTCGACACGCCACCGGCCCGCGCAGCAATGACATGAAGAAATTTGTAATCGCGTTGTTCATATTAGCGTTGCCCCCGGCGATCACTTTTTTGGTGATGAGTCAGCCAGAGAAGGCACCCTTCCCACCCAGCACGATATTCTCTGCAAAACAAATCGAACCGCTCATTGGTGTGTACGAAATTGAGGGGCATGATCGTGTGTTAGCCACATATTCTGCACGTGGCGGTATCGCTTTATTCGGATTAAACGGTACGCGCTTTTCGAGAGTTGACTATCTATCGAGTTCCATCACACCAACGGATGCTGTTGATGTATATCGATGGGTGCCCTTTCGTCGAGATGCTCTTGACCAGCCCTTGATATTGAAACGAGAAGCGGGTGTTGTCATTGGTTTTACCTGGCCAGAGGGATCAGCAACCCGGATTGATTCCGGTTTTTCTCAACGTGAGATTCAATGGATGAACGGCGCTGTACAACTGACGGGCACCTTGTTTCTTCCGGACGAAATTCGCCATGGCGGCGCTGTGATTTTGCATGGTTCAGGCTGGAGTGATCGGGACAATCTCTGGTATCTGCATTTCGTCATGGCCTTGGTTGAATCCGGTGTTGCAGTTCTGTTCCCCGATAAGCGTGGTAGCGGGAAGTCTCAGGGCGATTGGCGGCATTCCTCAATGACTGAGTTTGCAGAGGATGGTTTAACAGCGCGCGAGCAACTGGCGCGGTACGCAGGCATCAAGCGCAATCGAATTGGACTAATTGGCATCAGCCAGGGTGGTACAGTCGCAATTAAAGCAAGCGGTATGGCCGACGACATCCCCTGGATTATCGACGTGTCGGGATCGAACGTGAAGGTGATCGATGGGCTTATTCACGAGACCTATGCCAATCTACGTCAGATGGGAATCCCGGGCATTTTTGATTTTGTAATGCACCCCTATGCCCTCGCTATCGCCAAGCGCAAACGATCGGATTGGTGGCGGCTCAATGGAGATTACGATCCCCTGGCGGATTGGCAACGATCAAACATACCTACCCTGGTCATCTATGGTCGCGAAGATGAACATGACAATGTTCCAGTTGCCGCCAGTATTGAGCGGTTCAATGCGCTTGGTCGTGAAAATGTTCGCGTCGACGTGTATGAAAACGTGGGACACGGGCTGTTTGATGAAACCAGCCGAGAAATCGTGCCAGAAGTTGTTGCCAGCGTTGCTGACTGGGCTATGGAATATGGCGATGCACGCCAATGAGCGTTGCGAACGGCACTCCCGGCACCATCTGTTCCAGAAAACCATGAAAGGCCAGGAAAACATCAGCATCGAATTGGCTGCGGTCTAAGACCTATTTGTTTTGATTTTACTTGGTAATCGAAAATTGTTTCCGGCGCCTCATTCCAGCGCAGCACATTAGGGTATTATCCTGACCTCATTAACTTCAAATGGCCGAATATTGAATTATGGCGACCATCATAAATGGCATTTCAACCGCCCAGGAAATTAAGAGTGAAATCGCAGAAAAAGTCAGGCTAATCTGCGACCAGGGTGGCAAGATACCGCACCTGGCGGCTATTCTTGTCGGGGATGACGGCGCCAGCCAGGCCTATGTAGGTGGCAAGGTAAAGGCCTGTGAATTTGTCGGCTTCAAATCCACTTTGAAAAAATTTGATGCGGATATTGGTGAGGCAGAACTGCTGCAAGTCGTTGATCAACTGAATGATGATCCTGACATCGACGGTTATATTGTTCAACTGCCGCTGCCGGCACACATTTCCGCCAAGAATGTGACCGAACGTATCTTGCCCGAAAAGGATGTGGATGGGTTTCATCCTGTCAATGTGGGCAGAATGGTCAAGAATCTGCCTGCCTACGTGTCTGCCACACCCTATGGCATCTTGCAGTTGCTGGAAAGATACGAGATCCAGACGGAAGGGAAACATTGTGTGGTGATCGGCAGAAGTGACATTGTTGGGACACCCATAAGCATTCTTTTGTCCAGGAAATCCAAGCCTGGAAACTGTACCGTCACGGTATGTCATTCAAGAACCCCGAATATAAAAGAATTATCACTGCAGGCGGATATTGTCATCGCCGCATTGGGCATTCCCGAATTCCTCACCGGAGATATGGTGACCGACGGGGTGGTGGTCATAGACGTGGGTATTACGCGTGTACCTGATGCGACCAAACCCAGGGGATATGTGTTAAAAGGAGATGTGAAATTCGATGAAGTGGAACCAAAAGCCAGTTTTATTACGCCGGTACCCGGTGGCGTGGGTCCGATGACAATTGCAGCGTTATTACACAATACTCTGCTGGCCTCGAAAAATGAAATCTATAAATAGAAACAGTGTTAAAGAACCAACGCCATTCCCTAACCACCGATTAAGGGCTGTTGATGGGGGGGCTGTCCAGCGGCTGCGAGAGAACCGATGATGCAAAATCCAACTTTAGATCAAATCCAGTGGGGCGCTTCGTTTCTTGCCGAGGCCGGCCCGGAACTGAGGGCGAAGGAACGCACGCGGATCAAAAGGAAATTGGGTTACGTACCCGAGATCTTCGCGGCGATCAGCACTTGCCCATGGGCATATGACGCGGTTTTGCGCGTGGGGGACATCCCCCTGTCATTTATCGACTACCACCTGGCTGACCTCATTTCGATGGTGGTGAGTCAGGACAATTCTTGCCGCTACTGCTACGGTATTTCACGCGCCCTGCTTAAAGTAACTGGCATGACGGAAGCGACCATTCGCGAATTGGAATCCGAAGTGTTCTCAGACAACCTGTCCGCCAGGAACGCCAAGGGCCTGGGGTTCGTGAAAGTGCTCTCTCGCTGCAACCCCGGACCGTCTGTCGAGGACATGGAAGCCGTCATCAAGGCGGATTGGAGCAGGGAAGCCGTCAAGGAAATGGCTGTTCATGCGGCAATATCAATATTTCTCAACAAATTCAATACATTAATGGGGACCCAACCGGCGCCACTGGAAAAACTGACGACCGGCCCGTTCTCTCCCCTGGTGAATATTGTTCTCAGGCAGGTATTGAACAGGCGCAAAATTATTGACCCCACTCCGTTTTCAGATCAAGAGAAGGCGGGTGCATTTGCGGCACTGTTCAAAAATTTGGATGGAATTCATGGCGCCAGGTTGTTGAAAAACATGCTGGACCAGTCGCTGGATTCGGGGATATTGCCACGCCGTTCCAAAGCGCTGATCATGGCGATCATTGGCAAATCACTTCTGTGTGATCTGACGGAAGGAGAGTCACGGAAAATATTGCGGGAGGAAGGGCTGCCCGATGAGGATGTCAACGACATGCTCGACAAACTGTCATCTACTCAAATGACAGAGTTGGAAAGGCGCTTGATTCCCCTGTGTGATGGTAATAACTTCGCAGGACGGTGAACAGCTATGCTACCAGCTTCTCGCGCAACCGTTCATAGGGGGTTTTTCCATTCAGTGCAGCGTGCGGTCTGAGAAAGTTATAGAAGGCCTCCCAGTCGCGTAATTTCTTGGCCAGGTCGACGTCGCCTTTGTAATCGATGAGTTGATAGAACTCAAGCTTGTCGGTCAGGTGAGATCGTTCCACTTTGCCGTTCAATCGTGGGGTCGCGGGTCTGATGTAGAAGTGATTAATGCCCAGGTCCTTCAGATGCCAATGAAATTTGGCCTGGAATTCGTGACCGTTGTCCGTGCGGATGGTGTGCAGGCGAAACGGGAATTGCTCGATCACGTGGTTGACGAAGCGGATGGCATTTTCCTGTGTATGCCTGGGATAAATTTTCAAGGCTCGGATGCGGGTTGCATCATCGATTGCAGTGTACTGGTAACGCTTCAGCCTATGGCCGCGTTTATCGATAAAAGTCAAAAACTTAACGTCAACCTGGATGTGATGACCCGGGACTTGTTTTTGGTAGCGTTTGAAGGTGGGAATAGAGCGCTTGCGACAATTTTGAGGCAACCGATTCAGTCCATGTCTTTTGAGCACATAGTAAACACCCTTGCCCGATATTTTGATCTGGTGATAGCGCTCCAGATACCAGGCGATTCGATCCGGGCCAAAGTGGTAGGTGCGCCGTAGATGTAGAATCTTTTCCTCGATCGGTGCTGGGGTGCGAAGCAGTAGGTTCTCGGGGCATGGCTTGGAGTTGATGAGGCCTGCTTCTCCTTTCTCTCTATAGCCTGCTTTCCAGCGATAAAACGATGACTTGGAGACTCCAAATTTACGGCAGGCTAATACATTACTCCCGCGTTCCTGTGCAAACTGTAGACAATTCAATTTCCGGCGAATATCTCTTTGTGCTTGACGATCCATAACGCTCTCCTGTGCAATGCACTTTGAGGTTAGTGAAATCGTCCCACGAAGTCGTACATTTCATAGGCTGGCTCGCCTAATAGTACGCACCCCCTGGCGCCAATCTGCTTGATGGCATTGATGCCTGCCCGTACCAATTTCGAACCGATTCCGCGACGCTGGAATTCTGCGTCAACCGCAACCGGCGCAAGCCCATACCAGGATTGCGACTTACCGTCGATGGTGACTTCCGAAAACGCGATATGGCCGACAATCTGCTGCTCAATCGCGGCAACCAGGCCCACGCTCAATCCCCCCTGATCACGCATGCGACTGACGATATGGTGTTCACTCTGGTCACTGTGTGGATGACCGAGAAAAGCGCCAGCGATCACCCTTTCAATTTGATCGAAATCGTCAGGCTGCTCGGGCCGGATGGCCAAGTCACCCGTCATGGGTTCGACCGGGTGAAATTTCCCGTCGCCTCTTCCCACGAACGGCTCAGGACGAAATCGCGGTCCAGTCCAAGGGGAATAAACAGGAGGCGTAACGGTTCGTAGTTGGCATCTTCAGTCAATTGCTCGGTGGCCAGGGTCTCCTCAAGGCTGGCGCCAGTGGCGGCAGCGGCAAGGCCTATCCCGGCCAACTGCCTCATGAAATCCTGAAACTGCGTAACGCCCGACCGGTCGGTGGTTGCTCCATGCCCCGGAATGACACGCTCAAAGGGCAGATTCAACGCCAGTCTAAGTGCCAGGGGCCAATTCTGGACGGACCCGCCTGCCTCGAGATCAATGTTGGGGTAATGACCATGAAACAGCAGGTCGCCCAGGTGAATCACGCTCTCATCCCGGAACACCACGACCAGATCGCCATCGGTGTGAGCCGGGCCGGTATGGACCAGTTCAAGGGTCTTGCCACCGATCATCAGCGTTTGACGATCCGCGAAGGTTTCGTTCGGGAGCAATTGCGCCGCATCACCTGACCAGAAATCTGCATCCAGTGCCTCGAGGTGGGACAAGGTTCGCGCGGTGGACAGCACGCGGGTACCGGGCTCGAACGCTGGATTGCCATGGGTGTGGTCAAGATGGTAATGAGTATTGATCAGTAAAACAGTGTCTGAACCCGTCAGCGATTTGGCGACCTGCCTGATGCGCTTGCCCTGCATCGGTAAGGTCATGGTATCCACCACTATCGTGCCGGCACTGGTCCGCAATACCGCCGTGTTACCGCCCGCGCCACGGAGCACCCACAAATCTGTGTCAAGTTGCTCAATGTCGATCGCGCGTATCTGTGATATCAGGTATCCCGCAGAAACCAGGCCAATGACAACGACGAAAATCAATATCTTCACCCAACGTTTCAAGAGGCGTAATCCTTATGCTTGAGTTGGTTTTTCAATTTCATAAAGCGTATCATCAATGGCTTCGAGTTTTTGTTCCAGGACCCGCTTGGCGTCATGGAGACCGCGATTATAGTAGTAGGGCCCAAGGGATTCGGAAAAAAAGTCCAATAGAAATTCGGCGTCGAAGCTGCCAATCTCCTGATCCAGTTCTTCATCAAAATAGCGCTTGATCTCGCCGACTATGGCCTCTTTTCCGTTCTTTGAGAATTCAATTTTCGACATCTTTGGCTACGGCTGAGTGGTCACCGTTACAGACCGCAGCGATGGCATAAACCGGCGCTGCGTCGACAATGTTTCGGGAGGACTAAACTGGGGTCAGAGTAAAGTGCCAGAGTAGAGGTGGAGTAAACTGGGGTCAGAGTAAAGTGCCAGAGTAGAGGTGTAGCCGTGTACTACGATTTAAACGTCCGGATTGACTCTGGCACTTTACTCTGACCCCAGTTTACTCCTGACCCCAGTTTACTCTGACCCCATTTTTTGGTATCAATCTTCTGCCGCGTCCTCTAAGTCGTCAACCACGTCTTCTGCCGCGTCCCCTAAGTCGTCAACCACTTTTTTTACTGCATCTGCCGCATCACCGGTAACTTCCTCCATTGCCTTTGCCGCATCACCGGAAACTTCCTCCATTGCATCTGCCGCATCACCGGTAACTTCCTCCATTGCATCTGCGGCGTCATTCCCGGTCTCTTCCAAGGCGTCGTCATCCGCGGTCTCTTCCAAGGCATCGGCAGCAGCATCTTCAACCGAATCTGCCGCCCCAACCATTGTTTCGTCAGCAGCGCCTGCAGCTTCATCAACCGTGCTGGCTGCTTGCTCGGTCACAGCACTTTCATCACCGTCAGATCCTTTGTCCGAACACGCACTGACGCCCAAAGTAGCTGCGAAAGCAATGCTCAGTAGAAATTTATTAGATAGATGGAATAATTTCATCGGCCCCGTCTCCCGTTGATTTTGAGAAATAGCCTTACACTATGGTCTTATTCTCCGAAATTGTCTAGGACTTGGCCGCCACCTTAGAACCCCATTTTTCCCGTTGCAGTGGCTATACTGCCAGGCATTCTGTCGCAGCGGCGCCGGTGAACAAGGTAAATATGTGAACACAAATCTATGTCGGATCGACCCATTCCGCTTCAATTTTGTCTCACGGCTGTGGCGATTGCATCAAGCTGCCGCAATCGCGCTGTTGGTATTGGCAAACGGGGTACTTTGTGCTCAGTCCACGCCCGGTGAATCTCCAGGTTTGCCCGGCGCGGACCGACATATTGATCGGATTCTCACCAACGGCCAGGTGCTGACGCCCGCGGGGTGGGTGGAAGCGTTGGCGATCAGTGATGGTGTCATAGTGGCGGTTGGCGCGGCTGCGGAGATTAAGGCCCTGCAATCCGCGGATACTGAGCTGATAGACCTCGACGGCGGCACTGTGCTGCCAGGGCTGCATGATATGCACGTCCATCCGCTGTTCGCGGGCCTGGAACAATTTGCCTGTGGCTTCGCACCCGGGGCAGCACCCGGGGAGATCGCGGAGGCTATGGGCAAATGTGTTGCTGACAAAGAGCCTGGCGAGTGGATTCAGGGAGGTAACTGGATTGGCGCGGTGTTTGAGCCGGGTCAACAGAACAAGGAATTTTTGGATGAGGTGGCCCCGCACAACCCCGTGATTCTGACAGACGAGGCACACCACAGCGTCTGGCTCAATTCCCGAGCATTGGAGGTGGCCGGCATTACGCCAGAGACACCGAACCCTACCGATGGCATTATCGAACGTGACGCAAGCGGTGAACCCAATGGCCTGCTGCGTGAAACCGCGGTGGGTCTGGCCTACCGTGCAATGCCACCCCCCAACGAGGCGCGCAAGCGCCTGGCGTTGACACTGGCTTCGAACATCATGCTTTCATTCGGCATTACCTCCTACCAGATCGCCAGTGTTCGGGGTGAAGAGCTTGCAACCATCGCCGCGCTGTCGGAGGAAGGCGTAATCAAGCAGCGTGTACGGGCTTGCCTGGTTTGGTCGCCAACACCCGATGCATTGCGCTTGGCCAATGAGTCCTCAATCGCACAACGTGAGCATTACGCCCGTGCGCGATTGGCAACGGACTGCGTCAAGATGTTTCTTGATGGCGTCCCCCTTGAGAGCCGCACAGCCGCGATGCTGGAGCCCTACCAGGAGCCCAGAGGTGCGCATGAAAGTGGCCGCCCCGACAAGGGGTTTCTAATGGTGCCGCAGCGCCAACTCGACGAAATTGTCACTCGCTATGATCGCCAGGGTCTGGAGATCAAGTTTCACGCAGCCGGCGACGCTTTGGTGCGAGCGGCCATGGATGCGGTGGCGGTTGCCCGTGAAGCCAATGGCTGGGGTGGGCCGATGCACCACGTTGGGCACAACAGTTTTGTCAGCTTCGCGGATATCCTCCGAGCGCGGGATCTGCACATGGCATGGGAGTTCTCACCCTATATATGGTATCCAACTCCTATTGCTTCGCTGGATGCGCTCAACGCCGTTGGCGCGGAACGGATGAAACGCTTTATTCCCATCAAGGATGCATTGGACACAGGCGCATTGGTCGTGGCCGGTTCAGATTGGTCCGTAGTGCCGTCGGTCAACCCCTGGCTGGCCATGGAAACCATGGTCACGCGGCAGATGCCGGGAGGCAGTGATGAGACATTGGCGGTCAGTCAAACGGTATCACTGGAATCTGCATTCCGCATTCTGACCACCAATGGCGCCAGAATGATGGGTCACGCCAACCGGGTTGGCAGTATTGAAACGGGCATGCGTGCTGATATTGTCGTGACTGCCACCAATCCCTTCGAGGCGCCCATCACGCGGGTGCACGCCACAGAAGTCATTATGACTATTATTGATGGTGAACTGGTTTACCACTCGGCTTCCCCACCTCAACTCACGCCAAACTAAAATAACGGGCTGTTCAGTATCCCAACCAGGTGTTGCCGTTGTGCAGTTAGGCGGCTATTCCAAGGCCTGTAATACCACAGTCTGGAGGCGTGCCAGGGCCCGTTCTGCGTTAGGGCGTTTTTCGCCTGGCGCCGCCGGCTCGCTGGCCCAAACACCCGCCTCGGTGTTGAGCTGAACTGCCCCTGCGAATTGATGCTCTGGCAGATATTGCATTGCACTTCGATAGCCGGGAAAGTACCCACCATGACCCCAGGTCGTTGGGCCATTGGCATGGGTGCGTACAAAAACTCCCAGTCCATAATAGTTACCCGATTCATTCTCCCGATCAGTCGGGTGATCTGGCGGCGCTGTAATGTCCCTGACCGCATCGATGGAAATGGCACGGCCAGAATACAGGGCCACCAGCCATCGGGCCATGTCACCCGAGTTGTTGACCAGCCCACCACCTGTAAACTCAAGTGCAGGGTCAAATTTCAGTTCACCGTTGTCTGCGAGCATCCGGGTAATACCCGGTACCAGCGGGCCGGTATCTGGTGCATAGCCCTGTGTGATGCCCGCCATGCGACGTTTGCTGCGCCCGGTCAGGTTCAGCCCCAGCGGATGGAGCAGCCGGTTTTCCAGCACCTCAAAATAATCCTCGCCGGTGACGGCCTCAATAGCCTCACCGATGAGAATGTAACCAATATCGGTGTAGCGGTAGCCCTTGCCCGCTTCGAAAAGCGGAGGCAGTCCGACAACGAAGCGGATTAATTTTTCACGGCTGAACTCGTCAATTCCCCTCCCTTTCTTAGCCATTTCAGCGACAAGTTCGTGAAATCTTGGCAGGTCGTAGTAATTCTCAACACCAGACCGATGCCGCAGCAGGTTGCGCAAAGTCATGGTGTCTTTGTTGGCGATATCCTTATACCAGGGCCTGTCGCCAAGATATCGGCTGAGCTTGTCGTCAAGGTCCCAGACGCCATCCAACTCGAGTATCACGGCCACCGCAGCAACATAGGTTTTGCCGGTGCTGCCACCCATCAGGCGATGATCGGGCGTCATGGCGATACCGCGCTCAACGTCGGCCATGCCCGTGGCGATCTTGATTAGTCGGCCATCGCCAAGCGCGACCGCCGCAGTGGCGCCGGGAAATCCCTGTTCCGCCTGGAGCTGATTCAGTGTCAATTGCAGATCTTTGGCAAGGTCCGCAAATTCTGCATCGCCCAGCGTTGCCGGCCAGGCGGGTGGTACCAGCAGCAAGACCAGCAAACCTGTAATTGCAGTGGTGAAGTTCTTGCCTAAGCGTCCGGTTAACAATCTCATATGTAAGGGCCAAAAACGGTGGGCATCACATGATATCGAAAAAAAAGGCCTCTGACCCCACCACTCGTCGATATGCTATCGTGGGTCACGACTTTCAATTTCGAGTTAGCGTCCAAATGAAAAGGTCAATATGAAAGGCGAAACTTCACACCACGCGATTCTGTTGCTGGTTCTTGCACTCGGATTGGGATGGGCGGGAAATCTATCAGCGGTTGTAGTTTGCCAAGATCTCGAGAAGCCGGTTGGGGTCACGCTGACATTGAATCAGACTGCCACTGATCTCTTTGAGTTGGTCAGATGGAATGGAAGAAGAAATTATTGCCCCGGGAGGATCAGGCACACTCACCGAAGTGCTAACGGAGTGGGTGGTCGATGACTCAAGTTCCGGCTTAAACATCCTGGATATCCAGTCTTTGACGTTTACAGAGGCCGACACCAACGCATTGTTCATAGAAGACGTCGGAGATGGCCGGTACAAAGTTGAATATTGTCTTCCAGACTCCGTCAACGCCGTTACTATCCACGCCTTTTTCAGAACAAAAGGGGAGTTGATCGGCATTGAGTCTACTGTGGGACATGTCATGGTAGAACAGAACGAAAATGTAATTGATGCGGTTGCCAATCGTCACACAGCGACATGGTTCAAAAAATTCCGGGAAGGCCAGATGCGCTCAGGCGCCGAAGTGCTTATCAACATCATGGATAGCTATTACGGTTCAGAAGTGCCTCGTAGTCTGACCGGGCTGCAGGTCATTGCCTTGAATGAAATGTATACCTCGATTCCGGACGCCGCTCAATTGCGAGGCAGCGGCGAAGGCGTTGATGTTGAAGGACGAACCATTTTTGTCGAAACGGCGCCAGCTTCTGTATGTTTCAGTCCAAGCGTCACTGCTTTTAGAATGTTCGATGCGAATCAACTGGATGAAAACAATTGCGTTACCGATCTCGAAGATTTCTTTTGGGCTGCGACCGCAACGCATTCTTACGGATATGTTCAGACAGGCCTGGTCATTGACGCACGATCCCTCGTTGAAAAGGATCTGACCGAATCGGTCACCATGGGCATCTGTGATGGTGCCAATGCAACAATTGATATTGAATACGACAACACCCCCCTGAACCTGAAGACCACCCTGACCCAGGCCGAAGGCACGCAAGTCTGGGAGATTTATGGAAACAATAAATCACAGGACACGCCGTGTGAAACCACCACGGTGCTTCTGCAGGTATACGGCAATACGCAACAACCGATTTACGAAGTTTCGGGCACGATCGACCCACCTTTGGTCAAATGAAGCGCCGCAATTAGTCCGATCCCAAAAGCCAAAATCAACCATTCGGGTGATCGCAAAGAGCCCTCTAAGTCTTCCCGGAGGAGCGAAGCGACATCCGGGATGACGTGGTAACAATTGCGCGCAGCTTCACTGCCGTCATGCGCCTTACCATTGCGAATCATCATGCAACTGCTGTCGTCCAGGTCACACGCTTCGGTAATTGTCGGGCTGTCCATGCGGCTGTGGTTGGTGGTATTTCATGGCCTCAAAGACGCTAGAATATGCTTCCACCGCAGGTGTATCAGGGATCAATGTATGTCGAAAACTCAGTCTTTTGTGTTGCTGGCCATTATTGGATTGACAGCCACCTGTCCAGATTCCGTCCAGGCAACCGAGTCTGAACAGCCACGGTCACTGGACGAAATAGCCAGGGAGCTGAGTAACCCTGTGACTGGCTTACGCGCCATATTTAACGACTTTGAATACCGGACCTACCAGGGCGATCTACCCGATGCGGGTGATCAGGCCAATTTGATTTACCAACTCAAACCCTCGATTCCCATCCGACTGCGCAATGGGAAAAACCTGCTGCTGCGCGCTACCATACCGCTCTACCTGGATCAGCCCTTATGGGAAATCCCTTTTGGTCATCCGCTGTGGGAGATTGATATCTCTCACGAGGACTGGCGGATCCGTCAGGATCCTGAAATTGTGGCCGGCACCGGCGCATTCGATAATGGCCACGACCACCTGGGCGATATCAGCCTTGATTTCGCATACGGCGGAGTAAGCGATAATGGTTTTATCAGCATGTATGGCATTGCCACCGTTCTGCCCACCAACCAGGATCTGACAGCCGGCAAAGACCACTGGTCTCTGGGCCCTGAGGTCGCATTCGGCAAGCAGGCCGACTGGGGAGTGATTGGCGCCTGGGCCACCCATCTGACAAGATTAACCGGGGAAAAGTCCGTTGATACCAATGAGACAACAGTCAAGATATTTTTTGCATATGGGCTGGGCAACGGCTGGCAAGTGGTCTCAAACCCCAAGATCACTTATGACTGGGAGGCCGTCAAAGGCGACAAGCTGTTACTGCCGGTGGGTGGCGGAATCGCCAAGACCACCAGAATAGGGCAGGCGCCGCTGAGATTTTCCCTCGAGGCACAATACTTTGTGGTGAGCCCCGACCGCTTCGGCACGGAGTGGCTGATCACCCTTAATGTGACCCCCGTGCTTTCCGGATGGTTGATGCGGTAATAACCAACAGCATGCTGAGGGTATTCACCCCAAACCATCATCTTGTTTCAAGGCCTCGTTCCCGAACGACTGGGTATCGAGAACCAGGCTGAATTTGTATTTTGCTTTCTGGTCCCGGCGCAAGCTGGTTCAATATGCAGCTCAATTGTGATAGGCCTTCAGCCTGATCATCAGCGGTGCCCAAAGGGCATGAGCCAGCGATTTGCGTGCCAATTCAGGGTCAGAATCCGTGGCCAGGACGGCATTGCCACGTGAATCAACATGGAATTGGGTGGGCTCAAGGTCGGGCTGCAAAACGACCATCCTGTCGCCTTCTAGGTAGGACTGAATCCTGTGGAATTGCATGATGGCGCGACCGGCGCCGTCAGCATACTCAGGCCGAGTCAGATCACGTCCAATGGCAGGGTGATTCCCGTTGACGCCCATCAGGGAGAGCAATGTCGGCAGCAAATCGATTTGGCTGCTGATGCCAGGAATACGTCTGGGCTTGATCGTGCCGCCAATGATCAAGCCCGGAATGTGAAATTGCTTCACGGGAACCAGTTGGGCACCTTTGACACGCGAATTGTGGTCGGCAACGATCAGAAATACCGTATTTTCCCAATAGTCGGACTGGCGGGCCATATCAATATACTGACCCAGTGCATAATCTGCATACTTAACGGCGGTGTGCCTCGGACCCTCGGGGCCTGGCTGCGGCGCAACACGGTTTTCCGGCAGGTCGTAGGGGTCGTGGTTACTGGAGGTAAAGACCACACTGAAAAATGGTTTTTCCCCGGCTTTGACATAAATGTTATTTGCACGGTTGAACAGGTCCTCGTCGGATACGCCCCAGGAGCCATAGAAAACGGGATTTTTGTAGTCCTTTTCATCGATGACGGTCTGGAAGCCGTTGTTCAGGAAAAAACGTTTCATGTTGTCAAAATGAGCTTCGCCGCCATAGACGAAACTGGTTAGATAGCCCTGGTTCTGCAGCAGGCCGGCCAGCGTGAAAAAATTGACCTGGGTTTCGAGCAGTTTGACCACACTGCGCCGCGGCGTCGGCGTAAATCCGGTGATAATGGCTTCAATACCCCGCACAGAGCGGATTCCGGTGGCGTACAATCGCTCGAACCAGATGCCCTCGCTGGCCAAATCGTCCAACTCCGGCGTGAGGTCCAGTCCTCCGAGACTGCCGACAAATTCGGCGCCAAGACTTTCCTCCAGAATGATGACCAGATTCAGTGGCTTTTCATATGATCGGGTCGCTGTCTGATGGTGCAAGGTCGGGGCTGAGGGGTTCGAAGGCTCCAGTGGTTCGATATTTGCTTCCTGGATGACAATGTCGAGAACCTCATCATCATCCATCGCGCCGTAGCTCAGCCCTTTGCTGGTAGCGTCTCTTCTCTGCTCATAAATCGCGTAGAGCAGTGAGTAGGGTGAATTCAGCGCCAACTGATTCACCATGGCGTCCTGGGAAAAGGTCGCGTTGCTCGGGTTGACGGGGCGGTGATCGAGTGTCGAGCGAATCATCAGAAAAGCCAGGATCGCAGCGACCGGGGTAAGCAGCAAGCAAGACTTCACCGATACGTGGATGGCTGAGCGGGGATCGTTGCGGAGCCATCGTATGGTCAAAACACCGAGCAACACTGCAATGCCAGTGAATACGATCAACTCAACCAGGTGAGAGCCCGTCAGTGTCGCCAGGACTTCTCTCGGGTGGCCCAGGTATTCGACAAACAGAAAATTCGGCCGACTGTCATATTCGTCAATAAAGGACTTGCTTGCAGCTTCTACAAAGAAGACCAGCGGTGTGGTCACGCCCAGGTAGAGGGGCCATAACCACCTACCAATGCGGCGCAGGATGCCACTGGTATGGAACCAGGGCTTTAATACCATTAGCAGCCCAAACATCATGCCGAGCAGGATGATGTCGAATCGAATACTGGTCAGCAGGATGAACGCGATTCCGTCCGTCGGTGATGGCACCTCATCGGAGTTCGAACCGGATCCGGTCGACGGCACGGCCCAGGATTTTGGAGACGTTGAAATTCTGACCACCAGCGCAGCCAAGGTGATTGCAATCAACAATCCCGGCAGCGAAAATCTGATATTCACGACCTGCGAACTGTCCGGCACCGATATCGGGGACTTCAGCCTTTCCGGCTGCCCCGCGAGTATCCTTCCCGGTGGTTCCGCGCAACTCAGTCTGAGTTGTCAGCCCCTGAGTGCAGGCAGCAAATCGGCTTCACTGGACATCGTGACCAATGATCCCGGCGCCGGCACGGCTTCTTACGCATTGTTGTGTAATGCCATTCATCCGGAAGATATATTTAGCGACGATTTCGAGTTGTAGTCAGGTCATGTCACGCACCGGTATGGCCACGCTTAGCAGCGAAGATTTGCAGGAATTCGGTGACTTCGTGTGGGTCAGCGAGGCTTGCAAGTTGGTGTATTTTTCGCTCAGCAAAATAGCCAGCACACAGTTTCTGCAGCTCATTCGTCGTGCCGAGGGCGCGGATGACTGGCGTAGTAACCCCCATCATGTCAGCGCCAAGCCTTTGCTGCGGAAGCTTGGTTGCGAACGTGCTGCCGATATCCTGACCGACAGCACATGGGTGAAAATGGTGTTTATTCGCGATCCGGCGGAAAGGCTGCTGTCAGCCTGGCTCGACAAATTCGTCAGAAATCCTGGCTATGCCAATTCCGTACTGTGGCCGGGCGCATCGAATATGACCTTTGATCAGTTTGTGGTGTTCGTGCTGGACCCCAATACAGACGAATCCAAGCATCGGGGATTGCACCGGCAGAGCGAACGGCACTGGCGCCCGCAAGTCATGGTCGGCGGGCTCGGAAAGTGGTGGCCAACCATTAGCTTCGTCGGTGAATTCGATAATCTGCGCGCAGATACCGAGCGCCTGTTGCGTCAATTCGGCGTTTGGCAGGCGTTGGGCGCTCAAGGCTGGAGCGCCCATGCGGACTCAGCCATGTTTGCCACGAATGAGGCCGTAAACCGCACGGGCGCCAGGGCCCGCATGAACGAGTTCTATGACAGCGACAAACTGAATGCTGTGCGCGAGGCTTACGCCATGGACTATGAACTGCACCGGGTGCTCCGGCGGATCGGACCGCGTTGATCTTCTGCATGGGCCGGGGTCAAATAGGCAGGGGTCAGAGTAAAGTGCCAGAGTTAGCAACTCTGGCACTTTACTCTGACCCCGGTTTTCTCTCTGACCCCGGTTTTCTTACTTCCCGCAACTGGACGCCTTGGCGTCCTTGGTCAGCGCCTTGCGGTCAGATTTGCTGATCAAGCCCATTTTTTCGAGCGACTTGGCGGTCTTGTTGATGCAGGAGACATACTCGCCGTTGTTCTTCCACGGTCCCGCGCAGGGACACAGCTGATCGAAGGAGCAACCGGTTGCCGGGTCGAACAGGATGGTGTCCTGGGTACCCGGACATTGATCGGAATTCGTCGGTGTGCCGTCGTCGTCGGCGTCGCCGCCCAGGTCACCATCGTTAAAAATCAGGCAACTCACCAGATCGCCGTGCTCAAGGTCCACCCATTCGCATCGGACCCCGCTCAGCGTACCGTCGTCAAAGCTTGCCGCATAGCCGGCAGGTAAGATTTCGGTAACCCGGCAGTCCAATTCGCCGCTAGGGAATCCAACCACGATGAAAGTAACCGTCTCACCGTGGCCGATGTTGGCATTCTGATCATCGATCAAGCCCGAATTACAGTCCAATTCCACCATCACCGGTGTTGTATTGTCATCCGAGAATTCCTTCATCACCTCAATCAGCGCCCGACCGGGTCCGGCGCGGTTGAGAATGTTGCAGCTCACACTTTCTCCCAGATGCAATCCTGACCACGAACATTCGATACCGCTCGGTGTGCCATCATCATAGGAAGGGTTGTAGCCCGCCGGCACGGATTCGGTCACGCGACAGTCCAATTCGCCGTTGTCGAATACAGAAACCATGAAAACTGCATCGACACCGGGGCCGACATCAGCGGTCTGGCTCGGCTGGATCAGCCCGGAATTGCAATCCAATTGCACTTCCACGAGGTCCTGATTGGTGTCGGTGTACGTCTTGGTGACGGTAATTGTGACCTTGCCCGGATCCTTGGTATTGGTAATGTCACAATTGAGGAACTGGCCGTGGGTAATGTCCGTCCAATCACACTTGGTGGCGCTCAGCGTTCCGTCATCGTAAGTCGGTGTATAGCCTTGCGGGGTAACGGTCTCCCTAATTTCGCAATTAAGTTGCGCATTCTCGAAATTTACAATCTCGAAGTCGAATTCGGAATTGTGAGACAGCGTTTCCTGGGTTGAGTTGGCCTCTCCTGCTGTACAGTCCAGCTCCACTGTTGCCGCTGCCTGGTTTTGGCCTTGATCGGTAAATACCTTGCTCACCCGAATTCCGGCCACTGCCGGGCCTTCGCTGTTGGTAATTACACAGTCAACTTCCTGGGTATCTACCAGGCCGGCCCAGAAGCACTCGATCGCGCTGGGGCTGCCGTCGTGATAGGTCGGCTGGAAACCTGGCGGCACGTCTTCGGTGACGCGGCAATCCATTTCGCCATTAGCAAAATCGATAACCAAAAATGCCACGGGTTCGCCTTCGGCGATCACCTTACTCTGGACGCCGCCAACACGGTGTTACAGTCCAGATGTACCGTGACTGTAGCCGCGTTGTCGGGCTTGAAATCCTTACTGAAGTGCTGTGAGAAGAAGGGTGGGTCGGGTCGCTGACGGAATATGCATCCATTCAGGAATTTCAGTACTGATACCAGTGATCCAGTCGTCCTCCCTGCCAAGACCAACGCCATCACACAAGCTGAGTACATACGGCTTGACCACCGGGGATAGCCACTTATCAGCATCGAGCAGGTACTGTGGATAGATCGTCAGACGCTGCTGCAACAACTTACCGGCAGCCTTGGTCTCTGCCTCCCGGGTGTCGAGATGGGGCCATGGTGATTCCGGATTGACGTGATCAGGTGTCAACGGGGAGACACCGCCCCAGTCATTGATACCGGCGTTGACCAGATCAGTCAGTTTTCCCGGATTCAGATTTGGTGGCGCCTGGATACTCATGGACGCACCGAAAATAATCCGCGCCATGGCCAGCGTCCACAGAAAATCATCGTTCTCTGGCGGCGCCACACGGGCCATCTTGGTATCGGCCTTAGGTACAAAATTCTGAATAATCAATTCCTGGATATGCCCGTATTCCAAATGCAAATCCCGGATCGCCAGCAGGGAATCCAGTCTCTCTTCGCGGGTTTCACCAATACCAATCAGAATACCGGTTGTAAACGGGACGCCTGCTTTGCCGGCATCCTCGATCGTTTGCAGTCTCAAACGCGGGTGTTTGTCCGGCGATCCGTAGTGTACCTGGCCTTTTTCACACAAGCGTTCAGAGACATTCTCCAGCATGATACCCATGGATGCGGAGACGTCCTTCAGCGCCAGGATTTCATCAGGTGTCATGCATCCTGCATTGATGTGTGGCAATAGACCGGTTTCTTTCAATACTCGCCCGGCGACATGCGCAACATATTCCAGGGTGCTGGCAAAACCCAGTTCACCCAGCGCATCGCAGGCTGCCTGGTGTCGGAGTTCAGGTTTTTCACCTAACGTGAACAAGGCTTCTTTACAGCCCATTGCTTTGCCCTGACGAGCTATGGAAACCGCTTCGTCGGCAGACATATACGCGGACACAAGGTGTTTTGGTGTCGTTGCGAACGTGCAGTAGTGACAAAAATCACGACACAAACGTGTCAGCGGAATGAACACTTTGCGGGAATAGGTCACGAGCTCGCCGTGGTGTTTATCCCGAAGCTCTGTGGCCAGCCCATAAAGTTGTTCCAGAGCGTGCGTTTCAGCCATCCTGTGGACAGCGTTCGAATCTGGAAGAATGAGAGTTTTAGTTAACATACTTAATATATATCACATCAAGTTATATTTAATATTATGAATCAAATTCCAGGTTTCGGTTTTCTGAAATTCGGGATTCAGCTCACAATAAGAAAGCAATGCATTCAGATCCTGTTGGTCATCGATATCCATTGAAATGGTTATTGAGTGAAGTTGAATCGGTCCGTATTCCTGTTTTTCAGCGCTATCGCTGTGAAGCTTGTAGCTGCCGGGCCCATAACGCAATGTGAATGACTGTTGCGTATTGATAAACAGGCAATTGGTTCCGTTCCGGTTTGTGCAAGAGCTGATGCCAATCAGGTCCTGGTCGCTGTTATGGGTCTGGTGGTTGTAGTCCCTGACTACACGATCAAACTCGGCGCCGGTCAACAACGGTATATCCGCAGGAAGAATTGCGATCCGACGGCCGCCGAGTTTACGGATTTCGTTGATTCCCAAATCAATAGCCTGATTCAGACCGATTGATCCATTTTCTTCAAGCACCAGGATATCTTGCAGTTTAGCGATGACCGCTAACTGTGAGTCGCCGGTTACGACCATTATTCTTGAGACTTCTTCACTGCACTGCAATGCCGCAATGACATCTCTAAACATGGCAATGGTGAGCGCCTCCCGTTCAGCGCCCAGGCAACTTGCCAGCCTCCGTTTTGCCTCGGCCAACTTTTTCGCAGGAACCAGTGCCCACAGGTCTTCGACCGGATCAGAAATGAGCTGTTTGATACTGAAAGCCTGGATACGCATGGATTCGCATCGTCATAGCGCATATGCGGACAGAACATTCTCCATATGCTGGGTGGTTTGCTCATGGTGCTGCTGATCGAGGGCGTGAATCGGTGTTACCTCGGGCAAAATGGCAGTTTGAAGACTGGCATGCTCTCCATGATAGATCATGCCAATCGGGATACGTCACTCTTGTTAAGATATGCATCTATGCAGATAGTGCTCCGGCGGACATTTCATGATTCTCCTAATACATACGATAAGGTAGGGCTTGCCCCATGAGCGCAAGGGCCATGTTGGTATGCCTTGTTTGCCTGCTGACCTTCGCGGCCGCGAAGGCTCGGGAGAATCCGCCAAACATTGTTTTCATTCTGGCGGATGATCTGGGCGCGGGTGACCTTGGGTGTTACGGACATCCCTACGCCAAAACGCCTTCAATTGACAAACTCGCCAGCGAAGGCATGCGGTTTGAGCAGTTTTATGTTTCCGGGCCAACCTGCACCCCAAGCCGGGCCGGCTTCATGACGGGAAGAAACCCTGCTCGTTTCGGCGCAAAACTGCGGGACCACGGTTTCGGGGGTGCAACCACCATTACCAAGTTACTCCATCAACACGGTTACACAGTCGGTCACTTCGGCAAGTGGGGAATTGCTAAGGGGCGAGGAGCCACGAAACGGCGATTACGGCATCGACCAGGTCGAAATCATTGGCCCCAGCAGAACGAGGGACGGCGGTCGGGACGAGAAGCTGTTCGATGCGGCAATCCAGTTCATCGAAGCGAATCGTACTGGTCCTTTCTATGTGAATATATGGGGCCACATAACGCATAATCCGGTTATGGTGCACCCGGAGCAGGTGGATCGTTTTGGAGATATTCGAGTTGACCGCAAGGAATTCGGGCCTTGGATGCAGGAGAAGTTCGACCAATGCGAATCGATTGGGGGAAATATTGACGTCGCCATGCGCACCTACCTTGCTGAATTCTACCTGCTCGATGCTCAGGTTGGGAGGCTGCTCGAGAAGCTCGATATGCTCGGGCAAACGAACTATTGGAGGTCAATCATGAATCACGGCTGGACCCCGGAACGCAGGCGAAAGCAGGCACAGGCGATTCAACGATGGAAACCGTGGAAACGGTCGACCGGCCCGAGGACTGATGTCGGTAAGTCGGTCGCGCGAATGAACGCAATCAAGCATGGGCGATCGCAGGAGTTCCGGAGGCTCGAGCGGCTCATGGCGGAATTTGCTCGAGCAGAGCGTAGCCTGCGGACAACGGTGCGGAGCTCTGACACGTCTGGTGAGGCCGTGTAAGGCCAAAGCAATGCCCGATGGACGATGCCGGAATCACGGGGGTATGAGTACAGGACCGCAGACACCAAAAGGCCGCGCTCGGTCACTGGCGAATCTTAGGCAGTTTCGGCAGGAATGAATGGTTTTGAGGAAGGAGATGGCGCGCCTAAAAAAGCTCGAAGCCCAGGTGCTGGAAAGCCCGGACCAACAGATCTCCCTGACTGATCCCGACGCCCGCTCAATGGCCACCAGTGGCCGGGGCACCGGGACAGTGGGTTACAACGTACAAACCGCGGTGGATACCCAACATCATCTGATCGTGGCCCACGAGGTCACCAACCAGGGTCACGACCGGACCCAACTGGCCAATATGGCGCGCCAGGCCAAAGTGGCCATTGCGACGGACGAACTGGATGTAGTGGCCGACCGTGGTTATTTTAAGGGCAGCGAGATTAAGGCCTGTGATGAAGCCGGCATAGTGACCTATCTGCCCAAGCCGCAGACCTCGGGCAACCTGACCAAAGGACGCTACAGCAAACGCGACTTCAGATACCTCCGACACGATGATGAATATCAATGCCCGGCAGGTGCGCGCTTAAGCTATCACCACAGCACCATCGAGAAAGGCCAAACGATGCGTCGTTACTTCACTTCAGCGTGCAGCCGCTGCATGATCAAATCTAAATGCACCACCGCTAAATATCGGCGCATCAACCGTTGGGAACATGAAGCAGTGGTAGAGGCGGCACAAGCACGGCTGGATCGTGAGCCAGAGCGGATGCGTGCTCGTCGAGAAACGGTCGAGCATCCCTTTGGCACGATCAAATCCTGGATGGGCTCGACGCACTTTCTGACCCGCGGGCTGCAGCCGGTGAGCACCGAGATGAGCTTGCATGTACTGGCCTACAACCTAAAGCGAATGATGAATATCTTTGGTGTTAAACCGTTAATCGAGGCAATCCAAGCTTAAGGGCTGGAGTTCGCCGCGTTTTTACCCGTTTCCAGCCCCATCAGAGGCATTCTCAACCCGCAAGCTCGGCGATAAATATCATCGGAAAGACTAATCACTCACCCGAAAACACTACCCAAAAGCCGCTCAAAACCCCTATTACAGACCCAAGTGACGACTTCAGCCTGAATTACCGAGTTATCACACGGTCTGGGTCGCAAGCAACTATATCCTGCAGCTTGGGACAATGGACCGCTCTTACCTTCAAAGCCGCTATAAATTAGGTCCTGAATTTCACCAGCATTTATAGCGGCTTTCGGCCAATTCCTGCCTTTTCTCTTTCGGACCGTGGAAGCTGTAAGTGCATGGAGCCGACTTGACTTGCGTCAATGTCCGACGCTTCTATTCCCCATCAAACCAAAATTTCGGCCGCCCTTGATATAGAAGCTAAACCCGAGAAAAAACCTCTGCCCGAGTATTTGCCCTAAATGCCAATGCAGCCCGAGTGCGCCCGTACGACTGCAGGTATCTACAAAAAGCTTAAACAGTTGAGGTCATTCATTCAGGCAATGATTCGGCACAACGAAAAGGGTATCGGCTCCTGTGAACCAATAGCATTAGTCGTCTCTTGGAAAGGTAGCTATACCGCCAAGGTTTCCGAAAAAATAGTTGGCCAAAGACAGCATCCGGGCCCTGGGATCAACCATGTGAATCTTCCCGAATCGGTATGTTCAGTTTTTCATACCAAAGAGCTTAGCAGCATTTTCGCCTAGGATTTGTTTTTGCTCATCCGCGGTGAACCCCATGTTCGTGAACGCTTTGTAGCTCAGGTCCGGCATGGCTGCGGGGTAGTCCGAGCCGAACAGGATATGATCGGTGCCCATTTTCCGCAGATGCCAGATGTAGTCTTCAAAGGAGGGTGAGCCGGGCGGGTAGGTGAGCAACGTGCCGCTAATATCCACGTAAAGATTGTCCAGAGCTCCTTTTAATATTTGCTTGAACGAGTCGACATTGACAAATTCCTTGTAATGATGACCGAGGGCATGTGCCATGATGATATTGACTTCAGGTGATGCCACGGCCATCTGAATCAACGCCAGGATCTGAGCATCATCCATCCAGTTGAAATCGATCAGAACGGGAAATCTCCTTTCGATCTCTGCGACCTTCCTGAAGATTGTCGTGATGGTGGTAGCATCTTCCGGCACGGTGAGGTTCATCGGATTTGCAAACAAGTGTAACTTCAGGCCGCTGAATTCAGGTACGCCAGCACAGCGATCGAGTTCCTCCATGGCCCAAGGCTGCAGGGGTGATATCGCACACAGGCCAACAAACCGTTGCGGGTGAGCCTTGACCAGGGCGGCAACATAATCGTTTTCATACCTGGATTCCTGGGGATCCGGATACAGATAGGCAGTGCTCACCAATACCGCCTGATCGATGCCTGCCTCATCCATCAATTCCAAAACTTTCTCCCCGGTAGGCGGCTCATTCAGAAATCCCATGGCCTTCAGCGGGGAGGCATCCCAGTTGCCGGGGCTGACCACGTGCAGGTGTGAATCAATCACGACACCCTGCTCAGTCGCCTTCACTGAGCCGGCGTGAGAATGAAAGGTCACTGCCCAAAAAGCTGTTGTAACGAAAAGTCTCCAGCCTCGACTGAACATCCTGAGTTTTTTGATCATTGAACCAGGCTCCTTAACATGATGCTTAAATGATTGGGCGGAATCACCAGCGCAGGGGCGCGAAACCTCGGGCGTAGATTGCGAACGGTAAATTATAGCGACAGACGAGGCCCTATACATGTCACTGCTGAACGAGCTCCGATTGGACTTGGTGCGAATGGTCATTCGCGGCATCCCAAGGTAGCCATCGCTCTCTCAATCGACACGCAAATTGTCCCTGTGCACGATCCATGCTACCCACAGCCCGACCAGCAGAAAACCGTTGCACATCAAGGACTCGCCGCTCCACCAGTTGATCCATTGCCCTTCCGATAGCGTGCCGCTCGCAAGCTGAAAAGGATGGACATAGTAAGAATAGATACACACCGTCCACAGCACCGTAGCGACGACCGCCCCGCCGTAGACGAATCCCGCATCGCCCAAAAATGTGTTGCTGCTCAACACGCTCGCAATCAAGGTGCCGATAATCAAGCCAGTGGGGACGTTGCGTCCCGCGACTATGAAATGTACGACTTCGTGGGACGATTTCACTAACCTCAAAGTGCATTGCACAGGAGAGCGTTATGGATCGTCAAGCACAAAGAGATATTCGCCGGAAATTGAATTGTCTACAGTTTGCACAGGAACGCGGGAGTAATGTATTAGCCTGCCGTAAATTTGGAGTCTCCAAGTCATCGTTTTATCGCTGGAAAGCAGGCTATAGAGAGAAAGGAGAAGCAGGCCTCATCAACTCCAAGCCATGCCCCGAGAACCTACTGCTTCGCACCCCAGCACCGATCGAGGAAAAGATTCTACATCTACGGCGCACCTACCACTTTGGCCCGGATCGAATCGCCTGGTATCTGGAGCGCTATCACCAGATCAAAATATCGGGCAAGGGTGTTTACTATGTGCTCAAAAGACATGGACTGAATCGGTTGCCTCAAAATTGTCGCAAGCGCTCTATTCCCACCTTCAAACGCTACCAAAAACAAGTCCCGGGTCATCACATCCAGGTTGACGTTAAGTTTTTGACTTTTATCGATAAACGCGGCCATAGGCTGAAGCGTTACCAGTACACTGCAATCGATGATGCAACCCGCATCCGAGCCTTGAAAATTTATCCCAGGCATACACAGGAAAATGCCATCCGCTTCGTCAACCACGTGATCGAGCAATTCCCGTTTCGCCTGCACACCATCCGCACGGACAACGGTCACGAATTCCAGGCCAAATTTCATTGGCATCTGAAGGACCTGGGCATTAATCACTTCTACATCAGACCCGCGACCCCACGATTGAACGGCAAAGTGGAACGATCTCACCTGACCGACAAGCTTGAGTTCTATCAACTCATCGATTACAAAGGCGACGTCGACCTGGCCAAGAAATTACGTGACTGGGAGGCCTTCTATAACTTTCTCAGACCGCACGCTGCACTGAATGGAAAAACCCCCTATGAACGGTTGCGCGAGAAGCTGGTAGCATAGCTGTTCACCGTCCTGCGAAGTTATTACCATCACATCTACCGATCGAACTCGAGGTGGACCTCGAGCGCAGAACAGCCAAAGCCGACATTCCAGGTGTCGTAAAGAGTACTGGCAGACCGATCATCAACGAATTCAATAGTGAACCATTCCACATTGCAATCGCACGCCCGACTGGTAGCTTCGAGTTTACTTACGGGGAAATCGGACGAGGAACAACCACGGCGACTGGTAACCTGGAGATGGCGTTCGAAGATTCATGGGCGTTGTTTTGTGTTCACCACTACAACCAGGATGGCTTGATCCGCGCAAAATCAAAGCTCACGAACTGGTATGACAAGTTAACTGCTGAGTTTGAGAGAATTTGAACAAAAATAGCCGATCAGGCTACAACGCAATTCCAACACTGTAGTTAATCACGCCATTTTTGGACTCCCTCAAGTGACAAAACTGCTCTAAACTAATTCTAATGTCTGCTTTCGACCCAAGCGGCCTTTCGCAGGGCAGCGCGTCGTCGATACCAGTCTATCGCTTGCCGTCGTCGATGTGGTCGAATAGTCCATTGCAATATTTGAGGAAATAAAGGAGAAGAAAGATGGGGAAGCGGATTAAACGACATGTTGTTGCTAGCGCGGTGCTCTTTGCGATCATTGCGTGCGGGCCGGCAGCCGAGCAGGTGGCCACTCCAGAAGCCGAAGAGAATGCACGCTCACAACCGCCTGAGCCGGTTGTCACATTTAGAGGCAGCGATGTGTCCGAGGAGCGAGTCGAGCACGGCGAATTGATCATAGACGTCGATGAAACACGGCGAGCGTTGCACGCCCAGCATCACCCGCACAGCGTAATCGAAACCCGCCGGGTTCCAGGCGCATTTGAGGCTCCAGCGATGACCGAAATCAGCGATTTCGCCATCTCAAAAGATGATCTAGTCGTAATCAATCCGGGACCCGGAGAGTATGTACATGTAATGGAAGGCCAGCGCCACGGATACCAAAATCTAGTGATCGGGATCACCTACACAGCGCCTGGAGGGGCGCCACCTATGCATACACACTTGGGTGAAGAGGCGCATGTTCTCACTTCCGATCAAAAGGTTTTGTACGCCCTGGGCGACAAAATTTTTGAGTTGGCGGGACCTTACATCGTCAACATCCCACCCATGGTTCCGCATTCTTTTCAGAATCTAGACGATGAGGTGGCAGAGTTGGTGGTGATCTTTCCAACTAACGTTTGGGAGTACGATGTACTCGACTACTTTCCTTTTGCCGACAAGAGCGGACCGGAATAGGCACGATCAGCCATTATGGGGCGCAAAGCAGCCTCTTTTCGGGTCGGGTGTCTCAGTTGGAATAGCTCCCAAGCGTCCTGTACACGGTCGTACGACCCACCTCAAAGCGTTCCATCAATTGCGCGATGGTGTATCCATCATGCTCTCTTAGTCGCCTGATACTGGCCTGCTGTTTTTCTGTTAATGCTGGCTTCCTGCCAAACTTGATGCGTTTAGCTTGTGCTTTGGCAATGCCGTCCATCTGTCGCTCTCGCCGGATGTCGTTCTCAAATTCGGCAAACGCGCCCAGCATGTGAAACATGAGCTTGCCCTCGCTCGTACCGGTGTTAATGCTCTGGTCAAGAACCTTGAGCGATACGCCTTTGCCTTTCAGGCCTTCCGCAATCTTTGCCAGGTCCAGAACAGAACGTGCCATGCGGTCCAGTCGGGTGATAACGATACTGTCACCCTCACGGACGTAATCGAGCGCCTTGAGCAGTTCCGGCCGGGTCTCCGTCTGCCTGCCGGACCGCTTCTCCCGGAACACTTTGTCGCAGCCCTTTAGCTTGTCCAACTGCACTTCAAGAGACTGTCCGACCGAAGAGACTCGGGCCTAACCTATTGATTGATTCATGGTGTCAGCGTTCCATAAAGTATAAGACTATGGCGAACACCTATTATGGTACGGGTTGTGGGACGGTGTCAAGGGGTGTCCGCATAAGTACACTTATTGGGACTCAATTGTGGCCTGTTAGCGCTTTGGCGTCTCAGCGGTCAGCGCCAGACCAGGGGAAGGAATATGATGACTTGGTTGAAAGCGGCGATCGGGCCGATCCAAAGCGGGAGTGTTCCCGAGGAGTGATGTCGTGAGAACGCGATTTGCACGCATGTTTTTCTTTTTACCTGTTCTGCTGTTCCTGACCGGGACGACACTGGCCAGCTCCATTGAGACGAGTGCTGGTGAGGGAAAGAAGGCAGGCGATGAGGCCCGCCAGCAACGCGCGCAGTGCGATGCCCAATGCCGGGGGGATTATCAATCCAATGCGTGTGCTTTGGAGGCCTGCCTGCGGGACTGCGGAGCCGTTGGTCCAGCCAGCTCTGTCACCAACGGTGTAAAACTGACCCCCTAGTGCCGGTTTAGATTTGACCCCCCTCATGTACGCTTTGCACTCAGCAAGAACAGGAGTGCGGCATGTTGGGAACGGAGGGATTTGTGGATATTCAGGTATTACATCGTCAAGGAATGAGCATCAAGGGTATCGCTCGGGAACTGGGTATTTCTCGCAACACCGTGCGCAGGTATCTACGCACTGATATGGCGCCGGCGTTCAAGTCGAACCAGTCACGGCCCAGCAAGCTCGATCCATTCAAAGATTATTTGCACCAACGAGTAACTGCCGCACATCCGAACTGGATTCCGGCAACCGTATTATTCGATGAGATACATGCACTGGGTTACCGTGGCGGTAGCAGCATTTTGCGGGCCTACATGGCAACCCTCAAGCCCAAATGTCGGCCAGATCCACTGGTGCGCTTTGAGACGCCACCCGGCCAACAGATGCAAGTGGACTGGGGCGCCTTCCGCCTTGGGCCTGTCAAGGTATCGGCATTTGTAGCCACCCTGGGTTTTAGCCGCAACACCTTCGGCACTTTTGTTGAGAACGAACAGTTTATGACGCTCAGGACTTGCCATGAGCAAGCCTTCGATGAGTTTGGCGGTGTGCCTAAAGAAGTTCTGTACGACAACATGCGCACCGTAGTCCAGGCGCGCAACGCCTATGGCAAAGGCCAGCACCGGTTTCATCCTGGATTGCGTGATTTTGCCCATCACTATGGCTTCATGCCACGTCTGTGCCAGCCCTACCGGGCCAAGACCAAGGGTAAAGTGGAACGCTTCATTGGTTATTTGCGCCGCAGTTTTTACGTGCCACTGGTGAGTCGTTACCAGCAACTGGGCGAGCCGCTGGATCTGAAGATATTGAACCAAGAGCTGTGCAGTTGGCTGGAACACACGGCCAACCGCCGTGAACACGGCACCACCGGTGAAGTTCCTGCTGATCAGTTGTTGATCGAGCGTCAGTCACTACAAGCCTTGCCACCACGCTATGTTGATGGACGACTTCGCCAGAGTGTCACAGCCCACAAGCCGTTACGTGATCACTGGCCAGTAGAGACCTTGCAGCATCCGTTGTCGACCTATGATGCTTTGTTGGGGGCGGTATGAACATACAGGATGAACGGATTCAAAGTGCCTGCGAACGTCTCACGCTAAAGGCGGTTGCCGATCAGTACGCTGTACTGGCCCAGGAAGCCGTGCAAGCTGATCACAGTTTCAGTGATTACCTGGAACATTGTCTCAAGGCCGAGCTCGATGCAAGACGACTACGCTCACAAGCCATGCTGGTACGCATTGCCGGTTTTCCGGCCATCAAGCTGCTGGATGACTTTGATTTTAGGTTCGCCAAGGGGGCACCCAGAAAGGCCATCCAAAACCTGGCTTCACTGGCATTTATCGAGCGCAAAGAGAACATCATCCTGCTCGGACCCAGTGGTGTCGGTAAAACCCACCTGGCGATTGCGCTGGGTTACCTGGCCACGCTGGGTGGCCTGAAGGTCAAGTTCATCACTGCAGCGGATCTGGTGTTACAACTGGAAAAAGCCCAACGGCAAGAACGATTGGAACAACTGATGAAACGCTCGTTCATGGCACCGAGCGTATTGATCATCGATGAAGTGGGTTATCTGCCATTGCAGCGCAATCAGGCTAATCTATTTTTCCAGGTGATTGCCAAACGCTACGAAGCAGGCTCCATCATCCTGACCTCTAACTTATCTTTTGGACAATGGGATGTGACCTTTGCCGGCAACAGCGCACTCACCGCTGCCATGCTGGATCGTCTGATGCACCACGCACATCTGATTCAGATAAAGGGCGAAAGTTACCGGCTTAAAGACAAAAGAAAGGCTGGTGTGCTGGGGCTGGCACAACAATCACGAACTGATTCCTAGGCGCTTGAGTTATGAATCAGAATATTAAACCAGGGGGGGTCAATTCTAAACCGGCATAAATGAACAAAAGGGGGTCAATTTTAAACCGGCATTGACACAGCTCAGGGGCGCTCACGGCGAACTCGGATGGGAGCACGCCGGTGTCAGAGGCAACCACGGTCAAGTCCAGCAAGAGCAATAGTTCTGAACGACAGGCGGCATCGCCTGTAGACCCGCGGCCCACTCCGATGGAGGCCTCCAACCTGAATTTGAGCAAGAGCAACCTAGACCGGACCGCCGAAAGCGCATCCGGCGCGTCAGCTGAAGGCAAGGCGTCAGACCCGGATGCATGTAAAGAGACTACGACACCGTCACGACGGCCGATCGACGACTCTAGGTAAAGACAATCTCACTGGGGTATTGGCGGCACACTGTTGGCGATAGGCGGTGCATGTATGAAAGAGAAGAACAAGCTAAGGGCATTAGTTAATAAATCGGGATTTCCGCTCCAGTTGGCGGTGGCCCACTTGGTGCGGTCAGAGCCAAGCCTAAGCCATTGGAATGTGTTCTATGAGGAGCACGGTTGGCAAGATGATCGCTCTCAAGGATTTATCGACTTGGTTCTTGAAGACCAGGACAAAACCTGGCTGTTAAACATTGAGTGCAAGCGGGTGCGAGACTCAACTTGGTTATTCCTGGTCGATGCAAAGCCAAACCCGAAACCAAAGACAGTCTCATTGTTCATTTCTCATCGTAGGTCCGGTGAGCGCGATCTCGTTACGCATTTTGATTGGGTCGACGTACCGATGATGACACCCAACAGACTAGTTTCAAAAATTTGTGTCATGGGGAAGATACCAGCGCCCGAAAATTGATTCTAGAAAAGACCACTGCGGCGGTGGCGCAGTCCACTGAAGCCCTAGCGAAGGATGAGGCGACCACCGTTCCCACAGAACACTCTTCGCTCCGCATATATCAAAATGTCGTCGTAACCACGGCTAAGCTGATGGCCTGTAAGTACAAAACGGACGATATTTCAAACTGTCCAACAGGTAGTCGGCGCATGGGTTGGGTCATGTAATCAGCCGTATCTTGCTACCGTTCGCCCACTTGTACATGTGGCGGAGCAGGGATAAAAGTTTTCGGGCCGTGTGGTACTTGGATGCTTCGAGTGGGGCGATCAGGTCCGTGATTTCAGACTGGGTGACTTTACCTGCTGGCCGCTTGCCTATTGCGGGCCGGGCGTGCAGGTTGAAAATTTCTGCCGCTTTCTTGTCACGTTTCTTGTCCAGGTGCCGGGGCTTGTAGTGGTTGTCGAACAGGTCGGCGACCGTAATAAGGCTGGAGGTGGCGTTCAGCTTCTCAGCGGGATGTTCGCCCCTGTCTACGGCCCTCCTCAGTTTGGCATACTCGGCGAAGGCTTCCGCGCAATCAACGTGGCCGTATCGGCCTAGCCCAATCTTGTATTGCTTCTGATTGCGCTTGTACCGGAAGAAGAACTGCTTCGACCCGCCGTAGGAAAGGCGCAAATAGAATCCCGTATGGTCGGGGTCTTTGAATTCAATGGCGTACTTCTGCCCAGGGGAGGGGGTCAGTGACCGAACCACCAAGTCATTTGTAAGCCGCCGCTCTCGGTCCTTCTTTGGCCGTGCAGTCTGTGGCATCGGGTTCTCAAAGTTTTGGTAACCCAATTTAGTACACCTTGGGGGTGCGTTGCAAGTAGATGTTTTTTTGGCAAGTGTTGGAATTTAGTGTGATTCTTTGGAAATGCCATAAAGAGGCTGTACGCCCTGGTAACAAGGGGTTTTAGCGGACTCTGGAATCGCTGAAAGCGTTGCAGGGTAAGAGTGTCCTTAGTGACACTTGGTTTACAGATTATTCCGGACACATGGTTTACACATTAATGCATTTGGGAGATACCCAGATGCCTTGGAAAGAGTGTAAACCGATCCCAGGATGAAAGATTGAGATTTATTGCCCGCCTGCTGGAAGGCGAGAAGATGGCATGCCTGTGCCGCGAGTTCGGCATTTCACGCGTCACCGGTTACAAGATATACAAGCGCTACAAAGAATGTGGTCTCGATGCGCTCTACGACCGTAGCCGTGCACCCTACCGGCAAGCCAACCAGCTACCCTTCCAGATTGAGCGCACTATTCTCGGTATCAAAAAGGAGCACCCGTCCTGGGGCGCACCCAAGATCCGTGACAAATTGATCCGGGCCTACCCGATGATCAAGCCACCGGCCATCAGCACCGTGCACGCTGTGCTCGACCGCAATGGCCTGGTCAAGCGCCGCAAGCGGCGGCGCTATAAAGCACGAGGAACCCCTCTCAGTGGCGCACACCAACCCAACGGACTATGGTGTGCCGATTACAAGGGTGAGTTTAAACTGGGTAACAAGAAGTATTGTTACCCACTAACCATCACCGATTACCGATCCCGCTATCTGCTCAGCTGTGAGGGGTTGGAGTCCACCAAGTCAGACTTCGCGTTTAGTGTTTTTGAACGTGCTTTCAAAGACTTCGGGCTACCCAAGGCGATTCGTACCGACAACGGCACTCCCTTTGCCAGCGCCAATGCCCTGTTCGGACTGAGCAAGTTGTCGGTGTGGTGGCTACGCCTGGGCATCAACATCCAACGCATCAAGCCAGGCCACCCCGAGCAGAATGGTCGCCATGAGCGTATGCACCTGACCTTGAAGAACGAGACCACCAAGCCTGCTTCATTCAATTTCCTGCAACAACAGGAACGCTTCGACCGCTTCTTGGGGGTTTACAACAATGAGCGTCCCCATCAGGCGCTACGTGGCGTTTACCCAGGTGATGTGTATACACCTTCAGCGCAGCAATACCAACGACCAGATGAGCCCGAGTATCCCTATCACGACCGCACCATCCGTGTCACCCGCTGCGGCCGTATCTGTATTGGCAAGCGCAAGATCAACTTCAGCACAGTGTTTGCTGGCCAGGTGGTTGGCATCAGAGAAGTCGCGAACGACATTTGGCTGGTCAGCTTTATGGATTATGATCTGGGTTTCTTTGATAATGAAAGAGGCCGGGTAGAACCCGGCCCCAATCCGTTCGTGCCGGACAGAGTGTTAACCATGTGTCCGGAATAAGGTGTAAACCATGTGACCGGTATGCACCGAGGTTTGAATGGTGGCCAGAGGTGGAATCGAACCACCGACACGCGGATTTTCAGTATTGAAGGCTAATTTGTGTTGTTAACTAAATCAGTCACTTGCGGTGTTAGTCCAAACCGAATGTGTCAGAAAACGCTCGTAAACGTCAGTTAACCACGGTTGTTGTGGCACAAATTTGGCACAGTACGCCTCTGAGGCTACGAACGGGCGAGCCAGATTTAGCCTGGTTCCCAATAGGCACGGAGGGAACCAGTTCATGGAACTGACAATTCCACCCCGAAGCGCGCTTCTGAGTGAACCCAACGCACGGCCTAAGCGGTCTGTTGTGCAGCCGAGAACTCTACGTGTTTAACCTGATCCAGATGGGCATGCAGTTTGGCTCGCCAGAGGTCGTAATGGTCCTGCATGGCTAGCCAACTTTCGGCAGATCTTCCCAGAGCTTTCGACAAGCGCAGCGCCATGTCAGGGCTGATACCACTCTTGCCGGTAATGATGCGGTTCAGCGTGGATGGAGATACGGCAAGATTCTCCGCAAGGGAACGAGCGCTCAAGCCGAAAGGCTCTAGATAGACCGAGCGAATGAATTCACCTGGGTGTGGCGGGTTGTGCATAGCCATTAGTGGTAGTCCTCATAATTCAGAACAAAAACATTTCCGTCTCGAAACTCAAATGTGATTCGCCAATTGCCACTCACCGAAATTGACCAACGCCCCTTCAACTTTCCCTTCAATGGGTGCAGTTTGAAACCCGGAATCTCCATGTCTTCGACTTCCCGGGCAGTATCAAGTGCCGCCAATTGCATCCTGAGACGATTTGCATAAGCCGTTTGGACACCGGACGCTTTACCAGTCTCATAAAGACGTTTCAGCCCCTTGTGTCGAAATGACTTAATCACCTAACAAGTATAGCGTGTTGCGCATCACGAATCAACTAGTGGCCAGCGTTTCGGATTAGAGGATATCTTCCTCGACCATGATGACCATTCGCTGAGTCCTGGAGGTGGTGTTTCGTCACCTATACTGAAACCATCGAGCGCGCTCCAGCACCCCATATCGATGCCGTCTCGGATGCAAGTGCGCGCCTGGCGGAGATCGTATAAATGAGTGACTCAAAGAAACTCGGTATGAACCTGGACATTACCCGCCGGGATTTCCTCAATGCGAGCCTGCTCGGAACCGGGGCCATGCTGCTCAATGCAACCGCACCGGGTCTTGTCAGAGCGGGGCCGGGCTCAGCAGTGGCGACGCCCCAGGTCGGTGCCGATTGGTATGGCTACGGCGGTGTGGGCGACTACGCCACTTCTCACGGCAATACGCCCGATGTGGTTAACACAGCCCACGCGCTGCGCGAAGGACGATTTGACCAGCCCGGGATCGAGATTATCGAAACCGGGGAACTCTACGATGCGCTGATCGTCGGTGGCGGCATGGCCGGTCTCGGCGCGGCATGGGAATTCAATGAGCATGCCGATGAATCGGCGCGCTGCCTGCTGCTCGACAACCATCCGGTGTTCGGCGGCGTATCGAAACAAAACGAGTTTATGGCCGGTGGCCAGCGGTTGATTGGCCCTCAGGGCGCTAACGGCTTTTCGGTACCCGACTTCGATAATGAGGCGCAGGACTTCGCCGGAGGTGACGCCTACTGGTATCGCCGAATCGGCGTGCCGGAGACGTTCACTTACCCCGAATGGCCGTCGGATCTCAAACCGCTGGAATTCGGCGGTGATCATTATGGCTTCATCTACTGGCTGCAGAAATCCGTTTCCACGGGCCGTTTCTACCGTACCACCAAAGGTCAGCAGCTCGTCGTCGATCCGATGCGCAACGGCTTCGCCGATGCACCAATCAGCGATCACGAAAGAAAGGCGCTATTGGCCTGGCTGGCCAGCGGTCCATCACCGAATCTGGTCCCGGCAGACGTCGGCCGCTGGCTGGACTCGATGACCTATCAGCAATACCTCGAGAATGTCCTCAGCCTCGACAGATCGGTGGCCAAATACATCAACCCGGTGATCGCGAGCGGTGTCGGCGGCGGCGCCGACACCGTGTCGGCATACGGCTGCATGAACGTGGCTGTGCCCGGATTCAAGGGCATCAGCGATTTCGTCATCGGTGAACGCCACTCATTTCCTGGCGGCAACGCCGGATGTGATCCAGCAGCCGGCCGGCCGCATCGCTTTCGGCCATGCGGAGCTGCGCGGTAACCAGCACTGGGGCCCGGCGGCGATGGAGGGCAAGCGGGCCATGAGCCAGGTGCTGGAAGCAGCGGGATGATGGTGATCCGAGACCGGGAAGTTACCCCGCGCGAGTTGTGGACGTTCTTCGTCATTACGCTCGGTTTCTCAGCGATTCTGGTCCTTGCATCGGGACCCATGGTCGAGCCGGGCGTCGGTCTGGCGGCAGCCACCGAATGGTATGTGTCCAAAGCGACCTACATCATCGGCCTGCCCATCGCCGTGGCCCTGATGTGCGCGTTTGGCTTCCGCGGACGCTCCGGCGGTGTCGCGCTGCTGAAGCGTGTCGCCCTGTGGCGGGTGGGTTGGAAATGGTGGCTGATCGCCATCTTGCTGCCAGTCGCCACCCAGTTGGCGGTTGCACTGGCGACAGGGCGGCATGGGTTTCTTGAGCCGGGTGTTGGCGCGGTGGTCGCCGCATGGTTGGGCAGCTTTGCGTTCCTGTTCGTTCTCATTATCTGCGAGGAACTGGGCTGGCGTGGGTACGCGCTGCCTGCATTGCAAGCGCGGATGACGCCATTTACTGCGTCCATCCTGCTGGGTATAGCCTGGGGCGCGTGGCATTACCCGGTTTATTGGGGCATCTGGCTTGGCACCGAGGGCAGCACCGACGGCGTCTGGTTGTATCTGCTGGCCGGAATGGCCGAGACCGTCGGAATCAGCCTGGTATTGACCTGGCTCGCCAACAACACCAAGGCGAGCGTATTGATTGCGATGGCTTACCACGCCGCCAACAACGCATCCCTGTCATGGAATATGCCGGCCGATGGTGGCGCCTGGGGTTTGATCGCGTCCTGGCCGGCGGCACCGTTGCTGGGCGTCGCCGTCGTATTGCTCAACCGGAGGATGTTCTTCTCGACACAACAGCCGTAAATCTGAACCAGGAAGTCAGTATGAGGAAATCAGGTTGATCCGCGGCGGCATCCAGGAGGCCAACCACATCGCCGGGCGCGAGGCCTGGCGGTGCATTCTTCAGGTGATGATAAGTAATTTTCACCGGTCGCAGTGAGTGAGAGCGCCACGCATCCGTCACAATAGGCATTGCCACACTAAGTCGAGGACATGGACCGCAGAGCATTCTTGAAAGCCTCCTCCGCTGCCGGCCTTTACGCGGCAGTGGTCCCGCTTGCTTTTTCATCTACCCACGACGGCTCAGGAAGGAACTGGGTCGCACTCGCCTCCATCGACCGCAAGCCGATCAAGCCGGTCGATGCGCATATTTTTTCCAGTGGACGCGAAGTCATGGTGTCTTCGGACCATCCGCTGGCCACTGAAGCCGCCCTGTGGGCGCTTGAACGGGGCGGCTCGGCGGCTGATGGGTACATGGCAGCCGCGATTGCGCAATGTGTGCTGGAACCCACGATGACCACCCTGGGCGGTGGCTTCGGATTGGGCTATTTCGACGCTTCCAGCGGCGAATTGCGCGCTGCAGGCGGTGGTTTCGGTGTGCCCGAAGCATTGCCGCTGGACCTGCCCTACGATGAAGTCAAGGCTTGGACCGGCTGGAGCGCAATGGTGCCGGGCTACCTGCGCGGTCTGGAATCGGCCCACAAGGCCTATGGCAAGCTGAGCTGGCATGATCTGTGGGAACCGGGCATCGCCTTTGTCGAGCACGGCTTCCGCATGGACCATATTCTCTGGGGCTACACCTTTCATTCGTGCAAAATGCTGGGGCGCTATGAGGGCGCCGGCAGGGACAACTGGCTCAGTGACGGATACATGCCGGCAGTTGGTGACGTTTTCAGACAGCCTGAACTGGCCGCAACCATGAAACGCCTGCAATCGGAGGGCCCGGATTGGTTCTATTCAGGTGCTTTTGCACAAAACTTCATCACCACCGTCAATCGTTACGGTGGAGAATTGTCGATGCAGGACATGACGGACATGAAGGGCTATGAAGCCACCCTCGGCAAGCCCGGGACGGCGATAGGCTCCGCGCCTTACCGGGGTTTCGATATCGGTTATTTCGGTGTGGGGCTCAACGTTCTGATGACCAGGCTGATGGAACGGGGCGATCTTCGCGGCATGGGGCACCCTCAATCCAACGTCGATGCGCTGTACGCTATGGTGCGCATCATCCAGGAAATGTGGGCCATAAGCTCCGGCAGCTTTGACCTGGATGCCGGCGCCGCAGCAGGCACAGTGGAGATGCACACTGCCCTGGTCAACGATGACACTGTGGAGCGCGTCTGGCGGTCCATCGAATCAGGTCCACCCAAGCCATTTACAGGATTCTCTGCCGGAACCTGCGCATTGACCATTGTTGATGCGCACGGTAATGTCGCCTGCGGCACACACTCCAGCAGCTCCGAGGCATATGGAAGCGGCATCTGGGTGGACGGCGTGGTCGTCAATCGCCCTGTGTTCATGCGCAAATACAAATTGCCCGGTGGTCTGTCCACGGCACAATGGGTGTTCAAGGACGGCAAACCAGTTTTTGTCATGGCCACACCCAGCCGCTCATTCCTTGAATGCGTATTGCAGGCCACCGCCAATACTTTCGAATACGGCATGTCACTGAAAGATTCCGTCCTGGCCAAACGCTTTGGCCATCCCCACCCCGGCACCCAGGAGATCGAAATCGAGGGTAGTATCGACTGGGACATTCGACAGAATCTGGTCAAGCGGGGCATTGACCAATTCCCGGTTTCCCCCAACGATTTCAATATGGGCAGTATCCACGCCCTGCATTTCCAGGACGATGGGAGTGTGCATGGCGTGGCGGATCCCAGGCGAAGGGGCCAGGCAAAAGGGTATTAGATTATCCACAACAGGGACAACCGGATCCGCCGGGCAGCAGAATGCCGCTGGTGGTGGCAGATGTGCGGGTGACCAGGCTCGGTTGCGCGATCATCGATGCCCCGCCTAAGAGGCGGTCGGAACTGCTATTTGCTGGACGGCCCGTTTCGAGTGCACGGCCTTTTGCGCTGCCTGCACTCAGAATTTCGAAGTGATGGGTATCGACAGTGGCTTCGATTTGTATCGATCTGCCGTCCAGCGCCCGCCAGGCCGGATAATCCGCGCCGTCGCAGCGAACCCGGACAACCGACGTATCGTCAATGCCGGTGATCCGGAATCGGGTTGGCTCACCCTGACGACCGGGATCGGATGCATAGGTGGAGACCTGCAATACACCGTCTGGCAGGTTTCTTGCCCGGCAAATGCCAAGGGTCGGAAAGTCCACGCCTTCAACCGTGGGCTCATTGAATTTTGCCATGTTAGGCGCGCTGAACAACTTCGACCAGGCACCGGGGCCACCGATCTCCGCCATGATCATCAGGGCGCTGATTTGCCCGCGAGGCCAGTCTTCCCCGAAATTGAACCACCAGCCAAACTCGCTATCGTCACCGGCAAAAAACCGCGGCTCAAAGTGTTCCTCGGCATAAGCGCTCAGGCGGTCCCTGGTTATGTCATCACCGAACTCCTTAGCCAAGACCAGACCCAGGGCGATGAACCTGGGGTCGGGGGTGGCACGGACCTTGGCGCTTCGATCATTCCAGCGCATTTGGGATGCTGCCGCGTGATACAGGAACTCCGCCCACTCAGGGGCCTGGGGAATGGAGTATAGCGATACCGCAAACCCACCGGATGGCCCAACGGTTTGATTGTGTTCGACTACGGGGTCGTAGAAAAGTGTCACCCAACGAAGCCGCTCCTGCTTGTCGATTCCGAAGTAATCTCCCCGGGTCCGCTCAAGCCAGTCCTGGTAAACCGCGTGGGTATCGTGGCCATAGAGGTGATCGTACAGTTGAAGCCCAAGACCGGCGGCGCTGAGACAGTAGGGCCACACCTTGGTGTTTTCGCAATGCAGCCCGGCGGGGTGACGGGACCATTGCTCCGCCAGATGCTCGGCAATACGAGGTTGGGTCCATTCAAATCGCGTGCGATCAACGCCGGCAACCTCGAACTGGCCGCACCATTTATCCGACCCCGAGACGTAGGCATGCAGGGACATGAGCAGATTGAGCCAACCCTTGAAAAACAAGTTTCCCTCCGCGCCGATCGGATCCGCTTGCAGGCCCCAGGGCTCGACGCCGTTTGCAACCCAGCCTGGCGTGTCGTACTGGCCGACCAGGTGCGCTGGGATGTACATGTCAATCCATTCCTGTGGGTAACTGTCCCGCCGTGGATCGGGCCCGAACTGGGTCAGCCAGTCGATCGCCGCCCAGTAGGTCGTGTGCCGGCTGACCAACTCATCGAGAATACGGCTGTATACTTCGCGCCAGGCCGGCGTCTGATCGGCCATGATGGCGATGCCGTAGCTGGACTCCGAAAGATCGAATCGGGCAAAGTCCATCACCGGTTCGCTGGAGTAGCGATCCCACCACGCATGCGGTTCGCCGTCTTCCGACCAGTCGTCCGGCGTGGTGGCCCGGCGCCACATGTACTTCAGCCAGCCGCGAGCGCGGGGGTTGAGCTCAGATGATCGCGGCGAGTCCATGATGCCCTATTTTACCGGTCAGCCAGGTGCGCGAAATGATCCAGTCCGCGCAACGATCCTCAGCAGGTCGGTCCTGGATGAGGCCTCTTCGGTTCATGGTTTGCGTGCTCCTGAAGGATGGGGTCACAACAGTCTAATCTTGACGAATTATCTGACCGCCTTTCATCACAAAATTGACTTGTTCGATGTTCCTGATGTTGTCAATTGGGCTATTGGGCGTTGCCACGATATCGGCCTGCTTTCCTACAGCAAGGCTGCCGATTTCCGCTTGCAGCCCCAACATTTCGGCGGCATTGATCGTACCGGCCTGGAGGACGTACCAATTGTCCTCAAGCCGCTGGGCCAACGAGTTGAACTCAAGAATCGCTTCTTCCATTGGATAAATGCAGTCTGAGTCGACGACCATCTTCACACCATGTTTGTAGGCGAGATCTATTGAGTTCTTGTGTTTCTCCGACACCAGTTTGGCTTTGGCCAGGTTGTTCGCGCTGATTCCGCCGGACTCGCCAATTTCCAGTATCCAGTCGACGACGCGGACCGTCGGCACATAAAAAGTGCCTTTCTCCGCCATTAATCTGGCCGTGCGTTCGGTCATCATCGATGCATGTTCAATGCTGTCGAATCCGGCTTTTACCGCAGCGTAAATTCCGGCGTCACCATGCGCATGGGCAGTTATTTTCTTCCCGTGGCGATGAGTTTCATCAGCCAGCGCAGCGAACTCCTCATCACTGTAGCCAGCCACTTCGGGGTCATCATGCTGGCTCATCACGCCTCCGGAAGCCATCACTTTGATCCAGTCCGCACCATACTTCAGTTCTTTTCGCACCGCTTTGCGCAAGTTGTCTGGCCCATCAACAATCATGGGGCCGTGGATTTGCGGGCCATCCGGTGCGAATGAATTGAAATCGCCATGTCCGCCTGTTGAAGAAATGTAATGCGGTGCAACGAGCATTCGGGGTCCCATATACTCACCCCGGTTAATTGCGTTGCGGATTTCAATGTTGGCGTACTGATAGTCGAAATCGCCAGGCGTGCGAATGGTTGTAAAACCGTTCCTTAACAGTGTCTGCGTAAAGCGAAGCCCCTGCAGAGCATTGAATGCACTGGATTGGGTTGTTCCGAGGGCGTCGATGGAACCTTTCGAGCTCTGGGTAAAAAGATGCACATGCATATCCATCAAACCAGGCATGCAAACCTGATCAGAAAGATCAATGGATTTAGCCCCTGCGGGGACTTCAGGATTTTCGCCAATAGCAGTGATCACATCGTTCCTGATCAGAATGTGCTGGTCCGAAATTGCCTTTTTGTTTTCGACATCCAGCAAAATGCCGCAATGAATGTCGAGATAGGTGTCGGCAGCGGATACAGCGGTGGTAAGCCCGACCGCCACAACAACCGCCACAACGGTCGTCACAATTGATTTAAGCATCTTCTGACTCCTTGATCTCGGCAGGATCGATCAAGCATGACCCCATCCATTCATACATCGGGAAACACCGACTTGATCTGTGCCGCTTTTCGTCCGGCGGCAAATGCCTCGGCGATGATTTCGTTGATGCCTTCATCACCTGATGCCACTACGGGCTGCTGGGCTTCGTTCGCTGCGCCCGCCGCAAGTCGTTTCATAAACCGAATGTATTGCGTGTAATCACCGGTATAGGTCAAATCAGGTGTTGATACCGGTGCTTCCAAAGAAAATGATAAGCCTTCAGTCGGATCGAAACTCACCAGCCACCATTGGGTTCCGCCCCGGGGACCATTGGTCAATTCAAACGCCATCACATATCTGCAGTCCAGAGCGGCGACGGCTGCCTGGGTAGCCGTATCAGCTGCCAGCAGCCGGTTCATCATAAAAACATGAGTATACGACATGAACCCGGGCTCGGGATTGCTGGCCGCGTACTCACGAACATAACCAAGATCGACGTCGACGACTTCAGGGAAACCAGCCCGGAATGCCTCGTTCAGACCATCGCCCTTGGCGCTTAAATGGAGGTCAAACCAACGACGCACGAATTCGTTCATGATCTGCACCATGCGCGAACCATCGATGGAGCCCAGGCTCGCGTGGGCGGCCGGATCGGCCGCCCGCACACTCTTCGGCGTCAGAGCGGCGTCGGTATGGGCCTTATGGGTCGATCCAATGGTCTCGATCCGTACAATGTCCTCACGCGTACCCATCGTAGCGAGGCCCTCATAAACAAATTCGGAGTGGGGTGCCATGGGTCCCTGGCCAGGGACGGACAGTTTTCTATCGCCATGAAAAACCAGAACGGGCACGCCGATATCGGTATCGTAGAGCGTCGAATCAAATACACCACCATCGAGGTTGACCGTGGCCTTGATGCGATGATCCTTGAGGGCTGTCGCTGAACCGGACGAGCCGAATGACATGCCGAAAGTGCCAATGCGGCCCATGTCCACCAGGGGTAGCAATCCACCAGCCTTTTCGGGCAATTCCCCCGCTTCCAGACGGTCGATCACGTGCATGAAATCCTGCTGCCAGATCAGGAAGTGAGGCGCCAGCGCAAAAGTTTCGTTGTTCCTCAGTTGCGCCTCGAGGCGAACTGCCGGATCGTCGCTGATGTAGGCATCCATGTAGCCGGAATCGGGATCCGCAATTGAACTGATCATGCCGTCAAGCAGAGCCTGATCTGCGTGGATAATGTCACCATTTTCGTGGATGGTTCCACTGGAAAGATAAGGATGGGTGATTGACAGCACGAGGTAACCGTGGCTGGCCAGGTGCTCCATCAGAGTGGTGTTGCTTTGCAAAAATCCAAAACCACCATGTGAAAAAATGACCGTTGGCAACGGGCCTGCATCCAGCGGTGTGGCGTTTTCGTAGGCATGAGTCGGGACGTTTGTCCGGGATTCGATCAGTTCATTGCTCTGCGGCATGATCCTGGAGAAGCCCTTGATTACATGTTCAATTTCCTGTTCGGTCGCATACAATCTGGGCTCACCGCTGACTGAGGAAGCCGGAAACCAGGCGCGCACTGGAATGCGACGCGGCTGCCCGGGATTGAAGGACTCCTCACGGTTGTTGTCGACCAGTTCGAAATCAACAACGCCAATGCTGTGGGGCCCCGAGGGGTCCGGAAACACCATCCTGTCCGCAGCATTGCGCTCGGCCAGCAAGCGTTTCATTTCGTCGGCATTCTCGGCCTCCGGCAGACCACCTGGTTCAGGTGCAGAACAAGCCGAAGATGTAATGGAGAGGAGAGCCCCCAGCGCGATGAGCGCTAGGCCGCGAGTGTGAGCTTGAATTGGGTTCATGGGTTTGGTCCCCTCGCAATAATCGGCAACTCGACATGCGAAGGATATTTAACGCCCCGGTGCATCGTGATGGTTGGGCTAATCGTATCCAGAGCTGCAGGATCATTGCTGGGCGCCAGTTTTGGATGCAATTGGAATGTGGGCCAGTCCGCCGCCGCGATACTGAGACGGATCCGGAGTCCCTTTTTGAATAGCCATGAGGTCGGTTGCAAGTCGGTGACCACCTCGACTACAGCGCCGTCAGCGAAAACCCGGTCAGTGTAGTCTGATTGCCTGAAGCCATGCCAGGGCAGGTCGGGTTTTACCTCCAGCCCCGGATTATCGGGAATCAGCTCATCGTCGTTGACCAGCTTGTCGAAACCGGCCCGATGGCCGTGCTCGGTGACCAAGACAGCGTTGCCCTGCTCATCCACATCCTCAAGGTAAAAAAACAGGTCGCCATAGTCTGCCGTGGAAGACACCCACACCCGGACAATGGGGTGGCCCGTGACTTCGGTATCTTGCTCGAGCGGAAGCGTCGTATATACCAGGCTTTGTTCATCCTGTTCCGTTCGATAAGGTGCAGTCTCCGGCAGCCCCATCATCTGTTGGCGGTTGCGGAAGAAAGTATCGGCACTGGGGGCGGGTTTGGGCCGCAGTGCATTGATCTCGGCAATGCCTTTGGTATCAAGTGGCGGACCCCAACCAGAGTTGTGGGTGAAATTGACGAAATACTCATCCTGACCGGACTCCTCCGGGCGTTCAGCATCCAGCGCGCCAGCGGCTGCCAGATGTAATTGGGTACGCTACTCGCGCGCCAGCGGCCATTCGTTTTCGGCGCGCCAGCCTTCACCATTGACCACATAGATCTGCACCGGCGGTTCGGTATCGATCCCGTTATCAATACCTTTGAGCCAGCAGTCATACCAGCGTAATTGCTCGGTCAGGTATTCGGGCGAATACAGGCTGTCCCGTGCTGCGATTCCCAGCGTGTCAGCCGCGGCCGGCGACAGGCCCTGGTGATACATTGGCCAGACCGCGATGCGTGATGGGTTGCTGTGTTGAAGAGTGGCAAAAATCTGCAATGAGGATCGCGTAAATGCATCCCACCAACCGGCGAAGTTGTATATGGCGACACCTGACTCAGCCACATCCGGCAGGAATGCAAAGTTGGCATCAGCTGATACCTTTCCATCACCTACCCGGGGCGAGTCCCAGAATTTCGCCGATCGGATCACCGGAGTGATGTCGAATGACCCGGGGGCGCCATCCGGATGCCTGGTGTGTTCCATGACGGCATTAAAAAAGACATGGTCCTTGCGGGCCGCGCCGTCGGCGTAACGCGGCGGTGATTGCGGGTCCACTGGCCAGGCGTAGTCATCACTGAACCAGCCACTGCCATCGGCATCGAGCGGAATCTCATCGGCAAGTTCGCCGTCGCCGTCTTCATCCACGACAGGGGGAGTGGGCGGAATTGGAAAAGCGCCGAAAACTTCGTTGCGATGGATGGAATAGGCCATCGCACTCCAGGTTTCCAGGAATGCATAGCTGTATATGCCGCCCGGTCGCCCGATGAAGGTATCCCAGCCGATATGAATGGGAATTATGGCCTTGAGCGCTTCCGGCTTTTTCGACGCGGTGGCCATTTGCGACCAGCCTACGTAAGAACCACCCCACATGCCCACATTACCGTCGCTCCAGGCCTGGTCCGCAATCCAGTCAACGATCTCCCGGCCATCTTCGCGAATGGGTTCGGAAAGATGATTCATCCACCCGAAAGAAGCACCAGTGCCGCGAAAATCGGCCGAAACATAGGCATAACCGTGCGACAGGAAAAATTGTCGCGGTGGACTGACGATAATTTCCCCGCTCTGAGGATTCATGAAAGCACGATGGTAGGGAGTGTACTCAAAGATCACCGGAAAACTATCGGGCCTCTCACCCTCGCCGCTGAATTCCTGCGGCAACAGTACATCCACTGCAATGCGCACGCCATCACGCATCGTGATGTAATGGGCGGAACGCCGGCTACCAGACCACTGGGCCACTTGGTCGTAATTCGCGCCCGGTCCGGCCGCCGCTTCCACGCCGGCCCCCAAGTGCGAATCTGCGACAGTACCGATACTGAAAGTGGCGAATAATATAGGGAACAGGTATTTAAGTGCATTCATGAATGGCAGTCCTTGATTCGAGTCACACAGTTTTAGTCACTGAGGCGTTTTGCAATAGACGATGAATGATGACCTGACCTCAACGTGATTTTGCTGAGGGAGGCGCGAGTTGCCTCGTCCACATGAGTTGTAGCCGCTATTGTCAGCCAACAAAACAGGAACTCAGAACATGAAAACCTGCGCCATTATTTTGGGCTTTATCATGAGCCTGTTCATAGGCGCCACAGCTTATGCCGACGAAAGCGACAACTCGGTCTACGATGCCTACATGGACTTCGCTAGCCTGGTGCAGGGTGGCACGGTCACCCCGAACTGGATGCCCGATGGCAACAAGTTCTGGATTGTCGAGGGCGGCCCGCAGAACCGGGAGATTCTGGTCATCGACCCGGCGGCGAACAGCAAGCAACCGCTGTTCGATGTGGCGCGGCTGCGCGTCGCTCTGACCGAGGCCTCCGGCTACGAGCCTGCGGGAAAAGGCGTGCCGTTTGCTCAACTGGCATTTCTTGGTCCGGACCAGATACAGTTCACCCTGGAAGGCCAGAGCTGGCGCCTGGACCTGAACAGCTACGAGTTAAGCAAGCAGGACGCCCCCAGCAGCTTCTCTTTCATTCCCTTCCTGGTCAGTGAAGCCGAACGCGGTGCCCCGAAAAGTTATGTCAAACCGGGACTGTTCGGTCTGGGTGACATGTTGGCTTACGAGGCCGTTTCGCCGGATTTCAAATGGTTTGCGTCCACCCAGGACGGCAACGTCGCCATTCGTGCCTCAGTCGACGGGCGCAGCGTCATGCTGACTGAAGACGGCGAGCAGGATTTTTACTACAACGTCGAATCAGCAATGTGGAATCCCTGGTCACCCAGCGGTGAGAAACTGATCGTGCCCAAAGTAGACACCCGTGGCATGGCGCGTATCTCCACCATCAAGTGGCTGAAACCGCTGGAGGAAACCGTGGATGACATCATCACCATTCCAGCGGGCGGCAAGCTCAACCGGGACGAGCTTTTTGTAGTGGATGTATTCGGTGGCAATCCGGTGCAGATCGACTTGGGGGATACCACCGACCACTACATCCGGCCATTGGTGTGGCTACCCGACAGCAACCGCTTCGTGCTGGCGCGCTATGACCGTTTACTGACGCGGGTGGAGATTATTTTGGCCGACGCCACCCGCGGTGAAATCGATATCCTGATGACCGAGCAATCCGGCACCTTCCTGACCAACCAGCACGAGGCCATCTGGGCGACCAACACCGGTTTTGATTTGCTGGCTGACGGATCAGGGTTTATCTACCGCTCGCAACGCGATGGCTGGGCTCACCTGTACCTGTACGACATCGACGGCAAGCTGCAGCGGCAATTAACCAAGGGTGAATTTCCGGTTCAAAACATCGTGAAAATTGACCAGGCCACTGGTGACCATGGCGGCTGGGTTTATTTCCAGGCGCATGGCGATAGCGAGCGCCCTTACGACAACCATCTCTACCGCGTCGGGCTGGACGGCAAGGGCTTTGAACAACTGACTGAAGGCAAAGGCCGGCACGCGGTACAGTTCTCTCCCTCAGGGCAATTTTTCACCGATTCGTTTTCAAGCGTCGATACGCCGCCAAAAACAGTGCTCCGCGGGGCTGATGGTGAACTGGTCCGAACGCTCGGCGAGGCGGACATCAGCCGGCTTGAAAGGGTTGGCTGGGTGCCGCCCCGGGAATATGTGGTCAAGGCCGCCGATGGCGAAACCGACATCTGGGTGACGATGTTCTTTCCCTATGATTTTGACGCCGGCAATAAATATCCCGTCATCGAGTATATTTACGCCGGTCCCCAGACGACGATGCGCACGATGGATTTTCCGCTGCCCACGGGCGACCTGGCCGCCATGGGCAACTTCAATCGCGCCCTGGCCAACCTGGGCTTCATTGTCCTGACCACCGATGGACGAGGTACACCAGGCCGATCCAAGGCCTTCCACGATGTGGTGTACAAAAACTGGGGGCAATTCGAGATCAACGATCATGCCGGCGCCATTCGCCAACTGGGTGAACGCCATGCCTTCATGGACCTCGACCGGGTAGGCGTCATGGGCGGTTCCTGGGGCGGGCACTTTACTTTCCGCGCCCTGACGCAGGCGCCTGATCTGTACAAGGTGGGCATCGCCGAGGTGCCCGGCTATGACTCTCGAGCGTTCACCCTGTATGAAGTCTATCTGGGTATGCCGCAGGACAATAAGGCTCTGTATGACGCGGCCGATGCACTGCCCCTGGCGCCGCTGCTCAAGGGCAAGCTGCTGATGACCGGCGGCCTCAACGATACCGGCACGCAGAAAGACTATTACAAAATGTCAGAGGCGTTGATCCGGCTAGGTATCCAGCACGATACAATGACTTATCCGAATTCGGGGCACGGTTTTTTTGGCAAGAGTGGGGCTTATAACCTTGTGCTGAAGAAGAATTACTTTATTGAGCATTTGTAAGCATACCCATTCAACGAACCGGACATTTGCACGGTCGGGACCCTGAATCGGCTTGACATGCTCTTGTATGTCCGCGTCCGGCTATCACCCTTTTATTCCTATCCACAGATTTATCTGGTGCGTGAACAGAAATATTGGCTCACAATGAAGTAGCATTTCGCTAACACCACTGAGCGCGCCGATCACACGAAATTGCACGACGCGCTCGCTTTCTAACGGAGCCATTCAAATGAGCCACAATTTCTTTACCCCTGCGACAGAGCCACTCATAGGCCGTATAGGACACGATATAGGTAATAATTGCTGTTAAGGCAGTGGTGAGTGAGAGCATCCAAATCACCGTTGAAGTTGTCGAAATTACGAAAACTGGAGTTGCTACTACTTGGATCATCGACTTGAGGTCGCTCACGGACTCCGACGCCAAAAATTTCACACCGCCTTGAGTTGCAAATCAGTTTGTGAAACGGACTCAAGTGGTATGCCAATCAACTGAGCGACAATAAACTGCATTTGATCCACCGTGGACTGGTGGCACTGCGGGCTCTGAAAATTCATTCGCAGACTCAGCCCCGCCAGGTAAGCGGCCAGACCGTGTACCGTGGTATCGAGATCGTACGGCATCTCGATTTCACCGGCATCGCGAAATTGTTCCACATGCTCTCGCAGCCAGTCAGAGTTGATTCCCATCAATTCCCGGTAGGTCTCCGCGATGTCCTCATTGAAAAACGCGTCGGCCACCAATTGCTGGTTTAGTTCCGTGATCGACGGACTTGAGTTGCAGTCGATCAGTAGTTTGGCCAGGTAATCCACGAATTCAACTACTGAACAGTCCATGGCTGTCCTGGTGGTCGTTGCGCTGGTTATGCGCTTACAGACCGCCGCGACGATTTCGTCCCTGTTTTCAAAATGCACATACACTGCGCCAATACTCAGTTTGGCCTCATGACAGATATTGCGGATTGAGGTATCCCGGAACCCTTTCCTCTCAAAACAATGATATGCGGCATCGAGGATGCGCTCCCTTTGCTGCTGCATGAATGCCTGGTCTCTCTTCGGCATGACCTCAATGACTCCCGTGATTATTGTGCAGGTCACATTTTGGTTGAAAAAGAAATAAAGAACAAGTATTCTCTATTAATCAGAAGATTTCACACAAAGTTGGAACGCAGTTGATTTCTACATGGGGTTGTACGCCACCAAGATTTGCCCCCACACGCGGGGCGTATCTCAATTCTGCTGGCGCGAAATGGAATTGAAGTCGAGCCTGTTGACCCGGATGCAATTGGTCGCGATTTCACACGCGCTGCGTCAGAGGAACCCTTCATCGGAGCACGAGCAATGAATCAAATCAGGCCAAAGGGATTTTACTTTTTCAAGCGAGTGGCGACTGCGATTGCAGCAGCGTTTGCGGTCAATGCCTTGGCGCAGTCGGAAATCGCCGACAGACCTGCGATTGAGGAAGTGATCGTTACCGCCCTCAAGCGCGAGCAGGCCATTCTGGACACGCCGATATCGGTATCAGCCTTTACTGGCACCATGTTGGAGAGGATCGGCGCCAGCCAGTTGGGTGATTTTCTGGCAGCGGCGCCCGGTACCAGCATCGTGGATTCATCGAACGGGGATCAGGTGATTGCGATTCGCGGCATATCTTCTCTGTTTGGCGATAGTCCGGTCGGCTATTACCTCGATGAGGTGCCATTCAATTACATCGGCGTGCCCCTTGTTCCGGATGTGCGGACTTTCGACCTCGAGCGTATCGAGGTGTTGCGCGGGCCCCAGGGCACCCTCTACGGGGCAAGCTCATTGGGTGGAACGGTAAGGATACTGACCAATGACCCTGAATTCAACGAGTTTCACGGCAAAGTGGACCTGACCGGCTCCGGCACCAAGGATGGCGGCGAAAATTACGGTGCAAAAGCGTTGGTGAACATTCCGCTGGTCGACGATCAGCTCGCCTTGCGGCTGGTCGGCACGACCGAGGATTTCGACGGCTGGCTCGATGAGCCTGTCGCCGGGCTGAAAGATGTCAATGATCGGGAAATAGATACTTTCCGCGCGAAACTGCGCTGGGCGCCGACTGACTCCGTGGAACTCGTGCTCGGCGCCTGGGCCTACAGAAGCGATACCGGCTCATCGCCTTCGGGCAATAGCGAGCGTGAATACCTGGGGTCGTTCGTGCCGGACATCCTGCAACCCAGCACGTTTGATTATGACCTTTTCAGCGCGCTGCTGACGATCAATTCGAAATATTTCGACATCGTCAGCTCGACCTCGTACATGGATTCCGAATCGGAGACTTCCGGGTTCTTCGAAGTGCTGCGCCCGGCAGATACCTTTGCGCAGGAGCTGCGCTTCAACTCCGTTGGCGAAGGCCGCTTGTCCTGGACAGCCGGTGGCTACTATCGTGATCTGACGACGGGATTTCTCTTCACCGTGCCGCCCTTTCCGCCCACGACGCAGGACACGAAATCCGAATCCTGGGCACTGTTCGGCGAGCTGACCTACGCATTTACCGATCAGTTGGAAGGCACCATCGGTCTGCGTCAGTTTGAGGATACCCGCAACCGGGACGATACGGTAGTGGCCGGCTTCGACCCGGACACCTTTGAGCTCATCTTTGCGACGGTCGCCTTTGAGGAAAAGTACTCCACAACGAATCCGCGCTTCAACCTGGCCTGGCGGCCGAACGAAAATGTGCTGGTCTACGCCAACGCCGCCAAGGGTTTTCGCAGTGGTTTCCAGCAGCCCGGTATTTCCTTGTTCATTGCCGACCTGTTAGGCCTTGATATCGGACCCGGCGCAGATCCGGAAACCGCCTGGAGTTACGAGATCGGCACAAAGACGCAGCTCGCAGACGGGCGTGTGGTATTGGAAGCCGCCGTCTACTACATAGACTGGAAAAATCTCCAGACCGTGATCAGCGTCATCCCCGGCGCACTCGGGGCGATTATCAATGCCGGCAAGGCAGCTGCAATCGGGCTGGACTTCAGTATTACCGGAGTTCCGACCGAAGGGCTCGAAATCGGTTTGAGCGGTAATATCAATGAATCCGAATACAAAGAAGATGTTTTCGACATCGCCGGCATCGTCATCGCCGATGGTCAGCGGATTCAGGGATTCCCGGCGCTGACGTTGACCGGATTTGCCAGCTACCGCAGGCCGATCGGGAGCCGCGGTTTCTACGGCGTGGGCTACTTCTCGATCCAGCACACCAGCGAGCGAACATTGAATTTCGGCTCGATCACCACCGAAGGCGACAAAATCACTCAAGGCCGGCTGCGCGTCGGCATTGAGTCTGGCAAATGGGGCGCCTACCTGTTCGTCAATAACCTGTTCGATGAAGACGGCATGGTGACCGGCCACGGCTTCCAGCCCGGTTTCGAGGATGTGGCTACACGGCTCCGCCCGCGAACCATAGGGCTGAACGTACGCTTCGATTGGTAGCGACGCAATGAGCGTCTCCGATTGAAGCTGTACCAGTCGGATGGGTCGCCCTTCGCGGCCCGGGTGCGCTTGGCGCTGTACATCAAGAGCATCGATGTTGATATGCCGGACCATGAGCAGGTCCAGGCCTTTCTCGAGCTTTCGCCGACAAAAATGATTCCGGCACTCGAATTGGACAATGGCAGGCTGATTCCTGAGTCCGAAGTGATTTGCGAATATCTCGAAGACCGCTTTCCCGACCCACCGGCGTTCCCGTCGACGCCGTTCGACCGAATGCGGGCCCGCCTCATATCGCGCATGTTTGATCTGTATCTGTTACCCGCGCTCAAACCGGTCGGGGCAGCGATGATGGGGCAGGACATCGCAACCGACGCAATCGATGAAGCAATCGCAAAAATGACGCTGTGGACGGGGCGCATCGAGGAGTGGCTGGATGCCGAACCTTATGCGGTCGGCGAGCGGATCAGTTACGTCGACGGCGTGCTGATCCCATTAACCCTCAATCTGCCCGTATCGATGAAACTGGCCGGCTTGCCGAACCCTTTCGAAGGGCGACCCAAATTGGCGGGCTATCTGGACGGAGTCAAACAGGCCAGCACACTTGCACGCAAGATTGTGGAAGAGGTTGAAACGGATTTGAGGAAAAACATTGAATTGATGGGCGAGGTGAAATCATTTCATTCTAGGCAGGCCCGGCGACCCGAGGGGATAGAGTAAAGTGCCAGGGTAGACTGTGGTTGGTCGTTCGGGCTCCGCAAGTTATGCGAACGGCCTCCCAAGCATTAAACGTTCCACATGCCGGCATCCGACCAAGCGCCATCCGGGCAATGAAGAAGAGTGGACCGCTTCTCTAATCGGGCCTATATGTCAAGTTCCCATTGTTTATGGCATTGTGTAGTTGGCGGACTTGGGATCACAGTCGCTTGTTAGGTTTAGAGCCCATCTTCCATGGTTATAATCACTTTTCCCTTGTGTTTTCCCTCCCCAAAACGCTGAATTGCTTCGACTGCTCAGCTTAACTTGTAGGGACCATCTATCACGGGTTTAAGTTTTCCGGCTTCGAACAGTTCATTCATGTAATCTAAATCTTTGTTTGGCTTCAAACTAAGAACGTGTACATTTTTTTTGATGAAAGAACGTATGATTGGTGAAAAAAATAAGGCTTGAAAAAGCCGAGTTGTTGCTCCGCCAACAGTAACGTAAGATCCATTAGGCCTTAATACACGCAAATAATTGAAGATAGATCGATTCGTTTTGGGATCAAGAATCAAGTCATAACACTGCTCATTTTTGGTGAAATCATCCTTTTTGTAATCAATCGCGTGGTCATATCCGACTGAATACATCATGTCTAACTTGCCAGCGCTATCAACACCTGTGACGGAGCTATTGTCAAATCTGGTGTTTAGCCATTTGATTCAAGCGGCGACCTGATCAATCTCTTTTACCTCGATCCCATCTTTGAATTTCACCCCCGTAATCACCTTGGCCAGGTAATCAAAGCCGCGTAGCCGGCGCCATTTCTTTTCCGCACACTGGCTCAATTTGAACATCATATGCAACATGCCATTGCGCGTCAGACAACCTTTGGATCTTTTGGTCCGGTGGCGGATGGTGGCAAAGGTGGATTCAATCGGGTTGCTGGTCCGGATGCTCTGCCAGTGTTGGGCCGGAAAATCATAAAATGCCAACAGTTCATCCCGATCCTTGAGCAAACAGCTCGTCGCTTTCGGGTATTTCGCCTCAAAGATCTCAATAAACAAATCAAACGCCTTGTTTGCATCATCCTTGGTTTCCGCCTGCCAGATGGCGTGCAGGGCCTGCTTGGCTTTGGGTTGTGCGGATTTCGGCAAACAATTCAGTACATTCATGGTCTTGTGCATCCAGCAGCGTTGCTGGCGGCTGGCCGGAAAGATTTCATCCAGCGCCGCCCAAAAACCCATCGCACCATCACCAATCGCCAGTTGTGGGGCGCTCATGCCGCGCGACTTCAGATTCAGCAACACCTCACGCCAACTCTGAGTCGATTCCCGCACCCCGTCCTCAATCGCCAGAAAATGTTTTTCGCCGCGTTCATTGACACCAATGATCACCAGCGCGCAGAGCTTGGCATCCTCCGCCCGCAGCCCACTGTAGACACCATCAGCCCAGACATACACCCACCGGTCCTGTCCCAGGCGACGCTGGCTCCACGCTCGATATTCCTCCGCCCATACCTGTTTCAGGCGGGATACCGTGCTGGCCGACAGACCCTGTGCCTGCGGGCCCACCAGTACCCGCAACGCCTCAGCCATCTCACCGCTGGATACCCCTTTGAGGTACAACCACGGAATGGCTGCCTCGAAAGTCGCTGTCTTGCGCACATATGGCGGCACCAGCACCGACTGAAAACTCACTGCTTCACCGGTCTTCGAGCGCACCTTGGGAATTCTCACCCGGATCGGTCCCAGGCCGGTCTGCAACTCACGTTCTGGCAGGTAACCGTTGCGCACCACACCGGCATGACCTGATTCGGTACGCCAATCCTGATACTTGGCCAGCAGCTCCTGGACTTCACTTTCCACCGCTTCGGCGAGCAGCTTCCGGGCGCCTTCTTTGAGCAATTCGGTCAACGGATCGGCACTGATTGCTCGACGTTCCAGTTCAATAACATTATTCTTGTTCATAGTGGCGTATCTCCTTTGGTTGCTTTGAAGTTTGGTAACAACAAATCAACCAGATACGCCGCTTTTTTTCAACTGCTCAAACACCAGATTCGATCATAACTCCCGCATGAGGTATCGCCGCTGCTTCAATATAGGTCATCTTTTTAGGTTTCAAAGCTAACGCACTTAACGGGAGCACAGGTACTTCCGGTCGAATGCGGTGCAATAAGAGAACAAATTGGTGGCTGGAAAGATTATTCCTGACCCGGAAGGGTTTAGCATAGGCGCTCACAACGTGAGATGAGCCCATGCGCGCCAAGAAGATATTCATCTGCAGCATTGCGACTGAAACCCACGACTTCAACAAGTTTCCCACTTCACTGGAGGGATTTACCAAGCACGGCCTCTGGTTCGTGCAGGAACATGAGCGCCTGGACCGGTTTCGCGAGGGAGACAACTATTTTCGCGGCTTGCTGGAAGTAGCCGACCTCGAAGGTTGGGAACTGGTCACCGGCGTGTGCGCATTTGCGTTTCCCGCCGGACCGGTCAGCGAGTACGCATTCGAGACCCTGTGGGCGCGCATCGAGCGCCAACTGCGCGATGAAGGCCCATTCGACGCCATCTACCTGCCATTGCACGGCGGCATGGCCTGTGAGCATCTGGACGATCCGGAAGGTGAGTTCGTAGCGCGCATTCGCGCTATTGCCGGGCGGGACGTTCCCATCGCCGCATCCCTGGATTTGCACAGCAACCTGTCACCCCAGTTCGTCCGCGATTGCGACATCATCTGCGGATTTCATACGGCCCCTCACATTGACATCTACCCGACATCACTGCGCGCGGCTCGATTGCTTTCCCGAACCTTGCGCGGCGAAATCTCACCCCGGTGTCACTCCATCCACCCACCGGTGATCGCAGGCATCGACCACGGCCGAACCACCGCGCCGGAATGTCCGATGTTTGCCATGTTGGCGCAACTCGAGGCCTTTCAGAAAGAAGACCCGGCGCTGCTGGACGGCAGTTTCATGGCATCCTTTCCCCACAGCGATCAGCCGTGGACCGGACCCAGCGCCATCATCGTGACGGATGGCGACTCGCCCAGGGCCGACGAGTACCTGGATACATTCGGGGCGGAAATCTGGCGGACGCGGGACGTATTGACCATCGATATCGTATCGGTGGATGAAGCCCTGGACGCGGTGGAAGAAACAGCCGGCCAGAACAAGCCGTTTTTGCTGGGCGATTTCAGCGACTGCCCCTACGCGGGCGGCTATGGTGATACTACCGCCCTGTTGGCGGCCATGATCGAGCGGGGAATCCCCGGAGCGGTATTTGGCCCGCTTTACGACGTCGAAGCGGTGGACCAGGCGTTTGTCGCCGGCGTCGGTACAACCGTTGATGTATCCCTCGGCGGCAAGTGTGACCCGAATTTCGGCGGTGGCCCGATCGACACCGAGGCGCATGTCATCGAGCTCTCAGACGGTCGATTCGTCCACAAGGGACCCTACCTGCGCGGCCAGCCCGGCGAACTCGGCCGCAGCGCGTTGCTTGAGGTCGGTGGGGTCAAAGTCGTCGTCTGTTCCATCCCGACCCAGATTCACGACCGGGAGCAGCTCAGGCTGTTCGGCATCGTGGCCGAGGACATGAATGTGATCGCGAGCAAGGCCTTCAACCACATGCGCGCCGACCTGGAGCCCATCAGCCGCGGCCTGCTCTACCCTGACGCGGGCGGTATCTTCAGTTTCAACTTCGCCCAATTACCCTACAAAAAAATCCGCCGGCCGATGTGGCCGCTGGACGATTTCGACATTACGCCGGTGGAAATGGACCGTTCAACCCCGGCGGCAATTCGTTGACGGCGGAACAGCCTTCCGCGCAGTATCCCGGGCGCAGCCAGGGCTACTACTGCGTCGCCGTGATGACCCTGGCGATGACTTTTGCGTTCATTGACCGCCAAATTCCGGCGATGCTGGTGGAGCCGATCAAGGCCGACCTCGGGCTTTCCGACACTCAGATCGCGCTGCTGGGCGGCGTGGCCTTTTCGATTTGTTATGCGGTGATGGCCATGCCAATAGGATTTGCCGTCGACCGGATGAGCCGCACCCGGGTGATCGGAACCGGTGTGCTGATCTGGTCGGTGATGACCACCCTGGCCGGCTTCGCCAACTCCTTCGCCAAGCTGTTCGGCGCCCGCATCGGTGTCGCGGTCGGCGAAGCGGTCATTGCCCCGACCAGCGTGTCCCTGGTTGGAGACTACTACCCGCCCGACAAGCAGGGCCGGCCGCTGGGTATCATCAGTTCGGGCGTCTATATCGGCATGGGTCTGGCGCTGCTGAGCGGCGGATTTCTGATCGACTATCTGACCGGAACCGGCGGGCTGACCTTGCCGCTGCTCGGGCATTTCAAGCCCTGGCAGGGAACCTTCCTGATTGTCGGCATTCCGGGAATCGTGGTGGCCATCGCCGCCTACCTGATTCATGAGCCCAAGCGCTTCCATGATACGAGTTTTGCGCGAGATGAGGCCTCCACGCAAAGTCTGCTCGATCACCTACGACGCCACAGGGCCGCAATGCAGCCCATGTTCGCAGGTGTCGTCTTCATGGGCATGCTGACCTACTCATTCACCTTCTGGGCGCCGACCATGATGGTGAGAACCTATGACCTGTCGCTGTCGGAAGTGGGCGTCGTGTTGGGCTTGATCACCATTGTCAGCTCGGTGATCGGCACAATTGCCTCAGGGATCATCGTCGATCGCATGCGCCGTGTGGGACGCAGCGATGCGCCGGTGCGCATCGGCATGTTCGCGTCGCTGGCAGCCGCCCCATTCGCAATTCTGGCGCCGTTGATGCCAACGCCAGTGATTTCATGGGTATGCATTTTTGGCTACCTGCTGATTGCCAGTTCGCTCACCCCGCTGGCCTTATTATGCGTCAGTGGTATCAGCACCAGCCTTACACGCGGGCGAATGACGGCGATCTACGCGCTGGTGATGATGGTTTTCTCTATGAGCATTGGACCGCAGATGACGGCGTTTTTTACCGACTACCTGTTTAACGATACCAGCCGCCTGAACTGGTCTCTGGCCCTGACCGCGGCCATTGTCATGCCTGCAGCAGCGCTGTTTTTCGGTCGGTCCATGCCCCACTATCGCAGGTCGGTCCGGTTGCTTGCGTCGATGTAACGTGCCATATTGCTCCAAGTTGGTTCCTCAACTCTGACCTGATGCCTAATCCCGACACGCGCTACCCGCCGCCATTCGACTACGTGCGTCCCTATTACGAGCTACGCTCGGCGGACTCAGATGAATCGACCGCCGACTTCTTCGGCCAGCTTGAAGACAAACTCGCTCTGGCCGGTGAAGGGGCTAACTTCTGGTTGTCGGTGTTGACTGATCTCAACAACCGGGGTGTCCAGGACATTCTGATCGCCTCGGTGGACGGTCTGAGCGGCTTTCCAGATGCGATCAACGCCATCTTCCCCGATACCGAGGTGCAGCTGTGCATTGTCCACCAGATCCGCAACTCACTGCGCTATGTGGGCTCCAAACACCAGAAAATGTTCATGGTCGATCTGAAGCGGGTTTATCGGGCTGTGTCGCGTGAAGCGGCCGAGGCAGCGCTGGATGATCTGGAGCAACGCTGGGGTCAAAAATACCCGATTGTGATAAAGTCCTGGCGCAGCAAGTGGGAAAACTTGTCGGTGTACTTCAAGTATCCCGAGGAAATCCGGCGGGTAATTTACACCACCAATTCGATTGAGGCCGTGCACCGCCAGTTCCGCAAACTGACCAAAACCAAGGGCGGTTTCCCGAATGAGAACAGCCTGCTGAAACTGCTCTATCTGGGCATTCAGAACGCCAGCAAAAAGTGGACCATGCCCATCCAGAACTGGGCACTCACGTTGTCCCAACTGGCGATCTTCTTTGAAGGCCGCCTTGATGATGCATTGGAATTATGATTTTATGAGTAAGCAGGATTTACGTTGACACAGAATTCTGAACACCCTCAGAAAATAAAACCCTGTTGCGAATGGATATCCATATGCGCACAGAGTTGGGCGGTGAAGAACCATTAAGTGATAAAGAGCTGCTTAGATGTTTTTCAATTTATTGCTATCTAAGGCGCTATGGTGAACCCTTAATATTTGCAGTTGGTCGCCTTTGACACGATAGATAATATTGACCTTATCCATTGGATGCAGCCTGATGCCTTCCCCTGATCGTGGCCTTGCTGCGCCCACATTGGGGTTGTGGCACAGTAAATTAAGTACCTGATTCAGCTTACTACCAAAATCAAGAGCATACTTTTCGTAGCTGTTTGTCGTAATGTAGTCGGATAAGTCTGTGATATCCGCTTTGGCGGGTGCAGCTATTTGAAGTTTAAGCACTGGTTATTTTCTTTCGTTAGCGCGCTTGATACCGTTCTCTATCAACTCATTCATAAGCTCTGGTGTCACTGGCTCTATGTGCCCTTCATCAGCTGCTTTGATACCTTCCTGAATAAAGGCTTCAAATTCTGCCTCTTTCAGTTCCTCCATGCGCTGGGCTTCCTCATAGGAATACACCACAGCCACGGGTCTACCGTTCTTTTCAATGGTCACAGGCTCGCTCTGAGCATCAGCCATAAGCTTGCTAAAACCTCTCACGGCCTCTTTAGCTGCAATTCTCTTCATTTCAATACCTCCTAAATAATATGTATTATACATATAATATGTACTTCAGTATAAATAATAGGTCAAGTAAAACTGACAGCAAACGCACCAAGCATTTCAGCAAAATCTTTGCGACCGCGGGGCTTCCCCTGAATTGCTTCACTTCTATCCATGTCGGCCAGGGTGCGGGATACTTTGAGAATACGTTGGCAAGCACGGGGCGAGAGGTTCATCTTTTCGGCCACGGATTCGAGAAAATCCTCAAGGGATAGCGTAAGCCGGCAGATTTTCCTTACCTGGGTATTTGCTCAACTGGGCATTGGGTACGCCACTGCGCTCGATCTGGCGTTGGCAGGTTGCGACAACCCGCTCCCCCACCGTGGCACTGTCTTCGGGTTTTATGCCATGACCGTTAATAACGGCTCGTGACGGCCGGTTGACCTCGAGGTGCAGGTCGATCCGATCCAATAATGGGCCTGAAATCTTACCCCTGTAACGATTGACCTGTTCGGACGAACACTGGCACCGGCCACCGTTGTCCCCATGGAATCCACAGGGACAGGGATGCGTTGCTTTGATTGCTAAGGAAATAGGGGCCGGATACGTTTGATTGCTAAAAAGGGCAAAATTTATCCGACCCCTTTTTAAACGGCCTGTTCAAGGAGAAGAGGCGGACCCGAAATTGTCATTTATCGGAAAAAATCGGTGGTATACCGGAAATAATGGGGAGACAAACCCATTAAAGTATCTAACGCACAGTATATCCACGACTCCTAACATTCGGAGAACGATTCATGAGTAAATCAACTTACACGGACAGAAAACTGGCGGCGCTGATCGCCGCACTGTCACTCGTCCCGCTCAGCGGTTCGGTGTTGGCTCAAAGCGATGATGCCGACAGCGCCCTTCTCGAAGAAGTAATGGTAACCGCAACCAAGCGCGAACAGACCCTGCAGGAAATTCCGCTTTCCCGTCAGGCCTTCGACAATGCATCGCTACAGGCCGCGGCCATCCGTGACCTGGGCGAACTGATGACCTTCGTGCCCGGGGCGTCGGAGATGATCGGCCTGACAGTCGGTCAGCGCACCTACCAGATTCGCGGCACGGGCGGCAGCTCGGGTGACGCGCCGGTCGGTTACTACATCGATGATTCCCCATTTTTTACCATCGGTGGCGGGTTTGCGCCGATTGGAAACACCTTTGACATGGAGCGCGTGGAAGTCTTGCGCGGGCCACAGAGCACGCTGTACGGCAACGGCAACATGGGGGGCACCGTTCGCTACGTGACCAACAAACCCAACCCCGAACGGTTCGAAGCCCATGCGCGCGGGTCGTACTCGTGGACCGATGGCGGTGATCCGGGATGGTATGGCGATGCGGCCCTGAACATTCCGCTCGGCGAATCAGTTGCTCTCCGAGTCGTAGGCAGCCATCAGGAAGTCGGTGGATACACCGAAGACGTATTCGGCAACGAAAACCAAGGCGATGCGATGACGCAGAACTTTCGTGGCATTTGAGCTGGGAAGCCACCGACAGCCTGAGGTTTCGACTGAGCTACATGCAAAGCCGGGCTGACCAGGACGGCGGCACCCTGCTGGTAACGACCGACCCACCGGTCACAACCAGCTTTCCGGGCGATTTCAACGATGTGAAGTACGACATCTGGGCCGGGACGCTGGAATACGACTTTGGGTTCGCCCAGCTCAACAGCACGTTCACAGGCATAGACCTCAAGAATGATTACGCCATCAATCTGCCGTTTCCGCCAGCCCCCGGCGGAGTTATTGAATTCCTGGCCGCCACCCAGTCGGACACAATCAGTAACGAGACCCGTCTGGTCTCCACCGGCGACTCCATCTTTCAGTGGTTGGTGGGTGTGTATTACTACGATTCGGACTCGACGTCTGCCGTATCAAGCAATGCCCAAGACATCATTCCGAACTCCACGACAGGAATCACGTCGGAATCCATCTCGTTTTTTGGCGAAGCTTCCTGGGCATTGATGGACGGGACCCTGATTCCGTTGGTCGGCGTGCGTTACTTTGAAGACAAGCGCAGCGTATTCAGCTCCAATGACGCCAGCCTGGCGCAGGAAGAAAAATTCACCAGCACCAATCCGCGGTTCAATCTGTCCTGGCTGCCTTCAGATACCTCGACTTATTACCTCAACATCGCCAAGGACTTCCGCAGCGGGGTGTTCAACGACCCCTTCTTCTGCCTCGGCCTGCATGCCGGCATTGGAGGACTACCTTGCGAACTTTCGATTGATTCGGACTCCATCTGGAGCTACGAGCTGGGCACCAAACAGGTATTTGCCGATGGGCAGGCGTCCCTGGATATCGCTCTTTACTACCAGGACTGGAAGGATGTCCGCCAGGCCATTCCGTTTTTTGGCCTGTTTCAGACCTACCAGTTTTCCGACGCCGAGATCACCGGCATCGACGTGACCTTGTCCTGGTCACCGGCATCGGTGGAAGGCTTAACCTTCACGGCCAACGGGAATTGGAACAATTCCGAATACAAGAATGTCGATCCGACCCTGGGGCCGGTCGTGGGCGTACAGGACGGTGATCCACGGCCGTTCACACCTGACTGGACCCTGGCGCTGACCGCCAACCACACCTGGCAGGCCTTCGACAACTGGTGGGGGCAGGCGATGGTCGGCTTCAGTCATCTCGATGCGCAGCTCGGGCAATTCGGCACCGATGCCGAGGGCGATAAACGCGATCTGTTGCGCGCGCGGTTCGGTTTCTACAACGAGCGCATGGGCATCTATGTCTATGGCACCAACCTGCTGAACGAAAACGGCGCCATCTATTCTCAGACGCCCACGGGTGGCCTTCACACTTTCACACAGGATTATCCGCGCCAGATCGGTTTTGAGGTCACTTTCGACTACAACTGAGCCACCGGCCATACCAGGCGGCTCCAGCCCAATCGGTTGGAGCCGCCCACCAATCGCTGAGTCCCAGAGGTGGTATTTCGTCACCTCTACTGTAACCATCGAACGCGTTCCCTGGAGCATCTGAAATGGACAGATTTTGACGCCTGTAATTGGCATTCTCACATTGACGGCCTCAGCCTGGTTGGCGGCCGACGAGGCACCGAAGCGCGCCACAGCCACGCAACTATCCGCCCCCGGTTCCCACTATGCGATGTCGCTGGCCGAAAAACTCGACATGCGGGCTGAGGGTTTTGATTATGACCACCGCATTTTGGTGTCAGTACCAGCGTCTTACGCTGCCAATCCTGACAAGCGCTACCCGGTGCTTTGGGTCAGCGACGGCGCCATGTTCTATGACCTGGTGGTCGGAACCGTCAGCTTTTACGCGATGGGAGAGCGAATTCCCGAACTGATCGTGGTCGGTGTTGGCCATCCGCGCGAGGAAGGTATGGCCGGTGTCGGCAAGCGAACGGCCGATTTCTTCGTCCCGGGCAGCGGTCTGACCGGCGATGAGGTCGCGACGAACTATATGAAGAAGCTGTTTGGCGCCGATCCTGGCGACATATTTGCGGCCACCAAGGGCGATGCATTCCTGGCATTCCTGGTCGATACGGTCCGTCCGGCGCTCCAGGCCAAATATCGTATGGCCGATGACCACACCTACCTGGGCCATTCGGCTGGGGCCGCGTTTGGCAGCCGGATTCTGTTCACGCGTCCCGACGCGTTCGATCGCTACATCCTCGGCAGCGGCGCCGATGGCAAAACCCTTCAACTGGAAGCCGAATACGCTGCGAGCCACGATGATTTGGACAAGATCGTTTTCGTCGCCCTGGGTAGTCTGGAGTGGACCAACAAGGGGATGGCCGCCCAGCGCATCATCAGCCGCTCCGCGCTGCTGGTGGAAAACATCGTGTTGCGAGAGTACCCGTCCCTGAAACTCACAGGGCGGCTGTACACGGCAGAGGATCACATTACGTTGATTCCCAGAATCGTCAGCGATGGACTGCGGACGGTATTCGCCGAGGAAGCCAAAACACTCTATCCGATGCCCTGGTGAGTCGTGTCCGGTTCTTGAAGCGAATGACGCAATTAATCTCTCTTGTACTGCTACTGATCGTTGCCGGGCCGGCGTGGGCTGAACAAACCGGCACCACCCCGGAGGTCGTCACTCGCTGGATCGCTGAACACGCTATTCCCTTCGCGGAAACGGAAGTCGTTGGCGATGAACGCGATCTGGAATCCGTGCTGGGAATCGTCGGCGATGCGCGCGTCATCGCATTGGGGGAAGGGCACCACAACATCCGCCAGTTCCACACGATGCGGAACCGCATCGTGCAGTTCCTCGTGCGCCGCGGCCACATCTCGGCGGTGGTGCTGGAGACCGGTCTCGCCGAATCGAAGCCGATTTACGACTATGTTTTAGGCCGTACCGATGAGGTTTCCTGGCGCGACGGGCTGAGCTTTATCGCCTGGCAGCATCAGGAAACCATCGACCTGATCGAATGGCTGAGGCACTGGAATACCAACAGACCGGCAGACGAACAGATCCGTTTTTACGGCAACGACTGGGTCGGGGTGCGGGGCAGCTGGCTGCCGTCGCTGGACTTTGTGCTGGACTATATGGAAAGCGTCGATCCCTACTATGCGTCGACCTGGGGTTTGAGGATCAAGCCGATCGTCAGAGCCTTTTCTGCACAGGCAGGTGACTCACTTTCAGATGCGCTCGCATCCACGCTCCTATACCAGGCTCTACCCGCGGCCCAGCGCGACCAACTGGAGTTGCTGCTCAACAAGGCGGTCCGGCGGATGAAGTCGCTCCGCATGCGTTATCTGGAGACTTCGGCACTTGACGACTACGACTGGGCGCTTCGCATCCTGATCAACTACCAGCAGACGAAGGCTTTCCTCGATTCTCTGGCCTTTCTGCCGCAGGGAGCCGAGCCGGTCGAGGAGGTCGAGAGTGATCCGATGCGCCAGTACCTGTTCTCGGGCGGGCGCGATGGGCTGATGGCCGAAAACCTGATCTGGATTCTGGAACGGGAAGGTGCGAATTCACGCCTCGCCTACCATGCCGCCAATGTCCACATCCAACGGACCCCCGAAATCCGCATGTATGTTGCAGAACGTGAGCGCGCGGCCGAGGCGGCCGTGGATCAGGGTTCGGTGTTCAGCAAGGATAATGCCGTTGGTCGCGCGGTGCTGCCCAGCGGACTGCGCATCTGGACCTATCCGGCGGGCTACTTTCTCGATTCCATGCTCGGCGAGCAATACCACGCCATGGGATTCTTCTCCAATCGTGGAGAGCACGTTTTCCCATGGACACCCGACGCCAAACCGACACCGATCGGTCCTGCGCAGCCGCCATCGGTCCAGGCCGCGCTCGCGTCGATTGGTGTTCCAAGGTATTTCCTGCCGCTGGCGGAATTGCCTGAGTCCGGCCCGGTCTACGACTACTTCGTGACCCTATGGCACGACACGTTCACCAACTACCCCACGATGGCGCGTCTGGGTGAGCCGCCTGACCTTCCGATTCCGAAACGCTTTTTCGACTCGATCATGTTCGTCGACGAGGTCAGTTCGTTCGAACCTGCCCGATACCTGACGGAATAACAAATAGGGAATATTCATATGAAAACCCTGACTTCATTGGTGGCGCTCAGTGCTGCCTTCATCAGTACATCACTGGCGGCGCAGGCGGTGACCGTTCTCGACTGCGGCCAGGTGCTGGACGTCGAAAACCAGGTGGTGATCGAAGACACGACCATCGTCGTGCGTGGCGAGTCGATCGAATCGGTCGGTGGCGACGTTCCCAGTGGTGCGGCCGTGATCGACCTCAGCGACCACACCTGCAGCCCGGGCTTCATGGACATGCACGTGCACCTGGCCCATGAATCCGGCATAAGTCACCTGGTCTACCAACGCTCCAGCGCCTGGCGCGCCCTGAAAACGCTGCGCAACGCTCAGGCTTACCTGAATGTCGGCTTTACCACTTTGCGCAGTACCGGGGGATTCGATCGTTACTTCGAAACCGTCGAGGTGCGCGACGCCATCAACCGGGGCGAGTTCGATGGACCGCGAATGTTCGTCGCTCCGAAGGGCATCGCTGGGGACGGTGGCGTCCATCCGCAAACGGCCATCGATCCCGAAGGCGTCCGGCCGCCCGATGACGCGTACATCATGAACGTGGTCGGGGTGGTTGAAGCCCGGCGCGCAGCGGCCAAGGAAATCCGGCACGGCGGTGACTGGATCAAGCTGATCGATGCGCAGCATGGCGGCCTGACCCTGGAGGAGATGAAAGCCATTGTCGACCAGGCCCATCGCATGGGCGCCAGGGTGACGACCCAGTCGGGTGGAGACCTGGAGATGGTCAAGCAGGCCGTCGAGGCGGGCGTGGACAGCGTCGAGCATGCCCTTTTCAATGATCCGGAGTTGTTGGCAAAGATGGCGCGGGACGGTGTATTTCTGGTGCCGACCATCTGGATCGGGGAATTTATCAGCCAGTTGGAACCTGGAACCGAGCTCACACCGGACTCTCCGGTTTCGGCTGAGATGGTATCCATGATGGTGGGGTTTACGCAGCACATGAAAGACAATACAGCGGCCGCCCACAAGGCCGGCATCAAACTCGTGCTGGGGACAGACTTTATCAGTGAATCTGACACCGTCCCGTTGACAACCAGGGAGTTCCGCCTGCTCTCCGAAGCTCTGGGCGGCGACAACTGGGTTGCGCTGCAGGCAGGAACGATCAACAGCGCCGAGATGCTGGGTATGGAAACCCAGCTCGGCAGCATCACGGCAGGCAAGTACGCCGATATCGTCGCCATGCCGGACAACCCGGTGGAGGACATCACCGCGACGGAGCGAGTCAGTTTCGTCATGAAGGGCGGAAAAATCATCCGCCAGTAAAGAGGAATATGGATTTGAAAGAGAAACGAACAATCACACTCGGCCGACTGATCGCGTTTGTTTTGTCGATTGGCCTGGCATCGACTTCGATGGGTGACGACAGCGCCCCGGACGAGGCCCCTGCCCAGGCTCAGGCGCCGGAATTCATGAGCTACCCGTATGCCGTCCGCCCGGAACCACCGATCTATATGCAGGCTGAAGGATTCGAATGGGATCACGAAATTCTCGTCGTGTTGCCCCGCAGTTATCACTCGAAACCCGAAAAGACCTACCCGGTGCTGTGGATTACCGATGGTGCGTATCACCTGCCCATGATCATCTCCATGGCCAGCGCCTATTCGGTGGACAAGATTCCGGAGCTCATCCTGGTCAGCGTCGGTGGACGCCACACCGACACGTTTGCGGAATTCATTCGCAAGCGCACGGTGGACCTGTTCTACAAGGACTCCGAGTTATTTACCGGTCCGGCCCTGGAGGTCATGAAACCGACGATGGGCGACGATCCCAATGCGATATTCAGGGTCTCACGTGGTGACGAATTCTTCCGCTTCCTGGTGGACAATGTGCGGCCCGCCCTGGCGGAGAAATACCGCATGGCCGATGACCACGCCCTGTTCGGGCATTCGGCGGGGGGTGGGTTCACCAGTCGCGCTGTATTCGAGCGCCCCGGCGCATTTAAGCGCTTCATCATCGGCAGTGGGACCGACGGATACGCGTTGGTGAAGGAAGCCGAATATGCGAAGCAATTCGACGACATGGATGCGCGAATCTTCATTGCGGCGGGGGATGTCGAGCCGATGAGCGTTTTCGGGGCCTCACAGCGATTGGTATCGAATCCGTTGCTGCTCGCCGAAAATCTTCAACTGAGGCAATACCCGTCGTTGGGCCTGGAAATGCGAATTTATCGGGACAAGGACCATGGCACAGTCGTGCCCTTGACCCTCAGCGACGGATTGATATTCATCTACAAGGAGTAGGAACTGAACATGAAAGCCAACATCATTGTGACCGCGGTCCTTGCCACTGCCCTGAACGGTTCGCTCGCAGCGCAGGAAGCCATCGCCCTTAGATGCGGGACATTGCTCGACGTCGAAAACCAGTCGGTGATCGGCAACACCAACATCGTCGTCCGCGGCGAAGCGATCGAGTCCGTCGGCGGCGACATTCCGAGTGGTGCGACCGTGATCGACCTGACCGACCATACCTGCAGCCCGGGATTCATGGATATGCATGTGCACCTGGTCCACGACGGCGGCGTGACGTCGAATCCGTTTACGTTCAGTCGTTCGGGGAGCTGGCGGGCGCTGCGCAGCCTGGCAGCCGCGCAGGCCATGCTGGATCGCGGCTTTACCACGATCCGCACCCTGGGCTTCGACCGGCACTTCGAGACCATCGATCTGCGTAACGCCATCAACAGCGGCGAACACGTGGGCCCGCGAATCTTTGTGGCGCCCCATGGCATACAGGGCCGGGGCAACCCGAATCTGCTGGGCACCAATACAGGTGACCCCGAAGCGAGGGGTCTCAATCAGAACTTGTTCATCGTCCAGGGGACGGGGCCGGTCGAAATGCGTCAAATCACCGCGCGGGAAATCACTTACGGTGCGGACTGGATCAAGCTCAGCGACGCCTTCGGCGTGGGCGTCACCGAGCAAGACCTGCGCGCGGTCGTCGAAGAGGCACACCGGCTCGGTAAGAAAGTCACCCAACATGTGACCATGGACCCGGAACACAAGGCGGCCAGGAAGGCCATTGCCGCTGGCGTGGACAGCATCGAGCACGCCTTCATTACCGATGGCGAAGTTCTCCAGTCCATGGTGGACAACGATGTCTACTACGTGCCGACAATCTGGATCATTGACTATATCGCGCGGCAGGAGCCCGGCTTCAAGCTCAGTGACGGCATGTTCCTGGAAGAGCATCTGGCCGGCGCCATGGCGCCGATGATCGGGATGCTGAAGCAGAACACCGCGATGGCGCATGAGATGGGTGTCAAGATCGCGCTAGGCTCCGACACCATTTTTGATCCCTCGGTCATCGCCGATGCCGTTGAGGAATTTGCACTGCTGGCCGATGCCACAGGTGATGTATGGATGGCATTGCGCGCCGGCAACATCGTTTCCGCGGAAATGTTGGGCCAGGATTCGCAGATCGGCAGCATCGCGCCCGGCAAGCTGGCCGATATCGTCGCAATGCCCGACAACCCGGTCCAGGACATCACCGCCACTGTACGCGTCAGTTTCGTCATGAAAGGCGGTGCAATCGTTAAGGAGTGAAGGCATGAAGCTCTACCAGTCAAACAGCTCTCCATTCGCAGCCCGGGTGCGCCTGGCGATCTATATCAAAGGGCTCGATGTCGAAATTCCCGAGCCCCAGGAGCTCCGAAAGTCGGTGCAACGGTTGCCGGCGGAAAAAATCCCGACCCTCGAACTCGATGACGGTACGCTGATCCCCGAATCGGAAGTGATCTGCGAATTCCTCGAGGACGTCTACCCCGATCCACCGGCCTATCCTGCAAAGCCGAAAAACAGAATGCGCGCCCGGGTACTGACGCGATGGCTGGATCTGGGGCTTGTGCCTGCCATGACTCCGTTGGGGCCGGCCGCAATGGGCAAGGAGGTCGCACAAAGTGACGTGGACAAAGCCATTGGCGAGATGAATCTGTGGTTGGGGCGCATCGAAGACTGGATTGACGCCAACCCCTACGCGATTGGCGACCGTCTGAGCTACGCCGATGGGGCGTTGCTGCCGTTTCTGGTATCGCTGCCGCTGTCCTGCGAGCTGCTGGGCATTCCGGAACCCATTGCCGGACGGCCGAAACTCCGTGGCTATCTAAAGGCCGTTACCGATGCGAATGCGCATGCCAAGCGCCTGGTCGAGGAGGTTGACGAAGCCGGGAAGAAAAGCCTGGAGATGATGGGCAAAATCAACAAACTGCACGCCGGCGGTTTGCTCAGGGCTTACGTGTCATTCTGGCAGTGGCGGCAAAGAATGCGAGGTTTGCGGTAGTGAGAGGATTGCCCGGGTCAGAGTAAAGTGCCAGAGTAAAATACTCTGGCACTTTACTCTGACCCCTTTCGAAGGGCGGAGCGATTTGGCCCCTTTTGGGCGCTCCAACTCCGGCCGCTTTGCATTTCGGAGAAATTGACCATGAACGACAAAAAGCACCTCAGAACAAGTGTCGGACCTCACGTCGATCGCCGATCGTTCCTGGGCGGAACGGTTGCGGGCGTCGCGATGGCCGGCGTCAGCATTCCATCATTTGCCACCGCGGCCGACCCCACCGACGCCTCGGGCATCGTCATCGACGGACTGGACGTATCGCTGCTCAATGAGGAATTCGTCGGGCTGCTCAGGAAGGCCGGCGTGCGGCGCGCGAGGCCGGAAAGATCGCGATCGTTCTCGGCACGCAGTCCGCCAACGAGCTCGAAAAGCGGATGACCAAGTCTGTCGGCGACACCAACGCGCAGATAAGGACCACCCTGCGCAGCTTCTACGAACTCGGACTGCAGGTGCAGGGCATCTGCTACCAGGTGACCAATATCTTCGGTGGCGGCAGCGTCAACGACCATGTGCCGCTCACGCGTGCCGGTCGCCGGCTGGTCGAGGAAGTGCATCGGTTGAACATGCTGCTGGACGTGGGCGGGCACACCGGCGAGCAGACCAGCCTGGATGCCATCGAAATGTCGGCCGGCCACCCGGTGATCTGCAGCCACACCAACATGAAGGCCGTGAATCCCATCATCCGCACGATCTCCGACCGGTTGTGCGAGGCCATCGCCGCCACCGGGGGCGTCATTGGCATCACAGCCTTCAGCGACTTCCAGATGCGCAGCATCGACAACTTCCGCGACCACGGCCCGCAAAGCCCACAAGCCACACTGGACATCCATCTTGACCAGTACGACCACGTTAAGAGGCTGGTCGGTGTCGATCACGTCGGGCTGGGGCCAGATTTCGTCTGGGGGCTGACCTATACCAACACCGGCGAGGATTCCATCACCTTCCCGCCGGAGTCCATCAGCGATGGGCCGCCGATCCTCACCCAGGACTTTGAAAACATCGGCCAGCTCAGCAACGTGATTGCGGGACTCCGAGACCGCGGCTGGAGCGAGGCCGAACTGAACAAGCTGCTGGGAGAGAACTGGTGGCGTGTATACCACCAGGCCTGGGGCGGCTGAGGCAAAAAGGACAACACCATGAAACGAAGAACACTCATCATGAATACCGGTGCGTTAGGGGCTGTGGCCCTGGCGCCCCTTGCCGCGCAGTCAGAGTCGGACCAGGTGGGTACCATCCCTCTGACCCGGCGCTATCAAATCGATTCCGAGCACGTCGGCGATCGCTTCGAAATCACCATCGCCGAGCCTTTCCCGATCATTCCGGGGCTGCCGGAACCCGAGAACTGCAACATCCTGTACGCGCTGGACGCCCCGTTCACCGGCGGTGCGGTGATTGCCGTCACGCGCCACAATCCGTCCATTCCCGGATTCCCCGTCCCGCACGTGTTGCCACCGACGATCGTGGTCAACATCGGCTACCCGATCAAGACCGTTTCGGACTTCCACGAATACATCACCTTCAAGCGCAACCGGGACCTGGTCCCGCCGGATGAGCCGGTCGGCGAGGTGATCCGCGCGCTGAACGAAAAGGAAATCGTGCCCCGGGCCGATCAATTCCTGAAGTTCATGGAAGAGGAGCTCGATCCGTTTGTACGTGAGCAAACTTCACATGCCGGCCCTCAAAAGGCCGCCTTGATGGGGCACTCGTACGGGGGTCTTTTCGCCACCTTCGCCTTCGAGCAGCAGAGCTCCGCCTTCGATCACTACCTCATTTTTTCGCCCGGCTTCGTCGAGCCGCAAAGCCCGCTGCTCGCCCGGATCGTTAACGCGCAACCGGACAGCTTCGAGGGTCGGGTCTACATGTCGATGGCGCAGCATGAAGAAGCGTACACCGACACTTATGGCGGCAATCTGGGTATCAGTTTTCATAAGCTCGCGGCGGCATTGAATCCTCACCGCCACTCCGGACTACAGATCATGACCAACGTGGTCCCGCATGAAACCCATGGAGGCATTCCCTACGCCGACATGCTGCCCGGCATGCGCTGGCTGTTCGAAACGCCGGAAAGTCAGGCGGCCGAGACGTTGATGCAGTGGGCGAGCAGCCGGACCAGGAGACCTGAACATGCTTAGAATTGTATTGACAGTAGTTGCCTTGATCCTGGGCCATCAGCCCCTTCTAGCCGAAGACGACGGCTTTGATGTCGTTCGCCAATTGAACGTGATGGTCCCCGCACGCGACGGCGTGGGCATGTCCACCAATATCTACCGGCCCGATGCGCCGGGCCAATTTCCGGTCATTCTCAACCGCACGCCCTACGACAACGAAAGCCACACCGTGCGGGCGCTGGAGTATGCGAAGAAAGGCTACGTCTATATCTCGCAGGACACGCGCGGTCGTCACGATTCGGAAGGCACCTGGGCCCCGGCGATCTACGATGCGAAAGATGGATACGACACCCAGGAGTGGATCGGGCAGCAGCCGTGGTCGAACGGCAAGATCTGCACGGTGGGGGGTTCCTACGAGGCCTGGACTCAGTGGTACCCGGCAACGCTTGCCAACAAGAACCTGACCTGCATGGTACCCACGGTTGCCCCCGCGCAGCCTTTCCGCAATTTCCCCTACGAAAACGGCATCCTTTACGGCTGGGCGCCGCGCTGGATGCTATGGATGGATGGGCGCACCATGCACCTGGGCCGCCAGCCGCTGACCGACGTATTCGGCGATGCGTTTTACGAGAAGATCTACGATTGGGACAAGGTCATCTGGACCCTGCCGCTGAGCGAACTGGATAACGCAGCCGGCCGCGAGGTCGCATGGTGGAACGACTGGATGGCCCATGACAGCCAGGATGAGTACTGGGAAGCGGTTAATTACGAGAAGGATCTGGACCGGATCAATGTGCCGGTCTTTCACCTGTCTGGCTGGTATGACCTGACCTTTCCCGGCACGGTTCGCAACTACCCGCGCGTGGTCGCGGGCGGGGCATCCGAACATGCGCGCTCGAACCAGAAGCTGCTGATCTGGCCCACCGGTCACTGGGGCTCGCGCACCACCGACGGCAAATTCGGATCGATGGACTTTGGTCAGAACGCGGCGACCTCGGGTGACGACGCGGGGCTGGATGTACAGAAGCAAATCGACCGCTGGTTGGATTATTGGCTCAAGGGCGAGGACAACGGCATCATGGACGAGCCGCGCGTGACCTTCTTTGTACTGGGCGCCAACGAATGGCGTCATGCTGATGCCTGGCCATTGTCAGATGCGCAAAACATCGACTACTACCTGCACAGCGGCGGCCACGCCAATACATTTCATGGCGACGGACTGCTGACCACAACGGCCCCGTCCGGCAATGAATCCGCTGACCGCTACACCTACGATCCGGCCGACCCGACGCCGTCCGCCAAGCGCCCCGACCCGGCCGTCAACAACATCGGCGCCGAGGACCTGCGGCCCATTCACCACCGCCAGGACGTCCTGGTCTACCAGACGCCACCGCTCGAGGAGGCCGTCGAAGTCATTGGACCGATAACACTGACGCTGTACGCCGCCTCATCGGCGCGGGACACCGACTGGATCGTGCGGCTGAGTGATGTCCATCCCGATGGCTATGCAATGCGGCTGGGCCACGGCGCGCTGCGCGCACGGTTTCGCGAATCCCTGACTGAGCCAAGGTTGCTCGAACCGGGCAAGGTCTACGAATACACCATCGAGTTGTGGCCAACCGCCAATCGATTCAGGGCGGGCCACCGCATCCGGCTGGACATCGCCAGCGCGGCTTTTCCGATCTTTCTGCGCAACTTGAACACGGGCGGGAATAACCAGACGACAAGCGCAATCATCGTGGCGGAGCAGACCGTCTACCACGATGAAGTACGACCCTCGCGGCTGAGGCTGCCGGTGGTACCCATTGACTAGGACAGGAAGATAACGATGAGACGACTGGATGCTTTCAACCACCCCGACCGCGAGGATGACGAGTCCGGCTTCATCGAGCGCGGACCGCACAAAATAAAGTGGGCGGTCAGTGGCAACCCGAATGGCATTCCCGTGATTTTGAGTCACGGCGGGCCGGGTGGGCAGAACAAGGCGTTCTACCGCACGCTGTTCGACCTCGAGAAGTGGCGCATGATTCAGATCGATCAGGCAGGCAACGGCGTTTCCGAGCCCGCCGGAGAGATTCGGGAGAACACCACGCAGTTATCCATTTCAGATATGGAGACTCTGCGCGAGCAGCTCGGCATCGAGCGCTGGGTCGTGGCAGGCGGTTCCTGGGGATCGACATTGTCCATCGCTTATGCCCAGGCCTATCCGGAAAGGGTCAGGGCTCTATTTCTTTTTTGCATGTGGCTCGGTGCTGTGAAAAGCCTCGAGTTCTGGTTTGACGCCGGGCAGCACATCTTCCCGGAGTGCTACGCCGACATGGTTGCGGGTTTGAGCGAAACAGAACAGCGTCGCGTTCTCGACACGATTTGCCGGCGGATACTCGGTGACGACCCCGACCTTGCGCGTGATGCCGCCTACCGCCTCCATGACTATGAACAGGTGCTGATGAGCCTGCACCCACCGCTGACGACCGAAAGAAGCTATGACCCCACTGTGTTCAGTCGGATTATGGCCCACTACTTCGTCAACGACTGTTTCCTTGAGCCCGGCCAACTTGAGCGGGATGCGCATCGGCTGGCCGACATTCCGATCAAGATCTTGCAGGGCCGCTTCGACATGTGCACGCCGCCGTCAATTGCCTTCCAATTCAAAACTGTCGTGCCTCACGCTGATTTGCGCATTGTCGAAAACGCCAGCCATATGCCGACCGAACACAACTTCCTGCGTGAGATTGTGCGCGCCGGTGGGGAGTTGTATGAGGCCCTGACTGATGTACCTGCATTGGATGATAGGTAGGGCCGGATTACCGAGCTACGGGTCGATGCAGCGATACAACGCGTGAACGAGTCGCCTTGATTCATTGCCCAATCCGCTGCCGGAAGTGAAGCGGTTGGGCGAGTAGCCGAAGGCGAGACGGTTGTCCGGGTCGGCAAAGGCTGTGTAACCGCCCCCGCCGGCCGTGCCGACGTTTCCCTCACGGCCCCAGTCATTGAATGGGATGTGCAGCAGAAAGCCCAGCGAGACGCGGAAGTCGTTGCCGAACAGGTAATCCTTGTGGTGCCACTGCTCCTCACTGGCACTGGCGATGGTCTTCGAGTCCAGCAGGTTTACCCCGTTGAAAGATCCCTCGAGCGCCAGCGGGGCCATGAGCCGGGCCATGCCAAGGCCATTCGACACGCCGCTGCCGGACGGAAATACGTGCCGCACGAAATCCAGCGAAACGAGAAAGTTCGGGTCCGCCGGCAGCGACTTGAACATCGCCAGCGTCCGCTCGTTCATCAGGCCGCCACCGCCCATCAGTTCATTGTCAGGGTTGAAGATCTGCGGTACGACCCGGCCCATATCTTTTTCGTCACAACCGAGAATGAAGTCGGCACCCAGCGGCTCGGCCAGTTCTTCACGGATGAATTCGCCGATCGGCCGGCCGTCGATCCGGCGCACGATTTCACCAATGATGTAGCCAAAGGTGACCGAGTGATATGTCTCGTCGGTATTGGGTTCCCAGTTGGGCGCTTGAGCCGCAATTTTCGAGGTGAACACCTCCCAATCCAGCATGTTGCCAGGTTCGGCGTCATCAATGATTCCCAGCGACATCCGGTGGCTCAATGCCTGGCGCACGGTGAGCGATTCCTTGCCGTTCTGGGCGAAATCGGGCCAATACTTCGCCACCGGGGCCTCGTAATTCAACAGCCCCCGGGCCGCCAGCACATGGGCGGCCAGGGCAGTGATGCCCTTGCTGACCGACATGCAACAAACCAGCGTGTCTTCGGCCCATTCCTCCGTTCGATCTTCGGTCTTGTAGCCGCCCCAAAGGTCAACCACCGTTTCACCGTCCTTAATGACCGCCACTCGGGCGCCGACCTCGCCGGATTCTTCGAAGTTGGCCACAAAAGCTTCTCTTAGGTGTCCGTACTTAGTGCTGCATTTTCCATGGATGGGGGTGTCGGTGGGCATAAGGGACTCGAATTCTCGTGATTTCAGGAATTACGACGCGGCGGGAGCGGCTAACCACAATAATCGAAATTCAGTCGAATGGCGCGGCGATTGTGCTCATAACTAAGTACAGGCGGATGCGATGAGATGACTCTTGGGCGTCGCCCAGAACCTGCTCGATCAGGCCGCGGAAAAGGGGTCGAATCCCGGAAAAGGGGTCGGATCCAATTTCCGGACCGAAGTCTGAATTCTGCCTGGGAAATTGGATCCGACCCCTTTTCGGGCCCCCTTTCGTTGATCCGACCAAGATCCGACCCCATTAATTAACGGACCATGTGGGATTCCAACCAAGAGGCGATGCCCTCGATTGAATTTCTGTTTCTAATGACTTCATCGATAAGAAAGGCTTCACCATCGCCAGACTCGACTCTCAGTCGATAACCATTCATTCTCAAGAAGATAGCGGTCGTTGCAAAGGCTACACGCTTGTTTCCATCTACAAAACTGTGGTTCTGGCAAAGGCTTTGGAGCAGCGCTGCTGCCTGCAGTGAGAGGGTGTCGTAATAACCGGTCTGTGGTCTTAGCAGCGCACTTTCCAGAAGCCCCAGGTCTCGTACGCCACTTGAACCTCCAAATCGCTGAATCAATTGTTCATGGAGCTCCAGCGTTTCCTGCAAGGAGGGAAATAGGGCAGTCTCCATACGCTACTTGGCAAGCCTACTCAACAGCTCGGCATGCTCTTCAATTACCTCATCCATGGCCCTGCGAAAGGCCGGTCGAACCTTTGCCCTTTTCAGGTACTCTTCAACCGCCTCATTGACGACACTGGAAATACTCCGCCCCGTGCTTCTTGCATAGGTTCTGAGTTCATCAGCGGCGGCTTCGTCGATTTGTGTAGCGAACTTCACGACTTTCATTGATGTAGTCTTCTTGAAATTGCATGAAATGTCAAGAAAATGCCATCACACCAGTTGTGTATTATCGGCGTGAATGAACGGTTGTTCAGTATTCGAAGGTTTTAGGAAAAAGCCCATTATTCGTCCTATACTCAGGCCTCGGATACAGTACCTTCCCAAGAGCATGAGCGAAGACAACCTGCGTTTCATCGAGTTGCCCGACGGCAGACGGTTGTACTTCGGCGCGGGCGGCGATCCGGACGGAACCCCGTTGGTGGTGTTCGGCGGCACCCCGCACTCCCGGTTGCAGGGGCTGAGCTTCGATGCGGCAGCCCGAAAGCGCGCTATCCGCCTGATCACACCCGAAAGACCGGGGTATGGAAAGTCGGATCCGCTGCCGGATTTCACCTTTGAATCTGTCGCCGCTGATACTCGCGCCCTGCTGCAACACCTGGACATCAACACATTCGCTGTGATGGGCATTTCAGGCGGGCTGGGTTTTGCCATGACGTTGGCCCTGGAATGTGGCAGTGAAATCTGCCCATTGCTGATCGACGTCTGTGGGCAGCCGCCACTGGAGGCGGAATTGAAGCGCCGGACGCCGGCAAAGTATTCACTGGTTTACACGCTTGCCTCCAAAACACCTGTCATTGCACGAGGCATGATGGCGCTGATGGTGAAGTTCACTTACGCCGACATGGACAGGCCGGATCCGAAACGGCTTCGCAAATCAATGCCACCGGCCGATGTGGCCGTGTGGATGAATCCGGACCTGCGCTCATTGCTCATCCGCGACTTGAAAGAAGCGTTCGGCCAGGGCAGCGCCGCCCAGATTCGCGAACTCGGCCTCATCGGTGCCGGGCGGGCCCTCCCGTGGGCAGATTTGGCATGTCAGGTTCTGGTTTTCCATGGCACGGAAGACATGAACGTTCTCCCATGCAATGCCGAATTCGTGGCTCAACGAACGCGGGCCGAAGTCCACTTGTTTGACGGCGCAGGGCACCTCATCCCCTTCAGCCATCCTGATATGATAATTGACAGATTGATGGAGTCCGCGTTGGCTATTTGAGTCTGGAACGCCTTGTCAGGGCGTCACCAAAGTCATGGGGTCAGAGTCAGGTGCCAGGGAAATTTCGCAAGGGAAATTTCGGGACACCCACAATCTAAAGGGCCATCAAGCAAAATGCTTACACGATGGAACGGATTCCACTGACAACTGGCACGCAAATTGCGGTTCCGCGGAAATTCTTGTTTGTTGGGGCGCGGTATTCCACTGTCGTCACAGCGCTTTAATCACTGGAGGGCAGGAGAGGGAACAGGGGAGAGGTCAGATGATCCCAATGGGTCTGCTCGTGATCTGGGTTGTGCGAAAATCCTATATGGTCGTGATGGAGGACAAGCGATGAATACCGCGCAACAGCGGATATACGGTTGCTTCTGAGCTGCACCAAAATGGGCTATGTGTAGCCCATAACAAGTCTTTACGGTCCACATATAGCTCATTGTTGTCTTGACAAAAGCAATAATCATGTCTATTTTGATTCACAGATGGATCACAAGGGCTTCTTGTGGTCTATACACAAGTCATAGGTATAGACATGGCCAAATCAGTGACACGAATTTATTCCCGGTACAGCCGCGAGGCAGTCTCCCTCCTTGGGGGACTGGTACGCGCCGCGCGAAAGGAACGCAAGCTCACTGCTCAGGAATTAGCGGACCGAGCTGGCATTTCGAGAGGGTTAGTGCAACGTATCGAGAAAGGCAATCCAAAATGCGAAATCGGAACAGTTTTTGAAGTCGCCACCATTGTCGGTATAAAACTATTTAATGCCGATAAAACCACGCTGACAAAACATATCCGCCAGACTGAGGAAAAATTGGCGTTATTGCCTAAGTCAGTGCGAAAAACAAAAAAAGTGGTCGATGATGACTTCTAACGAAAAGTACAAAGAAGCCTTTGTCTGGATATGGCTACCGGATGAAATTGATCCCGTTGTAGCGGGAAAACTTGACATCGATGGAGAGAATATTCTGTTCAACTACGGTAAGAGTTACCTTGAACGGATCAGTGATGCCAAACCAGTTATTTCCATCTATGAACCGGAGCTGCCGTTAAAATCCGGAGCCCTTCCCCTTCTGGACGGGCTGAACATGCCCGGTTGTATCCGTGACGGGGCACCCGATGCCTGGGGTCGGCGTGTCATTATCAATAAGAGGCTGGGGTTAAGAGGTTCGAGTACGGATACAACCGAGCTTGATGATTTGACCTACCTGCTGGAATCCGGTTCTGACCGTATTGGCGCGTTGGACTTCCAGGCTTCGCCTTCGAAGTACGTTCCACGGTCAGCCACGAATGTTTCACTCGAAGAGCTATTGGAATCCGCCGAGCGCGTTGAAAAAGGTGTTCCACTCACACCAGAGCTGGATCAGGCCCTCTTCCATGGCAGCGCTATCGGCGGTGCACGGCCTAAAGCACTGATCGAGGATCAAGGCAAAAAGTACGTTGCGAAGTTTTCTTCCGGCAGTGATATTTATAGCGTCGTAAAAGCAGAGTTTATCGCAATGAGACTCGCCGCTCTCGCAGGCCTAGACGTTGCGCCCGTGAAACTGGCAATAGCTGCCAACAAGGATGTTTTGCTGATCGAGCGTTTTGATCGCGGGCACACGGAAAAAGGCTGGTCACGCAAAGCAATGATATCTGCCTTGACACTCTTTGGCCTTGACGACATGATGGCGCGCTATGCCAGTTACGAGACGTTCGCTGAAATTATCCGGCACCGTTTTAGCCACCCAAAAGAAACGCTGAAAGAACTACTCTCCCGCATACTATTTAATATTCTTTGCGGCAATACGGATGATCATGCCCGCAACCATGCCGCTTTTTGGGATGGAGGAGAACTGAACCTCACACCTGCTTATGATATCTGCCCACAAGGCCGGAGCGGCAATGAAGCCTCTCAGGCCATGTTGATCTCCGGCGATAATCGCATGAGCCGTATTGCCTCATGCGTTGAGGCCGCGCATCGTTTTCTGCTGACGCAAGATGAGGTCATGGACATTGCAAACCATCAAAAACACATTATGGAAACCAACTGGGAAGCGGTCTGTCATGAAGCAGCCTTGAGTGAAGTTGATCATAAATTGCTCTGGGGCAGGCAGTTCTTGAATCCATTCTCACTCGAAGACTCTGGAATTGAGAATTAAATTGGATTGTTTTGCAAATGCTGAGCAACAGCGCAACGGAGGAGTGGCACCCTGCAGGTGCGTTACCAAGGACCTCGCGGTTGGCCTGGATCTATCCACAAACCTGCTCGAATACGCGCATGAAATTCTCCCCGAGCACCCCCTTGATCTGCTCATCGCTGTAGCCGCGACTGACCATGCCTCGAGTGATGTTGGGAAAATCGCGGTAGTCGTCAAAGCCGTTAAGATTCATCGTCGGGATGAGCATCGCTTTGAGCGGCCAGGCCAAGTGGCAGGGAAGCAATTGCAGCTGTCAGTGCCCACCGCCGTTGCGGTATCGCGCTTGTCTGTGAATTGGCATTATAATCGTGAAAAGAGTAGAATATCTGTTATATTTTCAAGTTTATAAGTATATAAACGAAAATAAATCCATATTTCTTGGTAATTTTCACGTTTATATTACCTCGTAAATTGAAGAGAACGGACCTCGACCATGGCAAAAACCCTACAGATATTTAAAGCGATTGCCCTATTAAGGGAGCGCTATTACAAAGCTGTGGCAAGAAAGGAATCCCTGATTCAGATTATCAACGAGGTGGAAATAGCAGAACAAGTATTTGATTCCAATGCGATCGAAAACAGCACGCTGAGCCTGGAGGAGACAGAGAGAATCTTATTGCAGATAGATCTGGATAGATTCATCTCGGAGCGGGAATTGTTTGAAGCAAAGAACCTGGCCAGGGTTGTTGCGTATATCAACAGCAAAGCAAAAGTTCTGGAACTGGATCAAGAAGTGATTTTGCTCTTGCACAAAATGCTGCTTTCCAATATTCACGACGATGCAGCAGGGCGCTTTCGAGACGAAGGTGAATGGGTACGTGTTGGCGATCACGTTGCCGTGGATCCCAATTTGGTGGTTGAAAAACTCGAAGAGATGTTTGCGGAATACCATGGCAGCTACGATGGAAATATCACAAAAAGAATCGCCCGCCTTCATCTCACTTTCGAGCATATTCATCCCTTTATTGATGGCAACGGTCGTATCGGACGCGTCATCAACAACTACCTTCTATTGCGTGAAGGATACGTCCCGATCAATATTAAATTCATTGATCGAAAATCCTACTACAATGCTTTCCAGGAATTTGACAATCAAGGCAAGAGCTCAATCATGGAAGAGATTGTTGGCAAGGCTTTGACCAACAGCTATCACAAGAGATTGGCCTATCTCGAAGGCAAGGAGATCATCAAACTTGTGGATTATGCTAAAAGGGAAAAACTATCTCATTCCAATTTGATAAACAAAGCACACCGCCAAACCATAGAGGCATTTTTGGAAAAGGGCGTTTGGAAAATTGGCAGGTGAGCGGGAAACACTGGAAGTGCAATCCACCAAGAACATGATCGAACGGGTCGAAGAGCGATTGGTCAGTCCTCGTTGATTGCCTGGCCCATCGCGCCCCCGTCAAAGAATGGCGACCCCGCACCTTCGCGACGCCCGGATTCCGGATCGATGTGGATGCCCACCCAGTAGCCGCGCCAGTTTCCCGACTGCGCCGTCGGCAGTGCGGTGATGGGCTGGCCTTTGGCACGCACGGCATCGAGCAGTTGTGGGTCGAATCTGCCTTCCGCCACCGCCTGGGCTTCTGGTCCTTCCGGCTTCTGCGCCATCGCAGCCGAGATCCCGCCGCCGATGGGCCTGAGCACCTGCGGCCGGTCGGCAGCGGTACGCACATCGTCGCCGTACTCGATGATGTTGACGATGCCTTGAAGCGTCTGTTCATGCACGCCCATTCCGATACTCGAAGAAACGATGACGGGCCGTCCGTCCTTCAGCAGCATGATTGGATTGGTTTCTATCGGGAGACGTTTGCCCGGACCCACGCGTGCGATTTTGACCTGCTGGTACTTTGCAGAGTCGGCCATCGGCACGCCGTCAACGAAGATGCCGGTGGTGCCCCACAAGGCGGTGTTGATGGTGTGCAGCAGTGCGGCCGCATTACCCTCTGCATCGACCGCCACGACCGCGTCGGAATGATTGCCGGCGCCTTCAACCGGGTTCCACCGATAGGCTTCGATGTTCAGGTCGTTCCAGCCGGGCGTAGCCATGGCGGCCCACAGGGTGTCCGCGGCGCCGGGGGTGATGCGCTTCATCAGGTCGGTCTCGACCTGCGGCGCATAGCGCTTGAACAGCGGTGTCGGCGTGACATGATGGGTCAGCGACGTCCCCATGATATCCATGACCCTGGCGATCCGAATCAGCGTGTGCAGGGCTTCGGGTGAATCGCTGTAGTGACCCATCCCGCGCAGGTTGGCGCGTTCAACCAGATTCAACGCCTCGATCAGATTCACCCCACCCTGGTTGGGCGGCGCCGTCGCGTAAACATCGAGGCCGCGGTAGGTGGACCGTAGCGGTTCGCTCCACAACGGCTCGTAGCGGCGCAGGTCCTCCATCGTCATCTTGCCGCCCTCGGACTGAACGGCCTCGACGAGTTTCTGGCCCCATTCTCCGGTGTACATGTAGTCGGCCCCCTTCGAGGCCACGTTCTTCAGCGTCCGGGCGAGTTCCGGCTGACGGAACAGATCGCCGGCGCGATACCAGGCGCCGTCGGCCCGCGTGAACACAGCCCGGGTATCCGGGCGCCGGCTGAGCACGTCCGTCCTCGCGTCGATCACTCCCTGGTGGAACGGCTTGAGTTCGAAGCCCTGCTCGGCAAAGTAAACGGCGGGCCCGAAGAGGCTAGCGAAGGGGAGCTTTCCGAAGCGCTCATGGGCCGCTTCCACCCCGGCCATGAAGCCCGGTACCATGGCCGTTCGGCCGCTCGGGATACCATCGCCCGGGATGGTTAGCGGATCATCTTCCCCGAGCACGGTGTTCCAGCCGCCGTTGAGGTGATACACCTTGCCCGTCGCGGCTTCGAACACCATCAGGTCCATGAATCCGGCGTGGCTGACACAGCAACTCGCATAGAGAACAATTTCGGCCAGCGCATGGGTCAACACGGCGTCGACGGCGCTCCCACCCTGACGCAGCGCCTCCAGCCCGGAGCGAACGGCAGCGCTGGCGGTAATCCCGACAATGACCCCCGAATCGGACACGACGCGGCTGCGGACGGCAGGCGGGTCGGCGAGCACTCTGGCCAGCTCACCCTTCGGCCAACTGGCCGGCGACAGGTCCGGCTCGCCGGCGTAACCTCCGGCCGATACGGCGCAGGCAAACGCGGCGAGTAACGAGATTCGTATGTTCATGATCTTCAATTTCCGGTGGACATCCTCGGCAACCGTATGAATCGATCCGGCTATCGGTACATTTCCGTCAACCAATCCCGAATGACCGGTATCTGTACGTCGGGCGCGCCGCCATCAAGGTGATTTTTGCCCGGAATGATGTTCACTTGCCAGCCCGCAGCTTCGAGTTCGGCGCGGTTGCCCATTATCACCTTGCCCATATGGGTCAGCGGCTCGCCGTTCAGTGTGGGCTGGTCCTGATCGCCGATCCAGTTCAGGCGCGGGATCTTCAGCGCACCCTGGATCAGACGGTCATCGAAGCTCTGCAGCCCCTCGTAGTACGTCAGGAATTGACGGCCATTTTCCGGTGAATTGAGCTCCAACCCATAGAGGGTGGCAGGACCCCTGGACATGACCCGGGTCGTCGTGCGCATATCATCGTAGATACCGTCCATCGCCGGGAAACCGCCGCAGACCAGCGCTTTCATCCGCTCGGTGCGAAGGGCGAGCTGCAGGCCGGTGACACAACCCCAGGAAAAACCGGCATAGGCGAATTCCTGTGCGCCGGCCGCATCGGCAATTGCCAGATAATCACGCGCCACTGCTGCAGGCGTCAAGGTATACATCTTCGGTTCGATTCCCGGGTACTCGATGAAGATCAGCCGGTACTTCGAACCCAATGCATCGATATAGGCCTGCTTGAACTGCGCAAACATTTCAGAGACGCCCTCCGTCGGCTCCTGTCCGGGCAAGAGATTGACGGCCCGAGGCACCGCGGTTCCCGGCCCCAGGAACAGAAACTTGTCCCCGCTGCCGTGAACTTCGAAGTAGATTGATGAGCCGTCATGGGCGACCGCATAACCCGATTCCGCCGATGCCTCGACCCACGATCCCAACGCCAATACAAATCCTAACAGCGCGGCCCACCACTTCATCGCTTTTCCTCGTGTCTCAGCGACTCCCCGTAGGTCTTGCCCGTGCCGTACATGTACAGCAGGCCATCCTTGATAAAGCCGGGGATTATCGTGGTGTGGGATTCTCCTTCGTAGGTGATCATCTTCACCGGCACGCCGGCATTGTCATTAATCTGACGCACCAGACCCCGGGCCTCGGCAATCATGTCGGGCATGGCTTCCGCAGTGTCGCTGGAATCAGCGTATATCGCGCGCTTCGCCGGAAGATCCCCTTTTGTCACCGCTTTCGCCAACAGATCTTCTCCGGTGCCAAACAGCAGGAAGGTACCGGCTTCGCCAATGATGTAGTCAACAAACGGAGTGTCGCCCTCCAGCAGTGCTTCGATCAGGAACGATCCACCCGCCGAATGCCCCAAAATGCCAACACGGCGGGGATCAATTGAGCGGCGCCGGCCGATTTCTGGCACCAGTTCGTCGGCCAGGAAACGGCGGAACGCATCCGAGCCCCCTAGAGCCTCTTCCGGTGTCAGGCCGGCGGCTTTGAATCGGGGCATGAACCGCTGCACTAAAGGATCGGAGGCCACGTCGACTTGCGAATCGGCACTCATGTCACGCAGACGCCGGGTGTTAGCTACCGTGAATCCGCCATCAGGCGAAACCGCGGCGATAACGATCGGTTCGATCTCCCCGATCGCAGTCATCAACCGCGCTGATTCGATCGCGCTCAGGCCTAGCAGGTAGCCGTCCAGTACCACGAGCAGCGGCAGGGGCTTGTCCGCGGGAATGCTCTCCGGTGGACCGCCAATGAGAATCTCGTAACGAAAGCCAGCGTGCTCTGAGTCCATCACCAACCGCTCGATATCGTGGTTTGGAAGCACAACGTCTGAGCCCTGAAGGCTCAACGTAGCGCTTGAAAGAATGAGCGCAAATGGGAGCGCAAGAGGGTTACGGGCAATCCAATTCATCATTTTCTCCGTTGATTGCGACGGGCGACAGCAAGGTTTCAGGCGTGCGCCACATCTTCGTCGTTGGGCGAATCACAACAATCGATGACTTTGGCCATCTGGAAGACCCGTTCATGCAGCGTCCGCATACGGGGCTTTCAAAGTATAGCTTGCTCCGGTGTCAGTCCAGATGTTTGCTCAACAGCTTAATCAGCCAGCGGCAATGATTTACCCAGGCGCGTTCAGACGCTTTGGCATCACCCCGGGCCAGTGGATCCCCGGCCAATTGGTAGTTCAGCATGTACTGATCCCAGAAATCAGGCGGCAACAAGTCCGCCATTTGGCGGTAAAAGTACTCTAGGTGTACGCGATTGACGACAGGGTTCAAAAAGGAGTTGCCTGAATATTGATTAACCAGCCGATGGGAGTACGCAATGGCGGTGAAAAAGGCATCACGGTCACGCAGTTTGCCTGCCTCCTGGATGGGCGCAATAGCGTCTGCGAGTACCGTGCGCACTTTTTCCTCTGCCAGGCGCGGAGCAATCAAACGCAGACCCAATGCGCCGATCACTTCCAGCACCTGAATTCCGTCCACCAGGTCCTGGGCGGACAACTCCCGCACGCTGGCGCCGCGGTTGGGGACGATCTCAACCAGCCTTTCGCCTGCCAGCATATGGATCGCTTCGCGCACCGGCGCCAGGCTGGTGCCCATTTTTGCCGCAACATCGGAGGTGACCAGGCGTTGACCGGGCACGTAACGACCCCGGCGTATGCCGGTCTTTAATTCCTGCAGCACGGCCTCGACACTTCTGCTTTTTTTATCCACTAAATTATCTCGTTCAAAAAACCATCAGGAGTCTAGCATTTGCGGTTCTGCTTTGCTGACAGGAACCTTAGGGTAATAATAACATCAAATATCACACGTTGAAATTAACGATTAATTAGTATAATGTTGGCCGACACAGTCACAGTCTGCTTTAACAGCAGAGGAGCCGTCGTATGCGTTCTTTCTATTCGCTTTTGGCCGGGATTCCGATGCTGGCCACTATTCTTGTTTTCAGCAATCCCGCTTCCGCCCAGGAGGAAACATCCGAAAACGTGCTTGAAGAAGTGATTGTTTCAGCACGAAAGCGTGACGTGTCCAGTACATCACCATCGAGCAGGGTGCTTTTACCCAGGAATTTCGCCTAACATCCAACAACCCGGACAGTCCGTGGGCCTGGACCGCAGGGGCCTACTACTTCGACGAGTTTCGCAATATTGATCAGGTTATCGAAGCGGGTGAGATCATTCCGGAATTTGGTATCCTGGCCGGCCTGACGGCGGACCAGTGGTATGACGTCGATCGCACCGGTTGGGCCTTGTTCGGGCAGGCCACCTATACCACCGGTCCCTGGGACTTCACCTTCGGCACCCGCTATTCCAAGGAAAAACCGAAAATTGAAACCCGCGTAAATTTCACCGTTCCCTTCTTTGCAGTAATCGGTCTGCCGCCCACGACTGATTTTATGCAAGGAAATGAAACAACGATTGATGCGTTCACGCCAATGGGATCGATTAGTTACCGCTTTAACGATAACACCATGACCTACTTGACCGTCGCTCAAGGCTTCAAGGCGGGCGGCTTTCAGGATTTCCAGGGTGCGCCCGGGTCCGGAGTACGAACCCTTTGATAATGAACTCTTAACCAGCTATGAACTCGGCTTGAAGACGCAGCTTTTGGACGGAAGAATGAACCTGAACCTCGCAGTCCATCACACCGCCATCACGGATCAGCAGATCCGGGTCCGGGTGTTTACCCCGTTCCCCATCAACCGCGTATTCAATATTGGTGACAGCTACACCCAGGGTTTTGAGGGTGAGCTGACTGCCATGCTCACCGAAGGCCTACTGCTTTCACTGTCATACAGCTATACCAAGTCAAAATTCGACAAGATTGACGTGCCGCCGGCGGCGGATCCCTCAGACAATATAAATTTTCTGCAGGGCTTGCCGTTTCCCTTTGTGCCGGAGAACACCGGAGCGGCCTCGTTACAGTACACGCACCCTTTCCGGGATGATATGAGTTTCACGGTATTTGGCGGGGTGCGTTATGTGGACAGTTACATCACCGGTTTGAACACGGTGGCTAATCCGCTTGGCGGGGTCACCATTTTCCTGCCCGAAGTGGACAGTTATACCATCACAACGCTAAAATTTTCGCTCGATGCCGAGCGCTGGAGCGCGAGCCTGTATGTCCAAAACCTGTTCGATGAGAACATCATTCTGGTACAGCAATTGGGCTCCTTCTACACCAACGAGCCTTTCAATGTTCTGGCAGCCCCGCGTAACATCGGCGCCAGGTTTGAATACCGCTGGTAACGCGGTCGACAATCAGAAAGGATTGTAACCATGTACCTGAGTAATGACCGCACCCTGGTAACCCACGTAGGCAGTCTGCCCCGCGCCCCGAAATTGCTCGGCATGCTGGGTGATATGGAGCAGGACAAGGATGTTGACCGTGATGAGTTTCGCACTGAGGTTTCAACAGGACTGCGCGAGATCATCCGCCAGCAAGTGAAATCGGGCATTGACATCGCCGGTGACGGCGAGTTGCCGCGAATTGGGTTCTCCTTCTACGCCAAAGACCGCATGAGTGGCTTTGGCGGCGTTGCAAATCGTGGCACGGTGACGGATTTCGCCAAGTTTCCCGGCTATGCGGCACTGCTTGCCAAGCGGGCCGGGGATTCTGCAACCGAATCGGCGTCAGTATGGAAGACACCTGAATGCGTCAGCGCTGTCGAGTATGACGCTGAATTGACCCAGGCCAAAGAGGAACTGGACTTGTTTGCCGGCGCCCTGCAGGCAGAGTCCGAGGCCGCCGGGCAACTTACCGGCACGTTTGTCACAGCCGTCACGCCCGGCATTCTTTCCACCACCCTGCTGCGTAACGCCGATAATCCCGACTACGCAACAGACGAGGAGTATGTGCTGGCGCTGGGCCGCGAACTGAAGAAGGAATATGAGTACATCGTCTCGCGCGGCCACATGTTGCAACTGGATGCGCCCGACCTCGCACTGGAGCGCCAGATCATGTTCGTTGATCAGCCCCTCGATGTATTCCTCAAGAGAATGGAAGTGCACATCGAGGCCCTGAATATCGCACTGGCCGACATCCCGCGGGAAAAGGTCAGGTTACACATGTGCTGGGGCAACTGGGACGGGCCGCATTGTGACGATATCGACCTCGAGCCCATCCTGCCGTTGATTTACCAGGCCAAGGTCGGTGGCCTTTCGCTGGCCTGCGCCAACCCCCGTCACCAGCATGAGGTGGACGTCTTTCGCGAGATGCCACCCCCCAAGGACATGGTGATGTACCCCGGTGTGATCGATGTCACCACCAATATGGTGGAGCATCCCAAGGTGGTGGCCAATCGCATCTGTCAATGGGTTGATGTAATTGGTGATCGCGAGCGTGTGATCGCCAATTCCGACTGCGGCTTTTCGACCTTTGCCGGTTATACCATGGTGGCCGATGATGTGGTGTGGGCCAAGATGAAGACCATGGCCGATGGCGCGGAATTGGCCAGCAAGCGGCTTTGGGGGTAGGCCCAAGTGTGAGGCTATGGGTCGTCGCGGGGTCGCGTTTGTGCAGCATTATAGGGCGGTCTATTGATTTCGTCATTGCAAGGCAGAGCCACCGAATTTGCGCGACCTGGAAGAGCCCAATGAGATCAACCAATAGCAGACCCTCAGCCGCCATTTTCCTTGTCCTGCTGTGCTTGTTCCTTCTACTGAGTGAGGTTGCCAACGCCGAAACGACAGCACTGGTCGGCGCAAGCCTGGTTGACGGGCTGGGCGGTGAACCGCTGCCGGATTCAACCATCGTGATCGTTGACGGGCAAATCGTGGCAGTTGGCACCTCTGCACAAGTCGGCATTCCAGCCGACGCGACTGTCATTGATCTCAGTGGGCAATGGCTCATGCCGGGCATGATCGACACGCATGTGCATTTCATGGAAAGCGGCAAAATGGCGATGGACGCAATGCTGCGTTCGCTCGACCAGGGTCTCAGCGAAAGCGAAGACATCGCCTGGCTCAAGCAACGCATAGCCTTTACCCTTAGCCGCTATTTGTGCAGCGGAGTCACGACGGTGGTATCGCTGGGTGGCCCGGAGCATATCGAATTCGGCGCCCGCGAATTGGCGCAGACACTTGAGATCGCGCCCCGCGTACTGATCGCAGGCGGGCCAATTGGCAACAGCGGCTTCGAGTGGATTTTCGACGGCAAGGATGCGGTGTTCGCCGCCGATACCCAGGATGCCGTCCGCGAGCGGATACGTCACTTTGCTTCGCTGGGAGCCGATGCGATCAAGCTTGGCTATATCGGCGCCGCGATGGGTTCAACCACGGACCTGACGCCCCAGCAATATCAACCGGTCATGCGTGCCGCCGTGGACGAGGCGCACAGGTTGGGACTGCCTGTACTGACGCACATCATGACGCTGGAAGAGGCGGAGGCATTTATCGATACCGGTCTGGATGCCTACGCGCACCTGCCATTTGATCAACCAGTGAGTGACGAATTCATCGCCCAGGTGATTGAGCGGGACATCGCCATTGCGCCTATCATAGCGGTGTTTCCGCGCATGATTGAGGAGTTGGACGAGCGTCTTGTGCTGAGCGACATCGAACGCAGTTGTGCTGACCCGGAGGTGATCCAGGATTACACCGACTATGCCGATGGCGTGGTCAGCAGCCTGATCATGAATCTCGAGGATTGGGCGCTCAACTTTGTTCTGGGCAATGCCGGTGATGTCGTAGCCGATAGTGTGAACCGGCTGCAGCAGGCGGGCGCGCGTTTCATCATTGGCTCCGACAGCAGTCATATCGGCACCATGCATGGTGTGGCTCTGCACGTGGAAATGCAAATGCTCGAAGATGCCGGACTGCGCCCCGAAACACTCATCCAGGCCGCCACTATCAATGCTGCGCAAGTGATGGGCGTGGCGGCACAGTTGGGATCGATCGAACCCGGCAAGCTGGCAGACCTGGTCGTTTTGCGAGCGGACCCGACCCAGACAATTCGCAACGCTCAGGCCATTTCAATGATCATCAAAGGGGGGCAGGTGATCGATCATGGCGCTCTTGCCACCAACGTGGACGATTCGGCGCTGGTCGCGGTCCAGCTAAGGCAGCAATTTCTGGAAGCGCTGGTGGTGCTGGAATTGATCTGCCTGTTGGCCGTGTGGATTGGCTGGCGATTTGGTCCGGGAATGGCCTGGACTCGCAGACTGGCCCAACAGATCTACCACAAGAAAATCCAGGCCATGGAGAAATCACCACCGCTGATAATGTACAAACGCGCGGTGGATGAAGGTCGTAATGGCGTGGGGCTGGCCATTCTGACGATTTTAATTTCTCTCAAGAGTCTCGGGGCTATGGTGATGGGCATTATCATGGTGTTCTGGTTGCCGCTGGCCACGCTGCTGCTGATGCCGGGTATCATCGATGCCCATCAACCCGGGGAGGCAGCAAAGGCGCGACAAAAATTTGCCGAAGTGACGATTGCGCAGGTCTCCAGTCACGCAATTGCCGCGGCCCTGGGCTATGCCCTGACCAAGACGTGGTGGGCCTCTGATACAGGCTTGTGGGCATTAATCGTACAGAATTCAACCACGGTCATCTGGACCCTGGCGGCTTCATTGCTGGTTGCGGTATTGGCGGCCTGGCTCGAGCTGCGTGTTCATGTGGTGCATAAGCTGCTATAAGTAAAAGGGTTCCCCCTGAAATGGCTTTTAGCCCTCTGGCCTCCAGTGCTTGCCGGATGATCTCTTGTTTCGGTCATGTGCGCCGCTGATGCGCTGCAACCCTTACAGATCGTCCAGATAGTTTGATCGGAAGGTAAGCAGCGACTTTTCCAGTGCGCTCACCAGCTCGTCAACCTGCTCGGCGTTGATGATTAGCGGTGGGCAGACCATCAGCCACTCGCCGTAACGACCATTGCAGAGCCGCCGGGACAACAGCACCAGGCCATTCTCCATACAGATCTTTTTGATGGTATCGAGCGCACCGGACTCACTAGAGAAGACTGACTTGCTCTCCTGATCGCTGACAATCTCAATCGCCTGCGCAAGCCCCCGGCCTCGCACATCACCCACCAGTCCGGTGGTCTCTTTTAACTCTTCTAACCGCTCGCGCAGCAGAGCACCCATAGCCTTGGCGTTGTCAAAGAGATTCCGATCCACCATTTCATCCAATACCGCAGCCCCTATTGCACAGCTTAAAGGGTTGCCAGCGTAAGTATGGCCATGGAAGAATCCGCCCATTTCACGCACAGGCTGTACCAGTTCGTGATTGGTCAAAATGCCACCCAAGGGGGCATATCCGCCGCTCAACCCTTTAGCCAGGGCCACAATATCCGGGCGACAATCACTCCACTGCTGAGCAGCCAGGAATGTACCGGAGCGACCGGATCCGGAAAGAATCTCGTCAAAAATCAGGAAAATGCCATAGCGGTCACAGATGTCCCGCACCCCGGTGTAGTAGAGATCGGGGGCTACCAGGCAACCCGTGGCGGTCCCGCCAATGGGCTCCATCAGGAAAGCCAGTACCGACTCCGCCCCCTCGGCAATAATCTTCTGTTCCAGCTCAGCCAGGCAGCGTTTGCCATTCTCTTCGACCGAAATGCCATCCGGAGTACGGTAGGTAAATGGCGCGCTCACCTTGGGCATTGGCACAAACATTTTCTGGAAAGGCCCAGCAAAGTCCTCATCACCGGTAATGCCTAGTAACCCCATCGTCGCACCATGGTAGGAGGGTGTGCGGCTGATCACCCTCCAACGGCTGGTTTCACCCCGGGCAAAGGCCGCCTGCTTGGCAAACTTCACCGCAGTTTCTACCGCTTCCGACCCACCAGAGAGGTAAAAGCAAGCGTCATAGCCCCAATCCACGATACTGCACAGCTTCTCAGACAAGGCGATACTGGCATCGTTATCCCAGAATCGTCCGTAGGCATGCACCACTTTGTCAGTCTGTTCCAGCATCGCCGCCCGCACTCGCTGGTTGTTGTGACCAATATTGGCGGTTATCGCACCGGAAGAACCATCCAGATAACGACTACCCTGTTTATCCCAGAGATAGATACCATCGCCGTGGGAAACATGTGGAAATTCAGTGATCCCGGCTGGGGAGGCAAATTCAAGTATTCGATCCATATAGCTACATTCTCTCTGACTGATATATACGTATGTGGGCGTTGCAACCTCAACCTCGGCACATAATACTGGAGGAGAGAATTGTGGCGCAGGCTCGAATCCGGTCAATGTACTGTTGGTTCACCATCGTCCTTGATCCGTTAAGCCCAAAATTCCCGAGTCATTCTTCGGCGCCAGGCCGGTGTGCTTCATCACGAACGCCAGATACTCGGCGACCTGTTGCCTGGCCAAATCCGGATCGGCCGAGAAATCGTGCCCGGTGTTGTCGTAGAAACGGGCGATGATCGGCCGATTGGAAGCGTTGGCGGCCTGTAGTCGTGCCACCATGCGCCGGCCGTTGCTCGGGAGGCACAGTGGATCCTGCAATCCGAGCATGATGAGCACTGCCGGGTAAGGTGTACCGTCCTCGACGTTCTGATAGGGCGAGTACCGGGCAATGATATTGGCAAACTCCGGTTCATTGGCGTCGCCATAAAGCACGGGTACGTAGGCGGCGATCGCGCCGGGATTGGAGCCGAACGGAAACGGTTCCAGTCCGTCCAGGACCGGGAAGCGCGGGATTGCTGCCGCCCACAGATCTGGCCGCTGGGTTAGTGCTGCGGCGGTGGTCATACCGCCGTTGCTTTCACCGGACAGCGCCAGTTGCCCAGCGCTTGTGAGCCCTGACGCAATCGAATCCTCGGCAACGGCATAGAGATCGTCGAAGCAGCGCTGCTTGTGTTCACGGTTTCCCTGCGCCGACCAGGAATCACCGTATTCACCACCCCCTCGGAGTATCGGTTGGATGAACACGCCACCGGCTTCGATGAACGGTGCGTACCGCCGCAGAAAGGACGGCAGCCATGCGACATTGCCGCCACCGTAGGCGAAAGCCAGCGCCGGACGCGGACCAGCTTGGGAACCACCTGCATGGGATACGACGAAATAGGGGATGCGTACGCCATCGCTCGCCGTGGCGAATCGTTGTTCGACCTCGAGGCCGTCCAGGGTACGAGGCCTCGGCCCGACCACGCTCACCGAATCTGAATCCGGATCGTAGACGTATGAGGCTAGCGACTTGTCGAAAGTCTCGAACTCGAAAATATACGCGTCGTTGGGAAGAATGTGGCGCCAGATGAATGCCGTGAGCGAGGCCGCATAGGGCGCCGATGGGGCACGGGCGATTTTTTGGCCGTCTCGCGACCAAAGTTCATAGACCTGGGATGCATCTTCCAGCGCGCAGATGAACAACTGCCCGTGCGTTACGGCGACGGCGCGCAGTACCAGGTCCCTGGCCGGTACGATTTCACGCCAGGTGGACATGTCGGTGCTGGTGACAATGGGAATCTCAACGATCCGGCCACGCTCATTGTCCTGGAAACTCAGGGCGATGAAATGCCTGTCGTCTGCCCAGGCCCCGAAACAGAATGCTTCGTGAGAATCCGGCAGAAAAGCGCGCCTCTCGCCTGTGTGAGTATCGACCAGGGCGCTGGGTAAGCGTGGTGACGGCAGGAAACTGGAAACCAGAAGCCGGCTGCCGTCGGGCGAGACCTGCCCCATCTTGTTGAAATTGACATCGAGCTCTGAAGGGCTGAGCGTTACGGTCACGGCCCGGCTGGCTTGGCCGGGGGTGGCGCTGTCGATAACGTGCGGTTCGAACTGATGCCGCCCGTCCTCGGCTCGGCCGCGGGACGATAAAACCCGCTGGAGTCTGAAAACCACTCCGGCCGTTCGAACATGAGGTCGCCCGTATACGACTGGTTCAGCAGTACTTCGCACTCGACATCCACAAAGTACCAGGTGCCTTCGCGTCCCGTGCCGGCGTCAATGGCGAAACCCAGGATTTGGCCGTTTGGCGAAGGCTCGAAGCCGGAGATGTGCGCGGAGGCCGCCTCGCCAAGCCAAGATTGGAGCCGCTTCGGGTCGAGCAGGCGACGTGCATCACCATCCGGCGATTCGGAAACGGATAGCCGATGTCCGCTCTCATGCTTCTCCAGCACGAACCACTTCCCGCCTCGATTGCGCACGGGCGCCATCGTTCGGCCGCTGTCGCCGCCGGCCGGATCCAGGTGGCGATAGACGTAATCGTACTCGGGGCCTTCGCGCAGCAGTTCGCCCGCGAAGTCGTGCTGCGCCTGCTGCCAGGCGATCACCTCTTCGGTCTCGCGCCGCAGCCAGGCGTAGTTGTCGGTCCAGGTCACGCCGCCGATGGATTTTTCGACCGGTTCGATGCGCGTCGGTGGATAGTCGAAATGCGCACCTTGCCCGGCCATGCCTCGTAGAGCTATCGATGACAGGGAAGCACCGGCAAGGAGCATCGAGCTGTTGCGCAGAAAATGTCGTCTTTTCATGATTCGAGTTCGCTGTGAAAGTCATTGCTGGCATCGATCGCCGCATGTAGAAGGTTGCGTTCCATCGGTTGGTGGCCGGCCATGTCGATCGCCCTCAAATCCACATGAGGCAGGGTCTTTTTGAAATCCCAGGCGATAAACATCGGCGTGCACATGTCGTAACGGCCCTGGATGACCTTGATCGGCATGTCCTTCAGCGGCGCACAGTTCTCGAGCAACTGATTGGGCTCGAGGAAGCAGCGGTTACCGAGGTAGTGGAAGTAGACCTTCATGATGTCGAACGGGTCGCCGATGTCCAGATCGTCGATCGGAACGGCGAAGCTCATCGTCACGAAGTGCCAGTCGAAGTAGATCTGCGCGGCGCGCCGGGCCGCTTCCTCGTCGTCGCCCAGCACTCGACGGGCGTAGGCGGCCTCGATGTCTTCACGCTCGTAGTCATCCAGTTCGGCCACCAGTTCGTCGAAGCACTCGGGAAAAACACCCGATGCCGAATCCCGCCAGAAATCCACATCGATCTGACGGCCGAGCCACATGCATACCAGGTACAGCCCCAGGCAGCGCGCCGGAAATGCTTCGGCATAGAGGATTGAAAGGGTGGAACCCCACGAGGCGCCTGCCACCAGCCACTCTTTTATGTCCAGTTCTTCTCTGAGGGCCTCCATGTCTTCGATGCTCTCGCGCCAGGTGTTGTCGCGAAGTTCGCATTTCGGATTCGACTCGCCCGTCCCGCGTTGCGACATCTGGATGAAGCGCCACTTGTCCATATCGAACATCCGCCGGTAGCGCGGCCCCTGGCCCGCGCCCGGGCCGCCGTGGGACCAGATCACCGGGATGCCGTCCGGGTTGCCGGTTTCGGTGTAATGGAGTTGGTGCAGGCCGCGGTCCAGATAACCTTCGTTATACGGTGTGCCGACCGGTTTGACTTTTTGATCCAGTCTTCTCATTTGGCTGTCTCAGCGGTGTGTTGCTTGAGAAATTCGATCTTGCGAAAGTGGGCGTCGCGGGCGCCATGGAAGTTCTCGGCCGGGGTGCCGCCCATCTTAATCACAATGCTCGGGTCCAGCGGGTGTCTGAAACCCGCCTTGCCGATCAGGGAGGTGACGAACAGCCGCTCCGCCAGCGAGGCGAGGTGTCCGGCCCCGGTGGCTTTTATGTGTTCGACCGGATGGGCGAATTCCATTGCGTTCAACCGTCGCACCACCGCGTCGGCCGCGGGCGCCGAAGGCCAGATGGCGTCATCGTCACCGGATATCAGGAGGATTGGGGCATCGATGTTCTCCACCCGGATCAAATACTCCGCGGATGGGTCCTTCGTCAGGGCACCGATCAACATGTGGCGCTGAAACCAGACGAGGCCATCGGTGTACTTTTCCGTTACGCCCAACAGTTCTTCGAAGCTCGTTCCTTCCATCAGACCGAACGCCGGGAGCGGCTTTCCGCCCAGGGTCCAGGCGTGCTGGTACGTCATGGCCGGTGAGCAGCAGGCGCTGTTGACGACGTTGGAGGGCACCCCGGAGACGACTGCCGACACCACATCGGGGAAAGTGGCTGCGATCAGCAGGACGCCCTCACCGCCGCGTGAGGAACCCATCAACGCGACCCTGTCCGCGCCGGTTTCCCGTTTCAGGAATTCCATCGCATCGCGGAAGTACTCCAACGGAATATTCAGAAGCTCATCCGGGCGGTCCTGATACCTGAAGTGGGCCACGGCAAATGCGGTGAATCCTTCCATGGCCAGCGCCCTTGCGGCCGTTTCCGGCGCGCCGCCACCGGATCCCGAAACAACCAGGACGGGCATGCCATTGCCTCCCCCGTCGTGGGTGTAAAGCGCACCGCGGAGATCGCCTTCGATGATTTCCCGGCGGACCACGTCTTCGGTGGCGAAGGCGACCTGGTGGGTTGCCGACACCGTGACGGTATCGAGCGAATCCGCACGGGTCTCCACGTGTGCGGTGATCGTAACCGCAACCCCGGGCGCCAGGCCCAAAGCCGGGCCGCTGGGCCAGTCCGCCGCCATCGGATCGGTGTGCAGGTTGGCTGTAAGGTCCTCCGACGGAACCGGAAGCATGGACCAGAACAGGCCAAAGGCGTCGATTCCGGTGTAGGTTCCCCTCACCGATGCCAGCACGGCCGGATCCACATTTCCGTCGAAATCTGCGTAGTACACACCGCGCGAAGTCCAGACCCGATCCTGCAGATCCGTCATCGAGGCCTCGATAATCACGGTTCCGCCGGGCACGGCGCCCCGAACCTGGATCGAGGGTTCATCCAGCATCAGCCTGGGTTCCGGTGAGACCGTCAGCGTTGGATCGGCCAGTGCAATCCCGATGCCAAATAGAGCCCATCCGGCCAATCCATACACCACTGATGAAATTGCTCTCATCGATTCACCTCACCATTCAATGTTCAGGGGATACCCGTTGGTCCAAGTTTCCGCGGAAAGACAAGAATCATGCCAACTGAAGGAAAATGCTACCTGCTCGCGTGAGAATCTTGCTTGCCACCACGGAAGATGCAGGAGGCTCGGTCAGCCACCGCTGGACATGAGTTGATCGACATAGGCCTCCATATCCGGCGGTGTGAACGAATCGGCCCAAAGCATCCTCACGTCCCAGTTCAGGATCTGCGGTACAACCGACCCATGCGATTCATCCGTGAAGATCTTGTTGAAGATTTCCAAAGATGGATAGCGCCGGATTTTCATCAGTTCCGACAGGCGCACCATCGACCCGACCAGCGGATAGGCAGCCATAACTGTCTCACCAATTTCGGCGTCCCCCGCCCCGAAGAACACGGATATCGGGAGGTCATCGTGGGATGCCGCATAGTCTGCTTCCATTTGAAAGATCGATTTCTCCCCGCCCCACATCGCCGGACTGCCGCAGATGTATTTCGAAAATCCGCCGGGTCTGGCAAAAATGGAAAAGCCGACGAACGTGCCCCCGAACGAATGGCCGAACAGGCAGTGATCGTCGGAAAAGCGATACTCGCGAGCAAGTATCGGCCGCAGTTCGTCGATCAGGAAGTCCAGAAACCGCGGTGCGCCACCGCCAGCCATATTTGGATCGACACCGAGTGCAGCGAGATGGCGGTGGATGATCCGGCCGCCGGGGTCGTTTTCGTCGAAGAGTTTCGCCTTCGGCAGAAAGTCATTTGTTCTCTGGTGGACAAAATCCTGCATGGGCGCGTCGGTTGGTGTCCCAATGGCGACCACGATGACTTCCGGTGCATCGGACCCGCCGATAAAACCCATGGTGCTGGCAGCGGCCTCGAACATGATTGAGCCGTCGGTCACCCATAAAACCGGGTACTTGGCGTCCGACAGTCCGTAGGACCGGGGTAGCGCGACCCGTACCTCATGCTCATAGTCGAAGCCCGGAACGCGAACCCGACGGCTCGGCTCGATCGACAAGCCGGCGGTCATTGTCGTGTTGACCCTTTCCCTGACGAACTCGGGTGTTTCAGTCGCCTCATCCGAGGCATTTGCTCTTGCCCAGTTGTGATGAAGCGCTGCCAGCGACGCGGCGGTAGCGGCGCCCAGACCACCTTTGAGCATGTCTCTTCTATTCATCGATGACTCTCTGTTTGCTAAGTGTTCCAGGGCCCGACCAGGTTCCAGTACCAAAGGCTCCATGAAAGAGTAACAAGTAGTATGGCGGTCAACGTATAGCGCACCCGGCCGTACGTGGACCAAAAGCCGGTGGTCCACGCAGGGACCACCATCGCCAGAGCGCCTAATGAGAGCAGGCCGGCAATGAAGCTGATGGTCAGGAGCAATGACAGGCCAGGGACGCCTCTGAAGATGAGTTCCCCGAATCCGACTGACATGGCACCCATAAGCCGGTACAGGAAGAACAGACTCAGTACCGATGCAGCAAGGATCAGGCCTTGAGCGATTCGCTCGCCCGGCCTTCTGCGCGACCAGGTTGGTATACCCAGCAAAGCTCCAATCACGACAGCGGCCATCACAAAACCACCAAGCCAGAGAATGATTCGGTGTGTAGAGGCCTTTTCCAGTAGGCCAATCCGAACGCCGGCGGTCACCGGGTAGTGCTTGAGAAACACGTGAGAGACGTTCCCGTCTGGATCGCGCCCAAATGCGATCCGATCTTCAGAGTTGTCTATGTTTCTGAATACGTCTTCGGCCAATCGAACGAAATGTTTGACCCCTACTCGGCTGCCCTTGGCCAAAAGGCCGCCGTCCGTGTGCCGGGATACGGTGACGTCACCCAGGAATGCGTAAGATTTCTCCCAGGTCGTATGTCCGCGTCGATTCCAGCGATAGGTGCCGACAAAATCGTCCAATGCTCCGGCATCTTTATGAAATGTACGACTTCGTGGGACGATTTCACTAACCTCAAAGTGCATTGCACAGGAGAGCGTTATGGATCGTCAAGCACAAAGAGATATTCGCCGGAAATTGAATTGTCTACAGTTTGCACAGGAACGCGGGAGTAATGTATTAGCCTGCCGTAAATTTGGAGTCTCCAAGTCATCGTTTTATCGCTGGAAAGCAGGCTATAGAGAGAAAGGAGAAGCAGGCCTCATCAACTCCAAGCCATGCCCCGAGAACCTACTGCTTCGCACCCCAGCACCGATCGAGGAAAAGATTCTACATCTACGGCGCACCTACCACTTTGGCCCGGATCGAATCGCCTGGTATCTGGAGCGCTATCACCAGATCAAAATATCGGGCAAGGGTGTTTACTATGTGCTCAAAAGACATGGACTGAATCGGTTGCCTCAAAATTGTCGCAAGCGCTCTATTCCCACCTTCAAACGCTACCAAAAACAAGTCCCGGGTCATCACATCCAGGTTGACGTTAAGTTTTTGACTTTTATCGATAAACGCGGCCATAGGCTGAAGCGTTACCAGTACACTGCAATCGATGATGCAACCCGCATCCGAGCCTTGAAAATTTATCCCAGGCATACACAGGAAAATGCCATCCGCTTCGTCAACCACGTGATCGAGCAATTCCCGTTTCGCCTGCACACCATCCGCACGGACAACGGTCACGAATTCCAGGCCAAATTTCATTGGCATCTGAAGGACCTGGGCATTAATCACTTCTACATCAGACCCGCGACCCCACGATTGAACGGCAAAGTGGAACGATCTCACCTGACCGACAAGCTTGAGTTCTATCAACTCATCGATTACAAAGGCGACGTCGACCTGGCCAAGAAATTACGCGACTGGGAGGCCTTCTATAACTTTCTCAGACCGCACGCTGCACTGAATGGAAAAACCCCCTATGAACGGTTGCGCGAGAAGCTGGTAGCATAGCTGTTCACCGTCCTGCGAAGTTATTACCATCACAGGTACCGATATTCGAAGGTTTTGGTTCCCGCACGCGAAATTCGGATGTAAAACCCCATGCGACTTATGTCCCTGACGCGAAATTGTGCTGGGCGTCCGGGCATCCACTTTAGATTGGATAGCGTGATGTCATTGCTGAGATTTACTCTATCGGTCATATACAATTTGATATAGGCACATGTTTAGGCACATATTTGAGCGCGCAACAGTAAGAGAACAGGAATTATTATGAGACATTCTGCGAATTTACGCAAACTGAGGCAAATGCCAGAGACGACCAGTTAATGGCTTTGATAAGCCCCTAAAGTCTCTGCTAAGTGGTTGGTATACTGTGGGTGTCCTTAGTGACACTTGGTTTACAGATTATTCCGGACACATGGTTTACACATTAATGCATTTGGGAGATACCCAGATGCCTTGGAAAGAGTGTAAACCGATGGATGAAAGATTGAGATTTATTGCCCGCCTGCTGGAAGGCGAGAAGATGGCATGCCTGTGCCGCGAGTTCGGCATTTCACGCGTCACCGGTTACAAGATATACAAGCGCTACAAAGAATGTGGTCTCGATGCGCTCTACGACCGTAGCCGTGCACCCTACCGGCAAGCCAACCAGCTACCCTTCCAGATTGAGCGCACTATTCTCGGTATCAAAAAGGAGCACCCGTCCTGGGGCGCACCCAAGATCCGTGACAAATTGATCCGGGCCTACCCGATGATCAAGCCACCGGCCATCAGCACCGTGCACGCTGTGCTCGACCGCAATGGCCTGGTCAAGCGCCGCAAGCGGCGGCGCTATAAAGCACGAGGAACCCCTCTCAGTGGCGCACACCAACCCAACGGACTATGGTGTGCCGATTACAAGGGTGAGTTTAAACTGGGTAACAAGAAGTATTGTTACCCACTAACCATCACCGATTACCGATCCCGCTATCTGCTCAGCTGTGAGGGGTTGGAGTCCACCAAGTCAGACTTCGCGTTTAGTGTTTTTGAACGTGCTTTCAAAGACTTCGGGCTACCCAAGGCGATTCGTACCGACAACGGCACTCCCTTTGCCAGCGCCAATGCCCTGTTCGGACTGAGCAAGTTGTCGGTGTGGTGGCTACGCCTGGGCATCAACATCCAACGCATCAAGCCAGGCCACCCCGAGCAGAATGGTCGCCATGAGCGTATGCACCTGACCTTGAAGAACGAGACCACCAAGCCTGCTTCATTCAATTTCCTGCAACAACAGGAACGCTTCGACCGCTTCTTGGGGGTTTACAACAATGAGCGTCCCCATCAGGCGCTACGTGGCGTTTACCCAGGTGATGTGTATACACCTTCAGCGCAGCAATACCAACGACCAGATGAGCCCGAGTATCCCTATCACGACCGCACCATCCGTGTCACCCGCTGCGGCCGTATCTGTATTGGCAAGCGCAAGATCAACTTCAGCACAGTGTTTGCTGGCCAGGTGGTTGGCATCAGAGAAGTCGCGAACGACATTTGGCTGGTCAGCTTTATGGATTATGATCTGGGATTCTTTGATAATGAAAGAGGCCGGGTAGAACCCGGCCCCAATCCGTTCGTGCCGGACAGAGTGTTAACCATGTGTCCGGAATAAGGTGTAAACCATGTGACCGGTATGCACCGGGAAATAATGGTGGCCAGAGGTGGAATCGAACCACCGACACGCGGATTTTCAGTCCACTGCTCTACCGACTGAGCTATCTGGCCGTAGTGTGCTTGATGAAGCGCGGTATTAAATCGTCTAGCGGGCCTCAAGTCAACCACTTAGAAACCGTAATTGGTCTAAAAGGCTGTTGTTTGGTGTATTACTCTGGCGGGACATAGCCCTCGGGTTTTTCCGAACCCTCGCCAAACAGGAATTTCTTCATTTCCTCTTCAAGGTACGAGCGATGTTCCCGATTAATCGGGGAAAGTCGGTTTTCGTTGATCAGCATGGTTTGATGGCTCAGCCATTTTTGCCATGCTTCCCGGGAAATGCTGTCAAATACCTTCTGCCCCAACTCACCCGGGTAAGGGGCAAAATCAAGCCCTTCCAGTTCTTTCTTAAACACGGCGCATTGAACCAGGCGCGTCATTCAAGTTCTCCAATTTCAATTTGTTCAATCAGGTCAGACACAGGTTTTGGAAGGCCCATGCCTGACGTTTCCGCCAGGCTGATCCATCGCTGGCTGGCCGAGCATTTTACTCCTCTTGGGTCAATCTTTCTTCCCCGCCAGGGCTCAATATGCATTTCGAGGTGGGTGAGGCGGTGGATTCTGGGTTTCAGACGGAACATCTCTTGCGCAGTGATGCCCAGCGCAGCAGTCAGTTCTTCTATCTCCTGTCCACAGGGAAATGCCCACAAGCCGCCCCAGATTCCACTGGGTGGGCGCTTTTCAAGGAGGATATTTTCGTCGCGATCAATCAGGATCAGCATGGCGAGATTTGCCTGTCTGATCTTTCGCTTTGGTTTGGGAACCAGTATCAGATCAACCAGGTGTTGTTGCCGGGCCAGGCAGTCCTGACTGACGGGACAGTCTTCACACAAGGGGTTGCGCCGCGTGCAGACCAGGGCGCCCAGATCCATGATGGCCTGGCTGTAGTCGGCGCCGCGCACGGCCGGCAAGCGCCGCTCGGCCTCTCGCCAAAGCACTTTCTGGGCGGCGCTGCTGCCCGTCCATTCCTGCACCAGCGCATGCCTGGCAAGGGTTCGTTTGACGTTGCCGTCGAGTATCGCAGCGGGCGTATCGATACTCTGAGAAATGATGGCATTGGCAGTGCTCCTGCCAATACCAGGCAGAGCCTGCAGAGCGAGAGGTTCAAGAGGCAAGTCTCCTCCGTGCTGTGTGTTGCAGAGTCTCGCGGCCTTGTGCATATTACGCGCCCGGGCGTAGTAACCCAGGCCGGACCAGTGGGCCAGCACCGTGTCCTGATTGGCCAGCGCCAGTGAGGCCAGGTTCGGAAACTGCTGCATCCAACGCTCGAAGTAAGGGATTACAGTATTGACCTGAGTTTGCTGCAGCATGATTTCCGAGATCCACACCCGGTACGGTGTGCGCGGGTGCTGCCATGGCAAGTCTTGCCTGCCGTGCTCATCCCACCATTGCAGCAGGCGTTCTGCGTACGGAGTGATTGACCTGCTGATGTCGCCGACCTAAGCGATGGGCAGGATGGCGTTGATGAAGGAGCCCGCGTCGAACGGCCTGAGGTCGCCCGCTGACTCTCCAACGCCGATGAAGCGGATCGGCACTTCCAGTTCAGCGGCAACTGCAAATAACACCCCGCCTTTGGCTGTGCCGTCCAGCTTGCTGATTGTAATGCCCGTCAGACCCACCGCCTTGTCAAATTCCCGCGCCTGGTTGAGCGCATTCTGGCCGGTGCCGGCATCCACTACCAGCATGGTTTCGTGGGGCGCCGAATCGTCCAGGCGACCCAGCACACGATGAATCTTCCTGAGTTCTTCCATCAGGTTGGTCTGGGTGTGCAGGCGGCCCGCCGTATCGGCGATCAACACATCGATTTGCCGGGCCCGCGCCGATTCCAGGGCATCGTAAATCACCGCGGCAGAATCCGCTCCGGTACCCTGGGCGATCACCGGCACATCATTGCGCGCCCCCCAGGACTTCAGTTGCTCCACCGCAGCGGCGCGAAAAGTGTCACCGGCCGCCAGCATGACCGACAGGCCATCTTCGCGAAAGCGCTGTGCCAGCTTCCCTATCGTCGTGGTTTTACCCGCACCGTTGACGCCGACCATCAGGATGACAAAGGGCTTGCGGGATGCATCGACCACCAGAAATTGCTCGCGATCTTCGATCAGTTCATATAGCTCTGCCTGCACCGCAGGCAGCACGTCCCGAGGCTCCGTTATCGCCTTGTTGTCAATCGCTGCCCGCAGGTTTTCCACGATTGCCAGGGCCGCCTGTACGCCAATGTCGGCGGTGATCAGCGTTGTTTCAATGCCCTCCAGCAAATCCTCGTTGATGCCGCTGCTGGCCTCCACCAGGGCCGTCAATCGCTGGCCGAGCTGGTTGCGGGTGTTTTTCAGACGCTGTTGCAGCGCCTCTTCCCCGCCCTGCTCAGCAGGGCGCAACTGGACGTCCTTAAGGGCGCCGTTGTCAGCCTTGTTTATGCGGAAGATTCTGAACATGAGATGTGGAGTGCACGCTGAAAGAGGCTATGCTAGCAGGTGGGGCCGCTTGCCGGCGCTTCAAGGTTGTCTGGTGATCTCGACTGTTGTGAATAAAACCTGCCTGGCCGTGTATCAATGAGCAGAAATGGAGATGACATGGCGGCCAACGCTGCAACAATGCCAACACGAGATCATCTGCTGGAGCAAGAACAGGACTCCAGTCGCAACCGTGATCGCAGAAAGGAGCGCGATATAGTGCGGCGCGTGCAGGCTGGCGACCGGGAAGCATTCGGGCTTCTTGTCTCCACCTATATGCAACGCGCTTATTACGGCGCCCTGGGCCTCGTTGGCTCGCACGAGGATGCATTGGATTTGTCCCAGGAGGCGTTTGTCAGGGCTTTTAGAGCGCGCGCCAGTATTGACCCGGAGCGGCCCTTTTATACCTGGTACTACCAAATTCTACGCCGCCTGTGCTTTAACCTCGGCCGTGATGGAAAAACCCGCCGCGAGCGAATTAAGGAGGCCAGTTCGTGGCTGGTTGCCCAGGAGGAAAAACGAAGTCCACCACAGCCACAAGATCAATTGGAGCTGCAGGAGTTGCAGGCCCGCACCCGGAACGCCATAGAGGCACTGCCGGATGCGGAGCGGGAGATCATCGTATTGCGGGAATTTGAAGACAGATCGTACAAAGAGATCGCCGCCCTGCTGGACATCCCGATGGGAACGGTCATGTCTTGATTGTATGCGGCACGCAAGCGCCTGGCGAAAGAGCTTACGGAAAGCTGATGGATATTGAACGGGAAAACATTAGAAATTTGATGATGGCTGCGCTTGATGGTGAGTGCAGCAAATCGGAGTGTCGCCAACTTGATGAAGCGCTGGCGGCCAACGCTGAGCTGCGCCACGAGTGGGGCGAGCTGCAAAAAGTTAAGGAGGTAACAAATACCATGAATGTCAGCAAAGCGCCGGATCAAGTCTGGCAGGAATACTGGGGATCGGTGTATGCACAGTTGGAACGTGGTGTTGCATGGATTTTGATATCGCTGGGAACAATTGTATTGATCAGCTGGGGAGTCTGGGATGTCATTCAGGAATTGTCAGCAGATGCGAACGTACCCTCCCTGGTTAAATACGCGTTGTCAGCTCTGGCCATTGGAGTTGTTGTTCTCGCCGTCTCCGTGATCCGCGAGAAACTGTTTGTCCGCAAAAGCGACCCATACAAGGATATTGAGCGATGATTATTACACCGGCGCCCAACATAGCTGGGCAGAAGATTACGCGCTCGCTGGGTCTTGTTCGTGGCAACACAATTCGTGCCCGGCATGTGGGCAAGGACATTGTCGCTGCGTTCAAGAACATCGTGGGGGGCGAGATTGAGGAATACACCAAAATGATGGCCGAATCGCGTGAGCAGGCCGTGGATCGCATGGTGGCAGAAGCCGAAAGCAAAGGCGCTAACGCCATCGTCTGGGTCCGCTTTACGACATCGATGATGATGAGTTCTGCTTCAGAAATTTTGGCCTACGGTGAAGCGGTCGTGATTGCGCCCGATGGGCAATAATATTGACCAAAATAGATCGATTAACAAAGGAAACTGAAAATGAATAGTTCAAAAAGGCTGGCAATATGCCTGGCCGCATTTTTACTTGGCCCACCCACATTGATGGCAGAGCACGCCGTCGACGGCGAGTGGAATGGCGCGATCAAGATCATGGGCACTGAAATGGGCATCACGGCACGGTTTGAAGGTGATGGCGATGCGTTGTCCGCCACGCTCGACATTCCCCAGCAGGGCGCCAAGGGCGTGCCGCTGCAAAACGTTTCTTACCAGCACCCAGACATTCAATTTGAAATACCCGGGGCGGCAGTGGCGAAATTTGTCGGTCAGGTGGATGGCGACAGCATGAGTGGCGAATTCCTGCAGTCGGGCATGAAGGGATCGGTTGAATTGAGCCGCAGGGGCGCCGACGAGTCGGTCGAGGCTGCCGAAGAAGTGGCTGAGCCGCTGCCCTATGACGAGGAAGAAGTGGTGTTCGTCAACGGAGACGTCAGCCTGGCTGGCACACTGACCCTGCCGAGAAGCATCGGTCCTTTTCCAGCGGTGGTGATGATTACCGGCAGTGGGCCGCAGAATCGGGACGAAGAACTGGTTGGTTTCAAGCCGTTTCGAGTCATCGCGGACTACCTCACGCGGGAGGGCATTGCCGTTCTGCGTTATGACGACAGGGGTGTGGGCGGGTCCACCGGAAGCACAAATGATTCCACCTCGATGGACTTCGCCACCGACGTGGTCGCGGCCGTCCTGTTTCTGAAACAGCGTGCAGACATCGATGGTTCAAGAATCGGCGCGATCGGGCACAGCGAGGGCGGCATCGTGGCCCCCATAGCGGCGCAGAGCGGCGAGCTGGCATTTGTGGTCTTGCTTGCCGGCACTTCTGTAACAGGGGAGGAAATCCTCTACCTCCAGGGTCGGCTGATCGCCGAAGCAAACGGAGCGACGCCCGAAGAGATCGAGACGCAGAGAGCGGGTCAGGAGCAGATGATGAAGGCCATCCGTAGCGGCGAAGGCTGGGAAGCCATTGAAGTCAATATGGCAGAACAGATTCGAGCCGGCGTTGCAGACATGACCGAGGAACAGCGTGCAGCCATCCCCGATGTAGACGAGTTTGTCAAAGCCCAGGTCAGTGCGGGTATTGCAGCCACCAATACGCCCTGGTTCAAGGCTTTTATCGACTACGATCCCGTTCCGGCACTCGAAGTTCTGACGGTGCCCGCGTTGGCCATTTTTGGCGAGCTGGATTTGCAGGTGCCCGCGCAGGCCAATGCAGATGGAATGGAAAAAGCATTCAAGAAGTCGGGCCATGAGCAGTACCGCATTGTGACCCTGGATGGCGCCAATCACTTGTTTCAGGCAGCGACCACAGGCAGCCCGACCGAATACGCGACCCTGAAAAAGGAGTTAGTCCCAGAGTTTCTGCCGTTAATCACTGCCTGGATCAAGGAGGTCCTGTAACCCTCCAGTGCCCAACAAAATCAGGACCAAAAATAAGCGGCAAAACGGCGTCAGAATCATCGCTGGTAAATGGCGTGGACGGCGTTTAGGGGTGCCTGACCTGCCCGGGCTGAGGCCTTCCGGCGATCGCACGCGGGAAACACTGTTCAACTGGCTGCAGGGCGAACTGCATCACGCCGTTGTGGTCGATCTGTTCGCTGGCACCGGTGTGCTGGGGCTGGAAGCGTTGTCCAGGGGCGCGGCCCGTGTGACTTTGGTGGAGCGCTCAGATGTCGCTTGTGGGTTAATTCGCCAATCCATCTCGGACCTGCAAGCCGACAATGCCGAGCTGTTTCGGGGTGATGCTCTGGATTACCTTTCGGCAGCGCCAACGCAAGCAGTAGATCTTATTTTCCTGGATCCGCCATTTGGTCAGGGCTTGCAGCAAGGCTCGCTGGATTTGATTGCGGCCAATGACTGGCTTAAAACTGGAGGGTTGATTTACGTAGAAACGCCTCGACTGGATGTACCCCTTAGTTTGCCTCGCGGCTGGTTGGTACACCGGCAAAAGGTGATTGGCGAGGTCAATTTTCAGTTGCTTGAGAAACCCTGAATTTGCCTGCAATGATTTGGTTCTTTTGCGGGTCATCTATTCCGCAGGCATTTATTGCCTGTTGAAGACTCCTCAGTCCCTGTTGACGGGCGGCTCTTGCCGCCCGTCTTTTTTTTTGGCTGATGGGGCCTTCCCAAGGCTGGCACAAGCCGTCGGATCGGCTACAATGTGCGTCTTTTCCAGAAACTGAGCCGATAAAATGACATCACATCGCATCGCGGTATATCCGGGTACTTTCGATCCGGTAACCAATGGTCACAGTGACCTGGTTAGCCGTGCCGCTCGTGTTTTTGACAAAGTCATCGTTGCAATCGCGGAGAGTCCGCACAAGGAGCCTTTGTTTACCCTGGCAGAACGCATCGCGCTTGCTGAACATGAATTTGACCGCTTTGGCAATGTCGAGGTCGTCGGCTTCAGTAACCTGCTGGTTGAATTTGTCCAGGAATCCGGCGCCGGGGTCATTGTCAGGGGTCTGCGCGCGGTCTCCGATTTTGAATACGAATTTCAACTCGCCAGCATGAATCGCCACCTGGCCCAGGAGATCGAAACGCTATTCCTGACGCCGGACGAGGATTACAGTTTCATTTCGTCATCGCTGGTCAAGGAAATTGCCCGACTTGAGGGCGATGTCTCCGAGTTTGTCGGTGAGAAAGTCCAGGCGGCCATGCGCGCGCGGTTCAAATTGATTGATTAGGCCATGGCGCTGCTCATCACTGAAGAATGCATCAACTGTGATGTATGTGAACCGGAATGCCCCAATGAGGCGATCTCCCAGGGTGCGGAGTATTACCTGATAGATCCAATGAAGTGCACCGAGTGCGTGGGCCATTTCGACACGCCACAGTGCGTTGAAGTCTGCCCTGTGGAATGCATACCCAAGGATTCGGAGCACTCCGAAACAGAGGAAGAATTGTGGACAAAATACCGCAGCCTTGTCGCCCTGGCCCAGGCTGGATGAGCGATCCTTCCACCTCTCCGCGACGCGGTTTGCCCTTGTATTGGGTCCTGTGTTTGGGCGGAATGTATTTGGCCCTGTTGGCCAGTTCGGGCTTTGCGGCTGAACGGCCCGGCATGGCGGCCATTGCCAGCGCGCACTTCATGGCCACAGAAGCAGGGCACGAGATACTGTCCCAGGGCGGTAACGCGTTTGATGCAGCGGTTGCAGTCAGCGCCACGCTGGCCGTTGTAGAACCTACCAGCACCGGTTTGGGTGGCGGCGGGTTCTGGTTGTTGCACCGCGCCGAGGATAGCTTCGAAACGATGATCGACGGTCGGGAGAAAGCGCCCGCCGCAGCCTTTACCGACATGTACCTTGACGAGCAAGGCGAGGTCAATCGGGACCTGGCAGTGAACGGCCCCCTTGCCGGCGGAATTCCGGGGCAGGTTGCCGGTCTGGCCCACCTGGCCAGAAACTATGGCCGACTGCCGCTGGCTACCAGCCTGCAACCCGCCATTCGCATCGCCCGCGAGGGCTTTGCGGTAGACCGCAAATACCACTTGATGATGGGATTTCGTGTCTCCGCCATCAAGCGCTGGCCGGCCGCGAGCAAGGCACTGCTGGCCGACGGAGAGGTCCCTGCCGTGGGCCATGTCATTCGACTGCCTGAGCTTGCGTGGGTGTTGGAGCAAGTGGCCGAGCACGGGGAGCAGGGTTTTTACCACGGCGAAGTGGCGCGCCTCGTGGTAGATGGTGTACGCGACGCCGGCGGTATCTGGACCCTCGAAGATCTGGCGGCCTACCACATCGTTGAGCGCGAGCCGATCCGAACCCAATATGGCGACTATGAACTGGTAACGGCCCCACCGCCTTCATCAGGCGGCATCGCCATTGCAGAAATGCTGAACATCCTGGAGGCGTACCCACTCTACCAGTTGCCCAGGGCACAAAGGGCGCACTTTATTGTCGAGGCCATGCGGCGGGCCTACCGCGACCGGGCCATCTATCTTGGCGACCCCGATTTTGCGGACATTCCAATCGAAATGCTAACCAGCCAACACTATGCTGATGGTCTCCGGGCTTCGATCCGGCCCGATCGGGCGACGCCAAGCTCGATGCTGCCGGGCAATGAACAGCTCACCGAAGGAACCGATACCACCCATTTTTCCGTCATCGATGCCGATGGCAACATGGTGGCCGCCACCCTGACGGTCAACTTGCCGTTCGGTTCGGCTTTCATGCCGCCGGGCACCGGCCTGCTGATCAACAACGAGATGGATGACTTTTCGGCCAAGCAGGGCGAGCCCAATGCATTCGGCCTGATCGGCTTTACCGCCAACGAGATTCAACCGCACAAACGGCCACTGAGCAGCATGTCGCCGACATTCATGATCGGCGCTGACAGGATGGCGGCAGTGGGAACCCCGGGTGGCAGCCGCATCATCACCATGGTTCTGCTTGGAATTCTTGACTTCATGCGTGGCAACGACCCCGAATCCTGGGTGGGTTTGCCGCGCTACCACCACCAATATGTGCCTGATCAAATCTCAGTGGAACCTGACGCTTTCGAGCCGGCCGAGATTGAGGCGCTGGAAGAAATGGGCCACCAGGTCTTGGTGAGTGAACGCACCTGGGGCAATATGCATGGGGTGATGTGGGACAAAAAAACCGGCGAAGTCCTTGGCGGCTCGGATACCCGCTGGCCTTCCGGTCGGGCGATTGTCCGCTAACCAATCCAGCAGCCCTGCTATGGGAGCGCGCCGGCCCAGTCACACATTATTGGGGCTGCGTATAGGCCCTGGGCAGCTCCGGATTCCGCTCCAGATAGCGGTCGCGGAGCAGGGTCTGGCGTGAGACCATCTCGATCGGAACGCCGTGCATAATGACCTGATCGGCTGCAGTGGTTGCGGAGACCATCGAACTTCACTGCGCGCCTCGTCAATAGCCTGGTTCAGCAACATCCATTGAGCCGCCCTGGAATTGCCGCTCAATTGTTGGCTGCCTGCCCCCACATACACAAACAGCACCGGTACGCCCACAAAGGAGACGTAGCCGCCATCGAGCAGCACGGGCCGGCCCTGACCCGCGACAATGCTGCCTGACGGTCGGGCGCCAAGCAGTGTCCAGGTGAAACCCTCAATGCGGGTGATTGGAATCAGGGTGGAATGCGGATTATAAGCGGTGGTGACGTCGAACTCAGGTCTCAGCAAGGGCAGCGCCAGGCTGTCATCCACCGTGGCTGTTTCCAGCGAAATCTCGACCAGACCGAGTCCCGAAGCACCGGCGAACAAACCCGGGGTCAACGGCCGGCCCGCAGCCTCAATCACCCGAGCATCGGCCGGCACCGGCAAATCGCTGCCGATTTCCAGAATCAGGCCGTCTCTGACCATCACGTCTGTTGCCTGCAGGGCAGACTGGTTGGCCATGGTGTAGACGGTGGCATCACGCACAATCAAAGACTGAGCGCGCGCAGCCGTTGAAAGCAGCAGCAAAATGACAGCGCTAGAGGAAACAATATTGAAAACGCCCCGCTTCATTGCCGTATTCCCTGCAGTTGCCCCACTTCAAAATCGGATACGGGTTGAAGGCCGGGATTGTCGCGGTCGTAGATCAGGGCACCGTCGATATAGACCTGTTCTGCTTTGGCATAGACACTGAACGGATTGCCATTCCAGACCACCAGATCGGCCATTTTGCCTTCCTCCAGTGAACCGGTCAGGTGATCAATGCCCAGTGATTTGGCCGGGTTGATCGTCAGCCAGGTGATGGCACGCTCTGGTGGGATATCCATACCGGCACGCTGGCCCCTGCTCATCGCTTTGGCCGCTTCCTGGTTGAGCCGCTGGATGCCTTCGGCCGAATCGGAATGAACGATGGCGCAACTGCCTTCGGGCCGGTCGGTCAGCGCGATGTTCTCTTGAATGCCGTCATAGGCTTCAGCCTTGAACCCCCACCAATCGGCCCATAAGGCGCCGCAGACGCCATTGGCGGCGAGGGCGTCTGCAATTTTGTACGCCTCCACGCCATGGTGGAAAGCGCTGACCCGATAGCCAAACTCCTTGGCCAAATCCAAAACCAGCATCATTTCATCGGCGCGGTAACAGTGCATGTGAACGAGAATTTCACCATTCAGCACGCCGGCCAGGGTTTCCAGGCGAAGATCGCGAACTGGTTTCGGCGTGGCGTCGGCATTTTCGGAATCCTCGATCTGGGCGGTTTCGTAGTTGTGCCAGTCTTCGATGTATTTTTGCGCTTCGATCCACTGCGCACGGTAGCCGGCCACGTTGCCCATGCGGGTGGCAGGCGCACGTTTCAGACCGGCGCCGTAGACACGTTTTGGATTCTCTCCGCAGGCCATTTTCATGCCGTGCGGCGCGTTCGGAAATTTCATCGCCTGGTAGCTGGTCGCGGGGACGTTCTTGAGCGTCACACCGCGCCCTCCGATCAGGTTGGCCGAACCTGGAAGTATTTGCATGGTGGTCACGCCGCCTTCACGCGCCCGGTTGAAGCCAGGGTCCTGTGGCCACACGCCATGTTCCGCCCAGACTTGTGCGGTGACGGGGTCGGTGACCTCATTGCCCTCTGCATTGCCGCTCAGAATGGGTGAGGGATAGACGCCGAGATGTGAATGGACATCGATGATGCCGGGTGTAAGCCACTTGCCGCCGGCATTGATCACCTGCTCTGCCAGGTCTGCATTGACGGCGAGTTCGGCATCCGGACCAATCGCGACCACCATGCCGTCAGACATCAACAGGCTGGCGCCGTCCAGCCGTGCTCCGGCGCCGGTTAGAATGGTGGCGTTGGTGATCAATGTCGCCCCGGAGGGGAGCGGTTGATAGGTCGAGGGGTAGGGCTGGGCCAACAACACACGCGGGGCTGTTGCCAGCATTGCCGCACCGAGCAGGAGTGTAAATATTCGATTCAGGGGTACGCCCATGCTGGACTCCGGTATGTAGACGCCGCAATCAATACTAGTGTACTGAAGCCCGCACGACAGGTCGACTCAACGCGCCCGGGCAGACTGGGCTATGATCCTCGTGATGCAGAATTTGATCAATCAGAGTGCCTTCAAGCGATGGATTGAAGACAGCCTGGCGAGCAAGTCCAATGTGTTGGCGCGCAGCAACCAGGGCACGATTTTGCTGTACCAGCAGGACGGAGTCGAACTGATCATCAAGAGCGCCATGGGCAATCGCCTGGCGCACAGTCTACGTCAAAGCACGCTGAATCGGGAACGGTCCGCCTATGGCCGAATGCAGGGCCTTACCGGCGTACCGCATTGCTATGGCATGGTGGACGGCAAGCATCTCATCCTCGAATATATACGTGGCGTGCCCTATCGAGAAGCGGCGTGGGAAGACCGCGCGGGCTGGTTCGCTGCGTTGCTGAAGATAGTCCAGGGCTTCCACGCACGCGGCGTCAGTCATGGTGACCTGAAGTCGAAAGGCAATATTATTGTCACCGACCAACAGCAGCCCTGTGTGGTCGACTTTGGTACCGCCATCCTCTTTGAGGACGGCTTGCACCCCATCAACAACAGGCTTTTCAGCTATGGCAGCAAACTGGACCTGAACGCATGGGTCAAGCACAAGTATCACGGCAGTTACCGGCAGGCGTCGGAAGAGGACCGCAAATTGCTCAACTACAGCTGGCTGGAGCGAACTGTCCGCAGGCTGCGGGGCCGCCCAATGCGCTAGGGCCTGTTAATCAGGCTTGTTAACTGTCGTTGTCAACACGGTAAAAATATGACCTACGAAAACTCTCTGCAACATGCCCGCCAACTCGACTCAGAGGATCCGCTCTCACACTTCCGCGAGCGTTTCCACCACCCTGAACTGGATGGTAAACCGGCCCTCTACTTCACCGGCAATTCCCTCGGTCTGATGCCCAAATCCGCGCGCGCGGCTGTCGATGTGGAGATGGACGCCTGGTCAAGGCTAGGGGTCGAAGGCTGGTTCCAGGGCGCTAATCCCTGGTGCAACTACCACGAATATCTAGCGCCGATGCTCGCAGAAATCGTTGGCGCACGGACCTCTGAGGTGGTGTGCATGAATGGGCTGACCGTCAATCTGCACCTGCTTTTCGTGTCTTTCTATCAACCGACGCCCGGGCGTTACAAGATTATTGCCGAGTCCAAGATGTTTCCTTCGGACCAATACATGCTGGATACCCAAATGCGCTTTCATGGTGTGGATCCGAATGACGCCATCATTGAAATTGAACCGCCTCCAGGTGAATTTCTGATCCGCGAGGATGACATCCTCAGTGCCATCGAGCAGCACAAAGGTGAACTGGCCATGGTGTTCTTCGGTGGCGTTAACTACTTCACCGGTCAATTTTTTAATCTCGCCCGCTTGACTCGGGCCGCGCATGACGCCGGTGCAATCGCCGGCTTCGATCTGGCACACGCTGCCGGTAACGTGCCGCTGCAATTGCATGACTGGGACGTGGATTTCGCTGCCTGGTGTTCGTACAAATACCTCAATGCCGGCGCCGGCAACTGCGGTGGTGTGTTCGTGCACGAGCGCCACGGTGAGCGCACGGACCTGTTGCGCCTCGGCGGCTGGTGGGGCCATGACAAACAACGGCGCTTTTTGATGGAGCCTGAATTTCAACCTATGCCGGCAGCCGAAGGCTGGCAGATCAGTTGCCCGCCGGCCGTCAGTTTCGCGCTGCAAAAGGCAGCCCTGGAAGTGTTCACCGAGGCCGGCTTACCGGCGTTGAGAGAAAAAAGCCTGCGCCTGACCGGCTTCCTGGAATTCGTCTTGAATGATGTGTTCAATGCGCTACCTGACGTCGAGCTGAGAATTATTACCCCCTCTGACCCGGACCAAAGAGGTTGCCAGCTTTCAGTCAAATTGATTGGCACTGATCGCTCATTTTTCGATGCAATGACGGCCGCAGGCATCATGGGTGATTTTCGCGAGCCCGACGTGGTGCGGCTGGCGCCAGTGCCGCTGTACAACAGCTATGAGGACATCTGGCGCGCCGGGGAGAGACTGCAGGGCCTGTTGCGGCGTTGAGACTCAGAGTCCGATGTCGTCGAATGATAGAACCACACGATGCGCTGCTGTGGTGTCTCCTGCATCGATTGGCGCGTCCTGCGGGCGCGCCAGTCGAATGGTCTGCCAGCCCGATTCCGCGGCTGCGTCCAGTTCGGCGTTCACATCGGAAAGAAACAGGATGTCCCCGGCGGGCAGGGACAGCTCAGCCTGGATTCGCCGGTAGGAGGCAGCCTCGCCTTTGGCTCCGGTGGTGGTGTCGAAGTAGCCACTGACCAGTGGCCGTAAATCGCCAAACTCGCTGTACTGGAAAAACAGCTTCTGCGCCTGGACCGAGCCCGATGAGTAAACGTACAGGGCACGGCCCCGGGCATGCCAGTTGCGCAACTTTTCGACGGCATCGGCATAAAAGTGCGCTGTGTAGTCACCCCTTTCATAACCCTGGATCCAGATCATCCCCTGCAGCGCCTTGAGGGGCGTGGCCTTGGTGTCCGACGCAATCCAGTCCAGCAGTTGCGCGATCAGTGCCTCCACGTCATCCCGTTCGATAGCGCCCAGTCGCGCTACCTCATCCAGTTGCAAGGCAACCGCATCATCCTCGTGATGGCCGCGCATAAAGGTCGGCAACCGACTGGCCGCGTAAGGGAATAACACCTCGTGCACGAATGATATCGAGCTGGTTGTACCTTCAATGTCGGTCACAATGGCCTGGATCAAGTCGGGTAATTTTCCCTGCCGCAGTACACTAGTTGTCGAGCCGGCTAAAACTGTCGCCAATGGCGCTGCCGGTGTAATTGGCCACCCAGCCCGCCGGATCGTCGTAAAGTCGGATGGCGACAAAGGCGGGGTTGGGGCCCATGTCAAACCAGTGCGGGGTATTGGCGGGTACACTGATCAGGTCGCCTTGTTCGCACAGGACCTCGTACACTCGCTCATTGGGGTGCAGGCTGAACAGGCCTTGGCCGGCGACGAAGAAGCGGACTTCATCATCACAATGCGTGTGCTCGGAAAGAAACTTCTTTCTCAGTGCTTCCTTGTCGGGATGGTCAGGCGTCAAACCCATGACATCGACGGCCTGGTAGCCTTCGCTGGTGATCAGGCGGTCGATGTCGTGCTGGTAAGCGGCAATAATGCTTGCATGTGAGTCAGAGCCTGAAACCGACTGCGTGGCATCCCACTGTTCGAAGCGCACGCCAATTTTCTTCAGCTCATCGGCGATTTGGCCGTGCTCAACCCAATGGCCGAGCGGTTGATCTGCTGCGTTTTCGTCAAATATCTTAAGTTCACTCATGTGGTTGATCCGTCAATCTGCTGTCGAGATTCCTATGTCTGCCGACCCCAGGCCGGCGGCTCGACCATATTCAAGCAAAAATTCCAGTGCCTCGAGGTGGCGCAGCCCCTCATTCAGATCGCGGCCCCAGGTATACAGGCCGTGCCCCCGTATCAGATAGGCCTGACCCTGGCCATTGTGTTGCATGTGGCTTTCGATGTCCTGCGCCAGTTTCTCGATATCCTGGCTGTTGTCCATTACCGGAATGGTAACCGCAGATTCGTGCGTGTCGATTCCATGGAATGCCTTGAGCAACTCGAGCCCGCCGATTTCAATGGTGCTTTTGGCGTACTCCGAAATCAGCGTCGCGTTGAGGGAATGGGTATGCAGGACCGAGCCGATGCGCTCATCTCGTTGATAGAGTTGTAGATGAAGGCAGGTTTCGGCAGACGGTGTGCCCGTGTCCAATGGCTGCCCTTGCTGGTCAATTTGCATGATGTCGCTGGCCGCCAGTTTCGATTTGTCCCGGCCCGAAGTAGTGATCGCAATGGCGCCGCTGGCGAGGCGCACCGAATAGTTGCCGCTGGTGGCCGGTACCCAGCCGCGGGCGTGGGCGATGCGGCCCACTTCGGCAAGTTGGCTGGCGGCATCGTGGAAGCTTAGTCCGGCGGCAGTATTGAGGCGGTGGTCCATGTCGAGATAATAGCAGCAACACCCATTCAATCATCAACCGAAATAATCCATACTATCCAGCCTTGCCAATTTACCGCGCAGTCCTCGTCGACGGCGCATCAGGGAGTCACCATGCGATGAGTTTACCCACACAAATGCAATACATCGACATCACCGAGCCAGGGGCGCCGCAGGTGCTGCAACCAGGCAGTATGCCCCTGCCGACCCCGGGAGACGGGGAGGTCTTGATCGAGGTCAGCGCCGCCGGCGTCAACCGGCCGGATGTTGTGCAACGCCAGGGCACCTATCCGCCCCCCCCGGGTGCATCTCCGGTGCCAGGGCTGGAAGTGTCCGGCACGGTCGTGGCGGTCAGTGGCCAGACCCATGGATTGAGCAAGGGCGATAAAGTCTGCGCCCTGGTCAATGGTGGCGGTTATGCCCAGTATGTGACAGCGCCGGCAGGCCAGTGTCTGCCTATTCCGGGCAATCTGACCATGCTGGAAGCTGCGGCATTGCCTGAAACGGTGTTCACGGTCTGGACCAACGTATTCGAGCGTGGCGCGCTTCAGTCCGGTGAGACCTTCCTGGTGCACGGCGGGACCAGCGGAATAGGGACCATCGCCATCCAACTGGCCGCGGCGCGTGGCGCCACGGTGTATGCAACGGCAGGCAGCGCTGAAAAATGCCAGAAATGTGAAGATTTAGGCGCCAGCAAGGCCGTTAATTACCGCCAGGAGGATTTCGTCGAAGTACTCAAAGAAGAGACCAATGGCAAGGGTGTCGATGTGATCCTGGATATGGTGGCAGGGGATTACGTGCCGCGCAATTTGGCTCTGGCAGCGAAGCAGGGCCGGGTCGTCATCATCGCCACTCTGCGAGGCGGGACGGCGGAGATCAGTGTTGCTCCATTCCTGATGAAGGGTGTGCGCCTGACAGGTTCAGTGCTAAGACCGCGAACCGCCGAGCAAAAGGCTGCACTTGCGCGGGCCGTGCGCAAAAACGTCTGGCCGCTGGTGGAGGCCGGTAAAGTGCGCCCGCTGATCCACAGCACTTTCCCGCTGGCAAGCGCTGCCAGCGCCCACGAGTTGATGGAGAGCAGCCAGCATATCGGGAAAATCATGTTGGAAGTCGGTTAGCCATCCCGAATCAAGTCCGGTAAGGCGGTACTCTGCTTTAGCATATCAAGCCCTTGTTCAATACTGAGCTGCGGCTTCCAATTCAGGTCCCGATGGGCGGCGGAACAGTCAAACCAATGTGCGGTAGACAGCTGTTCCGCCGAGAAACGCGTCAGTGCGGGCTCTGAGCTGAGGCGGAGAACTGTCCACACGGTTTCCAGCACGGCACCAATCGTTCTTGCCACACGCGGGCTGAGGCGTCTGATTTGCACATTGTCCAGGCCGGCTGCCCGCAGTAGTCGGATGATGATATCGCCTTGCATTAGGGGTTGGCCATTGGTGATGAAGTAAGGCTTCCCGGCGCAGTCGCGACCGCTCCGCAGTGCTTCCAGCGCGGTCAGGTGGGCGCTCGAAGCATTGTCCACATAGACCGTGTCGATCAGCTTATCTGCTGCCGGCAGGCTGATGCGCCCGGACTTGGCGCGTTTAATGAGGCGCGGGAGCAAATGCGGGTCATTCGGGCCCCAGATCAAGTGCGGGCGCAATGCCACAGTCTTGAGGGCAGGGCAGTTCGCGCCGAGCACCATGGCCTCAGCTTCGGCTTTGCTGGCCGGGTAGGGCGCTGCGAAGTGGTCGGCAATCGGCAGCGATTCGTCTCCGCCAGCAATATCGACACCGGTGTGCACCACGCTGGGGGTGCTGGTGTGGACCAGGTAGCCAATGCCAGATTCCCTGCAAGCCGCCAACACATTCTCAGTGCCGCTGACGTTGGTCTGAAAGTAGTCCCGAGCGGATCCCCAGACACCGGCTTTTGCTGCCGTGTGAATCACCGCGCCGCAACCCTGGGCGGCTTTTGTAATGGCAGCTTTGTCGCGGATATCGCCGCTATAGATTTCGACTTCGTGCGCTGAGAGCCGTGGTGCAAAGCTGCGCTGGAATGAGCGCACATCGTACCCGGCACGACGCAGGTCCCTGCATATGGCGTTGCCCAGGAAGCCGCCACCTCCAGTGACCAGAATTTTCACCGGGTGACGCTCACCGCTGCATCTTTGCGGTTGCCCATGCGGCTAGATTTGCCCTGTCTATCTTCGAATTGTGACGCACATCCACGGGCAATCCGTCATGGAACAACACGGTTTGAATTTGGCGGGTTAGCGAAAATGCCTGGGCAAGTTGCAGCAAATCATAGTGGACGCGTTCGACGTCGACCGGCTCCAGCTTCCCGCTCACCTCGATGCACAACACCGGGGTTTGCCTTCCCTTGGCGCCGACACCGACAACGGCTGAACGAGCAAGATCAGGGTGCTGATTGAACACGGCCTCGCATTGTTCCGCAAACAACACTCCAGAATCCGTTTCAATGCGCTGCGAGATTCGCCCGAGGAACCATAACCGACCACTGCCATCCAAGACGCCGGCATCGCCCATGCGGTGCCAAATCGTTCCATCATCGGCTTGCACATTGGCCATGCGGGTCTCGGCATCCTGTTGCCAATAAGCGTCGGTGCAACTTGGGCCGGAAACCAGGATTTCCCCCGGCATTCCCGGTGGCATTTGGGTGGCATCATCCAAGTGATCGATAGCAATATCGCTGATCTTGATGATCAAGACAGAGTTGGCCTCAACGGGTTTGCCAACGCATATTCCTTCGCCGGATTCCATCTGGTCCTGAACGGATTCGTTGAGCTCACGATTGGTCACGTTGCTCACCGGCAGGCATTCGGTGGCGCCATAGGGCGTGTGAATCACAGCATCGTCATACACGGCCTTTTCGAGACGCCGGATGATTTGGATCGGCACCGCTGCGCCGGCAGACATCACCCGGTTAATGCTCTTGAGGCGTTTGCCTTTGACTTCGCAATACCGGCCCAGCAGGTCGAGCAATGCGGGCGAGCAAAACAGACTGTTGACCTCAAATTTCTCGATGGCTGCAATCAGGCGTTCAGGGTCGGCCTTGGCGGGTCGGCTCGGGTCCATGTCCGGAATCACGGTGGTCATGCCCAGGGCTGTATCGAACAATGCGAACGGTGGAAAGGTCTGCATGCTGATTTCACCGGCAGATATATTGAACACCGAAGACAGTAACTCCACTTGGGCGACGAAGTGGCGGTGGCGGTAGACCACGCCCTTGGGCGCGCCAGTGCTGCCCGACGTGAACAGGATTGCGGCCATATCGGATGGCTCAGGCCGGTGCATGATTTGCTCCGAGGTCAAGCCGCCCATGTGCTGAATCTGCTTCAGCGTCACCCCGCCAAACGTGGCCCAGCGACCGGCCGTGACCAACAGTTTGCAGCTATCGCCGACCCATCCGTACAGGCGCCGCGCCAGTTGTGCCCGGGCAGACCCTATAAAGGCCTGCGGCGCCGCTTCCTCGATGCATTGCTTGAGGCGCTCTTTGCCAATTGCAGGGTCGATCAATACCGGGATGGCGCCACATTTGAACAGGGCGTAAAAGACCGCCAGGAAGTCCAGCCCCGGCGGTAGCATAAGTGCCGTCCTGACGCCTGGTCCTATGCCGTAGGTTTCCAGCCCGCGGGCATAACTGTTGCACAAATTATCAAGCTCAGCGTAAGTACAATTGGAGTATTTCTTGCGGGACAGCAGATGTCCGGAGGGATAGTGTATGGCTGTGACACCGGGTTGCAGAGATGCCTGACTACTGAGTGCCGCTGCTACATTGCAGATTTGTGCGCTATTCCAAACATCATTCACTGTTGTGTCCATGATTCGATTCGTCCGTGATATCGATAAATTCCCTGATTTTCTGCGGCAGTACCGCAGCGGCATCTTCGAGCAGAAAATGTCCACAGTCTGGAAATCGCAAAATCTCTGCTTCCGGCAGGCGTTTCCGCCACTCGTCCAGAAATTGAAGATCGAAGACAAAATCCTTTTCACCCCATGCAATCAGGCACGGTTTATTCCTGAACAGGTGTAGATGCTCCGCCGTATCGAGCAAAATGTCAAAGCCCGGGTCACTTTCAGTCAGGGGAATATCCTGTACAAATCGCAGAGTTGCGATGCGATTGGCCCAAGAATTATAGGGGGCCACATAAGCTTTGCGTACTGACTTTGACATCGGTTTGGCGGCAGCCATGAAAACTGCGCCCAGGGCAAAGGCATTCATGCCCCGGACCAGTACAGCGCCCAGGGCAGTGTTTCGGGCCAGCGCCAATGTCGCTGGCAGGCGTTTAAGATCCGGCAGAGGGAAGGCTGCCGTGTTGGAAATCACCAGCTTCGCGATGCGCGAAGGGTTGCGCCGCGCCCAGGCCATTCCGATCAGTCCGCCCCAGTCATGGACGACCAGGGTCAGAGGTTGGCGCAGCGCCAGGCTGTTGACAAGACTGTCGACATCATCAATGCGGCTGGCCAGCCGGTAATCGTAGTCCCGGTCGTGTGGTTTGTCAGAGTATCCGCAGCCAATGTGGTCGGGCGCAATGCAGCGGTATTGATCGCTTAGTGCAGGGATTAAATTCCGGTAGTAGAAAGACCAGGTCGGGTTGCCATGCAGCATCAGCACCGGCGGCCCGTCGCGGGGCCCTTCATCCAGGTAATGGAGTTTCAGTCCGCGCGTTTGGTGCCAGTGACTACTGAATGGATAGAGTTCCTCTGGAACGATGCTCACATCAGCTCGCTGAGGGCCCCTGCGCGGCGCCTACCAGACCACTTCCGCCATGGAGCAGTTGAGACCTGAGCCGATCCCCAGCAGTGCCACCCGATCGCCTGCCTTTACTTTTCCGAGCTCCACGGCCTTGGCCAGCACCATCGGCACGGAAGCTGGACCGATATTCCCCATTTCCGGATAAATCGCATGGACTTTTTCCGGGTCAAGGCCGAGCAGTTTGACCAGAGACTCGGTGTGGACTTTGCTGACCTGGTGGATGACGAACTGATCCAGCTCACTGACCACCCAGCCAAGCGTCGTACGGGCGGCCTGAAATGTGTCGCTCGCCAGCTTCAGGCCCTCAGTGAGAAGGGTCCTGGTATCGGTCACCATCTGATCCATCTGTCCGTGGCACAGCTTGTTGAATTGCGTGGCCGCACGGGACACGCTGCCGAGGTAGGGGTGCCCTTCCGGCGACAGCGTCTTGTTGCTCATGATCATGGCTACCGCGCCCGAACCCAGCGTCAGCGAGGCGAATTCGGATCGAAATTGCCGTTCGGTCATGCCCGGTTCCAGCATGCGCTCCACGGTTGCATCGGTAATGGGACGGCTGGACTCTCCATCCACGATCAGCGCAAATTCCAGCTCGCCACGTTCAATCATTCGTGCAGCAATGTCCATGCCGTTCAAAAAGGCCAGGCAGGCATTGCCGAAGTCAAAATTCATGCAGCGTTCACTCAGTTCCAGGTTGCCGTGGACGATGCAGGCGGTGGAAGGTTCGAGAAAGTCACGGCAGACCGACGTGTTGATGATAATGCCAATGCGTGAGCGATCAATGCCGGAATCGGCGATTACGGTCTCTGCAGCCATGGTGGCGCCATCGGAAGGCCGGGTTTCGGGGTTCCAGAAGCGCCGCGCTGCAATTCCGGAAATTTCTTCCAGCAATTCGTGCCTCACACCCAGTCTGTCCAGTGTCGGAGTCAATCGTTCAGCGATTTCCTTCGAAGTCACTCTTTCAGGAGGCTCAATGGCCGCAAGGGAGTCGATTACGACATTGTCGAATAACATTAAATTCCAAGGTGGGCTGGGGAGGCCACACAGTATAGGCTGCAGGCGGCCGTTTCAAGGAAAAATCCGACCCAATCACCGCCTTGAGCCGAAAAACCGGCCCCCTTATTCTGTCCTGATGGACACAGCGGCGTTTGGGACACTGTTTTCTTTGGAGCATTCATGTTATTAGATTGTTGTGGTATATAAACCAAAGGGTATATCCATAAAGCAGGCAGGTGATGATCGGAGCCGTCAAAAAAAATTCTTGGTGTCAGGCCAGCCCCGAGGATTTCCTTGTAAGGCCGATGCCATTGCAGCATCTGGCGCCTCTCGGTTCAGGCGTCGTGCACCTCTGGTTGCTGGATATTTCGGCTTTGGGAATGGCCCTGCAAAACGCCATGGGTGGGCCGGCGCCGGAAGACGGGCAGGGTTTGAGCCTTGCGCAACTCCGTTTTGCCCGCCGCTTTTACCTCAGACTTCTGCTGGGCGCATATCTGGACATTCCGGGCAAATCCGTCCGGTTTTTACGCAGCGTCCGCGGCAAGCCCGCCTTTGACCATTCCGTCCACGCTACCGACCTCCAATTCAGCATGGCCAAGAGCGGTGATCGGGTGCTGATCGGCGTGAGCCGATCCACTGCTATTGGCGTGGACCTCGAACCCAGTTCCAGAACTGCACGTGATGCCCTGAGACTTGCCAGGCGATATTTCAGCACGGCCGAGTCGGATGCCCTGCACCAGCTTCAACCGGACTGTGTGGATGCCGCATTTCTGCATGCCTGGGCCTGCAAAGAGGCTGTGGTCAAGGCCTCCGGTCACGGCATCGCCAACCGATTCAATTGCTTCACTGTGAATACCAATCCCCGCGAACCGGCTGTCTTGCTGCACGTGGATGATGACGATGCGAGTGCCTGGCAGATCGCAATCGTCTGCCCCGACCACGATTTTATCGGCGCCGTGGCCACGCGCCAGCAGACAATGAGCTTCGAAACATTCCGTCTGCAAAGCAGGGCAATATCAGTTTGAAAGAGTCTTAACCATTCATGATGTAGTAGCGAATCCGTGACCAGGGCGCTTTGGGTTCGAGTTTGACCCGGGGCTCACGGGTGTTCACACCCAGTTGGGCGAAGGTCTCGCTGACATCCGGGAAGCGCTTGTCGTTTTTGATGTGTTCATTGTAAAGCTCGCTGAACACTGTCGTGCCGGTAAGGGTGTCGAGTTGCTCCAGTAAATCGCGCGCCCGCCAGCGTTTGTCATTCTGCAGGCAGCATGTGTTCAGACGGGCCAGCGCCGAGTCCAATGATTGTCGCCCTGAGCTTAGTCTGCGCAATTCGGCGTCCGCTTTGAGCATCATTGCGGCGCCACTCCAGTAAATGCGCATCGTCGCGCCATAACCGGCGCGGCTGGCCCGGGCAAGTGAGCCCTGGTAGCTGCCATTGCGCGCGCGCTCGAAACCCTCATGCAGCTTTTGCCAGGCTTGCTGTTCGCTCAGGCGACCGTCTCTGGCCCTCAGTACATTCTGGTAATAAGAAGCCAGCCCCTCCGACAGCCAGCGATCTCTGCCCGTCACGTATGGCAGCAACAGGTGACTGAATTCATGGGTGGCGGTCCAGTCGCTGGTGTACTCATCCAGCGCACGGTTTTCATCGATGAAAAATTCAATGCCAATTCCGCCGCCGCGCAATACGTGGGCCCAGGGCACCGCATCTTTGCGATTGCCGATCGGAACCACCAACACCTGGGTGCGCTGCTGCGGAAAACGGTTGTAGACCGAAGTTAGGCTGTCGGCAGTCTGGCTGATCCAGGCGCCAATTTTGGTTCTTTGCCGTGAGCTCAGCTTTCCGATGGCCGCCAGCTTGATTTGGGCCCCACCGGAATGAATTGTTTGTACTTTGAATCGCCCGATCGCAATGCGCGAAGACCGGGTTGCGGCTGTGGCATCGGGGCGGAATCCGAACCTGGCCACGCCAGTTTCGTTGGTGTGGACATCATTCGCAAACTCGGCCCAGGGCGTCGAAATCTCCATCCCGGCGGGCACCAGCATTTCTACAACGATGGGTCTGCGGTCATTGTCACGCCAGAACCAAAGGTCTGCGGCGGTCAAAATACTGTCTTCAGAACGAAAGGCCAGCCGATTATCGCCCGCGGCCGTGGCACGGGCCAGATCCACTGTCCAGTTGATGCAGCTGTTGTCTGCCATATCGGGCAGTCGGATCGAATCTCCACGCGAGCGGACCTTGAGCGGTTCTCCCTGGGCTGAGTTGGGTCACTGCGTGTAGCGATGGGCTGACTCACTGCGATATAGGGAAGCGGGCCGCGGCCCATCAAAACAGGCCTCGACCGTAACCCGGTCCAAGGCCAGGCTGAAGGTTACACGGTAGTGGTCATCGGCTTGTGCTGTAGCTGCCCAGGGCACAAAACAGACCATTAGAAAGAACAGATAATGACCGGCGGCGAAGATCGAGCACCGTGATCGATCAGTTTTTAACTGCCGTGTATGCGCCATGGATATGATTTTGCCATCTATTGCCTGTTGCTTGACAGTTTTATTTAACGCTTTGTCCCGCAAACTTGGCTGTGTGGCGCAAGCTGATAGAATTGCCGCTGGCCAAAGTCGCGGATCGCCGTTGAATGTTCGATGACCTGGTTGGCATCAACGGGTGGGCGCAACATAGCGGACCGCTATTTCGACTTACCGTTCAGTTGGCAGCTTCCCTGATGTGACCAGAACCCGCCGCCAGGTGACGGTGATGTTTCTAAGTTCCTTCTTCGGATTCCTGGCGCCAATTCTCTGAACCCCTTCGGTTGAAACCCTGATTTTAGCCTGCTTATTGCACTCAGGATCTGGGCACAGCTAGCTGTGAATTCCAGCAACGTTGCATACACCAGGGAACGTTTGTTGTGCCTATGCTACCTCCGGAAAGTCCCATGAGCGGACTGCTGTCCACGCCTGGCGGATGGCCCTGCGGGCTACCCTCGCTTCTCCGCGCTTGGTGGGTCGGCTCCAACGGAACATCCTGTTCCGTGTCGCCTCGCTGATCCATCCCTGGATCAGCGACCCAGTCGCTTGTGCGGCGCTCGGCATCCTTGAAGTCGCGGCCAGCAGCCCGCTCATGGGACTTCCCTAACGCTGGCACAAGTCGGTTCGGAGTAAGGGGTCGTGGAAGCAGCACTTTCACTCTTTCCGGCTTGTTCCAAATTATGGCATAGGGGTCACAAATGTCGTTGATTTGGCGCGTGTGTTATGCGATTGGCTGCCTTAGAGCGGTTGCGGTCGTTTAAGCCCAGGGAACCGCAACCCCCTCATGGCACTTTGCGGTAACGATGGCACCGAGCTTTAGGTGTATACAACGTTGCTGGAATTCACAGCTAGCCTGAATGCTGTGGTCTTCGGGCCATCAGAATCCAGGTTGACAACCACCCCGAAATCACGACCGCAGCGACAAATCCGACCTCCATCGCATATTCCGAACCCAGGATTGTCAGTGCCGGCAGTAAAAGGCCCGTCATGGTTAACCATTTGCTCCAACCGCCTCCGGCTTCAGGGGCTTGGACCAGGAAAATCAGCCCGGCGGCCCACAACACAGCAAACAGGAATTCACTGCCGGTGACAGTAGAAGACAACCATGCAGCAGCCGTCAGGATGCCCAGAGTCAGTACCAGCGCGGTGAACAGGCGGGGGGAAATATCGTGCAGAAGCGAGAAATTCACCCGATGCTTTTGCCCAAGTCTCCGTCCCAGGCTCTGGTGCCGACCGTGTTTTTGGCCGACCGAGAGGCCCGATCCGCTTTTTGCGGTGGGTTGCAAACGCTTGACAAATTCGACCCTGCGCTGTCGCCTGAGGGCGGGATGCATTCCTGTGTGTAACACCTGTGTATTCATGTTGCTCTCCTATATTACTTACTAATAAGTAGGTTAAATGATCAAATTTTTTTAAGTGTTCATGCCCAGATCAATGCGTATCTGGTCAAAAGCCTTGGCGAATACGCCAGTGCCGTGAAACCGTGCAATCTGTCGCAGACCCTGGATAGAAGCCATGATCAGCATAGCCTTGATTTCCGGATCACCGTTGAACTCCAGTTCTCCCTGCTCGCGCCCCAGTTCCAGCACACGGCTCAACCAGCTTGTGCTGTCGCTGATGAAGGCCTCGTTGGCTGCCTTGATATCCTCTGGCAGGTCTTCGTAATCAACCGCCAGTGCCCCTATGATGCAGATCGGGCGGCCACAGCCACATTGCTGCACGGTAAAGGCAAACAGACCTTCCAGTTGCGGGCGGGCTTCGCCGCCGTAAGCCATGAATTCGCCGGTCATCTGCTTCAGGAGTTCGTGATTTTCCCGGATCAGTTCACGGACCAGGTCGGCTTTGCAGGGAAAATGATAATGAATAGCCGCGTTCTTAACGCCCAGGGGTTTGGAAATATCCTTGTAGCTGAAACCATTGTAGCCGCGCTGCAGCATCAGTTGATGCGCGGTTTCGATGATTTGCTCCCTGGTGTTCGTTAAGGCATTCATGGGTCGGTCTCGACTTACTTAGTGATAAGTATAATCTAAAATCAAGAATTTGCAACTCTTTTCTTGTTCCGCCCGCCCGCGGGTCACGATTTGTCAGGCTTTTAGGGCGCGCAGAAGCAACAATGCGCCCACGGACAGCAAGACCAGCCCCAGCAAGGACTCGCCGGACACAAACCACGGCCCGGATTCCAGGGCGGTCATGACGGCGCCGGCCAGCAGACTGGCGCCGCCGGCGATGGCTTGCCGGCTCCGGCGGGCCAGACGATCCTGCCTGCTCCTGATTTGTGCCAGGTCGTCGGAATCGAGGTGGGTGTGTAACTGGCCCTGAGTGGCCATTGTCAGGTAATCATGGATCAGACCGGGCATGTCCGGTGCCTTGCTCAACCAACCTGGCAGCCGACTGGCCAAATCGCGGACGGTCTGGTCGAACCCCTGTTTTTCCCTCAATATCGCCTCGAGTTCAGGCTTGGCGACCGCGAGGATATCAAGATCCGGGTACAACTCGCGGCCGAGGCCTTCGATATTCAGCAAAGTCTTTTGCAACATGATCAATTGGGGCTGGATGGTCAGGTTGAACCGCCGTGCAACGGCAAAAAGCTTCAGCATCAGCCGCCCAAAGGAGATTTCATTCAACGGCTGGGTAAAGTTTGGCTCGCCCACTGTGCGCACCGCTGATTCCAATTCATCCAACCGGGTGTCTGCCGGCACCCAGCCCGCATCGATATGCAATTGGGCGACCCGGAAGTAGTCGCGGTTGAACAGGGCGATGAAGTTTTCGGATATGTAGTACAGGTCTTTTGGTGTCAGACTCGCAACGATGCCGAAATCCATTGCGATAAAAGTTGGGTCTTGCGGGTCGCTGGCATCGACCAGGATATTGCCCGGGTGCATGTCCGCATGAAACAGGTTGTCGCGGAAAACCTGGGTGTAGAATACCCGAATGCCGCGCTTGGCCAGGACTTCCAGGTTGACCCCGTGGCTACGAAGGCCCTCGATATCGCCCACCGGCAGGCCCGACACGCGCTCCATAACGAGCACGCCAGGTTTGCAGTAGGGCCAATAGACCTCCGGAATGTAGAGGTCAGTTGAATTCTCAAAATTCCGCCTCAGCATCGATGCATTGGAAGCCTCCCGTTCCATATCAAGTTCGTCGAACACGAAGGTCTCGAATTCCTGGACCAACTTGCGCGGTTGTACGCGCCCGCCGCCTTCCCAGTATTTCTCTGCCAACTGCGCGATCGCAAGTAGGAGGTCGATGTCCTTTCGTAACTGCTTGCGGATGCCGGGTCGCACGACCTTGACCACCACCTCGCGGCCATCGAGCAGCGTCGCGGCATGAACCTGGGCGATGGATGCCGATGCCAGTGGCGTGGTCTCAAAATTTTTGAAGAGCTTCTCCACAGGTTGCCCCAGCGCCTTTTCAGTTATTTGCTGCGCCAGTTCACCTGAAAAAGGCGGCACCTGGTCTTGTAACAATGCGAGTTCGTCGGCGATATCGCTCGGCAGCAGGTCGCGACGGGTCGACATGATTTGTCCAAATTTGACGAAGACCGGCCCCAATTCATGCAACGCCAGGCGCAATCGCTTGCCCCGGCTCCACTGCGCGACACCCTTCGCGGCACGTGGCGCCAACACTCGCATGACCAGCATGGGCCGAAACAGGTGTGTGGCACGCAAGTATTCATCCAGGCGATAACGCGCCAGGGTTGCACTAATTTTCAGTAACCGGGCGAATTGTTTGAGCGAGTGAATCAAGACTCTACCCCCCCTGGCTGCGCCGCGGCAATCCTGACTTTTGCTTCCAGGCGATCCACCGCATCCCGCGCGGCGTCAACTGAGTCAGCAAAGGTCCGAAACTCTTCGCGCGGCACCAGCAGCCCCGTGGTGTTGCCGATATAGTCCCTGAGCATCTCACTGCCCGTTTCGGCAGCGGCCCGCGCCTGTTCACTGCCGCCGCGAAGACCGCTGGCAATCTGGTATCCCCAAACGTCGCCAAACAGGCTGGCCAGACGCCCTTCCCAGTCAGGGTCAAGTCGCGAGAACAACCTTTCAAGGTCGCGCGCCAGCGCGGCGTTGCCGGAAATCGTGACAGCAGACCCGGGCATGCCCCAGCGCTGGCTTTGGCTCGGTGCGGCCATCGCAAACAGCGCGGCCGGCGAACCACTGATGGTGGTGTCGGGTTTTTCAGGATATTCCAGACGCACCCGGACTTTTTCATCAACAAATATGAAAAACAAGGTGATTGCCAGGCCTTCAAGGTCCAGTTGCAACGCGCGCCCATCCAGGTCCCGCAGGCGCGTGCTGGAATCTTTGTCCAGTGTAAGCAACTGGCCCATTGCGCCCTCCAGCATTGAGGCCAGAATACGTGGCAAAGGTGTACGGTACGTGGTCGTCATGTGCGCAATTCGAATGGGCGCGATCAGGCGAAACCACGGTGGCAGGCTACGACGCCTCCGGAGTAGTTGTCGAAAGACACCTTGTGCAATCCTGCCTCTGTCATCATTTCAGCAAGCCGGTCCTGTGGGGGATGTTGACGGATGCTCTCTGCCAGGTACTGATAGCTGGCCTCGTCGTTTGCCACGATTTTGCCCAGGATCGGCAATATGCCGAACGAATAGCCATCATAGACTTTTCTCAGGCCCGCCGCTTCGACCCGGGAAAACTCCAGGATCAAGGCCTTGCCGCCCGGCTTGAGAACGCGCCTGAACTCTCGCAGCGCTGCATTTTTGTCTGTGACATTGCGCAGACCAAAAGCCATTGTCACAGCGTTGAAAGACTGGTCACCGAACGGGAGGCATTCAGCGTTTGCTATTGCATAGACCACGTTTCTGGTGATACCGCGATCTTCCATTCGTCCTCGCCCGATCCTCACCATGGCGTCGTTGATATCCGCCAGGACCACGCTTCCGGTGCCACCTACTTTTTTGCACAACAGGGCGGCAATGTCGCCCGTGCCCCCGGCAAGGTCCAGCACGCAATCGCCCAGGCGCACCTCACTGGTGACGACAAAGTGCCGCTTCCACAAGCGGTGTACACCCAACGACATCAGATCGTTCATCAGGTCGTAACGCTCTGCGACTGACTCGAAGACCTCGCGAACCAGTGCGGTCTTTTCCTCGACCGGGACTTCGCGGTAGCCAAAATGTGTGGTTTCGGTTGGGGATTCTGACATTGCAATCACTTTGCTGACCAAGAGCATGCTGCATTTTTACCTGAGCTGTATTGTAAAGCAGCCGCCGGTGTAAAGCAGGAGTCCCAGGGCATGTTGCGGCAAATTGATCTGGCGGTCCGACTCGCGGAACCGTTGGGCCTGCAGACCTTTTACGGCAATCCGCTGTCAGAGTGTGCAGATTGATTTGTGGAGGCAAACGTCATCAAGATCTTCCTGGCATTGATACTGATTATCGGGTTGGCTGTCGCCGGCGCGTCCTTTTATTTTGTGACCTACCGGATGGACGGGATGATAGCCAGTAAAATCGAATCCGCCGGCTCAAGTGCCCTTGGCACCCACATTACCATCGGTACGGTCAATACCGGCATCAGTGCGGGCTCGCTGCAGATCAGCAATGTATCGGTGGCCAATCCGCCCGGCTACGACAAACCCGACGCGATCAGTCTTGACGGCATCGAAGCAGAGATCAACTATGACGGCTTTGATATCACGCGACTTGTAATCGAGCAGCCATCGCTCTACATCGAAGAGGCTGGCGGCACCACCAACTTTTCGGAATTGCTCGAGGCGCTCGAAACACATGTCGAACGGCGGGGCCCAGATGCTGATACAAGTCAGCCCCGTATCGTCATACGCCAATTCAGAATGAACGAGTCCCAGGCGAAGTTTGAGTCAAAATCCTATGACATGCATTCCGATGTCCGGATCGATTCCATCGAGATGGAGAATCTGGAGGGCACTGTCGAGGAAGTCGCAATTCAAATTGCCAGGCGGATCGTAGAAGAAGTGGCCACCGCAGCTGCGGTCGAAGTGCTCAAAGCCAAGGCGGGCAGGGAATAGAGAGATACACGCTGCCCATCGCCTCACCTTGTCATCATCCGGAAACCAGGTCATTTTCTGGGAATGGTGGCGATAGCCTGATATCTTGGCTGCAGAATAAGTCTGGCAAATTTGTGCCTTATTGACTCTTTGACCGGCGATGACGTGTATCAACCATCAAGCAATCCCCTGAGAAATTTTGTTGGCATCGTGGCGCTAATATGCTGCATCGCGACCGTGGTGCCGTCATCAGCCGTCGCGCAAGATGGCATGAGCGGTGGCGGGGAAGAAAACATTGTCCATTGGGCTTACGGGTCATTCCTGGGGACCGGTTGGTATCGTGTTTCCGCCGACCGCAAGGCCTTTGTTCTCAGAATTCCACCCCGGTGGACGTACCGCCAGTCGGGAATGGATGACGAGGGTAACCGACAGATCGGCATTGAATTCAGATTTCCCCTCACCCTGGGCTTGGCCCAGATCGATGATTTGGGCGGGATTATCAATCAGGAGAACTTTACCACGGCCAGTTTTACTCCCGGCATTGAGTTGGAAATCCCCGTGACCGAAAAATGGCTGCTTCGCCCTTACTTGAGAGTTGGTTGGGGCAAAGAACTTGACGGTGGTGAATCAGCCTGGATTTATGAAGGCGGGATCAAGAGCCGCTACGTCTTGCCGATCAAGAAAGGAGATTGGGGCTTGCTCGGCGCAGTGCAGTACGCTGGTTACAAGCCCAATGTCGGCGCTTCATCAGACATGCTGAACCTGATGGTGGGAATTGAGACGCGGCAGCCCCTGGGTCAATTTTCTTTCAGGGATAACCCGCTTTATCTGGAATGGCAGGTCACTTACAACCGTTTATCGGATCCAGCCAGTTTTCGCCGTCGTGGCGATCCAAATATTGAGATCCATGACTTCTGGGAAGGAGCACTCGCTGTGAGTATGGGCGATAAACCCTTCCGAATCTTCGGCATGAACTTTGACCGCTTCGGGTTGGCCTACCAGATTAGTTCTGATAACCGATACAGGGCCATCAAAATCAACCTGCGATCTCCGTTCACAAATTGATGGCGGCTCTCGAGGAAATCGTTGGCAAAGCGACCTGGTACCGTTTTCCACTGCTGCCTGTGAGCAACTGTGATGCTTGAGCGAATCAGAAAGCCTGAAGTGATGCTGATCCTGTTGGCTGCGGCTGCTTCCCTGTGTTTTTCGGTGTGGAATGCGCTGCTGAACAATTTCGCGGTCGAGTACGTCAGCTTTACGGGCCGGGAAATCGGCATTTTGCAAAGCCTGCGCGAGGTCCCGGGATTTCTTGCCTTCACGACGGTGTTCGTATTGCTGCTGATCAGGGAACAGACATTTGCCCTGGTGGCCATCGCGGTGCTGGGCCTGGGCGTGGCGATGACCGGTTTCCTGCCTACCGAATACGGTCTTTATTTCACCACGGTCCTGATGTCGACCGGATTTCACTACTTTTACACCTTGCAGCAATCATTGACCTTGCAATGGATTGAAAAGTCACGCTCCCCGCTGGTCATGGGGCGCCAATCTGCAGCCGCATCTATTGCTGCGCTATTTGCCTTCGCCGGCATCTGGCTGGGCATAGAATACCTGGAACTGGGGTACCGCACGCTTTACCTGGTGAGCGGCAGCGTGGTGGTTCTGATCGCCATTGCGGCCTGGTTCATTTTTCCGGCATTTTCCCACAAGGTGCCACAGAACAAGCACTTGCTAATGCGGCGGCGTTACTGGCTTTATTACGCACTGACATTCATGAGCGGCGCCCGGCGGCAAATTTTCATGGTGTTTGCCGGCTTTTTGATGGTTGAGAAATTTGGATTCTCGGCTGCCAACATCGCCCTTCTTTTCCTGGCCAATCACATCATTAACGCGATTTTGGCGCCACGGATCGGACGCCTGATTGTGGGTCTGGGAGAACGCTTCGTATTGCGGCTGGAATATGCTGGGCTGGTGCTGATATTTACCGCTTATGCCTTTGTTGAACAAGCCTCGATTGCAGCCACGCTTTACGTCATCGATCACGTTCTTTTCGCCATGGCCATTGCAATCAATTCTTACCTGCAGAAAATAGCCGACCCGGCAGACATGGCATCGACCATCAGCGTTTCTTTCACCATCAACCATATTGCCGCGGTCGTGATTCCGGTCGTGTTTGGGATGATCTGGCTGTATTCGCCCCCGACAGTGTTCCTGGCGGGCGCCGCCATGGCGGTTGTGTCCCTGTTGCTTGCCTGTTTGATTCCACGCGATCCACAGGAAGGGCATGAGGTTATCGAACGCCTGGCTTTTCTCAGCGGACCGGTTAGCGTCACACTTTCCCGTCGGAGTGAGCTTTAGCGCCACCAAACCAGCAACATTCATTACTTTAGGACCTTGGAAACTGTTCCGATCGCCCTTATTATTTGGTCAGACCACTTTGGTCAGACCAATTCAGGGCATGTGTCATGGCCACAACCCGGCACGAAGAGATCACAGACTGCCTGACGCAAGAGATTCTCCGCGGCCGTTATCGCGTGGGTGAAAGACTCCCGTCGGAACGCGATCTGGCGGCACGATTTGGCACCAATCGTGGCGCTGCCCGAGAGGCCATCAAGAAACTGGAGCAGCTGGGCATTGCCGATGTGCAGCCTGGCGGCGCCCGGGTCCGGGCAATTGAAGAGTCCAGTCTTGACATTCTCGGTCATTTACTCGCACTGGATGAAATTCCGGACCCCGACCTGATCGAGCAAGTGATGGAAGTGGTGGAGGCCCTGATCACCGTGGCGGTTAAGCGGTCGATTGCCCATGCCAGCGATGCAGACATCAACGAAGCGCGGCGGATCATCGCCCGGGTGCTGGACCCTGAATTGCCTATCGAAGAGTTAATCCAGGCTCGGATGAACCTGTGGCGGCATTTCCTGAGGATGAGTGGCAACCTGGTTCTGGCCCTGATCGGCCGATCTCTGCGGGTACAAATCATGGCCAATTCCAGCGAGCACAGCCGGGCATGCCTGTCTGAAGTGGACAGGTCCGGTCAGGAACAATGTTTGCGCTGGCTGGACAGGAGCCTGGCGCAACGCGATGCCGAGGGCGCAGTCTCCGCCTTGCATCGCCTGACTGAACTCAACAAGAAAATGGTGCTGCCTGTATTGGCGGCCGCGAGACAAGAAGCATGGAAGGCAGAAAGGATGGGCCGACAATGAAAAAGTTCATGCTACCGATGATCATTATTCTCATCGCCATTTTAGGCGCCGTGACGCTGACCGCCACGGCGCCGAAGCTCGAGCCTACCGAATCCCAGGCCGTCGCTACAACGGTGCGGGCAGTTTTCGTCCAACCCGGCCCGGTTCGGATGGCCGTTCATTCGCAGGGCACCGCCATGCCGGCGATGGAAAGCGACCTGGTGCCGGAAGTGTCCGGTCGGGTTGTCCGCATGTCGCCGGCCTTGATTGCCGGCGGTTATTTCAACGAGGGTGAGGTCTTGCTGGAGATTGATGCGGCAGACTATGAAGCCGCAGTCACGCGGGCCAGTGCTGCGCTGACACGGTCTGAAGCCGACCTCGAACACGCGCGCTTCGAATACCAGCGGCAACAGGAACTCAGTGGCCGCCAGCTTTCCAGCCAATCCGTGCTGGAAAATGCCCAGCGAACATTTCGCGTCGCTGAAGCGACCAACATCGATGCGACGGTGTCTCTGGAACAAGCCCGGCGCGACCTGGCCCGAACCAGAATTACTGCCCCCTTCATTGGCCTGGTCAGAAATGAGCAGGTGGATCTGGGCCAATTTGTCAGCCGTGGCGCGCCGATCGCAAAGATCTACGCGACAGAGATAATGGAGGTCCGCCTGCCACTGGCCGACCGTCAGTTGGCCTATCTCAACCTGCCCATCGGAGCACGCGGCAGGCTGCCCGAGTCGGAGCGCCCGCTCGTAACCATGACCACTCAATACGCTGGGCAGAGCTACCGATGGGAAGGTCAGATAATCCGCACGGAATCGCAAGTCGACCTCAAGAGCCGAATGGTCAATCTGGTGGCGCGCATCGACAATAATGCACAGGAGACGCCCATCAATATCGGGATGTACGTCGAGGCGGAAATCGAAGGTCTGCTGGCATCGAACATTGTGGTTCTGCCGCGCAACAGCCTGCGCAATGGCAACCAGGTCCTGGTGATTGACGACGATAATCGCCTGCATTACCGCGATGTGGAACTTCTGAGGCTGTACCGCGATGAAGTCCTGATCAAATCCGGTCTGCAAGCTAACGAACGCGTCTGCCTGTCGGCCATCCAGACAGTTGTCGAGGGAATGAAGGTCAATCCAATAATGGAATCTGCGGCGCCCGATGACAGTTGATTGGGGCGATCGGATTCCGTAGCGGCAACAGGGAGTAAATATGCATACAGCGATCGCGTGGTTTGCGCGCAACTCGGTGGCGGCCAATCTGCTCATGTGGATTTTGCTGCTGATGGGAACCATGGCGCTGTTGACGGTCAATCAGCAGACCTTTCCCAATATGGATCCAGAGGTGGTTACCGTTGCTGTGCCCTACCTGGGCGCGGCTCCTGAAGAAGTCGAAGCCGGCGTATGCATCCGGATTGAGGAGGCCGTTCGTGCCATTGATGGCATCGACAAACTGCGCTCGTCAGCCATGGAAGGAAGTTGTGGGGTTACGATTGAGTTGACCGAAGGTGCCGACCCGATCCAGGCCCTCAACGAAATTAAGAGCCAGGTCGACAGCATCATTACATTCCCGGCAGAAACCGAAAAGCCTATCGTCTCCAAATTTACAATGCGCGGCGGTGTCGTTCAGGTAGTGCTGTATGGCAATACCGATGAACGCACCCTCAAGGAGTTGGGCAAGCAGGTAAGGGATGATATCGCGGCGCTTCCGGGCGTATCCCAGGCACACTTGAATTATGTGCGGCCTTATGAAATTTCCATCGAAGTGCCGGAAAACAACTTGCGCCGGCACGGGCTGACCCTGGTGGAGATCAGGAACGCGGTGCGCCGTACCTCGCTGGATATGCCGGGTGGCACGATCAAGAGCAGGGGAGGGGAGATTCTGCTGCGCGCCAAGGGCCAGGCATACCTCGGCGAGGAATTTGAAGATATCGTGGTCCTCACGAGATCCGATGGTACAAAACTCCACATCGATGAGATTGGCACTGTTGTTGACGGATTTGCCGAAGGCGACCTGTTGGCAAGGTTTAACGGTTATCCGGCTGTCGTCATTCAGGTGCAGCGCGTAGGCAAAGAGGACACCATCGGGATCGCCGAAACGGTCAAGGCCTATATGGATGATCTGAGGTCAGATTTGCCAGCGGGTATCCAGGTAGCCAGTTGGTGGGACGAATCAATCATGTTGAGAGACCGGGTCGACAACCTGGTTTCCACAGCCGCCACCGGCCTGGCGCTGGTGTTGCTGATCCTTGCGCTGTTTCTTCGCTTCAGGTTGGCCATGTGGGTAGCGGCGGGGATACCGATTGCGATGATGGGCGCCATTGGGCTGTTTCTTTTCGGCGACTCCAATATCAACATACTGACCATCATGGCTTTCATCCTGGTGCTGGGCATCGTCGTCGATGATGCCATCGTGGTGGGAGAGCGGGTCTATGCCCACGAGCAAGAGGGCAAATCCCCGGTCGTTGCCGCCATTGAAGGTACCTGGGAGGTCTCGGTGCCGGTCATTTTCGGCGTCTTGACGACGATTGCCGCCTTCCTGCCGTTGATCTTGTCGTCCGGGCGAATGTCCCAGGTTTTCGGCACGATTGGCTGGGTGGTCATATTCAGCCTGATTTTCAGTATTATTGAATCTCAGCTGATACTGCCGGCCCATCTGGCGCACCGAAATCACGACAAGAGCCACGGCAAGCTGGGTATGCGTTGGACAGCAATTCAGGACAGGCTTTCGAATTGGATGTCCGACCTCGCTCAAAATAAATACCAGCCACTATTGGCGCGCGCGCTCAGCTATCGTTACCTGACAGTCGCATTCGGCCTTGCCGCACTGATTCTCGTATATGGGATGATCGCCAGCGGTCGCATAACGTTCAGTTTTTTCCCGCCTGTGGAAGGCGATATCGTGTTCGCTACCCTGGAGATGCCTGAGGGTACGGCCATTGAGGTCACCTCAGCCGCCGTTCAACAATTGGAACGATCAGCCGAGGTATTGCGCAGGGAATTCGATGAGGGTCTTGCCGAGGGCGAGCCAAGCCGGGTGAAGAATTTCCTGAGTGTGCTGGGAATGCATCTCCAGAAAGGTCCCAGGCCAGTGGTTTTCAGTGCCGGCAAAAGCCACCTCGGTGAGGTGGCCCTGGAACTGATTCCCTTGCGCCTGCGTGACAACCTGTCTGCCGTGGCCGTCGGTGACCGCTGGCGTGAATTGACCGGGGGTATTCCGGACGCGGTAAAGCTCACATTTACATCCGCAATATTTACTGCCGGCAATGCACTCGATTTCAAGCTGACCGGCAAAGATGTAGATCAATTGAGGGAAGCTGCGGCGGGTGTCCGCGCTGAACTCAGTCGCTTCGGTGGCGTTTATGACATTAGCGATTCATTCCGTTCGGGCAAACAGGAAATCAAATTGTCGCTGTTACCCCAGGCGCGCAATTGGGGGATTACACTCCATGACCTGGCCGAACAGGTGCGATGGGCGTTCTATGGTGCCGAAGCTCAGCGTATTCAGCGCGGCGCCGACGAGGTTCGGGTCATGGTGCGCTACCCTGAAGACGAACGACGTTCGATCGGCAACCTCGAAGACATGCGAATTCGAACTGCTGATGGCACCGAAGTGCCGTTTACCAGCGTAGCGACCTTCGATATTGGTCGGGGATTTTCAACGATCAATCGTTTCAATGGTCGCCGCGTGGTCAATGTCTTCGCCGAAGTTGACCGCAATGTGGCGAACCCTGAGAGAATCATGAGCAGCATGCTGCGGGACGTGATGCCCGGCATCAAGGCCAGGTTTCCAGGCGTCACTGCCGCCCTCGATGGTGAGCAGGAAGAGCGGGGCGAAGCGCTGAGCAAGCTGGCGCTGGGCGCACTGTTGTCACTGGCCGTCATATACGCCCTCCTGGCGATTCCATTGCGGTCATATTTGCAACCTCTGGTCATCATGAGCGTCATTCCATTTGGCGCCGTAGGGGCCATGGTGGGTCATTACATCATGGGCGTACAACTGATGTTTTTCTCACTGCTGGGCATCATTGCCCTCGCCGGTGTGGTGGTCAACGCCAGCCTGGTGCTGGTGGACTACACCAACCGGCAAAGGCGCGAGGGCATCAGCCTCATCGACGCAGTTTCGCGTGCCGGCGTGGTTCGATTCCGCCCCATCATCCTGACCTCGGTCACGACGTTTATGGGCCTGTTGCCGTTATTGCTCAGGGCCGATCCGTCGACGGCGTTCATCGTGCCGATGGCCATCTCGTTGGCCTTCGGTATCCTGTTTGCCACGGTAATTACGCTGATTTTTGTGCCATGCCTGTACCTGATTGCCGAAGACTTCTTCCCCTGGGGTGAACTCGACCGGGAAACCGAGCAGGGCGAGCAGGAAATCGAAGCGGCTCACGTGCTGAGCTGAGATCGGCATATACCGTTATCATGGGCTCATGATTGAAAACATGATGTGAGCGAGCTCTTGCACCTGGGAACCAAAGCACTACTTGATTTTTTTGACCGCCACCGGCAGGACACGGCCCTGGTTCTGGTCACGATCACCGCAACCGAGGGCTCGACCTATCGCAAGCCGGGCGCGATGATGTTGATCAGCGAAGACGGTCAGTACGAAGGCATGATTTCGGGTGGTTGCCTTGAAGGTGATCTGCTGCAGCACGCCGCAAACGTATTTGATAGCGGAAAACCGGCCAGCGTGACCTACGATATGCACGCAGATGAGCAGCTCGTGTGGGGCCTGGGCCTGGGTTGCGACGGCATCATCCATTTGCTGTTGCAGCGGCTGGACAGTGACTCGGGTTTTGCCCTTTTGGAACTGCTCGAATCGTCCCAGAATGCGCGAGCGGGAATGATCACCGGGCTCGTGACCGGGTCCGACAGCATGCAGCTTCCGGTCGGCTCCATCGCGGCACTGACCCTGGACGCTCGATTCGGTCCGCAGGCCTTGCTCGAGATTCTTTCCGAATCGCTTGAGCCAGGGGTGCCCAACTGGCGCTTCAGAAACCGGAATGCCCCCGGATTTCAGTTCATGATGATCCATATGCCGCCGTGTCCCCGGATTCTCCTGTGCGGTGCAGGGCCGGATGCAGAGCCGGTAGCCCGGCAAATCACGGCGCTCGATTGGGAATGCTACCTGATCGATCATCGGCCGGCGTACGCGCGCGAAGACCGGTTTCCGCCAGGCTGTACGGTAACCCTGTGCCGCCCGGAAAACCTTGCCGAGGCCGTCGACCTGGAGCAGATTGACGCCGCGGTTATTATGAGTCACCACCTCGAAAATGACGCCGCGTATTTGCGCCAGATTGCCGTCGCGCCGCCGCCCTACGTGGGCGTGCTCGGCCCGGCAGCACGGCGTGACCGGCTCCAGGAAATGGCGGGCTGCCCGGACTGCCAGGTGTTCGGTCCGGTCGGGCTGGATATTGGCGCCGAGATGCCCGAGGCCATCGCCCTGTCAGTGGTTTCGGAGATTCATGCCGTGCTCAACCGTCGTGACGGTCATTCCCTGACCGGGCGAGCGCCGACGCCGCGTCCAGGGCCGCAATCCCATGGGACAAATGACTGATATTGGGGCTTCATTGGGCGCCATATTACTGGCCGGCGGTGATTCAAGCCGCCTGGGTCGGAGCAAACAGTTGTTGGAGATTGATGGCCAAGTGCTGGTGAGGCGTCAGGCCCGCTTGCTGCTTGGCCTTGAATTCGCCAGCACGGTCGTGGTGACCGGCTCAAGCCGTGAGGGGGTTGTCTCGGCCCTGGCGGACCTGTCCGTCACCACTGTCCACAACGACCGCTGGAGTGATGGAATGGGTGGCTCACTTGCCTGCGGTATTCGTTCCATGCCCGAACGGGTTCGAGGTGCAGTGCTGCTGCTGTGCGACCAGTGGCGAGTCAATTCCGCTGACCTGTGCAGGCTGCTTGAGGTGTGGTCGGATGAGCCTGGCCGGGCAGTGATCTCGGAGTGGGACGGCCAGAGCGGCCCGCCGGCTGTTTTCCCGCGCGCGCTGTTTGAACCGCTGCGGCGCCTGCAGGGCGACCGCGGCGCGCGACGAGTCGTGAAACGCTATTCCGGCGGCGTGCAGCGGGTGCCGGTAGCAAACGCCGCCTTTGACATAGACAGGCCGGCGGAAATTCCGGCATAGAACACTAAGGGTGGATTAACAGGCCCTAGAGAATGTAGCGACTGAGGTCTTCATTGCCGGCGAGTTCGTTCAGGTGTTCTTCAACGTATTCGCAGTCGATCAGAAATTTTTCTCCAGACTGATCCGGCGCCTCGTATGAAATAACGTCCAGCAGGCGTTCTATCACCGTGTGCAGGCGTCGCGCACCGATATTCTCGGTGGACTCGTTGACCTGCCAGGCGATTTCAGCAATACGCCGCACGCCATCGTCGGAAAATTCCAGCGTGACCCCTTCGGTTGCCATCAGGGCGGAATACTGTTGTGTCAGGGATGCCTGTGGCTCGGTCAGAATTCGGGTGAAATCCTCAACGGTCAGCGCCCGCAATTCCACCCTGATCGGTAGGCGGCCCTGCAGTTCAGGTATCAAGTCCGATGGTTTGGAGAGGTGAAAAGCGCCTGAAGCAATGAACAGCATGTGGTCGGTCTTGACCATGCCGTGGCGGGTTGAGACCGTGCAACCCTCAACCAGCGGAAGCAAGTCACGCTGCACGCCTTCCCGGGATACATCGGCGCCGCCGTAATCTCCACGCCTGGCGACCTTGTCCAACTCGTCTATGAATACGATGCCGTTTTGCTCCGCGTTATCCAATGCCTGTTGCTTGATTTCTTCGTCGTTGATCAGCTTGGCCGCTTCATCTTCAATCAGCAGCGGCAGCGCATCGGTAATCTTCATTTTACGTTGCTGTTTCTTGCCTCCGGACATACTCTGGAACATCCCCTGAAGTTGGCTGGCCATGTCCTCCATGCCGGGTGGCGTCATGATCTCGACGCCAAATTGGGTGGTCACATTAAACTCAATCTCCCGCTCATGCAGTTCGCTGTGCACCAGCTTATAGCGAATCTTTTTCCGGGTGCGATCTCCATTTTCGGGGTCGTCGGCGCCCTTGGCCGGCTGAGGTTCGTTGGCGAAGCCGATGCCCTTTGCCTGGGGCAGCAAAATGTCCATGATCCTGTCATAAGCAGCGTCTTCGGCGCGCGGTCGAACCTTGGCCATGGCTTGTTCGCGGGTCATCTTGACCGATGTATCGACCATATCGCGGATAATCGATTCCACGTCCTTGCCCACATAACCTACTTCCGTAAATTTGGTGGCCTCGACCTTGATGAACGGTGCATTGGCCAATTGTGCAAGACGGCGAGCAATTTCAGTCTTGCCGACGCCAGTGGGGCCGATCATGAGGATATTCTTGGGCGTGATTTCGGCGCGCAGATCTTCGTCCACCTGCATTCTGCGCCAACGGTTGCGCAACGCGATGGCTACCGCGCGCTTGGCGTCGCTTTGGCCGATGATGTGCTTGTCCAGTTCTTGGGCAATTTCTCTGGGTGTCATATGGGACATGATTACTCGGCCTCCGCGTCGTCTTCGCTGGCCTGAGGCGTCGTGTCATTATCAATCGTGATCGTTTCGATGGTCAGATTGGTGTTGGTGTAGATACAGATATCGGCCGCGATGGTCAAAGCCTCTCGGGCGATGGTTTCAGCGTCGAGTTCAGAATTTTTCAGTAAGGCGGTCGCGGCAGCCTGGGCATACGGACCGCCAGAGCCGATTGCGATTAACCCGTGCTCTGGTTCGATCACGTCTCCAGTGCCTGATATAAGCAGACTGTTGTTCTTGTCCGCAATAGCCAGCAGCGCTTCGAGTCGTCGCAACACACGGTCTGTGCGCCAGTCCTTCGCCAATTCTACGGCGGCCCGTACCAGCTGGCCCGAGTGTTTCTCCAGCTTGCCTTCAAATCGCTCAAACAGTGTAAAAGCGTCCGCTGTAGCGCCGGCAAAACCCACGATGACACTGTCTTTGTAGAGGCGGCGCACCTTGCGGGCGTTGGATTTCATGACTGTATTGCCCAGCGTGACCTGTCCGTCTCCGGCCATAACGACAGTGTTGCCGCGCCTGACCGAGCATATGGTTGTTCCGCGATATTGTTCCACTCCGGACTCCTGTTTGGTGCAGGAAAGAAAAGTGGGGTTGGCAGGCTCCCTTTGCAAGATGCCGTAGCTCCCGGCCCTCTTTTGGCCTAGTGCTCTGTCAACCTTATAACGTAGGATCAGTGGTCACCAGAATGTTCAGCACAAGGCACATTCGCGCAGGCATAGTGGTGCTATGCTGCATTCTCTACGGGACATATCAGCGGCCAGAAATGATGACGGAGCAGTTACTTCGAGCCCTATTTCAGGCTTTCGTGCCAATTGCGGCAATGAGTTTCGCTTTGACATGGTGGTCGGTCAAGCGTGGCTATGTCAGTGGCGGTGGTACGATCAAAGGCCTCAAGTCTGAACTCAAGCACATCAGCAAGGCTCAGTCCCGGGACAGAAAACAACAAAAAAAAGGTCGTATCAAGGAAGGCAACCAGGAAAAATCCCCGAAAACCGACGTGCTGCACAAGAAGTGGCTCAAGTTTGGTGGCGGATTCTACGGCGTGGTGGCTTTTTATACCTATTTGGTCATCGAAATTCAGGAAATTGTTGATTTTGTCACTGCCTACAGCGGTTTCTCCGGTCTTTTGTCCAACCTGGGTCCAAGCCTGCTGATCAGATTCTTCATCGAGTCGTTGAAGAACTTCATCGCCGCGTTTGTTTGGCCTGCGACCTGGCTGAGCACAGTTCCGTCCAAATACATCATCATCTGGCTGGCTGCGGCCTGGTTCGGCTACCAGTTGGGCACCCAGTTGGCACTTCGTCAACGTGGCGGCTGACAGTACACTAGCTGTGAATTCCAGCAACGTTATTCACACTTAAGGCTCGGTGCCATCGTTACCGCAAAGTGTTGTGAGGGGGTTGCGGTTCGCTCCTGGCGGATGGCCCTTCGGGCTTCCCTCACTCCTCCGCGCTTGGTGGGTCGGCTCCAACGGAACATCCTGTTCCGTGTCGCCTCGCTGGTCCATCCATGGACCAGCGACCCAGTCGCTTGTCGTCCCTCGGCATCCACCTTGATGGAGCGGACCACAACCCCCTCACAACACTTTGCTGCACGGTGCGGGTATTTGGGCTTGAACGACCGCAAACTTCCTGGGGCAGCCATTGAATGACAATGAACCCCAAATCGACAGCATTTGTGACCCCGATGTGCCATCAGTTGGAACAAGTCGGAAAGAGTGACAGTGCTGCTTCCAGGACCCTTTGAAACAGGGATGTTTCAAGAGGAGCCCAATCAGGGACGTGCAGGCGCCGCAGGCGCCGTGTGGCGTGTCCTGGAAGCAGCACTGTTACTCTCAGCCGGCTCCCTGATAAAGATGACCAACGCAGATACCCCAGCCAATTCGAACGATGAGCTGAGACTCAACAGGAATTTGGAGCACTTTTGTCAACAACGTTGCTGGAATTCACACCTAGTCCCCGTTTGGGTCTGATTCCCGGCCCATTTCAGCGTTTCGGCTTTTTGTTCTCTGCATCGTCCGGAAGAATTGCTTTGCTGTCGCCTGACTTCGCCCGGGGATGAGCCCGGTCATAGACTTCGGCCAGGTGTTGAAAATCCAGATGGGTGTAGATCTGAGTGGTTGCAATATCGGCGTGACCCAACAACTCCTGGACGGCGCGAAGGTCGCCCGAGGATTCCAGCAAATGGCTGGCGAAACTATGCCGGAACAAGTGTGGAAATACCCGCTGAGGTAGTCCCTGGCGTTTTGCCCAGTAACGAATTCGAGCCTGCACCGTGCGGGGGGCAATGGGCTTGCCGAGGCGGCTGACAAACACTTCCTCCACTTCCGGTGGACAGATTTCCGCGCTGGACTTGCGCCAGGCCAACAGCGCCCGGGCGGCATGGCGGCCCAAGGGTATCAGGCGGTCTTTGTTGCCCTTGCCGGTTACATTGACCATGCCGGAATGAAAATCGAGCTGGGTCCAGCGCAGGGAAGTCAATTCCGACAAACGCAAACCGGAGGAGTAAAAAAGCTCCATGATGGCCTTGTCCCGAATGGCCAGAAGGGTGACAGGAGGGATATCCAACAGCCTGCTCATCGCATCGACATCAAGCGTTGCAGGCAGGCGGCGGGGTGATTTCGGTGCCTGGATATTGGCGGCTGGGTTGCTTTGCACGGCCTTTTCACGCAGCAGGTAGCGATAGAAGCTCCGAATGGCGCTGAGCAGCCGTTGGAGGCTGCGCCCACCGACCCCCTGCCGATGCAATCGGGCCACGAATTGACGCAGGTGGAATTCCTTCACGGCGGAAGGTTCAGCCATCTCCAGCAGGGCCATGCCGTCGACAAATCGATCCAGATCACGCGTATAGGCCTGGCGCGTGGCAGGTGCAAGCCTCCTTTCGAACTCGAGATGATTCAAAAAACGGGCCTGCCAGAATTTAAGGGAATTGGAATTCAATGAAATCCATGGCGGTCCTGCCGCCAGGCCGGTCAGGCTGAGCGACGCTCCTCCTCTCCGCCCGAATGTGAGAGGCTGCTGGAGATGACATCCGCCAGCAAGTCCAGGAAGATCGTGCCCATTCCCGGATAAAACCGGGCCGGATCGCTGCTGCCAATGGCCATCATTCCCTCGCTGCCTTTGTCACCCAGTGGCACCAGCGCGGTCGATTGAATCCAACGGGCTTTTTCGCCAAACAGGTAGGCAAGCTTGCTTGCACTCAGCCTGCCGCAAACCGTGTGGTTTTTCTCCAACTGGACCTGGAATTGCTGCAGGTCCGATTCATCTCTCCCAATGCACTGCACGGTCTCGCCATCCCCATTGGAAACAGATAAATCGAAGAGAAATATCTTGACAATATCAGCCTTGAAATCGTCCTTCAGGCTTTTGCCCAGGTGAGAGAAAAAAGTCGACCAATTGTCGGTGGTCATCAACTGGAGCGTCAGTTGATGCAATCGGGTCATGAGTTGTTCATTTTCGCTGGCCCGATGCATCAGTCGGCTGAGCTGGCGGTTCAAATCCTGGTTTTTCTCCCGCAATAATTCGATCTGCCGCTCAATCAAGGAGGCCGCAACGCCGCTTTCGTGGTCAAGCTGCACTGATTGGAGCACATCCGGATTCTCCAGCAGAAAATCCGGGTGCTTGCGCAAATATTTCGAGACCACTTCTCTCAGTGAGGTACTGTTCTTAGTCATTCCATTCGCCTTTGAATACGTAGTCCGCCGGACCTTTCATGAAGACGTTTCTAAATCCTTCCTCCGTTGAAGCACCGGACCCGCCAGTACCCATGCCAGGCCACTTTATCACAAGATGGCCGCCCGCAAGAATCACCCTGACTCGCTCGTCGACCAGGCCCGCACGGCAAAGCAAAACAGCCGCCGCACAAGCGCCCGAGCCGCAGGCCTGGGTTTCGCCGACGCCTCGTTCAAACACACGCAGACGGATTTCGGTGCGGCTGTTGATCTGGGCAAACCCCACGTTGCAGCCTTGTGGAAATATCCGATGTGCACCGAGCCACGATCCGAGCTGCTGCACTGGCGCGCTATCGATGTCATCGACCACCAGGGTGCAATGCGGATTGCCGACATTGACTGCGCCAAAGTTGAGTTGCCGGTTATCGTGGTCAAGCTGGTACCAATGATTGGTGGCTGCCGCGCCGAGCGCGGCAAGGTCGATGGGCACACGCGCCGGATCGAAGCTGGGTTTACCCATTTCCACCTCGAATTCTCCATCGGTTGCGGCCCGAACCGTGACCGGGCCGGATGGACTCTCAAGTACGAACTGAGACGAGGTGGATACGCAGTTCATGCGCAAAAACAGACCAATGCAGCGGGCGCCGTTACCGCACTGGGCTGCGTTGCTGCCGTCGGTATTCCAGATTTCGTACGCCGCCAGGGCAGTGCTGGCGCCAGCCTGCCGCAGAACCAGCAGCTGGTCGAAGCCGATACCCAACTTGCGGTCCGCCATTCGGCGAACGATGGATGCATTCAGGTCATGGTCATGCTGGCGCAAATCGAGCAACACAAAGTCATTGCCCAGTCCCTGCATTTTGTGGAAAGTCAGCCCCATTAATCAGTAATCTGTCAAATCTTCCGAAATGCATGAGTCTCGTTTCCCTGCTCCCGCCTTTGGCGGAAGGCGGCTTCACTCGACGGCATGGTTAAAGCTCGACCCCTCTGGTGCCGTTCGCTTCGCTCACTCACCCAACCGGGGTCGGCGGCTCGCCAGCGGCTCGATTGTGACGGATCGTGCTGCTGATTGTCATCGTCTTCCCCGCCAGTGGTGTCGCTGTCACTATCAGTACCATTTTCGGCACCATCCTGGTCCTGCACCGCACCGCCAGATGACTTGGCAGCATTTGGCGTGGATTGCGGGCCGTCCTGAGGCAGGAACAATGGGCCGCGGTTGCCGCAGCCGGCCAAAACGATCAGCAACAGACCAGCACAAAACAAACATTTTGCGATTCGCATATTAGTGCTGTTCCCGCCCAATCATGGAAATGCCCGATTTCGTCCCCGCCCAACGCTTTGGCGTCGGACCGGGGGCTCGGACTGCTACACTATACGCCATGGAAGACTTTGGTCCAGCTTCCCCTGGAAGCAGTTTGAGGCCCGCTGATTGCGGGTCTGCACAAACCACCAACAGCCTGCTCGACTGCGTTGAGGTTTGTACTGGAGATCACCCTTTACGGGCTGTGATCTGGATGCATGGGCTGGGCGCTGACGGACACGATTTTGAACCTATGGTGCCCTGGTTGAAGTGGCCCGGTGCGCCGGCAATTCGTTATGTGTTTCCACATGCGCCAGTGCGTCCTGTGACCATAAACGGCGGCATGTCCATGAGGGCGTGGTACGACATTCTCAGCCTCGAGGGCAGCCGGGAGGTTGATGAGGAGGGTATCACCACCAGCGTGCGTGCTGCCACCGCCCTGATCCAGCGGGAAATTGAGCGTGGCATCCCGGCAGAAAATATAGTCGTCGCCGGATTTTCACAAGGTGGCGCCATCGCCACCCTGGCGGCTCGGGGTTTTACCCAGCGGCTGGGCGGACTTGTGGTGCTGTCCTCGTACCTGTTGTTCGGCGGCCAGCCAGGGCCGGTTGACAAGCCTTCGCCCAGCCCCGAAGCCAACTCGATATTACCGGCGTTTGTGGCGCACGGAACGCTTGATCCGATGCTGCCAATCGCGATGGGCCGGGAAGTTGCAACAACACTGCAGGAACTGGGTCACCCGGTGGAATGGCACGAATACCCGATAGCGCACTCGGTCAGTGAAGAAGAAATTGCCGACGTGTCCGCCTGGCTGAAGCAGCGGTTGGCCTAGTCGGTGGCGCTTGACTGGAAACAGCTTGTAGGTGACCGATCGGGTCCGGTCCACCCGCCTTCGTTCTGCGCCTGGCAAATCGTGTTGGTGGTGATGGTCATCACCCAGGTGGCCGTCTTTTTGATCGGCGTTGGCCGTGACGTCAGCCCGGGTTGGCGCTGGTTTGGCTATTGCACCCTGTATGCGCAATGGATGGCCATATTTTGCGTCTCCGGATTGTGTGTATTCCGGCCGTGGACGGTTCGCGTCACGCCCATGCAGTCGTGGGTGAGCAATTGGGCGCTGGCGATATTACTCTCCCTGGCGTTCAGTTGCGCCGTGTGGCTGTTCGAGCGGCAGACCGATCTCGGTCTGCTGCATGACAATGCAGCGGGATTTGTGTTTAAGAGTGTAATTTCGGTGGCACTGACAGCGGCGGTGTTTTTTCGCTACCTGGCGGTGCGGGCCCATTGGAAGGCTGAAGTATTGGCCCAGGCTGATGCCCGCGTGCAGGCACTGCAGGCCCGCATCCGTCCCCATTTCCTGTTTAACAGCCTTAACACCATTGCCAGCCTGGTTCACGATGATCCGGATGGTGCAGAAACGGCCACGCTTGATCTGGCGGATATATTTCGCGGCAGCATGCGCCGTGCTGATAAGCCGCTGCAGTTGTCCGAGGAACTGCAACTGGCCACGGCCTATCTGCAAATGGAAAAACGCCGCCTGGGTGAACGCCTGCAAATTGACTGGTGGGTGGATGAGCTGCCCGCAGGCGCCCTTGTTCTGCCCCTGATTCTGCAACCCCTGTTGGAAAATGCCGTGCGCCACGGAATACAGAAGCGCACCGATGGCGGTACGATATCGGTATACGGTCGTGAAGAGGGCAAGCAGATTGTCATCACGATCGGAAACCAGGTTGCAGAGGGCGCAGACAATGCCCAGCTGTCAGCAGAGGGTCACGGTATGGCACTGCAAAATATCCGTGAACGATTGCGCCTGGCTTTTGGTAGCGGAGCAACGTTGTTGACCCATAAAGAGGACCGTTTTTTTGCCGTTTTGAGTTTGCCCTATGTTAAAGATTCTGATTATTGATGATGAGGCGCCCGCCCGGGCTCGGCTGAGAAGGCTGCTGGATATGATCGCGAACTGCCAAGTCGTGGGGGAGGCCAGAAGTGGAACCGAAGCGCTGGCTGCGCTGCCGGTGCTTGAGCCGGACGTATTGTTGTTGGATATCGCCATGCCCAATATGGATGGCATGAAGCTGGCCGACGTCCTCAAGGCCTCAGATTTCCCTCCTGCCATCATATTCTGCACCGCATTTGAGGACCAGGCCATCCAGGCCTTTGATGTCGAAGCCACTGACTATCTCGTCAAGCCGGTCAGGCAAGCCCGGCTGGACCAGGCCCTGGCTAAAGCCCGTAAGCACCTGGAATCCAGAGATATGAACCAATCCGAGGCCTTCCTGCGCTCGACCGTGGGCAACAAGGTCGCCCTGACGCCTCTGGCCAGTGTCATTTGCTTGCTCGCCGAAGACAAGTACACAACGGTTGTTCACGAAACCGGGCGAACTGTTATTGAGGACTCACTGACAGATCTGGAGGACCGCTTTGCACTGCATTTCCTCAGAATTCACCGCAATGCATTGGTGGCCAGGAAGTTCTTGCGCGGTCTGGAGCGAACCCGTGACGGCCGCACCCTGGCAATGCTGAAAGGAACCGAACGCCAGCCGGAAATTAGCCGGCGAAATCTGCCCCGTGTACGAAAGCTGCTGGCTGGACACTGAACATTGCGGCAGATGGCATTGCGAATCGCAACCCGCAAAAGCGAGCTCGCCATGTGGCAGGCGCAGCACGTAGCTGACCTGTTGGTTCAAAAACACCCGGGATTGCGTGTTGAGTTGCTACCGCTGGTTACCCGGGGCGACCTCATTCTGGACCAGCCGCTGGCCGCCATGGGCGGCAAGGGTCTGTTTCTCAAGGAGCTCGAAAGGGCTTTACTCGATGGCGTGGCGGACCTGGCGGTTCATTCTATGAAGGATGTTCCGGTCGATGTCACCGTCGGCTTGATCACCGATGTCGTGCTGGAGCGGGCCAACCCCGGTGATGCGTTATTGTCACTCGACGGGGCCACTATCGCAGACTTGCCGGCCGGCGCGGTCGTGGGCAGCAGCAGCTTGAGACGCCAATGCCAATTGCTGAGTACCCGAGCCGATTTGCAGGTTGCCGACCTGCGCGGCAATATCAATACGCGAATTCGCAAACTGGAGGATGGCGAATATGACGCCATCATTCTCGCCTGTGCCGGTTTGGAACGCTTGGGACTGACACGCCACGTCAGCGAGGTTCTCGAGGCGCCTCACTGGTTGCCCGCTACGGCCCAGGGGACCATCGGCGTGCAGTGCCGCCAGGCCGACAGCGAAGTTCGTGACATCATCGAATGCCTGCAACACCCCGCGACCAGGGTGATCACCCGGGTTGAACGGGAAGCAGCAAAGCGGTTGCAGGGAAGCTGCCAGTTGCCTTTGGCTGTTTACGCCCGATTCGATTCCGGCCAGGTCAAGGCACAGGCCATGGTGGGGGAGGCCGACGGCGGAAATATCATCCGTTGCGAAAAGATCGGGCCTGCGGATCATCCAGAGCACCTGGGCAAGGCGCTGGCTCAAGATCTGCTGGATCAGGGAGCTGCGGCCATCATTGCTGGATTGGCGTCACAGAACCAGCGCTCCGGCAGTAACGGTGGGCCATGAGCGAGGGGCCCTTTAGCCATGTTCTGATTACACGTCCCGAGTCAGAAGGCCGGGACCTCGCCGCGCGGCTGGCCCCCTTGCTGGATTCTGCTGGTACGGCCGTATTGTTGCAGCCGGCGCATCAGTTCTGTCCGGTGCAGTTGGATGCCACAACCAAGGCGGAATTGGAGGCATTGCTTGGCCCCGGCAGTACGGCCGCCGGCATGGCGGCAACAATTATATTCAGTAGCCCCCGGTCGGTGGAATTCGGGCTGTCACAAATATCTCGTGAGCTGCTGAGGGCTGCGTCACTGGCGGCGATGGGACCGGCCACGGCCCGCGCCCTGGAGTCTGCCGGCAACCGCGTGGCAACGGTCGCACCAAATCCGCATAACAGCGAGGCGATGATGGCGGTACTTTCGCAAAGAATGGAAGGCGCACCAGGTGCGGGCGCGTCAGCAATTATTGTGACGGCCGGAAACGGCCGCCAGGCACTCACCCAATGGCTCCAGGAGCGAGGCTGCCAGGTACTCAAGCTGCTGGTTTACGAACGTCGCCCATTACAGCCGCAGCAGCGCATTATCATTGATCTTGCAGGCGCCAGACGGGTCCTGTCTTTGTGGACCAGCGCAGACGCCATGAACGCGATGTCTCGTGTTTTGCCGCCCGCTGCATGGTTCAGGATCTGCCGCGGTAGCTGGCTGGTGACCTCGCCTCGATTGCAACGACTGGCCCGCGCATTTGGGCCCTCATCGGTGCATCTATCGACGGGTCCGTCCAACGACGAAATTGCCAGTTCGGTGCGAGCGCTGTTCTTGAAGCAGGATGGTTGATCCGCAACCGCACCCGGTCTCACGGTGAACCTGATCTCGCTATAATGGATTCACGCCCGCCACCCGGAACTGAACTGCGTGAATTCTGAACCCACCGAAAACGGTAACAAGTCTGAAGACATAGCGTCCCCGGCACTGCCCTCGCCCGCCACCTTCATCGCCCGCACCTTCATCGCCCACACCCTCTGCGGCGGCGCCTGCCAAGGCTCGGCCAGGTGGCGCCTTGTCACGATTGTCCGTCCTAATCGCGCTGGCTGCGCTGTTGGGCAGTGGTTGGCTGTTGTGGCAAGACTTCAAGGCCGAAAGCGCGACCCAGGATGTCGCGGGTCAACTGGCTGATTCAGTAAGACGCCAGGGCGAATTCGATTCTGAAATTCAGGATATTCGGAGCCGGATCGATGCTGTCGCAGCCAACGACGGCGAAGCAACACTGCAGCAGCTGAAACAGTTGGAACAGCGCTTGCAGCGTCGAATGGAAGATCTGAATGCCGAAACATCGGGCACTCGCCAGCAAGTCGCGCAGCAAATTGCACAACAACGAACATCCATCGCTGAATTGCTCTCCGCCGGCGAGGCCACGCAGTCGCGCTTGCAGGGCAATCGAATCGGGCCTTGCCACCGTTGCGGCCCGAGAACTGAATGGGCGCTCGGAACTGGATCTTGACGAGGTCGAATACCTCCTCAGGCTTGCCAGTGAGCGGCTACGGCTGTTTTCCGATATCGTCTCCGCGGACCTGGCACTGGAATTGGCAGGCCAGCACCTCGAGGCCCAAAACAGCCCGCTCTACCTTGGTGTCAGGCAGAAAATCACCCTCAGTCGGGATCAGTTGGCAGCAGTCGATTTGCCCGACTTGTTCGGAATTTCGCAGGCGCTCTATTCCATGCAGGATAAAGTCATGCGGGCGCCGTTCAAGGGCGAGAGCCAGCAAGCGGGCGCACTGGACATCAGCGAAGAAGAACAGGGATGGTGGGCCAGGATCAAGGGCGTATTTTCCAGCCTGGTGAAAGTCAGGAGACAAACTGCGGATGGGCAAGCCGTACTCAGCCTTGAGGACAAGGATTTGATACGCCAGGGTCTGTGGTTGCAGTTTGAAACAGCACGCCTGGCGCTGATGCGAGGAGACCAGGCCGCGTTCAGCGCGACGCTGGAAAAAACCGCCGCTTCGATCGAACAGTGGTTCGGCGCTGAAGACGGCCAACTGTCTGCGGTTCGCTCGCAAGTGTCGGAATTGAGCGCCCGGCAGATCAGCCCCGAATTGCCTGATGTCAGTGGGCCCTGGGACTCAGTTGCGGCAACTGCGCAGCGGTCAGGCCGCGATCCGCTCAGCGTCAATGGTGAGAAATGAGCAGGTTACAGATGAACCGGCCGGTGATTTAATTTCCACAGTCGAGGAGACCGACCCCTGATGCGGCGCACCTTGCTTCTCTTGTTGGCCATCGGACTTGCTCTGTTTGCTGCGGCCATGGCGCCATTGTTCAAAACTGACCCGGGCCTGGTGCAAATTCATTTTCGCGGCTGGACGCTGGAGACCAGTGTGATCATGCTCATTCTGGGGGTGCTGGCGACGTGGTTGCTGATTAGCGTGGCGCTGAAGATTTGGCGAGCCCCGGCGGAAACCGCGCGCAGGGTGCGTGAGCGCCGTTCGATGATGCAGCTCGAGAAGGGGCTGTTGGCACTGACCGAGGGTGACTGGGGTCGCGCTGAAAAAGCCCTGCAACACTCGGCCAGCAAACAAGGCAAAACCACGGCTCGCTACCTCGCTGCGGCGCAGGCTGCCGACGGCCAGGATGCAGGTGATCGAGCCGAGTACTATCTGGAACAGGCGAATACGGACAATGCCAAACAGCGTTTCCTTGTGGCTCTGACCCGCGCAAGAATGATGGCGTCGAACGGCCGCTATGATGAGGCACTGGAAATTCTCGAGCCCCTGCACAAGCGCCGCAGGCGCCACCCTCAGGTTTTGAAACTGCTGTCCGACAGCTACCGTGCGTTGGGAAAGACCAATGAATTGCAGGCGCTGCTGCCTGCCATGCTCAAAGCCGGCGTGGTGGACGAAGTGACCGCATTGAGGATGCGCCTGGAAACATCGATCAGCGACTTACAGCAATGCGATGATCTGGCCGGCCTCAAAGCCAGCTGGCAAAGTTTGCCCAAGGCGATGAAGCAGACGGCCGAGGTCATCCGTACTTTTGCCGATCAGGCGGGTCAAACTGGGCGGTGCCGAGCTTACCGAGCAGATTTTGCGCAACAGTATCCGCAAGGAATGGAATTCGGCCTTGCTCATTCCTTACGGCGATCCGGGTGCCGAAGATACCTCCAAGCGGCTTAAACACTGTGAAAAGTGGTTGCTGTCACATGGCGATGACGCCGCCTTGCAACTGGCAATGGGCCGCCTTTGCGCCAGCGAAAAGTTGTGGGGAAAGGCGAAATCTCACTTGGTCAAAAGTCTCGAGCTCGAACCCACAGTGGGCGGCTATGATTCGCTCGGCCAGCTCCTGGAACGACAAGGTGAAATCGACACATCACTGGTCTGCTTCCGCAATGCCTTGCGCCTCAGCCAGGGCAAAACACCAGAACCCCTGCCCAGTGGGCCTCAAAAGCTCCTTTCGGCCGAGTCCGGCGACGATCCGAATTAGCTGCGAATTCCAGCAACGTTGTTCACACTTGAAGCTTGGTGCCATCGTTACCGCAAAGCGCCATGAGGGGGTTGCGGTCGGCTACCGCTGCATTGTTCTACCTCCGGAAAGCCCATAAGCGGACTGCTGTCCACGCCTGGCGGATGGCGCTGCGCGCTTCCCTCACTTCTCCGCGCTTGGTGGGTCGGCTCCAACGGAACATCCTGTTCCGTGTCGCCTCGCTGGTCCATCCCTGGACCAGCGACCCAGTCGCTTGTATGGTGTTTCTGCCTTAAATCTGGATGATTAAGGGTGCCGGGATGGGCGGGACGCAGTCGCTTTCTGGCCAGTCGGTACAGACTAACAAGAGTTCGTCCCCATCCCATTCTCACCAGAGCGCCGATTGAGAATCTAGCTGCAATGACAGCCGATGTATACAAGCTTGCGCCCCGTGAGATCCCGGCTACGGCATATAACCGCGGAGATCATTATGACAAGCAATGTTACCCAAGTCACTTTAGGTGTGGATGTTTCGAAAGATCATTTGGACGTTTACGATTGGACCCGGCAACGACATTATCAAGTCAATAACTCAACCGCGGCCATTGCACAATGGCTTGGTGGGTTGACGGGCGAGGTACGACTGGCGCTGGAGCCGACATCGCATTACCACCTGGCGGTGGTGGATACTGCGCACGCTTTGGGCTATGCGATCTACTTGGTGAACCCACGCCAGCTGCATCACTATCGGTATGCCGTCGGCCTGAGGCATAAGAGTGATCCGCATGATGCCTGGTTGTTAGCACGCTATCTCAGCCACGAAGCGCAGTCATTGCCTCGTCATTGCCCGTCAGACCAGCATTCACGGGAGCTGTGGGCTTTGATTAAGCGTCGCGCTGTGGTGGTTGGAGTGCGTAAAAACATGCGCATGAGCATGCGCCAAGTGTCGCTGTCAGGCCGAGAAGTGGAACAGGCCTGCAGCCGCTTGATCCAGCGCATCGAATGCCGGATTGAGTATTTGCTAAGGGCGTTGGGCCTGCAACAAGACTATGCGCGTTGCCAACAGATACCGGGCCTTGGACCCGCCACAGCTGCTGGGTTGGTGGCGGCCTTTCATCGCGGCGTGTTCGCTTCATCGGATGCCTTTGTGGCCTACCTCGGCCTGGACATACGATTGCGGCGGTCTGGTCGCATGCAGGGCAAGCACAAGCTGACCAAGAATGGCGAGAAGGAGATACGACGATTGCTATTTTGTGCCGCTCACGCGGCCCGCAACGAACCTCGATTCGAGCGCTATCATCAGCGTCAACTGGATAAGGGACTTTCAAAAACCGCTGCTCGAGTGATATTGGGGCGCAAGTTGGTCAGGATTGCATATGCCCTTATGAGTCGAGGCGAAACATTCAAACCGTGTGTAACCATGGCTTGACCAGACCCATAGAATCTTGTCGGCGCTCGGCATCCTTGAAGGCGTGGCCAGCAGCCCACTCACGGGGCTTTCCTAACGCTGGCACAAGCCGCTTCGGAGTAAGGGGTCTTCTTGCAGGACCCTTTGAAACATGGATGTTCTCGAGCGCGTCCTGCAAGAAGACCCCTTGCTCCGAAGCGGCGCCTCAACGATGGGTACAGCACATTTGAACGACGTTGCTGGAATTCACAATTTGCCCGCATATTGCACCGCGTCGGACAAAAATCTGGTCATTCTTTAGTCACAATAATAGGATGCTAGTGCGGTCGGGCCAGAACCCTCACGGGGACGTCCAGGCCAAATTCAAATGAATCGTAAAACAGGCGGTCGGCTGGCAACTTGTGCTCAACAAACGCGTGTCTGCCAGCATCGATCATCGCCGGTGGGCCGCTCATGTAAACGTCATACTCGCTCAGATCCGGATACTCACTGAGCACTGCCTCATGAACCAGGCCGTGGTGAATTTTCTGCAGATCGTTTGCCGGCAAGAGATCGCGAACGGCTGAGTTTGCCGTCAAGGCACGGCTGTAGCGGATGTGGTCGAAAGCGCTTGCCCAGCCGGCCGGAAGCTCGTCCATATAGAGCTCGTCCATGTTCCGCGCGCCCCAAAACAGGTGAATTGAACGCCTGTCATGGTGCTCAAGCAAATTCTCGATCATGGACTTCAATGGTGCGAAACCGGTGCCGCCAGCAACCATGATCATGGGCTTGTCCGGTTCATCGTTGCGCACGAAAAAAGTGCCAAGCGGCCCCTCGAGCCGAAGGATGTCCTTGATCTTGAGCTCGTCGAATACCCAGCCTGTAAAGCCGCCGCCATCGATGTGGCGAATGTGCAGCTCGATTTCGTCCTCCAGCGATGGGCAACTGGCGATTGAAAAAGCCCGGCGTTTGCCGCCTGCCAGAAGGATGTCAATATACTGGCCCGCCAGGAACTGTAGCCGCTGTGCGCGTGGCAGCTTCAGGCGCAGCCGCATCACGTTGTTCTCCAGGCGCGTTTTGTCTATTACCCGAGCGGGCAACATTCTGATCTGGATATCCCGCACCGCGGCAATTTCACGGACGCTGATGACGAGGTCCTCGATGGGCTCGGCCTGGCACATCAGCGCAAATCCATCTGCGATCTCCGACCGTTCGAGCGCCATAGGGGGATGAAATGGATAGTGTACTTCCCCCTGCTCCAGCTTGCCCTTGCAACTTCCGCAGGTGCCGTTTTTGCAGCTGTAGGGCAGCATGACGCCATGGCGCAGGGCGGCGGTGAGGACCGATTCACCCTCGCGGACCGTGAATGTCCGACTGCTGGCTGCAATTCGTACCTGGTGTTCCTTCATCGAGGAGTCTCTCTGGTCTTCTACCGGGCGATCTTTGTTATCGACAGGGAACCTCGATCAAGATAATCTTGCCAGTCGATTGCTTGTCCCGGAACATTTGTTATTCGATACCTGAGATTACTTTACCGCATTCCGTGGTTGTTGCTGCACGTTGTGATCGGTCTGCCGATTACGCTTGTCACGTTCAACGCGGTGGGACGCAGTATTCCCACCTGGTCGCCCCATGCGGGTTGGCGCCACCTGGATGAGACCATGACCTGTTGGTGGTCTGCCATGACGTGCCGGATTTTCGGCCTGCGCAGGCGGGTCAATCGAACATTTCCGCAAGGTCCGCAGTTGGTGGCCTCAAACCACCTGTCGTGGCTCGATATTCAATTTCTGCACAGCTATCAGCCCATGGGCTTCGTTGGCAAAGCAGAAATACGCGATTGGTTTTTTGTTGGCTTAATCGCAACTGCAGGGGGCACCCTGTTTCATCGCAGAGGCAGTCATGACTCCTCCAGTGGTGTGGTGCAGGCCATGAATGAAAAACTGGCAGCGGGTGACAAGGTGGCGATATTCGCTGAAGGGGGTGTGCTCCCGGGACCTGGCGTCAAGCGATTTCACGCTCGGCTGTTCGCGGCAGCCATTGAGTCGGCCGTCGACGTGCAGCCACTGATGTTGCGCTATCTACGTGACGGAAAGCACAACCAGACCATAACATTCTATGAGGGTGAAGAAATGCTGCCAAACCTGATGCGGCTATTGGGCGAAAAGGCCTGCGTCGCCGAGATGGAATTGCTGGAACCCTTTTCGGCCCGTGGCATGCAGCGTAAAGAAGTCGCTGGCCGCGCCCATCGAGCTGTGGCCGAGGCCTATGATCGATTTAGACCTCTGGAATTCGGTGGGGAAAGAAAATGAAAGCCGGACGGACGGCTGAGGCGTTTATTCCGCCGGTTGGACTGCGTAATCGGCATGTACAGTCCCTTATCGCCAGCAGCGCTCTGCGTCGCATGCTGGTGGTGCCGCCGGTCGCGCGCAGTGCGGGCAGCGGCTCAGGACTGGATTCTGGATGCTGGAGATGACACCCGACTTCACGGCTTCTATTCACCGCAGCCCCCCTCGACGCCGCATTCGCAAAGGCGTGGACTCGCGGTGCTGTTTCATGGCTGGGAAGGCGGAGCCGGCTCGAACTACATTCTCAGCAACAGTGCCCGCCTGTATGAGACCGGATTCGATGTATTCCGGCTGAATTTCCGCGACCATGGCAACACACACCACCTCAACCCCGGCATTTTCCATAGCTGCCGCCTGGATGAAGTGGTCGCTGCGCTGTCTGACCTCCAGCGGCGCCTGAACCCTGCCCATTGGTGTCTTGCAGGTTACTCCCTGGGTGGGAATTTTGCCCTGCGCGTGGGTTTGAGGGCGCCACAAGCCGGTCTGAATCTGAAGAAGATTGTCGCCGTATGCCCGGTCATTTCTGCGGCTCATACGATGCTGGCGATGGAGCAGGGCATCAGGTTCTACGAGCGCTACTTCACTCGAAAATGGGGCCGTTCCCTGAAGATCAAACAGCAGATGTACTCCGAGCTCTATGGAGATGACGCATTCGTGAGCATCAAACGCTTGCGCGAGCGCACTGAATACCTGGCGCGGGAATATACTGGATTCGACAGCGCGGACGCCTATTTTGACGGCTATTCCGTACATCGCGGCCGCCTCAGCGCGTTGACGGTGGCCTCGACCATTCTCACCGCCAGAGACGACCCGGTCATACCCATTTCAGACTTCGAGGAACTACCGGCAAACCCGCATCTCGACCTAATCGTCGCCCCTTACGGTGGTCATTGCGGTTTTATCAAAAACTACCAACTTGACAGCCTTGCCGAAGACCTGGTGGTGGAAAAGTTCGTCGATGCGGTGGCGCCCCAACTGTCACCTCCAGCATCTCTCGGGTTGCCGGTATCATGAATTCTGGGGTTGAAGACTCACTGAGAATTAGGGCCGCGCTGGTTGTGGCTGCTTGAGTTTGTCAATTTGCTCCCTTGCATCGTCATAATATGATTGGTTCTTTTCACCGAAAACAATTTGATGATTGTCAGGATCCGAAACGGTAAAGAAACTCATCCACGGACGCACTTCGACTTCGTCCGGTTCGGGAACAATCCCGTTTTTCTTGGCCAATGCATAATGGAGGTCGACGTCTGGGACGATGAAATAATGACGCACACCTCCTCCGTAGACTTGTTCTGATTCCTTGGATGTGGTGAAGCCGACCCGAATACCATCCTGGATCACTTCTGCGTATTGAGGCGCGTACGATTGCGTCCATTCGATTGTGTAGACGCCATCATTGTAGTCATAGTAGTAGTCAAGCCTGAAGCCAAGCGCCTGGTAGAATTCGACGCTTCTCCGGACATCAGTGGCGTAGAGCTGTGTGAGAATTTCCCCGGTAAATTGGAAGTCGTTTGTATGAAATGTACGACTTCGTGGGACGATTTCACTAACCTCAAAGTGCATTGCACAGGAGAGCGTTATGGATCGTCAAGCACAAAGAGATATTCGCCGGAAATTGAATTGTCTACAGTTTGCACAGGAACGCGGGAGTAATGTATTAGCCTGCCGTAAATTTGGAGTCTCCAAGTCATCGTTTTATCGCTGGAAAGCAGGCTATAGAGAGAAAGGAGAAGCAGGCCTCATCAACTCCAAGCCATGCCCCGAGAACCTACTGCTTCGCACCCCAGCACCGATCGAGGAAAAGATTCTACATCTACGGCGCACCTACCACTTTGGCCCGGATCGAATCGCCTGGTATCTGGAGCGCTATCACCAGATCAAAATATCGGGCAAGGGTGTTTACTATGTGCTCAAAAGACATGGACTGAATCGGTTGCCTCAAAATTGTCGCAAGCGCTCTATTCCCACCTTCAAACGCTACCAAAAACAAGTCCCGGGTCATCACATCCAGGTTGACGTTAAGTTTTTGACTTTTATCGATAAACGCGGCCATAGGCTGAAGCGTTACCAGTACACTGCAATCGATGATGCAACCCGCATCCGAGCCTTGAAAATTTATCCCAGGCATACACAGGAAAATGCCATCCGCTTCGTCAACCACGTGATCGAGCAATTCCCGTTTCGCCTGCACACCATCCGCACGGACAACGGTCACGAATTCCAGGCCAAATTTCATTGGCATCTGAAGGACCTGGGCATTAATCACTTCTACATCAGACCCGCGACCCCACGATTGAACGGCAAAGTGGAACGATCTCACCTGACCGACAAGCTTGAGTTCTATCAACTCATCGATTACAAAGGCGACGTCGACCTGGCCAAGAAATTACGCGACTGGGAGGCCTTCTATAACTTTCTCAGACCGCACGCTGCACTGAATGGAAAAACCCCCTATGAACGGTTGCGCGAGAAGCTGGTAGCATAGCTGTTCACCGTCCTGCGAAGTTATTACCATCACAGTACATTTCATAGTTCGGGTTGCCGCTGTCATCGGAATAAGTCCGGGCAAATTCAACGCTGAAAAATACACCGTTTTCGCCTTCGTTTTTCCAGATGGTTGCTTTAATCGAACCGTCACGAAGGGTTACTTCCGGTTTGTTGTTACTGTTACTCATTTGTCTATCTCCTTAGTTTGTGAAGCAACTCCGTGCTGCCTCTTGCATGGCAACAACGGACATGGGAGTTATGATCGAATCTGGTGTTTGAGCAGTTGAAAAAAAGCGGCGTATCTGATTGATTTGTTGTTACCAAACTTCAAAGCAACCAAAGGAGATACGCCACTATGAACAAGAATAATGTTATTGAACTGGAACGTCGAGCAATCAGTGCCGATCCGTTGACCGAATTGCTCAAAGAAGGCGCCCGGAAGCTGCTCGCCGAAGCGGTGGAAAGTGAAGTCCAGGAGCTGCTGGCCAAGTATCAGGATTGGCGTACCGAATCAGGTCATGCCGGTGTGGTGCGCAACGGTTACCTGCCAGAACGTGAGTTGCAGACCGGCCTGGGACCGATCCGGGTGAGAATTCCCAAGGTGCGCTCGAAGACCGGTGAAGCAGTGAGTTTTCAGTCGGTGCTGGTGCCGCCATATGTGCGCAAGACAGCGACTTTCGAGGCAGCCATTCCGTGGTTGTACCTCAAAGGGGTATCCAGCGGTGAGATGGCTGAGGCGTTGCGGGTACTGGTGGGCCCGCAGGCACAGGGTCTGTCGGCCAGCACGGTATCCCGCCTGAAACAGGTATGGGCGGAGGAATATCGAGCGTGGAGCCAGCGTCGCCTGGGACAGGACCGGTGGGTGTATGTCTGGGCTGATGGTGTCTACAGTGGGCTGCGGGCGGAGGATGCCAAGCTCTGCGCGCTGGTGATCATTGGTGTCAATGAACGCGGCGAAAAACATTTTCTGGCGATTGAGGACGGGGTGCGGGAATCGACTCAGAGTTGGCGTGAGGTGTTGCTGAATCTGAAGTCGCGCGGCATGAGCGCCCCACAACTGGCGATTGGTGATGGTGCGATGGGTTTTTGGGCGGCGCTGGATGAAATCTTTCCGGCCAGCCGCCAGCAACGCTGCTGGATGCACAAGACCATGAATGTACTGAATTGTTTGCCGAAATCCGCACAACCCAAAGCCAAGCAGGCCCTGCACGCCATCTGGCAGGCGGAAACCAAGGATGATGCAAACAAGGCGTTTGATTTGTTTATTGAGATCTTTGAGGCGAAATACCCGAAAGCGACGAGCTGTTTGCTCAAGGATCGGGATGAACTGTTGGCATTTTATGATTTTCCGGCCCAACACTGGCAGAGCATCCGGACCAGCAACCCGATTGAATCCACCTTTGCCACCATCCGCCACCGGACCAAAAGATCCAAAGGTTGTCTGACGCGCAATGGCATGTTGCATATGATGTTCAAATTGAGCCAGTGTGCGGAAAAGAAATGGCGCCGGCTACGCGGCTTTGATTACCTGGCCAAGGTGATTACGGGGGTGAAATTCAAAGATGGGATCGAGGTAAAAGAGATTGATCAGGTCGCCGCTTGAATCAAATGGCTAAACACCAGATTTGACAATAGCTCCGGACATGGCTTGAAACTGCTCAGTCCTCTTGGGACAAGGAGGACCGACACGTCAGTAGGAGAAATTTATAATTTTGATAAGGGAGCTGTGATGGTAATAACTTCGCAGGACGGTGAACAGCTATGCTACCAGCTTCTCGCGCAACCGTTCATAGGGGGTTTTTCCATTCAGTGCAGCGTGCGGTCTGAGAAAGTTATAGAAGGCCTCCCAGTCGCGTAATTTCTTGGCCAGGTCGACGTCGCCTTTGTAATCGATGAGTTGATAGAACTCAAGCTTGTCGGTCAGGTGAGATCGTTCCACTTTGCCGTTCAATCGTGGGGTCGCGGGTCTGATGTAGAAGTGATTAATGCCCAGGTCCTTCAGATGCCAATGAAATTTGGCCTGGAATTCGTGACCGTTGTCCGTGCGGATGGTGTGCAGGCGAAACGGGAATTGCTCGATCACGTGGTTGACGAAGCGGATGGCATTTTCCTGTGTATGCCTGGGATAAATTTTCAAGGCTCGGATGCGGGTTGCATCATCGATTGCAGTGTACTGGTAACGCTTCAGCCTATGGCCGCGTTTATCGATAAAAGTCAAAAACTTAACGTCAACCTGGATGTGATGACCCGGGACTTGTTTTTGGTAGCGTTTGAAGGTGGGAATAGAGCGCTTGCGACAATTTTGAGGCAACCGATTCAGTCCATGTCTTTTGAGCACATAGTAAACACCCTTGCCCGATATTTTGATCTGGTGATAGCGCTCCAGATACCAGGCGATTCGATCCGGGCCAAAGTGGTAGGTGCGCCGTAGATGTAGAATCTTTTCCTCGATCGGTGCTGGGGTGCGAAGCAGTAGGTTCTCGGGGCATGGCTTGGAGTTGATGAGGCCTGCTTATCCTTTCTCTCTATAGCCTGCTTTCCAGCGATAAAACGATGACTTGGAGACTCCAAATTTACGGCAGGCTAATACATTACTCCCGCGTTCCTGTGCAAACTGTAGACAATTCAATTTCCGGCGAATATCTCTTTGTGCTTGACGATCCATAACGCTCTCCTGTGCAATGCACTTTGAGGTTAGTGAAATCGTCCCACGAAGTCGTACATTTCATAGGTAACCAGGTCATGGCACTTGAGAATGCGATAGACACTGGATTCCGAGATAAAATACTCATAGGTGTCGGTTAGGTGCCAGGCCAGCTCACGGGGTGTCAGCTCCGGTTGATCCAGGGCAACCTCAACCACCAGCTCTCGTACCGAGTCAGGTATTCGATTCCAGTGCTGGCGTGCTGCCCGGTTGTGGTTCTGTAGACCTTCAGGGCCATCACGCTCATACACCCGGTACCAGCGGTAGAAACTGCTGCGACTGACGTTTATCTCAACCAGGGTGCGGCGGATGGATAACTCGGAATCTTCCACCAAGCGGATAATGGCCAGTTTTTCTGACGCGCTGTACATCAGCTGTCGTCCAATATCACACCCTGCCCAGTCAGACTTTTTTTAAGCCAGTCATTACGCAGATACAGCTCAGCGACCGCTTGCTTGAGATTGCTGTTTTCCTTCTTGAGATCCACCACTTCATCGCTGTTGGCTTCACGGACGGTATCACCCGCCAGACGCCTTTTACCGGCTTCCAGGAAGTCCTTGCTCCAGCGGTAATACAGATTGTTGTTGATGCCTTCCCGGCGACATAGCTCCGCTATCGAACTTTCACCACGCAATCCATCCAGCACAATGCGGATCTTTTCTTCGGATGAGAACTTGCGACGGGTTTTACGGCGGATCTCTTTAACCCGCTTGGTGGTGTTAGACATGCTCATATTGAAACTCCTCTGCTTCAGTTTAAAAATAGCAGAAGTGTCTCTTAGTAAATGGGGCTAAGTGGTCCCATATGGGCTGACGTCACACAAAGGGAGCAAGCTGTGTCAGACAGGTGACTGTGATGGTAATAACTTCGCAGGACGGTGAACAGCTATGCTACCAGCTTCTCGCGCAACCGTTCATAGGGGGTTTTTCCATTCAGTGCAGCGTGCGGTCTGAGAAAGTTATAGAAGGCCTCCCAGTCGCGTAATTTCTTGGCCAGGTCGACGTCGCCTTTGTAATCGATGAGTTGATAGAACTCAAGCTTGTCGGTCAGGTGAGATCGTTCCACTTTGCCGTTCAATCGTGGGGTCGCGGGTCTGATGTAGAAGTGATTAATGCCCAGGTCCTTCAGATGCCAATGAAATTTGGCCTGGAATTCGTGACCGTTGTCCGTGCGGATGGTGTGCAGGCGAAACGGGAATTGCTCGATCACGTGGTTGACAAAGCGGATGGCATTTTCCTGTGTATGCCTGGGATAAAATTTCAAGGCTCGGATGCGGGTTGCATCATCGATTGCAGTGTACTGGTAACGCTTCAGCCTATGGCCGCGTTTATCGATAAAAGTCAAAAACTTAACGTCAACCTGGATGTGATGACCCGGGACTTGTTTTTGGTAGCGTTTGAAGGTGGGAATAGAGCGCTTGCGACAATTTTGAGGCAACCGATTCAGTCCATGTCTTTTGAGCACATAGTAAACACCCTTGCCTGTTTATTTGCACCCAAAAGTGCCCCAGGATTTGCATTGAAAATTGCCCCACCCTGAGAGCCTGATTATGGCTCATATTTAGGTTGTTTTGCTGCTTTTCTTCTCCTTTTTCCTGTTGATGGTCGAGTTTTTGTAACGGTAACTGTCGTTGCCGGTTTCCAAGATATGGCAATGATGGGTCAGCCTGTCCAGAAGCGCAGTGGTCAGTTTGGCATCACCGAACACATTGCCCCATTCCGAAAAGCTCAGGTTGGTGGTGATGATCACGCTGGTTCTTTCGTACAGCTTGCTCAGCAGATGAAACAGCAACGCACCGCCGGCTTGGCTGAACGGCAGATAGCCAAGCTCATCCAGGATGATGAGATCAGCATGAGCAAAGCGGTTGGCTAATCGCCCTTGTTTACCATTTATCTTTTCCTGCTCAAGCGCGTTAACCAGTTCAACGGTAGACAAGAATCTCACCCGCCGGTGATGATGCACTATGGCTTCCACACCAATGGCGGTAGCAATATGTGTCTTGCCGGTGCCGGGACCGCCAATCAATACGATATTCTCAGTCTGATCCAGAAATTTACAACGGTGCAGTGTTCTGACCAGTGATTCGTTGATCGCGCTGTCAGTAAACGAAAAGCCTGACAAGTCACGATGTGCCGGGAAGCGCGCAACCTTCATTTGGTAGTTGATGGATCTGACCTCACGGTCAGCAACTTCAGCTTTGATCAGCTGGTCCAGCAGACCGGTGGACTGGTGATACGCCGGTGCGCCCTGTTCAGCGAGTTCTGCAACGGCACCCGCCATACCGAACAGCTTGAGTGAACTTCAGGCTCAAAACCACGGCATCAGTCGACATGGTGCACCTCCCTCAGATGATCGTAACGTTCGGTGTTAGCAGTGGGTTCAGCGTTGATGGTCAGTGCCGGAGGTGGCTCCAGTCTGGCCGGACGTGGTTCATCCAGCAGGTGACCCAGGCGGTTGAGGACATGGGTTTTGGTCAGTACACCGGACTCAATCGCCTCACCCACAGCTTGCTCAACGAGGTGCTCATCATGCTGCAATACCAACGCCAAAATATCAGCCATCTCCCGATCCCCGCCGGGGCGCTTTAACAGTACGGACTGTAAGGTCCGGAAGCTCTTGGGTAGCGTGGTAAATGGCGCGCCGTTACGCAGTGCCCCCGGCTTTCTCTGCACCACCGCCAGGTAATGCCGCCAGTCATAGCTGGTCTTGCCGGGGCTGGAATGATCACGGCTGAAGATGCGTTCATGCGCGGCGATCACCTCTGCCCTGGCAACCATCACCAGCCGGTCGGCATAGATCCGTAGGCTGATGACCTGGTTCGCCAGCGCTGCCGGCACACTGTAGCGGTTGCGCTCAAAGACAATCAGGCAGGTGGGCGAAACCCGCTTGGCGTGCTCGATGAAGCCATCGAATGGTGGCGGTACCGTCATCAGGGTGGGCTGTTCATTGGCGTAAACCTCAGCAATGGTCCGGTTAGTCTGCTCCGGATGCTGAATCTCGTGCCATAGCGCTTTACATCGCTGTTCAAGCCAGACGTTCAATGCTGCAAGGTCACGAAATGCCGGTGCATCGTGCCAGAGACGGTAGCGGGCATCGCGAACGTTCTTCTCTATCTGGCCTTTCTCCCAGCCGGCGGCCGGGTTACAAAAGTCCGACTCAAACATAAAGTGGCTGACCATGGCACGAAAGCGCGCATTGACCTGGCGTTGCTTGCCGCGCCCCACCTTATCCACGGCCGTCTTCATGTTGTCGTAGATGCCGCGTCGAGGAATGCCATCCAGCGCCCGCAAGCAATGGTTATGCGCATCAAACAGCATCTCATGTGTTTGCAGCGGATAGGCCCTGAGCATAAACGCCCGGCTGTGACACAGCTTGAAATGGCCCACCTGCAACTTCATCTGTCGCGGACCCACCCGCGCCCAGTCCTCACTCCAGTCGAACTGGAAGGCCTCACCCGGGGCGAAGATCAGCGGTATATAGGTGCCACGACTGGCCTGGTTATCCGCTTCACGTTGCCGTTGACGCCAGTCACGCGCAAAGGCGGCTACCCGATCGTAGGATCCATCAAAGCCCAGCGCCACCAGATCCCGGTGGAGCATCTTTAAACTTCGCCGGCGCTTGCGGTTGCGGCCAGACTCACGCTTCAACCAGGTAGCCAGCGTTCCGGCAAAAGGATCGAGCTTGCTGACTGATCTGCGCAGCGGATACTTCGGTTCAATAATCCCACTGGCCAGGTACTTACGAATGGTGTGCCGGGAAAGCCCGGTTCGTCTTGAAATCTCTCGCATCGACAGCTTGTCACGGCCATGCCATCGTCGTATTACACTCAATAAATCCACGTCTATCACTCCTTGTACACTCCCGCTTTATCATCAGCAGGAAAGAGGGTTACACGTGGGGCAATATTGGATGCAAATATGGGGGGTTAGTGGTGTACTTTTGGATGCAAATTAACACACCCTTGCCCGATATTTTGATCTGGTGATAGCGCTCCAGATACCAGGCGATTCGATCCGGGCCAAAGTGGTAGGTGCGCCGTAGATGTAGAATCTTTTCCTCGATCGGTGCTGGGGTGCGAAGCAGTAGGTTCTCGGGGCATGGCTTGGAGTTGATGAGGCCTGCTTCTCCTTGAGCTATTGTCAAATCTGGTGTTTAGCCATTTGATTCAAGCGGCGACCTGATCAATCTCTTTTACCTCGATCCCATCTTTGAATTTCACCCCCGTAATCACCTTGGCCAGGTAATCAAAGCCGCGTAGCCGGCGCCATTTCTTTTCCGCACACTGGCTCAATTTGAACATCATATGCAACATGCCATTGCGCGTCAGACAACCTTTGGATCTTTTGGTCCGGTGGCGGATGGTGGCAAAGGTGGATTCAATCGGGTTGCTGGTCCGGATGCTCTGCCAGTGTTGGGCCGGAAAATCATAAAATGCCAACAGTTCATCCCGATCCTTGAGCAAACAGCTCGTCGCTTTCGGGTATTTCGCCTCAAAGATCTCAATAAACAAATCAAACGCCTTGTTTGCATCATCCTTGGTTTCCGCCTGCCAGATGGCGTGCAGGGCCTGCTTGGCTTTGGGTTGTGCGGATTTCGGCAAACAATTCAGTACATTCATGGTCTTGTGCATCCAGCAGCGTTGCTGGCGGCTGGCCGGAAAGATTTCATCCAGCGCCGCCCAAAAACCCATCGCACCATCACCAATCGCCAGTTGTGGGGCGCTCATGCCGCGCGACTTCAGATTCAGCAACACCTCACGCCAACTCTGAGTCGATTCCCGCACCCCGTCCTCAATCGCCAGAAAATGTTTTTCGCCGCGTTCATTGACACCAATGATCACCAGCGCGCAGAGCTTGGCATCCTCCGCCCGCAGCCCACTGTAGACACCATCAGCCCAGACATACACCCACCGGTCCTGTCCCAGGCGACGCTGGCTCCACGCTCGATATTCCTCCGCCCATACCTGTTTCAGGCGGGATACCGTGCTGGCCGACAGACCCTGTGCCTGCGGGCCCACCAGTACCCGCAACGCCTCAGCCATCTCACCGCTGGATACCCCTTTGAGGTACAACCACGGAATGGCTGCCTCGAAAGTCGCTGTCTTGCGCACATATGGCGGCACCAGCACCGACTGAAAACTCACTGCTTCACCGGTCTTCGAGCGCACCTTGGGAATTCTCACCCGGATCGGTCCCAGGCCGGTCTGCAACTCACGTTCTGGCAGGTAACCGTTGCGCACCACACCGGCATGACCTGATTCGGTACGCCAATCCTGATACTTGGCCAGCAGCTCCTGGACTTCACTTTCCACCGCTTCGGCGAGCAGCTTCCGGGCGCCTTCTTTGAGCAATTCGGTCAACGGATCGGCACTGATTGCTCGACGTTCCAGTTCAATAACATTATTCTTGTTCATAGTGGCGTATCTCCTTTGGTTGCTTTGAAGTTTGGTAACAACAAATCAACCAGATACGCCGCTTTTTTTCAACTGCTCAAACACCAGATTCGATCATAACTCCTTCTCCTTTCTCTCTATAGCCTGCTTTCCAGCGATAAAACGATGACTTGGAGACTCCAAATTTACGGCAGGCTAATACATTACTCCCGCGTTCCTGTGCAAACTGTAGACAATTCAATTTCCGGCGAATATCTCTTTGTGCTTGACGATCCATAACGCTCTCCTGTGCAATGCACTTTGAGGTTAGTGAAATCGTCCCACGAAGTCGTACATTTCATATTAGGCAGCTTTGCAGCTGCGATTTCAACCGGTCGACGCAACACATTGGTTAAATCGTTCTGCTGGTGTTGCATAGTTTAGAGTTTTTCTGGGCCGCTCGTTCAAGCGTTGTGCCACTGGCGAACAAGGCGTCGGTCATCACGTCAAAATAGGACACAAGCTGGAAGCCAGCCGGAGTTACGATCCCAATGGAAATGTCGCTGTTGGAGTGCGGGCCGGAATGGGTTCCAAGTAGTTGCCCTGCGGACAATCATGTCGCCAACACTCGGCGGCGACATCATGTCAACATGAAAGATGCCGGTGTGGGTATGTCGGATTTGTGGTATTCTTGCCGAATGTGATGATGTCCGTTTTGTGCCTGAGATGACTGTGGATTGGTCATGAGGACAATGCAAATGAATATATCCAATAAGATAAAGTTAGCCCAAATTATCGGCCTTTTGGCTGGCACATGTGCTGCTCAGGGGCTTTGGGCACAAAATGAGGCTGAAGAAAGTGCTGTCGGTATTGAAGAGGTAATTGTAACAGCTACTCGTCGCGAGGAATCCTTGCAGGAGGCTGGGGTTGCCATCACCAATTTGCTAGCCGAAGACTTTACGGACATAGGATTGAATACACTGGCGGATATCACTGCCTACACGCCAGGCATCAATATGGTTAGTGCTGGACAGCCTGGTTTAGGCACCCTAAATATGCGTGGAGTAACTCAGGAAGCAGGTTCACCAATTGTCGGCATTTATATTGATGATGTGCCATACACCAACTCCAACATCGGCGCATTAATTAGTCACTCTGTTTTTGAGGGTCTATTAAGCGATGTTGAACGCGTTGAGATAATTAAGGGGCCGCAAGGTACTTTGTTCGGTGCTAATTCGGTTGGCGGTGTAGTTCGCTATGTTACTCGCGATCCGGCCCTTGATGAGTTGCGTGGCAAATTGTCAGTAGATTTGTCAAGTACCCATGGTGCAGGGGGTCCTAATCAGCGTTACCAAGCCAGTGTAAGCTTTCCTCTGATCGAGGATACGCTGGGTGTCACCGTCTCGGCATTTTATAATGATATGGAGGGTTTTGTCGATCTGGTGGATGTTTTAGGCACCCCTGTTGACTCTGAAGTGAATCGTAACGAGAGTAAAGGTTATAGTCTGGCGGTACTGTGGCAAATTTCAGAGGCGGCATCGTTGAAATTTAGAGGTATCCATACAGAAATGGAGTACTCACATTCGGGGCGGATCTCCTTTACAGGGAACTCACCTACATTTGGTGAATACACAACCAGCGTGCCACCTTCACCATTTGAACGACAATACGACAACCTGTCGTTGATGCTAGAAGTTGATTTTGATTGGGCAACATTGAATTGGAGCCTGGGCAAAGTCGAATTTGAAAGTGATTCTGTTCTCGATATTACGGCTGCTTTGCCAGCAATATTTTTTGATCTTGGCTTTTTTGGCCCGGGGTTGGTGGGACAACACCCAGATACGCTTGACCCGGATAATGCTCCCCACCAGATCGTCAACAAGGCACCTGCAGGATTCAAGAAAGATGTGAGTGAAATTCGTTTGACCTCTGCAGACAGCGAGAAATTTGAATGGATCATCGGCGCCTTCTATACTAAAGAGGAGTCGGGCGATACGCAAAGCATTGAGTCTGTCCCGGCAATTCCAAATACTAACTACGGCTTATTTGATTTACCTCAGACCTACGAGGAAAAATCATTATTTGCCAATGCAACCTATTACATTACCCCTGACTTTGATGTTTCTGCGGGTATGCGCTATTCCGATACAGATTTGAGTGTTGATATACTTCTGGCTGGTGGACTAGTAGCTGGCACGGTGGATCCCAATTTCTCGATCACAAGTAACAGAGCCGAATCGGAGGATGTCGAGACCTTTATGTTCGGTGCGCGCTGGCGAGTGAGTGAAGAGACAGCGCTTTACTTCCGTGCAGCAAGTGGTTTCCGGCCTGGATTTGTCAACCCGCCACTTGCAGGCAGCGGTCTGCTTGTAAGCTCCGATACAATGTGGAGTTATGAGGTCGGTGCCAAAGGCAGTTGGCTGGATGGAGTTGTGGGATATGATTTCGCCTTATGGAGTATGAAATGGAAAGACTTCCAAGCCCAACAGCGAATAGGTGGTATTCCTACAACCGGTAATGCCGATAGTGATATTAGCGGTGAAGGGGTTGAGGGTACGTTATTTCTCAACCCGGTAGATGACTTAACTGTCAGGCTGTCACTTGCCTACACCAATAGTGCGCTCGACGACGACGACCCTGCAGTTGGTGGTCTGGCAGGTGATAGTACGCGCTTTGTGCCTGAATGGACTAGTTCCCTGTTAATAAATTACGGCTTCGCACTCGTTGATCTGGATGCCAGCGTCGGTGGTGGTATTCGTTATAGGGATGAATTTGAAACCACCTGGAGTCAATCAGTAATTAACCCGTTTACTGGTGGATTCGTCAGTTTTACGGTTCCGTCATCCACACAGGTTGACTTGAATGTTAGTGTGGCCGGTGAAAACTTCGCAGTATCACTTTATGTAAACAACCTTTTGGATGAGTATGATTTGACGAATGCAAATCCATCGGCCTTTGCTCAGACTGCTAACGTGGTTCGACCCCGTACACTCGGTATCAACCTTTCATACAGCTATTAATCTGTAAGTAACTACTGCTGCAACTAGCTTCTGCCTACGGAGCGTGGTTGCAGCGGATTCTTCTGGTTATAGACGGGAGGCTCGGCGAAATTAGCCCGGATATTTCACCAATAAAAAGGTAAAACCACTATAAATACGATATACTTCAGTAACTTAAACTGAAAAATGATGAATATTCTCCTTACCCAATTGATATTTATAGCTGCTCTGGGACTAGGGCTCCCTCAGATAGGCGCCGCCGAAACAGAGCAGGAACTGCATAAGATCAAAGTTCTGTTCAATCAGCGCGTGCCGATGCGCGACGGTGTAGAACTTTCGGCTGACGTGTTCAAGCCACGGCAGGCAGGGCGCTACCCGACGCTGCTGATGCGCACGCCTTATAACAAAGGGGCGCGCAGGGGCGATCTGCCTTGGGAATTCACCACCTATTTCGCCCAGCGGGGATATGTTTTTGTCTTCCAGGACGTCCGGGGACGCGGGGACTCCGACGGCGAATTCGGGTATATGTTCGCCGATATCCAGGATGGTTACGACTCCGTGGAATGGGCTGCGAGCCAGCCGTGGTCGAACGGCAAGGTCTGTATGTGGGGCGTGTCATACCATGGCGCAGTCCAATGGCAGGCGGCCAAGACCCGACCACCGAGCCTGGTTTGCCTGGTGTCAACCGCTGCTGCGGGCGACTACATGGATGAGGTGGGCTATGGCGCTGGCGGGATCCCTACCTTAAGAGGTGACCTGTTTTGGTTACACAATGTGTCCGGCAGGGTTTGGCGGGAAGTGCTGCTTTTCGACCTGATGGCCAAAGGGCACTTCAACCCGGAGGAGGAATTCTGGCACCGTCCGCTGATGACCCTTGATGAGGCTGCGTTTGGGACAAAATTAAAGATCTGGCGAGACTACCTGAGTCACCCGACGATGGATGATTACTGGAAGGAAATCAAGCTACAACCTGAGGATTTCCGTAACATCGAACTGCCCGTGCTGCACATTACCGGCTGGTTCGATGGCGACCAACCCGGTGCGATGCATTACTGGCGCGGGATGCAAAAACATTCCAAAGCCAGAGATCAGCAATTTCTTGTCATCGGACCATGGTTACACGTCCAGACCTTCTTCGGCGGTGCCGAATCTGTAGGTGAGTTGCAGTTTGGCCCCGAGTCGGTGATCGATCCATGGGCGCTGCGCCTCGAATTCCTGGATCACTATCTGAAGGGCACCACGAACAGCTATGACCACCCGAAGGCGAGGCTGTATATCACCGGCGCCAATGAATGGCGTGAATACGATGAATATCCACCACGGCAGGCCAACTCACTGCGGTTTTACCTGCACAGTGGTGGCAATGCAAATACGCTCAGCGGTGACGGCAGACTCAGACTGGATAAACCAGGAACCCAGCCAACGGATGGCTATACCTTCGATCCGAAAAATCCCGTCCCGTCATCTGCCGACGGCAAGATGGGGCTGTTCGGGGTAGATCACCGGCCCGTAGAGGCTCGCGAAGACGTGCTTGTGTATACCAGTGAGGTACTGGATAAACCAATAGATGTCGTTGGTAACGTACTCTTGGAACTATACGCAGCCAGTGATGCGCGGGACACGGATTTTTTCACCAAGCTCCTTGACGTTTACCCGGACGGTCGTGCGCTTCGGTTGGGAGCGCCGGGTGGGGCGTTGCGTGCCCGTTACCGCAATGGTTTCGACAAAGAGAGGCTATTGACGCCTGGTAAGGTCGAGAAATTTACTATCGATCTGGAGGAACTGGGGCATCGATTTTTGCCTGGTCATCGAATCCGTATCGAGGTCACGAGCAGTTCGTTTCCATATTACGCTCCTAACCAAAATACTGGCAATCCGGTGGCGACGGATATCCATTGGAATACGGCTCATCAGACTATTTACCACAACATGGAATACCCTTCGGCACTGGTGCTGTCGGTAGTTGAAAAATAGCCATCCCTATGACTGGGTCAAGCCGCCAGAACGATTCATTCAAATCCTGATGCGGGCATGGGCCTCCTTTAGTGCCCACCACACATCCAATGAACGGATGGCTGTACTACCGATCTACTTGCGGCAGCACAACGAGCATCGAGAGCACGGCGGCTTCAATTTGAAGCCGCCGATCACTCGGATGCCTGGTGCATATAAAGTTGCTGGACTTCACAGCTAGACGGAGGATCAAACTTGAAGTTATTGGGGGTAATAAGACGAGTCTTGATGACATTAGCGGTGGCAGTAGCGCCTGCTTACGCCGAGACCCTAGCAGTAGTGAACGGTACTGTGATTGATGGGACAGGAAGTGCACCGCTTAAAAGAGGTGTGGTGCTGATAAAAAACGGGCGTATTGCAGTTGTTGGCAGCAAACGGGAGATCGCCATTCCAGGTGGAACAGAGTTGATCGATGCCAAGGGAAAATATGTAATTCCCGGCCTGATTGACGCCAATCTGCACCTATACATTAATATCGATGCGGAATCACTGATCAGGTACGAAGACCGCTACTACGAGGTTATTCTGGAAGTGGCACAAATTGCGCTCAAAACCGGCCAAACGACGGTCTTTGATACCTGGGGACCCAGGGCGGCGTTGGTCAAGGCCCGGGATGCGATTAACAGCGGTGAAGCAACTGGTAGCCGCATCTTCCTGGCGGGTAATATTATTGGATTTGATGGCCCGTTCTCGCCCGATTTTCTGGGCGTCGTCCATCCGCCGATTATTACCAATACATTTGCCAAGCGCACCAACGAGACCTGGCAGCAGGGGGTGAGTTATGATCGAATCTGGTGTTTGAGCAGTTGAAAAAAAGCGGCGTATCTGGTTGATTTGTTGTTACCAAACTTCAAAGCAACCAAAGGAGATACGCCACTATGAACAAGAATAATGTTATTGAACTGGAACGTCGAGCAATCAGTGCCGATCCGTTGACCGAATTGCTCAAAGAAGGCGCCCGGAAGCTGCTCGCCGAAGCGGTGGAAAGTGAAGTCCAGGAGCTGCTGGCCAAGTATCAGGATTGGCGTACCGAATCAGGTCATGCCGGTGTGGTGCGCAACGGTTACCTGCCAGAACGTGAGTTGCAGACCGGCCTGGGACCGATCCGGGTGAGAATTCCCAAGGTGCGCTCGAAGACCGGTGAAGCAGTGAGTTTTCAGTCGGTGCTGGTGCCGCCATATGTGCGCAAGACAGCGACTTTCGAGGCAGCCATTCCGTGGTTGTACCTCAAAGGGGTATCCAGCGGTGAGATGGCTGAGGCGTTGCGGGTACTGGTGGGCCCGCAGGCACAGGGTCTGTCGGCCAGCACGGTATCCCGCCTGAAACAGGTATGGGCGGAGGAATATCGAGCGTGGAGCCAGCGTCGCCTGAGACAGGACCGGTGGGTGTATGTCTGGGCTGATGGTGTCTACAGTGGGCTGCGGGCGGAGGATGCCAAGCTCTGCGCGCTGGTGATCATTGGTGTCAATGAACGCGGCGAAAAACATTTTCTGGCGATTGAGGACGGGGTGCGGGAATCGACTCAGAGTTGGCGTGAGGTGTTGCTGAATCTGAAGTCGCGCGGCATGAGCGCCCCACAACTGGCGATTGGTGATGGTGCGATGGGTTTTTGGGCGGCGCTGGATGAAATCTTTCCGGCCAGCCGCCAGCAACGCTGCTGGATGCACAAGACCATGAATGTACTGAATTGTTTGCCGAAATCCGCACAACCCAAAGCCAAGCAGGCCCTGCACGCCATCTGGCAGGCGGAAACCAAGGATGATGCAAACAAGGCGTTTGATTTGTTTATTGAGATCTTTGAGGCGAAATACCCGAAAGCGACGAGCTGTTTGCTCAAGGATCGGGATGAACTGTTGGCATTTTATGATTTTCCGGCCCAACACTGGCAGAGCATCCGGACCAGCAACCCGATTGAATCCACCTTTGCCACCATCCGCCACCGGACCAAAAGATCCAAAGGTTGTCTGACGCGCAATGGCATGTTGCATATGATGTTCAAATTGAGCCAGTGTGCGGAAAAGAAATGGCGCCGGCTACGCGGCTTTGATTACCTGGCCAAGGTGATTACGGGGGTGAAATTCAAAGATGGGATCGAGGTAAAAGAGATTGATCAGGTCGCCGCTTGAATCAAATGGCTAAACACCAGATTTGACAATAGCTCGCGACAAGGGCAATGTGATCGTTCGCGTAAACAATCATTCGGAAAGTACGAGCATGTCAACCGAGCCTCAGGCAAAACCAGAACAAAAATCTTTTTTCTCGCGGCTGGCAGTCATTTTGGCCGCTGCATTTGCAGTCTCCGCAGGGGCACAAGATGGAAATGATGATGCGGGGAATGAGGATCCTCTCATCATTGAAGAAGTCGTTGTTACTGCCTCCAAACGTGAGCAGAGAATCCAGGATGTCAGCATGAGTATCACCGCCTTGGGTAGCAAGGAGATCGAGTTTAGAGGCCTGGTAGGCATGGGGGATTACCTAAGCTCGGTGCCCAGCGTAAGTGTTCTCGATCAGGCTGCGGGCAAGGTGACGATTGTCATCCGCGGCCTGGCCGCCAACCCTCAAAACGAACTGAGCCAGGGCCCTACCGTCGGTGTTTATTTTGGTGAAGCCCCTATTTCCGGTTTTGGCGTAGATGGGCACACGGCGGACATAAAAATGGTGGATCTTGAGCGCGTAGAAGTACTGCGAGGCCCTCAAGGCACTTTGTACGGAGCAAGTTCGTTCGGAGGCACGATAAGAAATATTCCGATAGCACCAAACCTGCAAGAAACTGAAGGCAGCGTAAAAGTGGGTTACTCCAATACGGCAGATTTGGGAAGCGGTAATTCAGAGTTTCGGGGAGTAATAAACATCCCCTTTATCGAAGACACGCTGGCCGTGCGCGTGGTTGCTTATCATTTCAATAACAGCGGGTTTTATAAAAATGTTGCCGCCAGTGACCCTACCGTCTCAGCAGCAGCGGAAGCAACCGGCGCAATCGCATTAGACCGAGGTGATATTGGCAGCGATAAATACACCGGTGGTCGTATCAGTGTTCTGTGGCAACCTACTGATAAATTCACTGCAAACCTAACCTATCTCAAGCAGAAGATTGAACAGGATGGCTGGCCGCAAGCAGATTTGGAATTGGACATAGGCTCCTTCTCACAGAGACGGCTGCAAATGAGGCGCCCGCCTAATGGTGAGGATTACGGCGAACCTGAGTTCAACGAGGAGTTCAGCGACGATATTGAAATAATCAATGCCACGCTCTCATACGATTTTGGCTGGGCGAGCTTGCTTTCGTCTTCTTCATGGCTTAAAGAAGACAGTAAAATGTATCGCGAAATTGCCTCGTTTTTTGGTTTTGCCATTCCCTGGTCCCAACCCCTAAGTTATGTATCAGATGCCTTTATTCAGGAGGTTCGCTTGGCTTCGCAATTTGAGGGACCCTTTCAATTCATAGCTGGCATTTATTACGAGGATATAGAGCAATCTACAGAGAATTGGGGTATTTGGGGTGGTGATTTGGCTTTGAATTCCTTTGGAGACCCAAAATTCCTTGAGCAAGTGTTTGATGATATTAGGGAGCAGAAGGCGCTGTTCGGTTAGATCTACTACGAATTGACAGATCAAGTCAAATTTATCGCAGGTGCGCGGGCATTTTCTTACGACAGAACCCTGACCAACACAACTGAAGAGGCCGTCTTCACTCCTACCAGTCAAGTAATAACCAGTATGAGTGATGCAAGTGACGCAAATTACAAGTTGGGCGTCGACTTTAAACCCAATGACGATACGCTACTTTATGCGTCATGGAGCCAGGGATTTCGCATGGGAAGACCCGTACCCGCCAACAATCTCCCGGTCTGTGACCAGGACGGCGATGGATTTTTTGATGGCAGTGACGGGGTTTCTACAGGCGCCTACGAGATCGATTCCGATTTCGTAGACAGCTATGAATTGGGGGCAAAATTCACCTTTCTGGAAAACCGCTTGCAGCTTAATGCCTCAATATTCCAGGCAGACTGGGACGGAATTCCAATAGGGGTCGTTTTTGATTTCTGTGGCGCAACGCTGAATGCCGGCAGCGCCAGATCCAAGGGGGTCGAAGTTGAAGGTTCCTATTACCTTAGCAATGGCTGGTTCATTAATTTCGGCACCTCTTATGTCAATGCGGAGTTGACAGAAGACGCGCCTTCCTTGGGTGCTATGGATGGCGATCGTCTACCGGGCTCTCCCGATTTTAATTTCAGTTTGGGACTACAGTATGAGTTTCTGCTGGCCGGCCACAATTCCTTTGTCAGGGCTGATTATTCCTATGTCGGTGGGTTTTACAACAACCTGCAACAGGCCGGTCCAGAAATAGGTGATTACAACAGATTGAATATTAGAGCAGGCACGCTGCTGGCTAACAACTTGAGCGTCGAAGTGTTTGCCAATAATATTACGAATGACGATGCATTGACCTGGATTGATTCCGAAGGATTCGTAAACCAACGTGGCCATCATTTAAGACCACGGACCATCGGGGTTCGATTAGGTTACCAATTCTGAGCCTCAATCACGGCGCACGGAGCCCGGCCATGACCGCCAAAACCCTCTGCCTTCCGATTCTGTTCATCTTGTCGCTGGCGGCGTGCCAACCCGCCGCCGATTTCAAAGGCGTTGCAGAACAATCCTCAGCGTCGGCAGCTACCACACCGAACAAGCGCCAAATGACGGCGGCTGACTATCGACGCGCCGAAAGATTTTTGACACTACCTTTGAATCAGACCCAAGGTGAGGCGCTTTTTCTTGATGTGCTCACCCAAGAATCTCGGCTCAAAATCATAAGGTTTTGGAATCAAAGACTTAAGCGAAACTCGAGCAAATGGCAAAAAGGCAACGAACCCCTGCGGATAGTCGCCGCATCGTCGACATTGCTGGAGTGAATGTCACGGTATTCTGCTTGAAAAAGACCGGTCATGGTGACCGCCTCGCCCAAATCTCCGACGACCACAACTGCGGGAGTTATGGCGACAAGTGCCAAAAAAAGGACGGTGGTGAGCCTATGGCAGATTGTGGTTTCACTGGACATGGATGGAGACCTCTACTTGGGGTTGTCTCATTTCTGACGAAAACTGGGGCATCTTCCTCAGCAGCACCTGCAGTTCCGCGTAGGGCCCAGTCTATGCAGCCAAAAAGTTCCAGAATCCCCGGCTACTGGCGTCCGATGCCTGAATGGTCCATTCTGTAACGGATCGGGTCTCGCTGGCATCGGCAAAAGCGACCCGACAGCCGGGAACGTCACAGTCGTGAACATCGCATCGGACCTGAAAATCTGCAGAACTCACGAAGCGGGCGGTAGAGGCCGGTTGCCTTCCGGATGTGCCCATCTGGGTTTGAGCGCAGGCGAACGGCCGTCAGGTCTCAACCCGGAGGCCAATCACAAGGCGGCAGTCACGCGATGCCACTCAATCAGGGATGGCGTATAAAAGGCGGAATGACGAATCACCAACAACGAACCCGAATGCACAGCACAAGAGCAAAATCCATCATCAACAGCGCACTGGTGTGCGAGGCCATCCTCCCGTGGACCCAATACGGTGATCCGGAACTCAGAAAACAGACCTTGCCGCGCTACCGGGACAGCGGCTTCGATTTCATCTCGCTATCACTTTCTTCAGACAAGGAAGGCCCGGAAGATCTACTGCACAGCCTCAGACGGGTGCATAGGGAAATAGACGAGGATGACCAACTGACGTTGATTTCCACGGTGATCGACATCCACGCAGCCCGCGACGATGACAAACTGGCGCTCTCGCTGAATCTACAGGGTACCAATAACCTGGGTGGCGATCTGGGCCTGATAGAAAAATGGTATTCATTTGGCATCCGGCAGATGCTGCTGGTGTACAACCACGATAACTGCGTGGGGAGTGGCTGCCACGAACCTGTCGATAAAGGGCTGACTCCCTTTGGCATCGAGCTGATAGAGGAAATGAACCGGGTCGGTATGCAAGTCGATTGTTCACACACCGGGTATCGAACGTCGATGGAGGCGATGGAAATTTCCTCTGCACCGGTCATCTTTTCCCATTCCAACCCAAAGGCGCTCAATGACCATGACCGTAATATCCGTGATGACCAGGCCCTGGCTTGTGCAGCCACCGGGGGCTGGGTTGGCCTGGTCGGGGTCGATATATTCATGCCCGACGCCATTCAGTCGAGTGAAAACTTCTTTCGCCAGATCGATTACTGGTGTGAATTGCTGGGTCCGCGGCATGTTGGACTGGGTACCGACCATGTTTATGATGCGGAAGACATGCAACGCTACATGAAATCCGTCAAATCGCCGGAATCCGGAAATTATGAAAACATGGTTTCTTTTTTTCAGCCGGAGCAAATTGAGGAAGTCGTGAATCTAATGGTGAATGCGGGTTACCTGGAGGTGGATATCCAACAGATTCTGGGCGGGAATTACCTAAGGGTTGCTACAGAGGTTTGGCGCGCGTAATGGCCACAAGGGCTGGACTACAAAACATGGTTGGGGCAGTCGCCTTTTTTGGGTGCCTGGCAGTCATACCGATTTCAGCGTGGACCCAAACCGAACCATTTCCGGTCATCCGCGAGTTTGGCCAGATGGCCACCATGCGCGACGGCGTCAATCTGAGCGCCGATATTTACCGGCCAGATGTTGCTGGGCCAGTTTCCGCCATCCTTGTACGTACGCCTTATACACGAACCACCGCACAACATTTCAATGCAGGTCAGTCGTGGGCCGCAAAAGGTTATGCCTACGTCATACAGGACGTCCGGGGTCGCGGGGATTCGGGTGGAATATTCAACCCACTAGAGCAGGAAACCAACGACGGCTACGATGCACAGAGTTGGGTAGCGGGGCAACCGTGGTCGAACGGGCGGGTCGGCACGATGGGAGGCTCTTACCTGGGCTGGACCCAGGTATTGCCCGCCTCATTGAACAACCCCGCGTTAAAAGCAATGATCCCGATGGTCACGCCACCTGATCCCGGCGGGTACTGGCCACAACGTGATGGTGCGGTTGCGCTGGCACTGCTTGAGTGGGCGCTGGTGGTTGAAGGGCGGACCTCACGCTCCTTCGGCGAGGCCAAACACGACCTGATTCCGGATTACCTGAGTATTCCAATCAAGGCCATCGACAGGAGAATTGGTCTGCGTCTGGGCATCTGGCAGGACTACCTCGACAACCTGGACAATCCCGCCTACTGGACGCCCCGCAGCTACCAACATCGTCTGCATCAATCCAATGTGCCCATGTTGCATGTCACTGGTTGGTACGACGGGACACTCGGAGGAGCGCTGCAAAATTTTCCGATCATGAGAAACAGCGCTCCTGCCGCGCGGGATCAACAATACCTGGTCATTGGTCCGTGGCGCCACTGGATAGGTAGCGATTCAAAGAACCAGAAAATCGGAGAGGTCGATTTTGGTGCCGCCAGCCGAATGAACCTGGATGCGCTGTACCGGGAATGGTTCGAACACTACCTCAATGGTGACACCACTGCGCTCAATGGCTGGCCCCGCGCCAGGTTGTTCGTAATGAACGGGAATCGCTGGCTCGACGCGCAGGACTGGCCGGTTCCCGGGACGATATTCACAAAGCACTACCTCCGTGGCAATGGCGCGGCGAGTAAAGGCGGCCAGCTAAGCACTACCTCGCCAGCTACGGACGAATCAGCCGACCAATATGAATATGATCCCAATGACCCCACCCCGTTTATCTGGGAAGGCGATATAGATTCAGGCGGACCGGATGACTACAGTGCCGTTGACGCTCGAGCAGACGTCCTCGTGTATTCCACTGTCCCTGCACAGGAAACCGTCACGGTCTGTGGACCAGTCACCGCTGAAATACACGCTTCATCTTCCGCCAGGGATACAGACTGGGTAGCGCGCCTGTCGCTGGTGCACCCTTCCGGCTATGTGCAAAGATTGACGGAAGGCTGGGTGCGGGCCCGTTCACGCAACGGTGATTTTCTGAATGAGCCGCTCACGCCGGATGCCATCGAAAGCTACACACTTGATCTTTGGGGTACCTGCGTGGAAGTCAGCAAAGGATTTTCGTTGCGTTTCACCGTCATGTCAGCAGCTTTCCCGCTCATCTCACGCAATCTCAATACCGGCGGCGATCAGGCCAGCGAAGTTGATGCCATCATTGCCCACCAGTCCATCTACCACGATGTGGCCCATCCGTCGTCGGTCACCCTGCCCATTGTCAGACAATGAACTTAACAGCCAAATTAACAACACACCAGTATCAGTTTTATATAGATTGATGCCAAAATTAAATAAATAGCGGCAGGAGAATTAAGAGCGGGAGAGCGGAAAATGGAGTTATGATCGAATCTGGTGTTTGAGCAGTTGAAAAAAAGCGGCGTATCTGATTGATTTGTTGTTACCAAACTTCAAAGCAACCAAAGGAGATACGCCACTATGAACAAGAATAATGTTATTGAACTGGAACGTCGAGCAATCAGTGCCGATCCGTTGACCGAATTGCTCAAAGAAGGCGCCCGGAAGCTGCTCGCCGAAGCGGTGGAAAGTGAAGTCCAGGAGCTGCTGGCCAAGTATCAGGATTGGCGTACCGAATCAGGTCATGCCGGTGTGGTGCGCAACGGTTACCTGCCAGAACGTGAGTTGCAGACCGGCCTGGGACCGATCCGGGTGAGAATTCCCAAGGTGCGCTCGAAGACCGGTGAAGCAGTGAGTTTTCAGTCGGTGCTGGTGCCGCCATATGTGCGCAAGACAGCGACTTTCGAGGCAGCCATTCCGTGGTTGTACCTCAAAGGGGTATCCAGCGGTGAGATGGCTGAGGCGTTGCGGGTACTGGTGGGCCCGCAGGCACAGGGTCTGTCGGCCAGCACGGTATCCCGCCTGAAACAGGTATGGGCGGAGGAATATCGAGCGTGGAGCCAGCGTCGCCTGGGACAGGACCGGTGGGTGTATGTCTGGGCTGATGGTGTCTACAGTGGGCTGCGGGCGGAGGATGCCAAGCTCTGCGCGCTGGTGATCATTGGTGTCAATGAACGCGGCGAAAAACATTTTCTGGCGATTGAGGACGGGGTGCGGGAATCGACTCAGAGTTGGCGTGAGGTGTTGCTGAATCTGAAGTCGCGCGGCATGAGCGCCCCACAACTGGCGATTGGTGATGGTGCGATGGGTTTTTGGGCGGCGCTGGATGAAATCTTTCCGGCCAGCCGCCAGCAACGCTGCTGGATGCACAAGACCATGAATGTACTGAATTGTTTGCCGAAATCCGCACAACCCAAAGCCAAGCAGGCCCTGCACGCCATCTGGCAGGCGGAAACCAAGGATGATGCAAACAAGGCGTTTGATTTGTTTATTGAGATCTTTGAGGCGAAATACCCGAAAGCGACGAGCTGTTTGCTCAAGGATCGGGATGAACTGTTGGCATTTTATGATTTTCCGGCCCAACACTGGCAGAGCATCCGGACCAGCAACCCGATTGAATCCACCTTTGCCACCATCCGCCACCGGACCAAAAGATCCAAAGGTTGTCTGACGCGCAATGGCATGTTGCATATGATGTTCAAATTGAGCCAGTGTGCGGAAAAGAAATGGCGCCGGCTACGCGGCTTTGATTACCTGGCCAAGGTGATTACGGGGGTGAAATTCAAAGATGGGATCGAGGTAAAAGAGATTGATCAGGTCGCCGCTTGAATCAAATGGCTAAACACCAGATTTGACAATAGCTCGCAGGGGGTAGGTCGCGAATTGATGTGGATGGGGCTGGAAGAGGTGTCCGAAAAAGTTGCAGAGTACGCCGCCAAGGATGTGGATTTCCTCAAATATGGCGCCAGTGGCCATAAGGATATGTTTTATATCTCTTTTTCGCCACGTGTTCAAAAGGGCATTGTTGACACAGGGCACAAATCCGGCATGACCGTTCAGGCTCACACGACGTCCATAGAAAGCTTTTATATGGTCATTGAGGCAGGCGTGGACATCATCACCCACTGCGATGATTCCGGGCCAAACCGGCCATTACCGCAGAGCTATATCAAGAAGATGGTGGAACGGGGTATTGCCTGTTCGGTTATGGCCATTACTGATGCGCGCATGACCGCTCTGGAAGAGGCGTCTCATCCATTCGTACCCCGCAAGAAAGCCTCTCGGGAAAATATCCGTGCGATGATTCAAGCAGGTGCCACCATATTACTCTCGACCGATTCGGGGATTGAAAATTCAGCTCTGGCTGCTGACTATGCCAGTATCAGTGTCAATGTTGATCCTGATGGTAAGCTGGGAGAGTCGCACTTCAATGCTTTGGTAGCACTGGAAGACTTAGGTATGGCTCCGATGGAGATTTTGAAATTGGTCACCAGCAATGTGGCCAAGTCCTACAAAATGGCTGATAAGTTCGGGACGCTGGAGCCAGGAAAGTTGGCGGACTTGGTTATCCTCGAAAAGAATCCACTGAAAAGTGCCAAAAACTACCGCACCATCCACAAGGTGATTAAAGCAGGCAAAGTGGTGAATATTGATGCGCTGCCTCTGGCGCCACTGATCAGCAATATGGAAGTTGAGACGCAGCAGTAATTGTTACAAGTGACGGATTACGCTTTGCTAATCCACCCTACAGTTACGCCGTCCTGAGCCGCAGGAGAAAGGGCTCATATATACACGGGGGGAACAAATTTGGGTCATGGAAAACAGTCAATCTGCTTTCCAAGGATTCAATTTAAAATTCGCGGATGATTAGAAAGTGGAGAAGATAAGTGAAATTTAATCACCTCTTATTAACGATCATAATTCTTGGTCTATTTGTATCAAGTCGTGGTCTGGCTGAGGACTTGTGTGACAGACTCCAATATCCGGATAAGAGTTTTATCCCGCAGGTAGAGGAGCCTGCGTTTCCTGATGCAGAGGGAAATGCACCTTTCGTGGTTATCGATGAGGCACATCATAACCTCCATACTATGGGTGGTCGCTTTAAGCCCTTTGCAGATCTTCTTAAGAAAGATGGCTATATCGTCGAAAGCTCCAAAGGAAAGTACAGTGCCTTTACTAAAGCCGAACTTAAACAGATAGATGTTTTGGTTATTGCCAATGCCCTGAATCCCATGAACTTCGGGAAAACAAGTTGTACGGATCAATGGAAGCTGCCCACGCCTTCGGCCTTTGAGAAACAAGAGATTACGTCTCTGGTTGAGTGGGTAAAGGAGGGGGGCTCGCTGCTGTTGCTCGCAGATCATATGCCGTTTCCGGGAGCAGCTGAAGAGCTGGCTGCTGCATTTGGTGTGCTAATGAGCAATGGATATACCTACCCCGTTGATATATATAAACCGATTGAATTTAAAGCCGCTGATGGCTCATTACGCTCACACCCTATCACCAGGGGGCGGGCAGAAAAAGGCGAGGCGGTAGATTCAGTGCTCACCTTTACCGGCCAGGCATTTCGGGCGAAGCCGTTGGCAAATGTACAGCCCTTGATGGTGTTAGGAGAGGGAGTACGCACCTATTTCCCATTGGATTTAAAAACTGATTCAACAGATCACATGCAAAATCTTATGTCTTCCCCATATATTTCCAGTGAGGGAATGATGCAAGGTGCAGCTCTGGAATTGGGGGAAGGTAAGGTTGTTATACTTGGTGAAGCGGGCATGTTTACAGCCGAGATAATCGAACCAGACAGGAAGGGAATGAATCACCCGGGAGCAGCACACAACGCCCAATTTGCTCTGAATGTGATGCACTGGTTGTCGGGTCTGCTTTGAGTCAATCCTTCCTATCTGTAATCGTTCGCGCCAGTTCATCAAAGCCATCGGCGCGATGATCAGAATAATAGAACGGATAATCGCTTACTCTCGGTAGGCCAGGCGTGCGATTCATCGCCGGCCTAGACAAGAACATCTGGCGTGATCCAAAGCATCTGCCACTCCCCAACAAGTGCAGGCTTTGAGTTGCCATCAATCTCGACAGCAAAATCAACAGTAATCATCAGTTGGCCGGGTTTGCGGTCTCGAACATCAGTGACTGTAAATTTGCCCCGTACTCGAGAACCCGCGAGAACAGGCGCGACGAGCCGGAATCGATTCAGCCCGTAGCTGGCCGGATAGCCATCTTTCGAATCGCCGTCAAGCGGGTAGCGATACACGTCGTATATCATGGGCGTCAACAAGGAAATGGTCAGGAAGCCGAACGAAATCGGCTTTCCCCAGGGGCTGTGTTCTTTGCAAAACTCCGGGTCGACATGATGCGGGTCGGGGTCGTCGGTGATCTCTCCAAAAGCCGTTATTCGCTCCTGATCTACGGTAAGCCAATTAGACGTAAACAACTCGCCAATGACTGATGCCGCCGTCGCAGGGGTAAAGAAATTGTGGCTCATTTGAATGGCTCCGTTAGAAAGCGAGCGCGTCGTGCAATTTAGTGTGATCGGCGCGCTCAGTGGTGTTAGTGAAATGCTACTTCATTGTGAGCCAATATTTCTGTTCACGCACCAGATAATTCTGTGGATAGGAATAAAAGGGTGATAGCCGGACTCGGACATACAAGAGCATGTCAAGCCGATTCAGGGTCCCGACCGTGCAAATGCCCGCGCAATTGGGTCCCATGTACGTCTTAAGGGAACCTGGTTTTTCTCATATACAAAATAAATTTTGGTGGGTTTTTGGTAAATGGGATTCGGCATACGTAGGGCTGACGCCGGGTTGCCCGGCGAATGGCTCGGATGGCCTTCTTGGCACTATCTATTGCTTTGTCATCATCGTTCCTCTTCGGAGAGTTATGATCGAATCTGGTGTTTGAGCAGTTGAAAAAAAGCGGCGTATCTGGTTGATTTGTTGTTACCAAACTTCAAAGCAACCAAAGGAGATACGCCACTATGAACAAGAATAATGTTATTGAACTGGAACGTCGAGCAATCAGTGCCGATCCGTTGACCGAATTGCTCAAAGAAGGCGCCCGGAAGCTGCTCGCCGAAGCGGTGGAAAGTGAAGTCCAGGAGCTGCTGGCCAAGTATCAGGATTGGCGTACCGAATCAGGTCATGCCGGTGTGGTGCGCAACGGTTACCTGCCAGAACGTGAGTTGCAGACCGGCCTGGGACCGATCCGGGTGAGAATTCCCAAGGTGCGCTCGAAGACCGGTGAAGCAGTGAGTTTTCAGTCGGTGCTGGTGCCGCCATATGTGCGCAAGACAGCGACTTTCGAGGCAGCCATTCCGTGGTTGTACCTCAAAGGGGTATCCAGCGGTGAGATGGCTGAGGCGTTGCGGGTACTGGTGGGCCCGCAGGCACAGGGTCTGTCGGCCAGCACGGTATCCCGCCTGAAACAGGTATGGGCGGAGGAATATCGAGCGTGGAGCCAGCGTCGCCTGGGACAGGACCGGTGGGTGTATGTCTGGGCTGATGGTGTCTACAGTGGGCTGCGGGCGGAGGATGCCAAGCTCTGCGCGCTGGTGATCATTGGTGTCAATGAACGCGGCGAAAAACATTTTCTGGCGATTGAGGACGGGGTGCGAGAATCGACTCAGAGTTGGCGTGAGGTGTTGCTGAATCTGAAGTCGCGCGGCATGAGCGCCCCACAACTGGCGATTGGTGATGGTGCGATGGGTTTTTGGGCGGCGCTGGATGAAATCTTTCCGGCCAGCCGCCAGCAACGCTGCTGGATGCACAAGACCATGAATGTACTGAATTGTTTGCCGAAATCCGCACAACCCAAAGCCAAGCAGGCCCTGCACGCCATCTGGCAGGCGGAAACCAAGGATGATGCAAACAAGGCGTTTGATTTGTTTATTGAGATCTTTGAGGCGAAATACCCGAAAGCGACGAGCTGTTTGCTCAAGGATCGGGATGAACTGTTGGCATTTTATGATTTTCCGGCCCAACACTGGCAGAGCATCCGGACCAGCAACCCGATTGAATCCACCTTTGCCACCATCCGCCACCAGACCAAAAGATCCAAAGGTTGTCTGACGCGCAATGGCATGTTGCATATGATGTTCAAATTGAGCCAGTGTGCGGAAAAGAAATGGCGCCGGCTACGCGGCTTTGATTACCTGGCCAAGGTGATTACGGGGGTGAAATTCAAAGATGGGATCGAGGTAAAAGAGATTGATCAGGTCGCCGCTTGAATCAAATGGCTAAACACCAGATTTGACAATAGCTCCTTCGGAGTGACGATGGGCCAAAAGTCTCTCTTATTCAAACCACCCTTGTCTGTCCGACTATCGCTGACGGGGCACAGCACTGTAGCCATAATCGAGTTGATCTCTGTTCATCGAACGGTGGCCATAGCTGGAGCAGGCCGCGATTGAGGCGCACAGCAAAGCTGAAATACAGAGTTTGATAAACGGTATCCGGTGGTGCCGGTTCATCATGAGCAATATAAATTCCTGATCAAGCCTGTCTCGATTGTAGCCATCCGACTGGTAACAGCCAAATGTTTAGTCTGTTTCAGGTAAGTGTGGACATTGCCTGTGAGCATTTTTACGCTGTTCAGGTCTTATCGAACAGTCGCCGATCAATTGCTCGATCTCTCGGTCTTGAAACTGATCATTAATTTTGGGAGTTGCAACGGAAATGCCAAGTACTGGAGAGGGTCTTCTGGCTGGACTCGCTTTATTTTTTGTTCACTCCGGCCTGATGGGGGACAACGATACTTCATTTCAGGCTGCCCGGGATTCATTACGGGCCGCCGGTGCGATCGTCACCGTCAGCGATTCAACCGGGCGTGCTCAGTTTGTGCGGATCCCGGCGCCAGCCCCAGGCCCGGATCCGGGCTTGTCTGCGGGCGATCAGCTGGATGATTTCCTGGTTAATTACGGGGCCGTATTCGGCATTCAAAATCACCGCGATCAGTTGCAACGCCGGCCTGAACGCAGGATTAGCCCGGCCAGTTCCCTGGTTGAGATGCACCAGACCCACCTGGGCCTGCCGGTCTTTGCGGGCGTCCTGAAAGCCCATTTCAATCGTAATAATGTGCTCTATGCGGTCAACGGCACTATTATTGATGCATTGCCTGCAAGCCTTCCGCTCGCCGGGATTGCCTTTGCTGAAGCCGGTGAACTGGCCATCGCTGTAGTGGGCAAAGAACTTCTTAGACAAGGCAGGGAAGTACCGGCACTGTCCCCGAAATTTCTGCGGGAGCTTTGGTATCACGATGGCTTGCGCGACCAGTCTACTCAACCTGACAATGTGCGAGTGTCGGCTCCTGGCCCAGACTGTGTGAAAACTCCGCACCAGATATAATTACACTTTCCAGCCAAGGGACTGTTGGATGAGTGGATTTATAGAAGGCGAAGACCGCAATCAAGCCACCTTATTTCCAGAACGCCTGGATGACTACATCGCCCAAGACAGCGCCGTTCGAGTGATCGATGTCTTCCTGGATGAACTGGACCTATCCGGCCTGGGCTTCAAGACCCAGCCCAACGATACGGGCCGCCCAGCCTACCACCCCTCGACGATGCTGAAGATCTATGTCTACGGTTATCTCAACCGAGTGCAGTCAAGCCGGCGACTGGAACGTGAAGCGCAACGCAACATTGAGCTGATGTGGCTGACCGAACGTCTGGCGCCCGACTTCAAGACCATCGCCGACTTTCGCAAAGACAATGGCGTAGCGATCCGGTTGGTGTGCCGCGAGTTCGTCATGCTGTGCCGCAAGCTCAACCTTTTCGCTAATGCCTTCGTGGCCATTGATGGCAGTAAGTTCAAAGCCGTTAACAATCGTGATCGCAACTTCACGCGGGCTAAGATGAAGCGACGACTGGCGGAAGTAGAAGCGAGCATCGACCGTTACCTCGAGCAACTGGCCATTGCAGATCAACAGGAGCCGGCTGAAGACAAAACCCAGCGACTGGAAGACAAGATCGCGGCCCTGAAGAAGGAGATGGCGCGCCTAAAAAAGCTCGAAGCCCGGATGCTTAAGGCACCGGATAAACAGATTTCGCTGACCGATCCAGATGCCCGCTCGATGAAGACGCGGGGTCATGGCATGGTCGGTTACAACGTACAGGCCGCGGTGGATACCGAGCACCATATGATCGTCGCTCACGAGGTCACTAACGTGGGTAGCGATCGGCGCCAACTGGCAAAGATGGCCAAGCAGGCCAAGTCCGCACTGGGGGTGGAAGAACTGAAGGTGGTTGCCGATCGTGGCTACTACCGTGGTGAAGAGATCCGGGACTGTGAGGCAGCCAATATCACGGCCTATCTGCCCAAGCCCAATACTTCACCCAACCGGGCCAAAGGCCAGTTCGACCGCAAGGCCTTCCGTTATATCGCCGAAGATGACGAGTATGAATGCCCGGCGGGGCTGCGCCTGGTGCGGCACATGACGACGCAGCAACAGGGCAAGACCATTCATGCCTACTGGACCTTCAAGTGCCGGATGTGCACCATCAAGGCTCAATGCACTTCAGGCGTCCATCGCAAAATAACCCGTTGGGAGCACGAAGCGGTCGTTGAGAATGCCCAGAAGCGTTTGGACCGCAGCCCGGAAATGATGCGCATCCGACGAGCCACCGTGGAGCATCCGTTCGGCACCTTGAAAGCCTGGATGGGTTCGACTCACTTCCTCACAAAAACACTGGATCGGGTGAATACCGAGATGAAGTGGTCCAATAGATTGTACAACCCAGTTAAGAGATAATTTATTTAACTGGGAGAAGTAAATTGAGAAGAAGAAAAAAGTATTCAAAGGAGTTCAAACTGGATGCAGTCAGTTTGGTAGTCGATCAAGGTTATAGCCGTGCAGAAGCTGCCAGAAGCCTTGGGCTTAATGGCAATATGCTCGGTCGTTGGGTTTCAGAACACCGAGCCGATGGTGGGCAATCTTTCCGCGGGAACGGCAAACTCACCCCGGAACAGGAAGAAATCCGGAAGTTAAGATCGCAGGTCAAAAACCTGAAAATGGAGAAAGAAATCCTAAAAAAAGCGACGGTCTTCTTTGCCAAAGAAATGAAATGAAATATTTGTTTGTCACCCAACACAAGAAGACCTGGCCAATCGACCTGATGTGTCGAGTACTGGGTGTCAGCCGACAAGGTTATTACCACTATCGGCGAATTACAGAAGCCAGGCTGGCGGATCCGGAGCACCAGGAGATGCTGGACTGGATGAAGGATATAGCCGTTGCCAGCCAATATACCTATGGCCGGCGGCGCATGAAAAGAGCGATGAATGCATTGGGTTTTCCGATCAGCAGAACGAAGACCGTGAACCTGATGAAAGAAGCGGTTATTCAAGTTCGTCATAAAAAGAAATTCAAAGTGACCACCAACAGCAATCATAAATTGCCGTTATTTGAAAATTTATTGGAACGGCAATTTGACGTTGAGCAACCCAACCAGGTTTTTGCTTCAGACATCACCTATGTCTGGACCCAGCAAGGCTGGTTGTATCTGGCTGTTGTGATTGATTTATATTCCAGAAAAGTTGTGGGCTGGAGTATGAGCAGCCGAATGACCGCACAGCTGGTGTGTGATGCATTGACGATGGCGATCTGGTTGCGCAGGCCAAAAGCAGGCTTGATCCACCATTCTGACCGCGGATCCCAATATGCCAGTAAAGCTTGCAGGCGATTATTGAAAGCGCATGGCTTCAAAGGCAGCATGAGCCGAAAAGGCGACTGCTGGGATAACGCTGTTGTGGAGAGCTTCTTCGGCAGCCTGAAGCAGGAACGGGTGCACTGGCGACACTACCAGACCCGCTATGAAGCCCAGCAGGATATCCTGGATTACATATCGATGTTTTATAACAGTTACAGACTGCATTCGTACCTCAATTACAGAAGTCCGAATCAGTTTGAAATGGAAATGACAGAATTAAGAAAAGTTGCTTAACTGGGTTGTATCAAATAGCTTGACCACGTCAAGATGAGTTTGCACGTGTTGGCGTATAACGATGAAGCGAATGATGAACCTTATCGGCACGAAATCTCTCATTGAAGCGATAGGGACCTAAACCCCCCTTTATCAGCGTTGAAATACGCTTATCGAGCCCCTAACAGGCATTCTTAGGAAGTCGCTGTTGAGGAATGTCTGCAGGCCGAACCATCGCTCGCCAAAAACATCACCCGAAAAACCGTTGAGAAGCCGGATCACAGCCTTGATGGGTTATTTACCGCTCAATTATCGAGTTATCACACAGCCTCGGCCGTAAGCCGCACCTATTCGCGCTCGATTGCGCGACAATAAATGGGCTGCTTTACGGGGGACAGCGGAATCACCACTGAACGGGCGGTAACATGCCGCTTCCGACCCGAAGCAGCCATTGTGGTGTGGTAGAGTTTTGAACGGCAGCAAATGACCCAAAGCAGACGTACGCGAGCGTCGAGTAGACACATTTATCTGGCGTTTGAGATGAATCTAATCAGAATCTTCCGGTCCGGATGACGACCACAAAGGGCTGATAACGGGCGCGGTCGGTAGTGCGTCGCGATCGACTACTTTCCCATCCTTAATCACCGTGTGAAGGCTCCGATAGTTATCGGCTTTTTCCAGTGGGTTCTTTTCAAGAATGAGGATGTCGGCAATTTTCCCTACTTCTAATGAGCCAATGTCTTTGTCAACTTTGTAACCCTTAGCAATGTTACTGGTCGCTATTTTGAGGATGTCCATTGGTTTTACCCCAATTTCTTCAAGCGCTAGCAGTCCTTCAAAATGCCCTTCACCTATTTGTCCATTGACATCTTGAAGTTCCGGAGGGAGCCCCAATAGCGGATTCTTTATGTTTTGGTCCGTGGCCATCATTAAGTGCACCCCATTCTCATAAAGCACTTTCCGATTGGATTGATGTAATTCGAGGCCTTCCACCCCATGATCGAAACCAAGTTTCTTAAGCATATCGCGTCGGAATTGTGGCGCCATATTGACTGATACTGCTACGCTGCGTTCAAGCATCTTTTGCATCGCATCCTCTGGCATGGAGTGATGGCCGATTATGGCACCGTGGGTAATAATATCGACGCCCGCCTCGATTGCCATATCCAGACTCTCGGGGGTAGTAATATGCGCTTGTACGGTTAAACCAGCCTTGTGTGCTTCCTCGACAATCACTCGTTGTACACGTGGAGAGAACATAATGAATTTCTTAGCTGGGTCATGGACGCTTGAAGCGTATTTCACGTAATCTATGTCTTTTTTCACGTATTCCGCTATGATGGGTCTAACTTCCTCTGGCCCCAATCCCACGAGGTAGTTTCCGACCCCTTGGGACCAGATCTCGTTGAGCCGGGCCTGAGTTTCGAGGAGTTTAGGGTCGGTTGTACTTTCCACGTCGATGTACTCACTGTCATAAAGGAAATCATCTGAAAAGGGCCCGTCGAAGCCGATGATATTACCGGCAATATATAATCGGGAGCCCGGCACCTCGCCCGCATTTATCATCTCACGAGCCTTAATTAGCGGCTCGCGCGGTCCAGCCGTGTCAAAAACGGTAGTTACCCCGCCTTTCAGGGCAAATTGCGCGGACTCAATAGCAATTTCGTGAATACGACCTTCAAACTTTGCAATCTCCTCTACAAGTCCGAGGAAAGTCATGTGCCCATTCGCATCCATCAAGCCGGGGATCAAGAATTTACCCGTTGCATCAATGATGCTGGCTCCTTCGGGCATCTCGACATCCTGACCAATAGCTGTGATGCGTCCATTTTCAATCAGCACGGAGTAGTTCTCGAACGGCGCGGTGCCAGTTCCGTCAATAACTGTCCCACCTGTAATGACCAAGGTTTCTGCGTGGGCCAACCCTGCTCCAGGCAGCGTCGCCATGCACAATGATGTGACTATCCCTACGATAGGCTTTCTTAGCGCAGTTCTGGAAATATGGAGTAGTAGATGCTTCATGGTTCAATTCTCCTTTCCAGTTTATGCCATCTTTAATGCTTAATGTCTCAGTGTTACCCAAATGGATCGCTTAGTGCTTTATCTCTAGAATCCCTTTGTACGTCGTCAAAGGATTCCGGACTGCGAGGGTTCGGATTTAAGAGAGGCTTTTGAGCTCATCAGGTTCATGGTCATGCAGCCTTCTGTTGGTAGTATAGCCGACGTCGCTCAGCCAGCGTTTTCTGCTTGATCCGTCGGCGCCGATTGAGCACCGTTTGTCCGCGACCGGTGTACACATCCTCGGGCGTCAGGTTGTTCAGGCTCTCGTGATAGCGCTCGGTGTTGTAGTAATCGACGAACTCACCGATACGTGCCTTGAGATCGCCGGGTAAATAGTAGTTTTCCAGCAATACTTGGTTTTTCATCGAGCGATTGTTCGACCTCGCACGATTGGTATCAATCTGTCCTACAGCTTTTAATCATGGGACTCCTCGGGGTAGATCACCAGACCATTTAACACAACCCCGAATACCCTTCGGCACTAGTGCTGTCGGTAGTTGAAACTTAGAATGCGAACACAGCCAGAAGGAGTATCGAACTTGAAAGTATTGGCAGATATAAGATGTGTCCTGATGATGTTCGCGGTGGCAGCAGCGCCTGCCCACGCTGAGTTACTTGCAGTAGTGGATGGTACCGTCATTGACGGGACAGGGAGTGCGCCGCTCAAAAATGGTGTGGTACTGATGGACAACGGGCGTATTGCGGCTGTTGGCAGCAAACGGGAAATCGTTATTCCTGATGGTGCAGAGTTGATCGACGCCAAGGGAAAATACGTAATTCCCGGCCTGATGGACACCAATCTGCACCTATCCGTTAATGTCGATACGGAATTACTGATCAAATACGATGGTCGTTACCACGAGGTTATTCTGGAAGCAGCGCAAATTACGCTCAAAAACGGCCAAACGACGGTTTTTGACACCTGGGGGCCCAGGGCGGCGTTGGTGAAAGCCCGGGATGCGATTAACAGCGGAGAGGCAAAGGGTAGCCGCATCTATCTGGCGGGAAATATTGTTGGGTTTGATGGCCCGTTCTCACCCGATTTTCTGGGCGGTGTCCCCAAGCCGTACATTACCGAAACTTTTGCCAATCGCATCAACGAGACCTGGCAGCAGGGGGTCGGTCGCGAATTGATGTGGATGGGGCCGGAAGAGGTGTCCGAAAAAGTGACAGAGTACGCCACAAAGGAGGTGGATTTCCTCAAATATGGCGCCAGTGGCCATACGGATGGGTTTTTTATCTCTTTTTCGCCACGTGTTCAAAAGGCCATTGTCGACGCAGGTCACAAATCTGGCATTACCGTTCAGGCTCACACGACGTCCATAGAAAGCTTTTATTATCAAAAAACCGGTCCGCTGTGCCAAACCGGTCCTTTGCCCAGCCCCAGAATCGATTGCCGCTGACCTCCTCTCGCGCCACGTCAAATCCTGCAATGGGTCGTTTTGGATGTTCGTTGGGAGCTTTGCCCACTGGGCCTTCGATGTCGATCCAGTCACTTACCAACTTGACCGATCCGAACGGGACGCCAGTCTGTGCCATGCCCCAGGGGCCGGGATTCATGCCCAGGAAGATGGCTTGCTTCTTGCTTGCCCCGGCCGAGGCCAGGTATTTTTCGACCGGATCCCGGGCGTAGTTCAGCGGTTTTTGGTCCGGTGGCGGATGGTGGCAAAGGTGGATTCAATCGGGTTGCTGGTCCGGATGCTCTGCCAGTGTTGGGCCGGAAAATCATAAAATGCCAACAGTTCATCCCGATCCTTGAGCAAACAGCTCGTCGCTTTCGGGTATTTCGCCTCAAAGATCTCAATAAACAAATCAAACGCCTTGTTTGCATCATCCTTGGTTTCCGCCTGCCAGATGGCGTGCAGGGCCTGCTTGGCTTTGGGTTGTGCGGATTTCGGCAAACAATTCAGTACATTCATGGTCTTGTGCATCCAGCAGCGTTGCTGGCGGCTGGCCGGAAAGATTTCATCCAGCGCCGCCCAAAAACCCATCGCACCATCACCAATCGCCAGTTGTGGGGCGCTCATGCCGCGCGACTTCAGATTCAGCAACACCTCACGCCAACTCTGAGTCGATTCCCGCACCCCGTCCTCAATCGCCAGAAAATGTTTTTCGCCGCGTTCATTGACACCAATGATCACCAGCGCGCAGAGCTTGGCATCCTCCGCCCGCAGCCCACTGTAGACACCATCAGCCCAGACATACACCCACCGGTCCTGTCCCAGGCGACGCTGGCTCCACGCTCGATATTCCTCCGCCCATACCTGTTTCAGGCGGGATACCGTGCTGGCCGACAGACCCTGTGCCTGCGGGCCCACCAGTACCCGCAACGCCTCAGCCATCTCACCGCTGGATACCCCTTTGAGGTACAACCACGGAATGGCTGCCTCGAAAGTCGCTGTCTTGCGCACATATGGCGGCACCAGCACCGACTGAAAACTCACTGCTTCACCGGTCTTCGAGCGCACCTTGGGAATTCTCACCCGGATCGGTCCCAGGCCGGTCTGCAACTCACGTTCTGGCAGGTAACCGTTGCGCACCACACCGGCATGACCTGATTCGGTACGCCAATCCTGATACTTGGCCAGCAGCTCCTGGACTTCACTTTCCACCGCTTCGGCGAGCAGCTTCCGGGCGCCTTCTTTGAGCAATTCGGTCAACGGATCGGCACTGATTGCTCGACGTTCCAGTTCAATAACATTATTCTTGTTCATAGTGGCGTATCTCCTTTGGTTGCTTTGAAGTTTGGTAACAACAAATCAACCAGATACGCCGCTTTTTTTCAACTGCTCAAACACCAGATTCGATCATAACTCACAATCAACCCTCGAACACACCAAAGCCGTGCTGGAAAAACTGGTGCAAAAGGAGTTGGATCGCGGTCTTCCGTCCCTGTCCTTGTCTCTGGTACAGGGTGACCAGATCGTCTGGTCCGCAGACTTTGGGTATGCGAATGTGGGCTTGAAGGCCCCGGCGACGCCGGCAACGCTATATCTGACGGCATCCACGCTTAAATCGGTCACCTCAACGGCAATCCTGACACTGGTGGATCAGGGAAAATGCAAACTGGATGATCCGGTCAGCCAGTATCTTGACGGAACCATATTCCTCGGCGATACCTGGAGCAAGGTGAGCATCCGAAGCCTGCTGGATCACACTTCCGGGCTGAGTGACGAGGGTGGCCAGGACCAGCGATATACGACCAATGTCTGGGATCGCGAAAGGCCCGGCATCCCGCCGTTGAAAGATATAGTAGCGTCGCTTACGCAGCAGGAAGCCGTCGGAGAGACTTGGCGCTATAACAACAGCGCCTACACCCTGGCGGGCCTGCTGATTGAAAAAATCTCCGGAAAGTCCTATGAGCAGTACATCGTCGATAACATACTGGCCCCAGTGGGCGCCGCCACCGCCAATCCCATCTCACCTACTGCCCGGACGGCCGAGATGACGGCGTTCAACTATGTCAGGCAGGAAAATGGCGAGTTCGAAGCCGCAAACCAAAATTTCGATGGACTTTATCCCGCCGGAACTGCCCGTCTCAGGGCTGAAGATATGGCGCGCTTCCTGGGAGCACACCTGAACGGTAGGCGTTTCAACGGCAATCAAATCCTGTCCGGTAATTTGGTCGATGAAGCCCACGTAGTGAACCAGGCGCTATACGCTCTTGGGTGGTGGACGTACGAGGATGATAACGGCCACAAAATGATCACCCATGGCGGCAACTGGCCCTCGGCCGTGACCGCCATGCTCGGAGATAAAGACGCCAGGGTTGGCGCCTACGTAATGACCAACGCCGGGCGGACCCAGGCGACATGGCGAATTGCCGAAGCCGCGGTAAGGCTGTTGCGGGGTGAACAAGTCAGCCCTTCAGGCCGGGCCTCTATTGATGTAAACCCGGCGCGACTGGAACGGCTGGTGGGCACTTACGAGCAGGTCAATGGCCTGCAGATAAAACTGATTCGTGACGGCGGCCGTCTGAAGTATGTTTATCCTGACGACGCGCCCTATGACGGCGTGGTCTGGACCTACCTGGGAGAATCTGAAACGGAGTTTTTCGAACCCGATATGGGCACGGAACTCGAGTTCCATCAGAATCAAGCCGGTGAAATTAATGGCTTTCAAATGAGCCAGCATGGCTGGCTGGATTACGGCTTTGTCAAACGAATCAAAGAGAGATGATTCCATGAATACATCCCCTATGAATACAGCATTAATAAGACGGCATTTTGTATTGCTGTTACTACTTTCGGCTGTGTCTGCCTCTATCTTCGCAGCACAACCGAGCGCACAGGCGATCGAAAAGATCGACCGTTATGTTCAAGGCGTAATGGACCTCGGAGAGATCCCCGGCCTTTCGGTGTCCGTCTATCACAAGGGCAAGCCCCTGCTGGAAAAAGGTTACGGCTACGCCAACCTCGAGTGGAACCAGAAGGTGACGCCGGACACCGTGTTCGAGATTGCCTCCGTTTCCAAGACCTTCGCGGCAATGGCCATCGCCAAGTTGGTCGATGCGGGCAAGCTTTCGCTGGACGACACAGTGAGCCAGCATTTACCTGATATGCCCGATGGCATTGCGGACATCACCCTGCGCCGCATGTTGAATCACACCTCCGGGCTGGGCAGCTTCAACGCCGGTCCGGATTTTCCCCAACAATGGGCCAACCTGGCCATGACGACGGACGAATCGTTCCCCATCATCCTCGAAAACAGCTCCAGTTTTCTGTTCGAACCCGGTGATTCGCTGACCTACTCCAACTCCGCAGTCTGGTTTCTGAGCTACATTGTTGAAAAGGTCAGTGGTCAGTCATACGGCGAATTCCTCGAAGCAAATATTTTCGGGCCGTTCGGCATGACCCGCTCAAGGTTCAACGACTACGGCAGGATCATCGACAAGCGCGCCAGTGGCTATAACTCAACGGAAAACGGTGAGCGCAGCAATGTGATCGATCATGCGCCGCCGGCCATTCCTTTTGGCGCGGGGGGACTGCTTTCAACCACGCAGGATCTGCAGCGCTACATGTTCGCACTTCACTCCAGAGACCAGATTAGCAGCACGGTCAGGCGCGTCATGTTCGGCAAGGAGAAGCTGAACGACGGCAGGGCTGTTTTCTACACCACCGGTATGCTGATTTACGGTGATTTCCAGGGCCATCAAAAGTACGAGCACGCCGGGACGATCGGTGGCTTCACGGCCCAGCATGCCTATTACCCCGACGATGAATTGGGCATTGTCGTGCTTTCCAACACCAATGCCACCAACAACCCTGTGGTGCTTATAGAAAATGAAATGGCCAAGTTGGCGCTCGGCATCGACGTTTCCCCGGCCGAGTGGGAAATACCCGCCGGGGACTTCGAACGCTACATCGGCCAATACCGGATGCCGAATGCCTATGATTACTTCGGCGACTTCGTGATATTCGAAGAAGACGATGTATTGCTGATGAAACTGGGCGGTGTCATGTTTAACAAAATGGCAGCCATGCCCCCGTTCCCGCTGCGTTCCCTCGGCGGAAACCGCCTGATTGGCGATCTGTTCAAGGCCTGGACCTTTATCCTGAATTTCAGTGATGACGGCTCAGAGGGGATGCTTTCGGTCAATGGACTGCTTTACAGAATCGAGCGGCTTTGACAGTAAATACAATGAGTACAGCTTTAAGTCTGAACAGTGAAGAAAGGGCCACTCTGAATGGAGATTTTGGTGAAACCCGCCAGAAGCTCATGCGCACGATGGTGCTTTACGCCCAGGCATTGGATGCAGATCACCTGGTAGAGGTTGAAGGGCCCGGTCATCTGGTGATTCCCGACTCACGCTCCGGCTGGGGGGCGCGTCTTGAGTTTCTCGAAGAAGTTGCCGGCGCCGGATTAACAACCGCCTACCCTTTTACAATGGATCCTGTGGGTCCATACAAAGTCAGTGCCCTGGACCTGACACCAAAACAGCGGGCGGCAATGGACGAACGGGCATTGTCAGACTAAACTGAAGTTCCATAGTCACGAAGCGAGTTATCTTACATTATTCAAGTACTTGGCTTGAAAGTACAGTTCCGCGTTCTGTCTACAGCTGAATACTCTTGATAAATTCAAGTGCACGTCGTTGTTTTGGATTCGTTGTGGTGACCACTTCAAAAGTGGGCGCGTCGGGTGAGCTATTGTCAAATCTGGTGTTTAGCCATTTGATTCAAGCGGCGACCTGATCAATCTCTTTTACCTCGATCCCATCTTTGAATTTCACCCCCGTAATCACCTTGGCCAGGTAATCAAAGCCGCGTAGCCGGCGCCATTTCTTTTCCGCACACTGGCTCAATTTGAACATCATATGCAACATGCCATTGCGCGTCAGACAACCTTTGGATCTTTTGGTCCGGTGGCGGATGGTGGCAAAGGTGGATTCAATCGGGTTGCTGGTCCGGATGCTCTGCCAGTGTTGGGCCGGAAAATCATAAAATGCCAACAGTTCATCCCGATCCTTGAGCAAACAGCTCGTCGCTTTCGGGTATTTCGCCTCAAAGATCTCAATAAACAAATCAAACGCCTTGTTTGCATCATCCTTGGTTTCCGCCTGCCAGATGGCGTGCAGGGCCTGCTTGGCTTTGGGTTGTGCGGATTTCGGCAAACAATTCAGTACATTCATGGTCTTGTGCATCCAGCAGCGTTGCTGGCGGCTGGCCGGAAAGATTTCATCCAGCGCCGCCCAAAAACCCATCGCACCATCACCAATCGCCAGTTGTGGGGCGCTCATGCCGCGCGACTTCAGATTCAGCAACACCTCACGCCAACTCTGAGTCGATTCTCGCACCCCGTCCTCAATCGCCAGAAAATGTTTTTCGCCGCGTTCATTGACACCAATGATCACCAGCGCGCAGAGCTTGGCATCCTCCGCCCGCAGCCCACTGTAGACACCATCAGCCCAGACATACACCCACCGGTCCTGTCCCAGGCGACGCTGGCTCCACGCTCGATATTCCTCCGCCCATACCTGTTTCAGGCGGGATACCGTGCTGGCCGACAGACCCTGTGCCTGCGGGCCCACCAGTACCCGCAACGCCTCAGCCATCTCACCGCTGGATACCCCTTTGAGGTACAACCACGGAATGGCTGCCTCGAAAGTCGCTGTCTTGCGCACATATGGCGGCACCAGCACCGACTGAAAACTCACTGCTTCACCGGTCTTCGAGCGCACCTTGGGAATTCTCACCCGGATCGGTCCCAGGCCGGTCTGCAACTCACGTTCTGGCAGGTAACCGTTGCGCACCACACCGGCATGACCTGATTCGGTACGCCAATCCTGATACTTGGCCAGCAGCTCCTGGACTTCACTTTCCACCGCTTCGGCGAGCAGCTTCCGGGCGCCTTCTTTGAGCAATTCGGTCAACGGATCGGCACTGATTGCTCGACGTTCCAGTTCAATAACATTATTCTTGTTCATAGTGGCGTATCTCCTTTGGTTGCTTTGAAGTTTGGTAACAACAAATCAACCAGATACGCCGCTTTTTTTCAACTGCTCAAACACCAGATTCGATCATAACTCTAGACGTTACGGTATGGCTGTGTAAGATTAGACGGAGTATCAAACATGAAGATTTTGGCAATGATAAGACGGATATTAATGACATTAGCGGTGGCAGTATCGCCTGCCTACGCGGAGACACTGGCAGTAGTGAACGGTACTGTGATTGACGGGACAGGAAGTGCACCGCTTAAAAAAGGTGTGGTCCTGATAGACAACGGGCGTATTAGAGCTGTTGGCAGCAAACGGGAGATCGCCATTCCAGGTGGAGCAGAGTTGATCGATGCCAAGGGAAAATATGTAATTCCCGGCCTGATGGACGCCAATCTGCACCTATCCGTTAATGTCGATACGGAATTACTGATCAAATACGAAGGTCGCTACCACGAGGCTATTCAAGAATCAGCGCAAATTACGCTCAAAGGTGGACTAACGACGGTATTTGATACCTGGGGGCCCAGGGCGCCGTTGGTGAAAGCTCGAGATGAAATTAACAGTGGAGAAGTGATAGGTAGCCGCATCTTTCTGGCGGGTAATATTATTGGGTTTGATGGCCCGTACTCGCCCGATTTTTTAGGCGTTTTCTCGCCCAACACTCCAAGCGGTATTCCTAAGCCATACATTACCGATATATTTGCCAATCGCATCAACGAGCTCTTTGTGCAAGGAGTTGGTCGTGAATTAATGTGGATGGGGCCTGATGCGGTGGCCGAAAAAGTGACCGAGTACGCTACCAAGGAGGTGGACTTCCTCAAATATGGTGCCAGTGGTCATGCCGATATGTTTTTTATCTCGTTTTCACCACGTGTTCAAAAGGCCATAGTTGATGCAGGTCATAAATCGGGTAAAACTGTTCAGGCTCACACGACCTCTATAGAAAGCTTTTATATGGTGGTTGAGGCCGGTGCGGACATCATCACCCACTGCGATGACTCCGGGCCAAATACCCCCCTACCGAAGAGCTATATTAAGAAGATGGTGGAACAGGGTGTTGCCTGTTCGGTTACGGCCTCTACTGATGCGCGCATGGCCGCTCTGGAAGAGGCATCCCATCCATTAGTGCCCCGCAAGACCGTCTCTCGAGAAAATATCCGCGCGATGATTGAAGCAGGTGCCACCTTGCTGCTCGCAACCGATTCGGGGGTTAAATCTCCGGCTATTCTTGTTGAGTATGCCCATTTGATGATCAATGTTGATCCTGAAGGTGAGATAAGAGATGCGCCGCACTTCAATGCGCTGGTTGGCTTTGAAGACTTGGGTATGGCCCCGATGGAGATTTTGAAGTCGGCCACCAGCAATATCGCCAAGGCTTACAAAGTGGATGATATTGTCGGAACACTGGAGCCAGGGAAAATGGCGGATATGGTCATTCTGGACAAAAATCCGCTGAAAAGTGCCAGAAATTATCGCACTATCCACAAAGTGATTAAGGAAGGTAATGTGGTAGATATTGATTCGCTGCGAGTTATGATCGAATCTGGTGTTTGAGCAGTTGAAAAAAAGCGGCGTATCTGGTTGATTTGTTGTTACCAAACTTCAAAGCAACCAAAGGAGATACGCCACTATGAACAAGAATAATGTTATTGAACTGGAACGTCGAGCAATCAGTGCCGATCCGTTGACCGAATTGCTCAAAGAAGGCGCCCGGAAGCTGCTCGCCGAAGCGGTGGAAAGTGAAGTCCAGGAGCTGCTGGCCAAGTATCAGGATTGGCGTACCGAATCAGGTCATGCCGGTGTGGTGCGCAACGGTTACCTGCCAGAACGTGAGTTGCAGACCGGCCTGGGACCGATCCGGGTGAGAATTCCCAAGGTGCGCTCGAAGACCGGTGAAGCAGTGAGTTTTCAGTCGGTGCTGGTGCCGCCATATGTGCGCAAGACAGCGACTTTCGAGGCAGCCATTCCGTGGTTGTACCTCAAAGGGGTATCCAGCGGTGAGATGGCTGAGGCGTTGCGGGTACTGGTGGGCCCGCAGGCACAGGGTCTGTCGGCCAGCACGGTATCCCGCCTGAAACAGGTATGGGCGGAGGAATATCGAGCGTGGAGCCAGCGTCGCCTGAGACAGGACCGGTGGGTGTATGTCTGGGCTGATGGTGTCTACAGTGGGCTGCGGGCGGAGGATGCCAAGCTCTGCGCGCTGGTGATCATTGGTGTCAATGAACGCGGCGAAAAACATTTTCTGGCGATTGAGGACGGGGTGCGGGAATCGACTCAGAGTTGGCGTGAGGTGTTGCTGAATCTGAAGTCGCGCGGCATGAGCGCCCCACAACTGGCGATTGGTGATGGTGCGATGGGTTTTTGGGCGGCGCTGGATGAAATCTTTCCGGCCAGCCGCCAGCAACGCTGCTGGATGCACAAGACCATGAATGTACTGAATTGTTTGCCGAAATCCGCACAACCCAAAGCCAAGCAGGCCCTGCACGCCATCTGGCAGGCGGAAACCAAGGATGATGCAAACAAGGCGTTTGATTTGTTTATTGAGATCTTTGAGGCGAAATTGTAAATAGGCACCGAAAATTGACCCACCATCGGCGTCGAATATTGACCCACCTGGAAAGGGTAAAAAGTTAGTTTCTGTGCTTGATTCTCCAGCTGTCATTGCCTGTTTCGATGATGTCGCAATGGTGCGTCACTCGATCGAGCAAGGCGGTGGTCATTTTCTTGTCACCAAAGACCGAAGGCCATTCGCCGAAGGCCAAATTGGTGGTGATGATGACCGAGGTTCGTTGATACAAATGTGAGAGCAGATGAAAGATGAGCTGGCCCCCGTTCTTTGAGAACGGCAGATAGCCGAGCTCATCCAACACCACCAGTTCGGTGTATCGAGCCAGCCGGTTAGCGAGCCTGCCGCCTTTGTCGTTGAGCTTTTCCTGTTCCAGTTGGTTGGCCAGATCGACCAGGTTGAAGAACTTGGCTCGATAACCTGAGCGTATCGCCTGTGAGGCAATGGCGGTCGCCAGATGTGTTTTGCCGGTGCCGGTGCCGCCGACAAAGACGATGTTGCGCTGTTGCTCAATAAATTCGCCGGTGTAAAGCGTGCGGATCTGCTGCTCGTCGATGGAGAGTTGCTCAAACTCGAAGCTGTCGATGTCTTTGGGCACCGGAAAGCGCGCCTGGGTCATGCGATAGCGTATTGATCGCGCCTGGCGTTCACTGACTTCGATCTCGAGCAGTTGCTCAATCACCACCTCGGTCATCTGGCGGCGCTTGCGAGCAGCCGCGAGCACCTCATCGTAGGCTTTGGGGATGGCGATAAACTTCAGCGCCTTCATCAGCCCCATGACATTATCGCGTGGCATGGTCAGCGTCCTTCCTGAAGTGATCGTAGCGGCCACAATCGGCCAGCGGCGGTTCTTTGAGTTGCAGGTGCGGCGGGATATCGATGGGCGCTGCACTGGGTTCCTGATGGGTTCGGACCAGCAGATTGATGATGACATCGCGACTCACCGAACCGCTGCCAAGCGCTTCGTTGCAGGCACTGGCGACGGCATCAAGCCCGTAGATCGGCACACAGGCCAGGATATCGACCAGTTGGCGATCCCAGTCCGGGTAGTGTTTTAGCCGGCTCCAGGTACGCTGGATCGAGTGCGGCAGGTCCCAGTCCTTGAATGGCGCGCCGTTACGCAGTGCACCGGGCTTCTTGCGCAGCACGGGCAGATAATGCCAGGGGTCGAAGATCATCTGATCGCGCTGAAATACGCGTGCATGCTCAGCGATACAAGCGCCTTCGTGCATGACGATGATTTTATCGGCGTAGCTGCGCAGTTGGGCTGTTTTACCCGCCGCCTGGGAGTTATGATCGAATCTGGTGTTTGAGCAGTTGAAAAAAAGCGGCGTATCTGATTGATTTGTTGTTACCAAACTTCAAAGCAACCAAAGGAGATACGCCACTATGAACAAGAATAATGTTATTGAACTGGAACGTCGAGCAATCAGTGCCGATCCGTTGACCGAATTGCTCAAAGAAGGCGCCCGGAAGCTGCTCGCCGAAGCGGTGGAAAGTGAAGTCCAGGAGCTGCTGGCCAAGTATCAGGATTGGCGTACCGAATCAGGTCATGCCGGTGTGGTGCGCAACGGTTACCTGCCAGAACGTGAGTTGCAGACCGGCCTGGGACCGATCCGGGTGAGAATTCCCAAGGTGCGCTCGAAGACCGGTGAAGCAGTGAGTTTTCAGTCGGTGCTGGTGCCGCCATATGTGCGCAAGACAGCGACTTTCGAGGCAGCCATTCCGTGGTTGTACCTCAAAGGGGTATCCAGCGGTGAGATGGCTGAGGCGTTGCGGGTACTGGTGGGCCCGCAGGCACAGGGTCTGTCGGCCAGCACGGTATCCCGCCTGAAACAGGTATGGGCGGAGGAATATCGAGCGTGGAGCCAGCGTCGCCTGGGACAGGACCGGTGGGTGTATGTCTGGGCTGATGGTGTCTACAGTGGGCTGCGGGCGGAGGATGCCAAGCTCTGCGCGCTGGTGATCATTGGTGTCAATGAACGCGGCGAAAAACATTTTCTGGCGATTGAGGACGGGGTGCGAGAATCGACTCAGAGTTGGCGTGAGGTGTTGCTGAATCTGAAGTCGCGCGGCATGAGCGCCCCACAACTGGCGATTGGTGATGGTGCGATGGGTTTTTGGGCGGCGCTGGATGAAATCTTTCCGGCCAGCCGCCAGCAACGCTGCTGGATGCACAAGACCATGAATGTACTGAATTGTTTGCCGAAATCCGCACAACCCAAAGCCAAGCAGGCCCTGCACGCCATCTGGCAGGCGGAAACCAAGGATGATGCAAACAAGGCGTTTGATTTGTTTATTGAGATCTTTGAGGCGAAATACCCGAAAGCGACGAGCTGTTTGCTCAAGGATCGGGATGAACTGTTGGCATTTTATGATTTTCCGGCCCAACACTGGCAGAGCATCCGGACCAGCAACCCGATTGAATCCACCTTTGCCACCATCCGCCACCGGACCAAAAGATCCAAAGGTTGTCTGACGCGCAATGGCATGTTGCATATGATGTTCAAATTGAGCCAGTGTGCGGAAAAGAAATGGCGCCGGCTACGCGGCTTTGATTACCTGGCCAAGGTGATTACGGGGGTGAAATTCAAAGATGGGATCGAGGTAAAAGAGATTGATCAGGTCGCCGCTTGAATCAAATGGCTAAACACCAGATTTGACAATAGCTCGCCGCCTGGCAGGCCACACTGTAGCGATTACGGTCAAAACTCACCAGCGAGGTGGTGCTCACCCGTACGGTGCGCTCGGCATAACCATCAAAAGCGCGTGGCAACGATAGTAGCGATGAGCGCTCGGCCTCAAACACCGACCACACGCTCTGATCCTTGAGTGCCGGGTGCTTCCTCGTCCTGGCCCAGTGCAGGCACTCAGCCCGCAATGCCTCGTTGAGTTCCAGCAGACTGCGGGCATTGCGTCGCGGGGTGAAGAAGCGCCGGCGCACAGTGCGGACCTGGTTCTCGACCTGGCCCTTCTCCCAGCCGGCGGCTGGCGTGCAGGCCACCGGCTCAAACAGATAATGGCTCGCCAGTTCCTCGAAACGGCGATTAAAGTCACGCTCCTTACCGCGCAGGATGCGGCATACGGCCGTCTTCATATTGTCGTATATTCCACGCCGGCACACGCCGCCGAAAAACTCAAAAGCGGTGCGGTGGGCATCAAATACCATCTCTTGCGACTCGCGCAGATACGCCACGGCCAAAAATAACCGGCTGTGGCACAGCCGTATATGCGCCACCTTTACCTCGGTCATGGCACCGCCCAGCAGCATTTTCTCGTGGCTCCAATCAAACTGAAAGGCTTCGCCGGGATCGAAAACCAGCGGGATATACGTATCGTTCGGGGTGTGCTGATGCTCAGCCCGCCACGCTTTGACAAAGCGCCGGACGCTGTCGTAAGCGCCCCGATAGCCTGCCACCTGCAGCGCCTCGTATAAACCCTGTGCGGTGCGCCGCTGCTTCACCGGCAGTCTCCGGTCTTGCTCCAGAAACTCACCGAGCATCTCGACATACGGCCCGAGCTTGGGCCGGTGGACTGACTCACGATGATACTCAAAACGAGTCTTGTCGCTGCGCAATACTTTGCGTACTGTGTTGCGCGATAAGTTGAAATCTCGCGCGAGCTGGCGAATGGACTTGTTGCCATCTCGCGCCGCTAATCGAATCTTCCTGATCGTCTCCACCGTCAACATCTCCTCTAAATACTCCCTGGCGCCATAACGCCAGTGAGCATGGTTGAAGGTGGGTCATTTTTCGACGCCGATCACCCCCGTAAGTGGGTCATTTTTGCATGCCGATCTACAGCGAAATACCCGAAAGCGACGAGCTGTTTGCTCAAGGATCGGGATGAACTGTTGGCATTTTATGATTTTCCGGCCCAACACTGGCAGAGCATCCGGACCAGCAACCCGATTGAATCCACCTTTGCCACCATCCGCCACCGGACCAAAAGATCCAAAGGTTGTCTGACGCGCAATGGCATGTTGCATATGATGTTCAAATTGAGCCAGTGTGCGGAAAAGAAATGGCGCCGGCTACGCGGCTTTGATTACCTGGCCAAGGTGATTACGGGGGTGAAATTCAAAGATGGGATCGAGGTAAAAGAGATTGATCAGGTCGCCGCTTGAATCAAATGGCTAAACACCAGATTTGACAATAGCTCAAGGTGCAGCTCTGGAATTTGGAAAAGGCAGGGTTGTTATGCTTGGAGAGGCGGGCATGTTTACAGCTCAGAAATTTGAGTCAATTAGGATGGGGATGAATTACCCAGAAGCAAAATACAACGCCCAATTTGCGATAAATGTGATGCACTGGTTGTCGGGTCTGCTTTGAGTCAGTCCTTTCTATCTGATGACATCTGGTACCAGTCACATTCCCCTATTCCAATTTAGTAGTTATAAAAATAAGGTGTACTTATGAAGAAAAGCTATGCGCTACTGATCGCATTTAGTGTTATCACATTAAGTGTCAGGGCTGACTCCGGTATTGAACAAGAACTTCAGCAAGTTTTGAACAAATTTGTGGTTGAAAATCCAACAGCGCCAGGTGTTATGGTTACACTCTGATCGGTTGGGGTTGGACTGGAGTGGCTCGGCTGGGGTTGCTGATCTTGAAACCAGGCAACCGATTGCGCCGGATCAGCCACTGCGTTTAGCCAGTACCACCAAAACCTATGTAGCGGTAGCCATCCTTCGATTGATGGAACAGGGCAAGCTGGGGATCGATGATAACCTGGAGCAGCATTTATCCCCAAAACATCTGCAGATGCTGAAAGCGGATGAGTTATGATCGAATCTGGTGTTTGAGCAGTTGAAAAAAAGCGGCGTATCTGGTTGATTTGTTGTTACCAAACTTCAAAGCAACCAAAGGAGATACGCCACTATGAACAAGAATAATGTTATTGAACTGGAACGTCGAGCAATCAGTGCCGATCCGTTGACCGAATTGCTCAAAGAAGGCGCCCGGAAGCTGCTCGCCGAAGCGGTGGAAAGTGAAGTCCAGGAGCTGCTGGCCAAGTATCAGGATTGGCGTACCGAATCAGGTCATGCCGGTGTGGTGCGCAACGGTTACCTGCCAGAACGTGAGTTGCAGACCGGCCTGGGACCGATCCGGGTGAGAATTCCCAAGGTGCGCTCGAAGACCGGTGAAGCAGTGAGTTTTCAGTCGGTGCTGGTGCCGCCATATGTGCGCAAGACAGCGACTTTCGAGGCAGCCATTCCGTGGTTGTACCTCAAAGGGGTATCCAGCGGTGAGATGGCTGAGGCGTTGCGGGTACTGGTGGGCCCGCAGGCACAGGGTCTGTCGGCCAGCACGGTATCCCGCCTGAAACAGGTATGGGCGGAGGAATATCGAGCGTGGAGCCAGCGTCGCCTGGGACAGGACCGGTGGGTGTATGTCTGGGCTGATGGTGTCTACAGTGGGCTGCGGGCGGAGGATGCCAAGCTCTGCGCGCTGGTGATCATTGGTGTCAATGAACGCGGCGAAAAACATTTTCTGGCGATTGAGGACGGGGTGCGGGAATCGACTCAGAGTTGGCGTGAGGTGTTGCTGAATCTGAAGTCGCGCGGCATGAGCGCCCCACAACTGGCGATTGGTGATGGTGCGATGGGTTTTTGGGCGGCGCTGGATGAAATCTTTCCGGCCAGCCGCCAGCAACGCTGCTGGATGCACAAGACCATGAATGTACTGAATTGTTTGCCGAAATCCGCACAACCCAAAGCCAAGCAGGCCCTGCACGCCATCTGGCAGGCGGAAACCAAGGATGATGCAAACAAGGCGTTTGATTTGTTTATTGAGATCTTTGAGGCGAAATACCCGAAAGCGACGAGCTGTTTGCTCAAGGATCGGGATGAACTGTTGGCATTTTATGATTTTCCGGCCCAACACTGGCAGAGCATCCGGACCAGCAACCCGATTGAATCCACCTTTGCCACCATCCGCCACCAGACCAAAAGATCCAAAGGTTGTCTGACGCGCAATGGCATGTTGCATATGATGTTCAAATTGAGCCAGTGTGCGGAAAAGAAATGGCGCCGGCTACGCGGCTTTGATTACCTGGCCAAGGTGATTACGGGGGTGAAATTCAAAGATGGGATCGAGGTAAAAGAGATTGATCAGGTCGCCGCTTGAATCAAATGGCTAAACACCAGATTTGACAATAGCTCAGCACCACTGGACCCGTACCGAGCAGATACAGTTTTTGGTGGATGAAACTGATCCACCGGGTGCCCCCGGCGAAGTCTACAAATACTCCGATACTGGCTATGTTCTACTGGGTGAAATCATCGAACGAGTCAGTGGCAAGGCGTTGGGGCCAGTAGTTCGAGAGCTGTTGAACTATGAAAAACTTGGATTAAATGCCACCTGGTGGGAAATAGTGGAACCCGAACCTAAAAGCGTTGCGCCGCGGGTGAGCCAGTACATGAATGAATTAAAAACCAATGATTGGCATGCCTCGCTGGACCTTTATGGTGGCGGTGGCCTGGTTGCCAGCGTGCCGGATTTGGCGGGTTTCTTCAAAGCACTGTTTGAGGGAAAGGTCTATGAAAATCCGGCTACATTGGCATTAATGAAGACCACGATAATTCCTGAGTACAAAGGTCCGACTTTTGAATGGAAGACTGTAGGTCCGACTCAGTACTGCATGGGGCTTTTTGCATACTCCTATGCAGATTATACGATTTTTGAACACGGTGGCGTTTGGGGGACTGATGGTGGTTATGTGCCCGCGCTGGATCTTGCCTTTGCTTTCGGGATCACTCAGTTCAACTCGTGGCCTTATCGATACCTTCTGCTTCATAGCCTGATGGATGTGGTAATTGATTCACAGAAGAGTAAATAGTCTTAAAACTGGGAAGTTTTGCAGTTGTGAAATTATTAGCAAGATGTCCTGAAAAGGGCATCAATTTCGTAATTTCGTTATAAAGGAGCAGTTTATGCGTTTTCTATACTTATTTGTTCTGCTGTTAACCAGCGCTTTCACCTTCACCGTAGAAGCAGGGTCTGAACAAGGGTATTCCCTTCATGCACCGACAGCCAATAAAGACGGTGTGATCAGGGTACTGATTATCCACGATATGGAAGGCTTATCCGGCCAGGATAACTGGCGCAGCGCCATTTCACTCTATGAAAAAGAATACGCCTATGCGCAGGAATTACTGGCGGGGGACGTCAACGCGGTAGCTGATGGATTGTTTGCCGGAGGCGCCGATGAGGTTTATGTGGCCGACGGTCACGGTGGCACCAATCCCGAACCGGACTTGCGCGCAAAGTTGCTGGATCCGAGGGTCCAGCAAGTATTTCGAGACCAGCCTTTTGACACCTACACAGACCTTGCTGAAGCGGGTGTCTACGACGCCGTGGCGGTGGTAGGAATGCACGCTAAAACCCTCAGAAATGGTTTTCTCTCCCACACCATTGGGTTGGGAACAAATTTTATCCTCAATGGGATGTCAGTCACCGAAACCGAAATCGTTGCGTTTTCCTTCGCCCGTGTGGGGGTGCCGGTGATTTTTGCATCAGGTGATGACGTACTAGAGGAAGACTTGTACCGCATGCCCTGGGTTCAGTACGCCCAGGTCAAGGAATCCGAAAACGCCTATAAGATAAAAAAAATGCTACCTCTCAATAAAGCGCGGGCGCTGCTTAAGAAAAAGGCGAAGCGTTCTGTCGCTGAAATCAACAGTGCAAAAGTAATGAAGCTATACGAACCCGTTGCCGCAGCAATGCAAGTTGTGCCGCCTTCAAGTCTGTCCGGTTTAAAGGGGATACCGGGGATTCACTACAGCGATAACCGGGTGGATTTTATTGCAAAAGATTTTATTAGCGCTTATTGGGGAACCTTAAGCCTGGCTACTTACGGATACAAATCGGGGGTTGATGAGATAACCAAAGAGTACCTGTATGGGCTGGGGGATAAGACGGATCTTTCCAAACAGGTCTGGGGCCTGATCGGCGATCGTACGACCAGGTATGAAGCGGGAGAGTGGCAGCCACCGGTTAAAGACACGCCGAAAAAGCATCGCTACCACGGGTATTGATCAGCGTAACATCTAGTGCTCCTTCAACATGATAATTACGGATACAGTTGGCTTGTCAGCTCTCATGGCAAGGCGCACTTCGCAGGTAATGGCCTTAGTCCTTGCCAAGAGGTGCAACGACGTCCATGGGCGCTGACAAGCCAACCCGCTGGGCGTTCCTGTGGGCTTCCGCCGCTGCGTTGCAGTGTTTGTAAATGACAAGCCATTCACTGCACACTGCGCCTTGCTGCGAAACCCCACAGGAGCGCTGGATCCGCAATTATCATGTTGAAGGAGCACCAGGTGGGTTAAGGCCATCGTTTCAAGTGACTCACTGACTTTGTAACACTATCCAATCTAGGCCTTTGGCCGAATCGAGAATAACTGCTGTTATGCATTAAGGAGAACAACATGCGTAGACATACACTTTTACCAATCCAGGCGATGCTGATCGCTCTCGTCGTGGTTTGCGCGGTGACGGCAACGGCGCAGGAAGTCCGCACGGTCACTTTAGACCGGGGCGTGCAGGATCCGGCCGTGTCCCCGGATGGGAACCAGATAGCCGTTGGAATCATGGGGGACATCTGGGTGATCCCCATTGATGGAGGTGAGGCCTCACAAGTGACCCGCGGAGATGGCTGGGACGCTCATCCGGCCTGGTCGCCGGACGGACGCTTTCTGGCCTACGCACACCAACGACCTGGTCGTTCCGAACTCGTCGTTCGGTCACTCGCATCCGGGGGGGCGCGGACAGTGTTATCTACTGAGCACTCCATCGGCCAGATCGTTTTTCACCCCACCCGGAACAGGGTCTTCTTTCTCCGCGACGTGAACCAGCACGAGGCCCATGTGTGGAGCGTAAGGACTGAGGGATCGGATCTGCAGCAGATCACCTTCGGCGCCAATATGGCGGAGTGGTCGTTCGCTATCTTGCCGGCCGGGGACGAACTGGCTCTGGAATGGGTCGAGCAATGGGGTACCGCCGATGTCTTCCGCACAACCATAGACGGTGGGTCCGTGATCGAACGAGTGACGGAGTCGCCCAGCGACGAATTCGGCGTCCAGTTCACACCCGATGGATCCTTCCTGGTCTACGGCGACCGGGACGAAGGCATGGACCACATCACCGTGCGGTCGCTCGCCGATGGGTCGACGCGTCGCGTGTTCTCGAGCGTATACGACGGCAAGCAACTTGCGATGCACCCCGACGGGCGGTCCATCGTCATGGCGGCGGCTCGCCAGCTCTGGCGAGTCGACCTGGAGTCAGGAAATCTCGCGGCCATCCCCTTCGAGGCGGCACTGGAGTTGCCCGGCCGCTCTCCCGGAAATCTCGTGATCGGTGGTGCACAGCTCTTCGACGGAATCACGGACGAAGCTGTCGCGGACACCAACGTGGAGGTGCGGGATGGTAGAGTCAAGCGGGTCTGGCGCGGGCCGATTGAACCGGCCGATACGGCAGGCGCGCACTACATCGACGCCCGCGGCCGTTTCCTGATGGCCGGGCTGTTCGACAATCACTTTCACTACTGGCACCACTGGCTCTTCCAGGCCAAAGATCTCCTTGAGCAAGGAATCACGGGTATGCGAGATCCCGGCGCTGAGATCTCGGAGAGCCTCAACCTGCGCGACGCGATTCGGCTGGGTGTGATCGAAGGCCCTGATCTTTATACTCTCGGACCACTCCTGGATGGGCGCCTGGCGCTCCACCCGACGGTCGACGTTGTTTTGGAGCGCCCGGAGTCGGCAGCCCCCGTCGTGCGGTCGCTGAAGGCGCTGGGGGTGGATGGACTCAAGGTGTACTTGAGCCTGGAGCCCGAGGTCGTGCGCGCGGTCATCGCCGAGGCGAAGCTGCAGGGTCTCCCGGTCACCGGCGATCTGGGTCCCATGACGCGCTGGGACGTTGCCGTTAATGCTGGCATCAACGGGCTCAACCACGCTACCACTTACAGGTTCGGTTATCTCCCCGAGGAAGTTCTTCCCTTTGAGGGAGACGAACCGACGGAAGTCACCGTGGAGCGGTGGACGTCGATGTACTTCCCCCGTGTCCATCCCGACCGGTCCGAGATTCGCTTGACGCTGAGGCAGATGGCGAAAGCAGGCGTGGCTCTCGATCCAACACTGGCGGCTGGCCACACACAGTTCTTGGCCCACCAGCCGCAATTTGGCATCGAGAAGATGGGCAAGGTTACGTCGCTCGTGGAGGATGCGACACGATTCACGAAGATGGCGTTCGATGCGGGCGTCCCCATCTTGGCGGGGACGGACAATGTCAGCCTGTTAGACGAACTCGAGCACTACGAGGATGCCGGGATCCCACGTGCAGACGTGCTCCGTACGGCGACGCGGAACGGAGCGGAATGGCTCGGACGGGGAGACGACTTCGGGACCGTAGAGGTCGGCAAGAAGGCACATCTGATCCTTGTCGATGGGAACCCACTCAAACAGATGTCCGACCTCAGAAAAATTGACGTGGTCATCAAGGATGGTCGCGTGGTCGTTGCAAATTAGCGGGCTCCTCAAAAATGGAAGGAGAAGCAGTGATGAAACCGAAGTTGTTGTTGCCAGTGTTGGTGCTGAATCCGCGCCTCTCGTTGTCATTGACTCCACCCCGATGGAGTGACCCGGATTTCTGGACACTGGCGAGCTTCACAGTGAAGCTGCCTCGAAGGCCTCTGGGCTGACACCTCTGTGAGGGCGGCGGAGCGATTAAGCTTGAAATTCTTGCGGCTGTATAAGTGGCGTTCTTGGTTGAAGTGATTGTGAATTGAGGCATGCACGGCAGTGAATTTCTGTAGCGACATTGCGCTCCTGAATTTCGCCATTGCGCGCTCTTGTCGATGGAAGGGCTGATGTGAATTTTCGGCTCGATTGTGAAGCCAACGGCCGGTTTCCTGACGCGCTCCATTCCCGATCTCGCGCATTGCGGCCTGGTAAGATCTGAGACGATCGGTTACGATCACTTGCGGACGGCCGTTTCGTTTCATTGCCTTCTTCAGAAACCTCAACGCAGCGTTACGATCTCGCTTCTTGGTAACGAATACTTCGAGGACTTCGCCTTCGTGGTCGACCGCCCTCCAAAGGTAGTAGGTATCGCCATTGATCCGCACGAAAACCTCGTCGAGATGCCTGTCCCTCCCATAAACTCGTCTGCGTTAATTTTATTACAGGTTTTCAAGCCGGTGCTTTAGTCTAAGGGTCATGTTTAAATGGCTTGAAATCCTGTTGACAACACTGTTATCAGCGTTGCGCGCTCAACGTGATCTAACTCTTGAGAACTTGGCATTACGGCAGCAGCTTGCAGTACTGAAAGAAAAGCTGTGGGTCCCGATAATCTGTGTCGTTTGATTCTATTGCAAATTTTGCTATCACTTGGCACCCTCATATCCATGGCTCACATCCTGTGTTTTCTATTTTCGGTCCTCACCTCCACTATTGTGGACACGCCACCTTGGTTCCGGCGGTGTCTCTCGATGGATCGACCTCATTGCCGCATTCCGCAGATTCAACAGGATTGTTTTTCGTTGCCATGATGGTTACTTTTTTAATTCCATCCGGACTTGTTCCGGGTAATCACCCAATTTGCCTTAAAACGAGGAATGGTTTGCCCTCCGGATGATACAAATCAAACTGGCTGTACTTTTAGATAGTGCCTCAGTTTACCCACAACGCTCACTGATTCGTTGGCTGCTGCCATCAAGGGAGTCGGATTCGATGGTTACCAGTGCCTACGCGGTATTTTGATCGTGTCGGTCTGACTGTCGCCCCTCATTATATGGGTCCTGCTGATTTGGAGTGCGGGCTCTCGACTCCTGAATTTCATGATCCAGTTCCCGGCTTACTCTCCGAATCTCGCCAACGGGGACGGCAGCTTGATCGACGTCAGATGCAAAGTTTCGGCTGCTGACTTTATCATTCAGCTCCTTGAATGGATCCATGAGTTCATTGATACCATGTATTGTTGACCGTTTAGCAGGCATTCCATGATCTTCGCACTATTCCGACCGGCATCTCACCTCTCTTTCCGACCTCGCCAGAGTTATGATCGAATCTGGTGTTTGAGCAGTTGAAAAAAAGCGGCGTATCTGGTTGATTTGTTGTTACCAAACTTCAAAGCAACCAAAGGAGATACGCCACTATGAACAAGAATAATGTTATTGAACTGGAACGTCGAGCAATCAGTGCCGATCCGTTGACCGAATTGCTCAAAGAAGGCGCCCGGAAGCTGCTCGCCGAAGCGGTGGAAAGTGAAGTCCAGGAGCTGCTGGCCAAGTATCAGGATTGGCGTACCGAATCAGGTCATGCCGGTGTGGTGCGCAACGGTTACCTGCCAGAACGTGAGTTGCAGACCGGCCTGGGACCGATCCGGGTGAGAATTCCCAAGGTGCGCTCGAAGACCGGTGAAGCAGTGAGTTTTCAGTCGGTGCTGGTGCCGCCATATGTGCGCAAGACAGCGACTTTCGAGGCAGCCATTCCGTGGTTGTACCTCAAAGGGGTATCCAGCGGTGAGATGGCTGAGGCGTTGCGGGTACTGGTGGGCCCGCAGGCACAGGGTCTGTCGGCCAGCACGGTATCCCGCCTGAAACAGGTATGGGCGGAGGAATATCGAGCGTGGAGCCAGCGTCGCCTGGGACAGGACCGGTGGGTGTATGTCTGGGCTGATGGTGTCTACAGTGGGCTGCGGGCGGAGGATGCCAAGCTCTGCGCGCTGGTGATCATTGGTGTCAATGAACGCGGCGAAAAACATTTTCTGGCGATTGAGGACGGGGTGCGAGAATCGACTCAGAGTTGGCGTGAGGTGTTGCTGAATCTGAAGTCGCGCGGCATGAGCGCCCCACAACTGGCGATTGGTGATGGTGCGATGGGTTTTTGGGCGGCGCTGGATGAAATCTTTCCGGCCAGCCGCCAGCAACGCTGCTGGATGCACAAGACCATGAATGTACTGAATTGTTTGCCGAAATCCGCACAACCCAAAGCCAAGCAGGCCCTGCACGCCATCTGGCAGGCGGAAACCAAGGATGATGCAAACAAGGCGTTTGATTTGTTTATTGAGATCTTTGAGGCGAAATACCCGAAAGCGACGAGCTGTTTGCTCAAGGATCGGGATGAACTGTTGGCATTTTATGATTTTCCGGCCCAACACTGGCAGAGCATCCGGACCAGCAACCCGATTGAATCCACCTTTGCCACCATCCGCCACCGGACCAAAAGATCCAAAGGTTGTCTGACGCGCAATGGCATGTTGCATATGATGTTCAAATTGAGCCAGTGTGCGGAAAAGAAATGGCGCCGGCTACGCGGCTTTGATTACCTGGCCAAGGTGATTACGGGGGTGAAATTCAAAGATGGGATCGAGGTAAAAGAGATTGATCAGGTCGCCGCTTGAATCAAATGGCTAAACACCAGATTTGACAATAGCTCACCTCGCCAGTCGTGCCAGTAGCGATTCGAGGCTGCGCACTTCTTTCGATCGCATGGTCAAACTATCTTTATCGGCCAATCTGACTGCCATGTACCCTATCAACTTGAGATAGGCTCCTTTAGTCTTCGGAGAAACATTATTTTTCGCTCCTGACTCAAAGTGCTCTTTTTCGAAACGGTCACGCTCCTCTTTTATGACGAAGTACCGGGAAGTGACTTTGGTCTCCGGGCCCGAGAGCGCGGATAGGAAGCCTGATGATGAGGGATCAAGAGATTCGGAATGGTGACTAGGCCCGATGACTTCAGAGTCGAGCACTTCCTGAATTTCTAGCTGGCCGGATGCACTCAAACCATGTAGGTATTCAAGGCTGATTGTCTTTTTCAAAAGATCGGACCATCGTTCAGCAATATCTTCGAGAGCAAAGTAGTCGGGTTCAGGAATTGGCATATTCTTCCCCTGAGAATCCCCATCAATGAAGTCGCCGGCCAGGGGCCGGTGGGGTGCCCGCTGTTCGGTAGCTAACCTATGGCCGGCAATGCGTCATGCTTTCTTTCGTCTAATCGGCACAACCTTTTTAGGTTCGTCTTTCACGCTGTCCAGGTAATCGGCCCAGGCTTGCATCATCTTTGTGCGCTTATCCAGGTACAGGGCTTTGTTGTAAGCGGCCCGCACCTTGTCACGCTCACCGTGCGCCAGTTGTCTCTCGATCGCATCAGATGGGAACCCGGTTTCATTCAGGATCGTGCTGGCAGTGCTTCTGAATCCGTGACCGGTGGCGCGGCCGTGGTAGCCCATGCGGTATAGACAGTAAAGCACGGTGTTCTCGCTCAACGGCTTGTTGATATTATTGCGGCCGGGAAAGACAAGGGAATAACCACCGCTTATTTCCTGAATTTCAGCCAGGCACTCAATGGCCTGATCGGATAGCGGCACCAAATGCTCGACGCCCATCTTCATCCGTGCGGCAGGTATTCGCCACAAGCGGTTTTCAATATCAAATTCTTCCCACTTGGCAGCCCGCAGCTCACCTGTACGGACAAACGTGAGCATCAGCAGGCGAGTGGCCAGTTGTGTGATCTTGTGTCCGTGGTATTGATCCAGCTTGTCCAGAAACTTTGGCAGGTCTTTTGCGCTCAGGCTTGCGAAGTGCGTGACCTTTGGTGGCTTCAAAGCACCTTTCAGATCCGCGGCCGGGTTCCTCTTGGACCTGCAACTGGCAATGGCATAGCGAAACACGGCACCACAGCGTTGGAGAACATTACCCGCAACGTACAGGGAGCCTCGATGCTCGATCACGCGTAACACGTCCAGCAATTCGGGTGGTGTAATGTCGGCAATCGGCCGAGTACCCAGGGCGGGGAAAATATTCGATTCCAGGCTGGTGAGTACTTTCTCCGCGTGACGGGGTGTCCAGTTGTCTTTCTGTTTGCTATGCCATTCCCGCGCCACTGCCTCGAACGTGCTTTGAGCTTGCATGGTCTGAAGCCGTTTTTCTTCCTTCTTCGCCAGGCCGGGATCTTTGCCGGCGTCCAGCAAATCGCGGGCGTCTCTGCGCTTTCTGCGAGCGGCTGCCAATTTCACGTCTGGATAAACGCCCAGGGCCAGGGTTTTCTCCTTTCCACCGAATCGGTACTTCAACCGCCAGTACTTTTGGCCGGCCGATGTTACCAGTAAGAACATGCCAGCGCCGTCAGATAGCTTGTAAGCCTTTTCCTTACCCCTGGCTTGACGGATCTTCGGGTCGGTCAGTTTGTCACGTACACGGGCCATGTGGGGGTACTTGATGGGGGTTTTGCGTCTGGTACCCCCAAATATACCCCTCAATTGGGGGTATGTCCAGCATCTACCTCCAACTACCGGTGGTTAGCATCAAAAGGGCGAAAAGCCCTGAACCTTGCTCTATTACTCGTTTTACTGGTAGGTAGCGGTAGTGAATAGACGTTAAATTGGAGCGGGTGAACGGAATCGAACCGTCATCTCCAGCTTGGGAAGCTGGGGTAATGCCTTTATACGACACCCGCGTATCTTTACGCCTCTGCGGTCAGCGCCTCGACATGCGACCTGGCCGATGCGGCCAACGAATCCAAGCTATACCCACCTTCGAGAACAGATACAACACGTCCGTCGCAACGCTCATCGGCAAAGGCGCAGATTTCGCGCGTAATCCAGTCGAAATCGCTCTCCTCGAGCTCAATCTGTCCGAGTGGGTCACTGGCATGAGCGTCGAAGCCCGCGGAGACGAGCACGAGGTCGGGATCAAAGCTGTGTAGGGCCGGTAATCCCAGGTGGCTCCAGGTCTGGCGGAACTTTTCTCCCCCTGATCCTGGTGCCAGTGGCAGGTTGAGTACGTTGCCGCAGCCGACTTCATCAGGATAGCCGGTGCCAGGGTAGAGCGGAATCTGGTGGCTGGATATGTACATGACATCCGGAGATGTCTCAAAGACGGCCTGGCTGCCGTTGCCGTGATGGACATCAAAGTCGAGTACTGCGACGCGCACCGCGCCATGCTGATGCTGCGCGTGCCTGGCCGCGACAGCAACATGATTTATCAGGCAAAAGCCCTGGGCCGTAGCCGATTCTGCGTGGTGTCCGGGAGGCCGCACCGCGCAAAACGCATTTCTGGCCTTGCCCGCATAAATCTGATCCAGTGCGAAACAAGCTGCGCCGCTTGCTCGCAGCGCCGCATCCAGTGATCCGTTGCCCAGTACCGTATCCGCATCGAGAAAGATAGCACCCTGCGATGTATCGGCCGCGGACAATGATGCCCAGAAGTCAACGTCGTGCACCCGCCCGACCTGTTCTGCTGTCGCCAGCGGCGCCGGCAGTTTCTCGGTGCCGCGGATATCTTCAAGTGCCTTGAGCACGGGCACAATGCGCTGAGGTGATTCCGGATGCCGCCGCGGGGTTTCGTGGTGACGGCAATCATCGTGATGCAAGATCAACGTCTGCATGAGGTCTCTGCTGAAGGCTTGGTTAACCAGTATGGCACAAGCAAAGCGGGACGCCTTAACGGTCCCGAAATAGCGGCAGGTGGGTGGATTCCTTGATCTCCTCCATGACAATATAGCTGCGTGAGTCCGCCACGTTGGGTAAGGCCAGAATTTGCTCCCCAAGCAGTTTTCGGTATTCGTGCATATCGCCCACGCGAGCCTTGATCAGGTAGTCGAAATTACCGGATACGAGATGACATTCCAGTATGCCGGTCAGCTTGTTCGCCTGCTCTCTGAAGGCCCGGAAGCCACCCGGTGAATTCCGGGACAGGCTGATCTCAACGAACACGAGCAGGTCGGCACCGACTTTTTCCGGGTCCAGCAGCGCGGTGTACCCACGAATGAAACCGTCGCGCTCCAGCCGCCGAACGCGTTCGAGACAGGGGGTGGGTGTGAGGTTAACTTTTCTGGCCAGCGCCACATTGGAGATTCTGCCGTCTTCCTGCAGGGCGTCCAGGATGAGTCGGTCTTTTCGATCGAGTATTCGAGGTTCAGCTGTCACGGCAGATTGAGAACATTTACGATATTAATGCTGATATTTTGATAGAAAATAGCATAAAACACTATAAAAATAAAATAAACAAAATAAACATCCCGCTCAAGCACGATAAAATTACCTAAATCACTTTTTGGGAATTTGGCGATGAGGATCGGAATACCCAGGGAAATAAAGAACCATGAATACCGCGTAGGCCTGGTGCCTGCCTCGGTCTGGGAATTGGTCTTGCGTGGCCACGAAGTTTTTGTCGAAACCCAGGCCGGTGTGGGCATCGGCGTTGAAGACAGTGATTACCAGGTGGCGGGCGCAGCGGTGCTGGGCCAGGCCTCTGCAGTGTTCGAGTCTGCCGATATGATCGTGAAGGTCAAGGAGCCGCAGGCCGTCGAGCGCGCCATGCTGAATCCTTCTCACACATTATTCACTTACCTGCACCTGGCGCCAGATGCAGAGCAGACCCGGGATCTGGTCGACAGTGGGGCCACCTGTATTGCCTACGAGACTGTCACCGATGACGCGGGGCGCTTACCCCTGCTGGCACCAATGTCGGAAGTTGCGGGCCGCCTGTCCATACAGGCCGGCGCCTGGTGTCTGGAAAAGGCCCGTGGTGGCTCTGGTGTACTGCTGGGCGGCGTGCCGGGCGTGGCGCCCGCCAAGGTCGTGATTATTGGTGGCGGAACCGTGGGTCTGAACGCCACGCAGATGGCCGTGGGCATGGGTGCGCGCGTGGTCGTGCTGGACCGTAGTACCGATGTGATGCGGGCGCTCGAGGGCATGTTTGAAAACCGTATTGAAATCGTCTATTCAAATGCGGACGCCATAGAACGCCATGTCATGGACGCCGACCTGGTCATCGGCGGCGTACTTATTCCTGGCGCATCGGCGCCCAAATTGGTGACGCGCGAGCACCTTCGCCAAATGCGCAATGGATCGGTCGTCGTGGACGTTGCAATTGACCAGGGGGGTTGCTTCGAAACCTCGCGCCCGACAACGCACGCTGATCCGATTTTTGTAGAAGAAGGCGTGGTCCACTACTGCGTCGCCAATATGCCCGGGGCAGTCCCACGAACATCGACTTTTGCGCTGAACAATGTGACGCTCCCATTCGTGCTGGCACTGGCCGCCAAGGGCAGTCGCCAGGCCCTGTTGGATGACGTCAATTTGCGCAATGGCCTCAACGTGCACAGGGGTATGGTGACCCACGAAGATGTAGCGCAAGATCTGGGGTATGAATTTACCCCACCCGAAAAGGCCCTGGAACAGGCCTGACACCAAGTCCGCAAGCACCAACCATCAATTGAATCCGACCCCTTTTATAAGGTAGTCTCGACTGTTTAATTTAATTAACGCACCATCGGGGCAATCTATTGAGTATCAAAGTCGGCAAACAATTGCATGCGGTCAGAACGTCTTTCGGGCTGAGTCAGCGCGAATTGGCCAAGCGGGCGGGTGTCACCAACGGCATGATCTCTCTAATCGAACAGGATCGCGTCTCTCCTTCGGTGGGTTCTTTGCAGAAGATTCTTTCGGCGTTTCCGATGACAATGGCAGAATTCTTTACCCGTGATATTCAGCAGCACGAGGATCTGGTGTTCAAGGCCGTTGACCTGCCCGATGTCGGTACCGGTGACGTTCAATTTCGGTTGGTGGCTGCCACTCGCAAAAATCGCAGCATGTCGATTCTCAGCGAAACTTATGCGCCGGGCGCTGATACCGGTGAGGACTTTCTAACCCACTCCGGTGAAGAAGGAGGGGTGGTGGTCGAGGGTCGGATCGAACTTACGGTAGGCGGCAAGAAGACGATGTTGGAGCTGGGTGACGCCTACTATTTTGACAGCCGTATCCCGCACCGCTTTCGCAACCCCGATGACACGCCCGCGCGCCTGGTCAGCGCCAATTCTCCACCGACGATCTGATCAGCCGTTAAAATCCGGATTGGCTGGCCCGCCAATGGGTCAAAAATAATCAACACTCATTGACGATATTGGCCTGTTTTGGCTGGTAATTCGCGATTCTGTCTATTATTATAGACAGTTCGCAAATAAAACGCCAAATGAAATGCATAATCCAATAAATTGGAGCTTCGCATGACCGAGTCACCACCATCACTCGACGCTTATTGGATGCCGTTCACCGCCAACCGCGACTTCAAAAAGGAACCGCGGATTATCGTCGGCGCCAGCGGTCACCATTACCAAACTTCGGACGGGCGCGAGGTCTACGACGCCTTTTCGGGTTTGTGGACCAGTGGCCTGGGTCATTGTCATCCAAAAATAGTCAGTGCCGTACAGCAGCAAGTTGCCACACTTGATTACGCGATGGGATTCCAGGCCGGTCACGAAAAGGCCTTCCGCTTGGCGGATGAGCTCACTGCGATGGCTCCGGACGGCATGAGCCGCTGCTTTTTTACCAACTCCGGCTCGGAGTCGGTGGACACGGCCTTGAAAATTGCGCTGGCCTACCACCGCGCACGCGGGGAGGGACACCGGACCCGATTGGTTGGGCGTGAGCGCGGCTATCACGGCGTTAATTTTGGTGGTATGTCAGTGGGCGGCATGTCAACCAACCGCAAATCATTCAGTGCCAATCTGATCCCCGGTGTCGATCATCTGCCACACACCTGGCGGCCTGAGCACAGTGCATTCAGTCGCGGGCAGCCTAAATGGGGCGGCCATCTTGCTGACGAATTGGAAGCCCTGGCCGCTCTGCATGACGGTTCAAACATCGCTGCGGTCATCGTCGAGCCTGTGTCGGGTTCGAGCGGCATTCTTCCGCCTCCACTGGGCTACCTTGAGCGTTTGCGCGAGATCTGTGATCGCCATGGTATCTTGCTGATCTTCGACGAGGTGATTACTGCATTCGGCCGGGTCGGCACAGCATTCGCTTCGCAGCGTTTCGGTGTGACACCCGATCTGATTACCACGGCCAAGGGCCTGACCAATGGCGTGGTACCCATGGGTGCGGTGTTGGTCCAGAGCAAGGTATATGATGCGTTCATGCAGGGACCGGACCAGGCCATAGAATTGTTCCATGGCTATACTTACTCCGGCCACCCGCTGGCTACCGCGGCCGGGCTCGCCTGCCTTGAAATCTATCGCGAGGAAGGCAGTTTTGATCAGGCGCGGGCCCTGGAACCCATCTTCGAGGAGGCAATTCATGCCTTGGCGGACCATCCAAAGGTCAGCGACGTGCGTAATTTCGGGCTGATGGGTGGGATTGATGTGGTGGCGCGGGAGAACGCACCGGGCGCGCGCGGCCTTGAGATCCACAAGGCCTGCTACTGGGAGGAAGATCTGGTGGTTCGCAATGGCGGGGATTGCCTGCAATTCTCACCATTCCTGAATTCGAGGCCGGATGATATTGCGATGACATTTGAAAAAGTCAGCCGCGTGCTGGACCGTATTGCCTAGTGTACAGACCCTGGAAGTACAATAGAGGACTGATATGAGCGTTCAAGCCATTTCCCCGATGCTGGCAACGGAAGTTGTTGGGCACTTCATCGACGGTCAGCCGGTTGACGACAGCAGCCGGACACAGGGTGTCTATAATCCCGCGACCGGCCAGGTGGTGCGCCAGGTTGCCCTGGCCGGCAAGGCTACGGTGGAGCAGGCCATCAGCGCGGCCGAAGCAGCCTTTCCGGCCTGGCGGGCAACGCCTGCCGTCAAGCGTGCCCGCATCATGTTTCGGTTCAAGGAGTTGTTGGAAGCCAATTCAGACCGGGTGGTCGCCCTGATCACCGAGGAGCACGGCAAGGTATTACACGATGCAGCCGGCGAGTTTGCCCGCGGCGTGGAGGTCGTGGAATATGCCTGTGGTGCGCCAGAACTGCTCAAGGGCGAGCACAGCAAGAATGTCGGTCCGCAGATCGACAGTTGGAGCGAATTCCAGCCGCTGGGCGTGGTCGCCGGAATAACGCCATTCAATTTTCCGGCGATGGTGCCGATGTGGATGTATCCGCTGGCCATCGTGAGTGGCAATACCTTTGTTCTCAAGCCCTCTGAACGCGATCCCTCCGCGCCCATGCTGGTGGCGCAACTATTACATGAAGCAGGATTGCCCAATGGCGTTTTCAACCTCGTCAATGGCGACAAGGAAGCGGTAGACACGCTGCTCACTGACCCGCGCGTCCAGGCCGCCTCGTTCGTCGGTTCCACGCCGATTGCCGAGTATGTCTATAGCACCGGCACCGCACATGGCAAGCGAATCCAGGCGCTGGGTGGGGCCAAGAACCACGCCATCGTCATGCCCGACGCTGACATGGATAATGTTGTTTCGGCCTTGATGGGCGCCGCCTATGGTTCTTGCGGTGAACGCTGCATGGCGATTTCAGTGGCTGTTGCAGTGGGCGATGAGGCTGCCGACCAATTGGTCAGTCGCCTGGGTCAGGCACTTGCTGAGCTGAAGGTCGGGCCGGGAATTGATAACAGCAATGACATGGGTCCGCTGATTACCGGCCCGCATTGTGAAAAAGTCAGCTCATATATCGACCTGGGGGTGGAAGAAGGTGCTGATCTGGTCGTCGACGGACGTGGATTGTCGGTCGCCGGCCATGAGCAAGGGTTTTTCCTCGGTGGCAGCCTGTTTGACCATGTAAAATCGGACATGAAGATTTATCAGGATGAAATATTTGGTCCGGTGTTATGCGTGGTCAGGGCATCGAGCATGGGTGAGGCCATGCAACTGATCGATGACCATGAATACGGCAATGGGACTTGCATATTTACCCGCGACGGTGAGGCGGCACGGTATTTCACCGACAACATCAAAGTGGGCATGGTCGGGGTCAACGTACCCCTTCCCGTGCCGGTGGCTTACCACAGTTTTGGCGGCTGGAAACGCTCGTTGTTTGGGGACCTGTCAGCCTATGGCCCAGACGCAATTCGTTTCTATACGCGCCGCAAAACCGTCACGCAACGGTGGCCTTCCAGCGGCGTGCGCGAAGGCGCCCGGTATTCGTTTCCGTCGAACACCTGAACCAGACAACTTCGTGGGATGATTCCTTCGCAAGGATTCGAGATGAGCAACAACGCCGAACTGCAAAACCGCAAAGACCAGGCCATTGCCAGGGGTCAGGGTAATCTGGCGCCCGTTTTTGTGGAGCGTGCTGAAAACGCTGAAATCTGGGATGTTGAAGGCCGCCGCTATATCGATTTCGGCTCAGGCATCGCCGTGGTGAATACCGGGCACCTTCACCCGGCCGTGCAGGCGGCGGTGCAAGAGCAGGTCGGCAAACTCAGTCACAGTTGCGTCATGGTGACGCCCTACGAGTCGTCTGTTGAGCTGGCCGAAAAGGTCAATGCCCTGGCGCCGGGCGATACGCCGAAGAAATCAATCTATGTCACCACCGGCGCAGAGGCCGTGGAAAACGCGATCAAGATCGCCCGGGCATACACGGGCCGGCATGGCGTGATTGCCTTCAACGGCGGTTTTCATGGCCGTACGCTGTTGGCTCTGGGTCTGACCGGAAAAATTACGCCCTATAAAAACCTGTTCGGGCCCTTCCCGGGTGAAATCTACCACGCGCCAATGCCCATTGAGTTTCACGGGATCAGCGAGCAAGACGCGCTCAAGGCGATCGACAACCTGTTCCAGGTCGATATCGCCGCCACAGACGTGGCGGCCATCATCATCGAACCCGTGCAGGGAGAAGGTGGATTCTACGCCGCATCCGATACTTTTATGCAGGCCGTTAGGTCCATCTGCGACGAACACGGCATTGTGATGATCGCCGATGAAATTCAAACTGGATTCGGGCGCACAGGACGCTTTTTCTGCAGTGAATACAGCGGTGTTGAACCCGACATCATTACGTTGGCCAAGGGGCTGGCAGGCGGGTTCCCGCTGGCCATGGTCACTGGCAAGGCGGATATCATGGATGCACCCCTCCCCGGTGGCCTGGGCGGAACCTATGCAGGCTCCCCCGTCGGATGCGCCGCGGCCCTGGCGATCATTGATGTCATTGAAAAGGAGCAGTTGGTGCAGCGCGCCAACGAACTCGGTGCCCGTTTTGGTGATCACCTGCGTGAGCTGCAGGCCCGCTACCCCCATGTGATTGGTGAGATTCGCGCCGACCGCGGCGCCATGATCGCCATGGAACTGGTACACGAAGGCGATGCGAATCAACCCAATGCCGACTTGACCAGAGACCTCACCACCCTTGCCCCTGAGCGTGGTCTGATCCTGCTTTCCTGCGGTTTCCACGGCAACGTGATCCGCTTTCTGCCACCGCTGACGATTTCCAATGCATTGGTCGACGAGGGCATGGGTTTGTTGGCGGACATGTTGGAGGAACTGCTGGGCGTTGAGCAAGCCAAGGTTCAAACCGCCTAGGGCGCCTCCTACAGAACCCCAAGCATCCGCCTGCCGCAGGCAACAGCCTGCATCCTGGTTTTTCCTGGTCTATACTTTCCGCCCATCCGCAAACCTGGGGAATATGAGTCTTGAGCCGCACCGACCCCCAAGACGTTGGTCTCAGCGCTGATCGCTTGCAGCGCCTGCCCGCAGCGATCGCCGCCGACGTTGAAAACAAGCTTTATGACGGCGCCGTGGTCATTGTGGGACGCCATGGCAAAATCGTGCTTCACGAAGCCATCGGCTTTGCTGAACGTGAAATTGCGCGCCGGGCGCGCGTTAGCGACATTTTCCCCTTGGTGTCTATCACCAAGTCCCTCACGGCAACAATGGTGCTGTCGCGGGTTGAGCGTGGTGATTTTTTGCTGACCACCCCGGTTGCCGAAATCATTCCGGAATTTGCCGCCAACGGCAAAGGCGCAATCACCTTTGCCCAACTGCTCTCCCACACAGGTGGCTTGCCGGCGGAACTGCCCCGCCTGCCACTTGACCATCTCGGCAATCTGGAGATCGCGGTCGCGCATGTGTGCGGCCTGGCGCCGAGTGCGCCGCCCGGCGCGTTTTCCTATTCGAGCTTTTGCGCCCATTACATACTGGCCGAAGCGGTGCGACGCGTCGAAGACGGTAAGCGGCGCTTCGGACAGATTCTGCAGGACGACCTTTTCACGCCCCTGGGCATGGCCGATACTTCACTTGGTTTGCGCGGGGATTTGCAGGATCGCAGCGTGCCCATTGTCAGCCGTGCTGCAAAAGGCGAGGGCATGTTCACGCGCGAAGCGGTCGAGGGCCTGAACAAGGCCTTCGCCGAAGGGTCGGAGGTACCGGCGGCGGGCGCCTATTCGACCGCAGCCGACATGTGGCGCTTCGCCGAGATGCTCAGACGGGGCGGTGAGCTCAATGGCATGCGCATACTCAGCCCTGCCATGATTCGCCTGGCGGCCACTAACCACACCGGTGATATGAATTTCGACGCCCTGGCTTATGCCACGGGCACCAGAGGGTGGCCACCGTTTCCGGCCAACTTCGGCCTGGGCTTTGTGGTGCGCGGCGACAAACCGTTCCAGCCTGCGCAACATGGCACCCTAGCCTCGCCAGGCGCATTCGGCCACAAAGGCGCCGGACTGACCAATTTTTGGATCGACCCGGAAACCGACCTCGTGTTCGTTTGCCTGACCGCGGGCCTTCTTGAGGAAACCCGAAGCTGGGACCGCTGGCAACGGCTTTCAGATTTTGTGCATGCAGCCGTTGTAGATTGACCCTTTAGGCAGCGCCTGCTGATTGATATCCTGGCCACCCGCGCGTTGAGGCTTGTGGAGCCGCAGGCGACCCGCCGGCCCCGGTTGGGTAAGTCGAGGGAAGCGAGACTCCTTTTTGAGTTTGGGCGGATTTTGGTCTATAGTTATGGATGTCCTTAGGGGTGGCTGATTCTGGCCTGAGACTGTTCGCAGAAACCCTTTGAACCTGATCCGGTTAATGCCGGCGTAGGAATAGGAATTTCCCGAATTTTTACGCTGATGGCTGCAACTGGGTCTCAAAATAATTGAGATTCTGAGCATGTACAAACGACACACTATTTGCAGCGCCGTAATCGCGGTGCTCACTTTTCCCGCCTTGGCGCGGGCGGCTGACGACCCGGTCAATGGCGCCCTCGAAGAAGTCGTGGTATCGGCATTTCGACGCGCCAGCGTCATCGAACTTGATGCCAGCATTACGGTGCTCAATGCCGAGACCATCGCCACGGCGGCGGTGGAAAACTTCGAAGAGTTGATTTCCCTGATCCCAAATATGAATTATTCAGGCGATGGCTCGCGTGCCCGCTATTTCCAGCTACGCGGCATCGGTGAGTTAGAACAGTATGAGGGGGCGCCCAATCCGTCCGTGGGATTTATTGTCGATGACATCGATCTTTCTGGAATCGGCGGGTCGAGCAGCCTGTTTGATATGAACCGGGTGGAAATACTTCGTGGTCCACAGGCGACGCGGTTTGGCGCCAACGCGCTGGCCGGGTTGATTTACCTTCAAAGCGCTGAACCGACCCAGGAGCTGCGCGCCAACGCCGAGCTCATGGTCGGCAATGAAAATACCTGGTCGGCAGGGGCGGCAATTGGTGGACCGCTGGCCGCAGCGGTCAGCGGCCGGGTGTCCGTGAACAAGTACTACAGCGATGGCTTCTATAACAATCTGTCGCTGGGCGTTGAGGAAACCAATCAGCGCGACGAGTTGACGGTTCGCGCCAAGCTGCGGTGGGACATCAACCAAGGCTGGTCGGTCAAACTGAGTCTGCTGGCGCTGGATTACCACAATGGCTACGACGCCTGGACGCCGGAAAATGGGCGCCTAACCTATTCCGATAATCCCGGAGAAGATACGCAGGAAACCCTGGCCGGCTCGCTGCGAATCGATGGTGCGCTGGGCACGGCGGTCGAGTTGGTGAGCATCACCGCTTATGCCGACACCGACGTACTGTTTTCGTTCGACGGTGAGTGGGGGGACGCAGCCTACTGGGCGCCGTACGGTTATGATTACGTCTATGCCGACAGGCGCTCGCGGGAGAACTGGAGCCAGGAAATTCGCCTGCTGTCGGCGCCGGATGCGCTGATGTTCAACGACAGCACTTCCTGGGTCATCGGCCTGTACGGGCAGCGCCTGAAAGAATCCAACGACATTGTTTCGCAGGGCATTTATGACGACAGTGCAGATGAGCCGTTCAGCTTCTGCATGCCCTGTATCGATTCGACGCGCCTGTTCAGCACCTACGAGTCGAAAAACTATGCAATTTTCGGCAAGCTCGACAGCCAACTGAGCGAGCGGTTGTCACTGTCAGCAGGCGTTCGCCTGGAGCGCTGGAAAGCAGACTACCAGGATCTGTTTATCGATGAGATCTATGGTGATCCTGACAATGTCCCGAGCAACAGCTTTAGCCCCAGGGAAAACCTTTGGGGTGGTGAATTGAGTCTCAACTACCAGTTGGCGGGTGGCAGCAGGGTCTATGTGCGGGTTTCCAGGGGCTACAAGGCAGGGGGATTCAACCCCAGCCTGGCTCGCGCGTTCGTACCATCGGTGGGTTTGGGCCCCGAGGCCATCACCTTCGATCCGGAGACGCTGATCAACTACGAGGCCGGAATCAAGGGCTTGAATGCTGATGCCGGCCTGCGTTTCGATGTCACCGCGTTCTACATGGACCGTAAGGACATGCAGGTTCGCAGCTCGGCGCAATTTACCGACAATCCGAATGACTTCATTTTCATTACCAGCAACGCACAGGGCCACTCATATGGGCTGGAAGCCACGCTCAACTGGCAATTCCAGGAAGACTGGACACTGCACGGCGCCCTGGGCCTGCTGGAGTCGAAAATTGACCAATACGGTCTCGACAGGGAAGCTGACATCGAGGGTGAGTTGATCGGGCGTGAATTTGCGCACGCGCCGTCGTATACGGCCAATATCGGACTGAGCTGGCACAGCGATTTGGGCTGGTTGGCACGCCTCGACATCAATGCATCAGGCGGGTTTTTCTACGATTACAGCCACGATGAAAAATCTTCGTCCTACCGCACCGTCAATCTCCGTCTTGGCAGGGAATGGACGCGTTGGGCCGTGAACGCCTGGGTCAGAAACCTGTTTGACGAGTCTTACAAGGTTCGGGGTTTTTCTTTTGGCCTGCAACCACCGTGGTTTTCCCGCACGCTGTATACACGTCTGGCGGATCCCCGGCACTACGGTGTGACCGTCAGTTACCGCTATTAAATTCACATGAGATCCGATCAGGAGTTTCCAATGGGCGAGCATTCCGAAAACATCGTTGCCGACATCAGCATGTATCCGCTGGCCGAAGACTACAAAGCCGCGATCATTGCATTCATCAAGGCGCTCGATGACCGGCCGGGGCTGCAAAGAGTGACCAATCAGCTCAGCACCCAGTTGAGGGGAAGTTTCGATGATGTGACCGACGCCATCGCCGAGGGTATGAAGACAGTGATGTCAGGACCAGATAAAGTGATCTTCGCGGTCAAATACCTCAACGCCGATCTCGAGATTGCCCGCCCGCCCGATCTTAGCTGATGCCGTTGATGGGGCAGGTGATGGACATATGATGACTTGGGGGACACAAATGCTGAGCTGGGAAGGGCTCGCAGTCGTCCTCGCGGTGATCTACCTGGCGTTGGCGATTCGCCAGAACATCTGGTGCTGGTCGGCCGCTGCCGGCAGCACTTTGATTTACGTATTTATCATGTACGGCGCGCGCCTGTACATGGAATCGGTGCTGCAAATTTTTTACCTGGCCATGGCAGCTTACGGTTGGTACCAATGGCGCCATGGCGGCGCCAGCAATGGGGGCCTGCAGGTCAGCACCTGGTCGCTGCGCCAGCACGCGCTTGCCATCAGTGCCGTACTGGCGCTGGTCTTCATCAGTGGTGCGCTGTTGTCGCGCTACAGTGACGCCGCACTACCGCATCTGGACTCACTGACAACCTGGGGCGCGGTGATCGCAACCTATATGGTGGCGCGTAAAATCCTTGAAAACTGGTACTACTGGTTTGTCATTGATGCGGTATCCGTGGGCCTTTACACCAATCGTGGCCTGTACCTTACCGCGCTACTGTTCGTTGCCTATCTGGTGATGATCATATTTGGCTATCGGGCCTGGCGAGCGAGCATGCGACCGCAGCCTGCCTGAACCCCGCCCCATGACGACTTCCCCCAAGAGTGCGGACGCTGTGAAGAACTCCGGGCAAACCCCCGAACAGGTGCTGGAATGGGTGCCCGGCTTTGCCGGCGCGCACATCGAATCGCAAATCGTCAACGGCCTCACCCAGGACTCGTTCCTGGTTCTGCACCAGGGGCGTCCCTATGTTTTGAGAATCGACAAGCCAATGGCCGCCGATCTGGGGCTGGATCGCGGTTCGGAATTTGCAATTCACTGCGCTGCAGCGCAAGCCGGTCTGGCGCCCAAAGCTGTGTTCATGTCGGTTGACAAAGGCGTTTTCATTCGTGAATTCGTCCCTGGGCGCAGTTGGCAGGGCGCTGACCTGGAGGACCCATTCCATCTGCAGGATCTGGCAGAGCTGCTCAGCGGTTTGCATGCTTTGCCATGCATCGGTAGCCTCTATGATCCCTTGCGCGCCATCCATCGGTACGCCACGATGTTGGGTTCAGCGGCGTATTCAGTAATGACCGATCGTGCGGAAAAACTGATCAATGAGATTGACTCGATGTCACCGCCGGCCTCACCTTGCCACAATGATCTGCTGGCCCAGAACATCCTGCAGGCAAAGGGTCTGCTGCTGATCGACTGGGAGTTTGCCGGCATTGGGGATCCCTTGTTCGATTTGGCCGTGATTATTGAACACCACCATCTCAGCTTGCAGGCGAAGCTCATGTTGCTGTCCGCCTACCTCGGACGTGAGCCGCTACCCTCGGAGATTGAGCGCTTGTCCCTGCAGCAATCGGTATACGGGATTTTGCTGGAATTGTGGGAAGCAGCGACCCAAAATGTATACTGACCGCATGGGTTCTGAACAGGCGAAAGTCGTACTGGTTACCGGGTCTTCCAGTGGAATAGGGGAGCAGGTTGCCCTGATTGGGGCGGAGCGCGGTTACCACGTTGTCGTCAACTATCACAGCGGCGCCGGGCGCGGCGAAGCGGTGGCGCAAGCCTGCCGCGACAGGGGCGTGGAGGCGATTGCTGTGGGTGCCAACGTCGCCGAAGATGAGGATTGCAGACGGTTGGTGCGTAGCGCTATCGATCGATGGGGGCGTTTGGACGCGCTGGTCAACAATGCCGGCACCACCAAGGCCGTCCGACATTCAGACCTGGACGGTCTGGATGCACAGGACTTTCACCGAATTTTCGCGACCAATACCGTGGGCGCTTTCCAAATGGTGCGCGCCGCCGCGCCCGCACTCAAGGCCAATGGTGGGGCCATTGTCAACGTCGCTTCTGTGGCCGGTTTACAAGGTGTGGGGTCTTCTCTGGCCTATTCCTGTTCCAAAGGCGCCATGCTAATGCTCAACAAGTCGTTGGCGCGCAGTCTGGGGCCAGAAGTGACGGTTAATGCCGTTTGTCCGGGGTTTGTGGACGGTGAGTGGTTGCAGGGCAGTTTGCCCGGGGATGCCTATGAACGTCTGAAACAGGCTTATGAGGATTCCACCCCGACCGGCAAAGTCATGAGCAATCGGGGCGTGGCCAAAAATATCTGGTATTTTCTGGCAGATGCGCAAAACATCACCGGCGAGCACTTGATCATGGACGGCGGAGTCCATCTGGGATATGGGCCCAGGCTATAGCCGAGGTCTGTTGCTCAGGTTTTGTTGAGGCCCTGGAAAAACATCCTGAAGTACTGATCAAGGATTTCATCCGCCGACAACTCCCCATCCGGCTTGTACCACTGGGCCACAAAATTAAAGCTGCCGAACAGGGCAAAACTGACAAGTTTAGGATTGAAGTCCGGGTCGATCTCATCGCCGTCGATTCCATCCTGGATGATTTCTCGAAAAATGAGGTCGATCCTGGTGCGCATCTCGCGCAATTGTCGTTCTGCCCCCGAGCTGATTTCCTTAACGTCGAGTTTCTGAACCGCCTTGCCAAAATCGGTCACGCAAAATTCAAAGTTCCGCCTCAGGTAGATTAACAGTCGCTCTGCTGAAGACCCCTGAAATTCATGGGCTCGCTGGGCTGCCTCAAGCCAGATGGTTACCGCCTGGTCCACGCAGTCTTCGAACAGCTTTTTCTTGCTCTTGAAATACTTATACAGCGTCGGTTTGAAGATCCCCAACTTGGCCGCGATGTCGTCCATTGAGGTCTCGTGATAACCCCTCACTGCAAACGAAATGGTCGCTGTTTTAATGATGGCAAGCCGTTTTTCAGCGTCGAGCGCGGCTCTTTGCCTGCGTTCGGCTTGCCAGGGCGATTCTGCGGATTGTGAAATCAAATCTGGCGGCATGTCCCTATGATGCATTAGTGCTATCAGAAATAAAATATGAAACACAGCTGACGGGGACGAATCGAAGCATTTTCCGCAGCATACTACTCTCGTACTATACAGATTATTCCTGTACTCATCAGTAATTTCTCGGTAGGATTGGTGTTTTCCAGTCGAGCATAAAATCCATGATCATCCGCCGGAAGTCCTTCCCGGAGAAGCGCTGGAAATTTTTTTCAGGACACAAACTTGTTGTATGCCTGGTTGTTGTGCCGGCCGCCCTTGTCACTGCTCTTGCCACTGCCTTTGTCACTCCAGGCGCATCTTGGGGTGCATCTTGGGGCGCTACTCCGGGCGCTACTTGGGGTGCCACATTGGGCGCCGAGGTCACGGCCTTTGTCGGTGTAACGGTGATCCCGATGGACCAGGAACGGGTTCTGGATGATCAGACGGTCGTCGTGAGAAACGGCAGAATTGTTGTCATGGGCGAGCGCAATGCCGTGCTGGTACCTGAAAACGCCACGAGAGTTTCCGGGCAAGGCCGTTATCTTCTCCCTGGCCTGTCTGATATGCATGCCCATCTGACGACCTCGGTTCAAGTCGTTGGCGATAGCTATGGGGCCATCAGTAGCCATACGAGTACCGAAGTCGCGCGTAGCCAATTACTGCTGTACCTGGCGACCGGGGTGACGACCCTGCGCAACACTGCTGGCAGTGAAGCGCACCAGGCGCTTGCGCAAAGCCTGGCGGCCGGTACGATTTTGGGTCCGAGGATGTATACATCCAGTCCATTGGTCGAAGGTGAGAATGCCGTTTGGGCCTGGGCGAGTGTCGTAACTGACCCGGCCGAAGCGGCCTCGCTGGTCGCTGATTTCGCAGATCAGGGCTACACGATGGTCAAGGTTTATCACACGGTTTCGGCCGAAGTTTACCGGGCTATATCGGCTGCTGCCGCAGCACATGACATGCAGGTTATTGGCCACGTTTCCTTCGACGTCGGCATCGATCTGGCACTCGAGGCCGGCCAGCATTCGATCGAACACCTGCGCGGCTACGATTTTGATGGCGCCTCCCCCGAGGCGCTGGCCAAAGATGGCGGACGCTCTGCGGAGCGTTTTGCAACCTGGCTGAGCATGACGCCCGCGCGGCGCAACGAACTGGCCTGGATGACTTTTGCTGCAGGAACTTTTAACTGTCCCACCCTGGTCATCAGTGAGCTGCTCTTCGATGATGTTGCGCGGTCCGCGCTCAAAGCCCATCCCAACATGCGTTATGTTCACCCTCAAGTGCGGGCCAGCGTGGCCAGCAATGTGCTGGATGAAATCTTCGGGGCCGATGCCAAGGCCATGATGAAGACTGTGCTTCCGCAGCAATACGAGATGATCGCGGCGCTGAATGAGGCGGGCGCCGGGCTGCTGACCGGTACCGACACCATGGTGCCTTACCTGATTCCCGGTTTCACGGTGATTGAAGAGATGGCGCATTTTGTCGCTGCCGGGCTGTCGCCGTTTGACGCCCTCAGGGCTTCAACCGCTTCAGCCGTCGAATCACTGGGTTTGCTGGCCGAAAGCGGGACGATCAATGTGGGCAAACGGGCGGATATGCTGCTGCTCGACGCCAACCCACTGGAAGACATCAACAACTTATGGCGCCTGGCCGGTGTCATGATTGATGGCCGTTGGATCGACCAGACCGAAATGGCGAAATTGCTGGAAGAATTGGCCGCTTCCTACCCCTAACAGATCAGGCGATTACCACATGCTTCAGTCAATTGATAACTCTCAGCTCAAATATTTTCCACGGAATTTGACGCGCGCCACCGCCGTATGCGTGCTGCTGGTGCTGATGGTGGTTGCGGCCTGCAGCGAACGAGGGCCCGAGCCTGCGCCGCTACCTGAGACCGGCGGCGATATCGCTTTCGTTAATGTGACAGTCATTCCAATGGACCGCGAGCGGACTGTGGGGGGTCAGACCGTCGTGATCGAGGCTGACCGCATTACCACCATTGCGGCGTCTGAATCCATCAAACTGGCGCCCGGCGTGAAGGTTATTGACGGCGCCGGCAAATTCCTGATGCCGGGACTTTCTGACATGCACGTACATATCTGGTCCGACAAAGAGCCACCCCTTTATGTCGCGAACGGCGTGACCACGGTGCGAAATATGTGGGGTTCGCCAGAGACCCTGGCTTTGCGTGACGCAATAAACCGGGGGGATGTTCTGGGGCCGACGATGATTACTGCTGGCACCCTGATTGACGGTTCACCACGAATCTGGCAAGGAAGTGAAGAAGTTTCTGATCCGGAACAGGGCCGCGAACTGGTCAGGCAACAGCACTCAGCCGGCTACGATTTCATCAAGGTCTACAGTAACCTGACCCCTGAAGTGTTCATGGCCATTGCCGATGAAGCCAACAAGTTGGACATTCCCTTTGCGGGCCATGTTCCAATTTCCATGGACGCGGCTGACGCCATGCGGGCCGGCATGGCCACTGTTGAACATCTGACCGGGCTCAAGGCGGCATCCACCAATACCGGCTATTCGGTGGGCAATGGCTTTCGCTCGCAAGAGATGATGGAAATTGCCGATCGGGTTAACGCCGATGAAATCACCATGGCCGATGTCTTCAGCACGGAGAAAATGCAGGAACTCGGTGAAGTGGCGAAAGCATCTGGCACCTGGCATTCGGCCACGCTGGTGGTGATTGACCGTATTTTCCTGACCACAAAGCAATCAGAATCATATTTCGCGCGTCCCGAAATGCGTTACATTTCACCTGCGATTCGTTCATTCTGGAACCCGGAAAATGATTTTCGCCGCAAGGACGTTCCCGAGGAGCAGATGCTGGCGATGCAGCAGTTTCTGGACATTGATCTCCAGCAGGTCGCTGCACTTCATGCGGCCGGCGCAGGCATCCTGGCGGGCACTGACGCGCCAAACCCGTTCGTACTGCATGGCTTTGCCATTTACGAGGAGTTGGCCTTTCTGGAAAAAGCCGGCTTGTCCCGTTATGAGGCCATTGCGGCTGCGACGCGCAATCCGGCGATATTTCTGCAGTCGGAAGGTGAGTTCGGGACCATTCGGCCAGGCGCCCGGGCGGACCTGATTCTGCTCGACGCCAATCCCCTGGACGATCTGGCCAATTTCGACAGCCGCCAGGGCGTAATGCTACGGGGCCGATGGCTGGGGCAAGCGGAATTGCTGGCCGCACTGGAATCAGTTGCTGCATCCTATGAGAATCCACAATGGTTTGCCGGTCGCGATCCGCTGCAATTTGATGACCACTCGGCAGTGGGAGAGTCCGCTGTAAGCAGCGCAGAATTTATCCTCAAAGTGGGCGATTTGAATATGGGTGGCGAGAGGCTGGCGGTATTACGCGAGGGAAACGGCCGCCAGACCGTGGTGGCTCAAAATATCAACACCATGGGTTTGTTGGAGACCTCAGGCGATTACAGTGTGGAAGCCGATGAGCACGGCATCCTTTTGAATTACGAATACGCCTCGGTGAACAATCTCAATCAATCCAGCGGTTCAGTCAGCAGGCATGATGACGGCTATCATTTTGTGACCGTCAACGCCCAATCCGGGGCTCCGTCAGGGCAAGATAACATCGTTGCCCTCGACAAGCGGGTGTTGTCCAACACCCTGGCGGACTGGTACCTGTTGGCACCGGAGTTTGCGGCATTGAAAGTCGGCGAAACGATGGCACTGGATGTGGTCGCGCCTGCTCTGGGAGCGCCCGGCACGCCGCTGCCGCAAGCCTGGACGGTCAGCCGCCAGGACAATGCCGCGGGTGTGACGCGGAGCGGCATGATTGAAATGCTGGTCTGCAATGTCACGATGGATTTGGGCAGCGCTTCCATGAGTGCCGTGGTGAAGATGGACAGCGAGAACGGGTCATTGGTGTCGCTCGATGTGGTCAGTCCGATGGGCTCAATGAGCTACACACGGGCCCAATAAACCAATCAGGCTCGATAAACAAGAGGGAAAAACAAATGCGTGCTGCAGTTGTAACCGCACACGGTAACACCGATACCATTCAATACCGCGATGATTATCCCGATCCGGAATACGCCGCCAATGAGGTATTGATCAGGGTCGGCGCTGCGTCGATCAATTATCACGATATTTTCAGTCGCCGGGGCATGCCCGGCATCAGCATTTCCCTGCCGCTGATCACCGGTTCAGACATTGCGGGTGAAATCGTGGAGGTGGGCGCGGAAATTGAAGGGGGCTGGCAGGTCGGTGATCGCGTGCTGATCAATCCCATCATCTATCGCGGCGACAAATTCGGCATGATCGGTGAGACCGTCGATGGCGGCAAGGCCGAGTATGTTGCGGCCGGAGACTACCAATTGGTTGGCCTGCCCGATGAAGTGACTTATGAAGAGGCCGCGGCATTGCCGCTTGCTTATGGCACTGCGCATAGAATGATGACCACGATTGGCGAGGTCAAGGCGGGCGAAACCGTGCTGGTGCTGGGGGCCAGTGGCGGGGTGGGTGTGGCTTGCGTTCAACTGGCCAAACTGATTGGCGCGACGGTCATTGCTTGCGCCGGGTCGGACGAAAAAATCGGGCGTTTGAAAGAACTGGGCGCTGACCACGGCGTGAATTATCGTGCCAGCGACTTTATGAAAGAGGTTTGGGGTATCACCGGAAAGCCACGTGTGTCAGGCGGTGGCGGCGTGGATGTGGCGATCAATTTTACCGGGGGTGATACCTGGACGCCGACGATTCGCTGCGTTGCCCAGCACGGCCGGATTCTCACTTGCGGTGCAACCGCAGGCTATGACGCCAATACCGATCTGCGTTTTATCTGGACTTTTGAGCAGCAAATCCGGGGCTCCAATGGTTGGATGCCCGAAGACCTGGCGGCCCTGCTGGCGTTGGGCGCCAGCGGCCGGATGAAACCTCTGATCAGCGAAGTGGTGCCTTTGGAAGAAACTGCCCGCGCGGAGCAAATGATGGAAGACCGGCAAATTTTCGGCAAGATAGTGGTGAAGCCGTGAACGATGCGTCAAACAACACGGCGGCAATGCCGGATTTTCGGGATCGCGCTACCCTGGAGCAGATGCTGGCCGCGCCGCCTTTCCACCAGGTGATGGGCTACCAACTGGGGGAAATCGATCCAGAACGGGGTATGCTCGAAGTCATTCAGCCCTATGGCGATCACGTGCACCGCCTGGAGGGGGCGGAACAGATTCACGGCGGCGTGATCGCTTCGCTGATCGATGTGGCAGGCACCTTCGCCATGGTCGCTCATCTGCAGAAGGGAGTGCCTACTGTGGATCTGCGGGTCGATTATCTGCGACCTGCCTTTGGCAGTGACCTAACCGCGAGAGCCACGGTGCGCAAAGCCGGGAGAACCGTAGGCACGGTGGACATCGAGGTGCACGATTCCACCGGGCGTCATATCGCCATGGGCAGAGCACTGTTTGCCACTGGCGGGTGAACGGATACCGGGTAGGCAGGTAGCTGGAATGCGCGAGGGTTGAGGCTTCAGGCCGGTAGCGAACAACTCGCCAGCAATGTGTTCCAATCGTGCCGCGCGCACTTGAAGCTGCGGCGAGCCTCGACGAGGTTTTTCCTGGCGGCACGCATCAATTCTGTGGAATATTGCGCCATCTGGCGGTCTATGGACTCGGTATACTCAACTGCTGCTTTTTCCCAACTCGACAGATTTTTTTTCAGAGTTTCGTAGCGGAACCCGGCAGATTCCCTCATGGCGGCCAGTTCGGCGCCCGGAGCGAGATCGGAGAGCCACTCACTGATCCGCTTGTTTTCGCCGGCAATGCGTGCGCTCAGGATGCGGAAATGGCTGACCCGTTTCACTCCGGTGGCCAGGCCGAGTCTTTCGAGCATGGCGATCAACCACTTGCTTGGGTCCCAGTGATACCAGCGGACGCCGTTTCGATAGTCGCCTGGAAAACGATGATGGAAGTTATGGAATCCTTCGCCAAAAGTCAGGAATGCGATCAGGAAATTGTCCTTCGCGGTGGCTTTCACGTCATAAGTGGCCGTCCCGAACATGTGGCAGATCGAGTTGATAAAAAATGTCGAATGATAGACTACGGTTAACCTCAGGCACACGCTCAGCAGCAAGGCGCCAAGCAGGTGGTCGGTCAACAGGCCGAGCAGTAGCGGTGTCAGCACACCCGCGGTAACCGCCCAGGCGATGTAGTGGCGGTACTGATGCATGACTAGCGGGTCTTTCTGCATGTCCTGGACATTGTCGTAGTTGGTGTTGTGCTTCCAGAACACCAGCCAGCCTATATGGGCATACCAGAATCCTTTTTTGATGTTGTACGGGTCCTGGTCGGTATCCACGTAGCGATGGTGGTCACGGTGTTGTGATGCCCATTCCAATGCCGACTGCTCGAACGTCGCGGCGCCAAAAAACAGCATCAGGAATCGGATCACCCGATTGGTTTTAAAGGTCAGGTGCGCAAACAGGCGGTGGTAACCCACGGTGATTCCCAACGCGCTCGCCGAGACAAAAAACACGAATAGGGCGATTTCCGAGGCGGAAATGCCGTTGTTGGCAATGTAGATTGGCGTCCCAATGACGCCAACAAGGGTGGTCACAGTAAAGAAAATAATGTTGACCCAGTTGTTCTTGCGAACCGGGCTGGATGATTCTGGCACGGATAATTTCCCTGAAATTACTGATTTTCTGGGTGCCACCCTACCAAAAATCAGCCTCAAAGGACACTGCCAATTGGGACAGATTGTTGACACAATGTCCAGGCACCACATAATGGCCGATTCAAAATGACCCTTGGCCGAGGAAAGGTGCAAGATGAAAGTCAGTGATGCAGTGGCTAGCCGCTTCAGCGCAAGAGCATTTACAGCCGAGCCGGTTGAGGCTGCGACCGTGCGTCGAATTATCGACCGCGCCCGGCAAGCCCCGTCGGGTGGTAATTTGCAGCCCTGGCACATTCACGTGGTGGGTGGGCAGGCCCTGGAGGCATTCAAGCTGAAAATTGTTGAGCGCCGGCGCATACAACCACGCGGCGATGAACCCGCATATGCCGTCTATCCTCCAGCCCTCGCGGAGCCGTATCGGTCGAGGCGCTTCAAATGCGGTGAAGATCTCTACGCATCCATCGGAATTACACGTGACGACAGGTCAGGGCGGCTGCAGCAGTTTGCCAAAAACCTGGAGTTTTTTGGCGCGCCGGTCGCGCTCTTTTTTACCCTCGAGAAATTCATGGGCCCAGGGCAGTGGGCCCACCTGGGCATGCTGATTCAGACCATCATGCTGCTGGCCCGGGAGGAGGGTCTGCATAGCTGCGCCCAGGAAGCCTGGTCAATGTGGCACGAGACCGTCTGCGAATTTCTGGCTGTCCCGGATGATCAGATGCTGTACTGCGGTATGGCGCTGGGTTATGCGGACGAAAACCATCCTATAAACGCCTGGCGTACTGACCGAGCCTCCATGAAGGACATTAGCCAATTTCACGGCTTTGATGAATGAGGCGTGGTCAGCCGTCTTGCAGCGCCATCAGTACTTGCGACATGAAGCTGTTGGTGTCCCAACTGTCATCCGTGGTGAATCCCAGCCGAACAATTACCACCTGCCGATTTGGAAAAACAGCGACAATCTGTTGGTTGAATCCGTGCGCGAAAAATGCGGATTCGGGCAGGTCCGGATAGGCCTTGTCCCGACCGTTGCGCCCGGCATTGAGCCAGAACTGGGCACCATAATTTCCCATTTTCGCCGCCGGGGCGGGTGTAATCGAGTAATTCATCCAGCCCGGCGGCAACAGCCGCCGGCCTTGCCAACTGCCGTCTTGTAACCAGAACTGACCCAGCCTGGCCCAATCCCGTGCGGTTGCATAGGAAAAGGAGGAACCAACCAGGGTGCCCGTCGCATCGTTTTCGACGGTCATGGAGGTCATGCCAAGAGGTCCAAAGAGCCTGTCCTGCATATATTTGTAGACCCTCGCTTCATTACCGTCCACGCTATCGCGCACGATGCGGGACAAAATATTGGTCGTGCCGCTAGAGTAGGACCAGTGTGTTCCCGGTGAATGAGCCAGAGCTGAGGCCAGGGCGTAATCTGCAGCGCCTGGGGCGGCAAACAACATGTTGGTTGCGTCGCTACCCGGCTCGTAGACTTCGGCGAAATCCAAACCGCTGCTCATCTGCAGCAGGTTTCCGAGGGTGATGTCGCCACGAGAATCCCCATCCGAGCGCCAGGCAGGCACGGGTGCGGAATCTTCCACCACCAGCAAGCCGTCCGCCACGAGCAAGCCGATCAGGTTGTTGACGATACTTTTTGTCATCGACCAACCGATCAGCGGGGAATCCACGCCCCAGGGCGCTGCATAACGCTCGGCCACCAATACACCGTCATGCAAAATAACGACGGCACGCGTCTGGCGGTGGCTCTTTGCGGGGGCTCAGCAAAAGCCTGATCGAGTGCAGACTCAAGCACCGGGTTCGGTACTGGGGCTACCTCAAGCGGCGCAGATCCCTGCAACGCTGAGCCAGGTACTTCGGGGCAGGGGTCGCAGCGATATTGGATCCACGCCGATCGCAATGGTGCACCCCAGACCGGGGCGGTGAACAGTAATTACCCGAAACAATCCCAGCAGCGCTTTGGCCTCTACATGCTGTGCCGCCTCCTGGATCTCGAATGCTACGAATTTGAACGTCGAGCTGATGCGAATGATGTCAGACCAGATATGATCTGTATCAGTCCTGCCGGAGACGAAGTGCTCCGAACACATGGTCTTGGCCACGTAACCAACGCCGATGGGCATCAGGCGATTGGCCTGCCACGCGACCACAACGAACACGATGATGACGACCGAAAGTCCGATCCAGACTGTTTTTCGCATGCCTTTCAATTTCGCAGTTCGAGGACTTGTGAATTATATAGATTCGTGTCGAGCGATCCACCAAGGCGGCCCCCAGAGTCGTGAGCTAGATGTGAATTCCAGCAATGTCGGATGTCATCTCGCGCGATCTCCAGCTTGACTGGCACTGGCCTTGAACGGAGTATGCACTGCCGGCAACTAAAAACTGGAGTGCGACCTGATCTGATGACCATTAATGATGACAAAATACGCCTCCCTATTGCAGAGGTACCGTCAGCCCAAGGGCATCGGGCCAGGGGAGGCCAGGCGTGAAGACCGGGATTCTAGCGGGTCTTAGGATCATCGAAGGCGCCTGCTATGTGGCCGCGCCCTCGGCCGCCACGACCCTGTCCCAGATGGGTGCCGATGTGATCAAGTTCGACCCCATAGGTGGAGGTATCGATTACCGCCGGGCGCCGCTGAGCAAAGAGGGTAAAGGGCTGTACTGGGCCAGCATGAACAAAGGCAAGCGTTCTATCGCGATCAATGTACGCGATCCGGCGGGGCAGGCACTGATTCAGCAATTGGTGGCCGATTCTGGTGACGACGGTGGCATATTCCTGACCAATTTCTCCCTCCGTGGCGGCTTGTCCTACGATGGTCTCAAAGCGGTGAGGGAAGATGTCATCTACGCCGTGGTTTGCGGTGACCGGCATGGCGGTTCCCAGGTCGACTATACGGTCAACGCCCAGGTAGGTTACCCCTATCTTACCGGCACGCCCGAACGCCCGGTTAACAACGTAATGCCCGGTTGGGACCTGATGACAGGTCAGGTGACGGCCCTGTCCATCCTGGCCGCCGAACGCCACCGCCGCCTTAGCGGTGAGGGACAATACCTGCAGGTACCGTTGAAAGACGTGGCCCTGTTTGCGGTGTCCAGCCTGGGGCTGACCACGGAATATGAAGTCAACGGCGTGGACCGCCCCAGCGTGGGCAATCGTCTGTACGGCGCTTTTGGGCGCGACTACGCCACCGCCGACAACAAACACATCATGATTGTTGGCCTCAGCTACAAGCAATGGCAGGGCCTCAGGAAGGCCACAGGACTGGCGGAGGAAATCGACGAAATCGCCCGTCGGCGAGGCCTGGATTTCGATCACCACGAAGAGCATCGTTTCGAAGCCCACGCAGAGATTGATCAATTGATCGAGCCATGGGTCGCCAGCCGTACAGTAGCTGAAATTGGCAAGGCCTTTGACGCCAATGGCGTGTGTTGGAGTGTCTACCGCTCTGTGGGGGAGGCCGTCGAGCAGGATCAGGACCTGTCCGAGAACAACCCCCAATTCCGGCGCATTGATCACCCGGAACTGGGGCCCTTCCTTGCCTCCACCGTGCCGATGGACTTCGGGGCAGTGGAGCGGACGCCGCCCGCCAGAAGCCCCCTCCTTGGGGAGCACACCGATGAGATACTCGGTGAGGTGCTTGGTATGAGCGAAGCAGAAATTGGTGCGCTGCACGATCAGGGCATTGTGGCTGGCCCATTGGAAAGACAGTGAGGATTACCCGATGAAATTATTCAGCCAAAGCGATGTGTTGAACGGCTTGAAATTGCCCGACTACATCCGCGCGGTCGAGGCGGCCCACCGCGCGCATGGTCTGGGCCAGATTATTGAGCCCGACCTGCTGCATGCAGAAGCCGAGTCCGGCGAGTTTCACATCAAGATCGGGGGTCTGGCGGGAGAACCGGCGTATTTCGGGCTCAAGGCCAATGGGGGCTTTTTCAACAATGCCGAAAAATACGGTCTGCCCAATATCCTCGGTGTCATCTATATTTGCGACAGCAAAAATGGGCTGCCGCTGGCAGTGTTGGATTCGGTCGTCATTTCCAGATTTCGTACCGGCGCGGCGACTGCAGTGGCGGCCAAGTACCTGGCCAGAGCCGACTCGCAAGTGCAGACCGTATGTGGTCCGGGCACCCAGGGCAGGATTCAGATTGAAGCCTTGCTGCAGGTGCTCCCCATCAAGCAGGTATTCGTCCATGGCCGCGACCAGGCCAGGGCCGATGCGTTTGCCATCAAATGCGCTGCGGAACTGGGTATCAACGCCATGCCCGCCGGCTCGCTGGCGGACTCCCTGGCCGTCAGTGACGTGCTGGTCACTTGCACGCCTTCAAATGAGGCATTAGTGGAACGGGACTGGATTCCACCGGGCATGTTCGTGGCCGCAGTGGGTGCGGACAGCCCTGGTAAACAGGAATTGGCGGCTGAAATTCTGGCCGAAAACACGGTTGTTGCCGACATCCTGCATCAGAGCCTGCGGGTGGGTGAGTCGCAGCACGCCATTGCTGCCGGGCTGATGACGCCGGAACATATTCATGCCCAGTTGGGAGAAGTTATTTGCGGTCTCAAGCCGGGCCGTGTCGATGATGAGGACATCATCGTGTACGATTCCACCGGAACGGCTTTGCAGGATGTTGCCGCAGCGGCCTTGTTGTACGAGAAATCGCTGAAAGACGGGTCTGGTACCGAGTTTGACCTGTTCGCCTGAAATCGCCCGAGAGTGCCTGAAACTGCCCGAGATCGCCAAGGAGTGATTCCAATGTTAGCCATCACCGAGCCCACTTTGCTGCTGGATGAGTCCCGCTGCCGGGCGAATATTGGCCGCATGGCCACCAAGGCGGCGCGCAGCCAGGCCCGATTCAGGCCACATTTCAAGACCCACCAGTCACGTGCGATAGGCCAGTGGTACAAGGATGAGGGTGTCGTGGCAATCACCGTGTCATCGGTCAAAATGGCTGATTATTTCAGCGCAACCTGGCGCGACATTACCATCGCGGTACCATTCAATGTGCTGGAGATTGATCGCATCAACCGGATCGATGCACGTTGCCGCTTAAATTTGTGTGTGATGTACCCGGCTACACTTGAATTTCTTGAGGCGCAGCTTGAAAGACAGGTCGGCATTTGGATAAAAGTCGACGTTGGCTACCACCGTACGGGGCTCAGCGAAGACGATGATTGCATGGATGCCCTGATGGATATGCTGGCCGATTCCTCGGCCAACGCCGGCAAGTTGGAGTTTCAGGGGTTCCTCGCCCACGCTGGGTATACCTACAGCGCCAGGTCGGTGGAAGAAATAGTCGAGATTGATACGAAAGCCAAAGACATCATGACTCGCCTGCAGGACCGTTACTCGCCGCGGTTTCCCTTACTGCAAATATCGTTGGGAGATACACCCGGCTGTTCCATCATCGAGGATTTTAAGGGCGTCGATGAATTGCGGCCCGGAAACCTGGTGTTTTACGACCTAACCCAGCATTCCCTCGGCTCCTGTCGGTTGGGCGACATTGCAGTTGCCATGGCCTGTCCGATCATCGCCAAACATCAAAACAAGCTCATCGTTCATGGCGGCGGCGCCCATTTCGCCAAGGATTTCCTGATCGATGAAGAAGGACAAATGCACTACGGCCTCGCGGTCAGCGAGCGAGGTGACGACTGGTCCGGCGGCTGGGGTGAGCATTTGAATGGCCTGCGGCTGACTTTACTGTCACAGGAGCACGGCTCGCTGACCGGGCCACCACAGGCACTGGATGGCTGGCAGCCTGGCGATGTGGTGCTGGTGCTGCCGGTGCACAGTTGTATGACGGCCAATAGCATGAAGGCCTACACCACGCTGGATAATCAACGAATACTGCACCTGGAGGCAGAATACCCGCTGGCGGCCCCTTGACTGCCGGCTCAGCTGGAAACAACTGGTGGTATGCGCCTGTGCCAGTCGCTCTCGCGCTGGTAGGCATCTGCAACCCTGAGCAGCAGACCTTCATCGAATGGTCTGCCCACCAATTGGAATGCCACCGGCAAGCCCTCACCGACGAATCCACAGGGCACTGAGATCGCCGGCAAACCCAGGTAATTGATGGCGCGGGTGCAGTGGGTGAATCGTTCGATCTGGTGCGGAGCCTCTTCCAGGCTGGCAGCGGCTACTGCCTTCAGGGTCGGGGTCGGCACGGCAACGCAGGGCGTGTGCAGTACGTCCACCTGTGACAAGCTTGTGCTGACAAATGAGTCGCTGACGCGTTTCCTGATCCGCAGTGCTTCGCGGTATTCGGACGGCGCAATAGATTGGCCTGCTGCAATGCGCGCTCGAACCTGGTCGCTGTAGTCCAGCGGCCGGGCATCCAGCCATTGTTTGTGCACCGCTGCCGCTTCTGTGCAGAACACCGTCCGGGCCAGTTGATTGACGGAATGCATGTCGATGACATCGACGGTTTTAACGGTGGCGCCCCTGGATCGCAACACCTTGAGGCTTTGTTCCAGCCGCTCGTGGATGTTTGCGTCGATCCCATCCTCGGTTACGGCGTAATAGTATTGGCGCGGAATGCCGATGCGCAGGCCGCGAATATCTCCGTCAAGCATCGAACCGTAGTTGGCAACGGTCCGCGAACTGCTGCTGGCGTCCTGAGGATCCCGCCCGGCAATGACCTGCAGCATCAAGGCCGCGTCGCGCGCAGTGCGCGCAAGAACGCCCGGACAATCGAGTGATTCGGCCAGCGGAAAAACGCCGTGCCGACTCACCCGGCCTTGAGTGGGTTTGATGCCGACAACCCCACACACGGCTGCAGGGTGGCGCACAGAACCACCGGTGTCGGTGCCCAACGATCCAAATACCAGCCTGGCCGCCACGGCGGCCCCGGAACCCATCGATGAGCCGCCGGGACGTAATCGGTATGCCAAGGATTTCGGACGGGGCGAATATGGGCGTTGAATCCCGTCGGGCTCATGGCAAATTCGGCCGACTGCAGGGGGCCAAGGTCGATGGCGCCGGCTTGCTGCATTCGGGTAATGACGCAGGCATTGAATTCCGGCGTGTGCTGATTCAGGATCGGCGAGCCGGCTGTCACAATGCTCCCCGCTGCGGTCAAAAATGTCTTTGTGAGCTAACGGAATGCCGTGTAAGGGACCCAATGCTTGCCCCTTTTCGCGGCGGCGGTCGGCCGTTGCCGCAGCACTACGGGCCGCCTCGGCCTCGATCTCGCGAAAGCACCGTAGGGTGCTGTCCTCGGCGATGGCGTGCTCGAGCGTAGCTTCGACAACTTCTGTTGCACTGATGTCGCCCGCAGCGATACGGCGTGCCAATTCACCCATGTCCAGCTCAACGAGAGCGGCCGATGCATTGCGCTCAAAGCCGCCTGTCGGCGTTGGCCCGCTGCCACCGTCGTGACCACCAAGCCTTACCGTGCGCCGGCTCAAAACTTGATCCAAAGCGGGATTTTTGCCGTCAGCGTTATTGTGTCTGTCTTGAGTGCGCGTTGGCTGGCATACATGGTTATAATTGGTCTGAAGCCGTAACAGGCGGCGTGGGCTGATATGGTCGGCCGAATGTCCGTCAATCAGAATAAAGTCTTTGGAGAATTCAATGATAGCTCAATCAAAGTTCCTGGTGGTCGTCGATCCTGCGCATGACGACCATGTCGCTCTGAACCGTGTGCTCGCATTTGCCCGGCGGCAAAGACACGGGGAGATGAAAGCGCACATCATTGTCGGTTTCGAAGGCCAGGACCATAGCGACCCCAACACCCCCGACGAGGTAAGACAGGACCGCGGCTGGTTTACGGAACTGTTGAGGCCGCTCGAAGAAACCGGTGTGGATTTTTCTGCCTGAGTTATTGTGGACCCAGGACTGGCCAAATTCGATCCTGCAGGCCGCCGATGCGTTCGAAGCCGACATGATTGTTATTTCGGAACTTTCTGCGGAGCACAAAAAAGGTGGGATAACCGATTCAAGGTGGTCAATGTTACGTGAAGCCAAGGTGCCCGTAATGACCATCGAACCGGGTGCGCCGGACAAACGTGAAGTCATTCTGGCGGCGGCCAATGTCCAGACTACCAACGAAGAACATGCGGCCTTGAATCAGAAGGTGCTGGAGCAGGGCAAGGAAATGGCGGATTTCTGCGATGCACAGTTCCACGTGGTCAACGCGTATCAGTCTTCTGAGGATTTTCCCGATCGGGACCGTATCCTCAGAATGGTCGATGTGGATCGCCAGAATATCCACGTGGACATGGGACAGCCTGGTGAAATTATTGATGAAGTGGCCCGCAACATCGGTGCAGACCTGGTCATACTCGGCACCACGTCGAGAAAGGGTTTAAGGGCCGCTTTCCGGCGCAACCTTTCAGAAATCGTCATTGAGAAACTGCTCATCGACGTTCTGACACTGAATTAGTGTTCACAGACCCTGATCAATGGGTTTAGGCGGCCCGCCTGCATCGGCGGGCCATTGATACGAAGCCCGCGCTATTGGGCCATCCGTTCCGTGGACAACATGAACTTTTGGCCATGAACAAATTAACTCATTGGACAGCTATTTTGACGCTTTGCACGGTCGTGTTGCTGTCAGCTTGCGCGGGCACCGCAACAGGTAAGAAATCGTCTGTCTACCAGCACGATGCAAGCGTGGTCGCAATTGACGCCAGCCGCTCGAAGGCCGACGCGCTGGTGGTCATTCGCTATCCTGCGGTGGTGGACCGCCAGTCCGTGGACAGTTACTACCGGGCATTCGCCAACCATGCCATTGGCGGCAAGGTGCGGGTTGACCAACAATATATGTTGCAGGCCAGCAAAATTGCTCAGGCTGTGATTGCCAAATCCAACTACTTCGCGATGACCTTGTATCGGGTGCTCCAGAACGAACTGCCGGCGCAATCGGTACTGCTTTCGCCCCACCTGATCGTGGCAGACGAGCAAGGGCAGTTGCGCAGTGAGGCACTGCTGGCTGCGGAAGAAATCCCATCTGTCATCACCATCGATTTTAACGTCTATTCCTTTCCTGATGCCGACAAGCTGATGGATGCCCCGCCGCTGACCTTCGGCGACATCGTGACGCCGATGTTCGTCGTTCACAGCAATCGCTGGCTGCAGCCTTCCACCCACGGCCTGCTGCTGTCCAGTGGGCCGCTGTTGCCGACCGCCTGGGCACAGTCCCGCAAGCAGGCAGATGCACAATTCTTCAGCCGGCTGGAATTTGAATTCGGCGCCCGCGACCGCCCCCTGGATTTCATTACGTTTTTGACCAGGATGCCCGCTTCCGATACCGACATTCCTCGCAAGAGTGTAGGCGTCTCGCGGCGCGACATCATTGCCGTGGAGGACTATCCGCTCGAAAAAATCCGTATGGACGGGGACATCGTTGCGAGGTTGGCGCAAGACCGCAGCGTCGATCCATTCGCCATAGATTTTGTCAATGGCGCAGCCACGCGAATAGAGCGGGCTTTGAACCGCGTCGACCACGATCGCGCAACATTTTTCAACCGGCAGCGCGCCCTGGCGCGATTCGATCCCGATCTCGCCATTGCATTTTTGTCGCAGACGCGCAACCCCGAAATGCTGTCCAGGTTGCAATTGGGAGAGACGCTGGTTGCGGCTGAGAAACGGTTCTTGGCGGCCCAATCGGAAACGCTTTACAACGGCACTTTCGATGGGGACTATGGCGACCAGATGCGGCAGATGCTTGCGGCCGAGCTTCGGCTTCTGGAAGAGCGGCGCGATCTCGCCCGGCAACAGAATCTCAATTCGGCCCTTGCTGTTGTTGCGATCGTCGGCAGCATCGCTGCATCTTCGAGTGGCATGGACAGCGGTCTTTCCAATTCGACTGTGAGCAACCTGCTGGTCCTGTCTTCCATCTGGGCCATGAATTCTGCAATGGACGCAAACGCGAAATCGAAAATCCTCAACGAGAATTTTCTTGTACAGATGGCGCCGGCGATTAATCAACAGGTATCAGTGCAGATTGAGTGGCTCGAATCGAAGCGGGAAATCACCGCGTTTGGGTTTGAGGAATTCAGGAGAAAAACCCAGGCCCTGTACCAATCAACGGTGCGTTCGATCGATGTGGCGTTCGATCGCCAGTGCCGATTTGCCCATCCGCAGATGGAAGATCATGGCGTGTGGTACGGCGGTTGCCACGCTGGCCTGGCGTCGGCGACGGGATATGGGCTGATCACGGATGGGCAGGGACTGAGTGTGGAATACGTGGGCGGGGCGCAATCCGGCATGGCCTCCGGCCAGGGCGCGATGATCCTGCGCTCGCCGGGAGAAGTTGGCGCGGTTTATATGGAAGGTGCGTTCTCCGACGGCTTGCCGGATGGGGTGGTATTGATCGAAGAACCCGGCAGAAAACCCCGTGTGCGTACTTTCAAGGCAGGCAAAGATGTCGGTCGGGCTGACGCTGATCAACTGGACAGGGTACAGTTCTGAACCATGAACAGCAAAGTATCCAAACTTTCCCTTTTCGTCCGGCTGATACTGGCGGCGGCGATCGTCATGCCGTTGTTGTCTGGCTGCGCCGGCACGGCCACCGGCAAAGACACTTCGGTGTTGCGGAAAGACGATTCCATTGTTGTCGAAGATGTCAGTCGCTCAACCGCCGATGCACTGGTCGTCATTCGCTACCCGGCCATCATCGACGTAGAAGCGGAACGTGTTTTCTATCACGCCTACGGCGCCACCGCGATTGGTGGACAGGTGCCGATTGAGGTGCAGATCAGGAAAGATACGGACCGAATAGCACAATCGGTGATCGCCAAGTCCAACTACTTTGCGATGTCGCTGTTTTACGAATTACGCAGGCGGCTGCCGGAAAATACAGTGCTCTTGTCGCCCCATATGATCGTCCTGAATGAGCAGGATGAAGTCACTTCACGCCCCATCCTGGCGACCGAAGAAATTCCCAGCGTACTCACCGTCGATTTCAATGTGTATTCCTACCCCGATACCAGCAAGATCATGGATGCGCCCCCCTTGACCTTTGGCGACATTGTCACGCCACTGTTCGTGGTGCACAGCAACCGCTGGCTGCGCCCCGCCACGCACGGGCTGCTGCTGTCATCACAACCTCTGGTTGGCGCTGCATGGCAGCAATCCCTGGATCAGGCACAGGCGCAATTTGACAGCCGCCTGAAGACTTTTCCAGATGACTACCAGCGCCCGCTGGACTTTCTCACTTTCGTTCGCGACGGCAAAAGGCCGAGGGCCGACCTGCCGCTGAAAAGCGTGGGTGGATCACGCCGCGATGTCATTGCCGTGGAATCCTACCCGATTGAAAAGATCCGCATGGATGGTGAGATGATTGCCGGTCTTCCCGACAGCTACGCCATTGACCCTTTTATCGAATATTTCGTCAAGGGTGCGGCCGCCCGCGTGGTGAATTCGCTCAATCGTGCGGATCACGATCGTGCCACTTTTTTCGCACGCCAGCATGCCCTGGCCCGTTTTGACCCCGAACTGGCCAATGCCTTTCTGGCCCGGGCCACCAGTGAAAGTGTTCGGGCCAGATTGCAACTTGCCGAAGCCCTGATAGAAGCCGAAAGGAAATTTCTATCAGCCCAATCCATGAGCGTTTACGACGGGACTTTCGTGGGTGACTACGGCCAAAAGATGCGCAAGATGATTGCCGCCGAATACCGCATGCTGGAAGAACGCCGGCGGCTGGCGCGACTGCAGAACATCACCACTGCCCTGGCCGTGGCTGCGCTCGCCGGTTCGGTCTACGGCGCGGCCTCCAGCACAGCCACGGCAGCGGCCATCGGTAACCTGACCGGCGTGATGGTTATTGGTGCGGGGTGGGCGATTCACAAATCCATCAAGACCAGCCGCAGTTCAGCCAAGATCACGGAGAATTTCATGGCACAGATGGCTCCAGCGCTGGATCGCCAAATCAATGTGCAAATGGAATGGCTGGAATCCAAGGAGCAGATCACTGCCCTGGGGTTTGCGGAATTCCGCAACAAAACGCTGACGCTGTACCAGTCCCGGGTGCGCTCCATAACTGACAGAAATATCGGCCAATGTGATTTTTTTCACCCTGATTTCGAATCAACCGGCAAATGGTACGGGGGATGCAGTGCAGGCGTGGCCAATGGCCGCGGCTATGGCCTGATTAGGGACGAATTCGGCGACACTCTGGAGTTCGTCGGCTTGTCGGCAGATGGCCGGGCATCCGGAACCGGAGCCATGATTGTGTGGAATTCAGCGCAAACGGGCGCGCGATATTTTGAGGGCGAATTCAGGCAGGGAAAGCCTCACGGTGTGGTATTGCTGGAAGAACCCGGCAAAAGACCCCGAATCAGGGAATTTCGGGCCGGCGCTGATGTCGGATCAGCTAACCCGGAAATGCTGCAGCGGATGAGTTTTTAGGGCAGGCCCCAGCACGCATTCTGCGCCAACCTGGAATCAAGGTCTTATTGAATATCATGCGCGCCAAACTGAATTTTCTCACTGCTTTTGCCTCTGCACTCGCAATGTGGCTCACGTTGAGCGCTGCATTGTCGCTGATGGCGCCACTGATGGCGTCCCTCGACCTGGACGCGATAAAGGATTTGCCTCCCGGTGAGGAATACCGTCAACTCAGCCTGTTGATGCTGGTCGCAGGTGGCACCCGGCCTGAATTGACCGCCTTTGTCGAGGCGGCAGGTCAGAACACGCAAATCCCGGTTCTGGAGCTGGATGATTATCAAAAGCCCCTGGCTCGCATTGTCGATCAGGATTCCATGCTGCTGGGGGCCGCACAAATGTTTCGTTTTGCCCGCCAGCACGAACAGGATATCAAGCTGATACTGACGCAGATCGCGGTAGCCAATCCGATTCTGATCAGCATGGTGGATGTGAACGTGCTGGCGGAAGAGGCAATCGTCATCCGCAATGCGATTGCCGACAGTATCGAGTACTCGGAACTGGAGAAAACCGACCGCACACAGGCTGAACTCGCCACTTTTCGCATCCAGACGGTGCGCCTGCGCAACCTGATGGAATACAACATTTTTCGCCGGGACCTGGCGGCCATAACAGATGAGGCAATCGTCGATCTGGGCGGGCGGCTGGATGCCTACCAGCGAATGTTCGATGAAGAAATTGGGGACAGCATGATGGAGCAGCGCATTTCGGCCGCCGAATCAATGAACACTCAGACCGACAAACGTTTCGAAGAACGAGCCAGGGCCCGCACCAACGAACTGCTATTGATGCTGATACTGATGGAGAGCCAAGTCGATTGATCGCCCGTTATTAACCGAGCTAGCAGTCTGTCGGACATTGGGTGACCCTGCTGCATTGTGCTACCTCCGGAAAGCCCGCTCATGGGGCTTTCCTAACGCTGGCACTAGCTGATTCGGAGTAAGGGGTCTTCTTGCAGGACCCTTTGAAACACGGATGTTTCAAGAGGAGCGTCCCATGGATGGGCTCGAGCGCGTCCTGCAAGAAGACCCCTTACTCCGAATCGGCGCCTCACCAATGAGTACGGCACATGTGACAGCGTTGCTGGATTTACAGCTAGTCCTCTGGCGCGTCCGCTAGCGGCGCCTCCACCCCTTCGAGCTTGTCCAGATCCCTAATGGCGATGATGCCGGGTGTGTCCAGGTCTAGCACCACTGGCTCCGCAGGAGACTGCTGTTGGGCATTGTCTGCGACTGATTCGCCTTCAGCCGGGTCTGTAGATTCCTCGGCTTGTTCTTGTGCTGATTGGCTGTCAGCTGCGATCTGTTCCTGCTGCTGAATGGATTGAGCAGGGGATTCATCCTGTTCACTGCCGGCGGGATTGTTGGATTGTTCGCCTGAGCTGTCAGCAGAGCGCGCTGGAGAACCGCTGTTGGACGGTGCCCCGCTGTTCGCCTGATCGCCGGGCATACCCTGCAACTGAGCGAGATCGCTGATGGGCAGGCTGCCGTCTGGTCCCTGGGGGCCAACCCCCGCTAGCAAGGCTTCGGCCGACAGCGAGGCGTCGTCCTGCCCCTCTGGCTGTTCGGCGGTTCCTTCCTGGTCGTCCTCAAGGCCTCCTGCGGGAGCCTGGCCACCTTCGCCTTCGCCCTGGTCCATTTCATTGCCGGCAACAGCGTACTCTTCGGTTGAGCCGTAGGGTGCTGTTCCGCCTGCAACGCCGTCCTCGCTTCCCTCAGGGTGGCCTCCGCCCGGTCCGGGGGGCTTTTCATCCACGATTGCGCCGGCGCCGCCACCCGTTCGATCCCTGAGAAAGTCCAGCGCGCTTTGGGATACGCCGGCGGTGTAGGTTTTTTCGGCGTCTGATGCATCTGCAGCGGCATTGGGGTCGTAGGTGCCACCACCGCGGCCTGCCTTGGCGGATGCTTGCTGCTCGCCCTGGCCGCCCCCCAATCCTTGAGGTGATCCCCCTGGTGCTTCATTGGGTGCCCCATTGGGCGATTGACTTCCGGCGACCTGGCCACCAGCGCCAGCCTGTTGCTGCGCTGCATAGGCCGCCGCCTCTCGCTGATGATAGCCTTCGACCATGTCTTCCCAGGCCGCTGCTTCGAGTTGTGCCAGGTTGGCGTCCGATTTGGCCGCCTCACTCGGCTCAACGGGGTATTTCCTGCCGCTGTCGGCCGGTGTCCATTGTTCACCTTCGATGATGATTGCCTTCATTTCCTCTTTAAGGTGTTGCTGCGATTCGCGCGGCAGTTTGGCCAGCTTGCTTTTGTTGGCCTCGCTTTCATAGGTGGTTTGAGTCAGCACATCATCCGTGCGGTTTCGGGCATCTTCCAGTTCCATCTGGCGGCGATATTGCTCATCGCGCCGCTCGGTTTCACCGCTTTCATCATCGCGTTGCGATTCAGTACCCGTATCCTGGGCACCCGGCTGGTCCTGAATCGCCAGCACGCAGGGGCTCAGCAGCGCCAGCGCCAGGCTCAGGACCATCAGATTGGGGGGATTGTTCATGCGTGGACCAAATTACCACATCTCAGATACATCAACAGACCCTTTCAGGGGCTCGGTGGTTCCCTACCAGATGGTATTCCAGGTCGCAGTCACTGGTCTTTCACCGTCCGCACCAGGCGAAAACCGGTAAAGTCGTTGCGATCGCCAGCCCGAAGGTTGAAGCGGGCTGGCAGGCGGATTTCCCGCGTGCCAGTAAACCAGGAGCCGCCACGAGTCATGCGTGAGCTGCACATGCCGCGGGTCCAGGCACTGCCATCGGCAGGTGCGTCAAGATAGGAAAGATTCATGCAATCCAGCGTCCACTCGGCAGCATTGCCGATGACGTCATATAGCCCGAAAGCGTTGGCTTTATAGGACCCGACCGGCCGCGTTTCGGCCACGGCATTGTCACTACAGTCATCATGCTGCCAGTTGAAATCGGTTTCGGCGCCGGCAATGTTGCCGTATGCGCAGACGGCTGTGGGATCACCCCCCAGCCAGTCGCTATGCTCCCCGGCGCGGGCTACATATTCCCACTCGCTTTCACTGGGCAGGCGATAGGACTGGCCGGTTTTTCTGCTGATCCAGTCAACGTATTCCTGTGCATCGTTCCACGAGACCATGATGGCCGGGTGCGATTCTCTGCCCCAGCCATTGTCTCTGGGCGTGGTTTTGCAGCCGCCGTCTTCGGCGCATTGATCCCACTGAGCCATGGTGATTTCAAACACGCTGACTGCAAATGGCCGGGCAAAAGAAACCGTTCTCTGTGGCTTTTCCTTAGCCACGGCCAGCGGCGACTGATTGTCCGAGCCTTGCGAGTAGGAGCCGGCCGGCACGACCATCATGGTCGGGCACTCTTCACAATCGTGGAATGTTTTGCCCGGGCGCAGCGTTAGCGAGTCGATTGCTTCGAGTGCCGAGGCGAGCTTGCTGCCCTGGGGAAAGGCGCCGATGTATTGCTGGTAGGCCTCAATGGTATTGAGTTTGCGCGCGGCCTGGTAGGCCTGAAGATCATTGGCGGAGTTTTGCAATGAACCGCGCAGGCCGCGGGCTTCGTCGGCGTGCTGACTCTCCGGCCATTTTTCAAGAAAATTATCCAGGGCAGTAACGGTGCGCGTTTGGCGTGCGGCCTCCCAGGCCAGATTTTCGCGCTTCAACTGTGCGGCCCTTTCCCGTTCCGCCTCGGCTTCAGCCTGGGCGAAACGGTCTAGAATGATCATGGCTTCGGGTATGTGATTGCCTTCCGAAAATTCTTCCAGATAGAATTTAATGGCGGATTTGGAAGCGTCCTGGATTGCCACCTGCCAGGCGCGATCATCCAGTATATCCAGCTGCGCCTCAGCCTGGCTACGGAAGATCGAATGCTGGAAATCCTCAATGAACTGGCGGTAGCCAAATGCGCTGTCCGCCTCCAGCGCCTGCTCCCATCGGATTTTTTCTTCCGGCATGAACCGCGCTTGATCATTGTCGGTCGTGGGCGCCCTCAAATCAGCATCGAGGCCCTCGCCGCGGTCCACTGTAAACAGATAGACCGCCATCGCAACCACCATCAGTGCGAACACGCTGATCAAAATGATGGGCAGCCACTCGCGGCCTTCCTGTTCAATTTCCGGCACTTCCGGGGTGGCTGAACCGGTGCCGCCAGTGCGCAGGTTTCTGTTGATCCCAAAGCCAAATTCGCTGCGCCATTCGTCAATGGTTTGTGGACGATCTTCAGCGTGCAGCGCCAGCGCGTGGTCAATTGCCTGCATAATTGCGGGCTCTTGAATTGTGGCGCCGAGCAGACTCATTGCCACCAGCGGGTCCGGTGTTTGATCGTCGTGGGCCTTTTTCCGTTCACTGGCCGGGGCAGGCAGATGGCCGGTGGTGCAACGGTACAGCGTCGCGGCAAAGCCGTAGATATCGGTCCACGGACCGATCGCTGCGTCGGCAGACGACTGTTCGATTGCGGCATAGCCTTCGCTGCCCTGCCTGAGGGCGCCTTCCTGATGGGCGGCATGCATGATCGCGGCCGCGCCGAAATCGAGCAAAATGGGCGTACCACTTTCGGTAATGTAGATATTCGAAGGTTTGATGTCCTGGTGGATGACTTGATGTTGGTGCAGGTATGACAGGGCATCGAGTAAAGGCAGGCTGACCGCCTCGACCTCGCTGCCGGTTAACGCGCCACTGCGCTCAAGCAATTTATGGAGGGGCTCGCCGAGGTACCAGGTCATCAACAGGTAAGCAGTGCCGTTGGCCTCAAAGCATCGAAAAATCTTGACGATATTCGGATGGTCCAAGGGGGCAACCGTGCGGCCTTCAAGCATAAATCGTTGCAGTCCGGCAGCAAAGTCGAAATCAGGGCTGTCATCGGCAGGCGTCAGACTATTATCCTGACCCCGCACGACATGGTCTGACGGACAATACTCTTTGAGCGCAAAGGAGCGCCCCAGCGATTCATCGTCTACGAGATAGGTGATGGCGTATGCGCCCTGGCCCAGCACCTGCTGGATGCGCAGACCGTCTATGCAGATTCCGGGCGCCAGGGCGAGGCTGCTGTCGGCCATGCTCAGGAATCATCCTCGTCTTGCGGCGGGTTTTCGGGCTGGTGGTCGACGACAAAAGTAAATTGTACATCGCCCAGGACGATTTCATCACCGGGCTCAACATGCATGATTTCACCTTCGTAGCATGGCACACCCTTAACTCTGGAGCCGCTGCCCGAGCCCAGATCTGTCAGTGTCGTGCGACCCGCTTCGACATGCAGCACAGCATGACTCTGGGAGATCGTAGGGTCATCGATTTCGATATCCGAATCCTTACCGCCAATGACCAGTTTTATGGAATCGCCGGTGACCCGATGACGAATATGGAGCGGGCTGCCGTTACCCATGGAGCCGCTGAGTTGAATCTGTCCGCCGTCGGGGCCAGGGCTATGCACCCGCGCCGCAAGTGCCTGCGCTGCTTCTGGATCAGGCTGCGTTTTCTGAGAATCGGATTCTGCAGCGGCCATTTGGCCGGTGGCCTCTGGCGCCGGCGATTGCTTAGGTCGATTGCGCAAATAGTGCAACGCTATCCAGCCCAGCGCGGCGGCGGCGAAGATGGCGGCGATGACCAGCCACATCGACAAACCGGACGCAGCTTCCTCGTGAGCTGTTGCCGATCCCGTTTCCACGCCGGTGTCCGATGCACCTGCGGCCAGGTCCGTCACAGGCTCCTCCGCGTCCTCAGCCCCCTCTGCAACCCATTCCTCCGAAAATTCTTCCGATTGATTCTGTAGTATTTCTTCACCGGCCCCGGCTTCATCCCCTGTTGCAACCGCCGTGTCATCCAGTGCTTCCGCGGGCACTTCCTGCAGAATATCCTCTGCCTGCGGCATTTCAGGTTCGTCATCTGTTGCCAGTGGAGTCTCTGGCGCCTGTTCCTGTTCCTGTTCTGGCTTTGGCTCAGGTTCTGTTGGCGCTGCAGTTGGTGGTCCGTTGGCACTGCAATCACCGGCTTCGAGGTTGATGTTGATGCTCGCCAGGTTGCGTCTCAATTCGTCCATCCACAGGTATTGCGGTTGCTGATCGGTGTCGAGGCTTTGAACGCCGTTTGCACGGCTGTAGGCGACCAGGTTGCCGCAGGTGTCGAGCACCGGGCCAGTGAGATTGGGCAGTGGTTGGTCTGCTGCCAGGCCTGCCAATCCGTTCTCTGCGGACACAGTGATTTTTGTGGCGGCAAATACCGGCTGGGCGCCCTCGGCAATGAGCTCTGCAGGCGGAAAAGCGGCCAGCACGACGGCATCATCCGGCATCAAATCTGCAGCCCGAAAACTGGGCGGATTTCTCGACAATCCCTCGACTTCAATGACGGCAACGCCAGCTTCGGGAAATCTCTGTACCGTCCTGGCCGGTCTGCCATTGCGGACAATGTTCTTACCGCCATCCAGTACGACGATTTCTTCACCCGGCCGGGCGAAGTCAATCGGAACCAGGACCATGCCCGAGCGAGCCACCACGATGCCAGTCGTGGGCTCGACGTGCGTCGCCGATACCAACCTCAGCACCAGCACCGACCAGGCGGGCAGCGCTTGGCGCGAATCTGCCGACCAGGCCAGAGGCGAAGTCAGGGCACCTGCGAGCAGCAGGCTGATGGCCAGGACCAGGATCGTTACTCGGGACATGCCTTGGGCCATGACTTGGGCCATGACTTGGGCCGGGACCAGAGCTGTTGCAATACGGCAGCGACAGAAACGCATTATTTGCTTGTGGGCGAGTAGAGTCGGTTGATCAGATTGTCCAGGCAGTATTGCCCCGCCCGGTTGAGGGCGTTCTCTTCCCGCCCTTGCACCAGGTTTTGGATGAACACCAGGATTGTGGCCATGACCAGCGCGACCAGCGTGGTGCTGAATGCCACACCCAGGCGTTCGGTAACCTGGTAGAGCATGTCGGGACTTTCTACGTTCGCTCGGTCACCTGCGTAGTTCAACGCCAGCATGATGCCAATAACGGTGCCGATGAATCCCAGTGAAGGGATGAGCCAGGTGATATAGCGAATAATGTTGTAGCGCAAATCGACTTCATGGAGGTAGAGTTCCAAACTCGAGTTCAGCAATGAATTGGTTTGATCTGCCGAATGGCTGAGATTGAAACCGAGCACGCAACGCTCGATCAGACGAGGCACAAAACAGGTATCGCGGTACTTGCTGTTCCTGACCTGTTGATAGATCGGCGTCATGTCATCACCCGGCCTCAGCACGGTCTCTTCGTCTTCGGGCAGGTATTTTCGATCAATCTGGTTATCCTCAATCCACCCGGCACGCCAGCGGATGGCGAGTTCGCCCAGCCCGACAAAGAATGCCAGCCACAATATGTTCTGTACGGTCAGCGGCCACGAGCCGCGGTTAATATCGAGCAGTATCTCGGCACCGTTTTCCGGTAAAACACGAGCCAGCAAAGCAATCACCAGAACCGCTGTTACCAGGCTGATTGCCAGTGTGATGAGACGAGTCATGACTCAGGTCTCCTCCACTTTTCCGGTGAGTGGATTGCGCTTTGGGTGTTTGATCACTTGCCGCTCTTCGGGCAGGTCTGTCAACAGGCGATCAGACACCCTGCCTGAACCGTCCCTGCGCAACCGCACCGTGATGGTGTCGCCGAAAAAGGCAGCGAGCTGCTCGAGTTCGACCTCACGCTGACCAAAGCGCACGCCATCCTGGCGCCCCAGTCGTGCTGCCTGCACCTGAATCCAGTGCCCGGATCGGTTAAGAAACGTACCGTTGGTGGAATTGAGGTCTTGCACCGAGAGGTAACCCTGGGCGGTCAGTTCGACCCGGGCGTGCATTCGGGAAACGGAAGCGTCGTCGAGGACAATATCGCATTGTCCGCTTCGTCCTACTGTAATGGCCCGGTGGGTCTGCATGTCTGATTTTGCTCTCGCACCATTTGTTGAGGCGATATGATACATTGATAAGTCCTTCCTGATCAGCATTCTCAGCATGTTTGGACGCAAGAAGAACAGGTCGCCCGGATCCCAATCTCCAACCCCCATGAGGGGGCGACAAAATGCGCCAGCCGAACCCGCCGCTGCTCAGGCGACGGCACCGCAAAATCCCTTGGCCAGGCGATTCGCTGCCAGCGACGAACCAGCTACCATTGACTTCCAGGGCGACAACAGGTTCCCGGCTGCTGGCCAGGAAAGTGAGCCGCGGACCCGGGATTTGAGCGCCAGTGATACCGCGGCCGAGACCGGCCGAGACTAGCCGAATGACCGGGTCTCGGGTTTCCTTGTGATCATCAAAGGGCCAGGCTGCGGTGAGTTTGCGCCTCTATGCCGGGCAGTCAATTCCATCGGTCGCTCGCAAGAGCAGGCCGTAACGCTGGATTTTGGGGATGGAGCCATTGCCAGTAAGGATCATTGTTTTCTGACTTTCGAGCCAGAAGCTTCGAAATATTACTTGCAAGACGGCGACGGCAAGGAACCCACGTTGGTCAATGATAGCCCATTGGCCGCCAAGATCGAATTGAACTCCGGTGACCGCATTCGACTCGGCGAAACCGTGCTGCTGTTCCGACCGTTGTGCGACGAAAAATTTAGCTGGAACAACTGACTTCACACCCATCGCCAAAGCGCCCGGCCACAGCCGGCAGTCCGCAGCAGTACAGGTTTGGATTATTGAGCGAGCGCCAGGAAGCCACCTGAATTTGCACGGGCCAGCGCCTCCATGAATTCCACCGTTCCCCGGTACTTGAAATAGTCGCCGATGGTGACGGCGTGAATTTCCTTGGAGGAGGTATTGAGCAGGGTAATACCTCTGACCAGGCGCCCAGGAGAGAGGTTGTCGTTGTAAATCGGGTTTGGGAGCCCGTCGCTAAACAGGACGATGGCCTCGGCGGGACTGTCAAAACCCATATCGAAGGCCCGTATCAGTGAAGACGAGCCCTGAAAATTCCCCCTCAGGCTGTTGAGAAAGGTATTGGCCCGGCCCCGGCTGCTTGGGGACATCTCGATCAGGCTGCCGTCATGCGGCCAGCGGAAGTAACGGGGACCGGTGTCGAGTTGCTGAAAACCAAGGATCGCAAATTCATAGCCCGGTTGAAGAGATTCGAGCGCCCGGGCCACGGTTCGGGTAACAAGGCGCTCGTGTTCAGCGAGAAAGCGGTTCATGTCGACCATCAGGAGAAATCGCTTCCTGTCTGTTTTCAGACCCAGAAATCGAATGGTAACCTGGTGGGAGGAGACTTCCTCTTCGGTAATTACCGGGCTGGGCGGTGGCGGAGGCGGTTGTTCATTACGGGCCTGCAGTTCGGCGTTGATGGTGTCCAGTTCCGCAGACATTTCATCCTGCTCGGCCATCAGTAGTTGATGGCGGATCTCGGCCGCGTTCAGAGCCTCGAGGATGTCGACGCGACCTTTTTCGGCCTGATCCAGGCGTGCCAGGGTTTTACCAGCCAGTTCTTCGATGAATTCGAGATTGCCCTCTGAGCGGACTTCTTTCTGGTAATCCGGCATCAGGATGATCGTGATGATGATGAATGCGCCCATGGCGGAGGCAAACAAATCTATGGCCGAGAGTGAAAATACTTCGAAACTGCGGGGCTTGCGCCTCATCGCGAGACACCCACAAAATCGCCGCCATTTTGAATGGCGAGTGTTTGCAGGAACAGAACCAGGCTGCGGTTTTGGGTGTAGTCGCCAATGGCAACCGTGTGGATCTCCTTGTTTTCATGCCGGTTCAGAAGGCCGATGTCCTGAATAATAAAACCCGGCGCATTATCGGGCTCACCGTCACTCATCAGGATGATGGCATCGGCTGGATACTGCATGGCTGACAGCACGGCGAAATGGGTGGGCGTCGATCCGGCAAAGCGGCGCGCCAGAGACCGGGTGAAATCCCTGGCAGCCTGTAGGTTTTCCGGCGTCGCCTGAATCAGACTGTTGGTGTTGGGGTAATTCCACAGAACAGGGGAAGGGTTGCCCTGGTAGCCGATGATGGCGAATTCATTGGACTCGTCCAGTGGCTCCAGCACTTCCAATACCGACTGGATCATCAGATCCGTATAGGAGAGCATGCTTCCAGACATGTCGATGATAATCACGAATGACTTCTTTTCGGTCGCCAGGCCGAGAATCGAGAACTCAACACCGCTGGTCAATGCCTGGGGTTCTGGTTCTTCGATGATTTCCTCCTCCGATTCGGGGTCCGGGACAGATTCTTCCACCAACTGGATTTGGGCATCCCTAAGCTGGTTGCGCAGCCGGGACAGTGCAGCTTCCACACCGCGGTTGACCGCGTTACTGATGACCAGTTCAGACTGGTACTCACGATGTGAAGCCAGCAGGTCCTCAATTTCGCCAGCAGCCAGCCGGCGTTGTTCCATCAAGTCTTCGGTCTTGCTGAATGCCAGGTCGCTGCCGGCATTGCGATAATAGGGGAACAGCAGCATCACCAGCAAAATGAATGCGCCCAGGGCCGAGGCAAACAGGTCGATGGCCGAGGTGGTGAATACTGATATGTTTCTGTCAGGACGATGCATGTAATTTGTTCAGGCTTTCGTTTGAGCACAATTGATCAACTCTGCGCACGCTACCAAAAACAAGGCTCAGCAGCAATTAAGGTTGACAATTCCGCTGATCCGGTTATCAATGTTGCGGTTCACTCTTTCAGATCGCCAGCAGAGAGCGCCAGCTACAAGACATGATGTTAGACCGCAATATTCGAGCCGCATTCGTAGCAGGCCTAACTGCCTTGTTGCTGGTGGTGGTACCTCTGACCTCGCGGTCGGCCGACTCTGGCGCCCTGAGTTTGGACCGCCCATTGGAATACTTCGTGCATCAAAACCCCGGCGTCACATTGCTGATTCGCATCGTTGGCTTCGAGACTGAATTCGAATCGCGGGTTTTTGGACCCGATGGGGTGTTGATCGTCACCTCCCGCCTGTCCGCCACCCGCCTTGGCGTCTTATACCAGCTGATTGAACCCGCAAACGAGCTTCGCCAACTCAGCGTCAAGTTGCAGCCGACGAGCAAAACCTCAAATTCAAGTCTGAATATTGAATTGGTGCAACTCAGGTCCAACGACAGGGAGAGCACTGCGTTGATCCAGGCTTACCGGCTGCTCACACTGGGGCAAAAGGCACATTCGGCGCAGGATTCCGAGGCCGGTTCAATGGGCATTTACGCGCTGCACGAGGCAGCCAATGTTTTCAGGCAGTTGGGCATGGAAGAACGGCGCCTGTGGGCCGTTTATTACGCCGGAGTCAAGGCCCTGGACACCTTGAGAGATACGCAATCGGCGGTCGAAGCTGCTAACTTTGTGAACAGCCAGGCGCAACGCGCCGGGTTCGGACAATTGCAGTTGGCTGCCACTTTGCTGCACGGCGCGGCACTGAGCAATCCTTCTGCCCGTCTGCCGGCCAAAACCATTGCGGCCAATCTTGAAGAAGCACAGCGGGTGCTCGAAGACGCGACCCGAATGGCCGAGACCATGGATTCTCAGTACCAACAAGCCTGGGCGGTCAGTCGTCGTGGCATGGCCTATGACCGGGCCGGGGAAACGCAGCTGGCTTTGCAGCAATACCTGCGCGCCCTTGAATTGGCAGGACCTCTGGGGGATGCGACGCTCACCAACCAGGTCAGGGGTGATGCCGCCGATGCCAGCGAGCGTTTGGGCGATACCCAGTCCGCGGTAGCCATCCTGGGGGCAATGAATCAGGACCTGGCTGACGCTGGAGAGGATGAAAAGCTCTCCCGCTCTTTGTTGGCACAGGGCAGGATGTTGATCGGCAATTACCAGTATGTGGACGCATCGAGTGTGCTCGAGCAAGCCCTGCGGCTGGAACGGCAAAATCCCGAGAGTGGTCAGGAGGGCCCGGTTGGGTTGATGCTCGCCCAGGCCTATTATCACCTCGGGCGAATGGCCAGAGCACTGTCTCTGCTGCAAATGTCCATTACGAAAACCCGAGGCTCAGAGCAACGTGGCCTTGTCACTGAGGCGTTGTCAAGCGCGGCCAATATCCACCGGCACCGTGGCGAGTACGGCCTGGCCAGAGTACGGCGGGATCAGCAGGCCGATTTATCTGATACTGCCGCGGCAAGGGCCCTGGTGGAATATCAGCGCTTGCTGGATTTGCGGCGCAATGCCACATCCGACCCGGCTGATGTCGCTCGCGCATTTGGATCCTCCTACCGCGCTGCTGCCCAAGCCAACCTCGATGACCTCGGCAACCTTTCTGTGATGCAACTGTGTTCGCTTCAAAGCGCAGGAAATCGCAGCGGCGACTGTACACGCGAGCGTGTGCAAGGTGCCGCCAACGAACTGATGCAAAGTGGTGTGCCGCGTCATGCGCTCGAAGGGCGGCATCTGCTGGCCGTCTACCTCAGTCATTCCGGTCGCACAGCACAGGCGATTGATCAAATGGTCCGTCTCAATGTCGATGCGCGGTTCTTCCGTTCACAATTGCCAGGCTTGCTGGGTGCCTGGTATTGGGAAAACAGGGCCGCAATTTCTCAGCAATACATGTCCATGCTCCTGCGTGACCCTGGCTACCTGTCTCGCGGAGCGATTGACGGCCGACAGTCCTTCGCGGCGCTGGACCAGCTTAGAAACCACAGCCGCCAGGGAAATCCGACTGTTGATGGCAACCTCCAGGCTTCGCGCTCGGATGAGCTGCTGAGCCTGCGCTCAATGATCTCTGAAAGGGAGAAATCTGCAGACCGCCAGGAGTCAAAGCAGCTCGCCGAGCACATCAACGACACCCTCTCGGTGCTGCGCGAAAGCGCCGGGTTGACAGACCCGGTCGGTGCAGTGGACCGCCAGCTCAGATCGTTAAGCCGCGGTGAGGCCGTTCTGACTTACTATTTCGACGATGACGATGTGCACGTCTGGGTCGGCGACCGCAAGGGAATATTGCTGACGCGAATAGCCAACGGCCGGGATGTGCAGTGGGCGCTCACTCGTGCCGGGCAGTTGCTCAGGGCCGGCCGGCAGCTGGCCGGGGATGCGCCGGCTGATAGCGCCCCTGGTGCGGCCTCAGATATTGCTCTGGATGCCGCCCTGGATACCGTGGGACGGGGGCTTGTGGAACCCATTGTCGGCCGTCTTCGTGACAGAATCTATTTCATTCCTGCAGGGCCGATCAGTGGATTTCCCCTTGACGCAGTGAGAGTCAAGAATCGCTACCTGGCGGAGCGTCATGAAGTCATCCATGTCCTGTCGCTGGCTGCACTGGGTGACAGAAAACGCAACGATGAGTCCCTTAATTCGCTCAAAGAAGACGCAAAAATGTTTCTCGCTGGAAATCCCCTGATGTCAGCCGCCGCGTTTCCCGATTATCAAGGCAACGCCCGGGAATTGAGGGCAGTGGCGAACCTGTTTATCGGTCCGAACCTGCACATGGTACAAGGCAATGCATTGACGGTGGATGAATTTGCAGATGCCCGGTTATCGCAAGCCGCGGCGATTCACCTGGCCGCCCCGACGCACATCGATCTCGCCACACCGGCGAATTCAAAGATTTATCTGTCTGACAGCCGCACGGAACCTGGGGCAGAGTTCATCACCGCTAATGCCATCCGATCCTGGTCGCTTAGCGCTGACTTACTGGTGCTTAGCAGTAGCGAAATGAAGGGCATCAATCGCCACAGCTTTTCAAACCACATTGCGTTGGTGTCCGAACTGCTTGACGCCGGTGCAGATTCGATCGTGTGCAGCCTGTGGTCAAATGAAGACATGGCAGTTGCCGCGTTCATGACGAATTTCTACTCAGACCTGATCGAAAGCGGCAGCCCGCTGTCATCGCTTTACGCGGTCAAGCGGCAATGGCTCAAGGCAAGCGGCAAGTCAAGCGGCAGGCCAAGTGGAGAGGGCAGTATGGTCAGGCTGTGGGCGGGCTTTCAACTCTACCGCCAGTGGGGGATCTAGTACAGGACACTACCCGGCTGCGCGGCCGGGTTTATTGCAATCTGAGCGGTTCGGGGCTAGTCCTCTTTGCTGGCCTCGAGCGCATCCAGCAGGGCATCGCGTTCACGCGGTGCAGCGTCGGGAATTTCCTGTCTCATCAGGTCGCGGCGCTTAATTTCACTGTCAACGTACTTGATCCACTGATCCGCCGCACGCCGGCTGCGCTGGTCGTCCCGCGCCCTCTGAAAAGCCCGGCGTGCCTGTTCCAGCTTTTTCTGGTTGAACAAAGCCATGCCCAGGAAAACATAGGCCTGATCAGTGCGTCTGAGATCGCCAATGTCAAGTGCCTTTTGAGCGGCCTTGGCTGCTTCCGACCACTCTTCCAGGTTCATATGGGAATTGGTCAATCGAACGTACAATTCCCCCTCCTTTGACAGTTCTGCTGCGCGACGCAGGGGAGGAATGGCCTTACGGTCCTCGCGCGCCTGGTACCAGGCCTGCGACAGCAACCTCAGATTGCGTTCAGTGGCCTCAACATTGTTGGCATCAATTTCCTTTTCAAGTAGGAGCGCTGCCTTGACGGGCAAGCCGTGGAGCAGATACAAATTGGCCAGATTGGTGGCGTGAGAAGCACTTTTCAGATAGCCCTGCTCGTACAACACCTCGGTCAATGCCAGTTGTTTCTTGGTATCACCCAATTCGCTGTAGATGCCGGCCAGGGTCAAAATGTAAGTGTCCTTGGGGTAGTAGACAAGCAGTTCCTTAACCACCTCGATCATGTTTTGGTAATCTTTCATCTCAAAATAGATTACCCTCAGCAGCAAGAGCCAATTTTCCCTGGGCTTCTGGCCCTGCGAACGATACAGGTCAACGGCGGTTCTGATTGGCTTAAGCGCCTCTTCATAGCGCGTCATCTGGAACAGTGCCTGGCCTTCCAACATATAGACATCCGCGGCGGGTTCCGGCACCGCCGCAATCAGGCGGCGGATGGTGACCAGCGCTTTTTCGTATTCTTCGGTTTGGAACTGCAATTGAGCCATGGTTTTGAGGGTGCTCAGTTGCAGTCCTTCGGGCAGATCAGGCTGCCGCAAAACTTGCTCATAGGCACCGATGGCGTCGTCGTAACGCTCCTGCAGGTAATAGGCGTAACCGGTCAGGTTCCAAATCTGCGCCAATTCGTAAGGGCTCAACTTCTTCTTTTGCCGCAACTCGGTGATCAATCCCTGGGCACCCGCGAAGTCCTCGCTTTCAACCAATTCCTGGATTTCGGTCAGTTTTTCGTAGACCTGTTGGCTCATCGCGACCGTTTGCTTGGTCTTGCGGGTTTCTTTCTTTTTATTCTGTGCATCCGCCATCGGCGCCAGACTTAGCGCCAGGGCCAACACCAGGCAGGGGGCGACCAGGTAGGTGGCCAGTCGGGAACGCAATGTGTCAATAGCGATCATTTTATTCCGTGATTTCGTAGGTAAATTTGTTTTGTACACCGGGCACTTCCACGGCCTGCCCATCAATGACGCGGGGCTTGTACTTGAATTTGAGTGAGGCGTTAAGCGATGCCCGGTGGTACAGGGAGCTGGTGCATTGATCATCGACCACGAACGGATCCTTAATGGTGCCGTTGCGCGTGACGGTGTACTGCACCACGCAATACCCTTCGATGCCACGTGACAGCGCGCGCTGCGGATAAATGGGTGCGACTTTGACGATGGGCAGATAATCACCTTCACCCACACCCAGGCTGAAGCTGCCGCTCATCTCGATATCGGTCTCGACCGGCACAGCCGAAATGGCAATCTTATCGGCGCTGGCATCGAGGTTATCCAGTTTGGGCGTCGGCGGCTGGGGTGGTGGCGCCTCGGGGGGTGGCGGCTTTTCGGGCTTGAGCTGCCGGCGCTGAATTTCTTCATTTCGCTTGAGCCGGACGAAATCAACCAGGTGCCCAGATCCACCTTCATTCAAGCGCTTGTCCGCCGTGTCAATCAGGTACTGCATGGTCCAGAACAAGCCGGCCGTGACGGCGAGCCCTAAGGCCAGCCCGATCACCAGACGAATGATATTTCCGGACTGACTGATCGTTAACGTGCTTGAAATCGATACTGCCATGGTTTGCCCTATAGTTCGTTGGCCGCAATGGAGACATTGAACACACCGGCCTGGCGCGCAGCATCCATGACCTGAATCAGGGTGTCCGTCTTGGACTCCTTGTCGGCCTGAATAACGACTGAACCCTGCGGATTTTCTGCATGCAGGCGGACAATATTAGCCTTCACCGATCGGATATCGACCTGCCGGCGGTCGATCCAGACATCATTGTTTGGGCCAATGGCAATCAGGATATTGGCTTTCTCAGCCTTCACCGCAGTGGCGGCATCGGGCCGGTTGACCTCAATGCCTGATTCCTTGACAAAGGTCGCCGTCACAATGAAGAAAATCAGCATGATAAATACCACGTCCAGCATCGGCGTGATGTTAATCTCCTGCTCGTCTTCCGGCTGCTGTTGCATTAATGTACTTCGCATTGAATTACTCCTTCAAAAGCCATCACTACTCATGCACGAGCATCAGTTGATCGCTGATCAATTCTCTTTCGCGAGTGGCTTTGCGCTGCAAATAGGTCGTCATGGCGACGCCGGAAAGGGCCGCAACCATGCCGGCCATGGTCGGCACCGTAGCCTTGGAGACACCCGAAGCCATCAGGCGCGGATTGCCCGAGCCGGAAAGGGCCATGACCTCGAATACCTCGATCATGCCGGTGACGGTGCCCAGCAGACCGAGCAATGGACTCAGCGCCACGCAGGTCTGAATCAGGGGAATGTTTTTCTCCGCGTGACTGGACACCACGGAAATCAAGCGGTTGCGTATTTGGTGCGCGTTCCAGGACGAGTGGTCCGTGCGGGCATCCCAGATTTGGTGTGTTTTTCGCACCAGCCCGGGGTGACCCACACGCATATACACCATCCGCTCAATAATCAACACCCACATAAAGAGGGTGACCAGGCCAATGACCTTGAGGACCGGGCCACCCAGGTCTATGAAATCACTGATCGTTTCAAGAAACGGTAGATAGTAATAAAGAAAATCCATCGATAAAGGCTACCCCGAGCCCAGGCTCTGTTCTGCACGTTCGGACAACATGCCTGCCGCTTCTTCCTGCAATATCTGGGTCAGTCGCCTGGCGCGGCTGGAAACGATGGTATAGAGGAATACGGTCGGAATGGCGACCACCAGACCGAGCACGGTGGTGACCAACGCGGTAGAAATACCACCGGCCATCATCTTCGGATCGCCGGCGCCATACAGCGTGATGGCCTGGAAGGTCACGATCATGCCGGTAACCGTACCCAGTAGGCCCATCAATGGGGCCACCACCGAGATGATCTTCAGCATCGGCAACATGGCGTTGAACTTCGGCGTTTCCTTCAGAATGGCTTCGCCAAGCTTCAGTTCCAGGCCCTCGATGTCGATATTGGGGCTGTCGTGCGCCACCTTGAGCACCCGGCCCAGCGGGTTGTTGCCGGGTTGGCCGAGATTCTTGGATTGGCGTCTGACTTTGGCGCTGGTGGCAGAAAGCGCGATCAGGCGCCAGATGGCTATGGTGAGGCCGATAATACCAAGCACGATGATGGCATAACCCACTTGCTTGCCCTGGGCGATGTATTCGCTCAGGCTCGGCGTCTGCACCAGCATGCCCAGCAACTGGCCGCGCGAGGGGTCAACGCCAAAGGGCTGGAGGCCGGTTGAGGCCGACTCGAGGTCTTCGACGCGGTTGGTCAGACTACTATCTGGCTGGCGCTGCAGCTCAACCAGCCGGCCGGTTTCCGGCACATATTCGAGATACTTGCCGTCGGAGATCACGTTGAATGCGCCAATCCGGGTCACGGTACGCATCTCTTCCTCGCCCTCGGTATTGACCACCGACGCCTGGAAGCTCACGACTTTGCCGCTCTCGGTCATCTCGCGCTGTAATTCGAACCAGATGCGCTCTATTTCTTCCATTGAGGCGAGCTTGTTGGTCTGACCCATCTTTTGTGCAAAGGAGGTCAACCAGTCGGACCGGTCGGGGAACTGAATCTGGGTAACGGAATCGTCAAAGTTAGCGCGGGCGTCACCGGCAGCTTGCTGCAATACGCCAAACAACTCTTTCAAATCGCCCAAACGCTCCTGCAAAGCGCGTTCAAGAACCATGATTTGTTCGTCGTTGACTTCGAAACGGTTCTCAAGCTGCTCGGAACGGCGCTCCTCCCGGGCCTGTTCGGCCTTGGCATCGGCGAGTGCCTGCTGTTGGCGTGCCCGGTTGGCCTGGAATTCTTTCAGTCGGGCTGCGTTGTCCGCAGCGTCCTTTATCCGTCCCTGCTTGACCTGCTCAAGCAGCTCGTCCAGGGAGACCGCTTCGGCGGCGAATGTGTTGCCGGCAAATGCCAGCGAGATGCAAAGCGTCGCTATCAGGCCTGCCAATGAGTTTCTTTTCGCCGTATGTATCACTGTCCTGCCTCCGAAGCTGCTTGAACCGGAATAATCAGCAGATCGGGTGGAATTTGTTTGCGTGCAATCTTGATGGCCTTGGTGACCTGGGCCTTATAGGTTTCCGGAGACAGGGGTACCCAGGTATTGTTGGCCGAATCCCACGCGCCGGTGTGATTTGCGCCCACCGACTGATACAGCAGTGCTACCCTGCCCACTTGCATGAAGTCCACTTCCTGCTGGCGGCCGTCGATTTCTACTGAGCCCTTGTAAGCTTCAATTTTGCGCCCGTAATCATTCTCAATCTGGTAAGCCTCAATCACTTTGCGGAATTTTTCCGCCGCGGTAACATCCGAGCGCTCCATCATGCCGCGCAGGCGTTCCAGACGTTTTGCTCGCTCCTCCACGAGAAACGGGATGTCGAGCCGCACGAATTCCGTTAGCGAGTCGATCATGCGCGTCATCAGCGGAATGATCTGGCGCTCGATCAACGCAACATTGTCAATCGACTCGTTCAGGATGTTCTTCTCTTTCTCCTGGTTGTTGACCTGGCGTTGCAGCAGGGCGTTATAAACCTTGAGGCCATCGACCACTTTGACGACGGTTGTAAACTTTGAGAGTAAATCTTCCGTCTGGTCAGCGACCTGCTCGACTCTTTTCTGCTCAGCAGCACCTGCATCGGCGCGTCTTTCACCTTCGCTCATGATCTGGTCGACCGTCGCCTGCGCCCATGCAGACGCGGCGGTAACCGCCAGAACGCAGGCGAGTAGGAAAGAGGCCAATTTGTTCAATTGGAAATTTCTCTTGATTGTCATGCTTGATCTCTGTTTTGGATGTAAATGATAAAGAAGTAATTCGGGGCCTTTCGGACTCGACACTGTACAAGTAGTGAAACGGGTCAGTCAATCAAGAACTGGACTATATTGGTCCTTTTTATGCACATTTGCCTGTCATCTTGTCTCAACTAACAAAATATTTACAAATTGCGGTGGATTTCGCCACAATGAACCAACATGCTCGCGCACCACGATTTTCAATGGTCAAAGCCTGGCAATCGGCACGAAAATAGTTACGCGCGCTTCTGCGGAATCGTGCAAGACGGCGAATGGAATGTGCCGTATCAGCATCCTTTGCATTGGCACCTTGGCCAGCCAGCGCATATCCTAATCATAGATGAATTACAGAACTTTATTTCTCCGGCTCGGTGGACTGATCTTCCTGCTGGCAAACTTGGCCACTGCGACAGCGGCGACACGTAACCTTGAAATTCTCGGTTGGGTCGAAAAAGTGCGCCTGCCGGACGTGGGCTTGGTGGTCAGCGTCAAGCTGGACTCGGGTGCCGAAACGTCATCGCTGGATGCTCAAATCGTCAAGAAATTTCGTCAGCACGGCAAGCGCTGGGTTCGCTTCGTTTTGACCGACCGCGCCAGTGGGACGCAACACATGCTGGTAAGGGAAAGGATACGAACCATATCGGTGGTGCAGCATGATGGTTCGAAACAGTCCCGCCCGGTGGTGAAAATCAACATATGCATTGCCGACCGGACGCTGGCAACCGAAGTCAGCCTGATCGACCGAAGCGAGTTTATCTACCCCATGCTGCTTGGCCGCAGCGCGCTGGAATCATTCGCCCTGATCGACCCCGGCAACACGTTCCTCAGCGAGCCAAGCTGTGCCGCATCCAAAAGCAATGACTGACTACACCGCTGAAACGACACTCCCGCCATGCCAGGCAAAGCCTGGCTCAAAGCATGCTGTGGAGTGCAGGCCCGAGGAGCCGCACGTTTTGTGCAAAGAGTAAGGAGACGAAGCCGTGGCGCGTGCAGGCCCGAGGAGCCGCACGTTTTGTGCAAAGAGTAAGGAGACGAAGCCGTGGCGCGTGCAGGCCCGAGGAGCCGCACGTTTTGTGCAAAGAGTAAGGAGACGAAGCCGTGGCGCGTGCAGGCCCGAGGAGCCGCACGTTTTGCCCGCAGGGCTAAAGAGTACGGCTTCGAAGCCGTCGCGCGTGGAGCCGGTTTTCCCCGCAGAGGAAAGAAGGGAAGCGACACTCCCGCCATGCCAGGCAAAGCCTGGCTCAAAGCATGCTGTGGCGCGCAGGCCCGAGGAGCCACACGTTTTGCCTGCAGGGCAAAGAGTACGGCTTCGAAGCCGTCGCGCGTGGAGCCGGTTTTCCCCGCAGAGGAAAGAAGGGAAGCGACACTCCCTAAATGAGTAGAAACCGTCAATGGCTGGTTCTCTCTGTCCTGCTGTTTTTGCTGGGCGGCCTGATTTTCGGTTACAAGGTGGTCCGCCTCGGCTACCCGCCATTACCGGATGTAAGCGCAGAAGTCTGGCTGATCCAGGCACGCCTGCAAATGCGACCGCAAGACGGACCGGTTCGCGCAAGCCTGATAGTGCCCTCGATTCCTCCCGGATTCCTGATCAATGAGGAAAACTTTATCTCCAGGGGCTTCGGACTGACAGTTGACGATGTACCGTTCAAGCGCCGCGCGAATTGGGCCATTCGCCGCCTGAAAGGCAACAAGACGCTTTACTACAGGGCAAACGTGATACCCGACATGCGTCGACGCGGGTTCGCACGCAGGCCAGCCTATCCACCGGTCCCGCAACTTGAAGAGCCATTTGCGACGGCATTGACCGACATTGTCGTTGAGGTTCGCTCTGAGTCAGCCGATACCGAGTCTTTTACCTCGGCCATACTAATGCGCCTGCTGGATGAGTCCCCCGACGAGAATGTAAGCCTGTTCCTGAGTGGTGTGAATACAACGCGGGAGCGGATCGCTGTCGCCCAGTCCCTGTTGGCCGGCGCGCGGATACCGTCTTTGCAAGTGCACGGCATCACATTGCAAGCCAACGTCGAACGAGCATCCGTCAAATCCTTGCTGGCGGTCTTCAATGGAGATGACTGGCTGGTGTTCGATGCCCAAACCGGGCACCAGGGGATGCCCCCGGAATTCATGATCTGGTGGACCGGAAAGGGCGATCTGATCAGGGTCAGCGGCGCCCACCTGGACGACTTGCAGATTTCCGTTCGCAGGGGTTCGGCCAGCGCGCTTGAACTGGCGACCAAGCGTGCTGAAAAAAAGGGCTCTTTGTTACGTCTTGTTTCCACACTGCAGCTGCCGATTCAGACCCAGGCCGTTTACGAGATTCTCTTGCTCATTCCTTTTGGGATCCTGGTGATCGTTATCCTGCGAAACCTGATCGGGCTGAGTTCCTTCGGCACGTTCGCCCCGGTTCTCATCGCTTTGGAATTCAGGGAAACAGAATTGTTAAAAGGCATCGTGCTGTTCATGCTAATTGTCTCGCTGGGTTTGTTTTTCCGATTTTACCTGGAGCGACTGAGGTTGTTGCTGGTGCCACGGTTGGCAGCGGTCGTGACCATTGTCGTATTGCTGATGACCGTCATCAGCATCATCAGCAACGAGATGGGGACAGAAACCGGCTTGTCTGTTTCACTATTTCCAATGATCATCATTTCGATGATCATTGAACGCATGTCGGTGGTGTGGGAGGAGCGCGGTGCCTTGATATCAATTCAGGAAGGCCTGGGCAGCCTGTTCATGGCGGCACTGGCGTTTCTTGTGATGTCGATAGATCTGTTGGGCTACTGGGCGGCCGTTTTTCCTGAAGTGAATCTATTGGTGTTGGCGGTGATTGTTGCACTTGGCCGCTACACCGGGTTCAGGCTGACTGAGTTACGTCGCTTTGGTCAGATCGCCCACGATCAACAGCGCAAAGGCGGCGCTTGACCATGCTGCGCAGAGTACAGCAGCTCAAGTCCGCAGGTGTTCTGGGAATGAATCGCCGCAACGGCGATTTTATCCTCAGTTGCAATGACCGCAGTCGTTACCCGCTGGTCGACGACAAGGTCAAATGCAAGAGGCGCTTGCAGCAAAAAGGGCTGGCGGTGCCTGGCCTAATCGGACTGGTTGAATCGATGCGAATGGCCTCGCGCGTTGATGAAATACTGGTTGATGAAACTGAATTCGTCATCAAGCCGGCCAATGGCAGCGGCGGTGACGGTATCCTGGTGATTACCGACCGTGTTCAGGATCATTTCGTTGACAATGATGGCCGATTGGTGGAACAAGGCGAGTTGAAGCATCACCTGACCGACGTGATTGGCGGCCTGTATTCGCTCGGCGGCCAACCGGATTTGGCAATGATTGAGACCCTGGTGCACTTTGATCCGGCCTTTGGCAGCCTGACTTACCACGGCGTGCCCGACATTCGCGTCATTGTTTATCAGGGCTACCCGGTAATGGCGATGACCCGGCTACCGACGCGCATGTCGCATGGCAAGGCCAATTTGCACCAGGGCGCTATCGGTGTGGGCATAGACCTGGGCAGTGGCGTCACTGTTGGTGGTGTCGCTGGGAACAAGGCGGTATCTACGCACCCCGATACCGGCGCAGCGATCGAGGGCTTTTGCATTGCGGGCTGGGGCAAGCTCATGGAGATGTCAGCGAGTTGCTTTGAAGCAGTGGAACTGGGTTATCTCGGTGTGGACATTGTGCTTGATCGCGATCTGGGACCATTGATACTGGAACTCAACGCCCGGCCCGGCCTCAATATCCAGATTGCCAACCGGCGGGGCTTGCGTCACAGCCTCGATGCGGTTGACCAGTATTTGCAGGAAACGAAGGGCCAGCGAATGTCGCCGGAACAGCGTGCGGAGTGGTCAGGCCATCAGTTTGGCGGACATGCAATACAGTAAGGCTGTCTCCCACTTGTTGCAAAGGCATTCCGGGGCGGTGCAATCAGATGCCGTAGGCGAAAATCAGCACCAGGCTCAAAATCACCCACAACATGATGGCCAGCGGCAGGCCGGTGCGGACAAAATCTCCGAACTTGTAGCCGCCGGCGTTCATTAGCAGCAGATTGGTCTGGTAGGCCATGGGCGTGACAAAGCTGAGATTGGCGCCAAATAAAACGGCCAGCACAAATGGTTCCAGCGGCAGCCCGAGGCGTTGGGCAATCCCGATTGCGATCGGTGTGCCGATCACTGCGGCGGCATTGTTTGAAACAATATTGGTCAGTATGCCCATCATCAGCATCAGCCCGGCAAGCACCAGAGATGCCGGCGCCCCGAACGTAATAATGACGAACACGTTGGCAATGTAATCGGCACCTCCCGTGTGCAACAGGGCTGAACCCATTGCCAGCGATGAAACGATGATCAGTATCACTTGCGTACTGAGTGCATTCATCGCGTCTTTCCAGCCCAGGCAGCCCGTAACGATAAGTACCAGGCATCCGAGCAACGCGCTGATTTCAATGGGCATGATGCGGGAGGCTGCGAGTATCACGACACCCACGATGGTAGCCAGGGCAATCGGCGCCTTGCGGGTACTGGGCAGCTTTACTGAACCGTCCAGAACCAGAAAATCATTGGTTTCTTTCAAGACTGCAAGGTTTTCCGGTGTCGACTGTACCAATAGCACATCTCCGGAGCGAAGCTGGATCTCATCCAGTCCGGGGGAGATCCGTTCCTGTGATTCCTCGTAGCGGTTGAGTGCCAGTAGTCTCAGACCATATCGGGACCGCAACCGGGCCCGGCCTATTTGCAAACCGATGAGCCGGGAAGCCGGGGTGATGACCACTTCAGCAACCTGTTGGCCTTCGGCGCTCAGAGGGTGCTCGGCGTCGACGGCATGGTCGCCTGAAAACAGTGTGCCGCGGAGCAGTCGGGCATATTCCCTGAGATTGTCTTGCGTATCGCTGGTGTTGAGGCGGTCGCTCGCGCGCAACACGACATCCGGCAAGGGGCTTATAAATACGCCTTTGCCTCGTTGTATGGTTTCCACCTTGAAGTTCTCGCCACCTCTCAAGATGGCGTCCGCCAGCGTCTTGCCCACCACCGGGCTGCCTTCATCCAACCTGATCTGGGCGGTGTACAGGCGCGAAACCTGACCGGTAAGTGGTGGTTGACGTTCGGGAATGAGTCGCGGTGCGACCAGCCACAGGTAGGCCACGGCAAATGATCCGGCAATCAGCATCGGCCCGAGGAAATCAAACATGTTGAATTGGTCCATTCCCATGTCCGCGGCCACATTCACCACCAGCAGGTTGGTGGATGTACCGATGGTAGTGGCCATGCCACCGAGGATGCTGGCAAAACCCATCGGTATCAGAAAACCGGACGAGGATGTGCCGGTGCGAACCGCGACTCCGACAAGAATGGGTAACATCAATACGACGATTGGAGTGTTGTTGATGAAAGCACTCAGGACCGCTGAAATCAGAATCGTCAGCAGCAGTGAAATGGAGGGACCCCGGCGCCAAATCTTCGCCAGAAATCGCCCTACGGGTTCGAGTGCGCCAGTTCTAATCAGGCCTTCGCCAACGATCATCAGGGCGCTGACGGCGATCAACGCCTTGTGTCCGAAACCGAGGAAGAAATCGCTGGACTTGAGCGTTTCGCCATTATCGTTGGTATATGGAAACAGGGTGAAACCTGCCGTCAGTAACACCAGCACAACCAGGCTGGTGGTTTCCAGAGGAATGTTTTCGCGGGTAAACAGAACCAGCGCCACAATGATCAGGATCATCACGGCAAGCGCGTGGCTATTGGGGAGGACCAGATCCAGCATGATTCAAACGGTGTCCACATCCAGTTGCGTAGCAGTTTACCCCAAAGCCGACATCTCGATGGCTGGGCGCCATGCAATGTTGCGTATATGTCGGGACTTGCCTCTGCAAACACGCTGTCATATGCTGCCAACAAGCGTTGGAAAGCATGGAATACGGTGTCTTGACCCAATCAGAATACCCTTTGATCGCGATTGATCCAGTGGCCATTGCTATTGGACCCCTGAGTGTCCATTGGTATGGCGTCATGTACCTACTGGGTTTTTTGTTTTTCTGGTTTGTCGGCACACAAATTGCTGCCCACAGACGATGGCTCGGTTGGTGTTCATCGGACGTGGGCGATTTTTTGTTCTACGGCATGCTCGGAGTGGTCGTCGGTGGCAGGCTGGGATATGTGCTGCTATATGGGCTGGATTCATTTTTCCGCGACCCTATCTTCCTGTTTCGCATTACCGAAGGTGGCATGTCCTTCCATGGTGGGCTCGCGGGGGTCATTGTCGCAATGGCTTTATTTGCCCGCAGAACAGGGCGTACTTTCTGGCAGGTCTCGGATTTTGTTGCACCGCTGGTGCCTGTCGGACTGGCCTTTGGACGACTGGGCAATTTTATCGGCGGAGAGCTGTGGGGGCGCACCAGCGATGTGCCCTGGGCAATGGTATTTGCCAATTCAATCGAGCCGGCAGGGTGGCAGTCGACGCAGGTACGCGCAGCTTGGGAGAGCGGTGCGCTGGATCATCTGGCTCGCCACCCCAGCCAGTTGTACCAGGCCGGCATGGAAGGGTTGTTGTTGTTCCTGATCCTGTTCGGTTTTCAGGCCAGACCGCGCCCGGCCGGGGCGATTTCCGGCCTGTTTCTGGTGGGGTATGGTTGTTTCCGATTTATCGCCGAGATATTCCGGGAGCCGGATGCGCACATCGGCTATCTGGCGGGAGAGTGGTTGACCATGGGCATGACACTGTCACTGCCCATGGTGTTGGGCGGCATCATCCTGATGATGATGGTCCGCCGGCAGGAATAGAGCATGCAAGCCTATTTACAGCTGTTACAGGACATTCTGGACAAAGGCGTGCGCAAATCTGACCGGACGGGCACGGGTACCATCAGCCTGTTTGGTTACCAGATGAGGTTGGACCTGGGACAAGGCTTCCCCGCGGTAACCACCAAGAAACTGCACATGCGCTCGATCATTCATGAGTTGCTGTGGTTTCTGCGGGGCGATACCAACACCGCCTACCTCAACCAAAACGGCGTCACGATCTGGGACGAATGGGCCACCGAGCAGGGGGATCTGGGGCCGGTGTATGGTGCCCAGTGGCGCAACTGGGTGACACCTGATGGCCGCCACATCGACCAGATTCAGCAATTGCTTGATGATTTGCGTGACCGCCCCAATTCGCGTCGCCACATCGTTTCAGCCTGGAATCCTGCGGTGTTGCCGGACGAGACAAAGAGCCCCAGAGATAATGCGGCGGCGGGCCTGCAGGCGCTGCCACCCTGCCATACCTTGTTCCAGTTCCATGTGGCGCAGGGTAGACTCAGTTGCCAGCTCTATCAACGCAGCGCGGACGCATTTCTGGGCGTGCCTTTCAATATTGCCTCCTACGCCTTGCTGACCATGATGCTTGCTCAGATCGCTGGTCTGCAGCCTGGTGAATTCATCCACACGCTGGGTGATGCCCACATTTACCTCAATCATATGGACCAGGTAGCGACCCAGTTGGCTCGCCAGCCAATGCCACTGCCCGAGATGAAGATAAACCCGGATGTACCTGATCTGTTCAGCTTCCGCTTCGAGGACTTTGAACTGCGCAATTACCAATCGCACGACGCGATCAGCGCGCCTATTTCGGTCTGACACCTCTTTGATCGCGCCGCCTTGAAAGCTGCCGAGCCTCAAATCACCTTAGTCGCCGCCCTGGCGCGCAATCGCGCAATCGGCATTGAAGGGCGCATGCCCTGGCATTTGCCCTCGGAACTGGCGCATTTCAAAAAAATCACGATGGGCAAGCCCATCCTGATGGGGCGGAAAACCTGGCTGACCGTCGGTCGTGCGCTGCCGGGGCGGCAGAACATCGTGTTGTCGCGGAACCCGGACTTTCGGGCAAAGGGTTGTGACGTGGTTCAGAGCCTGGAACAAGCGCTTGCAATTGCCTCAGGCCATGAAGTCATGGTGATCGGCGGCGAAACGCTCTACCGATTGGCGCTGCCCTTGGCCAGCCGCATGGTGCTGACGCTGATCGACCTGGAGCCGGAAGCGGATACCTGGTTCCCGCAATGGGATGCCGAACAATGGCTGGAGGTCAGCAGGCAGACGATTGAGGGCGACGAGACAAACCCGCTGGAATACGAAATCGTGGAGTGGGTGCGCAGGTATTGAAGGTGAGAGGATGCTTCAGGTGAGAGCGCACTTTGACCCCTGCACTTGAAAAAGCCGTTCATCCTCCAGCCTCAAGGCACTGAGTTGGCCGCCCCAAACACAGCCTGAATCCAGCGCAATGATTTCCTTGTTGATGTGCAGTCCCAGAGAAGCCCAGTGTCCGAATGCAATTCTGATGCCTTTGGTGCGGCGTCGCTCATGATCAAACCAGGGCAAATACCCACGCCGCTGTGACCCGGGCGGGCCGCTGGCACCTTGCAGTACTTTACCGTCTGCATTGCAGAATCTCAGGCGGGTCAGTACCTGGGTAATAAAGCGTAACTGCTTCCACTTGCCCCGGTCTGGCCGCCATCGACGCGGACATTCGCCGTACATCTTGCGCAGGCTCTTTCTTGCTTTGCTCCCGCCCTGGCGAAGAGCCGAATCAATGGTGCCCGCGCAATCAAGGGTCTGCTCCAGGTCCCACTGTGGGATCACCCCGGCGTGCAGCAACAGCAGTTGGTGATCCCCAAACCAGTGCGCCAGCGGCATCTGCTGCAGCCATTGCATCAACTGCAGACGATCTGGCGCATTCAACACGGCTCTAAATTCCTTGTTCGACAGCTCGCGTTTGGATACACGGCCTTTGGAGCAACCATGATGGCAGGCCAACAAATGCAAATCGTGATTTCCCAGGGTGGCCCGAAAACGACCATTCATGCCACGCAGCAGGCGCAACACTTCAAGAGACTGTCCGCCACGATTGACCAGGTCACCGCAGGCCCACAGCCGGTCGCTGGCGGGGTCGAAATTTATTTTCTCCAACAGCCGTTGCAAAGGCTCATAACAGCCTTGCACGTCTCCAAGGAGGTAGGTTGGCATCGATCAAAGGGGAGTTGAATCAGTGCAGCGATTCGGGCGCGGCGAGTACAAATTCCGGGATGGTCGCAAAAAATGTTTCCCCTGCATCGGTCACAAATTCGTAAGTGCCCGCCATCGAGCCGTTCGGTGTGGGTATCAATGCGCCGCTGGTGTAAGAAAACGCCTGACCGGGTTCCAGCCTGGGTTGCTGACCGACCACGCCCTCTCCTTTGACTTCTTCAATATGGCCGTCACCATGGGTGATGATCCAATGCCTGTTCAACAGTTGCACCGCCTGATCACCCCGGTTGGTGACGGTAATGCGATAGGCGAACGCATATTGGCCTTGCTGCCGGCCCATATACTCGGGTTGGGGGGATATCAATACGTTTCTCATGGCATCAATTGAGCCAGCGCACCGAAGGCTTCAAGTCCGACCATTTCAGGTCTGACCGAGGGATCAAGGCCTACCGACTCGATCTGCCCGGTATCGAGGCAGCCCTTGAGGCTGTTGCGCAATGTTTTTCTGCGCTGAGAGAACGCCTGGGTGACTACCCGATTCAGCGCATCGAGAGAACCCACCTGGACGGGCGGCTTGAGGTGGGGAACCAGGCGGACAAATGAGGATTCCACCCTGGGCTGAGGGGAAAACGCCGTTGGCGGCACCCTGAACATTGGTGTTACCGAGCAATGATACTGACACATGACGGAGAGTTTACCCCAGGTTTTGCCTCCCGGTCGCGCGGCCATGCGGTCAACGACCTCGGCCTGCAGCATGAAATGCATGTCCTCCACCAGGTCGGTGGTTTCCAGCAGGTGGAATATCAGTGGCGTTGAAATGTTGTAGGGCAGGTTTCCCACCAGTCTGAACGGTCGTTCGCCAGACAGTTGACCGTAGTCGCATTTGAGGGCATCGATATTGTGCAATTCGATCGGCCGGCGATGGCCGGTATTCAACTGCGCAATCCAGGATGGAAGTTGGCGCCCGAGCCATTCAACCAGATCCCGGTCAAGCTCAACCAGTAGGAGTTCGGCCCCGGTTTCGACAAGCAACCGGGTCAGCGCGCCGCGGCCGGGCCCAATTTCGATCAGCAGATCATCGGGTCGCGCTTGCAGTACATCAACAATTCGGTGCAGCACGAGGCTGTCCTTGAGGAAATTTTGTCCGAATCGTTTGCGGGCCCGATGTTTCATCGCCCAGCCAGCGGCAGCCGAGCGCATTGCGCCATGTGTTCGGCCGTATCCAGCGCGACCTGCATGCTGCCGCAGTCTGCGCTGCCACTGCCTGCGATGTCGAACGCCGTGCCATGGTCGACCGAAGTCCTGATGAAGGGCAGACCCAGGGTAATATTGACCGATTTGCCAAAGCCCATGTGCTTGAGTACCGGCAAGCCCTGGTCGTGATACATCGCGACCACGGCATCACACTGGGCCATTCGGGGTGGCGTAAATGCAGTGTCTGCCGGTACCGGGCCCACCACCAGCAGGCCATCTGAACGGCAGGCGTCAATGGCGGGCTGCACCCGTTGCTGGTCTTCGCTACCGAGATGACCGCTTTCCCCGGCGTGCGGATTCAGTCCCAGCACCTGCAGCCGCGGCTGGCTGATACCGAATTGCTCCACCAGGGCACGGTGGGTGATGCGGATGGTTTCCTCGACTCTTTGAACGTCAATGGCATCCGCCACCGCGCGCAGCGGCAAATGGGTCGTGACCAAACTGACCCGCAGCCCGGGTGCGGCCAGCATCATGACGACAGGTGCGTTGCCGGCCACCATGGAGAGGAATTCAGTGTGCCCACTGAAGTGCGCACCCGATGCGCTGATGACGGCTTTGTTGACCGGTCCAGTAACCAGTGCCCGCGCGTGCCGGTCGAGCACCAAATCCACCGCTCGTTGAAGCGTTTCCAGGACGTAGGGAGCATTTTTCGGATCGCCCCTGCCAGGCACGGCCCGAACGCGGAGTGGTACGGGCACACAGGCGATTGTGCCCGGGATGATCTCCTGTCCGGGCTGCCACTTGCGAACGCCAGGCGGGCTTTTCAGCAACTGCCCGGCATCCTCCAGCAATTTGGGGTCGGCCACAGCGACGATATTCGCAGAGGCGCGGGCGGCCACCGCTTTGAGCAGAATTTCAGCGCCGATTCCTGCCGGGTCCCCCGGTGTGACTACGGTGAGGGGGCGTGTTGGGGACAAGGTTGGGTCACCTGCCGAAGGCCATTCGCCCTAAGCGTCGGCGAGTTTAATTTCGACGAATGCTTCATCGCGAAACTGACGCAGGGTTTTCTTGATTTCCTGCTCGGCCTTTTGCGCCATGATCTGATTGCGTGCTTCCTGGCGGATGGCCTCTTCGGTGCGGTCTATTTCGCGCGTGCCCAGTAACTCCATGATGTGCCAGCCGGCGATGGTCTGGAAAGGCTCGCTGGTGTCGTCGACCTTCAATCCCTGCAGCGTCAGCGCCACTCGCTCGCCATAAGCTTCCGGTGGAAACCAGCCCATGTCCCCGCCGATGTTCGCAGTGGTGGGATCATCCGAATATTGTTTCGCCAATGCAGCGAAATCTTCGCCGCTATCGAGGCGCTTTTTGATTCGGCTAATCTCGTCCATGGCGTTGCGGGCGGTCATCAATTCGTTGATTTCGATCATGATGTGGCGGGCGTTGAATTCCTTGACCACGACCTGTCGCTGTTCGCGGTAATCGTTGACTTTGAGGATATGGAATCCGCCCGGGCTGCGGACCGGTTTGGTAAACTCACCGGCGCGTAAATCCCGGATATTGTCGGCAAAAAATGCCGGAATACTGTGCAGGTCGCGCCAGCCGACTTCACCGCCATCGAGCGCGGTTTCGTCGTTGGAATAACTGATTGCAGCCGAAGCGAAATCCAGGCCTTCGAGCAGGCGGCGGTATACGTCATCGACCTCTGCCTGTTTGGCGCGAATCTGATCCGGCGTCGCGCCATCGGGAAGGTTCATCATGATGTGGGACAGATGATACTCGCCGCCCGACAGGTCTTCTGACGCCAGTAAGATATTGATTTCGGTTTCGGTGATGGCATCCATGCCGCTGGCGATGCGTTGGCGCAATCGCTCGGTCAGGATTTGCTCGCCAATGTTGCGCCGCCACTCGCCAAAATCCCGGCCTTCCTTTTCAATAATCTGCCGCAACTGCGCCACCGTCAGACCGTTTTGATCGGCCAGCGCGACCAGCCTCTGGTCGATGTCTGCGTCGCTGATTCTGATGCCGGTCTGCAGTGCCCGTTGAACCTGCAACTCCTGGTTGATCAGATTTTCAAGCACCTGCCGTTCAAGCATGTCCCTCGGTGGCATGGCATCGCCCCTGTCGCGGATGCGTTTCACAATGTTGGCGACTTCGAGATCGAGTTCACTGCGCAGTATCACATCCTCTTCGATGAGGGCCACGATGCCGTCGATGGGTTCCCCCTGGACGGCCTTGATGGTCTGGGAGAACGTCGCTGGTGACATCATCAAACTCGCTGTGATGAATACAACACCAAGCAGCACCGGAATTCGGTGGAGGCGAATGGCTGTGGCGGTTTTCATGTCCGTGACTCCAAAATCTGGCTGCGAAATCGAACCTGGATTAGTCGCAGGGATTGCTTCTCGGGGTTGCGCTCAAAGCACATTTTAGCCCAGGCCGGTGATCCACTCCAATGCCTTTCGACATATTGGGCCTGGATACACATCCCCGGCACTAATAGTGAAACCGATTCTGTGACCCGGTGCCCACGCTGGCCAAGCCCTTAAGGTTCAGCTCGAAATAGATGCCGTCGCGAAAATCGCCGTCACGGTTCTTGAGGTAGCGGCGATAAACGGTGCGCACCGCCCAGCAGCAGCTCTCGTACTCAAATCCCGCCTGGGCTTCCAACAGATCCTCGTCGGCGAAGGAGTAGTTGAGCCGGGAAATCACACGCCAGCGCTCGTTGACCGGCCAGAAAAACCGAAAATCGAACTGGTCGACGCGGTCACGCCGAAAACGGTAATCGAAAATCGCCCGCAGTCCGGCTTTGCCGTTGTAGCTGAAGCCAATGCTGCCAACATCCAGTCGATCCTGGTTCCAGTCCCATTGCAGTCCTGCCCGGGTGCTGATGCGTCGGAAAGGGTGCCAGGCCAATTCTGCGACCAGCGGCGACAACGTATCTTCGTCAACGATACTGGATTTGAGTTGCATCTGGCGGTCTTCAAGGTAAATGATCTGACCCACGCTGAATGACCATGTCTCCTGTCCGTCGTCTTTTACCGAACGGGTCGTCAGCGCCAGTGACAACTGGTGGGCGTCACCCTGACGATCGCTGCCGGAAAAGCGGTTGGTGTTGAACAGCTGGCTGAAACCGAAAGTAAATTCGCCGGTATCGAACCGAGGCAGGTTTTGCTGGTCTTCAAAGGGTACGTAGAGATAAAAAATGCGCGGCTCCAGCATTTGGAATCCACCATCTGTGTGTGATTTTTCGAAGAACAGTCCGGCATCCAGGCTGGCGATCGGCAGTGAACGATGGGGCGAACTTGGCCCGGGATCGTCCCCCACAGGATAGTCCAATTCATAGCTGGTGTAACGGTAGGCCAGGCCTGGCCGGATAAATCCCCAACCCGTGAAGCGCTCCCAGTACAGTTCACCCATCAGGTCCAGCCGCCCTCCGGTGATACCGATTTCCTTGTCAAAATAGACCAATTCAGAATTCAGTTTGAAGCCAATGCCGGTGACGCCAAATGGGCGGTCGAGGAAGAACCCAAGCCTTGGCAGCCGGCGGTAAGGTTCGTTGAGGGGGCCGACCGAATCATCGATCACCTGGAAATCGTCGAACAACATCTCGAAGTTCCAGTAACGGCCGACGCCGGTCAGAACTGCGCTGCTGCGCGCGAACTGCTTCGAAGTCTGGTCCAGGCTGGAGCCAAAATCCTGGAAATATTCATCGTCGCTGACCCGATCCAGCAATATGCGGGTCGACCAGCCCTTCGAAAAAGATGCGCCGTGGCTGACGCGGTAGTGATAGCGGGCCTCATCTGTTTTACTGTCGTCGGGCATGTAATCGAAATCCAAAAATCCGCGGGTTCGCCGGGTTAGAAAGCGGTACTCTCCGGTGAGCATAAAGCCACGGGAAGTGAAATAACGGGGTTCAATGGTCGCATCCATGTTGGGTCGAATATTCCAGTAATAGGGAATGCCCAATTCGAATCCGTTGTCATTGGTATTGCTGAAACCGGGATAAAGGAAACCGCTCTTGCGCCGGTCATCGATCGGGAAGCTGAATATCGGCGCGTAGAGAATAGGCACACCCTTGAATTTCAGCTTGGCGCCCCTGGCGATGCCAATGCCCTCATCATGGCGCAACTTCAGTTCCCTGGCGGATAATTGCCAGTCCGGTTTGTCGCCGGGGCAGGTGGTGTAGTCCATCACGGTGAGATTGGAAGTATGCCCGCCGTGCAGAGTGATCGCCTCCGCCTGGCCGTTGGCGCTGGAACCGGTCAGGCCATAATCAACCTGCAGAAATTCACCCGATTCTGATTCGAACCCATATTCGGCAGATTCTGCATTGATCCACAATTGGGAGTCTTCATAATTCAGATGCCCGGGCATGCTGATGGTACGGGTGGCCGGAGAGTAGAGAAGAACATCCGTTTCGAGGTGTTGGTCGGCACGGAACAGTTCCACATTGCCTTGGGCTTTGGCGTATTCCTCGTTTCTTGCGTCAAGTTGCCTGGCCCACAGCACGATGGGTGCCTGAGAGCGATCTGGCGCAGTCGGGTATATGGCACCCAAGGCCGGGTCGGGACAAGCGGAAATCGCCTGGGCTCTGGCCTCTCTATGGGCCTCCTGCAGTTCGGCGCGCCCAACCGTTTGCTGGGCCGGCAAGGGGGACACCGCGAAGGCAAATCCTGCTGTGAGCAGCGCGACGATTGTCAGACGGATGGGATTCACTGCAGCTCGGAATGGTGGTTTTATTCGGCCTGGGTCCTGAGAGGAGAAGTCAGCAGGCGAATTTATCAGCCGCCGCCGGTAAATTGTCACAATTTGCCCCTTGAAGCAATGCTTTCACAGGACGATTCCAGCCATTTCTTGCGATCCGGGGCCGGCAAGCCGGCCTGTGTCCTGGCCAGAGCATGAAATCGGGCCGGATCATGGTCAGATTGTGACCACAATTCTGAAAAAGCACATTCACCCCCCTGATAGCTGCTCATCAAAGACAGGCTGGCGTTATTCAGCGGCCGCCCGAACCAACCGGCGAAATAGTCATGATCACCCCACTGTTCGCCGACCAGCACCCGATAGTCTGACTCAAGCCTTTCCAGCACGTGTGATTTTTGCATTCTCATGGCTTCAAGCTTTGCCCCGGATGCGTAGACAGCGCGCAGTGCCTCGCGGGCTTGTTGGATCAGATGTGCAAAATCTCCAGCGGCGGTCTGCGTGGCAAGCCAGCGTGCAAGGGCATCGGTCTGTTGAATTCCTTCCAGCCACAACCTTACGCCCACAAGTTCCACGGCGGTGGCATAGGCTTCGTTGAAAGCAGTATCACCGCTGACATATAACTTGCGATGCGCGAGTTCATGAAAAACGAATGCAGCCAGTTGCACATCGGTATAACGAAACATGGTGTCAAGCAGTGGATCATCGAACCAGCCCAGGGTGGAGTAGGCGATGGCCGGAGAGACGGAAACATCATATCCCCTGGCTTGCAGCCGGTTTGCAAACTTATCCGCTTTGTCGCGTTCGAAGTAACCCCGATAGGACACACATCCGGACACCAGAAAACACCACTTTTTCGCCTCCAGGGAAAATTCCGGGGCCGCCACGACGTTCCATACCACGGCATCCCTGCCGGTCTCTACGAAATCTGTATAACTGCCATCGTTGGGAAGCGCCAGCGCCGCAGTGGCAAATTCCCGCAGTGCCATGGCCTGCTCAAGGTTCTTCGCCAGCTCCGGGTCAGTGCTGCTATTGGCGAGCAGGGCTTCGACGGACTGACGACTGATCATCAGTCCCATGTGTCCGGATATGGCCTGGGCGTAATATCCTGGCCCGGTACAACCTGCCAGTTGAAGCGCCGGGATGGCTGCCAGGCACACGACCAGCAACAGCAAGCCCCGTTTTTTAGGTATTCTGATATTAGTCCCCATATTGGACTCGGGCATTCGGCAACTGATATTGGAACGACGCATGGCGAAGATTGAAAAAAGCGAGCGCGAATGGGCGCAAGAATTGAGCCCTGAGCAATTCCGGGTCACCCGGCAGGCAGGCACGGAGGCGCCACGTAGCGGTGAATACGACCAACACTGGGACAGGGGCGTCTATCGTTGTGTTTGTTGCAATCATGCGCTTTTCGATTCGAACAGCAAATTTCACTCAGGTTGCGGCTGGCCAAGTTTTCATTCAGAGCTGGATGAAGCCGGAATAGTTCAACGGCCCGACAATGCGGGCGGTATGAGCCGGGTCGAATTATTGTGCGCTAACTGCGAGGCCCATCTGGGACATATTTTTCCGGACGGCCCGCCACCTACCGGCATGCGATATTGCATTAATTCAGCTTCCCTGCAGTTTATTGAGGACAAAGAACCATCGCCATGATCAAAGTGTTCGAGGACTTTGATCTGAGCCTGGTAGGGCAGATGCAGTCGGTGCTCGAGTCCAATGGTGTGCGCACATTTCTGAAGAACCAATTCAGCTCGGGCGTGTTGGGCGAATTGCCTTTCGTGGAAATTGTACCGCAATTGTTCATCCTCGAAGAGAGCGACCTGGATCAGGCAACCCTGCTGTTGAAGGAGATCGGCGCCCCATCAGAGCCTGAGGCGAGTTGGGTCTGCAATAACTGCAGCGAAGCCTCGGACGGCAACTTCGACAAATGCTGGAATTGCGGCGAAGTGCGCCAATTGTGAACAGGCTCCTAGCGGTCTTCGCCACGTAATTTCTCGACGGCCTTCTGGACGCGTTGCGCGGTGACTTCGTGACCCGGAATGGGCTGGCCCACGCGCAGCTCGATGCGTGCCCACAGTTTTCGCGGTCGCCGCTTGTGCATTTTGTCCTTGCGACTGAACAGGGAACCCCACAGGTGGCACAGGGCGACCGGAACCACCGGCACTGGCTGCTCCGCAATGATCTTGTCCAAACCGGGCCTGAATGGTTGAATTTCGCCATCACGGGTAATGTGGCCCTCAGGAAAAATGCCCAACACATCGCCGTCGAGCAACACACCGCGCATGCGCTGGAAAGCCTCCTCGAGAATGGTCGAGTCTTCGCTCTTACCAGCGATGGGTATGGCCTTACCGGTTTTAAAAATGAATTTCAGAATCGGAATCCGGTAAATCTTGTAGTACATGACAAAGTTCACCGGTCGCCGGATCATGCCACCGATGATGAGAGGGTCCACAAAGCTGACATGATTGCTGGCGACGATGACGGCGCCTCGTTCCGGAATATTTTCCAGACCGCGCGCCCTGACCCGATAAATGGTGTGAATCAGTAACCAGATCAGGAAGCGCATCAGGAATTCCGGCACCAGCGTGAAGATGTAAACGGCGACCACCGCGTTGAGAATGGCGGCGATCAGAAACAGGTGGGGGATTTCCAGGCCGGCCGGACCCAGCATAAGCATGGCTAGTATTGCTGAGACCACCATAAACAACGAATTTAGGATATTCAGGCCGGCAATCACACGTGAGCGATGTGCGGGCTGGGCGCGCTGCTGCACCAGGGCATAAAGTGGAACCGTGTAAAAGCCGCCAAAAATGCCGATCAACACCAGGTCAGCCATGATGCGCCAGTTTTCTTTTGAGGAAATGAATTCACCGGCGGTCACAGTGGCGGCCCCGATCGCAGCAGGATCGGGTGAGGCCAGGTATAGATCCACTCCAAAAACCGTCAACCCGATGGCCCCGAAAGGAACCAGTCCAATTTCAACCTGGCGTCCCGAGAGTCTTTCGCACAACAATGACCCGGCGCTGATGCCGACAATAAACAGCCCCAGCAGGGTGGACATCAGGTTCTCATCGCCTCCCAAGACATTTTGGCTGTAGCTGGGAATTTGCACCAGGAAAGTGGCGCCGAAAAACCAGAACCAGGAAATGCCCAGCACGCTGTTGAGCACGGTGCGGCTTTCATTAATGAATTTCAGGTTGCGAATGGTTTCGCGATAGAGATTCCAGTTGATCACTAATTGCGGATCTGCCGCATCGGCGGTCGGGATGCGGCGACTGAACAGGTAGCCCATTACGGCCATCAATAGCGCGGCAGCAGCGACCCAATAGGGCCAGGACACATCGATTCCGACAAGGAGTGGCCCGGCGATGGTGCCGGCCAGGATCGCGACAAATGTTCCCATTTCGACCAGGGCGTTGCCACCGACCAGTTCTGAGCGTTTCAATATCTGCGGCAGGATGCCGTACTTGATGGGCCCAAATATCGTTGACTGCAGGCCGAGGAAGAAAAGTACCGTGAGCAGCAGGGGCAGGCTGTTGAGCCAGAAGCCCAGCGTGGCCAGCAGCATGATGCCGACTTCCAGCAATTTGATTCGGCGGATCTGCATTGATTTTTCGAATTTGTCTGCGAACTGCCCAAACAGCGCCGAAAAAAGAAAGAAAGGCAGAATGAACAGCATCGCGCTGAGATTGACCAGCTGATTGGTATTGAGGCCGACAATTTGGCTTGACTGGAACACCAGCATCGCCGCCAGCGCATTTTTAAAAATATTGTCATTGAATGCACCCAGACCCTGGGTCACAAAAAAGGGCATGAAGCGCCGTTGTCCAAACAGCGCGAACTGTGATTGCCCGGACACGTTTCGACCTCAGCCTGCTATCTTGGTCAATACGCCGGCGATGGTTGCCGTCATCATCGTAGCCAGCATGCCTCCCAACACGGCCCGCAATCCGAGCCGGGCAATATCGGTGCGGCGTTCTGGCGCGAGGCCACCGATACCGGCGATTTGGATCGCAATAGATGAAAAATTGGCGAACCCGCATAGCGCATAAGTGGAGATCAGCACGGCCTGGGGTGACAGGCTGTCCTTGATCTCATTGAGGTGGACGTAGGCGACAAATTCGTTCGTGACTACCTTTTGTCCGATCAGGCCGCCGACCATGACCGCATCCTGCCACGGCACACCGATGACCCACGCCAGGGGGGAGAGGATGTAACCCAGGATGATGGACAGGGTCAAAGGTTCACCGAGGGCGGCTTCCAGACCTATGACTGAGCCCAGCCAGGACAGTGGGAAATTAATCATGGCAATCAATGCAACAAATGCCAACAGCATGCCGCCGACATTGATTGCCAGCTTTACGCCATCAGCGGCCCCGTTGGCCGCGGCCTCGATGACATTGATGGCCGTTTTCTCGACTTCCAATTTGACCGAACCACGGGTCAGCGACTCACTGACTTCCGGTTTGAGCAGCTTGGCGATGACAATCGTTGCCGGGGCCGCCATCACGCTGGCCGCCAGCAAATGCCGCGCGTAGAATAATCGCTGGGCTTCATCGGCGCCACCCAACAGGGCGATGTAGGCGGCCAGTACTGCGCCAGCGATGGTGGCCATGCCGCCCACCATCATCGTGAACAATTCTGATTCGGTCATGCGCGCGATATAGGGCCGCACCACCAGCGGCGCCTCGGTTTGGCCGGCAAATACGTTGGCCGCGACCGCCAGCGATTCGGAGCCACTCACGCGCAACAATTTTAACATCACCCAGGCCATGGCCTGAACGACTTTCTGCATAACGCCCAGGTGATAAAGCACCGCCATCAGGGAGGCGAAAAAAATGATCGTTGGCAGCACCTGAAATGCGAACACGAAACCGAAACTATCGATTCTGGCGAGGTCGCCGAAAATAAAGGCGGAACCGACCAGGGCAAAATCAACCACCCTGACGAATACCAGGCTGAGGGTTTCGAAAAACCCACGGCCGCCGGGCATCAGGATGACGAGGACTGCAAAAGTCAATTGCAGCGCCACGCCCGAGCCTATCAGTCGCCAGTCCACCGCCTTTTTTTGTGAAGACAGAAGCAGCGCGATGCCAATCAGGACACCCAGTCCAAAAATCCCAAACGCAATATCGCCAATCATGCGGGACGCTCCCGTTGTTATTCTTCCGTCAATGTATCGGCTTTACGATCCACAAGCAAAAGCCCCGCGCATCCAGCGGCGACACCTGCTGCATTGTTCTAACTCCGGAATGCCCCATGAGTGGACTGCTGGCCACGCCTGGCGGATGGCCCTGCGCGCTGCCCTCGCTTCTCCGCGCTTGCTGTGTTGGCTACTACTGCACCTCCGGAATGCCCCATGAGCGGATTACTGTCCACGCCTGGCGGATGGCGCTTTTGCACAAGGATGTGCTTAGATCGTGGAGCGCAGGGATGCGCGGGAGCGATCCAAGGCGCTAAGAACACTTGAAACCGTTCAGCAGCTTTTCGAGCCGCCGGAAAATGCTGCCATCCTGGCATTTTCCTTCCTCACGCCATCCTTGGCGCTCGGGCTCGGCGACCCAGTTGCTTGTATGGTGTTTCTGCCTTAAATCTGGATGATTAAGGGTGCCGGGATGGGCGGGACGCAGTCGCTTTCTGGCCAGTCGGTACAGACTAACAAGAGTTCGTCCCCATCCCATTCTCACCAGAGCGCCGATTGAGAATCTAGCTGCAATGACAGCCGATGTATACAAGCTTGCGCCCCGTGAGATCCCGGCTACGGCATATAACCGCGGAGATCATTATGACAAGCAATGTTACCCAAGTCACTTTAGGTGTGGATGTTTCGAAAGATCATTTGGACGTTTACGATTGGACCCGGCAACGACATTATCAAGTCAATAACTCAACCGCGGCCATTGCACAATGGCTTGGTGGGTTGACGGGCGAGGTACGACTGGCGCTGGAGCCGACATCGCATTACCACCTGGCGGTGGTGGATACTGCGCACGCTTTGGGCTATGCGATCTACTTGGTGAACCCACGCCAGCTGCATCACTATCGGTATGCCGTCGGCCTGAGGCATAAGAGTGATCCGCATGATGCCTGGTTGTTAGCACGCTATCTCAGCCACGAAGCGCAGTCATTGCCTCGTCATTGCCCGTCAGACCAGCATTCACGGGAGCTGTGGGCTTTGATTAAGCGTCGCGCTGTGGTGGTTGGAGTGCGTAAAAACATGCGCATGAGCATGCGCCAAGTGTCGCTGTCAGGCCGAGAAGTGGAACAGGCCTGCAGCCGCTTGATCCAGCGCATCGAATGCCGGATTGAGTATTTGCTAAGGGCGTTGGGCCTGCAACAAGACTATGCGCGTTGCCAACAGATACCGGGCCTTGGACCCGCCACAGCTGCTGGGTTGGTGGCGGCCTTTCATCGCGGCGTGTTCGCTTCATCGGATGCCTTTGTGGCCTACCTCGGCCTGGACATACGATTGCGGCGGTCTGGTCGCATGCAGGGCAAGCACAAGCTGACCAAGAATGGCGAGAAGGAGATACGACGATTGCTATTTTGTGCCGCTCACGCGGCCCGCAACGAACCTCGATTCGAGCGCTATCATCAGCGTCAACTGGATAAGGGACTTTCAAAAACCGCTGCTCGAGTGATATTGGGGCGCAAGTTGGTCAGGATTGCATATGCCCTTATGAGTCGAGGCGAAACATTCAAACCGTGTGTAACCATGGCTTGACCAGACCCATAGAATCTTGTCGGCGCTCGGCATCCTTGAAGGCGTGGACAGTAGCCCGCTAATGGGCCCTTCCTAACGCCGGCACAAGCCGGAAAGAGTGCTGTCACTCTCAGCCGTTGCGAACACAACTGCAGGGATGCAGGAGCAATTTCTGGGGCGCAGACAAATGAAGGGAAGCGAGACTCTCCTTACAGGTCCACGTGGGCCCACTTGCGCCCCGACCACTGCTGAATGTATATGACGGCCTGCAGTACCCGGTAAATGCCATTAAGAATCCACACCCCCAGCAGCCCATAGCCCAGTACTGGGCCGACCACGTAGGCCAGCGGCAGGAAGAACAGCCATTGTGGGATGACGCTGATCCACATGCTTCTGCGTGTATCACCGGCGCCCATCATCGCGTTACCCAGCGCCATGCCCATAATGTCGAGGCTGATGACGCTGGCCCACAGCAGCATGGGAATATAGGCAAGCTCCCGGGTGTCAGGGTTGGTCAGAAAAACACCCAGCAGAGGTTTGGCAAACGGGTACAACACGGCAGTGAGGACCAGGCCGTAAATGCCACACACCGCGGCGGCATTCCAGCCCCACAGCGCTGCATCATCGAGGTCTTTGCGACTCAGGGCGTTACCGACCAGCGTGGTGGCCGCGAGCGAGATTCCGAAGGCCGGCAGCAGGGCTGTGATATGGAAGGTCATCAGAATATTGATGGCGGCCACTTCGGCGGTGCCAATCTTGCCGATGATCCAGATCAGGGTGACCAGCCCGGCAGCGAAGAGCAATTGTTGAATACTGGCCGGCAGCGACAGCCTGAATTGTTTGATCAATGAATGGGTCGAGGGCAGGCGATGCAGGAAGCCTTTGTCCCAGGCCTGGCTAACGGCAAAATAAAAGTAAAGCGCGGTGCCCAAATACAGCGAAATTGTGGTGGCAAGACCAGCGCCATAAACGCCCATCTCAGGTGCCCCCAGGTTGCCGAAAATCAGCACCCAATTCAGGAAAATATTGACCGCGTGCATGATCAGCAGCGTTCGGAGATAAACCCCGGTCATGTGCACCGCGCTCCAGTAACCGCGAAACGAAAAGTTCATGCCAACCGCAACCATCGATAGCATCCGCACCTGCAGGTAGGGCACGCCCTGTTCCACGACCTCGGGGTCGCTGGACAGCAACGAGAATACCCACGGTGCGGCCAGAACGAATCCGATGCACATCGGAACGCCGAGGATCAGGGCCAGCATCAGCCCGCCATTAAGCGGTACAGCAGTTTCGTCTTCCTTGCCCTCGCCCAGCCGGCGGGCAGCCAGTGCCTGTACGCCTGTGGACAAACCAATAATAAAGGCGATGGCGAGATAGTTGGCGTAACTGCCGATGCCCGTGGCAGCCAGCGCGCTGTCACCAAGACGCCCAACCATGCCGATATCCACCAGGTTGAGGACATTCTGCGACATCATGCCGCCCATGATCGGCAATGCGATACGCCAGATATCTGCGCGCCGCGCCCTGGTGGGAAAGTAGGGCCGAATACGCTCCAAGACGCTGATCACGGATGGGTCACAGCTTAATCGGCGAACAGCATAGTTTCGCGAGTGGCGGCAAATTCAATCTCTGGCCAGCGCTCAATGGTGAGCTGCAGATTGACGTTGGAAGGCGCAAGGTAGACCAGTTTACCCGTCGCATCATGCGCCAGGTTGTTCTGAAGTTGATTGGTGAAGCGTGCAAGCATCGGGCCGTCGTCACAGCGAACCCACCGGGCGGTCTGGGTTGGCGTTGCTTCAAATGATGCATCCACGTTGTATTCATTTTTTAACCGGTAGGCCACGACTTCGAATTGCAGGATGCCCACCGCACCGAGTATCAGCTCATTGCCGATCATGGGCTTGAAAAACTGGGTTGCACCCTCTTCGGACAATTGCGCCAGCCCCTTTTGCAGTGCCTTCATCTTCAATGGATCCCGTAATTGGGCGCGCCTGAACAGCTCGGGCGCAAAGTTGGGTATGCCGGTAAATTGGAGTCTTTCTCCTTCGGTAAAGGCATCACCGATCGAAATCGTGCCGTGATTGTGCAGCCCCACAATGTCACCGGGCCAGGCCTGTTGCACGTGTTCGCGATTCTGCGCCATGAACGTCAACGCATTCGCGGCCTTGACACTTTTGCCCAGCCGCACATGGTGCATTTTCATGCCCGATTCAAAACAACCAGAGCATATCCGCATAAAGGCGATGCGGTCGCGGTGTGCTGGGTCCATGTTTGCCTGAATCTTGAATATAAATCCAGTCAGTTTGGGTTCAGCACTATCTACCGTGCGACCAACCGTTGCGCGGCTACCCGGCGGGGGCGCATGCGCCACAAAGGCATTGAGAAGTGGCGTGACACCAAAATTGTTGATCGCGGAGCCAAAAAATACCGGGGTTTGGTTGCCGGCCAGGTAAGCTTCCGGTTCAAAAGTGTGGCTGGCGCCCTGGACCAGCTCAATTTCCTCACGCAGCTCTGCAGCGTCATCACCGAGTCGCTCATCAAGTTCCGGATTGTCGATGCCCTGGATGATCTCGGCTTGTTGGGTGACATAGTTACGGCCCGATTCGTACAGGTGAATGCTGTCATCGAGCATGTGGTAGACGCCCTTGAGGCGGTGCCCCATGCCAATCGGCCATGTGATCGGCGCGCACTTGATATTCAACACCGACTCGACCTCGTCGAGCAACTCCACCGGATCGCGTCCTTCGCGGTCCAATTTGTTGATAAAGGTGAATATCGGCGTGGTGCGCAGGCGGCAGACTTCCATCAGGCGGATGGTGCGTTTCTCCACGCCTTTGGCGCAGTCGATAACCATCAGCGCGGAGTCGACCGCCGTCAGGGTCCGGTAAGTGTCTTCGGAGAAATCAGCATGGCCGGGTGTGTCGAGCAGGTTGATGATTTTACCGCCGAACTCAAACTGCATCACCGAGCTTGTCACCGAGATGCCGCGTTCCTGCTCCAACTTCATCCAGTCAGAGGTGGCATGACGTGCGGCTTTCTTTGACTTCACGGCACCGGCCATCTGGATGGCGCCGCCGAAAAGCAGAAGCTTTTCAGTCAGGGTGGTCTTGCCGGCATCCGGATGTGAGATAATGGCGAAGGTGCGCCGCCTGGCGATTTCGGTTGCTGAGTCGGACATGGGAACAGGGCGTCACATTGGCGAAAAAACGCGCCATTCTACCAGAGTGATGGTCCGAGGGCGTCAATTCGCGCCTGCAGGAGGGCGCCCTAAAGCAATTTCCAGCAACGTTTTTCACGTGTGCTGGTCTAGTCTGTGAGCCGCAGCTTCGGAGCAAGGGGTCTCCTTGCAGGACGCGCTCGAGCACGTCCGTGGGACGCTCCTCTTGAAACATCCGTGTTTCAAAGGGCCCTGCAAGAAGACCCCTTACTCCGAAGCGGCTTGTGCCAGCGTTAGGAAAGCCCCGTGAGTGGGCTGCTGGCCACGCCTTCAAGGATGCCGAGCGCCGACAAGATTCTATGGGTCTGGTCAAGCCATGGTTACACACGGTTTGAATGTTTCGCCTCGACTCATAAGGGCATATGCAATCCTGACCAACTTGCGCCCCAATATCACTCGAGCAGCGGTTTTTGAAAGTCCCTTATCCAGTTGACGCTGATGATAGCGCTCGAATCGAGGTTCGTTGCGGGCCGCGTGAGCGGCACAAAATAGCAATCGTCGTATCTCCTTCTCGCCATTCTTGGTCAGCTTGTGCTTGCCCTGCATGCGACCAGACCGCCGCAATCGTATGTCCAGGCCGAGGTAGGCCACAAAGGCATCCGATGAAGCGAACACGCCGCGATGAAAGGCCGCCACCAACCCAGCAGCTGTGGCGGGTCCAAGGCCCGGTATCTGTTGGCAACGCGCATAGTCTTGTTGCAGGCCCAACGCCCTTAGCAAATACTCAATCCGGCATTCGATGCGCTGGATCAAGCGGCTGCAGGCCTGTTCCACTTCTCGGCCTGACAGCGACACTTGGCGCATGCTCATGCGCATGTTTTTACGCACTCCAACCACCACAGCGCGACGCTTAATCAAAGCCCACAGCTCCCGTGAATGCTGGTCTGACGGGCAATGACGAGGCAATGACTGCGCTTCGTGGCTGAGATAGCGTGCTAACAACCAGGCATCATGCGGATCACTCTTATGCCTCAGGCCGACGGCATACCGATAGTGATGCAGCTGGCGTGGGTTCACCAAGTAGATCGCATAGCCCAAAGCGTGCGCAGTATCCACCACCGCCAGGTGGTAATGCGATGTCGGCTCCAGCGCCAGTCGTACCTCGCCCGTCAACCCACCAAGCCATTGTGCAATGGCCGCGGTTGAGTTATTGACTTGATAATGTCGTTGCCGGGTCCAATCGTAAACGTCCAAATGATCTTTCGAAACATCCACACCTAAAGTGACTTGGGTAACATTGCTTGTCATAATGATCTCCGCGGTTATATGCCGTAGCCGGGATCTCACGGGGCGCAAGCTTGTATACATCGGCTGTCATTGCAGCTAGATTCTCAATCGGCGCTCTGGTGAGAATGGGATGGGGACGAACTCTTGTTAGTCTGTACCGACTGGCCAGAAAGCGACTGCGTCCCGCCCATCCCGGCACCCTTAATCATCCAGATTTAAGGCAGAAACACCATACAAGCGACTGGGTCGTCGAGCCATGGATGGCTCGACGAGGCGACACGGAACAGGATGATCCGTTGGAGCCGACCCACCAAGCGCGGAGAAACGAGGGTAGCCCGAAGGGCCATCCGCCAGGCGTGGCCAGTAGCCCGCTCATAGGGCTTTCCGGAGGTAGAACTACAGCGCCTTCTGCAACCCCTAATTGCGCTTTCGCTTGGCCTTTCGGCGCCACTCATTGAGGATGAATTCGGTGTAGCCATTGGGCTGTTTGGTGGCATCCACCACCAGGTGCAGCGCGGCCTGGAAGGCATTGCTGTTGTCAAAGTCCGCCGCCATTGGGCGGTAGGTTTGGTCGCCGGCGTTTTGCCGGTCAACAATCACTGCCATCTCTTTGAAGCGGGACAGGAGTTCATCGCGGCTAACCAGACCATGGCGCAGCCAGTTTCCCAAATGCTGGCTGGAGATGCGCAGCGTGGCGCGGTCTTCCATCAGGCTCAGGTCATTGATGTCGGGCACCTTGGAACAGCCCACGCCCTGGTCGATCCAGCACACCACGTAGCCGAGGATACTCTGCGCATTGTTGCGCACTTCAGTCGTGACCTCTTGCACTGTGAGGTGGCGCTCGCCCAGCAGGCACGGCGCCAGAAGGTCAGCCAGAACGGCCCGCGGAGGCTGTGCCATAAGCTCCTCCTGCCGAGCGGCGACCGATACCGAGTGATAATGCATGGCATGCAGGGTGGCGGCTGTGGGCGAGGGCACCCATGCGGTATTGGCGCCGGCCCGTGGGTGTTCGATTTTCTGGTTCACCATGGCCGCCATATCCTCCGGCATGGCCCACATGCCCTTGCCAATCTGGGCGCGGCCACTCAGGCCGCAGGCCAGCCCGGTATCGACATTCCAGTCTTCATAGGCAAGCATCCATTTCGCCTGCTTGATTTCTTGCTTGGGGATGAACGGTCCTGCTTCCATCAACGTGTGAATTTCATCGCCGGTGCGGTCCAGAAAGCCTGTATTGATAAAAATAACCCGCTCTTTGGCTGCTGCAATGCAGGCCTTGAGGTTGAGTGTTGTGCGCCGTTCCTCGTCCATGATGCCCAGCTTGACCGTATTATTCTCCAGCCCAAGTACATCCTCCACTCTGGAGAACAGTTCGACGGTCAACGCTACTTCTTCGGGGCCGTGTTGCTTGGGCTTGACGACATAGATGCTGCCGGTGCGGCTGTTGCGGAGTGCCGTATTGCCTGTCACATTTCGGTGTGCTGCTGCCACGGTTACAAAAGCGTCAAGAAATCCTTCCGGTATCGGTTCTCCGCGCGCATCGAGTACGGCATTGGTATACATATGCATACCTACATTGCGCACCAGCAGCAGGCAACGCCCGGGTAGTTTCAATTCCTTGCCGTCAGCGCCACGGTACAGGCGATCGGGGTTCAGTCTTCGCACGATGGATTGATCGCCTTTGGACACAGTCGTCTCCAGCGTCCCTTGCATCAGACCATGCCAATTAGCGTAGACCTGAGATTTGTCCTGTGCGTCAACGGCGGTCACCGAATCTTCGCAATCCTGAATCGTGCTGATGGCGGCCTCGAGGATGACGTCGCAGACACCGGCCGAGTGATTCATCCCGATATGGTGTGCAGGGTCAATTGAGATTTCGATATGCAGACCGTTGTTCTCGAGCAGGATCGCCGCTGGGCTGCTTGCCTCGGCCCGGAAACCTCGAAATCCTTCAGGGCGAGACAGTGGGTGCTGCCCGCCATCGCTATTCATTGCCACAAGCCGCAAGGCATCTTCTGAAGCATCAATCTCATAGCGATCGACATTGCCATGAGATATCCCATCCAGGGGCACGGCCTGGTCCAAAAACAGCATCGCTGTGGCGACCACCTCGTAACCGCGTATCGGATTGTATTGGGCGCCGCGTTCCAGGCCCGGCAGTTCAGCAATCACATCGGTGCCGTAGAGTGCGTCGTACAGGCTGCCCCAGCGTGCGTTGGCCGCGTTCAGCGCATAGCGCGCATTATCGACGGGGACCACCAGTTGCGGTCCGGCGATGCGGGCAATTTCAGGGTCAACATTTCGTGGATCTATGCTGCAGTCATCGGGTGCTTCAACCAGGTAATCGATTGATCGCAGGAAGGCCTCATGGCGTGCCGCATCGAATAATTCGTCTGGCTTGTCCCTGACCCACTGGTCAATCCGCAATTGCATCTCATTACGGCGCTTTAACAGCGAGCGATTGCGGCCTCCCAGCTGTTCAATGGTCTGCTCCAGTCCCCGCCAGAATTCGGCAACCGTCACGCCGGTGGCAGGCAGGATCGCCTGTTCCAAGAGGTGATGCAGAGACTGGGCGATCTGAAGCCCGCCCACCCGGACGTAGTGGCTCATATTCATCTGGGCCAGATTTTCCTAATGATTGCATAGCTTATCGTTGCCGCCAAAATGCCGTCAACGGCGGGCATTGCTGTGAGGCTGATCAGGTCCAGGCTGGCCAGTTGGGCGACACTGACGCCAGTCGCCCAGGCCATAAATGCTGCCCAGGAAATGCCACCTGTCTGGCCGCCGTCCCGGTCACGCCGGTGGCGACCAAAAATCAGGAAATCGGTGATGTAAACACCGGCAACGGGTGGCACGGCAATGGCCAGGAAACCCACCCATCGCATGAAGTGATCGAGTACACCCATCAGGGCGATGGCGGTGCCCAGAACGCTGATGGCAATAACCAGAACCCAGCGTTCGACGCGTTTAAAAATCGGTGCGAATGCCAGCGTGGCGCTATACAGGTTATAGGAATTGGTGGTCCAGGTGGCGAACACCAGCATGGTGACGCCCGATACTGCCATGCCCAAGGCGGTAATGATCTCCATAAGATCCGCCTCTGAGGTGGCAATGCTGGGCAGCGCTGCAAAAGTCAAAACAAACGGAAAACCGATTGCGAATGACAGCGCTGCACCCATTGCCGCATGCCCCCCGCTGCGTGCATACCGGCACAGATCGGGAAACATCGTCGCGCCGACAATAAAGGTGCCGACAATCAACGATGCCGCGGGTCCCAGAGTCATGGATCCTTCGTCGGCCCCGGGCCGGGCAAAAATTTCAGTCAGGCCGCGATCCCCTGCGCTCAGGTACACGATCAGGCCCAGGAATGCCGCCATCACCGGCACGGCGGCCATGGATAATTTGTCCAGTGCCTTGAAACCGAAAATGGTGACCAACACCATCAGCACGGAGCCGATGGCGGTGCCGAGCCCCTCCGGGATCGTGCCCCAACCAAACGATTCAAATCCTCCTGCGAGCGCGCGTCCAAAGAATGCTGCGATAACTGCAAACCAGCCCAGCCAGGTAATGCCCAGAACAACGTTAACAAATATGGCGCCCTGCATCCCAAAAGTGGACTGAATGATCATTGCAGTGGAATAGCGCGTACGCGCTCCGACCACACCAGCCGATCCGGCAATAATGGCAAGGCAGGCGCCACCCAGAAAAAACGCTGAAATCGCTGGCCAGGCACCGATGGCCAGCCCAACCTCACTGCCCACCACAAACGCTGGCACGGTGATGGCCACGCCAATAATGATCAACGCGATGCGCAGACCACTGACCGTTTTCTGGTCGGGCACCTGGTGGCGGGAATAGTCTTCAACCAGTTCTTCGAGTCGGGGCATGCCTTTGGCCATACGCTGCTGAGCAATCGCTATTCAGACTTTAAATGATCTCAAAGTCAATGGGGTCTCACAGTTTGCCGCCAAATCAAGTAATCTGCGTGCATGAGGAAATTGTAAGTGCGATTCGCCTGTGACACCGGGGGTACGTTTACCGACCTTGTGGTGGAACATGATGACGGCAGTTGGAGCATGTTCAAGGCCGAGACCGTCCCAGGGGACCCGCCGGCGGGCGTTCTGGCTGTCCTGGCCAAAGCGGCCGAGGCGGCTCAGGCACCGCTGGACGAGTATCTGGCGGTTGCGGACTCGTTCATCCACGGCACCACCCACGCCATCAATGCGGTCATCACAGGCAGCACTGCCAAGACAGCCTTGCTCACCACCCAGGGTCATAAGGACATTCTCTATTTCCGCGAAGGCGGGCGGCTCGAGCCTTTTAACCACACCGTTCCCTACCCTGCACCCTATGTGCCACGACGCCTGACCTACGAGGTACCGGGACGCATTGACTGCGCTGGGGCAGTTCTGATAGCACTTGATGAGGCGGCCGTGCTTGACATCATAGAGTCGCTCAAAGCGCAGCATATTGAAGCTGTAGCGGTTTGCCTGATCTGGTCGATCAGCAACAATGCACATGAGACCCGGGTTGCCGAGTTACTGGCAGAGCATTTGCCTGGTGTGCCGGTGTCGATATCGCATCAGCTTAACCCTGTTATCCGTGAATTTCGTCGCGCTTCATCGACGGCGATCGACGCCTCGCTCAAGCCGACGATGAGTCGGTACCTGAACGACTTGACCGGCCGGCTGCGGCAGGCCGGTTTTGATGGCCGGGTGCTAATGCTGACGTCCCAGGGCGGCATGATGGATATCGATGACGTGGCCGAGGCGCCGATCCGGGTCATCAATTCGGGCCCGTCGACGGCACCGCTGGCCGGCGATTTTTTTGCCTCCCGAGCATCCACGCTAAAAAACACCATTGTCGCTGATACCGGTGGCACCACCTATGATGTCAGCCTGGTACGTCAGGGGCGAATTCCCTTCGCCAGGGAAATGTGGATCGGACGTCCTTTCATTGGCCACATGGCCGGTTTTCCATCAGTGGATGTAAAAAGCGTCGGCGCCGGTGGCGGATCTATCGCCTGGATCGACGCCGGCGGTGTCTTGCACGTGGGCCCGCAGAGTGCAGGGGCCGATCCCGGTCCGGCTTGTTATCAGCGCGGCGGAGACCGGGCGACAGTGACCGACGCCAGCATGGTGCTGGGCTACATCGACCCGGATTTTTTCCTCGGCGGCGAGATGGCCCTCGATACCGATGCGTCAAGCGCGGTGATCCAGCGGGACGTGGCTGATCCGATGAACGTCAGCCTGGAGGAAGCTGCTTCCGCGATTATTACCATCGCCACCGAAAACATGGTGCGCGCGATCGAGGAAATCACCGTCAATCAGGGCATCGATCCCTCGCAAGCCATTCTGATTGGTGGCGGCGGTGCAGCGGGCCTGAATTCGGTGCTGATCGCACGCCGGCTGGGTTGCCCGGAACTCCTGATTCCCGAGGCAGGTCCGGTCATGAGCGCAACCGGAGCGTTGATTTCCGATTTGCGAAATGAGTACCGACAGTTATTTTTCACTACCCTCCAGTCCTTCGACCTGGCAGGCGCCAATGCAGCGCTTGGGACGCTGGAAACCCAGTGCCAGGCATTTATCGACGGCCCGGGTGCAGCTGCCATTGACAGCAGTATTGAGTACCGGGTGGAAGCCCGCTACAAGAATCAGGTATGGGACATCGAGGTGCCGCTGCCGTTTTCCCGTTTCAATGGCAAGGCGGATATCGAGGCGTTCGCCGATATTTTTCACCAGGAACATCTTTCGCTGTTTGCGGTAAACGACCCCGATTCTGATATTGAAATCGTCAGCTGGCTGGCCACTGTGCGCTGTCCACTGCGTGCATCCAGCGCCGGGCGGATGCGTTTTGCCGCAACGCGGCGCGGCAAGCAGAACTTGCGCTCAATCTTTTTCGACGAGTTGGGGCGGGTCGATGCGCCGGTGTTTCAGTTTGGCGAGATGAAGCTGAACCAGCGGGTGAAGGGCCCCGCCATTATTGAAAACGAATTCACCACGGTGGTGATCAACCCGGGTGCGGGCGCGCGCATGAATGGCGACGGCAATCTGGCGATCACGCCTTGGGGCGAATCAGGAATATGACTGACAATACAGAAATCAAGCCGCTCAACGGGGCTCAACTTGCGATCCTGAACAACCGGCTGGAAGGAATTGCGCAAAAAATGGCCAATACGCTGATGCGAACCGGCCGCTCTGGCGTACTTAATCGTGCCAAGGATTTTTCCTGCTGCATCGTCACGGCCGATTGCAGGTTGATTGCCACTGCCGACAGCCTGCCCATCCACGTGTTGTCCGGGGCCGACCACATGGCGCGAGTGATGAAAGAGTTTCACCCTGATTTCCAACGGGGTGACGCCTTCATGAACAACTCGCCTTATCACGGCTGTTCCCATCCGGCCGATCACACCCTGCTTGTGCCGGTTATCGACGATGCCGGTGACCATCGATTTACCGTGTTGGCCAAAGCCCACCAGGCGGATATTGGTAATTCCATTCCAACCACCTATCACGGCGCCGCAGTGGATGTTTACGAAGAAGGCGCCCTGATATTTCCTTCGGTCAAGGTGCAGGACAATTTCGAAGACAACATGGACTTTGTCCGCATGTGCGAAATGCGCATTCGGGTGCCAGGCCAGTGGCGTGGTGACTACCTGGCCATGGTCGGATCATGCCGAATCGGCGAGCGTGAGTTGGTGGGGCTTATCGGGGAAGTCGGTTGGCCGCTGCTGGAACAATTTGTCCGCCAGTGGTTCGATTACTCCGAAAATAGAATGATCGAGGCCATTGGCAGGCTGCAAAGCGGCACTCAATCGGCCTCAAGCACCCACGACCACTTCCCCGGGACTCCGGAGGAGGGCATTCGCATTACGTCTACGGTCTCCATTGACTCTGCAGCCGCGCGCATTGAGGTGGATCTGCGTGATAATCCCGAGGCTCTGCCCTGCGGTCTCAACTTGAGCCAGGCCTGCGCTGAGACGGCGGCAATGGTAGGTGTGTTCAACAGCATCGATCACACTGTGCCAAAAAATGCCGGCAGCTTTCGGCGTATTGACATCAGGCTGAGGGAAAACAGCGTCTGTGGCATACCCAGCCACCCGACCAGTTGCTCGGTAGCGACAACCAATGTGGCGGATCGGGTAGCCAATTCGACGCAAATGGCGATTGCCGAGATCTCCGAGGGCGCAGGCATGGCTGAAGTCGGTGCGGTGATCGCACCTTCGGCAGGCGTCATATCCGGCGTTGATCCGCGCAATGGCGAACCCTATGTCAATCAGGTATTCCTGGGCTTTACGGCCGGTGCAGCCTCGCCATTCGCTGATGCCTGGGTCACCACCGGCCATGTCGGTAACGGCGGCATGTGCTTTCTGGACAGCGTCGAGCTGGCAGAGCTTTATCAACCGATTTTGGTCTACGATCGCCACATACTGGCCGACACGGCCGGGGCAGGTCAGCAGGTCGGGGCCAACTGCGCCTATATCGAGTTTGGCCCGGTCGGCGGGCCGATGGATGTGGGCTATGTCAGTGACGGCGTAACGAATGGCCCCAAAGGCGCGCGCGGGGGTCAAAGCGGCGGATGCGCAGATCAGTACCTGCTGCACCCGGATAGCTCAAAAGAGCCACTGCCGGCCTGCGCCCAGATCACGATTGAAGATGGCCAGCATATCGTCGCGATAACCACCGGTGGTGGCGGCTACGGTCCACCCACGCTGCGCACCCCCGAGTCGGTCGCACTGGATGCGGCCGAAGGGCTGATCACGAGGGAATATGCGCGGGAAGTCTACGGTGTCGCGTTAACATCTGACGGTGTCATTGACGAAGCCGCTACCGCCGCATTGCGTCGGGCCGGTTGATTGCGTTAAACGAGCAGAGTCGAGATAGGAAATGAGATTTGAAAACAAAGTTGCGTTCATTACCGGCAGTTCATCGGGGATCGGTGCCGCTGCCGCGAGACTTTTTGCCGCTGAGGGCGCTTTGGTTGCCGTGGTCGCCAGTGGCAATCTGGCCAAGGCTGAAGCAGTCGCAGGGGAAATATCCCTCGCCGGGGGCCGCGCCTGGCCCTGCGTATTGGATGTACGCGATGCGGGTGCAGTGACATCGGTGCTGGACCAGGCAGAGGCGGAACTGGGCCCGATCGACATCCTGGTCAATTCGGCGGGTGTTTACTACCCCACCCCCATCGGTGCGACCACGGTTGATGAACTGGACCGTATGGTCGACATCAATCTCAAGGGGAGCTTTAACACGATCAACGCCATGGCGCCGCGAATGCAGGAACGTCGAAGCGGCAAGATCGTCAATCTGTCTTCGGTCGCGGCGCTGACCGGGGTCAGGGAACGCAGCCTCTATTGCGCCACCAAGGCCGCGATCGCACAGATGACCAAGGCGCTGGCCCGCGAGCTGGCGCCGTTCGACATTAATATTAACGCCATTGCTCCAGGCAACACAGCCACGCCGATGAATATCGAGGTCCGCACCAGCCCTGAAAAGCGCGACTATTACGAGGGATTCAAAGCCATTACACCGTCCAACACGACCTTCTCCGAGCCTGAGGAATTGGCGCGTTTGATTCTGTTTCTGGCCTCGGAAGAAGCACGCGCCATGCACGGCGCACTGCTGGTCATGGATGAAGGTGTCTCTACAGGCATCGGATAATAGCTGCGGTCAGGATATTTGGAGTCAGCTCAATCTGACCTGTTCGAAAAGTGCCACGATCGGTGCGATCCTGTCATTACAGACATCGTCGATTTGTACAGATGTCGTTGCATGGGAAGTAACGAATCGATAGATCTCGAGCTCAGCGAAACCTTCAAGTTCAATGCCGATGTCGTGTAAATTTTGCGCCAACATGCGGGGCATCTGAACGAAGACTTCATTGACCTGCACTGGAAACGCCAGCTTCATCGAATCGAATTCATCGAGTCTTCTCGCCAATCTGCGAGCCATTCTGTTGGCATTGGCGGCCAGCTTCAGCCACAGGTCATTTTCCAGGTAGGCGGCGAACTGTGCAGACATAAAGCGTGCCTTGCTGAACAGATGGCCGCTTCTCTTCAGATTGTCGTCGATGCCATCCACTAAAGACGGGTTAAATATGATGACGGCTTCAGCACACATGGCGCCATTTTTGGTCGCTCCAAATGCCATCAGGTCGACACCGCAGCGCCAGGTTGCCTCCGCGGGCGAGCAATCGAGATGTACCAATGCGTTGCTGAATCGCGCGCCATCGATATGAACCCGCAGCCCGGCGTCCTGGGCCATGCTGGATAAGGCTGCAAGTTCGTCCAAAGCATATACGGTGCCGAATTCGGTCGGCTGGGTGATGCTCAGTACGGTCGGACGGATTGCCGAATTGCCAATCACGGATGACAACTGATCAATCGCTATTTTGCCCATCTCGCCACCGATCGGAATCATGGGGGCGCCACTGAAAAGCTCTGCTGCGCCGCACTCCTCGGCATAAAGATGTGAGGTTTCGTGGCACAGAGTGGCGCCGCTTGATGGCGTGGCCTGTCCGATACACAGTGCGTTAGCCGCGGTCCCGGTCGAGACCGGGTACCACCAGACTTCCCGCTCAAAAATTTCTGAGAATTTATCTTTCAGGCCGGTGGTCAGTGAGTCAGCACCATAGGCGTCAGCGGAGCCGATATTGGCGCGACTGATTCCCTCGAGTATCTCAGGGGCGATGGCTGTTCTGTTGTCGCTGGTTAAATTCACGGGCGAATTGTACCTGCCTGTTCAAGCCCTTGCTTCAAACGAAAAGGAGTCTCGCTTCCCTGCTCCCGCCTTCGGCGGAAGGCGGCTGCGCTCGACGGCATGCAAAGGCGCCTGGCCCCTCTGGTACCGCTCGCTATGCTCGACTTACCCAACCAGGGCCGGCGGGTCGCCTGCGGCTCCTTTGTTGTGTGGTTGTGCAGATTGGTTCTGCGGCGACTCAAGGGTTGCGCTTGGCCAGAAGTTTTTCAGACAGCGATGGTCCGCGCCCCGGCACTGACCAGGGGCAGACCTGGATGCAGATTGCGCAGCCATCGGTCTTGACGAAGTACGGTATGCATTTGTCGAAGTTTACGTACCATTTGTATTCGCCGCGGACCAGTTGTTTTTCGTTATAGATGGCATCTGGAGGGCAATCCACCACGCAGCGTTTGCAGCTCAGGCACAGGTCTTGCACGCCGATATCAACGGCCTCGTCGGTGTCCAGTGGCAAGTTTGTCAGCACGGCCGCCAGGCGGAAATTGGAGCCGAACTCCTTGCTGATCATGGAGCCATGCTTGCCCAACTCGCCCAAGCCCGCTTTGGTTGCCAGGGGAATGTGCAGAATGTCGGTGCTGTTGGGGTTGCCATAGGCCCGCGCCGGCCAACCCATCCGCCTGATCTGTTGAGACAACTTCACGGCGATACGAGATATCACCCGATATGCCCGCATGACCTCAATGCCAGCGGCTTCATGAGGTACATGAGCCATTTGTTCCCGGTCCATGGACAGGCCAATACAAATTGCTGTATTGAAGGGAAGAGACTTTCCTTCGTAAAGCGCATCTTCGGTCAAGCGGGTAATGCCGATTAATTCGGCACCCAGTTCTACCCCACGTTGCTTGATTTCTTTTGCCATGGCTGAAGGATTATCGACAGCCCGTTGTTGCCGACTGACCCGGCCGTCCCTATTGCGCAATTGCCAGGCATTGGCAACCACGTGTCGGAGAATCGACCAGGGGCTGATCATCCCGAAAAAATCGTCCAGCGCCTGCCACTCCAGCCGGGTGTTGCCGGCGCTGTGAAAGACGTGACGTGCCTGGCGGGGTTCGGACTCATTCAGGCCGTTGATCTCGTTACCCGACCTTGGCTGTTGATGGTAGGCGAAATTGTATTCCGGCGGTGGGGTGTCATGCAGTTTGATTCGCCCACCCGATTTGGCGGCCTGCTTTGCTGCACTCACCGCAGCCTCCGTTCCGGGTCTGCGGGGTCATCATCCACGTAGTAGATTTCTCCCAGAGATTCGCAGCGGAGAATTTCCGCACGCAATTGACGGCCCTTGGTAAAATAATAGATCGTCATCGCCAGCAGCCGACGCAATAGGGCCAAGTCACGCATTGCCTTCGCCAGGCGGCTTTCGTTGGGGTCGGATTTTGAGTCAACAGTTCGCATAATGAGCGCACAGTCTAGCTGATCGGGTCAATCCCCGCGCCAACCCATGGCGCGATACCTTAACTCTTCCGGACCAGCCGCTTCGGCTTCCAGATCACCAGAATCAGGGCCACTGCACAGTAGAAAACTGGCAGGAAATATGTGATGCCATTATCCATATTTAAGACGTTGAATATCAGGTAATTCTGCAATGTGTGGAAAACAATTACCGGGATCAGACTGCGATTCGAATTGTTGTACAGCCAAGTGTAAATCGGGCTCTGCGACACCACAATGAGCAAGAAGAGCGGAAAGGGCATACCACGTCCTTCTGCTGCAAAGTGGAGGGGAAGATGCCAGAAAGCCCATATGACCCCCAGAAACAGGCTGGACACCAGGGCGTTGAAGCGCGTTTGCAGTCGATCCAGCGCATAGCCTCTCCAGCCCATTTCCTCGCCGAGTGGGCCACCGAGCAAAACCGTTCTCAGCAACGGCAGCAGTATCATCAAGGGTTGGGAGAAAAGCAGAATTTCAGGTGCCGCGCTGCCGCCGTGGTAAATCGCCAACAACATGGCGATACCGTGAAGTGCTGGCCATAACACGATGGCCACCACCAGCCAGATCTTGTTGAAACCGAGACTGAAGCCACGTCTGAACATTGCAGTCAACCCGGCCTTGCCGTCCTTTTTGAAAGCCAGAAAGAGCGCCGCAATCATTGGACCGAACGTCCCTATTGGGCCCAGTAAAGGCAACAGGGCGGGGACGGGAAAATTGATCATTCCGTGGGAATTAAGGATATACGGCGTCCAGGTGAGCCAGGAAAACCCATAGGCCAGCAGTACGTAAAATCCGAGTTCTTTGAGGTTCTTATCCATCACGATTCAGTTTTGGTGGTAACCCGAAGTGCAGTGCACACAGTGCTTCAATATATTCGACGGCAGACCAAGCCGATTGGTTGTAATTTGGCGTAAGTGACTTTGATGCGCTTTCAACAGGGAATTTCTGTTAAATTCTGCATATGACAGACATGACGGGCTATCGAGCCATCCAGACCAAAATCGCCAATGACGAGTGCGTGATACTCGATGGGGGAATTGCCACCGAATTGCGCCGCCAGGGACTGCGGCAATTCAAGCTCAGCGACCATGATCACTGGGGTTTTGAAGCGCTGCACGAAGCCCCCCACCTGGTATCTTCCGTGCACCGAGAATATCTAAAAGCGGGCTGCGATGTCGTGACCACCAATACCTACGGCATTCTGGATGCGCCTGCTGCCGGCGCTGATTCTGCCTATCTGCCCAACGGCCCGGTTCACTGGATGGATCTTGCGCGCAAATCGGTGACGCTGGCACGCGAAGCCATCGCAGCAGAAGACGCACAAAGCCGGGCAGCCGTGGCTTTAAGCATCGGTGGCGACATCTTCACGGCGGAGCAACTGGAAACGATTCGATTGCTCATCCGGGCGCTGGATGAGACGTCGCCGGATTTCGTGGTCTTTGAGACCCTCTCCATGATGACGGAAAACCGCACCCGGCAGGCGATCCAAATGCTCATGGATGCCGGCTTACCGGTGTGGCTCAGTTTCCGCCGCAGCCGGCATGGCGTTTGTGGCATATACGGACAGTTGTGGGGTGGCCCCGAGGGTGATTATTTCGGCCGTTTGGCGCGCGGCATGGAACAGCTGGGCGTCGGCGCATTGCTGATCAATTGCCTGCCCGTGGACATGGTTTCCGGCACATTACCCTGGCTGCGGGACTTCACCGACCTGCCGTTGGGGGCTTACCCCAACCTCGGGCGGTACCTGGATCCGGATTGGCACTTTGACGAACAGGTGGGCCCGGATGATTTTGCCCGCATGGCCTTGAACTGGCGTGCCGAGGGCGCCCAGATTCTCGGCGGCTGTTGCGGTGTGGGCCCGGATGAAATCACGGCCATGAGCACGGCGCTGGTGGGCACCTCAGCCGGTTCAGCCGTCAGTAAGGCGGTCGAAAATCAGGCCGGGCCATTGCGGGTGGAGCGCAGATACGAGGCTGAGCCTGTCGTCGATGTTGAACCCTGGCGCGATGACCACGGCCGCAGTGTTTTTCCCCTGCCATTGCCGGAGATCGCCGTCGATCAAGATGTTTTTGTTCCCACTCAGGGCAGCTACCTGATCTGGAAATTTCTATTCAATGAGCACATCGGAGCAGACAAGCGTTGCCTGGATGTGGGTTGTGGCGTGGGTTTGCTGGCGGTTCAGCTCGCGCTCAACGGCGCCAGGGAGGTCACCGCAATTGATATCCAGAAGGAGGCGGTGGGCAACACCATGACCAACGCCTTCCGCAACGGCGTGGCTGACCGGCTCAATGGCCAGGTTGTAGACCTGTATGCGTTCGAGCCTGGTCATCGCTATGATGTGGTGGTTGCCAGCCTCTACCAGATGCCCACCGACCCGGTGGAGAATTTTTCCGGGCACCGCCCAATTGATTACTGGGGCCGCAATCTGCTGGATTACTTTATCATCGGTCTGCCTCGCTACTTGCGCGATGACGGGGTGGCCTACTTCATGCAGATATCACTGATCAGCCAGGTCCAGACGGCCCAGATGCTCAAAAAGGCGGGCTACGAATCGCGGGTGCTGGATTTCAATCTGTACAATTTCAACTCGGTTTTCCTGGAAAACCTGAAACAGATCCAGCGGGTGGAAGAAGCCAGTGACGCCTACCATTTTACCTTTGGCAATGAGCATGTCATGGGCATGTACCTGGTCGAGGCCCGCCGTATCAGGGATGACCCGGATTTGTGATTACATTGCGCCGCTGGCGAGGAAGAACAGGCCGCCCAGCATGACCCCTGCGCCGATGGCGCGCTCGGTCGTCGCAGCGCCGGTTACAGCCACGGAATGCAACCGCGCAAACGCCAACGCGATACCCATGATCACGGCATATTGCACGATGGAAAAACCCAGCAGGTAGGCGCCAAGAGGGGTGGCCTCGGCACCCACGATTGACTCACCATAGGCGTACCCGTGAAACAGGCTTGCAGCGGTCAGGAAAAAGCCCAGAATGAACGGGTCCAGGCGGCGACGTGACAGCAACAACGCCCCACCCCCGATCACAGAAAGCGCGATCATGATTTCAGCCCAGGGCATGTCGAGTGACATCAGGTGCAGCAGCGTCCCCAGCACCGTACCGGTAACGAATATGCCGGATAAAACAAGGCGCGCACGCTGCCTGCGAAACGCGACCAGCAAACCGGTGGCGATCAGAAACATCAGGTGGTCGAGACCGATGACCGGGTGGGCCAGGCCGGCCATCAACCCGGCGGCAAAGCTCATTGGTGTTTGGCCGTCCATTGCGTGATGTGCAAGCGCGGGCGTGAGGTACAAGAGCAATGATCCCCCCAGAACGGAAAGTGGTTGCTTGGCAGTCATGACTGGGTTTTCTCGGCTATCAATGCGGGCTTCAACTCACGCTTCAGCAGTTTACCCGTCGCGTTGTGGGGCAGTTCGTTCATGAAGGTGATGGTCCTGGGGTTTTTGTATTTGGCCAATTGTTTCAGGCAATGCGATTGTACATCCTTCGCTGCAAGCTCTTTGCCCTTTTTGAGCGATATGAACGCGTGCCCCACCTCACCCCATTGCTCGTCCGCCACCCCAATGACAGCCACCTCCAACACTTCATCCAACTGACCGATGACGCCTTCGACCTCGGCCGGGTAAACGTTTTCGCCGCCGGAAATGTACATGTCTTTCCAGCGGTCAGCGATGTAATAAAAACCCTCTTCATCGCAGTAGGCGGCATCGCCTGTCTTGAGCCAGCCATCGACAAAGTCGGACTCGTTGGCGTCCGGTCGGCGCCAGTATCCAGGCGTAATGGCGGGGCCTTTGACCCAGATTTCGCCGATCTGGCCGGTTGCCGGTGTCGCGCCTTCCCGGGTCACCAGTTTGATGTCCAGTGCCAGTACCGGTTTACCGCAAGAGCCTTCTTTGCGCTTGGTATCCCGGGCATTCAGGACCGTGACCCCCGGGCCAGTCTCTGTCATGCCGTAGCCTTGTTGCAGGGCGAGACCGGCCTTTTCCCAGGTCGCCAATAATGAGCGCGGTACCGATGTGCCGCCGATGGTGGCCGATACGATGTGGCCGAATTGGGTGGCGCCAAACGCCGGTACTTCTGCCATGAATTTGAACATGGATGGCACGCCGATGAAGTGGCTGATGCCCAGATCCCTGTCTCCAAGCGTGCGCAACAATTCGCTGGCGTCAAAACTTCGCATGGTTGCCACCGTGCCGCCCAGCAGGAAGGTTGGAATTGCGTAGACATTCAATCCGCTGGTGTGAAATTGCGGCAATACGGTGAGGTTGACGCTGTCGCATTGCAAGCGGGCAGGGCCCAATTGATTGACTGCATTGGCGTGAGCCATGCCATGGGTCAACATGGCGCCTTTGGGGCGGCCGGTGGTGCCCGATGTATACAGGATCACCCACAGGTCCTCATGCTTCAGATCCACCATGTCATCAACAGCTTTGGCACTGGCCAGCCCGGTCTCATAATCACACGCTTGTCCGGTGCCGCTGAACGAAATCAGTTGTGGTAGCCGGCAACTTTCCGCCAGTGACTCGCCCAGCGTGGCGAATTCCAGGTCACAGAAAAGCACCTGCGCCTCGATGTCATTGAGCATATAGGCCAATTCCGGTTCAGCCAGCCTGATATTGAGCGGAACGAAAACGGCACCGAGGCGTGCACAGGCAAAATTGATTTCGAACTGGTCACTGCTGTTGAAGGCGAGCACGGCGACCCGGTCGCCGGGATTCACATCCAGTTGGTGTCGCAGGTAGCCTGTCAGGGCGGCAACCCGTTGATGCATTTCCAGGTAAGTGAAATGCCGACCGGAAAATAAATCGATCTGGGCCAGATGATCAGGCGTGCTATGAGCGTGGTGGGCGATCCAGTCGTAGACTTTCATCAATCAAGCTGAGGAGCCGCAGGCGACCCGCCGGCCCCGGTTGGGTAAGTCGAGCATAGCGAGCGGTACCAGAGGGGCCAGGCACCTTTTGTATGCCGTCGAGCGTAGCCGCCTTCCGCCGAAGGCGGGAGCAGGGAAGCGAGACTCCTTATTTTCTTGCCTGAGGCGCTCATCGCCTGGCCAGCGTGCCGGATATTCGCTCGCCGCCAATCGGCAACACCAGCGGCCCACGGGTGGAACGAAACTCAAAGGGAATGCCCTGCAGATGCAGGCCGAGGTTGCGCTGCACCGAAAAATGCAGGTGAGGGCCCGTGCTGAAACCCGTGTTGCCGGAACGGCCGATCAGTGCGCCAGCCAACACGCGCTGTCCCAACCTGACGTTGACACTGTTGAAGTCCAGGTGCCCGTAATTGGTCATCGTGCCATCGTCATGTAACAGGCGCACGTGATTGCCTTTCATGACGTACTTATCGCGATTGGTGCCGCCGCTGTTGAAATCCTCTTCGATGTCCATGACAACTCCGCGTTGAGCGGCCAGTACTGGCGTTCCGACGGGCATGACGATGTCAATCGCGAACTCGCTCTGGGCGTCGTTGTGGGTGTGCCGGCCTTCCACGCCCTGGCTGATCAAGTAGCTGTGGCCCGCCGGAAATGGTGGGTGAAGAATCAGGTTTTCATCCGGCATGGCTACAGGTCTGCCGGGTACATGCGTCACACCCAGCCGGTAAGAAAAGCCCCGTCGAGGCTCCAGGGCGGAGAGGCTGACCACCCGGGATTCCGAATTGGCGGCCACTACCATTCGTGCGGGCAGAGGTGGGTCGCTGCGCACGTTTTGAGATTCAATGAAATAGAGCTCGATCTCCACTGGCCCCCTGAACATGTTGAAGAGAAAATAAACAGGTTCTTCCCTGGTGCCCAAACGCCGCAATGTGACCCGGGGCTCTGGCTCGGTTTCCATGAATGTTCTGGTGAACACCTGATCGGTGTCGGGTGGTTGGTCGGTATAGTGCCGCACCCCATTTTCATCGATATAGCTGTATATGTCCGCCGCGCTCCAGCTCGGCAACAGCAGTGCCGTCACCAAAGCGGTGACTGGCGCAAGACAATGTTTTTGTTTAGGCAATATCGATTTCCGTATCCAGCAATTAAAATCCCTATCAGCATCTCAAGCCATGACCTGGCACGTGACAAATGCCCCAGCCAGACCGCTTTTCGGTGGCCACTCCGATCCGCTCTTGAGGTAATAATGACGGCCATAGCCGTCAGTAGCAAGGCCACGAACACCGATTCGGGCGAAGCCTGCGAGGCGAATGTTGGTGGCCAGATCGAAAAACAACACCGTCTGAACCGCCAATGAATTCAGCATTCAATCACATTGACGGCCAGCCCGCCCCTGGATGTTTCCTTGTAACGGCTTTTCATATCTGCACCGGTTTCCCGCATGGTCTTGATGACCTTGTCCAGGGAGACGCGGTGCTTGCCGTCGCCACGGGCGGCCATGCGCTGGGCATTGATCGCTTTGACTGAACCCATCGCGTTTCGTTCGATACAGGGAATCTGCACCAGGCCACCGACCGGGTCGCAGGTCAGACCCAGGTTGTGCTCCATGCCGATTTCTGCAGCATTCTCAACCTGGGAAAGGTTGCCGCCCATGGCAGCGGTTAAACCGCCAGCCGCCATCGAGCAGGCGACACCCACTTCGCCCTGGCAGCCGACCTCGGCGCCCGATATGGACGCGTTTTGCATGTACAGAATGCCGATCGCTGCGGCAGTCAGCAAAAACTCGATGACACCATCGTCACTGGAGTCCTGTACAAAATTGCGGTAGTACGACAGCACGGCCGGTATGATGCCGGCCGCACCATTGGTCGGGGCCGTGACCACCCGGCCACCGGCGGCATTCTCTTCGTTAACGGCCAGGGCATAAAGATTGACCCAGTCCAGGGCGGCGAGTGGGTCCTCCGGGTTGCTTGCAGACTGGAGTTCGCGGTACAGGGCCGGCGCCCTGCGCCGCACCTTCAATCCGCCTGGCAATTCGCCGTGCTGGTGATAGCCGCGTTGCATGCAGTCTTGCATGGCCTGCCAAATCTTCATCAAACCCTGGCGGGTTTCATCTTCGCTGCGCCATGTGGCTTCATTGCGCATCATCAGTTGGGCAATCGTCAGTCCGTTTGATTCGCAGGTAGCCAGTAACTCATCAGCGTTGTCGAAGGGGTAAGGCAGGGGCGTTTCATCGGCAATAATTCGATCGTCGGCCGCGTCGTCCGGGTTGACGACAAAGCCGCCGCCGACGGAATAATATTCACTTTTGCGAAGCTCGTTGCCGTCAGCATCCAGAGCCACAAAATGCATGCCGTTGGAATGGTGGGGCAGCAGTTGGCGCTTGTTGAACACCAGGTCTTTCTTTTCGTTGAACCCAAGGTCCTTTTTTTCGGTCTGGCGCCCATCGCTGAGCCTGATCACCCCACTGTTCCGAATTCTGTCCAGCGTTGCTTCGATCGATTCAGGATCAACGCGGTCGGGCATGGCGCCCTCCAGCCCCAGCATGATGGCCTTGTCGGTGCCGTGACCGCGGCCGGTGTGGGCCAGTGAACCGTAGAGCGTGCACTGGATGCGGCTGGTCGATGAAATAAGTTCGTCTGCGTGCAGGCGTTGGACAAACATGCAGGCTGCTTTCATCGGCCCCACGGTGTGAGAACTGGACGGCCCGATGCCGATTTTAAAAAGATCAAAAATGCTGATTGCCATAGGGGCCCGCCTGCGTTTTTCTAGCAACCGATATTTGGTCGCCCATTCTACGCGCTACCGAACGCGAGAGCACGACTGCAGGGATGCAGGAGGTACAGCTCCTGCGGGTCCGGAAAGCCCCATGAGCGGACTTTTGCACAAGGATGTGCTTAGATCGTGGAGCGCAGGGATGCGCGGGAACGATCCAAGGCGCTAAGTACACTTGAAACCGTTCAGCAGCTCTTCGAGCCGCCGGAAAATGCTGCCATCCTGGCATTTTCCTTCCTCACGCCATCCTTGGCGCTCGGGCTCGACGACCCAGTCGCTTGTCGGCGCTCGGCATCCTTTAAGGCGTGGACAGCAGTCCGCTCACGGGGCTTTCCTGACGTTGGCACAAGCCGGAAAGAGGGGCAGGGGAGCAAGACTCCTTATACAATGTCGTGGCCGATACTAACCCGAGCGTATGGGGGCGAACAGCGACCGCTAAATGGCAGCAACTCAACATCTCGTTCTTTATTCAAGGCCGGACTGCCATTTGTGCGATGTGGCGGCCGAATTGCTGGGTCAATTGTCGGTGCAGTGGTGCAGCGTGAATATCGATGACGACGAATTGCTTATTCGGCGTTACGGCATTCGCATACCGGTACTGGAAAATACGGACACCGGCAAGGTCCTGTTTTGGCCCTTTGACGCCCAAAAGGTAGAACTTCTGCTGGAATAAACCCCTTACGCGCTAAGGCGCTTTTCTCATCAAACACAAGAAAGGGGCGGTTGACCGCCCCTTGTAGACTGGCATATCTTGGCTTGATCAGTGAGGGGGTTGACCAATCACACCGCGTGCTGAATGCGCCAGTTTCTCGGCACTTTCTCGCAAAATCACTGCCAGCCTGGCAAAAAATCCGCGCGTGCGAGGTTCCGTTTCCGATAAAACCAGACCCAGAACAACATCGGCAATCAGAGCCGGCAGTAAGTAAAACAGGCCCATGATGATCGCCACCAACCGCGTGACCCAGGGTTCGCAACCAAATCGGTGCGCCAGCGTCTGGCAAACACCAAATACAATGGGCTGTCCAGTGCGGCCATTCAGAGCTTCCCTGACCTGGTCATATACGTCGCTATCGCTCATCGTCATCCTCGTTTATTCATTAGTTGGCTCTTACACAATTAATAATGCAGTTTCCATGCCAGCTTTTCCATGGGAAGGAAGTCACACTTTGCAGCGAATTGGCGCGTTTTCCGACGTTGTGGGCAGAATCAGCTTCAACCGAGCCGGTCAATTCCGCCACACTGAGGATAAATTTGCCAAACGATGGGTGAATTGAGGCCCAAGTACGCTGTGCTAAACTCGCAAAGCTCCGCTAGCGACACAAGCTTACAGCCCCAATGGGACGACCCCCTGCCATTGCCTACATAGACGGTCCACGACTGCAGCGCTCGCTGCGAGCCGGGATTGCGCACCTGTTCCAGCGCCGCGACTACCTCAACAAGATCAACGTATTTCCGGTACCCGATGGGGACACTGGTACCAATATGGCCTTTACCTTCAAACACATCCTCGAGGCCACCTCCGGGTTGTCTTCGCCCCGGGTGGATGAATTGGTAGCAGTGATTGCTGACGCTGCGCTTGACGGCGCCCGCGGCAACTCCGGGGCCATCATGGCCCAGTATCTGGAAGGGATACGCGGGCAGGTCCACGGTAAGCGGCTGATCTCAGCAAGACGCCTCGCCCTTGCCTCGCAGGCGGGTGCTGCAGAAGCCTGGAAAGCAATGTCAAAGCCCGTTGCCGGAACCCTGCCCACCGTGTTGGAAGACTTTTCTCTGGAACTGGCTGCAGCCGTCGCTGACGGCGAGCAGGATATTCGGGTGCTGCTCAAGCGTGGCCTTGATCGCGCCAACGCTTCCCTGGCCAACACGCCCAATCAGCTGGCCGTGCTGCGCCAGGCGGGGGTCGTCGACGCCGGTGGTCAGGGGTTCGTTGATCTCATCGAAGGCATCTGGGCTTATGTGGACCAAGGCGTCATGGAGGATTTGGACCGGTCCCTGGCAACAGATGTTGCAGCGGCAGACTTGGTATCGACAGCCGAAATCGATGTTGGTAAGCATCGATTTTGTACTGAATGTGTGATCGAAGCAGAAGCGATCGACCGGTCTGAGTTGATGGAAAGACTCGAGAAGTTGGACGCGAGTTCGCTGGTGGTGGCTGGCGGTCCGCACCGGGTGAGGGTTCACGTACACGTGAACAATCCGGCGGAGGTCTATCTCGCCTGCCAGGAATTCGGTCAGATTAGGCAGCAAAAGGCCGACGACATGACGCGCCAGCATGGCCTGCTAAATCATGCAGGCAGCGTGATCGTGGTGTCGGATTCAGGCGGTGACATTCCGGCATCTGAGGTCGATCGACTCGGCATATACATGGTGCCGGTGCGGCTTAGCTTTGGGGCGCAGGAGTACATTGACGGTGTGTCCCTGACTTCGAAAGCGTTTTATTCCAAGCTCGAAGCCGCCACCGAAGCACCACTCACTTCGCAACCACCCGCCCAGGACTTCGTGCGGGCCTACAGTTTGCTCACCAGCCACGGCTACCAGGTCGTTTCTGTGGGGCTGTCGGCACGGCTCAGTGGCACGACAGCGGCAGCGCTGCAAGCCGCTTCGCAATTTGATGCAGGCGCCGTTAACGTGATTGATTCTCTGAGCGCCTCCAGCGGGCAGGGATTGCTGGCGATGATGGCCGCGGAAGCTGCTGTGAAGGGCATGACCGCAGAGGAAATTGAAGCACTGCTGGAGGAAATGATTCCGCAAACCCGAGTGTTAGCGATTTGCGATGATTTGGGCTATGCCGTGCGCGGTGGACGTGTGCCATCGTGGGTAAAAAGGGTGACCAATCTGCTGCGCATCAACCCGGTGCTGACGACCGGCTCACGGGGAGAGTTGAGTTTCGCGGGAATCATCCGCGGCACCAGGGCTGATGTGGATGCACTGGCGCGCCTGGCGGTCCGGAAAATGAGTGACGACGTGTACCGGGTTATCATCTCACATGCCAACGACCCTGATGCCGCTGAGGTACTGCGCCGGCGTATCCTGGAGAAACATGGCAAAGTGCATTCCTGCCACCTCACCGACGCCGGTCCGGCGCTGGGCGTGCATCTTGGGCCGGGCGCATTGATTGTCGCATTTGCTCCCCAGCCTGATGTCTTGGATTAGTGCATTATATGGCTGATGGAGAACTTGCCTTCCGGGCGGCATGGTAAATGGTCATGATTGTTGAGCTGTCTGTAGTTGTCGCCGCCTATCTGCTGGGTTCTGCTTCGGGCAGCATTCTCGTGGGCAATCTGCGCAATGTCGATATCCGCAATCTCGGCAGTGGCAATGCCGGTGGTACCAATGCATTTCGCACCCAAGGCGCGGCCTTCGCCGTGGCAGTGATGGTCTTGGATATCGGCAAGGGCGTGGTGGCGGCCCTCCTGCCGGCCTGGATGGTGTCCCTGGACAGCGCTGGAATCGGCCCGCAAGAGCTGGCGTTGATCTGCGGGATGGCGGCGGTGGTAGGACATTGCTACCCGCTGTGGCACGGATTTCGCGGTGGCAAAGGCGCCGCCACGGCGATCGGTGCGTTGCTCGTACTGCAGCCCTGGGTCGTCCCGCCAATGTTGCTGGTATGGGTGCTGACCTTGATTCTGACCGGTTGGGTGGGGCTGGGAACGATGCTGGCAGCCCTGACCATCATTCCGCTGTTGTGGTGGGACAATGCAGCCATGCCCGTGTTGCTGTTTGGTGTGCTTCTGGCGCTGTTTATTGTGTTCACGCACCGCAGCAATATCGTCTGCATGATCGATGGATCAGAGTACCGCTTCGAGCGAGCCCGGGTGCGAAATTGGTTGGGTAAGGGTCGCTGAAAATGTCGCATGAAGCGCGTGGCGCAGACTTACTGGAAGAGGCGGCCGTGCGCCGGCAGCTCAGCCGCGATGCCACAGCCAGGCTGACCGCCCTGGATATCCTGGAATTCACAGATTCTACCAACAGCGAATTGCTGCGGCGGGCGCCGGCAGATCGTCACGGCAGGGTCATTCTCGCCGACCGTCAGACCGCCGGTCGGGGCCGGCGCGGCCGGCGTTGGCATTCTCCAGAGGACGCCAATATCCATATGAGTGTCGGCTGGCACTTTTCCGGCGCCTGCTCATCGGTGCCGGTGGCATTGGGATTCTTACCCTTGGTGGTGGCCGTTCAGGCCTGTAGAGCGCTGACCCGCGCGGGCGTGGAAGGGCTCGGCATCAAGTGGCCCAACGACATTCTTGTGAACAAGCAAAAACTGGCGGGCATCCTGATTGAGTCAAGCAGCGAAGGGGCAGATGAACTGAGCGCCGTGATCGGTATCGGGCTGAACGTGGTCATGCCCGAATCTGGCAATGAAGCCATTGAACAACCCTGGACCGATGTGGCAAGCCTGACGCGAGATGGCGTGCAATGTTCCAGAAACGCACTGGCTGGATTGTTGATCGACGAATTGCTGTTGGGGCTTCCGGCTTTTTCTGAGTCGGGTTTTCAGCCCTTCCGGGCCGCCTGGCGGCAATGGGATTTGCTCAACGGTCGCAAAATCGTGGTGCGCCAAAACGCCGGCGAAGGCGGCAGTTGCACGCATCGATACGGCTTCGCCACCGGCATTGGCCCGCAAGGAGGCCTGCTCTTTGTGCCCGGGCTCGGCAAGGATGATGGCAATGCCGCCTGTCCTGAGCAACTGCTTGCTGCAGAAGTGAGCATCCGTCATGACTGACGCACGACCGGCACAGCAGACCCGTGAGGGCGATATGCTGTTGATTGACGCGGGCAGCAGTCGCCTCAAATGGCTGTTTGCCCGTGGTGACCAGCTACTGCCGGAGACGGCAGGATCATCGTCCGTGGAAGAATTCAAGGAGAATATGGCGCAGTTGCCAAGACCATCGGCAGTCGTCATCTGTAGTGTAATGGGCGCCGGCAAAACCGCCGTGTTGGTTTCGGCATGCAAGCAAAACTGGGGCACCCAGGTGATCACGCTGGCCAGCGAAGCCACGACGCTTGGCGTCCACAATGCCTACGAAAAGCCTGCTCAAATGGGCAGTGATCGGTGGGCGGCCATCGTTGCTGCAGTACAAGAACATGATGCACCAATCGTCATCATTGATGTGGGCACCGCCACGACGATTGATGCCGTGGATCAACACGGACAACATCTCGGAGGGTTGATCTTTCCCGGCCCGGCGCTGATGGCATCTGCGCTGCGCACCGCGACCGGCCTGGGCCAGGTAGTGGATGAGCAGAGGTTGCGGGAAAGAGATGATTGTGGCCGCGACAATCACGACACGGCCGATGCTATGGCCGACGCTATGGCCAGGGACAGGCCCACCAATCGGGTTGGCCATGGGGTGCAGGCCGGCTTCAATTCGGTTCAGGCCATCGAAAACGGCATCATGGCGGCTCAGCTCGGTGCCCTCGCCGAGTATCGCCGCTCGCTTGGTACGGCGCTGCTGGCGAATCCCAAACTTGTGCTTACCGGGGGCGGCTGCGCAGATATAATGCCCCAACTGGAAGCCGCCCTGCCTGATCAGGAAATTGTTTTTGACCGCTGGCTGGTCTTCCGCGGAATATTGCTGATGGCGTTGCAAAAGCTCATGGATGACAGTGAATGCTCAGAATTCTCGTAATCGCCCTGCTGGGGATTAACCTGGCGCTGTTCGGCTGGCGAATGCTGACCCCGGCGCCGGAGCCATCTGAGGAAATCGACCGCAAGGCCGTTAGGAATGTTGCAAGAGACCCACTGCCTTCCATCTCGTTGCTCTCCGAGCAGCCCTCCAGCGAACCGCGTGTCGGCGTGGTGCAACGCGCCCCGCGTGAATGCTTTTCCCTCGGTCCGTTCATGACACGGGTCGACCTGCGGGTAGTGGCATCCCGGATCCGGGCCGATGTCTTGAGCATTTCGACAAGACAAGTTGAGGCTGAGGTGAACACGGGCTACTGGGTGTATTTGCCGCCCGAAGCAGATCTTCAGCGTCTAGCGGTCGACGATGCGGTATTGTCCGCGGGCGGGGTTGAGGATTACGCGGTCATCCAGAGGGGCCCAGAGGCCAACATGATTTCCCTGGGACTGTACGGTCGCCTCGAAGATGCCCAGCAGCGCAAGAGCGGGCTGGAAAAGATGGGCTTGCCCTTTGTTTTCGAAATTGGTCCAAGAATAGTGCAGGAAACGCACTACTGGATGGACTACGAGATTGATACTGGCCAGGGCACGGACGTGGGCGAATTGACCGCCGATGAAAAAGCCGCACAGGCCGGTGACTTGGAACGGCTGGCACTGCCGTGCTCCAGTCTGGAGCAGGCACTGGATAACAGAGCCGAGCCTGTCCTGGCGTTGCCCCTGGAGGAATTGGGAATTCAGGATACCCTGGATGACGAGTCCTGAAGATCAACGGGCCCGCTGTGCCGGGCGCCGATTTGAGATAGAATTCCGTCCTCAAAATCCAATGCCGGTTTAGCTCAGTTGGCAGAGCAGGGGTTTTGTAAACCTCAGGTCGGGGGTTCGAATCCCTCAGCCGGCACCATTTCCACTTTGGTGCATACCGGTCACATGGTTTACACCTTATTCCGGACACATGGTTAACACTCTGTCCGGCACGAACGGATTGGGGCCGGGTTCTACCCGGCCTCTTTCATTATCAAAGAAACCCAGATCATAATCCATAAAGCTGACCAGCCAAATGTCGTTCGCGACTTCTCTGATGCCAACCACCTGGCCAGCAAACACTGTGCTGAAGTTGATCTTGCGCTTGCCAATACAGATACGGCCGCAGCGGGTGACACGGATGGTGCGGTCGTGATAGGGATACTCGGGCTCATCTGGTCGTTGGTATTGCTGCGCTGAAGGTGTATACACATCACCTGGGTAAACGCCACGTAGCGCCTGATGGGGACGCTCATTGTTGTAAACCCCCAAGAAGCGGTCGAAGCGTTCCTGTTGTTGCAGGAAATTGAATGAAGCAGGCTTGGTGGTCTCGTTCTTCAAGGTCAGGTGCATACGCTCATGGCGACCATTCTGCTCGGGGTGGCCTGGCTTGATGCGTTGGATGTTGATGCCCAGGCGTAGCCACCACACCGACAACTTGCTCAGTCCGAACAGGGCATTGGCGCTGGCAAAGGGAGTGCCGTTGTCGGTACGAATCGCCTTGGGTAGCCCGAAGTCTTTGAAAGCACGTTCAAAAACACTAAACGCGAAGTCTGACTTGGTGGACTCCAACCCCTCACAGCTGAGCAGATAGCGGGATCGGTAATCGGTGATGGTTAGTGGGTAACAATACTTCTTGTTACCCAGTTTAAACTCACCCTTGTAATCGGCACACCATAGTCCGTTGGGTTGGTGTGCGCCACTGAGAGGGGTTCCTCGTGCTTTATAGCGCCGCCGCTTGCGGCGCTTGACCAGGCCATTGCGGTCGAGCACAGCGTGCACGGTGCTGATGGCCGGTGGCTTGATCATCGGGTAGGCCCGGATCAATTTGTCACGGATCTTGGGTGCGCCCCAGGACGGGTGCTCCTTTTTGATACCGAGAATAGTGCGCTCAATCTGGAAGGGTAGCTGGTTGGCTTGCCGGTAGGGTGCACGGCTACGGTCGTTATCCCAGCAGTTGAAAAAAAGCGGCGTCATGCTGCCTGATTTGTTGTTACCAAACTTCAAAGCAACCAAAGGAGATACGCCACTATGAACAAGAATAACTGGCATATTGGGATCTGCGAACGTCGAGCAATCAGTGCCGATCCGTTGACCGAATTGCTCAAAGAAGGCTGCCCGGAAGCTGCTCGCCGAAGCGGTGGAAAGTGAAGTCACAGGAGCTGCTGTGCCAAGTCATTCAGGATTGGCGTACCGATACTCCAGGTCATGCAACGGTGTGGTGCGCAACGGTATACCTGCAATCAGAACAGTGAGTTGCAGACCGGCCTGGGACCGATCCGGGTCCAGACATTCCCAAGGTGATGTCTCGAAGACCGGTGAAGCAGGTTGAGTTGCTCAGTCGGTGCAAATGGTGCCGTTCCAATAAATGTGCGCATAGACAGCGACTTTCGAGGCAGCCATTCCTGTTGGTTGTCACCTTGAATTTAGGGGTATGACGAGCGGTGAGATGGCTGAGGCGTTGCGGGTACTGGTGGGCCCGCAGGTTCACAGGGTCTGTCGGCCAGCACGGTATCCCGCCTGAAAACCCAGGTATGGGCGGAGGAATCATCGAGCGTGGAGCCAGCGTCGCCTGGGACAGGACCGGTGGGTGTATTGTCTGGGCTGATGGTGTCTACAGTGGGGCTGCGGGCGGAGGATGCCAAGCATCTGCGCGCTGGTGATCATTGGTGTCAATGAACGCGGCGAAAAAACATTTTCTGGCGATTGAGGACGGGGTGCGAGAATCGACTCAGAGTTGGCGTGAGGTGTTGCTGAATCTGAAGTCGCTTGTCGGCATGAGCGCCCCACAACTGGACACATCAGGTCGATGGTGCGATGGGTCTTCTTGGGTTGGCGCTGACAAACAAATCTTTCCGGCCAGCCGCCAGCAACGCTGCTGGATGCACAAGACCATGAATGTACTGAATTGTTTAGCCGAAATCCGCACAACCCAAAGCCAAGTTTTTGCCCTGCACGCCATCTTAACAGGCGGAAACCAAGGATGATGCAAACAAGGCGTTTGATTTGTTTATTGCCGATCTTTGAGGCGAAGATTGCCCGACCAGCGACTCGAGCTGTTCTGAAACTCAAGGATCGGGATGAACTGTTGGCATTTTATGATTTTCCGGCCCAAGGCTTCTGGCAGAGCATCCGGACCAGCTATACCCGATTGAATCCACCTTTGCCACCATCCGCCACCGGACCAAAAGATCCAAAGGTTGAACTGACGCTTTGCAATGGCATGTTGCATATGATGTCTCAATTTACTTGAGCCAGTGTGCGGAAATAGAATTATGGCGCCGGCTAACTGCGGCTTTGATTACCTGGCCAAGGTGATTACGGGGGTGACCACTTCAAAGATGGGATCGAGGTAAAAGAGATTGATCAGGTCGCCGCTTGAATCAAATGGCTAAACACCAGATTTGACAATAGCTCTACGGTCGTAGAGCGCATCGAGACCACATTCTTTGTAGCGCTTGTATATCTTGTAACCGGTGACGCGTGAAATGCCGAACTCGCGGCACAGGCATGCCATCTTCTCGCCTTCCAGCAGGCGGGCAATAAATCTCAATCTTTCATCCATCGGTTTACACTCTTTCCAAGGCATCTGGGTATCTCCCAAATGCATTAATGTGTAAACCATGTGTCCGGAATAATCTGTAAACCAAGTGTCACTAAGGACATTTTCACCCTACTGGGAGCTGTAGGGTTAGTGTCAATTACCAATACTATTATTGTTCCTTCGCCCACCTCTTTCCTTCTACTGTTCCAAAAACTTTCTTCACAAGAATTCTGGAGCGTTGCGAAGTAGTAGAATCCAAGACCCAAAACAAAAGCTGTTGGTTGACGACTAAGAATCGACAGGGATGATGTCATATGGGAAATAGGAACTGTTTATTTCGATCTTTAGTGGCGACCCTGTTGTTACTGGTTACTCTCCCGTTTGCCAGCTTGGCTGAAGAGCGAAGCCGCGAACAGCTCAAACAGCAACTCGCGCTTCTTGAAAAATCTGTTCCAGAAATTGATAGCAAGACCCGAAAAATTCTGGGCGACCTTGGGGATGGTTCAAAAAATGAATACACCAAGCGTCGAGATCAACTAAACGCGGAGCTGAAAGAATGGAACGTGGATCTCGTTCTAGGGACTCCAGAGGATTTTGACATTGAAGCTCGGCGCGAAGAGCTAAGGGACGATATTAGACTCTGGACTCGAACAATAAGCGCTTGGAATTTGGATGAACTTCAAGACGGAATCGCCGATGCCCTGGTTATCGCTGAGTTCGATGGCCTGAATGTTTCGAAGCTCAAGAACCTCTACCAGATTACCAAAGAAATAGTCCGCACCGCCGATTTTGTTCCGCCAAACACGACCGAGCTTGGCAAGCTTGATGCCCTCAACCTTGCCACAAGCGATCGGCCAAGCACTCAGCTCTACACGACCTTTATGAAGCTTTTTTTCCTTGGCTCTGTGCTTGAGGAGATTGAGTCCAGAGCGCGTGGGAAACATCAAAGATATCGACAGCAACTCTACAAACGCGCGGTTGTCGCATATATTCGAGCGCTGATATCAGGAAACGAAAAAGTCCAACCTTGTACCAAGAGCCATATTTTGGCCGAGGTTCCAGCAAATTCAGGATTATTGAAAATTTTGGGCTGCCCCGATCCCGTAGTTGAAAAATTAAAGGCCTACGCGCAGGCCGTGCAGAAGATCCAGTCTGCTGATGCAGAAATGTTTAAAGCCGAAGCTTCGCTTTTGATTGCGGAGCAGCAGTTTGTTTCTGATTTGATGAGCGCAGCGCCGCTTGTTGGCGAGGCTTTGGACATTTATGGAATAATTTGGGATCAAGATATCGCCGGGCAGTGTCTTTCAACCGAAGAGAAGGCGATATCAGCTGTTTTTTTGGCGCTTCCTTATCTGGGAAAGGCTGCGCCTTGGGCAATAAAACAAATTGAGAAGCGCTCACCGCTTGCCGCAGAATTAATTGCGAAGTTTCGATTGATTTTTACCATTGTGGGCGAAGAAAGCGCCTCCGCGCTTACATATGCATACCGTGAAATGGGAATTGATCTTACCGAGCGTCTCGCCAAGCGTTTTGATACCTCGTCACAACAGCTCACAAAAGCGATGAATTACTTTGAGAGCTTTCGGCCCAAAATGGGTATGAAAGCGCAAGGGGATATGATTACTTTTCGAACGGTAAGAGATGCCGTAGAGTCCCGTCACTGGAGAGATCAACTTCCGCCCAGCGCGCTAAATGAAGCACAGGTGCGTTCGGCCAAAGTCGTCAAGGAAAATCTCGGCAACTATCAATTGTCGAGATCAGCCCGTATCAAAGCATCTAACCTGGTTCCCGAGCATATCCCAGCGCTTGAGCTAGTTTCAAAGGAAAAAGATCAAATTATTGTTGTTCGGTATGTCAACGAAGCTTCAACCGAAATCATTGCCGGGGGCGCCGGAACAAAGCACATGGGGATTAAGGGAAAGAGCGCCAGTCGTGGACCAATTAGAGCTCTGCTTCCAGTAAATCAAGGTCTTAACAAGCAGGGGTCTCGGCTTGAAGATTTATTGACCGCACAAAAAAATCGAACTCTCGATCAAGTAGAACTGGATGAGATTAATTTGCTTCGCAAAGGAATGGCAGAAGGCGAAGCGAGCATGAAGAAGTGCTTGAAAGATCCGAACTGTGCAATAGCCGTCGAGTATCCTGTGAGAAATCCAGTCGGCGACGGAGACGTGATTCTTCAAGTCGCGAAAGACACTGAAAATGGCCGCCACTGTGATGGTAATAACTTCGCAGGACGGTGAACAGCTATGCTACCAGCTTCTCGCGCAACCGTTCATAGGGGGTTTTTCCATTCAGTGCAGCGTGCGGTCTGAGAAAGTTATAGAAGGCCTCCCAGTCGCGTAATTTCTTGGCCAGGTCGACGTCGCCTTTGTAATCGATGGGTTGATAGAACTCAAGCTTGTCGGTCAGGTGAGATCGTTCCACTTTGCCGTTCAATCGTGGGGTCGCGGGTCTGATGTAGAAGTGATTAATGCCCAGGTCCTTCAGATGCCAATGAAATTTGGCCTGGAATTCGTGACCGTTGTCCGTGCGGATGGTGTGCAGGCGAAACGGGAATTGCTCGATCACGTGGTTGACGAAGCGGATGGCATTTTCCTGTGTATGCCTGGGATAAATTTTCAAGGCTCGGATGCGGGTTGCATCATCGATTGCAGTGTACTGGTAACGCTTCAGCCTATGGCCGCGTTTATCGATAAAAGTCAAAAACTTAACGTCAACCTGGATGTGATGACCCGGGACTTGTTTTTGGTAGCGTTTGAAGGTGGGAATAGAGCGCTTGCGACAATTTTGAGGCAACCGATTCAGTCCATGTCTTTTGAGCACATAGTAAACACCCTTGCCCGATATTTTGATCTGGTGATAGCGCTCCAGATACCAGGCGATTCGATCCGGGCCAAAGTGGTAGGTGCGCCGTAGATGTAGAATCTTTTCCTCGATCGGTGCTGGGGTGCGAAGCAGTAGGTTCTCGGGGCATGGCTTGGAGTTGATGAGGCCTGCTTCTCCTTTCTCTCTATAGCCTGCTTTCCAGCGATAAAACGATGACTTGGAGACTCCAAATTTACGGCAGGCTAATACATTACTCCCGCGTTCCTGTGCAAACTGTAGACAATTCAATTTCCGGCGAATATCTCTTTGTGCTTGACGATCCATAACGCTCTCCTGTGCAATGCACTTTGAGGTTAGTGAAATCGTCCCACGAAGTCGTACATTTCATACCAGGGAACAACACAGTTCAATAACCAGACGCTCGATGTCGAGATTGAGACCAGGCGGCCTTCTTTCTTCCGCCGCACCACGATGCAGGCTGGCATTGCCTCGTCGGTCACGTGGGACGGGTCCGAAGTTGTCGGGGATGGCGAGCAAACCGGCTTTCCAGCGGCATTGGTGAACGACTATATGACCTCATTTGAATTTGATGGCTGGCTGACGGAATGGAAGGACATGGGCCGCCGGCTCAAACGTCTGGGGATGAAAAAGTTTGGTGATCGCCTGCCATGGCTGCTTGAAGCCACGCTTTTCAACGGCAAGACCTGGCGCATCTATGTGGACAGTCACACAGGCGATGCATTTCGCGTAGCGCTGATCGATTCTTCAAATCGGGAGACCACCGTTATCGAATACTCGGATTACCGGGATGTCGCCGGATACCGGCTGCCTCACCGGGTTGACTACTACGACGAAGATCGCATTCTCGTGACGGACCGTTTCGATCTGATCGAAGTAGAAGTGCACGAAGAAGGAAGTTCTGCAGAACAAATCGTCGCCCCCGGAGAAGGCTCGTGAAACAATCGGACGACCTGCAACTGGTCGCAGCCGGCACCATGACCCGGCCCGGTGTGATCGGTCGAGCGGTTCGAGCCGGGCTTTTTCTGGTCTGCGTTTACGTCCTTTACTCGGTTGTGTACTACCGGGAGTCAATCATCGAAACGCCCGTGTCGGCCGTCGCCAACTTCGTCCCTGTATTGTTTGGTGGGTTTTTTGTGTTCAATTATGTCGTCAACATTGGCTTCGGCCACAATTGGGGCAGAAAGCCTGTTTATGTCTTGCTGAGTGCTCTGGCGATCGCTGCTGCACTCAATTGGGCCGTTGCAGGTACGGCTGATGGTTCGATTTTCGGCTTGACCTTCTGGCTTTGGTTGATTTATGTTTATGCCCACCTCGGCATTTCCTTTCTCCTGGCGGCGCTGATTGCAACGCCCGGTTGCGAGATGCGCGCAATTCCTGAATTATATGGTCGAATGACAGATCAAGATTCGCCGGAGCACCATAGTCCAGCGGCGTTTATCAGGAAGATAGATGACTGGGAGCGAGGCCGAGCGAATCATGGTGCTGACCCGTCGTCATGAACGCAGGCCAGGATGTCCCAGCTCAATTCCAACACCATATACGCCTACCCTCGTCTGTCCACCGCTGATTTGTGGTTCATGCGTCTTGGGGGCAACGGCCTGGGCAACTTGCTCATTACCTGGGCACGTTGCATTGCCAGCGCGCGGCGCCACGGCTGGCAGGTGATCTGGCCGACCTGGTTCTCCTACAAAGCCAAAAACTGGCGGCTAAATCCCTATGACGTGCGTACCTATTCTGATTTGTTCCGCCCGACCGACGCCTATGTGACCTGGCCCGGGAAACCGTGGCGGTTGATGCGCGCGAGGGCCACCCCGGAGTCGTTGGTCGAGCGTGACATCAAGCCGGGTTCGGTTGTTCAGTTTCGTGGCATGCAGGGTTTTTTTGCGCCGTTTGTCGCGGATCACGGGCATGTGCTGAGCGAGTTGCTCGCCATGACGCGCGCGGTGCACTTCGATGGCTGGCGGGCAGCCGAGCCCGCGCCGATCGCCATACATGTGCGAAGGGGAGACTTTATTGGCCGCGCCGCGCCCGCGACTGTTGAACTTCACAACAGCCAGCTGCCGCTTGAGTGGTATATCAAGGCCTTAAAGGCGGTGCGCGAAGAGGTGGGCCAGCCACTGCCGGTCTGGTTGTTTTCAGACGGAAAAAACCAGGAACTCGATGCTTTGATGAGGCTGCCGGGGGTGCAGCGGGTGTCCTTTGGTTCGAGCATTGCCGACATCCTGGCCATGGCCCGATGCCGCTTCCTGATCGCTTCGGGTTCCACCTTCAGTATGTGGGGCAGTTACCTGGGCCAGCTGCCGACCCTGTGGCACTCGGGCAAGTTGCTCCAGCCCTTGTTGTTGGATGACGCAGTCAGTCGTGGTTGGAGTTCGGGCCCATCCGGACTTGAATTCGAGTGGACCGATGGTGACGCGCTGCCGGCGTGGATTGGGCCTGCGCTGACCCCGATTGAGGGCGATCTGACCACCATCGACTGATTTCTTGCCACTTAAACGTCTATTATTTAGATATTCAGCCCCAACGGAGGGATCGTGCCGGTCTATCTGGACGACAGGAAATTGGTCAAACGCTTGCTGGCGGGCGATGAGCGGGCGTTCAAGCAATTCTTCGATGAAAACTTCTCGCGCCTCTATCGCTTTGCCCTGGCGCGGCTGTCGGAAGACTCGGAACTGCCCCGGGAAATCGTCCATGTGGCACTTGCAAAAGCCTTGAAAAAGCTCGCTACATACCGGGGTGAAGCAGCCTTGTTCACCTGGCTATGCGTCATCTGCAGGAACGAAATCACCGACTGGGTGCGGCGTGAGTCACGTCATCGCCGGCACCTGGTTCTGACCGAGGACTATCCGGAGATACAGGCCGCAGTCGACTCGCTGGATGAGCCAGCGGACGAGCCGGGTAGCCGTTATCAGCGCTACGAAGTGGGGCGCCTGATCCAGGTGGCCCTTGATCGATTGCCGGCGCGTTACGGCAATGCACTGGAGTGGAAGTACATCGAAGGTTATTCGGTGGAGGAGATTGCGCAGCGTATGCAGCTTTCACAGCAGGCAGCCCAATCCCTGCTGGCCCGAGCCCGACTTGCCTTCAAAGACATTTACAGCACCTTGACGCGGCCCGTATTGGATCAACAGGCACTTGAGGGCCACGCACTTAAACAACAGGCACACACGACAACATCATGAACAACCCCGAAAACACCCCTCAAAACACGCGAGGCGACGCCGGGTCACCGGGCGAGGACGCCCTGGAGGCGCTGTTTCACCATGTCCCGGCCCGTCAACGGCCGCCGGCTGAAGATGAAAATGCCATTCGCGATTCGCTCCATAATCAATGGCGTGTCATGTCCAGGCACCGCCGTCGGCGCAGATTCACGGCTGGGTTTGCCTTGGCTGCCAGTGTGATCCTTGGGGTGTACCTGGGCATCGGGCTGCTGGGTGAACCGGTAGCGCCGGTTGGACTTGAGATTATGGCCGCGGTGGACCTTCACCAAGGCGAGGCATGGAAAACCACACCCGGTGAAGACGTTCGTCAATTGAGCCTGACCGACGGCCCGTTACTGACCGGCGACGTCATCGTGACTCAGGACAATGCGCTGGTGTCCCTGATTTGGGTGAATGGAGAGTCCATCCGCCTCAATAGCGGCACGCGTCTCAAGCTGGTATCGGCCTCCCTGCTCGAATTGATCGCGGGTCAGATCTACATCGACAGCGACCCGGCGGGTAATGCGCCCGGCCGGCGACAGATGCAGGGCACAGCGATTCCTTCCCTCGAGATAGAAACACCCGCCGGAACCGTGCGGCATATTGGTACTCAGTACATGACCCGAGTCGTGCAACAGCATGTATTCGTCAGCGTCAGGGATGGGCGCGTCGCCATCGCCCCGGGTGGCAATGCCGCTGCTGTCGAAACCGTGATTCATCGCGGCGAGAAGGCCTCCGTGGGGCAGGACAAAAACATTTCCGTCAGTGCCATCGTGACCCATGGCCAGGATTGGTCCTGGGTAGAAAAGATGGCGCCCGACTTTGTCATGGAGGGGCGCAGCATGGCGGATCTGCTTGAATGGGTTGCGCGTGAAACAGGACGGGATATCCACTACCGCAGTGGCGCCGCCAAGCGCATGGCTGCAGGTACGTTTTTGCACGGCAGCATGGATCTTGCTCCCATGCGCGCCCTGGAAGTGGTGATGACGACCAGTGACCTGAGCTACGAGCTTGAGCAGGAAATGATCCGCATCGCCGTCAGATAATCCCTTAATAAGCGTCTTGGGTGGGCTTTTGGTGGGTGGAATCCGGGCGCATCAGGGCGCAAACTAGCAAGGTCTTGTGCAGATCTGGCGAAAATTTTGAGGGTCACGGTTAGTCGCGAGGAAAGGATCAAGCCGGCCAGCCTGGTAGGGGGTCTGCTGTTGATTGTGCTGCTCATGGCGCCGGGCATTGCCCGAGGCGTGGATCCGCCGTTGCGGGGCAGAAGCCTGATGGAAGTACTCGACGACTTTCGCGCAGAGGGCTATCCGCTGGTGTACAGCAGCAGCCTGGTCACTGAAGATCTGGTGGTGCTGCAGGAGCCCGATAGCCAGGATGGGCTGGCGGTGGTGGCGGAAATTCTGCAGTCTCACGGTCTGATCCTGAACGAGTCCGATGGGCTGTACCTGATTGTGCGGGCACCGGGCGCGGCCTCGGCAGCGGGCTCGGTTACGGCCCCTGCCAGGGCGTCGGCGGCGATTGACCCCAGCCAGATGCTGGCACCGGCAGAACTGGAAAATCTGAGCGTTTCGGCCAGCCGCTATGTGCTGTTTTCGAATTCTCAGTTCTTTGTTGATCAACGGGCGATACAGTCCTTGCCCGACCTGGGAGAGGACCCCATCAGAGCGGTCCACCGCTTGCCCGGCGCCGCTGCTTCCGGGCTGTCATCGCGGTCGCATTTTCGTGGCGGTGAGCAAAACGAAACGGCGATTTACCTCAATGGTCTGCAGTTGCTGGATCCGTTTCATATGCGCGATTACCACTGCATTTTCAGCGCCATAGACACCCGCGCGATAGCCGGCGTGGAAGCCTACACGGGTGGATTTCCGGCCGACTACGGGGATCATATGAGCGGTGTGTTGCTGCTCGATTCAGCCAGGCCTCAGGAGGCGTTGCGAACCGAATTGGGCTTTAGCGTGTATAACAGTTCCTTGCTCAATAGCGGCCACAGCAAGGGTGAGCGATTCGACTGGCTGTTATCGGCGCGCCGCAGCAACCTGGGCATGTTCATCAGCCAGGACCTCGGCGAGCCTGACTACTACGACCTGTTCGCCGAATTGGGCTTTGAGCTGAGTGAAAATACGCGACTGTCCGTCAATGCATTGGTGGGCAAGGATTCAGTCACCGTCATTACAGAGCCCGACGCCACCGAGCTCGAAGTATCGCTGAGCGATTCCAACAACCGTCATCTGTGGGCTGTGGTGGAAAATCAATGGACCGCGGAACTCGGCAGCCGCACCATGCTGGCGCTCAGTGAGCTGGAAAACGTTCGTGATTCGAGTGTCAATGACCCCGATCAGTACAGGGGAGAAGTTCTGGATATTCGCGACATAGATATTACTGCCCTGCGTCAGGACTGGAAGTTTAAGGGCATCGAAAACCATTCATTGCGATTTGGCTTTGAAGTTCGAAAACTTGTTGCGAATTTTGACTACCGCGGCCATGCGGAATACCAGGGCTTCTTCGAAAACACACTGGGAATTGAGTCGCCGACGGACATCCGTGTCTCCGTGGCGCCCAAGGGGAACTCATACTCGGCCTACTTGCTCGATCGCTGGCAATTGAATGAACGCTGGTCACTGGAAGGCGGCTTGAGATGGGACCGGCAAACCTACACCGAACCGGTCTACGCCGACCAGATCAGCCCCAGAATCAGTCTGCTGCACACGCGGCCATCGGGTACCCTACTGAGGTTGAGCTGGGGACGCTACTTCCAGCCCCAGGCCATTCAGGACTTGCAGGTGGAGGACGGTCTGGATAGCTACTTCGCCCCACAACGTTCCGAGCATTTCATTGCCGGCCTGCAAAAAACCTTTGCCAACGCTTATCGGCTTAGGGTCGAGGGATTTCTAAAGAACTACGCTCGGCCCAAGCCGCGTTTCGAGAATCTCTACGACGCCTTGGCGCTGATTCCGGAACTGGAACCCGATCGCGTGCGTCTCGACCCCGAGTCCGCGCAGGTCCACGGGGTGGAGATCAGCTTGGAATATCGAGGCGCGGGTGAGCTCAATGGGTGGGTCAGCTATACCTGGTCCAAAGCCACAGACCGAATCGACGGTCACGATCAGTTGCGCACCTGGGATCAAAGACACGCCATCCAGGCCGGCCTGGCCTGGACCCATGGACCGTGGGAACTGGGCATTGCAGCGCACGTGCACAGCGGTTGGCCGGTCACCGGTATGTTGCTGGGTTTCGATGAACAAAGCGAGGAGTACTTTCCAATTGTCGGCCCACGCAATGCAGAGCAACTCAATACCTTCGCTACGATCGACTTCCGGGTCAGTCGCAGCATTGATGTGGGGCTGGGACATCTGACCGTGTTCGTGGAAGTCACCAACGCCACGGATCGCAAGAACATCTGTTGCGTCGATTTTGACATCGAAGAAGACGACAATGGTGACATATTTCTGGACCAGGCAGAGGACTTCTGGTTGCCTCTGATTCCTGCAGCCGGCCTGCTTTGGGAATTTTGATTGGCTGGTTCGGTTTCTGCGAATTTGAGCTAAGTGGACGTGATTGCAGCATTTTGCTTGGAATTGGTGTATGCTCTGTGAACACATATGTGTAACCAATAAGGGGGTTCCACCATGTTTTACGCACCATCGGTGCAGTCTTTTTGTCTCCGTAGTAAGAGATCTTGATTGCCCAATATTTGAATTTCAACGGAACTGAATACACAAAAATAAATGGATTTAGCACGCCGGATCGGCCCTTGGCCAACCGGTATCACCCACCGTCGCGCACGATTGCATCGTCAGACGATTCCTCAAGTTTTGCTCGTTTCCGCCCGTCAGGCTTTACTCTCATTGAGGTCCTTGTGGTCCTCGCGGTGGTTGCCATCACTGTTGGCTTTGCCACTCAGGCGGCGGAGGGGGTTTCTATCGCACCAACCTGCTTGTCGCCGAAGAGGTTGTCACACGGTCGGTGCGCATGGCGCGCAACACCGCCAGGATTAATGAGAGCGAAATGGTGTTGAATTTGCGTCCCGTGCCCGGCGAGGAGGCGGTTCACATCGAGATTCACGACCCTTCAAGCCAGGCGGCCACCACGTTGACAGACGATATAATGCTGCCCAAAGGGATCGTCATTCTGTCGCTCGATGATGAGTTTCGCTTTGATTATCGAGGTGAGATTGATGAGGTCGGCACGATCTTGTTCGCAGACGTTGATCACCCGACTGAAATTCGCCAGGTAGAGTTGTCCAGGCTCTGATACTGCTGCCAGGCTGCAAAGCCCGGCCACAGCCCTGCAGAAAGTCCCCGTCGCGGCGTCCCTGTCCGCAGTAGTATGATGGCTGAATGAATGTATTCATTCTAAAGGTCTATTGAGCTACAGACAGGGAGTACCGCAGATGAACCGAGTTGCCGTTATCATCACTTTCACCGCCGTCATGCTAATGACGCCGTGGACCCTATGTGCCGAATCGGCGCGCGAAGACATCCACGCCGACGCGACGCTGGTCCAGCCGTTGATGCCCGGCATGAAGGCACCGTCATTCAATCTCAAAGACGCCAACGGCGCAGCCGTGGCCTTTGATCCGGCGACGATGGAAAAGCCCCTCGTGCTGACATTTTTCCGTGGCGGATGGTGTCCATACTGCAACATGCACCTGGCGGAAATGCGCCATGCTGAAGCGGAGTTGGAAGACCTCGGTTATGACATCTGGTTTGTCAGCGTGGACAAGCCTGAGATCATTTATGCAAGCCTCGAGGAGCCGGATATCGGTTACGTGGTCTTGTCGGACGCAAAGCTCGAAGCCACCCGCGCGTTTGATATCGCTTTTCAATTGCCAGACGAAATGGTCGAGAAATACGTCGAATATGGTATCGACCTGGAAGCGCTCTCTGGCGAAAACCACCATGTGCTGCCGGCGCCATCGACCTACATCATCGGCGCTGACGGTGTGATCCAGTTTCAATACACCAATCCTAATTATTCCGTGCGGCTGCACCCTGATGTACTCCTGGCTGCGGCGCGTGGTCACGTCAAAGACGCGGACCTGAGGTTGGCGGCCCAATATCGGAAAATGCGGGAAGAACAAGAGGCAGGCGGCAACTAATGGTGTGGGTCAGGCTGGGGGCAGGCCCTCGGCGGGTCACTCAAAGCTGTCAATAAAAATCATCCCTTCCACCACACTGATCTCATGGTCGATGCGGGTGACGTTGCCCTGCTGATCTGAGACCTCAATATAGACATGTGCATCGCTAAGGGAACCGGGAGAGGGGCCGACCGGAATCGCATAAATGCCGTCACCTACTGCGGCCGCGAGATCCGCCAACTCGGCGCCGGGTGCACGCCCAGACACCGCGAAGCTGGCTCTGACCGACAAAGTGGACAAGTCGATGCCGGAGTTGGCGTCGACCATGCCGAAGCGCAAGCTGGTGAATCCGGAGGGATTAAAGCCGGCTCTGGGCTCGCTGAGTGTCAGGGTGGGTTTGAGGTCGTCGAGAAACCAGCCAAACACATCGCCGGCAGAACCCTGCGCCGTGTCAATGGGACAGCCCAGGTCAATCCAGCGGGCGAAAAGGATTTTTTCATCGGTGCTTAGCGCGGGCACGCCGCTGCCAGGCGGCGGCATGATTGTGCCGGTGTAGTCCAGGTCTGCTTGATTGGGGCTGGCGCCCGCGGGCAGTGTTGAGGGATCGCCGGCGACAGCTTCGGTGGGGTGATCTGCGTTGGTCCAGCCATCCAGGCGCTGGCCGAAGAGTTTCCACATCAACAGGCTGCGACGGCTTTGAAACATGCGCACATATCGACTGGCCTTGGTCTGGCGCCACACCGGACCGAAAGTGATCACCGGCAGGTAGCCCCAGTCCGCATCCTGGTCATCGGCCAGCCGCTTGTAGTCCCCCGGTAGTCCGCCGTACATGGAAAGGTCATCCAGCACCAGGTTACCTGGAGGGTCGGGGTCGTTCTGGGTGTGACAGCTAATACAACTGCGCGCCAGGATGGGGCGGATATCGCGGTGAAACTCAACGTCTGCCAGGGCCTGTTGAAGAACCACCAGGTCGGGCTGGCCATTGACGTCCAGGCTTAGGAGCGGTGTTTCTTTTGCCAGATCAAATACCGGATAGTCGGGATCTGCCGCGGCGGTCTGATCGAAGTCCAGTGGCGCCTGGGCATGGGCATGGCAGCCGCCGCAGTTGTTCCTGACTTCTCCGGGGCGGACCTGGTGCCAGGTTTGCGCCATGTTCAGCACCATGCCGTTACGATCAAGGGTCTGAAATGTGAATGGGGTGTCCGCCGGAATATTAGCCAGAAAGCTGGTGTCCGGATTGCCTTCGGGGTCAAGGATCGGCTCGCCTGCCGGGTCAAATTTGCGCAGCGGAATCTCCCCCAGAATACGGTGGCGCTCATTGGCGACATTTTGATACTTGGGGCCCGAGTTGGGGCCGTAGCTTCGATGGGTATTGGGTTCCAGGGCGACAAGGCGTACCGCCCAGATTTCGGCGTTGGTATACAGACCGGCGTCGGACCCTTGTGAGCCCCAGTTGCTGGAAGATTCGTTTTCCGAGGTGTTAAAGGGATCAAGGCCGTTGAAATCGCTGCTGCCGGTACCTGGAAAGCTCTCCCGTTTGTAGAAACTGCTGGTACCGATCAGCCCGAAAGGTGTGCCAGGGGGCAAAAGAGCATGCAAACTGCCATCGTTGGGGAGTCAGGGAAGTTCACTGGGCGCCTGCACCGCGTGCACGGCGGAGTAGGGTACCAGGGCGCGTGGCCAGGCCTCGTTATAGGCCGGGTCGTTTTTCAGCAACACCAATTCATCGGGGCCGCTCAGCGTTGCCGCGTCTGGCACCAGGTAGAGGCCGGCATCGTAATACGGCAAAGGCGTCGGGCGATTCAGGTCGTTGGCCGGTCCGGGTGTCCACACCACCAATAAATCACCATTCGGCGCTGCCGAGGGCTGGGTGAATTTACCCACCCGGGTCGAGCCGTCATCGCCAATGGGCGCGGCTTCGTCGTTGCCATGGGTGAACGGGCTAATGCTGTACATGCCCTTGGGCGTGTACGACATCTTGAAGGGATAGGAAAATCCACCGCCAACAGTCTGGTCGATGGCGGGGTTGAGGCTTGGGAACGGGCTGCCGAATGCCGGCTCGCCGGGTGGCGGCTGAATGGGAAATCGGTAGAGTGCGCCGAAGCCATTGTTGTTCAGGTTGTAGTAGTCGACCATGATCAGATCTTCATTGGAAAGCTGCGTCATGAAATGAAAGGCCTGGGGTTTGCGGAAGGCGCTGATGAGGGGGCTCCATTCGCGCCCATCCGGGTAAATGGCCCAGATGCCCCACAGCCGACGGTCGCGCAGGCCCTGGCTTTCATAGCTGGAGAACATAATGCGCCCATCGCGCAGTATGGTGGGGTGCAGGGCGCTGTTAATGCTCATCGGCGCAATGGGTTCGATATTGCTGCCGTCCTCATCCATCACGTAAAGCTGCAGCGTCGGATTGGTGAAACTCTTGGTTGGAATAAAGCCGTTGCGATTGCTGGTGAAGGCAATCCTGCCGCCTGGTACCGGTGTCGGCCCCAGATTAAGGATGCCGTAACCCAACCGGTTGAATTCCGATGCAGGATTGAGGGGGTTGGTCTCGACCCAGTTTCCGGCGCCGGTATTGGGCGTGAACTCACCGTGGGTGAGTTGTTCAATCACCCGCGATACCACGTGAATACGCAAGATGTCCGAGCCCAGCAAAGGCAGGTCGCCACGCTGGCTGTTGAGTTGGGTCATGTCGTGAAACAAGGCGTAATAGACCCATTGCCCGTCGAAAGAGACAAAAGGATCGGTCACCGAGCAAATCGTGCAATCCACCAATACCTCTTCACTGCCGTCTGGGTGCAGCAGCATCAGGTCGGCGCCGGCCTCTATTCGTCCGGGATGAAAAACTTCCGGCCAGACGGTGTTCGAGTTGTCCCCGTTGCGCGGCTGGCGTACGTAAATGATGTCGAAATCGACCGGCGGTGTCGCCCCGGCGTAGGCGGACTGAGCGGGCAAGGCGAGGCCAATGCAGCAGAGCAAAGCTGCGATGAGCAGGCTTCGAAAGTCAGGCATGGTGGTCGACCTCCGTGTCGATGAAACCATGAATCGCGCGAATCCCATCGGCGATTGAATAATGTCAGAAATATCAATCTATTCGATGCAGAGCGCAGGGTCAATCTGTCGTTGCGGCCCGCGGCCTGAAATTCTTCTTGATGATGTCGCCAACACGCACGGCAGCGGGGACGCTATGATGCTTTGGAGCTGACTATTGGGACGGGCACCGAATGACCACTGAATCTCGAAATTCCACTGCGCCCTACCCACTGGCGGAGGCCATCCCGCAGGCCACGCTGGATGCCGAGGCGGCGCAGCTTGAGCGCCTCGCCGCCAAGCCCTTTCTGAGCCGGATACCCGCCTACATGAAGTTGGGCGGACCACGCTTTATGGGCGCCGCCGCAACGCTGGGCGCGGGCACTTTGACGGCTGCGATGCTGTCCGGCGCCCAGTTTGGCTACAAAACGCTGTGGATATCCTGGGTCGCAATCGGTTCGGGCCTGTTCATGATGGCCGCCATGGCGCGATTCACCACGCAGGGCCAATTCAGGGTGGTCGAAGTACAAAAAGAGCACCATGGCTGGTTCATCGCAGCCGTTCTGACCTGCCTTGTCGGCCTGGTCTGCGTGGCGATAATGTTCAACTTCGGTCAGGTGGCGCTGGCCACTCACCTGGTGGAGGCCCTGGCCGAGGAGGCGGGTATTAGCTTCCCGCGAACCTGGAATTGGCCGTTGTACGGCATCCTGACCGGTTGGATCGCGCTGAGTTATGGGCGCGCCGGCAAGCGGGACGTGGTGTTTGTGGAAAACTTCATGAAGTTGGGCTTGCTATTGATGTTCCTGTGCTTTGCTGGCTGCCTGCTGGTGGTGGGTGTGGACTGGTCTGCAGCATTCAGCGGCTTCGCCGTGCCCTGGTTGCCCAGGGGTGCGGCGGGTATAGACCTGTTTATCGCCTCCTCAGCGGCAGCGATCGGTGTGATGGACTGGGTGTTTTTCCATTACACGGGGCTTGCCAAGGGCTGGGGGCCGAAGCATGAGCCCTTGGCGCGCAATGACCTCATCATGGGTTTTGCGCTGCCGTTTATATTCATCAACTTCGTCGTGGTCGCTGTGTTTGCCGCGACCCTGCATGGCACGGGCGATTTGCCGACGACCGCGATTGCGCTTTCCAAAGCACTGATTCCGCTGTTGGGTGAGACCGGGGCCAAGTATGCCTTCATGATCGGATTTCTTGCCGTACCGATCACCACCACTGTCGCCATGAGCATCGCCTGCGCCATCGGCATGCACGAGGCGTTCGGCTGGCGACCGGACGTGCGTTCCTGGCGCTGGATGGCCTGCATATTGTTGCCGCAAATAGCGCTGTTGGGGGCATGGCTGCCCAGCCCGGTGTTGTTGATTATTGTCATCGCCGCATTTCTGTCATTGACCAATAATATCGTTGGCTGGTCGTTTTTCCTGCTGCTGAATGATCCAAAAGTGATGGGCAAGAATCGCAGCAAATCCTACATCTGGAACATCGGCATATTGCTGCAGATCACGCTGCTCAATAGCGTGGCGATCATGTGGGTGTTCAACCGGCTCGGTTACTGGGGGTAAAACAATGATTAATCTGGAACATAAAGTCGGTCCCTTGCGTTTGCGGGCGTGGGGCCTGGTCGTGAACATGATTGCCAACGCAGTGGCTCTATATGGACTTTCCGGAGTGCTGGCAGGGCAGGGCGGTTGGCCAACGCTGGTCGTTGGCACCGTGATGACGCTGATTTGTATTGCGATTTGTGCCCTGCCAGCGCCGGCTAATTGAGTACCCAGTCTTTCATCAACAGCTTGATCTGTGTCTGGTAGGGCGTATGGGTCATTCTTGATTTTGCCTTGAAGGCGTTCAGCAAATCCTCCGGAACCTTCATGCTGATCAATTTGCTGGGGCCCGGCCGCGCGCCATGGAGCAGTCGAAAATCTTCCAGGAATTGCGTGATCTGATCCGGCGTCAAATCGCGGCAGTGTTGCAGATACTCATCGCTGAAGTACTGCGTGGCTTTCACTTTAGTTTCTCCAGGGCCTGCGCATCCTCGACATCCTGTGGACGACCGCTGGCGCGCTTCATGTCGATCAATTCAGCCAGCCCCAATATTTGCAATGGTCCCGCCCGGGTCTCAAGGCGCTGTCGATTTTTGTTCTTCAGATCATAGGTAATGATGATATCGACCTGTTGTGAAATATCAGCAGGATTAAAGAAATTCCATGCAACCAGGTTGCGGTTGCGGACGTATTCGTCACGGAACTGGTATACCTCACTGGCGCCGACGGGCAGCCTGGAACTGAGGCCCATCCCAAGCAACGCCATTTCGGTATTAACCAATGTGCCCAGGTCCCAATTGATCGCAATGTCAACGTCCATGGTTCCCCGCACAGCCCCATGCAGCGCGACGGCATAGCCGCCCACGATTGCGTAGCGGACGCCAGCCTGCTGCAGAGCCTGGCTGACCTTGTTAATGAATAACATCCCCATAGTATATACTGATATATACCAATGTCGTCCAAATAAAGCCGACTGCTTGTTGTTCATGCCGCAACCGGGGTGGAAGCTGGGGTGCCGGGCGTTGTTCTCGTCAAATCACCCGTAGCCATTACTTACTGGAGTGCATTTATGAGTTGTTTCCGGCCTTTGTTGTGCGGTTTTTCGCTATTCTTGCTGTCGCCGTGCCATCCCGTCTTGGCCCAGGAAGGCGAGGTCCGTTACGTGGTGTGTGGCGCCCTGATTGACCCGGTTGAAGGGCGCGTCCGTCAGAATGTAACGGTTGAGATCAGGGGTGAGCGAATTACCGACGTTCGCCGCAGCAGTCCTCTGCCAGACACGGCGGATGTGATCGACCTGGGAGATGCCACCTGTATGCCGGGACTGTTCGAGATGCACGCCCACCTGGCTGCGGATGGAACGTTGTTTTCCAGTAGTTACGGATTCAGCAACTCTGAAACTGCCCTGATCCAGTTGCGGCAGGCGCAGCGCGCGATGAAGGATGGGTTCACGACCATCCGTTCGACCGCCGAATGGGGTGCTTATGCACTGGTGGATGTTCGCAATCACATCAACAAGGGGCACTACGAAGGGCCGAGACTTTTCGTTGCGCCGCACAATCTCAGCCCCACCGGCGGGCACGGTGATATTAATGATTATCCAGCGGATGCGGCGGTTAGATTGACAGGAGAAATCGTTCTCGCCGGTACGGACAATGTGCGCGAAACGGTTCGCAGAGAAATCAAGTATGGGGCCGACTGGGTCAAGATTTCCGCCTCCGGTGGCGTCATGAGCGAGCATGATGATGTCACCGTAGCCAGTTTTACCCAGGAAGAGATGGACGCATGGGCCGATGAGACCCATCGCTACAAGAAGAAAATTACTGCCCATGTGCACGGCAATGACGCCGCGGTGATGGCCGCCAAAGCAGGATTCGATTCCATTGAGCACGGTACGATGATTGAAGACGATGCCATTCAATTGATGGTCGAAAATGGGGTGTGGTTGGTGCCGACCGTGTGGATCGTCGATGAAGTCGCGCGGCGTTGCGAAGCGGCAGGTGCCGATAGCCCATCGCAAAGCAACTGCGAAAAAATCATGCAGGTCAAGGCGGTTCGGGACCAGAGCTTTCGCAAGGCCCGAGCAGCCGGCGTGAAAATGGCCTATGGCGTCGATGCCATCTGGGGCGTGCAGGACAATCCCAAGGAGTTCAGCTCACTGGTCGGCCTCGGGGTCAGCGAGATGGAGGCGATTCAAATGGCCACCATCAACGGTGCAACAATGCTCGACCTGCAGGATGAACTGGGCTCGGTGGAACCGGGCAAGCGGGCCGACATTGTGGCGGTGGCCGGCAATCCCCTCACCGACATCAGCGAAATGGAACGGGTAAAGTTCGTCATGAAGGACGGGTCGGTGTATCTCAACGAACTCGAAATCAACCAGGAATGAACCGTCCCGGCGCTGAGGGCGCGGGCTAGCTGTGAATTCCAGCAAGGTTGTTCAGACGTAAGGCTCGGTGCCATCGTTACCGCAAAGCGCCATGAGGGGGTTGGGGTTCGCTCCTGGCGGATGGCCCGATGGGCTTCCCTCACTCCTCCTCGCTTGGTGGGTCGGCTCCAACGGAACATCCTGTTCCGTGTCGCCTCGTCGAGCCTTCCCTAGCTCGACGACCCAGTCGCTTGTCGTCCCTCGGCATCCACCTTGATGGAGCGGACCCCAACCCCCTCACGACACTTTGCTGTCACGGTGCGGCGCCTGGGCTTAAACGACCGCAACCGCCCTGGGGCAGCCAATTGCATGACACACGCGTCAAATGGACGACATTTGTGACCCCGATGTGCCATAAGTTGGAACAAGCCGGAAAGAGTGATAGTGCTGCCTCCAGGACCGTATGCGTCAGGGATGACGCATCCGAGCTTACAGGGATGTACTGGTGGCGTGTCCTGGAAGCAGCACTGTTACTCTCAGCCGGCTCCCTGATAAAGATGACAAACGCAGATTCCCCAGCCAATTCGAACGATGAGCTGAGACTCAACCAGAATTTGGAGCACTTTTGTGAACAAGGTTGCTGGAATTCACAGCTAGAGCCCGCGACTTGGGGCTCAGATGGCCCTCAGGTACCACTCGTAATCGCGGTTGCTGACTTCGGCGTTGAACTGGTCGGAATGGTCGCGCTGGCACGCGGCGTAGAGGCGGTGATACTCCGCCCCGAAGTAGCGTGGAAGATTCGTTCCGTTTTCAAAGGCATCAATGGATTTTGACCAACGTACCGGGAGGGTCTGAACGTAGTCGAGGTCCGAGTGTTCGGGCACCATTTCGCCCGGGTCGATTTGCTCGCTGATGCCATGATGCATGGCAGCCAGGATAGCGGCGACAACCAGGTATGGGTTGGCGTCGGCGCCGGCGACGCGGTGCTCGACGCGCCGGTTCTTGGCCTCTGACAGCGGGATGCGCAGGGCCAGATCGCGGTGATTGATGCCCTAGATGGGCGAGGCCGGGGCGAAGAAACCCGGTGCAAAACGGCGATAGGAATTGGCATTGCTGGCAAACACCGCCATGCTTTCCTCCATCATGCCCGCCAGTCCGCCGATGGCGTGCCTGAGCGTATCTGAGAACGGACCGTCTTTGCTTTCACCGGCGAATACGTTGTTGCCGTCCTGGTCCAACAGGCTCACATGAACGTGCAGGCCGCTGCCGGCTTCCTGGGTAAAGGGTTTGGCCATGAAAGTTGCGGCGATACCCTGTTGGCGGGCTGCCGCCTTGACCGCGCGCTTGAGCAGTACGGCGTGGTCACAGGCCAACAAGGGATCATTGACGTGGTGCAGGTTGATCTCGAACTGGCCGACCGCATATTCCGACAGCGCGGTGCCCACTGGCAGATTCTGCTGTCCTGCAATGGAATCCAGTTCGGCCAAGAAACTCTCCACTTCCTCCAGATCGTCAAAACTGCCGTACTGCAATCCGGGTTGCGCCAATTTGGATCCAGGGATACTCGGCGACCTGGGGCGATAGCTCTGGCCGTCGTGCTCGACTAGAAAAAACTCCAGTTCGGTGGCCATGACAGGATTCAGCCCCAGGTCCAGCAAGGGTTGCATGGCGGTTTTCAATACTTCTCTAGGGGTCAGGAACAGGGGCGTGCCATCCAACTCGTAGAGCTGCAGCAGACATTGGGCAGTGGGCTGTGTCGCCCACGGAACCGGCACCAGCGAACCGGGCACCGGCCCGGCATAAATGTCGGGGTCGCCGTCGCGCGCCCCGTATATGGTTTTCTCGGAATTCTCCCCCTTTACATTCATCAAGGGTGTGGCTTTGCAGAAATTGGCCTTGCCCTGAAACAGTTTGTCGAATTCGTCCCGGCGCAGGCGCTTGCCGCGAAGAACGCCGTTGATGTCTGGCGCCAGCATGTCCAGGAAAAGGGTTTGCGGATGAGCAGCCAGGTATTTTTCCAGTTCGCCCATATTTGATTCGCCCAGGTTTGATTCGCTCATGTAGTTTTCACTCATCGTGATTCTTCCTGATCGATTTGCCTGTCACGCCAGGCCACCGCCGCACGGGTGCCTTGCGATTTCAATATCTCATTGAATTTGCGCGATCCATCGGTTTCCGTGCCCTCGATGATGACATCGAGTTCCAGCGCCTGCAGCAGGGCTTGTTGCATGCCGGCGATTTCTGCACTGCGGTTTATCGCAAGTTTGGTGAGCTGTACCGCGACCTGATCGTTGCGCGCGATTTCATGCCCCAGGGACCGGGCCTGCTCGACCAGATCATGGGCCGCCACCACTCGGTTGACCAGCCCCCATTCACGGGCCTGCAGGGCCGATATTTTGTCGCTGCCGACCAGCAACAATTCCTTGGAAATCTTGGGCCCGCAGATCCACGGATAGAGCAAAGCCACGATGCCACTACCGAAGCGCACTTCGGGCGCCCCAAATCGACAGTCATCGGCAGCCAGGGTTATGTCGCAGGCTACGGCAAACTCCATCGCCCCGCCCAGGCAATATCCATGCACTGCGCTGATGGTTGGCTTGGGCGAGTTCCAGAAACGCATGATGATATCGAAGCCATCCTGCAATTCTTTGCGCGTGGCGGCCACCCCGGTTTCTGACGCCGCAGCGCTGGGCTCAAGGTCAAAGCCCGCAGAAAACGCACGGCCTTCTTCTTTAAGAACAATCACACGGATGTCCCCATCTGCTTCCGCCTCATCCACGGCAGCGTGCAGTTCGTCAATCATCCGCGGGTTGATAGCGTTGAGCTTCTCGGGCCTGTTCAATGTGATCCAAGCCAGGCCGGACCCGGTTTCATACCTGATGGTCTGGTAGCTACCCATCAGTCTATTGCTCCGGTGAGAGCCTGATCCAGGCGGACTTTGATTGGGTGTAACTTTTCAGGCTTTCCATGCATTTGTCGCGGGCCTGGCCGGATTGCTTGTAACCGCCAAAGGGTTGGGTCATGTCGCCCTCTTCATAGCTGTTCACCCACACCACCCCCGCCTCGATGCGTTTGATCAGCCGGAAGGCGCGGTTGATGTCCCGTGTCCAGAGACCGGCAGCCAACCCGTAAATCGTATCATTGGCGATGGCAATGGCTTCCTCCGCGCCATCAAATGGAATCACGCTGGCTACCGGGCCGAAGATTTCCTGCCGGGCGATCGTCATCGTGTTGTTGACATCACCAAATAACGTTGGGCTGACGAACGCTCCTGATCCCAGGTTTGCGGGCGCATTGCCGCCAAAATGCAGGGTCGCTCCCTCATTTTTGCCGGTTTCTATCAGACCAAGCACCCGCTTTTGGGCTTCGCGATCAACCAGCGGGCCCATATTGGTCTGAGGGTCGAGCGGATTGCCTGGCGCGTAGGCATGTTGACCCTCGGCGATGAAGCGTTCGATGAATTCATTGTAAATCGGCCGCTCCACCAACAACCTGGAGCCCGCGCTGCAAACCTCGCCCATATTGGCGAAGACGCCGTTAAAAGCCGCCTCGACCGCCGCCTCGATATCGGGCAGATCGGCCATGAATACCTGCGGCGATTTTCCGCCGCACTCCAGACCGACCCGTTTCATATTCGACTGCCCTGCGTATTGCAGGATCAGTTTTCCCACCTCGGTGGAACCGGTGAAGGAAATCTTGGCGACATCAGGATGCAAGGCCAACGCCTTGCCAGCAGTTTCCCCCATGCCGTTAACGACATTGAATACACCCGGTGGTCCACCGGCCTCCACGAAAAGGCGGGCCAGCTTGAGGCAACTCATGGGCGACTGCTCGGCGGGTTTGAGCACCACGCTGTTACCCATGGCCAGTGCCGGGGCAATCTTCCAGGTCGCCATCAGTAGCGGGTAATTCCACGGCGATATACAGCCCACCACCCCGAGCGGCTCTCGCATCACCAGGTGGACGACGTCGTCCGCGGTATTGGTGATGGTGCCGTCGATCTTGTCGACGCCCTCAGCCATGAATCGGATCGTGTCGATCACCGATGGCAAGTCAACGGCCACCACATCGGTAATCGGCTTGCCCATGTCCAGCGTTTCCAGCACTGCCAATTCTTCGGCATTCTGGTCAACCAGGTCGGCGAATCTATACAGCACTTCCATTCGCTCGCGCGGTGCCATGCGGGACCATACGCCCGATTTAAAGGCACGATGGGCCGAGGCCACGGCGCGGTCGATGTCAGCCTCAAGGCCTTCCGACATTTCGGCCAATACTTCGCCGCTGGCCGGATTGGTGGTGGTGAATCGACCGCCGGCCTGGGCATCGACGAAGTCTCCATCGATAAACAGTCGGGTTTCAATGTCTTCTCCGATCCAGCCGGCAACTTCCTGCCAGCGGTTCAGGTCATGGGATTCAATTGTCGACAGGTTGGTGGCTTCGCTCACGCGTTTCTCCTTTGGTTCATTGAGTGCCCCTATTCTTCATTAATGAGGCACATCCGAGCAGACTTTTCGCCCCAGCACCAGTGTATCGACGGCGATGCAGCCGCTTGGGTGCACAATAACAGGATTGAGGTCGATTTCCGCCAGCGAATCTGACAATTCAGCGACCACCGCCGAAAAATGTGCGGCCGTCTCGCAGAACGCATCAAGGTCTGCCGCCGGGCGTCCACGGTGGGAGTCCAGAAGCTTTCTCAGAGGCAGGGAATCAATCAGGCGACGGGCAGTGGCCGCATCAAACGGTGGCAGGGCGCAACGGACCTGGTCCAGCACTTCGACATCCACACCACCCAGGCCCATCAGCACCAACGGCCCGAATTGTTCATCCTGAACCATGCCGAGCATCATCTCCGTGCCTTTGGCCACCATCGTCGCGAGCAGGGCGGCGCTGCCCAGCCGGGCAGACATTTCCCGATACGCACACAGCAGCTCTTGTCTGCTACAGAGGTTTAAATGCACGCCGCCCTTGTCGGTCTTGTGGGCCAGTTCAGGGGCTGCAGTCTTAAGGACCAAGGGGAAATCCATTGCCTCCGCCGCCTGCAACAATTCCTGCTCGCTGTCGATGGCCACCGAAGGGTTGATCGGCAGGCCAAAATCTTGCAGAAATTGCCCGGCTTCATATTCGCTCAGCGGCCCGATTCTTGATTCGGACCGCGACAATATCAGCCGCCAGGCACTGACTTGCTCAGCATCGAATTGCTGCGGCATGCAGGGTTCTCGCTTGCAAAAATCCCGGTAGCCAAACAGGCAACGCATGCCGGCCAGGAAGGAACGCAAGCCATCGAGCACCGGAAAACCTTCGCGGGTCACCGCGATGGCGTTTGGATCACTGCCCGAGCCCTGCCGGTTTGAGACCAAAAATACCGGCTTGCCTGACGCTGCGTGCCCTTTGCGCAGGTATTTGAAGTAAGCCGTGTTGAGGGCGCTGAGCGGCTCGCGGTCATGCACCTCGGCGCCCGCTGCCGCCTCGTCATCACGCAGCATCGTTGCCAAAGACTCTTCCATGATGGTGTCGGCATCAGGACCACCGGCGGACCAGGCATCCAGCGGGTTGACTGCCGGCAGGCCCGGGTCAAGCAATTCTTCGAGCCGGGTTACCGTGTCCGCACCAAGCGTCGCCAAAGGCACGTCCATTTGATCGGCTAGGTCGATCATCAATTGCCGCTCGCCGCCGGAATCATGCAGACTGACCAGGCCACCGGCCTGCATCTCATGGGGTTGGGCGAACATCATCAAGGCATGCGCAAATTCGTCCATGTCATACACCCGTTGCACACCGTAGCGATCAAACAGGGCGTCATAAGCCCGGTCCTGGCCGGCAATTGCGCCTGAGTGTGAAACCGCCAATCGGGCGGACAACTCGGTGCGCCCGACCTTGATGGCGACCACCGGCACACCTCGTCGATTGGCTTTGTGCAGCGCGGCCATCAGTGCTTCGGGATTTCGGGCCGCTTCAATGAACAGGCCAATCACCCGTGTTTCTTTTCGCTCCAGGGCAAAATCCATGTAGTCGTGCATGGCCACGCTCAATTCCTGGCCGGTGGAGACCGCCAGGTTGAAGTCGATGCGTTCTTCGCAGTCGACAATACCGCACATGCCCGAGCCCGAGTGGCTGATCAATGTCACATTGCCGCCGCGACGGTGATTGGGCCGGGTGTCGAACCCGCAGGCCCAGACCCCATCCGCGAAATTGTAAAAGCCCATGCCGTTCGCGCCGCACAGCAACAGTGACGAAGCATCCACCATGGCCTGAATGCGTTGGCGCAAAGGTGGATCTTCATCGTCTTCCAGCACCAGGCTGGACATGATGGTTGCAGCGTGGGCGCCGTGTTCGATGGTACTGGCCAGGGCGCTTTCTATGTGGCGGTCAGCGATCGCGAATATCACGTGCTCAACGCGTTGCGGCAGAGAAATCAGGTCAGGATAACAAGCCATGTCGAAGACTTTTTCACGCCCTGGGTTCACCGGGTAGAGGGTGCCCGAGTAGTTACCGAGCAGCAGGTTTTTTATGGTTTCGTGCCCCACCGATCCCGCCCGCTCGCTGGCCCCCACCACCGCAATGGACCCAGGGCGAAGCAATGGGTCCAGGTAATGTGGGTTGGGGCGGTTGTCCTCTGGGTGGGCCGGTGCGGGCATGACCATCATAGTAGCCTGGGTCAAAAGTCAGGCGGTGGCGTCTGTCGCTTGCGTGGTGGATTCCAGAATACGTCCTTGACGACTCTGCAGGGCGCCATCACTCGGCTCCATTTGAGTTCGCGCTGATAGTAGATTTCCACCAGCATCTCTTCGTCAATCTTGCCGTGCGGCAGCTCGATCGATGCAAGGGCAATGCTGGCCTTGGCCGACGGCGACCACATCGCCGATGTCACCGTGCCCGCGTATTTTTCGTTCTTGGTATAGACGAAGGAATCTGTGGCCGGTTTGTTGCCATCGATATCCAGCTTGACCAACCGGTAGCGAGAGCCGTTCTTTTTCTCCGCCAGCAGGGCGCCCCGGCCATTGAAATTGGGTTTCTCCAGGTGCACCAGCCAGCCCAGGCCCAGCTCATATGGTGAACGGGTGTGGGTGGGTCGGACAGCCTCTTGTGCCGGCAGAAATTCAATGCCGGCGAGGATAAATCCTGCCTCGATGCGCAACAATTCGAGGGCATCACTGCCCATGGCGCGGATGCCATGTGGTTCACCCGCCTCGAACAGGCGGTCCCACAGCAATTCGGCGTGTTCCGGTGCGATCCACAGCTCGTAGCCCAGATCTCCGGTGTAGCCAGTGCGCGAGACCAGCAACTCGGTGCTTTGGAATGGAAACGTGGTCATGCCGAATGGGGTCAGGTCTTCAATGCCTTGCAAGCCCATTCTCTTGAGTGTGGCGCAGCTGGTAGGTCCCTGCAGGGCAAGGCCGGCGACCTCGTGAGTTTCATCGCTGATGCGCACGTCGAAACCCAGCGCCGAGGTCTCAAACCAGTCAATCTGGTGCTCCTGCGAACAGATTCGGTAGACGCCTGCAGTCAGGTGAAAGATTGTGCCGTCGTCGATGACCTGGCCGCGATCGTTGCACCACACGGCATAGCCGACCCGGCCGGGTTTAATTTTGGCTACATCGCGCGTGACCAGCCGGTTCATGTATTCCAACGCATCAGGACCGCTGACCCGGTGCTTCACCATGGGCGTAATATCAAACACACCACAGGCATTGCGGCCGCAGAAATACTCGGTCGATTCGCAGAAATAGGCCGGCACCGACAGGTAATCACTCCAGCGGCCCCACACCTTCAGGAGATTGTGTTCCCGCTGGCGTGAATGAAACGGGCTGGGAAAGACCTTGGTGAGGTAATGATCGCGCTTGCTGTAGTCGACGGCGGACATTATTTGCCCCCTCCATTATTGGGCCCATTACTGGCAGCCGGATGATTGAGCACCACGGTTGCAGCATTACGCCCCGCGCTTCCCATGACCCCCCCGCCGGGATGGGCGCCAGCACCGCACAGGAACAGGCCATTCACGGGTGTCGCGTATTGAGCTGCACCCGGCACCGGCCGCAGCATCAGAAAATGATCCAGAGTCATTTCACCATGGTGCCAATGGCCCCCTGTCATCCTGAATTCGTTTTCGATGTCCTGCGGCGTCAGGACTTCGGCCTTGAGCGTTTTCTGGCGGATATCGGGCGCGTAGCGGCCAAGCAGGTCCATCACTTTGTTGGTGAAGGCGGCCTTTGCTTCTCCCCAGCCCTGCTTCAATTCGAGTGGCGCATATTGCACCACCGCGGACAGAACGTGCTGGCCAGCGGGCGCCAGCGCGGGATCATGAATGCTGGGAATGGTGATTTCGGCCACCGGTGCGGGGGAGTACTCGCCGTACTTGGCGTGATTGAAGGCACGCTCCACATAATCCATGTCTGGCGCAATGACCAGGCGCTCGCCGAGCTGGTCTGCGGCCACCCCTTTGAAATCCGGCAGATCGCTCAACGCCAGGTGCAGTTTGGCGGCATTGCCGCGCGCGCGGATATGATGAATCTTCTGCGCGAAGCCGGCTTCAATGTGGCGTGTGCCAAGCAGGTCGAGAAAGGTGGTTTTGGGATCTGCATTGGAAATTACCGTGGCGGCGCTGAGCGCCTCACCCCCCTCAAGGGTCACGCCGGAAACACGATCGCCGGCCATATTGATCTGGCGGACCACACAGCCGGTGCGGATTTCCACACCCAGTTTTTGGGCCGCCGCCGCCAGCGCGTCGCTGACAGCGCCCATGCCGCCTTTGGGCAGGGCGAATCCACCGGTATTGTTGCCACTCATCCGGTGCAGGGTTGAAAACACACTATTGTTGGAGCGAGGCCCGAGGTGATTGCCCAGCACGCCATCCAGGCTCAAGGCGCCCTTCAGTAACTCATTGTCGAAACTCTCCTGCAGCACGTCGTAGATGTTAATGCCGGCAATGCGCAGAAACTCGCGCATATCGCTTTTGCCCAACAAGCGGATTTTCAGGGCCAGCCTGGTGAGGGCAAACAGGTCGCTGCGCTGACCGGACGCAATGCGCGGCGGTACCTGATTGTGCATTTTGCCGATCACCCTGGCGAAACGGCTCATGAAGCGACGGTATTCCTTCAGGCGCGCTTTGTCCTGTTCGGAAATATCACCGCCGGAGACTGAATCGCCTGCAATGACAAGGTGCTGGCCATCCGCCGCCAGGGCGACCGTTTTCAGGTCAGACCTGGCCTCGCTGAGGCCATGCCGGTCGAGCTCGAGGTCTTTGCGAATGTCGCCATCAAATAGATGCAGCAGGTGGGCGCCGCTGGAGACGCGGAAGCCCGGTGCAAATTCGCGGGTTATGGCCCGCACCACCAACCTGGTCGGCCGCTTCGAGCACGGTCACCTTGCGGCCGCCCTTGGCCAGGTATGCCGCACATACCAGCCCGTTGTGGTCCCCGCCGATAATGAGTACGCGATCAGTCATCGAGCCAGCCCTCCGGTACTGTATTGGGTTTGCGCAGATCACGCAGTATCTCGCGGGCGGCGTTGGCACCCGGGGCCGCCATCACGCTGCCACCGGGGTGATTGGACGAGCCGCACATATACAGGCCCCTCAAAGGCCCGCGATACTGGGCATAACCCGGAATCGGACGATTGAACAACAGCTGGTCCATGGTTAATTCGCCCTGAAAGATGTTGCCTTCGGTCAGCCCTGTTTCGTTCTCCAACTCGCGGGGTGTGCGCACCTCGACATGCAGCACCAGGTCCTTGAAGCCGGGTGCATAGGCTTCAATCTGGTTCATCACCGTTTCACCGAACTGATCGCGCTGCTCATCGGTCCATTCCTTGCCATGCACCTTGGGTGGCACGTACTGAACGAAGACCGACATGTAGTGTTTGCCTGGCGGCGCCATCGTCGGGTCAGTGAGTGTTGGGATCAACAAGTCAATGTAAGGGTCTTGTGACCAGGTGCCGTCCTTCCAGTCGTCATAGGCCCGTTCGAGCCGCTCGACGGAATTGATCAGGTGGATGTCAGATGTCATCAACTCCTTGTTGCCGCGCAGGGCGGTGAAATCAGGCAGGCCATCGAGCGCAATATTCAGTTTTCCTGACGAACCGCGGATTTTGAAATTGCGCACCTTGCGAATAAATTCCGGCTCAAGGTCCTTTTCATCCATGCATTCAAGAAAGGTGCGGGGAAAGGTCATATTGGACACCACGACATCGGCGTAATACTCGTTGCCGTTGTCCAGCGCAACGCCGGTGACCTTGCCATTCTTGACGATGATCTGATCAACGCCTGAGCCGGCTACAATCTCGCCGCCGTGGTCTTCGAAACACCCGCCCATGGCCTTGGCGATCGCACCCATGCCACCGCGGGCAAAACCCCAGGCGCCCATGTTGCCGTCCACATCACCCATGGCGTGATGCAGCAATACATATGCCGTGCCGGGCGACATCACGCCCATCGCAGAGCCGATGATCCCGCTGCCTGCCATGGCGGCCTTGATCAAAGGATTTTCGAAGTATTCATCCAGATAATCGGCAATGCTCATGGTATAAAAACGCATCATGTCGTAGATGACGTCTTCGCCCAGCTTGAACATTTCCTTGCCCAAATGCAGCATTTCAAACAGGTCACGCGGTTTGAAGGAGGCTGGGTCCGGCGCGGTGCGTAACAGGAACTGACGGATGAATCGGCACTGGCGCATGATGTCACGGTCGAAGTGCACCGAGGCATCGGAATCGCGCTGGCTGTGGCGCGCCATTTCACGGCGCGAGACATCGTGGTCGATGTAGTGGCCGAAGTAATCACCACTTTCGGCAATCGTCACACTGCCATCAAAAGGCACGACCTGGAGGCCATATTTTGCCAGGTTGAGGCTGCGATAGACCTCGGGCCGAAGCAGGCTGCAGACGTAGGAACAGTTGGAGTAGATCCAGTCTTTGTGCAACTCGCGGCTGACGGTTGCCCCGCCAATGTACTCATTTTTCTCGACCATCAGGACGTTGAGACCCGCCTGGGCGAGATAGGCGCCGTTGGTCAGGCCGTTATGGCCGGCGCCTATAACAATTGCGTCGTACTTTTTTACCACCTCAATGGACTCCGTTAGATCGCGCCTGCCGGTGTGGGAATGACTTTCCCGGGCTCGGTGTTTTTTGGATCGACCTTATTCAAGGTTTCATCAACTGCTTTTTCAAAGGCGCTCAGGGTGTGCGCCAGACTGTCGTCGTCCGCATGGGCTTCGCAGATGAACCACGGTTCACGCGAATCGGGCTCGCACAGCACGCCGTAGTCGTGCAGGCAGGGTGCCAGTGCATCGTAGAAACTGTAATCTGAGTTGAGCCAGTCACGGTAATTGAGCGGCGCTTCGGCGTGGAAAAACAACCCTGCCATGGAGGGGTGACCCACGTAGGTATGCGCAATGCCTCGCCGCTCGAGTATTTTGCTGATGCCCTGCTGGAGTTGCTTGCCGTAGCGGGCTATGGTCTCCAGGGCCTGGGTTTCGTCCAGAATTTCAAGGGTCTTTTCCGCGGCTGCCAACGACACCGAATGACAGGTGTAAGTACCGCCGTGGACGACGCCATCACCGATTCGCCGCATGATGTCTTCGCGGCCCGCCAGCGCGGCGATCGGGTAGCCGTTGCCCATCGCCTTGGCAAAGGTGCACAAATCCGCCTTGAAATCGAAAAGTTCCTGCACCCCGCTGCGGGCAACCCGGAAGCCGGTTTTAACTTCATCGACGATCATGATGATGTCGTGCTTGTCGCACAGTGCCCTGGCATCGTGCAGGTACTCTTGTGTGGCGGTAATCGAGCAGCAATTGCCCATAATCGGTTCGATCAGGAAGGCGCCGATGCTATCGCCGTGGCGCCTGAACAAATCTTCGAGGTAGTTGGCGTCATTGAGCGGGGTGAAATGCGCCAGGCTCTTGAGCACCCCGGGCACGCCTTCACTGTACGCTACGGTTGGCGGGTCGCCCTGGCTGGCGTCCCATTCCTCGATGTCGGCGTACCACAGTACCGAATCATAGACGCCGTGATAACCGCCCTCGACAATGACGTGGGCGTCCTTACCGGTGTGCGCGCGCGCCAGTCGTAATGCGGCCATCGCGGCCTCGGTGCCTGAATTGGAAAATCGCACCAATTCGGCCGCGGGCACCATTTTCGAGATTCTGCAGGCGACGTCGTACTCACGTTCAGTGGACAAGGCGAACACCCCGCCGACCTCCATGCCTGCGCGCGCGGCTTCGTCCACCCTGGCGTCTGCGTAGCCCAGAATTGCCGGGCCGTACCCGAGCCGGTAATCGACGTATTTATTGCCGTCGATGTCCCAGATTCTTCCGCCCTGGCCGCGCTCAACATAGATCGTGCCCTCGTCACCCCAGTAGCGGAAATTCGAAGTCACACCCAGGGGGAGCTTGCCAACGGCTTTCTGGAAATGTTGATTGGAACGTCGGAGTGTCCGGCGCATAGTTGCCTCGAGGAAGAATGAAAAGAAAATGTTCAGCGCATAGATTCTCATATTGACGTATTCGTGTCCACAATTATGAATGAACAAGCATTCATTGCAATGCGTTTGCGCTGGCACTAAAATGGTTTTCCCTCACAATGATTGGGCCCGGTTTTGAAGGTTGTCGCCAAGAAACGAACAGCGTCGAAAGAGCAGCGTCAGTTGCAGCTCATCCAGGCGACCATCCGCAGCATTGCCGGAAACGGTTTGTCTGACACGACGATGTCGAGGGTGTCCAAAGAGGCCGGTTTGAGCCAGGGCATCATCAATTTGCACTTCCAGAGCAAAGATAACTTGCTGGCCGAGACCTTGAAGTTTGTCGCCGAGGAATACCGCTGCGCATGGACCCAGGCACTGGCGGACGCCGGACCGGAAACCGTGGATCAACTCGCCGCGCTGGTAGCGGTTGATTTCGACAAAACGGTCTGCCATCCAGACAAACTGGCGGTGTGGTTTGCGTTCTGGGGCGAGAGCAAGGCGCGCCCGACCTACCGTAATATTTGCGCCGCCCGTGACCGGGCTTATCGCACCCGTTTCAATGCGGTGATTACCAAATTGATTGAAGAAGGCGGCTATACCGCACTGGATGCGGAAAATGTGTCCACCGGACTTTCGGCCATGGGCGAGGGTATGTGGCTCGATCTGCTGATATCGCCCCGCAGGCTGTCGCGCGAAACCGCAAAAGCGGTGTGCATGAACTACCTGAGCTATATCTTCCCAAAGCATTATCCAAGGCCCAAGGTGGGCATCGACAGGACCAACGCTGCATGAGGCTGAATCTGGACCGAGCGGCGGAATCTTGGCTGAACAAGGCCCGGCGATTTGCCGAGGAGGAATTGATCCCCTTTGAGGTCGAAGCGGAGATGAATGGCGGACGCTTGCCGGCGGATGTGAGCAAGCGCCACCACGACATCGCCACCGATCTGGGCTTCAGTGCCATGGATGTCCATCCCAGCTATGGCGGTCTGGGCCTGCGGACACTCGACCAGGTGGCGGTTTGGGAGCAACTCGGCCGTGTTACCAACGCTTTATGCTGGTGTTTTTCAGAGCCCCACCAATGGATGTTCGAGGCCTGCAATGAAGACCAGCTTGAGCGTTTTGTGTTGCAAATGATGAAGGGTAAGCGCAAGGAATGCTACGCCATCACTGAAAGCGAATCGGGCTCTGACGTGGTGGTCGAGACCACCGCGACGCTGACCGACCAGGGCTACCTGATTAATGGTGAGAAGTGGTTCGTCACCAGTGCCAATCGGGCGGACTTTTTCTTCCTGCAGGCCAAGCTGACCGAAGGCCCGCATGCCGGCGACGACGCACTGTTCTTCGTGGAAAAGGACTCTGACGGCATTGAATTCGTACGCACGCCATTGTTCAGTCACACCTTTGACCATCATCATCCCGAAATTAGCTTCAACGACGTTGTCGTACCGGCAGCCAACCTGATCGGCGAAGAGGGCGGCGGTATGTCCTACGCCCACAGTTGGTTTCGCCGTGAGCGCTTGATGATCGCCGCGCGCGACTGCGGCGCCATGGCGCGGCTGATTGAGGAAGTCAGCGACTACGCCAAATCCCGCAGGGTCGACGGCGGGCCGCTGGCCGACAAGCAGTTGGTCCAGGCCATGCTGGCCGATAGCGTTGCAGATTGGTGGGCAGCGCGCTTGATGACTTTTGAGACGGCCCGGGCCCACGATCGAGGCGAAGACGTGAAGTCGCTGCACGCGCGCTGCTCGGTGATCAAGTTGTTCGCCTCTGAAGCCGCCTCGCGAGTGGCCGACCGGGCGGTGCAGATATTTGGCGGTCGCGGTTATATGCGCGAGAATTGCGCCGAGCGCTTCAACCGTGAATTCCGAGTGGATAGAATCTGGGAGGGCGCCAGTGAAATTCAGCGTTTGATCATTGCCCGGGCCCTGCTCAAGCGCGGCTTGGCGGGCATGTAGAATACCCCTTGACCGGGGTGAGCCCGGAGGAAGCGGTAGATCATCTAATGGAAATGCAGAAAATTCAGGAGCTGGTAGCAAACCAGCAGAAAATGCGGGCGCTGAATCAGGCCTTCTACAATGATCCGGATATCTACCGGATGGACCTGGAGCGCGTTTACATGCGGTCGTGGCTTTATGTCGGTCATCAGAGTGAAATACACAATGTTGGTGACTGGTTCCTGTTCAATTTTGACAGGGAGTCGGTGATCATCATCCACAGCGCCCCGGGAACGGTCAATGCGCTGGTGAATGTCTGCCGCCACCGCGGCTCGCGGATCTTCGATGAACCCCATGGCTACGCCAAGCGCTTGACCTGCCGCTACCACGGCTGGACCTACGATATTGATGGCTCATTGCGTGCCGCGGCCTATATGTCTGACGATTTTGACAAGTCGAAAATGGGCCTGAAGAAAATCCATTGTGAAGTGCTCGAAGGCATGATCTATGTGAATTTCGCTGACAGTCCAGCGCCTTTCCAGGCTGTTCGTGATGCCCTGACCGAGTGTCTCAGACCCTACCGGCTGGACCAGGCAAAAGTGGCGTACCGCCACAACTACCCAATCGAGTCCAATTGGAAACTGGCGGTTGAAAACTACACCGAGTGTTACCACTGCGCACCCGCCCACCCCGAATACACACGCGGTCACAGTCTGGCGGAGCCCGAGTCCCGCTCGTCCAGGCAGCACGACGAGGTCATGGCCCGCGCGGCAGCCTGCGGTCTGAGTGAAACAACGGTCAGCCGCATTTACTTGCGGGCAGAATGCTTCGGGGCGGACTACGCCTACGAGCGCTATCCAATGTGGCGCGGCCATATCACCGGCAGCCAGGACGGCCAGCCGGTTGCGCCACTGATGGGCGACATCAAGGACTATGATGGCGGTACGACAGATTTCCAGATCGGGCCGGTCACTTTTGCGCTGGCCTATTGCGATTATGTGGTCATCTATCGCTTTACGCCCGACGGTCTCGAGCGATCGAATTGCGATGTCACCTGGTTGATCAACGCCGATGCCGAGGAGGGGCGCGACTACGACGAGGACAAGCTGATCTGGCTGTGGGATGTGACCACCCATGCCGACCAGAAGATCATTGAGCGCAATGCCAAGGGCATCCGTTCACGTTTCTACGAGCCCGGCCCCCTGTCGACCATGGAAAACTTCACCTGGAATTTTCTTGAGTGGTACCTCGACGTACTCAAGGGGCCCGGACCGGGAGAATCCAATCGCGTGGAGATATCGATCGCTTCGTAACGCGTTCAGGGCTGGCTTGTTGCCGCCGCTCTAGCGGTATGGCGTGTTGCTGCCTGGGGTAACTCCGGAAAGCACCAAGAGCGGATTACTGTCCACGCCTGGCGGATGGCCCCGCGGGCTTCCCTCACTTCTCCGCGCTTGGTGGGTCGGCTCCAACGGAACATCCTGTTCCGTGTCGCCTCGTCGAGCCATCCCTGGCTCGACGACCCAGTCGCTTGTGCGGCGTTCGGCATCCTTAAAGGCGTGGCCAGCAGCCCGCTCATGATGCATTCCTAACGCTGGAGCACGACTGCAGGAGGTAGAGCAATTACCGAGGCGGCGCTCGGCATCCTTGAAGGCGTGGACAGTAGTCCGCTGATGGTGCATTCCTAACGCTGGCGGAATCGCGGGGTTGCAGTGTCGCTCCGAGGGTTGTTTTGTAGTCCTTTAACTTCTGTTTCTGTGAGACTTTCTTGCCGGTCTTCATTCTTTGTTGACTGCACCACCCCTTTGATCTGATTCTTAGCTGTCGATCGAATTTTACGGTTGGGATCAAGGGTCGGATCAGGGGCCGGACTAGCGGGCCGGATCGGATTCTGAATCTGTCCTGGCGTTCGGATAAGCCCCGCCACACTTTCTTTCAGACGCATCCATAGGCACATATTTGCCGGTACTTCAGGTGCCGGCCAGGGGGAAGTCATGTCCGGTTTTTGTGGGGGAAGGGTAGGGGGTGCCTGTCATGGGGCGGTCGTGCGGCGAGAACGGCGTTTTTGGGCATATGCCGGTGTGCTACTGATCGCGTTGGTGATCGGTGGCATTGCGCAAGCATCAGTACCTCCTGCGCCGGCTTGGGTAACGCACAGAGGAGTCGTCTCAAATAATGGCTACGCCCGGCTTCAGTGGACGGCGCCGGCAGCGGAATCCAGGACATTTTATCGCATCACCGAAACGGTACGACGCCGGGACCGGGTGAGCTATACCAATAGCACTCAAATGACCATTTACCGGCTCGAGCCGGGAAACTACAGGTTCCGCGTCGCTGCCTGCGAACGAGGTGAAGATCTCGCGCCATCATGTGGACCGGACTCATCTCGCCTCAAGATTGTGGTTGCCGAAGAAATTAACAGGCTCACTCAGGCTCCGGACCCGGCGCTTGCGTCCCCAGACGCACCCGCGGCAGTCGCCGGAGGGCCGGATGAACTCCGGCCTGGCTTGTGGTACAACCCGAACAAACGCGGAGGCCATGGCTTCAGCTTCTACTGGGCGAACCGACTGGCCTTGCCTGAGTCACACAACCTTTACGGCAATGCATTTGACCTGGTTGGCATCTGGTATACCTACGAAGCCAAATTGCGCTACTCAGATGCACCATGCGGTTTTGTTTGCAATTGGATTTACGACGAATATCGGCCGGTGGCGGCACGACTGAACCTGGTCTGGTCTGGTGGCAACAGCTACTCAGGTGGAATTTTTATCACCCGGAACGGCCAGGCAATTCAGGTCGGCAACGCCACAATTGAGTTTGGTGCAGACAATTCTCATGCCACAATCAGCTGGAGTACGACGTTTAAATGGCAGTCACTCTCGGCAGTTGACGATATTGAATTGTTGGTCGGATCTGTGCCTGGTTCTTGGCAAAACGACACGCACTATTCCGGGCTCTGGATTGACGAGACTGATTCGAGTTATTTCGTGGCTCACAGCGTTGGCGCATTTGGCGAGGCTGTGGAAGTTGTATTTTCCGACAGCAACGGCGATCCAACCTGGATTCAGGCTGGAAACAGCTGGAAGCCGAGCGCAGAGCAGACCGACATGTGCTTCTATTACGTGGCACAGGGCAACGCCGCCAGCCTGCCGGGACCGTTGAGTATTTATCAGTCCGGCTGTGCCTGGGATGTAGATGCCAGCGTCAACAATCGAAATGGCGGTCGGACGTTCACCGGCTTTGAAGCGAGTCGATTCTGGGTCTCATTTGATCTGCCGGGGGGCAGCGCGAGTGGGCAGCTACACAAGGGGGTCGTTGCGGCCCCTCGACACCTGGTAAAGCAGGCAAGTTTCCACCGTATTTCCTATCGGCATCGTAGCGGAAATGGCTGCCAGCTCAGCAATACTTCCACCGAATGCGAAGTCACGCTGACCTGGTTCAGCGATGGCGACTACCCGTCGGCCTCGGCGTTTATTCACCATTTGCCCAGTGGGCAAAGGCAGGTCATTGCCGCTGCAACGACCGCTGCGGTCGATTACGTCTACGAAGTAAACGATCCCGGAACCTACCGATTTGAGTTGCGCATGGGAACCAGCTCAGCCAGCACGCTGATTGCCGAGTCGGCAACCTTTCAGGTCTCTCAGGCGTCAATAGGCGCACCTGACGGCCTCTCGATCAACTGGTCAAATCAAGCCGACCGGCAGTTCAAACTCAACTGGGCGCATTCGAATCCTTCCAGTGTGCAGTGGTATGAAGTCGAGGAAGTCAGACCGGGTTCGGAGAATGCCGATCTGCACACGGTTTCACCAGGATCTAGTACCTGGCTGGATATAGACGCGGGTGACGGTCCGTACGGCAGTTATGATTACCGCGTTCGCGCTTGCACCGATGCGTTGGGCAATACGCAATGCAGCACGTGGACTGCAGCGATCAACTGGGTGGTCGAGCCGCCCTCGGACGGAGGCGGAGCGCCAGGTAGCTCACTTTACCCCTGGCAGGAGGCGGCAAATCCGCAGCTCTTCGAACTGAACAAAAACTATCATTACGCTTTGGGCTATCATTTTCTCACTCTGGCCGAGGGCCAAGTGCGAGAGTTGGGCGGCTACTTCAACGGTACGAAACGCGTACGATTGTTCGAACGCGCCAGTGGCGCGCTTCTGGCCGAGGCAACCGTCAGTTGTACATATCAATGGTGCTATGCGCCGATTGAGCCGGTAAGCCTGCAAGTCGACAGGGAATATACGGTTGCCGCATACCTGGCGGGTTCCGGCGCTTCGTATCAAAGTGGTGCTGACCTGCCACGCGACAGCAAGAAGATTCGGATTCTCGGCTCCACCTACGCATCCACCGGTGCAAACGCGAACGCTGTGCCCACCAATCTGATAACCGGCACCATGTACGGTCAGGCCGATATCGGTTTTGTGGCCGGGACTGAGCCGAATCAGGCGCCAATTCTGATCGACCCGGGTAATCAGGCCCATGTGCAAGACGAAGTAGTCACGCTGCAGATGCAGGCAACCGACTCCGACGGAGATACGCTGGCGTTCTTCCAGTCCGGATTGCCCAAGGGCTTGACCCTTGATGCCGATAGCGGCCTGGTCAGTGGCACGCTCCTGGCCGAGCCCGGCAGCTATTCTGTTGCAATTGCTGTCTCGGATGGCAAGCTTGAATCGGAAGTGGTGTTTCAGTGGTTGGTTACGCCACAGCCTGACAATGGTGCATGGGTTGATTTGTTGGTCGATGATTTTAGCCTTGACCTTGGCTGGCTGACCAACCGGCGTGGCACCGATTCCTCAACCAGGGGACAATGGCATCGCACTGATCCCGAACAGACGATCCGCGATTCCATCGTTTACCAGCCCAGCAATACAGTCAGCGGCAAAATGGCGCTGATCACTGACGGACGTGGTGGTTCGATCGGCCGATATGATGTTGACCGCGGCGCGACCTCAATCTCTTCTCCGTTGTTGACATTGCCGGCCGGCGCTGAGTCTATCTCACTCAAATTTCAATTCTTTTTCGCACACCGCGCCTCGGCCAACGCGCAGGACTGGTTTCGCGTCTTGGTCGTTGGTGATGGCAGCGAAGACCAGGTATTCGAAATCAGCGGCACGCAAATTATCCGCGCAGGCGAATGGGAGGCAGCGAGCGTTGATCTGACAGCCTATGCAGGAAAACAGATTTACATTGAATTCGAGGCCAATGATGGTGCGGACAGCGGCACGGTTATAGAGGCCGGAGTGGATGACGTATTTGTGCGCTACCTCGAAGGCGCCACCGCGCCACCCCCGGTACAAGCCGCGAATCCAGAAAAACCGCCGGCGCCGGCGAGCGCTCCGGGAATATCCAACTCAGTGCTGGAAAGCACTTCGAGGGTGGGTATGATCAAAGGACAATTCAATGTAGACGATGCAGGCAACGCCACATATCGCATTCCACTGATGGCAGCCGTGGGATCTGGGGGTCTGACACCGGGACTCGCCCTGCAATATCATTCCCGAGCTGGTAACGGTCCGACAGGCGTGGGTTGGCAGCTCAGCGGCACATCTGCGATCCAGCGTTGTGCCCACACTTTCGAACAAGACGGGACAATTAATGGTCTTGGCGTCACCTTAAGTGATACGGACCGCTTCTGCCTGGATGGTCAACGCCTGGTGGTGGTTCAGGGTAACTACGGCGAATCCGGCAGTGAGTACCGCACAGAAATCGAGAGTTTTCAGAGGGTGGTTTCATACGGCAGAGCCGGCACAGGCCCCGCTTATTTCCGGGTGTGGCGGCGTGATGGCAGTGTGCTTGATTTTGGCAATACGGAAGATTCGCGCATTGAGTCTCGTCACAAAGACGGTCCGGACACTGCGCTGCTGTGGTTGCAGAACAGCCTGACTGATAGTGCTTCCAACACCATTGAATATTCCTGGAGCGAATCGGGTGCGGGGCCAGTGGACTTCGTTCTGGAACGGGTGCGTTATGCTGCCAATCAGCGCGCCGGCACCCAGGCACATGCGGAATTCGAGTTCTACTATGAGGGCGGTAGAACTGACACGTCCCGGTCGTGGATTGCGGGCGCAGCCATCCAGGATACGCGCTTGCTGGTGAAAATTGAGTCACGTGGCAAAATCAGATCGACAGACAGCAGTTTCAATTCGTTGAGAGCCTGGTTTTTGTCCTATGGAGAGAACGGTTTCGGCCAGAGGGTGCTTGAGCAGGTGTCCGAATGCAGTGACGCTTCCGGCAGCACGTGCTTTGCCCCAACTCGATTTGACTGGCTCAAGGGAGAACACGCTGTCAGTCAGCAGGGTCGTGCCATCGGCAGTATTTTTCCTGACCACCTGGCGGCCCTGCAGACAGGAGACGTCAATGGTGACGGCAGGCCCGACCTGCTATTAACCGAGAAGAATGGCGCTCAGTTCTACTTCAAAGTGGCATACGCAACGGCCGCTGGCGGATTTACGCTGGCCAGTAGCCGGTACAACATTCCAAACAATGGGGATGAAGACGAACCGGTCGCTCTGCAGGTCATCGACTTCAACGCCGATGGCTACCAGGATGTGCTCTATCCGCGCGAGATCGATGGCGTCGTGTCGCTCATGGTCAGGCTTTCAGCGGCTACCGGGCCCGGGACAGAAAGCGTGGCTTTTGATGCGCAGAACACCAGCCTTAGCCTCGACCTCGACCCGGATGAAGTTCACATAATGGATTATGACGGGGACGGGTTGGCTGACCTGCTCACCAGCAGCAAAGCCGCAGACGGAACCAGTCAGCTGTTGATGTTGCGCAACACCTTCACGCCGGGCGGTTCACCCGGGTTGGCGATTCCAATTCAGCTCACCATTGATACTGCCCCGTTTTTTCCGCATCAAACAACGGACGGTTGGAGGCTCGACGACGAGGTGCCGCATTTTCAATTCAACCCAACCAAGGGGGTTTCTGGGGCCAAGCCATTTGATTACAACGGCGATGGCGCCATTGACTTGCTGGTGCGGGTAACACGACAGTACGCTAAATGTGAGGGCTCCTGCCACCGGATCAATTTGGTGCCCGATCAGCCCCATACTGCTGGTGGAAGCAGATTCCTGCTCTCCGTCGCAGAGGATTTGCCCGACCGCCTTGACGAGGGCGTCTACGCGCGTGCCGGATTTTACTTGATATTTCTGTCTGACCAGACTGCATCCTTCTATCAGCCCCAGGTCGTCGGATTGGCGGGCGGTATCGACTGTGTTGTCATCGAGATCTGCACGGACCCGCAATATGCGGGTTTGCCGCGCATCGAGCGGGTCTCGCTGGTGGATATCAATGCCGATGGACTGGCAGACATGGTGTTCCAGCAAGGTGATGACCCCAATGATGTGGTCGGCGACGAGACCGATGAGTGGTATTACCGCATCAATACGGGGCGCGGGCTTGAATCTGCAATCCACATTGCCGAGATAGCGGAAGAATCTGGTGGCGATGTCAGGCTGTTTGACTTCAATGGCGACGGTTATCCTGATTTGCTTTATCCCGACGAGCACGCTGATAGCGATGCGCGATGGGTGTTGCAGATTAACGACTTCGGGCAGGGCTTTTCCGCTGAATTTGCGACCGGAATGACTTCAGGGAACATAGCTGGGGGTGATAGCAGCGTGTTTCTGGAATTTACCGGGGACGGCATGATTGATCATCTGTTTATTGACATGAAGGCGGATGGGTCGGGCATTGACAAGAGCGACACCCTGCTGTTCATGGGCCATAACCTGATTACGGGACGAAGCGATGAAGCCATGAATGTGATCTGGCAGATCACTGATGGCTGGGGTGCGGAAACCCGTATCGAATATCTGCCGCTGACCGATGCAACGGTTTACACGCGAATGAATAATTCGGCCGCCGCCGCCTGGGGCCGAGGTTCGGCGGTTTACGATCTAGTGGCGCCAATTTATGTGGTCAGCGAAGTGATCGGCAGTGCACCAACATTCAGCAACGTCAATGCCACCAGCTTGGTCAGATACCACTACGCGGGCGCCAGATTACAAGCAGGAGGCCGCGGTTTTCTTGGTTTTGGCGAATTCATTTCGTTTGATCCTCAAAGTGGCATTCGATCCAATCGCCGGATTCGTCAGGATTTTCCATTTAGAGGCTTGCCGGTAGACGTGACACGAGTGCTTGCCGGGAGTGGTCAGGAACTCATGCCCATTAGCGACCCTGATGAGCCTGAACCCGAATTTTGGCACAGCGTTTCCGCTTCCACTTCGCCACCCGCCTCCGTGGGGGGGCTTTGATCGGCTATTCCGCCAACCAATGGGAGGTGGCAACATCCCAGGACGGGATTGGCTTTCCGGTATTAATGATATCGACTGAAATCGGCTACACACTTCAAGGGCACTTACGCAGCAGGGCACTGGTGATCAACGAATACGACAGCTCAGGCAATGTACTGGTCTCGTCTTCGAGGACCTACGATGGCTTGGATGGAGATTTGGCAGTGGATCGAACGGCCGAAAACAGCTACTTCCCGACAGACTGGAGCAATTGGCGGTTTGGAAAACTGCGGCACGCCTCTGTGCGTCAAGCCCGCCCCGGAGTCGCAGACATCACCCGCAATTCGGGATTCGAATATGACACGGCCACCGGCTTACTGGTGCGCGAGACCCTGGAGCCGGGCGACGGGCAATTTGAGGTAGTCACCACCTATTCTCTGGACCATTGGGGCAACCGCGTGCGCACTGATATTACTGGCAGGGGCATGGCCTCGCGCGGTGCCAGCGTCAGCTTTGACGCCAAAGCGGCCGCCGAGATTCAGAACGTCTACATGTCGGTCTGTCGTCTTGTCGACATATCGACGAAATAAAGAGGTGCTCATGGCAAAGGCTGACTTGCTGCAAGCAATGCGTGAAAAGGCTAACTCTGCGGCGGAAGCTGCGGCCATTCCCGCCAAACAGGCAAACAGCGGGGCAGGGAAGGTGGCCCAGCCGCCAAGCCGCGCCGGTAAGCGCCAGGTGGCCGCCTATTTCCCCGTACCTGTTCAGAAGCAACTCAAGCTTTTGATGGTCGAGAATGACACGACTGTGCAGAACCTTCTCGCCGAAGCTCTAAACGATCTCTTTGCCAAATACGGTAAACTCGAGATCGCGCCAGCGGCATAGCAGCGAGAATTAAGCTGGCCTGTTGGACAAGCGCAATTCACGCCTGACTGTCCAAGGCATCGGCTTGCTCGTACAACTCGACGGCTTCATCGTAGGCGACCTCGACCGGTTCCGGCCCGGCAACCTGAACATAGGCGATGAGCCATTGCTTTTCTCGCCGGGTTATCCACGAGAAAGTTTCCGCGTCCTCCACCAGGCAATGCAACACAGCCCGCGTGACACAGTATTGCGCCCAACCTGGGAGTACCACTAGCTCTTTGGTGTATCCGGCAAGCGCTAAAACAGGCTGTTGGAACGCTTCGCCCCCCCGCGACTGCCGCCGGGCAAACATTTCTTCCGTTCCCGGGAGCAGGTTTTGTATCCTATGTGAGCCGGATGTCCAAATCGGAAATTCCGCCTTCAGCGGCCTGGGGCTCGAGGGGGCAACACGTCGAGGCCTCAACCTAGACACTGGCGATATCGCACCTCGCTCATGCGATTGACTCTGACTGAAAATTCGTCAACCATTGAGTCGATGCTCCGACTATCCACTGACCCAGGAACAAACTGCGACTAATGAACAGGCTGAAACACTTGTTTCCTCCATCTCTTTTGGTTTCTACCAATCTATTTGTGTTCGGGACTTTTTCCGTATACCGGGAGAATCTAGACGAGTTTGAAGTAGGGTATTCGAGCCTGCTCCCGCTATATGGTCTGTCCGGTCTGTTGCTCACGGCTACGTTACTCCTGATTGGATACATGGTTCCGAGCCGAGCCGTAAAGGCACTTGCGTGCGCAATTTTTTGCCTTGGAATGTTGCTCTGGATTCAAGGAAATTTTCTGGTGGGAGCCTATGGAGTTTTTGATGGCAGGGGAATCGATTGGTCACGGTTTGGGCTGCGCGGTTGGATGGATGCAACGATATGGATCCTTGTCCTGGCGGCCGGTCTGAGCTTTTCACGCTACCTGATTAGAATCACCTCGAGCACCAGTTGGGTACTGATCGGCCTCCAATCGATTCTGCTGTTGGCTCCAAGCGTCGCCTCTGAAGGACTCTGGTCAAAGACCTACACTTACGAGCACCATGTTCCAAGCGGCTTGCTTAGCTATTCCTCTACAAGGAACATTGTTCATATTGTCTTGGACAGTTTTCAAACCGACATCTTCCAGGAACTGGTGGTCGAGCAGCAACTCGAAGATGACCTGCAGGGTTTTGTGTTGTTCGCAGAGAACATAGGAGTAGCTCAATACACTTCTTTTTCGATTCCGGCGATCTTCTCCGGGCAGGCTTACGATGGCAATCAACTTCCCGGAAAATACTACCGGGAGTCGATCCAGGCAGGTTTTCAGAACCGCCTGTACGATCAAGGGTACAAGGTAAACCTGGTTCCTTATGAGTCCATGACGGAAAGCAAGTACACGAACTACTATGATCGCCAGCGTGTCTACCAGGATTCTCCGGAGGATGTGGTTCACCTCAACGCCGCCCGCCTGATGGACGTGGCGCTGTTCCGGCAATCTCCCCATTGGATTCGACATCGAATCTACAATGACAACAATTGGTTCATTACACCGTTCGTGGCCGGATCTGGCCATGTCTCTTCCTTACGGGAAAAGGCATTCTTTAGCGATTACCTGCAGCATATTTTTGTGGGCGATTCCCAGCCAGCCTATCACTTCCTTCATTTATGGCCACCCCACCCCCCTTATGTCACCCGGTCCGACGGAAGTTATGCGGGACGTGTTCTTCCAACTACCAGAGAGAATTACCGAAATGAAGCACGAGCAATCCTAAAACTATTTCTGAAACTGTTGGAACGACTCAAAGAGTTGAACCTGTATGACAGGTCTTTAATCGTTCTGCAGGGGGACCATGGCACCCAGATACCACCTTTCGTTGACGGCAAAACGGTCGATACCTGCGTTTCCAGGATGGTTGCCCTGCTTACCGTAAAGCTTCCCGGAAGCTCCGGACCTCTAACGGTTTCCAGTGCTCACACGTCTGTTCTGGATATCGCTACGACCATCATGAGAGCGGCCGGTGCGGAGGGCAGGTTTCCCGGTCGACCCATTTTTGAAATCAAGTCGAGTGAGGTACGCGCTCGGCCTTACTTTACATACACCTCGATTGGTGAAAACCAGGAATTCACCAAGTATTTGATCAAAGGAAGCATTTTTGACCCGACGTCATGCATAGCCAACGAACCTGTTGCTTTTCAGATACGGCGCCCGTTGTACGAATACGGAACCGAGATCAATTTCGGGCTGGTGGGTAATGCAGACGAATACGTTGGATTTGGCTGGAGCGCGCCGATGAGTAGAGGCTGGTGGAACAGCGGCGGAAGTGCAAGCTTGAAGTTGACAGTGACCGTGCCGGAAACCGATCTTGCCTTGAAGGCCGAACTCATTCCTTATATTACGGCGCAGGTCCCTGAACAAAATATTTATGTTCTTGTCAACGACACCGCGATCGACCTCTGGTCTGCCCGCGAACGGAGGGCGCATCAATTCCGAACCGTTGTGCCAAACAGACTGATCCACTCTCCAGAGGTGGAAATACGATTCGATCTGCCCAATGCGTCTGTGCCGAGATTGATAGGAACAGGAGCCGACAAGAGAAAATTGGCGATATTGATGAGCTCCGTCAGCTTGCACCTGTTACCGGTCTACCGGTTCGGGACAGATATTCGGTTCGGAAGCAATGGTAACGCCGATGCCTTCATGGGAAAGGGATGGAGCAGGACCGAGCAGAGGAATGCGTGCTGGACCACCGGGCGCCGAGCCAGTCTCCATTTGCCAGCTCCGGAACCGGAGAACGATCTCTTGCTCGAAGCGACGTTTATTCCATACCTCCGGGAGGAGAAGGTGCGCAAACAGACCGTCCATGTACTTGCCAACGGAAACAAGGTTGGAGAATGGACGGCCACCCGGAGAAAGATGCAGACGTTCCAAGCAACCATCCCGAAGGAACTGGTCGGCCCTGAGGGTATCGCCATTGAATTTGACTTACCTGACGCCGTCTCTCCGACTTCCATCGGGGCGGGAAATGATGTAAGGAGGCTGGGCGTAGCCATGTATAAAGTTCGCCTGAACAAAAAACCCCTGTAATTGGGTCGCATTTCGGTTGTGTTGCAACTTTGGCCCGCGGCGGCTGGTAGGCTGAAGAGATCATGAAGAAGGCAATCCGACCGGCGATGGCGCCACAGCCGAACGCGGGGCCGTCGCCAAGTATTTGTGAGGCGGGGACGGGGGGGCAAAACCCCATCAAAACCACATCACTCAGGGATTAACGCCACGGGCTCACCACGGTGAAACCACGGTCCTAGGAGAAAGTAACAGCGGCGATTCGGACGTCGCCGGGAGCCGTGCACAGGTGTTCAACGGCCTGGTAGACACGTTCGACGACCGACTCGGCCTGTCCTATAACAGTCGGGCTCATCTGTGATCGCGTGCCATACAAACTCATGGGTCGCTCCCGCCTCCTTCGAAGGGTGTGATTGGGAGAACGTCACTCTTCCGAAATTGCCTTAATTCCGGCGGTGGAATGGTCGCCCGTTGCTGGCGTGTGTTGAGCAAGTACCAGATAGACGGCTATCTCGCTGGCTGTGGCCTGTGCTTCCAGCAGGGCATCTATAACCTTGCGGGGAATCCAAAACGAACTCGGGCCTTTTTTTTGTTGGTCTGACATTCCACCTCTTTGGCCCTGTTGGCCTTTTAAGTATTCAGGTACTTACATCCTTACCTGAGTATCCGTCCCACTGTCGCGTATGGCGTACCATTCCGGGTCGTGCGTTCGTCTACCAGAATCCGGCACTCTATCCCTTCCAGACATTGCGCATCAAAGCCGTCGCGGATTTCGTAATCAGTCAGCTCTCGGGCCAACAAGCCATGTAAGGTCTGACCCAGCTTGCTCATGCGGCTAAGGTTGGTGGCCGTGGACAACGTAACCAGTTTCCCTGTGTATTCGCCTTCGGTAATCCGGAACACAAAGCCGATACGATCACCCCAGGCGCTGCCGTACTTGTGCACCTCGGCCAGGCTGGCTTCATACAGTCCGGACGGGATTAATTCACCCGCAGGCATGACCGTATGTGCGGTCTGTTCATACAAAAGGGAACGATCCTGTATGTTTTCCATGTTGATTATCCGTTTAAGTAAGCGGTCCAGTTTGCTAGCCCGAATATTTCACCAATAAGAAGGCAAAACCCCTTGTAATCCTTTATAATTCAATTATCTATATTGAAAAAGGAAGAGGTTTTGCCTGTGACAAACTGTACCCAAGAATCGTTTGAATTTCCAGTCCTAAAAAGACGTATTGTTGAAGCCAATTTCCAGGGCGGCGACATTACCTCCGATGGCGGTGTGCTGCTGTTGCAGCAGGTGGACCGCCGCTTGGGTCTGAATGAAGCGGTAGCACGTACCCTGGATGATCCCCGCCGCCAGGCGAGTTGTGACCATAATAATCTGAGTCTGCTGCGCCAGCGGGTCGGCACCCAAGGAAGGCGCGTCTAGCGGAAAAAGAAGTAATGACCAACAATAGTAAGAAGGCCGCCAATGGCTTAAGAACGAAGACCTGCAAATAGTTTCTTGGAGATGCCGTAGGCGCGAGCCAATTTGTCGACTGCCGGTTGCGGTGCTGTTGAATGTTCAATTGAACGCGCAGTCTGATAGCTGGAGGACGCGGACGAGTTTAACGGTCAATAAACTCCCGGGCTGAAATTGAACATTCCTCATTGACAGTGCGCATCAGTGGGGCATTAAGCCTCAACATTCAACGCCGATAAAAGTCTGGTTCAACCGGAAGGGATGATCTGTCAATGATGATCCCGTCGTGCATGAGGAATGATATTCTTCTTATATTTGATATATCTTCGAGCGGATTTTCTTCCAGAACTAGAAGATCGGCAATTTTGCCCTCCTCGAGCGTCCCGATTTGCTCGATCAATCCTGAGGCAATGGCGCCTGTTTTTGTTGCCGCGATAATCGCCTGGTGCTCAGTCATACCCAGTTTTACCAGTCCCTCGATCGCCAGAATGGTGCCGATACCCATATCGGGGTGGATATATATCGCGTCCCCCAATATCTCCTGAAAGCCTCCCGGCGTGCTATCAGTTGCAATGACAATTTTGCAGCCGCCTTCGATCAGCCTGATTTGATTTCTTCTCCAAATATCTACATTGATAAATGCTCCCGCAACTTCCCTCAGTTTCTGGGCCCAAGGTTTCGGCATCCTGGGGTCACGGTTTCTATCAGGAGAAATGGCCAGCAGTGCGGCACGAATTTCCCTCGAAAGTCCCACCTCGGACTGATCGGAATGGAATAACAGTTGAGCCGGACTGGTCGTTCCCCACGCAAATATGCCGTGATACACATTGCTCTCACAGAGTTCTTTTACTGCTTCTGGCCTAAATTCCTGACGCCCGATGATGGCTGAATGGGTAATGATGTCTATACCGGCATCGACGGCCAGCAGATGTCCCTCCACGCTGGAGGAGTGAATATCAACCTTCAGGCCGCGCGCGTGCGCTGTTTCAACGATCGCCCGTTGGACGCGTGGAGAGAATCCAATGTATACCGGTGAAAACAGATGGGTTGTTGCACCGTACTTCAAAAAATCCGGACCAATATCAATGTAAGCGTTTATTGCGTCCCGCACTTCATCCGGGTACATGGTCGTTAGTTCATCGCCGGTGCCCTGCGTAAACCAGGTGTTGTAATGTTCTTCCAATGGCGATAAGTCGCTTGGCTTGCGATTGGTTTCCGTCGCCGAAGCAGGGCCGCCCCAGCCTATGATGTTCCCTGCCACCAGCAAGCGCGGGCCAATGACTTCACCTGTCTTTATTTTTTCTCTGACTTTTATCAAAGGGAGTAAGGGGCCATAACTATCGCGAATGGTGGTAACACCATATTTCAATGCCATCTGCGCCCCTTCAATGGTGAATCCATATTTGAGATATGGATCTTGCTCGCCATAAATGAGCAGTGGAAATAGCTCCCTCTGAAAGTATCCGGATATATGTACATTGGTATCGATAAAACCGGGAATGATGAATTTCCCTGGTGCATTGATTACTTCTACGTTTGCCGGCAAATCAATTTCTTTGCGGGATCCCAATTGCACAATCGTGTTGCCTTCAATGACGATTGCGCTGTCCGCCAATGGCTTCCCGCCATTGCCATCGATAATCGTCGCTCCAAGGATTGCAACGGATTCGGCCATCGCAACATTGCCCGAAAACAGGGGCAATGACGACAGCACGGTTGCATAAATAAGCCATACAGTGTTTTTGAATATGCCACTTCTCTCGTTCATCAATTTCCTCCATCCTCACCAATGATACCAATTGAGAAAGGACTGCATGGGGTCGACGTGGTCGTTACAGGGCATCATGTGATCACGACCCGCGAGGACTACATCCTCCCAGCCCTGCCGTTCCAGATCAACCTTGCGCGAGATGGTCAGCTCGCCCAGCGGTACAGCGTGATTTCTTGATTGAGACTTTCGTTCGCGAGGCTAATTCATGTTGACCCGGGCGCGCAGGCCAATCGTCCGCGGGCGCAGACGTGTGCTGCGTCCGATCCATTCCCAAGATGATGTATTGCCATTCTCGTTAAGCAGGTTTTCGCCGAAAAGTTCGAATGACCAGTTATTCCAATTGGCATGCAGGCGGGCATTCAGAATCCCCAATTCATCGGATTGGCCATCTGGCGGAACGATGCCTGCAACCCGGTTGGTTGTGCTTGATTCTCCCAATCCGTAGTAATCGACTCTGGCGAAACCGGGAACGCCGTCGGCCCAGTCAAACTGAAACATCCCCGAGATTCCGATATCGTACTCGGGTACCAGATCCAGGGGGTCGCCGACCTCATGGGATGCAAATGTCGCCCCCTTGAGGCTGGCCAGCTCGGCATCGGTATAGTTGCCCCTGAAGCCAAACCTGAATTGGTCCGTCATATCCCAGAGCAAAGACCAGTCGACACCTTTGATTTCGCCCTTGCCGGCATTGGCCAGGATGTTGAAGATGGCGCCCTCAGGCGTTAGGAAGACAGACGTGATTTGAATATCGTTGTAGCTGCTGTAAAACAACGCCACTTCTGCGGCGAGCCTGCCTTCCAAGAAAGTGCCTTTAGCTCCGACCTCGTACGTTATCGCATCTTCCGGGTTATAAGCGGGATTCCCGGCGTTGTTGAAGCCGCCACTTCTGAATCCCTTTGCGATGTTGACATAGCCGTTGAGCCGTTCAGTCGCCTGAAATGACAGATAGACTCTGGGGCTGAGCGCATCAAATGTGTCTTCCTGATCGGGATCGTCGACCCCGACGAATGTCGAGCCGAATCTCCGTTTGTCTTCAAAATAGCGCAGGCCGGCTCCGACCCTCAACCGATCGGTCAGGGGATAGGAGGCATTGGCAAACACCGCCCAGGCTTCCGATTCCTCCGTCGAATCGCCCGGGAATGCGCCGATAATAAAGCCGCCAAGATCGAGTGTTTGAAGGCTGGTCCCCTCCGCCTCAAAGTCTCGATAGTAGGCGCCGATATCCCAGGTGAATCCTGTATCGTCATTCGAACTCAAGCGAAACTCCTGGTTAAACCAACTTGTGTCTAAGGTGTTATTGATGACAATGCCGAACTGAAGCGGTAGAAATACTCCAAGCGGGACGAACTGGTTCGATACGAATTCCTTGTCCCTGTTCACGTAGGTGCTGGTGCTCAAAAACGTAAAGCTCCCGAAGTCGTAAGTGGCAGTCAGGTTGTAGAGTTCGTAATCATCGGCTTCGAACATGTCCAAACCCGGTACGACCAGGGTCAGATTGTGATCCTCATCGGTTCCGGTGGGGGAGGCGTCAACGTCATTGCGGTGCACGATGACGCTGCCCCGGATTTGGAGTGCATCCATCGGCTGCCAGAGCGCCTTGAGGCGTACATTGAACAACTCGTGCCCATTGATATCGTTTCGGGACTCGGCGGGTATATCGACCCAGCCGCCGGCGTTCTCATAGGTCGCGGCTATGCGCACCCCGAATTGCTGGTCAACAAGCGGCAGGTTGATGAGCGCCCTGACCTCCTGGCTGGCATCGCCGCCATCTGTCCAGGAAAACAACGCCTCCGCGAGTCCGGATACGCCTTCAAAATCTGGATCGCGCGTGATCACGCGAACCGTACCGCCGACCGATCCCTCTCCATAGATCGTTCCCTGCGGCCCCCGCAAGACCTCAACCCGCTCAATGTCGAAAATCCGGAGGTCCAATTGAGGATAGCGGGTGGCCGAAACAGATGCCTCGTCCAGGTATATGCCGACCAGCGGTGAGGAGCCGGCGATATTGCCGAAGCCGCGGATGGTGTAGACGCTCTTACCCGGCCCCTGCTCCAGCACGCTGAGGGACGGCACTGCATACGCCACGTCGTCCAGTGTGCGGATCCCCGCTTGTTCGAGTTCTTCCTGGGTGAGCGCGGTCACGCTCATCGGCACTTCCGTTAGGAGTTGCTCTCTTTTCTGGGCCGTAACGACAATCTCTTCGATCGTTGGTATCGGTTGATCTTCCGTTTGGGCGACAACGCCGGTGGACGCCAATACGATGAGCGACATCGATGATGCCCAGGCTCTATCAGTCATGATTGCTCTCCCGAAATGTTTCTCACTAGGGAATCTTTGGTTCGTGTGCCTCTTCAAGAGCTAGACTAGCTCAACTTGAATGGGACGGGCTATTCGGTATATTACGTGATTTTCAAGAGTTATGATCGAATCTGGTGTTTGAGCAGTTGAAAAAAAGCGGCGTATCTGGTTGATTTGTTGTTACCAAACTTCAAAGCAACCAAAGGAGATACGCCACTATGAACAAGAATAATGTTATTGAACTGGAACGTCGAGCAATCAGTGCCGATCCGTTGACCGAATTGCTCAAAGAAGGCGCCCGGAAGCTGCTCGCCGAAGCGGTGGAAAGTGAAGTCCAGGAGCTGCTGGCCAAGTATCAGGATTGGCGTACCGAATCAGGTCATGCCGGTGTGGTGCGCAACGGTTACCTGCCAGAACGTGAGTTGCAGACCGGCCTGGGACCGATCCGGGTGAGAATTCCCAAGGTGCGCTCGAAGACCGGTGAAGCAGTGAGTTTTCAGTCGGTGCTGGTGCCGCCATATGTGCGCAAGACAGCGACTTTCGAGGCAGCCATTCCGTGGTTGTACCTCAAAGGGGTATCCAGCGGTGAGATGGCTGAGGCGTTGCGGGTACTGGTGGGCCCGCAGGCACAGGGTCTGTCGGCCAGCACGGTATCCCGCCTGAAACAGGTATGGGCGGAGGAATATCGAGCGTGGAGCCAGCGTCGCCTGGGACAGGACCGGTGGGTGTATGTCTGGGCTGATGGTGTCTACAGTGGGCTGCGGGCGGAGGATGCCAAGCTCTGCGCGCTGGTGATCATTGGTGTCAATGAACGCGGCGAAAAACATTTTCTGGCGATTGAGGACGGGGTGCGAGAATCGACTCAGAGTTGGCGTGAGGTGTTGCTGAATCTGAAGTCGCGCGGCATGAGCGCCCCACAACTGGCGATTGGTGATGGTGCGATGGGTTTTTGGGCGGCGCTGGATGAAATCTTTCCGGCCAGCCGCCAGCAACGCTGCTGGATGCACAAGACCATGAATGTACTGAATTGTTTGCCGAAATCCGCACAACCCAAAGCCAAGCAGGCCCTGCACGCCATCTGGCAGGCGGAAACCAAGGATGATGCAAACAAGGCGTTTGATTTGTTTATTGAGATCTTTGAGGCGAAATACCCGAAAGCGACGAGCTGTTTGCTCAAGGATCGGGATGAACTGTTGGCATTTTATGATTTTCCGGCCCAACACTGGCAGAGCATCCGGACCAGCAACTCGATTGAATCCACCTTTGCCACCATCCGCCACCGGACCAAAAGATCCAAAGGTTGTCTGACTCGCAATGGCATGTTGCATATGATGTTCAAATTGAGCCAGTGTGCGGAAAAGAAATGACGCCGGCTACGCGGCTTTGATTACCTGGCCAAGGTGATTACGGGGGTGAAATTCAAAGATGGGATCGAGGTAAAAGAGATTGATCAGGTCGCCGCTTGAATCAAATGGCTAAACACCAGATTTGACAATAGCTCCAAAGCATATGGGACCACTCGAGCTATTTTCTAAGAGACACTTTTCTGCCAATATCTACGGCTACATAATATGACCGCAATGGGTCGTAAGCGGCTATTATATATCTGAAATAATTTTTAAGGCCGTGCCCCGAAAATCCCCCTGAAACACTATAGGTTATTCTGTTTCACTTTCCGTCGTGCCGGCAGCGCGCTACGGCACTTCGGGAGGGAAAAATAACGCTTTTGTTTTAATTCCTTATCGACTTTGAAACAGTTCCTTTGTAATCTGTTTCATATGAATGACAGAAATCAACTCATTAACCAGAACGGCGAACGTCTTTATCTCACAGAAGAAGAAAGACAGGCTTTTATGAGAGCAGCTACCGCCGCAGACCCGCATTTACGTACCTTGTGCGGTGTCCTGCACCACACCGGGTGCAGGATAACGGAAGCCTTGGAATTAACGCTTAAATCAGTTGATTTGCAGAATGAAACCATTGTTTTTCGTACCCTGAAAAGGCGCAACGGCAAAATAGTCTATCGTGCCGTACCCGTACCCCCTGATTTTCTGGACACTCTCGATCTAGTCCACTCCATACGGCCAGCGCGTAAGCACTGGCGGGAAAAGCAGGACAACCCGCTATGGTCTTATTCCCGTACAACCGCATGGCGGCATGTTAAGAAAATAATGGTCGCGGCAGACATACCGGAAGGCGCACACCGCACACCCAAGGGCTTACGGCATGGCTTCGGTGTTCACGCAATCAGCAAGGGCGTGGCTTTGAACATGCTGCAAAAATGGCTAGGTCATTCGATCATGGAAAACACCGCCATTTATTCCAATGCCGTAGGCGAGGAACAGAAAAAAATTGCCGCCCAGATGTGGGAATAATTATATGGCTGACAGTGAAGAGACTTTAACGGTGCGCGATGTTGTCTACATTGCCGCACGAAAACTTTATCAAGAAAGTTTAACTACTGACCCTCACCTAGAAGACTGGAATTTGGCCGACATAAAAAGGGAGAAAGCCACCGAACAAGGCAATGATGAAGCCTTTGCTTTCTGGGACGAGGTTTTTGTTTTTCTTTACACGCTCGATATGGCGGCTCCAGCCATGATAAAGATTACCGACAATCCCGCGATTGACGACGACCAAATCATTAAGGCACAGGATTTCATTGTTCAATAATGCCTAGACGAACTGTCGTTTTACTATGTCCGTGTACTGGAAATCCCCCCTCGCAGGGTGAGTTTCGATGCCAGGATATTTGGCCTTGAAGTCACTGTCGACGAGGCCCCATTATTTACTCAAGAGCGCGCCTACACTTCGCCTATCTGGTATACGCCGAATTAGTGGGAGTTATGATCGAATCTGGTGTTTGAGCAGTTGAAAAAAAGCGGCGTATCTGGTTGATTTGTTGTTACCAAACTTCAAAGCAACCAAAGGAGATACGCCACTATGAACAAGAATAATGTTATTGAACTGGAACGTCGAGCAATCAGTGCCGATCCGTTGACCGAATTGCTCAAAGAAGGCGCCCGGAAGCTGCTCGCCGAAGCGGTGGAAAGTGAAGTCCAGGAGCTGCTGGCCAAGTATCAGGATTGGCGTACCGAATCAGGTCATGCCGGTGTGGTGCGCAACGGTTACCTGCCAGAACGTGAGTTGCAGACCGGCCTGGGACCGATCCGGGTGAGAATTCCCAAGGTGCGCTCGAAGACCGGTGAAGCAGTGAGTTTTCAGTCGGTGCTGGTGCCGCCATATGTGCGCAAGACAGCGACTTTCGAGGCAGCCATTCCGTGGTTGTACCTCAAAGGGGTATCCAGCGGTGAGATGGCTGAGGCGTTGCGGGTACTGGTGGGCCCGCAGGCACAGGGTCTGTCGGCCAGCACGGTATCCCGCCTGAAACAGGTATGGGCGGAGGAATATCGAGCGTGGAGCCAGCGTCGCCTGGGACAGGACCGGTGGGTGTATGTCTGGGCTGATGGTGTCTACAGTGGGCTGCGGGCGGAGGATGCCAAGCTCTGCGCGCTGGTGATCATTGGTGTCAATGAACGCGGCGAAAAACATTTTCTGGCGATTGAGGACGGGGTGCGGGAATCGACTCAGAGTTGGCGTGAGGTGTTGCTGAATCTGAAGTCGCGCGGCATGAGCGCCCCACAACTGGCGATTGGTGATGGTGCGATGGGTTTTTGGGCGGCGCTGGATGAAATCTTTCCGGCCAGCCGCCAGCAACGCTGCTGGATGCACAAGACCATGAATGTACTGAATTGTTTGCCGAAATCCGCACAACCCAAAGCCAAGCAGGCCCTGCACGCCATCTGGCAGGCGGAAACCAAGGATGATGCAAACAAGGCGTTTGATTTGTTTATTGAGATCTTTGAGGCGAAATACCCGAAAGCGACGAGCTGTTTGCTCAAGGATCGGGATGAACTGTTGGCATTTTATGATTTTCCGGCCCAACACTGGCAGAGCATCCGGACCAGCAACCCGATTGAATCCACCTTTGCCACCATCCGCCACCAGACCAAAAGATCCAAAGGTTGTCTGACGCGCAATGGCATGTTGCATATGATGTTCAAATTGAGCCAGTGTGCGGAAAAGAAATGGCGCCGGCTACGCGGCTTTGATTACCTGGCCAAGGTGATTACGGGGGTGAAATTCAAAGATGGGATCGAGGTAAAAGAGATTGATCAGGTCGCTGCTTGAATCAAATGGCTAAACACCAGATTTGACAATAGCTCCAGAGTGGAGCGCAGGCCGTGCGCCTGCCCGCTGCAGGACCTGGGTTGGCAGGTCCATTTGAGCCAGGTGCGCAGCTTTGAGAAACTGACCGCCGGTGGTCTGGCGTTTCTGGATTTTGATGTCATCCGGGTGCTCGAAGAGGTATTGCCTGGGCGCTTCGGGGGGTCCGGTCTGGACTACCAGATCGTCGAACGGTCCGACCGGCCGGGAAGTCGGGGACAAATTCAGTTGTGGGTCAGCCCTGCGGTGGGGCAGTTAAACAACGAGGACGTGCTTGATGCATTCCTAGGCGCGCTAGGCGGGGGTTCGGCGGGCGAGCGATTTATGGAAATGCAGTGGCGCGCCGGCAGGGTCGTAGAAGTCGTCAGGCGCAGGCCCAGCCAAACTGATTCTGGCAAGATTCTGCACCTTCACCTACTCGGCTGAATGCCTTCTGGCTCCGCACCTAACTCACCGCCTCGAATCCGGGCGCTCTGGCTGGTATTGAGCCCTGTTCCGTAAGCCACCATTTCCACTGCGGTGATAAACTTGCCGGCCACCACCGAGGTGGTGAAGCGGACGTTGATGATGCTGTCAAAGCTGTGCAGATTCGCTGCCTCTTTCAGGCGCAGCAGGGCTTCACGGCGGCCGCGTTCAAGCAGGCGTTCGTAGGCGTGGATGTTGCCGCCGATCAGCTTGCGGACAAATATGAACAGGGTTCTGAAATAATCGTGGGCGACCACCACCGACCCCACCAACAACGTGGCGCGCTCCGGTTCGCAGGGCGGGGGGCGCTTGAGCGTATTGGTGCTGATGGGCTGGAGCGTGATTTCTCGTTCTGCGATGTCACGAAAGTGGCGGCGTTCGAACCAGGTCGCCAGCACCCAGCCGATGACGCCAATGCCAATGACCTGCAGGCCATTGTTGACCACCATGTCCCATATGTTGCTGCCGCCGAACAGATCCTGGAACCATACTGGCATTTCCGACATGCTGCTTTTAAATTGCTCGGCAGCGTTCTTGATCTTGTCCTGGATTTGGGCTTTCATTCTAATCTGACGGCAGTGCCGTAAACCATCAGTTCCGCCGCGCCGCCGGTGATGCTTGATGTGGTCATTCGCACGTTGATCACAGCGTCTGCACCCAGATCTTCGGCCTCTTTGGTCATCCGTTCGATGGCCTCTTCGCGGCCTTCGACCAGTAGATCCGAGTAGCCCTTGATTTCGCCGCCGATCAAGCCCTTGAAAAACGCACCGATGTCCTTGCCGATGTGTTTGCCCCGGACCGTCGAGCCCTGGACCAGGCCCAATTCGCCGGCCACGACCTTGCCCGGTACCTGTTCGATGTTGGTGATGATCATACGGTGCGCTCCAGGGTCAGCTACGGCCTGGGCCTATGCCTCTCCACCCGATTTGTGCGCAGCTTCAAGTTTGCGTTGCACTGCAATGGGCACCGGGTCGTAGTGACTCAGTTCCATGGTGAAGCTGCCCTGGCCCTGGGTCATGCTGTTGAGTTCGGCGTGGTAGTCGGACAGCGAGCTCAGTGGCATGTCCGCGGTCACGGTCACCAGGCCGCCGCTGAGATTTTCGGTGCCACTGATGCGGGCACGGCGGCTCGCGAGATGGCCGGTGACATCGCCCATATGGGGCTCTGGCACGGTGACATCCAAGCTCACGATCGGCTCGAGTATTTGTGGGCCGGCGTTGTTGATGGCGTCGAGAAAGGCGTGCCGGGCGGCAATCACAAACGCGATTTCCTTGGAATCAATCGGGTGGAATTTGCCGTCGTAGACCGTCACCTCGAGATCCTGTAATTGGTATCCGGCGATGCCGCCTTCGGTCAGTATCTGCCGAATGCCCTTTTCGACGGCTGGAATCAGGTTGGTCGGAATGGAGCCGCCCACCACCTTGTTCACGAAGGCAAATCCGTCGCCGCGCGCCACCGGCCGGATGCGCAGGAACACCTCCCCAAACTGGCCGGCGCCGCCGGTCTGTTTTTTGTGGCGGTAGTGTCCCTCTGCGGCCCGGGTGACGGTCTCGCGATAGGCAATGCGCGGGGGCCGCGTCTCAACTTCCACGTTGTAGCGGTCGGACATGCGCTTGAGCATGACGCGCATATGCAATTCGCCCAGCCCGCGGATGACGGTCTCGTTGAGTTCCTGGTGGTGTTCGATCTGGAAGCAGCGATCTTCTTCGGTCAACTTGTGCAGCGCCTGCGCCAGTTTCTGTTCCTGGCCGCGGCTTTTAGGCTGAATCGCCAGGCCGTACATGGGCTTGGGAAAGTCGAGCGGCTTGAGGTGGTAATGGTCTTCGTCGTGCGAGTCGTGGAGGATGGCGTCGTAGTGAATTTCCTCGACTTTGGCCACGCCGCAGATGTCTCCGGGAATGCCTTCATTGACTTCTTCGTGCATGCCGCCCTGAATCTTGAACAGGTGTCCGACCTTGAAGGGCTTGCGGCCATTGCCAATAAACAATTGAGTATCCGGTTTGACAGTGCCCTGGTAGATGCGAAACACGCTGAGCTTACCCACGAAGGGGTCGTTGGTGATTTTGAAGACGTGCGCGATGACGTGGTCGTTACGATCGGGCCGGGCCTCAACGGCCTCGGCATCATCACCGTCGCCCTTCAGGATCAGCGGTGGGTTGGCTTCGCGGGGGTTGGGCATCAGGTTCTTGCACAACCGCAGGAATTCACCGACACCGGCGCCACTCTTGGCAGAGGTGAAGCAAATTGGTACCAGGTGTCCTTCCCGCAGGGCCTGCTCGAAGGCCGTGTGCAATTCCTCTCGCGAAAGCTCCTCGCCCTCGAGGTACTTCTCCATCAATTCGTCGTTGACCTCCACGACCTGGTCGATGATGGCCTCGTGGGCCTCGGCCAACGACAGGACGTCAGTTTCTCCATCGGTGCCAAAAAAGCAGTCGCTGACGGTTGAGAGATTTCCGGCCGGCAGGTTGATCGGCAGGCATTCGGGTCCGAATTCTCTGCGGATGTCCTGCACCAACTGCCCGAGGTTACCTCCGCTATCTATGCGGCTGACGACAATTACGCGGCACAAACGGCGGCGCTTGGCGCGCCGCATCAAGCGCCGGGTGGAAAGCTCGATGCCGTTATGGGCATTGATCAATATGGCCGTCGTTTCTGTGGCGGCCATGCCGGCCAGAGTTGACGCCCTGAAATCTGGAAATCCTGCTGTGTCAATGAGATTGATGTGGACGCCTTCGAAATCCAGGCTCGCAACAGCCGAATCGAGGGAATGCTGAAATTCCTTTTCCAATGGGTCATGGTCGGTGGTGGTGCTGCCCCGTTCTATCGTGCCTGCTTCGCCCTTTCTGCCGGACTTGACGAGCATGGCTTCAACCAATGAGGTCTTGCCGCAACCGGCGTGGCCCACGAGGGTGATGTTGCGGATGTCTTTGGTGCGATATTTGGGCATAGAATGCTTCCTGAAATAGGTTCTGAAATGAGGCGCGATTTTAGTTTGGACGGTAATCCTAGTACAGAATGAACACCGGGCCAAATTTAGGGAGTCTTGCTTCCCTTCATTCGCCTGCGGCGAAAGCCGGCTTCACGCGCGACGGCTTCGTCACCTTACTCTTTGCCCCTGCGGGCAAAATGTGCGGCTCCTCGGGCCTGCGCTCGACGGCATTGAATTGAGCCAAGCTTTGCTTGGCATGCCTTCGGCTGGAGTCTCGCTTCCCTGCTCCCGCCTTCGGCAGCGCAGGCAGCGAAGAGGGTACGGTTTCGCCGCAGGCGAAGAAGTGCCCGATAAGCGCCGTAGCGCGTAGGCGGCTGCACGCGCGACGGCTTCGTCACCTTACTCTTTGCCCCTGCGGGCAAAACGTGCGGCTCCTCGGGCCTGCGCTCGACGGCATTGAATCTAGTCTGGCTTCGCCAGACATGGCCGGCAAACGAGAAGGGTACGGTTTCGCCGCAGGCGAAGAAGTGCCCTGAGAGTGCCGAGCCTAGCCTTCGGCGCAAGCCGCACTTCCTTCGTTGCCTGCCCTACGGCTTCGTGACAGCACCTTCCGGGCTTGTGCCAGCGTTAGGAAAGCACCATGAGCGGACTGCTGGCCACGCCTTAAAGGATGCCGAGCGCCGACAAGATTCTATGGGTCTGGTCAAGCCATGGTTACACACGGTTTGAATGTTTCGCCTCGACTCATAAGGGCATATGCAATCCTGACCAACTTGCGCCCCAATATCACTCGAGCAGCGGTTTTTGAAAGTCCCTTATCCAGTTGACGCTGATGATAGCGCTCGAATCGAGGTTCGTTGCGGGCCGCGTGAGCGGCACAAAATAGCAATCGTCGTATCTCCTTCTCGCCATTCTTGGTCAGCTTGTGCTTGCCCTGCATGCGACCAGACCGCCGCAATCGTATGTCCAGGCCGAGGTAGGCCACAAAGGCATCCGATGAAGCGAACACGCCGCGATGAAAGGCCGCCACCAACCCAGCAGCTGTGGCGGGTCCAAGGCCCGGTATCTGTTGGCAACGCGCATAGTCTTGTTGCAGGCCCAACGCCCTTAGCAAATACTCAATCCGGCATTCGATGCGCTGGATCAAGCGGCTGCAGGCCTGTTCCACTTCTCGGCCTGACAGCGACACTTGGCGCATGCTCATGCGCATGTTTTTACGCACTCCAACCACCACAGCGCGACGCTTAATCAAAGCCCACAGCTCCCGTGAATGCTGGTCTGACGGGCAATGACGAGGCAATGACTGCGCTTCGTGGCTGAGATAGCGTGCTAACAACCAGGCATCATGCGGATCACTCTTATGCCTCAGGCCGACGGCATACCGATAGTGATGCAGCTGGCGTGGGTTCACCAAGTAGATCGCATAGCCCAAAGCGTGCGCAGTATCCACCACCGCCAGGTGGTAATGCGATGTCGGCTCCAGCGCTAGTCGTACCTCGCCCGTCAACCCACCAAGCCATTGTGCAATGGCCGCGGTTGAGTTATTGACTTGATAATGTCGTTGCCGGGTCCAATCGTAAACGTCCAAATGATCTTTCGAAACATCCACACCTAAAGTGACTTGGGTAACATTGCTTGTCATAATGATCTCCGCGGTTATATGCCGTAGCCGGGATCTCACGGGGCGCAAGCTTGTATACATCGGCTGTCATTGCAGCTAGATTCTCAATCGGCGCTCTGGTGAGAATGGGATGGGGACGAACTCTTGTTAGTCTGTACCGACTGGCCAGAAAGCGACTGCGTCCCGCCCATCCCGGCACCCTTAATCATCCAGATTTAAGGCAGAAACACCATACAAGCGACTGGGTCGTCGAGCCATGGATGGCTCGACGAGGCGACACGGAACAGGATGATCCGTTGGAGCCGACCCACCAAGCGCGGAGAAGCGAGGGAAGCGCGCAGCGCCATCCGCCAGGCGTGGACCGCAGTCCGCTCACGGGGCTTTCCGGAGGAAGAACAACCAAGTCGAAATTCACTGCTAAAGCGCCCGCCTTCGGCTGGAGTTTCGCTTGCCTCGGCAACTGCTCCCTGCGTAGCTCTACCTCCTGCATCCCTGCAGTCGTCGGCAATTGCTCCAGCATTTTGAGCTTTAGCCCTGCGGGTGAAAATTAGTTGCACTTCTTGGGGAACAAATCGTCACCTGCCCTGTCATAGCAAGCAGTAGTAAAACACTCCCAAGGGTGCGCAGTTTTCACTGTATATACCCTCCTCTTGGCGGCGCCGCTTGGCGTCGCTTTTTTTTGTCCGGAATATCGGCAGATCCAGGGTGTGAATCGGGGCAATCTGCTGACGGTAATCCCCTGCGCTGTACAGCACCTGGCGCATCGGGTACCGTTTCACGGTTACGATTGGATCTACAATTTTCCCGATGTCTGAAACATGGTTGGTCATGAAGTTTGGCGGCACCAGCGTAGCCGGCCGGGCGCAATGGCAGGTCATTGAGTCGCTGGTTCGCAGTCGCCGCGATGCCGGTTTCCGGGTGTGCGTGGTGTGCTCTGCCCTGGCCGGGATTACCGATGAGCTGACGGACCTGGCCCGGGCTCCCTCGCCGCAGCGGGCTGCTGCCATCGTGGCCCGCCATGCCGGCATGGCCGCCGAATTGGGGTTGCCTTTTGAGGTCTTGGGCCAGCGGGCCGAAGAAAAACTGCAGGCCCTTGCGGCGCGCACGGCCAAAGCCAAGGCAAGTGATGACGCCGCCGATCAATTGCTGGCCGAATACCTGGCGGTGGGTGAATGGTTGAGTACGCGCCTGGGTGAGCGATTCCTGTCCAGCAGCCTGGACACCGTGTGGGCGGATGCGCGCGAAGCATTGCAGACTCTGGATGAAACGCAATCCTCCCGGCGCCACTGGCTGGCGGCACGCTGCAACCCTGGGGTTGACACCGCATTGCAGCGGCGTTGGGCAGAGGGGGCAGGGGTGGTGGTGACCCAGGGGTTCCTTGCGCGTACGCCAGCGGGAGACACTGCATTGTTGGGCCGGGGTGGCTCCGATATTTCGGCAGCGCTTCTCGCCGGCCGCCTGGCCGCAGCTGCGGTGGAAATCTGGACCGACGTGCCTGGATTTTTTACTGCAGACCCGCGTCGGATCAAAGACGCCCGGTTGCTCACCCAGCTTGACTATGATGAAGCGCTCGAGATGGCGGCCAGCGGCGCCAGGGTGGTGCACGCTCGGGCCATTCGAGCTGCTGCTGCGCAAAATATTCCAATGCATATCCGCGACACCTCACAGCCACATTTGCCTGGAACCCACATCGTCGCCAATACGGGAGCCCGTAAGGTTGCATCCGCAGGGGGCGCCCGTGCGATTATTGAGCAGCCCGACATGGTGGTGCTGCTGCTGCAAAATCTGGACATGCGTCAACAGGTCGGATTTCTCGCGCGGGTGTTCGCGGTTTTTGCACGCCACGGGGTTTCTGTTGACCTGGTGGCGACGTCTGAAACCACGACCACCGTGGCGATCAACCGCGCGGCCAACCTGATGGACACCGACGCTCTGACGGGGCTTGTCGATGACCTGATACCCATCTGCACGGTAAAACTTTACGATGCTTGCGCTTGCATCAATATCGTTGGGCGTGGCGTGCGCAAGTCGCTGGAGCAGCTGCACCTGGCAATGGGCTACTTCCGCGAGCACCAGTTGCTGATGTTGTCGCAGTCGGCCAACGACCTGTGCCTGAGCATCCTGGTGAACGAGCACGATGCCAGGCAATTGCTGTCACTGGTGCATCGGGCCCTGATACCGGCGCGTGGCGGTGATGATGTCTTTGGCGCGTGCTGGTCTGCATTGGTGAGTGAGGCCACGTGAGCAGGCCCTTACCCGATATTTTTCGCTTTACGCGTTGTGCCTACGACGCTTCTAGTGGCGTAATCTCGCTCGCTTACGAATTTGACGGTGGGCAGGAATTGGTCGAAACGATCGAGTTTCCCCACGCGCCCTGGCCGCCTGAGGCTTCGCGGCAGGCTGCGTTTGAACAGGCCTTGCGGATTTTGCATTGGGTGGCGGGTGTGAGCTACTACAAAGCGATCGTGCCGCCCAATATAGAAGTTGTGGGGGAGGCGAATGGCCTGGATCATCAAATCGCTGGATTCTTGGACCAAACCTATATCCACGGACTGGCCGAATTTGCCCATCTCAATGGCGTGGATGTGGCTGCACGAGTGGCTTTTCCCGATTCCGCAATCTCCAATCCAACCGCCTTGTCGTTGGTGCTGCCAGAGCGAGCCCTGGTTGCAATGGGCGGAGGCAAAGACAGCCTGGTGGGCCTACACATGTTGCAGCAGGCCGGGATTGAAGTCTTGCCTATTACCGTGGGTGATTCTGAGCTGATTCGTGACACAGTGAAGGCGGCGCGGCTGCCGCTGTTGCAGGTCCGGCGCCGTCTTGCGCCGGGGTTGGCGCAGATGAACGCTGCCGGCGCCAGGAACGGCCACGTTCCGGTCACCGCGATTAATTCCTGCATCTTGCTTTGCGCCGCCATTTTGTACGGCGCGCGCTTCGTTGTGTTCGCCAATGAGCGCTCGGCGGATGAGCCCACGCTGATTACTGATGACGGCGTGGTGGTCAATCATCAGTACGCCAAGAGCTCACAATTCGAAGCAGCCTTTCGCAGCCTCATTGCGAACCGGGTGAGTCCCGACATCGAGTACTTTTCCATCATTCGGCCATTTTCAGAAATCGAAGTGGTTCGCCGCTTCAGCGTGTTGACCGATTTTCATGAAATCTATTCCAGTTGTAATCGCAATTTCCATCTTGATGGCCCGCGGCTGCAGGGGGCGTCTGGTTCTCGCTGGTGCCGTCAGTGTCCCAAATGCCTGTTTGCGGCCCTGAGCCTGGCGCTATTCCTGTCGCCCGATGAATGTCGCGCCATCCAGGGCGACGACCTATTGCAGCGCCAGTCGAACCTTGATGGCATTCGTGCCCTGTGTGGTCTGGGTCGTGACAAACCATTCGAATGTGTGGGCGAAATCGGCGAGAGTCGGGCCGCGCTCGCCGAACTCACCCGCCGCTCGGCCTGGCGGGATCACACCATCGTCACTGCGCTGGCACCGCAGCTGGAGGGGTTGGACTATCCGCCGCTCGGCGACCTGTTGTCCCCGCAGTGGCGCCACCATGTGCCTGACCGTATTGCTCAGAAGCTGGGTTTCGACCCGGCAGCGGCAGTTTGAAGACCGAGGACCTTGAAGGCCTGCGCGTGGCGATCCTCGGGCTGGGGGTGGAAGGGCAGGCCGCGCATCGCTGGCTGCGTTCCCGATTCCCCAAGCAGGCATTGACGCTGATCGCCGAGGCGCCGGCGGATGAAGGCTTCCTGGCCGAACTGACGCAACGTGATGCGGTGCGCGTCGCGCCGCTGGGCGAGGCGGCTTTGCATGAGTTTGATGTGCTGCTGCGCTCGCCTGGCATCAGCCCCTATCGTGAGGAACTGTGTGACGCCCAGGACCAGGGCGCCACTATCATCGCGCCCGGCAGCCTGTGGTTTGCCGCCAACCCGACGGCAAAAACCATTTGCATTACCGGCACCAAGGGCAAGAGCACCACCGCCTCTTTGATTGCGCATATTCTCGCGCGCCTTGGGATAGACGTGCAACTGGCTGGAAATATCGGTCGGCCCCTGTTGGCTTGCGGCAGCCTTGAGGCTGACTGGTGGGTGATTGAATTGTCGAGTTACCAACTGGTGGATCTGCAGGGCCATGCCAGCATTGCTGTGATATTGAATCTGGACCAGGATCATCTCGACTGGCACGGCGGCGTCGAACCTTATTACCGGGACAAACTCAAGCTGCTGGATATGCTCGCAACTGATGGCGTGCTGGTGGCGAACTGGAACGATCCTGCCGTGCGTCGCGAAGTCAGTTCAGTGTCTGGTCTGCACTGGTTTAATCATGCACAAGGCATCGGGGTGAGCAAGCTGCAAATTTGTCAGCGCGGTGTGGCATTGCCGGGCTCAATTTCCAGTTCACTGCCTGGGCCGCACAATCTGGCAAATCTCGCTGCGGCATTGACGGTATTGAAATCGCTGGGTATCAGTCCCATAAAGGGAATGCCCCATGTCGCTTCGTTCAGCGGTTTGGCGCATCGCCTGCAGGAGGTGAGCGATACGGGCCGGTTCAGATGCATCAATGACAGCATCGCCAGTGCGCCACTTGCCACAGTCGCTGCGGTGGAGAGTTTTCCAGATGATCGCGCCGCCCTGATTGTCGGCGGCATGGATCGTGGCGTCGACTGGTTTGCGCATATTGGGGCCATCGCGGCGATGCGGCCTGCAGCGGTCATAGGAATACCGGACAATGGTCCCGCCATCGTTGCCGGGTTCGAGGCCACGGGACTGTTTCCCCAGGATAGCCTGTACCAGGCAAAAAGCCTGCGCGAGGCAGTGAATCTGGCCCGCCGGGTGGCGCTGCCGAATGGACTGATCTTGCTGTCCCCTGGGGCGCCGAGCTTCCCCCATTTTCGCGACTATCGCGAGCGCGGCCAGCAATTTGCCCGCTTGTGCCAACAGGTGCGGGGATGAAGTGAGGGTGGGCCAGCGATGATGCGCCGATAAATTGCCGATGATTTTTCTGATGATTTTTCTGATAAATGGCGTGGCAATAAAGTGAGGCCGCGGGCCAGGGGGGTGAGGAGTGCAGATTTCGCCCTTCTGGTTGAGGGAGAGACCATCCCGCGGCCTCGTTAGAGTAGACCAGCAAGTGATGTAAAAAGTTTCAACAAGTTTTGGATGGGAGAAGTACCGTGGAGCAAAATTCAGGCGATCTGAACGCCATCATGAAGACCAGCAAGGGCGATATAAAATTGACGTTATTTGCGTCGAAAGCGCCGCTAACTGTTGCTAATTTCGTCAATTTATCGCAGAAAGGCTATTACGACGGCCTGGCTTTCCACCGCGTTATTGCGGATTTTATGATTCAGGGTGGCTGCCCGCAGGGCACCGGCACCGGTGGTCCGGGTTATCGCTTTGAAGACGAATGCAGAGGTGATCTCAGTCATGACACGCCGGGTGTTTTGTCAATGGCGAATGCGGGTCCCGGGACCAACGGCAGCCAGTTCTTTATCACCCATATCTCGACCCCCTGGCTGGATGGTAAACATACCGTTTTCGGCAAGGTGGTCGAAGATGCTGATCAGGACGTGGTGAACAGTATTGGTGTTGGCGACCACATCGACAGTATTGAAGTCGAAGGGGCCGAGGCGGTGCTGCAAAGCCAGGCAGATCGTGTGGCCGACTGGAACCAAAAGCTGGGGTAAATTCAAAAATCCCTGGAAACGCTATATCTCGTCAGCGATTGCAGGGCAGTCTTCCACTTTGATTCCGGCAAGACTTGCAAAGCCTGGAAGGCACTGTCCGCGCGTACTTGAGCAGCCGCGCGCGCCGTGTCGATGCTGCCACTGGCGGTGATCAACTGCCTGATCTGATCCAGATGTTTGACGCTGCCTTCTCTGACGGCGGCATCTATCAATGCTCGATCGCTGTCGCTGGCAGACTGACGGCACAGAATCAGAGGCAGCGTCGGCTTACCCTCGGCCAGATCAGCACCGATGTTCTTGCCCAGGGTCACCGGGTCCGAGGTGTAATCGAGCACGTCGTCCGCAATCTGGAAAGCCATGCCCAGTTGTCGGCCGGCTTCAACCATCTGGGGTTCGAGGTCTTCGCGGCCGGCCAGTACGGCACCGAGTTGACACGCAGCCTCAAAAAGTTTTGCTGTCTTTTTTTCGATGACACTGAAGTAGCGCTCACTGGTCACTTCCGGATCGTGCATGTTCAGCAACTGTTCCACCTCACCCTCGGCAATGGTGTTGGTGGCGTTGGAGAGCACTTCCATAACGCGCATCGAATTGACGTCAATCATCATCTGGAAGCTGCGTGAATAGAGGAAATCGCCGACCAGCACGCTGGCGGCGTTACCCCAGACTGCGTGGGCGGACTCCTGGCCACGCCGCATATCAGATTCATCTACCACATCGTCGTGCAGCAGGGTCGCGGTGTGAATGAACTCGATGATGGCCGCCAGGTTGACTTGCTGCCAGCCTTTATAACCGCAGGCATGCGCGGCCAGCAATACCAGCATGGGCCGCAGACGCTTGCCGCCCGAACCGGTGATGTACTCTCCGATCTGACGGATCAGCACAACTTCAGATTCGAGACTGTCGCGGATCAGCTGATTGACGCCGGTCATTTGCTCGGCGCACAACGCAAACACGGCGTTGATGTCGTCGGCAGGTGTTGACTCCTGCGGGGGTATGATGACCCGGTTCACAAATTTTCCCAACCCTGCATGCCCGCATTATAAGTCTGACCCGGCTTCAGGCAAAGGCCAATGCGCCTGCGCCCCGGCACGGCGCCGCAGGATTGTTATTGTCGGCAGGTTGGCGATTGGTGCTTAGATCAGGCCCGCTTCGCACGCGATTTACGGCCTGTTTTCCTACAGGACGTTGTGGCGGTCTGTGTTAGACTTTGCCCTCATTTTAAACTTCAAACACGGTCCGGAAGCTGGACCGCAAGGAGATGCCTGATGGCACGTGGTATCAACAAAGTCATCCTTGTCGGCAACCTGGGCGCCGACCCGGAAACGCGCTATGCAGCAAGTGGTTCGGCAATTACCAACATCAGGATTGCCACCAGCGAGTCCTGGCGTGACAAGCAGTCCGGCGAGATGCAGGAACGCACCGAGTGGCACCGGGTCGTGTTCTTCAATCGGCTGGCGGAAGTCGCTGGCGAATATCTGCGCAAGGGCAGTCAGGTCTACGTCGAAGGATCAATCAGAACTCGAAAGTGGCAGGATCAAAGCGGTCAGGATCGCTATACCACCGAAGTGGTCGGGAATGAAATGCAAATGCTCGGCAGTCGCGGCGGTGAAGCGGGCATGGGTGCCGGGCAAGGCAAAGGCGGGCAGCAGCAAAATCCCGGGCAGAATCAGGGGCAGAACCAGGGCTTCCGAGACAACAACCCGCCTCAACAACAGCAGGCCACAGCGGTTGCCGACGACGGTTTTGCGGATGACGACATTCCATTTTGAGGGCGTCTCGCTGGCTTCGGCAGCGGCTCCCTGCGTTGCGCTACCTCGTGCGTCCTTCACTTCCCATATCCCGATGGCCGTGCACGCGTGCGCTCGCCTTCGGCTCCAGCAAGCTCTTCGGCCCTGATTCGGATGTTCTGAAATGAAAACTCTGCTGGTGACCGGCGGCGCCGGTTTTATTGGCGGCAACTATGTGCTGCAGACGCTTGAGCACAACGATAACATCCGCATCGTCAATCTGGACTTGCTGACTTACGCCGGAAATCTGGATACGCTCGACCCACTGCGAAATAACGAGCGGCATATCTTTGTGCATGGGGACATCGGTGATGCCGGGTTGGTGGCAGATTTGATGCGCAGCTATGCACCATCGGCCGTGGTGAATTTCGCCGCGGAGAGTCACGTTGACCGGTCCATCGACGGGCCGGCAGATTGTGTCCGCACCAACGTGGTTGGCACCCTGAACCTGCTTGAATGTACGTGCAACTGGTGGCGCCAACAAAGTGAGGCCTGCCAGCGGGAATTTCGCTTCCTGCATATTTCAACCGACGAAGTTTATGGCAGCCTGGGCGCCGAGGGTGCATTCAGCGAAACCACGCCGTATGCGCCCAATTCTCCCTACGCTGCATCGAAAGCGTCATCTGACCACCTGGTCCGGGCATTTGGCCATACCTATGGCCTGCCCACGCTGACCACCAACTGCTCCAACAATTACGGCCCGTTTCAGTTTCCTGAAAAACTGATTCCGCTGATGCTGCTCAACGCCATCGAATTGGAACCTCTGCCAGTCTATGGTGACGGCCTGCAGGTCCGCGACTGGCTTTACGTCAACGACCATGTCGACGCCGTCAATGCGGTGCTGGCAATGGGGCGAGTCGGAGAGGTTTACAATATTGGCGGATCTTCGGAGCGTACCAATATGCAGGTGGTGGAGGCAATTTGTGATGCGGTCGACCAGCGGCTACCGGCCAACCGGCCAGGCCCCCGGCGCGATCTTATCAGGCACGTTGAAGACCGTCCGGGGCATGATCGGCGTTATGCGGTGGACTGTTCCAAACTCGAGAACGAGTTGGGGTGGCGCCCGTCGGTGAATTTCGAACAGGGCCTCGGCCATACCATTGACTGGTACCTGGGTGCGGGTGATTGGCTGTCCCGGGTGCGTGACGGCAGCTACCAGGGCGAACGCCTGGGGCTGGCTGATTCAGGCGAAGAAACAAGATCCCAATGACAGCGAAATTCCATCGTGAAACGTAAAGGCATCATTCTCGCCGGCGGTAGCGGGACCCGCTTGTACCCGCTCACCCGGGTGCTCAGCAAGCAGCTCTTGCCGGTTTACGACAAGCCGATGATTTACTACCCCCTGGTCACCCTGATGCAGGCCGGTATCCAGGAAATTCTGGTGATTACCACACCGCATGAACAGCCGCTCTTTCAACAGCTTTTGGGCGATGGCAGCCAATGGGGCCTGGTGATCGAATACGCCGCGCAGGCCAGGCCCGAAGGGTTGGCACAGGCACTCATCATTGCCGAGCCGTTTCTCGACGGCAGCCCCAGTTGCCTGATTCTCGGCGATAATATTTTTCACGGTGGCGGGTTGGTGCCCTTGTTGCAGCAGACCGGCGAGCAGCAACGCGGGGCAACGGTATTTGGCTATTGGGTGAGCGATCCGCAACGTTACGGCGTGGTCGATTTCGATGCAGACATGCGGGTTCGCAGCATCGAGGAAAAGCCACAAAAACCGCGCTCCCATTATGCGGTTACCGGCCTGTATTTCTACGATGCCCGCGCCAGCGAATATGCCAGGGGTCTGAGCCCTTCGGACCGGGGTGAGCTCGAAATTACCGACCTGAATCAATGCTACCTGGACGATGGCTGCCTGTCCCTGGTGCGCCTGGGCCGCGGCTACGCCTGGCTGGACACAGGCACCCACGAATCGCTACACCAGGCATCCAGTTTCATTCAGACCATTGAAGCGCGTCAGGGTCTGAAAGTGGCTTGCCCGGAAGAAGTCGCCTTTGAACACAACTGGATTGATGCGGACCAGGTTGCGAAACTTGCGGAGCCGCTACGCAAAAGCGGCTATGGTGACTACCTCCTGCAGTTGCTGAGCCGGGGCTCCTGAATGCAGGCCAGACCATGAAAGTCATCGAAACCGGCCTGCCGGATCTGGTTTTGATCGAGCCCGAGGTACATGGCGACCAACGTGGCTTCTTCATGGAAGTGTGGAATGCCGGTCGTTATCGCGATTTGGGTTTGCCCGATCATTTTGTTCAATCCAACCTCTCGCTTTCCGGCGAGGGTGTGCTGCGTGGCTTGCACTACCAGTATCCCAAGCCTCAGGGCAAACTGGTGCAGGTCCTGCAGGGCAGAATTTTTGATGTCGCTGTCGATATCCGGCCGGATTCACCGACGCACCGGCAGTGGGCGGGCGTTGAGCTCAGCGCGGACAACCACCGACAGCTGTATGTGCCGCCCGGATTTGCTCACGGATTTTGCGTATTGGGTGCGCCGGCATTGATGAGCTACCTGGTGACTGGCGAATTTATTGAACGAAATGACGCGGTCATTGCCTGGAATGACCCCGACATTGGTATTGAGTGGCCGCTGGTCCCCGCCCAGGTCTCGAAAAAAGATCGGCAAGCACCGAGGTTGGCGGAAGTGCCGCCTGAAAATCTTCCGCACCTCAAGGGATGAGCATTCTGCTCACCGGTGCTGCCGGACAATTGGGTCGCGAATTGACCCGGGAATTTGTGCGCCAAAAAGCTGCGCCGACAGGTGGGCGCATCGGTGGGCGGATTGCTGGGAATCCGCTCCTGCATGAAGCACTGCGCGGCCCCATTTTCGGCGTCGACCGCAAGCCTTCACCGGCCGCCTGCGACGAGGCCATTGTGCAGGATTTGTCGGATCTGGATGCAACCGAACAGCAGCTCGCGCGCCTGCAGCCCCGGGTCGTCATCAACGCCGCCGCCTGGACCGCGGTTGATGCGGCGGAAGACAATCAGACCGCTGCGTTCCGGCTCAATGCAGAGCTGCCCGGGATGTTGGCTCGCTGGTGCGGTGAAAACGGCGCCTTTCTGCTGCATTATTCCACCGATTATGTCTTCGACGGGCAGGCGTCGCGGCCCTATACGGAGGCTGATCAGCCCCATCCGGCAAGCGCCTATGGCCGATCAAAGCGGGCCGGGGAGGAGGTGGTACTCGAATCCCGCTGCCGCCACGTGGTGCTGCGCAGTTCATGGCTATATTCTGCCCACGGCCAAAATTTTCTTCTGACCATGTTAAAACTGGCCGCGGAGCGGTCTGAGTTGCGGGTGGTTGATGATCAGATCGGTTGTCCCACCTGGGCCAGGAATCTCGCCCGGGCATCGCGATTGGTATTAGAGAAACAGCTTGGGGCCCCAATGACCTCGGGCCTGATGCATTATTGTGACGGCACGGTGTCGAGCTGGTACGGATTCGCAGAGGCAATATTTGCCGCGGCGAGCGCGGCAAAGCTGCTCGATCAGCGGCCGCAACTGCACAGCGTTGCCAGTTCCGACTATCCGACGGCGGCGCCCAGGCCGATGTACTCTGTTCTGGATACCGCAACCATACGAAAGCGGTATGGTGTAAAGACCCCGCCCTTGGAGGCGTCGCTGACCGCATGCCTGGCAGAATTGAATAAAGGTAAATAGCAAGTGGAGAAACTCAAAATTGTACCGGTAATACTTTCCGGCGGCGCTGGCACCCGCCTTTGGCCGGTATCGCGTAAAGCCCATCCCAAGCCATTCATGAAGCTTGTCGATGGTGAATCGCTGGCTGAGAAAACCTTCAAGCGCGCCTTGGGCATTGCCGGTGATTCTCCTATCCTGACCGTGACCAGTCGCGACTACTATTTTTATACGCGGGATCTCTACAATAACCTGGTGGGGGAGGAGCACCAGCACCCCTTTTTGCTTGAACCTGTGGGCCGCAATACGGCGCCGGCGATTGCCCTGGCTGCGCTTTATCTCGAACAGAAAACGGGTCCCGAAACGTGCATGATGGTGATGCCTGCCGATCACCTGATCAGCAATGAAACGGCATTCCGCTCTGCCGTGAATGAGGCGGCCGCCCTGGCGGCACGTGATTTCCTGGTGACATTCGGGGTTCACCCAACCCAGGCGGAAACTGGCTTTGGTTACATCCAGCGCGGCGCGCCCATCGTCAACTCCAATGGTTCACGCGTGGCGGCCTTCGTAGAAAAGCCCGATGCGGAAACCGCAACCGAATTCGTTGCCTCAGGCCAGCATGAGTGGAATTCCGGGATGTTCTGCTTTCGGGTTGATGCCTGCCTGGACGCCCTGGAAAAACACGCACCCGACATTTATACCTGTGCCCGCGAATGCTGGGCCAGCATGGACGCCTTTCGCCAACCGCTGGAGATTCCGGCCGATACTTTTAGTCAATGCCCGGCAATGTCTATTGACTATGCGGTCATGGAGCATGCCGAGAATTGCGCCATCGTCAGTGGCGATTTCGGTTGGAGTGATATTGGCTCGTGGAAGGCCATCAGCGAACTCTACGAGTCGGATGATGCGGGTAACCGCATTCTTGGCAAAGCGGTGCTGGTTCAATCACGCAACTGCTTTATCCAGGGGGAAAACCGCTTGGTCGCTGCAGTGGGGGTTGAAAACCTGGTGATTGTCGATACCGGAGATGCTGTGCTGGTGGCCGACCGCGAGCACGTGCAGGACGTCAAGCAAGTGGTGAATCAGCTCACCGATCTCGAACACGATGCAGCCGAGTACCACCGGACGGTGTATCGACCATGGGGCAGCTTTTCGATTCTTGAGGATGCCGACGATTGCAAGGTCAAGCGCCTGGTGGTCAAGCCGGGGCAGGTTTTATCCCTGCAAATGCATCACCGTCGCTCCGAGCACTGGACGGTTGTGAGCGGGACCGCGAAAGTTCGTTTGGGGGATAAGGAGTTTCTGCTCGGTGCGAATGAATCGACCTATATACCGGTGGAAACACGCCACCGTCTGGAGAATCCCGGCACCGAAGACGTGCACCTGATAGAGGTTCAGACGGGCGATTATTTTGGTGAAGATGATATCGTGCGTTACGAGGATATTTACGGTCGGGTTGACTGAAGGTAGCCGGGGCGGTCGGCGCCGGCGATGAAGGCAGGTGGCTTAAGAATCAGACGCCCGATTCATGGTTGGGCGTCATTTTCTCCGGCTTTCTGCATAAAATTCTCCCGCAATAGCATAAAAAACGCCATCCAGGTCGACGCATACATCGGCGCGGCCACCCGCGGTTCCGGACGGGTATCTTCATTCATGGTTTCCACACTGTTCACTTGTCTCTCCATTTTCCTGTTCCTGGTAGTGATGGTCGTTCCCTGATCACAACCGTCAGTCATAAGACCGCCTATTTCTCTCTTTGTTGACGGGTTAGTTGGCCAAAACGTTACATTTCGGCGTTAATATGTTTCGGTTTATCGAGCGCGGCACCATGCGACTACTTATTTGCGATTCAGTTCGCGATCAATCTCGAACTCTTTCGACGTGACATGGGCTTCCATCCGCTGCAAACGAAGGTTCAATTCCTTGAAGCGGTGATTCAATCCGCCGAATACGTCTGCGGGGGCGTTGCTGACGCCTCTCCAGAAATCAGCGCGTTCTTTGTTGGGTTTAATTTCCACGGGCTTTACCGGAATAATGATGGCAAGAACAATATAGGAGACGAAGGCAAAGGGCGTGAATGGGGGCATCAGCATGGCCAGCACGGTAGCGACACGCACACCCTTGCGGTTGAATCCGAAGTAATCTGCGACGCCCGCACATACGCCGGCCACGACCGCATGCTCTTTATCGCGGTACAGGCGATGGGGGTTTGGGCGCTCGTACAATCCGCTCATTCGCGGCTCCTCCAGTTTGGCGATTCGATATCCAAAATGCGTTCGAGCGTTTGAATGCGGTCCTGCATCTTGTTGGTCGATTCCCAGACCTCGCTGAGCATTCTTTCGTCCTCAGCAGACAGACCCTTGGACGTTTTCATCTTGGTCAGGTAGTGAAATACAATCCACAGCGGCAAGCAAACGGTCAGCAATAATACGGGAATCAGTTCGTCCATCAGCTTTTCTCCTGATTGCTTTGTTCAGCAGCAGCCTTCTTGGCCTTTTTCGGAGGGGCCACCTTTGACTTGAGCTCGGCCAGTTCCGCTTCAACCCGATCATCGCTTTCCAGGTCCGCTATTTCATCCGCCAGGTTGCGGCTCCGGCCGATGTCCAGCGACTCTGACTCGGACTCGACCCGATCGATCCGCTTTTCAGCGCGTTCGAAGCGGTAGAGCATCTCATCGATCCTGTCACTGTGGATATGCTTTCTGGCAGACAGCTGCGAATGGGCCGTCTTGTGTCGAATGACGATGCTTCTCTGCCGGAGCTTGGCATCGTCCAGTTTACTTTGCAGTTGTGAGATGTCCTGATTGAATTTATCGAGCTGGCCGTCGAGCACATCGGTTTCCCGCGAGAGTTCTTCAATCTTGTCGCCCAGCGCCTGCTTCTCAGACAATGCAGCGCGGGCGAGATCTTCCCGGTCGCGCTTCACCGCCAACTCAGCCCGGTCGGCCCAGTCTTTGATTTCCCGGTTCAGGTAGGCAACATGGCGCTGGTGCTCTTTTCTGTCAGCGATGCATTTGGCTGCAGCTGAACGAATTTCCACCAGTGTATCCTCCATTTCCTGGATCATCAGGCGGATGATTTTCTGTGGATCTTCAGCTTTTTCGAGCACCGCGTTGATGTTGGCGTTGACGATGTCGCTGAATCGGGAAAAAATACCCATGTGGCTTACTCCTGGTTAACAAAGTATCTGCCTATGTAATGCAGACTTCGTGCCATATGTCAGTTACCCGGTATTGCATTGATTATAAAGATAATTAAATCGCGCATCAGTTGCTGGCCGGTGGCCGCCACCGTGCCCTTGGTGAATTCCACCAAATGATGGCGGAAACTTGTGTTGCCCCATGTAGTCTATTTGTCTGCAAATTCGGACGGTAATGCGAATCTGCATGACAGCCGATGCCACCCTCGGTTAGAATATGCGGTTTTTAACGGCGCGGCTTCCTTGCCGCCGATCGATCGAAGATTACAGAAATACCAAGCAGGAGGATGACCTGATGCGATTTGTATTCGCACTTTTAGTGACCCTGGCCATTGTCAGCACCCCGCTGCAGGCACAGGATTTGACCACCGAGAAGGGCAAGCTCAGCTATGCCATTGGTTTCGACATTGGTGAAGATATCAAGCGGCGCGGCACTGAATTTGATGTCGAAGCCATCATTGCAGCCATTCGCGACACGACTTCCGGCGCCGATCCGCAGGTTCCGCAGGAAGAAATGACTGCTTTGCTGACTGCGCTGCAGCAAAAGGTTCGCGCAGAGCAACAGGAAGCATTTGTAAAATTGTCTGAAGAGAACCAGATCAAAGCCGATGAATTCCTGGCCAAGAACATCACCAAGAACGGCATCGTCGCCATGCCCAGTGGCCTGCAGTACCGAATCATTGACGAGGGCGAAGGCGCCCGTCCCGGCATGAATGCCACGGTGAAGGTTCACTACCGCGGTTCCAAGCTGGACGGCCATGAATTTGACAGCTCATTTCAACGTGGTGTGCCCGAAGAATTTACCGTTGATAGCGTGCTCAAAGGATGGCAGGAAGTACTGCCGCTGATGAAGACTGGCGCGACCTGGCAAATATTCGTTCCACCTGAGCTGGCATTCGGCCCTCGCGGCAACCCGCCGGTGGGGCCAAACGAGGCATTAATGTTTGATCTCAAGTTGGTTGAAATCATCGAGTAGACATAATGATGGAGCCACGATCGTGGCTCCATCTTTCGGTACCACCTTGTGTGTGCGTCCGTGCTCAATGCAGCCGACGCGTCGGTCTCTCTGCGCGTGCTCTTTGAATCAAACGGTGGCGAATGTCCATTGATTGGCAAAGCCGATTGGCCCGGGCCGTTTCGCCTTTGGGCGCTGGCGTCGCCGGTCTCGAGGTGCTGAGTTACCGCAAACCGGGAGATGAGCCGTTTCGCCCGGCCAAGACTGCAGCTGTACTGGTTCCATTCCTCAAGTTGGATGTCCCTGAACTGGTGCTGACGCGCCGGGCGGACCACCTGCCCACCCACCCGGGCCAGGTCAGCTTTCCCGGCGGTGCCGCAGAGCCCGGGGACCGCACAGCCATCGAAACCGCAGTGCGTGAAGCCCATGAGGAAATTGGCCTCCAGCCCGACCAGGTTCGGCCGCTTGGCTTTCTCGATCGGATGGATACCATTTCAAATTACCGCGTGCTGCCGGTGGTGGCGATGGTGCACCACAGCGGCGATTGGATTCTTGATCATGAAGAAGTGGCGGAAGTATTCACGATACCCATCGAGGTCGCCATGGATCGCAGCAGGTACAGCACCTCGATGATTGAGCACGACGGGGTCAGGCGTGCAATATATGCCATGCAGTGGCAAGGTCAAAACATCTGGGGCGCCACAGCAGCCATACTGATTAACCTGATCAACCGTCTGGAGGCGATCGATGAGAAGTGATTACCTGATCCAGGTCGAGGAGTTGAATGAGCAGATCGCAGCAGGGTCTTGTGTCGTCGCTGACTGCCGCTTCGATCTTGGCCGGCCTCAAAGCGGCCGTCAGGATTGGCTGGAAGGCCATATCCCCGGCGCGCATTACATGCACCTGGATCATGATCTGGCCGGCCCGGTGACCCCGGACAGTGGGCGGCACCCATTGCCGGCAGTAGGAAATTTTTCCACGACACTTTCGCGTATCGGCTGGTCGCCCGCGAAGCTGCTGGTGGCCTACGACCAGTCAAACAACGCCATTGCTGCGCGAATGTGGTGGCTAATGCGGTATTTCGGACAGCAATCGGTGCTGCTCGATGGTCGATTAAATGCCTGGAAGACGGCAGGATTTGCGCTCGAAACAGGTGAAGTGGAGACACCGCCAACGCCCAGGAGTGCGCTGCATGCCGACCGATCAATGATCGCCGATACCGTTGAAATACTGGACAGCCTGCAGGCCGCGTCGGCCACCATCATCGACGCCCGCGCACCACAACGTTTTTCTGGCGAATTTGAGCCGCTGGATAGCCGCGGTGGACATATACCCGGTGCCCTCAATCGGCCCCTGAATTTGAATAATGGACCGGATGGCAACTTCAAATCCTCGCTCGACCTGCACCATGAATTCAGCGAGGTATTGGAGCGTGCCGCTGCCGATACGGTCGTGCATTCATGTGGCTCGGGTGTTACGGCGTGCCACAACCACTTTGCCATGTCGCTGGCCGGTATGAACCCTGGGCGGGTTTATCCGGGTTCGTGGAGCGAATGGATTCGCGACCCCGAACGGCCCATAGAAACGACGTCTTAGCCTCCGGATCCTTGGTGAAATATGCAGGTTAGAGTCGTTGGTTTTCCCTGGCTCGCGCGATCATGGATTTGAGTGCAGCCTGAGTCTCTTCCGAGAACCACAAATCAGTAAGTGCTTCAGGTCCCAAATCGGCGGGATTCTCAAACAGGTCGATCAGTTCCTGACGGGCGATCTTGCGCGTCGCGAGCATTGCGCCGCGCGGCACAGCAAGCTGCTGCTGACACCATTCGACGGCCAGACCAATGGTCGATTCGTGATCATCGGCCAATGCGTCCACCAAACCGATTGAAAACGCTTCCGCCGGGGGGATCAATGCGCCGACAACGACCAACCGGGTCGCCATGCGGGTGCCGATGATACGGGCCAGCGCCTTTTGCAGGTTGAGCGGCGGCACCAGGCCGACGGCCACTTCGTTGAGGCCAATGACATAATCACCCTTTGTCATCACCCGATAGTCGCCGGTGAGAGCCAACACCGCGCCACCGGCGGGGCTATGACCCGTAATGGCGAAGGCGAGCGGTACGGGCGAACAGATCAAGGTGTGGAGCAAGCCGAAAAAGTCGGTCCAGAACCTGACGATGCCCGGTCGGTCGAGCGGCAGCAGGCCGGGCACGTCGATGCCAGCGCTGAACACGCCCGGCTGGCCGGAAAGTACAATTGCTTGTGCCTTCTCACCGGCGGACTCAACGGCCGCGCTGAGCGATTTGATCAGAGCGGGCCCGATGGCATTGACAGGTGGGTATTCCAGGCGAATCTCGCAGATGTCGCCATGCATGATTTCTTGCAACATTGCCTTCCTCTGGATATCCTTTTCGGGTCTCGTTCAGCTTTCATTCAGCAAGGATGGGTTAGTTTAACGGGAATTGGCCGCGCCGTAGTGGCGCATGGGAGCAGGACGTATGCAAAAGACCGGTAGAGCCGTCATCAATTCTGCGATATTGCTCGCGGCATTATTGCTTGCAGTGGGCACCACTGCACAAGCCCACCAGGTCAAATCACTGACTGCCGGAAACGGGTCAAAACTCACCATTGTCGAACACCAACACGTGTTTGGTACCGCCGGTTATGGCGGCACCTACCGCACCGGACATGCTGCAAGAGTCGGTGACAATGGCATCACCATCTGGTCCGCCAAGCAATACAACGGCTACGCTTCATCGCAAACTCGCAACAAGCACTATCGCGGCGGCTTCGGTAAAGCAAAATCCAGCTATGGACGCAGCACCAGCCGCCAATACGGCCGCAACGATTCCCGCGACAAGTAAGCGACTCACCAATGGTAGTGAACCGTATAGCGGATGACGGTTTCACCGTTGCGCGGAACTGAAGGATCAAAACGAATCCGGCTGCTGTTTTCCTTGCGAAATTTGTGTGAGTTGCCTTCTATCCCCCAGTTGGCTGATCGATAGAGGTTTTCCAGAACAATAAGCTCGACGTCAGAGTCCTTGTGATTTCTCAGCCTGATTTCGAAACTCTCCCACAAATTTCGGGTGCGTGTGTCGACCCGAAAATCCGTTTGGACGCGTTCCCCGATCACGTCAAAGGCACTGCCCATCTTCACCCGCACCGATTCATCCCGCGGGGTGTGGTCGAGCACGTCTTCGCCGATAAATTCAAGGCTGCCGTCCGCGCCGTCTTCCTGATTGACCCGGATACGCCCGGCCGGCATCGGAATGCCGAGGCCGGATTCGGCGTCATTCTGAAACCCGAGATATACATCCACTTTGCCTTGCCCCTGCCGGCCATAAGCCTGATCCAGTTGTTGGCGGCCCATAAACGGCATGTTCAAAGTCGGTGAAAACACCAGGTCCTTTTTACACTCAATGTCCTGGGCGCTGCTAAACAATTCCAGTTGTCGGGTGGACTGATCCGGCAGGTCCGCCCGGCGGCCCAGGGTATACATGTGGTATTCGAAAAAGGACTTCTCGTCAAAACCACTGGCGCCGTCCGCCTTGGCCATTTGGAAGACGAGTTCACGCCTGACACGTGGGGCAGGGGCCCGGTTGACATCGCCGGCGATCAACTTGAGGTGGGCGTTGCTGAAGGACGAACCGGACTGATTGATGATGCTGACCCAGGCGGACAGGTCCATCGAGCATCCCTGTGACTCGTCCAGCACGATGTTGTAGTCGGCCCACCAGGTCATGCCCTGGGTTTCATAGGAAATGCGCGTGTTCTGTACGCCGGACTGCGGGCTGTCAATCAGCCATTCCAGCGTCGGGCGGGTGATCAGACCGCCCGGCAGTTGGGGAAATCGGATGTTGCTGTAGCTGCGCATCGCCTGAATGCTGCCGTCGTCGAGCATCAGGATCAGGCCATCGCCGATGCCCAGTAACTTGCCTTCGGTGACGTACACTTCAGTGCCGCGGATTTGCTCGACGGCGATACGCTCGCCGAGGTATTATTGCAAGAGTTTTTGCTGGCTCACCAGGTCAAACTGGAAGCTTTGCTCGAGCACACGGGTCGCCGGATTGTCCAGCGAACTGAAGGTCACAGTGGTGGGATCGATCAACTCGGCGACATCAGAAATGCGTAGCGTTGTCACACCTTTGTCGAGGTTGTATTCGCGGTCGTGCCGTACGATCGCGTAGCCGGGTACATTTGCACCGGTGTTCCGACCGCCGCTGGGCCGGTACAGGTCGGGAGAAACAGCGCCAGGTTGCATTCTCGAGTAGATCGTGATGGAGTCTTCGCTCGTCGTTGACGCCGTTGCCAGTAGGCTGGTCATGGCGGCCAGGGCCGATATTGCGGCACAACACGTCTTTTGTAGGGTGAATGGGTTCATTCAGGTTTCTCCGTTAACAGTCGACATCAATAACGCACCATCATGCCAATAAGGGTTAAGCCGCAATTCGCACCGCATCATCAAAGCCGAATCTGGCGCCTGCCCGCCATCTTGTTGCTGCCGATGCCGATCTTGATGTTGATGCTGTGGCTGGTGGCTTGTGATCCACAGACCAGCAATACCCTACCTGAGTTCCGGGGTGCCTGGATTCGTGAGGCCCCGCCGGGCGCCCGCATGCACGCCGCCTACGGGACCCTGACCAATCCTTCAGACCAGACTGTTCGCATTGATGGATTCAGCAGCGAGCAGTATCAGGATGTGTCATTGCATGAAACGATTCTGCAGCACGGCAAAAGCCGAATGCGGCCGATACCCATCCTGGTGCTGCAACCACGGCAGGACACGATCCTGCAGCCTGGGGGGCTGCATTTGATGCTCTCCGGGCCACGATCGGAAATCAAGGTGGGTGCGGTCATCAACCTGAGTGCCCACAGCACTGACGGCCAGGTATTTCACTACCAGGTGCATGTTGAGCGGCGGTGAGCGGTGTCGAGGTGATTCATCAGGCCGACTTTCTGTGCAACGGCTGAGCGAGCTGGCGTTTTAGATATTGTCCGGTGTAAGAATGTGCCATCTGTGCGATATGCTCCGGCGTGCCTTGGGCGATGATTTCCCCACCCCGGTCACCGCCTTCCGGCCCAAGATCGATGACCCAATCTGCTGTTTTGATGACGTCCATGTTGTGTTCGATCACCACCACGGTGTTGCCATGGTTGCGCAGCCGGTGCAGCACCTGCAGCAGTTGCTCGATGTCATGGAAATGTAGGCCGGTGGTGGGCTCGTCCAGGATGTAGAGGGTTTGGCCGGTATCGCGCTTGCTCAACTCCTTGGAGAGTTTGATGCGCTGAGCCTCGCCGCCGGACAGCGTCGTGGCGCTTTGACCCAGGGCGATGTAGGACAGGCCCACATCGGTCATGGTCTGCAGTTTCCGCGCGATCACCGGAACGGGTTCAAAAAACGCCAGCGCTTCCTCCACGTTCATTTGCAGGACGTCGTGGATGTTTTTGCCCTTGTAGGTGATGCTCAGCGTTTCGCGGTTATAGCGGCTGCCGCGACAAACGTCGCAGGGCACGTAAATGTCCGGCAGAAAGTGCATCTCCACCCGAATCAGGCCGTCGCCCTGGCAGGCTTCACAGCGGCCACCTTTGACGTTGAAACTAAACCGCCCCGGCTTATAACCGCGCACTCGGGACTCCTGGGTGCCCGCGAACAGGTCGCGGATGGGTGTGAACAAACCGGTGTAGGTCGCCGGGTTCGAGCGCGGGGTGCGGCCGATGGGGGATTGATCAATGTCGACCACTTTGTCGAACATGCTGAGATTCTCAACTGACTCGTAAGGGGCAGGTTGCGCGCTGCTGTTGTAAAGGTGGCGCGCCGCCAGGCGATGCAGGGTGTCGTTGATCAGCGTTGACTTGCCGGAACCCGATACACCGGTGACACAGACAAACAGGCCGGCCGGAATCTCCAGATTGACCCGGTTCAGATTATTCCCGCTGGCGCCGTTGACGCGCAAAATACGATCTTTGTTGACCGCATGGCGCGTGGGCGGAACGGCAATCTGGCGCACGCCGGTCAGGTATTGACCGGTCAGCGATTCGGGGGCTTTCAACAGGTCTTCGGGCAGCCCGCTGAAAACGATCCGACCGCCGTGAATACCTGCGCCCGGTCCAATGTCCACCACGTAATCGGCGGAGCGTATTGCTTCTTCGTCATGCTCGACCACGATGACGGTATTACCGAGGTCGCGCAGACGTGAGAGGGTCGCCAACAGGCGCTCATTGTCCCTTTGGTGCAGGCCGATGGAGGGCTCGTCGAGAATGTACATCACGCCCACCAGGCCGGCGCCGATCTGACTGGCCAGCCTGATTCGCTGGGCCTCACCACCCGACAGCGAGTCGGCCTTGCGGTCCAGCGTCAAATAGTCCAACCCCACGTTGACCAGAAAATGCAGCCGCTCATGCACCTCTTTAACGATCTTGGTGGCTATTTCTCCGCGGCGCCCGGCCAGGTTCAGTTGTTGGAAAAAGGCCAGACAACGCGCGATCGGCCAGGCAGTGATCTCAGGCAGATTGGTTTTACCGATAAATACATGCCGGGCCTCCCGATTCAGCCTCTGGCCCTCGCAGGTGGTGCAGGCTTTCTGGCTGATGTACTTCGACAGTTCTTCGCGCACGATGCGTGATTCGGTTTCCTGGTAGCGTCGTTCGAGGTTGGGGATAATGCCGGCAAATGGGTGGCGCCGCTTGCGTACGCCGCTGTCCCCGAGATAGTTGAATTCGATGATTTCATCACCCGACCCATACAACACGACGTCGCGAACGAGGGCCGGCAGTTCGTTGAACGGGGTGTCCACGTCGAAGCCATAGTGGCGTCCGAGGGCCTGGATAATCTGGAAATAATACGCGTTGCGGCGATCCCATCCCCGTACCGAGCCGCCGGCCAGGCTGAGCGTCTCATTACACACGACCCGGTTCGGATCGAAAAATTGGCTGACACCCAGGCCGTCACAATCCGGGCAGGCACCGTTGGGATTGTTGAAAGAAAACATCCGCGGCTCGAGTTCCTGCAGGCTGTAATCGCAATACGGACAGGAAAAGCGGGCGCTGAAGATCTTCTCGTCAATCTTACTGTCTTCACCCATCGGCGACAAAATCACGATGCCGTCGGTGAGGGCGATTGCGGTTTCAAATGACTCGGCCAGGCGCTGCTTGAGCTCCTCACGCACTTTGATTCGGTCGATGACCACTTCGACGGTGTGCTTCTTGCGCAATTCCAGGGCCGGGACATCATCGATGTCGTACACCACTCCGTCGACCCTGGCGCGAACAAAACCCTGCGCACGCAACTCGTTAAACAGCTGGACGTACTCGCCTTTTCGATTGCGCACCACCGGCGCCAGCAACATGAGCCGAGTTTCTTCCGGATACGACAGCACGTGATCCACCATCTGGCTGATGGTCTGTGCTTCCAGTGGTAAATCGTGATCGGGACAGCGTGGTGTGCCGACGCGCGCATACAGTAAGCGCAGGTAGTCGTAGATTTCGGTAATTGTGCCGACCGTTGAGCGGGGGTTGTGGGAAGTGGACTTCTGTTCGATGGAGATGGCTGGAGACAGCCCCACGATGTGGTCAACATCGGGCTTCTCCATAATCGAGAGAAACTGCCGGGCGTAGGCTGATAGTGACTCTACATAGCGCCGCTGGCCTTCGGCGTAGATGGTGTCGAAGGCCAGTGAGGACTTGCCCGATCCGGACAGACCGGTGATGACGATGAGCTGATCCCTGGGTAAATCCAGGTCTATATTGGCCAAATTGTGCGTCCGTGCGCCCCTGATAATAATTTTGTCCATATAATTTCGACTGCACCTGGAAAAATACCGCTCCAACCAGCTACTATAACTCCGCTTGCAACGTCGTAGCAAAGGCTGTGAGTGATGTGAATCATCTGCAGCTTGCAGTGTTACGAAAAGGCCGCCCGCGGGTTGACCGCGAGGCACAAAACCGCTAACATTCCCGCCCTTTTGTAGGGTCGTTTCGACCTCAAGGCGCAAATCCCATGTATGCAGTATTCAAGACCGGTGGAAAGCAGTACCGAGCAACCACCGGTGACGTATTAAAAGTCGAGAAGCTCGAAGCCGAAAAAGGCGCCACGGTCGAGTTGGACCAGGTGCTGATGGTGGGCGAGGGTGAAGACGTTAAAATCGGTGCACCGTACCTGGAGGGTGGCAAGGTCACCGCAACAGTGCTTGACCATGGCCGCCGTGCCAAGATCAAAGTGGTGAAATTCAAGCGGCGCAAGAACTATCGCAGGACGATGGGCCACCGCCAGTATTTCACACAACTTGAAATCACCGGCATCGACGGTTGATCAACCAGAACACAGAGGCATTAAGCCATGGCACATAAAAAGGCAGGCGGCAGTACCAAGAACGGCCGTGATTCCAATCCCAAGTACCTGGGTGTAAAGCGATATGGCGGTGAATCAGTGTTGGCCGGCAATATTATCGTGCGCCAGCGCGGCACTCGTTTTCACGCCGGAGACAATGTCGGTGTAGGACGCGATCACACCCTGTTTGCTCTGACCGACGGAAAAGTGAAATTCGAGTTCAAGGGTCTGCCCAAGAGAAAGTTCGTCAGCGTGAAAACTGATTGAAGCGGTGCTGGAATAAATTGGCGAAAGCCCCGCCCCGGCGGGGTTTTTTTGTGGGACCATAGAGAAAATGTCAGTGGCCACGTTGTGGCGGACGCACCATGAAATTTGTAGATGAAGCGACAATAAAAGTCACCGCCGGTAAAGGTGGCGACGGCTCGGGCTCCTTTCGGCGCGAAAAATACATCCAGTTCGGCGGGCCCGATGGCGGTGACGGCGGTCGTGGCGGCCATATTAGCCTGGTGGGCGATTCTGGCCTCAACACGCTGGTGGATTTCCGCCACCGGCGCCAGTACAAGGCCGCCAACGGTCAGTCCGGGTCGGGGCGCAACATGACGGGCAAGGGTGGCGCGGATGTCCTGATACGGGTGCCGCTGGGAACAATTGTGACCGATGCGGAAACCACCGAAGCACTGGGGGACGTGAAAACCGACGGCCAGCAACTGCCGGTCGCGGTCGGCGGCCGGGGCGGATGGGGCAACCTCCATTTCAAGAGTTCCACCAACCGCTCACCACGCAAGACCGTGCCTGGCTCGGCGGGTCAGCATCGGGCGCTGCACCTGGAACTCAAAGTGCTTGCAGATGTGGGCCTGCTGGGTTTTCCCAACGCCGGCAAATCTACGCTGATCAGCGCAGTCTCGGCGGCACGCCCGAAGGTTGCGGATTATCCATTCACCACGCTGTACCCCAACCTGGGGGTGGTGCGCATTGATGTGAATCGAAGTTTTGTCATCGCCGACGTGCCTGGCCTAATTGAAGGCGCAGCCGCGGGGCTGGGTCTGGGCGTGCAGTTTCTCAAGCATTTACAGCGCACGCGCCTGCTGTTGCACCTGGTTGACCTGGCGCCGCCCACCGATGAGTTGCCGCTGCATGAGCAGATCACGGCGCTGGCGCAGGAACTGGGGGCTTTTGACAAGTCATTGTTGGACAAGCCCCGCTGGCTGGTTTTTACCAAGTCCGACCTGTTGCCCCGTACTGAGGCCGATGCACGCTGTGCACAGGCCATCGAGCAACTGGGATGGGATCAGCCCTGGACGATGATCTCATCGGTAACCTCCGATGGCACCCAGGTCTTGGTGCAGCGCGTCATGACGGCACTGGAAGAGATAGGCGCTGGCGATGAGCTCTAGGACATTGCCCCGCCATTGCCCCGCCAAGGGCACAAAAAACCCCGCTTACAGCGGGGTTTTGAGTTATCTTGAGTGGATGTTTATAGCCGGAATCAGGACATCCCGCGAACGTGGTTGTTCAGACGCGATTTATGCCTGGCCGCCTTATTCTTGGGCATAACGCCCTTTGCCACGGAGCGGTCAATGGCGGGCACCACTTCTTTGTAGGCGGCCTGCGCGGCAGACTTGTCGCCCACCTCAATCGCGGCCAGAACTTTCTTGATGGCCGTGCGGACATGCGAGCGTTGGCTGGCATTCCGGCGGCGGTGACGCTCTGACTGACGGGCTCTTTTGCGAGCTGATAGACTGTTAGCCAAGGTATTTCTCCAACGATAACTTTTAATAAGCCAAGCCGCCTATTTTCTTACTTTTGGGCCTACAGGTCAATCCCGGGCGGCTGAAAAAGGCGTGGATTGGGCATAATCAAAAGGATCATGTCAAAAGCAATCAAAACAGCATGGAATTGCGGCCGGTGAAACTCCTCAAGTCCACGCTCACTGTCGGCACGGCGACGATTGCATCGCGGATACTGGGCTTTCTGCGCGACATGGTATTCGCCCGGTTTTTCGGCGCCAGCGCGGCAACCGATGCATTCTTTCTTGCCTTCAAAATTCCCAACTTCATGCGCCGGCTGTTTGCCGAGGGATCGTTTTCTCTGGCCTTTGTGCCGGTGCTGTCGGAAGTTCGGGCCCATGGCAGCCAGCGCGAACTCAAGGATCTGCTGGACCATGTAGCCGGCACACTGACGGCCGTGCTGTTGGTGGTTACGGCGATCGGTGTGATCGCAGCGCCGGCGGTGCTGGCCATATTCGCCCCGGGCTGGCTGATCGAGGGCAGACCGGAATTCCAGCTGTCAGCCGAAATGCTGAGAATCACTTTCCCTTACATCATGCTGATATCGCTGACCGCGATGGCGGGCGGCATCCTCAATAGCTTTGATAAATTTCTGGTTCCCGCGCTAACGCCCATATTGTTGAACCTGTCCCTGATTGTGGCCGCAGTGGGATTTTCCGGCGCACTGGAAGTGCCGGTCTCAGCCCTGGCCTGGGGTGTATTGGTGGCCGGCTTCGTGCAGCTCGCGGTGCAGATTCCGGCGCTGATGCGCCTTGGCCTGATGCCGCGACCACGCTGGGGTTGGCAGCACTCCGGGGTACGGCGGATTCTCAAACTGATGATACCGACGCTGATCGGCTCTTCGGTTGCACAAATTAATCTGCTTTTCGACAGCGTGATAGCAACTTTCCTGGTCAGCGGCAGCGTGACCTGGCTATATTATTCAGATCGGCTGCTGGAGTTTCCGCTGGGGGTGTTCGGCGTCGCCCTGTCGACTGTCATTTTGCCCAACCTGTCGCGCAAGTACGCCAGGCGCGATCAGCAGGCATTTTCGGCCACCCTCGACTGGGCGTTACGGCTGGCCTTGCTGGTGACCATTCCCGCCGCGCTGGGTCTGGTGGTGTTGGCCAAACCCATCCTGATCGCCTTGTTCCAATATCAGGCCTTCCAGTTGAGCGACGTCGAGATGTCGGCCATGAGCCTGATGGCTTACGCGATCGGATTGCCGGCATTTATTGTCGTCAAGGTGCTGGCGCCGGGCTACTACTCCAGACAAGACACCAAGACACCGGTTCGTATTGCCATCATCGCCATGGTGACCAATATGGCCCTGAATTTGTTGTTTGTCGGCACATTCTTGTATCTGCAATTCAAGGGCCCGCATACTGGCCTGGCGCTGGCCAGCTCGGTGGCAGCCTATCTGAATGCCTGGCTGCTTTACCGGGGCATGCGCAAGGACGGGAGCTACACGCCGGAAGCAGGTTGGCGGCCAATTTTTGTCGCCATAGCGGCGGCCTCATTGGTCATGTTGGCGGCATTGTGGTGGCAAAGCAGTGCGCCGGCTGAGTGGGCAGCGGGCTCGGCGGTGTCTCGCGCTGGCAGGTTGGGTGTGCTCATAGCACTCGGTCTTTTGGCTTATGGCGCGTCATTGCTGTTGTTCGGCATCCGCCGCCGGCACTTGGTCCAGGGCGCCAACTAAGCGGTCAATCAGGCCGCCAATTCAGTCGAATTTGTAGGAGGAAAGCGAGACTCCTTGTATAATTCGTTGCCTTTTAGCCCGCATATTTTGCCAAGGATCCGGACTTTGCGCGTAACACGAAACAGACCAGCCAAGAGTGAATCCGGCACCGCCACGGTGTCTGGTTCCGCGCGGCCTGCCGGCGTGGTGACCATCGGTAATTTCGATGGTGTGCACAAGGGGCACCAGGCGTTGCTGGAGCGCTGCAAGTGCGAGCGGGAAAACGGCGAGGAAATCACCGTTGTGACCTTCGAGCCGGCGCCGGTAGTGTGGCTGGCTCCAGAATTCGTGCCGGCGCGCCTGTCCGGCGTTTACGCCAAGCTTGCCTGCCTGCGCGATCTGGGTGTCGATCATGTTTGGTTGATGCGGTTTGACGATGAGGTCGCCCACATGGCGCCGGAAGAATTTGTCGAGCGCATTCTGACGATCAGTCTGAATGCCTCGACACTGGTCGTCGGAGAGGACTTTCGATTCGGGCGCCAGCGCGAGGGCGATGTCAAACTGTTGCAGGTCTTGTGCCGCGCGCGGGCCATCGCCTTGCACATCGTCTCAGATGTCAATTCGGGCGGGCAAAGGATATCCAGTAGCGCGGTCAGAAAAGCCCTGGCCAATGATGACTTTGATGGGGCCGCCCAAATGCTCGGCCGCAGGTACACGATGGGGAGCCACGTTGTCAGGGGCCAGCAACTGGGCCGCAACCTGGGCTACCCTACGGCCAACCTGCGTGTCACGGTCACACCCAGCCCACTCCTTGGTATTTTCGCCGCCTGGTCCAGGGTGCAGGGTCAAGCGTGGAAGCCCGCGGTTGTCAGCCTCGGCAGAAGACCGACAGTGGGCGGAGGGGAGCGGTTATTGGAAGTTCACTTTTTCGACTTCAAGGGCGACCTGTATGGCCAGCGCCTTGAGGTGGATTTTGTGGCAAAGTTACGTTCTGAAGCGCACTTCCACGACATCGACGACCTGGTGATTCAGATGGTGAGAGATGAATCGCAGGCCAGGGAGATTTTGGCTCAACGAGCAGTACCGCAATAACAGTTGAAAATAACAAATGGACTATAAAGACACAATCAATTTGCCCAAAACCGAATTCCCGATGAAGGCCAACCTGGCCAACCGCGAACCGGCAATGCTTGAGCGCTGGGAATCATCGGGTCTGTATGAGCAGATTCAGCAGGTCACGGCGGACCGCCCCTTGTGGATTCTGCATGACGGGCCGCCTTATGCCAATGGCGACCTGCACATGGGCCACGCGGTCAACAAGATCCTCAAGGACATGGTGGTCAAATCGCGCCTGGTGGCGGGTTTTCGTTCGCCGTATGTGCCAGGCTGGGATTGTCACGGCCTGCCGATCGAACTCCAGGTCGAGAAGAAAGTGGGCAAGGTCGGGCGCAAGGTCGATGCCGCAACTTTTCGGCAGAAGTGCCGCGAGTACGCCGAGCGCCAGATCGATATTCAGCGCGCCGGCTTCCGGCGCATGGGTGTGTTGGGCGACTGGTTCAGCCCCTACGCCACCAAGGACTTCCACTACGAGGCGAATATGGTCCGCGCGTTGGCACAAATTGTCGCGGCTGGCCACCTGATGCAAGGTGAAAAACCGGTGCATTGGTGCTTTGATTGCCGTTCCGCCCTGGCCGAGGCGGAGATCGAATACCAGGACAAGACTTCGCCGGCGATTGATGTGTTGTTTCCGGCGACTGATGCTGGCGCGTTGTTCAAGATATTCGGCATCGAGCCAGAATCCGGCCAGACCGGTATTCCCATCTGGACCACCACTCCGTGGACATTGCCTGCCAATGAAGCGGTGTCTTTGCATCCGCAATTGCACTACCAACTGCTGAGTGGGTCGCAGGGCGAACAACGGCTGCATATCGTCGTTGCTGCAGACCTGGTTGCTGCCGTGGCCGAACGCATCGGCCTTGAGGGCGTCACCGTGCGGGCAACCGTCGATGGCGCCGCGCTGGAAAACCTGCAGCTCAATCACCCCTTCTATCAGCGCACGGTGCCGGTGATCCTCGGAGATCACGTCACGACCGATGCGGGCACCGGCGCCGTGCACACTGCGCCGGGGCATGGCGATGACGATTTCAGGGTCGGGCAGGCCTATGGACTGCCAGTGACCAATCCCGTTGGGGGCGATGGCTGCTATTACGAAGACGTGGAATTTTTTGCCGGCTTGTGGGTGTGGAAAGCGAATGACGACATCATTGATAAGTTGCGTGAGAAGGGCATGCTGTTGTTCAGTGAGCAGCTCGAACACAGTTACCCGCACTGTTGGCGCCACAAGTCACCCACCGCATTTCGCGTGACGCCGCAATGGTTCATCAGCATGGATCAGGCCAATCTGCGCAAGGACACGCTGGCGGCTCTTGGCGGAATCCGCTGGGTACCGGGTTGGGGTGAAGATCGGATTCGCGGCATGATCGAAAATCGCCCGGATTGGTGCATTTCACGCCAGCGAACCTGGGGCGTGCCCATCACCTTGTTTGTTGACAGGCAGAGCGGCGAGTTGCACCCGGATACCCAAAAGCTGATGCACGCTGCGGCCGACCTGTTCGAGCAGCAAGGCGTTGATTGTTGGTACGAAGACGACATTTACCCCCGCCTGGGCGTTGACCGGGACCAATACCAACGGGTCAAGGACATCCTTGATGTGTGGTTTGACTCCGGCGCGTCCCACCACTGTGTATTGGATGAGCGTGAGGAACTGCGCCGGCCGGCCGAGATGTACCTTGAAGGCTCCGACCAGCACCGCGGCTGGTTTCATTCTTCCATACTCACTTCGGTCGCCATGCACGGTGAGGCGCCTTACAGAGAAGTCCTGACCCATGGCTTCGTGGTCGACAGCGAGGGACGCAAAATGTCCAAATCGCTGGGCAATATCGTGTCGCCGGCCAAGGTGATGAACTCGCTTGGCGCTGATGTCATCAGACTGTGGGTTGCAGCCGCCAATTATCGCAGCGAGATGAGTGTCTCCGAGGAAGTCTTGAAACGCGTTTCGGATGTCTATCGAAGAATTCGCAACACGGCGCGCTTCCTGCTGGGCAATCTTGAAGGTTTCAGCCCGGACATGGCACTGCCTGCGAAAGAATTACTGCCGCTGGATCGCTGGGCGATTGACCGCACCGCGCAGGTGCAAGACGAGATCAAGCAAGCCTATGACGACTACCAGTTCACGCTGGTCTATCAAAAGGTGCAGCATTTTTGTGCCATGGAGATGAGTGCTTTTTACGTCGATATCATCAAAGACCGACTTTACACCACCGGCAGGCGCAGCCAGGCAAGGAGATCCGCACAAACCGCCATGCTACACGTCCTCGAGGCCATGGTGCGCTGGGTCGCCCCGATCCTGAGCTTTACCGCCGAGGAGATCTGGGCCCAGATGCCCGGTGAACGTGGTGACAGTGTATTCTTTGAGACCTGGTACGAATGCCTCTACCCTTTTGACCATCCCGCGCTGGAGCGCAGCAGGTGGGCGCAATTGATCGCCACGCGTGATGAGGTCAGCAAGGGCATTGAAGTGGTGCGCAAGTCCGGAGCCGCAGGTTCCTCGCTGGCCGTGAAAGTGGGGCTGTGGGCGGATGGAGAACTGGCTGATGTACTGGCGTGGGTCGGTGATGAACTGCGCTTCGTGTTGATCACCTCCGAAGCCGCGGTCGGGCCATTGGACGAAGCGCCGCAGGGCGCGATCCGCAGCCAGCTTGATGGCGGTGAACTGGCCGTTGAAGTGACGCCGTCCGAAGATGCCAAATGTGTCAGGTGCTGGCATTATCGAGCCGATGTGGGTACCGATCCGGACCACCCGGAAATATGTGTGCGGTGCGTAAGCAACGTGGCCGGGGCCGGCGAAAACAGACGGATTGCCTGAGCAACCGAAATGAACACTACTACCGCCAATCGCTTCTTTCCGCCATACCCCTGGCTGTGGCTGGCCGTCACGTTCATGATTGTCGCGCTGGATATTTGGACCAAAGGCCTGGCGGGGGAGATGCTGGTGTTGTATCGCCCGCTGGAATTATTGCCCGGGCTAAACCTCACATTGGCGCACAATTACGGTGGAGCCTTCAGCTTTCTCAGCGATGCCGGCGGCTGGCAACGTTGGTTTTTCACCATTCTGCCGGCGGCCATCAGCGTTGTTCTGCTGACCTGGCTACTGCGGCTGCCACGAGATCAATGGTGCACCGCTTTGGCGCTGGCGCTGGTTCTTGGTGGCGCAGTCGGCAACCTCGCGGGTCGAGTAGAATTTGGATATGTCGTTGATTTTATAGATTTTTACTATGCGTCCTACCATTTTCCAGCCTTCAATGTAGCGGACTCTTCGGTATTTTGCGGTGTCGTGTTACTGTTGCTGGACGGCTTGTTCCTGCAACGCAAAGAAGAAGCCACTTGATGAGCGACGATTGATGGATATTCAGCTTGCCAATCCCAGGGGCTTCTGCGCCGGTGTCGACCGGGCGATCGATATTGTGGAGCGCGCACTGGTCATGTTCGGCGCACCGATTTATGTCAGGCATGAGGTCGTGCACAATCGCTTCGTTGTTGACCGGTTGAGCGAAGCGGGCGCGGTATTCGTCGATGAACTGTCTGAGGTGCCTGACAATGGCACGGTAATTTTCAGTGCACATGGGGTGTCCCAGTCGGTGCGGCGCGCCGGTGGGGAGCGCGGGCTGAAGGTGTTCGACGCCACCTGCCCGCTGGTGACCAAGGTGCACATGGAGGTTGCGCGTTACTGCAAGAAGGGCATGGATGTGGTCCTGATCGGCCACGCGGGTCATCCGGAAGTTGAGGGTACGCTGGGCCAGTGGTCAAACAATCCGCCCCGCAAAAATGCGATCTACCTGGTCGAGTCCCCGGCCGACGTGGCCAGGCTCAAGGTGCGTTACTCGGACGCTATGGCCTACGTGACGCAGACCACATTGTCCGTTGACGATACCCAGGCGATTATTGAGGCGCTGCAGGAGCGCTTTGCGGCCATCCAGGGGCCCAAGCACGACGATATTTGCTATGCCACCCAGAATCGCCAGGACGCAGTCAAGAAACTGGCCGCGACAGCCGACGTGGTACTGGTCGTGGGATCGGTCAACAGCTCCAATTCCAATCGCCTCAAAGAGCTGGCGGAAAAAAGGGGCGTGCCTGCGTACCTGATTGACGGCGCCCAGGATATCCGCAACGAATGGCTCGAAGGCGTGCAGACCGTGGGTGTCACGGCGGGTGCTTCAGCGCCGGAAAGTCTGGTCAGGGAAGTGATCGAATCCCTGCAGGACAAAGGCGGTCTCGAAGTCGAAGAGTTGGCCGGAACTGCGGAGAGCATGGTGTTTGCCTTACCCCGGGAATTGCGCGTCAAAATAGCCCCGGGTTAGTTGCCCCGGCCCTGATCAGCGGCCCGCCCAGCACGTCAGGCGGTCAGCATTTTCACTTGACACCCATCGGCGGCCGCTATGGTCGAGAGTCAGTGAGCCACAGCGGTCGAGTACCTGTCTGCCGATGGGCAATGCGGTGATTTGATATTCCTGCACGGATTCGGCTTCGGCGGGAAGATAACTCACCGTGTAGCCGTTCAATGCGTCGTTGTGCGCACAGGTTGTGGTGTTATAAGCGCCGCCAGAAGCGCGTTGCTGCGCCTGGCAGGCGGCCATGGAAATCAGCTCGCCCACTGCCTGCGTGCGGTATGTGCGCAACAGGTATTGCTGGTAGACCGGCACTGCCATGACCAGCAAGACTGCCAGGATGGCGCTGACCAGAATAATTTCCAGCAAGGTCATGCCTCGCCCCGGTGAGCTCGGTGCACTAACCAAAGGCTTCATTTTCGTTGCCGCCAGGCCACCTGGCCGCAGGGCAGGGCCGCGTCAAATTGAGCGCAGAATACCTCGAGGGGCGAAGCCAATTCGCCAGGCGCCAGCAGTGGCCCGGACTCAAACTCTACGGGCCAGGGGCGCACGACAATGGCTTCGAGAACCGCATGGCTGCCGGTTCCAGCATTGCCCCGAAAGGCAGACCCACGTGACAGCACGCGGTAGTAGCTAATGTCGGTATCCGGCTCGGATTCCGAGGGCTGCGTGTGGACGGCCTTGATGAGCCAGCGGGCCGCCAGACCGGTACCGCCCAACGGCTGTTCCAGCATCATTCCGCTCACCGGGTTCATGCCGACCGGGAAGCTGTGCTCCTGCCACCAGTCGGCGGCGAGATCCTCCACCAGAGGCGGTGCGGTAATCGCCAGTTCCATCAATATCCGGTCCTCCTCCTCGGCGCTTGCGAGCCATGCCATCGCCCACCGTTCTGCCACCGAAGCCGCTTGCCTTGCCAGTAAGCGTTGCTGGAAATTACCCGCCATGGTCTGCTGAAAAAGCATGCTGTTGATGCCGACAAGACCCACGAGCAAAAGGGCGGTCAGCAGCACCAGGCCAAGCAACAATGCGGCCCCACGTGAATTTCGCGGCGCAGAAATAAATCCGGAATTTGTTTGAATTTGCAGGCAGGACATCAATTGAGTCTCCCGCGCAAGGCGTGAGTGACTTCAATGGCGTGCCGAATCTTGCGGTCTGGTGGTGTCGCCAGGTGTTGATCCAATATGCTGAATGACCGCGCCTCGGCGGCGCCCGAAAATTGGTCGCTGCTGAGCAACAGGCCGGTGCGCACGGCAACGACCGAGGCTTCATTCGACCATTGGCCCGCTTTCACCCAGCGATCGGGTCTGCTGTTCATGTTCATGTCTTCGCCAAACAAAAACTGTAACGACTCGACATTCTCAATCAGCCCCTGGTTGCGAATCTGCCGGACTAGGGCGTCAAGCGCCGCGCCATAGCTGCAACTCAAGATCAGCGTGTCGCCGCGGCGCAGGCCAATGGCGGTTTTCTTGAAGTAAAACCGGGGATAGCCCGCGCCATCAAGGTCCTCATTGGCAAAGCCGAAGCAGTTTCGGTCGGAGCGGGTCAGCACAACAAGCCGGTCGGAGCCCCGCTCTGCCCCGTCGGATGACTCCGGCAACAGCACCATGGGGGATGCGCTGATCCACGGTGATTCCTGGAACGCGGCTGAGCTGATCGTTGCAGTGAGCAGATCCGCCGCAATCTGTGCGTGTTCCTGCAGACCCGCCAGACTGTCTTGCAGACGAAAACTGGCCTGCGTACCCGACGCAATCTGGATCATGCCCAGAGCAAGAACGGCTGACAGGGAAAGCGCAAGCAACAGCTCCATCAGGCTGAAGCCGGTTGCCATTGCCGGCACTGGACCGCGTTTGAAGGTCACCATAAGGGCAGAAACAGCCGGCGCTTGCCTTGATCCACGGCAAACTGACGGCGGCTGTCCAGCCAAAAGATTTTGACCACCAACAGGCCTTTGCCATCGCACAGCGCATCTGCACGATCCCCATCCAGCGGCGAAGCATCGAAACAGACCGCCGCACTGGCGCCAGGCACATCGCGCGCCAGGCGCAATCGCCATTGGGCCAGAAGATCATTGTCGTGCGCCGATTCCATCGTCAGCCAGCCTCCCGGCTCAATGCCAACGCCCAGGCGCACTATGGTTGCCAGCGAGGCAGCGTGAAGCGCCGCCAGGCTGCGTCTTTGGGCATCGGAAGTGCCACCCACAGCGCTGTACATCTGCATCGCCACACCGCCCAAACCAATGGACAGCACCAGCAGCGCAATCATCGCTTCGATCAGGGAAAAACCCCGCCAAAGACGGCACGCTCTTGATCGCTCAGCTCCAGCCCACATGCCGGCCCCTCGACTCCGTTTGATTGGACTTGATCTTCAACGATCAGGCAGGGCAATTCATCAGTAAATACCGCGAATTCAAGTAAGCGTTTCGCTCGACTACAATCCCAGGGACTATTGTCGCCAGAGCGCGATTTGCATATACTGGCCGCCCTCCCGGGGCCGGCATAGCTCAGCTGGTAGAGCAACGCATTCGTAATGCGTAGGTCGGGTGTTCGAGTCACCCTGCCGGCACCAATAAAATCAATAATTTACATACTTTTCGCGCTTCTTTTTCGTTACCTTCATTAGAAATGGCGCATTTTTGGCGCATTTGATTGCGACACATTGCACGTTACAGATACCGTAACATCTCCGGCAATAAGCAACAGCTCCGCCTGATACATACGGGCAGTGACTCCTTCTGAATCGGTATTCATGCTCCAAAGCAGTATGAAACGGAGACCGACATCAGTAACTTACTGATTCATATACAGGCGGGCTACAGAATGCAATGACACTCTGAGCTATCAAACCAAGCGCCAGAACCTTACTGCAGACTTTCGGCGGTTTGGGCCAGAAACCCCTTTGTCCGCTGTTCCGGTCGATGGACCGAAACACTCCGCCGCCGTTACGGCTGCCGACCAGTGGGGTAACGTCGTCGTAATCTGCCACACGATCAACGCAGTGTTCTGGGGCTGGACGGGCTTGTTCGTCGATGGTGTATCCATTCCTGATTCGGCGAGTTTCCAGCAGGCGGCGATTCTGCGCGCTGGTCCCGGAAAACGCCTGCCGGACCCGACCAATCCGCTCATTGTGCTGCGGGATGGCAGACCAGCGATCGGTTCCAGTTCGATTGGCGCGGGTCTTCACCCCAATACGATCGGGTCGCTCATCAATGCGCTGGATTTCGGCATGAACCCCGGCGAGGCAAATGCCGCTCCGGAATTGCTCAATCGCGATAGCGAGGGCAGGGCCCAGTTTCTGGCGGGTCAGTTTCAGGCGGCAACCCTGGAAGCGCTCAAGCGCATGGGGCTTGACTATCGTGAAGTCTCGGATTTCGACGAAATTCTGCCGTCCAAGGGCTGGTGGGTGGGGGTGTCCATCGATCCCGCCACTGGCGTGCGGCAGGGTACCGGATCGACCAAGGGAACTGCGTTGGCCTATTAGAAGCCATCTCAAAGATCGATTGCGTCATTGCGGTAGATGATTCCGCCCTTCATCACAAAACGCACGTGCTGCATGGCGTCGATATTTTGCAGTGGATCGCCATCGACCGCGATAATGTCAGCCAGCATGTCGGGCATGAGCTGTCCACGGTCGTTCAAGCCCAGAAGTTCCGCCGCGTCTATGGTTGCCGTGCGGATCGCCTCCAGGGGGCTCATTCCGGCCTTGACGTAATACGCGAATTCGATATTGTCGGCTCCAGGCGGGTCACTCTCGGGAAACAAGGGGCCATCGGTGCCGTATGCAATCCGAACGCCTGCTGCCACGGCCATTCGGTGGCTGCGCGCCATCCGCTCAGCAGCCCATTCAAGTTTCTTCATTGAAAGCGGCGAGAGATCAGCGCGTTGCAGCGCGTGGACGATGTAGGCGGTCGGGACCAGCCAGGTGTCTCGGGCCTTCATTTCGGCGATGATTTCCCCGGTCAATTCGGTCCCGTGCTCAATCGTTTTGACCCCGGCCTTGACGGCTGCCAATATCCCATCCGCGCCATGGGCGTGGGCGGCCACGTTCATGCCATGGCGCTCCGCTTCCTCAACGATGGTCCGCAGCTCTTCGAACGACAGTTGCTGCTCGCCGACGTTGCCTTCCTGTGAGGTGACCCCGGCAGTCGCACAAACTTTGATCCAGCGCGCCCCGTGCTTGATCTGGTAACGCACTGCCCCGATCGCCTCAAAGGGGCCATCGATTACTCCCTGCTCAGGACCACGCTCGAGAATTCCGGGCGCGAATGGACCTTTCATCGAGTGGTCGCAGTGCCCGCCGGTGATCGTGATCATGTTCCCCGACGGCACAATCCGGGGTGAGGGGATCCACCCCTTGTCGCTGGCGGCGCTCGCCGCGACGTCGATGAAGTGTGGTCCACCGGTGACGCGGATCGTCGTGAAGCCGGCGAGCAACACGTGGCGCAGGTTGCGGACGTAGCGCATGCTGATGTCGGCAACCGTTTCGGTCACATAATTGATCGCGCGCGTATCGTCGAAGTCACGCCAGGACTGGTAGTGAAGGTCGAAAAGGCCCGGCAACAGGGTAGTGGGTCCGAGGTCCAGCACGGTAACGCCCGGCGGCTTGCGGACCTTCCCAACCGCGACGATTCTGTCGTCCTCGATCAACACTTCAGCCGGGGAGATCATGGCGCCGCTGGCGACATCCAGCATCTGCCCCGCACGCACAACAAGAGTCTCCGTCATGCCGGTGGAGGGAAGGGCCGCCAATACCAATGGCAGCACCAGCGACGCGATAATGAGCATGTCGAGACGCTTGCCCGTTTGTGGCCGGATGGACTTGGGTCGGTCGACCTCTTTCTCTTTCGTGATGCCCTCCGGGGTGAGTTCAAAAACCCAAGCGAAAATCAACGCGAAGGGCAGACCAACCGCCAAAAGTAGGAGTATGAGACGTCCAGCCCAGTCGGGAAGGGTAAGAAGGTCTTGAACAACATCGACGACCTGCAATAGCAGCCAAATGGAGACCAAGTAGCCAACGGCTACGTGGAATACATTACGGCGCTTGAGTTCGTTGAAAAAGGTCAATGGTGCCAGTTTGGTGATTATTGGTGACTATAAGAGTAGTCGCTTGGGACTCAGATGCCAACAATAGTACACCGTTCGGAAGATGCAAAAGGGGCTGCAGTGGGTCGAAAGCATTAGTAATCGGGCGAGCCTTAACAGGCCAAGTTCCCAGTAGGATGAAACAACATATCCAGCAGGGAGAACACCATGACTTACTATGCCGCACTCGACGTATCACTACGTTCTGTCCATCTTTGTGTGATTGATCAGGATGGCGAGATTCAAGCCGAAGCTAAATTGGACTCACAGGTCGAATGCATCGTCGCAATTTTGTGGGAACTCAAATTAGAGATTGCTGCTATTGGGCTGGAGGCGGGTACGCTGACCCAGTACCTCACTTATGGACTACAGGCGGCAGGCTATGAGGTTATCTGCATGGAAGCCCGGCAGGTCAAAGCCGCATTGTCTGCGATGCGTAACAAGACCGATAAGAATGATGCACGTGGTATTGCCCAACTATTGCGCAGTGGCTGGTATAGCCGGGTCCATGTGAAAAGTATCGAGAGTCATCACATCCGTATGTTGCTGTCCAGCCGCAAAGCGGTGCTCAACAAATGTATCGACCTGGAAAACGAGATCCGTGGTCTGTTCAAAGTGTTCGGTATTAAGCTGCCGCCGAAACTGGGTCATGGAGCCTTTGACCGGACGGTCCGTGAAACGATCGAGTCTGATGCGGCCTTGGCTCATGCCTTGCTGCCACTACTTGAAGCCTTACGGGACTGAGCTGGCACGGTATCTGGGTGGACACGCTCCACCGCAACCCGACGCATAGTCCAGCTGCGCTACATGCTATGAAAACCGACGGCACGACGGCCGGTATCGAGCGCGCAATCGAAATGTGCCGCCAGTACATCGCTACTGTGCCGGTACACACAGAGCCGCTGCCGCAAACGGGGGTGACGTACACCGCATTCTGGAACCCTTGGCCTTGGTTCGATAAATCGAACGACCTGAGCCTGCTTCACCAAATTCTTGGTGATGTTTTAAGTATGATATCATATTTTTTATATGACTATGTTCGAAACCAAAACTCCGTCCGATCTCACGCCCAAGCATGTCCGTGCCGCCCGTGCGCTCCTTGCGTGGTCACAGAAGGACCTGGCCAAGGCGGCCGACGTGGCAACCTCGACCGTGGCGGATTTTGAAAGAGGCCAGAGAACCCCGGTGGCAAACAACGCTCTTGCCATTCGTGGTGCGCTCGAGGGTGCAGGTATCCGGTTTCTGCCCACCGGGGCTGTGATTGGGCCGGCGCTTCCCCGAATTATGCAGTCCGGGCGCCCTGGCGCTCCGATCCGATGGGTGGATGCCCAAGATCTTTCGAGCTGGGCGGATCGAACCGATGGCGCCTTCAGTCTGCCAACCCTCATCTCCCATTTGATCCGCGCCACACATGGCCCAGCCGTACACCTCCGCTTCCCCGCCGACGAGGGTGTGCGTCATCCCGGCTGGGATGGCCGCACCTCGACCGAGACCGAAAGCGACTATGTGCCACAGGGCGACGCCGGCTGGGAAATCGGCAGCCAGCGCAGCAACATCGCGCAGAAAGCGACAGAGGACTACCGGAAGCGGACCGCGGAGCCCTTGCAGCTCGATCCCGCCAATGCTGCTTTTGTATTCGTCACCCCCCGCCATTGGTCTAAGAACGACGAATGGGCTAAAGCCCGACAGGACGAAGGCGTCTGGCGAGAAGTCCGCGCCTACGACGCTGATGACCTTGTCCACTGGATTGAACAATCGCCAGCCGTCGGTCTCTGGCTGGCGACTCGTCTGGGGAAGCGACCGGCTGGAACGCGGGAACTCGAAGATCTTTGGAAAGAGTGGTCGCTCGCTACCCAATGGCCCCTTACGGAACATCTAGTGCTAAGCGATCGGGACCAGGACGCCGCTGAAGTTCTGCGGTGGCTTCGTAGCGAGCCGTGCGTCCTCTCTCTACAGGCGACCACGACCGATGAGGTGGTGGCATTCTTCCACGCCACTCTCAGCATGCTACCGGACGACATGGCGGCCTCCTATCGAGCCCGTTGCCTCGTGGCGACCACCGTCTCCGGCGCCCGGGCGATGGCGAACGTGCCTGCGCCCCTGATTCTGCTTATAACCGAACCGGAACCTGGTCTTGCCCGGGCCCTTGTGGAACACGGTCACTATGTGCTGCAGGCCTATGACGAGCAACTAGTCTCCCGGGGCGAAGTCCGGGTCCTGACGCGCCCATCACGGGAAGGGATCGCCAGCGCCTTGATCGCTGCCGGAGTCGCCAAGCCCCGGGCTGAGGCCCTTGCGCGCGACAGTGCACGCAACCTGGCTGTCCTCCGTCGTCTCATGCCGAGCGCGCCAGGGTGTCTCCCTCGCTGGGCGCAAGAAACTCCACCGCATTCTTTATTGGCGGCGCTGCTGGCAGGCGGTTGGGATGAGAACGTGAAGTCGGACCGGGTCCGGCTCGCCGAGATCGCCGACCAGCCCTATGAGACCGTTGTCGCTGCACTGGCCCGTTACGTCGGCCAGTTCGACAGCCCGCTGCAGAAGGTCGGTTCGACCTGGCGCGTCGCGTCGCTGGCGGACGCGTGGTTCCTGCTCGCGCCGTACCTCACTAGTGTCGACATCATGCGCTTCGAGGCCGTGGCGCACGCCGTGCTCGGCTCTGCGGACCCACGCTACGAGATGGACAGCGACGAGCGCTGGATGGCGGCTGTGCGAGGCGTCCAACCGGACAATTCGGAGATGCTGCGTCACGGAATCGGGCAGGTGCTGATCCTGCTAGCCCTGTGGGGTAACAAGGTCCTTACCATGCCCGACGTCGCGCGGCGCGCCGACGCAATCGTCGTCAAGCTGCTGCGAAAAGCTGACCAACAACGGTGGTGGTCGCTCTCACGGGACTTCCGACTGCTGGCCGAGGCGTCGCCCGACTCCTTCCTGAGCGTCATCGAAGACAGCCTCGATCAGAACGACCCCCCAATCCGCGCCCTGTTCGGCGCCGACGAGGGGGGCATGTTCGGGACCGAACACCTATCCGACCTATTGTGGGCGCTTGAGTCCCTAGCTTGGTCTCCCGACCTTATGCCAAGGGTGACCCACATCCTGGCACGCCTCGATGCCATCGACAACCCGCCCGGGCGCTACACGAATCGTCCGGCGAATAGTCTCCGCGAGATCCACCTACTCTGGATACCCCAGACCTTTGCGACACTGGACCAGCGACTTCGGGCGCTCGACATGATCCGAAAGCGGGAGAACGACGCCGCATGGAAGTTGATGCTCGGCGTCCTGCCTCAGGGCCGCGCCAGCTCTTCCCCGTCATCCATGCCGCGATGGCGCGACTTCACGGTCGACAAGGTAGAAGCAGTCACCTGGGGTCTGATCAGGCGGGGGGCGGTCGCCATCACAGAGCGGCTGCTCGCAGACGTGGGCGTTGACGCCGAGCGATGGGAGTCGCTGCTCGATCGGTTTGCCGATCTGGCACCGGACCCAGAAGCCGGATTCGAGACGCTAGAGGTGGCAGAACGGAAGATCAGTGACAATGCCGATCGCGTGGTGGTCTGGACGAGCCTGCGCCGCATGCTGCACCATCATCGGCAGTTTCCGGATGTCGATTGGTCGATGCCGGCTGGGGTGCTTGACCGGCTGGAAGCGATTTATAACCGATTCGAACCCTCAGATCCGCTTGAGCGCACGGCCTGGCTTTTCGAGCAATCTGTAGCACGGCCCAATCCTTCGGCAGCGGGCTGGAAGGCGGAGGAGCGCAACGTCGACACGGCCAGGCAGGAGGCGGCACGAGCGCTGTTCTCTGAAGGCGGCGTAATGTCCATTCTGGCGCTCGCGCGCCTGGTCCACTCGGCCGGATACGTCGGGAAAGCGCTCTACGACGGCGGGCTTTCGGAGCCCGATCTCGATGCGCTCTTGGAGGCAGCGCTGCGCAGCGACAATGGTCATGAACGAGACGTGGCTCACGGTCTGGTTATCTCCGCGTTCGACCGTCGAAAGGAGCCTTGGGCTGAGGCTCTGATCACCAAGTCCAAGGACGAAGCTTGGGGCGACACCGCACTGCTGACGATTCTACGCGCGCTCCCCGCTCAACGCTGGACTTGGGACCAGGTCGCCCGGGCCGGTGCGGTGATCGAAGACACCTACTGGCGCCGAGCGCCTGTATCCTGGATGAGCGAGGACAGTGAAGATGTCGGCTTCGCCATCCGCAAGCTGATCTCCGTCGGCCGCGCTCGCCACGCCCTGCCGCTGGCAGGGCGCGGTAACAAGGTACATCTGCCGTCAGATCTGCTCGTCGAGGTCCTGCGGGAGGCGGCACGCCAGCCGTTCGAGAGCGACGGCGACACGAACGAAGGGTCAATGTTTCAGTACTACGTCGTCGAGGTACTCCAGGTCCTTGATGAGCGCAGTGATGTAAACAAGGATTCCCTGGTCGCGCTCGAGTGGGACTATCTGCCATTCCTGGAGCATTCGGGCCGACCGGCCAAGGTGCTGCTGAGGGCTCTTTCGGAGCAACCCGCACTGTTCATTGAGATGCTCAGCGCGGTATTCAAAGCGAGCGAAGAAAGCGGTGTTGTCGGCGTCGAACCGGAGGACCATGAGCACGCCCGCACCGTCTCCGATCAGGCATATCAGCTGCTTGAAACCTGGGACCGTCTCCCCGGTACCCGCGACGACGGCACAGTTGACGGCGAGGTTCTGGAGGCCTGGATTAAGGATGCCCGTTCGCTCGCCAAGGCAGCGGAGCGTGAAGGCATCGCCGACAGCCAGATTGGGAACATGCTGTCAGCGTCTCCGGTCGGAGCGGACGGAAACTGGCCGGCCCAAGCAGTGCGTGACGTGCTCGACTTGTTTCGCAGTAAGCCGATGATCGAAGGCTTTTGGATAGGGAAGCGGAATCGGCGTGGCGTCACGACGCGGATGCCGCGCGACGGAGGGAATCTCGAACGCCAGGAGGCTGCGAAGTACCGCAACTGGGCCAAGGCCATCGCTCACGAGCATCCACATACCTCCAAGGCCCTCGACATCCTGGCGGACAGCTATGAAAACGACGCGCGCCACCATGACGAAGACGCCGAGCGCCTGGACTGGGAGTATTAGACCGGTAGCAATGGTCGGAATGTCGATTTGACAAGGGGCGAACTTAGCGACCTTGGTTACCATATAGAAGGTGAATTCTCGACTTCATTGCGACAATGATGCGCCAATTTCGCTTGCTTAGAAGAAAAACTTAGCAAAAATATGTAATTGTGATTATACCACACCGCATTATATATGCTGTGTTGCAGTTTCTTGTGAATCGTTGTAGTGTTTAGCTTCGTTTTGAAAACATCGAATGTTAATTTGCATCCAAAAGTACACCACTAACCCCCCATATTTGCATCCAATATTGCCCCACGTGTAACCCTCTTTCCTGCTGATGATAAAGCGGGAGTGTACAAGGAGTGATAGACGTGGATTTATTGAGTGTAATACGACGATGGCATGGCCGTGACAAGCTGTCGATGCGAGAGATTTCAAGACGAACCGGGCTTTCCCGGCACACCATTCGTAAGTACCTGGCCAGTGGGATTATTGAACCGAAGTATCCGCTGCGCAGATCAGTCAGCAAGCTCGATCCTTTTGCCGGAACGCTGGCTACCTGGTTGAAGCGTGAGTCTGGCCGCAACCGCAAGCGCCGGCGAAGTTTAAAGATGCTCCACCGGGATCTGGTGGCGCTGGGCTTTGATGGATCCTACGATCGGGTAGCCGCCTTTGCGCGTGACTGGCGTCAACGGCAACGTGAAGCGGATAACCAGGCCAGTCGTGGCACCTATATACCGCTGATCTTCGCCCCGGGTGAGGCCTTCCAGTTCGACTGGAGTGAGGACTGGGCGCGGGTGGGTCCGCGACAGATGAAGTTGCAGGTGGGCCATTTCAAGCTGTGTCACAGCCGGGCGTTTATGCTCAGGGCCTATCCGCTGCAAACACATGAGATGCTGTTTGATGCGCATAACCAAAGGGCAATGCTTATGGATCAACCCCAGTCAGGACCACACTTTCCTGAGATTGCTGGAGTTCGGGCAGCATCGGATGAATGTTACCGGCCATGATGCGGTGCAGGGCAATCCTCTCAATCGCGAATTGGGAGGCGTTAATTACCCTGGCTGGCGCAAGGACGCTTGGCAGGTTCAAGACCGTTGACGGCAAAACCAATGGCCTCGGCACGGCTGAGATAGTTATCAGGATGGAACATGCCGCTGCCCAATTCGACGATGCTGTTGGCGTATCCAGTCTCGACATGCTGGTAGGACCATCTGCTTGGTGGTACGTCGGCGTAGGTGGGCCCGCAACTGGTACTTGTTGTCAACGGGACAGCAAGTACGACCATCTTCATCGCCTGTTCACGAGTGAGCGGGTCGGCGGGGCCGAAAAGCCCAGTTGGATCGCCACTTACATCCAGGTAGCCACGTGCAATCCCGTGCTCGACAATCGTTGCGATCGACTCCGTGTACCATTCCCCCAGCGGCACATCCGTGAATGGTGGTGAGGTCGGGTGGGACAGCGCAAGGCCGTACGCTTCGACAATCATCCTGGACCATTCAGCACGATTGATGTCGTCGTCTGGCCGGAAACAGCTTCCCGCAAACCCGTCGTCGCATGGTAATGGGGCATCAACGATACCCAGTTGCACCGCATCATCCAGGAGGCCGGCATATGATGCGTCGCCTGGCACATCCGTGAAGTACTCATTTTCTGAACGTGGCTGTCCGGCCACGCCTCCCAACGGGTCATCCCCTGGGCTCGACGGCGCGGGCGCACCCTGGTGGTCGGGCACTTCGGCAGTGGCGCCCACTCTACTGCGCTTGCCGGTTGTTTTCATTCGTTCAACTGTCACGGCACTGCGCACTGGGTTTCCGGCAAGCCGGATGCCGGATAAGCAGCAATCGTTTTTTCGGGGTGCCGGCGCCGAGCTTTTCAGCCAGCAGGCGCCTTGACCGCTTCTCCCGGGTTTGACCCAGGTCCACGCAGCACAAGCAGAATCGGTCTGGCAAGAGCGCTCGCAGGCCGCTGGACTCGCCGACAGGAATCCCGGGCGGAGGTCGCGGCCGGGGCGATCGACGCTGCGCTCCATCGGCCCCATGATGCGAACCCCGGAGGTCATGCCGGTGGCTTTCCTACCGACGGGCACCGCGCCCTTCAGCCAACAGGTTTGGGTCGAGTTCACAAAGGTATAGGCACGGCAAGCATCTTGGGAGCGACACGAAGTGGCGCATTCCTGCCAGCCGGAAGCCTTGAAATGATGCAGATCCTGGCCTGGCCGATCCGTGTTGTACTCCGGCTGGCCCATTTGCGCATTCGCCAGGGGCAGCACTGCAAGCACGGCAAGCACCGCCCAGGGTGCCAACGCTATCCGCAACACGATGCTATCTTGATGACGCCCCCGATACTGATCTTTGGTCACGCTGGAGCATCCGATTGCACGATTCTTTGGAGAATTCAATCCCCCTCAATTCGGCTGCTAGGTACTCGTCAGTAATGAGGTCTTCCAGGCTTGCGCGGAGAGTTATGATCGAATCTGGTGTTTGAGCAGTTGAAAAAAAGCGGCGTATCTGGTTGATTTGTTGTTACCAAACTTCAAAGCAACCAAAGGAGATACGCCACTATGAACAAGAATAATGTTATTGAACTGGAACGTCGAGCAATCAGTGCCGATCCGTTGACCGAATTGCTCAAAGAAGGCGCCCGGAAGCTGCTCGCCGAAGCGGTGGAAAGTGAAGTCCAGGAGCTGCTGGCCAAGTATCAGGATTGGCGTACCGAATCAGGTCATGCCGGTGTGGTGCGCAACGGTTACCTGCCAGAACGTGAGTTGCAGACCGGCCTGGGACCGATCCGGGTGAGAATTCCCAAGGTGCGCTCGAAGACCGGTGAAGCAGTGAGTTTTCAGTCGGTGCTGGTGCCGCCATATGTGCGCAAGACAGCGACTTTCGAGGCAGCCATTCCGTGGTTGTACCTCAAAGGGGTATCCAGCGGTGAGATGGCTGAGGCGTTGCGGGTACTGGTGGGCCCGCAGGCACAGGGTTTGTCGGCCAGCACGGTATCCCGCCTGAAACAGGTATGGGCGGAGGAATATCGAGCGTGGAGCCAGCGTCGCCTGGGACAGGACCGGTGGGTGTATGTCTGGGCTGATGGTGTCTACAGTGGGCTGCGGGCGGAGGATGCCAAGCTCTGCGCGCTGGTGATCATTGGTGTCAATGAACGCGGCGAAAAACATTTTCTGGCGATTGAGGACGGGGTGCGGGAATCGACTCAGAGTTGGCGTGAGGTGTTGCTGAATCTGAAGTCGCGCGGCATGAGCGCCCCACAACTGGCGATTGGTGATGGTGCGATGGGTTTTTGGGCGGCGCTGGATGAAATCTTTCCGGCCAGCCGCCAGCAACGCTGCTGGATGCACAAGACCATGAATGTACTGAATTGTTTGCCGAAATCCGCACAACCCAAAGCCAAGCAGGCCCTGCACGCCATCTGGCAGGCGGAAACCAAGGATGATGCAAACAAGGCGTTTGATTTGTTTATTGAGATCTTTGAGGCGAAATACCCGAAAGCGACGAGCTGTTTGCTCAAGGATCGGGATGAACTGTTGGCATTTTATGATTTTCCGGCCCAACACTGGCAGAGCATCCGGACCAGCAACCCGATTGAATCCACCTTTGCCACCATCCGCCACCGGACCAAAAGATCCAAAGGTTGTCTGACGCGCAATGGCATGTTGCATATGATGTTCAAATTGAGCCAGTGTGCGGAAAAGAAATGGCGCCGGCTACGCGGCTTTGATTACCTGGCCAAGGTGATTACGGGGGTGAAATTCAAAGATGGGATCGAGGTAAAAGAGATTGATCAGGTCGCCGCTTGAATCAAATGGCTAAACACCAGATTTGACAATAGCTCATGCGCGGATTTCATCGTCCGTAGCAATGTCAAAGTAGGTCTCCACTGCTCGCCTCTTCTCTAGCGTAGCCTCGCGCTCGGCAGCGTGCTTCTCGTCTCTTGCCGCCCACTCTGCCGCCTCAAGCTCTTGGTGCAGGCCCAGCAAGTCCCTGATTGCCCAGGCAGCGTTGTTTACAGTGCGGTCAGTCAGCTCGTCCATGTCGGCGCTAGCCAATACCCCCGCGATGCCTCTTGCTTGGGACAGTATGCAGCTCGGCTCATCGAACATTCGGGCTGCGGGGCAGCGGCACTTGTCGAGGCTCATGGTGCACCCCCCACTGCCGAGAATGATAGGTAATCTTGCAGCAGATGGGCCAGTGACTCTGCCTTGTCCAGTGCGTTTTCAGGGTGGGTGAGTGTGATTTGCATAAATGCCTCCAGTGTGGAGACCACCACAACATTATGGTGGTCAGGAGGTTAGTACTGCTCTAGGAACAGCGGATTCGCGGAATTTTCCCTAAACGAATTTCAGTCTCTCGCGTGCTGTGTTCGTATTGATCTTGGTTTGTCATATAGGTGCCTTCGGGCATGGAAGCCCGTTCTTGTGTAAAAAGCTAGTCCCCGTGTAGGATAAGAGTGTCGGCTGGAAGCTGCTCTATGAAGAGCTATTGTCAAATCTGGTGTTTAGCCATTTGATTCAAGCGGCGACCTGATCAATCTCTTTTACCTCGATCCCATCTTTGAATTTCACCCCCGTAATCACCTTGGCCAGGTAATCAAAGCCGCGTAGCCGGCGCCATTTCTTTTCCGCACACTGGCTCAATTTGAACATCATATGCAACATGCCATTGCGCGTCAGACAACCTTTGGATCTTTTGGTCCGGTGGCGGATGGTGGCAAAGGTGGATTCAATCGGGTTGCTGGTCCGGATGCTCTGCCAGTGTTGGGCCGGAAAATCATAAAATGCCAACAGTTCATCCCGATCCTTGAGCAAACAGCTCGTCGCTTTCGGGTATTTCGCCTCAAATATCTCAATAAACAAATCAAACGCCTTGTTTGCATCATCCTTGGTTTCCGCCTGCCAGATGGCGTGCAGGGCCTGCTTGGCTTTGGGTTGTGCGGATTTCGGCAAACAATTCAGTACATTCATGGTCTTGTGCATCCAGCAGCGTTGCTGGCGGCTGGCCGGAAAGATTTCATCCAGCGCCGCCCAAAAACCCATCGCACCATCACCAATCGCCAGTTGTGGGGCGCTCATGCCGCGCGACTTCAGATTCAGCAACACCTCACGCCAACTCTGAGTCGATTCCCGCACCCCGTCCTCAATCGCCAGAAAATGTTTTTCGCCGCGTTCATTGACACCAATGATCACCAGCGCGCAGAGCTTGGCATCCTCCGCCCGCAGCCCACTGTAGACACCATCAGCCCAGACATACACCCACCGGTCCTGTCCCAGGCGACGCTGGCTCCACGCTCGATATTCCTCCGCCCATACCTGTTTCAGGCGGGATACCGTGCTGGCCGACAGACCCTGTGCCTGCGGGCCCACCAGTACCCGCAACGCCTCAGCCATCTCACCGCTGGATACCCCTTTGAGGTACAACCACGGAATGGCTGCCTCGAAAGTCGCTGTCTTGCGCACATATGGCGGCACCAGCACCGACTGAAAACTCACTGCTTCACCGGTCTTCGAGCGCACCTTGGGAATTCTCACCCGGATCGGTCCCAGGCCGGTCTGCAACTCACGTTCTGGCAGGTAACCGTTGCGCACCACACCGGCATGACCTGATTCGGTACGCCAATCCTGATACTTGGCCAGCAGCTCCTGGACTTCACTTTCCACCGCTTCGGCGAGCAGCTTCCGGGCGCCTTCTTTGAGCAATTCGGTCAACGGATCGGCACTGATTGCTCGACGTTCCAGTTCAATAACATTATTCTTGTTCATAGTGGCGTATCTCCTTTGGTTGCTTTGAAGTTTGGTAACAACAAATCAACCAGATACGCCGCTTTTTTTCAACTGCTCAAACACCAGATTCGA
>CAXXKZ010000010.1:0-81716 GCA_963665545.2 Lysobacterales bacterium | reverse complement strand
CGGTGTTCCCACCATCATTCGCGAACCGAAACTCCACTTCGTTGACGACAAGGCCGGCAAACCGGTCGCCATCAATCGCTTCATTGGCCGCCGTCCGATCCTGGCAATCGGTAATTCAGACGGCGACTATGAAATGCTGGAATGGACCACTTCCGGCGATGGCCCAAGACTTGGCATGCTGCTCCACCACACCGACGCGCAACGCGAATGGGCCTATGACCGCCACTCGGCCGAAGGCCGGCTGGACCGGGGCCTGGATGACGCACCGCGGCACGGTTGGCTGATTATCGATATGGCCCGAGACTGGAACGTCACTTATCCGTTCGAACTCGCCCGCTGAACACTATTAGCGAAGGCGTTTCCCCGTTGGAAGCCAAATGAATATTGACAAGAGCGTGCTGAAAGTTCCGCTGTATCCCTTTCTCATTGCATTGGCACCGGTGGTCAATCTTTTTGTTTTGAACAGACTGCAACTGGAATCTCTCGACATCGTCCGTCCCGCCATCGTGTATTTGATTGTTGCGGCCGTGGCGGTCAGCCTGTCCAGGCTGTTTTGCCGTTCGGGTCGCGGCGCCGCTCTGCTCGGTTGCCTAATTGTCCTGAGTTTGGTGGGCTATGGATTTGCGTTTTACCTGGTTCACAATGCATTGAACATCACGACCCCCCCGACGTTTTCCTGTCGGCATGGCTCCTGCTTACCGGGGTGTTGTACGTCTTCCTCACGCTCGTTATTCGACGCACGCAATCTTCGCTTCTGAACATCACGATCGTTCTCAATACTTTTGGCGCGGTCGTTCTTGCATTGGCGGTCATGCCACTGATTTTGGCAGGCCCTGCCTCGCCCAATGCCAGCCGCCCGGAAACGCCGGACGAGCCGCCGGTCCACGAGTGGCTTCAATCCAAAAACATGGACCCCCTCAACACGGATCTGCCGGATATTTACTACATTGTCCTGGATGCCTACTCACGTGGTGACGTATTGCGATCCCGTTTTGACTACGACAATTCCGACTTTCTGAATTGGCTGGAGATGAAGGGCTTTTTCGTAGCGCATCAAAGTCACTCGAACTACGCCTGGACCCACCTGTCGCTGGCCTCGACACTCAACGGCGAATACCTCGATACCCTGGTCCCACAGCAGGTGCAATCGATGGCTCCGGAAGATTTCTCGCTGCGTTTCAGTTTCATCAAATCGATTCTGGCCGATGAATTCGTAAAAAACAGTCGGGTTCATCGATTTTTTTCGAGCCTGGGCTACCGCATCATTTCGAATGATACGGGCTACGCCGTCACCAGGAAGGCGTCAACCACCCTCACGGCGGCGCTGTCGCGTCCCCTGAGCCAGTTCGAGGAAGCTTTGGCCGGCCAGACTTTCGTCAAGCCGTTGATTCCCATTTTTCGCAGTTGGGCACTCCTACAGGAGTTGCAGATTTCCAAGTTTGACCGGATTGTGGGGACGCTTGCAGACCTGGAAGAGGCCGCTGATGACGCCGGTCCAAAGTTTGTCTTCTACCACGTCGTGAGTCCACACGGACCATTTTGCTTCGATGACGAAGGCGAAATGATACCGCCATACCCGTTGTACGATGCCTCACCGTGGCTCCAGGACAAATTTGCAGTCCCCGGCTATGTGGACTGGTTCACAGAGAATTACCCGCCAAACCTCGCGGGTCTGAATCATCGTCTCAAGGAAACATTCCAGTCCATCCTCGACTCAAGCGCGGGCAACGCCATTGTGATCATTCAGGCAGACCACGGCACGCACACCGGATTTGACCTCCAATCAGCAGCCAATACCGACGTGGTGGAACGTTTTGGAATACTCAATGCCGTGTACCTGCCTGCCGCTATCCCGCGCGATGGCCTGGAACAGACGATGTCCTCTGTAAATACGTTTCGCGTCGTATTCAACAACGCCTTTGGATTGGACTTACCGCTATTGGAAAATCGCGCCTACTACTCGATAGGAGACCTGGATTTCGTGGAAGTCACCGACAGGCTCCACGACCCGGCGGATTAACGGATTCTCACCGGTTGACCCGTTGAGCAGGCTGAAGACGATCGACCCGGAATTGAGCAAGGACATTCCAAGGCGTCACGGCAGTGCATAATAATCCCTCGGCGCGCCTGTCCCAAATCGGCGATGTCCGCCGCCGCAACCGCCAGAGGAGCGCATTCAAATGTCGAGCGACGCAGACCAATCCAATAAAAGACCGGGCATCACCAGGCGAAAATTTGTCGGTGGCGTCGGCGCAGTTGCAGCCGCCAGCACCATCGCCCAATCGGAAGGCGCTCTGGCCGCACAGGCACCAAGCGCCAAGGGGCACGCAGCGCAGCAGCCTTTGGCGGCGCCAGCCTACAGCCGTGCTTATCCGAGAGGCCAGGGCTTCCATGCCGTCACGGCCAATTTCTTCGAGGCGCCGATGGGCGACCCGGAGTACCTGGAGGTATGGTGTTACACCGACAAGCTGTCGTATCTGCCGGGCGAGGAAGTTCAGTTCCACATCAGCACCACCGCCAGTCAGTTCAGCATCGAACTGATCCGAGACGGTCACATACCGCTTTCAATACACAAAGCGGCAGGTTTGACGGGCGAGATGGCAGCCCTACCTGACGATTTCCACACCATGGGCTGCAATTGGCCGGTCGCCTTCCGCTGGGCGTTGCCAGCCGATCTGCTCACGGGTTTTTATCTGGTCATTTCCCGCGCGGAAAATGAGCGCGGAGAGGTCCGAGAGCAAGAGCACGGCTTCTTCGTGAAACCGGCCAGGGGTGGGCACAAGTCCGACATCCTGCTGGTGGCAGCCACATCCACCTGGCATGCCTACAATGATTGGGGTGGAAGCAACCACTACATCGCCGCCAACCCGCTCGAAGGGTTCAATTTCGAACCGATATTGACCCACCACCACAGACCCTTTGGTCGCGGCCAGATCGCTCTGCCCGAAGGTGCGCCGCGCAAGCCCCATGAATTCGAGCACGGCCACGACGCCATCCCTCGTTACCCCTGTATCGAATTCGCCACCACGATGGGTTATAGCCGCTGGTACCCCAACGCCGGTTGGGCGACCTATGAGCGGCCCTTCGTAGTGTGGGCGGAAGAGAATGGATACGCACTCGACTATGCGACTCAGCAAGACCTGCATTATGACCGACGCCTGCTCGATGACTACAAGTGCGTGGTGTTTGTGGGACATGATGAATACTGGTCCTGGGACATGAGAGACGCGGTGGATCGTTATGTCGAGGCGGGCGGAAACGTGGCGCGATTTGCAGGAAATTTTGCCTGGCAAATCAGGTTGGAAGACGACGGCAATACCCAGGTCTGCTACAAAGCCATGGCCGGCACGCATGACCCCCTGAGAGATTCAGATCAGGCACACCTGCTCACTTCCTTTTGGGAGGATCCTGCGGTTGGACGGTCAGCGGTGGACACCTTCGGTCTCAACGCCTTGTATGGTATATATGCGGGCGTTGGCGTGCAGGTTCCTCGCGGAACGGGCGGCTTTACGGTGTACCAACCCGATCACTGGGCATTTACCGGTTCGGATTTGTACTACGGCGATACCATTGGCGGCAAGGCGATCATATTCGGCTATGAGGTGGATGGCCTGGATTACACCTTTCGGGACGGTTTGCCTTACCCGACACAACGCAATAATGCCCCCGAGTCGCTCGAAATTCTGGCAATGGGCCTGGCCGCAAACGTTGAACGCGACCACGGCCATCGCGGCACTGTATTCTACTATGGTGACTCAACCCCTGGCCTGGAGGAAATACGTCCCGGGGCGGCCCGCGGAAACGGCATGATCGTGACCTTCAAGCGTGGCAACGGAACGGTGTTTCATGCAGGCAGCTGCGAGTGGGTTGCGGGTCTGAAAAGACGCGACCAGGCGACTGAGACAGTTACACGAAATGTACTGAACCGCTTTACGGGTCAGTTGTGAATTATATTAGGACGCATGATAATGACCCAAGCTGGTCTCGAAACTCAAGTCGTTGATCAAGATGCACTGGATTCCACCATTGCCCGATTGAGACAGAGCAATACGGCATTGCCGACGTTTTCCCAACTCCGCGATCCGGAAACCATTCCCCAGCCCATCATCGATTCACTGATGGACATCTCGCCGGATGAGCCCGACCCGCTGAATCTGTTTCGCGTTCACTGGCACAACGACAGGGCGACCGGCGGACTGAAAGAGGTGCCGGATCACGTGGTGCTACCGCCCGAACTGACCGGCGTACCGTCACCCATCATCGTATTGTTCGGCGACACATTTCCAATGATCAGGGCACACAAGGTCCTGCCGGCCTATGCCTGCCTGGTCCCGCGCCTGGTCAGCGGCCAGTTCGATCCCGAGAAGCACCGGGCGGTATGGCCCTCAACCGGCAACTACTGTCGTGGCGGCGTCGCCATATCCCGTATCCTCGATTGCCGCGGCGTGGCCGTCTTGCCCGAAGGCATGAGCCAGGAACGATTTGACTGGCTGGAGGACTGGGTGGTCGAGCGCTCGGACATCATCAGGACACCAGGCACGGAAAGTAACGTCAAGGAAATCTATGACGCCTGCGCACAACTGGCCCAGGACCCCGAGAACGTGATCTTCAATCAGTTTTCGGAATTCGGCAATTACCTGGTGCACTTTGAGGTCACCGGCGCGGCCATGGCCAAGGTGTTCGAGACCGTAAAGGCCGCCAACCCTTCGCTGCAGCTTTCCGCCTTTGTCGCCACCAGCGGTTCCGCAGGCACCCTGGCTGCCGGTGACTACCTGAAAGAGCAGTTTGGCAGCGCGATTGCCGTGGCTGAGCCTGTTGAGTGTCCGACCCTGCTGTACAACGGCTATGGTGAACACAATATTCAGGGCATCGGCGACAAGCATATCCCCTATATCCACAATGCAATGAACACCGATTTCATTATCGGCGTGTCCGACAGCAGCTCTGATGCATTGAACGTGTTGTTCAATACCGAAGCAGGCCGCAGTTTCCTGACCGATCGAAAGGCGTTCGCCCCACAGCTCGTGGAAGAGACCCTCGGGCGTCTGGGACTGTCGTCGATCGCCAACATACTGGCGGCCATCAAGCTGTCGAAATACCTGAAACTGTCCTCCAATGATGCCTTGATTACCGTGGCCACCGACAGCGCCCAGATGTACGGCACGGAGAGGGAAAAGGCGATGTCCTCGGCCTTTGGTGGTCATTTTGACGACCTCGATGCCGCCGAGACTTTCGGCCGCCATTTGGCCGCCACCGATACGGCTGACGTAGCGGAACTGTCGATGCAGGACAGAGAGCGGGTTTTCAACCTCGGTTATTTCACCTGGGTGGAGCAGCAAGGGGTGGATTTCAATAGTTTCGTGGAACGAAAAAATCAGTCTTTCTGGAAGAACCTCAGGGCACTGCTTCCCCAATGGGATGCCATGATCGAGGACATCAATCGTAGTTGGCTTTAGCAGCGGAGTTAGGCACATGACCAGTCGCAGAAGTTTTCTCGGTATTTCAGTAGGCCTGATCACCGCGGGCATCCCACCGCGGATGTCTTTTGGTTCCTGGGGTAAGGCCGACCTGGTCGTGACCGGCGCCAATATCCTGACGATGGACCCGGCTCTGGGTACCGCCCAGGCTTTGGCCGTAAAAGGTGACCGAATTGTGGCGGTCGGCTCTGACGCAGAAATTGCGGACCTGATTGGCTCTGCTACCCAGGTCATCGATGGCCACGGCCTGACGGTGACGCCTGGGTTCATCGATGCGCACAGCCACCCCCTGTTTGCCAATGAGGCCACCGGCGTCAACGTCAATTTGCCAACCATCGCCGCGATTCAGGCGGCCCTGGCGGCCAAGGCAGCAACGACGCCAGCCGGCATGTGGGTCGAAGGTGTTATGTATGACGACACCAAACTTGCGGACGGACGGCCGATAAATCGGCGCGATCTCGACGCAGCGGTGCCAAACCATCCTGTTTTTGTCGGGCATCGCGGCGGACATACGGGGGTGGTCAACTCGAAGGGATTTGAAGTGGCCGGCGTGACCGCCGAGACCGTCGACCCAAAGGGCGGACTCTACTATCGTGAAAATGGTGAACTGACCGGCAAGGTGGCCGAGAACGCCTCACACGCCTTTCGCCTGGTGGGCAACTGGCCACAGGTCGACCGTGCGACGCGTTATAGGGCCGCCATCACGATTTCCAAGCGCATGGCGGCCTCGGGCCTGACATCGTTGACGGACGCCTATCGCGTTCCGGAGGATTTCGTGGCATTTCAGGATGCCCTTGCAGCGGATTCACTGTATCAACGGATGTCCATCATGCCCAATGGAGAGGGCGAGGAATACCGCGCCTTCAAGAACGCCGGTATGAGATCGGGCTTTGGCAATGAGATGATGAGAATCGGTGCCGTCAAGTACGTGGCCGATGGCTCGGCTTCTGAACGCACCATGCGGATGAGCACCCCTTATGCGGGACGTGAGGACGACTTCGGTATCCTGACGATGACGCAGGAAGAAATTGACGCAGCCGTGGACGACGCTGTCGCCCGCGGTTTCCGAATTGGCATCCACGCCAATGGCGATGTCACCATCGACATGGTGATGAAGTCCTATGAGCGGGTCCTGGCAAAATGGTCAGGCCCCAATCCCAGGTTTCGCATTGAACACTGTTCGCTGGTCAACCCCGGCCTGGTCGCCCGGATCAAGGCCGCCGGCGTCATCCCCACCCCGTTTTATACCTACGCACACTTTCACGGCAACAAGTGGCCGGAATATGGCGCTGAAAAAATGCAGTGGATGTTCGCCCACCGCTCCTTCCTGGAGGCCGGGATACCCGTGGCACCGGCGAGCGACTATCCACCCGGGCCGTTTGAGCCGATGATGGCGATTCAAAGCATGGTCACGCGCAAAGACACCCAGGGGCGCGTGTGGGGAGACAGTCAGCGTATTTCAGTTGCCCAGGCCTTGCAGGTCTGTACGGTCAACGGGGCATGGTCTTCATTTGAGGAAGACATCAAGGGATCGCTGACCCCGGGGAAACTGGCAGATTTTGTTGTGTTGGCCAGTGACCCCCACGCGGTGGATCCAGATGCGATCATCGACATCAGGGTACTGCGAACCGTGCTGGGCGGACGCACGACCTTTGAAGCCTGACAGTCCAGCAGTATTGTCGGGCCCTGGCGCCCGCGCCGATGCCGATCCTGCCGGGACCGGCCCGACGTTGCGCTTTTACTTTGATTACATATCCCCCAACGCTTACATTGCCTGGCAAGCGCTGAAACCCATCGGCGAGTCTTTCAATCTCGACATCAGGCCGATTCCCATTTTATTTGCAGGGCTGCTGGGCGCATCGGGGCGGACAGGGCCCGCCGAGTATGAGCCCATGCGCCGCTGGATGTTCAGCAATGTGCTGCGCAAATGCTCGATTCTGGATATTCCCTTTGCACCCCCGGCATCGCATCCGTTCAACCCACTGGCATTGCTTCGTCTGACTGCACTGGATATGAATGAGTGCCAGCGCCATGGGCTGATCGATATTCTATTCAGTGCGGTGTGGGCAAAAAGCACTGCCATCACGGACCCTCAGGCACTGCTTGAGGTCCTGCTGGATGGCGGTCTTGATGGCCAGTCAATGCTCGCGGCAATCACGACCGATGAAGCAAAGCTCCGGATAAGGAACAATACCGATGCGGCGATTGAATGCGGCGTATTCGGCGTGCCCACAATGATCGTCGACGAGGCGCTTTTCTATGGTTACGACGACTTTCCCTACATGCGTCGTCTGCTGCAAGGGCGCGATCCGCTTGACCACAATAAGGTGACGTCCTGGACGGAGGTCAAGCCCTCTGCGGTGCGAAGAAAAAAACAGCCAGACCGGTAGAACCCGACCCGTTTGATAGACAGATGCCGGATCAGGACAGGAGCAAATATGCTGCAACTTAGGCCAAACTGTGAATACTGCGACAAGGACTTGCCGCCTGCATCAATGGAAGCACGCATCTGCACGTATGAATGTACCTTCTGCGCCAGTTGCGTCGACGATGTGTTGCAAAACGTCTGCCCCAATTGCGGTGGCGGCTTCGTGGCAAGACCGATCCGGCCCATCACCGAGCGCAGGCCCGGCGTGAGCCTGGCCCATCAGGCTGCTTCACCAAAACGCATTCATAGCCCATTCAGCCGAAAGGAAATCGCGGCGTTTTGTGGCGCCGCACGGGACATTTTGCCGCGGGACCGCTAGCCCCGCATATTTCACCAAGGCGGACCGAAAATTGATTTTTCTACTTATGAAACAGCGTTATAACGTTGTATACACCAGGGAACGTTTGTTATGGCTACGCTACCACCGGAAAGGCCCATGGACGGGCTCGAGCGCGTCCTGCAAGAAGACCCCTTGCTGCGAAGTGGCGCCTCACAGACTAGATCAGCACACGTGAACAACGTTGCTGGAGTTCACGGCTAGGCGGTCACCACTCGCCTGCGGCCTCCAGGTCAGGGCAATTCCCAATCCACCGCTGGCGTGTTGACCAGGCAACTGATGTCGACTTTCTGATCGGGCGCGTCGTAGAACCGCATCCAGATATCATGCACGCAGGCATCATCGTCCAGGAACAGGGCGTGGGCGGTTGCAGAATTGAGCACCAAAGTCCCGCGACTCAGGTGCAGCAGCATGGCATCGGCAAATTCCGGTGGGGTGATCGGGTCGTAGGCACCCACCAGTACTATGGTCGGGATGTCGCTTTCAACGGGCCAGTTCATGGTCTGGTCGCGAGTCTGGACCGGCCAGCCGCCGCAGCGGCGGTCGTAGTCCCAGCCCTCTGGCGTAATTAGCTCAACGATATCCTCTGGCCATGGGGCGGAGAAGGCAACCCGGGTTTCGATGGCCGCAGGAAAGAAGATGTCTTCAATGCACATCACCGAAGCATTCAGCCCCATCGCGCCACCGCGGTCGAAACCCTGCGGAAAGTCCATCATGGGGCGGGCGGACAGGGCGGAAAATATTTCGTAGTCCTCGCGCGCCAGGGCATCGATCAGCATCGGTGTTCGGGTCAGGCTGGGCGACATATAGAGTGCGCCATAGAGGGCCCCGAATGCAGCAATGTGGTCGAGTTCTCCACCCGGCATGGCGGCCGTGACGGCAGGCACAGCAGCCAGCCGGCGCAGGCTGCTGATAAAACGCTGGCGCAAGTCAGGAAAGGCGCCATCACAGGCCGGGTTCGCCTTGCATGAATTGAACATCCGCTCGAAGCTATTGAGGGCCGAAACACGGTTCCAGTCATAGCCTGCATTCAGCGGATAGGGCGAATCCATTGCCACCGAGCGCAGCGAATCCGGAAACATGCGCATATAGGCCGACGCCCAGAAAGTGCCGTAGGACACGCCCAGGAGATTCCACCGGTCAATCCCCAATGCAATGCGCAGGAACTCATAGTCGCGGACGGAAGCAGGCGTGGTGTATTGCTCAGGATCATGGCCGGCCTTAATTGCAGCGGCATGACACTCAGCCAAGGCCTCGATGTCTGCACAATTCAGCCAGGGATCAGAATAGCTATAGCCCCTGGGCTCCAGCACGATGATGTTTCGACTTTTGCTGATCGGCAGTGTCGGCAAGACGGCCAGGGAAGCAAAGGCACTGAAGCCCGGACCGCCAGTCAGGAAGGCTACCGGCGATGCAGTCGCCTCATCAGCAGCGGCGATGAAGGCAAAACTCAGCGTGATGCGGTGATCAGCAAAAGCCTGACCCCAGTTCTCAGGCACTTTAATGGTGCCACAGCGAATCCTGTCGATAATGCCCACCGGACAGTCAGCCCATGACAAATCCCGCTCGGCGCTCGCCGCCCACGCGGCTTGCGGGCCGAACAGGGCCAGCAATGGCAACAGGGCAGTTAGTGAAATTAGTCGAGCCAGGGTCATCTGTATTACCTCGAAAAGTTCTGGGCTGTGTCAAAATAAGACGCGCGATTCAAACGATGGCGCAAACACCTGTGGAAGAGTGCTTTAGAAGGAGTCTCGCTTCCCTCGGCAACTGCTCCCTGCGTTGCTCTACCTCCTGCATCCCTGCAGTCGTGCTCCCGCCTTCGGCGGAAGGCGGCTGCGCTCGACGGCATGCAAAAGGCGCCTGGCCCCTCTGGTACCGCTCGCTTTGCTCGGCTTACCCAACCGGGGCCGGCGGGTCGCCTGCGGCTACGAGGAAACGCCGGCCCACTTCCAAAGCGCCCTCCAACAGCAGGAAACTGTTCGCCAGAACGAGTGAAATCCGCCATGAAAGCGCTGTTGCTGATCTTTGCTGGGGGTTATGCTTTCCGTTCACACATCAGGCCCGGCTACCCATGCACCCCAGAACCCGCCGTATCCACGCATCAGCTTCTGCCTTATTGCGCTTATGCGTGGTCACTTCAATGCTGATGCTGCTTCCGCTCAGCCTCTCGGCCGATGAACCCGTTTTTGCAACAGACGGGGTCGCGCTTTCCGGCTACGACGTAGTGGCCTACTTCACCCAGGGCAAAGCCGTCAGAGGCGACCCGGTTGTTAGCCACCGCTGGCAGGGTGTGGACTGGTTTTTCTCCAGCGCCGAGCACCGGACCCTGTTTATGGCGGATCCCGATCGCTATGTGCCCCGCTACGGTGGGTTTTGTGGCCTCGGCGCGGCCCACGGCGGCCTGGTGCCGTCCAGCCCCACGGCCTGGTCGATACACAAGGGCGAACTGGTCTTGAATATGAACCAGGACGTCGTCGAAACCTGGCGATACAACCCGGATACTCACATCGAGAGAGCCGACAATAACTGGCCAGGCATGCGCGAGCGCTACATCGCCAAGCAGGCCCAACAATGATGCGGACCGTCATCATGGTCCTGCTGTTGAGTTGCACCAACCTGCAGGCACAGGAATACTTCGGCGACGAAAACGGGGCCGCAAATGGCGCCGACGTCGTTGCCTACTTCACCCTGGGTGAGGCGCGACCCGGCTCGGCCGAATTCGAATACAGGTGGCAGGGCAACACCTGGCGATTTGCCAACCGCAAGCACCTCGATCTATTTTCCGCCAACCCCAAACACTACGTCCCCCAATTCGGCGGCGCCGGCGCCCTGACCATGGCGCACGGCGCCAAATTCCCCGGTAGCCCGGCCGCCTGGTCAATCAAAAATGACCGCCTGTACTTCTTCCTCTTTCCCGCCGCCCGCGAAACCTGGTTAATGAATCCAGACAAACTCATTCCCCGCGCAGAGGCACACTGGCAGAAATTGCGCCAGTAGGCACTTTAGCCGCGAATTCCAGCAACGTCGCCATGGCGTTAGGAAGGCCCCATGAGTGGACTACTGCCCACGCGTTCAAGGATGGTGAGGCGCCGCTTCGCAGCAAGGGGTCTTCTTGCAGGACGCGCTCGAGCCCATCCATGGGACGCTCCTCTTGAAACATCCGTGTTTCAAAGGGTCCTGCAAGGAGACCCCTTACTCCGAATCGGCTTGTGCCAGCGTTAGGAAAGCTCCACGATCTAAGCACATCCCTGTGCAAAAGCGCAGCTCGCAGCTAGGCTGCTCTGGCCTACTGAAGAATCTGCTGAATCAGGTCCGGATCATCCGGCATCAGGTCGGAATACGGCAGGCGGGGTAACAGCTCACGCCACTTTGGCCATAATTTAAAGGCTTTGTGGAAAACCGGCAGGCTGTCTTCGACACGTCCCACGTTGACCAGCGCCACGCCATGCCAAAACAGAGCCTCGTGGTTGTCCGGTGCCATGGCTTCAGCCTCGGCGTAGGCCTTCAAACCCGCTTCGACATTGCCATTGGTAATATAATTATCCCCTTCGCCCAGCAATCGGTACACCCGCGCCACACCCAACAGACGCTCCAGTTCCTTCAGCGGCATGTCATGGTCATCAACACGCAGGTTGACCAGCCAACCCCGCCATAACGGCAATCCCTTGTCACCGCGCACCACCTGCATCGCGGCGGATTGACGCCCACGAATATCACCACCCTCCGCCTGCGCGGCTTTCAGTGCTGCCATCAGGCGGCTGGGCAGGTCGCCCGTGGCACTTTCAAAAGCGCCGGCCATCGCCGTGCACACCGTGGTTTTATCCATGGTGTTGGCCTGCACCGAGAAGGTTTTGCCCGCCAGATTGCAGGCCTCGCGAATGGTTTTACTGCCGGTGTGGCCATCGACCACACCGTGGGCGTCCAGCATGGCCACCTGCCGGACTTGACGATTCTCATCGCTTGCCAGCATGGCCTTGAGCGCCTGCGAAGCGGACAGACCCGAACGCATCAATTCCAGACCCAAAGGCCCGTAGTCGGGATTGGTAAATGCCTGCGTAGCAACGGCGCCTACACCCGGCATGACGCTGATTACGCGCACGCCGACAGCGAACCAGTGCGTCTGCACCGCCGCCCCAAAATAGCCGCTTTCCGGCTCATAGGCGATGATGGAAAAAGTACTGGTCGGACGCAATTGTTTGCCCAGCAGACCATTTTCCTGAGTCTCGGCGAAGGCCGGTGAGGCGCTGATTAGCGTCACCGTCAAAGTCATCAATGCCGCGCACCGGCCTTTTGCTGTCCTGAGCATGGACCGTCTCCTATACTCTAATTTGCAGGTTAATGGCAGGCAGCCTAAGCGCCGTTCGCGAGGGCGTCAATCAGGCTGCCCTGCGACAAAGGAGAACAATTTAAAATGAATCTGTCAAAAGTCGTGCCAATGGCCGCCGTTGTGACAGCGCTGATCACCCTCTCGGGCGGCGCCTGGTCGGAAGATTCCGCTACCGGCAAGCTGCTGCCCCGCACGCGGCCGGCCGTGTCCGTTGACAACTGGTCGTTTCAGTCAGCACTCATGGGCCGCACCTATGATATTTCCATAGGGCTGCCTCTTTCCTATGTTGCCGAACCTGAAAAAAACTGGCCCGCCATCATCGTGGTCGACGGTAACCGAATGTTCGGCATGGCGCTCGACCTGACCCGCGGCCTGAGTGGGAGCCAGGAGGTCGAGGACCTATTTGTCATCGGCATCGGCACGCCCTTTGAGGACGGCCAAGACTCGTGGGTACGTCGACGTGTCCATGAGTTTTCACCGGCCAACGAGTGGCCGATGACCGATCCCTTTGGCGCGGTGGTCAAGCAGCTATGCGAAGGCCAATACCAATTGACGCCGGCCGAATGCGTTGGCGGGGCGCCTGCATTCTTGGCATTCATCCGCGATGAATTGCTGGCCGTGCTGCACAGGCAATACCGGCTTGATGCAGATAAACTTGGGCTTTTCGGTGTTTCAGCGGGTGGCTTTTTTGCATCATGGGCTGTGCTTCAGCAGGGCTCCCCCTTTCACAATTACATCATTTCCAGCCCGGCAATGGCTTATGGTGACGGGGAGATTTTTCGGTTGGAGGCCAGCTACGCCGAAAATCACAAGGACCTTAAGGCAAATGTGTACATGGCGGCCGGCATGCTTGAGACGAACTCGCCTTTTTTGGAAGGCGTGGGCAAGATTGTCAGTGGCATGGCAGGATTTTCCGGCTTGCTGGCCACAAGAAATTATCCCAATTTCCGCCTGCAGACTGAAATGCATCCAGGCCTGGGGCACAGCGATGCGGCGGCAGCTACTTTTGCCATCGGATTGCGGCGGCTCTACGGTAAGTAACCCCTGATAAGCTGCCTGTTTCTGGTACCATTCCCACCAGCGTATTGCCTCTTCAAACAAACAAAACAGGGCCGATGGCAACTACCCAGGAACGTGTAGACACCTCACCCAAGGTCTCTGACGAGGTCAAGTATTCAACCTGCTATATGTGCGCGTGCCGCTGTGGCATCCGCGTGCATATTCGTGATGGCCAGGTGCGCTACATCGATGGCAATCCGGACCATCCGGTCAACCGTGGGGTACTGTGCGCCAAAGGCTCGGCCGGCATCATGCAGCACCTCTCCCCGGCCAGGTTGTCGGGCCCGCTCAAACGGGTGGGTCCTCGAGGGAGTGGCGAATTCGAGGCCATTTCCTGGGACGAGGCACTGGGGATTGCCTGTGGCTGGCTGGGTCAAATACGGCGCACGGATCCCGGCCAATTGGCGTTTTTCACTGGCCGCGATCAGAGCCAGTCATTGACCGGCATGTGGGCCGCCGAATTCGGCACCCGCAACTATGCCGCGCACGGAGGATTGTGTTCGGTCAATATGGCGGCTGCCGGGCTTTACACCATCGGTGGGTCGTTTTGGGAATTCGGCGAAGTCGACTGGGCACGCACGCGTTACTTCATGATGTTCGGCGTGGCCGAAGACCACGATTCCAACCCGATCAAGATCGGCTTGGGCACGCTCAAGGGCCGCGAGGATACCAAGTTTGTTTCTATCAACCCGGTGCGCACCGGCTATTCGGCGATTGCCGATGAATGGCTCGGTATCCGTCCCGGCACTGACGGACTGTTCGTCATGTCGCTGATTCACCAGTTGCTGAACAACCAAAAAGTTGACCTCGATTACCTGGTGCGTTACACCAACGCACCTTGGCTGGTCATCAACCAACCCGGGCAAGCAGATGACGGGCTGATCGCGCGAGATTCGGACGGTCATCCACTGGCTTGGGACAAGACTTCCGGCCAGGCAGTCAACGCATTACTGCCCGAAATCACACCCGCATTGGCCGGCACATATATGCTTGCCGATGGCCGCCAGGCCAGGCCTGCATTTGAATTGATGGCCGAGCGCTACCTGGATGAACAGTTCGCGCCGGAAAAGGTTGAACAACAATGCGGCATTGATGCACAGACCATTCGCCGCATTGCCAATGAACTGGCGCACGCTGCATTCGAGCAGGCCATTGAGCTCGATATACCGTGGACTGATTGGGCCGGGCGCAGGCATGAAAAGACCATTGGCCGGCCAGTCTCGGTGCACGCCATGCGCGGCATATCTGCCCATTCCAACGGCTTCCATACCTGCCGGGCCATCCACGTATTGCAGATGCTGCTGGGCAGCATCGACTGCCCGGGCGGCTTTCGCTACAAGGCCCCGTTCCCCAAGCCCGCGCCACCGCCAACGCGGCCGGCCGGAAAATGCGACGACGTACAGGCCAATACACCGCTGCCGGGTATGCCGCTGGGCTTTGTCTCTGGCCCGGAGGACCTGCTGGTCGACGACGATGGCGGGCCCCGGCGCATTGACCATGCCTATTCCTGGGCCTATCCGTTGGCGGCCCACGGCATGATGCACATGGTGATCCACAATGCCTGGGCCGGCGATCCCTACCCCATCAATACGCTGTTTCTTTATATGGCCAATATGAGCTGGAACTCGTCAATGAATACGGCGCAGACCATGCAAATGCTGACCGATATGGATGAGGCCAGCGGCGAGTACAAGATTCCGCACATCATTTATTCCGATGCCTACGCCTCTGAAATGGTGTCATACGCCGACCTCGTGCTGCCGGACACGACCTACCTGGAACGATGGGATTGCATGAGCATGCTGGACCGCCCCATCAGCAGTGCCGAGGGGCCCGCGGATGCCATCCGCCAACCCGTGGTGCAGCCCGATCGCGATGTACGTGCCTTTCAGGACGTGCTGATCGATCTCGGCGCCCGGCTTGGACTGCCGGCTTTCACCAACCCCAGTGGTACTGCGCGCTATCCGGGTGGCTATCCCGATTACCTGGTCAACCACGAACGCTGCGAAGGCATCGGCCCACTGTCGGGCTGGCGCGGCAAGAACGGTGATCAGCACGGCCGCGGCGAGCCCAATCCTGACCAACTCCAGGCCTATGTCGACAACCAATGTTTTTGGCAGGATCCATTGCCCGAATCGCAGCAATACTACAAACACGCAAATGGCCCCTATCTGGAATATGCCGCTTCGATGGAATGGGTGCCGGACGCGAGCCAGATCATCATGCAACTTTACAGCGAGCCTTTGCAAAAATTCGCGTTGGCGGCGCTCGGCCATGGTGATTTTCAGCCACTCGAGAAATACCGCGAGCGCATCAAGCTCTATTTCGATCCGTTGCCCATCTGGTATCCACCGCTGGAAGAGCAGCTACTGAACAATCGCGGCGATCAACACGGCGCTTTCCCGCTACACGCCCTCACCCAGCGGCCGATGGCCATGTACCACTCCTGGGGATCGCAGAACGCCTGGTTGCGACAGATATATGGCACCAATCGCCTCTACATGCATCCTGACCTGGCCGCAGAGCATGACCTTGAGGACGATGACTGGGTCTACCTGGAAAGCCACCATGCACGGATCAAGGCGCAGATTCGCACCATGACCGGCTGCAACCGAGACACCGTGTGGACCTGGAATGCGATTGGCAAACGCAAGGGCGCCTGGAACCTCGATCCAAATGCCAGCGAGGGCAGGGAGGGTTTTCTGCTCAACCACCTGATATCGGAATTGCTGCCTGGCAAAGGCAAACGTTTCAGCAATTCGGACCCGGTAACCGGCCAGGCTGCCTGGTTTGATTTGAAAGTACGTCTGCGCAAAGCCGAAGCCGGTGAAGCCCTGTCCGAGCCGCAGTTTGAAGCGCTCAGCCCGGTGCCGGGCGTGCAGGATAGGCCCGACGTGTTGCGATTCGGGCAGCAATTCCTGCCCGCGGGATCATGGCGGCGCAAGCCGAAAAAAAGGAACAGGGCACCATGACCGGCCTGCCCCCGTCAACCGGCAAAAAGCTCGGCCTGGTCACCGACCTCGACATCTGCGTCGGCTGTCACGCCTGCTCGGTGAGTTGCAAGGAGTGGAACGCCGGGGGCCATTCAGCGCCGCTGACCGACCTCAACCCTTATGCCCATGACCCGCTGGGCGTGTGGTTCAACCGGGTGCATGTTTACGAGACCGACGACGGCGAAGGTCATACCCAGACGGTCAATTTTCCCCGTTCCTGCCTGCATTGCGAGGAACCGGCCTGCGTCACGGTCTGCCCGACGGGGGCATCCTACAAGCGCGAGGAAGATGGCATCGTGCTGATCAACGCCGACACCTGCATTGGCTGTAAGCTATGCTCCTGGGCCTGTCCTTATGGTGCTCGAGAATTCGATTCAGATGACGGGGTGATGAAAAAGTGCACGCTGTGTGTCGACCGCATCTACAACGAAAACCTGCCCGAAGACGACCGGGTGCCGGCCTGCGTCCAGGCCTGCCCCACACAAGCACGGCATTTCGGCGATCTGGGTGATCCGGCGTCCGATATTTCTCAACTGGTTGAGCGCCGGGGCGGTTTTTCGCTGATGCCTGAAAGCGGTTACAAGCCGGTCAACCAGTATTTGCCGCCACGCCAGCGTAAGGACCAGGCTGTTGCGACACTCGACCTCCAAAATGTGCCCAGCGGGCGCAACGACGATCCTCAAACTGATGGCTTTTTGGGCTGGATAGACAAAATGTTGTCACGCTGATGGATCCCGCCTATTCCATCATCTTTTTCAGTTCTTCTTCCGGCGCCGGCTACGGACTGCTGATTTGGCTCGCCACCGGACGACTCACCGGATTTTGGAACACCAGCCCGACCCTGGGTATGGTCACCGGGCTGTTGGCGCTTATCCTGGTCAGCGCGGGCCTACTGGCCTCCATGCTGCACCTGGGCCATCCCGAACGCGCCTGGCGGGCATTTAGTCAATGGCGCACGTCATGGCTGAGCCATGAAGGTGTATTTGCCATATTGACTTATCCCGCTGCATTGCTGTTGATTGCCGGCTGGATTGCGACCGAAATCCCTAATTCTTTGCTGGCGACCGCATCCGCCCTGACCATTGTTCTGGCATTCATGACAGTGGCCTGCACAGCGATGATTTATGCTTCCATTCAACCGATTCCACGTTGGCACAACGGTTGGGTGCTGCCACTGTATCTTTTGTTTTCCTTGGCCAGCGGCGGCATGTTGTTTATTCTGGCCCTGGGTTTGATCGGTTCGCCGCAACCGCCGTTGCGCGCCACGCTGCTGGGGCTGTTGGTGCTCACATGGGGGGTGAAATTGCTCTACTGGCGGTATATCGACCGACAAAAGGTCGAGAGCTCGACGGCCACGGCCACTGGCCTGTCAGCTCTGGGTGAAATCCGTCAACTCGAAGCACCGCATACCTCCGACAACTACTTGCTCAAAGAGATGGGTTATCAGATTGCCCGCAAGCATGCTGGCAGGTTGCGCCGAAACGCCCTGCTTTTCGGTCTGGCCGGGCCAGTCATCGCTGTAGCAATTGATTTATCGGTTGCACCATCCGCCCTCTCCCATACAATCATGCTTTTGGGGACCCTATCGGCTCTCACCGGTGTGCTGCTTGAACGCTGGTTATTCTTCGCCGAAGCCCGCCATCTTGTCACCCTCTATTACGGGCGCGGGGTGTAGCAAACAAACTATTCTGTATGGGCAAAAGCCGGGGGCGGTGTGAAACCACCGATCTCCTTTGCCAGCAAACTGGCGAAATGAATGGTAGTCCGATCGTTATACGCTGCGCCAATCGCCTGGAAGCCTATCGGCAAGCCGGATTTTGAGAGTCCGGCCGGGAATGCGCTGGCGGGCAAGCCGGGCAGGCTGGCCACGCCGGCCCAAAATACCTGCTCCCAGTAGGGCCGCTCTGCGCCATTGACCATCATCGCTCTGTCTTCCATTGGGCCGTGGTTGTGCTTGAAAGCACTGTTGGCCATGATTGGACAGACGACTATGTCCCAGTCCTGGAAGAACTTTCGCCATTGCAGGCGGGCGTTATTGCGCACCCAATCGTGCTCCTTCCACACGCGGTGGCTCTGCACGGCCGCTCTTGCCCAGATGGCCCCCTGAGACATATCGCCAGCAGCCAGGGACTTGGCGATTTCAACGTTTTGATCGTAATCGGCCTGGGGAATGCTGGACTGGGTTACTGCCATGACGAGACCTTGATAGGCGTTGTGCACCTCTTGCATGGGCAGCTCCGGACGAGCCGTATCGGAAACGGTGGCACCCAGGCCCGAGAGAACCTCGGCAATCTCCATTTGGCGCCCTATCAGCTCATCGTCGACCGGCGACAGCGCATCGGTTGGCCAGAACGCAACTCGAAAATCCTTTAACGACTCAAACCGTCGTGCGGGCAACTCCAGACGCTAGGCCGGAGCATTCAAATCATTCGGCCGGGCCTGCACTTCAAGCGCCAGTTGAAGGTCATCGGCACTCCGGGCCAGTGGGCCACAAACGACGATGTCCATTTCTCCCAGCCAACCGGGAAGCCCATGCCCCCGCTGCGGCACAATGCCCCAGGTAGGCTTGTGCCCGTAAACGCCACAGAAACTGGCCGGGTTGCGAATCGAGCCACCGACGTCCGATCCACTATCCAACCCGGTAAGACCCGCCGCCAATGCGGCTGCGGAACCACCGGATGAACCGCCGGGTACATATTCGAGATTCCAAGGATTGCTGGTCGTGCCATAGATATCGTTATATGCTTGAAAGTCCGCCAAGTTCAGCGGTGCGTTGGTCTTGCCCATGAGCACTGCACCCGCCTGTTTCAATGATTGCACTAGCGCTGAATCCTGCTGCGCAATATTATTCCTGAGTGCCGGAATGCCCCAGGTGGTCGCCAGCCCCGCAATGTCGAACGACTCCTTGACCGTCATCGGCAGCCCGTGCAGAGGCCCGGTTACCTTGCCTTTCGCCATACTGGAATCAGCCGCTCTGGCCGCTTCCATCGCCCGGTCAAAGTCCCGCACGACCACGGCGTTGACTGCCCCGTCGTGCTTTTCGATGCGCCCAATGAAGTAGCGAGTGAGCTCGGTAGAACTGATCTCGCCACTGCGCACCAATCCCACGAGATCTGTGGCACTCATGAAAGCCATTTCGTCCAGGCTGCGGGAAGACCGGGCCCAGGCCAATGGGCTCACGCCCAGCGCGGCCGCTCCGGCCGTCACACTTAGGGTATGTACAAACTGCCGACGAGTGAAATTGCTCATGATTGATGGCCTTCAATAATGGGACAAGTAGAGACTCTACTCGAAGTCGTGGATGAATATTTCTTCCGGGTAGATGCCCTCACACAATAGGGCATAAGAGGCTGCGCCGGAACTGGGATCATTGGTCACAATATCAAGCGAAGTCGACCTGGGGCCCACGCTGGTCGGCTCACAAGCCAGACTGAGCGCTGCGGATCCACCGGGTGCCACGCTCGCCGGGCAACCGGACAGGCTGAATTCTGTGCTCTCGCCACCCGCCAATTGGCAGGTCGTCACCAGCAGGTCCTCGCTGCCGGAATTGCCGATCGCGATGATTTTGCTGTCACTGCTGGTGAAAATTTCAACCGAACCGAAATCCTGTGCTGTGCCGTTGACGGGATCGGGGTCGAATTCCGGCATGGTGCCGTTGCACAGCAGGTTGTAGTCGACCGTTGCCTCGTCGAAGTCGTTGGTGGCCAGGCGCAAGGTGGTCGCCTTGGCCCCTTCGGACCCCGGTGTGCAGCGAAACTGCACGTTCTGTGACCCTGCCGGTACCACCGCGCCCGGGCACTGGGTAATCTCAAAATCGCCGCTGTTGCCGCCGACCGTGCTGCAACCCAGGGTCAGGTTGATGTTGCCGCTATTGTTGACCCTGGATCGGAGATATGGTGGAATTGGTGCTGACGCTGACGCCGCCAAAGTCGAAATTGGCGCCGGCGGCCGGGCTGGAACCGAATTCCGCGCCGGTCCCGTTGCAGGTCAGGCCAAAGCTCAATTCCGCTTCGTCGGCGTCATTGCTGGAAAGATCCAGCGAGGCATTCTGCGCGCCGATACTTCCGGGCTGGCAGTTGACCGTGACATTGGCCGAGGCCGCGATCGACGCCGGGCAGGCCGTGAGATTGTACGAACCGGGTGCCGCACCGCTCACAGCACAGGCCAGGGTAAGCGGCGTGGTGCCGGTGTTCTCTACCAGCACCGACTGGCCCGCACTGGCAACACCCACGGCGTTGTCGCCAAATGCCAGCGTTGAGCCGGCGACCGGCGTGGGGTCAATTTCAGGCGCAATGCCATTGCAGCTGAGGTTATACGACACATTGGTCTCATCGGCATCATTGCTCACCACATCGAAAGTCGCAGCGTGGGCGTTGATGACGCCCGGTGTGCAGTTGAGTGTGATGTCGACGGAAACGGAGGGCGCTAATGTCGGCGGACAGGCCGTGTGCGAAAACGAGCCCGGATTGGCGCCGCCGAGCGAGCAAGAAAGCGTCAGGTCAGCGCCCCCCAAATTGCTGATGTTCAAAATGGCATCGGCACTTTTGACCGTGATCTGCACATCGGCAAAATCAATGGTCGACCCGCCCACCGGATCGGAGTCATATTCCGCGTCCGGTGCGCCTCCAAAAGTAAACGCCACGGTGAGCTTGGGTGGATTTCCGCCTTCTGAGGAACTGAAATTCCATCCGTCGTCCCCCGACTCGCGCAGCCAGGCCCACCCGTGGTTGGCGTCGCCGTCCGACCAGGCCTGCAGGTCGGGCATGACGTCGATGGAGGTGGTCCCCTCGGGACTTCCATCGCTTCCGCTCTCAGAAATCGTGGCGGCCTCCAGACCGTTGGTATCGATGCCGCTTCCCCATGTGTTCCAGGTATCGGTGTCATTCCAGGTCTGCAGCATGCGGTGCAGGGCTGCACCTTCCTCGCTGGGTGCGGTCACATCGATTCGCAAGCTGGCTGATTCAATTGTCGCCCCCAGCGGGATCTGCGAGGGACCATTGCCAAAGACGTTTTCAAATCGAAGCAAGATATGCCTTTCAGGTACGGAATCAACCTCAAGAACGGTGTTGGTTGAATGATTGGAGGTTGGAATAGTGGCGTCCAGGAAAGTATCAACTGTGCCGGTGTAGGCAGCCAAATTTTGTTGGAAACTGGCTGTTTCGAACGGGATTGCGGCCGTTCCGCTGATGGCGAAGTTCCGGGCACCGGCACCGCCACTGGTATGGCTGAGACTGCCACTGGAAGTGCCTGCGCTAAAGCGCCCGAAGCGAACGTATATGGTCGTTGGCGGAACAATGCCGCCGGACTCAAGCAGGGTGACCGACGAGCCAAAACTGCTGCCGCTGGCCGTCGAAATTTCGAAATCAGCGGGCGCCAGAATGTCGATGTCGTCAGTCAGTTGGTAACCTGAGACCATGTAGCTCTTCTCGACTGACAGCGCACCAGGCAAAGTGGAGAATTCCAGCGGCGCCCCTATTGCCACCAAATACGGTACGGCCGGTTCGTGGTAATCGACGACCAGCAAAGGTGCATTTTCAGGCTCGCCATCAAAGGACTCCGCAATGCGCTGGCCATCACCCTGAATAATGAACCCCATCGGGTTGCCCGGCATCCAGCCCGGGCGGTCGACCAGTTCCTGCAAGATTCCCGTCAGATCGCTGCTCTGGTGTTTTTCGCTGGTGCTGCTCCATGGTCCCGGATTCCAGGCGGCAGAGGCGCTTGTCAAGGGCCTCGAAGAAATGTTGAAATTTTCTTCGGAAAACTCCGCCGGGTTGTCCGTCGCCTCGCCATGAAGCGTTAGAGCGGTGGCGCCACTGTCCGGTTTCATCCGCCTCAAATTCAATATAGGCGCTATCGATGACCCAGTAGGTGGGAAGCGTGACATTGCGGAAGCGCAGACCAACGATTTGATCGATGCTTCCAGGGTCGGCATTATCGTGCACCAATTCCAGATCCGAACTGTCCAGGTCGACATCGCCGGAGGACTCCCTCTCCTCAGCATCGTCCAACCAAGTCTTGATTCGGACCCGCAGCTGGGGTGAGTAGTCAATCGACCAGGCGTGGCTGGCCGGATTGGGCTCCGTGTTGCCATCACCATCTGTGGCCTTAACTTCGAAAGTATGATCCCCCTGGCTCAGCGCGCTATAGCTGCGGGGACTGGTGCAGGCTGTAAAACCGCCTCTGTCAAGTTGACACTCAAAACCGAGACTGGCCGGATCTGTCAAATTATCTGATCCGGAAAAAACAAATGACGCCGACGCGCTGCTGCTGGGGTCTGGTGGGGCAATGGAAATGGTGGTCTTGGGGGGCACGATGCTGGGCGCCGGGTTCTCAGTGGTAAATGTCCAGATCGGTCCGACAGTCAAGGCGCTATTGCCGTCATCAACTGTTACGTACCACTCAAAATCGGTCAGCCCTTCCAGCCCAGCCCACATCTGGTTGGCAGGGTTACCTGATATGACACCGCTCTCTTGGCCGATCAAAGCAAATTGCGGTCCGGCGTCCATGTCATAGCTGAGCGTGAACTGGCTGGGGCTGGAGACATCAAATTGATCAAGCGACGGTGAATAGGTTTGCACCTCGATGGTGCCGTTGGTCGGCGAAAACGTCATGATGCGCAGATACCCGTTTCCGCCGTTCGCCTCATCCTGGTAGTTGGACATCAGCGTGTTTACGACGTTGTCATTAAGCGCTGTATCCTGCCGCCTGCCCTCAGGGCCGAGGTGCCCAGCCAGCATCAGGAAGAGGTTCTGATGGTGGCTCAAGGCGTTGTATATCTCCTGGCCTGAAGTGCCGAAATTTCCTGAGTTATCGATCAGATAGTGGCTGATAATTACAGCGCGATGGTCAGCGTAAGTGGTCAGTAGGGCATCTGCCCATTCGAGCGCCTCTTGTTCGGGCGAATCGTCATATTCCAAGTGAATAAAGATAAAATCCATGCCACTGGCAGTAACCAACTGGTAACTATTGTCATTGTTTATGCCGTAGTGCCCACCGTAATAGCCCCGCCCGCTGAATCGGGCTTGGCCAAAATACTGGTTGAATTTATTTCTCAACGCACTGCTGCCACCGGCTTCAGGCGATTGATCATGATTGCCTACCCCCAACCCATAGGGGATTCCATCCGGCAGCATGGTTGCGATCGGGTCTTCCAACTTCCCGTATGCCGCCTCGGCACGCAGCCATTCCAGATCGTTGTTGGCGTGTTCAACGATATCCCCCAGCCCAGCCACGAATACGATGCTGTGGCTGACTCGATTGTCAACAATCCACTGGGTCTGATTGCCGAAATGGACCAAGTTTGCAATATCATCAACATAACTCTGGGTATCGGGGATGGCGATTATGGTGAAATCCCCGATTTCTGGCGGCGGCGCCACGCGACCATAAAAGCGGACAGTGAGGGCATCACCTTCCGGATCCGACACAGTGACGTCCAAGTTGGCGGTGATGGCAACACCCGTCGCGCCGTCCCCTGGCGTAACCAAAGAGGGTGGGTTGGGCGGGTCGGAGAGTAACGGCGCTGCACCAGACAACGCGGCCAGGCCAAATAGGGTCAGCACTAGCCTGCTTGTAATCTTGGCACGATTCATTCGGTCAATCCTGAAAATAGATTCACCAAATTAACGGCCTCCCCCCGAGAATGCGCGCCGGGCACCTGCCGGAGCGAGAACCCACCAGAATAATGAGGGCGTGAGGCATTGTCCACAATTGTTGACCAATTTGCGTTGGAAATGAGGAATTTGCAACGCAGTGTTTGAAACTGTCCTCGATATCCGGTTTAATCTGGTGATGGACAAACAACATGACTGAGCTGCCGCATGACCTCGGCGGCCAGGACGCTGGCCCTATCGATCTCACGGAACGTGACACGGCGCACTGGGAATGGCAAATTGACGCAATGGTGCGTCTGGCCTTGAACAAGGGTTTGATAAGCGATTTCGCAGAACTGCGCGACGGCATTGAACAACTCGAACCCACCGACTATGAGCGCCTGAGCTACTACGAGCGCTGGGCAGCGTCGTTGGCCTATGCCCTGGTAGGGCGCGGCGTGGTCTCCAGGGAGGCCCTGGAGCGCAAGACCGAATCCATTCGCCAGCGCCAACAACAGGATTCGAACAAATGAGTGCGCCGGAATTTCACGTCGGGCAGCAGGTGCGTATCAGCGACCGCAGGCCGCCGGTTCACCATCGCGTTCCCAGCTACGCGAAGGGCAAGATTGGGTGGATTGAACGCGTGTGTGGCATGCATGGCACGCCTGAAAAATTCATTCGCGGCAACGGCGACCCCAAACGCAGGCTGTATCGGGTTCGCATTCCGCAGGTCACCCTGTGGAGCAGTTACTGCGGCGGCGATTCCGATGTTCTGGACATCGAAATATTTGAACACTGGCTGGAGGTGGTGGATTGAGCGGACATGGCCACGATCATGGGCACGGCCCGGGAAACGAACTGGGGCACGATGGCGGGCATGATCACGCCCGGACTTTCCAACCCGACCATTCAGAGCCCACCACCGGCGCAGCACGTGTCGGGCTGGCGTTGCGGGAATTGCTGATCGAGGCCGGCCACTACACCCTCGAGGAGGAGCAATCCATGATTGCCGCCATGTCCGGCGCTTCGCCAGGAAACGGTGCGGACATCGTCGCCCGCGCCTGGCTGGATAACGGCTTCCATTCCCGTCTGCTGGAAAACGGTGGAGAAGCAATCAAGGAGATGGGGTTCGATCTCTCGCCGATGGAATTCACCGTGATGGAGAACACCACTCAGGTTCATAACCTGATCGTCTGCACACTGTGTTCCTGCTACCCCAGAGCCCTGCTCGGCATGTCGCCCGCCTGGTACAAGTCAAGAAATTATCGTTCCCGGGTGGTGCGCGAGCCGCGAGCCGTGCTGGGCGAATTCGGCGTGGTGCTGGAGAATGATGTCCAGATCCGTGTACATGATTCCACAGCGGAATTACGCTACATGGTGCTACCTCAACGCCCTGCCGGTACTGAAGCGTGGGACGAGAAAGCGCTGGCGGCATTGATTACACGTGATTCCCTGATTGGAACCCAACGCGCATTGCCTCTTAAGCTTCCTGACACCCCGTGACGGCAAAAAAATCAACCCAATTCCATCAACCAAGGCCCTTAGCAAAAACCCGAGAACCGTTGTGATGAGGACGCTAATCCCACCAATTGCCCTGCTGTTCCCCCTGGACGCTTTCGGTCAAGAAATCGACAGCGGTGATACCGCCTGGATGCTGACGTCCACTACGCTGGTCCTGTTCATGACCCTGCCAGGCCTGGCGCTTTTCTATAGCGGTCTGGTCCGGGCAAAGAATGTATTGTCGGTGCTGATGCAGTGTTTCGCCATCGCGGCAGCGGGTTCGATCCTGTGGATGGCGGTGGGCTACAGCCTTGCACTGACACCGGGTCCAGATGGCATTTTGGGCGGTTTTATCGGTGGTTTCGATCGCGTCATGCTCAGCGGGATGTCGATCGAATCCGTCAGCGGCACCATGCCCGAAAGTGTCTTCGTCATGTTCCAGATGACCTTTGCCATCATCACCCCGGCGCTGGTGATCGGCGGATTTGCCGAGCGCATGAAATTTTCAGCGATGTTGACCTTCTTGATGCTGTGGCTGTTGCTGGTTTACTCACCCGTTACGTATTGGGTCTGGGGTGGCGGCTGGCTGGCGGATATGGGCTTCCGCGACTTCGCGGGTGGCGCAGTGGTTCACATCAACGCGGGTGTCGCTGCGGTGGTTGCTGCAATGGTGCTCGGCAAACGGGATGGTTTCCCCAACAGACCCATGCCGCCGCATAACCTTCCGATCACTGTAGCAGGCGCAGGTATGTTGTGGGTTGGCTGGTTCGGATTTAATGCCGGTAGCGCACTCACAGCCGGCGGCGAAGCCGGTATGGCCATGCTGGTTACCCACATTGGCGCATCCGGTGGATGCATTGCCTGGATGACGATGGAGTGGGTCAAGTTCGGCAAGCCCAGCGTACTGGGGATTGTTACGGGCATGGTGGCGGGCCTGGGCACAATCACCCCCGCTTCGGGCTTTGTCGGCCCTGCCGGCGCACTGGTCATCGGGCTGTCTGCCGGTATCGTTTGCTTCTGGGCCACCCAGTTCATCAAGCGCAAGCTGAAAATCGATGATTCGCTTGACGTGTTCCCAGTGCATGGCGTTGGCGGTGCTCTTGGCCTGCTGCTGCTGGCTTTCCTGTCTGACAGTCTCGGTGGCCTGGGACTGGATGATGGCGTCAGCTCGGGGCAACAATTTGCGGTACAGCTGACCGGCACCCTGGCGACCATCGGCTGGTGCGGCGGCGTGACTTTTGTGCTGCTCAAGATCATTGACGCAGTGATGGGCTTGCGTGTCGATCACGATCAAGAGACTGAAGGTCTCGACCTGGCGCTGCACGAGGAACGTGGCTATAACCTCTGATGACACTGACCAACCACCTTCAGGCGCGTCTTGACCCGCACGGTTTGTCTATCCTTGGCCAGTTTTACGAGGGCGAACGGCGGATCATCCTGGTCGGCAACGCCGGGCCGGCATTTTGGCCTGTATTTAGCACCTCGGTAGAATTCAGGGACGGTCAAGCTGATCCGCTCGACCGCTGGAGCAAGCGGATCGGCGATACCATGGCGGCACAAACAGGCGCTGTTGTCTACCCATTCGACGGACCTCCATTCCCGCCGTTCATAGCCTGGGCCTTGAAATCCCGCGAGGTCAATCGCTCGGCCATGTCGATCCTCATTCATCATCAGTATGGTCTCTGGCATGCTTATCGGTTCGCTTTGTTAGTGGCTCGTGCCCGCCAAGACCGTCCACCCACAGCGGCCACGCCTTCGCCCTGTGAGTCTTGTGCTGACAAGCCTTGCCTGACCAGGTGCCCGGTCAATGCCATCACCGTCGGCAACTTTGATGCTAAAGCCTGCCTCGATTACCTCCAGAGCACGCCTGATTCAGACTGCTGCACTTTGGGCTGTGCGGCCCGCCGTGCGTGTCCCGTCGGTCAAAAGTATCGCTACGCGCCCGCACAGGCGCGCTTTCACACAAAAGCATATATCGCGAGCAGGCCGAAAATTCAGCAATAGGTCGTAAAATCAGGGGTAGATCATGCACTTGCCGCTACTGTCGGAAGCGGCTATGACCTGAGCAATGATGTCAAAGCAGGCCCTGGCAATCGACTCAGGGGCCGGATGGGGCCACTTGATTTTTCGTTCCACCCCGGGATTTCCAATTGTGTCCACATACTCGCACTGGCCGGGATCAAAGTCATACCATCGAACGCTGGCCTGGGCGATCACTTCATAGTTTTGATCCCAGAGCGTCATCTCCGCGCTGCATTCCACTGAATAGTCCTCTGCCTGGCAGGAACTCACGCCTTCATCAGCCGCCAATTGTTCGCCTCGCACGAAAATCGACTCGATCTCTTCATAACTGAAGCACGGACAGGCCGCTTCTGCATCCTGGGCATGCACGGTCAGAACGCTTGACCCCATCAAGACCAGGCATAACAGGGCCAAGCGTAAAACCCGGCCCGCCTGGTGAACCACCGCACCGGTCAGAATCGGACACTTTTTCTTCGACGCCCAGATCATCTGCAACTCCTTCTTGCTGAGAAGCCATGCATTTTCCGCAGCAGTTTCACACGACCGCCTTATAAGTTAAGCACATTCTGTGGCATGTGCGCGAATCCTCATCCAGCCCTATGTCGTGCGATGCAGTACACCAGCTTGCGCTACCATGGTCTCAGTGCCCATTGGACATTCTGACCCATGGACTTAATTGCCCTGGCTGTGCCGTTCTTTCTGCTGGCCATGTTGCTGGAACTGGCCGTCGACCGATTGCGGGGCACCGGCTATTTTCGTCTGAACGATGCAATCAACAGCCTCAGCGCCGGCACCTTGAGCAGTACTTTCGGCTATTTCACGCGCTTCATCCAGGTATTCATCTGGGGCTTTGTACTGCAGCGCTTTGCCATCATTGAGATGGATGCGGCCTGGTTCGATGTTTCGGCCAGCGGGTTGCTGCTATGGGCCCTGGCCCTGATTGCCTGGGATTTCTGCTACTACTGGTCACACCGTCTGGGCCACGAGATCTCTGTCCTCTGGGCAGCGCATTCCGTGCACCATCAAAGCGAAGACTACAACCTGTCGACGGCATTGCGCCAGACCAGTACCGGGTTTCTGTTTGGCTGGATTTTTTACCTGCCTCTGTTTATTCTGGGCTTTCCGATCGAAGTTCTGGCAACGGTTAATGCACTCGATCTGATTTACCAGTTCTGGGTGCATACACAACATGTGAACAAAATGGGTGTCCTCGATCGCATCCTGGTCACGCCCTCAAATCATCGGGTTCACCACGCTCAGAACGAGGTCTATATTGATCGCAACTATGGCGGGATTTTGGTTCTCTGGGACAGGCTATTCGGCAGCTTCCAGGAAGAGCTTGATGATGAACCGGTTGTCTTCGGTGTGAGAAAACCGCTGGCCACCTGGAATCCGTTCCGCGCTAACACTCAGGTGTATGCCTACCTGTGGTTCGACGCGGTGCGGACAGTGCGCTGGCGTGACAAAGTCGCCGTGTGGTTTCGCCGCACAGGCTGGCGGCCGGCAGACGTTGAGGCCCGCTATCCCAGGACGCCCTCGAATCTATCTCAATTCAGAAAATTTGATCCTCTGATCAGCCCCTCGACACGCCGTTACGTTTTCGTTCAGTTCCTGCTGACGATTGGCGGCGTACTGATCATTGCGGGAATTTTTGCCACACATGGGGCCGTCGCCGCGCTTGCGCCGTGCCTATTGCTATGGACCACGCTGTACTCGCTCGGTCTGCTGCTGGAAACCCGGTCATACGCCAGAACATTCGAATGGCTGCGTTTGCTGCTGTTGGTGCCCCTGAGCGTTGCCTGGATCATCGACAATGGCCACGTCTCCATCGCCACGCAGACCCTTTGGCTGGCCACCGGCGTTTACCTGCTGGCATCAGCGCTGAGCCTTTGCTATGTCAAATCACCCAGTGAACTGCCGGCCATCGAGCATTAGTCCAACGACGTGACGCGGTATTCACGCTGTGTATCGGCGGCCACGTCAACTTCCCGGAACGATACCGGCCGCCACTTCTTCTGTGAATACATTTCTGTCTGGTCCGTGAAATGCGGCGATTCGGGGTCGCCAGATTGTGAATAACTCAAGATCGCTTTGGCGCTGGGCCCGGCGTCTGTGAATTCCAGCGCCATCACGAAACTGGAGCCGTGCACGACCGGATAACCGCGCTCTGTGAGCAACACCGAGCCGGCCACCAGCGGCGGCGTATCCAGCGGCTCCAGTGTCGTAGTATTGCGACTGTTGACCTGCAGGTTCATGATGCCCTCGAACCAGCCATTGCCACCATGTATCGGGATGCGTTTGGCCGTTTTTGAGATGGCGAACTGTAGTTCCCCGAGCGGCACGTCCAGGGCGTGACCCGCATTTTCCAGCACCTTGACGGCACGTGCCAAATTTTGCAGCGCCAGAGCATCGTCGGCCAGTCCACGCGGGGTGTTAACCGGATCCGCTGGATTGAAATCCACTTCGAAGAGCGCGCCTTTGCCCAGCAAGTCAGTGAAAGGATATTGGGCCACCCACTCGCGAAAAAGTACGGCGCCGCGAGAATCGATGTCGAAGCGATCATTCCAGGCGCGCAGAATCCCGCAAGCCGGCCCCAGGTCGACGGTTTCGTCCTCCAGCGCAACGGCGGGGGAAGCTTCACAGGCAACCAACAACTCGGGCTTGAGCAATTCCGCTGCATAACTGCGGTTGCTCATCAGCGCGGCCATCATCTCATCAAGACTGAATTTTCCGTCATCGCCGGCGGGATTGTCGGGTGACTTACGCGACAGGGTGATGTCATTATTGCGCGTGCGCAGGGAACGTACAGATTCCTGCGGACCATGAAGGGGTGAATAGTCTCCTGAAATCAAGGCCGACGAATTGGCCAGCCAAAAGCTGTCGTTGGCATTAAATACATAGTCCTTACGTTCAAGCTGAGGCATCGCTTCATAGGGCAATATCCCCGGGTCGCGCGCAGCGGGGTGATCCTGCCATTCGAACACTGAGCGGTTGCCCGGCAGCAGCACCATGCGTTGCTGCCACAGGGTCTGGGTCAGCGGGTCGCTTTCACGCAAACGCTTCCATTCATCAATTGCTTCGGCGCTAAGAAATGGCGTGGCAGAGGCATCCGCATACCAGGCTGTCCCGTCACTCGATGCGGCGATGGTATTGGTCCAAGGCATGCCCTGGTATTTGGCGTAAACCGCCTGAAATTCGGCCATGTTTCCTACCCGGCTCATTGCGTTCCATTGCTGGAAGCCCTCATCGTTGTCGAAATTGGCATCACGCACTGCCAATACACGTTGTGTCGTCCAGCCCACTTCAGGAAAGTTGATCACAGGGCCAAAATGGCTGAACCACATCGTGCGCTCTTCATTGACCACGCTGCCGTCTTCCTGGCGCACGGCGAAGGATACGGTTTTCTCCGTCATTTCCCGTTCGATGCCATCGAACACATAGCGGGTGGGCCTGCCCGGCACCAGCTCGAGTGAATAGAACACGAATCTCTTGCCGGCGGATACAGTATGGGTCCAGCCCACATGTTCATTGAATCCAATGATCACGCCCGGTGAGCCAATCAAACTGGCGCCATAGGCATCGAGTTCACCGGGAATGACCAGGTGTTTTTCCCAGAACCGGTTTGAGCCCACCCAGGGGTAGTGCGGATTGGCCAGCAGCAGTGCCTGTCCATTTTCGGTCCACTCGCTGCCCATGGCCCAACCGTTACTTCCATTTATGCCCCACTCCGCCGCCAGTGCCCCTGCAGCAACCGATACCGAGTCCAGTGAGCGGGCGCCATTTGTTGAGTCCACCTGTGTAGCGTCTGCCAGGCTCGAGTCCTTCTGGGGCGGTTGCGCGTTGGCAATTAACCCGGTGAATCGTGATATGACCAGCATGACGGTACGCATATGGGCGGCAAGATCATCCGCGCTGATCGGCACGACCCAATCTTCACCGCGGCACCAGCCCGGCACGTTGTCCTTACCTGTTTCCTGCAAATAGCGGTTGTAGCCGGCCGCGAAGCCCTCGTACATTGCCCTGATTTCGCTGTTGCCCAGGTCCTCTGCCGCCCGTTGGTAAATATTGAGTGCAAGCAGGCCAGCATCTGATACCACGTGCACATTGTCCGGGCCGGCGCCAAAGTACCTGGCCCGTTCGCTGCGTGCACGTACGACCTGGTCGGCAATCGAGCACAGGTGATCTTCAGCCTGGGCGTAACCTTCCCCGAAACCCAGGCTGCCCAAATTCGCCGCCTGAATATGCGCAACGCCATAACTGGTGCGGCGGATGCTGGCGTCAAAGCGAGGCTCTCCGGCGTCCAGTACAGCGTGCTGCTCAGCCGTAGGCTGCTTATTACAAGCAACCAGAAAAAGGGCGACCAGCAGTATTGGAATCGCATGCAAAACAGGTCGTGGTTCTTTGATGATCATTCTCTACTCGCTCGAAGTTGGATAGCCGGAACGGAAAATGGGGACATTACAGTAGTCGCAACGGCTTGCCCACCACAATAGTGGCATCCCCACTGCCTCAACGCAGACACATGCCGGTTGCAATCCCGGTGGAGGGGAGCGCTAAACGCGATGGATATCGGGGAAGCGCATTGAGCCGAGACTTTACAGTTACTCAGGGAGCATTAAACTGAACCAAGAATGACAGCGCATGCGCATTAACCGAGGACCGAAGATTGACTAGCCCTGGCACGCCGCCTGGCAGGGCGTATGTCGCCTCATTGACCGGTTTGCGCGGGATCGCTGCGCTGGCCGTTGTTCTCTATCACTTCCGTTACTTCAATGCGGAACTGAAGCTCACCGGCAGCGTCTCCTTGCTCGACAAGCTGCTGCATTATCCCTTCGCCTTTGGCTTTGCAGGCGTGGATCTGTTCTTCGTACTCAGCGGTTTCTTACTAACGCTGCCGTTTGCCGCTGCGCAACTTGGCCCGAGCCAGCATCCTGCCTTGGGGCGATACTTTCAGCGCCGCGTATTGCGGGTGTTTCCGGCCTACTACGCTCAACTTGGCATCATCCTTGTGGTCGGCGCCTGGTTTCTGAGCTGGCGCTCGTTGGGCGGCTATCCCCTGCTCGGGCACACCTTCATGTTCTTTCATATCGGCCCCAATCCAGTTCAGCCCCTGGTCGGGGTGTGGTGGACCTTGCCGGTGGAGCTTTCTTTTTACCTTCTGTTGCCGTTCCTGGTCCGTTTCATGACGCCCAGGCGCTGGATTCCCGTGCTGGCAGCAGGCTTGTTGCTAAGCGTCAGCTACCGTTACTGGGCAGCCGGCGCCTTCAGCGATCACGGCGTCGTGCTGCAGGCCTCGCAGTTGCCCGGGTCGCTGCCAGAATTTCTGCTCGGTGTCGGCGCCGCCATTCTCGTGCAAAGCCGCCGGCATTTACCGGGACCTGGATTGCCGGCTTGGCGGCTGGACCAGATGTTTCTTTTGGCTTTGCTTCTGATCTGGCTGTGGCACTGGCAAGTGGTGCTCCCCAACGGCGTCGACTACTGGAAGGCCCACTGGAGTATGCTGATTGCGCCCATCGTGCTGGGGTCAGCCATGGCGACGATGGTTTGGTGTACCTACCAGGGCAGTCGCATCGCCACGATGATGCTGGCCAACCGGGCGGTGTATGCACTGGGCCTGATCAGCTACAGTCTGTATTTGTGGCATTTCGTGGTATTGCAGCAATTGCCCGTGGTGCTGGGGGATGTCTATAGCAACCTCGCCCTGCTGCCGCGCTTTGTCGTGGCCATTGCCGTAGTGGTGGCCGTGGCGACCGCCAGTTACTTTCTGTTTGAGCGGCCCTTTTTGAGATTGGGCGCGCGCACAAGGCCCAGCCAAGATGAAAACCGCTGACAGTCAATCACAAGATCTGAGCGTCCGGACAAAATGATCGTACGCCGACGCCGGGGTCTGCGTTGCCGTTTTCGGCCTGCTCGGCCAGGCGGGCAATATAGGCGTCATCAAAGTATCGCAGCGACACCCGGGCCTGAATTTGCGACAACAGACCATACAGAATTGAGATTTCAGATGGATTTTCGCTCCAGGAAACACGCGTCCCCTGATCGAGCAATCGCTCTGCCTCTGACCAATTTTCCAACCGTGTCTGGGCCAGCGCGGCACCGAGATAATCACTGAATTCCCGTTCGGTGATGCTCGTGAGCAGTCCATACGCCATGGCGTCCAGATTTTCGGCGAGCGCCCTGTAGGCAATGAAACGTGCCGTCTCGAGCGTCCACCGTTGGCGCGACTGCAGCGACTGCAGAAACCGGGTTTTATCCTGCGCGCCGGTGTAATCAATCACGAGTTGTAGCAGAGCGGGCAGGGCGGAGTTGGGCGGCAAAAATAGCAGTGCCCGGGTGTGTTCCTCCCGCAGCGCGGTCGCCATGTCCGCCCGCCAACAGGCCGGGTAGGCTAACAGCGTGCCCAGGGCCGGAAAGTTTGGATCAGTCCGCCGGAACAATGAGTACCTGGAACCAACATAGTCCAGCCCAAATGTCCCCGTGTCTTTGAGCATAGAGAAGTTTCGTAGCTTGTTCCTGAGCAAGACCAGATCGATGTCGTAGCGGTCTGCCTCAGCGCGCATCAACGCCGATGAGCGCTCTGCTTCACCAGCGTGGATGAAGAATTCCAATGGATAAAGAATGTTGGTGCGCCCATCGATATAGACCTGACTTGCCGGTGACAGTCGATAAATTAGGTAGCCACCGACATCGTACTCATTGAAAATTCGACCGGAGATGTCCTGCTCGATCATATAGTCGGCCACATCATCAGGAAACAGATTCCCGGATGTCTGGTTCTCCACCATGAATGACCGCGCCAGCAGAACCGACGAACCCATCGTCATGGCCAGGAGCAGCATGGTCACGCCGCCAAAGGTCAAATTCAGGCCACTGGGCAGCCGCTTTAATCGGTTTTCAAGGTCGGATTCGCTGGCTACCCAGGCAAAAATGCACACCACGACGATGCCTGCGGGTGTGACCAACCGCACCATGTCGAGCGAAAAGTAGACCAGGAAGGTGCAGACAAACAACAGGCCGAATTGTCGCTGGCGCAGCAGCGTGAATACCGTGAATCCGGTGACAGTGACCAGCGCATACACGGCCGCTATCTCGCGGTAGAGAAAAGCGGACTGGTATTCGCGGATCAAGTGTTTCCACCCTGGTGAAAAGTTGAGCAGATCAATGAGGGTGTGGTGAAATCCTGGATTCAGGAAGCCCACGGCAACCACAGCCACACCCCAGCCCAACCACTGCAGCCAGGTGTTGAGTTGGGCCCGCTTACGATACTGGAGCAGTGCAGCATCGATAAAGTAGCCGAGAAATATCACATAGCCAAAGATGGACGAGTGATAGTTGCTCCACAACAGCATCAACGCCACCATGGGCAGCATGTTGGCCGCGCCCATTCCGTTGCGCGCCCGGTAGTACAGCATGATGGCCAACACGGAAAAACTGTAGCTGATCAGTTCTGGACGCACCATGGCGCGGAACTGGAGCAAAACCACGATTAAGGGCAGCGCCAGGCACCAGACCGCCACCGGCGAGCGTAGTCGACGAAAAAACAGGCCGGCCAGTCCCAGGGTCAGCAATCCGGCGCACAGCTTGTAAAGCTGAAAGCCCGATTCGAGACCAAAGTGGTTGACCAGTGCACCGATCAATATCTCGAAGATATACGGCGGGCCAACGATATCCTCGCCATTGAAAGTGAAGCTGTAATGGTCCCGCCACAAGCTCAGGCCGCTGGCCAGCCAGTCAAGGCCCATCTGCAAGTGCCAGAAACTGTCCAGTGAGACATTGTTCCTGCGTGCTGTGACCGCCAGTATGGCCACGCAGATAATGACGACCCCCCCGATGAGCAAGGTCCGTTTTTGCTCAAGCTGTTCGAACCAGTTCATACTGCTCCCTGTCTGTCCCGCAATCATTGGCTTTGGGTTGGATGGATAGTCCTGGCTCCGGGTATTGTACTTATTCTGCACTGAAGCATCATGGGTCTGCATTGGCGCAGGACTGTGCGTGGGTGTCATTTGCCCGCCCGGACGGTTATTATTTCTGCTCTCGACCAGGACCCGAATCCAGGAGACTCCAATGGGATTTGCACTGAGCCCCATGCAATTGTCCAGCGACACCTTTAGCCACGGCGGGCGCATTCCCGAAAAACATACCGGCGAAGGTGTCGACGTTTCGCCGCAATTGTCATGGCGGGGCGCGCCGTCCGGCACCAAAGCTTACGCCATCATCTGCCACGACCCGGACGCTCCTCTGGTATCGCCCGGTGGTACCTATGGCTATGTGCATTGGGTGCTATACAACATCCCGGCGACCACCAGCAATCTAACCGCGGGGACGATGGAAAACACCCCCGGAACCAACGATTTTGGTAACCCCACATATGGCGGCCCGATGCCACCCAATGGCCATGGCACCCATCAGTACTATTTCTGGGTGCTGGCGCTCGACACTGATCGGCCGCTGGAACCAGGATTAACCATGTGGCGGTTGCTGCAAGAGGTCGAGCCCAACATTATCGGCATGAACCGCCTGGTCGGCACCTACAGCAGAGATTAAGGTTTGTCCGCAACAAGGCCCGATACCAGGAGCCACAATTGATCGTTTTCAGGCGCATCGCCCTATAACAGCCTTTAAGTAAGCCCAAAGCGTCATGCGACCACCAAAAATTCAAAGGAAACCATATGACTTGCCCGAACGCATTCACAAAAACCATTGGACTTGCCAGTATTTTGGGCTTGGCCATCATTGCCGACGCAACGCTGCAGGCAGCAGAACCGTTTGACATTGTGTTGCACAATGGCCGGGTGATGAACCCGGAAAGCGGCCTGAACGCCACGCGAAATGTCGGTATTCGTGGTGACCGCATTGCCGAAGTCTCGTCTCAAGCGCTCACCGGCAAGGTCGTGATCGATGCGACCGGGTTGGTGGTCGCGCCAGGGTTTATCGACCTCCACGCGCACGGCCAGTCCAATGATGCCGCCGAGTACCAGGCCCATGACGGGGTGACCACCCAACTGGAATTGGAAACCGGTATGCCGTTGATGGCTGAGTACATCAGCTCACGACAAGGCCGGGCGCTGATCAATTTCGGCGCCACGATAGCGCATGGCATGGGCCGCGCATTTGTCATACCCAAGTACGCGGAAATGGTGAAAAGCCTGACGGCCGAGCTGCAAAACCGCGAGACCAACTTTGACGACTATTCCTTGCTGATGCAGAGCGCCTATGATGAATTGACGCGACCGGAGATCGAATTATTGAGGGCGTACCTTGCCCAAGGCCTGAAGCAAGGGGCGTTGGGCATCGGCATGGAACACCAGTACTACCCCGGTGCCGGCCGCGAAGAAATCTTTCGCGTATTTGAAATGGCCGCGGGCTGGCAGGCAACGATATTCACGCATGTGCGCTCCATGGGCATTGATGGCATGCAGGAGGTCATCGCCAACGCTACGGCGACAGGCGCGCCTCTGCACATTGTTCATGTCAACAGCTCCAGCCTGGGGGAATTGCCCATGGTGCTTGAAATGATCAACGGCGCCAGGCAGCGGGGTCTGGATATCACCACCGAGGCCTATCCCTATACCGCGGCATCCACCGGCCTGGAATCTGCAATCTTCGACCCAGGCTGACAGAAGGGTCTGAATATTTCCTACGGCGATGTGCAATGGCAAGACTCGGGCGAACGATTGACGGAAAAGACCTTCAACGAATACCGCAAACAGGGTGGCCTTGTCATCATTCACATGATGAAGCCCGAATGGATCGAGCTGGCCATGACGACCCCCTTTGTCATGGTGGCCTCCGACGGCATGCCCTATGCTCCGGGTGCGCACCCGCGCAGCGCCGGCACTTTTTCACGGCTGCTGGGTTATTACAGCCGCGAACTCGGTGTGATTGACCTTATGACAGCACTGGGGAAAATCACCGTCATGCCGGCCCAGCGGCTGGAGCCCATTGCGCCGCAGATGGCCAACAAGGGCCGTATCCGCGTGGGCGCCGACGCCGATATCACCATTTTTGACGCTAAAGCCGTGATCGACACCGCTACGTTTGAGGAAGACCTGAGCTTCTCCCAGGGCATTGAGCATGTGCTGGTCAATGGGCGTTTCGTGATTCGCGATGGCGAGACGGTCGCTGGCGCATTACCTGGGAGGCCTGTGCTGGGGCGTTATCTGGAACAACCCTTTCCCGGTTCCTGAAGCGCCCCTGAAAACCTGTTGGTCCCGATAAAAGGCACCGTCCTGTGCGCCATGCGGCCACCATCCCGGTATCCCCATGAGAGGCAGAGGTGACAATACCCTTGGCGCGGTTAGCCGCTGCCCTTGGCTGATTTGTTCGGCCACGAGGGTATCGATCTCGAAATCCTCCCGGTCGTGTGGCTGTTGTTCCGGGTCGCCCTCCAGGGCCACAAGCAGGGCATGTGCCGTCATCGACTTGTAAGGCGCCAACAATTTCTCAAGGATGGCGTGGCCAACGATGAACACCCTGATCTCGCCCGCCCACGCCGCGGGATTGTTCTGGAACAATTCAGGCCATTGGTGCCGGCGCAACAACTGGAGCCATTCCGGGTTCGACGAGGCGACAATTACCCCGCTCTCATCAAACAGTGTCAACGCGTCGCGGACTCGGCCGCGGCCACGGCCACCTGGGCCGCGGTCACCAAGGTGGCTTTGATGCTGTGCATTCACCGCTGCTTTGATCGCCGGATACCGTGCCCAAACCAGCGCGTTGAACAGGTCGTGCCAATTGCATCCGCGGGTGCTGACCTGGCCGGTTTTGAAGATGTGGTCTTCGTAGTCGACCGGGCCGAGGGTGGTGCTGTCGACAAATTGGATGGGGTGCCCGCTGGTGGTGCGGGCACGCTTGGGTAGCAAGGCGTTCAACGGGCCGGGGGATGGAAGACCGCTGTCCGACTGCAGCGCCAATTGGTGCAATTGACTTCTGTAACCACTCCAGTAGGGGGCCGACCAGATCGCTGAACTGAGTTGCTTCGGCAGCATCAATCTCCCGGTCCCTAAACGCACTGCAGGCTGAATAACTTATTCGGCCAACACCTCATCCAATATCTTCACAAGCTGGTCGCGATCATATTTGTAGGCATGCCATTGGTTCAGCTGCACCGCTTCGCGCAGCGCCTGGCGGATGGTGACATCGGCTTGCTGTTCATTGGGTACAACCATGTAGCGTTGATAGGGGTTGTCATCGAAAAGTGCGTGCATCACAGCATCGGAAACCTCATCTGAATCTTTCTGGTCACCCTGGCCCTGCGACATGAGATCGATAAAGCTCTGCATTTCTTTCTCGAACAGCGAGCCTTCACTGGAATATCCACGCTCCTGCATCCGCCGCGCCACATTCTTGCCCATATCAGACTGGTAATTGCCGGGCTCAACGACGCTGACGTGCACGCCGAATCTGCCCATCTCCGCCGACAGCGAATCAGTATAGGCTTCCACGGCGTGCTTGCTCATGCTGTAGGCGCCACCCAGTGGACCGGCAAGAATGCCGGATATCGAACCAATGGTCGTCATCCGCCCTTTTGATTCCATAATCAACGGCGCGAATGCCTTATTGATCCGATAAGGACCATACACGTTGACATCCATCTGGAAGTGCAGGTCCTGCTCCTCAAGTTCGATCAGGGGTCCAATGACTGCCACACCCGCATTATTGACCACCCCATGAAGACCCCGCCCGGCTTCAGTGACGGTTTTGACGGCGGCATCGATATCCTCCTGGCTGGTGACATCCAGCCGAATGGCCTGAACGTTGTCAAGGGCATTGAGGGCATCGAGATCCTCCTGCTTGCGCGCCGTGGCATAGACAAAATAGCCCTCCGCAGCAAGGCGTATTGTAATGTCCTGACCGATGCCGGAACTTGAGCCTGTAACCAACACGGCTTTTTGGGCGCCATCTTCATGGCTATCGGCGCTCAAGACACTCAACGGTATGGAGCAGACCATGCCGAATACAGCGACGACTGCCAAATGACGGAAAATCTTGCGAAGAAGAATAGTGGACTTCATAGTGATTCCTGGTGGGCCAAAGGGTGGCAGTGTTTGTACTGCATGATGGCGTGAGGGTCAATGTGCCGGTTGTCCCGGGTCAAGCCGGGGATGACGGGGGTAGATCGGGGTCAATGACGGGGTAAATCAAGATATACTCATTGGTCAAAATAATTGACCAATTGTTGAAACTAATTAACCATGGGGGCAAACTGTCGGAATGAATCTGGCTTTCGACGATTTCACGGATCAATTTTGCTTGGACATCGCACGCCTTGTGCCCGAATTTCCAACCCAGATGGGCTTGTTTCAGGTTGGCGATGAGCCTGTGCCACAGCATTACTTCAGCCGAATCGATGCCGAGTCAGTCAAGCAACGGCAACAGCTCTTGCAGTCTGGCGCCGATGAGCTGCAGCAATTTTCATTGAGTGAACTTGACGATACAGAACGGGTGACGGCCGGTTTTCTGGCATTTTTTACTCAATATATCCACGAACGCGGGTTGATCGGACTGGCGGGCAGCGAATTTGACCGGCATGAAAATCTGCTGCGGCCGGCCGTCGGTCTGCAGTGTGAACTGCCACTCTTTCTAACCGACCTGCACCCGATGCGCCACGCGCAGGATGCCGAAGACTACATCAGCCGGCTGCGATCCATTCCCGCTCTGTTGCGCCAGGCCGGGGATCAGTGCATCAACAACATGCAGCAGGGATTTTGTCCGCCGGTTTATCTTCAAGACGCAACCATCAAAGAACTGGACGGCTTCACTGCTCAGTCGATCACCGAAAACGTCGTGTACACGACTTTTTGTCAAAAAACTCTCGCCATGGCAGAGCTGAAAGTCGCAACCCGCGAACAAATGTGCCAAGAGGTCGCCTCCTTGCTCCAAGCCGAGACTGGCCCGGCCTACCAGGACTTATCCGCACTACTCGTTGGCCACCGGGATGAAAGCGTCACCGAGCCTGGCGCCTGGCGCCTTCCTGACGGCGAGGCTTGGTATGAATTTCTGCTGCGTTGCGCCACAACCACGTCGCTTGGCGCAGCCGAAATCCACGACTTGGGACTGGTCGAAACAGAGCGCCTGGAAGGGCGCATTATCGATGCCAGCCGTGAACTCAGATATACCGTCAACTCAATCGCCGACTGCCACCAGTTGCTGGATGCCGATCTTGGGGGTTCACTCGAAGACACGGAGGAAAACCGCCAGGCCATCCTGACACGGGCGAGGGAGCTGGTTGATGAGATGCGAATCGAGTGTGGGCAGCTTTTTCACCAGCTGCCGCAGGGGCCGCTGGACATCAAGGCCATGCCGCGTTTTGCCGAGAGCAACCGCAACCAGTCGTACCAACCACCATCGCTGGATGGCAGCCGTCCCGGCTTCATGGAGCTCAGCCTGGGCCAGATATTGGCCGAGCCAGGTTTCGAACTCCCAATTCTTGTCTACCACGAAATTTACCCGGGCCATCATTTGCAGATCGCCACGGCCGGGGAACTGGCCCACCTGCCTGACTTGAGAAAAATTACCACCTTTGATGCCTACATCGAGGGTTGGGCCAAATATGCCGAGACCATCCCACATCAACACGGTATCAATTCTGATCCACGCCTCAATCTGTCGCGCATGCGTCGTGAGTTGATATCAACGGCAAACCTGGCAATGGATACCGGCATCCACCACAAGCGTTGGACCTTGGAGCAGGCGATGAACTTTTTCATGGCCCACACCGGAGTAAGCGAAAACTTTGCGCGCTTTTTGGCTCATCGCTCAGCATCGGTGCCGGCACAGATGTGCGCCTACAAGATTGGCATGATGAAAATGCTGGCGCTCAAGGAACGCTGGTTCGACCGTCACGGCACTGGCGCCGATATCCGCGACTTCCACGGGCGAGTATTGGGCAGCGGCGCGCTGCCGCTGGACCTGCTGGAACAGGTCGTCAACGGCGGAGCCGAAGGCGGGAGCACGACTGCAGGGATGCAGGAGGTAGAGCAACGCCGGGAGCAGTTGCCGAGGGAAGCGAGACTCCATAATGCCGGTCAAGCGTGCTCAAAGCGCTAGTAAGCAGTTTGAACGAGTACTAGCCGCCCCCGACAACAGGCAGTTCAATCTTCGAAGCGTGGACGCCGCCAAGATGGATCTGCACGGTCGGTGACACTTCGGGTATTTCGATATTGTCCGCATCAGCGCCCATGATGGTCAGGCGCAGGCGGTGGCCCTTATTGAAGATGTTGGAGGTCGGGTGCAGGTCCAGCACCAACTCACCCGGACCGTCTTCTGGCAGCGGTGCGAGGTCGGTTGAATAGCCGCGCTGAAACGGCAGACCCATATTATTGGCGATGTTATATTTGACAAACCAAACCTGATCTCCTACAATTGAATCATAGAGTTAGGAGAATCCAGTGTCTGCCCTTTCTGTCCCTTATATGCACAATGAAGCCGCTGCCTTCGCACATGTCGAAGCAATGCTTTGGCCGCATGGTCCGGTTTGCCCTCGTTGCGGCGTAGTGGGCAACGCTTATGAGTTGAATGGCGTTCGCTCTAAACCTTCTAAGAAGCACCCCAAAGGCAAGGAACGCCATGGCCTGAAGAAATGCAAGGATTGTGGCAAGCAATTCACTATCCGCAACGGTACTATCTTTGAAGAAAGCCACATCGAACTGAATCTTTGGCTGCAAGCTATCTATTTGATGACCAGCAGCAAAAAAGGAATCAGCAGCCACCAGTTAGCGAGGACGATAGGCATTACCGTTAAGTCTGCGTGGTTTATGTCCCACCGTATCCGCGAGGCCATGAGGAATGATGGCAGCGTCGATTTCGGCGCTGGCGGCGGCGTGGTCGAGGTTGACGAGACTTTCATAGGCCACGACAAGACGATCAAGCCGAAGGGTGAGAAAAAGGGGCGCGGCTACCATCACAAGCACAAGGTGCTGGCGCTAGTAGATCGCACTACTGGGCGAGCAAAATCCATGGTGGTAGATGATCTTAAGACCAAGACGTTGGTCCCGATCCTGAAAGAGAACATCGCCAAGGAAGCGACGGTCTACACCGATGAGGCCACGCAGTACACCCTCTTGAATCGCCATTTCGCAGATCACGATTTCGTCCGCCATGCTTCTGGCGAGTATGGTCGCGGCGTCGTCCACACCAACACGATTGAAGGTTATTTCAGCATCTTCAAACGCGGTATGAAGGGTGTTTATCAACACTGCGCCAAGAAGCACCTGCACCGATACGCTGCTGAGTTCGAGTTTCGATACAACCATCGTGCAATCAACGGCGTCGATGACGCCGAACGCGCTAAGCTAACCCTCCACGGCATCGTTGGAAAAAGAATACTTTACCGGGACTCATTGGGCGCGTAGAGTCTGCGCCGAAGGCACAGACTCAGATGAAACCAAAAACGATCACAGTTGAGCCGTCTGCTGAGCATCCGGACATTTTGGATGTTAGGGATGCCATGCAGCATGTGATGGACTTCTTTGATCTTCATACGGATCAAGGGATCCCAAGTGTTGTCTGGAATCTGACCTTTGCAAGCGTTAATTCTCCTTTTACCGTCGCAGGCTCTCCTGTCGACCTACGAACAAATGCAGCTGCATTTAGCCTGATAAGTCCGCACGTCGAGAAGATAGAACGTGGCTTTGAGCGTATACAGGCTGGCGAGCCCTTGGACGCCGATTTTCCCATTGAGAAACGTGGCGTTGTGGCCCGCTTCCTTGAACGAAATAAAAATGGCATTGGACTAACGAAATTCAACCTTTGGAATGGCGACAATCTTGAACTTGAATCTACGCTTGTCCAGCGTTTTTTAGATGTTGTTCAAGATACTGGCGATGAAGAATATGATTATTTTTTTGCGACCTTTGCAAGGAAGGAGATTGGCGCAATTGAAGGTCGCATTACCGACCTAAGCACAGATTACGACGAGCCCGCGATAAAGCTGAAAGAGCATCGCACGGGGCGCGAAATCCAGTGCAGGGTATCTGCAGAAGCCCGCAATGAAATAGAAGACAGCCTAACCGCTGGTGATGTATGGACGCATCGCCGAATCCGAGTGCGAGGAACGATTAGCTATGATGCTACTGGAAAGATCGTGCGGATATATGATGGGCGGATTGCTTACATTGATCCCAACGAAGTATCTGTAGCTGATTTGAAAGATGCAAACTTTACTGGCGGAATGCCCGTTTACGAATATATTGATCGGCTGAGAGAAAACGATTTTGGCTAGTCTCCAAAAGTATTATTGGGATGCTTGCATTTGGATTGAACTGATTACTCAAAGAGACCAGGACCGGGTCAGCCGGTGTATGAATGTCCTTGATATGGTCGAAAAAAATAAAGCTGAACTGTGGACCTCAGCTTTTACGCTTGCTGAAGTATGGAAGAAAAAGTGCGGCACGACTTCTGTGGGCATTGAAAAAGAGGACGACAGAACATTCGAAGATTTTATTGAGCAGGAGTCCATAAAGAAGATTTCCGTCGATGTCGACGTCGGGATTCTCGCTAGGCGTCTTCTGAGAAAGCATCCCGAAATTGGGAAGCCACAAGATGCGGTTCATGTAGCGAGCTGTCTGCTGAATAACATCGACGAACTTCACACATTTGATGGCCGAGACTTGCTACATCTTGATGGCGATCTACCGCGAATCGACAAGATCAAGCTCAAGATTTGTGAGCCGCCAGCTCCAACCGTAGAAGCTCAACAAGAGATGATGTTAGATGACCAAAAAGATGATAAAAACCCAACGTGACCGCTTTGAAGAAACCGCTCGTCGACTCGAATGCGACGAGGACGAAGATCGCTTCAACGCCACCCTCAAACAGGTCGTGACGGGCAGTACGAAGAAGGACGAAAAGCCTAAGAAGAAGTAAGCGCCAAGCGCTCGCGCCGTTTATTCTGTCAGGTGCCAAGGTCCACGATCACCAGGCGGCTTAGGTTGAAGCGTACCATGCCGTCTAAGCTCGTTTCCTGCCCAGCGCATGTCGTATTGCCACGTGTAAAACAGGTCTCCTGATTTTCGGAGTTCTGGTTCGTGGTGCTGCCACATGTGCTTGCATACCCCCACGATGCTCGCATTTCCACCATGGGCTTCTAGCGCTTCAACAATCCATGCTTTCAAGGTTTCTTTGGTTGCCATGAGTCACCTGTATTCCAACAGACCTGGAATGCACGCGAACTATAGGTGTCCTTTGTTGGTTTGTCAAATATAACATCGCCATATTATTCCAGGGGGCTTCACCCAGGGCGCGGTGTGAGGCGCGCAAGACCCCTTCGGTGACATAGTTGGAAACGCCCTCGGCATCCACTTCTTCCAGCAGCACAATGAAATCGCCGTCGCGTGTGGACGAACTAACATACAGGGTCACGATGGGGTGGCCCGTCACGTTGAGGTCGTCCTCAAGCGGCGCGGTGGTGTACGTCAGTGACTTGGCGTCGTTCTCGGTCAGATCGGGGTAGATCATCAGGCGGGCGCCGCCCACGGCATTGTCCCAGCGGGTCGATGTACCCGTTGTCGTTGTCAGGTCCACTGCATAGGTATCCGAGCCGCCGCCCTCGACGGGTGGTGTCGCAGCCAGTGAACCGTCATTGACCGACGCCACACTGCCGGAAGTGTCACCGGACAAATACAGCGACTCTGTCTTAGCTTGCGGCAGCGGCCATTGACTTGCTGACGCCCATGACCAATCGTCGGGGTCCTTCATGATTGCGTAGTGAATCGGCGGCTCATCCATGATGCCGTTGTCGATGCCCTTGAGCCAGTAGTCGAACCAGCGATGCTGTTCGATGGTCGTGAGCCGGCCACGCTCGGCCATCAGTTTTTCATTTGGCATACCACCGTGCGACCAGGCGCTGATACCCATCTTCTGAGGCCCGCCATAGTTGTTGTAGATCAGCGTCGTATCGAGAATAAAAACATCAAACCAGCCGTTCCAGTGATAGGCCGGTACGGCGCTTTGCTGTAGTTCGGACAACACCCCGGAAACACCGTGACTGGCCCAGGTCAGGGTCGGGACGTCGTGATCCCGGTAACGACTGGCGGCATATTCGACCTCCACATCCCAGTTGTTCTGGTGTTGGGCGACCGCTTCCTTGAGCAAGACACCCTCCACATCTTCATCCACTTCGGGCGCCAGCCAGACCATATCAAGGTTGCGCGTCAGGCTGCCCCAATGATCAATCATGTCTTTTCTGTAAACACCGCCGGGGTACAGCACGTCGTACATATCAAGACCCGCCACGATCGGAAATATTGCTTTCAGCGCGGGATGCTTGCGCGAGCCGACCATGTACTGCGTCATGCCCAGGTAAGAACCCCCATACATACCGATGGCGCCGGTGCTCCAGGGCTGGCTCGCCAACCACTCGACAATCTCGTAGGCGTCACTGGTCTCAGTGTCCGAAAACAAGCCTTCATAGGTGCCAAAAGAAGCGCCGCCGCCACGAACCTGGACCGCCGCCACGATGTAACCGTGTTTGACCAATTGTTGCAGAGAACCGTCGGCGTCCACCTGGGAATTGATATCGGGAATCTCGGCGCCCTCCGGCGACAAGACCTTGATCAGAGCACCTGGGTTACGGTGATAGCGCGAATGGGTCCACACCACCGGGAATTTGTCCTCGACTGCCTTGCCATCGACGGCGGGAAAGGTGACGTCCACGGCGAGTTTGACGCCATCGCGCATTTCGACGTAGCGCGAGGTGTTGACCCATTCGCTGAATTTTTCCTCCGAATAGCCGTCGTACTCACCGAAGCTGGAGATTCGAACAGGTTCTTCGACCAGCGGGGCCGCTTCCTCTACCGGCTCGGCATCCGCCATGGGCTGGGGATCGGGTGCCCTACTGCATGCAGCAAGCGTCAGGGCCAACATCGTGGCCGCCATTATGGTCGTTGTCTTGGGCGGAGAATCGGCGTGCATCATCGTTAAGCCTCATAGGGTGTGCGGGAGGCTGCAAAGAATACCAGTTGTTGGCCCCTTATTGAGCGTGCAGGTCGTATGGGGCTGAACCACCCGGCCCTGTGTAGAAGGTCGCATTAACTCGCGACGGGGGCTCGGTCGCGGCCTGATCGCGGCCCGATTTTTTGGGGGTCTGTCGCCGCCCACAGCAATTAGAGGCTAAAATGTCCGCCTTCGCACCATGGAAACATCAACAAATGAAGGCAAGCAGCACCCTTGTTGCATGGGCCATCGTCGGCATCATGTTTCTCTCCGGCCGCGCACAGGCCGATCTGGACGGCTTCGTCACCGAACAGACTCTGAAAACCATCGCTGAGGAAACTTCCGGTGGCGCGGCCAAACGCAACCTCGACCAGGTCACCTTGTATCACCGCATGCGCGGTAGCAAACAATTTCGCTCTGCGGCTGAACATATCCTTGGCCAACTGCAGCAATACGGATACGACAACGCCACCATCCTGGAGTATCCCGCCGATGGTGAAACCATGTTTGGAACACAGAAATCCCGGCTGGTTTGGGAGGTCGATTTTGCCGAGCTGTGGGAAATCGACTCAAGCGGCACCCGCAGTGAGCGCTACGCAAGTTGGGCCGCCATGCCCTTGTCCGTGGCACAAGATTCAGTCTCCGGTAAAGTCACCACCGAGCTGGTGGATATCGGCGCAGGCACCAACGCTGCTGACTACGCCGGCAAGGAGATTGCCGGCAAGCTGGTGTTGACGGTCAGCCAACCCGAGACTGTGGTTGAAAAGGCTGTCGGCGAATTGGGCGCCGCCGGTATTATCTCTTATGCCCCCAATCAGAAAACCGCATGGTGGCTGCAAAACGACCGCCTGGTGCGCTGGGGCCACCTGGGGAGCTTCAGCAAAACCAAATCATTCGCCTTCATGATTTCGCTGGCCACCGCGCGCAAACTAAAAGCCAGGCTGGCGGATGGTGAAACCATCACGCTGGACGCCCACATTGAAGCGCGTCAGGAAGCCGGTGTGCATTCTGTGGTGACCGCAAGTATTGCAGGCAGTGATCCGTAGGTGGGCGCGGAGGAAATTATCTACAGTTGCCACCTCGACCACCCGCGGCCAGGCGCCAACGATAACGCTTCGGGCTGTGTTGCAATTCTGGAAGCGGCGCGAACGCTTAAAACCCTGGTCAGCCAGGGTCTGCTGCCGAACCCGCGCCGCACCCTGCGGTTCTTGTGGCCGCCAGAAATCGAGGGCTCGCTGATGTACCTGACGAGTCTGGCGGACACTGCTCATATCAAATCCAACGTACACCTCGATATGGTGGGCGGGGATTCGGTTACCAAATCCATATCCCGGATTTCTGCCGGCCCAATGAGTCTGCCCAGTTTTGTGGCTGATCTCGGTCACGAGATCGGCCATTTCGTCAATCAGCAGACTGAACGCCACGCCAGCGGCCTGGCTGTTCCCTATCCGTTGGTGTCTAGGGAGGGCAGTTGGAACGCATATATGGCATTGATGGAAGGCATCGACCTGGGCAGTGACCACGAGGTTTTCAACAATTCGAGCTTCTCAATCCCGGGTATCAATGTGCACGACTGGCCGGACCGTTACATTCATACAAATTTCGACACCGCGGCGCGGATAGATCCCACCAAACTCAAGCGGGCTGCTTTCATCGGCGCATTGCAAGGGTGGATTCTGGCAAATTTTGACGAGACCAACGTCGAGCCGGCGCTTGGCCTGCTGCGTCGCAATGCATTCAAACGGGCTGGCGCATTGGATGGAAAGCGGGATGACTTCACGGCGCAACAATGGGCGGCCGTAACGGATGTTCATTGGCAAGTGGAGCGCGCCAAGGTTCGGAGTATCGCGCAGTTCGCCGCCGTAAGCGATGCGCAGATGGGCCCACACATGGCGTTTATCGATGAGCTGGGAAATCTGATTGAAACCACCCCATCCAGGGACGGCGGGAATGAGGGTCCGGTGTATCGTCGCAATCGGGCCATCAAGGGACCCATGTCAGTGTTCGATTATGACTATATGGACGCTCACTTGCCCAGCCGGCAACGCGTCAAATTGCGCCTGGGTTACACCGAGTCTTACGAGGCGCTAAACCTTGTGAACGGGGAGCGCACCGTGAGTGATATCCACCACTGGTTGATGGCGGAATTTGGGCCCTTGGCCAGAGAGGACCTCGCAGATTACCTGGACGCTCTGAATCACATTGATGTCATTTTGAAGTAGGAGGAATGGCTTGCCCGGACCGATGTCAACCCTCTCTTCCCAGAGCGACATTCGCATAGGCGAAGTTAATACTCTGGAGGTCGCGCTGCGCTCTTCAGAGGGTCTTGTGCTCAGGGCCGGGCGTGAAGAATTGACACTGCCTGATCCACAAGCCCCAAGCGACACCAAGCCCGGTGATTCGCTCGACGTCTTCATCTACCCCGAAAACGACGGCCAACTGGTGGCCACCCGCAACATGCCCAGAGCCCAGGTGGGGGAGTGTGGCCTGATGACGGCGATCAATATCACCCGTGCCGGCGCCTTTCTGGATTGGGGCACGGACAAAGATCTGCTGGTGCCCATCAGCCAGCAAATCAGCCCCATGCAAAAGGGCAACGCTTACGTGGTGTATGTGTACCTGGACCCACAACAACGCATCATCGGCAGCAGCAAGCTGCATCATTTTTTTGACGAGCACGCCGGCAAGCTAACAGCAGGGGACGCGGTTGACCTTCTCATCGTCAACGAAACGGACATGGGATTCAAAGCTGTGGTCAATCAAGCTCATCTGGGGCTGTTGTACAAAAGCGACGTTTTCCGGCCCCTGCGGCCCGGGCAGCGCATCAGGGGCTTCATCAAATCCATCCGTGAAGACGGTAGAATCGATCTCAGCCTGCAGGGCAATATCGAAAAATCACGCGCGGAACTGTCTGACCGAATTCTGGCACATCTGAAGACAAACCAGGGCAGTTCCGCTCTTACCGACTACAGCCCACCGGCAGCCATTTACAAGGAATACGGTGTCAGCAAAGGCAGCTACAAAAAGGCGCTGGGCGCGCTTTACAAGCAGCGGTTGATTGATGTGTCAAAGGAGAAAATTACGCTGCTGAAGCGTTAAGTGGCGCGACCCCGGCGAGGGCATTGATCGTCGCTCATCCCGGGCCAGGATCGCGCTGACGGGGGTTGGTGCTGAGCGTGTTGACAAACCATTCGATGAGCATGTCTTGCGTTTCCGGGTGATGCTTGAAAATGTCCGTCCCGTGCGTAACCGTCTTGTATTTGATTAACCGCGTAGCGGTATTTGTGGATGCGGAAAACACTTCTTCGGACCATTGAATCGATGGGCCTTCGTCTCCGGTGATCAACAGGATCGGAAGATCACGCTTGCTTTTCAGCCACTCACGCTGCAAAATCTCCGTTGGCCCCCCCAGCAGAACAAGAGCGGCGACTTTTGGATGCTCGATGGCAAACTCCAGGCCCATGAATACACCACAGCTGGCGCCGGCAACGCCGATGGTACTGCCGTCAACCCCTTTCTGAGCCTCAAGCAGTTCGAAAGCTGCTCTGACATCCGGCATCCAATGCCGGCGCCAGTACGACATGGCTTCCTCAATCGTTCCCATCCCCGCGGGCCGTTCGCCACCGCTGGCTCCAAAGCCTCGATAGTCGAAACACAATACGTGGTAGCCGCGCTTCGCCAGGTTGGTGGCCACATTGTTCCAATGCGTTTGGTCGGCCAAGGGGTCACACATATTCAGCAGCAACAGACCGGGGCCGGGCTGAATCGCCGCATAAAAGGTCGCGCTGAGTGTTACATCCCCATCAACGAGAAGCGGTAAGGATTTGGCTGCCAAGGCCGCGCCCTGGGCGGCATCCTGGGCGCCACCGGTCAGCGGCAGCATCAGGGCAAAAAATACGGCAATACAATTCGACATTGTCCAGGCGCATAGATGGATAGGAACCGATGACTCCGACCGGCAAACCCAAGCGAAGTTCTGGTCCGTTGCACAAAGCACCATGAAACGGGCTAATGGGCCCAATTTAGCCGATGAAGCGAGATTCTAGAAGGAGTCTCGCTTCCCTCGGCAACTGCTCCCTGCGTTGCTCTACCTCCTGCATCCCTGCAGTCGTGCTCCCGCCTTCGGTTCAAGGCGGCTGCGCTCGACGGCATGCAATAGGCGCCTGGCCCCTCTGGTACCGCTCACGCGCTACGGCACTCAGCGGGCACTTCTTCGCCTGCGGCGAAACCGTACCCACTTCGTTGCCTGCGCCTTGCTCGACTTACCCAACCGGGGCCGGCGGGTCGCCTGCGGCTCCGGGGCGAATCGTTTTTGATATACTGGGCCGGCCGGCTTCCCCGCCTACTGACACAGATATTGATCATGCCTACTAATTTTGACGCCTACTTGCAACCCGGCGGGTGCGTAAACAGCGACCACCCCGAGGTTCAAGCGCTTGCCCGATCCGTCGTCGAGCCGGCCGCCAGCGAACTGGACAACGCCATCAGCTTGTACTACTGGGTGCGTGATGAGATTCGCTACAACCCCTACACCGCTTGGGACAACCGCGAGGATTTAAAGGCCACCAACACCTTAGAGTCCGGTGAAGGCTGGTGTGTACCCAAAGCGATTTTACTGGCAGCATTGTGCCGATCTTCGAACATCCCTGCACAGCTGGGATTTGCCGATGTGCGTAATCACTTGTCAACCGCCCGCCTGCGCAAAATGCTGCAAACCGATGTTTTTTATTATCACGGCTATTGTTCAATCTACCTCGAGGGGCAGTGGGTCAAATCTACCCCGGCATTCAACCTCAGCCTGTGCGAAAGATTCCACTTGAAGCCGTTGGAATTTGACGGTGTGCACGACAGCATCTACCACCCTTTCGATGAGACCGGCAACAAGCACATGGAGTATCTGCACCACCACGGCGAGTTTGCCGATGTACCGTTCGAGGAAATGATGGCCTGCTTCAGGCAGGAGTATCCGGCGATGTTCGGCCCGGAATCGGGTACCGGCTTCAACACCTCCAGCGTCCCGGATTCAGCGGACTGGGAAAGTGACGTGGCGCGGGAAACCCGCTAGCAAGAGGGGCGAATCTATTCCAGCACGATGTGCACGCGGCGATTGCGTCTGCCTTTGTTCTCAATTTTTTTGACGCGCATAAAACCGATTTCGCTGGTATTGCGCAGGTGGGTGCCACCGCACGGCTGATAGTCGACCCCTTCCACCCGGATCATACGAATATCGCCAACACCGCGAGGCGGCTGTACCGACATCGTTCTGACCAACTCTGGATTGCTGTCCAACTCCGCCTCTTTTTTCGATCCGATTGAAATTTCGTGGGCCGCTCCGATCAGCGCATTGAGCTGATCAGTCAGGCTGTCCATGTCGATCTGGTGTTCCCCAAGATCGAAGTCGAGCCGACTCTTGGCCTCTCCTACGGCGCCACCCGTCACGCCCACCGGAATCAGCGATCCGAGCAGGTGCATGCCAGTATGCATTTTCATCAGCGTGTAGCGGCGATCCCAGTCGATCGAGGTATTGAGCGTATCACCCATGCCAATACCGTGGACGGCCGATTCAAGCTGGTGGGTGATGGTGCCGGGCGAGCCCCCCTTGCGGGTATCGATGACGCGCCAGGACCGACCACTTTGGGCTGTGAATTGACCCGTGTCTCCAGGTTGGCCGCCACCCATGGGGTAAAAGATCGTCCGGTCCAGCTCAATCCACTCTTCGTGCACCGCCGTGACGGTGGCAGACAGGTGCTTGAGATAAGCGTCTTGATAAAATATGGCTTCGATCATGTCCAATTGTCGCATAGTCGCATTGCGGATGGTGCTTAACCCACCGTCTTAATACTGAACAAAGCACTGCAATTGTATTCAGGGAAATCCGATGGCCCAAAACGACTTGCGTATCAACGAGCAAAGATTGCTGGACATGATCGAGCAACTGGGCGCGATTGGGATGACCAACAATGGCGTAAACCGGGTGGCGCTCAGTGATGAGGACAAGCTGGGCCGCGACCAGGTCGTGGCCTGGATGAAGGACCTGGAGCTGGACGTGCAGATCGATCAAATCGGCAATATATTTGCTTTGCGCGCGGCGGCCGATGGTTCGCTCAATGCGCCCGTAATGACCGGCTCGCACATCGACAGTGTCCTCGGCGCTGGAAAACTGGACGGCAGCTACGGCGTACTGGCGGGACTGGAAATCATTGCAGCGTTCAATGAAGCGGACATCCAGACGCAACGACCCATCGCGGTGGCGGTGTTCACCAACGAGGAGGGTATTCGCTTCCAGCCCGACATGATGGGTTCGCTGGTCACCGCGGGCGGGATGACGGCTGAAGATGCGCTGAACAGCGAAGGGACAGACGGCAGCCGGCTGGGCGATGAATTAAAGAAAATCGGCTATGCGGGTGATCTGGCCTGTGGCACCCTTGCGCCCGCAGCCTTCGTCGAACTACATATTGAGCAGGGACCGATACTGGACGTCAACGACGAAAGCATTGGCATTGTTGTGGACCTGCAGGGAATTTCCTGGTCCGAAGTCACCATCGAAGGCCAAGCCAATCACGCCGGCACCACCCCCATGTCCTTGCGGCGGGACGCCGGCCTGGCTGCGGCCACCATCATCGCCGGGGTGCGCGCGATGGCCAAAAAAATGGGTGGCAGCCAGGTCGCAACCGTGGGCAGCATTGCCTTGAGGCCCAACGTCATCAACGTTGTGCCGGCCGGCGCCACCATGACGATCGACCTGCGCAATTCCAATGATTCCTTGCTGCGGCAAGCCGAGGCCGAACTCGACCGGATGGTCCAATCGGTGGCGGATTCAGAAGGGGTGGCTGTCGCACTCAAGCGCCTGGCTCGTTTTGAGCCCGTTCAGTTTGACGATGCGATTTGTGACGTGATCGCCCAATCCGCAGAAGCCCTGGGTTTGGTCGCCCGCCGCATGACTTCCGGCGCCGGTCACGACGCCCAGATGATGGCCCGGATCTGCCCGACAGCGATGATTTTCGTGCCTTCGATCAAAGGCGTCAGTCACAACAAGGCAGAGGCCACAGACGACCAGGATCTGATCAAGGGCGCACAGCTTTTGTTAGAAACACTGCGCCGTCTGGCCGGCTAAGTCCTAAACCTTTATGCAGTCGTGGTAGAGGCTAATGGCGTTGTCAGGACTGCGCAGATCCAGCCCCTGGAGGTCCGCAAAACGGCTTTCCCCAAAACGCACTTGCTCGACACCAAATCCACAATCTACGGCCAGGGCGGCGAAAGTTTCAGCATCGTAGAGGAACGTGTGGCCGGCAAAACGCATGCCCAGATTTAAAATTTCCGCCGCCGTACCCAATTCCAGATCAAGCTCGACGTTGGCCCGCCACAGACTTTTCAATTGTTCTGGATCGTTGAGATAGAGATTGGCCAGTTGCTCTACATCCGGTGTCAGGACACGAATCACGCCGCCTGGCTTGAGGATGCGGTGACACTCACGTAGAAATGCAGCTGCCTGCGACAGGGTGAGCTGATCGATAAAATCTTCAGTGTGCATGAAATTCGCAGCGCCGCTGAGAAAGGGCAGCGCCCCTGCCAGGTCAGCGATGACCTCCGGTGAGCTGCCCCGGTCGAGGTCGACATTGACCCAACCTGCCAGCTTGAAATGACCCGACCCCAGGTTGATCCTTATCATGATGGCCTACTCTACCGGCTGCCCGGTACGCGCGCCATCCAGTCGCAACCAACCATCCTGCGAAACTGCGTCAAAATGAGGGATCGAACTGTGGTAGGCCTGCGCCACCGCCTCGTGTTGTTCCTCCAACAAGCCGGACAGAACCAGCGCGCCATCCTCGGCCAGCGCTGCGCACAGCACAGTGGCTAGGTTGATGAGCGGGCGGGCCAGAATATTGGCCAGGACAATCGCTGCCCCCGATGAAGCAACTCGGTGGTGGGCGAACTGCGCCGGGTCCATGCTGGTCAATTGGCCGGTCACACCATTACGCCGCGCATTTTCGGCCACGGCTTCAAGTGCCTGGGGGTCGTTGTCGACGCACACCACGGTCTGCGCGCCCTTCAATGCGGCGGCGATGCCCAGAATGCCGGAGCCGCAGCCATAATCGACCACCGTCAGCCCCTGCATTGGCCGCGCATCAATCCACTGCAAACACAAGGCAGTGGTAGGGTGGGTGCCGCTACCAAATGCCAGGCCCGGATCCAGCATGATGATCACCGCATCAGGGTCATTCGGCGGCGGCATTTCAGAGGGAACGATCCACAACTTTTCGCCGAGCTGCATGGGCTCAAAGCGGTCCATCCAGGCCCGCTCCCAGTCCTGGTCTTCCACCTCGCGCCAGGTGATGTCGCCCTGATGTCCTACGGCTTGCAAAGCATCATTCACATGCCCGCGATTAGCCGTGGCCTCAAACAAGCCACAGACTTCAACCCAGGGCCACAAAGGGGTCTCGCCAGGCCCTGGCTCCAGAACCGCTTGATCGGCGTTGTCACTCAACGTCACCGCCAGGCTGTCACAGGCCTCAAGCAGTTTCTGGGTGGCCGGGACAGAATCCTTCTCAATGATCAATCGCACTTCGGTCCAGCGCATTTTGGCCTCAGAGACATGGCTGCTAACTGAGTTGAAATTGGGAGCTAAAGCGCCCGCCGGCAGGGTATCCTACACAGTCACGCTCAGTCCGGTTTGGCGTTGGCTCGCTCTTCGAGGCGCTTTTCGAGGTAGTGGATGTTGAACCCACCGTTGACAAAACCACGGTCCCACAACAGCCACTTGTGTAGCGGCACGTTGCTGACAATGCCGTTGAGCACCATTTCATCCAGCGCAACCCGCATGCGCTCGATCGCCATGTTACGGTCCTCACCGTGCGAGATGAGCTTGCCGATCATCGAATCGTAGTTCGGCGGCACGCGGTAGCCATCATAGATATGGGACTCGACGCGAATACCGGGGCCACCCGGGGCGTGAAAGCCTTCGATGACGCCCGGGCTGGGCAGGAAAGTCTCAGGGTCTTCAGCATTGATGCGGCATTCAATCGCATGGCCGCGAAACTGCACATCCTCTTGCTGGTAGGACAACTCAACACCTGCCGCCACCAATATCTGCGTGCGTACCAGGTCGATGCCGGTAACGAGTTCTGTCACCGGATGCTCCACCTGGATGCGCGTATTCATCTCAATGAAGAAGAATTCTCCAGAGTCGTACAGAAATTCGAATGTCCCGGCGCCCCGATAGCCGATACGCTTGCATGCCGCCACGCACACTGCACCGATTTGAGCGCGTTGCTCCTCGCTGATGCCCGGTGCGGGAGCCTCTTCAATGACTTTCTGATGACGCCGCTGGGTGGAGCAATCGCGCTCGCCCAGGTGAATGGCATTGCCGTGGGTATCGGCGATCACCTGAATCTCGATATGCCGCGGGTTTTCCAGGTACTTCTCCAGGTACACCGTATCGTCACCGAATGCCGTAGCCGATTCCTGTCGGGTCAATTGCAGTGCATTGTTCAAATGGGCCTCGGTGTGGACGACCCTCATACCGCGCCCGCCACCACCTGCGGAGGCTTTGATAATGACCGGGTAACCGATATCCCGTGCGATTTGCATGCATTCCTGCACGTCGTCTGACAGCGGGCCGTTGGAGCCGGGCACGCAAGGCACGCCGGCCTCCTTCATCGCTTTGATGGCGGACACTTTGTCTCCCATCATGCGAATGGTCTCCGGGCGCGGCCCTATGAAAATAAATCCGCTTTCCTCCACGCGTTCGGCAAAGTCCGCGTTCTCAGCCAGAAAACCGTAACCAGGATGCACTGCCACGGCATCGGTAACTTCGGTGGCAGCGATGATGGCAGGCACATTCAGGTAACTCTCCAGGGCAGGAGCAGGTCCGATGCAAACCGACTCATCGGCCATGGCCACGTGCTTGAGGTTGCGGTCCACAGTGGAGTGCAGGGCGACAGTCTTGATGCCCATGGCCTGGGCGGCCCGCACAATGCGCAGTGCAATTTCACCGCGATTGGCGATGACGATTTTTTCAAGTACAGCCATTGCCTGCCTCAGCGAATCACGAACAGGGGTTGGTCGAATTCAACCGGCTGGCCACTTTCTGCCAATATGGCAACGATGATGCCGGTGGCCTCGGCCTCGATCTGATTGAACATCTTCATGGCTTCAATGATGCACAGGGTATCGCCCTCGGTAACGCTTTGCCCCATGGTGACAAAAGGTTCGGCCTCCGGGCTGGATGCTGAATAAAAGGTCCCCACCATGGGCGCCCGAACCATCTCGCCATCGGGGATCGACTCCTCCTGATCGGGGGCAGCCGGTAATGGGGAATCGGTCGGTGCAGTTGGCACACTTTCCACAGGCGGAGCGGACTGCGGAACCAGGGGTGGGCCAGGCTGCGGCGCCAGGTGGGCCGCATACGGCGGCGCAGCGTAGGCGAATGGCGCTGCCCCGGCTGGGCTGCCACGGCTAAGTCGCACCGACTCTTCACCTTCCACGATTTCGATTTCCGTCAGGCTGGACTCTTCCAGCAACTCGATCAATTTTTTGATTTTTCTAATATCCACTGTACGTAGCTCCTCTGGGTCGCTCCCATGCTGATCCCGTTCCGGCTGTCCGCCATTCAGGGTTCGATGCGATTGACGATGGCTTGCAAGGCCAACATATAACTTTCGCCATGGAATCCGCTGATGACCCCGATGGCAATGTCTGACAAATAGGAAAACTGGCGAAAATCCTCGCGCGCGTGCACGGCGGATAAGTGCACTTCCACGAAGGGAATATCAACTGCCAGCAATGCATCGCGCAAGGCGATGGAGGTATGGGTAAAGGCCGCCGCATTGACAATCATGTACTCCACGCCGTCCCCGCCGGCCTGCTGAATGGCATCGACGAGGGTGGCCTCGCTGTTGCTTTGCGCGTGTTGTAACTGGTGGCCACACTCGGCTGCAAATGCTTCCAGGTTGGCCATGATGTCGGCCAGGCCGAGTTCACCATACAGTCCAGGCTCACGACCACCCAGCAGGTTCAGATTCGGGCCGTTCAATACAAGGATGCGAGACAAGGCCGGAGCCTCCCGATCGTGCAGCGCTCAAGGGGGGCCAAGTCTGCACGAACAAGGCAGCTTTGTCCACAGTTCGCCGCATTTTTGCGGAAGATGGGACCATTTTAGCGGAATTAAGATCCAATGGTCACAGAAATTCGGCAATTTTCTCGACCAACATGTCACGCTCAAGTACACCCAAATGTGACCAGCGAATGATGCCCTGCCGGTCGATCAGCACGCTGTAGGGCAATGTGCCTGTGCGGTTGCCGTATTGGTGTACCGTGACCATAACGTCTGTGCTGCCGACGAGGATAGGGTACTGGACGCCAATCTCAAGTGCGAATTCGCGGGCGCTTTGGACGTCATCCAATGCTATGCCGACTATCTGCAGGCCCCGACCCATGTAGTCATGCTGCAAACTGGAGAGCATGGGCATTTCCTCGCGGCAGGGCTTGCACCAGGTTGCCCAAAAATTAACCAGGACAACTTGTCCGTCGAACTCATTTGCCGAGACGAATTCTCCGTTGCTGTCACCCAGTTGGTAGTCGGGCCGGGGGGCACCGATAACAGATTCCGACGGGGTGCTTGCCAATTGACCCGTTTGGCCGAACAGGCGCCCGGAAATGTAATAACCCGATAGGCCTGCCAACAGGGCGATGACCGTCAGGACAATGACTCGGCGGTGGCCCATCACCGGCACCTATTGTGCAGCCAACACCAAATCGAGGTGTTCCGTGAATTCCTCGGGGGCAAAATAGCCCACCAGTCGATAGCGCTTCATTTCGTTGCCATTGCGGTCAAAAAACAGGATCGCGGGTGGGCCGATAATGCCGAAGTGCCTCATCAGGGCCTGGTCGATATCGTCGTTGGCGGTGACATCTGCCTGCAATGGCTGCAATCGCTCCAGCAGCGCCTGTACCCTGGGTTCGGGAAAGGTATTGCGCTCCATGCGGATGCATTCCACGCACCAGTCTGCATAGAAATCCAGCATCCCGCCCTTACCACTGGCATTCGCGACAAGCAGGGCTTCGTCCAACTCTTGCAACGACTTGACGCGCTGAAAACTGATGTGGCTGACTGACTGCGTGGCATCTCCACCGAGCCGCTGAGATTCCAGCGGACGCAACCAGTTATCACCACCCGCTGCTGCGCCGACCAGTTCCAACACACCCACCACCAACAGCACCAGGCCGATCGATTTCCACAACCGCTTCCAACCACTTGCCCCCGACTCGATGCGATCAAAGGCACCCATGTAGACCGCTGAGGCGATTGCCAGGCAACCCCACAACGCCATGATGAGGCCGCCAGACAGGATGCGCTCGAGCATCCAGATCGACAGGGCCAGCAAGCCCATGCCGAACACTGCCTTGACGGTATTCATCCACTGGCCGGCTCGCGGCAGCAATTTGCCTGCTGAAACGCCAAATGCGATTAGAGGCAGGCCCATGCCCATGGACATTGCAAACAGCGCGGTACCGCCCAGCACTGCGTCACCGGATGCGCCGATCACGATTAGCGCAGCCATCAATGGCGGGGCGACACAGGGGCCTACAATCAGCGCTGAAAGAAAGCCCATGATGGCCACACCGACCAGATTGCCGCTTTGTTGACGGTTGCTCATGTCGGCCAAACGTGATTGCAGGCTGGCCGGCAATTGCAACTCATAAAAGCCGAACATCGATAGCGCCAGCAAAATGAAAATCAGTACGAAGGAGCTGATGATCCAGGGATTCTGAAACGTGGCCTGCAGGTTTTCGCCGAACAGGCCGGCCAACACGCCGGCGATCGTGTAAGTGACCGCCATTGCCAGCACATAAATCAGAGACAGCGAGAACGCCCGGGCGGTGGTGATTTGATCACCTTGACCTGCAATGATGCCCGAGAGGATGGGCACCATCGGAAAAACACAGGGTGTGAACGCCAAGAGTATGCCAGCGATAAAGAACGCCAGCATGGCGCTGGTGGGGCTATCGGTGAGCAAAGAGGCCAATCGATCCTGCTCACTGAGCGGTGGCAGCGGTTTAGACGGTGGCCTGATCACTGCTGTCGCGCTGCCAATTTCGGCGCCCGGCACAGAGCCGATTGCTTCACTGGCCGCAGGCATTGCAAATGTTACTAGGCGGGATTGCGGCGGATAACAGATATCACCATCTCGGCAACCCTGGAAATCGGCTTCGAGCGTCAGATCCAGCTGTGGCCCTGCGGGCCTTCTCAGCTTGACCGGAATCTCCACCTGTCCGTAATAGACCGGTACGTCACCGAATTCCGGATCATCCTTGATGACGCCATCGGGCAATTCCACGCTCTGAACACCAAATGCCTCATTGCCAATGACACGAAATTCAAATTTGTCACGGTACAGGTAGTAACCGGCCTGACTGGTAAACCGAACGAGAATCGTCTCCTCATCGAGCCCAATCGCCTCGTACTGGAAAGCATCAACCGGTTCCAGGGCGGGCGTTCGACCCATGCCAAGCAAATCATCGACCAGCCCGGGGGACTGTAGCGACGCCGAGACTCCGCCTGCCTGTGGTTCATCCTCAATAACGCTGTAAGCGGGTAGTGCCTGGGCCAATGGCAGACTCACCAGCAACAATTGTTCAGTAGGGGGATAACACAGGACGCCTTCCAGGCAACCCTGGGATCGAACCTTGAGTTGTATCGCGTGGACGTTTTCGGCGACGTAATCGATCGGCAGGCGGACGGTTAGGGAACTATGGTACTTTTCGACTTCCTCCCCCAGCAGATCGTCAAATTTGATTTCACCGCGCGGTATCTGCGGCTCACCCATGGTGACCCCTGACGTGGCCACGGTGAACTTCAAAAAGCGGTTGTTGTAAAGGTAGTAGTCCGGCTCGATTTTCCAGGTCACTTCCAGCCACTCACGGGAACTCGATTGCCCGGATATGACAAACACATCTTCGAAATCACGGACTTCGTCGAATTCAACAGCCGCAGCGCTGCCTGTTAGCAGCAGTGCGTAACTTGCGATTGTAAGTAACAGGAGTTTTTTCATGTGCTTCTTGGACCGAGGTCTTGGGTATTATCGTTCAAAACTGGCAGAGGTGTTTGATCACATTCAAGGGACTACTTCTGGTACTTTGCAGTGTATCGACTGTTTCTGTGGAACCAAGTTCATGACAATAACTCGCCTCATGCTGTTCACCACACTCTTCATCGCCTTTATGTTCACCACATACGCCAACAGCGAGCCAAGGCCCCTTGAATGGAGCAGTGAAATACTGAACCAGTCTTCCAACGGCTGGGACGGGCTGCCATTCGCATATCCCAACGGAACACCACAAATCACCATCAAGCGCTTAGTGCTTCCGAGTGGCTTTGTCCTGCCCATGCATTGCCACCCCATGCCGGTGGTTGGCTATATGCTGCAAGGGGAACTGGAAGTCACCAAACCCTCGGGCGAGAGCACCCGCTACCTGGAAAACCAGGGAAAAATAGAGGTATTCAGGGAGTGGCATGAAGGAGTGGCCATCAAGGACAGCGAAATGATTGTCGTTTACGCGGGCGCACAGGGCATGCCACTATCCGTACCGAAAAAGGCTGATCAGCCGAACGCCGCTGGCTGCCGTTCACCCGCCGACACGGAGTAAGCCGATGAAACGAAACACCCTATGTCTCTCACTACTTATTTTGGTAGTTGGCCCACTGGCCGGCCCAACCAGCCTGGCCGCATCGGATGAGGCGCAGCTCACCCGCATGTTGCATGAATTCATGGCCGGCGCGTCTGAAAATAACGCTGCCGCCCACGACCGCTTCTGGGCTGAGGACCTGGTCTACACGTCCTCCAGCGGGTCGCGCTTTGGAAAGGCTGAAATTATGCGAGGACTGAGCGAGGCTGGCGCCGCACACAGTGATGACCCGGCGATGTCTTACAGCGCACAAGACATCGATATCCGACTGTTTGGCAATACTGCCGTGGTGGCGTTCCGCTTACTCGGCGAGCCGGAAGATAAGTCAATGACCGTTTTGCAATTCTTCAACACCGGAACGTTTCTCAAACGAGGTGGCATTTGGAAAGTGGTCGCCTGGCAGGCGACCGTTATCCCCCCACCTGATGACTAACCGGGGCAGGGTCACCATGTCAGAGGGATCCCGCAGCATTGCAGCACTGATCAAATCCAGCCAAACGGTTACCGTGTTTACCGGGGCCGGCATCAGCACCGAATCGGGGATTCCTGATTTTCGCAGTCCGGGCGGCATCTGGTCGAAAATGCAGCCGATACAATTTCAGGACTTTCTCGCCTCCGAGGACATGCGCCGGGAATCCTGGCGCCGCAAGATCGCCATAGATCGCGAAGCGCCAAGCCCGCAACCCAACCGGGGTCATCGCGCCATTGCGCAGCTGGTCAAGCGCGGCACCTGTCGCTGGGTGATTACCCAAAACATTGACGGCCTCCACCAGGCCTCCGGCATCGCACGGGAGAGAGTCATCGAATTGCATGGCAACGGCACCTACGCCAAGTGCTTGTCATGCGCCCGTGAGTACGAGCTGGGCCCCATCATCGAAGCCTTTACGAAGCACGATGAGCTGCCCTCATGCGTGGACTGTGACGGCCTGATCAAGTCTGCGACCATATCATTCGGGCAAGCCATGCCGGAACCGGAAATGCGGCGCGCCGAGCACGCCACGCTGGACTGCGACCTGTTCATCGCGATCGGCTCCTCACTGGTGGTGTTTCCGGCCGCGGGCTTTCCATTGCTGGCTAAACAGGCCGGCGCCTCGCTGGTGATTCTCAACCGAGAGGCCACCGATCTGGATGTCCATGCCGACCTGGTGATCAACGAAGAAATTGGCCCGACACTCGGTGCCGCCATCGGCGTGGACTGATAGCAGGCAAGCGAGACGCCAGCCGAAGGCAGGTGCTTTAGCAGTATTTCCAGCAATTCCTGCTCTGTACTACCTCCGGAAAGCCCCATGAGTGGACTACTGGCCACGCCTGGCGGATGGCGCTGCGCGCTTCCCTCGCTTCTCCGCGCTTGGTGGGTCGGCTCCAACGGAACATCCTGTTCCGTGTCGCCTCGTCGAGCCATCCATGGCTCGACGACCCAGCCGCTGGTCGTCGCTCGGCATCCTTTAAGGCGTGACCAGCAGCCCGCTCACGGGGCTTTCCTAACGTTGGAGCATGACTGCAGGGATGCAGGAGGTAGAGCAATGCAGGAGCAATTGCCGAGGGAAGCGAGACTCCAGCCGTAGGCATGTCTGGCGAAGCCAGACTCAATTCAATGCCGTCGAGCACAGGCCCGAGGAGCCGCACGTTGTGCCCGCAGGGCAAAGAGTAAGGTGACGAAGCCGTAGGGCAGGCAACGAAGGAAGTGCGGCTTGCGCGCAGCGCAAAAAGCGCTGACGAAGTGCCGTGGCCCGTGCGTGCAGCCGCCTACGCGCCACGGCGCTTATCGGGCACTTCTTCGCCTGCGGCGAAACCGTACCCTCTTCGCTGCCTGCACGCGCCAACGGCATTCCAGGGTCGCTTCTTAGCCTTTGGCGAAACCGCAACCCTTTCATTGCCTGCGCTGCCGCAGGCGGGAGCACGACTGCAAGGATGCAGGAGGTAGAGCAATGCAGGAGCAATTGCCGAGGGAAGCGAGACTCCTTACCTCTGTTGCGACCAAAATGCTGCGATCAGCGGACTGGCCATCCTCTTTTCCAGTGTAAACAGACCCACTTCGTAGTCCTGCAGTTGCGGCTGTATCTCCAGCACACAAACCTTGTCCGTCAGCGGACTGTTATCGAGCACGATGCGTGGGACCACGCCCACGCCGTAGCCCAGGCTGACCATGCTGACGATCGCCTCGTTGCCCGCCACCTGCGCATAAATATTGGCCCCGCTGCCCAGCGCCCGAAACCACGCGTCGACGCGTGCTCGCGCCAGCCCACGTTCAGGCAAAATCATCGGTTGATCGGCCCAGTCCCTTACTTTGGAATTACTGCCAGCCGCAGGCAATGGTTGCAAACTGTCTGTGGCCGCAATGAAGACCAGCGGCGAGTCGGCAATGCGTTTGAAAGCCAGGCCCGCGGCAAGCTTTTCCGGTCTCGCGCCGATGGCGATGTCTTCATCGCCAGCCAACACTCGGGGAATAGCGTCTTCCGGATCGCCGGTATGGAGTTTGATTTCTATGCACGGGTGCTGACGCCGCAGGCGCGTCAGTATATCGAACAGGAAACTGTAACTGGCGGTCACTGAACAGTACATCCTCAATTCACCATGTACCACGCCCGATTCGGCCATCAGCGCACTTCTTATTGAATCCCACTGGGTCACGGCATCCTTGGCGTACTTGAGAAACACACCTCCGGCATGGGTGAGAGAAACGCTGCGGTTATTGCGCTCAAACAGGCTGACACCGATTTCTGCCTCCAGCCGTTGGATGGCTCGGCTCAGCGTTGACGGGCTGACATGACTGGCCTCGCTGGCGCGGCCAAAGTGCAGACTGTTGGCCAGGTTGAGAAACTGTTTCAGGGAACGGTCGTCCATGGCGGCAGATTATTGCACTAAACGCATTATAAAGGTGTAATTATATCATTATACGCAAGACGGAACGTACGCTATATTGCCCTCCAGCGAGGTGAAATTCCTATTTGTTGGTAATGAATTCAGGAGGATAGGGTCCCAGTTCCGGGCAACCCGGCTGTGACCGAAAATAACGATGGAAGTCTATTACGATAAAGATTGTGACCTCGAGATCATCAAGGGCAAGAAAGTCGCCATCATCGGCTACGGCTCACAGGGCCATGCTCACGCCGGCAACCTGAAAGATTCTGGCGTTGAAGTGACCGTAGGTCTGCGCACCGACTCCGCTTCGTGGGCCAAGGCTGAAGCCCACGGACACCGGGTCCAGGACGTACCAACGGCGGTCGCCGGGGCCGACCTGGTGATGGTCCTGACACCGGATGAATTCCAGCGTCAGCTATACACCAACGAGGTCGAGCCCAATATCAAGCAGGACGCCACCCTGGCCTTCGCCCATGGCTTTTCTGCGCTTTACGGCGAAGTCGAAGCGCGCGCAGACCTGGATGTCATCATGATTGCGCCCAAAGCACCCGGGCACACCGTGCGTACCGAGTACACTTTGGGACGTGGCATCCCAGACCTGGTGGCTGTCGCCCAGGACGCCTCGGGAAACGCCAAGGCGACCGCGCTTTCCTATGCTTCCGCCCTCGGCGGCGGGCGCACCGGGATTATCGAAACGACCTTCAAGGATGAATGCGAAACTGACCTGTTCAGAGAGCAGGCGGTGCTCTGCGGGGGCTGTGTCGAGTTGGTGAAAACCGGTTTTGACGTTCTGACAGAAGCTGGCTATCCGGCAGAGATGGCCTATTTTGAGTGTCTCCATGAATTGAAACTCATCGTCGATCTGATGTACGAAGGCGGCGTGGCCAATATGAACTACTCGATCTCAAACAATGCGGAGTACGGCGAGTACATCACCGGACCGAAGATCATTAACGATGAGTCAAAGGCGGTCATGCGCGAAGCCCTGGCCAACATCCAAAACGGCAATTACGCGAGGCGCTTCCTGGCCGAGGGTGCCTCGGGCTATCCTGAAATGACCCGGGCCCGCACCGACAATGCCGCACATGGTCTGGAACAGGTCGGTGCCAAACTGCGCGCGATGATGCCGTGGATTGCCGCCAACAAAATTGTTGATCAGGCGAAAAACTAGCAACGTTGTTCACAAAAGTGCCCCGAATTCTGCTCGAGTCTCAGCTCGTCGTTCGAATGGGCTGGCGTATCTGCGTTTGTCATCTTTATCAGGGAGCCGGCTGAGAGTAACAGTGCTGTTTCCAGGACGCGCCACACGGCCCCTGCGGCGCCTGCACATCATCCCTCGGCAATTGCTCCCGGCATGGCTCTACCTCCCACATCCATGTGGTCGTGTGGGCTCCTCTTGAAACATCCTGTTTCCCCGTTTTGATTTTCTTGGGTCCTGAAAGCAGCACTGTCACTCTTTCCGGCTTGTTCCAACTGATGGCACGTAGGGGTCACAGAGGTCGTCGATTTGGCGCCTGTGTCATGCCATTGGCTGCCCCAGGGCGGTTGCGGCCGTTTAAGCCCAGGGGAACCGCACCGTGACAGCAAAGTGTCGTGAGGGGGTTGTAGTCCGCTCCTGGCGGATGGCCCGACGGGCTTCCCTCACTTCTCCGCGCTTGGTGGGTCGGCTCCAACGGAACATCCTGTTCCGTGTCGCCTCGCTGGTCCATCCCTGGACCAGCGACCCAGTCGCTTGTATGGTGTTTCTGCCTTAAATCTGGATGATTAAGGGTGCCGGGATGGGCGGGACGCAGTCGCTTTCTGGCCAGTCGGTACAGACTAACAAGAGTTCGTCCCCATCCCATTCTCACCAGAGCGCCGATTGAGAATCTAGCTGCAATGACAGCCGATGTATACAAGCTTGCGCCCCGTGAGATCCCGGCTACGGCATATAACCGCGGAGATCATTATGACAAGCAATGTTACCCAAGTCACTTTAGGTGTGGATGTTTCGAAAGATCATTTGGACGTTTACGATTGGACCCGGCAACGACATTATCAAGTCAATAACTCAACCGCGGCCATTGCACAATGGCTTGGTGGGTTGACGGGCGAGGTACGACTGGCGCTGGAGCCGACATCGCATTACCACCTGGCGGTGGTGGATACTGCGCACGCTTTGGGCTATGCGATCTACTTGGTGAACCCACGCCAGCTGCATCACTATCGGTATGCCGTCGGCCTGAGGCATAAGAGTGATCCGCATGATGCCTGGTTGTTAGTACGCTATCTCAGCCACGAAGCGCAGTCATTGCCTCGTCATTGCCCGTCAGACCAGCATTCACGGGAGCTGTGGGCTTTGATTAAGCGTCGCGCTGTGGTGGTTGGAGTGCGTAAAAACATGCGCATGAGCATGCGCCAAGTGTCGCTGTCAGGCCGAGAAGTGGAACAGGCCTGCAGCCGCTTGATCCAGCGCATCGAATGCCGGATTGAGTATTTGCTAAGGGCGTTGGGCCTGCAACAAGACTATGCGCGTTGCCAACAGATACCGGGCCTTGGACCCGCCACAGCTGCTGGGTTGGTGGCGGCCTTTCATCGCGGCGTGTTCGCTTCATCGGATGCCTTTGTGGCCTACCTCGGCCTGGACATACGATTGCGGCGGTCTGGTCGCATGCAGGGCAAGCACAAGCTGACCAAGAATGGCGAGAAGGAGATACGACGATTGCTATTTTGTGCCGCTCACGCGGCCCGCAACGAACCTCGATTCGAGCGCTATCATCAGCGTCAACTGGATAAGGGACTTTCAAAAACCGCTGCTCGAGTGATATTGGGGCGCAAGTTGGTCAGGATTGCATATGCCCTTATGAGTCGAGGCGAAACATTCAAACCGTGTGTAACCATGGCTTGACCAGACCCATAGAATCTTGTCGTCCCTCGGCATCCACCTTGATGGAGCGCACCACAACCCCCTCACGACACTTTGCGGGGACGATGGCACCGAGCCTTACGTGTGCTGTACTAATTGGTCCTATTCGACCGTGCGGGTATCGCTCAGGCCAGTCGTCACACTCACCCATGGCCGCGGGCCGTAAGCGCGTTGCGCCGGCCAGTGTTCGTCCAGGGTGTTGGCATCGTAGAGTCGGCCACCCTTCATCACCCAGGCAATATCCGTGGTGTTGCGGATGTTGTCGAGCGGATTGGCGCTGAGGATGACGAGATCCGCCAGTTTGCCGGTCTCGATGGAACCGAGCTCGTTGTACAGCCCAAGGAAGTGTGCGCCATTGATGGTCGCATAGCGGATGGCCTCCAGCGGTGGCGCTGCAAAAGCCTGCAACCACACCTCAAAATGGGCGCTCTTGCCGTGCAACTCGCCATGGGCGCCGATGGTCGGTCTGGCCCCCTGCTGCGCCATGTCCCAGGTGCCCGCGGCCAGGATTGGGAAAGAATACTGTGATACGGGGCGCTTCATGAATGTCCGCCGCGCGGCCAGGTCGGCTTCAGGTAACCAGTACAAGAGCTTCTTGTCCTTCAGCAGATCACTGTCGGCATACCAATAATCAATCGCCTGCCCCGGTGGATAGTCAGAAATAAACAGGTCTGAAGAATAATGTCCGCCCGCCTGGCCGAAAAAGCGGCTGACATCGGAATAGATCGGTCGGTACTGCAGCGGGTGCTCCCAGCCGGTGTGGCCATTCATGACCTGGCCGAGGATGTACATCATGTCGCCGTTTTCGGTGGTCAGCGACACACCCGTTTGTCGCGCCGCCGCAGCCAACATCTGGCGTTGCGTGCGGGTGCATTGCTTGTAGTCCTTGATGGAAATGGCGCCCAGTGCCGCCTGCCGGCTGACATCCCTTAATGCGTCCTGGTATTCGTAAATATGGCGGTGATCATCGCCTTCGCCATAAATGTTGATCCTGTTGTCCCAGTCGCAGGTCAGGGACGGGCCGGAATTGAAGCTGCGCGGGCCAGTAATCTTGCCTGCCGCGGTCAATTCACCGATCGCAAAGGACCGATCGGAGGTTGACGGATCAAACGCGGTCGTCACGCCAAAGGCGAGATAGGCAGCCGAGGCACTGCGCTGCATCGGATTCATGCCCACTGCATCCACCGCGCTGTCATAGGCGCCCTGGTTGTGGGCATGGGTATCAATCCATCCTGGTGTGATGGTTTTACCGGTCATGTCGATGACCCGATCGACAGCATCGGGGCTGCAGCGACCTACACATTCGATGCGGGCACCGTCTATGATGATGACCCCTTGCTCTATGACATCCAGATCTCCACCGGCCATCGTCAGGATGCGAGCATTGGTCAAGGCCAATTTGCCCCGGACCGTATTGCGCGGAATCTGCAGATCCAGTGAGCCTGCACGCAATTGGCCCGCCGCCAGGTCGTAAATATTGTGACTTGCGCCCAGAAAATAGCCCAGGCGGTTGGAATCAATCCAGTGGGGGAAATAGCCGCCCTGGGTGCTGACCCGTATCAGGCTGGCGGGCGTTGCAGCAATGACATCAATCTCCTGCACCTCGCCGCCGGCAACCAGGGGTACGATATAAATGTCGCGCGCGCGTTGCACCGCTACATGCTCACCGTCAGGTGAAATTCTGGCCTCGGGCAAAGGGCCTTGGAACTGGAGGTGATCGCGGTCATCACTACCGGCAGCATCGATGGAGCTCAGAGTAGACTGGCCGGGCCCGGAGGGGCGGCGATAGTAGATGCGGCCGTCCGGACCGTAGCCGGGGCTGAGCAATCGCATACCCTGCCGGATAATGGCGAGTTCGCTCCCGGGGTCAGGCCCTGGATCACCCACCTCGGTGGGAATCGACACCAACTGCCAATGCGTCGCGCCCGGATCGAAGTCGAGGGCTTTGGGCCAGGCGTTAAATGCAATCGAAGTTCCGTCTGGACTCCAGCTTGGGTGCAAGTAGCGGCCCGCCGTGCGGGTCAAGCGGATGCGCTCCCCGGTTTCCAGGTCTACTTTCCAGACATGCGCGCGTTCCTGATTATCGGCTGACACCCAGACAATCCAACGGCCGTCGGGTGACCAGGCTGGTGTGCGCTCCAACACGTGGCTGTCTGGTAGTAGCGCCCGGGGTAGCGCCTGGGGTGCGCCACCGCCGAGGGTTTTCAGCCACAGCCTGCCGGCCGCGGCAAAAACCAGCCGGCCGCCATCAGGCGAGACCGCGGGCCAGCGCGCAGCACGCGCAACGAAAGATTCGTCATCAAGTACCACACGACCTCGTGCCATTTCCGAGATCTCCCGGCGCACGCGCGCCGTAAAGGGAATGGTCTCGATCAGGCCGGAGTCGATCCATTTACGCCGGATCTTGCCACCCTGGCAGATCACGATAGAGCCGGAATCGCTGGCCCAGCTATAGCCTGGCAGCGCGCGCAGTTTCCAGGTCGGGTGGCCGGCCATGGCGTCGATTTCAATCGGGTCCATCAACAGGCGCTCTTCACCACTGGCAAGATCACGCAGCCACAGGGCCGTCCGCCCCTCATATTCGATGCCGCGAAAACTGATGATGCCTGCTGGAATTTTGCGGGCAAATGCCAGCCAGCGGCCATCAGGCGACACTTCCGGTGCGATTGAACCCAACCGGTCAAAGCGCGAAATATCGGCACCCAGTCCATGATGATGGCGCCGCTTTGAACGCGTTATGGACTCTACCGTCCCGTCTTGGAGATCGATGCGCTGAATGTGTTTGTCATCTCCGTCGAAGGTGGCGATATTGAAGTAAACATGGCGACCGTCAGGCGAGGGGGAAGACCATTGGTAGCGCAAGTGTCCGGTCGTGATTTGCCGCTCATTGGCGGGCGCGCCCATGACTTCACCGCCCTCGTCCTTGCGCCCGACAATGTGTTTGCCGGCGCCACCCTCTCTTGGATAGGCCCAGATGGCGTCATCGACCCGGTAAAACCCAAATGCGGTTTTCATCCGTCGGGTGATATATATTTCCTGCCCGTCGGGGCCCCATGCCGGTTCGGTGGCACGCGAATTTTCATCGAGAAAGACAGCCCGCGGGCTACTGCCGTCGGCTTCCATTAACCACAGATTGTCCTGGCCGCCGCGGTCGGAAATGAAAGCAATGGCCTCACCATCGGGAGAAATGCGCGGGTGGAAGTTCAGCGCGATGCCGCTGTCCTGAGTCAGGCAAACGGCCTCACCGCCTTCTACGGAGACCCGGTAGATGTGGCCGAGCATGTCAAAAACCAACCAATTGCCATCGGCCGAGATGTCCACTGAAGACCATGTCGCCTCGGTGGTGACGAAGTCGATGGAGCGGGTCTCGCCGCGGGCCGCGCCGATTTGCCAGGCTTGATTCTGGGCATCGAGTGGCAAAGAAATTGTTGCCAACAAGGCGGCAAACGCAAAACCGTTCAGGCAATTAATCGCCATTAGCGTGTGCGATAATTCAAGGGCAATTCTTCAGTTGGAGCATTTCTCTTGTTTCATCTGGTGTGGCCACTTGTTCCCCCAGGAATTCGATGATTTGGCGGGCGCGCTCGACCAACTGGCCGTTACTGGCAAAGACGCCACGAGACAGATACAAGTTGTCCTCCAGACCGACACGCACATTGCCGCCGAGCAATACTGCCTGGGCTACCATGGGCATCTCCATGCGCGCGATGCCGAAGCCGGCCCACAGCGCATCCCGATGTAACAGGTTGCGCAAATAAATCATGGTTTCCGGATCGGCCGGCGAGGCCCACCGCACGCCCAATACCATTTGAAACAGCGGCGGTCCGTCGATCAGCCCCTCCTCGACCAATTGATTGCCAAACAGGACATCGCCGGCCTGAAATACTTCCAGCTCCGGCTTGACGCCCAGTTCCTGGAAGCGTTTGGCCATCGCCCGTAGTGTGCGGGTGGTGTTGAGGTAGACGAACTCCAGCTTTCCTTCCACCTGGTTGCCGGTGGTGATGTCCAGCGAGGCGATTTCCGGCAAACAGTCCTTGAGGTGCTCAATTCGCTCTTCCACACCAATGACGTCGCTCTCCGGCAAACCGCGTGACTCATCTTCGGGGTCCGGCAGGAAAAATGCACCCATGCCGGCGGTCAGATTGATGACAATATTGACGCCGGTGTCGCGGACTCGGTCGACCACTTCCTTGAATAAAACCGGGTCACGGCTGCCGGCGGCAGTATCAGGCTCGCGAACGTGAATGTGGCACACCGAAGCCCCGGCCTTGGTGGCCTCTACCACCGTGTCGCAAATTTGGGCCGGCGTGACCGGGAAATTGGGGTGGTTTGGATTAAACGGTGCGTTGCCGGTGACGGCGCAGGTCAAGATTACTTTTCTTGGCATGTTCTTTACTCTTTGTCCAATCGGGTTAAGGGAACAAGTAGCCCGCGCTGGTACTGCTCAACGCGGGCCACTCTTCCAGTCTATCAATTAAAATACTTGCCCACCTGAATGCCAAAGGTTCGGGGCCTGACGCCACAAGTGGAGTAGTCGGGCTGAGTCAGCCTGAAAGAAGAATCGGGGGCGCACATACCCAACTTGAATTCATCGGTCAGGTTCCTGACAAAAATCGCGAAGTCCCAGGTGTTGTAGGACATCCCAAGCCGCAAGCCCAGTTGGTGCAACGCCGGTTGGCGGTTGCGTGGCGAGGTATCTACGTCAGAGAAGTCATAAAAAAATTCGCTGGCGTAGCTATAGTCAAAGCGGAAATATGATTCGTTGCCCGCGATCGGGAAGAAATACTCAATCGCTGCGCCAATGGTCCACTCGGAAACACCCGGCAATCTGTCACCGTCGAATCCGCCCACGTCCGGAGCATCTTCAGCCAGAACCGCGTCGGTGTAGCCCAGGTTAAAGATCAGGTTGACGTTTTCACTGGGTTGCGCCTGAGTTTCAATTTCAAAGCCATCGATCGTGGCTTTACCGGCGTTGGCGGAAAGAAGGAAGCCGCAGTCCAGCCCAATGGCGGTTTGCAGATCGGACCAGTCTTGATGGTAAACCGATGCGTTGACGATGAAACGATTGTCCGCCCAGGATGTTTTGGCCCCCAGCTCGTAGCTCCACAGCGTGTCTGATTCCACCGTACCGACGCCTGAGTCCGAGTCGATACCCAGTGCTTCGAGTTCCGGATCACAGGGTGGCGGAAATATCGTCGTGAAACCGAATCCCGGCCGGAAGCCGTTGGCAATACGACCGAAAATCATCGCATCGTCACTGGCGAAAAACCGCAGGGTCGCGGTCGGGCTGAAGCCATCCTCGGAGATTTTGTCAACACGTTCCGGGAATCCGAAAACCCCGGTTGCCGTCGGCGTCAGCCGGTCACGCTTGTAATCGAAATAGCGCAGACCCACTGCCGCCTCCCAGGCGTCACTGAAAGTCCAGGTCGCCCGTCCAAAGAAAGCCAGTTCGTCCAGCTTTTCGACTTCGCCTTCCTTTGAAAACAGCACGTTGGTGCCGAAAATCGGCAAGAAATCGTCGACCAGGGCCAACTGAAAGAAATCATGTGTGATTTCCCGGTAGAAGGCGCCGACGATAAAGTTGAAGGGTCCGTCCAGGGTTGAAGCCAAGCGAATTTCCTGCACGAACTGGTCTTCACTGCCAACGTCCCACAGCACCTGGGGATCCGGACCACCACCAACGACCAGGTTGATAATGCCCTGTGTGCCCAGTTGATTTTCCCATTCTATGTCGTAAAACGTGGTGGACGAGGTCCAGATGCCCCAGCCGCTGTCGTATTCAATCAACAGGTTGCCGACAAAGAACTCGTTGGTAGAGAATTCATCCACACCAAAATTCCGGTCCAGGTACTTCCCGGACGCGCTGGAAAGATCATGGGATACGAATCTGCCGCGATCCTCATCGACTTTCTGAAAGAATATCGAGGGTGTAATGATCAGGTTTTCAGTGGCTTCCCAGCGCAGCAAACCGCGCACCACGTAGGACTCCACATCGTTGGCGTCTTTGACATCGGGTGTGCCCAGGGAGGATTCTCCCAGCAGGTCGATCCAGCCGGCGTCTTTGGAATAAGTGCCTACCAATCGCAAGGCAGTTGATTCACCCAGCGGGATGTTGACCATGGCATCTCCCTGCCCGCCCGTGCCGCCAGACTTCACGCTGTTGATCTGGAGTCTTACCCGGCCTTCGAACTGGTCGGGATCGGGCTTATTCGGAATGACGCGAATGGTGCCACCCATGGCGCTGGATCCATACAGATCGCCCTGTGGTCCACGCAGGATTTCCACCCGGTTGATGTCAAACATGTTGGGGTCGGGAATGCCCACCCGCTCGAACTCCTGCGGTTGCAGGGGCGTTTCGTCGAGGTAGAATGCCGAGGTCGGGCCTTGCGGATTGAGTTGCGCCACACCGCGTATCACCGGGATAACGCCGCCACGTGCATAGCGGCCTGTCGTGTTGAACGAAAGGCCCGCAACGCCACGCGCATAGTCCTCAAAACTCAGCGCGGAGATTCGTTCAAGTTCCTGCTGGCCAATGGCTTTGACGCTGAGCGGAATCTCTTGCAGAGACTCTGCCCTTTTCTGCGCGGTGACGATGACTTCCTCGATGCCGGCGACTTCATCCCTGTCCTGATCTTGTGCCAGTACCGGGCTGCTCATCATTAGCAACAGAACGGGTGCTGTATAAATGAGAAATGGATTTTTCATGCTCGTGCTCCTCTATTGTGCCGGGACCGCCAGGTCCCGATTCGCTGGCCGCACGCCATTTCACCCCACAATGTGGCTTGCATGCTGCCCATACCTGATCCGCAATTTACTGCGGACCGAATCATGTACTCATTACGCCAAATGCCACCAATTCACTGACTGACTTACTGCTCAATGGCCCGGCTGTCCGTGCGAAAGACGTCCTGGCGCACCCAGGCCGGTATCGTCCGTTCGATACTTTGCGGCCACAGCTCATCCAGAGTTTCATCGTCGTATAGCACCCCGCCCTTCATCACGAAACGAATCTGGGCGGTGTTTTGAATATCGTCGAGCGGGTTGGCGTCCAGCACCATCAGGTCGGCGAGCTTGCCCACTTCAAGCGAGCCCAGATCGTCTTCCAAACCGGCCATCTGTGCGCCCCCGAGGCTTGCCATTTCAAGCGCTTCGAGCGGCTCCAGCGCCTCGGCGTAGCCCCAGACTTCCCAGTGTGAATCCAGACCCCAGGTCTGGCCGTGCCCGCCAATCGCCGCGTAACCACCGGCCCGCATCAGGTCTTTGACTGTTTCGACCATGATGGGATAGCCGTATTCGGCTTTTGGCCGTGTGGTGTGATTGACCAGGCGGGTCAGGCGCCGCCAGGGCAGGAAACGGCGCATCTTGGGGTTGTTCCAGAGGTCTGCCCGTGACTGGTAATAGTCTTCCATCCAGGTCGTAGCGCCGGCCACGATCAGCGTCGGTGAGTACACAGCTTTGGTCTGCGCGAAGAATTGCACCACGTCATTCCAGCTCGGCAGTTGGTGTATCGGGTGTTCGAAACCGGTGTTTCCGTCCAGCATCGAACCGACATTGTAGGTGAAGTCGGCGCCTTCGTTGGTGACGGACAGGCCCAGTTGGCGCGCCGATTCGGCATACATCTGGCGTTGGTCGCGGCGTGGTGCGAGATAAATCTTGATCGAAATGGCACCCTGGTCCGACAGGCGCCGCACCATCCGTTCAGCGTCTTCAAAATCAGCGGGGCCGGTCTGCGGCGCCTGCGGCATCAACGATTCACCCGTGGTGAATATGCGCGGTCCGGGCAGTCGGCCGGCGCGGACCATTTCGGCAACCGGAAAGATCCCTTCACTTTTCGCCGAGGGATCCAGGGCGGTGGTCACGCCATAGGCCAGATACAGAGATGTGGTTGGCAGTTGCCCACCAATAACCGCGCGCTCTGCAAATTAGTAGCCGTGCGCATGGACATCCACGAATCCCGGAATAATGGTCTTGCCCTGTACATCAAGCACTTGGTCTGCTGAAGAGACATCACATGCGCCCACACAAGCGAGGCGGCTGCCTTCGACGATCACCGTTCCATTTTCAATCACCTGGCGGTCAGCCAGGGTGACGATTCTTGCGCCTTGCAGCGCGATGCGGCCAGCGGGAATGTTACGATCGAGCTTCAGGCCTGGATTGACGACCGTAAGTTCGCCACGCTCAGCGTGGTAAATGTTGATCAGGCCCGCAGAAGCGAAGATCAAAGTCTGCGCGTCAGGTCAGCGCAGGTAGATACCTCCAGCTTCGCTGAGCCTTTCGACTCCCTGCCGTGGGTCTTCCTTGATGGCTTCAGCCGGGTTGTCAGGACCGGTCCACACCAGCGGCTGCTCGGGGCGATAGACGGCACCGGCGCGTTGCAACTGGGTCAGGTAAATTCCATGTTCTTCGCGGTAAGCCACCCATTCGCCATCGGGAGAGGGTGCCGCCTCAGTGGCGGCCGGAAATCGAAGATGTTCCTGCCGCTGCGCCGGGTGGCCGGCGGCATAGGAAATCATCACGGAATGACTGTCGGGCGGCGTAATCCCCTGCGCCAGGAAAGGCTGCACATCAACCTGGTCACGGGATTCAAGCTGAAACCTGCGGCCATCCGGGCCGGCATGACTGACCAGCGGCGGAGCGGATTGCTGCAGCACCGTTTCCGCGCCATCGCGGTCGATTGAAACCAGGTCGTAGCGCACCATCGCACCACCCGCCAGACCCTCGGCGCTGGCGCCGCTGGAACGCAGGACGACAATTGATTGACCGTCACCGCTCCAGGCGGGATACAGGTACCGCGCCGCGGATTTTGAGACTTGCCGTGCCTTGCCGCCTGTCAGTGGCGCGCGCCAAAGCAGACCCATCTCGAAGTCATCCCAGCTCACAAAGGCCACATCTTTGCCATTGGGAGAAATCGCCGGCATGAACTGGTTCACCAGTCCTGTTGTGCCGCGAATCAGCTTTTCGGGCCTGCCGTTGGGCAGCGACAGCTTCCAGATCCAGCCCGCCGCTTCGAATACGACGGTGCCGCCATCGGGTGAAAGGTCTGGCCAGCGGATGAACCTCGACTCAAACGGCTGATCGTCGATGTCATGTGTTGATCGGGCCTGCTGGGACGCCGTGCGGCGCACCCGGGCAGTAAAAGGAATTTTCTCAATCCGCCCATCTTCCAGCCACACCCGTCGCAAGGCGCCACCCTGGGAGTAGACCAGTGAGCGCGATTGCTTGTCCCAGGAATAGCCCGGCAGCACACGTAAATTCTTCATGCCATGGGCATTTTGCATATCGAAGGTAATGGGGTCGGCCAGCAGCCGTTCCTCGCCGCTGTGCAAATCCCTGATCCACAACGCTGTTCGGCCCCTGATCTCATGGCCACGATAGCTCAACCTGCCGCCGTCAATGCGCCGTGCGAAGGCCAGCCAGCGACCGTCAGGTGACAATTCAGGCGCCAATTCGGTCGGGCCTTCGGCCTTGTAAAACTCTTTACCTTCGGGGACTGTTATTGCTTCAATTCTGCCACTCGCCAGCTCCAGGCGTCGCACGTGCTGATAGCGCTGCATGCCATGCAAAGGCTCAGCGAAAGTGGCATGCATGTAGTAGAGGTGTTGCCCATCGGCGGAGACGCTCGGCCAGTAGGACTGGACTCCGGACGGCTGGCCTACGATTTGTTCGGGGATACGGCTGGGCTGGTTCAGCGGGAACGACCAGATACGCGCGGAGCGGCGGTGTATTGAGTAAGTTGGGAACTCACGGACCGCGACAATGGCACTGCCATCAGACATCCAGGTGGGGCTGGTGATACGGGAGACCGCATCCTCGAAAACGATCTGGGGCATTGAGCCGTCAATGTCCATCTGCCACAAGTTGTTCTGGCCGGCACGATCGCTGACAAAAGCGATCGATTGTCCATTCGGCGAAATGCGTGGGTGAAAATTCAGCGCAATACCGCTGTCCTGGGTCAGGCATTCCGCCTGGCCGCCCGTGGCGGAGACCCGGTAGATGTGACCGAGCAGGTCAAACACCATCCATTGACCGTTCGGCGAGATATCCACCGACATCCAGGTACCTTCATCGGTAGTAAAGTCCACTTCCACGACTTCGCCGCGTGGTTCGGTAATCGACCAATCAGAGTCGGCCCGGTGATCCAGGTAGTTCGATTGGGTCGATGCCAATAACGAAGGGATGAAGCCGGTCAACAGGCTCGCACTCAGTCGCAGGGCCAACCAGGATAGGCGAGGGTGTGGGCCGGCATCGTAACCGCAATGCTTCAAGATAATGGTCTTGATTCGAAAATGTCGCATGAACCCTGAGTGACGCTTGCAAACCGGCCCCCGTCTCCACTCAAAAGCTGATTTTGGAATCAATTATGGTCTGTGATCACAGATCATAGTATGCTTCAACAGCGTTTGCAACGCCTCGGCTGAAATGTCACTCTGGGGCGCCGGAACGGCGCAAAAACAACTGGTCATAAAATCGAATGTCCGTCAAAGCTTTCCAGCAAGTTGAAACCAAATCGGCCCACGATCAGGTCTACCACATCCTGAAGCGCGCGATATTGGCCGGATTCTTCCGCCCCGGCGAACAGGTCACCATTCGAGGTCTGGCCAGCCAACTCGGCACCAGTGAAATGCCGGTGCGCGAGGCCATCAAGAGCTTGGTCGCCCAGAAGGCCATCGAGGCCACCCAGGACCGCAAGTTCCGAATTCCGGTACTCAGCAGCCAACAGATGAAAGACATCCTGGAGCTGCGCATCATGCTCGAGGGTCTGGCCACCGAGGAGGCTGCGGAGCGCCTGACGCAAGAGCAGCTTGATCATCTTCACGCTATTCACGAGGAAATGGGCGAGGCCATCAGCAATCAGGATTCGCAGGGCATGATAGAAGCCAATATCCGCTTTCATTTCTTTATTTATGATCAATGCAGTAATCAGGCGCTGCCGGCCATTATTGAATCGTTATGGCTTCAGTATTCGCCCACTTTGACAGAATACGTCCCACGCTTGATGAAACATCTAACCCATAAAGACCAGCAGGCGGCAAGAATTCTCGACCGCGAACGCCACACCCGTTTACTCGATGCGTTCAAGGCACGCGATCCCAGCCGGGCCAGGGCGCATATGGAAGCCGACCTGAGCACATTCCTGCGCGTGGTCGACAAGATCGGTGATTCGTTTGCGGATGATTTTGAGCAACACCGGTCGGTGCGCGATTACGCGAAGTTTCCGCTGCATTAGAGCGCTTTTCAAAACAATCGCTAATAATATGCACCGTCATCCCCGGATGACGAAAAACCACGCAATGGAAAGAAACGAATGCTAAATATTAATCGAATCGACAACATCACTACCGTTGCCATGGCCCATGGCAAGGTCAACGTCATGGATCTGGAATTGTGCCGGGCCGTGGCCGAGGCGGTACGGCAAGAAGATGATTCTGCCGCCATTATTCTTACTGGTGAGGGGCGGGCATTTTCTGCCGGGCTCGACCTGTTTCGACTGGTTAAGGGCGGGCCGCCCTACGTGGAAGAATTTGTGGTTGCGCTTGCCGACATGTTCATGGCCGTTTTTAACCACCCCGGACCGGCGGTTGCCGCAATTAATGGCCACGCCATTGCGGGGGGCTGCGTGATCGCAGCCGCATGTGATCAACGCATCATGGCAATGGGCAAAGGACGGATTGGCATACCTGAATTGCAAATTGGCGTGTCATTTCCGGTGGAGGCGCTGGAGATCATGCGGTTTGTGCTGCCTTCGCGTTATCTCTCAGAGGTCGTGTACGGCGGCGGAACCTGGCAGTCCGCCGAGGCAATGGAACGTGGGCTGGTTGATTCGGTTTGTGACGCATCTCAATTGCTGGCCAGGGCAAGTGCTGCTGCCAGCCACATGGCCGCCATACCCGCTCGCGTTTTTGCGGTATCCAAGCAACAGTTGCACCGCTCAGTTCTGGATAACATTGCCAGCATGCAGTCGCTGAACGATGAAGCGATGGCCTGCTGGCAGGAGCCCGCTACGCTGGAGATGATTGCTGACTATCTCGAGCGCATGGTCAAGAAGACCTGAGCACGACTTCCCAGGCATAAAAAAAGCGCCGGAAAACCGGCGCTTTTGCTGGTCCAATCCGGTCCGTGGTTAAAGAAAAGTGACGATCAACAGGGCCACGATGTTAATGATCTTGATCAGCGGATTGATGGCCGGACCGGCGGTGTCCTTGTAGGGGTCGCCGACGGTGTCACCCGTCACTGCCGCAGCATGGGCATCGGTACCCTTGCCACCGAAATTGCCATCTTCGATGTACTTCTTGGCGTTATCCCATGCGCCACCTCCGGTGGTCATGGAAATGGCCAAAAACAAACCGGTCACGATGGTGCCAACCAGCAAACCGCCCAGCGCTTGTGGGCCCAGCAGCAGACCGACAACCACGGGTACCAACAGTGGTAGCAACGAGGGCACGATCATTTCCTTGATCGCCGCCTTGGTCAGCAAGTCCACCGCGCGCGAATAATCAGGCTTGGTCGTGCCTTCCATGATGCCATCGATTTCGGCGAATTGGAGACGAACTTCCTGCACCACTGAACTCGCGGCCCGGCCAACCGCTTCCATCGCCATGGCAGCGAACAGGAACGGCACCAGGCCACCGAGGAACAGGCCAATGATGACCAGGTGATTGGACAGATCAAAAGTCAGATCGCTCATGCCGGCATTGGCCAGGCTGTTGACGTAGTCTGCAAATAACACCAGCGCAGCCAGGCCTGCAGAAGCGATGGCATATCCTTTGGTAACCGCCTTGGTGGTATTGCCCACGGCGTCCAGGGCATCGGTGGTTTTGCGCACGTCCTCCGGCAACTTTGCCATTTCCGCAATCCCGCCGGCATTGTCAGTAATCGGCCCGAAAGCATCAAGGGCAACAATCATGCCTGTCATTGAGAGCATCGACGTGGCAGCTATGGCGATGCCGTACAAGCCGGCAAAGTAATTAGCGCCCCAGATTGATATGCAGATCGCGATCACCGGCAAAGCCGTCGATTTCATCGACACGCCCAGTCCGGCGATGATGTTTGTCGCATGGCCGGTTGTCGAGGCTTCAGCCACCTTCTTGACCGGACTGTAATCCGTGCCGGTGTAATATTCGGTGATGACGACCATGGCCGCCGTCAGCCCCAGACCAATCAGGGCGGCATAATACAGACTCATGGCATCATCGCCCATCATGGACATGGTCGCCGGATAAAAGAATATGGCGGCCAGCACACCAGAGGCAAAAACGCCTTTGTAGAGCGCACCCATGATCTTGCCACCATCGCTGGTACGCACGAAGAAAGTACCAGCCACTGATGCAACGATGGACAAGCCACCCAGCATCATCGGATACATGACCGCGTTGGCGCCCAGGGCTTTAGCCGTGAGGCTGCCCAGCAACATGGTCGCAATCAGGGTCACGGCGTAGGTTTCAAACAAGTCGGCCGCCATCCCGGCGCAGTCACCCACGTTATCACCCACGTTATCGGCGATCACGGCAGGGTTGCGCGGGTCGTCTTCCGGAATACCGGCTTCGACCTTGCCCACCAGGTCAGCGCCCACATCGGCGCCCTTGGTGAATATGCCGCCGCCCAATCGAGCGAATATGGAAATCAACGAACCACCAAAGGCCAATCCGATCAGCGCGTGGATGGCGTGGTCGTCAGAAACGCCCATTTTGCCCAGCAAAGCATAGTAGCCGGCCACACCCAGCAAACCCAGACCCACCACCAGCAGCCCGGTAATGGCGCCGCCCCGAAAGGCGATTTTGAGCGCCGGTGCAACCCCCGATTTTGCTGCCTCCGCCGTACGCACATTGGCTCTTACCGAAACAAACATGCCGATATAGCCCGCCAAGGCGGACAGGATTGCACCCACAGCAAAACCAAAAGCCGTCGGCCAGTCAACCAACCAACCAACGACCACAAAAAGCACTACACCAACGATTCCGATGGTGGTGTACTGACGGTTCATATAGGCTGCTGCGCCTTCCTGGATGGCCTGCGCAATTTCCTGCATTTTGTCACTACCCGCTGGCTGAGAGACAACCCACCGCGCCGTCCAAATTCCATACAGAATGGCGAGCACTGATGCTGCCAGTGGCAGCCAAAGCGCCAATTCACTACTCATTTGATAAATCCTCCAAACCCCTGAAAGTCATTGCGAATAAATTTGAGGTGCTGCAGGCCTGTTCGCTATCCTGTCGGCCTGCTCGCACAGTTTGGCTTATCCCGCCAAAACGGGGCATCTTAACAAAAATGAAAGAGTCTCGCTTCCCTGCTCCCGCCTGCGGCGGAAGGCGGCTGCGCTCGACCGCATCTAACTTAGTCTGGCTTCGCCAGCCATGCCTGCGGCCGGAGTCTCGCTTCCCTCGGCAATTGCTCCTGCATTGCTCTACCTCCTGCATCCCTGCAGTCGTCGGCAATTGCTCCTGCATTGCTCTACCTCCTGCATCCCTGCAGTCGTGCTCCAGCGTTAGGAAAGCCCCATGAGCGGACTGCTGGCCACGCCTTAAAGGATGCCGAGCGCCGACAAGCGACTGGGTCGCTGGTCCATGAATGGACCAGCGAGGCGACACGAAACAGGATG
>CAXXKZ010000009.1:0-101069 GCA_963665545.2 Lysobacterales bacterium | reverse complement strand
ACACAGGCGAGTTCATGGTGCACCTCAATTTGCATGCAGACATCAATACAGAGGTAAAGGTATTCATCAATCCGGAATGACGCTGCGATTGACTGGCAATATCCAACGCAGCGACTGTTCCATTGACAAGTCTGACGAGAAGTTGCACGCCCTGACGGGGCTGCAGCTTTTCTTGTTTCCGGGCCCGAAATAGCGCGTTTCGGGGTCTTTTCGGCGATTGCAAACGATAATCAAAACTGTTCTTCCAATCTGTGGTATTTTTTCTCTTGGCATTAATCTGTAGGCAAGGTCACGAGTTTCGGCCAGCGAAGCCACCCTGATCCTGCCCGTTTGCAAATCTGCTCCTCCCGAGGGCCCTGAAAGTGGCTGAACCCAAACTGGCAACCGTCGAGAATCTCAAGGTTCCGCCGCATTCCATTGAAGGTGAACAGGCTGTCCTCGGCGGCTTGTTGCTGTCGGCAACCGCCTGGGAGAAGGTCGCAGACTTGTTGTCAGAGGGGGATTTTTACCGCGAGGATCATCGCATGATTTTTCGCGCGGTCTTCGATTTGAGCGATAAGTCCAAGCCCTGTGACGCGGTCACCGTCACAGAGTGGTTTTCGTCTCATGGTCAGATCGACCTTATCGAAGGGGGTGCCTACATCAATTACCTGACTGGCAGCACGCCCAGTGCGGCCAATATCGTGGCCTACGCGGAAATCGTCCGTGAAAATTCCATCCTCAGACAGTTGATCGACGCCGGCTCGGAAATGACGTCCGCAGCATTCACTTCCGATGGCCGCGACAGCAAGGAATTGCTGGAAGATGCGGAAAAACGAGTTTTCGCTATCGCTGATCTGGGCAGCCGTAGCCGCTCGGGCTTCGTGTCAGTACAAGACACGATCAAAGAGGCCATGGATCGCATCCAGGAATTGCACGAAACCGAAGGTGCAATTACCGGCACGCCCACCGGCTTCAAGGACTTTGACGCTTTGACAGCCGGCTTGCAAAATTCGGATTTGATCATCGTGGCCGGCCGCCCGGCGATGGGTAAAACCACGTTTGCGATGAATATCGCCGAACACGCGGCCATTCAGAACAACGTTCCGGTGGCCGTCTTCAGCATGGAAATGTCATCCCTTCAGCTGGTCATGCGTCTTTTTTCTTCACTGGGCCAGATCGAACAGAACAAGCTGCGCACCGGCAACCTGGACGACTTTGACTGGCCCAAGCTGACGTCGGCGATGAACCTGCTGCACAAAAGCAAAATGTTCATCGACGACACCCCGGCACTGTCACCGTTAGATCTCAGGGCACGGGCACGCCGGCTCAAGCGCGAACATGACATTGGTCTGATCGTGGTGGACTACCTGCAGCTCATGTCCGTGCCGGGCACACGTGAAAACCGCGCTACGGAGATTGCTGAAATCTCTCGATCCCTGAAGGCCCTGGCCAAGGAATTGAATATCCCGGTGATGGCGCTTTCGCAGCTCAATCGCTCGCTGGAACAACGACCCAACAAACGCCCGGTGATGGCGGACTTGCGCGAATCGGGCTCGATCGAGCAGGACGCCGATCTGATCGTGTTCATTTACCGCGATGAGGTGTACAACCCCGAAACGCCGGAAAAAGGCAAGGCCGAGATCATCATTGGCAAGCACCGTAATGGCGCCATTGGCACCTGCCACCTGACCTTTCAAGGACCATTTTTGCGCTTCGTCAACTTTGCGCCGGAATATTACTTTGATGACCGCTATGGATCTGACCCTGGATCGCCATAATTCCTGCCATTATTTGGCAACGCTTAGCTGCTAGCCTCCACCCCCATGAGTCGTAATACGATCGCCACAATCGATCTTGCTTCGATCCGCCACAATCTGTCGCGAATCCGGCAACTGGCGCCGTCCAGTGAATTGGCTTGCGTGGTCAAAGCCGATGCCTATGGCCACGGCCTGGAAAATATCCTCGCTGAACTGAGCGGTGCCGACGTCCTGGCGGTGGCCACGGTGGGGGAGGCTGAGAAGTGCCGCAGTGGGGGCTGGAGTGGGCGGCTGTTGCATTTACAGGGCTCGTCGAACCCGGCCGAATTCGCGCAACTGCAAAAAATGGGCGCAGAAATGGTGATCCACCATGACAGTCAGCTTGCGTGGCTGGCACCCCAGGCCGGCAGAATCAACAAGCGTCTGTGGCTAAAAATAGACAGCGGTATGCACCGGTTGGGCTTTAGCGCCGGCGATGCCGTCAGTGCTTTTCAGAGACTTGAATCCCTGCGCGGTCCGGAAGCGACCGTATTGATGACGCATTTCGCTTGCGCTGACGAATTTGACAATAGCCAAACGCGCCAACAGATCAAGCGTTTTGATGAGGTCACAGAGGGGCTACCGGGCCCGGTTTCGATGGCCAATTCGGCTGCCATTCTCAACTTCCGTGAAAGCCAACGCGATATTGTCAGACCCGGCATTTTGGTTTATGGGATTTCACCCTGCGCACAGCGATCGGCCGCGGAGCTGGACCTGTTGCCGGCCATGACGCTGCAATGCGAACTGATCGCGATTAATCAATGCCGCCGCGGCGCTGCGGTTGGCTACGGCGCGGCCTGGAGTTGCCCCGAAGACATGCCGGTTGGCGTGGCAGCCATCGGCTATGGCGATGGTTATCCGCGCCGGGCCGGCAACGGAACACCGGTGTTGCTGGGCGGCCGACGGGCGCCGCTGGTGGGCCATGTTTCAATGGACATGATTTGCCTCGACCTGCGCAACCACCCCCAGGCCCACGTCGGTGACGTCGTGACCTTATGGGGCGCAGGATTGCCAGTCGAGGTCGTTGCCGAGTGCACCGGTATGCTGCCCTACGAGCTCATCTGCGGCGTCACCGCCCGGGTCAAAACCAAGCTGCTGCGCCGACGGCCCTGACACCGGAGCCAGGCGCCTATTGCATGCCGTCGAGCGCAGCCGCCTTCCGCCGAAGGCGGGAGCAGGGAAGCGAGACTCCTTTACTCCTCAGTTTCTGTGAGTTCGTACTTACGCAGGTAGCCGCGCAGTTGGTGGTAGGTCATACCCAAAAATTCAGCAGTCTTTTTTTGGTTAAAACGGCACTGTTCGAGCGCACTTTGCAGCAGATTGACTTCTACATCGCGGATGTGGGATTTAAAATCATAGGCTGCATCGGGCGCCGCCAACAGGTTGCTGCTGCCGGTTTTGCGGTCATCATCATCTGCCAGCCCCGGGCGCCACGGCGACTCAAACGGGTCGAAGGCAATCTCCTTGACCGCTTCCTCATTGCCCAGGTTGGTGTAGACCGCCCGCTCGACCACATTCTTGAGCTCCCTTACATTGCCTGGCCAACGGTAACCCAGCAGGGCCTCGCGCGCTTCGCCGGAAAAACCCGCGAACAGCTCCAGCCCAAGTTCGCCTGACATTTTTACCGCAAAATGCTCGGCAATCGGCATGATGTCATCGGGTCTGTGATGCAACGGTGGTAGGGTGATGACATCAAACGCAAGGCGATCGAGCAGATCGGCGCGGAAGCGGCCCGCAATGGCCAGTGCCGGCAAATCCTCATTGGTGGCCCCAATAATGCGCACGTCAGTGTAAATGGTTTCATTGCCGCCAACCCGCTCCAGCTCGCCGTATTCAACCACCCGCAGCACTTTCTCCTGCACCCGGTCTGACGTGCTGGCCAGTTCGTCGAGGAACAGGCTGCCCTGGTTGGCCAATTCAAAGCGTCCCAGCCGCCGCCGTGTGGCGCCGGTAAAGGAGCCGGCCTCATGGCCAAATAACTCGGTCTCCAGCAGGGTCTCGGCCAAGGTGGCGCAGTTGAGTTTGATGAATGGCATGTCCCAGCGCGGCGAGAGATAGTGGATGCGTGCCGCGATCAACTCTTTGCCGGTACCGCGCTCGCCGATCACCAACACCGGCCGATTGAGCTGGGCCACCCGCGAGACGTGCTCCAGCACCTCAAGAAAAGCAGGGGATTCCCCAATGATTTGTTGTTCTGGTTGTGTCGGCATGAGGTAGGTATTATCCGATGACCCGTATCTGGACCCGTGTATTGTAAGAAATTCTGCTCTGGTGTGTCTCGGGCTGGTGGTCATGCCCTCGATTTGGTACAAACTACACTGAATCCAGGCGGCGGCCCAGAACCCAACAATGGCAAAATCCAAAATTAAACACCGCTACCAGTGCGAACAGTGTGGCGCGGTGCTCGGCAAGTGGGCTGGGCAATGCCCTGATTGCAAGGAATGGAACTGCGTGGTGGAGGTGGCCGCAGAGATTGTCGGCGGGGCCAACCGATTTTCCGGCTTTATCGATTCGGTGAAAAGCGAGGTATACGACCTGGCCTCGGTGGGTAAGGAGCAGGTCCAACGTATCCGCACCGGGGTGGGAGAATTGGATCGCGTATTGGGCGGTGGCATCGTGCCGGGCTCTGTCGCCCTGATCGGCGGTGACCCGGGCGTGGGCAAATCGACATTGCTGATGCAGCTGACCGTCGCGGTTGCGGCAAAAATGAAATCGCTGTACGTCAGCGGCGAAGAGTCGTTGCAACAACTGGCCATGCGGGCGCGCCGGCTGGAACTCTCGATGGACAATATCCGCTGCCTGGCCGAAACTTCAATCGAGCAGGTGATCGCGCACAGTGTGGCCGAGCAGCCCCAGTTACTGGTGATCGATTCAATCCAGACCATGTATTCCGAGGCGCTCACCTCAGCGCCGGGTTCAGTCAACCAGGTGCGCGAATCTGCTGCGGCACTGGTGCGCTGGGCCAAGCAAAATCACTGTGCGGTCATCCTGGTCGGGCACGTCACCAAGGATGGCGCGCTGGCGGGCCCGCGCGTACTCGAGCACATGGTCGATGCGGTTTTGTATTTCGAAGGCGACAGTGGCGGGCGTTACCGTGTCATTCGCGCGACCAAAAACCGGTTCGGCGCGGTCAATGAACTGGGCCTGTTTGCAATGACCGAAAAGGGGCTGCGCGAGGTCAAAAACCCTTCGGCGATTTTTCTTTCCGGCCACAGCGAACAGGTGGCCGGCAGCGTGACCACCATCATCCGCGAAGGCACCCGCCCGATGCTGCTCGAAGTGCAGGCGTTGGTCGATCAGAGCCATCTCACAAACCCGCGCCGCGTGGCCTTGGGCCTGGACCACAATCGCCTGGCGATGATGCTGGCGGTGCTGCACCGTCACGGTGGTTACAGCCTGGCGGACCAGGACGTGTTCATCAACGTCGTTGGGGGCATGAAAATCAGTGAAACCGGGGCTGATCTGCCGATGCTGCTGGCGCTGTTGTCGAGTTTTAGAAACCGTCCTCTGCCCGAGGGTTTCGCCGCCTTTGGCGAAGTTGGGCTGTCAGGTGAAATCCGGCCGGTTCACGACGGTGAAGCGCGGCTGCGCGAAGCCAGCAGTCACAGATTCGGCACGGTCATGCTGGCGCGAGCCAACGCGCCCAAAAAGCCGATCCCCGGGGTCAGCGCCATGGCAGTGGGCAGCATCGCCGAAGCCATTGGCAAGCTGGACGAAATCTAGCGCTCATGCTCCTAGCGCTTGTGCCCGCTCCGCCTCGGCTTGACCAGTACTTTGGAGATCGTGTTGTCACGAATCTTAACGATGGTCATGATCAAGTCGCCGATGCGAACGCTGGCTTTGCCTTGTGGAATGGTTTCCAGTTGCTCGAGAATGAGGCCGCCGAGCGTTTTTGCGTCGTCTGCTTCCAGTTCCCAATCAAGACGGCGGTTAAGCAGGTGCACGCTGGTGGCGCCGCCCACCAGGTAATTACCGTCATCCAGCCGCCGAATCTGGCGTGACCGGCCGCGGTCGTCGGCAGTGTATTCGCCGACGATCTCCTCGAGAATATCGTCGCGGGTAATCAGGCCCTGAATATCCCCGTACTCGTCGACCACCAGGCCCATGCTGCGTTCGCGGCGTTGGAATTCGAGCAACTGCTGGGTAAGCGGCGTGCCTTCAGGAATAAAGTAAGGGGTGCGAATGGCGCGCTCGAGATCTTCAAAGCGCAAATTGCCGGTGGACAGTCGGGCCAGAATACTGCGGATATGCAGCAGGCCGATGACCTCATCCATGCTCTCACGATACACCGGCAACCGCGTATAAACGGTCTGCTTGATCTGGCTGAGAATTTCCTCCCAATCATCATTCAGGTCGATACCGGTGATTTCCTGCCGCGGGATAATTACGTCGTCCACGGTCGCATGCTCGAGATCCAGGATATTGATCAGCATGCGTTGGTGGTCGAGAGAAATTTGTCCACCTTCCTGCAGCAGGGTGCGCAGTTCCTCGCGGTTCAGCCGCTCAAGGATCTGCGCCTTGTTCTCGATGCCGAAGGGTTTCAGAATCAGGTTGGCGAAGCCATTGATCAACCACACCACGGGAAAAAAAATTTTCAGCAGGATAGTGAGCACGAAAGAGGCCGGGTAGGCCACCCTTTCAGGGTGCAGGGCGGCCACGGTTTTGGGCGCCACTTCGGCAAAGATCAGCACCACCACGGTCATGACCAGGGTGGAAATCCACAGGCCGTTACTGCCAAACATGCGAATACCCACCACGGTCGCAATTGAGGCGGCGAGGATATTAACCAGATTGTTGCCAAGCAGGATCAGCCCGATCAGTCGATCTGGCTTGAGCAGCAGATTTTGTGCCACCCGGGCGGCTCGGTGGCCCTCGTTGGCCCGGTGTCTGAGGCGGTATTTGTTCAGCGCCATCAGGCTGGTTTCCGAGCTGGCAAAAAAGCCCGACATGACAATTAGAATAAAGAGCAGGATGAATAAGCTGGAAAGCGGTATGTCGTCCAAGAGTTTTTTAAGTTCCTTGCATGAATAGTTCCATCAATTATTGCACGGGCCCGCGTATGGCACCAAGGCGGCCCGGTACACGAGGTGCTATCGGGATTGCCAGCTGCGACCCAACAGCACTTCGAGCACGAATTTGCTGCCGAAATACGCAAGTAGCAGCAACGCCGTACCGGCCAGCGTCATGCGCACTGCCAGGCGGCCGCGCCAGCCGTAGCGCCAGCGGCCCCACAGCAGCAAGCCGAACACCAGCCAGGCCAGAATCGACAACACCGTCTTGTGCAGCAGGTGTTGGGCAAAGACGTCCTCGACATAGGCCAGTCCGGTTGCCAGCGATATGCTCAGCAGGACAAATCCGGCGGTAATGAGTTGGAACAGGAGCAACTCGAGCACGTCCAGCGCCGGCAATGTACGCACCAGGGCGTTGAGATGATGCTGCCTGAGGAAATAGTCAATAAAAGCCACGAAGCCTGCGTAAACCGTTGTGATGCTGAAAAACCCGAAGGCAATTACACTGCTCATGATATGCACGGTGGTGGCAGTGGAAGTGGCGCCGAGCGCCGTGCCTTCAAGTTGAAGGGTGCTGTTGAGGAGGAGCACGGCGGCGCTGATGGGCAGGGCGACCAGGCCGGCATCGAACAGCGATTTGCGGCTCAGCGCCGAAAGCAGCAACAGGACGACAATGACCAGCCCACAGAGTGACAGGATGCTGAGCATGTCAAAGTGCGGCGCCGATGACAGGAACCAATACACGTACTGAGCACCCGCGTGCAGGCCGGCGCCGGCGATTGCGCAGGCCAGCGCCACGCTGCGTGAATTGGCGCTGGCGCGGCTGACGGATAGATAGAGCATGACAACCGAGGCGAGGTACAGACTGGCGGCCAGAATATTCAGGGTCTGGTCAATCATTTGCAGGGATATCCACCAGCATGGTACACGTGATTTGCTGTCCGCTTGGCCTGTTTGTGCAGCTATAATAACCGACTCTGTAACCCTGGAGTGATTCATGTTTGACAACCTGAGCCAGCGGCTTTCCAGCACGCTGCAGACTCTTCGTGGCAGGGGCCGCCTGACCGAAGACGTCATCAAGGACACGCTGCGCGAGGTCAGGATTGCCCTGCTCGAAGCCGATGTCGCTCTGCCGGTGGTGAGCCAGTTTGTGGCCTCGGTAAAAGAAAAGGCGCTGGGCCAGGCGGTCATGCAAAGTCTGACGCCTGGTCAGGCGATGGTGAAACTGGTTCACGATGAATTGGTGCAGCTGATGGGCGAGCATAACGAGGCCCTGAACCTGCAGGCCGCGCCTCCGGTCACGGTATTACTGGCGGGCTTGCAGGGCTCCGGTAAAACCACCACCACCGCCAAGTTGGCGCGCTACCTGATCGAGCGCGAAAACAAGCGTGTCATGGTGGTCAGTTGTGACGTCTACCGCCCGGCAGCCATCGACCAGCTTGAAACCCTGGCCGGCCAGGTCGGGGCCGTGTTTCAGCCCTCGAGTGTGCAGGAAAAACCCGAAGACATCGCAGCAAACGCCCTCAATGAGGCACGTATACAGCAATGCGATGTGCTGTTGATTGACACTGCCGGGCGGTTGCACGTTGATCGGGAGATGATGGATGAAATTCGCCGCATCCATCAGCGTAGCGCACCACATGAAACCCTGTTCGTCGTCGACAGCATGACCGGGCAAGACGCCGCCAACACGGCGGCGGCCTTTGGCGAGGCCATCGACCTGACGGGCGTGATCCTGACCAAGACCGATGGTGACGCGCGCGGTGGCGCAGCCCTTTCAGTGCGCGCCATTACCGGCAAACCGATCAAGTTTCTCGGCTCAGGCGAGAAAACCGACGCGCTGGAGGATTTTCATCCCGAGCGCCTGGCTTCGCGCATTCTGGGGATGGGCGACGTGTTGTCGCTGGTCGAAGAGGTCGAGCGAAAAGTTGATCACAAGAAAGCCGAAAAACTGGCCAATAAGCTGCGCCGAGGGCGTACTTTTGACCTGGCGGATTTTCGTTCGCAGTTGGAGCAGATGATGAACCTGGGCGGCATCGGCAGCCTGATGGACAAACTGCCCGGCATGGGGCAGATGACTGATCAGGTCCGCGCGAAGGTCGATGACCGCCAAACCCGGCAGATGATCGCCATCATCAATTCGATGACGCCCAAAGAGCGGCGCTTTCCGGACATCATCCGCGGCTCGCGCAAGCGGCGGATCGCCCATGGATCCGGCACTCAGGTGCAGGCCATCAACCGCCTGCTCAAGCAGCACGGTCAGATGCAAAAAATGATGAAAAAAATGGGCAAGGGGGGCATGGGAAAAATGATGAAAAAAATGAACCATCTGCAAAGCCAGTTACCACCTGGCGGGCTTCCGGGCGGACGGCATTGATAAGTCGGACCGTGCCGTGCCATGAGCACCCGGCGTAGCTTTCTCACAACCGGATTGCTGGGGGGTGGGGCGGTTGCGCTGGTCCTGCTCAACCAGCGTCTATGGCGTGGCGTGGACATCACACCCTCAGAGGCATTGGGGCCTTTGTCGCCGGTGGCGGACGAAGCCACCGGCTTGCCCTTGTTGATGTTGCCACCGGGTTTTAGCTACCGTAGTTTCTCTTGGGCCGGATCCAGCTTGCACGATGGTCACAGCGTGCCGGGCGCAGCCGACGGAATGGGCGTGGTCGCCCAGTCAGGTTCGCGCATCACACTGGTCAGGAATCACGAATTGGTCGGCAGCGAAGGCGTCATAGGCCTGGCTGAAAACGCCTACGACATCAACGGGGGTGGTACACCACACTGGTATTTGATACCGAGACCGGGACCGTGGTGGATTCGTGGGTCAGCCTCGGTGGTACAATCAACAATTGCGCCGGTGGGGTGACACCCTGGGGGACTTGGTTGTCCTGCGAAGAGGCGCCGTTCTCACCAGCGCTGGCGCACATGCGCCCGCCCGCCAAACAGATGCTGTGGGATATCGAGGGCGCAAAAAAGGAGCATGGTTTCGTATTCGAGGTGCCGGCGGAGGGTGTTGCCCGGCCGGAGCCGATTACCGCCATGGGCCAGTTCTATCACGAGGCGGCCGCCGTTGACCCACAAAGCGGCATCACCTACATGACCGAAGACTCATCCCAATGCGGGTTTTTACCGCTATATTCCGGACACGCCCGGTCAGTTGGCCAATGGTGGCCGGCTGCAAATGATGCGCGTTGGCAGCCGGCGGGCCTTGCATGACGATGTCGTGCTGTCCGAGCCCATGGAGGTTTCGTGGGTGGATATCGAGCACCCCGAAAACGGCTTTACGCCCGGTGATCGGCGCGGTGACGGGGTTGTCACACAAGGGATCGATGCCGGAGGATCGGCTTTTGTGGCGCTGGAAGGCTGCGTGTTTTCAGATGGGCGGGTATATTTCACCTCAAAAAAGGGTGGGAAAGCCGGTGCGGGCTCTGTTTTTGAGTACGACCCCGACGCCAGCATCCTGGTACTGATATACGAGTCACCTGGTCACGGCAGGTTCTCCGGCCCCGACAACATCATTATGAGTCCGCGCGGCAGCCTGGTGCTGTGCGAAGACCGAATGACATTCAATACAACAGGTCAAAGGCTAGCTGGCCTCGACGCGCAGGGCGTGCTGTCCGACTTTGCAGCCATCAATGCCGACCTGGACCAGAGACATGCAGGCTTCAACCTTTACAAGACCGCGCGCGAGAGCGAATGGGCGGGGGTGTGTTTCTCACAAGATGGCGAGTGGATGTTCGCCAACATCTACGATCCGGGTATCAGCATTGCGATTACCGGGCCCTGGCAGGAAGGGGGAGTCTGATCAGTCTGTAATTACAGGTAATTATATTTCCTGTTCCACCTGCTAGTGGGTTTTCTTTTGGTGCGAATGGCGGTAAAATGCGCGGTTTCCCGAAACAGATAACTGTCTTTCCGGTTCGAGGTTCTGCGTCAAGCGCCCCCGGAGAGGTTTGAACAAACACTTGGATATTGGCAATGGTTACAATTAGATTATCACGCGGCGGAGCTAAGAAACTGCCGTTTTATCACATCGTAGTGGCGGACAGCCGCAGGGCGCGTGACGGCCGCAGAATAGAGCGCATCGGTTTCTTCAACCCGGTGGCGCGTGGCGAGGAAGAGCGCCTGCGCTTGGACCTGGAGCGATTGGATTACTGGACTGGTGTGGGCGCTCAGATCAGCGATCGCGTCAAGACGCTGGTCTCAGAGGCGCGCAAGCAAGCCGCTTAACAGGCCCTAGTAGCGAAATTGGAATTTGACAACCAAGCTGAGTGAGCGGGCGGATCTGGTTGAACTGGGTCATGTTTCGGGTGTGCACGGGCTTCGGGGCTGGATCAAAGTGTTTTCACTGACAGATCCCCGCGAAGCGATATTCGACTATCAGCCGTGGTTGCTCGGCGAGCAACGTCAGGCCGTCAATATCGCCGAGGGCAGGCGCCAGGGCAAGTTCATGGTAGCGCGCTTGGAGCAGGTTGAAACGCGGGAACAGGCGCAATCGTTGGTCAACCAGCCGATTGCTATTTACCGCAGTCAGCTACCCGAATTGGATGGGTCACAGTTCTACTGGAGGGACCTCATTGGCCTGGAAGTCGTGTTGCAGCATGGTGAGGTATTTGGAACAGTCAGCCGGATGATGGCCACCGGCGCCAACGACGTCATGGTGGTCCGTGAAATTGCTGGGGCTGGGGCCGGGGCTGAGCACCTCATCCCATTTGTGATGGGGGTGACGATCCAGCAGGTCGACCTCGAGGCAAAACGAATTAGCGTGGATTGGGAGCGGGATTTTTAGGGCAGATGATGATGTTGGGGCAGTGATCATTCATGTCATCACCCTGTTCGAAGCCGAATTCCGCCAGATGGTCAGCGCCGGCGTCACCGGCAAGGCCATCGACAGCGGCAAGGTGCAGCTGAAGACCTGGAACCCCAGGGATTTCTCCAGCAACCGGCACCGCAATGTGGATGACCGCCCTTACGGTGGAGGTCCTGGAATGGTGATGTCTGTGGAGCCCTTGCTCGCCGCCATCAAAGCGGTTAAGGCCGAGACGTCTGCTCAATGCCGGGTTAGCCTGATGAGCCCGCAGGGCACGCCGGTTGACCAGGCCGCGGTCAGGGAACTGGCGGGCCGCGAGGAGTTGGTGTTCCTGTGCGGGCGCTATGAAGGCGTCGACGAGCGGTTGATCGAACTGGCTGTCGATGAGGAATGGTCCATCGGGGACTATGTATTGAGCGGCGGAGAGTTGGCCGCAGCGGTCATCAGCGATGCAGTAATTCGGCTGCTTCCTGGTGTACTGGGCGACCACATGTCGTCCGAGCAGGATTCGTTTTCGGACGGCCTGCTGGATTGCCAGCATTACACCCGGCCCGAGGAATTTGAAGGGTTGGCGGTGCCGGAAGTGCTATTGTCCGGTGACCATCGAGCGATTGCGCGGTGGCGGCGGATGCAGGCACTGGGAAGAACATGGGAAAGGCGCGCCGACTTGCTTGACGAAATTCAGCTGGACGAAGCGTCGAAAGCCCTGTTGTTGGAATATCAGAAATTGAGACTAAAGGATCGGTGACATGAGCAACATCATTGAACAAATTAATGCGGAGCAAATGACCCGCCAACTGCCGGAGTTTTCACCGGGTGACACCGTGGTGGTGAACGTCAAAGTCAAAGAGGGCACCCGTGAGCGCTTGCAGGCATTTGAAGGCGTGGTCATTGCGATCAAAAACCGCGGCCTGAATTCTGCTTTCACAGTGCGCAAGATTTCTCACGGCACTGGCGTGGAAAGGGTTTTCCAGACCCACAGTCCGCTGATCGAGTCGCTCAAGGTAAAGCGTCGCGGTGATGTCAGGCGCGCCAAACTCTACTATTTGCGCGGCCGGGAAGGTAAGGCGGCGCGGATTAAGGAAAAACTCAAATGATTCATTGAGTCAATTGACCTTGAAGGCCCGCGAAAGCGGGCCTTTTTTGTGATCCGCAGCCGTCGATCCCTTGATTCCGGCCCAGATAACCCTATGTCTGGTGTCAGCAGATAAACCATCAGGATTTTCAGATGAGCGAAACAACAGACACCACCATTAATGCACAAAACGACAGTGAGGCCGTGGGCCAGGGCAAGGCCAAGGCCAAGGCCAAGGCCAACTCTAAAGCGAGTTATGATCGAATCTGGTGTTTGAGCAGTTGAAAAAAAGCGGCGTATCTGGTTGATTTGTTGTTACCAAACTTCAAAGCAACCAAAGGAGATACGCCACTATGAACAAGAATAATGTTATTGAACTGGAACGTCGAGCAATCAGTGCCGATCCGTTGACCGAATTGCTCAAAGAAGGCGCCCGGAAGCTGCTCGCCGAAGCGGTGGAAAGTGAAGTCCAGGAGCTGCTGGCCAAGTATCAGGATTGGCGTACCGAATCAGGTCATGCCGGTGTGGTGCGCAACGGTTACCTGCCAGAACGTGAGTTGCAGACCGGCCTGGGACCGATCCGGGTGAGAATTCCCAAGGTGCGCTCGAAGACCGGTGAAGCAGTGAGTTTTCAGTCGGTGCTGGTGCCGCCATATGTGCGCAAGACAGCGACTTTCGAGGCAGCCATTCCGTGGTTGTACCTCAAAGGGGTATCCAGCGGTGAGATGGCTGAGGCGTTGCGGGTACTGGTGGGCCCGCAGGCACAGGGTCTGTCGGCCAGCACGGTATCCCGCCTGAAACAGGTATGGGCGGAGGAATATCGAGCGTGGAGCCAGCGTCGCCTGGGACAGGACCGGTGGGTGTATGTCTGGGCTGATGGTGTCTACAGTGGGCTGCGGGCGGAGGATGCCAAGCTCTGCGCGCTGGTGATCATTGGTGTCAATGAACGCGGCGAAAAACATTTTCTGGCGATTGAGGACGGGGTGCGGGAATCGACTCAGAGTTGGCGTGAGGTGTTGCTGAATCTGAAGTCGCGCGGCATGAGCGCCCCACAACTGGCGATTGGTGATGGTGCGATGGGTTTTTGGGCGGCGCTGGATGAAATCTTTCCGGCCAGCCGCCAGCAACGCTGCTGGATGCACAAGACCATGAATGTACTGAATTGTTTGCCGAAATCCGCACAACCCAAAGCCAAGCAGGCCCTGCACGCCATCTGGCAGGCGGAAACCAAGGATGATGCAAACAAGGCGTTTGATTTGTTTATTGAGATCTTTGAGGCGAAATACCCGAAAGCGACGAGCTGTTTGCTCAAGGATCGGGATGAACTGTTGGCATTTTATGATTTTCCGGCCCAACACTGGCAGAGCATCCGGACCAGCAACCCGATTGAATCCACCTTTGCCACCATCCGCCACCGGACCAAAAGATCCAAAGGTTGTCTGACGCGCAATGGCATGTTGCATATGATGTTCAAATTGAGCCAGTGTGCGGAAAAGAAATGGCGCCGGCTACGCGGCTTTGATTACCTGGCCAAGGTGATTACGGGGGTGAAATTCAAAGATGGGATCGAGGTAAAAGAGATTGATCAGGTCGCCGCTTGAATCAAATGGCTAAACACCAGATTTGACAATAGCTCCTCTAAAGCCCAGGCTAAGCCTAAGCCTAAAGCTAAAGTCAAAACTAAGGCCAAAATCAAGGCCAAAACTCAGGCCACTAATAAGGCCAAGGCCAAAACTAAGGCCAAAGTAGAGACCCACGAGTTCCAGGCGCAAACCCAGGAAGTCCTGAAACTTGTCATCCACTCTCTCTATTCCAATAAGGAAATTTTTCTGCGGGAATTGATCTCCAATGGTTCTGACGCCTGTGACCAGTTACGCTTCGCGGCCCTGCAGGACGATTCCCTGTATGAGGGCGATAAGGAGCTGCAGATTGACCTGATTGTGGATACCGAGGCCGGAACGCTGACGATCCGTGACAACGGCGTGGGCATGGACCGCGAGGAGGTGCTGGAAAACATTGGCACCATCGCGCGCTCCGGCACCAAGGCATTCTTGGAAAGCCTAACCGGCGATCAGCAGGCTGACGCCGGCCTCATCGGTCAGTTTGGCGTGGACTTCTATTCCGCATTTATCGTGGCGGACAAGGTGACGCTGCTGACGCGTAAAGCCGGCGATGCTGCCGCGGCCGGCGTGCGCTGGGAGTCCGATGGCGGCGGGAAATTTTCAATCGCAGCAGAACAAAGGCCGCACCACGGCACCGAAGTGACCTTGTACCTCAAAGAAGAGGAAAAATCCTTTTTGCAGAGCTGGACGCTGCGTTCGCTCGTCAAGTGCTATTCCGACCACATCGGATTTTCGATTCGCATGGAAATTGAAGAAACCGTGACGCCGGACGAGAGCGCCGAAGGGAATGTTGCCGAAGGGAATGCTGCTGAAGGGAATGCTGCTGAAGGGAATGCTGCTGAAGCCCAGGCCGAAGCAAAGACGACCAAGCGCTGGGACACCATCAACCAGGCCGTAGCGCTGTGGACCTTGCCAAAATCCGAGATCAGCGACGAGGAGTATCAATCGTTTTATCAATACGTCAGCGGAGACTCTGGCGAGGCGCAATGCTGGACCCACAACAAGGTTGAGGGCTCTCAGAGTTACACCACCCTGTGAAGTGGTCCAATAGATTGTACAACCCAGTTAAGAGATAATTTATTTAACTGGGAGAAGTAAATTGAGAAGAAGAAAAAAGTATTCAAAGGAGTTCAAACTGGATGCAGTCAGTTTGGTAGTCGATCAAGGTTATAGCCGTGCAGAAGCTGCCAGAAGCCTTGGGCTTAATGGCAATATGCTCGGTCGTTGGGTTTCAGAACACCGAGCCGATGGTGGGCAATCTTTCCGCGGGAACGGCAAACTCACCCCGGAACAGGAAGAAATCCGGAAGTTAAGATCGCAGGTCAAAAACCTGAAAATGGAGAAAGAAATCCTAAAAAAAGCGACGGTCTTCTTTGCCAAAGAAATGAAATGAAATATTTGTTTGTCACCCAACACAAGAAGACCTGGCCAATCGACCTGATGTGTCGAGTACTGGGTGTCAGCCGACAAGGTTATTACCACTATCGGCGAATTACAGAAGCCAGGCTGGCGGATCCGGAGCACCAGGAGATGCTGGACTGGATGAAGGATATAGCCGTTGCCAGCCAATATACCTATGGCCGGCGGCGCATGAAAAGAGCGATGAATGCATTGGGTTTTCCGATCAGCAGAACGAAGACCGTGAACCTGATGAAAGAAGCGGTTATTCAAGTTCGTCATAAAAAGAAATTCAAAGTGACCACCAACAGCAATCATAAATTGCCGTTATTTGAAAATTTATTGGAACGGCAATTTGACGTTGAGCAACCCAACCAGGTTTTTGCTTCAGACATCACCTATGTCTGGACCCAGCAAGGCTGGTTGTATCTGGCTGTTGTGATTGATTTATATTCCAGAAAAGTTGTGGGCTGGAGTATGAGCAGCCGAATGACTGCACAGCTGGTGTGTGATGCATTGACGATGGCGATCTGGTTGCGCAGGCCAAAAGCAGGCTTGATCCACCATTCTGACCGCGGATCCCAATATGCCAGTAAAGCTTTCAGGCGATTATTGAAAGCGCATGGCTTCAAAGGCAGCATGAGCCGAAAAGGCGACTGCTGGGATAACGCTGTTGTGGAGAGCTTCTTCGGCAGCCTGAAGCAGGAACGGGTGCACTGGCGACACTACCAGACCCGCTATGAAGCCCAGCAGGATATCCTGGATTACATATCGATGTTTTATAACAGTTACAGACTGCATTCGTACCTCAATTACAGAAGTCCGAATCAGTTTGAAATGGAAATGACAGAATTAAGAAAAGTTGCTTAACTGGGTTGTATCAAATAGCTTGACCACGTCATTGGTTAAATCGCTCTGCTGGCGTTTCATATTCTAGAGTTTTTCTGGGTCGCTCGTTCAAGCGTCGTGCCACAGCGTTCAATCTGTTTTGATGGATATTCGATAGGTCCATTCCCTTTGGGAAGTATTGTCTGAGTAGCCCATTGGTATTTTCGTTTGAACCACGCTGCCAGGGACTTCTTGGGTCACAAAAGTACACCTTGATGTTGGTATCCAAACTGAAGCGTTTGTGATCAGCCATCTCCTTGCCGCAATCCCAGGTCAGTGATTTGTAGAGTTCGCGCGGTAACTTGCGCGCTTGCTTGATCAGTACGTCGATCACAGTCTTGGTGTCCTTGCTCGGTACCCTGGCCAGCATCACATAACGGCTGTGCCGCTCTACCAGGGTCGCGATCTGGCTGTTGTGTGTGCCGATGAGGAGATCGCCTTCCCAGTGGCCCGGTACCGCGCGGTCTTCGGCTTCGGCCGGTCGCTGGCGGATCGAAACGGTGTCAAGAATCCGGCCGTGATCGGGTGTCTTCTGCGTATGATGCCGCGAGCGACGCATCGCACGCGTGCGCCTTAAGTGTTGTAACAGCTCTTTCTTCAAGGCGCCGCGGGCCTGGATAAAGAGCGTGCCGTAAATGGTTTCGTGTGACACCCGTTCGTTCTCGTCATCGGGGCAGGTACGCTTCAGCCAACCGGCAATTTGCTGTGGCGACCACCCAATCTGCATCTTCTTTGCCATGATCCGTGCTAAAGCAGGGTTGGTTGCCAGTTTACAGGGCTTGGGACGGTGTGCCCGGTGCCAGGCTGCCTTGTCACCTTTATTGGCTCGGTAACCTCGCCGACCGCCGTTGCGGTGTATCTCACGGCTAACCGTGGACGGTGCTCGCCCTAGTGAGGTTGCTATCGATCGGATCGAATCACCGGCCACAATACCGCGCGAGATCTCTTCACGTTCCGACAGGGTAAGGGCCAGTCTGGAACGCTTCCGCAGTATCGGGCGGATGCCGCCAGTAACCGCCAGGTGGCGCTGAATAGATGAGTGACTGCTGCCCAACAGCCGGGCAACTTTATGCGTTGAATCGCCGCGCTGCCAGCGGTCCCACATAGTTGCCTTGTCCGCTTCGGTGAAATGATATCTGGAACGGTGAATCTTCATCAGCAACATCCTCCTCCCTCATATTAGAGATTAGGTGTTGCATCGACCGGTTGAACTCACAACCTCAAAGCGGCCCAATTTCAGTTAAGAATTCGGGCGTGAAATACGACTGCTCTCGGCCACAGGACGAAACCGCTACCGCGGTAGGGGTGCTAGGGTTTGATGGTGTCGATAAATTGGAGGTCTGGGTCCGTCCTGTGTTGAGGTTGTAGTTGCCAAACAAGCAACCCACAACACAGGAGACAGACCCATGACTCATTCTAACCAATCCATCAGCCCTTTGCGCCAACGCATGATCGATGACATGACACTGCGCAAGCTCGCGCCCAAGACTCAGACCGCCTACCTGCGAGCGGTAACGAGGTTCACCCACTTCTTCGGCCAGTCCCCCGACCTGGCTTCACCCGAAGATCTGCGCCGCTTTCAATTGCACCTGGTCGAGACCGATGTATCTCCCACCACCATCAATGCCACCATCACCGGTTTGGGGTTCTTCTTCGGGGTGACGTTGGAACGCCCCGCGGCCCTGAAGCGCATGAGCCGTGTGCGTCAACCCCACAAGTTACCGCGGGTGCTCAGCGTCGAGGAGGTGACGCGGCTGCTGGCCGGCGCAAAAAAACCCCAAGCACCGGGCCGCCCTGGCAGTGGCCTATGGCGCCGGCTTACGTGCCAGCGAAGTGGTGCATCTGAAGATCGCCGACATCGATAGTACGCGTATGATCGTGCGGGTGAATCAGGGCAAGGGACGACGTGACCGCTATGCCATGCTGTTACCGGCACTGCTCGAGATGCTGCGCGCCTGGTGGCGCCACGCTCACGCCCGCGGCAAGATGCGGCCCGGCGGTTGGTTGTTCCCGGGCTCAAGCCCGCCAACCTATACTCGACCCGGCAACTCAATAGAGTCGGTCACTTTGCCGCCGATGCCGCCGGCCTCGATCAGCGGATATCGATGCACACCCTGCGCCACAGCTTTGCCACCCACCTGCTGGAGAACAAAGTCGATATCCGCCTTATTCAGGTATTGCTCGGTCACCGCAAGCTGGAGACCACCGCGCGCTATAGTCACGTGGCAACCCCCACCCTCGGCGAGGTGACCAGTCCCCTGGATCAGTTGACCCTGCCGCCGAGTTAGCCGGTGCCCGCCCTGGAGGTCGCGGACATCTTCCGCGACCAGGGTCCGGCGTGGCGGCGTGCCCACGCCGGCCACATCCCTCTCGGCCAGTTGAAGGTGATGGCGGCCATTGAGCGCTGTCGCAGTGCCGCGCTCGGTGGTCACCTGCTGTGCTGTCAAGACTGCGCCGAGGTTCAGATCGCTTATAACTCGTGCCGTAACAGGCATTGTCCCAAGTGCCAGGGCAGTGCTGCCCGGCGTTGGCTTGAGGCCCGCCAGGGGGACTTGCTGCCGGTGGATTACTACCATGTGGTGTTCACCCTGCCGGCGCCGATCGGCGACATCGCCTATCACAACAAGGCGGTGATCTATGCGCTGCTGTTCCAGGCCGCTGCCGAGACTTTGCTGACCATCGCTGCCGACCCCAAGCGATTGGGGGCGCGCCTGGGCATTACCGCCGTGTTGCATACCTGGGGTTCGGCCCTGACCCATCATCCGCACATTCATTGCATCGTGCCCGGCGGTGGGTTGTCGCTCGATGGTCAACGCTGGGTGGCCTGCAAGCCCGGTTTCTTCCTACCGGTTCGGGTGCTCTCACGGCTGTTTCGACGGCTGTTCCTGGAACAGCTCAGTGCTGCCCATCAGGCCTGCCTGCTGCAGTTCTTTGGCGAACACCAGCCACTCGCCGATCGCTCCAGTTCCTCTAGCGTCATGCCTGAGCAGTTACTCCTGGATGAGGCGCGTTTCGTCGCATACTCCGAGGCAACCGCCCATAGTAGCGTTTGAACGCCTGACTGAAATTGGCCTGGTGCCGGTACCCCACCGCCTGGCTGATTTGCGCGATCGGCAGCCGGGTCGTCTTGAGCAGGCGCGCCGCGATTTGCATCTGTTGCTGGCGGGTGAATTCACCGATAGTGCAGCCGATCACACGCTTGAAACCGGCTTTCAGCTTGGTCTGGTTGATTCCTACCATTCGCGCCAGCGCAGGGATCGTCGGCAGGTCGTGCAGACTCGAACGAATGATGTCCTGCGCTTCGGTAATCCGGTGCTGATCGCGATGCGAGATGCGATTGGCACCGACCGCGAGCTCCGGTTTCCGCAATAGGTCTTGCAGAACGGAACTCAGGATCTCCTTCGCCTTCGCTTCGACGAACCACTCTCGCATGTGAGCCCGGTAATTGTCCCTGGCATCGAGGATGTCGGAAATTCCATTTACCAAACGGGGGGTCAGGTCGAGGACCTGATGATAAGGTTCCGACAACTGATCCTCAGCAAGCAGCTTGAGCGGCACTGGCGCCGCAGGCAGGTCGATCCCGAGGTCCCGGGTCAGTAGTGCTTCGGCGCAATGCAGGACGACGAACTGACAGTCAACGCCAGGCTCGATGGTATAACCGTCGCCGGTTTGTGGGGGGTATAGGGCCAGCATCGCGGCCGGGCCGCTTAGCAAGACGCGCCCATCGGGCCGGCGCAGGATTCCGGATCGGAGCAGACGAATCTTGAAGTAGCCCTCATTCGGGACGCCGAGCCATTTGGGCTGCCGGTAGCGACAGTCGGCGACGAATACAACCAGGTTTTCCGAAAAGCGAAACAGGTCCCAGGTGCCGCTGCCCTCGTCTTCCGGGACAAAGGAACGGACGCTGTAGCGGTTCCGGTCAAACAGCCGGGTATGGCTGTAACGTGACTCGCCTATCACGGGAAACGAGTGGCTCGTGTGAGTCCGGGCCTGTCGCAAAGCCTCGGCACGAACTTGTTGATCAAAATGTGCTGTATCCCCCGTGAGGTCGATGGGCCGGGTAGAGACGAACAGGCTTGGATTCTGTTCTGTTGTGCGGGACTTCATTGCTTACCAGTCTTGGTCGGGCCAAATTCGGTGCAATTGACAATTATGATCCATTTTCATAAACTTTTCGTCGTAGATCAACAAAAGTGAACCTGACAGGCGCCTATAATTAGTATACTTGAAGGTGCTCATCAGTATTGGCTGGCTCGAATGCCCTGGGCCAGCGCAATTTCATATGTGACCGCGCCTATCGCGCGGCGACGGAGGCAAAGATGACGGACATCCAATTTCCAAAACTGCTTTTTCTGTGCATGGCCGCCTGGCTCCTGGCGTTGTCAGGACAGTCCCTGTTCGCGCAGGAAGGACCAGAGCAGGTGCTCGAAGAGGTGCTGGTCACCGCGTCGAAACGCACGGAAAGCCTGCAGGATTTACCATTCAGCGTCGTAGCCCTGGGCGAGCAACTGATCAACGACAGCCAGCTGACTTCTCCGCAGGATTTGGCTCAGATGACGCCGGGACTGAAGTTTATCGAGACTATCGGGCGCGCAACCGGCACGCCGGTCATTCGGGGCATTTCTCCGGTCGCTTTCCAGGACCCGACCGTTCTGGTGTACACCGATGGCTTCACACTGGGATTGACGGGCGAATCGAACAACGCTTACCTGTTCGATCTCGAACGCATCGAAGTGCTCAAGGGCCCGCATGCGACCTTGTATGGCCGCAACGCCCTGGGCGGCGTGATCAATTATATCACCAAGAAGCCGGGGAATGAATTCGAGGGCTATGCCCGGGCGGAGTACGGTAGCATCAAGGGGGGAGCCAGTGTCGTGGATGCCGGAATCAGCTTGAGCGGGCCGCTTATTGAAGACAGGCTCTACGCTAAGATCGCCGCCGGATATCGGGATGACGGCGGCTATTTGGACAACCTGTTCGACGGCAGCTCGAACGTGAACAAGCAAGAAGACAAGAGTTTTGGCGGGATACTGCGCGCCACGCCCTCGGAAAACCTGGAAATTACGCTGACAGTTACCTACTCCGAAGCGAACGATGAATGTGGCGACTGCTCCCATGTCCCGCAACCCTGGGGAATCGGCACCTTTGAGGATTACCTGTTTCTGGGCCAGGGCATCCCCGATATCAACGATGCGACCCGTACGGTGAACCAGGATGTGCCCGGATTCTTCGACAAGGAGGAGCACAAGTATGTCCTCAATTTCAGCTACGATTTCGGCAGCGTAAACCTGACCAATATCTTCGGCTACGGTGACCTGGACATCCATACCAAGGCCGATATCGATCGGCTTCCAGGACCCACCGTTCCGGCGGGATTTTCAGCCTTCGACAATTTCGTCGGAATGGAGGGGTTGAGCAACGAGTTGCGGTTGTCGTCCACGGGGGAGGGCGCATTTCGTTGGCTCCTTGGCCTGTACTACTTCGAACTTGATCGGGATCAGACCATTACGATCGATTCCCCGTTCGGTACTATTCCGGTCGAGATCAGCACGCGGAACGTCGAGAATTACGCGATCTTTGTCAATGCGGACTACGACATTTCGGAGCGCTTCAATATTGGCTTCGGTCTTCGCTATGACGACGAAAAAGCCAGCATCGACGACCATATAGCAGGCATCTTTCGCGAGGGAGATGCCGATGAGATACTTCCCAAGGTAACAGTCAGCTATCGCTCGTCCGATGACCTGACCCTCTATGCCACGGTCTCTAAGGGCTATCATGCAGGAGGCCTCAATGTGCCCCATGCCCCGTCGCCCACCTACGATTCCGAGTTCTTGTGGAACTACGAAATCGGCGCCAAGGGAACCTCGCCAAGCAACAGGATGCGTTACGAATTTTCCGCCTTTTACATGGACTGGACGGACCAACAGCTGGAAACGTTCTTTTTCAATGGCTTTTTCAACGAAGCCTATGTGATCAACGCCGGTAAATCGCGGGTGTATGGAATTGACGCTTCGATCTTCGCCGAGCTAAGCGATGGCTTCACTGTTTCAGGCGGCTTGGCATGGCTGGATGCCGAGTACAAGGAGTACTTAAACTCTCAGACTGCACCGGGGCTGGGTCTCGACCCGGATGTTTCGGGCAACACCATGATCAATGCGCCGAAAATCACGGCGACGCTCAGTGCGCAGTACATTCGACCCATCGGCAGCGGCGGATGGAACATCCGATTGCGCTTCGACGGCAGCTACAACGACGAATTTGCCGTCGACACCTTGAACGTCGGCATCGTGGACGACTATTTTCTTGCCAATGCATACGCCGGCATTCAGAACGAGCATTTCGAAGTCGGAATCTACGCGCGCAATCTGTTCGATGTGAATTACCTCACTGGCGGATTCATACCAGGATTCAACCCGTTCCTGGCTTTTCCGCCGCTGGCGTCCATCGGCCGGCCGCGGACCGTCGGCGTCCGTGTTCGGTACAGCTTCTAATGCGTAGTCGTTCCGTACTGGACGGGCACCGCCTGACGGGCGGTGATTCAGCCAGGTTGTATCTCGACGGCAAGGAATATGTGAACTTTGGCGGCTGCAATTACCTGGCGCTGTCTCAGCGGCCGGAGCTGCGCCACGCCGCACAAACCGCGCTGGACCGAGGCTGTGCCTTTTCGCAATTCCTGGTGCACGACTATGGTGGCGAGTACGAATACTTCGATTCGGTTGAGCGCGAGGCGGCCAGGTTCTGGGGCACCGAGAGTGCGGTTTACGTGCCCTCGGGTTACCACATTGGATTTGCCGCGATGGCGGGGCTGAAGCCGATGTATGACGTCATCGTGCTGGATGAGCTAGCGCATTGGTGCCTTGGGGATGCGGCTGCGCTGACCGGCGTACCTGTCAAACGATTCGCCCATTGCGATCCCCGGTCGCTGGCGGATGTGCTGAGAGAATTGACGCCCGGCGTTAGGCCTCTGGTGGCGACGGATGGTGCATTCGCCACCACCGGCGCGCTGCCCCCGCTGGATCGATATGCCCTATTGCTGGAGGAGTATGACGGCCAGTTGCTGGTCGACGAGTCACATGTCGCCGGAGTCGTCGGAGAGACTGGCCGTGGCGCCGTGCAGCATTTTGGACTCGAAAAACGTGTGTATGTCGGCACGACGCTGAGCAAGGGCCTTTGCGGGCAGGGCGCGGTGTTTACCGGCACAGAGGCAATGATCGACCGCGCTCGCAAGACGCCGGCAGTCAGAGGCTCTAATGCCGGATCCCACATCTCGGCCGCGGTTTCCGCAACGGCGCTCAGGCTGGTACGGGAGAATCCCGCCATTTGCGCGGACTTGAGGGCCAAGACTTGCTACCTGCGTTCACAGCTGCAAGCGGTCGGCCTGCCGATAATCGACACGCCGGCGTCGATCGTTTCATTCAGCCAGGGGAGTTTCGAAGACATGCGCGCTATCCAACTTGGACTGTGCGATGCCGGCATATTCGTGCTCCACTCCAATTACATCGCTGCCGGTCCAGCGGGCACGATCCGTATGGCCGTTTTTGCCGATCACAGTGAAGCTGATTTGGATAAGGCTGTTGAAAGGATCGAAAGCCTGGTCGGCCTGCGTTCGATGGCTGCGTCAATAGCGGACAGGGCGGTTGGCCGTTGCTGATCATTAGCGCCGGGGTGACGCTGATTTGCATCTGGCTGGTGTCCAAGCCGGCGGCAGGCGGCGATGCCGGGCTTGGCGGGAAATGAGCTCCAATCCGCAGTTATCACCCAAGCGGCCCAAATCCCTGGACCATTTCCTATTGCTGGTCAAGGATCTGGAGCATGCGGCCAAAACATACCGCCGGCTGGGGTTTCACGTGCGCCCGATCGCCCAACATCTTGACATCGGTTCCAGCAACTGCGTGGTGCATTTCGCCGACACCTATCTGGAGCTGTTTTGGTTTGAGTCAGCCGCCGATGCGCTGCGGTCCGATACGCTGATTCCGTATCTGGACCGCTTCCAATGTGGCGAGGGCATGGCGCACGTCAGCCTGACCAGCGACGATCTTGTCACTGAGCAGGAGCGGCTGAAGGAAATGGGGTTCCAGCCGGGCCCGGTCACCAGCGCCCGGCGCAAGATCACTATGCCCGGCGGCAGCGAGGACGAGACGGCCAGCAGTTGCTTCTACATCTGGCGCGATGGTGATGCCCGCTTTCTGTCGCTGTTTTTCTCGGCGCACCCAAGGCCGGAAACCATTTTCATTCCGCAGTACGCCCAGCATGAGAACACCGCAGTGGATGTCACGCGGCTTGTCTATATGTCGGTGGATCCGGCCAAAGATGCCCCGTACTTTTCGCAGGCCTTCGGCAAGCGGCTCGATCGGCAGCATGCCGACGGGTTTTCGTTCACCGGCGCGCGCGGCGAGGTTACCGAGGTGCTCACGCCGGCGGCCGCAGTGTCACGCTATGGCGAACTGCTTCCATGCAGCAATCCTGATCCGCTGGCCGGCTTTGCCTTGGTGATGCATCTGAGGGCGGGTAATATGAATCGCTGTCGCGAGGCGCTGCAACGAGGCAATGTGGCTTTTGAGGATCGCGATGGCGAGCTTGGCGTTCCGGCCTCGGAAGCCTGTGGCTGTGCGCTGATTTTCGAACACGCAAGGAGATAACCATGATGAATAGGTTCCGAATCGTTTTGGTGGCGCTGACACTGTGGTGTGCCTTGTCCCCGGCTGTGCTGGCCGATGAATTCGCTTTTGTTGGAGTCGACGTCATCGATGTCGCCGCCGGGGGCGTTGTTCCCAACCAGACCGTCACCGTGAGCGGCGGGAGGATTGCGGAAATCGGCCCGAGTGACGCCATCAGTCTGTTGGCTTCTGTCCACCGGATCGACGGCCGGGGCAAGTATCTGGCGCCTGGCTTAATGGACATGCACACGCATGTTTCGAAACAGGATCAACTCATTGTCAATATGGCCTTTGGTGTGACAACCATCCGCGTCATGTGGGGGAATCCGGAAACCCTGAAACTGCGCCAGGCATTGGAAGAAAACCGTATTCCCGGGCCCCGCATCGTCGCGGCCGGAATGTTGCTCGATGGCCATCCACCTTACTGGCCCGGATCCACAGAACTGACGGACCCCTCGTTGGCGGAGGAAATCGTGGCCGGGCAGAAACGTGACGGCTACGATTTCGTCAAGGTCTACAGCCGCCTGACACCGGAGGTGTTTGACGCCATCCTCGCTGCCGCCCGTAAGTATGGCATTGAGGCATCCGGGCATATTCCCCAGTCAGTGCCGTTTCAGCATGCACTTGATTCCGGCATGAAAACCTCGGAACACTTCACTGGTGTATTGGCAGCAGTGCTCACGGACAGCAGCCTGCCTAACCCGGATGTGTCGCCATTTTTTGCAAACGCAAAGGATCTGATGGAACGAATTGGCCGTGGCGAGATTGATCCCGCCACGCTGATCGACACCGCCAAGGTGACGACGCTGGCCAAATATGCGGCGGCTCAGAATCACTGGTTTGTACCCACCCATCACATCATGCGGAATTTCACCAATAATCCGCTGCCTGCTTTCGAAAAGGGGTTGTCTTATCTCACTCCCGAAGAGAAAGTCATCGTCCTGGGTGACGTGGGTGAGTTTTTTAGTCTGACAGCCGATCAGAAAACCGGCGAATCAATAATGTACCAATTCAGAACGGATGTGTTGCGGGCATTTTATGAAGCCGGGGCCAAAATAATGGTCGGCACCGATCAGCAGACCATGGTTGGCCTGGCGACCATTGCCGAAATGCAGGCGCTCCATGATGCCGGCATTGCCGTGGCGGATGTGCTGCGCGCGGCCACCATGGTACCGGCGAATTACCTGGGCCGAAGTGGCGAACTTGGTGAGGTTGCCGAAGGCGCCGTGGCCGACCTGATTCTGATTGGCGGCAATCCGCTGGAGGACCTGTCCGCCCTGGAGCAACTGGACGGCGTGATGACCCGCGGGATTTGGCGCGACCGCGCAGCCCTGGATGAACTGCTGGCCGGGGTGGCGGCACGGGCGGCCGCGGCAGGCGAATAATCATGCTTCGCAGCGTGCCGGTGGGCTGTGTTGTGCTGGTTCTTGGCGCCGCATGCAGCCCCGGCCCTTCGAACACGGTCGATGGCGATATCGCGTTCACCCATGTCAATGTGATCTCGATGAAGTCCGACCAGGTGGCCACCGGCCAGACGGTGGTCATCAGCGATGGCCGCATCACCCATGTCGCGCCAACTGTCTCGCTGGATTTGGACGACTCCGTTGAAACGATCGATGGCGCGGGCCGCTACCTGATGCCGGGATTGGCAGACATGCACGATCACGTGACCGGGCCCGAATCGCTCAAGCTCAATGTTGCCTATGGCGTCACTACCGTGCGCAATTTGTGGGGCGATGAAAACACGCTGAAGTGGCGCGAAGCCGTTCGACGCGGCGAAATCATCGGCCCGGAAATCATCACCGCCTCGCCGCTTATCGACGACGATCCACCGTCCATTCCGGGTTCTGCCCTGCTGACCCGGCCGGAAGATGCCGACGCACTTGTCAAGCGGTTCAAGGACGCGGGCTATGACTTTCTGAAGCCCTACCGATTACTCAAAGAGGATGTCTACATCGCGATGATGGCGGCCGCGCACAAATACAATATGCCGGTCGAGGGGCATATGCCCGAAGCGATTGATGTCGCCCAGGCGATCGAATTGGGCCAGCACGCGATAGAGCACGCCACCGGGTTCAGCGCTGCCATCGTCAATGACGCCTATCCATGGTCGCCGGCTTTCCGATCGCGCGAAGCAGTGGAAACCGTGGGACGAGTGAACGCCGGAGACATCAGTTATGCAGACGTTTTTGATCGCCACAAGCTGCGCCGGCTTTCCCGCCTGGCGGCAGAAAAGGGTACCGCCGTCTCGGTCACGATGCAGGCGGTGGGTTTGCGGGCGCTGTCAGCAGCGGATCGTGAAGCGCTGAAGTCGCATCTCCAAATCCGCTTTCTCGAACCGGAATACAGGGCATTCTGGTTTGCCGAAGATTTCGACGCGATGGTCAACAAAGGCGATCAATACACGCCGGAAGAAATCGAGTCGCTGGAGTCCTTTGTGACCACGGAATTCGGTGCCTGGATCGGCATCATGGCAGAAGAAGGCGTACTGCTGCTCGGTGGGACAGATGCGCCGAATCCGGGTCTTTTCCACGGCTATTCACTCCACGACGAGTTGCAGAACCTCGTCACATTTGCCAACCTTACACCCTACCGGGCCCTGCAAACTGTCACGTCAAACACAGCCCGTTTTTGGGCCCTGGAAGGTAAGCGGGGTGTTGTGGCCGCAGGCGCCGATGCCGACTTGCTGCTGCTGGAGGCCAATCCACTGACCGATATCGCCAACACGCGCAGCATCCAGGGCGTTATGATTAACGGTAAGTGGCTGGACCGCAATGACCTGGACGACATGTTGCTTGCGGTCGAACAAGCATATGCCGAAGCAGCCAGTCAATAATATTCGGAGAAAATTCATGATGTTCCAACCGACACGCTTACCCTGGCGCCGCCTGCTGGCGGTCGCCCTGATCGTCCTGTCGCTGCAGGCCTGCAATGAGCCGGAACGGGTTGCGGGCGAGCAAGCCAGTCATACTGATGCCGAATCCCTGAATGTCCCCGTGGTTGACGCGGACTTCGCATTCATCAATGTCAATGTGGTCTCGATGCAATCGGACCAGGCTGCCTCCGGCCAGACTGTCATCGTCAATGACGGCGTGATTTCACAAGTGGTGACCGGCGATTCCATATCCTTGTCGGATGCGACAATGGTCGTCGACGGCCAGGGCCGTTACCTGATGCCGGCGCTGACCGATATGCACGATCACATTATCGGCCCGGAAACGCTGAAACTGCAGGTGGCTTTTGGCGTGTCCACAGTGCGCAACATGTTTGGCTCGCCCGACGCGCTGAAATGGCGCGACAGTGTCGCGGCGGGTGAATTGTTTGGACCGGAAATCATCACCGGCTCACCCTTAATCGACGATGACCCGCCCTATTTCCAGGGTTCGACCCTCCTGACCAAACCGGAAGATGCCGATGCGCTGGTCGCTGACCTGAAGGCGAAGGGTTACTCGTTCCTGAAGCCTTATGAACTGCTCAAAGAAGACGTGTACGTGGCAATGATGGCGGCGGCGGACAAGTACGGCATGACGGTGGAGGGCCATGTCCCACAAGCCGTATCCGCAGATATGGCGGTGAGCCTGGGGCAAAAATCCATAGAGCATGGCATGCGCATCGACGCCGTCATACTGGCCGATGGCATCCCCTGGGGCGGGTCGTTCAGATCCCGGGAGATGGTCGGTTTGATCGCCCGCATTGACGCCGGTGAACTGGTCTATGAAGACGCTTTCAGCCGTGACAAGTTGCGCGAATGGTCGCGAAAGGCGGCCGCAGGTGGCACCGCGGTGGTGCCCACCATGGCGGTTGTCAGATCCCGGGCCTGGGCAGACGCCGACCGCGAGGCGATTGCCCGCCATGAGCAGTTTAAGTATGTGCCGTTGATGTTCCGCGATTTTTGGACTAAACCGATTGAGCCGGACAACGAACTGATCTCCGAGGGTGTCATGGAGTCCATGACGGACGCTGAAATCGCGTCGCTAGTGACCTACTCAACCGTTGAGTACGGCAAATGGGTGAAAATCATGTGGGAAGAAGGGGTTCTGTTGCTGGGCGGCGTGGACGCGCCCAACCCCGGCATGTTTCATGGGTATTCCCTGCATGACGAGCTGCGAAACCTGGTTGAATTGGCCGGCCTGTCGCCCTATGAGGCGATCAAGACGGTCACGGTGAACCCAGCAAGCTATTGGGGCATTGAGGGCAGACGCGGCGTTGTGGCCGCTGGCGCAGAGGCCGATTTACTGCTGGTCTCTGCCAACCCGCTGGCAGATGTGGCCAACACGCGGGCCATTGAGGGGGTGATGATGGATGGTAATTGGCTTGATCGTCCCGAATTGGACGCGCTGCTTCTTTCGGTGGAGGTGGCATTTGCGGCTGCTCCGGAAACGCCCACTGCAGCATCCGAAGAGAGCACCGAATGATGAAGATGCCGATACTCAGTGTATGTAAAGCAGGCCTACTGTTCCTTGCTAGCCTGCTTCTGCAGCTCGCATTTGGCAGTGTTCATGCCGCCGAAAGTCCGATCGCAATCATCGGAGGCACCATCATTGATGGCAACGGTGGCCCGCCGATCGAAAACGGTGTCGTGGTCGTGCGCGGCAACACCATTGCAGCGGTGGGTGCAAAGGGTCAGACCAAAGTGCCGGATGGCGCACACGTGATCGATGCCAAAGGTATGTCGATTCTTCCCGGCTTGGCAGACATGCATACCCACCTGGTGGGCGGCTGGGATGGCTTAAGTATCGATATGTTGGGCTACCAGCGGTTCTTGAATGCACTGTTGTATGCTGGCGTCACCACGGTTCTGGACACCGGCAATGTGATGCCCTTCGTGTTGCAAATGCGCGATGAAATTGCCGCCGGCACTATCGCTGGGCCGAGGATTTACAGCGTCGGGGCACTGGTCGATGGCCCTGACACCGTCTGGCCGCCTATTGCAGTCGTGGCTGCCTCCGCAACCCAGATGCCCGGCATCGTGGCGATGTTGGATAACGCCGGCGTGGACGCCATCAAAGCCTACGCCAGCCTGTCAGTACCAATGTTGCAGGAACTGGTTCGGGTTGCTTCCGAACTGTCCCTGCCGGTCATCGCCGATCTTTGGAGCCGCAATGGGTCCTACGATGTGGCAGCCACCGGTATTAGCGCCTTTGCGCACCTGCCGTCCCGCGATTTCGATCCCGCTGCGCTTGATCTGATCAGCGAGCGGGGCATTAAATTCATTACCACGCTCGCAGTCAAGGAATCCTTTGCGATGTATCGGCTGCATGACCTGAGCTTTCTCGATCAGCCGCTGATCGCTGATACCAGTCCGGCGAACTTTGACGCCGCGCTGCGCCAATATGCCACGCGTACACTCACTGAAAGCGACCAGGCGCAGGTGAAACGCTTTCAGCACAGCCTTGCGGTCGCGCAAGCGAGTGTCCCGGTGCTGAAAAAAGCCGGGGTAACCATGGTGGCCGGAACGGACGCGCCTTATCCTGGCGTTATGCTGGGCGAAGGGCTCCACCGGGAACTGGAATTGCTGGTGGAGGCAGGACTGACTCCGCTGGAGGCTATTTCTGCAGCGACTCGAAACGCGGCGGGGCTAATGGGCGCCGATGACTGGGGCACGCTGGAGGCCGGTAAAAGGGCCGATCTGATCGTTGTTACCGGCCGGCCGGATCGTCATATCGGCGATACTCGAAACATCCAGGTGGTGATGCAAAAGGGCCACATCCTGGATCGAAAAGCATTGAAACTTGACCCCAAAACGGATCCCGGTTTCAGCGCTGGAATCGCGCTCGACAAATCTCACTAGCCCTCTCGATCGAAAAATAACAACAATGACTACGGAACATCAAAACCGCAACACACCCTACCCGCTCGCCGAGGCGATCCCCCAGGCAGCACTCGATGCCGAAGTAACCCAGCTTGAGAAACTTTCTGAGCAACCGTTATTCAGACGAATTCCGGGCTACCTGAAAATGGGCGGGCCGGGTTTCCTGGGTGCTGCAGCGACACTCGGTGCCGGAACGCTGACAGCGGCCATGCTTTCAGGTGCCCAGTTCGGCTACAAGACACTGTGGATATCCTGGGTGGCGATAGGCTCCGGGATGTTCATGATGGCCGCCATGGCGCGCTTCACCACCAAGGGCCAGTTTCGGGTGGTGCGGGTGCAGCGCGAACGTCATGGATGGTTTATTGCGGCATTCCTGACTTGCATTATCGGCATGGCCGGTGTTGCGGTGGTGTTCAATTTTGGCCAGGTCGCGCTGGCCACCCACCTGGTAGAAACCCTCGCGGAGGAGGCGGGCTTCAGCTTCCCCCGCACCTGGAACTGGCCGCTATACGGCATCCTGACAGCCTGGATTGCCCTGAGTTTTGGCCGCGGTGGCAAACGCGGCGTGGTGTTTGTCGAAAACTTCATGAAGTTGAGCCTGCTGCTGATGTTCCTGTGTTTTGCAGGCTGTCTGCTGGTGGTCGGTATCGATTGGGCGGCGGCGCTGAAAGGCTTCCTGGTACCGTGGCTACCGACCGGGGCGGCGGGCATTGACCTGTTTATCGCCTCGACCGCGGCCGCGATAGGTGTCATGGACTGGGTATTATTCCACTATGCGGGCCTGTCCAAGGGCTGGGGACCGCATCACGAACCGCTTGCCAGAGCGGATTTATTCGCGGGATTCGCTCTGCCATTCATCTTCATCAACTTTGTCGTGGTGTCGGTATTTGCCGCGACACTGTACGGCTCTGGGGACTTGCCGACGACGGCTATCGAGTTGTCGCGGGCCTTGACCCCTTTGCTGGGCGAGACCGGTGCGACGTTTGCTTTCCTGATTGGCTTCCTCGCTGTGCCGGTAACCACGACCGCTGCCATCAGCATCGCCTGCGCCATCGGTTTGCATGAAGCCTTTGGCTGGCGCCCAGACGTACGCTCCTGGCGCTGGAAGGCGTGCATACTGTTGCCGCAGATTGCACTGCTCGGCGCCTGGCTGCCCAGCCCGGTGCTGCTGATCATCATAATCGCGGCCTTCCTGTCGCTAACCAACAACATCGTTGGCTGGTCGTTTTTTCTACTGCTGAACGACCCAAAGGTCATGGACAAAAATCGGAGCAAATCATACATCTGGAATATCGGCATCCTGTTGCAGATCACTTTACTCAACTGCGTGGCGATCATGTGGGTGTTCAATCGCCTGGGGTTCTGGGGGTAATACTATGCGCAATTTGGAACATAAATTCGGTCCTTTGACAGTGCGGACCTGGGGGCTGGTGGTGAACCTGCTGGCCAATGCAACTGCGCTTTTCGGCCTGTCTCTGGTTTTGACCGGGCAGGGGGGCTGGCCCATATTGATCGCAGGTACGCTGATGACGGTGATTTGCATCGCCGTGATCGCCAGGCCGGCGGACATGGAAGAGTGAAGCCCAAATCCCTGGATCACTTCGTCCTGATTGTCCGCGATCTTGAGGACGCCGCGGCGGTATACCGTCGCCTCGGATTCAATGTCCGTCCGATTGCCCGGCACATCGAGCCGCGGTCGAGTAATTGCTGCTTGCTAGGGGTCGGACCAGCAAACTCACTGAATTGAAAGCCATTTGTTCAGTTCAAAGGTATGATCTGAGTGTAAATAGGCACCGAAAATTGACCCACCATCGGCGTCGAATATTGACCCACCTGGAAAGGGTAAAAAGTTAGTTTCTGTGCTTGATTCTCCAGCTGTCATTGCCTGTTTCGATGATGTCGCAATGGTGCGTCACTCGATCGAGCAAGGCGGTGGTCATTTTCTTGTCACCAAAGACCGAAGGCCATTCGCCGAAGGCCAAATTGGTGGTGATGATGACCGAGGTTCGTTGATACAAATGTGAGAGCAGATGAAAGATGAGCTGGCCCCCGTTCTTTGAGAACGGCAGATAGCCGAGCTCATCCAACACCACCAGTTCGGTGTATCGAGCCAGCCGGTTAGCGAGCCAGCCGCCTTTGTCGTTGAGCTTTTCCTGTTCCAGTTGGTTGGCCAGATCGACCAGGTTGAAGAACTTGGCTCGATAACCTGAGCGTATCGCCTGTGAGGCAATGGCGGTCGCCAGATGTGTTTTGCCGGTGCCGGTGCCGCCGACAAAGACGATGTTGCGCTGTTGCTCAATAAATTCGCCGGTGTAAAGCGTGCGGATCTGCTGCTCGTCGATGGAGAGTTGCTCAAACTCGAAGCTGTCGATGTCTTTGGGCACCGGAAAGCGCGCCTGGGTCATGCGATAGCGTATTGATCGCGCCTGGCGTTCACTGACTTCGATCTCGAGCAGTTGCTCAATCACCACCTCGGTCATCTGGCGGCGCTTGCGAGCAGCCGCGAGCACCTCATCGTAGGCTTTGGGGATGGCGATAAACTTCAGCGCCTTCATCAGCCCCATGACATTATCGCGTGGCATGGTCAGCGTCCTTCCTGAAGTGATCGTAGCGGCCACAATCGGCCAGCGGCGGTTCTTTGAGTTGCAGGTGCGGCGGGATATCGATGGGCGCTGCACTGGGTTCCTGATGGGTTCGGACCAGCAGATTGATGATGACATCGCGACTCACCGAACCGCTGCCAAGCGCTTCGTTGCAGGCACTGGCGACGGCATCAAGCCCGTAGATCGGCACACAGGCCAGGATATCGACCAGTTGGCGATCCCAGTCCGGGTAGTGTTTTAGCCGGCTCCAGGTACGCTGGATCGAGTGCGGCAGGTCCCAGTCCTTGAATGGCGCGCCGTTACGCAGTGCACCGGGCTTCTTGCGCAGCACGGGCAGATAATGCCAGGGGTCGAAGATCATCTGATCGCGCTGAAATACGCGTGCATGCTCAGCGATACAAGCGCCTTCGTGCATGACGATGATTTTATCGGCGTAGCTGCGCAGTTGGGCTGTTTTACCCGCCGCCTGGCAGGCTACACTGTAGCGATTACGGTCAAAACTCACCAGCGAGGTGGTGCTCACCCGTACGGTGCGCTCGGCATAACCATCAAAAGCGCGTGGCAACGATAGTAGCGATGAGCGCTCGGCCTCAAACACCGACCACACGCTCTGATCCTTGAGTGCCGGGTGCTTCCTCGTCCTGGCCCAGTGCAGGCACTCAGCCCGCAATGCCTCGTTGAGTTCCAGCAGACTGCGGGCATTGCGTCGCGGGGTGAAGAAGCGCCGGCGCACAGTGCGGACCTGGTTCTCGACCTGGCCCTTCTCCCAGCCGGCGGCTGGCGTGCAGGCCACCGGCTCAAACAGATAATGGCTCGCCAGTTCCTCGAAACGGCGATTAAAGTCACGCTCCTTACCGCGCAGGATGCGGCATACGGCCGTCTTCATATTGTCGTATATTCCACGCCGGCACACGCCGCCGAAAAACTCAAAAGCGGTGCGGTGGGCATCAAATACCATCTCTTGCGACTCGCGCAGATACGCCACGGCCAAAAATAACCGGCTGTGGCACAGCCGTATATGCGCCACCTTTACCTCGGTCATGGCGCCGCCCAGCAGCACTTTCTCGTGGCTCCAATCAAACTGAAAGGCTTCGCCGGGATCGAAAACCAGCGGGATATACGCATCGTTCGGGGTGTGCTGATGCTCAGCCCGCCACGCTTTGACAAAGCGCCGGACGCTGTCGTAAGCGCCCCGATAGCCTGCCACCTGCAGCGCCTCGTATAAACCCTGTGCGGTGCGCCGCTGCTTCACCGGCAGTCTCCGGTCTTGCTCCAGAAACTCACCGAGCATCTCGACATACGGCCCGAGCTTGGGCCGGTGGACTGACTCACGATGATACTCAAAACGAGTCTTGTCGCTGCGCAATACTTTGCGTACTGTATTGCGAGATAAGTTGAAATCTCGCGCGAGCTGGCGAATGGACTTGTTGCCATCTCGCGCCGCTAATCGAATCTTCCTGATCGTCTCCACCGTCAACATCTCCTCTAAATACTCCCTGGCGCCATAACGCCAGTGAGCATGGTTGAAGGTGGGTCATTTTTCGACGCCGATCACCCCCGTAAGTGGGTCATTTTTGCATGCCGATCTACACCTTCCATCCTGATTTCCGTGATACTGGACACAGCTGGCAGGTAGCTGTCAGTGAGAGCGGGACATGCACCCGCGGACTACGAATATTTCGACCCAAACACGCGATGTTTACCGCTTTGGCTTCGAGTCCGCAGGTGCGCTCGAGCTCGACAACGAATACTCAGGGCTTGCCGGCGTATTGGCTCACCTATATTGCCTTCGCAGAGCTCCAGCATGCATGTCCCTAACATCAAACTATCACGTTGGGAGACTGCACATGAACCATTTCAGGAATGACGCATACACGGCCTACATCGGCATTGACTGGGCAGACACCAAGCACGATGTCTGTTTGCAGGCAGCAGACAGTAAGCAACGCGAGTTTACTTCTATCCCTCACCAGGTTGATGGTATCGAGCAATGGGCACAATCGTTACGCAAACGCTTTGGCGGACCGATCGCCATTGCGCTGGAGTTGTCCAAAGGACCGATCGTTTACGCCCTGCAAAAGTATGACTTCCTGGTGCTGTTTCCGATCAATCCTTCCACCCTGGCCAAGTACCGTGAAGCCTTTACGCCCAGCCGGGCCAAGGACGATCCCACCGATGCCGAGCTGGCCCTGGATTTGCTGTTGTGTCATCCGGATCGCTTCGCGCCACTGGCGCCGCAGAGTGTGGAGTTGCGGGCCTTAGCCACCTTGGTGGAACAGCGCCGGGACCTGGTCAATGATCGGGTCCGAATCACCAATCGACTGCGCAGTACCCTGAAGCAATACTACCCTCAAGTGCTGGAATGGTTCGAGCGCATCAATACGCCCCTGTTCTGCGACTTCATCACTCGCTGGCCGACCCTTGAGCAGGCCAAGCGGGCACGTAACAGCACGCTGGAACGGTTCTTCCAAGCGCACAGCATGCGCTTCACGCAGGTCCTGGAGAGCCGCCAACAGGCGATCAAAGCGGCAACACCGCTGACCCGGGATGCCGCGGTGGTGACACCACATCGTTTACTCGCGCTGGTCCTGGCTGAGCAATTGCGGGTCACTCTGCAGGCCATCCGTCGCTTTGACGATGAGATTGCACAACTGGCCCCACAACACCCCGATTATGAGCTGTTCAGCACGCTACCTGGTGCCGGCCCCTCGCTGGCGCCACGCCTGCTGGTGGCCTTTGGTGAACAACGACAACGCTTTACTACCGCGGCCCAAATGCAGCAGTACTCCGGTGTCGCGCCAGTGACTGAACGCAGCGGCCGCAAACACTGGGTGCATTGGCGCTGGCAGTGCCCGACCTTCTTGCGCCAGACCTTCGTTGAATGGGCCGCTCAGACCATCAACAAATCGTTCTGGGCGGGCGCCTACTATCGGCAGCAAAAGGCCAAAGGCTCCTCTCATCAGGCAGCAGTGCGAGCGCTGGCGTTCAAGTGGATCCGCATCCTGTACAGATGTTGGTAGGCGCGTAAACCCTACGATGAAATGATTTATCTCGAAGCATTACGTCGGCGCGGCTCTCCCTTGCTTGATCAATTAGGTGCGGTGGTAGAAAGTACTTGACGGAATAACTCAGGGCGTGAAGCAGCCATTGCAACTTTTGGCCAAAGCTGTGATTTCTGACTCCTAAACGAGTCGGTTTCCTACATACAGGCCAGCCAAGATCAGGCAGGACAAGTGAAACGTGTTCCCCTTGCCGTTGCCCTGGTCAGAAATGGCTGGGGTTTTTATTGGATGCCCTGATAGGATCAGTATTCGCGGTTTTCTGTCCCAAAAGCTGGTGTGACGGGTTGTTCTCTTCTATCCGAGGAATTCTGGCAATATAGTGTTTAATCTTTTGCCTTTCAGAATTTCGAATCTGTTGTTATTGTTGTGCTTCTGCATTCCAGATTCATGAATCGCATTACGAGGAAACTAAAGAGAGGTGCAAAAGTGAAGTACTTAATTCTATTCATCGTATCGTTCGCTTCGGCAAGCGTTTTTGCTGGAGAATGGATCGCGGACTCCTCGGCCGGCTGTCGCGTCTGGAATGCCGGTCCCAAACCGAATGAAACCATAACCTGGTCTGGAAGTTGCAAAGATGGCTATGCGACAGGATCAGGTGTTCTGATCTGGTTTCTGGATGGGAAAATGGGCGCTCGTTACGAAGGTGGCTACGTTGATGGCAGAAGAAATGGTAGAGGCAAACACGTTTCTGCCTCCGGAGAAATTTACGAGGGAGACTTCGTAGACGGCAAGCCAAATGGTAGAGGCAAAAATGTTTATTCCGACGGAAGTTCTTACAACGGAGGCTGGGTAGCCAACGTGTGGCATGGTTCAGGCCAATGGGTTCGCGCTAATGGCGATCGTTTCCTGGGCGAGTGGGTTCGCGGAGTAGAAAATGGCGTGGGTATGTGGGCCTGGGCTGATGGCAACCGTTATATCGGCGAGTTTCAAAGAGGCAAACCCCACGGCTTTGGCGGTTTATTTCGAACCGATGGCGTTAACTCCATCGGGTATTGGAACAACGGTTGTTATAAAGACGGTGTTAAACGATCAGCCGTGGGTGTTGACATCAATACCTGTCCCTACTGAGATCCCAAACGCCAATCTGCTTGAATTCAAACAACGGCCGCTTCTGGCCCTGAGTCGTTTTGAAACTATTTTTTAGACAGCTTTTGCCACCAGTGGAGATCCACGACGCAGTAAGGCTTTGAGATATGTTGCTTCATCATACTGAGTCCTGGTTTGCCAACAACGGTAAAGAATGCGGATCCACTTGAATGCAAGTGCCCTCAGTGCGGATTGATGACCACTGCCCTTTTCACGTTGTTGTCGATAGTACTCACCTGCCCAGTACGACTTGTTAATAGTTTGTGCCGCCCATTCAACAAAGGTCTGTCTGACGAAGTTGGGACAACGCTATCGCCAGTGTACCCAGTGTTTAGTGCCGCTACGTTCAGTTACTGGCGCAATGCCGGCGTACTTCTGTAGCTCAGCGGCATTCTTAAACCGATTTCTCTGCTCGCCAAAGGCCACCAGTAAACGTGGTGCAAGCGATGGTCCTGCACCGGGTAGCGAACTGAACAAATCATAATCATGGTGTTTAGGGGCAAGCTCAGCGATGGTTTGATCGTAAGTCTTTATGGCATCAAGAATCACTTGCAACATACCGACAAGCATCAGTGCATGTAACTTGTTGGGGGCGATCACTGCCTCATCCAGGGTTAAATGCTGACTTGATCTGATGGACGCCAGACGTGTTTCAAGTAACGCAGGATTGCGCGTGTGCCCAGCGCGGAAAAAAGTCATCAAGGTCGTGGTTCTGGCGCGTTTCACCTGTATGAGTGTTGGCCAGCGTTGAATAAAGTCACAGAACAGCTTTGTGTTGATCCGATCAAACCATTCCAAGGTCTGTGGATAGTACTGTTTCAAGGTGTTGCGCAATCTGTTGGTGAGTCGCACTCGATCACTGACCAATCGTCGTCGGTGCTCAACCAGTGCTGCCAGTTTGCGTATTTCAACGCTTTGTGGCTGCATCGGTTCAAACCGTTCCGGATGCCGAAGGATCAAATCTAATGCCAGCTCAGCATCGGTAGGATCATCTTTGGCACGGCTGGGCTGAAACGCCTCACGATATTTGGCCAGGGTTGATGGATTGATTGGAAAGATGACAAAGTAATCGTACTTTTGTAATGCATAGACGAGCGGCCCTTTCGATAGTTCTAAAGCAATAGCAATGGGCCCAGAGAAACGTCTGTGTAACGATCGCGCCCACGCATCAATCTCTTCAACTTTGTGCGGAATGACCGCGAACTCTCTTCGCAGGCTATCCGCTGGCTGAATACACACATCATGTTTGGTGTCTGCCCAGTCAATACCAACAAAGGCAGCATAGGGTTGCATTGTCATGGTTTTCATTGGTGCACTCCTGGTGTTAAATTACCGGTTGGAACATGCATGCCTGAGTTCTGCGAAGCAAATATAGGTGAGCCGGTTGGACGGCGAGCCCTGAGTGTTCGTTATCGAACTCAAGCGCACTTGTGAACTCGAAGTAGAAGCGGTGAACATCGAGTGTTTTGGCCGATTTATTCGTAGTTCGCAAGTGCATGTTCCACTCTCACCGACAGTACCTGTCAGTTGCAATGAGTATCGCTGAAAGTGGATCGAAATGACTATATCTGGCCGAGAGCCGTCGGATTTAGCACAGAAATTCTCGACTAAAATTGGGCTGCTTTGAGGTTGTGAGTTCAACCGGTCGATGCAACACCTAATCTCTAATATGAGGGAGGAGGATGTTGCTGATGAAGATTCACCGTTCCAGATATCATTTCACCGAAGCGGACAAGGCAACTATGTGGGACCGCTGGCAGCGCGGCGATTCAACGCATAAAGTTGCCCGGCTGTTGGGCAGCAGTCACTCATCTATTCAGCGCCACCTGGCGGTTACTGGCGGCATCCGCCCGATACTGCGGAAGCGTTCCAGACTGGCCCTTACCCTGTCGGAACGTGAAGAGATCTCGCGCGGTATTGTGGCCGGTGATTCGATCCGATCGATAGCAACCTCACTAGGGCGAGCACCGTCCACGGTTAGCCGTGAGATACACCGCAACGGCGGTCGGCGAGGTTACCGAGCCAATAAAGGTGACAAGGCAGCCTGGCACCGGGCACACCGTCCCAAGCCCTGTAAACTGGCAACCAACCCTGCTTTAGCACGGATCATGGCAAAGAAGATGCAGATTGGGTGGTCGCCACAGCAAATTGCCGGTTGGCTGAAGCGTACCTGCCCCGATGACGAGAACGAACGGGTGTCACACGAAACCATTTACGGCACGCTCTTTATCCAGGCCCGCGGCGCCTTGAAGAAAGAGCTGTTACAACACTTAAGGCGCACGCGTGCGATGCGTCGCTCGCGGCATCATACGCAGAAGACACCCGATCACGGTCGGATTCTTGACACCGTTTCGATCCGCCAGCGACCGGCCGAAGCCGAAGACCGCGCGGTACCGGGCCACTGGGAAGGCGATCTCCTCATCGGCACACACAACAGCCAGATCGCGACCCTGGTAGAGCGGCACAGCCGTTATGTGATGCTGGCCAGGGTACCGAGCAAGGACACCAAGACTGTGATCGACGTACTGATCAAGCAAGCGCGCAAGTTACCGCGCGAACTCTACAAATCACTGACCTGGGATTGCGGCAAGGAGATGGCTGATCACAAACGCTTCAGTTTGGATACCAACATCAAGGTGTACTTTTGTGACCCAAGAAGTCCCTGGCAGCGTGGTTCAAACGAAAATACCAATGGGCTACTCAGACAATACTTCCCAAAGGGAATGGACCTATCGAATATCCATCAAAACAGATTGAACGCTGTGGCACGACGCTTGAACGAGCGACCCAGAAAAACTCTAGAATATGAAACGCCAGCAGAGCGATTTAACCAATGTGTTGCGTCGACCGGTTGAATCCGCAGGTGGACAGCGGAGCCTTAGTTTGCTGGCAGGTATTGCTGCCGAGAGAAACGCCGCCCGGCGCAGGCTCGTGCGCCGTCAGTGCACTGCGCTGTCAGTCCCTGACAATGCCGCAAGCCGCTGCTCTAGTTCTTCGCGGATGTCTGCCGCTGAACGCTGCACTGTCTTCTGCCTAACGTCAGTGAACACACCGATGGTTCTTGCCCAGCAGTTCAGCGGCCCTCAATCGAGACTGATCTGTGCTGCCTTCGTCGATCATATCGCGGAAGGTCTTGAGGACGTGCTCACGGTCTGACAGGGAAGCAGCTATTAATCCCCGCTCTTTCTGCCGTATCAACGCCTCGACCCTTGCGCGGACCTTGGGTCTGCTCATCAGCCGACTGGCGCTTTCCTGCTGGGTTTTGCTGAGACTGCCATCAACACAGTCATAGGCTTCCCGATAGGCTTGAGCCTGTGCCATGCCGCTGGCTACGCACCGACAGAAGTGCTGCTGTCTCGGAGTTAAATCGTTCTTCTGCGTTGCCATCCTTGTTCCCAACTTGATCGTACACAAAAGGTCGTGCAGGAATAATAGCAATTATCTATGTATATATCTATTGCAATAGGTATTACCTATATAATTTTTGGAGAGCTCTGGCGCGGTGCACGAACAAATCAGTTGATAGGCCCTGCGGCGCGTGGGGGAGTTGCTAATGGCGATAGAGCCAAGCAAAGGGTAGAACCACCAGAAACCGGGTGAGGGCCCCTACCAGCATTTCACGAAGACAAATAGCCAAGTATGCTCATGGATGCGCGTGCACGAGCTATTGTCAAATCTGGTGTTTAGCCATTTGATTCAAGCGGCGACCTGATCAATCTCTTTTACCTCGATCCCATCTTTGAATTTCACCCCCGTAATCACCTTGGCCAGGTAATCAAAGCCGCGTAGCCGGCGCCATTTCTTTTCCGCACACTGGCTCAATTTGAACATCATATGCAACATGCCATTGCGCGTCAGACAACCTTTGGATCTTTTGGTCCGGTGGCGGATGGTGGCAAAGGTGGATTCAATCGGGTTGCTGGTCCGGATGCTCTGCCAGTGTTGGGCCGGAAAATCATAAAATGCCAACAGTTCATCCCGATCCTTGAGCAAACAGCTCGTCGCTTTCGGGTATTTCGCCTCAAAGATCTCAATAAACAAATCAAACGCCTTGTTTGCATCATCCTTGGTTTCCGCCTGCCAGATGGCGTGCAGGGCCTGCTTGGCTTTGGGTTGTGCGGATTTCGGCAAACAATTCAGTACATTCATGGTCTTGTGCATCCAGCAGCGTTGCTGGCGGCTGGCCGGAAAGATTTCATCCAGCGCCGCCCAAAAACCCATCGCACCATCACCAATCGCCAGTTGTGGGGCGCTCATGCCGCGCGACTTCAGATTCAGCAACACCTCACGCCAACTCTGAGTCGATTCCCGCACCCCGTCCTCAATCGCCAGAAAATGTTTTTCGCCGCGTTCATTGACACCAATGATCACCAGCGCGCAGAGCTTGGCATCCTCCGCCCGCAGCCCACTGTAGACACCATCAGCCCAGACATACACCCACCGGTCCTGTCCCAGGCGACGCTGGCTCCACGCTCGATATTCCTCCGCCCATACCTGTTTCAGGCGGGATACCGTGCTGGCCGACAGACCCTGTGCCTGCGGGCCCACCAGTACCCGCAACGCCTCAGCCATCTCACCGCTGGATACCCCTTTGAGGTACAACCACGGAATGGCTGCCTCGAAAGTCGCTGTCTTGCGCACATATGGCGGCACCAGCACCGACTGAAAACTCACTGCTTCACCGGTCTTCGAGCGCACCTTGGGAATTCTCACCCGGATCGGTCCCAGGCCGGTCTGCAACTCACGTTCTGGCAGGTAACCGTTGCGCACCACACCGGCATGACCTGATTCGGTACGCCAATCCTGATACTTGGCCAGCAGCTCCTGGACTTCACTTTCCACCGCTTCGGCGAGCAGCTTCCGGGCGCCTTCTTTGAGCAATTCGGTCAACGGATCGGCACTGATTGCTCGACGTTCCAGTTCAATAACATTATTCTTGTTCATAGTGGCGTATCTCCTTTGGTTGCTTTGAAGTTTGGTAACAACAAATCAACCAGATACGCCGCTTTTTTTCAACTGCTCAAACACCAGATTCGATCATAACTCAGTTGCAGGCAGAGATTACCGTAACTGGTTTTACGGTGAACGAACGTGATGACACGGTCCAAATGTTTGAAATTAAGCGCGGTAATGATAACCGGACCTGTCATAATATTTATTGGCAAACATCACTAGGAATCAGCGCTGATAAGGCTACAGCAGGTGCTGATTACACCGCTGTTGATAGTGCGAAGTGCATAGCAGCGGGTGAAGTCATTGATGTTATGGTTGATGTCCAACAGGACATTCTCGTAGAAGAAACGGAAGACCTTCTCCTGACCGTTCAGAGTTCGGTGTTCATCGTTCAGGTGGATCAGGTGGCGGGCCACGCGGGGGTAGTCATTGTCGACAGCCCGGCGCAGGGTTTCATTGAAGACGATGATAAGAATATCACCGTCACCATTGACGTACCCAATGGCAACCCCGGCGACCTGAAAGTGAGATTGACCTGCAACGTGGGGGATGTGCATGGCGACAGCTCTCCCGGGTCGACCAACACCGACGACGCTGACACCGGTGGTAACGCAACCTTCCTTGTTTCAGATATTCCTGATTCGCCGGCCCTCGATTGCGTGGGGTCAATGGACGCAAGCGCCATTCCTGCCGGCTACGAGATCTTTACGCCGGTAAATTGCGGCGATCTTGTAGCAGACGAAACTTGTACGATACAGGTGATACTGAATCGCTCAGATTACTTTGTCGATAAGGTCTACACCGATGGTGCACAAGGCGCAGTGACCATGTCACTGGTGTGCAATCCCGATACGATCGGCCCGCAAGGCGCCGAATTCGAGACCAACTCACCCATTCAGGTTTCCCCCGGTGCGACCGGTCAATTGTGGGTCCAGGGCTACAACACAGGTAATGATGGCAATACCGAGTGCCACGTAGAGGAAAGCGATCTGGCGTTGAACTACTACAACGTCAGTATTTCCAGCGCGTGCTGGGGTACCGACCCGTTACCGCCCCAGGGCACATTTGAGGGCTGTGAATTCGTCAACGCCCCGACCCGCGCGACCTTTGAAGTCAACAAGATCTTCAGCGATGACGCCGAAACGGCGGTTGAAGTGAGCATCGACTGCAACACCGGCCTGATTCCGGACCACACCAAGATCATCACGCCGGATATGAGCCCCTGGGAGATCAAGTGGGTGATTATCGAGTTTAACAGTGGCGAATTGGACTGCACGGTCACCGAAACGCCGGTGTCTGGCTATCTGCCGCATTACTTCGCGAGCATTGAAAATGAAGGTGATTTGCTGGTCTTCGGTTCGGCTTCGAACGAGCCCGCCGGCAGCGGTTGTCACTTCACCGATATTGTCGGTGGCGAAGAGGCCCGTTGCGAGATTTTCAACGAACTGCTGGATGTTGATGTTGAGGTGATTAAACAGTGGTTTGACGAGTTCCCGGAATTCAACAATTCACTGCGGGCCAGGGTCTTCTGGGAATGCAGCAACGTTCGCTATGTGACCGATTATTACGACGATGGCATCCCGATTCACGGCAACACCTGGACAGACGGTGATTACTGGCGGTTCAAGCACGACGATTATTGATGCCGACATGAAGCAGTCCAAGTTCTTCTCTGTACTGCCGAACTGGGATATTCCAACCAACCAGACGGTCTGCATGGCCTACGAGAGGATTCGCGACAGTTCGGTGGAGAGCGATCACTCTGACTGTGATGAGATCCTGCTGGCGCCTGGCATCGAGGATACCGAATGCACGATCTACAACACGCGCATTTACGAAGGCATCCCGACGCTGAGCCAATACGGCCTGGCACTGATGGCGCTGTTGATGCTGGCTGTAGGCATGGTCGGCTTCAGACGCTTTGCCTAAACCTCACTGACCGGGGTCAGAGTACTCTGACCCCATAATTCCAAAGGCCCCGGACTTCCGGGGCCTTTTTTTTGACTACGTTTCTCCGCCTCCGGAAAGCCCCATGAGCGCAGTCGCATTAGTTCTACCTCCGGAAAGTCCCATGAGCGGACTGCTGTCCACGCCTGGCGGATGGCCCTTCAGGCTACCCTCACTTCTCGGCGCTTGGTGGGTCGGCTCCAACGGATCATCCTGTTCCGTGTCGCCTCGTCGAGCCATCCCTGGCTCGGCGACCCAGTCGCTTGTATGGTGTTTCTGCCTTAAATCTGGATGATTAAGGGTGCCGGGATGGGCGGGACGCAGTCGCTTTCTGGCCAGTCGGTACAGACTAACAAGAGTTCGTCCCCATCCCATTCTCACCAGAGCGCCGATTGAGAATCTAGCTGCAATGACAGCCGATGTATACAAGCTTGCGCCCCGTGAGATCCCGGCTACGGCATATAACCGCGGAGATCATTATGACAAGCAATGTTACCCAAGTCACTTTAGGTGTGGATGTTTCGAAAGATCATTTGGACGTTTACGATTGGACCCGGCAACGACATTATCAAGTCAATAACTCAACCGCGGCCATTGCACAATGGCTTGGTGGGTTGACGGGCGAGGTACGACTGGCGCTGGAGCCGACATCGCATTACCACCTGGCGGTGGTGGATACTGCGCACGCTTTGGGCTATGCGATCTACTTGGTGAACCCACGCCAGCTGCATCACTATCGGTATGCCGTCGGCCTGAGGCATAAGAGTGATCCGCATGATGCCTGGTTGTTAGCACGCTATCTCAGCCACGAAGCGCAGTCATTGCCTCGTCATTGCCCGTCAGACCAGCATTCACGGGAGCTGTGGGCTTTGATTAAGCGTCGCGCTGTGGTGGTTGGAGTGCGTAAAAACATGCGCATGAGCATGCGCCAAGTGTCGCTGTCAGGCCGAGAAGTGGAACAGGCCTGCAGCCGCTTGATCCAGCGCATCGAATGCCGGATTGAGTATTTGCTAAGGGCGTTGGGCCTGCAACAAGACTATGCGCGTTGCCAACAGATACCGGGCCTTGGACCCGCCACAGCTGCTGGGTTGGTGGCGGCCTTTCATCGCGGCGTGTTCGCTTCATCGGATGCCTTTGTGGCCTACCTCGGCCTGGACATACGATTGCGGCGGTCTGGTCGCATGCAGGGCAAGCACAAGCTGACCAAGAATGGCGAGAAGGAGATACGACGATTGCTATTTTGTGCCGCTCACGCGGCCCGCAACGAACCTCGATTCGAGCGCTATCATCAGCGTCAACTGGATAAGGGACTTTCAAAAACCGCTGCTCGAGTGATATTGGGGCGCAAGTTGGTCAGGATTGCATATGCCCTTATGAGTCGAGGCGAAACATTCAAACCGTGTGTAACCATGGCTTGACCAGACCCATAGAATCTTGTCGGCGCTCGGCATCCTTGAAGGCGTGGCCAGTACTCCGCTCACGGGACTTTCCTAACGCAGCCTGGTGGCACGCTGAGGGGTTCAATTTGTATGCGGTTGGGTTTAAAATACGCCTGCCGGACCGAGGTGTGTTTTCTGTGGGGTTGTTCGAGCCCAATTCCTTACTTTACAGACACATTTAGCACCCAAAATAACTTCGGATAAGTGATTGACACAAACTGACGGATTAGGGATAATGCACACACAAGGGCTGGAATTCCAGTGAATATGTTGTGCGTAGAAGCCTATTCAACACCGTCTAGCCTGCAGTAAGCCTGTTTCGATGGATAGCAAGGCAAGACCTCAAACAGGACACAGTGGGATAAACGGATATAACCGGCTCACGGATGACACAATAAATATTTTCTTTTGGAGATAAAAGTAATGAATATTAAGCGCGCGATTGTATTACTACTTATCCTGGCCTTTCTGCCCATGGCGGTAGTGGCTCAGGACGACGCCACCGCCACCATCCGGGTAGAAACAGTCTTCGGTGTGGATAACAACCCGAACGCGACCGTCCGTGTCGAACTCGACTGCAACGACGGCGTGATTGCCGTCGATACAAACACAATTCGGAGGCGGCAGATCGTCGACATGCAGGATGGCGACGGCCAGACTTTTGACATCATCTGGCAGGCCCCCCCAGTACAGACAATGGAAGACGGAGAGACGTTGGACTGCACCGTTACCGCAGATGGCGTATCGGGTTATCGAGGCGTGTTCGATGCGCGCTGCTTGAATGACGAAGGCGTAGGTTGTGGCGACTGATGTACGAAAATGCTCTTGATCTGCGTCAGGATGATGACAATGACGTTTTCACCCCGTATCATGTTCAAGAAATTGCGGGTTCGTGCAGTTTCACCGACATCGAAAAACGTAGATGGAGAAGCGAATGGGGATGCACTATCGATTACAGGTTGATGGAAGTCATTATTGACGTCGACAAGATTTGGAATGATGAGCATCCGGAATTCAACAATTCAATTTATGCACGCGCTCGACATGGAATGCGAAAACTTCGTGGACTCATGCCACAGTCCGTCTGGTGGTCAAACAACCGACCTAACCGAAGATGAAGCGGAAGACCCAAGACAATGGAGATCCGTAGACCCAGACCCAGACCGCCGTAATAGTAGGTCGTTTGAACTTCACTACGGGCAACCAGTCGGACGACTTCCGGTTCTGCCCGGACTGGAATGGTGGTACCACCTGTGAACTGAAGGAGATAATGCGCGACAGCTTCGTTGAATCTGAGACCGACTGCGTCTTCCTCGGAGTGAATGCGATTTTCCCGGGTGAATTCCACGAGTGCACCCTGACCAACACGCGCATCTATGAAGGTGTACCGACGCTGAGCCAGTACGGCCTCGCGCTGATGGCACTGCTGATGGTTGGTGTTGGCATGGTTGGCTTCCGCCGCTTCGCATAAGCGCTGCATTAGCTGACACAGCTAGACCCGAAACCCCGCAGACCTCACGGTCCGCGGGGTTTCTTTTTGCCTGCGCCCAAAAGGCCGAGCCCAAACAGCAGGACCTCATCACACCGCGGTCCTGACTGCAAGGTCTTGACATTTCTTTACGATTGGGTCAGAATGGTCAAAGCATATACACACGGACGTGGCAGGGCGCGTTTGAAACAGGTCGGCAATAGTCGGCCTGTTTTAATTTCAGGTCCGTGAATTACGTGTTGAGATTGACTCCCCCTGTCGCTTAAAATCAGCTCTGACGCAATCTTGCTCCAGGCCGACCGTGAGCCAACCTGTCCCGCATGAAAAATCCAGCTAATGCCCCAAAGCGCACCAGCCAGCAAAGGTGGCTTTGGTTGTTGCATTCATTGTTGGTCCTCATTGGCAGCGCATCGCAGGCGCAGGACGCGGTCGCGACGACCGACCGCGATCTCTTCGTTCGGGGTCAGCTTGTTCAGGGTCAGCTCGTTCAGGGTCAGCTCGTTCAGGATCAGCCAGTCCGGTCTCAACCGCACCCGGATCAACCGAGTGCGCGGGCGAGCTTTCGCATCAGCACGAGCTTTTCGGACAACAATCCCGCGGAAGTCACCGCATATATCAGCTGCAGTGCGGGCACCGCCCAACCAGAATACGGCATGATTTCGGAGGGGTCGCCGCTTGAGTTCGTCATTAGCGGATTTCCGGCAGGGCGTCTGCGCTGCCTGCTTGCTCAGGCGCCTGCGCCGGGATACCAACCGGCGTACTACGCCTTTGATGATGCCAGCGGTCATTCGGAGAATGATCCGGATGGCTGCCAGTTCCTTGAATTCGAAGATGGTGACGCAGGTTTTTGCGAGGTCGAGAACACCCTTGTTGCTTCCAACATTGAGGTCAGGCGGCTGTGGGTGGATCCCGGATCAGACATCAACATCACCATTTATGATGAGGCGCACTACAGTTGCGACAGTGAAGCCTGGGGCGAATACGAAGGTAGCCTGTGGTTTTCCGGTAAGGATGATCGGCAGGTTTTTGAGGTGCTGCCCGATTGGGAAGGCGGAACCCTGTGCGCCGTCTGGCCAATAGGCAACGACGGTTCGGTTGAGTACGATCCTGAAGAATGTCTTGACCTACAAATCAGGCCAGGCGCGAGCGCCAGTTGCACCATCTTCAACACCCGTTTGTTTGACGCCGACCAACCGGCACGCTGGTACGGCTGGCTTGTGATGGCGCTGATCGTCCTGCTGGTGGGCTTTATTGCTGCCCGGCAGTGGCGCGATCCAGGCCGCTGATATCACGCCGGGTTGCAACCCTGCTCAGACCCGCACTTTGCATCAGGCTGACAACCCGCTCGCCCTGGTCAAAACCGTGTTCCAGCAGCAACCAGCCACTCGGAGCGAGCCATTGGGCCGCCTGAGCGATGATCACCCGAATGGCATCGAGGCCGTCTTCACCGCCGCACAAGGCCGTTTGTGGCTCAAATCGGCAGTCGCCCTGGCTTAAGTGCGGGTCATTGCTCTGGACGTATGGCGGGTTGCTCACCAACAGCTCAAAACGGCCCTCAAGCGGCTCACACCACGATCCTGCTTGAAACTGCACTCGGTCCAGGTCGAGGGTGCGTGCGTTGTCCTGCGCCACGCTCAGAGCGGCGGTGGACAGCTCGGTGGCGTGTACCGTCCAGGTGGGCCTCTCCTTCGAGATCGCCAGGGCAATGGCACCACTGCCCGTGCCGAGGTCGGCGACGCGCAATCCCGGTGAAGGTGGCAACAGCTCAAGGGCGGTTTCCACGATCAGCTCCGTTTCCGGGCGAGGAATCAATACATTGGGCGTGACCTTCAATGGCAGGGACCAGAATTCCCGCTGACCCGTTATGTAGGCAATGGGCTCGCCTTGATTGCGCCGCTGGACCAGCGCGAAAAATGCCCTGCGTTGATCGCCGCTCAACGCCAGGTTTGGGTTGGCATACAGAAATGAGCGGCTTACATCCAGTGCATGGCCGAGCAGGACCTCGGATTCCAGGCGATTGGAACGCTCCGCCTGAGCCTTCAACCGCCGCCGCGCCTGCTGCAGCGAATCACGGATGTCCATGCCCGTTGTCCATGTCAGATAATACGGGTCTGAGCGGTATCGGCCGCATGTAATGTCTCTCCCAAGGCAGATTTGCCGCGCCACAAGTCGGACTCCGTGGTGACAGCAATGGTTCCGTGCATTATGCTGTTTTCATGACACAATCACATGGGACAATAGTACTCCCCGGCGTTGTACAATACGGTTTTTGCAGTGGACCTGATGATGTTCAAATCCTTGCGCAAGCTGGCCCCGAAGAACAGAGACATGGGAATTACACTCAAGTCACCTGACGAGATTGAAGAAATGCGCGTTGCCGGTCAGTTGGCCGGTGATGTATTGCGCATGATTCGGGAATACGTTGAGCCGGGTATTACCACCGGCGAGTTGGATCAAATCTGCCATGATTACATTACCGGTCCACAGCAGGCCATTCCGGCCTGCCTGGGTTACCGGGGCTTTCCCAAGTCCATCTGCACTTCCGTCAATCACGTGATTTGCCACGGCATTCCCGGCAGCCGGACCATCAAGGACGGCGACATCATCAATATTGACGTCACCGTCATCAAGGACGGCTGGCACGGTGATACGTCCAAGATGTACCAGGTCGGCAAACCATCCATCAAGGGTAAGCGCATTTCTGACATTGCCTACCGCGCCATGGTCACGGGCATCGAATTGGTTGCCCCCGGCGTTCGCCTTGGCGATATCGGCCACGCCATTCAAACCTATGCCGAGGGGCAGGGTTGCTCGGTCGTGCGCGAGTACTGCGGTCACGGGATCGGCAAAATATTTCACGAAGACCCTCAGGTCCTGCACTACGGGCGCCCGGGCAGCGGCGAGATATTGGTGCCGGGCCTGGTCTTCACCATTGAGCCTATGATCAACCTCGGCAAGCGGGACACGCGCCTGTTGCCTGACCAGTGGACCGTGGTCACCCGGGACAGAAGCCTGTCAGCGCAGTGGGAGCACACCATTGCGGTCACCGATACCGGCTTCGACGTCCTGACCAGGCTGCCCGACGACGATCTCTGACTGTGCACGGATTGCTGGCTGCCCCGAATAAATCGAGGGCTTGCCCGGATTTGACCGCCATCGCGAGTCAACTTGCCGGCGCGGGCGAAAATCCAGCCACGACAGGTTCCGGTCAAGATCAGATTGAATTTCAACGCGCCCTGGCGGGCATTCTCAGTCAATCCTTGAAGCACGCAGATGAAGTGCTGGCCGAGCGCTTCTGGTCCGGCGTGCCGACGGGCGGTCAGGTTACAGCATTGGTGGAAGAGCGTGCCTGGGCTGTGGAGCAGCTGTTGCTGGTGGCCTGGAATTCGCTGGTGCCCTCGTCTGGTGATCTGTGCCTGGTGGCAGTGGGTGGTTATGGCCGCAGCGAACTGCACCCGGGCTCCGATGTGGACCTGATGATTCTGCTCGGTAACAGTGACGCGCACCGCCCGCCGCGCACACAAATCGAATCCTTCGTGCAGGTACTGTGGGACGCTGGTTTCTATCTGGGCCACAGCGTGCGGTCTGTGGTGGCCTGCGTGGAGGAATCACAAGCCGATGTCACCACAGCAACCACCTTGATGGAGGCGCGTATTCTGGCCGGACCTCAGGCACTGTTCGATGAAATGATGGTTGCCACTGCGCCCGATCGGGTCTGGTCAGCGCCGGCATTTTTCGAAGCCAAAATGGCCGAACAGGTTGAGCGCCACAGCCGCTTCAACGATACGGCCTACAACCTTGAACCCAACATCAAGGAGGGACCGGGTGGCCTGAGGGATATCCAGATGATCTCCTGGGTGGTAAGGCGCCACTTCGGCGCAACCGGTTTGGGCGGCTTGGTCGAGCACGGCTTCCTGACCGACCCTGAATACGGCGCCCTGCTGCAGGGCCAGAATTTTCTTTGGACAGTGCGCTTCGCGCTGCATTTACTGGCCGGCCGCTCGGAAGATCGCCTGTTGTTCGACTACCAGCGAGAGGTGGCCACCCGGCTGGGTTTCCGTGACCAGGACGCCAACCTTGCTGTCGAGCAATTCATGCAGAAATACTACCGCACCGTGATGCGGCTGGAACGGTTGAACGAACGGTTGTTGCAGTTATTTCAGGAGGAATTGCTGCTGCACGGTGACGCCGAGGTCAAGCCACTGGGTGCGGATTTTCGTCTGCGACACGGCTTTCTGGAAGTTGTAGATGACGGGCTATTTACACGCAAGCCGGCCTCCTTGATGAAATTGTTTGTGCTGCTGGCAAGGGATCCGAAGATCCGTGGCGTGCGGGCATCCACCATCCGCCTGATTCGCCAGCACCGCTACGAGCTGGATGAGAAAGTGCGCAGCAGGCGCTTGGTCCACCGTTATTTTCTGTCCCTGCTACGGCAGCAGGAGGGGGTCTATACGCAGCTCCAGCGAATGAGCCGTTACGGGGTACTGGCAGCCTATCTGCCGATCTTCGGACAGATTGTCGGGCGCATGCAGTACGATCTGTTCCACGTCTATACGGTCGATCAGCACACGCTATTCGTGGTGCGCAACCTGCGGCGCTTCGCCTACGGAAAATACGCAGAGATATTCCCGCATGTTCAATCCGTATTTCGCCGCATCGGCCGGCCGGAATTACTGTACCTGGCAGCCATTTTTCACGATATCGTCAAAGGCCGCGGCGGTGATCATTCCACCCTGGGTGCGGTCGATGCATTGGAATTCTGCCAACTGATTGGATTGGAAGCGGATGACTGCAAGCTGGTCTCCTGGTTGGTAAAGGAACATTTGCTGATGTCCCGTACCGCACAACCAAAGGATCTCAGCGATCCAGCCACGATTCATGCATTTGCCTCCCGCATGGGTGACAAGCGCTACCTCGACTACCTCTACTTGCTGACCGTCGCAGACATTGAAGCGACCAGCCCGAAGCTGTGGAACAGTTGGAAGAATTCTCTGCTGTGGGAACTTTACCTGTCCAGTGGCCGGGCAATCCGGCGCGGCCTGCACAATCCCATGCTACGGGCGACGCGCATCCGCGAGACGCGCTCGGGTACTTTTAGCCGTTTGTTGCGCAAGGGTCTGGTGCCGGTGGAAATCGAAAAGCTGTGGAAGGTATTGCCAGAGGCCACCTATTTGCGCTTCAATCCTGATCAGTTGCAGTGGGCCACCGAAGTGATGCTTGAAGGAGGGGGCAGGAAGGCGGCCATCGCGATTCGTGAGAGCAAGCCACATCGGGTATCGGAGTTGCTGGTGTGCGTGCCCGATCATGATGGCCTGTTTGCCGCAATTACCCGCGTGCTCGATGAAATGGGCACCAATGTGCTGGCCGCAAAGGTACTCACGACGCTTGACGGTCGCAGTTTCAACCTATTCCAATTGCTCGATCGCCACGGGGGCGTGTTGAACGGGGCAGACAGGGAAGAGATCATCGCGCGGCTCGAACGGGCCTGCCGCATGGAGGGGCCGCATGAGCCAGTGAACCGCGCCATACCGCGTATATTGCGACACTTTGTTCACGAGCCCGTCATGACATTTGTTGATGGCGCCAGCGAATCGGCTACCATTCTGGAGTTTGAATCCAATGATCGGCCCGGCCTTTTGTCACGCATCGCCGCCGCAATCAACGCGTGTGGCCTGCAGGTACACGACGCACGCATCGCGACCTTTGGCGAACGGGTTGAAGATACCTTTGTAATCAGCCAGGCTAATCACCAACCCTTGTCAGAAAAGGCCCGCGAGCTCCTGACCCGCACCATAAAGGAACACCTTGAATGAATGCCCATTTTGATCCCGAAGTTGCAAGACACATCATTGATGCCGCTTGGGAGCAGCGTGAGATGCTGACGCCCGAATCGGCCCCGGATGAATTGCACGAGGCTGTCGAGGCCAGCCTGGATGCCCTGGAAAGTGGGCAGCTGCGCGTGGCCGAACCCATTGACCCCGAATTGCCCGGTGAGTGGCGGGTCAATCAGTGGCTGAAGAAGGTAGCCCTGCTGTCATTCGTCCTGCGTGACAACGAGGTGATAGACGGCGGTTTCCAGAATTTTTACGACAAAGTGCCGTTGCGCTGGCCGCCTGGGGGCAGTGCCGACATCGCTGATTGCGGTGCGAGGGTGGTGCCGCCGGCGACGGTACGGCGCGGCGCCCACATTGCAGCGGGCGCCGTGCTGATGCCCAGCTATGTGAATATCGGCGCGCATGTGGGCGCCGGGTCCATGGTGGACACCTGGGCCACGGTGGGATCCTGTGCGCAAATCGGAAAAAACGTGCATTTGTCCGGTGGCGTGGGCATTGGCGGGGTCTTTGAGCCGCTGCAGGCCACCCCCACGATTATCGAGGATGATTGTTTTATCGGCGCCCGATCCGAGGTCGTCGAAGGTGTCATTGTGGAACGTGGCAGTGTCTTGTCGATGGGTGTATTCATCGGTCAGAGCACCAAGATTTACAACCGCGAAAGCGGTGAAATCATCCAGGGGCGGGTGCCGGCAGGCTCTGTCATCGTACCCGGTTCGCTGCCCGCAGCAGACGGCAGCCATTCACTGTATTGCGCAGTGATTGTCAAACAGGTCGATGAAAAGACCCGCGCCCGAACCAGCGTCAACGAGTTGCTCAGAGATGCCTGAAGTGGATTTGCAGGCGCATCGAGTGCGGCTCGATGTCTATGGTATCAAGCAATGCGACACCTGCCGCAGGGCGCTGCAATGGCTCGATCTGCGCCGGGTGCCGTGGCAGTTTCATGATTTCAGGGTCGCGGGCGTCCAACCGGCGCTGCTGCGTGAATGGCTCGATTCTGATTTTTCTTCTTACCTGGTAAACAAGCGCAGCACCACCTGGAGAAACCTGAACGGGGACGAGAAAAAACAGGCCCTGGTTGATCCGTTTGAATTGCTGCTGCAGCACCCGACGCTGATCAAGCGCCCGGTATTCATGCTGGACGGAGACTTGTTGGCCGTGGGGTTTTCCCCCGGTGATCTGGAAGACTATATCTGATGGTCGTGCCGATGCCGAATACGGGCAAGACACTGCAGCTCACCCGAGAGCTGATCGCCCGACCGTCGCTAACGCCGGCAGACCATGGCTGCCAGTCGTCCATCGTCGAGCGCCTGTTGCCGTTGGGATTCGAGGCGGAGTGGTTTCTCTGCGGCGATGTAACCAATGTGCTGATCACGCGTGGCGTCGCCAAACCCTCACTTTGGTTCCTGGGCCATACCGATGTCGTTCCCGCCGGACCACTGGAATTGTGGACCTTCCCGCCTTTTGAGCCGACCGAAAAGGATGGTGAACTATACGGCCGCGGCGCCGTGGATATGAAGGGTGCAGTCGCAGCCATGGTCGTGGCGCTGGAAACATTCGCCCTGCAAGCCCCGGATCACCTTGGCCAGGTCGGATTGTTGTTGACCAGTGACGAGGAGGGCCCAGCCACTGACGGAATCGTGCGTGTTGCCGAGGCCATCAGCAGGCGCCGCGCCGCGCCCGATTTCTGCCTGGTCGGAGAGCCCTCCAGCCTTGACCGACTGGGCGATAGCATTCGGGTAGGGCGCCGCGGCAGCATCCATGCGCGTCTGCAAATCAACGGCATCCAGGGTCACACCGCGTTCCCCGAGAACCTGGACAATCCGGCGCATCGAATGGCGCCGTTCCTGGCCGAATTGATTGCCATGGAACTGGACCAGGGCGACGATGATTTCCCGCCCAGCCATTGCCAGGTGGCCGCCATCAGCGGCGGCACCGGCGCGCGCAACGTGACGCCAACCGATGTCGTGGTGCAAATCAACTTTCGAAACGGCCCCGCATCGCCATCCTTGAGCCTCAAGGCCAGATTAGAAGCAGTCTTGGCCAAGCATGGCATTGACGATTTTCATTTAGATTGGGAAGTGTCCGGCGAACCCTTCCGTTCTGTGGCGGGCGCCTTGCGCGAAGCCGTGGTGGCCTCGATTGATGAATGCCTGCAGGTTCGCCCGCACCTCAATACCGGCGGCGGCACATCCGACGGACGTTTCATGGCGCCCCTGGGCAGTGAGGTGGTGGAACTGGGCCTGCGCAATGCCACCATTCACCAGGTGGATGAGCGGGTTGCAATTGATGATTTGGAGCGCTTGTTCACGACCTATCACCGCATTATCCAACATCTGATCCCGGTAGCCTGACCGCGCCATTATCCGGGCTCATGATTTCAATGACTTAAGTCGCCCTTCAGCCGCTTGATTCCTTCATGTATCGCCCTCAAATCTTGATCAGTTCCGGGCCACTTGGCCGGCCGTCGGCCAGCTCGCCCCACAAAACGATTTGGAGTTCTTGGTATGAGAATGGATAAGCTAACCAGCAAGTTTCAACTGGCGTTGTCGGATGCACAAAGCTTGGCGGTGGGGCTGGATCACCAAATGATCGAGCCGGCGCATGTCATGGTGGCCTTGCTGGATCAGGATGGCGGCGCCTGCCGGCATTTGCTGACTCGCTCGGGGGTGCGCGTCAACCCCTTGCGTTCGTCCCTGGGTGAGCGCCTCGACAGCCTGCCCCGGGTCAGCGGTGCGCCGGGTGAGATCGGCCTGTCCAATGACCTGATCAAGCTGCTCAATGTCGCGGATAAAATTGCCCAAAAGCGTGGTGACCAGTTCATCGCCAGCGAGCTCTTTGTGTTGGCGGCAATCGACGTCAAGGGTGCGCTGGCCGATATGCTCAAACAATCCGGCGCCAACCGCGAGGCGATTGAGAATGCCATTGATGAGTTGCGCGGTGGTGAGCAGGTCGTTGACGCCAACGCCGAGGAAAACCGTCAGGCGCTGGAAAAGTACACCATCGACATGACCGAGCGAGCCGAGCAGAGCAAACTTGACCCGGTGATTGGCCGTGACGAGGAAATTCGCCGCTGCATCCAGGTGCTGCAACGCCGCACCAAGAACAACCCGGTGCTGATTGGCGAGCCCGGTGTGGGCAAGACCGCAATCGTCGAAGGCCTGGCGCAGCGCATTGTCAACAACGAAGTACCCGAAGGCATGCGCGGCAAGCGTGTCTTGAGTCTGGACATGGGCGCGCTGCTGGCCGGCGCCAAATTCCGCGGCGAATTTGAAGAACGGCTCAAGGCCGTGCTCAACGATCTGGCCAAGCAGGAAGGAAATATCATCCTGTTTATCGATGAAATCCATACCGTGGTGGGGGCCGGCAAGGCTGAAGGCGCCTTGGATGCCGGCAATATGCTCAAGCCGGCGCTGGCGCGGGGAGAATTGCACTGCATTGGCGCGACCACCCTCGACGAACATCGCCAATACCTGGAAAAGGATGCGGCACTGGAACGCCGTTTTCAGAAAGTATTTGTCGGTGAGCCGTCAGTGGAAGACACCATCGCGATTTTGCGCGGTCTGCAGGAACGCTACGAGGTGCACCACGGGGTGGACATCACCGACCCCGCCCTGGTGGCGGCAGCCACCTTGTCGCACCGCTACATCTCTGACCGGCAATTGCCCGACAAGGCCATTGACCTGATGGACGAGGCGGCCTCGCGCATCCGCATGGAAATCGATTCCAAGCCGGAGGCACTGGACCGCCTGGAGCGCAAGCTGATTCAACAGAAGATACAGCGCGAAGCATTAAAGAAGGAGAGCGACGACGCTTCGCTGAAACGCCTTGAGGAACTCGAGGAAAAGATCACCGAATTGGAGCGGGAGTTTTCCGACCTGGACGAGATATGGAAGGCGGAAAAGGCGGCAGTACAAGGCGCGACACATATTAAGGAAGACCTGGAGCGGGCGCGGGCCGACCTGGAGACCGCGATGCGGGCCCAGGACCTCGCGCGCATGTCTGAGCTGCAATACGGCCGCATCCCCGACCTGGAAAAACAGCTACAGGTCGCCGAGAAAAGCCAGGCAACCGAATTTCAATTACTGCGTAACAAGGTCACCGAAGACGAAATCGCAGAAGTGGTATCGCTCTGGACCGGCATCCCGGTCAGCCGCATGCTCGAAGGCGAACGCGATAAATTGCTGCGCATGGAAGAGGCGCTGCACGGCCGTGTGGTGGGGCAGGATGAGGCCGTTGTTGCGGTCTCGGATGCCATCCGCCGCTCCCGTGCCGGCCTGTCCGATCCCAATCGCCCGATTGGCTCCTTTTTGTTCATGGGCCCGACCGGCGTGGGCAAGACCGAGTTGTGCAAGGCGCTGGCCGAATTCATGTTTGACACGGAGGAGGCGATGGTTCGCATCGACATGTCCGAGTTCATGGAAAAACACTCTGTAGCACGGCTCATCGGCGCCCCGCCGGGCTATGTTGGCTACGAAGAGGGCGGCTATCTGACAGAAGCCGTGCGGCGGCGGCCCTATGCGGTGATCCTGCTCGATGAAATCGAAAAAGCGCACCATGACGTATTCAACATCCTGTTGCAGGTACTTGACGATGGGCGCCTGACAGACGGGCACGGCCGCACGGTCGATTTCCGCAACGCCGTCATCGTGATGACTTCCAACCTGGGCTCACAGCGAATCCAGGAATTGTCCGGCCAGGGCTACGAGGCGATGAAATCGGCAGTGATGGATGTTGTGGGGCAACATTTTCGGCCGGAATTCATCAATCGCGTTGACGAGTTGGTGGTATTCCATCCGCTCAACCGTCAGCAGATACAGATGATTGCCGGCATACAGCTCTCCCACCTGCGTCGCAGGCTGGAGGCCGTTGACTTGCAACTGGAGATCTCCGATCAGGCCATGGAACTGCTCGGCAATGCCGGTTTCGACCCCGTATACGGCGCCCGGCCGCTGAAACGCGCCATCCAGCACGAAATTGAAAACCCGCTGGCGCAAAAAATGCTGTCCGGCGACTACAACCCGGGCGATACGGTCACGATCGACGTAGTGGAGGGCCGCTTCACTTTCGGCTAGGTCTCTAATTGCACCGTCACCCCGGTGTGTGCACTACCTCGAGGGTAATACTGCGCGCAAATTTCGTTCCCCCAGGGGCTTGAGAAACGCGCTGAATACATCCTGGCTTAGCCTGACGGAGTCCGCGATCAGTTCATGGGTTTGCGATCGAACCTGCGCGGCTGTTTGCTGTACGCCGCTGCCTTCGAGCTCTGCCAGATAGTGGGGCAGACCCAGCCAACGATTGATCAAGCGCTCATCGAGTTCCAGGTGAAACTGGAAACCGTAGGCGTTTTGCCCATGGCGAAACGCCTGGTGCCGGCACAATTCGGACCTCGCCAGGTGGATGCTGTCCTGCGGCAGGTCAAAAGTGTAGCCGTGCCACTGAAAAACCGGATGGGGTTGGACCAGATTGCAGAACAGTGGATCGGCGGCCGCCTGTGTGGTGGGTGAGAGCTCATACCAGCCGATTTCCCAGCCGCGCGCGGGCCGCACTCCGGCGCCCAGTGTGAAAGCCAGCAACTGTGCGCCCAGGCAGATGCCCAGGACCGGAATCTCGCGCTTGAGCGCCTCCTCGATGCAGCGCATTTCAGTGAACAAATGGGGATATTGACCACCCTGGTCCGGCATCATCGGCCCGCCGAGGACTATCAGCGCCTGGTAGCGGCTGACATCAGGTTGCGCATCCGGGTCGCGCGAAAAATTGACGTAACGAATCCGGTGGCCGCGATCGCGCAGCATGGGGTCAAGCGTGCCCAGGGGTTCGGCGGCAACGTGTTGGAATACCAGGACCTTGGCCACGGCGGCTCCCGCCTCAGGCGGGTGGGCGTATCTGGCCGCTACCCCGCACCACCCACTTGTAACTGGTCAGTTCTGGTAGCGCCATCGGGCCGCGGGCATGGAGTTTTTGCGTGCTGATGCCGATTTCGGCACCCATTCCAAACTCCGCGCCATCGGTGAACGCGGTTGAAGCGTTGGCAAAAACCGCCGCGGCATCCACCTGATTGAGAAAGGTTTCTATGGCCTCCGGGTCTTGCGCCACGATGGCCTCGGAATGTTTCGATGAAAACCTGTAAATATGTGCCAGCGCGTCTTCCAGGCTGCCCACCGTTTTAATTGACATGCGCAGTGACAGGAATTCCTGGCCGAAATGGGTTTCGTCAGCAGGGTTCAATGGGCCGGCATAATGGCCGTCCAGCGCCTCGAACGCGGCCTCGTCGGCAAAAACTTCCACCGCGAATGTCTCCCCCAGTTCTTCCATCAGCCCGGGCAATTCCTGCAGCAGGTCGGCATGCAATACCAGGGTGTCCAGCGCATTGCATACGCCGACGCGGCGTGATTTTGCATTGGTGACAATTGCTTTTGCAGCGACAAGATCAGCGCTTTTGTCGACATAGGTATGGACGATACCGGCGCCGGTTTCGATCACCGGAATTCGAGCATTATCACGCACAAAATCGATCAAGCCGCGTGAACCACGCGGAATCGCCAGGTCGATAAAGTCCACGGCCTGCAAGATGTGGGGCAGCAACTCGCGTTGTGGCGGTGCCAGGTAGGCGCAATCCGGACTCAGGCCTTGTTCGGCCAATGCCTCGTGGATCAGTTTGACGATCACCAGGTTGGTGTCGTGGGCATCGGAGCTGCCCTTTAAAACGCAGGCATTGAGCGACTTCAGACACAGGGCAAATACATCAAAGGTCACGTTCGGCCGGGATTCGAATATGACCGCGATCACACCCACCGGCACCCGCAACTTGCTGAGGTGCAAACCACTGGGCAAATCTCTCTGCTCTAATACTTCACCGACCGGGGAGGGCAGCCCGGCAACATTGCGCAAGTCGAGCGCAATCCCCTGCAGGCGGCCCCGGCTCAGCAGCAGGCGGTCATACTTGGAGTCGGCCTTGTCCATCCTCTCGAGGTCCAGGCGATTGGCGGCGAGGATATCAGCTTCGGCTGAAAGCGCCTTGTCGGCCAGAGAATGCAGCACCGTGTTGACCTGCTCGGTGGTGGCCTTTGCGAGCTCACGGGCCGCATGCCTGGAGCGCTCCAGTCCCTGCAACAGCGCTTGTCTTTGCGCATCCCCGGCGCTTGAATCCGTCACTGCTTCGTTAATTTGCCCGATAATTGGCGCGGTAATTGACTGGGTCATCGCTTCATTCCTCACCTGTTCACCAGGTAGAGATAGTCATAATGGACCAACGGCTTGTGCCCTTGTTGGCCCAGCTTGGCTTGGGCCTCGTGGTCATCGTACTGTGCCCGTCCACATGCAATCACATTGTTGTCCGGCCCGCAAATCTGAATGACGTCGCCTCGCTTGAATTCGCCTTCCAGTCGTTCGATGCCGACCGGCAAAAGGCTTGCCAGACGGTTGCGATCGCAGAGTGCATCGGCGGCGCCGGCATTGACGAAGGCGCTGGCGCTGGTGAAGCTTTGCGCGCTGGCCAGCCAGCGCCGCGTCGACGAGGTTGGCCTTCCTGCCCGAAACCGTGTGCCCAGCTGCTCGCCGGCGGTAATCCTGAGCAGTACCTCATCCTCCCCGCCGTCGGCGATAACCACCTCGGTCCCCAGCCGTGCAGTTTCACGCGCGACATTGAGTTTGCTGTGCATGCCGCCGCGGCCCAGCGCCGAACTGGCTCGTTGAACGACCTGTTCGGCACGAAATGTGTCCTCATCCCAAATTCTAATCTGCGTTGTGGTTTCATCTCCGGGGTCGCCATCGTAGACCCCCGGCACGGAACTGAGCAAGCACAGCAATTGAGCATCGACCATGGCCGCCAGCAGGCCGGCCAGTTCGTCATTGTCAGTAAACATCAGCTCGGTGACCGAGACCACGTCATTTTCATTGACGACTGGAATCATCCCTACATCAAGCAGGGCTGAGATACAGCGGCGCATGTTCAGATAACGGCGGCGAGTCTGAAAGTCGCTGCGGCTGGTCAGCACCTGCGCTACTGCCAAGGTCATGCTCACCCAGGTGTTGCCGCCAGGCCCGCATCAGCTCAACCTGGCCGGCGGCAGCGAGCACTTGCTTTCGCACCACCGGATTGTGCACCGACTGAACGGCGGGCGTCGTCGTTGCGGCGCCGGCAGCCACGGCGCCGGAGGAGACCAGCAGCACACGCCAACCGTCCGCTGCCAACTTTGACACTTGCCGGGCAATATTGCCCAGAACCGGCAGATTCAGCGCGCCGTGATCATCACACAACACTTGGCTGCCGACCTTGACGACGATACGGCGATTGCCGTCTGCTTCGGGGTTCTTGGGCGCATTCATGATTGTCAGGCCTTGCAAGGCCCCTACAGGCCCAGCACCTCGACACCCTGTTCGAACACGATGTCCACCGGAATGCCCAGCCCGGTAAGCCGGTCCAGATCAGCCTGCAACTGGCTGTCTACGCCCGCCATGCTTGCCACGAACTGATTGACAGCTGTGTAGTCACCGTTGCCCTGCAACTCCAGGATGATGCGGCTGAGGTCTTCCACGGCTTGTTCAAAAGCGCCGACATTGATGCGGTAAGTGCCGCTGTCGAGGTCACGGCTGAAAGCCCCTGCCTGCTTGAAAAAATTGAAGCGGATCATATTGGCCCGGCCGTGTGCGCTGCTGGCGCCGAACCGCACCGAGCGGAAAATGCTGGACATGAACGTGACGTAATTGTCCATCAGCTCGCCCGCGGTGATTTCGCCCTGGCTGCGCAGGCTTTGCACCATGTACAGCCCGAGAATATCGGCTTTGCCTTCCTCAATGGCGGAGGCATGCTCCTGCAATGCCTGGCGCACGGTTGCTCCCTGGCCGGCTGCGTCGCTGAGCGTGTTCTTGATGCCCAGCCCGTGAGCGACCTCATGAAACATGGTGTTGCCGAAAAAGGCGTCGAAGGTCACGTGCTGGCGCTGGTCCGGCGCGATCAGGGTGTCTGCTATGGGCACCAGAATCTTGTTGAACTTGGCCAGGAGGGCATTCTTCAATTGCAGCCGCCGGGTGCCCTTGGCGAGTTGAACTTCTTCGTCATTGGGCAGATTGATGGCAATGGTTTTGGACCCGGCGTTGCTGTGACCGGCGTAGTAAATGACATCGTAGGCGTTGAGGTCTGCATCCGAGCCCGGCATTTCCTGTTTGTACTCATTCGCCACTGGCAGATTGCGTTGCAGATCAGGAAGAAACTGCGCGAAGCGCGCCAGACGTTCGCTCCAGGCCATGTCCTTGAGCAGAACATATGCCTTGAAGGCCGCACGGTAGCCGAACAACTGGTCTTCGTAAGTTTCGATTGGGCCGATGACCAATTCGATGGGGTTGTTTTTCATGTCCATCCAGGCCATGTCGGAGGCCTGGAACTCATTGGATAGCAAAGCGTCGGCGCGAATACGCAGGTAATTTGCAAATTCAGGGTCGTCAGCCAATTCCGCGGCCTGGCGCAGAATGCCGGCGGTTTGCTTCAGTTCGGCTGCGTAGGCTTCGTTATAGCCCACCAGGCCCAGTTCACCCGCCTCGTTACGAACCACCAGCGAGTAAAGTCCGTCCTTGCCTTCCTGCGACCAGGCGGCAAATTCCTCTTTGGTCATATCGGCCGGATAAAACCGCGCCCCCGCCGGTTTGGGGCCCACGCCTTCCACGAAGGGCTGGTCGCCGGCCAGGCGGTCCCAGGGGCCATAGTTGATTTCGGCAAACCTTTTCTGGCCGATATTATCGATACCGGCAAGCAGGGAATCCCGGTCGCCCCAGGCCTGTTGCCAAAACAATTCATCCATGATCGCCGAGGCGTTGATCAACATCGGCAGCATGCGTTTCTGATTGTCACTGAGGTGGCTCACGTCCGCCGTTAAGCGGACCGTGGCGTAGATGTCGTAGCGCGAAGCGCGCTTGGGATTTGCCGCGCCCGCTTCGGTGTCCTGCCGGACTGCGGCTACAGATTGAGCCTCGGTACCTGCCTCGGATTCGCGCTCAGGCGCTGCAGACTGTTGGCAGGCCGCCAGCAGCAAAGCCGAAATGACGACCAGAACTGTGGCAATATTGTCAATCGTACGGCGCATCGAGCTCCTCCTGATAATCGAATTCACTGTCCCGGCGATCGTATCGACGGGCGGACCGCTGATCATACCAAACCACGGGTCAAATTTTGCACCTGGTGGTCCGCCGGCCGGCTGGCCTTGGAAAGTGCGGCTTCCCGCCCCATTTTGAGCGTTGACATTGAATTTTCGCCATTGATAAATTGCCGGGACGTTTAACCATGCCCATTTATGAATACAGATGCCGGTCATGCGGCCACGAACTTGAGAAATTGCAACGCTTGAGCGACACAGACCTGATCGAATGCCCGGCCTGCGAATCGTCCAGTCTGCAAAGATTTATATCCGCTGCCGCTTTTCGGCTCAAGGGCTCAGGCTGGTACGAAACGGATTTTAAAAAGGGCGACAGGCGTAACCTTTCTGAAAGCTCTGGCGAAGAGTCTGATGCAAAGACCACCAAAGCGGATACCGAGTCCAAGGACAGCAAGTCCGGTTTGACCACGGATGCCAAGTCCTCAGACAGCGGCAGCAAGAAAGAATCGAAGTCCGGCGGCGCCGATAAATCTTCCGCGGTAAGCAAGAAAGCCGACGCAGCCTGATTTAGCGGCTAAGCTGTACCCCCTCAACGCCAGCATCATCGGGAATCGAGTAATGCGCACACACCTTTGTGGTGAAGTGAACCAGGATCAGGTCGGTGACCAGGTCAGATTGTGTGGTTGGGTCGACGCGGCCCGCGACCTGGGAGGCCTGATTTTTATTGGCCTGCGGGATGTCGCCGGCATCGTGCAGGTGGTCGTCGAACCGGACAGCCCGGTGTTTCCCGAAGCCGAACGTCTGCGCAATGAGTATTGTATCCGGGTCACCGGGCAGGTGCGTCTGCGCCCCGAAAGCCAGTGGAACGAGCGGATGGCGACCGGCCGAGTCGAGATCCTGGCCGAATCCATAGAGTTGCTTAATGCTTCAGCACCCATTCCCATGCTGATGAGCGATGAGGATGGTGAGGAAGTACGGCTCAAATACCGCTACCTCGACTTAAGACGTCCACGCATGCAGCGTAATTTGAAGATCCGGGCACGCTTGTATAAGGCGATCCGGAATTATCTCGATCAGCGTGGCTTTACCGAGCTCGAGACGCCCATTCTGACCAAGGCGACGCCAGAGGGCGCACGGGATTACCTGGTTCCCAGTCGCATCCATGCGGGCAAATTCTTTGCCTTGCCGCAGTCGCCGCAGTTGTTCAAGCAGTTGTTCATGATGTCCGGCATGGATCGTTATTATCAAATTGCGCGTTGTTTCCGCGATGAGGATTTGCGTGCCGACCGCCAACCGGAGTTCACTCAGCTTGATGTGGAGATGTCATTCGTCGAGGAAGCGGATGTTCAGAACTGTGCCGAAGAGATGTTGCGGCAGGTGTTCCTCGAGACGCTGGAGGTGGAATTGGCGGCGGAATTTCCACGCCTGACCTGGCGCGAGGCGATGGAAACATATGGATCAGACAAGCCTGACCTGCGAATTCCGATGCAACTGGCGTCGGTGGATGAGCATGTCGCCCAGGTTGAGTTTCGCGTGTTCTCCGGCCCGGCCAATGAAGCGGGTGACCGGGTCGCCGTTCTGTGCGTCCCCGGCGGCGCAACGCTGTCACGAAGGCAGATCGACGGCTACACCGAGTATGTTGGTCGCTACGGGGCCAGGGGCCTGGCGTGGATCAAGGTCAATGATGCCGCTGCCGGGCTCGAAGGTCTGCAGTCACCCATCGCCAAGTTTCTCGATGAAAAGGCCTGGCAGGGTATTGCTTCAGCGAGCGGGGCCGAAAGTGGCGATATCCTCTTTTTCGGTGCCGGCCCATGGCAGACCGTCAGCCAATTCATGGGCCAGCTTCGATTGCGGGTTGGCAAGGACCTCGGCCTGGTCGAAGAAGGCTGGAGGCCATTATGGATCACCGAATTTCCCATGTTTGAATGGGATGAGGAAGGCAATCGCTTTACGGCTGTGCACCACCCGTTTACTGCACCTCTGACGGAAGATGCCGATGCGCTCATTGCCGATGCCGCCGGCGCGCTGTCCAGGGGCTATGACCTGGTACTCAACGGCGCCGAAATCGGTGGTGGCTCGGTGCGTATTCACCGGCCCGAGATGCAACGGGCGGTCTTCGGGTTGCTTGGAATCAGTGAAGCCGAAGCAGCCGATAAATTTGGGTTCTTGCTCGAGGCCATGAAATATGGCTGCCCACCGCATGGCGGCATTGCCTTCGGCCTTGATCGGGTGGTGGCCCTGATGGCGGGTGAGCATTCCATTCGCGATGTGATCGCCTTCCCGAAAACCACCACTGCACAATGCCTGCTGACAGAAGCGCCCGCCGTGGTTCCTGATACGTTGCTGGCCGATCTGCACATTGCCAGGCTGGATGACGACTAGTGCACTGCATCGCAATTAGTGGCCTTTGGGCCGAATTGATCGTCTGGCGAGACCAATGGCACTGCAGCCGTTGTCAAACCTTGCTAAAATTGCAGGGTTAATCGTTCAATTCACGAGAGCCGCAACGGATTTGCCTCATTAGAAGGCGAAGCTGCGGCCCTATTCGCATCTCAGCAAAGTGGAGATTTATATGAAGCTGAAGTCACTTTTAATCATTCTGACCCTCGGAGGGGTACTCCTGGCGCCGCAAGTATTCGCCAAGAAGCTGCCGATTGAGGATTTCTTCCAAAAACCCAAGTACACCCAGGTGCAGTTGTCACCCAACGGCAAACAAATTGGCGTACTGGCGCCCATCAATGGCCGCCTGAACGTAGTCGTCATGGACCTGGATACGCGTAAATCCCGAGCGGTCACGAGCCTTTCAAATCAAGACGTCACCAGTTTTCAATGGGCGACCGACGAGCGCATCCTGTTTTTCATGGACTATGACGGCAACGAGTCCTTTGGTATTTTTGCCATCAATATCGACGGCTCGAAAGCCAAAACCCTGGTTGAACCAGCACGTGGCACCGTCGGCGGTAGTGGCCGCTCTGTGGTGCGGGTGGCGCAAGTGCTCGACATACTGCGCGATGATCCTGACTACGTATTGGTCAGCTACAACAAGCGTCGCGCAGCCTATCCTGATGTATATCGACTCAACATCTGGAATGGCCGTGACCTGAAAATTGTCGAACACAATCCCGGTGATGTGGTCGGTTGGTTCACCGACTGGGACGGAAACGTGGTCGGTGGCGTATTTACCGACGAATTGATCAATGGATTTAAAATCGTCAACCCCGAAGCTGACGAATGGGAAGTCGTTCACCAGGACCGATTCGACCAACCGTCGCTGCGCCCAGCCGGCCTCAAAGCAGACGGCATCAACGGATATGTCGTTTCCAATCTGACGCCCGAAGGGCAGCCCCGGGACAAGGCCGGATTGTACGAATTCAATTTCATCACCAAGGAATTTGGCGACCTGGTTTACGAACACGAGCGGGTTGATTGCTGCGCGCTGGTCACCACGCGCCAGAAGAAAGACATGGTTGGCGTGTCTTTCCAGGTTGGCATTCCGGAGACCGTGTACCTGGATGAAGAGTGGCAGAGTCGCATGAGTGGCATCGACAAGGCACTGCCCGATACCGTCAACTTCATGAGCAGCACCGACGAAGCCGAGAGCATCGGTGTGGTGGTGGCCTTCAGTTCGCAAAAGCCGGCAGAGTATTTTCTCTACGATTTCGAAAAAAACACGCTGGAGTTTCTGGCCCAGTCACGGCCCTGGATTAACGCCGAGGAAATGGCTGAAACCAAGTCTTTCGAATTCACCTCGCGAGATGGCATGGCGATGCAGGCCTACCTGACCCTGCCGCCCGGCAGCGACGGCAAAAACCTGCCGATGATCATGCATCCGCACGGCGGCCCCTGGGCCCGTGACGGTTGGGGTTACAATCCCGCCATCCAGTTTCTGGCCAACCGCGGCTATGCCGTGCTCCAGGTCAACTTCAGAGGCTCTACCGGCTTTGGCATGGAGCACCTGACCTCCAGGCTACAAGCAATGGGGTCAAACCATGCAGCACGACATCACCGATGGCGTACAGTGGGCCATACACGAAGGTATTGCAGATAAAGACCGGATCTGTATCTATGGCGCCAGCTATGGTGGTTACGCCACCATGGCCGGATTGACCTATACGCCCGATCTGTACCAATGTGGTATCAATTATGTTGGCGTCACGGACCTGGCGTTGCTGTTCAAGACCATGCCCGACGCCTGGAATGCGGGCAAAGAGCAGATGAAGCAGCAAGTGGGCGACCCAGATTCAGAGAATGAGTTTCTCGAACAATGGCCACCCAGCAACCACGCCAGCAGCATCAAGGTGCCTGTTTTCATGGCCTACGGTCTGATGGACCCCCGCGTCAACATCAAGCATGCCCATGTGATGGAAGATGCCATGAAAGACGCCGGCGTGAAGCAAGAGTTAATGGTCAAGAAGAAGGAAGGTCACGGCTTTCGGAAAACTGAAAACCAGATCGACTTTTATGGCAGAATGGAGACATTCCTGGCCGAAAACCTGCAGCCTGATCAGGCGGCTGTCGCCAATCCCTGATTGCTGCGTTCTGATGTTAGGTGGAAGGCCGGCGCATGCCGGCCTTCTTTTTGCCGGGTGGGCGTGCATGGGAGGCGCAATTGAGCAGGCACGGAGGTCACGTGGCTGAAATCATTCTGGTCCACGGACTGTGGTTCGGCGCTTGGGCGATGACCCATCTTGCCTCCAGGCTCGCCAAAGCAGGCTATAAGACCCGTTCTTTCGACTACGCCTCGACCGCCGGGTACATTGATGATCACGCCCGGGCGCTGCTGGAATTCAGCACCCAGTCCGGGGCCGGTTGTATTGACTACGTCGCACACAGCATGGGTGGGCTGGTGACTCTGCGCCAGCTTGAACTGCGTGATCAGCCTGACTCATGCCGTGTCGTTATGCTCGGCACGCCGCTGACCGGCAGCGGCATCGTGCGCCGGATCGCTCGCATGCCGGGCGGTCGCCATTTGTTCGGCAAGGCTCGCATACCGCTGAGCCAGGGTTACGCCTTGATTCCCCAGAATATCGAGGCGGGCCTGATTGCCGGCACTCAGCGGTTTGGCCTCGGTGCGCTGGCTGGCGGCGCTTCTGGCCTCGGAGACGGAACGGTGCTGACCGCCGAGGCCGATGCGCCGGGCCTGACCGATCGCATCGAACTGCCGGTCTCCCACACCGGTATGCTTTACTCCAAAGAAGTCGCCCGCCAGACGGCCGCCTTCTTGCAGCATGGTCAATTCGATACCCGGGACCTATAGTGAGCTGGATCATCGCACCGTCATCCCGGATCGCGCTTCGCTTGTCCGGGATGACGCCAGGGTTTGCGCTTGTCCGGGATGACGCGCGATTACGCAGGATCAGCGGCGATATTCCATGATAAAATAGTGCAATAATCCACGGCAGTGTTGCCGCAAAAAATTGTCACGAAAGGTGAACCATGGCGGGTCATAGCAAGTGGGCCAATATTCAGCATCGCAAGAAGGCGGTCGATGCTAAAAGAGGCAAGATCTTCACGCGAATCAACCGCGAAATAGCGGTTGCAGCACGCGAGGGCGGTGGCGAACTCGATAGCAACCCGAGGCTTCGCCTTGCGGTTGAAAAAGCCAACGCAGCCAATATGCCCAAGGACAATATCCAACGCGCGATCAAGAAAGCGACAGGCGATCTTGAAGGTGTGAACTATGAGGAAATCCGCTACGAAGGCTATGCTCAGGGTGGGGTGGCGGTGTTGGTCGAATGTGTCACAGACAATCGCAACCGCACCGTGGCCGAGGTGCGCCACGCATTCACCAAGTACGGCGGCAACTTGGGGACGGATGGCTCGGTGGCCTATCTGTTCGAAAAAATCGGTGTGCTGAACTACCCACCGGGGAGCTCCGAGGACGAGATCATGGAAGCAGCACTGGAAGTCGGCGCCGAAGATATCGTTACTGCCGATGACGGTTCAATCGAGGTGACCTGCTCACCAGAGACATTCAGCGACGTGAGTGCCGGCATGGCCGCTGCCGGGCTGAAAGCCGAAAATGCCGAGGTCACCATGCGCGCCAGTACCGAGGTCGTTCTGGATGTGGAAACCGGCGAGAAAGTGTTGCGTTTGCTCGACGTCCTGGAAGATCTGGACGACGCGCAGGATGTGTATTCCAATGCCGACATACCCGCAGAGGCCTATGGGTGAATCAGGCTGCGACCGGGTGCGGCTGGGCAATTAGAAACTGCTGATGCGTATTATCGGCATTGACCCGGGCTCGCGCATCACCGGATTTGGCATCATTGAAGTCAATGGCGATCAGGCAGTCCTGATCCATCACGGCGTTATCAAGGCCGGAAACAAGGATTTTCCACAGCGGCTGGCAACGATTTTTTCGGGCCTGCAGCAACAAATCCGGGAATTCAAACCCGTGCAGGCGGCCGTTGAGACCGTATTTGTCAGCCACAATGTCTCCTCCGCCCTGAAGCTGGGGCAGGCGCGCGGTGCGGCGGTTTGCGCGGCGGTCTCGCTGGGCCTGGACGTGGCGGAGTATTCGCCCCGATCGGTCAAACAGGCGATCGTTGGACGCGGCGCTGCAGAAAAGTCCCAGGTACGGCATATGGTCAACGTGTTGTTACGGATTAACGAAAAAATGCCCGAAGACGCAGCAGATGCCATCGCTGTGGCATTATGTCATCAGCACACCCAACAAACCCTGCTTCGCATGGAGCGCATGCAGTCTTGAGCCGCACCAACCAAACAATCAGGCGCGACACGAAATGATCGGGCGGTTGTCTGGGACCCTGATCTCCAAGCAACCCCCGCTGATGGTCATCGACGTCAATGGCGTGGGTTACGAAGTTGAAGCCCCCCTGTCGGTTTTCGACAATCTTCCGGCGGACGGTCAGCCGCTGGTTATCGTGACGCACCTGCTGGTCAAGGAAGACGCGCACACGCTTTATGGATTTGCCAGCGAAGCGGAGCGTACCCTGTTCCGGCAGTTGCTCAAGATCAGCGGCATCGGCGCAAAACTGGCGTTGACCATATTGTCCGGCGCCAGCGGCGACGAACTGGCGCGTTACGTTGCTGACAGCGACACTGCGTCCTTGACCCGGCTGCCTGGAATCGGCAAGAAGACCGCCGAACGGATCATCATCGAATTACGCGACAAGCTCGATGGTCTGCCGTCTGCCGGAATCGGTCCCGCGGGTGCAGCGGCAACACGTGGGCCGGCAAGCCCTTCGACCGAAGCTTCTCGGGCACTGGCTTCACTGGGCTACAAGCCGCGCGAGGTTGACCAGATGATCAAGCGCGTAGCAACAGCCCAGATGAGCGCGGAGGAGATCATTCGCCTGGCGTTGCAGTCCATGGTTAAGACGGGATCATGAGCGAAACCGAAACCTACAAGAGCCAACCCGGCCAAACCGAACCCGGCCAATCCGAAGCGAGCGAGGAAGACCGCCTGGTCGCGCCGGCCGACACGCCCGAAGACCTCGTGGTCGAAACCAGTTTGCGGCCCAGGACCATGGCGGAGTACGTGGGCCAGAAGGCGATGTGGGAGAAATTTGGCATTTTCCTGGAGGCGGCCAAGCGGCGCGGCGAGGCACTCGACCATACGCTGATTTTCGGCCCGCCCGGTCTGGGCAAAACCACCCTGGCCCACGTGATCGCCAACGAACTGGGTGTGACATTAAGGCAAACCTCAGGGCCGGTGCTGGAACGGGCCGGTGACCTGGCTGCCCTGTTGACCAATTTGCAGCCGGGTGATGTATTGTTCGTGGATGAAATCCACCGCCTTTCGCCGGTGGTTGAAGAGGTGTTATACCCGGCCCTGGAAGACTTTCAGATCGACCTCATGATCGGCGAAGGGCCTGCTGCACGTTCCATCAAGCTCGATCTGCCGCACTTTACCCTGGTGGGTGCAACCACACGCGCCGGGCTGTTGACTTCGCCGCTCCGTGACCGTTTCGGCATTGTTGAGCGCCTTGAATTCTACAGCAAGGACGAATTGTCGCAGATTGTCACCCGTTCGGCAGGAATTTTGCAGATTGGTGTTGATAAACTGGGTGCAGAGGAAATTGCCGGGCGCTCGCGAGGTACGCCACGCGTCGCCAACCGCTTGCTGAGGCGTGTGCGCGACTATGCCGAAGTGCGTGGTGACGGCTTCATCGATCAGGCGACTGCCAAGGCGGCAATGGAAATCCTGCGCGTCGATGAAATTGGCTTTGACACCATGGACAGGCGCTTGCTGAAGTTGATTATCAACAACTTTGAGGGCGGGCCGGTCGGCGTTGAAAGTATCGCTGCGGCGTTGTCGGAGGAACGCGGCACGGTAGAGGATGTACTTGAACCGTACCTGATACAGCAAGGCTATATCACCAGAACGGCACGCGGCAGAAAGGTGACAGCCAAGGCCTATCGGCACTTCGGTCTTAAGCCGCCGGGGCAGCCGACAGCCGGCCTGTTCGAGGACGATTAACCCCGATGCAACAGGGCCAACGTTGAACAAGGCAAGCGGCATTGAAGGTGCAGGTGATGTGCAGGGTGCAACCGAGGCAGCGCGCAATACCTGGGCTTACCGGGTTTATTATGAAGACACCGACGCGGGCGGCGTGGTCTATCACTCGCGTTACCTGAATTTTTTCGAGCGAGCCCGCACGGAATGGTTATGCAAATGCGGTGTCAATCATGAAGAACTGCGGCGCGAGAAGGGCATTATTTTTGTGGTCATTGATTTGAATATCGTCTGGAAAAAAGCCGCGAGGCTTGATGACATCGTGTTGGTTAGCGCGACCCCCTACCCGGTGAGCGGGGTGCGGATGGGGTTCGCGCAGCGCATGGTCCGGGCATCCGACGGTGCATTGATCGCCGAGGCTGATGTGGGCGCCGCCATCTTGTCGGTCGAGCGCTACCGTCCCGTGCGGATTCCGGCCTGGATACAGAATGAGCTTGCAAAGGAAGCGCCGCCATAGACCAACCACTTGCACAACCCATATGGGAAAATGCATCCAGCAAGATCTACACGGGAAAATCCATCTAGGAAAATAAGTAGAACATGCAAAACGAACTACAAATTTGGCACCTGATTCTCGACGCCGGCCCGATGGTGCTTGCGGTATTGGCCATTCTGCTGGTGGCCTCACTGGCTTCGTGGATGATCATATTTCGCAAACGCCAAGGGTTGAAACGGGCAGAGAAAGAAGCCAATGCCTTTGAGGAGCGATTCTGGGCGGGCACCGATCTGAACCATTTGTATGACGGTATCAGCGCCGGTCATCGCGTGACCCGTGGTATGGAGCGAATCTTCGAAGCCGGCATGGGTGATTTCAACCGCATGCACCAGCACGGCGGGATGTCGCCGGAGCAGTTGGTGGAGGGCGCCCAGCGGTCAATGCGAATTGCCCTGACCCGCGAGACAGAGGAACTGGAAAACCACCTCAATTTTCTCGCCACGGTGGGTTCCACCAGCCCATATATCGGCCTGTTCGGCACGGTCTGGGGCATCATGAATTCATTCCAGCAATTGGCCAACGTCAATCAGGCGACCATCGCCATGGTGGCGCCTGGTATATCGGAGGCACTGATCGCGACCGCCATGGGGCTGTTCGCCGCCATTCCGGCGGTCATTGCCTACAACCGTTATTCCAACCAGGTCGACCGGCTTGAGGTTCGCTATGATAACTTCAAGGAGGAATTCTCCAACATCCTGCAGCGCCAGGCGCACCAGCTCGGAAACTGACCTCGATGTCGGGTTTGCGCAACAAACGAAGGCCAATGGCGGAAATCAACGTCGTGCCCTATATCGATGTGATGTTGGTGTTGTTGGTTATTTTTATGATCACCGCGCCGCTACTCAATCTCGGTGTCGAGGTCGAATTGCCCAAGGCGGATGCAGAACCGCTGGATACCCAGCAGAACGATGAACCCCTGGTCATCACTGTGCTGCGGAACGGCGATCTGTACCTCAATGCGGGTGGGGACCTCGACGGCACCAGCAGTGGCCTGATCGACCCGCAGACCCTGCTGACCACCGTCAGCACCATCGTTCGTCGTAACCCGGAAATACAGGTGTTGGTGGGCGGCGACGAGCGGGTGGGCTACGGTGAGGTTTACAACGTCATGGTGCTGATGCAGGAGGCCGGCGTGCAGAAAATGGGCCTGATGAGCGATCCACTCGAGCCGCTGGCAGACACCGGCGCGGCGAGCGGCGATACGGAATAGGTCAAGAGCCATGCAGGATTTCGCAGCACAGCTTCGCGCAGGCACTCTCGCCATCGGTGTGCACGTGCTGATTGCGGCGCTGGTGGTACTGGGCACGCTGAACTGGGAACCTTTCCGTCAGCGCAAGCCGGTCGGGCTCTCGATCGAAGCGGTGATCGTGGACACCAGCGCACTGAAAGCTCAAAGAGAAGCGGCCCGGCAGGCCGTGGAAATGAGGCAGCGACGCCAGCGCCGCGAGGCGGAACTCGAGCAGCAGCGCGACCGCGAGCGCGATCTGCAGCAAGAGCGCGATCGAAAATTGGCCGAGCAGAAAAGGCTCCGAAGACAAGCGGGCAGCAGCGGACCGCTTGAAGCAATTACGGCTTGATCGCGAGCGCAAACTTGAAGCTCAGCGGCTCAAGCAACAGCGTGAACTGGAACAGATCAGAGAGCAGAGTCGGGCCGCCGAGCGGCAAAGAATTCTGGAACAGGAACGGCTCAAGCAAATCGAGGCGCAGCGGCAACGTGAATCGCTGGTGCAACAACAGCGCGCCGCCGAAGTGGAACGCCAGCGCCAGGCCGACGCCCAGGCGCAGGCCTTCAGGGCAGGCCAGATGATGACCTTGACAAATGAATACGAGGCGGCCATCCAGTCGGTTGTGACGCAGAACTGGCTGCGCCCACCCACTGCTCAAAGCGGCTTGCGCTGCTTGCTCAAGATCGTGCAGATTCCGGGCGGTGAGGTAATATCCGCAGCGATAGCGGGAAGCTGTAACGCCGATGACGTGACGCGGCGATCGATCATCGCTGCTGTAGAGCGGGTGGGTGCGCTGCCTTACCGCGGTTTTGAAGACGTGTTCGCACGCGAAATTGATTTTCTGTTTATTTATGATGGTGACTAACGCATGAGAAATTACAAACACAAGATGCTGATCGGGCTGTTGCTGGTCCCCAATATTCTTGACTGGATTATCGAGCAGCGTGCAAGCACAACTCGAAATCGAGATCATCAGCGGCAATCCCAGCGCGCTGCCGATTGCTGTGGTGCCTTTCCTGTGGCAGGACAATTCGCCGCAGCCATCAACCAGCGTCACCGATATCATTACCAACGACCTCTACCGCTCCGGGCTGTTCGCCCCGATGGACGAGGCCGACATGGCCCAGCGCCCGACTGACGAGGAAGCCATCCGGTTTGGGACCTGGCGTCTGCTCAAAGTCGATTACATCGTGATCGGCAAAGTGCGTGGCACGGTTGACGGCCTGGGTCACGAGTTGGTTTACCAGTTGTTCGATGTGCACAGCCAGGAAACCCTGCTGTCTCAGATTACGACCGTGAGCCAGGGCGACCTGCGTTTCGGAGCACACCGGGTGGCCGATGCCATTTATGAAAAGCTGACGGGTGTGCCCGGCGCGTTTTCTACCCGCATCGCCTATGTGACCGCCACCGGTTTGGGCAAGGATCAGCACTACGAGCTGGTGGTTGCCGATGCCGACGGCTTTGCGCCGCAGTCCGTCGTCGGTTCTCCCGAGCCGCTGCTTTCTCCCGCCTGGTCTCCGGACGGCAAACGGCTGGCCTATGTGTCGTTTGAGCAGGGCAATTCGGCCATTTATATCCAGGACGTTTCCACCGGTGCGCGCGAGTTGCTGTCCTCTGGCCGGGGTATTAACGGCGCACCTTCTTTTTCACCGGATGGGCGCAAAATTGCCCTGACCCTGTCCCGCACCGGCAACCCGGAAATATTCGTCAAGTTTTTCTCGACCGGCCGGGAAATCCAGATGACCAACCATTGGGCCATTGATACCGAGCCGGTGTGGTCACCCGATGGTTCGACGCTGTATTTCACCTCTGATCGGGGTGGCCGTCCGCAGATTTACTCCATGCCCGCTGAAGGAGGGCCACCTCAAAGAGTCACTTTGCAGGGTGATTACAATGCCCGTGCCAGCGTTGCCCCTGATGGGCGCAGAATAGCTGTAGCGCAAGGCAAAGGAAACGAGTATCGTATAGCGGTCTGGGATATTGAAACGGAACGGTTTACGGTACTCACACCGGGAGTATTGGACGAGTCCCCCAGCTTCGCACCCAACGGCAGCATGGTCCTGTATGCAACTCGAGAGGGCATGCGAGGTGTTCTATCAGCAGTTTCTGTAGATGGAAACGTCCGGCAGAGGTTAATTCTCAGCGAAGGAGATGTCCGGGAACCCGCATGGTCGCCTGTTATCAGGTACACTACGCGTTAATTTTTAACACCAATGGCGCCGGTCAGTTCGGCAACAACACACCAGGAGAAAATAATGAAGTTCGCGTTGCGATTGATTCTTGCACTGACCATCGCACTGGTCTTGGCAGGTTGCGAAACCACACCTGAGCCGGTTGAGGATACTCCACCACCGGTCGACAGAGATACCACACCGACCGTCACCACGCAGGCAGCGGCTGATCCACGAGATTATACGGACGCCCGCAATTTTGATAATCCGGAAAGCTTACTCTCAAAGCGAGTGATTTACTTCGACTTCGACAAGTCGACAGTGCGCCCGGAATATCGCAACATCGTGGCTGCGCATGCAGAATACCTGGGATCGAGTTCCAGTGGCCGCGCTACGCTTGAAGGCCACGCCGATGAACGAGGTACGCGTGAATACAACCTCGGCCTCGGTGAACGCCGCGGTAATGCTGTGATGGGCCTGATGGCCGCCCAGGGTGCCCGCGGCAACCAGACGGTTGTTGTCAGCTATGGTGAAGAACGCCCGACCTGCCGTGTCAGCGATGACGACTGCTGGGGCGAGAATCGGCGCGTAGAAATCGTCTACACCGCAAGGTGATATCAGATTGCCGGTCGCCTAGATGGTGAGTAACGTAATGTTCCGTCTTGCGATTCGTAACAGGTTGATGGCCAGCACCGTGCTGGCCATTGTTCTTTCCATGCCCGTTTTCGCGCCCCATGCGCAGGCCCAGGATGCGGAAACCAGTAGGCAAACAAATATCGTCGCGGACCTGGTCATTCAGGTGCAGGAATTGCAGGACGAGGTGCGCATGCTCACCGGCAAGCTGGAATCGAATCAGCAAGAGTTGGAAAACCTGAAACGCCGGCAGCGTGATCAGTATCTCGACCTGGATCAGCGAATTGCCGACATGCTCAATGACCAACCAGTCACCGGCCTCAACCAGGCCCTGCCCGGCGGTGCGGTCCAAACCGACAGCCGTCAGCCCAACCCGCCGAGGGATGTGCCCCAGATCAGGGAATCCAGGGATGTGCCCTCTGACGTCACGCCCATCGGACAGCCGCAGGCTCAGGTCCAATCCCGCGCCAGCACGGCCGAAGCGGAAAAGGCGGCCTACGACAAGGCATTTCAGGCCCTGAAGGAACTGCGCTATGCGGATGCTGCCGAGCAGTTTCGATCATTCCTGGACCGCTACCTTACCAGTGAGTATTCCGACAACGCCCAGTACTGGCTGGGTGAGAGTTATTATGTGACGCGCAATTACGATATCGCGCTGGCCGCTTTCCAGGAATTGATGGCCTCGTACCCTGAAAGCCCCAAGGTGCCTGATGCCTTGCTCAAGATCGGTTACACCCACTACGAGTTAAAGGATTGGGATCGGGCCAGGGCCGCCCTGACTCAAGTGAAGGACAGTTATCCCGAGACCACACTGTCACGTTTGGCCGAAAGCCGTTTGCGCAGCATGCGCATGGAAGGCCACTACTAGCCTCAGACCGACATGAGCGCGGCCAACAGTATTCCCGAGTCCCGTGAGGGTCTGCTGAAAATCACTGAAATATTCCACTCGCTACAAGGCGAAGCGCTCGAGGCCGGCCGACCAACCGTGTTTGTCCGCCTCACAGGATGCCCGCTGAGATGCTCGTACTGCGACAGTGAGTATGCTTTCTTTGGGGGCGATTGGTGGTCTTTCGACGACATCCTGGCTGAAGTCGGACAACATGGCACCAAGATGGTGTGCGTGACGGGCGGCGAACCCCTGGCCCAAAAGCGTTGTGCACAACTGTTGTCGCGCCTGTGCGATGAAGGCTATTCGGTATCTCTGGAAACCAGTGGAGCGGTGGATATCCGCGCTGCCGACACCCGCGTGAGCCGGGTCATGGATCTGAAAACCCCGGGTTCCGGGGAGTCGGAGCGCAATCTCTGGTCCAATCTCGATCACCTGACGCCGCACGACCAGATCAAATTCGTCATCTGTTCGCGCGCAGACTACCAATGGGCCAGGCAGCAACTGGCAGAGCGCGGCCTGAACAAAAAATGCCCGGTGCTGTTCTCACCGAGCTGGGATCAATTGGACGCCAGACAGCTGGCCGAATGGATTTTGGAAGATCAACTCCCGGTACGCCTTCAGCTCCAGCTGCACAAATTATTGTGGGGCGATGTACCGGGTAAATAGCCGCGGCCACCGAGTATGAGATGTAGATATGATTGATTCCAAGCGGGCTGTAGTACTGGTCTCTGGCGGACTCGACTCCGCCACGGCTCTGGCGATGGCCAAAGATGATGGCTACGCCTGCTACGCGTTGAGCGTGGATTATGGCCAACGGAACCACTCAGAACTCGATGCTGCCCTGCGCGTGACCGAGGCAGTCAGTATATCGCTAAAGGTCGTCAGCGTTGATCTGCGCGCCATCGGCGGTTCTGCCCTCACCGATGACATCGACGTGCCCGAGTCACCACATGCGGGCATACCGGTCACCTACGTGCCGGCGCGCAACACCGTCATGCTGTCCATTGCGCTGGGCTATGCCGAAGTGCTGGGCGCCGATCATGTCTTTATCGGCGTAAACGCCGTGGACTATTCTGGCTACCCCGACTGTCGACCGGAATTCATTGCCGCCTACCAGGAGATGGCGCGACTGGCTACCAAGGCGGGCGTAGAGCGGGCCAAGACGACCATACATACCCCCCTGATCAGCCTGACAAAGGCCGAAATTATTAAAAAAGGTGTGAAATTGGGTGTTGATTACAGCCTCACGGTATCTTGCTACCAGGCCGATGAGGAGGGTAGGGCATGCGGTCGGTGTGATTCCTGCCGAATTCGCCGCGAGGGCTTCGAACAAGCACAGATCAACGATCCCACACGCTATCAGGAGCCGCCCTCACAGGCTTGAGTCAGGGGCTATTTTCACCTACAATTCCGCAGCCTCCTCGCGGGACACATGGGTCGTTAGCTCAGTTGGTAGAGCACCGGACTTTTAATCCGATGGTCGTAGGTTCGATTCCTACACGACCCACCATAAAATCAATCACTTACGGTTACACGTGGAACACTTTGGAGTTATAATCGAATCTGGTGTTTGAGCAGTTGAAAAAAAGCGGCGTATCTGGTTGATTTGTTGTTACCAAACTTCAAAGCAACCAAAGGAGATACGCCACTATGAACAAGAATAATGTTATTGAACTGGAACGTCGAGCAATCAGTGCCGATCCGTTGACCGAATTGCTCAAAGAAGGCGCCCGGAAGCTGCTCGCCGAAGCGGTGGAAAGTGAAGTCCAGGAGCTGCTGGCCAAGTATCAGGATTGGCGTACCGAATCAGGTCATGCCGGTGTGGTGCGCAACGGTTACCTGCCAGAACGTGAGTTGCAGACCGGCCTGGGACCGATCCGGGTGAGAATTCCCAAGGTGCGCTCGAAGACCGGTGAAGCAGTGAGTTTTCAGTCGGTGCTGGTGCCGCCATATGTGCGCAAGACAGCGACTTTCGAGGCAGCCATTCCGTGGTTGTACCTCAAAGGGGTATCCAGCGGTGAGATGGCTGAGGCGTTGCGGGTACTGGTGGGCCCGCAGGCACAGGGTCTGTCGGCCAGCACGGTATCCCGCCTGAAACAGGTATGGGCGGAGGAATATCGAGCGTGGAGCCAGCGTCGCCTGGGACAGGACCGGTGGGTGTATGTCTGGGCTGATGGTGTCTACAGTGGGCTGCGGGCGGAGGATGCCAAGCTCTGCGCGCTGGTGATCATTGGTGTCAATGAACGCGGCGAAAAACATTTTCTGGCGATTGAGGACGGGGTGCGGGAATCGACTCAGAGTTGGCGTGAGGTGTTGCTGAATCTGAAGTCGCGCGGCATGAGCGCCCCACAACTGGCGATTGGTGATGGTGCGATGGGTTTTTGGGCGGCGCTGGATGAAATCTTTCCGGCCAGCCGCCAGCAACGCTGCTGGATGCACAAGACCATGAATGTACTGAATTGTTTGCCGAAATCCGCACAACCCAAAGCCAAGCAGGCCCTGCACGCCATCTGGCAGGCGGAAACCAAGGATGATGCAAACAAGGCGTTTGATTTGTTTATTGAGATCTTTGAGGCGAAATACCCGAAAGCGACGAGCTGTTTGCTCAAGGATCGGGATGAACTGTTGGCATTTTATGATTTTCCGGCCCAACACTGGCAGAGCATCCGGACCAGCAACCCGATTGAATCCACCTTTGCCACCATCCGCCACCAGACCAAAAGATCCAAAGGTTGTCTGACGCGCAATGGCATGTTGCATATGATGTTCAAATTGAGCCAGTGTGCGGAAAAGAAATGGCGCCGGCTACGCGGCTTTGATTACCTGGCCAAGGTGATTACGGGGGTGAAATTCAAAGATGGGATCGAGGTAAAAGAGATTGATCAGGTCGCCGCTTGAATCAAATGGCTAAACACCAGATTTGACAATAGCTCAAGAAAAGATCCGCATTGTGCTGGATGGATTGCGTGGTGAAAGTTCGATAGCGGAGCTATGTCGCCGGGAAGGCATCAACAACAATCTGTATTACCGCTGGAGCAAGGACTTCCTGGAAGCCGGTAAAAGGCGTCTGGCGGGTGATACCGTCCGTGAAGCCAACAGCGATGAAGTGGTGGATCTCAAGAAGGAAAACAGCAATCTCAAGCAAGCGGTCGCTGAGCTGTATCTGCGTAATGACTGGCTTAAAAAAAGTCTGACTGGGCAGGGTGTGATATTGGACGACAGCTGATGTACAGCGCGTCAGAAAAACTGGCCATTATCCGCTTGGTGGAAGATTCCGAGTTATCCATCCGCCGCACCCTGGTTGAGATAAACGTCAGTCGCAGCAGTTTCTACCGCTGGTACCGGGTGTATGAGCGTGATGGCCCTGAAGGTCTACAGAACCACAACCGGGCAGCACGCCAGCACTGGAATCGAATACCTGACTCGGTACGAGAGCTGGTGGTTGAGGTTGCCCTGGATCAACCGGAGCTGACACCCCGTGAGCTGGCCTGGCACCTAACCGACACCTATGAGTATTTTATCTCGGAATCCAGTGTCTATCGCATTCTCAAGTGCCATGACCTGGTTACCAGTCCGCAGTTCGTGGTGATGAGCGCAGCGGATGCATTCCAGAGCCCGACCCGGCGTGTACACGAGCTGTGGCAGACGGACTTTACCTACTTCCGGGTAGTGGGTTGGGGCTGGTATTTCTTGTCAACGGTATTGTATGATTATTCCCGTTACATTATCAGTTGGCGTCTGACAACCACGATGGCTGCCAGCGATGTCACTGATACGCTGGAGGACGCACTCCAGCACACGGGACTAACGAATGCCAGGGTACATCACAGGCCCAGGCTGCTGTCGGATAATGGACCCTGCTATATCTCGAAGGAGCTCAGGGAATGGATGCAGGACCAGGACATGAAACATACCCGAGGTGCGCCGTATCACCCAATGACCCAGGGCAAGATCGAGCGCTATCACCGTTCGATGAAGAACGTAGTCAAGCTGGAAAACTATTACTTTCCTTGGGAGCTGGAAAACGCCATTGAGGAGTGGGTGGCGCATTACAACCAGGAGCGGTATCACGAATCGTTGGATAATGTGACACCAGCTGATGTGTATAACGGAAGAAGAAACGATATCCTGGACCGATACGAGCAATGATCAAATCCAGAACGTTGACCCAAAGGAAAGTACAAAACCTGCGGTTAGCAGGCTAGACTGGAGAAAGTATCGGCAGAAAAGTATCTCTTAGGAAATAGCTCAAGCGGTGCCATATGCTTTGACGACGTACACCCGGTCACCCCAAGGATGAATCTCATCTGGCTCGGATAACTGCTGATAATCTAGGCATTGAATTGCAGGTGGTTGACTTTCAACCGCTAAAAGTAGAGCAAAGCAAAAACTTTTTCGCGGATGCTTTTAATCAACCTTTTTTTGACCCTGCGGGCAACACCTTCTATCAAGTCTGCAAAGAAGCTTCAAGGGATTTTAAAGTGCTGATTGGTGGGGACGGCGGAGATGAAATCTTTGCAGGTTACCCAAATCTGCACAGACCGGGCACTTCAAAAATAGTCCATGCCAAACGATTGTTGTTTCCCTTTGTTGATTTGCTTGGCAAACATGACTGGGTTTTTGACTATGAAATAAGGACAGCTTCATAAATTCGCTAGGTCCAAGACTCAAGGAAAAGGCAGTGGGGTATGACCTGTTCTGGTTGGAAAGAATGCACCTGAGAAAGGAAATTGATCCCTATAGACGATTGCAGTGGATCGCATATAACACCCGGCTCGCGCATCGATTTAATGAAAAGACTGATCGATCAGGAATGAAGTGTTCTGTCGAATACAGAGTGCCGTTTCAGGACGACATTCTGCGCGAATACATGTTCTCGAGTCACCCGTTCACGTATACAGAGCGAACACGCAGCAAAAGACTTATTCGAGATATTTTGAAAGGCCACATATCAGATGAAGTCATTGATGCGCCCAAAAGAGGTTTTGGAGCGCCCCTTGAGTTGCTGGGGGCGCAAGACTACAACCTTCCGCAGTGGCTGTTTGAAGAAGGCTGGGTACCGGATTGTGCCGGACAGAACGTCGAGGATAAATTTCAATGGCTTCAAATGTCCAGTTATCTCCAATCTTCGTGAATTCGGATGCCCCCTCGTAAACCATGAGGCGTGTGCATTTTTGAATCGATAATGCGCCCGCCGAACGACCTCTTGCGGATTGACCGAGTCGCGAGCGCTTGCATCAGCCACCATGACATCCTGCCCGATATAGCCAAATGATTGCATGGTGTCGAAGCGCGTAGCGAGGATTTCCCAGACTGCGGGTGGATAAGCGTTTAGTGTAGCCTGGAATGATGGGGTCATGAGATCCGAGGTCTCACCCTGGCCCAGCGTGTGGTAATCGGCTTGGTCAGCGAAGCCAATTCGAAGACACTTAAGGTCTTCACCGGCGAGCCAGTTTCCATATTGGCCAATCCGTAGGCTCGCATGTCCAGCACTTCCCCTTGGCTGATGACCGCGAATGCCAAACCGGGAACCAGGCTTTTGGCCATTTCCTCGGCCACCCAATCGTCGACCTGATCAGCAGACGCATATCGGCTGCCCATGGCAGACAGACTCAGCAAAACAAGAAGTAAGTATTTGAAAATCACGGTAACTCTCCCGGGTGACGCCGATTCAAACGACTGCGTTCATGCAGCTTACAAAAAGGGACGTATCGGAGTGGAGAATGGTTACTTGACTCTGAGTCTCGACATGTCCCAGCCAGCCGGCGCTCAGGAGAGTAAACTTTGATCAAAGTTCTGTTAAATAAGCGAGAGTCGCCATGAACGCCGATAGGATGCAAGAGTTTGCCGCTCGATACACTGCTGCCTGGTGCAGCCAGAACGCCGCTAGTGTTGCAGCATTTTTCGCCGAAGACGGGACGTTATCTGTCAATGGCTCTCCAGCCGATGGCAGAGAAGAGATCACCAAGGTCGCGCAGGGCTTTATGACTGCTTTTCCGGATATGGAATTATTGATGGACGACCTGGAAATCGGCCCGAATGAGGTTATTTATCGTTGGACGTTCATTGGCATCAATACTGGCCCGGATGGTGGCGGTAATGCAGTGGACTTTAGTGGATACGAGGAGTGGACATTCAACGACGATGGACTCGTTGCCCGGTCGATGGGCCATTTTGATAATGGCCAATACCAATACCAGCTCCAACACGGAGTCGGAGCCAGCGCCGGGTAGTGTGTCATTGGTCAAGGTTCGATTCCTACACGACCCACCAATTTACCCAACTTTCAGCTGGGTAAATTGATGAACAGGGTAGGCCGGCTCCTTATTGAACGGTCGGATCAAGCGGATCTGTGTCTACATCGTCCTGCGCCCCATCACCGTCTGTATCGGGGTTCAACGGGTCTGTACCCAGGCCAACTTCTAGCCCGTCCTCCAAGGTGTCACCATCGGTGTCGAAATCGCAAGGATCGGTTCCAATCGTGCAGGCCTCTTCGAGATCGCTGAGACCGTCGGTGTCTTCGTCGCCGCTGCCGTCTGGAATAACTCCAGCGACGCCATCAAGGTCTTCGACGGCCGCCAGACAGAGTTGATTGCTCTCTAAGATCGGCGGCAGAACCTCCCCTGTGCCTGGGTCGCGCAGGGGCTCGCCTGTTGCCGGGTCAAGCTCAAACACCCTTGCCCCGTCGTTCATGAGCAACGGCCCGCAGGAGGTTGGGGCAAACTTTACCTTTCTGCTGGGACTCTGTCTGGTCTCGGCCTCTACGTTGACCGTCGCTCCGTCGGTAGGCGGCGTCCAGTGGATTTTCGTGGAACTTTTACTCTTTGCGCCCTTACCCGATCTGAACACGTCGATCGAGCCCAAAACATTAGTGAAGTTGGCAGTGGGATCGCGCGGATCAACCGGCAAATTGCTAGTGTCGCCATTAATTGCTGTAACCACCCACTCGGCGGGCACCGTATCGACAATCAGCACGGCAGGACCACTCGGGTTGGCATAGCTAATATCGAAGTCGTACGGTGGGTTCGTAGTAGAGGTCTGTTTCACCTCGACGACCAAGTCGATGTTGCCGTCTGAGTTCTCATCCGGCCCGCTGGTGAGTTGCTTATTAATGAAGGTGAGGGAGCCAGCCGGGAAGTATTCTAAGGTCAACACTAATAAGTTATTTTTAGTGAGGTCCCCTAACAACGAGCCGCCGAACGTGACAAAACCGACTCCGAACTGCTCTTGCCCTAGAAACCCCGGTGGACTTTCGGTAACAGATCGGCCAAATTCTTCTAATCTCAGGACTGGCCCGCTAGCGCCCGATATTCCGGTATTAAGCAAGACAAAGGAAAACCCATCGGCACAGCCGAAACCAGACCTGCTTCCTCTACAGGTGATACGGAAGTCAAAGTCAGCAACAATATGGCCTTGAGGTCCGATGTCGGTTAGATCGAAGCTGAGTGTATTATTGGTGTTAAGGCCAGTATTTTTTAACCTGAGAAACTGCCCGGTAGAGACCCCGTCAGGGCCGATTACGGCCGGGGGGGGAGAGCCAAAATTAGTGCCATCCACGAATGGCGTCCCGGGGGTGTCAAAATCCTGGACAGTATCTGCTGCCGAGGCGTTGGCCGCGAGCGCGAAGGCGAGGAGAAGGGTTAATCCCCCTCCAAGGAGCGTTTTCGTTATTGTGCTTTTACGTATCATCTCATCCTCCATTCCTCCCATCTTGGGCACAATAAAAAAGCCAAACTGAATCCCTCACTTAAACAAACGTCATTTCAGGGCAAATCGGCTCAGCGGCTGAACGAAATATTTGTGCGGGCTCCGAAATTGCCTGTTTAGTCACGTCGTAGCCGATGGGAAGGCCCTGCCAGATCAAGGGTTTGATAGAGTGGCGGGCCGGTTAGTCAGGGTCTTACGGTTTGTCCATCCGGTCCTAATTAAGGAGAGGAGCGACTCCCAACCAGAATAAGGCTCCTCCTGGATATCATGGTACGCTATCGTTTATGCCCAGCATCGTGGCCGCCAGAGACGATATTACCGGACTGCTCGACGAGCTTTCTGAGAATCTGGAGAACAATAAAAGCGAGTTATATCAGCAACTCATGATTCTCGTTTATAGCGAATTAAAAGTCCTCAACCAGGCGCGCGCCAATCGATACCGCTGGCAAGGGCAAGAGAACCTGGGTACCACCAGCCTCGTACACGAGTCGTACGTCAAGTTGACGGCCCGCAGAGGAGCCGGTTATGGCAATCGACGTCAATTCTTCGCGGTCGCTTCTAAGGCAATGCGTAGCATTCTCGTCGACAATGCGCGTCGCCACCGTCGACAGAAGCGAGGTGGCGGGCAAGTGTCGCTGCCACTAAACGAAGAACGGTTGGTTTCCGCGGAACGGTGCGAGGAGTTACTGGCGCTGGATGAAGCTTTGACGCATCTTGACGAGAGGGAGCCCCGGCTTGCCCGCATCGTCGAGTGCCGCTGCTTCGGCGGGCTCACCACGAACGAGACCGCGGAAGCGCTGGAGATCTCATCGGCAACGGTCAAGCGTCGATGGAACCTTGCGCGCGCCTGGCTCTACCGCGATATGCAAGCCGAAGAAAGCTAAGCACAGCCCGTCATGAGCGGTTCACCCAACCTGGAACTGGAAGACCTGTTTGCTGCGCTGCTCGAATGCCCGCCCGCAGAACGCGATCGGTTTATTGACCAGGCTTGCCATGGTGATCCTGCGCTTCGGCAAGAAGTGTTGGAGCTCCTCAGCACACATTTCGCCGCTGGTCCTTTCTTCGCAGGGCTCTCCAACGACATCGCTGCCGCAGCCCCCCTCGAGTTAGAGAGTGCCGTCCAGCCCCAGGTTGAAATCGGTCCCTACCGAACACTCGAGGTCATTGGACATGGTGGCATGGGCGCCGTTTACCTTGCGGTGCGCGTCGACGGTGAGTTCGACCAACAGGTTGCGCTGAAACTGATTCACCTCGATATGGACACGCCGGAGATTAGGGCACGCTTTCTTGTCGAGCGCCAGATTCTCGCCCGGCTCACCCATCCCAACATAGCCCGCCTCCAGGATGGGGGAGTGACGGACGAAGGCCGGCCCTATTTCGTTATGGAGTATGTCGAGGGGTTGCCGATCACCCAATTTTGCGATGAGGGGGGGCTGTCACTCGAGCAGAGACTAGATTTATTCTTCGCTGTCATTGCGGCCGTGAGTTATCTGCATCGCAATCTGGTCGTCCATCGGGACCTCAAACCGAGCAATATTCTGGTTGGCGCAGACGGCCAGGTGAAGCTGGTGGATTTTGGGATCGCCAAGTTGCTCGCCGAGGCGTCGGTCGGAGCTGATCGCACCCGCACCAGCAAACAGCTTATGTCTCCCCAATATGCTGCGCCGGAACAGATCACCAACGGCCCGGTGACGACAGCGACCGATGTCTATGCACTGGGCGTCGTTCTGTATGAACTTTTGGCCGGCTGCCGGCCTCACGACCGCAACACGATGGATTTATCAGCAATACAGAATGAAATGCCGCCGCTGCCCAGTGCGCTGTTGAAATTGAGCCGGGATAGCGCCAAGGAGCAGCCCTTGCTGGCCTGGCGCCGGATCGCCGGAGATCTCGATAATATCTGTCTCACAGCGCTACGCCCCGAAGTTGAACGTCGCTATCCCTCCGCCGAGCGGCTCGGCCAGGACCTCAAGCGTCACCTCGATGGAGTGCCGGTGCTGGCTCGGAGGAACACCCTCAAGTATCGATTGACGAAATTCGCCCAGCGGCATCGCCGGGGTGTCATCGCCACGGCCGGGCTCGTGGCCTTGATAGCAGTCGGCTTTGTACGAGAGCATGGTCTGCGAGGCGAAGCTGAGCAAGCGCGTGCGGCGGCGTACAAGGAAGCCGCCAAGGCCGTAGCCGTCTCAGATTTCCTTGCGGAGCTTCTCTCTTCAGTCGACCCGGCCAAAGCACAGGGCCGGGAGGTCACCGTCGCTGAAATCCTGGATCAAGCTGCTAAAAGACTCGAAAAAGGAGAGGCGCTCCGCGACCAAGTCACTGTCGAAGCCGCCGTGCGCCTGACCATCGGAAATACGTACCGTGCACTCGGCAAGTTTCCGCAGGCCAAAACGCATCTGGAGCGTGCTCGCGAGTTACTAAGCCGGGGCGTGAGCGCGGCGGACCCAGAGGCTCTGAAGGCTTTAGAATCGCTAGGCGTCTGGTATTACGCACAAGGGCTAAACCGCGAGGCGGAACCATTGCTATTTAGGCTTCTCACGCTGCGGGTTCAGAGTCTTGGTGAGGATCACCCAGACACGCTGACCGCCATGAACCTTCTCGCCAATGTCTTTTGGCAGCAGGGCCGATTGGACGAAGTGGAATCCATGGACCGCAAGACCTTGGAGATACGGCAACGGGTATTGGGTGAGGATCACCCCGATACCCTACGTTCCTTGAACGGATTGGCCGTTACCCTGTTTTCGACCGCCCGCTATTCGGAGGCCGCCGAAATGTTCCAGCAGGCGCTTGCGGCTCAGCAGCGCCTCCTGGGTCCGAACCATCCGGACACATTGCAGCTCGGTAACAACCTGGCCTCTGCCTACATCGAGCTAGGGCGGTATCGAAAAGGGGAGCGACTGCTGAGTGCGGTTCTTCCGGCCCGTGTTCTCGTGTTGGGAGAAGAGCACGAAGATACGGCGCAGTCGATGCACAACTTGGGCCTGACTCTGGTCAAGCAAGCCCGTTACGAGGAAGCCGAGTCATATCTGGTGCGAGCGATTGCAGCGCGTCGAAGTTTCAGAGGTAAATCGAGTGCCTTAGAATCACGCGCACTAGAGTCAGAGAGCACTCTGGCAGAGGTTTATCGGGATGGGAATCGACTCACGGATTCGGAGAGCCTCTACTTGATAACGCTGGAACGACAGCGCACCAACAGCGGTCCGGAACATGCCGGCACCCTGAAGACGGCGAGCGGTTTGGCCGAGCTGCGCTTGCGGCAGGGCGAGATTGCCAAGGCCGACGCGCTGATCAATCAAGTTCTGGAAGCCCAATCCCGAGTCCTGGGCAGCGAGCACCCCGATGTGCTGCAGAGCATGATCACGCTGGCGCGAGTCCGTAATACGCAGCAACAGTTTGCGGTTGCGGAGGAGTTAAGTGAACAGGCCGTTCACCTGGGTTGGGGAACTCTGGGTGGCGATCACCCGCTAGTCCTGGATGCCAAGTTCGAGCAGGTTCAGGCACTGCGTGGTCAGGTCCGGCTCGAGGCGGCCGAAGAATTGGCGCTGGGTGTTTACCGGGTAAGGGCCACCATGCTGGGCGACGATCACCCCGCTACAGTAAGTGCACTGAAGCTGGTCATCAATATTTATGTCGCGATGGATGTCCCCCATGAAGCGGAGCCCTATCGTGAACTCCTGGCCGGCCCGGCCGACCGCTGATCAACCACCGAGCCCGATATGTCGTTTAAAGCAATGGCTAACGATTTTGCCGCAAAAAGCAGAATGAAATCTGGAAACGTTTCGTATTCTCTTTTACCGTGCGGGCCCATGGATCGCGTAACGCCTTTTTGGGGGTAGCCATGGGCAAACTCAGTCGCTCCAGTCTCCCCTGATATTTTTCAGTATGTTGTATCGCCCGCCTGCATCAGCAGTCAGGTAGCGGGGTAACTGCTCGAGAAGCCGCTCAATCATGGCGAACGTGCTGTCGATAGTCACATACTTATACAGGCCGAGGCGGCCGAGTGGAATGAAGTCCGCCAAGTCCGCTGCTCTGTGCAGGTAACGCTCAAATCTGTCCTCCTCCCATGACACCGGATACATTTTGATCCCCTGATCCGGAATTTCCCTGGCCACAACCGAAGCCCCGTCTCTCTTACTTCCGTGGTGGATTACACCAAAATCGGTGGTTCTACAAACGGGGGTTTCCTCCCACGGCGAATAGAGCCATGCAAAGGGAATGCCGTCGGGCGCCCTTCCGAGTTTGGCTTCCGTCGCCACACTCAACTCGAGGCGATATCCCATCCACTCGAGTTTTCCGTAGGGAAAGCCGAATAGCTAGTCGATTGGCGCGGTGGAAATCACGAGGTCGGCTTGTAACTTTTCTTGATTGCAATAGACCGTGGATCCTGCAGGGGACGCCACCACTTTGTTTACTTTAGTTTTATAGCGCACATCGATACCGTCGAGTAGCTTATCGAAGAGCGGATTGAATCCGCCTTTCGGATAGTAGTGTGAGGCCATCGAAGGTAGCCTGTATGAGCCTTTTTCCGCAATTCTTTCGAGTCGGCGAAGTTTGCCCCAGCTGGCCGGGAGCTCTTCGAGTTCACGGCCCCAAAACTTGCGGTTGAAGCCCGTGAAGGCCAGCTGGGTGAGTGTCGGACCCACGCTTGTCTCGAGATAGGTGCGCAAGTTCGATTCGTCCGGAATGCCGTTCTTTAATTGTTCCATCTCGCGGCGAATCTTCGCGCCTTCGGGTATGTTGTCCAGGCTCTCCCGATCGAGTGGAAATGGGACTACAGGGTAGCCCGGCCGCAGCTGCGTGCCCTGATAGATATCACGCTTTTCGAGCTCGACAAGGCGCTTGACAAAATCGAGTCCGCTCTGCGTGCCACGGAACACGCTCAGGACACGCGGGCCATACTCGTAGGGTAGACCGTCTTGCGTATACAAGGTGCGCAGCATGCCACCGGCGTGTGCCGAGCCCTCCAGCACAGTCACTGTCGAGCCCATCTGTTCCCGCAGGACATGCGCAGCTGCAGCGCCCGCGAACCCAGAGCCGATGACAATTACTTGCAACGGGAAGCGGGTGGTATATTCAGTCATAGAATGAATATTTTACTGGTTGGCGCACTGGCCTGGAATCCGGAACGGGTGCTGTCATTGTCGGATCAGGGGCACGGGTTATTTGGACTGTGGTCTAGAACCATGGCATGGGAGCAAGGGCCTTATCCATTCGCCCGCAACCGTATCACGAAACTCAACATCGAAGGCGCTATCGACCTGCTTCACGAAGGGGCCATCGATATCGTTTACAGCCTGTTTCATATCTACGATCGCAAGCTTTGGAGTCCCGACACGCCGCCGGGGCTGGCTGATGTCTGGGTCCTGCTCGGGCGTCTGCTCCATGAAAGGGATAGAGGTACATTCCGCGTTCCGATCGTTCGACACTGGGGATTTGATGTCCACAACCTCGACTTGAAGATTGTAAGAGCCTTGGATGGACAAATATTCTGCAACCGCCAGCAAATGGATTTCTGGACTCTGCCGGCGTCTGCTGGCGGTTGCGGGCTTGATCTCGGGTGTGGAAATCAGGAAATAGCCTTCATGGATAGCGATTTGCCCTCCCGAAAATTTATGAACAAGCGTTTTGCACCCAAAATCTCGTCCACGGACGGTGACATTCACACGGTCTGCATTGGGCGACCGCTTGGAATCGACCTGGTCAAAGCAGCGATGGCGGGCATTCATGTCCATGTCTACGGCAATAACTATGACGATATCGCGTTTATTATCGCCAGTGGACTTTCGCCCTCCGGTTTCTCCAACTTGCGGAGTCTGCTCAACGACTATCTGCACGTGCACCCGTCCATCCAGCCGACTGGGAAGTCTCTGGATGAGATCAATGGGGCTAAAGACCAGTGGGTTGAGGAGTTTTCCCGCTATGACGCGGGATGATCATATGTCGGCCGCCCTCTACCCTGGCCTCACCTCGAAGACCAGGCTGCGATCCCAAATCGCCATGGAACATACTTGCTGGCGGGGCTGCCGATCATTTTGCAACGGCTTGCCGGCTTTCTACGACTCCATCGCCGGACACGATGCGGCGATTGATTTCCTGCCAGGTGATTACCGCAGGCTTGCTGCTCACCTGCAGGATAAGGCTCTGCTCAGACGGAAGAGCGCCGGGGCTATTGCTTGCAGGGAGCAATTCAGTTTCGAGGCCACTATCGAGCCGTTGTTAGATTACTTGAGTCACGTTCGGGAAAGGTGTCGCCATGGCCAGAGAACTTACGGCCTGCCAGGCGGCAAAGCTGCGCGCAGAAAATTTCGGCTCCATGCCCACCCCCTGTCACCAACTAGACTACTCCATCCCCCCGGCGGTCTGCGTAGTCAGCTTGTAATCAGTGTTCAGCATGCCTGCAAACAGGTAAATTGGCTGAAGGGGCGGGTGATGAGAGGCTGGGTGGCGCGTTGGCTGCCATCATCCCGGGTTCCAGATGTGCGAATGGAAGCTTCCGTGGCAGAATCCGGCGCATCGGACTGAAGCATGCGAATCGCTGGAGTTGAACGGTTCCACGTTGCGTCACGAAACTGTCCCACGGATGCAGCGGTTGGTGCGGGAGGCGAAGCGCATTATTTCAGGATTCGCTCTGAACCACACCATCCTCGTAATGGTAGTGAGGCGGGATCGGGGCGAGAAGCAGCACGGTTGGCAAGACTGGCGGCCCGAATCGGCTATTCCCTGGCTCGAATTTTGGGCGACCGGGATTTGTCGGTGGGCGCGAAGCGCGCTTTGATTGAGGGGGCCCTGGCCACGAGAGGGGCGCCGTTGGAGGCACTCGCCCGCGCTCATGACGCTGTTCGATTTCTGCGTGCACAGCAGTTCGACAGGATCGACTGCTTTTCGGAGTATGGCTTCGGCCTTGTGAGCGTGCTAAGCAGGCTTTTTGGTATTCCGTACCACGAATTTATTTCGCATGCGACGCGATACTTCGGTGAATTTGCCTTCGAGTTGCTTGCTGTCGTCCCCTATGCTTACTGGCTGCACAGAAATGGCCGCCTTCAATTGACTCAAGCCTGCAGGGATACCGCCTGTCTCTACTACTTTTCCCCCAGACACGAGGAATTACCGTATCAGCGATCCTATGTACCGGTAAGCGAATACCCGGGCGTGCGCAGGCGGTCGCGGCGGTTTGATCCGCTTTCTTTTCCTACGCAAATCGACACAACGCAGTGGATTCCACCGCCTTACAGATCCGCTTTTGCGAATGAGATATTCCGGTGGCCGAAAGATCTCTGCATCATATGTAACAAGTACACGCCAGAGCCCTCTGTGAGTGGCCGTTCGTCCCGGAATTTTATCGGTCTCGAAGACCTGCATAAATTGCTGGTGGTACTCAGGGAGCGATTCCAGGTTGTCTACGTTCGCCCGCGCGAGGAGGACATCGTCGGGGACCACCAACCGATAGGGGAATTCGGCGATTTGGCAATGATCCGGACACGCTATCGCGATGTCCTGACAATTCAGCAGATTCACCGACGGCACCCGAAATTGTCGTTCAACGAACTACAGATGAAATTGTTTGCTAACTGCCGCCATTTCGTGTCCGTACTGGGCGGTTTCTCCTACCTTTCGAGCTACTTTGGTGGCAAGAACATTGTGCTTGCGAAAGCAGGCTGGGAAGTATCGTGCAATGCCTACGACAACTGGTTCCACCTGTTTTCGGGAACAGAAGTGTTCCGGGCCGCCACATCTGGCCAGCTACTTCAACTCGTTCATCGCGAATTCGCACCCTGACCCCACGCGTAAGTCTTCGGATGTAGGCCCCATCCAGAATCAGCAAACATGGCCAAACGAGCGGATAAAGCGAGTGATTCCCGAGTTGAAAATCCCGGTTTGACCCCCAGTGTCACCCTGAAGGACAAGCTATATTGCAGCTGGACCCACAGGATGAATGCTGAGCGTGTTGATTGGACGGGTGGTACGATAAGAGCATGTCCGCACCCATAGTATTTTTTGATATTGCCGGCCCCGATAGCGATACGCTGAAAGCATTTTATTCAGCGGTATTTGATTGGGAAATTGCTCCTGGTGGTGGTGTTTCAACGACCGTTACTTCCCCCGCTGTCGCCCCACCAACATTGATGGGGAACATTCGCCAGGATCCGGCAGAAAAGGTACTGTACCTGGGTGTTGATGACATTACCGCCAAACTCTCACAAGTGGTGGCAAACGGCGGTGAGGTAGACCAAGCAAGGTTCGAAGTCCCTGGCGTTGTAGTCTTGGGGCTGTTCAAAGACCCGGCAGGAAATCTAATGGGTCTGGTCGAAATGGAAAATGGTGCCGCCAAAATTCCGTGACGATAAATACCAGCAGGAACACGCCAATGTCTGAAGAAAAGCAGAAATCACGGGCCATGGCCAAAGGCCTGGGCATCGGTATTGCACTCGGTGCAGGTATTGCAAAATCAGAAGCGCAGCAAGAAGATGATGTTGTGTAATATGAGCGGCTAGGGTGAGCGGCGAATTTTCGCCCCTGCTAAGCTGCGCGCGCCCGGCCACCTCCTCCGCTACGCCGAGAGCTGCGCCCTGAACTGCGCGCAGCATGATTTCCGTTGCCATGTCCCCGACTCCGACTCTGCCCTCGACCGTTCCGGCATCGCGCCGTGCGCCCTCTGCCTTTGTTTCCGTTTTGAATCGCAACCGGCCTGATGCTGAGATCGGGTTCGTAACCTTCCAGCACTACACGCGGCAGTTGCGCACATAGGAGTTTCTCAATATCCTCCAAGAGCCCGATCTCATCAACACAGACCAGCGAAACGGCTTCACCCTCACGGCCGGCTCGCCCGGTTCTGCCGATCCGGTGAATGTAATCCTCGGCAATGTTTGGCAATTCGTAATTGACCACATGCGGCAGCTGATCGATATCCAATTCACGGGCAGCAATATCTGTGGCCACCAACACCCGTACTTCTCCACTCTTGAACTCGGACAAGGCCCGCGTTCGGGCTGCCTGACTCTTATTGCCGTGGATGGCTGCGGCACTCAATCCGTCCCGTTCCAATTGCTGGCACAGGCGGTTCGCGGCATGCTTGGTGCGGGTAAATACCAGCACCTGGCGCCAATTGTGCGAACCGATCATGTGGCTGAGTAACTCGCGTTTGCGCGCCTTGTCGACGGGATGCACAACCTGGGTAATCTGCTCGGCGGTGGCATTTCGTCGCGCCACTTCGATGAGTTCAGGATTGTTCAACAAGCCATCCGCCAATTTCTTGATCTCACGGGAAAACGTGGCCGAGAACAACAGGTTCTGGCGGTTATTGTTTCTAGGCAGCAGATTGAGTAACTTACGAATATCGTTGATAAAACCCATATCGAGCATCCGGTCCGCCTCGTCCAGTACCAGGATTTCCACCTCACTCAGATCAACCGTGCCGCGGCCGACGTGATCCAGTAAACGCCCGGGGGTTGCGACCAGGATATCCACGCCCCCGCGTAATCTTGCAATCTGCGGGTTGATCTTCACGCCGCCGAAAATTACCGCTGATTTGAGTGGAAGATAGCGACCGTAAGTCTCCACGCTCGCGCCGACTTGCGCTGCCAATTCACGGGTAGGCGTGAGCACGAGCGCACGCACAGGCCGCTTGTCGGGTGAATTCTGGCGTGTCGCCAGATGTTGAAGCAGAGGCAGGGTAAAGCCCGCTGTTTTTCCGGTTCCCGTTTGAGCACCGCCCATCACATCCTTGCCCTGAAGGATGAGAGGAATGGCCTGACTTTGAATGGGCGTGGGCAGGGTATATCCCTGTTCCTCGATCGCGCGCAGGAGTTCGGCCGACAGGCCGAGTGATTCAAATGACATTGGTGTATTGCTCCAGTCATGCCCTTCCGCAACAACTTGCATTGGGGGGAAACCGGTCCGGGCTGGAATTGTGAATGTGTCGCTGGCGTGGGCCAGCGGATTAAATTTGGGCTCGGGATTTCCGGATCGACATGGCAGCCGACCTTGAAATCACCCAGGGGCAAACCGGTGAGGCCCCAAAAGCGCGTGCAGTCTAACAGGTTTCTGACGAAAAAAGCGCTGCAGGAGTATAGGCAGCATTAAAGCCCTTCCATGAAGACCACGCCAATTGAGCTGCTTTTCACCTCGGCTGTTCTTTGCTAGCCCCCATCGCCGGCCCTGTTTCTCACTGCAGGGTATCGAAAATTGCTCCTGCTTGACTCATCGATTAGTTCTTCTGGATGACCTTTGGCTAAATTCCCTGTGTGAGTCTGGAAGGATCGCGCAAATACAGCAGGTCCATGTATCTGGGTGGGCCAGATTTGGGCTCTAGCAGGGTATGCACCTCAACCTTGGAGATTCCCGATTTGCGTTCAATGCTGTAAGGGCAAAAGTCGCGTTGGGCAAAGAACTCCAGTAGTTCTTCAGGATCAAAGCCCAGTGAATCAAGATGCGCCGGATCGAATTCGACGGCAACAATCCCGGCCGGCGGCCAGCAAGCCATCATTCTGGAGCCTGCACCGTCGTCTCATGGTTGGAGTGAATCGGCCTATACGGCCTCATGGGGATATCAATTTGGCCAGTTCCTGCAACGCCATGCCGTGAGCGGCACTCAGCTGCCTGTTCCGGTTGATCAACCTGTAAATGGATTTGAGAATGCCAGTCTCATCGCAATGAAGGGCTGGCGCGAGTAACTGTTTGCATCCGTGTCCTGACCCCGCTGACCGAAGTGCCCAATCCCCAAATGAGCGGCTGTGGGAGTACGTGGTCGGTCAGTTTCTGGCTTCGGAACGAGATGGTGCTCATGGTGGAGGTCAGGGAAACGGAGATGGCCCGCCTCCACCTCGACAGTAGTTGGGTTCGGACATCGATTTCCGGCGCACACTGCCATTGGCATTACCTTGGTGGGGGCTATTGTGCGGGCACATTGTCAGCCAGGTGTCTGCTCATTGTGTCAAAATTCATCGGATAAGTAGGGATCAACCCAGGCTTCAGGAACCCGCATGAACCGGTAGATTCGTTTGCGTTTTCCCTTCTTGAGTTCCGGATTCCAATACTCCCAAACCACCTCGCCTTCCAAACTGACTTCAAATACCCGCCCGCTCTCCGAATCACAGATCAGGGTATTTCCGTTTGCCAGCCTTTGATTGGAGCCACGCCACTTCGAAAAAAATGTTTCGGGCGGGTCCGCCTGGTACTGCCAGACGATTTCCTTGCTGAGCGGGTTGATTTCGATGACGCGTGAGAAGCCCCGGTGAGTGCCGTTGTCAAAGATCAGTATATTTCCGTTTGGCAGCATGGTAGGCATATGCTGGAAGTCCAACTCGAGCATTCCCCAGCCCCAAACGGGCTTGTCTGTGTTCTTGTCAAGGATCACGATCGTGCTGGCATTTCGCAGGCTCAGCATTACGTTGCCGGTTTGGAACCGCTTGTCCTTTTTGGCCAGCGGCGTAAAAGGAAGAATCTCTATGGTATTGAGATGGTAGTACTCGTAAATTGCGCCTGACTTTTCACTGGCTTCCGGTTGATTGTCAAGCGCCAGCGGCGGGTGGTATTTTTGCAGAGCTTCCAATTCCTCGAAGGTTGACCAGATATTCATCAACTGCCCCTGCGCAGAATAGTATTCCAAGGAATCGAACTTCACGAGATTATCCCTGTACGGCCGTGGCGCTTCCGTCACCGAGATCAGGAAAGAGCCATCCCGCCGCAGTGCGAAATCATGGTTAACAGCACCCTTCACTTCCCAAATGACATTTCCCGACCAGTCCAGCTTGACTACCGACTGGTTAACGCAAATCACCAGAATTTCGCCACGTCCCAGCATTTCGGCATATTCGCAGTGCTTTTTGCCGGGCAAGTCCCACGAATGTACGATATCCCCGGTCATATCCATGATGTAAACCTGGTCAACATCGTTGGTGTAAAGGTTGTACCCGGAATATGCCCTTTCGTGATCGTGAACGGTGACACCGCTCAGGTTCCCATCAGCATCCTCGTCGGTCCAGGATACGTAGGGAATGGATCTGAGAGACTCCAGGCTAATCTCTCCTGGGGTTCCATCGTCAGCAACTGGTTGACCCACATTCTTGTGGCTGACCAGGTACCCGGCAACTACGACAAAACCTGCCACCACCAGCAATGCAATTACCCCAATGATGATGAACCATCTGCGTCTGTCGACCTGGCCGGCCTTCTTATCCATGTTTCCAGCTTTTCATCTAAGTCAGTCTTATTACTCTACATCCAATTTGGTGGGCGGCCTGCCTTGATGCCACTTAGAATTTGCAGGGAACCTATTTTGATCATGATATAGATCCCAACACCTGATTCTTCAGGTGTGCTTCAGAGCTCACTAACGTACTCCTTCACCCGTTCGGCGGCAGTTCTTAATTGTGGGAAAAGACTGTCAATCCCGGTCCAGTCGTCATCTCGGCTGGCATGTTCCAGGGCCAGGCACAAATCCGCCAGGCAGTTCGCTCCCACCGCACGGGCTGAAGATTTGAGCTTGTGGGCCTGGAACGACACTTGCTCCGCATTCCGCTGACCATACGCCGCATTAAAATCCGTAATGATATCTTCGGTCTGAGTGACAAATTTGTGAAGAATATCGAGTTGCCTGGCGGTATCTTCACCGAAGACATCGACCAGCGCCTGGGGATCGATCGGGCTGTCCCTGCGTTTGGTGCTGGGACTTGCCGGGTCCGCCTGCGCCGTTTGACCGGGTGTTTTCGCGGCCTTCGACTTGACAGGCTCCTGCTTCGGCAGCCATTTGATGATGCTCGCGAAGAGGCTGTCCGGTTCGACCGGCTTGGCGACAAAATCGTTCATGCCGGCCTTCAGGCAGGCTTGACGATCCTCGGCGAAGATATTGGCAGTCATTGCCAGAATAGGCAGATTTCCCCTGTTGGCCATGGAGCGGATCATGCGTGTAGCTTCCAGACCATCCATTTCGGGCATTTGGATGTCCATCAAGACCAGCTGATAATTATTGGCGCGTACCATTGCCACAGCTTCCACACCGTTTTCCGCGGTATCAACCGCCAGTTCCATCCCACTCAGCAGCGCCTGCGCCACCTCCAGGTTGATGGCATTGTCCTCGACCAGCAGGATGCGTGAACCACTGTAGCGAGTGCGTAGTTTGGTCTCGACTTCCGTGACTTTTTCAGGCGGTGCAACCGCAGGCGCGTGGCCACGGCTAAGCCGGGCTGTAAACCAGAAGGTACTGCCCTGGCCAGGTGTACTTTCCACCCCCACTTCGCCACCCATCAACTGTGCCAGACGCCGGGTGATGGCCAGGCCCAAACCTGAGCCTCCGTAATCGCGCGTGGTGGAAGTATCGGCTTGTTCAAAGGCCTCGAACAGTCCCGACAGTTGTTCGGCTTCGATGCCGATGCCCGTGTCCTGCACTTCGAAACGCACCAGGATGTCGTCACCGTGCTCTTGCAGTTTCTTGGCGCGTAGAAAAATCTTTCCACGCTCGGTGAATTTGACGGCATTGCCGGCGTAATTGAGCAAAGCCTGGCGCAAGCGGGTCGCATCACCCTTGAGCCAGTGCGGGACATCCTTTCTATCTACTTCAATGATCAAGCCCTTGCTGCCGGTCTGCTCCCTTAACATCGACTGGATGTGATCGAAAATCGCGTCCAGGTGGAAATCCGACTGTTCCAGGTTCAGCTTGCCGGCCTCGATCTTGGACAGATCCAGGATGTCGTTGATGATGGACAGCAGGTGGCCGGCGGAAGTATCGATCTTGTTCAGCCGTTCCGCTTGTTCGGGCGATGGATCGGCGCGCTGTAGCAGATGGGTGAGACCGATGATGGCATTCATGGGGGTGCGGATCTCGTGGCTCATATTGGCTAAAAATGCACTCTTTGCCTGATTGGCCGACTCTGCTATTTCCTTGGCCGTGCGCAATTCGCCTTCCGAATGCCTGAGATCGGTGATGTCCAGCAGGGTACCCTCGCTCGAAACAATGGTGCCGGAGTCATCCTTGAAGCTCCTGAAGAATTCCCGCACATGGCGCTGACTTCCGTCCCGGTGGATAATGCGATATTCAAATTCCGCATCATCTTTTCCCTCAAACGCTTCCATTACCTTTCGCCGGTCATCCGGATGGACTACTTCCCAATAGCGGTCGAGGTGTTCGTAGCGCTCAAAGTACTCATCCACCGAGTAGCCATACATTCGCGCAAATTCCTCGGATATCGTGGTAAATTTTCTGCTCAGCTCGTCAATGTGCCAATGGCCGAGCTTGGCGACCCGGGCGGCTTGTTTGTACTGTGCTTCGCTTTCTTCCAGGGCCTCCTGCGCTTTCTTCTGCTCGGTGATATCTTGCAGGGTACCTGTACTGGCAATAATAGTGCCGGAGTCATCCAGGATCGGGTTGAAAAATTCAAGCACATGGCGCACGCTTCCGTCCTTGCGAACGATACGAAATTCCAATTCCGCGGCATCTAGACTTTCATATATTTTCCTGACGCTTGACTGGTCCTCCGGGTGGATCAGTTTCCAGTCTCCTTCCAGGTTTCCGTAATCCCGCAAATATTCATCCACCGTGCAGCCATGGATGCGTGCATATTCTTCAGAGATGGTCGTATATTGGCCTTTCAGCTCGTCGAAATACCAATGGCCGAGGTGAGCGATGCGGGCGGCTTGTCTGAACTGGGCCTCGCTTTCTTCCAGAGCTTCCTGTATTTGTTTAAGCTCTGAAATATCCTGCAAGGTAGCAACCGATTCCAGCGGATTGCCTTCTTCGTCCAGGCTATACTGCACCATTTCCTTCACGTGTCTCACGCTGCCGTCCCGGTGCAGGATGCGGTACTCATAGGCTTTCCACTCGCGGTTCGGAAATTTGTCGAGATCCTGAAGCTCTGCCCTGTCGTCCGGGTGGATCAGTTGCATGTCCTGTTGCTCGCTCCGAAATAAGTCGAGGAACTCTTCAACGCTGTATCCGAAGATTTGTGCATACTCATCGGAAACGCTCAAATATTCTTTTTTGATTTCATCCCAGCGGGCATGACCCAGTTGGGATATCTTGGCCGCCTGCTTCAGCAGCTGATCGCTTTCCTCCTTCGCCGCCTGTGCCAGTCTGAGATCTGTTATATCCTGCAAGGTGGCAAACCACTCCATCAATTTGCCTTCTTCGTCTACGGAATCCCAGAAGATTTCCCTCACATATTTTACGTTTCCGTCCCGATGCAAGATGCGATATTCAAGGGCCGTCCTACCGGTATCCTGTGATTGGTTATAGGCATAAACCATTGCCCGATCGTCCGGATGGACCAGGCCCATGTCCTTGTCCTGGGACCGGTAGCGCGCGAGAAATTCCTCGGCGGTATAACCAAAGATGTGTGCATACTCGTCCGAAACGCTGATATATTCCACGCTGGACCCATCCCAGTGGGCATGACCCAGTTGGGAAATCTGGGCCGCATGCTTGAACAGCTCTTCACTTTCCTCCAGTGCAGCCTGTGCCAGTTTGAGATCTGAAATGTCCTGCAGGGTCACAAATGACTCCACCAGATTGTTTTCTTCGTCCAGGACATAGCGGACGTTTTCTTTCACATATCTGGTGCTGCCATCGCGGTGCAGAACGCGGTACTCGATAACGGACTGCTTGCGGTCTTTTTTTCCGTAATAAGGAGTAATTCTTGCCCGATCCTCCGGGTGCAGCAGTTCCTTGTCCTGTTCCTCGGTCCGGTAACGTGCCAGGAACTCCTCAACGGTATAACCGAAGATGTTCGCATATTCTTCGGAAACGCTGATAAATTCCTTCTTGATTTTATCCCAGTAGGCATGACCCAGTCTGGATAGCCGGACCGCCTGCTTGAGTAACAGTTCGTTTTCCTCCAGCGCCTCCAACGCCTGCTTCCGCACCGTAATATCCTGTAGAATTCCCGCCGTTTGAAGCAGCGAGCCATCTTGATCGACTATCGGATCTGC
>CAXXKZ010000008.1:0-9996 GCA_963665545.2 Lysobacterales bacterium | reverse complement strand
AGTATGGCGAATGGGGAATGAAATCAGTCCACCTGGGGCAACCGGGCTTGCGGTAGAATGGAAATTAGACCTTTCGATGCCCAAGAGTGGGGACTGAGGGTATCTACATAGGGGGCATCATCGATATCTTGCTTCTGCGCCCACCTGGATTCCCACAGTCTCGGTGGCTTCGCAAACGAGGATTTGCAATTGGAACGAACAAATCGACAAATGACCAAATGACGGACCGATAATGCGGTTAGCCGGTCCCGGTTAGATAAGTCAATGAGCGGAAGCCTTGCCGAGGGAAGCGAGACTAATTTTAATGTGAAGTCCGTGCGATTTCTCTTGGTGTACGGCCGAACTCACGCTTGAAGGCAGTGGTGAAATTGGATGCATGCCCATAGCCGACAGTGGCGGCAACTTCCGTGACCGACAGCCCGGTTGCAGTCAGCAGGCTGAACGCCCGGGCCATACGTTCCCGGTATAGATATTCGGAGATGGTCATCCCATATAGCGCCTTGAAACCGAATCGAAGCTTGTTGCGATTACTGCCAAACCGTTCAACCATCTGTTCAACGCTCGGCGGATCCGCCAGATCACTGACCAGCGTATCGCGAACTTGACGCAATACAGACTTGTCCCGACTGGACAGGCGGGCCGGACGGACTTCCTCGAATTCTTTTTGGACCAGCGCCGCCAAACCCAAACAGAGCAGTTGCTGTACCGTAGAACAGACGAAACGATAACGAAGTTCACCTTCCAGGCTCAAATTCAGAAGGGCGGCTGTGGCGCTGTTCATTACCGGCAGAAACGGCAAATCAAAGTCTCTGAGTGTTACCTCACGCCCGGCAAACCACTCACCCAGGGAATGTCGGCAGAGGTTCAGTAAATCCGGATAATGAACATTCAGGTAGCGGGCGTGGAAGGCAATGCTGACACCGCGGCGCATACTCGCCGGACCGTTGTGCCAAATATAGGTGCTTTTACGGGGGGTTACAGTCAACGAGCATGTTGCACCATTACGCCGTGCTGGTCCAAAACCCTCAACTTTTAGCTTTCCCTCACCCTCAAGTCCAAAATAGAGCCACCCATATCGGGTATCCAGAAATTCAACCCATTCTGCTTCCGTGCTATGGCCGGCATGTTTGGGCCAGTCAATAATCACCGCGTGCAAGCCATCGTCAACGTGGACGACTTCAGTGAATCCTGTCTGGCTCTCGCTTCGCACCCCCGGTTCCCCCAGCCTCAATCCCTGCTCCGGGGAGTAAGGCTGCCAGGGCGCTGGTTCAAAGCCAGCGATGCCGGCTGCGCAGTCGGGACCGATCATATCGTTAATGTCGTAATAAAACCGTTTTGTCCCGTAGATGCTCGAGTAACTACCCATATCATTGCCCCAGCGGTTGTCGGCGAATTTCAGACCACCTCACGAACTATAACGTGAAGGTGCAAACAGCCCTCAATGGGAAATGCCCGCTAGATCAGCCACCCCAAACTTCGCGGTAAACCCGCATCCAGTTTCCACCCAGCAGTTGATCCAGTTCAGTCTGGTTCCAGCCGCGCTGCCTCAGGCCATTTTCGACGTTGGCCAGTTTAGAGATGTTTTCATAGCCCTTGACGAGCATGATCGGACCCCCATCGCTAAGCGTGTCCGGTGGGGAAGGTCATTGACTGGGTATGATCCTGGTTGAAGTCATCGCCCCAACCCCAGACGAAATCAAGGCCCAAGTCCGATATATTCGGCGCCGACAAGGCGCTTCAGATGGTCATATTGATCCAGGTGTACATTCAGCGAAGCCTGCGGGCTGCGGGGGCCATGGGCCTTGTAATTATTAGGATTACGCATTTGAAAATCACTGATTGCCGTCACACCGATCACGCCACCAGATCCTGCGATGGCCTCGGCAAGCCGGTCCGAGATCGCCCTCGGGTTGGGGTTCAATGCGGCGACATTGGTATGCGTACATACAACCGGCACGCCGCCCGACATCTCGATGGCATCCAGACTCGTTTGATCGCCTGTGTGCCCACCCACGTCTAGGATGATACTAAGCCTGTGGACCTCCTCCACCAGCCGCCGGCCCACGCGTGTCAGAGGCACTGCGTGGTCCATACAGCCGCCGCCGAAGATATTGGTCACGTTGTAACAGATACCCTGGGTTCGCAGTCCCAGCTCATAGAAGGTGCGCAGGGCTGGCGCCAGCGGCGTATAAGTCGCCAGGTGCGTCTTGTCCAGTGCTTTTTCAAGATAGTTGGCGTGCTGCGCGCCGGTGGTCAGGGCAATTTTTCCGGCCGCCCTGGCCGCGTGGATATCGGCAGCACTTCTTGCAAACATGATCGTATCGGCGTTCTCGTTAACAAACTGATGCAGGGCGCCATAGCTGTTCAGGTCGCCGGTTGTCTTGTGGACGCTGCTGACACCACCCTTTCTCAGAAGATCCAGAAACTCTTCATTCAGCACACTGGTGTCAAGGCCGTCAACGACAACCCGCGAATGACCCGCGGCCGCGAAGCTGCGGGACGGTAGTATTACACTCGCACCTGCAGCGGCCATTGCGGTCAACAATTCTCTGCGTTTCATCGTTAATTCCTCCTTAAGAGCCCGCTCAGTCCGGCAGACGGCAGAACGCTCCACCTGACTGACACTTTGGCATTGTTGCTACCACCGCGCTAGCCACGCCGGTTAAATGTGCCGAAGCCTTCCACCTCGATTTCGCTGACGGTGCCGGATTCATTGATCCTGTAAGTGACAAAATAGGAGAGAGGCGCCGGGCCCCGCCAGGTGACGCGATAGCGGTCATGGTGCCAATGTTTGAGATCACCAAGCATCACGGTCGCAAGCCGCATGGAGAGCTTGTCTTCGCCAGATCGTACCAGCAACTCACCAAATGCCGGATGAAAGTAGCTGCCATCGAGGGCGGATGCCTCGATGGACGGCGTCGTTCCCACTACCCGTTGTTCGCGCAATGCGGTCTCAGCAACGGCGGCATTCTCGGCCTGTTGCAGGATGGTCTGTCGCCACTCACTGCTCCGGTCGCGATCAGGTAAGCCAAGGATCCGGTCGAATACAACGAAGGCCAGCGCGGGTGGCAGCATATTGTTCAGAAACGGATTCTGTTCGTTGGAAAGCACCACCACACCCAGATTTTCATCCGGCAGCATCACCATTGCCGAGCGGAATCCGGTGATCCCGCCCGTGTGGATCACTGTTTTGCGTCCGTGATAATCCGTGACATACCAGCCCAGCCCATAGGACCACAAATGACCGAATCCAGGTCCTGCGGGATAGGGTGGCGCGCGCAAGATCATTTGCGGCGAGTGCATCTCCCCGATCACGGCTTCGGAGACAATGCGGCGGCCATTGAACACGCCCCTTCCGAGTTGCATCTGCAGCCACTTGGCAAAATCCAGTATATTGGCGTTAATGGAACCCGCCGGGGCGATATTGTCGACGGTGCGCCAGGGAATCGGCTTTGGGCCCTGCGGTGTGCCGATATGCGGCATGACAATATTGTCGATCTTTGCATCCTCAAAGCTGGGCGTGTGGGCCAAATCACACATGTAGCAGGGTGCAACGTCTGTTTCATCCCACAGCTCATATACGCTTGTTGTCGCTGACCGCATGTCCAATGGCCCGAGAATAGTTGCAGTGAGGTAGTCCTCCCACGTCATGCCGGCGACTGCCGCAGCGGCTTCTCCGGCGGCCGAGATGTTCGGATTACCGTATTGAAAAACCTCACGAAAGCGCTGGGATCCTGGGGCCAGATAGCGCAGCCGTTCAAGAACCTGCCACCTGTTCAAGCCAGTAAATGCCCAGATTTCAAGTTTGCCGACACCCAAATCACCCGCCAGGCGGTGACTCAGCAGATCTCTGAGGGTCACTTTATCGGTCACCCATGCATCGGGTAATAAGAGGTAGGGCAGGTATTGGATGACACGATCGTCCCAGGCGAGCTTGCCCTGGTCGACCATTACGCCCACACCTGCGGCAGCAAAGGCCTTACCGTTGGAGCTCAACGCAAAAACTGTATTTGGATCGACCTTTGCACGCTTGCCGACCTCGCGAACACCAAAACCCTTGCTGTAAATTACTGCATCGTTGTGAACAATCGCGATCGACAGACCCGGAATCTGCCATTCACTCATCGCCTGAACGATGTATTCGTCCAGCCCGTCCAGCGTTTCGGCCTGGGTGGCCATGGAACACAAGATTGCTGCAATTGCAGCAAGTGTTTTCCTGAAGAACCGAGTCATGTTAATTCCCTTTTCTGCAAATATGTTCTGGTGCCGGCCCAACTACGATCTTTAGCCACTTCTGCCAAAGTGTCGAATTGCCAGGCTTGCGCTGGCCTGGGCGCTACTCATCACTATATATGATGCGTTTACTATCCGGCTTGGACTTATGCGCAATACAAGCCAAGTTATGTGCCACGCATTCTCTCTTACGGTTCTCGATGTGAGCACACTGCCACAACCTGGCGTTTTGCTATCTTTAAGTCAATATTTTGCGTTTATTTTCGTAGTGCGTAGTTGCGCGGATTAACGATGTCGGAGGTAGAGTGATGCACGCTGTAACCGGCAACAGCGCCGACTTCATTGTGATCGGTGCAGGAATTGCTGGTACTTCGATTGCCGCTGAAATGGCTGCCCACGGTCGCGTAATTCTGCTGGAGATGGAGACGCAACCCGGTTATCACGCTACCGGCAGGTCCGCAGCATTTTTCGCCGCAGCGTACGGCAACCACACTATCCGCGGACTCACCGCCCTGAGTGAGCAATTTTTCTTGTCGCCCCCACAGGGTTTCAGCGAAGTGGAATTGATTCGCTTACGCGATTGCATGTTCTTTGGACGGGCCGACCAGCAAGCCCGGCTGCAGGAGATGCAAAACAACAACGCCAGGCTGATTGCAATTGATGGTGATGAGGTGCACCGGCGCGTGCCCATTCTGTCGCCAGAGCAAATTACAGGCGCGGTGTGGGACAAGATGGGCGGAGATCTGGACGTGGACGCCATTTTGATGGGTTATATGCGGCTGTTGCGCCGCCGCAAGAGCCAATTTTTGAGCGCTCACCGGGTAGAGTCACTGACCCACCAGGGTGGGCTGTGGCAAGTAGGCGTCAATGGCGCTGTGCTACAGGCACCGGTGATTGTCAACGCAGCTGGCGCATGGGCGGACGACCTGGCGGAAATCGCCGGTCTGGCTCCGCTGGGCATTACGCCGCTACGCCGCACTGCATTAACCATCGATCCGCCGGAGGGCATCGATATAACGGATTGGCCGCTGATGATCGATGCCGACGAGGATTTTTATTTCAAACCCGAAGCGGGACAGATTCTGATATCCCCGGCAGACGAGACACTCAGCGTTCCCTGCGATGTCCAGCCAGACGACCTGGACGTGGCGATTGGTGTTGACCGCTTTGAGAAAACGACGGGAATCGATATTCACCGCGTCAATCATAGGTGGGCGGGGCTGAGATCTTTCGCACCCGACCGGTGCTTCGTCGCGGGCTTCGACTCACGGGTTGATGGTTTCTTCTGGTTGGCTGGGCAAGGTGGGTATGGTGTACAAAGCGCGCCCAGCATGGCGCACCTGGCAGTGGCTTTGATCACGGAATCTAAGCCGCATGCGGCGTTTGCCGGTGTGATGGAGTATGCCAGCGACGTTGCCCCGGAGCGCCTTATTACAAAAGCAGCGCTAACGATATAAACCACCGCCGGTATAGCCCGCAACCTTGCTGGGCGCATGGCCGAACCCACTCTTGAACGCAGTGGGAAAAGCCGGGAATGGGAACGGCCCAGCCGCTGGATTTGCCGCTCAATCCTCGAGCTGGTGTCTCAAGGCGCTCAGAAGAACCTGCGAACGCTAAGTCCGAAGGTGCGTGGGAAAAGGGAATTCTCAAATGACAACCCGGCGAATCCTGCTGCACTGAATACGAATCTCGGCCGCTCGTCCGTCAGGTTGTCGATGAAAACCCTGAAGTCCCAATCACCGTTGGCAACGCCTACACGCAAATTCGCCAAATGATAGGCATCCTTGATGTAAGACACCCTGATGTCGGAGGCTCGCTCATCAACGTAGCGATAGTCGGCACGTACATAGCCCTCCCAGTCTCCAAACGCCGGCCAGTTGTATTCGCCGCGCACGGCGACACTCCACTCGGGCACATCGGGTAGCGGGTCGCCTTTGAACGCAAATGGTATAGCCGTCGCCCCGGGTATTTGGAAGTCCTCTTTGACTTCAGCGTCGATGTAGGAGACGGATATCATGAAGGTAAGCCGGTCGGTGAGGGCAGCCGTAATCTCAACTTCCGCGCCCTTGCTCACAACCTTGCCGACGTTGAGCACAGCGCCGCTGAAAGTGCAAAGCGTCCCGGTCGGCACTTGCTGATCTTGCCAGTCGATGTAATACACCGCAGCATTGACGCGCAGGCGACCTTCGGAAAACGTCATCTTTCCGCCCAGCTCGTAGGACCAAAGTGAGTCGGATTCGTACCCATCAGGTACCTCCCGGACGCCGAAGATCGCCTCGACTTCGTCGCCGCATGCCTCGAGATTCGTCGGAATCGGAAAGTTGGCGCCACCCATCCGGAAGCCTTCGGCCGCAGTTGCGAAGAACAACATGTCGTCGTTGGGCCGGTACTCCAGGCGAAGTTTCGGTACCACGCCATTCTCTTTTGCCGTCCCTTCTACGAGTATGGCATTGTTGGGTACGAGCAGCGTCGTGCCGATGAAGTCATCGATGGTCTTGAAGTCGAACTCGAACCAGCGCGCGCCCGCGACGATGCGCCATTGATCCGACACATCATAAGAAAACTCAGCATACACAGCGGTCTCATCCCTCAACCGTGGAGATACGTTCTTGAAAATAGGCTGACCCTCGAGCCACGGAAAGACGCCGAATATGGAGGTTTTCCCGGGTGGGGCCGGCAGGGTCGTAGACGAGATTTCCTCGCGGTCCGTATAAAATAGGCCTACGAGCCACTGTAATCGCCCGTCGTGGGTCGATTGCGCCCGAATCTCTTGTGTGAAGTCCTTGTTCTTGTTGCCGTACGGATTATATGGCAATTCAATTGGCCCCGGATTAGGAAAAAGCAAGGGACCAAACGAATCCGTCAGGTCCAGGAATTGATCGCTGTCCGAGTCGAAAAACGAAGTTGTCGAGATGATTCTAACCGACCCGATGTCCCAGGTGAGGTCCAGGGTGGCGAGCGTGAATTCGTCGAAGCGCGGTAACAGGAAATGGCCGGTCCAGGTCAGCCCCGGGTTATCGCGATTGAAGATATCCTGAGAATCCAATTCGCGTTTGGAGTACATGACGCTGGCATCGAGCCGAAAATTGTCGGAAAAATTTACTCTCAAGGCCACCCGCCCGCCGATCGCGGTCATATCGTTCATATTGCTTTTCGTCTCGCCAGTCGGAACCATGAACGCATCCACATCGATAAAATCGATGTAGCCGGACCGCTGCTCGTTGTACGCGCTGAGCCGCAACGCGGCCCTTTCCGAAAGCGGAATATTGAGTGCAGCCTCGATATCGTAATTGGTTCCGCCATTTTTAGTGCTGGACAGACTGGCCATAACATTGCCCTCAAATCCGTCCATCGTGGGCGCCCGCGTTACCAATACGATGGTACCAGCCATCGAATTTGCGCTGTAAAGCGCTCCCTGAGGGCCGCGCAGCACTTCGATGCGTTCCATATCCACCAGGCGCGGATTAGCGGCCGGCATGGGCGAGTTGTTGATGTAAAATCCAACCGTGTTTTGACTGTTGACGATCGTACCGCTCAGAGTCTGCACGCCGCGCAGGCCGATGGCCCGGACACCACGACTGCTGACCGGCCCACCCATGGTTGAGGTCAGGCCAGGGACCATCGAGACGTAATTCTCAAAATCCACGATGTCGAAGTTTTGGAGCATTTCACCGCTGAACGCCGTGACACTCACCGCCACATCCTGAATCGATGATTCGCGCTTTTCGGCGGTAACAATAATTTCTTCCAGCGCTGTAACTTCTTCCTGCGCCTGTCCTGCCGCGACCGGGGATATCAGCAACGCTGCAATCCCTAAGGGAATGAATCTGGTGAAACCCGGGGTTGAAGGTGAATTCATTGAGAGCCTCCTCATGTTCATTATTGACCTGTACCTACCCAATCGGAACTATGCTTGGCGGCGGCCCGCGTGACCAGTGCAAGACCGATGAAGGCGGATGAAAAATGCGCCAGGCAAAGGTTGGCGTGCCGCCGGCATAGGCTAACGGCGCTGCGCGACAGCAAAATGGCATTTGGGTTGGAATGGTCGTACTTTGCGAATGTCGGCCCCGCCCCAGCCACACCTGATCATTTCGGCCGCGCCATTGGGCATTTCACCGATGGTTCGCCCCGAGTCACTGTGATGGCGGTAATCCACCGAGTTCGGGTGGTTGTAAAAGAGCCATGCGGGAGAACCCGCCATGAGGCGCTCATCCGGGATCACGTCTATGATCTGGAACGCACGATTTGGAGGAATATTTTTGGATCGCAGAACCTTTCTCACAACTTCTTCTGCAGCCGGCCTGTACGCAGCTGTTATTCCGGTTGCTCTGGGCGGCTCCGGGCGTGATTGGGCTGCGCTGGCGGCCATCGACAGAAAGCCGATCAAGCCGGTCAATGAGCACATATTCGCAACCGGACGCGAGGCGATGGTCTCTTCTGACCACCCACTCGCCACCGAGGCCGCCCTGTGGGCGCTGGAGCGCGGCGGCTCGGCCGCCGATGCCTATATGACGGGCGCCATCACCCAGTGCGTACTGGAGCCCACGATGACGACACTTTCCGGCGCTTTCGGCCTGACTTACTTTGAGGCCGGCAGCGGTGATATGAAAATGGCCGGCGGCGGCTTCACACCTCCCTCGGCGCTGCCGCTAGACCTGCCCTACGACGAAGCCAAGGCCTGGACTGGCTGGAGCGCTTTGGTGCCCGGTTACCTGCGTGGCCTGGAACACACACACAAGGCTTTTGGCCGCCTGAGCTGGGCAGAGTTGTGGGAGCCTGGCATTGCCTACGCCGAAGAAGGCTTCCGCATGGACCATATCCTATGGGGTTACAGTTTTCATTCACGCAAGATGCTGGGGCGCTTCGAAGGCGCCGGGCGCAATACCTGGTTGAGCGACGGTTACATGCCCTCGGTGGGCGATATCTTCCGCCAGCCGGAACTTGCCACCACAATGAAAATGCTGCAGTCAGAAGGCCCTGACAGCTTTTACACCAGACACTTTGCGCAGCGATTTGTTGCAACCGTGAACCGTTATGGCGGTCAACTTTCAGCGGAGGATATGGCCACTATGCAGGGTTATTCCGTGTCGTTAGGTAAGCCTGGATCGGCCAGTGGCGCCGGACGATATCGCGGTTTTGATGTTGGGCATATGGGTGTGGGGCTGAATATCCTGATGACCCGCCTGCTCGAACGCTGCGACCTGCGCAGTATCGGCCACCCTCAAGACAATGTAGATGCCTTGTACACCATGGTGCGCATCATCCAGGAAATGTGGGCGTTGAGCAGTGGCACCTATTCGATCGAGTTGGATGAGACCGCCGAGGCTGCCGAGAAACACATGGCGATGATATCAGACGACACCGTGGAGCAGGTATGGAAGGAAATCGAATCCGGGCCGCCAAAACCCTTCACAGGCTTTGCCGCTGGTACCTGTGCGCTCACGATCGTTGATGCCGAAGGCAACGTTGCCTGCGGCACTCACTCAAGCAGTTCCGAAGCCTACGGAAGCGGTATTTTTGTCGACGGCGTCGTCGTCAACCGTCCTGTATTCCCGCGCAAATACAAACTGCCGGCCGGACTGACAACGGCACAGTGGTTATTCAAAGACGGTAAACCAGTGTTCGCCATGGCCACACCCAGCCGCTCATTCCTCGAATGCGTGCTGCAGGCCACAGCCAACACCTTCGAATACGGCATGACTGTGAAAGAATCAGTGATGGCCAAACGATTTGGCCACCCCCACCCCGGTATGCAGGAGATTG
>CAXXKZ010000007.1:467500-644095 GCA_963665545.2 Lysobacterales bacterium | reverse complement strand
CCACCAGACCGCCGGCGAATACCGGTAACTCGGCCAACCTGGGCGCATTGAATGTGGCTTGCAGGCGCGCGATGTAGTCGAGCGGATCATCAACCTCTTCAGCGCGCACTGCCTGCCCGTTTTCATACGACGTCAGCCGCTTGCCTCTGAGCTCAAATCGTTGCCGGCAGGGCAAACCGATGAAGGAGTAACGGCCCCATGTCTCTCCGCCTTCCACCGACTCCAGCAAATAGGTATCCGGCCCTTCGGCCAGCTTCAGGTAAACGGACAGGGGCGTATCCAAATCGGCCAGTACGGACCGATATACCGGGATACGGTTGTAGCCCTGAGATCGTAATGATTCGAACATGTCCCTATTCAACTTATCAATCCATTGGCGTGCAGAATACGGATTCTAACAAGGATTATCGGTCTACTGTGAATGTGGCAGAGTCAGACTGAACTCCACGCCTAGATCTCCAGGCAGGTTCCGGGCTGTAACGCTGCCCCCATGGGCCATGGTCACCAGCCGGACAATGTATAGACCCAGGCCCAGATGTGGCGCCCGCCCGCGCTTTTCCCTCAGCGACACCAGTGAATCGAACAGGCGGTCCTGGTATTCATCGGGTAATCTGCTGCCGCTGTTGCTGACGCGGATGACGACCTCGTTGCTTGCTGATTCCAGCCTGATTGCGATCCTCTCGCTGTCATGCGTCAGACTGACAGCGTTATCGACCAGTTTGTCCAGCGCTTGCGCCAGCAGGTCTGGCGCGCAGCGGATGAATAGCGAATTCCCCGGCAGATTGACGGCAATGTCCCGGCCTGGATATACCGAGCGGTAGCCCTCCACGCAGCGGCGTACCAGCGCTGCAATGTCCGCACGCTCCCAGTCGGCGGCCTTGATGGCCTGTTCCAGGCGATTGGCCTCGCTCATGGCTCGAACAATGGCGGACTGCCGCTCCAGCCCCTCTTGTGCGCGGACAAGAAATTGCCGTGACCGCGAGTCGAGTTTTTCCTCGGCCAGGTTGTCGAGCGATGACCGCGTGATTGCCAGCGGGGTCTTGAGTTCATGCGACAGTTTTCCCGCCAGAGTCTGCAAGTATTGATTGTATTCGGCCACTGCGCGCAGCAGCTTCTGGTTGTTGCGCGACAATTCGCCCAACTCGTCACGGTCGCTGATCAACGGCAATTCCTGGAGTTCTACGCCATCGTGCATCGCCACGCTTACGGCCGAACTCAGCCGGCTGACACGGCGCGACAGCCGCGTGGCGAAGTACCACAAGCCCAACGCCAATCCGAAAGTGAGGGCCAGCGTGGTGAACAGCAAGCGTCCCAGTGCGCGGTTGGTGACCAACAGCAGGCCATCGGTGGCAGACTGAGCGATCACCGCACCCATGATCCGGCCTTCGATTTCCACCGGCACGGTGACCGTATTGGTAACCACCGCAGTCGACAGGTCCTGTGTCCAGAGAATCGATTCCTCGCCCGACATGGCACGCAGGACACTGCCGTCGTCGATTTGAATTCGATTCTCCTGGGGCAATTCTGCGATTTGAGTTCGCGAGCCGGCGACCAGTCGATAGATCAAGCGCTGCGCCCACGAAGCAGCCTGACCATCGCCGACGCTGTTGCGACCCGAGTCCGCCAGCACCCAACCCTGCCCGTCAACCAGCCAGGTCTGCGACAGACCGGATGATGTTTCTGACAGCCATGCACTTAAATCGGTCCATTGGGATTGCAGGCTGATCCAACTCCCGGGTCGGTTCTGCCTGACGGTACCCGCCAGACGAACGCCCCTCTGGTCGGAATGATCAGCCGGGTCGTCATATACGTCAATGATGCCGATACTCAGGTCTGCGTTTGCTGCCAGCGCGGGCAAGGCCAGCTCCAGGCGGTAGCCTTTCTCCGTTTCCAGCCAGTAGCCGGACGCTTGCCCGTCACTGCCCTGACCGACCTGCAGTTGAAGTGGTCCGGGTGCTTCGGAATGTATGCGGAATTGTTGCAGCCCCCGAGGGCTGCGAATAAACAGCACAACACCATCTGAGGCGGGCAGCCTCTGATCTTGTTCAGCACCCTGCCCAATTCCCTCTCTTATGGATTCCTCTGTGATGAAGACCTCTCTTATGGATCCCGCCCTTATGGGTGTCGGATCATAGACTTCGATGAAAAGGAACAGTTGGCCGGCGTGATCTCCGGCCAGTACCGAGGCGCTCAGCAAGCCATCGGCGGATGCCAGATCCATGCCCTGTCCGGCGTCCGGCCAGTCGTAGTTGTAGCCGTCTATGATTGGCGTGTTGGGGAGTTCGCGCACTCTGAGGGTGCGATCCGGCGCAAACAACATTCGACTTTGGTATTGAAGGGGTATTGAGCGGGCGACCACCCTGGCCTGGGTCAGCAATTTGGTTTCTTGCGCGTCGCGCAGAAACTGCTCCAGTTCCTGCACCAATTTCCATCCCGACCAGGGCAATAGCAGAGTAAACATTGACAGGGCCAGCAACTGGTTTCGAAGTTTCAAGAACTCGTGTATCCCAAACGAATGTCCGCGGCCTTCAGGGCTTCCAGCGGTAGCCTGCGCCGTACACCGTATCAAGCTGATCAAAGTCAGGATCAATCTGGACAAACTTTCGCCTGATCCGTTTGATGTGGCTGGTAATGGTCTGATCATCAACCAGCACGTTGGCGTCGTCCATCAATTGCTGGCGCGACCGGACATGGCCAGGATGCCGTATCAAGGAGTGTATCAGCCAGAATTCTGTGACGGTCAGCGGCACCTGGGTGCCGTTCCAGTTGACCTCCATGCGCTCGACAGAGAATCGCAACGGCCCTCTTTCCAATACCTGCTCCTTACCGGCGTTATCCCTGAGTGCTTCCACCCGCCGAAATAGGGCAACTACGCGGGCGACCAGGTGCGGCAGGCTGATGTCCTTGGTGAGGTAATCATCGGCGCCCAGCCGGAGGCCGGAAATGACATCGAAATCAGAGTCCCGCGCAGTAAGAAAAATGATCGGCAAGCTACGTGAAAGGCTGCGCAGATCGCGGCACAATTCGAATCCGCCCTCGACGTCATCGCCCAGACCCACGTCAATGATGACCAGTTCGGGCAAGCGCCGATTGAAAGCGTCCATGGCCGCATGACGGTCGCCGTAGCCGGTCACACGGTAGCCGTAACGGCGCAATGCGTCTTCGTAGTTGTAGCGGATGGTCGCTTCATCTTCGACGATGGCAATGTGTCTTTGCATGTTGCTGTCCTGACAGTTTGGATTGCCCCATCATACGATTCACACCCTCATCAATACAGTCAGAGTCTGCACTTGCCCCAAGCTTGCCCCAATTATGACCGAGCTTGGGCATCTCTGGCCCCAGCGCCGGCAGGTCGGCGGGTTTCAATCAGTGTCACCCAAGCAACCCACCCAGGAAGCCAACCCAGGCAGCAAACCTGAGAAGCCCACCCGATATGAATCACAACCAACACCACGAAAACTTCACCCGCAGTCCCGCGGAGCCGCAAGCGTCTCGCGCACTGCGCTGGCAGGACCGCAGCCTGCTGATCATTGCCATCATCCTGATGGCGCTGTTGATGTTGAGAATTGAAACTGCCCATGCCCAGAGCCCACCGCCAACCGTTAACGACGGGGACAACTGGGGCCTGGAAGTAATGACAGCCGGGAAAACCTTCCGATCACTGGCCATCGACACCGATATAGAAGTCGACATCAATGGACTGGTCGCTCGCGTGCGAGTCAGTCAGCGGTTTCGCAACCTGGCCAATGACTGGGCCGAGGCAGTCTACCGTTTCCCTCTGCCCCCGGGCGCAGCCGTGGACGCCATGCGCATCGAGACCGGGGGCCGGGTGATCGAGGGTGAAATTCAGGAGAAGGAGACTGCAAAACGCGCTTATCAACAGGCCCGGAGCTCCGGTCGCACAGCCAGCCTGGTCACACAACAGAGACCCAACCAATTTGAGACCCGCCTGGCCAACATCGGCCCGGGTGAGGACGTGCGGGTGCACATCAGCTTTCTTACGCGCGTGGACTACCGGGACGGATCTTTCACTTTGCAACTGCCAATGACATTCACGCCCCGCTGGCAGAACCCGGCGCCTCGCGCAGTTTCAATGGCCTGGCCCCAGCCGTCACCAACACCGATATTCTCCAGTCAGGTGACGAATGATCATTACCTGACCATCGCGATCAATCTGCGCCTTGGCATGCCACTGAGCCAACTCGAAAGTCGCCACCACGACGTCGATATTCACCCCACACTGGATGGCTATCACGTGTTTCTCAGTAATCCGGACACCCGCACGGACCGTATGTTCGAACTCAATTGGACGCCTGATCTGGGCCTCCAGCCGCAGCCCTCTTTACTGACCTGGGATGCCGGTGATGCCGTGTATGCGCTGTTGATGCTCGCCCCTCCACTCAAGGCACATGTGCGCCCCCAGGCCCGCGAGCTGATCTTTGTCATCGATACCTCAGGGTCGATGGAAGGCGCTTCTCTGGTGCAGGCAAAATCGGCCTTGCTGGAAGGGCTGGCCTTACTCGGCCCAGAAGACAGCTTTAACCTGGTGCAATTTAATTCCCATACCGAAATACTCTTTGAGTCCGCAGCGTCACCCGATGCCGCCAGCCTGCTGGAGGCAAGTGACTACATTCAGGCCCTGGTTGCCAACGGCGGCACCAATATGGGGCCTGCGCTCAGCGCCGCATTACAATTCAAAGCCGATTCAGGGCGTTTGCGACAGGTCGTTTTCATCACCGACGGCAGTGTCGACGACGAGGCTGACTTGCTGCTTCAAATTGCACGAGACCTGGGCGATGCGCGACTGTTCACTGTCGCCATCGGCTCTGCGCCCAACAGCTGGTTCATGCGCAAAGCCGCAGAAATCGGGCGTGGCAACTATTCCAGCATAGGCCGTACCCAGGATGTGTCGGAACGGATGAATCAGCTCTGGAAACGGATTGAGAGTCCCTCCCTGCGGGACATCTGTGTCGACTGGGGAATGGATTCGGAAAGCTACCCGGAGATTATCCCCGATCTATACGCCGGTGAGCCCTTGTGGATCATTGCGCGCCTGCCTCACCAGCCGTCCGATATCACAGTTTGTGGCGAACTCGACGGGCAACACTGGGAGGCCTTCAGCGCCCCGGCCGTGATTAACAGCGACAACACGATTGCGTTAATGTGGGCTCGCGCCAAGGTGGACGCCCTTGAGGAAAGCCGGATTTTCGGCCTGGATGAAGATGTTCTCAGGCAGGAGATTACCGCCGTGGCACTGCAATACGGCCTGCTGACATCTTATACAAGCCTGGTCGCAATCGAACACACCGCTTCGCGGCCGCCGGGCCTGGGGCTGGTTCGTGAGGCAGTGCCCAGTCTGCTGCCGGCCGGCAGCGCCAGCAGCGTGGGGTTCCCCGGCACCGCCACCGGATGGAAAGTCCAGCTGTTGCTGTCTCTGCTGACCTTGCTCATCGCAACCGCGTTGTTTCTGCTCAGCAGCGCTCGCGTGCCAATGGCGAACCTCCCTTCCCTCTCGGGTCGCAGCAACGGTCAGCAAGCCTGACTTACTCGACCCGCCATTGGCCTTGTGTGGCGGTGCAACGCACCGCCACATTTTTATTCTCCATTTTGGCTGTTGGCCTGGTGATTGAAGCCAGCTGGGTTCCACTCAAAGCTGAACTGGCCCAACTGTTGCTCGAACGGGCATGGTTCAAGGTGCAGCAGGGGGCGTCCGATGCACCCCCCTGGCCCTGGGCCGATACGCAACCCGTGGGAACCCTTGAGGTCCCGCATCTGGGCATCAGGCAGATTCTGCTCGATGGCACTTCCGGGCGAAATCTTGCTTTCGGGCCCACTGTTGTAACCCATCAAGCAAGCGCGGGATCTTCCTCAGCAATGCCCAGGGATATCATTGTCAGCGGCCATCGGGACACCCATTTCAGCTTTTTGAGGAACTTGAAGTTTGGCGATCGTATCGTCATTGACTCAGCCCAGGGCAGCCGGACTTTCAGCGTCAGTGAGATCGACATCGTTGACAGCCGTGTGCAGGAGTTGGTGATTGAACCCGACATCAATCGCCTCAGCCTGGTGACCTGTTACCCCTTCGACGCTTTGACTCCTGGCGGACCACTGCGTTACGTAGTCACCGCTGAGCCAGCTAAACCGCCGCGCTGATTTTCCGCCTCATCTCGGCAATGGTTCTGGCGTAGTCATCAGAGCCGAATATTGCTGAACCTGCAACGAAGGTATCGGCACCCGCTGCCGCGATCGCGGCAATATTCGTAAGCTTTACTCCGCCATCAATTTCGAGGCGGATATCCCGGCCGCTATTGTCAATTCGCTGCCTCACCCGGCGCGTTTTCTCCAACACGTGTGGGATAAATGATTGCCCCCCAAATCCTGGATTAACGGACATCAGCAGCACCAGGTCAAGATGTTCCAGGGTCCAGTCCAAAACGTCTACAGACGTCGAAGGGTTGAGCACCAGTCCCGCCTGGCAGCCTTGTTCCCTGATCAGTGCGATGGTCCGATCAACGTGGCGGCTGGCCTCGGGATGAAATGAAATCAGCGTTGCGCCGGCCTTGGCAAAATCCGGGATGATTAGATCAACCGGTTCGACCATCAGGTGCACATCGATGGGTGCTGTAATGCCGTGGTCGCGGAGCGCCTGACATATCATTGGCCCGATGGTCAGGTTCGGCACATAGTGATTGTCCATCACATCGAAGTGCACCCAATCGGCGCCTGCTTCCAGCACCGATGTCATCTCTTCTCCGAGGCGGGCGAAATCGGCAGAGAGTATCGAAGGGGCGATAATTGCGTGCTGTGCCATCTGTTTTCCTCTGGTTGAGACGGGTTCGTGGCTCCGATGGAGCTTACTTGAAGCCACGAGACTGCTTGATTTGGTCATAGGCGGTATTGATCTCCCGCACCCGCTTCTTGGCCATATCCATCATTTCTTCGGGCAATCCGCGTGCCACCAGCTTGTCGGGATGAAATTGGCTGACCAATTTACGGTAGGCCCTCTTGACTTCTGCGTCACTGGCTTTTGATTTCAGACCCAATGACGCATATGCCTGCCCCAGAGGCATCTGTTTGCGGCCGGCGGCTGAGCGCCCCCGCCGCCCGCCGGCATAGTGGTATCCGCCCCCTTGTCGGGCCTGCAGCATCGCCGCAAGCAGATGTCCCGGGATGCGAATGATCGCAGCGACCCTGGCGAGAATCTGTTGTTCTGCCGTAGAAATTGATCCACTGCTGTAAGCCGCGTTGACCAGAATTTCCATGAACATCTGCCGTAAGTCCCGGCGCACGACAGAACTCTGCGCAAAATCCTTCAATGCTTCATCGAGGTCGAATCCAGGCGTTTTGCCCTGATTAAAATAGCGGATGGCTTTCTTGCGGTCCTCGCCACCGACGTTCATCTGCTGCATCAGCGATTCAACCATCTGAATCTCAACGTCAGTGACCTGCCCATCAGCCTTGGCCAGGTGGCCCAGTGCGCTGAAAAGCGCCTTAAAAAAAGCGTTCTGGGTCGTCTTTACACCGGTCATCCCTGCCAGTAGCCGGTCGATAAAATGCCCCATCAGCCCACCGAGAACTGCCCCGGTTATCCCGCCTCGAAACAAGCCGATCGCGGCACCGATGATTTTCCCCCACCAATGCTTGGGGATATTTAGAGTTGATGCCATCGAATTTGCGGTTCCATGTTCAGCTGGGGCGGGATTTGCCGGCCTGCGCATTATATAATTGAATGAACGGCCTGTCGGCCCGGAATTAAGGCGTGCAGCCCCGCGATGGAAAATCGATCTCAGCCATCTCACACCCGCTATGACGTGGACATGGTCTCTGACTACCCGCTGATCTACAAGGGAAAAGTCAGAGACAGTTTCGCGATCAATCAAGAATTGATGCTGATCGTCGCCTCCGACCGGCTTTCGGCGTTCGACGTTGTGTTACCCGACGCGATTCCGGGAAAGGGAGAGATTCTCACCCAGATATCCAATTTCTGGTTCGGGCGCACTGAGGACATCACCGCCAATCACCTCACCGGCAGAAACATAAGAGAATTTATCACCGACAGCGACACCGCCCGCAGCCTGGAGCGACGCTCGGTGGTGGTTCGGCGGCTGGAGCCCTTGCCAGTCGAGGCCATCGTGCGTGGCTACCTGATTGGATCCGGCTGGAACGACTACCGGTCCAGCGGCGCGATCAGCGGCATCCAACTTCCCGCCGGCTTGAAGCAGGCGCAACAACTTCCAGGTGTTATTTTCACGCCATCCACCAAAGCTGCAGCAGGGGACCACGATATCAACATTGGCTTCGACGCCATGGTTGCCGAGGTGGGCGGCGATTTGGCCCGGGAAATACGGCGCATCAGCATCGCGCTGTACGAAAGAGCCGTGCAGCACGCGTCAGCCCGCGACATTATCATTGCCGACACCAAATTCGAGTTTGGGCTCGACCAAGCGGGTAAGCTGTTACTGATGGACGAATTGCTCACGCCTGATTCTTCCCGGTTCTGGCCGTCTGATGCCTATCGACCCGGCATGAGCCCACCCAGCTACGATAAGCAATATGTGCGCGACTACCTGGAAACCCTCGCCTGGAACAAGCGCCCGCCGGGACCTGCCTTACCCGCTGATGTGATTGCCGCTACGGCCGAGAAATATGCCGAGGCGGAGCGCCTCCTGACCGGCCCGCCCCGCCACCGCGTCGCCTGAACAAACTAGTGTAGTGTATCGAACTAATTGTATATTTAAGCGAGTCACAAAATGGTCAGATGTGAGGCGCATTTTTGCAGTCATAGTGGGCCTATTACAAGAAGATGCAACAAAGCAGATGGCCATTTTGTGGCTCGCCCGAAGGGAAGTACCCAGATGGTCCACAACTACGTTCTAACTCTTGACAAGGACCGGGCCATTGCCTGCGAGTTACGCCTTGCTGTGAACCATCTGGGTACTTCTTAAATACATAATTAGTTCGATACACTACACTAGAGCCACTGCCATGCAGTCACTGGAATCACTGCTCGACGATTACGGCCAAACCCACCAGCACATCGCCAACAAGATCATCCATTGGTTGTGCGTGCCGGTCATTGTTTGGGCAGTGGTTGCGTTGCTGTGGTCAATACCCTTTCCGGCTGACTGGCGATCCGAAACCATTCCGCTCAACTGGGCCGCAGCGGCGCTCGTCCTCACCCAGCTGTATTACTTCAGCCTGTCGCTCAGGTTGGGGCTGGGCCTGCTGCTGTACAACCTGACCATGCTCTGGATCACTTCATTGGTGGCGCTCAATGCCGCCGCGCCGCTTTGGTTGATCGCCTCGGTGCTTTTCGTCGTGGCCTGGATAGGCCAGTTCATTGGACACATGATTGAGCGCGCACGCCCCGCGTTCTTAAAGGACATCCAGTTTCTGCTGATAGGGCCCGCCTGGCTGATGTCCGCCCTTTACCGATTCCTGGGGCTGCGGCAGTGAAAGAATCCTCAGGCCACACCGGGTCGTATTGACTGCAGTTCACCCGCAGCTCGGGGCCATTGGCGCCTATGGCCATTCGAAACGAAGCACGGCACGGAGACGAACATGATGAAACAACGGATTTTCTTACCCGCTAACCCTCTGATTGCCGCTGTGTTGGCGCTGGTATTGTCCAGTCCGATCGCATTGCAGGCAGCGACGTTCAACGTAGCGGTAGTTGACAATGCCTTCCAGCCCGCGAATCTTCAGATCGAAGTTGGCGATACGGTTATCTGGACCAATGCGGCCGGGGGCAACCAGCATGACGTCACTGCTAACGACGGATCCTTCGGCTCTGTCACTGCGTCAAGCTTCACATTCGAGATGACCTTCATGACGGAGGAGGAAGTCAATTACAGGTGCACCGTACATCCCTCTATCATGCGAGGAACCATTAGCGTCGGTGGTGGTGGCGGTGGTGGCGGCGGCGGCGGCGGCGGCGGTGGCGGTGGCGGTGGCGGTGGCGGCGGCGGTGAAGTCGGCATTGATTTATCCGCTGAGAGCGTCAACGCCACAGACGGCACCTACGAACCTGGCGACGTGGTGCCAATCGCCCTTGAAATCATGAACCTGGGCGACACCGACTCGGGGGTCTTCACGGTAAATTACTACGTCTCCGAAGATGACGATGTGACCAATGGCGACACCGAAATCGGATTCGACAACCGCGCCGCACTTGCTGCGGGAATGTCTGATAATTACGCTGGAGTTGGGGTGCTGCCCGATGATCTACCGGATGGAGATTACTACATCGGCGCCATCATCGTTGTAGATGATATTAACAATGACAACAACGGCAATATGGATCCTACGACCATTGCGGTCGCGGGGCCTACGCCTGCCGTAATCCTCAACGCATTTTTCAATGATTCCTACCGCGATGCCATCAAGAAAGGCAACCAGGGTGTGTTCATCATCATTTACCCCGAAACCGGTGTGATCTGGCTGGCCTGGTTTACTTATGACATCGATGCGCCTGACGGGGGTATCGAATTTACGCTGGGGCATCCGGGCCACGCCTAGTATACCGCCCTTGGCGTATTTGAGGGAAACATGGCCGTGCTGGATCTTGAGTTGTCAACAGGCGGCATCTTTGTTTCCGACATCCAGGCCGAGCAATCCATCGTGGGCACCATCACCATCAAGGCCAATTCATGCGGGGAACTGGAGATGACGTACGAAATATTTGGCACCGGACTGATGGGCACAATCGTGCTCAGTCGGGTCCTGCCCGACGGCATCCCGGCTTGCGAGCAGTCACAGGTCAAATGATGACCTGGCAACGTCACCGAGGGCGTTCCGACCACCGAGGATAACGACACGATTGCAGCGGGATTGCAATGGGATTGCAGCGGGATTGCGTGGGTTTGTGACAGGGGCCGTTATCATCTGTCCACCATTTGCTGTGCTAAGCTTGAGCGACAAGTTCTTGGAGCATAGGGAGGGCATATGAAATTCTGGCACCTGATTTTGATTCTCCTGCTATGCGTTGACGACGCCTACGCCCAAGACGCCGGCGACTTCTTGACGACGGCGCCAAAAGCCAATGCATTTGCCGAGACCGGTGGCACCAAGACGGGCCTCGCCCTGACCGGTCAGGTGTCGCTTGCTGCGTCCGAAACCCAAGCATTGATGTCGGGAAAATCCGAGTTTTTTCTTGACAGTATCGATGAATTTGCCGGCACGAAATCGCAGCGTCTGAAATTCATGGAATTCAATCTGTTTACGCAGAACGCAAAAATTAGGGTCGTCGACGCCGATGGCGTGACGGAGCTCGCCCCGCCCTCGCTTCACTATTATCGGGCTGCCAACAAGTCCACCGGCGTCGCCTTGTCTATCGATCCTGCCAGTGGCGACATGCGTGGTTACCTGTCCCAAAATGGCGTGGTCAGCAAAATCAGTGGCAATACCGAGCAGGCCATCACATTCGAACCGGCTGACGACGGCACCGACATGGAATTCTCCTGCTCGGCTTCAAGCCAGATGCGGCCACTGACAGTTGCGAATCAAACGACGGCACAAACGTCCGTCCAGGCCAAGTCCAACGGGGTGGTCAGCTACGAGACCGTGATTGCAGTGGATACAGACAATGAGTTCATGTCCACCCGTAGCAATAACCAGGCCAATCAATTCATCATAGATATGTTCCTGGCGATGAACGTGTTTTTCGAACGCGACGTTGAAATCGCGCTGATAATTGGCGACGTAACGCTCAGAAAGGCCGGCGCCGACCCATACGAGACGGACGGCGACATCAGTGATCATTTGTGGGAATTTGGTGGCTACTGGTTTGAGAATATGGGCGGCGTGGACCGGGATTTCGCCATAATGCTGAGTGCCCGTGGCGATATTGCCAACAACTCATTTTCCGGCATCGGCTGGTTAGATGTTTATTGCAATACAGGTCAGGAGCAAATGGGGCCCGATGGCGAAATAATTGTAGCCGGCAGTTACAACATTGGCCGGATCGGCAGCAACCTGACACCCGTTTTCGTCGCCAACGGCGTGGGCCACGAACTCGCCCACAATTTCGGATCTTCACACACTCACTGCTACAACCCACCGCTTGATTCCTGTTTCAACGGCGAGATGGGTTGCTACGATGGCGACGTTTCCTGCCCCGCCGGCGGCTTGGGCACCATCATGAGTTATTGCATCTTTGGTCCTCCAAATGGCGCGGATTGTGGCAATAACCTGGATGAATTCCACCCCGGTGTTCAGACTTTGCTAATGAACCGTTTTGCTGCAGAGAGCCCGTCGTGCATATCCCCATCCAGCGGCGGAGGAATTGGCGGCATCGTCCTCAACGCATTTTTCAATGATTCCTACCGCGATGCCATCAAGAAAGGCAACCAGGGTGTGTTCATCATTATTTACCCCGAAACCGGTTTCATCTGGCTGGCCTGGTTTACCTACGATATCGACGCGCCCGACGGCGGTATCGAATTTACCCTGGGCCACCCGAGCCAGGCATGGTATACCGCGCTTGGTGTGTTCTCTGGCGACACGGCCGTGCTGGATCTTGAACTGTCAGCGAACGGCATCTTTGTTTCCACAATATCAGCGGAACAGACCATCGTGGGCACCATCACCATCAAGGCCAATTCCTGTGGGGAACTGGAGATGACGTACGAGATATTCGGCACCGGACTGATGGGCACAATTGTGCTCAGTCGGGTCCTGCCCGACGGCATCGCTGCGTGCGAGCAATCACAGACCCAGTAGAGAGTCTCGCTTCCCTGCTCCCGCCTGCGGCGGAAGGCGGCTGCGCTCAACGGCATTGAATTTAGTCTGGCTTCGCCAGACATGCCTTCGGCTGGAGTCTCGCTTCCCTCGGCAATTGCTCCCTGCGTTGCTCTACCTCCTGCATCCCTGCAGTCGTCGGCAATTGCTCCTGCATTGCTCTACCTCCTGCATCCCTGCAGTCGCGCTCCAGCGTTAGGAAAGTCCCATGAGCGGACTGCTGGCCACGGCTTAAAGGATGCCGAGCGCCGACAAGCGACTGGGTCGTCGAGCCAGGGATGGCTCGACGAGGCGACACGGAACAGGATGTTCCGTTGGAGCCGACCCACCAAGCGCGGAGAAGCGAGGGAAGCCCGCCGGGCCATCCGCCAGGCGTGGCCAGCAGTCCGCTCATGGGGCTTTCCGGAGGTAGAACAGACACACTGCACTGTGCGTATTGGCTTCGTCTTTGATGTCTTGGGATCGTTCACGCGCATCCTTGCGGGATCGTTCCCGCGCATCCCTGCGCTCCACGATCTAAGCACATCCTTGTTTCAGTCTTCGAGTGAAGCTGCGTACTGCTCGGCGCTCATCAGCCCGTCAAGTTCATTGACGTCTGCGGCTTTAAGGCGGAATAACCAACCGTCACCTAAGGCATCTGTGTTGACCAGGCCTGGGTCATCTTCAAGCGCTTCGTTGACGGCCGCGACTTCACCCGATACCGGGGCGTAGATATCGGACGCGGCCTTAACAGATTCTATTACCGCACAGGCATCACCTTGAGAAAAATGATTTCCAAGCTCGGGCAACTCTATAAATACCATGTCACCCAGAGCTACTTGCGCGTGATCTGAAATGCCAACAGTGACTGACCCGTCACCTACGTCTCTAACCCACTCATGGCTATCACGAAATTTAAGATCTCCCGGACCTCCACTCATTCTCAACTCCTCCCCATTCCAGATTGCCATGATTGTTTGGATATTGCATTTTCGCGCGAACATTTTAGCATTCGATGACAAAAATCGTTGCTGTTTCTGCGCGATCAGACGACGCCGTCGCAAGGCTGGCCGTGACGCACAAATGGTGGCCTGACGATCCGCACATCGAGCCATTTATTGCGCACCTCTACGGTAGCCCGATCGGCCTCGCCGACCGGCACCCGGGCAAAGGCAATCGCCCGAGACAAGGTGGGAGAAAAGCTACCGCTGGTAATCACGCCTTCGCCCTGAGGGGTACTGACTATCTGGCCCGGCCTCATTACGCCTCGCACATCCATGACCAGCCCCACCAGCCGCCTGTCCACACCCTTGTTGTCGATCTGCAACAGCGCGTCACGGCCGACAAAGTTCCGTCCATCTACCCGCGAGACCGTCCAGCCCAAACCTGACTCAAGCGGCGTGACCGTTTCGTCCATATCCTGCCCGTAAAGATTCATTCCCGCTTCAAGTCGCAAGGTGTCGCGTGCCCCAAGACCGCATGGTCTGACCCCCGCGCCGGCCAGCTGATTCCAGTAAGCCTGCGCCTCCCCTTGCGGCACCACCACTTCGAATCCGTCCTCCCCGGTGTAGCCAGTCCTGGCAAAAAACTTTCCGTCAATGCGAGCGGCGCTGAATGGTTTGAGGCCAAGGGCTGCCTCGGCGTCGGTCGAATTCAACAGCCGGCAGGTCTTGTCGCGGGCCTCGGGCCCCTGGATCGCAATCATGGCCTGGCCAAGGACTTGATCAATGCTGACATCAAACGCCCCAGCCTGGCGGTTAATCCACGCAAGGTCCTTGTCCCGGGTCGCAGCATTGACCACCAGGCGATAGTGGTTGCCACCCATGAAATAGCAGATCAGGTCGTCAATCACACCGCCGGATTCATCGAGCATGCAGGAATACAAAGCTTTGCCCGCATCGGTCAGGCGGCTGATATCATTGGCCAGCAGATGAGAAAGGAATTTACGCGCGCCGTCGCCACCGATGTCAACGATGGTCATATGCGACACATCAAACATCCCTGCGGCCCGGCGGACAATGTGGTGTTCTTCGATCTGGGAACCATAGTTGATCGGCAATTCCCAGCCGGAAAAATCGACCATTCGTGCGCCCGCTTCGATGTGGGCATCATATAGCGGCGTTGATTGCATGAGTGGATTCCGCCAGAAAACGCACACTATAGCCAGAGAGCGGAAAATAGCAACGGCAGCCTAGTGTGCTGCATCGTATTTAATGGCCCTTTCAGCCAAACGCAAAGTGGCTAGCCGCAAGGCATGTTCCCGCCGGGGTAGCCAGACTACCTCAAGGGGACATAACACAGTGGACCCATTTTCATGCAGATGGGGCTGTGCGCCTGGCCCGCAGGGAGGCCACCTGTGAAAGGGCCATTAAATACGATGCAGTACACTAGAATTGTATGCCGGCTGTGCAATGTGATCGCCGCCATTCCGGTCTGTAAAACAAGGATTATCCGGAGAGTATTCATGCACAAGATTGGCACCATCAGGGCAAGGCTGTTCTTGCTGGCAATTGCGCTGCCGGCTTGCTTCGCGCTCGCTCAGGCGGCCCAACCGGGCGAAGCAGCGCCGGGATTCCAGCTCCCTCAGATCGACGGCTCAGCCCGGCTTGATCTACAGGAATTCCGGGGACGGGTGACTTACGTCGATTTCTGGGCATCCTGGTGCGGCCCGTGCCGCCAGTCAATGCCGCTCTATGAGTCACTTCAAGCAGAATTTTCCCGCGAGGATTTCGCAATTGTGGCGATTAACGTGGATGAATTCCAAGCTGATGCCGAGCAATTCCTGGCAGCACATCCTGTCAGCTATACTGTCTTAATGGACCCATCCGGTGATACCGCATCACGGTGGCAGATCAAGGTGATGCCCTCATCGTTTCTGCTCGACGACAAAGGAAAGATCATAAAAGCCTATGCCGGTTTTGAACCAGAACACATCGAGACAATTCGCCATGACATTCAGACGCTTATTAATTAACGGTTTGATTCTTTCGGCGCTCGCCATCGCAACCCTGGCTGCCACGGGTTGTACAACCGTTCAACCCTGGGAAAGGGGCCGCCTGGCCCAGCCCGGTATGGCGCTGGAATCGGACCCCTTGCTGGCCGCCATGGACGAGCACATTTATGTCAGCAAAGAAGCCGCGGCAGGCACCACGGGTCCAGCCGGCGGTGGTTGTGGCTGTAACTGACCGCCATGGCCAAGCTTTCAAAAACCGTTCAGTCTCTACTGACGGCCAGCCTGGGCTTGCCCGGAATGCAGGAATTGCTCGCAGCAGAACCGCCCGAGGAAGGCATCGATTACCGCTATACCCACTACAACGAAGACCCCCTGCCTGACAGCAAGCTGGCATCAGGCGACCCGCAACGGTATACCATCAATTCTCACCAACTGCGCTGGCTGAAAAACCTCAGCAACAGGTTTAGTCTGACGCTGGATTATCTGCACGAGACCATGAGTGGCTCCTCACCCTGATACGTCATTCCAAATCCGGCTGGGTCTCTACAGGTCATGAGTGGTGCCACCATTCGCGAAGTGCGCGACCAGGGTGATCTTGGCCTGATCTTCCGCAACGGCGCGCTGACGCATTCCGCCTCTGTGGGGTATTCGGTGGAGGATGACTATGAGGCCTGGTTCCTGAGCTATTCCGGCGACAAGGAAACCGCCGACAAGTTGCGCACTTATAGTTGGGGCTTCAGTTTCTCCGACGATGAGCTCACGCCCACCGATGCACTGGAACAGGGCCGTGTTCCATTCGCCAAGAGGGACAGTCTGTCGGCTTCGGCTGGAATGACCCAGGTGATCAACAAGAATGCCGTGCTGCAGACCGGCGTCTCGTTTACCCGTCAGTCCGGTTACCTGTCCGACCCCTACAAACTGGTGTTTGTCGCCGGCTTTGTGGAGCCTGACAGCCGGCCGGAGCAGCGCGAGATGTTTGCCTGGACCACCAAGTTCCGGCACTACGTCGAATCGACTCGCGGCGCGGTCCGGTTGGACTACCGGTTTTTTGTGGATGACTGGGACATCAGTTCCCACACGCTCAAGGCAGCTTGGCACCAGCCCGCGGGTGAGCACTGGTCATTTGAGCCGTCCATCCGCTATTACACCCAGAAAGCCCCTGACTTTTATGGCCCATTTTTCTTTGATAGTCCAGACAACGGGCTGTGGAGCAGTGACTATCGCCTGGCCACCTATGGCGCTCTCAGCTATCGGCTTGACGTACGCTATGATGATGAAAATTGGTCGCTGTCAGTGGCTGCGGAATACTACAACAGCAACGAATCCCTGGCGCTGTCGGGAACGCCACAGGACACACCCGGACTTGTCGATTTCTTGCGGCTGACGCTGGGCATTACATTCAAACTCTGACCATGCATGGCGTCGCAGCCCAACCGGCTAACAGCAACAGCGAAATCACGTCCCTTGCCTTCAACAGCATGGGTTGTCCTTGCGAAATTCATCTCCATTCATCCGACCTTGATGGCGCAATGCGGGCTGCAGTGGCCGCCAGAGACGAGGTCGACCGCCTGGACCTGAAGTACTCCCATTACCTGGCAGATAACTTCCTCGCCCGGATGCAGCGAAACGCCAGCCGGCCAGAAGGGATTAAGGTGGACGAGGAAACGGCCGGCCTGCTCAATTATGCCGACCAACAGCATCATCTCACCGGTGGGCTGTTCGACATTACCGCTAAGTATTTGACTGCATTGTGGGACCAGCCCAAGGCGCTGCCCAATGAAGGTGAGATTGCCGCGGCACGGTTTCGTACCGGCTGGACCCGAGTCGAATGGCATGACCCTTGTTTGCGCATGCCTGAAGGGACAGCGCTGGACTTTGGCGCCATCGTCAAGGAATACGCGGCTGACCGTGCGGCACTCATGCTAAAACAACGCGGCCATGGTTCAGCGTGTGTCAACCTCGGGGGCGACCTGCATGTTCTCGGACCACATCCTGATGGCAGCCCCTGGCAGGTGGGTATTTGCAACCCACAGGCGCCGTCCAGCGCCGTGGCCGGAATCCCGGTCCACCTCGGTGGCCTGGCAACCAGTGGTGACTACGAGCGCTTCAGCGTGTTCGATGGCGTGCGCTACGGCCATATCGTCAATCCACTCACTGGTTGGCCTCTGGGCCATAACCCAGGCGATAGTCCGAGTCGCCCCTGGAATGGCTCACACGGCTTTTCCAGCGTTAGCGTACTGGCGCCCACCTGTTTGTTGGCCGGGTCGCTTGCCACATCGGCCTTGTTATTCGGACTCACAAAGGGCCTGCCGTTTCTTGCAGACTGTGGGCTGCCCTGGATGGCTGTCCTCCATGATGGCCGCGTGCGCAGTCACCGTGACTTTTGCCACGCGCCTTAAATCCATTAGTGGAATAGCGTCCTCGTTCCAATCTGCCCATCACTGCCGGAGCGCCAACCCATGAACGCGACCACTTCATCGCCCAGACCACGTCGATTCGCCATCGCGGCCCTTATCTCCACCCTGCTATTGAGCCCCCTTGTGACGGCCGAGACTTCCTGGGTCGAGGAGAGCAACGCCAACACCCGGGAAGTGCTGATGACACAGGCCCGGTTCCAGCCAGAGGCGGTCGCCAGTTTTGGCATCGAGGCATTCGATACCGAAATCATGGATTTGCAAACCGGACTCTTTGAACGGGGTCAGGAGACGCTGCGCCAGCTCATCACGTCAATTGAAGAACGCAAGAGCACCACCGAGGACCCCCGCGTTCTGCAGGACCTGGATATTCTGACCAAGGCTTTAAAGGACCAGCAGATCTCAGATGCACTGGAGCGACAATACATGCTGCCTTATTTCAACCTCTCCCAGAACCTGTACAACAGTTTCCGCAGCCTGCTTGACCCACGCAATGACCCGGCGCGCTACCCGGCCGCGTTCAGCCGCCTAGCGAAGTACACCGGGCAGGCGCCCGGCACCACGGCCATTACCGAACTTGCTCAAGCGCGGACCCAGGAACGATTTGATGTCGCCGGCCTGATTGGGCCCTACCGCGTGCAACTCGAAAAAGACCTGGACAATGTCGCTCGTTACAGGGAAGGATTGGCTCAGGTGTTCACCGAATCGGGCCTGGAAGGCTGGCATGACGATCTCGGGGTTCTCACCAGTCAACTGGACGAATACGCAGGGTGGCTACGAGAGCAGATGTTGCCGCGTGCACGGACGGAGCACCGTTTGCCGGCGGCAATATATGCGGACAATTTGAAGAATTACGGTGTCGACATGGCTCCGAAGCAACTGATCCAGGCGGCACAATTGGGCTTCGCCGACATCCAGCGACAGATGCAGTCCATTTCACGGCTGATCGCTGCTGAGCGCGGCCTGCCTTCGGGCGACTACCGCGAGGTCATGAAGGAATTATCCCGCGAGCAGATCCCTGCAGACGAAATCATGGTCTTTTACCGAGCCAAACTGGAAGCCCTTGAAGACATTTTGCGGCAACACGATATCGTCAGCCTGCCGCAGCGCGATGCGGTCATACGCCTTGCGACCGAGGCCGAATCAGCTGCCGTGCCGGCGCCCTTCCTCAGCCCGCCGCAATTAATTGGCAACACCGGGCAGCCCGGCGAATTCGTGCTGGTCACCAGCAACCCGGGTGACGACAGCGGGGAAGCCATGACCGACTTTGGGAGTCCTGCCTCATCCTGGTCCCTGACCGCCCATGAAGCGCGGCCTGGCCACGAAATGCAATTCGCTTTTATGGTCGAGAACGGCGTGTCCGAAGCGCGCGTCATATACGCCATGAACAGCGCCAATGTCGAAGGCTGGGGGCTTTACTCCGAAGCGATCGTAAATGAATACCTGCCGCTGGAAGGTCAGCTGTTCGGGCTCAAGGCGCGCCTGATGCGCACCGCCAGGGCGTTTCTCGACCCGATGCTGAACCTCGGCCTGATCGGCCGGGATGAGGCGCTGGATTTCATCATCGACGAGGTCGGTTTGTCCCGGCCGTTGGCCCTGCAAGAGGTGGATCGCTATACCTTCCGGGCACCCGGCCAGGCCACTTCGTATTACTACGGGTATATGAATTTGATGGCCATGCGCACCGAGGTAGAATTACGGCTTCGGGGCCAATTCAACCAGCGCGAGTACCACGACTTCCTGTTGCGGCAGGGCATTTTGCCGCCCAATATCCTGCGCCAGACGGTCATGGACGACTTCGTAAAACCCAAACTACTGCCTTGACCAACCCCCGTTGGACTGGAGGGAGATCTTGAGACGATCTTTAATACGGCTTCAGGACGAGAGTTTGGCGTCGACCGACAATTTGCCCGCACCCTCGACCATGAGTGTGAGCGAGCACGCCAGCAACAGGAGCGCCCACTGGTAACCGTGTTCGGCGAACATGCCGGCCTCCCAGTGGACCAGAGCGACAGCCATCAACATCGCAAAAGCGAGCCCCGCGCTCCAGAACCGTGTCAGCAGTCCGATGATCAGGAATGCACCGCCGAAAGTCTCAAAACCCGCCACCAAGAATGCGGCAATCGAGGGTAGAGGAATACCGATACTGCCCAGCCACTCGGCCAGAGCGCCAATGCTGCGATCGCTGCCCCAGCCGAATTTGGGTGCGCCGTGGCCAATAAAAATGACTCCGGTGACGACACGCATGAATAACATGCCCCAACCGGCTTTCGTCTGATACAGTAACTTGAAGTTCATTTCTTGTTCCTCGCATTGGGCTTCCAGGCAGGCATCATTTTGTGCCCGATTGGCACAAATAACAACCAAAGTTGGGGCGAGGCCGTGGCACGGCGCGCTGGCCGCGACTCAAGGTCACCGGTGGGATAGAATTCGGTCATGGGAAATCGTTTATCGAAAATCTACACCCGCACGGGTGACAAGGGGTTGACCGGTCTGGGTGACGGCTCGCGGGTCGACAAGGACAGCTTGCGGGTCGAAGCCTATGGCACGGTGGACGAACTCAACAGCGCCGTGGGATTCATGCTGGCGTCCAAACTGCCGCAAGCCGTTTGCGCCACGCTCAACCGTGTGCAGCACGAGTTGTTCGACCTCGGCGGCGAGTTGTGCATGCCAGGTACAGTGCTCATTCCATCACAATATACCGACGATCTGGAACATGACCTCGACGCGCTGAATGCAGATCTGGAGCCGTTGAAGGACTTTATCCTGCCTGGAGGCTCTGAATCTGCCGCACGTTGTCACCTGGCCAGAACCGTGTGCCGCCGAGCCGAGCGCAGGACGGTAAGCCTGGCAAAGATCGAAGACGTGAATGCCGCAAGCATCCGCTACCTCAATCGGCTGTCGGATTACCTGTTCGTCGCCGCGCGTGTCATCGCCAGGGCCGATGGAGGGTCCGAGGTCCTGTGGCAACACGGCGACCAACGCGACCTGTAAGCGTAGGCGGCGGCGTAAATGCTGTGAGTTGATCCGCTATCAGCTTCGCAAACAGGATCGTGGTCAGATCTCCCATTTCGGGACCTATGGCCTGTACGCCAATTGGCAGTCCGTCTGCTGCCAGGCCCGTCGGGAACACCGTGGAGGGCAGATAGCTCACCCCACTGATGCCGGCCCAAAATATTTGATCCCAATATGACCGGGACTCGCCGTCGACGGTCAGAACACGTTTGATCAGGTCTTCGCTGTGGTCGTGGGGAAAGGCGGTCGTTGAGGTTACCGGCGCGAGCAGGAGATCAAAGTCAGTGAAGAAATCGTGCCAGGCCCAGCGCAGGCGCGTGCGTTGTTCATTGTGCTCGTGCCACTCGCGGTAAAACAGCGTGACGGAACGGGCGTAGTCGGCTTCGGGCCCGTGGTCTGGTGATGATTTTTGCTGACGCCGATTCCAGAATTTTTCGAAGTACGCCCGTGGCCGCCGCGCCGACATCGTGGCGTTGAGCAGATTGGAGTAGTGCCGATGCGAATCGGCGGCATCGAAGGCCGGCCGCGCCTCGTAGTCAACGCTGCCGCCGTCTTCTTCAACCATGCGACCGACATCGATAACCCGTTGCTGAATATGCCCGGCCACCGGCGCCAACGGGTCATTGGCCCAGACTGCAACCCGGAAATCCTGCAGCGACTGCTGCCGGGGAATGGGCAGATTCACATCCCATCCGGGGGATTGCAATTCATCCGCACCAGCGACGATGCCGAGGGCCAACTCCAGGTCCCTGGCGCTGCGGGCCATGGGGCCGACCACGGATATGTCGGTGGGCGTCAGTACGCCTGGCATGGCGTGGCCACGCGGCGGAACAATGTTCCAGCTCGGCTTCAGACCATACACGCCGCAATAACTGGCGGGGTTGCGAATGGAGCCGCCGATATCGCTGCCCATCTCCAGGGCGGTCAGTCCGGATGCCAGAGCGGCGGCCGCCCCTCCGGAAGATCCACCCGGGGTGCGGCCGGACTGGTAGGGATTTTCCGTGGTGCCATAGACTTCGTTATAACTCTGAAAATCGGCGAGGTTAAGGGGGACATTGGTCTTGCCAAAAATGATAGCGCCGGCGTCTTCAAGTCGTTGGCACACCACGGCGTCGCTGTCCGGCAAATTGTCCTTCAACTCCGGTATGCCCCAGCAGGTCGGCAAACCGGCCAGGTCAAATGCCTCTTTCATAGTCATCGGCAGACCATGCAATGGGCCCCAGTCTTCACCCCGGGCCAGCGCTGCATCGGCCGCACGAGTCCGGTCGCGCGCCCAGTCAAAACGCCGCACCACCACGGCGTTGATATCGCCGTCGATTCGTTCAATTCTGGCGATGTAGTGGTCCAACAGCTCTACGCTGCTGATGTCACGACCTCTGATTTTTTGGCACAGTGCCGTGGCGTCTTCGAAGGCCAGTTGGTCCATAGCTGTTAGCGGGGGATGGCGGCCATGCGCGTGCCTTGGTGGTAGGTAGCTGCAAAGGTCGGTCTTTTCTGAAGGCGCTCGTACCAGGCCGCAAGGCCGGGCAGGTCATGCCACATCGATGCCAAACCCAGGTCCTCCAGGCGCACCACCGTCGGCATCAGGGTCATGTCGGCCAGGGTGAATTGATCGCCGCAAATCCAATGGGCGCCCCTGACCGCTGCGTCGACCTTTTCAAGGACACTGCGCAACCGCTGGCGCGCGTCTTCTGAATCCCGTTTGTCAAAGCCACCGCCCTCGAGGTTCATGCGTCGATAGAACTGCCGGCGCAGCGGCATCGCAGCCGTGAGGGATTCAAATTCTTCTTCGCTCATTGCCCGCAATCGAGCCACCAACAAGGCATTGAAAGTTGGGACGCGAATGGCCTGAGTCGGCACTTCCTCGAAATAGCGCATCCAGGCGCGCATGCCGGCACGGCCTTTGGCGTCCGCCGGACTCAGTGCCGGCTCGGGGAACGCCTCGTCGAGATATTCAATAATGACGGAAGAATCGATAATCGGCACGCCATCATGCACCAGTGTCGGCACCACGCCATGGGGATTCAGGGCAAGGTATTCCGGGCGCAATTGCTCAAACTTGATCAGGTTGACTTCATGGTTTTCCCAAGCGAGGCCTTTCTCGTGAAGACATATGCGGGTTTTCTGGCTGCAGGTCGAAAAGGGCGAGTTATAAAGTTCAAGTGCCATGGAGTCACCTCAAATGGTCATCAACCCGCAGCGTGGTCGGCGACGCCGTAGCGATAAGGGCCCAGCCGGCTGAACAGCACGACGGCAACACAAATGGTTGCAAACATAATCCACAGACCCACGGTATATGAACCCAGGCGATCGTAGGACAAGCCCATTAACAATGGGCCGAGGCCGGCGCCCAGGCTGAAGCCCGAATACATCAAGCCGTATATTTTTCCATAGACCCTAAGTCCAAGATAGCGGGATATGAAATATGACAAGAGGTCAAATTCAGCGCCGAAACCGAGCCCCATCAGCACAATGGCCACCTGCACCGTGGACGTGCCACTGTCTAGCGCCAGCAGGGCGATACCAATCACCGGGCCCAGCGTAAAACCAACGGCAACATGAGGTGCAAAAAAGCGGTCCACCAAGTAGCCGCAGGATACCCGGCCAACAATGATTGCCAGGCCGAACAGGGAAAATAGTAACGCAGCCGCCGCCGGCGTCATGCCGCGATCTGTCATCATGGCAGCAAAATGAATAATGACGCCGGTGCCACCCAGGCCCATCAGCACGAAAGCGACAAGGATCAGCCAGAATACCTTGGATTTGAAGGCTTCTTTGAATGACAGACCGGGCACTGCTGCAGGCTCTGCCGTGTCGCCCCGTTCTGCGCCCTGGTCGCCATCGGGCAACAAACCCATCGAGGCAGGGTGGTCGCGAAACAGGAAGAACACCACCGGCCAGGCCAGCAGCAGCACGGCCGCACTCATGCCCAGGTAGGTGACGCGCCAACCGGCCGTAGAGATCGTGTGCTGTATCAAGGGCGGCAATATGATACCGGCCACGCCGATTCCCGACAGGGCAATGCCGAGCGCCAGACCGCGTTTACGGTCGAACCAGCTCAGTAAGGCACGGGAAAAGGTTGTGGGTATCGTGCCGGACCCGGCGAGCGCGATGATCAGAAACAGACTGTATAGCAGCCACAGCGAGCCATTCAACTGTGACAGACCGGCGACGGCAAAACCCAGAAACGCCATGGATGTCAGCAATACACGCCGCGCGCCAAAGCGGTCAATCAGGTCGCCGATGATCGGCGCCATGATGACAATGACATAAGTGCATATCGTCAATGCCAGAGAGATTTCTGTTCGCGACCAGTTGAACGCCGCTTCCAGGGGCTTGACGAACAGCGCAAAAGTCACGCCGATAAATACGCTGTAGCTGCCAAACAGCATGCCGAAACAGGATGCAAACACCACCCACCAGCCGAAGAAAAATGGTCGATCTCCGCGTGAAGACATCAGGATAAGTTTCAGGACGCCGGCGGCGTCACGGTCCAGTTATGCACGATGCGCGTGCCCGCCTGGATGAACAGCACAGAAACCGGGCAGGTTCGCTCCAGACGCTCACGTAAGGCTACGAATTCCTCCGGCGCGGAGCCACTGACAACATTGACGTCCACCCTGACTTCGGGAAATGCGACCTCGGTTTTCTCACCGGAGAGCACGCGGGTATCCAGATCGGCGACCACCTCGACGGTCATCGAGTCAATATCGATGTCCAGTTGTTTGGCGATACGATGGCTGATGATATTGGTGCAGCCAACCAGCGAAGACATCAGTACCTCCAGCGGTGTCGCACCCTGCCCCGACCCACCGCGTTCAGGCGGTTCATCGATAACCAGCGGGTGCCCCCCCGCTTCGATATGACTGCGGGTGGACGTGGGGCATTGCCCCGATGAGGCGATTCTTAGTCTGAGGGGTACGCGCGCCATCAATTGCTCCGATTGCAGATCCTCTGTCGCTGAAAATCAGCCGATTCCGGCTGATAGGCCCTCGTCGATTAAAATCGTCGAGCCGTGCATGGGCCGGGCCGAATCCGAGAGCAGGAAGCGCGCCAATCCGGCAATCTCCTCGGGCTTGGAAAACGTTGTATTGCTGGGTGTGGCCTTTTCCATTGCGGCGAGATATTCCGCGTTAGCGGGATCAGTCCTGAAGCCCTCGTTCATCGGGGTTTCCGTATTGCCCGGAGCAATGGCATTGATATTTATGTTGAACGGGGCAAGATCGCAAGCCAATGAGCGCGTCATCATCATGATGGCTGCTTTTGATGCACAGTACAGCGCAAAACTGCCAATGCCCACAAAGGCCGCCACTGAGCTGATGTTAACAATCTTGCCGCCGCCCGCTTCCTTCATCACAGGCACCACCGCATTGATGCAATTCCACACACCCTTGACATTGATATCGAGCATGCGGTCGCTTTCGACCTCGGCGGTTTCACCGACCGGGGTGGGATAGTAAACGCCGGCGGAGTTGACCAGCAAATCGATAGCGCCATGCCGGCCTTTCACTGCCGCCACCAATTCTGCAACGCCGTCGGCGCTGCGCACGTCGGCCACCCACGGCGTGGCTGAGCCACCCTCTGCCTTGATCGCATCGCAAACTGCAGCCGCCTTGTCGTGGTTGCTGCTGGCCACTACCGCGACGCTCGCCCCATTGCCGGCCAGCATCCTGGCAACTGCCTCACCGATGCCGGAACTGCCGCCTGTGACCAATGCGACTTTTTCGCTGAACATCATCAATACCTTTCAAGCTGAAGGTGAAATCCAAACGCCGTTTGGGCGTGTACGTCAACCACCAAGGGCCGCTTGCACCAGCGCGGCGCAACGATCACCCACGCCTTCACCGCTGCACATGTAATTCTGGGAATAGCTGAAGGACAGGCGCGCTTCGGGGTCTGCAATGCCGATGGTGCCGCCTGCGCCCGGGTGCCCAAACGCCCGTGGGTTGGCACCCATCGGTGTCAACGGTGGTTTATTGATAAAAAACCCCAGCCCGTACTTGAAAGGCCGATTGGTCAGGCCACAGTTGTCTTCCCACTGAACCGCTCGTGCCTTGTCAATCAATTCACGCGACAGCAACTGGACACCGTCAAGCTCTCCTCCCTCGGCAAGCAATGAATAAATTCTGGCCATGCCGCGTGCATTGCCGTGCCCGTTACCCGAAGCAAATACGGCCCTGCGAAAGTCCTCCGAATTAAAGAAGTTGGGCGTGGGCGGCATCACCCTCCAGGCACGCCCTATATTACTGTCAGGGTCCTTTATCGCATTGAGCGTGGCGCTTCCAGGATTGGGAATGACGTCCACCACTCTGGCCAGTTCATCGTCGGTCAGTCCCATCTGGTAGTCTGCCTGCAAGGGGTCTTTGACCTCCTGCCGGAAGAAAGAACCGAAATCCCGGCCATCGATCCGCTGCACCAGTTCGCCGACCAGGTAACCCCAGGTCATCGAGTGGTAAGCGCCCTGCGTGCCGACGGGCCAGATGGATTCCTGTTTTTCGATCGCCGCCACCATGGTGTCCCACTCCAGCACGCAGCCCGGCGGTGCGTTATCGAGATATAACAGGCCTGCAAAACCACCGAGCATCTGCTCGACCGTCATGTTTTCTTTGCCGGCCTGGCCGAATTCTGGCCAATATTTCGAGACCGGCGCTGCCAGATCGAGCTGACCCCGCTCGACCAATATCAGGGCGCACAAGGTGGCCATCGATTTACCCACCGACATCATGCAGACAATGGTGTCCTCTTCCCAGGGCTCAGTTTTGCTGCCGTCCTTGTAGCCGCCCCAGAGGTCGACGACCTTTTCGCCCGCCTTGTAGATGCACACTGCGCCGCCCACTTCGCCACGCGATCTGAAATTCTCGACGAACACGTCCTTGACGACGCCAAATTCTGGCGAACATTGACCGTGAATCGGCACGCCGTTGCTGGCCTGATCAGACATAATTGGGTATTCCTTTTCCGGGCAATTTATGGATCAAACCGATCAATAATTCCAGGTAAAACGGATACCGTAAGTGCGCGGCGGTCCGGCGCGGCCAGCACGAACCAGCGGGAATTGGGCCGTTGTGGTGACATACTGTTCGTTGGCCAGATTGCGCGCCCAGAGCCCGATATCGTAGCGGCCGTCCTGGAATTGAAAGCCCGCGGTCAAATTCACCAGAGCATAGGCGTCCTGTCTGTCGACATCATTATTGTCCGCAGTGAAGAAGACTTCTGTCTGGAACCCAAATTCACCCCTGGCATAAAAAGCGCTGGTGCCGAACGGGTGCAGGTAATTGGCCATAAGGGCGCCAGACCATTCGGGTGCGCTGTTGATCGCATTGCCCGAAGCCTCAAAGGTGCCGCCGCCGCTGATGGGCGCTTCGGGATACGAACCATATGCGGCGTCCAGGTATGCCAGGCCGAAAGAGAGACTGAAGTCGTCGGTGACCTGGTGGACCGCTTCGATTTCTACGCCCTTGATTTCTGCCGTCGCGGCGTTGCTGATATCCACCGTCCCGGGTACCACGAAGGTTTGGACCTGCAGATTGGAGATGTCGTAGTAGAAGGCGGCCACGTTAAAACGGAAGCGTTCATTGCTCGAAGTGGTCTTCATGCCCACTTCATAGGCCCACATGGTTTCGGGCTCGAAGCCCCCCGGGAATACAGCGGTGAAATTGAAACCCCCACTCTTGAAGCCTTTTTTGATTGAACCGTAGAGCAGTACGTCTTCACTCGCCTGGTACTGCAAAGCGACATGCGGCGTGAAGGCATCATATTTACCGGTTTCCGGCGGAAAACTGAGATTGACAAGCTGAACACCGGGCGGCGTGTCGATTTCCGGTGTCGGACTACCCAGCGCAAACAATCCGTCAATCTTCAGGTAATCCTTCTCCTCTTCGGTATAGCGCCCGCCCAGGGTCAACAACAATTGGTCGCTCAAATCATAGGTGCCCTCGGCAAATATGGCCCAGGTGGTGGTGTCCATTTCCGGCGCCACAATCCGTGCAAAACCGGCGGTCAGTATGTTCACCGTCGTGGTGGAAACCAGGTCCTCGTCGAAGTAATACACACCAAATAGCGCCGTGGCTTTATCCCAGTTACCGATCAGGTGGAACTCCTGAGAAAACTGGTCCTGGTCCACAATCGGGAACACCCGGAATATGTCCGGTTCGGCGCCGTCGGAGTCGACGCCCAGGTCGGACTCATGATCGCGCCAGGCCGTCAGTGACTTCAGTGTCCAGCCGTCATTGATGGCAAAATCAATATCCAGACTGATGCCCGATCCTTCGACATGCCCAATATGGGGAAAGTTGGTGGCCACTTTATCGAAATCGCCGAATATTGCTGCCGAAGCAGGCGTCGGAGCAGGCTCCTCGACGTAAGTATGGTAGCCATAGGGGATATTGTCGTTCTCGTTGTAGTCGGCACGCAGGATCATTTCGAGGCGGTCCGATACCATCCATCGTGCCTGGGCGCGAACGGCTTTCATGTCCTCGTTTTCGAGGTCATTTCCTGTCGCTGTTACGTTCTCTCGATAGCCGTCATGCTCACTCCACTGCCCGGAGATCCCGAGGGCGAAATTCTCGCTCACCGGGCCACTCACATAGGCTTCTATACGGCGCAGGTCGTAATCGCCGAACGTGGCCTGGGCCTTGGCCTCCATCGTCTCAAATGAAGGTTTGCGGGAAATCACATTGATCGTGCCCCCGACCGAATTGCGGCCGTACAGGGTGCCCTGCGGACCACGCAGTACTTCAACCCGCTCGACATCCAGGAAGTTGTTGAAGGTGGCTTCGGGGTTGGAAATGTATACCCCGTCAACGTGCACGGTTGTACTTGGGCTGGCCCCGGTAAAGGCGGTATTGGTGCCCACGCCCCGGATATACAATTGGGCGGAACCGGTGTTCTCGGCGACCGTCAATCCGGGTGTCATGATCTGTAGGTCGCGTATGTCCCTTACGGCCATCCGGTCGAGATCCTGGGCGCTAAAGGCAGTGATCGCCAGAGGCGTATCCTGCAGGTTGGTCTCACCCATCCGGGTTGCCGTGACAATAATTTCTTCAAGCTGGGCCGTTGCAATACTGGAAAAAGCCAATGCTGCAACCGCAATTGCTGCCAGGCTTATCTGTTTGCTGTGCCTTTGATATCTGCTGTAAGTAAAACGCCTCATGGTTTTGTCTCCGCTTTGAGTGTGTGCTGAAATCGCTGTTCAGCAAGGCTTTGGTTTATTGCCACTAATTGGGCCACTAGTTGGGCCACTAGTTGGGCCACTAGTTGGGCCACTAATTGGGCCACTAATTGGGCGGGGGCAGAATTCAGCCTGCCGTGCCCATCCGCTTCCTGTGTCGTCTGCTGCGCTTTTTTTCCGGCAGACTTGTTACTTTGGATTCATCGGTGGCCGGTTTGGCTTGCGCTGTTTTCGGCCGGCTTCTTCGCGATCTGGATTTGTTGCTAGCGCTTTTTTGTGCTCTGGCCGAAAATGCCGCGCAACACATCGAGATCAGCTCTTCAACCAGATTATCGACATCTATTTGCTGCTCTTCTTGTTCCAGATGATCGTCCATAATCCCGGTCTCGGCGCGCCAGAACGTAATCATGCCGATCATCCCACCCAGCCGGTAAACGAGTTCCCTATTCGAGTGTCCAGGGAGCGTCAACTGCAGTTCATCCAGAAATACGCTTCTTATCGGTGAGCTGGAAAGGTTGGTGGCGTGTCGGACTTCGTCATCCAATTCGGAAAAGCAGCGTCCGTAAAATCTCAGCCAGGTTATTGCCAGGCTTTCTGCATTGCCGTAGTCATCAAAAAAGGATCGAATGTAGGCATCAATCAATTCCCTGAGCGGAATGGGTGAGTCACCATAATGTGCTCTCAGAACAGCCAGCTTCTCCAACTTTGGGCCACCGATGAGTTTCGAAGCACGCTCCAGCACTTCCTGGTAGAGCGCCACCTTTGAGCCGAAGTAGTATCCAATCAGGGCGTGATTCACCCCGGCGGCGCTGGTGATGGCGCGAACAGAGGCGCCCGCCAGCCCTTTTTCGGCAAAGATCTTTTCCGCTGCACGCAGAATCTTCTGCCTGCTTTCATCGCCTTTCGCCATCACAAGAATTCCTGCCTCATTGACCGAAGATTCATGGTGCCCGTGACCGGCAGCTTGAAGCATATTCCCAAATATTGGTGTTTAATACAGTTGTCTTAACCATTCGACTTATACACTTGTCTTATACAAATGTATATGCTAATAATCGACCGTGTCAAGGGGGGTGGACAAGAATCGCCTATAACAGGATACAAACAGGATACAAACAGCACCATGAGATTCGCATGTGACACCGGTGGAACGTTTACCGACCTGATTGTTGAAGAACCCGGCGGGCGGATTCACATGTACAAATCGGCCACCACGCCTTCCGATCCGGTGCAAGGCGTGCTCAACGCTTTGGAATTGGCGGCCACTGACCAGGGTATTACGCTGAAAGACTTTCTCGCCAAGGGGGAAATGTTCATACACGGCACCACCCACGCCATCAACGCCATCATCACAGGCAACACCGCCAAGACCGCGCTGCTCTCCACCCAGGGGCACCCGGATGTGCTGGTGCTTCGCGAGGGCGGCCGCTCGGAGCCTTTCAATCAAACCGTCCCCTACCCGGAACCCTATATTCCCCGCGCCCTGACTTACGAGATTCCGGAGCGGATCAGCAGCAACGGGCAGGTTCTCATGGCCCTGGACGAGGCCGCCACGCGGAAAATTCTTAGCCAACTGCGCGACAATGAAGTCGAAGCGGTCGCCGTGTGTCTGTTGTGGTCCATCGTTACGCCTGAGCACGAGTTGCGTGTGGGCGAAATGATTGAAGAAGCGCTTCCCGGTATCCCTTACACCCTTTCTCACCAGCTCAATCCGACGTTGCGGGAATATCGCCGGGCCATCGCTGCAAGCATGGATGCCTCACTGAAACCGTTGATGGGCGCCTACAAGTCCGGCCTGACCCACCGCCTCAGCGAGGCAGGCTTCAAGGGACACGTCCAGGTGCTGACCTCACATGGCGGCATGATGGATGGCCAGGCATTGGCGCAGGCGCCGATCCACGCGATCAATTCGGGGCCCAGCATGGCGCCGGTCGCAGGCCGGCATTACAGCCGGATAGATGGGCTAGATGAGGACATTATCGTCGCCGACACAGGCGGCACGACCTATGACGTCAGCCTGGTGCGCGGCGATACGATTCCGTGGACCCGGGAGACCTGGATCGGCCAACCGTTCAGGGGGCATATGACCGGATTTCCCTCAGTCGATGTAAAGAGCGTGGGCGCCGGCGGTGGCAGTATCGCCTGGGTGGACGCTGGCGGCATGCTGCATGTCGGCCCCAAGAGTGCCGGCGCCAGCCCGGGCCCGGCCTGCTATGACAAAGACGGCAGCGCCGCCACGGTAACCGATGCCGCGCTGGTGCTGGGCTATATTGACCCGGACTATTTTCTGGGCGGCACCGTCCCCTTACGCGCAGACCTGGCCAACGATGCCATCGACAATCAGGTCGCCGAACCACTTGGCCTGACCCGGTCCGAAGCTGCCGCAGCCATCATGGAAGTGGCCACCGAAAACATGGTCCAGGCGATTACCGACATCACGGTCAACCAGGGCATCGATCCGGCCAACGCCGTCCTGATGGGTGGTGGCGGCGCGGCGGGACTGAATTCAATTTTCATTGCCCGGCGCCTCGGCTGCCGTAAACTGATCATACCCGAGGTTGGCGCTGCCCTCAGCGCCGCCGGCGCATTGATGTCAGATCTGAGCTCGGAATTTCGCAGCATGTATTTCACCATCAGTGATAATTTCGACTACGGCAAAGTCAACCAAATACTGCAATCCCTGGGCGCCCAGTGCCGAGAATTTGCCGATACAACGGGCGCTGGCGCCATCGACCACCACATCGAGTTTACGGTCGAGGCGAGGTACCGCCACCAGGTCTGAGAAATCGAAGTACCACTGCGGGGAGACCGGATTGAGTCGGCCTTGGATCTGGCACAGTTCATCAGCGATTTTCACAGCGCCCATGAGTCAATTTTTGCCTTTCGTGATGAGATTTCGGCGGTAGAAATGGTCGGCTGGACCGGCAAGGTTCGATGCCGCCTGCGGACGACCGAAATCGGACGGCTGGAGGCGTCTGCCGACGAGTCAGAGTTGGCCGGCAGCCGTAAGGCTTACTTCGGCAGCGGAGCCAGGACGCCCGGGAACACCGACGTCGCCCTGCAACGATTCGAGGGCCTCGAGACAGGCGTGAAGCTCCCCGGGCCGGCGATCATTGAATCACCATTCACAACGATCGTGGTCGATCACGATGCGACATTTCTGCGAACCGTCGCCGGCAGCTTGATTATCGAATTGGGGAATGCAGAGGCGTCATGACCAAACAACAACTCGACGGCGCCAAACTGGCCATCATGAGCAATCGCTTTGAGGGCATCGCCAGAAAAATGGCCAACACACTGTATCGCACCGGCCGCTCGGGGGTGCTCAATCGCGCCCGTGATTTTTCCTGTTGCATCGTCACCGCCGACTGTGACCTGTTGGCCGCCGCCGAAAGCCTGCCCATCCATGTCCTGGCCGGGCCGGATCAAATGACGGCCTCAATGCACGAATTTCACCCGCTTCTACGCAAGGGCGATGCCTTCCTGCACAATTCGCCCTATCACGGCTGCTCACATCCGGCCGATCACACGATTCTCGTGCCCGTGATCGACGCCGAGGGGACACATCATTTTACCGTGCTGGCCAAGGCCCACCAGGCCGACATTGGCAATTCGATTCCAACCACCTATCACGGAGCAGCACAGGACGTGTACGAGGAAGGCGCGCTGATTTTCCCCTGCGTGCAGGTCGAGCGCGACTATCAAACCATTGACGACATCGTACGCATGTGCGAAATGCGCATCCGCGTGCCGCAGCAATGGAAAGGCGATTTCTTGGCCATGCTGGGCTCGGCGCGGATTGGCGAGCGCGAAATCCACGCGCTGGCGGAAGAACTGGGCTGGGAATACCTGCACGAATTCGCTGGACAGTGGTTTGATTACAGCGAGCGCCGCATGGCGGCCGCAATCGCGGCAGTGCCAGCCGGCAGGGCCACTTCTTCGAGCACACACGATCATTTTCCCGGCACGCCGAAAGAAGGCATAACAGTTACTGCAACAATAACCGTCGACCCCGTAGCAGGCAACGTGGAAGTGGACCTGCTGGACAACCAGGATGCCCTGCCCTGCGGTCTCAACGTCAGCGAGGCCTGCACCCGCACCTCCTGCCTGATCGGCGTGTTCAATTCCATCGACCACACGGTGCCAAAAAATGCCGGTTCGTTCCGGCGCGTTCAAATGAAACTCAAAGAAGGGGGGGTGGTCGGCATACCCTTGCACCCGACCAGTTGCTCCGTCGCAACGACCAACCTGGCCGATCGGATCGCAGCAGCAATTCAGACCGCATTTTCCGATCTGGAAGACGGCATAGGCATGGCTGAAGTCGGTGCCGTGATCCCGCCCGCGGACGGTGTTATCTCCGGCGTTGACCCCCGCAACGGAGAAGCCTTCGTCAACCAGTTGTTTCTGGGCGCCACCGGCGGCGGCGCCTCTCCAACAGCCGATTGCTGGGCCACGTACTGCCACGTCGGCAACGGTGGGTTGTGCTATCTGGACAGTATTGAGCTGGACGAAATTTATCAGCCCATTCACGTCAATTCCCGTTATATGATGCCCGACACCGAAGGCGCAGGACGGTTCCGGGGCGCCACCAGTCTCTACGTTGAATATGGCCCGGTCGACTGCGAAATTGAGATTGGGTATGTCAGTGACGGTGTGGACAACACCGCCAAAGGTGTCCGCGGGGGCGGCAGCGGCAGTGGCGCCCAGCAATTCAGACGCCTGGTGACAGGGGAGTTGGAACCGCTGGATGCCTGCGCTCAAGTCACCCTCAAAGAGGGCGAAACGATCGTGTCCATTTCCTGCGGTGGCGGTGGCTATGGTCCCGCCGCCGAACGAGATCCGGAAAAAGTGGGCCACGATGTCCGTGAGGGCTGGATCTCTGCACAACGCGCGCGGGATGTTTATAAGGTTGCTCTCACCGAAGAGAATGAAATTGACGCGGAAGCGACGCGGGTGCTTCGGGGCGGCGGTTAGTGCAGGCTCTGGAATCAGAGTATTTTTTTTGCGCCGTATGGGTCCCGGATCAAGTCCGGGATGACAGTGCCTACTGGGTCATCCCGGACTTGATCCGGGACCCATACTGAGAAAAACCTTATAGGGAGTTAGCAACTTGAAAACCATCCACATCTCTCAAGAGGCCATGCATAAATACGTCGCCCGTTTCGATTCGCTCGACCCCATTGAGGCGATGAAGGACGTCGACATCCCAATGGATGCCCGCGACATGATCTGGTCGCGGCAATTGTTGCCGGTCGCATCGGTCAAGAACCCTGACACCCCTTTCGGCCAGGCGCCCATCCGGGATCAGGATTTCTCCATCACCTGGGCCGTCTGCCCGCCCGGCACGGGACCCGGACTGCACGCCCACCATAAAACCACCGAGACGTTTACCTGTTTCAAGGGCCGCTTTGAATTCCGCTGGGGTGACGCAGGGGAGGACTCAATTGAATTGGGCCCGCTGGACACTTTTGCCGTGCCGCCTGGCGTCTGCCGGTCGTTTCGCAACATCAGTGATGAGGAAGGCATATTGCAGGTGTTGATTACCGGCGGCGTCCATGACATGCAAGACATTGCATTGGACTCAGTGCAGCCCGGGCTGTCGGATTTCTTCAGCTCAACCGGGCTGAGCTTTGACGCCGGGGTCGACTGAATCTGACCGCATGAATCACAAAGACGTTTACCGCCTGCTGATCGAGACCTGGAACACCGCCGACTTTTCCCGCACACCCGAATGGCTGAACGAAGACTACCTGTCCCACTACGGCCTGGTCGACCAGAAACTGGACGGCTCACCGCGGGACGCATTCATGGCGGGCGTTCGTTGGTTCCGCAGCGCCACACCGGATTTCGTTTTCCAGATCAAGTTCATGGTCGAGGAAAACGACATGCTGATGGGACACTGGGAAGGCGAAGGCACGCACCAGGGTGCAATGCTCGGCATCGAACCCACTGGCAAGCGCTTTATATTGCGTGGCGTCGATATGTTGCGCTTCGAAGGCGACAGGGTGGCTGAGGTCTGGCACATCGAAGATTTGTTCGGGGCCATGCGACAACTACAGTAACCCGGGGTCAGTGACCCCACCCATTACCACCCATTACATTCAAGGCCGGAGGAGGATCTCCTGCGCTTTTTCAAGAGCCGGGTCACGGCCGGCGGCAATGTCTTCGGCCCGAAACACCGGAACCTGTATATCGGGAGGAATACCTGGGCCGTCGAAATAGGTCCCGGCCTCGGTTAGAAAAAGCTCGTTGGGCAAGCGAAACCGCCAGCCATTGGGCAGCTGCCTGCCGAGCGTGTCTGAAAACACGCCTTGCGTGTTCTCGCCAACGCGGATAATTTCGGGTTTACGACCCAACATGGCCTGGGTCAGCGTTTCCCCGGCGCTTATTGTGTAAGGCCCGATGAGTTGAATGACCGGCCCGTAAAAGCCGGGGCAGGAAGTCACCGCTACCCGTCGTTCCTGTGGCGGTGTACGAATTTGTGCATCGTCGGGATCAAGCCGGATCACTTTCGCATAAGCAAAGTAATCTTGCTGAGTCAGGCGTGAGGCCAGCGCCAGGGACAGAATGTCGGAGCCTCCGTAGTTCTTTCTGACATCGAGAATTAAGCCTTTTGCTCCACGCGATGCCGTGAACACCTCATCCAATGCCGCTTCCATCGTTTCCAACTGGGCGGAAAAACCAGGTGCCTCGGTGTAGCCGCCTTCCTGATCGAGGCGCAGGTATACCAGCTCGCCCGGCAATTTGGCGAACTTCAGATGACCCTGACAGAATGAAAGGAATTCGCCTTCGATATAACTAGATTCAATGACCGCAAACGCTTCATCAAAATTCTGCTCAAGTTTTGACCGGAGCGCCATGAAAGACAAATCTGAACCCATTGCTGGATCAGATCGCAACCCCATGAATTGCCGTTCCGGGGACTCCGAAGACATCCCGGTGTGCGCATCTTCCAGTGGTGAGATCATGCCGACGAGCAGATCGAAGAGCGCGTCATCCGTGGTGGCGTCAGTGATTTGGCTGCGTACTTCGGCGCCAACCGATTCCCAATCGATTCCTTTGAGTTCAAACAGTGGGTAGTGCTCCTTAAAGTTTGTCCAGAACACATCAAAATTTGCCTGCGGCGTATTTACCGGATCCTCGTCACAAAATACCGGACGGGTCCCAGTCCGCCGCAGCAGGATGTCCGATGCCGTGCCAATGCGCTGGAACCACATCTGCGATGCGGACAGGGGAACCATGATCGCCGTGCCGGAATCATCACTGGCGCGAAAACGCCAAGAGCCATCGGGCTCAACCGATGCCTTCAGCAGTTTATCTGCACGCGGCACGCAGCTGATGGCGGTGATTTCATACAGTGTGGCCGATGTACTGTCGATCTCGATGAAGAAGCCGTATCCGTCCGACAACCACAGGCCTTCGACACCAGACTCAGCAGCAAATCCAACACCGGGAATTGATGCGAGTAGAAACAGGGCTCCCAGTATCGATGGGCGTTGAACGCTTTTTTGACGTTGGAACATATTGGTAATCTCCAAAATAGATGTAATTCGTCAGCCGATGCGCTATCAATGAGCGCTCAATGGGTCCCGGATCGCGCTTCGCTTGTCCGGGATGACGATACTCGTCACTTGTCCGGGATGACGCTTGTGTAAATGTCATCCCGCGCTCGACCCGGGACCCATTGGGCACTGCGATTTCACCTTGTCCTAAGGCAACTGCAACGAGTCCAAAAAAGGATTTAGCGTCGAAATAATCGCATAGGTCAGTTCCCCATCCGCAGATGTCAGCTCGAACAGGTAATTTTCGCCGCGGTGGTTGCTGTGCATCGCAATCGTTTGTGTCCCCTCGCCATCGCGCGTCATCTGGCTTTGGAAATAATAACCGTTGCGCATCTCACCCCTCGCCATGCGGTCGCTGGTGAGGCCATTGGCAGCCATCCAGTCATTGAATTCCTGCCCAATTCGTCTGCCACTCAAGGTGTATGGTCCATTGCTGGCCTTGAAGCCCCCATCGGTCCACTGCAATTGCCAGTCTTGCGGCAGGCCGAAGCTGATATTTAGTTGCTCGGACTCGAACGGCTGCAATGCCTTGGCCGACTCGGATTTGCGCCGGAACAGGTCGCCATCAAAGCGAATCGTGCTGATGTTTCCGGAACGGTCAGTCACAAAAGTGCCATTTTTTGCATCCTTGATGTTGCGCATGATGACATTGGTGCTGTTGACGAAATCGACATCGAAATCTACCGGATAAATACCATCCGTCAGGAAGGCGTGTAATCCCTCGCTGCCACCGGCCTCAATATCCAGCCGTTTGCCGGATGCGGTGATATAGGCACCGATCAACGGCGCGACAGAATCCCGGGGGGGCACAAAATCATTGATCGTAGGGTCGCTTTGGCGCGGAATGCCAAACTCGGAGGGCGGCAGATCCGACGCCAATCGCAAACCCGCGATCATGGCGTAGTAGTGCTTCTGATTGGTGTATGGATAGAGTGAACCGGTGTTGTACAGCAAGGCGATGGCAACGTCGTTTTCCCGGTCGATGAGCGCGAAACTGGACATGGTGCTGAATTCCCCGCCGTGCCCCACATAGTTGTAACCATCGATGTCGAATACAAAATAGCCCATGGCGTAATGGGCCGGTTTTCCTGTCCCACCCAGATCATGGGGAATGATCACCAGCGGAATAGCCGGGGCCCACATCTGCTCGATACTCGCGGCTTGAAGCACACGCTGTCCCTCAAATTCGCCGCCATTCATCAGCGCCATCAGGTATCGCCCCAGGTCGTTGACCGTGCTGTAAAGCCCGGAACCGGCAGGTAAGGCCCCCTGGACATGAATAAACTGTGCCGGTCTGGGCTCGATCCCGGCATGGTGTCCGGTCAGCACCGGCAGGGTCTCCAGCACGGCGCGATCGGTAGATGACCTGCTCATTCCCAGTGGGCCGAGAATGTGATCGGCAATGTAGTGCTCGTATTGCTGACCTGAAATTTCCTGGATGATCAGACCCAGCACATCCCAACCTTCATTGAAGTATTCCTAGGACTCGCCCGGCTTGCGCGTCGCCTTATAAGAAGACAACGACCGGACGCCGTTTTCCAATGCATCCGGACTCCGCGACAGATTCCGCACCAGGATATTAAAGCTCGGCGTCAGGCCGCTGGCATTGTTCAGCATCATGCGGATTGTAATCTGGTCGCTGATCGACTTATCCGCGCTGCGGAACCAGGGCAGGTGGTCGGTCACGAGATCATCCACAGACAACAGTCCCTGCTCCTGAAGCTGCAGGATGGCCATGGCGGTAAAAGACTTGGTCAGCGAACCAATCGCCATGATCGAGTCACCCGTCATGGGCGTGGAACCGCCAACCACCTCGACCCCGTAGCCATTGGAGAAAATTACGCCCTGCTTGTCGAAAAGTGCAACGGAATAACCCGGCGACTGGATGTTCTCCAGGTGCTGATTGAAAAAGGCATCGAGCTTCTCGATGGTCGCTGGATCCCGATCTGAGGCGTGAATGGAGGCTGAAAAGACCGTCAGCAAAAGCAGTCTGGAGATAGATTTAAATGTGGATGTGAAGTGTTTCATTCTACAATCAAGGTCCTTGCTTTAATTTTGCTGACACTGTTGGAGGGAATCCAGGCGCTGACCACGCAAACGCCAATCACCAGCGGAAAGGCCAAAATAGTCGTTTCAGTGTCAATGAAAATCGGAAATTCAGGCATCCCCATGCCGGAAATGAGACTGCTCATGATGGGTTTGGCAAACAGCCAGAAAGCCACAAAGCCCAGTATTGTGGCAATCACGCCGACGATGGCGCTCTTGCTCACCAGGATCAGCCGAACTTGGGTGCGGGTATAGCCCAGCGCGTTATAAATGCCGAGCTGCCGCTTGGATTCGTGGATGCTCATGGTGGTCGAATTAAAAATGCTGACGCTGCTGACAAGCAGAAAAACGATCGACAGGAAAGCCACGACCAGGCCAATACTGCTGACGATCTGGTTGAGCTGGGCTTCGATGAACTTTTCGCTGGCTTCGACATCCACTGCCGAACCGAGCTGTGCTTCCAGATCGTCCATGATGACCTGGCGGTCGACTTCATCGGTTGTAATGATGCCGATGGTATCCGGTTCGAAATTGGGGTCCGCCTGCAGGGCACTGGCCAGTGTCATGCGATACCAGTAACCGTTGTTGCTGGTGCCCTGGAACACGCCGGTCAGCGTGAATGTCAGCGGTTGACCGAAAACATCGAACCGTACCTCCTCACCCAGCACCAGGCCATTGTCCCTGACGAGGTTGACACCCAGGCTGATTTCCCCCACCGCAGAAGGATTACGCCCTTCCAGGTTGATAAAGCCCATCGCGTCCGCGTCGCCATCGATGATGTGCCCGGAAACGGGTATGGAGACCCGTTCCCCGTTGGGTGGCAGCAGGACATCATTATTGATACTTAAACCCGCCAGGACTTCAACCCCGGGTACAGCGACAAGATAGTCCTTCATGGTTGCATAGCGCATGGTGAAATTTCCGGCATTGACCTTGACCGTTATTTCGGAGCCATCAAAGCCCCAGAATGGCAGATTGTTGCCGGTCTCTTGCATCGAATGGTAGACATTGATGCTGAAAAACAGCACGAATGCGGTCACCGTGAAGGTGATCAAATCCTAGATCACGCGTCGGCCCCCGGAAGCCACGTTTTTGAGACCGATCACCAGTGACAAGGGCAAGTGCCGCGCCCAGGTCAGGCGCACTGGATTGTGGCGTTTGACACCTTGTTCCGGGGCACCGAATCGGATGGATGACGCCGCCTTGATCTGGCCTGCCTTTCTGCCTGCCAGTGCGGCTGTCACTGCGATGATTCCAACCATGATGACCAGGGTCGCCCCTCCAGGCGCAACAAAAGGAAGTGCGGCATCGATGCTGCCAATCGAATCCAGCATCACGGCGATCAACTGTTTGCTGACCAACCAACCGCCTACAATGCCCAGCGGCACTGCCACCAGAGACATCAACAGAAATTGGATCTGGAAGATTGCCCCGACATTTCCGGGCGTGTAGCCCAGCGACTTGAGCACGCCAAAGGTACGGTAATTGGCCAGAATCACCCCGGAAATGGTTGATGAAATGATAAACACGGCCACAGCAAGCGACATCAGGCCGAAGATCAGGATCATCACGGCCAGAATTTTTAGCAAGGTGGAATAGGAATTAATGGTGTCCTGATAACTGAGGTGTCCGCCGGCGAAACCGCCATCGAAACCCGAACTGAATTCTTGCCAGATGGCATCCTGCTCCGCGACATCCTTCAGACGCACACCGAGCTGATAATTCTGCAGCATTCTGGGTGTGTAGATCGCCGCCAGTTCCCCCGGGGCGATCCAGGCGCGAACCGGATTGTTAAAACCACTGGAATATTGCGGATCGACGACGACGGCGGACAATGTGTATTCGACCGCGCCCTCGTCGGTGGCAATCTCCAGCACATCACCGATCTGTAGACCGCCAGATTTCGCTACGGTGGTCGGCAGCCAGATTTCGCCCGGTGCGGGATAGGGCCGCTGTTCGCCCGCTATAAAATTCAATTGATCGATCTGCATTTCGGCCAGCGGTCGTTCCGTCAGCCGCAGCGTATCGCCGAAGAATTTGCCGGCGTGCATGGGGCGGCCGTTGCTCAACACATTTGGCATCAACGGGCTGATGCGCTCCACTCGATCGTGTTGACGAAACCAATCGATGATCCGCGACGGCGGGTAAACTCGCGAATCGAAGCTGATCAACAAGTGAGAAGCGTTTTGCCGCTCGAGCATGGCCTCAACCGGCGCCTGCATACCCGCCATTGACGCCAGCGAAGTGATGAACAGGAGCGTTGCCAGTGCGATCGTCATTAGCAACAGTGTCGTGCGCAAACGATCGCGACGAATATTGGCCACGGCCAACAACAGCAGGCCTCTAAAGCTACCGGGTGCAGACGTGGTGGTGTTCTCCGACATGCTTACCATCCCCGTGCGCTCAAACAGCCAAACAGCGCCTCTTCACGCTGCACCAAGTCCTGACCAGTGCTGTGATCCGCGCTGTGGCCCGCGTTGTGGTCAAGTGCCTCGAATTTAAACTCCCCGTGCAAGGCTCCATCGCGAAGGAACAATACGCGATTGCCGCGGCAAGCGGCCTTGAGGTCATGGGTCACCATAAAGATGGTCTGGTCTTGTTTTGCCAGAGCGCTGAATCTGTCCAACACGGCAGAGCCCGAAGCGCTGTTGAGGGCGCCGGTGGGCTCATCGGCGAACAGGATTCGGGGTGAATTGATCAATGCGCGGGCCGTCGCAGCGCGCTGCTGTTCGCCGCCCGATACTTGCGCCGGCAAACGGCCGGTGAGCTTGCCCAGGCCCATATCCGTCAGAAGCTGATTGGCCCGGGCCTCAATGTCTTTTTTGGAAGTGGCCGTCAGATAACCCGCCGCCAGTACATTTTCCAACAATGTCAGGTTGGGCACCAGATTAAACGCCTGGAATACAAAGCCCATACCGCTGCGGCGCAACAGCGACAATTGCTTTTCACTATATGAACTGATTTCTTCACCCTCGAACCAGACCCGCCCGGCGCTAATGGACTCAAGACCACTGAGCAGGTAAAGCAAAGTGGATTTACCGGAACCTGAGCTGCCCATCAGGATGGTGAAGTCCCCTTGATAGATTTCCAGGGACACAGCCCTTATGACCGGGACGGGCTCGCCGTCGGATTCAAATGACTTGCTCAGATCGGTACATGACATCAATGTTTCAGACATATTTTAATTCCTGGACCTTAGTTCAAAAATTTGATTTGCAGTTAGTATAACACTATTATAAACTTAGTACTATGATCAGTTACAACATATTAGGCAGTGAGTAATGATAAATTCTGAAACTATCAGCGGAGACCTCCACGTCAAGAAGTTTCAGAAAGAGCTGAATGCTGGCACCATATCCTTGATTTTGCTCGCGATTATGAGCAAAGCGAGCGACGACCTCTATGGTTATCAAATCGCCAAGCAACTCGAAGCCGTGAACGATGATGAACCCATCGTAAAGCAAAGTGCACTGTACCCGGTACTGCGCTCCATGCATGCCTCAGGGCTGCTCAGCAGCCATGTCGTGCCCTCGGTTACGGGTCCTCCCCGAAGATATTACGCCATCACTCAGAAAGGCCGGGAATCTCTGACCCTGTGGAAGAGCACCTGGCGTCGAACCAGCAAACTGGTCGAGTCCATATTAAGAAATCCTCAAAAGGTAATTGAAAAATGAGTAACAGTGCACCCCGATCTATTGAACAGTACCTGCAACGTCTTGCTGCAAACCTGGTTGACGAAGACCCTGCAGTGATCCAGGACGCGCTGCATGACGCCGAAGAATATTTGCGTGCCGAAGTGCACGAGCACCCGGACAAATCGGAAGGCGATGTTGTGGAATTGGTTGCCAGTACTTATGGCGACCCTGATGAAGTCGCCGAAGTCTACCGACAGACTGAGGTGACTGTAACCGCGGCGCTGGCCGCGCCAAAGCAGCATCCAAGAAAAACGGGCAAGAAAAATTTCTTCTCTGTGATGTCTGATCCCACCGCCTACAGCGCGCTGCTGTATATGATCCTTTCTTTGCTGACCGGCATCGTATACTTTACGGTGACCGTAACCGGCGCGGCGCTCTCCGTTGGTTTTTCGATCCTGATCATCGGTCTGCCGTTCTTTTTGTTATTCGTGTCGATTGAAAGAATGTTGTCCCTGATGGAGGGGCGGTTGGTGGAGACCATGCTGGGGATCAGAATGCCCAGGCGGCCAGTCTATCAGCAGAAAGAACGGCCATTCGTTGAACGGCTCAAGGCCATGGTCACCGACCCCCGCACCTGGTCCACCAAGGGCTATATGATCCTAAAACTGCCATTGGGTATCTTTTATTTCACTGTTGCCATTACCGGCATTTCGCTGTCAATTGCACTGTTGTTGTCACCATTCGCGCTGCTGCTCGAGCCGTTGGGCATTGTCAGTACAGGTAATATCGAAGGCAAGTGGTACGCACCGCTCACTTTTGGCCTGGGACTGCTACTGGCGCCGGCCATGCTCCATTTTGCCAAAGGCGTAGGCAAATTCCATGGAGAAGTGGCCAAGCGTCTGCTGGTTCCAGCACCGGAATAATCCGGCGACGATGGCTGATGAAGGAGCCGCAGGCGACCCGCCGATCCCGGTTGGGTAAGTCGAGCATAGCGCAGGCCCGAGGAACCGCACGTTTTGCCCACAGGGCAAGAAGTAAGGTGACGAAGCCGTTGCGCGTGAGCGGTACCAGAGGGGCCAGGCGCCTTTTGCATGCCGTCGAGCGCAGCCGCCTTCCGCCAAAGGCGGGAGCAGGGAAGCGAGACTCCTTTTCAGCTAGACTTTGGCTTGAGATCCAGGGAACGGCCCAATAAGAATATGGCTGCTGCAGTGACTACCAGCGGCAGGGCGAACAGCACATAGCCGTCCGGTTTGGCCCAACCGGCGTCAAACAGGACGCCCGCCAGCAGCGGTGACAGCACGCCACCGATGCGGCCAACGCCGATGGCAATACTGATCCCTGCGGCCCGGCTTCGCGCCGGGTAAAGGTGTGGGGCCAGGGCGTAAAGTCCCACCATCGAGCCGAACATGAAAAACCCCAGGCACGCTGCAACCCCCACCATGCTATTCGCCGACCCGCCCGCCTGTGAAAACACCACCATCATGATGCCGGTGAAAATGGCGTAGACAATGATCAGCCGCTGAATGGGCAGGCGAGAGGATAAATAGCCCAACAGAATCGATCCGACAATACCGCCAACATTGAGGATGATGCCGCCTGATATACCCTGGCGTGTCGACATCCCTGAATCCACCAGAATCTTGGGTGTCCAGCTCATCACGAAATAGAAGGTCACCATCATCATGAAGAATGCGGCGCACATGAGCAGGCTGCTGCGACGCAATTGAGGATTGGAAATCAGGTCGGCGTAGCCACTTTTGGAACCGACGCCCGCGGCATTTTCTACCCGGTCTGGCAACGCTGCACAGCCAGGGCGGCCCATCCGGGCTAAAACGGTATTGACCTTCTCCAGGGCACCCTTGGGCCTGCGTGTCGTGAGGTAATCCAACGATTCAGGCAAATATTTCCAGACCGCCGGAATCATGATGAGAGAAGCCAGGGCCCCCAGCCAGAAAGCCGAGCGCCAGCCATAGCTTGCGATCAGAATCGCCGCAAGCACACCACCGATGGTGGCGCCGATGGGATATCCCGTCTGCAGAAAACTGACCCAGAAGCTACGCCACTTCAGCGATGAATACTCTGAAACAATGGTGTTGAGCCCCGGCAGGATTCCACCGATGCCCAGACCGGTCAGCAAACGCATGGCGGCCAATTGATTTGCACCCTGACTGAGTGCCGACATCAACATACCGACCGTAATGACGCAGAGGCAGAACAAAATCAACAGCCGCCTGCCGAAGCGGTCTGCCAGGGGACCCAGGATCAAAGAACCCAGAACCATGCCCAGCAGGCCGGCGCTGAGGAGAATTCCGACCCGAGTGGAGGACAAATCCCATTCGGCAGCAATCGACGGGGCGGTAAAGGCCATGACCAGCACATCGAAGCCATCCATCATATTGATCACCATGCAAATCATGATCGCCATGACCTGGAAGCCTGTCATCGGACTGCGTTCGAGGTCCGCTGTTATCGACATAAACCAACTCCGGAATTCAAGCGGCCAGTCTGACAGCCAAGGCAATATATGCAAACTGACTTGGGCTACAATCTACCCTGAATTAGCCATGGAATCATGAGTCCCGAAGATGGGCCGCAAGCCACTTGACCGTAACCAGAAGAGGGAAGAAATCGCCCGGGCGACCGGAAAGGTGATTGTCGAGCGCGGCCTGGCTCGGCTCAAACTCAGTGACATCGCTGACCAGTTGGGTGTAACCACCGGCACCCTGCAGCACTATTTCGACACCAAAGACGATTTACTGCGGCATACCAAAGACCTGTTCGTTGACCAGCGGGTCCGTATGGCGATCGATTCGGCCAGCGCAACCGAAGGGCTGGCGCGGCTGCAGGCGATGTCCGAAGCGCTAATGCCCCTGGATGATGAGGGCCGCGACATGTGGAAGATCGTCCTCGCCAATCTCGGCAACACCATCGGGCAAACCACCTACATGGCGCAGCAGGTCAGACGCTACAAAGTGGTTCAGGACCTGTTCGCGGATGAGATAGCGCGACTGCAAGATGACGGTTACATTCGCCAGGAATGCGACGCCCCGGCAGAAGCTTTCGCGCTGGTGTCCTTCGTTGAAGGCCTGGCGATCCAGATCGTCTTTTCACCCGCATCCGGCTTTCAATATCAGTTGCCTTCGATGGTAGAGCGGTATATTGGAAAAGTTTTGAGCGCCGCCCAGCGCTGACTTCGGCCAACAACCGTAGCCGCAGAAAGGAGTCTCGCTTTGCTCGACTTACCCAACCGGGGCCGGTGGGTCGCCTGCGGCTCCGTTGTTCCCGGATGGGTCAGCCTTATCCCCAAAGCGTCTGTGCCAGGCGCAGGTAGTTGCCGCCCAGAATATTGCGGATGTCATTCTCGGGATAACCGGCATCGAGCATGCATTGAGTGAGCTGCGGAATCTCATCGAGGGTTATCGAATCAATGCCCGGCCAGTCCGGCGCGGCCGCGTCTGGCCATTCATCGGTGCGACTGCGCATCCAGTCGTTCAATGGCGCGGGATTGAAGATGATATCGAGGCCCAGGCCAACATGCTCGGAGCCCAGTAGCTGGGTCATATGGTCCAGATGCGCAAACAGGGATTCAGCCGTGGAAGGGATCGCGTCGCGGTACATGGTACTGGAGGCAATACCGACCAACCCACCAGTCTCCGCACACTGTTTCATTTCTTCGTCGCTGAGATTCCTGGGATGTTCGAACAAGGCATTCACGTTGGAATGGGTGAATACGCAAGGCTTGGTTGACATTTCCATCGCCTCCCGGGCAGTACGGTGCCCAACGTGGCTGAGGTCCAGCAGCATCCCTACCCGTTCCATCTCGGTGATCAGGCTGCGGCCGAAATTGGTCAGGCCCGCGTCCTCAGCTTCCATCAGGCCACCGGATGCCGAATTGGCGTTATTGAATGCCAGCAATGTGTGCTTGACGCCCAGCTTGTAGAACACCTCGACCATATCAAGGCGTCGCTCAAAGCAGCGCGTGCCCTCGAAATGCAGCAAGACAGCCAGTTTGCCTTCGCTACGCGCCTGCCTGACAGCGCTGGCGCTTTCGCACAGAGTCACCTGATCACTCATGCCTGCCAGGGCCGCCCGCGTTTCTGCGACCCGGGTCACAGCCTGATAAATATTGTGGTTGTCACCCGCCAAAGTCAGCGACAACACATCGGTGCCGGCCGCCTTGAAATCCGGCAGCTTGTCCAAACCGTTGTCGCACCAGGGCTCCCAGGGCCACACCATATCCCAGACCAGTGCATCAGCGTGCAATTGACGAGCTTTTTCGGATACTTCAACGGCCATGAGGATCTCCTTCGGTATAACGGTATCTTGGATGTGTCAATACATTTACATTATGGCAATAATATTTATTAGTGTACAACCATTCAGTGTAAATGGGTGCGAAGGGGCTCACTTCATCTTGAATTCGAGCAATTCGATGAGCTCGCCCGACGGACCCTTCAGACTCACCGCGCGACGCTTGCCGTAGGGCGCCTCGTCAAAAGCTTTGGGCTCGCTCAGATAAGGCAGGTCGTCGCGGTCAAGAGCGTTCATGTAGTAGGTCGAGATCGCCATACCAGGCGGCAGCTCGCCATCGAGCTGTGGACGTTCGGTGGTTTCGAGTGCCGGAGAATCGAGCTCCAGCACGCATCCGTTGGGGAGATTCATCACATGCAGCCCACTTTCCAGCCCACCGATCGGGGACACGCTGGTGAGATGAAACAAGTTTTCGTAAAACAACTGTGATTCCCGCGGGTCTTTGTTGGTCACGAGTGTCATGAAAATATGGTCGACGAATGATTTCGCCTGGGCAAACGGAAAGTTGGGCACGACATCATCGAGTTGGGTCAGAAACAGCGCCTCTCCGTCCGGGCCTATGACCCGGAAGTTGATCATGTCATCGGTGAAATCGAGTGGCAGCACCCGCAGTGCGGTTTCCTCAACAAAGGGTGAGCCATTGAGCGAGGAAGCCAGGGTGAATGCGTCTTTTACAACAATCTCTGCGGTTGTCCAACCGAAGGATTTGAGGGGCTCGAAGCCCGGTGTTTTGGGCCCCTCTATGGCGCGCAGGTAGATTTTCTCCCCCGAAGCCGGCCCCAGCAAAATGTAACGGCGACCCGTAAGCTTGGATGCCTGCCAGCTATTGGCCAGGTCTTCAGAGATGACCCCTTCGGCGCGCAGCTCATAGTGCAAATGCTGCTCATAGCGATCCTGCACCGCATCAAGATCGGGTGAAGTGAACGTCATCATGGCGATCGGGCAGATCGCAGCCATCGGCAGCATGGGCGTCTCCTTTACTGTTAGCCCGGGAGGATAACATCCCCCCACCCGGCGCTACAGGCTGTCATTTCTCTGCCGATTTTCCACCACTGAGAAAGCCCGGCTGCTTATACGCCGGATTGGGATAGTCGTAAAATCCCTTGCCCGAGGGAATGCCCAGTTCGCCTCGATTGACCATGTCAATGAGGAACTGTGGCGGCGCATCGGAAGGGTCGCTGGAATCTTCGTAGTAAATATTTTCCACGTTGCAGATTCCCTTCAAGCCGACCTTATCCATCAATCCGCAAGGCCCATAGGGGGTGCCGAACGTGAGCATCCAGGCCCGATCAATTTCCTCTGGCAGGATGACACCTTCTGCCACCTGGCGGAGTACTTCCTTCTTGATCACCCGCCATAAGCGATTGAATGCATAGCCAAGTTGTTCCTTACGCACCTGGATGGGGACCATGCCGATGGCATCCGCCCAGGCCAGCGCAAAGCGGATGGTTGCCGGCCCTGTTTCAGCATTGGTCATCATCTCCACCAACCTGTCCGTCCTGGGGTCGGTGAAATTCATGCTGAAGAATCGATCGGGCATGCCTGAAGCCGTCGCCAGAGGGGTGACAGTAATCGACGAGGCATTAGAGCCCAAATAAGCGTCATCAGCCAGATGGGCGGCGAGTTCAGGCAAAACGCGTTGTTTTAAGGCGAGGTCCTCGGGCACGTTTTCAAAGGCCAGCTGGACACCATCCATCGCTTCACTGAGTGTGGCGCAAACCGCAAGATTGTGTTTGACCCGCTGCAGCTCCTCACCGCCACTCCAACGCTCCGCTCTTAGCGCCGATTCTGTGGCCTTGCCTTCTTCAACGTCGAACAGCCGTGTCTGGAGCCCGGCGCGGGCACAGGCCCACGCAACCTTGGTACCCATCACGCCTGCACCAATAATGGCCAGGGGCTGGTCCTTACTGAATTCTCGCACCTTCGATGCCTCCATTTGCAAAATCCAAGTGTACCTCAAAATGTGTTTTTACATTATTACGGTAATGTTAATCCTCTTGCAGGGCGCTCCCTCGCACCGACTTTGTTTTCCAGTCTTTCGGATTTCTCAGTATACTGCGTCTCATAGAATGGGCTAAATGCTTTTGAATGAGATGATGAACAAGAAACCTGAGAAAATCCCCTCTGAAGACTCCTGGGCCGAGGAAAAGCACGAGTGGCTTGAGGCCCTCGAGGCCTTCCACCGGGCCCACGGCCGACCGCACGTGCGGGAGTTGTTGCGCAGCCTGCAGAATCAGGCGCTGGCCTCGGGCGTATTGCTCGAAGAGGCCACCCTCAACACCCCCTATCGCAACAGCATTCCCCCCGAGTCACAACCGGCATATCCTGGCGATATCGACATGGAGCAGCGGATCGAGAATATCCACCGCTGGAACGCCATGGCGATGGTATTGCAGGCATTTGATTCGGGATCGGGCGTCGGCAGCCATATCGCCACCTATGCATCTGCGGCGACGATGATGGAAGTGGGATTCAACCACTTCTTCCGCAATCGTGATTCGAACTTCGGTGGAGACATTGTCAATGTTCAGCCGCATGCCTCCCCAGGTGTCTATGCTCGCGCCTTCCTGGAGGGTCGTCTCAGCGAGAACCAAGTGAAGAATTTCCGGCGCGAATTGGCTGCAGGCGGGGGCTTGAGTTCTTACCCCCACCCGCGTCGCATGCCGCAGTTTTGGCCTTGCCCAACCGCATCCATGGGCCTGTCCACCGTGTCCTCCATCTACCTGGCCCGTTTTGCCAAGTACCTCGAGCATCGCGGCCTCAAAGCAGACAATGGCGGCAAAATCTGGTGCTTCATCGGCGACGGTGAAAGCGACGAGCCTGAAGTGCTCGGCACCATCAATATCGCCGCGCGCGAGAACCTCGACAACCTCATCCTGGTGGTCAACTGCAACCTGCAGAGGCTCGATGGACCCGTTCGCGGCAACGGCAAAATCATCCAGGAACTGGAAAGCGTTTTCCGCGGCGCACACTGGAATGTGCTGAAAGTCGTCTGGGGTTCGGCATGGGATGAGTTGTTCGCCCGCGATGTGGCGGGCGTCATGCAAAAGCGCATGGATGAGGCAGTCGACGGCGACTACCAGATGTATTCGGTTCTTCCCGGCGACCAGGTGCGTGAGCACTGGACGCGCGGCAATCCGGCTCTGGCGGACCTCATTCGTAATCTTACCGACGAGGAGATTCGCTCCATACGCCGGGGAGGGTCACGACCACAAAAAGATCTATGCCGCTTACCAGCATGCCGTTCAAAGCAAAGGCAAGCCGACCGTGATTCTGGTCAAGACGCTCAAGGGTTATGGCATGGGGCCGGGAGGCGAAGGCCGCAATATCACTCATCAGAAAAAGAAAATGAACGAATCCGAACGGCAGGCAAGCGCCCAACGATTTGGTATCCCGATGAGCCCCGAGGAGATCGAGGTCGCAGCGCTTTACCACCCTGGAGAAGACAGCCCCGAGGTCGCCTACCTGCAACAATGCCGCAAGCAACTCGGTGGCTTTCAACCGGTACGTGAAGCTCAATGCATGAGCCTGCCGGAACCAGACGAATCAGCCTTTGCCGATGCGCTGGCCGGCACCGAGCGCAGCATTTCCACCACCATGTCACTGGTGCGCATGATTTCCAAACTGATGCGGGACCCGGACATTGGTCAGTTCGTGGTACCCATCGTGCCGGACGAGGCCCGAACATTCGGCATGGATGACCTGTTCCGCCAGGTTGGCATCTATTCGCCCCACGGCCAGAATTATCGGCCCGTTGATGCCGACTCGATCTCTCCCTACCGCGAAAGCGCATCGGGCCAGATTCTGGAAGAAGGGATTTGCGAGGCCGGCGCCATGGCCTCATTCATGGCTGCCGGCAGTGCCTATTCACATTTTGGGGTGCCGACCATCCCGTTTTATATCTTTTATTCGATGTTTGGGTTCCAACGGGTGGGCGACTTGATCTGGGCCTGTGGCGACTCGCTCTGTCGCGGTTTCTTGGTGGGTGGTACGGCCGGGCGCACCACGCTGAACGGCGAAGGCTTGCAACACGAAGACGGCCACTCACATGTTGTGGCCAATACCGTACCCAACCTGATGAGTTACGATCCCGCTTTTGCATTCGAACTGGCCGTCATTGTCCGGGAAGGAATTCGCCGAATGTACGTGGCGCAGGACGATGTGTTTTATTACCTGACGGTCTACAACGAAAACCATGCCCAGCCATCTCAGCCGCAGAACAGTGGTGACGGTATTATCAGAGGCATCTATTGCTATCAGGCCTCACGGATCGAAGGCGCCAGGCGGCGAGTGAGCCTGCTGGGCAGTGGCAGCATCATGCAGCAAGTACTCGGCGCGGCGCAGCGGCTAGAAGAACAAGGCATTGCGAGCGATGTGTATAGCGTCACCAGCTACAGTCAGCTGTACCGGGATGCGATCGAATGCGAAGACTGGAATCGCTTACACCCGGATGAAGAACAGCGCGCGCCCTATATCACGCAGGTGCTGGGGAACGATGACGATGTGGTCATTGCCACCTCTGACTACATGAAAGCCCTGCCGGCCACCGTGGCCAACTGGGTGCCAGGAAGGTTGATCTGCCTGGGCACCGACGGCTACGGGTTGAGCGAGTCCAGGCCGGTGCTGAGGCAATATTTTGGCATTGATTCGGACGCCATTGTCAGTGCTGCTTTAGGCGCCTTGCAGCACACTAGCTAGCAGCTCATCCGCCAGCGCCTGGACATCGACGTTCTGGATGTCCTCGGGGAAGTGCTCATCTCCTAATTCTTCAACGAGCACTTCCACCCGTTGTGCGGCACGCCCCGCTGCAGCCCGGGCAACCCGTTTGCGCAGCCGGTGTAGGGCTTTGCGGCGACGATCCTGATCCAGCAGTGCGGCATCCGCCGATTCGATGTGCTCTACCAATTCCGAAACGCCTTCACCCCGCAGAGCATCGGTGGTCAATACCTGCACATTGCGCGGCGCGCCGGTGCGCAATTTGAGCATCGACAGCAGATGACTTTTTGTCGCATCGGCGCCGGCAAGATCATGCTTGTTGACGACGAGGATATCCGCGATTTCAAGTATGCCCGCCTTGATCGCCTGGATCTCATCACCGAGGCCTGGCGCCGATACCACCACGCTGACGTCGGCAACCTCCGACACCTCGGTCTCCGACTGACCTGCACCCACGGTCTCCAGTAATACAATGTCAAAAGGAGACACCCTTAGCAGCAGCAGGATGTCATCAACTGCCTCGCTCAGACCACCCATGTGGCCCAGCGTGGATAGGGAACGGATGAATACCCCCGAATCACCGGAATGGCTGCCCATCCGGGCTCGATCGCCGAGCACCGCGCCGCCACTGATGGGACTGCTGGGATCGACGGCAATCACGGCCACCTTACGATCCTGATGGCGCCAGTGCTGCACACAGGCGTTGATCAGCGTCGACTTGCCGGAGCCGGGCGGCCCGGTAATGCCGGCCACCAACTTGGGCGCAGCGACCGCAGGGAGCCTTTCGCACATCGCCGCTGCCGCCGCGCCACCGGCCTCAACCATGCTGATGGCCCGGCCGAGCATCGCCGCGTGACCGCGCGTTACGCCTTCGATCAGAGCATCGATCCGTAGACGGTCTGCGCCTCTGGCATCAGATTTCAATGGGGCCGCCGTGTTCATGTCCTATCAAGCAATAATGAGGGGCTGCCCGAAACCAAGCTCCTCGCGCAGGCAGGAAACAATCTCCCCGTGGGTGACGCCGCCCTCAGCGGCATCCACCACGCAGGCAAAAATATTGCCCTGCGCTGAATGGGCCGTTGAAGGGGCGGCTGAATGGGCGGTTGAATGGGCAGCTTGGCGGATACGATCAAGCAGGCTGGAAATCTGATCTTGATCGCGGCTTTCCTTGAACCGACGCAGTGATTCAACATGCGCTTGCATGGCCTGCGGATCCGGGCGTTTCGGTGGCGCTTGCACGGCCTCTTCCTCGACCTGGTAAGCAGTGACACCCACCACCTTCTGCTGACCATTTTCAATCCGCTCCTGGAAGGCCAGCGATGAGTGGCCGATCATCGACTGCACCAGGCCACTCTCGACTGCCCGATACATACCCCCCGCATCCGCCACCCGACGCATGACGGCGTGGATCTCCTCTTCCATGTCATTGGTGAGTTTCTCAATGTAAAAAGAACCGCCCAGGGGATCAATCACGTCGCACAGATGCGCTTCTTCGCGAAGAATATTCTGCGTGGCAATGGCAATACGTGCAGCTTCTTCGGAGGGGCTGGCGACAGCTTCATCATGGGCGTCGGTGTGCATCGATTGCAGACCGCTGAGAATACCGGCTATGGCCTGGGTAGCGACTCGGGCAATATTGTTGAGTGGCTGCTGGACCGTCAGGTCCAGTCCTGAAGTCTGCGCATGAAACTTGAATCGCCATGATTTGGGGTCGCAAGCCCCGAATCGATCCTGGGCAATCCGTGCCCACATGCGCCGGCCGGCACGGAATTTGGCGATTTCTTCGAAAAAGCTGATGGAGATATCGAAAAAGAAGGTGAAACGAGGCAAAAAGGCATCCGCTTCCATGCCGCGTTCGAGGCAGTCTTCGGCGTATTGAATTGCCGTGCAGAGTGTAAATGCCATGGCTTCTGCCGGGGTGGCGCCGGCTTGCTGCATGTGTTGCCCAACGACGGAAACAGGGTTCCAGCCGGGCAGGTGCTGGCGGCAATAATCGATGTGATCAAGCAGAACTCGCCGCGAGCCTGGCAGGGACAGTCGGTAAAACATGTGGTTGGCGACGAAATGAGAGATGTAGTCGCTTTGGTTCGAGGTGCCGGTAATGCGCCGGATATCGACCCCACGGCGCTTGGCGACACCCACCAGGAAGGCCAGGAAAGTGAATGGCGTGGGGTCATTCATGGCGGTCGAAATGTCGCCGATCGGCACCTTGGCCAGCGCCACATCCATGTCTTCAAGCGTATTTACCACGGTGCCGCAGGTTCCCAGCAACGGCAGCGGCACTTCATCGCAGTCGACACCACGAAACCCGGAATTGCAGGGAATCAGGCTGATTGCGGAAGCGCCGGCGTCCAGCAATCTGAGCACGCGGCGATTGTAGTCCTGCGGCGTTCCCAGACCAATCAATTGACGTTGGGTCCAGGTTCGACCGCGGTGCATGGTCGGGTAGATCCCCCGGGTATAAGGCGTTTGCCCGGGAAAACCCAGATCCTCGAGGTAATGCTCAGCGGACCAATCGGCCGGCGTGTACAGCGGATTGATCGCGATGCCCGACCGGTTGCGTATAACCTTAGCCGAGGGAATCTGCGTTTCGTAGTCCTTTTGCCACTGCTGGCGGGATGTTTCGAATTCTCTGAAGCTCAGCTGTTCTGCGCGGCTCATGCGCCAACGCCTGTAAAATCGAGTTTTTCCCGCTGCACGTCCCGGCCCAACCGGGCGACAGACGAGACGATGTCATCGCGCGCCGACCCGGGGCCGAATATCGCCGCGACCCCTGCCCGTGAAAGCATATCCACTTCACTGTCCGGGACGATGCCGCCCACCACCAAGGCAACATTTTCCAGGCCTGCGCCACTCAAGGCCGCGGCGAGATCGGGAATAATCAGGTGATCCGTGGCCAGTGAGCTGACCCCTATTACTTCGACGTCTTCCTGGCCTGCCATTGAAACCACATCTTCTATGCTCTGCCACGGGGGCGTGTAAATCACGTCCATGCCGGCATCGCGCAAGAATGCCGCCACGACACGGCTGCCCCGGTCATGGCCATCAAGGCCGATTTTTGTGACCAGCACTCGGATGGGTTGGCCCTGGGCGCGCTTATCTTTGATTGTTGGTGTATTCATTGCTGTATTGACTGTTGAATTTGGAGGGGTTGCTTCAGGAACGCACAAAATTGTGCAGCGATGGCTTCTGGCCGGGTGTGCCCAGATCGGTACCAGGTCTGTGTCCAGGATGTGGCGCCGATGATCATCAAGCGCAGAATTCGCCGGTCATGAGCCGGCCCGCCTGAAGGGGCGAGCGGCAGCGCATCGACCAGTTCGCGGATTCGCTGCTCGTAACGGTCGCGCTGGGCAATCAGATCTGTGCTGCGTTCCGGCACCTGGTCCGGCAGGACACGGTTCATGACGCCAACGTCATCGCTGGTTTCAGTGACGGTGAGAATATGATTGGCGAGGGCAATTTCCAGGCGCTTCCAGGCATCATTGCAAGCAGCGACCATGCGGTCATGCCGCTCGCAGATCATGTCAACCCCACGCGCGTACACCGCGTAAAGCAGGTCAGCCTTGGAGGGGTAGTGGTAGTAGATTGACCCCGGCAGCATGCCACTGGCTTTGGCGATGTTACGCATGCTGGTGCCGCCGTAGCCGCCAGAAGCAAACAGCGACGAGGCAGCGTCCAACAGGGCTTCGTTGCGATTGTTCGATCTCTTGGCCACGGCAGTCATTCATTTAGAATAGCAAACGTTTGTTTGGTTAACAACTAATTTCTCTCTTCCCAATGAGCGCGCGGGCCACCTCGGCATCGATCAAACCAGATTATCTGCTGTGTGCTATTCACTTGTTCATCTCTTTGCCGGATAATGGACGTGCGGCCATAACCGGTAGGGAAAAACATGCGCATTCAACTTCGACCTGTATCTGTCAGAACTTCCATTACAGCAGTCTTCAGTGCTGGCCTGCTGGCGCTGGGAATTCTACCTGCCGGCCTGATGGCCCAGGATTACGTGGCACACCCCTTGCTGACCGACAAATTTCAGGTCACGCTGGGCGTATTCAGGTCAAGCGCAGCATTCACGGCAAGCGCTGAAAGGCTGAGCGAAGACCCACGGGACATTGATTTTGACAACGCGCTGGGTGTCGATAACAGCGCCACAGTATTCAATGACATGTTCCGCTGGAAATTCGGCGAAAAATGGTCCATTACGGGTCAGTACTTCAGCGTCAATGCCACAGGTGACGCGGTATTGGAAGAAGACGTCGACTGGCAGGATACAACTTTTCGAGCCGGCACCGCTGTTGGCGCTGGCGTGAAGACCACGGTGGGCCGAATTTTCATCGGCCGGATATTCAGCGTCGGACCTCAACACGAATTCGGCGCGGGCCTGGGCATCCACAATCTCAGCATCAAGACTTTCATCGAGGGTGAAGCGTTCATTGATGAAGATGATTCCTCATTCAGAAGGGATGAGGCCGAAACCAGCCAGCCCCTGCCGAACATCGGCATCTGGTAGATGTATTCACCCGCCAAACGCTGGCTGATCAACACCCGCGTGGATTTCATGACCGCCAGCATCGGTGATTACGACGGCACGCTCTGGAATGCGTCGGTTGGACTCAACTTCCAGGCCAGCCGCCATATCGGCGTGGCTTTGGCGTATCAGTATTTCGACGTTGAGTTGAACGTTGACAAGTCCGACTGGACGGGCGGTGTGAACTTGCGCTACAGCGGCCCGATCCTATCCATGACTGCGAACTGGTAGTACCCCAGATCAAACACCGCAGCTCAGAATGATAAAACCCCGGCCACTGCCGGGGTTTTTGTTGTCCAGTCCGTTTGGTCTAATCAAGCGTGATATCAACCATCAATTCGTTCGCCAAATCCTCGAGTTCCTGCTGAAATTCAGCCAGCGACACATCACTCGGCGCCAGCAGCCGCGCGCGGGCCAGGAAAAGGATTTCGCCGGACATCGAGGCGCTGCGGCACTCGGTGTCCAACTCTTCGACATTGATGTGGTGCCTGGCAATGACGCGTGTGATATCACTGATGATGCCTGGCCGGTCCTGGCCGACAAGATCCAGCGAGAACTCCCGCATGCCGGCAGTATCGCGCACCTCACCGGAAGTCTGCGCCACGATGTGCAGGCCTTCGGACTCCAACGCTTCGACCGCAGCACAGAAAGTTTCTGCTTGCTCGTGCGGCACCCGAGCGAGAAGAATTCCGGCGAATTTTCCGGCCATTGAAAGCATATTGCTCTGCGTCCAATTTCCTTCATGACTCGCCAGAATTCCGGATAGTGTTTCGACGATGCCGGGCCGGTCATCACTGACGACGGTAAGTACGATCATTCTGCTCATGGTCTGCCGCCTATCCTCAAAGATGTGGCAATGCCACTGCAGCATCTTATGCCAGCAGTCTGTTTCACATCAATCCCGGCTTCAGTCTCGCGCCCATGCAATACTATGGCCCGACGATCAGAAACGCTCCCGGCTCAGACAGGCATTGGAGGGACAGGTGAATATTTCCAGACGGGCGGCACTGTTCGCCGTGTTCGTGGCATTCGGGGCAGGTTTGCTGGTCAGTCTTGCGATCAGACCGCCGAGCGCAGGTGCAATCCGTACCGCCAATTTTGGCCAGGCCGACGGTGAGACGGCGCGAGCGGTCCGGGTGCATTGGCGCGTTCCGGCCTTCGTGTCTTCATCGCTTCCGGTGATCGGCACCAGCATCAAAATCATGGCGCAAAGCGTGCTGGCCGCCAGCGGCGGTGCAGTCAGGCTTGATATTTACGATCCTGGAGAAATTGTTCCGGCTTTTTCCATCAGTGACGCCGTGCGTGATCGCAAGGTTGAAGCGGGAATGACCTGGCCGGGCTACGACCAGGGTAAAATTCCCGCCTCCACGCTCATCGGCGCCACGCCGTTCGGAATGGAACCATGGGAGTACTCTGCATGGTGGTATGTCGGGGGCGGGCGGGCGCTCGGGGAGGCACTGTATGCGCAACACAATATCATGCCGCTTTACTGCGCCATGATTGGCCCGGAAACAGCCGGCTGGTTTAGAAAGCCAATCCAGTCACTCAAGGATTTGCAAGGCCTGAAGATTCGATTTGCGGGCCTGGGCGGACAGGTCATCGAGCGGGCCGGCGCTTCGGTGACCATGCTGCCGGGCGGTGAAATTTTCCAGGCCCTGGAAAAAGGCGCGATCGATGCGACCGAATTTTCCCTGCCCATTGTCGATGAAGCCCTGGGCTTCGCCCGCATCGCCCGGTACAACTATTTTCCTGGCTGGCACCAGCCATTTTCCGCCCTATTCCTGTTCGTCAATCTCGATGTATGGCACCAGACCCTGCCTGAAGACCAGGCGCTGTTGGAGACCAACTGCAGGGCTACAGTGACCAGCGCGTTGTCAGAAAGCGAAGGCCGGCAGGGCGCTGTCATCGAGGCATTCCGCAGCAAAGGGGTCACCGTAAGCCGGCTGCCTCTGGATGTACTGCGTGAATTGAGAAGTATCAGCGAAGAAGTTCTTGATGAGCACGCAGCGAAGGATGAGCACTTCAGACTAATCCTGGATTCACAACGCAGCTTTCATGCCACTTACCTGCACTGGCGCCGGCTGGCCTACCTGCCACTGGATTTCTGATGGGCATGCCCGAATTACCTCAGACGCGGTTTTCGCGACGTGTTGAGGCTTTTCTGAATCAGCTTGGCCACGCCGTGTCATGGGTGTGGCCGGTGTTGATGGCCGTCATCGTGGGCAATGTCATATTACGCTATGTGTTCAGTGAGGGCCGTATAGAATTCGAAGAAATACAGTGGCATTTGTACGCCATTGGCTTTCTGTTGGGGCTGAGTTATGCCCTGGTCGCGGACGCCCACATTCGCGTGGACGTGGTGTCTAGCCGGCTCGCGCCACAACATCAAGCATGGCTGGAATTATATGGCATCGTGCTTGCCCTGATACCGTTCATTGTGCTGGTGATTGTCTACGGCGTACCTTTTGTATACCAAAGCTGGCTTACCGGAGAAGTTTCCCAGGCGCCCGGTGGCCTGCCCTACCGTTGGATGATCAAGGCGGTGCTGCCAACCGCGTTCGTGCTGCTTTTGCTGGCCGCCCTGGCGCGGCTGAGCCGGATTCTCGCCTACCTGTTTGGAGATGAAGCATGAGCCCGGGCGAGTGGTTGGCTCTGTGCATGTTTATCAGCTTTATTGTGCTGGTGTTCACCGGCTTTCCGGTGGCATGGGTGCTGGCTGGTCTGGCGGTATTTTTTACGGCCCTGGCGATTGTATTTGAAATCGATCTGCACATTGCCACTGCAGTGGACTGGAATTACACCTCGCTCACGGTTGACAGAATCTGGAACGTCATGGAGAACTGGGTCATGGTGGCCCTGCCCATGTTCATATTCATGGGATTGTTGCTCGACCGTTCCGGCATCGCGCGGCGCCTGTTGACCAGCTTTGCTGCGCTTTTGGGCCCGATTCGCGGCGGTCTGGCCATTACGGTCACGCTGATTGGAATCTTGCTTGCTGCAACGACCGGCATCATCGGCGCCTCGGTCGTGTTGCTGACACTGTTGGGGCTGCCGGTCATGTTGCAAAGTGGCTATGACAAACGCCTTGCCGCCGGCACCATCTGTGCGGTTGGCACGCTCGGCATTCTCATCCCACCCAGCATCATGCTGGTGTTGATGGCCGACCGCATGGCCATGAGTGTGGGCGATCTGTTCATGGGCGCATTGATTCCGGGCGCAATGCTGGGTGGCCTCTATGTTCTATACCTCGCCTTGGTCGGGCTGTTTCAGCCCCACAGGGCACCAGCAACCAAATCCAGTCCGCGCGACCTGGCGGCAGCCATCGAACTGTTCAAAGCCATTGTGCCGGCCGCATTCTTGATTCTGGCCGTACTGGGGAGCATTTTTTTCGGGCTGGCCACCCCAACCGAAGCAGCAGGCGTAGGCGCGGCTGGCGCCATGCTCCTCGCCTGGATAAACGGTCAGCTCAGCCGAACCGTAATGCGTGAAGTCGTGCGGGAAACCACCAAGACCACCGGATTCATATTTGCTGTGCTGGTAGGGGCGACTGCATTTTCACTGGTGTTGCGGGGACTGGGTGGAGACGAACTGATCGAGGGCGCATTGCTGGGGCTGCCTTTTGAAGCGAACGGCATCATCATCTGCATCCTGCTGGCGACCTTCATTCTCGGCTTCTTTCTGGACTGGATCGAGCTGACGCTGATCGTGCTGCCACTGGTTTCGCCAGTGGTCAGCTCACTTGGTTTCGACCCGGTTTGGTTCACCGTGTTGTTTGCGGTCTGCCTGCAGACCAGCTTTCTGACCCCACCGGTTGGTTTTGCACTGTTCTATTTCAAAGCAACCGCCCAGAATGAAATTCGGATCGGCACCATTTACCGCGGGGTGGTGCCTTTTATCGTGATTCAGTTGATCGGGCTGATCATCATCTTTAAGTGGTCCGCATTGGTCACCTGGTTACCCACCCTGGCGTACGGCTGACTCAAGGACCTCAAATCTCGGCGGCTACATCCTCCATCGCGGCCGCCATGCGGCTGACAGCGTCGTCGATCACTTCGGACGTCATGACAGTCGAGAGTACGATCATGCCGCGAGCGGCAAGCGAAACACCACGATTGAAGCAGGCCAGGTGAAACAACGTGACGGCTTCATTGTCCGTTCGCGAAAACATGTTGTCCTGCGCGTCATCACTGAAAAACAGATTCAGCAGGGATCCACACTGATTGATGGTGAGCGGCAGGCCCAGTTTCTCTGCGCTGGTCTTCAACCCGGCGGCGACCCGCAGGCCCTGCTCCGACATCGTGTCGATGCGCACCTGGGTCAGCTCCCGCACCGATACGTCACCGGCCGTCATCGTCATCGGATTGGCATTAAATGTGCCGGAGTGCATGATCTTGAGACTTCTTGAATCCATGACACTCATCAGTTCCCGGCTGGCGCCGACGGCGCCAACCGCAAAGCCACCACCAATCAGTTTGCCCAGCATGGTGAGATCGGCCGTCACCCCCAGGTTACCCTGTTGTCCGCCAAGGCCAAGCCGGAACGTAATAACTTCATCAATCACCAGCAAAGCGCCGGCCTTGCTCGCTGCCTGTTTCAGCTCAATGAAAAATTCCGCCGGCGCCTGTTGCATGCCGCCGGCACCCATCACGCCTTCAACAAAAACCGCCGCAATGTCCTGACCGTGTTCTTCCAATACGGCCTTGAATGAGTCGGCATCGCCATAGCGCGCCAACAACGTGGCCGGTCCAGGCTGGTCCATCGATCCAGACGCAAATTCGAGCAAGCTGCCATGGTAGCCGTGGCGGGCCATCAGGACTTTGTAGCGGCCTGTCACCGCTCTGGCAATCAGCAATGCCAGGTTTCCTGCCTCGGTGCCCGAATTGGTAAAGCGCACCTGATCAACGCTGGCAATGCGGTTGACCAGTTGCTCTGCCAACGCGTACTGGGCGACGTTGTTGCCGCACCAGGCAGTGCCGTTGCCGATGCTGCGTTCGATCGCTTCCTGGATGGGCGGATAGGTGAGACCGTGCACCAGGCTGGTGTAATTACACAGCATATCGGTGTAGCGGTTGCCATCCACATCAAAGACATAACATCCCTCCCCTCGCGCAAAAGTCAGCGGGTAGGGCTCCCAGTAACCCACCAGCCTGGATACCCCCGAGGGCTGGTATTCCACGGCCTTGGCATGCAGCGACGCTGAACGGGTGGTTTTGGCCAGATAGGTCGATTCGATCGGGGACGATTCGGCATTTCGAACGCTTGCCTCAGCCAGTTGTTGTAATGATGTCATTGGGGCTCTTTCGCATGGTGAAAGCCGAATTCTAGCATGTTGAATTGGCGAATTGGCCATTGGATTATCCCGGTCTTTATTGCATGCTGGTCTTCAATTGATTGTTGTGGATGTGATGGTGGCAGAGAATCTGAAAATTGAAAACCCCGCCGATGATTTCAGGATTGGCGTGCTGGGCGGTCTGGGCCCGGCAGCCACGGTGGACTTCATGGACAAGATCATCCGGAACACACCGGCCAGACGCGATCAGGACCATATCCGCATGCTGGTTGAACATGATCCGCGGATTCCAGATCGCACCGCCCACCTCTTGGGCGAGGGACCCGATCCCACGCCGGCCCTGGATGCCGCCTGCCAGCGCCTGCAGTCGTTTGGCGCCACGATCATCGCCATACCCTGCAATACGGCGCATGTTTTTCTCGATGCGATTCAGGCCAGGCTGGATATTCCGATCATCCGCATGCCGGATGAAACGGTTGCCTTCATCGGTCGCCATTACGCCGGACTGAACAGCGTCGGTCTTTTGGCCACCAGCGGCACGGTGCAGACCCGGCTCTATCAGACTGTTCTTGGTGCTGCCGGATATGCCACCCTGGTGCCGGATGCCCCGCAGCAGACCATGCTGATGGAGGTCATCTCCGGCAAGCAGGGCATCAAGGCCGGGTACACCAGCGGTCTGTGTGTCGAACAGTTTCTGGAAGTAGCCACCCACCTTGAACGAATGGGCGCGGAGCTGCTGATCCTTGGTTGTACCGAATTGCCCCTGCTGCTCGACGCCATCGGTGGGCGATCAGCACTGCCGATGGTGGACCCAACCGACATCCTTGCCAGGCGTTGCGTGGCCCTAAGCGGCATCAGTCGCTGACCGGAATTTGCCTCGTTTCGCCCGGCTCGGTAAACAGATCAACCCCTTCAAACTCGGCGGGCCGGGCAGCCGGGTCGTCTGGCATGCGCGTGGGCACATGCACCCCGACAGCAGATCGGGCGTGCAAACGCCGCTCGATAATTTCCGGCCCTTGCGGGGAAACGAAAAACCAGTAAGGCGGCATGGCCAAGTCGTTGTGCCGCCTATCCCAATAGGCGGCATCGCGTGCGAAATGCACATCATTCGGATCCGCGTCCCCCAGATGGACAACGGTAGTGCGCTCATCCAGGGTCACTCGGTAAACGATATTCTCAATCTCCGTGCGCCCGTCCGGCCAGCCGGCATGCGGGATTCGCACCGCCTCGATCAGCAAACCCTCCATGGTCAGCACCAGGGGTGGTTGCGGGTAATTTAGCTCAATGGATACCACGCGCTCAAACACACCGGTATCCGCGGCGCCCGCCACATCGTGCATGGCATCTACCGCTTGCGCAGGACCGTAGAAACGGATGTCAGCGCGCGCGCGAAGAAATTCCAGCATGACTTGTGGCGAGAAATGATCATCGTGATAGTGACTGACAAACACCGCGTCGACCCCATCCCATGGCGCCTCCCCCGCAAACAGGGCACGCTCCATTTCCGCCGGCACCAACTCATACTGTCCATAGCCGTTGCGAAACAGGGGATCAAACAGGACCTTCGTCTCACCGCGCGTCACCATGACCCCCTCATTGGCCAGGTAATGGGCACTGGATGGAGGGCATCTCCGAAAAGACACTCCCGATGCCGCAAATGAATATTGGCAATATCCAATTGACTTTCATGGTCACATGCTCCTTTCCACAATCCCGATCACCCGGACTTGGCACAAAAACGATCTGTCGCACAAATCATTTCATGCAAAATACCCGGCTCCAAAAACAAATGCCCCTCATCAGCCACAATCCTGAGTTCGGCCGCCGGCCACAGCCTGGCAATCTCCCAGGCGCCCCCCATTGGCGTGCACATATCATAGCGCCCCTGCACAATAACGCCCGGAATACGCGCCATTTTGGGCATTTCGTCGAGCAACTGTCCGTCGTCCAGGAACGCCCCGTTGCGGCAGTAGTGGCACTCGATTAACGCCAGCCCGTCCACATAACTCAGCGCCCACTCGCTTGCGGGGTTCCAGTCGGGAACCAAGGAGCATTTGACGACTTCCCATTGCGCCCACATCAGTGCAGCCTCGCGGCGAACCGCTTCATCTTCGCTGCTCAGGCGCGCCCAGAAGCCTTCCAGGACGCCTCGCCGGTCGCTAACGCCCAGCAGCTTGACTACTTTGTCCCACACATCCGGCCACACCACACTGGCATGCTCAAATTCCCAGTCCATGTCCGTCTCTCGCCACGGCGTGGCACCGCGCAATATGATTTCCAGCACCCGTTCTGGATGTTTTTGCGCATAGGCCAACGCCAGCGTACTGCCCCAGGATCCCCCAAATACCTGCCAGGCCGAGATCCCCAGGCGCTCACGAAGCACTTCAAGATCGCTGACAATATGCCAAGTCGTGTTGTCGCGGAGTTCGTTCTTGGGGGTACTTTGACCACATCCCCGCTGGTCCAACAAGACGATGCGATAGCGCTGCGGATCAAACACCCGCCGGTAGACCGGCACGATGCCTCCGCCCGGCCCGCCATGCAAGAAGATCACCGGGCGGCCCGACGGGTTGCCGGCCTGTTCATAACTGAGCTCATGGATGTCGGACACCTTCAGGCGGCCGCGGTCGTAGGGTTCAATTTCCGGGTAAAGACCACGGCGCTCGGGAGGGTTCATCAGAATTCCAAATTTGGCCAAACTAAGGAAGCGACAATCTTTAACATGTGTTTGTCCGGCCTCTTGAATGGTTTAAAGGCGGAAAAACGGGCGGGCTAGGGGGGCTGCGGGGATTTGCCGCAATTGCGCCCAAGAAGCCTCATGAATTCGCGAATCCTGGCGACCTTCCCGACTTCTTCCCGGATGCCACTGGGCGCATCTTCGGGGTCAGCGATGCCGGCCTCCACCAGGTCGGCCCAGGATTCGGTCATGCGATCTTCGATTTCGCCCATCTTGCCGGCGATGGCCTTCATGGCCTCGTTATAGAATTCCAGCATTTCGGAAACGCCGGGGATATCCGGCAGCCATTGGCGCAATTCCTCGAAGGCCAGGCTCATGGCTGCGAGTTTTTCCGCCGGCGTCTTGTGTTCCGCACGCAATACAGCGTCAAGGATTTCCATCGCGTTGCTCAGTCTCTGGAGTTTCCCCGACAAGGCGCCAGCCTTCTTGCTGGCATCCCTGGCCCGTTTGTCCAATTTGCCAGCTTCTCCGACCTCTCCGGCCACTTCCGAAAGACCGTCGGCCGCCTCGCCGAGCAATCTGGCCAATTCTTCCAGTGCCGAAGCGTTTTCCCGATTCAGCTCGGCAAGTTCCTCGGCAGCTTTCTGCTTCTTCCGCAAGCAGTCTTCATAGCGAGCCAGGGCGGCATGGTAAGCCCGCCAATCGTTGACCCTGTCACGCAGCGCATTCGTTTCGTCTTCAAGGTCAGAGACCTCATCTGCCAGGTCTTGATTTTCCCTCTCGAGCGTGTCGGCCCAATCTTCAGCCGCATCGGCCGCGTCTTTTGCTGCCTCGCGCTGTCGCTCGGCGTCTTCAGTATTGTCGGGCCAGGCATCGTCGGGCAAGGAATCTTTTGCTTTGGGCGCGACGCTTCGGCCATCCCCGCTAGCGTCCCTCAAGCCTTCCGCCTGGTCCTTCAGTTTGCCGTGCTTTTGTACGTCGCTGTCATCGCCGGGTGAGGGATCGATCTTATCAAGATCATCGGCGGCTCTACCTGCTCTGCGCCGCAAACCACTGCGCATGCCGTTGCCTGCGGCGACCCGGTCATCAGCGTCTTGCTTGCGCCGCCTTTCTTCAGCAATTCCATCGACCGCCTCTTTGATGGCCTTGATGCAGTCTTGCGCAACTTCCTCGAGCGCTTGCATGACTTGATCCGTATTCTTTTCCAGGCCCGAGCGGATGAGGGCATTCTTGAGCGCATTGAGGGCGTCGAGTTGGGCCTGCAAGCCATCCGCTGCCGCCCGAGCGCCGGCCGCCTGGCGCTGGGCTTCTATTGCTGCCTCTTCAGCCTCACGCTGCTGCGCATCGAGGTCAGCCAATTCGTTGTTCAGCTCATTGATTTTTCGCCAGTTGATGCGCTCGATGCGCTCGTGCAGGCAGCCCGGCTTGTTGTACACACGCACTTCGGAGCCTTTGAAGCTGCTGCGACTGACCATCCCGGCACCTTGAGCCACGACGCTTACGCGGGCGCCATCAACAGAGGCCAGATTGACCCAGCCCCAGCCTTGCTGTGGCTCGAAACTGAGACAATCGCCATCGCCCGTTCTAACCGCATCCCGCATGGCCTGCTCGATTCGGCTTCGTTCAGCACTCATGTCATCCACTCGCGCGCGGGCCTCGCCGGCGCGTTGGGCAGCAGCAGCCGCCTGTAGCCGGGCCTGCTGCAGTTGTGCTGCGGTATCGGCGATGGCCTGGTCCAGCATGCCCTTGAGTTTGTTCAGCATGTCTTTCAGACGCGCCACCGACGACCAGTGTTTGGCAAGCACTTCGCACGGTGAACAGCGGAAGTGAAGAATCGCCAGCTCGGCAAACTCGTCCTTGGCGTTGCGCAAATCGGCCAGCGCGCGCCTGAAATCCTCTTGTGCCTGGTTGAACGAGTTCTGTGCCGATTGCAGTGCCTCGGCAGACGCATTGGCCGCCTGCTGCGCGGCCGCAACGGCTTGCTGCTGAGCTGCAAGCTGCTGACGTAATTCTGCGGTGCGCTCACCGTGCCGGGCGCGGGCGCGACCTGACGAGCCCTTTGCGAAGGCCGGCTCTCGACTGCCGTGGGTCTCAAGACGATGCTGCTCCAGCCGCTTGAGCTTTTCCTCAAACCACTGGTCCCAGGCATCCAGTTCTGCTTGCAGCATTGCCGCCATGGCCTGCGCCGCCGCCAGATTCGCAAGATTTTGCCCATGATCGCGCGTCGCCTTGCCCAGGTGGTCCGCTGCGTTGATGGCCGCCTGCAAGCGTGTCGCAGGGTCGTTCAGCTTCGCCAGGTAGGCAGATTTCTTTTCCTCGACGCTCAACAATGCTTCCTTGCACGGGGGTTTGGCCCCCGCGGCTGCAGACTCACCATCTGCCGGCGCAGTTCTGCGGTCATCTTCGCCTGGCACCTGACCCTGCGCGGCGCCGTCGACAGCGCTAGTCTCACCAGCGGCCGGTGACAATTCACAACTCTCCAGCCATGCCTCGCGATCCGGTGCAGCCTCGGCCACGGCGATATCGCCATCGTCGCGGGCGCTGACCAACCAGCTGAACGCCTCAGTGGTGACCGGTTCTGCTTTTGGATAAGTCACGTGGACAAACAATTCCAGGCCGCCCGCCTGAATGATCGCGCCGTAATCAACGTTGAAGGTGCTGCCGGCCTGGCGAACGCCTGCATGCGCTCGACTGTAGCCCGCCTGCTGCCACATCGCCGGTATGCCCCGTGACATTTCGGGGGACATTTCGGCGGTCGTTTCGCCTGCTTCACCAACCACCGACCAGTCTTCGGTCCAGTTGTCCTGCCAGCCCCCCGACTCGCGGCTCACCACCTGGCCATTGGCGGTCGAGGTCTTGCTCCAAGATACACTGACCGAGGATTCCGACCAGATTTCGTAAATCGCATGACCGGTGGGGTAGAGCCTGCGACCGCTGCAGTCCTGCAGGAAGATGGTCTGGAACGTGCCTTTGCCGTCCCAATCCTCAACCTTGTTGCTGACCAGCAGGCCTTCATCGGTTAATTTGGTCCGGGCCCGCACCTGCAGATCCCCGTCGTCACGCTTGATTTTTGACCAATCAGACTTGCGCGTCGGATCCTTGACGGTTTTGGGGCCCTTCGATTTCTTCGATGAACCACCCAGCACGCTGCGAATCGCGCCACTGACCGCCTTGTCCGCCATCGATTGTTTGCCGACAACTTCGCGAGGCCCGACGATGATTGGCGCAGTTGGGTCGGCTGCGGGTATAAATCGGATGGACTGGCTGTCCGTTGCGGTGTCGGGATCGAGGAGGGAACTCATCGCTTCACACGGCGACGGTGTCAGCAGCGCCAGTGCGGCCACCGAGATTTTTAACACCTGATTAAGCTGCCCAGGTTTCATGATTCCTTGATTCCTACTTCATTTTAGTCCAGAAAGCCCGGTATTGCTCCTGGCCATGGCCTGATGGTAATTGGCCTTGACGCAACGGGCCTGAATTGACTCCCACTTGCAGTGCGGGCGCATTAATCCTACAGTCGCCGGATGAAAAACTTGCTTGCTTCGCACTTGAAAATTCACCCGTCGTACCGCTCTGTACACCGATCCCTCCAACCGCTGTTTGTTTCGCTGTGGGTCGGTATGCTGATTGCGCCACTGCAGTCCGCCGCCGAGGCAGCCACCGACTCCGCCACTGCGTCCACCACTGGGGCGGCCATTGAGTTGATTGAACGTGTCGATCATCTGGACAGCCTTTGCCGGGAACCGATGATTGCCGTTCATCCGGACGACACCCTGTTCGTAACCGGTTACGGCTCGCAGGTATCGGGCACCGACTGGACCGTTCCGCCACCGCTGTGGCTGAGCAAAGATAGCGGTAAGACTTGGGCCGCGGTCGATATCGGCACCAGCCAGGACGGTGCACAAGGCAACTCAGATGTCGATCTGACCGTGGGTCCCGACGGAACCGTATATTTGCTGGCGATGGGATTCAACCGCGCCACTCGGGCAGGCACACACATTGCCATGGGTGTGAGCCACGATGACGGGTCAGACTGGACCTGGCAACGGCTTTCCACCTCCCAGTTTGATGACCGTCCGTGGATTCGCGTGGCGCCCGATGGCGTTGCTCACGCCATCTGGAACGATGGCAACGGCGTCGTGCATCAGCTCAGTCGCGATTCCGGCAGAAGTTGGGAGGCGCAGGCACGCATCCACCCCATCGGCGGTTCAAGCCATCTGGCAATCGGGCCGGATGGTCAAATTGCGGTTCGGATTTCCGCCATTTCCGCGTCCGCCAACCAATTCAATGCCGAGGCGGATTCCATTGCGGTGAGTACGGACAACGGCTGGACCTGGCGAAAACATCCCGTCCCGGGCAAGGTCGAGTGGGACCCCACTTTCACCGATCCAACAAAGGTCCCGCGCTGGGTTGAACCACTGGCCTGGGGGCCGGACGGCACGCTTTTCCACCTTTGGAGTGAAGGCAAAACCATGCACCTGGGCTGGTCCGCCGATGCTGGCGCCAGTTGGCAAAGCCAGGCAATTTCAGAAGCGTCCGGTATCGCCTTCTTCCCTTACATGGTGGCCAGTGAAGACGGCCGCCTGGCTGCGACGTGGTTTGTGCAGGACGGCGCGTCGCTCACTGCCCACCTGGCGCTGATCACTCCGGGCCAGGGTTCTGCCTCGCCGCAGGTCGCCCAGGCTGCGCCATTTACACCACTGGCCTGGAATGAAGATGTGGACAACAGGGTCCCAACGCCGGCGGGCGAGTACATCCCCGTCGTCTTTCTTGCCGACGGTGACCTTGCTGTGGTGTCGCCGATCCAGGACGTCTTCAATGACCGCTGGGGATTTACTTTCTGGCGATTTCGCGTCAAGTAGCCATCAAAACACGCCATGGGAGTGATTAATGCGCTTCCGCCTCCGGAAACCCGCATAAGCAGACTACTGTCCACGCCTTAAAGGATGCCGAACGCCGACAAGCGACTGGGTCGTCGAGCCATGGATGGCTCGACGAGGCGACACGGAACAGGATGTTCCGTTGGAGCCGACCCACCAAGCGCGGAGAAGTGAGGGTAGCCCGCAGGGCCGTCCGCCAGGCGTGGACAGTAGTCTGCTTATGCGGCTTTCCTAACGCTGGCACAAGCGGGTTCGGAGTAAGGGGCCATCTTGCAGGACCCTTTTGATCGTTGCCGCACATCCATGTGCGCCACAATCTGCAGCTAGTAATTGATGCTGGGGTTGTTACCTGGAGAAATCACCCCGGCCAGCAGCATGCGCTCACTTGAAGTACATTGCAGGGAGTGCTTCTGCTTAGGCGGCAGGAAAATGATGTCGCCGGCAGCAACTGCGGCCTTGTGTGATTCGGTCCACATCATGCCTTCGCCGCTGAGGACAATCAGCGACTCCTCGTAAAGATGGCAATGAGGCGCCGCCTTGGACGGTGGAATTTCACCAATGAACTGAGCGGCGACTTCACAGCCCATTGTTGCGTCTATCAGCACCTGAAAATAGCGGTCACCCATGCCCGTGCGCTGGTCCTGGTCAATGCCGATGACCCGTTCCGGGTGGTTATGATCAAAGCCGGTGGGGTTTGCGCCGGGGAATTCCGGTTCCACCGGCAAAGGGCAGGCTGATGCAAAAACGCTCAGGATTTGGCCTGCGTCCGGAATCATGGCGAACGCTTCGCCGGGACGCACGTACACACCACAATGCAATCCGACGCCAAATGACTGGCCGGAAATGTTCAGGGTACCTGAGCCGCTACTGACAAATAAGATGACGTGACTGTCCGCAAAATGGACCACGGTCGGCTCTGTAGAATCCTGCTCGAAGTAGTACTGGCTTTGATACCTGCCGCCGCTGGCGGCTGAAATCACCGGTGCAAAGCGCAGTCCCGCGCGTTGGCTACAAGTGATTTTCACGGGGGTCAGAACGTAACAACCGCCATCCAACCGCGCCATGCCGTCGCCACCGGCTGTGATAAGGTCGATGCCCCGATTTCGTTCGCTGTCGGGATCATCGAGTTCGTAGGCGCCACTCAGATTGTTGTGGGCGCCATCGCAAAAAGGCACCTTTGCGGTGCGCTTACAGGCACAAAACAGTACTTCTTGCGCTTCTTCCTCTGCCGTGTAGCGCACCGACTCAATACCGCTACCCTGGTGGGAGCCGTCGCAGAAGGGCTGATTACGACTCAAACCACAGGCGCACCAATAGTAGCTTCGGCCTTTTTGCAGTTCTGCGTAGTAGGGCTTTAGTCGAGCGATCTGCGGCAGTTTTGCAGCTTCACTCATGACCAGGGCAGGTCGCTTTCACACAATCGCCCCTTCTTCGGCCAATTTCGACTCGACTTCGGACAAGCTGTCTGCGAACAGGTCCGCGATTTCGTCGATCTGCGCGCGGGTAATATTGAGTGGGGGCGTCATCATCAACCAGTCGCCGTAGCCACCACCCGCGCTGGGGCGGGCGTAAATCAACAGGCCGCGCGCCATGGCGGCTGCGACGATGCGGCTGTTGATCGCGACTTCAGGGGGCAGGAAGGCGCGGCTGTCTTTGTCGCTGACCAGCTCGACGGCATTGAGCAGACCCATGCCCCGCACATCACCGAGTATTCTGCTGGTCTGCTGAATTTCTACCAGGCGCTGACGGTAATAGGCCCCCATTTGCTCGGCGTTGTCCATCAGGTCTTCATTGATCAGCACTTCGAGCACTGCATTGGCCACTGCGCAGCTGAGTGGAGATGACATGCCGGTGTGCCCCATCCTGAATCCCCCGTTGGCCACGACGGGTTCGAGCAGGTGCGAGCCGGTTACCAACGCGCCAAGGGGAAAATACCCCGCACCCAGCCCCTTGGCCAGGGCGACGATATCCGGCCTGGCGTCAGGCCAGTGATGGGCAGCAAGAAACTTGCCGGTGCGGCCGGAGCCAGACATGACTTCGTCATAGATCAGCAAGATGTCGTAATTGGAACAGATTTCCCGGATGCCGCGATAGTAGAAATCCGGGGCGTAGGAGGCGCCCCCGGAAAGCCCGGTCACCGGCTCCATGATAAATGCCAATACCGATTCGGGCCCCTGTTCAACGACTTCACGCTCGAAGGCCTTGATACACGAATGCGCGTATTCATCGGGCGTCATACCGGCCGGCGGACGGTAAGCCGAGGGCAGCGGAATTTTCGGCATCATCCTGAGCATGTCGGCGTAGACGGGCTCAACGTAGGCTTCACCGCTGACCGCCAGGGCGCCAAAGGTATTGCCATGATAGGAGGGCGTCCGCGCCAGCACCGTGGTCTTGCGTTCATTGCCAGTTGCCAGCGCATGGACGCGGGCAAACTTGATCGACATCTCCACCGCTTCGGAACCACCCGATACGAACAGGCCGTGCTCCAGACCCGGGCCGGTCAGGCTGGCCAGGTTTGCTGTGAGGTCCGCCGCAGCCTGGCTTTCGAAGTTGGTCGGGAACGCATAGCTGACCCGTTCAGCCTGTTGGCGCATCGCTTCGATGACATGCCGATGGCTGTGACCCAGATTGCAGGCGACGGGCCCGGACGACGCATCAATGTAGCGGCGGCCGCTCTCATCCCAAAGGTAGAGCCCGTCTGCCCGCTCAATTTTCGGGAGTTGGGGTGACCCCTTCTCCATCCAGAATCGCTGCACGCCGGAAACCACCGCTAAGGCGGGTGAGTTGGCAACGGGTGAAATGGGGTTGGGATCAGCGGATTCCACGGTGATTGACATCCAGATTTGCTGGCCTGTTCGGCCAAAGCAACATGGTAACAGCAAGGGAGCCATTTGCCGGTTGAATTCAGGCACAAGCCTGAGAAAATCAGTATCATTAAAAGGAGTCTCGCTTCCCTGCTCCCGCCTTCGGCGGAAGGCGGCTGCGCTGGACGGCATGCAATAGGCGCCTGGCCCCTCTGGTACCGCTCGCGTTGCTCGACTTACCCAACCGGGGCCGGCGGGTCGCCTACGGCTCCTTGGTCTCAGAGCAATGCTCTGGCATACAACAATCTGGCGTACACCAATCTGGCGTATCACAATCTGGCAAATAGCAATCAGGGAAAATATGAACCACCATTCAGACCTCACCGTCACCCACGACACCCTCACTGGCTGGCGGCGAGACATCCATGCCCACCCGGAGCTGGCCTTTTGCGAGCACCGCACCGCTGCCTTTGTTGCCGAAAAACTGGCGGCATCGGGAATGGATGTCTTCACCGGAATCGGCGGCACCGGCGTGGTCGGTCGCCTGCGCTCCGGCAACAGCGAGAAAAGCATCGGCCTGCGGGCCGACCTTGACGCGCTGCCGATGCAGGAAAACAACCAGTTTGACCACCGCTCCGGCAACGATGGCGTATTTCATGGCTGTGGCCATGACGGGCATACCGTAATGCTGCTGGGCGCGGCACTGCAGCTTCCTGAGAAACCTGATTTCGACGGTACCGTTTATTTTATTTTCCAGCCCGCGGAGGAGGGCATGGGCGGCGCCGAGGCGATGATCGAAGATGGCCTGTTTGAACAATACCGCATGGACCAGGTATTTGGCATGCACAACTGGCCTGGACTGCCGGTGGGACAATTTGCGATCAGGACCGGTCCGATGATGGCTGCTTTCGAGAAATTTGACATCAGCGTGCGGGGAATCGGCGGTCACGGGGCGATGCCTCATTTCTGTAATGATCCTGTTCCGATCGCAGCACAAATCGTCCAGGCCATGCAAAGCGTCGTCAGCCGCAATATCGACCCGCTCAAGGCTGCAGTCATCAGCATCACTCAAATGAGTGCTGGTAATGCTTACAACGTCATTCCTGAAGCCGTGCAACTGGGTGGAGCCATTCGCTATCTTGAAAACGAAGTTGGCGATGAGATACGCCGGCGCATGCACAGCATTGTCACTTCCACGGCGGCAGCAGGAGGTGCGAGCGCTGAGTTGACCTTCCATTCGGTGGGCTATCCTGCACTGATTAACGAAGCCAGCGCGACCGGGCAAGCCGTAATTTCAGCAGGCAAAGTCGTCGGGACGGAAAAGGTAGACAGCAGTACGCCCCCGATCATGGGCTCCGAGGACTTTGCAAGCATGCTGCAAGTGCGGCCCGGCTGCTACATTTTCATCGGCAACGGGGTGGACAGCGAAGGCGGCTGCATGGTGCACCACCCTGAATATGACTTCAATGACGCGATCCTGCCCGTCGGCGCCAATTACTGGGTCACGCTCGCGCAGGATTGCATGCCGGCTTCGGGCCCGTAATACACCACGGTGCGTCTTGGGCAAGGCGCCGAACAGCACCCGACAGTGACATCCCAACAACTCCAGCAAGTCATGACCGATTCACAGGCGCATGAAATGCCACATGTGTGGCAAATCCATGTGCCCTTCCTGCCAGAGGCTGTTGATGCAGTTGACCAATCAGGCGGCATCCATATTTGCAACGGTATGTGGCCCTCGTGTCATTAATCCGGCACTATTCCTGTCTTGGTTGATACTTCATTCCAAGGTTGAGGAAAAAAATGGCTGATCAGCAGACGGACGAGAAAACTGCATTGGAATGGCATCGAGTGGCCGCAGCTGATGAGCTGCCATCGGGCAGGGTCATGACCGTTACGGCGGGCACCCAGAGCCTGGCACTCACGCACATCGACGGACAATTCACCGCCATGGACAACCGCTGCCCCCACCAGGGCGGCCCGTTGGGTGAAGGCTCCATCGAGAGCGGTGCAGACGGTCAGTGCTGGCTGCGCTGCCCGTGGCATGGATGGGACTTTGACCCGCTCACGGGGCTGACGCCGGGTGGGCACGAAGACTCGGGCCAACAGCTCTATCCGGTCGAAATTCGCGACGGCGCGTTATTCGTCGGTCTTGAGCCCGAACCGGAACGGGCCCGGACTGTAACCGACCTGATGGCCGAAACCTTGGTCAACTGGGGAATGAAATCAGTATTCGGGATGGTGGGGCATTCCAACCTCGGGCTGGCCGATGCACTGCGCTTGCAGGTGCAAGCGGGCAATCTCAATTTCTACGGCATTCGCCATGAGGGTGCTGCCGCCTTTGCCTGCTCAGGCTACGCCAAGCTCACTGGCAAACCGGCAGGCTGCCTGTCCATCGCCGGCCCCGGCGCCACCAACCTGCTGACCGGTCTGTGGGATGCCAAGGTTGATCGGGCGCCCGTGGTGGCGCTGACCGGCCAGGTTCAGGTGCAAGTGTTGGGCCCGGGCGCGTTTCAGGAAATCGACCTTGCCGCGGCCTTTGCCCCGGTGACGCGATTTTCCCAGACCGTATTACACAGTTCAGACCATGCTGAACTGGCCAGCCTGGCGATGAAAAGCGCTATCGTCCAGCGCGATGTGGCACACCTGATTTTTCCGGATGATGTGCAGACCCTGCCGGCAGGCGACGCTCGTGCACAGAAACCGGACGGGCGGCTGGCCGCGCTGGACATCGCACCAGCCATCTCCGCGGTTGATAAAGCGCTGGCATTGATCCGCGCCAGCCATCGACCCATCATCATTGTGGGCTATGGCGCCCGCCAGGCGATGGATGAAGTCATCGAACTCGCCGAACTGCTCTACGCACCCATTCTGACCACGTTCAAAGCCAAGGGTCAGATTCCGGACCGGCATCCACTGGCAGCCGGCGTACTCGGTCGCTCCGGCACACCGGTGGCGAGCTACTTCATGAACGAGTGCGACCTGATCATCGCGCTGGGCAGTTCATTTTCAAATCACACCGGGATCACCCCCAAACGGCCCATCATCCAGGTCGACTTCGAGGCCATGCAGCTGGGCAAGTTTCACCCCGTTGCCGTGCCCATGGTGGGTGAAATTGGGGTGTGCAGCCGGATACTCGCTGAGGCATTGCGACATGATGAGCCCGCTGATTATGTGGATCAGAGGGTGGAATTGGCCGAGCGTTGGTCAATCTGGCGTGACGAAAAGGCCAGCCGCCGTGCCGATGATCGGGGCAAAGGCGTGAATTCCGCCGCCATATTCGAGGCCTTGAGCCGCCTGGTGCCGGATGATGCAATTATCCCGGTTGATGTCGGCAACAATACCTATTCTTTCGGGCGCTATTTCGAATGCACCAGGCAAAGCATCCTGATGTCAGGCTATCTCGGTTCAATCGGATTTGCCTTTCCTGCGGCCATGGGCGCCTGGGCCGCGACACAGGATGAAGCCGGCCTGCGGGGACGCAAGGTCGTTTCTGTTTCAGGCGACGGTGGCTTTGGTCAATACCTGGCCGAGTTCACCACAGCGGTAAAATACGGTATGAACATTACCCACGTGCTGCTACACAACGATGAGCTGGGCAAGATTTCAAAAGAACAAAAAGCGGGCAAGTGGCCGGTATGGCAAACCTCGTTACGCAACCCAAATTTTGCCAGTTACGCCAAGTTGTGCGGGAGCTACGGCATTCGGGTGAATACCATTGAGGCGCTGGATGCAGCACTGGCCGGCGCCCTGGAACAGGAGGGTCCGGCGATGGTTGAAATCATGTCGGACAGCGAGTTGATTTGATCGAGCCACATGCACTGGGCTGCCCGTAGGGAAAGTAAACACATGGCACACTACTTCTTCGTACGATGGAACGCTTATCAGAAGCTGGTTGATTTCAATTACATGGACCATGCTGGATTATTCGGGCGCCTGGCCGAGGAAATCGAGAGCCGCTTCGACGCCCCCATCAGCATTCTGGATGTCGGTTGCGGCGACGCCGCGCCGCTGGACAAATGGCTTGGCCATCTCGATATCAGCCACTATGCCGGTATCGACGAAGCAACCAATGCGCTGGAAATGGCGCGCACAAAACTGCAGTCACGGGGCATTCCACACAGCCTCCATCCGGGGGAGCTCACGGCGGTGCTGCCGACCCTGGAACGGAAGTTCGACGTCATCATCATGAGCTTCTCACTGCATCACTTTGACTCCCCGGAGCGCAAGAAAGGGGTCCTGGCACAGTGCCGGCGCTTGCTCAAACCGGGCGGCATGGCAGCCATCATCGATGTGGTCAAGCAAGAGGGCGAATCCCGCAACGATTTCCTCGGCCGCTGCGACCGCCGCATCAAGGCGGTGTACGAAGAACTCACCGCTGAAGAACTCGACATTATTCTCCACCACATCTGGGAAGCAGACTTCCCCGAGTCTTTTTCGACCTTCCAGGAAATCGGTAAGCAAGCGGGTTACACGCGCGTGGATCAGACCATGCTGGATCAGACTGGCATGCATGGTCTGATTACTATGGCGGCTTGACGCTCACCCTCCCCCAGGCGCCACCGTCACCCATCAATCGTCTTCGAGCAGCGGCACGGTATAGTTCAATGCCAGCCTTCCGCCATCGGGATAGATTGTCTGGCCGGTGATATAGGAGGCGGCGTCGCTGGCCAGGAATACCGCTACGCTGGCAATTTCTGCCGGCATCCCGATACGCCCCATCGGCGTGCGAGACAGGATTACCCGGCGCATTTCATCATTTGACATCACAGACTTGAGCACATCGGTGTCGATGGAACCGGGGCCAATGGCGTTGACGCGGATGTTTTGCTGGGCCAGCGAAATCGCCAATACCTTGGTCATCATGTTGACCCCACCCTTGGCAATCGAGTAAGCCAGTTGATTGGGTATGGCAACCCGCGCGTTGGTGGAGGCCATGTTGATGATGTTGCCTGCCTCCCCCTGCCCCACCTTTTGCTGCACCTTCTGTTTCGGCACCTTCTGTTTCGACACCTTCTGTTGCTTCACCATCTGCCTGGCGGCATCCTGCGCCAGGATGTAATAGGCAAACAGGTTGACGCCCAATACTTTGTCCATGTCTGCTTCGCTGAGCTCAAGGATGTCGCCGGCAATGATAATGCCGGCATTGTTGAGCAACACATCGATGCGCCCAAATGCCTTTACCGTCGCCGGCACTACGCTGCGTGCCTGGGCACGATCAGACAAGTCTGCTACCAGACCCAGTGTTTCAATCCCATACGCCTTGCCCAGGCGGTTGGCCACCGCCTGTACCGATTCGTCAATATCGGCCAGGGCCAGACGGCTACCCTGGCCCGCAAATGCTTCCGCGCAGGCCAGGCCGATGCCATTGGCGGCACCGGTGATCAGAACAACTTTATTGCTGAGGTCCATGGATAAAATTCCTGTTAAATAATTCTCTGGTTCGCCTGCTCAGCACGACGCCGTCTCGCTCTGGCAGCACTCTTTCGGTTTCACCCAGCGAAATCGCTGCATGCACGAACACCGGTCCGGGCGACTGGAACAGCACTTGCGCAGCGTCGGGCACATCGCTCATTTGCCGGCTTTCCAGCACCCGGGTAAATCCACTGGCGCGCGCCAGGGCGCACAGATCCACACCCTTCGCCGTCAGCCCTGTCTGCGCACCAGTTTCGGCAAAAGACTGGTTGTCCAGTACCAGCAAACCGAGGTTTTCAGGCCGGGTGGCTGTGATCGCCGCCAAGGTGGTCAGGCCCATGATCATCTCCCCATCACCCACAACCACAACAATCCGGCGTTGCGGCTGGCCAATCGCAAGGCCCAGACCCATGGCGGCCGCCCCACCCATCGCACCCCACAGGTAAAAATTGGCAGGCGTGTCACCGGCAGACGCCACATCGTAGGTTGGATTGCCCAGGCTGCTGATGACGATTGACTGACCGCGCGATCTCAGCATCGCCTGCACAAATTTCCTGCGATCCAGCACTTTTTGTCAATCCTCAAACTTCTTGACGCCGATGACGCGCTGCCCCACCAGGACCGCAGCACTGTCGCCACTGGCGAAACATTGATCTGCGGCCGCTTGCAGTGTTGCCGCGACCGACCGCGCCTGGTCAACGGGGTAAACGCGCACGCCCATGGCTTCTAGCACGACGGGTGTGCCCTGCCCCATCGGCACCTGCCAGGGATTGAACTCGCCGCTCTGACCACGCATGGTGACCAACATCAGTAACGGAATACGGCAATGCACCGGCAAGGAAAGCATATTGACGGTGTTGCCCACGCCGCTGCTTTGGATCAACAAAACGCCTTTCTCACCACCCAGCCAGGCCCCACAGAGCAGGGCAACACCCTCCTCTTCGGTCGCCACGGTCACAACCTGGACAGACTCCTCAGCCTCAAGCAATTGCAGCAAGCGTGTCAGGCCGCCGTCAGGGACTGTGGCAATGAGCCGCACCCCCTGGCTCAGAATGACCGCGAAGACTTCTGCAGACCAGTCTGTGCCATCGTTTTGTAGCCGGGCTTGCGGGTGGGCGTCATTCATTCTAACATTATCAATAGATTATATTGATAATGTCAATATGTATAATAGAAATGTCAGTATATGAAACAAGACTCGCCCACAAAACTACTCAGTGAATCGGCCTGCGAAGCCATCAAACAGGCCATTATCCGCTGCGAACTGCCACCCGGCAGCGAATGGACGGAACAGCAACTGCGCGCGCGCTTTGAACTGACCCTGGCCAGTAGTCGCGCAGCCCTGACCAAACTCAGCCAGGAACGCCTGCTGCTCGCCCTGCCCCGCCGCGGCTACCAGGTGCCGGCCGTGACACTGCGTGACGTTGGCGAAGTCTTTGAATTGCGCAGCGCAATCGAGACCGGGCTCGCGCGCCTGGCGGTCAACCAGGTGACCAATGAACAACTCCTGCTACTCGAAGGTTTGATCAGGCGCGCACGCAGCAGCGACATCACCTCAAGAGCAGCGTTCTTTGAAGCCAATCGCGAATGGCACATCAGCTTTGCGGCGGCCAGCGGCAACCAGCGTGGTGTGCACCTGCTCAACCAGCTGTTTGATGAATCTGAGCGCATCATGTACATGGGCTTCACCACGACCCGAAGCAGCCGCAAGTATGTCGACACACACGATGAAATGCTGCAGCTTCTCAAGTCGGGACAGTCAAGCAAGCTCGAAGAACTGATTTCCCGGCATATAGAAGGCACCAGGCAACTGGTGATCAAGGGCATACATGCCAGCGAAAAGGTCCTGGACATGAACCTCGGCGCGGAAAGGCGTTAGCAACAAACCCACTCATGTCTGAAATGCGGCCTGGATAGAATGAGCCGATGATTCTTACCGAATGGTTCAACCAGCATCAGGAAATTCTCTGGTTCATCACCGTGCTCGCCGACCTTGGCTTCGCCGTGCTGTGCTACCGACTGTTCGGCCGCACGGGGCTGTACGGCGTGATCATTTTCAGCCTGCTGCTGGCCAATGTTATGGGTCCCAAGCTCACTGTAATCGCCGGCCTACAAACCAGCATGGGCGTGATTCTCTACTCGAGCATTTTCTTCGCAACCGATCTTCTGAGCGAGAAGTACGGCCGCAAAGAAGCGCAACGGGCAGTGCTGCTGGGCTTTTATATCAGCATCGTGCTGGTCGCAATGACGCAGATCAGCCTGCTTTACCTGCCCTCGAACCACCCCGAAACATCGGCCTTTGCGGCATCGGTGCATACCGCCATGGTGACCCTGTTTGACTATACGCCACGATTCGTCTTCAGCTCACTGCTGGCCTACCTGCTGAGTCAGTCCTTCGATGTATGGGTGTTCCACCGCATTCGTGATGCCACCGGCGGCAAGCATCTGTGGTTGCGTAACACCGGCTCGACCCTGCTCTCGCAGCTTGTCGATACGCTTATTTATGGCCTGGTGGTCTGGTGGGGCCTGGTGGACCTGGTGACCGCATTGCAACTGGCAGGTGCCAAATATGTATTCAAATTCGCCATCGCAGTGATGGACACACCTTTTATATATATGGCCTGCCGCTGGCAAACACCGGTGCGCATTGATTCCAACCCCCAACAGCACCGATAATGGTTGTTCAATACGCTGGCGAATGGTGTAGCACCATTCATTTACACGTGGGCATTTTGCCTTTGGGGCAACCAGGTAAACGCCAACTACACACCAATCAAATGGAGTGGTTCATTGAGCAATCCCGAAGCGTTCAGAAACGAAGTTAAGAAATGGCTGGAGACCCATTGTCCAGCGTCCATGCGCACGCCGTACCAATCAGAAGCTGACGTCTGTTGGGGGGGACGCAACTGGACATTCAAGAGCGAAGATCAACGGCACTGGCTGGAACGCATGGCGGAAAAAGGCTGGACTGCACCGACCTGGCCGGTTGAATACGGCGGCGCCGGGTTGACCAGCACACAGAACAAAATTCTGAAAGAAGAACTCAACGCCATCAATGCGCGGTCACCGCTGGACAGCTTCGGCATCTGGATGCTGGGCCCGGCACTGCTCAAGTATGGCAGCGAAGCGCTGAAGCGCCAGCACCTGCCTAAAATCGCCCGCGGCGAGATTCGCTGGTCACAGGGCTATAGCGAACCGAATTCGGGCTCCGATCTGGCTAGCCTGGCGACGCGCTGCGATGACATGGGTGATCACTACCAGGTCAATGGATCCAAGATCTGGACATCTTACGGCGACAAAGCCGACTGGATTTTTTGCCTGGTACGCACGGATTTCGAATCCAGGAAGCACGATGGCATCAGCTTTGTGCTGATCGATATGGACCAGCCAGGCGCGACTGCCCGCCCGATCAAGTTGATCAGTGGCGGCTCTATATTCACCGAAACATTTTTTGAGAATGCCCGGGTCGGCAAAGACCAGGTTGTCGGTGAGGTCAATCGCGGCTGGACCGTTGCCAAGTACTTGCTGACACACGAACGGGAAATGGTCGGTGACATGGGCCTGGTCCGGACCGGCGAAGCCACTCTGAGTGAAATCGCCGCCCGATCCGTTGGCCTGCGCGATGGCCGCCTGGCCAACTCCGGGCTGCGATCCGACGTGGCGCAGTGGGAAATCGATCAAGCCTGCATGGCACTGACCATCCGGCGATCCCAGGACGAAGTCAAAGCGGGCCAGAGTCTGGGTGCGAAATCGAGCATGTTCAAGTATTACGGCACTGAGCTCAACAAACGCCGCACCGAGTTGATGATGGCCATCGGCGGCAACGAGGCGCTGGATTGGAACAGTGGCGGCCGCTCAGGCAGGGGGACTGCCCGGTCCTGGCTGCGCTCCAAGGGCAATTCCATCGAAGGCGGCACCACGGAAATTCAGCTCAATATACTTTCCAAACGCGTACTCGGTCTGCCGGGCTGAGCACCAGACAAAAAGGACACACACAATGGCCTTGGTACTGAATGAAGAACAACAGATGCTGCGGGATGCTGCGCGCGGTTTTCTGAGCGAGCGCGCCCCGGTCAGCCACCTGCGCGCACTGCGTGATAACCAATCTGAATCTCGCTACTCGCCGGAACTCTGGCTGGAAATGGCTGAGATGGGCTGGCCGGCGATTCTGGTGCCTGAAGCATACGGCGGCCTCGATTACGGCTATACCGGCATCGGCATCGTGCTGGAAGAAACCGGTCGAACATTAACCCCCAGCCCACTCCTGTGCACGGCCTTGGGCGGTGTTACTGCTTTGATCGCGGCAGCGTCAGACCAGCAAAAACAGGACATCCTGCCTGGCATTGCCAGCGGCGAGCGATTGCTGGCACTGGCCGTGGATGAGACCGCCCATCACCGCCCGGATCAGATTGCATGCACTGCCGTGGCCAATGACGATGGATTCTCAATTGACGGCCACAAGAGCGCCGTGGTTGATGGCCATATTGCCGATACCTTGATTGTTGCGGCGCGGACCTCGGGCGCCACCGGTGATGCCAATGGCATCAGCTTGTTTCTTGTCCCCGCCGATGCAGCGGGGCTGGAGATTTCACCGCAGCCAATGCTCGACACCCACGTGGCTGCAAAGCTGGTTCTGAATCAGGTCCAGGTCGGGCACGACGCCTTGCTCGGCGCGCTTGATCAGGGTGCCGAGGTGTTGCATAGAACGCTCGATGCAATGCGCATCGGCCAGTCAGCCGAGTTACTGGGACTGGCTCAGGAAGCATTTGATCGCACCATGGACTATCTCAAAGAAAGAAAGCAGTTTGGCGTGCCCATCGGCAGCTTCCAGGCCCTGCAGCACCGCGCCGCTGTCATGTACAGCGAGCTGGAGCTATGCCGCTCGGCGGTGTTGCATGCCCTGCAGGCGCTCGATGCAGCGCAAGAAAACGGTTCGACTGAGCCGGCGCCAACCGTGCGCCTGGCCAGCCTGGCCAGTTTGGCCAAGACCAAGCTATCCCAGATCGCGCACCTGGTATGTACCGAGGCGGTGCAGATGCACGGCGGCATCGGCATGACCGACGAATTCGACATCGGCCTGTTCCTGAAGCGCTGCCAGATCCTGGAAACCTGTCTGGGGGATCCGTACTTTCACCTCGACCGCTTCGCCACGCTGCACAACTACTGAAGCATGCCCACCTTCTGCCTGCCGGGTACAGTGCAAATACCGGATCTCTGGCGCAATCTGCGCGCTAGCTGTGAATTCCAGCAACGTTGTTCACACGTAAGGCTCGGTGCCATCGTTACCGCAAAGCGTCGTGAGGGGGTTGCGGTTCGCTCCTGGCGGATGGCCCTTTTGCACAAGGATGTGCTTAGATCGTGGAGCGCAAGGATGCGCGGGAACGATCCAAGGCGCTAAAAACACTTGAAACCGTTCAGCGGCTCGAAGTGACGTGGTCAAGCTATTTGATACAACCCAGTTAAGCAACTTTTCTTAATTCTGTCATTTCCATTTCAAACTGATTCGGACTTCTGTAATTGAGGTACGAATGCAGTCTGTAACTGTTATAAAACATCGATATGTAATCCAGGATATCCTGCTGGGCTTCATAGCGGGTCTGGTAGTGTCGCCAGTGCACCCGTTCCTGCTTCAGGCTGCCGAAGAAGCTCTCCACAACAGCGTTATCCCAGCAGTCGCCTTTTCGGCTCATGCTGCCTTTGAAGCCATGCGCTTTCAATAATCGCCTGCAAGCTTTACTGGCATATTGGGATCCGCGGTCAGAATGGTGGATCAAGCCTGCTTTTGGCCTGCGCAACCAGATCGCCATCGTCAATGCATCACACACCAGCTGTGCGGTCATTCGGCTGCTCATACTCCAGCCCACAACTTTTCTGGAATATAAATCAATCACAACAGCCAGATACAACCAGCCTTGCTGGGTCCAGACATAGGTGATGTCTGAAGCAAAAACCTGGTTGGGTTGCTCAACGTCAAATTGCCGTTCCAATAAATTTTCAAATAACGGCAATTTATGATTGCTGTTGGTGGTCACTTTGAATTTCTTTTTATGACGAACTTGAATAACCGCTTCTTTCATCAGGTTCACGGTCTTCGTTCTGCTGATCGGAAAACCCAATGCATTCATCGCTCTTTTCATGCGCCGCCGGCCATAGGTATATTGGCTGGCAACGGCTATATCCTTCATCCAGTCCAGCATCTCCTGGTGCTCCGGATCCGCCAGCCTGGCTTCTGTAATTCGCCGATAGTGGTAATAACCTTGTCGGCTGACACCCAGTACTCGACACATCAGGTCGATTGGCCAGGTCTTCTTGTGTTGGGTGACAAACAAATATTTCATTTCATTTCTTTGGCAAAGAAGACCGTCGCTTTTTTTAGGATTTCTTTCTCCATTTTCAGGTTTTTGACCTGCGATCTTAACTTCCGGATTTCTTCCTGTTCCGGGGTGAGTTTGCCGTTCCCGCGGAAAGATTGCCCACCATCGGCTCGGTGTTCTGAAACCCAACGACCGAGCATATTGCCATTAAGCCCAAGGCTTCTGGCAGCTTCTGCACGGCTATAACCTTGATCGACTACCAAACTGACTGCATCCAGTTTGAACTCCTTTGAATACTTTTTTCTTCTTCTCAATTTACTTCTCCCAGTTAAATAAATTATCTCTTAACTGGGTTGTACAATCTATTGGACCACTTCAAAGAGCTGCTGAACGGTTTCAAGTGTTCTTAGCGCCTTGGATCGTTCCCGCGCATCCCTGCGCTCCACGATCTAAGCACATCCTCATCAATGGATCGTTCCCGCGCATCCCTGCGCTCCACGATCTAAGCACATCCTCATCAATGGATCGTTCCCGCGCATCCCTGCGCTCCACGATCTAAGCACATCCTCATCAATGGATCGTTCCCGCGCATCCCTGCGCTCCACGATCTAAGCACATCCTTGTGCAAAAGGGCCATCCGCCAGGAGTGGCCAGCAGCCCGCTCATGGGAATTTCCGGAGGTAGCGCGTTACTGGAATTCACAGCTAGCTCGCTGCAATCAACGAGCGGCAATGATCGCCGAGGTTCTGTGTGGCGATGCCGAAGTTCTTGAAGCGCTGATCCTGGGTTTGGCCTTGGTAGTAGCGGTAGTAGATCTGCTGCAGAATGACGGCGTTGCGGAAATAGCCATAGACCGTATAAAAAGTGAAGTTGCCGGTATCAATGCCGGTCTGTTGCTGGTACATATCGAGAATCTCGGCGCGGATCATCATTCCTGGCGCATCGGAAGGTTGCATGACCAGACCCTTGAGATAATCCGGGTCATCCGCTTGGGTCCAATAGGCCAGCGCAGTGCCCAGGTCCATTAGCGGATCGCCCAGGGCGCAGATCTCCCAGTCCAGCAGCGCCAACACCCGGGTGGGATCATCGCGGTCCAGAATCACGTTATCGATGCGGAAGTCCCCATGCAGCACCGAACGGCGATTGTTTGCATCGGACCGATTATGTTTCGCCAGGGCATCCTCAAGCCATTGCTGCACATCTTCGAAGGTATCGACGTCCGGGGTCTGAGCATTTTTGTAGCGCCCGTTCCAGCCGTGGATCTGCCGGGCTGCGTAGCCTTCTGGTTTGCCGAAATCAGACAATCCTGCTGCCGCGATATCCACGCGGTGCAAATCCATCAATTTCTGCCAGAAATGGGTGCACAAGAGCCGTGTTCGGTCCGGGTCAAATCCCCAAGACTGCGGAATCTCAGACTTGATCACGTGCCCTTCCACCCGCTTCATGACATAAAACTCCGCGCCGATGACGGACTCATCATCGGTGTAATACAGCGTTTCGGGCACCTGCGCAAAAACCGGCCTGAGCGCCGTCATCACCCGGTATTCGCGGATCATGCTGTGGGCTGATTTGGCCTTGGTGCCAAACGGCGGGCGGCGCAGCACCAGGTCGAGATCACCGTACCTGAGTCGGTAAGTCAGATTGGAGTTGCCGCTTGGATACTGGCTGATGACCGGCACACCCTCCAGGCCCTCGATATGGGCTTTCAAATGATGGTCCAGCGCCGGCCAGTCCAGCGCCTCGCCAGCGCGGATCTCGGCGGTGGGATTGCCCTCAGTAACGATTCTTTCTCTAATCATTTGCATCCGTGTGTAACCCGGTAATCGGTGACTTTTGCTCGCGATTGCGCGTTATGGATCCAGCCTGTAACCCATCCCATAAACAGACTCGACCAGCTCACGCCCGGGCGCCGCCTCAGCCAGCTTTTTGCGCAAATTCTTGATGTGCGTATCCACCGCGCGGTCACTCACGACCCGGTAGTCAGAATACATCCGATCCATCAACTGGTTGCGCGAAAACACCCGCCCGGGATGTTCGGCCATGGAATGCAGTAACGAGAATTCCACCGGCGTGAGTTGCAAGGGCTTGCCGTCCAGGGAGGCCCGGAAACGCGGCGCATCGATTTCCAGGCCGGTGAGCGGTGGGTCGGCACCCTGGGCACTTGCGCGCCGTAAAACGGACTTGACCCGGGCCACCACTTCGCGTGGCGAAAACGGCTTGCAGATATAGTCATCCGCGCCCAATTCCAAACCCAGCAGGCGATCGATTTCCTCGACCCGGGCCGTGACCATAATGATGGGGACCCGGCTCTCAGCCCGAATCTGCTTGCACACTTCGATGCCGTCCAGCCCGGGCAGCATCAGGTCGAGCAACACCAGGTCGGCCCCGAGTTCGCGCAAGGCCGGCAGCGCTTCATCGCCCCGGTTAACGATATGCGCCTCAAAGCCACCCTGCCGCTGCAGGTAGTCCTGCAACAGGGTGGCTATTTTGGGCTCATCTTCAACGATCAGTATGGACTGTGGTGACATTGATGGGTGCTCTCCGCCTCAGTGCATGGGTCACACGGTCTCGACCGAGCTCGTGCTCGTTGTTCATCATAACCGCTATTGCATACACGCCAGGGGAGTCATCAGGCGGTCAAGGCAAGCCTGCGCAGTGCAACAATCGCCGAAGCAAAGATTTTCTTGATTGACTTTCACTGGATGAAAACTGATAATTCGTCAATGTGTGTAAATTCGGGCAGTTTACACGCACTATCGGAGCTTGACCAGAGAACTACCAGACTGGAAGAGAGCAACAATCCACTGCAATCACCAATTACTAAAATTGGCGCCCACGCTGGAATGGATTCCGGCAAGAAGATGCACGGCTAATTGTTCAATTATCCTGCAATTCGGACCATGCCCGAATGGTTAGCAGAAATCGGGCAAACGACAATATAGGTAAAAAGGAGATAACCTGTGTTCGCACCTGAAATTCGTTCTATAAGATCACTTGCTGGCTTGTTGGCCCTGTGACGTGGTCAAGCTATTTGATACAACCCAGTTAAGCAACTTTTCTTAATTCTGTCATTTCCATTTCAAACTGATTCGGACTTCTGTAATTGAGGTACGAATGCAGTCTGTAACTGTTATAAAACATCGATATGTAATCCAGGATATCCTGCTGGGCTTCATAGCGGGTCTGGTAGTGTCGCCAGTGCACCCGTTCCTGCTTCAGGCTGCCGAAGAAGCTCTCCACAACAGCGTTATCCCAGCAGTCGCCTTTTCGGCTCATGCTGCCTTTGAAGCCATGCGCTTTCAATAATCGCCTGCAAGCTTTACTGGCATATTGGGATCCGCGGTCAGAATGGTGGATCAAGCCTGCTTTTGGCCTGCGCAACCAGATCGCCATCGTCAATGCATCACACACCAGCTGTGCGGTCATTCGGCTGCTCATACTCCAGCCCACAACTTTTCTGGAATATAAATCAATCACAACAGCCAGATACAACCAGCCTTGCTGGGTCCAGACATAGGTGATGTCTGAAGCAAAAACCTGGTTGGGTTGCTCAACGTCAAATTGCCGTTCCAATAAATTTTCAAATAACGGCAATTTATGATTGCTGTTGGTGGTCACTTTGAATTTCTTTTTATGACGAACTTGAATAACCGCTTCTTTCATCAGGTTCACGGTCTTCGTTCTGCTGATCGGAAAACCCAATGCATTCATCGCTCTTTTCATGCGCCGCCGGCCATAGGTATATTGGCTGGCAACGGCTATATCCTTCATCCAGTCCAGCATCTCCTGGTGCTCCGGATCCGCCAGCCTGGCTTCTGTAATTCGCCGATAGTGGTAATAACCTTGTCGGCTGACACCCAGTACTCGACACATCAGGTCGATTGGCCAGGTCTTCTTGTGTTGGGTGACAAACAAATATTTCATTTCATTTCTTTGGCAAAGAAGACCGTCGCTTTTTTTAGGATTTCTTTCTCCATTTTCAGGTTTTTGACCTGCGATCTTAACTTCCGGATTTCTTCCTGTTCCGGGGTGAGTTTGCCGTTCCCGCGGAAAGATTGCCCACCATCGGCTCGGTGTTCTGAAACCCAACGACCGAGCATATTGCCATTAAGCCCAAGGCTTCTGGCAGCTTCTGCACGGCTATAACCTTGATCGACTACCAAACTGACTGCATCCAGTTTGAACTCCTTTGAATACTTTTTTCTTCTTCTCAATTTACTTCTCCCAGTTAAATAAATTATCTCTTAACTGGGTTGTACAATCTATTGGACCACTTCACTGTTTATGATTCCGGCCAGCGGATTCGCTGCTGCTGAAGTCAATTCCATTTCAATTAACAACGGGCCGTTCACCAATGGCTCAATGGATATCGATGTCACGGGTACCACGTCCGGCGGCAGCCCGGCACAAGACTGGCGATCAACCGGCTTTTTCGCAGGCGGTGTCCTGTTTGCCTGTTCAACGCACCACGATTCAACCAGTGCTCAAACCAATCATCTGCATAAATTTGATAGTGCCGCTCAGATCGATATCTCGGGGCTGGGACCGGGCAACCACACGATAACGGTTCAAATATATACCGACACCGGATGTACAGCGATTGATGAGAATACCCAAGGTGATACCAGTGCACCACTCACAATCACCCCAATCGTCATTGTCACGGTAAATAGCAACAACTACGACCATGCAGACACCACGGCTGATTTGACAATTTCGTACGAAAGTGGGGTCCTGCCGATCCAGGAAGAAGACTGGACGTCCACGGCACTTTATGTTGATGGGGGCTTTTGGCAGTGCGTTGATCTCCCAAACCTTACAAATCCACATTGCCACTTTGGTGGTTCCGGGACCGGACCCTGCGTGGAAAACTTCGCAACCGTTCCCTTTGATCCCGCCAGTCCCCCGTTCTTTGGTTCCGGCACTTATTCCATCGATGCCATCGTGGACCAGACAAATACTTGCGCCAGTTCCTCGCCGGACTTTGCCATTACCGACTCTCAGCCTGATGACCTAGTCATTGAAGCCACCTCATCGGCCCTGTTCAGCGTCACCAAAACGTTCTCTGACGGCCAAGGCGGTGCGGTCGATGTATCGGTGACCTGCGATGATGGGGACGCAGTCGTTATTCCGCCCCTCGACACCTTGTTGAGCCATAATGAAACCGGAGACTGGATCATCGAAAATTTTGCTGACGGCACCACGTGTAGCGCAACAGAAGCCGATGCAACCGATGGTTACATCGGCAGCAATTCCCCCACCCCGGGCGAGTGTACATCCGCCACGTTTAACGATGCGGGTACACCCTCTTGCACCCTCACAAACCGGCCAACAGCAGCCGTCTTCAGCATTACCAAGGTATTCAGTGATGACAATCCAAACCTGACCGCAGAGGTTTCGGCTGAATGCACCGACGGAGGCGGTGGCAGCAACACCATCATGTATTCAGGAACGGACATCAGTACCGGCAACGATGCAACCGCGGATATTGACGTCACGTATTTCCTCGCCAATACCCAAACGACCTGTAACGGCACTGAGTTGGATAACCTCGATGGTTACACCTGGACGCAAATATCAGCCGCTGTACCGCCGGTTGTTATTGCCGGAAATGACTGCTTCGGCGATAACGATTATGTGATCTCTGATGCCAGTGACAACAGTTGCAGCATCTACAACGAACAAGATCCGGTAGAAGTCGTCGTCAATAAAAGCTATACCGACAATTCCGGGGCTGCAGTTGATATCACCCTGTTCTGCGATAACGCCGTAATTGCCGGACCCAATCCAACATCGGCTTCACCGGGTAATCCGGCTGTATTCAGCGTTAGTCAGTTTCCGTGGGACGGCACCGATTGTTGGGTCACCGAAGAACTTGCGAGTGATTACTACCTGGCCCAATCTACTTGTGGTGATGAAGCGCTTCCCGGCATGCGGATCGAGCCGGCCACTGATCAGGCGTGCGAACTGGTCAACGCACCGACCCGGGCAACCTTTGAAGTCAACAAAATTTTCAGCGATGACGCCGAAACGGCGGTTGAAGTAAGCATCGACTGCACCACCGGCCTGATTCCAGACCACACCAAGATCATCACGCCGGATATGAGCCCCTGGGAGATCAAGTGGGTGATTATCGAGTTTAACAGTGGCGAATTGGACTGTACGGTCACCGAAACGCCGGTGTCCGGCTATCTGCCGCATTACTCCGCGAGCATAGAAAATAGAGGCGATTTGCTGGCCTTCGGTTCGGCTTCCCGCTTGCCCGTCGGTAGCGGTTGTCACTTCACCGGTATTGTCGGTGGCGAAGAGGCCCGCTGCGAGATCTTCAACGAACTGCAGGAAGTTGATGTTGAGGTGGTTAAACAGTGGTTTGACGAGTTCCCGGAATTCAACAATTCACTGCGGGCCAGGGTCTTCTGGGAATGCAGCAACGTTCGCTATGTGACCGATTTCTACCGCAAAGACTTCCCGCTCCACGGTAATACCTCGACAGTCGGAGATTACTGGAGGTTCAAGCACGACGATTATGATGCCAGCATGAAGCAGTCCAAGTTCTTCTATGTACTGCCCAACTGGGATATTCCAGCCAACCAGACGGTCTGCGAGGCCTACGAGAGGATTCGCGACAGTTCAGTGGAGAGCGATCACTCAGACTGTGATGAGATCCTGCTGGCGCCAGGCATCGAGAATACCGAATGCACGATCACCAACACGCGCATTTACGAAGGCATCCCGACGCTGAGCCAATACGGCCTGGCACTGATGGCGCTGTTGATGCTGGCTGTCGGCCTGATCGGCTTCAGACGCTTTGCCTAAACCTGAGTCACCGGGGTCAGAGTCTTGACTCTGACCCCATAATTCTGACCCCATAATTCCAAGGGCCCCGGACTTCCGGGGCCTTTTTTTGTTAGACAGTCATGCAAATTCATAGCCAAATCGCTTCAGCCAGGGTTGCAGCATCGGAAATGCGGGCTCGAGTTGCTTCGAATAGTGCCGCCATTTTCCGATTGAGCGCGAATGCAGCGGTTGGGAAACTTGTTGGTAGCTGGGGGTATCGCTGCTGACGCCTTGCTGCCGATAATCAAGCACTGCCTCGTTCCATTCCAGGCCGAGGAATTTGACCAATGGCTTTAGCTGCCGCAGTGGGTTGTCAACCAGGCTCTCGTAGCGCATTTCGTGCTTGGGGTTGCCCACTTGCGCCAAGGAAAGTGAGGCCACTTGCATGACGGCATCGTAATACCGTGCGGTGTCCTGGATATCCAGGAAGTAGTCCATCGATGCCTCCAGCTCAAAAGACTGGCAAAAGCAGCTGATGCAGACATCCAGCGGGTGGCGCTGCGCGAAGATGACCGGCGCCTGTGGAAACAGGCGGTAAATCAGAAACAGGTAGGCGAGGTTGAGCGGCAACTTGTCGATGACCAGCGACGGCTGAGATTGCCGTGTGTGGCGTGCCATTGCGATTCTGAAGGTATGCCGGGCATCAATGATCTGCTCCTCGACGAGGTCCGTCAGAGACGCCAGCGTACCGGGTTCGGACCAGTCCTGATGTAGCGCTGAAAACAAACTCTTTTCCTCCAGCACTTCAATGTCAGGATGAGCGGCAAGCATCCGGTCCAATAAAGTGGTACCGGATCTTGGAAAGCCGACGAGGAAGGCAATACCTCCGACATCCGGCGCGACCGGCGCATTCCAAGCGGCCATGGGTCCGTCCTTCAGCCAGGACCGAATCCGGGCCAGCGTCTGCAATCCGTGTGGCCCGCGCGGGTCCGGGCGCGCGGCGGGATGATGTGACTTCAGAATGCGGTTCGATTCGCTGAAGGCCGCGAAGGCTTCATGCCAGTCTTCCATGCCCTCGCGGCACTGGCCCAGCTGGTTCCACGCGATGCTCTTGTTGATGGGGTTGTCGATATTCAGGGTGAGGTCACGCAGCCGCCTGGCGGCCCGGGAATAATTTCCTGCCCGGCGATCCAGGATGGCGCGCGCCATCTGTGCCGTTTCATTGGCGGGCTACAACTGCAGCGCCTTGCTGGCCCATTGGTCAGCTTCGTCCAACCGATTTTCTCGCTGAAGCAGAGAAGCCAGGTTGGCGGCCACCTGGGCGTTGGCCGGTTGTAAGGCCATGATGGCCTGATAGTGGGCAGTCGCCTCGGGCCAGCGTCTCAGCATGTTCAGGCAGGTGGCCAGCTCATAGCGGGCGAGGGTTTCGAGTTGATTTTCTACCAGCGCTGCTTGCAGCGGCGCCAATGCGGCCTCGGGGCTGCCCGCCGCCCGCAACGTGCGCCCCAGATAGTAGGCCGCGTGCAGGTGTCCTGGATGGCCGTCCCAAACGACTTCGAGATCAGCGGCAGACTGGTCGATATCTCGGGTTTGATAGGCGGCGCAGCCGCGCAAATACAGTGCCTGAATCTGGCCGGGCACTGCGGCGAGAATGTCGTTGCACAATTCTATACATTGTTGCGGCGGACCGGATTCGAGCAACCCCAGCGCACGTTCCAGGGCCATTCTCAAGTCCGTGCCCAAGTCCGTACTCACGTCCGTGCCCAAGTCCGCACTCAAGTCCGTGCCCAAATCCGCACTCACGTCCGTGCCCAGGTCCGTGCTCATGGGCGGGACGGCGGTTGCGCCCGGACCGGGTTTCGACCGGTTTGCGCGGTACGCGGCGGCGCGATTTCCTTCAGTTGCAGGTGACCCTGTGACGGCGTCACCTCAAAGCGCTTGAGTGTCTGCAAGATCGTCTCGGCTGCCTCGGGGTTATGGGCCGCGATAAAGTCCGCGTGGGCAAACTCGTGGGTCAGCTCGACCCGCAGATAACCGCGTTGCATCGAATCACACCACACCACGTCGTGATTGTGTTCGATTCTCAACTGATCGATCAGCGGCCCGGCCTGAGGCCCAAACAGCGTCGAGTCGCCCGGTGAAGAAATACCTGCAGTGCCGAGTTCAACACCGACCCTCTCCCCGGCATCATTGCTCAGGTAATTGGCCCAATAACCGTGCGTGTCACCCGACAGAACCAGAAGATTTTCGATGCCCCGATCTGACCAGGCCCGGAATAAGCGCTCCCGCGCCGCCGGGTAACCGCCCCAATCGTCGAAAGAGCGCGGCAAATCGAGTTGCCCTTGCTTGATCACGGCCGGCAGCTTTTCGGCGAGAAAACCGCTGGCTGTTTTTGCCAGATCATCGAACACCGGGTCGACCAATGGCGGCCAATTCACACGCGCCATTTGCACCGGGCTGGCCAACAGGGTCCAGGCCGGCCTGGCAGCTGCGATCTGGTCCGCTGCGTGCTGCAAAAAGCGGGTCATATCGCCCGATAACATGTGCCGTGATGAGTCACCCAGAACATCTCGTTTGAATCGTTTCATGGCCGAAGCGTCACGGATCTGCGGGTAGTGATCGGACAAGGAAATTTTCTGATCCCGGCCCGTGTGTCTCATCTCCAACGTCACCAGGCTGGCCAGGTCACCCCATCGGTAGTAACGCCAATAATCCTGCCGGCGCACGCCTTGCGCTGGATCGCGAACCGGCAGCCATTCAAACCACGCCTGCAGGGAGGCATCCCTGCGTTCAAACCAGTCGCCTTCATCGGGCTGGTGATTGTCAGCACCGCGCATCCATGGATTGTTGGCGGTCTCGTGGTCATCCCACAACATGATCACAGGGTGATGCGCATGCATGCTTTGCAGGTCAGGGTCGGATTTGTATTGGGCGTGGCGGATGCGGTAGTCCGACAGGGTGATGGTTTCGCCCGCCGGCAGGTGCAAGCGGCCCAGCCGCTCGCCGGATTCCCGGCCCCAGCCGTCGGCGGGGTATTCATAGATGTAGTCGCCCAGGTGCACCACCACGTCCACCGCTTTGTCCTCCGCGATAGCCCGGTAAGCGTGAAAGTAACCCAGCGGGTAATTGGCGCAGGACGCAACCGCGATGCCCAGACGGGCGACCTGGCCCTGTGGCAATGTGCGTGTTCTGCCCACGGCTGAAAGGTGGCCATCCAGTTCAAAGCGGTAGTAGCCGGTCTCGCCGGGCTTGAGGCCTGTCGCGAGGGCTTTGACGGTGAAATCTTTGTCAGCGTGGGTGGTGGCGGTACCGGCGGTCACGATGTCCCTGAATGCCTGATCCCGGGCCAGCGTCCAGTTGACCTTGACCGGCCCGGCTACCGCACTGACACGGCTCCACAACACCACACTATGTTGATCCGGGTCACCACTGGCGACGCCGTGGGCGAAGACTTCATTCACCGCTGCTTCACCCATCCAGGGCGCGGATCTGCAGGCTGCAGGCAGCAGGGAAACCGAGGAAATACCTGCCAGTATTTGACGGCGTGTGAGCTTGGGGGTCATTCAGGAGCAGTCAGCCAGTGGTCGAGCTACAGAATGACCTATGCCGGTAGGCTGCGCAACACCGCCGGGCGCCGGGGCCAGCCAAGCACAGTATTCGCCCTCAGCGCGCCCGTACAGTATATTTGCAGGCTACTCCTCAGGAATGCCCAATATGCGCCATCACATCAAGGCCGGCAACCGCGGACAGCACGGTCGTTCATTCAAGCTGTTCGGATGGTTTGCCTGCCTGTGCCTGGTCGGCTGCGGCCAACAAGACCCGTCAGCATCCACGGCGGCGGTCGGCCCCGCAACTGCAGCAGCAACCACCAGCGGGCAGCAGGCCCAAGCGGGCCGTGTGGACGCTGCCCGCATCAGGGCGGCCGCCAGCGAACCGGGCAATTGGCTGGCGCACGGACGCACCTTCGATGAGCAGAGATTTTCACCGTTGCAGCAGATCACGCGTGACAACGTGGCCGGGCTGGGGCTTGCCTGGGAGCATGCAATCGGCTCACTGCGCGGCCTGGAAGCCACACCGATCGTTGTCGATGGCGTCATGTACACCACCAGCACCTGGTCACGGGTAATCGCCCTGGATGCGAAAACTGGCAAGATATTGTGGTCTTATGACCCCAAAGTGGAGCGCGCCTGGGCCAAGCGGCTCTGTTGTGACGTCGTCAATCGCGGCGTCGCAGTCTGGAAAGGCAAAGTATATGTCGGCACTCTGGACGGCTATTTGCTGGCACTGGATGCAGCGACCGGCGAGCTTGCCTGGCGCAGCGACACGCTGATTGACCGAGGTCAATACTACTCGATCACTGGCGCACCTCGGGTGATCAAGGACAAGATCATTATCGGCAATGGTGGGGCTGAATACGACGTACGCGGTTACATCAGTGCTTTTGACAGCAACACCGGCAAGTTGGATTGGCGTTTTTTCACGGTGCCCGGTAACGCCGAGGGGCCCTTCGAACATCCGGAGCTCGCCATCGCGGCCAAGACCTGGGACCCGGACAGCAACTGGAAGGGCGCTGGGGGTACCGCCTGGGACTCGATGGCCTATGACCCGGAGCTGGATTTGTTGTACGTCGGCACCGGCAATGGCTCGCCATGGTCGGCTTATGATCGCAGCCCATCGGGTGGCGACAATCTGTTCCTGGCTTCGATCCTGGCGCTACGACCCGACAGCGGAGAACTGGTGTGGCATTACCAGACCACGCCCGGCGATACCTGGGACTTCACCGCCACCCAGCACATGATTCTCGCCGATCTCCAAATCGACGGTGATCAGCGCAAAGTCTTGATGCAAGCGCCCAAAAACGGCTTTTTCTACGTCCTCGATCGCGTCTCGGGGAAAGTGATATCGGCCGAAAATTATGTCTTCACCAATTGGGCCAGCCACATCGACCTCACCAGCGGCCGGCCCGTCGTCAATGACCTGGGCAACTACAGCCTGCACGAACGATATGTTTTTCCCTCGCCGGCGGGCGGACACAACTGGCAGCCGATGTCCTTCAGCCCCGACACCGGGCTGGTCTACTTTTCCGCGCGGGAAGTGGGCTGGGTGTTCAACCGGGCGGGAGACAAATGGTTTACGTTGGGCGCCGACAACGTCGCCGAACTCAGCCAGGGCCAGGACATTCCAAAGCCCGCAGGTTATTTGAAAGCCTGGGATCCGGTTGCCCAGCAACTCGCCTGGCAGATGGAGATACCCAATGTATGGAATGGTGGCGTGCTTGCCACTGCCGGAGGGCTGGTATTTCACGGCACGGCACCGGGCGCTTCTACGCACTCAATGACGAAACGGGCGAGATTCTGCTCGACCAGTTCATCGGCACGGGCATGATTGCGCCACCGGTGAGCTACAGCGTCGACGGCGAGCAATATGTCGCCATCATGGCGGGCTGGGGCGGGCCGGCTTTCAACACGCTCGCTGGCAATGAAGCGCTGCTGAAATATCGAAACTCGGGCCGGGTGATGGCCTTTAAACTGGGCGGCGGGCAAATTCCGTTGCCACCAGTTGTTCAACCACCCGGCGCCTTTCCCGAACCGCCGGACATCCAGGCCGATGCATCCACTCTCGATCAGGGCCGTCTCTTGTATGTCTTACACTGCGGTGGTTGCCATGGCATGTACGGCAGCACCCCGATGCTGCCTGACTTGCGCCGCTTGACTGCGCAAAAGCATGTGCTGTTCAAAGACATCGTTCTGGGAGGGATTTTTGAGATCAATGGCATGTCCAGCTTTGCGGACGATCTCAGCGAAGTCGAAGTCGATGCCATCCACGCCTATGTCGTCGCGCTCAGCCGCGAGGCCGTGAACGCCCAGGCCAAGCCATGAGCTCGAGCCTGAAACCCAATCCTCATTTTCTTACAACAGACAAAGGAGATTTACCATGATCGGATATGTAACTGTCGGTACCAATGACATTCAACGCGCGGCAGCATTTTATGATGAATTGTTCGGCCTTCTTGGCGCCAAGCGGTTCATGGAAGAGGAACAATTCATCGCCTGGTCGACCTCACCCGGTGGCTGCGGTTTCTCGGTATCCAAACCCTTTGACGGCGAGCCTGCGACAGTCGGCAATGGCTGCATGAGCGCCATCGCGGCCGACTCCAAGGAAAAGGTCGACGAGGTCTATAACAAGGCGCTGGAACTGGGCGGCACCGACGAGGGTCCTGCCGGACCCCGCGGCGAAGCCTTTTATGCCGGCTATTTTCGCGATTTGGACGGCAACAAACTCAACGTTTTCTGGGCCGACTTCAGCCAAATGTAAGCCCGACATTATTGATGAGAGCTTTGGGTCGCGCCGGCGCAGCGATTGCGTCGCGATCACAATGCGGTCTTTCAAACCTGATCCGTCTTTATCCGGGTACACACAAACCAGGAAACCGTTATGAAATTTACCTCCAATCGATTCCCTTACACGCACTTATTCTTTGTCCTGCTCGTATCCCTCGCCATCACGGCGACTTCCTGGGCGCGTGAAACGCCGCTCGAGGGCCTCGACGCCAAAATCGAGTCAATGATGGCGGACTGGAATGTACCCGGGGCATCTGTGGCCATAGTCAGGGACGATGGCGTGATTCTTTCGCGCGGCTACGGGGTCCGTGAAGCCGGCAAGCGCCAGGGCACCGACAACGAAACCCAATATGCAATCGGGTCTTCTTCCAAAGCATTCACCGCCGCGGCGCTGGCCATTCTGGTTGATGAAGGCAAGGTTGCCTGGGATGACCCGGTCATCGACCATCTACCCTGGTTCCGGCTGTACGATCCCTATGCAACGCGCGAAATGCGGGTCCGTGACTTGCTGGCGCACAATTCAGGGCTGACCCGGGGCGACCGCATCTGGTACGGCACCGACCTGTCGCGCGAAGAGATTGTGCGGCGGGCGCGCTTGATGCCGCCTACTTTCAGCCTGCGCTCGACCTTTCGCTACAACAACACAATGTTCATCGCAGCGGGCCTGGTCATCGAGGCGGTCAGTGGCCAGACCTGGGATGAATTCGTCACTGACAGGCTACTGGAACCCCTGGGCATGTCCACCAGCAGTACCTCGGTCACGGCACTGGAAGACCAGTCGAATGTCGCGACACCCCATATGGACATCCAGGGCATTGCCAAGGCCATACCCTGGCGCAATATCGACAACGCCGGGCCGGCCGGATCCATCAATTCCAATGTCAAGGAAATGATCAACTGGGTCAGGCTGCATCTGGGCAACGGCGAATTCGAAGGCGAGCGCATTGTCAGTGAAGCCGGCATTCGTGAGATGCAGACCTCGCAGATGATCATGCGCAAGGAAGGATTCTTCGGCCTGCTTTTCTCCGAATCCAACCTGTTGAATTATGGAATGGGCTGGTTTCTGGCTGATTTCAGGGGCCATCTGCTGGTCAGTCATGGCGGCAACATCGATGGTAACTCGGCCTTTGTGTCGTTTATTCCGGAAGAAAATATTGGCCTGGTCATACTGACCAATATGAACGGCGCCAACGGTTTTATTTCTGCGCTGAATTTTGAAATTTACGACCGTTTTCTCGGCTATGATGACAAGGACTGGAACGGTGACCTGCTGAAAGTATTTGAAGAAGCAAAGGCGGAAGGCGAGAAAGCCACTCAAAAGATGATCGATGCGCGGGTACAAGGCACCTCACCTGCACTGCCACTGGAATCCTATGTCGGCAATTACGACCACGAAATGTATCCGGGTGTGGTCGTTGCGCTTCGTAACGGCGCGCTGGTCGTGACATTTGCCGATGCTTTCGAGGCCGAACTCGAACATTGGAACTACAATACTTTCAAGGCCAACTGGGACTCGCCGGGCGCCGGTGAAGGCCCACCCAACCTGGTTCGCTTTGACCTGGGCAATGACGGGACTGCTGCCATAATCAACGTCGATATCGAAGGCGAGGTGCCGTTCAAGCGCCGCCCTGAGCCGGCCGAGGAAGAAGGTTGAGGCAGCGATCAATGGAGCCGCAGGCGGGAGCAGGGAAGCGAGACACATTAATGGGGGATCGATTGATTCCCTGCACGAGTAGGCTGCCTCGTCCCGGGCTGTCACATGCGCTGTCACATGGGCTGCCACAGAGGCTGTTCCTCGCCGGACTCATGGCGCTCGCGATGCCCTGGGCGGCGCAGGCCGACCCGGCCATGGAACAAGAACTGCAGTCCGTACTAGATGCGGTGATTGCAGACAACCCAACCATTCCAGGCGTTCTTGCAAGCTTCCAGTCAGGCACGCTGGCGCTGAACTGGCAGGGTGCAGCAGGCTTTTCAGACCTCCCAACCCAAACAGCCATGAAGCCTGACCAGCCGCTGCGTCTGGCCAGCACCACCAAGACCTATGTGGCCACTGCCATATTGCGGCTGATGGAACAAGGTAAGCTCGCCCTGGACGACGCGATTGAGGGTCATTTACCCCGCGAACAGCGTGAAGTGCTGGCCTCTGGCGGTTACGCGCCCGCGGCAATCTCCATTCGACACCTGCTGACCCATACCAGCGGGTTATTCGATTACGCCATGACGAAGGCTTTTATGGAGGCCATCAGGGGCGACCCCCAGCATCGCTGGAGCCGAATTGAGCAGTTGCCGTTTGCCATGACGCACGGTGAGACTTATGGCGCGCCGGGTCAAATTTACCACTACTCAGACACCGGCTATATCCTGCTCGGTGAAATCATTGAGCAACATTCTGGTCTCGGTTTGGCCGAGGCGCTGCGCCACCTGTTGGCTTTCGACGGGCTGGGTCTGGGCGCCACCTGGCTGGAAACACTTGAACCCACGCCCTCGACTGCCGGACCCCGGGCTCATCAATACCTGGGTAACGACGACACTTTCGATTTCGACGCATCCTTTGACCTTTATGGCGGCGGCGGTCTGGCCGCGAGCATGCCCGATCTGGCCCGCTTTTACGGTGCATTGTTCAGAGGCGGCATCTATGAACAGGCCACGACGCTGGCCGTGATGCAAACCGGCATCGTGCCGGTGCTCGGCGGTCCTTCCGCCTATCGCATGGGTATAGTCGTCGGCGAATACCGGGGGCACACCTTCTTTTCTCATGGCGGATTCTGGGGCACGCTGGGCGCCTACATGCCTGCCCTGGACCTGGCAATGGGTATCGCAGCCACCCAGCAGGAGTCGCGGAAGGAACAACGCAAACTCCTTCATGCGCTGCTCGATGTGATCCTGGACGCCCAATAGCCTCCTCAAGCCACATAGCATCAATAGCGTCCCGGTTACGGTGCGCAGGCTTTATCGCACTGATGTTTTTCACGCCCGTTGAACTTGCTGCGCAGCAAGAGCCTGACGACCCGATCGAGTCCTTGCGCAAGGAAATTGCCCAAATGAGGGCCGAGTATGAAACGCGCATCACGGAGCTTGAAGCACGGCTGGAGGCCGCTGAACTTCGGGCTGAGCCTCAGCCCGAAGTTCGGCCTGCTCCCGCTGTCGCCGCGCCAACCACGATTTCCACGGGTCGCAGCAACAAATTCAACCCGGCCATCAGCGTGACATTCCAGGGCCAGGCCTGGGCCTTCGATAACGACCCTGACGGTTACGCGATCCCCGGCTTTGTGTTGGGTGGGGAAACCGGGCCGGCGCCGGAAGGATTCTCGCTGGCCGAAACCGAAATCGTCATGTCAGCGAATGTCGATGACAAATTCACCGCGATGTTGACGCTGCCGGTGGCCATTGAAGGCGGTGAAGTCAGCGTTGAACTCGAAGAGGCCTGGATTGAAACACTGGGCCTTCCAGGCGGGTTGGCCCTCCGCATGGGGCGATTCTTCTCCTCGATTGGCTATCTCAACAACAAACACTTCCACGCCTGGGACTTTGCCGATCAGGCCCTGGTTTACCAGGCGTTTCTGGGCAGCCAATACATTGACGACGGCCTGCAGTTGCGCTGGCTCGCGCCGACAGATTTCTATCTCGAGTTCAGCGGCGAAATCCTCCGCGGCGGGCGCTATCCCGCTGGCGGCGCCGCGAATTCCGGTTTTGGCAGCACCACCCTGAGCGCCAGAACCGGCGGCGACATTGGGTTCAGCCACAGTTGGTTACTCGGCCTCTCGTGGCTGGGCGCGGACAGTGAGGAACGGGAATCCGGGCCTGCAGACGCGCCTTTGCAATTTACCGGTAGCACCGATATTTTTATAGCCGATTTTGTCTGGAAATGGGCGCCCAACGGCAATTCTCGGCAGCAAAATTTCAAATTTCAGGCAGAGTACCTGTGGCGCAATGAAAACGGCCATTACCCCCTGGCCGATGGCGTCGCAGCACCCTGGGACCTGGACCAACGCGGCTGGTATGCCCAGGCGATCTACCAGCCCTTTCCACGCTGGCGATTCGGCCTGCGCTTTGACAGTCTCTCCAGCGCCACACCCGATGCGATCTTTGCTGGAACCGGCTTATACCCCTCAGGCAGCAAACCGAAGCGCTACAGCCTGATGGTCGACTGGTCAAACAGCGAGTTCAGCCGCCTCAGATTCCAGTACAATCGTGACCAGGCGGGGATTGAAGACGACATTCAATTCGGCCTGCAATACATATTCAGTATTGGCGCCCACAGCGCGCACAGTTTTTAGGGTTTGATTTCAGATCCTGGGAGACATTCATGCCGGATTACTCATTCAAGCGCCAGGTAGTTGCCCTGTTGGCCGGCGCCTGCCTGATCTTTCCTTTGAGCGCTGCGGCTGCCTTGCAGGTGTTTGCCTGTGAACCGGAGTGGTCGGCACTGGCCGAAGAACTGGGCGGCGAGCTGGTCAAGACGCGCAGTGCGACCAACGCCCTGCAGGATCCACACTACATCGAAGCCCGCCCCAGTCTCATTGCCGGTTTGCGCAAGGCCGACCTATTGATCTGCACCGGCGCGCAGCTTGAAATTGGCTGGCTGCCGCTGTTGCTGAGCAAGGCGAATAATCCCAATGTCCTGCCCGGCAAACCTGGCTTCATTGAGGCCAGCGCACTGGTGGATCGCCTGGACGTGCCCCAAAGCGTGGATCGTGCCCGGGGTGACCTGCACCCTCAGGGCAATCCTCACGTACAGATGAATCCACACAACGTCGCCACCATCGCCAGGGTACTTGGCCAACGGCTGGCCCAACTCGATCCGGATAATGCGGCCACTTACCGGAGCAGAACCGAGGCGTTTCTCGACCGCTGGCAGCATGCAATCTCCGGTTGGGAGACACTTGCCCGGCCGCTGGCAGGGAAGCGGGTGGTGTGCCACCACAAGTCCTGGGTCTACCTCGAGGACTGGCTGCAACTAACCGAAATCGCCACCCTGGAGCCCATTCCGGGGATACCGCCCACCACCGCCCATCTGTCCTATCTGCTGTCTGAGCTGGGGTCTACGGGTACTGGAGCGGACGCCATTATCCGCGCCCCATACCAGGGCGAAAAAGCCTCGGAGTGGTTGCAGAAACACAGCGGTGTTCCGGCCGTCACGCTGCCACTGACCGTGGGTGGCAGCAAAGGCGCCACAGACCTCTTCAGCCTGTTCGATGATATTGTGCTGCGACTCCTGACCACCATGGCGCTTAACTGATCGTGACCTGGGAATTACTCGACTGGACAATCATCGGCCCAGCGCTGATCGCAGGCCTGCTGGTGCTCAGCACCCACGTACCACTCGGCCAGGAAGTCCTCAAGCACGGCATTATTTTCATAGATCTGGCCATCGCCCAGGTGGCTGCACTGGGTGTGATCGCTGCAGGTTTTTTCGGCTGGGAGCACAATCCCTACCTGGTCCAGCTTGCCGCAGTCAGCGCCGCCCTGATCGCTGCCGGCGGACTGCACTGGACCGAGCAGCGCTGGCGGTCGTCTCAGGAGGCCCTGATTGGCACCCTGTTTATACTGGCGGCTACCGGCAGCATACTGCTGCTGGCCAATAATCCACACGGCGGTGACTACCTCAAAGACTTGCTGATCGGGCAGATCCTGTGGACGACCTGGACGATGTTGATACCGATCGGGGTTTTGTCAGCCATTTTGCTGCCACTGTGGTTTCTCTTCAAAGACCGTTTCGGCCGAGCCGGCTTCTACATCATTTTTGCCCTGGCAATCACCGCAGCCGTGCAGATTGTGGGGGTCTACCTGGTGTTCGCCAGTCTGATCCTGCCGGCGCTGGCGACGCGCCGCATCGGTGGCCGGCCGCGCCTGATGGCGGGCTACGCCGTGGGCGTCGCCGCCTACCTCGGCGGCATCGTTCTGTCCGCCCTGTTTGATCTGCCTACCGGTGCGGTCATCGTCTGTACCATGGCCGCAGTTGCGCTCCTTGCGGGGCTTCTACTCGGGTTCCGAACATCAAAATCCGCCGTCATCCCGGATGAACGTAGCGGGATCCGGGACCCATAAGGCGCTGCGCTGAAAGACCGACGGTCGGCCATTTGTTGGCGCCCGAGTTTCTGTGTATTCTTTGGCAAGCGAACGGGCACCGAATTAATCCATTTCACATCACCCAAAAGGGAGAACCAATGAGCCGGCTATTTAAACACCCCCTGGGCGCCGCCCCGATTCGCATGGTAGTGCTGATCGGCCTGGTATTGATATCCTCCTCCGCTTGGGCGGCGGGCGGCGCGATGCCCTCCCTGGTTCATGACATTGGCCTCAGCCTGCTGGTGGCCGGCGGCTTGGCCGTCATCTTCCTCAAATTGAGAATTCCCAGTATTGCCGCCTTCCTGATGGCCGGCATTATCATTGGACCCATCGGGTTGCAACAGGTAACCGACCCGGAAAACATCGACACCATTGCCCAGCTGGGCTTCATCCTGCTGTTGTTTCTGATCGGCCTGGAGATTGACTTCAAGAAGATTCTGAACAGCGGCAAGGCCATCATCATTTCGGGGGCCCTGCAGTACCCACTGACCATCATCTTCGGCATGGCGGCCGTCAAGCTCATGATCTGGCTGGGCGTGGGTGGTGCGCTGCTGGCTGACAGCCCCCACGCGGCGCTTTATATCGGCGTCATCATCGCGGGTTCCTCGACCTTACTGGTGGTCAAGCTCTACCAGGAACATTTCGAGCTCGACACCGAGCCCGGCCGGCTGGGACTGGGCATTCTGATTTTCCAGGACATTTGGGTGATTGTGGCCATCCTGATCCAACCCAACATCGAGAATCCCGAAGTGGTGCCCATCTTGATGTCATTCCTGGGCATTGGAATTCTATGCTTGTTGGTCTATGCCGGATCCAAGACGCTGGTAGCCAGGGCCTTCCAATGGATGGCCAAGTCCCCCGAATTAACATTGATGGGCGCGCTGGCCTGGTGTTTCGCCGTGGTTTTTATTGGCATCAACCTGGACTCAATGACAGAGAGCTGGTTTGGCTTTAGCTGGCACATGAATGTCGGCTCTGGCATGGCCGCCCTGATCGCCGGTGCAGGCATCGCCAACCTGCGCTCCAGCACCGAGATCATCACCAAGGTCAGCACGGTGAAAGACTTCTTCATTACGCTCTTCTTCGTGGCCCTCGGGGTCAGCATTCCTGCCCCGGAAAGCGCGAACGTGCTAATCCTGGCAGTCGCGATCGCCTTTATTGCCATCCTGGCGCGCCAGTTAATCTTCTTTCCGCTGTTCTATTTTACCAACGTCGATCAGCGAAATGCCGAGGTCTCGTCCATCCGGCTGGCGCAAATCTCAGAATTTGGCCTGGTGATCGCATTCCTGGGCGTCAAGCTGGGCCACTTGTCGCCCAGCCTGACTAGTTCAGTGATTTTTGCTTTCGTGATCACCGCCCTGGCAACGCCGCTGCTTTATACCAAGGCCTATGAAATTCACGGCTGGATGCGGCCGCTACTGGAGAAGTTCAGCTTTGAGGCGCCACCGGAACTGGTGGTTGAGAAAGCCGGCCATTACCGGCTCGCCATGCTGGGCTTCCATCGCGAGGCCTCTTCACTGCTGTACAACCTGGCGCAAAACGACCCCGACCTGGTCAAAGAGACACTGGTCATTGACTTCAACGTTGCCCTGCACGAAAAGATTGCGGCCAGCGGCGCCACGGTCAAATACGGCGACTTGTCCAACTCGGAGACCCTGCACCACCTCGGACTCAATGAAGCCAAGGTGGTGGTCTGCACCATTCCTGACGATTTGCTCCGCGGCATCACCAATCGTGACCTGGTCAGGGTGGTCAGGGAAATGAGCCCTTCGGCCGTCATTATCGCCAACGCCATCAGCTTCGATGCGGTTGACGCCATGTACGCGGCAGGTGCGGACTATGTATACATGGCACGCCTGGAGGCTGCAGATGCGCTGGGGGAGGCCATCGAAGCCGCCCTGCAACAACGTATGGGCGTTTATCGCGAATCTCATGCGCACCGGCTGGGACTGATGGATGGGCGCCAGGAGGTGTTGAGATAACGAACGCCCGGACATAGCATATGACCTTGTTGGTTCAGATCACCGACACGCATATTCTTCCGCCGGGAGAACTTTTGTATGGCTATTCCGATACTTCAGCGCACTTGCGCGAAACCGTGCGCGCCATCGTGGCCACCCGTCCAAAAGCGGATGTCGTGCTGATCACGGGCGACCTGGTCGAGCGTTCGGATGGTGACTGTTACAACCATTTTCTTGATTTGATAAAGCGTCTGGATATGCCTGTCTACGTGATCCCGGGCAACCACGATGACCCGGCATTGATGCCCGGCTTTTTTGCGGACACGGCCTATTTTCCGGCCCAGGGTCCAACCTACCAGTACACTATTGAGGCGTTTCCCTTCAGGATCATCGCCCTCAACAGCCACCTGTGCAACAGTGAGCTGCCGGCATTCGACAATGACCGGCTGCAGTGGCTGGAGCAGGCGCTGGAAGCGTCGGACAAGCCGACTTTGGTGGCCATCCACCATCCACCCATGAAGACCGGCATCGAGTTTATTGATATGGGCGGCACGCAATGGTTCCAGGGGCTCAAGGCCGTACTGGATCAGTCTGCCCAGGTGAAACTGGTAATCTGTGGACACTGCCACACCGATCTGATCGGCCACATCGGCAAAGTCCCCGTATACATAGCCGGCAGCACGGCCCACCAATTGGTCGCGGCACGCGGCAGGGATGTGGCGCCTTCATTTGTCAACGAACCGGCTGCGCCTGTGCTCCACCACTTTATCAACGGCGAATTTCTTAGCGGCTCCAACCCCTGGCCGGCCAACACCGAACACCAGCGCATCGACTACGACGCCGGGATCGACTGGGAATCGCTGAAGAAATCCATGCGCGGTTCGGCCCCATGAAGAGGCCTATCAATCCGGCCCAATCCCTGCGAGATTCCTTCACACAAAGGAGTCTCGCTTCCCTGCTCCCGCCTTCGGCGGAAGGCGGCTACGCTCGACGGCATGCAATAGGCGCCTGGCCCCTCTGGTACCGCTCGCTTTGCTCGACTTACCCAACCGGGGCCGGCGGGTCGCCTGCGGCTCCCCCGTCCTCCACGTCCGAATTGGAAACCTACCATGCACAACAGCCATCGCATTCCCAGAAAAATCACGCCTGCGGCGCCTATGATATGGGTCGTCACAATGGCCATGACGATGGCCACGATGCTGTCTAGTACGGCCATGGGCGATATTTGGACAGACGTCGAACATGGCTTTGCCGACAGCGACGGTGTCAAGATTCACTATGCCTCGGTTGGCGAGGGTCCACTGGTCATCATGATTCATGGCTTTCCAGACTTCTGGTATAGCTGGCGGCACCAGATGGATGGCCTGAAAAGTGACTTTCAAACGGTGGCCATCGACCAGCGTGGCTATAACCTCAGCGGGCAACTCGAAGGCAACGAAAACTACGCCATGAGCCTGCTGGTGGAAAGATGTCGCTGCCGTCATCCGACATTTGGGACATGAGACAGGCGACGGTGGTGGGACATGACTGGGGCGGCATGGTGGCCTGGGCATTCGCCTTCAGGCATCCGGAATTGCTCAGCAAACTGATTATTCTCAATTTGCCCCACCCCTCCGGCCTGGCGGCCGAGTGGGCGGTGAACAAGGAAGCGCAAGGCAACCAGGCTTATGCCCGGGCGTTCCAACAGGGCTCAGCGCAGGATCCCGACATTTTTTTTGGCATGCCGATGACTGTCGAGACCTTGTCTGGCTGGGGTCCAGCGACCAGGCCGCCCGCCAGCACTACATACAAGCTTTCGAGCAGTCGGACTTTGACGCCATGCTGGCCTATTACAAGGTCAACTATCCGGCGCCTGCTGATCCCGATTCGCCCCGCGCCAACCGTGCCAATGATCGACGTGCCGGTATTGATGTTTCCACGGGCTCGACGACCAGGCGCTGCCCTCGGGTGCAATTGAACAATACCTGGAACTGGATCGACGCCGACTTGACACTTGTCACGGTCCCTGGGAGCGAATCATTTCGTGCAGCAGGATGCAGCAGAACTGGTGACAACCACCATGAAGTGGTGGTTGCTTTCCCGCTGACAGTTTGGCGCCCGGCACGACGAAATCGAGCGTGGATTTGCCCACCATAACGATCAAACGAAGACTTTCTTCGACCGACTTCAAATCGTCAGTTGATACGGGGGCATATTCGGGGTAGTGTAGGCACCGACAAACTAAATTTTAGCGAATTCTTAACACTTTTACTCGCATGCATGTGGAGAGAAATATGAATAAGCATCCGTACTTTTCAACACTTATTTCTGTTCTTGCCCTGGGCGGCCTTTTGAGCACGCCCGTTCTGGCGCAAGACGACAGTACTACTGCGCTTGAGGAGGTCATCGTAACGGCCACCAAACGCGCCGAATCCCTGCAAGACATCGCCATGTCGGTCACGGTGATGGACGAGCAGGTACTTGAACAAATGGGCGCTGTGGGCTTCTTCGACTATGCCACCAGTGTTCCCAACCTGTCCTTTGGGCACATTGCGGACGGTACCTTTACTTCCAACGGCGTGCAGATACGTGGTATTGCGGGCTTCGGAACAACGGGCTTCTATATTGATGAAATTCCGATTCCCGAGTCGATGAATCCAAAAGTAATCGATGTGCTGCGCATCGAGGTCTTGCGCGGACCGCAGGGTTCCCTGTACGGCGCACGTAATATGGGCGGTACGGTTCGCCTGATTACCAAACGCGGCGATCCCACGATGACCGAATTCAAGGCCCACGCCACTGCCGGCACTGTCGACGAGGGTACCTGGGATTACCAGGGTGACGCGGCGTTCAATGTGCCAATTTCCGAAAACGCAGCGTTCCGAGGCAGCGTATATTACGTTCGGCAAAGCGGATTGTATGAAGTCGAAGTCGATAATCCGTTTGTGACCGGCGACGAAATGTCACTGAAAAATGTCGACGAAGGCAAATATCGCGGTCTTCAGGCCTTGATCACCTGGAATGTAACGGACACCTTCACTGTTGAGCCGCGGTTCATGTACCAGAAGTCAAATCTTGACTGGCTCCCGTATGGCGATCACTCGCCTGATAATTTTACCAACTTTCGACGGGTCTTCTTACCGGAACCCAACGAAGAAGAGTGGAGCATCGCCTCCCTGACGCTCACCTGGGACACCGAATGGGGTAATTTTGTTTCCGCGACCGCCTTCCTCAATCGTGATACCGATGAGCGTGAAGATTTCGGCGGATTCATGAATTGGTTCGCCGGTGTGCTGCCTGGCGGCACCGAAGATTACATCGCACCTATGGCGCTGATCATTGCCACCAATGACCGGGACCAGTTCACCCCAGGAAATCCGCTTTGCTTCGGATTTTAACGGCCGCCTGCAAGTGACCGCGGGTACGTTCTACGCGAAGATCGAAAATGACACCTTCTGGCCATGTTCCATCGCAGATGGATTCGATGATGCAGTGACCGGTATACCGTTTGGTACGGACTGCGTATTCACCACCGACAGTTCCTCGGAAGTTGAAGAGGTGGCGTTTTTTGGCGAGTTCGAATTCGCAGTGACCGATAATTTCTTTATCACCGCCGGTGGACGGTTTCTATGACAACGAGGTCAACATTTCAAGGAAGTCCGGGGGCATCGTAGTCGATTTCGGCGCACCTCCCGGCCCCAGAGTAGATACAAAAACAGAGCGAAAGCGGATTCAATCCGAAAGCTGCCCTGGAATGGCGGCCCAACGATGATTGGACCCTGTACACCAGCGCCGCCAAAGGCTTCCGCATCGGCGGCACCAATCCAATCGTTCCACTCGCTTTTTGTGCTGAAGACCTTGACAAACTGGGCATCACCGGTTCTCCGGAAGCGTTTGATTCCGATTCTTTGTGGAACTATGAAATTGGTTCCAAGAGCGTCCATGCCGGCGGATCGTTATCGCTCAATGTCGCTGCTTTTTTAATCGACTGGAAAGACATCCAGCAGATCACGCGGCTTGAATGCGGCTTCCAGTTCACCAACAACACCGGTGTAGCCGAATCAAAGGGTTTCGAAATTGAGATATCTGGCCGGCCGGCGGAAAACTTCACCTACACACTGGGGCGTAGGTTACACCGACGCGGCAATCACAGACCCGCAGGACGCGACCAATATTTTTTGAAGGCGACCCGTTGCCACAGGTACCGGAATGGACCTTCATGGCCAACGCGCAGTATGACTTTAATATTGGCGCGAACGAGGGATATTTCTTCGTCAACTATAGCTGGATCGACAGCAGCGTGAGTGTGAACCAGAGCATTACTGCCCCGCGTGTTCGCCCGTCATACAACTTGCTGGACGCCCGACTGGGCATGTATGTGGGCAACTGGAATATCTCCATCTACGGCAAGAACCTCACCAACGACCACGCCAACCTGTCTGACAATCGTTCGCTGGCCGCCGAGGATCCACGCCGACCGCGGATCGTCACCAATCGTCCGCGTACCTTCGGGGTCGACGTTCGCTGGTTCTACTGAAATCTGACCGACACCCCTAGTCGGGATTGAGAAAGCCACCTCTGCAAAGGGGTGGCTTTTTTATGGCCAGGTGTCTGTCAATCGATAGCCCAGCGGCCACGGATCATCCGGGTCCCTCATCAACTGATGGGTGCCCGTGATCCAGGCGCGCCCCCGCACCGTCGGTACAATGGCTGGCCGCCCGGCAACTGTGGTGTTCTTGACAATCCCACACTCAAATGTCGATCCAATGATTGACTCCGCAATAAAATGATCGCCAACCTGCATTTCACCGCGGGCATGCAATATCGCCATCCGGGCAGAACATCCTGTGCCGGTGGGTGACCGATCGATTTTTGCCGGCTCAATGACCACCGCGTTTCTCCCGTGCAGGGTACCGTTGCGGCATTCAAGCGGACCGGTGAACTGGCAAAACGAGAGATGACTCCATTCGCGATGTACGGGGTGCTGAAACTCAATCTGTTCGTTTGCCGCCCGAGTAATCAATCTGCCCACATGGGCCATATCCCGAGCCTCGGCAGGGACGATATCAAAGCCGAGGCGAGCAGCATCGACCAACACAAAGCTGTCACCGCCATAGGCCGTATCAACGGTCAGACTGCCGATGCCCTCAACTTCGATGGTGGCGCCCAGCACATCAGCAAAAGAGGCCACATTCTGAAACTCAATACTGATTGTCTTGCCGTTCTCGCAAAAAGCCCGTATCTGCACCGGCCCCGCAGGTGCCTCGAGGCAAAAAACCGTCTCAGGCTCAACCATGGGCACGAGTCCGGTGTCGAGCAAGACGGTGGCGACGCAAATCGTGTTGGAGCCTGACATCGGCGGGGTGTGCGCGGGTTCCATGATGATGAAGCCGTATACAGCCTGCTCGTTGATTGGCGGAACCAGCAGATTAACGTGCCTGAATACCCCGCCCCTGGGCTCATTGAGAACAAATTGGAGCAACGATTGATCACGGGCGATCCAGCGTGACTGATCCCACAAGGTTTTTCCGGGCGGTGGCGCCACGCCGCCGATGATGACATCGCCGACTTCGCCTTCAGCGTGGCAGGATACGATATGAACAATGTCGGTGGACCTCATGGTATGTGTTCTAATCGCCTCGGCAGCACCTTGTTCAGCTGAATCAATGATATGGTATTCAACTCTTCTCTGCCCGTAGCCGGGGGTAGCCATGTTGCGCAGAAGGGGCAAAATTGACCCCGCCATTGCATCCTGCAGCACATTTACGCAGAGCCTGTATAGAGCCTGTGATCGCTTTGGCAACCACCGCGCCTTGTTGAGTAAGAACGAACAGGGCGCATACCGCAGTGAATCCAGCCTGACCGACTTTATCTCGCAGGCCGAAACCGTCGCGGGCAATCTTCGGGATCTGGGGCTGGGCGAAACGGAGCGCCTGGCGATCTGGGCCTCCAATTGTCCGGCTTGGAACCTCACCGACGTTGCGGCCGCCCTCAATCGCGCCGCCTCGGTCGGAATATACGTCAATGACGCCTTCGAAGATGTGATCTACAAGATCAATGACAGCGAAGCGCGCTATCTATTTACCGACGATGCGCCGCGCCTTGAGAAGATCCTGCCACTCATCAAAACCAGTGCGCCCAAGATCAGACAGGTGTTTTTCTTTGGCAACTGCCCACTGGACGACCCCATGATTCTGGCCTTCAACAGCCTGTTGAGTGCAACGGCCACGACAACGCAGGACCGCGTGGCTGCCACCGAGTCCACCGATATGGCCAAGGTGATGTATACCTCCGGCACCACCGGCAGGCCCAAAGGGGCAATCGTCAGCCATGGCAACCTGCTGGCCAATGTCGTTAACACCACTGAGAACTTCGTCATCCACCAAAAAGACATCCTCATTTCCTACCTGCCCAATGCCCACATCTTCCAGGCATTGCTCGATTACACGGCCTGGCTAAATGGCGCCTGCCTCGCTTACAGCAACAAGCAAACGCTGAAATCAGATTTGACCCTGTTGCGCCCCAATTTTATCCCCGGCGTACCCAAGGTGATCAGCATGTTGCTGATGGGCATGGAACAGGCACTGAGCGCCATGACGGCAGGCGAGCAGTCACTGTTTAGCGATTCATTCGACTGCGCGAGATTTGCGCCAAAGCTCAAGAAATTGGCGGGGCTGGATAAAGCGACCTATTGCTTGAGCGGCGCCGCCAAGCTGGAACCCAACGTTATTCGCACCTACCGAGACAAGCTCGACCTGACCATCAACGAGGGCTATGGCATCTCTGAAGCGGCGGGCGCGGTCGCCATTGGTCATCCTTCAGACGGGAAAATCGGTTTCTGCGGCAAGGCAGTGCCCGGGCTGGAAATCGAGGTGCGCGACGGGGGTGGTAATGCCGTGCCGGCGGGGGACACGGGCGAATTGTGTATCCGTGGCCCGATGGTCTTCAGAGGCTACCTCAACAATCACGAAGCCACCTCAGGCGCCCTGGTCGATGACTGGTATCACACCGGAGACCGCGGCCTGGTCGATGATGAAGGCTTTGTACAAGTGCATGACCGCGCCGGCAATCGGGCCAAATTTGCCAATGGGGAGTATTACGACCTGGAGGCCATCGCCGACGCTTTTCTACGGCGTTGCAGCTTGATTGGTCAGGCCGTCGTCGCAGGTGAGCAGAAGGAATTCTGTGTGGCCATTATTTGCCTGTCCGAAGACCTGATGGCCGCACAGAACATCGCCGGACGGCTCGATGTCGATTTCAGCAATCCGGTGGATCTGGTTTATGAGGAAGATATTGTGGCTCGCGTGCAGCAGGAATTTCAAACCATTCGCGCTGAGACAGGTGCTCTACACCCCTATGAGCGTATCGAAAAAGCCATCTATATCAGGCCGTTCAGCGCGGAAAACGGCGAGGCCACACCGACCAGCAAAACACGCAACCGCCTGGTCCTGGAAGAGTATGCCGATGAAATTGAGCAGATGTATGCTTCAAACGCCACATTTTTGATTCTGCAGGTGGAAGATTGATTCAGAGAATCACCACACTAATAGCGACGCCTCATGCACGATGCGGCAGCCCACTCGACCAACGACGTCATATCAAACACCGGCAAGCCAGAAGCCGCCTGTATGGCGGACGCAAACGGCGGCAGGTCACTGCATTGCAAAACGATGGCGGCGACTTCGGGGTGATTTGACACCATGCGGGCGGCCAGTCCGCTCAGTTCATCAGACAACTGGTCGAATTCAAAAGCGGGGTCATGCCTGGCCATCGCGAGGAACGATTCGATGCCAATCGCTTCATCGATGACCATGCGGTCCGTGTCATGGATGCCGCACTGTTCGAACACCCGCGACGTTAACGCCGATGCGGCGGCAGCGATAACGCCGACCTTCTGGTTTGGGCCAAGGCCACCGAGTATCAGGGGAATCTGTAACATCACACTCATGAAAGTTGGCACGCTGAAATTCTCTGCCGCCAGCTTCTGGTAATTTGCAAAAGAGCCACAGGCGCCGACAATGGTATGAACACCACGCTTCTCCAAGCGTTTGCCGGCCGCAAGCACACGCTCACCCACGTCTGGATTGCCCGCCATTATTTCCTTGGCAGGGGTGCCTTCCAAAATCTCATACAACACAGGAAAGTCAAATGTACAGGCGTTGGCCACATTGCCGCGCAACAGGTTCATGGACTCCTCAGCCACAATGATGCCCACACTGAAGCCCGCGATGGATTGCCTGGGGTTCGCACTGGAATTCTGTAACAATTTGTTCATCGGCTCATTATCGTTCTGTATGCGTCCTGGGATCAATCAGCAAGGCGCCAAAGGACGTCTGGCGGCGCACAGGTTCTGAGGATATGATCATGCCAGGAGGGGCATTGTTGTGGTCCTGTCATGATCTTGAACAGCGGAGAAACGCCATGGTTTGCCGCACGGTGCAAACTGAAAGACTCGAACCGATTGAGAAAGCCAGTATCGATGAATTACGCGCGCTGCAACTGGACAGGCTCGGAGCCACCCTTGAGCATACCTATGCCAATGTGCCGTCCTTCAGAGAAACATGCGAGGCCCAGGGCATTACTCCCGGCGATCTGAACAGCCTGGAAGATCTGCAACTTTTTCCATTCACCACCAAAGAAGATCTTCGCGCCGGATATCCGTTCGGGCTGTTCGCAGTCCCGCAGGAACAGGTCGTGCGCATTCATGCGTCCAGCGGCACGACGGGTAAACCGACGGTCGTGGGCTACACCCGCAATGACATTGATACCTGGGCCGGGGTTTGCGCGCGATCGCTTCGCGCGGGTGGCGCCGAACCCAGCGACAAAATTCACAATGCCTACGGTTATGGCCTCTTCACTGGTGGCCTGGGCGTGCACTATGGGGCAGAGAAACTGGGCGCCATGGTCATCCCAATGTCCGGTGGACAAACAGCCAAACAAGTTCAGCTCATCCAGGACTTTGAGCCAGACGTCATAATGAGCACACCTTCGTACATGCTCAATATTGCCGACAGATTCGAAGCGCTGGGATTCGATCCCGCCGAGACGTCCCTGAAACTAGGAATATTCGGCGCAGAACCCTGGGGTGAGCCGATGCGGCGCGAACTGGAACAGCGCTGCGCGCTGGACGCGCTAGACATTTACGGCCTCTCAGAAGTCATGGGGCCGGGCGTCGCCAGTGAGTGCATCGAGACCAAAGATGGGCCAACCATCTGGGAGGACCACTTTTATCCAGAAATCATCCATCCACAAACCGGTGAACCACTCGCGGATGGCGAGTTGGGTGAACTGGTCTTTACCTCACTGACCAAGGAGGCATTTCCTGTCATCCGCTACCGCACGCGGGACTTGAGCCGCCTACTGCCGGGCACCGCCCGTCCCATGCGGCGCATGGAAAAAATCACCGGTCGCACCGACGACATGCTCATCATCCGTGGCGTCAACGTGTTTCCAACACAGATCGAAGAACGGGTATTGAAGATCAACGGTTTGGCGCCGCATTACCAATTGCGGGTGTCACGCAGCGATCGGATGGATCAACTGGACGTTTTCGTCGAACGGCTACCGGAAACCGACCCCGGGACATGCGATGGTCTGGGTCGGCAACTCAGAAAGGAAATCAAGGAGTTTGTCGGCGTTACCACCCGCATCGAGGTGCGAGATCCGGGTGGCATACCCCGTTCTGAAGGGAAAGCAGTCAGGGTAATTGACGAGCGCTAGAACCGGCCACATGTCACATGTGTTCTACATATCGTAGCGGCGCCGATTCGGAGTAAGGGGTCTCCTTGCAGGACACGCTCGAGCCCGTCCATGGGACGCTCCTCTTGAAACATCCTGTTTCAAAGGGTTCTGCAAGAAGACCCCTTACTCCGAATCGGCTTGTGCCAGCGTTAGGAAGGCCCCATGAGCGGGCTTTTGCACAAGGATGTGCTTAGATCGTGGAGCGCAAGGATGCGCGGGAACGATCCAAGGCGCTAAGAACACTTGAAACCGTTCAGCAGCTCTTCGAGCCGTCGGAAAATGCTGCCATCCTGGCATTTTCCTTCCTCACGCCATCCTTGGCGCTCGGGCTCGACAAGGCGACACGGAACAGGATGTTCCGTTGGAGCCGACCCACCAAGCGCGGAGAAGTGAGGGTAGCCCGAAGGGCCATCCGCCAGGCGTGGACAGCAACCCGCTCATGGAGCTTTCCGGAGGTAGATCAACGATGATGGAAATAACCGCTTAGGCCCTCAGTTTACGAAGCTGTCACGGAATCTCCGGATGAGAGGGTGTCGGCGGGTTGGCCTTGTTGGTTCGTTGCCGCCGAATGATCCATCGCCAACAACAGGTACATGGCGGGGACGATAAACAGAGTAAATAGCGTGCCGATTGACATGCCGCTGGCGATGACCAGGCCGATATCGAATCGTGCCACGGCGCCTGCGCCACTGGCCAGCAGCAAGGGCACGACCCCCAGCACCATGGCGGCCGTGGTCATCAAAATGGGTCGCAATCGGATTCCGGCCGCACGCTCGACCGCCTCGCGTTTCCCCAATCCCTCTTCTATTTGCAAGTGGTTGGCGAACTGCACGATCAGGATGCCGTGTTTGCTGATCAGGCCAATCAGGGTAATCAGGCCAATCTGCGTATAAATATTGATGGTGGCGAAACCGCCCCACAGAAACAACAGTGCACCGGCCACTGACATCGGCACGCTAACCAGCATGATCAGCGGATCGCGGAACGACTCAAATTGGGCGGCAAGCACCAGGAAAATGATCAACATGGCGATAAAGAACGCGCCGATCAGCGAGCTGCCTTCCTGCATGTACTGGCGGGACGAACCGGCATAATCGATGTTGTAGCCGCGCGGCAATGACTGCTTGGCCAAATGCTGTAAGTGTGTCAGGGCTTCACCCACAGAGATGCCCGGCATGGGCACCGCAGACAATGTGGCCGAATTCATCTGCTGGAATCGCTTCAGCGCCTGCGGCATCACCACCTGCTCGAACGATACAACCGATGAGGCCGGCACCAGGGCGCCGCTGGCGGTGGCCACCTGGAATTGTGACAATTGCTCAGGATTGAGCCGGAAGCGCCGCTCGACCTGGGGAATGACTTTGTAGCTGCGGCCATTGAGACTGAAGCGATTGACGTAATTCCCCCCCAGCATAATGGCAAGGTCGCTGCCCAGTTGACGCATGTCGATACCCAGGTCCGCCGCTCTGTCGCGGTCGATGTGGATTCTCATCTGCGGTGAATCGAATTTCAGGTCCATGTCGGCATATGCGAACATACCACTGTCCCTGACCAGCGAGACAAAGTCCTGCACCACTTCGTACACTGCGAAGGCGGGTTCGGTGGAACCGATGACAAACTGGATCGCAACCCCGCGCCCTGCTCCAGGCATCGCCGGGCGCGAGAAAGCCGCCGATTTTAGGCCCGGCACTTTATTCACTTCATCCTGAATCATTTTCTGCAAGCTCAACTGCGACTGTTCGCCTTCGTCATTGGGCTTGAATATCACTCCGCTAAACGCCGTGGTGCCGCCACCACCACCCTGACTGCTGATGCCGCCGTTGAATTGAAATACCCGGCCAACACCGGGCAGCCGAAAATATGCGTCATTGAGCGATTCGGCATATTTCGAAAGCTGATCCGACGAGGTATTGGGCGGCGCTCTGGACTGCACGAATACCAGACCCTCGTATTCGGTCGGCACCAATTCGTGCTGGGCGGAGGTGAACATGTACCAGATACCGACCAGCACCAACAATGAGAACACCATTGCGCTGACCAGGTGATTCAATACACGGTGCAGTATCCTCTGGTAGACCCTCCGAAACCGGTCAAAGGCGACATCCAGGCTATGCTCCAGATCATGGGCGTTTTCAGAATGCGGTTTGAGCAGTTTTGAACACATCATCGGCGACAGCGTGAGCGCAATGATGCCGGAAATCAGTACCGCACCGGCCAGAGTGAACACAAATTCTCTGAACAGGCTGCCAGTGAGCCCACCCATGAAGCCAATCGGCAGATAGACAGCCACCAGGGTAATCGTCATGGCGATCACCGGCGTGGCCAATTCGCGGGCGCCGAGGAAAGCGGCATCGCGCACCGGTAGGCCCTCCTCAACATGACGATGTATATTTTCGGTAATAATGATGGCGTCATCGACGACCAGGCCGATCGCGATGACCAGCGCCAACAGTGACAACAGGTTGATCGAATAGCCCAGCAACAACATGATCGCACCCGCGCCAATCAGTGACAGGGGAATGGTGACGATCGGTATCAAGAGGGTCCGCAAAGAGCCCAGGAACAGGTAGATCACCAGGGTTACAATGGCGAGCCCCTGGACCAGGGTGAGTTTAACTTCGGAGATGGAATCGTCGATATTGCGCGTCTTGTCATACATGACTCGGGCGCTCAGCTCGGGCGGCAACTGCGCCTTGATATCGGGAAAGATATCGCGCGCTCGTTGAATGACCTCCAGTACATTGGCATTGGGCAACACCGAAATCGCCAGCATAACCGCGGGCTCACCAGACAGCAGCACCTCGCTACTGTAGTCCTCGGAACCCAGCTCAACCCTGGAAATATCGCGCAACCGCACCACCGAGCCACGCTCCTGTTTGACGATCAGCTGACGAAATTCCTCTTCGCTGTGCAGGCCAGTTGCAGCACTCAGATTGAAGGCAACTACCGCACCTTTCGTGCTGCCCACAGCCGCTTGATAGTTGTTGGAGGTGAGCGCCTCGCGAACTTGTGAGGGTGTAATATTCAGTGCGGCCATGCGCTCCGGGTCCAGCCAGATGCGCATGGCAAAATTGCGCGCACCACGGATGTCGGCTTTCTCCACCCCGGAAATCGATTCGAGTCTGGGTTGCACTTCGCGGGCAATGTAGTCGGTAATCTGGTTGCGCGCCAGGGTCTTGCTCTGAAAACCCCAGTACATCGACGCCGTGCTCTCGCTGGTCCCAAGCGTGATGGTCGGCACTTCGCTTTCCGACGGCAACTGGTTGCGAATCTTGTTGACCTTGGAAGTAATCTGGGTCAGGGCAACGTTGGAATCAAAGTTGAGTTTTAGCCGGGCAACGATGGTGCTTCTGCCCTGGGCGCTGGTGGACTCAAGAAAATCGATCCCGTCAGCGCTGGCAATTTCGCGCTCCAGCGGTGTCGTTACAAATCCCTGCACCAAGTCTGCATCTGCGCCAACGTAAGCGGTGCTGACAGTAATGACGGCCGATTCGCTCTTCGGATATTGGCGCACCGACAGTTGCTGAAACGACATGCTGCCCACCAATAAAATCATCAGGCTCACAACAGTAGCCAACACCGGTTTGCGGATGAATGTATCGGTGAACTGCATCTCAGCTGTCGTCTACGACGGGTTCCGCGTTGTTGCCTATGACGGTGCCCTCATCGATGGTCACCGCAGCGCCGTTGCGCAAACGCAACTGGCCGGCGGTGACCACCAGGTCGCCAGGCTGGATACCGGACAGCACGGCAACCTGGTCGCCTCGAGTCTCCCCGAGGCTGACGTAGACGCTTCTTGCTGTCCCCCCACCCATTGCCGGGCCCCGGTCGACGATATAGACAGAGTTACCGTACGGGTTATAGGAAATGGCCGCCTGCGGCAGCGTCAGAACTTTTTCTCTCAATGGCAACAGCAACCGCGTGTTGACGAACATGCCGGGGCGTAATTTGAGTTGGTCATTAGCCACTTGCGCCTGGACCAGGAAGGTGCGCGTTGCAGAATCCACCAGAGGCTCAATCGCGTTAATGGCGCCAGAAAATTCCTCGCCCGGATAAGCGTCGACCTCTATGCTGACTTGCTGCCCAATGCGAGCCTGGGGTAAGCGGTTCTGCGGCAGTGTGAATTCCACATAGATCGGGTCGAGAGCCTCCAGCGAAACGATTTCGTCACCTGGCTCGATGTACTGGCCTACATCGACTTGTCGAATGCCCAGAACGCCGTCAAAAGGTGCGCGTATGGTGCGCTTGGAGATGGTAACTTCAAGATTCTGGACCAGCGCCGTCATGCGCTCGAGATCGCTGAGGGTGCTGTCCAGTTGCGACTGGGAAACCGCCTGCTTGCCGATCAGGCTTTGGCTGCGATCATAGCTCTTGCGTGCCAGACTCAATTCCGCCTTGAGGCCGCTCAGCCGCACCCATTCTGATTTGACATATTGCTGAACCAGCACATCGCCTTTGGAGACGCGGCGCCCAGACTGGAAATGAATCTCGGTGATCAGTCCTTTTTCCTGGGCGGTCACCTTGACCCCCTGGTAAGCGCGCAGACTGCCGGTGGCCTTGATTGACGGCTTCCACAATTCCTCTCTGGCTCGGGTCACCGCCACCGCCACTGCTGGTTCAGCGGTTGAACCATTGGTGCCGGCATTCGCATCGCCTGTCTCACGCGCGACCACACGTGCGGTTTGGTAGGCGGCCAGCGCCAGGACGACAATAATGAGTGCTATCAGAATTTTTCGCATGCGATTGGCGACGCTTTCCCGGCTTGCGGAGTAATCGGACATTTTAGCACCGCCAATCGCCACGAGTAGTACGCCAAGACAGAACATTCCGTCAAACCTGAATATTCCATGCCCTTTTGAGTGACGGTAAGGGCGCCATCGGTTTGATTTCTTTCATCACCACGCATGACGAGATGTCCTTGACGCTGTGATAACTCAATATCCCCGACATGGTCAGGTCGGCCAGGTCCTCCATATCCCGTGCCACGACTTTGAGCAACAAGTCATGCGGGCCCGTGATCGCCACGCATTCGACCACGCGGGCCTCGTTTTCGAGTGCCTCAAAAAAGGCACGAGTATCGGTTTCCGAGCGCTGATCGAGGTTGACCATAATGTGCGCGGTAATGCCCAGGCCCATTTTCGTCGGATTCACGACAGCCCGGTATCCGGAGATGATGCCTGCCTCCTCCAGCGCCCTGGTCTTGCGCAGACAATTGGATTCGGACACATGAACCGCCCGCGCCAGTTCAACGTTACTGATGCGGCCGCGCCTTTGCAGGACCTGCAGAATCCTGTGCGCGGCACGATCAAATTTCATATAGCTAATTCCTTCAAGAATATAGAATATTCTGACATATTCTGCGAATTATACCAAATTTTCTGCGATATCAGGCACTAAATATACGCTGAGTGCGGGTATTATTCATTTCCATACTCGCGATTGGGTTTGTTCCCCCTGGAATTGGAGACCTGCATGACTGCCACCCATCAATTTCCCCTCGGCAACGGCCTGACCGTAGAAGCCTTTGATGCCAACCCCTACCCCCTGTATCGTGATCTGCGCCAGCATGAACCAGTCACCTGGCTGGACTCCTTCGGGCATTACCTGGTGACCCGTTACAGTGATGTGCAGGCCATACTCAGCGATTCAGAATCCTTTATTACGGGCACTGAACATTCACTGATCATGGACACATTTGGCGAGCAGATGCTAAGCACTGAAGGCCCGCTGCATGACCTGTTTAAAAACAAGCTGCGATCAAGCTTCACGCCCGCGTCTATCCGCCAGTTGATGGATGACGCCATACGCATACACGTCAATGAATTGATCGATGGTTTCGCAAATGACGGTAACGTGGAGCTGAGATCCGCCTTCGCCAGCCGCTTGCCGATCCTGTCGATGTTGAGCCTGTTCGGTCTGCCCGCCAAAGACGAGCACATTCTTCGGCAATGGTATGACTCCTTTGAAGCGGCGCTGGCAAACTTCACCTGGGACGCTGACATTCGCCATGCAGCACACCACAATGTGCGCAAATTTCACCATTACATGCAAGCGCATATTGATGAGCATCGCAATTCACACGACGGCACTTTATTGGAAGTCATGTTGCATGCGACGGTGGGCCGACCGCTGAGTGACGCGGAGATTCGCCGCAATGCACTGTTGATTTTCTTCGGTGGCATTTCCACTGTCGAGGCACTGATTATGAATACCGTGTATTCCCTGCTGCTTCATCCAACAGTGCTGGACCGTGTCAAGGCAGACGCTTCTCTAATGCCACGAGTACTCGAAGAAGTGATGCGTTGGCTGTCACCCGTGCAGTCGGCAACACGGCATGTCACGCGCCAGGTCACTATCGGGGATTTTACATTCCGCAAAGGCGATACCGTAAACTGCATGCTGGCCTCGGCCAATCATGACCCTTTGGTATTCGAAAACCCTGACATATTCGATATTGACCGGCCCAGGCTAAAACGTCACCTCGGATTCGCCATGGGCGAGCATCACTGCCTGGGTTCGAATCTGGCCAAGCTGGAGGCTCGGATCGCTGTGGAATCCTTGCTGGACCGTTTACCTGCGCTCGCAATTGACCCGGCCCGTCCGGCAACACCTCGCGGCTATGAGTTTCGTCAACCAAAATCCATGCACATGGTCTGGCCGCTTGTGTGATCTGCAGGCGGGTGCGCCGCTAATTTAACCAGCCGACAAAGGAGTCTCGCATTGCTCGACTTACCCAACCGGGGCCGGCGGGTCGCCTGCGGCTCCTTAGCGCATCGTGCTACGGAAATGGTTTAACGCCAGTGCGCTGCGAAACCGGCTGCTGGACATTGCGCTACGGAACTGGTCATTCGCCAGGAGGCTGCGAAAAGCGGGATTCCCCAAGGCCACGCGCAACTCGTCATTGGCCAGGAAATGGCGGAATTGCTCGTTCGTGAAAAACCTGAGTATCGAATCGTTGGCCAGCAGTTGCCGAACCTGATCACTGGCAAACAATGCCCGCAACTGATCGCTCTCAATGCCTGCGCGCACCTGCTCGTTAACCAGTGCAAGACGAAATTCGGCATTTCCAAAAGCCTCGCGAATTTCGTCGTTAGCCAAGGCCTGCATCAACTGAGCATTGGCAAAGGCATTGCGCACCTCAGCTACGGCCAGGACACGCAACAAGTTCTCGCTGGCGAGTACGTCAAGTAGCTCGGGATTCTGGACCAGAATCTCTTAGGCATCGGTGTGCATGAACCGCGCGATCTCTTCCTTTTCGGGCAGGAAATCAGATTCTGCAGGCTCATAGGCCTGATAGCGCTCTGCGGGCACGATTGACCCGGAAGTCTGAGTTTCATCCGGTGGGTATTGGTCGCCAAAATACAATATTACAAGAACCGTCAGGGCGAGCCCTGCACTGAAAATCCACGCGCGGGTTTTTCGCATCTGTTCTACAGCCATGACTTAGCTCCTCGCTTACATCAGCGCCCGTAACCCCCGCCGCTATGGGATTTACTGGGTCGCTGAGGCCGCCGATTAGTCTAGCACGATTCGCGTTACTCCCCGGGTTCTGTAGGTAGGGGCGGTGCAGTGCTCGGCACCTCACTCTCATAGGTCTCGAGTTGGCTCATGACTTCGCTGATGGCAGCGTTGAGCTGGCTGTCCTGACCCCGATTGCTGGCGATCGGGTCGAGCGCAACTTCAATGTCGGGCGCGACGCCTTCATTTTCCACCGACCAGTTGCCCTGCGGATCAAAAAACCTGAAATAGGGTACCGCAAGGAAGCCGCCATCCATCAACTGCGGATTGGTCGAGATGCCGATGAGACCACCCCAGGTCCGGGTGCCGATCAACTTACCAATGCCGGCGTAGCGGAAGGTATGCGGCAAATAGTCGCCGCCCGATCCCGCATCCTGGTCAATCAACATGACTTTAGGCCCGTGGACAGCGCCCGCGGGGGTATTGAAGATCAGGCCATTGCGGTCTGCCCAGCCTGACAGGTGTCGACGACCCAGCACCTCGATAATGTAGTTGGCGGCCTGCCCTCCACCATTGGAGTGCTCGTCAACGATTAGTGCTTCCTTGTCGACCTGGGCGAAAAACATCCGGTTGAAGAATGTGTAACCGGCGCCTGCGGTATTGGGCAAATAAATGTATCCCACCCGGCCATCGGTGGCCTGATCGACCAATCGCCGATTGCCTTCGATCCACGACCACAGCCGTAATGCGCGCTCTCCGTCGATGGGTTGGACCATGATGTCACGGGCGTCTTTGCCCCGGGCATCGGGCCCAACGCGCAGCGTAAGCTGCTGGCCGACCGTTCCCTCGAGATGGGCAAAAATGTTGTCCCCGGCCGTCAATTCACTGCCGTTGATCGCGAGAATATACTCACCCGCTTTGGCTTCATTGCCCGGAGTCGCCAGCGGGGCCGGGATGAAGGGATTCCATGACTCACCGGAATAAATCCGGGCCAATCGATAGCGGCCCTGGTCGATTTCAAAATTTGCACCCAACAGGCCGGTATGGGTACCACTGGCCAAATATACGTCGCCACCAGCAACCCGATTGTGACCCACCTGCATTTCGGCAATCATCTCGACCAGCAGGGCATTGAGGTCCTCACGCCGCCCGACATGGGCGACCAGGGGCCGGTATTGCTCATATACTGCGTCCCAGTCCAGGCCGTGCATGGTTGGCGCATAAAAGTATTCCTTTTCCATGCGCCAGGCCTCGTCGAATATCTGGGCCCACTCCTCTTGTGGATCGACCAGCACTTTTACGCCCTCGAGTTTCAGCGCCTCAGGTTTGATTTCATCGGCTATCTCAGCCGTCATCAGCGTGCCGTCGGACTTGCCGATGATCATGTGGGCGCCGTCACTGCTGATCGAGAAACTGTTGACACCGCCCAGCGGTGATTTTTCTTCCTGCTTGTCAAAATTGAATCGCATCAGGCGGTTGCCATCCGCTGCATTACCACCGGGCGCGGGTGTGCTGGCGCCGGGCTGAACGTAGCGGACGTAAAACAGGCTGCCGTCCTTACCCACCCCCAAATTGCCGTAACTGCTCTCCGATACCGGCAGTGCAACTACTCTGAGTCCCAGGCCTTCGAGGTCGATACGCGTGGTCTTTGAGGCCGAGTCGTCATTCTCATCCTTCTTGTCCTCGTCTTTCTTCCCATTGTCAGCCTCCTCGTCTGGGCTGCTCTGCGCTTCCTCATCGCCAGTTTTGGGCAATAGGGGGGATTTGCCATCAGCAGCCAGCACCAGTCCGTAAATCGCAGCCCGGTACGGACGTTCCTGGCTGGTCATGTTCAGGCCCACCTGGGTCGGGCCGGAGTTGGTGGAGGCGGCAAAATACAGGTACTTGCCATCGGGGCTGAAGGCCGGGGAGGCCACATCGGCCAGTCCATCGGTGACAGTAGTATTGCGGCCAGACTCAAAATCGTGCAGTACCAGGTCACGATGGAAATTGGGTTGCTCCAGCGTGAGGGCCAACCAGCGCCCATCTGGAGAAACTGCCGTCTCAATGCTGTCACGCCGGGCGCTGGTGGCAATATGACTGGTTTGGCCCGAATCCAGATCGAGGGCGTGGATGCCGAGATGATTGTCCAGGTACACCAGCCGGGGTGATTCCCCGCCTGTCCACTCCGACAGGAATTAAAAATGGCTGCCCAGTGGATAACACCTGGCCTCCCCTTCCCCGGTCTGGCTGGTCACCACCACTTCCTGGCTGCCGTCAGATTCAGCTATCCAGGCAATCTGCTGACCATCGGGCGACCACAGGGCGGTGTATTCCCGCACTGTACCGGTAGCCGTCAAATTTGAGCTATTGTCAAATCTGGTGTTTAGCCATTTGATTCAAGCGGCGACCTGATCAATCTCTTTTACCTCGATCCCATCTTTGAATTTCACCCCCGTAATCACCTTGGCCAGGTAATCAAAGCCGCGTAGCCGGCGCCATTTCTTTTCCGCACACTGGCTCAATTTGAACATCATATGCAACATGCCATTGCGCGTCAGACAACCTTTGGATCTTTTGGTCCGGTGGCGGATGGTGGCAAAGGTGGATTCAATCGGGTTGCTGGTCCGGATGCTCTGCCAGTGTTGGGCCGGAAAATCATAAAATGCCAACAGTTCATCCCGATCCTTGAGCAAACAGCTCGTCGCTTTCGGGTATTTCGCCTCAAAGATCTCAATAAACAAATCAAACGCCTTGTTTGCATCATCCTTGGTTTCCGCCTGCCAGATGGCGTGCAGGGCCTGCTTGGCTTTGGGTTGTGCGGATTTCGGCAAACAATTCAGTACATTCATGGTCTTGTGCATCCAGCAGCGTTGCTGGCGGCTGGCCGGAAAGATTTCATCCAGCGCCGCCCAAAAACCCATCGCACCATCACCAATCGCCAGTTGTGGGGCGCTCATGCCGCGCGACTTCAGATTCAGCAACACCTCACGCCAACTCTGAGTCGATTCTCGCACCCCGTCCTCAATCGCCAGAAAATGTTTTTCGCCGCGTTCATTGACACCAATGATCACCAGCGCGCAGAGCTTGGCATCCTCCGCCCGCAGCCCACTGTAGACACCATCAGCCCAGACATACACCCACCGGTCCTGTCCCAGGCGACGCTGGCTCCACGCTCGATATTCCTCCGCCCATACCTGTTTCAGGCGGGATACCGTGCTGGCCGACAGACCCTGTGCCTGCGGGCCCACCAGTACCCGCAACGCCTCAGCCATCTCACCGCTGGATACCCCTTTGAGGTACAACCACGGAATGGCTGCCTCGAAAGTCGCTGTCTTGCGCACATATGGCGGCACCAGCACCGACTGAAAACTCACTGCTTCACCGGTCTTCGAGCGCACCTTGGGAATTCTCACCCGGATCGGTCCCAGGCCGGTCTGCAACTCACGTTCTGGCAGGTAACCGTTGCGCACCACACCGGCATGACCTGATTCGGTACGCCAATCCTGATACTTGGCCAGCAGCTCCTGGACTTCACTTTCCACCGCTTCGGCGAGCAGCTTCCGGGCGCCTTCTTTGAGCAATTCGGTCAACGGATCGGCACTGATTGCTCGACGTTCCAGTTCAATAACATTATTCTTGTTCATAGTGGCGTATCTCCTTTGGTTGCTTTGAAGTTTGGTAACAACAAATCAACCAGATACGCCGCTTTTTTTCAACTGCTCAAACACCAGATTCGATCATAACTCTCGCGAAGCCGGCAGACAGTCGTACAGTATCGACGCAGTCAATGAGTTCGAACCCCTGATCGAGGAGATGTACGATTTCTGCGAAATCCAGAAACTGGACGTGGATTCACTGATCCACGAATCCGGCGTGGCACAGATGGAAGTCAACTTCCTGCATGGCAATGCCCTGGAACTGGCGGACCAGGTTTTTGTATTCAAGCGAACCGTTCGGGAGACCGCCATACGCCACGGCGTTTTTGCTACGTTCATGGCCAAACCGATGGAGCAGGAACCGGGTAGCGCCCTGCATATTCATCAAAGCATTATCGACATTGAAACCGGCGCCAACATATTTTCCAACCCCGACGGCAGCGAACATCCACTTTTTCGCCACTTTATCGGTGGATTGCAAGCCTACATACCCAGCGCCATTTCGTTTTTCGCCCCCAGCGTCAATTCTTACCGCCGCTTCACCCCCGATGTATCTGCCCCCATCAATCTCCATTGGGGTTTTGAAAACCGAACCACCGGCATACGGGTTCCCGACAGTGGACCGATTGCCCGGCGCGTGGAAAACCGGTTTCCCGGTGTCGATGCAAACCCTTACCTGGCGCTGGCCGTGTCGCTGGCCTGCGGATACCTGGGGATGAAGAACAAGATTGACGCCTCAAAACCGCACGAGGGGCGCGCCTACGATGAAGAAATAACCGTAGCCAGAAACCTGGAGGAAGCCTTGCGCTTGCTGGACAAGCACGAGGAAATGCATGAAGTTTTGGGCAGCGACTTCGTAAAGGCTTATCGAGCCGTAAAACAGGAAGAATTTGAGGCGTTCAACAAAGTCATCAGTTCCTGGGAACGCCAATACTTGTTGCTGGATGTATGAATTCAGTATTTTGGCGGTTTTCAGATACTCGGAATAGCATACGAAAAATTGCAAAAGTCATTGCTTTTCTTTACAATTTTACTTCACAGAGTGAAATTCGTGCCATTCAAGGATGAAGATATGGAAGTTCAGGGCTATAAATCATTGCTATATTGTTGGATTCTTGCCGCGGTATTGGTCATCGCGCCGACACTGGCGCGTGGTGGCACCTGCCCATCTGTCTCTCCTGAGGAGAATAACACCGAGCAGATCTCGCCCCCGGTAGCGGACCAGGGACTGCGCGCCTTTGTCGACCCGGAAACGGGCGAATTGACCAGCGCGCCGCCGGATGATCAGGCGCTTGACGGCCCAGATTCCGCCAACGCCAGAAAGAACCTCAGCGAGGTCAAGATCACCACCAGGCCCAATGGTGAAATGGTTGCAGACGTGGGTGACCGTTTCCAGCGAGAACTACGTGCGGAAATTATTGACGGCAAACTGGTGACCTGTCACGCACCGCTGGGCAACGACGCAACAGCCAACAGCAGTCACAAATCGAACCATCAATGAGCGATTGAAATTCCAGCGCAGACCCAAGGAAGGGGAAACGTGTTGTATAGAGTTCGTTACATAGTCAAAATCTGGGCGGTTATTTGCCTTGGCCTGATTTAGTCTGCGCACGCTGCCAACATCGTGGTCAATAACCTAGACGCCGGTTCAGGGTCGGGATTTGATGACGCAACGGTTGTGGCGCCCGTGACGGGCAACCCGGCCACGACACTGGGGGCGCAGCGATTGGCCTCCTTCCAGGCGGCAGCCGACCAATGGGCAGCGATTCTCATCAGTTCGGTCACCATTACAATTGATGCATCAATGCCCCACCTGGACTGCAGCAACAACAGCGCAATTCTTGGATCAGCAGGCCCAGGCGGAAATATTTTTGACAACTTCCCGTCGGCGCCGGTGACGAATACCTGGTTCCCGCAGGCGCTGCGTAACGCCTTGGAGGGCGATGACGGCAACCCCGGAACCGCAGAGATTGGCGCCAGCTTCAACAAGGATATCGGCACGCCCGGCTGTCTCGCCGGACTGGGCTGGTCGTATGTCATTGGCGTGACGAACCCGCCAGGGACACTGGCGTTTACCGACACCGTGCTGCACGAAATTGGCCACGGGCTGGGCTTTCTGGATTTCGTCGGATCGGACGGCTCACGGATATTGGACCTGTCCGATCATTACTCGCGTTTCTTGATAGACGAGACCCCAACGCCCACCTTGTGGGACAACCTGACCGATGCAGGTCGGCTCGCTTCCTTCACTGACACTGGCAACCTGACGTGGAGTGGCGCCGCAGTGGCCAATGTTGCAGCCTTGCTAACCAGCGGCCGTCACGGCACCAGCGGACGGCCGCGGATGTATGCGCCATCCCTTCGAGGGTGGGTCCTCGATCGCCCACTGGGACACTGTACTCTCGCCCAATGAAATCATGGAACCGTCCGCTACGCAGGTGAATCAGCAACTGCTAACCAACCACCTGATGCTGGATATAGGTGGGCAAGAAATGCTCGAGATGGCGCTGACAATGACGGATAACCAATCCACGATCGCTGCAGGATCCGCCACGACATATGTTGCAAGCGTAAGCAATAACGGCCCGGGTGAAATCTCTCTGGCAAACACGGTCGTCACCAGCGCCACGCCACCAGGTCTGTCCGCCAAAAGCTGGAATTGCGTCGGCAGCGCCAGCGCCAGTTGTGGATCAGCCAGCGGTTCAGGCGCCGTCAATACGACCGTCTTCATACCACTGGGTGGTATGGTTACGTTCACTATAAATGCCACCATCAGCGCTGCGTTCAGCGGCACGCTGACCAATTCCCTGACGCTGAACATGCCCACAAATATTTCAAACACTTCCTCGTCCAGCGCCAGTGACAACACCACGGTGACGAATTCGAATTCACCGGGTATCACGGTGTCCGCCATATCCGGCGATACCACCGAAGCCGGCGGTACGGCGTCATTTACGATCGTGCTGGACGCCCAACCCAGCGCGAGTGTAAGCATAGGCATCAGCAGCAGCGACACCAGCGAGGGAACCGTTTTACCGGCAACTGTCTCGTTCACAACAGGAGACTGGAGCACACCCAAACCAGTCACGGTGACCGGGGTCAATGACGACATCGACGACGAAAATATGGGCTACATCATCATTACCGCTCCGGCCGTCAGCGGCGACAGCGACTACAACGGTGAAAATCCGGCCAATGTCACCGTCTTCAACCAGGACAACGATACCGTGGACATTCTGGTGTCCGGCATCTCCGGCGACACCACCGAGGCCGGCGGAACGGCGACCTTCACCATTGTGCTCAATTCCGAACCCACCGCCGACGTCACAATCGGACTGAGTACCAGCGATAGCGATGAAGGTTCACCATCGCTGACCAGCGTGACTTTTGACAGTGGCAACTGGGGCGACGCCGTCACGATTACCGTCACCGGCGAAGACGATGACATCGACGACGGCAACGCCAGCTACAGCATCATCACTGACCCCGCCGTCAGCAGCGACGGCAAGTATACGGGTATGAGCGCAGACAATGTCTCGATCACCAACCAGGACGACGATGACGCGGGCATCAGTGTGTCGTCGATATCCGGGGACACCACGGAGGCAGGCGGCACCGCGACATTCACCATCGTGCTCGATTCAGAGCCCACGAACGATGTAACGATAGACCTGAGCAGCAGCGAAAGCAGCGAGGGTACGCCGTCGCCCACCAGCGTGACGTTTGACAGCGGCGATTGGGACAGCGCCAAGACCATCACCGTTACCGGCGTCGACGATGACATCGACGACAATGACCGCAACTACAGCATCATCACCGATCCGGCGACCAGCGGCGATGGAAATTACAGCGGAATGAATGCCGGCAATGTCTCTGTTTCCAACCAGGATGACGATTCGGCCGGTATTTCTGTATCCGTGATTTCGGGCCCGACGAACGAGGCCGGGAAAACGGCGACATTCACCATCGTGCTGGATTCCGAGCCCACCGCCGATGTCACTATTGCGCTGAGCAGCAGTGACACCACCGAAGGCACGGTAGCGCCCACCAGCGTGACCTTTAACGCCGGGAACTGGGATACGACCAGGGAGGTGACCGTCACCGGCCAACCAGATGCGGAAAGTGATGGCACAGTTGCCTATTCCATCTTGACCGACCCCGCCAGCAGCGGCGACTCAAATTACAGCGGCATGGATGCAGACGATGTCGACGTCAGCAACGAGGAAGACAACGACTACATCTTTGGCAGCGATTTCGAAGCCTGATCAAGGCGTCTCGTTTTGCTCGGCTGCCCCCTGCGGCTGCCCGGAAATTGTTGACTTTTAATTTGTTTCCATATATGAATATGATTCATGTTTATATTTAGAGCAAAATAATGTCTGCGATGGGCGCCACACCTGTTCTCCAGCAAAGATCGCAGGAAAAGCGTGATCGCCTGATCAATGCCCTCGATACATTGTTGCGCGAAAAACCGTTTGATCAGATCACGATCTCCGAGATCGCATCAACGGCGGGTGTGTCCCCGGCTACCATCTATCAGCGCTTCAACCGCAAAGACGCCGCCATATCGATATTGATAGAACTGTACCTGTTGCGGGTGAAGCAATGGACGGCTAGCGAGGCAGGAATGGTCCATCTCGATCAGGCGGCAAGTCTGTATGAGGCCCTGATGATGATCGGTGATTCCGCCTGGCGGCAGGTCGATGCGATGGGCTACATCATGCGGCCCGCGTACCTGTATTCCCGCCTTAAGCCTGATCTTGTCGGCCCGACCTGGAACCGCATGCAAAAGGCCGCTTTCCGGGGATTCAGGTCATTCCTCGCCCGATTCGAAGATGAAATCAAGCGCGAGGAACTCGATGAGTCGGCGGCAACGATCTCCAATTTCTTCAACCTGATGCTGCTGGGCCCTTTGCTGCACTCTGAGACCGACCTGAAGTCATTGCACGACGGCGAGGCATTTAGCATCGAGCTGGCGGACTTTGCCCATCGATATTTAACCAGCCTGAGCCAAAAAGGCAGGGCATAAAAGGAAACTCATGATGATCTGGTTTGAACTTTCACTCTGCGGCTTGTGCCTGGCGTCCGCTTCGTCAATTCTGCTGCGCCTGATTCCTCAGCAGTGGGTCTTGCCATTATTGCTGGTAACACTCGCCCTGATGGTCTGCCATGCCCTTGTGACCAGCTGGCGATGGCAAATGTGGCCGGCCTGGGCCGTGTTGGTGGCGGCGATAATATTGTTTATCGTCGAGACCAACCCTGGCGCGTGGTTACAGACCACGGCAATGGTCATCATCACCCTGCTCACTGCGATATCCGTTTTGCTGGTCATTGGCGCCCCACTGGTGCAGTTGCCTGCCCCAGATGGCCCATATGCAGTAGGCTCCGTCAGTCATTCGACAATCGATACCGGCAGAACAAGCAACCTCTTGAGTCATCGAGACGGGCGAGCGCTATTTGTGAAAATCTGGTATCCAGCCGCTGGAAATACAGCATCTGCGCAATTCGAACTTGAATCATTGTGGCAGGACGTGCAGTCCAGCGACGGTATTCCAGGATTCCTGAAATACCTTACGCGCTACCTCGCAAAAGTCAAAACACACTCCGTGGCAGGCGCCCCGCTTGAGCCTTCGGTTCAACACCCAAAAGTGTTGATTTACAACCACGGCATGATCTCGTTCGCATCTGAAAACACCCTATTGATGGAGCACCTGGCCAGCCATGGCTATGTGGTTATGGCCATTCAACACCTGGAGCAGGCAGCGGAGTTCAGAGCGCTGAACGCGACCGTCACTGAGGAAACCCGCAAGCGCGATGCCGACATCATGAACCGACTGCGCGGCGAGCTAACGCGCCAGCAAAGAGCGGAAATAACTCGAGAGTGGCTGCAAGCTGCCGAAACCACACCTCAGGTCGTTGCCGGCAGAACGACCGATTCAGTTCATGTTCTGGATCACCTGGATGAAATCCTGGCATCTGTTCCGCAACTGGATACAAGCGTTCCGGTCCGCCCGTGCATTGGGGCATTCGGCCTGTCGCTGGGCGGCGCCACTGCAACTCAATTGAGCAAAACCGATGAGCGCATCAGCGCAGTGGTTAATCTGGACGGCGGCTTGTTCGGCGCCCGTATGAATGACCCGATTACCGTGCCCTACCTGATGATGTACAGTGCCGGCAATGAAGGCGGAAATGACCTGTTGCTGGCTAATGCGTCGAACAAGCTGGAACATTTTACTCTGCCCGATTCGATGCACACCGATTTCCACGACGCCAGCTTACTGATGCCACTACTGCGCTGGTTCAACATAACGAGCAGCCCGAATCCGGCAGCAACAATCAAACTCAGGAATACACAGGTCAGGCAGTTTTTTGATGCTCATTTGCGGTGCGCCAACGGCAATTCCGTCGTCGAGCCATGACTGGGATCAAGGAACCGCGGAAGATTCCATCACGTCCAGTCTCCGATCCAGTTTTTCAATAATCCTGAGCAAATCCCGATATTCGGGCAAGTCGAGACCTTGAAGAACCCTGGCCTCCCATTCCAATGCCCTGGGCACGATGGCGGCATAGTGCTGCTGGCCGGCGGGGGTCAGCGAAATGTTGAAAACCCGCTGGTCATCAGGATCGCGCACCCGATGCAGCAAACCACGCACCTGAAGTTGCTGAATAATGCGCGATACCCTGGATTTGTCCATCAAGGTCAAAACACCGAGGTCCTTGGCCTTCATCTGCTCGACTTCACCGAGCATCGCCAGTACCCGCCACTGTCCAATGGTGAGACCAAATTCACCGCTGTAAATGCTAGAACAGGCGTCACTGATGCGCTTGGCTATGTTGTTGAGCTGATAGGGCAGGAAGCGGCTGAGAATCAGCGACCGGACCTGTTCTTCATGTACCGCTGACATCTAGTCCTGCAACTTGTCCCAAACTTCCTGATCCCGCTCCGCCGTCCAGATGCGGGGCCAGTCAATACCATCCATTTCGTCCCATAGCCGCTGCACATCGAATGGCAGGCAATGCTCGAATATGGGCCACATTCCAAATTTCGGCGCCAGCAGACGATGCGTTGCTTCAAAGGCCTCTTTCAGGCTCCCGCCGCGCCGATGCACCTCGCCAATGGTGTCGATCATGCCGTTGAGGAACTCACGCGTCTGCTCGACGGCTGCATTTACCGCCTCACGGCCGTGGGCCGTCGCACCGCGGCCACCGATCAGCACTTCAGCCTTCAGCGACTTGACTTTATCCAGCGTCGTCGTGGACCAGTCAAAATGAAAGGCATCACCGGTATACAGCGCCGCCGCGGCTTCGACCAGATCACCTGCAAATAGGATATGGTGTTGCGGTAACCAGGCAACAATGTCACCCGCTGTGTGACCTCGGCCACAGTATTCGAGTACGAGGTCGCCTCGGGAACCTCCCAGTGGAATCACCAATTTGTCGTTGAACACAATATCCGGTCGGGTCAGTCCCGGAATGCCCTCCGGTTCCCGGAACAATCTTGGCATGCGGCCGTACTCACTGTCCCAGTCCTCCTGGCCCCGTTCTTCGATCAGGTAGCGGGTTTTGTCATGGGCGATTATCGACTCGGCATTGAATGCCGAAGCACCGAGCACCCGCACGGCGTGGTAGTGGGAAAGCACCAGATACTTGATCGGCTTGTCGGTGTGCTCGCGCAACTGCTCGAGCCAGTCGGTCGCCGCTTTCGGTGTGGCCCGGGCCTCGAAAGCAACCACGAAATCCTCACCCTCGATGGCGCCGATGTTGGGGTCCCCTTCAGCAGTCAGGGCGTAGACACCCTCTGCAAGCACCTCGAGTGTCTCAACTTTTGCCCCCAGGTCTGCTGAGGAAGCAAACGGTTTCTTCGCCATATTCGGTTTATCCATTGTGCCAGAGATGATACACGAATCTAACATATATAATTCTCATTAGAAACCACTATTTGATGGAAAAGACGCATAGTTGCAGGTAAATGCCGTGAACACGCCGCTAACTTGCCTTGATACCGATGCAAATTGAGGCTATATTAGTCTCACATGAGATTACATAGTTAATGGTCAGTACCTACACCAACCCCAAGTATCCCTTTGTTCGCAGCCACGACCACGATGCACCTGACCCCGTGCATCACCCGGTGGTGATCGTGGGTGACGGCCCCAGCGGCCTGTCCGCTGCCATGGATCTCGCCCTGCAGGGCATCAGGACCGTGGTGCTGGACGACAACGACACGGTTTCCTATGGCTCGCGCGCGATCTGTTTTTCCAAGCGCACCCTGGAAATCATGGACCGCTACGGCTGCGGCGACCGGATGGTCGACAAAGGTGTGACCTGGAAAATCGGCAAAGTGTACTTCCAGGACAAATTGACCTACGAGTTCAATCTGCTGCCCGAAGAAGGCCACAAAATGCCGGCCTTCATCAATTTGCAACAGTACTATTTTGAAGAATACCTGGTCGATTGCTGCGCCGGGCATGAAGAAATTGATCTGCGCTGGTTGAGCAAAGCCAAAGACATCACGGTAGATGGGCAACAGGTGCGGCTGAGCGTGGAAACACCCGAAGGCGACTACACCCTTAGTTGCAACTACCTGCTGGTGGCGGATGGCGCCAACAGCCCGATCCGTGAATCGTTCGGGCTGGCATCGGAAGGCCAGGTATTTCATGACAAGTTCCTGATCGCCGATATCGTCATGAAAACTGATGATTTTCCATCCGAGCGCTGGTTCTGGTTCGACCCGCCCTTTCATAGCGGCCAGTCAGTGCTGTTGCACAAGCAGCCGGACAACGTCTGGCGCATAGATTTCCAATTGGGCTGGGAAGCCGACGGGGAAGAGGCCAAGAAGCTGGACAACGTCATCCCTCGAATCAAGACCATGCTCGGCGAGGAGGTCGAGTTCGAACCAGAATGGATCAGTGTTTACACTTTTCGGTGCCGCCGCATGCTGGACTTCATCCATCTGGACCGGGTGATTTTCATGGGCGATGCCGCCCACCAGGTATCGCCCTTCGGCGCGCGCGGCGCCAACGGGGGCTGCCAATCGGTGGAAAACCTGTGCTGGAAGCTCAAGCGGGTGCTTAGCGGCGAGGCGCCGGGCGCGCTGCTGGAGACCTACAACACCGAACGATCTTACGATGCTGACGAGAACCTGCTGAACAGCACCCGAGGCACTGACTTCATCACGCCCAAAAATCACACCAGCCGGGTATTTCGCGATGAATCCCTGCGCCTGGCACGGAAATATCCCTTTGCCCGCAGCCTGATTAACAGCGGCCGGCTTTCCAAACCCTGTACGCTCGACGACTCACCCCTCAATACACCGGATGAGGATGAGTTCCAGGCTGAAATGCGACCCGGATCCGTGTGTCGGGATGCGCCCATTCTCATTGACAGTGAAACGGGCTGGCTGCTCGGACAACTGGGCAACCAGTTCACATTGATGATAATGGGACGGGACGAGAATGGCCTTGATCTGGATGAACTTGAAGCGTCAAGCGACCTCCGGATCATTTCCATCGGCTTCAATACCGACTGCGAATTACCGGGCACGCGCATTGAGGATGCGGCGGGATTTATCGCCGAGAGTTACCAACTGACGGCCGGCGGATGTTACCTGATTCGCCCGGACCAGCATGTCTGCGCCCGTTGGAAAATATTTGACGCGCAAAAAGTCAGCGCCGCAATGGACCGCGCGCTCGGAAAGTTTTTGCCTGGATCGGGAGACCAACCGTGAACAGTACAAGCCTGATGACTGAGCCCAACTTTTCTGATGCGGACGCATTTTATGCTGCCCTGACTGACCTGTTTCGCGAATGCAGCGATGAAGAGGCAGAGCGCATCAAGGCGCGCCTGATCCTGCTGCTCGCCAACCACGTGGGTGACTTGGAAATATTATCGGAGGCGATGGAAATCGCCGGAAAACTGGAACAAATGGGGCCTGTTAATTTATGGAGTAGGCCTATGGGCTCCAATCCAGGGCATCTTCCTCAACCTCCAGCCGAACCCTGGACCAGGCGAGTTTAATCTCGTCGGCAGGGCCGCTGACGTTTAATTTGTAGTTGCCCAGATTGATCTGATCGGCCGGTTGCGATAACAATTGCGCAACACTTTTTGCAGCTTCATGGGTCTCCAGCATGCGTGACTGCCAACGGCCAAACACTTTGGGATTGTCTGCGTATGCCTGGGTCATTCCCGTGCGGATAAACGGCAACATGATGCACGCCGCGCTCACCATATGTGCCTCCCTGCCCAGGTTCACGCGCAGCACCTCCGGCAACCGCAATACCGCCCAATTTGCGACAACATAACCGGGAACAGCGATTCCGGGCTCAATTGCTTGCATTGAGGAAACGTAAATCAGTTGTAAGGCCTGGTTGTGATATACCGCTTCGCCCGCCCACATATGTGTCCACGAAACAAATCCGTCGATTTTGGTGTCCAGCACCATTTTTGACTCAGTGAGGTGTTCCATAAACGATTGCCGCACGCGCGCCCGGCGCTCGCCGCGGCTTTCACCTTCGATCTCTGGAAGTGCGCGGCCAAAGCGATAACCCCTCTCGGTCAAACCCGAGTTGCAGACAATAATGTCGGGCCCCTTGCCACCCATGCGCTCAACGATGTAGCTTCGCGATGCCCATAGATCAGCCAGGCTGTTTACGTCGGCCTGCAATGCAAAAGCCGACACGCCCAACTTGCGGATCGCGTTGACAAGGTCAAATCCATCGCGGTAACTGCTGTGGAAATGGACACCCACCACGCTAGCGCCATTGGCCGCTGCGGCAAGTGCCAGTGCCTGACCTATTCCACCATCCTTGCCTGAGCCGGTAATGAGAACCCGCTTTCCGGAAAACGCCGACTTATAGTCTTCACCAAAATCATAATTCTTGATGTCTGCTGTATACGTCACGCAAGTGCTCCCATGCCGCTGCCCGAATTCATAATTATCGCTCTGTTGGCGCCTTGACACCTAATCGTGGCACTTTGTGTTCGCCCAATGCAACGCAAACGTTCTTGGTCTCCATAAAGAAATCAAAACTCCAGTCGCCGCCATCGCGGCCAATTCCGCTGGCTTTCATGCCGCCAAACGGGGCCGGCAGGTGGCGATTATTTTCTGAGTTCACCCACACCATGCCGACATCCAGCGCCGCAGCCATGCGCAGACCACAGCCAGAATCCGACGTCCAGACATATGCGGCAAGACCATAATCAGTGTCATTGGCCAGCTCGATGGCCTCGTGCTCGTCGGCAAAAGGGATGGCAGTAAGCACAGGTCCAAAAATCTCTTCGCGGGCGATACGCATTTGGTTGTTGGCGCCGGAAAGCAGTGTGGGCTGGACAAATTCACCATCCCATTCGAGCTCCGGAACTCCACCTCCGATTGAAATGGTGGCGCCTTCTTGCCGCGCGGTGTCGAAGCTGGCCAGCACTTTCTCACGATGGCTGCGATGGATTAGCGGACCGATCTCGGTCTGCGGGTCCAGGGGATGCCCAACATTTAGGTTTGCAACCCGGGCGGCAATCCTGTCGACAAACTCCTGGTAGATGCCTTGGTCGATCAGTGCCCGGCTCGATGACGTGCAGCGCTCACCGTTGAGGCTATAGATCATGAAAACGACGGCATCAAGCGCCCGTTCCAGGTCCGCATCGTTGAACACGATGACCGGGTTCTTCCCACCCAACTCAAAGTGAAGCCGTTTGAGCGTCGCGGCGGACTGGGCCTGAATCAGACTGCCGGTTGCAGACTCACCCACGAAGGCCACGGCCTTGATCGCGGGGTGCTCGGTCAATAACCTGCCTGCCTCTTCCCCTCGGCCATTGATCAGGTTGAGCACCCCGGGTGGCAATCCGGCCTCGGAGCAGATCTCCGCCAGCAGTCGCGCCGTGATCGGACTCCACTCGGCCGGCTTGTGCACCACGGTACAGCCCGCGCCCAGCGCGGGCGCGATCTTCCAGGTCGACAGCATAAAAGGCGTATTCCACGGCGTTATCACGGCCACAGGGCCCAGGGCTTGTCGGGTCGTATAGTTGATATGTTGCTGCGCCGGCAGGGACAAACCATTGGCGGCATCGGGCGCCCGGTCGGCAAAAAAACGAAAGTTTGCCGCCGAGCGCAGCGCAGCCTTGCCCATGAACCTCAGGGCCTGGCCCGTATCCATGCATTCACAAAAGGCGATTTCAGTGGCACGGGCTTCGATCGCATCGGCGATGTTGTGCAGGATGTCGCGGCGATGATTGCCGCTGACAGTCCGCCAGGATTCAAATGCCACGGCTGAACTGCGGGCCGCCCGATCGATGGACTGTGATCCGCCTGCCGACACTTGGCCCAGCAGTTGTCCATCGACCGGAGAGGTATTGTCAAACGCTGATTCAGCCGGATCAATGTAATCGACTCCATCGATGAAATGCCCGAGGCGAGATTCCCTGAAGCGGGCAAGGTAGTCGGCAGCCTGATCGATATTGAACTGCAAACTGCTCATGACGCGCGCGCCTGCAGGGCCTTATGAATGGTGTTCTTCTTCCAACTCGTGTCCTTGTCGATCTCCTGAATTTCAAATGAAATGCCAATGGGCTGGGTTGCAGAAACCGGCTGCAGATGCTTGCACAGCGCCTCAAAAATCTGTTCCCCGGCCTGCATGCGTGTGTCCAGAGCCCGGCCTTGCCGGATCCGTGCAACCAGGTGCACGAACAGATTATCCGGGTGTCCATCTGAAATCTTGTAGGTCTCGCGTCGGGCGCAGCGAGTGCGTACACCGCCGAGGGGAAATACCCCGGTATCGAGTGCGCTGGCATGCACCACGTCCACCAAGTCTCCGATGGAGGTCTGTTTCTCCAGATTGGCGGAGTATTCAAGAATAAAGTGCGGCATATGCGGGCTCCCCCCGGGCGTCATCGTTCGTGCTGGTTGAGTGATGTTCAAAAATAGATTAACATGTTAAATAATAATCATCAAGACATCCTTGTGAAGCGACATGACTGACCCACTGGCCCGCATCCGCGGCTCCATTCCTCCGATCATTACGCCTTTTTCGAGGGGTGAAATTGACCTGGAAACGTATTCCAGGCTGGTGGAATTTCAGATCGAGCAGGGTTCTCACGGAGTGCTGGTCAACGGCACCACCGCTGAACCTTCCACGTTGGACATCGAGGAGAGAAATGCGCTCCTCGATACGGCCATCGACACCAATGCCGGGCGGCTGCCGGTGATCGCCGCCACCGGCTCTCAGTCTCTGAAGGAAACCGTATCCCTGACGCGGCATGCGCTGTCGGCCGGTGCGGATGCCTTGCTGATCGTAACGCCCTACTACATCAAACCGCCGCAGCGCGGACTGGTTGAGTATTACCTCGAAGTCACCCAGGACGTGGAGATTCCGTGGATGATTTACCACATCCCCGGCAGGACCGCCGTCAGCGTCACACTGGAAACACTCACCACCCTGCGCGAACGCTGCCCCACATTTATCGGCATGAAGCACGCCGTCAATGACCTGGCGTTCGTGGCCACGTGTTTGGAGGCTTTCGGCGCCGATTTCAGAATCTTTGTAGGGCTTGAATCACTCAGTTTTCCGATGCTGGCTGCCGGCGCCTGCGGCTTGATGAATGCAGTAGGCAACCTGCGGCCTGCCCCCCTCAGCGCCATGTGCGAAGCGGTATGGAATAATGATCTGGAAGGGGCGCGCGCCATTCATCAGTCGTTGTTCGAGATCAACCAATCGGTGTTTTACGACACCAATCCAATTCCGATCAAGTACATGATGAAGCGCATGGGCATCATGGAACTAAACGAACACCGATTGCCGATGGTGCCGGCCACTCGCGAGCTCGAGCTACGCCTGGACGGCGTATTGCAAAGAGCGGGTTTTATCTCATGAAAATCGTCAGGTATTCGATTGAAGGACAGTCCAGTTGGGGCCTGGTCCGCGGCGACGCGGTGACTGATCTTGGCGCCAGAGGCGGGTGTAGCCTGGATGAGGCGTTGCGCCACGGGAAGATGGAACAACTTGCCGCAGCTCACAGTGAAGCCGAAGCAGATGTCGCATTGTCTGACATCCGATTCGAACCACCGGTTGCCTCACCTGAAAAGATCATTTGCATCGGCATCAACTACGCCAAGCGCAACGAGGAGTACAAGGACGGCAGCAGCGCCCCGCAGAACCCCAGTGTATTCATGCGCACTCCGGACTCGCTGGTGGGGCATGGCCAGCCCATTCTGCGCCCGCCTGAATCAGAGCAACTGGACTATGAGGGCGAAATTGTCATGGTCATCGGCAAGGGCGGGCGCAGAATCCAACGCGCTAACGCCCTGGCGCATCTCGCCGGATACACCCTGATGAACGAAGGCTCGATCCGCGACTGGTTGCGCCACGCCAAATTCAATGTCACCCAGGGCAAAAACTTCGTCGCCTCCGGCTCCTGCGGGCCCTGGATCGTGACGGCCGATGAAATCAGCCCAGAGCAGGCTCTGAATCTTCATTTGAGTACGCACGTAAACGGTGAGTTGCGTCAGGACGACACGACGGCAAACCTGTTGTTTCCCTTTGATTTTCTGATCGCTTACCTGTCGCAGTTCTTCCACCTCAAGGCGGGTGACCTGATTGCAACCGGCACACCCAACGGCGCCGGCGCGCGTTTCGACCCACCGAAGTATTTGCAGCCGGGTGATGAAGTGCGCATCACCGTGGACCAGATCGGCACATTATCCAATGTTGTGGATGACGAGTTTTGACGGCGATGCGCCAATATGATTATTCCCTGCCCCTGCTGTTGCTCAAAGCGCGCGAGGCGATGATGAAGCGCTTCATTCCAATTCTACGGGAGGAAAACCTGTCCGCGGAGCAGTGGCGCGTGATTCGCGTGCTGGTCGAAGTCGATGAACTGGATGCCACCACGCTGGCGGAACGCGGGGTGCTGATGATGCCGAGCCTGTCCCGAATGCTACGATCGCTGGAAGCGCGCGAGCTGATCATTCGCAAACTCGATCCTGGCGATCAAAGGCGTTCCTTGATCTCGATCAGCCATAGGGGACGAAAAATGTTTGAACGGCTGGCGCCACGCAACGAGCTGGCCTATTCTGAGATCGAACGGACGCTGGGCTCGAACAAAGTGAAATTGTTGTATTCATTGCTCAATGAAAGCATTGATTCAGTTGTCGGCGGACCATCAGGAATTGCGTCCATGAGCCTCTACAGCCTGCAAAAGGTACTCTACCAACTTAATCGAGATGAGCGGCTACGGACGCAATTCACTGACGATCCCGATGCTGTGACAAACCAATATGAGCTGAGCAGCGAAGAACGCCAGGCATTGCTCAAGCCGGACATCGGGCTGTTGTATGTACTGGGCGTCAATGGCCAGATTCTGATGCATTACGCCGCCTTTCGTGGCTATGAATGGTTTGACTACCTCGACGCCATGCGCGCAGGGGTAAAACAACACGGGCCGGTGCGCGCGGGGGTTTATGCGCTCACCGGCGGTGGTCAGAGTTTCACCGGGGAGCGAAAATCATGAGCCTGGTCTACGCAGGTGTGTGCAGCCACGCGCCAGGCATTACCGGGCGCGCACACCTGGTGACGAATACTGAAAAGCGCGATGAATTCTATGCGCACCTGGACCAGATGCGCGCTGAAATAGAGTCGTGCAACCCCGATGCCATTATCATCATTGCCGCCGAGCACTTCGCCAATTTTTTCATGGACAACATGCCAGCCTATTGCGTCGGCATGGCCAATCACTACGACGGCCCGATCGAGGACGAGCAGTGGCTGGCCATACCCCGCCGGCGCACCCCGGGCAATCCGGACCTGTCAGAGCGCCTGATTCGATCGCTTATGGAAACTGTCGACGTGGCTTATGCGCAGGAATGGAAATTCGACCACGGCGTCATGGTGCCGCTGCACTTTTTGGTGCCGGACAATGACCTGCCGGTCATTCCGGTCAACATCAATTGCCAGGGGCCCCCGCTGTCTCCCCTGCATCGAGCCTGGACATTCGGCCAAGCCTTGCGCCGGGCTTGTGATGCAGCGCCCGAGCGGATCGCCCTGGTCGGCACGGGCGGCATTTCGCATTGGCCGGCAACGCCGGATTCCGGAAAAATCAATGCAGCCTGGGACCGCGAGTTTCTGGACCGACTCGTCCGCCAGGACCAGGACGCGCTGCTGTCATACACAGATGCAGACACTTACCGCGATGCCGGCCAAGGCGGTTTCGAAATTCGCACCTACATCAGCACAGCAGCAGCGGCCGGCGGGCCCGGAGACCTGCAATTTTATACCGCGGAACTGCCCATATTCGCCGTTGGGTGCACTGTCGCCCGTTTTGAGATCGCGACCTGATTTGAAGCCGACCAGTACACCTAGTCGCCTGGTGTGTACCAGATCGGACTGGTATAAGCACGCTCCTGGACGGTCATTGGCACGTTCGCGGACATCTCAACGCCGTAACGCATGGCCTCGTAGGCAGTCCAGCGCGGGGTTGTAATTTCAATCACACGCGCATAGTAGAAGGCACGCTCATTCGCATCAAAGTCCGGGTCCTCCCATACATTGCTAAGCTCGGGGGAACCGATTGAGTTGATCCAGACGGCCCTTTTAACATCAACGGTATTGCCGACCGGCGGCAATTTGCCGTTGGCGCCGAGTTGACGATCGTCGCTCCATGACACGTCATAGACCTTTTCGTGCTGGTTGCCGTCTTGGTCGAGCCAGCCTTTGACGATCTGGATGCGATCCAGGTTGCCGCTGAACGGGTCCTTCATTGCTGCGACAAGAAACGTCGGTGAGCCGCCGTGCGGCGCCTTTGCCAGGTCCCCGCCCATCGGAACACCGCCTGCGTAGCCGACGCCGGCGGGCATACGCGATTGGGCATCGGCAGGCGTGAAGTCCCAGCCGCCGAAGAACCGAACGACGATCCTTGGGCCGGTCGTCGCATAAGTTTCCTTTCGCTGCATGGCATCAAACACTGCCTCGCGGCTGTTTTCAGGCGCCCAGACTGCCGTGCGACCGGCCGCGGTCTGCTGCCAACCATAGACCGTAAGTTCCGGATCCGGCGACCCAATAACAACGTGCTCCCAACGGTGAGGCCCCGGCTCCACGCCGGAGTGTTTGCCAAAAAAATTGTCCTCTCCAGACGTCGTGAGGGCGGTATGTGCATCGGTACCGCCAGCCATGCCGAATTTGTAGGGGTTTACACCCAGACTCACTTCAAGACTCAGGCCGGTCTTGAGTGCCGAGCGGGCATACTCGTACTGCATCATCCAGTCTTCCTTGAGTGTGGTTCCGTCCAGATTCGAGCGGTCCCAGGTTTCGAAGTCAGCAAATTCATCGTTCGGCGAGAGCATCGGGTGCGACTCGCTGTCGCCCTTGATTTGCGTGATCTCGATAAGCGGCTCCCATACGTGCACGCAGTTCGGCGATTTCGCGGGTCAGGGGATCCCCCCCGAATGTCTCGACGGAGAACATGCGGCCATTCGACAGATTGCCGTTGTGGGGGATCGCCAGCACTTGTGTGCCGGTCTTGTCTTCGAATGCGGCGAGGGCCAGCCACAAGTCTTCGGGGTTTTGGCTGTCAAATTGAGAAAATGGGGCGGTCTGATTCGCGACGCTGGCATCGCCTCTGAAGACCACGTTACGGTGCAGATTATAGCCCCCCAACGCAGTCCATTCGTAGCCAATAAGCGTGGTAAAACGCCCGGGGTCGTTGTATTGGTCCGCCAGCGCCGTGTAGGCATGCCAGGCACTCTTGACGATCTGGTCACTCTCGATCGGTGGATCTGGATTGGCCAGCGTCCCGACGATCTCCATGGCCGTCGCGAATATTCTGTCGGCATCGCCGGTCATCAACTCGTTGTGCCATTTCCTGCCCAACTCCTGTTTGAGGATTTCCGGATCGCCCCTGAGCAGCCGCGGCATCAGGCCGTACATCTCGGAGTGGTCGGTGAGTACGAGAAAATCCAGCGGGCGCCTCAACTTTACTTTCAGGCCATTCGTAGAGGTCACTTCCTCACCGCGCGCAAAGCGAAAGGCGTCATCCTGTCCGACCGTGCAAATCGTCCCCGCATCGACCGAGATGGCCGTATGCAGATGCGTTTCACCCCACAACAAGCGCGTGGGATACTGCCGTCCGACGTAAGGGGAATATTGCTGCTTGGCGTGGGCCGCGGCGATGGCGTCCTTGCTCAGGGTATGGTCCTGTGCGTCCAGATTGACTGCGCACAGAGACAAGATAACCATTCCGGTGCTTATTAAGGGTCGACTCATTATTGGGCTCCATCAAGATACACGGGAAAGACCAAACGATCATATCATTCGCGATTATCAAGTTTACACCTGTAAAGAAGTCTGCTAGCCTTAGAAAATCATGAAAACACTTACCGTTCAAGAGTTCTTCAAGCGCTATCCGGATGATGATACTTGTCTCGAATACCTGATGCGCAAGCGTCACGGTGCCGTTTTGGATTGCCCGAAATGCGGAAAGCAGGGGAAATTCCACCGGACTAAACGGCATCCCGCCTATGAGTGTGCCTGGTGCGGATATGAGATTTATCCCATGGTCGGGACCATTTTTCATAAGTCCCATACACCGCTTCAGAAGTGGTTCTATGCCCTGTATCTGTTCACCACCACGCGACACGGCGTACCGGCCAAGGAGCTTCAGCGCCAGCTCGGCGTTTCCTATCCCACAGCGTTGCGCATGACGCATGAAATCCGCAAGCATATGGCCAAGGTGGACGGTGAAACGCCCTTGGCCGGTGATATTGAAGCTGACGAGACTTACGTGGGTGGCAAAGCGAAGGGCAAGGGGCGCGGTTACAAGGGCAACAAAGCCATCGTCTTCGGGATGCTTGAACGGGACGGGGATGTGATGACGAAGGTCGTGCCCAACGTCCGCAAGCGGACCCTTCAGCCAATTATCGCGGAGAACGTTGAGCCAGGGGGCACCGTCCACACCGACGAGTTGCGCTCCTACAGCGGCTTAGAGCAGGCTGGCTACACCCACAAGACGGTCAATCACGGTGCCGGCGAGTACGTGGACGGGTCCTCCCACGTCAACGGCATCGAGGGCTACTGGGCGCGTCTGAAGTTGGTCTATTCGAGGGACTCACGTTCACGTCTCGAAGCAGCATCTCGAGAACTACGTGAAGGAGTTCGAGTACCGCTACAACCGGCGGAAGCGGCCTGATCTGATGTTTGAGGAGCTGCTGACGAACCTGTGACCGCGCGGTTCAGGAGCTGCTGAAAACGGTCTCCCTCGGATTGCGACGGATGCTCCTTTGCGAACCGGTCTAGTTGGCCCAATTTGCGGGCCTCATCCAAGCTCAAATATTTGCCGCGTGACATGATGGCGAGAGTATACCGCCGTTTGCATTCAGTAAGAAGGTTGATTGCTGTCGATGCCAGCGTGTTAAGCTAGCTTAGGTGCCCGCTGTCGATGCCAGCGTGTTAAGCTAGCTTAGGTGCCCGCTGTTGACGCAGCGGGCAATGTCGAAATTCAGCGTGGGGCTTTGACCAAAAGCCCAGTCAGCGATTCTCCAACTGGGGAAGTACGGATTTGCTCGCTCAGGCGATGCGGAAGGTATTCACTGAAGCCGTTGAAGGTATGGTCGAACCGCACTTAGGCTATCATGCAGGAGTCGGCGAAGAATGATTGGAGATTCCAGAAAGAGCGCTAATGGCTTTGAAATGAAACCAGACACCAGCCTTCAGCCCCCCCGTCCCAGATGAATATCTATATGATCGTCCTGGATTCGCCGGACGATAAGATCTGGACTACTGTCATGAAGCACTAGCCGAAACAGTTTATGGCTAACAACAGGGTCGCTTTCATCGCATCGGATGACCCTGTTCTCACGTCAACCATTTTGGATACTATCGGGATCGGCCCAGAAGCGGATCAAACGGGAACGGGAGCGTTCATCCTCAAGGTCGGGAGTGCCCGCACCGGCTACTGGGACGGTAATCTGTGGGAGTGGCTTGGGATTCACGAGTGAGCCAAAATAACGTCCTTGACTTGGGGAAGCGCCGGGCCCAGAAGCGCAAGAGCGGAGGCGGCAATGGTGGGGACTACGATGATCGGTTGCGAAAGGTCGAAATAGATCTCGCACGACTCTTCGAACGCGTCGAGTCCATGTCCGAGAACATGGCTCGGAAAAAGGACATCAGCGATCTGAAGGTCTGGGTGCTCGGCGGCACCTTGGTGGCGGTCGCTCTGAGCGTTCCTATTGCGCTGGGTGCCGTCCGGCTGTTTTTGATGGCTGGCTGAGAAATAAGGGTCAACTAACCCGCTAACCCTCGATCAACTCACGGTACATCAGGCGCTTATATACATAATGAACTACCGCTATACATGTGTCAAGTTTATAAACGCGATATCATTGGACCCGATGCAATACGCTGATGCTGCTCAAGTAGAGCCACCAGGGTCTCCCGCGGTCTTCTGCCCAGGCCGCATTCCGCGGAAATGCCAAAACTGCTAACGACTTCGGCGGCCGCTTGGATGCGCCGACGCGTGCCGGCCTCGCCATCGATGTGATGCACCAGGCCCAGGTACAAAGTCGTGTCGGGGTGCAGGGCGAGACCTGCGAGCGGTGCAAAATAAGCCCTATCGCTGCGTCCTCGCGGCACCGGCATGTGAATGAAATCTACCGGTCGCCTGGCAACATCGCAGAGCAGGTTTGCCAGAAGAGTGAGGTTTCCGGCATCCTGCGGCTCGATAAAGTGTTTGTGCCCGGCATCGCCGTAACACAGGTGAAATCCCAGCTCCACGGGCTCTGGAACAGCGTTGACCATGGCATCGAATTGCCGCTGAATACCCGCCTCAAGATCGTCACCAAAATAGCGCCACAAAGGGTGCCCTTCGAGCATCATGATCTCGAACACGATTTCCCACTGAATGGACAATTCTTCAGCGGAAATCGCGGCCAGACTTCGCTTTAATTCGCCCATAAGCTTTGCCGCGTATGCAGTCAATACCTTTTCACGCGAGGCGATGTGGATATAAATCGTCACGACACTCAATGGCGATGGCAACCCCACCATGAAACGGACATAAGACGGAATTTCGCCTCGTACTTTTTTGCGCCCAAAAATCTCATACGAAGAAATTGCAGCTTCGGCATAGCCCAGGTCCGGCAGCTCAATATCTGCAGCGTCGATTTCCGGATCGATCAGTCGCCAGGTCGGCGGCAATGTGTAGCCGGCCGGCAGATTATCGGCTGCGGCCGGATCTGTTGCGGCTTCGATGATTTGCGCAGAAGCACTCAAACGTTTGTTCTGGAAGCGAATCCAGGTATCCCGTTCGCCCACCTCACCGTCGCCCAGCCGGGCCAGATGGGCGCCCAGTTTTTCGGATGCCAGTTGGAAGATTTCCTCCGGTCGCTCCACCGGCGCACTACCCACCAGGTGAGCGCCCTCAATACGTGCTGTCGTCATGTGTTTCACCTCCAAGGCACATGATGCATGAAAGGGGTGACCGGGAGAAGTAAACTAGGGCTTGTTAACACTACTTGAATCATCGCTGCCGGAGGTCACAGGTGACAATATCAACGGCACAAGAACAGAACTCTGCCTCTGACGGAATTGAGAAAGTCTGGTTACAGAATGAGGCGGGTCTGCGGGTTGCCATCCTGTCGATCGGTGCTTCTCTACAAGCGATCGAATTACCAACCCAATTCGGACCGGTCAACGCCATCCTTGGCTACACTGGGTCTGGTCCTTACAAGGAGAACCCCTACTACCTGGGCGCAACAGTTGGCCGCTTCGCCAACCGCATTGAAAACGCCTCTTTTAAACTGACCGGAACGAACCACCAGCTCAGTCGCAATCCCGAATCCTCGCCACATTGCCTGCACGGTGGCCGGACCGGTTTCTCGCACCGCGATTGGCGGGTGGCTGGCGTTGAGAACGAACATTCCCTGACACTCCACCTCGACTCCGCGCATGGTGATCAGGGATTTCCGAGCAACCTCCAGGCGTCTGTCAAATACAGCCTCCTCGACGGCTGGAAGCTTCAAATCGATTATCGCGCGGTCACCGACCGGCCCACGGTCGTCAACCTAACCAATCACGCTTACTTCAACCTGAACTCGGACAGGTCACCTGCCGATAATCACGTTGTTTTCATCGACGCCGATGAATTCATCCCAATCGACCTATCCCTGATTCCCACCGGCGGAATGAACCCTGTGAGCGGCTCTGTCTTCGACTTTCGTCGACCAGGACCAATTGGTGAAGGATTGAGAACGCCCAACTGTCAAGTTCAAATAGCCGGCGGCTATGACCACAGCTATGTTCTGAACACCCCTGGCAATAAGACATCGCCGTCGGCAAGGCTTTGGTCTCCACAGTCCGGGCTGAGTGTTGAAATCCAAACCACTCAACCCGCCCTGCAGTTCTACACCGGCCAACACCTCGGTGAACCGTTCAACCCCCATGATGGCATCTGCCTGGAAGCCCAGCAGTTGCCCAACGCGCCAAATATTCCAACATTTCCGAGCACGGTATTGCTGCCAGGTGAGATTTATCAGCATCGAACACTGTACGAATTCAAACAGTCCTGATTTCCTGTATGACACATTGGACTAATTTTCGAATTCGGATCCTCCCTGCCTACCTGACCGGCGCCATGACACTGCTGTTTTGGAGTGCCACGCCAGTCTGGAGTCAACCGCAGCACGTCGAGGAAGACACGGCTCAGCAGGAAGAGACCAGCGACACCACAACAGCTCTAGTCGAGGAAATAGAACAAAACCGCAATTTAATCATTCAGGAAGGCCTGTCGGAGTCTTCGCAATTGATTGCCGTTGAGGAAGATGAGGAGAGCCCCACGTCTGCCGAGCCCCGCGAAGACGCCGTGATCACCCCGGCGCCGCTTGAACCGGATGCCAGGGAGGATGCGGCGCCCGCCGCAGCGCACGTGGCCCGGGAATTCGGCAAGGTGGTTGAAGCAAGCCGTCGCCCACTGATTTTTATCGAACAGAAGATACCGTTTTTTTCCAAGCGCAATATCCTGTTTTTCGGCCGGCTGGAGTTGGACGTGGCTCGCTACAACAACGGGGTTCTAAAAGAGGACGGCGGCGTGGAAGTGCGACGGCTTCGACTCGGTATTGCAGGGCAGGTGCGTTTTCTGAAAGGCTGGAATTACAAGTTCGAACTGGACCTGACGGACAAAGAGAGCACGCTGGCAGACGCCTACTTTTCGTACCGCACCAAACGTTGGGGCACCTTCCGCATCGGCAACCAGAGGGTGGCGCAAACACTGTCCGGTCAGACGTCTTCAGTATCAATTGCCTTCATGGAACGGCCGTTGCCGGTGTTGACCTTTACGCTCCAACGTCGACTGGCGGTCGGCTGGGATACTCACCTGCACAAGGTCGGCGCCAATATCGCCCTGTTTTATAAGGATCCGAATGAAAACATTGGCGCCACCGGCTACGCAGCTCGCTTCTATTTCAACCCGGTCAAATTCGATGCAGATGTTCTGCACCTGGGCGCCTCATTCATGGACCTGGATCTTCAACAGGACGGCCAATTTCGTGCGCGCCCCGAATCGAACAACACCAATGTTCGCCTGGTCGACACCGGCGTGCGGCCCAATGTGACAAGCCAGGAGGCCTTGGGCATCGAACTGGCGGGCGCCCGCGGGCCATTGACGGTGCGCAGCGAATATTATTCCGCCCGCTGGTCAAGAGACATTCAGGAGGACACCCAATTCAGCGGCTGGTACGTGGAAGCTTCCTGGTTTCTGACCGGAGAATCCTCAAATTACCGCAACGGCAAATTTATCAGGCCCGCTGTCAAAGGGCCGCGAGGCGCCTGGGAAGTCGCCACCAGGGTGAGCTCAATAGACCTCAACGACCGGGACGTTCGGGGTGGCAAGCAGACCAACTTCAGCGTTGGCGTCAACTGGTATTCGAAGACCCATTGGCGCGTCATGGGCAATCTGATCAAAGTCAAAGCCGACGGCCCGCAGGGCAAACAAGAACCCTGGATTATCCAGCTTCGCGGTCAGTATTTTTTCTGATCTGCCGCAGGTCGGTCATGGTAGGCTTCCACCCATAAGACCCGAATAGTCTGAATCCGATTCTGGACGCTGATGGCAACACCCAAACCCAAACTTACCGAAGGCCCGGTTGGCCGACATCTGGTCAACATGACCGTGCCGGTGCTATTTGGCATCGCCACGATGATGGCGCAGGGACTCATCGACACCTGGTTCATCGGCCGGGTCGGCGATCGTGAGCTGGCAGCGTTCGGCTTTGGTTTTCCCATCCTGATGATTGTGACCAGCGTCGCCATTGGGCTGGGCGCGGGCACTTCCTCCGTGGTGGCCCGCGCCATTGGCGCGGGCAATCATGCGCGGGCTCAGCGACTGACGACGGACAGCCTGATTTTGTCCTTTCTGATTACCGCCGTGATTTCCGCGATCGGAATTTTGACAATTACGCCTCTGTTCCGGTTGCTGGGCGCCCCCATGGAAATGCTGCCCCTGATTCGTGGATTCATGACCATTCTCTATGCGGGCGTGCCGTTCGTGGTGGTTGGAATGGTCGGCATGGCGAGCATGAGGGCCACCGGCGACACGCGATTGCCCAGTTCCTTGATGGTACTCGCCTCGATACTCAACGTGATCCTGGATCCGATACTGATCTTCGGCTTGGGACCGATCCCGGCGATGGGGCTCAATGGTGCAGCCCTGGCGGCGCTGCTGGCGCGCGCATCGATTTTCTTCGGCACCCTGTACCTGATCGCTTTCGTCTGGACATGGTGAGTTTCAAGAAGCCAGACCCGGTTGAGCTGCGCGCGTCATGGAAGGCGATTCTTCATGTCGGCATACCGGCTGCCGGCACCAACGCAATTATTCCTTTGGGCGCTGTCTTTATTACCGCCATGATCGCGCGATATGGTCCTGAAGCGGTTGCCGGCTTCGGTGTGGCCACGCGCATCGAATCAATGATGCTGGTCATGTTTTATGCTCTTTCATCGGTCATCGGCCCATTCGTGGGCCAAAATTTGGCTACTGGAAATCCGCAGCGCATCCTGCGGGCCTTGCGGCTATGCAGCATTTTCTGTCTCGCCAGTGGCCTGATGATTGCCGTGTTTCTGGCCGTGATGTCCGGCGTGCTGCCGACGCTGTTCAGCGACAGCGAGAACGTCATGCACGTCACCAGCCTCTTCCTGTGGATCGTCCCTATCAGTTACGGCGCTTATGGCGTGGTGATGGTCATCAACGCATCTTTCAACGGTTTGGGCAGTCCCATGCCGGCGGTGTACATCAGTGTGATCCGCATCACCATCTTGTATTTGCCCCTGGCGCTGTTTGCCCTCCAGTTCTTCGGTGTGGCGGGCATCTTCGCCGCTTACGCAGTGGCCAACATCGTTTCCAGTGTCCTGGCCTACCGCTGGGCGATAGCCACGGTCAAGCACAAGTGTGAGGCGGTCTTGCCTGCCTGATTCAGGCTCTTCCAGATGTGATGGAGCCGGCCAACCGGCGGGCGGAAGCTCTAGCCCGGCCGTCACGACGGGTGAATTTGAGCACCGCCGGGTGCTGTGGGGAGGGGCCATCCAGCAAGGTCTCTTGGGTCCCTTTGAGATGTTTGTTGAAAAACGCCAACACGTAGTCATCAAGAATGCCTTTCATGACCCAGCCATCGATTGAACCCAATGCGCCAATCCAACGCCCCAGGTTCGACATAACGCCAAAATCGCTGTAGCTGCCGTGGGTGCTGCCTTCCACCACCAGGCTGTAAGCCATATCTCTTGCCTGGTGAAGCATGAAGTCATTCATTTCAAAAGTCAGCAATTTCTCAGGGTCGGCCTCTTCACCCAGCATGGGAATCAGATCCAGCCGGCGATCCGCATTCATCATCATAAATGGACGCTCCAGCCGAATATCAATGGCGTTCTCACCATACTGGGTGCCGTCCATGTTCAAGCCGGCCTTGCAGCGTGCATCCACAGCACAAAATTTTCCCGCGGCCGCGCCGCCAAGAGACATGCCAAAAACGCCTATCCGCTCCAGATCGAGGTAGCCACTGAACGAAGCAATCTTGTCTCCTTGCCGCGACGCCAGTTGATTGAGCAGAAAATCGGTGTCGTCCAGCCAATAGTTAAGGCCTTCATTCAGCCCTGTGGCCTCGCCGATTGTCTTACTGATCTGCTGGTAATACTGTTCATAGGAATCGGACAGGAAACTCCGGACAAATTTCTTCATCTTTTCCATCACCACGTCAGGGTCCTCAACGTCGAAATCGACCCAATCTTCCTTGTAGGTCACAATTCGCCCATCCGGAAATCGCACCCACGACGCCTGATAGGGATGATCGATGCTGAATATGACGTAGCCATGACTGGCCAGATGTTCCATCAGCAAGGTGTTCTGACTGGCGTAGAAACTATTGCCATGGCTGAATATCAATACGGGAAATGGCCCTTGGCCGGACACGACAGGCACGTCCAAATAGCTGTGACCGGAAATTTTGGTGAAGTGGTTAAAGGTAAACGCCGGCAAGGGCATCCCTCTGGAAAAGATGCTGTGCACCGGCTCGATTTCCCGCAGGAAGGGCTCGGCTTGCGCGCCGTCGGGGACATCCGCCGGGTACCAGGCCCGGACCATCAGCTCACGATGGTCTGCAGGATTTTCTGTCATGTCCTCTAGGCGCGCAGTATCGACCAGGTGAATGTCCATAGTGCCAACCTGGTGTGGACCTGAGGGTGGTGCCAATTCGAACATCGGAAAGGCTCTGGGCAGTGCCACAACGACGAGTAATGTGACGGTAGCCAGCAGCGTATAACCAGCAAATTCCAGCCTGCGCCGCCAGTTGGAAGGCCCCGGGGAGCGCCCGCGTTGGCGGGCAACTGCCAGCACGAGCAGCGACAGTGTATATGCCGGAATGATCTGCCAGCGCCAGTTTCCCAGTAGGATATCTATCAGGGAAATCAACACCGCCAGGGCTGCCAATCGAAACGCCCAGCTTCCGCAGCGGCGGTGCGGCAGAAAACTCAAAATCACCGCGGCCACCAATGCCAACAACAAGAGGACTTCGATCAAATTCATCATGGCATGGCTCCTTATTCAGGCAGTACCGGCAACACGATGTGCGACGGGTATTGTGCTGAGTGATGGATGGTGTTGTTGGCGACAATCCCCTCGGATTCGTCCCAGTTTTTACCGCCGGTGTTGAGATTGCGGTCCCAGCGCGGAAAATTTGCCGAGGCAACCAGCACCCTGATCCGGTGACCGGGCGCAAACCAGTTGCTGGTGGCCTGGAGATCGACTTCTATTTCATATAATTCACCGTCCGCCATCATCACCTGGCTATCGTAACCCTGGCGATAACGTGCCCGCATGATGCCTTCCTGAATAATGTAGGAAGTGCCGTCGGGTGCAACATCCGTGAGCTTTACAACAAAGTCCGTATCGGGAGCGTCGGAGGAAACGTAAAGCCTGGCGTGAATCGGTCCCGTGACTTCGAGGCCGGATTTCAGCGGCGCCGTTGTGTAGGCGAGCAGATCTGAACGAACCTCGAGCGGGCGCTGATCTACAGCGCCTTCCGGCACCGCCCCTCCGGTGCAGCAGATCGAGCCCCCGCGTGCCGGCGTCGGCACTTCGGGGTCATAGCTGTAGTGGTCGGGTGGCGAATCACCGGGCACGGATTCTGTGAGTACGCCATCGCCGTAACGGCTGTTGGCTTTGCCGCCACTATCGAAATAGTAAGTGCGAAAGGAGGTGCCCTCGATTGGCCAGCTGTGGGCAGTGCGCCAGCGATTTTTGCCCATGACGTAAAGAATAAAGGGTGGCAGTGCCTCTACCTGGATGTCATTCTCACTAAATTGGCCTCCCATCAGCCAATGGCGAAACCAGGACAAGTAGATGCGTTCGTAAGCGAGCCGGGCATCGCCCATATTGCGCTCGCCGACGATGATTTGAGCCGTCGCAGACTCGGACCGGCAATGCGATGTCGGTAACATGATCAGCACCTGGTTGTTGCGCGACCTCGCACTCAGGGAGTGACGTTTGAAAAGGTCAACCATGTCAAACGAACCGCGTGTCAGCGGGTCGTACCACGAATTGACATGCAGCGCCGGCAGATCGAACCGATCGTCCTCCGTCACGCGCCCTTGTCGATCCCAGTAGGGGTCATCGCGCTCGTGGGAAACCCAGTTGGCGAATTCTGTCGGTGGTGACTTGGCTTTGTCGATCATATCAACTACGGGCAACGATTTGAGTACCGCCATCAGGTCGATCTCGGGGACATTCGGGCGGGTACTGAAATACGCCGCAGCTTCGGAGGCAAACCAGGCTTCGCGGTCAACGTGCGGTGGCGGGCCATAGTGGACTTTGCTGGCGGCCATGCGATTCCAGGCCAAGGCAGCGGCGAGTTCGAATGCACCGGCACTACGGAAGCCAAACCCCCACCAGTGGCCCTGGTCATAGGGTGAGGCTCCTGACTGTGGGATCGCCGCAATGTGGTTGGGATGGCGCATCGCGGCCAGCTCATATTGGACCTCACCAAGATAGGAGCAGCCGTACGTGCCGATCTTGCCGCTTGACCACGACTGGTTCACCAGCCACTCGACGGTGTCATAGCCGTCCTGGCGGTCAGTGTCGGGATAGGCGAAGAATTCGCCCTCCGATTCATACTTGCCACGATGGTCCTGGACGGCGACGACAAAGCCCTGCGAGGCAAACATCTCGACTGTCCGACTGCCAACGAGTTGGCTCTTGTCATATGGCGTGCGGATGAGGATGACGGGTGCCCGGTTTGGGGCACCGACTGGGAAATAAAGGTCCGTCGACAGCCGCACCCCGTCGCGCATGGGAACCTGCCGGCTGGGTACTCGCCGGACCTCGAATTGCGGTTGCAGCGGTGCGAAATCGAGAAATGGGTCACCTGGCTCCAGATCTGCGGCGTGCGCTGGCCCAGAAGAAACGGCCAGGGCCAGGGCCAGGGCCAGGATGAGGGCAGGGGCGGTGAAAATAGCAAGACGGCAGGTCCGAAATTCGAATCTATCTGAATCGAACATTATCTCTCCCAAGATCGGAAATGGACTTACAGCCCATCAGCTTCATGTCTCTTTCGATTTCACTGCGAAGATTTTCCAGTGCCCTTTCCACGCCCTGCTGTCCGACCGCACCCAGAGCATACAGGTAAAACCGCCCGCCCGAGCAGGCCTTTGCCCCAACCGACAAAGCCTTGAGTACATGGCTGCCTCTTCTGATTCCACCATCGCAGATCACATCGATTTGATCGCCCACTGCATCGACAATTTCCGACAATTGATCGAATGGTGCGCGCGAGCCATCCAGTTGGCGCCCGCTGTGATTGGATACCATGATCGCCGTGGCGCCGATGTCCACGGCCCTCCTGGCATCCGCGACCGCCATGATGCCTTTGAGGGCGAAAGGTTTGCCCCAATAAGTGCAAAGCTCCTCTGCCGCTTTCCAGTCCATCGACTGATCCAGCATGGTGGTGAAATAGTCCGAAACCGACATGGCGATGCTGGTCCCATCGCTGGCGTAATCCTTGATCTGTGAAAGCTCGAAGCGCTCGCGAAATACATAATTGAATACCCAGGCCGGATGGGTGACAAAACTCAACAGGCTTTTGAGATTCAGCCTAGGCGGCGTCGTAAAACCGGTTTGCAGATCTCGCTCGCGATTGCCGCCAACTATGGTGTCCACGGTCAGCGCCATGGCGTCGAAATTGGCTTCCTTGCAGCGATCGATCATGTTCCGCGTCAAGCCCTCGTCCTTGTGTACATACAGCTGAAACAGTTTGGGCGAGGCTATGGTCGCGCCAATCTCCTCGATGCTGACGGTGCCAAGAGAGGAAATGCCAAACATCGTGCCAAACTTCTCGGCCGCCCGGCCAACCGCGCGCTCTCCCTGGTGGTGAAACAGGCGCTGCAAGGCGGTAGGCGAGAGAAACAGGGGCATATCCAGTTTCTGCCCCATCATCGTGGTTGACATATCGACACTTTCCACGCCGGCCAGCACATTGGGCACGAGGTCACATTCTTCATAGGCAGCGGTATTTCGCCGATAGGTCACCTCGTCATCAGCCGCGCCGTCTATATAGTGAAAAATCGGACTGGGCAGCCGTTTTTTTGCCAGGGCGCGAAGATGGTGAGTGTTATGGCAGTCTTTTAGTTTCATGTTGCTGGGTGGCTTGATTACTGCTGAAAAGGTACTATCCTAAACGTCATGTTGACCATTCACCACCTGGAAAACTCCCGCTCGCAACGGATTCTCTGGCTGCTCGAAGAACTGGGTGTCCAATACGATATCAAACGATACAAACGCGACGGGAACACGAGCCTTGCACCACCTGAACTGCTCGCGATCCATCCGCTGGGAAAGTCGCCGGTGATTACCGACGGTGAGTTAACCATCGCGGAATCTGGCGCCATCGTGGAATACCTTATTGACAAATATGACCAGGGACGATTGAAGCCTGCCGAAGGCACGCCCGAACGAAGAGAGTACACTTATTGGCTTCATTACGCCGAAGGAAGTTTCGCGCCGCTGATGATCATTTCACTGATTATGAGCCGAATCGAGTCGGCACCCCTGCCGTTTTTCGCAAAACCCGTCACCAAGGGCATCGTCGCCAAAGTGCGAGGTGGCTATCTCGATCAAAACATAAAGCGTCATCTCGATTTCATGGAAGCCACCCTCGGCAGATCGGCATGGTTCTGTGGCAACGCCATGACCGCTGCAGATATTCAAATGAGTTTCGCCGTCGAAGCCGCCGCAATCCGCACAAATCTTGCGGCGGATCATCCGAATCTAAGTGCATTTCTCGATCGGATAGGCTCGCTGCCATGCTATCGGGCGGCGCTTGAAAGGGGTGGGCCTACAAGCTGATGGGCGGCAAGTAGCCTAGGTAGAATCCCTCTGCCGTGCGCATTTCCAGAGTCAGCACTTACCTTGCGGCGCTTGCCCTGCCTTTTGCTCTGACCGGGTTTGCCATTGCCGAGCCCATCTTTGACCTGCTAAAGCATACGCCGGCTTTTCTCGTTGCCCGGCACAATTCACCGGCTGATGTGTTGACCCTTACGGGGGTATTGAGCATTGCATTGCCATTGGTGCTGGTCCTGCCGGCCTGGGGAACAATCCATCGCTTCCCGAGGTTTGCCCGGGCCTACCAGTTGACCATAGCCTCATTGCTGTCAGGACTGCTGATCGCCCAACTGATTCACGGCTGGTCTGAAATTCCCACCGGGGTGTTTTTGACGCTCGTCGTGGTGCTGGCTGCGTCATTTGCCTATGCATTGTTATTCACTCGATGGCAAATGCTGGCAAGAATTCTGGCGGCGACCGCGCTGATCTTTCCGCTGAAATTCTTGCTCTTTTCGGACACCCTGTCACAGGTCAGAGGCTTAGCGGCATCGAGCGTGACTCTGGCCGGCGAATTAGCCCATACACCACCCATCGTTTTTGTGATTTTTGATGAACTGCCGGTCGCCACCCTGCTGGATGCCGAAGGCCAGGTAGATGGCAGGTATTTTCCCGGGTTCAGGCGCTTACAACAAATTTCCAACTGGTATTTCAATGCCACCACCGTAGCGAATGCGACCATGATCTCTGTGCCGGCCATTCTGGACGGCCTTATGCCCGATGCGAGCCCACAACGGCAGAACCTGGAAGAACAGGTGCCCAATCTGTTTACCCTGTTGCGAGGCCAATATGCCTACAATGTCGCGGAGACATATACCAGCCTGTGTCCAGAAGAACTATGCCCGGTGCAGGGTCCAGGCGCTGTGCGTCGCTTGCGGGCTCTATTGATGGACTTGACGGCGATCTATCTGCACAAGGTCACGCCGCCGGCCTGGCTTGGCTATCTGCCTGATGTCGGGAACGACTGGAGTGGATTTTTCGCAGCTGAACAGCGCGCTGTGCCGAGAATCTGGGCCAGGCACGTTGGCAAAACCAGCCTGATCGACAGGCCGGCATACTTCCGCCAGTTTATTTCGTCGATCACCCCTGCCCAGGGGCCCGGCGAAAAACCGACGCTGAATGTTCTCCATATTCCGTTTCCTCATAGACCCATTGCCTACTTGCCGGCCGGCAGGAATTACGGCCGCGAGTGGGTCCGAGGTCAAGTCGATGGTCGATGGGAAAACCATCATTGGAGCCTGGTCAGCGGCCGCCAACGGTATTTTTTACAGGCGCAATTGGCAGACCAACTGCTGGGGGAATTGCTCGATCACCTCGAACAATCTGCCATGCTGGAGAACAGTCTTGTGGTCGTCGTCTCTGATCACGGCGTCAGTTTTGAGAAAGGTGACTGGGCCAGGCGGTTATCGGCCAATAATGCCGGCAGTGTGCTGCGAGTGCCCTTGTTCATCAAGGCAGCGCGGCAAATGACCGGGAAGCGAGTGACTCAACCGGTAATGACGATTGATATATTACCGACGATATTGTCACAACTGGGCGCTGATGCCGCAGCTGTCCAACTCGATGGAATTAACCTGGATTCGCAACCACTACCGGATTCCCGGTCGCGGCAAGTGGTGTCCAACCAGCGCTTGCGCCTCATGGACGAACCGAAACTGGCAGTGGAACAGATCGTGGCCGACATGAGATCACAATTGAAACTCGATGATGAAGCCTCTGGAATTTGGCGCATTGGGCCTTTCGATGACCAACGGGGAGAAGAACTGGCCACAATTTGCGACGCCAACAAGGGGTCACTAAGATATCGGCACGGCAAGCACACACCCTTGCCAAATTCGCCCCCGGATCTGTTCGTGCCGGCCTTTATAAGCGGCACGATAGTGGGTGATTTCCACCTCGAAGATTCCGCCCCTTTTGTCATCAGCAGTAATCATCTGATTGCCGCGTCAGGCCACCTCTGGAAACGCTGCAATCGGTGGCGCTTCGCTGCCCTGGTTCCGCCCCACCTGGTCGAACAGCCCGGCTGGTCACCCGAGATTTCTGTGCTGGTTAACGGTCAATGTCTGCAACAATAAGAGGTGCGGGCTGCTAACATCATCAAGGTCTACATCGTACAGAGGGTGAAAAAGTGATTGGTAAACCAAGCATCATCATTGCATATCTGGTGACAGTCTTTTTCAGCCTGATGCTGACTGCAGTGTCAGCCAACCAACCTACAGTTCCCCTGGGAGACAAGGAAGACTGCATGGCAGGTGAGTTGGCCCAATTTGGACGCTATATCGGCAATTGGGACATTCATGACTGGCAGTTCAGCAAAGATACCGGCGAGTGGGCGGAAGGCGCCGGCGCGCGCTGGAATTTCGTGTGTCTCGGCGAAGGCACGGCCATTCAAGATTTCTGGATGCCCAATGACGGGCCCCTTGGCACCAATTTGCGCACCTACAATCCCGCCACTGACACCTGGGAGATCGCCTGGGCAATCAAACCCGCACCAGGGTTTTCACACATCCAGGCCAGACAGGACGAGCAGGGCAACATGGTCATGCATTACAAGGACCCGGTGCCCAATCCCCCCCGCCGCATCACGTTTTTTCCACCCAACGACAGCGGCTGGAAGTGGACGCTCGAACTCTCAAACGACGAGGGGAAAAGCTGGTTCGAGGTTTACCGGATTAGTGCAACGCCAAGCCGGTAATCTCTTAAGCTGAGAAAATTAAGCACCCTGGCACGGCGACATAAACGGGCCGTCGACACATATTCTTCTACCATCCGGTGAGTGGCAGGCGCCGCATATTCCGATGCCGCATTTGGTCAGGTAGTCGATTGCCGAGAAAATTCGGTCCGGCCCGACGAATTGCCGTTCCACTTTTTCTGCCGCATGCACCATCGGCGCTGGACCACAATTATAGAAAACGAGTGAGTCTCTCTGCTCCCTGGGGAGCGCGGCGATTTCCTCTTTCACCAATTCTGTCACGACGCCATGATAGCCCGCGCTACCGTCATCAGTGGCAATGTGAACATTGGCAACGGATTCGCACTCGTCCGCGAAATAGAGCCGGTCCTTGCTGCGCGCACCCATGAATATGTCCGCATTGCCAAAGTCCCTGGCGATCTGGTAGACAGCGGCAAGTCCGGTTCCGCCGGCAACTGCAATGATTCTTGATCCGTTCGGTGGTGCCACCGGGATGCCATGCGTGCCGCGGACCAGCACCTGAGCACCAGGTTCAAGCTGCATTAACGCATTGGTAAATACGCCGACATCGATGACCACCAGCGAGAAGGGATCATCGGTCAGCGCAGAGAACGGTTTCTCGCCAATACCGGGAATCCAGGTATAGATGAACTGGCCAGGTCTGACATCGACCTTGTCATCAAAAGTCAGGATCGAAATGTCTTGCGTGACTTTCTCGTTGCTCACCAACGTGTAAGGCCGGAAGTTCATATCGATATCGTACCGAGCCAGGGCCGCACTGGCGTTGCCACTGTTGTCGAGGTCGTGCTCCAGGGACGAAAAGTATCCGGCGATTTCTGCGGAACTCAGCCCGGTCAATGCCGACCCGACGCCAAAAATGTCGGCGCCTTCGAGCCTGAACGCACGAATATCATCCGCGCTGCTGATACCGCCACAGGCGATGATGGGCAGGTCTACCGCTTCACGAATCTCTTTGACGCATTTGAGCGCAATTGGCAAGATGCCTTTGCCGGACATGCCGCCGACTTCGTTGGTCAGTACCGGATGGTCGTGCAAGGTGTAGTAGGTCGGGCCAACGGTGTTGATGGCACACAGCGCGTCTGCGCCCCCCCCCGCCGCCGCCTGTGCAATCTCACCGATATTTGGCACATTTGGAGTCAACTTGGGGACCACCGGAACATCCACAGCATCCTTCACTGCGCGGGTGATTTCCTTGACCAAGGCAGCGTCTTGGCCCATGTCCATCCCGTATCCCTTGGCATGGGGGCATGAAAGATTCAGCTCCAGTCCATCCGAGTATGGCGCCAGCTTCCGAGCCACCGCCACAATCTCCTCAATGCTGCCGCCGAATATCGAAGTCAGCAGAAAACGATCACTCGGTACATCCAGTTCCGCCAGCTGCCTTGCAGTTTCATCGGCGCCCCGGATTGGTCAGCCCCACGGCGTTCATGAAGCAGCCAGGTGCGTACTGGGTCATGATCGGTTCACGATTGCCGGTCCTTGGGAGCGGCCCAATGCTCTTGGTCGTCATCAACCCGATCTGGGGCACATGATTAAACAGCCACTGAATAATGGGGATGGCGGTGGCGACAATCCCGGAAGGGATGGTGAAGGGACCGGCAATCTCTTTGCCGAGAAACTCGTAGTTTTGACTCAAGGGACTTTAAACCAGATCCAGACCAAACTGGGTGCGTATCATACCAGCCTCGCCCATCAATTGCCGCCGCAACCTTGGCGGCTACAGGTACTGGGGAAAATAATCTGGGGACGCTGGTCCCAGGCTTAATCCCCGGGCCTAATCCCTGGGCTTAATCCCTGGGCTTAATCCCTCCTTGCGATCAGCCTTCACAGCCGTCGGGCAACAGCTCAGCAGCAATACCGCTGGCGCCACAAGTCCACTGCACCGCTGAACCGGAACCCGTCGACTTATCACCCGCCATGTAGATGTATTGCTCCTCACCCGTGGAGTTGTCAACGACGCCATCCTTGAGAAAGACCTTAACAACAATATCGTGACTCAGGACATTGGGTTCGACTGTCATTCCTCGAACATACTCAGGCGGAGAAAGGGTCACGCTCTTCATGGCTTCGGCCTCCCCGGCGTTCCGCGGGAACCGGTTATTCACCATATAGAATTCGGACAGTTTCCGTTTTGATGCTCCGGCCAGCGTAAAGGCCTCCGTAATTTTTAGCCTTGGTCATGGCCGCATTATATTTTGGCACTGCAAAAAGAGACAACAGACCAATTGCAACGACCACCAAAAGCACCTGCATCACCCCAAAACCGGATTGATGACTGTTCATGCTCACTACTCCCTCGTTTGTGTGATCCTTTTCAAGCATTATATAAGGAGTCTCACTTCCCTGCTCCCGCCTTCGGCAGCGCAGGAAAGGAAGGTAGTGCGGTTTCGCCATTGGCGAAGAAGCGCTGCCTGACTGCCGTCGCGCGTAGGCGGCTGCACGCGCAACGGCTTCGGAGCCGTACTCTTCGCCCTGCGGGCAAACCGTGTGGCTCCTCGGGCCTGCGCTCGACGGCATGCAAAAGGCGCCTGGCCCCTCTGGTACCGCTCACGCGCTACGGCACTCAGCGGGCACTTCTTCGCCTGCGGCGAAACCGTACCCACTTCGTTGCCTGCGCTTTGCTCGGACTTACCCAACCGGGGCCGGCGGGTCGCCTGCGGCTCCTATGCAAATTACCCCTTCCCGGCACACATCAGGCGGCCTGGCGAGACAAGGTCGCCTGCGGCAATATCAGGAACTTCTCTCCCGTCGTCTGCCTGCTGTAGACAGCCAAGGCTTGCAGCGACAAAGCTTCTGCCAATGACACTTCGCTGGCATAGTGACTGGCAAAGATGGTGTTGATCCCGGCTGCGACTCTTGCCCGCATTTCCTGGTTCTTTTCCGGCCCGGCTTTTTGCAGGAACGGAGTGACCAGGAACCCACTCACGGCCCACGAGAAACCGTAGTTTCGGCTGAGCACTGTGGGGCTGCGATCCAGGCCGCCATAGATATACAGCTGCTTGAACACGTCCGTTCCATAGCGGTTGTACTCGTCCATGGACCGCGCGGCAGCCGCCTCCATGCAGGTGAGAATGTGACTGCCCAGCTTGCCACCCCCAGTGGCATCAAAGGCGATCGTGGCCCCGGTCGCTACCAGCGCCTCGGTCAGGTCATCAAAAAAAGTACTGGAGCTGGAGTTGCAGACATTGTTTGCGCCCAGGGCACGCAGAATCTCTTCCTGTTCAGGGCGGCGCACGATATTGACCAAATCCACCCCATCATTGATGCAGATTCTGTTCAACATCTGCCCGAGATTGGATGCCGCAGCGGTGTGCACCAGGGCCTTGTGGCCCTCCATACGCATGGTTTCTACCATGGCCAGCGCCGTCAGAGGGTTGACAAAGCAGGACGCACCTTCGGCCGCGCTGGTGCCCTCCTCCAGCTCCAGGCACTGCGGCACTCTGATACAGCGATACTGGCTGTACATTTCACCGCCTACAATGCCCACCATCTTGCCCAACAATGCCTGGGCCGCAGCGGACGATCCGGCCACTACCACAACACCGGCCCCCTCATTGCCGACTGGCAGAGACTGTCCCACGCGGGCCGTCACCAATTTCATCAGCTTTGACGGAATATCAGCCGTTATGACGGGGCGCTCTGCCGTACCGCTCTCTCTGGCAGTCGTCATGTCTGCGGGGCCAAATAACAAGCCCAGATCAGAAGGGTTCAGCGGTGCCGCCTCGACCCTGACCAGCACCTCGTCAGGACCGGGCGTCGGCACGTCGATTTCCACCAGGGAAAGTTCCAGCGTATTGTCGGCTTTAATGAGTGAACGAAGCTGCAGGGCAGAAGTACTCATAAATGATTCCTGTTTGAGATTGATTGGGATTACAAGCTGGCGATGCTGAGGTCGGCTATTTCCAATGTCTTATCAACGTCCTGTTCGGTCAATGCCGCTGTAACAAACCATTTTGGCCCCCACATTGGCCATATGCCCTGTTCGACCAGACTTAACCTCCATTTTTCGCCTTTTTGCGAATCGACTTCCACCAGGTCTCTGACCGACCAGGCAGCGTCTCTGTCACTGAAATGAGTCGCAAAATAACCTCGAAAGCCGGTGATGAGAATGGGAACAGCATGCCTTTGGCTAATCTCCTTGAACCCATTCACCAGCCGGGTTTGACGTTTATCCACAATTTTGAAGTACACCCCATTGTCCCTCTCCAGGATCCGGATTGTACTGAGGGCTGCAACGACACCCATCGGGTAGCCGTTAAAAGTACCGGCACCCATTACGCGGTCTTGCAGCAGTAGATCCATAATCTCGGCACAACCTGCCACGACCGCCATGGGAAAACCGCCCGCAATGGCCTTCCCATAGGTGGCAAGATCAGGTGTGACGCCCACTTCGCCTTGCCCACTACCCAAACCGATCCTGAAGCCGGTCAATACCTCGTCAAAACACAGCACCACACCATATTGATCACAAAGTTCTCGGACCTTTTCCAGATACCCAACCCGTGGTGGCAAGGCGCCACCAGCGGTGTTGTGTGTCTCCATCATGATCAAGGCCACTTGATCGCCCCCAGCGCTCAAGCACTCTGGAAAGGATCTCAGCGTCGTTCCAGGGAATCCTGAAAACGTTTTCAAGCGCCATAGGATCGCGTCCCTCTGAGAACATGGGATCTTCTTTACCGGTACGGGGTTTTGGGTTGCTTACCGGATCTTCGTTTACGATCCCACCTGACACATTATCCAGCGAACCATGATAATGGCCTTCAAAGCGGATGATGACGTTCCTTCCGGTGTGGGCCCTGGCCAATCGCATAACCAATTGAACTGCCTCTGTACCCGAAAGACAAAACCTTACTTTTTCAGCACAGGGAATATGTTCAATCAGTTTTTGCCCCAGCTCAATCTCCCAGGGTATCCGAGACGCACTGGAACTGAAATAAAGCGTGTCAAGCTGACTCTTAAGCGCTTCAATGTACTCCTTGTTGCTGTAACCTAAGATCCCCGGCCCGACGGCTATCATGTAATCTATGTATTCTTTTCCATCAGAATCCCAGATATGGGCTGCTTCACCCCGGACGAAGAAAGGGGGCTTTGGCGGCATGCCCCTCAGGTTGCTGTGGACACCTGGAAATAACCTGTTGGCTTCCCGCCTCAAGTAATCAGTGTCCCATTGTCCGGCCATATTCATTCCTGCTCTTTTTGGGCGCTATGGATTTCGCATCCATGGTATCACCGCATCCCAATGCATGTTCCTTGGGCCCGCCGCCTATGAGCGATAACACCAACCCGATCACCGGCAAGGTCGTTCCGGTGTTTTTTCGCTACGCCATTCCATCCGTGATCGGCATCCTTGCAGCCACCTCGGCAGGCGTAATTGACGGTATATTTATTGGCAATTATGTGGGTGCAACTGCATTGGCCGCCATCAACATAGCCATGCCCGCATTTGCCCTGTTTGCGGCAGTTGTTTTCATGCTGGCCGTGGGCGGTTCCGTGATGTGTGGCAAATTTATTGGGGAAGGCAATGAGGCCGGGGCATCCTCAATTTTCAGCAAGACTGTATATGCCACGCTGGCTGTCGCCCTCTTGATCAGCATTGGCAGTTTGCTCCTGCTGGATGAAGTGGTGTATTTGCTGGGCGCCAACCAGGACCTGAGTAGTATGGTCAGCGTCTACCTCAAAATAAATCTTTATGCGGCTCCGTTATTGATACTCGGACTGACGCTGGATTACTTCGTTCGAATTGACGGCCGCCCGATGCTGGCTGCTGCCACACTGATCGCATTCGCCGTCGTTAACATCACACTGGACGCTTTGTTCATCGTGCTGTGGGGCTGGGGTATCATGGGTGCCGCCTGGGCGACCGCGATTGCCGAGGCCTGCATTTTTTTCATATTGCTGAGCCACTGGCTGGGCGGCAAGAGCACGTTGAAACTGGTGCCCTTCAAGCATTGCATGCGCGAAGGCTGGAAAGACCTGCGCAGCGCCGCCTACAACGGCTTCTCGGAGTTCACCAATGAGATGTCAATCGGATTGGTTACTTTGCTGTTCAATTGGGTCATGATCACCCGGCTGGGTGTGCCGGGCGTGGCGGCGTTTACGATCATCGGCTATTTACTCATGATCGGATTGGAAGTGTGCTACGGCATAAGCGAGTCCCTGCAACCCACGGTAAGCAAGAATCTGGGCGCCAGGCAGCCCGGGCGAATCGTTCAGTTCACAACAACCGCAATGATCTCGTCATTTGCCGTCGGGCTGTCTGTATCCGCCCTCTTTGTATTTCTGCCCCAGGCTCTGATCGGCCTCTTTCTGGGCGAAGGTGAGCAAGCCACGGTCGATATTGCGTTGGCCTTTATCGCCGCCTTCTGGCCGGCGTTCCTGTTCAACGGGATGAACCTTACCCTGGCCTCGTACTTCACCGCCCTGCACAAACCGTTGCAGTCCGCCGCAATAGCTGTCTCCCGCAGCCTGATTTTGCCCGTTCTGGGCATAATGTTTCTGCCTCTGTGGTTGGGTGATACAGGCGTATATATCGCAATTCCCGTGGCCGAGGCGCTGACGTTTGTCATGGCGCTGCTACTGGTCACCCGCTACCGACCCAGCCAGATCATTGGCGACTTAAAGGTATGACCAGCAAATCACGGATTCAAGAATAGCGAGAATGAATTGCTCAAAGCGAGAATCCCTACTCATCCAGCAGGCCGGGTATGACCCGCGCCATTGCATTGAAATTTGCAGTCGTGACCTGGATTGGTTTCTCGTAGCGGATTTCGAGGAGGGAGAAGGGCATAGGAAAATGTTTGCTGTCCCAAGTTTTCAGATTTACTCTGCGATGGCAGTGAACGCGTATGGGTACGATGGGGCAGTTGGATTTCAGGGAAATATGCAGCGCGCCCTTGTGGAAGGTAAATGGTGGCCCGGACGGGCCATCGGGAAACATCAGCGTCGAATGCCCCTGTCCCAGGCACTCGACAAGCCGGTCTGCTGCTTCCCTGCCACCATGTCCGGTTGACCCGAGAATCAGTTTCTTTATGCCCATCAGATAAAGCACCACGTGTATGGGTTTCGAGTTATGATCGAATCTGGTGTTTGAGCAGTTGAAAAAAAGCGGCGTATCTGATTGATTTGTTGTTACCAAACTTCAAAGCAACCAAAGGAGATACGCCACTATGAACAAGAATAATGTTATTGAACTGGAACGTCGAGCAATCAGTGCCGATCCGTTGACCGAATTGCTCAAAGAAGGCGCCCGGAAGCTGCTCGCCGAAGCGGTGGAAAGTGAAGTCCAGGAGCTGCTGGCCAAGTATCAGGATTGGCGTACCGAATCAGGTCATGCCGGTGTGGTGCGCAACGGTTACCTGCCAGAACGTGAGTTGCAGACCGGCCTGGGACCGATCCGGGTGAGAATTCCCAAGGTGCGCTCGAAGACCGGTGAAGCAGTGAGTTTTCAGTCGGTGCTGGTGCCGCCATATGTGCGCAAGACAGCGACTTTCGAGGCAGCCATTCCGTGGTTGTACCTCAAAGGGGTATCCAGCGGTGAGATGGCTGAGGCGTTGCGGGTACTGGTGGGCCCGCAGGCACAGGGTCTGTCGGCCAGCACGGTATCCCGCCTGAAACAGGTATGGGCGGAGGAATATCGAGCGTGGAGCCAGCGTCGCCTGGGACAGGACCGGTGGGTGTATGTCTGGGCTGATGGTGTCTACAGTGGGCTGCGGGCGGAGGATGCCAAGCTCTGCGCGCTGGTGATCATTGGTGTCAATGAACGCGGCGAAAAACATTTTCTGGCGATTGAGGACGGGGTGCGAGAATCGACTCAGAGTTGGCGTGAGGTGTTGCTGAATCTGAAGTCGCGCGGCATGAGCGCCCCACAACTGGCGATTGGTGATGGTGCGATGGGTTTTTGGGCGGCGCTGGATGAAATCTTTCCGGCCAGCCGCCAGCAACGCTGCTGGATGCACAAGACCATGAATGTACTGAATTGTTTGCCGAAATCCGCACAACCCAAAGCCAAGCAGGCCCTGCACGCCATCTGGCAGGCGGAAACCAAGGATGATGCAAACAAGGCGTTTGATTTGTTTATTGAGATCTTTGAGGCGAAATACCCGAAAGCGACGAGCTGTTTGCTCAAGGATCGGGATGAACTGTTGGCATTTTATGATTTTCCGGCCCAACACTGGCAGAGCATCCGGACCAGCAACCCGATTGAATCCACCTTTGCCACCATCCGCCACCGGACCAAAAGATCCAAAGGTTGTCTGACGCGCAATGGCATGTTGCATATGATGTTCAAATTGAGCCAGTGTGCGGAAAAGAAATGGCGCCGGCTACGCGGCTTTGATTACCTGGCCAAGGTGATTACGGGGGTGAAATTCAAAGATGGGATCGAGGTAAAAGAGATTGATCAGGTCGCCGCTTGAATCAAATGGCTAAACACCAGATTTGACAATAGCTCAACAGGAAGTCAAGAGCAGTCTTGTGTATCAACTTCCACTGCTTCGCACTCAGGTGTTTTCGGCCAAACTGGAAGGATGTCACCACCATGGGAAGCCCGCCTTGTGCGCCAGGTGCGTGGAGAGGGTGCGGTAGACGATGCCCAGCACCCTGGTCATGCCTCGGGGAGTGCCCCGGATTCAATCCGGGGCCTCGTGACGCGCTGACAGAGCGTTTAGTTCTGCCGACTTTCCAACTCCTTATGGGTCCCGGATCAAGTCCGGGATGACGTAGAAAGAAGGCCAAGGCCTCATCACAAGGTGCCACTGAATAATTGTCAGTTCCTATACACTTTTCGGCCAAAAAAAAGCCCCGCCCAAAAGGGCGAGGCTTTTTGCTTGATGCCTGGCAGCCCCGGCGGAGTGCCTTTGCGGTTTGCGCGAAGCGTAAGAAGCGAAGGCGCGGAGCCGATCAGGGCGTGACCTATATAGGTTGACGTGGTCAAGCTATTTGATACAACCCAGTTAAGCAACTTTTCTTAATTCTGTCATTTCCATTTCAAACTGATTCGGACTTCTGTAATTGAGGTACGAATGCAGTCTGTAACTGTTATAAAACATCGATATGTAATCCAGGATATCCTGCTGGGCTTCATAGCGGGTCTGGTAGTGTCGCCAGTGCACCCGTTCCTGCTTCAGGCTGCCGAAGAAGCTCTCCACAACAGCGTTATCCCAGCAGTCGCCTTTTCGGCTCATGCTGCCTTTGAAGCCATGCGCTTTCAATAATCGCCTGCAAGCTTTACTGGCATATTGGGATCCGCGGTCAGAATGGTGGATCAAGCCTGCTTTTGGCCTGCGCAACCAGATCGCCATCGTCAATGCATCACACACCAGCTGTGCGGTCATTCGGCTGCTCATACTCCAGCCCACAACTTTTCTGGAATATAAATCAATCACAACAGCCAGATACAACCAGCCTTGCTGGGTCCAGACATAGGTGATGTCTGAAGCAAAAACCTGGTTGGGTTGCTCAACGTCAAATTGCCGTTCCAATAAATTTTCAAATAACGGCAATTTATGATTGCTGTTGGTGGTCACTTTGAATTTCTTTTTATGACGAACTTGAATAACCGCTTCTTTCATCAGGTTCACGGTCCTCGTTCTGCTGATCGGAAAACCCAATGCATTCATCGCTCTTTTCATGCGCCGCCGGCTGTCACCAACGGTGTAAAACTGACCCCCTAGTGCCGGTTTAGATTTGACCCCCCTCATGTACGCTTTGCACTCAGCAAGAACAGGAGTGCGGCATGTTGGGAACGGAGGGATTTGTGGATATTCAGGTATTACATCGTCAAGGAATGAGCATCAAGGGTATCGCTCGGGAACTGGGTATTTCTCGCAACACCGTGCGCAGGTATCTACGCACTGATATGGCGCCGGCGTTCAAGTCGAACCAGTCACGGCCCAGCAAGCTCGATCCATTCAAAGATTATTTGCACCAACGAGTAACTGCCGCACATCCGAACTGGATTCCGGCAACCGTATTATTCGATGAGATACATGCACTGGGTTACCGTGGCGGTAGCAGCATTTTGCGGGCCTACATGGCAACCCTCAAGCCCAAATGTCGGCCAGATCCACTGGTGCGCTTTGAGACGCCACCCGGCCAACAGATGCAAGTGGACTGGGGCGCCTTCCGCCTTGGGCCTGTCAAGGTATCGGCATTTGTAGCCACCCTGGGTTTTAGCCGCAACACCTTCGGCACTTTTGTTGAGAACGAACAGTTTATGACGCTCAGGACTTGCCATGAGCAAGCCTTCGATGAGTTTGGCGGTGTGCCTAAAGAAGTTCTGTACGACAACATGCGCACCGTAGTCCAGGCGCGCAACGCCTATGGCAAAGGCCAGCACCGGTTTCATCCTGGATTGCGTGATTTTGCCCATCACTATGGCTTCATGCCACGTCTGTGCCAGCCCTACCGGGCCAAGACCAAGGGTAAAGTGGAACGCTTCATTGGTTATTTGCGCCGCAGTTTTTACGTGCCACTGGTGAGTCGTTACCAGCAACTGGGCGAGCCGCTGGATCTGAAGATATTGAACCAAGAGCTGTGCAGTTGGCTGGAACACACGGCCAACCGCCGTGAACACGGCACCACCGGTGAAGTTCCTGCTGATCAGTTGTTGATCGAGCGTCAGTCACTACAAGCCTTGCCACCACGCTATGTTGATGGACGACTTCGCCAGAGTGTCACAGCCCACAAGCCGTTACGTGATCACTGGCCAGTAGAGACCTTGCAGCATCCGTTGTCGACCTATGATGCTTTGTTGGGGGCGGTATGAACATACAGGATGAACGGATTCAAAGTGCCTGCGAACGTCTCACGCTAAAGGCGGTTGCCGATCAGTACGCTGTACTGGCCCAGGAAGCCGTGCAAGCTGATCACAGTTTCAGTGATTACCTGGAACATTGTCTCAAGGCCGAGCTCGATGCAAGACGACTACGCTCACAAGCCATGCTGGTACGCATTGCCGGTTTTCCGGCCATCAAGCTGCTGGATGACTTTGATTTTAGGTTCGCCAAGGGGGCACCCAGAAAGGCCATCCAAAACCTGGCTTCACTGGCATTTATCGAGCGCAAAGAGAACATCATCCTGCTCGGACCCAGTGGTGTCGGTAAAACCCACCTGGCGATTGCGCTGGGTTACCTGGCCACGCTGGGTGGCCTGAAGGTCAAGTTCATCACTGCAGCGGATCTGGTGTTACAACTGGAAAAAGCCCAACGGCAAGAACGATTGGAACAACTGATGAAACGCTCGTTCATGGCACCGAGCGTATTGATCATCGATGAAGTGGGTTATCTGCCATTGCAGCGCAATCAGGCTAATCTATTTTTCCAGGTGATTGCCAAACGCTACGAAGCAGGCTCCATCATCCTGACCTCTAACTTATCTTTTGGACAATGGGATGTGACCTTTGCCGGCAACAGCGCACTCACCGCTGCCATGCTGGATCGTCTGATGCACCACGCACATCTGATTCAGATAAAGGGCGAAAGTTACCGGCTTAAAGACAAAAGAAAGGCTGGTGTGCTGGGGCTGGCACAACAATCACGAACTGATTCCTAGGCGCTTGAGTTATGAATCAGAATATTAAACCAGGGGGGGTCAATTCTAAACCGGCATAAATGAACAAAAGGGGGTCAATTTTAAACCGGCATTGACACCGGCCATAGGTATATTGGCGAGTTATGATCGAATCTGGTGTTTGAGCAGTTGAAAAAAAGCGGCGTATCTGGTTGATTTGTTGTTACCAAACTTCAAAGCAACCAAAGGAGATACGCCACTATGAACAAGAATAATGTTATTGAACTGGAACGTCGAGCAATCAGTGCCGATCCGTTGACCGAATTGCTCAAAGAAGGCGCCCGGAAGCTGCTCGCCGAAGCGGTGGAAAGTGAAGTCCAGGAGCTGCTGGCCAAGTATCAGGATTGGCGTACCGAATCAGGTCATGCCGGTGTGGTGCGCAACGGTTACCTGCCAGAACGTGAGTTGCAGACCGGCCTGGGACCGATCCGGGTGAGAATTCCCAAGGTGCGCTCGAAGACCGGTGAAGCAGTGAGTTTTCAGTCGGTGCTGGTGCCGCCATATGTGCGCAAGACAGCGACTTTCGAGGCAGCCATTCCGTGGTTGTACCTCAAAGGGGTATCCAGCGGTGAGATGGCTGAGGCGTTGCGGGTACTGGTGGGCCCGCAGGCACAGGGTCTGTCGGCCAGCACGGTATCCCGCCTGAAACAGGTATGGGCGGAGGAATATCGAGCGTGGAGCCAGCGTCGCCTGGGACAGGACCGGTGGGTGTATGTCTGGGCTGATGGTGTCTACAGTGGGCTGCGGGCGGAGGATGCCAAGCTCTGCGCGCTGGTGATCATTGGTGTCAATGAACGCGGCGAAAAACATTTTCTGGCGATTGAGGACGGGGTGCGGGAATCGACTCAGAGTTGGCGTGAGGTGTTGCTGAATCTGAAGTCGCGCGGCATGAGCGCCCCACAACTGGCGATTGGTGATGGTGCGATGGGTTTTTGGGCGGCGCTGGATGAAATCTTTCCGGCCAGCCGCCAGCAACGCTGCTGGATGCACAAGACCATGAATGTACTGAATTGTTTGCCGAAATCCGCACAACCCAAAGCCAAGCAGGCCCTGCACGCCATCTGGCAGGCGGAAACCAAGGATGATGCAAACAAGGCGTTTGATTTGTTTATTGAGATCTTTGAGGCGAAATACCCGAAAGCGACGAGCTGTTTGCTCAAGGATCGGGATGAACTGTTGGCATTTTATGATTTTCCGGCCCAACACTGGCAGAGCATCCGGACCAGCAACCCGATTGAATCCACCTTTGCCACCATCCGCCACCGGACCAAAAGATCCAAAGGTTGTCTGACGCGCAATGGCATGTTGCATATGATGTTCAAATTGAGCCAGTGTGCGGAAAAGAAATGGCGCCGGCTACGCGGCTTTGATTACCTGGCCAAGGTGATTACGGGGGTGAAATTCAAAGATGGGATCGAGGTAAAAGAGATTGATCAGGTCGCCGCTTGAATCAAATGGCTAAACACCAGATTTGACAATAGCTCTATATTGGCTGGCAACGGCTATATCCTTCATCCAGTCCAGCATCTCCTGGTGCTCCGGATCCGCCAGCCTGGCTTCTGTAATTCGCCGATAGTGGTAATAACCTTGTCGGCTGACACCCAGTACTCGACACATCAGGTCGATTGGCCAGGTCTTCTTGTGTTGGGTGACAAACAAATATTTCATTTCATTTCTTTGGCAAAGAAGACCGTCGCTTTTTTTAGGATTTCTTTCTCCATTTTCAGGTTTTTGACCTGCGATCTTAACTTCCGGATTTCTTCCTGTTCCGGGGTGAGTTTGCCGTTCCCGCGGAAAGATTGCCCACCATCGGCTCGGTGTTCTGAAACCCAACGACCGAGCATATTGCCATTAAGCCCAAGGCTTCTGGCAGCTTCTGCACGGCTATAACCTTGATCGACTACCAAACTGACTGCATCCAGTTTGAACTCCTTTGAATACTTTTTTCTTCTTCTCAATTTACTTCTCCCAGTTAAATAAATTATCTCTTAACTGGGTTGTACAATCTATTGGACCACTTCAGGTTACTGCCAACAGAAGAGCCGGGCAAAAGAAAACCCCTTCCGCATGCACGGAAGGGGTTTTACTTTTGGCGCCTGGCAGTGACCTACTCTCACACGGGAACTCCCGCACTACCATCGGCGATGCATCGTTTCACTGCTGAGTTCGGTATGGGATCAGGTGGGACCAACGCTCTTTTGCCGCCAGGCAAAAGGATTGAGACGCTTGCGTCGAAACCTCCCCGGATTACGTCATGCCGGACTTGATCCGATACCCGGGGCCTCGACACGTTGGCAGAGCCTTCACTCTTACCAACTTACCACCTCCCTATGGGTCCCGGATCAAGTCCGGGATGACGTAGAAAGAAGGCCAAGGCCTCATCAGAAGCAAGCTACCGCTTGCTCCCTACATTTGGAATTCTGTCAAAAGCTATTTCTGTGTCAAACAAAGCTACTGTTTTTGGCGAAGCCATTTTCGTGAGGGTGGTGTCTGGACACGGAACCGACTGCGGGAGTGTACATCAGTACACGACCGAATCGGTGGAGTGTTCAGGCGCCGCCATCGCGAAAATGGAAAAGCCAAAAAGGGTTTTGGTGTTATATGACCAAGCCACTCGGACAATTAGTACTGGTTAGCTTCACACATTACTGTGCTTCCACACCCAGCCTATCAACCTTGTAGTCTTCAAGGGTCCTTACAACATCAAGTGTTGAGAGATCTAATCTTGGGGGGGGCTTCCCGCTTAGATGCTTTCAGCGGTTATCCTTTCCGAACATAGCTACCCGGCAATACCACTGGCGTGACAACCGGAACACCAGAGGTTCGTCCACTCCGGTCCTCTCGTACTAGGAGCAGATTCCCTCAAATCTCTAACGCCCACGGCAGATAGGGACCGAACTGTCTCACGACGTTCTAAACCCAGCTCGCGTACCACTTTAAATGGCGAACAGCCATACCCTTGGGACCGGCTACAGCCCCAGGATGTGATGAGCCGACATCGAGGTGCCAAACACCGCCGTCGATATGAACTCTTGGGCGGTATCAGCCTGTTATCCCCGGCGTACCTTTTATCCGTTGAGCGATGGCCCTTCCATTCAGAACCACCGGATCACTAAGACCTACTTTCGTACCTGCTCGATCCGTCGATCTCGCAGTCAAGCGGGCTTATGCCTTTGCACTAATCTCACGATGTCCGACCGTGATTAGCCCACCTTCGTGCTCCTCCGTTACTCTTTAGGAGGAGACCGCCCCAGTCAAACTACCCACCACACACGGTCCCCGACCCGGATAACGGGCCTGGGTTAGAACTTCAACTACATCAGGGTGGTATTTCAAGGTTGACTCCACCAGAACTAGCGTCCTGGCTTCAAAGTCTCCCACCTATCCTACACAAACCTAGTCAAAGTTCAGTGTGAAGCTATAGTAAAGGTGCACGGGGTCTTTCCGTCTAGCCGCGGGTACACTGCATCTTAACAGCGATTTCAATTTCACTGAGTCTCGGGTGGAGACAGCGCCGCCATCGTTACGCCATTCGTGCAGGTCGGAACTTACCCGACAAGGAATTTCGCTACCTTAGGACCGTTATAGTTACGGCCGCCGTTTACCGGGGCTTCGATCAAGAGCTTCGACCTAAGTCTAACCCCATCAATTAACCTTCCGGCACCGGGCAGGCGTCACACCCTATACGTCCTCTTGCGAGTTTGCAGAGTGCTATGTTTTTAATAAACAGTCGCAGCGGCCTGGTTACTGCGGCCCCCACCAGCTCAGAGAGCAAGTCTCATCACTGGCAAGGGCGTACCTTCTCCCGAAGTTACGGTACCATTTTGCCTAGTTCCTTCACCCGAGTTCTCTCAAGCGCCTTGGTATTCTCAACCTGCCCACCTGTGTCGGTTTGCGGTACGGTTTTGTGTTACCTATGCTTAGAAGATTTTCCTGGAAGCATGGCATCGGTACCTTCGTCCCTATGTTGGGACCCCTCATCACGCCTCAGGATAGTGTGATCCCGGATTTACCTAAGATCACTCCCTACACGCTTAAACCAGCATATCCAACAGCTGGCGTACGTAGCCTTCTCCGTCCCTCCATCGCAGTAACACAAAGTACAGGAATATTAACCTGTCTCCCATCGATTACGCTTTTCAGCCTCACCTTAGGGGCCGACTAACCCTGCGCCGATTAACGTTGCGCGAGGAAACCTTGGGCTTTCGGCGTGCGGGTTTTTCACCCGCATTATCGTTACTCATGTCAGCATTCGCACTTCTGATACCTCCAGCAAACCTCTCGATTTGCCTTCACAGGCCTACAGAACGCTCCTCTACCATCCGCAAAATCCGAAGAAATTGCGAATCCACAGCTTCGGTATACTACTTAGCCCCGTTAAATCTTCCGCGCAGACCGACTCGACCAGTGAGCTATTACGCTTTCTTTAAAGGATGGCTGCTTCTAAGCCAACCTCCTGGCTGTCTGGGCCTTTCCACATCGTTTCCCACTTAGTAGTAATTTAGGGACCTTAGCTGGTGGTCTGGGTTGTTTCCCTTTCGACTACGGACGTTAGCACCCGCAGTCTGTCTCCCGTGCTCATACTCCTAGGTATTCGGAGTTTGCCATGGTTTGGTAAGTCGGTGTGACCCCCTAGCCATAACAGTGCTCTACCCCCTAGGGCAATACACGAGGCGCTACCTAAATAGCTTTCGAGGAGAACCAGCTATCTCCGGGTTTGTTTAGCCTTTCACTCCTAGCCACAGGTCATCCCCTCATTTTTCAACATAAGTGGGTTCGGGCCTCCAGCGCATGTTACTGCACCTTCACCCTGCCCATGGCTAGATCACCCGGTTTCGGGTCTACTCCCAGCAACTATGCGCCCTATTAAGACTCGGTTTCCCTTCGCCTACCCTAGACGGTTAAGCTTGCTACTGAAAGTAAGTCGCTGACCCATTATACAAAAGGTACGCCATCACCCGTCCGAAGACAGGCTCTGACTGCTTGTACGCACACGGTTTCAGGGTCTATTTCACTCCCCTCTCCGGGGTTCTTTTCGCCTTTCCCTCACGGTACTAGTTCACTATCGGTCAGCAGAGAGTACTTAGCCTTGGAAGATGGTCCTCCCATGTTCAGACAGGGTTTCACGTGCCCCGCCCTACTTAATATGTTGATGAGGTCATTTCGTGTACCGGGCTATCACCGTCTACGGCCAGACTTTCCAGACTGTTCCACTATTCACTCACCAATCGGCTGGTCCCCGTTCGCTCGTCGCTACTCAGGGAGTCTCAATTGATTTCCTTTCCTCCGGGTACTTAGATATTTCAGTTCCCCGGGTTCGCCTCCACACCCTATGTATTCAGGTGAGGATACCGCCTAAGCGGTGGGTTTCCCCATTCGGAAATCCCCGGATCAAAGCTATTTTGTCAGCTCCCCGAGGCTTATCGCAGACTTACACGTCCTTCATCGCCTTCTGCCGCCAAGGCATCCACCGTGTGCGCTTAGTCACTTGGTCATATAACCCAAAGCCCTTTCTGCGCCAGCTTCCCGCACTCTACGTTGGAGCGTTCACTCGCGACGGTCGCGTATTGAAATACGCTCCCATCGTCTCGCTCGCGCTCCGCCTTGATTGCGGAAACCTGGCTTGAAATGGCGCCACTTTCCTGGTGAGTCATGTTGTATAGACATGACCCTGGAAATTGACGCCGGACTGGAGTTATGACTGCGGAATGGTAATCGTATTCCGCGGACTGATAACACCAACAGTAATCGACAACGACCGTCGACACTGCTTCGCTGACACAGTCTCGTGTTCATGCCGGCACTTCGCGTGGTCATCACAATCACGCTGATACCGTCCTGAACGCAAGACGCTCTTGACAGAACTCCTAAATTGTTAAAGAGCAAACGACCCAAAAACTGCCGTTTCGCTGATATCGTCCCCGGTTTGGCATTTCGCTTTCCGGTAAATCTGACGCTATCAAAAATCTCTTGTTATGCAACCTCGGCCCAATAGACCTGGTACCACAATGGTGGAGC
>CAXXKZ010000007.1:0-465000 GCA_963665545.2 Lysobacterales bacterium | reverse complement strand
CACAAAATTAAAAAAAACCAAAAAGTTTTCCTTTGGGCGCTCATCCGGTATCAAAATCAACCGGACGAGGGGCGCATTATAGGGCGAAAATCCGGCACGTCAAGCACGCGAAGACAAAAAGTGAAGATTTTTTTGGGGGCAGTTCAGGCGTCAAACACCTGAGCCAATGATCCGCTCCAATTTCGCCGATTCCAACGCCAGTATTTCGCCCATCTGATTCAGCCTGAGGTCCCCGGCTGCGCCCGGTGAAACCCGCCGATCCAAACTCGATTCAGGCCCGCCGTCAGGCGTCTGCACGAGCTCATCCTTGGCCTTGAGGTAAGCTTCCCGAAAGGCCATGCCCTGCGCTGCATTGGCAATGGCCAGATCGGTAGCGTACATCTCCGGACTGATGGCGGCCTTCATATTGTCGGTCAGAAACTCCAGCCCCTCGATCAGGGTTGGTACGATGGCCAGGGCACGAAGCGCCATTTGCATACCCCTGATCAGCGGCGGTTTGGTCAATTGCAAATCGCGATGGTAACCGGAAGGCAGCGCCGTTACCGCCTGAATTTCGTTAACCGCTGCAGCAACGACAGCGACCGAACCCCGGAGCAACTCGACGCCATCCGGATTGGACTTGTTCGGCATTATCGAAGAGCCGGTGGTGAAAGACCCGGGCAGGCTGATGAAATTAAATTCATGGGTAGTGAACAGGCTCAGATCCCAGGCCAGGCGGCGGACATCCTGCAATGCGTGACCCGCGGCTTGCAGGGCCATCACCTCGAATTTTCCCCGACTGGTCTGGGCGTACACCGGGTTGACCTGCAATCTCCCAAAGCCCAATTCAGCAGTGACAAAATCACGGTCAAGCGGCAGGTTCACTCCGTAGCCCGCTGCCGTACCCAACGGATTGCTGTCGATCATCTCAATCGTAAATCTTGAATAAGCGAGATTGTCGATGAAGGCCTCCGCAAAACCACCCATCCACATGCCAACGCTCGAAGGCACCGCGCGTTGCAAATGTGTATAACCCGGCATCAGGGTTTTGGGATGTTGTTTCGCGCGGGCAAGGCAGGCGCGAGCGATGTCGCCATTTAGTCCGGCGACAGTGGACAGACAGTGTTTCAGAAACAGGCGACTGGCGACAAGAACCTGGTCGTTGCGGCTGCGTCCGGTGTGCACCTTGCCACCCAGGGCTCCGGCATAGTCGGTGAGATAGTGCTCAATGGCAGAGTGGCCATCCTCAAAGCGGTCATCAAGAACAAATTCTCCGGCCGCAAATGCCTGGGAGAGCGCCTCCAGACCGCCAGCAAGAGTCCTTCCCTCCTTCTCACTCAAGATGCCGATCCTCTGCAGGCCGGACACATGGGCAGCGGTGGCCTGAATGTCGAAAGGCAAAAGCACCCGGTCAAGGACAACATCCTCACCTGCCATGAACGCCATGATGACTTTGTCGACGGCCTCGCTCGTGGCTGATTTCCAGAGTAATTTGCTCATGATTCAAGCCCCATCAGTGGTTCCAGATCAAACGCCAGGTTCAGGTTCTGCACTGCTTGGCTCGCTGCCCCTTTCAACAGATTGTCCAGCACGGCAACAAAGGCAATGTTTGTCGGCCGCTGTTCGCTGACCGCAAAACCGCCGATGATGACGTTATGTGTGTGACGCACCTGGCTGACCTCCGGTGTGCCGGACTGCACGCGAACCAAGGGCTGCCCTCGATAGAATTTCTTGAATTCCTCGAGCAAGTCAATGGCGCTCGACGGCGCATCGAGTTCGGCCGAAACCGTCAGGCTGATACCGCGGAAGAACGGCGCCACATGGGGATGCAGGCGAATATCCCGTTGCAGGTGTCGGCCGGCTTCCTTCTCGTGGATATGATCCACCAGGCTGTACGGAATGAGATTGTCCCGCAGCACTTCGGGGTCGTTGCTCCTGGACGGTTTTGTGCCCGCGCCACTGTATCCCGAAACGCCGAATACCGCCGGGGACGAAACCAGACGCTTGAGCAAAGGCGCCAGCGCCAGTTGCGCGCCGGTTGCATAGCAGCCTGGATTTGAAATCCTGCGCGCTCCTCGAATGGTGCTTTCAAACCGCTCCGGTTGGCCATACACCCAATCCGCATCGAAGCGATAGTCTGCGCTCAGGTCAACTATGGCTGACCCTGCATTGTGCTCTTCGATGCCGGAAACATAGCCCGCCGCATGGCCGTTTGGCATGGCCAGAATAAAGGCATCGGCGACAACTGCCCCGATGGTTTCGGCCGTTATGTCCGTGAAAGCCAACGCACACCCCTCCATGCCATCTACCTCATCGATAACGGCACGGCCCGCCACACTGCGTGATCCGACTGCCACCAGTTCAAATTTCGGGTGATGGTGAATGAGTGGCAACAGTGCCGAACCGGTGTAACCGCGTGCGCCAATGACAGCAACACTAATCATGCTCACCCCCTGTTGCCGGCTGACTGCACCAAATGTCTTTCCTGGCCAGGCTGTCATCCCGGCAACGCTGCAGCTGTGAAAATTCCTCAACGCCGATGCTGAATGAAACCCAATCGTCTCCACTGAAGCTTGCATCCGCCTGCTCAAAGTACCAGCGTGTTAATGGGTTGTCGGTGCGCGAACGCCAGTAAAGCTGGGGACAAAGATTGATCATGGCCTGCCATACTGCCGCGCCCAGACCGGCGCCCTGGGCTTCGGGAGTGACGGCAAATTTATCCAGGTATGGGATCCCATCCACACCTTTGAGGACAATGGCAATTGCGCCGTTGGATTCGCTTCTCAGGATATACTCAACCGGCAAGTCATCGAAATAGTCCTTCGGCAGGGTGCGATGGAAACTTTCCTCGAGCAGTTTATGGACCACGGATTGCAGGTCACTGCTGATACGCTTCTCTTCAACCACAGCCTCACCAGCGCGGATCAGCGTGCCGGCACCCCGGTGAGTGAACAATTCTCGCGCTAGGTTTTCAACCGATGTGATGGAAACCGACGCCGTATCCGGCAGCGCACGCAGCATGCTTTCGATCTGCTCCAGTTTCAGCAACATCCCTGAATGCAACCACGCTTGGCTACGCAGAAACTCGAAATCATTTCTGAGGCTAATTGAGGAAATGATCCGGCCCGACTCGTCCAACAGACCACCGGTACCCGTAAGAAAGATGATCTTTAGCGGCCGCACTGCCCAAACGAGTTCCCGTGCAGCAATGTCAGCATTGATGTTGAGGACCTGACCGGTTGAATTCTCTCCCAGGCAGGCGACAACAGGCAGGGCTCCAGCGCCGATCACGTCGTCGATGCCTTCCAGGTCGACCTTTTTGACGGCACCGACGAGACCATACCGGGCGGCATCCAGGTAGTCGCAGTTAAATACCCCGTGCTGAATTCCCTGGGCCCTCACACCCTGTTCTTCCAGAGCCTGTACCAGGCGGCGGTTGGCGCGGTAAATAACCGGGCGCGCTATTTCCATCACCTCGGGCCCGGTCACCCTCAGGCCATCCTTTTTTACGGTTTTCACGCCGGCCGAGGAAAGCGCATCGTCAAGTTGTGGACCGGCGCCATGCAGAATGATCGGCATCAATCCCAAGTTGCGTAGGAATGCCAACGCGCCCGCCAACGCTGCGGTCTGCCCTTCGATGACCGCACCACCGACCTTGATGACGGCGAAATTGGGTGAACTGTCGCTGCTGAACTGGCGCAGGTAATAGCGCGCCTCTCGGCTGTTACCCAATTGGCTGAGTACCTGACTGACAGTGCGTCTGAGCTTATCCATCGCTCTCTACCACCCGGCCATAAATGGAAAGGGCGCGCTTGAGTTGTTGCAGGGATACCCATTCATTGGCCACGTGCGCCTGTTCGATATGTCCGGGACCGAGCACCACGGCGGGCAACCCGGCCGCAGAGAAAATCGATGCCTCGGTCCAGAAGTCCACATCCGGCCTGATTTTCATGCCGCTGGCCTCAGCAAAAGCGGCTGCACTCTTCCGGTCCTGCCCATCCGCCGGCAGCGGATCCCCCGAAAACGGCACGTGCCACTCGGTTTCAGCAGTCTCGGGCGCACATTGCTTCACTTCTTCCAGAAAGTCGTCGTTGGAGTGACCCGGCTGCAGGCGCGCGCTCCAGTGCATGAAGGCCTCAGCTGCAATGACATTGCTCTTGGCACCGCCTTCTACCAGGCCGATGTTGATGCAAGTGCCCGGATCGGCAGGCGCTTCCTTCTTGGTCTCTGCCAAATCCAGCGCAGCCGCAGCCCACCTGGACATTTGGTGAATCGCATTGTCACCAAGAGCCCGGGCCTCGGAGGAATGGCCGGGCAAGCCCCGAAACCATGTTTTGACTGACAGATATCCCCGGTGCCCCAACACGGCCTTACAACCTGTGGGTTCAGCCACCACAACCTGCTCGAATCGTTCCGCTTCACCAGAGTCAAGAAAATTCCGGACGCAGCAGGGGTCCGCGCCTTCCTCATCGGTAGTAAAAAGCATCGCCAGGTTCTTTGCGCCTTGCTCGGCCAGATGCAGCAAGCAAGCTGCGGCACCCTTGATGTCACATGCGCCCCGACCAACGGCGCGCCCGTCATTGACAATCAATTCCAACGGGTCAGTGTCCCAACCACTTCCGTGTGGCACGGTGTCCAGGTGCACGTTGAACAACACCTTCGGATAGCCTGTGCGCGCAAACCAGCTGACATGCCCATCACCGTGGTCCTGGACCTTAACCCGGAATCGTGAACCTGCAACCGACGAGCAATATTCAATAATGCCGGATTCCGCCGTAATTTGACGCGGTGGATTCTGGGTATCAAACGCCACCAACGTGGCCAGGTGATCTTGTATGGCGGGCAGGCTCATCTATTTGGCCCTGCCACTTTTTTCTGCCCGCACGCGAATTGCCAGCGTCGTGCTCTGACCAATCAATTTTATGAACCCGACCGCCTCTTCGGGCGTCCAATCGGCGCTTTGTGCGTATATCGCATCGGGATTTTGTATGCAGAATTCGGAGTCTACACTCGTTGCCAACAGACTGCCTCCCTCGGATTGCAGCACAACGGTACCGGTCAGATAGAGCTGCGAATTTCGCAGATAGGCTTCAAGATCGTGTTTGTGGGGTTCGTAGAAAAATCCGGTATAGACCAATTCTGCCCAGCGTGCCGCTATGGTGGCCCGAAACTGCGTTTGGAAACGCGTGTTGACCGTATCTTCCAGCGCTTGATGGGCTGCGAGCAAGCCATCAATACCCGGGCATTCAAAGGCGATTCGCCCCTTCAGACCAATGCTGACATCACCTGTGTAAATATGCCGCCCTATGCCGTAGGCGCCCAACCTGGAATTCAAGGTCTGCAACAGGCGCGGGCCCGCTAAAGCCTCCCCGTCGACACTAATGGCCACACCCTGCTCAAAGCCGATCGTAATCTGCAGAGGCTGGTTAGGCCACTGCTCACGAGGCCGGGTAAGCGTCCACGCGTCAGGCGCGGGCGCCTGGTAATCGTCAATTTCGCTACCGGATATCGTCACGCCGAGAAGGTTTTCGTTGATCGAATACCTGCTGCTCGTGACATCCACCGCGAAGCCCGCCTGCCGCAACAGGTTCATTTCATGGTCACGGACATGGCTGACCCTGGCCTGCAATTCGCGGATAGGCGCATAGATTTCATAGTCGCCAAGGCTGCGCACCGTCTGATCGAACCGCAGCTGATCATTGCCCATGCCAGTGCAGCCGTGGGCGAATTGGCGGGTGCCCAACTGATCGCAAAGGGTCAGGCAGTGTTTGACGATCAAATAGCGATCCGAGCACAGCAATGGGTATTCGCCGAGCATGCGGGCACGCGACCACACCAGCGGCACGACAAATTCGTCCCAGATTTCATCGGACACGTCAATTTCGTGATGCTGGTGCGCACCAAGTTCTGCGGCACGACTTGCAATTGAGACCTGTTCGGCCGCGTCTAGCCCACCCGTGTCGACAAACACTGTGTGGACCTCAAATTCGCGCTTCACCAGATCCACCACGCAATAACTGGTATCCAGACCACCGGAAAATGCCAATACGATTTTATCTTTCATTCTATCGTCCCGGACTTGCCCAGCAGTTCGAGCATGACCGCCTTTTGCACATGCAGACGATTCTCCGCTTCGTCGAGTACTGCACAATAATTTGCATCCATTACAGCGTCCGTGGCCTTGATATTTCGGCGCAACGGCAAACAATGACTGAACACTGCATGATTGGTCAGCGCCATTTTCTCTTCGTCAACGATGAAATGTTTGTAATTTTTTCGCATTTCCCATTCCGCAGCCGGGTCACCATAGTGCGCGAGCGCGCCCCAGCTCTTGGCATAAACGACGTCGGCATCAGAGTAAGCCTCATTGATATCGTGGCTCAGCTGGTATGAACCACCACTGGCCGCGGCGAATTCCCTGGCCCGGGACTCGAACTGTTCATCCAATCGGTAAGCCCCTTCCGGACACAGCAGGGTGACGTTCATACCGTACTTGCTCGCAATCAGCAGCGCGGAGTTGGCAACCGCGGTGTTCAGCGGCTTGGGATGGTAGGTCCAGGTCAATACGAATTTCTTTTTTTTCACGCTACCCAGTTTCTCATGCAACATCAGCATTAAGGCCAGCTCCTGGCACGGATGGACAATGGTCTCCATGTTGATGACCGACACAGAGGAATGTGCCGCCAGCGCCTGGATGACCTTGTCTTGCCGGTCAATGCCCCAATCCCTGAACTTCGGGAAGGCCCGGATGCCGATCAAGTCACAATACCTCGACAGTACACCGGCGACTTCGGCAATATGCTCTTCGGCTTCACCGTCCATGACCAACCCGGGGTTGAATTCCACGCCCCAGGCATCCTTGCCTGGCTGCAGCACGATGGCAATGCCACCCAATTGCTGCATGCCCAGATCAAACGAAGTACGAGTTCGCATCGAAGGATTCAGAAACATCAGCGCTATGGACTTGCCATGCAAACCGGTCTGCATCGGGCTCACCTTTAGCCTTGCGGCGGCTGCCAGCAGCCCATCGAGCTCGGACCTGCTCCAGTCAGCCGTGGTCAGAAAATGCCTCATCACCCTGTCTCCTCAATGCATGGTGCATCAGACGATCCACCATAAACAAAAAACCCAGCCGGTGGCTGGGTTTTTTCGATTAATTTGTCTGATTGTCTACACGCAGACGGCCACCCAGCCCGGATTTTCATTCCAGCTACGGCGCAGACGCCGAATTCTGCAGTTTGCCAATGTGTTTGCTGCGTTCATCAGGCTTCAATCTACGAAATTTCCGAAGGCTTTGCAACCCATTTTTGGGGATAAGGCCCGCATGTTTCTTTTGCGGGGCGGTCAGGATGTGCAAGCGGCGAGCCTTTCCTCCCCGTATAATTGGCATTGCGTTGAAAGTGTCCTCTGACTTGTATTGATGAAGCGAATCCTTCTAATTAGCGGGCCGTTGGTCTGTATATTGATTTACCACCTGCTGCGGCTGTTGGGTTGGGAAACCGCACCCTCGATTACGGCGGCGGTTACGCTTTTGTGCGCCTTGTGGTGGATCTTCGAACCGATACCCATCCCATTTACGTCGTTGATCCCCATGGCACTGTTTCCCATTCTGGGAATTCTTACCCCTACCCAGGTCGCCACGGCCTACGGTAGCCCGCTGATCCTTCTTTTGCTGGGCGGCTTCATGATCTCTACCGCAATGACCGATTCCGGCGCGCATCGGCGCATTGCCCTTTATATGGTCAATCTGTTCGGAGGCAATAGTGCAAGGGGACTGGTGCTGGGATTCATGACGGCCGCGGCACTTTTGAGCATGTGGATTTCAAACACCGCAACCACGCTGATGCTATTGCCCGTCGCTCTGGCCGTGCTGGAAGGCGCTGACCGAAAATTTGCAATCGCTCTATTGCTCGGCATTGCCTATGCGGCCAACATTGGCGGCGTCGGTACGCCGATCGGCACCCCACCCAACCTGATCTTCATGCAGGTTCACATGGACGAATTCGGGTTTACACCAAATTTCCCCCAATGGATGGTCTGGGGAGTCCCGGTGGTAATTTTAATGGTGCCGCTGATCGGCCTGTGGCTGACCCGGGGAATAAGGCTGAAAAGTCCCGTAGAGCTGCCGGCCGTTGGACGTTGGCGACCGACGGAAAAGCGGGTCATGATCATGTTCAGCCTGACCGCCTTGGCTTGGATTACGCGCCAGGCGCCTTTTGGGGGCTGGAGTGAATGGTTCAACTTGCCGGGCGCCAATGATGCCGCCGTCGCATTGAGCGCGGTGATCCTGATGGCGATGATGCCCAATGGTGAAAAAGGAGATCTGGCCGGCCGCCTTCTGCGCTGGGAAGTTGCCAATAAAATTCCCTGGGGCGTACTGATACTTTTTGCCGGTGGCATCACGATTGCCAATGCCTTTATGCAAAGTGGGCTGGCCGACCTGATCGCAGCTCGTCTGACCGTGCTCGATGATTTCCCGACCTGGCTACTGGTACTGGTGATCTGCCTGAGTGTCACATTCATGACCGAAGTGACAAGTAACACCGCCACGGCCAGCCTGTTGATGCCTTTGCTTGCCGCAACGGCAACAGCGACCGACATCGACCCCATGTTCCTGATGGTGCCCGCAGCGCTCAGCGCCAGTTGCGCCTTCATGTTGCCAGTGGCGACTGCGCCAAACGCCATCGTATTTGGCAGTGGCAAGGTCACCATCAGGGAAATGGCGCGCGCTGGCCTGGTGCTCAACCTGATGGGCGCAGTGGTGATCACTCTGGTATGCCTGCTGGTCCTGTAACTGGTCCCAAGTCAAGCACGGTTGGTCGAGTCCTGACGTTCGGCAGGCGTCAAACTCGATCCTCTGACCTATACTGATGGTCGTCTCTCACTGGCCTGGAATCGTGTCATGACCCACAGTATTGCACCCGCCAAATCGCTTCTTTTTCTGATCCTGATCGTGATGTCTGTCCTCAGCCTCAATGGCTTCGCGGAATCGTCTACTGTGATCGGACAATCCCTGGATTCACCAGATCGGCAAGACGTGGATCGCGCCCGCGACGCCAATCGCCACCCGGGCGAGATACTGGCATTTTTCGATATTTCGCCCGGAATGACTGTGTTGGATCTATTTTCCGGCGGCGGATTTTACACCGAAATTGTGAGCCGCATTGTGGGCGAAGAGGGGCGGGTTCTGGCTCATAACAACGAAGCCTATCTGGCGTTTGTCAAAGCCGAGGTGAAGAACCGTTATCGCGATGGCCGGTTGGCCAATGTCACCCAGGTAACTGCCGAAGCCAACGACCTCGAACTCGAAGCTGCCAGTGTTGATGCAGTGCTCGCCATACTGACTTGGCACGACTTTTATTACGTTGACACGGCCAACAGCTGGCCCAGGATTGATGCCGGCGGTGTCGTGGACACACTGTGTTCGGCAGTCAGGCCAGATGGTGTTCTGGGCGTTGTCGACCACGTCGCTATCGCCGGCAGCGATCCGTGGAAAAGCGGTCAGGATCTGCATCGTATCGACCCGGAACGGATCAAAGCCGATCTTGCTGGCAGTTGCTTTGAATTTGACGGGGAGATCAGCGCCTTGCGAAACCCTGCCGATGATACTGCAAAGTCCATGAGTGATCCTTCGATTCGCGGCAAAACGGACCGGGTGGTCTATCGATTTCGTCGCAGAGGCTGAGCCAATTCCAAGCTGACTTCACCGTAAGGCATGAGGCGGGGGGGCACGCCCTGCGGCTCTGCTCAATCAGGGTTTGGGCATATACAGATCTGTGATCGTTCCTTCGTAAGCTTCTGCCGCCATGCTGATGCTCTCCGACAAAGTTGGGTGGGGGTGCACAGTGAGGCCAATGTCAGCCGCCTCGCAATCCATTTCAATCGCCAGGGCACATTCAGCGATCAGGTCCCCCGCATGCAGGCCCACCATACCCGCGCCAATAATTCGCCGGCTCTTGTTGTCAAACAGCAGCTTGGTAAAGCCTTCCGGGCGCCCAATGCCCAACGCCCGGCCACTGGCGGCCCAGGGAAACTTACCGACACCAAAATCGAGCCCGGATTCTCTCGCTTCGCGGTCCGTGACCCCCACCCAGGCGATCTCCGGATCGGTATAGGCCACTGATGGGATGACGCGGACATCGAAAAAGCGTTTTGCCCCGGCACAGACTTCCGCCGCCACTTTGCCCTGGTGGGTGGCACGATGCGCCAGCATGGGCTGGCCCGTAATATCGCCGATGGCGTACAGGGGCGGTACGTTGGTTCTCAACTGCCGGTCAACCGGGATGATGCCATTGTCATCCACTTGCACACCCGCTTTGTCGGCACCGATCGCGTTGCCATTGGCCACCCGGCCCACCGCAACCAGCACGCCATCGAACTCGGCCCGTGCAGGGGCGTTCTCTCCCTCGAAGTGCGCAATCAATGCATTGTCACTGACGTCAACACCGGTCACTCGGGTATTGAGCCAGATCGCCTGGTATTTCTTCTTGATTCTCTTGTGTAGAACGCGGACGAGATCGACATCGGTTTCCGGCATCAGTTGAGAAGTCAGTTCAACCACTGAGACTGAACTGCCAAGCGCATGAAATACACATGCCATTTCAAGGCCGATAATGCCGCCACCGATCACCAGTAGCCGTTCGGGTATGTCATGCAGAGACAGCGCGCCGGTTGAGTCCATCAATCGTGGGTCGCCCCAGGGCAGGCCAGAAAGTTCCAGCGATTGTGAGCCGGCGGCGATAATGGCATTGGCGAAATTGATATTGTTGTTACCCGCCGGCCCGGCGATCGTCATTTCATGGGACCCGGAAAATTTGCCAGTACCCTGGATCACGGTCACTTTGCGTTGCTTGGCCATACCGGCCAGCCCGCCCACCAAGCGCTCGACAACCCCACTCTTGAATGCACGCAACTTGTCGAGATCGATTTCGGGTGAACCGAATGAAACGCCGTGGTCAGCCATCGCGGCAGTTTCATCGATGACTTGGGCTGTATGCAGTAAGGCCTTGGAGGGTATGCAGCCTACATTCAGGCAAACCCCACCAAGAGCGGGGTAGCGCTCGACCAGGGCCACTTTCAGCCCCAAATCAGCCGCCCTGAAGGCGGCGGTATAGCCACCCGGGCCAGAGCCCAGTACGACAACGTCAAAATCGTACTCATGGGCTTCGGGTTTCGAGCTTGAGCCCTGGTGATTTGAGTCCTGGGCTTCTGAGCCTTCGGGTATTGGATCATTGACTTGATCCAGTGCTTCCTCTACCTCGATGACGGCAATCAGGCTGCCCTCGGACACCAGGTCATTGACCTTGACAGCGACAGATGCAATCATGCCCGCCGCCGGAGCCGGCAACTCCATGGTGGCCTTATCGCTTTCCAGCGTGATCAATGACTGTTCCTGGCTCACGGCATTACCCGGCTGGACCAGTACCTCGATGACCGACACTTCGGAGAAATCCCCGATGTCCGGCACCTTCACCTCGATCCTGTTACTCACTGGTCGCTCTCTCCTGTGCTTTCTATCATCAATTGATCACCTTCTTGCTGCAGCCTGAAGTGCCTCAGAAAGCTCATTCCCAACAAGGCCTGGGCACCCAGCCCAGGCGTTATGCTTGCACGTACGTTGCGCAGACCAAGATTTCCGATCTGAACCCGTTCCAGACGCGTCATCCACGCTTTCGCGGGGCCGGCAGCGGTCATGACCACAACTTCGGGCCCAAAATCAAGACCCATGGACCGCGCACTGGACACCGATATCGCCACGTCAGTCGCGCCGGTGTCTATCAAAAAACTGATGGGCTGCCCGTTGATAAAGCCTTCGGCGACGTAATGCCCGCTGCGTTCACGCTACAACACCAGCAATGCCCTGCCATCGGTCGTCAACAATTCGTCCATGCCAACAGGCCCGGACGTGAGTGCCTGGAAAAGCGCCGTTAGACCCACCATCACGCCGACAACGGCAATCCAGGCGAAAACTCGGCTGATCGCTGAATGAGTTCCGCTCACTTGGGCCGAATCTCAGAGGGTCAGGCGTCTGAGGTCTTCCAGGCGACTGGCCAGGTAACGAGTGAAGCGCGCAGCTGCAGCGCCATCAATCACCCGGTGGTCGTAGGACAGCGACAGCGGCAACATCAACCGGGGCTGAAATTGGGTCCCGTCCCAATTCGGCTGAATTTGTGAGCGGGCCACGCCCAGGATGGCAACCTCCGGTGCGTTGATGATGGGTGAAAAGCCTGTTCCGCCGATTCCTCCGAGGCTGGATATGGAGATGCAGCCGCCCTGCAGGTCCTGCGGCCTGAGTTTCTTTTCGCGGGCCCGCGCGCTGACCTCCGCGAGTTCTCTGGCCAACTCCATGATGCCCTTGCGGTCGCACTCCCGAATCACCGGCACCACCAGGCCGTCCCGTGTGTCAACAGCAATGCCGACGTTGAAATATTTCTTCAGGATCAGACGTTCGCCGCTCTTGTCCAGCGAGGCGTTGAATTGATCAAATTTCTTCAATGCAGCGACCGTTGCCTTGATCAGGAACACCAAAGGCGTGAGCTTGAATCCCTGGTCGATTGCATCCTGGGCATTGGCTTTGCGAAACGCCTCCATGTCAGTGATATCGGCGTGGTCGTGTTGAGTCACATGAGGAATCGACACCCAATTGCGATGGAGGTTTGCACCCGCGATCTTCTGAATCCGGGTCAAATCACGGGATTCGGTGTCGCCGAAGCGACTGAAATCGATGTCTGGCAGTGGCGGTAAATCGAATCCCGGGCCCAAAGAACCGCCGCCATCAGCAGCAGTTGGCACGGACAAAGCCGTTTTCACGAAGCCGGCCACATCTTCACGGCGAATGCGACCTTTTCTACCGCTGCCATTGACCTGCATCAGATCAACGCCCAATTCGCGGGCGAACAGGCGGATCGCAGGGCTGGCATAAGGCACGCCAGTGGGGTCATCTGCCGGATATCTGCCGGAGACCGCCGGACCGGCGGCGGACGCAGGCTCAACGGACTGCTCAACCGAGCCTTCCTCGGCTTTCTCCGCGCCGCTTTCCTTGCCGCGGTCAGCGTCACTATCATTGGCCGCCTGCCCATTTCCATCCGACTGCTGGATTGACGGGGCCTGTTCGGGATCAGGATCGGCAGATGCCGCTTCTTGATCCCCTGAAGCAGTGTCTGCCACCTGGAGCACGGCAACGACGTCGCCGGCCGAAACAGTATCATTCAGCGCCAGCTTGAGTTCCCGCACGATGCCTGACGCCGTGGAAGGAATTTCCATGGTTGCCTTGTCACTTTCGAGCGTCACCAGGGACTGTTCTGCCTCGACTTGCTGGCCCGGCTCAACCAGCAATTCTATGACCGGTATATCAGAATAATCCCCGATGTCGGGCACCACGATGTTAATTGTCTTACTCACTAAAGCTCCCCAGCATTGGAATTCACATGAACGAAGGATTGACTTTTCCGGGCTCAATTCCCAGCCTGGTTCTGGCAGTCAGCAGATCGCCCTGGCTCAGCAGGCCGCCACGGAACAGCGCGTACAAGGCCGCATAGGCAATGTTGAATCGGTCCACTTCAAAGTAACGCCGCAGCTCTTCACGTGTATCGGAACGTCCGAAACCATCCGTACCCAAAACGATGTAGTCACCTTGCGGTAAGAAGCCTCTGATTTGATCTGCGAAATTCCGCACATAGTCGCTGGCAGCAATGACCGGGCCCTGGCGTCCGGCCAGGCATTCCGTTACCCACGGCGCACTGGGCTCTTTCTCGGGGTTCAGGCGGCTCCAGCGGGCGCAATCCACGCCATCGCGCTTGAGCTCGGTGAAACTGGTGACACTCCAGATGTCTGAAGCCACGCCGAAGTCACTTTCCAGGATGGTCGCGGCGGCCAGCACTTCGCGAAGAATGGCGCCGGAGCCCATCAATTGAACCTTGCGGCCGCCTTCACCGCCTTCCTTTAGCAGGTACAAACCCTTGCGAATACCCTCTTCCACGCCCTGGGGCAGGCCCGGGTGCGGGTAATTCTCGTTCATTACAGTGATGTAGTAATAAATGTCTTCCTGATCTTCGTACATGCGCCGCAGGCCATCCTGGATGATCACGGCCAGCTCGTAGGCAAATGCAGGATCATAAGACACACAGTTGGGTACCATGCCGGACATCATGTGCGAATTGCCGTCTTCGTGTTGCAGGCCTTCTCCGTTGAGGGTGGTGCGGCCAGAAGTTCCTCCAATCAGGAAGCCGCGCGCGCGCATATCGCCGGCAGCCCAACACAGGTCTCCCACCCGCTGGAACCCAAACATGGAGTAGAAAATGAAGAACGGTACCATCGGTTCTCCGCTGCTGGAGTAACTTGTAGCTGCGGCGATCCACGACGACATGGCGCCAGCTTCAGTAATGCCATCCTGCAAAATTTGTCCCTTGAGGTCTTCCTTGTAGAACATCAGCTGATCAGAATCCATCGGGGTATAGAGCTGGCCGATGGATGAATATATGCCCAGCTGTCGGAACATGCCTTCCATGCCGAATGTTCGCGCTTCGTCCGCCACAATGGGTACCACGCGATCAGCAAAATCATCATTTCTGAGGATAATGGCAAGGCAGCGCACAAAGGCCATGGTGGTGCTGATCTCACGATCACCCGTCGCAGCAGTCACCGCCTCGAAAGCATCCAGCGAAGGTGCTTTCAGGGACTCGACCTGATGGCGCCGCTGCGGCAGCGACCCACCCAACACGTGGCGCTGCTCAAGCATGTATTTCACTTCCGCACTATCCGCTCCCGGGTGGTAATAGGGCACGGAATCGAGTTCCTCGTCGCCTACTGGCACATTGAATCGATCGCGGAAGTGACGAATGGACTCAGTATCCATCTTCTTAAGTTGGTGGGTGATATTCTGTGCCTCGCCCGCTTTGCCCAGCCCGTAACCCTTCACGGTTTTGGCCAGAATGACAGTGGGTTGGTCTTTCTTGTCGACGGCTTCAGAGTAGGCCGCATATATTTTATGTGGATCATGGCCGCCCCTGTTGAGGCGCCAGATGTCACGATCAGTCATGCTCGAAACGAGTTCCAGCAATTCCGGATATTTGCCGAAGAAATTCTCGCGAGTGTAAGCGCCGCCTTTGGCCTTGTAGTTCTGGTACTCACCATCCAGCGCTTCTTCCATGCGTTGGCGCAACAGACCCATTTTGTCCTTCGCCAAGAGTGGGTCCCAGTAGGAGCCCCAGATCACTTTCAGGACATTCCAACCCGCACCCCTGAACACGCCTTCGAGTTCCTGAATTATTTTGCCGTTGCCGCGAACCGGACCATCGAGGCGTTGCAAATTGCAGTTGACCACGAAAATGAGATTATCCAGGCGTTCGCGCCCAGCCAGTGAAATGGCACCCAGCGATTCAGGCTCGTCGGTTTCCCCATCGCCAAGGAAGCACCACACTTTACGGTTCGCCGTATCAGCGATACCACGATTATGGAGGTACTTCAGAAAACGCGCCTGGTAAATGGCCATAATGGGGCCCAGCCCCATCGATACCGTAGGAAATTGCCAGAAATCCGGCATCAACCACGGGTGGGGATAAGAACTCAAGCCAGGGGTGCCGGATTCCTCACGAAACTGGTCAAGCATCTCCTCCCCCAGTCTGCCTTCCAGGAAGGCCCGGGCATAGATGCCGGGCGATGAATGTCCCTGGATATAGACCAGGTCACCACCACTCGGATGGTCGGGGCCGCGAAAAAAGTGGTTGAAACCCACGTCATACAATGTCGCGGCGGATGCAAAACTGGCGATATGCCCGCCCAATTCGCCGCCGCGCTTGCTGGCTCGCACAACGATGGCCATGGCATTCCAACGGATAATGGACCTGACTTTCCATTCCAGATCGAAGTTGCCGGGGCTGCGCTTTTCCAGGTGCGGTGGAATCGTATTGATATACGCTGTGGTGCCATCATAGGGGAGGTGGCCGCCTGAACGGCGTGTGAAGTCCACCAGGTGCTCGATCAGGTAGTGTGCGCGTTCTGGGCCCTCGCGATCAATGACGGCCTGCAGGGAATCCAACCATTCCTGCGTTTCCTGGGGATCCACATCCTGCTGCACCTCTTGGGGTCGTCGTTGACCAACCTGCTTTTCATCTGGAATGGGGCTTTCGGTCATTTCTGAGCTCCGGCGGGCTACATTTCGGCCTTTCGGCGTAAGGAATTTTCAAATATCTGGGCATCAACTACCGCGATGGCAGTCATGTTGACGACACGGCGAACCGTGGCGGAAGATGACAGCACATGGGCCGGTCGCCCCGCACCCAGCAAGATGGGCCCAACAGTAACAGCATCGGACACCAGGCGGGAAAGATTAAATGCAATATTGGCAGCGTCCTGATCAGGCATCACCAGCAGATTGGCCGGTCCACGCAGGCGTGAATTGGGAAATACCGATTTTCGCAAACCCGGAGACAAAGCCATATCTGCCGACATTTCTCCTTCAACTTCAAAGTCCGGCTTACGCTCTCGCAATAGAGCAAGTGCCCGGCGCATTTTCTTAGCACTGCAATCCTCATGACTGCCGAATGAAGAGTGAGACAGCAAAGCTACGCGGGGCTGAATTCCAAATATTCGAACTTTTTCGGCGGCCATCAGCGTGATATCAGCGATTTCCTCAGCGGTGGGGTCGGGATTGACATGCGTGTCACAGACGAAATAAGCACCGGCTTCAGTATTGAGCACGCCGAGGGTGGCTACAATGGCACAATCGCGCTGCATGCCGATGACATCCAGCACGTGCTTGAGTTTTTTCTTGAATCGTCCAACGGCGCCACTGATCAGCGCATCAGCTTCGTTGCGATGCACCATCAGGGCGGCGATCACGCTGTTGCGAGTTCTGACGATGGTTTTGGCTGCATCCGGGGAGATGCCGCGCCTCTCCATCAGCGCATGATAGGTGGTCCAATAGTCCCAAAAGCGCGGGTCCGAATCTGGGTTCACGAGCTCGAAGTCTTCACCAGGCCGCAATCTCAAGCCCAACTTCTGAATTCTCATTTCAATCACTGACGGTCGCCCGATCAGGATCGGTTGCGCCAAACCATCGTCCACCACTTGTTGAACCGCGCGCAGAATGACGGGCTCCTCGCCGGCGTCGAAGACAACACGCCTTGGATCGCTGCGGGCGGCGTCAAATACCGGCTTCATAAGCAAACCGGTACGGTAGAAGAACTGCTCCAGCTCTGCACGGTAAACGGCCAGGTTTTCAATCGGGCGTTCAGCCACGCCGCTGTCCATTGCCGCCTGTGCAACCGCCGGCGCAAGCTGGACCAGCAGCCTGGGGTCAAGGGGCTGGGGAATAATATGTCCTGGACCAAACTGCAGCACATCTTCGCTTCTGGCGGCCACGCCCACAGCGTGCACTTCTTTGCGCGCGAGCTCTGCCAACGCATTGACACAGGCCATTTTCATCTCGTCATTGATCACTCGTGCGCCGACGTCGAGCGCACCTCTAAATATGTAAGGAAAACACAGGACGTTGTTGACCTGGTTAGGATAATCGGAGCGCCCCGTCGCAATGATGGCGTCCGGGCGTGCGGCCAATACGTCTTCGGGCAATATCTCCGGGTCCGGGTTGGCCAGCGCGAGGATGATCGGGCGCTCGCACATGCTGGCGATCATTTCACCGGTTACCAGGCCGCCGCTGGATACACCGAGGAAAATGTCAGCGCCGGCCATGGCTTCGGCCAGCGTCCGGTGTGGGGTTTTTACCGCGTATTCAGCTTTGCGCGCACCCAGTTCTCCTTCACGGTCAGTGTGAATGACGCCCTTGCGGTCGACAACCATGATGTTGCTCCGATTGAGCCCAAGCTGCACCAGTAAATCCAGGCAGGCCATACCTGCAGCGCCGGCACCGGATGCAACCAGCCGCGCTGACACAATATTTTTGCCTACAATGTGCAGTGCATTGATCACTGCAGCCCCAGTAATGATGGCGGTACCGTGCTGATCGTCGTGAAATACCGGAATGCTGAGGCGCTTCTTCAATTCAGCTTCAATGAAAAAACACTCCGGCGCCTTGATATCTTCGAGGTTTATGCCGCCGAAGGTGGGTTCAAGCGCGGCAATAATATCCACCAGTTTGTCCGCATCCTGTTCATCGATCTCGATGTCGAATACGTCAATGTCGGCGAACTTCTTGAACAGGACCGCTTTACCTTCCATCACCGGCTTGGCAGCCTTCGGTCCTATATTGCCCAGACCCAATACCGCGCTACCATTGGTGATCACCGCGACCAGATTGCCACGCGCAGTGACCTCGGCCACTGCGGCCGGGTTTTCATAGATCAACTCGCTGGCTGCCGCAACCCCAGGGGAGTAGGCCAGGGAGAGTTCCTCTTGTGTGGTCAGCGCCTTGGTAGGGGTTATTTTGATCTTGCCCGGTTTGGGGAAGCGGTGATAGTGCAGCGCGCTTTCTTTTAGGTTTCTGCCCATTTAGGGAGTCTCGCTTCCCTTCATTCGCCTGCGGCGAAAACCGGCTGCACGCACGGGCCACGGCACTTCGTCAGCGCTTCGTGCGCTGCGCGCAAGCAGCACTTCCTCCGTTGCCTGCCCTACGGCTTCGGAGCCGTACTCTTTGCCCTGCGGGCAAAACGTGTGGCTCCTCGGGCCTGTGCTCGACGGCATATTATTTAGCCAGGCTGCGCCTGGCATGGCCGGCAAACGAGAAGGGTACGGTTTCGCCGTAGGCGAAGAAGTGCCCTTTGAGTGCCGAGCCTGGCCTTCGGCGGGAGTCTCGCTTCCCTTCATTCCCCTGCGGGCGCTGCGGATTCTCACCTGTGCAATGCAATCAGGCTGCTTCAAGGGATTCCTCGTACTGGCCCATGGCGGCCAGGCCGTTCATCCGCGCCCGGTGTGCAAGGATTTTCTGAGCGGCGGCGACATTTGCTGCAGGGTCTTCACCCCATACTTTCAGCGCTGGCGCCTGCAGCGCCCGGCCATAAGAAAAACTCAATGGCCACGGCGCACTGCCGAGGCGATTCATTGCATCCAGGTGAGCGGTGGCCTCTTGATCGGATTGACCGCCGGAGAGAAACACCACTCCGGCAAGTGCAGCCGGCACACTGTTGACCAGGCACTGCATCGTGGCCTCGGCTACCTCTTGCACGGTGGCGCGATTGGCGGCTTCAGAGCCCGAAATCACCATGCTGGCCTTGAGTATGGCACCCTCCAGGAATACGTTTTGCTCATACAGGTGGCTGAACAATGCGCGCAAGGTTGCCTCGGTCACTTCGTAACACTCATCAATGCCGTGGCTTCCGTCCATCAGCACTTCCGGCTCGACCATCGGCACAATGCCAGCCTCCTGACACAACCCAGCGTAGCGAGCCAGCGCGTGGGCATTGGCATCCACACAGGCCGAAGTCGGAATTTGTTCACCGATGGTGATGACGGCCCGCCACTTGGCGAACCTGGCACCGAGTCCACGATACTCGTCCAGCCGTGCACGCAATCCATCCAGCCCTTCAGTCACTTTTTCCCCATCATGCCCCGCCAGTGGATGTGCTCCGGCATCAACTTTGATGCCTGGCATGACGCCGGCCGCGGTCATGACTTCAACAAAGGGGGTGCCATCACTCGCCGCCTGTCTGATGGTCTCGTCGTAAAGGATCGCACCACTGATGTGGTCGCCGAGAGAAGTTGTGGTCAGCAACATGTCCCGATAAGCACGGCGATTTTCTTCGGTCGATTCGATGTTGACCGAATCCAGACGCTTGGTGATCGTGCCGGTGCTTTCATCTATGGCAAGAATGCCCTTGCCCTCGGCAACCATCGCCTGCGCAACCGAAACCAGTTCCATACTACTCATTTAACCCTCTCCACAATTGCAGAATTTTTCATCGCTACCCAGCATCACTGCGCTCTGTGTCCAAAAACCGGCCCAGCAATCCAAACATTCATTTTAATGCTTCGCCGGAATCAAAGCCATGACCCTCAGCGCAATTCGAGTTCGGTCTGTTGTTCCGGAAAACCGTCAGCGCGCAACTTGATGAGGCGCATGGTGTTGGTGCCGCCCTGGGTACCGAGGCTGTCGCCCATCGTTACGATGACTCGGTCGCCTTGCTTTACATGGCCTTCTTCGAGCAGGGTACGCAATCCTTCGCGTATGACCGGCTCGGTCTCCAGACCCTGGGGCTGATGGGCTATGGGATAAACTTTACGGTAGAGCGCCATCTTTCGTCTGCTGGCAGCGTTGGGAGAAGATCCGAATATCGGCACTGACGATTGGACCCTTGAAAGCCATTGGGCAGTTGAACCGGACTCCGTCAATGCCAGGATACCCTGCACTGAAACATGGGTGGCCATAAACATGGCCGCCATGGCAATCGCCTGATCGATGCGTTGAAACCTGACATTGAGCTGGTCAATGTCCCCTTCGCTATCGGAGTGACTTTCCGCGCCCACGCACACCCGGTGCATGGCCCGTACTGCCCTGACCGGGTGCTCGCCGATTGCGGTTTCGGCGGAAAGCATTACCGCGTCGGTACCGTCGAGCACGGCGTTTGCGACATCCAGAACTTCAGCGCGGGTGGGAATCGGGCTGTGTACCATTGACTGCATCATCTGCGTCGCCGTGGCCACGATTCGATTGTGGCTCAGCGCGGTGCGAATGATCTGTTTCTGCAGGCCCGGCAAAGCCGCATCACCGATCTCCACGCCAAGGTCGCCACGTGCAACCAGCAAAGCGTCTGATGCATCGCAGATTTCCGCCAGGTTGGTGATGGCCTCGACACGTTCAATTTTGGCCACCAGATCTGCGTCACTGCCCGACTCGCGCAGCAATTTGCGCGCATGATTGATGTCTGCTGCGTTGCGCGGGAATGACACTGCCACAAAGTCCACCCCCATCTCAGCGACCATTGGTATATGCAAAATATCCTGCTCCGAGAGCCCCGACAGCGACAGGCCCCCGCCCAGAAGATTGAGCCCCTTGCGGTTACCCAACACGCCCCCTTGCTCTACTTCACAATGTATCAATCCTTCTTTGACGAAATCGACGCGCATGGAGATCAGCCCATCATCAAGCAGCAGTATGTCACGCGCTGCCACATCCTGGGGCAGGCCCTGATAGCCTCACGCCCACTCGGTGCTCATCGCCCGGCTCAGTGGGGTTGACCGCGTCAAGGATGAACGGTGCGCCTGACTTCAGCTCGACCGACCCACGGGTGAAAGTTTCCACCCTGATCTTGGGTCCCTGGAGGTCAGCCAGGACCGCAACTTCCTTTCCACGTTCGGTGGATATCTGCCGGACCATTTTTGCTCGCTCAGCCTGCTCTAAAGGGTGGCCGTGGGACATATTGAGGCGCAATACGTCTGCCCCCGCCTCGATCAGATTTCGAAGCACCTCCGGGGAATCCGTAGCAGGGCCCAGTGTTGCAATAATTTTTGTTCGGCGTTTGGTCAATTTAGGGCCCGTAAACACGAGTCAAGTGTTGGCAAGCGCCGAAGTTGCCTCGGGTACTCGTACAAACATTGCGCGCCTGCGTGTTGCAATTCATCTACTGATCCAAAGCCCCAGAGTACACCAACGGCCATGACAGTATGATTGCAGGCCGCCACCATGTCCTGGGCCCGGTCACCCACCATGACGCATGTCTTACGACTCAATTGGTGCAGCGAGATGATATGACCAAGCAATTCAGTCTTGTCTGACCGACGGCCATCGAGCTCACTGCCATGAACGGCGGTGAGCCAACCGGACAAGCCAAAATGTGCCACGATTCTCTCGGCATACACAGTCGGCTTTGAAGTCGCCACAATTAATTGCGCGCCAGATGAGTGCATTTTCGACAGTACACGGGGTATGCCGTCATACACCGAATTTTCCCGCCACCCAACTCCACCATAACGTTGCCGATAGTGCGCCAGGGCGAGGTCCGTATCGCCGCCACCATGCTGACCCAAATAGTTACTGAAACTCTTTTTCAGCGGTGGCCCGATCCAACTGCCCAAACTGGCAAGATCCGGAATCGGGACATTCATTTTCCCAAGCGCGTGGACAATGCAGCGACTGATACCCTCATACGGATCGGTCAGAGTGCCGTCCAGATCCAGCAACACGCTGCGATTCATACAAGAATGTGGAGCCTAAGGGGAAGCTCGATGTGGATACTGCGCAAAGACCGCCTCAACGGCAGTGTAGATTGCATTGCGCAGCTGCTGTGCCACCTTGTCGTTGACGTCTGCAACCGCAACTCCTTGCCAACTGACGCGCTGGGCGCCTGGGTCAACAAGATCAATGAAAACGGATGCCTCGGTAACTTGAGTGGCCCGTTTGCCCACACCTACACCCACGCTCACGCCGGTACCATAATGGGCACCGCCGGGCCGGTCATAATAGTGCCCACTCATATACGGCTGAGAAAAAGACCGTAGCCTGATTTGATCATCCGCCCTGATCGTGACGTTGATGTATATATCCGGATTATCTGCTTGGCGATATCCTCGCTGCCGCATCTCCCGGTTGATAGCGGACCGGAAATATTCACCGAATATGGGCGAGTTGTAACCACCCTCGATGCCCATCTCATCAAAAAACTGGTAGGTACGGTATTGAGCGAAGTTCGCAGACGGATCGGAGTCGCTTCGCACTTGCAAACCACTCGAACAACTGGCCAGGAGAACTGTCAGCGATAGAACCACTAGACGACTGCCGCGCGTCACGGCGATGGTCGCCATATTCCCGATAGTCAACTTATTCCTGACCGGGCGCCGGCACCGGGTAGGCGCCAAAGATTTGGGTTACAGTATTTTGGATTGCTCCACTGACGTCTTTCTGCATCTTATCCGTCAACGTGAAATTTGCGACACCTTGCCAAACCATCTTGTGCTGACCGGAATCCACCATGTCAATGTAGATATTGGCCTCTGTATATTGATGCACGGTTGTTCGCGTACCACCTCCATAACCACCCCATGGGTCATAGTGTCGCCGGTACCCCCCATAGTAGCCGCCGTACAGATAGGGATCAGAATAGGTATTGACCCTGACCTTGTCATCCGTTGCCGCCGTCACATTTATTTGTAATTGTGGCGAGTCGGACTTCACGTAACCCCGGGCTTCCATCTGCTGTGCGATTGCGTTGCGGAAGTGCTGGCCCATCAGACCGGCAGAGCTTTCCGCCTCAATACCCAACTCGCTAAAAAAGTTGTAGCTTTGGTAGTCGCCCATGTTGACGCCAGGATCGACATCGCTTCGAACTTTTACGCTCGGCGCACAACCCGCAGTTAGGGCCAGTATGGCAATCATGACAGCCAGGGTCGCAATGCAGTTGGATGGTGCAAGTGTTTTCATTTATCGCTCTCTTAGTTACGCGCGGGCCGGCTCTATGTTACCCGATTTGTGGTTAGTTGGAGGCCGGTGCGCTGTACACTCAGATGAACCGCTCAAGTACAGTCACCGCCGGCAACGACTTACCCTCGACAAACTCGAGAAATGCCCCACCTCCGGTTGAAACATAGCTGATCTCCGATTCCACCCCGAAAGCACTGATTGCCGCCAGGGTGTCACCGCCGCCGGCAATGCTAAATGCAGCCGAACGACCCACGGCTTCGGCAACGGATCTTGTGCCGGCTGCAAAAGCCGGAAACTCGAATACACCCACGGGCCCGTTCCAGATGATCGTCCCTGCCCCTGCAATGATCTGAGAGTACTCGGCCATGGTCAATGGCCCAATATCGAGAATCAGTTCATTCGGGCCCACATCATCAACCGGCCTGACCTGCGGGCGCGCATCTGGCGAAAAAGATGTCGCCACGACCACGTCAATCGGAATGGGTATCGATCCTCCACGCTCATGCGCCTCGCGGATCAAACGCTGTGCTTGATGTAGCAAGTCCGGTTCATGCAAGGATTTTCCAATGTCGTGCCCAACTGCGGCAATAAAGGTGTTGGCGATGCCACCACCCACAATGAGTTGGTCAACGGTGTCGAGCATTGCCTCCAGAACAGTGAGTTTTGTCGACACTTTCGAGCCCCCCACTATGGCGAGTGTCGGTCGCCTGGGTTTGTCGAGGCACTGAGCCAGAGCTGTCAGCTCACCATCGAGCAGCGGCCCGGCGCAGGCCAGAGAGGCAAATCGGGAAACGCCCTCGGTTGAAGCATGGGCGCGATGTGCTGCCCCAAATGCATCCATCACGAATACGTCGCACAAAGCCGCCATGCGCCGTGCCAAGTCATCTTCATTGGCCTTTTCACCCGCGTTAAAGCGAACATTTTCACACAGTACAACCTCCGATTCTTGTGCTACCACGCCTGATAACCACTCGGTTTCGAATCGCACCGGTCGTTGCAGCAACTCGGCCAGGCGAACAGCCACGGGTTGTAAGGAAAAATTTGCGTCGTGCTGCCCTTCCGCGGGTCTGCCCAAGTGGGAAAGCAAGATAACGCCCGCGCCCTTCTCCAGAGCCAGACGTATCGTTGGCAGTGCCGCCCTGATACGAGCATCGGAAGTGATCACCCCTTGGTCCAGCGGGACGTTAAAGTCCTCGCGGATCATGACACGGTTGCCTGCCAAATCCAGGCCCTCCATGCGCACGTAGTTCATGGGAAAATCAGGGCCGATTCACCGGCTGCATGTAGCATGGCCATCATTCCCACGATGAGCAGGTCAGGCACTCATCAGCGCCACGGTGGTATCCAACATGCGATTGCTGAATCCCCATTCGTTGTCATACCAGCTCAGCACCTTGACCAGATTCCCTTCCATCACGCGGGTCAGCCCGGCGTCAAAAGTCGAAGAATGGGGGTTATGGTTGAAGTCAATTGAAACCAGAGGTAGCTCGTTGTAGCCAAGGATTCCGTTCAAATCACCCTCGGCCGCCGCCTTGACTGTCGCGTTTACCTCATCCACCGAAGTGGCGCGGCTGGCGACAAAAGTCAAATCCACAACAGACACATTGATGGTGGGCACGCGCATGGAAAAACCGTCCAGCTTGCCGTTCAGCTCAGGCAGAACCAGACCGACCGCAGCAGCAGCCCCGGTATTGGTCGGAATCTGGCTCATGGTCGCAGATCGCGCCCGGCGCAGGTCCTTGTGGAATACATCGGTCAGGACCTGATCGTTGGTATAGGCGTGAATCGTGGTCATTAAGCCACTTTCGATACCGATGCCCTCATGCAATACCTTGGCCAGAGGCGCCAGGCAATTGGTGGTGCAGGAGGCATTCGAAATAATCAGGTCACTGGAGGTTAATGTCTGGTGATTTACACCGTATACAATGGTGTTATCGACGTCCTGACCCGGCGCAGATATGATCACTTTTTTTGCACCGGCCTGTAAGTGCAGGGCAGCCTCGTCCCGGCTGCGGAAAAATCCCGTTGACTCATGCACTACGTCTACGCCGAGTTCTGCCCAGGGCAGCTGTGACGGGTCGCGTTCGGCAAGCACGCGAATCCGATCGCCGTTGATGATGAGATCGCCACCGTCCACTGCAACAGTTCCGGGAAACCGGCCATGCGCCGTGTCATACTGGGTCAGATGGGCATTGGTCTGCGCATCGGCAAGATCGTTGATCGCCACGACCTGAATCTCATCTGTGCGCCCTGCCTCGTACAATGCGCGCATTATGTTGCGGCCAATTCGGCCATACCCATTGATTGCGACCTTTATTGCCATTTCCAAACTCCTGAATTAGTAAATTCTCACCCTGAAGATGCCAGCAGAGCCCTGACCGCCTCGCCAACGTGAGCCGCAGTCAGATCGTATTCTTCAAACACCTGACCGCCTGGTGCAGAAGCACCAAATCGGTCTACGCCAATGATGGTGCCGGCATCCCTTGTCAACGTTCGCCAGTAGCCACTGACGCCAGCCTCCACCGCCACTCTGGCACTGACCGAGGACGGCAGAACACCTTCCCTGTAGCCTTCGTCCTGGCGCAAGAACAAATCCGGATTGGGCATGGAAACGACCCGAACGCCAATCCCCTCCTCCTCCAGGGTCGCGGCGGCCTCAACAGCCAATGAGATTTCGGAGCCACTGGCCATAATGATGACCGAGGGTTCTTGTCCCTCGCCGGTGCCGCGATCACTCAGAGTATAGCCGCCGCGTGCAATTGCTTCGACCTGATCGGGCGTGCGATCCTGGTGCGGCAGGGTCTGCCGCGTAAACACCAGTGCCGACGGGCGCCCGCTGTTTTCGATGGCCAGTTTCCAGGCCATGGCGGACTCCACCGTATCGCAGGGCCTCCAGACCTCCAGGCCGGGAATCAATCTCAGGCTGGCAACATGCTCAACCGGTTGATGGGTGGGTCCGTCTTCGCCCAGCCCGATGGAATCGTGGGTGTAAACGTGGATGTTGTGGGCAGGAATCAAGGCCGACATACGCACGGCGTTTCTGGCGTAGTCGGAAAATACCAGGAATGTTGCGTTGTAGGGGATAAAGCCACCGTGCAAAGCCAGGCCGTTGCAAATGGCGGTCATGCCAAATTCCCGAACGCCGAAGTAAATGTAATTTCTCAGCTCCCCTGGCGTGTCGTTGGCTTGATTGATGGCCTGATTGACGTCCACGCTGCCGTTCCAGATTGTGTTGTTTGACCCGGCCAGGTCTGCCGAGCCGCCAATGAGTTCCGGCAACAGCGGCCCGAAAGTGTTGAGGGCAATTTGTGATGACTTTCGAGTCGCCACATTTCCACCCACTTCCTGCAGATTGGCAATCGCAGCATGTGTGAGCTCTTCCCAGTCTGCCGGCAACTCTCCTGCCATGCGCCGATTAAACTCATCCTCAAGGTCGGGATACTTCTGCCGGTAAAGTTCGAGTCTGGCCAGCCAATCCTGCTCGCTTTCTTCACCGGGCCCGCGCGCATCCCAGGCGCCGGCAATGTCGCGGGGAATCTCAAACGGGGGCAGTGTCCATCCGAGCGACTCGCGCGCAGCCTCAACTTCGTCGCCGCCCAGTGCAGCGCCGTGCGTAGCTGCCGTACCCTGTTTGTTGGGTGCACCAAATCCAATGACCGTGCGACAGCAGATCATCGTCGGCCGATTGGCTTGCGACATCGCCAATTCAATAGCCTGTTCGATCTGGTCCGGTTCGTGGCCGTCCACGTCCCGAATGACCTGCCAGCCATAAGCCTCAAAGCGTGCCGGTGAATCGTCAGTAAACCAGCCCTCTACGTCGCCGTCAATGGAGATGCCGTTGTCATCCCAGAACGCGACGAGTTTGCCCAAACCCAGGGTACTGGCGAGGGAACAGACCTCGTGGGAGACCCCTTCCATAAGGCACCCGTCACCGAGAAATACCCAGGTTCGATGATCGACTATTTCGTGACCATCCCGGTTGTAGCGCAAGGCCAGAACTTTTTCGGCCAGGGCCATGCCTACTGCATTGGCCAGGCCCTGCCCCAAAGGGCCGGTGGTTGTTTCTACCCCTGGCGTTTGACCATATTCAGGATGCCCCGGCGTGGCTGAATGAAGCTGCCGGAAGTTGCGCAGTTGATCCATCGAAAGATCGTAGCCGGTGAGGTGCAGCAGGGAATAAATCAACATCGAACCATGCCCGTTGGAGAGCACAAAGCGATCACGATCCGGCCACTTCGGATTGGCCGGATTATGCTTGAGGTGGTCATTCCAAAGCACTTCGGCGATGTCCGCCATGCCCATTGGCATGCCCGGGTGGCCGGAATTTGCTTGCTGAACCGCATCCATGGACAAGGCACGGATGGCGTTGGCTAAATCTCTACGGGTCGGCATTGACTGAAGGTCCTGCTGGGTATTGTTATGCGGTGGCGTTACTGCCGCTTCTCCTGAAACCTGTTAACCGCGATTCGCGGCCTTGCCAAACTTTTGCAGGCGTCCCGCTTTGTAGTCCGCCCAGTACTCGTCGAGTTCCCGCTTGACCACCGGAAGCAGCAAATAGAGACCCACAACATTGGGAAAGGCCATGGCGAAGATCATGGCATCTGAAAAATCAATGACGGCGCCCAATTGCATGGACGCGCCGATCACCACGAACAGCAGGAACAGCAACTTGAATGTAATGTCGGTCACCATCGAGTCGCCGAACAGGTAGGTCCAGGCCTTGAGGCCATAATAGGACCACGAGATCATCGTGGAAAAAGCAAACAGAACCACCGCCAGAGTCAGAACCCAGGGAAACCAGCTAATGGCGGATTCGAAGGCCGCCGATGTCAGGGCCACGCCCTGGCTGGGATCCACATCGGGATTCCAGGTTTCGGTAACGATGATGACCAGGGCGGTGATGGTGCATACCACGACCGTGTCCACAAAAGGCTCATACAATGCGACGAATCCCTCGGTGATGGGTCGGTTGGTTCTAACTGCAGAATGGGCGATTGCGGCGGAGCCGATGCCGGCCTCGTTCGAGAACGCTGCACGTTTGAAGCCCTGGAACAGCACCCCGACTACGCCCCCCGCCATTCCCTCCGGCCTGAATGCCCCGTTAATGATGCTGCTGAATGCCTCAGGTACAGCGGAAATATGGGTGAAAATGATCACCAGACCGGCGAGCACGTAAGTTATGCCCATGAAGGGAACGATCTTGGATGTCACTCGGGCAATGCCGCGAATACCGCCAATAATCACCAAACCAACCAGCATTGCCATGACCAGGCCGTACAACCAACCCTTGTCAGCCAGCCAACTGACGTCACCACCGGTGACCGATACAATCTGCTTGAAGCTTTGATTGGCCTGGAACATATTGCCGCCGCCGAACGAACCGCCGACGCAAAAGATAGCGAATAACACGGCCAGCACCTTGCCCAAATGTTTGAGCTTGTCACTGCGCTCTGCCAGCCCCTTTGACAGGTAGTACATCGGGCCGCCCGAGACCGTCCCCGTCGGTGTATTCATTCCTGTATTTAACGCCCAGCGTGCACTCGACGAATTTCGAGGACATGCCGATCAGGCCGGCAAGTATCATCCAGAATGTGGCCCCTGGTCCGCCAAGAGATACCGCGACTGCCACGCCGGCGATATTGCCAAGTCCGACAGTACCCGACAAAGCAGTCGCCAGGGCCTGGAAATGGGTCACCTCTCCGACTGCACTCGGATCGCTGTAATCACCGCGTACCAGCTCAAAACCGTGTTTGAATCCCCTGAAGTTGATGAATCTGAAATACAGGGTAAATACCAGGGCCGCAACGAGCAGCCAAACCAAAACGAAAGGCATGTCAATGCCGGCCAACGGAAATGAAGTAAATACGAGTCCGGCCACGGCGCTTGCAACCGGTTCAACTACCGCGTCAATTTTTGAATCAAGACCTTCTTCAGCCCAGGCAGGCAGAGCGGTGAAAAGTAAGGCAATCGCCGCAGCGATTTTTCCTGGTGACATGATTTCTCCTGGTGTGAAGATGGTGCTCGTTGATGCGACAGTCTAACCCAGCTTTGCGCAGCTTTGCAGTGCAAGTTTCGATTTCTCAGGGCCTCATAAACCTCTGCTTGGTGCCGCAACGACCGCTGGGTGGCAAAATTCACCCGAAAAGCGCAGCAGAGCAAGGAATTTGATCAATAATTTGCTATGATGGGTAAACTTTTCGAGATGGAAACACTCCACTCTCTGAGTACGATCAAAACGCGAACGCAGGCATGAGCAATAGGGCGACGAAAAGCACGTACAGACCGGGCACATATGCTGCCCTAGTTTGCGCTTGTTTGTGCGCAGGCCTGCTGCCTGGCCACGTCGAAGCACAGCAGTCTCGCAGCTCGATCGTACAACTGTCTCAAGATGACAATGGAATTGTCATTTTCGGGTCCGAAGACCTGTTCCTGAATCCACCCTTGCCGTTGATGATCAACAATTATGGTGGTCTGGATTTAAGCCGTGGTAACGTGGAAAGAACTCGGCTGCAGCTGCAACTGGCCTATCCACTGACACTGACCCTGGGATCAACCACAGCGACGATGTCAGACGGTGGCGATGTCCTCGGGCTTGACGCCACGCTGGCGCTGCCCCTTGGACAATTACCGAACGCAAGTGTCACCATGCAGGGCGGACTGATGCGGCAAATGAGCGACGTTCAGTTTCAGTCGCTGGGCAACATTGAGTGCCTCAATGGGACGCTGCATTCTGATTCTTACACGGCATCGGGTTGCCGGTTTGTAGGCCAGGAATTCAACAGATTGGGGCAATCGAAAATCGAATTCGGCCCTAAAATCGAAACCAAGAACGCTTCCGCCTCGCTCAACTGGTTCAGCCGGGAAAGTTCCTGGAATAATGTCAACATCCGAAATTTCAGCCCGCTGAGATCCTACATTGGCACTCAATCCGCAGCGCTATCGCCTTTAACATCACCATCACTGATATCCGTGGGCAAGCTTGATCCCCTGCAGGGTCTGGATAACAAGCTGTCGGGAGTTGATTTGAGTTTCCAATTGGGCATTGCCACAGATCGGGCGGGCGACGTACGCCTGAGCCTGCAGTTTACCCGGGTATTGGATGCCGAGTATCAGTCCCTGAGTTCGAGCGAGTTTTACGGTGGTTCGCCCAGCGCCATGCCCTGGAAAATATCCGAGTCTTTTGACAGCGCTCGGATGAATGTGGAATGGCGCAGGGGTGCATTCAGCAGCGGCGTCCAGGGCTACTATCGGGAGCCCGTGCAGTTTTTGAATCGAAACGCTATAAGCGGTTCTACCACCTTCGACGTTCACTTTACCTGGCGCGCTCCGTGGAACGCCGATCTGAGTGTTGGCGCCACCAATGTCCTGAGCGCCGGCGCCGACGACCTGCCGGCCAACGATGGCCAGCCTATTGACCCGTTTGAAACCATTTACGGACGAATTCCATACGTTCGTTATAAGCAGGATCTCTGAATCACTGCCGCCCCCTGAAGTCCTTGGCCTGCACCATCGCGATCCTCGAAGTTCGAACGGAGATTACCATTGGCTGAAAACGTCCAGGAGAAACTGCACGAAGCAGAGCGCTGTCTGCAGATTGGCAATCCCGCCAAGTGCCTCGAATTGTGCAGCGAAGTTCTAACTGTTGAGCCCCAGAACACGATCGCCCGCTATCTGCGGGGTATCGCTCACCACGAACTGCTGGACTTCGACACTTCCATCAGGGATCTCGAAGCAGTCGCCAATGCGAATCCGGACAACGATGGGGCCGCCTTTTTCCTCGGCCGCGCGCTGAATCGTGCGGAGCGGTTTGAAGAAGCCCAGCCACTGCTGGAGCGTACGCTCAGTCATGAACAGTTCGGCTTCGGGGCACGCTACGAACTTGCCTTCCTGTACTCGAATTTGCGGCGAAAAGATGAAGCATTCGCGCTCTACAAACAGATGATTGCAATCAAGCCTGATCATGCTCCCACCGCTGCCAAGCTTGCCGGCCATTATGAGCAGGCCAATGATCTGTCCAGCGCTGAGCAGTGGATGAGTCATGCGCTGAACATCGACCCCAAGAATCGGCCAGCAAAGCTGGTCAAAGCCACTCTGCTACGACGCGGTGGTCAATACAAAGAGGCCACTGAACTGTTCCAGACGTTGGAAGCTGAGGCGCCGGACTCGAAAGTACGAATTCAAGCCGGCTATGGTCTAGGGAAGAGTTACGACGCAGCGGAAGAGTGGGATAAGGCGTTTGACAGCATGACCCGCTCCAACCAGTTGCAAATCGAAGCACTTAAGTCCCCGGCTTCGGAAGAAGACACCATTCACAGCTTTAAAGGCATTGCCAGCCTCAGGCAGTGGTTGAACGAAAATCCCTTCGATGAATGGGTTTCGGACACCCAGGAGGCGCAACCACGAGTCGCCTTTCTGGTTGGGTTTCCAAGATCTGGCACTACTTTGCTGCACAGCATTTTGTCGGCACACCCGGATGTTGAAGTGATCGAGGAAACAAACCTGTTTATGGGACTGCACAGAGACTGGCATCAAATCGAAAACCTCCGCGCATTGTCTCAGGAATCCAGCGATTCCGTGGCGAACGCACGGAGAATATTCATGGCCAATGCACTGCGGGCAGGCGCCAGCGGTGATCGCGCTCTGATGATCGACAAACAGCCTCTGAATCTCACGTCGGCCTTTCTGATACACAGAATTTTTCCGGAGGCGCCCATCATTTTCGCGCTGCGCCACCCACTGGACAGCTGCCTCAACTGTTTTTTTCAGAATTTTAGTCTCCATGACAATATCTCAATGCAGTATTTTCTCGATCTGACGTCCACCGCCCGATACTATGACCGCGTAATGGATCTGGGAACCTTGGCGCTGAAACAGGTCAGCAACCCGGTTCATCGCATACACTATGAGCATGTTGTGGGCGACTTTGAAACTGAAATAAGGGGCCTTGTGAAATTCCTCGATCTGGACTGGGATGACAGGTTGCTGAAGTATTACGAAGTCAATAAGGGCCAGCGCTTCAACACCCCCAGCTACGAAATGGTAGCAAAGCCAATCAGCTCCCGTGCCGTTGGCAGGTGGCAAAATTACGCAGACAAACTCGAGCCCATTGTGCCGGTACTGAATCCGTGGATAAAGCGTTTCGGTTATGCCAATGACTGATTGCCGCTTCAGCTACGGGTGTTGGCTTGCATGAGTGTACTGCATCGCCATGCTAGACTGGCGACCGCCACATCGTCGGCGGAAGCTCTGACTGTTTGACCTAGGTAATCCCATGAAAAAGTGCTTACTGCTGATCTTCATTTCCTTGTTTGCTTTGTCGTCAACTGCGGATGAAGGCTTTGCGTCGCTTGAAGAACAGATGACCGGAGATGAGTTTGGCGCAGCCGGTTTGTCGAAATTGAGCCAGGGCGAACTCGACGCGTTGAATCGCTGGATCCGATCACATTCTCTGGCAACACTTGACCAGCCCAAGGCAGGCGTTTATGCCTATGCCGGCAGCACCACCACCGATCCCGCGCAGGACCTGCGAGGATTTGAAAAACAGCCCAACATCAAAGTCAATAAAAAGGACCGAATAACGATTAACAGCCGATTGAAAGGCACATTTTCAGGCTGGGATGGCAATACCGTATTTGAGCTGGAAAACGGAATGATATGGGAACAGGCCAACAAGAAGGACAGATTCTATATCAAGCCGATCGAGAATCCAGTGGTGGTCATCGAACCCGGTGCATTCAAAACCTGGCACCTGTCAGTCGAAGGCCACTTTTCTGATGTCAAGGTGGAGCGGGTCCAGTAAGCTGCGTCTTGGCCACAGCCCAAAAAGAACTACCCTCAGTGCGCTGTCCTCAGTCGCCCGGTCTGGGCGCCCGCCGCCTTTCCATTTTCTTTCGAAACAACAGCGCCCTGATCAGCAGGTAGCCCACAGCGCTCAGCCCCATCAAGTAGTAAGGTCCTGAAGACGAGGCCTGCTCGAAACCCGACGAATCCCACCAGTACCAACCAAAGGCAATCACGAACACTGTGATGACTGCATAGCTGTACATGCTCAGTTTGTAAACTTCGTCGCGCAGTTTACGCAAATGGAGTATCGCCCGGTCGGCCTCAGACACCTCGCCGGTCTGGTGCCCGCAGTGGGAACATATGGACGCCAAACTGGATATTTTCTTGCCGCAGGCCGAACAGGGAATGATTGCCATCAGTGAATTCCGGATTTTCCACGAATTGCAAGATTACATTATTTATTTTGCGACAGGGGGCCAAGTCAACCATCAGCTGCCAAAAAATCGCAACTCGGCGCGCAGACCTGCCCCCAACCGGTTGCTGAAGTGAATGGACCAGCCATACAGCTCACACAGCCTTTGCACGATGGCAAGCCCCAGCCCGGATCCTTTGCCGGAAACGTTTTGCCCGCGATAGTGGCGCTCGAAAACCCTGTGCAGCTCTTCCTCGGGTATACCCGGCCCGGTGTCTTCGACAATAACCCGCCCATTGCCAATGATGATCGTGACTTCGCCTTCGCTGGTGTAACGCATGGCATTACCGATCAGGTTTCCGATGGTCACAGCCAGAACGGATTCCGGTGCTATCACGCTCACCCTGTCTTCCTCAGTGACTTTTAGCGACAGGGGCTTGTTGCCGATCAACGGTTCATGGAGATGCACCACCTTGGCGACCACTTCGCCGACGTTCTGGGCTGCAGTATCTTCGTCTGTTCCCTGCTCGGCCCGCACCAGGTGCAGCAAGGCGGTGGTGATGTCGGCCGACTGCCTGGCGGCCCGGGCAATGCGCAAGAGGCGGGTGCGGACTTTCGGCTGCAGGTCGTCCTGCGCCAGTAGCAATTCAGTTGCACCGGTGATAACGGTCAGCGGCGATCTCAATTCGTGGCTGACATCTGCATTGAAATCCCGGTCCCGCTCCACCAGGTGCTGTAGCCGCTCCGCATAACTGTCCAGCGCCGCGGCCAATTGCCCAACCTCATCGTCGGCAAAGTACGGCGCAAGTGGATTGTGATTGGTCTGCCCGACCTGGGTGTCAAGGCGCTCAGCGAGATCAGTGACGGGCCGCATGACGCGCCTGGAGGACCACACGCCCAACATAAATGACATCACAGAAAACAGTAGCACAACGCCGATCAATGCGAGGATGAGCTGCCGGGTCAGCAGCTTGTTGTCACTGACGTCATACATCAGGAATGCCCACAGATCGTCATCCTTGTGGATGGCTACTTTGTAACTGCCTTGCAAAGTTGTGACATCGTGCACCCCCTGGGGCAATGCCCTGACCTGAGAGGACACGGTCTGATTCGGATCTCCCGGCCGGGTGATATAGCCCTGGATCCGGGTGTAGAAGGGCTCGACGACCGAGGGGTCTGCGCGCAATTGCCGGACGTAATCGTCCAGCTCCTGCCTGATCGTGGCGCCGATCAACTGATCTTCGAGCTTATTTTGAAGAAACAGTGTGGACAGGGCAAACAATACGCTCAGCAGAGTACCGAACAGCAAGAACGAAACAACGATTCGGCTTCTAAGTCTTTGGCGGTACTGCATCAGCTTCCACCAGGCGATAGCCGATCCCGTGGCGGGTCTGGATCATCATGCTGCCAAAAGGCTTATCGATGGCACTGCGTAATGAGTGGATGTGCACGCGCAAGCTATCGCTGTCGGGCATTTCTTCACCCCACACCACCATTTCCAGGTCGCCACGCGAAACTACGTTGGGTGATGCGTCCATCAGCCGCTTGAGCAATTTCAGACCGATCGGATTCAGGTAAATGTCCACTTCCGCCCGGGTGACGCTGAGCGTGTCAACGTTGTAAGTCAAGTCACCCACGCGAAGCTCACGTTGGATACGGCGGCCGCCACGGCTGGCAAGCACCTTGAGCCGGGCAGCAAGCTCCTGCAATTCGAACGGTTTGACCAAATAATCATCGGCACCGGTTTCGAAACCGGCCAGTTTGTCCTCCAGCCGATCGCGGGCTGTAAGCATCAATACAGGGGTACCCTTGCCTGCTTCGTTCCTCAGCTTGCGGCAAACGTCCAGTCCGTCCATGCCCGGCAGTGCGAGGTCCAGGACGATTGCGTCAAAATCGTTGACCACCGCCAGGTGGAGGCCGGTGACTCCGTCACCTGCGAAATCCACGGTATAGCCCTGGTCCTCCAGATAGTCCCCGATATTGGCAGCAATGTCCGGGTTGTCCTCGATGATCAATACGCGCATAGCAATATGTCCTGCATGGGAATGATAGCGCCCGAGCGTTCACTAGGCTTGGGAGAACAATGTTAAAACCGGAACCTCAACATAAGCAAGATTTTGGTCGCCCTTGCCGCCGGCTTCGGGTCGTGTTGAACACTAATGATCACCACCGAGGAGTTCGACACCTTCGAGGTTTTTCGCCAGAGACTCGGCGTCACCACCTTCTGACATTTTCACCATCAGCCTGACTTCGTTGGCCGAATCGGCATGACGAAGCGCATCGTCATAGGAAACCATGTTGTCTTTGTACATCTTGAACAGACATTGATCGAAGGTCGTCATTCCGTGATGTCCGGAGTCCTTCATCACATTTTTGAGTTCGTCGATTTCGCCTTTTCTGACTTTGTCTTTAACCAGTGGCGTGACCATCAGCACCTCAAACGCCGCCCAGCGCCGCGATCCGTCGAGCGAAGGGATCAACTGTTGAGCGATAATGGCTTTCATGTTGAAAGACAGATCCAGCAGTAACTGTTCCCGGTAGTCCTCGGGAAAGAAATGAAGAATTCTGTCCAGGGCCTGGTTGGCATTGTTGGCGTGCAGAGTACACAGCACCAGGTGACCGGTTTCAGCGAATGTGATCGCGTGGTTCATGGCCTCGCGCGTGCGCACCTCGCCGATCAGAATGACATCGGGTGCCTGCCGCAGGGTATTGCGCAGAGCAACTTCAAACGATTCGGTATCCACACCAACCTCACGCTGAGTCATCAGGCTCTTGCCGTGCTGGTGAATATATTCTATGGGGTCTTCCACCATCACGATGTGCCCGGTCATGCGCTGATTACGATAGCCAACCATCGCCGCCATCGAGGTAGACTTACCCGTGCCGGTAGCGCCCACAAAAAAAATGATGCCGCGCTTGGCCACGGCCAGTTCAGCCATGACCTCGGGGCAGCCCAATTCCTCGAAGTCCGGGATTCGGGTCTCAATTCTGCGCGCAACCATGCCGATGAAGCCCTGTTGGTAAAAGGCACTGATCCTGAAACGCACTTCCTTATCCAGAGAGTAGGCAAACTGGGCTTCCTGCAAATCAATAAAGGACTGTTGCTGTCGGTCCGTCATCAGACTGAATACAACATCGCGGCATTGATCACCGTCGAGCATATTGGTCGTAATCGGTTTGATCTTGCCGTGAACCTTGATGCACGGCGGCGCGTTGACTGTGACGAACAGATCAGACCCTACTTCATCATGCAGTTGCTTGAGCCAGCGTTTGATGTCACTCATGAATCTATGCTCCTTGAAGGTCCGTAAGTCCTAAACAAACAAATTTTTGTCGACCGCACGTTTGGCCGCCTCAAGCCTGGAGACCATCCCCCGACTAACCAGGGTCTCGAGATGTTGATCCAGGGTCTGCATGCCCACGTTGTTACCGGTTTGAATGGCGGAGTACATCTGCGCCACCTTGTCTTCTCGAATCAGGTTGCGGATGGCCGGGTTGGCGACCATGATTTCCCAGGCCGCCACCCGACCCCCGCCGATTCGCTTCAGCAACGTCTGGGCAATGACGGAGCGGAGAGATTCAGACAGCATTGAGCGGACCATGGCTTTTTCGCCCGCCGGGAAGACGTCGATGATTCGGTCAATGGTCTTGGGTGCCGAACTGGTGTGCAAAGTCGAAAACACAAGGTGCCCGGTTTCGGCGGCAGTCATCGCCAGACGGATGGTCTCAATATCGCGCATCTCGCCCACCAGGATAATGTCTGGGTCTTCGCGCAAGGCAGCACGCAGGGCCTGGTTGAAACCCAGTGTATCGCGGTGGACTTCGCGCTGATTTATCATGCATTTGCGCGAGGTATGAAGGAATTCAATCGGATCTTCAATTGTCAGAATATGGCCCTCTACCTGGCCGTTCAGATGATCGATCAGCGCAGCCAGAGTGGTTGATTTGCCCGACCCGGTTGGGCCCGTCACCAGGACCATACCCCGGGGAACACTGATGATATCTCTGAAAACCGGTGGCGCGCCGATGTCTTCCAGTGTCCATACCGAATCAGGAATGGTTCTGAAAGCGCCGCCGACGCCGCGGTCATGGTGATAACAATTGACCCTGAAACGTGCCAGGCTCTGTACCGAATAGGAGTAGTCCACCTCCAGATTGCCTTCGAAATCACGACGTTGTTTGTCGCTCATTGTGCTATAGAGGAGTTCGCTCAATTGTGGTGTGTCGATGGCGGGCAATGACATGCGGCGTATGTCACCGTCGACGCGAATCATCGGTGGCAATCCCGAAGAGAGATGCAGGTCTGAAGCGTTGTTTTTGACCGAAAAAGCTAGCAGCTCCGCAATATCCATTTTGTCTCCTTGAAACCCTCAGGTCGCGCTACAATGCACCGGCAATCAGGGCCGAAATGCACGACTCAGGTCCTTGAATCAGGCGCTCCACCTGTAACGATAAAACAATGCATAGTCTCCCCGCAAGATGAATGACTTAAAAGACAATCTTAATAATGTCCGTGCAAGAGTAAGAAAGGCCTGTATCGGATCGGGACGCGACCCCCATTCAGTGCAGATTCTGGCTGTGAGCAAACGACATTCTAAATTGAAAATCAAAGTGTTATACGATCTAGGCCAGACTGCATTCGGTGAAAACACCGTCCAGGAAGGGCTTGAAAAGATCAGGGAATTGGCCGACCTGAACATTGAGTGGCATTTTATCGGACCTGTCCAGTCAAACAAGACCAGAGACATTTGTCGCCATTTCAGCTGGGTGCACAGTGTAGACCGCAAAAAAATCCTCACCAGGCTGTCTGCCCAGCGAGACCCGGCGGCGGGGCCTTTGAACATCTGTATCCAGGTCAACATCGATCATGAACCGCAAAAAGCCGGAGTGACGCCTGAATGCACGGCGGAATTGGCTCAATGCGCATTAGATCTGCCCGGCATCAGATTGCGCGGACTGATGGCCATACCAAGGCCAGATCAGCGCAGCAAGGATCTCAATAACAGCTTCGTTCAGATGACCGAATTGTTCACCAATTTGCGTGCCCAGGGAATTGAGCTTGATACCCTGTCCATGGGGATGTCCGCCGATCTCGAATCGGCAGTGGCCGCCGGTTCAACGATGGTGCGAGTCGGAACCGATTTGCTGGGTTCGAGAACTGCGGTGGAGTAGCATGTCTACAGCGAGGAAGAATTGAAATGATAGTAACGTTTATCGGTGGCGGCAACATGGCCGCCGCCCTGATCAGTGGCTTGCAATCCTCTGGCAATTCCCAACTTGAGGTCCGCGTTGCAGACCCCAGTGAAGCCGCCCGCAATCGGATGAAAGCAGAATTTGGCGCAGCTGTTTTCGCGGACAACGGGCCCGCCGTTGAGGGCGCCGATGTCATCGTCCTGGCCGTCAAGCCGCAAATCATGTCGCAAGTCCTGGCTTCGCTGACACATCAAGTCCACAGCAATCAATTGGTGATCTCCATTGCCGCCGGTGCTGCGGTCGACTCCATTGAATCAGGGCTGGGTGCCAGGCAGGCTGTCGTGCGCTCAATGCCCAACACCCCGGCTCTGATTGGTCACGGCATCACCGGCCTGTTCGCAGGCAACCACTGCAGACCGCACCACAAGGAGCAGGCGGAGAAAATCATGGCCGTCGTCGGCGAAGTGGTCTGGATTGGCGACGAGCGATTGATGGACGTGGTCACGGCCGTTTCGGGAAGCGGACCGGCTTACTATTTTTTGTTGACAGAAGCGTTGGCTGAAGCTGGCCAAGCACTGGGGCTGCCCCCGGAGATCGCAGCCAAACTGGCAACTCACACTGCGCGTGGTGCCGGCATCATGGCCTCGGATAGCGAAATTGATGTACGGGAATTGCGTCAACGCGTGACCTCCCCAGGCGGAACCACCCAGGCTGCAATCGAGGTGCTTGAAGCGGGCGGATTGCCGCAATTGGTTCAAAAAGCAGTTTCAGCCGCGACCAAACGGGGCCGCGAGCTATTGTGATGCCATGACTGCGCCCGGCCAGACAGATACAAACAGGAAGTGAAACGACCATGAGTGGACCCGGCGCGAATGCCTTTGCCTACCTGATCGGCACATTGATCGATCTGTATATTGCCGCGGTGATGCTGAGACTGCTGCTGCAGTGGGTCAAGGCCGATTTCTACAACCCGGTGTGCCAATTTTTGGTTCGCGTCACCAACCCCGTCCTGATTCCGCTCCGCAGAGTAATTCCCTCCATCGGCCGGCTCGACACCGCCTCAGTGGTGCTGATGCTGGTGTTGGAAACGCTAAGCGTATGGATCGTGAGCAGAATTGCCGCCAGAGTGATGGCATGGCCCGACATCATAATTTTCGGCGCCACCAAGCTGGTGATGACGCTGCTGACAACCTATTTCTTCCTGATTATTATTTCGGTCATCTTGAGTTGGGTCGGCGGGCGAGGACGCAACCCCGCAGTCCCGCTCGTATTTCAGTTGACTGAACCGGTTTTACGTCCGTTTCGAAAGGTCATTCCACCGATTGCGGGACTTGACCTGTCGCCCTTGTTTGCACTGATAGCCATACGGTTTTTAATCCTTCTGCTAGGATGGTAGATCGGTCGGGGCTTAGTCCCCAGCACTGACCCCAGCACTGGCTTGCTGGCGATTTAATTTCGCCTGCGGCAAGGTGCGGAGCCAAATCAACCAGACGACCAACGCATCCAGTATGATAAGTGCCTGCCACAGGTACAGGTGGAACCACTCAAATGCCACGCGGTTCCACTGCCCGAGGTAGAAGAGGCTGACAATGCGGACCATATTGAGCCCCTGGATCGCAAAAAAGCCAATAGCGAAGCCAATGAGCTTGTTTTTCAAAGGCGCCGGGAAGGAGAATATGGCCGCGAACAGGATAATCAGGGCCTCGACACCATTGCACCCTGCCTCAATCCTGACTGAAAACCCGTTCACCCGATCTCTGATGACATTAGCGTGGGAAACAACATTTTCATCGAAGAACTTCACGATCCATACACTAAAATCCGCAATCACTGAGGTGAACGGAATAACGAAATGCTGCTGCGCCAGATTTGTAATTTCCAGCGTGAAGAGGCTGACGATCAGCACGACAAATAGGACGAAAAAACGGGTCATTTGGAGTGAGGAAACTGGCGTTGGGAAGTCCGCGCCATGTTACCCAATCCCGGCAACAAGTGCACCCGGCCTTTACTCGATTTTACCTGCAATATCATATGAATCCAGCCACTCATAATGTTTACCTGGTGGGCCCCATGGGCTCCGGAAAAACGACAATAGGACAACGTCTGGCGATCGAACTCGACCTCGAATTTCTTGACTGTGACCGCGAACTCGAGGCGCGCACAGGTGCCAGTGTGAATCTGATATTCGACGTCGAGGGAGAGAAAGGGTTCCGTGTCAGGGAATCGGAGATGCTGCATAAACTGGCCTCCAGAAGCGGCGTGCTGATCGCCACTGGAGGCGGAACGGTCCTCCTGCAGGTCAATCGCGACCTGCTGAAACGGTCAGGAACGGTGGTGTACCTGCAGACGTCCGTTCCGCAACAACTTGCCCGGCTGAGCAGAGATAATACAAGGCCATTACTTCAATCTCCCGACCGCCAAAGTCAGCTCAGGCTGCTGGCGGAGTTGCGCAACCCGTTGTACGAGGGCGTTGCAGATATCCGGTACCGGGCGTCCGGTCGCAGCATCGCCCAGTCCACCACCAGACTGGCGCAGATGATTAGATGCTACTGGGAAAACAAGCCAGTCCAAAGGGTTGAGCCCCTCAAAGAAGGCGGACAGGAAAGTAAGGATGGTCATGCAAAGCATTGAAGTGCGCCTGGAAAGCCACAGCTACCCGGTCTACACCGGCAGCGGACTGTTACAACAATCCGGACTCTGGGCTCGCCACCTGGCGCCTGGCAAGATCCTGATCGTGAGCAACGACGTCGTTGCACCGCTGTACCTCGAGCCAGTCCGTCAAGCGCTATCCGGCAGGGTGGTGGAACATCTGATATTGCCTGACGGCGAAGCATTCAAAACCCTCGATACCTTCTCAACCGTTGTTGATCAACTGGTGCGCATGAAGGCGCGCCGCGATAGCAACCTGCTGGCGCTCGGTGGCGGCGTGGTAGGCGATATTGGCGGTTTTTCAGCGGCCTGTTACATGCGCGGTATCCGCTTGTTGCAAGCGCCAACGACCCTGCTTGCACAAGTCGATTCGTCAGTGGGGGGCAAAACGGGTGTGAACCATGCTGCGGGAAAAAACCTCGTGGGCGCCTTCCACCAGCCTGCAGCGGTGATCGCCGATATGGATACGCTCGAAACCCTGCCCAGGCGGGAATTCCGGGCGGGTTTGGCTGAAGTCGTCAAGTACGGCGCAATCCGGGATGCCGACTTTTTTGAGTGGCTTGAGCGCAACACCGCGGCTATCCTGCAACGAGACAGCAACCTGCTGGCGGCGTTGGTGCAGACCTGTGTCGAGAACAAAGCGGCGGTTGTTGCCCAGGACGAACGGGAAGCGGGCTTGCGGGCCACTTTGAATTTTGGCCACACATTCGGCCATGCGCTTGAGGCGGTTACGGCTTATCAAGCGTACCTGCACGGCGAAGCCGTCGCCGTGGGCATGGTATTGGCGGCAAAACTCAGCCATCTACGAGGGCTGTGTGACGATTCCTGCGCCAATCGCCTGGAAGCACTGCTGGAGACATTTGGCCTGCCGCTCAGAATTCCTCGAACCATTGTTCCTGAAGCGCTGTATGAATTCATCGAATTGGACAAGAAAGCCGTCAGCAGTGGCCTGAGGTTTGTTTTGCTGAGCGCCATCGGCCAATCACTGATACACAGCGAAAGCATGAAGGATGACATCCTCTCCGTAATCAGGCAGAGTCAGCAAAACGGAGAAATAGAGCGCCATGGAACTTGAAAACGACCTGATCATTCGAGCGCTATTGCGCCAGAAAATCGAGCGTACACCGGTGTGGATAATGCGCCAGGCCGGGCGCTATTTGCCCGAGTACCTGGCAACCCGGTCCGAAGCCGGCAGCTTCATGAAGCTGTGCAAGACGCCGGAATTGGCCGCCAAAGTGACCTTGCAGCCACTGGAGCGTTACCCGCTGGATGCCGCGATCATATTTTCAGACATCCTGACCATTCCCGACGCCATGGGGCTTGGCCTGTATTTTGTAGAGGGGGAAGGGCCAAAATTCGAGAATCCGATAGACACGGCGGGTGAAATCAATAATCTCCCAGAGTTGGATGTCGGCGCGTCGCTGAATTACGTCATGGACACGATTAGGCTGGTGCGGCAGGACCTGAACAGCCGCGTCCCGGTGATCGGTTTCAGTGGCAGCCCCTGGACGCTGGCAACTTACATGGTCGAAGGCCAATCAAGCCGGACCTTCACCAAGACCAAGCGCCTGATTCATGAAGAGCCCTCCCTGGCGCACCTGCTACTGGGCAAACTGGCCGACGCCGTGACCGCCTATCTCAATGCTCAGATTGAAAGCGGTGCACAGGTCGTACAGATTTTTGACTCCTGGGGCGGCGCCCTCTCATCTGAGGCATTTCGCGAGTTCTCACTGCACTACCTGGAAAGAATCGTATCCGGATTGATACGCGAAAAAGACGGCGTGCGCGTGCCAGTCATTCTGTTCTGCAAAGCATGCAACACACAGTTGGAGATGATCGCGGATACTGGCTGCGATGCCATCGGGCTGGACTGGACAATATCTCTGGCCGATGCGCGGGCCAGAGTAGGCCAGCGGGTTTCCCTGCAGGGAAACCTCGACCCCGCTGTGTTGTTGGCACAGCCGGACACCATTCGCCGACATGTCAGCCAGACCCTGAAAAGCTTTGGCTCGGGCAACGGCCATGTGTTCAATCTTGGGCATGGCATCACCCCCAACGTCAAACCCAATCACCTCGGCACGCTGATTGACGCGGTGGCTGAACTCAGCCCCGCCTATCACTGAAGTCTGATCGCACGGTATCAAGATGCCTGTCAGACTCCTGGTCGCAGCCTTTGCCCTTGTGGTCACTTTGCTCGTGCTGTTTCTGTTTCTGCTTGCAACAGACACGGCGCTATCGGTCTGGAACCAGCTACGCAACACGCCTGTGTGGGTGCAAGCCGTCTATGCACTGATCCTGATTCTTGCCACGTCCCTGGTCGTCCTACTTGGCTGGCGTTGGTTACGGCCGGCCGGCAAGGGCGTCCTGAAGATGGCTGGCGCCAAGCAGCGCGCGAAGAGGCGCGCGAAGCAGGGCAGCACCGGCATTCCAACCTCAATAAGTGCCGGGGAGATGGAAACTGAACTGACGTCGTCGGCCAGCAAGGGTGTGGATATCAGTGCTGCACTGAATGAATTAAATGAACAGAGACGCCGCACGCAAGGCGGAGAATTGCACATTGCAGTTTATGGCGAAGTCAGCAGCGGCAAAAGCAGCCTGGTTCGCGCCATATTGCCCGATGCCGGGATCGCCACCGATCCCAGGGCTGGCACCACAAAGTCAATCACCCACTACAACTGGGATTCCCCCGGTGGCGATCGAATTGTGATCGCGGACCTGCCTGGCTTCAATCTCCAATCCGATGAGCCGGCAACCGAGGAGTGCCGGCGAGCGCACCTGGTCATATTCCTGTGCGACAGTGACCTGACTGCCAGCCAGATGACTCAATTGCAGTATCTGAGGGAACTGGGCAAGCCGATGATACTGGCGCTGAACAAGCTCGACCGCTATTCCGAACAGGACGGGGTTTTGCTGATGCAGCGGTTGCGCGAACGCAGCGGCCTGCCCAAAGAGGATGTGGTGTCGATCTCGGCGGGGGGTCGCCGGGAAATCGTTGAGATTCTGGGCGCTGATGTGGAACAGCGGATTGAGCGTGAGACGGCACCAGAAATCGCGCCGCTGCTGCATGCAGTACAACGCCACTTCGACCAGAATCGCGATTTAATGGGGTCGCTGCAGGACACCGCCGTGTTGCTGCTCGCCAGTGAAAAATTACAGAGCGCCAGGGACCGGCACCGCGACGAGCAGGCCGAACTGATGGTAACGCGTTACGCTCGGCGTGCGGTGTTAGGCGCCTTGGCCGCGGTCGCACCGGGTACGGACCTGCTCATCCAGGGCGTGCTGGGCACGCAACTGATTCGGGAACTCTCCAAAATCTACCAAGCGCCGATCAAAGACATGGAAATCGAGTCATTTCTGAAACTGGCCGGTGGCAGGTTGCGCAATATGACGGCGCTGACACTGGCAATTGCCGGCAATGCGTTGAAAGCCTTTCCGGGGCTCGGCACCCTGACCGGTGGGATCGTGCACGCGGTGGCATATGGGATGATCTTCGACAGCCTGGGGCGGGCTGCCTGCGCTACACTGGCCAGCCGCGGGGCCTTGCGCCCCTTACCCGCCGCCAGGGCTTTCGAGGAATTGCTGCATGAACGTCTGGAAAAAGGTGCTTTCCGTTTTGCCCAATTGGCAATGGATCAAACAGGACGGAAAGGATCAGGGAAGTCTTGAAGCTCATCATCAACGGGCGCTGCGCTCCAGCAACTTCCTGACCGACGCCAACGCCCACCTCAAGAACCTGATTGAGGACACGTCAATTCCGGCTGCCGTGCGGGCCGAGCTTGCAGTCGAGTTCGAAGAAATTGAGGCCATATCCGAGAAAATCCACAAACAGGAAATTCACATTGCCGCCTTTGGACGCGTCGGCGTTGGCAAGTCCTCGCTCTTGAATGCCTTGCTGAACAGGCGTGCATTCAGCACCAGCGCCTTGCACGGAGAGACCACGCAGGCCGAACAAGCCCAATGGCAGACCATCAAGGAGGGCCAATTGGTGTTGATCGATACGCCGGGCATTGATGAATTGGACGGCGCCAGCAGGGAAGAACTGGCGCGCCGCGTCACGCGCCGCGCAGACCTGGTGCTGATGGTCTGTGAAGGCGACCTCACGGCCAGCGAATTTGCAGCGTTAAGCCAGTTGAGAGAATCCGGCAAAACCGTGCTTCTGGTACTCAACAAGGCTGACCGCTATTCGCAATCTGAACTGGAGTTGCTGCTGCAAAATCTGGCGCAAAGATGCGATGGCTTGCTTGGCGCCGGGTGTATCGTCAGTGCCGCCGCCGACCCACGCCCGGACCATTTTGTCATCACTGACGAGGCAGGCCATACCACAGAATCGGAAAGAGCCCGACAGGTTGACACACATCAACTCCAGCACAAGCTTTGGGACATCCTTGAAAAGGAAGGCAAATCACTTGCAGCCCTGAACGCAGCGCTGTTTGCCCGGCATCTGGACCAGCAGGTCGCCACTCGAATAGTCGCTGCACGACAGAAAATTGCCGACAGCGTGATCCGAAAATATTGCATCAGCAAGGGTTTATTGGTCGCTGCCAATCCGATACCAATCGCCGATCTGCTTGCCGCCGCGGGGACTGACGTGGCCATGATCATTCACTTGGGAGAGGTTTACGGATTTGCGTTGTCGAGGCAGGAGGCCTCGAAGCTTGTGATCACGATATCAGCTCAACTGGTGGCATTAATGAGCGCCTACTGGGGTATGAACCTGGTGTCTAGCGCACTGAAGGGCATCAGCGCCGGGCTTTCCACGGCAATTACCGCAATCGCCCAGGGCGCCCTGGCCTGGTACGCCACCTATCTCACCGGTGAAATGGCAAAGACCTGGTTTGCCAGGGGCAAGTCCTGGGGTAGCGGGGGGCCCCGTGAGACCGCCCGGGCGATTCTGAGTTCGCTGGATCGTGATTCAATCCTGCGCACCGCGCGCGGTGATATCAGGAGCATAATGGACCGGACCGGACCACCTTGAACGCAGGCAGAACAGCCAGGGTCGCCTCAACGGCTTCGAAGCTTTATGTCTCCGCTGAAGCTCTCCAGCCTAATCGTCGGCCCGCCATCGGGAGAAGTATATTCAAGTGCACTGCCAGGACCGTGCGACACCCGACCCACCGTCCCGAAATCAGAGGAAATGTCACCGCTGAATGTCTGTGCAGTAATCTCCAGGGGCTGATCCCGGGGTAGCTGCAGCAGGATATCGCCACTCATATTGGCCGCTGTCAGGTGGCCGGAGTCTGCCACACTGACCTCCAACTCCAGATCACCTGAAACCGCTTCGAATCTTCCCCGCTCTATATTGGAGTCGGTCAACGACACTTCACCTGATACGGTATTGATCGTCACTTCTCCTCCAGCGCCGGACACAGCAATATCACCGCTGACAGACTCCATCTGGCAACGCGAAGATGCGCCGCTGTACTCAATGTCGCCACTGACTGTCTGCGCTTCAATACGTGGCGTATCGGAAATGATGTCGATGTCACCGCTGACCGTTTCGAGGCGCTGATGGGCCCCATTGACACCATCCACCTCGATGTCCGCACTGACGCCGGCGATGTCCAGGCTGACGCCAGCGGGGACCTTCAGCTCAATGTCGGTTCCATCCATATCAAAATGTGTCGAGCGGTTGACGACAACCAACTGCAGACCGGTGGAGGTCGCGCTAATCTCCAATTCCTCGGCTTCATCACCCAAATCAGCCACGATGCTAATTTCATTCTTGTCCCAGACCGTGACCACGACCTTTCCGGCGGTGTTTTCTACCCGAATCCGTGCATCGCCTGAAATCGACCGGGTTTCGCTGACGCGCTCGGCCGCTGCGAGACTGAATGACAGAGCCAAAGCCGCAACCAGTGCTGTCAGTAGGTAGCCGTTCATTCGCCGCCTGTTCATATTGCATTACTCCTGCTAATCGATCTGCTGAATTGTTCCATGCCCGCCAATTGCTGAAGGAAAGCGAGCTGCCGTCTTCTTAAATCCATCATTTTGCCGACCAGAAAGGGGTCACCTGGGAAAGTACTCAATGCCGACGCCAGTGCCAATTCAGTCTGGCGCATGTCATCCCAACTCTTTCTGATGATTTCATCGGTATCGCCTCGCACACCGACCTGGTCCCGGCCCACCTTGATGTATTCCCGGAAGGCCGCTTGGTAAACGATTTCGCTGGCGGCCAAAGAGTCGGTATAAATCTGGTTGGCGGCAGCAAGAAGGCCATTGTTGGATTCGGCAGTGAACGTTGTGCCCCGGTCGGCTTCAAAACCAACCCACTGTTGTCCGGTCAAAATGCCGGCGGCAAAGGTGAGGGTTACAGTCGCTGCTATGGCTGCGTTTCGCAGCCAGTGTGCGCCCGGCCTTTTATTCGCATTCCGGTTCGCTGTTGCCTGAGACTTCACCCGGTCCATGCCCAACTCAATGCCTGGCCAGACATCGTTATCGGGGGCGATTTCACGCGGCAGAGAGGCCAGTTGCCGCGACACTTCATTGTCAATCGCAGGAGACTCGTCTGCTGGGAACCCCACTTCTGGGGGCACGCCTTCAGGGGCTTTGCCCTTATTGCCAAATTTATCTTCTGTCATGCTTCAAGTTCCTTTCGGACCAGGCGCCTCGCCCGGTGCAGCTGTGCTTTCGATGATCCGACTGCCATACCGGTCATCTCCGCGATCTCCTGGTGCTTGTACCCTTCAATGTCATACAGTACCAACACCGTACGGGCTCTTTCCGGCAATCGCGCAATGGCCTGCTCCAGGTCTTTGCGCAGACCGGCGACCACATCCTTAGCGCCGATTGCAGTTCGCTGTGCAGCTTCATCCATTGAAGTCTCCCGCAGCGCTTTGCGCACCCGAATGCGGCGGTCGCTGAGCGCCACATTCACCGCCAGGCGGTGCAACCAGGTGAGAAAGGCGCTTTCCCCCCTGAATTTGTGCAGTTTCTGCCAGGCCCGTATGAACGCCTCCTGCAGCAGGTCCTCGGCCAGCGCACCATCTCCGCCGCAAATGCGCCAAACCAACGCATAAATCCTGTTACGATGGCGTCGATAGAGTTTCTCGAAAGCACCTCTATCGCCGGCCAGCGCAGACCGGACATCGTCCAGATCATCACCGTCCGCCCGGGTTTTAGGGTCCCACGATGGCACCGTTCCGACTACTCCCATCTAAGTAATTGGACTGTATCAGAGTCCAAAAGGTTTAAAAAATACAAAGGGAATGCTACAGGCAAATAGCCGCAGAGAAACAATTTGGTTGGCGTCTCGACGCGGACCCGGTACTGAGTCAATGGCCGTGCATGAGGGACGGGGTCAGGACTGCAGGCGATCTGCAATCCGTTGTTGTTCCTGGCGCAGCGTAGCGGGGACCCGCCCGCCGTAAGAGTCGAGGTAATGGCCGATATCGGAGAGTTCTTTGAGCCACGCCTCGCGATCGACTTCCAGTAGCGCCGCCATTGCCTCACTTGTCACCTCGACCCCTTCAAGATTCAAATCGCCTTCACGGGGCATCAGTCCAATTGGCGTGTTGTCGGCAGCCACCTCGCCTTTGCAGCGGCGAATAATCCATTCGAGCACCCGCATATTCTCACCGAAGCCCGGCCACAGGAACCGGCCGTCGTCATCTTTGCGGAACCAGTTGACATGGAAAATGCCGGGCAGTCGGTCAGTTCGGCCAGAAAAACTCAACCAGTGCGACCAATAATCGGCAAAGTTGTAGCCACAAAATGGCTTCATTGCCATCGAATCGCGCCTCACCTCTCCGACCGCGCCGGCGGCCGCCGCCGTGGTTTCAGAGGCCATGGCGGCACCCAGCAGGACACCATGGTTCCACGATTCACTCTGCATCACCAGCGGTACGAGGCGCTCGCGCCTGCCACCAAAAACAATCGCAGACAAGGGCACGCCATTGGCCGCTTCTGCCTGGCTTGAGTAGCTGGGGCAGTTCGCGATCGGCACGGTAAATCTCGAGTTGGGATGGGCCGCCTTGCCGCTGGATGGATCCCAGGCATGCCCCTGCCAATCCTGGGCCGGCTGCTGGTCATCTTTGCCTTCCCACCAGGGCTGATTGTCAGATGTCACCGCGACATTGGTGAATATCGCATCACGATTCAACATGGCCAGAGCATTGGGATTGGTATCCTTGCTCGTACCCGGGGCAACGCCGAAAAAGCCGGCTTCGGGGTTGATGGCCCACATGCGGCCATCCTCGCCAAGTTGCATCCAGCAGATGTCATCACCCACGGTCCAGACTTTCCAACCCGGATAACTTTCCGGCGGAATCAGCATGGCGAGATTCGTCTTGCCGCAAGCCGAAGGAAAAGCGGCGGCAATATAATGTATTTCGCCAGCCGGGTTCTCCACCCCGACGATGAGCATATGCTCCGCGAGCCAGCCCTCGGATCGTGCCTGGTAACTTGCAATCCTCAATGCGTGGCACTTCTTGCCCAACAAAGCGTTGCCACCGTAGCCGGAGCCGTAACTCTGAATTTCAAGATCCTCGGGGAAATGCATAATGAACCGACTCTCCGGATCAAGCTCACCGATTGAGTGCAGGCCCTTTACGAATCGCTCTTCTGACTCGATTCTCTCCAAAGCAGCCGTCCCCATCCTTGTCATCATGCGCATATTGGCAACAACGTAGGGGCTGTCCGACAGTTCGACGCCACAGCGCGACAATGGGGAATCGATCGGGCCCATGCAGTAGGGGATCACGTACATGGTTCGACCCCTCATGCAGCCCCGGTAATGCTCCGCCATCATCTCGCGAGCCTGATCGGGCGCCATCCAGTGATTATTGGGGCCGGCATCATCCCGATCGCTGGTGCACACATAGGTGACGTGCTCTACGCGAGCGACGTCGTTCGGATCAGATCGGTGAAGGTAACAGTCTGGATGGGTGTCCGGATTGAGCGCCAGCAGATCACCCGATTCGAGCATCAAATTGACGCCAGCCTGATACTCCTCTGCGGTGCCATCACACCACTGAACCCTGTCCGGTTGGGTCAGTTGGGCGACTTCGTCCACCCATTGTTGTAGTGCGGAAAAACGGGTCATCGACGTGGGCCTCGTTCTACAGTCATTGTGCGAGCTTCGCGCACCAGAAAAGTCCGGCAGGATAACGACTCAGAGAGCTGATTACAATTATTGCCATGAGTAATTTTCCGCCCGCCACCCTTCAACCCTCAGGCCGGGATGAGCGTGGCGATGACATGGTCCATGTAAGCTTCCATTTCTTTGCTGCAGGGGCTCGGCGCCTGATGCTGGCGGTGAAGCTGCAAAAAGCCCAAATAAGAGGAATAGGCCAGCCTGGCCTGGTGCATGGCAGTTTCCGGCACCATGCCGATTTCTTCAAATGCGATGGCCAGATAGGACATTCGCCTGGCCGCCACGCGCTCCAGCACGGGCTCCACTTTCGGGTCGCCCGCCGCCTCGCACAAAGCGCTGTACACATCGTGGGTCAGCGTCTCACTTGGCAGGTAGCGGAAAAAAGAGCAAAGGCGTTCCCTTGGTTCGTCGGTGCCGCCCAAAGAAGCCTTCAGATTGCGGAAATCATGTTCTTCCCAACCCTTGAGGGCCTGCTCCAACAAGGCCTCGCGGTTGCTGAAATGCCAGTAAAAGCTGCCCTTGGTGATACCCATACGGCGGGCCAGGGGTTCTATGGCCAAGCTGCGAATCCCCCCCTCGGCAATCAGGTCCAATGCGCCACGCTCCCAGTCCTCCGCACACAGGGTAGGCTTATTCGCTCGAGGTAAATTCATTGTGCCGAAATCTTTGTCCTATTGCTCATTGGCGCTGTGCGCCAGCCAGGTGGCACGCAAAGCCTGCTCCAGGTCAGAAGTCAGCCCTGCGCCATCCATCAGCGCCGATGCCATCATACGCTGTCTCAAGTCTTTGCGAACACTTGCCAAGAGTTCCGCCTCGATGGCCACTGCAACTGCCCTGTCAATGTAACCGTTGTTGCTGGCCGATGCCAGAGACTCCAGCCCGACCGCCGTTAATTGGCTCAACCCCACCCGGGATCGGTGGTCTTCACCAAAGCGGCTGACGACCGGCACGCCCATGATCAGGCTGTCGCAGGTCGTCGTAGTGCCATTGTAGGGATAGGTGTCCAGGCTGATGTCAACCTGCTGATAATATTCAAGATGCTGCGCGCTTCCCACGGTACGTCCGACCAAGTGAATGCGGCGAGGATCAATGCCGATGGATTCCAGCGCCGCCGCGACCCGGCGACGCGGCGATTCAAAACTCAGAGCCATGTTCTTGATCAGCAGGCGTGAATCGTCCACGCGAAAAAGGATATCCGCCCAACTGCGCAGCAAATTCACATTGAGCTTGGGCAGAAAATTGAAAGAACCGAAGGTGACAAAGCCGTTGACCTTCGCGGGCGAATCTACCGTTTCCGGAAGGTCCGCCAATGCCTGGTAAACGGAAAACACCCGTGGCAGGTACAGGGCTTTCTCGACCAACCGCTGCTGCGCGGTTTCCGGTGGATCCGTGAGTCGATCGACAATCCGGTAGTCCACCGTCTTCAGTCCGGTGGTGTTGGGATAACCCAGCCAAGTCATCTGCAAGGGTGCGCAGCGTCTGGCCATTAATGCCATGCGGTGATCACTGGTCAGGCCATTGAGCTCGATCAGAATGTCGATATTATCCTGCCTGATTCTCTTGCCCAAGGCTTCGTCATCGAGTTCATGAACCCGAACAAACTGATCACTGGCCTGACGAATCCGGGCGGTGTAATCGTCCTCGGAGCGGTTGTTGTGATAGACGGTCACATGGAATCTGGCGCGGTCGTGATGTCGCAGAACCGGCAATATAAAAAAAGCCACTGAGTGTCTGCGGAAATCGGACGAAAGATAGGCGACGCGAAGGGGTCGGTCCACCTGAGTTGGTTCAACGGTTACCAGCGGCGAGGCCCTCACTGCCCGTCCTAGCCATTCACCATTGTCCCGGTGCTGCGAAAACAGGCTCGCAGGCGTAATGGCGTTGCTGTAGTTGAGAACGAACAGGCGGTTGATTCTTGAGGGAAGGTGGTCTGGGTCCATCTCCAGAGCCTGGTCGAAATTAGCCACGCATTGGTCAACACGATCAAAATCGCTCATCAGGTAGCAGCCCAGGTTGTACCAGGCATTCCTGACGGTGTTCCGGTCCTGATCTGAAATGACTGCGCCACCGCCTGCAACAGCCTTCTGCCAACGGCCAAGCGCATCGTGCAACAGCCCTTGCTCTTCTTGATGATCCAACATCATCATGGGATCCGAGCCTGGCGAGCCCGGAAAGTGCCCGCCTGCAATATTATTGAGCTGCATTGCGGCTTCCACTCGGGCCACCGCCGGCTTGGATGAGTGTGAAAGTTGAATTTCCAGCAGCGCATCCAGGGCCCTATCGCTGAGCCTCTGGAGTTGAAGAATAATTGCCTGGTAGTAGCGTGGATCGATGGTGGAACCGGTGACCGAACACAATTTGTCGAGCCACATCCGGGCATCAGCAAATCGTTCCAGAAAAATATGGGTTTCCACCAGTCGCTGCAGCGCTTCGGGATCACCAGGTTTGAGGAGATGCCATTCCTCGAGCAGACCCACTGCAGTAATGACGTTATCCGTGGTGCCGATTTTTATTAAGGTCATGATCTGCAGACGCCTGCTGCGCTCGCCCCCAGGTAGCGCCTGCACAAGGTCCAGCGCCCGCTGTAGATTCCCGGCCTTGAGCGCTTCGACAACCTTTCTTTCCCGGACCGCTACCTCGACGCCCAACACCGATGGCGATGAAGATTGGCCGGTTTTACCGTGGCAGTGTCGAAAAATCTTGCCACTGCCACAGGGGCATTTTGCGTTGACGTCGGTCATTGGGTCCTAATCTTGCCAGCAATAAAGGATTTTCAGGTTGACTTCATGGTCTGTCAACCGCCTGGATGGCACAGCCCCCGGGATTGTGGTTTGATGAGGAGATGAAGGCACCCGGCATCCCGCTTACCCTGCAAGCCATAAATTATCTTTGCGCCGGGACCAAGCGTGTCGTCCTGCTGCTGGTCTGCCTGCCAATTTTGCTTGCCTGCCAGCCAAAGAAGGAACATCACGCCAGCTTCTTTGTTTTCGGAACCATCGTCGAGGTGGTCATCGCAGATGGTGATGAAAAGCTGGCCGAACGTGCCTTTGCTCTGCTACAGAATCGATTTCAGAACCTGCACAAGGAATGGCACGCCTGGGAACCGGGTACGCTCACCCGTTTGAACAGGGCTTTGGCAAACGGCGAATTTTTGGTGGTGGGAGAGAATATCTCTCAAATGATCAGATATTCACAGACTGCCGAACGCACTTCCGGCGGCCGCTTCAATCCTGCGATCGGCAAATTAATTTCTGCCTGGGGCTTTCATACCTCGGATTTTCCGGTGACCGGCCCCCCACCGGACAAGAATTTGATCCAATCACTGGTTGCATTGCATCCATCCAGTCTTGATATTGACATCCGCAATGGCAAGATCAGTTCCACCAACCCGGCTGTGCAACTCGATTTTGGGGGAATTGCCAAAGGCTACGCCCTTGACCTGGCCTGTCAGTGGTTGAACGAACTTGGTGTCGATAATGCCTTAATCAGTGGCGGAGGGGACATCAAAAGCATGGGCAACAAGAATGGAACACCCTGGAAAGTGGCGATTGGCTGGCCGCAGGGAACGGTTTTGGCCACACTCGAAGTTGCCGATGGGGAGGCCGTATTTACCTCAGGAAATTACCATCGGTACATGGAAGATGATGACCAGCGCTACGCCCATGTGCTCGATCCTGCCAGTGGTTGGCCAGTGCGGGATACGGCCTCGGTCACCGTCATAGCCACTGATGGCTGGCTGGCGGACGCGGCGGCCACCGCTTTGCTGATCGCCGGCGCAGCGTCCTGGTCTGAAGTTGCGGCGAACATGGGTCTCGATGAGGTGCTGATCATCGACCAACAGGGCGAGGTGTATGCAAGCGAGGCAATGCTGAATCGATTGCGAGCGGTGGATCTCAAGGGAATGACTGAAATCAGACAACTCTGAGCCGCCCGGGGAAATTGTTCAGAACATGCCGGTTTCGAGTTTCGCCACGTCGGACATCATGCTGTAATTCCAGGGCGGGTCCAAGGTCATTTCCACTTCCACGTTCTCAACAGTCGGTACCAGTTCGATTTTCGAGCGCACATCGTCCACCAGAATATCGCCCATGCCACAACCCGGCGCCGTCAGTGTCATCTTCACCTGGACACTGCGACCGCCACCATCACTGTTGCGGGTAATCTCGCATTCGTAAATCAAGCCCAGGTCAACGACGTTTACCGGGATTTCCGGGTCGTAACAGGTTTTGATCTGAGCCCAAACCAGACGCTCAACGTCATCGTCACTGGCATTTTCGGGCAGCGCCGGCGGAAGTACCGGTTCTTTGCCGATGGCGTCGGCGTCCACCCCCGCCACGCGAAACAGATTGCCGTCAACGAACACAGTAAAGCTCCCACCGAGTGCCTGGGTGATGTAACCCACGGTGCCCGCTGGAATGTTGACCACATCACCGGCAGGAATCATCACGACTTCGCAGTCGCGCTCAAAGTTACAGGGTTGGCTGGTGTGACTGGACATAATATTTCATTTGAACCATAGAAAAACTCACCAGACGATATCGACTGGCGCTCTACAAAAATGCGGCCTCTTAAATGATAACTCAAGCCTGCATCATGAAGTGGTCCAATAGATTGTACAACCCAGTTAAGAGATAATTTATTTAACTGGGAGAAGTAAATTGAGAAGAAGAAAAAAGTATTCAAAGGAGTTCAAACTGGATGCAGTCAGTTTGGTAGTCGATCAAGGTTATAGCCGTGCAGAAGCTGCCAGAAGCCTTGGGCTTAATAGCAATATGCTCGGTCGTTGGGTTTCAGAACACCGAGCTGATGGTGGGCAATCTTTCCGCGGGAACGGCAAACTCACCCCGGAACAGGAAGAAATCCGGAAGTTAAGATCGCAGGTCAAAAACCTGAAAATGGAGAAAGAAATCCTAAAAAAAGCGACGGTCTTCTTTGCCAAAGAAATGAAATGAAATATTTGTTTGTCACCCAACACAAGAAGACCTGGCCAATCGACCTGATGTGTCGAGTACTGGGTGTCAGCCGACAAGGTTATTACCACTATCGGCGAATTACAGAAGCCAGGCTGGCGGATCCGGAGCACCAGGAGATGCTGGACTGGATGAAGGATATAGCCGTTGCCAGCCAATATACCTATGGCCGGCGGCGCATGAAAAGAGCGATGAATGCATTGGGTTTTCCGATCAGCAGAACGAAGACCGTGAACCTGATGAAAGAAGCGGTTATTCAAGTTCGTCATAAAAAGAAATTCAAAGTGACCACCAACAGCAATCATAAATTGCCGTTATTTGAAAATTTATTGGAACGGCAATTTGACGTTGAGCAACCCAACCAGGTTTTTGCTTCAGACATCACCTATGTCTGGACCCAGCAAGGCTGGTTGTATCTGGCTGTTGTGATTGATTTATATTCCAGAAAAGTTGTGGGCTGGAGTATGAGCAGCCGAATGACCGCACAGCTGGTGTGTGATGCATTGACGATGGCGATCTGGTTGCGCAGGCCAAAAGCAGGCTTGATCCACCATTCTGACCGCGGATCCCAATATGCCAGTAAAGCTTGCAGGCGATTATTGAAAGCGCATGGCTTCAAAGGCAGCATGAGCCGAAAAGGCGACTGCTGGGATAACGCTGTTGTGGAGAGCTTCTTCGGCAGCCTGAAGCAGGAACGGGTGCACTGGCGACACTACCAGACCCGCTATGAAGCCCAGCAGGATATCCTGGATTACATATCGATGTTTTATAACAGTTACAGACTGCATTCGTACCTCAATTACAGAAGTCCGAATCAGTTTGAAATGGAAATGACAGAATTAAGAAAAGTTGCTTAACTGGGTTGTATCAAATAGCTTGACCACGTCATCATTTCAGATGCGGCATTGAAAATGCATGAGGTCTGAAGAATTGCTACTTCATGCCTGACTGCAGGTAATTTTCCAGCCCTACGGCCCTGATCAAGCTCAGCTGGGTTTCCAGCCAGTCCACGTGTTCTTCTTCGGAATCCAGGATTGTTGCAAACAGATCGCGACTGACGAAGTCAGTTGATGACTCGCAGTAACCAATGGCCTCTCTGAGCACCGGCAGGCTATCCATTTCCAGTCGCAAATCACATTCGAGCATTTCCTTGGGGTGTTCCCCGATCATCAACTTACCCAGGTCCTGCAGATTGGGAAGGCCTTCGAGGAATAAAATCCGTTCAATCAGCAAATCCGCGTGCTTCATCTCGTCCACTGATTCCTGGTATTCGTACTCTGCAAGATCCTTAAGCCCCATATCCTTGAGCATGCGGGAATGCAGAAAATACTGGTTGATGGCGGTCAATTCGTTACGCAAAACGCTATTGAGATAGGCAATAACCTTGGCGTCACCTTGCATTGATGTTTCTCCTAATTCCCGTGGCTGATGCAGCTGGTGTAGTGGCCAAACCCGTGGCAAGTCCGTCGCAAGCCCTGCTGATAACCGGACGGCTCCGTAATCATTCTACATAAATGAATCTATTCTGCCGGAATGAGAATGATTGTGATAAGCATTACGGGGTTTAGCGATCGAGGGGTGATTTGTCCAGACGTTCGACCACGGCTTCCAGGCGCTGCGTAATGAATTCGAGTTGAGGAGTAGCTGCCTCGTCAGGTGGGGGATTGATGCCCAGGGCGGGCAAAATCATCGATGTGATTTGGGATGCGATCTGATCGACTGACTGGGTGTCGTCCGTGCTTTGACCGTGCACCAGATAGGTGCGAATTGAATGTTCGAGAGTGCCGAAAAACAAGTCGCGCATGAAGTGTATTGGCAAATCACCCCGCAGTTCGCCGCGGCTGACGCCGTCACGGATGATCCTGTCAAAAATTGCCGAGTAGGTGCGATTGAAGCCGATGAAATCCGAATCCCTGTATTCGCGAATCCGCCAGTACACGGGTACGACCAGTTCCAATATCGACCACTCCGCGATACAGGAATTCAAATGGTGCTCAACCAGAAACCCGAGACGATCGGTTGTTGATTCGCGCTCCAGGACGCCCTTGCCCGCGCTTTGAGTGAGGACCTCGTAGAAACGGCCGACGACGGCACCCACCAGCGCATTCTTGTTTCGAAAGTAGAGGTACAAGGTGCCCTCGGCCAGGCCTGCGCGTCGCGCTATTTTTGCCATCCTGGCACCATCAAAACCGTGTTCGAGAAACTCGTCGTACGCTGCCGAAACGATGACGCCCTCGCGTTCCTCGAGGCGTTCGCGGCGAGTCTGGCTGGACCCACTGGACACGACGTCAGTAGCCCATTTGCCGCATCGCGAGATCCCGCATGATTTCTTCTGAACCGCCTCCGATCGCCATCACCTTAACCTCCCGGTAAATGCGCTCGATGCGGTTGCCGCGCATAAATCCTGCGCCGCCGAATATCTGCATCGCCTCGGATGCGCAGAATTCCAACGCCTTGGTGGAGAAAAACTTGGCTTTGGATATCTCGGCCACCGGCATTTCTCCTGCATTGATCTGCCAGGCAATCTGATTGATGTAGGCCTCCACCACATCAATGCGCACTGACATCTCGGCGATCTTGTGGCGAATCACCTGCCGACTGATCAGCGGTCGTCCAAAGGTCTGTCTTTCCTGAGCCCAGGCGATGGCATCCTCCATGCACACTTTCATCATGCCGAGAACCTGGGCCACCATGCCAAAGCGCTCGTAATTAAAATTTTTCATGATGGCAATGAAACCGCGGTTTTCATCACCCAGCCTGTGACCGGCCGGCACGTGGCAATCCTCGAAAAACAAGTCTGCCGTGTCTGAACACCACCAACCCATCTTGCGGTCCTGCAGCTGGCGGGTGAATCCAGGGGTGTCGGCTTCGACCAGGAACAAAGAGATGCCCGTCAAGCCCTCGCCGCCGGTGCGCGCGGCAATGACAAAGTAGTCAGATTTCATGCCCCCGGTAATAAAAGTCTTGGCGCCGTTAAGAACATAGTGGTCGCCATCACGAATCGCACGGGTTGTCAGGTTGGCGACGTCCGAACCCCCGGAGGGTTCGGTGATTCCGAGTGAAGAACCGACTCGACCTGCGAGCACTGGTGGCAGCACTTTTCGTTTGATCTCTTCACTGGCCAGCAAATTGATGGGGCCTACCGATATCGAGCGCCCGCCTACGGCGGCGGGCACCCCGGTGGCGCCGCACTTGGAAATCTCTTCCCCCCAGATTGCCCGCAGGAAGGCGTCATCAAATCCGAGCCCGCCATATTGCTCGTCGATGCCGAAGCCGAAAACCCCCAGAGCGCCAATCCCTTCGTGTATCGACCAGGGAACTTCACCGGCCTCGTCCCATTCATCGGGAAACGGCCGGACCTCACGTTCGACAAATCGGCGGATGGTGTCACGAAAGTTGATATGTTCTTCAGTTTCAAATGGGTTTTTCAAGTAAATTTCCCGGTCTGGAAGAAATATGAGCTGGACTCATTTATACTGATTTGATTTCATTAGTCAAGAATTCTTGGTGCAATGACCTTATGAGTGACAAGAAAGGGATTCGAATTGGCGGTGCCTGTGGCTTCTGGGGCGAGTCTGCGGGGGCGACGCCGCAGTTGCTGGCGGCTGGAAACATTGACTACATCGTCTACGACTATCTCGCAGAAATTACGATGTCGATCATGGCTCGCGCCCGTGCGGCGAATCCGGACAGAGGCTATGCCACCGACTTTGTGGGTGCAGTGCTGTGTCCAAACCTGAAGGAAATCGCACGCCAAGGTGTGAAAGTGATATCCAACGCTGGTGGCGTTAATCCCGAGGCCTGCGCCGTGGCCATCCGTGATTTGATTGCAGCAGATGGGCTTGACTTGCGTGTTGCAGTCATAACGGGTGATGACCTGATGCCCAGCGTCGGACAGATTGCCGCGATGCAGCCAAAGGAAATGTTCTCGGGCGCACCATTTCCGGACCCAGATTCGTTGGCCAGCATGAATGCTTACCTCGGTGCATTCCCAATCGCGCAGGCGCTGGGCCAGGGCGCTGACATCATCGTCACCGGCCGGGTCGTGGACAGCGCCGTTACCCTGGGCGCCTGCATCCACGAATTCAACTGGAGCGCGCAGGAATTCGATCTGCTGGCCGCTGGCAGCCTGGCCGGCCACATCCTCGAATGCGGCCCACAGGCGACGGGTGGCAACTTTACAGATTGGGAACTGGTGAGTGAATCCTATTACGATATTGGCTATCCGATCACCGAGATTTCGGCTGACGGAAGTTTTGTCTGCAGCAAGGCCGAGGGTAGCGGCGGTATCGTCAGTACGCACAGCGTATGTGAGCAGATGCTCTATGAAATCGGCGATCCCCGGGCTTATATTCTGCCAGACGTGGTTTGCGATTTTTCAGAAGTGACCCTTGAACAGATTAGCAGGGATCAGGTCCGTGTCGCCGGCGCACTGGGAAGGCCGCCGCCAGAGACGCTGAAGGTCAGCGCCACCTATGCCGACGGCTACCGCGGCGGACAGAATCTGTTGTTCTACGGCTTTGATGCAGATCGCAAGGCACATTGCTTTGCCGAAGTCGCGTTGCAACGCGCTCGGGCGGCCCTGCAACGCCATGGGCTCGAAGACTTCAGCGAAACCTGCGTCGAACTGATCGGTAACGAAAGCCACTATGGCGGGCGTCGCGCAGTATCCAGCTCGCGCGAGGTGGCGCTCAAGATCGCTGCACGACATCCCAGGGCCCGCGGCTTAGCGACGCTATTCAAGGAAGCAACGGGCATGGCCCTTGGTGCGCCACCGGGGTTAACGGGCTTTGCCGGGGGGCGGCCCAAACCTTCGCCTGTTATTAGGCTTTTTTCGTTTGAACTGAATCGCAGCCAGGTAGACGTGTTCATTGAAGTCGACGGTCACTCCAAAACACTGAGTGAAACATTCGACGCAGTGCCTGTGGCAGCAGTCCATGGCGGCTTGTCTGCCCGTCCGGAATTCACGCAATCCCCCTGCAGCGACGAGGAGACCGTAGAAGTACCACTCATCAAGCTTGCGTTGGGGCGCAGCGGCGACAAAGGCGACAAGGCCAACATTGGCATTATCGCCCGGCGTCCAGAATATTTGTGCTGGATTTGGGCGGGGCTGGATGAATCGGTCATTGCCCAGACGTTCTCACATTTCTTGAAGGGACCGGTAGAGAGATTCCTTCTGCCCGGCACCCACTCTATCAACTTTCTGCTGCATGAGGTTCTGGGCGGCGGTGGCATGGCCAGCCTGAGGAATGACCCACAAGGCAAGGGCTTTGCACAATTGGCGCTCGATCTGCCGGTTGCGGTGCCAAAATCTATCGCGGAGTCGCTTTGATGGGCGCATTTAGATCCAAAGTAGACAATCGTTCAGACGCTTTTGCGTCCAATCGCCAGGAAATGATTGCCCTGGTGGATCAACTTCGAGAGATCGAATCTCGCGCGGTGGCGAAGTCGGAGAAACGACGGCCCCGATTCGAGCAGCGCGGCCAACTGACTCCGAGAGAGCGCCTGGCGAGCCTGCTTGACCCTGGCATGCCTTTTCTGGAACTCTACAACCTGACTAATTTCCTGGTCGATGATCCCAACCGTGAGACCAGCGTGCCTGGCGCAAGCAGCATCGTCGGCATTGGTTTTGTCAGCGGTATACGTTGCATGGTCATGGTCAATGACAGTGGCATCAATGCCGGCGCGATGACCGGCAGGTCAGTGGAAAAGGCTCTGGGTACATTGGCAATTGCACTTCGTCAAAAGCTGCCCTTCATCCACCTGGTTGAGAGTGCGGACGCCAATCTGATGGACTACAAGGTGGAGATGTGGGCCCGAGGTGGCGGCATGTTCCATGGTCTGGCGCGCCTCAGCGCTGCGGGCATTCCAACGCTGGTGGTTTTGCATGGTCCCTCAACTGCCGGTGGTGCCTACCAGCCCGGCATGAGCGATTATGTCATTGGCGTCAAGAAAAACGGCATGGCAGCACTTGCCGGCGCCGCGCTGACCCGCGCGGCCACTGGTGAAGTGGCAAGCGACGAGGAGTTGGGTGGTTCCCGCATGCATGCCTCAGTGACCGGACTGGTGGAATACCTTGCAGAAGACGACGTCGAGGGCATTGCCATGGCCCGAGAAGTCATCGCGGCGATGGACTGGAATCGCCGGAGCAATTCACCGCCGCCCCGGGCGTTCATGGAGCCGGTGCTGGCGCCTGACGAAATGGCCGGGGTGGTGCCGGTCTCGTACCGCAAGCCCTACGACATGCATGAAGTCGTCGCGAGATTCGTTGATGGTTCAAGCATGGTGGATTTCAAAGCGGGCTATGGTCCCGGTACCGTTTGCTTGCATGCCGCCATCTTCGGTCAGGCCTGCGGCGTGATCGGAAATAACGGGCCGATCGACCCCAATGGCGCGACCAAGGCCACACATTTTCTACAGCTCTGTGACCAGTCCGATTTACCGATCATATTTTTGAATAACACCACAGGCTACATGGTCGGGACCGAATACGAACAGGCGGGCATGATCAAGCACGGTTCAAAAATGATCCAGGCAGTCAGCAATGTTCGCGTTGCCAAGATTTCACTCTACATTGGCGCCAGCTTCGGCGCCGGCAATTACGGCATGTGTGGCTACGCATACGAGCCGGACTTTCTATTCACCTGGCCCAATGCAGTGACTGGAGTCATGGGAGGAGAGCAAGCCGCCGGCACCATGGATCTGGTCATGCGCAATGCAATGAAGCGCAGGGGCCAGGAGATTGATGAAGACCACCTCAAAGCACAGTACGGGACGCTCGTGGCCCACTTCGATGGTCAGTCCGATGCGTTTTACACTTCTGGCCTGGGATTGGATCAAGGAATGATAGATCCGCGTGACACGCGCAGAGTATTGGGCTTTGCCCTGGAGACGATAGCCGAATCCCGTCACCGGGAACTTAAGCCAAACAGTTTTGGCGTTGCCCGAATGTAAACTTGATATCGCAGACACGGAGAACCCATGGAAGCAATGCCACAAACAAAAACACTCCTCCTGGAGCTCGATACCGATTGGCTGACGATCTGGCTGAACCGGCCCGATGCGCGCAATGCCCTGAACAAGGAGATGGTTGCCGAGTTGACCGCCACGCTGGATGCAGTGCGCTCCCAACCCGCCATTCGCGGCATCACGATGAGAGGCAAGGGCGGCATATTCTGCGCCGGTGGTGATATCAAGGAATTCAGGGCAGCGTTCCAGGGAGATACACAGAAATTGGCAGAAGGGAACTCGGCACAAGTGGCTGCGGCAAACCGCCGGGCCGGCGAACTATTTGCCAGGATCAATCAACTGCCCCAGGTTGTCGTCATGCTGGTTGAGGGGGCAGCGATCGCGGGCGGGATGGGCATGATTTGCGCAGCTGACATCGTAGTTGTGACCCGCCAGGCCAGGTTTTCGCTGACAGAAACCACACTGGGCATTCCGCCCGCACAGATCGCACCCTACGTCGTGCGCCGTCTGGGATTGGCGACCGCCCGGCGCCTGATGCTTACCGCGGCACGATTCGATGGTGAGTTGGCGCTCCAGATTGGTCTGGCCAGTGAATGGGTCGAAGATGCCGCAGACCTCGATTCGGCCGAGATGGCAGTCCGCGCCCAGGTGCGTCGATGTGCGCCGCAAGCCAACGCGGCGACCAAGGAGATTCTGTTGGCATGTGACCAGCTGGAGCCTGCACTGCTACGCCAGTTTGCAGGCGAAAAATTCGCCGAATGCATGCTCAGCGATGAAGGCATTGAAGGGGTTGCGGCTTTTGTCGAAAAGCGCAAGCCACACTGGATGGTCTGATTGCCATGCGAATTCTAGTGGCCAACCGTGGAGAGATCGCGTGCCGGATACTGAGCAGTGCAAAGTCCCTGGGGCATGACACGGTCGCGGTGTTTTCAGAAGCAGACGCCTGTTCGCCTCATGTCACAATGGCAGATCAGGCAATTCTTCTCGGGCCGGCGCCGGCCGCGGAATCTTATCTGAACATGGAGCGCATTCTCCAGGCCGCCCGGGACAGTGGTGCTGATGCCATTCATCCCGGCTACGGTTTCCTGTCTGAAAACGCGGCATTCGCGCGCGCCTGCGAGGCGGCCAATCTGCGCTTCATCGGGCCACCTGCCGATGCCATTGAGCTGATGGGCAACAAAGCCGCGGCCAAGATCCACATGAATGCTGCTGATGTGCCCTGCGTGCCCGGCTATAACGGGATACAACAGGACGATGCCACATTCGCGGCGGCCGCCAATGACATTGGATTCCCGGTCATGGTCAAGGCGGCTGCAGGTGGTGGCAGACGTGGCATTCGGCGGGTTGAAAAAACTGTTGATCTGCCTGACGCACTGCGCTTGGCACGCTCCGAGGCTGAGCGTGCATTCGGATCGGCAGAACTCATTCTTGAAAAAGCCATCGAGCGACCGCGCCACGTCGAAATTCAGATCCTTGCCGATCAGCATGGCGCCGTGATTCATCTTGGCGAACGCGACTGTTCGATTCAAAGAAGGCATCAAAAAGTAGTCGAAGAAGCGCCGTGCCCTGTGATGACCGAACAACTGCGCGAACGTATGGGCGAGGTGGCAGTGACCGCGGCGAAGAGCATTGGCTATGTCGGGGCAGGAACAGTCGAATTCCTCCTCAGCGGGGCTGAGGACTTCTATTTTCTGGAAATGAACACCCGCTTGCAGGTTGAACACCCCGTCACCGAAATGGTCACCGGCCTCGACCTGGTGGCGCTGCAAATCGCCATCGCCCAAGGTGAGCACCTGCCCTTGCAACAGAACGAAGTGGCGTTTAACGGTCACGCCATCGAAGTGCGCCTGTACGCCGAGGACCCCAGCCAGGATTTTATCCCCAGCACGGGAATGATCGAGCTTTGGAAGGCGCCTGTCGTTGAGGGTGTTCGGGTCGACGACGGAGTGCGGACTGGATTGAGTATTACGCCATATTACGACGCCATGGTGGCCAAGATTATTGGCTGGGACGACAGTCGGAAAATGGCCAGATGCCGATTGCTCAGGGCATTGCACGAAACCGCCTTGTTCGGGCTGAGCAGCAATCGCGACTTCCTGATCAGGATCTTGCAGACGCCTGCTTTTGTCGACGGTCGCGCGACCACCGCCTTTTTGTCCGAAGCGCGTTTGGAGGAAAGTTCAGTGCCCGGACTTACAGCCGCTCAACGCGCCGCAGTGGCCGCCGTATTGGCATACCGCGAACAGCACCGCAAGGCGCTGAAGGCGAGCCTACTCGTGTGCGATGAGTTAAGTCACTGGGGAAGTGCGGGATCGCTGGTGTCCAGGCTGACGCTTGATGCGCCAGGGGGTGTTGTCAAGCTTACGGTACGCGCCACGCAGACGGGCTACACCGTGATTGAAGGGGATTCGCAATGCATTATTCAAGTTGCACACGATGACGGCGTCAGCGCCACAGTCATGATTGAGAAACTCAGCCACCGGGCGACTTATTGTATGACTCCAGACGGCGCTGTGTGGCTGTCGGTGGATGGTCGCATTGAGTGCTATCTCAATCGAGTATCAGGAGCGGATGAAGACGACGAGGCCTCCACCGGCCTGGTGCGCGCACCCATGCATGGTGTGCTACTGAAAATCCTGGTCAGCCCCGGTGATCGCGTTGAGCGAGGTAGGCCCCTGCTGGTGCTCGAAGCGATGAAAATGCAGCATGAAGTGATTGCGCCAATGGATGGATGCATCGAGCAAGTGTTCTTCGGATTAGGTGACCACGTCGCGGCCGACGAAGTCATTCTGGAAATAGGCGTGGCGCAATAGCCGCTTTTGCCTATAGATCACGCCATTGGCAATTCACGCCATGGATGGTCTGAACAGATTCAAGCTGTGGACAACAGCGCAGGTGGTCCCAGTCTTGCTTCAATCCTGCGATTGGCCTGCGCCAGTACTTCTTGGGCAGAGGTCGCACAACTCCCGCACTGACTGGCACAGCCGGTCTTGAACGTCAGCTCCTTCATGGAACGAACGCCCTCTTCCGCTGCCTGTTCTATGGCGTGGTCGGTTACCGCGTGGCAGATACAAACATACATGGCTTGGGTTGATTCGACGTCCACTGCAAAGGAGTTGATCCAGATCATAAATGCAAATGAGAATGATTGTCAATTGCATTCAACCACGTTACACTTCAAACCAGTTAATAAGAATCATTCTCATTTACATGGATTACCCTGTGTATCGCGTATTAATTGGCCTGTTTCTGGCCTTCACAATGACGCATTCAGTCGCCCACGCAGACTGTGGCTCTGGCCGTACCGGCGACCAATCCTCGGGCGGCAGTGCGTTCGCCCCTCCCTGTATGCAACTGGAAACCATTACGATTTTCGGTTCGGCCGATAAAGCGCGCGATGTTGCAGGCGGGGCCAGTCAACTGGACTTGGCCGCGCTGGAGGAATTTGAGACCACCGACATTGTCAGGGCCTTGCGGCGGGTTCCAGGCGTCTCAATTCAACTCGAAGACGGCTGGGCGCTGCGGCCCAATATCAGCATCCGGGGAACAGCATCCGAGCGCAGCGCCCGCATCACGCTGTTGGAAGACAATGTGCTGATTGCACCGGCACCCTATGCGGCGCCCTCAGCATATTACTTCCCCACCTTCGGACGCATTAACGCCGTCGAGATTCTCAAAGGCCCCGCCGCGATTACTCAAGGTCCTTATACCGTTGGCGGGGCAGTTAATCTCAAGTCTACCGCCATTCCGGAGTCTCGGCAGGGGCGTGTCCAGGGCGAATACGGCAGCAACAATACCTGGCGCGTGCATGGCTGGTACGGCAATTCCGGTGAGCGATCCGGCTTCGTGGTGGAAACCCACCAATGGCGTTCCGACGGCTATCAGCGAATTGACGGCAGCGACGCCAACACCGGACTGGACAAGGAAGACTACCTGGCTCGCCTGGCAATTTATTCGGCGCCGGAAGCCGCACTTGAGCAGTCGCTTGAACTTAAGCTTCAATATTCCAGGGAAGATTCCCAGCAAAGCTACCTGGGACTGACTGACGCCGATTTCGACAGCGACCCCTTGCGTCGCTACCGCGCTTCCGAATTTGACCAAATGCACGACGAGCATGATCAACTCGTTATGACCTGGCGCATTGAGACCCATTCAGCCAGTGGCGTGTCGATTACCGCCTACAACAACAACTTCGAACGCGCCTGGTACAAAACCGAGGGCGTGGATCTCGATGGCAGTGAAACTCCGCAGTCTCTCGCCCGCACCAGTTGGAGCAGTATCATCGCTGCGGTGAATCGGAATGCGCCAGTCGGTGATGTCAGCGCCCAAATGCTGCAGGCCATCCTTGATGGCGGAGACACCGCCCCCGGTTCAATCCAACTGCGCAACAATGCCAGGGAATACTACTCGCGGGGCATCCAGGCGATCTACCACCACCCGCTGGATTTCCAGTCAGTCAGCCATCTTATCCAGACCGGTGTGCGCTATCACGAAGACCAGGAAGACCGGTTGCAGCGAAATGACAGCTACCAGCAACGCGCGGGCCAGCTGGTACTGAACGAAATTGGGCTGGAGGGCAATGCCGGCAACCGAATCCAGAATGCAAACGCCTGGGCTGCTTATATCTATGATCGAATCGAATGGGGCTCCTGGACGATCAATCCGGGACTGCGATATGAAAACATTGAATTGTCACGCATCGATTACAACAGCAAAAGCGACAACCCATCAGGCCGCGATCCAGCCAACCTGAAATCCACCCGCCGGAACAGCGTCAGTGTCTGGTTGCCCGGGCTGGGCGCCATTTATCAGCTGGCCGAATCCACGCGCCTGATCGCCGGCATTCACAAAGGGTTTGCAACACCAGGCAATGAGCCGGGCGTTGATCCGGAGGAGAGTATCAACTACGAATTGGGCCTGCGTCATGAAGCGGACCGGTTTGGTATCGAAGCCATGGTTTTTTTCAATGATTACGACAACCTCGTGGGCCGCTGCACCAATTCCTCTGGCGGGCAATGTGAGCCCGGTCAGGCCTTCAACGGTAATGGCGTTCATATACCTGGCCTCGAGTTGACCCTGTCCGGTGAAGTGGACGTCGGCAACGGCTGGCAGGTGCCGTGGCAATTGTCCTACACCTGGATGAAAGCCCAATTCCAATCCACGTTTGAATCCGAATTCTTTGGCGTCGTGGCCCACGGTGACCCGGTGCCCTACATTCCCCGGCACCAGTTGTGGGCAACCGTCGGCCTGATCCACCAGCCGTGGTCTTTCAATCTGAGCGGCAATTTCGTCGATTCTGTCTGCACCCAGGCCAGTTGTGGCGATTTCCAGAAAACCGATTCGGCAGCCATATTCGACCTGTCGGCGCACTACCGGATTAACCCATCCTGGGAATTGTACGCTGTGATTGAGAACCTGACGGACAATGATTACATCGCGGGCCGTGAACCATACGGCGCCAGGCCGAACAAGCCCAGGTCGCTCATTCTCGGCGCCCGCTTCGATTTCTGAATGCAACTAGCCCGACGGCAAACTCGGTTCAAGCAGCGTCAACGCCCGGCGATAGACTCGTCGTTTGAAGCTGATGACGTTTTCCGGGGGGTACCAGAAGTCCACCCAGCGATAGCCGGTGAATTCAGGCTCTGGCGCACCATCCAGATCGATTTCGGATTCATCGCCGAGGAGTCGCAGCAGAAACCATACCTGCTTCTGCCCGACGCACAATGGCTTGCTGTGTTTTCTCAGAAACCGATTAGGTAAGCGATAACGCAACCAGCCAGGTGTCACCGCCAGCAGTTCGACATGTCGTGGTGACAATCCGGTCTCTTCGTGAAGTTCGCGATACATGGCCTCCTCGGGCGTCTCGTCGGTGTTCATGCCGCCCTGGGGAAACTGCCAGCCATCGTTGCTGACACGCTGGGCCCAAAACACCTTCTGCCGGGTTTTCGCGAGCACGATGCCTACATTAGGTCTGTATCCGTCCGGATCGATCATTTCCAATAAATTACGCGTGTGATATTTGTTTTCTTCCTTGCTCGCATGTTAATCGTTTCAAACCATGATTCCAAATGGTCGCCGCCGACTATTGCGGTACTTGCTACGGGTCACGTCGCTGGCTTATGTTGTGCTGGCATCTGCTTTGGGGTCAGTTTCCTTAGGCCCGGAGGAGTGGTGGGCGGGCGTTCGCAGCAGCCTTGGTCAGTTGAACTGTTCGGATGACTGAGCTCGCAAACGCGTATAGAGCTGGCCCAGCCGCCAGGCGCCGAACCCCCAAATGAGCATCACCGGCACATATACCCACGCGATCGCGCCCACCGTCATTCCGACACTGGTCATCCCCTTGAACAACCAACTGGCAGCGACATCACTGCCTCGGTACACCGCGGTGTCAATGAAGTTTTTGCACTTGTACTTGGTTTCCCGGTCCACCACAGTGAACAGCATTTCCTTGGTCGGACCCAACAGCCCATAGTTCAGTGAACGCTGAGCAACCTGCACGGCCGCGAACAGAACCAGACCCACGGAACTGCCAAGAACCACAAGTCCCGCAGCCAGCACAAGGGGCACCAGCACCAGCGTGCGCGCCATGCCCAAGTGTGTGACCAGCCGGGATGTGATGAAGAATTGAAACGTGAAGGCGATCATTTGAACCGCAATATCCACATAGCTGAAAAACGAGGTTCGCGAGGCGAATCCTTCGATATGCTCATTCACCAGGACAGCCAAACCGTTGTACAGAAAAGTCGAGGTGAGATTGTGCAGCAGCATCAACAGGCAGGCATAGAGCAGGTATTTCGAGCGGAACACCCGCACAGCGCCGTCCCACACTTTTCCCCCGATGACTGCTTCGCCACCCCCATCGCTGTGCTCACGGGTGAAGCGATTGAGATGGACGGCAAATGCAGTCGCCACCAACAGGCAAACTGCCGCAGTGGTCATTACACCTGATGCGCCATATGTCCCTACCATCCCGGCTGTGATCAACGGACCAATCATTGCCCCAACAGTGCCGCCGGCCATAATAAACCCGAACAGGCGTTGCGCCTGACCCGGTTTGAAGATGTCCGCCATAAAGCTCCAAAAGACAGACACAACGAACAGATTGAATACGCTCAGCCACACATAAAAAGTTCTCTGCAGCCACAACGGTGTGTGTTCATCTTTGAATTCGACAATAAAAAACAACAAGTTGAGGATGAAAAACAAATAGATGGCTGGGATGAACTGGCCGCGCCGGAAGCGTGCCACCAGGGCACCGAAAATCGGCACAATAACGAGCATGGTCAAGAATGTGGCGGTGTAAAGATACGGCAGGACGTCGGTATTGCCGGCTGCGACCGTGCCGCGCAGCGGCCGCAGCATGAAGTATCCACCCAGCAAGAAGAAGAAATAGCCAAAGGCGATCAGCAGTTGCGGCCATTCACCATGCTCAACCCGGACCAGTCGATCAAAGACACCCGTGTTATTGCCGTTTCCGGCTCGAACCTCGGCCATGGATCATTCTCGCCGATCCACCCGTTGGCGGCAATACAGCACAAGTGCACAACAGTGCAGGGATTCAGCCGTCCATGACGTTGACGGCTTGGCCTGGCCGCAGTCGCTCATTGCCACGAATGACCACCCGGTCTCCGGCCGAGATCATGCCGAAAACCTCGATTCGATCACCCGCGCCGATACCGGTAGTGACCAGTATTCGGCGCGCCGTGTTGTTGTCATCAATGACAAAGACCGTTTGTCCATCCGACCGCAGCACGAGGGCATCGCGGGGCACAGCGAGCACTTCGCGTTGGCCATCCTGGGGTACCGCCACACGCAAAGTCTGGCCGACCGGAAACGGGCTGCCGTCCAGGTCAAGCCGAAGTTCGAACTGATGGGTGTTCTCATCTCCCACAGCGACCACCGTGCGCACCCTCGCCAATAACTCAATCCGACCGGCACGCACATCCAGCAGTTGGCCTATTTTGACAAAAGAATAGTATTCGAGCGGCGCGCGGGCGATGACTTCGAGGTTGTCATGATCAACCAGCCGAACGACTTCGTCGCCCTCGGTCACACGTTCTCCCGGCGTCATTAGCCGTTCGACAACCACGCCGCCAAACGGTGCCAGCATGCGGGTTCGATCCAGCAGGTCTGAATTCTGCGCCAGACGCGCCTTGGCGACCGCCAGATCACTGCGGGCGACATCGCGGTTGGAGCGGGTTTCATCGAGTTGGGCCACGGCGGCCAGATTGGAATCCGCCAACTGTGCAAAGCGCTTTTCTTCAGCTTCCAGGAACCGCAACCTGGCTTCCGCCCGGGTGACTTCAGCTTTCAATTGATCGTTCAGCAGCCGCAGGCTGGTGTCTTCTATTTCGGCGATCAAATCTCCGGTAACCACGCGGGTGCCGACGTCGGCGACCTGCTCCAACCGGCCCTCGACTTCAGCAGCGAGATTGGCGTCATTGCGGCTGACCACGGTGCCTGGTACCAGCGTAACCGGTGCTATGGATTGCATTTCGGCCACAGCAATAACCACATTGGCGGGCATGCCGCCTTGCGCGACCAGCGCGCCGGACCATACCGCCAGGAACAGTAAAGCCCACCGAACCGCAGCCAGTACCATCATCAGATCATCCCTTGGGCAGGCCGCGCGCCAACGACTAGCGAATCCTCAGCAGCATCCAAATGCTCATTGGCCCGTAGCAGACTGGGCAGTAGTATCAATGTGAACAATGTGCTAATCAGCATTCCTCCCACGATCACTGTTGACATTCCCCGATACAATTCTGATCCTGAGCCGTTGACCAACATCAAGGGCAACATGCCGAAAATACTCGTCATCGTGCTCATCAAAATCGGGCGCAGGCGCAGGCGCACAGCGCTTTCGACCGCGTCGCGTCGTGACAGACCTTCGCGTTCACCGTCCCGCGCCCGGTATACCAGCAATATAGCGTTGTTGACGACCAAACCCAAGAGGATCACGAAGCCAATCATCGTCAATAGGTCCATTTGCTGGCCGCCGCTGGAGTAATGCGCCAGATCCATAACCCGCAGGGCCACGATTCCACCCACCGTCGCCATCGGAATGGTCATAATCACCAGCAGCGAATCCCGGAAGGAGCGGAACAGCGCTGAGATGAGTAGATACAGGATGACGATGGCCAGCGCAAAACTGCCCGCCATGCTACTCAGGGCCTCTTCCAGCGCTTCGGCAGTGCCCCGATATTTGATCGAGGCTTCCTCTGGCAGGTTTTCCAGGATCACCGGCGCCACCTGCTCTTCGATAATCGCCAGCGCATCCTCCATCGCCATGGTGGGCGGCGGTGTCACCTGCAGTGTCAACGTACGCTTACGGTCAATCCTGAGAATCTGGGACGGGCCGGCGGTGCGGGTCACCCGGGTCAGTTCGCCAATGGTTTGAATATCTCCTCTGGCCGTGGCGACCGGGATCGCCGCCAGTTCCTCAGGGGAATACCACTGCTGCGCCCGCATCACCACGTTGTAGCGGCGGTCGCCATCGAAATACTCGCCCAGGAAGGCACCGTCGCCCATCGCCCGAACGATGGTCGCCATCCTCGACCGGTTCCAGCCTGCTTCCGCAATCTTCCTGTCATTGGGCACCAATCTGATTTCCGGCTCTGCCAGTTCCAGCCCCGGAATGGGTTGGACAGAGGCGTCGGGCAATGCCTGCATGATGGCGAAAAAGCCCGCCTGCCCGGCCTTTATCAGCGACTCGAAAGTATCGGCGGAGAGGTCGATGTCGATTTTTCTGCTGCCGCGCGATTCGCCGAAAATTGACTGCCTGGCTGCGAATCCGAAGGTATCCGGAAGGCCGGTGAGTATTTCGCTATTGAAAACGTTCAATAATTCTTCCACATTGTCGGGATCTACGGCCCGCCCGCCAATGAATCCGCCCCACCGCGGCGACATGCCCAGAAAATAGCTGTCCATTTGCAGTGGGTTGCCCTCTTCGAGATACGGCAGTACGCGTGCGTTGATTTCACCCACCAACTCTTTCCTGGCGGTCTCGACACTAATTCCCGGCGGAGTCACGATGAACCCCATGATAAAGTTTTGCTTGCCTTCGGGAAGGTAATCGGCGGATGGTAACAACATGACGGCCAACAGCGCAGGGAACACGGTCAGCGAGCCCACCCAGGCCCAGCGCTGCCGCGGTGTGTCGGTCCAGGACATGATGTGGTCGGTCATCCAGCGCCACCAACTGTGGTGTTTGTCTTCAATACCCTTACTGTGAACCCAATTCGAAGCGCCGGTTGGCAACACGGTCACGGCGATCACCAATGAGGCAACCACGGCGGCGGAAATGGTGATGGCCAGGTCGCCGAACAGTTGGCCCACTTCATTCTCGAGGAAGATAACCGGCATGAAGATCGCCACGGTGGTCGCCGTGGAGGCCAGCAAAGCGCCCCAAACCTGTGTGGTGCCCCTGATTGAAGCCTCATCGCCCATTCGGCCGGCCTCACGTTGGCGGAATATATTTTCCAATACGACAATCGCAGCATCGAGCACCATGCCGATTGCAAATGCCATACCCGCCATCGAGATGACATTCAGCGAACGCCCGGTGTAATCAAGTACAACAAAGGAAACGCACAGGCACATGGGTATCGACAGTGCAACAACCAGCGTCGCCCGAAATTTTCTCAGGAACCACCAGAGCACGGCGACCGCCAGCAGCATTCCGATGATGAGATTGGTCTTGACCATGCTGGCGGATTGCAGAATATATTCCGATTGATCGGAATTTTGATACATGGACAGGCCGGCTCGTTTCAGTTCGTTCTTATTCAGATCAGCGACGCTTTGCTTGATGCTCGCCATCACATCCAGCACATTGACGCCCGGCTCTGCCGACACATCCAAGGCGATGGATGGCTTCCCGCCTTCGAACAGGATCGTTCCGGGATCAACCATTTCGAGGCGGACAGTAGCAATGTCACTGAGCCTGATGGGCTTGCCTTCGCGCCAGGCCAGCACCAGGTCACCCAGCGACTGAACGTCATACTTGCCACTGAATCGCAGGGTGTACTGCCGCCGACCGACCTCGATGTTGCCCGCTGATACATCGGCATTGCTGCCAAGCTCGCTCGCGATACTGGTCAAATCGAGACCAATATTGGCGGCCTTGTACGGATCAAAAGTGATCCGAACTTCATGAATTCGCCCACCAAAAGACCCCACGTGAGAGACACCCGGCACGCGCTCCAACCGGGTTACAACGGTATCGTTGATGAAGTCCTGGTAACTCGCTGTTTCACGCTCATTGCCCGGCAAAGGCAGAATCGAAAACCAGGCAATTGCCTTATCAAAACTCTCTCCGCCGAGGATCAATACGGGCTCGTCAGCGTCAACGGGGTATCTCGGCACCTGGTTCAGACGGTTCATGACCTCAATCAGCGCGCGATTCATGTCGGTGCCGATGGCGAATTCCAGGGTAACCGAGCCGCTACCGTTGTTGGCGGTCGACTGCATCTTCAACAGGCTGGGGATGCTGCGCAGGACATCCTCCTGCGGCTCGATGATTTCTGACTCGATTTCCTTGGGCGCGGATGCGCGCCAAGTCGTATTGACCTGAACGACCGGGCGCTCGAGGTCGGGGGTTAGTTGCACCGGCAGCCGAAAGAAACTGAGCATGCCGAAGATGCCAATCAAAATGCAGGCAACCGCTACCGCCACAGGATTGGAAAGTGATAGTCGGGTCAGGGTCACGGGTGATCCGTCATGCAGGTGAATGAAACCATATGGGGATTATAAATGCTAACCGCCGGGCATCAATCTCCGATGAGCGGCGGCAAGGGCACATGTATCAGGTCACACACCACCCTGAGCATTTCAATTTCAGTCGGCACCAAGCTGCCGTCATGCAACACCACTTCGATCATAGCCGTGACCAGAATCTCTTTGTCGCTCAGGCGGAGCCGGTCGAACTTCGGCAAGGCTGCATCCAGGGCTGCGGTCCAGTCGGCAACGGATTCAAGCGGTTGTGGGTCCAGTCCGGCCGCTTGAAGGCCGGCCGCAAACGCAGTTGATGCGACCTCCTGCGTCGAAGCACCGTGCCAGGCCAGTACGCCAAGGACCCGGACGACATCTTTGGTCATTGAAGAAAGCCTGGCGCTGCCGCCGGCGCTGGCGGATACCGGACTCATTGCCGCCCACAGGTGCTGGGCGATGACCTTCGCAAGCAGATACTCAAACACCTCGACACGGCCGTCCGCGTCGATCAGCGCCCGCACGGTATCGAGCACTTTATTGACATAGTCGGGCGGGCGCCGTTTCAACGCCGGTAACGCCATTTCCATCAAGGGCAGTCTTTGCTCCGGCCTGGCCAGGCCATCGGTTGCCAGTAGCGCCCGAACCTGCGCTTCGCTGTCGCTGCCCATCACGCGAGCAATGCTCAACAGCTGTTCCTCGCGGATCGATGCCTGAGCGTCGAGCAATGTGAAGAACAGCACTTCTGGCGCCCACTCGGTGGAATGCGCTACCTGACGCACGTTGTCCGGTATGGAAGCTGCAAGCGTGCCGGCGACCAGTATTCGATCCCAGTCAGGCTGGCCAATCTGATCAATAATGCTGCGCGCATCAAATACGCTTGGTTTGGCCTTGCCTGCCCTCGCGGCTTTCTCGATGGCATCTTCTTGAAATTTGGCGCCGCGGTTCTTCTCCCTTTCCATCCGCCGGGCCAGGTCATCAAGTTGCTCGGGTCTGAATCCAGGGTCGATTCGCGCGATGCGGTCTTCCATCGGCGGATGGGTGGCGAACATCGAAGTGCGCCTGCCGCTGCCGAACAGCATATGCCCCACTTCTTCGGTATCTGCATCAAGGTACGATGCGTCGCTGTGGACGGCAATTTTCTTCAGCGCACCGCCAATCCCATCCGGGTTGCGGGTGAATTGGACGGCCGAAGCGTCAGCCAGGTATTCTCGCTGCCGCGATACCGCCGATTTGATCCAACGCCCAAAGAACATGCCAATATAACCAATCACCATCACCCCGATCGCGATCATGATGATGGGGGCGCCATTCTTGTCGCGGGAGCCTCGCGCAAAATGCGAGTGAATCAGTATTCTGCGCCCTATCAGCGCCAGCATCAGTATCCCAAACAGGGCACCCATAAGGCGGATATTCAAGCGCATGTCACCGTTGAGAATATGGCTGAATTCGTGCGCGATTACCCCTTGCAGTTCGTCACGGTTGAGTGTTTCCAACGTCCCGCGGGTTACTGCGATCGCGGCATCATCGGCGCCAAAACCGGCAGCGAAAGCATTGATGCCCCCTTCCTGTTCCAGGACATATATTTCCGGGACCGGCACGCCCGAAGCCAGGGCAATTTCCTCAACCACATTGCGAAATTGACGACGCCGCGGATCGCGGGTGTCGGACTCCACCAGTGTGCCACCCAACTCTCGAGCGATCTTACCCCCCCCCGATCTCAGGCCGACCGTCCTGAACAGGCTTGCCAGTCCAATGACTGCAACCGAGGCAATAGCCCCGCCGCTCAGCAGGCCGACATTGTCGATGAGATTCTGACTGCTGAACAGGCTGGACGTAGCCTCATCCGCATTTGTCAGACCGTAGGCGATAAGCAGCACCAGGTCCACCGACACCATGATGGCAATGACCGCCAGCAAAAACAGAAAAATCAGCCAGCGGGTTTTCTTGCGCGCCTGCGCCTGATGTTCGAAGAAATTCATGCCGCCTGGTGCAGCCATTCGCTCATCAGATCAAACGCGGGCTAGAAAGAAACTTTTGGCGCTTCACGTGCTTCTTCGTCCTCAAGCTCCAGCAACTCTGCGGCCAGAAAACTAAACCAGCCGGCAAAGAAATTATTCGGGAACGACTCGCGCAAAGTGTTGTAACTCATCACAGAGTCGTTGTATGCCTGCCGGGAGAACGCCACTTTGTTCTCAGTCGTTGTCAGCTCCTCGGACAGCTGCATCATGTTTTCATTGGCCTTGAGGTCAGGATAGGCCTCAGACAGCGCAAACAGGCGCCCCAGGGCGCCACTCAGTCCCTGCTCCGCCTGCGACAAATTTTTCATGGCCTCAGGATCGGTGGGATCCTTGGCAGCGGCTTTCAGCCCGGAAACCGCAAGATTGCGCGCATTGATCACGGCTTCGAGGGTCTCGCGCTCGTGCGACATATAGCCCTTGGCGGTCTCAACAAGATTCGGTATCAGGTCATGCCGGCGCGTCAGCTGGACGTCGATCTGGGCAAAGGCGTTCTTGTAGCGGTTTCTGCCGGCAACGAGCCGGTTGTAAACCGAAATCGCGAAAAACACCAATGCAAGAATAATCGCAAGTGTGATCCAACCCATTTCATGTCTCCTGTATATGCATCTACACGCAGTGTAGCAAACCCCAACAGCCTCGAGGTAGGCCGCTCGTCATGGACCATTCTTCACGTGCCCGTGGCAATCTGATGTATTTACGCTGCCCACGAGAGGGCGGGTGGCGACGCCCGGAAAGCCAGGTTGCGGTACTGCTTCCCGCGACTTCAAGGATGCCGAGCGCCGACAAGATTCTATGGGTCTGGTCAAGCCATGGTTACACACGGTTTGAATGTTTCGCCTCGACTCATAAGGGCATATGCAATCCTGACCAACTTGCGCCCCAATATCACTCGAGCAGCGGTTTTTGAAAGTCCCTTATCCAGTTGACGCTGATGATAGCGCTCGAATCGAGGTTCGTTGCGGGCCGCGTGAGCGGCACAAAATAGCAATCGTCGTATCTCCTTCTCGCCATTCTTGGTCAGCTTGTGCTTGCCCTGCATGCGACCAGACCGCCGCAATCGTATGTCCAGGCCGAGGTAGGCCACAAAGGCATCCGATGAAGCGAACACGCCGCGATGAAAGGCCGCCACCAACCCAGCAGCTGTGGCGGGTCCAAGGCCCGGTATCTGTTGGCAACGCGCATAGTCTTGTTGCAGGCCCAACGCCCTTAGCAAATACTCAATCCGGCATTCGATGCGCTGGATCAAGCGGCTGCAGGCCTGTTCCACTTCTCGGCCTGACAGCGACACTTGGCGCATGCTCATGCGCATGTTTTTACGCACTCCAACCACCACAGCGCGACGCTTAATCAAAGCCCACAGCTCCCGTGAATGCTGGTCTGACGGGCAATGACGAGGCAATGACTGCGCTTCGTGGCTGAGATAGCGTACTAACAACCAGGCATCATGCGGATCACTCTTATGCCTCAGGCCGACGGCATACCGATAGTGATGCAGCTGGCGTGGGTTCACCAAGTAGATCGCATAGCCCAAAGCGTGCGCAGTATCCACCACCGCCAGGTGGTAATGCGATGTCGGCTCCAGCGCCAGTCGTACCTCGCCCGTCAACCCACCAAGCCATTGTGCAATGGCCGCGGTTGAGTTATTGACTTGATAATGTCGTTGCCGGGTCCAATCGTAAACGTCCAAATGATCTTTCGAAACATCCACACCTAAAGTGACTTGGGTAACATTGCTTGTCATAATGATCTCCGCGGTTATATGCCGTAGCCGGGATCTCACGGGGCGCAAGCTTGTATACATCGGCTGACATTGCAGCTAAATTCTCAATCGGCGCTCTGGTGAGAATGGGATGGGGACGAACTCTTGTTAGTCTGTACCGACTGGCCAGAAAGCGACTGCGTCCCGCCCATCCCGGCACCCTTAATCATCCAGATTTAAGGCAGAAACACCATACAAGCGACTGGGTCGTCGAGCCATGGATGGCTCGACGAGGCGACACGGAACAGGATGTTCCCTGAAGCCGACCCACCAAGCGCGGAGAAGTGAGGGCAGCCCGCAGGGCCAACCGCCAGGAGCGGGAAGCAGTACCGCAACCTGGCTTTCCTGGCGTCGATGCGGTGTAGCAAATTGAAAAGCAGAAAGGCAACCAACAATCAGGAGTGCTGCTGGGCGAGTTCCTTTTCGATTCGGGCCCACGAGTCCCGCAGGGTCACTGAGCGGTTGAATACCGGCTTGCCCGGGGCAGAGTCTTCGCAATCGTGGATGAAGTAACCGGTGCGTTCGAACTGGTAGAACGCGCTGTCGCCACCCTCAGCCACTGCTGGCTCGACCACTGCGTTGGTAACGATTTTGAGCGCGTCGGGGTTAATGTGCTCAAGGAAATCCCGCGACTTGTCGGCCAGCGGATTGGGTACGCGGAACAGGCGGTCTATCAGGCGCACTTCGGCCTGCACGCCGTGAACGGCGGAGACCCAGTGGATGGTGCCTTTGACCTTGCGGCTGGCCCCGGGCAGACCACTGCGCGATTCGGGGTCAAATTCGCAGTGCACCTCGATGACGTTGCCGGCATCATTCTTGATGACATCGTTGCAGCGGATGATGAATGCGTTGCGCAGTCGCACCTCGCCTTCCGGCTTGAGACGGAAGAACTTCCGCGGCGGCTCTTCCATGAAATCACCTTGTTCAATCCATAACTCGCGCGTCAGCGGCACCTTGCGGGTGCCCATGGCTTCGTTCTGTGGATGCTTCGGCGCATCAAGCCACTGGGTTTCTCCTTCAGGAAAATTGGTCAATATCAGTTTCAGGGGATTGAGAACCGCCATGGTACGCGGCGCTCGCTGGTTCAAATCTTCGCGCAGAGCATTTTCCAGCACGCCCATCGGTAAGACACTTTCGGACTTCGTCACACCTGCGTCCTGCCAAAATTTGCGGATCGCCCGCGCCGTGTAGCCTCGCCTGCGCATGCCGGCGATAGTCGGCATGCGGGGGTCGTCCCAGCCATTCACGTGACCATCGTTGACCAGTTGCAGCAGACGCCGTTTACTCATCACTGTGTAATCGATATTGCCCCTCGAAAATTCGTATTGGCGCGGCCTGCTGGGTGTTGGAATGTTGTCCAAAAACCAGTCATACAGCGGCCGATGGTCTTCGAATTCGAGCGTACATAAAGAGTGCGTGACCCCTTCAATGGCGTCCGAAATCCCGTGCGCCCAGTCATACATGGGGTAGATGTGCCACTGGTCGCCAGTGCGGTGGTGGGGCACATTGCGAATTCGGTAAATGGCGGGATCTCGCATGTTCATATTCGTCGAGCTCATGTCGATCTTGGCGCGCAGCACATGCTCACCGTCGGCAAACTCACCGTTTTTCATTCTCTCGAACATATCGAGGTTTTCTTCGACCCCACGGTTGCGGAAGGGGCTGTTTCTCCCAGGCTCAGTCAGGGTGCCACGCATTTGCCGCATTTCCTCCGCTGAAATGCTGTCCACATACGCCTTGTCTGTCTGGATGAGATGTACCGCGAAATCATAAAGCGCCTGAAAATAATCAGACGCATTTCGCAGTTCCGTCCACTCAAAGCCCAGCCAGCGGACATCTTCCATAATGGCCTTGGCGTAATCCTCGTTTTCATTGAGCGGGTTAGTGTCGTCAAACCGTAAGTTTGTACTGCCGCCAAATTCGGCGGCAATGCCGAAGTTCAGACAAATGGACTTGGCATGACCGATGTGAAGATGCCCATTGGGCTCCGGTGGAAACCGGGTTATCACCGTTTCATGCTTGCCGGACTCCAAGTCTGCAATCACGATATTGCGGATGAAATTGGTGCTCGTATGGCTGTTGTCACTGGTCATTTTCTTAGGCTTTCGTCGGCAATTCCAGCCTATTGTGCCTTCTGTACCCGGCGTCGACAATGTGCCGGGCCAGGGCCGGCATGAATGAGTCTCGCTTTGCTCGACTTACCCAACCGGGGCCGGCGGGTCGCCTGCGGCTCCATGTTCATCATGGCCTTGAGCAACCAGTCTTTGATGCCGTCCAACGCCAGGGCGCATTAACCCAGCGTGAAAGATCAGGTCAGGGACACCTGCCCGATCCAGTTCTGTGCCCTACGACCTGTTCTTTGCTGCAGATTCTCCCCGTCAAAGCAACTGCTGCTCTGCTGCAGTACAATGTTTTGACCCTGGTCAAGGGTTTGCACCGCCAACACTGCCCGAAGACTGCCCTCGATTTCCGCTAGCGCCGCTACCATGACGCCGCAATGGCGGCAAAAACTGAAATTCGCCGTGGCGGTGGCAAATTGATAGGACCCAAAATGAGAGCCCGTAGCCGGTGAAAATACCAGCCGGGCATCGGGATTCGACGTCCAGGTCCCACGGAACGCGGTGCAGTAACTACAGCTGCAACGGCGTGCCGGGAGCACCACTGGCGATTGCTGATCGGCGCTCATTGGCCACGTCAGTTGATAACGAACCGCACCACAGTGACAGCCGCCCTGCAGCTCCAGGGACACGATCAGGCCGGTCCTGGAATGAACGAGCGACAGGCCTCTGTCATGGGAATATGGTCTTCCCGTGCCTCAATGTTACCGAGCCATCGCCTGATCACAGGATAGTCATCGAGGCTGAACAGCCCGTCTCGCGCCGTATGGGTATAAGCATACAGTGCAATATCGCCGATTGAGATTTGCGGCCCGCCAAACCATGGCTGCTTTTGCAGCACGCTTTCCATGACATCAAGGGCTGCATAGCCCTTTGTATGGAGCTGTTTCAGCCACTCAATTTCCGTGTCCGCTCTGCCCTGAAGATGGACCAGGGATCGCGCCACTGCAATATAGGGTTCATGGCTGTATTGTTCGAAAAACAGCCACTGGTAGACCCCGGCGCGCTGCATGCTGTCGGTTGGCAGCCAATAGGTATGCTCGGCCAGGTACAGCAATATTGCATTTGATTCTGCCAGGCACTGGCTGCCATCAAAACGCAACAAAGGAACCCTGCCATTGACGTTCAACGCCAGGAAATCCTGCGTGCGGGTAGCACCGGCCAGGGCATCAGTCTCAATCCATTCGAACGGCTGTTGCAGGGCCCGCAGCAACCACGCGACCTTGTAGCAGTTTCCCGAGCGATGATCCCCATATAGCTGAGTTCCACCCATCTTTGTGTCCTCCTCCAGGCTGGCGTGTATCTCTTGGATATTACGATACCTGAATCAGGCCCCCAAAAAACTGTACTGGTCGACCATCAATCCGCACTCATCTGTTAAGTGCGGATCCACTTCCACAGGCGAAAGAAGGGAAGCGAGACTCCAGCCGAAGGCATGCCAAGGGAAGCTTGGCTCAATACAATGCCGTCGAGCGCAGCTGGTTTTCGCCGCAGGCGAATGAAGGGAAGCGAGACTCCTTAACTAAAAAAACCCCGGGAAAACTCCCGGGGTTTGAAAGCGTATCGCTATAGGCATAGAAGTGTGGGGACTGCCTGTATAGAGGGGCGACACGCTAGGCACAGTCAACTTACACGCCATACTTTAGCGGATGGTCGTTAAAATACTGTAAATCAATCGTTTCGTAATCGTAATTTGAAAGGGATTGAGGCAAATAGATCGACAGAATTCACATCTAGGCCGCCTTCATTGCACTCTTCTTTAGATGCAGCAGCAGAACAGATATGGCCGAGGGTGTGACACCAGGCACTCTTGCTGCCTGCCCCAGGGTGCCCGGCTGCACATGTTGCAGCTTCTCCACGACTTCCAAAGACAGGCCCCGGACCTCGCCGTAGTCGAAATGAGTCGAGAGCTTCATTTGCTCGTGCCGTCGCCGCCGTTCGATGTCCTGCAACTGGCGATCCAGGTAGCCCGCGTAACGCACCTGGATTTCCAATTGGCGCTGCACTTCAGGATCGTCAACGCCGGGCCCGATGCCGTCGATCCGCATGAGGCCGTCGTAATTCAGCTCAGGTCGCTTGAGCAGATCCAGCGCCCTGACTTCCTTACTGACGCTCGTTCCAAGCACCTGCGCCAAGCGCCGGCCCAACACATTCTCCGGCGCTAACCATATCCCGGACAGACGATCGCGCTCCTGCTTGATTAACGCGCTCTTGGAAGAAAATCGCTGCCAGCGGGCGTCATCCACAAGCCCCATCCTGCGTCCGGTCTCGGTCAGCCTGAGGTCGGCATTGTCTTCGCGCAGTTGCAGTCGGTATTCTGCACGGCTGGTGAACATTCGATAGGGCTCCAACGTGCCCTGGGTCACCAAATCGTCAATCAGCACACCCATGTAAGCCTCATCCCTTCGCGGCACCCAGGCGTCCTCGCCCCTGACCAGGCGGGATGCATTGAGCCCGGCAACCAGCCCTTGTGCTGCAGCCTCTTCATAGCCGGTGGTGCCGTTAATCTGGCCTGCAAAATATAAGCCCTTGATGGCCTGTGTTTCAAGATGCGGATGCAAATCGCGGGGGTCAAAAAAGTCATACTCAATGGCATAGCCAGGCCGGGTGATACGGGCCTGTTCAAACCCCTTAATGGTATGGACGAATTCCGTTTGAATTTCAAATGGCAGGCTGGTCGATATTCCGTTTGGATACAACTCCCGGGTATCAAGTCCTTCCGGCTCGACGAAAATCTGGTGGCTGTCCCGGTCGGCAAAGCGCACGACCTTGTCTTCGATGCTGGGGCAATATCGGGGTCCGACACCCTCGATGACGCCAGAGTACATGGGTGATCGGTGCAACGCCCTGCGAATGACTTCGTGCGTCGCCTCCGAGGTGTGCGTAATCCAGCAGCATCGCTGTGATGGGTGGTCATCCACACTGCCCATAAACGAAAATACCGGCCGTGGATTATCACCTGGTTGTTCCTGCAAACGCTCAAAATTGACCGTTTTACCATCAATTCGTGGCGGGGTGCCGGTTTTCAATCTTGCCACGTTGAACGGCAATTCACGCAACCGTCCCGCCAGGGTGATGGATGGCGGATCGCCTGCCCTACCTCCAGCGTGCTGGGCCTCACCAATATGGATTCGGCCGTGCAGAAACGTCCCGGTGGTCAGAACCAGGGTTGGGGCGTGAAAATCGATCCCGGACGCCGTTCTACAACCGATTATCCTGTCACCTTTGAGCAACAGATCGTCCACGGGGGCCTGGAACATGGCCAGCCCCTGCTGCTGTTCTACTGTTTTTCGGATGAATGCGCGATAGAGGTTACGGTCGCATTGCGCGCGGGTCGCGCGCACTGCTGGCCCCTTGCGTGAGTTAAGCGTGCGTAACTGGATTGCCGCGGCATCGGCGGCACGCGCCATTACGCCGCCCATCGCATCAATTTCCCGTACCAAGTGGCCTTTGCCAATCCCACCAATGGCCGGATTACAACTCATCTGGCCGATGGTTTCTATACTGTGGGTAAGCAGCATGGTGCGCGCACCACTGCGCGCCGCGGCCAGAGCAGCCTCAGTACCGGCGTGCCCCCCACCAACTACGATGACATCAAATGTTTCTGAATACTTCACTGTTCTGAACCTGCCGCGGCTGCTTCATCACAACGGGTCGCTATTGTACTGAATTATTTGGCTTTAAGAAGGCTTGCTTTCATTCGCCCCCGGGCAAACCGTGCAGCTCCTGTTTTAGTCGTGGGGCCGGGGTTTTGGTGGCCGCTGTCCGCTGCTCGACCTGCTTCCTGCGGGTCTGCGCGAAGAAGGGCGGCTCCTGGAACTGCGGTAACTGCCCCTCGAAGAGGTACTGCGATCGACCGAGCGAGGTGGGCCATTGCGAGCATTTCGGGAAGAGGTTGCCTGGCTATTAGGTACTGCAGCGGTACGCGATACGATTGTGCTGTCGAGGGAAATCTCTCTCACCGGTGTGAGCCGTTCGGGTCGCGACTTATGCGGGCTTCTGCTGATGACAACTGCATCTTCCTGGCTCCTGTTTACTGAGGGCACTGGCATGTCCCCGGACAGGTAGGGCTGAATTGATTCCGGATTTCGCCCTATCGGGTCATCTTGCTGATCCCGTTGATGGCGGCGCTCACCCTCATTAGCCAATCCCTGCCCTCGAGTGTTGCCGGGGTGACTTACGGGATTGTCATGGGAATAGGAACGGTCGAGATTGCCGGGGTTGCGGTAGTGATTGTAGAAGCTGTAACGCCAGTAGGCTTGATATCCCCCGCGATAGCCGCGGTAATAGTGGCCATACCAGCTCGGGTACCAGAACGAGAAATAGTGGGGATAGAAATAGGGGCTGTAGTAGGAATAGCTCCAATAGGGAGAACCATATCCCAGTTGTAGGGAAAAATGTGGCGACCAACCGGAGTAATAGGGTGAGTAATAGTGATCACCCAAATAGAAGTAGTCCAGAGACCACCATGGATAGTATGCCGCGCCGGCATAATTCAGACCGCCTGGATAATAATTCCCGTTGCCGTAGTCGTCACCGACGCCATAGCCGTCACCATATTGCTGATAGTAGGTCGTGCCGTCCACCCCCGAAACAGCAGCAGGATATTGATAGGTGATGCAGCCCGACAATAAGCCGGTTAGGGCTATCGCAAACAATAAGCGTGAGTAAACAATCAAGCGCATAGGCATCCACCAGTCAGTCTACGCGAAGAAGCATAGCATGGACCCAGTGAACCAGGTATGAACGAAAGCGGGTAGACTGGCGGTCTTGTTTCAATCCGTCACCGACTTTCTTCCGGGGGATCAATCATGACCCAAGCAGTATATGAACTGCAGGGCTACGCCTTTGTTCTGAACAAGGTTTTATTTGTCACGCGAGTGTTTGCAGCCACAGAGGAAGAGGGGTTCCAATTCAATATCCGTTTTGGCGGCGATACCCGATTGACACCGAAGTTTGCCACCCGCCCCGAGGCAGATCTTGAACGTGAGATCCTGCTAAAAGAGCTGAGGGCCTGTTAACACTTTTTGCGCAATGTCAGTGCTGAAGTGGTGATCTGTAATTTCCGTGCAAGTCACCCTGGTGCATTCGGTACTGCAAATCCACCATGATCTGATTGTTCAGGCTGAACAGTGTCATTTTCGGCCGGTCAAGGTCAGTAATGAGCGTCATGACTGCAGCAAAGGTTACTGCCAGGGTCCAGGTTGCCAGCCGGCTGCGCGTACCTGTCAAGCCAGCCTGGTAGCCCATCACAAGCATTGCCAGGGTGGACACGCCCAGCAGGGTCAGCCAGATCACGCCTGAAATTCGGTTGTATAGCGTGGCCTGCAGCCGTTGGGTCTTGGCGTCAATGATACCGAGCACCGCACGGGTCAGCGGAGTCTCCGCTTCGTCATGGCTGCGCGCGGCAGTTCTGGCGACATCCCACAATAGTGATGTGGCCAGCTCGGCTTCCTGAAATTGCTGTTCGACGGCTTCCCGGCGACCGTCATCAACAGCCTCCCGAAGGGCCACCCGGGAGTCCACATAGCGGCGCAGCAGATCCTGAGCAATCGCCCCGGTTTCTGGCTCAATCAAATCGGCTGCACGCCACGCGTCACCCAATGCGTTGGCCTCAAGCAGGTAAGCCCGCGAGCGGTCCTCAAAATGCCCTTGAGCCATGCTGAAACTGAAGGCCAACAGAAACGCAACCAGGCCCAGCAAGGCGCCCATAATCGCCCGCACCTGGGCCATCTGCGCCTTGTAACATTTGTCGGCATGAACCGATCCGATATAAAACCCCAACTCGATGCACCCAACCATTGAGCCAACCGCTATGAGCAGCAGCGGCACCAGTGGAATTGCGTCAATCAGTGCGATGATGTTCATGTCTCTAGTGCATTAGCGACGATTTCACCCACATCAGGAGACAAACCATCAATGTCAGCAATTCTCTGCAGCTGCTCTCTCATCAAGGTGCTGCGATTGTCATCGTACCTTCGCCACTGGTTGAAAGCCGACACGGTGCGCGCCGCCATTTGCGGATTAATGGCGTTGAGTTCGATGACCTGGTCTGCAACAAGGGCGTAGCCGTCACCGCTGCGAGTATGAAATCCGGTTGGGTTTGACATGGAGAAAACACCCAGCAAGGCGCGCACCTTGTTTGGGTTGCGAATCGAAAAGGCGGCATGCCCCATCAGCCGTTTAACCTGGGCCGCGGTGCCCGGACCCGGCACCATGGCCTGCAGGCTGAACCACTTGTCCGTCACCAATGGGTCGTCAGACCACCGGTCTTCGAACTCGGACAATGCCTCGTCTTTGACGGCGGAACCACACATGACCAGAGACCGCAGCGCGGCCAGAGTATCGGTCATGTTGTCGCTTGCCCGTAGCTGCTGTTCGGCATATTGCTGGCCGTCGGGCTGGGTTACCAGGTAAGCAAGCAGGACGTTTTTGAGGCGCCGCCGGGACACTGCTTCCGCTGTCTTGGCGTAGGGGATACCATCGTTCAGAACGGCGTAGCGCTGAACCAGGGCTGGCCACAAACGCTGTGCAAACAGACTCTTCGTGAATTCCCTGGCTGCAAAAATTCCGTCCACGTCCACGGTGTCCATCTGCTCCGCCAGGTACTCCTCGCTGGGCAAAATAAGGGCCTCTGCAATCAGTGCCGGATCGGTCTCGCCGTCAGCGACCAATTTTGAAAATGCTTGCACGATGGCCTCGGGCATCTGCATCTTCTTACCACTGGCCAGCTGGGCGACCTGATCCAGAATCCCCTTTTGGGCCAGTAGCTGGGCGGCTTCCCAGCGCACAAAAGTATCGCTGTCTCTGGCCATCAGCAAGGCCAGGTCAGCGTCACTGTAGTCATAACTGAGCTTTACCGGAGCCGAAAACTCTCGCAGCAGTGAAGGCACCGGCGCCTCGTCGACATTCACAAAGGTTATCGATTCCTTCTCTTCATGAAGGAGAAACAAGCGGTCAGCGGAAACCGACGCATCGGCCGCTTCACCGGCCAACTGAAGGGGCAAGGCGGCACCGTCACTGCCAAGCAATCCCATTCGAAGAGGGATCACCAGGGGCACTTTGTCTGGCTGATCCTGTGTCGGTGGCGTGTGTTGGCGGATACTGAGGGTGTACTCCCTCAGGTCAGCATCGTAGCGCGAAGTGACCGTCAGTTGCGGCGTCCCGGACTGCTGATACCAGCGACCGAATGCTGCCAGGTTTGTATCATTGGCATCGGCCATGGCTGCGATAAAATCGTCGCAGGTCACTGCCTGGCCATCGTGGCGCTCAAAGTAAAGCTTCATGCCTTTCTGGAAACCTTCTTCGCCCAGTATCGTGTGGAACATGCGAATGATCGTGGCGCCCTTCTGGTATACAGTCATGGTGTAGAAGTTGTTTACTTCAACATATTCGTCAGGCCGGATCGGATGCGACATTGGGCCCGCGTCCTCGGGGAACTGCCGGTTGCGCAAGACCCGAACGTCTTGAATGCGTTGCACTGCCCTGGATTGCATGTCAGCAGAGAATTCCTGATCCCGAAATACCGTCAACCCCTCTTTCAGCGTTAACTGAAACCAGTCGCGGCAGGTCACCCGATTGCCAGTCCAATTGTGAAAATATTCGTGACCGATCACCCCTTCAATGGCCTGGTAATCAGCGTCCGTGGCCGTGTCCGGCCGCGCCAATACATACTTGGAGTTGAAAATGTTGAGGGACTTGTTTTCCATTGCCCCCATGTTGAAATCATCCGTGGCCACGACGTTGTATACATCGAGGTCGTACTCCAGCCCGAAGCGCTCTTCGTCCCACCGCATTGATTTGATCAGCGAATCCATGGCGTGGCGACAGCGGTCAATATTTCTATGCTCCACATATACGCGCAGTGTCACGCGTCGGGTGCTAGCCGTGACGAATTCGTCTTCGATATGCGCCAGATCGCCGGCGACCAGCGCAAAAAGGTAACAAGGTTTGGGGAAGGGGTCGTGCCATGTCACCCAATGCCTGTTGTCTTCAGTTTCCCCTGAATCCACCCGGTTGCCGTTGGAAAGCAACACCGGGTAACGATTCCGGTCAGCCTCTATGGTGACTTCATAAGTGGTCATAACGTCAGGCCGGTCGGGGAAATAGGTGATCTTGCGAAAACCCTCCGCCTCGCACTGAGTGAGCATGAAATTACCGCAAGCGTAAAGCCCTTCGAGGGCAGAATTCTCCTGCGGCTTGATTCTGACGGACAGGTTCAAAGTGCAGCGGTCGGGCAGTGCCGGAATGACCAGTTGATCGGCGTCACAACGATAGGCTTCCTGTGAGAGAGCCTGACCGTCGACCACCACCTCAAGCAGCTCAAGTTCTTGACCATGCAGCACAAGGTCCTGTGTTGTACCCTCAACGTGCTGCCTGTGCAGTAACAATTCGCTGTGCACCAGGGTCGCGTCCTCGCCAATATCAAACCTCAAACGGACGCGCTCAAGCCTCCATCCAAAAGCGATGTATTCGCTGCGATATGTTGTTGGTCCGGTCGCACCTTTTTTCATTTGGTTGTTCCGTCCGATGAGAACATGCCCGGCAGTTTGTCGCGTGCAGATCAATGCTGGCGGCGAGGCCGGTGCGGCCAGTATTATAGGCATATGAGCAATCAATCTGAACCACAATCAATGTCCGACACGGCAATTGTCGAGCACCAATCGCTGCCGAATCTCAATGACGTCAAGCGGGCCGCCAGCCTGATCCGCGACAAAGTCAACACCACACCACTGCTGAGCGACCCCGGTCTGGACGCTGAGCTGGGCTGCCGGCTTTTCGTGAAATGCGAAAACCTGCAGCAAACAGGGGCCTTCAAGTTTCGCGGCGCGAGTCATGCCATCGCGTTGATGCGCGCGCAGGGTATCGAAGGAGACGTGGCCACTGAATCATCCGGCAATCATGGTGCTGCACTTGCCCTCGCTGCCAAACTGGACGGCAGGACGGCACATGTGGTCATGCCACGCAATTCAGTGCCAGCCAAATTGGCATCGGTGCGACGCAACGGCGGCGTCATCCACTTCTGTGAACCGAACCACGCGGCCCGCTATGCCGGCCTGTCCAAGCTGGTAGACCAGGGTCTGGCGCCCATTCCACCCTACGATGACAACCGCATAATCTCCGGGCAGGGCACCACTGCCATTGAAATCCTGAATCAGAATGACAGCATCGAAGTCATTGTCGTGCCGATTGGCGGCGGTGGACTGATCGGCGGCGTATCCATCGTGGCCGCTGCCAGCGGAGTTGAAGTGTATGGCGCCGAGCCAGAGGGTGCTGCAGACACCTTCGAAAGTCTGCAGGCCGGAAAGAAGGCCGAAACACTTGAGGCGGACACCATCGCGGATGGGCTCCGGGCATTGATTGGCCACAAGAATTTCGCCTTGATAAGGAACAACGTTGCCGACGTACTGCTGATCAGCGACGAAGAAATTCAACAGGCAATGGCGCTGTTCTGGCGCTACATTCGATTACCCATCGAGCCCTCATCGGCAACTGTTATCGCGGCCATCAGGCGCTACCCACAGCATTTTGAAGACCGCCGCGTCTGCGCCATTATCACGGGCGGCAACATCGATCCGCATTTCTGGGCAGGAGTGATTGCCGGCGAACCCTCCGATGGCTGATGCGGTTAGCAAGGGTGGCTGGGATTCGAGATGTGGATGGGCCGGCTCCGACCCCCTCAACATCCAGTACCACGACCACGAGTAGGGCAGACCGGAATACGGCGAAAACAAGCTGTTTGAAATGCTCACGCTCGAAGGCGCTCAGGCCGGCCTGAGCTGGCTTACTATCCTGCGCAAGCGCAAGGGCTATCGACGCCTGTTTGCCGATTTTGACCCGCGCCGCGTGGCAGGCTACGACCAATTCAAGATCGACAAATTGGTGCTTGACCCAGCCATCGTCCGCCACCGCGGCAAGATTGAAGCCACCGTCAACAACGCACGTAGGATACTGGCCTTGTGGGACGAAGGCGCGTCACTGAGCGAATTGGTGTGGACATTCGTAGATCAGCGGAGCATTCAGAATCAATGGAAAGAAATGGCTCAACTGCCAGCGACCACTGCGCAATCCACATTGATGAGCAAGGCGTTGAAAAAAAGCGGTTTCCGCTTTGTCGGGCCAACCACCTGTTATGCCTTCATGCAGGCGGGCGGGTTGGTCAACGACCATTTAGTCAGTTGTCCTGCCCATCACGAATGTCAGTCCGGCTGATCCTCAATCCGCTGTGGCTTCATCGAGCTCAATTTGCAAAGACGCAGCCTTCTCGAAGAACGATTGTGTAGTCAAACCCTGGCGCCACTGAAAGGGGGGAGGTTTGAGCAACGGATCCAGCTCAGGCAGGCTGTTAAACCTTTGCCGGTCGACCATTTCGCTGATCGTTGGCGTGGCCACCAGAATCAGCCCCGCCAGGGCGGCCATTGCAGCCCTGGTCCAGCTCAATCCGTGCGTCGCAAAGCGCAAATGAGCGTACAGCACCAACGACAAAATCAGGATTCTTTCCACCATCATCGCCAAGGCCAGCATCGTGTCCAGGGCGAATGCAAAACAGAGCAGTTCGACCACGTGGCCAAAGACGAACAGCGCGACAACGCCGCTGGATGCAATGGCCAGATGCACTGACAGATTGGCGCGGTGGACGATGACGCGGTTGAGCAGCGACCAGAATCCGGACCACAAAAGCAGGCCGATCACCGGGTAGAACAATTCGTAAGCAAATTGACTGATTGCCAGCGCTTCAATTGACTCGAGCAAGGTATCTGCCACCATCACCAGGCAGGCCAATAACACGGTCACCACAAGCGTAAGCGGATGATCGAACCAGGACAAAATGCCATGCCGGGCCGTATCCAGCCAGGTATCGGCAACCTGCGTCCCGGGGGCGCTGAAGCGCAGCCGGCTGTGGCCTAAATGGACGACATCACCATCTGCCATGGCGGCACGCTCAATTCGACCCGAATTGTTCCCGAGATAGCTGCCGTTGAGGGAGTCCAGATCATGCACCCACAGAACCACCATCATGTTCTTGGATCACCAGGTGGTGCGGGCAAACGTAAGGGTCTGAGACGATAATGTCATTGTCATAGGCCCGGCCAATTTTGATCGTGTTGCCGTGGTAGGGCAAGCGTTGGAGTAACAGCCCAGAACGGCCCAGCAATTCGATGACCCCACGAATTGCTCCGGCCTCCTGGTGCCGGGAATCGGGGACGTCCGGACTCATTTTTGCCATTTGAGCGCCTCCAGAAATCGGGCCGAAAGGGCGCTGAGGTTTGTCCAGCTAAACCCGGCGAGCACCAGTGTGCTCTGCAGCGCTTCACGAGAGGCATGCACGGATATGGCGGTCAGGTACACATCGTAAAGCCCGTCGAATTCGAGATACTTTCTGAGGCAGAAGGTCACTTTCAGCGGCAGGCCGGTTTGATCGACAAAATCGGACTCGCAGGCATAGTTGCTGACGGAATTTTCATCGCCATCCAGTCGCAATTGGGGAAACTGACCACGCTGTTCTAATTGATGGTAAAACCGGAAAGGATTGAGTTCACGGCTGGATATCAGATCATGTTGGTAGCGAATAATTCCGGTTGACAATGATCCGGACAGGAATATGTCGTCGCCCGTCTGGCAACGGTAGTAGACCAGGGCAATGTCTTCCTTTCCCTTGTCATCAGAATTCCCCCAGCAGTTGATGAATGCCGCCAGTGCGGCGGGTACCGAATAATTGTTCAATTGAGTAGTGGGCAGTCTTTCCGCCAGCAATCGGCTGCCCAGGCGCTGTTGGTTTTCCAGCAGTTGGCTGCCCACCGCCAGGCGCAGGGCTGGCTCGGTCGCAACCTCGCCTGAACTGTTTGCGAGCAACTCTCCCACGTATATTGCCGGCACGAGGAAACTGACCTGATTGCCGGCCGTTGAGACGTTCACGCCCACGACCCGCACGGCTGAATTGATCGCCGGACCCCCGCTCATTCCAGGGTTGATCGACCCGGTGTAATGCAGCTTTTCATAGAGCGACTTTTCCAGCAGGCCGTTGTACGTGCCCTCAACAATCGTCAGGCCGATATCGAAGGGATAGCCCATGGCATAAAGACAGTCGCCCTGAGGCTGGGTGGCAGTCTCGATCTCCAAAGAGACTCGCTCCAAATCCTCGGTTTGCAACAGTGCCAGATCATGCACAGCATCCACTGCCAGCAATTCCAAACTGCCTTCCAGCCCAAAATCAGCGACATAGCGGGCAGTGTATTTGCCGGGTTCATTGACCAATTCTGCAACGACGTGATAGTTGGTGACCACCCACCTTGAGCGGCCGGCGAAGAATCCGGACCCGATGCCCGCCTTGGTGCCGGCCTGTTTGTCAATCACCTGAATCTGGATGACGCGGTCCTGCCAGGTCGAAAAGACACCTGCCGTTTCCGAGATAGAAACAGCTTCCTCGGCCTGCACCGTGCAGGCGCAGAGCATGACCAGGAACAGAGTTGGCAGCTGGGACAAGGGCAATTTGACAAGCATGGCCATTATTATCGCAAAATCACGGGCGTCTCGTTGGTCTCGACAAACTTCCGCTGCGGCATCCCCGCGGGCCTGCTCCTGTCTTCGGCTCTTGTGCCTGTGTAGCAATTGCCCGGGGAATTAGGGATGATTGCGCAATGAAATTCATGGCATATCAATCAGGCGGACACGAAGGCCTGGCCATACGGCACGCGGAGCGTTGGATCGGACTCATGCCGGGCGAGGACCGCTTCCCGGGGACCTTGGGCGATTTGATCGGCGCAGAATATGACTTGAGCGTTGCGGCGCAGGCACTGCTGGCTGGGACGGAAATTGACCCGGCGCACGTCACGGTTCTGCCGCCACTGCGCAATCCGCCCAAGATCATCTGCATCGAACTCAACTACCGCGACCATGCCGCCGAGACCCATTTCGAACAACCTAACTTCCCCACCTTGTTCACCCGGTTCAGGTCCACGCTCATCGGGCACCGGCAACCGATCGTTCGACCTTCAGTCTCAGAACAACTGGACTACGAGGGAGAAATCGTCGCCATCATCGGCAGGGGGGGCAAACACATTGCGCATGAAGATGCTCTGCAGCACATCGTGGGTTGGACCTTATTCAATGACGCATCGGTGCGGGATTATCAGTTCCTGACGCCGCAATGGACCATAGGCAAGAATTTTGACAGCACCGGCCCGATGGGTCCCTGCATGGTGACCGCAGATGAATTGCCCCCTGGCGCGAAGGACCTTGTTCTCGAAACCAGGCTGAACGGCAAGGTGGTGCAGCGTGCCTCCACCAATGACATGGTGTTTGATCCGGCGATATTGATTGAGACCATTTCGCAAGCCATGACCCTGGAGCCGGGAGATTTGATTGTGACCGGTACACCGGCGGGCGTCGGCTATGTCAGGCAACCGCCCTTGTGGATGAAAAATGGTGATCTGATAGAGGTCGAGGTCAAGGGCATCGGCTTGCTCAGTAACCCCGTCGTGGACGAATTGTAGATGCAAACTCTTTCCATACTCAGACATGCCAAGGCCGAACCCTGGACACCGGGCTGCGATGATTTTCCCAGGCGGCTAAGCGGCAAGGGCCGCAGACATGCGAACGCCACGGCCGAATGGGTGACACAGCACCTCGACTTGCCAGGCGCCATCCTGTGTTCTCCTGCCCAAAGGGCCCGCGAAACGCTGGCCCCCATCCTGGCCAGGCACCCTGAGTTGGATGCCGTTGTCCGGTTTGTCCCACAGCTATACGGCGCGTCGACACGAACGCTGGAGACACTGCTCGATCACGCCTTCGCGACGGTGGATCAAGTCATGATCGTCGGCCACAATCCAGGATTTGAACAGCTGCTATTCAATGTGATCTTGGCGTCAGAGAGCAATAATATCAGCCGATTGGCTACCGGCACACTGGCGGTCATAGGCTTCGATCACGGCTGGCCAGATGACACGGGCAACGGTCACCTGCTGCATGTGATCCGTGGCAAGCACTTGCTCAGGGGTGACACTCGGGGCCATGAGTAGCCACGGGGTGAGGCGAAAAGCAGTTGTTGTTGGCGCGGGAATTAACGGTCTCGTCGCGGCGAATTACCTGCGGCGTGCCGGCTTCGAAGTCAGCCAGATTGAGCGGTCCGAGCGCGTCGGCGGTGCCTGCGTTTCAGCCACAGCAGTGGTCAACGGCATCAGCCAGGACTACGCGCTGGGCGCTTCGGTTCTTGGGCTGATGCAGGATTTTGTCTTCCATGAAACTGGCATGGCAGCCCGATTGCAATCCTTTGTGCCAAATCACCCCAAGCTGATTTATTTTCCCGGCCACGCTCAGCCAACCTGGATCTATCGGCAACCCGACCGGCTTGACCGGGAGTTCAGGGAGAAATGGGGTGAACGCGGCGATGTCGAGGCTTTTCGCAATGACGAAGCTCGCATCGTGGCCTTTCTACAGCAGGGTTACCGCGATGCGGTCCCGCTCACTCTGGATGACGCCGTCGCAAGCCTGGGCAGAACGCTCGCGCGCTTGTGGATAAGCGGCAGCGCACAGGACCTGCTGGATCACTACTTCACATCCGAGGCGACCAAGGTTTATATGGCCATGACCATCACTGAGAGCGGACCGGTTTCACTGGCCGAACCGTATTCTGCGTTCACCCTGCCGATGATGGATTCAGGATCCATATTCGATGGCTACTACGGCTTTGTCAGGGGTGGTATCTGGCAGATTACCGCTGAATTAGGCCGCATTGGTACAGAATTGGGCATCACAACTCATCTCAACAGTACCGTTTCAGACATTGACGTCGGGAAAGGCGAGATCAGCTTTAAGCAGTCCGGCGAGGAGAAGCGCGTGTCCTACGATGTGTTGCTGCTGGCCACCGACCCGGTGACTGCAGCTCGACTGGCGGGTGAGTCGGACATGATTCAAAGGACACAAAAGGAACGGGTGCTGGGCAGCAGCGGAAAGCTCAATCTGATGTTCCGCCGGCCGATTCAGTGGAAGCATGGATCCGAGCACCCTGATTCGGATGCAGCGTTTCGGTTTGTTTTTGCCGTTGATTCGCTGAAGGAATTTGAACGGGCAACGCTGGCCGTAACCGGTGATGGTGTGCCCTACGCCCCAGGCTATTTGCAGATTTACGGCGAAGGCGCAGCCATGCGACGGATGGGCATGAAGGAGCCATTCGACCGCCTGGCCGTATTCTTCAAGAACCTTGCCCTGGGCCTGCCCGGTGAGCAGCTTCAGGACGTTGAAGAGCAAGTCAAACGAGCGGTACTGGCCAATGTTAACAACCCCGAAGACTGTGTTTGGTCACGGCTGCTTACGCCTCGCGACCTCAAGGATACCTTCCTGTTTCCGGGCGGCAATCTGGATCACACCATGTTGGTGGAGGGGCAAACCTATTTTGACCGTCAATACTCCGCCCGCCCAGCCGAGCGATTCTACAATTTTGGTGAACATGAGAACATTTATGTGTGCGGTGCGGGCACCTACCCCTGCGGATCGGTAGCCGGCACGCCGGGCTACATGTGCGCCAGTCAGATTATCCGGCAGCAGAACGGGCGCCAGCTGTGAATTCCAAGCCCGAACCGCTGAGTGTGCCTCAACAATCCTTTTCTACATGATGCTCTGGGCATCTTCAAGACTTCACTGCTTGCGCCATACCAGCAACTGGTTGTTGGCGGGCATATCAAAGTTCTCCACCAGGCTCATGTTGAGTCCAGCGGCATGGGCCGTGATTTCTCCCAAGTCGCGAATTCCCATATCAGGATCACCCCGCCTCAATTGCTGATCGAAGGCGGCGTTGGACTGCGCATTGAATTTGCCCTTATTGCTGAACGGTCCGTAGATGCATAACAGCCCCGATTCGGGCAGCACGCGGGCCAATCCGTCGAACATTGCACATACGCCTGTCCAACTCATGATATGGGCGGTGTTGGCGGAATATGCCGCGACGACAGGGGCTGTCTTGCTCATCAAACCATTCAGGTCGGGCCAAGGTAATAGCACGTCCAGTTCCATCGGCGGCAATATATTTCCACTTCCCTCCAGCGCAATGCGCGCAGCCAGGGCAGGCATGGCCCCCTGGCGATCAGTGGGTAACCAGCTCAGATCATTCAGTTGCCGGGCAAAGTGGACGCTATGTTGGCCGCTGCCCGCGCCGATTTCGAGGATCGTGCCCGAGGCAATTCCATAGCGTTGGAATACCCTCTTCAGAACCTGCAGTATCGGTTCCTTGTTACGCTCACTCGCTGGAGAAAATGAAAGGCCCGCAGTCACGATTCAGTCACTGCTGGCAAGCTGCAACCCCTGCATTGCCGCACGAAATCCCTGCACGACGTCGTTACGCCGGTGGTGCCGGCCGGCTGCGACCAACTGATGACCGGCAACAAATACCGACCTGACCATGTCCTTGCCACCTGCAAATACCAGCGTGTCAATCAAATCGTCCCCTTCTCTGCCTTGCAACAGTGGGTGGTCCCGATCCAACTCGATCAGGTCAGCGCGATGGTCGATTGCTATGCTGCCAATGGGTTGGCCGAGGGCCATTGCGCCCCCTAAAGCAGCCCTTTCATACAAAGCCCGGCCGCAGGACAGTCTATCTCGCGCCACTACGTTTCTCCGACCGGTAGCCAGCCGGTTGGTGTATTCAAGCATGCGCAGTTCTTCGGTCACCGATACGCGGATATTACTGTCGCTGCCGATGCCGAAATCGCCACCCCTTTCGATCCAAGCCTGGGCGTCGAAAATCCCGTCGCCGAGGTCAGCCTCGGTGGTTGGGCACAGGCCGGCAACGGCCCCACTGCTGGTTGCCAATTTCAATTCTCGCGCACTCATATGCGTGGCGTGGATCAGACACCAATGGGCATCGATATGCACGCGTTCCATCAGCCAGTCCAGAGGCCGTTGGCCGGTCGCCTCCAGACACTGCTCCACTTCGGCCAACTGTTCAGCAATGTGGATATGCACTGGCATTGGGTCATTCACAAGACTGTTCAGCGCGCTCAACACAGTTGTCAGTTGGTCTTCGGACACTGCCCGTAGCGAGTGAGGTGCGGCCCCAACATTGCACAAGGGCGTGTTCTCCACCATTTTGTTGCAAGAATGCAGCAAATTGAGGTATCCATCCGGCGTGTGATAGAACCGCCGCTGTTCTTCTGCCGGGCCGGACGCATCAAATCCCGAGCGGCAGTACAACACAGGCAGCAGCAACATCGAGATCCCGGAAATCTCTGCAGCGCCCACCAGGCTGTGGCTCATTTCCGCCACATCGGCATAAGGCCGACCATTGATGTCGTTATGAATGTAGTGAAACTCAGCGCAGGCGGTAAATCCGGCTTCAAGCATTTCGACTTGTAACCAGGCGGCAATTTGCCGCATTTGATCCGGATCGATCCGGTTGGCCAGAGCGTACATTTGCTCCCGCCACGACCAGAAGCTGTCAGCCCGGGACGACCGCCGCCCAGTCAGGCCTGCCATCTGACGTTGAAACGCATGCGAATGCAGGTTGGGCATTCCCGTAATCACAGGGCCTTCGAGCAACGTGCTGCCTGGAACTGCGGACCCGGATTCAATCCGGGTAATGATTCCCAAAGGGTCAAGATGCAGGTTGATGTCTTTTCGCCAACCCGCGTCGGTCAGTACATCCTTGCAATGCAGAACAGAGGCATTCATCCGCACACTGCCGTTGGCGAGTGGCGAAACCGGAGCAACAACTCAACCAGCTTGCGCAACAGGGGTTGGACAGCGGCGGCCAGTTTCGCATCGAATTTCGAGGGCGTTCCCGACATGTAAACGCGCTGCGACATCTCCAGCTGCAAAGCATAAATGCCCGTCTCGGGCTGACCATAGTGCCGCGTAATGAAGCCCCCTTTGAATCGCTGATTCAACACGGCTGGGTAGGCGCTGCGGGTCAGTATCTCGAAAGCGCCGCTTTCAAGGTCTGCGGGGACACTAGCACCATCGTTCGTGCCGAGATTCAGATCCGGCAATTGCCCCTCAAATAGCAGCGGCAACCGACCCACAATGGAGTGTGCATCCAACAGGATGGCCCAGCCAAATATGCGCCGCAGCCGGCCCAGTTCAGTCCTCAACAGCGCATGATAAGGCGCCCAGTATCGGTCCACTCTGTTGGCGATTTCAGAGGCGCTCGGCGCCTGACCGGGTTGGTAGACGCTCTTCCCCTCAAAGGTCTGCAGTGGCACCAGTCCGCTCCCGCCCGATTCATAGAGCACCCCATCATCGGGCGGCCGATTGAGGTCCACGACATAGCGGGAGTGCGTTGCGGTCATCAATCCCGCACCCAATACCCGGGCAAATAGATACAGCTCGTCTATTTTCCAGTCGGTATCCGGTAGCAGGGCCGCGGCATCGGACAAATGCGCCATTATTTTTTCCGGCACAAAAACCCCTACGTGAGGGCAGTTGATCAGCAGCGGCGAACTGCCCTTTTCCACGTGCGCAATTTGCATCTGCTGATGATATCAGCAATTGGCATGACGTCGTCCCGGGCCTAACCGGGGAGAATGGCCCGGTGGATTAGACCGGAGGAATTGCCCGGGGGGAATAATTGCCCGGGGGAATGGCCCTAGAGTACCGGGCGCTCCTCAACAATGGTCGACGTAACGAAAATCAACAGTTCACGCTTTTTGATCTCGTTCGCACGCCTTCTGAACAGCGCGCCGACCCAGGGTATATCACCCAGCCACGGCACTTTTTCTTCCGTCGAACTGGTATCGTCCTGGAATATGCCGCCCAAAACTACGGTGTCACCGTTGGCCACCAGTACGGTCGTGTTAATTTCTCGGGTATCGATCGACGGGACGGAACCGCCGCGTGAGCTTTGGAAGATCTCACCCACCGTATCCTGCTTGATGACCAGATCCAGTTGTACCCGGTTGTCCGGTGTAATCAATGGCGTGACCTTGAGCTCCAGTACGGCTTCCTTAAATTGCACCGATGTTGCACCGGACGATGTGGCATTCTCATAAGGAATCTCAACGCCCTGCTGAATAAAGGCTTCCGCCTGGTTGGCTGTCACCACGCGTGGTGTGGAAATTACTTCACCTTCACCTTCAGATTCCAGCGCCGACAATTCCAGGTCGAGCAGCAAATCGCCGGTCAGGAAGGACAGTCCAATCGAGGCGGCGTTGGCGCTGGGGGAAGGCAGATTGACATTGTACCGCCCGGGATAACCGGCAATTTCCCTACCGAAATCGGGGAGAGCATCGAAATCACCTATTCTCGGATTGGCTATATCAGCCGCCCCGCCATCAGATGCGATGACACCTACATTGCTGCCATCGTGTACATAGGTCACGCCAAATCGTACCCCGAGTTCGTGGGCAAAATCAGAACTGGCAATGACGATGCGTGATTCGATTTGCACCTGCCGCACCGCCTTGTCGAGTTCCAGAATCAGCGCGCGAAGCTCAACAACGGTCGCGGCAGTGTCGGTAATCAGCAGCGTATTGGTGCGTTCGTCGAATGACACCGATCCACGCTCAGACAACAGCCCATATTCAGCATCCACCCCACTGCTGGAGTTTTCGATCAACTCCACCAGAGCTTCAGCCTTGGCATAATTGATAGGCACCAGAACGGTTTGAAGTGGCTCAAGGATTTCCCGATCCAATTGCGCCTGCAGCAATTCCTGCTCACGTGCGGCGATTTCCGCGGTTGGGCCGATCCAGATCACATTGCCATTGCTACGCTTGTCCAGGTTGCGCGCGTCCATGACGATATCCAAGGCCTGGTCCCAGGGCACATTTGTCAGACGCAGGGTCAAATTGCCCCCAACGCTGTCAGAAACAACGATATTGAGATCCGATACATCGGCGATCAACTGCAAAACAGAACGAACCGGGATGTCCTGGAAGTTGAATGTGACTTTGGTGCCGGAATATTCCTTGTCTTCGAAGAAACGCATCTGCACTTCGTCGTCAGCCTGTTGCAAAATATCCGGGTGCTTCACTTCAATGACGATGTCGCTGCCGGACTGGTATACCAGGTGCTCATACACACCGATGATGGCAATTTCCATGCGCACGCCGTTCTTCATTGGACTTGCGTCAATGAGCTGCACGGGCGTTGCGAAATCGACGACATCGATTCGCTGGTTGAGCCGATTTGGAATTTCAGCATTGAATATGTCAACAGAAAGCACCTGGGGACCTTCCTCGACGGAAATATTGGCGCCCGCCTGGTCGAGACCTACGATGATTCGTCCCTGTCCAGTTTCGCCACGCCTAAAATCAATCGAAGTGACGCTGAAACTGCTGCTATAGGATGCACCCGGCGACCGATCACCGACGAACGCGCCGCTGCCTCCAGCCTGTATCGTCAATGTAACGGTACCGCCTTCAGTGCTGTAGTCATAGGCACTTGGGCTGGCCAGGTCTACCATCAACCGCAGACGGCCTCCCGCGCCGATCACCGAGTAGCGCTGTACGGTGCCCACACCCACAGTGACCGGGTCGGATCCCGTTTCGTTTTCTGCATTGGACAAGTCCAGTACTATCCGGGCCGGGCTCTCGGTAGCGAAAACGCCCACTTCCGGTGCATCACCGAAGGTGTACAACGATATGGTGACATCACCATCATCATTGGAGGCATAATCAATGCCTGTTACCTTGGTGGCAGCCATCGCCGCCAGCCCGGGCAACAGGGCCGCAATGAGGCCCAGGGCCATCAGAATTCCATTTCTCGATTTACGCATGCTGCGCCCTCTTTCACCGTGGTGCGAATGTTCGTTTGCGTCATCCTTGTTCACTGCAATGCCTCCCAAGAGGTTTGGCTTGCGGCTGCTGAATCTGGCAAAACGGGTGTCCATTATTTTCAACTCCCACCCAGCGCCATTGCTGCGTCACGAAGGAGCCAACCACCCACTCCGTCGTTGATAAATTCACTTAGACCTACCTGGTCTCTTCTGATCAGACCCACCTGACCATGATTTTTGCCCAGATAGTTGCCAACGGCGACGCGATGCATGACCCCATCGGGGTCACGAATCAGAGCCCATTCATAGGCTTCTTTTGAAAACGTTCCAACCATTTCCAGCGTGTCCAGTTCGAAACGCTCAAGATATTCTCTGGGGCGGCTCAAATCCGGCCTGGGGCCCTTGCTACTTGTGTTGCCGACGAATTCATCGCTGCCCTCGCTGGTCGATGGCCGGAACGGATCTCGACCGGTCAAACCTTCGTACTTGTAGGGGGTGTATGTCCGCACCGGTGGAATCGGGTCTATCGGCGCGGGTGGGCGAGCATTCACATCGGCGATATAGCGGTTCAGGTCGACAGCAGCATCGCCGCAGGCACTGAGCAGCAGCACCATGCACAGGGTAAGGCACCCTCTCCCACCGAAAATTCTGACTTGGCTGGTCATGGTGCAGTCCCTTGTTCAGCACGTGCCTCGGCTTCTTCTTCGTCAATGTAGCGATACGTCTTCACGTTACCCTCAAGAATCAGCCGCCCGTCGCCGTCGCCAACACCAATGTCGCGGCTATTGGCCCGGCGCAGGGAGATATCGTGCATGGTCAGAATGACGACCCGGGGCAGCGACGCTACGCCGCTGACGAATTCGCCAAATTGATGATAGTCCCCCAACATCCGAATCGATATTGGACGCTCTGCATAAAAGTCGTGGTGGGTTTCGGCACTCGGCTGGAACAGTTGCACATCGATGCCAGCGGCCAGCGCTGTCTGCGACATATCGACCAGCAGCTTGTCCATTTCCGTCCTGCCTGGAAGCTGTCGGAACATGGTTTTGAGCAACTCCTGCATTTCAGCGAGTTGGGCCTCGTATGCCTCCAGATTGGCCGCTTTTTGTTGTTTGACTTCAAATTCCGCGCGCAGGGTAAGTTCATTTGCGCGCACGCGCTCGAGTTGCTCGGTCTTGGCCTGGATCAACAGGAACCAGCCTACAGTCCCGATCACAACCAGCAGCAGGCTCAGGATAACGTAGCGAACCGGCGAGGGCGCGCTGCCGATATCGCTGAAGTCAAGATCTCTGAGTTCATTCAACATCAGTTTCCGCTCCCCGCTGAATCTTTGTCATAACCCTCCTCGACGGTCGGCTTGCGTGTCAACAGCCGCACATTTATCGCGAATTCATAGGATTCGACACGAGAGGCAGGTTGCAGGGCGGTCCGTACAAACTGCAAGTCGGGTCCGGAAAACAGGGTGCTCTTTTCCAGGCTCTGCAAGTACGCCGATACCCTGGCATTCGACTGGCTACTGCCCAGCAGCGTCACATTCATCCCTTGCTGCCTGACGTTTGTCAGCGTGATGCCAACCGGAATGGATTTGGCAAGCCTGTCCAGCATTTCCACGGTCAGAGATCGGCTGGCTTGCAATTCCTCGATGATCTGTTTGCGTGACAGCAAACGATCACGGGTCCGCTCCAATTGCGCAATTCGGTCAATGCGTACCTGCAGGCGGTTAATTTCAACCTGAATTTTCTGATTGCGGGCTTCCTGCAAACTGGTCCGCTAATCGAAAAACAGGCCCACGATCAGTACCAGAATAGCACCCAGTATCAGCGTGCCAACCAGTGAATACAGAAACTGCCGCTGGCGCTCTCTGCGCGCTTCCTCGCGCCATGGAAGAAGATTGATTCTGGCCATTAGTCAAATCCTCTCAATGCCAATCCCATCGATACCATCAGGTTCGGCGCATTCTTGGTCAGTGCCGAGACCGCTACGGAAGGGGCAATCTCAAGGCCCCTGATCGGGTCGGCAATTTTAGTCTTGACTTCGAGCTCCGACTCAATGGTGCTTGCCAGGCCCTTCGTTGCAGCGAGATCGCCGGCAATGTAGATGGTGCGGATAGCGGTGTAATCGTTACTCGAGCTGTAGAACTGCAAAGCGCGGCTGATTTGATGGACCGTGTTGAGAATAAACGGCTCAAGCACCTCTTCTTCAAAATCATCCGGACCGGGTTCGCCACGCTTGAAGAAACTGGCCTGCTCCGTCGTCATGTCGTAGCGACGCATGGTTTCTTCAATCAGCTGATGCCCGCCAAACGGATGATCGCGAGTATAAACAACACGCCCGTTGCGCAGCACCAGTAATGAAGAGAGATCGAAACCGATATCGAAAATCGCGACGGTCTCGGAGCCGCGGACACCGTCGCGAGAAGCAATAAGATCGAATGCATTGGCGATGGCAAACGATTCAACGTCAACTACTTTTACTTTCAGTCCGAGGGACTCCAATGCGTCCTGTCGACTCTCAACGTTCTCGTTTTTGCTCGCCGCCAGGAGAATATCAATCATATCCGCGTTTCGCGGCGAGGGACCCAAAACTTCAAAGTCCAGGCTGACCTCGTCCAGCGGGTAAGGAATGTATTGGTTGGCTTCTATTTGCACCTGGCTTTCAATGTCCGACTCTGCGAGATTGGCGGGCAAACTGATTGCCTTAGTGAAAACGGCCGAACCCGATACAGCGACTGCGCAGAACTTCGAGTTGGAACCTGAATTTCCGACCGCTGACCGAATGGCTTCGGAGATGGCTTCAATGTCTTGGACGGACTTCTCGACGATGACGCCCTGTTGTAGCGGTTCGATCGCGAAATGGTCTATTCGGTACGTGTCACCAAAACGAGACAGTTGCAACAAGCGAATGCTTGAAGAGCCGATGTCCAGTCCCATAACAGGCGGACTCTTGGTGGAGAAAATATTCAAAATTGCCCTCAATCCTTTGCTCGACAATGATTTATTAACACTTTCTATAAATGGTTTTAACAGAAAATGACCTGTTTAACAATGCCCAGTGCACAATATCTATATTGTGCCCGGCATGCGGGAACAGCCAAATCCGACAGGAAAATGGTAAATCAGGTGCAAAGAAACTGCTGGCAGCAATTGCTGTCATAAACCGGTAGGTGAGCCGCTTCCTTGCCCGCCGAATTGATCATCCTCCATCTGAATGCCCACCAGGGGCGCTTAGCGGGTATGATCAATTTCCCTTAATAAATATATAGCACAAACAGGCAGGCAGAGTGAAGAAGGTTTTTAAATGGCTGCTTATTATGATGTCCGGGGCGCTGGTGCTGGGCATTGCCACGGTATTAATTACCTATGCCATTTTGGCCCCTGATCTTCCTGATGTAGAATCCTTGCGCGACGTGCGATTACAGGTCCCGCTGCGCGTATTCAGTGAAGATGGCCGGCTGATCGGAATATTTGGCGAGAAGCGCCGAATACCCGTCACCATAGAGGAAATCCCGGACGCCCTCAGACATGCCTTCATCGCCGGCGAAGATGCGCGCTTCTACCAACACCCGGGGGTCGACTACCAGGGAATTTCGAGGGCAGTATGGACCCTGGCGACCACGGGCGAGAAATCGGTCGGTGGCAGCACCATCACCCAACAACTTGCAAGAAATTTCTTCCTCACCATGGAGAAGACTTTCACGCGTAAGATCAAGGAAATATTCCTGGCGCTGAAAATCGAAAGACACCTCGGAAAAGACCAGATACTCGAACTTTATGTGAACAAGATTTTCCTGGGGCACCGGGCTTATGGCGTGGGTGCAGCAGCCGAAGTCTACTATGGCCGCTCGGTGGATGAACTGACCATCGCCCAGTCCGCCATGATCGCGGCCCTGCCCAAGGCACCTTCGCGCATCAACCCGCTCAACCAGCCTGAAAGGGCGTTGGAACGTCGCAATTACGTCCTCGGCCGGATGCTGACTTTGGGTTACCTCGATCAGGCGCAATACGACAGCGCCAAAGCCGAACCCGACCGGGCCTTTTATCACGGCGCCATCGCCGAAGTGTCCGCGCCTTATGTGGCAGAAATGGCCCGTGTGGCAGCAATTGATCTGCTCGGACTCAAGGCCTATACCGGCGGCTACAGCGTCTTCACCACGATTGACAGTGGCTTGCAGATCGCTGCACACAAAGCAGTGTCCGTCGGCCTGGAAGAATACGACCATCGTCACGGCTACCGCGGTGCCGAGGCACATATCGATCTGCGCGAAACGGACACCCTGGTTGCATGGGACGAGGCACTGTCGCCATTTCGGCCCGTTTCCGGGCTGGTCCCCGGGCTGGTCATAGAAGTCGCAAATAAGTTTGCGCTGGTGTATCTGGCCGATGGGCAAACCATCGCACTGGACTTATCGGACATGGAGTGGGCGGCCCCCTTTCTGACTCGGGATCGCACTGGCGCAAAGCCCAAAAGTGTCAGCGGCATTATGAAGCCAGGGGATGTCATTCGTACACGTATGCACGACGACGGGCGCTGGAAACTCGGACAGGTTCCGGAAGTGGAGGCCGCGCTGGTATCAATCGATCCCAACACGGGTGGGATCAAGGCACTGATCGGCGGTTATGATTTCACGCGCAGCAAGTTCAATCGGGTCACACAAAGCAGGCGCCAGCCGGGTTCCAGTTTCAAACCCTTCATTTACTCGGCTGCACTGGCGCGGGGATTTACCACATCAACCCTGGTCAACGACGCGCCAATCGTGTTCAAAGACAGCGAGCTGGAGCGGACCTGGAAGCCACAGAATTTCAGTCAAAAGTTCTATGGGCCAACCCGGCTTCGTGAAGCCATGGTCAATTCCCGCAACCTGGTGTCGATCCGATTGTTGCGGACGATTGGCGTTCCCTTCGGGCGGGACTACGTTACCCGGTTTGGATTCGCTGCAGATGAACTGCCCAACAATCTCTCCATGGCACTGGGCAGCGCTTCGCTGACCCCACTGAGCATGGCACGCGGCTACGCGGTATTCGCCAACAGCGGTTTTCGCGTGGACACGAGATTCATCCATAGAATCACTGCGCGTGGCAACGAAATTGTGGCTAAATTTCCGCCACCGATTCTTTGCGATGACTGCACAGCAAACGACCAGGCGCTGATCGCCCAGATCGAGACGGATGCGCCCGCCCAACCCCGCTACCGGCCTCTCGAAGTCACAAGCGGCGAACCGGCCGACACCAACCACGGCGCCGGCCGAACCGGTAGCCTCGCAGGCGGCCGGGAGAAACCGGTCTATGCAGAACGGGTTATTACGCCCCAGAATGCCTATCTTGTCCGTTCCATGATGATGGACGTGATCCGACGAGGCACCGGGGTGCGGGCAATGCAAATGGGCCGCAAGGACCTTGCCGGCAAGACGGGTACGACCAACGAACAGCGGGACGCCTGGTTCTCCGGCTATAACAGCCATATGGTCACCTCCGTTTGGGTGGGTTTTGACAACCACGAGCCCCTGGGCAGAAGGGAACTGGGCGGGCGCGCCGCTCTGCCAATCTGGGTGGACTACATGAGCGAGGCGCTCCAAGGCCTGGAAGATCGACCTCCGAAGTTACCAGCCGGTCTCGCGCAGGCCAGAATTGACCCGGAAACCGGCTTGCTGGCCCGGTTGGAAAATCCGGATGCCATCACAGAAATATTCCAGTCCGGAAACCTGCCTGACATGGAAGCGCAAGCAGTTGGGGGCGAAGATCATGGCTCGATCGAGGAAGACCCGTACGAGATTTACTGAAAGGCCAGGCAATATGAATGGCGCGAGGGCAAACCTAGCCCATGAAGCCGCCCGGATTCTTGCCACTGAGGGACAGAACAATTATCAGGCCGCGAAGAAAAAGGCCGCTGCCAGGTTGGGCGTAAGCGATCAGGCCGTGCTTCCGAGTAACCTGGAAATCAAGGACGCCTTGCGGCAATACCTGGCCCTTTATGGTGGTGAAGACCATCTTGAAAACGTATCTCACTTGCGTAGAATCGCCATTGCAGCGATGCAAGACCTCGACCATTTCAGCCCGCGCCTGGTCGGCTCGGTTCTCGACGGGACCGCCACCGAGCATTCCCACATTGGTCTGCATGTGTTTTGCGACAACCCGGATGAGTTGGTGATCTACTTTCTGGATCGGGAATTCTCATTTCAACAGGAAGAACGCCAGATTCGGTGGCACGACGGAAGCTTTCTGCGCCTGCCGGTATTGCTGCTATCCAAGGACGAGAGAACCATCGAATTGATGGTCTTCAGCATGGTGCACCTGCGCCAATCGCCGCCGAGTCCGATTGACGGAAAACCGCAAATCAGGGCGACGCGATTGGAAGTTGAAGCGCTGCTTCGGGTTGCTACCGAAGACTGCTAAGCCCACAGAGCCCAAGGCTAATCGCCACGTTCATCAAGGGGAATGTACGGACGTTCGTGGGGGCCCTGGTAGACCTGCCTTGGACGGCCAATCTTGGTCGGCGTCTGCTCCTGTTCAAGCCATTGCGCCACCCAGCCCACGGTTCGGGCAATGGCGAACATGACCGTGAACATGCTGATGGGAATGCCCAGCGCTCTGTAGATAATTCCGGAATAGAAATCCACGTTTGGATAGAGCTTTTTATCAATGAAATACTCATCCTCAAGTGCGATCCGCTCAAGTTCCATTGCCAGGTCGAGCATCGGATCGCTGACCCCGAGCTCATCCAGCACCTCGTGGCATGCGACCCTGATGATTGAAGCCCTGGGATCATGGTTCTTATACACACGGTGGCCAAAACCCATGAGCCGAAACGGGTCTGAACGGTCTTTCGCCCGAGCCATGAATTTCGGCACCTGTTTGACGTCGCCAATCTCGGCAAGCATTTTGAGGACCGCTTCATTCGCCCCCCCGTGGGCCGGCCCCCACAATGCTGAAATTCCGGCGGCCACGCAGGCATACGGGTTGGCGCCAGTAGAACCCACCAGGCGCACCGTAGAGGTACTGGCGTTCTGCTCATGATCGGCATGCAGGATAAACAGCAGATCCAGCGCTTTGGCCGCAATCGGGCTGACGGAGTAGGCCTCGGCCGGAACCGAAAACATCATGTGCAAAAAACGCTCGCAGAACGGCAGGGAATTCCTGGGGTAGGCGGTTGGCCAACCCATATGATGGCGGTAACAGGCTGCGGCGATGGTCGGCATTTTTGCGATCATCCGCTTGGCGGCCAGCAATCTGTGATCCTCGTTATCGACATCCAATTTTTCGTGATAGAACGCGGCAAGCGAACCGACTACCCCCGCCATCATGGCCATGGGATGGGCATTGTAATGGACCCCGGAAATAAAATGGTTGAGTTGCTCGTGCACCATCGTGTGGTAGGTAATATCGTGCCGGAATTGAGCAAGTTCATCACTCTGCGGCAAATCACCGTGGAGGAGCAGAAAAGCCACTTCCAGAAAAGTGCTCTTAGAGGCCAGTTGCTCGATCGGGTACCCACGGTAGCGCAAAATTCCCTTGCCACCGTCTATAAATGTAATGGCGCTGGTGCAACTGGCCGTGGCGGAGAAGCCAGGGTCGTAGGTAAAGTAACCCATCGATGACGGCAAATTCTTGATATCGAGCGTGGGTTCACCCTCGCTGCCCCTGATCACCGGCAATTCAGCACGTTTTCCGCTGTTCGGATCAGTGATGATGACGGCATGCTCGGGATTTTCCGGCACTGGGACACTCCTGTCTAAAGTTTGTGGCGAACACGGGTCGGCCTGATACCCATCCGCCGGCTTTCAATTGGCAGATTGGACCGCCCTTCGCTGCGGCTCAAAATTACAGCGCCCCAGTATCGCACATATCGACAATTACTCGCCCGTATTCATAATGTTAATGATGAAAAGAGCGCTGCTAATGACAGGCTGGGGATGGCTCTATCAAATGAGGTTCACCAAAAAACCCGCACCCAGATGATGGGTGCGGGCATTTCATTAACCGTTGAAAACGCCTCGGAATTTACCCCTAAAAGGAGTCTCGCTTTACGGGCGACGGCTCCTCAAGAACGCTTTTCTGGCTGCGCCAAAACCGCAATCTTGCTCCCACCTGCCCTCGACTTACCCAACCGGGGCCGGCGGGTCGCCTGCGGCTCCTTGGGGTTTTGGCCTGGTTTCTACTTGCTGTAACGCTTCTTGAAGCGGTCTACACGACCACCTGAATCAAGAATCTTATGCTTGCCGGTATAGAAAGGATGCGAAGCGCTGGACACTTCAACTTTCACCAACGGATATTCATTTCCATCTTCCCACTTGATCGTGTCTTTCGTGTTAATGGTCGAGCGGGTCAATATGGCAAAATCGGAGGAAATATCCTGGAACACAACTTCCCTGTACTCGGGATGAATGCCGGATTTCATGTTGCTACCTTCAAATTTTGGGAACGCAATTCGTTCGGAAATTCGCTGTTGTTGAGCGCGAATGACCGGCCAGTGTACTTAGGCGCATGGCTGAATGCAAGGGCCGGCCGCCAACCGGTCTGCGGGCAGGAACAGCTCCTGGGTTTCATTGACGAATCGCCAACCCAGATCCGTAGGCCGCAAGATCATGTTGGTCCCCGTTCCCGATTCCTCCAGCAGGCCTTTTTCTGTGGCCTGCGACACCCGGGTTTCTACCACTGCCCAATCCAACCCCGTGCGGGGTGAGAAGTCACTTTGTCTCACACCATCCTTGAGCCTCAACTGATTGAGGAAAAACTCAAATACCCGCTGGTCAACTGCAACATCCTCGCGCTGAGCAACAAAACTTTTCCTGCCTGCACCGGCCATGTAGGCGTTTGGGTGACGGGTCTTGGCGATGCGATTGATGACACCGCTGGCTGGGTTGGTGATCTTGGCATGGGCACCTGCGCCGATTCCCAGGTAATCACCGTAACGCCAGTAGTTGAGATTGTGGGTGCACTCGTTGCCCAGTCGGGCCCAGGCGGAAATTTCGTATTGTTCAAAGCCTGCCTGCTGCAGGCTGCTTTGGGCTGCATCCTGCATTCGCCAGGCCTGTTCATCGTCGGGTAAGACCGGCGGGGAATGCGCGAATGCCGTATTGGGCTCCAAAGTAAGTTGGTAGTAGGAAATATGGGCAGGTTCAGCCTCGATGGCCCGGTCAATGTCCGACTTTGCTGCCTTCAGGTCCTGCCTCGGCAGACCGAACATCAGGTCAAGATTAAAATTCGACAGGTCCGCCCGATGCAAGGCATCGATGGCTGCATGGACCTCATGGCTGCCATGGATTCGACCAATGCGCTCGAGCGCGTGATCATCAAAGCTCTGCACGCCCAGCGAAATACGGTTCACGCCCGCCTGGGTGTATGCCGCAAAGCTGTCGTATTCCGTCGTGCCGGGATTCGCCTCCAGCGTGACTTCGGCGTCGGGCCGAAGCGGAACAAGGCGCGCCACACCTCTGAGCAGGCGCTCGATTTTCCCAGCAGAAAACAGGCTGGGGGTTCCCCCGCCAATGAAAATGCTGACCACCGGCCTGCCCCAGACCATAGGCAGATCCAGTTCCAGGTCCAACAGCAGCATGTCGACATATGCGTCCGCCTCCAATTCACCCTTGAGTTGGTGTGAATTGAAATCGCAATATGGACATTTACGCACGCACCAGGGCAGATGCACGTAGAGGCTCAGAGGCGGAAGGCTCAACACGTCCGCATCTGCTGAATAAGGCCCTGGAGCGCCAGCGCACGGTGACTCAGATGGTTTTTCCGTTCCGCCGATAGCTGGGCCGACGTGCAATTCTCGGACGGCACCCAGAACAAGGGATCGTAACCAAATCCATGGCTGCCGCGGGGCTCAACCACGATTCGGCCGTCCCAGCGCCCGGTTGAAACGATGGGCGCCGGATCACGGGGGTGCCGAAGCAGGACAATGACGCAGTAAAAGTGAGCGGTGCGAAGATTTTCTGGTACGCCATCAAGCGCACTGAGTAGGACGGCATTATTCTCCGCGTCGTTTGCGTGTTCACCGGCAAAACGTGAAGAGTAGATGCCGGGACGACCTTCCAGTGCATCGACAACCAGACCCGAATCGTCACCCAGCGCGGCCTGCTTACAACATTCGGAGGCGTGCCGGGCCTTGATCAACGCGTTTTCAAGAAATGTCTGGCCGTCTTCAACAGCCTCCTCGATTGCCCAATCGCTTTGCGGCCTAACCCGCCACCCGGCCGGTGTCAGCATCTGTGTGAGTTCATTGAGCTTGCCTGCGTTGCCGCTGGCAAGCACCAGCGTCCGGGCGGCTTGTTGGTCCTGGGTCAATTGGCTATCCGCGGCCGCAGCGCCAATGCTCAGGCATCCAACGCCGCCAATTGAATTTGCATCAATTGCCCTATGCCCAGTTCCGCCAGCCGAAGCATTTCATCCAGCTCAGTACGTCGAAATGCATGGCCTTCGGCAGTGCCCTGCAACTCGATAAACGCCCCGCCATCATTCATCACCACATTCATGTCGGTCTCAGCTTTTGAGTCCTCTGCATAATCCAGGTCGAGCACCGACAGGTCGCGAAAAATTCCCACCGAGATCGCCGCTACCTGACCGTGAATGGGATTGTCTTTAATCAAATTGCGTTGCTGCATCCATTTGCAGGCATCGACCAGGGCCACATAGGCGCCCGTGATGGAAGCAGTGCGGGTGCCGCCGTCCGCCTGGATCACGTCGCAATCGACGGTTATGGTTCGTTCGCCCAGCGCGGCGCGGTCTACTACTGCCCTCAAGCAACGCCCGATCAAGCGCTGGATTTCAAGTGTTCTGCCACCCTGCTTGCCACGGGTAGACTCCCGCATCATGCGCGAGCCGGTGGATCGAGGCAGCATGGCATATTCCGCCGTCACCCAACCCTCACATTTGCCACGCAGGAAAGGCGGCACGCGTTCTTCCACCGAAGCATTGCACAGCACGTGGGTGTTGCCACAGCACACCAATACCGACCCCTCGGCGTAACAGGTGTAGTTGCGTTTGATTGTTACTTCCCGGATTTCGTCAGCTGCTCTTCCGCTGGGTCTCATATGTCCTTCCTGGTTGACCATCTTTAGATCGGGTCAAGTGTACTGCATCGCAATTAATGGCCCTTTCAGAGGTCACCTGTGGCTGCAATGCAAGGCGGGCTTCGCAGGGAATGGCCTGTCCTTTCCAAGAAGTCGAACGCAGCAGTGCCGTCACAGGTGGCCTCCCTGCGGGCCAGGCGCACAGCGGCCATCCGCTGTGTTATGTCCCCTTGAGGTAGTCTGGCTACCCCGGCGGGAACATGCCTTGCGGCTAACCGCTTTGCGTCTGGCTGAAAGTGCCATTAATTGCGATGCAGTACACTAGAATAGTGCTTAGCCCGTTGGCGGGCAACCGTTCCTTGAGCGCCAGATCGGTGCCAAGCTTGCAGGAGTTTTACTTGAAGATTCGAAGCATGACTGGCTTTGCCAGGGTAGAAAAGCAATTGGATATTGGCCGCTTTAGCTGGGAGGTGCGCTCCGTCAATCACCGCTACCTGGATATCAGCCTGAGGATGCCTGAAGAATTCAGGGCAATAGAGTCTGAAGCGCGAAAAACACTTGGCGACCACCTCAGCAGGGGGAAAATCGACGCCACACTACGGTTCGTCCCTGCCGGCGCCAGCAAGGCTGCAAACCTGGTATTAAACGAGCCCCTGACCGCCCGGCTGTTGGACCTGCACAACCAACTCCGCTCTGCCAGCGGTGGCGAATCCGAACCTGACCTGGTGAGCTTGATGCGCTGGCCAGGACTGCTGGAAGAGCAGGCCGAGGACCCAGGCCCACGCCACCAAACGGCACTTGAACTGCTCGAAGAAGGCGCTGCTGGATTACAGCAGGCCCGACAACGCGAAGGCGCCCACATGGATCGAGTCATCCGCGAACGCCTCGAGGGCATCAGTCACTGGATTGGCCAGATTCGTGAGTGGCTGCCGGACATCCGAACTGCCCTGCAAACGAAGATGCTGGAAAGAATCGGCGACCTGAAACAACATCTTGAGCCGGGGCGACTCGAACAGGAAGTGGCGATTCTGGCGCAAAAGATGGATGTCGATGAAGAATTAGATCGCCTTTCCGCTCATGTGGCAGAGTCTCTAAACGTGCTCGAAATGACCGAACCGGTGGGGCGCAGGCTGGACTTTCTGATGCAGGAGTTCAACCGCGAATCGAACACGCTCAGTTCGAAATCTGTGGATCAGCGCACTACACAAGCGGCGGTGGAGCTTAAAGTCCTGATCGAACAGATGCGCGAGCAGGTTCAAAACATCGAGTGAAAGCCGCCCATTTCCTATGCTGCAACATTTGACATGAAGCTTGAGCCAGCGTCTTCTGAGCACGCCTCTTGTGAAACAGAACCCGGGTTATTTGTCCTTGCCGCCCCATCGGGAGGTGGCAAGACCAGCCTCGTCAGTGCCCTGCTGGAGCGGGATCAAAAAGTGCGCCTGTCGGTATCCCATACCACGCGATCTCCGCGGCCGGGTGAAAAAGATGGTCTTCACTACCATTTCGTTGACGAAGCGGACTTTCTCCGATTGGCGGAGCAGGATGCGTTCCTGGAACACGCCCTGGTGTTTGGCCGTCACTATGGCACGAGCAAAGCGGCGGTTGATTCACAGTTGACTGAAGGTCTTGACGTACTGCTTGACATCGACTGGCAGGGTGCGCGCCAAATCAGGGACCATTTTCCCGATTGCCGCACAATATTTATCCTGCCGCCTTCCCTTGAGGTACTGCAGGCACGCCTGAAAACCCGTGCCCAGGACAGCGCTGAGGAAATCGCAAACAGAATGCGCGAAGCCAGGTCCGAAATCTCCCATTGCACCGAATTTGACTTTGCAATTATCAATGACGACTTCGACGAGGCATTGCAAGACCTCCACGCCATCATCAGGCACAAAAAGCCGATACGGGAGATATCCGAAAAAACACTGCAATCACTTCTGGCAGAGCTGCTGGGAACGCGCTAAACTGGTAGGTTCAGCCTGTGGATTTTCCTGAGGCCAGCAACTGTCTGGTGATGGCACCAGGCAATCAGAGAATTGGGGTAGCAAACAAATGGCTAGAATCACAGTAGAAGACTGTCTTGAAAACGTAGATAACCGATTTGAATTGGTGCTCACTGCCACCAAGCGTGCGCGGCAAATCGCCAACGGCGCCGAACCGCTGGTTGAAGAAGAAAATGATAAGCCGACCGTATTGGCGTTACGCGAAATTGCAGAGGGTTACCTGGATGCCTCGAAAGTCGATATGTTGCAAGCAGAGATAGAAGCTGCCGAAGCATTCGATATGCATGCAGAGGACGATGAATCCACTCTCTAGTGTACTGCATCGTAATTAATGGCCCTTTCAGAGGCCACCTGTGACGCGGTGTCACGATGCAGGAAGCGATTGAATATCCTCAAGCCGTCCTGGAACTACGGGACCTGCTCAACACCTATTTAGACCCTGAAAAAGTTGCCGTCGTGCTGCGCGCCTTCGAGGTGGGTGGCCAGGCACATCAAGGCCAGACCAGGAAAACCGGCGAGCCTTACATTCTGCACCCGATGGCAGTGGCGGATATTCTCGCCCGCATGCGCATGGACCATGAAAGTGTGGCGGCCGCCATTCTTCACGACACCATCGAAGACACTCCGCTGACCAAGGCAGAGCTGGTTGACCAATTCGGCGAGGCGATCGCCAATCTTGTCGATGGCGTGACAAAACTGGACAAGATGAAATTTCGCACCCGCACCGAAGCGGATGCTGAAAGTTTCCGCAAGCTTATGCTGGCCATGTCGCGCGACCTTCGCGTGATTTTCATCAAACTGGCCGACCGCCTGCACAACATGCGCACGCTTGAGAGCATGCACCTCGATACCCGGCGACGGATCGCCCGTGAGACGCTGGACATCTATGCGCCCATCGCAGACCGCCTCGGCATGAACAGCATGAAGCTGGAACTCGAAGACATGGGCTTCGCCAATCTATTTCCCTGGCGCTACCGCACGATCAATGAACACCTGGAAACCATGTCTGGCAACCGGGAGGAGTTCGTCACCAATATCAGTGAAGCCTTGCGCGCCAGGATGAACGAGGCGAGCGTGCCCTGCACCCTGACCGGTCGTCAGAAATCTCCGTACAGCATTTACAAAAAAATGCTCGCCAAGGACCTGTCATTTTCCGAGGTGACGGACTTCTACGCCTTCCGCATCGTCACCCAAACAGAGGCGCAATGCTATCTCGCGCTGGGCGTAGTGCATAATCTGTACCAGCCCAAGCCCGGCCGCTTCAAGGACTTTATCGCTCTGCCCAAAGCCAACGGCTACCAGTCACTACACACGATCCTGAACAGCCCCTATGGCCTTCCCGTTGAAATTCAGATTCGCACCGAGGAGATGGACATTATGGCCCTCAAAGGGGCGGCTGCGCACTGGCAGTACAAGACTGGCGAAGCCTTTTCCGGAATCGCCCAGGTGCGCGCCCGTGAGTGGCTGCTGCAAATGGTCGATGTTCAACGCCATACCGGTGATTCCCTTGAATTCCTGGATCACGCCAAGGCCGACCTGTTTCCCCACGAGATTTTTGTATTCACGCCCAAGGGGAAAATTATTGATTTGCGACGCGGTGCCACAGCGTTGGACTTTGCCTACGCGATTCACACGGACGTTGGCAATCACACCCGCGAAGCCCTGGTGGACAAGATTGAAGTGCCCCTGTCCACACGACTGGAAAACGGTCAAACCGTCAAAGTCATCACCGACTCGACAGTTCAGCCCAAGTCGGAATGGCTCGAATACGTCTCCACTGCACGGGCAAGAACAGCCATTCGCCATTATCTCAAAAGCCTTGAACAGGAAGACACGGTTGCCATGGGTTTGCGTTTGCTGGAAAACGCGCTCAATGAGTTGGGCAGTTCGGTGGACCAGATTCCAGCTTCGAGCCTGGAGCAATATCTCCAAGAAAACCACCTCGCACGACAGGAGGATCTGTTTTCAGAACTGGCGCTGGGGCTGGTGCTCGCCAATGTGGTCGCCGCCAAACTCACCCCCGGGTCTAAGTTGTTTGCCGACCACGACGAGAACGCCGAGGCGATAACGATTGCGGGCTCCGAAGGCAGTGCGGTGACCTACGGGGCGTGCTGCCACCCTGTGCCAGGCGACGACATCATGGCTTATGTGTCAGCCGGCAAGGGGCTGGTCGTGCACCGGCCGGGCTGTGCCAATGTTCGAGAATTCCGTAAGCATCCGGACCGCTGCGTTACCGTGAAGTGGGCAGCGATCACCAAGGGCAGATTTCTGGTCACGCTACGCCTGGTGATCAAGAATGTAACGGGGGTGCTGGCGAACATATCAACCAGCATCGGCGAAGCCGACAGCAATATTGAAGCCATCTCCCAGTCTGACGCGAATCCGGAAACCGCGACATTGCAGCTGACTCTGTCAGTCAACGACCGTGATCATATGGCCAGGGTGATGCGCCGCCTCAGGCGCAACGCCAATGTCATCCGCGTCAACCGCGTAAGAAGTTGAATTCATTTACAAGGAACCCAGACTCATGAGTAAGCAGACCATCCACACTAACAATGCACCTGCTGCCATCGGGACCTATTCCCAGGCCACCCGGCACGGTGACACCGTTTACCTGTCCGGCCAGATCCCGCTCGACCCGCAATCCATGGAATTGGTGACGGGAGACATTGAAGAGCAAGTCCATCGCGTTTTTCGCAATCTTTCCGCGGTATGCGAGGCGGCCGGGGGGTCATTGGACCAAATCCTCAAGCTCACTGTCTATCTCACCAATCTGGGCGATTTTCAGTCGGTCAATGCAGTCATGGCGCAACACTTTTCAGAACCGTTTCCCGCTCGGGCCGCAATTGAAGTCTCCGGTTTGCCAAAGGGTGCAGAAGTTGAAATGGATGCGATACTCGGCCTCTAAACTTCACATTGCACAGTACACTAGACCCAATGCGCCATGACCGCCCGCCAGATCTGATAGATCTCAGTGGCGTGGGGCCAAAGCTGGAAGCCACGCTGGGTCAACTGGGCATCCATAAAGTCTCCGACCTGCTGTTTCACCTGCCTTACCGTTACGAGGACCGCACCCGCATCCATCCGATTGGGGGCGTTTATCCGGGCGCCCGGGTACTGATCGAAGGGCACGTCGAGCATGCCACGATTGTGCGCGCCAGAAGGGCAATGCTGGTTGTGGTCATTGCGGACGGGACTGGCCGTCTCACCCTGAGGTTTTTTCACTTCAGGGCCAGCCAGAAACGCCAGCTTGCAAAAGGTGTGCGGCTGCGCTGCTATGGCGAGGTGCGTGCAGGCTTCCAGGGACTGGAAATGATCCACCCTAATTACAGAACCTTGATGGCGGATGCCGACGTTCCGGTGTCGGATCGCCTGACACCGGTGTACCCAACCACCGAAGGGATTGGCCAGGCGAGCTGGATTCGCATGACAGACCAGGCATTGCAACTGCTTCAGCAGGGGGCGCTGGAACTCGAAGAGCTGCTGCCGCGGGAAATGATCAACGACCTGAAGATGCCATCTCTGACAGATGCTATTGCCTACATTCAACGTCCGCCGCCGCAGGCGGACGTGACGGCGCTGGTAGAAAAGCGCCATCCGGCCCAACAAAGACTCGCCCTGGAAGAACTACTCGCCCACAATTTGAGCATGCAGCAATTGCACATCCGCCAGAGGCAGTTCCCTGCCCCGGTGCTGGCGGTCAGCTCAAAGCTCGAGGAACAATTTCTCGCCGATCTGCCATTTTCTCTGACCGGAGCACAGCAACGTGTGATCGAGGAAATACGCCAGGACCTGGCGCAGCCTCACCCGATGCAACGGCTGTTGCAGGGTGATGTGGGCTGTGGGAAAACCGTTGTAGCCGCGTTCGCCGCGTTGCGCGCCGCCGGCAGCGGTTGGCAAACCGCCATTACCGCACCCACTGAATTATTGGCCGAACAGCATCTTAGGAACTTTACAGCGTGGTTGGCGCCGATGAATATCGTGCCCGTGTGGCTGAGCAGCAAGGTCAAGGGCAAGGCGCGCCAAAAGGCCCTGCAGGACATCGCCGCCGGCGCACCGTTGGTCATCGGAACCCACGCTTTAATGCAAAAGGGTGTCACCTTCAGCAAGCTGGGGCTGGCGGTGGTAGATGAACAACATCGCTTTGGCGTCGATCAACGCCTGGCGCTGCTCGACAAGTCCACGGAACGGGCGGTTCATGCCCATCAACTGATCATGACCGCAACCCCCATCCCCAGAACCCTGGCCATGACTGCCTATGCAGGTCTGGAGACCTCGGTAATCGATGAATTGCCGCCCGGGCGCAAGTCGGTAAAGACCGCCGTGATCTCCAACGAGCAGCGCGCCAGGGTGATCGAGCGGGTTGCCTCCGCCTGCCAGGCAGGCAGACAGGCGTACTGGGTTTGCACCCTGATTGAAGAATCCGAGGCGGTCGAAGCGCAGGCTGCCCAGGACGTAGCAAATGAGTTGGCCGGCGGACTGAAGGGCGTTGAAATCGGGTTGATTCACGGTCGGCTAAAGGCGGATCAAAAACAGGCGGTCATGTCACGATTTGCCACGGGCGAGATTCAACTGCTGGTGGCTACGACCGTCATCGAGGTGGGGGTAGATGTCCCCAACGCCTCGTTAATGATCATTGAAAACGCGGAGCGGCTGGGTCTTGCGCAGCTGCACCAGTTGCGCGGCCGTGTCGGCAGAGGGGAGCAACAGGCTTCTTGCGTGTTGATGTATCGTGCACCCATCGGCCCGCTGGCCAAGCAGCGGCTGGGCATATTGCGGCAAACCACCGACGGCTTCAAGATTGCCGAGAAAGACCTTGAACTGCGCGGACCGGGCGAAGTCCTCGGCACCCGCCAAACCGGCATGCTGCAGTTCAGGGTGGCCGATCTTGCACGGGATGCTCATTTGTTGCGGCGAATCCCGCCGGTGGCAGAGCGCTTGCTGGGCGAACAGCCTGAATTATCTGAAAAACTGATCAGGAGATGGATTGGCGACGCCGCGAAGTTTGCCGGCGTGTAGCGAAAATCACCACTCGGGCCGTCAGCCCGCGCCCAACTGCGCGGTCCGTACCTCCGACAGTGCCTGGGCAATATCCCGTTGAATCATGCCGTTGATGGCGATGAAATCCGGATTCTGCCTCAGACTGTCCAATCGGCCGTCGACCTTGAACAGCCACCACTCCCGAAATCCCTGATCATAGGCCCCCTGGAGTTTTTGCAGGGCCGGAGCCGGCTCGTTTTTCAAAGCCAGGATGGTAGCCTCGGCATATAGAATGTCAGGGCTGTTGACACCGTTGAGCCGGGCTCGATGGTTGTTTCGTTCTGCTTCCACGATCAGCTCCCCATAGGCCTCGTGGCGCCCGGTTCGGTCGGCGGCCAGTGCCGTCATGGTCAAAATCATGGCGTCCGTTTCATCGTAAGCGGTGTCTTGCTCGCTATTGATGGCGGATGAAAATCTCAGGTAGGCCGACTCATAGTCCTTTTCGAGCATGGCGATCATGCCAAACCGATAGTTGAACGACCGCTCAACCGCCGCAGGAATGTCATCACCCGCATCAGCGTGCCACTCGCGCAACAATGACTTGGCCTCTTCAAACCTGTCGGCGAGTAGCAAGGTCCTGAAGTAGCTGACCATCAGTTCGTGATTCTGATCCAGCCCTTCCAGCCCTTTGAGCAGAAGTTGTTCCGCTTCGTCAATTTCACCCAGGGCCAGTCAAGTCTTGGCCAACACTGCAATTTCCGATGGATTACCGGGCCCAAGCTGGTAGGCGCGGTTCGCCAACTTCCAGGCTTCCTGCAAATCGCCGTGGCCAAGTTTGTGCGCGGCCATGGTGCGCAACAGTAAAGTAGACGTGGGGCGCAATTCGAGCAGCTGTTGCAACAATTCATTTGCACTCTGGTAGTCACCCCGAATATTAAGATTGGTGGCGTAGTTGACCGCGAGCAATTCGTTCAGGGGATCCAGCGTCATGGCGTGCTCGAGCAACCGCTCGACTTCGGCATAGCGGCCCTGGTAGCTCAGAACATTACCCAGCCAGAGCTGGGCCGGAATATAGTTCTCGTCGAGCTGCATGGCCTGTCGAAATGCGGATTCCGCCGCATCTTTTTGCCCGATCTGCAGGCGCGCCAGACCCAGCGCAGCGAAAGCTTCAGCCGACTGCGGATCGATGGCCAGCGCTCTTTCGATCATTGGCGTGGCTTTCTGCACTGCATCGTGGAGGGAAATATTGCCGTAGCGGGACAGCAACAGCCGGGTATCGGCCATGGCCGCATAAGCCGGCGCAAATTGCGGGTCATGTTCCAGCGCGATGGCAAATTGCTCGATCGCTTTTTGCAGCTCTTCCGGTGAACGCCGCCACCAGTGCAACCTGCCGATCCGGTAGGCCTGAGATGCCGCCAGATTTTCCGCACGCCCCCTGGGGGTTAGAACCAGACCCTCGAAGGACTCCACCAGCGCGGTGGCGATGCTATTTGCGATCTCGTCCTGGATGGCAAAGATGTCATCGAGTTCGCGGTCATAGGACTGCGACCAGATATGGAAACCATCCGACACATTGATCAGCTGAGCCGTCAGGCGTATGCGGTTACCTGACGCCCTGACGCTGCCTTCGAGCACCGTGGTGACATTCAGCAGGCGGCCAATTTCCCGAATGTCGGTACTTGGCTCCCTGAATGCGAATGATGACGTCCGGGCCGCAACGTGCAAACCATCCACCTGTGCCAGCAGGTTGAGAATTTCCTCCGCCACGCCGTCCGAAAAATATGCCTGATCCTGATCCGCCGAAAGGTCGGCGAAGGGCAGCACGGCAATCGAGTTGGCCGGTGCAGTAAAGGCTCGCTGTTCAACCGCCTGCTCCTGTTCCAGTGCCAGTTCCACTTCGAAAACACCAGAGTAGTATTCAAAGAACACATATCCCAGCCCTGCCGTGGCAAACAGCATCACGCTGAACAAAATGGTGTTTTGTGAATGGGACAGCAGGCCTTCACTGGGCGTACGCCGGACTCCACTGGCGGTAACATCGAAGAGCCAAGCCAACATGGATACGATGGGAAAGCCCAAAATTAGCACAATGACGACCAGAGTCGGCACCCAATCGGGCAAGCGCAGGGGCTCCACAGCCGCATCCATCAGTTGCAGCAACACAAAGACGGCCACGGCATAGCCGCCAAGGGTGCGCAGTACCTTGCGACGGCTCAGCTCAACCAGTGTTGCCGATAGAAATGTGTGTCCTTTGTCCATCCGTCCTTATGTATTGGTGTTATTTTCCTACACACATCCAAACCCTCCGGCTGGTCAACCGCCAGAGGTCGTGGTGCATTGGGATCGACACGAGCGATCCCTTAGCATGTAAATACAATTCTTGTGCCAATGTCCGCGCTGGCAGGCTCATTTCCACGAAACAAACCACTCAATTCCCCATCTGCACATTGAATAGACGCCTTTCGACCCCTATTAGTTTCCTAATCCCAACTGGTTTTTCAATCATTGGAACAATTTCCCGTTAACGATAGCCTGATTGCATCACAATGTCCCAAATTGTGATGGAGCCTGCGCCAACCGGCCTGAATTACGGGACAGAGCGCAGCTAAAACCGGTCCGCTGGTCGAATTCACCCAATAGTGGCGAATCCTATAGCGCCTCGTCCCCCTCTTCGCCGGTTCGGATTCGGATAACGCGTTCCAGGGATTGGACAAATATTTTGCCGTCGCCGATTCGCCCGGATGCCGCCGACTCGGAAATGGGCTCCACAACGGCCTCAAGACGCTCATCGGGAACGGCGATCTCCAGCTTGAGTTTAGGCAGAAAATCCACCACGTACTCGGCACCGCGATAGAGTTCGGTATGTCCTTTCTGGCGCCCAAAGCCGCGGACCTCCGTGACGGTCATGCCTTGAATCCCGGTCTCGGCAATGGCATCGCGCACGTCGTCGAGCTTAAAAGGCTTTATGATGGCGGTTATCATCTTCATTCTGACTATCCTCGGTCACCCACAATGAACTTATGCAGCGACTTTAATGCCAGCCCGTGCGGCCCGCAACCCATATCGTCCCAGAGGAGGTTCAATCATGATTGACCTGCGCACCATAGACGATTTGACGCGCAAGCTCAGCGCAGCCCTGCCGCCGGGACTTGGTGAGCTGTCACGGGACCTGGAAGATCAATTCAAAGCAATATTGTCACGGGGGCTCGAACGGCTGGAAGTCGTCACCCGCGAGGAATTTGACGCCCAAAAGGCGATTCTGGCTGGAGCGGAAAACAAACTTAAGGCGCTTGAACAGCAACTTGCTGAACTGACTGAAACAGGCGGCTAGCCGCCATTTTCCTACACCCGCGCACGCCGCAGGCTGACGCCAATCCAGGCAAGCTTCCCATTCCCGCCACCATGACAAACCATCACCATTCTCCATTATTCGGTGGAGGATCATGGCATTTCGAATTCGAGCGAACACACCGAAATTAACGGCAGTGACGAGCCCGGCATCAGGAATCTTGCGCTCATATACAGCCGCGCAGGCGTTGGGGTCGAAGCCCCTGAAGTTACCGTAGAGGTCCATCTCAGTGGCGGTCTGCCGCGCCTGATCATGGTGGGGCTGGCCGAAGCTGCAGTCAGGGAGGCCAAGGAAAGAGTCAAGGCCGCTGTAGTCAACAGCGGGTTCAGGTTTCACGGCGGCAGAATCACGATTTCGCTGGCGCCTGCCGACCTGCGAAAAACCGGGGGAAGATTCGATCTTCCCATTGCTCTGGGCATACTTGCCGCTTCGGGACAGATTCACGGAGAAAAACTGGCGGGCTGCGAATTCGTCGGCGAACTATCCCTGGGTGGCGCCATCAGGCCCATCCTGGGCGTCTTGCCGGTGGCGATTCAGGCGGCCCGAGCCGGCCGCGAGCTTGTCGTGCCAGCCGCCAATGCATCAGAGGCGGGCCTGGCTGGCGCACCCCGGCCTCGCTGCGCAGCGACCCTGCTCGAAGTAGTGGCATGGCTGAACAGCAAATCCAGCCTCGCGAGGGCACCGAAATGTGAGGAGTCCCAACCTCGTTGCAGCAAAGATCTGGCCGAGGTAATTGGGCAAGAACATGCGCGCAGGGCCCTGGAAATCGCCGCGGCGGGGCAACACAACATGCTGATGTGCGGGCCGCCGGGGACCGGCAAGACGATGCTTTCAACCCGGCTGCCGGGGGTGCTGCCATTGATGGAGCGAGACGAGGCCCTGGAGGCAGCCGCGGTAGATTCAATTTGCCTCCAGGGTGTCGACGTGAAACGTTGGCGCGAGCGGCGATTCCGGGCGCCGCACCATACGGCAAGCGCAATTGCGTTGGTCGGAGGCGGCAGCTTGCCGAGGCCGGGTGAAATTTCTCGCGCGCATCATGGCGTCCTGTTTCTCGATGAATTACCTGAATTCAACCGCCATGTGCTCGAAGTACTGCGCCAACCGATGGAATCGGGCCATATTGTCATTTGCCGCGCCAGCGGGGAGGCGGAATTTCCTGCCCGGTTGCAACTGCTGGCGGCAATGAATCCCTGCCCCTGTGGCTATCACGGTGACCCGGCGGGCCAGTGCATGTGCAGCGGCGATCAAATCCGCAATTACCGTGGGCGGGTTTCCGGCCCGCTGATGGACCGCATCGACTTGCATCTCGAGGTCGCCCGGCCAAAGCCCGGGCTATTCCAACAGCCCGGGGCCAAAGGGGAGTGCAGCAAGCAAGTGAGGCAGCGCGTGGTGGCTGCCCGCAACATCCAGCTGGAACGCCAGGACACAACCAACGCCTGGCTGAATTCAAAAGGGGTGGCACAGCACTGCGAGCTGGCCCTGCCTGAGCAAAAGTTTTTCGTACAGGCCGCGGTCCGCCTCAATCTCTCGCCACGAGCCTGCTATCGCCTCTTAAAGGTAGCCCGCACCGTTGCCGATCTGGACGGTTGCCGCAATATTGGCGAATTGCACCTGGCCGAATCCATCGGCTACCGTGAGCCGGCGACCGTGTTTATCTAGTGCAGTGTCCTGTCAGTCCGCGAAATCCACCCAATGGCATTGTCGCAGGGTCAAGCCGAGAGTGAACCCGCACATCAAAACACCCCATCAACAACCTAACCCCAAGCAACAATGGCCATTCACCACCACCCCGGTAAGAATTCCCCCAAATTCGGCGTAAGTTTACTCTGGCACTTTACTCTGACCCCATAACTTTCTGAAGCATGATCAGTTTGTCATCGCCCAACTTCAGATCCCTGCGTTTGTTCGGGTTGATTTCCCGATTTGTGGTAAAAATGAAAACCCGGCCGTCTGGCGCAGCCATGACTTCCCTCAACCTTCCAAACACGTTTACCAGGTGGTCGTTGACCTTGACGATACGGTCCCCTTCCTCGTTCAACTTAAGCACCTGAAGGCGTTTTCCCTCTTCTGTCAGGAAGTTCTTCATGGAAACTACCAGGATTGAATTTCGCCATTCCAGTATGGCTTCATGGTCGTAGTATTCGATTCCTGAAACACCAAAAGTGGGCGACCAGATCTTCATCGGGACGTGGACCTCGTGAATACGGCAATCTTTGACTTCCTTATTGGTATCACAAAGTCCCCGCACGAAGGGATGGCCATAGTTTTTTCCGCGTTGAATCAGATTCAGTTCATCATCATCGCTTGCACCATGTTCTGAGCTGTAAAGCTTGCCGTTACCTGCCATGACCAGTCCCTGTGGATTCCTGTGGCCATAGCTCCAGATGGGGCTGTCCGGAAACGGGTTGTCGGCCGGGATGCTTCCGTCCGTATTCAGACGCAGGATTTTTCCCGAATACACGTTCAGATCCTGTGCGCCTTCAAGGTTAAAGGCATCGCCCAGAGACAGGAACATTGAGTCTCCTTGGGGTGAGAATACGATGCGAGAGCCATTGTGAGATGCATTGGCCGGCAAATTGTCCAACAACACCGTTGAATCTTCGAGCAGGACAGCAGAAGCATTGAATCTGAATCTGACGAGACGACTTCTCTTGAGCGAGTAGGTGTAGTGCGCGTACACCAAAGCCACCGTGGGAAACTCCGGATGGAGCGCCAGTGCGTGCAGCCCGAAATTGTCCCTGGATTGAAATACGTCCTCAATCAAATGAACTTGCTGCAATGTACCCGATTCAGGGGAATACCGACTGATTTTCCCTCTTTTCTCTGAAAACCATATCCAGCCGTCTGCGGACCAACTCATGTCCCAAGGGGTTTTCAGGTCACTTAGCAGCACCCGCACCTCTACCTCTGTGGCGTCGAGCTTGAGCGTGGCAATCGGCCTCACGGAATACAGGAAGCCAAATCCCGCAACCAGCGCGATCGAAACCAGTGCGAATAACAAATAGCGAATTGCGCTTGCTTTGTCTTTGAACATTGTTTTTCTTGGAGTCGTTATTTCAGTTTGCAGAAAGTGAATTGTGTGGTGGGCATTTCATTCGCGTAACGACAGTCAGCAGATTCAGGCTGTGGTTGGGGTGATGCGCTTTACCAAAGAAGCTCATCTTCGCTTTTCACTACGCCCTGACGACCATTCTTGCGTGGCAAGTTAAGGATTGCAATTTCATTATGAATACGGATAATGCGGTCACCATGTCCCGCTCACCAGCCAATCGCTTTGCCGAGGTTCGCAATGAACTTTCGTTCGAAGCGGCTCATCTTCTCCCTGAAACGCCAGAGGGCCATAAATGCCGACGGCTGCATGGTCACTCATTCCGCCTCACAATTACCGTGGGGGGTCCAATAGACCCCAAGTACGGTTGGGTGATGGATTTCGCGGACGTCAAGGCGGCTTGCACACCGTTACTTGAGCAACTCGACCATCGCTATCTCAATGATATCAGGGGCCTGGAAAACCCCACCGCTGAAAACATCGCCTGTTGGATATGGGAACGTCTGCATCCCAACTTGCCTCAACTGAAAGAAGTTTGCATACACGAAACATGCACGGCATCATGTGTGTATCGTGGACCAAGTCAGTAGGCAATATCGGACTGCTGGTGCTTTGTCGAAAACCCTGGTCCTGCCTCAAACATTGCACATCCTAGCATTACAACAGTTAGCATGCCGATGAAGGCATATGATTCCGAGCCAGCCATTCAACCAACACGATTTTATCACTGCATTTGATGCGTCGGTATCGAAGTGTGAACAACTCTCTCGAGCCGATGCGAGGCAATTCATCGAAAAGGGCTATGTAGTCGTCAAAAACGCGTTTTCGACCGACATTGCTCATTCCGTGCGCGAGCAAGCCTGGCGTGAACTCGGAGAAAAGCATGACATCGACGAACATCACCCCGGCAGTTGGGACAAGCCGCTTATGGGTCCCGACAGCATGCCGGGGTATGTGCACACCGAGGGCGGCAGACAAAGCTTCAGTCTAAAATCGGACGCACCTCGCGCCTTTTTTGCCCAGGCGGACGTCATTGGCGGCTGCCAGCGGCTGCCCGACAGGGGCGATTATCTTGCCTGGCAGGACAACGCCCTGTGCAACCTGGGCAGCCTTCGTGGACCATCATGGCAGGCACCGCACCCTCATCAAAGCGACTGGCATAAGGACGGTTGGGACTTCCGGCACTACTTGAACTCGCCCGAGCAAGGCCTGATCGTGGTACCCCTATATTCTGAAATCCGGCCAAGAAGTGGTGGCACATTCATTGCCACTGACTCCATAGCGCCATTGGCCCATCTGCTTGCAGCTCACCAGCAGGGGCTGCACCCCGATGGCCTGCAAAATTGCGGCTATTTGATACCGGGTATAGTTGAGCAGTGCTCACGGTTCGAGGAAATAACCGGCGAAGCAGGCGACATGGTGATATTGCACCCGTTTACCTTGCATCGCGTCAGTCCAAACCCCTCGTTGCGTTCACGCTTCATCGGCAATGCCGCATTGGTCCTGGCCGAGCCGATGCAATTTGACAGAACGCCGGGTGACACCTATTCACTCATAGAATTGGCTGTATTGTTTGCGCTCAAGCGCAACACCATTTATTTCGAGATGACGCGGCCAGCCGAGACCGTCGTTCCTGAAGCGCTCAGAGACGAGGTGCAAGCAATTGAGCAAAAGAAACGCCTCGAGCAGGAAATGCGGATGATGGCGGCACGCGGAATTGTAACGCCCGATTGGGGGACTCGGCACGACTACGAGTCAAACGCAGAGTATGGCCGCGCCGCCACCGACAGCTTGGTTCCGAACTCCTTAACCTTTTCGACGACAAACAGAACCTCGTCATCTGAAAGTCCCGGATGAATCGGCAGGCTGAGCGATACTTGGTTCAATTCCTCACAAACGGGAAGCGGGTGGTCAGTTCTAAAAACACCACTAAGGTGCAGTGGGTAATATCGAAGCGTCGTGTATATTCCGTTATCTCTTAAAAAATAGGCCAAACGATCTCTCGTCCCTTCTTCTAGGCCAACGCAAAGTCTAATGCTGTAGATAAAATATGAGTGTTGCTCAGTCGCCGTGGCATCAAGGGGTCTCTCGAACCAATCGATTTCGGCAAACTCGACTTGGTAGCGCTCCCAAATCTCCCGTCTTCGCGCCTGCAAACTGCTAAGTTTTTGCAGCTGTACGCAGCCGATCGCAGCGCAAAGATCTGAAGCCAGGAATTTTAGGGTGTATTCTGAAATGTCGTGTTCCCACCACGGGTGTCCCTTGTCGTATTCGATGGAGGCTCCCATTTGGTCCAGGCCAGAATAACGCAACGTTTTGGCACGTGCCAAAAGATCGAGATCATTTGAAACAACGGCCCCGGCCTCACCAACTGCCAGATTCTTCATAGCGCCAAAACTAAAAGCACCGATCTTCCCAATGGTACCCAAAGCTTTGCCATTCAAACGGGACGCAACGGCATGAGCGGCGTCTTCGATAACCGGAAACCCAAGCTCAAGTATGGGAGCCAGGTCAACTGGCTTTCCACCGTAGTGAACGGCCATTATGGCTGCGGTATTTTCTGTTATGTGCGATCGAATGGTATCAACACTGACATTCTGCGAATCGCGCTCCACGTCACAAAGCACTGGCTTACAGCCATTCAGCACAACGACCTGCGCACATGCTGGCCAAGTGAACGAAGGAACGATGATCTCACTACCCGGGGCCAGATCGAGAAGTTTGGTCGCAATATGTAGAGCGCTGGAGCCACTGTTGACCAGCACTGTGCCAGCCACGCCCAAATATTGCGCAAGCTGTTCTTCGAATTCCTTGGTCTTGGGACCACAGCCCAGCCACTGGCGCTCAAAACATTCACCCACTGCGTCGAGTTCTTCCTGACCAACCAGCGAGCCACAAACATTTATCATGCTTCAGAATTCATAATATGGTTAACGTCGATGCGGCTGAGCCAGCCCCTCTCCAAAGCGAGCGCCAATAATTGACCACCCGGCCGAGAGTGTCGTATAGCATAGGAACATTGCAATATCCAGCGCACAGAACACAACTTCATGAGAATCGCCATAAAGCAACCATATATTTTTCCTCATCTGGGCTACTTTCAAGTCATTCATGCGGTGGATCGTTTCGCAGTTTATGACGACGTGCAATATGTCGCGCGTCGATGGATCAATAGAAACCGGGTGCTGGTCAACGGTGAGCCTGCCTGGATTACCATCCCCCTTGAAAAGGCAAGTCGAAACAAAACGATCAATGAGCTTCACCTCGTCGCGGGAGATCGCTGGCGAAAGAAGCTCTTGAGGACCCTTGAGCGTAGTTATTCCAGGGCACCTCTGTATCCTTCTGTATATCCATGGATAGGCGAGCTTATTCACTCAAATGAATACAACCTGGCACGATTTGTGCTGAATACATTGGTCCGGGTCTGCGATTACCTGGACATCGAGACAGAGTTCATACCTTCATCCACGATATACGAAAATTCCCAATTGAATCGTCAACACCGCATCTTGGACATATGCAGTCGGGAACAGGCAAGTACGTATATCGATTCGGTCGGAGGAAGAGGATTGTACAAAAAAGGGGAATTCGAGCGTCATGGTGTCCTGCTTCAGTTTCTCAAAACCGACCCTGTGTTATATACACAGTTCAAGAACACGTTTCAGCCGGGTCTTTCGATCATCGATGTGCTGATGTTCAACTCAAAAGACAGGGTTCGGGAATATCTTGATCGGTACACACTCATATAATGGTTTGAATTTAGTCACCGGCTCTCTCTCATGGCTCAAGTTTTGATATTTGGAATCAAAGATATCGCGTCCCTTGCCCATTTGTATCTTACTGAGGATAGCGCCCACGACGTGGCTGCTTTTTGCGTAACCCGTCCCTTCCTGCCTGCCTACCCTGAGTTCGAAGGGTTGCCGATTGTGCCCTTTGAAGATGTCGAACGCGAGTTCTCTCCGGAGAAGTTTTTATTCTTTGCGCCAATGTATTGGCACGAAATGAACGGTGTGCGCCAACGTGTTTATCGACAAATCAAGGAAAAAGGCTATCAGTTTGTCACCTACCTGAGCTCTCGTGCCACCGTACTTCCTGAAACCTCTGTGGGGGAAAACTGTTTCATATTAGAAAACAATACGATTCAACCCTACGTGACGATTGGTGACAACGTAATCCTGTGGAGCGGAAATCATATTGGCCATCATAGTACGATCTCCAACCATGTCTTCATTTCATCCCACGTGGTTCTTTCTGGAAATTGTAGTGTGGGGGACAATTCCTTCTTGGGTGTTAACGCCACAATTAAGGACAACACAGTGATAGCGAAAGGGGCTTTATCTCAATGGGGTCAGTGCTAACACGCGACACGGATCCTTGGAGTGTATATCGTGGAAACCCTGCCAGAAAGCTTAGAATCTCAAGTAAACAGATGAGGATGTAGTTGGCGGTGAAGTGGACAAAAAAGGGACGTATTTACCAGCCTCTTGGGGTTCACCAATGGGGCAAAACCCACGCCTCCATGCCGACAGTTGAGATCATCGATTCAGATGTACTGCGGATTTATTACGCGACAAGAGATGCTCAGAATCAAAGCAGTATCAGCTACATCGATGTATCGGCCTCAGACCCCGGTAACGTATTGTACGAGTGTGATGGTAATAACTTCGCAGGACGGTGAACAGCTATGCTACCAGCTTCTCGCGCAACCGTTCATAGGGGGTTTTTCCATTCAGTGCAGCGTGCGGTCTGAGAAAGTTATAGAAGGCCTCCCAGTCGCGTAATTTCTTGGCCAGGTCGACGTCGCCTTTGTAATCGATGAGTTGATAGAACTCAAGCTTGTCGGTCAGGTGAGATCGTTCCACTTTGCCGTTCAATCGTGGGGTCGCGGGTCTGATGTAGAAGTGACTAATGCCCAGGTCCTTCAGATGCCAATGAAATTTGGCCTGGAATTCGTGACCGTTGTCCGTGCGGATGGTGTGCAGGCGAAACGGGAATTGCTCGATCACGTGGTTGACGAAGCGGATGGCATTTTCCTGTGTATGCCTGGGATAAATTTTCAAGGCTCGGATGCGGGTTGCATCATCGATTGCAGTGTACTGGTAACGCTTCAGCCTATGGCCGCGTTTATCGATAAAAGTCAAAAACTTAACGTCAACCTGGATGTGATGACCCGGGACTTGTTTTTGGTAGCGTTTGAAGGTGGGAATAGAGCGCTTGCGACAATTTTGAGGCAACCGATTCAGTCCATGTCTTTTGAGCACATAGTAAACACCCTTGCCCGATATTTTGATCTGGTGATAGCGCTCCAGATACCAGGCGATTCGATCCGGGCCAAAGTGGTAGGTGCGCCGTAGATGTAGAATCTTTTCCTCGATCGGTGCTGGGGTGCGAAGCAGTAGGTTCTCGGGGCATGGCTTGGAGTTGATGAGGCCTGCTTCTCCTTTCTCTCTATAGCCTGCTTTCCAGCGATAAAACGATGACTTGGAGACTCCAAATTTACGGCAGGCTAATACATTACTCCCGCTGTGATGGTAATAACTTCGCAGGACGGTGAACAGCTATGCTACCAGCTTCTCGCGCAACCGTTCATAGGGGGTTTTTCCATTCAGTGCAGCGTGCGGTCTGAGAAAGTTATAGAAGGCCTCCCAGTCGCGTAATTTCTTGGCCAGGTCGACGTCGCCTTTGTAATCGATGAGTTGATAGAACTCAAGCTTGTCGGTCAGGTGAGATCGTTCCACTTTGCCGTTCAATCGTGGGGTCGCGGGTCTGATGTAGAAGTGATTAATGCCCAGGTCCTTCAGATGCCAATGAAATTTGGCCTGGAATTCGTGACCGTTGTCCGTGCGGATGGTGTGCAGGCGAAACGGGAATTGCTCGATCACGTGGTTGACGAAGCGGATGGCATTTTCCTGTGTATGCCTGGGATAAATTTTCAAGGCTCGGATGCGGGTTGCATCATCGATTGCAGTGTACTGGTAACGCTTCAGCCTATGGCCGCGTTTATCGATAAAAGTCAAAAACTTAACGTCAACCTGGATGTGATGACCCGGGACTTGTTTTTGGTAGCGTTTGAAGGTGGGAATAGAGCGCTTGCGACAATTTTGAGGCAACCGATTCAGTCCATGTCTTTTGAGCACATAGTAAACACCCTTGCCCGATATTTTGATCTGGTGATAGCGCTCCAGATACCAGGCGATTCGATCCGGGCCAAAGTGGTAGGTGCGCCGTAGATGTAGAATCTTTTCCTCGATCGGTGCTGGGGTGCGAAGCAGTAGGTTCTCGGGGCATGGCTTGGAGTTGATGAGGCCTGCTTCTCCTTTCTCTCTATAGCCTGCTTTCCAGCGATAAAACGATGACTTGGAGACTCCAAATTTACGGCAGGCTAATACATTACTCCCGCGTTCCTGTGCAAACTGTAGACAATTCAATTTCCGGCGAATATCTCTTTGTGCTTGACGATCCATAACGCTCTCCTGTGCAATGCACTTTGAGGTTAGTGAAATCGTCCCACGAAGTCGTACATTTCATAGGGTCTGCAGGGGCAGCGAGTTTACTTCGACCCACTGGTCGGAAACCACGGCGACGCGCTGATCGCGCTGGCGGCTGGCGATCTGCTGAAGCAGGCCGGCGCTCGTATGTCCAGCGACCCGGCGGCCGCGCAAATTATCGTGTTGAGCGGCGGCGGCAGCATGGCCGATGGCTGGCACGGCTTGCAGACGCTGCAGCGCTACGGCAACAAGTTTCCCGATACCCCGCTGGCCGTCCTGCCCTCGAGTTTCCACATCATCGAAACCGACCTGCGGCAACTGCTGGCGGGCAGAGCCGCCGCAACCTGGCTGTTTGCCCGCGAGCGCGAAAGCGCCAAGCTGTTGCGCGCGGTGAATTTTTCAGGCGATGTGCGCATCGGCCTGGATCATGATCTGGCCATGAACCTCAGCGACCACCCGATGATCAGCCAGCGTCGCGAGACGGCCGGCGATAGCATTGTCCTGATCGTGGAACGTGACGACTGGGAAGGCCCCACCGGGCGGCGCAGAGTGCTGGCGCCCGCCGGGCTCGAATTCGTCCTCGAGAGAGCGCGAACCGCGGTGCGCAAACATCTGCTTGGCCGTTGGCGCCGAAAACAGGATCAGAATTCTGCATTCAATCAGGCCGCACTGACATTTCTTGCCAGGAAAGGCCACGACCTGGTTGGCACGACTGTTATCAGCAGCGATATCAGCCTCGCGGAAGTCAATGACTTTGAGTCCTATCTGGACACCATAGCCGGCGCCGCCGTCATCGTCACCACCCGCCTGCACGTGGCCATCGTCGCCCACCTGCTGAGCAAGTCCTGTTACCTGGTCGAGGGGAGTTACCACAAGATTCGCGGGGTTTATGAGTATTCGCTCAAAGGCAGGGAGAGCTGGCTGGTGCGGTGGGACGGGCAGGTGTTACAGGACGCATGAAAGCCATTGAAATGAGCCCACGCTTAACCCCATTTTTGCTGATGTTGTTATGCGTTTCCTGCGACTGGCGCGAATCTGACTCGGCCACCCGTGAGCAACGATCTGATCCCTCATATGTTGTTCATGTGGCTGACCCGGCTTGGGCCCCTGGTGAGGGCCCCAGCGTGGCAATCGACGAGGCTCACCACAATTTCAACGTCGCCGGTGGCCGCTATCGAGCCTTCGCCGAGCTGCTGTCACTCGATGGCTATGACGTGCGGCCATTCAAGACCCAATTCGACCCGGCGAACCTGGTTGAGATTGATATTCTTGTCATTTCAAATGCCTTGCATTCGAGCGACGTCACCGATGCCGCTCTGCCGAATCTTTCCGCATTTACACCGCTGGAAATTCAGGCGATTGATTCCTGGGTGGCAGACGGTGGCGCGCTGTGGTTGATGGCTGACCATCAGCCTTGGGCGGGTGCGGCCACAGAACTAGCTGCCCGCTTCGGGCTGCAATTCATGAACGGTTACGCCTACCTGCGGGGGGGTGACCGTGGCCACTACGCATTTCGAATCGAGGATGGCAGTTTGCGGCAGCATCCAATCTCGCGCGGACGCAATCAGCTTGAAGCGGTGCCGTATGTCTACGGGTTTACCGGCCAGGCGTTCCATTTCGTCCCGGGCGCAGAAGGGCGAGCCTTGATGGTGCTGATGGGGCCATTTGAACTGTTTGTGCCGCCTTCCGGCCGCCCGCCCATGAGCGAAAAAACGCCGCGTGTTCCGGTTACCGGTCTGCTGCAAGCTGCCACGCTGAGCTGGGGCCGGGGCCGCGTCGCGGTGTTCGGAGAGGCCGGTATGTTTTCCGCACAATTAATGCCGGGGGGCAACGCGCCAAAAGGATTCAACCACCCCAAGGCGCCGCACAACTTGCAATTCACCCTCAATGTGGCCCACTGGCTGTCCGGTCTGGTGCCCGCGAAGAGTTTGGGGGAAAGTTTGGGGCCAGAGTAAAACTCGCCTCGCAGGCGAGAAAAGTGCTCAAACAGGTTTATAATTCCCGTCCGCGAAGCGCCCGGTGGCGTTCAACGACAAGATTCTGGAGAGGAGAGAATTTCATGATCATCACCACAGTTCACTGCAGCCGCAGGCGACCCGCCGGCACCGGTTGGGTAAGTTTACGGTCCGCTGTCATTGGCGGGGTTCTGCTGGGTTTTACCGCCATCGGTTTCGGCCAGGAAGCACCCATCGTTCAACCCGGCGCACTGGGCGAACCGCCAAGAGAACTCAGCGCTGAGGAGGCGATTGCGATTGCCAACTCGGGCTATTCGCCGGCCGACGTGGTGTTTATGCAGGATATGGTCCCCCACCACCACCAGGCCGTCGAAATGGCGGAACTGGTGGCTGACCGCACCAACCGGCCGGAATTGGTCGATGTCGCCGGGCGCATCAACGCCTCGCAGAACGACGAAATCAAATTCATGCAGGCCTGGCTGCGTGAACGCGGCGAGCGCGTGCCCGAACCGACCGAGCACAGTGCCATGCAGACCACCCACAAGATGGCCGGCATGGCCACCCCGGAGCAAATGGCTGAGCTCGCCCGCTCAAACAGCACAGACTTCGACAAGCTGTTCCTGGAGTTGATGATCACCCACCACGACGGCGCGGTGACCATGGTCAAGGAACTGCTGAAGCAGCCGGGCTCGGCTTACGATCCGGTGCTGTTCGAGTTCACTACCGACATCACCAATGACCAGACTACTGAGATCGAGCGCATGAACAGGCTGCTAGTTTCGCTCTCCACTGATCCGCGTGCGGGGCTCAAAGCCGGGTTCAGAGATGCCGATCAGGCGATGCTGAACATGCGACTTGTGGCCTCGCTGCCCAAGCCACCGGGCTTCTACGACCCGGCCAATCCGGCGGGGATACCGATCAGTCGCTTGCAGGTCGATGACGACCAGGAAAACGCTGCTGCCGATGAAGAAGATGATGAAGAAGATGATGAAGGTGGCGAGGATGACCCGCGCTCACCTTTCCTGAACTTCGCCAACACCGATCTCGCCTTCAGCAAGAATGTCATGGTGGCCGGCAGCTACCACGGTTACAACATCTATCGCCTGTTGGACAACGGTGTGCCGCAACTCGCCGCATCGATTGTCTGCCCGGGCGGGCAAGGCGATGTTTCCATCGTTGGAAACCTCTTGATCATGTCGGTGGAACAGACGCGCGGACGCGTCGATTGCGGCCTCAAAGGCGTTCCCGACGATGTCAGCGAAGAGCGATTCCGCGGTATTCGCATCTTTGACATCAGTGACCTGACCCGGCCGGTACAGGTGGGCGCGATCCAGACCTGCCGCGGCTCGCACACCCATTCGGTGGTGTCCGGACCCGGTGAGGACGGCAAAATCATCGTCTACAACTCCGGCACTTCCAGCGTGCGCGAGCAGGACGAGATGGAGACTTGCTTCAGCGAATTGCCCGGCGACGACCGCACCGCATTGTTCCGCATCGATGTCATCGAGATTCCGGTCGACGACCCCGCCAGCGCGCGCATCGTCGCCAGCCCGACGGTATTCGCCGACCCCGAAACCGGCGCATTGGCCGGACTGTGGCGGGGCGGTGACCATGGCGACCACACCCAGGAAACCTACCAGACCGACCAGTGCCACGACATCACGGTGTTCCCGGAGGCTGGCATCGCCGCTGGCGCGTGCTCGGGCAATGGCATCCTTTTCGACATCTCCGACCCGTTCAATCCGCAGCGCATGTCCGAAGTCGTCGACGAGGGCTTCGCCTACTGGCACTCGGCGACCTTCAATAACGATGGCACAAAGGTCTTGTTCACGGACGAATGGGGTGGTGGCGGCCGACCGCGGTGCCGTGCCTTCGACCCACTCGACTGGGGCGCCGACGCAATCTACGACATTGTCGACGGCAAACTGGAATTCCGCAGCCACTTCAAGATGCCGGCGCCACAGGTCGAGGAGGAAAACTGCGTGGCGCACAACGGTTCGATCGTGCCCGTACCGGGCCGCGACATCTTCGTCCAGGCGTGGTACCAGGGTGGCATCTCGGTGATCGACTTCACGGACTCGGCGAACCCGGTTGAGATTGCCTACTTTGACCGGGGCCCGGTGTATGCAGAGGAAATGGTGATGGGCGGATTCTGGTCGAGCTACTGGTACAACGGCCGCATCTACGGCACCGAGATCGCACGCGGTTTGGACGTGCTGGCGCTCACGCCCAGCGATTACCTGTCCGAAAATGAGATCGCGGCGGCGACCATTGCGGAGCAGGGCGGTAGGTTCAATCCGCAGCAGCAGTTCCGCGTGACCTGGCCGGCCGAACCAGTCGTGGCGCGGGCCTACCTCGATCAGTTGCAGCGCGGTGAGGCGGTACCGGTGGCCCTTGCAGACGATCTGACGGCCGCGCTGGGGCAGGCGGATTCGCGGCTGGGTGATGGTCAGCGCGATGCCGAACTGGCGGACACGCTGGACTCATTGGCGGCGGGCCTGGACGCAGGATCCGGCGACGTCAGCCTGAACCGCCAGGCGGCTCTGGCCGAGACTCTGGCCGGCATCGCAGCGCGTTTGAGATAAAGGCCCCGGATGGGGTCACCGGGGTTTCACTGAAAATCCCGCGGAATAATCTCGTCCCACTGCTTCTCACGGACAAGTTCGCCGTCAACCACAACGAGGCGGGTGAAGATCATGCGAAAATTCTCAGCATCGCTGCTGAACACCACATCCTGCTCAAACCGCAGCGTCCGGTCATCAAGCTCCTGGGTCAGGGCATAAATACCCCGCACCGAGGAATTGGCCGGATTCACATCCGAGGTGCGGTGCTCAATTCGCTCTTCAAAGCGCTCAATGCCCCAGGGATAACGCGTGGCGCCTGAATTGGTGGCCACGCCGAATGCCTCTCCGGTCACCGGGTCGCGTTGCACTGAATTGATTTCGCCATAGCCACTGACGTTGCCGCCATCGAGTGTTTCAAAACCAGCCAGGGTTGGGCCTGGCTCAGGCACTTTGAACACCGGCGCCGGCCGTTCTGCCGGCGGCACTACTGGCAGGACCAAACGTGCCCCGTCCGCACCGCCGAGCTCCAGCGTGTTGGTCATCGGAAAAGGCGTGGGCCAAACATCTGCCACTGGGCATTGCTCACAGCCAGCCGGATGCGGTGCCCCTTGGGAAACACCCAGGAGGTGAATTGCATCTCGATGTCGAGGTCGAAAGTCTGCCCCGGCACCAGGTCGCTGGGCTCGCGGGCCGATTTGCGATGCGTGCCGTTAAAGCCGGCACCGCTGACTTGGGTCACCTGGCCATCGGGCGATACATTGGAAATCCGCACCACCCAATTGGCGCGGGTTGCATCACTTGAAACGCGCAACAAAGCCCGAGGAAAGCCAAGAATTTCCAGCGGCGCATCCAAAGGCGCACTGTCATAAACCAGGCTGTGGTCATCCATCAGCTGCTGGTCGGGCGGAATGTTGCCCCACCACATCACCGGCCCGCCGCCTTCGAGGCCAATCGAGGCTTTGTATTTGAGTTGATGCGTGGCCGCCTGCCTTGCTACGGCATCAAGAGAATTATCGCCCTGCGCGCTCGATAACGTCGCCGCCCGCCATCGCGGTGTATCTCTCGACTGACCTTAGACGGCGCTCGCCCGAGTGAGATCGCAATCAATCGGATCGAATGACCGGCCACGATGCCCCGTGACACCTCCTCGCGGTCCGACAAGGTCGGGGCCAGCCTGGACCGCTTCCGTGGTGGAGGGCGAATCCCACCGCTACGGGCCAGAATGCGTCGAACTGCATTGTGATGGCGATCAAATTGTTGTGCGATCTTGTGCAGTGATTCGCCTTGTTGCCAGCGGTCCCACATCAATGACTTGTCTGCTTCCGCATAGTATCTGTACGGTCGATATTTCTTCATGGACAACATCCTCCTCCCACATTCTAGAGATTAGATGTTGCATCGACCGGTTGAATCCACACATGAAAAGTGGACATTTGATCTCGCCCTAATTTGGCACTGTCCGCAAGGTCTGGGTTCAATTAACACACTTGAACTTGTTCGAAGTCTTTTTCCCGCGTTAACGTCAACTTGATTCCTAATCAAGCGAAGCCCGCATTGGCGGCTTCGAAGTTGTCGAAAATCTTCCCCTTTCGCTCTGCGACTTTCATGGTTCCCCGCGTCCCTCTATCGGTCCAGTAGTGTCCCTCCATCGACGTTGGCGGCGTTCCGTAGACTTCCAGCAGCAGGGAGCCGTGATGGATTTCGCTGCGGTCTCCCTGCAGTTCAACGCGCGGTTCATTGCGATAGATTCCGGCTATGCGGTAGATACCGTCCTCTTCGAATTCGATGCTGTGCGCAATCAGCTTCGACTTGGACTCGGGTGTCATCAAACGCAGGCTCAGCGTCGTTAAGGTCTGGCGGATCGCAACAAAGGCTGTGATTGGTGGAGTGACCTTACCGGTTTCCGGGTTGGTCCAGTTGCTTTGCAGCACCACCTTCCACGTGCCCCGGATGTCCGGGCGCTTCACATACCATCCACGAAACAGCGGCCATGCCCATGCCCAACGCGAAAACACGCCGACGATGACCACGATCATGCCGACCACGACCCCAAACGGACGCAGAAACGCAAGACTTAAAACAGGCTGGCCCTGTAGCCATAGTGCGACGAGCCACGTGACAATCGTAAGCCCGATGAATGACGCAATATGGATACGTGTGAGCATTATTTGTACCCCACAAAGTCCCACGCGGCGCTCAGGAAGGCGTGTGCCTGCTGGCGTGTCCAGGGCTGGCTGGGGGTGGAATAGAATCTTGAGTTCGCTAACTTCACCCCATTTACTACAGGGCTGGTCGGTTTGCGTATCGTTGAAGAGATTCGCCAATATGGCGCGGATCATATTCTGATAGGCGCTGTAATTGAACGCGGTATTCGGGGCGTTACAGACAAGACACTCTACGAGAAAGCTTGGAATCGGTTCAGCGGCGGCGACCCCGGTCTGCGCCATTTCGTTTCGTAGCGTCTTAAGGATGCGGACGCCCCGCTTGTACCGCCGGCTCGTGGCCGTGTTCTTGCTCACTCCGCCGTCATAGTGCTGCTCAGGCCAGTTGATGATGCTCCGGCCCTTGTCTGTCCGCATCTGAACGCCGGAATGATAATTGGTCGGCGAGTAGTAGCGCCTGTGCTCGAAAAACGCCGCAACGTCAGCTTTCACTCGGTACGTATTCTCGTCAATCTGAAAGGCCTTGTCACCGCGTGTCACATGCTGCGCGCCGAATCGTGCGAACAACGCGTCCTGTAACTCGTTTTTGAACTCCGCATAAGTGTAGGTAGCAGGTATTTCCCGCTTGCTGACCTGCGCCTTGACATTGTCATCCGAGTAATCCGGAAAATACGTGTCGAAACACAGGACCCTAATATCAACGTCGCTCTCCTGCCGCACGTTTACTCGATTCCGGTATGAGCCCTGCGTAAAGACCCTAATATTGCGGTTTTGCAACGCTGTGCTGGTCTGGATTGCACTATAGACCTGCCGCTCGGCATTCTCGGCTTTTTCCTGCTCTGTTTTGCTCGGCCCTTGTGCCCAGCTTGAAAAAACCGCTTCCCAGTCTCTTGTCATCACTGCTGTCCTGCTCATACTTACATCATCCTCTCGGTGGATAAGGATCGCCGCCGTGGCTGTCGCTCCGGGCTATTCGACCGTCCTTGTTGTGAATGCGCAGTTCGGTCCCTTGGTTCCGGCTGACTTTCCGTCCTGTGTCTACCGCGTCCCTCTTCTTGTCGTGGTGGCTGCTCGCGCGCTTTGCGCCGCCACGCTTTACATCCCAGCCGCCATCACGATTGGGCACGATGTGGTGTGTCTTCGGGCCTTTAGCCATTTTTAGATCTCCTTAAAAAGTCATACAAAAAGTTCAGAGTTCCGAACTCTACATTAATTCCTTGCAATTCGGTTGTCAAGACATTATGTTCAGAGTAACGAATAGCTGGCTCGAAGAGAGACTCTATGAAAGCAACATTCGGCGCGAAGATTAAGGCCCTGCGCAATGAAAAGGGATACACGCTGGATGAGCTTGCGACGCGGGCTGAAAGCAGCAAGAGCTATATCTGGGAATTAGAAAATAAAAACCCGCCACGACCCTCCGCCGACAAGTTGGCAAAGATCGCAAAGGCGCTCGAGGTGTCGATGGACTACTTTATCGATGAAGAGGTAACGGTGGAAGATGCCACTGACCGAATGTTCTACCGCAACTACCAGAGGAAGAGTCCGGCCACTAAGGAGAAAATCCGCAAGATGATCGAGCTTTGGGACGAGGAATGAAGAAGGTTTACCCTCAGCGTGCCGCAAACGATATAACCCTCGTCCTTCGCGCTGCCGGGGTCGCCGAATTTCCAGTGGATGTGCGGACGGTAGCAGCTGAGATATCAAAGGCTAAGCACCCCGATGCACCAATTGTCGTCATAAAAGGTGATGATATTCCAGGGTTTGAAGGCGCGTTAAGCCCTGCGCCTCCCGGTAAGAAAGGATGGGGCATCTTCTACAACAGCGCCATTTCATCGCGCGGGCGCATAAACTTTACTCTCGGTCACGAATTTGGCCACTACCTGCTTCACCGCAAAGCGTACCCTCAGGGATTTCAATGCAGCACCGAAGACATGGCGAGCTGGGAGTCTGAATACGGGCAGCGGGAGCATGAGGCCAACGAATTTGCCGCAACGCTGCTCATGCCGCTCGATGATTTTAGAGTGCAAATCGATTCAAGCGAACGCCCGGACTTTGATGAACTCGGAACTTGTGCAGACAGGTACGATGTGTCCCTGATAGCCGCCACGTTGCGCTGGCTGCGATATACGTCCCGGCGCGCCATGCTCGTGGTGTCGAGAGAGGGCTTCATTCTTTGGGCGCGGTCAAGCCAGAGTGCTCTTAAGTCGGGACTGTATTACAGGACCCGTAACACACCGCCCATTGCGGTGCCGAACAAGTCTCTCGCGGCAAACACACAACCCATTGAAGGATCAATGCGATCTTGTGAGCTTGAAGACGATGTATGGTTCAAGCAGCCCTGTACGGAGCATGTCCTCTTGTCCGAGCAGTATGACTTCACACTCTCTCTGCTTCATTTTTCAGACGCCGACTTCTGGTACGAACAACTAGAGGAATCCGTCGAAAATGCGGCTAATCGCATGCGACGTCGTTTGCCCGGCCAGTCGTGGCTGAGTTAGTGGTGTATTGACGGAGTTTGCTATCGAGCGCTGTAAAGCTGCCGGAATCAAGCAGGCATTGTAGGGCGCGGAGTGCGGCCGCTAATGCCTAATTAGGAGGCCTGCAGCATGATCTGGGCACTAACTATTTGAAAGAAATCCGAATTTCCAGAGCGGTATGCCCCTGCTTCGCATCTTAGTACGGGAATAGTACCGAGCGGGCGCGTAGAAAGGCCGCTACGACGACGAGAACTTGCTGCTTTGTCAATGCCGGTTTAAAATTGACCCCCTTTTGTTCATTTATGCCGGTTTAGAATTGACCCCCCCTGGTTTAATATTCTGATTCATAACTCAAGCGCCTAGGAATCAGTTCGTGATTGTTGTGCCAGCCCCAGCACACCAGCCTTTCTTTTGTCTTTAAGCCGGTAACTTTCGCCCTTTATCTGAATCAGATGTGCGTGGTGCATCAGACGATCCAGCATGGCAGCGGTGAGTGCGCTGTTGCCGGCAAAGGTCACATCCCATTGTCCAAAAGATAAGTTAGAGGTCAGGATGATGGAGCCTGCTTCGTAGCGTTTGGCAATCACCTGGAAAAATAGATTAGCCTGATTGCGCTGCAATGGCAGATAACCCACTTCATCGATGATCAATACGCTCGGTGCCATGAACGAGCGTTTCATCAGTTGTTCCAATCGTTCTTGCCGTTGGGCTTTTTCCAGTTGTAACACCAGATCCGCTGCAGTGATGAACTTGACCTTCAGGCCACCCAGCGTGGCCAGGTAACCCAGCGCAATCGCCAGGTGGGTTTTACCGACACCACTGGGTCCGAGCAGGATGATGTTCTCTTTGCGCTCGATAAATGCCAGTGAAGCCAGGTTTTGGATGGCCTTTCTGGGTGCCCCCTTGGCGAACCTAAAATCAAAGTCATCCAGCAGCTTGATGGCCGGAAAACCGGCAATGCGTACCAGCATGGCTTGTGAGCGTAGTCGTCTTGCATCGAGCTCGGCCTTGAGACAATGTTCCAGGTAATCACTGAAACTGTGATCAGCTTGCACGGCTTCCTGGGCCAGTACAGCGTACTGATCGGCAACCGCCTTTAGCGTGAGACGTTCGCAGGCACTTTGAATCCGTTCATCCTGTATGTTCATACCGCCCCCAACAAAGCATCATAGGTCGACAACGGATGCTGCAAGGTCTCTACTGGCCAGTGATCACGTAACGGCTTGTGGGCTGTGACACTCTGGCGAAGTCGTCCATCAACATAGCGTGGTGGCAAGGCTTGTAGTGACTGACGCTCGATCAACAACTGATCAGCAGGAACTTCACCGGTGGTGCCGTGTTCACGGCGGTTGGCCGTGTGTTCCAGCCAACTGCACAGCTCTTGGTTCAATATCTTCAGATCCAGCGGCTCGCCCAGTTGCTGGTAACGACTCACCAGTGGCACGTAAAAACTGCGGCGCAAATAACCAATGAAGCGTTCCACTTTACCCTTAGTCTTGGCCCGGTAGGGCTGGCACAGACGTGGCATGAAGCCATAGTGATGGGCAAAATCACGCAATCCAGGATGAAACCGGTGCTGGCCTTTGCCATAGGCGTTGCGCGCCTGGACTACGGTGCGCATGTTGTCGTACAGAACTTCTTTAGGCACACCGCCAAACTCATCGAAGGCTTGCTCATGGCAAGTCCTGAGCGTCATAAACTGTTCGTTCTCAACAAAAGTGCCGAAGGTGTTGCGGCTAAAACCCAGGGTGGCTACAAATGCCGATACCTTGACTGTAAATAGGCACCGAAAATTGACCCACCATCGGCGTCGAATATTGACCCACCTGGAAAGGGTAAAAAGTTAGTTTCTGTGCTTGATTCTCCAGCTGTCATTGCCTGTTTCGATGATGTCGCAATGGTGCGTCACTCGATCGAGCAAGGCGGTGGTCATTTTCTTGTCACCAAAGACCGAAGGCCATTCGCCGAAGGCCAAATTGGTGGTGATGATGACCGAGGTTCGTTGATACAAATGTGAGAGCAGATGAAAGATGAGCTGGCCCCCGTTCTTTGAGAACGGCAGATAGCCGAGCTCATCCAACACCACCAGTTCGGTGTATCGAGCCAGCCGGTTAGCGAGCCAGCCGCCTTTGTCGTTGAGCTTTTCCTGTTCCAGTTGGTTGGCCAGATCGACCAGGTTGAAGAACTTGGCTCGATAACCTGAGCGTATCGCCTGTGAGGCAATGGCGGTCGCCAGATGTGTTTTGCCGGTGCCGGTGCCGCCGACAAAGACGATGTTGCGCTGTTGCTCAATAAATTCGCCGGTGTAAAGCGTGCGGATCTGCTGCTCGTCGATGGAGAGTTGCTCAAACTCGAAGCTGTCGATGTCTTTGGGCACCGGAAAGCGCGCCTGGGTCATGCGATAGCGTATTGATCGCGCCTGGCGTTCACTGACTTCGATCTCGAGCAGTTGCTCAATCACCACCTCGGTCATCTGGCGGCGCTTGCGAGCAGCCGCGAGCACCTCATCGTAGGCTTTGGGGATGGCGATAAACTTCAGCGCCTTCATCAGCCCCATGACATTATCGCGTGGCATGGTCAGCGTCCTTCCTGAAGTGATCGTAGCGGCCACAATCGGCCAGCGGCGGTTCTTTGAGTTGCAGGTGCGGCGGGATATCGATGGGCGCTGCACTGGGTTCCTGATGGGTTCGGACCAGCAGATTGATGATGACATCGCGACTCACCGAACCGCTGCCAAGCGCTTCGTTGCAGGCACTGGCGACGGCATCAAGCCCGTAGATCGGCACACAGGCCAGGATATCGACCAGTTGGCGATCCCAGTCCGGGTAGTGTTTTAGCCGGCTCCAGGTACGCTGGATCGAGTGCGGCAGGTCCCAGTCCTTGAATGGCGCGCCGTTACGCAGTGCACCGGGCTTCTTGCGCAGCACGGGCAGATAATGCCAGGGGTCGAAGATCATCTGATCGCGCTGAAATACGCGTGCATGCTCAGCGATACAAGCGCCTTCGTGCATGACGATGATTTTATCGGCGTAGCTGCGCAGTTGGGCTGTTTTACCCGCCGCCTGGCAGGCTACACTGTAGCGATTACGGTCAAAACTCACCAGCGAGGTGGTGCTCACCCGTACGGTGCGCTCGGCATAACCATCAAAAGCGCGTGGCAACGATAGTAGCGATGAGCGCTCGGCCTCAAACACCGACCACACGCTCTGATCCTTGAGTGCCGGGTGCTTCCTCGTCCTGGCCCAGTGCAGGCACTCAGCCCGCAATGCCTCGTTGAGTTCCAGCAGACTGCGGGCATTGCGTCGCGGGGTGAAGAAGCGCCGGCGCACGGTGCGGACCTGGTTCTCGACCTGGCCCTTCTCCCAGCCGGCGGCTGGCGTGCAGGCCACCGGCTCAAACAGATAATGGCTCGCCAGTTCCTCGAAACGGCGATTAAAGTCACGCTCCTTACCGCGCAGGATGCGGCATACGGCCGTCTTCATATTGTCGTATATTCCACGCCGGCACACGCCGCCGAAAAACTCAAAAGCGGTGCGGTGGGCATCAAATACCATCTCTTGCGACTCGCGCAGATACGCCACGGCCAAAAATAACCGGCTGTGGCACAGCCGTATATGCGCCACCTTTACCTCGGTCATGGCGCCGCCCAGCAGCACTTTCTCGTGGCTCCAATCAAACTGAAAGGCTTCGCCGGGATCGAAAACCAGCGGGATATACGCATCGTTCGGGGTGTGCTGATGCTCAGCCCGCCACGCTTTGACAAAGCGCCGGACGCTGTCGTAAGCGCCCCGATAGCCTGCCACCTGCAGCGCCTCGTATAAACCCTGTGCGGTGCGCCGCTGCTTCACCGGCAGTCTCCGGTCTTGCTCCAGAAACTCACCGAGCATCTCGACATACGGCCCGAGCTTGGGCCGGTGGACTGACTCACGATGATACTCAAAACGAGTCTTGTCGCTGCGCAATACTTTGCGTACTGTATTGCGAGATAAGTTGAAATCTCGCGCGAGCTGGCGAATGGACTTGTTGCCATCTCGCGCCGCTAATCGAATCTTCCTGATCGTCTCCACCGTCAACATCTCCTCTAAATACTCCCTGGCGCCATAACGCCAGTGAGCATGGTTGAAGGTGGGTCATTTTTCGACGCCGATCACCCCCGTAAGTGGGTCATTTTTGCATGCCGATCTACACCTTGACAGGCCCAAGGCGGAAGGCGCCCCAGTCCACTTGCATCTGTTGGCCGGGTGGCGTCTCAAAGCGCACCAGTGGATCTGGCCGACATTTGGGCTTGAGGGTTGCCATGTAGGCCCGCAAAATGCTGCTACCGCCACGGTAACCCAGTGCATGTATCTCATCGAATAATACGGTTGCCGGAATCCAGTTCGGATGTGCGGCAGTTACTCGTTGGTGCAAATAATCTTTGAATGGATCGAGCTTGCTGGGCCGTGACTGGTTCGACTTGAACGCCGGCGCCATATCAGTGCGTAGATACCTGCGCACGGTGTTGCGAGAAATACCCAGTTCCCGAGCGATACCCTTGATGCTCATTCCTTGACGATGTAATACCTGAATATCCACAAATCCCTCCGTTCCCAACATGCCGCACTCCTGTTCTTGCTGAGTGCAAAGCGTACATGAGGGGGGTCAAATCTAAACCGGCACTAGGGGGTCAGTTTTACACCGTTGGTGACACTGCTTTGCAGCGCGGCCTTCATGTATGCCTTACCCAAGAAACCCAATAAATCGGAGATTAGTTGGGGTTTTTTAGGTTAATTAGGTTAATTCCTCGGGGATGTCAGCAATCGCGGCCTCATCTTTTTCAAAGCAAAAGAAAGCCCCGCAGCAACCTGAGTCACTGCGGGGCTTAGGAGTGAATCACTTATCGTTTGCTATCAGGCGAAACGGCGGAATCCGACCATGCCCACGCTCAGCATCAGCAGCCCCATCAGTGCGAGGCCATACTGGCTCAGCGTTGGTACGCCCTCGTATTAGGCGTGTGAGGAAAATACGCGCCGAATCTCTTGCTGCTACGTCATCCCCGTGAAGATCATCAACGAGCCTCAGATACCTTTCGCCAGGTATCGCCGATATAGCTGCGTCGGCGGTTTTGACGGCAGCCTCCCGCGTTTTTTGGATTTCCACGAGAAGTGCCTCGCGCGTTTTTGCTAGCTCAGCTCTCCATTCCTTACTCTCATCCACGGCGTCATCAACCCCGCACCCGACCATGGAAATTAGTAAGCAGGCTGCGGGGAATTGAGCCAATAATCCGTCTGCTATGCGTCCGACCTGCTCTCGCAAAAGAGCAAGACATTGTTCCTTCATTGATGCCGGCTATTGGCTGCTGTTTTATACAGCGATGGGAATTGTCCACGGCTTGTTTGGCTAGCGGGAAGCTGGCAAGAGCAGCCGCGCACCTACGTCACGACACTCCTCCCAGAATCTGCCAAGCTATTGCGAGCTGCGCGCCCCAACCAACGACGAAGGCTGCGGTCCGCAATACCGGAATGTTCAACCCGTAGATCAGGTAGTGGGCAACACGTGCCCAAAAGTAGGTGCCCGCGGCGATCAATGTCACCGGCGTCGACATGCCAGAAAGATGAGCTACCAATACAAGGCTCGCAAACACACCCAGGTTCTCGGTCGCATTGATGTGCGCCGCCCGCAATCGTCTCGCCCACGGGGATAATCGCACCTCGGACTCCAGCGGCGCACCGCTGAGGACCACACCCAAACCGCGAACGGCCACTGCGTTCATCAAGTAGGGCAACCAAAGCAGTGTCGTGAGCGCCGCCGTCAAAGTGAGGTATGTGAGTTCAGTGCTCATGCCGCTTTGTCCGCAGCCTGATAGGCTTTCGGTTTGAAGTCTGCTTCGAGCCTTTCAACTCGTCCATTGACTTCGATGAGTTCAGTGTGGAGTAGCGCCACTCGGTTTGTTGTGTACTCGGCCTCGCTATAATCCATTGCCTTGGCAAAGTTGGTCAGGCGCTGCCAATAGCGTGCCCATTTAGACATAGAATTAATCGCGGTATTTTTCATCAGGGATCTCCTTTGGGTTTCAGGTAAGCGCACACAGGCGCGCATACTATTTGACCAATCAGTCAATAATTGTTTGCAATGATCGCGGGTTCCGATTTGGTCGAGCGGCATACTACCTATTTATGACTAAACAGTCAATAATTATTTTCATATTCTTAATTGTTGACGCAATCGACAATATATTGGGCCTTTCCCTGATGATATTGTGGAGGTGACTGGTTCCCATCAACGCAAAGGAAGTAGCCCTTAAGCAGAATTTAGCGGCAGAGATGGCGCGCCAGGCGCGTTGGTACCTTCAGCCTGCCATTTTTGCTCACAAAGCCAACTCTACCTACGCGCTTTCAGCGACATTAGTGGAGCGAGTAAGCGCCAAATACTTGTACAGAGTGCTTTCCCCAATCTTCAACTGCCCAGCGATATTCTTTTTCGTCATACCCTGCGCCAACAACCCCTTGGCAGTTTGGATGACCGCAGGATCAAGTGCTTTACGCCCTCTATACCGCCCCTCGGCCTTGGCTCGATTGATCCCTATGCGCTGGCGTTCCAGCATGGATTCCCGCTCCATCTCGGCCAATCCCGAGAGCATGATAAATAGCAGGTTCCCGGCTTGAGAGGTCACGTCGAGCTCTCCCAGGTTATCGATGATCAGATTGACGTTCCGTTCCTGCAAATCCTCGGCCAAAGTCAATACTTCACTGGTTTTTCTGCCCAAACGGGACACTTCTCGCACAACCAATGTATCTCCCGATTTCAGCTTCCGGATGAGGTTGTGGAACTTGGGCCTTTTAACGGTGGTGCCGGTGAATTTCTCGGTTACAGAAAAGTCTGGAGTGTATTTTTGAAGTGTGGCGATCTGTTGCTCTACATTCTGATCAGAAGTCGAAACTCTTGCATAGGCATAGATGGTCATCCGTGCTCTCCATTTGGACTCTAGGTCCCGATAGAATACTCCATTGGAGGCCAAAATCACTATTTAATAGAGCTTACTGGTGATCCTATCTGGGGCGGGGTCCAGATAGAGGCGGCTTTTGGTTTGTGGGTCAGTTACGTGCGGAAAAAGGGTCGAAACCTTAACGCCTATTAAATATAGGGATGCCGCAGAATTCATAATCCACAGTATCTTTACAAATATATTGCAATTTAGAATTGTTTTATTAAATAAAGGCTTGCGTTGACTTGTGACAATACTTGAAGGTGCTACAATCATACCATGTCGGGTATTCTGAAAGCCTTCCTGGAAAATGAAAGGGCCATTAAACGATATCTCAGTCGCTATTCTTCTTCCTTGCAGGACGTGGATGATTATGCTCAAGAAACCTTCCTTAGGGGGTTTGCTGCAGAGATCCGTATTCCTGTCGAAGAACCAAAAGCATATCTTTTCAAAGTGGCGAAGAATGTGATGCTGGCCGACATCCGAAAACAATCACGCTCGGCCAATGGATATCTGCAAGAAACTGATGATGTCACGCATATCCTGGACGAAGGTCAGGCTTCGGTCGAAGAATGGTTGGACGGGCGAAAAAAGCTGACCCTGTTTGCCAAGGCCGTCGCTCATTTGTCTCCACGGTGCCGTAAAGCCTTTTTGCTACGGCGCATAGATGGCCTGAAGTACAAGCAAATCGCAAATCGCATGGATATCAGTGTTAGTGCGGTAGAAAAGCACGTAACCAACGGCTTACTCAAATGCAACCAGTATTTACGCGAACAGGGATATCAGCCATCTGAATTTGGTGCCGCATTTGGAGCAGTCAAGAAGGTGGCACATGGCAGAGCTCGGCGAAGGGTGAAACACGATGAGTGATACAAGAAAAGTTGTCACTCTGCTGGGCAACGATGATCTTGAAGCCGAAGCCGCTTCATGGCTGACTGTTTTGGGTCGGGAGAATCTAAGCAAGGACGAATTGGCCGACTTTAATCAATGGCTGAACCAGAGTGTTGGCCACCGTGCTGCTTTTGATGAAATCTCAGGCTTGTGGGACGACTTGGCCATATTGAAAGATCTGGACGATATTGCCGAAGCCGTCATCGCAATGCCCGAGCCGCGTAAATCCATATGGCTGAGACGGCCGTTCCTGTCAATGGCGGCGTCGCTAGTGATTGGTGTGGCCGTGGCTGGCCTGTTTTACGTGCAATATCTGAATGGTCTCACCCAACGCGATGAGTTTGTCACCCTCATTGGCGAACAACGCACCGTGCATCTTTCCGATGATTCCACCATCCAGTTAAATACGGATAGTCACGTGGAGATTGATTTTTCTGTTGATAAGCGTGCCATACGATTACTTCGAGGCGAAGCTCATTTCGATGTGGCCAAACACAAACAGCGGCCGTTTTATGTATATGCCGGTAGTGGTGTCGTGAGAGCAGTGGGCACGGCATTTACTGTACGCTTGATGTTGCGCGACGAAGTAGAAGTCACGGTGGAGGAAGGCCGTGTATCCCTGTCCTCACTCCAGCCAACCGGGGCGACTAACGCTCAGGTGCGAAACCTAACACGGCGACAATTCTTGACTGAACTCACTGCCGGTCAGAGTACGGTCTTTGGCAAACAGGTTGAACAGATCTCACAAATGCAGCCGCCCGAATTAAGCCGCAAGTTGGCATGGAGGCAAGGCATGCTGGCCTATGCTGGTGACCGTCTGATAGATGTCGTTGAAGACGTCAGCCGGTATACGGACATCACGATAGAAATTTCCGATCCGGTTCTGCGTAATTTGCCCATTGCCGGATATTTCAAGGTTGGAGAAGTCGAGGCATTGTTTGATTCCCTTGAGCTCACATTTGGTCTTGATGTTGAGCGTATCAACGACAAGTACGTGCGATTGTCGTCCTCCCTATAACCACAATCTCCTTGCATGATCATCGGGCATTAATGAGAAAACTTGATGTAGCCCCTGTGGATTGCAAACTTCTCGGCATCTTACCCCGTAAGGCTAGCAGCAAAAAGTCATTAAATTGATGATTGCTAGCCAAATTACCGGGGAATATCGTCGTTGTGGCGTGTCCGTGTGGTGCAAGGTTGTCGTACTTTGCGTGATGTTTGCGCTGGATAGCCATGCAGTCGAAATTGATCAGCAATATGAATTCAATATCGATGAAGAGACGTTGGCAGCGGTACTGGATGCTGTTGTTGAGCAATCAGGCGCACTCGTTCTGTATCCCCCTAAGCTAGCAAACAAAACGGGCATGAATCCAGTTAAAGGGCTTTACACAGTCAACGAAGCGCTTGATCTAATACTTCAAGGTTCTGGGTTTTCTGGCCGCATTACGGAGAGTTCGGTGATCGTTGTGACGACCTCTCGAATTGAAGAAATCGGCGATCAGGAGGAAGCCATCATGAGGAACGCAGAAAACATATCATCGGTGAAGCGCAGGGGGCTTCTTGCCATCCTGGCTTCTTTTCTTGGCGTCAGTGTCAGCGCCCAGGATGCAACGCAGCTCGACAATGAGCCCGTCATCATTGAGGAAGTCATTGTTACCGCTTCGAAGCGTGAGCAGAGAATTCAAGACGTCAGCATGAGTCTTACCGCCTTGGGTAGCAAGGAGATTGAGTATAGAGGCCTGGTTGGCATGGGGGATTACCTAAGTTCGGTGCCCAGTGTAAGTGTTCTCGATCAGGCTGCGGGCAAGACGGCGATTGTCATCCGCGGCCTGGCCGCCAACCCTCAAAACGAACTGGCCCAGGGCCCTACCGTTGGTGTCTATTTTGGTGAAACCCCTATTTCCGGATTTGGCATAGGCGGGCACACGGCAGACATAAAAATGGTGGATCTTGAGCGCGTAGAAGTGCTGTGAGGCCCTCAAGGCACTTTGTACGGAGCAAGTTCGTTCGGGGGCACCATAAAAAATATTCCGGTAGCACCAAACCTGCAAGAAACCGAAGGCAGGATAAAAGTTGGATACTCCAATACGGCAGATTCCGGAAGTGGTAATTCAGAATTTCGGGGCGTAATAAACTTCCCCTTTGTCGAAGACACGCTGGCCGTGCGCGTCGTCGCCTATCACTTCAAGAACAGCGGGTTTTACAAAAATATTGCCGCAAGTGATCCTACTGTCTCGGCGGCTGCGGAAACAACCGGTGCGGTCGCAATTGACAGAGGTGACGTTGGCAGCGATAAATACACAGGTGGGCGTATCAGTGTTTTGTGGCAGCCCACTGATAAATTCACCGCAAACCTAAGTTATCTCACGCAGAAGATTGAACAGGATGGCTGGCCGCAAGCGGGCCTGGAATTGGACATCGGTTCCTTCGCACAGAGACGGCTACAAATGAGGCACCCCCCCAATGGTGAGGATTATGGCGAACCTGAGTTCAACGAGGAGTTCAGCGACGATATTGCTATATTCAATGCCGCGCTCTCATACGATTTTGGCTGGGCGACGTTGCTTTCGTCTTCTTCATGGCTTCAGGAAGACAGTAAAATGTATCGCGAAATTGCCTCGTTTTTTGGTTTTGCATTTGCCTGGTCTCAACCCGTAGATTATGCATCAGATGCCTTTATTCAAGAGGTTCGTTTGGCTTCGAAATTTGAGGGGCCCTTTCAATTCATCGCTGGTATTTATTACGAGGATATAGAGCAATCTACAGAGAATTGGGGTATTTGGGGTGGTGATCTGGCGTTAAATCCTTTTGGAGACCCAAAATTCCTCAACAATGTGTTTGATGATGACAGGGAACAAAAGGCGGTGTTCGGGGAGATCTACTATGAATTGACAGACCAAGTCAAATTTATCGCAGGCGCGCGGGCATTTTCTTACGACAGAACGCTAACGACTACATTTGAAGAGGCCGTCTTCAGTCCTGCCGGTATAACCACCAGTATGAGTGGCATACCACAGGTCAAGTGGTCACCCGACTCCCAACGCTTCGTTACCATGCGTATCGATCAGCGCGAGGTAGGGGAAATCAGCCTGATTGAGCATGCGCCCGAGGATGGCAGTAATCGCCCGAAAACCCATACGTGGCGGTACGCACAAGCGGCTGACGGCCACAAGCCGACCGGCGCCCTCACCGTTTTCGAAGCAAGCGACGGTAGCCGCACTGATATTGACTATCCGGAAATGGAGTTGCCCTGGGGCGCCATCACCGGCCCTGACTCCGCGGAAATCTGGTGGCATGACGACAACAACGGCTTTGACTTCGTTCACCGCAATCCATTTGAGCGCGGTTACTCATACCATAGCGTCAGGCTGGACAACGATCACATCAGGATGTTATTTAACCGCACGACAAAACGCACTTCGACTCCCGGTTTGACAATGACCAACCCGCCGCTGGCAGGACGGTTGCAAGACGGCAGTTTCATCTTCTATTCAGATGAAAGTAGCTGGGGGCACCTGTATCGGCGTGATGGTGATGGCGCGGTCACTCAATTGACCACAGGCGACTGGAACGTGCTTGACATCGTGCGCGTCGACACGGCGAATGGGCATATTTACTACCGTCGTAGCCAACCGGAAGGCGACGCCAACCCCTATTACGGCTACCTTTACAGCATGAGGCTGGATGGCTCTGACCAGCGCCTGGTGACTCCGGAATCCATCAGCTTTGGCGGCATGGGCGCGTGGCTTGATGATGAGGCGGAGATGTTCTCTCCCAGCGGACAATACTTCGTCGACAACTTCGCCTCAATGGAAAACCCCGGCACCTCGGAGTTGAGGGGTATTGATGGAAATTTGATCAGCGTGCTGGAAACAGCAGATATATCGGGACTGGAAGTCGAAGGATTTGTGCCTCCTCAGTCTTTCACAACTACGGCCGCCGATGGCCAGACCGCAATCTACGGTAATCTCTTTTTCCCCAGCAATTTCGACCCTTCTAAGCAATACCCGATCATCGATTCCATCTACCCCGGGCCGCAGGTGCGCCGCGTGGGGCATGACCTGCAATCAGCCATTTACGGCTCTTACGGATCACCGCAAGCACTGGCAGAGTTGGGGTTTATTGTTATGACGGTCGATGGCCGAGGCACGCCAGGGCGCAGCCGCGACTTCATCTACCCGCCCGGGGTCAACGTGCTGTCGAAGGCTGGATATCTTGAAGACTATATCGCAACGATCAAGCAACTGGCGGTGCGCCACACTTATATTGATAGGGAGCGTGTTGGTATTTATGGTTGGTCGGGCGGTGGTTACGCCTCTACTCACGCCATGTTGACCTACCCGAACTTTTTTAAAGTAGCCGTTTCGGGCGCCGGCAATCACGACCAACGCACCTATATTCCGGTGTGGGGGGAATCTTATGTTGGTCGCGACAATGGCGAGAATTTTGATGCTACTTCCAACCCCCACCTGGCGGTCAATCTCAAAGGCAAACTGTATTTGGTCTACGGCGCACTGGACGACAATGTACATCCCGCCAACACCATGCAACTGGTTGAAGCGTTGATCCGTGCCAACAAGGACTTTGACTTACTGATTCTGCCCAACTCCCATCACAGCCTTCAAGAAGATGCGCCGTACTTCACCCGCCGAATGTGGGACTATTTTGTGACCCATTTGATGGGCGCGACGCCGCCCGAAAATTATGAAATTACTGGACTCCTGTAGAGACACCACCAATCCCGCTTCAATAAGTCGTTGGGTGGGGCGAAGCGGATTAAATCCAACTGTGAGTTTTCACCGAGGCAAGCCCGCCGCTAAAAAGGAGAAAACGGACTAGTGTTCTCGGATGCGCCGGGCGGTTAACTACACACGAACTGGTCACAACCATTGGATTCTTGAGCGATTGATGGCGTCACTTACCAGGGCCTCTCGACGAAATGGACTTGAAACTCGAGTATCAAACCTAGTCCGTAGTTATCAAATGCACACCAGAGAACCGTATAAGCGTGCTTTGCAGGTAGTTTTGAATATTGCTCATCACTGATACCGAATGACTGTTAATCACTAGGTCGCGGTTCGAGTCCGTGCTGGGGAGCCAAATAAAACAAGGGCTTGCGAGGGATCGTGAGCCCCTTTTTATTGCTGATAATAGACTGTGGTCGGTCTGGTGGTCGGTTGGGATGGGATGAGTCCTCTCCGTCCAGGGCCCGGTTCACTTAATAGTGGATACGCCGAAAACAACGAACCACGCGGTCGGTGGTCCAAGGCGGTGACCTCCAGATTCTGAGTGCTAGCAAACCACTGATGTCCAGCGTTGTAATCGAAAGGATAATCCTCAATGAAGGCCTGTCCTTGGGGGCTGCATGTGGCCAGTGTGTGCTTTCCGCATCCGGTCTGTTCTGCTAACCGTTAGTTCGTCGGCCCGGCGTCACTTCAAAATTGTATCTATTTGAAGCGGCTCGGAATTTTAGGCTCTCCGCCACTTAACTGACCAATTTAGTAATGATTTAGTACGTGACTCTCCCAGAAATGGCCCGCCTAATGGGCAATTTCGATCACTCAGGGGTGGCGGGTAGAAATTAGGGGGTCAGAGTAAAGTGCCAGAGTAAACTTACGCGGGGTTTGGGAGAATTATGACAAGGTAGTGGTGAATGGCCATTGTTGTTTGGGGTTGGGTTGTGAAGATGGGGAGTTCATTTGTTTGAGGGGAATTGTTGGTGCCAAGGCGTCCGCGATTTTGCCCGGCGGGCCTTCCGGTTCACGTGATTCAGCGCGGGAACAATCGGCAGATTCTGTTTACATCCAATAAAGACATGGTGGCCTATGTCCACACCGGCTTGGTAATGGGCTCAGAGAGGTTTCGAGTTCAGGTCGTCAGGATGGTGAACTAATCGATTGGGCCACGAGCCCCAAGACAGCCGTTTTACTCTGGCACTTTACTCTAACCCCATTCCTAGTGACGAACAGCTGGACAGGTTATATTTCCTGCACTGATCGGATAATTTGGAAGGCGCCTGGTCGATCCCCAGGCCGCCGCTCAAAAAGTTGCGACTGGGAACTATCCGTTGCGGTGGTGGAGACGGGGCCTAAGCTCTGCTCCCCACACGTCTCGTGGCTATTCGGAAACTTTAAGGAATCGATTTGTATTGTAAAGCTCGAACGTTCCGGTAGCCGTGTCCAGATGAAAGTACTCATGAAACTCATCGTTGCCTTTAAGCTCAAAGGACACCCTCGCCCGCCAGCCAGAGGGCACATTCTCCAGATGCTCTGATTCAAAAACTAGCAGGGCCTGATTGCTGGTGCTCAAATTGCGGTAGTAGGTCGTAACGAAGCCCTCGTTGTCGAATTGACGCAATACAACGGTCTGTCGTTGCTGATCGAAACTATACATATCCAGGCTTTCGTGAGTCTCTCCCTCCTTGTTTGCGTCCTGTCGTGGGTAAACCGATCGACCGGCACCCTGAATAAAGGTCTCCCCCAAAACCAGATCATAGTGTCGTTCTACGGAACTATTGCCCCATTTACCATTGCCTACACCGCGCCACTCCCCCACCAAGAAATGCAGATCCTCGAGACCGATCTGCTCCGCAGGCAGGGCGCCTGTCGCGGCAACGACCAGGAATGCGCTGACGAACCATTTGAAAGATAACCGTCCAAGATGTTTCATTGTTGTCTCCAAGCACAGCAGTCATTCACAGTACCTAGCAGCACCTTGATAGTCTATGTTTTTACAAGTTATCTTCATTTGGTTTTTTAGATTCGATCTATCGGGCAGAAATCGAATTCCTCCTGCTTTTCCAGATCATCGAGTTGAACCATCACCGTTTTACAATGGGCGTTTTCATAGATGTTGAAGGCGACAGAATGCCGGTCATCGGATATGACGGGGTTGGCAAAAATCTTGGTACCGCTGGGGTTGATGATCAGGCGGCAGCCCTGCTCAAAGTCGACAATAATATTGTCGCTGTCAATGTAAGTCGCCACGGCCAGGTTGTCTGTGCCGCCTGGTTTTAGAATTGATTCCGCCGACTCGAAGCTTGGTGAGAAGTGGACAATCACCGTGACCGAAATGACAAGCAAGAGTGCGGCTGCAAGGGCAGGCAAGGCAGAACTCGATTTTGCTGCTGAGGATGGAACTTGTCCGCATGGCAACTGGCCGGAATTCATTCGGATTGGACCCACCCATTGATACCCCCGACGTGGCCAGGTGCGTATGTAGTTCGGCGAGCGCGATCTGTCCGCAAGCGCTTTTCTGATGCTCCAAATGGCCTGGTTCAGTCCTTTGTCCCCAGTCAGCCAGTTACCGCCCCAAACCTGCTCAATTAGCTGCTCGCGCGTGACGGGCCGCGGCGCTTGGCTAAGGAGAAGTTCAACGACTTGCCAGGATTTATCCTGCAATCTGGATTTGAGCCCGCAGGCAATGATGGTATGGGTGCGGCGATCGAAAACCGGTAGGTCTTCAACCCTGGTGGCATTTCGCCATGACAAAAAGGAGAACCGCATAAGAGAAAAGATAACAAAAGAGTTGTGGCCTGACTAATTAATTGACAGTTTTGAAGTTGCGTATCGTCGCAAAGTCGGAAGGAGAGCGCTTCGTGAGACTACTCAAATCTATTGTTATCACCGTTGCATCTCTGGTGTTTACACAGTTGTATGCCAGTGAACTCACCGTTGGAGATGGTCAAATTGACGGCGCCAGGATCGCACTCTACGAATTGTCCTGGCACCAGTGCATGCTTAACGAAGGGAACTGGGTCAATCTCCCTGCATTGACTGAACGTCTGGATGTCCTTGAGGAACGCACAATCCGTCTGCGCCAAGTCTCGACTCGATCCGACGGCGGCACCACAACCGCAACGACATATTCCGACCTCCATTCATTTGCACTCCAAAAAATGGAAATGGTCTCTCGAGGTGCCGACGGGGCCATGCTTGCCAGTGCTGAGTATCTGTTCGACGAAGAGGGTTACTCAGGAAGCAAGGCGCGTGGTGGTGAGTCGAAGAAAGTGAGTGGCACCCTGTCATCAAATATGCTCAACGGCATGACAATGGGCCTGCCGCTGGCCACTTTGCCCTGGCAGAAGTCGCCCTTGACTTTTCTCGCCTCGATGATCAATTTTGATGCGAGCTATGAGGTGATTGCGACCTGGGTCCAGGAAGATGTGCTGCATACGCAAGATGGCGGGCACATGCCCATCTGGTTACTGGATATTGAGTGGCAGGTGAACTTACCCGTGTTGATTGAGTAATACCCGTCATGGTCCTCTACCCCGATATTGTATCGGTGGTGTAATTCGCTGTTAATGTCATCGATATCCGTTTCACCCCAGGAAAATATTACGCCGGCATTGACGCTGCGCACCTTGCTGTTCCCAATGCCCGGAATGATCGCATCAAAAGCCGCCAGGGTTGCTTGCGCAATGCCGCGCGTAATGCCGCGCGTAATGCCCTGGGCAGCCTCGTCTCCGCTGTCGCTGCCAGCTTGCTGCCATTGAGGCGGCGGAAGCAGATCGGCCGATGAACCCTGCATGCAGCAGGGGTACCAGGAAAGATATGCCGTCTCCGAGCCCGGATGCGTGACGATATCTCCGTAAGGACCCAGAGCCAAGGTGAACGAAGACATGCCCCGAAGATGGCTGGGCAAATCCGCCAGAACGCGATACTTGAGTCGGTATAGCCAACGGCGCCCCGGAGTGATTCCCATGCCCTGATCGATCTTCAGGCGCCCCGCCCACAGACAGTTGACGACCACGCTGGTGCGTCGATTCCAGGTTTTCCCCTCACGGGTCACCCCATCTACCCGGAAGCCTTCCGGTGTCCGGGAAACCGACGCCACGGTATGATTGTAAAGTGTCTCGATGGACGCTATGGCTTCCATCCTCGGGCGCATGTACTGCCGAAGCCTTTCTACATCCACTGCAATTTCAGGCGTATCGATCACGGTTTCAACCTGATCGGGGTTCAATTCGCCTGGGAACACGCCCGCCTGCCACATCACCGACGGCCTTTCCCCGAGATAGTGAATCCGATGGTCCTCCAACAGGCGCAAGTATTCAGTCTGCAACTGTTGGTAATGGTTTAGCAGGCGGGTGGCCGGAAGCATAGAGTCTTTCATGACTGCGTATTTGAAGGGTCTCGACCTGAATCCTCGCCAACCGTCCGCCACACCCAGCCATTGTTCGATCAGCGGTGCAAAATTCATCGCAGCTCGCAACATCAGTGCGGCTGTTTGAAAACTGGCATCATTTGCGTAGACATGCCCGAGGTGAATCTTGCCCTCATTGACTGCACTGGCGGCCTCCATGCATCCGCCTGCCTGGTCAATCAAAGTGACGTGGTAACCCTTGGCCTGCAGGGCCAGGGATACACAGACGCCCTGAATACCGGCCCCCAGGACGAGGACCTGATCTACCGCCATGGCACGGTGCTAGTGCGGCCTTTTGTGCTGGGATTGACCATATGAAGCGGAACATACGCTACGTTGGCCTGGCAAAAAAGGAAAAAAAAAGGGCAAGGCTGTTAAGCCTTGCCCTTCTGAATTCAAACCCCGGGTTTCCGGGGCTGAGCCACCGTGACCAGTTTCCTGGTTGGCAGTTGATTATTGGTATTCTTGAACTGTCTCGATCTGATGCTCAGAGCGCTACAATATTGTCCGCCTGCGGGCCTTTTTCACCCTGCGTGATGTTGAATTCAACTTTCTGACCTTCGGCAAGAGATTTGAAACCTTCACCCGAGATCGCCCGGAAGTGGGCAAACACATCGGGACCAGATTCCTGCTCGATGAATCCGAAGCCTTTAGCATCATTGAACCATTTAACGGTACCAGTAGTAGTAGACGAGTTATGATCGAATCTGGTGTTTGAGCAGTTGAAAAAAAGCGGCGTATCTGGTTGATTTGTTGTTACCAAACTTCAAAGCAACCAAAGGAGATACGCCACTATGAACAAGAATAATGTTATTGAACTGGAACGTCGAGCAATCAGTGCCGATCCGTTGACCGAATTGCTCAAAGAAGGCGCCCGGAAGCTGCTCGCCGAAGCGGTGGAAAGTGAAGTCCAGGAGCTGCTGGCCAAGTATCAGGATTGGCGTACCGAATCAGGTCATGCCGGTGTGGTGCGCAACGGTTACCTGCCAGAACGTGAGTTGCAGACCGGCCTGGGACCGATCCGGGTGAGAATTCCCAAGGTGCGCTCGAAGACCGGTGAAGCAGTGAGTTTTCAGTCGGTGCTGGTGCCGCCATATGTGCGCAAGACAGCGACTTTCGAGGCAGCCATTCCGTGGTTGTACCTCAAAGGGGTATCCAGCGGTGAGATGGCTGAGGCGTTGCGGGTACTGGTGGGCCCGCAGGCACAGGGTCTGTCGGCCAGCACGGTATCCCGCCTGAAACAGGTATGGGCGGAGGAATATCGAGCGTGGAGCCAGCGTCGCCTGGGACAGGACCGGTGGGTGTATGTCTGGGCTGATGGTGTCTACAGTGGGCTGCGGGCGGAGGATGCCAAGCTCTGCGCGCTGGTGATCATTGGTGTCAATGAACGCGGCGAAAAACATTTTCTGGCGATTGAGGACGGGGTGCGGGAATCGACTCAGAGTTGGCGTGAGGTGTTGCTGAATCTGAAGTCGCGCGGCATGAGCGCCCCACAACTGGCGATTGGTGATGGTGCGATGGGTTTTTGGGCGGCGCTGGATGAAATCTTTCCGGCCAGCCGCCAGCAACGCTGCTGGATGCACAAGACCATGAATGTACTGAATTGTTTGCCGAAATCCGCACAACCCAAAGCCAAGCAGGCCCTGCACGCCATCTGGCAGGCGGAAACCAAGGATGATGCAAACAAGGCGTTTGATTTGTTTATTGAGATCTTTGAGGCGAAATACCCGAAAGCGACGAGCTGTTTGCTCAAGGATCGGGATGAACTGTTGGCATTTTATGATTTTCCGGCCCAACACTGGCAGAGCATCCGGACCAGCAACCCGATTGAATCCACCTTTGCCACCATCCGCCACCGGACCAAAAGATCCAAAGGTTGTCTGACGCGCAATGGCATGTTGCATATGATGTTCAAATTGAGCCAGTGTGCGGAAAAGAAATGGCGCCGGCTACGCGGCTTTGATTACCTGGCCAAGGTGATTACGGGGGTGAAATTCAAAGATGGGATCGAGGTAAAAGAGATTGATCAGGTCGCCGCTTGAATCAAATGGCTAAACACCAGATTTGACAATAGCTCGTAGTAGACATATTTCGTTCCTATTTATTTATGAGTAATAAGGGTCTAACCACAGACCCATGTGGCTGGAAGTTGTGCGATTACTTATGAAAAACAGGACGAGCTACTAAAGCGGAGTCATCGAAATGGTGTGCATAAATATAAAGCGTTATTTCAAGCTGCGCGCAGTATATACAGGTTGGGCCCATAGTCAACCCGATTTTTTCACTTGGACTCTGCGCCGTAACATTCGATCGCCGCTTGTCACTGCTGCATGTGGGGCTGGAGTCGGGCTATTTTGGGGCGTTTTTCGACTTTAGAGGACGTTTTATGGCTAATTTCGACTTGTATGAATGATTTTCGACGCGATTTGGTTTATATTGAAATTTCGACATAGATGCCAAAATATGAACGAATTTCGACAAGCGTGAAGGATTTTCGACCAATGAAATTGAAATTTGAACAACCGGTAGCTTTCCAGGAAATGACTGTTCCAGCCGGCAGCCGTCTGGTCGGACTGGCGGCGCTGGTGTACGGGCTGAACCTGCAAGCCCCGGCCAGGGCGGCGAGTTGCGTGTCTGAAGGCCACGTGAGCGGCAGTCAGCGGCAGGAGCAATTTTGGCGTGTATTCGACAAGCGTTATTGGCCCGGCGATATGGTTACCGATCACATCAGCTTTGCGCTTCGCCATGAAAACATCGATTTGCTCATACTCAAGCGTGCGTTCGAAGCTATTGATGAAAAGGCTCTTGTTGACTTCATCAAGTCCGCGCCAACTGGTGTGGAGACTCGTCGCACCTGGTTTTTCTACGAAATGCTCTTGGGTAAAGAGCTTGCTCTCGAAGACGCAGCAATGGTCCGTGCGGTCGATGCGCTTGACCCCAAATCCTACTTTACCAGCAAGGGGCGCTTGTCGCGCCGCCACCGGGTCCGGGACAATCTTCTCGGCGCGGGTGGCTATGTGCCTGTGCTCCGTCGTACCGAGAAGCTGGAAGCATTTCTGAACAGGAATCTCGCGGAAAAAGCCGCTGAAACCATCGGGCGCACAGGCCGACATCTGGTCGCGCGCGCTGCGAGTTTTCTGCTGCTGGCAGATAGCCGCGCGAGTTTCGAGATCGAAGGAGAGCGCCCACCGCATGGCCGTCTTGAGCGATGGGGCCGTGCCGTGCTTCAGGCAGGCAAGAACGAGCTGAGTCTCGAAGAATTGGTGCGACTACACAGTGTTGTTATTGAAGATACGCGTTTCACACATGCCGGACTGCGATTCGACGGCGTGTTCCTGGGAGAGCGTGATCCGAACGGTGATCCGTTGCCGGAGTTTATCGGCGCACGACCTGATCAACTTCAGGACTTGCTTTCCGGGTTGATCACCGCCAATGGGCGGATGCGACAATGTACGCTCGATCCCGTTCTGCAAGCAGCGGTAACTGCATTTGGCTTTGTCTATATCCACCCCTTTCAGGACGGCAATGGCCGCGTCCATCGCTGCCTGATCCATCATGTTCTCGCGGAACGAACTTTCACACCGCCCGGCATGGTTTTTCCTGTCTCGTCGGTGATGCTTGACCGTATGGATGATTACCGCGTCGCGCTGCAAAGCCACTCCGGGCCACTCATGGATTTCATCGAATGGCAGCAAACCCCGGATCACAACGTCATGGTGCTGAACGATACCGCTGACTTATACCGCTATTTCGATTGCACCGAGGCGGCGGAGTTTCTGTATGAGTGCGTGGCCCGCGCGGTTGATCATGATCTACCCAAACAAATCGATTATCTTCGCCGCCATGATGAGACACAGCGCCGCATCATGGAGACCGTCGAAATGTTGGACCATCTTGTACAAAATCTGATCATGTTCATCCGCCAGAATGACGGCAAGCTGGCAAAAAGGCGCCGTGAGAAGGAGTTTGCGGCTCTTACGGACGATGAGGTTGCCCGCATCGAGGAGATTTTCCGCGATGCCTTCGCCGAGGAATAAGACCCCATTAGGCACTTGACTCTCAAAATCTCCTGATATGAGGGACCAAGGGCCCTTTTCGTCGTAATTCGAACTATCGCCAAACCGAGTGGATACCCGAACTGAGATGAATAAAGTGACCCGGCTCTGTGTGTTTTTCGTTTCCTTACTCCTTTCCACAGCCGCGCTGACGCAGGAAATACCACCCGAGCGCGAAGACGTCTACCGCCAGATGCTGAAATTCAGCGAGCTGATAGAAGGCGCGGCGCTAACCCCCAATTGGATGTCGGATGGCCAGTCGTTCTGGTACGTGGAAGGCGCCCCGGCGGCCACTCGGATTCTCCTGGTCGATGCAGCAAACAATCAGGTAGGGCCACTGTTCGATGCTGGCAGATTACGCTCGGCATTAACTGCCGCCCTCGGACATGAGCCGCCCTATCTGGGCATTCCATTCGAGTCCTTCAGATTCGTGGACGAGGAAACGGCCGTCACATTCGATGTTGCAGGGCGCTCTTTCCGGTTGCAGATGGACAGCTACGAGATCAGCGAACTGCCAGCCGCGGCGCCCCAGCCTGCCGCCTCTCCCGCCTCTCCAGGCACGGGCGCGAGCGCGGTTTTTCCAGGCCCCAAGGGCAAATGGACCGCAGAATTTGAAAACTTCAACATCCAACTCAGGTCCGGCTCTGACGGCCGCACGGTCGATGTCAGCAATGACGGCGATCAGCGATTTGCCTGGGAAGGGCCACTGGCTATGCAAATGCCGCCCGGACTGGGCAGCACGATTTGGTCTCCCGACGGCACCAAACTGGTTGCGTTGAAAATCGACCGTAACGATGTCCACTGGCAGCCCGTGTTGCACTGGCTGAAGCCCAACCACGAAGAAATCACCTATCAGAGCTACCCCGCCGTGGGTGAGAGTCTGCCTCGGAACCACCTGTTTTCAATTGACACGGTGTCGTTCGAGAAAACGAAAATCGATCTGGGCGAGCACAACCAGCAACTCATCTTCCTGCTGGGCTGGAGCCCGGATGGATCGGAATTCTGGATCACTCGCGGCGACAGGTTGATGAAGACGGTGGAGCTGTTGGCGGCCGATCCAGCCAGCGGCGAAACGCGAGTTGTCTTAACTGAGCAGCAGGACACATTCATCGAGGGTCTGGCATTCAATCCGGCCAACCTGTTTTACCCCGTCGGTGACGCATCGCGATTTATCTGGCGTTCTGAGCGCGACGGTTGGAGCCATCTGTACCTCTATGACAAACAGGGGCGCGTGCTGCAACAACTGACGAAAGGGGAGGCGCCGGTTCAGGAAGTAGTCAACATCGATACAGACGGTGGCTGGGTCTACTATCTTGCCAGTGATGACAAAAACCGGCCTTACGACCTTCACCTGCACCGGGTCGGCCTGGATGGTAAAGGCCACAAACGCCTGACCGAAACCACCGGCATTCATTCCATCACCTTCGCGCCCGGCAATGCTTATTTTCTGGACAGCCACTCAACTGTCGACCGGCCACCGAGGACTGATCTGAAGAAAGCGGACGGCAGCTTCATCCGCACGGTGACCGAGGCTGACATATCGAAGCTCGAAGCGCTGAACTGGCGAGTGCCGGAAGAATTCACGGTCAAGGCGGACGACCAGGAGACCGACTTGTACGGGGTGTTGTACAAGCCTTTTGATTTTGATCCCTCGCGCAGTTATCCGGTGCTCGACCTGCAGTACATGGGCAACTTTGTTCATTCGACACCGCGCACGTTCATGGGCACCTGGCTGGGTGATGAGGCGCAGGCATTGACGCAGTTGGGCTTCCTGGTTTACGTCGTCGATGCGCGCGGCACCCCTGGCAGGAGCAAAGCGTTTCAGGACTGGACCTACAACAACGTCGGCAAAATCGAAGTGCCCGATCACGTGGCCACACTTAAGCAACTGGCCGAACGACATCCATATATGGATACCTCACGAGTGGGCATCACCGGCTATTCCTGGGGCGGCTATTTCACTCTCCGCGCGCTGCTTACCGCACCGGACGTTTTTCATGTGGGTGTTTCGGGCGCACCGGTGGTGGATTTCATCGCGGCTTCACGGCCCATTGAACCCTACATGGGATTGCCACAAGACAACCCAACGGGCTATGAACAGGGATCGAATGTCCTCCTGGCTGATCGGTTGGAGGGCAAGCTGCTGCTGCATATCGGCACCGTCGATGTGAACGTGACTTTCAATCACGCCATGCGCATGGTCGACAGCCTGATCAAAGCCAACAAGTTTTTTGATCTGCTGGTCATGCCGGAAGAGGCCCACGGGTTGACACCGCCAGCGATGGACTATTATCGCGAGGCGCGGGCCAGGTATTTCATGGAGCACTTGAAACCCTGATTGCCATACACTGCGCCAATCCAAGTTAAATGCTGGGCGTGGCGCTCCGCGCCGCATGTGGTGCCGCACTTGCCTTCAAGCCTACTATATTCCGGTAAATGAACACTGAGAAATCAATATGAAGCATCCTTACAGATCCACCAGCGGCGCCTTGATTTCCATGCTGCTGCTCGCCGCGTGGTCGAGCGTGGGTGCTGGCGATGAAATTCTCGCCAATGAGAAACTGACGCCCACCGCTTTCTTCAGCGCCGGAAGATTCGGCTCGGCCGTGGCAGTTTTTGAAGACACTATGGTGGTTACAGCACCGCTGGCCGATGTCGGCGAATTCAGTGAAGCCGGATTGGTGTACGTCTTCAAGCGAACCCTGGACGGTCAGTGGTTGCCCGTTCAGGAGTTCAGCGCCAACCAGCCCGTCGCAGGCCTGCAACTCGGCTACAGCGTCGCGCTGACAGCAGACACCCTGGTGGTGGGCGCGCCTGAGGCTGGGGGAGATGATTCCGGCGCGGTCTTTGTGTATCAGCTCGATGACGACGGCAACTGGGAAGAGCGAGGCGTACTGACCGACCCCTCTGACGAGGTTGCCACCAGATTTGGCGTCAGTGTCGCCTTGAGCGCCTCCGAATTACTGGTGGGCGCCAGCATCGGTGGTTCGATTGAACAAGGTAAAGTCGTGAGGTTCATCCGCGAGGCGAATGAACCCCAAAACTGGCCGCTCGGGTCGCCGATTGTGGACACCAATGGCAAGTACCTGGATCGATTCGGGGGCGCGCTTGCACTAGATGGCTCCCGCCTCCTCGTCGGCGCCACGTTCGTTGACGTTTGTCCACCGGATCCCCCTTGCTGGCCAAGAGATCAGGGTGCTGTTTTTCTGTTTGAAAAGCAGGCGGGCGATTGGAGTTTTGTAGACCGGCTGGAAGCCAGCCAGGGGGCACAACTCGATCTATTCGGCACTTCAGTTGCCCTTGATGGCACCCGGGCGTTGATCGGCGCGCCGAATCACAAGCCCGACGGCAGCACCAGGGCTGGTGCGGTGTTTGTATTTGAGCCTGCGGAGGATGACCAGTCGCAATGGCGCCAGGTGGGTCGAATCAGGACAGATGAACTGCAAAGAAATGCCGCATTCGGGGCCGCGATTTTGTGGGCAGGAGCGGACGTCGTGGTGGGCGCACCCGGTGCATCGGTCGGAGACAAAAGGACGCAGGGGGCGGTTTATGTCTTCAGGCCCTTACCTCCTTCGGGTGATCCGGAGCAAGCAAGAACCTGGCTGCAGCAAGCCAGGGTCATCGCAGGTGATGGGTTGGAATCGAGTGAATTTGGAATTGCCCTGGCAATTGCCGGGGAGGAAGTTCTGATTGGGGCAAATTCAGAAGGAGAAGGGCGCGGTGCAGTCTACTTGCACCCGGGCGAACCCATTGCGCTTGTGAGTGAACCGGAACAGCCCCTTTACCCGGCGACCGCCGAGCTGGAAAATGCTGCGGTGGTCGAGTCCGTGTACGGCTTGATGGTCGGTGCACTCGACGGGGCACTGGCCGAACCCCTGCCGGTGTGGATTCGCGAAGTAGCCGCCCCTGACCATGATTTGCCGGCCGGGGCTGACGTGGTCGAGCGTTTCTACAACGTGGGCGCACACGAGACCGTCTATGCGCCCGATGACAGTGGTTTCGTGATTGCACTGCCGGTTCCCGAGCTGGCAAATGCCAACCACCTTGTGGCCGCCGTTCTGACCAGCCAACATCTGTATCCTATTCAACCAGACGTCACCCAAGATGCGCTGGATCAATTTTGGGCCCTGTTACCCGGAACGCTGGACGCCGAAAACGGTCTTTATTCGATCTATGTGCCCGCGATTGATCATCGGGGTGCGACCGTCGCTTTGGTCGAGCACCCGGATTTTGGGCCGCTACCACCGATGATGGAACGCGACATCGGTGATCCTGCCCCCTTGGTTCCGCCCTCGCCGGTATTCAAAGTCGAATGCATCGGCCACAACCTGTTGGGTTCGACCTGCACCAGTACTGATGAAGATCGTGTTGCCCAGGATATGGATGCCTTCTATCGGATGTTAAAAGCAGAGGGTTTTCCGGATCCGGCAATGAATCGCAACCGCACGGTCACCTTTCACAGCGGTCCCACGCCGCACTTCACGGTCCAGGGTAGTTACCCCTTCATCGGTGTGCATTTATTGCCAACGATCTCTCCATTTTGCCTTCTAACCAACGCGCGCGCGCTCTATCACGGCTTGGCGATGAATATTCAGGTCTGTTATGAGTCATCGTTGACGGACGATCAGCTGTACGGAGCCGTGCGTCACGAACTGTTTCACGGCGTTGAAAACGCTTATCGATGGATACCTCATCCGCTGTGGAACGCTCATTTGCTGTGGCTTTTGGAGGGTATGGCGGAGGCCGCCGCGAATTCCACCCCACAATTGCAGCGGGATCGCGCACGCTCACCCCGTGCCATGCACATTCCGATGATGGAAGGAGCAGGTCTGTGGCCGTACCGGGCGCAGGATTTTTGGGTGTTTTTCGGGCGGTCCCGAAATCTGACAATGGGCTATTTCAAGGACGTCCTGACCGCTGGCTTCGAAGGGCCGCAAATCAGTTCGGCTCTGGCCAGCCAGAGCAACGGCCTGACGCTGGGCGATGCCTACTGGCAGTGGGCAAAAGACCACGTATTTGAACACACCACGCCGCCCATCGGCCACGTCTTTGGCCAGTGCGAATACAGCGCCGCTCTCGCACCTCCTAATGCACGCAGCTACCCGACGGGTCTGCAGAAGCTGGAATTACATCCGCAACAGGCTTTGCGCCCCATGCAATCAATCGTTCACATGATTCGGTTCTCAAGCGGTGTCAATCCGGACAGCGGGCCGCCAATCGAAGTTACGGTCACCGAGAAAGGCGGGGCAGGAAATCTAAGCTACAAAGTGTACGGTCACGGCGCCACTGATTGCCTGGCAGTCGACGACGGCCAGCGGAGTATTGATGAACTGCTGCTTTCACCAGACAATCAGTATGCCATCCAGATTCTGATCGCCAATAAAAGCACCAAACCCAAGCATCATGTTCACTACCGGCTGGTGGTCGAATACGGAGAGTAATTCCGGTTCAGCCCCACCGCGCTCCCGTCAGCCGCCCATGTTCTGAGAGGTTTCTATCGCCGAGCACAAGGTATCATTCAACCATGAAGCCGTCTGACCGCAATCTTGGAATGGACCGACCGATCTCGCGAAGAGACCTCCTGCTGGGAATGGGTGCCTCCGCGGCAAGCACCTTCATACCCGGGCGGGCGTTCGCGGACAGGATGTTGTGGCTCGAAAGCACCGGCGCGCCTGACTATCCGCCCGGGCTCACGGGGCTGCGTGGTAGTCACGTCGGTTCATTCGAGGTCGCCCACCAACTCGCGCGGGAAGGCCGGCGCGATTGGGGCTCCGTGCAAGAGCCCGATACAGATCTCTACGACCTCGTTGTCGTCGGTGGCGGTGTCAGCGGACTCGCGGCCGCGCCGTTGGTTCGATGCCCGCGCCCCAGAGTCCTCCATCTATCATTTTCCTGATGGCAATGCCTCGGTGGCTCGCATGCTTGTGCGTAGCATGATTCCCGCTGTAGCTCCCGGGACAACAATAGAAGACGTGGTGTTGACCCCTTTTGATTATTCGAAACTCGATCGAGCGGACTCCAACGTGCGCATCCGCCTCCTGAGCACAGCCGTTCATGTAGAACACGTTGGTACCCCTCGATCGTCGAGCCGCGTGAGCGTCACCTATGTGCGCGGGGGGCAGGCGAACCGTGTATGGGCCCGAAATTGCATCCTCGCTTGCTACAACCAGATAATTCCGCACCTGTGCCCCGAGCTGCCCGCCCCCCAGCGAGAAGCCCTCAAGACGATGGTGAAGTCGCCCATTCTTTATTCCAATGTCGCGCTGCGAAATTGGCAGCCGTGGAAGAAGTTGGGAGTCGGCGCCTTGTTGAATCCGGGGAGCTATCACGTAGTGGCCCATCTCGACTACCCGGTAGACTTCGGGGGTCACCGCTACCCCCGTGACCCCGACGAACCCGCCGTCGTTCACCTGGCAAGTTTTCCGCATCGATCGAATGCCGGATTGACGCCCAGCGAACAAAAGCGAGCCGGACGCCATGAATTGTTCGCCACCCCGTACGAAACCATCGAGCGCAACATTCGCCGCCAACTAGCCGGCAGCCTGTCCGGGGGAGGTTTCGATCCAGCTCGAGACATCGAGGCCATCACAGTCAACTGCTGGGCACACGCTTACGTGAATTCGGCCAATCCGCTCTATGACGAAATTTACCAAGACGATGAGGACGAGCGCTATCCCTTTATCCGAGGTCGCAAGCCATTCGGCCGAATCGCCATCGCAAACTCCGATGCCGGGTCGACGTCGTCGATCAACGTCGCCATCGACCAGGCGCACCGCGCGGTCAACGAATTGGCATGACACCACCGACTGGAGAATGAAATGCGTCTACATAGAGAGAAGGAGCGTTTATCGCCCTTTGTTCGGTCAATCGCAGCCTTGCTTTGCCTGCTGGTTACCCAAACCGATACTTCCCTTTTCGCGGATGAAACCTCTATGACTGCAGTTGAACTCTTGACGGCGTTTTCAGGTGAAAGCGCGAATCAGTATGAGCCGATCTTCCGATTCTCGGCGGAAACCAGAATCGTCGGTGTCGAGATCCACGCCGCCGGAATGGAGAACACGACAGCGCGGTATTCCGGTCGGGAGGCAGCCTGGAAAGAGGTCAATAACATCCTGCGAATCACGACTGCGGACGGCTTCGAGGGCATTTCCGGTTTGGATACTTATTACCAGGGACCGTTCAGCGAGGAACACCTGCTGGAATTGCGAGGCGTTGCCGCCGAGTTCATTGCTCTGCAGTCACTGGATCCGGTCGAAGTCGGGACGTTGCTCGAAACAATGCGGCCCGACTTGAGCGATGCGGTTCGCTCGAGCATCGATATCGCGCTTTGGGACTTGGCTGCCCGCAAGGCAGGTCGTCCTCTTTACAAGCTGCTCGGGGCGAAGCGGGATTCGATTGAGCCCTACGCGAGTCTGCCCTTCTACGATTCGCTTCGCGAGTATGTTGACGCGGTTAATGCCTACGCGAAGCTGGGCTACACGACCTTCAAGTTTCACGTATGGGGTCAGGTCGAATACGACTCGCGACTGGTGGAGTTGGTCCAGCAAATGTTCGCGGACTCCCCCTATCGATTCATGATCGATCTCGAGGGAGCGTACGACTTTGAGGATGCCATCAGGCTGGGAGGGGAAACGGATGAGCGATTATTTGTTTGGCTCGAGGGACCCATCGACGACGCGCTTCTGGAGCAATACGCAGAGCTCAGGAACAGGCTCGCGGTAGCGATCATTCCGGCCGGCTACAACATCTATTCTCCTCAATTCATCAGACAGCGGATCGAGGCCGGTGCCTGGGATGCGGGCAGGTTCGACGTCACGAATGTTGGTGGATTTTCGAAGGCGCTCGAACTCATGATGATTGCCAATGACGCTGGTTTGTCGATCGAGATCCAAAGCTGGGGCCACTCGCTGACCCAGGCAGCAAACCTTCACCTGATGCTGGCTAATGAACGAACCAGATACTTCGAAGCTCCGATGCCCAAGGAGGCCTTTGCGTTTGGCATGAAGAACGGCAACTTGCTCGAGCAGGGGTGGGTGGTTGCACCCCAGGGACCCGGCCTGGGCATCGAGGTAGACTGGGACCGGCTGGCCACGGCAGATTTTTATAGTTCCACCAAGTTGGGGAGTCAGAGTAGAGGCACCCTTAAACCGCCTGCTTGCTTGGTTCCTGATTGACGCTGAAGGTCAGTTGCGCCTTGTCTCCGGTTTCCTGGTATTCAATGGTTGCAGCCAGATTCCGGATCAACACAAGGCCGATTTCATCGTCTTCTTTCCCATCGTCTTCTTCCCCAACGTCACCTTCACGAACCTTTTTCCCTGCAGCGTCGAAGGGATTCTGCAGCCCCGCGGGCATCTTCAGCCAGGCATTGAGCGCGCCTTGAGTGTCAACGTATTCCACCGCGAATTCAAACTGCGCGCCCTTTCGAAGTTGCGGCATGAACAGCTGTATCAACTCTTCGCTGAGCAATTGCAGGTTGTAGATGGCCTGTCGGGACAGGAGCTGTTTTTCACCGAAGGCGTTGATTTCACCATGCATGGCAAACAGATCCACGTCTGGTGAACTGAAGGCGTAGCTCCACGCACGCACCCCGTGGATAAATGCCCGGGTGCGCTCGCGCTGCGGGTTGTCGAAAATTTGTTCAGGCGGACCCTCCTCATAAATGGTTCCCTCATCCATGTAAAGGACGCGGGTCGATACGTCGCGGGCGAAGTCCATCTCATGGGTCACAATCAGCATGGTCAGGCCCTGTTGCGCCAATTTTCGGATCACGGCAAGCACCTCGGAAACCATGGTTGGATCCAGTGCCGAGGTGGGTTCGTCGAGCAGGATGATTTCAGGGACCATCGCCATGCAACGTGCAATTGCAACGCGCTGTTTTTGACCGCCGGAGAGTTCATGCGGAAAGTAGTGGGCCCGTTCCGCCAGACCGACCATGCGCAGCAGATCCATGCAGCGCTCTTCGGCCTCCTCTTTGGCGGTGCCGCGCAGCTTGATGGGGGCCAGCGTGAGGTTTTCCAGCGCCGTCATGTGGGCGTACAGGTTGAAGGACTGAAACACCATATTCATGTTCTGGCGAACGGCAGCGACATCGGCTTTGGGTTTCAGCAAATCGACACCATCGACGGTAATCGAGCCGCTGGTCGGTTCCTCCAGCAGGTTGAGGCAGCGCAGCAGCGTACTCTTGCCGCAGCCGGAAGGGCCGATGATGGAAATCACCTCACCTTTGCTGATCTCGCTGCTAATGCCTTTCAGGACGCTGACGTCACCAAAATCCTTGACCAGGTTTTCGATGCTGATCATGAGCCCACCTCTGCCTTGCGGCGTTGCACCGGATCGGTTTTGCGCTCCAGGTATTCCAGCGCTTGAATCAGGAACCAAGCGATCAGGAAATACAGTACCGCGATCATGACCAGTGGGAAGAAGGCATCGAAGGTACGACTGCGGATAATGTCCGAGACCTTGGTGAGGTCCTGCACCGCCACGTAGCCGACAATTGAGGTCATCTTGACCATGGATATGAACTCACCTTTGTAAACCGGAAGAATGCGCTGGATGGTTTGCGGCAGAATGATATGTTGGAAAGTCGCGATTTTACTGAAGCCCATCGAGATACCGGCCTCGGTTTGTCCGCGGTCTATGCTCTGAATGCCGGTACGGAAGATTTCGGCAGCGTAGGCCGCAAAATTCAGCCCGAAGGCAACCACCGCCACCAACACCGGGTTGATATGTACCGAGGCGAAAATCACGTAAAAAATCAGCATCAGCAACACCAGCACAGGCATGCCTCGGAGGATTGAGATGTAGATTTTCGCCGGAATTTGAAGCACTGCTCGAGGTGACATACGCATGAAACAGATCAACGCACCCAGCACCGTGCCGAACACGCTGGAGAGTATTGATAACACCATGGTGGTCTTCAGGCCGTCCAACAGCAGCAGGTATCGGTCTTCATGAATGATGTTGCTGTAGAAACTCTTGCCGACACCGGCCCAGAATGAATCCGGTTGTTCTTCGGAGACTCGCGATGACGATTCTTGGCCCGCCAAATTCCTTCGCAGGGTAAAGGCATAGTTTGCTGCCGTATAGTAGGAATCCGAGAAATCAATTCGCAGCTGGCGTTCCTCATTGATGAACATGGATGAAATGATGATGTCGGACTTGCCGCTCGCCAGCGCCGGAATCAGAGCGGCCCAGTCCACGGTCACCCACTCCGGTCGCCGGCCCAGATATTGGGCGAAGCGCATCGCCAGTTCGACGTCCAGCCCGACCAGTTCGTTGTCTTTAATCGCGACCTGTGGCAAGCCAAGCACAGCATTGCCCACGTAGAGTGGCGTTTCCTCTCCGGAAAAGCGGATATCAGGCATTACGGTGGATGAATCGGTGATCCAGCGCCTGATGATGTCGTCATAGGTTCCATCGGCGCGAATTTGCCGCAGGAATGCGTTGAAGGAATCGCGCAATTCGCCATTGCTTTTGGCAAAGCCCGCGCCAACCTCTGAGTGGAACACCGGTTCGCCCAACGTTGCAAATTGCGGACGATGCTTGATGGCTTCGCGAAATGCATCGATATCGGTGAAGGCGGCATCCACTTGACCGGTTTCAACGGCCAGCAACACGTCAGCGAAACCGACAAATTGTTTCAAGGTTGCCTGCGGAAAGTTTTTCTGTGCATAGGTATCAAAGGCCGAGCCCTGTAGCACGCCAAGCCGGCGGGTGGTCAGATCGGCCACGGACTTGAGTTCCAGGCCACCTGGCTGCGCTACCGACGTGTCGCCGGCAGGCGGTTTGCGAACCAACAGTACGAGCTTGTTTTGGTAGTAGGACGTGGTGAAATCAACGACCTTGCGGCGCTCGTCGTTGGCCGTCATGCCAGTCACCACCATGTCGATCTTGCCGGATTGCAGGGCTGGAATCAGAGCGTCCCAGCGCACGTCGGTAAACTCCAGCGGTCGCTGCAAGCGGTCGGCGATGATGCGCGCCAGGTCGCCGTCATGGCCGGTAACACGGTTGTTCCCATCAACGAAGGAAAATGGTTCACGGGTGGCGTTGACGCCCACGCGTAACGGCTTGCCGGTCGTGTGAACCGGAATGTCGATCAACTCATAGGGCCCCGGGTCGCGCTTGAGCCAGCGCCGGCCCATATCAGTCAGCGTACCGTCAGCCTTCAGATCCTCGATGACCGTATTGACTTGATCGAGCAAGGCCTTGTTGCCCTTGCGAATCGCCACAGCCGTGGTTTCATCCCGCAACGAGTCCTCAATGACTTCCAAGTCAGGATTCTTGCGCGCTGCCAGGATCGCATTGTTGATCGGAGTGACAGTGATGTCGACGTGATTCGCCTTAAGCGCCCCCAGCACATCACCGAAGTCTCCATATTCCTGGATATTCGCCTCCGGGAACCGTTCGTAGGCCAATTGGGCCGGGGTGCTCCCTGTAATCACACCGATGCGCGCATGCGCGGCATCCGCCGCAGAGCGTACATAGGTGTCCTCGGTTTTGCTGCACTCGCCGGCCAGCAGGCTGAGGCCGATCATGAAACTGACCATGAGGGTGGCTGACATCTTCTGGCGAATTGACTGTGCGTTACGATGTTGCGGCCGTGTTGAACGTTTCGGGTGCATTTCTTCTCCGCGCAGTGGAAACTACATTATTTAGTACAATTGCAACCACTATTGCACAACAGCGTCACCATGAGTATATGGGTGGGCAGGCCGATGGTCGGTCGAATCCACCGTTGTTTTCATAGGACGATTTGGAATGCCTGAAGAAACCACAGAACCTGTAAACCATAACCTCCGCTACAGCGTAGATGAGAATCCGCCATTCGGACTTTCGACCCTGTTGGCTGCGCAAACCGTGTTGCTGATTGTCGCTGGCATCGTGTTGACGCCTGCCATTGTGTTGCGAGGCGCGGGGATGCCCAGCACCATCGAGGGCAGCGTCATTTTCTATGCACTGATTATCAGCGGCGTGATCACGATGTTGCAGGCCCGTCGGGTATGGCGGTTCGGCGCCGGATATATCCTGTTGATGGGAACCTCGGGCGCCTTTATCGCGGTGGGCATTACGGCCCTTCAACTCGGCGGCATGAAACTGCTCATGACGCTGATCGTGGCATCTTCCCTAATTCAGTTCCTGCTGGCCGAACGCCTCAGCGTGCTACGCAGAATCATCACACCGCTGGTCGGTGGCACCACCATCATGCTGCTGGCGGTGACCGTCATGCCAATTGCGTTCAGACACTTTCCCGCTGCCGCCCCGGGAGAGAACGCGCTGTATTCGCCCCTGGTCGCATTTGCGACGCTTGGCAGGCATCCTTGCGCTGTCATTTTTCGGTTCCAAAGGCTGGCGCCTGTGGGCGCCCGTCGTTGGCATCCTGGTGGGCACCCTCGTCAGTTGGCTGTTTGGCCAGCTCGATACCACCAGCATCCGCGAAGCAGCCTGGGTGGGCTTACCCGATCTGTCCTGGACCGGCTTCGACCTGTCGTTCAACCAGAATTTCTGGGTGCTGCTGCCGGCTTTTTTAATTGTGACTGTGGTCGGCGCCATCGAAACATACGGGGACTGCATTGCGGTCCAGCGGATTTCAAACCGCACGGAGAAGCCGACTGACTACCGGGTGGTGCAAGGTGCCCTGTACGCCGACGGGCTGGGTAATTTACTCTCCGGCTGCGCCGGAACGATGCCCAACACCACCTATTCGACCAGTATTTCAGTGGTCGACATGACTGGCGTGGCTTCGCGCCGGGTGGGCTTGCTCTGCGGTCTCTTCATGGTCTTGCTGGCGTTTTTCCCCAAGTTGGCGGCGTCCATTCTGGCCCTACCGGAGCCGGTCGTGGGCAGTTACCTGTTGGTGCTGATACTGCTGTTGTTCATGCACGGCATCCGCATGGTGGCCGCCGACGGCCTTAGTTACGAGAAGGGCTTTATTGTTGGGATGGGTTTCTGGCTTGGCGCGGGCTTTCAGCAACAAGCGATCTTCAACGCCAGCATCCCCGATTGGCTGTCACCCATTCTCAGCAACGGCATGACCTCCGGCACCATGGTGACCCTGATTCTGGTTGCGTTTCTCGGCCTGCGCAAAGGCCGTAAAAAGACGCTGAACACGCACCTTGCGACTGAGGCGGTCACCGAAGTTCAGGAATTTATCGCCGATTTTTGCAGAGCCAGGCGTTGGGATGAGCAAATGACGTACAAACTGCAGTTGGCGGCTGAGGAGGCCATGCTTGGCCTGATGGATATCAGAAGCCAGGCCGACGACAGGAATTCCGACAGCCTCCGATTTGAACTCAGGACTTCACACGGGGCGGTAGAAATGGACATCGCCGTGGCCTCGGTGGATTTGAATCTCGAGAACCTGGTCAAGTCTGCGCGCAAGTCGGTCGAACCGTCTGAGGGACAATTGCCGTTCCAGATTCTGGGGCTGGTCACGCAAAGCCTGACCCACTTCCAATACCATGGACTTGATTTTGTCAGCATGGTCATCGCAGCGCCGCAACGCGCTCAAACGGCTGGGGGACTGCATTAGCAGGGCTTCAAAAGGGTACTTCCGGCGCTCCGTCGTTGACGCCGTGGCGTTGTGCGTGTTTTTGACCGTGGCTGCCGGTGAAGCCAGTGAAGCCAGTGAAGCCAAAGACGAGAATGTCGTTCTTGGCATGTCCGGCGCGTTCAGTGGCAGTTCGTCAAATCTCGGCGCCCAATTAGAACAGGGTATGGCGGCCTGGTTTGACCACATCAATGACAACGGTGGCGTGGCGGGTCGGAACATTGTGCTGAAAACCTATGACGACGGCTATGAACCGGAACCCGCAATCCGCAATACACTGAAACTGATCCAGCAGGACCAGGCGCTTGCGCTCATCGCCTATGTCGGCACCCCGACGGTCACTCGAGTACTGCCGGTTTTAAGCCTGTTCAGGGATCAAAACTTGCTGCTGTTTTTCCCCTTTACCGGCGCCGAGCCCCAACGCCGGCTGCCGTATAAGGAGTTCGCCTACAACCTGCGCCCGTCCTACCGGCATGAGACGCGCGGCCTTGTCGATCGCTTCGTTGCCGTCGGCCGCCGCCGCATCGCCCTGTTTTATCAGGCCGACGCCTATGGACGAAGCGGGTGGGAGGGTGTGCGCAGAGCGTTGCTTGTCCACGACCTGGAAATCGTGGTCGAGGCTACGTATCGGCGGGGTGGTTCGTTTGAAGCCAGTTACTCGGCCCAGGTCGGGATTCTGAGGCAAGCGGAGCCGGACGCGGTCATATCCATCGCATCGTATGCCGCCGCGGCCGGGTTTATTCGCGATGCTCGCGATTCCGCCTGGCAGGTGCCGATCGCAAATGTGTCCTTCGTTGACAGTGAAAGCCTGCTGGCCTTGTTGCTGCAACAGCTTGGCTCCGGCGGCACCGATTACACCAGCCGCCTGGTTAATTCAGAAGTGGTGCCCAATTACCGGGAAGACCATCTGCCGGCAGTGCGCGAATATCGCGAACTGATGCAGGCCAGGCCGTCCGCGCGGCTAAGCTTTGTGAGCTTGGAGGGATTCCTCAATGCCAAAGTGATGGTGGAAGTCTTGCAGCGCATGGGCCAGAACATTGATCGTGCTAATTTCAGGCCGGTCATGTCTGCCATGGCCGACTACGATCTGGGCATCGGCGAGCAGGTCAGGTTTGGACCCGACGACAATCAGGGGCTTGAACGCGTCTACTTTAACCGCATCGAAAATGGACGGTATGTTTCGTTGGACGACTGGTCCGAGTGGTTACGGGACACTCCCTGATGTCCAAACTGTTCAAAAAACCCTGCTGATCGTCATCTCGCTGTTTGTCGTGATCTCCGTTGCCATGTCTGCGCTGTCGGGCTGGAACATTTACCGAAGTGTGAGTAAGGAATTCACGGTCAAGGGCCAGTCGGTTGCAGGCATCATCGCTGATGCCGGGATCCAGCCGCTGCTGGCGGAAAACCCGGTCCGACTGCAATCGATGATCGACAACTACCTGCAAATCGATGGTGTGTCTTATATCGCGGTTGCAAACCAGCACAGCAAGATCGTGGCCCATACCTTCGTACCGGCAGTGCCCAAGAGTGTCAGAGATATCATCACCAATTCCACAACCGTCCAGAACGGCGCAGGCGAGGCCGGTGCGACCCCGAGGGTGCTGCAATCGGCGGGGCAGATCAACATCATTGCACCCATACTTGGAGGCGTTGCGGGCACTGTTATTGTGGGTATGGACATGGGCGTAATTCGAACCCAGATCTGGTCAATTATCCTGCAACAACAGGGGCTTATGTTGTTGCTGTTGCTGGTTAGCGTAGGCATCTGCTACTTCCTGATCAATCGGATTTCCCAACCACTGTTGCAGTTGTCGGATCACGCCAAAAATCTTGCCGGCACCGATATCGAGAAGATTGGCAGCCTGCATACTGCAATCGAGTCCGTCGCCAGCCATTCCCACGACGAAATTGGCGCACTGGCCAGGTCGTTCGTTTATATGGAAGAGGCCCTTAGCGAGTCGGTGCGCAAGCTGGCGGAAAGCGTTGCCGAGCAGCAACGCATCAGCGCTGAACTCGCGGTGGCGCAGAAAATCCAGATGCACATGCTGCCTGATGTTGCACGCCTCGACGGCTTGCATGAATCCACCCGGATCGAGGCGCTGATTCGGCCAGCAAAGGAAATGGGAGGTGACCTGTTCGACTGTTTCTTCCTCGGCCATGCCAACGTCGAAGATTCACAGTCCTCAAACCAGAAGCAAGGCCAGCAAAAAGGCCGGGAAAGGCTGTTTTTCCTTATTGGTGACGTGTCGGGCAAAGGCGTTCCGGCCGCCCTGTTCATGTCGATGACCTGCGCCTTGATCCGGGCCAAAGCCGCCCATCACGATCGGCCCAGCGAAGTACTTGAGGCGGTCAACTCCGAGCTGAGCAGCGACAACGACGACTGCATGTTTGTGACTGTTTTTTGCGGGGTACTGGATTTACACTCGCGGCAACTGGTCTATTGTTCGGCCGGCCACAACGCACCCTACCTGGTTTCGGCCGAAAACGGTGTCCGCGCACTCGAGTGTGAGCAGGGCATCGCATTGGGCGCCATGGATGAGGCCCGGTTCAGTGATTCGACGACGAGTTTTGGCGCCGGTGAAATGCTCTTTATGTTTACAGACGGTGTTACAGAGGCAATCAATGCAAAAGGACAGCTTTACGCCGAGGAGCGCCTGGTCTCAGTGTTGAGTAGGCACGCTGGCGCCGCGCCCTCAGAGGTTCTGCACGGCACGTTGAGAGATCTGCAACGCTTTTCGCTCGACCAGCCGCAGGCCGATGACATAACGATGATGGCCATTCAGTGCAGTCAGGGGCCTGTGTCGGGCCAATAAACTGCGGTCAGAGGAGCCGCAGGCGACCTGCAGACCCCGGCTGGGTGAACGAGCGAAGCGAGACTCCCGGGTTGCCTGCGATCAACGGACAAATCCCACGGCTTCTTCACGTGTCGGGAAGTGCTTTAGGATAGTGAGAAAACCGCTGATTTCCAGTACCTCCAGCACCTGTTGATTCGCCGCGCACAGCGCATAGGCACCTTGATCGCGCTGCAGGCGTTTGGCAGCCTTCAGTAGCACGCGCAGACCGGAGCTGGAGACATATTCGGTCTCTGCCATATCGACTACCACTGACTGCCGGCCCGCTTCAATTTGCTCCATCAACTGAGTTTCGGCCTCAGGCGCGGTTATCGTATCCAGACGTCCTTCAATCTTCGCAATGAGCGTCTGTCCATCATCTTCAAAATTTAGCTGCATTTCATCCGTCTCTGTCAGGTGCCTGAGTGGCTGGTGTAGAGGGTCATGGTCAGAACATTTTCACCCGACTCTCTGCGATATTCAAAATGGTCCATGATCTGCCGCACGATGTGAATCCCCAATCCGCCAATTGTCCGGTCTTCAAGACTGGAGTCCAGCTCAGGCGGGGCTACCGAAAGTGGGTCGAAGGCCTTTGATGCATCCCTGATCTGGATGCTGAGGCTGTCGCCCACCCACGTCACCTTCACGCTGATATCGTATGACACTGTTTCCTTGGGCCATCTACCATAACTGATAATGTTGCCCACAATCTCGTTAAGCACGATAGCCAGCCCGTTCTTTGCGGGCTGCGGCAACAGGACCGACCTTGCCCAGTCATCCGCTGCTTGCAACAGGCTGGGGAAGTCCGCTCGATGATTACTCAGATTGAATTCAAATTTGCTGGCGGACATATAGGCGCCTTGGCGCAAAACCCGAATATACATCAAGTTGTGGGGGGTCGTCCTCCCAGCCCTCAGTCCAGCGGCATCACGGGCAGGATGACCGCGGACGGAAACTCGCCGTCATGGTAGATGGTCTGTTCTGCCACCCGCCATTCGGTGTCGGTCGCCACCGGGTTACCGGTGTTCTGATTCGGGTTGTAGGCCGGGTACCAACTGCTGGTTACCTCCAAGCGGATCTTGTGGCCGGCCAGGAAGCGGTGGCCGATGTCGTGCAAATCGATCCGGTAGCGCTCGACTGAGCCTGGCAACAACAACTCTTCCCGGCCCATGCCCAGGCGGTAGCGGGCGCGGACAATGCCGGTCACAGGGCCGAGCCTGACTGCGCGGCCGTCGGGGAATACATCCACCAGGTTGACTACGAAATCGGTATCGCGGGCATCGCTGGCGGCATACAGCTCCACCCAGACCTGGCCGAGGATTTCCACCGGCTCGCGCAGTGTCTCGGTGGTGTATACGAGCACGTCGTCGCGGCGCTCATTGGGGCGCAGGTCGGAAGCGGGCGTCTGGATGGCGGGAACGGGCCGCTTGGGATCGAAGGTATAGCTGTCTGTTGGTTGTGCGCCCGGCGCCGACCAGTCCAACCCGCCGTCGCCGAACAGGGAATTGGCCCGCCCACCGCTACCCAGGTACAGCTTTTTCTGTTGCATCTCGGGGGGCGGGTAATCGTCATAGCTTCGCCATTCATTGACCCCGGTAAGGAATGTGCGCACCCGGGGTTGGTCGTAAGACTGCGCGGTTCCGGTCAGGAAGTGCGCGTAGAACTCCAGGTGCTCATCGACGTTGTCCAGCACCGACGCCGGCCCGGGGTGGAATTCTCCGATGGTGGGCGCGCCACCGAGGAAGGTCTGCACATGGTTCCAGGGGCCAATCACGAGGTAATGCTTGTCTTTGACGGTCGAGAATCGGTTGGCCATGCGCCAGTAATACAGGGCGCCCGGCTGATCGCCGTCGAACCAGCCGGTCACTGTCATCACCGGCAGCTTGATATTCTCGAAGTCGGCGCGACCCAGGGTGATCTCCTGCCAATACTCATCTTCCGTAGGGTGGCTGATGAACTTCTGATACAGCGGCATTTTGCGGCCCATGAATTCGTCCATCGTGATCAGCGGACGATGCTGGTAGACCGCTTCCATGTCGATATCGGTCAATAGCGCACCCTGCGCAGAGCGCCCCGAAGTGCCGTTGATCCACGACAGGGTCCAGGCCATGTTCCAGGCGCCACCAGAGTAGGGGATCTCGACAAAGTACTGCCCCGAGGGCGCGGTGGGGACGATGCATTTGAGGTGCGGTGGCTGCTCTTTCGCTGCCAGCCACTGGACCGCGCCGAGGTAGGACACCCCCAGCATGCAGACATCCCCGTTCGACCAGGGCTGCCGCGCGATCCACTCGATGGTGTCAAAGCCGTCAGCTGCTTCGTTATGGTAGAAGTCGAACTCACCGTCGGAATCGCCACGGCCGCGAACGTCCTGGTAGATCAGCGCGTAGCCGGCCTCGACGTAACGATTGAGCGCGGCCATGATGTCGATGCTCGGGGCGGGATTCAACGAATTGATGTAGGGCGTGCGGATCAGGAGGGCGGGGTGCCGGTCAGTGTCGTTCGGCAGCCGAATGTCGGCCGACAACTCGACCCCGTCGCGCATCGGCACGCGGGTGTCGAACATGCGCACAGTCCTGGCCTCGGCGCTTAGGGTCGAAATTGCAAATGTCGCGACGACGATGATTCGCCCAATCCGCTGGATCATGATATCTGCCTCTGCTGTGAGTGCCACTACCAATGAAGACGGATATTCGCCGCAATTCCGGACCCGCCAGCCCTTGAAGGAGCGAGGAAGTAGGGGGGTCAGAGTAAAGTGCCAGAGTAGATTTACTCTGGCACTTTACTCTGACCCCATTTCTTCGAGCTCTGCGAGATAGTCGGACATTTGGAGCGCTTCGGGGTAAAGCTCAACGGTGAATCGCAGCACATCGATGGCCGCATCGGCCAGGCCATCCTGCATAAAGGAGTAGGCAAGAAAGCCGAGTTGGCCGGGATCGAAGGCGTACTCGTCTGCGGCTGTTGCCTGGAGTTCGCGATAGCGGGCCTTGGCGGCCTCCAGCCCATCCTCAAAATAGGTTTTCGCAAACGCCATCGCGGCCAGGCGTTTGGGCAGTTCAGGCTCATAACCCAACGCGATATCAAGCACGCCGTCCCGGATATCGGCCGTCGGAGTGAGCATATAGTTGGAAGCGATAACCACGCCCAGGTCTTTCTCCGGCACCAGCACAAATGCACTGCGGTAACCGGTGTCGCCGCCCCCGTGGCCGATCGTTTCCAGGCCGCGATGATTGCCGATGAACCAGCTCAGACCTACCTGCTCCGTCTCATCGACATCGGCGGACCGTGTCCACAGCTGATCGTAGCTCTTTTTTTCCAGGATACGCACACCGTTCAACTCGCCACGGTTGAGGTTGGCAAGCGCCCACCGGGTCATTTCCACCACGCTGGAATTGAGCGTGGAACTCGGTGCGTGACGTCGATTGTAGGGGTAGACCTCGCTCACTACCGGCTTGCGCTTCCACACGTGGGGGGTAGTGCGCAGAGATTGCTTGATCTCTTTTATCAGGAAGGAGCTTTCGGTCATCCCCAGCGGGTCGAGAATGTGGTCCTTAACGTAGTCTTCGAACGACTGGCCGGAGACCTTGGCGATCACGTCGCCCAGCGTGTCGAAGGCCACGTTGCTGTAACGCCATGTCTCGCCGGGGGCCGCGATCATCTTCTCGCCTTCCAGGCTGCGCACGTAACGTTCGGCGGCGCCCTCGTCGTACTGCGGTTGTTCCCACTCGTAGTCTTCGACATCCGGCATCCCGGAGGTGTGGTTCAGCATCTGCCGGATGGTGATGTCCCTGTAGCGCGGGTCGTCCAGCCGGAAATATGGCAGGTAGGCTACGGGAGACTCATCGAGGTCGATCTTTCCCTGCTCCACCAGTTGCACCACCGCGGTCGCCACGAACGGCTTGGAGACGGACGCCATGTGGAAGATGTATTCAGGCTTCATGGGCTCGCGGGTATCCAGGTTGCGGACGCCAAGGGCACTTGTGTACACCTGCTTGCCACCCTGTGTTACCGCGACGGCCAGCCCGGTGATTTCAAGACGCTCCATGACCTCAGCAAGATAGGCGTCGAGTTTAGGGGCGAAAACAGCCTCAGCCGCTGCCTCCTGAGCAGGTTCGCTGCAGCCGGCGAGCAGGCAGGCCAAGGCAACGAGTGCTGTTGCGAGTCTTCCGGAATAAATGGGTGGATTGGCAGGCGGACGGATGTCCGGATAACACGCGGAAATTGATTTCACTGAATTGCCTCGACAGCTTTCAAACTCAGTAGAGGATAGCAAAGAGCTGAAAAAGTATCCGACCCCATTTTGAGTTGAAAATCCTCAATGCGCTGTAAGATGAGGCATCGTGACCAACTTCGTCTACATAGCAACGAGCCTGGATGGCTACATCGCGGACTCTGAGGGACGGGTGGAATGGCTGGATTCCGTTCCCGTGCCTGAGGGTGATGACTTTGGCTTCTCAGATTTCATGGCCAAGATCGACGCGGTCGTCATGGGTCGAGTTACTTTTGAAACACTCATTGGATTCGGCGTCGGTTGGCACTACGGCGTACCCGGACTCATTCTGAGTTCGACGATGACGACGCCTCCCAGTGACTTTTCTGATCACGTGACCTTCGCCTGCGGCAAGCCCCAAGAAATTGTCGACCTTGCCAAAGGCAAGGGTTGGTCCAATCTCTATGTCGACGGAGGAGCTACCGTGCAAGGGTTCCTGCGCGATGATCTGATCATTTCCGAGATTCCAGTTCTGCTGGGTGACGGTGTGCGATTGTTTGGCGCCCTTGATGAGCATTTGGACTTTGAATTAGTCGGCACCGAAGTGCTGGTCGACCAGATCGTCAAGAAGCATTACCGAAGAAAGAAGTTATAGGGTCAGAGCGAGAAATGGGGTCAGAGTAAAGTGCCAGAGTAAATCTACTCTGGCACTTTACTCTGACCCCATTTCTCCTTGCACATGATTTTCAATGCTGTATTTCAGGAAAAAGTCAGCCTCGCCAAAGTCAGGATAGAGCGTGATCATTTTGTCCATCGCCTCTGCCCTGGACTCTGCCTGTGTCGTGATTCGGGTGTAATCGTCAATGTATTGAATCATGGTATCCAACATACTCAGATCAGCGATGTCGCCGTGACCTGGATATACCGTTGGATTCCGGTCAGCAAATTCTGACTTGATTCTAGCCAATTCCTCTTTCCAGTTGGCGATGTCCTGCCTGCTGATGTCATCCCCTTGCCAATGATGCACTTTGTTGAAGCCGAAGTCGGAGAGAAACAGGGCGTTTAGATCACTACTGTATACCGTGGTCATATAATCCGCTTCTGCGGGTTTGTAGTCGGTAGTAAGCTCCAGCGTACCCCCACCATTGAGTGTCAAAGTGTTATCAGCTAGTACATGAATGGAATTTTCATAATCGAATCCTGCCGGGTTTTCTGCCGTTTTAGGCCTTAGGAGAAGTTCCAATGCCGGTTCGGCATCTGTTTCACCGCCGGTATTCATGTACACGGCATAGGCTTTGATGGCGCGCTTGATGTCTTCGTTGGCAACGACAATTCTGGCGTCCGGAAATTCGTCGCGAAACAGGGGCATGCCGGTGAAGTGATCGGTATGCCCATGGGTAATCAGGATATGGGTGACTGGCAGTTTTTTTGCCTTTACCCGGTCAACGAGTCTTTGGGCTTCAAAGGTTTTTCGCTGCACATCCATGACGATAAGTGATTGTCCATTAGAGAAAATAAATGAATTTACCGTCGCAAACCCCCCTTTGAAGACTTCCACTTCAAGACCGCGCATGGGTTCATTGGCGAATGCATTACACACAATAACAGATGCACCCAGCCACAGGTAGGCCAGTAATGATCGGGCGAATTTCATGTGGGTTACCTGCTCGGCGGCGCGGCGCTGTCAAACACTTTTTCGCCACCGATAAACGTCATCAACACCTTGATGCGATGCAGTTCAGTGACCGGTATTGCAAACGGATTACGGTCGATCACAATGAAATCTGCGAGCATTTCCGGTTCGATTTTTCCAAGTTTGTTTTCTGCTCCCATGTGTTTGGCAGCGTTGACGGTAAATAGGTCGATGGCCTCATCGAGGCCAATGGCCTGTGCCTGACCAAAGCGCCTGTCGCTGCCGCCGGGTTCCTCACGTGTAACGAGCGTTTCGATTGCGATCCAGGGATTTACCGACGGAACAACGGCCCAATCGGATCCTGGCACAACCAGCGCGCCCGAATCGATCGCTTCGCGAAAGGGCCAAACCCTTTCGATTCTTTCGGGCCCAATGGCTTGGGTAATGTCATCGTTGATGGGGCTGGGGGACCACAGATACGGTGACAATTCCAATGTCGCATTTAGCGCTTTTGCGCGCGAAATGTCCTCTTTGGAAATAAACGTGCAATGACCGACGTTGTGCCGCAGTGCACTCATTCCATTCGCTTTTCGCGCCGCCGCTATCGCGTCAAGGCCGGAACGCACAGCGGCATCACCCGCCGCGTGAAACTTGACCGTCAGGCCCTGCGCGTCGAATCCTGTCACGGCCTCGTTGGTTACGCTCTGCTCCAGCACCAGCAAACCGTACCGGCTTGCTTCGTCGTCTCGACCTTCAACGGTGTCCGAATAAGGCTCAAGCATTGCCGCAGTGTGGCCGTCGGTGGGAACGCCATCGAGTAAGATCTTCACGCAGTCCAGCGCGAGACGAGCCCGTTCATATTGCCCCCGGTTTGCTATCAGGTCTTGGTTCGTCACAACGGGCGTCCAGTTAATGCAAAGCCGAACGCGCTGCTTCAAAATTCCTTCATCGGCCAGCAGGGCATAAAGCGCCGCTTCACGGGTCGATCCGGCAACGAAGCCGGCAGACGCCTCTGAAAACGAAGTAATCCCGTAAGCAAGCATGGTTTCGAGCGACCACTGCAGCGATTTGCGGATGACCAGGTCCGATGGTGGAGGTACATGTGCCCGCACCAGCCAGATCGCGCTCTCTCGCAAGATCCCGGTCGGCACTCCATCTGCATCCCGCTCTATAATTCCGCCTTCAGGATCCACGGTTTTTGAATCCACCCCGGCGATTTCAAGCGCCCGCGAATTCGCCCACGCGCTGTGCCCGCTCGTATCATTGATCAAAACGGGCGTGTCGAGAGAGATCGCATCAATCATGGACCGATTCGGTGTTTCGCCCAATGCCGAGGCGTCCCACTGCCCGCCCGTGACCCACTCTGAATCCGCAACCCTGGAGACACAGTGGCGAAGTGTCTCGATCAGCTGATCTTTTGTCGAACCCTGTGCGATCTTGCAATTAGTATTGTCTGCCCCCGAATACATCAATCCGCCAAAAAGCGGGTGAACGTGCCTGTCATGAAATCCGGGCAACACCACCTTCCGATCCAGATTCATGATCTGCGTATGCTCGCCGGCCAACGCTTCAATGACGTCCGAACCACCCATTGCAATAATCCTGTCGCCGGAAATCGCGATCGCCTCTACCCAGCCAGATGGCGTTTTCACTTGCCCGTTCGTCAGAATGAGCTCAGGTGTGGCGCTTGGGGCTCCCTCTTGCTGATCCACACATGCCGTGCATAACAAGAACACAAGCGGAATACAGGGTTTGCTTAGCTTCATTTTTCCTCTCTGTCGATGTCACAAATCGAAGGCCGCCCGGCCATCAGCGAATTTTACCTGTCGGATTTCACGTCGCTCATTTGAACATACAGGATCGAATCTCGAACCTCGTGCAAGTGATCAGGTTGTCCTGATCCTGATACCTCAAGATCTCTAATTGCTTTGCGCAGTCCAGACAATGCCTTCTTGGCAGACTGGGCTTCAATCTCATAGACCACGAGCATGTGAGGTATCTCGTCTTCTTCGACAGCCAATTCTTCCATGATCCTGTAAAGCGCGTAAAGACTTATATTGACCAAACCCTGGGCGTCATGCAGTTTCGCAATGTGTTCGTTGTCAAACCAATCGCGATACTGCATGTTCGCAGCTGTATCGCGGCAGCAAATTATCTTCTGCATATAGAAATATCGGTCTCCAGTGCCGGTTGCGGCTGCTGGAAAGTCATAGGCGATAAGGCGGTTATAGTAGTTCGCTTCTACAACCCTGAGTGCGTCGGTTGACCGGCCCAGCGCATTCATCTTTCGAGCCGCCACATACAAATCGATGATGGATTTGTCGATGGCCCTGGTCGCTATGTCGTAAAGTGCGACGTACTTGCCATCGCCTTCTTTCAGACGGACATCAGGAAATTCGGGAATTTTCTGCCCTACTGCCCGGCGTGCTCGCGTGAAACCTGGGACTGCCAGAACATCCGGGATGTCAATATCGTCATACCAGATATTAAATTCTGCCTCTCGCACCAAATTCGAGGGCTCGGTTTTCACCACGTAAAACCAATCGCTTCCAGGGTCCGGCTGAGCATTTTCGGATGCTGTAGCGTTTGAAACATTGAGCAAAAGAAACAACAACAAGACGATGTGCAGCTGCGACATTGTCAGGGCTCTAGAAATTGAACGACGCCGTCACACCATAGGTTTCCGGCTGGCCGTTCAGGCGAACAATGCAACAGTTGCTGACAGACTCGGAATGGTAGTAATACTCATTGGTAATATTCCTGCCCCAGGCCATCAGGGACCATTTTCCGTCCCGGTCCGAAATGCTGATACGCGCGTTAAAGAGCGTGTAGCCCTCAATCGTCTGGTTAACAGTCAGCGAATCATCTTTGAATGACACGTCACCGGCAATCAAGAAGTTCAACCTGCTCGTCAATGGGCGAGTGTAGGTCAGCGTCGAAGTGACTTGCCATTTCGGCGAGTTATCGAGGGCATTGCCCGACCCGCCCAATAGGTACCAATCCTCGATGTCTGTCTTTTCGAGTCTCAGCTCCTGCGAAAAAACGTTAATTTCTGTCTGATTGGTTGAATCGGCATCCGATTGTGGAATTCCTGACGTATCGTATAAGTCATCGCGCTCGAACTCGTCGTAGGCCGTAATTGAAGTTAGCGACAATCCGTCATTTATATCCCAATCAAGTCTTGCCGAAAAGCCAATCGTTTCATTGTCGTTTTGTGGGCGATGATCAGGTGTCCAGTCGGCCGCGCGAGGATCGTCATCCGAAGTAGCAATCGGGCCCAGCGCCCCGCCGGTGAAATCAACCAACGTTGTAGCGGCAATGTTTTCCGACTGGTTGGAGGAGTAGTGAACATTCAACAGAAGCTTCACGGAATCTGAAAACTGAATATCCAGAAGGCCGCGCACTCCCAATTCATCGATTTCACCGAGCTCGTCACCGGGGCGAGTCAGGCTTTGCTGCCATCCCTCACTTGACGATACATGTTTTACTGCCAATCTGCCGTTGATCCGGTCCGAGATTGAGCCGCTGACAAACACCTCGGCGTCGAGGACCCCGAAGGTTCCATAGCTGACTTGAACGCCGGCCTCAAATTCATCGGTGGGTTTTCGGGAGATGAAATTAATCTGACCGGCCGTGGTATTGCGCCCGTAGAGGTCTCCCTGTGGACCCTTGAGAACTTCAACGCGCTCTATGTCGAAAAGGGCGTTTCCGACCATGGCGGCATAGGGATTGTTCGTTTCGTCAAGATACAGTCCAACGGTGCTCGATGAACCGGCAGAAAAGTTCTGAAAGCCGACACCGCGAATTGTGAATGTAGGAACGCCTGCAGGCTGATCGTTAGTCACGGTCAAGCCCGGTACAAGTTTCTCAAGATCTTCTGCGGTCAGAACACCGTAGGCTTGCAGCTGTGTTGCATTAAAAGCATTGACGGTAATTCCCACGTCATTGACGCGCTGCTCGCGCTTTTGGGCCGTCACAATGACTTCCTCCAAACCCGCGCCGGAATAATCGTCGTCCGATTGGTCCTTTGCCACCGCGGCTGCAGTCGCAAATAAGGACAGCAGAAGTGTAGAAATGTAGGCAAAGGAGCCGCAGGCGACCCGCCGGCCCCGGTTGGGTAAGTCGAGCAAAGCGAGCGGTACCAGAGGGTCCAGGCGCCTATTGCATGCCGTCGAGCGCAGCCGCCTTCCGCCGAAGGCGGGAGCAGGGAAGCGAGACTCCTTAATGAATTTTCTGTTAACGGGCATTTCTAAATTCTCCCTATGGGTTCAGACGATCAACGTTTCCGTCGGAACGCCCTGGTATGTGCTCATTCCTGTTGCGAGCAATTACTCGTGTTATTTGCGAGTAATTATTCGTGTAATGGTGAGTAATGTCAAATATAATCCTGTTTGTGAGTTCGGTATCACTCAAAATGGGATCAAGGGATTGCTAATGAAGCACGAGACAACAGGCATTGATAAGAAACTATCGGTGAGAAAAAAGCCGTCCCAAATTCGATCGCAGAAAATGGTAAAAGCCATTCTGGATGCAACTAGAAGCTTGCTTGAGAAATCTGGTGACCAGAAACTGTCAAGAATGACGACGAATCATATTGCCCGGGAAGCCGGCATTTCCGTAGGCTCCCTATATCAATATTTCCCGAACAAGGAAGCTATATTGTTCGAGCTATATAAAGAAATGCTGGAGCAGTTTTCATCCGTTATGGAAGAGTTTAAGACCGAAGCGTTTTTGTCTTTACCCAAGGAAGAATTTTTTGATCGATTCAATCGAGCCATGAAAGGTGCAGAATCAGAAGTAGAAATCGTTTTTGCGATGCATAGGGCGATGAAGATCTATCCCCTTTTGACCGAAGCTGACAGGCATCATGCGGAACAAATGGCGAAAGAAATGGCTGGCTTTATGACACACTTTGGCTCGAAGTGGCCTACGCAAAAACTGCAACGACTCGCACTTCATGTCTATTACATCAACTATGGTACATGGATGTATCGCGATCATGTTAACCCGCCTTTCCAAGAGGTACATGAGTGGGAAATCAGTGCTTTGAACTTCATGATCGCGAAGTGCTTTAACTAGCTGTGAATTCCAACAACGTTGTTCACAAAAGCGCTCCAAATCCTGGTTGAGTCTCAGCTCATCGTTCGAATTGGCTGGGATATCTGCGTTTGTCATCTTTATCAGGGAGCCGGCTGAGAGTGACAGTGCTGTTTCCAGGACCCGCCACACGGCGCCTGCACATCCCTCGGCAATTGCTCCCGGCATGGCTCTACCTCCCACATCCATGTGGTCGTGTGGGCTCCTCTTGAAACATCCTACTCATTGGTGAGGCGCCGGTTCGGAGCAAGGAATCTCCTTGCAGGACGCGCTCGAGCCCATCCATGGGACGCTCCTCTTGAAACATCCGTGTTTCAAAGGGTCCTGCAAGAAGACCCCTTACTCCGAACCGGCTTGTGCCAGCGTTAGGAAAGCACCATGAGCGGACTACTGGCCACGCCTTCAAGGATGCCGAGCGCCGACAAGATTCTATGGGTCTGGTCAAGCCATGGTTACACACGGTTTGAATGTTTCGCCTCGACTCATAAGGGCATATGCAATCCTGACCAACTTGCGCCCCAATATCACTCGAGCAGCGGTTTTTGAAAGTCCCTTATCCAGTTGACGCTGATGATAGCGCTCGAATCGAGGTTCGTTGCGGGCCGCGTGAGCGGCACAAAATAGCAATCGTCGTATCTCCTTCTCGCCATTCTTGGTCAGCTTGTGCTTGCCTGTGATGGTAATAACTTCGCAGGACGGTGAACAGCTATGCTACCAGCTTCTCGCGCAACCGTTCATAGGGGGTTTTTCCATTCAGTGCAGCGTGCGGTCTGAGAAAGTTATAGAAGGCCTCCCAGTCGCGTAATTTCTTGGCCAGGTCGACGTCGCCTTTGTAATCGATGAGTTGATAGAACTCAAGCTTGTCGGTCAGGTGAGATCGTTCCACTTTGCCGTTCAATCGTGGGGTCGCGGGTCTGATGTAGAAGTGACTAATGCCCAGGTCCTTCAGATGCCAATGAAATTTGGCCTGGAATTCGTGACCGTTGTCCGTGCGGATGGTGTGCAGGCGAAACGGGAATTGCTCGATCACGTGGTTGACGAAGCGGATGGCATTTTCCTGTGTATGCCTGGGATAAAATTTCAAGGCTCGGATGCGGGTTGCATCATCGATTGCAGTGTACTGGTAACGCTTCAGCCTATGGCCGCGTTTATCGATAAAAGTCAAAAACTTAACGTCAACCTGGATGTGATGACCCGGGACTTGTTTTTGGTAGCGTTTGAAGGTGGGAATAGAGCGCTTGCGACAATTTTGAGGCAACCGATTCAGTCCATGTCTTTTGAGCACATAGTAAACACCCTTGCCCGATATTTTGATCTGGTGATAGCGCTCCAGATACCAGGCGATTCGATCCGGGCCAAAGTGGTAGGTGCGCCGTAGATGTAGAATCTTTTCCTCGATCGGTGCTGGGGTGCGAAGCAGTAGGTTCTCGGGGCATGGCTTGGAGTTGATGAGGCCTGCTTCTCCTTTCTCTCTATAGCCTGCTTTCCAGCGATAAAACGATGACTTGGAGACTCCAAATTTACGGCAGGCTAATACATTACTCCCGCGTTCCTGTGCAAACTGTAGACAATTCAATTTCCGGCGAATATCTCTTTGTGCTTGACGATCCATAACGCTCTCCTGTGCAATGCACTTTGAGGTTAGTGAAATCGTCCCACGAAGTCGTACATTTCATACCTGATGGGGGCCAACGAGTGGCGCCATGCCGAGCGCTGGCCGTTACCCGGCACACAGTTCACGCCCTGGTACCTGCCTCAAACGGCGATGCTAACAGCCTCACTGGTCAGGGTACGCTGTCCACCGACGCGCCGGGGCAAGAGCCGGCCGACGGTTACCGCTATGACCCGGCCAGCCCGGTGCCGACAGGTTCGGCCGCATATGGCCTGGACGACGGCTTCCGCGATCAGCGGAGTATAGAGATGCGCGCGGACGTGCTGGTCTACAGCAGCGATGTGCTGAGTGGGGACCTGGAAGTGACCGGGCCGATCACCGCCACGCTGTATGTCTCTTCCAGCGCCCCGGACACCGATTTCGCGGTCAAGCTCGTGGACGTGCACCCCGACGGCACCGCCATGTACGTCCAGGAAGGGTTTTTGCGCGCGCGTTACCGCGAGGGATTCGACCGCAAGATCTTCATGCGCCCGGGTGAGGTCTATAAGATTCCGCTGGTCGTGGAGTCGACCGGCAACCTGTTCAAGGCCGGCCACCGCATCCGGGTAGAGGTGACCAGCTCGAACTTCCCGCGGGTCGACCGCAACCTCAATACCGGGGGCAACAACTGGGACGAAACCGAGTGGGTGGTAGCGGAGAATGTCATCCACCATAGCGCCGAATACCCCTCCCATATCGTGCTGCCCATCGTCCCGCAAGATTGAGTCGAATTCATTGTTGAGGGGGTCTCAAGCTCAAACCGACAACTTGTAAATGGCTCTGACCCCTTTAGGAGTACAATCAGGCTTATAGGACGCACAGGTAAGATCGTTATTGTGACCGACCGACGTCAGGAAACCGACTCGCAACCACCACTGGTGGATCCATCTCTGTACCTGCCACCTCGCAGGGAGGGTTACACGCTCTTGCGTAATGTCTTCATCTATCACGCGATCCTGGCGGTGGTGGTGGTCTCGCTGGCACTGATCTTTCCCGATTTCATCAATCACCTGCCAATTGGCGGCATCAGTGAACTCGCTGAGAACAGTGACCTCCGTAATTCCGAAATTGAAGATTTGATGCAACCCAGCGAAGACATCGAGATCGTCCAGACTTTCATCCGGACCGCCAATAAATTTGATCGTCTGGGTTACGCCCGCCAGTTGATGATCGTGTTGATCGGCGTATCACTGTTGATGCTGCCCGTATCGTGGGTGCACAAGGGCATTCACAAGCTCAGTGCGCTCGATCACTCGCTGGATGAAACGACCCTGGTGCTGCCCGGTATCGTGGCGTCCATCGTGCTGGTGGTCCAGCACAGCCTGGCGTTGGCCTTCAGCCTGGCAGGCATAGTCGCCAGTGTGCGTTTCCGACGCGCCCTGCAGGATACCTACGACGCGCTGTTCATCCTGGTTGCGGTCGGTGCCGGCCTGGCGGCCGGCGTCCATGCGCTGGAGATCGCAGCCCGTGTTGAGCGTGTTCTTCTGCTACGCCACGCTCTACGTTTACTACCTGGGCGACGGCCTCGAATCTCACCATAAGGCGCTCCGCGTGGCCGTCAAAAAAGCCCGCAAGAAGGCCGAAGCCGAGCGACGGGATTAAGCTTTAAAGCGTGCGCTCGAACAACACCAGTAGCCGGCTCCACGCAAGTTCAGCCTGCACTTCGTTGTAAACGGCCGAGTCGGGCGGGCACCAGCCGTGCAGCGTGCCTGCGTAGACCTCGATCTCTGTGACCACTCCTGCTTCATCAAAGGCCTGGCGCAGCAGTACTTTTTCCTGTGGGTTGCGCTGGTTGTCGTTCTCGGCAATCGCGATCAGAAAGCTGGCCTTCATCTGCGCCGCCAGCAGGTGGGGGCTGTCGTCCTTGTCCGTTGCCAGTCCGCCGCCGTGGAAGGAGCCCCCGGCGCCGATGCGGTTGGGTATCGCTGCAGCCAGACGGATCACGTAAGAGCCGGTCATGCAGTAGCCTGTCACGCCTATCTTGCGTCCGGCGTCGACCGGGGTTTGCCGATCGAGATACTCGACCAAGGCGCGCCCGTCGGTCACGCAGGTCTGCGGCGATAGCGACCGCGCGTGTGGCATCACCAGCTCGCGTATGGCCGGGTCGCGGAACGATGCGCCTTCCGGCACGATCCGTCCATTGTGTGTGCGGTAGTAAGGATTGACCACCAGCACCGAGTAGCCGGACTTGGCGAGACGTTCACCCATTTCCCGAAATGCCGGCCGAATGCCCTTGATGTCAGGCCACACGATCACCGCAGCGTGACTGCCGCTGGCCGGATGAACGAAATAGCAATCCGCCATGCCGTCCGGCGTCTGGACCATCACATCCTGCCCGACGACATCGAGCGCGTTGGCAACGGTTGGCAAGAGTATGGCCAGCGCCGCGCCGGCACTGCGTTTACCGAATTCGCGCCGTGTCAGACCGCTGCCTCGAAGGTATTCCTCGGCGTCTGAGAGGGTGAGGTCGTCGCACATCAAGGTCTCCAAAAGTGTCGGGGCTCGGGGTCATACTATACGCCCATGGGGTCAGAGCCCTTTTCTGGGCGTGGAATATTGACCGGGATCGATACGGCTATTGGCGCATCTGATGCCAATTGCTGGGCGTGGTGCTATCAGGCGCATTGCGGTTAGTATGGTGCACAACCGGAGACCCTTCGCCATGCCTGAAATGATACCAATCGGGTGGATTCACACCGCCATCGCCATCATTGCCCTGATCAGTGGGTTTTACAGCCTGGCTGTCTACAGGATCATTTCCGGGGAGCGGCGCGCGGGTCAGATTTACCTGGTCTGCACCTTGATCACGGCCGTGACGGCGCTGATGATTTATCAACACGGTGGTTTTGGCCCCGGCCATGGTCTGGCGGTGCTGACCCTGCTGGCGCTTGCGGGGGGCTTCCTGGTTACAAAAATTGCATGGTTCAAGGCATTCGCTGAATACTTTCAGGTCTTTTGCTATTCGGCGACATTGCTCTTCCACATGATCCCGGCGATCACCGATGGTTTGCTGCGGTTGCCGGTCAGTGATCCGGTATTGACCAATCCGCAGGATCCGTTGCTGCAAAAGTTCTATCTTTTTTTCCTCGTGGTTTTCCTGGTGGGGATCGTGCTGCAGTTTCGCTGGTTGAAACAAAAAGGAACTCGATGACCTACAAGGTTCGGTCTGCATCCAAAATTGAGGAGATTGGCCGCGAGGCGTGGGACACGCTTGCCGGCGAGGAGATTTTCGCCAACTACGCTTGGCTACTCACGCTGCAGACCACCCAGCGGCAGCCACGCAATCCCATGTACTGGTGGATCGAGGACCAGGATGGCATCGTCGCGGCGGTTGCTGCCCGACTGCGTGGTCGTGCTCCCCCAGCGTGGAACATTGACCGGGATCGATACGGATTATTGGCTTATATCATCCGACCGCTTCGGTCCCTGGTTCAGCGTCGGCTGACGCTGGTGTGTGGTGGGCAAATGGCGCAGGGCCAGCCGATATTAACGCGTCCCGGACTTAGCACAGAAAACTACCACAAGCTGGCAAGCGAAATCCTCGATGCCATCGAGTCGCACTGCCGCAGCAAGCGTTAGAATCTTGTTTTTCGTGGAATCGTCGAACCCGATAAAGCCCTGTGCGACGTATTTGAGGGCCGGCCATATATTGTCGGCGCGGAATGGCCCGGTACCGTAATAGACATTCACTGGGACTCGTGGGCTGCCTACCTGAAAGACCTCAAGAACACTCACCCTGCGACCGAAAAAGGGTTGCGGTTGCAAGTCAACCGTGGTCGCCGCAGCGACATCATCATTGAAGAGTTGACCGATCCGTCCACGGTCGAAGCCGAACTTCATCATATTCTGGCAGAACATCACTACCGCAAAAACCGGAACCGGTTCTACATGAACCGGGAATTCACGACGGTCCTGAAAAAGAACCTTGGCGACCGGGCAGTGATCCTTGTGGCCCGCAAGAATGACCGCATCGTCGGCCTCACCATTCACATGCGCAACAGCACCGCCATGCAGCTAAAATTTGTCGGCATCGCCACGGAGATGGTGAAATCGCGAGCTGCCGTCTATTTCAATATCACTTACCACCATCTGATCGAAAGCGCTTGCGCCGAGCGCTATCAGCAACTCTATTTTGGAATTTTGACTTACGATTCAAAATGCCGCCGCGGGGCCAGATTGATCCCCACCTCAAACTGGATCTGGGAGCCTCGTCGCGTGCGCGCCAGGGTGCTGCGGCTGTTGCTGGCCTACCAGGCACGCCGGCAGGAGCGGGTGTTGTTGCCATTTTCGGGCCAGAATCAGGTGCGCAATGGAACGGCCTTACCCTGCTACAAATGGTCGCCTCCTTCGAAGGTAAAATAGTGGGCATGGTGTCCAAGTCCTTGCGGGCGCCTGCCAGCCAGTGAGCGCCAGTGCGACACCATGCTGGTCGCCTGAAAACGTGGTGAGAGCGATACGACGCTCCCTGGGATTGGTGGCGCTTTCCTACACGCCATACTTTCCTGAACTGTTTGACGACGGGCTAATCAAGCGGGTCAAACATCCGGCCGAAATCGATTTCGATCCTGCCAGGGTGGCCCGTCCCTGGCCCATCGAGGCGGTAGGTAAGCGCTATTTCGTCTCCGGCAGCGCGGATGACCTGATCCACTACACCTCTTGCGTGATCGCCTGTTGCCCCGAGAACGCACGCGCCTGGTCGCACAGCGGGCCAAGTTCAGACCGTGGACCGCCATCGTGGGATGCATTGGCGCTGGGCCGGGTCGGGGAGCGGCCCTGGAAGCAGTATTGGAATGAATTCCATCGTCGTTCCGGACGCATCGCGAGTTCCGGTTACCCCTGGGTTCTCAACGCCGACATTGAATACTGTGCGGCCACAGTTGATGGCGCAGTTCTCGCAGATCTTCTTGCCGAAATGGGCAGTGACCCCAGCGCAGTCCGCATTTTCGCCGCAACGCACCGTGCCTGGCATCAATTCGGCTTCCCCGGATTACCGGTCACAGGCACATTCAGTCTGTTGACCCGGGCGTATTTGTTGGAAGTGGAGCAATGCCTGCGCAGCCGCGGTATCATATTTTTGAAGACTATCGACGACTTCAGATTGTTCTGCAAATCACCTGACGAGTACGAGTCATTGTTACTGGGGCTCAGGGACTGCCTGGCCGTGCGCGGCATGCGCCTGAACGAGAGCAAAAACCGGTTTCAACAATTCGGCGGACCTCACGCAACCTCGCGGCGCTGGCGCCTGATTCTCAAGGGCAAGGTGCGCTATGGATTGGTCCGCCCCTTGCTGGTGCGCCTGAGCCGTCTCAGAATGCTCCGTCCGATCTGTCTGTTCTTGCTCAAGGCCATGGTGAAACGCCCGGCCAGCGCCTAAGGGGTCGGGGCCTAGGGGGTCGGGGCCTAAGGGGTCAGCGTCTAAGGGGTCAGCGCCCTTTTTTTAGAAGCCGCGCCCGCCAGCGTTTGGCTATATTTGAGTCGCCGCCGATGAAGGCGCGTGCCTGGCGCAGGTGCGCTGGCTGATCTGCATTGCCGACGGTGCTGTCATGGCTGATGTGTTCCACCAGGCTGGGGTGATGGACGTAGACGTTCAGGTCGTGATCCAGCGCCCACTGGCCGAGCACGGCGTCGGTCAGTTTCGAGCCTTCATCCGCGCCGCCTTTGCGTCGATGGTTCAGCAGGGTGCGGGACGTCAATATGCCCTCAAGCAATGCGCGCGTGAAGACCAGCGCCAGCGCACCGATAAAGTAGTAGCCCAGGTTGCAGCGTATCCAGCCCTGGTCCTGCGGGCAGAACGCCTCGGCACAGTAGAGTGAACAAAATCCCGAGTTTGGTGCAGCCGGCAGGGATTCATGAACATAGTGGCGGATGGCGCCGCCGGCGTCGAACAGCAGTGCGTCGTCTTCCAACATCAGGTAATACGAGGCTTCCGGGCTCAGCTGTGAGAGCTGCATCAAGCCCGCCAACCAGTTGGGCCAGGCGCCATGGACCGCCCCTCGCTGATGCCAGGCAAAGGGCTCCTCCATCTGTGGCTTGCGGCAACCCGGCTCAGCGAATACATGGGGGGTGGGAAAACCGGCGGCGTGGACCCCGGTGATACAGCGGCTGAGCGTTGTGGGTGTTCGAGGCGCCGAGATGATGCCGACGCTCCATGCTTGGGCCTCATTCATTGGTGTGCGACCACGATCATTGGGCGTCTTCGTTGATTTCGGCGGTGATATCGGCGGTGATCAGGCCCAGCCGCTGCAGTGCTTCGAACTGTCGGGCGCAGCGGGACTCGGCTTCCCGGGGGGTCATCCCGGGTTCATTGGCAACGTCCCGGGCGATGGACGACCCGGCCCTGCCGCTGATCAGCCCGAGCCAGATGACTTTTTCTGCTCCGTCGAAAAAGTGATATTCCTTGCGCCGGGCGTTCACCGCAATGATTCGGGTCTCGCCGTGGCGCCAGTCCGTATCCCGATCGAGCTTCCACTTCATGTCAGTTCGCATGAGATTTCATGGCACTGTGACTCAGCGGTAGCGTACCACCCGGCTGAAGGTCGCTGACCGCTCGCAGCCATCCCTCGGCCAGCTGCTGGTCAGCGGGGTCGTTGCCCTTGTGAAAATCGTTGTCATCGATCACTTTGCGCCGCGACCGGCAGACCAGGTCCAGTTCCCGCGGCAACATGCGCATCGGAATCCGCCCGAGGGCCGCCAACGCACCGCGCCTGGCGGCGTCGATCAGGGCGAAGAAGCAGGGGTCGTTGACTCGGCTGCGGGTGCAAAATCCGGCGGTCGCTGACCGCACCCTGTAGGCCATGTTCTCGGTGGCCAGGTACAGTCGGTACGGCATGTCCCGTGACGCTGCCACCAGCTTTTGCAGTGGGATTGGCTCGCCGTCCTCGACCTGCACCACCAGTGCACGGGCGCTCACCCAGGTCACATCGCGTGGGCTGATGCGAAAGCAGGATTCTGGAATGATGACGGCCGGCAGTTCCAAAACGCCGGATAAATCATCGTGATGGATCTGCGCCTGCTCGCGCACCAGTTCTTGGTCCCAGTCCAGGAAATATCCGGCCTCTAAGTCCCGGCCCAGTTCGAGGGCGGACTGCACGGATTGGTCATTGATGCCGAAGAAGAGGCTCAAGGCATCCTGATCGTCAAGGTCAGAGAAACAGCTGACTTTATCCACCAATCGAGTGCTTCGATTGGCCCGCTTAAGAACGCCACCCGGTTCATTCCCCAAGTCATCGCCCGCGCCCGCGGCCTGCTCAATCCACCGCGCCAGCACCCGCGTGCGCGAAACCGGGATACGACCGGTGCTTGTGGTTGTGGACACGCGCATGGCTTCGGTCAGGGCTTTGTAGATGGCGTAATTGCGCGCAACGCCGCTGGCATTGCCGCAGCAGGCTTTGCGCACGCAGAACCACCACACTTTCAATTCTTCCAGCGCACAGGAGGCGAGGTCCTGGTGGCTGTTGGGCTCAGGCACCGGCGGCAGCGGCCGACCCAGCACCCACCAGCCGACCCGGCCCTGTCTGCCGCGATATCGGTAATGGGCGTCAAAGGTCTCCAGCCAGGTCAGCTCGCTACGCTGGTAGACGGCAAACTCCTGCGCCACGTCGCCCAGCATCGGCAGCCAGGCGCTCATTGCGCGATAGGCTGCTTCGAGCCGCGCTCTCCTGGCTGGCGAATGCCCGGAGTCGGGGATGACGGCAGAGAGGTCGATGTCCGACAGGCCCGCAAGAATCTCGCCCTCACTCAGGCCCCTGCGCAAGACGACGGTCGCCGCGGGGCACGCGGCCTTCAGCACCAACATGGTGAGAACGCCACAGCAATAGTAGATGGCAACGTACAGGGGATTGAGTACGCCCTTATGGGTTCGGACTACAAATTGTTGCAGGGGGCCCATCAGGTGCAGTCTCGGCAGTGGGCCTATGACTCGAACGCGCCGTCAACGGTGTAGCCGAACTGGCCGTGGTGCACGATTCGCGGCAATGTCGTGGCGTGCACCGGGTGCCCCTTTTCGCGGGCGCGGGCGCAGATGGCCCAGTCCTCACTCAGGTAGTCCAGTTCTTGATCGGCAATGCGCTGTTTGACCATTGGCAGGAAGAACGGCCGAAATCCAGCGCTGACCATGGGAAAGTCCGGCAACAGGCTTTCGAACACAGGCCGATGGATCGCCATGACCGCGCCGCCCACGTAATAGTCTTCGCCCAATTCTATCAGCGTGCGGTCGGAATCCGCCAGATCGCAATCCACCGGCAATCGCCCGCCGATGCCCTGGCCCAGGGCTCGCTTGCTGACCAGGGCCCCGACGATGCCCTGTGTTTCCAGCGCCTGCTGCGCCAGGTGCCCAAGATCGCCCGGGCGCCAACTCACGTCATGATCGAGCATCACCATCACATTGCAGTCAGTGTCGAGAAACTTCGTGGCGGCGATGCTGCGGGCGCGGTCGATCGCGGCATCTCCGGACTCCACGGTAGCCGTCCACGCCAGCTCATCGGCCGGCAGGTCCTTCAGGAGGGAATCGAGCATGGGTGGCGCCACGCCACCGTACGTCATCAGGCACAGCAGCGGCCGCAGTTGGGTCACACCGGCATTCAGATCATATTTAGCGGGTTGGCGCCGACGGTAAAGGGAGCCCCACCTTGTCCACTCTGGTCCAGGGCCTGGTCTGGGGCAAGACCCGGGGCGATATTGCTGCAGTTGGGCGTGTTCGCAGAATCGCCCGGTGTCCCGGCACCGGCAAGCTTGACGGTGTTGCTGAATCCCGAAATAGCGTTACTGACATTGCTGGAGACGTTGCTTTGCGCGGGCAGGCTGATCGAGACGTGATCCAGTGTTTTGATCGTCATTCTTGTGGCTCCAGTGTACGAACGAAAAATTATACAGCAAAGGGGGCGGGCCCTTCTCGGCACCCCTTTACCCGCGGGTGACCCTGCACCAATTCTGCAAAAACAGGAGATTGGGGCATTCATCGGATTGCTGCTCATTGCTGCGCCTGCCACGTCCCATTGTGCTTGTAGGTGAAGTTCTTGAACTCGTGCCGCTCGTTCTGAGGCTGGTAGGCCTTGAGCAGCAGCGTCTGGATCGGCGCGTCACCCCATCTCCGGGTGTAGATTTTACCGCTCATGTCGATTGCCTCCAACATGTCGCGGATCTTCGGCCGGCGCCAGAGCTCCAGTTTCGCGATGTGGAAATTATTATAGATTTGGATGTAATCCCATTTCATGCCGGCCAGTGAGGGGTCGTGGGTCTGCAGAAATCGCAGCAGGCCCCTCACCGCCTGTGGCACCTCGCGCGTCCGGCAGCGATGGCCGTATGTCTTGCCCCGGTCAGCCAGGAAGTCGAACGGATCTTCCTCAATCGGCGACAGGATAAACGAGTCGTCGTCGAGCCTCATGTACCAGTCAAACCCATCCAGCAGGTCGAATATTTGCACAGCGAAGAATCGGCACATGCTCCGATATCCCACCCCGAACCGCCGCGGCATGGCCCAGGTCGGATGATCTGCCGGGTCAATCCACGCAGGCGGCGTCATGTCGATCTGTCGGAGCCCGACAGTCGGACAGATCTTCCTCCAGTCCTCCAGGTCGGACGACTTGAGATCACCTTCGTGGAACACAATGACCGGATAGGGATGGCGGCCAGTCAGGTTTTTCTGGAGCAGCTTGAGGCTTTCTGCCATCATCGCCCTGTGGCGCTCATCGCCAATGGTCAGATACACAATTGCTGCCTTTTGCACTTGTTAACCCCGTAGCCCTTTTGTGAAATGAACGCCCATAATAACTCCAATCTCTTAACGCAAACGCCAACTCTCTGGGCAGACAGGGGCAGTTCCATTGTGCTTTACTAAATGGTGATCGACAGCCATACCGTTAAAAAACCCGCGTTCATTTCGCTGACCAATAGCGGCTACCTGGATTTCACCCGTAACTGCCTGGCCTCGCTGAAGGCCTGCGGTTTCGAGGCGGAACCCCGCATTTATTGTGCCGATCGCGCTGCCGGGGAAGCCCTGTCCTGCGCCGGGCACGACGCCCGGTACTGTGGCATTGACGACGACGCATCTGGCCCGCTTGCGATTTTTGGGTCGAGGGAATTTGGCGATATTGCGCTGCAGAAAATTCGCGTCATCCATCGTTGTCTGCTGGATCATGAATTCGTGCTATTCACTGACGCTGACGTCACTTTTGAGGACAGTCAATTCTTCCCGTATCTGCTTGAGCACATCCAGGGTCATGAACTTTTGATTCAGAATGCCTGCATGGAAGACGCCGACCATGACAATCTGTGCACCGGATTTTGGCTCATTCGTTCAACCGAAAATACGCGCGGACTGCTTGATCCGGTTGCAGCCATCCGCCATCGACAATCCTGGGTCAATGAAAATTGGCAAGATCAGTGTTACATCAATGCAATCAAGCAACAATTCGACTACGCACTGCTGCCACTCGAACTGTTTCCAAATGGCGCGTATTACCGTCGAAATTCAATGACCATTAACCCCTATATGGTCCACCACAACTGGGTCCTGGCGAACGAAAAAGAGTCCTTGATGCGCAAATTCGGCAAGTGGTATTTGAAACCCCAGTGGATGACCCGGAACCTGCCGCCCTTTCCGACGGTCGCTTGATGAGCGGGAGACAGTCAGCTCGGGTAAGCGGTGCTGACCCTTATCTCAGTACACATGTTTTCCGATTTTCTTGAGGAAGAACAGGATGAAGAAGAATCTGATGTACCTGGCCCTGCTGTTGTCAATTTGCGCGCACCTGGGTGCGGAGGAACTGGACTACCCCGAACTATACCGATCACTCTCGTTGCCAGAATATGGCAATGCTGAAGTGACCGAGCTTGGCAGAGACAACTCGGATTTGCATGATGGTATTCGCATCTCATTGTTCACGACCAGCAGCCATGCGGAACTGCGTGAGTTTTACGAGTCACAAATGCAGGCGCTTGGCTGGGAATTGCAGGAAACGCCAGGCAGCGCGAGAATGCGTCAGGCCGGCATGCTAGACCAATTGCCGTTCGCCGTGAGATTCAGCAAGGACGACTATCGATTTCAAATCATCACCGGCGCCCAGGGCGACGGCCTGGCTATCCACATTACGGTGCTTGAGGAGGAAAATTAGGCTTAGAGCAAAAATATTTAGTGCTCAATTTGTAAAGTTTTAACATTTTTTTAACTATTTGTTGCAAAGTCATTTTGGCGGGCGTAGAGTGCGTCGCCAAGGTGGATTGACCCAGGCGGTTCTGGGCGATCGACGATTGAAGCCATACCCGGTTTTGCCGGGGGAGCAAAAGGAAAATTACGTGCTGTTAGACAAATTCACACAACCGAAAAAGTACCCGGCCGGCGCCAGGCTTGCGTTCGCCTCGGCAGCGCCCGCGTGTTGGTACGAAGTGGAATATCGTTAGCGCAGACTTCTTGAAAAGGGTCTGCGGATAGCAGACCTGACGACAGGAAACCCTCGGCAGGTCCAGACCTCCGAGGGTTTTTTTGTTGCTGAGGTAGTTGGGTTCCGAATTCAGGAAAGGAGTGGCTGAGATGCAGGTGAGAAAAATACTAATGATGTATGCAACGTCGCTGTTACACGCGTTCATTGACTCGTTTCGGCAGCATATCAATCGTAAACGAATGAGAAGATTTGACTATGGATCCAGGAGAGGCCCCCATATTTGACAGTCTGCTAATATGAATTTCCTGGTTTCCGCATGTTGGAATTTGCCGCCGATGACTGCTACCGACACAATTCTCTACTACGTCCACGATCCCATGTGCAGCTGGTGCTGGGGCTACCGGCCCACCTGGGGTCAGCTCAGGTCGGCCTTGCCCGGACATATTGAAATTGCCAACGTGATGGGCGGATTGGCGCCTGATAATGACCAGTCCATGCCCGCTGACTTGCAGTTAACCATCCAGGGCCACTGGAAAAATATTCAAGCCACGTTAGGCACCGAATTCAATTTCGATTTCTGGTTACGCTGCCGGCCAAGGCGGGATACCTACAAAGCCTGCCGGGCCGTCGTGACCGCTGCAGCATACGGCCTGGAGGAAGCAATGATCGAGTCGATTCAGCGCGCCTACTACCTGCGCGCGATGAATCCATCGGAGCCGGAAACACTGGCGCAATTGGCCGGCGAAATTGGCCTTGACGAAGCGTCTTTTGCTCAGGAATTATTGTCTGGGGAAACTGAAGCCGAATTTCAGCGTCAACTGGATCTGGCCAGCCAGCTGGGCGCCAACCGCTTTCCATCGCTGGTTTTGAAAACCAACCAAGCGATAAGGCCCATCACGCTCGATTATCTTGATCACAGCGTATCGTTGGGGGAAATTTGCGCGCAATAAAGGAGTCTCGCAACCATTCGGCCTTTTCAAAGCGCTGCAAGCCGCTCGAGGGCGCCATGCAGATTCGCTTGTTCGGTCAAAACCGGCGCCATGGGGTCGACTTTCAGGGCGCGCATGCGACGGGCCGCGTTCAAAATGTGAAAATCGGCAGGCCGCGTCGATGCCTTGAGGTCTTTCCATCGCAGCGGCATTGAGACCGGGGCGCCTGCCAGCGGGCGTACACAAAAGGGTGCTGCAATGGTTTTGCCAAAGCCATTTTGCAGGTAATCCAGGTAGACCCGCCCCTTGCGCATCTTTACCTGCCGTTGAATCGTGGCGATTTCCGGCAACCGGGCAACACAAACGCGGGCCAGCAATTCAGCCAGGCTGCGCGATTGCGCATGGTCGATCTGGCCGCCCAGTGGAATCAGGATGTGCAGGCCGGTGCCGCCGCTGGTTTTCAGATAGTGGGGCAGGTCGCAACTGTCACAGATATGGTGCAATTCGCGGGCGACCTGAATGACGGCCGTAAACGGCGCGGACTTTGGGTCAATGTCCAACACGCAGTAATCCGGGTGGTCGATTGATTGAACCCTGCTGTTCCACAGGTGAATCGGTATCGTGCCGAGGTTGATGATGTAGAGCAGCGAGTCGAGGTGTTCTATGAAGATGTAGCGCTGGGTCACTTCGCCGCGCTTGATCACGGCCTCGGTACGAATCCAGGTCGGCAGGTATTGCGGTGCTTCGTGTTGGAAAAATGAGTTGCCCTCGATGCCATCGGGATAGCGGGTCAGCACAATTGGCCGGTCCTTCAGGTAGGGCAGCATCCATTTGGCGATGCCCTCGTAGTGCCGCAGGAGCTGCCCTTTGGTCAGGCTCTCCGCGGGCCAAAAGACTTTGTTCACATTGATGGGAATGAATTGCGGTATTGGCGTGGTCTTTTCTACCCTGGCGGGTTCACCGAGCTGATGGCGTGTGACCGGGTGCAGGCAGTCCTGGGCTGGTTTGTCTTCGCGCAATCTCAACAGCACGGGTTGACGCAGAAGGCCCTTGGCGGTGAATTCCTTGAAGCGAACCTCGCAGACGAGTTGGGGTTTCAGCCAGCGGGCGCCCGCTGGCGGACTGTCCATCGCCAGGCACGGTTCGGCGCTGTGCAGCAACTGCAACTGCCGGGCCAACTCCAAGCGCGGCTCGCGGTCCAACCCGGACCCAACCCGGCCGACATAGACCCATTCTGAATTTTCGTACTGGCCCAGTAACAGGGCTTTGAATGCGCTGCCGCCGCGGGCCGGTCGCAGATATCCCACCACCACGAAATCGTCCGTTTTCAGAATTGCAAGCTTGAGCCAGTCGGCAGAACGGGTGCTGGCATAGACGCTACTCGCCCGTTTGGCCACCAGGCCCTCCAGTTGCATCCGCACCGCCTCTGCGTAGGCCGCCTCGCCGTGCTCATCAATGTGATCCGCGTAGCGGAGCGGGCCGACACTGGGGAGGATGCGGCGCAGGTACGCTTTGCGCTTTTCCAGCGGCAAGGCGCGCAAATCAAAGCGCTGGTAGCTGAGCAGATCAAATACAAAGAGTGATGCCGGGCTGACCAGGGCGGCATGCTGGATGTGGTGTGCCCGGGCGAGTTGAGCCCGTTTTTGCAGGCGTCCAAAATCCGGGATGCCGGCAGCATTGGGCAGGGTCATTTCTCCATCAATCAGGAAATGTTGATGTGGCAGGGCTTCCAGCGCTTCGACAATCTCGGGGAAGTTGTCGCTGATGACCCGGCCGGAGCGGGAACGCAGAACGGCGCCCCGTTCATCCCGCGAAGCCAGCACACGGTAGCCGTCGTACTTGACCTCGTAGAGCCAGTCGGGGTGAGAAAATGGCTCTGCCGACTGGCACAGCATGGGTTTCGTGCTTTTCGGATCGACCGGTGCCTGCGGCGTTTTTGCGCGGCCCAGGGCACGGCGCAGTTGCAGGGACGGATCCTCCCCGGTTTTGAGTTGTTCCACCGTCAGACCGGACAGAACCGAATCCATCGGTGGCTCGGGAATGCGTCCCACCCAGTGATCCTGTTCCTTGATCAGCAGCCAATTCTTGTCATCTTTGCCGATGCGCACCAGCGTCCACTTGCCGTGCAATTTGAAACCCCGCAATTCGAACAGGAGTTTGCCCTTTTTGAAACCGGCTTCCGGATCATTCAAAGGGACCCACTGGCCGCGGTCCCAGATGATCATCGCGCCGGCACCGTAGTTGCCGGCCGGGATCAGCCCTTCAAAGCGGGCGTATTCAACCGGGTGGGATTCAACGTGGGCGGCGAAGCGCTTGTCGGCCGGATCAACCGATGGCCCTTTTGGCACTGCCCAGGACCACAGCACGCCGCCATGTTCCAGCCTCAGGTCGTAGTGCCTTTGACGGGCCCAATGGTGATGAATAACGAATACAGAGCCGCCGGTTGGACGGGGCCCGCCAAAGGGCTCCGGCGTCTCCCCGGGCTGACGTTTGGCTTCATATTCTGTGAGGCTATTTCGCTTCGCCATCGCTTACAAATACACCAGATTCGACAAAAAGTAAGTAAAATGATGAATTTCATTGTAAAATACTTGACCTTTCTGCCTCAAATAGCTGTGTGAGCAGGGGAAAATGCGCAGCGGGGGTGCCGGATAAGGGAGTAAAATATGGCTGCGCGCGCACTAGGTTCTGCTGCGATTTCCTTTGGGCTGGTGTCGATTCCGATCAAGTTGTACACCACCTCACAATCTTCAGGTGCAATCCGGTTCAATCAACTGAATCCCAGTGGCGCTCGCGTCAAGCAACAGTACATCTCGAGCAAGAGTGGCGAAGTGGTACAGCGCTCGGAAATGATCAAGGGTTACGAATTCTCCAAAGGACAGTTCGTCACCTTTACCAACGACGAGCTCAAGGCGCTGGAAGCCAAGTCGAATCGGACGATTGAAATCAAGGAATTTGTACCGGTCGACCAGGTCGAGAGGATCAGCCTGCAAAAGGCCTATTACCTCGGCCCGGACCTGGGCGGCGCCAAGGCCTATCACCTGCTGGGTGAGGCGATGCGAAAGACCGGCAAGGTTGCAATGGCCAAATACGCCGCACGGGGCAAAGACTACCTGGTGATGGTGCGGCCCTTTAAGGAAGGCCTGGTGATGGAACAGCTTTTTTATGCCGACGAGGTCAAGTCTTTTGCGGAAATACCCATCGACGATGTTGACGTGAGTGACGATGAAATCAAGCTTGCTGTTCAGTTGATCGACCAGGTCAGCAGCGAGGAATTTGATCCAGGCCAATACGAGGATACCGTGCGTAAGGAAGTTCTGGCCATGATCGAAGCCAAAATCGCCGGCGAGGAAATTACGATTCAGGCAGAGGATGAGTCCGAGGGCAGGATCATCGATATCATGGACGCGCTCAAGGCGAGCCTGGCGCCAGAAAAGAAACCGGCCAAGCGCGCCGGCAAGCGCGCCGGCAAGCTCGCCAAAGGGGGCACATCCAAAAAGGCGGTTCGAAAGTAGGCACCGTGTCAGCCATTGGGTCGGCTTACAGCACTCAGGAAGTTTCTGAGTTGCTGGAGTGGCCGGCAGCCCGGATTTACAATTTCGTCCGTTCCGGACTGGTGCATCCCCAGAAAAACAGCCGTGGCGAGTTCGTTTTCAGCTTTCGAGACCTGGTCGTCCTGCGGGCCGCCAAGGAACTGATTGACAAGGGACTTGCAACCCGCAAGGTCAAGCGCAGCCTGGCCGCGGTGGCGCACTTGCTGCCAGACGGCAGGCCACTGTCAACGGTGCGCGTATCCCGGGCCGGTGATCATGTGGTGGTTCGGCAAGGTGAACTCTGGTGGGAAGTCGAAACTGGCCAGGGTCACATGCTGTTTGACGAAGTCCGCCGAGCGCCGCAAGCACTGGCTGCACCCGTGCAAGCCCATGCAAGCGATGAGTGGTACGACCGTGCCATTGACCTGGAGGAAATCGCTCCGGCCGACGCCATGCGCGCATATTCCAAAGCCATAGAATTGGATGGCAAACAGGCCGATGCCCACATCAACCTGGGCCGGCTGCTGCAGCAAACCGGGCGGCTGGAAGAGGCGGAGGGACACTATCGCAAGGCATTGACCTGTGCGCCGGGCAATGCCGTCGCCGCGTTCAATTTGGGTACGCTGCTGGAAGATCAGGGCCATGAATCAGAAGCGCTCCAGGCCTATAAAGCCGCACTTCCAGAGCTCGCTGACGCCCACCACAATCTGGCGCGGTTGTATGAAAAACTGGGTCGGCGCAAGGCAGCGATTCGGCACTTGCGAGCTTTCCAGGTGTTCTTAAAGGGGTCAGAGCCCTTTACTGGGAAAGGGCTCTGACCCCTTTACTCCCCCCCTTTACTCCCCATTATTCCAAACTTGCATATACCGCCAGCGCTTTTTCGTACAGCTTGACGACCTCCTCACGCTGGCTCCGGTCGGCATACCGAGCCTCGGTCTGTGCCCAATCGATCGCCTGCTGCACCTGCGCGGCGAGGGTCCCGGCTTCGGCGCAGGACGAGATAGGTGCCTCATCGACGACGAAATAGATCGGGCTGGTGTGCGCCATCGGCGGAATTCCAGGCAGACCCAGCCAGGCCTGATAAGGCAGCAATTCACTGCCGTGGGCGCGGGCGGCCGCCCAACTGCTTTGCTTCGGAGTCACCACGGCACGCAGGCGCAGCTCTGACGCCTGGTCGTCATTTTTTTGCCGGGCAACGACTTCGCCACCGAGCATGATCTCCAGCGAATCCACGGGGTACTGCCCATACGGGGCCTGCAGGCGTGCTTCGAGTACAACCTCGGCGCCGGATTCGAGCGCCAACGCCTCGCCGATGGCCTGGCCGTTGGCGGTGAATTCGATGATCGGGCCGGTGGTGACGAAGGTGCGACCCGCTTTGATCGCAGCTCGCCAGGCTACGTAGTCGAACGATGCACCGGTATAGGCATAGGTTTAAACGCTGCCGGTGACCTGCACGTTCAACATCTTGTCGGTGCCGGCGCTCGCCGGCAGTCTAAATCCGCAATTGAGAAACCGGTACCAGGCTGCCACGCTGGCGGGATCGCGGCCCCTAATTGACGGACGGCCCTCGAATGCATCGCCCCAGGTGAACAGATCCACGCTGTCAATTTTGCCCAGCGCCACATCCACGGCAAGCTCACCGCCCGGCCCCGGAAAATGCGCCCAGGTCACCAGACCGCCCTGGGCATGTGCCCGGTCTGCCTGGTAGGCCATCGGCGAGTAGTCACCACCGCGAAAGACGCCTTCGGTGGGGCCACCCCATGACAACGGGTAAACGAGTTCGCCGATGCCGTGCAATATGGTATGGCCGAGCCAGCCATGCCGCGTTTCTTCGTTGTAAACGAGCACACCATTGTCTGTGGAAAGCAGGCTGGGGGCGCCGCTGAAGCGTTCGACATCGGTAATCAGCTCGCCCCACTTGGTGGCGAGCACGTAGAGCATGTTGAGGTCTTCGGCGCGCAGCTCGAGCATGCCAGAATGCTCATCCAGAAAGTGGGTGTGGGTGTCCCCGGAGTACCAGCCACGGGCGTTCATATCGACCCAGCGCTGCAGAGTCAACGAGACCGTTTCGGCCGCGCCGCGCTGCACCGTGAATGACTGCTCGGTGGGCAGATACTCGGTACCTTTGCGGACCTCAATAGCGAATTCACCGGGTGGCAGATTCGCTGTGAAGGTGGGTGTCACGTAGGCGTAGGTCTTGTCGCTGATCGAGACATCGCCGCCGACGTCCAGCCGCCAGCCTACGGCAATGTTCTTTTGATGACCATCTGGGGGCCAGTATTCACCTGCTGGACCGCTGATGTGGACACGGGCGTGGACCCCCTGACCGGTGCTTGCGTCGCTGAGCGAGAATTCGACCGCCTGGGTGTCAGAATGCTCGGGGAGATTGCGGGGGATCAAGTCCGGCGGCAGCTCGGCACCGCCACGGGTCCGCTCGACCGCCCACCCACCGGCGATTTCAACCAGTTGCACATTGACCGCAAATCGGAAAGCCTCACCGCTCATCACCAGCACCACCGGCCCGGCAGTCACGCCCTGTTCGTTGGGACTGAAGGTCGCATAGCTTGTCAGCACCTGGATGATATCTTCGTTGTTGATCAAGGCGCTGGCCGGCACGCTGCCGGGCGTGCTTTGTTCGACCGTCTCGGCCCACTGCACCAGGGCATCACGCTGGGCGTGCCAGTCTTGCTCTGGATGGGCATGCACGGTGGAATATGACAGCACCAGGGCGATGGTGGCCAGTGACCGTATCAATCTCTGACCCCTTCTGCGCTTATCCACACTGCCAGCCTTGAAAGACCAGCGGGATCTGGCGTCTCAGCTTGTCCTGAATCAGCGGCAATTCCACGCTGTGGTCGAGGTTCCAGGCAATGTAGTTGGCATTAAACACCTGGAACAGGATTTCCGCCATGCAGGGAAGGTCCATGTTTTTCGGGACCTGATCCGCAGCCTGAAAGCGGGCCAGCAGGGCCAGGATCAAACGCCGTGCTTTCTCATCGGCCCATTCGACGAATCTGTCGAGTTCCTGGTCGCCGGTGGGAAATAGCAGCCAAAAGCGTTGGTGGGCGGGAATTTGTGATACCGGTTTTTGCGTGAACGAAAGCGCTGCGAGTAACAATTCGACCATCGCCTCTGCGACGTCCTCGGGCGGGTCTTGGACGACCTCATCCATGGCAGAAAACACCGCGTCTATATCCCGATGTGCAATGGCGACAAATACACCCAATTTTGAACTGAAATGCCGGAACACGGTCGCCGGACCGACGCCCGAGGCATCGGCAATATTTTGAATGGTGGTTTTTTGGTAACCGTTTTCGAGAAACAAGGCGGTGGCGCTTTCTATGATCGCATCCCTGCCCAGTTGAGTCTGGCGCTGGCGTAATGAAACGGTCTTTGCTGGCTTCTGCTCCAGTTTTCTTGCACTTGTTGGCATGCTTGGGTCTCTTTCCAAAGGTGCAGCAGATAAAAGATTACTCGAATTTGACTCAAAGTGATAGAAAAGCATCAATTACTTGCATTAAGGCGTCAATGAATCTATAACTATCACGAATTATTCAGTGCCCGAGGCACAATGACGTGGACTAAATGACATGGCAAATGACACACAAACGCGAAGTGGTCGATATATTATATCCTGGATTCTCTGGCCCGCAATGCTCATCGGCAGCATGCTGGCGGTACTGCGGGGTTTGGCTGCAGGGATGGATCCTGTTTTGACCTTGTTGCTGGTGTACTTCGGCCTGGTTGCCACCATTGCCCTGCTGGAACGCTTGATGCCTCACGATCCGTCGTGGAACGCCAATGACGGCCAGGTGGCCAACGATCTGTTCCATACTTTCACCAGCTACTTTGTGCTGGGGGCACTGGTTGAGGCCGGCGTTATCGTGCTGATTGCCAAGCTGGTTTTGGTTTCCGCCACACTGAGCGGTTTTGCCTTGTGGCCTGTGCAATGGCCGCTGGCGGCACAATTTGTTTTATTGCTGTTGGTCGCGGAGATCGGCGCCTATACCGCGCATCGCCTGTCGCACAAGGTTCCATTGTTGTGGCGCTTCCACGCCATGCATCACAGCGCTCCGAGCTTGTACTGGCTCAATACCGGCCGCTTCCACCTCATCGATGTGATTGAGACCATTGTGCTCGCGCTACCGCTGCCGCTGTTGTTGGGTGCGCCAGCCGGCCTGATGTTTCTGTTCACCTGCATCACGATGTTCATCGGCGTGCTGTCGCACTGCAACATCGAGATGCGTTTCGGGTTGCTTGACTGGTTGTTCAACACGCCCGGCGTGCACCGCTGGCACCATTCGCCGCAGACCGAAGAAAGCGACGCCAATTACGGCGAAAACCTGATGGTCTACGACGTGTTACTGGGCACCCACTACCGGCCCAACAAGCGTCCCTACGATATCGGCAATAAAACGGCAGTGCCGGCCTCGATTTGGGGCCAGTTAATCCGCCCGTTCACGGGTTACCGGGAAGGCCCTGGCACCCTGGCCACTCTTTCCCAAGCAGAGGCAGGAGCGGCGTCATATGACCGCTAGACTCTCCCGCCGGCGCGTGCTGCATTACACCGCCATGGCAGCAGCAGCCGGCGCGGTTGCGAGCGTTAAGGGCTCGATGCCTGCCGCTATTGGCACCGCTCCGGCAGATGACCCCGCCATCCGCGATTTTGTCACTAAAATGTACCAGGCCATCAAATTCGATCGGGGTGAGTCCCTGGATGGCAATCGGCTGCGGCAGTTAATGCACCCGGGTGCCCGGATTGCATGGTCGACTGCGGCGGGGTTCGAGCTTGTCGATGTCGACGATTTCATCGAACGGTTTGTAGCGGGCTTCGAAGCAGACGGCATCTGGTCGCTGCGCGAACATTCACTGGGTATGAAGGTCCACCGGTTTGGTGAGGTCGCGCAGGTGTTCGATACCTACGAAGCGGTGTTCAATGAGGGTGAAATCGTCGCCAGGGGGGTCAACGCCTATCAACTCATCAAGCAAAACCATACCTGGAAATGCGCGGCGCTGGCCTGGAGTGAGGAAACGCCGGAGCAGCCGCTACCCTAGCAACCAAAGAAGCCTGGGGTCAGAGTAAAGTGCCAGAGTAACCACTCTGGCACTTTACTCTGACCCCGAGCTTATCAAGGCTCGCGGAGCGCCTGAAGCATCTCGATTTGCTGTTCCGAGAGCATGTTTTTCAGGCGCGCGAGTAAGGTCAGGTGAGTTCGCTTAATCTGGTGTTCAAGCGCCATGACCTTGTCGGCCTGAGCAAGCAGCTCAGTTTCGTCAACCGGCGTCATCTTCAACAGCCTGGCGAGACTCTGAGCCTCGTCTTTCATTTGCCACCGCAAATCGAAGACAGCCGCTTGAGTGCGCTGCAACTCGGTCTTCAGAATGACCTGTTGCTGATCGTCCAATTCCAATTCCGCTCGGTGCTTCATAATCAGGTCCGGCGGGAAAAGCAGTTGTTTGATGGGGTCATTTTGTTGCGGCCCAAAGGCAGACAACGGAGATACGACCAGCGCCGCGATTGTCAAAGCAAAGAGTATTCTAATTTTCATCGGTCATTTCCTCCAGAATTTCGTATGAAGGGATCAGGAGTTTGAATTGCGGCGTTGTGCCGGCAAATTCATACTGCGGTGCTTCGAGCAGGAAATCAGTGGGCATCTCGTAAGCCAGTGCCCATTGGCTGTCATCCCACACTTGCGCCGTTTGGTTCCCAGAATCCATAGAGCTGTTGCGGCCATTGGAAACCAGCAGGACCATCACCGACACAAGCACGGCACCTGCAACCGCTGCCACGCGCGCGGATTGCAGCCACACCTGGTGTGTTGGGGAAACTGTTGGAGATTTTGCCAGACGTGCGAATGAGGGCACCGCATTGCGCTCGATTTCTCGCAGCCGCCCGAAGTCAGAACTTATTCCTTCATCGGTGCCGTTGTCGTTGTACGGATTACTCATCATCAGTTTCCTTGAGAAGGCGCGCCAGGTTACTTTTACCTCTTGCATAGTGAGTGCGTGCGCTGCCCAAAGATATCTGCATTACCTTTGCAGATTCCTCGATGGTCATCTCGTGATAGAAAACCAATTGCAGGACTTCACTTTGCCGCTGCGAGAGTCCATACAAGGCCAGAATCAGCCGCTTCGAACGTAGCGAATTTTCCAGCGTCGACTCCGGACCCAATTTCGAACCCAATTTCAAACCCAGGTCCGAACCCAGGTCCGAACCCGAATCTGAATCCCAATCTGAACCTGTGGAGAATGATTCACTCTGTTCCATGAACAAACTGCGAAGCCTTTTGCGAACTGCGAAAGTGCGCCGTCTCTGCAAAGCCGTCAGTCGGATCACGCCGAACAGCCAGGTTCGGTAACTTGATCGACCGCCAAACTCTGCGCTGCCGTCAAGAACCTTGAAGTGGTCCAATAGATTGTACAACCCAGTTAAGAGATAATTTATTTAACTGGGAGAAGTAAATTGAGAAGAAGAAAAAAGTATTCAAAGGAGTTCAAACTGGATGCAGTCAGTTTGGTAGTCGATCAAGGTTATAGCCGTGCAGAAGCTGCCAGAAGCCTTGGGCTTAATGGCAATATGCTCGGTCGTTGGGTTTCAGAACACCGAGCCGATGGTGGGCAATCTTTCCGCGGGAACGGCAAACTCACCCCGGAACAGGAAGAAATCCGGAAGTTAAGATCGCAGGTCAAAAACCTGAAAATGGAGAAAGAAATCCTAAAAAAAGCGACGGTCTTCTTTGCCAAAGAAATGAAATGAAATATTTGTTTGTCACCCAACACAAGAAGACCTGGCCAATCGACCTGATGTGTCGAGTACTGGGTGTCAGCCGACAAGGTTATTACCACTATCGGCGAATTACAGAAGCCAGGCTGGCGGATCCGGAGCACCAGGAGATGCTGGACTGGATGAAGGATATAGCCGTTGCCAGCCAATATACCTATGGCCGGCGGCGCATGAAAAGAGCGATGAATGCATTGGGTTTTCCGATCAGCAGAACGAAGACCGTGAACCTGATGAAAGAAGCGGTTATTCAAGTTCGTCATAAAAAGAAATTCAAAGTGACCACCAACAGCAATCATAAATTGCCGTTATTTGAAAATTTATTGGAACGGCAATTTGACGTTGAGCAACCCAACCAGGTTTTTGCTTCAGACATCACCTATGTCTGGACCCAGCAAGGCTGGTTGTATCTGGCTGTTGTGATTGATTTATATTCCAGAAAAGTTGTGGGCTGGAGTATGAGCAGCCGAATGACCGCACAGCTGGTGTGTGATGCATTGACGATGGCGATCTGGTTGCGCAGGCCAAAAGCAGGCTTGATCCACCATTCTGACCGCGGATCCCAATATGCCAGTAAAGCTTGCAGGCGATTATTGAAAGCGCATGGCTTCAAAGGCAGCATGAGCCGAAAAGGCGACTGCTGGGATAACGCTGTTGTGGAGAGCTTCTTCGGCAGCCTGAAGCAGGAACGGGTGCACTGGCGACACTACCAGACCCGCTATGAAGCCCAGCAGGATATCCTGGATTACATATCGATGTTTTATAACAGTTACAGACTGCATTCGTACCTCAATTACAGAAGTCCGAATCAGTTTGAAATGGAAATGACAGAATTAAGAAAAGTTGCTTAACTGGGTTGTATCAAATAGCTTGACCACGTCACCTTGAGGTAGGTCATCTGTAGCACCTCTTCGGCCTCGCCACGATTGCGTCCGCAGCATGCCAATGCCCAACCAAAGCTCTCCGGATGCAGCTCTTCGAGTTTGTGCTCGGTTTCATCTTGAGCCATTGCCGCAATAGACTAACGCAATCCGAGTTGGCCGAGCGCCTGCGCTGCACGTATAGCCAAAGCGATGTGATGAATCTGGCCGACACGCTCCATCTGCATGGGCGTTAATATCAATTGAAATGCCTGCCGGAATTCTTCCTGCTGCTGGCCAATCTCTTGCTTAAGCAGATGAACATCCAGAACCAGTTCGCCCACTTGCAAAGGGTCGGGCGCATCGCTGCCAACGGCCTCTTCCAACTGTCTCTGCAGCATCTTAACCTCCTCTGCAATCGGTTTGATCGCCTCTGCCCGCGCCTGGATGAGTGCGCCAATATCACTCACCTGATCGTCAGATAAACCGAGCGTGACCTTGAGCACGGCTACGGGCGGTGCGTCTGCCGGTATCTCCTGTGCCAGCAGCGGGCCGCAGGAGATAAGTAAAAGTGTGAGCGTGAAATATTTGAATTTGTTTTGCATTTGAGGTTTCCTCCGTTTAAGGATGAGTGACCTCGGAGCGGAATTTATAGGACAGTCTGTGAAGAAGCCTGGGGTCAGAGTAAAGTGCCAGAGTAACCACTCTGCTCTGGCACTTTACTCTGACCCCAGGCTTCTCTGACCAGGCGTTAAACCAGATATCCGCTGGCCATGTCTTCGGCGGTGGCCCATAAGCGGGCGGCCATCGGCGCGTCAAAAATGTGATGATCACCGCTCACCGTCACCGGGTTGCAGTCTTCAAAGTAGGCGCCGGTGACGCCTTCCACGATGGCATGGGTGGCGACATAAACCTGGGTCGCGGCGCCCTCGGCCAGTGTTCTGGCTATGACGCCACCAAACAAATCGAATGCGATCCGCAAGACCGCGGGTGCGGTGCGGGCGATATTGGTTTTCACCAGCCCCGGGTGAATGGCATTGGAGGTAACACTGGAACCCTCGAGGCGCTTTGCCAGTTCGAGAGAAAATAGAGCATTGGCCAACTTTGATCGACCGTAGGCTTCCCCGGCATCGAAACTTTTTTCGCCCCGCAGATTATCAAAATCGATACCTGTTTTTGGCGCCTGTATGTATGCGGACCGGCTTCCCACATGAACAATTCGCCCGCCCCCGGCCTGCTTCATGAGTGGCAACAGATGATTGACCAATACAAAGTGGCCAAGAAAATTCACCAGAAAAATCCTTTCAATGCCGTTGACCAATTCCAATTCGCCAAAGGTATTGATGCCGGCATTGCAAATCAGAATGTCGGGTTTGAGGCCCAACGCCCCGACCGCCCGGGCACAATCAACGGCCGAGCGTAAACTGGATAACTCAAGAACCACGGGGGTCGTCAGGCCGGGGACGCTGGCGCATGCGGTGCTGGCCTTATCCAGCGTGCGACCGGTGCCGATCACATGCGCGCCACGCAGCGCCAGTACCCGCATGGTCTCGTAACCCAAACCAGAATTGCAGCCGGTGACCAGCGCAACCCTGCCGCTTAGATCCATGCCCTGGGTCACCTCCTCAGCTGTGGAGTCGGCGTCAAATGGACCGACCGGAAGTCGGCGATCAATCTCTACCACGGGTTTGTTTTTGCTGCAGGCGCCCACCAGGGGCACGGCGGCAATGGTGCTCGCATGGGCCAAGAATTGTCTTCTTTTCATGATAACCCGCTAAATGGTGGCTGTGCTTGATCAGGGTCTGGCGAGTTCCCAGTCCACGACCTTGCATTTTATGCCATATTTTTTTGCGACCTTCATGAAGCCCATTTGTTCTTTGGAAACTTGATCCCAGTGAGGACACTTCACCCTGGCAAACCGGAAAACCTGTGTGCTCTCATTCCAGATGACCAAATCCGGACACCCTTCTGACAAACGGGACACCTTATAGAGCATTCGTATGGCGTTGCTCACGAGGTCAGGAATATCCACCTTCAGCGTTCTATACGTGTTTACTTGACCGGCTGTTTCCATCTTCACCAGATCGGTTACACCGGTCTTTATGCTCCCGGAATTGAGCCAAACACCCGCCTCTTCAGGCTCAAGATCAATTTGAAGGACCGCCAATTCTGCAGGCAGGTCTTGACCACGATATTTCACAAGCGGTTTGTTCCACCACTTTATTCCCGCAGGTTCAAACTGGAGCATTCGGTGAATCCTTAATTTCGACAGATCATCATGACACAGTCCGGCGCGCGCCGGGAAGCGGGCACAGCTCCTGCTGGGCGCATGCGAGTGCTATGCGTCGAAACCGCTATGCTGCCCCTTGATTGGCGCTAATGTATTACGACTGTACCATCGATGCGCCCGCCAGCGCTCAGGCATTGGTCGAGCGTTCGATAAGTCCAATACCTTTTTTGCAGCTTGTACAGGTCGTTGTCAGGCGTGAAACAGACGCCCGCGTAGCTCATTTTAATCAGGGACATTTGTGCAATCTTGAGGGATTGGCGCTCATAGCCAGGATAATCTTTGTGGGAGATGAACGACTCTCCGGCATGGGCGCCCTCGTGACAATGATACTTGCCGTACTTGCCGTCCTTGTGGCAGCCGTTGGCATCCAATTTAAGTTCATACGCTTGACCCAGTACGGGAACAGCAGACATCAGCAATAACAGCATTAATGCCAAAAATAATTTCATTTCTATTCACCCCTTTATTGTGAGCTGCATTGCGAGCAGAAGTCATTTTCTGAACTCGAGTGCAGTCAATAACTTACATTTTTAATGGGGTTCACTCATACTTACTCACATTTTGCATATTTTGCCAGTTGCAAGCCCAAAATTTTAGTCCCTTATGACCCGCCCAGTCTGAGGCTTATTGCTATTGGCCGTAAGTGCTTTCCAGGTAGTGGATGATATCCCGTGACTCCGGCATCCACCGCACTTTGCCATCGGGTGATTGAATCCACAGCACCGGCACCGTGGCCCTGCCGCGAGCTTGTATCAGTTCATCACGCAAGCCGTTGTCCGCAACTACGTCGCGCATCTCAACATCCAGGCCCAGGCGGGCAATGGCTTTCATGACACGCTGGCAGAACGGGCAGGTGGTCATGAAATATAGTGCCAGCGTGTCCTCCCGGGCAGTTTCGCTGGCGGCATAGCGTTCGACAAACTCATGCGCGTAAAAATCCGCCCAGTCGGTCTCCGGCGCGCGGGCCAGGTGCTCGAAATCGGCATTCATGAGGCAGTAGATGAGCTGGCTTTTGTAAAATTCCACGCCTACCAACTGCCCCAGCGGCTCCTGCAGGTGGTCCGCGTACCAAATTGGCCAGTCGGGGCCGGCGCCGTCGGTGGCGGCGAAAGCCGTGTGGTGGGCCTGCGCGGTGCCTCTGAACAGCCGGCTCAGGGCGGGTTGGAGTTGCAGATCGGTCATGATGGCTGTCCTCGCAACCGCATGATCAGCATGCGGTTTTTTGTTTGATGTAATCAAGCCCACCCACGACTGCCGCCACTTGTGCGCATATGCAGTTCTCGTCGTCAACTTTCGGGCTATCGGGGTAGACCTCCGTGGTGGTCACATACGGGGCGTCGGTAGCACCCATGCACAGGCCCAGCGGCTTGGCGTTGTAGTGAATTACGCCCCACTGCTCAAGTGTCGCACCGATAATTTTTCCATCACTATCGGGCGGGGCAATATGCGTGACTTGCTCCACCGATCGGATCATGGCTGTTTGAAAATCAGCCTCGGGCCTGTTGGCGTCACCCACCGAGTAAAAACCGTCTGGAATATTCCACTGATCCTGCTCAATGCCATCCCTGGCCGACAGTGCCGGCCTGAACTCTGTGTTGTCGGTATCTGTCGTTTCATGCAAATCGAAATGGGCTACAAAATTCTGCGTTTGTGCGGCCAGAAATTGCATCAGCGCGGCCGCTTCTGGCCCTGAGTCGTTTTGCAACTATTTTTTAGACAGCTTTTGCCACCAGTGGAGATCCACGACGCAGTAAGGCTTTGAGATATGTTGCTTCATCATACTGAGTCCTGGTTTGCCAACAACGGTAAAGAATGCGGATCCACTTGAATGCAAGTGCCCTCAGTGCGGATTGATGACCACTGCCCTTTTCACGTTGTTGTCGATAGTACTCACCTGCCCAGTACGACTTGTTAAGAGTTTGTGCCGCCCATTCAACAAAGGTCTGTCTGACGAAGTTGGGACAACGCCATCGCCAGTGTACCCAGTGTTTAGTGCCGCTACGTTCAGTTACTGGCGCAATGCCGGCGTACTTCTGTAGCTCAGCGGCATTCTTAAACCGATTTCTCTGCTCGCCAAAGGCCACCAGTAAACGTGGTGCAAGCGATGGTCCTGCACCGGGTAGCGAACTGAACAAATCATAATCATGGTGTTTAGGGGCAAGCTCAGCGATGGTTTGATCGTAAGTCTTTATGGCATCAAGAATCACTTGCAACATACCGACAAGCATCAGTGCATGTAACTTGTTGGGGGCGATCACTGCCTCATCCAGGGTTAAATGCTGACTTGATCTGATGGACGCCAGACGTGTTTCAAGTAACGCAGGATTGCGCGTGTGCCCAGCGCGGAAAAAAGTCATCAAGGTCGTGGTTCTGGCGCGTTTCACCTGTATGAGTGTTGGCCAGCGTTGAATAAAGTCACAGAACAGCTTTGTGTTGATCCGATCAAACCATTCCAAGGTCTGTGGATAGTACTGTTTCAAGGTGTTGCGCAATCTGTTGGTGAGTCGCACTCGATCACTGACCAATCGTCGTCGGTGCTCAACCAGTGCTGCCAGTTTGCGTATTTCAACGCTTTGTGGCTGCATCGGTTCAAACCGTTCCGGATGCCGAAGGATCAAATCTAATGCCAGCTCAGCATCGGTAGGATCATCTTTGGCACGGCTGGGCTGAAACGCCTCACGATATTTGGCCAGGGTTGATGGATTGATTGGAAAGATGACAAAGTAATCGTACTTTTGTAATGCATAGACGAGCGGCCCTTTCGATAGTTCTAAAGCAATAGCAATGGGCCCAGAGAAACGTCTGTGTAACGATCGCGCCCACGCATCAATCTCTTCAACTTTGTGCGGAATGACCGCGAACTCTCTTCGCAGGCTATCCGCTGGCTGAATACACACATCATGTTTGGTGTCTGCCCAGTCAATACCAACAAAGGCAGCATAGGGTTGCATTGTCATGGTTTTCATTGGTGCACTCCTGGTGTTAAATTACCGGTTGGAACATGCATGCCTGAGTTCTGCGAAGCAAATATAGGTGAGCCGGTTGGACGGCGAGCCCTGAGTGTTCGTTATCGAACTCAAGCGCACTTGTGAACTCGAAGTAGAAGCGGTGAACATCGAGTGTTTTGGCCGATTTATTCGTAGTTCGCAAGTGCATGTTCCACTCTCACCGACAGTACCTGTCAGTTGCAATGAGTATCGCTGAAAGTGGATCGAAATGACTATATCTTCCGATGGGCTGTCGCCACCTGATGGGCTGTCGCCACGAAATGAACGATTTGGGTCGACCGCGATAGGATTCCATCGATTGATAGTCTCGTAACCCCAGGGGCTTACACAGGGCGCAACAACAATATTGAACCACGCGCAATAATTCTGGGCCCGGGTTTCAAGAAAACGAATCGCGCCCTGAACACCGCTGGTTTCATACCCGTGCACCCCACCGGTAACCAGCACAGTTGCCTTGTCTTGATCCCACTGACGGGATTTGGCGGCATATAAGGGATAGTGGTTGGGCGAATACAAGAGTGCCCCATATTGTTCGATATCAAAACGGTCTTTCAGGACTTCGAGTTTGTCGACGACCTGCTGTGAATACGAGCGTTTGACCTTTTGCTGAAGAAGCCAGGCCGTCTTTTCGCGGTCACCCCATGGGGTACCCGGCGTGCCTATGGCGTAGGGTTTTGTGTCACTCATCTGCCGACCTTGCCTTTGTATGCCGCTGTGATTTTCGCGGCATTGAATGCGATACCGTCCTTGAACACCAGGTCGATATGTTCAAGATCACGAAGGTTTTCTTCCGGATTGCCATTGACCAGGATCAAATCGGCCGCTTTGCCCGCTGCAATCGAACCCGTTTCATCAGCGATGCCCAGCAACCGGGCGCCATTGAACGTCGCAATTGTGATTACTTCAAGGGGTGAGAAGCCCGCTTCATTGAGCAGGAACAGCGCGGCCTAGCTCCCGGGCCCCGGAATGGTCGCGCCCCAGCCCGTGGGGTCGGTTCCGGCGACAAGCCTGCCGCCGGCGGCAGCAAAGGCTCTCTCCAATGCCATGGCCCCTGCGACAGATTTTTCAATGCCAGAGCGCTGTTGGCCTTCCGGGCCGAAGTTCTTCAAGTACTCCTGGTTGAGCGCTCTGGTGCGCTCGGCCATCAAATCCATGGCGCCGGGCGATGGCAAGTAGTCGCGCGTGCCGGCCGCAAAAACAGCCAGTGTCGAGGTCACGGTTACATTGTTGCTGATCAGGTGTTTGAAAAGTGCCTGGGCCTCTTCACCTGCAGGGTCGACGGCCAGCAAGGCTGCCGTGGCGCCATCGGGGCATTGGTCCGGCACTTTGTCGGCGACAAAGTCCGTTGCAACCAGGAAGCCATGTTCGAGGTTGTCGATGCCCATTGCAGCCGCTTCATGATAAGTCACCGAGCACAGGTGGCCGGTCGCTTGCATGCCCTGCTTGTGGGCTTCATCGATCGCAGCCGCCAGCACCTCGCGCGACACCTTGACATAGGCCTTGATCGAGGTCACGCCCTGGCTGGCCCAGTAACGCACGAATTCGCGGACTTCCTGCGCGTCTGCCGGCACCGGCATCTGGTATGCAAAGCTGCCCGGACCTTCAATATATGGCGTCGTGAGGTGGAGCTTGGGCCCTAGATGCCGGCCCCCATCCACTGCTTTTTTGATCGCCAGGTCGTCGGTGATGTTCATCGTGCCGCCGGTGCGTGCGCTGGTAATACCGTGGGCGAGATAGAGCGCTGCGAACGTGGGTGCTTCAGACATGTAATGCGGGAGCATGGCCTCGCGCTTGTGGTCATTGTAGAACAGGTGCTCATGCACCATCACCAGCCCCGGCATCAGGGTTTTGCCGCTGCCATCGATGATTTCGGCTTGCTCATTGGGCGCCTGCTGTCCTGCCGGTGTCACGCTGGCGATTCTGCCATCAATAATCGCCACATCCTGCAGTCCGGACACGGCAATTCCACTGCCATCAATCAAGTGAGCGTTGGTTATGAGCAGAGCTGGGGCGCTATGAGATATGTATTGCTTTACTGCATCTGAAAATTGGCTGGTTTGCTGGGCCAATGCGGGTGGCGCCAACGCAAGGGTCAGCGCCATGAATATCATTATTCTGGACATTTATCAGTTCCGATTTAATTCCGGGCGGCTGAGCATGATAACCCGAGCCGCCCGTCTGACCCCACACTTCTTCATCGGTTATTGTCCAGGACCCCGCTCAATGACTGCGGGCAAACCAGCAGGCAGAGTTATTTCAGCCCGCTTGAGCTGCGACCGCTTCCGGGGGTGCTTCCCCGGGTGCTTCCCCGGGTGCTTCCCCGGGTGCTTCCCCGGGTGCTTCCTCGAGCTCAATGCTGTCTTGCAGCAGCGATAATTTGCTGTTGACCGACCATGCACCTGACTTCTCTTCCTCGGTCTCTGCTGTTTCTCCATCCTTTCCAGGGACGGCCTATTGTAATGCAAGCCGCAGATCGTTGGGGTAGTCGGCATTGGCCAGCGCGACTTTCTCGTCGATTTTGCCCTCTGAATAGAGCTCCAACAAGGCCATGTCGAAAGTCTTGCAGCCACCGGTCGCGCCTCTCACCATGCCCTCACTGATGTTGTCCACCTCGCCCTTCCTGATCAATTCCTTGACAAAGGCCGTGTCGCGCAGGACTTCTATTGCAGCCACGCGCTTGCCATCACTCGCTGGCACCAGGCGTTGCGAGATAACTGCACGCAGGTTCATGGAGAGCTGCAAGTAGATGTCATCGTGACGTTCGCCCGGGAAAAAGTTCATCACCCTGTGCAGCGTTTGGTAGGCATTGCTTGCGTGCAGTGTCCCCAGGCACAGATGACCTGTGTCGGCAAAGGTAATCGCCGCCTCCATCGTCTCTCGATCGCGAATTTCGCCAATCAGGATGACGTCCGGTGCCTGGCGCAATGCGTTCTTGAGTGCATCATTGAAGGACAGGGTGTCCATTCCTATTTCCCGCTGGGTGAAAATGCTTTGCTTGTTGGGGTGAATGAACTCGATGGGATCTTCGACGGTCACGATGTGCCCGCCCGAATTTTCATTTCTGTGATCGAGCATCGCCGCCAGCGTCGTTGACTTGCCCGATCCCGTCGCCCCGGTGACCAGCACCAGGCCGCGCTTTTGCATGACAATTTCTTTCAAGTCACTGGGTAACCTAAGCTGTTCCAGCGTTGGGATCGTAGTCTTGACGTGGCGGATGACGATTCCGACGCTATTGCGCTGGCGGTGCACATTGACCCGAAAGCGGCCCACATCATCAAAGTTGATGCCCAGATTCATCTCCAAAGAAGTCGCAAATATGGATTGCTCCTCGTCGGTCATTAATGAGTTGGCCAAGGCTTCAGTATCCGCCTCGTCACAGCATGTTGTCCCAACAGGATTGTTCACGCCCTCGGCGCGAACCAGAGGAGGGCTGTTTGTCGTAATGTAAAGGTCGGAGCCTTCGCGTTCGATCAGCTCCTTCAGAAGTGCTCGAATATCCATGCGGTGTTTTCCCTTATTGATGGCCTGGCGGCGTTCGCCATGCCCGTTCCAACTTCCCCTCGTACAATAGATATGCAAACAATGTGCCAACCAACAATTGAGCCAAGAATGGCATAGATACAGGGAATTTGCATTCAAGGGAGAGGGCGCAAGGCTGACCTGTTGCGTCAGTTGCTGACAAATTAAACGGACTGTGCGCGAAACGGGGTGACTGATCCGGCCGCAATGCGCCCCCTTTTCAGGCCCTTTTCAGGCCTTTTTCAGGCCTTTTCAGCGCCTTTTACCGGACTGAGCCGAGCCAGCTTCAATCTCCAAACAGTGTCAGGGTAGCGATCACCATGGCCTCTACACCGGACTTGATGCTGGGCTCCGGTTCGATCTTGAAGAACGGTGAGTGGTGGGATGGCTGCGAGCCGAGCTCTTCCTCGGGCGTGCCGCCCACCGCAAAATAGACACCCTTGACGCCCAGATCAGGTTGCACGAAATAGGCAAAATCTTCTGCACCCATGCCGGTGCGGGGTAGCTCAACCACTGACTCCGGGCCCATGTGAGAGATCACCGCATTCAACACCCGGGTCGCGGTCGGGGTGTCGTTGATCGTGGGCGGCGTGGTCTCGACCGTCGAGCGGATCACTTCGGGCAGCTTGTCTTCGGGTACACCCAGCGACAGGGCCACGCCCCGCGCCACCCGGTCGATGCCGTCGAGTAACTGGGTACGCACCAGCGGGTTGTCCGAGCGGACCGTTAGTTGCATGTCCACCCGATCGCCAATGATGTTATGTTTGGTCCCGCCGTGAATCGCACCCACGGTGATCACGCCCGCGTCCAGTGGTGCGAGAGTACGGCTGACAACCGACTGCAGCGTGACAATGATCTGCGCGGCCACCAGTACCGGGTCGATGCCGGTATGGGGCGCGGCGCCGTGTGCGCCGATGCCGTATACGATGACATCAACTGAATCGGAGCTCGATCCCACCACGTCGAGCGGCACCGTGATCTTGCCCGAAGGTGAATCGGCATCCACATGCATTGCCAGGGCGTAGTCGGGCTTGGGGAAGCGCTCATACAAGCCGTCCTCCAACATGGCCCGGGCACCGGAAATGCGCTCTTCAGCCGGCTGGCCGATCAATATCAGCGTGCCTGACCAGTTATCCCGGCGCTCAATCATTTGCCGCGCTGTGCCCACTAGTGCCGTGATGTGAACATCGTGCCCACAGGCGTGCATGACGGGTTGCTCGATGCCGGCTTCGTCCACCTGGGTGGCGACAGAGGAATAGGCCAGGCCCGAGTCTTCTTTGACCGGCAAGCCATCCATGTCGGCGCGAATCATCACCGTCGGACCACTGCCGTTTTGCAGCACAGCCACGATGCCGGTGCCGCCCACACCTTCGGTGACCTCATAACCCAGGAGGCGAATTTCCGCCGCCAGTCTCTTGGCTGTCTTGATTTCGAGGTTTGATAATTCCGGATTTTGATGGAAGTGCAGGTAAAGGGCTGCAAGGTTGGCGTCGTAATCGGCTGCGATGGCTTGGTGCAGGTCTTGTGCGGCGTGCACAGCGTGGGCTGATGCTGCGGTGTAGAGCAGGGCGAATATTAGTGCGCTGCGAATGTGGTTCATTTTGTTGGGCTCCGGGTAGGGTTCTTGCCTGTGATATTTTGACTCAAGTGGAGGGCTCTTGCGTTGTTTTTTTCCCGCATCGAGTGCGGGATGACGGGGTGGGGAGTGCGCGGGGGTTACCAATGACGGGACAGGCTGAGCTGAAGATAGCTGTCCTGGTCGAAGGCGCCGAGCTGGTTGATCTTCTTGTCACCGTTGAAAAGACGCAGCCGTGCTTCGGCGACGTAGTCCTGGCCCAATCGTCGTTCGGCCTCGAGATTGAAGAACCATTCCTGGGTATCGACATCGACAACTACCCCGGCCAGGATGCTGGTGTCCTGGGTGTCGTTGAGAGCCAACCGGGTGCCGACAAAAATGTCATTGTCAAACACCGTGACCGGCTCGCTGGGGCCGCGGCCGTCGTAAAGGTACTCCACCAGCAGACCCACATCGGCTGAGCTGTCTCTGATGCCATAGAGGGTGTATTCGAGCCCCGCAACTGCGGCCGCGAAGTTGTCTTCCAGGCCGTTGCGCGCAATCCCTTCGAGTTTCCACAACCAGGCCTCGCGGGTGTACTGAATGTCGATGCCGAGTTGGCTGATCTGGTGGTAGAGGGGATTGAGCGCATTGCTCGTCTCGTCGAGTTTCAGCACGGGGTTGCGGCCGGTGCCGTGGAAGGCATAAATACCAATGTCCACATCGCCGAAATAATGGCTCCAGCGCAGGGCCAGGTCAGTATGGTGCTGTTCTGCAGATGACTCGTACTGCGCACCGCTGGTGTCTATCGGCAGGGGGGCGCGGAAGCGGCCAATGATGCCCGGGAAGGTGCGCTCGCGGAACCAGGGCATGACGTAAAAATCCAGTTGGCCCCAATCGCGTTGCAGCATGACATTGATCATGGGCTGGCCCAGTTTTTGTTCCTGGTCGATGTCCTCGACCAGGTCAGTCTGGTTGATGATGTCTACCAGGTGGCGTGATTCGGTGACGCCCCAGAACACCCTGTTCAGGCCCAGCAGGATTTCCCAGTCATCGCCCTCAAAAGCCCAGTAGGCCTCGCGCAGGTCGGCATGGCTGCGTTCTTTGTCCTGGCTGTCGAGGCGGCCGAAGGCCTTGATGCTGGCGCGTTGATTACCTTCTTCGCTGCGCCAGCGTCCCTCCAGGTTCAGGTGTACCGAGCCCACCAGGGGCGCGTCTGACTGGCCGGGCCACTGCGGGTCTTCGAAAAAAGTACGGCCCTCGATACCCGCGTCGCCGCCGAAATCCCAATTGCTTTCTTGCGCCCGGGCTGCTGGGGAAACCAGCAGCCCGGCCCCCAAAAGCGCGGACAAGGGCAAGAGAGTTGTAAAACGATTCATGTCGTTAGCGCAGCCGACTCAGGCGACCCTTGACGAAGTCACCATCATCCAGGCCGGTGGCGAACTGGTACTCGCCGTAGACCAGGTCGGTGCTCTTGCCGGTCTTATGGTTGACCATGCGCATCAACTGGGGGCGCCACAGGCTCTGCTCCGTCCCTTCATTGTAGTTGCGGTATTCTTCCAGGGTGAGTGTTTTGAGCAGGTCATTGCGGCGGTCATAGAAGTCCACTTGCCGTATCTGGAATACCTGCTGGTCAACCTTCGTCACCTGGCGGGTGTAGCCGGAGTTCTCGTACAGCGGCGTGCGCTCGATCACATCGCATGTCATATCGCCGCAGGGCTCGGTGCCGATGTAACTGTAGCTGAACTTGTTCAGCTCCAATGCTGTGAAGTCTTCAAAGGCGAACTCCGAGCCCACGAATGGCCCTGACTTGTTGGCCGAGGACACGCGCTTGACCCGTTTTAACGCCGGCAGGTACAGCCACTGGTCATCGGGTTCGAGAATCTTCGCGTAAGACAGCAACGCGGTGCCCTCAATATCCCGTGGGGTGTTGAACAGCACCAGGCTCTTGTCGCCAGTGCTCTCATCGGGCAACTCCAGCGTGCTGATCTTCAACTCGCGGGTGCTCTGTTGACCTGCCGCGTTGCGCAATATCATCTGCAGCGTGACTTCGCTGTCGCCAAAGCCGCGGTCTGATCGATCCGCTCGGGCGGCGATCTGATAGCCGCGATTGTCTGCTTCGTTTGATGTCGTGGTGGGTTTGCCACCGGCCATGGCTGCGGCTGTGGTGAACAACAGAATTGCCGCCAGCAGCGTGGTTTTGAAGGATGAGACGTGTTTCATGAGTTTTCTCCTAGAAGCTTGTTGCCAAGCGGTTGAGGTTCGATGGTAGGGGTTTGCGTTATGGTGATTGTTTCGCGATCGCGGCCTAAAAGCAGCAGCGAGGGCAGCAACAGGAAATCGAGTACCAGGGCCAGCACGATGGCCAGCGAGGTCAACAGGCCCATGTCGGCGTTGACCTTGAAATTCGAGGCCAACAGCACCGCAAATCCCACCGCCAGGATGGCAGTGTTGACCAAGATGGCGGTGCCGACGCTGTTGAAGGCATAGCGGATCGAATCTTCCGCGCCCAGGCCTCGCTCGCGGCGGGCGCGGGCGTACTTGGTGAGGAAGTGCACGGTGTCATCCACCACGATGCCCAACGATATCGAGGCTACGGTGGCCACCGAGAAACCCACTTCCCCGACCAGCAGCGCCCAGGCGCCAAAGCTGGCCAGGATGGGCAGCCCATTGGGGATCAGGCTGAGCAGACCCAGGCTGAAGCTGCGCAGGGCCAACATCATGATCAGCGAGATCACAACGATGGCGATCACGGTGCCGGTGACCATGTTTTGCATGTTGCGCTCGGCAATATAGGTGAACATGACCTGTGGTCCAGTGGGCTTGCTTTGCATGTAGGCTGGCGCGCTGTGGTGCAGCCAGTCGTCCGCGGCTTTGAGCAAGCGCTTGGTCTCGATAGAGCTGACATCGCCCAGCGTGGCTGTGACCCGGGTGGCCGATTTATCCACATTGATGCGGTCGTTCAGGTCCAGGCCGTAGGGCAGTGAGATTTCATAGAGCAGCAGGTACTGGGCCGACAGTTCACGGCTCTCCGGAATGCGGTAAAAATCCTGGTCATCACCGTGCAGGTTTTTGTTCGGGCGCTTCATGACATCACTGAAGGCATAAACGTGCGTGACTTCGGGTTGGGCGCGGAGGAAATCCGAGAATTGTTCAAGGTAGCCCAGGTACTCCGGCTCGGATATTCCGCCCGGACCTGCGGCAGGCACTGAGAATTCGATCGGATACATGCCAACGTGTTGCAACGCCTGGTCTGAATCGGTGCGAAATTCGATGCGGGTGCTGAAATAGTCGATCCACTGATCGTTGAGCTGCAGCGTGGGGATAAATGCGATCAGCCCCAGTGAAAATACACCAACGCTGACCAGCAGCCGCTTGCGGTTGTTGATGACGAAGTTGGCGAATTTTTCCATCGCCGGTAGCTTGTCCGGATCAACTTCTACCACCTTGAATCGCAACGGCAGAATGCGCAGCAGCGCGGGCAGCAGGACGATGGACATCAGCCAGGCGGCGGTAATGCCGATGGCGGTGATGTTGCCCAGGTGCCAGAACGGCGGCGAGTCCGAAAAGTTCAACGCCAGAAAACCAACCACAGTGGTCAGCGAGGTAATGGTCACCGGCATGAAGTTCAGCCGGATGGATTCCACCAGGGCGGCTGAGCGCTCCATGCCTTCGCGCATTGTCCCGCGCAGGGAAATCAGGATGTGGATGGAATCGGCGATGGCCAGGGTCAGGATGACAATCGGCGCCATGGCCGAGATCGGTGTCAGGTTGATCCCTAGGTAACCTGCCGAGCCCATGCCCACAACCACTGACAGCAGGACGACCACGGTGGCGGCAATGGTTGCGCTGGTTGAACGGATGATGCCGAATGTCAGCAGCAGGATGACGGCGAACATCAACGGTACCAGGGTGGCCATATCGGCCGTGCCGGTTTCAGCGAAGGCGTTGTTGAGCATGGAAATGCCGGTGAGGTAGACCTTCAACTGGGGATGTTCGGCCTCGATGCGTTGGCGCAATGCACGCGCATCGGCCACCGCTTCGGGTACTTCGGTGAGGGTCTTCTCGGGATATTGCAGCACCACGTTTATGGCGGTTACCGCTGAGTTGTCGGTCAGCAGCTGACCCCTGATCAGGGGCTCGGCCAGGGCAATATCGCGCACCCGGTCGAGTTGTGCGGAATTAAGCTGACTGGCGTTGGTGACCAGGTCTTCAACGATCAGGTCGTCATCAATCCCCTCTGTGTGTTGGAAGTTGCTGATGGTATCCACCCGTATGACATAGGGAATCTGCCAGGCGGCTTCGGTCAACGTTTCAACGGCCGCCAAGGTGTCGATGCTGATGGCTTCGCCATTCTGAGGTGCCAGCACGAACAGAAAATTGTCATTTTTGGTGTAGGTGGCTTGTAGTTCTTCGAATGCCTGCAGTTCGGGGTTCTCCTGTGAAAAGAACACCCGGTAATTGCTGGCAAACTCGAGATGCCGGGCGCCAGTTGCAATGCCCATGGAGATTGCGAGCACCCCCAACAGCACGGCCCAGCGCCAGCGGATGACGTTGCGGGCGAGGCGCACGGCGAATTGGTCGACGCGCTCAAAGTAGTTGTTCATGTTCATTCTCCTTTCTTGACCGTTCGGTCATAAATATGTCAAAAAAAACTAAGTGGCTTTCAGTGTGCTTAAATAATCTTCGACCAGGACTGTAGCTTGTTGCTCGTCCATCGGGCCGCGCAAAATGGCGACGATACCCATCGACATCACATTGATCATCAAGGCCATTTGCTCGGGCGCAATGTCACTGCGCAAGCTGCCTTCTTGCTGGGCCCGTGCCACGGCTTGAGCAAAAAGTGCCATGCGCTTGACAAAGGCCTGGGTCAGAACGGCCACCACTTCGGCGTCCGCTGTGCCCTTGTCGACCAGTGTGTTCAGGGCCAGGCAACCGGCGTTACAGTCGCTACCATGACAACCCTTTTCGATGCCTTTGTGCATTAATGCGCGCACTCCGGCCAGGCCGCTTTCGGCCTGATCCACCGCAACGCTCATCTCACGTCGAAATTCATCGACATAACGCTCCAGGGCCTGGATAAACAGGTTGTGCTTGTCGCCAAAGGCCTGGTAGAGGCTGCCCTTGTGCAAGCCAGTGGCCGCCAGCAAGTCAGTCATCGAGGTACTGTCATAGCCCTGCAGCCAAAAAACTTCCATCGCCGCGGCGAGCACTTTGTCTTCGTCGAACTCGCGAGGGCGGCCCACCGGATTCTTGGCTGCATGTGTCATGGGGCGCACTTTAACTGTTTATGACCGATCGGTCAAGAACTTTTGCACAAGGATGTGCTTAGATCGTGGATTTGCACAGGGATGTGCTTAGATCGTGGAGCGCAGGGATGCGCGGGAACGATCCCCCAGGGATGCGCGGGAACGATCGGCTTCCCTCACTTCTCGGCGCTTGGTGGGTGAATTCCAGCAACGGTGTACTAACTTCGGAAAGCCCCATGAGCGGACTGCTGGCCACGCCTGGCGGATGGTGCTGCGCGCTTCCCTCGTTTCTCCGCGCTTGGTGGGTCGGCTCCAACGGATCATCCTGTTCCGTGTCGCCTCGTCGAGCCATCCATGGCTCGACGACCCAGTCGCTTGTATGGTGTTTCTGCCTTAAATCTGGATGATTAAGGGTGCCGGGATGGGCGGGACGCAGTCGCTTTCTGGCCAGTCGGTACAGACTAACAAGAGTTCGTCCCCATCCCATTCTCACCAGAGCGCCGATTGAGAATCTAGCTGCAATGACAGCCGATGTATACAAGCTTGCGCCCCGTGAGATCCCGGCTACGGCATATAACCGCGGAGATCATTATGACAAGCAATGTTACCCAAGTCACTTTAGGTGTGGATGTTTCGAAAGATCATTTGGACGTTTACGATTGGACCCGGCAACGACATTATCAAGTCAATAACTCAACCGCGGCCATTGCACAATGGCTTGGTGGGTTGACGGGCGAGGTACGACTGGCGCTGGAGCCGACATCGCATTACCACCTGGCGGTGGTGGATACTGCGCACGCTTTGGGCTATGCGATCTACTTGGTGAACCCACGCCAGCTGCATCACTATCGGTATGCCGTCGGCCTGAGGCATAAGAGTGATCCGCATGATGCCTGGTTGTTAGCACGCTATCTCAGCCACGAAGCGCAGTCATTGCCTCGTCATTGCCCGTCAGACCAGCATTCACGGGAGCTGTGGGCTTTGATTAAGCGTCGCGCTGTGGTGGTTGGAGTGCGTAAAAACATGCGCATGAGCATGCGCCAAGTGTCGCTGTCAGGCCGAGAAGTGGAACAGGCCTGCAGCCGCTTGATCCAGCGCATCGAATGCCGGATTGAGTATTTGCTAAGGGCGTTGGGCCTGCAACAAGACTATGCGTGTTGCCAACAGATACCGGGCCTTGGACCCGCCACAGCTGCTGGGTTGGTGGCGGCCTTTCATCGCGGCGTGTTCGCTTCATCGGATGCCTTTGTGGCCTACCTCGGCCTGGACATACGATTGCGGCGGTCTGGTCGCATGCAGGGCAAGCACAAGCTGACCAAGAATGGCGAGAAGGAGATACGACGATTGCTATTTTGTGCCGCTCACGCGGCCCGCAACGAACCTCGATTCGAGCGCTATCATCAGCGTCAACTGGATAAGGGACTTTCAAAAACCGCTGCTCGAGTGATATTGGGGCGCAAGTTGGTCAGGATTGCATATGCCCTTATGAGTCGAGGCGAAACATTCAAACCGTGTGTAACCATGGCTTGACCAGACCCATAGAATCTTGTCGGCGCTCGGCATCCTTTAAGGCGTGGCCAGCAGTCCGCTCATGGCGCTTTCCTAACGCTGGCACAAGCCGGTTCGTAGTAAGGGGATTTCCTTGCAGGACGCTTCTAATTGCTGGAATTCACTACTAGGCTTTTTCCACGAAATTAATGGACTTATGCGCGGTGCGTCGGACCTGTCTCCGCCTCATGCGCGAATGAATGAACCGATTGACTGACGCAAATACGATCACGCCAACTTCATCGGGCAGTTGCCTGCACTCTTCTCTTGCCGCCAATACCGTTTTCAACCAGTGCACTGAAATGATGTATTCGGGCTGGCCGTGATCGATAACCTCGGCGATCAGTTCTTTGAAGCCCTGCTCAATGTCGTTTGGGCGCCAGCGGGCAAGATCGTCGTCGTCGGTGGTGAATGCCGCATTGCGGCCGCTAAAACACGCCATTTGCAAGAGGCCTTGCGGCCACAATGAGGGATAACGGGTGCACTGCTTGCGCACTGCATTCGCGAACGTCAGTCCATGGGTAAAGTCGAGCCAGCCAACATTGCCTGAGACGCTCACCCGAACTTTGTCCTGTTGCGCGATATCGAAACTCAACAGATTGACCGCATTGGCCTGCAGCAACTCTTGGTACAACAGGCCAGGATCCGCACCGCTGCACTTGATGGTCATGGCCAATGCCTTGTTAATCCCCTTTTTGCGCCAATGTGCTGCCTTGGGCTGAATGTCCCTGAGGTCTGGAGTGAGTTGCCCCCATTGCGTTAACGCTTTTGTGTAACCTCGAAATTCAGGAATCCTGTCCTCTCGTGATGCAAATAGAATCTCGCGGGTCAGAGACAGCAGCAGGGGTTCAGCGACTTGTTCTCCCAATCGCTCGATCAAGGCGACCGCCTTTGTCACGTATATTAGCGAGTGTCCAAAGTCGTTGTAGTGCGCGAGCGCCGCTTGCGTCAACGCCGGCTCAAAATCACGCACCTGCAAGCCGGCACCCAGGCCACCCCGAATACAGGCGACGGCGCGGCTTGCATCTTCGTTCTCTATCGCCTGCAAGAAAACCGATTCGTCCCACTCGCCGACGTCCCCATCCGGGTCATTGGCGTACGGATAGTCTTTTTGCCGCAGCACATCAAAGGAAATGTGAGCCACGCTCTCGGTCAGGCAGGCGAGCTGAATTTCCCGGTCATGGGGATGTTCGTCGTACAGTTGTAGCCAGACAGCCATACCGGCGTAAGCATGTGTCCAGCCAAATTCCAGACGCTCCCAGGACCACTCAATGGCGTGCCGCAATGCATCCAACGGCTCACCTCCGATATGGGTGAGGCGGGCAATTTCGCGCGCGATGCGATCGTACTCGTGATCGTCAAACGCATCTCGCAGGTTGTTGATGCATGCGGCATATTGCACCTTGAATGGCGGGTCTGTGATATCCAGCCAGACTTCGTCCCCCCGCACAGCAACCGGATAGATACGCAACCGGTCTCCACCGTACAGGTTCTCGCCGGTGTCGAGATCAAATTTCCAGTTGTGCCAATTGCAGGTGAGCTGACAATCTTTGGAAAGATCGCCTTCCGACAGCGGGTAACCTTCGTGTGGGCAGCGATTGTCGCAGGCGCGCGGGCCGTTTGGGGTGTCGAACAACGCAATTTGTTTGCCGGCAACCCGCACCAGCATCACTTTGTTTTCGCGCAGCTCCGCCAATGATTTGGCGAATTGCCATTGCTGATCGCGGATTTCTGGAGAAGTAGCCATGTGTTTGCCCGGTTGTCTTGAAATGTATCTTGAGGAGTATAAAATCTCAAGTTAACTTTAAGTCAATCCCCAATTGAAAGAGTTATGATCGAATCTGGTGTTTGAGCAGTTGAAAAAAAGCGGCGTATCTGATTGATTTGTTGTTACCAAACTTCAAAGCAACCAAAGGAGATACGCCACTATGAACAAGAATAATGTTATTGAACTGGAACGTCGAGCAATCAGTGCCGATCCGTTGACCGAATTGCTCAAAGAAGGCGCCCGGAAGCTGCTCGCCGAAGCGGTGGAAAGTGAAGTCCAGGAGCTGCTGGCCAAGTATCAGGATTGGCGTACCGAATCAGGTCATGCCGGTGTGGTGCGCAACGGTTACCTGCCAGAACGTGAGTTGCAGACCGGCCTGGGACCGATCCGGGTGAGAATTCCCAAGGTGCGCTCGAAGACCGGTGAAGCAGTGAGTTTTCAGTCGGTGCTGGTGCCGCCATATGTGCGCAAGACAGCGACTTTCGAGGCAGCCATTCCGTGGTTGTACCTCAAAGGGGTATCCAGCGGTGAGATGGCTGAGGCGTTGCGGGTACTGGTGGGCCCGCAGGCACAGGGTCTGTCGGCCAGCACGGTATCCCGCCTGAAACAGGTATGGGCGGAGGAATATCGAGCGTGGAGCCAGCGTCGCCTGGGACAGGACCGGTGGGTGTATGTCTGGGCTGATGGTGTCTACAGTGGGCTGCGGGCGGAGGATGCCAAGCTCTGCGCGCTGGTGATCATTGGTGTCAATGAACGCGGCGAAAAACATTTTCTGGCGATTGAGGACGGGGTGCGAGAATCGACTCAGAGTTGGCGTGAGGTGTTGCTGAATCTGAAGTCGCGCGGCATGAGCGCCCCACAACTGGCGATTGGTGATGGTGCGATGGGTTTTTGGGCGGCGCTGGATGAAATCTTTCCGGCCAGCCGCCAGCAACGCTGCTGGATGCACAAGACCATGAATGTACTGAATTGTTTGCCGAAATCCGCACAACCCAAAGCCAAGCAGGCCCTGCACGCCATCTGGCAGGCGGAAACCAAGGATGATGCAAACAAGGCGTTTGATTTGTTTATTGAGATCTTTGAGGCGAAATACCCGAAAGCGACGAGCTGTTTGCTCAAGGATCGGGATGAACTGTTGGCATTTTATGATTTTCCGGCCCAACACTGGCAGAGCATCCGGACCAGCAACCCGATTGAATCCACCTTTGCCACCATCCGCCACCGGACCAAAAGATCCAAAGGTTGTCTGACGCGCAATGGCATGTTGCATATGATGTTCAAATTGAGCCAGTGTGCGGAAAAGAAATGGCGCCGGCTACGCGGCTTTGATTACCTGGCCAAGGTGATTACGGGGGTGAAATTCAAAGATGGGATCGAGGTAAAAGAGATTGATCAGGTCGCCGCTTGAATCAAATGGCTAAACACCAGATTTGACAATAGCTCCAATTGAAAATGATTATGGCCAAGCGAAACCAATACCTGTCCATCGGCGCAATTGCTCGGCGAGCGGGCGTAGCACCCTCAGGCCTGAGGTTTTACGAAACCAGGGGATTAATCAGCTCACATCGCAGTTCCGGAAACCATCGCAGCTATCACCGGTCAGTGCTACGACGCATTTCATTGATACGAATTGCGCAAACCCTTGGGTTCAGTTTACGGGAGATCATGGCGGCGCTGGAGTCGCTGCCGGACCATCGCACGCCCACCAAGCGAGATTGGGAAAAACTCTCCAAGGCGTGGCGCATTCAATTGGACGAGAGAATCACTGAGTTGCAGAACTTACGGGATCAGCTCACGGGATGTATTGGTTGCGGCTGCCTGTCATTACAACGCTGCGCGTTGTATAACCCCGGCGATCGTGCTGCAGCATTGGGGTCAGGGCCCAGATACCTGCTTGGAGACTGACCGAGGGATCTTTAGCGTCCGCCCTGCAGATTTGGCCGTCAAGGCGATGATTTCTGCACGAAGCGGCCTGGGTCGATGCCTCCCAACACTGGATCCAGGTCAGAAAATTTGAACGGCAGGCTTTTGGACATGAAGGCATTGGCACCGGCATTGATCTGAAAATGCAGATGCACTGCCGCGCTGTCGCCGGTGTCACCAACCGCCGCGATGACCTGGCCTCGTTTCACCTCGTCACCAAGCGCAACGCTGACGCTGCCGGCTTTGAGGTGTCCGTACGAGGAATACTCGGTCACGCCGTTCACTTCGTGCCGGATGGTTACGATATTGCCGGCTGCAGCCCGGCCAAAATCAGCCATAAGTCTACGCATGTTGTAGCGGCCAATTCGGGCTCTGGCTTGTTGGGTACTTTCGCCTGCCTGCGGGAAATATGCCGCGCGGTCCTGTGCTTCATCTGCGATGATGAATACCACTTCGCCATCCGCTACTGCCAGAACCTCGGCGCCGTAGCCAAAATAGCCGGTCGCATCCAGGCGGTCTCCCGCATGAATGTTACCTGTCGAGTCTGTCTTGAAAAAGTCCACGGCGAATTCGGTGGGTGGGTTTAGCCTGTGATGGCTCTGAATGGACGGCAGCGAGGCCATCAACCACGCGCCATGCAACGGTGCCGTGTAGGTGATCGGGGATGTGCGCATTTCGATTTGTGCGCTGGCGGACAAACTATCCTCGGCGCCTGCCGCATCTGAGCCATGGACTGTCACCCGCAATTCATCGGCCGGGAAATCGAGGCTAAATTGCTGGCGGGTAAGCATCAAAACCTGGTTGGGTTCCATCGCGGGGGAGCCGGCGAATTCCAGAGGCCTGCCAAACAGGCCTTCGAATCCTTGCGGCGACAGGATCTGGACCTTTAAAAAAACAGCCATCCCTTGCTCAACCATTTGCGCCACGCCCTGCGTTTCACCCACCAGGCGCTCCAGCGGTATAAATCTTGAAAGGGCGATCTGGCCTTGGGCCAAGATATCGATCCGCATGCCACTCACATTGAACTCTTCCTCGGCGCCTGTGGTAATCAGAATGGAGTGCAGCACCACGTCGGTATAGTTTTTTCCCGGATTGGTCACGTTCAATTGCAGCTTGCCGCCAGGTAACAGTGAGATTTGCGCGGCTTCCGCCACCTGGCAGGTCGCCATCAAAACCACCAGTATTAATATTGTTCGCATCAGGGTTTCCTTATTGTCATTTACGGTCGCGGTAGGCGCGAGCCTGCGATGCAGCGTACGTGACGAAGAGCTGGTGGTCGTCTTAGTGCGCGGATTCGGACGCATTCACTGACCAGGAGCGCCTTCAGATTCACATATTGCTTTTCCTGAACTCAGAAGGTGTCTGGCCGGTGGTGGTTTTGAAGACCTTGTTGAAGGTTGATTTCGAATTGAATCCAGATTGAAATGCAACATTTAAAATTTGTGTTTCCGGTTGTTCGACCAATAAGCGCTCTGCGGCTGCGACCCGGTAACGGCTGACGAAGTCGTAGAACGAGACGCCACCTTCACCATTAATTGCTTCGGATAGATCGCGCGATGTGGCCGCCATCGACACAGCCAACTGGCCAAGATTGAGATCCATTTGCAGGTAAAGCGAATTCTTGGCCATTTCCTGCTGGACCCGGAGATACAGTTCCCGGCGCTGCTCAGCGGTTTGGCCGGAGCTGGCGTATTTTTGCTTGCGGGAAGCGACGGCGTAGGGTGACAGGGGCTCAAAGTGACTGACAACGCCAAGAATCATCAGGGCGTTGATGAGCAACAGGTGGGTAATATTCATTAGGTCGAGGACAATCCGGGCGAATTCATAGTACTCAAAGATGCGCAGAGACAGCGTATACGCCGAGTGCCCGGCAAACGCGATCACCCAGATGGCCAGCACCCGCCTGGTCCACAGAATATCCCTGTCGTCGACCTGCGAGAACCAGTTACGCAGGGTCAGCCCGTAGGCAGCCAACTTGCGCTGCGCCGCCACCAGATAGGCGAGTTGGATGAGATCAGACGCCAACGGAATGACCAATGCATTAAACGGCTCGCCCAAAACTCCCGACTGAAGAAAGGCTAACTTTTCTTCCACCGGTAAACTGAAATATTGCGTTGACCAATAGATCAGCGCGGCAGCCGCCAGAACCAGATGCCAAAGATCTGCGCGCTTGAAGCCGAAGTTGCTGCTGATTTTTACCAACACGAAGAAATACAGCGACGGTGTCAGTAACCATTGAATCGGGGTGAATATGAAGCTAAACGAAGGCCACAATTGCAGTCCACCCGAGAGCTGGTAGAGCTGATCAAGCTTGACCGTGGCGATAATGATAAATGCAAAAATCAGAATCCGGTTCGCCAGCACAGCACGAAATCTACCGGCCAGCAAAATGCCGGCGAAGATTAAAGCTTGCGCCAGGGCAACGACATTGACCAACTCTCTTAGTGGTATGGCCAGATCCATCATTTGGGTTTGTCCCGCGCCCCAATCATTAAAGACCAGGTTTCAAATCTCAAACTTCAGGTGCCGCAAAAAGTCTGGCTGACAACCTGGTCGGGGCGTGGCGGCAGGGCGAAACGACTTTGTGCGGGGTCGAAATCGAAGGGATTTGCGAGGACATCGACCAATCTGTGGAAGGGCTCGAGGTTTTGTTCCTTGACGGCAGCCTCGATCGCTTCTTCCACCAAATGGTTGCGGGGAATAAATGCCGGGTTGACGGCGTGCATGCCGCTCTGGCGGGCGGTGTCGTCCTGCGGGTCAGCGGCGAGGCCTTGGCGCCAACGCTGCAGCCAGGGGGCGAATGTTGCGGGCAGTTCAATGATGCTGCCGACGCCGGAAGCCGCGTCGTCCTGTGGACCTGCGAGGTCGGACAGACGACGAAAAGTCAGCGTAAAGTCGGTCTTTTCATCCGCCATCAGCGTGAGCAGGTCCTGCACCAGAGTCTGGTCGTCGGTTGCGCCCGCCTGCAGCCCCAGTTTTTCTTTCATGCGTGCCCGATAGGCGGCCTGAAACTGGGCGGGAAAAGCCTCGAGTGCGGCCACGGCCAGTGCCCGGGCCTTTTCTTGGTCTTGATCCAACAAGGACAGCAGGGTGCCGGCCAGGACACTCAGATTCCAGTGCGCAATAGACGGCTGATTGCCGTACGCGTAGCGACCCCCGTGATCAATTGAGCTGAAAACTGCTGCAGGATCAAAATTGTCCATGAAAGCGCAGGGGCCGTAGTCGATGGTCTCCCCCGACAACAACATATTGTCGGTATTCATCACGCCGTGAATGAAGCCTAGGCCCTGCCATTGGGCCATCAGGCCGGCCTGCGCGGCGACCACGCTCTTGAACATTGCCAGCGGCGGATTATCGGTTTCGGCCGCGTGTGGGTAGTGGCGCTCGATGACCTGGTCCACCAGAATCTTCAATGCCTCGGTGTCCTGGCGGGCGGCAAAATACTGCATCGTGCCGATACGAATATGGCTGCGTGCCACCCGCGCCAGAACTGCGCCCGGCAATGGTGCGTCGCGATAAACCTCCTCGCCAGTGCTGACCGCGGCCAGCGCCCGCGTGGTCGGCACACCCAGGACCGCCATGGCTTCGCTGATAATATACTCGCGCAATACCGGGCCCAGCGGGGCGCGGCCATCGCCGCCGCGTGAGTAGGGTGTGCGCCCCGAACCCTTGAGTTGGATGTCGTAGCGGCCGCCGTCTGCGGCAATGACTTCGCCCAGCAATATGGCCCGGCCATCCCCCAGCTGTGGGCTCCAGCCACCGAACTGATGACCGGCATAGACCGTCGCCAGTGGCTCGGCGCCGTGGGGAATCTCGTTGCCAGCGATGACCGCCAAGCCGGCGTCAGATTCCAGCCAGTGTGGGTCGATACCCAGATGTCGCGCCAACGCATGGTTGACCCGGATCAGTCCGGGTGTGGCGACGGGCTCGGGCGGCAGGCGTGTGTAAAACCGGTCGGGCAGGCGCGCGTAGCTGTTATCGAAATGCACAGAGACTTCGGGGTCGTGTTGGCGGGTGTCCGATTCCATTGGCCACATTATCCTATATGGCCTGGCCGCAGTCTTGTTTTCAGCCCGCGATGAACCACACCACGTGCGCCACCATGTGGATGATGATGGCGCTTTCGAGGCCCTTCTTCCAGAATGCATAGCCTGCGATGAGGCCGACAAAGCCGTTGGCGACGAATATGTAGACCATCATGGACGGCGTCACCGTTTCGGCCAGGACGTTGGCCAATGGCAGATGGCCGGCGCCGAAGAGCACAGAAGTGATAAAGATTGCAGCGATAAACACCCAGCCGGAAATCTGCTTTGCGCCGCGGTTCGTCACGCTGGCGATCAGCCAGGTCAGGGCGGACATCAGGCCCCAACGCAGAAGTATTTCTTCGGTAATGCCGCCATACAGCAGCTTGGCATACAGCGGGATTTGAAATTGTTCGGCGTTGGCCAGGAAGTCGGCTGGCAGGTAAGGCTGGAACGCCTGGGTGAAGCCTGCCAGAAACAAGCCACTTGCGACGCCCCCGGCCGCACCTGTATACACAATGCTGCGGTAGTTGATTGGCGGGTGTGGCAACCCGGCCAAACGGCTGAAAATCGGGGCCGAAAGACCGCATTTGCCTGCGAACCTGACACCCAGCCAGACAGCCAGCAGCAGCAACAGACCCGTTTGCAGGGTGCTGACCATCCGCACGACCGCCATGGAAACCGGCGGTGCCGAGTCTGCCAGCTGTGCGACGATCTGAGGCAGCAGGGGCAGCAATGAGAGAACGCCGATGAATCCGGCCAACCACAGCACCAGACCCAGTCTCAGGCCTGGCTTCAGGCCCGATTCTTGTCCAACGGTTTGAGATGAATTGGCTTCAATCGAATTTGGGTGGGTCACAACGCGTCTCCGGGTTTGAATTGCTTCTAACCCTTGTTACACGTCAATGGTCCATTTATTCAGCGACCCTGTCACCCGACGACAAGTGCCTGGCGTCCGCCCTTCAATTGCAGGGCTATCAGGTACTCTTGACCTGTATGTCGCCTACGCCGACTTCGATCTCCATTTCCAGGTCCCCTTCGCCGTGATAAATGGCATCTGCACTGATGAAATTTCGCTCGCTTTCTGCGCTTTGAGAAAACCCGACAATCTGGGCATCACCGATACCGGACTCCACATGAATGACATCGTAGTCGGCACCGGCCACTTCAACCCTGACTGAGCCCACACCAAGGTCCATTTCGAGGTTGTTGGAGAATTCCTCGATCTTGATCTCGCCCACGCCAACCTCGATGGTCAATGCGAGTTTGGTTGGAATCTTGACTATCCAGTGTTGTTCAACGTCGTCGTTATCAATGCCGAGGTAGACATTGGAGCCAACGATTTGTACCTCCAGTTCAACGTCAGCAACATCCTTCTTGCTGAATATAAACCAATGCCGTTCGGCCTCAATTTCAATGTCCAGCTGAATTTCATCATCGTCGTAAGTGACGATTTCCAATTGTCCAATCGGAAATTCCAACCGCGCGGAATCGAGTTCGGCGGCATCAACGGTATGGCTGATGTGCTTGTCAGAGTCTGCAAATGTTGAAACGGAAATCAGCAAGGTTGCCGGCAAGACCAACCAGGTTGAAGCTTTTGAAATATTCATAATGTGGCATCCTTATGTGTATGTACTCTTTCAAACTGATATTGCCGTGTTCAGCGAGTTGGGAAGTGGTTGGGCGCTAGGCGCGTCTCGCCGGTAATGGCCATAGTCCTTGCCAAGAGGCGCAACATCGCGAACGACCGCTTCCCGGCTCGCCCGCAGGGAGCTCAGCAGATGATTCAATACGGCGTTACAGCCCTTGACAAGGGAATGGCCATTGTCTGCGGTCTGTGCCTTGTCTTGAATCATCTGCTGAACTCTGAATATGGCAATATCAGTTTGAAAGAGTACTAGTCCTAGACGTAGGTTTATCCAATTTTGTTACATGGTTGCGCATACTAGCCCAGCCATTGATTTTCGTCAGTGCCGACAGTACTGGGCAGGCCCATGCCAACGCCTTGGTCAGTCAGCGCCGGGTGCAAGATTCTCGAGCGGAACTTTCGCGATCGGCGTCATTTCAGCGGCGCCAAAAGAACGATCAATTTCGCCGCCCGGCACCCAGATCACCAGCGCTCGGGTCGGCTCGTCCAATTCCGTGATGTGTTCGACAATATCGCCGGGTCGCACGATACCCACCATGCCGGGGCTTTGTCGCGCCCCCTTGCCGTTAACGACGTGGGTCAGTTGGCCGCTCAGAACATAGAAAATCTCAATTGATCCGTGCGGGTGCCCCTGACCTCTCGAATTTGCTGGAAAGGTGATTTCGGCCATTTCCACTTCGGTTCCACCCAGATTGGCCGCCTCAACCAGCATTTTGACGAATGTCGAACCATCGGGATGGTTGATCTGGCGCGTCCCGATCGTGGCCACCTCGTAGTCGACGGTGGATTGTGCAGGCTTGTCGGCCCTGGCCTCGCTTGCAGCGAACGCGAAAGCGACGCCGCCGCATAGCAGCAAAATAGTATGGGTCCTCATCGCGGAGTTGTCCTTCAATGACACAGGGGTCCAAGAGGGTACACCGTCCTGAGGCAAGCCCCCTAATTTGCTGGAACGAACAATGGAGCCGCAGGCGACCCGCCGGCCCCGGTTGGGTAAGTCGAGCAAAGCGAGACTCCTTATTCTCCCCGCTCGTATTCATCCACCGGTAAATAGACATCCGTCTCCCACTGTTCCGGTGGCGAGCTGTCAGGGTCGGCCAGGTAGTGGTTAAAAAGGGGCTGCGCCCTCAAGACATGGCCGGAGGCACTGAGCCAGGGCCCATACAGGTAGTCGTATTTTTCATCGAGGCCTTCGTAGGGACCCACGTGGCGCGTGACCGCATACAAACCTCCACCGAGCATTTGTTGGGTAAAGTCACCTGCAGGCGCGGTATCTGGTCCAAGATCAAAACAGCAGTCAAAACGCGCCTGTTGTTCAGGGGTTTCTCGTGGATCATCGATGGGAATGCCATAAATGCCTTTGAATCCCTCGGTATTCCCTGATTTTTCTGCCCAGGAGAACAATTCGCCGTAGGCAATGAACAGGTTGCTGTGGGGGCCAACATGGCGATGTGCGATGACTTTGAACGGCTCAATGGATACCAGTTTTACATCCAACATTTTATCCGGTTGATAGTCGCCGCCACTTGGCCTGGATAGGTCGTCCAATACCCGGGCCAATTTGCTCAAGTCTGCACGCAATTCACTCGCCGTCGATCCCGTCATTTCCCGCAGTGTTTTGGCAAAAGCCTGGGACGAGTCATAGCCCACGTCAAAGGCAATTTCTGTTATAGGCCTGGCAGTTTCACGCAGCAGCAGGCAAGCTTTTGCGATGCGAAGACGTCGCATGGTTGCAGAGGGTGTTTCACCGGTTACTGCTGTATACACCCGGTGAAAATGAAAAGTCGATATCGCTGCAACACTGGCGAGTTGTTCAAGAGAGGGCGCGGATTCTGTCTGTGCGTTGAGAAAGTCAACGACTCGGCTGATACGCCTGATGTAATTTTCTTTGGTTGAAGGTTTCATTTCATTGGTCCTGGAATTTCGCCAATTTTCGCACTCGGCCAGCGCCCTGGCGTTTCCAGGATTGCTGTTTGTGGGGTCTGGGCATATAGTCAAACCACCTCATTGAATGATACTTTGATGCACCAACATCGTGGAGCCCGGCATGACCAGTAAGTTTCTCATCGGCCTACTCTTTATCACCGTCGTCCAGCCGCTCGGTGCTTTTGACCTGGGTGAATTTCGCCTCATTGACCTCAGCCATAGCTACAGCGATGAGACCCTGTATTGGCCCACATCCCCATCAAAATTCGACAAGCAGGAACTTGCTTTTGGGCAAAGCGAGGGCGGATGGTTCTACGCTTCCTTTTCCATCTGTACACCGGAACACGGCGGAACCCACCTGGATGCACCGCTGCATTTTGCGCAAGGCGGACTGGCGACAGACGAGATCCCGCTGGATAAGCTGGTGGCGCCGGCGGTGGTGATTGACATCACAGCCCAGGCGGCAGCGGATCGAAACTACCGGCTGCAGGCCAGTGACGTGCTGGCATTTAAAGCCCGCCTGGGGCCTATTGCGCCAGGCAGTATCGTCCTATTGCGCACGGGCTGGAGTGAATTCTGGCCGGACGCGATGAGCTACCTGGGGGACGACACGCCCGGCGACGCCAGCCATTTGCAGTTTCCCGGCTATGGCGCTGAGGCAGGGCGGCTCCTGGTCGAAGAACGACAAGTCGCGATCCTGGGGGTCGACACAGCCTCGATCGACTATGGAAAGTCGCAGGATTTCATCGTCCACCGGATTGCCGCTGCGCGCGGTGTCGTCAACCTCGAAAACCTGGTCGGACTGGACCAGTTGCCGGAAAAAGATTTTTACGTCATGGCGCTGCCCATGAAAATAGCCGGCGGTTCGGGCGGTCCGGTCAGGGTCGTGGCTATGGTGCCGGGTGAGTAGTTTAAGGAGTCTCGCTTCCCTCGGCAACTGCTCCCTGCGTTGCTCTACCTCCTGCATCCCTGCAGTCGTGCTCCCGCCTTCGGCAGCGCAGGTAAGGAAGGTAGTGCGGTTTCGCCATTGGCGAAGAAGCGCTGCCTGACTGCCGTCGCGCGTAGGCGGCTGCGCCTGCGGCTCCTCTGCTTTAACCCAATTTCAGGGTTGCCGGAAGAATAACAAGTCGTGTAACTCGTTGGGGTAGCCAGCCGCATCGAGTGCGCCGTCAAATTTACCGTGCGTCATTTCATTGGGATCGGCGCTGCTATTAAAATACAATATTTGCCTAAATAACTCGCCGCTGGTCTTGTCCTGAAGCAGCACACGGTTAGCGATCACCTTGCCCCCTTCTAACGACGCCTCGATTTTGTCGAGACGAATCAAATCGAAGCTCATGCTCTGCACATCGACTGGGCCGCTGCAATTGGCGGTGCCAAAGTGGTCGATATCGAAACTCAGTGTTGCGCCCCCAAACCTGATTTCTTCCCGGCCATGCGACTCCGCCGGACCCAGCTTAACGCAACCATCAAACACCCATGTTCCCCGAGCATCCAGCCAGACATTGGAACGAGAGACGAAGGTCACATGGGTTTGCTCCAGTGTAGCCGCACAGCTAACGTCCTCTAACAGACGCTCCAGCGAAAAGCTGCCATCGACACCCTGCATGGGCGATTCATAGTCGAATTGTGCATGCGTGCAGTCGCTGAATTTGATTCGCGCGGTGCCCCATTCCTCCTCCTCAGTTGCGCTTGCCTGATCGAACACACCATTTTCAACCCGATAGACAATCAACTCAGCCTCCGCACCGTTTATATCGCCAACGCCGATGTACCATTCGCGCTGACCTCCTGCTTCGCTGTAGGTGAACCAAAATGCCACCAGACTATTGCTGGACGGTACAGTTTCGATCACGACACCCTGGCTGGTGGTTTTTGAATTCGTCCAGCTGCCATCAACGCCGTGGTTGATCAGCATGGGAAGTTCCTCCGCCACCGCCGGCAGGCAGACTAGTAGTGCACAACAAGCCACTATCAGGAGTTTGCCTGACCCAATTGCGCCGATTAAGGAGTCTCGCTTCCCTGCTCCCGCCTTTGGCGGAAGGCGGCTGCGCTCGACGGCATGCAATAGGCGCCTGGCCCCTCTGGTACCGCTCACTTTGCTCGACTTACCCAACCGGGGCCGGCGGGTCGCCTGCGGCTCCATGGTGGCCAGGGTTTTGGTGGTCAGTGTTCTGGTCGTCAGGGTGATGATTGTTGCAGTCATGGTTGGTGCCTGGTTCGCAATGGGAGAATCAACTTACCCGGTCAGGTCAGTATTCGCATGAAAGAAAAATGAATTTATGTGAAGATAAAATGAAGCAACACAACTATCCCTTTCTAGATGGATAGGGTCTGAAACCGTGAGACTCGAGCGCCGATGAATGCTTATGAGCCAACGCCGCCAACGGAAATTCTCCGTGTTGATGATCTTGAAATTGACACACTGGCGCGTAGTGTAAGCCGCCACGGCAGTGTTCTCGATCTGCCAGAGCTTTCCTACAGGCTTTTCCTTACCCTGGTTCGGCACGCACCACAAAGGGTAAGCAAGGATCAGCTCATCGAGGAGGTCTGGCAGGGGACGATAGTCAGTGATGAAACTCTGTCGCAGAGAATCCGGCTATTGCGGCGGGTGTTGGGCGAGGACAGTCAACAACCCCGCTACATTGCATCCATTCGAAACCAGGGCTACCGCCTGATTGCCCCCGTAACAGAGCCTCGTGCAGAAGCGCCCGAAAGGCCCAGTCAGGTGATCAGAAATTTCGTGCTGGTGCCTGGCGCATTGTTATTGATAGGCGCTGCCATATTGTTGACTGCCCGCTTTGTTACACAAATCGAACCCGACCCCGACCCCGACCCCGGTGGCCTGCGCACACTGGCCGTATTGCCTTTCGCAGACTTGAGCCCAGAGGGTGACCACGGCTACTTCTCCGATGGTATTCACGAAGAATTGCTCAGCCGCCTGTCGCAAGTCGAAACTTCAGCGTGGTTTCGCGCACCTCTGTGTTGCCCTTTCGTTCAACGCAACAGTCGGTTTCCTGAAATTGCCCTGCAACTTGGCGTCAGCTCAATTCTGGAAGGCAGTGTGAGACTGATGGCCAACCGTGTGCGCATCACGACGCAATTAATTGACGGCGAATCCGATCGTCATCTGTGGTCACAAACTTTCGAGCGTGAATTGACCATGCACAACCTGTTTGCCATCCAGGAGGAAGTTGCAAGTGCGATTGCCGTGGCACTGGAACAAAGCTGTCTGGAACAGATCGATCCCGATTGGTGAAGTTGCCGACCTCCAGCCTCGAGGCCTACAACCTCTATCTTCTGGGCCGCTATCACGTGTTTGAGCAGACTGCCGATGACCTGTCGCAGGCCGTAAACTTTCTACAGCGGTCCTTGGTCATCGATGACCAATTCGCCAAAGCATGGGCAAGCCTGGGGTGGGCTTTCAGTTTTCAAAGTACCGGCTATGGGACTCAATCCCCACATGAAGCCTACCCAAGAGCCCGGGAAGCAGCACTTCGCGCGTTGGCCCTGAACGGTGAGCTCGCCGATGCACATTCCTTGTATGCCGATATACTGACCTGGTACGACTGGGATTGGGTAGCGGCCGAGCGCGAATACCTGGCTACCCTGGAATTGGACCCATTCAATGGCTTGGGTTATGCCCTTTTTCTCTCAACTCAATTGCGCCACGACGAGGCCATTGAACTGATCGACCGCCTGCTCAATCGATTTCCCGGCAGCGAGTACTACCACATCAATGCCGCGTGGCGTTTTCTCAATGCGCGCGATTACCCCCGAGCAATCCAACATGCTGAACTGGCCGGCGGGCATGCTGACGCCAGAAACGTTGCTGGCTGGGCTTTGTTGTCCACTGGTCGAATCGAAGATGCGCTCGCCTTGTTTGAGCAGGATTTCGCCGATGCCCCTGACAGGGCAATTGCTGTGTCCAACCTGGCAGTGGCTCATATCAGAGCCGGCGATACCGTTAGAGGAAACGAATTGCTGGGCAGCCTTCTTGCAATGGCCAATAAGCATTATGTCGATCCCACTGTGATAGCTGTGATCCATTTTGAACAAAATAACCCCGATAAGGGGTTCGCCTGGCTGCAAACCGCTGCCGAATCCAGAGCCAGAGGTTTGATATTCTTGCAGGTGGACCACGGCTATGACGGCCACAGATCTGATCCTCGCTACCAAAAACTGATTGCCGACCTCGGATTTGGAGGGTCTTGACAGAACATAGGGGGCGGCACAGCAGGATTATCATTGCATCTGGCCGTGCCGCTGTCGTTGGAGCCGCAGGCGACCCGCCGGCCCCGGTTGGGTAAGTCGAGCAAAGCGAGACTCCTTTTTATCAGGGCAAGTCACTGCGCGGGTTGCGATCAAGCCGTCCATTATCGTACTGACCGATCAGCTCGACTACCTGGCCGCGCTCATCGCGGACAAATTGGATCCTGAAGAACTCCAGATCACCCACATGGAACCGGTCCGAAGCGTTCAGCGGCTGCAATTCATGGGCTTCGCCCTTGTCGCGCCGGTAGTAGAGTTTCTCATCCTCTACATAAACCTCTCTGGGACCATAGCGGCCGGCATATGCGAGGGCGCCGTCCAGCTTGAATGCAGAAGGATCGAGCTCGAATTCAAGTTCGTCCATCGCCCACCGCAAGCCATACTGCTCATCTTCATCGTCACTGTTGCTGAGCAACCCCTTTATGATTTCAAAGCGGGCGATAAGCAATGCCTGTTCAGCCGGCGTCTCGATATCTGGCTTGATCCCGGTGCCCTCCCAATTGGTCCCGGTGATGGGGTTGATGGCGCGCCCAAATGGCATGGAAACCTGTGCATAGTGGCCGTCTCCAAGGTCGAAAGAGGCAAAATCAACCGGATGCGCCCCGCCACCGGTTGTCCCGCCTACCACCGTTGCGCGCCCCATGTTTTTTAGGTTGTAGGTGAATTCTTCGGCGGCCGAGAAAAGTGCGCGGCGAGGTCAGGATGTACACCGGCGTATCGGACATTTTGGGGCCCTGAACCATTTCCTGAGTCCAGTATTGTTCGGTGCTGTCAGTGCGGCGCACATAAAAGGAATTGAGGTGTTGCCGCTCCTCAAACAGGTAGCTGGTCATCAACTGGATCATGGATGGCGCGCTCCCGCCGTTTTTGCGAAGGTCGAAAATAATGGCCGAACTGTTCGCCATAAAATTCATCGCAGCGATCTGGTTCGGGCAAATGGCTTTGCCGCGACCAGCATCAACCAGATATGCACCGAGGCGGGGCTTACCAGCGGTGCGTTTTATGCCCGATTTTCGGGCAAGGACGAGCTGTTGGAGTCGTTGTGGCGGCGGTTCGAGCCCAATGCGCAGGCGCTGATAGACCAATTTGCTGTGACCTTGACGACTCATTCACTCGAAGCGTCGATCCGGCTGCTGATTTTGGCGGTCCTTGATTTCTACCGGCGAGACCGCGCGATCCTGCGAGAGCTCACGACGGCAGCGTCGCGCCGCCCTGCGCTCAGTGCTTCGATGAGGACCGCCAATAGTCGCAACGTCCAGCGTCTGGCCGCGCTGATCGTGGCGCACGGTGGGGAAATTTCCCACCCGAGGCCAAGCGCCGCGGTCAGTCTCAGCCTCGTCTGTGTATTTGCCTGCTTGCGCGAGTTTGCGCTCGACAACGCGCTGTTTGACCACTCGGCGCCATTGGCCACAGAAACCCAGGCCACAGAGACCCAGGCCACAGAAACCCTAGCCACAAATACGCTGGTGCGAGAGTTGACACGAATCCTCATTTCCTACCTGGAATCGTAGTGACTCTTGCCCGAAAATCTGCCTTTTTCCTCGCCCCTTTGGTGCTCGTTGCGGTGCTCGTCGGGGTGCTCTTGATCGGGGCGCTGGCCGGTACCATCGGGCTCGAGCCTCGCACACCAGCCGCACCCCCAGGTCCCAAGCACGCTGAAGTCGGCTCCTTCGCATTGTCGATTCGGCCCAAAGCCGCTCTAATCGACCAGGCAATCTAGATTCAACTGCAGGCACTGCAGCCGGGTGAGGAGGTCATATTGCGCGCACACACCGATGACGCTGCCGGGGTCAGGTTCACCTCCTGGGCTCGTTTTGTCGCCGACCTGAACGGCATCCTCGATCTGTCGTTACAGGCGCCCCTCGAAGGCAGCTACGTCGGCGTCGATCCGTCCGGGCTGCTATGGTCGATGACTGCTGGTGATGACGTCTTGTTCATCACCGACTCGCAGTGGGCTGCGCGTACGATCACATTCAGCGCTGAAACCGCCAATGGCGTTCAAAGACAAGGCATCATCCGACGCTACCCGTGGCCCGATACGACGCGACGCGAGGTGCAGGCGCCGGGATTGGTTGCCGAGCTCACGCTGCCCATATCCCCCTCGCCGTCCCACGGGCCTCATGCGGTCATCGTGCTGCTTTCCGGCTGGGGTGACGGGCCTGCACCGCTGAAAGCTGCTTTGCTTGCCGCGCGCGGCTATGCCGTCCTCAACGTAGGCTATCACCACTGGCCAGGGGTGCCGGAGCACCTGGTCGAGATTCCGGTGGAGACCGTTGTGACTGCGATCGACTGGATCGAGCAGGACGAGCGGCTCGACGCATCCCGGGTCGGCGTTTATGGCACTTCCAAAGGTGCGGAACTCGCACTTCTTGCTGCGATCCATGACCCGCGCCTTCGTGCTGTCGCCGCTTGGGTGCCGTCTTCGGTTGTTTTCGCTGGAATCGTTTTCGGCGACCCTAACCCCGGCTCTTCGTGGTCTGTTGATGGCCGACCCCTGCCCTACGCAACGATGAGCCCAGGTCTTGCTGAAATTCGCAACGGCCTTCGCTTCCTTCTGAAACGGCCGATGATATTCCGGAAAAGTTACGCCAGGGCGCTCGCCAAAGCGCCTGCTGCGGCGTTCCTCAAGGTCGAGAATATCGGCGCCGCCCTTTTGCTGGTGTCGGGCAGCGATGACCAAATGTGGCCGAGTAGCGTGATGGCGAATCAGATTGAGCGGCGTTTGGAAGAGATGGGAAGGCGGCACGAATTGGTCAACCTCGTTTTTGACGGTGCCGGCCACGGCATCTCCAAACGCTTGTGGCCGACCGGCGGCCGCAGAAGCGTCCTGTTCCATCGCGGGGGGTCACCCGGCCCGGGGCTGATCATCGCGCCGGCCAGACTGCCTGGGCCCGAATGCTCGACTTCTTCCAGAGGAATCTGAACACAGCCCCGGATTCGCCGCGCATTCGTTGAGCCACGACCGGTGGTTTATACTTCCAGCTGGCTGAAATCCGGAGAAGCTGCATGAACTGTTTCGTCACTCGAATCCTGTCCTTTACACTCCTTTTCCTTGCCCCCTGTACGCCTTCATCGCTGTTGGCGCAGGCGGCTGATTCCATAGAAATCGAGCCTGCCGAATTGACCCTCAAGATTGGCGAGACGGTGCAACTTAAAGCGGTGGTCAAAGACGCCGACGGTAATGTGTTGCCGGATGCCCAAGTATTGTTTTTCGGGTCTCGGCGCACGCTCAATGTCTCACCGAGTGGCCTGATTAAGGCCAACTACTCCGGCGAACACGACGTGACGGCATTGGCGCCTTCCATCCCGTTTGAGGAGGAGCCAGACTATTATACCAGCATTTTCGAGGAGGGGGTTCGAGCGAAGGCGACCATCACAGTGCCTGTTCCACCGCTGACCCAGATCAGCATTGTCGATGTGCCGGCCACGGTTTATGCGGGCACGACCACCGCCGTGCGCGCAGTTGGAATAGATGAAAGCGGCGCGACCAGAGGCGACTTTGTACCGACGCTTTCTGTCAGTGATGATGCGATTGCCGCGACCGATGGCTTTGGCAGCCTGACTGCGCTCAAACCAGGCAAGGCCACCCTGACGGCATCGGCAGAAGAAGTTGAGGCATCGATCAGTTTCACCGTGTTGGAAAACCCGGTGGAGACGATTGCATTGAGCGCATCCTTGCGCGAAGCCCGCACGGGAGACGTCATACATTTCGCGGCCATGCCGCGGGATGCGCAGGGACGTGTGGTCAACCACGTGCCGATTGAATGGTCTTTGCAGACTCATCCCGATCCATCCCACCCCGAGGCCCTGGGAGCGGGTGCATCGGCAATGCTGCTGGAAGACGGCCGCTTCGTGGCTGAACAGCAGGGGTTTTATACTGTGGTCGCGACATCGGGTGCTGCCACGGCCCGTGAGAGTGTCCGAATTACCCAGCGCGATGTGTCGCGCACGATGGAGTTTGTCGGGCATGCCCGCATTTCCGAGCACCAGACATCGGACCTATGGTTGTGGGAAGGTATCGATGGGCGTGATTACGCGGTTGTCGGCGGTTGGAATGGCGGCGGGAACACTTATTTCTACGACGTCACTGACCCCGAGAACATGGAGCTCGTCGATACCGTTCAGGTCGACGCACGCACGGTCAATGACGTCAAAATTTCCAAGGACGCGCGCATTGCCGTCATCAGCCGCGAAGGTGCATCCAACCGCCGCAACGGTTTTGTCATCCTGGACGTGAGCAACCCCCGGGACGTGAAAATTCTTTCCACATTCGACGATCAACTGACGGCTGGTGTGCACAATGTGTTTATTGACAACCAGCATATTTACGCCGTCAACCTCCGTCGTTTTGACGTGATCAACATTGAAGACCCTACCAAGCCCTACCGTGTGGGCCGTTTCGAAACCACCCGGCCCGGCCCTTCGGTTCATGACGTGTGGGTGCAGGATGGCGTCCTGTACCAGGCAGGCGGGACCGATGGTGTGGTCGTGGTCGATGTCGGTGGCGGTGGTAAAGAGGGCACACCCGCTCACCCGGTGGAGATGGGCCGCATGCCGCAGATCACCAACTGGAATCATGCGGTTTGGCCATTCAAGAGCAAGTCGGCGCGTAAGTTATATGTGCTTGGGGGAGATGAGACGTTTCACCCGGATCCCCGAATCCCCGAAGATGAAATGCTGAACAACGACTTGAAACTGTCCATGCGGGCGGGCGGATGGATTCATTTCATCGAGTTTGACGATCTCGAGAACCCCAAGGAGGTTGCACGCTACAAAGTGGGCGACTTTGGCGTGCACAACTATTGGGTGGACAGCGAAGCGGAGTTGCTTTATGTCGGCTTTTACCAGGGTGGACTGCGCGTGCTTGATATTTCAGGGGAATTGCTGGGAGATTTGTACGCGCAGGGTCGCGAGATCGGACGCTTTTATTCCGATGACCCGGAGGGTTTCGTACCCAACTCCACAATGGCCTGGGGCCCTCAGCCTCACAAAGGCACGATATTTTTCTCGGACTTTTATAGTGGCTTGTGGGCGGTCCGGCTGGGGGACAAGGAAGACGAAGATGGGGATGAAACCGGGGCCGAGGATGAAGGGCTGTAGCGCACGGGAGTTCGCAAACAGGTGAAACATCGAATTGTGTTGACGATAGCGGGGGTCTTGCTGCCGGCATGTTTGATGCTGGGGGGGGCGGCCGCGGCCGGACCCATGCCAAATTCAGGCCCAGTACCCGGCCAGGGGCCAAATCCGGTCACCAATGACTACTACGTCTATGTCGCGGCGGAATCTGACGATGCGGTATTTCTGGTGAAATTCGGCCCGGACGGTGGTGAGGTGGTGAAAAGGATCGACGTCGGGATTTATCCGACGGAGATTGAGGGGCCCCACGGCATCCGCGTCGCGCCTGGCGGTCGGCATTGGTATGTTTCCATCGCTCACGGCCGACCCTACGGCTACGTTTTCAAGTACGAAACCGGTGACGACGTGACGGTCAATGATGTCCAGGTGGGGTTGTTTCCGGCGACTATGGATATCAGCCGCACCACCGGCTTGATGTTCGCGGTGAATTTCAACCTGCACGGCGATATGGTGCCCAGTGACATCTCGGTGATTGATACTGTGTCGATGACGGAGATTGCCAGAATTGCCCAGGGTGTGATGCCACATGGCTCACGAGCCAGCCCGGACGGCAAATTCCACTACTCAGTCGGCATGATGGACGACACGCTGTATGAGATCGATGTTATGCAGCTCAAGCTGGGGCGCACGCTCAATTTGGCCACGGGAGCTGCCGGCGGGTCCACCCACCATGAGGCTGCCATGGAGAACATGTCCCATGACATGCCCCATGACATGTCCGGGCCGCTGGTCAAGCCGACATGGGTACAGCCCCATCCGCAATTGCCTTTTGTCTATGTCGCCCTCCAGGGGGCCAACCAGGTCGCGGAAGTCAGTCTGGAAGACTGGCGCATCACCCGGCGTTTTGACACCCAGAAAGGGCCGTACAATCTCGCCATTACCCCTGATGGCAAAATTCTGCTCGCCACCTGCAAGCCGAATCATTCTACGGCGATCTGGGATATCGCCAGCGGCACGGAGTTGGCCAGTGTGCCCGCCAGCCGAACCATCACCCACGGCGTGACCGTCAGCACCGACAGCCGCTTTGCCTTTATCTCCATTGAAGGCGTTAATGATGATCCCGGCACCGTCGATGTCATTGATCTGGAGACATTCGAGGTTCGGGCATCGATCGATGTCGGCAAGCAGGCTTCAGGCATCGACTTTTGGAAGATGGAGTAGGGGTATCTAATTTATTGCGAAGAAAACTTCTCGCGCACGGTGGCTGCAAATCCGGCGGGGTCCTTTCTGATTGCGGCGGTGACCTCTGGTGGCGCGCCGGTATGCGGGTCGTGGCGCGCTCCCCATTGAATCATCTCGATAATCATGGGCAACAGATCGAGGGCCTTATCCGTCGGTAGGTAGACATAACGGCGCCGATTCTCCTGGTACTGCCGTTTTGAAATCATTCCGCCTGCTTCCAGCTGTTTCAGGCGACTGGCCAGGATGTTGGTCGAAATCCCCTCCGGCGAGGCGGCGAATTCGTCGTAGTGCCTTTTGCCTCCGAATAACATGTCGCGCAGGATCAGCAGGCTCCAGCGGTCACCGACATGATCCAGCGTATAGGAAATGGGGCAGCGGTCGAGGGTATCTGTGTTCACCCGTGGTAGTGTAGAAAAATGACTTGCAAGACGCAAGTAAAAGATCTATGCTGATTTTACTTGCAATTCAAAAGTAAAGGAGCGTCATATGCTAATGCTGCACGGCTTTTATACCCAGAACACCTTGAAGACTTTGTATGTACTGGAAGAATTGGGGGTGGATTACCAATTTCGTTTTGTCGATCTGATCAAGGGCGAAAATCGCAGCGAGGAATTTCAAGAAATGACGCCCATTGGCAAGGTGCCAGTGCTGGAGGATGACGGCCGGTACTTGTTCGAATCCGGCGCAATTTGCCGTTACCTGGCCAACAGCGCGCAATCCCCGTTGTACCCCGCTGAACCGATGCAACGCGCCCAGATTGATCAGTGGATGGACTTCTTCAGTTGCCACCTGGGACGTTGGCTGAGCACGCTGTTTTTTGAACGGGTCATCAGGCAGGCAGCTAACCTGGGTGAGACTGACGCAGCTCGGGTTGAGGAAGCAACGAATTTCGCCAATCAGCAGTTGGCCGTACTGGACGGCCGCTTCGAAGCGACGGATTGGCTGGCCAATGATGCCCTGTCGATCGCCGATCTCTTTGCCCTGGCCTACATCGAACAGGTCCGCGTCATCAACTTCCCGCTGGATGACTATCCACGTGTCCAGGCCTGGTTTGGCCGCCTTGAGGCGCGCGACGGAACAGCCCGGGCACGTGCCCAAATTCAGCCCTATATGCAATCATCGGCAGCCTGATGGGTCGTGCATTCTGGTTTTCGGTCGTCGGCTATTTTGTCGTGACCATGGCGCTTGCCTACCCCTGGCACATGTGGTTGCTCTGCTTGCACATTTAACGCTCTCCCGGATGGTAGGCGCGCGTGGTGTTTTTTTCTATTTCCTCGAGCTCAGTCCAAGCCGGTTTGAACTGGCCTTTCAGGAACAGGGGTGCCTGGTCGAAGTAATGCGGTGAATCGGGGTCGCCGCTTTGTCCGAAGGGTGTGATTGAGCGTGCGCGAACAGGATCACCGAATTCCACCACTGAAACGTAGGCATGACCGGCCACGCCGTAGCGCTGCCTTGATCCCTCTTCGCTGGTGCTGAAGTAGGAGAAGATCGAACCGAACACATGTCCGGTCGCGCTGGGCGAGGGCAGGCTCGGGGCGTCATCGTCGAAGGGCACGGCGCCGTGGCGAACGTCCTGGCGCTGGTGCCGGTTAATGTCTCCCCAGGGCACTTCCCAGCTGCCCCAATCGGCCTTCAGCTGCTCGACGACGGCTTGCAGTTGCGCTATGGACGAGACCTCCCGGGTGTCACCAGGGTTGTTGTCGCCAGGGTCAGTGTCGCCGGGCTCTTCTGCTGCCTCTTCTGCCGCCTGGGCCGCTGCGAGGGATTTTTCAGTCAGCAGCACGAACAGGGACGTGGCGATGGAGTCGGTTGCGCCGCGCCTATCCCAGCTGCGCAAAGTTTCGATCGGCCGGCGCAGTTCTTCCGCTGCTGCCGGGTCGCTTTCCAACAGCGACTCCCATTCCTCGAATAGTTGAGGCAGGTTGTCCTCCGCGAGCAGGAAATAAGTATCGAATGCCATGGCCGTCCACTCTTCGAAAGTGAATTGCTCTTTCAGGGTCAGGATTCTGCGCGAGGCTCGCGCCCTGATATTGTCCGGTTCAGTGCCCATGTAATTCGGGTAATCTGCGGGGTCCGGATTGGCTTCTGCCGTTGCCAGGAAAGGCGTGGAATTGGTGTTCTGCATCCACCCGCTCGGGGGATTGAGCACCTGTGGCAGCTCGTCGAGCGTGTGAAACCCTTGCCACTCGGTGGCCGGGTCGCTGCCGTCCACGGGTTTCGTCCAGTCAAAGCTGGCATCCCTCCTGGGAATCTTGCCGTTGTAAATGTAGAAGATATTGCCCGCCACGTCAGCGTACATCACATTGTGGTAGGGCAGCCCCTGGATGGACAAAGCCGCTTTGAATTCGGCCAGGTTGCGGGCTTTGCTCATGGCGTACCACTGCTGCATCAGGCCGCCTTGCTCCATGCCCGAAAGTCCAACTGCGAGGTGCTTGCCATCCCGCACCGCGAGAATCGGGCCATGATGAGTCTTGCGCAATGTCACCGTGCGATCTTCGAAACCAGAATCAGTCTTCACCCGGATGACGTCGGTTCACTCGGTGGCCTGGCGGTAGCCCTCACCATAGCGGTAGGCCAGAGGATTATCGGGGTCATCGAAAGTTTCCTCCCAAATATCAACGATGTCGGGATAATTGACCGTAAGCGCCCAGCCCAGGTGGTCGTTGTGGCCCTTTACCGGCACCACGACATTGCTGTAGCCGACCAGACCGGACATGTTCCAGCCCTCTTCGCTGTGGTAGTGGATCTCGTTCATGGGCAGCATGGGCGTGTGCGGATTAATGAACAGCATGGCGTTGCCGCTGACGCTTTTTGCTGCGCTGACCGCCCACATATTGGAGCCCTGCTGCCGCTCGTGCCCGGGCAACGCGATGGCCATCAGCTCTTCGGCCTGGATGCCGCCAATATTCATGGCCAGGTTGCGGTTGAAGGCCAGTGCGTGCCAGGGTTCAAAGTGATCGAGCAGCAGGGGTTGCAGCTCAGAATGGGTGCTCAGGAAATAATTCAGACCATCGGCGAATGCATCGCACAACGCTTTGATCTGTGGCGTCGCACGCGCGTATTCCTCAATGGATAACCGCTTTATCTCTAGCGCCTTGATGATGAGGTCACCTGCCACGGCGTCCTCCCCATCGATCTCCGCGGTGCGGCCGAGCATGCTGATGAATGCACGCTCCTGTTCATACCAGCGGTCCTCCGCCCGGGCATAAGCCGCGCCAAATATGACCGCCGCATCGGTTGGGCCGTAAACGTGGGGGACGCCCCAGGTGTCGCGGTAGATGGTGACCGAAGCCGCCATCTCATCGAGGGGGCTTGCCAAAGTCGATTCTGCCGGCAGGGCAGGCGGCGTTTGCTTGTTCGGCGCATCGCAGGACGCGGCGATCACCAGTGTCAGTGACACCACAATTGCGCGAGGTGCAGCCAGTCTGGCGAGTCTATTCATGCGTTTTCCCTAAATTCAGCCTACAGGTTGATGACTTCGGGCGCTTCGCTGTACAGCCGCTCTACAATGGCGCTGCGTCGCTCCAGCACGGCGCGCTGATTGATGTAACCCTTGTCGGTGACTTCCCCGGCATCGATATCGAGTGGTTCGGTAAGCAACACGATTCGGGCGATGCGTCGGCTCGAGGCCTGATTGTGGGTATTGTAGGCGGTGAAGTCGTGGCGCAATTTGCGTCTGACTTTTTCCCACAGCTTGCCATTGCTCAATAAGTCTTGAACCGGTAAATCGCCGCTGAGTCCAGCCAATTCTGCTATGCCGGCTGCATTCGGGATGACCAGCAAGCCGATATTGTCACGGTCGTGACCTGTGATGACTGCGTCCTGGACAATCCCGGCGCAGGTTGAGATCGCAGTAATCCTGACCATGCCGGTGTTGACCCAGGTGCCGGTTAATAATTTGAAGTCTTCGGCCACTCGACCGTCAAAGACGATTCCACTGGCCGGGTCATTGGCATCGGCAAACTTGCCGGCATCGCCGGTCTTGTAAAACCCGTCTTCATCGAATGCATCCCGGGTCAGATCATCGCGTCTGAAGTATCCCGGCGTGATGTTGGGGCCGCGCAGACGCAGTTCCAGCTTGCCGGCGTTGGGCAGCATTTTAACCTCGGTGCCAGCAACGGGCAGGCCGATGACGCGCGCCTGAGCGATTGGGAAGTGAACGCCCACGGCGAGTGGCGCTGATTCCGTCAGGCCATAGCCGGATGTCATGGCGATCTTCTTGCCCAGCGTTGCCAGCGACAGCTTCCCGAACCGCTCCCACAGGTCCTGTGGCAACGCAGAGGCAGCGTAAAATATGGTGTCGAGATTTGAAAAGAAGTGATCACGAAATTCTGCGTTTTGTTCCAGGTACGGCGCCAACATCTGAAAACCGCGGGGGACGTTGAAATACGCCGTCGGTGCGATATCGCGCAGATTCTCTAGGGTCGTGTCAAAAATCCCCGGTGCAGGTTTGCCGCCATCGATATACAGCGTCCCGCCGTTGCGCAAAATCATATTGAAATTGTGGTTGCCGCCAAAGGTATGGTTCCAGGGCAACCAGTCGACCAAAACAGGCGGGCGAGCCGCGAGGAATGGCCACATCTGCGCCAATACCTGTTGATTGGCGCACAGCATGCGTTGGGTGTTGATCACACCCTTCGGCATGCCGGTGGAGCCGGAAGTAAAGAGGATTTTGGCGACGGTGTCGGGGCCTACCGCAGCATAGGCGGCGTCTACCTCGGCGGTCGATTTTGTGGCCAGAAATTCATCGATCGTGAGCGACCGCAGCGGCGATTTTGGACCTGGTTTCAAGCCTTTGGCAGTGCCCTGTTTGACCACCAGCGTAACGTCATCGAGGTCCAGTGCACTCAGTGCGTCGCCAAACAATTCGGCATTGCTGGCGAATACCAGCTTGGGCTTTAGCAGATCGAATACAAACCTGAGTTTGCCGAAATCCCGGGATATCATTGAATAGGCGGGGGACATTGGCGACACCGGCAGGCCCACGAACATGGCCGCCAGTTGCAACAGGCCGCTTTCGATGCTGTTGCCGGACAGAATCATCACGGGTCGATCGACCGTTACACCGTGCGATAACAGGGCTTGTGCAATCGCGCGTACGGCAGTCAGTGCGTCCTGATAGTTGATGTTGCGCCATGCGCCGCTGGCGCAGCGTTCAGCCAGGAACGGGCGGTCTGGAGTTTGCTCGGCCCAGTCGAGCAGGAATGAACAAATACTCGCGGGGTAGGCTTCGAGTTTGGCTGGTGAGCGCAATATGACGCCGCCGCCGGGCAGCCGTTCAACATTGACCCGTGCAGGCGCAAACTCCGGTGCGGTATGCAAACCCAATGTGCGCTAGCCGTCCCAGTTCAGATCGCCGCCAGGGAGTGCTTCGAGCAGGCGGCCATTCCTGAGTAAATGCGCCGCAGCCTCAATGTAGTCAGTGAGTGCTTCGTCATGGTCCAGGTAAGGCACCACTTCGCGAACCATCTCGTATATTTTGCGGGTGACGCTGCTCAACTGCGCTGCGCCCCCTTCGCGTTGATCAGTCGCCTGGGCCGCACAAACCAGCTCAAATCCCGGGATGTTGTAGCTGATGTTCAGAATATCGCGGGCACGGCGGGCGGCGACCAGCCCCATCGACACATGATCCTGAAAATCACCGGTGGTGGTTAGGGTCTGAATGGAGACCGGGTGGCACAGGGATCTCATCTCGGCCATGATCGACGAGGCGCAATACTGACCACCCATCAGACCATGGCGAAGCCCTGGATCTTCCTTGCACAGGAAGGGTGGCAGCCCGTTGTTGTGGTACGGATCGAGGTATCGATCAATGCGCCGGTCGTGCAGATTGCAGGCCGTCGTCAGCGCAATGGATACATGATCCATGGCCTGACTGACATACTGCCCGTGGAAATGGGCATTGTGAAAGGCATCGCCTTCCTCGATGATGACCAGCGGATTGTCATTGGATGAATTGATTTCAATCTGCAGCGTGCGATCGGCCTGCCATACCGCATCCACCGACGGACCCAGGATCTGTGCGCCCGCGCGTAGCGAGTAGGCATCCTCGATCTGCTGGTCCATCCCCTGCGGCTCATCCGAGGCCATCGCCGCCAGCCAGCGGTCTACCTCTTCGTCCTGAACAACCATTTTGCTGTCCGCCAGCGTCGTCCATATCGCATCGGCGACTTTGACTTGCCCCGGATGGGGTTTGTGGCGATGCACGGCCGGATGGTAGGGCATGATCTTGCCGCGCAGTGTTTCGAGCGTGAAGGCGGCGATCAAGGCCGATTGCTTGAGCCACTTCTTGGTGTGGTAAATCACCGGGGCGCCGACCCCGACCATCGCCGAGGTGCCATTGATCATGGCCAGGCCTTCCTTGTAGGAAAGGCGCGCGGGCTCCAGCCCTGCGCGTTCCAGCGCCTCTGCGCCCGGCATGATCTTGCCTTCGTATTTGGCGCGCCAGGCGCCCGTTACCACCATGGCGATATAGGCAAGGGGTCCGAGATCGCCGCTGGCGCCCAGCGAGCCCTGCTCGGGAATGCACGGTATTATTCCGGCGTTATACACCGCGATGTATTTTTCAAGATTTGTCAGGCTGATGGCGGAAATACCCCGACCCAGCGAGTTGATGCGGCACAGCATCGCGGCACGTACGTAGATGTCGTCCAGATTGGGCCCGACATTGGACGACACACCGCGCAATATATTGTTCTGCAGCTTCTCGGCCAGTTCCTCCGGAATCAGCCAGTTGACGAAACCGCCGACCGCGGTGGTCACACCGTAGATGATGCGGCCCGACTTCACGAAGCTCTCCAGCAAGTCGCGAGATGCTTTGACCCGCGCCGCCTGTTCCGGAAATACTTCGATCTGTGCGTGTTGGTAGGCGGCATCGACCAGTTGGTCAACCGTCAGTGTGTCGCCGTCAAGATGCATAGTGTTTCCTCTGTTCCCTAAATGAAGACGCAATTATGTGAACCTTCCGTGATAAATTTCCCGGGCGTCAACCAACGATGTAATGTGCGGCCAAAACCAATACAGGCAGAGCAATAACCGTGCGTAGCAGGAAAATCGAAACCAGGTCGAGCAGGCTTATCGGGAGGTTGGAGCGCAGCATCAATATCCCGACTTCCGACATAAAAATACGGAATTTCCTAGATTAAGGTATATATATTATCACAGTTGCAGCTTGACACGAAGGTACTCCATGCCGCGATCCCCTTTGATCTGGTTACAGGAGCCGCAGAGCAGTTGCAGGTTTTCGATATGGTTCGCCCCGCCTTTCCCTCGCGCGATGATGTGATCGACTTCCAAGTGTCGCGCCTCGAAGTGCGAATTGCAGCCAACGCAGTTCCCCTCCTGTTCGCCGTAGAGTTGCCGCCTGTTTGCCGGACTGTTGTACGGCGGAATCTTGCCAAGATCGGTTCGCTTGGGAATGTCGGTGCGGTGCGCGCCGTCGTAGAACAGGCCGAGTTCATCACGCATTCGTAGTTGCATAAGCTCGGCAGCTTTAGATGCAATGGGAGTTATGATCGAATCTGGTGTTTGAGCAGTTGAAAAAAAGCGGCGTATCTGGTTGATTTGTTGTTACCAAACTTCAAAGCAACCAAAGGAGATACGCCACTATGAACAAGAATAATGTTATTGAACTGGAACGTCGAGCAATCAGTGCCGATCCGTTGACCGAATTGCTCAAAGAAGGCGCCCGGAAGCTGCTCGCCGAAGCGGTGGAAAGTGAAGTCCAGGAGCTGCTGGCCAAGTATCAGGATTGGCGTACCGAATCAGGTCATGCCGGTGTGGTGCGCAACGGTTACCTGCCAGAACGTGAGTTGCAGACCGGCCTGGGACCGATCCGGGTGAGAATTCCCAAGGTGCGCTCGAAGACCGGTGAAGCAGTGAGTTTTCAGTCGGTGCTGGTGCCGCCATATGTGCGCAAGACAGCGACTTTCGAGGCAGCCATTCCGTGGTTGTACCTCAAAGGGGTATCCAGCGGTGAGATGGCTGAGGCGTTGCGGGTACTGGTGGGCCCGCAGGCACAGGGTCTGTCGGCCAGCACGGTATCCCGCCTGAAACAGGTATGGGCGGAGGAATATCGAGCGTGGAGCCAGCGTCGCCTGGGACAGGACCGGTGGGTGTATGTCTGGGCTGATGGTGTCTACAGTGGGCTGCGGGCGGAGGATGCCAAGCTCTGCGCGCTGGTGATCATTGGTGTCAATGAACGCGGCGAAAAACATTTTCTGGCGATTGAGGACGGGGTGCGGGAATCGACTCAGAGTTGGCGTGAGGTGTTGCTGAATCTGAAGTCGCGCGGCATGAGCGCCCCACAACTGGCGATTGGTGATGGTGCGATGGGTTTTTGGGCGGCGCTGGATGAAATCTTTCCGGCCAGCCGCCAGCAACGCTGCTGGATGCACAAGACCATGAATGTACTGAATTGTTTGCCGAAATCCGCACAACCCAAAGCCAAGCAGGCCCTGCACGCCATCTGGCAGGCGGAAACCAAGGATGATGCAAACAAGGCGTTTGATTTGTTTATTGAGATCTTTGAGGCGAAATACCCGAAAGCGACGAGCTGTTTGCTCAAGGATCGGGATGAACTGTTGGCATTTTATGATTTTCCGGCCCAACACTGGCAGAGCATCCGGACCAGCAACCCGATTGAATCCACCTTTGCCACCATCCGCCACCGGACCAAAAGATCCAAAGGTTGTCTGACGCGCAATGGCATGTTGCATATGATGTTCAAATTGAGCCAGTGTGCGGAAAAGAAATGGCGCCGGCTACACGGCTTTGATTACCTGGCCAAGGTGATTACGGGGGTGAAATTCAAAGATGGGATCGAGGTAAAAGAGATTGATCAGGTCGCCGCTTGAATCAAATGGCTAAACACCAGATTTGACAATAGCTCGATCCTTGAGCAAACAGCTCGTCGCTTTCGGGTATTTCGCCTCAAAGATCTCAATAAACAAATCAAACGCCTTGTTTGCATCATCCTTGGTTTCCGCCTGCCAGATGGCGTGCAGGGCCTGCTTGGCTTTGGGTTGTGCGGATTTCGGCAAACAATTCAGTACATTCATGGTCTTGTGCATCCAGCAGCGTTGCTGGCGGCTGGCCGGAAAGATTTCATCCAGCGCCGCCCAAAAACCCATCGCACCATCACCAATCGCCAGTTGTGGGGCGCTCATGCCGCGCGACTTCAGATTCAGCAACACCTCACGCCAACTCTGAGTCGATTCTCGCACCCCGTCCTCAATCGCCAGAAAATGTTTTTCGCCGCGTTCATTGACACCAATGATCACCAGCGCGCAGAGCTTGGCATCCTCCGCCCGCAGCCCACTGTAGACACCATCAGCCCAGACATACACCCACCGGTCCTGTCCCAGGCGACGCTGGCTCCACGCTCGATATTCCTCCGCCCATACCTGTTTCAGGCGGGATACCGTGCTGGCCGACAAACCCTGTGCCTGCGGGCCCACCAGTACCCGCAACGCCTCAGCCATCTCACCGCTGGATACCCCTTTGAGGTACAACCACGGAATGGCTGCCTCGAAAGTCGCTGTCTTGCGCACATATGGCGGCACCAGCACCGACTGAAAACTCACTGCTTCACCGGTCTTCGAGCGCACCTTGGGAATTCTCACCCGGATCGGTCCCAGGCCGGTCTGCAACTCACGTTCTGGCAGGTAACCGTTGCGCACCACACCGGCATGACCTGATTCGGTACGCCAATCCTGATACTTGGCCAGCAGCTCCTGGACTTCACTTTCCACCGCTTCGGCGAGCAGCTTCCGGGCGCCTTCTTTGAGCAATTCGGTCAACGGATCGGCACTGATTGCTCGACGTTCCAGTTCAATAACATTATTCTTGTTCATAGTGGCGTATCTCCTTTGGTTGCTTTGAAGTTTGGTAACAACAAATCAACCAGATACGCCGCTTTTTTTCAACTGCTCAAACACCAGATTCGATCATAACTCCAAGGATCGGGATGAACTGTTGGCATTTTATGATTTTCCGGCCCAACACTGGCAGAGCATCCGGACCAGCAACCCGATTGAATCCACCTTTGCCACCATCCGCCACCGGACCAAAAGATCCAAAGGTTGTCTGACGCGCAATGGCATGTTGCATATGATGTTCAAATTGAGCCAGTGTGCGGAAAAGAAATGGCGCCGGCTACGCGGCTTTGATTACCTGGCCAAGGTGATTACGGGGGTGAAATTCAAAGATGGGATCGAGGTAAAAGAGATTGATCAGGTCGCCGCTTGAATCAAATGGCTAAACACCAGATTTGACAATAGCTCATGCAATGTCGATACCGACCCATTGCCGGTGCTCAATCTCAGCCGCTACGCACGCTGTGGCGCAACCACAGAACGGATCAAGCACGACCCCACCTTCGTCACTACTGGCGGCAATGATCCGGCGCACGAGCGCAATGGGCTTTTGCGTGGGGTAGCCGACTCGTTCCTTTGCCTGTGAGTTGATCGGGGCAATGTCTTGCCAAATATCCGACACGGCCTGCCCGGGCATTTCGTCCAAATACCGCTTGAGTCGCGGCGTCTTTCCCGAACAATAGATCCTGTTCTCCGCGTCCAAGCGCCGCATCTTTTCTTCGGTGAAGCGCCATGCTCTTGTGGTTCCGTAGAACTCATACACCGGGCCGCGACCACCCGGAGGATTCAGGTTGTCCGTGCTGAACCTTCTGCCATCTGGATCGCACTGTTTGAACTTAGAGGCTATGTAGTTCTTCGAATATGGGACGCGAACGCGATTGAAAACGTACTGATCCCCTAACGAGTAGAATAGAATCCGGTCGCTTATTGCGCCGAACTTTTTAGCGTCTGCGTGGAAGTTAAACCGCTTCCACGTAATCTCGCTACGGAAATTCCGGCGACCAAACACCGCATCCATGACGAGCTTGAGGTAGTGGCTCATGGTCGGATCACAGTGCAGGTAGATGCCCCCGGACGGCTTCAGGACGCGCCGCATTTCGAGAATGCGGGCCGCCATGTAGGCGAGATAGGACTTATCGCTGGCGGTCATGGCAGCGAGCAGAACGCGGTATAGCGCCGGATGCTTAGCCTCCATGAGGTTGATCCATTCGGTGTCTACGTCGCTGAGCGTCCACGTATCCTTGAACGCGGCCCCGGCGGCCTTGCTCCCGATGGGCGCGGCATAGTTGGCCTTGGAGTTGAACGGCGGGTCAAGATAGATCAGGTCTACAGATTCCGAATTCATGCCGCGCATGATTTCGAGGTTGTCACCAGTCCAAATGGTCTGGTTAGCCCAGTTCGGTTCACTCATCAAAATCAAGGTCAAAGTTTGTGTTTTTCTTTGGGTAGGCTCTTTGCAACCTGCGTTGGAATTCTGCCCAAGCAGCTTTAGGGTCATTGTAGGTAACGGTTTTCATAATGGCCGTTACTCCAATCAGATGAGTATACAATTCGGGTTGGCCAAAATCGTCAGTGAGAAAGTGATGGTTTTTATGCTCCCTTTCCTCGCCTTCTGTTTTTGGGTTTAGCTTTTGCAATTCATCTAAAAGGCCAGGTGCTATACGAGCGTATACAATGTCATTCGTATAATGTCCTACCACTTGCGGGCGATTGATCTGCATACCTTGCCATTGCCAGCCCTTGAGCCTGAAAATTTGCTTGTAGAACTCATCGGGAAACCTCTTTGCCCAGCTTGCCTGATAAGGCCGTAGATACTTGTCAAGTATATCTTGCAGGGTTTTCTTATCCCTGATTTCCTGATACTGGGTAGCCTCATCTACCAGCGCGATAATCCCTACATGGGAAAAGGCACGCATCAGAATATCTGCTTGTTCTGCTATATGCTTTTGCGATTGCAAAAGCTTTCCTTCATCTCTTGCTGAGAAATATACCTCACAGACACCTGGTAATATCTCTGCTAAATACCCATAAACCAAGTTCTTTTCGAACAAAAACCTGACAGGGTTTGTCGCCACCACTAACTCTTTGGTTATAAAAGGCTTAAGGTTATTTTGAGACAAAAATGGAGGCAGTTTGTCGCCACCCCCTCCAGTACCCCCTCTAATTGAACCAGACCTGCCTAAAGCACCTAAGATACCACGCTGGCTCAAAATCCTGCGCCCATCAGCCAATACAAAGCATGGAAGCATGATATTACCGATCTTCAATTCTCCACTATGGGTTGCCTCAGGTGTATTCAATGTCTTACTCCTAGTCCAAGACTGATGGTCTTGTCGAATGCTTTGACAGCGTTATCATGACGCAGGTTATAGCGATAACAAAATTCATCGACATAACGCTGCAAGTGCTTGCGGCTCACACTATGGAATTGCCCGAACATGCCACGCTTCAACAGAGCCCAGAAGCTCTCAATCGTGTTGGTATGAATGTCACCATCTACATACCAACGGCTATGCCGAATAACGGAGTGAGGCACAATCCGGTTCATGAGCATGTATCCCTTGTACTCATCCGTCATCAAGTGAGATTGTGCAGTGTCCACGTTCTGTTTGACGAAAGCTCGCATGTGTTTGCCTTTCATTCTGCCCTTGCTAGTGGCTTTGGCCTTCACCTTACCCTCACGCTCAACAGCACCGATGACAGGGGCTTTCTTGGTCCCGCGCCCGCGCTTGTTATCTTGCTGCGGCCCGCCACTCTTGTTGCCCTTTCGCGGCTTTCCACCGACATAGGTTTCATCCATTTCGACAATGCCAGTAAGCAGCTCGCGCTGGCCTTTCTGCGTCATGGCCTTGCGTATCTGCATGGCGATGCGCCACGCCGTGTTCTTATTGACTTTCAGGTCACGGGACAGTTGCAGGGCGGACAACCCCTTGCGGGCATTGAGCATGAGAGAGATTGCCAGAAACCACTTCTGAATAGGCAAATGGGTATGGTGAAATATTGTGCCTACTGTAACGCTAAACCCTGTCTTGCAGTCATAGCAATGATGGCGGTTCTGGTTTTTGACCGTATGAGTGGATCCGCAATAGGGACAGACAGGCTCGTCACCCCAGCGCATTTTCTCCAAATATTCTTTGCAGGATTCCTGCGTGGGAAACAGATCGAAAATCTGTATAATATCCATTGTCTTGCTCCCTTTAGGTTAGCTGGTTGCTTATCACTAACACCAACTATACCCTGATTGGAGCAGGACATCTATACCTTAAACTAGGAAATTCCGTAAAAATAAGCTGGCATACTGACAGGCCTGCCAGCACAAAACTGCTGCGATCGTGCTCAATGCCACTGGCCACGATGGCCGGCATGTATTGATCCAGAAAGCCGGAAAAAAGACCGGGTGCGACGCCAGAAGCATCCCCCAGACCCACCAGTTCCAGCAAGGGTATGAAGGGGTACGCCAGCCAGCTGAAAATGGGTGTGTGGAAAGTAATCAGCGCGGCGACAATCGCAAAACCCATGCCGGCGGCGATAATGGTCGAGAGAAAATATGCGAGATTTCTCAGCCCTTTGGCAAAGAAGCCCCGCAATCCCGGCGCCGTCTGGGCGCGAGCAATTGCCGCAGCCCAGGCCTCAGCAAGAAGTCCCTGGTGATCATTTTTCCGCCGCATCCCCAGCGAGGGATCGTCAACCAGGTGTGCCTCTGACTTGCGCGAAAGGGGTGGCAGGCGGGGTGTAATGAAGGTCGCAAGCAGGCAAGTGAGGATCACCACGCCATACCAGGCAACAAAGTACTGCTCGATGCCTGCGACCGCGACGATAACCAGGCTGAACGGTATCGAGACAATCGAGAAGTTGGTGGCGATGACACAGGCCTCGCGGGCCGAATAGTAGCCCCGCTCATACTGTTCAATGGTGATCAGCAGTCCCACCGAGGCTGCGCCGACAAGAGAGGCGGTGGCGTCGATGGCGGCGCGGCCTGGCAAGCGAAACACACGATTGAAAAACGGGCGGGCGAGCGTACCGGTAAATTCCATGAAACCGAAATCCGTCAGCAACGGCAACAGGATGCATGCGCTGATGTAAACAGCCAGCGAATTGACGGCGATCCCAACAAATACCGCTCCGCCAATTTCCTCCGAGCGCAGGATTTGCGGTCCGAACTGGAACAGGTAAATCAATCCAAAAACCATTCCTGCACAACGCAAAATAATCCATGGCAATGGAACACTGAAGAGGCTGGCGAGCCAATGGTTGTTGCGAATCCATGCGACTTTGAACAACGACCCCATGAGCGTCATCACCACCGTCAAAACCATGACTGCCACCACCAACCAGAGGCCGGACTCACCCATCGCAGTCTTGATCCAACCGGTGATGATCCCGATGACAATCGTGAGCTGACCGTTCCAGGGTACTGGGGTCAAGAAGATGAGTAACCCAAGTACCGAGGGCACTACAAACTTCATGATTACGGACGTCAGCTGTGGACTGCGTGAGCGCACTGCTGGCAGTTGACCCATTCGGCGGTACCGTCGGCGTAGTATTCTTTTTTCCAGATGGGCAGGCGGTATTTGACCTGATCAATGATGTACCGGCAGGCGAGAAAGGCTGCTTCGCGGTGGGCGGAGGCGACACCGACAACCACCGCGGGGTCGGTCAGAGCCAGCACGCCTTGACGATGAATTCCGGCGGCCGTCGTGATGCCGAATTTTTCAAGTGCCTCGCTGATGACCCTTTCCCCTTCGGTGATTGCGACCGGAGTATAGACTTCGTATTCCAGCTGATCGACCCGCCGTCCTTCGTTGTGGTCTCTGACCCAACCCTCGAACTGTACGTAGCCGCCGCAGCGCTGATCCATCAGGCTTGCTCGAAATGCGTCAAGGTCAATCGGCTCGTCGCTGATCTGGAAGCGCGACAGCATGGCTAACCGCCAGCCACAGGGGGGAAGAACAGCACTTCGTCGCCGTCGTTCAATGGTGTATCCCAGCCGCTGACTTCGTTATTGATGGCGACCAGGGCGGCGCCTCTTTCATTCAGGCTGCTGTGCTTAAGGCGCAATTGGTTGAATAGCGCTGCAGGGCTGGTGGCGTCGGTTTGGCAAGTCTCACCTGGCGTACCCGTGATGTCGCGAAAGGCTGCGAACCACTTGACGTCTACTGTGATCATCCGCCGATCCTGTACATTTCAACTTTTTCTTTGGCGGCTTTTGAGTCGCTCGATTGCGTGTCCCTGAGCTCACTATAGCGATCAGTTCGCCGCCGCCAGATGTTGCTGATGGCGGTTTGCAATGCGTGGATGTCTTCGCTCTGGTCTTGATTCTGGCGGATCATTGGCATCAGGTCGGTGCCCTGGCTGGCGAATAGACAGGTATAAAGCATGCCATCAGCGGTAATGCGGGCACGGCTGCAGCCGCCACAAAATGGCTGCGAGATGGAACTGATGAAGCCGACCTCGCCCTGGCCATCGGCATAGACGTAGCGGTTGGCCGTCTCGGACGGGCTGGCGCGCTCGACGGGATTAAGCGGCCAGCGTTGATCGATGCGCTCAACCCACTCCGCCGAGGGCACCACTTGCGACGACGCCCAGTGATTGACGTTGCCGACATCCATGAATTCGATCAGCCTTACGATGTGGCCGCTGCCGCGGAAATGGTCCAGCAAATCCATAACAGTATGGTCATTCACACCCCGCTGGACGACAGTATTGATCTTCAGTTGCTGGAATCCCTCCGCCTCGGCCGCCTCGATGCCGGCGATGATGTCAGGCAGCTTTCCCTTGCCGCCACTCATCGTGTGCAAGACCTGTTGATCCAGTGTGTCCAGGCTGACCGTGATTCTGCTCAGCCCGGCCTGGGCCAGGTCACCAGCCAGACGCGGCAAAAGCACACCGTTGGTCGTCATCGCGATCTGGTCGATTCCCGGAATGTCCCTGAGCTGGGCAATCAGACCGGGTAAGCCTGGACGCACCAGTGGCTCGCCACCGGTAATGCGCAGTTTGTGGACGCCGAGTGAGGCAAATGCGGTGATGGCGCGGACCAACTCGTGATCGGTCATCAGTTCGACCAGGGGCAGGAAAACGCCCTGGCCCTGCAGGGAGTCTGCGGGCATGCAATAAGTGCAGCGGAAGTTGCAACGATCAATCACCGATACGCGCAATTCCCGTAGCGGCCTGTCGAATTGATCCAGTACCTCTTCACCCAACTGCAAACTGTCGGACAATTCGACCGGCGTTTCTGTGGACCGGTGCCGAAATGTGATGTTTAACTTGTCGTCCATTGGCTATCGGCAAGCGACCCTCAATGGGTGGAGGACGATGCCTCGAGTTCCTGCCGCTTGATGGCCTGGTAGTGTTCCAGCGTCCGTCGATAAAGCTCCACGACCTTACCCACGCCCGATGATTCCAGCGCGCCGCTGTTGCCGGCGGCGATGTAGGTCGCGTAAATGCCTGAGGCGGTCATGAGGGCGCCAGAGACAATGGTCGTGTCAATGTCTTCGTCCTTGAGTTCATTGGCCAACTCGATAAAGCGGTTGGTGCATTGCTTGTGCTGTTCCTCGTTGTCCACCGATGAGGCTCCTGCAAAATGAAGAGTCGCATTATATAAGGTGTTTCGCTTCCCTGCTCGCACCTTCGGTGCAAGGCGGCTTCGCTCAACTGCATGTTTTCTAGCCAGGCTGCGCCTGGCATGGGGTCAGGAGTTTCGCTTGCCTCGGCAACTGCGTCCTGCGGGTTTGTGCCAGCGGTAGGAAAGCCCCATGAGTGGACTGCTGGCCACGCCTGGCGGATGGCGCTGCGCGCTACCCTCACTTCTCCGCGCTTGGTGGGTCGGCTCCAACGGAACATCCTGTTCCGTGTCGCCTCGCCGAGCCATCCCTGGCTCGGCGACCCAGTCGCTTGTGCGGCGCTCGGCATCCTTGAAGGCGTGGCCAGCAGTCCACTCATGGGGCTTTCCTACCGCTGGCACAAGCGCGGAGAAGCGAGTGAAACCCGCAGCCATCCGCAAGGCTGCGCTTAGCAGTTTAGTCCTGGAACATGGGTCAGTTGGATGAGGTGCTGTTGGCCGGCCTGAAATCCTGGTTCGGTGGAACTGTAGTCGGCCTGGCCACCGTCGCAAGCCAGGTCGAGGGTGAGGGCGCCCCAGGGAAAGACTTCAAAGGTCTCGGGTTTGGTCTCTGAGCCGAAGCGGCCGCCGCTGGCGGTCAGCATCTCGTCGAATTCGAACTTGCCGTTACGGATTTCACCCGTGCCGAAGAACCAGCGCCGGTTGCCTTGAGGGTCCAAGCCAAACCAGTAGACCAACACGCGACCATCGCTCATCAATTCTACGGTAAAGCCCTCACCGGGGTGCGTAGCGTCCGTCCACGACCCGCTGTACAGGGCTTCTTCACGAATCGGCGCCAGGCTTGGAACGCCACAATCGACGCCCATTACCCGGGTCAGACGCTCCAGATTCGCCCTGCCCTGGCGGGCCGGCAGTCCGGGCCGTTGAAGTCGCCACGACATGACGCCGTGTTCACACCCCGACCAGGTGAAAGTGGCTGAGCCGACCACTGTTTCGGTGACCTGCTCGGGGGGAACTTGCTGACCGAAGGCGCCACCTGACACACTGATCAATTCGGCAAAAGTAATCTGGTTGCCACTGATCTTGCCGACCGCCAAATACCAGTCCTGGTTGCCGTCGTCGTCAAAAGTGAACCAGTACATCAGGGCCCTCCTGGCCGACAGGATTTCAATCTTGAAGCCACCGCTGCCCTGTATTGGATCACGCCACACGCCGGCGCTGCCCGCTTCAATTGTGAAGGGGTCGCCAAGGTCTTGCCCGGTCATTGTGAAGCCAATGGTTGAATCCACCCCTCCGTTGTCGCGCAAGTCGACGCCATCGCTGTCTTCATAGCCCGACCAACCGCCGTCTGCCCAGCGTGCCGGCGTGGCCGGATCGGCATCGACGGCCTGTCCGGTGATGTCATAGGCCGACAGATTGAGGATGCCGGTATTGGTCTCGCCCACCAGGTCGATGTTGCTGCTGGCCATTTTGAATCGCAGATCGGTGCCAAAGGCATCGTCAGGGTAGGCCAGGTAGCCATCGGGGGCATCACCCGGCTCGTTGTGCCATTGAGCGTTGGCGGTGGTTACCCGCAGGCTGCTGCCGTCAACCGTCACTTCGGTATCGATTATCCGCTGACTGTCCGGCAGGCCGGGTAGTTCGAAGATCTCGCCGCCCTCACGCATCCTCATGGGCTTGTCGAATGCCGTCCAAAATCGATAACTCCGGCCCAACTGAATGGCCTGTGCCTGGAACAAATGCAGTTGCCGTTCCGTGGCTGAAAACGTATCCCATTGGGCGTCGACCACCACAGCTTTGGTGGCTTTATCGATGATGCGAAAGGCTCGCAGCGCCGGTGGGCCGGCCTGTTTGTAGTAGGCCATGGCGAATGATTCAGCCAGTTGGGTTCGCACGCGAGGCACTTCGGATTCCGGCAGGATAAAGCCGTCGTGACCATTGCGTCCAAGCCCACCGTAGTCGGTGCCGCCACCACTATTGCCGGGCTCAATCTCCAGCGTCCAGGCAGGTACTTGGTAGGTGTAAGTGAAGTATTCATCGGTCGAGCCAATACCGACGTTGACCGGGAGATTGAAACCGTTGGCGAAGGTGTAATTCTTGCCGGCCGGAAAACTTTGGTGATGTGTTGAAAACGTTCGCAGCAGATTCTCGGTAATCCGCAACAGTCTGAGATTGGGGCTGCGCACCCAGAAATGCACCTTGGAAAACGAGTGTATGTCGGTGTACATGGACAATTGCGCAGCAGGGCCCAGTGCCGCGGCGGCGTCGAGGGCCCGGGTTTCTGGTTCCGATTGCGGGCCCTGGCCGTGATGAACCAGACTGTCATTGTTGGAAGAGGACCGCGTTGAACTGTTCCAGAATGGCTCATTGTTCCGATTCAGATCGATGCCTTTGAGGTGATCCTGGCCGGTTCCCAGGACTTCATCCACCGCCAGCATATTCTTGCGCCGCATACGACCGTCGCGCGGTGAATAATCAGGGCTGTCGGGGTCACTGCCCAGCCAGTTGCTTGCGGGCGTGCGCTGGGTCTGCAAAAAGCCATCGACATTCAATACCGGAATGACAATGATGTTGGCGTTGTCGCGCAGGAAGGGCACCAATGGATGATCGTCTCCGGTCGCCAGCAATTCGATAATACCGGTAGAGACTTCCGGTGACTGCCATTCACGCGCGTGAATGCCGGCATTGGTAAACATGGCCTGCTCCGGCAGTCCATCGATGGTTAGCATGTCACCATCTCCGAGTTGATAGGCCCAGAAGGTGCGTCCGTTTCTGGTCTCACCAATTTCGAAGGCGTGGACCCAGCTCGTGGTTGCGGCCAGGTCCTGGTGACGCATGTGGAGTCCGCTGTAGGTGCGAAATCCGGTGAACGGCAGCGGTGTATCGACCGGGATCGGCACCGGGTAACCCAGGGCGATCCTGGAACAATCCGAGGCCGGCGCATTTTCCACCCACTCGACAATTCGGGCTGGTTGCGCCAGCAGACCCGTGGTGGCCGCCAGTAAGGCGAAGAAGACCGCGGCGGCGTGGGGCAGGATGGGCAGCGCGATCAATTTGAACCTGCTTCGCTGAGGCTGGCGGGTGGGATCGAAGCGATGTTCAGCGCACTGAGCTCCAGGGCCATGTTGGCGCGCGTCGCAGCCAAGTGATTGTCACCCTGGGCGACCGCGGCAAGGGCCGTACGCGTTGCCTCTGCGTGGTCAGCGGACAGCGCCAGCGCGGCGGCGGCACCGAGCTGAACGTGGCCCAGTTGGGCCAACAGCAACAATTGAGTGTCCGGGTCAACGCGCAGTTGGGGTGAGAGCTTGGCAATGGCGATGGCGGCATGTGGCGCCGGGGCTTCAGAGACTGCCAAGCGCAGCAACCAGGCTTGATCGGAAGTGGAAAAGTGCCGGCGCGCTGCATCCAGGGCAGCGGCAATCACCGTACCGTGGCCATCGACCAGCAACAAAGCGATGGCTTCTACGTCGCCCTGCAGTATCGCTGTGCGCCCGGCAATTGCGCCATAGTCGGCCATGCCCACCCGCTGGAAGGCGGACAATTTGAGTTGCTCCAGTTGCTCTGGCGTGGCGACGTCCAGCGCATCCACAAAACCAGCGCGTTCCCAGGAAGACGCATTGATGTATGCCGACAACCAGGCCTCGATCGTCGGTTGACCGAGGTCTTGGTTCAGCAGTTCGAGTGCGCGGTCCTGGGCCAACAGCCGCCCCCAGCCATGCGCAACGCCAACAGCGGCAGCGCGGATGTTGAAAAGAGGCACCGCGGCGTTGGCATGATCCTCGTGGGGCACCAGGGTCTTGGCCTGGTAATGGCTCAGATATTCGAGGATGTCCTTGCTGACACTGTTGGGGCGCAAGTCGCCAAGCCCTACTGTAAAGGTAAACAACAGGTGGTCTTTGGCCGGATCAGGCCAGTCCGATTCAGATTCCAGTGCCAGGAAGGCGGCACTCAATTCGTCATTTTGGCCAGTTCTCGCCAGGTCGAACAACTTGCGCAATTCCGTCATCCGCTGAGGGTGACTTGCTGCTGAAATGGCTTCTGCGCGCTGCCAGACAGGGCCATCGGCATACGCTGGTACGGATGAGCCGGCCAATAGCAGGAGCAGCAGCAGGCCCGCTGCAGCATTGTTTGACGCGTTTGACAATGTGGCGATGTTCATGTGTCAGCGTTGATCCCGGAACTGCTTATAGAGTTGATCGCAAAAAAGGTCATTTTCTTTCCTCAGGCTGCGACAAGCAAGACAAACACGTGGCCGCTTCAGTGAACAGGCCAATGTGCCGTAGAGAGGATATCTGATTGACAGGCCCCAGGGAGTCAGGCTCAAAGCGCCCGGCCAATGATTTCCTTCATGATCTCATTCGACCCGCCGTATATTTTTTGCACGCGGCCGTCGACAAACATCTTCGCGATCGGATAGTCAAGAATGTAACCATAGCCACCATGGAATTGCAGGCAGTCATCGACGATCTGGCATTGCTTTTCGGTTGTCCACCACTTCAGCATGGCTGCCGTTTCGGCGTCGAGGCGTCCGGTCAGTTCAAGGCGTAGGCACTTGTCCAGGAATACGCGCGCGATCGTGGCAATGGTCTTTGCTTCAGCGAGTTTGAACCGGGTGTTCTGGAAATCGATCACAGCCTGCCCGAATACCTTGCGTTCTTTGGTCAACACAATGGTGTGCTCGAGTGCTCTGTCCATGATCGCCACCGCTGCAACGCCGGTCATTAGCCGCTCGTAGGGCAGACGCTCCATCATTTGTGCGAAGCCACACCCCGCCACTTCGCCCAGCAAGGCACCGGCCGGAACAGCGACTGAGTCGAAAAAAAGTTCGGTGGTGTCGGAGGCCTTCTGACCCAGCTTTTCTAGATTGCGACCTCGGCTAAACCCCTCGGCATCCGCTGTTTCGAACAAAAACAGGCTGATGTCCCTGGCCGCCTGACCATCCCCAGTCCTGGCTGCCAGAATGATCAAGTCGGCGCATTGCCCATTGGTGATGAAGGTTTTCTGTCCGTTGACGAGGTAATTGTCTCCATCCCTTTTCGCAGTCGTTCGCAGGGCCTGCAGATCGCTGCCGGTCCCGGGCTCAGTCATGGCTATGGCCCCGATCCATTTGCCGGACGCCAAATTCGGAAGGCAACGGGCTTTTTGTGCTTCTGTGCCGTATTTTTCGATATAGGGGGCCACCACGTCGTTGTGGACCCCTAGACCGAACCCCACGGCGCCGGCCCGGGTTTGCTCTTCAAGCAAGATCGTACTCATGCGCACATCGCCTCCGCTACCACCATACTCAGTGGCAATGGTCGGGCAAAGAAACCCCAATTCAGCAGCTTTCCGCCAGATTTCCCTTGGCACCATGCCCTCGGCTTCCCAGGCCTCCACATCAGGTGCACATACCTGTTCGAAGAAGCGGCGCGCCGAGGTCCGGAGGATATGGTGTTCGTCGAGATACAGGTTTTCGGGCATGGTGATTGAGGCAGTCTGCAGCTTAGAGGGTTCTGCCAATGAGTTCCTTCATGATCTCATTGGTGCCGCCGGCAATCCGGCCCAGGCGGGCATCGGCGTAACGGCGCGTAATGGGCGTTTCCATCATGTAGCCGTATCCACCGTGTAATTGGAGGCATTCGTCCAACACATGAAATTGCCTCTCGGTAGTCCACCACTTGATCATCGCCCCCATCGTGGGGTCAAACTTTCCCTCGATAAACAAATCAATACAGTGCTCCAGAAATGTGCGTGCGATGACTGCTTCGGTGCGGCCCTCGGCGAGTTTGAATCGAGTATTCTGGAAGTCCATAATGCACCGGCCGAAGGCACGCCGGGCCTTGGTATATTCAACGGTTTCGGCGACGCCGCACTCCATGTTCACCACTGCCGACATCGCCATTAGCAAGCGCTCCTCCGGCAGTCGATCCATCAATTGATAGAATCCTTGCCCTTCCTGGCCGCCGAGCAAGTTGTCCTGCGGCACGAAGACATCCTCGAAAAACAATTCGGATGAGTCCTGTGACTTGCAGCCGATCTTCTTCAGGATCTTACCCCGCACAAACCCCTCTGCGCCTTCAGTCTCGAAAAGAAAAAGACTCATACCCTTGGCCCCTCGATCGCGATCTGTCTTGGCGGCGACGCAGATGAGATTGCTGATCTGGCCGTTGCTGATAAAGGTTTTCTGGCCATTCAGCAGATAGCCGCCGTCGACCGGTGTCGCAGACGTTCGAATGGCCTGGAGGTCGCTGCCGGCGCTGGGTTCGGTCATCGCAATTGCGGCCACCAACTCACCGGTGGCCATGCGCGGCAAAAACCGTTGGCGTTGTTCGTCGGTGCCGTAGCACTCGATGTACGGCGCAATGATGTCGCTGTGAAGATAGAACGCCAATTCATTAAAGCAGGCGCGGGTCTGCTCTTCCATGATCACGAAGGAGTGGTAGATATCCCCGCCGCCGCCACCGAAATCCGGGCTCAATTTCGGGCAGAGCAGTCCGGCTTCGCCGGCCTTGTGCCAAACCTCGCGGGAGACCACGCCTTGCTTCTGCCACGCCTCACGATGAGGAAGGCATTCGCGCTCGATGAACCTGCGCGCGGTATCACGGAAGATTTCATGCTCTTGCGTATAGTATGGAGAGTCAATCACAATCATCGAGTTATATTCTACCTCTTGCCCCGTGCCGACCGGCCGCTTAGTCGCGAACCAGATCGAAGCCCGGGCGGCGGGCGATCTCGGCGAGCTGCGCGTCCAGGGTCACGATGGTGGAGATCCTGTCGACCGCTGCCGGCAGAACCGCGGAGAACACCAGACCACGAATTCCGGGAACGCGTGTGGGCACGATCTCGATCGAACCCTCGGGGTGTTCCACAATCACCGTCGCAACCCCGTCTGCGACACCACCGAAGACGATGGCGTCGCGCCCGTCATAAGAGGTGGCGTGTTGCACATCGATTGGCAGGGCGACACTGGCCGGTAGCGGGCACCATGTTATCGATTGCTCGGTTGTCGCGGCCTCCAGGCAGCTTCTTCCGCTGGCGAAGTTAATGGTGTTGATCACCCACGGATTCATCGGGAACTCGTCGAAAGGGGCCGTGTCGACAATCTCGTCGGCGCGCGGTCCTTCGAAGGTTTTCATCAAAATGAGGGGGTTTGGGTCAACGACGATCAGCCCGATGATCACGAGCAGCAGTCCCACCCCGGCCGGGACCAACACGGGTGCGCGGCGGTCAGCGGTGCTCAGCACCTCCATCTGGGGCACGAACTGCGCCGTGAACAGGCCCACGAAAAGCGCGGCGATGGCGACGCTGGCGATCGTGAAGGCCTGCAAGGTCACCAGCAAATCCGTCAGGAGCAGGACGGTCGGGACGGCGCCAGCGGTCAACACTGCGACCGCCCGCCACCCGGCTTCTGTGTCAAACACGGTGATCCAGACAAGCGCCGCCGTCAACAGAAACAGCGCCGGCACGTTGAACAGGTAGCTCGTGCCGACAAGTCCGTAAGTGCTGAATCCGGCCATTAACACCAGGATGGCCGCGGTACCGATGGTGAGTTCGGTCGCAGTTGCGCGTCGCCGCGCTCGACCCAGGACGGCAATGGTGACAGCGGCGGTGATCAGCAGCAGGCCCCACCACAACGGCCAGTCGTTTGTCAGGCCGAGTCCCGGGAGTTCGGTCGTGGGGATGACCCCATTGAGGTAGGGCCTGTAGTCAGGGCGGATGATCTGGATGGCCCCCAGCCCCAGGGTGCCGGTCACCGCCGCGAATAACACCGACAGGACGGCCATGCCCGCGCCGAGCAGCATGCCGCGCAGCCGTGCCAGTCCCCGACTCCTGGCCACCACCACCAGGAGGCCGAACGCGGCCAGTATAAAGGCGAGTTGCACCCAGGCGACACCTGCTGGCCACGCCACGATTAGCCACGTGAACGCCTGGACCCAGACAAGGTCACTGTCACCGCCGACCGTTGCAAGATCACGCTCACCGTACTCTCGGGCAAGCGCCAACATGGTTCCACCATAATGTTGCACTGTGCCCAATGACACCACGTCCAAGCCATCGGCAGGCGTGTGCCGCGGTCCGGTCTCGAGTGCGTTGGCGATAAAGAATCCCGGCTTGCCGAGTTCGCGGAATTCCAGGAAGTCACTGCCGCCCAACCCTTGCTTTTGATAGGCATCGGAAATCGCAGCCAGGGAGGACGAGCCCATCGGCTTTGGCACGACCCGCCTGTAGGTGGAGATCATCGCGGCGTTGCCGTGGCTGATCTCGGCCACGCCGGCAGTTCCGCGCCCCCCCCCATCGAAGTTGAAGACCATCCCGACATCGTCTGCCCAGGGGTGCTCTGCGACGAAAGCTCGAGCACCTCGAAGTCCGGACTCCTCGGCGTCGGTTAGCGCAAGGATGACGTCGTTGCGCAACGGTGGCCCGGCTACAATCGCGCGCGCCATCTCAAGGATTGCAGCAGTCTGCAAACCGGCGTCGGTGGCCCCGGGGGCTTTGGAGGTCGAGTCGTAGTGCGACGCAAAGAGCAACGCGCCGGTACTGTCGGTACCAGGGATTCGCCCCATCACGTTGTAAAGCGTCGGATGGCGAAACTCCCGGGGGCGGCGCTCGACGATGTTGCGGTAGACCGGACGAATCCACATGTTCGCGGCCTGGACATGGGTGTCGATGCCGAGCACTTCGAGTTCGCCGACGAGGTAGTCACGGACTCGGGAATGATCCGCCTGGCCCTCGAAATGGGGCTCTACGGCAAAAGCTTTGAGATGCTCAAAGGCCCGCGCCGCAGAGAATTCCGTCGCTGCGGCATCAGCCGAAACGGGACTGGGTGGCCGGTGGTCGATGACCACCCACAGACCGGCCAACAGGAGTACGAACGGGATGACGGCCGCGGCGCCAACCCGCTTTGCCTGTAGCGGGTCGGCTGGGTTCCCCCACGCGATCATCCGGCCTCTCAGGTCAGCCGTCATCACACAGGCCCGCTACATGCGAAAACGTAGTTCGATTCCATACGTGCGGCCGAACATCGCGGGGAATACCTTCTGACTTTTCATAAATGACGGTCTCGTTATTCATTTTCGAATACTCCTGTTCATCATTAAAATAGTTCAGCTGATGTGACTGAGTATGCAGCACGGTCGACGGAGCTTCGTATGACATATAGTTTAGACTCTTAGCAAACCGGCCAAAATAATTAGCAATGCTGGCAAGGAGGATACTGTTTTGGACCGTCAACTCATCCTACCGCACCTGATTGAACGCTGGGCTCGCGAGACGCCGGACAGACAATTCATCCGAAACGTCCAGGGTCGTTCGCTGTCTTACGGTGAATTCCACGGGGATGTGCTGCAGTGGGCCGCTGCTTTCCAGCGATTGGGTGTGCGCAAGGGCGAAACGGTGGTTACGATGCTGCCCACCGATATTGATTCCCATCTGGCCTGGCTGGGCTGTTCATGGATCGGCGCTATCGAGGTCCCGGTCAACACGATGAACCGCGGTCGATTGCTGGAATACATCATCAAGGATTCGCAAGCCCGGCTAGTCGTCATTGCAGGCCGCTACCTGGACCAGTTAATTGAAGTGTCGCCCAGTCTCGATAATGTCGAAACTGTCGTCCTTTGGGACTATTCCGGGGACCATGGCGCCCTGCCGATGCGTGTTGTGTCCGATACAGAGTTCCTCGCCGATCTTGAACCCCTAGACGATCTGACGGGGCCGGAACACTACGATATTACGTCCATCATTTACACTTCGGGTACAACGGGGCCGTCCAAAGGGGTGCTCATGCCCTGGGCGGAAATGCACCAGTTTCCCGCAGCATCACCGCCGGAGGCTCTCGATGAGGAGGGCTGTATGTACGCGGTGCTACCCACCTTTCACGTCGGCGGCAAGTCGCTTCTGTACATGGCTGCTTTGAAAAGTTCCCAAATCGTGATGCGTGAGGTCTTCAGCGTCACGGACTTCCTGGATGATGTCAGGCAGTTCGGCTGCACAACTACAGGTCTGATTGGCGCGATGGCCCAGTTCCTCCATGCGCAGCCGGTGCGCCCCGACGATGCTGACAGCTCATTGCGGTGCGTTCAGGCTGCACCGTTGTTCGCGGATATCGAAGGATTCGAACGGCGGTTTGGCGTTGAGGTGTTTACCGGCTATGGAATGACGGAGATCGGCGCGGCGATGCACATGAGCAAAGAGGAGCGCATCGACTGGCGGAGTTGCGGCCGGGCCCGGGACGGTTATCAACTGCGAATCGTCGATGAACACGACATGGAATTGCCGCCCGGTGAGGTCGGGGAATTGATCGTTCGGACCGATCGGCCCTGGGAGCTGAACGCGGGGTACTTCGGCAAACCACAGGCGACGGCAGATGCCTGGATCAATGGCTGGTTCCATACCGGCGACGCCTTCCGGGTTAACGAGCACGGCTACTACTATTTCGTCGACCGGTTCAAGGATGCGATGCGGCGCAAGGGAGAGAATATTTCGTCCTTTGAGGTGGAAGCCTATGTCATCGAGCACCCTGATGTTGCCGAGGTGGCCGCAATCGGTGTTCCATCCGGTTATGGGGTGGGAGAAGATGAAGTTAAAATTGTGGTTGTCCCGCGCCCTGAAGTGGAACTTTCACCGGCAACGCTTTTGGATTTCCTGGAGCCACGCATGCCGCGTTTCATGTTCCCGCGATACGTGGAATTCGTCGCCGACCTGCCCAAGACATCTACGCAACGTGTGCGGAAGGTTGAATTGCGCAAGAATCGCCTGAACCAGAGCACCTGGGACCGCCAAAAGGGCGACTATAGCGATGGAGCCGAGGCGAGCTGAATCACTTTTTGTCGAATTGCGCACACCCATTTCCCACGGATGTGCAAAGTACTCCACACCGCAAATTCCCATCGCGACGCGGAGCCCGTTCTATTTTAGTGGAGAAGATGAAATGGAAATAGGTGACTGGAAGGCCACATCGGAGCTGAACCAGGTTTACAAGAAGGCACGCGAACTTGGGCTCGAGACCAATATTGCGGAACTTGAAGCATTTGGATTCACGATCGTTGAGCCAGGCAAGGTCGCTCCCGCGCAATTCGCTGAGCGGGTGCTTGAGGTCACACTAAAACTTGCGGATGAAGAAGACCCAGGCGCGGTCAAATTGAGCGGCGAATCCGAAAATGTCAAGCCTGCCTACGGGCGACAATTATTTCACCTGCTGACCAAGGACCCGTGTTTCACGGAGATGATCATCAATCCGGCCGCCCTGACGCTTGCCAGCTATATGGCCGGCGCCAGCTGCCGTCTCTACAGTACTGTTGCTTTCATCAAGGAAGGAAATGCCAATCCGACGGTTCTGCATTGTGACTCCACCGGCATGCCGCCGCCGTTGCCTTACTTCGGCAACCTGGTCAACGTTTGCTGGATACTTACCGATTACACGGTGGAAAAGGGCACGCTGTTTTTCGTGCCGGGGAGTCATCGCTACTGCCGTCACCCCAATAAATCCGATCTGCCAAAATTCATGGGTGGATCAGGCGACGACGACTGCGGAAGTCCGGTTATCGCAAGATCCGGTTCCTTGCTGATTTTTCATGGCAACTTGTGGCATGGCACTTACCCCAAGACCTCGGAGGCCACACGCATTCACCTGTCTATTACTTACTGCCGCAACTACATTAACCCGGCTGAAAATTTTGATGATGTCAGCGACGAAATGATCTTGAATGCCGGCGAACGCTTTGCCCGACTCATTGGCCGGGATGCATGGCAGGGGTATCATTCGGAAGGGTCGGACATAAATCGTATGGCGGCAGTCCGATCGGCACAGATGCATCCGTCCGCCTGAAACGTTATAGGACTGCCGAAAACGCAGGAAAGAGGCAATGACTCTTGACGAAGCGACACCAATGGAGCTTGCGCGGCATTTCCTTGAAGCCACTGCAGGCAAGAATCTCGCCGACCTCAGCGCGCTGTTTCATGACGATGCGGTTTTCTGGACCAATGTTGACCAAAACGAGTACGACAAAGCGTCGCGGCTTGCACGGATTGCCGTGGAATTCCGGGTCTTCCAGAAATTCGGGTTTGAGCGGCCCGTGATCAACGAGTTTGCGGATGGCTTTGTCATCAGAGCGGTTGTGACCGGTTGCCTGGCCGATGACGTCCGGTTCGATTTTCCCATTTGCATCGTTGCCGAAACGGCCGGGGGCCGAATTCAGCGCCTGGAAGAGTATCTCGATCCGGCAAAAGTAACCTCGATCCTGAGTGCCATGGAGGCGTCTGCAGGTCAGTGATGCCTGCAAAGGATTTCACGACCGGCGGGCGCTTCACGAGCGACATATTGCGCCTGATTAGTCGAGTATTTTGAAATAAACTCTCTGGAGATAGAAGCCATGGGTACTGCGTCAGAAAACCTCGCTAAAGTTGCTGCCAAAAACAACTCCGGGCAAACTGCGGGTCCGCCGATGTTTGAAGATGATGCACCCAAGCGGGTTTGGGCCCGCATTCGTGAGCTGGAACTGGAAAGTCATGTCGCCGAACTGGAAACCCAGGGGCTTACTGTCGTGGCCCCTGAACAGGCGGCGCCGGCCGGGTTCACCGACCGGCTTCGTGAGGCAACCTTGCGATTTATTGAGGAGATCGACAGCCATCCACCCGATCTTAAAACTGGCGACACACATAAAAATCAGATGCTCGGTGACTATCATTACGTCATTCTGCGGGACCCGGTGTTCCAGGAAATGCTCTGTCAGGGTGTCGCCGTCGCGCTACTCGACTACCTACTGGGCGAAAGCTGCATCGTGCATGCCAATTCGGTCCTGTGCAAAGGCCCGCACGATGAGCTGATTCCCGGATCGGAACTGGTAGTGCCCCTCCACAGCGACAATCAATTGCTGCCGGGTCCTTTTCACTCCTTTGCCGAGTTGGCCAATGTAACGTGGACCCTGAGCGACTACAGCAAAGAGAACGGCGCCCTGGCCTATGTTCCAGGCAGTCACCTGCTGTGTCGTCATCCTGTGAAAGGTGAAGGTGAGGATGGAGCCGTCGCGGTGGAAGCTCCGGCGGGTTCGTTGATTTGCTGGCACGGTAACACCTGGCACGGCGCGTTCCGGCGCCGCACGCCGGGTTTGCGTCTGTCCGCTGGTGGCATATTCTCCCGACCTTACATTTGGCCGAGACACCCGCTGCGGGAGGATGTCACTCAGGAGATTCTGGATGCAAATCCGCCGCGATTCGCGCGCTTTTGCGGCCGACATGTCATGACTAACTGGCGTGAAGAGGGTCCCAGCTATGAACGGCAGCACATTCACGCGTATCCCAGCCGATTTCACTAGCAGTCTGTCGGACTAGCTAGGCAGTGTATTGGGAGGGGGCGTGTCGAGCGAACCGTTGCACTGCCCTATCGCTCGATCGTGTAGCTCAGGTCAACGCCATTTTCCTGCTCGCCGGTGGCCGCCTTAACGCCAAAACCCCGGCGTAGATCGTAACGCACACTAATCACACTTTCTTCATTGAACAGGCCGATGCCGTAGCTGACATAAATTTTAGGGGCGATATACATGCCAACGTCAACTGCCCCAACACCCTGTTCGTAATCGAAGTCGCTACCGGTCACCAGTAGTGTCTGGGCACGATCCTTGTTGGTCCCTGGCACAGTGTAGGCTTCCATAAGCGGCCGTCGCAGCGTGCCGGTATTATACAGACCGGCCAGGCGGATGCTGGAATTTCCCCAGATGTCACGTTCCGCCCGGATATTGAGATAGGGGTTGTTGGCCGCTGTATCCGCAAACCGTAAGCTGCCCTTCGAGATGCGCAGTAACTGTCCAAAGGCCTCGAGCTTTCCTGCCATACCGTAGCTGCCGTTGGCCACAGGCACCGGGCCACCCGCCCACTTAAACCTCGCACTGCCGTCAAATTTTATGGTCGCGATGTCGGTTTCCAGGAAGACGTCCTCGCCCAAACCAATCTCAAGTTCACCGCGAATGGCCGTGAACGGTGTGGCGTCCGTTTGCGCCTGCAAATAGGGCATGTCACCGGCCACAATCACGACATCACTGCTGGTGTCCGAGCTCGGGCTGGGCAGACTTTTGGGAGATAATCGGGCCCGGGGAATAATCAGCCGCCCGTTGAGGGTCAATTGGCCCGGGCGCCACGCCACAGTGAAATCGGGATTGGCCACCAGGTTGATCTGGGGCGCATCGACAAGCAGCAGATTCTCACCGCTGATCGTCGCTGCAAACGTGGGCCGCGCCAGGTCCGTCAAGTCAACGATGACATTGAGATCGCCAAAGCCTTCACCGGCCTGGAACCGCCCCTTGAAGTGAGATTCGGTCCGTGGCCGCAGCTCCCCGGACAGCTGCACCTGCTGCAGATGGAGTCCGAATGAGGGTTGATAGAAGTTTCCGTCCGAGATTTCGAGATTGCTGGACAATGCGGGTGCGGAGACCGTCCCGCTGAGCTTTGCATGGAGCTGTAAATTTCCCCCGCGAATCTCGACGTAGCGAAAGAGATGTGAAAAATTGGCTGTGGATCGAATTGAAACGTCTGCGGTTCCGGCGATCTCCGCATCGGGGCCAAGCCCGATATTTGGAGAGCTGAATTTGATATCTACATTGCCGACATCGGTCAATGGAATAAACAGTTTGCCCGAATGCAACCGCCCCTGTTCAAGTTGAAATTGAATGCGGCCGGCGTCAGTTCTCACAAGCTCTTCACGGCCATCGGATAAACTAATCTGACCGGCGCTGAGCACAACATCGCCCGTACCGGAGGGCTTCATGCCGCCGCCGCCGGCCCAACTCAGGGTGCCGTCCAGGTGTTGACTGAATTGCAGGCCCGTTGGCCCCAGCAGGTTGATCAACTCCAGGGGCAATGCGTGCATTTCAACAGACACCGATGAAGGTGTGTGCCTGGACCAATTCCCTTCGAGGCAAATCGCAGCTGACGCAGATTGTTCGGCTACCGCTGCATTGTCCTGATGCGTCTGCGCTTGCGGCTGTACCGCCGCAACGTTGAAACAGGCCTGTCCCATCCGGGCCTGATCGGCGCGCACATCCAGCTCCACCGGTGCGGAGAGCATCATCCGTCCGAGACCATCGTGCTTTACGCTGAAATCGGTCAGTGCGCCGGTCCAGCGAGCGCTTTCGTTCACCCCCCCCGTCAGCTAAACTTCCGCTGACGCCCGCCCGCAGGCTTGCTTCAGAGCCATGGACTGTGAGCCCAAGTCGCTGTTGAAACCGGTCTCCATCAAGAGACAGTTGCACGGCCTGGATATGTTGCCCGGACAGACTCAAATCGTCTAGAGTTGCCACCAGGCGGGTTACGGTCCCATCAAAGTCCCCGGAATTTCCGGAATCCGCGACCGATGTGGTGATCGCCAACTGCCGGACCGAGGCATCATGCCAGCGCAATTCGCTGCCTTGAATTTCAGCTTCTACCCGCGGCCATCCCTCCATCAGGCCATGCGTCGCGCCATTCCCCAACCCGTTCATCCCCCCATTCAGCCCCCCGTTCATGAATTTGATGCGCCCGCTACCGGAAACAGACCCCTGGGCGTCCGTCAGCAAGTCTTCGAGTGCATCGGCGTGGAATGAAAACTCAAGGCCGTCTGGAGCAGCCATGTTGCCATGCAACGCCACCGCAGAATCTCCGGCCGTGAGGCTTAAGCGATCGAATTCCAGTTGAGCATCGTGCAACACAAGCCGGCCCGCGCCGGCGGGTGTTTGATTGCGCAGGCTGCCCGATAGAGACTTCAGCTGCAGCGCCATGCGCATGGTGCCGTCCATAGCGCCAGGGAAGACAAGGTCGATTGCAAGGCGTGAATTTAACTGGCTCGGCCATGCTGAATTCAAGGCCCCGATATCCAGATTATCCGCAGTCAGATTTGCCTGCAGGCTGAGGGTGTCCCGCCAGTCAATTTGTACCTGGCCAGTGACATCGCCGCCGAGCAATTGGCCCTGCTGGAGATCAATTTGCGCGCTGGACCGGTTGCCATGCCCTGCCATAACAATGTGACCTTCAGGAAGGTAGCCCGTCTTGGCGATTGCCCGGACAGACAGAGCCCAGTCCTGGGGTGATCCTGTGAGTCGCAGACTGCCCACCGGGCTGGAAACCTGCGGGTGCGTGGTCAGCAGCGGCCAGCCAAGCCCTGCCCAACTGATTTGCGCCTCAGTGATTCCGGCGGCAGGGTCGAAAATCCCCGCGGCCTGCAGACCAATGTCGGTACCCGGTATCCGCATCTCGAGTGATTCCAGTTGGGCTTTGTTTTCAGACCAGTGCAGCCGCAGTCGCCCGCCCATGGTTAACTCGCCTGGCTCGGGCATCCACGCTGGCGGCAGCGCGGCCAATTCGAGTTTGCCTAATTCGAATTCGAATGAAGCCGCCAAAGCGTCCTCCCACGACACTTCGCCAACGCCGCGCAGTTCAATAAGGGGTGAAATCAAGCTGACATCACCGAGGGAAATTCCACCTTCGTAGCCATTCGCCCGAATATCGAGGGCGACGGTATCCAGGGCCTCAGATCGAATTTGTGAGGTCACATCCAGAGTAAATTGCTGCAGCGTGCCACGGCTATTGACCCGCGCGCTGAGTGGCGGCTGAATGGGCAGCCAGCCCGGCAGTGCCAGCGCCTGCAAATCGTCGGCCTCAAATTCTGCACGAACCTCCAGGTCCCATTGCAGCGCTTCAAAGATCGCTGAAATATTGCCGCTGAGCAGTATGTGCGGATAATCCAGGCTGCCGGTCAGATCCAGGCTGCGATCCAGTTGACCACTGACTTTGGCAGTGATTTTCGAGACTTTGGCTGGCTGCAAGCCGGCCAGGCCAGTTACCGCGCCGACCAGCTTGAAGGCACTGTCAAAGGGAGGCGTGGGCACCAGTCGTCCTTCTGCGCTCCATGACTGGCCCATTACCTCCAGGCGCAAAGCGTGCAGTTGAAATTGGCGTCCCAGGTCCATGGATGCCTCGATATTGTGCACTTCCCAGGCCAGCCCCTTATCGTCGTAAAAAGCCATGTGGCTGACATCCAGGGCAGCTATCCGAATGGGAATCGGCAAGTTCAGGCTGCCAAGAACAGATCGCAACCCTTGAAATGGAAATCCCTTCAGCGCAGATCCCCGCGCCGGCGCGGACTGCTGTCGCGAGGATGGCTGCCTGATCGCCAGGGTCGGTTCGACTCGGAGGCTGACTTCAAGTGACGGCGGCAACAGGTCGGCGTCCACGGTCAGGCGCAGCCTTGGTACGCGAACCCCCAGCCCGTGATGCCTGCAGTCGAGGCAATACTCGAGTCCACCCAGGGTCAGTCCGGCACCCAAATCGCCCTTGGCAGACTCGAAGCTGATATCACCAGGAAGGAAGCGACTGCCCACCGATACCAACTGCAGGGCTCCGGAGTGCGTATGCAGTAGCCAGTACCAGCTGATTGTCCCAGCCGCGGACAGCAGTATCGGCATGAGCAACAGAAGCTTGCGAATGGTGGGGGTGATTGCGGGCTTCATAGGAGGGGAAATCCGATTGTCAGGTGGATCCGCCAGGGTCCGCCATCAAGGTCCAGTGCCTTGGCAAAATCGATACGCACCGGACCGGCAATACTGTACCAGCGAATGCCGGCGCCGATGCCGCGTTTCAACCTGGGATTGCTCCAGTCATTAAATGCATTGCCTGCATCGGCGAACGTGGCGACAGACCAGTTGGTGTGCACCAGGTATTCAACTTCGGCGCTGGCGGTAAAGATGTGATTGGAACCAATGCCGTTGTTACTCAATTCTTCGAAGCCATATCCCCTGACGCTCAAGCTGCCACCCGCCTTGAAGCGATAGAAATTGGGTAATTCGGTCTATGAAATGTACGACTTCGTGGGACGATTTCACTAACCTCAAAGTGCATTGCACAGGAGAGCGTTATGGATCGTCAAGCACAAAGAGATATTCGCCGGAAATTGAATTGTCTACAGTTTGCACAGGAACGCGGGAGTAATGTATTAGCCTGCCGTAAATTTGGAGTCTCCAAGTCATCGTTTTATCGCTGGAAAGCAGGCTATAGAGAGAAAGGATAAGCAGGCCTCATCAACTCCAAGCCATGCCCCGAGAACCTACTGCTTCGCACCCCAGCACCGATCGAGGAAAAGATTCTACATCTACGGCGCACCTACCACTTTGGCCCGGATCGAATCGCCTGGTATCTGGAGCGCTATCACCAGATCAAAATATCGGGCAAGGGTGTTTACTATGTGCTCAAAAGACATGGACTGAATCGGTTGCCTCAAAATTGTCGCAAGCGCTCTATTCCCACCTTCAAACGCTACCAAAAACAAGTCCCGGGTCATCACATCCAGGTTGACGTTAAGTTTTTGACTTTTATCGATAAACGCGGCCATAGGCTGAAGCGTTACCAGTACACTGCAATCGATGATGCAACCCGCATCCGAGCCTTGAAAATTTATCCCAGGCATACACAGGAAAATGCCATCCGCTTCGTCAACCACGTGATCGAGCAATTCCCGTTTCGCCTGCACACCATCCGCACGGACAACGGTCACGAATTCCAGGCCAAATTTCATTGGCATCTGAAGGACCTGGGCATTAATCACTTCTACATCAGACCCGCGACCCCACGATTGAACGGCAAAGTGGAACGATCTCACCTGACCGACAAGCTTGAGTTCTATCAACTCATCGATTACAAAGGCGACGTCGACCTGGCCAAGAAATTACGCGACTGGGAGGCCTTCTATAACTTTCTCAGACCGCACGCTGCACTGAATGGAAAAACCCCCTATGAACGGTTGCGCGAGAAGCTGGTAGCATAGCTGTTCACCGTCCTGCGAAGTTATTACCATCACAGTATTGGTGGTCCCCGGGAAGATGCGTTGGGCATACTCGCCCTGTTGGACTAACGCCGTGACGAGGTAGTCATCAAGTGGCCGAATCAGGGCTTCGAAGGTTTCATCGTTGGCCTCCAGGGCGTTCACCACGAAGTCCCTGGAATTGCCCTTGCCATTGCCCTTGCCATTGCCTGGGCGCTCAATGAACAGGATGCCTTCGCCGCCACCACCGAATGAGGGGCGCAGCACCAGTTTCCGGCCGCCTTCGAGCAGGGTTCTCAAACCGTCGGAGGTGGTGGGTGGACGATGGTCTCTGTTCTCGCCGCCACTATAGAGTTTGCCCCCAAAAATGTGGCCCAACACCTGGGGTTGCGGCGCCCCATGTTGGTCCAGGACCATGCAGAACGCCAGCTTGGAAAACACCAACGCGTTGTACTGGCCGTTGGGCCGCAGGCCGTTTAATAATCTGCCGGTATCTGCCAGGTACAGATCCGGGTCATTGTGGTCGAGGTCGTAAGATTCCCACGAAAAACTCGTAAAGCCATGCCGCCAGGACTTCAGCTTTGCGCGCCAGGGCAACGCTGTCCAGGTGCGTTTTTCCAATAGCAGCAAGTCCAGCCAGTGGCCCAACCTGGCCACCCGAGGGTGGATCCACTCCATCAGCCCCCGCGGGTTGGTGTCGATGTGGTAGCGCAGCCGCAACTCGCTGTCTTCGCGGCTCCAGCGTTTTTGTTCATGTCTCACGGGCGTCGTTTCCTCGGCGGTGAATAAGACGATAATGCCAGTTCCGGACCAGCGCCGGAAGGAGTCGCCTGATCATGCGGATGCGCCGGGCTCGAGCCGGCGACAGGGAGGCCTCCAGGCTACGAATCAGCCGAGGATCGGCAGCGTTGTCCCGCGCCACATCCAGTGTTTCTTCAATGAAAAACTCGGTGGACGGGTGCATGGCAACTGCCCGGGAAAGTCGAGCATAATCCAGTGGCACGGCGAAGCTCTCGAAACGCTCCAGTTTGCCGAACACAGCCAGCGAGGCCATGGTGCGCAGGCATTTTTCACAGACCCCGCAATTGTAGGTGCTGCCACGGTTTTCCCAGCACACTCTCAGGTGCTTGTGTGCTACCGGCGAGTCAGCCAGCGCGCGAACCTTGTCGATGAGCCTCAACTCGCAACCCACCGTCTGCAGGCTCAATCGCTCGTTGCCGAACAAGTGATTGAGGGCAGGGTGTGCGCCGTCGGGAGGCAATCCTTCACCGACCGCACCGGCTGCGATATCCAGCGATGAAATATGCCCGGTCAGCAACAGGGCGCAGGCCGCCAGTGCGCCGCCGAAGGCCAGATTCCACGTCATGTACTGATCGGTGAGCTCGCGCAGGTTGGTTTCCATTTCGAGCAGCGGCCGATCGAGTTCCGCGGCAGCATGGGCAAGGTGCTGGGTGACCCGCTGACGCAGAGGCGTGTTTTTCAGTGGGACGTCAAGGCCGTGCACGTACAGCAGGCTCTTGCCGGGAGACTGAATCGCGGCGTGCATTGAATCCACGCCGCCGGTGAAACACAAGGCCCCGGGCCCCGCGGGCGAGCCCTCGCCGCTGTGGACGTCGGCCTGTATGTCGACGATGTGCAGATCGGGGTCCCACTCGTGGTAAAGCGCCTGGATGGCGCGGGTGTTGTCCAGCAAGCGCGGTGATACCTCGCCTTCGATGATTAATGGTTGGGCAAGGCGCATGGCGGCAGGCAATGCCAGCGCCAGCAGGGCGTCGCCAATGTTGCCGCCAACACCGGCCTGACTGTGAAAATACAACTTATACCGACCCCGGGGAACACGAACGACGCCACCGGCCCGGTGATCGGAGCGATAGAGCTGGCTGACGATGACGGCCATAACGACTGATTAATGCGCAATTCCACCCGACTTGCAGCCATGGTAGCCCAGATGGCGGGTAAAAGGGGTCAGAGCCCTTTGTCCAACCTTTGTCCAACCCTGGGCAGATGGGTATGATCACGGATCGTACAACGCTGGGGCGGCCTCAACACCATGTGTGGTATAGTGGGAATTTATGGCTTTGACGGTGGCGCCGAACCCCTGGCCCAGCGCCTGACCACCATGAGCCAGTCAATGACCCATCGCGGGCCGGACAGCGATGGTCTGCATACTTTTCCCGACATGCGCGCCGGCCTGTCCATTCGCCGCCTCAGTATTGTCGACCCGCAGGGCGGTTCCCAGCCCCTGTTCAACGAGGACAAGTCCATCGCCGTAGTCTGCAACGGTGAAATCTACAATCACCTTTCTTTGCGGCGCGAGCTGGAACAAAAGGGCTACCGTTTTCGCAGCCGCTCCGATTGCGAGGTCATCGCCCATCTCTATCAGGAAGAAGGCCCGGCCTTTGTGCAACGCCTTAACGGCATGTTTGCATTGGCTGTTCTTGACCGGCGTGATCGCAGCCTGCTCATTGCCCGGGACCCGGTGGGCATGAAACACCTGTACTGGGCACAGACCGGCCAGGGCCTGGCTTTCGCATCCGAAGCCAGGGCGTTGTTTGCCACCGGACTGGTGTCGCCGCAGCCCGACTGGGATGCACTGGGCAACTACTTCTCGGTGGGCTGGGTGCCGTCGCCGCGCACCGCGTTCAAGGGCTTGCAACGTCTGCAGCCCGGCAGCTACCTGCGGCTCGATCCGGGCGGCACACAGCAGTTGCGGTACTGGAGTCCGAGCTATGAGCGGCCCCCCGGCGAGTCGAGCGAAGCGGAATACGCCCACGAGCTGAAAACGCTTCTCGATGCCGCTGTGCAGAGTCACTTGCAGGGCGATGTTCCGGCCGGTCTGTTCGTCAGCGGCGGCTGGGATTCGTCCCTGGTGGCGCTGTACGCCAGCCGCCACTCCGGCGAGCCTCTGAAGAGCTTTTCACTGGTCTTTCCGGATGACCCGGCCAGCGACGAGTCGCGCTTTTCACGCCAGGTCGCAGAGCACGTCGGCGCCCTCGGCCACGAGGTGGAAATTCGTGATGCCGATGCCTTGGGCGCCCTGCAGCAAACATCGCTCGCGCTGGAGGAACCGCTGATCACTTCCGCGCCGCTGTTGGGCTTTCTGCTGTCCGGCACGGCCGCAGAGCATGTGAAATTCGTGCTGGGCGGGGAAGGGGCTGACGAGTTGTTTGCCGGTTACAGTCGTTACCGCGACGGGCCGCTGGATCGCCTCAGGAAGTGGCTGCCACACCAATTGCTGCCGGCTTCACTGCCTTTTGAGATGCGCCCGCAGTGGCGCCGCACACTGGGTTTCCTGGGTGCGGTGGATGACGAGCAGGCCCACCTGCAATGGTTGGCCCTGTCATCGCCCAGCACCGTGGCCTCTCTCCTTCGCCCCGGCATTCCGCTTGGCAATGGGCCGGGGCCAGAGGCCATAGGCATCACCGACGAAACCCGGCGCTCCCTGCGCGACGGCCTTGATCTGAAGCTCAGTCTGGAGCTGACGGGCCGCCTGGCAGACGGCATCTTGTTCGGCCACGACAAGACCTCGATGGCGCATTCGCTGGAGGTGCGCATGCCATTCCTGGACCGCGAAGTCATTCAATTCGCCCACCGCCTGCCCTCTTCGTTCAAGATTCGGGACGGGCAGATGAAGGCGCTGCTGTCACCACTGGCGCAGGCATTGCCTGCGGATGTCGCACAGCGCTCCAAGCAGGGCCTGCACCTGCCGAAGCGGATTTTCCGCTGCCGCGCCATTCGGGAATTCTACCGCGAGACCATCCTGGAGACTTCCCTGTCATCGGGCATTTTCAGGCACAAGCGACTCGAATCCTGGGTCACAAAGCTGGCATCTCAGCCAGACGATCGCGCGTTGGGGCTCTACCCGCTTTGCCACTTTTGCCTGTGGTGGAATAACTTTGTCGGGTAAAGCTGTCACAGCCTTTTAATGCTTTCTTACTAACCCGCTTTCCACTTAATACTGCAGCCGACACTGGGCTTTTGGTCCGCATTTACTGCATGACCTGCGAGCACTGCGTCTATCGCAGCCCTCAGGTCCGCCCCGGTCGCTGGTTGATCATTGCCCGGCCGGCTGGCGTCCAACTGCCCTCGGTAGACCATCTTCCTGTCGGCGTCATACAGGAAGAAATCGGGGGTGCAAGCGGCCGCGTATGCCCTGGCTACTTGCTGGGAATCGTCGTGGCACAGCGGGAAGACAAAGCCCACCTCATGCGCCATCTCCCTGAGACTGTCCGGCGCATCGGCTGGATAGTTTTCCGCGTCGTTGGCGCAGATGGCCACGATGCCAAGGCCGGTATCGGAATAGTCCCTGCCGATGTTGGCCAGCTCCGCCTGAACGTGAGTCACAAACGGACAGTGCCGGCAAATGAACATCACCAACACAGCCGTATTTTGTGCAAACGATGCCAGAGAAATCTGCTGTCCGCCGACCACATCCGGCAGATCAAAATCAGGCGCCGGGGTGCCCAGATCTGGCATGGTTGAATCAGTGAGCGCCATAAACTACTCCTAGAGGGTCACAGGCCTTTTCTGCAAGGCCCAATGATAAGCTAGTCGCCTCAATCAAGCAGCGGAGAGATTAGGGTGAACATTTGATTACCGTTTATTCCGAGAAACATAAGCTGCACTGCGGGCTGCTTGATCCGAGAACCGACGGCCAGTTCCGGCCCAGCTCAGAGTCCCCGGAACGGGCAAATAACGTGGTGCAGGCCATTCTCAAGAGCGAACTGGGTCCGGTCAGATCGCCACGGCCATTCAATCAAAGCGATTACCTGTCTGTACACGCGCAGGACTATCTGTCGTTTCTCCAGAACGTCTGGCCTGATTGGCTTGCCGCCGGCCAGTTGGATGCCAATGCCAGACCAGACACCTTTGTGGGCGCGGGGATGCGCTATGCAGATACCCACAGCGTGATCGGCAAACTGGGGCGCTATTCTTTTGACTCCACTTCGCCATTTGTGGCGGGCAGTTGGCAGGCGATTCAGGCATCAGCCGATTGTGCATTGACAGGCGCGGCCCTGCTTGATGGTGGGGCGCGCTATGCATTTGCGGCTTGCCGCCCTCCCGGGCACCACGCTGCGAAGAATTTCTGCGGCGGCTATTGCTATCTCAACAACAACTCACTCGCTGCCCAGTCACTGCTTTCTTCCGGCGCGGGACGGGTGGCGATCCTGGATGTTGACTATCATCACGGCAACGGCACTCAAAGCATATTTTATCAACGTGACGATGTTTTGACGATTTCGATTCACGCCGATCCCAGCCTTGAGTATCCCTACTTCATCGGCTTTGCCGACGAATGCGGTGAGGACCAGGGCCAGGACTTCAATGTCAATTATCCCTTGCCGTTTGGCACCCACTGGGACCAGTACAGCATCGTATTGTCGCAGGCACTGAAGCAGGTTCAGCGTTTTTCGCCTGATGCGTTGGTGGTGTCTTTGGGGCTTGATACCTTCGCTGGCGATCCGACGACCCACTTCTCCATTGAAAGCGCAGATTTCATTCGAATGGGACAAGCCATCGGCGAACTTGGATTACCGACGCTGACCGTGCTGGAGGGCGGTTACTCGGTAAAGTACATCGGCCTGAACGCGGTAAATTTTCTCTCCGGCCTCGAAGGATGACGCAATTAGAGCCCAAAAAAAGGGCCAGATTTGATCTGGCCCTGTACAATTCACTTGATTGTTGCGCGGAGCTTAGGGAACCGCCGCTCTGCTCATGGCAGCCTTGGCCTGAGTGGTACTCCAAACGGCACTGGCGAGAAAGCGGAAGTTGGTCACCGCTGCAGCGTAGCCGTCAATGTCAGGCGTTTGTGCGGCCGCAGTCGCATCGCGAACTACCGCTACTTCAAATCCCTGCTCGAGCAACTCGCGCAGATGAGATTCAACACACAAGTTGGCCGACATGCCGCCCAGAATGACCTTGTCGATACCGCGCTTGCGCAGCTGCAGGGCCAGGTCATTACTCTCAGGGCCATACACCTTGTGCGGGCTTGTCACGATGGTCTTTCCATCTTCAATCAAGGGCTTGTAGCGCGCCAACCAATCAGCGCCAGACCCTTCCAGTCCCTCGGTAGTTAATGGGCCATGGCGATCGAACATATTAATGGCGTGCATCATCGTCTCGACAGCGCCGCCAAACTTCCAGCCATGATCTGTTGGATAGTAGTAGTGAGGAGAAATAAAAACTTCGATACCGTTGGCCTTGGCCGCCTTCATCAGGGTCTCAATATTAGCGACGGTTCCATTGGCCTCGACACTCGCCCCCACCAATCCCCAGGTGGCGCCGTCAGGGCTCAAAAAGTCGTTCTGCGGATCGGTGATGACCAATGCGGTACGGCCTGGATCAACAACCAGCCCGGGATCGGGCAACTGGGCAACCGCATTCGTGCTCACTAGCAAAGATGCAACAAAAGCGATACAGCTTACAAATTTTAATGGGTGACTCTTCAACATTTCAGCTCTCCTCTTTAGAAATCGCGCAAACGGAACGTGTTCCGGTGACTTTCCCGAATTGCATGGGTCGATTCACGTATTCATCATCACTCGGAGTCCCGTCAACATTGGTCCTGAAGATGTATGAATTCGTCCAAATCTTCGAGAAACCGCCTATACTTGCCTCGCGGCAAATCAGGCCGCTCAAACCAGGACTGATCAATGCTGGAACGTTATCTGAGAAACCTGTCCATCGAAGTCGAACCGTTCGCTCTGTGCAAGCTCGATTCCGGCTGGCGACTGGCATTACCGGCCCCACCGGTGACCATGCTGCATTTTGTCGTGCAGGGCGAAGGCTGGATCAGCAGCAACTAAAGCGATCGGCAGCGAGTGGGTGCCAACTGGTTGGCCGTGATTCCGGCCGGTCTGGCACATTCACTGGAGACCATGGAGCCGGTGGAGCACGAATTGATAATCGACTGCGCCCCGGATGGGCCTCCGGTACACAGCATTTACGCCTGCGGGCAAGGGCCGCTGGAGATGGTTGTCGGTTGCGGTACCTTGAACATCCGCTACGCTGACGCATTCGGCCTGTTCGATCATCTTGAAGAAATCCTGATCGCTGACCTGTCCGCCAATCCGGAGGTGCCGTTACTGTATCAGGGTATTTTGTCAGAGCAGTCCCACCATCAGGATGCCGGGCCAATTCTGCAGGGCGCGATGATGATGCAAATTCTGGTCTACATGTTTCGCAAACTGGCCGAAGAGTCAGACACAACTTTGCCGTGGCTGGCCGCGCTGGACCATCCGCGGCTTGGCCCAACACTGGACGCCATCATGGCGGACCCGGGGGCGAACCACACTGTCGAGTCATTGGCCGAGAAGGCCAACATGAGCCGCTCCGCGTTTGCAAAAGCTTTTCACGAGGCTTTTGACCGTTCGCCGATGAACTTGGTCAATCATGTCCGCATGCAAACAGCGTCCAGACTGCTGGATTCCAGCCACATCCCGGTCGAGCAAATTGCAAGCCGGGTCGGTTTTTCCAGTCGTACCCATTTCTCACAGTCTTTCAAGAAACATACCGGTCTGACGCCAGCGGAGTTTCGCGAGTCCTGATTGACTCACTTTGACCGTGAATTTGGTTTAGGCTCCACATGAAGGGGATTGCGACAGACTAAAACGTTTGGGAATTCGCCCGCTCATAATCCGCTGCAAGGAGTGGGGCTGCGCGCCAGAAATGCAGGGCGGCCCAAAGCATGAACGGGATGCTCGAGAGCATGGCGTAGCGCAGGGATTCAACGCCAAACCGTGGCTCCAGCCAGTCGCTGACCACGCCGATGTAGGAAGGCCCCAGGGCGTAGCCGCTATACAGGATGACCGTGTACAGGGCATAGCCAAGGGCCCTCATGCGCACCGGGAAAAGGCCGATCGATACATTGGTCATGGCCGGGTAGGTGATCGCAAAAATGAAAGTGTTGACGGCCACCACCACCAGCGCCAGCGGCAGGATGTCGGTGAGGTAGATGATGGCGGTGGAAACCGTGGCCGCGACGCAGGCCAAGGCCACCAGCCAGCCATGCCAGCGAATGTCATTCCTGCCCAGCCGATCCGCCAGATAACCGCCAAACAGACAACCGGGGATGCCGGTGAGCCACATGATCGACAAATAGCCGCCCGCCTGGGCGATTTCGAGCCCGTAACTGCGGACATAGAAGGTCATCGCCCAGAAGCTGGTCATCATATCGACCGCCATGATCAGCGCGAATCCGATGCATACGTGCAGCATGGATCGTTGCCTGATCATGAACGCCAGTACCCGTCTCAGGGAAGGCAGTTGCACCGAGGTTGCCTCTTTGCCCGCTGAATCCCGGCGCAAGGGCTCGGCAGTGCCGAACAATACAATCGCAGCAACAATAAGCCCAAACAGGCCAAAGGCGTACATCGTGATTCGCCAGCCATAGAATTGGGTCAGAAAAGCCCCGATGCCCAAGCCGACGGAATACCCCACCACTGAACCCGCGTTCCAGATGCCCATGGCCAGGCCACGCCGGCGCAATGGAAACAGATCGGCAACCATGGACAATGACGGTGAGATGCTGCCGGCCGTCCCCGCACCGATGACCAGCCGCCCTGCCACCAGGTGCGCAAAGTTTCGCGACATGCCAAAGACAACCGTCCCAGCGGACCAGACCGCAATCGAACCCACCAGGATATTGCGCCGATTGTAGCTATCCGCCCATCTGCCGATCGGCAGACCCAGCAGCACGCGGATGGCGACGAAGGCAAACCCCATGAGGAATCCAATTTCACCGTCGGACAGCCCGAACTCGCCCTTGATCGGCTCAACCGTCGCGGCAATCAACGCCCGGTCCGCCCAATCCAGCATCGCGACAAAGGTCAGAACAGAGAGCGTCCACCAGGCGCCTTTGACCGGCGCGGAGGACTCGATATTGTTATTGGTCATGTGCAGCCAGCATGCGGGATGGCTATAGCAAACGCAATTAGGGCTCAGAGATCTTTTGTGGGTTGGGGGCAATTCATCCCTAATATGGTAAAAATCCCAAACTATACTTTCCAACCCGCGCTGGTGTACTCCATGAATTGGGCAGTCTGAGCAGCTTGTTTCCGGCCGTAGTATCGCTCCACAACCCGCAAGGCCAGATCAATCCCCGAGGTCAATCCTCCAGCGGTCGATATTTGCTCAGTCTCAACAAAACGCAGTCCCCTGTGTACTTCTGTCTTGGGAAATTTATTCGCGAAACTTTGATAGAAGTCATGATGTGTCGTAGCCGGCAGGCCATCGAGGATGCCCGCATAACCCAACTGAAAGGCGCCCGTGCAAACAGACATGGTGACATCCGTTTTGTCGTGAGTGCTGCGCAGCCAACTACGCAGAGCGTCGCCGCCCCTTTGAGCAGGCACCACAACGATGTCGGGTTCGGGGCAGTCGTCGAACGAATAATTGGGAATGACAATTGGCGGGCCAAATGGCCGCCACTGTGGATTCGATCTGGTACGCCCATTTTAGTCAGTGACCCGGATTGCAATGGGACAATTTGCCGAGGATTAAGGAAGTTTGGTGCCTGCAGCAAAATGGTCTGCCACTTCACTCTGATCCTCTTTCGGAATTTGCCCGTTCATAATCCGCCGCAAGCAGTGGGGCTGCTCGCCAGAAATGCAGGGTGGGCCGAAGCGGCTCCCCGCAGAAACGACGATCATCGGCGAAACTACCTTTTGCTCCCGTGGATTTATTGCAACTCGCCGTTGGCATGGATTTGGGGTGGCAGATGTTGAACTCTACGCCCGGCAGGGCGAGACGCAGCAGGCTGTTAAATCATTGAGACAGGCCTGGCGTGAAGGCTTCAGAATCTCATGGTGGTCGCAGGCAGAGCAGAGCCCACATAATGTTTCGCTGATGCACCAATCAGAATTTAAATCCATCATCAACGATTTCAAGACTGAAATGGGTGCACAACTCAAGCGCGTGAGAGAGATGGAGCCGGGCATCCGCCAGCCCGCGCAGTCATGACAACGGCAGCCAAGCTTGGGCCATAAGCGCCCATAACGACGCAGAACAGGACCCAGCCGGGCACGCCGGTGGTCTCGAACGCCATCCCTCGAAGCACGAAGACCGCTGGTAGCCACCAGGCCCATGACCAGGCATAAGTGAGGACAAAAAAGGAGGCTATGGGTCGGTTTTTCATGTGTGTGTTCAGATAGTCTCAAAATATCTACTATACTATACCTTTGATACTTTCGGGGTGAAGTGAGCGCCGCGACGGCATGGTCTATAATTTCAGTGGGCCTTGGGGAGGGACGATAAAACGGGGGGAAGCTAAGGCGGGGCAGGAAGCATCCCAGGAAACAAGATGGCAAAAATCCTCAAGACCGAACGCACAAAACTCTTCCCCAAATTGCGCATGATCGCCAACGGCAGCACGGCCGTTAATGTGCTGCGCGCCGAGCGGGCGGCTGCAGTGTGCGTCATGGTCGATGACAAAGTACTGCAAAACACGGCCCAGCAACGCGCCCCCGATGCGCGGGCCATCACCAAGCAAAGCCTGGAATCAGCCCCGCAACGCGGCAGCCTCAAAGAGCCGGCATCGGATGTACGTGCCAGCGTGTTTCTCGAATTGGCCAACGATGCGGCAATCGATAGCCTGCCCGCGTCGGTCCAGCTTCACGCGCCCCACACAAGAGGGCGGCTGGTGACTGCGGAAGTCGCCTTGAGTGAGCTGGACGCCCTCGCCGAGTCACCCGCAGTAATCCGGGTGGAGATTGGCGAAGGAATCCGCTTTTCACCGCCAATAAATGTGCGCTCGGGCGCCCACCCCTCGAAGACGTTCCGTAAGGTTGGCGATGGTCGGGCCCACCACTTCGGCGGGGCTGTGCTGATGGGCATCATCGACGTGCAGGGCTTTGACTTTTCGCACTCTGATTTCGTTGATGAGAACGGCGAAACCCGTTTTGAGCGCATCTGGGATCAAGGTGGCTCGACGCGACCGGCGCCGGCGCCCTTCGACTACGGCGCCGAGATTCACCGCGAGCACATGAACGCCGCCATTGCTGCTTCTCAAGACCCTAACAACCGCAATCGATTGGCGCCCTATCTGCTCGAGCCCCAGTCGCAGATGGCCTACGCCGCCCACGGCACCCATGTCGCCAGCATCGCCGCCGGCAATCGGGGCCTGTGCCGGCAGGCCATTTTGGCTGGGGTGCTGATATCCCTGCCTGATGAGGATGTCGATCGGCGCAAGTCCTTCTACGATTCACCACGCATTGCGCATGCGGTTGATTTCCTGTTCAGCCTCACCGCAGAACTGGGTCAAAGCGGCCAACCATTACCCGTCTCAATCAATATCAGCCTGGGTACCAACGGCCACGCCCATGACACCTCCAGCGTCGTCAACCGCTGGATCGACTACGCTCTGTCACATCCAGGGCGGGCGGTGACAGTGGCCGCCGGCAATGCCGGCCAGGAAGCGGCCGCCAGACCCGGCGACCTGGGCTTTATCATGGGCCGCATCCATTCCAGTGGCCGCATCCCCAACGCCAACCTGACGCGCAATCTCGAGTGGATCGTCATGGGCGATGGCATCGCCGATTTATCCGAAAATGAACTCGAGATCTGGTATAGCCCGCAGGATCGATTTGCGGTCGAGGTGATCTCCCCCAGTGGTACCCGCATCGGGCCCGTTGAGCCCGGCCAGTTCATAGAGAACCAGGAGCTGACCAGCGGCACCTTCGTCAGTATCTACAACGAAATATACTCGCCAGCAAACGGCGACAACCACATTGCGGTCTATCTCAGCCCGTTCTTTGCGGAGCAGGGCGTGATTGGCGTGCAGCCGGGCCAATGGACGGTGCGCATCATCAGCCTTGAGGTGCGCGATGGTCGCTACCACGTTTGGATCGAACGCGACGACCCGCGGCGCCTGGGCAGCCTCGGCATGCAACAGGCCTGGTCTTTCCCGTCGTTTTTCTCCGGCGCCACCAATGTCGACGAAAGCTCGGTCAGCTCTTTGGCCTGCGGCCAACGTATCGTCAGCGTCGCCAATTTGGATGAGGCAGCTGGAAAAATCGGTATCACCAGCAGCCAGGGCCCCACCCGGGATGGGCGTCACAAACCGGAAATTTGCGCACCCGGCACGGACATCCCGGCGGCACTCGGGTTTGGCGAGCCCGATGAATGGGTAAACATGACGGGCACCAGCATGGCCAGCCCTTATGTCGCTGGCGTAGCCGGCCTGATGCTGGCGGTGGAGCCACGCCTCACCGCGGCGCAGATCACCGGCATCATCCGCCGCACTGCCGTGCCATTGGCCGGCCATGATTTTAACTGGCGCAACGATGCCGGTTTCGGCCGGGTCGATGCCGACGCCTGCCTCAAAGAAGCCCGCCTCGCCTATACCAGCCTGGATCAAACACCGTGAAGCTCAACATCTTCCAGTCCGGCTCCGGCGACTGTCTGCTGCTCAGTAGCGACGATGGCCACCACATTCTGATCGACGGTGGATTCGGCAAAAACTACACCAACAACGTGCGCGACAACCTGCAGGAGATCACTGGCGGTACCCTGGACCCTGGTCTGCCTGTCGCACATCGACAGCGACCACATCTCCGGCATTCTGAAGATGCTCGACCAGGAGGTCGAGTGGCGGGTATTCAAAAACCACGAAAACGACCCGCCCGGCACTTCCAATTTTGATGAGCCTGGCTTCGTGCGGCCACCGGTCATCGAGGCTTTCTGGTACAACGGCTTCAAGGACATCACTGACGACACCACTGCAGTCGAAGAAGTGCTGCTGTTCAATGCGCGAGCGCTGGGCTTTGCCAACGCAGACCTGGCCCGAGCAGCCGACATGCAGTTTCTGGCCACCGGGGTCAAACAGGGGCTGCAATTGCAAAATCGCATCAGCCCCAACCAACTCGGCATATCGCTCAACCCGCCCAGTGAGGGAAAACCCTTGCTGGTGAAGGATGCAGCGGCGAGACATCCGTTTGGCGCCATGGAACTGACCCTGCTTGGGCCCTTCAAGGAGGATTTGGAACGCCTGCGGGTGGAGTGGATTGACTACGTCAAGAACAACAATAGCGTCATCCTTGACGTGCAGAAAAAGGCCGAAGATGACCAGGAGCTGCTGGGCCTGAGTGATGCCGAGACGGCGCGCCGCCTGCTGGCAGACTATGCGCAAAATCAGACGCGGGGCGCAGTGACGCCGCCCAATCTGGCCTCAATCGTGTTTCTCGCGCAGGAGGGTGACCAGAAGATTCTCATGACCGGCGATGGGCGCGACGATGAGATCATCAAAGGCCTGGCCTTCACCAACCACCTCGATGCGCAGGGCCGCCTGCATGTAGACATCCTGAAAATTCCGCATCACGGTTCAATCAACAACGTCAATCGGGCATTTTGCAAGGCCATCACCGCCGATCACTATGTGATCTGCGGCGGTAGCGGTGGCAGCCACAAAAACCCTGACACCGAAGTGGTGCAATTCATCATCGATTCGCGCATGGGCGAGCTTGAGCACAAGAGCACGCACGCCAAAGTGGACGAAAACTTTACCATTTGGTTCAGCGCCAACCGCAAGGACGGGGGCCCCTCTGCCAACGCGTATATGAAGACCGTGTTTGATTTTGTTGAGCCCAAAGCCGCGGCCAGTGGCGGGCGGTTTGAAGTGGTGATATTGGGTGAGGGCAAGGATCGCCTGGTGGTACCAGCGCCGGTCGGCGGGCAGCCGGGATGAGGCCGTGTTTTTCGAGGATTTCCAGGGGCATTGTATTGCTGCTGTTGGGATTGCCCCACAGCCAGTTCAGCCGCAACCAATTTCAACACGGCATCATTCCCGGGTTATTTGCACTCTTCCGGCTTAGCTAAACAGCTGACCAATCGTTGCTGTTGGGCAATCAAGTCAGCCTCAGCTTTCACTGCCGCCACCTGTGCAGATGTGGATTGGCCTTCGAATTGTTTGGCAACATCAGTTGCCGCCGCCAACGCTTGACCCACCCCTGTGTCTTTTGCGTATTGGATGAACTCGACCGCACCAGATGCTGCCAAACCAATCGCAAACTGTTGCTTACCGAACATGGCGGCCTTAGGGATGGGGACCTGATACTCCGTCCCCAATTGGGCCACAGGCGCATTGCCGGTCCAAAATGAATCTGCCTCGGGCACGCATTGGCTTTCTGAACCCACCTTCAAGGCTATGCTAATGAGCGCAGGCTGTCGCAAGGTCAATGTCACTTCTTGGTTATCAGAGGAATTCATGGTAACTGGCTTTTCGGGTTGCATTCGTTGCTCGATCACCCCGCATACCACCCCCATTACAGTGTCCAGACTGTCAAAATAAAAGTTACTGGCGGGGTCAGCTTGCAACTTGAATGGAACTGTAGAACCAAAATCCCGCAGCTTGGCAGTAAATGCCAGGCTCAGTGGCTTACCCTTGCCATGCGTTTTAATAAATTCACACGCCTCAGATGGCCCCAATCCCCGAACGGGCAGCGCTTCTGTTAACGCCAATACAGATTTGATGATCGTCGCACCCTGTCCTGTACTGCTCGCGTTCACGCCCTTCAGTCGTCCATCGGCGTAGAACTGAAACTTGATGTCGCTGTTGGATGAACCACTGCTCAAGTTCTTGATGTTAATTTGCTTGGCTTTGCCTGGCCCTACATCCGCGGAATGCGAGGGGGTCAAAGCGACTGCATTGACAATAATGGGATTGCCGCCACCATCGCACATAATGGTCCGCGTTACCTTCACTTCCACACTCGTTTTGACCATATAGTAGGCCAAGCTAATGTCTGGCGAGCTTGCACATCCACTCAGGCCTAGTAGGCCTATCGTAGCAAGCAGTAATACAGACTTGGATTCGATGCGCTTCATCATTGCGGGCCTCCATTCTTGGTTAAATCGTCGTAGACAAACACAAAATGTGTTCAGAATCTGCAATTTGTCCATTTAATGACTATAGTGAAATAAAGGCAAGGATTCTGACAATATAGCTTAATCGCCTCCCGCACGATTCGGAATTTTACGCAAGGAGCCCAAATCAAATGTATCGTCTGACTGCTGCAAGTTTGCTTTTCAGTTTCTGTCTGACCTGTGTCGATGTCTCCGCCAAGACACCCGATCCCCAATCAAGCGAATCCCAATCAAGCGAAACGCGAGGGACGCTAACCCGTTCGGAAAATACGGGTCCACCAACGCGCCGTGCCCTCTTAATTGGCATTGACGAATATGCAGCACCCGGTGTCAGAGACCTCAAAGGGGCTGTCAACGATGTAGCGCTAATGCGTGCCATCCTCATCGATAAATTCGACACGCCAGCCAAAAACATAGCAACACTGACGGACGAGCAAGCCACTCGCGCCGCCATTATCAAGGCCATACAGGATGATTTGATCGCCAAGGCCAACCCAGAGGATGTCGTAATACTTCACTTCAGCGGCCACGGCTCCACCATTAAGGATCGGTCCGGGGATGAAGTTGACGGCTTTGACGAGACCCTGGTGCCGCATGACGGCAGAACCGAGGGTGTCTTTGATATCACCGACGACGAAATCAACGGCTTGCTTCATCAACTGACGCAAAAGACCAAAAAAGTAACCTTCATTCTCGACAGCTGCCATTCAGGCTCGGCCGTAAGAGGCGGCAATGCAGCCCGCATCGTAGCCGCAGATGAGCGACCACCTCCGCCGCCCGAGCCATTTGCGCTCTCGGTACGAAGTTCTGGAGAAGGTCTATCAGGATTTCGCTTAAACGATTCGGACTACGTGCTGATTTCGGGCTGCCGGGCAACCCAGCTCTCCAATGAGGCTTCGTTCAACGGCAATCGCCACGGCGTGATGACCTGGTTTCTGGCCCATGCCCTTCGAGCTGCCAACGAAAACGCAACTTACCGCAGCGTGATGGATGAAGTGAGTGCCGAAGTGTCCGCGCGGTATCCCTCTCAACATCCTCAAATCGAGGGTCGCGGTACGGATCTGAAGGTATTCGGTACGGATCGATATAACACCTCTCCCTACGCATTGGTAGAGAAAGTCGATGGCGATCGCCTCGAAATTGGCGTCGGCCGAGTCTACGGCGTGCAAGCAGATGCCCAACTTGAAGTTTATGATGCACAAACACATGACTTCGATGCAGCAGAGCCGATTGCCACAATCGAGATTCAACGTCTGGAAGACTTCAAGGCTTTTGCTTCTGTAGTCGAGGGTGGACCGGTTAAGCAATACTCCAAAGTCTCCCTGCGGTCTCTTTACCTCGGCGCTGCCCCGTTTCCGGTGTATGTGGATGGACCCAATCCTGAGATCATTACCAATCTTAAACGTCAACTGACAGAGGCAGGATTGACTGCGCTGGTGGATCACGCCTCAGACGCACGGCTAATCGTCGATATAGGCGACGTTGAAGTATCCCTGCGATGGGGTGATTTGGAACTCGCGGCAACGCCGATTCCACGCGACACCCCAAATTTGGTCGGTGAAGTCGTCGAAAGCATCAAGGATGTGGTGCATTGGATCAGTGTGATGGATCTCAAGAATCCATCGAGCACGATTGATTTCACCTTTGACATGCAACGATCAAGTGATCCTGAAGGTTCCGAAACACCCGGCTCGGTTGCCCCGAATACTGAACTTCAATACCAAATTGTCAACCTCGACTCTGAGCCCATATATGTGTATGTACTCGACGTCTCGTCGGATGGCAGTATTGCCCTGCTGTATCCGCCGGTCGATGGGGCTCAGGAGGTGCTGCTTCAAGGCATCCCTTTAGTTAAGAAAATTAAGGTTTTTCTCCCTCCCTCACAGTCTTCGGTTGTGGATGTGTTCAAGGTCATCGCATCTTCTCAACCAATTAATTCATCCGTGTTTCCGCAAGGCGCCATGAGGCGCTCAGCCGAAGACCTTCAATTGGATCAATACAGCGACCCGATGGATCGGTTTTGGGCCGCATCACTAAACGGCGTCAGAGGCAGTGTGCCAGTCGACGAACGCAGTTGGGCCACCCAACAAAAGACCATCACGATTCAACCGGCGGGGGTCCGATTCAGCGGATTTGCAGTCCATCTCGATGCACCCGTCGGTGCCGATCTGCCCAGCAGTTTTGGCGACTCTCGTAGCACCTGCGACGCTGCAGCGGACGATTTGTCCGACTGCTTTGAAGTAACAGACGTATTCGCTGATGGCCTCACCATAGAACTCCTCACCCGACGAAGTACTCGCAGAGACCCTCAATCGCTGGACTCGGTGGGGGCACTCTTCGATGAGGCCTATCGTATTCAGGATGAAGTCGATGGTGCGATGCGGGTGGAGCCCTTGTTGGAAGTGGAGCTGCCCGGCAGACTAGACCAACGAGGTATAGAGAAGCGTGATGTCTCCTCTGGTGCCGGCCACAATAGATTGGCCGAACAGAATGACCGCTGGCACCTTGCGCAGCTCAGCGCCACCGAGGCCTGGCAGCAGGTACGCGACCACAAAGGTGTCGCGGAAGGCCAGGAAGCGAAGGGCGTATTGGTCGCACATATAGATACCGGTTACAGGGAGCATCCGGAAAATTGGCAACAAGTGGCTGGCCAAAGGCCCATCGACCCGAACCTGGGCTATGACTACTACGATTCCGATGACGATCCGACCGATCCCTTGCTGGATGGCCGATTTCTCGACAACCCCGGTCATGGCACGGCTTCAGGCAGCGTGATCGTAAGCCCTGCCGATTGCCAGTTGGCAGGCCAGCCGGGCTGTGTTCACGGCATCGGACGTGGCGCGCAGCTGGTTCCATTGCGCGTTCATCGAGCGGCCTTATGGCTGAGTTACCACGCATCCGATCCTGAATTCGCGGCGAAGACAAGTATTTTTCCAAGGTACTGTTTAAGCTCGCAAGAACACAGAAAGAGCTTGGACTGTTCGATCAAGCCACTGCGAGTTTTGAACGAGTTGTTGCCATCAGAGAGTCCTTAGGCGGTGGTGGCGTGGTTCCGGCGTTGGGAAATCTAAGTAGCATACAAATTGATCGTGGTTACTTCGGTCCGGCGTGGCTCACCCTCCAAAAACCAATCGAAATTACCCAGAGTAATGACCGCCTTCGTCTACAGTATTTGCCGGCATTGATGATAGATCAAAGCATTGTCGCGATCGAAATTGGTGACTATTCGTTCGCCCTGTCCCAACTCGAATCCGCCCTGATTGAATTCGATTTCAGTGAGGACACCTACAACCTTGCCCGCGCAGAATTTCATCTAGGCTATGCCCTGTACAACCGCGGAGAACAGTTGAACGTACCAGATGACATTCGACAGTCGATTTTGCACTTCGAAACCGCGGTTGAATTACATGATGAGATAGACAATCACCGTGGGGTCGGGCGTAGCCTGAACAACATTGGCTATGCGTATGCATTTCTTGGTGACTTCGAGCAAGCCATGCAAGCACTGGATCAATCGTTGCAAATTTCAAAGCAGCAAAGTGATCGAGGCGGTGAATGTCGCACCTTAGACAGTATCGGATTTGTCTATCGCAGCACTGGAGACTCTGACAAAGCGCTGGATTTGTATTTTGACGCTCTGCTGTGCGCTAACGAAGCCGGCATGCTGGCCGCACAATATGCAACATTGGAAAATATTGGCCGGGTATTTGCGCTTGGGGATAAGAAGGCCCTGGCGATTACTTTCCTCAAGCGATCCATCAATGTCATTGAAAGTATTCGAGCGGACCTACAGCCACTCTCGGTCACATCTCGTCAGACCTATGCTGACAAGGTCGCCGAGACATACAGACTATTGGCCGAGTTGCTAATCGATGAGAATCGACTTCCAGAGGCTGAGCGAGCATTGGATTTACTCAAGGTTGAGGAATTGAATGATTATCTTGGCGGTCTTCGGGGCAATGACGCCGAGATACCTAATCTTGAGGGTGAAAACAAAGTTTGGAATCCCTATGCCCAACTGATTGCGGACAGTATTTCTGAGACCAGAGAATTGCTCAGTTTGGAAAGCGTTAATCATTCCCAACGAACCGAAGCACAAATAGCGCGTGTTGCAGAACTGAGGGCGAAGCGAAAGGAGGCACGTGCCAGATTTCAACAACTGAGCCAAGAGCCCGAGGTATTGCAAGCGATCCGGGAAATGACCAGCGGTCACGATTACCAAGCCCTGGAACTGGAATTGTTGCAGAACCTCTCTGAGCATTTGCAAGCAAATGAGTTGCTGTTATACCCGCTGGTCCTCGCCAAACGAGTTGAACTGATATTCATGACGAAAGAGTCAGATCTCCAAAATGTGCCGGTTGAGGTAGAACGGGCGGACCTGACTGATGTAATTATTCAGTTCAGACAAGCACTGCGAATGGGCAGCGACGACGTCAAAGAGCCCGGTCTGAAGCTCTATCAGTGATTGTTGGCGCCCGTAGACGATGCTGTGAATGAGATACTTGACTCAGACGGGGTCAAGATCGACACAATCGTATATGTTCCAGATGGGTCTTTACGCTACATCCCCTTACCAGCGCTATATGATGGAACTGATTGGGTCGCCCGTAAATTCGCAGTCAGCATTCTCACGGCTACGTCTTTAACTGACTTTTCCAACCCCGCCGGGGACATCAATAGCGTACTGGCGGGCGCGTTTTCCGAAGATCGAACCATTAGTGACCCAAGCGGAAATTCCAAGTCATTTTCGGGTCTGCCTCATGCGCTAAACGAAGTGAGCGATTTGAATGCTCTGTTCCCGGATTCATCCATACATGTGGGTGCCGAATTCAAGCCAGATAACTTTGAAAATCACTTCGAAGACTTTGACGTTGTCCACCTGGCAACTCACGGGGTTTTCGTTCCATTTCGCTCGCCGGACCTCTCTTATATTATATTTGGTGATGGCCAAATTGCTTCGCTCAGTACCATCAGCAATTGGGGTCTGAGAAACGTAAAGCTGTTTGTGCTCAGCGCTTGAGAGACAGGCCTGGGTGGCGTTTCGGGCAATGGCCGCGAAATTCACGGATTTGGCTATCAGATCCAAAAGGCAGGCGCCGACAGTTCAATCTCTTCACTATGGAAAGTGTCGGACGAAGGAACCCATGCGCTCATGAGTTCTTTTTACAAGGCGTTGACCATAGACGGAGACAGTAAGGCAAAAGCACTCCAAAAAGCACAATTGGCGCTATTGGATAACAGTCTGGACGGGGCAGTGAAACAGCTGATCAGGGGCGCATACCCGGTGGATCAACCCCCTCCGCCCTCGAACTTCAGCCACCCTTTCTACTGGGCGTCATTTATTTTGATTGGGAACAATCGTTAGCGCATCTTCGAACGCTCAATTTCTCTAAAAATACTGGGGCGAAAGTCGGCATGGTCAACCAAGCAGTGGCCACGGCGAGTTCGCTGGTGAGGGACAGCGCTTGCTAAATGAGGCCCGTTGAAGTTCTCTTATTGGTCAGGAAAGCGCCCAGCACAATGATGAAGATGAGCAGGTAGGGTTCGAACGGCCAGTAGGGCAAATACAATTCCAGGGGCTCCGTGATGGCATAGCCGGTCAGAAACGCCACAGTGGGCTGGGCCCACACTGAGCCGGCAGCGGCCGCGAACAAGCCAATCAAAACGACGACACTCCCGATCAACATGAACGCCGGCTGGGTGCTGGCTGGTGGACTCTTTCTTGCATCTTTCAGGCGGCGTTTTTTGCGCCAGGCGGCGATGCGCAGGCCCCACGCCAAAAAGCCACCCCAGTAATAGGCATAGTCGATCCAAACCGGCTCTTCGGGATAGTAGAACAGCGCCCACCAGTACACGCTGAAGGCATAGATCCACAGGGAATAGATGCCAGTCTTGTGCAAGACCTTCCACTGCTTTGGCGTCAGGCGTTTGCGGCCAAACTTGAATGAGGTGAGCGTCATGGCGATCAGGAAGGAGTAGCCCAGGATCCCCTCAAACACATCGCGCAGCACGTACACTTCTTTGATGTAGTAGTCACTGTGCACCGTGACCAACCACAGGATAAATAACAACTGCCAGGCCATCGCAGCCGCAAAACACAGCCCGATGATCTTCCGGTTGCGCAACAGCCAGCGACTCAACGCGCCTGGAAACAATACCTGGATCGATGATGCCGCAAAGGCCGTGTATAAGAAGGGTATCGCACAGCGCACGGAAAGCTGGATCATTGAGGCAACGCCTTTGCCGGTGGACAGGTCGGTCCGGGTCATGGCGATCACCATGACGATTGATATCGGGCCAGCGATGAGCCAGAACAGAATCCAATCGTTAATGACTTTGCTTTTCAGTACTTCCTTCAACTCGATACTCATGGGTTCCTACTGCGACAATAGTGGTCCAATCAGTCGAATTCTTCTGTCCTTATAGGGCGCTATGAATCACAGACTTGATTCAAAATCAGCGCTTACGCCTGCTATTCACTGACCATGTGATGTCGTGCATGTACCAGCTGGGATTGTAATTGTTGTCAGTTTTTTTTGCGTGCGTACTGATATCTTTCTTGCGCGTTGGAATACTCCTTCAGCGCCTCGAGAAACTCCGGGTGCTCGGCAACAACCACGTCCATTTCCGCCCGCAATTGTTTCTGCTTCAGCATCATTTTCTCACGATTGGGAACGTAGATACCCTCATCCACATAGCGCCTGGCCGCTTCGGCCGTCAATTCCCGGACGAATCTGGCTTCGCATACCCTGCGCTTGATGTGGCTGCCCGTGGGCGCCTCCCTGCGGCACTCAATATCGAATTCGTCATCACTGTTCAGCGAATTGAAAAGGCCAAAAACATGATCCTCGGCCAGATTCATATCCAGACGCAGCCGACCCATGTTCCTTTGGCCCTGAACGATGATTTCCTCTATGTCATTTGGGGGCGCGGGCTCAGGTTCCTGGTCGGGATTGCTCTGACAGATACCCACTGCCGGGATTGCACAGCAGGCCATGACACCCCACAGGTATATCGAAAAGGTTCGCTTTGGGCCGCTAATTCCGATCACCTATTCCATGCTAATGATGATTTTCCCGCGAACATGGCCGCCTTCGGAACGCTCCAAAGCAGCCGCGGTCTCGCTCAGTCGATAACTGCTCTCAATCACCGGCACCATGATGCCGTTCTCGATCAACTCACCCAGAATGGTGAGATCCGGCTTATTCAATTGCCCCAGGATCATGGACATTTCCTGGCTCACGAACGGGGACATCAACATCGCCTTGAGAGGCCCCATTATTGGGCCAAACCAGTTTCCTTTGGGTCCGCCCACGATGACCAGGACGCCGTTGGGGGTCAGTACATCCCTGATTTCGGACAGGGAATGAAGCTGACCATGTCGAGGATCAGGTCGTATTTTTGCCCGCTCTTGGTATAGTCTTCGCGCGTGTAATCGAATACGTGATCGGCACCGAGTGATCGAACCATGGCGACGTTCCTGGTGCTGCACACGCCTGTCACCTCGGCGCCGAGTGACTTGGCAATTTGTACGGCAAAGGTTCCAACGCCGCCCGAGGCGCCATTGATAAGAACCTTCTGCCCCGCTTGCAGGTTTCCTTTATCGCGAAGGGCCTGCAGGGCTGTGATGGCGGCTATCGGTAAAGAGGCCGCCTGCTCAAAGGACACGGCGTCCGGTTTAAGTACCACCGCCGCACTCTGGCGAAGCACCAAATATTCTGCGTAGGCCCCGTTGGCGCCACCAAAAACATCATCCCCAGGTTTGAACAAGGTGACATTTGTGCCAACAGCTTCGACCGTTCCGGCAAAATCTACGCCCAGGCCAATACGTGTTGGCTTGCCGATTCCTGATCCCATGCGCAGAAAGTACGGGGTACCCCGCATAAAGTGCCAATCAAGCGGATTGATCGATGCTGCTTTGACTTTGACCAGGATCTCGCCGTCCCCAGGCACCGGTTTGGCAATGTCCTCAACCGCCAGCACCTCGGTGGTGCCATAACATCGATAGACCACAGCCTGCATCTGTTCTGCCTGGCCAGCAACCTCGGGGGCCGGCGGGCAATCAGTATCGTGACTCAGCACCAGGGCGATGGTCACCACTGCGACGAAAAGCACCGCGCCAAAGCCGGTTGCGATTTTATAGCGTAGTTTCATAGTTTAGAGTTTCGAGTGTGGGTACTCTCCGAGTATAGCGGTATGAGGTGAAATCCTCAGCGTTGGCGCCGTATGGGCCCCGGGTCAAGCCCGGGGTGACGAGCGTATGGGCCCGGGGTGACGAGCGTATGGGCCCGGGGTGACGAGGCGGCTCTGACTTCCAGCCTGCACCTAACGGTATTCCCCCAGGATCTGATAGCTGCGCTCGGCGTGATCCATGTCGCCCTTAGCCTGGCGCAGGAAGTATCCGCACAGCCCCAAACCCATCCAGCCGCCGATGATCGAAAACTCGAACAGACTCAATCGACCGGGGCTGCCAGGAAGCACCATCATCAGCACCAAAACCCCCGCCACGATGGCCCCCATATAAAGTGTGGCGATGTGCGCACGATAGGGGCGGTCAAGTTGCGGCGCAATCTGACGCAGTCGAATGGCCGACAGTGCGGTCAAAAAAAGGGCCGTGGTGAAGGACAATGAACTGCTGTTCACAATCGGTCCCAGTGCTGCCTTGCCCACGAAAGGGCCCAATAGCGATACGCCGCCGACGAAAAGAATCGCGTTGCTGGGTGTACCGTGGGTGCTGTGCACTTTGGCGAACCAGTGGGGCAGCATGCCGCCACGCGCCAGGGAAAAAAGCAGCCGCGAAGCTGCAATATAAAAACCGTTGAGCGTACTGACCAGCCCCAGCAAAGCGGCGAACAGCACCAGTTGCATTGCCCACTCGTAGCCAAAGGCGACACGGAACACCTCGGCGGTGGGCATGACATCCTTGTTCTGCAGCATGACGTCCAGTTGTTCGGGTGAGACACTCATTCCAACCGCCAGAATGATCAGCACGTAGAACACTGCGCCCATGATGATGCTGACCAGGATTGCGATGCCCAATTGCCTGGGCTTCATTTTCAGACCGGACTCTTCCGCCGCCTGCGGTATCGTGTCAAAGCCGCCCATAAACCAGACCGCCACCACCATAACCGCAATGATCGAGGACGGGGCAACTGCCCAGAAACTGCCTTCATTGGCGAACATCGGCGTCAGATTGGAGACACTGCCTTTGATGAAAGCAGTAGCGGTGAACACCACTGTGCAGGCCAACAGAATATACATAACCCACTTCTGAAAACGGGTGGAACTGCCGGCGCCCTGGTAGTTCAGCCAGGTCAGGTAAAGGCCCACTGCCAAACCCGGGATCATGGTCGAGATCGATACCTTGTAACCGTTGACCGTATACAGGGGATCGGTCGCCAAAGCCGGCACAATGGCTTCGGCCAGGGCCCCGATGGCGATGGTTTCAAAGGGCGTGACCGCGATGTAGCTGAGTCCCAGCGCCCAGGCGGTTAAAAAGGCAATCAGCGAGCCAAACGCCTTGAAGGTAAATGCCACTTCTCCTCCCGCCACGGGAATGGCAGAGGTCAACTCCGCATAGCAAACGCCAATCGGCAATAACAGCAAGCCGGCGATGGCGAAACCCAGCATTGCCCCCACCGGGCCTCCATCAAGCAGCCACTGTCCCGCATAAATCACCCAGCCGATGCCGATAATTGCCCCAAACCCTATGGAGACATAGTTCTTGAAGGAGATGGATCTTTCCAATGTTTCACGTTGACTCATAACGGTAGCTTTACCTGTTCAGTTCCCAAGGTCACGGGCGCGCGTCGATAGTACCCTGGGCCGGGGGATAGTTCGAGATGGGAATCGTTGCGTGGCTCTCTGACCGTCTGCAGACCCAACATCAATCGCCTATAGTTAAAAGGAGTCTCGCTTCCCTGCTCCCGCCTTCGTCGGAAGGCGGCTGCGCTCGACGGCATGCAATAGGCGCCTGGCCCCTCTGGTACCGCTCGCTTTGCTCGACTTACCCAACCGGGGCCGGCGGGTCGCCTGTGGCTCCACTGTCTGAGTAATCGGACGCGCCACGCTTGCGATTCATTAACTCACGACACGGAGGTCGTAATAATGAACAAAACTCTACTCGCTTCAATACTCTTTTTCAGCCTTCTTCCTCTTTCCCATACCGTTTATTCTGCGCCACCTGACTTTTCCCTGTGCGATGGACTCAGTGGCGTCGCGCGTGGCCTGTGCCGGGCGGGCATTGCGGCCGGCTGCGCCGATGGAACAGGCAACGCGATGGCGTGTATGAGCATTGAAGAAAATTTCGTTGATGCCACGGGCGAATTACCGCCATGGCTGACCCCTGGCGTTGATTGCCCCTGTGATTACTCGACTGTGCCGCAAACCGCAGTGGCCTGGTCTGATGGCGCCGGCAATCCCAAGGTGATCGTGTTGAGCTGTGACAGTACCGAGGCAGCGTTGCAGGCGGTCAACCCGACGCCACAATTACCCGTAGTCAATGCCATCGTGACAACCGAGGTGCCACCACAACTTATTTGCCAGGCTGTCCCACAATCTGGCGCAGGCCACGTGGTGGGTGAACTGACCACCGAGGAACTGGCCGCCTGCCGTGGCGAAGTGCTGGCCTATGCTGCAGATTTTTTGGCTACATTTCCCACCTGGCCCTGGGTGGACAATTGCAGCACGCCATAGTCTCCTGCCAAGAAAGAGGTCCAGAGGCCATTTGCTCACTGCCAGTCAGGTCTCTGGCCTCCTTTCTCTTCGCTTTCATCGGCGAACAGAGGCGAAAACAACCAGGGCTTGAGGCCCATCATGATGCCCACGTGGCGTCTTTGGTCTGGACGCAGAGCCGAATCCAACTCGGTTAATTCAAGAAATTCGCGAGTCAGCAGCGCCAACTTCCTGCCGAGAATGTCGATGCTGCCTGCCGACAACTCGCCAGTTTCGAAATAAAAGGCCGTGTCATCACCTTGGAAACCGCCAGGATTCATGAAATCCGCCTGCACCTGGGTGGCATATCGTCGCCACAATGGCCCGTCCTGTCGCCAGGCAATGTGCGGGCCCACCAACAGGCGAACCTTGTTGGCGGGCTGAAGCTCAAGCAATCGCAATCGATCAAGTTTTGCCAGTAATTGTGTTGCCCGGTACTCATCATGGCCCTGTGTTCGGTTGATGCGGGCGGGGGACCAACCGGTCAGTAAGCGGTAGAAATATCTCAGCAAGCTGGGTGAGCTCGCCAGCGCCTTTTCCTGCTCCCGGCTGAGCACTGTCCTGTTGTCGGCGTGGAGCTTGTCGGCCAGGCGGCACAGATCACTAATCCGCATGTTCATCAGCGCACAGATGCGCTCCATTCTGTCGACCGTGAAAGTACCCTTGGAAAATACCCTTTTGACGCTGGCCTCACTGAGGTCGAGTTCATCCGCCACATCGTGATAGGTCAGGCCTGAATTACGCAGGCAGCGCTTCAAAGTGGCCGTCAAGACCTGACTTTCATGCATTGAGGAGCACCCTAGGTAGCATATAATGATACTATAACAATAGGTATTGAATTTCTGAAATGACAGGACTATGGTGGATTCTGAGGGAGCGAACCCAAACCGGAGAAGGTCATGTCAGAGCAAACAATGCAACCCCAGCAACCCCAGCAACCCGAAAGTAGGCGCTATACGGCCTTTATCGATCCCCGTAAAACACGTTTTGGATTGTTCATTCTATCCAGCATTTGCGTTTTGGCCTGCGTGGTGGTCAGTATTCTGGCGATCTGGGACTACACGCATAACGACGCCGCCTACAAGCTCATTGCCAGTTGCGGCGTATTGATTGGCGGCGGAATTCTGTTTGAGCTGCTGAACCGGAAGTTTGGTGATTTGTCGTGGCTGTCAAAGTGAGTTTCCAGGTGGCGGTGCCATGACCTCTGCCTGTCTTATCCGATAGACTGGGCGCATTGGCGCAACCAGCACGGAGATCAAGATGCCAACACTGAAACTCAGCTACTTTGATATCGATGGCGGGCGCGGCGAGCCGGTCCGGCTTGCCCTGGCCATCGGCGGTATTCCATTCGAGGACGACCGGTTTGGATTCGACCAGTGGCCCGTCCGCAAAGAGCAGGCGCCGCTGCACCAGGTGCCCCTGCTGGAAGTGGATGGCGCGGTCATTACCCAATCGAACACCATGAACCGGTTCGTCGGTAAACTGGCCGGGCTCTATCCCGATGATGCGCTTGAAGCCGCGCACTGCGATGAAACCATGGCGGCAGTTGAAGACGTCATTGGGCGGATTGTGACGACCTTTGGCATCGAGGATGCGGAAGAATTGCAGGTGGCGCGAGAAGCACTGGTCGCCGGGCCGATCACACTTTACCTGCGCTGGCTGCAGCGCAAACTGGCGCAAAGGGGCGGCAAATTCTTTGCCGGCGATCGCCTTAGCGTTGCTGATCTGAAAGTCTTTGTCTGGATTCGGGGGCTGGAGTCGGGGAATCTGGATCATGTGCCCAGGGACATCGTTAAGCGGGCCGCGCCGCAACTGCTCGAGCACTGCTTACGCATTGGCGCGCTTCCCGAGATCCTGGACTACTACGAGCAGGACAATAAATGAAAATAAGGACTTACCCAACCGGGGCCGGCGGGTCGCCCGCGGCTCCAGTAACTTGCCGTTCGGCGACCCGTACCACCTGCCTGATTATTTTATTCGGCTGCACCCTGTTGTCCCTTTCCTCCAGCGTACTGGCAGACAGCAGCGCGCAAGCTGCCAGTGGCAAAGCCATTCTTGTCACTGGCGCCAGTACCGGCATCGGCCGGCACATCGCCGAGCGCCTGGCTGCAGATGGCTATTTTGTTTATGCCGGTGCGCGCAAACAACAAGACCTTGATGCACTGAACGCCATCGACAACATCCAGGCAATCAGGCTGGATGTGACGATTCAGGCGGAGATTGATGCAGCGGTGGAAACGGTCAACGCGGCCGGCCGGGGACTTTATGCGCTGGTCAATAATGCCGGCGTGGGGGTACTTGGTCCGCTGATTGAAATTGAAGAACAGGACCTGCACTTTGTCCTGAACGTAAACGTCTATGGCCCTTACCGGGTGACCAAGGCGTTCGCGCCGCTGATTATCGAGTCCAATGGCAGGATCACGACCATCGGTTCCATTTCCGGGATATTGTCCGGGGTTCTTTATGGTCCATACAGCATGAGCAAGCACGCCATTGAGGCCTACACCGATTCGCTGGCCGTGGAAATGGCGAAATTTGATGTGGCCGTCAGTGTGATTGATCCGGGCGGCTACAGAACAGAAATTCGCAAGACTTCGCTGAATCTGATGCAGGATCGTGCCATCACCGGTGAGGGCTCTTTGTATGAAGAGGAAATAAAGGGCATGTTGAAAGTCTTCCAGGAAGCCCGGGTGAAAGTCAAAGGCCCCGCCGAGGTCACCGAGGCTGTTGTCCACGCGCTATTTGACCCCCAGCCACTGCTGCGTTACATGGTGGTACCCAACGAGCAGCAAGCCGACATCACCATTCGCCAGATGCTGAGAGAAACGGTCCAGCTCAATCAATGGCATGCCTATCGCTACGATCGCGCGCAGCTTATTTCAATGCTGGATGAGGTTCTCGCCGAACAAGGCGCACAAGATCCGCCGTAGGCGGACCCTGGGCGCTCGGCGGGACACTCGGTTGAGCGCTTGGAGGCGCTAATCTTCGTCTTGCAGTATCGCCTCGCCCTTGGTCAGCCAGGAAATGCCGAAAACAACGATGGCCAGGCCTTCGAGCCAAAATACCGGTTGGTACTTCGCGTAGCGGGACGCTGTTTCTTCCGGCATCAGGAGGTACAAGGCAATCAAACCAATGCAGGCGCCCATGGTGTAGCCGCAGATCCGGTAAACCGTGTTCCTGTGCAATTTTCTTCGAGTCGGCGGCTGGTCCGGGTCCGTCTTGGTGAACAGGAACAGTGAGAAATAAATCAGCGTCAGAAAAAAAGTGTGGCAAAGACCAGGTGGATCCGAGGGAATTGTGCTGTGGCCCCCCAAACAGCCTCATCTGTCGCGGTTGGAAACAATGCCGTACCCACCGCACAAATGGAGGCGATATTTCCGGCGACGGCATCTTTACGTTCGTAGCCTTTATACGACAACAAAAATAAGCCAATCACGCACAGGATGCCGACGAACACATCCTGCATGCCGGTGTGGTAATAGCTGCTGATAGAGCTCTGCAGCCCGGTTTGAAAAAAGGCGATTGCCCCAAGGGCCAGCACGAAGGGCAGCGCGCAACCCAATAGGCCAATGCTTTTTCGCAATTGCAGGTAGGAAAAGACCATGGACACATCGTCTTTTGCTGTTGCGTTCATGTCCTCGACTGCGTCTCTGAAATCCATGCCGCCGCCTCCGCGGGCACGCCGTCCGGGTGGGTCCACCTGCCTTTTTTGCCACCGGACTTGAACAACAGCCGGCAGTCGGTGATTTTCAATGCCGCATTGACCGGCTTGACCAAATCCCAAATTGTCAGCAAGGCCACCTGGAGACCGGTCAGCGCCTCCATTTCAACACCCGTGCGTTCGGCAATTTCCGCCCCGACGAAGGCTTCCACCGCGTTTTCTGCCGGCCGGATCACAAACCTGACCTCGACCCGATTCAGGGCTATGGGATGACACAGCGGCAACAGCGAAGGTGTTTGTTTGGCCGCCTGGATTGCCGCGATCTCGGCCATGGCGAGGGGGTCGCCCTTGGGCAGATCGCCTTGCTGCAACAGCCGGATCGCTTCCTCGCCCAGAATGATCTTGCCACCGGCCAGCGCAAATCTCCTGGTCACGGCTTTGCCCGCTACATCGGCCATGGCCCAACGAGAGATGGGCGTGTCATTCCGCTGGTTCATGAGGCCCATGATACTCTAAGCGCCGGAGCCGGGAGAGGCGTTGGGTGACGGTGTATGGCTATGTTGCCGGCACGGTGGAAAGCCACCGTGACCTGATCAAGGGCATGAGTACGGCCATGAGTACGATGGCCTCCTACACTTACCCTTAGGACCTGCGGATTTTGGTTTGGCGCAGATTCAGCAAGAATCTTCTGCGTTATTGGGGACTTAGGACTGGACTTGTTGTGTAAAATGCTGTATCATATTGATTTACTGTGTAAAATTTCAATTTCACACTCATTTTTGGACAAGTATTATTAATATCAATCAAGGTGACTCCGTTCACCACATTCACCACGGCATTGGCAAGATAGAATCCATTCGCAAGAGAAGCTTTTTTGGAGAAAAAGAGGCCAGCTTCGCGAAGCTCTATTTCAGTCGCGAAGACATCACTTTGATGCTCCGGGAAGATGATCTGGAGGAGACCGTCCGCAGTCCGCTCAAGCACAGCGAAGCGATGGAGCTACTGGAACACCTGGCAAAGTGGAAAGGCCGCGCCAGCAGCCAATGGAAATCACGCGCCAATGCCAATCAGGCTGGGATAGAGAAAGGAGATCCTTTCGAATACGCCCAAATATTTAAAAGTCTGAGTCGTCTGGAGTCGGAAGGCGCGCTACGGGCGGCTGACCGGGCACACTTGCATCAATCGCTGGAGTTCCTGGTGGAGGAAGTCGCGCATGCGCTGGACACCTCTCGAGAAGAAGCGCGCGATAAGATTGCCGAGGCTGCCGCCAAGTAGCCAGCGGTTCTGTCCGCATATTTTACGGCCGGCGCATTTGGCCAGCATACCATTGTTTTATCAACTCTCGTTCTTCCAGGGTCATGGCTGTGACGTTGCCCAGCGGCATGGTGCGGGTTATTGCGGTTGACTGCAGCACGCGGATGGCGGCTGCCTCCAGATGTTCCGGCGAGTCCAGTATTATGCCCAGGGGTGGGGCGCTAATGCCCTGGAAGGTGGGGGTTGCTGAATGGCACACGCTGCAACGCGTCTGGATGACCGGGAAGACGGCGGCGGTGTCGGGGTAGGTCACGACTTCCTCAGCAATGCTGGCGGTTTTAGACTCCGGCCCGGCACGTTGTATTTCCGGGGCGAGCGCGACGATCAGGCTCAATAACAACAGCAGTGAAACTGGCAGGATCCAGCGGTTGTGCTGCGGCAGATGGCGCACGTTGAAGTAATGCCGGATGCCGACCCCGGCCAAGCTGATAACCACCAGGATCAGCCAATTCCAGCCATGGCCAAAGGTTGTGGCATTGTGGTTGCTGATCATGATGAACAGCACCGGCAGGGTAAAGTAATTGTTGTGACGTGATCGTGTCAGGGCATTCTGGCCCTTGGCCGGATCAGGCGAACGGCCTTCGACCAGGGCTGTGACCAGGTCTTTTTGTGACGGGATGATGACGAAAAACACGTTGGCCACCATCACGGTGCCAATTGCGGCGCCGACGTGGATATAGGCGGCGCGCCCGCTCATCAACTCACTCAGCCCCCAGGCAAGCAGGGCAAACCAGCCGAAGATTAATAACCCGCTGAGGGTGGCCTTTTTGCCCAACGGTGAGCTGCAAAGCAGATCGTAAAACACCCACGATAAAGCCATTGAGGCTACACCCAACAGCACCGCCTGGAATGCGCTGATGTCGGCCATGCCCGGGTCGACCATATACAGCGCGGCGTTCCAGTAGTACACCGTGCACATCAGCGCGAAACCGCTGAGCCAGGTGAAATAGGCCTCCCACTTGAACCAGTGAAGCGTGGGTGGCAGTGTCTTGGGGGCGACAGCGAATTTCTGCAGGAAATAAAAACCGCCGCCGTGGACGGCCCACAGGTCACCGGCTATGGCGCCGGAAGCATTCTGCCACTCGAGGTGGTTTTCCAGCCAATTGAAATAAAATGACGCGCCGATCCAGGCAATGCCGGTGATCATATGCAGCCAACGCAGCAGCAGGCTGAGCCAGTCTTGCAAATAGGCTTCCACTAGTCGACGCCGGTTCCGTCAGCTTGAGCCGCTGCGGCGACCTCGTCCACCGCAGTGAGGTGGTTATCGATATCGGCGCTGTCCAGGAACGAGGCTTCAAAGCTGTTGCGGACCAGGCGGGTGATCTCATCAGCCTGCAGATCGACGGCATCGATCAGGGCATAGAAATTGTCGTTCACGTAGCCGCCAAAATAGGCGGGGTCGTCGGAGTTCACGGTGGCCTTGAGCCCCAATTCCAGCATACGGCGAATCGGGTGCTCGCCCATGTCACCCACGACGGCCAGGCGCAGGTTGGATTGCGGGCACACGGTGAGGGGCATTTGTTCTGCGACGAGACGCGCTACCAGCGTGCTGTCTTCCAGCGCGCGGTTGCCGTGATCAATGCGGTCGACTTTAAGGCCATCGAGCGCTTCGACCACGTACTCGGGGGGGCCTTCTTCACCGGCGTGGGCAACCCGTTTAAGGCCCATCTCCGCTGCCCGCCCAAAGACCCGATAAAACCCCGACGGCGGATGCCCCACCTCGGAAGAGTCCAGCCCCACGCCGATGATTCGATTGAGATAGGGCTCGGCCTGGCGCAGGGTCTCAAAGGCAGCCTCTTCATCCAGGTGCCGCAGAAAGCACATGATCAGCCGGCTGGTGATGCCCAGATCTCCGCGCGCATCCAGCAACGCACCCGACAGACCATCGAATACCGTGGCAAAGGCAACACCGCGGTCAGTGTGGCCCTGGGGGTCGAAGAAGATTTCAGTGTGGACGACATTGTCGGCGCGACAGCGGAGCAGGTAAGCCCAGGTGAGGTCGTAGAAATCCTGCTCGGTTTGCAGCACTGACATGCCCTGGTAGTAAAGGTCGAGGAAATCCTGCAGGCAGTTGAACTGATAGGCTGCGGCGATCTCATCGACACTCTTGTAGGGCAGATCCACACCATTGCGCTGGGCCAGCTCAAACATCATCTTCGGTTCAAGGCTGCCTTCAATATGGCAGTGGAGTTCGGCCTTGGGCAAAGCCTGCACCAGCATTTTCCGTTCAATAAGGTTCATCTGGTTCGGCTGAAGATTCCTCCGACAGCGGCCTCAGCCCGGTGTGACTTGCGGGTTCGAGGTTTTGGCATAAACCCGTGTTAACCAGACCAGGGTTGTATTTTCATATTCCGCCTTAAAACCTGCGCTACCCACGATGTTGTGGATGATCTGCGGGTCGTGTACAAACGATCTGAAGTCCGATCGCATCATCCACAAGACCGCACTTTCCAGCGCCGTCCAGAGCCGATTGAACAACAGGTCACGGGGGATGGTGTAGGCATACACTCGCCGCGTTTTTTCCAAAGACCGGCCCAGCAGGGTTTCATAATCGGGATCACAACAGATGACTTTGTCGAGCAGCGTCAGATCGACGTCGTCCTGGGCGTTGGCAAGATCAACAAAATCCCCCTCCAGATACGTCACCCGGTCAGACAGCCCTCGTTCAGAGGCCCACTCCCCGGCCAATTCCAACATGCGTGGGGTCAGATCCACGCCCAGCGCCTGTTGCGCCCCTTGCTCCAGCAAAGATTGATGCAAATGCCCAACGCCGCAGCCGATATCCAAGATGCTGGCATCCGCAAAACCCACCTGCTCGAGCCCTTCCATCAGTTGTTTTTGTGAGGCTTCAAAGCCCTTTTTCTTGGATCTGCGGCAATATCTATCGGCAAAGAAGGTAAAAAAATTGCTCGCCGAGCGCTTGTGGCAGCAACTGCCCATTTTGAGATTTCCTGTTTTCGCTTGTAAATAAGCATACCCTATTGCCAGCCTCAAATTCGCAGGCCAAAACACCCTCCGACAACTTCCATCAGGGCCGGGTTTATATGAAACGCTTATTATTGCCACTTGCCGGTTTCGCTCTCCTGCTGCCGGGCACGGCCAGCGCTCAGCAGACTGAATCCTACGATTATTTTCGGTCCAATCGGGACATGATCAACAACGGTGTTCAGGCCGTATTGCTGTGCAACGGCTTATTTACATCCCACCGCACGCTTGAACAGGTCTTCGAGCAGGAACTCGCCTACCTCGGGCAAGCCGTGGGCACTGCTGAGGGTGGCGACTACGTTGTCGACCGGGCGCGCCAGGCGGTTGCAATCGGCGTGGCCGGTGGCACGCCGGTGATGCGCGCCGCATTTCGCCCAGGGCTGGGCTGCGTTGTCATGGCGCCGGACCAGACGTTCGAGGACATCGACAGCCTGCCGATTCTCGATTTGCCGCCAGTGCCCGGTGATGCCGCTTCGATCCCGTGGCCCAACGGCGATCTCATCGCGGATGCACCCTTGCCCGCTAATGTGGATGAATCCGCCCTGGCCGCGGCGTCCGAGTGGGCATTCGAGCGCCAATCACCCGAGCAGGTGACGCTGAGCCTGCTCGTTGTCCACCAGGGGCAAGTGATACACGAGCGCTACGCGCCCGGTGTGGATATGACCACCAGGACCCGCACCTGGTCCACGGCCAAGAGCATCGCGGTGACCTTGATGGGCATGCTCGCGGACCAGGGGCGCATGGCCCTGGATGAACCATTGGGCTTTGACTGGCTGCCCGAGTCTCCCTCACCACAAACCGATCCGCGCAACGTCATCACGCTGCGCCATGTACTGAACATGTCCAGTGGACTGTATACCGTGGACAGTCGGGGCAAGGAGTACGTAACGGGTTCCGGGCTGTCCTACTGGGCAGGCGCCAGTTCCGTCAATGGGGCACGCAATCGTGGTCTGGTGCGTGCGCCCGGGACGTTTTGGGACTACGAAAACTACGATACGCTGCTTGGCGTTTATGCCATGAAGTTGGCGCTGGTCGGCGACCAGGGTAGCAACGAGACCTACCTCGAGTTCCCCCGCCGCGCACTGCTCGACAAAATTGGCATGCGCAACACGCTGCTGAGCGTCAATCGTTTCGGTGATTTTATCCTCAGCAGCCAGGTCTACACCAACGCGAGGGACCTCGCGCGCTTTGCATTGCTCTACCTGCAAAACGGAATGTGGGATGGCCGGCGCCTGTTGTCGCAGGACTGGATCGATTTCACACGAACGCCCGCGCCCGCGACGGCGCAACACGGCAACTTCTACGGCGGCCAGTGGTGGCTGGTGCCCGATAACCGCACCGACGTGCCGCATGATGCCTACTCAACCGCCGGCAACCGGGGACAATTTGCCATCGTTGTTCCATCCCACAACGTGGTGATCGTGCGTCGCGGGCTGGACTATGGGAAGCAGGGTTTTGACAACTGGGACTTAACCAGAGAGGTGCTCAAGACGATAGGCACTGGTTCCGGCTGAAAGTTTCCAGCAACATCGTGTACACATGCTGTACTCATTGGTGAGGCGCCGCTTCGGAGCAAGGGGTCTTCATGCAGGACGCGCTCGAGCCCATCCATGGGACGCTCCTCTTGAAACATCCGTGTTTCAAAGGGTCCTGCATGAAGACCCCTTACTCCGAATCGGCTTGTGCCAGCGTTAGGAAAGGCCCATGAGCGGGCTGCTGGCCGCAACTTAAAGGATGCCGAGTGCCGACAAGAGACTGGGTCGCTGGTCCATGAATGGACCAGCGAGGCGACACGGAACAGGATGTTCCGTTGGAGCCGACCCACCAAGCGCGGAGAAGTGAGGGAAGCGCGCAGCGCCATCCGTCAGGCTCATGGGACTTTCCGGAGGTAGAACAACTGTGCTGGAATTCTCAGCCACAGCTCCCTCATTCAGAGATCAGCGTTTCCAGCACCTTTCGCCAATGTGTTAGCAGGTAGAGATGGGCTTGCCCGGGCAGCACCCATAGGCGGCTGTCCGGCAGCATTCGATGTTGGTATTCGCCCTGGTTGAGCGGGACGTTCTTATCGATTTCTCCCTGCCATACATCAAACCTGGTCTCTATATCCTTAATTTCAAAACCCCATGGGCTGTTGATGATGATGTCATCCTGGCCCGGGCCCTTCCAACCTTGCCGGTAGCCTTCCAGGATGTTTGCAAGCAGCCAGTCCTGACTGTTTGATGCCTTGATCGCCGCCTTGTCCGCGGGCGGGAAAGACGCGGCCAATTTAGCGCCGACTTTGTCCCGATCGCCCCGCAGCATCTTGTAAACCAGGCGGCGAAAGAGGTACACAACAGAGGGAAAACGCCGCCCGATGAGCATCAGGGTTTTGAGGAAAACCGGCAGCCCTTCATAAGGACCAGGACGATCAGGCGGCGCCAGGCCGCTGATGAGCGCGCCGGTCAGTACGCGAGCGGGCATTTGATGGGCACATGCCAGCGCATAGGGGCCGCCGGCCGACCAGCCCATCACGTGAAATCGATCGATCCCCAGGTGATCGGCCAGTTGGGCAATATCATTAGGCCAATCCAGCAGGGTTCGGCCGGGCTGGGGGTCGGATACGCCGTGCCCAGGCCGGTCTGTTGAAATCAGCCTGATGCCCAGCGCGCCAAGTATCGCCGGATCTGAGGGATGCTCCAGTCTGGAACCACCAGAGCCGTTGAAGTGAAAAACTGCTGGCCCTGAAGCCACACCGTACTCGGCATAGCCCAGGCGCCGGCCATCCTTGAGGGACAATGTCTGAGGGTCATTATTTGCTGTCATCGTCTGGCTCGCCCTTTAGCTCGACCGTATTTCCTTCAGGGTCGCTGAGGTATAACGAAGGACCATCACCGAGGGCGCCGTAGCGTATCGCTATCTCGCCAAATTTGACGTTGTTTTCCTGCAGGTGTTTTTGAATGGCGTTGGGCTCCCACGAACTCAGCTGCAAACACAAATGATCCATATTCGGCGCATTGTGGTCAGGACTGACGCCACCTTTTCGGCCGATCGGACCGTTTGCATCGACAAGATCAATCAACGATTGACCGGCTCGAAGCTGTGCCAGTTTGACGTCGCCCGGGCCGCGCTCCAACCGGCATCCAAGCACGTCACAATACCACCGGGTCATTTGATCGAGATTTTGCACGCGAATCACAACGTGGTCGATCGATTGGATTTTGATCGGATGTTTTTGCAAGATTGTGTCCTCCAATTAACGCTGGCCCCTAACGTTGGCTGCTAACGCTGTTGCGCGAATTCTCTGCGTCTGGACGCGCCTCCTCCAACATCAGCTGCGCGGCCAGGCTCAAAGCAATGGTCGCGGGCTGCTTGCCAAGAATACCGCTCAGGCCGATGGGGCAAATCAGCCGCCCGAGCCGGGCCTCCTCAATGCCGCGCTGACCCAGGCGGTGCATAAATCGCGCGCGCTTGGTGGTGGAGCCGATCAGGCCAAGCCACTCAAAGTCATTGCGCTCCAGCACGGCATGGCAGATGTTCTCATCCAGTTCGTGTGAGTGGGTCATGACGACAAACAGGCAGCCGGGGTCAGCCTCTGCGACCCGCGATACCGGGTCGGCACAGGTATCGGTGATAAGGTTGCCGGCAAGATCAAGTGGAAATATGTCGGGTCGGGAGTCGATCCAGTGGATGTCGAAGGGCAGGGGCGCCAGCACCCGGGCGACCGCCTGACCGACGTGTCCGGCGCCGAACAACAGTAGTTTCCGATTGCTTTGCTCCAGTCGTTCCACCCACCACAGCGCCCCGTTTTGGGTGGCGTGGGCGGCTCTTGTGGCGGCTCTGGCGGCGCCTATGGGGGCGGGCGCCGAGGCTTGCAACTGTGGGGCCGTTGGATCGACACAAAACAGACGCCGGCATGCTGCCATCACAAACGGCTCAGAGCCCGGCACTGAATCCACGCCCATTGGCACTACAATCTTTACCGGCGTCTCCACGTCGATACGACTGGCCAGACAAAAGGGTTGGCGTCGGATCAATGCATGCAGTACGTCGTTCAGCCATGGCGGGCCGCCTTTGCGGTAACGCTCAAACAGCACATCGACGGCGCCGACGCAGCACTGATTCAGTGCCGGGCCCAGGCCATAGTTGCGCAGCTGTTGTTGAGAGCTGTCTGTGTTCTCGAGCATTTCCTGGGCGTGCGCGGTGACCTGGTACTCGAGATTGCCGCCGCCGATGCTGCCCGCGATGCAACCCTTGGAGACCACCATGCGCGCCCCGGACTCGCGCGGGGCCGATCCTTTTTTGATCAGCAGGGTGACCAAAACGCAAGGGTCCGAGCCCAGCAAGCGACCCAGGTGGTCAAGCCAATTTAATTCAGAACCGGTCACAGCAACATGGGCAAGGTCAAGCCAGCCCTGGTCAGCCCTGGTCCCGCATACACAGCAGCACCCGTTCTGGTGTAGCGGGCGCGTCCAGTGCAGGCAGCACGCCCTCTGCCGCCAGGCCTGCAATCGCCTGATTGATCGCGCTGTGCACCGAAATCGCCAGCATCAACGGCGGCTCACCGACCGCCTTGGAGCGGTGAATGGTGGGTTCGCGGTTGTCGCCGGCTCGCCAAATGCGCACATTGAATGCCTCGGGCACGTCGCTGCACACGGGGATCTTGTAGGTCGAGGGCGCGTGGGTGCGCAGGCGGCCGCGGTCATCCCACCACAATTCCTCGGTGGTCAGCCAACCCATGCCCTGGACGAAACCACCCTCGATCTGCCCCATGTCGATGGCCGGATTCAGTGAGCGCCCGACATCGTGCAAGATGTCGACGCGCACCAGGCGGTTTTCTCCGGTCAAGGTATCGACCTCCACTTCAGAGACCGCCGCGCCGTAGGCGAAGTACAAAAACGGCCGCCCGCGCGCATGTTCCCGGTCGTACCAGATCTTCGGGGTTTTGTAGAAGCCGGTAGCAGACAGTGACACCCGATTCAGGTAAGCCAGGTTGACGAGGTCTTCGAAGGCCACTCTTTCCTCGCCCACGCGCACCTGGCCGTTAATGAATTCGATGTCAGGCACCTGGACCTTGTAGTGGTAGGCGGCAAATTCAGCCAGGCGCTGCTTGATCTTGTCCACCGCGTTGAGGGCAGCCATGGCGTTCATATCGCTGCCCGATGAGGCCGCCGTGGCGGAAGTATTGGGCACCTTGCCGGTGTTGGTGGCAGTGATCTTGATCCGATCCAGGTCAATCTGGAAGGCATCGGCGACCACCTGCGCCACCTTGATGAACAGGCCCTGCCCCATCTCGGTGCCACCATGGTTGAGATGGACGCTGCCATCCTTATAAACATGCACCAGCGCGCCTGCCTGGTTCAGGTATGTGGTGGTGAACGAAATACCGAACTTGACTGGCGTCAGTGAGATCCCCCTTCTGATCAGTGGATTGCCTTGATTATGTCGCTCGATCTCGAGCCGGCGGCCGCGATAATCAGAACTGCCCTCAAGCTCGCCGGTGATCTCGTCAATGACATTGTCCTCGACAGTCATGTAGTAAGGGGTTTGGTTGCGGCCGCTGCCGCCATAGTAGTTTTCAATCCGCACGTCCAGCGAATCTTTGCCGAGTTTGGCGGCGATGGCGTCCATCACCCTCTCGATGCACATCATGCCCTGGGGCCCACCGAAGCCGCGGAAGGCGGTGTTCGATACGGTGTGCGTCTTGCAGCGGAACGACCGGATCCTGACAGTGGGCAGGAAGTAAGTATTGTCGCTGTGGAACATGGCGCGGTCATTGATCGGGCCGGAAAGATCGGCCGAATATCCGCAGCGTGAGGCCAGTTCCAGGTCGATGCCCTGGATGCGGCCATTGTGATCAAATCCCACATCGTAGCGGCAGCGGAATTCATGGCGCTTGCCGGTGCTGATCATGTCCTCGTCGCGATCCAGCCGGATTTTGACCGGGCAGCCGGTTTGGTCTGCCAGCAGCGCGGCTATGATGGCCCATTGCGCCGCCTGGGTTTCCTTGCCGCCGAAAGCGCCGCCCATGCGGCGAACTTCTACGGTGATGGTGTTGTTGGCTCGCCCCAAGGCTTGCGCCGCCAGGTGCTGGATCTCGGAAGGGTGCTGCGTGGAAGAGTGAATCAGCAGGTCGCCGTCTTCTTGCGGCACGACAAGTGCGGCCTGCCCTTCGAGGTAAAAGTGATCCTGGCCGCCGAGTTCAATGCACCCTTCGAGTCGCCGGGGCGCCATCTCTAGCGCGTTATGAATATCTCCGCGCAGCATCTCGTGTGGCTCGATGACCCAGGATTTCTTTTTCATTGCGGTGTCGATATCAAGTATCGGCTCCAGTTCTTCGACATCCGCCTGTGCCTGCAGCACCGCCAGGCGGGCCGTGTCGCGGTCGCGCGCTGCCACCGCGAACAGCACCTGGCCGCGGAATTCGATCACGTTCTCGGCGAACAATGGTTCATCCAGCGTGTGCATCGGGCTGCAATCGTTCTGTCCCGGCACATCTGCAGCGCTGATGACCGCCACCACACCCGGGAAATCGCGCACCGCCGCGAGATCCATGGCTTTGATGCGGCCATGCGCACAGGTGCTGGTGCCGACATAGGCGTGCAATGTGCCCCGCGGTTCGAGGATGTCGTCGATGTAGGTCGCCTGGCCGGTGACGTGCTTAATGGCGCTGTCATGCGCCAGCGCGGTGCTGACCGATTGTCTGGCACCCTGACGCATGGATCTAGCCACCTGCGCCGCCCCCGGCATAGCGGGCCCGGCCGGCAATTTCGGCGCGTACGGCCGGCGCATGGCCGGCGCCAGAGTTTTTGTCGGTGTTGCTAAGTTCCGTGAAAAACCGCCGCAGCAGTTGTTGCGCACCCAGGTTCCGGTAGTGATCCGAGCCCCGCCAGTCCGTCATCGGTGCAAAATCCTGCGTCAGCGCCTCGCAGGCCTGTTCAAGCAATTCCGGGTCGGGGCGCTGGCCTTCCAGCACCCGCTCGCAGCCCGAGGCTCGTGCCGGCACGCCGGCCATGCCGCCAAAAGCGACCCTGACCGATTCCATCCGTCCGCCGGTCCAGTTCACGGCAAATGCCCCGCACACCGAAGAAATATCCTGGTCAAAGCGCCGCGAGAGTTTGTAGCAGCGAAAACTTTGCTCCGGTGGTGGCAGCGGTATCAATATCTGCGCGACGAACTCGCCCGGCTCCAGGTCCTGCCGGCCGTATTCAATGAAAAAGTTATCCAGATTCATCACCCGCTGTGTGACGCTGCTGCTCAATTCCAGGCGCGCACACAGCACCATCAGGGCCGGGGGCATGTCGCCGATCGGCGATCCGTTGGCAATATTGCCGCCAATGGTGCCGACGTTACGGACCTGGTGGGCGCCCAGGCGGCTGAGCATAGGCTCGAAATCAGGCCAAATTCGGACCAGTTCGTCGTAGACCTCGCTGTAGGTCACGGCCGCGCCAATCTCCAGCATCTGGGCCTCGTCATCGACTCTCCAGTGGCGTAGTTCATCCACCTGCCCAAGGTAAATCAGGGTCTCGAAGCGCCGCAGTTGCTTGGTGATCCACAGCCCCACATCGGTGGCGCCGGCAAACATCACGGCCTCGGGGTACTTGTCCAGCAGCCGGATCAGGGTGCGGGCATCCTGCGGCGCGCAAAAACGCCGGCCGGCATGTTCGATGGCCAGTGAATGCTTGACGACGAATTCCCCGAGTTGTTTCGTCAGCGATTCTTGCTGCGCTGAAAACGGGTCGGCGACCTCACCTGGCCCTGGTATGGCTGCCCGGGCCGCCCGCACAATGGGTGCATAGCCGGTGCAGCGGCACAGATTGCCGGCCAGGGCTGCGTCGATCTCCTGGCGGCTCAATTCCCCCCTCGGGTCGGATCGCTCGGCGTGGTAGAGCGCGAACAGCGCCATGACAAACCCCGGTGTGCAGAATCCGCATTGCGAGCCATCGCAGTCCACCATCGCCTGCTGCACCGGATGCAAGGCCTGGCCCGGACCGTCGCTTTGAAGGTCTTCAACGGTAATGAGTTGTTTACCGTCCAGCGTGCCAAGCAACTGGATGCAGGAATTGACCGCCTTGTATGACATCTTACCGTCACTGCACTCACCCACCACCACCGTGCACGCGCCGCAGTCGCCTTCCGCGCACCCCTCCTTGGTGCCGGTGCGAAAACGCTCGGTTCTGAGCCACTCGAGCACGGTGAGATGTGGATCAAAACCACCGACTTCAACGGCCTGCGTGCCAAGGATGAATCGAACCGCGGATCTCATGGCGTCACTTCGCGACCTAACTGCCCCGGTAGGTGCTGTAAGCGAAGGGCGAGATCAGCAGGGGCACGTGGTAGTGGGCATCACCCTGTGCAATGCCGAATCTGATCACCACGTGATCGAGAAAAGCGGGCTCATCGAGCGCCACGCCGCGCGCTCTGAAGTAATCGCCCGCGTGAAACAACAATTCATACTCCCCCGGGCTGAAGTCCTGTCCCTCCAGCAAGGCACCGACCACCCTGCCGTCGGCATCTGTCATGGCGCTGGCCAGATGTACCGCTTCTTCGTCCAACCGGTAGAGGTCAATGACCACACCGGCAGCAGGCTTGCCACAGGAAGTGTCAAGCACATGAGTGGTCAACGCGCCCATCATTTGCTCCGTTGAGGGTAGTCTGGAAGTATAGCAACAGAAGATCGCCCGGGTGACCGCCGCTGGCCCCACAGGCGGCTAAAGCACGTTAGACTCTTGGGGTGAACGGCGCTTATCCAAGAGACTTGATCGGTTATGGACAAAACCCGCCCGACCCGCAGTGGCCTGGCGAGGCGCGCCTGGCGCTGCAGATCGTGCTCAATTACGAGGAAGGCGGTGAAAACTGCATCCTGCATGGTGACTCGGCGTCAGAAACATTTTTGTCGGAGATCATTGGCGCTGCGGCCCACCCCGATGCCCGCCATATGAGCATGGAATCGATTTATGAGTTTGGCTCGCGGGTCGGGGTCTGGCGACTCAGAAGATTGTTCAAAAAGTACCGCGTGCCGGTCACTGTATTCGCCATTGGCATGGCGGTGGAGCGCAACGCCGATCCGGTCAAAGCCCTGGCCGATGATGGCCACGAGATCTGCTCGCATGGCTATCGCTGGATCGATTACCAGAATATCGAGGAGGAGATCGAGCGCAAGCACATGCAGATGTCGATTGCGGCGATCGAAACGGCCATTGGTGAGCGACCACTGGGATGGTATACCGGCCGGACGAGTCCGAACACCCGCAAGTTGGTGGTTGAGGAGGGCGGCTTTCTCTACGACGCCGATGACTACAGCGACGAACTGCCGTTTTGGGATCTCCAGCACGGCAAGCCGCAGTTGGTGATCCCCTATACCCTCGATGCCAATGACATGCGCTTCGCCACCGCCCAGGGCTTCAACACCGGCGAGCAGTTCTACAGCTATCTCAAGGACAGTTTCGATGTGCTGCGCGAAGAGGGCGCCACCTCACCGCGCATGATGTCGGTGGGCCTGCACTGCCGCATTGCCGGCCGGCCGGGCCGCATGGCGGCGCTAGAGCGATTCATCCGCTACGCGCATGGCTTCGATGATGTGTGGTGGTGCCGCCGCATCGACATTGCGCGCCATTGGCAAACGCTGCACCCACCGGGCGCGCTTGAGTGATTTCGATGGTCGTCAAACAACGCACGGACGACGCCAGCTTCGTCGATCCCAGCTTCATCGATCGTTTCGCCAGTGTGTTCGAGCATTCACCCTGGATCGCCAGTAAAGTGCTGGAAAACGGTCTGCCCGCAGACCTCAGTGCCGATTCTCTGCTGGCGGCATTCGCCGACGTGATCCGGAACGCAACGGCGGATCAGCAGTTGCAGCTGCTGCGCGCCCACCCCCAACTGGGCGCTGCCATGGTCGATGCCGCGGCGCTGACCACTGAATCCCGTCAGGAACAGCATTCCGCCGGGCTCGATCAGTGCACGGCGGAGGAATTGGGCGAATTCGAAGCACTCAACCGGCGCTATCTGGAACGATTCGGTTTCCCTTTCATCATGGCGGTCAAGGGGCGCCATCGGGGCGAGATTCTGCAGGTGTTCCGCCAGCGGCTGGCAGGCGAGCCTGATGCGGAGTTCGACACCGCCATTGAAGAGGTCATCCAAATCGGCGGTTTTCGCATTGCCGAGGTGTTGGCACAGGCATGAGTCCTTCAGAAACAAAATTGCGGTCACGTGTGGACACAGGTATAGGCGTAGGCCCGGGATTGGGTTTGGGATTGGGACCGGCCTCACCCGGCTTCAGTTTTCACTTTATCGACCTGGCACAACCCAGACTGGGGGCCAAGGTACTGGCCGCCTCGGATGACTTTTTCGCGCCCAAGGAGCGTCTGATAAATCCCCAAACGCCGGTATTCATCGACGGCAAGTACGATGCCCACGGCAAGTGGATGGACGGCTGGGAGAGCCGCCGCAAACGCGAGCCCGGACACGACTGGTGCGTGCTGCGGATCTGCCCCGGCACCATCCTGGGTGTGGAAATCGACACCCGGCATTTCACCGGCAATTACCCGCCCCAGGCGGGCCTTGAGGTGTGCCATTCAGAGCATGATCCGGATGATTCCACGCAGTGGCAGCCCTTGCTTGCGCGGACTGACTTGCGCGGCGATTCACAGAACTGGTTTGAGGTCGATGATGGACGCACCTGGACCCATGTACGGCTGAACATTTACCCCGACGGCGGGGTGGCCCGCCTGCGCCTGTATGGCCAGGCGCATTGCGACTGGTCGCAATTTGATCGCGACGAGTTATACGATCTGGTGGCAATGACCCACGGCGGTCGCGCGCTGGCCTGCAATGACATGCATTATGGCCACATGAACAACCTGATCGCCCCGGGCAAAGGCGTCAATATGGGCGATGGTTGGGAAACGCGGCGGCGCCGCACGCCCGGTAATGACTGGGTCATCCTGAAGCTGGGCCGGCCGGGCAAGATCGAGCGAATCGAGGTGGATACGGCGTTTTTCAAAGGCAATTATCCGGCCCGGTGCTCTGTTCATGGCGCCATGCTTGGTGATGTGGACGACACCGATGTGACGGCGGAAGCGGATTACTGGCTGCCGCTTCTGGGGGAATCAAGCCTGGGTCCGGACCAGGTGAAGGTGTTCGCAGAGGGTCTGCTTGAGGCCGGCGAAGTCAGCCATGTGCGTTTTGATATATACCCTGACGGTGGGGTCAGCCGGTTGCGCCTGTTTGGGCGTTTCCGAGCACTGACGATTTAGGCGCGGCGCGATGACTCAACTTATTCTGCAAGCAGCACCGCTGACCGATGACGCTTTCGCGCCGTTTGGGCAGGTCATTCAATGCCACGACCATGACGCCCTGTCCATCAATGGTGGCCGGACCCACAAGTACGCCGACCTTGCCCGGGTAGATACCGTCAAGCAAGGCGGGCGCACCGCAGTGCATCTCTATCGCAGTGAGGCTATCGCCTTGCCGTTTAGCGTGGAAAGTCTGGAATACCACCCGCTGGGCAGCCAGGCCTTTATGCCGCTGCATGACCGCCCGTTTCCAGTGGTGGTTGCGCCGGCCTCGGACCACATTGATCCAGATGGCATCCGGCTGTTTGTCACCAACGGGCGCCAGGGCGTGAACCTGGATGCCGGCACCTGGCATCACTACCAGATCACCGTCGGCGAGCCTGCCAGCTACCTGGTAATCGACCGCCAGGGGCCCGGCGGCAACTGCATTGAGCAACAACTGCAATTCCCCTGCCTGATTAACACCCTGATTGCATAGGGCCCTGACTCGCAACCCTGAGCTTGATTTCTGACCAGGTGGGTTTTTCGGTGACGCCCAGATAGTTGTGGCCGTTTGCCAGGCACCAGGCTTCAAAATCGATCGGCGCGGCCGGGTCGGTACACAGCACGATCAATTCATCCCCCGGCAGCAGGCCCGGCAACCTGGCTTCGGCCAGGGTAAGCGGCACCGGGCAAACTTCGTCCCGAGCATCGACGATGGCGCTTTGTGGGGGCCTCATGCCATCAAAACCGCCAGGACAACCGGGCGCCGGCGTAAAGATTGCGTTCAGGCGCCGGTTCCCAGTAACGGCCGAAAGAGGCATTGAGACGAACATTCGAGAAGTACTTTTCGGCGAGCAAATTGTTGATCCCGATGAAGGGCGCAAAGGACCAGGATTCAGCTTCGATTTCCCAACCCGCTCGAAGGTTCATCACCGCGCTCGATTCGGTGCCGGTCGAGTTGGCGTTGTCAGCATAGAATTCGCCCGCAAAGACCACGTCGGCAACCGCATAGAAACCGGTGTCGTGGCGCCAGTTCAATTCGGCGAATATCAGGTGTTGGGGGATGCCTGGAATGCGGTTGCCGTCGAAGGAGGTGCCGTTGCTGTCGCTGAATTCGTCGAAACTGAAGTCAGACCAGGTATAGCTCAGCGTGCCCGTCAGACCGTCGGCGAGTTGAAATGTCGTTGTGGCTTCAAGTCCTCGATGGGTCGAGCGCCCGGCGTTTTCGAAAAACGTCTGGCCGGACCCCGCCAGCTCAAATGGCACCAGCGCGTCCTTGACATTGATGTGAAACAGGGCCAGTTCATAGCGGATCTTTTCATGTGCCAAGCCTTTCAAGCCAATTTCGTAATTGGTGGCCGTCTGCGGATCGAGGTTGGCGTTAAATCCGCTTGGGCCAACCGGATTGGCCAGCTCGGTGGTGGCCGGCGAGTCAAACGATTCGGACACATTGGCATAGACATTCAGCCCCTCGCTGACCGCCCAGCTCAGCCCGGCCAACGGACTGAAGGCCTTGAAATTGATATCGCCCGAACCCGATTCGGCATCCAGCCGGTTGCCGATCTCGTACTTCAACTTGTCATAACGCGCACCGAGCGTCAGTTCCACGGCCTGTGGCAGTGAGAACACAGCCTGGGCATACAGGCCGCGCGCGGTGACGTCCTCATCCTGGTCCGTGGTCAATGCGCCGAGCACGCCCAGGTCATTGGCGAAGCGGCGGCGGTGATCGCGCAGGGCATCATAGTCAAAGCCGATGACCAGGGTTTTGAGGCCCGGCGCGCCGCCGGCCGGGGTCCAGCTGTAATTGCCACCCAGGCCGCTGAAGCGCCGGTCGAGGTCGACGCTGCCGCCCTGACCATTGCTGTTCACGTCGAAGGGCAAGCGGTTGCTGAATTCCCGGCTGACGTGATAGGTGCGCAACATCAGGCCATGGTGCGCGGAAAACTGGGTGCGAAATGACAGGCCCACGGTCTGCTGCTCCAGCGCTTCGCCGGCATTGAAGGCGACGTTTCTGGGCGCCGCCTGGCGGCGGTCTTCGATCACTTCACCGGCATTGAGGCCACCCGGGTCGTCAGCCAGTGGCGAATCCACGGCATTGACCACCAGGGTCAGGCGGGTATCTGCGTCGAAATCATAGAACAACTTGGCGTTGAACAGATCACTCTCGAGTGCGGCGTGGTCGCGATAACCGCCCAGTTCTGTCGCGCTGCCGTTGGCCAGCCAGTTGAGTGATCCGTGCTGGCCGCCTGCCTTGATCTGCCACTGGCGATAGTCGTAAGCCCCCACATTCACCCGACCGGAAATCGTCGGCTGGTCGGGCCCGTCTTCGGACCGAATATTGATCACACCACCGGTGGAGGCGCCATAGACCGCTGAATATGGCCCCCGAATGACTTCGATCTGCTGCGCCGTGCCCAGATCCAACGCATCAACACCGCTCTGACCATCGGGCAGGGTCAGCGGGATGTCATCGACGAAAATACGGATGCCGCGAATGCCAAAATTGGCCCGCGCCCCAAACCCACGGATGGAGATTCTCAGGTCCTGGGCGAAGTTGTAGCGATTCTGGAAAAACAGCCCCGGTACCCGCGCGAGGGACTCATCCAGGCCCAGTTGCTGGCGCCCGAGTTGGATCTCATCCTGGCTGATAACGCTGACCGCTACCGGGAGCTTTGAGGCCAACGCCGGCAGGCGCGTGGCCGTGACTACAATTTCCTCGAGCAGGTGGCGGTCTGCAGCGTTGGCGGATGCCCATAAAGCCCCGTTGACGCCACAGAAAAAAGCCAGCACCATGCCGCACAATTGCCTCGCGAGATTGAGCATGAAACGCCGCCATCCGGGATTAGTGGCGCATAGGATAACGGCATTTGCCGCCGCGTGCTCAGGCCGCCTCGCTGCCCTCAATCACGCCGCGGCGAATCTGGTCTCTTTCCAGGGATTCAAACAGCGCGGTGAAGTTGCCTTCTCCAAAGCCCTCGTCTTTCTTGCGCTCAATGAATTCAAAAAACACCGGGCCGACCATGGTCTCGGAAAATATTTGCAGCAGCAGGCGCGGTTCGCCATCATCGGTGGAGCCGTCAACCAGAATGCCCCTGGGACGCAATTGGTCCAGCGGCTCGCCGTGACCGGGCAGCCGCTCATCCAGCATTTCGTAATAGGTATCCGGTGGCGCCGTCATGAACGGCAGGCCTCGCGCCTGGAGCGCGTCCCAGCATTCCACCAGGTTGTCGCAGCTCAGGGCAATGTGTTGAATGCCTTCGCCGTTATAGGCCATCAGGTACTCTTCGATTTGCCCGGTACTTTGTGATGCCTCTTCATTCAGAGGAATCCTGATTTTGCCGTCCGGCGCCGTCAGCGCCTTGGAAGTCAAGCCGGTGTACTCACCCTTGATGTCGAAAAAGCGGATTTCCCGGAAATTGAACAAGCGCTCGTAGAAATCCGCCCAATAATTCATTCTGCCGCGGTAAACATTGTGGGTCAGGTGATCTATCACGCCAAAACCGCAGCCTCGAGGATGCCGCTCAACGTCCTCGAAGAACTCGAAATCGATATCGTAAATACTCGCGCGGTCCCCGTGACGATCGATCAGGTACAGCGGTGCGCCGCCGATGCCCTTGATGGCCGGCAGCCGCAGTTCCATCGGGCCGGTCGGAATATCGATGGGCTGGGCGCCCTTTTCCAGCGCCAGCGCGTAAGCCTCCTGGGCATTTTCCACGCGGAAGGCCATACCGCAGGCACAGGGACCATGCTCCTCGGCGAAAAACGCCACGTAGCTCCCGGGCTCTTCATTGAGAATGAAATTGATATCGCCCTGGCGATACAGCGTGACGTTTTTGGAGCGGTGCTTTGCCACGGCGGTGAAGCCGAGCATTTCAAACACCGGCTCGAGCACACCAGGCGTGGGTGAGGCAAATTCAACAAACTCAAAACCATTGAGCCCCATGGGATTTTCAAACATATCAGTCATCTTGCATTCTTCCGCTAATTCGTCTGCCAGGCGGGCATTATCCCAGATTGAGCCGAAATACGTGTTTCAGAATCGCAGTATTTGCTCATATATTGAAACGTTTGTTTCATTTATTGTAATTATATTGTACGTTTATACACATTGACGGTCCTTGTTTAAACGTTTGGACAGCGCCCTCGCCAACCATGTGACATATCTGGAGAACAATACATTGCAACTGACTGCTTCAGACCTGCGGCTGCTTGACGCGCTGCAAACGGATACAACACTCACCCAGATCGAACTGGCCGAGCGCGCGGGCCTGTCCAGAACTTCCACCTGGCGCCGCATTCGTGACCTCGAAGAAGCCGGCATCATCGAGGGGCGAGTTACGCTGCTCAACCCCAAGGCCCTGGGGCTGCAGATTCACGTATTGCTGGCGGTGAGCATGGTCGAGCATTCGGACATCACGCGCACCGAATTCGAAGCCCACGTACAAAACCTGCCGGAAGTGACGGAGTGCCTGTCAGTGTCGGGCGATAACGACTATATCCTGTACATCGTTTCCAGGGACATGGATTCCTACAACCATTTTCTCAACAACGAGATTCTGCATCACCCCCACGTGCACTCAGCCAATTCCACTTTTGCCCTGAGGAAGGTCAAATACACCACCGCCCTGCCACTTTGACACTGAAGGAGTCTCGCTTTGCTCGACTTACCCAACCGGGGCCGGCGGGTCGCCTGCGGCTCCGAGGGCCCCTTGGCCCGCGACCTGGAGCCCCGGATACCTACGCCGCGTTTAAAACCGCCGCCAGGCTCGATACGAAATAATCCATATTGTTCTCGTTGAACGAGGCCACATTGGCCCGTGCCGAGTCCACAGTATAAATCGCAAACTCGTCCCGCAGTTGATGCACTTGTTGCACCGACAGGCCCAGGAAAGAAAACATGCCGGATTGCTGTTTGAGGAAGGAGAAGTCCCTCTGGATGCCCGCTGCAGCGATTCGATCCACCAGGGCGTGTCGCAGAGATCTGATGCGGTCGCGCATCCTGGCTACTTCGCCTCGCCACTGTTCAGTGAGCGTTTCGGAGTGAAGAATAATGTCGACGATGGCCGGCCCGTGGGCCGGCGGCATGGAGTAGCTCTTGCGTGTCAGATTATGGATGACGGACTCCGCCGCCGCTGCCTGGGCGGCGTCCGAGCAGACCACGGAAATGGCGCCGACGCGTTCGCGATAGAGGGCGAAATTCTTCGAGCAAGAGCTGGCGATGACGACTTCCGGGCAGTGCTCGGCAAACAGCCGGATCGACAGGCCATCTTCCTCAATGCCGCGTTCGAACCCAATGTAGGCGGCGTCGATCACGGGCAGAAATCCCTTGCTGGACGCCAGACTGGCGAGTATTGCCCATTGTTCCGGCTGGGGGCTGACACCGCACGGGTTATGGCAGCAGGCGTGAAACAGCGCCACGTCACCGGGGCCCAGTTGTGACAGGGCATCCACCATCTCATCGAAGCGCAGGCTGTTGTTGTCGGCATCGAAGTAGGGGTACTTGCCCATTGCCAGGCCGGCGCCCGGAAACAGCGCTTCGTGGTTGCCCCAGGTCGGCGTGCTGGCCCAGACCCTGGCATCGGCGTTGGCGTAGTGGATCAAGTCACCGGCAACGCGCAATGCGCCAGTGCCGCCAGGGGTCTGGACGGTGCGCACCCTGCCATCAGCCAGAACTGCGCTGTCCGCGCCGAAAAGCAGTTGCGAAATCGCCGTGTTGAATGCAGCGACGCCCGGCGGACCGAGGTAAGTTTTGGTGGTCTGATTGGCGATCAGGATCTTCTCCGCCTCGACCACGGAATCGAGCATCGGTGTGGCGCCGCTTTCGTCCTTGTAAACGCCGATGCCGAGGTCGATTTTGTCCGGGTTGTCGTCCGCGTCATAGGCCGCGATAATGCCCAGGATGGGGTCAGGAGGGAGCTGGTTCAGGTGATCAAACATAAGTGTATTCCAGGGGGTTTGGGTGATTATCGGTACTATCTGCCGATGAAATTTGCTTCGCGTTTGTTCAGGAAGGCATCAACGCCTTCTTGGGTGTCCTCACTGGTGGACACCTCACCCTGGATGCGCGACTCCGCCTCATAGGCCTCTTCAAACCCGACATTTTCCGACAAACGCATGACCTTTTTGATACCGGCAATCGCCAGCGGTGCGCGGGCGGCCAGTTCGGCGGCCCAGGCGTCTGCCTCCGAATCCAGTTGGTCGAGCGGCACCACGCGATTGACCAGACCCATTTCGAGTGCCTCAGCAGCACACAGTATTTGCGACTCAACCGCAATCCGGAAGGCGCGTTTGTAACCCAACTGGCGTAGCAACAGCCAGTTGGCGCCGCCATCCGGGATCAGGCCAATATTGGAAAACGGCGTCACCAGGCGCGCATCATCCGCCATGATGGCGAGGTCACAGGCCATCGCGAAGGAAATGTGGATGCCGGCCGCAGCGCCCTGTACCACGGCGATTACCGGCTTGGGCATTTGCGTGATCTGCCGCAGGCTGGGGCGCCACTCTTCCATCAACATTGTGTAGGTATCATCTGTGACGTCACTGGTCAGGTCAGCGCCGGCGCCGAACAAACGGCCTTCACCCTTGAGCAATACTGCGCGGACCTTGTTGTCTCCGCCGGCCAGCGTCAGTGCGCCCGCCAGGTCTTTTCGCAGCGCGCTGTTAAATGCATTCAATGCGTCCGGGCGATTCATCGACACCGTCGCCACGGCGCCATTCAGGTCATATCGCACGGTTTCGAAATCCGCCATTACAATCCTCTCAAATCCTCTACTCAAATCTTCTGCTCAAATCTTCTGCTCAAATCTTCTCAGGAGCCATGCCAGTAACAGCAAGTGGATACCCAAGCCGGCCACGGCCGTTGCCCAGAAGCTCAATTCGGGATACGCAGCATACGGCTCCACCGCCTGCCAAAACAACTCCGCCGGCCAAAAGGTGGGAAACACGCCCAGCGCCCAGCGCCAGGGCGTCTCGAGGAAATATGCAGCGACCGGCGCAAACATGAATATTCCCATACCTTTCAACAGCGCCATGCCCTCTACCTTGTTGTTGGCCATGCCCGCCACGGCCAGTGCCAGTATGGGTCCCTCCAGCGCCGCGATGACCGCCACCACGGCAACCCGCACTCCCGAGGCATCCACCAGGGCGACAAAATAGACCGACGCAAAACACAGCAAAGCACTCAACGCGACGGGCACGGCCGTGCGATAAACCACATAGTGCCGCAGTGGCAAGGGCGTGGCCCGTAACGCCAGCAGGCTGCGGTCATCGCGCTCGTCCAGCAACAGCATTCCGGCCACGGCACCCAGCACCAGGGGCCCGGTCTGAACAGCGAGAAAAGTGACCAGCAACAGGACATAGGGGGTGAAATCAAATGGCGCGCTGACCTCCACCAGCCAGGGAATCAGCCAGCGACCCACGGTGGCCAGAATCAGGGCATAGACTGAAAGGAACGCCAAGATTGGCTCACGCCGAATATTGCGCACATCACCCGCCAACAATGCCAGTATGCGGTTACGCGAACGAGGGGTGCGGGAACGAGGGGGCGTGGAGCCACTGCCCACAGGCCGGCTTGCTGCGGCCTGCCCGCCCGCTACAAAACGGTCGAAAGCCCGAACCGCCCAGCGCAGTAGCAGCAGGCAGGTCACGGCGCTATATGCGATGCCGTAGACCGCTTCGGTGGCTGTCAAGCCTGTGAAGGCGCCTTCGACCAGCACCAGCGGCGCCATGGTGGGCAGCAAATAAAACAGGTCGCTCGGCACCAGGTTGAAGTAATGCAGCGCCGGGACCTGCACCACAATCATGATCAGGCTGGCCGGTATAAGGTACTGCGAAATACTGTTGAATCGGGTCGCCAACACAAAGCCGGCGAGCATGGTCATCACTGACCCGAACGCAATGCCCGCGGTCAGCCACAGCCAATTCACCGCGTTGCCCAGCATCAAGCCCACCAGTACCAGGCTCAGCACTACTGCCACGGCTGTTAACACCAGGACTTTCCGCAGCAAGTAAGTGCGGGTGGACATCGGTGTGACAACCAGTGCGGCAAGCACGCCGTCATTCTTCTCCAGAAACATCATGCCGGACATCAGGAAAAAACCAAATACGGCGGTATCCATGACCAACAGGGGCGGCAGCAAAAAGGCCCGAAGCGGCGGTTGCAAGGCCCAAAGCACGATCGCCCAGAGAATCACAACGGCCGTCGCGGCATAGAGGATGCCATAGCGGCCTTGCAGCGTCAGTTCGGTTCGTGCCTGGCGGGCAGGGCTCATTGCAAGCTGCTGCCGGTCACTTTGAGGAAAACCTGTTCCAGCGTGGCCTCGCGGGAATGAATCGTCTCGATGCGCCGCCCACCAGATTGCAGCGCATTCAACGACTCTGCCAACGAGCGCGAATCGAATGATCCCAGCGGCACGGATTGCCGATCGAGGCCGGTGTCATCACGCCACTTGATGTCGACCACCGCGTCACCATAGTTGAGCTTGAGTTCACGCGGGGTATCGATAATGGGGATCTTACCTTCAACGATGAACGCCACCCGGTCACACAGTTCATCGGCGACCATCATGTCGTGGGTGGTCAGGAAAACCGTCGTGCCCGCGGTGCGTTGCGCCCGGATAATTTTCTTGATGCGTGCCGCATTGCCGGGGTCAAGCCCACCGGTGGGCTCATCGAGGAACAGGAGCTCCGGGCGGTTCAGCAGGCTGCGGGCGAAATTGAGTCTGATCTGCATGCCCTTGGAAAACTCCGACAGACGTTGATCTGCGGCGTCGAGCAGCCCTACCTGCTCGAGCAGGTCGTCGGTCGTGCGCACCTCATTGCGGTAAAGGACGGCAAACAGGTCCAGATTTTCCCGCGCCGTGAGCTTGAGATAACTGGCCGGCAATTCGAAGCACACACCGATGTTTTCGTAGAAATTATCGCCCCAGCTCGACAGGTCTTGTCCGAACACCTGGGCGCTTCCACTGTAGCCCGGCAACAGCCGGGTCAGGACCTTTTGCATGGTGCTCTTGCCCGCCCCGCTGGGCCCCAGAAAACCAAATACTTCCCCGCGGCCAACCTCAAATGAGACCTCTCGAACCGCCTCCACCCCGCCGCCAGGATATTGGTAGGACAGTTTTTCTACAGATATGACTGACATTGCTGATTCTCTACTGTCATGCCCAGCGCCCATTATTCCACGATTTTAGTCGCGGATGAGGCTACAATTGCCATCCCATACCGGCACAGCGAACCCGCAGGAATCTACAGGTGATGACCCAAACCACGGCCCAGACCCCCAATCAGAACACGCCCCAGAAACCGGCACTGAACCCGGCACCGAATAATCTCGACCGCGAAGACGTGGCGCAACTCTACCGCATGCCTTTTCTTGACCTGGTTTTTGAGGCCGCAAGCGTCCATCGCCAGTTTCATCAACCCAATGATGTGCAGGTATGCACCTTGTTGTCGATCAAGACCAGCGGCTGCCCGGAGGACTGTGCTTATTGCCCCCAATCCGTGCACAATCACAGTGATGTCGAATTCGACAGGCTGATGCAGATCAACCCGGTGCTGGATGCCGCCCGTGAGGCCAAGGCGGCAGGCAGTACCCGTTTTTGCATGGGCGCCGCCTGGCGCGAAGTTCGGGATGGCGCCCAGTTTGATCGTGTTCTGGACATGGTCAGCGGTATCAGCGAGATGGGCCTGGAGGTGTGTTGCACCCTGGGCATGCTGAGCGACGACCAGGCCCGCAGGCTTAAAGAAGCGGGTCTTTGCGCTTACAACCACAACCTGGATACCAGCGCAAACTATTACCCAAAAATTATCAGCACCCGAACCTACCAGGATCGCCTCGACACGCTGGGTCGAGTGCGTGATGCTGGCATCACAGTGTGCTGTGGCGGCATCATTGGCATGGGCGAAAGTGAAGACGACCGCATTGATTTGTTGCACACCCTGACGACGCTGCCCAAGCACCCCGAATCGGTGCCGATCAACGCACTGGTCGCCGTGCCTGGTACGCCTATGGAGCACCAGACTCGGGTACCCACGTTTGAATTGGTGCGCATGATCGCCGCGGCACGCATACTGATGCCGCAGTCCATGGTGCGTCTTTCTGCCGGTCGGCTGGAACTGAGTGCCGAAGAACAAGCCTTGTGCTTTCTGGCCGGCGCCAATTCCATCTTTGCCGGTGAAAAGCTGCTCACTACCCCCAATCCCGCCGTTGATGATGACAGGGCCATGTTTGAAACACTGGGTCTCAATGCCATGCCGCCACGGCCTGAGGCCCAAATTGAGACTCGAGCCAGGGCTCAGGCCAGCTCTCGGGCCACGGCTCAAGGTGAGGCGATCGCCTGATCGTGAATCATGAAGTCGAGCAAAGCCTCCGTGGCGCGCTGCGCCGGCGAGCGCAAAGCGACAGGCTGAGAACGCTCACCATCCATCATGATGGCGTGGACTTTTGCTCCAATGATTACCTGGGCCTGAGTCGTTCGCCTGAACTCCGCCGGGCCATCGACCAACAACGCGCCGCCTGGCACAACATACCTGCAGGATCGACCGGCTCACGACTGATTTCCGGCAACAGCGCCCTGGCCGAGTCGGTGGAGCAGGAACTGGCCGAATTTCATGGTGGCGATGCCGGGCTGTTGTTCAGCAGCGGCTTTGCCGCCAACCTGGGTTTGTATTCCGCCGTCGCCAAAGCCGGCGATTGCCTGGTAATGGACGAATTGGTGCACGCCTCCAGTATTGACGGGGCGCGGCTGAGCAAGGCTGAGAAACTGAAATTCAAACACAATGACCTGGGCGATCTGGAACGAAAACTGGATCAGGCCCGCGCCACTGCCGAGGGTTGTGTTTTTGTCGGCATCGAATCCCTTTACTCGATGGATGGCGATTTCGCGCCGCTAGAAAAAATCATCCCAGTGGCCCGCAACGCCGTTGCGGCCGTGATCATCGACGAGGCGCACAGTAATGGGATCATGGGGCCGGCCGGCGCCGGCCTGGTCAGTGAGCTGGGTTTGGCCGACGAGGTCTTCGCTCGAGTGCACACCTTTGGCAAAGGCATGGGCTTGCACGGCGCCGTCGTGTTGGGCTCGGCCGCTTTGAAGTCTTACCTGGTAAATTTTTCCCGACCCTTCATATTTTCGACCGGACCGTCGCATGATCAGTTGCTGGCCATTCGGGCGGCCTACCGGCTACTGCCGGACCTCGATGATCGTCGCCGACAGCTCCTGAAGCTGGTGGATCACTTCCGCCGCGCGGCCCAAAGCTCGCAGCTTGCTTCCCAACACCCTTCACTACACGGCTGGGTGGATAGTGACAGCTGGGTGCAGTCGATAATCGTGCCCGGCGAAGAGGCGGCCCTGGCTGCCGCCGATCAACTGCAAGCTCGGGGATTCTGGGTCAAGGCCATCCGCGCGCCGAGTGTTGCCGCGGGCACCGAGCGAATTCGCATTTGCCTGCATGCTTTTAACACCGCCAATGAAATCGACGATCTGTTGGCCGCGCTGGCCGAGGTGCTGAAGGGCTCGCGTGACGGTCGTGGGGAGGATTGGGGAGAGCACACGTGCACGGCTGCGTCATCGCGGGGATAGGGACCGGAGTCGGCAAGACCCTTGCTGCTGCAATATTCGTCGAGCGTTACACCGCCGACTACTGGAAACCCGTTCAAGCCGGTGAGCTTGAGAACTCAGACAGCATGACGGTTGCCCGGCTTGCAGACGGCGGCGAGGTGCACCCTGAAGCCTTCCGCCTCAGCCGCCCCATGTCGCCTCATGCCGCGGCTGAGATAGACGGGCTGGAAATTGACCGTGCATCCCTGCAGCTTCCGCGCACCGCACGATTCCTGGTGGTAGAGCCCGCCGGTGGCCTGATGGTGCCTTTGAGCGATGGTCTGAGCAACCTGGACCTGATAGGTGACTGGGGCTTGCCGGTCGTGTTGGTGGCCAATCTCTATCTCGGCAGCATCAACCACAGCTTGCTGTCGGTCGATGCACTGCGATCGCGCGGCATTGCAATTCACGGCATTGTCTTCAACAACACCGGGTCCGACGGCGAGGGCAGTCAATCATCAAGGGCGGTGATCGTCGAGCGAACAGGGCTGCCGGTCCTGCTGGATATTCCACTCGCCCCCGAGGTGTCAGCCACCTTTGTGCGGCAGTGTGCAGCTCAATTGGGCGACTGGCAGTGACGGGCGGCCGCCCAAAAAAGGCCTCGTGGGACCGCTCGAAGCGGAATTTGGACGATCAACTGGCCTTTGACCGCAATCACCTGTGGCATCCATACACTTCCATGTCGGACCCGCTGCCGGTATACCCGGTACAGGCGGCCGATGGTGTGCAATTGCAGCTCGCCGACGGTCGTTGGCTGATCGACGGCATGTCCTCGTGGTGGACCGCTATTCACGGCTACAACCACCCGGTGCTGAACGCGGCCGCTGCCGATCAGATTGCAAAAATGCCGCACGTGATGTTCGGTGGCATCACGCATGAACCCGCTATTGAACTGGGCCGCAGGCTGATCGATCTGCTGCCGGCCGGGCTCGAGCGGATTTTCTATAGCGATTCGGGTTCGGTGGCCGTGGAAGTGGCCATCAAGATGGCGTTCCAATACTGGCTGGCGCAGGCTGAGGAGAACCGGCGCCGCCTGTTGACGATCCGGTCGGGCTACCACGGCGACACCTTTATGGCGATGTCGGTATGCGACCCGGTTACGGGCATGCACGATCTGTTTGGCGGCATGGTTACCGAGCAGGTCTTCGCGCCCCAGCCCCGCACGCGGTTCGACGCCGACTGGGACCCGCAAGATGTCGTGCCATTGGCTGAATTGGTGGCCCGTCACCATCACGAATTGGCTGCAATTATTCTCGAACCCATCGTGCAGGCCGCGGGCGGCATGTGGTTCTATCACCCACAGTACCTGGCCCAGGCCCGCGCGCTGTGCGATGAATACGGTCTGTTGCTGATCTGCGATGAAATTGCCACCGGCTTCGGCAGAACCGGCAAGATGTTTGCCTGCGAGCACGCCGGCGTTACACCGGACATTATCTGTATCGGCAAGGCGCTGACGGGTGGGTTTATGAGTCTCGGAGCCACCGTGACCAGCGCTTGCATTGCCGCCACCATCTCGTCCGCGGCGAATACCGGTGGATTGTTCATGCACGGCCCGACCTTTATGGCCAATCCGCTGGCCTGCGCGGTGGCCGTGGCCAGCATTGACCTGTTGTCTGCGTCACCATGGCCCGAACAGGTGCAGGGGATTGCCACCGCACTTCGGGCAGGGCTGGCGCCGTGCACCACCATCGACGGCGTCAACGATGTGCGGGTGCTGGGCAGCATCGGTGTGGTGGAGATGGAAAAGGCAGTGGACATGGCCGAAGTGCAGCGCATGTTCGTTGCCGAGGGAGTTTGGGTCCGGCCCTTTGGCCAATTAATCTACGTCATGCCGCCGTACGTGATATCTGCTGAGCAGCTTGAAACGCTGACAGGCGCCATCGTGGCCGTGGTCAAGAAATGCAGCGCAGGGGTGGGTTAGCTGTGAATTCCAGCAACGTTGTTCACACGTGAGGTTTGGTGCCATCGTTACCGCAAAGTGTCGTGCGGGGGTTATGGTTCGCTCCTGGCGGATGGCCCGACGGGCTTCCCTCACTCCTCCGCGCTTGGTGGGTCGGCTCCACGGAACATCCTGTTCCCTATCGCCTCGCTGGTCCATCCATGGACCAGCGACCCAGTCGCTTGTCGTCCCTCGGCATCCACCTTGACGGAACGAACCATAACCCCCTCACGACACTTTGCTGCCACGGTGCGGTTCCTGGGCTTAAACGACCGCAACCGCCCTGGGGCAGCCAATGGCATGACACACGCGTCAAATGGACGACATTTGTGACCCCTATGTGCCATCAGTTGGTCAAAGCCGGAAAGAGTGATAGTGCTGCTTCCAGGGCCGTATGCGTCAGGGATGACGCATCCGAGCTTACAGGGATGTACTGGTGGCGTGTCCTGGAAACAGCACTGTTACTCTCAGCCGGCTCCCTGACAAAAATGACAAACGCAGATACCCCAGCCCATTCGAACGATGAGCTGAGAACCAACTAGATTTTGGCGCACTTTTTGTGAAAAACGTTGCTGGAATTCACAGTTAGCGCCCTCCCTCAGGGCGCCATGTCGCCAAGCGCGGCTTTCAGATCGTCCACCAGCAATTGCAGATGCATTTTGTGTGTGCGGAACGAGACGATGGCGATGCGCAGCGCAAAGACGCCATTGAGGCTCGTACTGCTGAGAAACACATGTTGCCGAGCGTTGATGTCATTGATCAACTGGCGTGACTGAGCGTTGCGTTGCGCCAGCGACTGGCCGGTGTCGCGGATGGCAAAAGCGACCACCGATAGTTCCGGCTCGGCCAGCACTTCGAGCTCCGCTACCTCTCTGATCCGGCTTTCCACCCATCGGATCAAGTCGAGCTTCTCGTCCAGCCGGTCGCGAAAAACACCCACACCATGGAGCTTCATTGGCAGCCACACGCGCAAGCCCCTAAATGGCTTGGTCAACTCCGGTGACAGTTCGCAGAATTCCATCAGCCCACTTTCAGCTCTTGAATCGGGCATGTAGTCGGCTGATTGGCGGTGGGTACGCAGCAACGTTTCACGGTCACGCACCACCAGTGCCCCGGTCCCGTAGGGAAGAAACAGGGTCTTGTGCGGATCGAGGACCACCGAATCTGCCCGCTCAATTCCCTTCAAGGCTTGCTTGCCGCGTTCTGTCAGCCGGAAAAACCCGCCATAAGCGCCGTCGACATGAAACCAGAGGTCTTCTTCACGGGCGAGGTCCGCGCATTCATCGAGGGGGTCAATGGCGCCGGTATTGGTCGTTCCGCCACTGCCCACCAGCAGGAAGGGTTGCATGCCGCGATCACGATCCTCTTTGATGGCCGCCCGAACGCGCTCTGGATCAAGCCGAAAATGCTCATCGGCCGGCAAGACCCGCAGATTTGCCCTGGGTATGCCCGCCAAACGCACCGCTTTGGCGACGCAATGGTGGGTCTGATCGGATATATAAATTGTGCCCCTGGAAAAATCCTCGCCCAATTTGATGTGGCGCGCTGTGATGACCCCGCTAAGATTGGCGATCGAGCCGCCGGAGCACAAGAAGCCGCCCGCTGTATCCGGCAAACCCATGATGTCGCAAAACCAGCGAACGACATTGGCTTCAATCTGCACCAGGGCCGAACCCTCCGCAGCCGTGCCGGTATAGCGATTGAGGCTGTTGGCAATCAGGTCCGCCACAGCGGCCTCGAAAATTCCCCCGCAACCGATGTAGGCCATGAAGCCACCCGAAATCGTGTTGACGGATTTGGGCAGTAAATCATCGAACAACTGGTCCATCAGGGCATCGAAATTAGCGCCAGATTGCGGCAACGGCTCGATCAGTGACTCAAGAAACTCCGGCGTCGAGTCGGCGGTGCCATCCATTGGCTGATCATTCAAAGTCGTCAACAGCGGCACGATGTGGTCCATGACGCTATTGACCATTTCCCGCATCCGCTCACCGTCCGGTTCCAGCGCGTTGCTTGCTACATTATCCATGCCGGCTATGATCGCCGAACGAGCCCCGAATACCAACCCCCAAAATCTGCGAAGAGTCGCCTTGTGCATGCCGTCGCGCGTGCAGCCGCCTACGCGCTACGGCGCTCATCGGGCACTTCTTCGCCTACGGCGAAACCGTACCCCCTTCGTCACCGGCCATGGCTGGCGAAGCCAGACTAAGTTAAATGCCGTCGCGCGCAGCCGCCTTCCGCCGAAGGCGGGAGCAGGGAAGCAAGACTCCTTTATAATGCTATCAAATCGGCGCAAAGCTTATGCCCTATTTGATCATCATCGTCATCCTTCTGGTCGCTGTCCTGGGACCATCAGTTTGGGTTCGCCGGGTGATGGGCCGTTACAGCCAACCGGCGGATCGCTACGCGGGATCGGGTGGTGAACTGGCGCGGCACCTGCTCGATGAATTGGGGCTCACAGAAGTCGGCACTGAAGTCAGTGACGCGGGCGACCACTACGATCCGGAGCAGCGGATGGTGCGTTTGTCCGCGGAAAATTATCAGAGCCACTCACTGACCGCCATCACCATAGCCGCGCACGAGGTCGGCCACGCCCAGCAGCACGCCAGCGGCTATATTCCGCTGCTGTGGCGCACCCGGCTGGTGCGCTGGGTCCGCCCGGTTGAAAAAACCGGCGCGGCGCTGATGATGGCCGCACCACTGATCATCGGCATTACCCGGGCGCCGGTTGCAGGGTTGCTGATGATTTTCGGCGGCCTGATGACGCTGGGCTCGGGCGTGCTGATGCACCTGCTCACCCTGCCCACCGAGTTTGACGCCAGTTTCGGCCGCGCCATGCCGCTACTGAAACAGCAAAACATTCTGACCGAGTCCGACTTACCTCACGCCCGGCGCCTGTTGCGCGCCGCGGCCCTGACCTATGTGTCGGCATCCTTGATGAGCCTGCTCAACGTCGCCAGGTGGTGGGCCATATTGCGACGCTAGGCTTGAAGCAAGGGTACCGAAGCCGTAGACTCCGCTGATGTCGCGCCGCAGCCGGTCACGAATGAAGCAGCCGAGCAATCAACCGTCGCCGCGGCGCTCAATGCAGCTGCCTCCCTCAACTTTGCCTTACCTCATCCTGACGGTGATCACCGTCATCACATTTGCGAACGGCTGGACTGACCAGGCCGTTATGGACGACCTGGCCGTCATTCCTACTGACCTGTTCAAGGGTCTGCGGCTGGGTGATATTGGAGAATATTTTACTCAGGATCTGTGGTCCTCCATTGGCTTGAACACGGGTCTGTACCGGCCCTTGCTGATGGTTTCCATTGCGCTGGATACCTCAGTCTTCGGCGCCTGGCTGGCCGGTTACCACTTCGTCAATATTGCGCTTCACCTGCTGGCCACTTCGCTGGTTTTTGTGTTAACTCGTGATTTGTTGAAAATCGGTGGCACAGCAAGTGACCTGTCCGCGCGCTTGGCGTTGCTTGCGGCTGTGGTTTTTTGCGTGCATCCGATTCACACCGAAGTGGTCAATTCGATTTTCAACAGATCGGAAATGCTTGCCACCATAGGTACGGTCGGCGGTTTGTGTTGGTTTCTTCGCCACCAGGAATCACAGATCCTCAAAGCCTGGCTGGGGCTGGGGTTGATTTACTTTGCGGTATTGCTGTGCCGTGAATCTGCCGCTGCACTTCCCGGACTTGTGGTCGTGCTGATTTACCTGACTCACACCGGTTCCTGGCTGCAACGCCTGCGCGATTGTGCGCCGGCGATATTGCTCTTGCTACCGCTTGGCGTCTTTCTCTTAATGCGTGCGTTTGCGCTTGATGGTGTTGTGCCGTTCGAAAACATTTTCAGTTCGCCCACCGAGGTCAGGAGCACGCTCATCGATGATTCCACCGAAGCGCCGGATTCGGCAGCAACCGAGTCAGGCACCCGCGATAATGCCCAAGCGGATGCCCGGGCAGTCTCGACCCTGAAATTCACCGCTCCTGACATCAAGCACATCTCAAAGATTTGGTTTGATGCGCTGGGGCTTACAGTCTGGCCTCATCCATTGACGATCTACCACAACAGATCTGACACCAACGCCGTGCTGGCCCTGGGGATTCAATTGGCATTGCTCGGACTGGCCTTGTATTGGTACGCGCACGGAACGGCCGGGCCCTTGATCGGTCTGCTGCTTTTCTATATCGCCCTACTGCCCTCAAGCCAGATTGTTGGCGGGGATGGGAGTTCTGCAAACCTGTATGAAAGATTCCTCTATCTGCCATCGGTCGGACTGACCATTTTGCTGGCCTTTGCCCTTGGCGGTTTGGTGAAGCGATCCAACATTCGGGCAGCAGTCATCATGGTTGCGCTCTATGCATTCATCCTGACGCCGCTGACCTGGGCCAGAAACGCCGACTGGGCCAGCAACGTAAAACTTTTTGAAAGTATCGTCAGACTGCCCGATCCGAAGTCCCGCGCCATCACCGCCCTCGTCGACGCGCACCTCAGGGAAGGTCAGCAGGGCAAGGCCAACGCAGTGTGTCAGGCGCATCAAGACAAAGTCATTCAAACTGACAACCTGGAGTTAAAATGCGCCTACGTACTCATTGGCCTGGGCAAGCTTGAGCAAGCAGAAGCGGCCTTCATACGATTGACTGAAGAGTCGGGCAAGCGCACCGCCGCTCACTTTGAGCTCGGTCAGATATACGCCATGACCGGTCAGAATGAAAAGGCCAGAAATCAGTTCGAGCACTCCATTGCAACCGAGACCAGTGACTTTTACAAGGCGTACAAGCGCGGCTACATGCTCATACGGCTTTACCCCAAGAGCCCGCCGAAACTCAGAGAAGCGCGGGTCCATTTGCGCAAAGTACTGGCACTCAACCCTCAGTCTGAGCTGGTGCGCAGGCAGCTGAGTTCGCTGAACCGTGCTTTAGGCCCAGAGTGAATCTCCCAAAGCCAAGGCACACAGGTGCCCGCCCACCACACCGAACCGGGTGGCATTTTCTGCCTGTGGTCTTGCTGGTTCTGTTGACCTTGCTCGCATACGCAAACGCCTGGCCCAACAGCCTGGCAATGGATGACGTAGAGTTTGCGGTGAGCGACCGGTTCTTGGCGCTGGGCCTGTTTGATATTGCCCAGTTCTTCCGCGAAGATTTGTAGGCTGCCAGCGGCGTTCAATCGGGCCTCTATCGGCCATTACTCCTGGTATCAGTGACACTCGACGCTCGCCTGTTCGGCGATTGGGTGGCCGGCTATCACCTGACCAACATCGTGCTGCACGCGCTGACAACGGTGCTGGTTTTTGGTCTTGTCCGCCAGCTGCTGCTTGCGTCGGGCAACCCGATGACTTTGTCTACCAACGTCGCACTTTTGGCCGCGTTGGTGTTCGGTGTACACCCGCTGCACACAGAGGTCGTCAACTCGATCTTCAACCGTTCCGAAATCCTTGCATCACTGGGCGTGTCAGGTGGTCTTTGGTGGTTTCTGCACAGTCACGAAGCCCACCCCAAGAAGTCCTGGTTTGGCCTGACCCTGATCTATATGGGGGTCCTTTTCTGCCGGGAGAATGCGATCTCCTTGCCGGCCCTGGCCGTTGCCATGCTCTGGCTCACTTCATCTGAAAATGGGTGGCTGCGATGGCGCAAGTGCATTCCGGTACTGTTGCTGTTGATCCCCCTGGGCATTTATCTGGGCCTGCGGGCCAATGCACTGACCCTGCCAAGCGCCATTGAAGAAACCATTGCGCCCGTAGCCACGCAAGCCATAGCCACGCAAGCCGAAGCCACGCAAGCTGCAGCCACGCAAGCCAGCCAAGTTGCAGAAAAGCCGCTGGGCTTCGATGCACGACGATTGCGGCCGGCGATCAAATTGTGGTTTAAGGCCATGAAACTGATGGTTTGGCCACATCCCCTGCAAGTCTTCCCTCAGATTGCGGTGGTGAACACATGGATCGCGCTGGCCTCGCAATTGGTACTTTTGGGCGGGGCGGTAGTGGGCTACAGGTATCAGCGGCGCGGGCTGATCATAGGGCTGGCATTTTTCTACATCGCACTCTTGCCTTCCAGCCGGCTCATCGCCGAATCCGGGGCCCTGGTGTTCCTCTCGGAGCGCAGTCTATACATGCCATCAATCGGCTTTGCGGTCATTCTCGCATTTGGGCTGGTGCACCTGGTGCAGCGGTTTAATCTGCGAGTGGCCATGGTCTCGGTGGGCGCCCTCATCGTCGTGCTGACGCCGCTGACCTGGGCGAGAAATGCGGATTGGGACAGCAATAAAACACTGCTTGAAAGCGACTATGAACATGGCGCTCGCGGTACCGCCATTCTGGCGGCCCTGGTCGACGCGCATCTTGAGGAGCAAGACATTTCGCGGGCCATTGAAATTTGCGACTTGGAGACCGGCAAGTGGCAAGAGGGCAAAAGCACGCGCCGGGGCCTGAGCTTCAAGTGTGGATCAGCCTATTCCCGTGCGGGCCGTTTCACAACGGCGGAACAGGCCTATTTGGCGGCATTGAGGCCTTCGAAAGAGTCCGCCACGATCCACTTTAACCTGGCGATCCTGTACCTGCGCATGAACCGCGAAAGCGATGCGAAAAATCAATTTGAGCTCGCGGTCGCTGCCGAAAGGCTCCCCCATATGAAAGAATTTACCAGCGCACAAATGCTTCTCGAACTCTACCCGCATGACCGGGCCAGATTGTTGCAAGCCAAAAGCCATCTTGAGATGGCCATGGAGTTGCAGCCGCAGTTTTATCAAGCCCGCCAGTTGCTTGATCAGCTCAACGAGTTTTTGAGCGCGGACCTCTAATCGTCTCTAAGACCTTGGGTGACCACGCCATAGCCCGTATGGGCCAGCGCTTCGCCACGATCGAGGCGAAATGCCGCCGTGTTGCGCACCCCATAACTGTCCATCAGCCGGTTGTAGAAATTGAACAGGCCAGCAATCATGACCACGTAATGAAAGTCATTTTCACTCCAGCCGGCGTCAAAGATGGCGTCAACATCCGCCTGCACCATGCGTGAAGGCGTCTGGGTCAGTTTCTTGACATAGCGCAACACCGGCTTCATGGCCGCATCAACCGCACTGTTGTCGATATCTTCGAGCAAAGCGCCCAACAGGCCTTCATCGACCCCGAATGCCTCGGCGGTGGTCTTGTGCGTGTCAAAGCAGTAGGTACAGTTATTGGTGCCCGAGGCAAAAGCGCCGATGAGTTCGCGCGCCTTGTTGTCGAATGCACATTCACCCGAGCGCAGAACGATTTCCGTCAACTCGGTGAGCGGTATGGCCTGGTCCGGATAGCGACGCATCACTGCTGTGACGCTTTCTTCCGATTCGGCAATCGATTTAACAAATGGCATGTGTGACTCCTCTAACTGCGAATGATTTTCCGCAAACCAACGGTGATCAGCGGAATGGCGAATACGGCGGCGAAATACCAGGTCAGGGTGGTATATCCCTTGCCGATCAAGTCGACTATACCAACCGCAGCGGCAAGGTAAATCGAGAACACCATGATGCCAATGGCCAGCATGGCCCGTGTCAGCGGCTTGATTTCACGCTTTCGCTCCCGCAATACGACAGCGACCCGCTCATTGACAGAGTGCACCATGGCAGCGCCTGTCTCAATGAAAGTGCCGAGAATTACCAGCTGAATCACGCCCGCCAGCACCGGTTCATTGAGACGGTCCATGATATAGGCCATTGGCACGGCTTCCTCGGTGATGTGTGGGTAAAAGGCCACCATGGCGAAAAACATCAGGAATCCCGGAATCATGGTGATGGGGCCCGCCAGAACGCCGGAGATGATCGCGTGACGGCGTCGGGTGAAGTGGGTGGTGGCGAACAAAACAGCGGGTATCATCGACAACTGCAGATTCGAATACAGCATGCCGGACTTCAATGCCTGCGCGTTGGTTGCGCCAGCGCTCGCGTTGGCCACGATATCAGCGCCAAATTTTGATGCCACCAGGTAAAACAAAGTGCCGTATGCGGCATACAGCAGCAGCGACCAGACGGACAGCACCCGCTCAATCAGTTTGGAGCCGAAGTAAACGATACAGGCGACGAGCACCATGAAGATTACCGAGGCCAGTTGCGCGGGCACACCCATTTTTTCGCTGGCAACCGTGCCCACACCGGATGAAATGACGGCCAGGATCAGCACAATAGCCGCGCCATAGCCCAATTCGAACAGTACCCAATAACGCCCCAATAATTGCTTGACGAAACTGCGGTAATCGTAGGCCTGGGTGAGTCGGGCCAATTCAAAACCGATCGGCACGACCAGCGTTACCAGCAGTGTGGCCAACAACATCCCGGCAAAGCCTGCTGCCGGACCGTAGGACAGGAAAAACTCCACCAGCTCACGGCCGGTGGCATAGCCGCCGGCAATAATGACCGATTGAAAGATCAGGCCGGCGAGCAGGTAGCGTTGAAAAAATAGTTTCATTGTGCCTCCAGTTCGGCCTCAACCAGATGGACCCAAAAGTCGGCGCCGGTGGTTAGAATCTTATCGTTGAAATCATAAGACGCATTATGCACGCCACAGGCAAACGGGCCTTCGCCGCCGTTGCCCAGCAGCAGGTAACATCCCGGCTTCGCCTGCAGCATGAAGGCAAAGTCTTCCGATGCCATGGTGGGCTCGAAATCGGTAAAGACATTTTCATCACCCGCGACCTGACGGGCTGCAGCAGCGACTTTATCAGCCTCCGCCGCCGAATTCACGGTGGGCACGAAGACCTTCAGGTAACTGAACTGGCATGCAGCGCCGTGTGCCTGGCATATGCCTTCGGCAATCTGGCGCATCCGCGATTCAATCAGCGCCTGAATTTCAGGCGAGAATGATCGCGTGTCGCCCCGCAAAGTCACCGCATTGGGCACCACGTTGACGGTGACATTGGTGATGAATTCCGTGACCGAGATGACCACGCCTTCAAGTGGATTGGCGCTGCGCGAGAAAATGGTTTGCAAGGCCATGACAATCTGTGCCGCGATCACGATCGGGTCCACGCCCCGATGCGGCATGGCCGCGTGGTGGCCGACACCCTCGATGACGATCTCAAAATTGTCCTCCGAGGCCATGATCGGCCCCTGCCTGACGACGAATTGGCCGGTCGGCAACGCCGGAAAATTGTGCATGGCGTAGACATCCTGAACCGGAAATCGCTCAAAAAGTCCATCGTCGAGCATTGCGGATGCGCCTTTGCCGTGCTCCTCGGCAGGCTGGAATATGAAGACCACGGTGCCGTCGAAATTGCCCTGTTCCGCCAAATACCGTGCGGCGCCAAGCAACATTGTGGTGTGACCATCATGGCCACAGGCATGCATTTTCCCGGGGTGCACGGATTTGTGGCTGAAGTCGTTCAACTCGGTAATGGCCAGCGCATCCATATCGGCGCGCAAGCCGATCTTGCGGTCTCCGTCGCCGCGCCGGAGCACACCCACCACACCGGTGCCGCCCACGCCGCGGTGGGTCTCGATGCCCCACTCGGTCAGCAAGTCCGCGACCTTGGCCGCCGTGCGTTGCTCTTCAAACCCGAGTTCAGGATGCCGGTGGATGTCATGGCGCCAGACCGTCATTTCCTCGGACAGATGCGCGGTGACCCTATCCTTCATTTTAATCATCCAAGCCTCATGTCAGTCAATCTGCGATGTGCGCCGGGGATGCCAGCATACCCACCTCTCCAACCCCGCCACAACAGGGCTGACCCAAATGTCCGACGCTGCCGCTTACCCCGGAGCCGCAGGCGACCCGCCGGCCCCGGTTGGGTAAGTCGAGCAAAGCGAGCGGTACCAGAGGGGCCAGGCGCCTTTTGCATGCCGTCGAGCGCAGCCGCCTTCCGCCGAAGGCGGGAGCAGGGAAGCGAGACACCTTAATCGTCATTGGGCCGCCTATTCGAGGGTCTTGGAACGCAGCTGCTTGATCAGCCCACGCCTTTTCTTGGCATCGAGCCGGCGCCGCTTCGCGGCCCGCCCGGGCCGTGTTGGGATACGCTTGCGCGGCACTTGGCTGGCCTTGTCCAGCAAATCCGCCAGGCGAGCCAGGGCGTCAGCACGGTTTTTTTCCTGGGTGCGGTGGCTCTGGGCCTTGATGACAACGACGCCTTCGGCCGTGATGCGCTGGTCCGAATGGGCCCGCAATCGCCGCTTGACCGCTTCGGGCAGTGAAGAGCGCTGAATATGAAAACGCAAATGGATGGCGCTCGATACCTTGTTGACATTTTGCCCGCCAGCGCCCTGCGCCCGAATGGCCCGCAGTTCGACTTCCTCCGTCGGAATACTGAGTCGATCGTTTATTTTGAGCATCAGCAGTCTCCGAGGAAATCAACCAGCAACTGCAGCACCTTTTCCGGCTGCTCCTGGTGCGGTGCATGCCTGCATCCTGCAAGGATGGCGATTTTCAATTCCGGCTGCAAGCGGGTCTTCAGCGCTTCGATCTGGGCCAGCGTTCCATACTGATCAAGCGCACCCTGGATGGCCAGCACGGGCACTTCGATGCCGTCGATGGCGTGTTCGATATTCCAGGCCATGAATTCAGGATCAAGCCAGGCCCGGTTCCAGCCATAAAACGCCACATCCACATTCTGGTGATGTCGCGCCAGCTTTTCGCGCAAGTCTCCGTGCTCATAGGCCTGGCGGGCCTGGGTTATGGATTCGATGCTGATCGGCTCAGCAAAAAAGTGCGGCGCCACCAGGCACAAACCACGAACTCGCGGATCGTCGATCGTGCCGGCATGGATGGCGGCAATCGATGCGCCATCGCTGTGGCCCAGCAACAGACCGCGCTTGAATCCGATCTGGTTCAGAACTTCGGGCAGAACGCGTGCGGCTTCAATGGACATGTAATCAATCGGCCTGGGCAAATCAACCGCCTCGGAGTTGCCGTAGCCGGCGCGGGACCAGGCAAACACCCCACATTTTGAGGCATTGGCCAGGCGTTGCGGAAAGTCGCGCCACAGGCTGAGCGAGCCCAAACCCTCGTGCAGCAGTACGATGGCCGGTCGATCCCCTTGCCCATTATGGGGCCCATCCCGCGACCCATTCTGCAACCCATTCTGCGACCCAAATTGTGACCCAAATTGTGACCTGGGCCCGAACCAGTGGCCTTCCAGAGCCTTACCGCCTGCCATAATACGCATGGAGGTTCATTGTACTGGAGTAGCGTAATGGTCACCGATCTGCTTTAGTAGGAGAGGCAGCCGATATTTTCCCCGTAATTTGCCGCACCGATGGAGTAACCGCCGTGACCAACAAAATTTCAACCCTTTCCCGCCGTGATGTACTGCGCGGCACGGGTGCCGCGACCGCAGCATTAATGATGGGCTTTCCACGCATCAACCGGGGGCATTACACCCTGTTTCAGGGCACCGCCCATGCCGAGGAATTTTCTGCCAGGGCGATCCGCTTGGTGGAAGAGGCCACCGTGATCGACATGCTCTGCCCGATGTCCATCGTCTCCGACCGTACCGCGGAGATGCTGAACGATCCGGCCTCATTCACTGAAAAAGATTTTGAGTTCTATCGCGGTTCCGGCATCGATTTATGGCACGACACGACCGGCGGTGGACCGACGGAAGGCGCCCGCACACAGCGAGAAGGCGCCCTGATTTGGGCGGCCGCCTGGAATGGATTTCTGGCCCAAAACAGCCAATGGTTTTTGAGAATCACCACACCCCAACACCTGGACCAATTGCGTGACTCCGGGAAAATTGGCTTTCTGCTGGGGCTGCAGGACGCAGCTCACTTCGACACCGTTGACGATGTCAACATGTTCCACTCGCTCGGTCAGAAGCTGTCTCAGTTGACCTATAACTCGCAAAACCGCATCGGCACGGGCTGCATGGACCGGCGCGATGGCGGCATCAGTGACTTCGGTGTCGATATCGTGCAGCGCATGAATGAGGTCAGTATGGCGGTGGATGTGGCCCACTGCGGTGACCGCACGACCCTGGACGCCTTCGAGATATCCACCAAACCGGTGTTGATGACCCACACCAATGCCCGTGCCCTGAATCCCGGTTACCCGCGGGACAAGACCGACGAGGCGATACGCAAGATGGCCGCCAGCGGCGGCGTGATGGGGATGACAGCGGTGCGCAGTTTCGTGCGCAGCGAGGAGCCCACCACCATCGAACACCTGCTGGACCACTACGACCACGTGGCCAAGCTGGTTGGGGTGGAATATATCGGCATGGGCTCTGACACCGGCATCCTGGGGGGCTACGACGTCTATGAAAAGGAGATCTGGGATGAGATTGGCGGGCGTTATCGCGAGCAGTACGCGTTTCGCGACAAGATCGACATGGATGAAATGCCGACTCAGAAGCGGACTTTTCTGCTGACCGAGGGTTTTATTCGGCGGGGTTACTCGGATGCGGATATCAAGGGGATGTTGGGGGATAACTTCAAGCGGGTGCTGAAGGCAATCTGGACCATAAAGGAAGCCGCTTAAGCGCCCTGGCACACACTGATCGCAGCGGCCATCAGGGCCGGGGGATATCCTGCAACGCCAGGGCGAATCGATCCACTGTCTCGTCCACGACGTCATCGGTGTGGGATGCGGACACGAAGCCCCCGGGGAAGGGCGCGATGTGCACCCCGTTGTTCAACAGCGTGATCAACAGGTTTTGAACAAGGTTGCCGGTGCGCGACCCTTTAAGCGCTTTGTAATGAAATTGGTGCGGATCGAAATTCAGTGGATCGATGGCCACGCCATCCGGGTTGGTGAACAAGAAGAAGCCTGAAAACTCCCCGTACACCGCCCAAGGTAGCGCCAAGGCGGACAGCAATTCGTTGAGTCCGTTGCGCAGGCGTGCGGCGGCGGCACTCGCCCGCCCACAAACATCATCATCCCGCACCAATTTCATCATCGCGATGCCGGCTGCGGTGGAAATCAGATTGGCATTGAATGTCCCATTGTGCGAAACCTTTTCCTCTCCCCTGGCGGCCATTTCCGCGAAGTCGAGCACATCCAGGATGTCCTTTGCGCCACAGACCGCGCCGCCGGGCAGTCCGCCGCAAATAATTTTAGCATGGGTGCTCAAATCCGGCGTGATGCCGTAGTGCCCCTGGGCGCCGCCGGGGCCAATGCGAAAGCCGGTGATGACCTCATCGAATATCAACACCACAGCGTTGGCCGCGCTCAATTCGCGTACCATTTCCAGGTAACCTGGGGGCAGCGGAATCTGGCCGAAATGTGTGCCGGTCGGCTCGAGTATTACAGCGGCAATGTCGTCACCAGACAGCGCCTCGGCCATGGCGTCCAAATCTCCCGGCGGTACCGGCACAGCGTACTCGGCAATGGCCGGGACGATGCCCCTGGCAACCGAACCGGGGCCGAAATCCATGTAGCCGGACGCCAACTGGTCGTGCCAGCCATGAAAATTGGTGCGCACCTGGATGATTCTGTTTTTGCCTGTATAGGCACGCGCCAGGCGCAGGGCCAGCAAGGTCGCCTCGGTGCCGGACATGGTAATGCGGATACGTTCCGCACAGGGCACCATGTCCCTGAGCAGCCTGCCGTATTCGACTTCCTCCGCAGTATTGCCCCCCAACTGGGTGCCGCGAGCAATCGCGGCCTGTACCGCTGTGACGATATCGGGGTGACTGTGGCCGGCGATGTGCCCGCCATGGCCACCAATGTAATCGATGTAGCGGTTGCCATCGACATCCCATTTCAAGGGACCCTCGGCCCGCTCCACGTAAATGGAATACGGATCCAGATGGCGGATATCGTGGGTGATGCCGCTGGGATAAATCTGCCGCGCCGCGGCCGCCAGTTGACCTGACCGCCTGGTGCGGTCCCGATATCTCTGGATAGGCCCGGAGCGCTCGTTTGGGGTGTTATTCATGGGGCTGAATTTCCTTGTCGATCGGGGTCGTGCCAATCTGGTCGATATCTTCTTCGATGTGTTGCATGACCCGATTTTCCAGCAAAATATCATGAGATTGCAAATATCGCTTCCTCTGCAAGTAATAGATTGTGCCGATGAGTAGAATTCCGCCCAGTGCGGCCACAGAGCCTGGGCTGCCTTGCACGCCGATGATCAGGAACATCAAAGAAAAACCTACCAGGCCCAGGCCAAAAAACACGCGCCAGAACGACGTCAATTGAAAACCTGTTTGTTGCAAGTGCTCGGGCATGCCTCCCGGCAGACGAAGCAGGGCGATGCCCATGAGAATCTGCGCAATCATGATGGCCAAAACAATGGCCGTTGCATATTCTGATATTTTGGCGCCAAACAGCACCGCAAGGACTGACAACCCGGTCAATAGAACCACGCTGTTATATGGATTGCCGTGTGACGCGGACAGTCTCGAAAATACTTCTGGAAGCATGGTTACCCGTGACAGGACATAGACATCACGCGAATATCCCAACAGCAGCCCGTTTATGGAAGTCGCCGAGGCGGCCAGGATGGTAACGGTGATGATGGTGATAGCCCAGGCAGGAAACAATAGTCCGGCGACCGTGGCCACGGGCGCATCATTGCCCGCAAGTTCGCGCCAGGGAATGTGCCCGACGATCGCCAGTGATACGGCAGAATAACAAATGAGTACGAGGAGAAAACTGATGAACAATGCCCAGGGTATTGTCCGCGATGGGTTCTTGATTTCACCCCCAATTTCCGCGATGACGCCAAAGCCTGAATAAGAAAAAAACGCAGGTATGGCTGCCGCGGCGACCACCCCATAGCCATTGGGAAAGAAGGGCACCAGAAGCTCCCCATCGATAGTCGCCACGCCCACCACCGAGAATACGATCAGCACCAGCATAAAAAGAATGACCATCAATGATTGCGCCCGCACCGACGCGGCGGCGCCGTAGAGATTTATTACGCCGAACGCCAGAACAATCATCACTGCCACCAGCGTTTTGTGGGTTCCCGGGATGAGAATTTCAAAGTAGGTGGCAAATCCGGAGGCCACCAACGCAATCGCCATCGATACAGCAGTGATCACCAGCCAGCCCATCAGAAAGCCAAAAAATGGCAGGGTCATTTTTGTGACAAACACAAAACCTGCCCCGCTCAGCGGCAATATGGCGCTGATCTGGGCCGCGATAACGCAAGAAAACAGAGCCATGACCGCCGCAATGCCATAGGAGACAACCACGCCGGGGCCCGCTGTCGCCGCCAACTCTCCGGGAAGAAGGAACACCGAAACCCCGATGACGAAGCCGACCAGAAACACAACAGCACCCCATAAACCGATTGTGCGTTCCATATTCTTCTCTGGTTCTGATTGTTGCCGGGAATGGAACATCAAAACCTGCCGAGCGGGTACTGTCAACTCAGCGGCCAATCAGGATGGCAAATAGACGGTGTCAACAATCCAGGCTGGCACCTGATCCGTGATTTGGTGCGGGATGTAGCAATGCACTTTCCTATTGGGTAGCATTTAACGACGCACGGCGTGGTCGGTTCGGAGTCTTATACTTGAAAAACGAATTTCGCAGTTACTACTCTGCAGTGAAAACAGTGGCTGTCATTGCTCGGGCCATTGGTCGGGTTGGGCTCAGACCGCCGGCAATCATCATCCTCCTTTTTTGCGGCGGGATTGAGGCTCTGCTGGCTCAGAGTCCAGGGCCCATCAACACAGAACGCCCAGGCTTCACTTCCTCACCTCTGACCCTGCCCGCTGGATACTGGCAGATCGAAGGTGGCTACCAATACACCCGCAATACTGGCAGCGAATCGTCAACCGACCACACGCTGCCGCTTGCCCTGTTGCGCTTCGGTGTTTACCGAAACTTTGAATTGCAACTCGGCTGGAGCGGCTATAGCTGGACGCGATCCAGCGGGGATCAGATCGACGGTTACCAGGATGCCAGTGTGGCCGCAAAGTGGCAGTTGACAGAACCGGACGCGGCATTGGCCGTGGGACTCTACGCGAGTATTTCATTGCCCACCGGGGATCGTCAGTTCAGCAGTGACGCTTATGACCCGGCCCTGGGCGTCTACTGGACATATTCCGGCCGCCTCAATTGGTTTGGCGCTGCCATACTCTCGGAGTCCGCCAACCAGTATGAATTCAACAACGCAGTGGGCATCAGCATGTCACTGGCGCAAAATACCGGCGCCTTTATCGAATATCTCGGTTCGTTTCCTGAAGGTCAGGGCCCCAGCCACGAACTGCTCGGGGCATTACCTGGGCGCTCGCCGAAGATTTGCAGGTGGACATCAACGGGGGTGTCGGACTCAACGCCAGAGCAACCGACTTCTTCGTAGGCGCAGGCATTGGCTACAGGTTTTGACCTCGCCCATAGAGACGATTCAACCTAAACCGCATCAAGGACGTCTAACCATAAGGAGACCCCACCAGGGATTCCAATGGCGTTAGATTTTGGTTGCGCCACAGAACGAAGGAATTCATGTTCAGGAACTATGTCACGGTCGCGCTACGCAATTTGGTGAAGCATAAACTTTTTGCAGTGATCAATGTTGCCGGCCTGGTCATTGGGCTGATGGCGATGATTCTCGCCAATAGCCTCGTCAGCCACGAACAGAACTATGATGCCTTTTTCCTTGATCATGACCGCATTTACGCCATCGGAGGCGTGATCAATCCCGAAAAAAATGAACCCATCCGGTATATGTTGGGCGTCCCGGCACCGGTCCGACCGCTGATTGAAGCCAATGTTCCAGGCGTCGAATATTCGGCCCGGCTCTGGCAAGGTGAACGGGTCGCCCGCGTCGGAGATAAGAAGTTTTATCAGAATATTCGCTTCGCCGACCCCGATTTCCTGAACATCTTCGCCCTGGACTTCGTTGCCGGTGATGCGACCAGCGCACTGGCCATACGTGACGGCCTGATACTCACGCAGAGCGCGGCCCAAAAATACTTTGGCGCTAACGAAGCCCCAGGTCAAATACTGGGCCAAATCGTCACCATCGACAACCGGCTGGATCTCAAGGTCAGCGGCGTCATCAGCGACCTGCCCAAAAACAGTCACTTTACAAACCCATCCCCTTTGAATTTCTGGCCAGGATCGAAATTTATGAAGAATTGAACGGCGTCACGATGGCCGAGACATGGGGCTCGACCGGATCACAAAACATTGTCTATGTGATGCTCGAAGAGGGTGTTTCAAAGGACCTCGTGAACGCGGGGCTGACGCAGCTCCATCAGACGTTTGTGCCTGACACCAATGATTTCCAGGTCGACTATTTTCTGGCGCCTCTGACCGGCGTCTACAACTGGGCGTGGGATGCGCTGGGTATTCCTGTGCCCCAGAGCATCCGCATCCTCGGCATCCTCATCCTTCTGGTGGCGATTTTCAATTACAGCAATTTGACCAACGCCCAATATATGGGACGTATCAGGGAGATCGGTCTGAGGAAATCACTGGGTTCGAGCCGGCTGCAGCTTTTATTCCAGTTTTTTACAGAAAGCGTGGCGGTTGCCACAATCGCTCTGGTCATCGCCGTCTCGCTTGCAGTCCTTGCATTGGGCCCGCTGAACGATCTGGCCGGTAAGAATTTCAGTCTGACCGGCCTGTTTACGCCTGGCGGGCTGGCATTGCTCGAGGGCATCGCCCTCTTTACAGGGTTTTTGGGCGGAATTCATCCGGCACTCAAGATTTCGAAAACACCAGCCGCTGCTTGCCTCTCGGATCGTGGCCTTACGGCTGGCGGACGCGGAAAATTACGAAACATCATTGTCGCCCTCCAGTTTGGCATTGCCATCATGCTGGCCAGTGGCGCGGCGGTGATTTACGCACAGAATCGCCATATTGATTCCCAAAACACGTTGTTCGACCGGGACAATATTGTGTTGCTGGATCGCATTGGCCGCGAAGGCGTCACGGAAAAATACGAGACCATGAAAACTGATCTTGAGCGCCTCCCGGGCGTGGAACGGGTTACCGCATCCAATAATGTTCCATACGAGCAATCGAGCGAGTCAGCGAGCTACGCGCGCGTTCAGGACGATACCGCGAGTGAGGTAGAACTCCTCATGATATATACCGATCATGACTTCATGGCAACTTATGAGGTGCCGATCCTGGCGGGACGGGATTTCAACCGGGAAATCGCTCTCGATACCTTTTTCAAAGAAGTTGAAGACGAAGAACGGCAAGGCTCCGTCAATGTCATTCTGAACCGCATGGCCGCCAAACAGCTTGGCTGGGAAAGCGCGGAAGATGCACTCGGCGGCAGGTTCTTTTATGCGGATTTGACATCCCCGTCTATCGAACATCGTGTTGCCGGTGTCATCGAAGATTTCAATTATCAGGGAGCCTTTTCCCGGATTCGGCCCATGATATTCGTTGTGCGCCCTGCTGGCCTGGAAACGGCGGCGATACATGTCAATGGTGGAAATATTAGTGATACGGTCGGTCAGATCGATGAGGTCTGGAACAGACTGCACCCGGACTTTCCTTTGGTCCGCAGCTTTCTTGACGATCAATTTAACCAGATCTTTTCCCTTTTGCGGATGCTCGCCACCATTCTGGGTGGTTTTGCGCTGGTGGCGGTAATTGTCGCCTTTATCGGGCTTTTTGGCCTGTCTGCATTTGTCGCCAAGTCCCGCACCAAGGAAATCGGGCTGAGAAAGATTGTTGGCGCCACCGTTGGCAAGCTGATGCAGCTCATGGTTTACCAGATTTCGATTCCAGTGCTGTTTGCCATCATCCCGGCAGCCCTGCTGGCGTGGGCGGGCATGAATTTCGGATATCTGCAGGCGTTCTCGGAACGCATTGGCTCTGTTGTGCCTTTTGTTGCCGTGGCCGCGGCGGTCGTTCTGATCCTGGCCTGGGTTGTGGTCTCAATCAACGCCTGGAAAGTAGCAAGCGCCAGTCCAATCCATGCGCTCAAGTATGAATAGACGCAAATCGCCCTCAGGTGAGCGACACGCTGTCACCTGCTCGCAGGGTTCCCGATGCCTGAACTACAGCGTATACACCTGCGCAGGGAATCAGGCCGGCATCGCCAACCTGAATCCGGTTGTGCCGAACGAGTGTGCGGAGGATATCGGTGTCCCGCGGAAGCTCTACTTGCGCCAGAGTCGTCATCACACAGCGCGGATCGGGCAAGGATATATGGAGTCGTACCGAGCCACCGATCGCTAGCTCACGATCAATCCAATCGTTCTCAACGAACCCGGGCTCGTTGGTGTCGATAATCACATTCATGCGGAACCGGCGCTCGTCGAAGATGCTATTGGGCTGAAGCTCAGTCAGCTGATCAAGCGTCGATGTCGTCAGTACCGACACCGGGAACAGGTCGAAGAATGATCCGACAGGCACAGGGGAAGGAAGATCGGCATCGGCAAAGAATGCCGACCCGAGCTTCTGTTCAACCACGGCGTCACGACTGCCTGCGGGGTTCGCATTCTCGACATCCGAGTGGTACTGGTCGATCGTATAGTCTTCCGGTGAAGCGCGGGCCAGTTTGACATCGCGTCAGAAAAACGCTGACAGCACTTGGTCAACGTCACTGGAATCGCTGGTTACCGACTTGCCATCTGGTAGCGTGATCCGAACAGGTGGCAGCTCACGATCCAAGCGCGGAGTCTCGACAAATGTAGCACTACAGGCAAACAGATCGGGGAACAATCGCACACTCTTCGCGCTCGCCACCTTGCCGGTGTCCGCGTCTATAAGCGCATAGGCCCGGTCCCCGATCAGACCTCGCTCCGTCAACACCCCTTGCTCAAGTCGCTCTCCTCTCATGGATTTAACCGGGAACATCCAAATACCGCTCACGGAGCCGACTCCCCGACTTGTTGCCATCTATAGCTCCCTCCTTGAAAGCTCACTATCTGAAGCGCGATCACGAGTATAACCTCAGAGCCAGCCGCACCCGCAAAGACGCCAATCGACCGGGGGAGACCGCGATAGCCGGCCGCATGCGCCTGCTAAATGGCACTGGCTCGTGAGATCGGGCGGTGACTGGACCCCGGAAACCCCCAGACAGCGAGCTGGCGGCAATGCTGTGGTAAGCAAGGGCGAACCCAACCAACCATACGTCGGGAGTGGTGGTTGCGGTACAATAGTTAACATGGACATGCGCTTTTTCGCACTGCTGACGTGGCTGTTCATCCCGACGGCCGGCGCCGACAGCATTCCGCTCCCCGAACCGGTCTACGAAGTCCGTCACGAACCGAGCCACTGGCTGGAGATGAGCGACGGCGTGCGACTTTCGACCGATTTGTATTTCCCGATCGCCGAAGGCCCTTGGCCGGTCATCCTGATGAGGACACCTTACAACAAGAATCGGGCCTCGGGCGTCGCCGAGGCGATGTGGTTCGCCGGACACGGATTCGTTGTCGCCAAGCAGGACAAACGCGGGGCGTATGAGTCGGAGGGCGAGTTCGACATCATCGGCGGACCAGACCGCCATGACGGCTTTGAAACCATCGACTGGCTCGCATCCCAACCGTGGTCGAACGGCCACATTGGCACCTACGGGTGTTCCTACCTCGGTGAGGTCCAGATCATCCAAGCGCCGCTGAAGAACCCGCACCTGAAGGCAATGATCGCCCAGGCGGCGGGCAGCGCCGTCGGCAAGGCTTTCGGCCGATACCGCTTCGCATCGGCATTCAACGGTGGCGCGCTCGAACTCGCAGCCGGCATCGGCTGGATATACACCTCCGGCACCAAGGTCTATTACCGGCCACCGCCCGGCCTCAGCCGCGAGGAATTCCTGCAGGTGCGCGAGTTCTTCAACCCGGCACCGAATCTTCCCGAGCAGGACTACAAGCGCCTGTGGCGGGTATTGCCCTGGCAGGACGCCCTGAAGGTCGCCGGCGGCCCGCCCAACGACTTTGCTGAATTGCTGACACGCGATTTCTCAGACCCGTACTGGGACGACATCGGTACGCTGGCCGACGACGATACGATCGATGTGCCCACCCTCCACATTAACAGCTGGTACGACTACGCGATCGCCGAAACCCTGCTGACTTTCAACCACTTTCGGCGCCAGGGCGTCTCTGAACACGCGCGCGAAAACCAGTACGCGATCATTTCGCCGACCACCCACTGCCGCTCGGAAGAGGCCACCGAAAACACGCTCGCTGGGCGCCGCCCGGTGGGCGACGCGCGACTCGACCACTGGACCATCTACCTCAACTGGTTCAAGCATTTTCTGCTCGGCGAGCCGCTACCGCCAATGCCGAAGCTGAAGTACTACTTGATGGGCCGCAACGAATGGCGCGAAGCCGACTCCTGGCCGCTGGCCAATACCCGCTTCACCAGGTTTTACCTCCACAGTGGCGGCAAGGCCAACAGCCGCTTCGGCGACGGCCGGCTTTCTACCGAGGCGCCGAACGGCGAAGGACCTGCTGACGAATTCGTCTACGATCCGGCCGTGCCAGTGCCGACGGTCGGCGGACCGGTGTGCTGCACGGCCACCCCCGACGCACCACCGGGCGGATTCGACCAGCGGCATGTCGAGATGCGCTCCGACGTCCTGGTCTACTCGTCCGACGAACTCAGCGCCGGGGTGGAAGTCACTGGTCCGTTGTCGGTCACCCTGTTCGTATCATCAACGGCGCGCGACACCGACTTCACAGCGAAACTGGTCGATGTCTACCCCGACGGCACGGCCTACAACATCCAGGAGGGCATTCTCCGGGCGCGATACCGCGAGGGCTTTGACCGCAAGGTGTTTATGGAGCCCGGAAATGTGTACGAGATGAAAGTCGATCTTCACGCCACCGGCAACTATTTCGCCCCCGGACATCGCATCCGGCTCGAAATTTCAAGCAGCAATTTCCCGCGCTTCGACCGTAACCTCAACACCGGCGGCAACAACTACGATGAATCCGAATGGCTGGTGGCCCGCAACCGCATTCACCACAACGGGAAGCATGCATCCTACCTGCTGTTGCCGATAATCAGCGCGAATTTCCCGCCGCAGTAGTGAAACTCTTGCAATATTGCGGCTAAGCCTACTTCCTCCGGCTGCCTTCACTTCCCTCTCTACAGTGAGAGATCAGCCATGGCAGTAAAAGGACGAAACAAACGTCGCATTCAGAAGGTGTCAGCGGTCCGATGGCTGCTTGTCCTCACCCAGCAGCACCTTCACTTCCTGACAATCGCTCTCATCGCTCTCGACCGAGCTGTCACGCACCTTCTCCGTAACCGAGCACACGGTGGTGCCATTGTAGTTTGGGTAGACATCAAAGTGGTCGTGGTCGTCAAGACCTTCAAACCAGAGCGTATTGCCGCCATAGCCATAGGGTTCGGGGCTGTTGATCTGCGCCTCGTTCTGGCAGTCATACCTTGCCCTTGCGTAAAGGGAGTTGTGGAACTCCAGATGCTCGTCGAACCAGAGCTTTCTCACATCAAATTCTATCGGGATGACTTCATTATCGATATAGCATTCGAAGGGCGCACGGAAGTGTAGCACGCGGTGCTGCGCCCAAACCTCCAAACATTTGGGCCGGAATGGGATCCAACAATCAAAGACCCCTACCTTGGAATCTCCATAAAAGGGGTTCTGACCCTTTTTGCTCATGGGTTTCCGGAAAAAGGGCGTTATTTCGTCCTAAACTCTAGATGATCTATTGGGACGCCGCGATTTTTGTTTCCGGCTAGCTGCTTACGCAGTGGGCTTTTAACGGCTATGAAGCGCACCTCAGTATGGGCAGAAGATCGCTCAAGATTTTTCTCCTTGTGATCGTATTTTTCACAATCCATCTGCTGGCAGGCCGATTCTGGTTCTACGCGCTTCTTTTTGTAATGGTTGCAGCCATGGCCGTCCTGCACGGCTACTGGTTCCACCACCGTCATGGAATCCACTGGCGCACCGCGGAGCCGCGCGAGAAGTATCTGAGCCTAATCGGAAAACGACGCTAACGGCTGTCAGCGGCTCCTCGCACCGCCCTCTCACACGACATAAACGTCGCGTTCAGAAGGTGGATGTATGCCAGAATTGGGCGGACACCATGAAGAAGACGATCATTTCCTACGCGCTTGCCCTTGCGGGTTCGGCCTGGCTGCTCCAGTACGTGCAGTACACGTACAATGTGCGAGTGCTGCCGACCGAAGCCTACGTGCTCATCATAGCTCTGCTGTTCACGGCACTCGGCATCTGGGCCGGGCGCCGATTGTCTGGCGGAGCAGTAACCGAGACATTCCGGCGAAACCAGAAAGCGCTGGATTACTTGGGCATCAGCAATCGGGAACTTCAGGTACTTGAACTGTTGGGAAAGGGCCATTCCAATCAGGAAATCGCAGATAGGATTTTCGTGTCCACCAATACAGTCAAGACGCATCTGACACATCTGTACGAAAAACTGGAAGTGAACCGCCGCACCCAGGCGGTGAAGAAGGCACACGATCTGCAGCTAATTCCTTGATTGCAACATCTGCATTCCAGTGAAATCACCCCTTCGGGTGACGCATCGATCAAGCCAACATGGCAAGGTAAGTGCTCAACACCTATCCAAACAACTCAAGGAGTTTGGCATGAAAAAAATCATCCTGGTCTACGGAAGCATTGTCGGCATCGTCATCATTGGTTCACTAATTCTCTCCCTGACCGCTGGTTTCGAGGAAGGGCATGTCACCGGTCTGGCGTGGCTGGGCTACCTGGTCATGATCGTGGCGTTCAGCCTGATATTCTTCGCCATCAAACAGTATCGCGATCGCGACCTGGGCGGCGTTATCCGTTTTTCCAGCGCACTGAAACTCGGACTGGGCATCGCGTTGCTCGCCAGCGTGATCTATGTCGTCGTCTGGGAGATCAACCTCGCTGTGACCGATTTCGATTTTATGAACGCCTATACCGAATCGATAATCGAGCAACGCAAGTCCGAAGGTCTGTCGGAAACGGAAATGCAGGAAGTTTATGCGGAAATGGACGAAATGAAAGCCCAGTATGCGCGCCTGTTGCCGCGCTTGATGATCACATTTATCGAGATTTTTCCGGTTGGCCTGCTGATTTCTCTGATAAGCGCGGCAATTCTGCGTCGCAGTGAAGTATTACCTGCGCCGGGCGGTACCACAACGACTGAATAAATGGGTCAGGCTGAGCTTCGCCCAATACTAAGGGCAGGCGCTGCTTTCCAGATGGGTCCAGATCCCTCGACCGTAGACCGCAGCGAACAAACTCGGTGCGCTGGTGGCCCAGTCAAGGCTCAAAGCGGCCACCGGCGCGTAGTTTAGCGGGCTGCTGCCGCCAATGGCCGTCCAAGTGGCACCGGTATCAGTACTCCGAACGATGCCCCCTGGTTGCTGGCCATGGGTGGAACCGAAACCAAGCGCTGCATAGACCCGCTTGGGACACTGATCGTCAACTTCGATATCACTGACGAACATCCGGTCTGCTCCGAGAACACGTTTCCAGCTGATCGCCGTTGCGCCGGAAGCAATACCCCGGTACAGACCCTGTGTAGTGGCGAAGAAATAGGTGCGATTGCCCGACCCATCCTCTGACCACGCGACATCGAAGATGACTTCTGGTGGGAACCAGTTCAGGCCAAAGGGCTTCCAGCTGGCGCCATCGTCCGTTGATGTCCATGCTCCGCCGTCTATCGTGCCGACAAATATCTGCCCCTTGTTGTCGACGTTCACTGCCACGACCAGCGCCGGCCATGCGAGCCTTGATGTGGCGGTGGCGGTTTTGCCACCGTCTTTGCTAATCCTGACACCGAAGTCATCCGCCAGATAAACTCGATCGGCATCGGTAGGGTGGACGGCGATGGTGTTCTGATGGAGATTCCCGGGAACCTGTACAGTCCAGGGACTTGCACCGGCATTGACTTGAGACCACTGCACCTTGGCACATGTGGCGGCACTCGCGGCATTTGACATCGCCTCCAGGTTGTTGTCCGCACTTCTGGAATAGACGCGATCGGGATTTGAAGGTGCCACGACCACGGAAAACACATCCCCGCTCAGACCACCCGTGGGTGCACCGGGCTGATTCCAGGACTTACCGAGATCGTCCGAACACAGGGCGCCGTTGTCCTGCGATCCGGCGATTAGACGAATATTTCCAGAATTGCGGCGAATGGCGGCAATGGCGTAAGTCTGCCACACGCGCAGTCCGTTGTGCCGGATTACTTCGGGGTAGACCGGCGCGGTGTGCACTTTAGGGTCCATCGTAAAGCGAACGATGTTCGCGTCGTAGAGCAATGGCAAATCCCGGGTGCCATCGGTGACCCCCCAGAGATAACGCTTCTTGGTGAGGCTGTATGCTGCCAGCTCGAAAGCACGATAGTCCGCATGCGCGTGGATTTTCTGGCCGGCGTCGCTTAGGTTGTAATCTCTAAGGTCGAAATCCTTCCAGGTCTTTCCCAGGTCAGTTGAGTAATGAGGAATGACCGCGCCCAGAAAGAGGTAATTGGGTGAGTCGAATATCAGTGGCCTTGCCGAGTAGCTCGGAGCAGGGACGTTCGATGCTAACCGCCAATTCCTGCCATCGTTGGTTTTGTATATGCTGGCAGAGCCTGTACCGATCCGGGCCACCAGATTGTTAGAATTCCCCAGCCAGGTCAGCCCTTGAACCAGCTTGTCCGGCAAACCATTGTCTGCCGATTCCCAGGTGGCGCAAGGAGAGCCGACCTGCCACTGACACTTATTGCGCCAGACGACTGCATCCTTGGTTCCACGGATACGGTCGCGATAGTGCCTCATGGTGGAGAGGTAGAAACGCTGGTCTTTCTGGTCCGCTGCTATCGAGACGACGCAGTTGTCCAGATCACTTGCTCCAGAACCCAGCCAGGTGTGCGTAAACGTGCCGCCATCAATTGATGTGAATAAGCCGCCGCAGGCTGGGCTCCAAAGAACAACACTGTTCAGTGCCGTCAGCCACAGCTGTGCGAACGCGAATGGATCTTCTGAGCCGGGTGTCTTGATCCAGGCAGGCGTAGCGGGTGCGGCACTGACGCCAACTGGCGTCCAGTTGCCGCCAAAGTCTGAACTGGTATAGAGCCAGGTTGGTGTTACTGCCCAGATTTTGCGTGGATCCAGCAGATCTCGCTCGAGATGCAGCACCGTAAGGTCTTTCAGGCCTCTACTGGCCTCGGTCCACGTCGCACCGTTGTTCGCCGTCCTCCAGACGCCGCCTCCCGGAGAGGCGACGAGCAGCTTGGACGGATCTGATGTATCAGCAACGATCGCGATGAGCCGGCCTCCCAAGTTCGGGCCCAGGTCGACCCACTGGGAGTTCGGCCGACAGCCGCCTGACATCAAGGCGGTGCACGCCAGGAGAGAACAGATTTTCACAATGTAGACTTTTGTCATGGCGTACGGCCAAGTCAAGAAAACAGAATCAGGTCAGTTCAAACACTATAGTGCACGAATTCCACCGGCATGTGGAAGTATAAAGCGCAACCACAATTGGCCTCCTGCAACCCAAAAGGTTAGGCTAAAAAGAAGAATCCGGTCTGGGGAACCCTGCGACGATTTTTGTCGAAGCGCAGTGCAGAACCTGCCTGGTGTTCCCTAATCTTTCGACGTGTTATGGCGTCACCGCATCCGGTTCAGGAGGTACGGTACATGTTTGATCGCAGGGAGTTTTTGCAGCGGGTTGGTTCGGCGGCACTCGCAACGGTGATTCCAGCGGGGGTCAATGCAAGTGGGCGACTGGCTTTGCCACGGCGCGTCATTTCGGGAACCAACGAGTCGCTTGCGGTCATTGGCCTTGGCAACGCCCAGGCATTCTACGAGGGTGACATGGCGACGTCCCGCCAACTCATCCGGATACTCCTCGATCACGGCGGCTCCTACGTCGACACCGGGTGGGATGCTCGAGAGACGGTCGGCAAAATCATGCACGAGAACCACGCACATGATCAGCTGTTTCTCGGTACTTACCTCGAGGGTGAAGACTTGCCGTCGATGCGCGCCGAAATACGGCGTCTCCTGCACCTGCAGGGTGGTGAATCACTCGATTTGGTATGAAATGTACGACTTCGTGGGACGATTTCACTAACCTCAAAGTGCATTGCACAGGAGAGCGTTATGGATCGTCAAGCACAAAGAGATATTCGCCGGAAATTGAATTGTCTACAGTTTGCACAGGAACGCGGGAGTAATGTATTAGCCTGCCGTAAATTTGGAGTCTCCAAGTCATCGTTTTATCGCTGGAAAGCAGGCTATAGAGAGAAAGGAGAAGCAGGCCTCATCAACTCCAAGCCATGCCCCGAGAACCTACTGCTTCGCACCCCAGCACCGATCGAGGAAAAGATTCTACATCTACGGCGCACCTACCACTTTGGCCCGGATCGAATCGCCTGGTATCTGGAGCGCTATCACCAGATCAAAATATCGGGCAAGGGTGTTTACTATGTGCTCAAAAGACATGGACTGAATCGGTTGCCTCAAAATTGTCGCAAGCGCTCTATTCCCACCTTCAAACGCTACCAAAAACAAGTCCCGGGTCATCACATCCAGGTTGACGTTAAGTTTTTGACTTTTATCGATAAACGCGGCCATAGGCTGAAGCGTTACCAGTACACTGCAATCGATGATGCAACCCGCATCCGAGCCTTGAAAATTTATCCCAGGCATACACAGGAAAATGCCATCCGCTTCGTCAACCACGTGATCGAGCAATTCCCGTTTCGCCTGCACACCATCCGCACGGACAACGGTCACGAATTCCAGGCCAAATTTCATTGGCATCTGAAGGACCTGGGCATTAATCACTTCTACATCAGACCCGCGACCCCACGATTGAACGGCAAAGTGGAACGATCTCACCTGACCGACAAGCTTGAGTTCTATCAACTCATCGATTACAAAGGCGACGTCGACCTGGCCAAGAAATTACGCGACTGGGAGGCCTTCTATAACTTTCTCAGACCGCACGCTGCACTGAATGGAAAAACCCCCTATGAACGGTTGCGCGAGAAGCTGGTAGCATAGCTGTTCACCGTCCTGCGAAGTTATTACCATCACAGGTCGGCGGTATTCATAGTGCCAATAATGTGGAGATTTGGGGGCACCGAAAAAAGCTGGTTTGAGTATGGCAGTCTGGCGATGATTTCATTCGGCGCGCCCTCACGCTTATCCTCTTCGATCAAGGTAATGAGTTCGCCAAAAATCTTGGAAATATTTCCCCGATTTATTTCATCAATAAATATGGCATATTCATTGGCAAGATCGTTTCGGGCTCGGTCACAAATCTTCTGAAAAACGCCTCTTGAAAGCTCATAGCTAACCGTTCTTGCTGCTTCGCCATCCTCGCCAAGGACCGGTCTAATTCCCTCGACAAATTCCTCATAACTGTATGACTGATGAAAGGTGATGAACTCGTAACGTCTCAATGGTGCGGTAGATGGCCCTGGCCCCTCTTTGATTCTGTTGACTACCTCAACGACCTCTTCGCCTGTTTCTTGCCATTCATCTGCCAATCGCCAAAAACTTCCCTGTTCTTTCCAAAACCATAAAGGATCGCGCCTAATTTGAGTTCTCACCAAATTACATTCGAGTGGTGTATGTTCTTGCAGAGTGCCCCATAGCGTTTGACTGACGTTAGCTTCACGGCCACGGAGGCGAATTTTGGCTCTTATGTATGCGTGCTTTGCAATTTCCGGTACACGTGAAGGGATGCCAATGTCATGCAGTACTGCTGCCAGCACTTCATGCCAAGTTAGTGAATCTACATTTTGCTCTATCCACTCTTTCTCTGAAATCGCTTCAACAGTATCTGTAAAAAGATCGAAATATCTAGCCTTGAGCGCGTAAGTCTTTCCAGTTCCAGGTGGCCTATAGAGAATGATATTTTTTGAAGTCATGGTTGTAGAGTCTGTAGCAGGTGATTCAATATTTGGGGGGCGATTTTGAAGGTGATCGTGCAGGTGCCAACAAAATGTGTTGAATGTGGCAAGATCAGAATCATCGATCCCGCTTATTTTGAGAAATGATCGAAGTTGATAATTCTGTTCAAACCAATGCGCGCCAGGATCGATGACCTGACCAAACTCTGGCTCCAAATTTTTCGCCAGCGTTATTAGGTCATTCGCATTAACTATGTTTGCAAGCGTTTTAGGGCTGATTGCAGCAAAAGCCCGCCGGATTACCAAGTGGGGCGTCCATTTGACCTCGCGAGTTATGATCGAATCTGGTGTTTGAGCAGTTGAAAAAAAGCGGCGTATCTGGTTGATTTGTTGTTACCAAACTTCAAAGCAACCAAAGGAGATACGCCACTATGAACAAGAATAATGTTATTGAACTGGAACGTCGAGCAATCAGTGCCGATCCGTTGACCGAATTGCTCAAAGAAGGCGCCCGGAAGCTGCTCGCCGAAGCGGTGGAAAGTGAAGTCCAGGAGCTGCTGGCCAAGTATCAGGATTGGCGTACCGAATCAGGTCATGCCGGTGTGGTGCGCAACGGTTACCTGCCAGAACGTGAGTTGCAGACCGGCCTGGGACCGATCCGGGTGAGAATTCCCAAGGTGCGCTCGAAGACCGGTGAAGCAGTGAGTTTTCAGTCGGTGCTGGTGCCGCCATATGTGCGCAAGACAGCGACTTTCGAGGCAGCCATTCCGTGGTTGTACCTCAAAGGGGTATCCAGCGGTGAGATGGCTGAGGCGTTGCGGGTACTGGTGGGCCCGCAGGCACAGGGTCTGTCGGCCAGCACGGTATCCCGCCTGAAACAGGTATGGGCGGAGGAATATCGAGCGTGGAGCCAGCGTCGCCTGGGACAGGACCGGTGGGTGTATGTCTGGGCTGATGGTGTCTACAGTGGGCTGCGGGCGGAGGATGCCAAGCTCTGCGCGCTGGTGATCATTGGTGTCAATGAACGCGGCGAAAAACATTTTCTGGCGATTGAGGACGGGGTGCGAGAATCGACTCAGAGTTGGCGTGAGGTGTTGCTGAATCTGAAGTCGCGCGGCATGAGCGCCCCACAACTGGCGATTGGTGATGGTGCGATGGGTTTTTGGGCGGCGCTGGATGAAATCTTTCCGGCCAGCCGCCAGCAACGCTGCTGGATGCACAAGACCATGAATGTACTGAATTGTTTGCCGAAATCCGCACAACCCAAAGCCAAGCAGGCCCTGCACGCCATCTGGCAGGCGGAAACCAAGGATGATGCAAACAAGGCGTTTGATTTGTTTATTGAGATCTTTGAGGCGAAATACCCGAAAGCGACGAGCTGTTTGCTCAAGGATCGGGATGAACTGTTGGCATTTTATGATTTTCCGGCCCAACACTGGCAGAGCATCCGGACCAGCAACCCGATTGAATCCACCTTTGCCACCATCCGCCACCGGACCAAAAGATCCAAAGGTTGTCTGACGCGCAATGGCATGTTGCATATGATGTTCAAATTGAGCCAGTGTGCGGAAAAGAAATGGCGCCGGCTACGCGGCTTTGATTACCTGGCCAAGGTGATTACGGGGGTGAAATTCAAAGATGGGATCGAGGTAAAAGAGATTGATCAGGTCGCCGCTTGAATCAAATGGCTAAACACCAGATTTGACAATAGCTCGACCTCGCCGCCGGCCTTCAGAGTCTCAAACTCAGAAATTATGGTATCGAAAGTCCCTGCAGAGGGATCTTGAAAAATCGCTAGTGTAAAATCTCTGAGCTTGGGTAGAAGGTTTTCAAAAATCTTTCGAGGCAACTGGCCCTGCCCAGCGTGTGCGATACCATTGTTGGAACGGAACCAGATAGTTTCCAGTAAATCTTCGTCAAGTAGCGAATGGTCATTTTTGGCCGAGGCAACTAGCTGGGTTGTTTCACGATAACCCGCGCGCCATTCTTCTCTGGACTTGTTCTCGATATAGGTCCGGAAAAGTTTCAATATCCAGTGAGTCTCACTGCTTCCATTCCAGAGTCTGTGAAGTCTGTCTCGGTACTCTGCCCTAATCTCGATACCAGAAGATTGAGGCGACCACTTCTGATCGGGGAACCGATTCTCCAACTCTTCAATTTCAAGGGCATCTTCATTCAACCCATCACGAATTTCTTCAAATTCTGCCAAAACAAATCGATACTCTTTACCTTTCTTGTCCTCATCCCAGTGTGGGCCCACTTGGGGAAAAGAGCATGCACGACCCTTAGCAATGATTGCTCGTGGCCATTTCGAGCCTACACGAACAATGAAAATTGGATCGCCAGGTTTGATCCCTTTTGTGTGGCACGTCCAGGTAGTCCGTTCACCTTTCTTTAAACCCAGACGGCCTTCTTCTGTGCCAGCTCCACCTAGCGACCATTTTTCGGGATTCCAGGACATTAGATAGGCCTTGCGAGTCTTATCAAGGTACTCCCGCGTCAGCATTGTTGCGCCACCTGTTTTATCAACACCGTGCCATCTGGTGAAGAGAGCTGGGACAATGATTTGGTGGTTGGTTGTGGGGGAGACTTCGGTTGGCTTCAGTTTGACAGAATCCAAATCTAGATTAAAAGTATGACCAACCAGGGAGCTCTCGTTAATGCTTCCTTCCGCCAGAACCTCGCTTGATAGGCCCTCATCTAACAGCAAAACCACATCACCAATGTTTATTTCTTTTTCAATACAACCTTTATAAAAGTTGAATAAGCGATCACTTTCGTCACCAATATCCAGTGAATAGCTTGTTGAAGTCTGATCCCTAATTTGTTTTTCTGCTGTACGCACAATCCAAAACTGAACTACCTCGGGCTGATCGTTTTTGGATGGTTCATGATCGGATTTGGTTTCCAGGTAACGATCATATGTCTGAAGCATCTTTTCCAGATCGTCCAATAAATGTCCGTCCGCAGGAATGCTTTCCTTCGCGTAATAACTATGTGCAATCGTCGCAGCCTTATAATCTGTACCAAGTGCACCACTTTTTGTGAGGTTTACATTGCCATCAAGGGTGAACCCAGCAGATGCTAGTTGGCTGCAATGAGCTCGTAATATTTCGGCACGATGCCGAAGTTCTTGTCGGCCCTCTATTCGCCCAAGAGCCTTAGTTACTTCGGCGACTCCTTGTCCTAAGACTAAATACAGCCCTCTCATGTCTTCTGTAAAGAGAAGCACTGGATAGACGCCTTTTTGAGTTGTGGTTGTTTCTCTATGGAGCTATTGTCAAATCTGGTGTTTAGCCATTTGATTCAAGCGGCGACCTGATCAATCTCTTTTACCTCGATCCCATCTTTGAATTTCACCCCCGTAATCACCTTGGCCAGGTAATCAAAGCCGCGTAGCCGGCGCCATTTCTTTTCCGCACACTGGCTCAATTTGAACATCATATGCAACATGCCATTGCGCGTCAGACAACCTTTGGATCTTTTGGTCCGGTGGCGGATGGTGGCAAAGGTGGATTCAATCGGGTTGCTGGTCCGGATGCTCTGCCAGTGTTGGGCCGGAAAATCATAAAATGCCAACAGTTCATCCCGATCCTTGAGCAAACAGCTCGTCGCTTTCGGGTATTTCGCCTCAAAGATCTCAATAAACAAATCAAACGCCTTGTTTGCATCATCCTTGGTTTCCGCCTGCCAGATGGCGTGCAGGGCCTGCTTGGCTTTGGGTTGTGCGGATTTCGGCAAACAATTCAGTACATTCATGGTCTTGTGCATCCAGCAGCGTTGCTGGCGGCTGGCCGGAAAGATTTCATCCAGCGCCGCCCAAAAACCCATCGCACCATCACCAATCGCCAGTTGTGGGGCGCTCATGCCGCGCGACTTCAGATTCAGCAACACCTCACGCCAACTCTGAGTCGATTCCCGCACCCCGTCCTCAATCGCCAGAAAATGTTTTTCGCCGCGTTCATTGACACCAATGATCACCAGCGCGCAGAGCTTGGCATCCTCCGCCCGCAGCCCACTGTAGACACCATCAGCCCAGACATACACCCACCGGTCCTGTCCCAGGCGACGCTGGCTCCACGCTCGATATTCCTCCGCCCATACCTGTTTCAGGCGGGATACCGTGCTGGCCGACAGACCCTGTGCCTGCGGGCCCACCAGTACCCGCAACGCCTCAGCCATCTCACCGCTGGATACCCCTTTGAGGTACAACCACGGAATGGCTGCCTCGAAAGTCGCTGTCTTGCGCACATATGGCGGCACCAGCACCGACTGAAAACTCACTGCTTCACCGGTCTTCGAGCGCACCTTGGGAATTCTCACCCGGATCGGTCCCAGGCCGGTCTGCAACTCACGTTCTGGCAGGTAACCGTTGCGCACCACACCGGCATGACCTGATTCGGTACGCCAATCCTGATACTTGGCCAGCAGCTCCTGGACTTCACTTTCCACCGCTTCGGCGAGCAGCTTCCGGGCGCCTTCTTTGAGCAATTCGGTCAACGGATCGGCACTGATTGCTCGACGTTCCAGTTCAATAACATTATTCTTGTTCATAGTGGCGTATCTCCTTTGGTTGCTTTGAAGTTTGGTAACAACAAATCAACCAGATACGCCGCTTTTTTTCAACTGCTCAAACACCAGATTCGATCATAACTCTTCTCTATGATCAAGAAATGCCAACCAAGGGACTCGCGCAAAATTTCCTTGCCCACAGGAGAATGAAGTAGTTAAAGAAGGCCTGCTTGATACTGGGGTGCTTGAACTCAGTTCCGCGTCAAGCATCTTAAATGATTTTACTGCATTGCTAGCGTGGCTGAATTGCTCAGTAGTTTTTGATTCAATGTACTTGTCAAGAATGCTTTCTATGGTCTCTTTAATCACAAAGCTTTTTTCCCGCAAGCGAATAATAGCAAAGCCCTTCTTCTCTAAATAACTATTTGATTCATGCCCTCCGTTAAATTCGTTACGGCCAATGCCAGTAGCCATGCTAATTATTTTCTTTGGGGAATAACGGCGACCCTCATGCTCAATTGCAAAGCCCTTCTTCTCTAAATAACTATTTGATTCATGCCCTCCGTTAAATTCGTTACGGCCAATGCCAGTAGCCATGCTAATTATTTTCTTTGGGGAATAACGGCGACCCTCATGCTCAATTGCGTATTTTTGAGTGCCTTTATCTTCCCAACCGATCCATTCAGCCGTATTTCTTAATTCAACGTCGAATAGTTGCAGAGCAACTAGGATTTCACTTTTTTTAACATCAGGAATCATAGAGCTCTACTTATACGCTTGGCTTCCCACAAGCCCACAACCACATCCATTTGATTATTTTGTGTTTTCGCACTACCAGCAATTTTTTTCCAGAGCAGATCGGGTTGAGAGGCAATGAATCTGTTAGCTCTAAGAACCTCAATTGCTTGAACAGCATATTGCCCATTCTTGGTTGCCCTGGAATAGGCGCCGGCTGACAAGCCATCTATTAAACCCTCATTACATAGACCAAGAAATGCACCCCGAGGACAACCTTTATTCTGTAAACTTCTACTTGATGGGAACACTGTTTTAGTAGCACTGTTCCACGCATCAACGGGATCAGAATATTTGCCACTTTTAAGCCGTTGGGCCGCAATTACAGCTGCTTCCCCAAATTTTCTCATCTGCACCGCCCTCTCATTAAGCTGTTTAGCATAAGGGAACACATAACTACATTTAACAGAACGAGTGTCGATATTACCCTCAATTCGCACTATGCAGAAATTGGTTCTCGAAACTACCCCAACCTGAAAGTCCCTGTTTGTACGCCTCAGCCTTTCAGAGTGATGCGAGCGCGGCTCATGAATAGACGTTCGGGTCATCAGGGAGCGCGAATTTATTAATGATCTCAGCGTCGCCGGATTTTCCGTCCTGCCATTGGATCAGGAGCGCCCGGAGCTCGTCGACGCCCTCGTCCGTAAGGTTAACGGTCGGAATGTCAACCCCTTTCGCCTCGACAAATTTCGGCAAGATCTCGTAAAGCGGATCCGCCGGACCTTCCATCAACTCGACCAGTGTTAGCGGTTTAGTTGGCATCTTTATCGCAGGCTCCTCTCTGTCCTGGCAAACTCCGCCTTGAGTCGGTTGAGCCTCCGCATCTCTTGGGAATGGCCGTGCTTGAAGGCATTCATTCGCGCGATCGCCTTGCCGGCATCAGTCTTCGGGCCGGTTGACCGCCTCCACGGTTTCCAGCGTCGAATCGCCTGAGCTTGCTTCTGCCGGCGTTTCAGGGTCCAACCGTGATTCATCATTCTGCTCCAATAGTTCGTTTTCAGGATTTATATTTTTCTCTTCTTGAGGATCCGGCACAACCCCGGCGTTGAACTGTTGATTGAGCGTGTTGGTTTGCTCGCGAATGAATGTCTTTCGATCAGGGTACTTGTATTCCAAAAGCGTCCTGATGGTTCGGTGGCACAGGCCTTGGGCTCGAAACGCCGTTTGTAAGTAGGTATCGAATGCTTCCCCGTCAGTCGTGGTTCCCGCGGCACCGGCGTACTTGGTGAATATCGCATTGAGCACCATTGCTTGGGTTCGGAGCATACGTTCTGTTTGATCCTTGCAATCCCGTAAGTATGTCTCCTGCAATTCAAATGCGATCGACGCTAGATCCAATCCTGGAATAAGTCTCACGAGAGCTGATGCGGCCGATCCTTCGGGAGACAGGTGGACAATGGTTTTGACCCTTTTTGGATCAAGTTTGGTGGGCTCCGATGGCCGCTCGCTGTTCTGTTTGGCATCAACCAATTCGTCCACCAACTTGTCCAGGTTCTTGTCACTCATAGTCATCCGTCTCCGGAGTCGCTCATAGTTCTTCATCCTCAAGGCCGCCAAAGTCCGCCACAGTCTCCCCGTCCCCCAAACTTGGCGGCCTTTGGATATTTGGCGGTCTTTGAGTAGGGTCTTGGCGGCCTTCGTGGCGGTCTTCGTACGCCCCTTGATATAGCTTGCTTTCAGGGGGGGTAGTAATAGTGTGTATATCAAAGGCCGCCATGTTTCCGGTAACGGGGTCTTTGTTGGCGGGCAATGTCCAACGCCACTCCCCGCCATAGACTGATTTTTTCGATTCAATCCCCAGCGCAGCCTTTGCCCGTTCGATGGTTCGCCAGGAGATTCCGGCGCTTGATGCATCCTTTCTTATGGCCTTCGCTGTCACGGATCCATAGGACAAAACGTCCAACAGGAACTCCTTTGCATCGCCCAATACGGATTTTTCATCGTCACTAAGCGGTAGGGCCAGCACCTGATCTGCGCTAATCATCACCGTCTCCGACTGCCAGCAAACCCGGCTGGTTTTAATACCATCGCCGATGGTTGCCCCCTCAAGCTGGAACGAAAGCCCGGAACTGTCATTACCAATGTTGTTTTTCATTGGAAGGAGCACTCTCAGAACTTCGTCATTTGGGTGGGCCGCCACGACAAAAGCGGCGCGAGCTGCTGCGACAAATCCTGTGGATCCCATCACTCGGCTGAGAGCAGGCCCGGTTGACTTATTCAGATGAGTAATTGCAACGACTGCAGCCCGGTGTTTTGCAGCCATTTCGGAGAGCGGCGCCAGCACGGCTCGAACCTCCGCGTTTTTGTGACTATCGGTTTGCCCGAGATAGGCGGAAATAGGGTCGATAATAATCAGGGAGACTTCGCCGATATTATCGATCGCTGACTCAAGGTGGTGGAGGTCCCGTGAGAGATTCAGGCTACGCTGGATCAATTGCCCATCTTCCGTCACATCCTTAATTGCATCAAGAATGAAGCAACGCCTCACGTCGGCACCAGCAGCATCAAGGCGCGGACGAATGGTGTCAGCTGCGTCATCCTCTGCCGAGAGCATCAACACGTTCCCGACGCCGCAGGTTGTCCTATCGACCGGCCATTTTCCGCCGGTGGAAACAACCGCGGCCAGGCTGATTGCGATTTGACTTTTACCGAGGCCTGGCTGGCCGGCAATGAGGGTCAGTTTGCCTCTCGCGATCCTGTCAGGCCATAGCCAAAGGATCGGTTCCGGTTTCACGTCTGCCAGGCAGCGAATTTGGACAAGGGTTTCATCAGTGATGGGACGCGCGGTCTTGGACGAGGGCGTATCCGGATCGAGCACCACTTCGGAATCATGAGGTCCCACCTGATTTACTTTTGCAGTCACGTCCCTTCACGCTCGGGGTTGGATAACTCGGACGATTTCTGCGGTCTGGCGAACCGCATTGGCCCATCACTCCCCAAAGCCAGGACGGACGCGACGCCCTGCAAGATCATTTCGCCCGCTAATTCAGCGCGTAGCTCCAGGTCATCGGCGAGCGGCGGCAGGATCAACGGTGGCTCGTGTTCTCGAAGGAATGACCAATCGTAACTGGAAGGTGCTTCACCGTCGGGGAATACGACGGTCAGCAGGTGAGGGTGTTGCTCTCTCCAATCCCAGGCATCGGGACCCGTAGCGATTCATACGGACCCGCGGTGCGCACGGCAGCCAGCGTATTGCTTGAGCTGCTCCGGAGTGCGCAGTATCTGTTCCACGATTGCGCCAAACGGGGGTTTGCGCCGCCGGCCGCCCACTTGGGTCGAGTAGGCTCCTGGTCGAGCGACACACGCGTTCGAAGCGTATAGCCTGGTGACGTCTTGTGTGTGTGCTGTGAAATCATTCACCGAAAAAGCTCCGTGGAATGAGTATCCCAGGGATCCACAGGCTTGAGCCTTTCATTGGCGCCCACACGTCCCGCTTGAAAAGTGTTCGCCTGCCGGGAGGGCCCGCCCGATCAATGAGTATCAAATCAAATTGACGGCCTGGTGACTGTGGAGGCCAAGCTTGATAAATGAAGGGCCGTCTTCGTGATATCCTTGTCATGTCGCGATTCCTCGGTTGCGGCAATCCTCGGCAGGATTGATGAGCCCACCGCGTTAATCGGTGGGCTTTTCCATTCTGGTTTCCTATATCATTTGTCGACCAACTTGCGCCAGACAAATACCGACTCTGAGATCGGCATCTTAGGTCCCCGGACAGTTATGGCGTTTAAGAAAGTCCCGGTCGTGTTCGGGTGTTACTCGGCGAAGATGACCGATTTTTACGCTGCCTAGTTTTTTGTGTTTGATCCACCGATGAATTGTCGGCATGGATACCTGATAACTTTCGCTGAATTGTTTGAGCGTGGAAGCCTGTTCAAACTCAGGCGTCGGCGCATCGCTTTCTAGCGGGCTCGAGGAGTCCTGCAGCTCAGACAGAGCATTTGGATCATTTAGGACTGAATCGTTCATTGTGTCCTCCAATTGCAAGAGGACTCTATTAATATCACGCGGTTTTTGGAGCTTGTAAAGAGTTCGGAATATTTTTCCGACGAACTCTTACTTACGCAATTTATTCAATCGCTTGGAGAAAGAAAATCTTTTCGGCACGCAGATCTTTAAGCCTTTGAATAGGTCAATCACGAACTGCTTCTGTTGTAGGAAATAGACTTCATCAGATTCCGCAGGATGCGATCTTACGAACCTAGCAAATAGTTTTCCTGCAGAATCTGTCAGAAAATGGCGTGCAGCGGTCTCGGTTTGCAATGACCCCTTCTTGCCTGAATGAGATTTCAATCCATTCTCAGTGAATATCAATGCATCAATGACTTTACTCAATACGTCAGATACTAACTGTGGGTGCGCCTTTTTGTTCTCCGGCATATGATCAATGCGAACATAATCTTGGTAATGATCAGAAATCAATTCCGGTAAGCCTTCGAGTTCTTTTTCGAGTTTTGCAGCTCTTTTCCTGATCTGCTGACATTTTTCGATCAATTTTGATGTCTTAACGCCGCCGGATTTGATCTTGTAATAAATCTGAATTTTCAGCCTAAGTGAGGCTTCAAAAGACGACCCGTCACGCTCGTCAAGCGCGCAAGCAACAACCATTTCCTTTCTGATATTGCAAATCAGATCGTCTAATTCTTGGCCTACGAGTTCAGCATTGTCTTGATTTTAAATCTCAGTGACCTCATTCATTGCACACACTTTTTGGGGCCAAGGTTCATTTTCTTGCTTCAAGAGAGACAACTCTGGCGCTCGAGGCTCCTCCCTGAATGATGCCGTGCAATTTTCGATCCCAGCGTTTTAGCGCCGACTGTCGCTCATTCAGATAATCATGCTGGTTATAAAGCGCGTCGATCGTTTGATCCTTGTGGTTCGTCAGCCTGTTTCGGATTTTAACGGACACCCCAAGCCGGGCCATGTTCGTAATGAAAGTCCGGCGCATTGTGTGAGTACCAACATTGTTGATTCCCAACTCTCCGCAATGTCGCTGTAATGACTGGAAAACGCCGCTAACCGTCGTGTGCCCTAATTTCGACGAGGCTACGAATATGTGGCCCTCAGCAGGCGTACCGATCAAATCCAACATGCGCTCGGTCAGCGGGATATTGAGAGGCCTGTTTGTCTTGTTTCGCCTGGCCGGGAGATTCCACTCTCTGGCTTCTCGATCCAATTCCGACTCCATCATGCCTGCCACCTCGGAAACACGGCATCCGGTCAAGAGTTGCAGTTGGAGAATCCGGTCAGCGTTCGAGTCCCCCAACTGATTCCAGATCGCTCGGATTTCGCCATTGTTCAAGAATCGAGTGACCGGCTCCGGCGCATTTTTTTTGTCCATCTTGTAGAGACGGCACGGATTGACAATCGTTAGAAGCGGTCCATCACCTGGCGTCTCGGCCGATGAGGGCAGGACCGCCCAGTTATACATTTTTCGGATAACAGCGAGTGTCAGGCGAGCTGTGTTGAACCCTTGATCCTCCATCGGCCTGATGAGACGTTCTATATCATCCGGGGTTACTTTATCCGACGGGATAGCGCCCAAGACGGGCTCGATTTTGGTCTTGAAGTAAACAAGATCGTTTCGCCATGTACGTTTATTAGGCTTGGCGTATCGTGGAAAATAATGATCGTGGAACAAGCAAGATAAGGTAAACGCTTCACGTGCTGCGTGTAACCTCTCAAATTCAATTTCGGCTTGCTTTAATCCAACAGGATCAATTCCACTCCCGACCTGTTTGCTAGCCTGATCGTATTTATAGAAAGCATCAGCGCAGGTGACCTTAGGATACCGACCAAACCAGAGGCGCCTCAGCTTGCCCCGCATTTTGTATTGGTAGAACCAAGTTTTGGTGCCGCCTCTTGAAACGCGGATGTAGAAACCCGGGTGATGTTTATCTTTGACGGGAAACTGGATCGGATCCCCATCGCTCCACTTCAAAGCTTTGACTGCCTTGTCGTTGGTCAAATTTGCCAGTCGTGACATGCCCTCATTGCCTTTAGTGCACCTTTTAGTGTCACTCTCGGGGTGCATTGTGCTGATTCAACCTGAGATTTCATGCGATAACATGATAGTAACACTAGTGGGTGCACTATTCGAGCTAATCGAGGGTTCAAATGAAAAATCCAGAATATTTTATTTAATATTCAGGGTTTTATATGGTGGGCCCTGAAGGACTTGAACCTTCGACCAATCGATTATGAGTCGACTGCTCTAACCAGCTGAGCTAAGGGCCCTTGAAATCCTCAATAACGCTTTGACTTGATCTTTTCCGCCATTGCGGCGTTACGCTCACTCTTTTGACCACCGGTGCAATTCTTTAAATGCATTTTATCCGAAGACGGAATCAAAAGTGCACATTTGCGTAATCATCGCAATCAATTTTGAAAGTTGAGATGCTCGAAGCTGCAGGGGTCGAAATCGGGCGGCCTATCTCTCGTGGTTTCCGATGGGCTTCCTGACCGTATTGACGACCACATCCGGCCGTTCGTAAGGGAAGTTGTGCCCCGTGCCGTTGGGCGTGATGATGTGCTGGGAGCGCGTGGAAATCGCAAGATAGCGTTCTCGCGTCCGATTGAACATGCTCTCCAGCCTATCGAGATCCTTGCCTTCGATGCCCCATAACTGATCACCCGCTTCCTTGCGCTTTTGCGGGTCCTTCGGGAACGACTCATTGGCATCGCCGGGCGTGACCAGGTACACCGGCTTGTCACCAAGCTCGCCGTCGTAGACGATGTATTTAAATGAATTTCCGGCCGCTTGCTTGAAACTCATCTCAGACAGGATTGATGCCATCGCCAAAGTGGAACGCGGGCCGGCTTCGGATGCGTTGTAGATATCCAGGACATCACCGAGCTCGCGCTTGTAGTGCTCGACCAGCCGTTTTCCCTGTTCGCTCTGATCGGCAATGTCCTCCAGGGATTGTTGCACACCAAACAGTTTGGCAATGGCGCCAAGAATTCCACCCAGGGTCAGGGATGCAAAGTTTTCCCGCGGCGCGTAAAAGAAGAACTCGGGGTGCGTCGGATCCAGCAGCACGATTGCGGCCACTTCGTCGGGATAGCGCCGCGCATAATTGGCCGCGAACAGGCCGCCGTAGGAATGGCCGACGAAAACATATGGTCCGGATTCGCCGGCCTTACCCAGGAGTAGATTCAATTCCTCAACTTCGGTCGCGGTTCGTCGAGGATACGAAACCTCGCTCCACCCCGATCCGGGTCGATCGAACAGGATAGATCGTGTCTCCTGCCGGAAGACTTTGTGAAAGTTGTGCATCCCCAAGCCACCGCCATGACCGCCCGGCACCCAGACCACAGTTGGATTCCCGCGGTTCTCACCTTCTGCCAGGATGTGCATGTCCAGGCCATTCACCTCGACCATCCGGCCCGGCGGTTGGTACTTGCCCTCGAGCGACTCGATCCGGTATGTCCCGTAGATCGCGGCCAGTGTCATGAGGCCGGCGATGGCATACCCGCCATAGCCGATCCACCGCGCCCAGCCCCATCCAAACCAACGCAGCAAACGAACGAGCAGCCAAAACACGAGCGCCGCGAAGGCAGCCACCAGAAATCCGGACCAGGAATGCGAGAGCCATGCGTAAATCAGTTCAGTCATGTGAGCCTCACGTGAATACGAATGTACGTGTATTGATCAATTTGGAAACCGCAACAACCTGCGGTTCTATTCGGTCGTCTTAATATTGCGTTACTCTCATTCGCGGATTCGTTAGTCCAGATCGAGAAAGCTCCGAAGTTGTTCCGAGCGGGTCGGATGTCGCAGTTTGCGCAGCGCCTTGGCTTCGATCTGGCGGATGCGCTCGCGGGTGACATCGAACTGTTTGCCCACTTCCTCGAGGGTGTGGTCGGTGTTCATGTCGATGCCGAAACGCATGCGCAGCACCTTGGCTTCACGTGGGGTCAGACCGGAAAGCACGCCCTGTACAGTGCCGGTCAGGCCCGAACCGGTGGCCGAGTCGACCGGAGATGCGATGTTGGCATCTTCGATGAAGTCGCCCAGGTGTGAATCTTCGTCATCACCGATGGGCGTTTCCATCGAGATCGGCTCTTTGGCGATCTTGAGCACCTTACGCACCTTGTCTTCGGGCATCTCCATGCGTTCGGAGAGCTCCTCGGGCGTCGGCTCGCGACCCATTTCCTGCAGCATCTGGCGGGAAATGCGGTTCAGCTTGTTGATGGTTTCGATCATGTGAACAGGGATTCGAATGGTGCGGGCCTGGTCGGCGATCGAGCGCGTTATGGCCTGCCTGATCCACCAGGTGGCGTAGGTGGAAAACTTGTAACCCCGGCGATACTCGAATTTGTCGACCGCCTTCATCAGTCCAATATTTCCTTCCTGGATCAAATCCAGGAATTGCAGCCCACGATTGGTGTATTTCTTGGCGATCGAAATCACCAGGCGCAGGTTAGCCTCGACCATTTCCTTTTTTGCTCGCCTGGCCTTGGCTTCGCCAACTGACATCGAGCGGTTGATGTCCTTGAGTTCGGCGATGGTGAGACGTGATTCAGCCTCCATTCGCCCCAATTTCTGCTGGATAGAGCGGATTTCAGGCGCGTATTCCTTCAGCGCAGAAACCCACTTCTGCTTGCCCTCCAGAACAGGCTGGAGCCAGTCCAGATTTGCCTCATTTTCGAAGAAGCTCTTGATGAATACCGATTTGGGCATTTTCGCCTGCACCACGGCCATCTGCAGGATCAGGCGCTCGAGGTCTCGAGTTCGGGAAATGGTGAAGCGCAAACGGTCGACCAGGTGGTCTACCATGCGCGCCGGATACTTGATGCGCAGGAAGATGTAAGCCATGTCCTCGCGAATCCTGTGACCACTCTTGTGGCCCGGCCCCTTCTTGTCGTGCGCGGCGACGAATTTCTTGAAGAGTTTGGCCAATTTCTCGAATTTCTCCGTGACCTCTTCAGGATCCGGTCCCGTAGGTCCGAGATCTTCCTCTTCCTCTTCCTCTTCCTCTTCCTCCACCACAGTGCCGGCCTTCTTGGCTTCGGCCGCTTTGACCTTGGCAGGTTTGGGCGGGCTGGGAATTTCCTGCTTGGCCAGTTCTACCGGGTCGATGAAATCGATCATCAACTCGGCCAGCCGCTGATTGCCTTCTTTGTAATTGGCGTATTCGACCAACAAGGTGGCGTAGGTGCCGGGAAACCTCGACAAGGCCGCGTGGACGGCCAGCAGACCATCCTCGATTCGCTTGGCGATGGAGATTTCACCTTCGCGCGTCAGCAATTCGACGGTACCCATTTCCCGCATATACATGCGCACGGGGTCCGTGGTCCGGCCGATTTCGGTTTCAACGGCGGCGAGCGCTGCAGCGGCCTCTTCGGCAGCACTGTCGTCATCACCCGATGAGGCGGCGTCGTTGAGGATCAGTGAATCGGCTTCGGGGGCAACTTCGTGCACCGAAATGCCCATATCGTTGATCATGTTAACGATGTCTTCGATCTGTTCCGGATCAACGATATCATCCGGTAAATGGTCGTTCACCTGCGCATAGGTCAGAAAGCCCTGCTCCTTACCCTTGGTGATGAGATCTTTCAATTGCGATTGTTGGCTTTGATTCATATAAATATCTTCTGGAAACTGCCTTTAAACCGGTATCGATAACCCGGTGATTTCAACAAGGGGGGTTACGGTGCCAGGGACCATGCCCGAGATCACCGCGTGCTGAATGCAGTCCTTTAGCTACCGCGTTCACATAACACCGCTGAATGTGTGCTAACTATAGTTCAAGATCGCCAAGTCGGCGACATCTAAGTACTGCGCCGGTCTGCAATCTTCCATTCAGTCGTTGCTCCCACCCATAAGAGACTCTCTGAGTTGTTGGCGTTTGCGTTGCAAGAACAACAGTCGCGCCCGTTCTTCAGTGTTCAGATCAATGATATTCGGCACGGCCGAAATCTGCTTTTCCATCCACTGCAATACCAACCCCGTCACTACGTCACTGAACTCACGAGCCCTTTGTTTGGCATCGCCTGGGAGTTGCCAGGTTGCCAATGTTTCCAGGTGGGCATGGGCCGGATGATCACGCAGCAGCTCCAGTAGCTGAGCCGTAGTCATATGGGGTCTGGCGGTACAGAACTCAACCACTTCATGCCAGATTTCCATCCCGGGCAGGTCGCAGGATTCCAATTCGGGGTCCGGTTCCAGGCGCTTCACCACCGACGGGTTGTGCACGAGGTGCGCCAGGGCGAGACGCATCGGTGTCCTTTTTTGGCTCGCCGGCGGGTCTTTTTCGCGCCGGGGGCGGGCCCGGCTTCGGGCACCGGGCCGGCGCGCGGAAGTTGGCGTTATGGTGTGACGGGCCAATTCGGAAAGCCGATCTGTCATCATGTCCTTGAACACGCCATCCGGGATGGAATTGAGTGGCTGGCGCGCCAATTCCACCAGCCTGGCCCGCCCGTCAAGTGATGACATGTCGACCATTGCGGTGAAGTGATCGTAGAAAAACGCCGACAAGGGCTGCGCCGTTTCCAACATGTCCTCGAATGCTTCCTGACCAACGGAACGCACCATGCTATCCGGGTCCTCTCCATCCGGGAGAAACAAGAACCGCGCCTGGCGTCCTTCCCTCAAGCGCGGCAACGTAGCTTCAAGCGCTCGCCAGGCTGCTTTTCTGCCCGCCTGGTCACCGTCAAAGCAGTAAATCACCTCATCCGCGGCGCGAAACAGGAGCTCACTCTGATCGCCGGTGGTGGCCGTGCCTAGGGTCGCCACGCAATTGCGAATACCGTATTGGGCGAGAGCAATCACGTCCATATAGCCCTCCACAACGAGGATTCGATCCATCCTGCCCTGGCCCTTTCTGGCCAGGTAGAGACCGTACAATTCGCGTCCCTTGTGAAACAGCTCGGTCTCGGGGCTGTTGAGGTATTTCGGACCATCATCAGTCAGCGCCCGACCGCCAAAGGCGATTGTCCGGCCGCGCCGGTCATGGATGGGAAACATGATGCGATTTCTGAACTTGTCGTACTGGCCGCTCTTGCCCTGGCTCAGCATGCCGGCGCGTTGCAGCAATTTGAGGCGAGTTTCGTCCCTTCCCAGGTGGCGGATCAGCCCATCCCACTCCGTTGGCGCAAATCCAACGCCAAATTCCTGGGCGATCTCTCCGGACAACCCCCGGTTCTTGAGATAATCAACTGCCGCGGCGTTCTGAGGCAGCAATTTTTGATACCAACTGGCGGTTTCGGTGAGCAGCTCGTACAGCCCCGAAGATGGGCGTTGCTGCTGTGAAGCCTCCCGAGGCACTTGCAGCCCGGCGGATTTGGCCAATTCCTCAACGGCATCGAGAAACTCAAGCCCCTCGTAATTCATCAGAAAACCAATCGCCGAGCCATGCGCGCCGCAACCGAAACAGTGATAAAACTGCTTTTGCGGGCTGACCGTGAACGACGGCGTGTTCTCTTCGTGGAACGGACAGCAGGCCTGGAATTCACGGCCCGTGCGCTTGAGCTGCACATGGCGCTCAATCAGCTCTACGATATCCGTGCGATCCAGTAGCTCTTCAATAAAGGAATCAGGTATCAATCCGCCCACTGCGCCGTCCGGGCCTCAGCTGGTGGTGCCCAAGAGAGCGCTCATTGGGCAGCCCCTGTCAGCAGGTCTTTGACCGCCTGGCTAACCGCTTTCAAATCCGCACGGCCCTGGACCTGGCCACGCAAGGCGTTCATCACGGCACCCATATCGCGCAGGCTGACGGCCTGCAATTCGGTGATGGTGGACTGAATCAGGGTGGTGAGTTCAGAGTCGCCCAGTTGTTCAGGCAGGTATTCGGTAATGATATCCAGCTCGAACTGCTCTACGTCCGCCAGATCCTGGCGCCCGGCCTGCTCATACTGACTCAAGGAATCGCGCCGCTGCTTGACCATTTTGTCGAGCACGGCCAGCACTCCGGCATCATCCACGTCCGTACGTTGATCAACTTCGATCTGCTTGATCGCCGCGGTAATCAGGCGCAAGGCGCCCAGGCGCTCCCGGTCACGCGATCGCATGGCAGTTTTGACGTCGTCCTGGATACGGGCTTTAAGCGTCATGAGTGTTACCCGCAATGTGAAAATTCTGTCTCTGGGAGATCAAACCGGCTGGCGCCGGCCCCCTATCGCCTTCCAAAATCAGTAGCGTAAATATCAGTACCGTCCTGGCTCACCGATTCTGGTTCAATACATTCGCTGCCGGCGCACTACTTCGCGTGACAACCTGCGCAAATTGCGCTTCACAGCAGCGGCAGCTTTGCGCTTGCGCTCCTGGGTGGGCTTTTCATAAAACTCACGACGACGCGTTTCTGCCAGTATTCCGGCCTTCTCGCAGGAGCGTTTGAATCGCCTCAGGGCGTACTCGAACGGCTCATTTCCACGTATTTTCACACTTGGCATACAAATCTCTCAATGTACGGCGCCCGCGAAGCGGACATGTATCAGGCGTACCCGCCCATTTTAGCCTTTATCGGACTGGGCATCAAAGCATTTCGATGAATAATATGGGTCAGGAACGGGCAACGATTACGCTGCCCGCGCGCCTTGGGTCTGAAGCGCCGTTGAATTGCCCCGTCGCACTCAATTCAACGGCGTTTACTCCGCCAAAAAACAAATTTCGGTCGCGCCACACATGGGTGTGCTCCACGGCGTGTCGCAATGCAGCGACGGTGGCCGCTCCGAATCCGCCCTCCAGGCTGAGCTTGCGATCTTCCAGATGGATGCGTGGCCGGGCCACAGCCTGCTCCAGGGTGTCACCAAAGTCCAGCAGATTGATCAGCACCTGCAGCATGGCGCTGCGAATCCGGTTCGACCCACCAGTGCCCAGTGACAGCCCGCTGCCGTCCTCGCGCAACACCACGGCCGGTGACATCATCGAGGCCAGCCGGCTATCGGGCTGCCAGCGGTGGAAACCGCCGGGATTGAGATCCTGCTCACCCAGCATATTGTTCATCATGATGCCGGTGCCGGGCACGATGTAAGCACAGCCTTCGCCATTTGAAACCGTCAGGCTGGCGAGGTTGCCCGCCGCATCCGCCACGCTGATATGCGTCGTACCGCGGGAAAACCGCGCATGGTGCGGGTGGCTATGACGCCATTCATCCAGTGTGGATTGATCCAGGATGGTGGATTTCAGCCTGCCATCATCATCCAGCGACCGCCGCGCCTGGTTGGCGGCATCCATGCTGTGCAATACCGCCAGCAGGTGTTCGGGCTCGCCCCAGGGAACACTGACGCCATCGAGCCACTGCGTCAGCATGCCCAGCCCAAAGGCCACCAGGCAACCACCAGGAGACGGCAAGGCATTTATCGAACAGTGCGCATTCCGGTAACGAAAACTGACCGGCTCCCGCCGCCTCACCGCATAGGCGGCCAGGTCTTCGCGTCCGATTTGCCCGCCACGAGCGGCGCAGTCCGCCGCGATCTGGGCCGCCCACTGGCCGCGATAAAACAGCCCCGGCCCTTCGCCCACAATGGCCTCCAGGGCGTCGGCCTGCTGCGCATGGGTCTGGCGCTCTCCTGCACTGATGAATTCCTCTGTGTCCAGGCCCGAACCATATAGCGCTGAGGCGTCGGGGCTGGCGCGTAACATCTCGCGCAATACCTGTGCAAGGTACGCTTGGCGCGGGTTGATCTGCACACCTTCACGCGCCAGCCGGCACGCGGGCTGAATGATTTCCGGCAATGGCAGGCGGCACAGATCCGCGTGGACGGCAAACAGGCCGGCCACCACCCCTGGTACCGCCATCGACCCCATGCCAATGTGGAACTCCTGCTGATCGGCGCCGAAGTCCGCGATGATTGGAAAAAAGTCGACCTCGCTCACATCACGACGGCGGCCGGGCGTCTGGCAGAAAAAGTCATACAGACACTGTTGGGGTCCATTGCGGATTCGGTCCCGGGATTGGCCCTGGTGCACCAACATAAAGCCTCCTCCACCCAGGCTGGCGAGCAATGGTTCGGCCACGCAGGCAGCGCACAATGCCGCCAGCGCGGCATCGAAAGCGTTGCCGCCGCGCTCCAGCATGTCCGTTGCCGCCCGGGAGGTTTCGGGATGTCCCGAGGCGACGATTCCAAGTTCCAATTCCTGCGCCCCTGCGCTGCCCACAAAAGTAATGGCAATTGTACGGTGTGCTTTGGTCCAAGTCGCCGTAAAATGGACGGCAATGAAAGTGCTGGGCATTGAAACTTCCTGCGACGAAACCGGGGTCGCCATCTACGACAGCGACGTTGGCTTGCGGGCACATGCGCTTTATTCCCAGGCCTCGATTCACGCAGTATACGGTGGCGTGGTGCCCGAGATCGCGTCGCGGGACCATGTCCGCAAGCTGCTGCCGCTGCTCGATGAATGTATGCAAGTAGCCGGTCTGCTCAAGGACGATATTGACGGGGTGGCCTATACCGCTGGGCCAGGATTGATCGGCGCCTTGCTGGTCGGCGCAGCCGTGGCACGCGGCATCGCCCAGGGCCTCGGTGTTCCCGCCGTCGCAGTCCACCACATGGAAGGCCACCTGCTGGCCCCGCTGCTCGAGCCCAACCCACCTGATTTTCCGTTTGTTGCTTTGTTGGTGTCCGGCGGACACACCATGCTGGTCGAGGTGAAAGGGGTCGGCCAATACACCTTACTGGGCGAGACACTGGATGACGCGGCTGGGGAGGCTTTCGACAAGACCGCAAAGTTACTGGGTCTGGGATACCCGGGCGGTCCGGCGTTGGCCGCATTGGCCGAAACAGGCGATCCGGAGCGATTCAGTTTTCCACGACCCATGACCAAACGCCCTGGCCTGGAATTCAGCTTCAGTGGCCTGAAGACCCATACCCGCAACCTCTGGCACTCAAACCGGAATGCGGCCGGTGAGGACACCACCCAGAGCGGCGCCGATGACAGCACCCGGGCCGATATTGCGGCCGGGTTCCAGCAGGCGGTTGTCGACACCCTGCTGATCAAGTCCCGCCGCGCCCTGCACCACACGCGCACCAAACAGTTGGTGATCGCCGGAGGTGTTGGGGCCAATCGGGCCCTGCGCGAAGCACTCGGCGCTGCCGGCGCGAAGGAGGGCTGGAAGCTGTCTTATCCCCGCATCGAGTTCTGCACTGACAACGGCGCCATGATCGCCTTTGCCGGTTATCATCGGCTGGCAGCAGGCCACATTGAATCGGCGGAAATCTCGGCCCGCCCCCGCTGGCCCATGGCGGAATTGCCGGCGCTGAACATCGCCCGTCATTGACTCAATCCACCGAAAAGCAGGCCCATGGATAAAGTATTTATAGAAGACCTGAACATTCAGACCGTCATCGGTATTTTCGATTGGGAGCGCGAGATCAGGCAGACTGTCAGCCTGGAACTGGAAATGGCGTTCGATATCACCCCGGCGGCGCGGTCCGATGCCATTGAAGACACGCTGGATTACAAGGCGGTGGCCAAGCGGCTGATTCATTTCGTCGAAGACAGCGAGTTTCAGCTGGTTGAAACGCTGGCGGAATGCTGTGCCCGGATCATTCTGGATGAATTCCCGGTGAACTGGCTGCGCCTGAAACTCAGCAAGCCGGGCGCCGTGCGCGGCTCGAGCGCGGTCGGGGTGATCATAGAGCGGGGCGAGCAACCCTGATGAGCACAGTTTTCCTCGGTTTGGGTAGCAATATCGACGCCACTGTGCACCTCCGGGCGGGGGTTGCGGCGCTGCGAGCAGCCTTCGCCAAGGTGTCCCTTTCACCGGTATACCAGACGCCAGCCGTGGGTTTTGAGGGCAATCCTTTTCTGAATCTCGCCGCCTGCGTTGAAACCGAATTGACGCCACTGGAACTCAAGTCTTTCCTCAACGAACTGGAAGCGGCCCACGGACGCAGGCGCAACGTTCCCAAATTCTCCGACCGGACTCTGGATATCGATATCCTGCTGTATGACGATCTCTACCTGGTTTCACCGCAGCTGGTAATCCCCCGCACTGATATTCTTCGCTATGCGCATGTGCTCAAACCGCTCTCAGACCTGGCTCCGAAGCTGGTGCATCCTGTGAAACTTCAGACCATCGCAGAAATCTGGCGGGCTTTCCAGCGAACGCAACCTGATATCAGCACTGTCGAACTTGATCTGACATCCGATTGATCTGCGAGCCTCGCCGGCCTCGCCTGCGGCTCCAGAATAGGACTTGGGCTTGGCCGTTGGCCGGGGCGTTGGCTTGGGTGAGGAGATAATGCGGAGTCATGACGAAGGGCACATGAATTATTGCTATGAGTGTACGAAGATAAGGCTGCAGCATCTCTTCAGCTTGATTTGGTCCTGCACCGGTTTCCCTGCACTCGGTGGCCGGTAGGACAATGTCCTCCGCCACCGATATTTTCGCAACGCTATTTACTACCCTCCTTCACCCCGGCCTTGATGCCGGGTTTTTTATGGCCGGATAGAGAATTTTTGTGCCGCCCGGCGGTTCCCGACCCGGGGCCCCTGTTCCGGAATGCGGCCGATGACCGTAAGCCCTGTTGTCAGGCCCCTTGTAATGCCTCGGGTATTGCCCCGGGTAATTGTCCGGGTAATGCGCCGGATAATGGTCTGGGTAATGGTCTGGCCCATAGCGTCGCGGCCAGATGGCATAGCGAACTGGCTGGGAATAATGCTGCTCATACAGGGCCGCATATTGTTCCGCCAGCTCCCGCGCCCGCTGTCGTTCCCTGCGCGCCTCCCTGCGTTCGTCCATCCCGGCACGAATCTCCCGGGTCCGCTGGGCGGTCTGTTCGATGGCGTACGGGTTGTCATGCGGGTCAGCGCTAACCAGCAGAGTCTCGATCAGGGTCAATCTATTGACCGCGTTCACGCTTTGAATTGGCGCCATTTGGCTGAAATTGATGACACCATCATCGTCCACCCAGCGATAGACCTCGACTGCCTGCAAAGGGCCAGCGGCCACCAGGACAAGTGCGCAGAAACACACAGCGGAGCAGCGTTGCAGCAGAGTTCTATTGCCCATGGGTAGCCATTCTACATGTTCAGCGAACGGCCGCCGTCCACCGCGACGATTTGGCCGGTGATGTAGGGCGAGTCCAGCGCCAGGAATTCAACGGTCGAGGCGACGTCAGTGGGCGTACCGGTTCGGCCCATTGCCACCCGTTGCAGGATTCGCTGCCGGGCCTTGGCGAACGCCACCGGCGGGGCCTGATTCTCGGGCCACAATATGGCCCCGGGTGACACGCCGTTGACGCGAACATCCGGCGCCAATTCCAGCGCCAGCGCCTTGGTCAGCATTTCCAGCCCAGCCTTGGATATGCTGTAGAGCCCATGCCCCACCATCGGTTGGCGGGCATGAATATCGATGATGTTGATGACTGCGCCACCGGCAACTTTCAGTTGCGGCAACAGGGCTTGGACCAGAAAGTAGGGCGCTCTCAGGTTTGAGTCCATGACGTCATCCCACTGGTATTGGTGTGTCTTGCCCAAGGAGGTCGCATAAAATCGCGAAGCATTGTTGACCAGTACATCCAAGCCCTCGCTCACTGCGGAGGTTGCGGTAGCCAGCGACTCAACACCCGCGGCTCGAGAAAGATCAGCAGAAACCAGGGTCACACTGCGAGGCCGCCTGTCATTCAATTCATCGGCCAGTTGCGTGGCTGCCTCAGCGCTGGCGTTGAAATGCAGCACGATATGGCAGCCCCGGCGATGCAGCCGGCGCGCGATTTCAGCACCAATCCGCGCCGCCGCTCCGGTCACAAGCGCCGTCTTGTCAGGCATTCTTTTCACTGGACATCATTAGAGCCGTCACAAACAATACTTCACCATGTCAGTCGCCATCCTGCCCGAACCACCCCGCGAGCTCAAGCAGCTAAGCCGCAAACTGTGCGACACGCTGCTACAGCGCATCCACCGGCATGGCAGCTTGAGCTTCGCAGAATTCATGGAAACGGCCTTGTATGAACCCGGCCTTGGCTACTATTCCGCCGGCCTGCAGAAATTCGGCGCAGAGGGGGATTTTATCACCGCCCCCGAGCTGGGCAGCCTGTTCGGCAGCGCGCTGGCGCGGCAGGTCGATGAAGTCGCAGAACGCCTGTCAGAGAGTGAATTCGATCTGCTGGAAGTTGGCGCCGGCACCGGCCAACTGGCGGCGGCGTTATCGAGCCACCTGACCATCAAGCCACGGCGTTATTACATCCTGGAGCGCAGTGCCGATTTGCGCGAGAGACAACGCAAGACCTTGCGAGCGACTGCGGCGACCGGGTCGACGGGTATCTCTTTCGAATGGCTGGATCAACCTCCTGCAGAGGCCTGGACCGGCATCGTGATTGCCAATGAAGTGCTTGACGCTTTGCCGGTCGAGCGATTTCGGCTTCATCGGGGAACCGTGACACAGCAAAAATTGGCGGCCGCAACGAGGGTTGGTTCAAACGCTGCAGCGGCATTCGCCGACCTCGTGCGGTGGCGCTTCGAGCCAGCGGACAATGTCCTTGAAGCTGCCGTCGAAGGCATCATCAGCACCCTTGGTGAGGATTGGGACGATGGTTTTACTTCGGAGGTCAACCTTAACATCGCGGGTTTTCTCCACGCCATCAGCGACAGCCTGCACGCCGGCGCGGTCCTGCTGATCGATTATGGCTATCCACGGCGGGAATATTATCTACCCCAGCGAAGTGATGGCACCCTGATCTGCCACTACCGCCATCGCGCCCATGACGATGATTTGTTCTACCCCGGACTGCAGGACATCACGGCGTTTGTAGACTTCACCGCCGTCGCCGAGGCAGCGGAGCACTGCGGCCTGGACCTCGCAGGCTATACCAGCCAGGCAATGTTCTTATTGGGTTGTGGTATCGGTGACCTGCTGGAGCAAAATCATCTTTTGGCCGGCGAAGCGCATCGGTTGCTGATGCCCGGCGACATGGGTGAGAAATTCCAGGTCATGGCGCTCAGTCGCGGCCTCCCGGGCGACCCAGTGCTACGAGGGTTTTCGATGCGTGACCTCAGTCATCGGCTGTAGGCTCTTCGGCGAGGTGATCGGCCAGGCGATCGGCAATAGCGGCGATCCGGGCCTGGCGCAGTTTCTCGCCGATTTCCAGACCATCGAGGCCGTCAAGGTCCAGATCGGCGGCCCGAACAGCGGCAGCAGCTGCCAGCGCGGCCGCCAGCATTCCGCCTTGCGGGTAAGAACGCGACGCCCACCCCTTGCGACCGCGGTAATCCGCTTCACAGGCCTGCACAAAAGGCTGCAGGTGCTCGGGGCGGCGTAGCAAGTCAGCGGATTCGAGCAGCGCCAGGACCTTGCCCGGCCGGGCTGCTTCGATCCGGTGCAAACGCAAGTGATTGCGACAGGTCTTGAGGGCAAGGTTGCGGTATCGAGTGGCTACTTTGAATCGTTCACAGACCGCTTCCACCAGTGGCAGACCCGCAGATTCGTGCCCCCAGTGCGACGGCCATTTGGACCGATCCGTCGTTGCCTTACCCAGATCGTGAACCAGCGCCGCAAAGCGTACCGGTGTACTCCATTGTTCCTGTGCCGCCAGATCAACGGCCATCATGATGTGAACACCGGTATCAATTTCCGGATGGTAGGTCTCGTTCTGCGGCACACCGAACAAAGCATCCACTTCAGGCATGATCGAAGCCAGCGCACCGCATTGACGCAACACCTCGATAAATACGCTGGGTCGGGGCGTTGCCAGGGCTTTTTGCAACTCGGCCCAGGCGCGCTCCGGCACCAGGAAATCCAACTCGCCGGAGTCAGCGATCTCAGCCATCAGGTGCAGGGTCGAGTCATGAACCTTGAAGCCCAGAGGCAGCAGCCTGGCAGCAAATCGTGCCACCCGCAGTACCCGCAACGGGTCTTCCACGAATGCCGGGGAAACATGCCGCAACAGCCGGTTTTCGAGGTCTGCCTGCCCATTGAAGGGGTCAATCAGTGATCCTTCATGATCGCGCGCCATGGCATTGATGGTGAGGTCTCTGCGCGCCAGGTCTTCGGCCAGGGTCACTCCGGGGTGAAAGTCGACCGCAAATCCGTGATAACCATGGCCTTGCTTGCGTTCGGTACGAGCCAGGGCGTACTCGTCGCGGGTTTCAGGGTGCAGGAATACCGGAAAGGACGCGCCGACCTGGCGAAATCCCCGCGCAATCAATTCTTCCGGCGTACTGCCCACTACCACCCAGTCGTGCTCGAAACTTTCGAGCCCCAGCAGTTCGTCGCGGACTGCGCCCCCGACCAGGTAAGTCTGCACCGGTTGAGACCCCTCCCTCATCGGCTGCGGAATCGATTCAGCCGCTGTTGCCGCGAACTTTCAACCAGGTAAGTTGGCACTATGGACTCCAGCTGTTGCGGCTCGATGCCCAGTCGCCACAGCGCGTTTTCCACGCTGGTACTGTCGAGCTGCAGGGCGTGATAGTTGTCGCTGGAAAATGGCTTGCCCGGAACAAAATCCATCAACAGGCCCTGCAATCGCGATACGAAATCGGGCTGCCCCACCACCCAGCGTTTCAGCCCCAGGCTTTGGGCTGTGAAGCATACCAGCTCGTGCAGCGTATATTCCTGCGGGCCAACCACGACCAGCGTTTGGCCCACCGGGTCCTGTATGGCAGGATCACGATTGACAATGGCCGTTATGGCGGCGGTCACGTCCTCCACGCACACCGGTTGCAGTCGAGTCCGATAACAGGCCAGCGGCAGAATGGGCATCAGTTTCAGCAAGCCGGCAAAGCGGTTAAAAAACGAATCGCCAGCGCCAAACATGACCGAGGGTTGAATGATCGTCCAATCCAGGCCCTCGGAGTCGGCGATCAACTCTTCGGCCCGACCTTTGCTGCGCAGGTAAAAACTTTTGCCCTTGCCGGCGTTGAGCGCGCTGATGTGCACCAATCGGCCGACTCCGGCTGCCCGGCATGCTGTGATCAGATTCTCCACGACCCCAACATGCACCTTCCAGAACCCCATGCCGTTGCGGCCTCTTTCATTGAGGATACCGACCAGGTTGATGGCGACTTCGGCGCCCTCAATCAGCTCAATCAGCTTCTCTGTGTCATGAATATCCGCCGCCACCAGGCTGACCCCGGGCAACAGGCTGAGGTCGCGATGACGGGACAGATGCCGGCTGGGTACCCGGCAGCTGTGACCGGCATCAGACAGCGCCGCCAGCAGGTGGTGGCCTACAAATCCTGTTCCGCCCAGAAGTACGATGTCCATAAACGTCCTGGCCCTGTGGTGCTGGTAAAACCCGGATCACGAGGGGTTCATGAAGGGGGTGTTGCAGCGGGGCACACTATTTCCACCGTTGCAGTGGAAATCATACTACTCGAACCGAGTTGGGGCATTCTTGATGAAATTCGCCGGACCGGCAGTTGCAGGCGCCAATCGTAGATTGTCGCAAATGCCAGCACCCGGGGAATATAGTCACGCGTCTCGAAATAGCTCAGAGTTTCGATCCACACCGCGGTGTCATCCAGGGGGAGTTGCGTCAGCCATCGTTTGACGGGCTTGGGGCCGGCGTTATAGGCACCGGTGGCCAAAACCGGATTCTCTTCGAACTGGTCCAGCAATGTTTGCAGATAGAGTGTGCCAAAACGGATATTGGGCTGTGCCTGCAACAGCTGCTGCTTGCCGCCATAGTGCAATCCATGTTTCCGGGCCAGGCGTTTGGCCGTGTCCGGCATGACCTGCATCAATCCCCTGGCGCCGGCAGATGATATGGCGTCCTCGGCCATGGCGCTTTCCGAACGGATCAATCCCAAAACCCAGGAAGTGTCCATGGTGTTGCCCGTAACCATCTGCTCGACCAATGCGCGGTGGTGCACCGGAAATCGCCACTCATACCACCGCTGGTCACCACTGTTGCCAAGGGCGAAAATGGCCATCTCATGCCAGCCCTCGTCAACCGCCAGGGCGGCGGCAAGCCGCAAACCGTCAACCTCAAGCCGATTGGTCAGCATGTTCCACTCGCGCCGTGCCCAGCTTGGCAGCCCTGCCTGCCTCAATTCGAGCGCCCTGCCCAGACCTGACTGCAGGCGGAACTCTTGCAGCGCGTCCGCGGTAACCGACGGTGCCTGCGGACAGATGGCGTAGGGCCGTTGCAGGAAATCCGCCGCGAGGAAACCGTAGTAGCTGGCTTCAACCGACAATTCCGACAGCCTGGAATTGGCGAAATCCGGATCGCCAAGGTGCAGGCGTGCACGAGCATCCCAGTAGCGCCAACGACCATCCGATTTGAGTTCCCCGGGCATTTCAGCGACGGCCAGTACGACCGAAGCCCAATCCTTTGTGGTCAGGCCGTAGCGCGCCCACCACTCCAGTAACTGGCCGTCCCGGTGCTCTTTGGGGACTGCCTGAACGCGCTGATTGCTGTGCGGGGATCGTTCCACCGCCGACCATATCGCCAGCTCGCGCAACAGAAATGAGCGATCATCTTCTGAGAAAGTAAATTGTGCACTCAGTCGGGCATAGAAGGATGCCGCACGGTCAGCATCGGTGCGTGCCAGGTGGGCCAAGCCGTAACGGACAATGTCGCGGGCATGCGGTGAATCCGGCCACTTGGCTGCCCTGTCCAGCCGCCGGTAGCCTTCGCGCTCCTGCTGATACCAATAATCCGCCCATTTCCTCTGGTCCGCCGGCAGGAATCTCGACAGGTAGCGAATCATGCGCGCGTTGCGGGCTTCGACGGCCAGCCGGATCCGCATCCAGGCAAGACCCTGGGTGATGCCGTGCTGTTGTTTGAGCCACTCAAAAGCCGGGTCGCACTCATCTGGTTGTGACTGGCCCGCCGCCCACAGCGACTGCACCTCATTCAACAGACCCTCATGCTGGCCCGAGGCGATGCGCGCCCTGGACAGGTAGCAGCGCACTCGGATGTCATTCGATCCCGGCCCGTGCTGCAGCAGCTCCGACCATTTCTTTTGTTGCCCCAGGGTTCTCAACCAGGTGGTGCGCAGGCCCGCGGTGAAGGCCCAGTCTTCGTGGCTGGACAAGAATGCGGACATCTCCTGGGCGCTTACGGTCGAGCGGCGCACACGCAAGTCTTCATAGCGCAGATAGGGATACAGCGCGTAGTCGCGAAGGTTTGGCATGAGCTGCTTCAGCGTCTTGTGATCGCCGCGGGATGCCGCCTGCCATGCGCGTTCGAAATCCTCTCGACCGGAATCCGCGCTGTGCCCTAGAGGTGAAATCAACACTGTCGCCAGACAAAGTCGCCCGAGTAATTGCTGAATGGGCTCCTTAGCCCGCATCGATGCTGACGATCGGTCGAGTTGCCGGGGTCAGCGCGATGGCTGCGGGCAGGTGAATCTTCAGTTCAACAGGACAGTGATCTGAGTGGGGCACATCCAGCACACCGGCCTCACTGGTCTCCAATTGACAGCTAACTAGGATGTGGTCAATGGCACGCTGGGGCCGCCAACTGGGGTAGCTCGCCAGACCTTCCGTCGGGGCTTTCAGATCCAGCTGCGACATGAAGCTGACCAATTCGCGGCTGCCGACCTGGGCATTCATGTCGCCCATGACGATGAGATTGGGTATATCGTCCAGCGCCTTGACCAGAAACTGGAGCTGCTGGCCACGGGCGCGGCGTCCAAGGGCGAGATGGACAACCGCAATCGCGAGTCGGGCACGACCCTGGCCGTAGAACGCGACCAGCGATCCGCGACCCGGAATGGCCCCGGGCAGCCGATATTCTTCCACCGAGTCGGGCTCGAAGCGGCTGAGATAGCCGTTGCCGGCATAGGCAAAATTGCCCACTTTGCGATTGGACTGGTGGCACCAGAAGGGCATCCCCGCGTGAGTGGCGAGATAGCGCGACTGATTGATGAAACCCGATCTTAGGCTGCCGGAGTCGGCCTCCTGTAACGCGACCATGTCATAAGCTCCAATCAGCTCAGAAACGGCGTCCAGATTGTCGATCCGTTGGCTATGAGGCAAAACCTGACGCCAACTGCGTGTGACATAGTGGTGGTAGCGCTCCGTTGACGTGCCCGCCTGAATATTAAAAGTCAGTAGTGCGAGACTTTGTGCGGGAGCCTGGGGCATTAGTCGCCGGCCATCAGTTGGCGGCCATCATGGCGGCCCACATTTGGCGGTCATTAGTTGCCGGTCATTATTCGCCAGACGGAGCTGATGTATCACCAGCCGCGGTCTCCGCCGGCACCTCGGCTGACGCTCGCACGGCAGCCTCCATTTCGATCAAGTAATCAACCACGGCCAGCATGACATCGTAGCTGGGAACGTCTTCGCTGCCTGCGACCCGGTACTTGCCATTGACGATCAGCGTGGGCGTGCCCTTTACGCCATAGCCCTGCAAGGCGCGCTGATCCTTACGCATTTTGGCGTCCACGGCAAACGACTTGGAGGTCGATAGAAATTTTGCCGCCTCGACCCCGTATTCTTCGTAGAAATTCGCCAGTTCTTCCGTGGTTTTCATCATGTTGCGTCTTTTCCAGATGGCGTCCATCAGGCCACCATGGGCGGCGTGGGCAACACCCATCATTTCCGCGGTGACATAGGCGCGGGCATACAATTCCCATGTCGCACGGCCGAATATGACAGGCACGCGCCGAAATTGAACGTCTGCGGGCATGCGTTTTTGCCAATTGGCAATATAGGGTTCAAAGGTGTTGCAGTGGCTGCACAAATAGCTGAACGCCTCGACCAGCAATTGCTTGCTGCCCTCAGGCAAAAGGGTGAACTGTTCAACTTCAAAATAGTGGATACCTTCCTGGTACCTGCCGCTTTGAGCCCAGGCCGAGCCAAAGGCTATCACACCGAGAAACACAATTAGGACAAGCGCACCAAGCGCCCGGCCGGATATAAGTCTGTTGATCACTTTTTACTCCCTCGACTGCGCGTCAAAACTGCGCCAGCTCTCTGATTTTACTCGTTGTAACTACTGACCGTGCGGCACCTAATTCGTTCCGGTGATGCCCGGGCCAGGGCGTCATTCGGAGATCACCAGGTACAAACCTTCGATGTAGCTGGCAACCGCATTGATCTCCTCGTCAGAGAGCTCCGAGGATGCCCCGTTCATCACGTGGCTCGGTGCATCCTTCTCACCCCAATTTTGTCCCGCGCGAATCTGCGTCAGCATCTTTACCGTATAGACTGAATGCTGTCCCGCCAGGGCAGGATACCCCGCCGGCGGATTTCCCGCTCCGGCAGGACCATGACATGCCATGCAGGCCGGCACACTGGTTTCGGCGTTACCCGCCTGGTAAATGCGCTTGCCCATTGTCACCAATGACTCTTCTGCAACGCCGCCGGTGGTCGTTCCGGAAGCGTAAAAGGCAGCAAGATCGGCAATGTCCTGGTCGCTCAAGGCGCCCACGAATGCGACCATCTCGGGCACCGAGCGCGCATTACTCTTGATGAGGTGCAGCTGACGCTCCAGATAGGCACCATGCTGACCGGCAATTTTGGGCCAATTGGGCACCAGGCCGTTGCCATCGGGCCCGTGACACGCGGCACAAATGGCTGATTTGGCACGGCCGGATGTGGGGTCACCCTCGGCCATGACCTGCACACTGACAATTACCAGCAAAGTGGCCATGACACGCACAAATAACTTCATTCCGCTTTCTCCCGGACGATCTGGATTCTCAAGAATCTGGCTGGGTCCCAAGCGCGCTATTATCGCGGTTTCGGCAGTTCGCTTCCAGCACCCATACCCCAATTTCAGGCAAAATGGGGGCATGGATCAGAAAAGCAAATCCGGTGGGCTGCATCCGCGCAACCCTTATCGCAGCGCCAGCTACGTCATCAGTGCCCATAATCTCAAACAATTGCCCGAAGATGAGGGCTTCGAGGTGGCATTCGCTGGCCGCTCCAACGCTGGAAAATCTAGCGCGATCAACGCCTTGACCGATCAGAAGAGCCTGGCCCGCACCAGCAAGACGCCGGGGCGCACCCAGCAGATCGTGATTTTTTCAATCGACCCACAACGCCGCATCGCCGACCTGCCCGGCTACGGCTTTGCCAAGGTACCGAAAAAACTACGTGCCCACTGGCGCCACGTGATGGGCATCTATTTCAATCGGCGCCAGTCTCTCAAAGGCACGATCCTGGTCATGGATATCCGCCACCCGATGCGCCAATTTGATGACCAAATGTTGTCCTGGAGCGCTGCCAGTGGCTTGCCCTGCCACATTCTGCTGAACAAGGCGGACAAGCTCAAGCGAGGCCCGGCACAATCCACCCTGCTGCAGATCAGAAAAAACCTGCCCGCCCTGGCTACCGTGCAATTGTATTCTTCAAAAACCCGCGCTGGCCTGGAGATCCTGATTGAAAAACTCAATCTGTGGTATGAATTTGACCTACCCCGGTGACTTTTTGCCAAGGCCATACACATTGACCTGGCCTACGCGCTAAAATCAGCATCCTTGACAGATTGCCGGGGGTGACAACATGGGCTTTCCCTCAACACGCCTGAGGCGCATGCGCGCGGATGGGTTTTCACGTCGCTTGATGCGCGAAAATACAATCACGACCGACGACCTGATCTGGCCGGTTTTCGTGCTCGACGGTGAAGATGCAACCGAAGCCGTGGACTCCATGCCGGATGTGGAGCGAATGACGGTCGACCGGCTTTTGCCTGAAGCGGAACGCTGTTTGGCCCTGGGTATTCCTGCCATCGCGCTTTTCCCTGTCGTACCCGCCGAATTCAAATCCGACGATGCGCGCGAGGCCTGGAATCCCGATGGCTTGGTGCAACGAGCTGTCAGCGCGCTCAAGTCAGAGTTTCCCGAACTGGGCGTCATCACCGACGTGGCGCTTGACCCCTACACCTCACACGGGCAGGACGGGCTGATCGATAACAGCGACTACGTTATGAACGATATAACCGTAGATGTACTTGTAAAACAGGCGCTGTCGCATGCGGCCGCGGGCGCGGACATTGTCGCCCCATCCGACATGATGGACGGGCGAATCGGCGCCATCCGCCAGGCGCTTGAGACCGAGGGCTTCCCGGTCACCCGGATTCTGGCTTACTCGGCCAAGTTTGCGTCCTCGTTCTACAACCCGTTCCGGGACGCGGTCGGATCGGCGGCCAACCTGGCCGGCGGTAACAAGCATTCCTATCAAATGGATGTGACCAATGGCGATGAGGCGCTGCGCGAGGTGGAACTCGACCTCGCTGAAGGTGCCGACATGGTCATGGTCAAGCCCGGCCTGCCATATCTCGATATCGTCAGGCGGGTGAAGGAACGCTTCGGCGTGCCGACCTTCGCCTACCAGGTGTCAGGCGAATACGCCATGCTCAAAGCAGCGGTCGGCAGCGGTTGGCTGGACGAGCGGGCGGTGGTGCTCGAATGCATGAACTCGTTCAAGCGCGCGGGGGCGGACGGCGTACTGACCTACTTCGCCCTGAAGATCGCGCAGTGGTTGCAGGAATAGGCGCGGCGGACTCCGCCAGTGGTGAAGACAATGGGCGGATGAAGCTGGCGGTCTTCGGTGCACCGGTAGCGCAGTCGCTATCTTCGCGGATTCATGGTCAATTCGCCGCTCAGTTTGGACTGAGAATCGACTACCAGGCGATCGAATCCGATCCTGAACAAATCGAGGCAGATCTTCGACACTTCATGGACCTGGGCGGCCGTGGCTGCAATATCACTGTGCCATTCAAAAGCCAGGCATTCGAATTAGCGCAGGAAGCAAGCCCACTGGCCACCCTGGCGATGGCCGCAAACACACTGACATTCAAGCGCAAGGACTGCTGGGTGGCCGACAACACTGATGGACCCGGCCTGCTGGCCGATCTGCAGCACAATCAGTCAATCAAACTGGAAAATAAAAGAATCTGCCTGCTCGGTGCAGGGGGTGCCGCTGCCGGCGTGTTGGCCAGCCTGTTGGCGACGCGGCCGGATGAATTGGTTATCGCCAACCGTACCGCGGGCCGGGCCGTGGCGTTGGCGCAAAGGCACGGCGATCATGGCCGGATATCAGCGATTGGCCTGGACACGCTCGATGGGGCCGGGCCTTTCGACCTCGTGGTCAACGCCACCACACTGGGTCATGCCGGCCAGGCGCCTCAACTCGAAGCCAATTGGCTCACCCCCGGCGGGCTGTGCTACGACATGAACTACGGTGCGGTAGCAACGCCACTGCGCAAGCGCTGCGCGGCCCGGCATGTCCGCTATCAGGACGGATTGGGCATGCTGGTGGAACAGGCCGCCCTGTCATTTAGCCTGTGGATCGGTTTGAAACCCGATAGCGCGCCAGTTCTGTCTCAACTGCGCGCGGTACCGTAATCCCGTCCTACGAGCCGGCCGTCATCCCGGCCCCCGAGCCGGCCGTCATCCCGGCCCCCGAGCCGAACGTCATCCCGGCCCCCGAGCCGAACGTCATCCCGGCCCCCGAGCCGAACGTCATCCCGGCCCCCGAGCCGGGACTAGCCCGTCGAAGCAGCGCGCGCCTCATCCAATCTTTCGCGCAAGTCCTTGGCCCATCCATTCAACAGGCGCCTGGCATCGGCTCGGTTGGTCACACTGGTGGTTCTTTGAAACCAATGCCGGTAAGGCACGCGTTTTTTGTCCTTGGCCTGCTGCAGTAGATCGCCCGTTACCGAATCAAAAATTTCGATATTCAGCGTCATTTCGCCTGCCTCTCGGGTAAAGCTGGAGGTTCTGGTGTTGTGGATAATGTCCGGTGCCGCAATGTCCAGCTCGGTGATGGCGGGTTTGATGACCATGACATCGCGCCCGGTTTCCTTGACGATCTCGTAGCCACCGTTTCCGGTCAGTTCCTCAACGAAGACCTCGTCGAATAGTCCAGCCAGATCATCCTTAATTTTCTGGACGTCCCTGTCACGAACCTTGTGTGGGTAGTAACGATTTTGGTCCCGCTGCCAATGCTTGCGAAAAGCGATGCTGGCCGCTTCCAGATTGATGCGCTTGTACGCTGACCAGTCGGCGTCGGGGTTAGAGTAGAGATGCCCTGTGCGGCTTTCCTGGACCAGCTCCAGCCCTTCCAGGTTTCCCTCGGGCGCCTCTGCCGCAGTCGCAGCAAACGGAACGAGAAAAAGGCAGCAGATCAGTACGCGTGAAATATTCACAATAATGCCTCCGGTTCAAAAGTTGACGGAATGTTCCTGGCTCTCTCCTGACCAGATTGCACGCTGCATCAGTGCAGATTTATGCAACATGCAATTTAGATGATACGCCTAAAAGGAAAAAACTTTCACCGCGCCGGCGAAAACGACTTCAGGCAGTGCAGAGCCGCGAGCCAAATCACCTGCCGACAGCTTTGCCTTTCAGCTCTGCACTTGGGGGGTCATGCGGGCGAGTCTATTGCCCCGATGATTTCGCCGTCTTCATCCAGAGGCGGGTAGTCCACGCCGTTTTCATCGCACCACCGGGCTGCTTTGGGATGGATCCATCTGAACCGCTTTTGATACGCCTCATCAGCGTCGAGGCTCAATGCGTTGTACATTCCGGCGTTCTGGCGCTGGCGCATAGCTTCGTACAGGACAATGGCGCAAGCGACCGATACGTTGAGCGACTGGGTCATGCCCATCATCGGTATCATGACTTGCTGGTCGGCCAGGGCAATGGCATCGGGGCTGCAACCGAACAGCTCGGTGCCAACCAACAGGGCGGTCGGGGGCGGTGTAATCCACATCACGATAATCCGTTGCCTCATCTGACAGATTCGCCGCAAGCAGCCGGAAACCGGCTTGCCTGAGGTGATCGCAGGCTTGCTCGAGGCTGTCATGGCTGCGGACCTCGACCCATTTTTCAGCACCCTGGGAGGTTTTCCAGTGTACTTGCAGGCCTTTTTCACCTGGAATGGCGTGCAGCCGGTTGATGCCGACCGAATCGCAGGTACGCACGATGGCAGAGAAATTCCGGGCTTTGTGCAGGCTTTCGGCCAGCACGGTCAGGCCGGGCTGGCGGCGTGCGATGACAGCATCGATTTTTCTGACCCTGGGCCTCAATTCTGGCGGCATTGCACCAGGTAGGTTCTAAATGAGGATATGGCCTGCAGCAATAGCGTCAATGGCATCAGCAACAGCAGGCTCTTGAGCAGAAAGACCAGCGGCAGCCCACCCGCTTCCCTGGAGCCCTCCAGGTTCTGCCAGGACGGTATGACATAGTCCCAGGCAAACAGCAGCATGTAGATGCAAAACGGAACCAGAAAGAATGCCGTGCCCAAAAGGTTAACCCAGGCTTTGTGGCGCTCGGATTTGCTGCGGTAAAAAATGTCGACCCGCACATGGTCGTCGGTTTGCAGTGTCCAGGCAGCCGCCAACATGAATATGGCGGAATGAATATAGACCGTGGTCTCCTGCAGCCAGATCCAGCCGATGTTGAAGCCGTAACGAAGCAATACAATGACGAATATCAGGGCAATCAGGACAAGTAGCAGCCATGCCACGCCATGCCCGAGGATTTGTGTCAGACGGGCCAGCCCATCCGTTTTTGAAGTCGGGTTGGCGCTTACTTCCACCCTGTGCTAACTACCATTCCGGGTTGATCTCCAATCTGGACCTACTTCCACTCTTTAATTTTCCAGAACACCGGTTGCACCGGATCTCCGGCTCTGGAGGATGAGGACTCATCGATCTCAAGGCGACCGTCACCGTCCGTGTCGACATAGTAATAAGGCAATCCCCCCTTGGGGGTGATCTTCACCATGTAGATTTGGCCATTCCTGCGGTATTCCTCGATCTGGCGGTCTGGCTCTTCGCGGATCGTGACCGTGGGTTCAAACTCCTCATCCTGTACTTTGGGCGGCAGGGGCGCCTCATCCCGGTCTTCAGCATGGATCGGCGGGATCTTGGGTGGTTTTTCCAAATCGTCCTGGCCTGTACCTTGCGGTGCGTATTGCGCATTTGCACCCATCCAGACGGTAGCCGTCAGGATTGTTACTATCAGTTGAGTGCGCTTCATCGTCGACCCTCGCTGTGCGTTACACTAATCCCGGCGCGCAACGAGCGCCCGGGTGACTAAGGCTCAGATTCTTATTAATTAACTATACCAGACCTTTTAATCCCCCATTTTCTCACAGAGCTGTTTTCTGACGATCAATCCAGCGGAACAAATATTCCCGAGATGACAACTGATTCCACCTTATACCTTGTCGACGGCTCCTCGTACCTGTATCGCGCTTTTCATGCCTTGCCCAATCTCACCAACTCAGGCGGTGAGCCTACCGGCGCATTGCTGGGTGTGGCCAATATGCTCAAGCGCCTGTTGAACGAGGAGAACCCGGATTTCATCGCCGTGGTGTTCGACGCCAAAGGGCCGACTTTTCGCCACGAGATGTACGCGGACTACAAGGCCAATCGCCCACCGATGCCTTTCGATCTCAGGCAGCAGGTGGCAGCGATACTCGACATGGTCAATATCCTCGGTCTTCCCTTGCTCCAGGTCGAAGGGGTGGAGGCGGATGACGTGATCGGAACGCTGGCCACGCGAGCGGAAGCTGCCGGCATGAATTGCGTGATATCGACGGGTGACAAAGACCTCGCCCAACTTGTCACCGACAACATCACCCTGGTCAACACCATGACCGACACACGAATGGATCGCGCGGGTGTGCACGAGAAGTTCGGCGTCGCGCCCGAGCAGATCATTGACTTCCTGGCCCTGACGGGAGACAAGAGCGACAACATTCCCGGGGTCGAGAAATGCGGGCCCAAAACGGCCGCCAAGTGGCTCAATATCTGGCCGACACTGGATGATGTGATGGAACACGCTGACGAAGTCGGCGGAAAAATAGGTGAATATCTGCGCCAGTCGCTGGACCAATTGCCACTGTCACGCCGACTTACCACCATCGACCGTGAGGTGGCTCTCGATGTGGAGCCCTCCCAATTGCGGCGCCGAGAAGCCGATGAAACCGAGTTGCGACAGTTTCTCACTCGATTTGAATTTAGCAGCTGGCTGAAGGAACTGGGCGAAGACGACAGCCCTGCTGAGCCTGACCGGCAGGATTACACGACCATCTTCGAACAGGTGCATCTCGATGCGTGGATCAAAAAACTGGAAGAGGCGGAGCTTTTTGCCTTTGACACAGAAACCACCAGTCTCGATCCGATGTTGGCGGAGATCGTTGGGCTCAGTTTTTCCTGCCAGGCAGGTGAAGCGGCCTATGTTCCCGTGGGGCACCGCTATCCGGGCGCGCCACAGCAACTCGACAGGGACGCGGTTCTGCAGCAACTCAAACCACTTCTTGAATCTCCAGAACATCTGAAGGTCGGGCAACACATCAAGTACGACATGAACGTGTTGTCCCACTACGGTATCCAGATGCAGGGAGTGGCCTACGACACCATGCTCGAATCTTATTGTTTCAACAGCACCGGGGGGCGTCATGACATGGATTCGCTGGCGCTCAAGTACCTGGGCCGCCACACCACCCACTATGAAGACATCGCCGGGAAGGGCGCCAAGCAGATCAGCTTCAGCGAGGTTGCCATTGAGGATGCGGGGCATTATGCCGCAGAAGATGCTGACATCACCCTGCTGTTGCACCAACACCTCTGGCCCCGACTGCAGGCCGACGCCGGGCCCGCAGCGGTGTTTAGCGACATTGAGGTGCCGCTGATCCCAGTGCTGGCGCGCATTGAGCAAACCGGCGTACTGATCGATGGTGCCCTGCTGGGAAAGATGAGCGATGAATTCGCGCAGCAAATGGTCGCGTTGGAGAAAGCCGCGCACGAAGTCGCCGGCCAGCCCTTCAACCTGGGCTCGCCCAAGCAGCTACAGCAGATATTGTTCGAAAAGCAGGGCTTGCCGGTGGTGCGCAAAACCCCCAAAGGCCAGCCTTCGACCGCGGAGGATGTATTGCAAGAACTGGCCAAGGACTATGAACTGCCCAGCCTGATCCTGGAGTACCGTTCGGTCTCAAAGCTCAAATCCACCTATACCGACAAGCTCCCCATGCAGATCAACCCGGCTACCGGGCGGGTGCACACGTCCTATCACCAGGCCGTGGCCGCTACGGGCCGGCTGTCTTCGGCCGATCCCAACTTGCAGAATATTCCGATCCGCAGCGAACGTGGGCGGCGGATCCGCCAGGCCTTCATTGCGCCGGAGGGCTGGCTGGTCATGGCCAGCGACTATTCGCAGATCGAACTGCGCATTATGGCGCACCTGTCCGGGGACGAAGGCCTGCTGAACGCTTTTCGCGACGAGATCGACGTGCACCAATCGACTGCGGGCGAGGTTTTCGGCACACCCTACGAGGAAGTCAGCAGTGATCAAAGGCGGGCCGCAAAGGCCATCAATTTTGGCCTGATGTATGGCATGTCAGCATTTGGCCTGTCCAGGCAACTGAATATCGGTCGGGGTGAGGCGCAAGAGTATATGGATACTTATTTTGCACGTTATCCCGGTGTGCGAGTCTTCATGGAATCAATTCGCGAGCAAGCCCGCGATCAGGGCTACGTCGAAACCCTGTTCGGCCGCAGGTTGTACCTCAACGAAATCAATGCCGGCAATATGCAACGCCGCCAGGCCGCCGAGCGCGCTGCGATTAATGCCCCGATGCAGGGTACTGCCGCAGACATTATCAAACGGGCAATGATCGGCGTCGACGAATGGCTGCTGAAAGACAAGATTGATGCCCGCCTGATCATGCAGGTGCATGACGAACTGGTATTCGAGGTGAAGGAAAATCAGCTCGAGGACGTCAAATCAGTTGTCGAAAAGTTGATGGCTGGCGCTGCCGATCTCAAAATACCGCTGGTCGTCGACACCGGGCATGGTCCCGATTGGGATACGGCACACTAGGGCCTGTTAACACTATTTGAATCATCGCTGTTGTGTCTGAAAAAGCCCCACTCGGCGTTATTCGTCGCTTATTTGGAGTAACCAAACTGCGCTCCTCTGCCTTGACCTTCTGGCTTCTGTTATTCCTGTCCATTCCCGTGGCGCTGTGGGTGCGTCTGCGTGCGCTGCGGCTTGATGAGGCGGCCGAAGACCGGCGCGGCATTGTGGGCAGAGGGCCACCAATCCGACTGCTGGCGGCAGGCGATTCAATCATCGCCGGCGTGGGGGTCGAGACGGTGGATCAGAGCCTGCCGGTTCACCTCGCCCGGGCACTTGCAGCGCAAGGCCGCACAGTCCACTGGCAGTTGCATGGCGCCAATGGCGCGGATATTTCTGAACTCTGCGGCGATCTGGAAAACCTCGTGGTTGATGCGGCGCCCGACATCGTTCTGATATCGATCGGCGTCAATGACGTGACCGGTCTGACCAGCTTGCGGCAGTGGCACAGGCGGTTCAAATCCATGTTGAGCCTGATTTCGGTACGCTGGCCGGAAAGCGTCCTCATATTCGCCGGCCTGCCACCGATGAACAAGTTTCCACTCTTGCCGCAGCCATTGAGAACCGCGCTGGGGATTCGCTCAACACAACTCGACAACACGACTCAGCGCCTGCTGAATGACGTTTCGGACGGCATTCACGTTCCCATGTCCATCGATTCCGAGTGGCCGGAGCAAACAATGACGTTCAGCGCCGACGGTTTCCATCCCGACGCCGCGGGTTGCAAGCGCTGGGCAGGCCACCTGGTGACGGCCCTGAAACTGTCAGACTTGCCACAATCAATAACAAAATCAAGCGGAGCCAACTTATGACGCAGCCACCTACCATCCGGATCCACCCGGGGCGGCCAGCCAGTCCCGTGGTTGAAGGAATTCGGTCAGCCCGGCTTCTTCGGAGTCAGCGGCGGGCGTCCAGTCATACCGCCACGACACCAAGGGTGGCAGCGACATCAGGATGGATTCGGTTCGGCCGCCGCTTTGCAGGCCAAACAGGGTGCCTCGGTCATAGACCAGGTTGAATTCGACGTAGCGACCTCGCCGGTATAACTGGAATTCCCGCTCGCGCGCTCCCCACTGATCGCCTTTACGGCGCTCAACGATGGGCAGGTAGGCATCCAGGTAACTGTCGCCGACGGCGCGCGTGAGCGCGAAGCACCGCTCAAAACCGCCCTCATTGAGGTCATCGAAGAACAGACCGCCAACACCACGGGTCTCGGATCGATGCCTGAGATAAAAATATTCATCGCACCATTTTTTGTAACGCGGGTAGACTTCGTCCCCGAACGGCAGGCAGGCCATTCTGGCTGTATCGTGCCAGTGGACAACGTCTTCCAGTCGGGGATAAAAGGGTGTCAGATCATATCCTCCGCCAAACCACCAAAGCGGCTCTTCATTTTCCCGGTTGGAGACAAAAAATCGCACATTGGCATGGCTGGTGGGAATTCGGGGGTTCTTAGGATGAATAACCAGGGAAACCCCCAGCGCCTCGAATGACCGGCCCTGCAATTCTGGTCTCATTGACGTGGCTGACGGCGGCAGATGATCGCCGCTGACATGCGACAGGTTGACGCCGGCCTTTTCGAATACCCCGCCCTCAGTGAGTACGCGTGATCGGCCCCCGCCGCCCAGGCTCGCGGGCTGATCATCCTTGCCTGGCTCAGGCGTTTTGCGCCAGGTGTCTTCCTCGAACGTGGCTTGGCCATCTGCGTCAGCCAGGGCAGCACAAATCCGGTCCTGAAGTGACTCGAGGTATTTCAGAACGATGTCGACCGAAGCAGTGTCTTGGTTCAATTCAGACGCTCCTAATCACCTGACCGGTGGCCAGGTCACGAATCTCACTGGGTTTGGTGTGGCCACCCAGTTCACCCCCAACGATACCTGATATTTCCACCTTGAAATACTCGTGCAACATGTCGTGATCAACGGCTGGCGGCGCACCGCATGGGTTGGCGCTGGTGGAGACAATGGCGCCGCCAAACGCGGCGCAGAGTGCGCGGCAAACAGGATGCTCTGTCAGCCGCACGGCAATGGTTTCATGCGCCCCGCTGAGCCAGCGCGGAGTGGTGCATGACTTCGGAAACAGCCACGTCACTGGCCCGGGCCAGGACCCAAGCGCCCGCGACATGAGGTCCGCCTCGGGTTGTTCAATCCACTCTTCCAGGTGATCCATATCTGCCCCGATGAGGATCAGGCCGGCCTCCGGTGGGCGCTGTTTAATTCTGAGAATATGCGCCACCGCGTGCGCATTTTTGGGGTCACAGCCCAACCCGAAAACTGCTTCGGTAGGATAGGCAATGACTTCTCCCGCGCGCATTGCATCAGCGCCCTGGAGGACGCTGAGTAATTTGTTGGGGTGGTGTTGCACCGGTTTGTGCGCAGAGAATAATTTATTGCGTATCGGCGCTCTTGGCTGACATTGCCGGGGTATTTTTGCCGCCCGTTTTTTTCTTTGCGGTTCTCTTCTTTGCTGCTTTTTTCTTTGCTGTGGTCTTGGCAGAGGCGCTCTTCTTTGTGACTTTCTTTTTCGCCGCTTTCTTCTTTCCTCGGCGCTTGTCCGGCGCCGCAGCCAGCAACGCCTGGCATTCCTCCAGGCTCATGCTCTCCACTTCGCGGTCTTTTGGCATCCGGGCATTCTTGTTGCCATCGGTGATGAATGGACCCCAACGTCCCTTCAGAATTTGTATTCCAACGTCGGTAAAGTCGACCAGAATTCGATCCAGGTCGGCCTGCTTCTTGGCCGCCACCAACGCCAGCGCCTCTGATAATTCAACCGTGTGCGGATCTGAATCTTTCAATGAGACGAATTTGTTGGCATAACGAATGTACGGCCCAAAGCGACCAATGCCGGCGAAAACCGCTTCTCCTTCAGGCGTGAAACCCAGATCCCGGGGCAACTTGAATAGCTCCAGTGCCTCCGCCAATTCAATGGTCTCAAGTCTGTGTTCCGCACGCAGGCCTGCAAACTGCGGTTTCTCCTCATCATCGACCGAGCCGATTTGGGCGTGGGGGCCAAAGCGGCCCAGGCGCACAGAAACTTCCTTACCCGTTTTTGGATCCGTGCCGAGCACCCGGGTCAGCTTGGCTTCCTGCCGACTGACAGACTCTTCTTTGTCCCTGACGCGATTGATAAACGGCGTCCAGAATTCGCGCAGGGGCGGCTTCCAGTCGATCTCTCCGCGAGAGATTGCATCCAGCGCATCTTCCATTCGAGCGGTGAATTCATAATCCACGTAGGGCTCGAAATGATTCTCCAGAAAGCGGGCGACCACGCGCCCGGTGTCGGTGGGGATAAACCGGCGGCGGTCCATTTCCACGTATTTGCGCCGCTGCAAGGTTGAAATGATGCTGGCATAGGTGGAGGGTCGACCAATGCCATAGTCTTCCAGCACCTTGACCAGGCTGGCCTCGGAATAACGCGGCGGTGGCTCGGTAAAGTGCTGATCAGCTCGAATGTCGGCAACCGAAACCACGTCACCTTCTTCCAGGTCGGGCAAACGCGATTCTTTTTCCGCCGTGCCTTTGGCGTGTGACTCTTCATAGACTTTTAGAAAGCCGGGAAAGGCAATGACGGACCCGTTGGCTCTGAAAATGCACCCATCGCAAGCAAACTCGATCGCCACCGTGTCGACCAGCGCCTGGGTCATTTGTGAGGCCACAGTTCGTTTCCAGATCAGCTCATACATCCTGAATTGATCATCATTCAAATGCGGTTTGGCATCCGCGGGGTGCAGATCGGCAACCGTGGGCCTGATGGCCTCGTGGGCTTCCTGGGCATTTTTTGACTTGGTCTTGTAGAAATTGGGCGATTCCGGCACAAACTCGGCGCCATATCGGGACTTGATCACTGCGCGCAACTGGCCCAGAGCCTGTTTCGAGAGCGTGACAGAATCAGTGCGCATGTAGGTGATCAGCCCCTGACTCTGGCCTTTTATGGCCACGCCTTCGTACAACTGCTGTGCAGTACGCATGGTGCGGTTGGCGTTGAAGCCCAATTTGCGCGACGCATCCTGCTGCAAGGTGGAGGTGATGAACGGGGGCGCCGGATTTCTCCGGCGCTGCTTGCGTGTAATCCGGTTCACCTGCAACTTGCCGCCGGCAGCGTCCTGCAGCCTCTGCCGGATGGCCAGGGCCTGATCGCCGTAATTGATGTCGAACTGTTTGAGTCGCTCGCCGTCCAGATTGACCAGGCGGGACAGAAACGCATCACCATTTTTTGCCAGATCCGCCTCGATGGTCCAATATTCCTGGGGCTCGAATTTTTCAATCTCACGCTCACGCTCTACGATCAAGCGCAAGGCCGGACTTTGAACCCGCCCGGCGGACAAGCCGGTCTTGATTTTTTTCCACAGCAAGGGCGAGAGGTTGAAGCCCACGAGGTGATCGAGGGCGCGACGCGCCTGCTGCGCATTCACCAACGCCATCGACAACTCACGGGGATTATTCACCGCTTCGAGGATGGCCTGCTCGGTAATTTCCGAGAATTCAACCCGCAGAAAAGGGATCTTATTGGCGATACCTGCTTCACGGAGAATTTCGTATATGTGCCAGGATATGGCCTCACCTTCGCGATCGAGGTCGGTCGCCAGATAGACCGCCTCAGACTTTTTGGCAGCCCGCACAATGGCATTGACGTGTTTTTCGCTACCCTCATTCAACTCGTAGGTCATCGAAAAATCGTCGTCGGGATCTACGGCACCGTCTTTTGAAGGCAGGTCACGCACATGGCCATAGGACGCCAGCACCTGGAAGTCCTTGCCCAGGTAACGGTTGATGGTGGTGGCCTTGGCCGGAGATTCTACGATCAGAAGTTTGATGCTGACATCCTCATGCTACATTGGAGGTTAGTGGCGGTAGTCCTGCTCGGTGTCAAACATGAGGTCTTCCATCCAGGCGAACTTTGCCTCTTGCCCGGGCTGGTTGAACAACACCATCAACACCACCCACTTGACATCTTCAAGGGTGATTTCGTCACTGTCGAGTGCCAACAATCGATCAATTACCAGTTCTCGACGCGCTGCATCGAGTATGCCGACATTTTCGAGATACATCAGAAAATCACGGCAATCGGTATCAATACGGTCAGTTTCGGATTTTACGAATATCCGAATGGGTTGATCGCTCTGGGATGTCAATTCAGGTTGAAATCGCTGCTCCGCCAGCCCATCCAGCCACTCAAACGCCTTGCTGATTTCGCCGTTGCTGAAACCTGCCTGGTGCAAATTACTCTCCATAGAATGCCGATCGGGCGTCTCTTCGGGCTCGTCGTAAAAGTAATTTTCGAACAGATACATCAGGACGTCCAGCACATTTTCTTTCATTATCAACCTCTTTTTTTACGGCTGTAAGCACTGCCTGGCCAAGCTTCAACCGATCCTCTCAGTTCCAACATGAGCAGCATGGCTGAGACGGCCTTCGCCGTCAATCCGGATCGTTCAATCAGGCGTTCTATGGGCGTAGGGTCATGGCTGAGGCATCGCCAAAGTTTTTCGTACTCAGGATCCGGCAGGAATTTCCCGGACCCACCCGGGACTTCAGCCGGGGAGTTACTTGACCTCCCAGATGCAGACAGTTGGGGGTCAATGCTGTCATTCTCAACCGCGCCATCCAAATTTATGGCCAGCTGCTGTCTGAGCTCATCTGCCAGGCGGCCGGCCAACGGCACCAGCTCCTGCAGGATTTCATCGGCGGTCTCCACCAGTCGTGTGCCATCGCGAATCAGCCTGTGACAGCCCTTAGACATGGGGTTGTGAATCGATCCCGGAAGGGCAAAAGTCTCGCGCCCCTGCTCGCCCCCCAATCTTGCCGTAATTAGCGAACCGCTCTTCAACCCGGCCTCGATGACCAGCACACCCAGGGACAGTCCGGAAATAATCCGGTTGCGGGACGGGAAATGTTCTTTTCTGGGGCCAACGCCGGTCACAAATTCGGAGACCAAAGCGCCCTTTTCACCAATCAGTCCGAATAGTTTCCGGCTGCTGGCCGGGTAGATCCTGTCGAGGCCGTGACCCAAAACAGCGATGGTATTGCGGCCGGCTTCTACCACTGCCTGGTGGGCGGCGGAGTCAATACCACTGGCAAGACCGCTGGTGATTGCCAGGCCGCGGGCAGCCAGTTCGCGCGCGAAATCCCGCGCATTTTCGAGCCCTCCCGCAGTGGGATTACGGCTGCCAACCACAGCGATCTGCGGCTGCCACAGGAGGTCCGGATCGCCTTCAACGAAAAGGGCAGCGGGAGGAGAAGGGATTTCTGCCAACAACCCTGGGTATTGGGCGCTGCCCCAGGTCACCAGGTATCTGCGCGGACCCCGCAACCATTGCCCGTCCTGGTCGATGAGTGAATTGTCGGGCCGATGCAATGCGGCGATGGTTTCAGAACCCAGGCCCAGTGCCTTAAGATCTTTCACGCCCGAGCCAACCACGGCGTCAATGCCGCCGCAGGCTTTCTGGAGTTTTACAAGCTTTGCGCCCCCCAGGTGGGGGGCGCGAAGTGCGATTAACCAATTACGCTGCGACGTGGCAGCATCCCCCATATATCTGGGGCCTGTTAACAGGCCCTAGTTCATTGTCAGCCGGAATCACACCGACCGGCTTTGTCTACAGCCTTGAATCGGGGTGCCTCAATTCATCGAATTCGGCGATCAGCCTCGAACCGGACATGACAATTGCGTAGCTGACCTCGGAAAAGGACCGGAACACCATGATCAGCCCATCATATGTCGACGGCAGTCTGACCTCCGCTTCATCCGAAAAACTTCCACGGCGATAGCCGACCCTGTCGTCGATCTTCAGACCAGGGCGGTGGGCAGCAAACACGTGGCCCGGCCCAACCCCCTGGTTGGTGCCACCACTCATCGATACGATTTGGTAGTGGCCCACGCCATACTTGGAACCCTTGGTTGCCAGAATGCGCATGTCGGACGGTACATTGTCCATGGCTCGCGGATGAAAAGTCGTGATGTGCGAGTAGTCGATCAGGGGAAGTATAACGTCACCCGGCTTGATTTCTGTACGATCCCGGATCACATCGAGGACAGAAATCTCCCCGGCTTCGCGAATTCTGACTCGACTGACGACCCACATTTCGTAGCCCACCGGGTTTTTTGCCTTCTCTTTCCACGGGGGAGAATTGTCCCACAGAGAATCGTGACGGTTATGTATCGACGGCGCCTCCTTCCAGTCCGAAGTGGGCGTGACCCGTCTGACGACCGCCGGGTCACCGACCCTATCGTATATATTCGTCAACCGGGCAACCACGTACTCTTCGCCTGGCCGCCCATCGAGACCACGGGCGTATGTCGTATCGCTGTATGTCGAGTTCAGCCGGTCCTCAAAGTTGGCGACAATATAAGGCAGACCTTCGTACTCCTCCGGCGCCAGAATGCGGATGTCGCGCAGAAACGGGCGGATCGCATCCAGCGGGACTGCGTTGATCGGGGCTTCCTTGTCGAGGTAGCGAATTTCGGGCGAGAGCCTGACGGTTTTCTTGCCCGTTGGATTGGGCAACGCCGCAGCAGGCGCGGGTGGTGGTGGCGGTGGTGAATCGCCATTGCGGCTCACCCGCAATACCGGCCGTCCATCGATATACACCAGCGACACAACGTCGCCGGGGTAGATCAAGTGCGGGTTTTCAATTTGCGGATTGGCTTGCCAAATCGCAGGCCACTGCCACGGTTTATCCAGGAATCTACCCGAGATTCCCCAAAGAGTGTCGCCTCTGACAACTACATATTGGTCGGGGTGATCGGAACGAACAGACACGTCCTGTGCCCATGCCGCTCCCGCCAACATCATCGCCAGGGTGAGGTGCAAGAAATATCTCATCACGTAACTTCCCCATATCAGTAGGCATCCTGCCATCTTTCAGATGCGGTCAGTATTTTAGTGGCGAACTGGGTCCGCCAGCAGATATCATAATAAATACTGGGCTAAACTTCACCTAAATTATTTTTATCGATTGTAAATCTATGGCCATATTCGAAATTCTGGAATTTCCTGACCCTCGGCTGCGCACTGTCGCAAAGCCCGTAACTGCGTTTGACGCTGCATTGCAGGAATTGGCCGCGGACATGATTGAAACCATGTATTCGGCGACCGGTATCGGTCTTGCCGCCACCCAGATTAACCGGCATATCCGCCTTCTGGTGTTGGATATCAGCGAATCTCGGGATTGTGCCAGGGTCTATGTCAATCCGGAAATTCTTTCCGAGGAAGGCACCCAGGTCTGTGAAGAGGGCTGTCTTTCGGTGCCCGGCACCTGGGCCGATGTGACCCGGGCGAGCCGTATCACGGTCAGGGCCTGCGATCAGTTCGGCAAGAATTTTGAGGAAACCATCGAAGAAATGCATGCCGTGTGCCTGCAACATGAGATCGATCACCTCAACGGCAAATTGTTCGTTGACTATCTTTCCCCCTTGAAACGCCAGATGGTGCGCAGAAAACTGGAGAAACAAAAGAAACAGGCGTCCAGGGACGCTGCACGCACCGTGTTTTAGGCTTTGGGCAGAAAATTTGTGGGTCAGTCGCTTCGAATCATTTTTGCCGGCACGCCGGATTTTGCGGTACCGCCGCTGCAACGGTTGGTGGACAGCGGATTGGCGCCAACCGCGGTCTACACACAACCCGATCGCCCCAGCGGCAGAGGCAAAAGGATCGGCCAAAGCGCAGTTAAACTGTGTGCTGCCAGGCTCGGTATTCCAGTCCGTCAACCTGCCACGCTGAAAAGCCCACAGGCTCAGGCTGAATTGCAAGCGCAGTCTCCTGACCTGATGATCGTGGTGGCTTATGGACTGTTGCTGCCGCCCCAGGTCCTGTGCATTCCTACGTTCGGATGTTGGAATATTCATGCCTCCTTATTGCCGCGCTGGCGAGGTGCGGCACCCATTCAGCGTGCCATTGAGGCCGGAGACCGCCAGTCCGGTGTCAGCATCATGCAGATGGATGAGGGTCTGGACACCGGACCGGTACTATTGGAAAAGGCAATTGACCTGGCCGCTGACGAGACGGCAGCGAGCTTGCATGACAAGCTCACAGTGCTGGGCGCCGAATGCCTGATCGAGGCCATTGGGCATCTCGCGGATGAAGGATTGGCCGGACCGTCATTGCTGCCAAAGCCACAGAATGACGGCCCCATAAGCTACGCAGCCAAACTCAGCAAAACTAAAGCTGAAATCCGCTGGGAAGACTCGGCCCGCAGCATCGAGCGCCGCATCCGAGCCTTCAATCCCTGGCCCGTAGCCTGGTTCGGGCTGGGTGACGCCCGCGTCAGGGTTTGGCGGGCTTCAATACCCAATCCGTTTGAGCCCGAAGGGAAAAACCACAATGCGCATCGGCCCGGCGAGGTGCTTCATTGCAGCCCCGAGGGGATAGACGTAGCGACCGGAAAGGGCGTAGTGCGACTGATTGAGCTGCAGCCTGCCGGGGGCCGACGCATGAGCGCAGCTGATTTTCTAAATGCCCGCAGCCTGCCGGGTCAACTTCCAGTCGCTGCACCCTCGCAGCCCACAGATTAATTCGCATTCGGGATGCAATATGCAGTCCAATAACCCGAGACTGATCGCCCTGCAGGCGATCAGCGCCGTTCTGGATGATGGGCATCACCTGCCGTCTGGCAACAAGGCCAAAGACGGCGACAGCGCTGACGGTAGAAACCTTGCCCAGGGCCGCCACCTGGCCTATTCCGTCATGCGCTGGCTGATCGCTCTGGAGTGGCTGGCCGGCCAGCTTCTCGACCGCCCCATGAAGGCCAGGGATCGTGATGTTTATCGCCTCATACTGTTGGGCCTGGCGCAGTTGTGGCTGGATGACGGTGCAGAACATGCCGCGGTCCACGAGACCGCCGAATGTGCCCGCGCGATCGGCAAAACCTGGGCAGTCGGACTGGTCAACGCCATTTTGCAGCGCTTTCTCCGCGAACGAGCTGCTTTGCTTGCGGGTCTCGATAAAGCACCTGAGCGCTGGGCGCATCCGCGCTGGTTGCAGGATCAGCTCAGTGACGACTGGCCGGATCAATGGCGGAGCATTGTCGCTGCGAACAATCAACGTCCGCCCTTGTGGCTGAGGCTAAACACATCGCGACATGATCACCTGGCGGCAAGCGAAATGCTTGAGCAGGCGAACTTCGCACTGGAGTGGAATCGGTATGTACCGCGGGCGGTTCGAATTGATCCGCCCGCGCCGGTCACCGCCATACCGGGTTTTGCTCAGGGACGGGTGTCTGTACAGGATGCCGCGGCCCAGCTCGCCGCGGGCTTGCTGGGCGCCGAAAACCGAAGTGATTTCAGGGTACTGGACGCTTGCGCTGCGCCGGGCGGAAAGACCTGCCATATTCTGGAGAACTGCCCACGGGTTGACCTGACCGCAATTGATCTTGAACCTGGACGGGTTGAATTGGTGCAGGAGAATCTGGATCGGCTGGGCTTGAAATGCCAACTGATCGCAGGTGATGCTCTGGACCCGGAGCCCTGGTGGGACCAACGGAAATTCGACCGGATTCTGCTGGATGCGCCCTGCAGTGCAACCGGAGTGATCAGGCGCCACCCGGAAATCAGGCACCTGCGCGGCCCCCGGGACGTGGACGAGAGTGTCAAGACCCAGGCGGCGTTGTTACACAGCCTCTGGCCGCTGTTACGCCCGGGCGGTATGCTTGTATATGCCACGTGTTCGGTGCTGGACCAGGAAAACAGCCCTCAGGTTTGAGCGTTTTCTTCAGGCCCACCACGATGCGCAGGACGTTTCGATCAGCGCCGAGTGGGGTATCGAGCGAACATGTGGCCGGCAGATATTGCCTGGGCAGGACGGGATGGATGGTTTTTATTTACGCACAAATCAGAAAAACGCCGTAGTGCAGCCTCAGCGCTATTGCACACACTGTTGCCTGCCCGCGCCACAGTGTTGGGCGCCACAATGTTGGGCGCCACCGTGTTGGGCGCCTGTTCCTCAGAGTCCGGCAATTTCGGGTTTACCATTGAGGACGTGTCCGCCCGTTGGCGCAACGACATCCTGATCGTGACCACCAAACAACAACTGACGCTCAGTAGTGAAGCCCGCGAGGCACTGGTTCACGGCGTCTCACTGACCATTGATATGCAATTGGAGGTCGGCGGTGACGATAAGCAGACGACGCGATTTGAAGTCCGCTACCTGCCTTTGAGCGATCACTACCAGGTCTCCAGACCACACCAGCAGTCAGTCCGGACTTACCCACGGCTTCGGCACGTGCTGGCCTACCTCGCAGAAGTTGAAATAGCGGTGCGGCCCGAAGTGTTACGCGGGCATGAACTCGAACTGCGGGTCCGTAGCCACCTCAACCGCCGTAAGGTGCCGGCACCGATGCGTTTGCCGGTATTGTTTTCGGCTCAGTGGAATCATGACTCAGGCTGGGTCCCGCTGACCATTCAGGCGCCCAACTCATGAATCCGGCGAACCCATCACGGCAGCGCAAACGCCTGCGGCGAATTCTGCTGCGCACCCTGCCGATTGCCGCGGCGCTGGCAACACTTTTGGTGGCATTGTTCCTGGTCAGTGGTGTTCAGCAAGGCTCGGCCGAACTGAGTAGTCAGTACGTCTGGGTGCTGATTGTCACTGCGGTGGCGCTGCTCATTCTGCTGACCAGCATTGGCCACCGGATGGTGTCCCTGCTGCGCCGTGTAAAAGCAGAGGAGCCGGGCGCCAGGCTGTCGGCGCGCTGGGTCAGAAACTTCGTCATCCTATCGATGCCGCCGGCGTTGATTGTCTATTTCTTTTCAATATGGTTTCTCGCCAATACCATCGACCAATGGTTTGATGTCGAGGTGGAAACTGCCCTGTCGAACTCCTTGCAATTGGGTCAGGAATTTCTTGATGTAAGAACGCTCGAGGTGCGCAACCAGTTGCGTGACATCACTCGCGAAATCGAAATTCTGCCGCAAGGCGACGAGGTCCTGCGCCAGGTCTTGCTGGAGCGGGTGCGCGATGCCGGGCCGACCGAGTTGTCGGTACTCAATGGCGATGGCACGCTGGTGGCCACTGCAAACATTAATGCGCTTTCAGGATTGTCCGACCGACCTGCCGACTTTGCCATGGTGCAGGCCTTGGAGCGCGGGGAATACGCTGCCGCCGAACCTGCGACGGATGGCGCCCTGCAAATCCGGGTAATTCAACAAATTCCTCGGCGACTGCCAGGGACCCCGCTCCGGGTTCTGCAAGCCATGTATCCGCTGCCGGCAAATATCACGGCGCTGACCTCATCGATCGAACAGGAATACTACCGCTACCAAAACGTCAGCTACCTGAAGAATTCGCTCAAGCAAAGCTTTGTACTGATTTTGACCCTGGTGTTGATGTTGACCCTTCTGCTGGCGATGCTGGCGGCTCTGAGTGCCGCACGTCGAATGGTCTCTCCGCTGTCAAAACTCTCAACCGCAACGCGGCAGGTCGCGGCGGGTGATTTTGAACGCCCGGTGGACAGCCAGAGTAATGACGAGATCGGTTTTCTTGTGCAGTCCTTCAATGAAATGACGGAGGCTCTCAGGCACGCCAGCAAAACTGCCGAGCAAGGCCGCCTTGAACTGCAGGCGCAGGGTGAATACCTGCAAACAGTTTTGGGCAATCTGTCTACCGGTGTACTGACCCTCGATCATAACAACACGATGATTACGGCCAATTCCTCCAGCAAGCTGATCCTGGGTTTGCCCGAGGAGTCGTCGGACTCGTCCACCACCGATCTCATTGGCGGACAGCCCCTTGAGCGCCTCTCCAGCCTTGCACCCTTCCTCGATCCGTTTGTCATGACCATCAAAGAGCAGTCGCAAAAAAGCCAGCGGAAATGGCAGAAGGAAATTCGCCTCGCCCGCACGGGTACGCCGTTGGTGTTGCTGATGCGGGGCTCGCGCCTGCACTGCCGGGTGACGGACGCGACGGTATGGTGATTGTCTTCGACGACGTGACAATCCTCAACCAGGCTCAACGCGAAGCAGCATGGGCAGAAGTGGCACGCCGGCTGGCCCACGAGGTCAAGAACCCGTTGACACCGATCCGCCTGGCTGCGGAGCGTCTCAGGATGAAACTGACCGATAAACTCGGATCCGCCGACAGCGAAATGCTCAACAAGGCGTCTTCGACCATCGTGGCCCAGGTCGAGGCACTGCGTACGCTGGTCGACGCTTTCGGCGATTACGCGCAGGAACCAGTGCTTTCACGTGAGTCGATTCGCCTGGACCAATTGGTGCGGGAAGTGGTGGCGCTATACCAACAGGGAGAAATGGATTTGGATTTTGACCTGGACCTTTGCGCCGGACCCGAAGGCCTGGCGGCCGACAGCGGGCGTCTCAGACAAATGCTTCACAACCTGATCCGCAATGCCAAGGAAGCTGGCAAGACGGTAGGCGCCGCAGCGCTCAAGGGTGTCTCGGCACCACGCCACGTCAAGCTGTCCATTTCCAGCCGCATCACCCGGCAGGATCAGCAAGACTGGCTGAGCCTAGAATTGAAGGACGATGGACCCGGCTTTCCGGCAGATGTGCTCGATCAGCCCTTTGAGCCCTATGTGACAAACAAATCGGGTGGCAGTGGCCTGGGCCTGGCGATCTGCCGCAAAATCGTTACCGAACATGAGGGCCGGATCAAAATTGCCAACCGGGGCAATGGCGGTGCCCAGTGGTGATTCTGCTGCCGCTTAACATCCCGGTTGCCGTAACCGAGCCACAGCGCATTCATTTGCCCCAGTAATGTTCAATCGTCCGAAACCAGGGCCTGTTAACAGGCCCTAGGCAGCGTGTTTCGATTGGAGTAGCATGTTGCGTCCATACAACAAACCAACAAATAATCCATGTCTGCAGCAAAAATACTTGTCGTTGACGACGAGCCCGATATTCGCGAAGTCGTCTCCGAAATTCTCGAAGATGAAGGTTACTCGGTCACCTCGGCAGAGGATGGTGAAGCGGCGCGAAGTGCCTTTGCGGCAGATCCCCCCGATCTGGTTCTGCTGGACATCTGGATGCCGGAGTGGACGGTATTAGCTTGCTGAAGGAATGGTCTCAAGGCGGCCTGCCTTGCCCGGTGGTGATCATGTCTGGTCATGGCACGTTGGAAACGGCCATTGAGGCGACTCGGCTTGGTGCCCACGATTTCGTTCAAAAGCCCATTTCGCTGGCCAAATTGCTGTCGATTGTCAGACAAGCTCTGGAGGCCAACCAGCCAGCCCCAGAATTGAGCAAGCCGGCAATCGACAACATCGAGAGTGAGTTGATCGGTAGCAGCGCTGAAATACAGGTGCTTCGGCAAAAGGCCGAACAGGTCGCCGCGCATCATTCACCCGTCCTGATCACGGGTGAAGATGGCAGCGGCCGCGAGATCCTGGCGCGTTACATCCATGCCCAAGGCTCTGCCCAGGCGATTGTGACACTCGACCACAGTGATTTTGGGGCGGACAATGTCCGCGCGAATCTGCTGGGCCTCGAAGAACAGGATGCCATTCGGCCGGGCCTTCTTGATCGGGCCCGGTGGTGGCACCCTCTACATTCCCGATGTCCAGGAATTGCCCGCAGAAGTCATCACTTTGCTCAACCAGGTACTTGAGTCAGGCCACTACTCTCGAGAACAGGGCAGCGATAGCTTGCCGCTGGAATGCCGGGTCATCGCGGCGGGCTGTGTCGACCTGATGGTGCGGGTACAGAAAGATCCGGGGCTGGAGCAACTCTATTACAGGCTCAATGTTCTGCCTCTGCAGGTCGCCTCACTGCGGGAGCGCCAGGACGATGTGCCTGATCTGGTCAGATTTTATTCCGACTGGTTTCCGATTCACGAGAATCTGCCCTACCGCTCTTTTTCCGTTTCCGCTCAAAACCGCCTTGCGCAATCACAGCTGGCCCGGCAATATCCGTGAGCTGCGCAACCTGGTGCGACGGCTGCTGATACTGGGCGGAGCGGGTGAAGTTTCCGTCGTGGAGGTGGAGGGAGGCGCTGCGCCAGAATCCTTCGCAGCCGGCCGGCAGCGCTTCCCACCCGGAAATATTCGATTTGGCCGCTGCGCGAGGCCAGGGAGCAATTTGAGCGGGAGTATCTGACCTACCAACTGACCAAGACCGGCGGCAGTGTTGGCAAGCTGGCCGAGTCCGTTGGAATGGAAAGGACCCACCTGTACCGCAAAATTCGAGCCCTGGGCATCGATCCCAAGTCCGTCGGCAGGTCGGGAGAAGTGAATTGAAAATTGTCATACTCGGCGCCGGCCAGGTGGGCTCCTCAGTCGCCCACAGCTTGTCCCGCGAAGAGAATGACATCACCATCGTCGATATTGATGCCAGGCGGCTAAAGACCCTTCAGGACCGGTTGGATATCCGCGGTGTGCTGGGTCATGCCTCGCACCCCAAAGTGTTGGTTAGGGCCGGCATCGAGGACGCCGACCTGATGATCGCGCTGACCAGCAGCGACGAAGTCAATATGACTGCTTGCCAAGTGGCCTATACCCTGTATAACACCCCTACCCGAATCGCACGTGTCAGGTCGTCGGAGTACATCGACCATCCCGAGTTATTTGAACGTGAACACTGCCCGGTTGACGTGATAATCAGTCCGGAAACCCTGCTGACCCAATACATCGCCCGGTTGATTGAATATCCGGGCGCTCTGCAGGTGCTTGATTTCGCCGACGGCCGAGCTCAATTGGTGGCAACTGAGGCCTATTCCGGTGGACCGCTTGTGGGCCAGCGACTGCACACCCTTACAGCAACATATGCCCGCCGGCGCCGAAGCGCGGGTAGCCGCCATATACCGCAAGGATGCCACCATCATTCCGGATGGCGGAACGGTCATCGAGGAAAACGATATCGTATTCTTCCTCGCTGCCCGCAGGGACATCCCGATCATGATGAAGGAATTGCGACCCCAGGGTAGCCCGGTGCGGCGGATCATACTCGCCGGCGGGGGCAATATCGGCAGTAACCTCGCCGCAATGCTGGAGCGCCGGCACCACGTCAAGGTTATCGAGCGCGACCCCGAGCGCGCAGAATTGATTGCTGAAGATCTTGAAAAGGCGATCGTCTTGGTTGGGGATTGTTCCGACGAGGACCTGCTGCGCGAGGAGGCGATCGAAACCACCGACGTTTACTGCGTACTCACCAACGATGACGAGACCAATATTCTGTCGTCCATGCTGGCCAAGAAGATGGGTGCCGGGAAAGTCATCGCACTGATCAATCGCCCCTCCCTATGTCGACTTGGTGGAAGAATCTGGCTCAATCGACATTGCTGTGTCACCCCAGCAAGTAACGATTGGCGCGCTGTTGACCCATATACGACGCGGCAATATGGTGCGGGTGCATTCTTTACGCCGTGGCGCGGCGGAGGCCATTGAAGCAGTGGCCCTGGGCGACAAGCGCGTATCGCGCGTGGTGGGACGATCGATCGAGGAAATAGATCTGCCCGAAGGGCACTACGATTCCAGCGATCGTCAGGGGTGACAATGTCATCATTGCGCATCACGACACCGTTATTCTGGAACACGACCACGTGCTGCTGTTCGTACCGGACAAGCGCCAGATCGCGGCTGTGGAACGCCTGTTCCAAGTCGACGCCGCCTTCGTCTGATCGTAAAATGCTCGAAGCAGGGATCAGCTGAATGGGATTTGGAGCCATCCCAAAGGGTTATGGGATTCTTGATTGCAGGCTCGAGCCTGATGATGATCCCACCGGCGCTGGTGTCATGGTGGTACCAAGACGGCACCGCCACGTTGTTCCTGATCAGCGCCAGCCTGCTGCTGCTGGTGGGCCTGCTGGTTTTCCTGCCGGTACGAGATCGGCACGCTGAACTCAGATTACGCGATGGTTTCCTGATCGTGGTGATCTCGTGGGTTTTTCTGGCGCTGGGTGGGGCCGTGCCCTTCTTGTTGCTGGTCACACCGCAGATGGGCTATGTCGATGCCCTGTTTGAAGCAATGTCGGGCCTGACCACCACCGGCGCCACAGTGATTGTTCACATCGATGACATGCCGCGGGCAGTTCTCTATTACCGCCAGCAGCTGCAATGGCTGGGGGGAATGGGCATCATCGTACTGGCCGTGGCCATCCTGCCCATGCTGCGAATTGGCGGCATGCAACTCTATCGGGCGGAAACGCCCGGACCGATGAAGGACTCTAAGCTTACTCCTCGCGTCACCGAAACCGCCAAAGCCTTGTGGCTGATCTATTTCGGCATTACCGTAATGTGTGCATTCGCCTACTGGTTGGGCGGAATGAATCTTTTCGATGCCGTCGGACATGCCTTTTCAACGGTCGCCATCGGCGGCTTCTCAACCCACGACGCCAGCCTGGCCTATTGGGACAATCCCACCCTCGAGATCATCGCGATCAGTTTCATGTTCATTGCCGGAATCAATTTTGCCCTGCACTTCACCGCCTGGCGCAAGGCCAGCGCCCAGCCCTACTTTGTCGACCCGGAGCTGAAAGTCTATGCATTCCTGCTCTTGGCGTTTGCTGTCCTGGCCAGTTTTACGCTCTACCTGAACGGCACCTACGATACGCTGGGTAGCGCGTTTCGCTACGGTACTTTCCAGGTCATTTCAGTGATGACCACAACCGGGTTCACCACTGATACATTCTATCTTTGGTCCAACTTTTTGCCCATGCTGCTCATTTGCCTGGCTTTCATTGGCGGCTGCGCCGGCAGCACCGCAGGTGGAATGAAAGTCATCCGGTTTATCCTGCTTTATCGTCAGTCGGCACGCGAAATCAAGCGGCTGATCCACCCCCACGCTATCGTGCCGATAAAAATCGGTGGGCAAAAGACATCGCCAGCGGTCATGGATGCGGTGTGGGGCTTCTTTTTCCTCTTCGTCGCCAGTTTTGTCATCATGACGCTCATACTCACCGCCACCGGTGTGGATCCCGTCACGGCCTATTCAGCAGTTGCCGCCTGCATCACCAACCTCGGCCCTGCACTGGGTGAGGCCGGCCCAAATTATTCCAGCTTAAACGATACAGCCAAGGTGGTTCTGGCGATCGCCATGTTGCTGGGCCGGCTCGAAATCTATACCCTGCTGGTATTGCTGAGCCCCTCATTCTGGCGGGACTGATGCCGTGGATTTGGATGCGCTGGAAAAACTGACCCAATCAGGACGTGACAGCGCCATGTTGCGCCTGACGCTGTCCAGGCTTCTGCTTGATCGTGACGAACCCGCGGCCGCCTTGTTGCACCTGGAACAGGCGGTCAAGCTTGAACCTGGCTATACGGCCGCCTGGAAGTCGCTGGGCAAGACCCGCTTGCAACTGGAAGACCCTGTTGGCGCTGCTGCAGCGTGGGAAAACGGTCTTGCCGCCGCCAGGGCCAATGGCGACAAACAGGCGGAGCGGGAAATGACGGTGTTTCTGAAGCGCCTGGCCCGATGAAACGACCCATTAGAAAGAGTCTCGCTTCCCTGCTCCCGCCTTCGGCAGCGCAGGTAAGGAAGGTAGTGCGGTTTCGCCATTGGCGAAGAAGCGCTGCCTGACTGCCGTCGCGCGTAGGCGGCTGCACGCGCAATGGCTGCGTCACCTTACTTCTTGCCCTGCGGGCAAAACGTGCGGTTCCTCGGGCCTGCGCTTTACTCGACTTACCCAACCGGGGCCGGCGGGTCGCAGGCTCCTTTGGCCCAGTAAACCGGCCCAGAAATTCTGACCCAGAAATTCTGAAACCGAGATAGCGCTTAACGATACATCGGCGCTGCGCCTTCCGGGCGCGCTTTGAAACGCTTGTAGCTCCACAGGTATTGCGCCGGGTCGATGGCAATGATGCGCTCGACGTCCCGGTTGACCGCGGCCAGCGCAGTCTCCAGGTTGCTGGAATAAATGTCATCGTTTGCCTTGATGAAATGGACCCTGTAGAGCCCGCCCGGTCGCCGTTCGCAACCGACCAGCAACACATGGCAGTGGGTCCGTTGCACCAGGCGCGGCGCCAGCACAGCTGTCAGCGCCGGCACGCCAAAAAATGGTGCAAAGCGACCCTGCCCCCTGGAGGGCTGCTGGTCCGGCAAGATGCCGGCGCCTTTGCCCGAGCGGATGTGCGAGTAAAGCCGCCGCAGACCTGTGGCATTGGCCGGAATGAGGTTGGCGCCACCTCGCCGCCGCTTTTCGGTCAAAGCCTTGTCGAGCGCCGCACTGGACGGCGGTTTATACAGGATCGCGATGTCGCGGTATTTCTGCAGGTAGACACCCAGGTATTCCCAGGCCCCAAAATGGGGGGCCAGCGCAACGATGCCGCGACCTGTCGCCAGGAACTCTGCGACCAGTTCTTCGCCGACCACTTCCTCGGTGAGCGCATGCAATTTTGACACCGGCCAGTACCAGTTTCTGCCCGATTCGAACACAGAACACAGGTAATGCGAAAAACTGTCGACCGCCAGGCCCGCCCGTTGTGTGTCATCCATGGCGGGAAAACAGGCTGCAAGATTGGTGTGGGTCGTGTTGCGCTTGACCGGTGACAACCAGAACAACACGTCCACCAACGCTGACGATATCGCCTGCGGGGCCTTTTGCGGCAGCCAACTCAGCAGCGACAGGACGATTTTTGCAGCAGCGACGATCATTAAGGAGTCTCGCTTCCCTCGGCAACTGCTCCCTGCGTTGCTCTACCTCCTGCATCCCTGCAGTCGTGCTCCCGCCTTCGGCGGAAGGCGGCTGCACGCGCAACGGCTTCGGAGCCGTACTCTTCGCCCTGCGGGCAAAACGTGCGGCTCCTCGGGCCTGCGCTCGACGGCATGCAATAGGCGCCTGGCCCCTCTGGTGCCGCTCGCTTTACGGGCGACGGCTCCACAAGAACGCTTTTTTGGCTGCGCCAAATCCGCAATCTTGCTCCCACCTGCCCTCGACTTACCCAACCGGGGCCGGCGGGTCGCCTGCGGCTCCGGATAGCTGCACCACACCGAGGTATGCGGCATTCGCCGGTCGGGCTGGTAACATCTACCCTCAGGATGATCCGGGGAGGTCTGATTCGCGGTGATTGCATTGCTGCAAAGAGTAGCGCATGCCCGAGTACTTGTTAATGAAAAGCGCCTGCTCGCTGGGGCTCAAGAGCCAGAAGACGAACGGCCGCAAGACGAGGTGATCGGCGCCATCGGCCACGGCCTGCTGGTATTCGTTGGCGTTGAGCGGGGAGACGGCCCGCAGCAGGCAAGCCGGCTGGGTGAGCGGATACATTCTTACCGGATGTTTGCGGATGAGGACGGACGGATGAACCTGGACGTGCGCCAGTCGCAGGGGGAAATTCTGCTGGTCCCGCAGTTCACACTGGCCGCCAATACGGACAAAGGCAAGCGGGCCAGTTTTACCTCAGCGGCCACACCCGAAATGGGACGCCGCCTATTCGATCAATTGGTGTCCGGCGTGGAGAAAAGCGGGGTGCGGGTGGCAACCGGCCGGTTCGGTGCGCACATGCAGGTTGAACTGGTCAATGATGGACCCGTGACATTCTGGTTGCGGGTGAAACCGCCGCCATAACGAGGAGCTGAATCGCCCTCTCACCCGAAGCGCCCCGCATAACGGAATAACATTTCTGTGCCACAGACTGCTGGCTGTGAATTCCAGCGCCATTGTTCAAATGTGCTGTACCCATCGTTGAGGCGCCGGTTCGGAGTAAGGGGTCTCCGTGCAGGACGCGCTCGAGCCCATCCATGGGACGCTCCTCTTGAAACATCCTGTTTCAAAGGGTCCTGCACGAAGACCCCTTACTCCGAATCGGCTTGTGCCAGCGTTAGGAAAGTCACATGAGCGGACTACTGGCCACGCCTTCAAGGATGCCGAGCGCCGACAAGCGACTGGGTCGTCGAGCCAGGGATGGCTCGACGAGGCGACACGGAACAGGATGTTCCGTTGGAGCCGACCCACCAAGCGCGGAGAAGCGAGGGTAGCCCGCAGGGCCGTCCGCCAGGCGCGGACAGTAGTCCGCTCATGGGGCTTTGCGGAGGTAGAACAGAAGGAGCAGACAGACTGCTAGGACTGTTGCTCAGCAATCTGCTTGATTTTTCGGGTCAGGGTATTTCGTCCCAGCCCCAAAATCTCGGCAGCTTTGCGGCGCTGGCCCCCGGTACGGTCCAGGGCGCAGCCGATCAACACGCGTTCCATTTCCGTCTGCGCCTCAACAATGATCTCGGTGTCGCCGGCGTGTATTTTGTTTTGCGCCCAACTTCGCAGGTGATCGGACCAACCGTTTCCATTGGTGGAATTCTGTGTCGCCTGGATGATTTCAGGCGGCAGGTCCTCCGGAAAAATCTGCTCGGCCGGCGCCATTACACACAACTGGCGGCACAGGTTCTGGAGTTGTCGAACATTACCGGGCCACCGGTATCGCTCCAAAAGGTCAATGGTCTCGGGTCGAAGCCGTTTGACTTCCAGTCCCAGCTCAGACGCCACCTGAATCAGAAACTCGTTGGCCAGCAGGGCGATGTCCTCCACTCGTTGCCGCAGCGAAGGCAGATCAATGTGAATGACGTTGAGGCGGTGATAGAGGTCTTCTCTGAACTCGCCACTGCTGACCTTGTCGTTCAGGTCCTGGTGCGTCGCGGCAATCACCCGCACATCTGCCGTGAGTAAATCGCGCCCGCCAATGCGATGAAAATCACCCTCGGCCAGCACCCTCAACAGGCGGGTCTGCAGAGCCAAGGGCATGTCACCAATCTCGTCCAGGAACAGGGTACCGCCGGCCGCCTCTTCGAAGCGCCCGACCCGCCGGGCGTACGCTCCGGTAAATGAACCCTTCTCGTGGCCGAACAGTTCGGATTCCAACAATTCGGAGGGTACGGCCGCCGTATTGAGCGCCACGAAGGGGAAATTTGCCCGCGGACTATGCTGATGCAACATCCGCGAGACCACTTCTTTGCCGCTGCCGGTTTCACCCGTGATCAGAACGCTGATATCAGAACGGGACAGGCGCCCGATGGTGCGGAAAACCTCCTGCATGGCCGGAGACTCACCGAGCAATCGTGTTTTCCGCTGCGGCTCGCTGGCGGACGAGGGGACCACAACGGCAGGCTCCTGCGGTGCCGCGGCGCGCTGGATCACGGACAAGACCTGGTCAAGGTCAAAGGGTTTTGGCAAGTAGTCAAAAACGCCTTTTTGAAACGCGCTGACTGCTTGGTCCAGATCTGAAAATGCCGTCATGGCAATCACCGGGACGGCCAGTCCGGCGTGCTCAAGGATTTCGACCATGCTCAGGCCATCGGCATCGGGCAAACGGATATCAGTGAGTATCGCGGCCGGGGCATCGGTGAGCAGCGCGCGCTCGATCTCTGCCACAGATCCAAAACTTCGGGTTGCATAGCCGTCCCGGCCCAAGGCCCGTTCAAGCACGAAACGAATGGTCTCGTCATCATCGACGATCCATACAGAGGTGGTTTTTTCGTCGCCGCCCATCAGTGACTGGTGGGCTCGGAATTGATCGGCAGATACAAGCTGAAGCGGCTGCCGCTGCTGGACTTGAAATCGTAGGGTTCATAGGTCAGCAGCCCGCCATGTGCGGCAGCGATTTGCTGGGACAAGGCCAATCCCAAGCCGGTGCCATCGCGCCGGCCGGTCACCAGCGGCAGAAACAACAGCTGACGCAACGACTCGGGCACGCCGACGCCATCATCGGTGACGTCGAGCCGCACCATGCAGCTGTGCCCCGATTTAAGCACCATGGCGTCGTGCACCACGCGGGTGCGCAAAATAATGTTCGAAGCTTCGGCCTGGCAGGCATTTCTTACCAGGTTCAGCAGCACCTGCCGGATTGCACTGCCATCGCCAGGCATGGGCGGGATACTGGGGTCAAAGTCCCGGGTCAACGCCCGTTTCTCGCCGAATTCAATGCGCACCAGGTCCACCACCTCATCCAGCAAACGATAGAGATCGAATTCTCCGCGCACCAGTTCCGGCCGGCCGAAGCTCAGGAGTAATTCATCGATACGATCCGACTCCCGCATAATCAGGCGGGCCAGCGTGACCAATTCGTCACTGGGGGACTCATTGGCCAGCATCTGGGCCGCGCCGCGAATACCCCCCAACGGGTTGCGAATCTCGTGCCCCAGATTGCGGCTGAGCAGATCAAGCATACCGGTCTGAATCTCACGTTGCTGCAACTGTAACCGTTTTTGCTCCCATTCCAGATTGTGCAACTCCAGCAACCATTCACGACCCCCAAGGTTTTGAATACTGCAGTCAAACCAATGCTGCGCCAGCCTGATCTCGTGCACCCGGCAACTGCCACGTTCGGGGTCAGGTGCGTTAATCACCGCGTCGAGTTCATCAGGGATGCGAACGAAATCGCCAAGCGGCTTGCCGATGGCACGCTCCCTGGCCGCCTGCAGACAAAGCTCGGCGGCAGAATTCATATGCACAATGCGGCCGGCTGCATCCAGACGGATAACAACAGTGTCGAGCAGGACGAGGGTTTCAAATTCCTGTGGGGCCACATTTTTAGCGCTGTTTAATTGGGCGACACCGCCGGGCGATTGAAGTTGACCGAATTTTGCTTGACGAAGAATGTCACGGAATCAGTGCTGACCAGGCGTCGACCACGAGGGTCTCTGAGCATCGCCTGGACCGTGTGTTCGCCCCGGTCCAGGACCAAGGCCGTAGTGCCCTGCGGGGCAACATCTTGCGCTTCGCCGTTGACCACCAACTGCGCCGTCAAACCCGGCTGCATGGGCGTGCGACTGCCCCAACTGACCAACACCGTATTTTCCGTTCCCCAGAAGGCCTCCTCCGGGGCAGGGCTGTAAATGGTGAAATCACGGTACATTCGCCGAAGTTCGCGGGGGTTCACGACATTGTCCTCCGCTGCGGCGCCGTCTTCGCCAGCCGCCGCCTTCGGGGCAGAGGAATAGTTGGTTTCGATCACTGAGATTTCCGGCAAATCCATGGGTTGTGCATCCACATCAGGCGGCATATCGGTAAAGATGACACTGCCGTCTTCGTCCACGGTCTTGTAAATCTGGCGTTCCTGTCCTTGGATCAAACCAGATGAACTTACCACGAGCAACACAGCTACCATGAAAGTCATTCCTTTGTTCATACCATGCTCCTTTTGGTTCCGCCAGCGATGGTCGCTGGTCCTATAAAGAGTAGTACATATCGAACTCGACCGGATGCGTACTCATCCTGAAACGGGTCACTTCCTCCATCTTCAATTCGATATACCCATCAATAAGGTCATCACTGAAGACCCCGCCAGCCTTGAGAAATTCCCGATCCTTGTCCAGTTCCTCAAGCGCCTGATCGAGACTGCTACACACTGTGGGAATATCCTTGGCCTCTTCTGGCGGCAGGTCGTACAAGTCTTTGTCCATCGGCGAGCCCGGGTCAATCTTATTGGCGATTCCATCCAGGCCGGCCATCAACATGGCGGCGAACGTCAGGTAGCCATTACCCGCAGGGTCGCCAAAACGCACTTCGATGCGTCGGCCCTTGGGGCTGCTGACAAAAGGAATCCGGCAGGATGCCGAGCGGTTCCGGGCAGAGTAGGCGAGCATGACCGGCGCCTCGAAACCTGGCACAAGTCGCTTATAACTGTTGGTAGATGAGTTTGAAAAGGCATTGATGGCGCGGGCGTGTTTGAAGATGCCGCCGATGTAGTGCAAAGCGGTCTCGGAAAGCCCACCGTAGCCGTCGCCGGAGAACAGATTGTTGCCATCTTTGAACAACGACTGGTGCACATGCATACCGGAACCGTTGTCACCGACCAATGGCTTGGGCATGAATGTGGCGGTGCGCCCGGCATCGTGGGCCACGTTATGCACGACATACTTCAGATTGAGCAGTTCATCCGCCTTCTGTGTCAATGGGGCAAACCTTGTGCCGATTTCGCACTGGCCGCCGGTCCCGACTTCATGATGATGAACTTCGACCACCATGCCCATTTTTTCCATAATCAAGCACATTTCTGCGCGCAAATCGTGCAAGGAATCAACCGGAGGAACCGGAAAATAGCCGCCTTTGATGCCCGGCCGGTGACCGCTGTTGCCGCCCTCGAATTCTGCGCCGGTGTTCCAGGCGCCTTCTTCCGAATCCACCCTGTATGAACAGCCATAGAGATCATTGGTGTAACGAACATCGTCAAATACAAAAAATTCAGGCTCGGGACCGAAGAAGGCCGCGTCTGCATGCCCACTGGCCTTGATATAGGCCTCAGCGCGTTTTCCGAGTGATCGGGGACAGCGGCCGTAGGCCTCCATGGTGTTGGGTTCGAGTATGTCGCAGCGAATGATCATGGTTTTGGCATTGCTGAAAGGATCTTTGACCGCGGTTGACACATCCGGCATCAGCACCATGTCGGATTCGTCAATGCCGCGCCAGCCCGCTATGGATGATCCGTCGAACATTTTGCCTTCTTCGAACAGATCTTCGTCAACAATGGCGACGGGCAGACTGACATGCTGTTCCTTGCCGCGGGTATCACAGAACCGCAGGTCCACAAACTTGTATTTTTTATCTTTTAGGGTTTCTAAAATCTTTTCAGCACTCATTGGAATTATCCTTCATCAAAAATTCGGGCGGTAGAATTCGGCGACATCCCCAAATTGAGTCACCTGTTAAATGCAAATCCAATGCCAACTCGTGTCGGATGGGGACCTCCACTATATTGGGATTTTACTGTATTTTGACGACTTTTAAGCGATTTTTATCGATTTTTGGCAACATTAGAAATCGAACCTGTTGACGCTATTCTGCCAATCGCACCGTCTGCACCATTTCAGTGCGCTCATCATATCAGAGCGCACCGAAATAGTGCATCGACCCGGCCAATTCAGCAATCGGCGGAGTGGCTCAGTACAACAACCACAGAAGAACCGCACCCAACGCCAAGCGATAGACGACGAAGGGCAGCAGGCCGACCCGGCGGAGCAATGCCAGAAACGCCGCGATGCACAACCAGCCGGTCATGGCGGATAGCATGACCGCCAACAAGAATTGGTGCCAGTCAATGGCCTCCTCGCCCGTCGCCACCCGCAGTGCGCCATAGGCCCCTGCCGCGCCAATCACAGGCAGCGACAGCAAAAACGAAAAACGTGCGGCTGAATCGACATCGAGCCCCAGTAAACGCCCCGCCGTGATCGTCACGCCGGATCGTGAGGTCCCGGGAATCAGGGCCAGCATCTGGGCCAGACCGATCACGATGGCGTCGGGCAGTCTCAATGTGACCAGCCGCTTTTCAATTCCGCCCAACCGATCAGACAGCCACAGCGCGAGCCCAAAGACAATCGTTGTCCAGGCGATGACACGCAAATCACGCACGTAGTGCTCAATCAGGTCACGTGCCAGAAAACCGGCCAGCAACACCGGGACGCTGGCTGCGGCCAGCAGAATCACCATGCGCCGGGATCGGACTGATTCGGCCGTGGTGTCATTTGACAGTACAGCCACGATCATCTCTTTGAGCTCGGCCCGGAAATAAACCACCACAGCCAGCAGTGTGCCCAGGTGCGTCGCGACATCGAACATCAGACCCTGGTCAGGCCAGGCAAATAGCTTGCTTCCAACAATCAGATGCGCGGAACTCGATACCGGGAGGAATTCCGACAGGCCCTGGATAATGGCCAGAACGACAATTTGCAGCCCGCTCATGGAAACCAGTCGCCCAGCCCGTTACGGCCGGCGTCAGCACTACTCGGCCGCATAGGAAATTCTGTAGATGGCGTTGGCCTTGTCGTCGCTGACCAACAAGCTGCCATCGGGCATTTGCAAAACGTCATTGGGGCGGCCCCAATCTTTCTCACCCTGCAGCCAACCGGATGCAAATTCGTCCTGGGAAATCACCGTCCCCTGTTCATCAATGCTCACAACGACCAAGCGGTAGCCCACTTTTTCTTCGCGATTCCAGGACCCATGCTGGGCGATAAACAGGGCACCCCGATAAGACTCGGGGAACATGGCGCCGGTATAAAAGGTCAGGCCCAGGGCGGCGACATGCGCACCCAGCTTGGCCGCGGGCCTGGCGTATTGCTCACAGGATTCATCATCACCAAGATCCGGATCCGGAATGTCGCCCTGGTGACACCACGGATAGCCGAAATGCAGCCCTGCTTGCGGTGCATGATTCAATTCATCGGAAGGAATATCTTCCCCCAGCATGTCGCGGCCGTTGTCGGTAAACCACAGTTCGTCCGTGACGGGATGAAAGGCCAGCCCCACGCTGTTGCGGATACCGCTGGCATAGACTTCATCGCTGGTGCCGTCTGTGCTGATGCGGCGGATGTTGCCGAAGCCGGGCTTGCTGCAGATATTGCAAGGGACGCCCACCGGGACATAAAGCCTTCCGTCCGGGCCGAATCGCAAGTACTTCCAGCCATGGTGGCGCTCATCCGGGAACGCGGTCGATACCTCGACCGGATCGGGCGGTGCGGTCAGGCTGTTCTCGATATCGTCATAGCGCAGAATGCGGTCGAGTGCACTCACCCACAAAGCACCGGCGCGAAATTCCACGCCAGACGGCATTGTCAATCCCTTGTCAATGAGGTAAACAGCATCAGCCTTGTGGTCGCCATTTTGGTCGACAATGGCGTGCAGCTTGCCGGCTTTGCGCGAACCAGCGAACACCGTACCTCGGTCGCCGAGCGCCAGTTGCCGGGCGTTCTCGACATCCTCCGCGTAAATTGAAATCTCGAAACCCGGGGGCAATTTGATCAGGTCCAGCTTCACCCTGGCATCGGCAGCGCCAGCGGTCACCAGAGTCACTATAAGTGTGAGGGTGCGAACCACTGTCATAAAATCACCTCCGCCAGAATCAAGTGAGCATCATGCCACAAGAGGAGTCTCGCTTCCGCCGGCAACGGACCCTGCGTTGTGCTCTGCGGCCTGGTATGACCGGCGCTCGGATCACAGTGTAATATGAGGCCCGATGAACTTTGACCCCAGCCAACGAATCAGCCAGCAACCGCCCCAGGAAAGCTCAAAGGGGCTGCCGCTGCGCCACAACCGCCTGAAGCCGGACGAAGTGGGCTGAACCGAGGTGTCAGGGACGACTGCATTGAGCGTGACCTCCTTCCGCCTGGGCTGTGCGATCGTGATCTGCGGGCTGCTAACGGCGTGTGGAGACCGATCCCCGAGTCCAGCAGCCGGGCCTGAACTGGTGCTGACAAGCAACGCCCAGGACCCGGAAGAAGTGGCCCAGATATCCACTCAGGTATCGAATAAGACAACTCAAGAGCCTGCTGTCCTGATCCTTGTTCTGCCCTTTACACGCCTGAGCAACGGCGCCGATGACGAGTACTTCACCACCGGGCTGAGCGCAGAAATCATTCGGGCAATATCCTTGGTTGCTGAACGGCACGTGGCCCGTAGGACATCGGCATTCCAATTCAATCCAGCGTCATCGAACTCCGACGATTTCGCAATTGCATTTGGAGCGAGTCACCTGCTGACCGGCACGGCTGCCCGCGAGGCCAGTCGCCTGCGCGTGACGGCCCGATTGACGCGGGTTGCTGCCAGAGAAGAGCAAAGGGAGGAGCTGTGGGCAAAGACCTATGATGTCGGGGTACCGGACAGCCCTAACGTGATCGCCAATATTGGCTGGAATGTCATTGAAACTCTGGCGTCCACGGCAGAACCCGCCCTGGAGGGACAATTGCTGGCAGGGGGCATTCCAGACAGCCGGGCGATGATCGCTTTTGAAATCGGCAACGAGCAAGTCAGCCGCGCGTACGCTGATGCGCCCTTGCTGGCCACGCTGAGGCGTGCCAATGGGTGGTTCGAGCAAGCCCTCAACATCCATGCCGCCTTTGTGGCGGCTTATGAACAGCATTCCCGCTTGTTTGAACATATCCTGATGGCCAGCTCCAGCGGCGAGCTCGAAGGGGATATTAGCGACGCTCAGATCCAGGCCGCTCCCGCTCAATTGTCCGCCGATATTGCCGCCGTCCTCAGATTCGCCCGCACGTCAGAGCGGCAAACTCAAGCACAGTTGGACTTTAATTTGCTGGCGCGCCAAGCGCGGGGCCTGGTGCAGCTAACGGAGGCAAGCCTGCAGGACGGCAGCTGTACCATGCCCCGATGGATTACACTGGTCACCGCCGCTTTCGACCAGGCCGAGGCACTTGTGACTGCCTTACAAGATCGGCTGAGATGCGATCCACTGGCCGGCTCGATTCAAGCGGACCTGATCAGGGCGGCTGTCTGGCGGGGCGGGGCCGCCCCCTCACCTGGCATTGAAAGCAGCACCTTCAACCGCGCTGACAGCGAAGGAGTCGCCGCAGCACAAGTCGCCGCCCTGGCTGCCACAGGTCAGTTTGACCGAGCAGACGATATCGCGACATCAAATATTCGCCAGCAGGACAAATTTCTGATGACCCGGGTGCTGCTCTCAGCGGCGCGGGGAGACGGTCACAGCGCTATGGAATTCCAACAGCGTTTTCTGAATCAACATGGCCCCAGTGACCGCTTGTCACTCTTGTTCGCCGCCTGGCGTGGGGACCGCAACGATGCCAATCAACTCGCCGCCCGCATCGATCCGCGGCCTTTCGGACACATCAACCTTCTCCAGACCATCCTCCAATGCAATTGCGGCGCGCCATTCGACCTCCAGGCAACCCCCGTGCTAAAGGAATTCCTGACCGCAGCCAACCTTCCCTGGCCGCCGCGTTCACCAATCACTTTCCCACTCAAGAATTGGTAGGCGCCCATAAGCAGGCGGCTGATTTGGCGCCGGCCCGAGCTGACGGCGGATTTCAGAATTGATGACAACAGGTGTACCCTATACGTGAGTGGTCACATCCTGGGCTGACCACGTCTGACGTAGATAATGGGAGAGTCGAATCGTGGAATTTGCACTTTTGCAGGGCAATTCAATTGCTTTTTTACTCAGGTGGATACACCTGCTCGCTGGCGTGGCCTGGATTGGCCTGCTGTGGTACTTCAATTTCGTTCAGGGTGACTACTTCAAGGAAGCTGATGCTTCATCCAAATCCGATGCACTCCGTAAGCTTGTACCGCGGGCACTGTGGTGGTTCCGATGGGGTGCGATGTTTACGTTTCTCAGCGGTATCCTGCTGATCTACACCAAGAACCTCACTGGGTTCGGCATCATGTTGGGCTCTGCCCTGGGCATTTTGATGTTCCTCAACGTTTGGCTCATCATCTGGCCCAACCAGAAGATCGTGATTGCATCGGCCGAAAAAGCCGCCGCCGGTGGCGAAGCAGATCCTGCAGCAGCAGGTGCGCTGGCCAAAGCGGGTCTGGCGTCAAGAACCAATACGCTGTTTTCAATTCCGATGCTGTTTTTCATGGCCTCCAGCGTGCATCTCGCCCAACTGATGGAAGCCACCATGATGGCCAAGATTGTGTGTCTGGGCATCGTTGTGTTGCTTGAAGTCAATGGCATAGTCGGCAAACAGGGCCCGATGGCGAGCGTCAAAGGCGTGATTCACATGGGTCTGTTGTTAACCCTTGTGCTGTACCTGGGCATCGAATTGCTCTGACAAGTAACCACCGTTCCGGTGAAGATACAGGGCCGCCAAGCGGCCCTGTATCGTCTCATGTGCTGTATCTAATTGGTTGATGCGGTGATTCGCAGCAAGGGCTCTCCGTGTGCCGGCGTTAGGAAAGCCCCATGAGCGGACTTTTGCACAAGGATGTGCTTAGATCGTGGAGCGCAGGGATGCGCGGGAACGATCCAAGGCGCTAAAAACACTTGAAACCGTTCAGCAGCTCTTCGAGCCGCCGGAAATTGCTGCCATCCTGGCATTTTCCTTCCTCACGCCATCCTTGGCGCTCGGGCCCGACGACCCAGTCGCTTGTATGGTGTTTCTGCCTTAAATCTGGATGATTAAGGGTGCCGGGATGGGCGGGACGCAGTCGCTTTCTGGCCAGTCGGTACAGACTAACAAGAGTTCGTCCCCATCCCATTCTCACCAGAGCGCCGATTGAGAATCTAGCTGCAATGACAGCCGATGTATACAAGCTTGCGCCCCGTGAGATCCCGGCTACGGCATATAACCGCGGAGATCATTATGACAAGCAATGTTACCCAAGTCACTTTAGGTGTGGATGTTTCGAAAGATCATTTGGACGTTTACGATTGGACCCGGCAACGACATTATCAAGTCAATAACTCAACCGCGGCCATTGCACAATGGCTTGGTGGGTTGACGGGCGAGGTACGACTGGCGCTGGAGCCGACATCGCATTACCACCTGGCGGTGGTGGATACTGCGCACGCTTTGGGCTATGCGATCTACTTGGTGAACCCACGCCAGCTGCATCACTATCGGTATGCCGTCGGCCTGAGGCATAAGAGTGATCCGCATGATGCCTGGTTGTTAGCACGCTATCTCAGCCACGAAGCGCAGTCATTGCCTCGTCATTGCCCGTCAGACCAGCATTCACGGGAGCTGTGGGCTTTGATTAAGCGTCGCGCTGTGGTGGTTGGAGTGCGTAAAAACATGCGCATGAGCATGCGCCAAGTGTCGCTGTCAGGCCGAGAAGTGGAACAGGCCTGCAGCCGCTTGATCCAGCGCATCGAATGCCGGATTGAGTATTTGCTAAGGGCGTTGGGCCTGCAACAAGACTATGCGCGTTGCCAACAGATACCGGGCCTTGGACCCGCCACAGCTGCTGGGTTGGTGGCGGCCTTTCATCGCGGCGTGTTCGCTTCATCGGATGCCTTTGTGGCCTACCTCGGCCTGGACATACGATTGCGGCGGTCTGGTCGCATGCAGGGCAAGCACAAGCTGACCAAGAATGGCGAGAAGGAGATACGACGATTGCTATTTTGTGCCGCTCACGCGGCCCGCAACGAACCTCGATTCGAGCGCTATCATCAGCGTCAACTGGATAAGGGACTTTCAAAAACCGCTGCTCGAGTGATATTGGGGCGCAAGTTGGTCAGGATTGCATATGCCCTTATGAGTCGAGGCGAAACATTCAAACCGTGTGTAACCATGGCTTGACCAGACCCATAGAATCTTGTCGGCGCTCGGCATCCTTGAAGGCGTGGCCAGTAGCCCGCTCACGGGGCTTTCCTAACTCTGGCACAAGCCGGTTCGGAGTAAGGGGTCTTCTTGCAGGACGCGCTCGAGCCCATCCATGGGACGCTCCTCTTGAAACATCCGTGTTTCAAAGGGTCCTGCAAGAAGACCCCTTTCCGCGAAGCGGCGCCTCACCATCCATAAAGTCGTGGACAACAGCCCGCTGGTGGGGCTCTCCGGAGGTAGAATAGAAGGAGCCGACACGAGAAGCGAGGGAACCCGCAGGTTGCTGAATACTGGCTACTTTCTAGCTGGCTTCCTTGAACTGCTCTTCCTCGGTTGAACCACTCAGCGCGGACAGCGAGGACTGGCCGCCGCCAATCACCTGGGTCAGTGTGTCGAAGTAACCGGTGCCCACTTCGCGCTGATGTTTGGTGGCTGTGTAACCGTGTTTCTCGGCAGCAAACTCCGCTTCCTGCAATTCCACGTAAGCCGACATCTGGCGATCCCGGTAACCGCGCGCCAAGGTATGCATGCTGTAGTTGAGGGCATGAAACCCGGCGAGCGTAATAAACTGGAATTTATAGCCCATTGCACCCAATTCACGCTGGAACTTGGCAATCGTGAGATCGTCGAGGTTCTGCTTCCAATTGAATGACGGTGAGCAGTTGTAGGCCAGCAGTTTGTCTGGGTAGTGGGCGTGAATGGCCTCGGCAAATCGTTTGGCCTGTTCCAGATCGGGATTCGCTGTTTCGCACCACAGCAAGTCTGCGTATGCCGCGTAGGCCAATCCTCTCGAGATGGCCTGGTCGATGCCTGGTCTGGTCTCGAAAAACCCTTCAACGGTGCGCTCACCGGTGATGAATTCGTGATCGTATTCATCGATGTCAGAGGTAATCAGGCCGGCCGCCATTGCATCGGTGCGCGCCAGCAGAACGGTCGGGACATCCATGATATCGGCGGCGAGTCGAGCCGCGACCAGCTTCTGTACCGCTTCCTGCGTCGGCACCAGGACTTTCCCACCCATGTGTCCGCACTTCTTGGCAGACGCCAACTGATCCTCAAAATGGACCCCGGCGGCGCCGGCCTCAATCATGCCCTTCATCAATTCGTGGGCGTTGAGTACGCCACCAAAACCGGCCTCGGCGTCGGCGACGATGGGTTGCATCCAATCAACGGAATCATCACCTTCTGCGTGATGCAACTGGTCAGCCCTCAGCAGCGCGTTGTTGATCCGGCTGACCACCGCCGGCACTGAATCTGCCGGGTAGAGTGACTGGTCGGGATACATGGCGCCGGCGTTGTTGGCATCGGCCGCAACCTGCCAGCCAGACAGGTAAATGGCTTTTAAACCCGCTCTGACCTGTTGCATGGCCTGGTTGCCCGTCAACGCACCCAGGGCATTTACGAATGGCTCGGTGGCCATATGCGCCCACAATTTCTCTGCGCCTTGGCGAGCCAGGCTGTGCTCAACTTTGACAGTGCCGCGCAGGCGCACCACGTCGGCAGCGGCATAGCCACGACGCACGCCCTTCCAGCGCGGGTTGGTTGACCAATCGGAGTGAATGCAGTTGCTTTCGTGTGTGGCGTTCATGAAAATCTTCCCGGGAAGTGCGTCGCGGCCGCGATTCGGCTCACGCTTAAACAACCCGAAGCATGCTGTGATTGGCTAGCTTTGACAAGTCAAATGTTTCAATGTTTAATATAAGATTGGTTAATCATTCTTATCATTGATTTTGAACACTAAAACTCAGCGTTTCTATTATAAGGGCAATCAACTCAAGCAGCTGCGCGCTTTCTGCGCCGTGGCCAAAAGCGGCAAAATGACCGACGCGGCAGCCGAATTGTTTCTCAGCCAGCCGGCGATCAGCCTGCAGATCAAAGCGCTGGAGCGGGAGCTCGAGACCGTGCTCTTTGAGCGACACGGCCCACGCATCAACCTGACCCGCGAGGGCCAGGAAATGTATGAAATGGCGCGGCCGCTTGTCGACAGCCTGGAGACCCTCAACTCGCGCTTCAACCGCCAGATGAAAGGTGATCTCAACTCGGGCGAAGTGATCATCGCCGCAGGCGAGTCCACCATCATTTATCTGTTGCCGGACCTGGTCGCCCAATTCCGCGAACACTACCCGAATATTCATGTGCAACTGCGCAATGTGACGGGCCGTGACGGCCTGGCAATGATCAGGGACGACGAGGTGGATTTCGCCTTCGGTTCGATGCTGGACGTGCCCTCAGACATCAGCTATCAGCCGGTGCATTCCTTTGACCCAGCCTTGATCACGCCGCTGGGTCACGAGCTCGCCGATCGCAAGCGCATCAAACTCGAAGACATCGCGCCCTACGGCCTGATTCTTCCACCCCGGCGCCTGACCACCTGGCGCATGGTCGACCGTGTTTTCCAGCAACACCAGGTGCCGTTCAAGGTCACACTGGAAGTCGGCGGCTGGGAGGTCATCAAGCGCTACGTTGAACTCGATTTTGGCATTTCCATCGTCACCGGCATCTGCCTTCGCGAGAACGACAAACTGGTGGCCAAAAACATGAGCGCCTATTTCCCGAAGAGAAGCTACGGCGTGGTCATGCGACGGGGCAAATACCTATCGGCGCAAGCCCGCGCCTTCCTGGACGTGGCGGAGAAAGCAAACATTAGCGAGAGCCCGTGGCGGATTGAACATTCCAACCGCTGAACCGGATCAGCTCGAGGTAAATTCGGGATAGGCCTCCAGGCCGCACTCGATGATGTCACCTCCGTAGAATTCTTCTTCGTCGTCTACGCGAATCCCGATGATCGCCTTGAGCACCTGCCAGGTAATGAAACTGGCCCCAAACACCCACGCGAAAATGGTTGCGGCACCGACGATCTGGCCACCGAAGGAAGCATCGGAATTGGTCAGGGGCACCAGCATGAGTCCAAACAGACCCACGACCCCATGCACTGAGATTGCACCCACGGGGTCGTCGATCTTCAGGCGATCCAGGCCAACAATGCTAATCACCACGAGCACGCCCGCAACCCCGCCGAATATCGAGGCCTGCAGGGCGCTGGGGGTAGACGGTTCAGCGGTAATGGCAACCAGGCCAGCCAGCGCACCGTTGAGCGCCATGGTCAGATCGGATTTGCCAAACAGCAGCTTGGCGGCCACCAGTGCCCCAATTAATCCGGTGGCTGCGGCGGCATTGGTGTTCAGAAACACCATGGCCACGCTATGCGCACTACCCGCGTCGGACAGCTTGAGCACCGAGCCACCATTGAATCCGAACCACCCCATCCACAGGATGAATGTGCCCAGCGTGGCCATTGGCAGGTTGGCGCCCGGCAAGGCATTGGTTTGACCGTCCGGACCGAACTTCCCTTTCCTTGGGCCCAGCAACAGCACGCCCGCCAGCGCCGCTGACGCGCCGGCCATGTGGACGATTCCAGAGCCGGCGAAATCACTGAATCCAAAATCGTCACCCAAACTGAACATTCCAAAGACCTCTGCGCCGCCCCAGGTCCAGGACCCCTCCAGGGGATATATGACACCCGTCATGACCACCGCAAAAGCCAGGAATGCCCAGAGTTTCATTCGTTCTGCAACAGCGCCTGAGACGATAGACATAGCCGTCGCCACGAACACCACCTGGAAAAAGAAATCAGATGCAGCCGAGTAAACGGAATCGCCGCCGAATCCGGCCGCCGCCGAATCACTGAGGACGCCGCCAAGATCAAAACTCTCGATACCGCTCAGAAACCAGGCACCGTCGTACATGATGGCGTAGCCGCTCGCCAGGTACATGAAACAGGCCACTGAATACAAGGCCACGTTCTTGGTCAGAATCTCCGTGGTGTTCTTGACGCGCACCAGCCCTGATTCCAGCATCGACAATCCGGCGGCCATCCACATGACCAGCGCGCCGCAAATCAGAAAGTAAAAAGTGTCAATTGCGTACTGCAATTCAAAAATCTGGGTTTCCACCGTCCCACTCATCGAATCATCCTCCGGGTAAGTTGTTTGCCGCCTGCTAAATCGCCTGCGCGCCGGTCTCCCCGGTGCGAATGCGGATCACTTGTTCGAGACTGCTGACGAAAATCTTGCCGTCACCGATTTTTCCGGTCACCGCGGCGCTGGCAATGGCCTCAACCACCCGGTCCACCCGGTCAGCGGCAATGGCAGTCTCGATCTTCATTTTGGGCAGGAAATCCACCTTGTATTCCGCACCCCTGTAGAGTTCCGTATGGCCTTTCTGGCGACCGAAACCGCGTACCTCCGACACGGTGATGCCGTCTACTCCGACCACGCGCAGCGCATCCCTCACGGCATCGAGCTTGAATGGCTTGATAATGGCTGTGACCATCTTCATGGTGCTTCCTCGTGTGTTGCCAAATGCCTGTGGACCACAGGCTGCTTCGGTTTAATAGTTGCAGATTCCGTGCCAAGAATATGGAGGGGCAAAGCGCCGACTGAGACACCCACCTGTTTCACTTCTGCAGGTTTTGTGCCCCACTTGAGTGCGCAGCATCGGCATTTGCATCGGCATGGTGCACGCTCAGCCAGACTGATCGCGGCTGTCGGACAAGGGAATGTCCTGATGCGTCAAGCGCGCCGGAGCCTGCCCAACTATTCTGCTCACTTGGCTCGTTGCCCAGCTCTCCGGGCAACGCGCATTCAGGGGCGGAAATCGTTTCCGCCCCTTTTTATGATCTCTTTGGCCTCCTTCACGCTCGTTACGGCCCCGATCGCTGTGTCGTACAGCGCAAACGCTCTCATTTGATGGCACAATATCGGCGGCTATCAGGAACGCAAAACGATCATTATTTTTTTGGAGGTTTGGCGTTGTTCAAGTCGATTTTTAAACCCAGATGGCAGCACCACGATCCCGCTGTGCGCATGTCCGCGGTTGATAATCTGGATGATCAGAGCATCGTTGTGGGCATGGTGAATAATGACCCCGACGCGGGCGTTCGTTCGCGCGCTCTGGCCAGCATCAGCGAACCCGGTTTGCTCGATCAATTGATTGGCACACTGCCTGCGCCCCTCGCGGGTCAGGCCCGGGCGCAGCGCCTGTCAGTCTTCTTTCCCGGCAAGGATGATATCGGCGCGCAGCTTGGCCGCGTTGCCGAAAAGGACGCGCTGATTCATATTGCCGAACTGACGGACAATGAAGCGCTGCGCGCTCAGGCCATTGGCCAGCTGGATGACGTCGCAAAATTTGACCTTGCAAATCACCATGCACTCGCTGCCATCCGACTGGACGCCGCACGGCAGATCAGCAACATGGCCCAACTCAACCAGCTGACCCAACAGGCCAGGGGCCGGGACAAAGCGCTATATCGTTACTGTAAATCCCGGGTCGACGCAGACAAGTCCAAACGCAAAGCCGAAGCCGAACTCAAGGCGAACCTCGATGCCGTAATCGACCGTGCCCGCGATTTGAGCACGGCTGCCGACTCACCTGAATACAAGAGCTTGCTGCAATCCGTCAAATCCCGCTGGGCCGTGCTCGAATCAGATGCCAGCCAGGAGCAGCGGGTGGAAATGGCTCATTTCCTCGATCACTGTGGCGAAAGACTGGCCAGGAAATTGGCCCAGGCACTGGCAGATCAGGAACGCGAGCAAGCGTCTGATGCCGCACTGATCGCATTCACGACCATTGTTGAGGCGACCCGGTCCCTCGATGCAAGCACCGAGATGCCGGACAAGCCAGAAGCGGCCGCTAAACTGGCCCGGCAATTGGACGATCTGGAGCGCCGCTGGCTGGCGGCGCTGAGACATGGCGCGGCACCCTCCGGACAGGCCAAAGAATTCCAGCAGCTGCACGGCAGATGGCACGCCCAACTGGGTGTTGCGCAGTCATTGCTGAAGCGGGCGGGGCAGCTTAAAAAGCACGCTCAAATGGTCGAACAGGCCGATGCAGCAGACTATCGTGGGTTGAGCAAATTGCAGGACCAAACCAGACGCCTGCTCAAGGATTTCTCCTGGCCAGGCGAAGGCAAACAAGGCATGCCTGCGGCGATCAGCTTGTTGCAGCAGAACGCAGAAGATCTCGATTCGCGCCTCAACGCTTTGCGAAACCAACAGGACAAACACCTGGAGCGTTTCGAATCGTCCCTGCATTCACTGCGCACAGCAGTTGAAGCCGAGCAGGTCAAGGAGGCTAACCGGGCACTGTCCAGGCTCAGACAGGCATCGAAAACTTTGTCACCGGAAGCACAGGAACGCTTCCAACAGGAATTGCGCGGCCTGATCGCGCGCGTGAATGAATTTCGCGACTGGCAGGGCTTTGCGATTGAGCCCAAAAAGATCGACCTGTGCGCCCGCATGAGCGGGCTCATTGGCTCCAGTGAAGCGCCGGATGTTTTGGCCTCGAGGATTAAGGCGCTGCAACAGGAATGGAAGGGCCTGGGCGCCACAACACCGGCCCGGGATCAGGCGCTGTGGAAAGACTTCAGCGAAGCGGCCGACCGGGCTTTTGAGCCGTGCCGCGAGTACTTTGCCGCCCAGGGCGTGTTGCGGGAGGAGAACCTGGAGGGGCGGATGCAACTCGTCGCACAACTCGATGACTACGAAAACAAAATGCACTGGCCCACTGAGGCATCATCGCCTGCTGCACAGGCGCCGGACTGGAAAATGGTTCAGCAGACACTCGATGCCGCGCGCAGCGCTTTTCGGGAATTGAGCCCCGTGTCACACAAGGGTGAAAAGCAGAGCCAGAAGTTATTTCGGCAGGTGTGCGACCGGATCTATGCCCACATTAAGGAAGAATATCAGCGCAATATTTCAGCCAAGGAGGTCCTGGTCCAGCGTGCAGAGGCCTTGCACGGGCGGGAAGACACGAACGAGGCCATTACCCAGGCCAAGCGCCTCCAGGCGGAATGGAAATATGTGGGTATGACGCCCGTCAAGGTCGATAAATCGCTGTGGCAGCAATTTCGCACCGCCTGTAACGCCGTATTTGGACGCCTTGATGAAGAAAAGGCCCAACAGCGGGCGGAGTCGGATGCATTGAGCAAGCAGGCCGATCTGATTCTGCAACAAGCCAAGGCTGCGCTGGATCAGGGCGACGAGGAAGAACGCATTCACCTGAGCAGCAAATTGGCCGAACTGCGCCAGACTTTGGACGCCCTCGGCCTGCCCGAATATAGTCTGAAGCGCTACTCAGGTCGCTTCCACACGCTGGAAGATAAGGCCCAGGAGATCATCGGCGGCATTCGATCCAGGCAACGTCAGGAACGCTGGCAGGGGCTGGCCAAACGGATGCTGGGCTGTTCATACAAGTCCGCCGACGAAAAGAAGGCGGCTGCACTGTGGGACCAGAATGAGAAATTGCCGCGTGGCGTTGACGCGCAGGTACTGGAAGGTTTTTGGGAACAGGGCCCAAATAATGACCCAAAGAAAGACCCGAAGAAAGACGCGAAGAAAGACGCGACCGAAGCCAGCCGAGACTTGTGCATTGCCATGGAAATTCTGCTTGGCCTGGAATCACCGGTAGCGGACCGCCAGGCGCGCATGGATTTCCAGGTCCGGCGCATGCAGGAAGAGGGCCTTGGCGGCGCGGTCCTGGAACAACCTGGCGACCAACTTGACAGTGTATTGGATCTGATCAATCGCTTTATTGCACTACGGCCCGCGCCTCAGATGGCCGAACGATTTTGCGCCTGCCTGGCGTCAATCGAGCTTCCTGCTGACTAGCTGTGAATTCCAGCAAGGTTGTTCACAAAAGCGCTCCAAATCCTGGTTGAGTCTCAGCTCATCGTTCGAATTGGCTGGGGTATCTTGCATTGGTCATCTTTTTCAGGGAGCCGGCTGAGAGTAACAGTGCTGCTTCCAGGACACGCCACACGGCGCCTGCGGCGCCTGCACATCCCTCGGCAATTGCTCCCGGCATGGCTCTACCTCCCACATCCATGTGGTCGTGTGGGCTTCTCTTGAAACATCCTGTTTCAAAGGGTCCTGGAAGCAGCACTGTCACTCTTTCCGGCTTGTTCCAGCTTCTGGGCATAGGGGTCACAAATGTCGTCGATTTGGCGTGTGTGTCATACCATTGGCTGCCCCAGGGCGGTTGCGGTCGATTAAGCCCAGGAACGGTACCGTGCAGCAAAGTGTCATGAGGGGGTTGTGGCTCGCTCCATCAAGGTGGATGCCAAGGAACGACAAGCGACTGGGTCGCTGGTCCATGGATGGACCAGCGAGGCAACACGGAACAGGATGTTCCGTTGGAGCCGACCCACCAAGTGCGGAGGAGTGAGGGAAGCCCGGAGGACCATCCGCCAGGAGCGAACCGCAACCCCCTCATGGCGCTTTGCGGTAACAATGGCACCGAGCCTTAAATGTGAACAACCTTGCTGGAATTCACACCTAGCCCGCATATTTCACAGCCGTGAGCAAAAGCCGTCTCACCCGGTGAAAATCATTTCTTGTAACGATCAAACCACTCCTGGCGATACTTGATTGCTCGAATCCAGTTGGCCGGCACCCGGAAATAGCCGTGCGGTTCATTCGGCAGACGAATCATCGCGGTATCGACACCCAACACGCGCAATGCGCGGTAGAACTGTTCAGCCTGGGAAATCGGCGTACGCAGGTCGGCATCGCCAGTGAACAGTAATGTGGGTGTGGTGACATTGGCCACGTACATCAGCGGCGAGCGGTCAAGGTACTGCTGGGGATCCTCCCAAGGCTCTTTGGTAAACGTAAACAGGCGTCTGAACTCAGGCAAATCTGCTGTCGCCATCACCGTAAGCCATTCGACAATGGTGCATTCCGATGATGCCGCAGCGAAGCGATTGGTGTGGGTGACGACCCAGGCAGTCAACACCCCGCCGCCACTGCAGCCATAGACAAACATCTTGTCTTCATCCACATTGCCGGTCTCCAGCACCGCATCGGTGATGGCCATCAGGTCATCGAGATCCTTGCCTGGGTAGCTGTGCTTGATCGCGTTGCCGAATTTCTTGCCGTAGCCGGTACTGCCACGGGGGTTGGACCACACCACGATATGATCCTGGGCTGCCTGGTACTGCCACTCCAGCCACATATAAGGTGAGACCCTGGAGAACATCGCATGCGGGCCACCGTGTATCGACAGTGTCATCGGGTACTTCTTCGACGGATCAAATCCCGGCGGTCGCAATATCCAGCCCTGCACCCGAAAGCCGTCGCTCGATTCCGTCCAGATCTCCTCGGTGTCTCCCAATTCCAGGCCGGCCAGAAGGTCCGCGTTGGCGGTGTAAATCACTTTTGGCTCGGGATGGTCTACGTCGAAAGTCACCAGCTGGGCCGGCGCATGATCTGCGTAAGCTATTCCCGTCGCCTGACCCTGAGCGGTCATCGTTGCAGTGACAATCGACTGTCCATTTCCGGTGATCTGATCAACACCGCCATCGAGCCGGGCGCGATACAAAGCGGTGTAGCCTTCGCTTTGTACGTTGACATATACCGACCCGCTGAGCTCATCCCAATCCACCAGAGACGGGCTGCGATCCAGATTCATCGTCAAGTTTTGGGCTTGAGAGCCATCCAGACTTGAAACATAGATGTCGGATGGCGTATAGGCGTCATCATTCTCTTCGCCACCCACGTAGGCCACCCATTGACCATCCGGAGATACGGCGATGGCGCCGCCGGAGCCGGCGACTGACGGCGACCGGCTGAGCTGGCGAATGGCCCCACTTGCCACGTCAACAGCATAGACACGGGACTGCAGCAGGGTCGGCTCGACGCCGTCTTCGCGGAAAGCCGAGAACAGAATTTCTTTGCCATCGGTCGTCCAGACGGTACCCGAATGGTTGCGCTCGCCGTCTGTCAACTGCCTTGCCTCCCCACCGGTTGCGGCAATCACAAATACATGCACGTGACCCTGGAGGTAACCGACGCCATCCAGACGATAGTGGTCGGTGGTGATGACCACTGGTTCGGCACCCCAGTCGGCGCCTTCAGGTTTGGGAAGGTCCAGTGGCCAGGCCGATTCGGCCGCCACAAAGCCACTGAATGCAATGGACAGGCCATCCGGGGACCAGGTGAACCCCGTCGGCAGATGACCCGGCTGGGTAATGGCAACCGGCGCCCCGGGACCATCTGCCGGGACCACAAAAATCTGCGGTGCACCACCTGCTGAAGCTATGAAGGCGATCCGGCTTCCATCTGGAGACCACCGCCCATGGTTGGCTTCGGCCAGCTTGCGGTTATTGCTACCGTCCGCATCGATGATCCAGATTTCACTGTGATGGCTGTTGGTCATCCAATCGGTGCGCGGCTTGGGATATAGCAGCCGCTGTCCGTCGGGAGAAATCTGCGGGCTGAGATCACCAAGGAATGGATTGCCCAGGTGTTCCCATTGCTGGAAAGTCTCCAGCGTGACACGGTCGGCCAGGGCGGAGCCGGAACCTGCCGCCACCAGGAAGGCCAGAAAAATCGCTCGAATGACTGGTGATTTACTCATGATTGTTTTACTCCATAAAAGATAACGGCAGAGAAGACAACGGCAGCGGCGACTTGAACCTCGCAACTCAGGTTTCACGCCAGTCGGCCAAGGGTGAGAAGGTATTGGTCTCGGTCAGGAAACCACCGGTAAGTATTTTCATCGAATTCGATCCGCGCAACGGTTGGTGGACCACACCTCTCTAAGACGAACGATAAGCCCGACACCATACAAACGCGGTTGCCAGAGACGACCCGAAATGCAGCACTGCTGGTGCAGGCCGATGACCGGGACCCGCTCTGAAGACCTGGACTTGACCCAGATTCCATAGATATCAACGACCTGTAAATAGTTCTTGCGTCTGTTGTACAATAAAACCGCGCTCGACGATGTGGGAGTCGCTGGTAGCTCTTTTAAAAAGCCTTGAGGAACACCTCATGTTAAATACGAAATTAGTCAGCAGCTTGTCAGGATTAATCGCCATCGCGGTCCTTTCACCAACGTTTGCGCAGTCAGGCGGGGTGCTAGAAGAGGTCATTGTCACAGCCACCAAGAGGGAGCAGACGCTCCAGCAGGTCCCGGTCGCTGTGTCGGTTGTCAGCTTGCAAATGATTGAAGAGGCGCAAATAAATGACATGCTTGATCTGCAGTTCCTGGTGCCCTCTTTGCGGGTTACCCAGCTGCAGACCACCGCCAATACCAACTTCGTCATTCGCGGTTTCGGCAATGGCGCCAACAACGTGGGCATTGAGCCCTCGGTCGGTGTATTCATCGACGGTGTTTATCGCTCCCGTTCCGCCGCCGCCATCATGGACCTGCCCAATATTCAACGAGTCGAAGTGCTGCGCGGCCCGCAAAGCACGTTGTTCGGCAAGAACGCATCTGCTGGCGTGATCAACATCGTCACCGCGGCGCCGAACATGCAAGAGTTCACCGGCAATGCCGCATTCACCTACGGCAACTACAACCAGACCATCGTCAAAGGTGACATCAGCGGTCCGATTTCCGACACAGTTGGGTTCAGCCTGTCGGCATATGGCAACCAGCGCGATGGCTATTTTAAAAACCTGGAATTGGGCTCCAAGCTGAACGAGCGGGACCGCTGGGGTGTACGCGGTCAAATGTTGTGGCTGCCAACCGATAACGTCACCCTGCGACTGATTGCTGATTTCGATAAGCTTGATGAGACCTGTTGCGGCGTGGCCAATCTGGTGGCCGGGCCGACCGCCTTCGTCATCGGACTGGTGGGCGGCCAACTGGTCCCCAATGACCCATTTGCCTACGAAAATTACTACGATTTTGACTCCACCAACAAGTTGGAAAACAAGGGCGTTTCACTGCAGGCGGACTTCAACTTCTCTAATGATATTCTGCTGACATCGATCACAGGCTACCGGACACAGGACCGCTTTGAGAATCCCGACGTGGATTTCACCAGCGCACGATTGCTTGGACGCAATGAAGGCACCTGGGATATCAAGACATTCACCGAGGAAGTGCGTCTGAGCCAGTCCCTGGATAAGCTCGACTGGATGTTGGGTGCCTTTTACTTCGACGAAACCGTCAAGTACGAAAACGACCTTGCATTCGATCTGGCTTTTCGCCCTTATGCCGATATTTTGTCCGGATTTGGTATCAGCGATCTGGAGGCAGGCTTGATCGGCCTGGGGCTGTTACCTCCGGGAACAACATTCCTGGGCGCCGGACAAGGTGTGATTGACCGCGCGGGGCAGGATGACGAGACAATTTCGCTGTTTGGCCAGACTGACTTTCACGTCACCGACAGAATGACCTTGACCGGCGGTCTCAACTGGACCCAGGTCAAAAAAGACGTCTTTGTCAACCAGACCAATACCGACATTTTCTCGTCGCTGGATATGGTGGAGGTTGGCTTTGGCCTCGGCTTCTTCGGCCTGACCGGACTGGCCCCTACAATCCCCAACATCATCGCCAATCCACAAGCAGCGGCCATTGCCGGGGCCCTCAGCACGGTTCCATGCACGGCTGAAACCGGCCCGGCCTGCAACCCGCTGCTCGGTTTGCAAGCGCTTCAGTTTCTGCCACCCTTCCTTGCCTACCCCAACGCTGTGGAGTCCGGCAAGACCAGCGACGACAAAGTCACCTGGACGCTGCGCGCGGCATTTCAGGCGACAGACAACATCAACGTCTACGCCAGCGCCGGTACGGGATTCAAGGCCACATCCTGGAACCTGAGCCGAGACTCCAGGCCTTTCGCCGAAGACATAACCGCCTTGTTGGGCGCCGGCCTCGGCGTGCCCAATCTGACTGCTGGCACGCGCTATGCCGGGCCCGAAGAAGCACTGGTCTATGAATTGGGACTCAAGAGCGCGTGGGGCTCAAGCATATTGAATATCGCCATTTTCCAGCAGGAAATTAAGGGCTTCCAGTCCAACATCTTCACCGGCGCGGCCTTTACGCTGGCCAATGCCGGCAAGCAGACCACCAAGGGTATTGAAGCGGAAGGCACCTGGCTGCCGACTGACAACTGGCGCCTGTCTCTGGCGGCCACCTATCTGGACGCCATGTACGATTCATTCGAAGGCGCCGAGGGTCCCGACGGGCCAACCGACCTGTCTGGCACCAAGGTCCCGGGTGTGCCGGAACTGAGCGTCAATGCATCAGCGACCAACTACTTCGAAATCGGCTCAACCCAGGCCTTCATCAGGGGCGAGTACATCTATGAGAGTAACGTACAGGTCGTTGAAAACGTGTCAGCCGAAATTGCTTCCAGGAAGGTCGGCGTGATGAACGCCAGCATCGGCTTGAGTTGGGACAACGGTGTTGAAGTGATGCTCTGGGGCCGCAATCTGACGAATGATGAGTACCTGATCAGCGCATTCCCGGCCGTCGCCCAGCACGGCAGCTTCAGCGGCAATCCCAACCAGCCGCGCACTTATGGTGTGACATTGCGCACTCGATTCTGACAGGTTGACCATTAAGTAGCCCCGCGCGGTCGCGCACTGCGCGGGGCTTTTTCTTTGCACAAGCGTAGTTCTAGAATTCAGCGCCGATTCCAACTACAAAAGTGGAATCATCCTTGGACGCACCGGGTGCTGGATCGGTCTCGTAATCATAGCGGTAGGACAGATTGGCATAGATATTGGCAACGATGTCGAATCGAAAACCCGTTTTGGTCTTGAATATGGTGTTGTTAGCACCGAACAACTGATAGTTGATCGAGTTGTTGTGGAAAAAGGTCAGGCTGCCATCGCGAAAACTGTGCTCATAAATCATGCGCCAGGTAGCGACAGCGCCATTCTGCTTGGCATCTGCAATTTCTTCACTTGAATACCCCACACCCACGCTGGCCGTGAGAAACCGGTTGGCATCCTTGATGAAATCCCGGCCGACCAGTGCACCCAAAACATATCGATAATCCAAGTCTCGAATGGGGTCCCGCTCAAAACTCGCGTTTGCCCCGATATACCAGGGCTCCGCCACCATCCAGTTGTAGTCATAGCGAAACAAATCCTGTTCCTTGGTCTTGACGCCATTGGTCGAGTCACGCCGGAAACTGAGTTCGGCCAAGTGCCGGTGAACGCCCATCCTCATGCGGGTGTCGGCAAAAATCAGGGTGTTGCTGCTATCGGTATTGCCGGAATTCTTGGTCAGGTTGATATCGACGTGCGAAGTCCGCTCATAATACGGGTCTGGTTGCGCGGCCTGCACCAGGCTGGCGAGGACAATGGGCATTTCAACGTCATCCACGACGAGCACCTGTTGACCTGATGCGCCAAGGGCAATCCGCCCGTCCACCGTGCGACCGTCGTCCAACTCGATTTGAAATTCCTGCTCGGCGATCAGCGAGGCCACCTCGGCAAGCGCAACCGAAAATTCGTCCGCATAGCTGGGATGGACGTATACCTTGCCATCAGCAATTTTGCTGATTGTGCCGGTGATGACATCACCGTTTTTCATGATTAACTGGTCGGCGAAAGCGACAGTGGGTAAGAACACTGCCAAAATCAAAAAAATTACAATCCTTGTTAGCTCGATGCGGATTCGCATGGGGGTCTCCTTTGAGGTGGTTCTGCTGCGGTAGAGCAGCGCGCATTGTACAGGGAGTCGTGCATCCCTGCAGTCCTGCTCCAGCGTTAGGAAAGTCCCGTGAGCGGGCTACTGGCCACGCCTTAAAGGATGCCGAGCGCCGACAAGCAACTGGGTCGCTGGTCCATGAATGGACCAGCGAGGCGACACGGAACAGGATGTTCCGTTGGAGCCGACCCACCAAGCGCGGAGAAGTAAGGGAAGCGCGCAGCGCCATCCGCCAGGCGTGGACAGCAGCCCGCTCATGGGGCTTTCCGGAGGTCGGACAGAAGGAGTCGGGCGACGCACAAGCGACTCGGTTGTCGAGCCCGAGCGCCAAGGATGGCGTGAGGAAGGAAAATGCCAGGATGGCAGCATTTTCCGGCGGCTCGAAGAGCTGCTGAACGGTTTCAAGTATTCTTAGCGCCTTGGATCGTTCCCGCGCATCCCGGGGGATCGCTCCCGCGCATCCCTGCGGGATCGTTCCCGCGCATCCCTGCGCTCCACGATCTAAGCACGCTGCACTGTGCGTACTGGCCTTCGTCTTTGATGCCTTGGGATCGTTCCCGCACATCCATGTGCTCCACGATCTAAGCACATACGGCTCATCAATGGATCGTTCCCGCACATCCATGTGCTCCACGATCTAAGCACATCCTTGTGTTCCCGCACATCCATGTGCTCCACGGCACATACGGCTCATCAATGGATCGTTCCCGCACATCCATGTGCTCCACGATCTAAGCACATACGCTCATCAATGGATCGTTCCCGCACATCCATGTGCTCCACGATCTAAGCACATCCTTGTGCAAACTGGCGTGGTGCATGGCGGATGCGGTTGGTTTATTATCGGTTGCCCGATCGATCTGACGAGTCTTAATTATGCATTTACAGTTCAAATTCAATGTCGTTGTTTTCTTGCTCACCGGTGTTCTGGTATCTGGAGGGCTGCAGGCCGCGGACGACGAAGATAAGTGGGATGTGAATGCCCCACCCGGTGATTTGCGCAACGTAGGCATTGATACCCATAGCGGCACCTGGATGAGCCTTGATGTCAGCCCGGACGGTCAGACGATCGCATTTGATCTGCTGGGTGATATTTACCTTCTGCCGATCGCAGGTGGCAAGGCCACCGCCATCAACAGCGGGCTGTCCTGGTCAATACAGCCGCGTTTTTCGCCGGATGGATCGGAAATCGCCTATATCAGTGATGCCGGCGGTGCTGACAATATCTGGATCATGCTGGCCGACGGCAGCGCCGCTCGTGAGCTCACTACCGAGCGCTTTACCTTGCTGAACAATCCGTTCTGGTCGCCAGACGGTGAATACATTGCGGCGAGAAAGCACTTCACCACCACGCGCTCGCTTGGCACCGGCGAAATCTGGCTTTATCACCGCAATGGCGGTGGGGTGGCAGTGGTCGAGAAGCCTGACGAATTACACCAAAAGGAGTTGGGCGAACCGGCTTTTTCCCCTGACGGGCGGTATATCTATTTCAGCATGGACAGCACGCCCGGCGGCACCTTCGTCTATGCCCAGGATTCCAATGGACAGATTTTTGAAATCCGCCGCCATGACTTGCAAACCGGCCTGACCGAATCCTTTGTCACCGGCGCAGGCGGCGCGGTTCGACCTGCACCGTCACCAGACGGCCGCTACCTAGCCTTCGTACGTCGCATCCGCGCCAGGAGCGCACTATTTCTGAAGGATCTGGAAAACGGGGCCGAGTGGCCGATATACACCGACCTGGACCAAGACTTGCAGGAAGTCTGGGGCGTCCAGGGCCTCTACCCCAATATGGACTGGATGCCCGACTCTCAAAGCCTGCTGTTCTGGTCCGGCGGAAAGATCAGGCGCATCGAGATTGATAGCGGCACGCTCACCGACATTGAGTTCCACGTCAAGGATGAGCGCTCCGTCATGGATCCTCCGCGGCCGCAGCGTGAGGTCGCGCCGGCCAGCTTCAATACCGCCATGGTACGAAATGCCGAAGTCTCTCCTGATGGGTCGCAAGTTGTGTTTGAGAGTGCCGGGCGTGTATACCTCAAGAGATTGCCTGATGGTGATATTCGACCACTGACCCGTGACGCGACTGATCATTTAGAGTACGACCCGACCTGGTCACGCGATGGGCGCCAAATCGCCTTTATTACCTGGAACGATCAGGAACTGGGCAATATTCACACGGTCCGTGCCCGTGGCGGACGCAGCAAACGACTGACGCAACAGCCCGGCCATTTTCATGCACCGCGGTTTTCACCCGATGGCAGCACCATCGTCTACCAGGTCACGGGCGGTGGCTATCTGACATCTCCGGACTGGTCCATCGACACGGGTGTATTCGAGATTTCCGCCAGCGGCGGCGAAGTACGCAAGATCACCAGCAGCGGCGCCAACCCGCATTTCGGCGCCAGTAAAGACCGCTTGTATGTGACCCGGCCCGCAGAGGGTGGTGCAGGTAGCGACCTGGTCAGTATTGACCTTAATGGCGAGGCCCCTCGCACCCACGCCAGTGGACCCTATTTGCAGCGTTTGGAGGTCTCACCGGACGATCGGCACCTCGCTTTCCGCGAAAATTTCCACATTTACCTGGTACCGCTGCCGCCCGGTGGAAAGCCCCTGGCACTGGCCACCAAGAGCGCCAGTCTGAATATTAAACGGGCGACGGGCGACGGCGGCAGCTTTCCAGGCTGGTCGCAGTCAAGCACGGTGTTGAACTGGACGCTCGGCGCCAATCTATACAGCCAGGATGCGGCCAGCATCTTGTCCCCACCTCAAGACGATGCCAATGACGATGACGATGACGGTGACGAGGATGAAAAGAAGGGTGAAAAGGCGCCCCTGCAGCTACCCCTTGCTTCTTTGTCGATGCAACTGCAAACCGATGTCCCCGATGGTCTGGTCGCGCTTAAGGGCGCCCGAATCATTACCATGGCCGGCGCTGATGGCGGCATGATTGAGAACGGGGTGATTATCGTCGAGGGCAATCGAATCACCGCAATAGGCCCGGCCGCCAATGCGAACATTCCTGACGCCGCAATCGTGGTAGACCTGTCCGGCAAAACCATCATTCCCGGGCTGATCGATGCGCATGCCCACGGTCCTCAGGGCGTTGGCGTTATTCCGCAACAAAACTGGGCGGCTTACGCCACCCTGGCGCTGGGTGTGACCACCGTACACGACCCGTCAAACGATGCAACGGCTGTGTTTGCCGCAGCCGAAATGCAACGCACGGGCCAGATTCTCTCTCCACGGATTTTTTCAACCGGTGACATCGTCTACGGCGCAAAATCTACCAGCCTCGCAGACGTAAATTCTGCCGCAGACGCCCTGGAGCACGTTCGCCGGCTAAAAGCCCAGGGCGCGACCAGTATCAAAAACTACAACCAGCCAAGGCGTGAACAGCGTCAGCAAGTCACTGCCGCTGCCCGGCAGGAAGACTTGCTGGTTGTCTCCGAAGGGGCTTCTCTGTTTCACATGGATCTGTCGATGGTGGCCGATGGCAACAGCGCGATCGAACACAACCTGCCGCAATCGATGTTGTATGACGATGTGCTCCAGTTTTGGAGCCAAACACAAGTTGCCTACACGCCCACGCTGGTGGTGACCTACGGCGGACTAACCTCAGAGCACTACTGGTACATGGAAACGGATGTCTGGAAGCACCCCATTCTCTCCAGGTTTGTACCACCGCATATCCTCCAGCCCCGCTCGATCAGAAGATTCAAGGCCCCAAATGACGAGTTCCACCATATTCGCAGTGCGGCCAACGCCAAACGGCTCGCTGAGCGTGGCGTGCTGGTGTCCATCGGCGCCCATGGCCAGCGCGAAGGGCTGGCCAGTCATTGGGAAATGTGGGGGTTCGCCCAGGGCGGCATGTCCGCCCTCGAAGCGCTGCGAACAGCAACATCGGCGCCAGCCGAGGCGCTGGGATTCGGCCAGGACCTGGGCTCGTTGGAAGTGGGTAAGCTGGCCGACATGGTGATACTGGATGTTAACCCGTTGGCGGATATATACCAGTCCGACAAAGTACACATGATTATGCTGAACGGCCGCCTGTATGAGGCCGGCACGCTCAATGAGACCGTAACGGGGGACAGAAAAACCAAGCCGTTTTACTGGCAGTAATTTATTGAGTCTCGCTTCCCTTCATTCGCCTGCGGCGAAAACCGGCTGCGCTCAACGGCATTCTATTTAGCCAGGCTGCGCCTGGCATGCCTTCGGCTTGAGTCTCGCTTCCCTTCAT
>CAXXKZ010000006.1:0-333162 GCA_963665545.2 Lysobacterales bacterium | reverse complement strand
TTTGGTGCTATATTCGCATCATGATGTTGGTATGGCTCGCGGTGCGCGCAAACGGGTGACAAATTTGGTTCGAGAATGTGTACGACGCAGCATCTATGTGACTATGCGCGATGGCGTGCGGATCGCGGTTGAACTTTGGCTGCCGCCATCGGCGGAAGATGGTGAGAAGTTTCCAGCGATTGTCTGGTTCACACGATACTGGCGCGCCGGAATGGAATCACAGGCGGGCGGAAACCACTCGCCCCGTCTGGGTGACCTGATGAACGCCGCTGGATACGTTTTTGCGCATGTGGACGCTCGTGGATCCGGTGCCTCTTTTGGTCAGCGATTCGTCGAGTATCCCGACGAAGAAGTGCGAGACGCCGGTGAGATCATTGAGTGGTTGAGCGCGCAGACCTGGTCCAATGGCCGGATTGGCACAGACGGAATTTCCTATACGGGCAATACTGCCGAATTAGCGGCAGCCAGTAATCACGGCGCGCTGAAGGCGGCAACACCTCGATTCACCGACTTTGACAATTACGCGCAAATCCATTTTCCAGGTGGCCTACAAAGTACAGCCTACCTGAAGGACTGGGGTATATTCGTAAAGGCATTGGACCGAAACGATATTGAGACTTTGCATGCGATCGACAACATGCCCACATACAAAGCGATGCTTGGGGTGAAGCCGGTCGATAACGACCCTGATCAGGCGCTGCTACGAGAGTGCATTAAAGATCACGTTCACAATGTTTATTTTGTCGATCACGGTCGAAACTGGCTGTTTCGGGATGACCTGGCGGGAATAACTCCGGATGGAGAGCGGATTGCCCGCCGACCCCTGTTCACATATCGCGATGAGATTGAAAGCGCGCAAATACCTATGATGCATTGGGCCGGCTGGCTCGATTCAGGCACTGCAGACGGCGCGCTGGCTCGCTTTGCAACCTTCAAAGCTCCCAACCTAACGATAATCGGGCCCTGGAATCACGGTGCAATCACCAGCGCCAACGTATTTGCAGCAGAGCCAGGGCCGCCGGTTCCCTCCATACAGGAACAGTGGCAACAAGTTTTCTCCTTTTTTGAGCCCTACCTAAAAAACGGTACTGCGGCACCCATAATGCGAGTCGTCCGGTATTTCACCATGGGCAGGGACGAGTGGCACACAACAGATGTTTGGCCTCCGCGAGGCATCACCTACAAGCCCTGGTACTGTAGTAACCACGAGCAACTGGATGTCCAGCCACAGACGGAGTTGGGAAGTGAGGACCGCTACGCAATTGATTTCGAAGCTGCCTCCGGCAAGACCACGCGGTGGTCAACTTCCATGGGGGGAACTCCAGTTGACTACGGCGATCGCACTACTGCGGACGCTTTACTGCTCTGTTATACATCTTCACCCTTGAAATCACCCCTGGAAATAACCGGACATCCTGTCGTCACCTTATATGTCAGTTCAACGCACACCGACGGCGCGTTCATAGTCTACCTGGAGAGTGTTGCCCCCAGCGGCAGGGTCACCTACTTAACGGAAGGAATGTTACGCGCAATCCATCGCAAAATATCTGACGCCCCACCGTATGAGAATTTCGGCCCCTACCACAGCTTTCTGCGCCAGCACGCTATGCCTCTTGTACCGGGAGAAGTTGCTGAGCTGTCATTCAAGCTCTTCCCCACGTCGGTTGAAGTGCCGGCCGGTCACGCATTGAGGATTGCGATCGCTGGACATGACAAAGATACTTTCGTGCGGGTGCCTGAAACCGGAAGTCCGCTTATTCAGTTGCATCGAGGCGGTGCCTGTCCATCCCGAATCGAACTGCCGATTCGGCAGGCATAAGCTCCGCGCGACCGAAACAAGGTCAGACTTTGTTCCGAAACCAGTCGGGTGCCCCCACCAGGGCAGTGAGACTTCGTCTCGCACGGCGTTCCTAGACGTTGCCCACTGAGGGCATTGAGCTTAGGTGAGGAGCTTGAAACCCTCCGGAACCTGCACCTGAGCTGTGTTGAGCGTGAATGATATCAGGCAGTAAAAGCCCATCAGCCCGATCAGTTCGATCACACCGGCCTCGCCCAGAAGTTCACAGGTTGCTACGTAATCGGCGTCACTGACTTCCCCTGACTGAAGCATCGTGTGGCAGAACTGGTACACCACTTCCTCATCGGGCTCGGCAAATGATGGGGCCCTAGTCTCAGCAATGGCGTTGACAATCGTTTGGTCGAGTCCTTCATCAAGTGCGATTCGCGAATGGACGTACCATTCGTATTGAGCCCGCCAACGCCGCGCGGTAACGAGAATGGCTAACTCGCGCAACTTTCCCGGCAAGGTGCCCTCATAACGGATGAAGGCACCCAGCTTTTGGGCATGATCACAAATTTCCGGACTGCGCAACAACGCGTTGAATGGTCCGCTGAAGCTGCCGCGTTGTCCAGAAATGATCTCGTTGTATACGCGCAGTTGCTCGGGTGTCATCGTCGCAGGTGAGAGTTCGGGGAAACGATTCATATGCAGCACACTTATTGTTTAAGGAATTCAGGAAACCATAGCAGAGCACAAACGCCGCCGCCCTCATTTCTTCATCATAAACACCTACTTCGATTCAACCTGAAAATCTCCGATCTTGAATGCAAAAGGGTATTGACAAGTTAACTACGCAGCCTAAGCAAAATTGAGTAGATATCGCCTTTCAGGCTGTGACGCAAGTCCAAGACGCAATGGCACGCAATCGGAAATACCTATAATTCTTGGCCGAAACAAGGTGACGGCCAAGATTGAATAAATTGTATACAGCAGCATGCACAGTCAGGAACCGCTGAGCTCGTTGCATGGATTTGAATCGACGCATCACCCGTTCTCGATGTCAGTACCCTCCAGGGGGATTACGGAGCATGGTCCGGGTTTAGCGCTCAGACAAAACTCGACCCCGGACCAGCACCAGAGAAGGGTGGCCCATTTAATTGAGCCACTTCAAGTCAAGAATTCATTCATATATTCAAGTTATTAGAACTCAATTGGCGGGGCAGTTGGCGCATTAATGCGGTTGTGTTGAGACTCCAGTTTTCGCACAATCTGACCGGGTAAAGCCTCTTTTACTTCACCACTCGCGAAAACCAGCTCACCATTGACCCAAACCTGGTCAATGCCTGTCGACAAGGCGTTTATTGACTCGACCGTCGCATGATCTTGAATCAGCTCGGGGTCAAAAACAACGAGGTCTGCCTTCATTCCCGGCGCCAGGGTTCCCCTGTCAGCAATGCCCATATGTAATGCAGGAAGCGATGTCATTTTCTGCACCGCCTGTTCAAGCTTCAGAACTTTCTGATTACGGACGTATCGAGCCAGCACGCGAGGATAGGTGCCGTAAGCTCGCGGATGTGCACTCTTTTCACCATCGGAACAAATGTTACTGTGCGGCCAACGCATAAAGGTTGCCAAATCGGTATCCGACATCGCATGGGCGACAATGCCAGCGACTTCCTGCCTGATCACGCCGCGCTCGGCGGCCAGCGCTTCAGACTGCCTGAGCAGTCGAAGATAGCTAGTCACGGAATCTTCATTACTGGCGGCAGCAATTTCTGCAATGGATTTGCCTTCCAGCGAAGGGTCAGGCTCAAACAGCGTGAGGAATATCTTTTCCGGCGGCGCAATCTCACTGAAGGCAAATTTGAGCGCGGCCCGATCCTCAAGGTTACGCGACGGTAGAATCACCGTCATTGTTGATTTCCAATACGTATAGGGATAGATGTCAGCGGTAATGTCGATTCCTTCGGCCCGAGCGGCATCCAGCCGCTCAAGCACTTTGTCGGCCTGCCCCCACAGTCCTTTCATTGATAGCTTGATATGAGAAATTTGCACCACGATTCCGGTCTCCCTTCCCACCTCTATGGCTTCATCCAGTGCATTCCAGAAATCCCTGTCCTCACTGCGAATATGGGTGATATAACGCCCACCCTGCTTCTTGGCTTCATACGCCAGCGCAATGATCTCTGCGGGATTTGAATATATTCCAGTGTCGTATTCAAGCCCTGTTGACAACCCCAGTGCGCCACTGCGCATCTCCTGTGCCAATAGACGCCTCATCTGATCGATTTCGTCCTTGCTGGCGGGTCTCTTTGCGTCTTCGCGCAGGACTGAGCTGCGCAGAGTGTTATGGCCCACGTAGGATGCAATGTTGGGCCCCACTCCCCCAGCTGAAACCTTTTGATACCACTGCTGCAATGGGTAGGGTGAAAAACCGTCCTGACCGACAATTACGGTGGTAATTCCCTGACTGATGGCGGGCAAAACATGCCGGTCTTCATGCATGATCAATTCCAGGTGGCTGTGTGTATCTATGAAACCGGGGGCTATGATTTGTCCCCCGGCATCGTGGATCAATTCATCAGCCCTTGGTGCCAGATCGCCGACATCTGTGATGGTATCACCCAGCATGCGCAGCGCCCCCGGGTATGCTGCCCGGCCCGTACCGTCCACAATGACTGCATTGCGGATCAGAACACTGCCGGCTATTGTTTGCGGGGCTTGCTCAACCGAAGAATCAGACGATGAGCAGGCAAGCATTTGACTGCATATAAAGCCGACAGCCATTAGGTGTAAATGCCTCATTGTCGGACGCTAGTTCTCAAGGATTTTGGCAACCAGTGCTTTGAATGTCTCCCCAATCCTTTTCCTCTGATTACAAAGCATAATCAGGCTACGGTTCTTCTCCGGGAAACGGGCGACTACCGCTGCAAATCCCGCCCACCCGCCGGTATGCCAGACAATCTTTTGACCCTGATATTCGCCGACAAAAAGGCCGAATCCGTAATCCATGTCCATCGCCATAAATTTTGCACCTGTCTCAGTGTATTCGTATGGTTCTTCCATCAGCTCGATGAGATTCTTTCCCCCAGCAAGCTGGTTATCATAGAAATTCTGGTCCCAACGAGCCAAGTCAGCAACGGTTGTAAATACTCCACCATCACCTACTAGGTAAAAGTTGCTGTTGCGTAATTCCCATTGACCATCAGCATTGAGTCCATGACCATAAGCGCGGTTCTTGACAATTTCACGATAATCATCGTGAAAATGCGTATTCGACATGCCCAGTGGCACAAAAATATTATCGTGTGCAAACGCCCGCAAGGATTTACCACTCACAGCCTCGACAATTTGCGCCAGCAGCAAATAAGCTGCATTGCTGTACTCAAATTTTGATCCAGGTTCAAATTCAAGCGTCTTCAACCGATAGATCATTTCCAGGATTAATTCACTTGGATAGAAATTGCCGTCTGTTTCATGTCCCAGTAGCTCGATCAGATCGTATACGTTTGGTATTCCCGCAGAGTGACTGAGCAGGTGACGCACAGTAACCGTTTGGGGGTATTCCGGCAAATCAGGCAGTAGTGTGTGGATGTCGGCATCCAGGTCCAGGAGGCCTTGCACGGCCAGTATTGCAATACTCGCCGCGGTAAATTGTTTGCCGACCGAACCGGTCCGAAAAACGGTGTCCGGGGAGATGGGTACATCATGTTCCATATCGGCCAGGCCGTATCCGCGGTTGTACACCAGTTCGCCGTCCCGAATGATACCCAAACCGCAGCCGGGGCCACCTGCTGTCACCAGTCCGGACATGATGGAATCAAATTCTGAACCATCCTCCGGAGTGATTGCTGCAGCCAGGCTGAGCGACACTGTCATGGTAAGCAAGTAAGTAAGTGTTTTGGTCAGGTGTGTGTTCATAATTACTCCTGTTGCCCAAAGGCGTTCAATTTCAACTCCGGCCATCAATACTGTCCGTGAGTGAGTTATTAAAGACATTCGCAATCCCAATGCTTTTTGATGCCACGTTTCTTTCCGTGGCTTTTCGGGCTATCATCCGAGTAATATGAAAAAGAAAACTGAAACCAGTCTCAATGCGCTTGACGTAGGTGCCAGGATTCGTCAATTTCGTGAAACGTTTGGGTATTCGCAAAGAGAACTGGCCAAGCAAGCCGGCATGACACATGGTGCAATTTCCCAGGCAGAACGGAATAATGCCAGCCCTTCTGTTGGTTCGCTCAGGAAAATTCTCGACGTTTTCTCGGTCACTTTTTCCGAATTTTTTTCGGAAGAGTCGCCAGCACGTGAAAGACCCTTTTTCTCCAGCGAAGAGCTGGTGGAAGTGGGCGGTAATGGTGTTTCCCTGAAGCAGGTTGGTACTAACCTCAAGGGCAAGCCTCTGCAGTTGTTTTATGAACACTATAAGCCTGGTGCCGCTACTGCAGTTGAACCCTATGGCCATGCCGGTGATGAGGGAGGTGTAGTGATTAAGGGCAGGGTCGAGCTGACCGTGGGCGGTGAAACCCGCGTTCTGGGTCCAGGTGACGCCTATCTGTTTGAGAGCCGGATTCCTCACCGCTTCAAAAATCCCGGGCCCGACGAGTGTGTGATTGTAAGTGCCATGACACCACCGATCTGATTAAGGTAACACTGCCAGGATTTCGCCAACACCGGTCCGGAAAGGGTCTATGGCGGGTACTGCAAGTCTGTTGCTGACATCTCTTAGACACTCCTGTGCTTCAGGCTCGGACAGCGCGCTGGTGTTGAGACTAATTCCGGTCAGTAAAACGTCCGGATTCACCATTCTAGCCATGCACAGGTTCAACTCCGCGCATTCTTCCAGCTCCGGTAAGGGCAGATTGATAAAATCGCTGTTTACCGTTCGCCCGGCTTCATGGCACAGAACTATCGCGTCCGGCTGGGCGCCGTGAAGCAAGCTGAGCGAGACTCCCGAATAGGAAGGGTGGAAGAGTGAGCCCTGGCCCTCAATGACATCCCAGTGTAGATCCTCATTATCTGGTGACAGTGTTTCGGCTGCGCCCGCCACGAAGTCGGAAACCACGGCGTCGACAGGAATGCCCGAGCCTGCAATCAGGATTCCGGTTTGGCCGGTCGCACGAAAGTCTGCAAGCCAGCCAGTCGCTTTCATTTCCCGTTCCAGGGCAAGGGCTGTATACATTTTCCCAACGGAACAATCAGTTCCAACAGTCAATAAGCGCTTTCCTGTTCTCTTGCGGTAACTGGCAACAGGAAACGCCCTGTCTACGTTCCTGATTTCAATAATCCTGGAACCGGACTTTCTTGCTGCCTCGCGCAATGTGCGGATGTCTGAAATTTTGCTGTGAAGCCCGCTTGCCACATCAAGTCCGCTGCTCAGTGCCTCGGCAATCAGATTGATCCAGTCATGGCTCAGCTCTCCGCCAGGCAGCGCGAGGTCTATTACCAGTGTTCGAACACCCGAGGCCGCAGCTTGGGGAATGGTCAAATCAGGCAGGTCCAGATCGACCCCGCATGACCCCAACCGTAGTTGTCCAGCGCATCGTTCAGGCCGCCAGGCACAGACACCCGTGGCAGTCTTGGCATCGATGCTGTCATGCACGTTACCCAGAAACAGCAGGTAGGGGGGTTGTATTGAGGTGGCATTCATCTTGTTAAACGAGGCTGCATGCATTGAGGCTTTCTAACAATGGATATTATAACATCCTATAATTTGGAATCTCGAATGTACACAAAATTCGTAAATGAGTCGAATTGCTTTTTTGCCTCACCCATACTGATAGCAATAAGTCACTATGAATAAATGATTATTTAAAAACAACCTAATGGCCAAACTAGAATTCTTGAAGAAAAACAGCGCGCACGCTAATTTGCAGACTTTAAACACAATCAGTTGACGGTAAATATTATATCCACTAATATGTCTCCTTGGCGTGATAAAGCAATAATAATGGGCGCATTTTCCGACACATAATCAAAAGCGGCAGGAATGTTCATCATGCCTACATTGAATTCAACGATTTTTGCCATCACGGCACTGCTCATGCCGGGATTGGTTTTTGCCCAATCAGACCAGGAGTCTGAAGCATTGACACTCGAAGAAGTCTTGGTCACGGCTCAAAAACGGGAGCAGTCACTGCTCGAGGTGCCACAGGCTGTCACTGTGATAAGCAATCAGGAAATCAGGGATCGCGCTGCGATGAACATCAAGGACTTGCAGTATTCGATCCCCAGTCTCTACATCACCAACAACGGACCGGGGCAAGACCGCCTTCAGATGCGCGGCCTTTCTCCCGGAAATCAGGGGCTGCCGGTAGTCGGCGTCTATCTTGATGAAGTGGGTGTATCTTTCGATCAGGTTCAGCGTAACGTGGAAATTCCCTTGGTGGACCTGGAGCGAATCGAGGTTCTTCGAGGGCCTCAGGGCACATTATACGGCCAGGGTTCCATGGGTGGCACCATAAAGTACATAACCCGCAATCCCGACTTTGGGGGTGCGGGATTTGAAGCTGAGGCTGGAGTCGTCAGCATGGATGGCGGCGATACCGGTTATCACGCCTACGGAATCGCGAATCTTCCTAACAAAACGCAAACTTTTGGTGTTCGTTTGGTTGCAGGTTATGACGACATGCCCGGCTGGATTGACGATGCGGTCACCGGTGAAAAGGACATTAATAGCAATAGGCAAGCATGGTTTCGTGGCAAGGCATTGTGGCAGCCCAACGATAATTTGAAGGCTACTCTGTTGTGGCAGCACTACGATCTGGATTCAAAATCTCCCAATTACACCGACGCCGGCGACCCTAATGTCGTCACTCAGTTGCGCGAGCAACCTACATTCGACAAGTCAGATATGATTAACCTGATTCTCGATTTCGATTTGCCTGGAGTGAATCTGATCAGCTCAACGGGATACCTGGATCGAAATTTGGAATTTGAGCGCGATCTCACCGCTTTTTTTGGTTTCCTGGTGGGGCCGGGCGGGACCATTGCCATTGGATTTGACATTAATTTCAAAGTACTGACCCAGGAGTTCCGCTTATCTTCGAGTGGTGATGGCCCACTTTCCTGGACCGTGGGCGCTTGGTATCGAGACGCTGAATCCAGGCAGGTTCAATCGACGCCCGCTAGCCCGAATCCCGTCACGGGTGTTTTGGATTCAATTAGTACAGCACCCGCGGACGCCAAATCCTGGGCCGTTTTCGGCGATGTTAGCTATGCGTTTTCACCTGAGTGGGAAGCATCCGTGGGTGTGCGCTACTACGATGACAAGCGCACAAGGGATGGCTCCAGCGTAACTTTTTTTGTCCCGTCAACTTTTCATGACACCGACAAATTCGACTCAGTTGATCCCCGCTTCAATCTACTGTGGAAATACTCTAACTCTGGCTCGGCCTATATCAATATTGCCAAGGGCTTTCGTAGCGGCGGATTCAACACCCAGGGGCCTCCGGATTCATATGACCCGGAAAAACTCTGGAACTACGAAATTGGAACACGCACCGGTCTGCTGGACAATCGCCTGACGATTGATACAGCCCTGTATTGGCTTGATTACTCAAACGTGCAAGTCTCGGATGTACTACCGGGAGCGATTTTTGCCAATACGGTCAATACCGGTGCTGCGTCCGGTCTCGGCTTCGAGCTTGCGGGCAGTGCAGCGCTGACGGACCAACTTATTCTGAACCTCACCTACAGCATAAACGATGTTACCTACGACACCAGCAGTCAGGGCATAGAGCCGGGTGATCGATTGTCTTTCGTTCCCGAGTGGACCTGGTCAGGTGCGCTCACCTACCGCTTCGATTGGGCGGCGTCTTTTCCGGGCATGTTCAGAGTGGATTTCCAGAGTGCGGGAGGTTACCAAACCGCAACCTTCGAATCGGAAAAAACGGCCTATTTGAATGCCCGAATAGGAGTCGAAAGGGAAAATTGGCAGTTGTATCTGGAAGGAAAAAACCTGACCAACGAAGATGCCGTATTGTTTCCTTCTGGAGGTGTTCTGGTTTGGACTACTCGACCTTTGCCGAGATCCTGGGGCCTTCTATTTCGATATCAACACTGATAAGCGTAAAGCTCGGCCAACTATCGGTCGTGTAGCATTGAGATTAAAGGCCCTTGCCACTGGCTGCCGCGCGTTGCCCGATACCCACAAATCGCCAGGTTGAAGACGTTTATGCTCATACGCCCTTTCAACAAATTATTCCCCGCACTGTTACCCTTTTTAATATTGATATTCGGCTGTGACGTTCATGCCGGGCCCGTAGACCACGTTTCATTCCAGACTGACGAGGGCACCTGGATGTCGCTGGATGTGGCGCCGGACGGACAGTCGCTGCTGTTCGAATTGCTGGGCGACATTTATTCATTGCCTATCGGCGGCGGTAAAGCCACCGCATTAATTACCGGCAATTCCTTTGATTCCCAGCCGCGCTATTCCGCCGATGGCAGCCAGATGGTATTCATCAGTGACCGCAGCGGTGAGGACAATATCTGGCTGGCCGATGGACAAGGCCGGGTGATCCGTCAGCTGTCGGAAGAAACCAGCGCTGAGCTGTTCTCCCCGGCCTGGTCAGCGGATGGCCAGTCCGTCCTGGTGTCGAGAATTTCTCCCCGCCGCAGCAGGAGCAATAGCGTAGAGCTCTGGCAGTATCCACTGGACAAGAGCCAGGCGCCGATCAAAATTGAGCTACCCAAGAGCGGTAGCAATTCGCTGCTGGTGTCATCCATTCCGACTGGCCCATTTGGTGCCGCGGTGTCGCCAGATGGAAGCAGCATCTACTTCACTTCACCTTCGCCGCGCCAATATCTTTCCACTGCGGGGCCAACAGCGCAAATTATGCGCTATGACACAGCCAGTAGCGCCACCGAGGTTGTAACCTTTGAGCGTGAAGGAGCATTTCGGCCCGGGATTTCTCCGGATGGTGAGTGGCTGGCGTTTGGTATGCGGCAGGCCCATCAGACCGGACTTCGCATTCGCAATCTCGTCAGTGGAGAAGAACGGTGGATGGCCTTTCCGATTGGTCAGCCCGCGTTGGAAGACCGCGCCAGCCGTGACATTTTGCCCAATTTTTCCTTTACGCCGGACGGCTCGGCTGTAGTCATCGCGTATGGCGGAAAAATCCATCGAATTGATGTAGCAAGCGGCAAGAATAGTTTGATTCCGTTCCAGGCCGATGTGAGCCTGGAAGTCGCTCGGCGGCTGGAATTTGCAACCAAATTGGATGAGGGTCCGGTTCAGGCGCGAGTCATCCAGGGTACTCAACCCTCTCCCGACGGTAAGCAGTTTGCCTTTTCCGCCTTTGCCCGGATCTACGTGATGGCGGCTGCAGGAGGCACTCCACGGTGGCTCACGGAGTCGCGGGCTAGTGGAGAGTTCCAGCCGGCCTGGTCACCGGATGGACAGTGGCTGGCGTATGTCACCTGGGATGGCAATCAGGGCGGACAGGTCTGGCGAGTTCGAGCCGGTGGAGGACAGCCGCCTGAGCAAGTCAGCATGCGGGCAGCCTATTACCGTAACCCGGTGTGGACAGCGGATGGCCAGCATATTCTCGCGATCACAGCACCGAGTGACGTCCGGCGTATCAATGACCGACAGCAATTGGCTGCAGCGGAGCAGATAGTTCAGTTCATCGTCATAGCCACCAGCTCGGGCCAGGGTTTCGACACGGATGGGCAAAAGATTGCCGCAGCTGCCGGCACCACCAGCATGTCCATCGGCGCCGATCCGGAACGGTTTTACTCTTATTCGATGGCCGGTGGTCTGATATCCCGCCGTCTGGACGGCAGTGACACGACTGCACATGCTCGCATCATGGGGATCGGCAGAAACGGTGTACCCGCCATGGCCGAAAACGTGCTGATCAGCCCCGATGGCAAACAGGCGCTGGCCCTGGTGTCTGGCCAGGTTTTTCTGGTGGACATAGCGGACCTTCCAGCGGACAGTTCAGCTGACAGTTCAGCGGACAGTTCAGCTGACAGTTCAGCGGACAGGCCGCCAGTCAACGTGTATCTCGATGCCCCCGGCCATCGCAAGCTGACCACCATCGGCGCGGACCAAATGGCCTGGGCGCGGGGCGGCGACATGGTGGCATGGACCGCGGGTGCAACCATTTTTACCCAGGTTGGGGAAGCAACTCAGAACTTTGCGGCCGTTGTAACCGCGCCGCGCAGGACACCCGAAGGATCAGTCTTACTGCAAGGCGGCCGGGTCATTACCATGCGCGGTGATGAAGTGATCGAGCATGCGGACGTCCTGGTCAATGGCGGCCGCATTGCCGGCGTTGGTCCCAAAGACAGCCTGGATATCCCACGGGATACGCGGGTCATCGATGTGACGGGCAAAACCATCATGCCCGGAATCGTTGATATTCACTCACACTGGATTGACATCAAACGCGGGGTACTGGGTACGAAAGACTACAGCGCCTGGGCAAGCCTCGCCTATGGCATTACCAGCATTCGCGATCCACAATCCTTCGATGCGGATATTTTTGTCTACAGCGATCTGGTCGCGGCCGGAGAAATGGTCGGGCCACGAATATTTTCGACGGGTGCAGGCGTATTTCTCTGGAATGACTTCCAGTCCTACGAGCAGGTTCGTGATGTACTTTCGCGCTACAGCACGTATTACAAAACCCACCTGCTGAAATCCTATCTGGTGGGCAACCGTCAGACTCGACAGTGGATCATCCAGGCCAGTCGTGAGTTGAAGCTGATGCCCACCACGGAAGGGGGGGCTGATACCAAGATGGATTTGACTCACGCCATGGATGGGTTCAGCGGCAACGAGCACAGTTTGCCGACATCGCCTTTGTACAACGACGTCATCCAGCTGCTGGCGCAAACCGGCATCACCTACACGCCCACGCTACTGGTTGCATTTGGCGGACCCTTTACGCGCAATTATTTCCCAATCCACGAAAATGTGTTCGCCGAAGAAAAACTGCAACGATTTTTCCCGCCCACCCTGCTGTACCGCCAGATGGCTGAAGGCATTACTTGGAGCCCACCTCAAGACGAAGTGTTTCAGCAAATGGCTGCCGATGCGAACCGCGTATTACAAGCCGGCGGTCACGTTGGCCTGGGAGGCCATGGCGAATTACAGGGGCTGCAGGCTCATTGGGAGATGTGGGCTCTGACCATGGGAGGAATGAGCGGACACGATGTTCTGCGTGTTGCAACCCTGGGAAGCGCAGAGGCCATTGGCCTGGGCCAGGAACTGGGCAGCATCCAGGTGGGCAAGGCGGCTGACCTGCTGGTCCTGGCGGAAAATCCGCTGGCCAACATCCGCAACAGCAACTCGGTGGAACAGGTCATGGTCGACGGTGTTCTGTACCAAGCCAATACGCTGGATGAGATCTGGCCTCGGCAACAAGCTTTGCCTCGGCCGTGGTGGCTGGTTGATTCACAAGGTACCGAGAGCGCTCATTGAATGCATTCCACAGCACGTGGAAGGCGGAGGTCGACAATATCCTAACAAGGAGTTTATCCATGAAAAGAATTATCTTCTTCATCCTCGTCTCGTCATGGCTCTGCTCGGACCTGGCTGGCGCTTCGTCATACGACATCAAACCTGTGACACGAAACGGGCCGATCGCCATTATCGGAGGGATGCTGATTGACGGTAACGAGGGCCTGCCTATCCATGACTCCGTTATTGTTGTTGAAGGGGATCGGATCATAGATGCGGGTACGCGCGTTGATGTGAAAATCCCACCCAACGCCAATATCATTGACGCCCATGGCTATACCGTGATGCCGGGGTTGGTAGAAATGCATGCCCACCTGATGCTCGTGGGGCATGGTGTGTATACCGAGTGGTTTCCCCGCTATGAAAAGCGGATGTCCGAAATCATGGAGATCAGCGCCAAGGTCCTGCTGAAACACGGAGTTACCACGGCGCGGGATATGGGCGGTCCCTTGAAGGAGTCCATCGAGCTGCGGGATGCAATCAAAAAAGGGCAGAAGGTGGGGGCACGCCTCTTCGTCAGCGGCCCGTTTATCAGCCGCAGTGACGCCGGCATGCCCCATTATTTCCAGTTGATCGCCAAAGATGCCGATGAAGCCAGAACGCACGCTCGGACTCTGATCGCTGCCGGCGTGGACCTGCTCAAGCCATGGGGCGGGCCGACCCCTGAGATGTTAAAGGCCGTCGTGGAGGAAGCGCACCAGGCGGGGATTCATGTTGCGGCCCATGGAGGAGATTACCGGGATATCAAAGCGGTCATCGATGCCGGAGTCGATTCCATCGAACACATGGGCGCTATCGGCGACGAGGAGTTCCCGAGCGACAGCATACGAATAATGGCCGAAAGCCGTGTCTACTATACGGCAACCCTCATGGTGGACAATGTCTATGACATCACGAGAGACTTCCCTGAGCGCCTCGACACGCCGTTGCTGAAGAGCTACCTTCCGGAAGACATCTATCGGGATGTACGTGGGTCACTGGATTACTTCTCTCGCCTAACCTATTTTTCGGGTTCGAAGCGCGAGATTTATACTTTCCCCAGGAAACTAATGCAGCTTTACAGGGCCGGTATCCCGATTCTGGTTGGCACGGATTCCGGCACGCCGATGAACTTCCATCACGAGTCGACCTGGCGCGAAATGGATCTGATGGTGCGCTATGGCATGAACCCGATACATGTCATCAGTTCCGCCACCAGCTTGCCGGGTCGGATGTTGTCGCGGCAAAGACGAGGAGACGGCGGCGCCTCCACGGATCAGTTCGGTACTATCGAACCTGGGAAACTTGCGGATATTATCGTGGTGGATGGAAATCCCTTGGAACACATGAGCGCGCTCAAGAATCTGGTTTATATCATCAAGAATGGAATCGAATACCGCTAGGCATAATGAATTGATGATTAGCACTGATGTTCAGCCAGCCTAAGCCAAGCGTCAGATCATGGCCCGGTGGTGGCAGCCGCCCGCAGGAGACGGGGCAGCATTGCCTCGTGTGGCCTTCGAAACGTCCCTGGAGTGTCCTGCGCGTTGCTACCCTGGAGAGCGCCAGGGCTATTGGGCTGGGCTCGGAAATCGGCAGCCTGGAAGTTGGCAAGGCCGCGGACTTGCTGGTGCTGGATGATAATCCACTGGATGATATTCGTAACACCAATACAGTGCGTTTCGTCATGGTCAATGGCATCCTCTATACAGCTGATACGCTGGATGAGGCCTGGCCGCAATCCAAACCATTGCCGGAACCGCGGTGGTGTGATGAACATTCGAAGGCGGTCGGCCGATAATGCAAGCCCCCAATTAAGATCAACTGATGACCGGCCGACGATCACTAACTCAAAGCTTCACATTGGCGCTCATTGCGATACTGAGCGTCATCCACAGTGGCATTTGCACTGCCTCCGATATACCGGAGATCTTGCTTGTTGGCGGCCATGTTGTCGATGGATCAGGCACCCCCGCATTTCCCGCAGACTTGCTTATTCGTGGCGATCGTATCGTCGGCCTCGGCCCCCCGGGTAGTGTTACAACCGAGGGCGGAACCACGATTGACCTGGCAGGCAAAACCCTGGCGCCGGGATTCATCGATCTGCATGCGCACGTCACCAACCTGCACGAATACCCGCAGGCCGAGAATTTTCTCCGCCAGGGCGTTACGACCATCGTCAATTCCCTGCACAGCCACGATCAGCCCTGGCCGTTGGACCAATACACGGCCACTTTGCGCACGGCGCCCAATGTGGCCTATTTCGCCGGGCACACCTGGATTCGAAAGCAGGTCATGGGTCTTGATGACCGGGCGCCGACCGGCGCAGAGCTCGACGAAATGCGCGCCCTGGTCGAGCAATCAATGTTGCAGGGTGCGCTGGGGCTGTCAACCGGCCTGGAATACATACCGGCAGTCTACGCGCACACCGAGGAAATCATTGAACTGGCCAAGGTTGCCTCGCGCTTTGGTGGCATATACATCAGTCATCTGCGAGACGAGGGGCCTCGCGTCCTCGAAGCATTCACCGAAGCGATTCAAATCGGTTACGAAGCTCAGATCCCAGTACATGTCAATCACCATAAACTCGCAGGGTCGGCCCAGTTCGGCTGGAGCACACGCACCCTCGCACTAATCGACGCCGCCCGCTCAAACGGGTTGGATATGACGCATGATCTCTATCCCTATGGGGCGTTTAGCACCTATTCCGATATTCTGTTCCCGCCCTGGGCGTTGGCCGGCGGCGACGAGGAATTCTCTCAACGCATCGGTGATCCGGAAACCCGTCGCCGCATCGAAGCTGAGATGAAAATGATCTTTCCTCAGCAAACAGGCGGTAGTTTTAAGTCCATCCAATTTCGCGAATTACCCCAGGTCACAGGATTCGAAGGACGGACACTGGCAGACCTGCTTGAACGTCAGGGCCGTTCGCAGGACCTGGAATCCGCAGTTGATGTATTGATTGATCTGCAACTGGCGGGAGGATTTATCGGAATTTTCCATAGCATGTCAGAAGAAGATATTGAAGGAATCATGGCGCACCCATGGTCAATGATTGAATCTGATGGCGATCTCGTCGTGCCTGGAGAAGGCTATCCACATCCGAGAAGTTACGGCTCATTTGCCAGGGTATTGGCGCATTACGTCAGGGAGAAAGGTACGATCAGCCTGGAACAGGCGATTCACAAAATGACCGCCATGCCTGCTGCACGAATCGGTGCGAATGAACGCGGCCTGATAAAACCGGGAATGTATGCCGATATTGTTGTCTTTGACCCTGCCACAATCCAGGATCTCTCGACCTACACCGATCCACATCATTATTCGACTGGTATCGAGCACCTATTCGTCAATGGCATTGCCGTTCTCAAGGAGGGTGAAATCACTGGCGCATTGCCGGGTAAGGTGCTCCGTGGAACGGCCCAGTTGGCACCTAAACCGCAAGCACATTAAAGTACATCACGGGCAACTTGTTGTGAATTCTGTAACATTAACGAAACGCAGTTATATGTTCATTTACTTAAATAGAATACATACCAAGCTGGGTCGAGGGTGCTGACAACTTAACTCCAGAAAATAGATAATCTGGGGATGAATACATACAAGCGTCCCGGCCCCAATGGGCATCAAATGTCGGGGCCGGAAGGCGCAAACAGCGAAACGGGCTGGTTGACATTGCGTAACTCGTACTCGCCTTTGGCCGTCCAGCGCCCGCCAGCAGTATCCCGGAATGCCGCTGATACAAGAATCTCCTCTTGCAATTCACGGCACAAGTCAGTGATCCGCGCGGCTTCATTCACCGTTGGGCCGATGACTGAGAAAGCCAGTCGTGTGGGTATGCCGATGTTACCGAACATGACTCTTCCCAGGTGCATGCCGATACCGAATCCGATGGTTGGCTGCCCTTGTTTCTGCCGGGGCTTGTTGTTCAACGCTATGAGCTGCTTGATCCGGAGCGCGGTGGCCAGCGCAACTTTGCAGGCGCCGCGTGAGTCACCAAAACTGTCATAGGGATAAATAGCCAGTACTGCATCTCCAATGTAATTGAGTATTTCACCACCCGCCTCCTGAATGGGCTGCGCTGTGCATTCGAAGTACTCGTTTAGCAAATGAAGAAATGCATCTCTCCCTAGTTCTTCTGCTAGCCTGGTTGATGAGCGAAGATCGGCAAAGCAGACCACGGCATCAATGTCTTCACCATCACCTCGGGCTATCTGCCCATTGAGCACACGCCGGCCGGCATCCGCGCCGAGATACGCGGAAACCACGTTTTGGGCCAGGTCTTCCCGCATGGCGATTCGAAATGCCACGGCAAAGCGGGACTGCAGATACAGAATGTCGGTAATCTCCTGGGCGGTCCACCCACCTGGTTTACAAGTTGCCCACGAAATGACGAGGCCGTCCTGCCTGGGCACAGCCGTGTCGGGTCCGCCCATTGGCGTGATGACACTAATGAAATCGGTGGCGCCTTCTGAGTGCAAGTTGGCGATTATCGGATATTCTTGCACCCCTTCTCCCTGATCAATCCGAAGCCTCAGGAATTCCAACTCGTTGGCCATCATGTGGCGCACGGTACTTTTTTGCCAATTCTCTCCGGTGCTGTCCGTCCTGGTAAAAGAGTCCGTTTCTAAACCTTTGTTCTGCCACCAGGTGATTCCGGCCCCGGTGTATAGCGGATGCAATACTCTGTTGGTCACGTTTATTCGGTGCACCTCAAACCCCTGCTTCTGCATTCTCTGGGCCATGCCGGCCAGCAAATGGTGGGCCTTAAATTCCGTCAACGCCTGGTTCAGAATCCAGTTGGTGATCGTGCGAACATCACTGGAGGGAGCGAGTGAAGTGGCCATCATCCTTCGGACTCGAAATAGCGAGATCGCTCGCCCATTATCAAGTCCCGTTGCTTTTCGATAACGTCAATTAGGAACTCTCGCGCCACGCGTACGCGCGCCGTACTGCGCAGATCCACATGGCTCAGAATCCAAATACCCCAGGTCGAGGGCGAAAGCTTCAGCCTGAGACGGCGAATGGCGGGTTGGGTGTCTCCCACGTAGCACGGCATACGGGCAAGACCCATGTCGTTAGCGACGGCCAGGGCCATTGTGCCGACGTCGTCCACCCGCATTGAGATCTCAGAATCCGGAAAATGTTGTTGCACCCATTCAGGCCGTTCAGTCTCACTACGAAAAAGAATAACCTGGCTCTTTCCCGCTTGACCATTCCCTTTTTGGTGTTGCAGGTAAGCCGGAGAGCCATAAACGCCGTGTCGCATGGGTAAAACTTCCCGCCCAATGAGATAACCCGGTGGTTTGGCCGTCAGCCGCAACGCGATGTCTGCCTCCCGTGCAGCCAGGTCAACCAGTCCAGTTGTTGTCAAGACATCGAGTTCAATACACGGATAGGCTTGCCGGAATTCTCGCAGCATGGGAAGGACCAGCCGTTCAGCAACGTCATGCGCCACCGTGAGCTTTAAAGGGCCCTTAAGCTCCGCGTCCTGCCCGAAGACATCCCGATCGATGGACTGAGTGATCTCCTCCATCCGGCGCGCATGCTCGTACATGTCTTCCGCCGCCTGCGTCATCTCATAGCCATTACGGGAATGATCAAAGAGGCGGGCACCCAAGTTTTCCTCGAGTTCGCGAATTCGCCGGGCAACGGTGGTGTGGTTGACACCCAGCAAGCGGCCAGCGCCGGTGAACGATCCCTCGCGGCAGAGGGCGAGAAAGTAGCGTAAATCGTCCCAGTTTTTATTGTGCATTTTTGCACACCTAATCTGCTTAAGTGTCTATTTCGTTCTTAAACGCACATTTTACCATGGTCCCCACTTGATAACCCAATTTTGCCGCTGTGTGGAAATCTGACTATCGAGGGCTGGAACGCATGGTGTTTGACATGCACCACGAGGCTTGAGAATGTTGGGCTCCAAAAGGGGCCTTTCGAGTCTTCTCTCGGGCTTTTTAGCGCTCAAAAACTGAAGCAAATTCCCTCCAAATTGGCTGGCCGAGCAATATTGAAATGACAGCTGGCTGACCCAAAATATCAAGCCGCTCCGTTGTATTCCATTTCCACCTTATAATCGGTCGTCTACAGCAGCCAGCCCATGATCCAACACGACTGAAGAGGACTGCCCATGCGAATCGGCCTGATGATTATTATTTTGGTTTCCATTTCAACAACGTGCATTGCACAGGACAGTCCACTGGCTATTGTGGGCGGCACCGTAATCGACGGCACCGGTGCAGAACCAAAAGCTGGAATGACGATCCTTGTTAGGGGGGAACGCATCGTGGCGATAGGCAGGTCTGTTGAAATACCAGATGGTGCCCGTCGTATCGATGCCAGTGGGCAGTACGTGCTACCCGGATTTGTCGATGCTCACGTGCACTTCATGTATCCACCCACCGAGGTGGCCCTTCATACGCAAACGGAAAGCCTGTCGACCCTGCGGGCCCTGCATTTCATGCAGCGCTACGTCCGCGCCGGTATTACCGCGGCCAGGGATACGGGTGGCACCGTCGAATCAATGCAAGCGCTGGTCCAGGGACAATCACTGGGCTACATTGATTCCATGCATCTGTTTCCCGTCGGACAATTGATCACCACGACTGGTGGACACGGCCCTGATTTTTCGCATTTTGCATCAGGGCCATACGGATTCCGTGAAGCGGTGCGCAAGATGTATGCAGCGGGATTTAGACACATCAAACTCTCGCCTACTTATACGCAGGAAGAGGTCAATGCGGCGGTGGATGAAGCCAAAATTCACGGCATGCAAGTCACCAGCCACGGTGGCGGGTTTTCCGATACCGTGCCGGAAAGCATGGCCGAACGCGCCGTACTCGCAGGCGTGGAGTCCATCGAGCATGTCAACAAGATGCCGCTCGCAGTGCTGGACATGATTGCCGAACGAGGCGTCCATCTGGTGCCAACACTGCAGGTATACAAGATCATGTATGACCTGCCGCAACGCCCGGCTACGCTGCAGCACTTGATCGACGATCGTGGCTGGACGCTGGAAATGCACGAGACGCTGTTTCAGGAAGCGATGAAACGGGACATCCTGATGGGGATTGGGACCGACGCGACGGCCAGCGTCCTGGACAAGCTCTACCCTCAGATGTATTTCGATGAAATGGAATACTTCGTCCGGATGGGCATGTCACGCTTGGAGGCCATTACCGCGGCAACCAAAAACGGTGCGATTATCCTCGCCAAGGACGATGATCTCGGTACCCTGGAAACAGGCAAAATGGCTTCCCTTCAGATCGTTGATGGCAATCCGCTGACATCATTCGAAAACTTGGGCAACCCTTCTCTGGTGCTGGTGCGGGGCCGAGTTTTATCTGAGCGCTAGACTGGGCCCGAATCAATCAAGAACTCGCAGCGCATGGGGTAATCGGCAATCTATTTCGGCTGCCGCTTAACCATGATCCTGCTGAGCGGAAAGTGTCTCACGGTCGTAAGCGCTCCGGTATGTGCGGACCGATCTAGACCATATGATCGCACACAATGGTTTGACCCTGATACAGCTACTTCTGACGACTTGCGCCGGGTACCGGTTCCGCAAAATCATGCCGATCACAAGGGCAGAATTGTGCTGGTCGGCGGTCGATTGTTTGATGGTACGGGAAGATCAGCATTCGCAGCCACGGTTGTCACCATTGGTAAAACGATCAGTGCAGTTCTGGAGCCGGGTTCATCCAACTACCCTCAGGATGCTGAGATTGTCGACGTGACTGGGAAGACGATCATGCCGGGCTTAATTGACATGCACGTTCATACTACCTATGTGAAACAATTTGGCAATCCTCCGGAGACATCCTCTCTTTCACAGGCTGCCGCCGCGTTAAGGGGTGTCGAACGACTTCGCTATTTCCTAGAGAGCGGCATTACGACTGTACGAGATGTGGGTTCACATGGCATGGCACCATTTCTCCTGAAAGAGTTTATCAACGCTGGTAGTATTCCCGGCCCTCGTAGTCTTTGCTGCCGGCCAGTTTATCGTTTCAAAAGGAGGACATGGTACGGAAGGTTTCGGGCTAGAAACGGCGCCAACTTACGAGGATGCACAGATCTTCGAGGCCAGTGGCCCACAAGGCTGGCGTGACGCAATACGGCGACAGTTCAAGCGTGGCGCCGATCATATCAAGGTATCGACTCACTACACGCAGGAGGAAATAGATGCTGCGGTTGACGAAGCGCATTCTCTGGGACTGCGGATAACCGTCGACGCAGAGACCCAATACATCGATATGGCTATTGAGGCAGGAGTGGACAGTATCGAACATCCGATGCCTCGGTCGGATGAGGCGATAAAGTTGATGGCGCAAAATGATATTGCAGCGATTCCCACGGTGTGGATTCTGGACCAGATCATTGATTGGGGAGACGGTGGATACTGGCATTCGACATCACGGCGCTTCACCACTTCCAAACAACGATCCAGAGACATGCTGCGCCGACTCAAAACTGCCAAAGTTAAAATGGGTGTAGGGACTGACCTCATAACCAGTCTTTACCAAATGTTGCCAACGCCATATATAGAAGAACTCAAGATTTTCATGTCGATTGGATACAGCGCCGCGGAAGTCTTGGCCATCGCGACGAAAACCAATGCAGAAATACTCGGAATGGACGACAAACTCGGAACTGTAGAGCCGGGCAAACTGGCAGATATCATTATTGTTAACGGCAACCCTGACGAAAACGTGGAAGACTTGGCCAACATTGAGATGGTCATAATTAATGGCAAGTTTCAGGTGAAGGAGGGTCGCGTATACATGCCTCGACATCTCGTCAAAGAAGGTCAAGCTGCAGAGTGAGTAGTCGTATTCAGGAACTCCACGTGATCGTTGTTGCTTTTGCCTGGCGGCAGGTATCGAAAACTTAACCTCTGAACGAAATCCTGGTTCTCGGTATCAACGTCAAAATATTGCCTCTGCCCAACTTCCAAACGCACTTTCCCTAAGATTTCGATAATGTTCCGCCTTAACCAGGTGTCGTCAGTATCTTGAAAAACATCAGGCATCAGACTGAGGTTGAACCGGAATAGAGCCAGACTGCATAACTGATGATTTCGGGTGGAAACCGGTGTAGTTGATAAGTATTCATCCACCGGATTATCGAATACTGGATGTTAAGTTGTCGATACCTATAGAATATATAGACGCCCCCACCCTTCACGAGGATCGAGGACTACGTGCGTCCAATAGAAATGTGATTTCAAAAAATCGGATCTATTTTTGATCCAAAGCCGGTGAGTTGACAGTACCATAGGCAGGCCAATCGCTTATCCTGTCGCCTGATCGTCAGGGCGAACCTGCGTTCGCCACGGCAATGCCGGGGTGATCTTTTTTTGATGTCGATGCAAGAGGACCGATCCGATGACTGAATCGTTGAAGGCAAAATATCCGATGTCCCGGGCCGCCGGGATAGTGGTCATCTTGCTGGTCATTTGTGGGAGCACACTGGCCTGGGCGCAGTCGGGCGTCGATCCGGATTGGGATGTGACTAAACCCCGCGGTGATACCCGCGTCATCGACTTTACAACCGATGAGGGCACCTGGATGTCGGTTGATATCTCCCCGGCAGGAGATTTTGTCGTGTTCGATCTGCTCGGCCATATCTATCGCCTCGATACAGCCGGGGGCGAAGCGCAATGCTTGACCCAGGACTCCGGCATTGCGATGAACTACCACCCCACTATTTCGCCCGATGGGCGCGAAATTGCTTTCATTTCGGACCGCATGGGACAGGACAATCTGTGGGTGATGAAGGCCGACGGGTCTGATCCGGCGCCGCTGCACCTTGATCCGCGCAGCCGGGTTGTCGAGCCGGCCTGGATGCCGGATGGCAAATCCCTGGTCGTGACGCACCGTACCCGCACACAATTTGGTTTTTACCGCACCAATGACTCACTGTGGTTCTATTCCCGCGATGGCACCGCGCCGGAGCCGGTTTCACCGGCCAACGCCCGCCCGCCCAAGCCCGGGGATCGTTTCTCCGGTGCGCCGCGATGGCAATGGGCCTCACCCATGCCAGATGGCAAATTCATCTACTTCAACCGCTCTGCCTATGCCGGCGACAACCGCCAGTTGCTTCGCGTTAACCTCGATTCCGGAGATGTCCAGCAAGTCACCGAACCCAAGGCCATTTACCAGGTCGCGGGGCGTAGCGCATTTCCGCTGTTGCTCGGCGAAGCTGCCCCCGAAGTTTCACCCGACGGCAAATGGTTGGCATTTGCCAGGAAAATCCCCGGCGCCTATCTAGAGCACGCCGGACATGAGCAAAGCGGCCGCACGGCCCTGTGGCTGCGCAACCTGGAAACCGGTAAGGAACAGCTCCTCATGGACCCGATCACGGATGACCAGATGCTGGGCCATCCGAGCTGGAAAACCCGGGTGCTTCCCGGTTATAGCTGGACCTCGGATGGCTCGGCCATCGTCATTAGCCAGGGTGGCAAAATCCGCCGGGTAGAAGTGACCACGGGCGAGGTAAGCACGATACCGTTCAGGGCGCGGGTGTTCCGCGAAATTACGGAAATGACACGCTCGGATATCCGCATCGATGATGACAATTTTAGTCCGCGCGTGGTACGCGATCCGGCCACCTCGCCAGACGGATCAACGCTGCTGTTCGAAGCGGCCGGGCGTATCTGGACCCGGCAACTGCCGGGTGGCAAACCGCGTGCCTTGACGGCGGGCCATCAGGATAATTACGAGCGCATGGCGCGCTGGGCGGACGGCGGTAAGTCGGTGGTATATGTCACCAGTGATGGCGCAGGTTCGGGGCATGTCTGGAAAATAGCCGCCGGTGGTGGCGCCTCAAGCCGGCTCAGCGATAAACCGGGGATTTACGCTTACCCGCATGCCAATCCCGACGGTAGCGGAATTCTCGTCAGCCGTTGGCCCCCGGCGCTGATACGTGTGCCTGGCGTTTACGATTCTGAGTGGGAATTGGTGGCCCTGCCCGAAACCACTGCAGGCCCTGCCCAAGCGGTGAAAACAACCTTCCCGCTTGATGGAGGCATCGGCAGTGACGGCCGGCTCTACCGGACCGAATCTGCCGAGGGCAGCGTGTTCGGCACCGTCGGTGAGTCCCTGCTGGTTTCGACGGCGGCTGACGGCAGTGATCGCAGGGTGATTGCTGCGGTGGCGGGGAGTGCGCAGCACATCGTGCCGTCTCCGGATGGGCGTCACCTTGCGATCAGTATCTTCCAGGATGTTTACCTGGCGCCGCAGCCGGATGATCCTGCGCAAACTATTAATATTCTGGAAGGACAACCGGCCGGTATCAGGCGACTCAGCGAGCGCGGAGGTGTCGACCCGCACTGGATCAGTAACTCCGTGGTTGAGTTCGCCAGTTCGAACCGTCACGTGACCTACGATCTTGAAGCCGATGGCGGCAGTGCTGTTGATGTTGGACTGTCGCTGCCGCGCTTTGGCGGCCGGGGCCGCATTGCCCTGACGAATGCCCGTATCATCAGCCTGGGTGCGCCGGGGGTGATTGAAAACGGCACGTTAATCGTCGAGAACAGCCGCATTACCTGTGTCGGGCGCTGTTCGACCCACGGCGCGGACCGGATCATCGATGCCAGCGGCAAGACCCTGATACCCGGTTTTGTCGATACCCATTCCCACCACCTGGGCGAGGATAAGTTGTTCACCCCCGTCAAGCGCGAACGCTCGGCAATCTACCTGACCTATGGGGTCACCACAGTGCATGATCCGGCGACCGGTTTTGAATCGTCATTCGCAATCCGCGACCTGGTTGAGTCCGGCGCCATGATCGCCCCGCGCAGCTATGCCACCGGGCTGATCATCATGTGTGTCGGCGAGGGTTATGACACGATTCGCCGCCTGGATACTTACAGGGATGCCTGGGGCGAGGTCAACCGCCGGGCCGATTATGGCGCGATTTCTCTGAAAGACTACAAGCAATGTACCCGCACCCAGCGCCAATGGCTGTCCGAGGCCGCGCGCGAGCGGGGTATCACCCTGACCAGTGAAAACGGCGACCTGTTTTACGTGCTCGGCTTGGTGTTGCACGGCATCACCGGCTGGGAGCACCCGCTGGAATACAATCCGGTGTACAGCGACGTCACCCGCTTGTTGGGCAAAGCCGGGGCCCACCATTCCATCCAGTTTTTTGCAGTCGATTACCCGCACGCGCTGAATCTTGATTACTGGGTGGCTGGCCAGGACCACTGGAAAAACGACAAGCTCGGTGACTGGATGTCGTGGCCGAGGCTGGCACATCGGCGCGCCTTCGGGCCAAGGCCGCTGGAGGAAATGAGCATGTCCTTCCAGGCCGAAAACGCCCGGGCAATGGCAGAGCAGGGCACTTATGTCACGATGGGCGCCCACGGCGAGGTGGACGGGTTGGGCATGCACTTCGAGACCTGGTCATACGCTCTGGCGGCATCGCCCCTACAGGCGCTGGCCGCCGCCAGCCTTAACGGCGCACACTTTCTGGGCCTCGAGCACGAAACGGGTTCACTGGAGAAGGGTAAACTTGCCGACTTGATGGTGCTGGACGCCAATCCTCTGGATGACCTGCGAAACACGGAAAAAATCCGCTACGTCATGAAGGCGGGTGTACTCTACGATGCCGCCACGCTGGACCAAGTCTGGCCCGACAACAAACCCTATGGCTCGCGCCCGTGGGTGCTGGAAGGAATGCGGCGTCAGGACACGCGCGGTGATGATTACTGGGATAAGCCCAGAGATGAATAATCGGTACTGTCAGTTAAGCCCATATTTATTATGATTAATTCATTGCGTCATGTCATGCCGTCACGCTCCGGCCGCCAATTGCTCCTAGGCAGCTTCGCGGGGTTGGCGATTCTGGGTTTTTGCTTTTTTGTACAGGCTGCCTTCAGCGCTTCTCATGCTGACAGTGATGTCCTTAATGCTGCTTATGAGCGCGCTGCTTTCATAGAGAACTATGAGCATAACGGCGTTTTTAAGAATCTGGCGCTTCATCCACGGTGGATAGAGGGGCACGACAGTTTCTGGTACAAACGCGAAACCGTCGACGGTTTCGCGTTTGTTTTGGTGGATGCCGCGGCCAGGAAAAAAGCACCAGCGTTTGATCATAAGCGCCTGGCGCGGGCCCTGGCGAAGGCTACCGACAAGGAAGTGGATGTAAGTGAACTGCCTCTGAAGGGTCTGAGGATTTCACTCGACCCGATCGTGGCCGCATTTACCGCGTACGGTAAGCAGTGGCAATACGATATCAGCAGAAACCGCCTGTCCAAAGTAGAAGGCGAGACCGACAATCCAGCCTGGCGGGTGTCGCCCGACGGCAAGTGGGCGGTGTTCGCCCAGGTGAACAATCTTTGGGTCAAAAACCTGGCAAGCGGGGAGGACAAACAACTGACTTATGACGGCGAGCCGTTTTATGCCTACGGCGCCAATCCGGATGCAACCGGGCGCCCCGCGGTTAAGCCAGAAGCAATCTGGTCGCCGGATTCGAAACGCGTATTGACCACTCAGACCGATGACCGGCAAGTAAAAGAAATGCCGATGATTACTTTTGCGCCGGCCGATGGCAGTGTACGGCCGACAGCCTGGGCCCGGCGGGCCGCCTTGCCCGGCGATGAGCATGTCAGCGGTTTTCGCATGACATCAATCGATGTTGAGAGCGGCAAGCAGGTAGGCGCCCACTACGCGCCGGTGCCCGCGGTGAGAATGAACGACACGCCATTGAGTGGTGGCTGGTCGTGGTGGGACGCGGACGGACGGCTGGCCTATTTTGTCGACATCGATCGCGGTGAGAAAAGCGCCAGGGTCGTCGAATTTGACACCGACAGCGGCAGAACCCGCGTGTTGTTCGAGGAAACCGCGGAACACTACATCGAATTGGGCTCAAACGTCTACATGCCAACCTCGATCGTTCCTTTGCCCGCCAGTAATGAGTTGATCTGGTATTCCGAGCGCAGTGGCTGGGCGCATTTGTACCTCTACGATCTGGCCACCGGTGAATTGAAGAATTCGATCACGCAGGGGGACTGGCTGGTTCGGGATGTGCTCGGTGTCAACGAAGAAACCCGCGAGGTTTATTTCAGCCTGGGTGGGCGCGTGGGTGGTCGCAATCCCTATTACCGGGAAATTGCACGCGCAAGCCTGGATGGTGGGGAGATGACCGTATTGAGCAGTAGTGACGATGATCACCTGGTCTGGGCCGCCGGAGATTTCATGTTGATGATGTTGGCGGTAACCGGCGATGATATTTCCACCATCAGCGGCATATCGCCCAGCAGAAATTACTTTGTTGAAACCGTCACCCGTATCGATGGGCTGCCAAGAACAGACCTCAGAAGCAACACGGGCGAGCTGGTGATGGAAGTCCAACAGGCCACGGCGCCTGGCCTGCCTGAAGAATGGACCTGGCCTGAACCCGTGGCCCTGACCGGGACGGACGGTACAACGGATATTCGCGGCGTGGTCTTTCGCCCAGGCGATTTTGACCCTGACAAAAGCTACCCGGTGATTGATCATGTCTACGGCGGGCCGCAGGTGTCGCTGGTGCCCGAGGTTATCGGCGTCATGGCATTCGGTACCGCCCAGCCACTGGCGGAGCTGGGTTTCGTGGTGGTCGTCATCGACGGGCGGGGTACAACCGACCGCTCGCGGGCGTTTCATGAGGCCTCCTACGGCGCGGCACACACGGCCAGCAATCTCGAAGATCACATTGCCGGCATCCGACAGCTTGCACAGCGCTATCCCTATATGGATGTCGAACGCGCCGGTGTAACCGGCTTTTCAGGCGGTGGCTATATGACCGGCATCGCCATGCTGCGCTTCGGAGATTTCTACAAGGTGGGCGTCGCCGGGGCAGGCAATTTCGACCAGCGCCTGTTCTGGCACAGTTGGGGGGAGCGCTACCAGGGCTTGTTGGATGGAGATAACTATCTGCCCCAGGCTACCCTGACCTACGCCGCGAACCTGCAGGGCAAGGTGCTGTTCATTCATGGGCTGCTCGACCACGGCGTCCATGCCGGCGGCCTGTTTCAGCTGACCCAGGCGCTGATGGATGAGAACAAGAAATTTGACCTGGTGATACTGCCGCAGGCAGGCCATGAGTTGACGGGGTACGCCATGGTGCGGATGTGGGATTATTTTGTCGATAACCTGGCGGGAATCCAGCCGCCGGCGAATTTCTCGACCAAGTCGTCAGGAGATCTGATGAAAGAGAAAATGATGGCAACCGCGGCCGAGGCGGCCGGGACGGAGTAGCAGGAAGGCTCGAGTCGCTCCGGCGCTCAAATCAGCGGGCACTTACCTATGAGGGTATTGACAAGTTAACTGGCCTGAAGTCTCTTTTGCCATGCTCAGGATGAGCTAAGGCATTGATTGTTGGTTGTAGGGTAGGTGCATTTTCCCCTCAAAATGACAAGTTTCAGCTTAACTTGTCAATACCTTGAATAGTATTACCGCACCAATGCATACTTGTAAAATCATTAGCAGCAGAGCGCGAGCCTTGAAGATTCTCTGTCTTGTAATTCTACTCACCATTTCTTATAGCCCTGCAAGCTGGGGTGAAACTGAGTCCGCAATCGTGATTCGTGCGCTTGTCACAGGCGCAGAACCTGGCAAAGGACAACTGCTCGGCAGCTTGTTCAATTCTGAGCAGTCCTATATGAAAGTGCCGTTCGCAAGTTTTGATGTCGCCGTAAACGAGCATGGCTCCGCCATTCTCGATTTTGGAGTACATCCCAAAGGCGAATATGCGGTGGTAGTTGCCTATGATCGTGACGGTGATGGCGAACTTGATACAGGATTTCTCGGAATTCCAACAGAGAAAATCGGCTATTCAAACAATGCACGTGGTCGATTCGGGCCTGCAAAATGGGCTGACACGAAGTTCAGTGCGGAAGAAGACGTTGTGGTAGAAATACGGATGAAACCGGCCAGAGACTAAAGCTCCGAGAAGGAATCGCTCATCGAGATCTGATTCCCGATACGATCCATGGAAAAGGGAATCAGCAAGCCGGTGAGGCGGGCACGTCGGACCAGCATATGCCATTGAGAAGTCACAGAATGACTTCAATTTTTGGATTGAAACGACTCCTAGAAGTCGTGTTTTGACTCAATTATGGGTGTTCTAGGAAAACTCCAGATTCCAGTTAATTGTTAGGCTGCTCATTTTGGCGTCAAAATGGTACCGCTAAGTCTAAGTTCCTAGCGTTTCAGCACCCAGTTTTCAAAAAATTCAAGGCAATATGCTTGTCCGACCCCTGATAACCCGTATGCTTGTCCGACCCCTGATAAAACTCCCTTGAAGTGCTGATTTAGGTATATTTCTTAAAAAGGAGTGCTTTTGATGACTAGACCAACCCGCTTGCACGTGGCCATAGGGGTTTCCGATTTGGCAAAATCCCGGGCCTTTTACAGCAATGTTTTTAACCGGGAACCCACCCATGAAATTGTCGACCAGGTGGACTGGATTTTGGATGACCCGGCGGTCAACTTTTCGATTTTTCATAACCCGGAGCGGGTCATAGGGCCTGAACACGTTGGATTTGATTTTCCTGAGGAACTATTGGCTGCAGAAAAAGACCGGCTAAAACCGGATGATTTTACTATTCTCGACCCCGATGGGCTGCGGGTGGAAATATTTTCAACCGATGGCCGCGATTAGGGAGGGCGTTTATTGCAGATACAGTTGGCAAGGTGGCAGGATTCTCGCTCCATGCCGGCGTCGCCACCCGGGCTCATGAAGCGCCAGCCCATGATCCAAGACGACTGAAGAGGACTGCCCATGCGAATCGGCCTGATGATTATTATTTTGGTCTCCATTTCAACAACGTGCATTGCACAGGACAGTCCACTGGCTATTGTGGGCGGCACCGTAATCGACGGCACCGGTGCAGAACCAAAAGCTGGAATGACGATCCTTGTTAGGGGGGAACGCATCGTGGCGATAGGCAGGTCTGTTGAAATACCAGATGGTGCCCGTCGTATCGATGCCAGTGGGCGGTACGTGCTACCCGGGTTTGTCGATGCTCACGTGCACTTCATGTATCCACCCACCGAGGCGGCCCTTCATACGCAAACGGAAAGCCTGTCGACCCTGCGGGCCCTGCATTTCATGCAGCGCTACGTCCGCGCCGGTATTACCGCGGCCAGGGATACGGGTGGCACTGTCGAATCAATGCAAGCGCTGGTCCAGGGACAATCACTGGGCTACATTGATTCCATGCATCTGTTTCCCGTCGGACAATTGATCACCACGACTGGTGGACACGGCCCTGATTTTTCGCATTTTGCATCAGGGCCATACGGATTCCGTGAAGCGGTGCGCAAGATGTATGCAGCGGGATTTAGACACATCAAACTCTCGCCTACTTATACGCAGGAAGAGGTCAATGCGGCGGTAGATGAAGCCAAAATTCACGGCATGCAAGTCACCAGCCACGGTGGCGGGTTTTCCGATACCGTGCCGGAAAGCATGGCCGAACGCGCCGTACTCGCAGGCGTGGAGTCCATCGAGCATGTCAACAAGATGCCGCTCGCAGTGCTGGACATGATTGCCGAACGAGGCGTCCATTTGGTGCCAACACTGCAGGTATACAAGATCATGTATGACCTGCCGCAACGCCCGGCTACGCTCCAGCACTTGATCGACGATCGTGGCTGGACGCTGGAAATGCACGAGACGCTGTTTCAGGAAGCGATGAAACGGGACATCCTGATGGGGATTGGCACCGACGCGACGGCCAGCGTCTTGGATAAGCTTTACCCTCAAATGTATTTCGATGAAATGGAATACTTCGTCCGGATGGGTATGTCACGCTTGGAGGCCATTACCGCGGCAACCAAAAACGGTGCGATTATCCTCGCCAAGGACGATGATCTCGGTACCCTGGAAACAGGCAAAATGGCTTCCCTTCAGATCGTTGATGGCAATCCGCTGACATCATTCGAGAACCTGGGAAACCCTTCTCTGGTGTTGGTCCGGGGCCGAGTTTTATCTGAGCGCTAGACTGGGCCCGAATCAATCAAGAACTCGCAGCGCATGGGGTAATCGGCAATCTATTTCGGCTGGGACGGCATATAATTGGAGCGAGCCATTATCGTGAATTCCGTTCGAGAGCGTTCTCCGAATGGCAGCAGGTGACGTGCGCATGAAGGAAGCGAAATCGGGCTATCTTGCCGCAAATTTGGGCTGTGTTTGTTAACTTGACAGTACGGCCGTGACCCCTATATCGCCGTCGATGAAGTTACTAAGGTTGGCCAGATCAAACTTCCGGATCATCGTGGGGATCGAATACGTCGTCGATACTCAAGTCAAACGCCTCTGCCAGTTTAAAAGCTAACGGCAGAGACGGTGCGTGCTTGCCATTCTCAACAGCGTTAATCGCTTGCCGGGAGACGCCAACGTGCTCGCCAAGATCAGCTTGGCTCCAGCGCCGTTCCGCGCGAAGCACGCGAAGACGGTTCTTCATTTGAACCGCAACGGCAGAATGCATAAGGCGACGCCGTAGGTACCAATCAATGCTGGCAGCACCCAGATCATCGAGATATTCGGCGCGTTGATCGAGCCCTCCAGAAAGCCGTAGCCAAAGCTGGCGAAACCGACGATGCCCGCGCCCCACAAGATCGCCTCCGAAACGATCCGACGCTGGAACTCATCCATGGCGCGGAATCTCACCGCGCATGCGTGCAAAGCATACATGGCGGGCAGCGTTGGGGTCAGCGATAGCGCACCAGCTGGCCATCCCATAATCTCCATCGTCTCAATCATCCACACCGAGGCGAACAGTATCCCGGCATAAACGAGCATCGCCCCGCCGAAATGCACCAGATAGCGTTTGTTCGGATCGCTCATCGGTCCCTCCCCCCGCGATCAGCGGTCAGCACTGCGCCGAGGGCATTGGCGAACGCACCCGGTTGGTCCAGCATGATGAAGTGGCGTGAGTTGGCGATGGCGCGGACATCGACATCGGTCAGTCCAGCGTATTGATCTTCATAAATGGCGCGCAGCTGGTCACTCGAATAGGGAGCGCCCTCGCTCCAGGCCGCTAGCACGGTCACAGGTGCGCTTACTTTCGCCAGTATTGGATGAAAATCGGAACCCGCTACGTCGCCCATCGCTTGGGCGACCGCCGCCTGATTCGACGCGCGCATATAACCCATCACTCGCTCCTGACCGGACTTGGTGATTGATTGCACAGCGATGCCTTGACGCGCAAAAGCGAGAAATTGCTCTGGCGACATGGCCGCAAGCCGCATGCCCAGCTGCGTTCCGTACTGCGCGGCGGCCTCGGGCGTCACAGTCGGGTTGAACAGAGCCGCGTAAAACGGTGCGCTATCGACGACAAGAACCTGCCCGACGGCGTCAGGGCGTGCGGCCGCCAATTGCAGCGAAATTTGAGCGCCCATCGAATGACCGACCAGGACTATGTCCTGCAATCCCTCTTCATCGAAATAGACTACCAGCGCGCAGACTGCTCGTTCAATATAAGGGCCGATCGGATCGAGCATCGGTACGCCGGCGAAACCGGCAAGCGTGATGATGTGAACGTCGTTGCCGTCGACGATGGCTGCAGCCGCCGCATCCCAGACAGCGCCCGCGGACGCGAGACCAGGGATGAAAACAACCGGTCGGCTGTCGCTGGTGCCACGACGATCGACCACGAACCGTGATCCCACGGTACCCTTGGTTTCGTTTGCGGATAGATGCCCAGAGACGATGGCGATGATGAGCCAGTATGACAACTTGTGAAGTTTGAAGGACTTGCAGCGCATGGGAACTCCTTATCAGATTCTATTGACTTACTGTAAGGTTAACCTTACATACTGAGCTCAAGACTGTCAAGTGTACCTGACATCTTGTCCGGGTCTGCAAAACATGATATTGCCAAAATCGGTGTCGTTTATAGGTATTCATCCACCGGATTATTGAATATTGGACGTTAAGCGGGCCCCACCGATAACGGCATGGTTTGACCGCAGGAAGAAGCTCAACCCGTCTATCTGCTTGCTGTTCCCGACCCGGGAGCGGCATGGCTGGTTTCGCCCTGGACGTAGGCATTGCTACGAAACAGAGGTGTAACCGCGTAGAGATCAGCCTCGGGCACTCAAATATGGCCCAGAATGTGTGGCGATCTGGCCGAAGACCTGACTTGAATAGCCGTTCAATACTCCAAGGATTCTGGCAACATAGCGTTTGCATCCTTTTTCTGGTACCTGACTGGGAGTGAATGGCATGGTAAATCGGTTCTCTGGGTTCTTCTCTATGCTGAAGATTGCGCTGGCAGTCGTGCTTGGCACAGGCAACGCCCAGCTTCTGGCGCAAATGGCATCCGCGGGGAATGGCGCGCCGAAAAACGTGATACTGATCATCGGGGATGGCATGGGACCGCAACAGATCGGGCTGTTGGAGGCCTATGCCAGGCATGCTCCCCGGTCCGTGATCAAAGATAGGACTACCGCGTTCAGCCGGTTGTTGGCGGAAGGGGGCGTGCTGGGTATGTCGATGACCAATGCCGCCAACGCGCTGAACACCGATTCAGCCGCATCAGCAACCCAATTGGCCATCGGCAAACCCTCAGGGCCGGAAATGATTGGAATCGATATCCAAGGCACCCTCGACCCAACCATCTTGGAGATCGCCAATAAGCTGGGCAAATCAACTGGCCTGGTTTCAGATGTTCGCCTAACCCATGCAACGCCCGCTCCGTTTGCTGCCCATCAGCCACACCGCACCATGGAAAATGAGATAGCAGTGGATATGTTGGCGGCCGGTGTTAACGTGATGCTTTCGGGTGGTCTTCGCCACTGGATTCCACAACAAGCCAATGACCCGGCCACGGCGACCTACCGACAGGTGAGACGGATCACCACCGGCGCCGTGGAAATTGAATCCAGGCGTGAAGACGACCGCAACCTGCTCGAAGAAGCGCGACAACGAGGTTATCAACTGGTCTTTACCAAGTCCCAACTGGAACAGGCAGAGAGCAACAACATTCTGGGCCTGTTCGCCGCCTCCGCATTACCGGACGCCATCACCGCCCGACACCTGAGAATCAACGGCGGCACGATTCCAACGTTAGCAGAAATGTCTGCCACGGCGATTGCAGCGCTGGCCAAGAACGATAGGGGCTTCTTCCTGGTGATAGAAGCCGGGCTCATCGACTGGGCCGCCCACTACAATGACACCGGCACCATGCTCTATGAGATGTTGGTGATCAACGATGTGTTGAACCAAGTTCTGGACTGGGCAGGAGGGCGGGAAGATACCGTGGTTGTGGTGACCGCCGATCACGAAACCGGGGGTTTTGGTTTTAGCTACTCTTCGGCCGACTTGCCAAAACCGGTAGCGTTTCCCGGCTCGGCATTTCCCGGCGCACAGTATCAGCCGGTCAATAATTATGGCAACCAGGACGTACTCGACAAACTCCATGCGCAGAAATTGAGTTATACCGGGATCTTCGCTAATTTTGACACCCTGAAGTCGGAGCAACAGACTCCGCTCAAGCTAATGGAGTTGGTTAACCAGCACACCGAGTTCGACATTTCCCGGTCGCAGGCTGGGAGAATACTGACCACGGCGGTCAACCCCTATTACGTCGAAGGTCACGATTCACTGGGCTACAAAATCGTGCCGAGAATGGACGTCAACGCGGCATTCTATTCCGAACCCACCGACGACAATCGGCAAAACCTGCTGGCCATCGAAGTGGCCAACAGCCAGTCGGTGGTTTGGTCCAACGGCAATCACACTGCGACTCCGGTGATGGTATTTGCCAGCGGGCCCAAACAAACGACGGCCCGGTTCATTCAGCTGATGGACCAACCACAGCTGGGGCAGAAACTGATTAAAATTGTAATGGATGAAGGGTAGCCGTGCGGCGAGTGGCCCTTGGCCTCGCCGAACAGCACACTGAACCGGTGACCGGACAGCCCCGTGATCTTGCCGAGTTCATCCAGGGAATGTCCCCCGTCAACGATAGTCGGACAACGCGCTCTTAGGGTAAAAAAGTCGAAGCCACGGAATCCATTTTCCAAACACCATTTTCCTTTTGATAGCTTGAGGTATAAGCGCTGACAAAAGCGGACTGCTGCGTTAAGCCATCGGTCATGGTGCTTGAGCGGCGAACCTCGACCCGCCGGGCGACCCAGGCCAGAGTGCCATCATCGGAAATTCGGATCACCGGTGGTTGTGTATCCGCCCAGTACTGGTAGGTGGCACCGGCAAAAACCTGGGTGAAGAGCGCCGCCACATCCGCCCTGCTATGCCGCAAAATCTCACCACCAGAGACGCTGATGAGCTCATCGGCAATATTGCTTACCAGCAACGCCACATCGGTTTGCAGATGAGCGCGCTGATCATCATCCAAAATGGACAACAGTGCTTGCTGATCACGCTGCCGCGGGGCCGAAGCCGGTTCGACGAATTCCAACGCTGACAATACATTGGGGCGGATATCCCGATAATCGTAGCGAAAAGTTCGTTCGGGGCCACCCTCGGTCAGATTAAATGCCCAGAAATAGCGAATGCCATCACGCCATTGCCAATTCTCGAAATACACGCGCACCGGGCTGGCCGCTCCGGCAGGATTCATCTCCAGCATCAGCGGCAGATGGGACTCATCGCTTATGCAGATGGAGGCAGGCCGGGATTGTTGATCGGACATCAGCACAGTAGTGCATGCCTGCCCTTTGATGGTTGCCGGAGAGCCGAGGCGATGACCGCTGAATCGGTCTTCAATTTCCAGCAGCAGAAGCGACCCGACAGCCGTTCTCCGTGAACTGATTCATTCGTTCAGCCCCTCATTCAGCTCCGTCTTGCGCTCGTACCGCCCATCCCAAATCGATGTCCAGGTTTCACCGCCATCGGTCGAAGTTTCCCAGTATTGTCGAACAATGCCGTTTTCGATCTGAGTGAATTCAAATTTGTGGTGAATCATGCTGCCGTCGGCCGGGTTGACTGTTTCTGCGGTATAGAACATGCCACCATCACGCGCCTCTCCCGTAAATTCGACAATCGAACCGGCGTCACCAATCCAGATTTGGCGCCATTGGTCATGACCTGGATCGTAGTAGTTGAAGCTCTTACCAAAGGTGCCCAAAGCGCTTTCCCATTGTTCAAATATCGTGCAATGGCCGAGGATTGGCTGGATGCTGTTGGTGCCGCCAAATTGCCCATTCACCGTCACCGTCCACTCGCCGATCCAGAAGTCGAATTCGTGGCGTCGTTCGTCGGCGTCGCAAGGAAATCTTGCGCCTCGAATAGCTGTCAGCGCCGCGGTGAATCTCGGTTCGTCGCTAATGTCGTCATAATCCGCCTGTCCCTCCACGAGGTTGAGAAAGGCGAACCCGCCATCGGCCATGATTTTCAGCTGTTCCAATGCATCGCCGCCGCGGCTGGTCCGCGCGTATATACGGGATAGTCGATAGGCAACCCCCAGTGGCCGGAACTCCAGTTCGCGGGCATGTTCAAAGTGGTTGATGGCGTTATCGAGGTCGCCTTGGTTATCCATCAACAAAGTGCCAATTTGATAATGAGAAGCACCATCATCAGGTGCCAACTCAAGAATTTGCCGTAGCTTGCTGGTAGCGATATCGGCTTTGCCCGCAGCGACAGCGAGATTGGCCTCGTTGCGGAGGCTTTCGAGATCGCCCCAGGCGGTAGCGGTGAGAATGGAAAGAATCAAGATTGAAATCAACGCACGCATAGGTCACCCTCATTAAGTAGGACGATCCGGCATGATCGCTCATGCAGTCAGTCTCCGCTTGCACAAAATTGCTCGTTTTTGGAGTTCGGTATAAATGTCTTGGGATCACGATCATCTGGCACCTGTTGAGACGCTGCTTTTTGGCAGCGATTTGGTGAAGGTAGGTTGCTTCACCTGTGCCGCGGAACACCCCTGTTTCCCGGTTTCTGAATCGTTGGACAATGACGTCTTCGTCTTGCCAAGACGGCCGGTCTGGATTCGACGAGATAACGGCGACTATCGTTTCGTGGAGCCAGGAGCAATTCTCATGCACCGCGCCGGATCGACGCTGGAACGAAGGCGTGCCTCAGACCTTGGCGAGCGTACCTATTGGTTCGGCGTGCACCCGGACGTATTTTTAGATGCCTTGCAGCGGTACGAGCTGTCGACAAAGAATATGGGCGGCGCATTGATCGCCGACCTGCACATTCAATATCGGCTGGCATTGTTGTTGCAGCAGGTGAAGTCGCCACGAACCGACAGATTGGCCGTCGAGGAAGAAGTGCTTACGTTGTTTTTCGAAATATGTGAACGACGCGCCGGTCAGGTTGAGACTGATTCAAGAGCCAGGCGTGCTACCGCGCTGCGACAGGGTCGACTGGTGGACCAGGCCCGCGCGTTCTTGGACGCGCATCTCGCGGAGGTAGTTGGTCTTGAAACCGTGGCGGATGCCGCTGGCACATCGTTGTATCACCTGTGTCGTGTGTTTCGAAAGCAGACCGGCATGACGATGCACGCTTATCGAACTCGCCAGCGTATAGGCCGCGTACTGGAACGTTTGATCGGTGGGGAAGAATCTGCTCTCACGGACATCGCACTCGATCTGGGTTTCTCCAGTCACAGCCACCTCTGTCGCGTGTTCTAAAAGCAAATGGGCGTCCCGCCCTCAGCAATGCGCCGGCTTGGTTCAAGAAGTCGATGTGACCCTTTCTAATGGCCTTTTCGAGTGATCCTGGTAACAGATCTTTTGGCCGACCCGTCAACATTCATAACATGGATGTTGATGACTTCATCGTGGTCACTCACATTGAAGGATACCGTCAATGTGTATGGTATGAATCTGCCCATGTCCGGAGCTATATGACTGAAACACAAGCATGCTGCCGTCGGGAGACCAGCCGGGGTTGAATTCTGCGGATGCACTGTTTGTGACATTAGTGACCTTGCTGCCGTCAGCTTCCATCAGGTAAACCTCGCCATTGCCGTCACGCTTGGAATAGAAGGCGATTCTGGAACCGTCTGGTGACCAGACGGGATTGGCATCTTCGGCCGCGTGTTGACTGAGATTCAACAGCCCTGAATCCTCAACAATTATTCGGTAGGCCTCCAGGTTGCCATTCCAGTCGGCCCAGAAAAGCAACTGCCTTCCATCCGGCGCCCAGTCCGCGGATAGCCCCACCTCGGGCACAAGTAATATCACTACGATAAGTATTGGATGGACCGAAATCCGTTGCATATTCAATTTTCAATTTTAAGCGGTGGTCTAAAAAACCTGTTCCCGGCCCCATTCTACTAGCATCCGAAATTCCCACCCGAAAATGTGGCTCTGCAGCGGGTTTGTCTTTTTTGCCGATAGCGGTAATGATTTGATGTGCTATATTTTCACTCGACGCCCTGGTCGTAGGCTTAGGGTGTTACCAACGAATCAATACCGGTTGTGTAATGAAAAACCGCCCTGAATCCCGATTTGTCCCGCCGCAGGAGCAGACAGACCTGTGGCCGGAGATTTCGGGCAACACCATCAACGGCCTGGGAGAGACCGCAAGCCGGCGCCCGACGCCGATCATGTGGCATGACCCTACGATCATCGCGCATGGCCCGGTGCAGGAATATGTCTGGGCCCAGGGCGCAAAGAACCCCGCTCTGCTTGCCAAGAGAGCCGAACGCATAGCGCTTATCGACGGGTTCGAGCCGGCGCCGATTGCCCCTGAAAAGACAACAGACTCTGAGCAGGACAACCATCACGCCATCCGGCAAATCGCTCTGGCTTCAGGTGCGCAACTGGTGGGCTGCATCCCGCTCGACCCGGAATGGATATTCGAAGGGTATGAGTGCGATTACCCCTGGATGATCGTGCTGGGCGTTTCGATGGATCACGATATCCTCAACACCGCTCCTGAAGTCACCGCAGCGCTGGAGGTGGTTGACAAGTACACCAAGGGCTGGGTGGTCGGCAGGCCGGTGGCGGACTGGATTCGCCAGCGCGGCTGGCGTGCCCAGACGCACGGCGGCCCGATTGGCCGGGCCGGTCAATATGATTCCGGCTGCGCTGGCCTGCGGTTTTGGCGAATTGGGCAAGCACGGCTCCATCATCAACCGGGAATTCGGTTCCTCGTTCAGGCTGGCGGTGGTGTTTACTGATATACCTCTGGTTGCGGATGAAGCCGAGGAATTCGCCGCGGATGATTTCTGCATCGGTTGTCAGGTGTGCGTGCAAGCCTGTCCGGTTGACGCCATCAGCAATATCAGGCAATTGGTGCGCGGCGCCGAGAAATGGTACGTCGATTTCGACAAGTGCTTCACGTATTTCGCCGAGACCGCCGGTTGCGCAATCTGCATTGCCCGCTGTCCCTGGTCGTTCCCCGGAAGGGCGCCGAAACTGGCCGAGAAATGGACCCGTCGCCGGGAGCGCAAAAGGTTACAGCAAGACCTTTGAGGGGCGATAATCGGGGTTAAGTCTTTTAAGGAACATTCACAAAGGCGAATCTGCTGACAAATGTCAATTTTTATAGGAACAATATGAAATACTCAACTCTGATTCTTGCCCTCTTATTGGCGTTCTGCGTCGCCAGCTGTGGTCCCGAACAGCCGGCTGCATGTGATGAGCCGAGCAAATCCCCGGTCGCGGAAGGACGCCCAAATATTCTCCTCATTATCGGAGATGACATGGGATTTTCCGACCTTGGCGTGTATGGCAGTGAAGTCGCCACCCCGAACATCGACGCGCTCGCCAGCGATGGCATGAGGTTTACGAACTTTCACGTCGGTGCTACCTGTTCTCCGACGCGGTCGCTCCTGATGACCGGTGTTGACAACCACCGCAGCGGATTGGGAAACATGCACGAGTTTCTTTCCGAAGCGCAGAAAGGCCAACCTGGTTATGAAGGCTATCTGAACAAGAACGTCGTCACCATCATTAATTTAATTCGTGATGTGGGCTACAGCACGTATATGGCGGGTAAGTGGCACCTGGGCGGCGACGAAGGATTCCGGCCCTACGATCGCGGCTTTGACCAGACCTATTCGTTGTTGGATGGTGCCGCCGACAATTATTCCTCCGCCTCGGCAGGGCACGTTTTGGGCCCGACAGCGGCTTTCTCGGCTAACGGGGAAATCGTAGAACGCCCCGTCGGCATTCACTCGAACGAGCTTTATACCGACAAACTTATCGGCTTTCTCGATTCGGAACAGAACGCGGAAAAGCCGTTTTTTGCCTATCTCTCGCTGCAAACAGCCCACTGGCCTCATCAGGCCCCGCGAAGTTTTATCGACAAGTACCGTGACGTCTATAGCGCCGGGTGGGATGTCATTCGCGAACAGCGAATTGAGAAAATGAAATCGCTGGGTATTCTTTCACGAGACCATCCGGTTTCGCCGCGATTCCCCGGGGTGCCCGCCTGGGACGAACTTCCGGCTGAGGCCAAATTGGTCCAGGCGAGTCGAATGGCTGCTTACGCTGGCATGATCGATCACATGGATGTACATATCGGACGTGTGATTGACCACCTGAAAGCCACGGGTCAGTACGACAACACCATCATCATTTACATGACCGACAATGGCCCCGATTACAGTCAACCCAACATTGGAGCAGGGGAGGATTGGTACAACGCCCGCTATCCGAATACCGCTGCTGAGGACATCGGACTGGAAGGATCTTTTTCATCTTACGGCCCATCCTGGACACAGGTTGCGGCGGCACACTTGAGCGGTTTTAAGACGTTTTCTACCGAAGGTGGCTTGCGGGTTCCGTTCATTATTCGCTATCCCGAATGGATTGAAGCGGGAGAAACGGATGCTTTCGTGTTTGTCACCGACCTGTCGGCCACCCTTCTGGAGATCGCCGGAGCAACACACCCGGGGACCCGTTACAAGGGCAGGGACGTATTCGCGATGAATGCGAAGAGCATCTTGCCCCTGATGCGGGGTGAAACGGCAACTCACCGCAGTGCGGGCGAATGGGTGGGCTATGAGTTGATGGGCAATTCCGCAGTTTTCCAGGGCGACTACAAGGCAGTGCGACTTGGCGCATGGCTGCAAGCGCTCGGCGTTGAGGGCGCAGGGGCGTGGAAACTGTACAACATTAGAGAAGACCCGTCGGAACTACACGATCTGGGCGAACAGGCGCCAGAGCTTCTGGCCGAAATGGTGGCGAACTACGCTGATTACAGCGAAGTCCTGGGCATTATTGACATGCCGGCGGATTTCGACCCACTGGCGATGATCGTGGGCAGCGAGTAGCTCTAGATGAGGCAGCTTTTCAATGCTTCGGCAATTATCGAGGTTTTGGTTGGCTTGGCTTTGATCGCCTCGCCGCAGCTGACAATTGACTTGTTGCTGGGCGATGAAATGGGTCAAATTTGAATTGCCGTCTCGCGAGCTTTGGGAATTGGGCTAATCGCCCTTGGTGTCTCGGCCTGGCAGACCGAGACACAGCAACCCCGATTTGCCTCGCGGGCTGGAATTTGCACCTACAACATCGGCGCCGCTATTTTGTTCGCCGCACTTGGATTGACGGGTGGTATGGACGGAATTCTGCTGTGGCCCACATTTGGACTACATGCGTTAATCGGTGCTGCGATGCTGTGGGTAATATTGGCGCCGCGGCGGGCTTCTACGTGACTTTTCACTGCGCCTGAGCAAGATCATCGATCATGGCGCCAAGGAAACGGGCGGCTTCGCCGCCGGTGCAAACCCGATGATCAAAGGTCATCGAAAGCGGCAATATTCGATGGAACACCATTGTGCCCCGGACAGAAACGGCTTCATTTCGAATGCTTCCGGCTGCCACAATACACACGCAGGGCGGCACGATAATCGGCGTCGCATAGCGCCCGCCCAAAGCGCCAATATTAGACAGCATGATGGTGTAACCGCTTAATTCTTCAGGGGGAATGGATCGCTTTTCGACCTGCTCTCGAACCCGCGCTATTTTCTCCTGGATTTCAGCAGCGCTGCCACAATCTACGGCCCGCAGGGCGGCAACGAACAAACCGTCCGGCGTGTCCACAGCCATGCCAACATCCATACCCTGGTGAATCTTGCGGGCGTTACGCTGCGGGTCATACCAGGCATTGAGACCCGGTTCGGTCCGTGCGCCCGCCGCCATGCCGCGAATCAGCCGGGTCATAACGTCCTGACCCTGTTCCCATTGATGCAGGTCCGCATCGTCCATCACGGTCGTGGGTACCACGGCGGCATGTGACTCGGACATGATGCGGGCCATGGCCCTGCGCGTTCCCCTGACGGGTTCCCATTCACCAGCAGCCTGCGTTGAAGGCGCCTCATGCTGCCCCCCATACTGCCTGTGCCCACGTGCATGCACCGCTGCTGGGCGCGAGGCGTTTTGCCCGGCGGACTCGACGTCAGCCCGCGTGATGACGCCATCGGTTCCGGTCGGTGTGACTGTTGCAAGATCAATGCGCAACTTCCTGGCCAGAGCGCGCACGGCCGGTGTCACCCGCATGCCCGCGACGTTCAGGGGCTTCTCCACCATCAGGTCGTCAGATATCTCCATCTTTCCGACGACCGTACCGGTATCTTCGCCAGCTTTATCCTGGTCAACCTGCCCGCCGCCGGCCTGTTCGCGGGAGGATGATCCTTCGAATTCGGCCAGCGGATCACCGGTATTGATTACATCGCCGGGCTGGCCGTATAACTTGATGACCCTGCCGCTGTAAGGACTGGGCACCTCGACCACTGCTTTGGCCGTTTCCATCGAGACCAGCGGGTCGTCCAGGGTTATGTCATCTCCTTCGGCGACATACCACTGGACGATTTCGGCGTCGGGCAGGCCTTCACCAAGGTCGGGTAAACGAAAAATGTTCACGACACCTCCATGACTTCGTTTACGGCACTGAGGATGCGCCCGACATCAGGAATGTATTTTTTCTCCAGCCTCATCAAAGGCATGATTGAATCGTAGCCCGTGACTCGTTTTACCGGTGCGATGAGGTGAAATAATCCCGCGTCTGCCAGGTTGGCGGCAATTTCAGCGCCGACGCCACAATTGCGGGCTGCTTCATGGGCAATCACGCAGCGTCCGGTTTTGGCCACTGATTCCATGATGGTATCCATATCCAGCGGGCTGATGGTGGCAATATCGATCACTTCAGCACTAATTCCCTGCTGCTGCAGCGCCTCCGCCGCTTCCAGCGTTTCCTTGATCAGCGCGCCCCAACTCACAAGTGTAATGTCGCTGCCATCGCGTAGCACATAGCACACATCGAGCGGCAGTTCTTGCCCATCGTTTTCGACCTCTTCCTTGTTATGGCGATATATTCGTTTCGGCTCAAGAAAAATGACCGGGTCCGGCTCACGTATTGACGCCAGCAGCAGACCATAGGCCCTTGAGGGGGAGGAGGGCACCACCACCCGGATGCCGGGTATGTGCGCCAGCATGGCTTCGGTACTCTCGGAGTGGTGCTCGGGCGCATGAATGCCGCCGCCGAATGGCACGCGCAATACCATCGGGCAGGACAGGCGGCCACGGGTGCGGTTCCGCAGCCGCGCCGCATGGGAAATAATATGGTCGAACATGGGATAGATAAAGCCCATGAATTGTGCTTCTGCCACCGGCTTCATACCTTGCGCCGCCATGCCCACGGCCAGTCCGGCTATCATCGTCTCCGCCAGCGGCGTGTCAATCACGCGCTGGTCTCCAAATTGTTCAAGCAAACCCGCTGTAGCGCGAAACACCCCGCCGTTGATGCCGATGTCTTCACCGATGAGCACCACGTCGTCGTCGTGGGCCAGTTCCCATTGAAGCGCCATGGTGACGGCTTCGATCAGTGTGATTTCAGCCATCGGTCGAATCCTTTCTTGACAGCATGAGTGCCTGCTGGCGTTGCCTCTCAAGGTTCACCGGCATATTGGCGAAAAGGTGATCGAACATCGATTCCACTCCCTGATGTTCCATCGCCAGGTAGATGCTGATCTCTTGTTCGATTTGTTGCTCGCACGCTTTGACCAGTTCCTCCTCTTTGGCCTCATTCCAGTGACCCTGTTCGGTCAGATAGGTGCGCAGCCGTGCCAGGGGTTCCTGTTTTCTGGCAGTCTCGACTTCTTCGGCAGATCTGTAGCGGCCGGCATCATCTGCGGTGGAATGGTCCCCCAACCGGTAGGTCATCATCTCAACGACTGTCGCCCCTTTGCCCGCGCGCGCATTGCTGATCGCTTCTTCCATCACCCAGTGCGCGGCGATCAGGTCATTGCCGTCCACCTGTATCGATGGCAGGCCGCCGGCAATACCCTTCTGTGCCAGGGTTTTTGCCCCAGTTTGACGAGAACGAGGCATCGAAATAGCCCACTGGTTGTTCACGATGACCAGTACCAGGGGCAGATTGAACGCGCTGGCTGCATTAATCGATTCAAGAAAATCGCCCTTGGAGCTGCCGCCGTCGCCAATGGTCACAACCGCAACGCGCGGTTCCTTGCGCAGCTTGAATGCCATCGCGGCGCCGGCACCGTGCAGGCACTGAGTGGCAATGGGCACGTTCCACGAAAAATCGTGTTTGGCTACGCTGAAATTATTGCCGCGTTCATCGCCGCCCCAGTACAGGAACATTTCGCGCATGCGCACCCCCCGGCACAGTTGCGTACCCAATTCACGATAGGAGGGAAAAAAGCAGTCCTCCTCGCGCATGGCGCTGCCGATGGCAACGTGTGCAGCTTCGTGCCCGAGGCTGGGAGGATAGGTGCCAATTTTGCCGGTGCGTTGCAAAGCAATGGCCTTCCGGTCAAAGGTGCTGGCCAGGATCATCTTGCTGAAAAGGTCTTCAAGTTTCTCGAAATCGTGCGCCAGTGGCGGAACTTCGTCGCCGATGAGGCGCCCGTCCGGCGACAGGAACTGGAAATAATTTATTTTGAATGATGCAATTTTAGCCGGCACAAATTCATCCTCTGCGTCACTGCAATTCGAGAATTCGAATCCCGCGCGCGTCAGTATGATAGACACGTCCTTGAATGACACTCCATCCACAAATTATTGTAACCTCTCTCGGAGAACTTCATAGGGTGCCAGGCCATTAAAGGCACCATGCGGGCGAGAAAAATTGTAGAACTTTTCCCACTCTTCCACATCTTCACAGTCTCCCATCCAGATATTATTTAGAATAGACCCCGGGAAAGAGACTTCAAGGCATCGAGACCTCAATGCGAAATTTCACCATTATTACTGTCCTGGCTGTTTTGATCGCGTTGGCCGCCTACTTTGTTTTGCGAGGCGGCGGCCTGGCCCCTCTCGTTAACACGCCGATTGCCGGCCGTCCACTGGAGCCGCGTACCGTCGAAAACTACAAGGCGCTGGTGCGCAGCGTCTATGGCGGGTCAGCTGACGAGCGCGAGCGTCGCTACCGCTTGCTGCTTGCGGATATCGACCAGACGGCGGGGCGGTAGTCGATAGCGACGTAGAACATGGAATCCACGCACCTCGCTGAAAACCTGCTTTTTCTGACGGCCTTCGTCGCCGCGTTGCTGCCGCTGGCTTATGCCCTGAAGCGTCGATTGAGCAAAGCCCTATTCATGGTTTTGCTTGCACTAGCGGCGGTCGCGCTATTGCTGGCGGTACCCGCGCCCAGTCGGGATGCAGTTCTGGCAAACGCCGTCCCCGACCGGACGGTGCGTGACGGTATGTTGCCGTCGGATTCCTGCATCGCCTGCCACCCGGGGCAGTACCAGGCCTGGCACGACAGTTTCCATCGCACGATGACCCAGGTGGCCGGGCCGGACAGCGTGATCGCCCCATTCGATGGGCGCACGCTGACGTGGAATGACAAATCCTTCGTCGTCAACCGCCGCGACAACGAATATTGGGTGGCCGAGACGTCGGCAGGTGAACTCGGCGGCGGCGTGAAGGAAGCAGATTCCAAGCGCGTCGTGATGACGACCGGATCGCGTCATCAACAAATCTATTGGACCCTGGCACCGAACGGCGCGTTGCGGCAATTTCCATGGGTCTACGAGATCGCGATGGCGCGCTGGATTCCTTCCGAGCACACGTTCATGCGGCCCGATGACTGGAAACAATATACCCCGACCTGGAACCAGGACTGCATCCGCTGCCATTCGGTCGGCGCGCTGCCAAATTACATCTCCGAGACGGATAGCTGGGAGACGGAGGTCACCGAGCTTGGCATTGCATGCGCCAGTTGCCATGGACCGGGCGAGGACCATATCAGGGCCCATCAGAACCCGATTCACCGGTACCTTGAGCGAATACGCGACCGGCCGGACCCGACCATCGTCAATCCCCGCCGGCTTTCCCAGGCGCGCTCCTCCGAAGTCTGCGGTCAATGCCACGCGTTTGCACTGCTTCCCGGCGGATTTCATTCGGGCAACTGGGCGAGTTTTCGCGCCGGCAAACAACTCGAAGAACATTTCCGGCTGTCCAGCCTGGAAAATTCACGCAGCCCGGAGAACATGTTCTGGCCGGATGGCACGGCCCGCACGGGCGGGCGCGAATACAACTCGATGTCGCAGTCGGGTTGCTTTACCCGCGGCCAATTGACTTGCCTGTCGTGTCACGCACTGCACGGCGATGAGCCGCTGGACTTGATCGCTTCTTCAATGAACGGCAACAGGGCTTGCCTGCAGTGCCATACCGAATACGAAGACAACGTGACCAGCCATACCCGTCACGCTGCGGCCAGCAGCGGCAGCGAGTGCATGAACTGCCATATGCCCTACACCGGGTACGCATTGCTCGCTGCCGTGCGCAGCCACCGCATCGCCTCCCCCACCACCTCGGGTATCACATCGACCGATCAGCCCAACGCATGCAATCTGTGCCACCTCGACAAGACGCTGGCGTGGACCGCCGATCACCTTGCCGAGCGCATTGGCGCACCGGCTGTTGAACTGATCGACGAGCAGGGGGACCATCGCCGCCGGGGCGCTGTGGGCGCTGCGCGGCGATGCCGCCCAGCGGGCGGTCGTCGCCTGGCACATGGGCCAAGCTTGGGCGCTGGAAGCATCCGGCAATCAATGGGTGCAGCCATACCTGTCCATGCTGTTGCTCGATCCCTATTCGGCGGTGCGGATGATCGCGCATCGTTCGTTGCAGCAGGTGACCGGGGAGAACATCCCTTTCGACTACGTCGGGTCGCATTCTGAGCGCGCCGTGGCGGCTCAGGCTTACATGGATCATTGGACTTCCAATGGCACGCTCGACCAGAGCCCGGCGCCATCGGCGACGTTCGTGTCGGGCGCCGGCCTGCTGCAGATGGATACTTTCCAGAAACTCTACAAGCAGCGGAATAACCGCTGGTTGATAATTAGCGAATAAGCTGAAAGGAACGACCAATGGCTGAAAACAATACCCCGGACCCGAACATTTGCCGACTGGCGCAGACCCACTTTCGCTGGGGCTGGCTGATGCTGCTCGGCTTCCTGACGCTGGGCATTTTTCTCGAGGCACTCCACGGCTAGGATGCTGTCGGATTCGAAGGCGCCTGGGTGCACGGGATGGGTATTGACATCGTGCTCATCGACAGCCGCGGACAAACATTTTTCGTTGAGGACTTTTCCCGATTCGGAATCCCTGTCAGAGACAGGAAAATTGTTGTGGTTAAATCCAGTCAGCACTTCTACACCTCTTTCGCACCCATTGCGCAAGAAGTGTTGTATGTCGACTCGCCCGGTGTGTTGGCAACCGACCTGACCCAACTTGAATTCAATCGCATTTCCCGGCCAAAATGGCCGTTTGATGAACAACCCTTCGGGTAGCCGCCCTCGACGGGAAATCGTTTCCGCTTTTGAATGACAATCCTACGGCACCCCTGTAGAATATTAACTACCTATCAATCGGTAGGTAACTTATGTTTGGAATACCGCCAATGAAATGGAAGTACACAATCGGCCTGGCGATGGTATTGGCGCTATCGCAGGGTCAAGCCGATATGGCGGAAATAGATTCGCACTCAGTTGCTGCGCATTTCGATAGCAAAATCAAGTCAGCAATCGATGATTCGTTAATCGTAGCCGCTACCGTTGGCGTGACTTCCGATGCGAAAGATCTGTTTTTGAGGGCTTATGGTACGCGTGATATTCAATCTGGCGCGGGCGTTGATGTAAACAGGACATTGTTTCGAATCGGCTCCATCTCCAAAATTTTTACCGCCATCATCGCTTTACAACTGGTAGAAGAGGGCGTGCTGGATCTGGACACCGATTTGAATCAATACCTACGGCGCTTTACCGTGCCCAAAACGTTTCGCGAGCCAATAACAGCACGCCACATTCTCAATCACAGTTCCGGGCTTGCGTCCGAAATTGATCATCTAAAAGAGGTTTCCATACGAAGCGGGCCCATGGAAGTCATTGATTTTGAGAGGAGTCTGCGGCGTGTGCACCCACCGGGAAAATTCAGATATTACGACAATCTGGGTGTGGGCCTCCTGGGCCTGGTCATTGCCGATATCGAAGGGAAGTCTTTTCCGCAAGTTGCCAAGGACAGAATCTTCAAGCCATTGGGTATGGTGAATACCGCCGCCGCATTGCAAGAAGAGAGACTGACAACCGCGGTTGCATGTCATGAATTGGGAGGCGACGATAAATGGAGTATTTGCGAGCACGAAGTGTTACGTGAATTGGCCCAGTCATCCGGTGACGCCAGTACTACCGCAAGAGACATGAACAGGTTCATGAAGGTTCTGCTTAACAACGGGCAGTATTCGGGTGGCACGCTATTGTCGAGCGAAAACTTCGCCGTGTTGATGGACACCAACATGAACCGCGTCCATCCACTGGTGTCCGGGTTGAGTTTTATGTTTGAAGAGGTGGGTCCAGTCGGCCACGGTGCCGTCGGCAAACCTGGGGGAATCCGCGGGTTTTCTGCACATTTTCTGATCTCACCGAGAGATCAGATTGGCATCTTTTTGGCCGTCGCGGGCGACACATCCAGTGCGGCTGGGTTCTTCCCGAGTCTCATGGCTGGCGAGCCGTCGGAAATGCAGGATTTGTCTGCCGCGATCTCGACTGAAATCGTCCTGTCCGGTATAGATTATCTCAACAAGATTGCCGTAGGTGACAGACAGGACGCAGGTGGTATTCCGGCCTTGCCGAATTTGATTCGATTCACCAATGAAGAATTAATCGGCTTTGAAGGGCGCTATACGCCATTGATATTATTGGGTTCATCCACGCTTGCTCGACGAATTATCAGCACAATTGCTGCGGTTGATATTACATTCAACTCTGCCACAACCAGTTTGACCATCAACGGCAAAGGTCCCTGGTTACAATCAGCGCCACAGGTCTTTGAGTCAAGTGGCAGTGACACTCGAGTAACGTTCTATCATGCAGGTGACCGTCTTATCGTTGCAGGTGGAGCGCTGAGCCATGCGGCAAAGCGGTTTTGGTACGAAAGGCCTCTTTACACTATTCTTCCCCTGGCGATTTTTGGGTTCCTGATACTTACAAGTGTGGCGTATTTGTCCTCAAAAAACGTTGTCTTGCGACGAACCTGTGGATTGTTAACCTGCTCCATCCTCATATTTCTGGCTGCCATAGCGTTGGAACTTCAATATGGCGGTGACGCGATATTTGGCATGCGTCCGCAGGCTTTTGCATGGCGTTTCGGGATGCACCTGGCCGCTATCGGCCTATTATTCGCGGCATGGCAGTTGATCTTCAGAAATTCACTTTTGAGTAGCCAGGCGAGATTTCCTGTTGTCATGCGCGCCTACCTCATCCTCCTGGCTTTATCGTCAGTTGGGATGATCCTGTGGAGTTTGTATTGGCGTGTATTGGGAACTTTTTCGGGATATTGAGGGCTCCGCCGTCGTCTGGTGCTTAAGTCAGGTCTCGATGCCATGCGCAAATACGCGGTAAAAGTGATCAGCGATTTGCGCGGGAGATAAGGTGCCGTCAATTTTGTACCAATAGGGCAGGTGTTCCAGAGCGCCAATAATCAAAAATGCCGTGACAGTGCTGTTGCTGCCCCCAGTGCGCTCCTCGGTAGTGCCTGACGTCAGGATTTCTCTCAGGATGTCGATCAACTCCTTTTGCTTACGCTCCATTTTCCGTCGCTGTGCAGTGGTTAGTGACTTAACAAATGGGGTGTCGCGGTTTATGGCTGAATTCGAGAATTGAACGATTTCAGAATTGGCCAATTGAATATCCACATAACATCGAATGAACGCATTCAGGCGCTTGGCCGGGTCGTTGGATTCCTTAGCGATGGCTTCTTGAACAGTTGCGACTGTGCGTTCCAGATTGGAGAGGATTGACGTATAAAGAATTTCACGCTTTGACTTAAAGTGGTAGTAGATTGAGGCCTGGCGAATTTTGACTATCCTGGCAATTGTTGCCATGTTGGTTCGTTCGAATCCGTTCTTTGAAAACTGGATCAGCGCGGCGTCCAGAATGGCTTGACGTGTGTTTCGCTTGGGTCGTCTTTTTCCAGTTCCCACTTAGTATTCTCTTTTGTTGGACGGTAGATTGCTTTTCGATTCTCGAAAGGTGCACTCAATTGTAATTGATGTGCAGGAATGTCTTCCAATATGATGCCTACCGAATAACAGGTAGGAAATGACAAACCCGCTGCTGATTATCTAATGTATCCATTGCTGGATGGGTTTCAGGTAGTAACCTACCGGCTGCGAGGGGGCTTACAACGGGCTGGGTTTTCGCGCCAATCATGCTTTGGCTCATCGATGTCATGGTATGTTGCATGATTCCCGGGCACCGCCCGGGCGCGTTTTGCAGATACCTGGAGGAAGTACGCACCATGAATAATGAGCAAAAAGTTGTTGACAATGGCGTCAATGTTGAAGCACTGTTGGCCGCGCGTGAAGCACTGACTGAGACACCGGAAGCTGCCAAATTTCAATGGCGAGCAACCAGTAACTGGGTCAACGGCACGCAGGCCCACTCGACCGTGGAAGGGTTTTACGGGCTCGGCGAGGAACAAAAGCACGTCACTGAGTATTCCTTTGATACTGATCACCCGGAAATCTTTGCCTCCGAAGACAAAGGCGCGACTCCCGTTGAGTTAGTGTTGGTGGGTCTTGCCGGCTGCCTGACCGCAGGCATTGCGGCTGTGGCCCAAAACCGCGAAATTCAGTTGCGTTCTGTGACCACTACGCTCGAGGGCGGCATGGATATCCAGGGTATCCTGGGCATTGACACCGATGTGCGAACCGGATTCGACGGCATCAAGGTCCACTACGACATCGATGCCGATGCGTCACAGGAAGACATTGAGGCACTGGTGGCCCAGTCGCAGAAGCGCTCCGCGGTATTCGACATCATCACCAACACGACGGAAGTCACGGTTGATGTGAATTGAGCTGAACTGAACAGTTTGGATTGAGCATCTTGAAACAGCATTCCGCGGTCGGCAGAATTGACGCTTTGGTCATCGGCGCCGGTCATTCCGGCCTGGCGATGAGTCACTGCCTGACTGGCTGCTCGGTCGAGCACGTCGTACTCGAGCGCGGTGCGGTGGCCAATTCCTGGCGCAAGGAGCGCAGGGACTCACTCAGGCTGCTGACGCCCAACTGGCAATCGCGACTGCCGGGACACCAGTACACAGGGACGGAACAGGACGGCTTCATGACCATGCCGGAGGTCATCGTGTTCATTGATGATTACGCCGAACTGACGGATGCGCCCGTTCGTACCGGCACAACCGTGACAACGGTGCGGGCGGTAGACGGTGGTTTCCGGGTGCTTACTGACCGTGGCGAGTGGGTCGTTAAAACGCTGGTGGTGGCCAGCGGTGCATGTAATGTCGCTAAAATTCCTGCCGTGGCCGAGGCCATACCACCAGGCCTTGAGCAGGTGACCGCCAGCGATTATCGCAATCCCGACCAACTTGCCGAGGGTGGCGTGCTGGTGGTTGGGGCCTCTGCAACGGGCTTACAGCTAGCCGAGGAGATTCACGCTTCGGGACGTCCCGTCACTATTGCTGTGGGAGAACACGTGCGCTTGCCGTGGAACTACCGCGGCCGTGACATTCAGCACTGGATGGACGTGGCCGGTGTACTGGATGAGCGCTACGACGAGGTCGATGACATCGTCAGGGCACGCGGAGTGCCTTCGCCGCAACTGGTGGGTACGCCGGATCGAACCACCCTCGATCTCACTACACTGACAGATCAAGGGGTAAAGCTTCTCGGCCGGCTGGTGGGAATTCGGGACGGTAAAGCTCAGTTTTCCGGATCGCTACGCAACGTGTGCGCCCTGGCTGATCTGAAAATGAATCGCTTGCTCAAGCTAATTGATGAGTGGATAGTAGAAAGTGACCAGGCCGGTTCCTCTGAGCCGGTGGAGCGATTCGAACCCACGCGGGTTGAGGGCAAGCTGCCGCTGGGAATGGACATGGAAAACGGTGAGATTCGCACGGTTGTGTGGGCGACCGGATTTCGGCCGGATTATTCCTGGCTGGACGTACCGGTGCTCGATCGTAAAGGCCACATTCGCCACGACGGCGGAGTGACAGAGGCACCCGGCATGTATTTGCTGGGCCTGCCGTTCCTGCGGCGCCGCAAATCGAGTTTCATACACGGCACGGGAGACGACGCCTCGGATCTGTGCGCCCATCTGACAGCCTATCTAAGAGATGAGTTTGATCACCGCGATTCATAGGCGGGCAGAATGATGTGGGACGGATGGGCAAGCGTTCGTTCAACATCGAGTGTCGGGACGCCTCCGTCCAGTGGATAGTGGACAAAATTGTCTTTATCAGCGCCCGCTATCGCCAGCCGAATGCGATGGCCTTTTTTAAACAGCACTGATGTCGCCCAAAGATCAAAGGTGAGTTGGGTGACCTCACCGGGTTCCAGCGGCAGCGCGTCGTTTCGCCTGAAAGTGCGATGGGGCCCGTACTTCACATATTTGGGTGTTGCTCCTGAGACGGCCCGGCAGGCGCCCCGTAGCTGACCCTCGGTAATGTAGGTGACTCGACCATCAGGGGAGACATCTTCCAAGTAAACAAAGAATGCCCCGTCAGTATGGGATGAGCGCACATACAGAGTAACGATCGGGCTCCCCGTAATGATCAGGTCCGCCTCCAATCGTGCCGACGTATAGGTCAGCAATTTCCTGTCCTCTTCGCTCCGGTCAGGGTAAATCACGTCATTGGCGGTGAAATTGGTTTTCCAACGGCTGGACAAACCCGTAGTGGTGCTGAAGTCCACCGTATAGCTGTCTTTGCCCTGATTGTCGGTCGGTTTGTTGCGGGAAAGAACGCCATCCGCTGCAAAATACCAGGCAGTATCGCTGAATCCTTTCGGCGGCCAGATGGGGGTCGTCTGCCAGCTACCGGCACCCAGGGTGTAGTAGGTTATGGATGAGCCGGAGCCCGAGCCGGTGTTGGTGCCGGTGCCCGGTGCTTGCAGCAAATGCTCATCGAAAAATTTTATCCTTAAGGCATCCAAGTCAGTTCCCGGTGGACCCTGCGTGGGCGTGTCATCGGGCAGGAAAGGATCCACATGCTTTGAACCGTTATGGCTCCACGGGCCGATAAATACCGACTGGGGGTTGCTCAAGGTATTGAATCGCCACAGGGCACCGTTGGCAGTACCCGCGTCCAGCCACCCCACGGGAACATAATATGGGGTCTCACCCAGCTCGATTTCGTCGACAAAATCGCTGGGGCTGAATTTCTTGTGGTGGCCCGTTCCCTGAAGGTCATGAAACAAGTCATCGTAATACTCTGCCGCTTCAATGGCGCCTCCAATAGCAAAATTCCCCGCATGCTCTGAGACGGCTGTGTCCAACCACTTTTTGTTGAAGTCGGCATCCACCGGTTTTACACCACCTGCAACGCTGGTCTTGTATTGGGCGCATTCACCTTGTTCGAACCTGTCTTCATCAACAATACAAATGTCATTTCGATCCATGGCCGATACTTTCCGCGCCCAATGGTCAAAAACCAGGTTTGCTTTGATCCCCCCGGGGAAAATACCGTGGGCTGCAACATTAAAATCATTGAACAAGGGTGCAACCGCTTTGATCGCGGCAGTGTTGGACGCTGCCGCGAATTCTGCGGTGTTGCCATCGTAGGAAACACCTATGGTTCCGATACGCCCGTTCGACCAGGGCTGGGCAGCGACCCACTTGGCCACATCACTGTAATCCTGGACTTCGTTTGAGATTGTATCGCCGCCGCGCATTCCGAAAGAGGCTCCAGTTCCCCTGGTGTCGAAGATCACGGCCGCATAACCAGCATGATTGTAAGTACCATTCGATCTCTCGTAGTTCTGATCATTTTCTATCGACTTGTCGGCCATTTCCCGAGCCCGCCAGTACCGCGTCATACGCAAAATCGCTGGTATTTTCTGGCCGGCAGCCAGGTTTTCAGGAAGCCAGATATCTACGGCGATGTTGACACCGTCTCTAACCGTGACATAAAGGGACTGTACGCGTGGCTGCCCTGATGGGGTCAATGGAATGTCCGCAATTGCAGGCAAAGTCAGACTCAATATCAATAGGCAAGGCACGATAAGAATCCAGCTATGATTAGTTCTTTATCTTTTTGAAAAGAAAAGATAATCCATTTCTTCCACCTCTACCGGGACCCGGGGGTGTTGGCAATTATTCCCCAGGATGATAGGTGCGCTCCATATTCGCTTCAACGTCTTCGCGGTAAAAATAAACATCGCGAAAAATGCCCTTTGCATACATTTCAGCCTGGTCATCAAAATGTGCTGAACCAGGCACGTTGCTCAGGCCGCCGGCTGTCAGCGCTTTGGCTTTCACTCTGTCGCCAAACTCGACGGATCCGATCCAGCTTTGGCCCCCGGTACCATATTTTTTCCGGGTACGCTGCTCTGAACGGTCCACAGGAATTTCGTGAATTGCAAGTGCCCCCCAATGGTGCGAGGCCATTCCGACCGGTTCGCTCGGCGCGTTATCGTCAAATACCTGGTTGACTTCACCACTGATTCGCTGAAAGCGGAATATCTCGCCAAAAGGGACCTTCCAGGAGCCGTAGTCCGCTTCCATCACCGCCAAAGCTGCTGTTAGTGCGCTCAAGTGCTGTTCTGCGGTGATGTCATTGAGCAGAAACTCATACTCACTATAGGTATCTTTTCTTGTGGGCTTGAGAAGCAGCAGTTCGTTACCCCAAAATGTTGCCAGCGCCGCAGGCTCGGAATTCACACCCCCTCGGAAGTCCCAAGCGGAGAGCAATTCTAGGGGCGCTTTGAGCTCGGCCTTGACCACGGCAGGGGCACCTTCGTAGGCCGCCACAAGATCCGGTACGATTTCTGCAAACGTGGTGAGAAAAGGGTCATACATCGCCTCAATCAAGCTATTGACGGTGAATTCATCGATGCCCGGGAACAGCCCCAAAGCATGCTCGGCGCGCGCGTTTTGAAAAGCCTGGGTCATGTAGGAGGGATAGTCTTCCCGCTTGGGGTTAAAGCCTGGCTCCGTCAAAAAGAAAGGCGAGCTGTTTGAATTGTAGAGCCAACCTGATCCCGGATTAAGCGCATTGATCGCTTCTTCAACTGGGTGAAGTCCCTTCCAGTCGGTTGCAGGATCACTGCCATCTACGGGATGATTCCAATCAAAGTTGAGGTCTCGAATGGGATGGTAGTTCCCGTGGAAGTATGCAATGTTGCCGTCGGCATCGGCGTATACCGTGTTATTTGATGAGTTTGATTTGAGCCTCATCATTGCATAGAATTCTGCATAACTGCTGGTCTTGGTTCTCGTGTACGACTGATCAAGAGCCGTGAGTGGGACATTCATCATTTGAATGCTGACCCACTTGCCGTCTTGTTCGCGGACCACGGGACCATGGTGCGTGTGATAAGCCGTAAATTCGTGTGACTTCATGCCCGTATCAGTTTGGTACGAAATCGTAACGAGCTGCTCTCTAACCGGCTTTACTTCATCACCATGTTGGTAAAAATACTTGCCGTCTTTTTCGGTGATGGTCTCAAGGTACTCATCAAATACATCAGATCGATTTGAGGTATGCATCCAACCATTTTTGGAGTTGAATCCCTGGTAGATGAAAAACTGACCCCAGGTAATCGCGCCGTAGGCGTTTAGCCCCTCATCGCTGACCATATGCGCCTCTTCTCTGAAATAATGTGAGGTATGTGGATTGATATAAAGAAGCGCCAACCCGTTTTTCGTTTTTGAAGGTGCGATGGCAATTCCATTGGATCCGACAAAATCCATTTCGTGGTCAAAACTGTTTTCTGCGACCTTGTTGGTGCCAGCGTAGAAGTTTTCCAGCAAGCTCATTGATACGCCTCTTTCAATGTCACCGCCGATACTGCCTTCTGAAAATGAAAGCGCCATCCATGGTTCAAATCGTTTAATCACTCTTGGCTTGGTTTCAGGATGGGTATGGAGATAATAGTTAAGACCATCCGCATAAGCATTCATAAGCTCTTTGAGCCAAGCAGGCGCTTCGGAATATAAGCGCTTCAACTCACCTTCCTCGATGAACAGGCGTACCCTGAGATCACGATATATCTCATCTTCTCCCATTGCCTCGGAAAGACGGCCCATGGCTGTCATATAATTGACTTCGATGCGATTGAAATCGTCTTCCGCTTGCGCATACAGCACACCGAATACTGCATCGGCGTCGGTTTTACCGTAAATATGCGGCACACCCCAGTTGTCGCGAATGATCGTGACGTTTTGTGCTTGTGCGTGCCAGCGTGCCAGTTCATCCGAAACGTCAGTGGTTTCAGGCCTGGCCAGGCTGGTTTCTGGTGATGGCGTTCCTTCTTTTGTGGTGCATGCTGCGCATGTGAGCAGCACCATAAACATGAGTCTTTTCATCGGTAATTTGATCCTGGCACGAATTTGCGTGTCCACTATACCGCCGTGAGGTGCTTTTTCAGGATGGTGTAAGGTTCGCACTACCAATCCACGCCACCATTGGGAGTGTACGTTCATGATTTACACCAGATGTTGTTGCGCAATCGTATTGTCCTGGCTGCTGGGTGTGGTGGCCTTTGATGCGGTGGCCGAGCCCAGCACCTTTGACCTGATTATCCGTAACGGGATGACGCTGGATGGCAGTGGCAATCCCGCCGTACGACAGGATATTGGACTTCGCGGTGACACGATTGTGGCCATTGGAGATCTCTCAGACGCGAGTGCGCTGCGAATCATTGAAGCCACCGGGTTATTTGTCGTGCCGGGTTTTATCGATCTGCACTCTCACGCCGATTGGGCATTGTCGTCGGACTCCAGGGAAGCCCGTAAAAGCGCCAGCCTGGTCACCCAGGGGCTGACGACAGTTGTTGGTGGCGCCGACGGAGGCAATGTCAAATGGCCCCTGTCGGATGAAATTGCCGCGTTTGAGTCTGGTGGAATGGGCATGAACCTGGTTCCGATGGTGGGTCACAACACCATCCGTGGCGAAGTGCTGGGGCTAAAAAGTGAGCGCCAGGCGACTGCGTCGGAAATTGAACGCATGAAAGCGATGGTCACAGAGGGGATGGATGAAGGCGCATGGGGTCTGTACGCCGGCCTCGAGTATCGTCCCGGCCGCTTCAGCACCCCCGAGGAGGTGTTGGCGCTGTGCGAAGTGGTGGCCGAGCACAATGGTTTCTACATTGCCCACCAGCGCAGCGAGGCGACCATGCCGTTGTGGCAGCTGCCCAGTGCGGTTGATGATTGGCCCATTGACGGATTACAGGCGTTGGAAGAAACCATCAATATCGCCCGGCAGACGGGTATTCCGGTTGTCGCCAGCCACATGAAAGCCAGGGGACGATCTTCCTTTGGTCGCTCGGCGCACGACATCCTGCTGATCGACAAGGCGTGGGATGAGGGACTGCAGATCTATCTGGATGTCTATCCTTACGAGACATTTGGCGGCGGCCCGCGGCGGATGCTTCCGGCCTGGGCCCTGGTCGATGAAGGTGTCTTTAGCGGAGGTGGCAGGGATGCGCCGGTTTTCTACGAAGAGGACGCATTTTCAAATGCGCGGGCAAACCTGCAACGACGCTGGGCGGACCCCGCCCTGCATGCGCGCATTGCCCGCGATATCCGTTGGATTGTGGATCACAATGGCGGCGCTGATCGGGTCATGATTGTAGACTTTCCCGATGCCGTGCTGGTGGGCAAAACACTCGATGACCTCGCCCGCGAGCGCGGGGTCAGTTTCCAGCAGGTGGTCGTTGACCTCGCACTGACGGGGTATCCCGAAGTGCCGGGCGGTGCCTGGATTCGTGGTTACGGCATCCACGACATCGACGTGGAAAACTATATCCGCAAGGAATACACGGCCACCGGTTCCGATGCCGCCGTCAGTGGCGTGGCGGGTGTTGAGGGCATGGAGGGTGGTCCTGGCAGCCATCCCCGTCATTTCGGCGCCTTCGTGCGGAAAATCGCGCGTTACGTCAAGGATAAGAAAATCATCTCTTTGCCCTTTGCGGTACGGGCCGCCACCAGTTTGCCGGCCAGCATTATCGGTCTGCAGGATCGAGGTTACATTCGCGTGGGCTTTAAAGCAGATTTAGTGGTGCTCGACTACGACAGATTGAGGGATCGCGCAACCGTGCTCGAACCTGAGCAATTCAGCGAGGGTATAGAGTACGTGATTAACAACGGTGTTCCCGTCGTTGAAGAGGGGCAAAGAAACGATGCCCTGCCGGGTGTGGTTATTCGGCGTACTCAATCGAACTAAGGAGTCTCCCTTCCCTACTCCCGCCTTCGGCGGAAGGCGGCTGCGCTCAACGGCATGCAAAATGCGCCTGGCCCCTCTGGTACCGCTCGCTTTGCTCGACTTACCCAACCGGGGCAGGCGGGTCGCCTGCGGCTCTGAGGAATGGGCTGACCCGACGGGTCAATCTATTTTGTCCATCCTGAAATTCTTTACGCTCAACACGTCGAGCCGCAGGTGGTCGACCTGGCCATTGGAATCTCTTTCGACCCGGACATCGATGGGCATGGTCACGCCGGGCATGAATTCAAATGTCAGCTGGAATTGGTCGGCCGCCAGCGGATTCAGATCCCCGTCGATATCCCGTATTGTGCTGATGTGCAGATTCCCGCCATTGAGCGACAACACCGCTTCAATGCCGATTTCGGGACTACGGTAAGTGCCGGCCAACCCCCGCAAAGCCGCTTTCGCCACTTGGTAAGTGGCCACCTCCGTGCCTGCGGTTGCATCCTCTCCATCTTCCTTCGCATCTTCCCCCGCATCTTCCATTGTGGGGCCCAGCACATCTGCCAGGAAAATGTCGGCAATCTTGTAGCTCAGGTCATCGGGATTGGCATCACCTGCGTTACACAGGGCACCGGATGAAAAATGCTGTTCGGGGAACCGCATCAATTGGGTGCGGAAGCCGTAGAATCCCCCACCGTGGCTCACAATGGCGAGGCTACGATAGGAATTTCCGACCATGAGGCCAAAGGCATACTGCAGGTCGTCCACGGTGGTCTGAGCGCCAGGCGTCTGTATCAGGTCGACGAAGGCCTGTCCGCGGCCTACTTCGGGGTTCGGATCATAGAAATTCTCGTCCCAGCGCAGCAAATCGCCAATGGTCGTCTGCAGATTGCCGTCGCCAGTCGCGTCGATCAGCTTGGGGTGCCGCAGCCAACCTGCTTCCGGGTCTTTGCTGTAGCTGCGCGCACGATTGCGGATGATCGAGCGATGGTTGTCGTCAAACTGGCTGTGGACCATGCCCAGTGGTTCAAAGATCCGCTGCCGGGAAAATTCAGCCAGTGTCATACCGGAAACCCGCTCTACGAGCACCGACATCATGACGTAGCCACTGTTGGAATATGACCACTCGGCGCCGGGCACGAAGTTCAAATCCTGCTGTTTGCTCATCATCTCAACGACTTGTGCATTTGAAACCAGACCCGAGTTGTCTCCCATCATGCCCTTCAACCCCAGGTAGTCGCGCAGTCCCGAAGTATGGAAGACCAGGTTTGCCACGGTAATGGTATGGCCAACATCGGGCAGTTCGGGAATGAATTGACGCACGTCATCATCCATCGCGAGGTCACCGTCCAACACCAACAAGGCGATGCTGGCCGCCGCGAACTGCTTTGAAGTGGATGCAATGTAAAACACCGTATCGTCTTCAATTGGACGCCCCCACTCCAAATCGGCCATGCCGTAGCCCTTCTGGAAAATAATCTCGCCGTCCTGAAATGCATAGGCGATGCAGCCCGGAGAATTCGTGCTGTCCCACTGCGAGAATATTTCGTCAATCTGCTCTTCCGCCGTGGCTGCGGTGAGTTGATCAGCCGCCGCAATATTGGCATAAAGGAATGTGGTGATGCCCCACAGGGCAGCAGTCATTTTGTACATGGAGATTTTCCTCGGAATTAAGCAGAAGCCTAAGTATCCGGACAAGGGAAGGGGCTTGCGAAAGTAAATGCCCTGGCCGTGGGGCCATGCGTGCGCAAGTGATCCAATTGACGTATTGCCTCGGACACGGTCGGTAGATGGCCAGCTTCGATCCACCAAAGGACCAGGTAGAAATCCATTTTTTCGAACCACTCCCGTCTGCGTCGCATGATTTCGTGGTGGTCCCGATTGTGGTAGACAAACGCGACCAGGGAGTCGAGGTCAGTCCATACAGACATATTCAGAGCAACGTTTGGATCGTCGAACGCTTGAACATCCAGCGCGTTATTTCCTTCACCGGTAAATCTCCACACGAAGCCGGGACGCGATTCCGCTATCGCGTTGACATGGTCCAGGTTGTCGACAAATTCTGCATTGTCGGGATGATCCGCCGGCAGTCGGAAACGGCCCACATTCAATTGTGCCAGATTAAAGTCCATATCCTACTCCGCTCAGACGGCCTGGCTTGGCGTCTGTGTAATGATGGGCAACATGATATGAGATGCGTGGCTGCGGCTATGATGCACCTTCTGCCGTGCAATGACGGGCGTGCTCGTATCTGTCATCAAGTTTCTCACGCCGGTCTGTGGATTTCGGTCGAATCGAGAGAACCAGCTTGATGAAATCTCGATGCGAATTCGGTGACCCGGCAAGAATCGCACACCCGAAGCGGTCATCTCGATATCAAAGCGCGTCACTTCACCCGGTTCAAGCAAGACCGTCTTGTCGAATCCCCCTCTGAAGCGGCTGCGCAGAACGCCATGGCAGAGGAAGCGGGCCGCGCCATCGGGATGCACGTCAACCATGCGAATATGCCAGTCACAGTCTCGGGCCGAGGACGAGGCGTAAAGTACGGCTGTGATATTTCCAACCACGTCAAGTGGCTCGGTCAAGGCCTCGGAGGTGTAGCACAATATGTCATGGCGAGCGGTTACCCACTGGTCATCCACCGGACCGTCGCCCAGGCGCCATGTTGTGCGCACCGGGTCCAGCGGGTCGGAATCGTAACTGTCATGCGGTTCATTGCCGGGTTTGATGAAGGACACCGTTCCATCGCCGCGGTGTGAGTTTGCCTTTCCGCCGCTATGCAGATACAACGGTTTCTGACGCGTGCCGGGCAACGGCCAATGGTCGGCTTCCCACCACTGGTTTGCGCCCAGGACGAAGACATGCACCCGCGCCGCATTGTCCAGATCGTTGTCTGTTTTGCCGCGCAACCAGCGATCAAAAAACTGAATGGTGTAGGCGTCGAGAGCGGCGATGGCATCAGGGCCGAAGTCCACGCCATTCAGTTCCCGGCTGCGGTTGACACGATGAGGCCAGGGCCCGATCACAAGGCGTTGCCCTTCTCGTGCTTCACGGCTGGCTGCATGCTGGCGCATGCCCATGAAATTGCGCGGCGCGCCCAGGAAATTCATATCCCACCAGCCGGTAATGTTCAGTGCAGGCACTTTCATATTGGGCCAGAATTGATCGTAGCCGCAGGCCAACCAGAAGCTGTCGAACTCCGGGTGCTCGAGCCATCTTTGCCACCAGCGACTTGAAGTGCCGGATAAATGTTCGAATTCCGACATTGGCAAGGCCTCGAATGCGTCCAGATGTGACGAGAGAATCCCTTCCGGGGCGGGCTTGTGGAAGCTGCGCCGTCCCATCCAGATCATCCACTCCGCCATGGCCAAAATCATGCTGCCGCCATAAAAGGGCTCGTTGACAAACGGGTGGCCGGGCGGTGAGACCGTCGGCACAATGGCCTTGAGTGCTGCGGGCGCCTGGGAGGCGGCAAACCACTGGGTCTGCCCTACATAGGAGCCGCCGATCATGCCCACATTGCCGTCACACCACGGCTGTTTCGCGATCCACTCCACGGTATCGAATCCGTCGTGGTGGTCCTGCCGGTAGGGGTCAAAAACCCCATCGGAGTTAAAGCGGCCACGGGTGTCCTGAGCGGCTACAACATAGCCACGGCGTACGAGCTCAGCAGCAAAAGCACTGCTCTGCGTGCTGACTTTGTCGTACGGCGTGCGCGTCAAAATGACCGGGAAAGCGCCGTTTGCATCGGGTCGTATGATGTCCATCGCCAAATTCACGCCATCTCGCATGGGGCTAAGTACATCGAAGAGGTGGCGCGCTTTGTATCGTGCCGGGGAAATTTCACCGGCCGGTATGCCACTGACGACCCGTATGCCATCACCAATTGGTTTGCGGGCTTGTGGCGCAACCGGTGCGCTTTGGGACGCTGTTGCATGCGCTGCCGGTGCCAGGCTTGTCAGCCCGAATCCAAGAGCGGCGGAGGATCCGAGAAAGGCCCTGCGAGATTCGTCGGCCCTGGTGTCCTCATCTTTCTTCATCTCAAACGGTCTCCGGTTTGCACAATCCCGCAGGACCATGCCTGGTGAAGCTGAATTACAAATTCAGTAGTCGGCATCTCCGCGATGCCGTTGATAGATTTTCCTGACGGCATCGACGGAAATCGCTTCCAGAGTGATCGGTTTCCCGGTGGGGGCGTAATAGCCCTCCACAGTGGGGCCATCAGCGCCGCGTTATAGATCGCCTCCTCGGTCGCCTCAATGGCAGCCTGGAACAATGGACTGACCCTGTTGTTTGGCAGGTCGGTGATGGTCGAGGCCTCAGACAGTCGTTCCACGGTGCGTCGCACAGACTCGGCGGTGGAAAAACTGATCACGTAATCACCAGAGCCATTGCTCATCGATGATCCGGTGCGCGCCAGCCCTGTCAAGGCACGCCGCCCCAGACGGGTCAGGTTTCGATCTGACAGGGGCGCATCGGTGGCCACAATCATCATGATTGATCCGTCAGGATATTCGCTTTCTACGTATTCCTTCATCTGGTACTTGCCCAATGCCTTGTCCACCGGCGCGCCACCCATCTGTAGAACGCCGCCGTAATTGGTTTGCACCAGGACACCCAGCGTATAACCGCCCAACTGCTCCGGCGATACCCGGGAGCTGGTGCCGATACCACCTTTCCAGCTAAAGAAACCGGTCCCTCTGCCAGCCCCCACGCTGCCTTCCTCTACCGGTCCGGAACGGGCCAGCTCGATTGCACGAATGACGTCCTTTTGGGTGATGCCGCGCTTTCGTATATTGTTCAGATATCCGTCATTGGTCTCGCCGACGATGGCATTGACGGAAATCAGGTTTTCATTGCCCGGCTATGCCAGCGTCCAGTCGATTAACGCCATGGCGCCAATGGAAACCGAAAGTGTGTTGGTCAACGCGATGGGCGTTTCTATCTCTCCCAGTTCGACGATCTGGGTACTGCCCATTGCCTTGCCGTAAGCATTGCCAACCACGAAACCCGCAGGGACCTTGTTTTGAAAGATGTTGCCGCCGTGGGGCAGAATCACCGTTACCCCGGTGTGTGTTTCGCTGCCCGGGCCTCCGTCCACCGTGACCTGGCCCACCAGAACGCCGGCTACGTCGGTGATGGCGTTGTATTTGCCGGTCTTGAATATGCCCGGGGCGATGCCGATTTCTCGTGCCCTCACGCGCCTTTCCTTGCCGTCATTTTGGCCGTTGAAGCCGGCAGCAACGTTCGATTCGGGTAGCAGGGCGCTTCCTGCCACGAATAAAATCGCCCACATAATTAATTGCATTGAATGGTCTCTAATTCTTGTTGAAAAGTTTGAATAAATCGTACTCATATTCTAACCCTTGTACAGTGCCAGGCGCATATTGCGACGCCTTGGTTTCGACTAACAGCATTTTACCATCCGGATTTCGGTCAACAATTTTGATGCGTGGTTGCGCGACCGTTCCGGGCCAAAAGTTGACCCCGTCTACTTTCCGTTAGAATGGGTGCTTTAGCGGTCGGTACAAGTCGTTATGATGGCTGCAATTGGACCAGGAATTCACAGGAGATCAGCGATGTCACGAAGAAGTCCACTAAATATTCACCGCCTCGCACTGGCGCTATTGCTGGGTACATTCCCGCTTGCCAGCCAGGCAGGCAAGTTCAATCTCAAGACCACACAAAGGGTCCTGACCAACCTGATCGAGCAGTCGCTTGAAGACTACGGCGTGCCCTCCATATCCATCGCTTTGGTCAAGGGTGATGAAATCGTCTGGACCGCAGCATTCGGCTATAGCAATATGCGCACCAAAACGCTGGCCACAACCGATACGATTTACAGTACCGGCTCGACCTTCAAGTCGGCCACTGCAACGGCGCTGATGCAATTGCAGGAACAGGGGAAACTATCACTGGATCAGCCGATCAATGTTCACCTTGGCGACTGCAAGGTTCAGGACCGCCTGCAGAGCGACAAGCAAGTGAATTTCGAACATATTCTTTCCCACTGGTCCGGCCTGACAGTCGGTGCTGAAACCCAGCCCATATGGGGCCGCAAGCTGCCCAAGACGCTGGACGAATTCACCTCGCGGCTCTACTCAGTACGGGCACCGGAAGTTGAATGGGAATACAACAATTTCGCCTATGGAATGGCGGGTCTGCTGGTCGAGAAAATTTCAGGCCAGGAATACGAAGAGTACATGCTCGAGGAGATCCTCAAGCCACTGGGCGTCAACACACCACACCCGGTCTATCCGTCTGCAGAAATGGTCGAGTTGATGGCCTTGCCCTACACATCAGGTGGCTCAAGGGGTGAGCCGCAAGCAGTTGCACAGGTCCACTACGACGTCTACCCGGCGGGTGATATCTATCTGACCCCAGAAGACATGGCGCGTTTTCTTGGCGCGCACCTCAATGGTGGTGTCTTCAATGGCCAGCGAATCCTGTCCGAGGAATCTGTCAAGGCCATGCACGAGCCACGCTTTGGTGGCACTTATGCGTTGGGCTTTACCATCGAAGAAGACAGCAATGGGAATACGATCATCCAGCACGGTGGTGGCATTCCCGGTCAAAGCTCAATGATGAGGGGTGACCTCGACGCCAAGGTCGGTGTGTACTATATGTCGAATTCCGGGGCGCCTGAAGAGATCGCCAAGGCCGCATTGGCACTGCTCAGGGGTGACGACTATACGCCACCGCTCAAACGCGTAGGCATAAAGGTTGACCGCAAAATCCTGGATCAATATGTCGGCACTTTTGCTTCGAATGTGGGCGTCTCTTTTACCCTTACCCGCGACGGTTCAAGCCTGCTGGCGCAGCAGGGTAGTGCGGTGTGGGAGTTGCCCGCGGAAACACCGGAATCCTTCTATTACCCGCCCTTCAATGGGACGATTACATTCGGCGAAAGTGCGGCAGGCTCAGTTGACAGCCTGGTCATAACAGTCGGAGAGCAGGAATTCACCGCACAGCGGCAATAGCCGGTTATCTGGGCCGGAATTCTACTCGTAACGCAGTGCCTCGATCGGCCTGGCATGTGCAACCCGGGCCGTATTGCCGCCTACGCTCAACCCTGCAATTAACGCAGCAACGAGACCGGCAGCCAGGCAAAAGGGCACCAGGACCCATGAATCCAGACGGATGGGAAAGCCCTCAAGCCAGCGCAACATCATCCAGGCGGATAACGGCCAGGCGATCAGGTTTGCGGTCAAGACAGGCTTGGAAAACTGCCACAAGAGCAGGCGAACTATGTTGGCAACGCTCGCCCCCATGACCTTACGGATGCCGATCTCCTTGGTGCGCTGTTCTGCAGTAAATGCTGCAAGGCCGTATAGTCCGAGGCAAGCGACAAGAATGATAATCAGTGAAAATCCTGCCAGCACCATAGCTAAACTCTGCTCTTTTTCGAATTCAGCCGCGATCGTTTCATCCACAAACTCATACTGAAACGGTACCTTATTGGTGAATGAATTCCACACTTGTTGCACCTCGCTGACCAGGTCAAACGGCTGACCGTCGTACCTGATGGCCAGGGTGTTGTGACGTAGTTTGGAGAGGAAAAATACTTCCGCCCTGATTGGTTTCTTGGGAGATTGGAAGTAGATGTTGGGCGTTACACCGATAATCTCCAGATTGAAGGTCACTGCAGGGCCGAAACCAGTGGTGACATGACGCCCAATGGCGGCCTCAGGTGAGGCAAAACCCAACTGCCGGATCGCCTCTTCATTGAACACCACAGTGCCTGTATAGCGTGTTTGTGCGGCCTCGGGGACAATGTCGGGTATCCCATCTGCGGCAAAATCCCGCTGATAAAACCGCCCGGCGAGGAGGGGGACTTTCCAAGCATCGAGAAAATCATGGTCTACACCCTGGCTGCTGATCATGGCTGATTGGCTGAGGCCTTGTTTGGGGATCTGAAATAATGTCAGTCGCTCGTGAATGTCAATGGGACTGTAATCGGTGAATCCCGCGCTGGTGACGGCCGGTATTTCCAGAATGGTCTGTTTCAGCGCCTCTCTGCTATCGGCCATGAATTCATGGCTCACATTGTTCAGAACCAAAACATTGTCCTTGCTGTAACCCAGGTCTGTATGGGTGACATAGTAACTTTGGCTGTAAACCGTGGCCGTGGCGATAATCAGGGAAATCGAAATGACAAACTGGAGTACGACCAGAAGATTGCGCAGGCTCATCGAGCCCGCCGTTTCCGAAGATCTGGCCGAGGCCAGCACACGAGCAGGCAGAAAACCAGAAAGAATCAAGGCCGGGTAGGTGCCGGCAAGCAGCCCAACCGTAAGCGTAATTCCACATAAAAACAACAGTATAAAGCCATCACTGTATAAAAATTCGAGGTTTGTATTCAACAGGTCATTGAATAGGGGCAAAGTGAGTTCCACCAACAGCAGGCCGACAGTCAGCCCGACGAGCGCCATCATTGCAGACTCTCCCAGAAACTGAAGGATCAACTGTCCGCGCCGTGCACCGACGACTTTGCGCAACGCTACCTCACGCGCCCTTTGCGTAGCATGTGCAGTCGCCAGATTCATGAAATTGATGCACGCAATGAGCAAAACCAGCCCAGCCGTGGCAATGAATATCCTGACTGTTTGAATGTTTCCCGCGGGTTTCATTTCACCCATTCCCGCCGGATTTAGGTGAATGTCTTTTAGCGGCTGCAGCGTTTGAATATAGACTTCCGAGGTCTTCGTTTCCGGGCTTGGCTTCATGGCGTCAGGGAAAATCACCCGGGCATCGACGAGGTCGGCCAGGCGGTCATTGACGCTGCCGAACATTTCGGAATTTTTTAGCTGAACGTAGACCAGGTGTTCACCCAGATTCAGCCAGGTGTCGAATCCCCCGCGGGCGGTCGGAAAATCATTCAGATCAAACCTGGCAAGCGCTTCAAAATCAAGCGACGTATTGTCAGGAAGATCTTCGAAAACAGCAGCGATCTTATAGTCTCTTTCGATGTCATAGACCTTGATGTTCAGGACCCGACCAATGGGTTCGTTGTCTCCGAAGTACTTTCGAGCAAAGCGCTCGCTAACGGCAAGACTGGCCTTGTCGGCCAGTGCAGCGTTGATATCCCCCTTGAGCACAGTCAAGTCGAACATCTGGGCTGTTTCCGGGTCGGTCCAGTACATGTCCTCGGCGAATGCCTTGTCATTCAACCTGACGATGGGATGCATCGGGATAAAGCGTGTCGCCCGCACCACTTCGTCGGGGAAAAAGATTTCCACCGCTTCTTTCATGGGCGAGGAAGCCGAAACGGATACAAAGGACGCACGGCCCGGTATTCTTACCGACGTATTAATTCGGCCAATCGTATCTGCGTGAGCCCATTGGTGGTCATAGGACAGTTCGTCCCTGACAAACAGCATGATCAGAATGCATGTCGCCATGCCGACCGCAAGGCCGAAAATGTTGATGGCACTGTAAAGCCTGTTTTTGATCAGCACGCGAAACGCGGTCTTGAGATAGTTCTGAAACATGTTCTGTCTTCGCCGGAGGCTTACCCCACCCTTTGCTAGAGACGGTAATCAACGACAATACCGCCGATCATTTCCAGGATGTGAACCGACCAATATCACGAACGTTGATGCGTGAAGCTTACTCGACCAGATTGGCGCCGCCATCGTCAAGTTTGTCCGGGCGTTTCCAATACCCGTATTGCGGTGTCCAGTCCGCTTCACTGAGGCCGGCCAGGCCCAACAAGCTCCACATTGAACAGTAGATGTCGCCAGGACCGAATATGCCCGAATTCTTGCGTGTGATTTGATCGCCATCGCGCTGGTAGAAAACGGCGCCTGGCATATTGTCAGAACCCGCCATCACTGTTTGCTCCTTGATATACGGACCGCCACTATGGGAAGCCAGGCGGAATCGCCATCCCCGTGACGCGGCAAACTGGCGCTGCAATTCAGGCGCATCCTTGGAAACCAGGACGACAGACATCGCTGACTCGAGATGCGGCAGAAAACCATTGAATCCGTCCGCCCATAAGGTGCAGTAGCGGCAGCCTTGTCCCATGTTGTGAATCACCAGCAGTTTGTCATGGCTGCCGAATAAATCAAGCAAGGTGGTTTCGCCGTCCAGTGTGTCAAAAGTGTAGTTGTCAATTTCCTCACCAGCGTTGGTTTTTCGCAGTTCGTTGAGTGTCGATGTCAGTTCGAATATTTGCCGTTCAATTTCGGCGATGTCTGTGTCAGCCATGTCATTCTCCGGCCCTAAGGTTGGCGTTTTTTCCACAACGTTGTTGTGTTCCGCGGAGAATAGCACAGCTGCAGGGTCATTCTTTTCAAGCTTGCACCGGCCCAAATGGATCGAATCTGACTTAGCCATGTGGGAACGTCGTACAAGCCAGGTGCGCGGGGCCAGGTGCGCGGGGCCAGGTGCGCGGGGATGGGGGTCAATTCAATCCAGTGGTTCGTTGGCTTCCAATTGCTCGATTTGCGCCAATCGACCTTCAAGCCATGCTGCAGCCGGGTTAATTTTCAGTGCCTGTCGCCAGTAGTCTTCTGCTTCATCCATGTCGCCGGTCCTGAAATTCAATTCTCCATATAGCACAAGCGCCTGAAACGATTGTGGATTTTCCTCCAGCATGATATCCAGCATGACGGACGCGGTATCCATCTTGCCGGCCAAACCCTGGCTGGTGGCGAATGCGGCCTGTGTGGTTTCGGTAAAATCGTAGCTGTGCGAGCCAAAATATTTCGCTTTTAGTTCTAAGTATTTTTGCCGTACACCCGTGGCACCATTTTCATCGGCGGCTTCGGTCAGTACTTGCCCGAGCATTTTGGGCTTTCGTACACCGCGATGGCAGGTCACGCAATCAACACGAACATGATCTTCCGCAACCACGTTGAGGTAATCGTTATTGATTGCGGCCATCATCTTGAGCATTTTTCGCGCGGTATGCTTGAGTTCTTTGTCATCGCTCTTGAAGTCATATTCGGTCAGCGCCTGACCTTCTTCGCCCACGTGACAATTTGAACAGCGCAAACCGGTTCCCAATGCGAAGCCACGCATCGTTGCGCCCAATTGTTGCGATGTAATGTCTTTGGGCAAGACCTTGAGGTTTTCGGGATCATCGAAAATGTCGGCGTTAGCGGTGCTGGCGCAGAGCATAAAGGCAAACGCGGTGAGCCTGATCGGTGACTGTCGCATCGTGTCCTGTCCTTGATATAGGTCTTTTGAAAAGACTACCAGTCACCCCATCGCGCTGGGTTAGCTTATGGCCCGGTTTATGTCAGCGTTTTGTCCGGATGTTTGGAGATTGGCACGCATCGCTCGCTTTCGGGGGGTGGGACACTTGCACTGACTGGTGTCGGATATCACAATTCCGTCAGGTCATAATCATATGAAAAGAACCCATCAATCGCGCTGGATATTCCTGCTGTTGGCATTGCTGTTGGCAATCAGTCTGTCACTGGCGTGGCAGGTTGCCCGGTCGGTTGGTTCGCACCAGGAGACCGTCGATGCTGTTTTGCTGGATTATTCTGAGCTGATTATTGATGACTATGTGCGTGCTTTGCACATTGTGGCGGGCTATGAGGGATTCTATCAGGCAGCCCTGGCATTGGACCGGTTGGGTATGGCCGATGTCGATGTTGAATCATGGTCCACGGATGGGGTTGCAGAGTTGATCGCCTCGACCGCACTGCCGGAGCAATGGTTGCTCTCGGCATTCAAGATCAATGCGCTTACTGAGGAGAAGCGGTGGCTCTACGGCGCTCCGGATCCGCCTCTGGCAGAGGTGCTTGCTAGCCAGATCGATACACTGATGGGCGAGGAAGAGAACTTCCGGGTGCTGCACTTCGCGGGTCAAACTCAAGTTGGCTTGCAACTTGCCTTACGCAACAGATCAGGTGAGATGATTTTCCTGCTGATCAATCCTGCCGTTATCCCGCTGATGTTCGAAAAGGTTTTTGACACCGCGACGCTGTTGCCTCCCGCCCTGGGCGATGCGAATGAATCAGGCCGCACCTCTACATCGAGGTGGTGGATCCGCATGAACAGCAGGTCTTCGAGGCCGGTCAGCACAACCGCTATGCCATTGGCGCAAACCGGGTTATGGACGCCAGTTACTCCGGCTTGTTTGCCGGCTTCGCGGTCACCATCTCCTTTCATCCTTCAGTGGCTCAGGTGCTGGCCATCGGTTCGCCGCCGTGGTCCAGCATGGGTGTGGTGGGACTGTTGCTGGTGATTTCACTGCTACTCGGGGCCATGGCCACCGTACTGATTCGCCGCGAGCGCCAACTCATCGATGCACGGAGCGACTTCATCGCCCGCGTTTCGCACGAATTGCGCACCCCCCTCACTCAGATCAGAATGTTCACCGAGTCGATTCTGTTGGGGCGATTGCCTGAACCCGAAGCTCAGGTTCGCGCTTTGAAGATCATTAACAGAGAAACATTGCGCTTGTCGCACCTGGTTGAAAACATTCTTAGTTTCTCGCGGGTGTCGGATAAGCCTCTGGTGCCCGAGCCCGCGCCCTACGCCTTGATGGGACTGCTGAATCGACTGAAGGAAGAATTTGAACTGCAATTGGAAGCCCTGGGTGCCCAATTGGACGTTCACTGTGACCAGGATCATGAGGTCATTCACAATCGCGACGGCCTGCTGCAACTGCTGACCATTCTGCTCGACAATGCCCTGAAGTATGGTCCCGAAAATCAGCACGTGACCCTGACGGCCAGACGCTCCGGTGATCTGTTGCAAATATTCATACAAGATCAGGGCCCGGGCATCCCCCAGAGTGAGCAAGAGAAAATTTGGCGCCCATACTACCGGCTGGACAAAGAACGGCGTCGAGGAATTGCCGGCACCGGAATTGGACTGGCGGTCGCAAAAGATATTGCCGCTGCGATTGGTGCGGAAATGAGCATGAAAAGCAGTCCGAACGGCAGTTGTTTCATCGTTAAATTGCCTCAGAGAGGCGGTCACCATGGCTAGAATCGTGCTGGTTGAGGACAACATCGACCTGGCTGAGGGGCTGCGGGCCAATCTTGAACTGGAACAACATGAAGTGCTGCTGTGTTTTGATGGTGGTGAAGCCGTCGCCCTGATCTCTGAGCACCAGCCTGAGCTGGTGTTGCTGGACGTGTCATTGCCCAATCAAGACGGATTTCGCATCCTCAAGCAGTTACGAAACCAGTCGTTGAAGATTCCGGTTCTGATGCTCACTGCCCGCGGCGAGGAAACCGACAAAGTTCGTGCACTGCGCTTGGGTGCCGATGATTACGTGACCAAACCCTTTGGTTTGCTGGAGTTGATCGCGAGAATAGAGGCTTCGTTGCGTCGTGCCAAAACAGACAGCATTGAAACGGCGGGGCGTTGCTTGCTCTTTGGTGGCGTGGAAATTGACCGGGCGACCCGCAGAGTGTGGCGTGACGGTGTCGAGGTCAAGCTCACACCGCGCGAAACAGACCTCCTTCTGACCCTGGCGGACAAGCCCAACCAGGTCTGGAGTCGGCACGACCTGTTGCAAAAAGCGTGGGGCCATCAGGCAGAAATTGTCAGCCGTACGGTCGATACGCACGTCGCAGAACTACGCCGAAAGCTCGAAGACGACCCGGCAAAGCCCCGGTATCTTAGAACGGCACGATCCGCAGGTTATTGGCTGGATTTATCGTGACAAAACCATGGCAAAGCCCTTGCCCATCAGGGAATAGACTCACTCAGCATTTCGTGCTCGCTTTTCCCACTCGGCAAATGCGGCACTAAAGCGTTCCTCAACGAATATGGAAGAGGCTTTGACGTCTTCAAGCCGCGCTCGCGCCCCGGCGCTCAGCGGCTCACATTGGTGCAGCCCCATCTCCGCGATCTCCCTGAATTCTTCAACAAAGCGCAACCGATCTTTCATGACCGCCATCCAGCTTCCACGGCGCACCCGCACCAGGCGCCGGCGGGAGCCGGGCACGCTCACCCGCTCAACGTAGTACATGCTTTCCAACAGTCGCGTCATGGCGCTGAAGGAACTTGCGGCAATCCCCAGGGCCGACTGCAAATCTTCACTCGATTGTTCCTGCGGGTCGCAGATCAGAAGAAAACCCATAATGCGGCCCGCGAGATGCGGCATTCCAACGTTTGAAAACATCTGTCCTACCCGCTCGACGAATCGACTTTTTGAGTCATCCAGAACCGTGTCAGACTCACTCACGGCTGTTCTGACTCCCGGTCTTGCGCCACAAAGTTGCGAACGGCACTAAAATATTCTTCTGCAAATTTTCCTGCCGGAAAGTGCCCGCCGCCCTCGAATGTCGTAACTGTGGCATGCGGGAGAAACGCTTTAAGCCTTTCGCGATGTTTCTCTGGCACGCCTGGGTCGTCGCTCGACTCCAGAATGAGAGTGGGTAGCCGCAAAAACGCGTCAGACTGATCGCCGATGGACAGGCCATGAAAGTCTCCGGCCCAGCGCAGCCAGGACAGCAGCAGCGGCTTGGTCAACGCTTTTTCAGCAACATCCCTCTGGACGTCACCCATTTCGGCGCCGCCTGCCTTGAGCATCAGGTTTTTGAGCAGGCGTGTTGGTATGAGAGCCATTGCCCCGGTGGCGATTCGGGCGGGCAATCTCACCCAGGTCACCGGCAGTGCAGTATTTGAAAGTATCAGACCCGAAACCATTTCCGGATTGAAAACGGCTGCACACTGGGCAATTGACCCGCCCACCGATGACCCCATCCAGATCGCCGGTCCGACTGCTGCGGCGCGCAGAAGCTCTGCGCCAACTCTGGTGGCCTCTTCAATGCCTGGAACGGTCGGCCAGCCGGCGACTACAAAGCACGCGATGCCCGTCAAGCGCTCAAACATGGCCGGCAGATAGACCTGGTTGTCCGTCGACATTGAATACGTGAAGATGGTTTCTCTTCCTTCTCCGGCAATGACGTACGGCACTCGCAGGTGGCCTATATCCGCGTGTTGGCACGCATAGAAAGCACCCTGGGGCGTGTCTGACTCACTCAATGCCGCAATCTCCCAATTATTTACACTATTATCAGAATATACTGAAAATAATGGTTTAGCAAACTGGTGACAGCGGATTGGGCCGGAAAGGCAGTAGTGCGCGCAGTCCTGTCGGTATTACGCGGGCATCGAGGTTCACCGAGTGTTGACCGGCAGCCTGATGTGTGACGCAAACTCGCCAGAGCGGTAAATGCTCTGTGTGGCTTTTTGAAAATCCCCTTCAACGGCTTCATAGATGCTTTCCACGTAGCGCTGCGGATTCCTGTCGATCAACGGGAACCAGGTACTTTGCACCTGAACCATAATGCGGTGACCGGCCTTGAAGGTGTGGTTGCGTGAGCGAAGATTTATTTCATAGCGGGTTACCGCACCGGGAGTGACCGGCTCAGGCACGGCGAAGCTGTTGCGATAACGCGCCCGGAATACCTCACCGGCGATCATGAATTTAAAACCGCCCATATAGGGCTCCGGCTCGTATTGCTCGGGGTAGACGTCGATCAGCTTAACAATCCAGTCACTGTCCGATCCGCTGGTTGCCGCATAGAGCATGGCCACCGGTTCGCCGGTGAAGGTCACATCCTCCTGCAAAGGGTCACTGACATAACTGAGCACGTCCGGGCGTCCGTCTGCCAGGCGCTGGTCTTCGAGTTGCCATTCCGCCCAGCCGTCATAAGTGATGGGGCGCACGCGGTAGGGCACAGGATTGGCCGGGTCTGAAATGTAGTTGTCGTAGCCAGGTTCAAGCTTTGGGTCATTCGCAGCATCAAGCCCGGCATCCAGCGCCGTTGGGGGCGGCTCAAATGAAAGCCTGCCACCGGCCTGAAAATATAAGTTGCGCTGCACAATGCGATCGACCGGCGGCCAGCTTTGGTATTCCTCCCAGACGTTTGCGCCGGTGCGAAATACCCGCACCTCGGGAAAATCGATTGCGCCTTTGTCTTTGAGCCAGTAGGCAAACCAGGGCCCCTGGATATGGTCACGAAACCACTCCGACGTGTTGCTGCCAAAGTCGATTGCACCCAGCCTGTCGCCCAATCTGTCAAATGACCAGCCGCCATGGTGCCAGGGTCCGATGACAAGATAATTCAGATTGCCCTGGTCAGTTGTCTCATATTTCTTGTAAACCTCAAGCGGCCCATAGAAGTCTTCTGCATCAAACCAACCCAGCACATTCAGGGTGGGCACTGTGACAGGCTGAATATGCGGTAACACGCCACACATGCCGTAAATCCAGTATTCATCCAGGTTGGGGTGCTCCGTGAATTTGTTCCAGCTTGGGGCTTTGCCATGAAAAATCTTCTTGTTGATGTTCGACAAAGGTCCCAATTCCAGAAAGCCCTCGTAATGATCGTATTTGCCCGGCATGCCGCCGCCCTTGGCCATATCGGCCTCCATTGCCGATATCCATCCAAATGAATAGTCCAGGCGGAAGGCGCCATTGTGATGCCAGTCGTCACCAATAAACATGTCTGCGCAGGTGGCCTGTGGTGAGGTTGCTCGCAGGGCAGGGTGGGGATCAACCAGCGCCCGGGTGGTCAAAAAGCCGCCGTAGGAAATACCCAGAGTGCCCACCCGCCCATTGTTGTCGGAGAGGTTGTCGATCAGCCAGTCTGTGGTGTCATAGGCGTCGGTGGACTCATCCGTTGAGTTCTCTATCAAGCGGTCCCGAATCGGGCTCAGGGTGACATATTCGCCGTCGGAGGCGTTGCGCCCACGGGTGTCCTGAAAGACGAATATGTATCCCTCGCGGACCAATTCGGGATATTTTCGGAGGCGCGCAGTGTAGCCATTGTCGGTATGAGCAAGGCCGTAGGGTGTGCGCAAAAGAATGATGGGCAACTTCTGTGTCTGATTTCGAGGCCGGTAAATCTCGGTGTGCAATTCCACCCCGTCGCGCATCGGAATGCGCGCGATCTGTTGTGAAAACACAGCGGAGTAATCAGGCGATTGCGAGCCATCCCGACCCAGGGTGCGGTTCAACTCAGCGCTTGATTTGGCCGGGCGGTTCATCGGGTTGGGGAGATTAGAAGGCGCTGTGGTGACTTGCACCGTGGAAATTGTGGCAGCTGTGGTCTTCTCCACGCTGGAGTCAGCATCGCGCGGATTTGAATCGGTGTTCATTTGGCAGGCGCTCAACATGCCCAGGGCGGCCGAGACGACCAACGGACCAAAGATTTTCGCACGCTTCATCGCAATCGCCCTGAACACAAGGCATCTGCGACTCTGCGCTTGAGAACGGGCAACAGCTCAGATTCGAACCAGGGGTTTTTCTTGAGCCAGATGTTGTTGCGCGGGCTGGGGTGGGGCAAGGGCATGACAGCCTCACCAAAAGATGACCATGCTCTGACGGTTTCAGTCAAATTCATGCCTTGATTCTCCAGGTGCCACTGTTGCGCATATTTCCCAATAACCAGCGTCAGTCGAATGTCGGGCATATGCTTGAGCACTTTGTCTCGCCAGGTGGCTGCACAAATTGGCAATGGTGGAAGGTCGCCGGACTTACCCTTGCCGGGGTAACAAAATCCCATCGGTAGTATTGCCATTTGTGTCGCATCGTAAAACGTCTCGCGATCGATGCCCATCCATTCACGCAAACGGTTTCCGCTTGGGTCATCAAACGGCACACCGGTGGCATGCACTTTTGAGCCGGGGGCCTGTCCGGCGATCAGTATGCTTGCACCGGGATCGACTTGAAGTACTGGGCGCACGCCGTGCTTGAGCTTATCTGCGCATAATGTACAGGCCCGAACGTTTGCTACAAGTTGCTGAAACTGATCCAAGAGTTATTGTAGCGTGACCGCGCATCATGACAACTGGCGCTGCACGGAATTTGCGGCCCGAATTGGGTATGCTGAACGGCCAAGCCGTCAGTGCCTCTTCTACCTGCCAATCACGGACCAACTTAATGATTCCCTGTCAGCGCCGCTTGTTCGACATCCCGCCCGATATTGCGTATTTTAATTGTGCCTACATGTCTCCGCTGATGCGCAAGGTGGTGGCGGCCGGGCAGCAGGCAGCGGCCCGCAAGGCCCAGCCGTGGCAGATCACCCCGCCGGACTTTTTTTCCGGCCCTGAACGGGCCAGGAAATTGTTTGCCAGGCTGATCAACGCCCAGGCTGATGATATTTCAATGGTGCCGGCCTGCAGCTACGGCACCGCTACGGCCGCCAAAAACTTGCCGGTGGCCAGGGGGCAGGATTTGGTGGTGCTGCAAGATCAGTTTCCCTCGAACGTTTATCCCTGGCTGGAGCTGGCTGCTGAGCGCGGCGCCGAAGTCGTCACGATCCCCAAGGGGCGCACGCAGGGCTGGACGCCGCGCATCCTGGACGCGATCAAGAGAAACACGGCCATCGTCGCCTTGCCCCATTGTCACTGGACTGATGGCAGTTTGATTGATTTGGAAGCAGTCGGACGCCGCTGCCGGGAAACCGGCACCGCCCTGGTGCTGGACCTGACCCAATCTATCGGTGCCCTGCCGTTTGACATTGCCGCCGTGCAGCCTGACTTCGCAGTGGCTGCCGGTTACAAGTGGATGCTGGGGCCCTATACGCTGGGATTCCTTTACGTCGCCCCTCAGCATCAGGGTGGCCAACCCCTGGAGCACAACTGGATCGACCGTCGGGGTAGTGAAAATTTCGGCGGGCTGGTGGACTACCAATCAAAATTCCAGCCGGGCGCAAGGCGATTCGACATGGGCGAGGGCGCCAATTTTTCGGTATTACCCATGGCAGTCGTGGCATTGGAGCAACTCTTGGATTGGGGCACGGAACAAATTCAGTCAACGCTGTCGGTGATGACCGCGACCATTGCTGAACAGGCGACAGGCCTGGGTCTCAAAACCGGCGATGCGAACATGCGGGCCGGACACTTTCTGGGCCTCGAATTTCCGGGCGCCGTGCCGGCTGGCTTACCCGAGTGCCTCGGCAAGGAAGGTGTGTTCGTTTCCGTGCGCGGGCAATCCATGCGGGTCACCCCACATCTTTACAATAATGAGACCGACGTGGACCGCCTGATATCAGCCCTGCGTCGGGCCCTCACCTGATCAGGCGCAGCTATCTGTGAGCGTAACTTAACTGGAGCTCAGCTCGTTATATAAAGGAGTCTCGCTTCCCTGCTCCCGCCTTCGGCGGAAGGCGGCTGCGCTCGACGGCATGCAAAAGGCGCCTGGCCCCTCTGGTACCACTCACGCGCTACGGCTTCGTCACCTTACTTCTTGCCCTGCGGGCAAAACGTGCGGTTCCTCGGGCCTGCGCTTTGCTCGACTTACCCAACCGGGGCCGGCGGGTCGCCTGCGGCGCCAAAGCGGCTTAGGGCACAGACTTGTCCGATTGGGCTGTTTCGGTTCAGCCTGAGGCAAAACATTTAAAGTCCCGGTCGGCAGTGGAATCAACTTTCATAATGGTAAATAACATGTTGAAATCAAAAAGGAAAAACTGTATTTGTCTGGTCTCAATGGCGGCACTGGCTCTGTTCGCTTTTGGGGATGCGCTCGCAGCGGTTAGATTCAGCGGGGCGTCTATCGAATTGGCTGAATGCGAGAAGAATCTCTCACCCGTGCCATACCCCGATGATTATCGGTGCGGCGCGCTTGATGTGTTTGAGAACAGAACCACCAACAGTGGTCGCAAAATACTGCTGTTCATTGTTGTCGCGCCGGCAAAGAACCCCAAGGGGGCAACTCTGCCACCGTTGTTTTTCCTCAACGGCGGACCGGGCGACGCCAGTTCTCCAATGGCGCCATTTGTTGCCTCGCTGGTGGCGGAAGTCAATCAATCCCGCGACCTGGTTTTTGTCGATCTGCGGGGAACCGGGCGATCAAACCCATTGGCCTGCGAACGCATCGGCCCTGAGAAATCTTTGCAACGCCACAGGAGCTACCTGTTGCGCGTGGATATTGATGTTGAACCCTGTGTGGAGAAGCTAATGGAAGTCGCCGACCTGACGCAGTACAACACCACTTACGCCGCCACTGACTACAACGAGGTTCGTGCGGCCCTGGGCTATCAGAAAATGGCCCTGATTGGCGGGTCATATGGCACCCGGCTTGGCCAGGAGATTATTCGCCGCTACCCCAAACATGTTGACGCCGCTGTTCTATTCGGCGTGGCCCCACCATCCATTCATTTACCCAGCGGATTTGCCCGTTCCTTCCAAAATGTCCTGGATACAATGTTGGCCAACTGCGCTGCCAATACGGCATGCAGTGAGCGCTACCCGAATTTGGCGGCGCTGCCCGGGCAAATTTCAGCCGCCCTGGAGGGCAATTACGAGCCGATCGTGCAGATTATTGCCGAGATATTTTTCAGCGTTCAACAGCGGTTTTTTATTGGCCTGAACAATTCATTCGTCTGCGCCGAGGATTTGCCCTTTGTCGATATTGAAGCAGAGCGGGAAAGCTCGGCCGGCACAGTCCTGGGCATGTACCGGATGCAGCAGCAATTGGATACCTGTGCAAAATGGCCCCAGGGTCAGGTTGCGGCGGATTTTCACGATCCGCTGGTATCTGACGTCCCGGTGCTTCTGATGACCGGGGCCAACGACCCGGTCACTCCACCCTCCAATGGCGACTTGGTCGCCCGCACCCTGTCGCGCAGCCTGCATGCAGTATTTAAAGATCGCGGTCATCAGATTGTCGAAGATCCAGCGGTTACCGCCTGCTTTGTGAGCATCTTGACGGACTTTCTTGCCACCTCTTCCCTGGATGGGCTGGATATTGGCTGTGCCAGCCAGCTCGAAGCACCTCCTGCCGTCACCTAGGTGTGAATTCCAGCAACGTTGTTCACACTTAAGGCTCGGTGCCATCGTTACCGCAAAGCGTCATGAGGGTATTGCGGTTCGCTCCTGGCGGATGGCCCTTTTGCACAAGGATGTGCTTAGATCGTGGAGCGCAAGGATGCGCGGGAACGATCCAAGGCGCTAAAAACACTTGAAACCGTTCAGCAGCTCTTCGAGCCGCCGGAAAATGCTGCCATCCTGGCATTTTCCTTCCTCGCGCCATCCTTGGCGCTCGGGCTCGGCGACCCAGTCGCTTGTCGGCGCTCGGCATCCTTTAAGTCGTGGCCAGCAGCCCGCTCATGGGGTTTTCCTAACGCCGGCACAAGCCGGTTGGGAGTAAGGGGTCTTCTTGCAGGACCCTTTGAAACAGGGATGTTTCAAGAGGAGCGTCCCATGGATGGGCTCGAGCGCGTCCTGCAAGGAGATTCCTTGCTCCGAACCGGCGCCTCACCAAACGACCACATGGATGTGGGAGGTAGAGCCATGCCGGGAGCAATTGCCGAGGGATGTGCAGGCGCCGTGTGGCGGGTCCTGGAAACAGCACTGTCACTCTCAGCCGGCTCCCTGATAAAGATGACAAACGCAGATACCCCAGCCCATTCGAACAATGAACTGAGAACCAACCAGATTTTGGCGCACTTTTGTGAACAACGATGCTGGAATTCACACCTAGGGCGCGTTTAACAATAAGGGTGTGATGTGCTGCTTGCAGGCCCGGAGCACTGAGCTATGTTAGGCTCTCTTCGTCCCCGTATTTACCTCCAGGTGCTTTCCCATGAATTTCCGGTTTTCGATCAAGAATATGCTCTGCACAATCGTTTTTTCTTCGTCCGTGGCGCTGATTGGCGCTGCCGATATCAATGCTCAGGAAGAGACTGACTCGCTTGCCAGCACCGTTTGGCTCGAGTTGTCCAAGCAGCAAAAGCGCCAGGTCCTGGCGTTTGCTGAAGACTACAAAGCGTTTATGCGCGTTGCCAAAACCGAGCTGAGTTTTGTCAGTCAGGCCATCAAGGTAGCTCGCGCCGCCGGCTTTGAGGAACTGGCCAGTGACAGTGATCTGACGCCGGGGCAACGCTACTACAGTGTTAACCGGGACCGTACCATTGCGCTGATGGTCATCGGCACAAGAGACTTTGCCGACGGATTTCGGATCGTTGGCGCGCACATCGATTCGCCGCGCATTGAGCTTAAGGGCCGCCCTCTTTATGAGCAAGAAGGCTTCGCTCTTTTTCAAACTTACGTTCATGGAAATATCAAGAATTATCAATGGGTGAGTTTGCCCCTGGCCCTGGTCGGGCACGTCGACAAGAAAGATGGCAGCAGAGTGGAAATTTCGGTGGGCCTGGACCCGGACGATCCGATCTTGATAATTCCTGACCTGTCGCCACATGTCGATCAGGATCTGCGCGAGCGTATCAATCGTGAAGTGATTGGTGGCGAAGAGCTGGATCCGATCGTGGCCTCATTGCCGAGTGCAAACCATTCCGTCACTGAAGCGGTTGTTGAGTTTCTGCGCGGCGAATATGGTGTGGAAGTTGATGATCTGGTATCAGCCGAACTGTCGCTGGTGCCGGCAATGCAGCCCCGGGATGTCGGTCTTGATCGTGCGCTGATGGCAATTTACGGGCAGGATGACAAGCTGTCTTCCTATGCGGCTTTACGCGCAGTCATGACGCAGAAAACGCCGGCCCACACCGCCTTGGCTTTCCTGGTGGACAACGAAGACGTGGGCAACGTCAACAACACGGGCTCCAATTCATCCTGGTTGAAGGATTTGATGGGCGAGTTGCTGTACCAGCGCTTGGGAGACGACTATAACGACCACGACCTGCGGGTTGCACTGCGAAATACCAGGGTTGTGTCATCCGATGTCAACCCCGCAATTCACCCCACCTGGCCTGAAGCCTGGGAATTACAAAATGCCGCGCGTCTGGGCAGCGGGGTCAATTTCAAACTATACGGTGGCGGTTTCAATGCCAACTCTGAGTACATTGCCTGGACGCGCGCCTATTTTGATGATGCGGGCATACCCTGGCAGACCGCCACCTACAAGGGCAGTGCCTCCGGTGGCACGATCGGCAACAGCCTTTCCAAGGACAATATGGAAGTGATCGACTATGGCGTGCCGGTGCTGTCAATTCACTCGACCTATTCGATCAGCTCGAAGGTGGATGTCTTCATGCTGTCCCGGGCAATAGAAGCATTTTATGTTTACGGCGTCTAGTTCACTAGGGTCCGACCCAGTAAAGGCAGGCTGACCATGCGCTCTGTTCATCGTTACACAAGTGTTGCTCTGGTTCTTGTATTTGCCCTGGTTGCAGGGTCTGCCGGCGCCGCGGAAGAAAACCTGTTTGCCGGTTTTGCCCAGCGCGTTGAGGCCGAGCGGGTGAAATGGGGCGCACCGGGGTTGGCAATCGCGGTTGTCCACAAGGATCAAGTTGTCTTTGAAGGTGGCTTTGGCGTGCGAAGTCTTGACACCGGCGAGCCCGTGGATGTGGATACGCTGTTTCACGTGGGTTCAACCACCAAAGCATTTATCGCCGCTGCCTTGGGATCATTGGTAGATGAAGGGCGGCTGCAGTGGGACGACAGGGTGATTGACCACTTGCCGGGATTTCGCGTGGCTGACCCCTACGTGACCCGTGAATTAACGATTATCGATATTCTCAGTCACCGCTCCGGTATCCAGAGTACAGATCTGGCGTGGTTTACCGGCATGAAACCCGACGAAGTGCTTGAGTGCCTGGCCCATGCAAAGCAGGCGACCAGTTTTCGCAGCACCTGGGCATATAACAACGGTATGTATATCGTTGCCGGTGAGGTGATAGAGGCCATCACGGGTCAGTCCTTCGAGTCATTCGTTCGCGAACGCCTCTTTCAGCCACTGGGCATGCAGCGTACAACGGGCCCCATTGCCGAGGTTGCCGGGCGATCGAACGTCGCTGTGAGCCACGCGCTGATTGACGGTGAGATGACGCCGATTGGTTTGACCGACCGCTATGACCCCGGCGCTGCCGGCCTCTTTTACTCCAGTGTGTCTGAATACACCCACTGGCTGCGAATGTGGTTGAACCAAGGGCGCTGGGACGGCGAGCAGATGCTCGCACCAGAAACCGTGGCAATGGCGTTGACGCCGCACATGGTGCTGGCAGCCGGCGATATTTATCCGGCAGCGAAAGAAGCGGGCGCCGATATATTTGCTTACGGTCTTGCCTGGTTTCTTCAAAACTACAAAGGGCAGCGCGTCAACATGCACACCGGCAGTCTCGATGGTATGTCTGCAATTGTCGGTATGGTGCCCGGAGAGGATTTGGGCGTCGTAGTCTTTATCAACGCAGACCATATTGAGCTCCGCCATGCGCTGATGTATGAAGTCTTTGACCGCGTATTGGGTGGAGAAACAAAGGATTGGTCTGCTCATCTGCGAGGCCTGTTTGGCGAGTTGGCCGAGCGTGCGGATGCTGCCGAAAAAGAGCGCTTCGCAAGCCTGGAGCTGGCCGAATCCGCGCTGCCGCTGGACCGTTATGCCGGTCTTTACCAGAGTCCGCTGTTTGGCGATTTTCGTGTTGAAGAAAGTGAAGACGGCCTGGTACTGCAGGCGGGCTCTCTGCTCAGTTTTGATCTAAAATCCGTCGGTGCGCATCAATTTGTGGCTTACCCGCGCGACCGCTTCATGTCGCGTTTTGTAGTGCCGTTTGAAGTGGCTGCGGATAATCAGCCAGATGCGTTGATTTTTTGGGGCAGCGAGATGAGGCGCATGGCTGACTAATACTGCACAGCTAATCAGAATGTTCCACAAGCCAGAACGAGTGGCGGGGTCTTGACGGCCAGGGTCTATACAACTACATTGTAGTAGAAATGAGTCATAAAGTACTAGGCCCGTTTGAATTGCAAGTCATTTCCGCGGTATCGGATTTGGGGGCGAACGCCTATGGGGTCTCCATTCGCCAGGCCATTGAGTTGAGAATCGGCCGCTCGGTAGCCGTTGGTGCCGTCTACACGACCCTGCAACGACTCCAGGCCAAGGGCTTCGTCAGCTCAATCCAGGGTGAGCCCACGGCGGTCCGTGGCGGTCGTGCAAAACGAAATTTCAAAGTTGAGGCCGCAGGCCGCGAAGCGCTCGACCGCACCGTGACCGCGATGCGCCAGGCGTTGGGAGACGCGCTATCAACATAATCCGCCGCCCACCAGCACGCCCACCGCGCTTGGCGTCAGTTTTTTTTGCAGCCCTGTGTGCACCGTCGTATCGCGAAAGTCTGGTCGGCGACCTGGAAGAGGAATTCACCCAAATTGCGCTGCATGATGGGGTCGGGCCGGCGCAAAAATGGTACTGGAATCAGCTGTTTCTCTCCGTGGCGCACCTGGCGCTGTCGCGGGCAGGCACTACCGGACAGATGGACCAACTGAGGGGCTTCCTGGTCGGTTCAGCAGTTGCCTTATTTACTTCATTTTTGATCTGCTGGTTGGTTCACTCATTGATTAAGCGGGCGGATATCGCTCAACCCCTGCTGTTGCTCAGCATTGCAACGACCGTGCTGTATTCTTTTTTGTCTGCGCTGGCCGGTGCCTGGGCTTGTGTGTCCGCCTCACGCAACAGGAACTACTGGGTGCTGTCACTGCTCGGTTTCGTTGTCCTGGTGCCCTTGCTGGAGGCCGTACCTGCAATTGGCTTGCCGGTGGCAGCGACGCTACTTGCCGCCGGTGCGATTGCCGCGAGCAGCGGCATTGTGCTCGGCGAGCGGTTCTTCTTTCAGTTGAACCCTCTGGAAAGCAGGCTTTGAGCGCCTTCCCACAGGCGTTGGTTTAAATTATATAAGGATTTAGCATGGCACTGAAAACCGTACACTTTCTGGTCCTTTTCCCACTGCTGGTGGGATTGGTCTCGCCGCTTGCTGCGTCTGGCCAGGGGGCCCTTAAGGATCCACAGGCGTATCCTGCGATCCAGAATTTCCTGGCCGGTGGACTGGGCGAGTTGCACGTTGACGCACCACCAGAAACGCAGCAATTTTCCCGGCTGGTTGGCATTTGGAATACAAAACAGGAAATGCTCGCCCGGGACGGCACATGGCGCTCGGGGGCGCCCGGGATTTGGGTGTGGAAACACACTCTGGGCGGATTTGCAGTTCAGGATCTCTGGTTTCAGTCCAAGGATCAATTGCCCTCTTACATGGGCGACTTTGGCCGCGATTACCTGCTTTCGGGGCTGCGTATCTTTGATGCCCGAGCCGGACAGTGGAAAGTTGCCTGGATTGCGAACGGCGCCGGAAAAACCCCGGGCAGCGACTCGGGAACGTTTAGTGCCGAGTTCAGCAAGGGCAGCCTGGTGATGACCAGTCCGCCCGAGGAAGGCTTTGGACAACAACGCGTGGTGTTTTCAGACTTTACCGAGGACAGTTTCAGGTGGCGCAGCGAACATTCTCGCGACGACGGGGAAACCTGGGTGACTGTCATGCGGGTCAGCGCCAGCCGATTGGTGCCTTAAGCGGGATGGACAGGGTCAAGCGTGTGGATCAGGCGACGCGCTCTGGCCTGGATAATTGCGATCATACTGGCAGGTGGATACCTGTTTGCTGCCTACGACAAGATCACATTGGCGGAGATCATCAGGTACCAGTTTGAGGCATTTGGCTACAGCCTGGGATTTGCCCGGCTCATCGGGGCACTTGAAGGCCTGGGCGCTTTGCTGGTGTTGGTGCCGCGCTTCGCTGTCTATGGCGCAGCCGGTATAGCGATAATCATGCTGGGGGCAATCTACACCCACCTGTCTACCGACGTGGGATACCCTTATCACGCCCTCCGAAACCTTGCGTTCTTCGCTCTTCTTTTCGCCTTGCGCTGGCAAGACCGGTACGTGCTCGGGATCAGGCCTGCAACGCCTTCATAGGATCGGAAGGCATCAGTCGAGTTGCTTGGGAGCGACTCGGGGCCAGGGATGAGCGATTTCAATCAGACGAGCCAGTTTAAGGAGCAGGTCATCATTGTGTCGGGCGCTCATGATCTGTAGCCCGATGGGAGAGCCACTGGCAGAAAAGCCGGCCGGAACAGATATCGCCGGAATGCCGCAAACATTGGCAATCATCCCAAGCAATTCAACCCCCTGGCCGTTGGTGGCCTGACCCGCAATGCTCTCTGGCAGGGGGTCAGCGGCACCGTAGGGCAGGCAGCCGATGATGGGCGTCATGATGATATCAACTTCGTCGAGCAGCATCGCCATCATTTTTTCCAGGTCTCGCAAGGCATTAAGGTTTTGCGCCACCTGTCTGCGGGAGTTATCTCCATAAGATTCAAGAACAAATCTGGACGTGTCGCTCAATTCATCCTTGCGGTCGGGAAGAAAGCCCAGACTTTCCAACTGACCGATTGCTTGCTCGACCACAAATCGTGCCCAGTTTTCAAAACAGTTCGGCAATGTGACTTCGCGTTTTAGCAGTTGTAATTCTGTGTTGGAGATGAGGTCCAGGGCTGTTTTCTGCGCAACTTCAATCACTTCTGGATCGACCAGTGCGTAGCCCAGATCCGCTGACCAGGCAGCCTTCAGGCCCACCAGCGACAAGTCCTCGATCTCTCGCTCGAAGCTGTTGCCATTGTGGGCGAAGGAGGTGCGATCACGATGATCGGGTCCGGACGCGGCATCGAGAAAGCGTGCCATGTCGCGCACATTGCTGGTCAGGGCGCCCATGCAGGTCATGCTGTCAAATCCGTTGCTGTTGGGGATCAGACCGAGGCTGGGCTTCAAGCCCAGCAGACCGCTGAACGAGGCCGGCGAGCGTATCGAGCCGCCACCATCACCAGCGGTGCAAAAGGGCACCATTCCGGCCGCAACTGCCGCTGCGGAGCCACCGCTGCTGCCGCCGGGTGTCAGGGCCTGATTCCAGGGATTCCGTGTGACGTCCCAGGCCTTGGTGTTGGTGGCTGAGTCCAGTCCGAATTCGGCAGTGGCAGTTTTGCCCAGTGGAATGCCGCCTGCCGCACGCAGCCGTGCCACATAGGTCGCGTCCCGTTCGGCGGGCAGACTGTTTTTATAGAACAGGGAACCAAAAGTCGTCGGCATGCCGGCGACATCATGAGTGTCCTTGATGCCGAAAGGGACGCCGGCAAAAGGGCCTGGATCCTGCCCTTGCCTGATCTGTCGGTCGATGGCTTTTGCCGCCGCCAGTGCGCCGGATTCATCAACATGAACGAAAGCGTTCAGGCCGGGGTTTTGTGCGCTGATTTCATCCAGGCAATCTTCAAGGACGCCAGCAGCCGATCGTTCACCGCTGCGCACCTATTCGGCGGTTTCAGCGGCGCCTAGCATACGGCCGAGCTTGCACTTCTCTTGGCGGTCCAGATTTCCACGTTTTCCATGAAAAAGGACAGATCCGTGGCCTCACCGGACTTACCGCGTGTGAATTTAAGGGTATGCGGACTTTCTGTCAGCACAAAGGTATCAGTCGCAACCGGTACGACCGGGCAACGGGGTATGAACCCGGCCTCAATGGTGCAGTAAATGATGCCTTGCGTCAGGTCAAACGACAGCCCGCCGCCCAGTCCGCCGCTGGTGAATTCAAAGTGCCCCAGGTATTGGTTCTGCTCCCGTGAAGTCAGATCGACACCGGAGTAGGCCGGTCGTTGATAGTCGGGCCAGTGGTAGATTTCAGCGATGGTATAAATGATTTCGGTCAACAGCGAATAGCCCTCATTTGCATTGGTCATGACCACAATGCCCTGATTGCCACTGACATCAGCCAGGAAATTACACATGAATCCCTGGTTGAATCCCGAATGACCGAAGCGCCGATGCGTGCCCTTGCCGGTCAGTAATTGGGCCCAATCCAAACCGTCCCTCACCAAATTGCGCCTGAGCCTGGGCAGTGAACATCTGCCGCACGCTATCCTGAGTGAGTGGGTGGGCATCCAGCCCCTGGTAGGCGCTGGCAAGGTTTTAACGCAAATTTGGCAATGTCGGTGGGTGTTGACCACAGGCCGTCAGGCCCCAGCTCCGGGGTGGCCACGTAGCCACCATCCAATGGCTCGCCGGCTGCGTGACCCGCCGCGGCGTTGGCGCATTGACCGGCGGGCAAAACCGCCGCATAAAAACTGTCGGTCAGGCCCATCGGGGCCAATATTCGCTCGTGCATGGTCTCGGCAAAGGGCTGATCCAGCACATCGTTCATTATCAGGGTAGCCAGGACGGTCCCGCCGCCTGAATAGCGGTAGGTGGAGCCGGGGCGGATATCAATCCTCAGTGGTTCGTTGTTTGCCGGCGGTTCCCCATTGAGAATTTGCACCAGGTTCGGCAGTTCATCCCGCGGTGGGTAGCCCATAAACCCATGCACGGTCAAGCCTGCAGTGTGACTTAGAATGCGCCGCAGCGTGACAGGCTCGTCCGGGTAGAGTGGGTTTGCTGCGAGTTGCCAGGACGTCAGATAGTTATTGACGTCCTGGTCCAGGTCCAGCTTTTTATCCTGGACGAGGCTAAGTAATCCGGCAGCGATTAACGCCTTGCTGATGGAGGCGGCCTGAAAAAGCGAGCCGGGCGACAGCTTCTCGGCCTTGGCGCTGTTCAGCTTGCCGTAGGCGCCAGTCCAGGCGATCTTACCGCCATCGATGACCGCGACGCTGACACCCGGCACCTGATAATGCGCCATACGTTGTTCCAGCGATTGCCGCCAGTCGAAGCCAGCCACGCTGACCATGGGGCGCAGGTTGGCTTCGAATTCCCTTTTTTGAGGCAAATCAGGCTGGCGCTCCATCTGGACAGTCCGGCCGCTCAGTACGTGACGGAAAGCTTCAGGCCCACGGTTCTGGGCGGGTTGGTGAAGAATCCGGAGCCGGGACCAAAATCACCGAGGTTTCTGTAACTGACCTGTTCATCGAACAGATTGTTGACAAATACTGTGAATCTGAAATTGTTTAGCACTGCGCCTGCCCTGATGTTCATCATTTCATAAGAACCATTTTCAAAAAAATTGAATATTGACTCATAGGTGCCACCGACGAGGCTGAATTCGCCGCTGGCGAACCCTTGCCACTGGTCAGTCAGATCACAATGGTAGGAACCGGACAGACTGGCCGAATACTCTGGCACCAGTGGCAGACGATTGCCCTTGGGCGCCAACAGGTTTTCGTCCAGCTCCGCTTCGATCCAGGCGCCGGCTGCTCTGATCTCCAGCCCTTCAACCGGTTTAAACGCCAATTCGCCCTCGATGCCGACGCTATGGGCATCACCGATGTTGTCGACTACGCCACCGCCAATAATAATGGGTGCGATGTCCGCCTGATAGTCCTTGTAGTCGATATAGAACACCGAAGCGCCATAGGAGAAGCGGCGGTCGGCTGAATTGCCTTTGATGCCGGCCTCGTAATTCCAGGCACTGTCTTCGTCATAGGTGGAGCCAATCGCCGGGCCGGAAAGCGGGTTGGAGTTGACGCCGCCGGCGCGGAAACCCTGGGCAATATTGACATACGCGGTTGCGCCGTCGTTGATGGCAAAAGACAGGGAAACCCTGGGGGTCAGGACACTCAGTGATTGCGCAACCGGCATGACCGGTATCGGCAGCAAGGAGACGAATGTGGCCACATCGTTTTCTTCCTCGTAATACCTCAAGCCGCCAGTCAGCGTCATGCGCTCGGAAAGGTCGTATGAAACTTCACCAAACAGTGCCCACTGGCGGTTGTCAGAATCCACCAGTGATTCGACGAATAGCGGCCCGATGATATCCGGGCCGAGCAATATGTTGACCTGGCGGACATCAGCAATTTCTGAATCTTTGTAAAAGCCACCGACCAGCCAGTTCAAGGGGCCGTCATGATTCGATGCGAGGCGGAGTTCCTGGGCGAAAGTCTCGCTGTCCATGCCCAGATTGTTTGCGATTCCCCCCAGCGCGGGAATGTAAGCCAGGGTCTCCTGCTCGCGATCGAAGTAGGAGGTATTGGATGTGAGCGTCGCAGCGCCCAGCGCCCATTTGATGTTGAGACTGAAAATGGAATACTCATCATCCGAGCCCTCGCTCAGCGGCCGATTCTGGGTCAGACCCATGCCGTGCTCGACTATTGGAACACCTTCGGTCTCCAGGTGATTGTAGAGGACGGCTGCGTCAATCGTGAGGCTGTCTGTTGGCGTCAGGCGCAAAGCCGCTCTCAGGCCGCTGGCTTCCACTTCGTTGGCGTCCTCTTTGCCCAGGCCCAGATTATCAATTTAGCCGCCTTCGTTGCGTCCGTAGGCGACGATTCTCAGTGCGGCTTTGTCCTCGGACAGCGGCAGATTGATCATGCCGTCAAAAGCGTAGCTGTTGTCGCCGCCCTTGATGGATGAGGCTTCAATGTTGGCCCGCGAGGCAAAGGCCTCTGAGTCGGGTTTGTTGGTCACAAAAATGATCGTGCCGCCGATTGAGCCTTCTCCGTAGAGCGTGCCCTGGGGACCGCGCAGCACCTCCACGCGCTCCAGATCGTAGAGAATGGCGTCCAGTTGCGTCTCCTGGCGAGAGGTGACGGGGGTGTCATCCATATAGATGCCCACCGAGGACACACCATCGAGGGCGGAAACGCCCCTGATGGACAGTCGATTCTGCCCGGGTACCGTGGTATTGAAGTCCAGACTGGGAATCAGTGGCGCAAAGTCAGCGAAGTTTATCGCACCAATTTCCTCAAGATAGCTACCCTGAAGCACTTCGACACTGAAGGGTACGTCCTTCAGAGACTGTGATCGTTTTGTAGCAGTAACAATGATCTCTTCCAGGACGCCCTGGTTTTCGTCCACTGCATTTTGGTCCTGGCCTTGAATGGGCGGCGTGATCAGCATGGCACACACCGCACTCAGCAATAGTACAGGCTTGAAAACACTCATAATAATGACCTCCCGGATTGGTCGAATCTCGGATCAGGAATGAAACTCCCCACACGATAAAACTAAAAGTAAGTTGACGTTTAGTTTTTATAATCCAAACAGGCCTGTCCTGTCAATAGGAAATGAACAATTCAGACGGACAGGGTTACCATCAGGGCAGGGAATTGGAGCTGGCGGCGATGGCTAGGGGTGTCTGCGGGCAGATAACCTTCGCTGAATAATTTTTTGCCGCCGTTCATCCAGTGGAAATCGCCACAGCGTGGCAACCATGCCCAGATTGAACAGCAACGGTAGGCCCAGCATGATCACCAGGAAACCGGTTTGGGCAAAAGCGCTGTTGGGCTCATTCACTTCATAGCCCACCAGGCCCAGCGCAATAAAGGCGATACCCCCGCCGATGGCCACGCAGGACTTGGTGAGAAAGGAGAAAACTGCAAAATAGTTGGATGCCTGGCTGACCCCGCTCTTCAATTCATCGTAATCAATAATGTCGGCCATGATCGAATAGGGGGCAACCATATTTGCCGCCCAACCCACGGCGATAAGCGCCACCAGTGGCAGAAGCATAGACAGGCTGCCTGAACCCGGCTCAACAAAGGCCAACAGGGGTGTGATCAGGCTCGCAAACAGTGCGCCCCATAGCCAGCCCTTGTGCTTCCCAATCCTCTTCATTGCCTTGGTCCAAAGTGGCAGGGAAAGCCACGAGGTCACCAGCAGGACGATCGCAATATATGAGTATGACGACCCAATGCCCAGGTAACTGTCGATGAACAGGAACATCAGACCGTTATAGATCCCGCCAGCAATACTGGCGAGCACAAAGGCCAGTATGAATCGCCAAAAAATTCTGTTGCGCAAGATGGAACGGTAAAGCAGCCGGAGCTGAGGCTTGCTGGTCTCGATTGCCGGCCGACCAGTCGGCACGACCACTACTGCGACCAGAACGGTTAAGGGCAATAAAAGGGCGACGGTCAGGCCAATTGTCGTCATGACATCAGGCGTAAATTCCTGTGTTTCTATCCCCAGAAAGAGTGGCGCTGCGAGGAATAATATCGAACCCAGCGAGCCGGCCATCATCCGAAACGTAACGATCTGGGTTCGTTCGCTGTAGTCTTTGGTCAGCTCCGCGCCCCAGGCGCTATAGGGTATCTCGATCATCGTCCAGCCCAGATAGAGTAGCAGCGAGCAGGCCAGGAAGTAGGCCACATCCGCGTTTTGTGATGGAGAAAACAGCAGGTATGCAAAGCCCATGCAGAAAATTGCGCCCGCCATCATCCATGGCTTTCGTTTGCCGAAACGGCTGGATGTGCGCTCGGAAAGCAAGCCGATCAGGGGATCTGTAATTGCATCAAAAATGCGCGCGATCAGCAACACCATGCCGACCTGCGCCAGGGTCATTGCCGTGTACTTGACATAGAAAGCCGGCAATACCGTGAACGTAGGCAAGATCAGCATGGTGGTCGAAAAGGCCGGCATGGCGTAGGCAAATTGATGGCGAATGGGAACCGGGCGATGGGTCATGGCTGTGACCCTGCCGATGGCCTGTCGTAAATGGCAATCTCTTCCAGCCTACGCAGATCATTTTCGAGACTGCGGATAACGGGTGACCAGATTGCGGGGTCTGACAATGACAACCCAAGTTCCCCTTGACACAAGTCTTCCACGGTGCCGATTCCTGCCCCGGTCAGGAAGTCTTCGAATCGTTGGGTAAAGTCAGGGTCTGTAAGCATTTCCACAACGAGTTTTGACAGCAAGTAGCCGAAAATATAAGGGAAATTGTTGTATGAATGACTCGGCTTGTAGAGCAGCTGATTGGCGATCCAGGCAAACTCCTCATAGCCTCGGAAGTGACCGCCCCGGCGAAGAAGTGCTCTTGAGACTGTCGCGACAGAGCATTGAGCTGAGCGACAGGCAACTCGCCGCCGGCACGGGCGCGGTACAGAGACTGCTCGAAAACGAAGGCGCTCGGCGCCAGCGCCAGATAGGTTACCGCCTTATTGAGTTCCAGCATCAGGATGTCCGCAGTGTGCCAGGCCGAATTGTCTTGTTCCTGGGCGCGGTCCAGCGCGGCCCTTCGAAAAACTGCTTCTGCAACAGTTGAAGCCGTTTCAGCCAATGTGACCGGCACCTGCTGCTGCCAGAAACGTCTCTGGCCCAGAATGCTGGCATGGTAAGCGTGGCCCAGTTCGAGAGCGAGCGTATTGAGATCGGCGAGCGAGCCGGAGAAATTGACCACGACCCTGCATTGCCCGATTTTTGGAAACGGCGCACAGAAATCACCAAAATTGCCGGATACAGCGTTACCCAGTTTTAGCCATTTCCTATCCAGCAGTTCGGAAAATGTCTGCGCCACGCCCGGCAGCGTGGTTTCAAACAGCGCTGGAAAATCCTCCTGCCGGCATGCCGGCCCGGGGGTTGGGTCATGCGGCGCGGGCATGCCAACAGACAGATCCTGAAAGCCAATCAGGTCTTTGGCATAAAGCCTGGCCTTGGTGCGCAGGAACCGCTGCAGCAGCGGCGCTGCTGTTGTGACAGCCTGCATGACGCATTCGATGGTCTCTGCTTGAATTCTGTTGTCTGCCAGGGCAGCCTGAAGCAGCTTTCCCGGTGCATCTCCTGTGTGCCGTGAGAGTCTGGCTTTGGCCACCACATTGATGCATTGGCAGGCGGGTTCCTCAATGCTTTGCCAAGCCTGCCGCACGCCGAGGAAGGCGGCATCTCGAACCTGGTTTTCAACGTGTCCATACAAAGCCCGCCGCTGCGCGATCGGCAGATTTCGATGCTCCCCGTTTGGTCATCGCATCTCAAATTCCAATGCCCCGGTGAGCTTGTGGTAATCGGCTTCGCTACTCGAGTGCGTCGAGTGCGTCGGGTACGCGGGCGAATCCCGCTGTTGCTCTGACCGCGCCAACAGCCGTTCAATGTGGTAACCAACAGGGGAAATCTTCTGATGTTGCATGAGCGAGTCAAAATCCCCGTCTGCCAGGCTCGACAGTCCTGAGGAGAAACGGCCGGTCAATTGTTCTTTGGCGGCATCGAGTGGCATGCACTCGCCATACTCGCGTTGAATTCCCGGTGCCGCAGGGTCTGAGCAATACGCACAAATAATGTAGCTTTGCAGATGATCGATATCGCACTCGAGTTGTTCCAACTGCCGCAGACAGCTCGACCACTCCGAAATCGGGGCGGGCGTTGCGGCCCGCACAACCTCAATGTTCTGTCCGAGGCTATGCAGCCGGGCACCGATCTGCTGTTTGAATTGGATGTAAGCGGGGCTGTCGATACCGGAAAAAATGTCGGAAAGGTCCCAGTCAAGTGCAGTGAACTGTTTCATATGGACTCGATTAAACCGGCGTGAGTAGATGAATGAAGTATTCTTGGCATTGACAGCGGATGGGTCTTTTTGAAAAACTAAAACCAAATTTACCTTTAGCGAACAGATCAATCAAGCACCAGCAGGAGACTTCTCAGATATGGATTCACTCAGCTACCAAACTCATCGCCGGCAAATGATGAATTCAGTCGAGGGAAAACGCAAAGGAGAACGCACGCGGGATCGGCTGCTGTGGGCCACGACAAAGATTCTCAATGAAGCGGGCTATGTAAATATGCGGCTGACGGATATCTGTGAGCAGGCGGAGATCTCACCTGCGGCCTTTTATCTGTATTTTGAGAACAAAACTGATATTACCCGTCAAGTGCTGACCGATTTTGTGGACAAAATTGAAGGCAACGTATTTGCCAGTATCGATGACATTTCGGCCTTCCAATCCCTGGTCCAGTCGAATCTCAGGCTGATCGAATCGTTCAGTGCCAATGCGGGACTGATCCGCTGCGTGGTCCAGTTTCGTGATCGGGTACCAGAATTTCAAGATCCCTGGAGAGAAGCCGGCAACGCCTGGTCGCGGCGGATGGCCGACTCCGCCAAGGCGCGCTCCGATGCGGAGGATATGGACGACGAGGTTGTCTTGCTGGCCTGCCACACGGTAGGGGGCATGGTGGATGAACTCATGCGCGACATCTACATCAGGAAGAATCCACAAGTACTCCAGTTGATCAATAGCGTCGCACCTTCGGCTCAGGCTCTGGCCGAGTTTGTGTCCGTTCTTTGGTTCCGGGCGCTATTTGGTCGGAATCCGGACGCAGATTTACTCACTCATGGTGAGGAGTTGCTGAATCTTAATCTCGACGCTTACTAAGGAGTCTCGCTTCCCTCGGCCTGTTATATTGCCATTTGAATGCCAGGATTGATCTATCTGGGACCGCTGTATAACAGGTGCTTGGGGACGCTGTCCCATTCGATTGGGCCATTCCTGAACCGGTATTCCAGCCGTGCCAGAACAACCACCCAGGCGCCTTCAAAATAGCGCCGTGCGTTTTCCCAGTCTGCGCCAGATCCCCAACCGAAATGCTTCACCTGTACTTTCGTAGTGCCTGCTCCAGTTTCAAGAAACCGGTATTCCACCAACGCCCTTTGCCCCACGATGTCTTTGAGCCAGGGGGGACAATTCCAGGTAATAAGCAATCGTTTTTGAGGCTCGATGGCCACCACTCGATTGCCTTCTGCACCGCGCTGCCCGGCCGGGGCGTCGGGGAAGAACAGGATGCTGAATTCGCCGTCCACAATGGGATCAACCACTGCTTCACGGGCGAAGAAACTTCTCAATCCATCGGCAGTGGTCCAGGCAGCCCACACCTCCTCGAGCGGGGCGTTTACCTGTCCATCCAGGTAGAGAGGAGGGAGTTCAGGCGCGGCCTCATAGGCGTTCACGCTGGCGGACACTGCGCCGAACAAAAGCTAGACGACTACGGTGGTGAATTTCATTGTTAAAACTCCTTCTCTGGGCACACGCCGAGGGTGATTATGCATAGAAATATTTGCATAATAATATGCAGTAATAACTATGCATGTAAAGCATTATTGCGTTTATTTTTGCGGTTTGAGTGGGCGTGCTGCCAATGTGGATGGCGTATCTGGTTCTTGACATGCAATATTGTCATTGCATAATAAAATCTTGTGAATCAGTCGTTCAGGAGGTTCTGATTGGATAAGGTGTTCAAGGCGCTTGCGAACAAAATACGCCGTCGCATTCTTGATCGACTGTTGAAGACCAGCGGATTATCTCTTTCTGAATTGTGCGAAGGGATGGCCGTGAGCCGGCAAACTGTGACGCACCACATCGAGGTTCTGATCGAGGCCAATCTGGTGCATATCGAGTGGCAAGGGAGAGACAGGTTGCACTTCTTAAACCCCATGCCTATCGCGGAAATCGGCGACCGTTGGATTGACAAGTATTCCAAGGGACGCACGGATGCCATCATGCGCCTGAAAGCTGCGCTGGAACAACTGGAGGGCGGAGATAGCGATGAGTAAGCTGGAACACGTATTTGTCACGGTAATTGCGTCTACCCCGGAAAAAATCTGGGAAGCGCTTACGACAGCGGAATTCACCCAACAATATTGGCATGAGACCCGGGTTGAATCTGACTGGACGGTGGGCGCCCGGGTGGTATTTCGCGTCGGCGACGATGACGTGGAGGGCTGTACGGGCGTGGTCTTGACTGCCAGGCCATTCGCGGAACTCTCCTATACCTGGAGTTTTCCGAACAATCCGATCGTCCGCGACGAAGCCCCTTCGCGGGTCAGCTTTCTATTGGAAAGCGTCACCGAAGGCACCAGACTGACTGTCCGTCATGATCAATTCGTCGAGGGTTCCAAAATGTACGACCTGGTCGGTGGTGGGTGGCCGAAGGTCCTGGCTGGGCTCAAGTTGCTGCTGGAGGCCGAAGCGTCCAGAGAACCCTGATAATTTGCCCCCGGAGCCGCAGGCAACCCGCCGGCCCCGGTTGGGTAAGTCGAGCAAAGCGAGCGGTACCAGAGGGGCCAGGCGCCTATTGCATGCCGTCGAGCGCAGCCGCCTTCCGCCGAAGGCGGGAGCAGGGAAGCGAGACTCCTTATATTTCCAATAAATTTCCCTTTGAATCTGCCTGATGTCGTGCTCGGCCAGGGATCAAGCGCGTTCGTGCCAGGCCGCGAGCACCTCTGCTTCCCGGGCCGGGTCCACGAATGCCCTGGTGTTAGATTGACGCTCTGGCGTCAGTGTCTTCCACCATTCCAGGGTGTCGCGGGTGGTATCGCTCACTGAGGTATAGGTCAATCCCGCGGCGACAGATCGTTCGGTACTGACTTGATGGATGTTATGACGTGTCGGCAAGGGCGCGTGTGGCGCACCTTTGGCCACCTCTGGCGCGCCCCAGACCGGGAAGGCCAATTTGTGCTGCAGCAGAAACTCTGGATCAACCCAGGTCAGGGTCGCGTCTGCGCCACTGACCGTGCGCGCGATTTCCAGCATTTCGCCGAATGGAATGGGCGCCTGTGGCCCGACCCCGTTGTAGGTGCCAGAGGTGTGGTTTTCAATCAGGCGAATCATGAAACCGGCCAGATCCCGCACGTCGATAATCTGAATGGGATCCTGCGGTGATCCAGGGGCGATCATTTCACCGCCCCGATCGACGCGCACCGGCCAATACGTCCAGCGATCGCTGGTATCTCCGGGGCCTACAACATAGCCAGGACGCACGATTGTGGCGTCGTCTCCAAATGCTGCTCGTACAGAATTTTCACAGAGAATCTTAAAGGCCCCGTAGGTCTCCATACTCAGGTCTTCACGAGTGGGATCGTCAATCGTGGCGCCGCTGTGGTCTTCGTTCAGGCCTGGCCGGGGGAAGTCGGCATAGGCGGCCACGGAGGATGTGAACAGGTACCGCCCGACGTTGCCACGCAGCAGTTCGGCGGAGTCGTGTACATGGCGTGGGATATACCCGGAGTTATCGATCACACCGTCCCACTGCCGGCCTTTGAGGGCTTCGAGGTTGCCGTCACGGTCGCCGACGAGCTTCTCAACTTCGGGGAACAAATGCGTATTACTGCGACCGCGATTGAATATCGTGACCTCGTGGCCCTGGGCCAGCGCGTAGTCAACCACTTTGGGGCCAATGAATCCGGTGCCACCCAAAACCAGGATGCGAAGAGCCTGGTTGGTCGCGGGGCTGGTCGGTGCCGGGGCGCTTGCGGCCAGTTGGGTATCCTGAGGTTCACTGCAGCCGGCAACGCCCAGTGCAAGGGCACCCCCGGCAGCGGCCGATGTCTTGATGAAATTGCGTCTGTTGATACTCATGGGCTTTCCCTATTGCAAATAATGTGTAATCAGGCCAGTGGCCATTGCCCTGCTACGCGAGGACGGTATATGCTAACTGTCGCTCAAGAAGAATTCCCGGAATCGGTGAATGCACAGGTTGTGATCAATGGAGCCACAGGCGCCTATTGCATGCCGTCGAGCGCAGGCCCGAGGAGCCACACGGTTTGCCCGCAGGGCGAAGAGTACGGCTCCGAAGCCGTTGCGCGTGCAGCCGCCTTCCGCCGAAGGCGGGAGCACGACTGCAGGGATGCAGAAGGTAGAGCAACGCAGGGAGCAGTTGCCGAGGGAAGCGAGACTCCTTAGCTGGCATGGGTAGATTTGGTTGAAGACTCCAGGCGGTCATAACTCGTGAAACGATTTCTACGTCAGGTTGTTTTTGCGGCAATCGCGTTGGCCAGTAGCAACCTATGCGCATCTGATCTCATCCCGATAGAAAAGCTACTGTCTCCTCCCGTTCTGTGGTCGCCGTTGGTCAGTCCTGACGGGAAAACCATCAGCTATGTGGCCATTCACATGGACGCGCCGAACCTGTGGGTGGCGCCGGTTGATGACTTTTCATTGGCACAACCGGTTACTGCCGTTGCCGGGCAGGGCGTCACGACTTCCAATGTGGCCGGCGCCGTGACCTATCGATGGACAGCAGATAGCCGGCGGTTGCTCTACCTGCAAGATGAAAATGGCGACGAACGCTGGCACTTGATGAGTGTTGATGTGGCCAGCAAGAATACCCGGGATCTCACCCCGATCGATAACGTGCAGGCCCGCCTGGTGGCGACCAGTCGACAAAAGCCGGGCCAGGTCCTGATCGAACTCAATGAGCGGCGCCCCGATCGCCATGATCTCTACCTTGTGGATCTGGTTGACGGTGCCAGAAAACTCGTAATGAGAAACGACCGGTTCGTCGGTGTATTTGCCGACAATGCCCTGCAAGCCAGACTGGCGATTGGTGCGACCGCTGACGGTGGTTTTAATATTTTTCGCTCGATCCAGGATGCCACCCATGGGGGTGGTGAAGTTGTGTGGCAGATGTTCATCCATCTTGGCCAGGAAGATACCAGCGCCTTGATTCGCGCCGTGGAGCAAGGCGCCTGGAACTTCACAGCGGACAACACCGGTTTTCGAATTTACGACAGCCGTGGCAGGGACACCTGGGCGATCGTCGAAATTGACCTGGAGTCCGGTATGACCGTGGTTCTGGGCGAAGACGAACGCGTTGACATCGACGCCGCACTCTACCATCCGACCAGCGGCAAATTGCAAGCCTTCAGCGCCAACTGGACACGACGACAATGGACCCTCATCGATTCATCGCTCAAATCAGATTTCGAAGCATTGGCGGGTGTGGATGCTGGCGAGATGACGATTGTGAGCCGCTCAGATGATGCCAATATCTGGCTGATACGATTCCAGCCCAGCAATGCCTCGGCGGAGTTTTACGTCTACGAGCGCAAAGCGTTAAAGGCCCACCATTTTGCCACCCAGATACCTGCATTGGATGGTTTGCGGCTGCCAGAGGCGGAGCCGCTGGTGACTAGGAGTCGCGATGGCTTGACCTTGGTGTCTTACCTCGTCCTGCCCGGCAACATTGCGGTCGATGCCAACGGCATGCCCGACACGCCGCTACCACTGGTGGTGTATGTACACGGTGGACCCAATGACGAACGCGCGATCTACCGGTTTCACCCTTATCTACAATGGCTGGCAAATCGCGGCTACGCGGTGCTTGACGTCAACTATCGAGGCTCTCTTGGTTGCGGCAAGGATTTTCTGAACGCACAGAATCTGCAATGGGGCAACGCCATGCACCTGGATGTCGTTGACCAGGTGCAATGGACAATTGAGCAAGGCCTGGCCGACCCTGACAAGATCGGGATTTTCGGAGGCAGCTACGGCGGTTACGAGGTGCTGGTGGCCATGACCAAGACGCCCGATTTATTCGCCTGCGGCGTCGACCTGGCCGGACCTTCGGAAATGGAGAGTTTCATCAAAATCTGGTGGGAGAATTTCATTCCAGCAGACAATATGGCCTACAAGTCCATTGTGCTTGGAAACCCCGACACTGAAGCTGGACGTGCGGCATTGAGAGAGAGCTCGCCGCTATACTTCGCGCACCAGGCGAAAAACCCGATCCTCGTCCTCCAGGGTGGCCAGGACAGCCGGGTTCCCACTGCCCAAGCGGACATGATCGTAGAGGAATTTGTCAAGGCGGGCGTAGCGGTGACCTATGTCCTGTTTCCAGATGAAGGCCATGGGGTGGTGCGTCCGGGAAACCGCAATCTGTTCTTTGCGCTGGTAGAAGTATTTTTCGGACAATGCCTGGGCGGCAGCTACCAGCCCCTGGCAGGGCCGTTTGACGGTGCAAATGTGCGAGTGCCCGAAGGGGTAGAGCTCATCCAGGGTCTGCCTGAAGTCGTAAGATAAGCGGACTTGCACGGTGACCTCAAGGAAGACTATGGCCATTATGTTAGCCTGCGGGCACAATGCGGGTCAGCCCAGGTCTTGCGAAATTGCTCGCGCCAGTCGCTCGGAGACGTTGTAGATGGATTTGATATCGCTCGCCATCATCGCCGGTGGATTGTTATTGTTCTCGTTGATCTCGGGCCGCTTGCAAGGATCGATCATCACCGCGCCGCTGGTATTCGTCGTATTTGGTTTCGTGTTGGGTGGTGGTGGCCTCAATATGATGGCGGTCGATCGGGGCCACTCGGTCATTCATTTTGTCGCTGAAATCACCTTGATTCTCATTCTGTTCAGCGACGCAGCCCGTATTGATCTCACGCGACTGAAGCGGGACCACAATTTACCGGTTCGGATGTTGGCCATTGGGTTGCCACTCGCGATTGTCGCTGGAACAGTGGTTGCCATGGTGCTGTTTCCGTCGTTATTCTTTTGGGAGGCCGCACTACTGGCGGCGCTGCTCGCACCAACGGACGCAGCGCTGGGTCAGGCGGTGGTGACTGCAAGCTCGGTACCCATTCGAATTCGGCAGGCCATCAATGTTGAGAGCGGCCTCAATGACGGCATTGCACTGCCAGCGGTCCTGCTGTTTGCCGCTCTGGCCAGTGCCGAATCAGCTTCGTCGGGCGCTGGCGAGTGGATTCGTTTCGGCGTACTGCAACTCACGCTCGGGCCATTGGCCGGGCTGGCTGTTGGGTTTGCCGGTGCACGGGCTCTGGATACCGCGGCGGAGCGAGGCTGGGCCAATCAATCGTTTCAGGGAATTGGCATCTTGTCGCTGGCGATTTTCACCTACGCCGCCGCCGAATTCATTGGCGGCAACGGCTTTATCGCCGCGTTTGTTGGTGGCATGGTATTTGGCAAGACCATCCGCCACCCCTGTACCTTTCTGTTCGACTTCATGGAAACCGAGGGCCAGCTTCTGATGTTGATTGCCTTTCTGGTCTTCGGCGCGGCACTGCTGCCAGAAGGCCTTGGCCATTTGAATCCCACGGTCGTACTCTATGCCGTGCTGAGCCTGACGGCGATTCGAATGATTCCGATTGCGCTGGCGCTGATCGGCTCGAGGGTGAGTTTGCCCACCCATCTGTTCCTCGGCTGGTTCGGTCCGCGCGGACTGGCTTCAATACTCTTTAGTATTGCTCATACTGGAAGAATCTCAGGTGCCGCATCTCGACGAGTTGTTGTCCGTCACTGTCGTTACCGTGGCTTTGAGTGTGGTGCTGCACGGTGTTACCGCTGCCCCCCTGGCGCGTCTTTATGGGCGATTGGTTGCTCGCACAGGTGAATGCGAAGAGAATCGGGCAGTATCGGAATTGCCGCTTCGAGAAGGATACGCACAAAATAATTCCGCCAATCAGAGGACCGAAACCCAATGAATAAACTATCTATCTACTCGTGGAATGAACTGCAGGATCGAGTACCTGCGCACGCCCTGGTCGCCGGTGTTGATCTGGTGGTTGTTCGCCTGGATGACGGTGTCAGTGTGTTGTATGGACGCTGTGCACACCGCGGCGCGCTGATGGCTGACGGGCACGTGGACGGTGAGAATTTGATTTGTGGTGTGCACGGATGGGACTATCGGCTTGCTACCGGCATCAGCGAATACAAGCACAGCGAAACACTGGCGAAATTCGAGGCCTGGGTGGAGCAAGACCAGGTTTGGGTTGACGAACATGAAATCGAAGCTTGGGCCCTCAACCGTATCAACGAGATGCCTATCAGGGGAACTACCAGGATCACACGGGCACGCGCGATGAGCCCCATGTGAAGCTGATCCGTAAACTGGCGGATGAGGGTTTGTCCAAAGTGGGCCACCATGGCGCGGCTGCGGCCATGGGGGTGCCTCGCGATAGCCTGCCCAAATGGGATGATTTGCAATTCGTCGTGGGACAACTGCACAAGCTGCCGTTATTGGACGATGAGGCCGTGGGTACGGAGCTGATCATTGGACCGAGGGCAAAAAAGCCACTGCGGCTTGATATTCCGCTGTTTGTATCAGACATGAGTTTCGGCGCGTTGTCCGAAGAAGCCAAAGTAGCGCTGGCCAAGGGCGCCCAGCTGGCCGGCACAGGCATATGTTCGGGGGCGGGTGGCATGTTGCCCGAAGAGCAGGCGGCCAACTCTCGGTATTTTTATGAACTGGCTTCAGCCCGTTTCGGCTTTTCCTGGGATAAAGTGTTGAAAACTCAAGCTTTTCATTTTAAAGGGGGGCAGGGCGCCAAGACGGGTACGGGTGGGCACCTGCCGGAAGATAAGGTCAAAGGCAAGATCGCGCGGGTCAGGGCATTGCCCGAAGGCCAGCCAGCCATTTCACCAGCACGCTTTCCTGAATGGACCGAACTGGGACAGTATCGGGAATTCGCTGAAGAACTGCGCGAACGAAGCGGCGGCATTCCTGTGGGCTTCAAATTGTCGGCACAACATATCGAAAAGGATATCGATGCAGCGTTGGAGATCGGCGTCGACTACATCATTCTTGACGGCCGTGGCGGTGGCACCGGCGCTGCGCCACCGATTTTTCGCGACAACATTTCGGTGCCGACCATTCCGGCCCTGGCCAGAGCAAGGCGCCACCTCGATGCCAGCGATGCCTCTGATGTGACCCTGATTACCACTGGCGGCTTGCGCATTCCAGCCGATTTCGCCAAAGCCATGGCCCTGGGCGCTGATGGCGTTGCCGTCTCGAACGCTGCGATTCAGGCCATCGGCTGCGTGGGCATGCGCGCCTGCCACACCAACAATTGTCCGGTCGGAATTGCCACACAAAAACCGCACTTGCGGGCGCGTTTACCGATCGATATTGCCGCGGAAATACTGGCACGCTTTTTTTCTGCCGCGGTCGACTTGATGGCGGTATTGGCTCGCGCGTCGGGACACCGCCATTTGCGTGATTTTTCGATCGACGATTTGACCACCTTCAAAATCGATATGGCTCGGCTCACGGGCGTTGCTTACGGCGGCGTCGCACAGGTTTAGGAGGCGGCCGTGCCCACACATCAATATCCGATTCTGAATGCACAATCGCTCAGCCCCACCAGGGATGCACTGCATGCCTATGCGCGGATTCTTGGTGATGGATTGAAAACCAGTCGCGCCAAACGCAAGCACTGGTGGCACGCCAGTCTTCGACCGTCGCTCACTGGAATTAGCACGGGGCTCGTCAGGAGTGCCATCGATTTCGAAATTGAACTCAATCTGCGCGACAGTGTGTTGCAATGCCACAACGCCAATGGGGCGCAATTGACGCAAGAGCTGACCGGACAGTCCCCCACGGAGATCAATGCCCTCGTCCGCGGCTTCACCGAGGCTGACGGCGTTGACGACAGCGGTATCGAAGCTGAATTTGCGGGCTATTCCAGGGAAGCCGCTGGCAAAATGGGTCGTACCATTGGCCTGATCAGCTCAGCGCTGGAATCTTTCCGATCTGGTATCGCAGAGGAGACCAGCCCAATACAGCTGTGGCCGCATCATTTCGACCTGTCGATGTTGTGGGCTCGCGGGAGAGAAAATCCCCGGCCAGGACCCACTCAACGAGGAATACTCGGACAAACAAATGAATTTTGGATTCACATTTGGTGATGAGACCATTGCCGAAGCGTATTTCTACGTGACCGCATATCCATTGCCTGACACACTGCCGGAACTGCAATTGCCGGTCGGAGTAAAGTGGCTCTCCGATGGCTTCAGTGGCGCGATACTCCGCTACGATGACCTTGTCAGCAACGCCGATCCCACGGATTTCCTGATCAGGTTTTGGTCCCTGCTACTCTCGGTGGGACGCCAGGGTATGCTGGATGGCGCAGTAGACTAAAGTTTATCCCGATCGATCTTGCCGGCCGGAGTGTAGGGCAATTCGTCCAGCACAACAACGATTTGTGGCACCATGAAACGCGCAACTTTGCCTGTCACAAAACGCCTGATGTCGTCGCCCTGAAGATCTGTGCCGGGGACCCTGGCGGCAAACAACTTGATGTCCACATCTCCATCGTCAGTCGGTACGCCGACGGCAACGCAGTCTTCCACCGCTGGGTGGGTGCGCACCACTTGCTCCAGTTCGGCGGGGATAATATTTTCGCCCTTGCGCCGGATGGTGAATTTAAGTCGATCGACGTAATACAAGTAGCCGTCTTGATCCAGTTTGCCGATATCCTGGGTGTGAAACCACAAATCACGCCAGGCCTTGACGGTCGCCTGGTCGTCGCCGGCATAGGCGCGCATCATGATGTCGGGCACCCTTGGCCGAAACACGATTCGGCCCGATTCGCCGCAGCCCAGGCGATTGCCGGCATCGTCGAGGATGGCTATTTCGAAATCTGGATTGACGATGCCACAAGATGCCGGCGGCATATTCTGCGGATCGGGCAGGGTCAGTGGTTCACCCTCGGTCATGCCATAACTGTCGAGGGTGGTCACGCCAAACCGTTGTGCAAATGCCTCTGACTCTGCCTCCCGGGTCTGGGCAACCATGACGTAGCGCAAAGTGTTGTATGCGTCGTCTGACCGTTCCGGGTCGCTCATCAGGTAGCGCAGTACATTGGCAAAACAACCCATATAGGTCGCCCCGACCTCGTTGACCTGGGCAAAGAAGCGGCTGCGCGAGAAGCGCGGAAAAATTGCCAGAGTGGCGCCCGCTAGCAGCGTCATGGATGTGTTGTGGAGCTGCCCGGCAATGTGATAGAGCGGACTGGTGTCATGGATGATGTCGGATTCATCCAAACCCTGGCTCTCGGCCAGCCTGGCACCGCCCCGGGTAAACATATTGTGTGGCAGCAATACGGCTTTGGCGCGACCCGTGGAGCCGGATGAGAAAATCAGCGATGCAACATCACCGGGTTCGGGGTGGGTGATGTCCGGGGCGTCGTTTTGCAACGCCTGTTCCAGCGTGTACACCTTCAACCCCAACGCGGCGACGCCAGGGGGAATCGAATCGATGAACACTACCGTGTCAATGCCAGTCAATTTCAGGCCCGACAGTTGCGCCCAGCCCGCGGCCTCGGTAAACATTAGCCTGGCGCCGGTGCGATTCGTCATATCGGCCAGCAGATCTCCGCGATGCTCCCAGTTCAGGCATGCATGCACGGCGCCGGTGAGCAGCGTGCCAAACCAGCACCACAGGCCCTCTGAGCGTTTGCTCAGAAAGCTTGCGACACAATTCGTCTGGCCCTGAATGTCCAATGACCGCAGAAATCCGGCCACACGGCAGGACAGGTCCCAGCTTTCTGAGTAGCTGAATGCGCGGCCGGCTTCGAGTACGAATGTGCGCTCGCCATTGGCCAGTGCACGTGCTTCGAGCACTTCGGTAATGCTGGCGCGGGGTTTGCCCACCAATCGGGCGATGGTTTGAGGGGGATCGGGTCGATGCACGGGCGAATCCAAGTCTTGTGCTGGGCCAGAATGAATTCTGCCAGATTTTACCGCTTCGATGGGAATCAGCACGGGGAGCCGTAGGCGACCCGCCGGCCCCGGTTGGGTAAGTCGAGCATAGCGAGCGGTACCAGAGGGGCCAGGCGCCTTTTGTATGCCGTCGAGCGCAGCCGCCTTCCGCCGCAGGCGGGAGCAGGGAAGCGAGACTCCTTAAACGCGCCCAGGACTGGCGTCTCGAGGGCCTGCATTTATGCTATAATTAAATAGGTCTATTGATAGATTTATTGCAGGAGTAAGAGCACCCATGTCGCACCCACCGCAGCAAGCACAAGAAGAGATGCTCAAATCCCGGGACCCGTTCAGTATGGATGCGGTCTTGCTCAGTCAGAACAAGCTGATGACCAGCGAAGCGGAGCGCAAAGCGATGGCCGGAGACATTGAACAACTGCGCAGGCGAGGGTACGTCATCCTGCGCAAGGAACTCAGCGATGACGTGCTGGAACGGATGCGTGCCGCCCTGGATGCCATCAACAGCAGGACCCGCTTGGGCATCTATGAATTTGAAGGCTACCACACGCATCGGGCCTACTGCGTCGCCGGCAAGAGCCGGACATTTGATGAATTGATCATGAATCGCAAAGTGTTGGCCATTGTTGAGGCCTATTTCGGCGAGGCACCTCAATTGTCGGCCTCTATGGGCATCACAATTTATGAAGGGCAGACGGCTCAACCCCTGCATCGCGATTCCGGACACTACCCGTTGCCCTGGCCGCATCCACCGCTAGAGGTCAATTGGATCTGGGCTCTGGATGATTTTCGTGAAGACAACGGCGCCACCCGCTACGTGCCCGGTTCGCACCTGATAGCCAATGATGACCGACCCGATCAGGAACCGACGGTTGCGGAAATGCCGGCCGGTTCGGTGCTGATCTATGACGGCTCTTTGTGGCACGGTGGCGGCGCATCGACTGCAGCAGGTGCCCGGCGCCGCTGCGTCAACAATCTGTTTACCCGTCAGTGGCTGCGCCAACAAGACAATTTCTACTTGACTATGTCTTCCGATCGGGTGCTGGAATCCCCCAAATTAATGCAGCGCCTGCTGGGTTACTGGATTTACGGTACAACTCTTGGGGTCATCAATGGGGAAGCGCCAATCAAGATGATGAAGCAACAAAATGCAGGCTAATCCGCCTCGCCACAAGCGTCGCAGCGACGCGGTAAAAGCCGCCGCGGCGGTGTTCTCGGAGCGAGGCTACCATGGTGCCAGCACCCGCCAAATCGCTGACAAGCTCAATATTCGCCAGGGCAGTCTCTATTACTATTTTGATTCCAAGGACGCGGCCCTTGAAGAGGTGTGTCGCATCGGAATTGGCGAGGTTTTGGAGGGTCTGGAGACGATCCACGCCAGTGACCGCGCGCCTGACGAGAAAATCTGCGCTGCGCTGGAGAACCACCTGGCCTACCTGGCCCGACACCGCCACTTTGTCCGGGCATTTCTATTTTGCAGACACGATCTGCCGAGCAAGTTGCGGTCGCGTGTGCGACGGTATTCCCGGCGTTACGAAGAGATTATCGAGGACGTTTTCGCTGCCGGTGTAAGCACCGGCTGTTTTCGGCCTGACCTGGACTGCTGGATTGCGGCCCAGTCATATTTTGCCCTGATAAACGTTGCTGCAGCGGGCTACAAAGTCAGCAACCAACGACCAATCGAGCAACTCATTGAAGGCTTTTCCGAGCAGTTGATCAAGGGTGTACAGGCGCTGCATTGATGGTGGCCAGACGGGTTGCTGAATCCTGTCTCGCCCCCCGATCAGGCCTTCAATTCGATAACCGCTTCAACTTCCACCGGGGTATTAATCGGCAAGCCGGCAACGCCAATCGCTGATCGTGTATGAGATCCGGCTTCAGGACCAAATATCTCAAGTATCAGGTTTGAGAAGCCGTTGATGACAATGGGGTGGGCGTGAAAATCGGCACTGGTGTTAACCATGCCAAAAACGCTGAGCCAGCCTTCGATCCGGTCGAGATCACCCAGTTCGCGTTGCAGGCTTCCCAGCATCGCGAGCGCACTCCCGCGCGCGGCCTCGACGCCTTGTTGCAGGCTCACGTCGGTGCCCAGTCGGCCGAGGGGTTCCATGACCGTGCCGTCGGGATTTTGTGCAATATGACCTGAAACATAGCATATATTGCCGCTGATCTTGATCGGGCTGTAAGGCAGCTCTACACCTGGTGGCAACTGCAGAGGCGGTGGAAGTGCGAGGCCCAGTTCGTTGAGTTTCTCTTGGTATGACATTGGCTGATATCCCTGGTCAAGGTGAAGGCGTTAAAAATAGGTCTCCATCGCTGCCACCACATTGTAATCGTCGTCAACAACGAGCAGTACCCGCCATTTGTCAAAGGTCGTGCATGGGTGGGAGGCGCCCAGGCAGATATAGTCACCCACTTCAAGGGGGCTGTCGGTCGGAATGGACAAGTGGCAATGCTGGTCATTGAGTTCCACGGTCTCGCCCTCGAGTGCTTCGGTTTGCGGCGTCTGGTGCAATCCCGGCCGGAACCATTTTTCCAGGGTGGGATTGGATATATCATTGCCGATATCGCGTTTGCCAATGGCGCAAATGGCCCGTTCCGGTTCAGGCCGGGACTGGACCATGGCCCACACCTCCAGCGCAGGTTTAAGGCCCTCGCCGAGGGATTCCAGATCGCTGTCCCGTTCGTACATGCGTTGCTGGAAATAGCGATACATGCCGAAATCATGCGTGATGTAACAACCACTGCGCAGGATAATCTGGGTTTCCACGCCTAGGTCTGCCCGCTGGAAGCGATCAATGACGAGATCGAAGTGACTCGAGCCCCCGGCACTCAAAACACAGGGGCTGCGTTTAATCAGCCCGCGTGATTGGAGTTCAGTTGCGATATCGACGACAAGGTCCAGAAATTCCGTGGCGGCACGTTCCATTTCTTCGTGCTCGACCATGCTCATCACCATGCCTTCAAATCCCTCCACGCCCGACAATTCCATGACGCCGGCATGCTGGCCAATCGCCTCGGCGACTTCTATCGCCGTTGAAAGATTTCTGGCCCCTGCCCTTCTACCCTGGATACCGACCTCAAGAAGGACTTGCAGGGCGCGTTTAATGCCGAATTGCGCCAGACCCTGACCCAGCAATTCACATCCCCTGACCGAGTCGACCAGACAGAAGAATTCAAATTTCGGATCACGATTGAGTTCTGCAACAATGTATTCGATATCGCCTCGATGCAGGAGTTGATTGGCCAGCAGCACCCGCTTGATACCATGTGCTCTATAGACCCGAACCTGCTGCATCGTCGCTGCCGTAATGCCCCGGCGCTGCACCCATCGGACTGGAAGAAATCGGCGACAAGGGCTGGAACCTTTTGCGCGGTGACCTGCCCTTGCTCAGTGCAATATTGGTGAAGTCCGCACTGCTGCATAACAGCCGCTGGATGCAACGCTACATTGATCAATCAGGTGCCCTATTTGCACCACACGGCAAGACAACGATGTGTCCGCAGCTGTTTGAAATGCAGATCCAGAGCGGTGCCTGGAGATGGAATCCCTTTGGTCAATCCATCCAAGGTTTTGGCTTCTCTTTCCATTGACATTATTGATATTCCCTTGTCATTGAAGTGCACTTCAGCAACGGATGCATGGTGATATGATTGTCCAGCATTCGAATTCGAGACTTGAATTCGTGATTGAATCCAGAAGTTGAATTCAGAAGTTGAATCCAGAAGATGCATACTAAGATAATCAGATCAAAATTACATCGATTGAACGCAGAGTGTTGCCGTGCGATTGGCCGGGGCATGGGCATTGGCCGGGGCATTGGCCGGGGCATCGGTATATGAGCCAGAGAACGTCATTTAGAGAGATCGTAGACAGCACCCGCGAAGACTGGGAAATCATAGCCACCGAGCAATCCAAAGTGGCAGAGGGTCTGGCAGACCGTGTACTGGACCACTTTGGGTTGCTGATCGATGATTACGCCGGCTACCCGGTCGATCGCTTCGATCACAGCCTGCAGACGGCCTGCCTGGCCGAACAGGACGGCCGCGATGAGGAATATATTGTCTGCGCGCTATTGCATGATATTGGCGATACCCTGGGAATATACAATCACGCCGATGTCGCCGCAGTCATTCTGGAGCCATTCGTCTCCGAAGCCAATCACTGGCTGGTCAAGCATCACGGGATTTTCCAGGGCTACAATTTTTTCCACTACATCGGCATGGATCGCAACATGCGTGACCAATTCAAGGATTCGCCGTATTACGATTACACCGAAGAATTTGTGATGAAGTACGACAATCCGGCCTTCAATGCCGACCGCGTGACACCACCGCTGGATCACTACGCACCCATGGTGCGAAATATCATGCGCAAACCCAAGTACGGCATCCTGAAAAATTTGGCCAACGACGCCTTGCGCACGCGACAGCGCTGAAGCCTCAGCCGGCCCAGGTCCTCAGACCGATCCATCCGCTGGTCCACAGGTATACCAGCGTGGTTGCACAGGCCAGCGTCACCAGGAACGTGTGCACCCGAACGGTCCTGCCCATTGCAACCGCACGAGACCTGAAAGTGGTGAAAAGGCTCAACAAACTGAGCAGTGCGAACAACACAGTGCCGACAAAGAGTGTCAGGGATAGCACTGTCAAATTGCCCAGGTCGTCGACCAGGCTGGATGACAGCAACGCTGGAAGCAATATGGCAGCCACCAGTGAGAGGATGGCCAGCAGGGGTACCAACACCGGCTTCAATGGCATCGCTTTGAACTTTCCGAATGCTTTGGCCGGTACCCAGACGAGGGCAAACAGCAATGAAGAAATCAGCAGAGCCAGGGTGGCGCCCGCACCAACCAGGTTGAAGTAGACCCGCAGCAAGCCGGAGACTTTCTGGACATTGCCGCCCATGCTCCCCTGCATCATCTGGTCGCCGCCTTCATTGCGGATCAGGAAAGCGGTCGCCACAGGTTGGTCTTCGAAGCGGAAACTGGTTGAGGTGACCGGAATCAGTTCCTTGTTTTCACCTCCAAACAGCCCTTTCACGAACAGTTTGCCGTTTTCCTGCGTGACCCGCTGGACCGCCAGAAACCTGGTAATTACACGCGTAATCTCCATTCTTGGGGTGACGTTTTGGTAGTAGCCTGCCACGTGGCCAAGCTCTTCGGAGCTAAGGCTTGCGCTGGGTGCTTGGGGTGGATCGATACCTTCTGTGAGATATTCACCAATCCGCTTGGCGATGTCACCAATTTTACTACTGCCTTTGTTGATCGAAACAAAGAACGCCAACCCAAGTTCGGACGAGTAGGCGCTGATCGAGACAAAGCCGGTAATGCCGCCATTGTGTCCGTGAAAGTGGTGGCCGTTGACGATCGATGAATAATTGCCCAATCTGTAACCGAAGTCATGCCCGGCAGCAGCGGAGAGGGTGGTCGTGGGCCGCTCCATGCGGCTGATGGTGGCAGGCTGCAACAGTTGCACGCCGTCCAGATTGCCGCGATTGATCATCATGCGCAGATAGTTGGCCATGTCATTGGATGAGGCGTTCAATGAGCCCGACGGCCGCACGGTGATGTGGTCGTAGTGCGCCACGGTGACGCCGTCTTCTTCATAGCCCTTGGCCAATAAATCGGTATTTTCCGAATAGTGGTAGCCGGAATCGTGCATGCCCAGCACGGCAAATATATTATCCCGGGCGTAGTCTTCGAAGATTGTGCCGGTCACTTTTTGTAGAATGTAGGCCGCAATCGGTGGCCCCGAATTGCAGTACGACATATGGGTGCCGGGCTTCCACCGGCTGCTACGTGATTTGGGGTTGAATGCAAGCCCTTCGGTCAGCGTAATGTCCGGATCATCGGATTTGGCATACTCGCGGAAGTGAATATCATCGAAGCCGGTGGTGTGCTCCATCACCATCGCGACCGTCACCGGGTGCGTGTCTGCCCAGGGGTTGGAAAATTCAATCTCGGGTGCGAGTGTCCGCACCGGAGCTTCCAGGTCTATCAGCCCCTTCTCGACCAGTGTTAACACCGACAGGGCGGTAAAGCTCTTGGATATCGAGCCGACCCGGAACAGGGTACTGCCGGTCACGTTTTTGCCCGCGGCCACATCAGCCTTGCCCACACCGCCGGCCCAGATCGTCCCCTCCCGCGAGATCAGGGCGACCGATGCCCCGGGTATGTTGCCCTCATTCAGAATCTTCTGGATGTCGGCCTTGAGTTCGTCGATATCGGCCGCGAGGCCTGTAGAGGTCAGCGCAACTAGGATAAATGGCAGCAGCAGAATTCGTCGAATCATGGTGGGTCGCCGGGTTTGAAAAGGTGCGTGAGAATATCACAGCCGCGGCCCATCCAGTCTAGAATTTCTGCCCTTCGCGAACACCCAACCGCGGCCCGGCTGCCAGGAGTATGATCAGCGCCAGCGCGATTTCAACCCCGGTTTGAAAGCGGATGTTGCCCAGGAAAATTGGCATGCCGTCGAAGTAAAAGGTTTTGCTGAAGAAATTGGCCAGGCCGTGGATCATGATGGCGGGCACCACGCTGCCGCCGGACAAGGCAAAAAAGTAAGTCATGATCATGGACACGGCCACGGCGCTGGCGAAAAAGTCCAACTGTTTCATCAAGAAGAATCCGAAGGCCATGTCTCCACCAAACAGAAATGCCACTTCGCGGGGCAGGTGCCAGCCGGCCCAGAGCAGGCCAACCAACACGGTAGCGCGCAACGGGCTGAAGCGCTCGAGCAGTAAGGGCAGCGCAAATCCGCGCCAGCCCAGCTCCTCCAGAAGTCCGCCCTCATCCAGAAAAACCGCGATGAGATAGGCACCCAGGATGCCCACGACCGAGGGCCATGCGATGATCTCAATGGAACGCTCAATGTCATTCGGGCTTCCCGTCGATGATTGAATCTGCACAAAGAACACAAACAATGCGATGGCCACCACGGTAATGGTGCCGTAGCACAGCCACAGGTCGCGGCCGGTCGCTGCGGCGCCGAAAGGACGAAATCGCAATGCCAGTTTTCGCAGCCCGGCGCGGCCCTTCAGCGTGGCCTGGACGCAGACTGCTGCCACCGTGGGCGCCAGACCGAAGAACATCGCAGGCGCCAACCACGGGTTGAGAAAAATTATGTGAACAGTGGCCACCAGATTGGGGTAGTGGTAACCCAGTTCATCCAGGTTGCGGTACAACATGCCGAACAGGTCAAAAGCCTCGCCGTGCAACCGCTCATAGATCAATGCACCCGCCTGCCAATAGGCAACGACCAGCACGACAATGAGCAGGGCAATCAGGTAATAGGAAAACAGTGGGTATCTGGCGATGAACGTGCGCATTGTTGCATTCTACCTGCGAATCCGCACTTGTATACCATAGGTCCGTGGCAATCCGAAGTTGGTCAGCAATCCACCGAAAAAGGCGGGGCCGTTGACCGTTGCATATTCCTTATCGGTCAGATTCATGCCGAACACAAAAATTTCCCATGCGCCGTCCGGTGCGACGAAACCGATGCGAGCGTCGAACAGACCGTAAGCGTCCTGGCTGCGGATGACATCGTTTCTACTGTCGAAGTAGGTCTTGCTGCGATACTTGTACACGCCGCGCACGACCAGCGTGCCGCGGTTACCGACAGGATAGTCAAAGTCTACAGAAAGGTTGCCGGTCCACCGAGGCGCATTGGCCAATCGGTTGCCATCGAAATCAATCCCAGGCCCTGCAGCATCCTTGAATTCATCGAAGGATGCGTCCAGATATCCGAGGCCCCCGCCAATCGTGACATAAGAAGATGCCAGGGCCACGAACTCCAGTTCCGCCCCTTTCATGGTGGCCAGTCCGGCGTTGGTAAACCTTGAAATTCCGGCCGTAGGGTCAAATTGGCTGACCTGCAAATCTTCGTAATCCATATAACATCCAGTCAGGTTGAACAGCACCCGATTGTCCAACCACTTGCTTCTCATGCCGATTTCATAATTGGTAATTTTCTCCGGTTTGAAGGAGATGCTTTCGGCAGTGCCAAGGTTATTGCCTACGGTCTGGATACCGAGATTCCAGCCGCCGCCTTTGAAACCGCTGGTGATCTGCCCGTAAAACCGCAGGTTTTCATCCGCATCGAATGCCGCACCAATGGTGGGTGAAAAGTCGGATTCCTTCAGTTCATCTGAATCCGAGAAGTTGATTTGACCAAAGATAAAGGGCAGGGGCAGGGGCGCTACCTGGGTGAATTCCATCTGCTTCTTTTCCCAGGACATCCGGCCGCCGAAGTTGACGGAGAATCGGTCCGTGAATTGGTAGTTGCCGTGCGCAAACAGCGCAAAGTTTTCCGTATCAACAACGCCTACGCCCTGCAAAAATACCTTGGTCGCTGGTGGTGGAATCTGCAGAAACGGAAGGGGCGGCACGCCCAGCATGTCCAGTAAGTTCTGGTCCACATCAAACACGCGATCAGAATCGACACTTTCGTAGAAATAATATGCCCCGGCAACAAAGTTGAATGCGCCAATCGAGGGTGAGGCTATCCTGAGTTCCTGGCTGAATTGCTTCTGATTGTCTTCGAAGGTCTGGTTCAGGGCCCGCACCGTTCCGCCATCGACGTCGCCTTTATTGAAAGAATCTGCAAATCGCCAGGCCGTGATCGAGGTGATCGTGTAGTCGCTCTTCAGATCAATGTCAGCCGTCAGCGACAGCCCACCAACATCGCGGTCTTCATCCAGAGCGCCGTCGAGACTGGTCGTGAAACGCCCCGGAATGACCGGTGCAGTAACATTGGCAATTGTTTGCTCGGCAAAGACAAATTCGCGCTGCTCAGTCATGACGTCGCCGCGTAATGTCAGCTCGATCCTGTCCGTCGGGGTGGAGCGGAGGTTGAAGTTCACGCCAAAGGCATCTTCGTTGTTGATCTTGTCGTCATTAAAGGTGTTTAGCATGTAGCCGTCACTTTTCACTCCGAAGGCGGCGACGCGCCCATACAAGGTTTTTCCCAGCTTTCCGCTCACCGAGCCGTTGGCCCTGATGGTATTGAAGCTCGAATATTCCAGTCCGGCGTACATCTCAAAATTCTCGCCGGGTGTCGGGTTGGTAATAACAATGGCGCCGGCTGTGGCGTTGCGGCCGAAGAAAGTGCCCTGGGGCCCCCTTAGTACTTGCAGACTCGAGATGTTATCCAGGTCCTGATTGAACGCGACCGGGCGGCCCTGGTACACGCCGTCGACGTAGACTGACAGGCTGGATTCAAAGCCAATATTACTTGCCTCACTGCTGACACCGCGTATGGAAATCACCGGCGCAGCATTGGAAGGCGGTCCGTTGATCGTCAAATTGGGAATGACATGTTCCAGATCACGAAAACGGGATGCACCCAGCCGTTCAATGGCCCTGCGCTCGAAAGCCGTGATGGATATGGGCACTTTCTGCAGGCTTTCCTCACGTTTGCGGGCGGTGACAATGACCTCTTCGATCAAAAATTGAGTGTCTTGAGCCGGGGCGCCGTCCCTCTCAATAGTGCCGCTGTCCTGCAACCCTGCTTGATCGGCTGTTTTGCCGATCTGTGCCAACTGCATGGCGCCCGACGCCGGTTGGGATTCTCCCAATCCCGAATTGCTGCCCGTGCCTGCGCGCATAACGGTGACCGTTTCACCAACAATACTAAATTGCAGGCCAGTGTTATGGAGCAAGGTGCTGAGTGCGGATTCCGCCGTCACTCGACCGATGATGCCCTGAGACTCAATGCCTTCGAGCGATGTCGCGGCCACAACCAATTGAATGTTGGCTTGTTCCGAGAATGCCAATAATGCCGAATCAAGAGCTTGCGGTGAAATATTGAATGCCGTTTCATCATGCAGCTCTGCAGGCGCGTGCTCTGCCAAGCTGACTGATATCAGAACCGATAGCCCAATGATCAGTCGCTTGAAAATTTGATTGTGAATCATTCCGGATCTCCCAGGTACGGACAGTTTCTTGTCAGCAGATTATCTGCTTCACGTACCTAGACGACTGAGATCAGAATTGGTGAAGCAGCTTGCCCCACTCAATTGGCGGCACGTGCTTTTAGCAGCACCTTATTGTCGCCAATATCGACAACTTCGATGGGGAATACTTTCTCAAGACCTCTCAACCAATCGTGGGTTTGATTCTGCAACACGGAACCGGTAAAAACCGTCTCTTCGACGATCGTGTCGGCAATGATAATTTCTACATCGGAATACCGATTTACGCCGGTAACGACATACTTCAATGGCTCTGCCCGATATTGAAGGTGTCCTTCCCGCCATGCGGTTGCGATGGCCGGATTCGCCATCTCGACGATGCGTATTCCCGCCGCGCTGTAGGTTCCCTGATGCCCCGCCTTGAGGTTCCCTGAAACCAATTGTGGCCCCTTTTCAGGCGTCCTGTCGAGTGGATTGATCGCATTGCCTTCGCTCGCCCGCTGCTCAATTTTAACTTCACCCTCGGTGACTGTGACGACCACTTGTCCCTCGTCTCTGCGAACATTGAACGCGGTGCCGGTGGCGGTGATGATACCGTTACCCGCAATGACCACAAATGGCCGGGCAGTGTCTTTTGCGACGGTGAATAGCGCCTCTCCTTCCTCCAGCACAACGGCACGCCGTTTGCCTGAGTAATTGACCGACAGGGAAGATTTTGCACCGATGGTAATTTCGGAACCATCAGAGAGCACGACCACACGGTGCTCAGATTCTGCAGTTGCATAGGATTGAAGCCTTTCCACCGCTGCCGGGCCCACGAAGTCCACTCGAAACAACAGTCCGGCGATGATGGCGACAATCGCTAATCCGGCCGCGATTGCAAGAATTCGCGGCGTTCTGGCTGCCACCAAGCCAGTGACACTATCTTGACCGCCTGGTTCGCCTGATTGCTGCTTGATCCAGTCAGAAACTGATTCGGATCCAACGTAGTTATCGTTACCGCGGTCCGCTATCGACGGCATCGGAATATCGACGAGATCGCTTCGAAAACCATCTGTCATGCGCGACAGGCGCTCCACATCATCGAACGCCTGCTGGTTGAGTGGATTTCTCTCGATCCAGACGCCGCATTCGATCAACGCCTCCGCCGATATATCGGGATCCTGCAGTTTGACAATCCACTCCGCCGCAGATCTACGCCTTTGGGAATTGGTTTGGCTGTCGTGCTTAAAATTCATCAGGTTTCCCTCACAGGACATGCGGATTCGTCCAATCTTTCCCTGCAGTGGGCGATCGCACGAGCGATATACAGCCTTACCATTCGAACCGATAGATCCATCCGCGTCGCCGTCTCCTTGACGGGCAATTCATATATTCTGTACAGCAAAAATGCCATGCGGCAATTGGCCGGCAATTCTTCGATCGCGGCGCGGACGACTTTAAGCGCCTCGCGGGTATCAAGATTACTTTCCGGCGACGGGCTGACTGCTTCGGTGTCAAAAAAAACCAGGCTTCTCAAATGGCCGCGTCGTTTCCGCTGTTTCAGTCGATCTGCGGCGAGGTTGGCCGCTATTCTGAACAGGAACGCTCGCAGGTAACTGACCGTATCAGGCTCATCCAGCTTGAGAAGCTTGACGTAGGCCTCTTGTGCTATTTCCTTGGCTTCCTCACTCGAATGCAGCCGTGCGGCCAAAAATCGAATCAGCGATCGGTTGTGCGCCTGAAACAGGTCAGCAATACGCCGGTCGCGGGCAGGCTCAGGACCATCTTCAGGCCCATAGTCAGAATCGGGCGCGTCGACCTCGCTTGGTTCTGAATCGCTGTTGCGCTGATTTGGATGTTTCAGGTGCACGTAATTTCCTCTGTACACTTTATAAGACGACTGAAATCCGAATTGATGAAATAAAATTGAAAACAAATAGTTTAGTCAGTACGGCCGTGGCCGGCAAATGGGGATTGTGCCAAAGCGTGATTGGCTTCGATTGCGGTTCACTGCTACCGTACGCTCGATATTTGACCGCGAGTGATGTCGCTAAAATTTGCCAACAAATTAACCGGGAGGATTGATGGCTGGTCTGTATTTTGAAGAGTTTGAGCTTGGGCAGATATTCCAACACCCGATTCGCCGCACCATTACCGAGGCCGACAACGTATTTTTCAGCGCGCTGACGCACAATCCTGCAGCGCTGCACCTGGATGAAGAATACTGCCGCGAGCAGACTGAATTCGGCCAGCGCATCGTCAATTCCTGCCTGACTCTGGGCATGATGGTGGGAATCTCGGTGGGCGAGACTACTCTGGGCACCACCGTGGCCAACCTTGGCTGGGACGAAGTGCGCTTTCCGGCACCGCTATTCCATGGCGACACCATTCGGGTCGAGAGTGAGGTTTTGGAATTGCGCGAAAGCAAATCACGCCCCGACAACGGCATCGTGATTTTCCATCACCGGGCCTACAAGCAGGACGGCACGCTGGTCGCCGAGTGCAAGCGTACTGCATTGATGCACCGGATGCCGGTTGCATGAGGGCCCGGTCCCTGCTGTTCATTCCTGGCGACAGCGAGAAAAAGCTGGCCAAGGGAGACGAATGTGGTGCCGATGCGATCATCGTTGACCTGGAAGATTCTGTCGCGGCCGGTGCCAAGCCGGCAGCGCGCTCGCTGGTGCGTGACTACCTTCTCGCCCGGTCAGGTGGCCGCCAACCGGCCATTTGGGTACGAATTAACGATCTGGATTCGGATCATTGCGATGCAGACTTGCTCGCGGTGGTGCCCGCGGGGCCGGATGGCATTATCCTGCCCAAGGCGCGTTCGGCGGGTGATGTGGATACGCTGGCGGAAAAACTCGACACCCTGGAACAACAGCACCAGCTTGAGCAGGGCGCGATCGGCATTATTCCGGTGGCAACAGAAGTGCCCGAGGCCATCTTTGCCATGGGCAGTTATATGAGCTGCAGTTCCCGGCTCCGCGGCATCACGTGGGGTGCTGAAGATCTGAGTGCGGCAATCGGCGCCTCGGCCAATAAAGAAGCCGACGGGCAGTGGACGAATCCCTATCAACTTGCCCGGGCGTTGTGCTTGTTTGCCGCCAATGCGAGTGATGTCGCGCCAATCGATACCATATACGACAATTTTCGCGATCCAGGCGGACTGCGTGCCGCTTGTAACCTTTCACGTCGCGACGGCTTCATGGGCAAGTTGGCCATCCACCCGGCCCAGGTTGCGGTGATCAACGAGGCCTTCACGCCCAGCACGCAGGAACTCGCTTTTGCGCGGCAGGTGGTGGAACTCTTTGAGGCCAATCCAGAATCCGGAGCCTTGAGCCTGGGCGGAAAAATGCTGGATATGCCTCATCTAAAACAGGCCATGCGCATTCTGTCGCAAGCGCCCGGTAGCTGATTACAGGTCAGTCTTCCATCGCCCCGAAAACTGCTTGCCAGTGTTCGGCAATGGGATATGATCATCGAATGCGACGGGAGGGGAAACTGAATGTATGCCTGGCTGGCGTAACCGGCTGGGCCGGGTCTGCGCTCGGGCAGGGCGTGGTAGACAGTGATGATCTGATTCTGGTCAGTGGTGTGTCGCGCAGCCATGCCGGACAGTCGCTGGCTGCAGTGCTCGAGTTGCCGCCGGACAAGTGCGGCGGGGATTCACCGGTTGTGGCCACCGTGGCGGAAGCGCTCAGCGGGGCTGCGGCAATTGTGCCGGACGTTTTGGTGGAATACACCCAACCCGATTTTGCCCTCGGGCATATTCGCCAGGCCTTGAGCGTCGGAGTCCATGTCGTAATTGGCACTTCCGGCCTGGTTGAAGATGATTTCAAGGCGATTGACGCGATGGCGCAGGATCTTGATCTGGGTGTGCTGGCTTGCGGCAATTTCTCCATAACCGCGGAGCTGATGCAGCAATTTTCCGTACTCGCTGCCCGCTGGGTGCCTGCCTGGGAGATCATTGACTACGCCGGTGCCGCCAAACCGGACGCGCCCAGCGGCACTGGCCGGGAATTGGCGGCGCGGATGGCTGCCGTGGCCAGTCCCGAACACGGCGTTGCGCCGGATGACGTCAAGGGTCCGGCCGGGGTACGAGGCGGCAATGTCAGCGGCACCCAGGTGCATAGCGTGCGGCTGCCCGGATTTATCCTGTCTGTGGAGTCGGTTTTCGGCCTGCCAGGCGAGCGCTTGTCGATCCGCCATGACGCCGGCGAAAGCGCCCAGCCCTATGTGGGTGGCGCACTGCTGGCGATCCGGCAGGTCGGTAATCTACGCGGGCTCCATCGCGGTTTGCGGGCCGTTATGGGCGACGCAGGGTAGGCCTGTTAACAGGCCCTAGAAAACGTTGAGTTCTCGCATTGGCCGGTTATTCGCGATGCGCTCCCAACCCAACGGCGACAGGTCGAGTGTGCGGTATTCGCCGTGGCACAGCAATTCTGCAATCCCCAGGCCCACCGACGGAGCATGCTGCAGCCCGTGTCCCGAAAAACCGTTGGCCAGCACGAAATTGTTCAGCTTCGGGTGCCGGCCGAGGATGGCATTGTGATCCAGCGTGTTGACGGCATAGTGTCCGGCCCAGGAATTGACGACTTTAACGGCCTCGAATGTAGGCACCCGGTTGGCCAGTGATGGCCAAATTACTTCCTCAAACAACTCGTGATTGACAATGTGGTCGGTACAGATCGGGTCGTTTTCCTCGGGCGGGGCGACACCGCAGATGAAATACTGACCTTCGGGCCGGAACCAGACGCCACCGGCATCGATCACCAACGGGCAGTCCCGGACAAACTCCAGTTCCCTGCAATGCACCACGAAAACACTTCGCTTGCGGCATTCGACCGGGAGTTCGATGCCGGCCATCGCTGCCACACCTGCGGCGGCTGGACCGCTGGCGTTGACCAGTTCTGCGCACTTGATCGTGCGCCCATCTGCAAGGCTGGCGGAATGAATGCGGCTGGCATCGCGATGCAGTGTCACGACTTCGCCGTCGACGTACTCCACGCCTGCCCGTTGTGCTGCCTTGCGTACGGCCGACAGCAAGCTGTAGGCATCAAAGGAGCCTTCGCCGGACCGGCCATAAGTGCCGCAGGCCAGGTCGCTTGTTTGCAGCCAGTGCCAGCGACCCAGCATATCTTTTTGACTGAGTTGCTCCACGTCAACGCCGTGTGCAAGCTGCAATGACAGGCTGCGCTCCAGCACGTCCATTGCGGCTTCATTCCATAGCAGCAAGTAGCCGTTTTCAGTCAAGCCTATGTCTACTTCTTCGCCGAGGTGGCTGCGGATGTTCCTGAAAAACTCAATGCTGTATTGAGACATGCTGATATTGATTTCAGTGGAATACTGCTGGCGAATTGAGGCGGCGGACAGAGTCGTTGAAGAGTGCTGGTAGGTTTTGTCCTTTTCAACCACCACCACGCTGCCGTCAAAGCCCATTTTGGCCTTGAGAAAATATGCAATTGTCGAGCCGGTGATGGCACCGCCCACAATCAGGATATCGGCAGTATTGTTCATCCGCGCAGGCTATCTGAATCAGGAATGTTTGTACATTGTCTGTCAGGCGAAATTAACCTGCTTGGATGCTTGATCCTCGCCAATCCTTGCGGCACAATGCCGGTCCCGCCGCAGGTTGGTTTTGGGACGGTTCCGGGTCGCATTGGGGCCCGCCCCCAGTTAGCCTGCGACGGAATCAATGGTGGCCCCTGTTGGCCCCCCCGCGACGATAAGATGTGAACCCCGTCAGACCCGGAAGGGAGCAGCGGCAGCAACGGACTCGGGCGCCGGGGTGTGGCGGGCAGGGGCTGCTTCCCTTGGTCGTGCGTCTAGCCCCCAATTTCAGCCCGGATCGTGCCAACGTTAGGAATGGCCCATGAGCGGACTGCTGGCCACGCCTTCAAGGATGCCGAGCGCCGACAAGATTCTATGGGTCTGGTCAAGCCATGGTTACACACGGTTTGAATGTTTCGCCTCGACTCATAAGGGCATATGCAATCCTGACCAACTTGCGCCCCAATATCACTCGAGCAGCGGTTTTTGAAAGTCCCTTATCCAGTTGACGCTGATGATAGCGCTCGAATCGAGGTTCGTTGCGGGCCGCGTGAGCGGCACAAAATAGCAATCGTCGTATCTCCTTCTCGCCATTCTTGGTCAGCTTGTGCTTGCCCTGCATGCGACCAGACCGCCGCAATCGTATGTCCAGGCCGAGGTAGGCCACAAAGGCATCCGATGAAGCGAACACGCCGCGATGAAAGGCCGCCACCAACCCAGCAGCTGTGGCGGGTCCAAGGCCCGGTATCTGTTGGCAACGCGCATAGTCTTGTTGCAGGCCCAACGCCCTTAGCAAATACTCAATCCGGCATTCGATGCGCTGGATCAAGCGGCTGCAGGCCTGTTCCACTTCTCGGCCTGACAGCGACACTTGGCGCATGCTCATGCGCATGTTTTTACGCACTCCAACCACCACAGCGCGACGCTTAATCAAAGCCCACAGCTCCCGTGAATGCTGGTCTGACGGGCAATGACGAGGCAATGACTGCGCTTCGTGGCTGAGATAGCGTGCTAACAACCAGGCATCATGCGGATCACTCTTATGCCTCAGGCCGACGGCATACCGATAGTGATGCAGCTGGCGTGGGTTCACCAAGTAGATCGCATAGCCCAAAGCGTGCGCAGTATCCACCACCGCCAGGTGGTAATGCGATGTCGGCTCCAGCGCCAGTCGTACCTCGCCCGTCAACCCACCAAGCCATTGTGCAATGGCCGCGGTTGAGTTATTGACTTGATAATGTCGTTGCCGGGTCCAATCGTAAACGTCCAAATGATCTTTCGAAACATCCACACCTAAAGTGACTTGGGTAACATTGCTTGTCATAATGATCTCCGCGGTTATATGCCGTAGCCGGGATCTCACGGGGCGCAAGCTTGTATACATCGGCTGTCATTGCAGCTAGATTCTCAATCGGCGCTCTGGTGAGAATGGGATGGGGACGAACTCTTGTTAGTCTGTACCGACTGGCCAGAAAGCGACTGCGTCCCGCCCATCCCGGCACCCTTAATCATCCAGATTTAAGGCAGAAACACCATACAAGCGACTGGGTCGCCGAGCCAGGGATGGCTCGACGAGGCGACACGGAACAGGATGATCCGTTGGAGCCGACCCACCAAGCGCCGAGAAGTGAGGGTAGCCCGCAGGGCCATCCGCCAGGCGTGGCCAGTAGCCCACTCATGGAGCTTTCCGGAGGTAGCACAATGCAGCAGGAGCCGACCCACCAAGCGCCTGTGCAGCTCATCGAGGGATCGTTCCCGCACATCCATGTGCTCCACGATCTAAGTACATCGTGTACAAAACAGGATGATTCGAGAGGAGCGTCCCATGGATGGGCTCGAGCGTGTCCTGCAAGGAGACCCCTTGCTGCGAAGCGGCGCCTCGCCATCCTTGAAGTCCGCTCATGGGGCTTTCCGGAGGTACTGTCGGCCCTTTTCACAGGCCCATCTGTTATAGTTCCCGTCCGAAAGATTGTCAGGCTCAGGTATCAGAAAGGCTTTATGAGCTACCAGGTTTTGGCGCGCAAATGGCGCCCTCGCACATTCGATCAAATGGTTGGGCAGCACCACGTGGTGCAGGCACTGAAAAACGGCCTGGACCAGGATCGCCTGCACCATGCATTTCTGTTCACCGGCACCCGTGGGGTCGGCAAAACGACGCTGGCCCGCATATTGGCCAAGTGCCTGAACTGTGAAACCGGCGTCAGTTCAACGCCTTGTGGGGAATGTTCAAGTTGCGTTGACATCGATGAGGGGCGTTTCATCGACATGCTCGAGATTGACGCCGCCTCCCGAACCAAAGTGGATGACACCCGCGAATTGCTGGAGTCGGTACCGTTCACGCCCACACGCGGCCGCTACAAGATCTACATCATTGACGAAGTGCATATGCTGTCCACCAGCAGCTTTAACGCTTTGCTCAAGACCCTTGAAGAGCCTCCGCCCCATGTCAAATTCGTGTTGGCGACTACTGATCCACAGAAAATTCCGCTCACCATTCTGTCACGCTGCCTGTGCTTTAACCTGACACGCCTGTTGCCGGACCAGATTGAGGCGCACCTGGCGAAGTTGCTCCAGGCCGAAGAAATTGAATTTGAGCCTGCCGCACTGCCGCTGTTGGCCAGGGCCGCCGATGGCAGTATGCGCGATGGACTCAGCATCATGGACCAGGCCATCGCCCACGGCGGCGGCGTTCTGGCTTACGAACAGGTCAAGGACATGCTCGGTGTGGTTGGTCACGAGCAGGTCGCGCTTATCGTCGAGGCCCTGGCAGACAACGATGCCCAGCAGATTCTGACAGTGGTGGAGGGTCTGGTAGCGGAATCCAGGAATCTTGAGGCACTGTTGGTCGATCTGGCAGAGTTTCTGCATCGAATTGCCCTGATCCAGTGTGTGCCGGACTACCAGGACCGCGACCGCACGGACTGGGAGTCGGCGCAGGCACTGGCGCCGGTACTCGAGCTCGAAGAAGCGCAGTTGTATTACCAGATCGCGATCAAGGGCCGGGACGACATGACCCTGGCACCAGATCCGCGCACCGGCCTGGAAATGACCCTGTTGCGGATGCTGGCCTTCAAACCCGCCGGCGCCGAAAGAGCCGCGCCGGTCGACGCAATTGCCAAAACCACCCCAACCGCGCAGGTTTCGGCAGCCAAGCCCATGCCCAAGCCGGCCGCTCAGACCGTGGCAGAGAACGTGCTTCCGGAAGCATCCCAAAAGTACGCCGATCAGGATGCCGGGGAAGCACCGCAACCGGCCATGCAGATCGGCGAGCCTGACGGTGAAGCCTGGATTCGGATGTTGCCCAAGCTTGAAATGCGGGGTCAAGTGAAGGAACTGGCACGTAACGTGCAGCTTGATTCAGCTGCGGAAGGCCGTTGGTCCTTTGCGATCTCGCCCTCGTTGCGCCACCTGGGATCGAAATTCTGTGTCGATAGCCTGGGCGAGGCGATCAGCCAAAAGATGGGCTATCCGGTCACTGTGTCGCTGCTGGACAGCCAGGAGCCTGGTTTGCTGACTGCGGCCGAAATGCATCAACAAGGTACGCGTGAACAGATGAGCGAAGCCGAGAACGCCATAGAGCAGGACAGCACCGTCAAAGCTTTAAAAGAGCAGATGGGGGCCATAGTTCACAAGGACTCCATTCAGCCATTGCAGTAAATTCATTGCCGTAAACGGAACAAAATATGAAAGCCAACCTTGCAGGTCTGATGCAACAGGCGCAGAAAATGCAGCAGGAGATGCAGAAAGCTCAGGAAGAGCTGGCCACCCTTGAGGTGACCGGTCGCGCGGGCGGTGGTTTGGTCACCGTCACAATGACCGGCAAGCACGCAGTACGTCGAATCGAGATCGATCCGGCCCTGATGGATGATGTCGAAATGCTGGAAGACCTGGTCACAGCCGCGGTCAATGACGCGGTCAACAAAGTGGCTGAGTTGATGCAAAGCAGGATGTCAGACATGACTGCAGGCCTGCCGCTTCCCGAAGGATTCAAGTTGCCTTTCTGAGCGTGGCCAGGACACCGCTTCTCCACAGTCTGATCGAAGCACTTCGATGCCTTCCCGGTGTCGGGCCCAAATCGGCTCAACGTATGGCGTTTCACTTGTTGGAACGAGATTTAGAAGGCGCCAGGCACCTGGCAACGGTCATGGAGGAAGCAGCGGAACGCATCGGTCGCTGCACCCAGTGCAGGGACCTCACCGAGAACGAGCTGTGCGCCATATGCACCGACGCCATGCGGGATCAGTCGATGTTGTGTATCGTCGAAAGCCCCAGCGATGTCATGGCGATCGAGCAGGCCACCGGTTATCGGGGCAGATACTTCGTTCTCATGGGTCACCTTTCACCCCTCGACGGTATTGGCCCTGAAGACCTGGGCCTGGATCAATTGTCAGCGCGCCTGAGCGATGCAGCGCTCAAAGAACTGATCATCGCCACCAACCCGACGGTCGAGGGCGAGGCGACGGCCTACTACATCCAGAAAATGTGCGCTCGCCACGAGGTCGTGGCCAGCCGCATAGCTCACGGGGTGCCACTGGGTGGTGAGCTGGAATACATCGACCAATCAACCCTGCAACTTGCCTTCAACAGCAGGCAAAACATCGAGCAGCAATAGGCACGGCGCGAGGTACCCACGAAGGCACCCGGGAAAGCACCCGGGCTTTTGCAAGCCCGGGGCCGTGACGTCGGTTCAGCCTTCCTGCTTGTCGACTCCACTGGTAAGCATAATCAGCCCCCGGTTTTTGTCGACTGTCCTGATGCCCAGGCCTTTGACATTGACCAGTTCATCGACGTGTTTGAAATTGCCGTTGGCCTCCCGGTATTCGACAATTTTTTCGGCTTTGCTCAAGCCGATGCCGGACAGGCTATCGGCAATTTCCTCCGCCGTCGCCGTATTGATATTGACGGGCTCGCTCGCCCATGCCGACAGTGTCATGCCGATGGCAAGCAGTGCGATTAAGAGTGATTTCATTGACGCCTCCTGGATGGTTCATCCTGTTTGATTGATATGCCCCATTGGACAGATTGAGAGTATTTCGGTTGGGGCCTTGCGCATAGCGCAAATCGCCTCCGGCGGATGTAGGAAATGGGTGCTCTCACATAATGAGAATGGTGTGTGGCCTAATGTCTTCAGACTTGCAGAGAGACCCCGGAAATGGACGTAAATGAAGACTTGATTGGCAAGACAATTAGCGGTGTTGTGGCAACCACTGCGGAGCATGGCGGCCAGAGGGTTATCTGGATGTTGCAGTTCTCAGATGGCAGCCATGTCGAATTTGTATCTCCGCGGGCGCGCCAGGCGCTCAAGCGTGGTTCAAAACGGGTGAACAGGCGGCTGAGAAAGGCCGACAATAGCCCTCAACTGGCCTTGAATGTGGCCTGACAGGCCGTTCCCTTTAGTCACATTATTGTTATCCACAAAGCTTGTGGATAACCCTGTGAAGAACAGCGCCGTGTCTGAGCGAGCGCGGTCTTCGTTCCAGATTGATCAAAATTTGACCACACAAAAATATATGATTAAATTTAATAAGATATAAATTAGGCGCTAAAGGACTGCGGCGAGCTTCTGGGATAAATCACTCTAATAAACACAATCAGACACTTGTGCATAAAGAGTTCGAATCAAGTCTAAACTTCTTCTCTAAACCATTGAATTTTGCTGACGCAAAGCGGAAACCTCCTGCGCTTGACGGCTGCAGTCGCTGATGCCAGGTTAATCTTCCGGAAAATCAAGATTTTCCAGCTCCTCCAGGCCGATAACGACGGTCCAGGATGCCAGGTGATCCAGTATTCGCTGTGCATGGGCATCATCGGAATGGGTCTCTCTGGCCGTCGCCAACGCCACCTTGAACGTGCTGAAATCGAGTTGCCGGTCATCGGCCGGTGTGAGCAGTCTTTCCTGGCGATACCGCTGCCAGGCTTCGCGCTCATTTGGGTTCAGAGACTCGGGATAATTGCGCGCCCGGTAACGGAACAGCATGGTCGGCAGACGGCTGTCTTGAAATGACCATAAGTGCCCCCCCAATGTACTGCCATCCATGCTGATGATTTTGTTCATCAGGTGCCGATCCGCGGAGGAGAAAAACCTGCCCGAGTAAAGCATCAGGTCCGGATCCCGGGACTCACTGACGTGTGGCTGGGAAAACACCTCGGCGACTTTGTCGTGCACCGATTGCAGTGCACCAAGCAGGCGTTGTTCGTGGCGCCGGCAGCGCTCCGGATCGAGCCCAATTCTGGCCGGGTCGGCACCCTTCAAGGTACCCGGTGGCGCCAACATTGGCACGCCATTGGCGCGTATCTGTTTCAGTGGCAGACGCTCCATGCCGTCGGGCAGGTCGGCCGCCGCCGTGAACACCAGGTCATTGATGACGTCGGCCGGTTCCCGGATCAGCGGTTCAGGGTCCCCCATCAGGTCAAACACGATCACCGCCTTGGGATTGACCGGCGATACCGCCAGCGGCAGCACCATGGTGGTACAGCCGCGGATGGCCGGAATTCTGGAAGAGGTGTGCAAGATGGCCTTGGGCTCAGCCGGGTTGAGCAGCGGCCAGACGTCCTTGTAACGCCGCATCGTCAAAGACCAGCCGAACAACCTGGGCTGCCGCTCGCGGATCAGCCGCGCCAGGCCAATGGTGGCATGTACATCGGCGAGGGCATCGTGCGCGCCTTCGTGGGCGATCGAATTGGCGGCGCTGAGATCCTGAAGCCTGAAGCTGGCGCGCTCCCCGCCATCCATTTCTCCGTCTCGCCCGATAGTCGGCACCTTTGGCCAGTTGATGCCGTCCGGCCTTAGGGCATAACACATGCGCGCCAGGTCGATGATGTCCCAGCGCGAGTTACCGTTCTTGTATTCTCGTTCATAGGGGTCGCGCAGGTTGCGGTAAAACAAAGTGCGGCTGATCAGGTCGTCGAAGCGCAGGCTGTTGAAACCGACGCTGCAGGTGCCTGGGCGCATCATCTCCTGCAGTATCCGGCTTGCGAATTCCGTTTCCCGGACGCCTTTCTCCTGCGCCTCCTGGGGTGTGATACCGGTGATCAGGCAGGCCTGCGGGTGTGGCAATACATCATCGGCGGGAGCGCAGTACACCACCAGCGGATCGCCTACATTGTTGAGCGCGGCATCGGTTCTCTGGCCTGCGAATTGCGCCGGCCGATCGACCATCGGACTGGCGCCGAACGTTTCGTAGTCGTGCCAAAGAAAGGTTTCCGAGGTGCTCATCGCCCCGATGGTCTTGCAAGGCGCAGGTGATGATGGTCATCGGCATACAGACTCACATCCGCCCACTGGCGATGGGTGCTGAGCATTTGCAGGACAATTCGCTTGAACGTGGCCAGAAAATTCTCCACCGCTGCGCGGTTTTTTAGCAGTGAACTGCCACCACGCCGTTCCTGCTGCCAGCGCCAGTCCACCACCCGTTCCCAGCCTGGCACGGCCAGGTACCACGTCTGATCGAGCATGGGCCAGAGGCGCTCCTGGTACGTGCCCAGAAACCCATTGACCTGCCTGCGCCATTTTGTCTCCGGATCGCAACGGGATTCGAAAGCGCTAATTGGCTTGTCCAGCTCGGTGTCGCTTTGGACCTGGGCACCTATGCACCAACCTTCCAGGAAGATGTGCTGTGGCGATATCTCTGGCACAGGCCACTCGATGGCGGGCGAGACGGAGTCGGTAGATTTGTCGAAGCGGCGCAGATGCAGATCGCTTAGGTTGCCGTTTTTCAACGCCGCCATGTCGCTGACCAGCCGATCAAGATCATGAGTGCCCGGCACACCTCGGGTCGCAAAAAGGCGATGGTGGTCCTGCGCCATTTGGCCCCGCTCTGGCCGGCCAAGGTAGTAATCGTCCAGTGCCAGGCACAGCGAAGGAATTCCAGCCTTGTTTAGATTCTCACAGAGCAGGGCGGCCAGCGTCGATTTGCCACATCCCGGGGCGCCCGCAATGCCGGTAATCGTAGGGGAATTCGCAGGCAGCCCACAGATCAACTGCCTGACGACCTCATCGAGGCGTTGCTGCTGCGTCGAGTCCAGCTGAGACTTGGCATGACTTGCATTGGAGGCGGCTAAGCGGGGCGCTGCTGTCATCCATCCATAGTGGTGGGAAACGGCAACCAGTTCAAGCCAGGCAGAGCCCTCGGGCAAAAAGTAACCGGGGCAGCAACCAGGCCGGCAATCAGAATGTGGGCGATCAAGCCTCTGCGTAGTTTCCCAATTCGCTGTAGAAGCGCTGTTCGGTCGTGCGGCAGCCTGCCGGTAAATGTGCTGATTTCTGGGCAACTCCCAGGCAATTCCAACTGGCGCTGGAGCCAGAGGCAACGAGGAAGAAAAAGCCATTGGTCGTCAGCAAAATGATGGGATCATCATCAGCGCCTGTATTCTGGGTTTGAATCGCAATTGCCATCGACCCGGTACTGCAATCAGCCGCGATTTCGACAGCTAACACGAATTTCGACTCTTCAAATATAAAGCCAACCTGGGCGCCATCAGAGATGATCAGGCTGCCATCTGTTTGACAGGTGTCCGCCAGCGCCATTTTGGCGGTTGCAGCGATACTCAGGCCCTCGCCTACCTTGGCCCGTATCGAATAATCCTGATAAGCAGGCAGTGCGATGGCAACTAGTGTGGCGATGATTGCAATGACAATCATCAATTCGATGAGTGTGAAACCTCGTGGTGATTTGGTATTGATTTGCATTTTCGTTCCCTCGTTGCAACTTTCCTGCTTCACTGCAGCTTGATTCGGTATCCAAATTTTAATGACCGATACCACTATAGAATGCAACATCCGTGCCTGCGCCAGTGCTTTCTGAAAACATAGTAAAAACAACGATATATAGAATTCTCCAACATTGCCCTACCTGAATCGCCTTGGGCACATTTTGTCAGCATCTGCCGGAAAACGACCATTTCTGCTGATGGCCTGCCGATCGCAACCGGGTCGCGTAAGTCGGCCTTGCTCCACACCACTCTCGAGATATGAGCGGGTGCCCACCAGGGCGGTAATGGATGTAGAATGCGCAGAGGTTTGGGGGTTCGGTTTAAGCTCTGCGGGCAGCTTGCAGTGGGTGGGAAACAGCCAATGAATCAAGAACAAAACCCGGTGCAGGAATTACTGGACCTGATCGATCTGGAAAGGCTGGAAGTCAATTTGTTTCGCGGTGAAAGCCGCGATATCGGCACCCATCGGGTGTTCGGCGGTCAGGTCTTATGCCAGGCGGCGCTGGCGGCCAGCAAGACTGTAGAGGATCGGATGATTCACTCACTGCACGGCTATTTCTTGCGTGCCGGTGACGATAAGTCACCCATCGTATACAGCGTTGACCGCAGCCGGGATGGGCGAAGCTACAGCGCTCGGCGCGTGGTGGCGATCCAGCACGGCTGGCCCATTTTCACCTTGTCCGCTTCTTTCCAAGTGCCAGAAAAAGGCCTCGACCACCAGTTTCCGGCGCCGCAGGTCGCCAGTCCAGAAGAACTGGAAGCCGGCGATCCGATCTCGCCTGATCAACTGGCCCGCGTGCCGCAGTTGCTGAGACGCTGGTTCGATCGCTTCGGACCCTTCGAATTTCGCCCGGTGCGCGATGACGATCCCTATAACACCGTGCCCAAGGCACCGTATAAGGAAATCTGGTTCCGAATGGACCCCGGCGCCGGAGACGACCAGGTACTCAACCGAGCCCTGCTGGCCTATGTGTCTGACTTTCACCTGATCGGCACGGCCACGCTGCCGCATGGCATATCCTGGCTGAAGGGTGAGTTGATGATGGCCAGCATTGACCACGCGATGTGGTTCCATCGCGATGTGCGGGTAGATGACTGGTTGCTTTATGCCTGCGACAGCCCCAGTTCTAGTGGAGGCCGGGGGCTGGCCAGGGGTATGATTTACGATCGCAGTGGCCGCCTGGTCGCCAACACGGTTCAGGAGGGTGTCATGAGGGTGCCCAATCTTGATTCGAGGCCCGATCCTAGGCCCGATGCCAGGCCTGGGTCTACAAATGGTTCTGACGATGCCGGGAGTAACAACGATGGCTAAAGATGTGGCCAGTTTTGCAGCAGGATGTTTTTGGGGCGTCGAGGCCCGCTTCAGGGCATTGCCGGGTGTGGCGGACGCGCCGGTCGGTTATATGGGAGGGCACATCGATGAACCCACCTACCGCCAGGTCTGCGGCGGTGCCACCGGCCACGCCGAGGCCGTTCAGGTGACCTTCGATCCCGAGCGGATCAGCTATGCTGAGCTAATGAGCGCATTTTTCGATATTCACAACCCCACCACCCTGAATCGCCAAGGACCGGACCGTGGCACGCAGTACCGCTCGGCAATTTACTACCATGACGAAGACCAAAAGAAGCAGGCCGAGGCGAAGATCGCACAAATCGATGCCACCGGCGACTTGAGCAACCCGGTCGTGACAGAGGTTGCACCCGCCGGGATGTTCTGGCGCGCCGAGGAATACCATCAAAGGTACCTGGAGAAAAACGATTCCGCGTTCTGCCATATTTAGCCGCTCCGGCGCATCCTTTCGTACTTGAGATTGAACCTGTTGAGATGATTGGAGTCCCTCCATCAGGTCTTTGGCCGCCCGCTGTCCGGCAGTAAATCTGGCTGAATCAGCCCGGTCATCGCATTGGGTCGTTGGTTGTTTAAAATGAAAAAAGTGTCACAAGCGACTGATTGGGTTTAGAATACTAATAGCGAGAGTCCAAATTGCATGAACAAATGGGAGGAGCGTGCAATGCAAAGGAATGCAGGAATATCCAGGGAATATGCAGCCATAGCCGGCACCGTATGGCGTTATTGGCTGAAGTGTGGAATCTGGTCTGCGGTGCTGCTTTGCACCACAACCGCGGCCAAGGCTGAAATCTACAAGTACGTTGATGCCAAGGGTATCGTCACCTACACCAATATCGAACCCTCTTCGCGCATTGACTACCAGGTTTTCAAGTTTCCGTGCTATGCCTCTGACCCGTCTTGCAGCAGCAAGGTGAGTTGGGAAAGAGTGCCGTTGAACACGCGTGCTTTCGCCAGTGAAATCCGGCTTGCCGCCAATACCAATGGCATTGACGCTTCGCTGATAAGAGCCATTATTCACGCCGAGTCGGCCTACCAGCCCGATGCTGAATCGCCTAAAGGGGCCCAGGGCCTGATGCAGCTGATGCCGGCGACAGTGGCACAAATGCGCGTCCGCGATCCCTTTAATCCCGCCCATAATATCGATGGTGGCACGCGCTACCTGTCACAACTGCTGGACGAATTTCGTGGTGATGTCGCATTGGCCGCCGCCGCTTACAATGCCGGCAGTGGCGCCGTCAGAAAGTATGGCGGCATCCCGCCCTATGATGAGACGCGCGAATACGTGCGTCGTGTCAGAATCCTTTACAGGCGGTATCAGCAAGCCACCAGCTAACAACAATTGGCGTCGGAGCCGCAGGCGACCCGCCGGCCCCGGTTGGGTAAGTCGAGCAACGCGAGCGGTACCAGAGGGGGGCCAGGCGCCTATTGCATGCCGTCGAGCGCAGGCCCGAGGAGCCACACGGTTTGCCCGCAGGGCAAAGAGTACGGCTCCGAAGCCGTAGGGCAGGCAACGAAGGAAGTGCGGCTTGCGCGCAGCGCATAAAGCGCTGACGAAGTGCCGTGGCCCGTGCGTGCAGCCGCCTACGCGCGACGGCAGTCAGGCAGCGCTTCTTCGCCAATGGCGAAACCGCACTACCTTCCTTACCTGCACGCGCTACGGCGCTCATCGGGCACTTCTTCGCCTGCGGCGAAACCGTACCCTCTTCTCTGCCTGCGCTGCCGAAGGCGGGAGCACGACTGCAGGGATGCAGGAGGTAGAGCAACGCAGGGAGCAGTCGACTACAAGGATGTAGTCGAGGGGCGTGAGCAGGAGCGGAAGCTTTGCCGAGGGAAGCGAGACTCCTTTAATAAATCAATCGCGCATCAGTCACAGCAGGCAGCTGCCCAAGCGCGGCCACCAATTCTTCGCAGGGCTTCACGGCCCATTCTTCGCCGAGTTCCAGCCGCGCCCTAGCGCGAGGATTGCTGTAGTCCAAAAAAACTTCTCCCGAGCCCTGCAGGTATGGGGCAAATGTGCTCTGCAGCATTGCGCTGATCTCTTCGTTCGGGCCCCGGATCGAAATAATTACGCCCTTTGAAAACCGGCTCTTGGCTTCGGATAGGGTCATGACTTTCTGCGCGTTCATGCGGAATCCACCGGAGAAATTGTCCACCGTGACATTGCCTTCGACGACGATGATCTGGTCTTTGCTCAGCAGCTCGACATAGAGTGTCCAGGATTCATCGAACAGCGCGACTTCCAACTGGCTGCTGTGGTCCACGATCGATACGAAGCCACCGCGATTGCCGCGTCTGCGGATGGTCCGAACCAGCCCGGCCAGCACCATCGGCACGCCGCGGCGGTCTGCGGTGGGAGGGTTGGGCATATTCTTTTCAATGCGCCCGAGGCTGCAGGTGGAAAAACGCCGGATATCCTGTAGCTGGAGGGAAACTGGATGTCCCGACAGGTACAGACCGAGCGTGTCGCGTTCGGCCTGCAGAAACTGTAATTCGGTCCAGGGCGCAACGTTGCGGTGGCTGAGGATCCCTGGCGCATCGTCGCCACCCGCCGCGCCGAACATGTCATTCTGGCCGGATTCCAGGTTGCGTTGGGTCTGTTCCGCCGCAATCAGCGTTTCAGGCAGTTCATGCAGCAGTCGGGCTCGGTTGTCAGGGTCGTTTTCGTCACACAGCGTATCCATCGCCCCGCAGCGGACCAGCACTTCGATCACCCGTTTGTTGACGCGCTGCAGGTCCATGCGTTGGCAAAAAGACTGCAAATTGTCGAACGGTCCCGCGGCCTCGCGTTCGGCGGTAATAACGTCGATGGCGGCCTGGCCTACGCCCTTGATGGCGCCCAGCCCATACAAAATGGCCCCATCACCGGTTGATGTGAAAGCATAGTTGGACCGGTTGATGTCTGGCGGCGAGATGGTGATGTCCAGGTGGCGGCATTCGTGGATGAAGTCATCCACCTTGTCGGTGGTGTCCATGTCTGCGGACAATACCGCGGCCATGAACTGTGAAGTGTAGTGGGCCTTGAGCCAGGCGGTGTGGTAGGCGATGAGCGCATAGGCGGCCGAGTGCGACTTGTTAAAGCCGTAACCGGCAAAAGTCTCCATCTGATCGAAAATGGTATTGGCCTGATCGTTGCCGACGCCGCGTTGGGTGGCGCCGTCCACGAACACCTGCCTTTGTTTCGCCATTTCGGCGGGATTTTTCTTGCCCATGGCGCGGCGCAATATGTCCGCCGCACCCAATGTGTAGCCGGCCAGATCCTGGGCGATCTGCATGACCTGTTCCTGGTAGAGGATCACGCCATAAGTCGGTTCCAGGATGCTTTCCAGCTTCGGATGCGGGTAGCGGACTACCGCGCGGCCGTGTTTCCTGTCGATGTAATCGCCCACCATGCCCGACTCCAACGGGCCCGGCCGAAATAGCGCTACCAGCGCCACAATTTCGCCGAACCGCTCCGGTATCAGCCGGCGGATCAGGTCCTTCATCCCACGTGATTCGAGCTGGAAGACGGCTGTCGTGGCGCAGGACTGCAGCAACTTGAACGTTTTGGCGTCGTCCATCGGCAGATTTTCAAGAACTATCGGCGGCTCGCCTTCACGCAGGCGCTGCGCATTAATGGTCTTTAGGGTCCAGTCGATGATGGTCAGCGTACGCAGGCCCAGAAAATCAAATTTCACCAGCCCGATGGTCTCAATATCATCCTTGTCGAATTGGGTCACAATGCTGCCGCCACCCGATTCACAAAACAGTGGCGTAAAATCGGTCAAGGCCGAGGGCGCAATGACCACGCCACCGGCATGCTTGCCCGCATTGCGGGTCAGGCCCTCGAGTGACATGGCCAGGTCGATGATGCCGCGCATGTCGTCCTCGTCCTGGTAGCGCCTATTGAGTTCAGGTTCGTCCTTGAGGGCACGCTCCAGTGTGATACCCAGCGTCATAGGAATCAGCTTGGCGATGCTGTCGACGTAGCCGTAGCCATGCCCCAACACTCGGCCGCAATCGCGCACCACGGCCTTGGCCGCCATGGTTCCGTACGTGATAATTTGGCTGACCTGGTCGCGGCCGTAGGTGCGTGCCACATAGTCGATCACCTGGTCGCGCTTTTCCATGCAAAAATCGACGTCGAAATCGGGCATCGATAACCTTTCGGGGTTTAAAAAGCGCTCAAATAACAATTCGTGTTCCAGCGGGTCGAGGTCGGTAATCCCCATCGCATAAGCCACCAGAGAACCTGCGCCTGAGCCCCTGCCGGGTCCGACAGGAATGTCGTTGTCACGCGCCCAGCGAATAAAGTCAGCGACGATCAGAAAATAGCCAGGGAAGCCCATGGAATCGATCACCTCCAGTTCGACATCCAGCCGGGCGTGATAGTGGTCAAGCGTATACCCCTCGGCCACGGGATGTTTTTCCAACCGCGCCGCCAGCCCCTGCTCGGTCATACGGCGCAGGTATCCTTCGATCTTTTCGGCTTCACCGTTGACTTCCGGGGTTGGATAATTGGGCAGATAATACTGGCCGAATTTCAACTCAAGATTGCAGCGTTTTGCCAGTTCTACGCCGTTGGTTAGGGCTTCAGGCAAATCTTCGAACAGCGCCGCCATTTCCCCCGGGCTTTTCAAATACTGCTCCTCGGAATAGTGCTTGGTGCGGCGCTTGTCTGACAGCAGTCTGCCCTGTTGGATGCAGACCCGTGCCTCGTGGGCTCGAAAGTCTGCTCTATCGAGAAAACGTACATCGTTGCTGGCGACCACCGGGCAACCTAATGCAGCGGCCAGTTGCAGCATCGGCGCCTCATAACGTTGCTCGCCTTCGCGGCCGGTACGCACCAATTCCAGGTAAAATCGCCCGGGAAACGCACCCATCCACATCTCCAGCAGTTGCTGCGCACGGTTTGGGTGCTGATTGATGATGGCCTGGCCAATATCTCCCTGGGCAGCGCCCGACAATGCCATTAGGCCGTCGCTTCGTTGCATTAGCCAATCGCGACGCAGATAGGGTCGGCCCTGATGCTGACCTTCCAAATAGGCCTGACTGAGCAGCGCGCACAAGTTGAGGTAGCCCTGGCGATTCTGGCACAGCAGAACCATTCGGGATGTCACATCCGGGTCATCCGGCGTCCGCAATAGCACGTCGGCGCCCACGATAGGTTTGATGCCGGCCGTTTCGGCCGCCTGGTAGAACTTCACCATGCCAAACAGATTGTGGTGATCGGTGACTGCCACGGCGGGCATGCCCAACTCACGCGCGCGTTCTACCAGTTGCTTGATCCGGACCGTGCCGTCGACCAGTGAATATTCGGTGTGCAAATGCAGGTGAACGAAAGACTGGAGGGAAGACCGCATGATGGAGTGATTCTATAACCTACGCGGCGCCACTGAAAGGCATTTTAACCCCCAACGGTCGAACAGACGATATAGGCACAAATCAACCCAAGCAATCGCTATTGACAGTTGTGATTTGAGCCGCGGTTGTGTTAAATTGCGCGCCCCTTGAGGCCATTTCATGAGTGACTTCCAAGGGCAACATTCAGGGCGCGTAGCTCAGCGGTAGAGCACTGTGTTGACATCGCAGGGGTCACTGGTTCGATCCCAGTCGTGCCCACCAATTCAGACAGACCCGAAACCCGCATGAAACCTATACTCTGCGCGGGTTTCGTGCGTTATGGAATTAAGGCCAAAGGGTGCTGTAGAGTGCTTTTTTCTACCACCAGATTTGACAATGGCTCGGCAGAAACCGTACTTATGCCGCTGAATTCTCGATAATTTGAGGTTAATGGGGATTCACATGAGCAGTATCGGGAAGTCAACCGCGCAAGCTTCAGACGCCAGCAACGCTCGGCGATTGCTGGTTGTGGGTGAAGCCGGCGATTTTGCCGCAGCGCTGTGTGACCTGCTCAAGCGGCGCGGCCATGAAGCCAGGCACTGCCACGACCTCGCACAGGCAGACAAAGTGTGCGAAGACTATTCGCCCCAGATTGCTCTGGTCGATGTCGAAGCTGGCAGTGATGGCGACTGGCTGGGCTGGCTGAACGGGTGCAGCCCTCGCCCACAGGTATGGGTGCTCGATTCCACACCGTCGCTGGAAGGCGCGGTGTCGGCCATGCGCCAGGGTGCCATTGACTATCTGCCTCGCCCTGACGAACCGCAGGAACTGGTTGCCACAATATTGGGCCGCCTGAATGATGCGTCGGCACGAACGCCCGGGGATGTCGCAGCCGATCCTGCCGGCTCAGATGTCCACTATCGCGCACTGTTTGAGCACTCCGCCCAGGCGGTTTTGGTGTTGGAGGATCGCCATATCGTCGCGTGTAACGAGGTGGCCATGAAGCTGCTCGGGCAGACCAATAAGAGTGAGTTGTTGGGTCGGCAGCTGGGAGAACTTGCCGCCTTTCGCGAGCCCCACGGGGATGATTCTCAGGGCGCCCTTGATCAGCATATCGAGCAGGCGCTGGAGCAATCAGGTCACAGCTTTGAATGGACCTGTGTGAAACACAATGATGAGCGATTTTCTGCCCTGCTGTCGATGAGTAATGTATCGATCGGTGGCCGGCAGATGCTCGAGGTATTGGTTCGGGACATCACGCACCGCAAGCAGGCTGAGCGTGATCTGCAGGACAACAAGCGTCTGTTCATGCAGGCGACCACGCTTTCAAAATTGGGCTCCTGGGTGTGGGACGATGTGACCGGCTGTTGCATTTACGCCTCGGAAGAATACGCCCGCATTCAGGGGCTGACGGTTGAAGAAGTGATGACCCGGTATAACACCGTGGAGAAAGATCTGGAGTTGGTCCATCCGCAGGATCGCCAACGCCTACTGGACGCTGCAGAACGCGATTCAGCGGAAATCTACGAGGTTGAGTACCGACTGTTCAGACCCGATGGCGAGATGCGCCATATCTACGAATTCGGACAGGCTATCAAGGATGAATCGGGCAGACAGGTCCGCAGCATTGGCATATTGCAAGACATCACCGAGCGCAAATTGGCTGAGCAGGACCTGCGGGACAGTGAGGCCCTGTTTCGCCAGGCTGCCCAGATCGCCGGTCTGGGGCATTTCGTGTGGGATATCCAGGCAGACCGGTACACTTTTGCCTCGGAAGAATATGCGCGCATCTGCGGCCTGTCGGTGGACGAGCTGCTGATCCGCCACAATTCCAGCGCCAGTGACCTTTTGTTGGTGCACGAGGGCGACAGGGCGAGAATGGAAAGAATATACGCCGATGCCGTCACGCAAGGTTCGGGATACGATTGCGAATACCGGGTGGTGAGACCCGATGGTGAGGTACGCCATGTTCGAGAAATTTCGGAGTCCTACTTTGGCAACACCGACCAGCGCACACGAATACTGGGCATCGTACAGGACATTACCGAGCAAAGGCAGGCACAAAAGACCCTGGAAGAGAGTGAGCAGCGCCTCAGGCGGGCTGCGGAAATTGCCAGCCTGGGTCATTATGTGTGGGATGAAGTAGCCGATCAGAGCATCCATGCTTCAGACGAATTTGCCAGCATTCTGGGCCTCAGCGTTGATGAGATACACACGCAATTCAAAGGCACTGCCGCTTACATTTCACTGGTGCATCCACAGGATAAGGCGTTAGTTGCGGACGCCTACGTGCGAAACCAACAAATGCCGGCGTCCCATGAACTGGAATACAGAATTGTCCGGCCCGACGGCACAACGCGGCACATTCGTGAAGTCTGGGATTCTGTAACAGATCCCAAAGGTAATCTGATTCGCACGGTGGGAATCCTGCAGGACACCACCGCGCAGATGCTTGCCCAGGCGGCTCTGGAGGACAGCGAGCAGTTACTCAAACAGGCGATTCAAATTGCCAGCCTGGGGCACTATGTCAGGGATGGGCCAAGCGATCGGTGCATTTATGCCTCTGAAGAATACGCTCAGATACTTGGGGTCAGTGTCGACGATTTAATCCGCTCTGTTAACCATCGCGACAAGGATAGTAAGCTGGTTCATCCGCGGGATTTGAAGCGGATCAAGGCCATATACGCTCAATTTGACAAGGAACCAAAGGGCTTTGACTTTGAATATCGAGTGGTCAGGCCCGATGGCGAAGTGCGGCAGATTCGTGAAATCGGTCACCCTATGCTTGATGATCACGGCAGATTGGTCCGTACCGTCGGGGTATTGCAGGATATCACCGAACAACAGCAGGCCCAGGTGGCTCTGGAAGAAAGCGAAGGCTTGCTCAAGCAGGTCGCCTCTATCTCCAAATTGGGTTATGCACGATGGGACGAAATCAAGCGCGAGTATATCAGCGTCTCTGAAGAGTATGCTCACATTGCCGGCTATACCGCAGAGGAATTCCTGCAGCATTTCAGACGACTGGATCAGGACATGCAGTTGGTCCACCTGAAGACAGGGAAATGGTCAATGTCCACAATAAGCCTGACAAAGAACACCAGACTGTACTGTCCTACCGTATTTTGCATCGCGACGGTGATTACAGGCATGTTCAGGAAATCACTTTTGATATTTTCGATGACGACAACACCTGGGTCGAATCGATCGCAACCATGCAGGACATCACGGAACTCAAGCGGGCACAACTGGCCCTGGAACAAAGCGAAATGCGGTTCAAGCAATCTGCACGCGCCGCCCGTCTTGGTCACTGGCGGTCCGACGATATCGCCGGCAGGTACGAAAATCTCTCCGATGAACATGCGCGAATCCATGGTTATACCGTGGATGAATACATGGAACAATTCGGAAACATGGATAGAGATTTCGAGCTTATTCATCCTGAGGATGCCGAAAGGGTTAGAGCCGTGTACGAGCAGGAAGACTATGCGCAACTGGAATTTCGGATCATCCACAAAGATGGGAGCGTACGCCACGTACGCGAATATTACAGACCGATTTTCGACGACAGCGGCAAGCTGGTCGCCACCGAAGGCACCCTGCAGGACATCACCGAGGCCAAGTTGGCAGAACTCGAATTGCGCGCCGCCAAGGAAGCGGCCGAGGCCGCCAACCACGCCAAGTCGGAGTTTCTCTCGCGCATGAGTCACGAACTGCGGACCCCGATGAACGCCATCCTGGGCTTTGGCCAACTGCTGCAGTCCGCACCACCGGGCACCATCGCCGAGCGCCAACCCGAATTTGTCGGTCACATCGTCAGCGCCGGACAACACTTGTTGTTGCTGATAGACGAAGTGCTCGATCTGGCCCGCATCGACAGTGGGCGCTTACAGTTGTTTATGGAAGCGGTGGACCCGCTCAGCGTGGTGGAGGAATGCATTAACCTGGTGCAGTCGACCGCAACCCAACGCCAGGTCACCCTCGACAACCGCCTCCAGGCCGATAGCGGTCCGCGCCTGTGGGCGGATAAGGCCCGCCTGCAACAGGCCCTGCTCAATCTGTTGTCCAATGCCATCAAGTACAACCATGTCGGCGGCCAGGTCACCATCGAGAGCCGGCCATTGGCCAATGGTGTGCTGCGCCTGAGCATCATTGACAACGGACCGGGGATAGCCCCCGAGCACATGAGTGATCTGTTCCAGCCTTTTGAACGGCTGGGGGCGGAATTTGGCGGTGTGGAAGGCACCGGCATCGGCTTGACGATCACCAAGCGCCTGGTGGAGATGATGGGCGGAGAGCTGGGGGTGGCGAGCGAGGAGGGCCGGGGCACGACATTCTGGGTTGACCTGCCCACCGGCGGTGGCGAGGCTGCCGTGGCGCCAGTGGACCAGGACCTCCCGGCGCAGGTCCTCAACGAGGCGCCTTACCGGGCCTTGTATATCGAAGACGACCCGGCCAGTCTGCAGTTGATGCGGGCGATCTTCGAGCGTCAGCAAAAGAGCGCTTTGGTGGATGCGCTCAATGCTGAATTTGGGCTGGAGTTGGCGCGCAGCAGACATCCGGATGTGATCTTCATGGACATTAACCTGCCGGGGATGGATGGCTATGAGGCCTTGAAGATTCTCAAAGCAGACGCCACCACACAGGATATTCCGGTGATTGCGATCAGTGCCGGGGCGATGCAAAAAGACATCGAACGCGGGCTGGCCGCCGGTTTCTCCGACTATCTGGTCAAACCCCTTGACCTGAACCACTTCCAGACTGCCCTGGACAACGCCCTCAACACAACAGTAGCCGGCTAACCGATCATGAGGCACCACCCCCCTGACAGTTAATGATCTACTAACGATCTAGGGGTATTAGGCGTGGCATGGAGTATTTCTCAGGATGGATTCAAGGCTCTTGATCTGCACGGGCTTGGGCACAAAGTCGTCCATGCCGTTGGTGAGGCATCGATCCCTTGCTTCGCTGGTCGACTCTGCTGTCAAAGCAACAATGCGCAAACTCCGGTTGTTGTAATGTTCACGAATCCAGCGAGTCGCCTCAAAGCCACCCATATTCGGCATGCGCAAATCCATAAATATGATGTCATAGCTGGACTTCATGGCAGCCGCCACTGCCTCATGACCATCGGTAGCTTCATCCGTATGGTATCCCATGGTTCTTAGCAGTTCGCACAAAACCCGCCGGTTGATTGAATGATCCTCCACCACCAGAATCTGATGGGGAAATCTCTGGGCAAGATCTGTCTCGATGCCGCTAGCCAGGCCTGCCAGCATCGCGGACGCCGAGCGCCACGAAACGTCATCGGGCGCCACCTGAACGCGAATGGTGAACCTGACCGAAGTGCCCTCACCTTCAATGGTTTCTATCCAAATGCCGCCGCCCATTAATTCGGTGAGCCCCTTGGACATTGGCAAGCCCAGCCCGGCTTTGCTGATTGGATCAATGGTGAAAATGGATTCAAGCTTGCTCGTCGAGATGCCCTCTCCTGTGTCAGTAATCGTGAATTCAATACACATAACGCCGTTTCCAAGGTCCTGGCATGAAGCGCCCAATGTTACGGACCCTCCCTCGGTATGCTCCACTGCGTTGCCCATCAGATTGATCAGAACCTGCTCGATGTAGTTATGATCGGAAAAAACCACGAATTCAGGAAGATCAGCAAGATTCGATGTCAGCACGACACCTCTGCGGTCAGCCCTTGCGCGATACAACCTCATAACCTCTTCAATGCAATCACGCAAATTGAACTCTGCATTGCCGGCCTCGGGATCATCCGCATTTGCATGAACAGCAGGAGGCATCGGTTGGATCAGGTTGGTTAGCGCAACGCCGCTCTTATGTATTATGGCTGCGAATTCACTGGGTCTTTTATCCAGGTTCTGTTCGAGCAACAATGCCGCCATGCCCGTGATGGAGTTCAGGGGGGAGCGAATTTCATGCGTCATGTCATCGAGGAATGCTTTTTTCGCAGCGCTTTCCGCAGCAGACCATCGCAAGCTCGATTCCGCGGCGTAATTGTCTCGAAGCTGCTTCATGTAAGCCCGTTTGGCCTGGCCGCCATCCTGCACCAGAAATGCCATCAGGATCAGGAAGCCGATAATCATTAGCGCATTCGCCAGGCCACCGACAATGAGTACTGCAAGACCAAATGGCATCAGCACACACAGCAAAAAGATGACATGCACGCTCCTTCTTACCGACAGTGCGCTTGTAGCTGCCGCAACGCATCCAGCTGACAGAACAATGGTCAATACTGCGTCCTGAGTCCCCCAGTACCGCCATATCACCACAGCCGCGACCACGCCCAGGGTCAGACTTTGCAGAGCGGTGAGGATATGGAATTGAATGACAGCGCGCTCACCCACTCGATCGTAGCGACGCTCAAAACTTTGCGCAAATCTGAACCGCAAGACGCCCAGGACGATTAGCAGCAGCGCTTCTCCAGCCGCGACCCATCCATAATCCCTTGAAATCGGTGTACCCAACAACATGATTAGGGAAATGACCGCATACACCGGTGCGCCAATCAACGAGCGCCGCCCCAGTTCCAGAGCAGAAGCGCGCATCAGGTAACTCTCGAGATTGGGCTTCTCCTCCAGGTCAGCCTCAGAGAGCTTCAATTCATCCTGCGATGAAATGACAGACATATCCATAATCGATACCACAAATCGAGGTGGCCCCTACTCTGTTCCTCACCGCAATTGATTGTTCTACCCCTATTGTCTATACGCGGGCTCGGAAGCCTACTGTCATAACTGACAGAGGTGCCTCTGAGGAGCTGCCATCGAGCCCCGGCCTTAAGATTCGGTGCGGCTGTTGGTGGATTCGCAACGGGGTTCAGACATTGTCTTCAATGTCAGCGTCCGATAATTCGGACAACAGTTTCTGCATTTCTGCCATCAATTTCGTGGCGGTGGCTCCAGCCTCTCTGAACCGTCCCATATTGCACGCTTGTTCAAGCGACGAAGCCAGCGACGAGATTGCCGTGGTGCCAAGAAAATCTGATGCGCCGCGTAACTTATGACTGGAGATTTCCAATCGAGCCCAGTCCTCTCTGCTGAGCGCTGACCTCAGGTCAGCAATATACTGAGGCGCTTCTTCAATGAAGACATCCACTAGCGCATCCAGAAGTTCTGGTTCCAACTGGACTCGCTCATGCCGTGCTGGTTGCTTCGTATTCAAATGGTGGAACGATTGCGAATTGACCGCGCGGTCAAGGTAGCGCTTGACGATTGCAACCAGTTGGGTCGCATTTATTGGTTTACTCACAAAACCATTCATGCCGGCATTCAGGCACTTTTGCTCGTCCGCTTTCATTGCAAGCGCTGTCAAAGCAATGATGGGTATGTTTTTGTTGATGACATTGGAATCGGTCGAACGTATTTCACGTGTGGTTGCGAAACCGTCATGGACCGGCATTAAGCAATCCATGAGCACCAGGTCGAATGGCCCCAATTCCAGGGCTTTGATGGCGGCCCGGCCATCGGTGACCACCTCAACGTCGTAACCGGCATCCTGCAATTTCGTGCTCGTCACCAGTTGATTGGGGATATTGTCCTCCACGACGAGAATCAGTGGTGGACTATTGACCTCACTTACCGCCATATCCTGAACACTACCTCTTGTACAACAATGGAGGGCTCGATTTGCATTCATCTACATTACCAAAACTTGAGCTAAGTTGAGAGTTGAGCCTGATACTGGTCCACTGTCGCCAGTTTAATGATGAAACAAGAGGGGTAAAGGACTGAGTCAGCCTAAGATCAATTCAGGCCAGTCGGCTTCGAATCCATTCGTTCCCGATCAGCCCGCTTTGAATCCCTTCAAACGCTCAACGAGTACTGAGGGGACAACACTCGAAGAGCAATTAAAAAGAGGAAATCCCTTTTCCTCCTGGACCCGGCACCCCCCATAGGGTTGGTTGCCGAGCCCGGGCAGACTACATCTGGAAACATTCCGTGTTTCTTTGCGCCAAGCACTGATGTAACTTCTTGTTCGCCCAGCATAGTTATAAGTCACATGGACAGAGCAAACTACTGTAGAAATTAACAGATTTTGAAAATGGAGCCACGCGCGCCATCCTAAACAAATTCCACATCTTGCTTCAGCCAGGTCGCCAGAGTCGCGCGAAGGTCTTCCAACAGTACGGGTTTTGAGAGAAAATCATCCATGCCGGCTTCACGACAACGCTTTCGATCTTCATCGAATGCGTGGGCTGTAAGGGCAATGATGGGAAGATCGGCATGAGTGTAGCCTCGTTCCCGGATGATTCTGCTGGTTTCAAATCCATCCAGTTCGGGCATTTGACAATCCATAAACACGAGTGAATAGGAGTCATTGTCCAGAGCCTCCAAGGCCTCGTGCCCGTTCTTAACCACATCCGGTTTTAACCCCATGGTTTCAAGCTGCGTGGCTGCCACAACTTGATTCACCGGGTCATCCTCGGCCAGGAGTATTCGGATTTTGCTCAAAGAAGCAGCATCCGGTGTGCTCTGCGGCGCATGATCAACGCAATCGTCTTTCAATGGCCCAAGCTTGAAAGGCAGCTCGAACCAGAACGTCGAACCTTCACCCGGTTGGCTGACTACATCGATTTCTCCACCCTGTGCCTGCACAATTTGTTTGGAGATCGCCAACCCCAAACCGCTTCCGCCATATTTTCGGGAGGTGCTTTCATCTGCCTGCGAAAAAGGCAGAAAAAGGCGTTTCCTGGCCGTTTCACTAATTCCGATTCCTGAATCGATAATCTCAAACAAAATCTTCGCCTCAGTAAGCGATTTTTCACGCAGGCCAATCCGAATTCTGATTTCCCCCTGCGTTGAAAACTTTACCGCGTTCATGACCAGATTCAGCAGTACCTGCCGTAATCGCGCCGAATCCCCTTCCAGATTGGGCGGCACATCTTCCTGATACTCCAGGATAATCTCAAGGTCTTTTTCACCCTTGGACACCTTGGCGAGCTCAAGCAGGTCACCGACAATTTCCTGCAAGCACATGGGCTAGGAAGAAAAGGTGGGTACATCGGCATTGAGTTTTGAGTACACCAGTATGTCGTCAATAACCTTGAGCAGTCCTCTCGCCGATGAGGCAACCACTTCGGCCTGACCTCTTGTTTCGCCATCGAGCGGCCCCCGCAGCAAGAGTTCGGACATGCCCAGGATTCCATTCATGGGTGTGCGGATCTCGTGGCTGACATTGGCGAGGAACTGGCTTTTTGACTTTTCTGCGCGCTCAGCCACCTTTTGCCTGACCCTGGCTCGCTCCAGAGCCGCGCGCTGCGCTTTTGCTCTTCGGCTGACCCGATGTAGCTCGCGGCTTTCCAACACCGCCAGAAACCAAAATACCAGCAGGCTTGTCAACACCAGCGCCCCTTGAGACTGGCGGTATTCCGGACGTAACCACCCAATGCTGTCCAGGCCAATATGCATCACCGCTAGCACCACAGAAGCCAGCACGATGGGACTGATGAAGTTGAGTGCCTGATCCCTCATCGGAGCCTCAATGTCGGCCCGTGCAGTGGCCGCCGGAAAATTGAAGTTGCGCGCTCTGGCGAACACAACCATACCCAGAAACGGCAACGTCCAGAATATCTCGCTGGCAGAATTGGCGGCCCACTCAATTCGTGTTGAGTATTCCATGGCTTCCAGAAAATCCAGGGTTCCAAACCCTAATGTAATGACAATCAGCAGGCTGTAGAGGCTCTTCCATCGCGGCGATTCGGTATCTTGGTAAAGACGAACGATCAACAGCAGCACAACGCAATCAAGGCCGGCGATAAACAGGAGAGAGGGAACCCAATTATCGACGGCCGGCGTAATCCGGTTTGGTATCAGGATGAAATACAGGAACAGACAACAGGTCAGCACACCTATGCCGGCACCAACCAGCCACTTGTCCGACCGTGCCAGGTGGGGCGCGTTGCGCGCATGTGGGACAAAGGCCAGTGCGACTATCCAGCACAAAAAGTAGGCGATATACATGGAATCAGTAACGATATCTACTGTTGGCGTCCAGAAATCCGACACCCAAGTCAAATTGATGACGCTGATCGCCCACCACAGCGAAAATCCGACTGACAGGATTATCCAGAAGGCACGCTCATTTTTTGAAATGGCGCTACGGTGACGCCCGGGCCAGAGTACGCCAACCGTAAAGGGCAGCGTGAAAAAGGTGGATACGATCCAGGGATATACGAGCAGCTGGTCGTCTGATATGCCTGGGATGAAATACGGCAGGCAGGATGCAACAAACAGCACCGTGTATATGCGAATTACAGTGTCGTGGTAAGCCTGACGCAAAAATTCCATCAGGAATGATTTTGATCGGGTCATGACTGCATTTCTTGAGTCGGCCGCAGTTTGATTGCATTTAGTCTAGCAACTAACGATTATCGAAAAGTCTGTCAGTTTTTACAGTGGAATCAGCCTGTAGCTTGTCGTATAACCTATGTAAGGCGTAGAGAATTTCATCCGCTTGTGCTGCAAGGATGCAGATAGAGCAAGGGGATGAATTCTGCCTCGACAGGGCAAACACCCCCCTCGGGCTTGCCAAGTCGCGGAGGAAACGGATTTTCCTCTGGTGTGTTCCCAGAAATACAGTCTCCATCAGCGCATGGAAGGCAGATGACGGGACTCCTGTGGGCAGGCAGGTTCGAATGGACTCGAAACTGCCAGCTCACTTTTCGACCGGCCACTTCAGAACGAATTCCCCAGTACTACTACCTACCCTCCGCCGCAATTCACGGTCCTGGAAGAAGCACCATCACTCTTTTCGGCTTGTGCCAAACTGCGGGTCTGATTAGACGTTGGGGCGAGAGGTCTTAGGCGCCCTTTCGCAGACTTGCCTCTCGCAGACTTGGTGTGGTCATTACCCCTCATTACTGGGGATGGGTAAGTCAGTCGTTGACTATCCTCTGAGCAGCCGACCGCCTATTTCTTGAAGCCATATCAACGATGTTATCGTCCGCTGAACCCGGTTGATCCTTCTTGGTGCGGTAGCCACAGGTCTGGCAACGATACACATCGACTGCACCGAGCACACCGTAGGCGGCGGCGCCACAATACTGGCACTTAATTTTTCGACTTCGAACGTCGGTTATCGCCATATCTGTATTAGTGGCTTGAGCATTATTGTTGGCTATGGATCGGTCAATACTGCCTCTGAGCCGATTGACCGACATGATAATGAATGCAATGGTCACCACAAATACGAGTACGGCCAAAATGATCAGGATAGCTAGATTGTTCATGGTTAACTGCTCCACTTATTGACGGGTAATTCCGATCGCAGCGCTTCAAGGCATGATTCAACAGGTGTCTGTCTTTATCACAATGTTTGAAGAGTAATTTGTCGTGAGCGGCAGATCGAATCGGGTCCAATTCCCATTGGTCACTTGCTGGCCGTTGGTCTCCAATTCGGTGCTGCAAGCCACCAAAATGACATTGTTCTTGGCGTAGTTACTCACAGTGATTCTCGGATTATGGGCAACCGCATCAATGGAGCATGCATAACCCGTGTTTGTTCGGTCGCATTGGGATTCATGAAAAGATATCTCCACATCGGACCCATGCACGCCGCCAACCGCCGATGTGATCGTGCCAGCCACCACTGCAATCCCATCGTCCGGTTCAGGCGTGCCGTCAATAGCCAAAACATACATGTTGTAGCTTCTGAGATCACCGCTGTAGGCCAGGTCGATGGGATCCGTGGCAGTCAGCCCCAGGTTACCTTTGTGAACGGCCGCATTGACTGTGGAGATGCCAAACCCTTGTCCTAAATTCGCCACACCTCGACTGTGGGCATTGTTGGTCTCCACCGCCTCATTGGTGACATCCACCGGGTTGTTAACGGGCGTCTCATTCCAACGGCTCAACCAGGTCAGTTGCACATCGTAAAATGGGATGATCTCTAGCGCAGTCGTGACATTCGGCGCATCGCAATCGATTCCGGTGCCGCCGTCGTTGAGACAATCGATGATTGCGCGAAGCTCATCGCTGAAGTAATCGACATATATACCCCGCGAACGCAACTGTTGACTGGTGGAGCCTGTAAGTGTGGGTAGCCAGGTTGCATTCCACCAGACGCTTGCCGGAAACCACACCGTTGGGCTCATATTAAGTGGTGCTGTAAGCGTGGGTGGGTTTTGCTCATAAAGGTTGGTAGTGCCTATAGCGGTATTGAAATCGGTGACTGCATCTGTCACGTAAGTTGAATAAACGGCGACTTCGGCGGTATTGTCCAAATAGTTTTCCGGAAAGCTGTTAAGGCCCTCCTGGCGCAGATCGTGGGCAACGCGGAAGAACCCGTCTTTGCGAACCAGGCGACAGGCTTCAACGTAATCGTCCCCGACACTGGCAGCCACAGTCAGTCCACCCTCTGAGTTGCGATTGTAGTGCTTGTGGTCTCCAACCAATGAGCCGCTGGTCCAGTAGTCCGCCGCAGGTCTGAATGCATCGATTTTGGCTCGACCCGGATCGTTGGAATCATCATCCTCGCCGGTGCCGCCATCGTGGTGATCGCGGCAGCAGATATCACAAAAAGCGCTTTGCTGGTTAGAGTTACTTTCACCGTAGGGCTTTGACACCCATTCGGTCTCGCTGTACTCAACCCCCACCCAAACCGCGGGCCTGTAACCGCCGTCGTCATTCCCCACGGGGGCCCGTAATGTGCACTCGCAACTGACCGACCGAAACTCCTCCCGACGCAGGAATGTCGCGCCCTCATCGTCTTGCGAATAAGTCACGACATCAAAGGTGGTTTCCACCAACTCATCAGTGCGAACGACATTCGGCAGAGGTGTCGTCGATTCTTTGAATCTGTTTTCGCCCAACGAGATGGAAATGATTTCCGGATTGCTGCCCGGATTGTAATCAATCGTTGGAAAGTACAATCCACCGGTGCCGCCGGTGGAGGATTTGGCGTCCGCTGCAGATGTTATCGAGGATATCATTTCGGTCAACGTGATCTGTCCGCTGCCCAAGCCACCAGTAGTGGTATTGCCATCATCGATGCGAAATTCCTGGCTGTCATTCCAGGTCACGGTGATCGTGACCAATTTGAAATCCGAGTTGGCAGCGGTTACCGGCTCGGTGTAGGTGAACGACTCTGTGTCATCGTCATACCAGTAGTCAACCACTGCGCCCTCAATTTCAAAGTCAAACGCGCCGCGGGTCTGGGAATCCTCAAAGTCAGCGATGTCTTCGTAGGCAGGGTCAATGCCATCAGGATCGACGTCCACTCGCTTGAAGCCTCTCTTTTCTTCAATGATTGCCTCGGCTATGTTGACGGCAACCGTTCGCATGTTTGCGTCGCTGGCAGATTTCGATAATCCGCCCTGCAGTTGGAACAGCGCCAACATACCGATGGCGAAAATGACAATGGCCACCAACACTTCCAGCAAGCTGAAACCCTTACCCTGGATACTTCCAATACTTAGTCTGCGCATATCACAAACCCCCTATCGCCAATCTGAGTGAAAATCTGTCCAGCCACCAACAAGCGAGCCCATGCCGCCTGTGCCCGCAACCAGTTCGGCAACGGACTCCACATAGATGAGCTGAAAAGTGCCATTGAAGGCGCCAATTGTGCCGTCAATAATTGCGGCCCCGTAGAGTGTGTTGTTGCCGGTCGCCGTGAGTTCCGCATTCGGGTCTTCGGCATCTGTGAGGTACAGTACGCCAAACATTTTTGTGCCACCATTGAGGCGGGTTTCTGAGGCAGCTGCGATCAACATCACGGGGCCATTTTTTGAACCGATTACCGTATTTGCGGCGATTGAACATAGTGATCCGGTGGCCCAGTAGACTCCAAAGGAGTTGGGCCCCAGCTCGCTGCAGTCGTCAATGATTTGGGCCTGGCTTTTAATTGCCTGGTAGTTCACCTTTGGGATGCCAAAATAAAAGGTGAACAGGTCACAGGGGAAATCTGGATCCCGGTCCATATCAATTCCGACAATGTCCTCACTGCCATGGGTGTAGCTGATTGACTCGCTAAAAGTGCAGCTGCAATTGCCGGGGCATTCCAGGTTGTCCGGTACCTCGTCTGTGCCGTACCACTCATGCATCTCGCAGGTGGCCCAGGCGCCACTACTGGGATCGACGGTTGCCCCGGTGGGGCAGCTTTCATTGCCGTTGAACCAGACCGAAACCGGAACGCCCACTCCGCCCCCATTAGGGTTGGGAACAATTTCTGCGTTGCCCGAAGGCGGGAAAGTACTGCGGGTGGTAAGCGGAACACCCGTGCCGTTGCCACCGGACAATACCCCGAAATTAGCGATGGGCTCGCTGATCAGTGTCTCGCCCTGGCAAGTCGAGCCTGAGCAATCAGATCGGCCGCGCGCAAGAAGCGTCACCATATAGTGGTAATTGTCCACCACAGCCGGGTCCTTGGAGCAGCCCTGTACTGGAGGCGTAACGCCAAAATCCACTTCCAGACGGCACAGTAGCGCATGAACGGTCACCTGTTCGGTCGTGCCGGGCAGTATGGTATCTGCATTGAGCGGCATTTCGGTCGAGCCGTTGTAGGACCAGTAATAGCTGTCGGCCCGTCTGTCCGCGTTGGGCTCGGCATAACATGGGTGGGTGCCGCTTCCGGCAGAAAGATCGACATTACTACACTCAGCCCACCGCTCGGCGCCGACAGCCAGCCAACCATCGGTACCATCGGGTAGTTGGTCCACGATATCAGATGACGCCAGGGCGCTATTGGCCAGAAAATACTCTTTGGCGAGTTGTATTCCTGATTCGGCGACATGTAACGACAATTTGTGACGTACTTCATTGGCCGAAGTCCGCTGCTCGAAAGTGCCGGCTCGCCACGCAAAAATCATCATTTGAGTCAACAGGAAAAGGATAACCACGCCTGTGAAGACCGTCACCACGCCACGTTGACGATATGGCGACGATTGCTGAAGCTTACTGTTCGTGCTCATGCTTGAATATGCCTTGCCCCTTGCAAGACGCCCAAACTCCGGATTGAACCTCAGAAGTAAATGTTGTTTCGGAGTTTGATTACGTCTCCAATGCTGTGTTGAATTGAGTTGTCCACCATCAATCTGCCGTCAATGGACATGCGAACTTTTCTGACTTTTTGAAATTTTTGGATACCAAAACCATTGTCCCAAATCACTTCTGTATAGGACAGGTCGTCATCTACGGAAAATGCTGTGATTTCCATATCCTCAGGGTTGGTGATATTGGCCCAGTTGGCATTGTCTGATGCACAGTCCGGGGCTGAATCGCCGATCCACATCTGTAACAATCCTACGCCTGAATCGGTTGTCCGACGAAATCCACCGGCGTCGTTTTCCGTTGCGTCTCCGTCGTGGTCACGATCCAGCAGGAAGGTCACGCAATCGTTGGCATCATTAATGGAAATGTCACCAGGCAGTTCAAGACTGCCGTCAGTGGCGCAATCAGGATTGCCAAAGCAATAGACGGCATCGGCGGTATAGCTGCTGCGCCGTACATCACGGCTCATCAGCAGCATGGCCACCCGCAAGTCGTCCGTGAGTTTGGTCATTTTAATGATTCGGGTCGTGTTCGCCAGGGAGTTGGACATCAGTGCGACCATCGATGCACTCACAACCAAGCTGACGCTCATGGCGATCAGTACTTCCATCAGGGTTGCGCCGGACTGTCTGGCCGATTGGGTTGTTAAATTCATTTAATTGCTCCCTCAATTGACGTTTATGCGGTGTACCTGTGCACTGGGTTTATGCCCCTTAGGCACAAACCTGATAACCAGGTACCGCGTGTTCTTCATCCTTGGAACACAATGTGACCTGACCGGTATTTCTGACCGTCAGATCAAGTTTGAAGTCTCCGCTCTTTGACTGGAGTTCAAGGCTCAGAGAATCATTCATGTTGATGAACAGGCCTCTGACTGCGTCAAACGAGTAAGCCCCGTCACCCGTCATCGACTGCATCAGATCCCTGCCATTGATATCACTGCCTGCGAATATTCTTGGTGCCGAATCTATTGCACAAAAATCCGATTCACTGGGCGTTGTCTCTGTGCAGTCACAAGCGGTTGTACCCAACACAGCGCCTACACACCAATTTGAATTACTTGTTCGTGAATAAGAAATGGTCACGAGCTGATTACGATGAATGGATTCAACCTGTGCCGATTTGATAAACGCGACCAATTGTTCTGCGCCATTGCTTAGCACGCGTTTTTCGGCTGCCTGATCAAAGCTGGAAAATGCAAGCAATGCGCTGAGGCCGGTCAGTGCGAAGGCGACCATCATTTCGACCAGGGTGAAACCTCGCTGCCCTTTAGCTGGGCGGCCTTTACTTGGGCGTCCTGTACTCAGGCCCAAATCGCCCTGCGATAAAGGCCGATTGATGCCGAGAACTGAATGGTTGTTGTCCATAACAAATACGTTGTCGGTCCATGACTGGGAACCGCCAGAGTTGCGCCGGATAGCGTACCAAGGATCCCCTTGGTATCTTTTATATGCCAGAGCCCAATCGCCAACAACTGTAAAAGCTGACAGTCGTGCTGGAACGGGTTGGTGCGAACGGCGCTCAGATGCGCCTGGGGTTGTGTCAGGACAGACCGGAGTGAGCGTTGGTAATCACCAGCGGCAAATCGACGGTGAATGTAGTGCCCTTGCCTATTTCGCTTTCAACTCGAATGGATCCGCCCATTAACTCGACCAGTTCCCTGGTAATTGCCAGACCCAGACCTGTGCCTCCGATCTTCCTGCTATTGGAGCCGTCCGCTTGAGTAAATGGGTCAAATGCTTCGCGCAGCTTGTCTTCTTCCATGCCTATGCCCGTGTCAGTCACGACAAAGCTGAGGAGTGCGGAGTCTTCATGTATTCCCCTGCTCAAAACGTTGACAGCCATACCACCCCTGTCGGTGAATTTAATGGCGTTTCCCATGAGATTTGTGATGACTTGAGCCAGTCGATGCTTGTCACCAATGCCCCGCATTGCACCAATCTCGTCGGAAATTGTGCAGTTGAAGTCAAGCCCCTTCTCCTGGGCCTGAACCGCGTACACATTGCAGGTTTTCTTGACAAACTCGCCAATGGCGAACTCGCTGTTGTCCAGTTCCAACTTACCGGCTTCGATTTTTGAGAAATCAAGAATATCCGTGATTATGGCAAGCAAATTGTTGCCACATTCACCAATCATGTTGACGAAATTCGTCTGCTTCTCATCCAGGTCAGTAGTGGTCGCCAACAGATCAGCCATACCCAAAACACCGTGTAGTGGTGTGCGAATTTCATGGCTCATGGTGGCCAGGAAGGTGCTCTTGGCGCGATTTGCCGCCTCTGCGGCTTCGCGGCTTGCAATGAGTTCTTCGCGGCCGTGCTGCATTTCATCTGCCATCACATTGAAAGCCTGCCCCAGCGCGCCGATCTCATCGTTGGCATCCAGCGCCACACGGTGAGCAAAATTGCCTTGCCCATATTCCCGGCTGGCCGCAGCCAGAGAGCGGACTGGCCTGCTGATGCTGGTTGAAATGGACGTACTCAGGGCAGCACCGATTAGCAAAGGAGCTTTTGTCAAATCTGGTGTTTAGCCATTTGATTCAAGCGGCGACCTGATCAATCTCTTTTACCTCGATCCCATCTTTGAATTTCACCCCCGTAATCACCTTGGCCAGGTAATCAAAGCCGCGTAGCCGGCGCCATTTCTTTTCCGCACACTGGCTCAATTTGAACATCATATGCAACATGCCATTGCGCGTCAGACAACCTTTGGATCTTTTGGTTCGGTGGCGGATGGTGGCAAAGGTGGATTCAATCGGGTTGCTGGTCCGGATGCTCTGCCAGTGTTGGGCCGGAAAATCATAAAATGCCAACAGTTCATCCCGATCCTTGAGCAAACAGCTCGTCGCTTTCGGGTATTTCGCCTCAAAGATCTCAATAAACAAATCAAACGCCTTGTTTGCATCATCCTTGGTTTCCGCCTGCCAGATGGCGTGCAGGGCCTGCTTGGCTTTGGGTTGTGCGGATTTCGGCAAACAATTCAGTACATTCATGGTCTTGTGCATCCAGCAGCGTTGCTGGCGGCTGGCCGGAAAGATTTCATCCAGCGCCGCCCAAAAACCCATCGCACCATCACCAATCGCCAGTTGTGGGGCGCTCATGCCGCGCGACTTCAGATTCAGCAACACCTCACGCCAACTCTGAGTCGATTCCCGCACCCCGTCCTCAATCGCCAGAAAATGTTTTTCGCCGCGTTCATTGACACCAATGATCACCAGCGCGCAGAGCTTGGCATCCTCCGCCCGCAGCCCACTGTAGACACCATCAGCCCAGACATACACCCACCGGTCCTGTCCCAGGCGACGCTGGCTCCACGCTCGATATTCCTCCGCCCATACCTGTTTCAGGCGGAATACCGTGCTGGCCGACAGACCCTGTGCCTGCGGGCCCACCAGTACCCGCAACGCCTCAGCCATCTCACCGCTGGATACCCCTTTGAGGTACAACCACGGAATGGCTGCCTCGAAAGTCGCTGTCTTGCGCACATATGGCGGCACCAGCACCGACTGAAAACTCACTGCTTCACCGGTCTTCGAGCGCACCTTGGGAATTCTCACCCGGATCGGTCCCAGGCCGGTCTGCAACTCACGTTCTGGCAGGTAACCGTTGCGCACCACACCGGCATGACCTGATTCGGTACGCCAATCCTGATACTTGGCCAGCAGCTCCTGGACTTCACTTTCCACCGCTTCGGCGAGCAGCTTCCGGGCGCCTTCTTTGAGCAATTCGGTCAACGGATCGGCACTGATTGCTCGACGTTCCAGTTCAATAACATTATTCTTGTTCATAGTGGCGTATCTCCTTTGGTTGCTTTGAAGTTTGGTAACAACAAATCAACCAGATACGCCGCTTTTTTTCAACTGCTCAAACACCAGATTCGATCATAACTCTTAGCAAAGCGATGCCGCTGCTGACAAGCATAATGAGCTGAATGGGATCCCCCAGTCCCGGTTTTTCGTAGGCCGGCCGGTGCAGCACGAGCCTCCCCTCTATTTCCCCCAGTGGCAGGCTGGCGCAAAACGTGGATCGATCCCCAATTGTCTCCAGCAACAAATTAACGCCCGAAGACTGCCCCACAATAATGCCTTTATCGCCTGAATTCGATGATGCCGCAAATACTGACGGACCCGAACTTCCGCATGTTATGACCGGCCCCGCTGGAATGGACTGATCCCCAAACATCAGAACAGCATCCGAACCGGTGACTTCTCCCAATTTCCCAATCTCGTTCACATCATCAAGGCGTTGCCCTGTAACAACCAGCCCGACGATCTGGCCGGCCACGTCAACCGGGAATATTGCGGTTCGAAAAAACCTTTCTCCATATCGCCATATGCCGTAATACGGCTCGCCATGCACTGCGCGCTCCATTCCCGGCTGAGCACGCAGATTCAGGGAGCGATTGTCCTTTCGATTGGCGTCTGCCATTAGTTCGCCTTCCTCATTGACAATCAGCAGTAACGGATGGCGCACAAGCTCATTGAGATTCAAGGCTGTGAAATGGACCGTATCAGCATCGACATCCGGGATGGTGAGCGTGGCCTTCAAATATGCCGTCTGGGCAATCGACCTGGCCTGCATCGTCAGCAGTTCGCCGCGCTGCTCGTCAAATTGCTGGTAGGCCTTCACCGAGCGGTCCAGGCCCAGCAATATATCTTTGTTCGCAATGTCCTTAAGAAAGAACTGCATGGCAATGTTCATCGCCACGACAAACAGTATGATTACGGCGAAGAGGCCGAGAAAAATGCGTCGCCTGATGGTCAGACAAATCATCAGTATTTTCTCCGGTATTCCTTACCATATTATTCTTGTGCCGTACCGTCATCCTTGTCTGCATTACGGTATGGTCTTGCTCAATTGTCGTTCCACCGGACAGTGAGACCGATACAGGAGCTGCTTCCCCAAATTCATGCCAAACTCTCAAAACCACATCACCATCCGGAAGGTCGGTCAATTCGTAAGAGCCATCGTCATTTGTCACCACAAAGTGTGCGTTATTGAGGACAAGAATATTACTGAGAGCTATTGTTCAAATCTGGTGTTTAGCCATTTGATTCAAGCGGCGACCTGATCAATCTCTTTTACCTCGATCCCATCTTTGAATTTCACCCCCGTAATCACCTTGGCCAGGTAATCAAAGCCGCGTAGCCGGCGCCATTTCTTTTCCGCACACTGGCTCAATTTGAACATCATATGCAACATGCCATTGCGCGTCAGACAACCTTTGGATCTTTTGGTCCGGTGGCGGATGGTGGCAAAGGTGGATTCAATCGGGTTGCTGGTCCGGATGCTCTGCCAGTGTTGGGCCGGAAAATCATAAAATGCCAACAGTTCATCCCGATCCTTGAGCAAACAGCTCGTCGCTTTCGGGTATTTCGCCTCAAAGATCTCAATAAAACAAATCAAACGCCTTGTTTGCATCATCCTTGGTTTCCGCCTGCCAGATGGCGTGCAGGGCCTGCTTGGCTTTGGGTTGTGCGGATTTCGGCAAACAATTCAGTACATTCATGGTCTTGTGCATCCAGCAGCGTTGCTGGCGGCTGGCCGGAAAGATTTCATCCAGCGCCGCCCAAAAACCCATCGCACCATCACCAATCGCCAGTTGTGGGGCGCTCATGCCGCGCGACTTCAGATTCAGCAACACCTCACGCCAACTCTGAGTCGATTCCCGCACCCCGTCCTCAATCGCCAGAAAATGTTTTTCGCCGCGTTCATTGACACCAATGATCACCAGCGCGCAGAGCTTGGCATCCTCCGCCCGCAGCCCACTGTAGACACCATCAGCCCAGACATACACCCACCGGTCCTGTCCCAGGCGACGCTGGCTCCACGCTCGATATTCCTCCGCCCATACCTGTTTCAGGCGGGATACCGTGCTGGCCGACAGACCCTGTGCCTGCGGGCCCACCAGTACCCGCAACGCCTCAGCCATCTCACCGCTGGATACCCCTTTGAGGTACAACCACGGAATGGCTGCCTCGAAAGTCGCTGTCTTGCGCACATATGGCGGCACCAGCACCGACTGAAAACTCACTGCTTCACCGGTCTTCGAGCGCACCTTGGGAATTCTCACCCGGATCGGTCCCAGGCCGGTCTGCAACTCACGTTCTGGCAGGTAACCGTTGCGCACCACACCGGCATGACCTGATTCGGTACGCCAATCCTGATACTTGGCCAGCAGCTCCTGGACTTCACTTTCCACCGCTTCGGCGAGCAGCTTCCGGGCGCCTTCTTTGAGCAATTCGGTCAACGGATCGGCACTGATTGCTCGACGTTCCAGTTCAATAACATTATTCTTGTTCATAGTGGCGTATCTCCTTTGGTTGCTTTGAAGTTTGGTAACAACAAATCAACCAGATACGCCGCTTTTTTTCAACTGCTCAAACACCAGATTCGATCATAACTCTATTACTGACCATGTCTGGATGTATATTGCAATACAACTTCACCAGCCCGGTGTGCTCAAACTCGACAATTTTTGATGTTCCTGTCGGATAAATGCCCAAATCAAATGGCTTAACTCTGGATAAGGAAAAGACATTGTGAAAAATATCGTCGTCGTTATAGAAATCGACTTTTCCACCCTTAACAATGGGCAATACTCGAGGTGAAAACTGTCTGCCTTTGTGGGAAATCAAGGGTGCAATTTCATTTGATTGCTGTGATTTTGATTGTGACGGCAGCCCGTCGATAAACACCACAGCATCCGAATGATCAGAATGCGGGTTGCCATCAAGGTCGGTAATCGTCACAACACCCTTTATGGTATTGGAGCCGCCAGCGAAAGCGGGTGCCGGCTGCGCCACTACCAACGCCATCAGCAGGATGGCTCCAACTCCGGGAGCGCAAAATAGCTGGCGGGCCATGCGTGTCATGAATGGGCCGCCTTGCTCAATTGAAACTAACGACGACTTCGAGACCAAAAAAACTACGGCCATCATTGTTGGCCAATAGCGCTGCGTCATCGATCAGCTTGAACCAGTCTCGGCCGATTTCAACTTTGGCAGTTACATGTGGGTTTGGCGTCCAGCCCAGACTGAACCCGAGCCGGCCGAATCGTCTGACCGCGAAGCCAAAAGCGTTGTTGCCTCCGGCAAAGGTTTTACCATCAAAGTGATACCCCTGTGCATTGTCGTAAGTGCCAATTTCACTGTAGCGAATGACCATATACCAGTTGGGATTCAATTGCAGAAAAGGTTGAATGGCAAACCAACGCAAATCCCGGTCGAATCTGTCATCGTCGTCATTTTGACTTGCCGCCCCCAGGGAGAGCCACAATTCGCCGGAAAAATCACCCTCAGAAAATTGTTGAATGGCATCAAACTCAACCAGCCTGGAGTTGACACCGGCGGCGCTACTGACCCCTCTTCCGGTGTAATCGTTGCCGACCGGCTCAAAATGACTGCCGCCAAATTCCATGGCACTTTTTAGCGCTGTGCCATTGCTCATGAAGCTGGCGCTGAGATACAGCGACTCCAATACATTGCCAGACACTTTGAAATTCAGGGCCTTGTCTGAATGGTCATCCAGACTTCGTGTATCACTGCCGTCGGTAATTGCAGCAATCCAATTTGCGCCCAGAAACGAGCTATATACCAGTACGCCCTCATCGAAGCCATACGGATAGGCGGCTGAATGCGTGATCAACGGGTTATCTACTGCGTCTTGGCGTAAGTACTCTTCCCCAAAAGGAATATCAACACGGCCAATCTTCAATCCGAATGCTGAATCAGCTATTCCAATATCACGAAAGTGAAGGTATACCTCACCGGTTCGCGTAAACAAGTCATTGTCCTTGCCCAGGCGGTTGGTCTGCAATTCGAGCATAAAGGAGGCGTTTTCCCAAACTTCAGCCTCCACAAATATTGTCGCCTCCCTGATCTCAAATGACCCAACGTCGCGAGTGCCAGCCGAACCGGTGTTGTAATAACCTGCCGCCCCAAATCCGTAAATTTCGATATTCTTCCACCAGGGCCTGGCCAACACGTGGCTGCTGTCGTCACCAGCAATTGATGCCTGCTCATGACTTTTAAGATCAACCAACAAAACAGGCTCGGTTTGAGGCAGGGTCGAGGTGGGTGCCGGGTGGGGGTTCGAGTCTGGTGTCGAGGCAGCAGCCTCGATGGCCGGGGCGTTCTACCTCGCCTGCATTTGGGCAACTATTGCTTCGAGGTGCTCCCTTTGTTGACGCTGGTTTTCGAGGTCATTTCGCATGCCCTGAAGTTCAACTTGCAGGGCAGCCACCTGCTCGACTAGCTTCAACATCAAGTCATTATCTTCATCGTCTGGCGATGCGGCCAATCCTGTTGCCGACCACATAACCAGCAATGGCAAAACACAAACCTTTGCTTTCATTACCTTACCCCTTGGTCAACTATTCTATCTGATTAGCCAAGCCTGTTCAGATTTGAATCAACACGAGGCAATGGTGCTGGTGAAATAGAGGGTGTAAATGGACGTGCTATCGGCATAAATGTTCGGCGGCACTATGCCGCGAATACTTGGCGTAAATCAGGATGCGACACCGTGTTTGAAGGCGTAATGCATCAATTCCGAATTACTTTGCAGGTCGAGATCTTCCATGATTCGGTATTTATGAAAGGCGACCGTTCGCGGCGTAATGAAAAGTTCGGATGCGACCTCCTTCATGGTTTTACCTTCGGCCAGCAGCTGCAACACCTCGCGCTGACGCACGGTCAGTATTCGATGACCTTGCCGGCTGTTTGGACTCTTGATAAAGGTATTGATCATTCCTTCGGTAATCTGAGGCGTTACATACGTGCCCGAATTCAAAACCGTGTCAATGGCCTCGAACAATTCAGATGCTGCCGAGTTCTTCAGGAGATAGCCGTTGGCGCCGATATTGAATGCTTCGGTGACCATATCGGCATCTTCATTCACAGTGAGAAACACGATCTTGACGTCAGGTAGCATTGCCTTGAGTTTTTCTGCCGCAACGAATCCATTCAGGTTGGGCATTGATATGTCAAGCACCACCACTTCCGGGTGCAGTTTCGACACTTTGGACAACATCTCACGGCCATCAGTGGCCGTGCCCACGATGTTGTATTTGGGTTCCAGGAGGTTGCGGAACGCCTCCAACAGGAGACTATGATCGTCGGCAAGAAAGACACGTGGTCGATTCATTCGTTTAGCCCCTCGCTAAAAAGGTACAAATGACATCCAGTGTCTTTTCGGAAAGTCCTCCCTGACGTTGGGGATAGTTTTGCATCCCTTAAATTCTTCAGCATGAGAAGATTTATCTTAGCATGCTTGGTGTAAAAGTGTTATTTTACAACATTCTAACCATCACTTGTCAGTCCGGATTCACCTTGAATCCTTCGCATCACGTGCCACACACTTTACTGTGGCAAACCCATCGATACCCCTTTCGTGCTTGCCTGGACCGAGCGTTCTAAGTCATATATTTGCCCAACGGGCCTTACCTGGCAACTGTCACTGTTAACAGGGACTGGAATCTGCAAAAACAAGTGATGACTGCCACCCACGGCTTGTCCATCGCTAGAGAAGGCGCCACTTTCTCCGTCGAATTGAAGACCCAGGGAAATGTAGGCCCGACGTGGTCAAGCATGTAGTATCACCGGTTCAGGGTAAAACTACTGCCGAATTTCAAGTGCCAACCACATTTACCACGCAAGGGACTTGTTTAATGACGGATATGACCTCTGCGGAATCTGGCAGCGGCTACTTCAACAGGATACTGCTAAGGCGTCTGAAGTGGTGGGGCATGCCCCACCGGCCTACCGACTGGCGCTACTACCCATGGCGGATTCATCGACTCAGAGAACATGTCCTCCTCCGGCATCGGAATGATCCTGAGGAACGCTGGCGCTGCTGCGAGCATTGGCAACGCACGTTGATCAGCAAGTGGAATTCACGAGAGTATGTGCAGCGCTTCGATATTCCGGTGCCCGAGCTCTACTGGATCGGGCGCCGCGCGCACCATCTCCCAATAGAACGGTTGCCTGAGCGATTCGTCATCCGACCAAACTGGGGAGCGGCAAAGCGTGGGGTCCACGTCATCGTTGACGGCCAAAAGCTCATGGGAAAAGGATCGCCCCACGGCAAGAGCCTTTTGCGTCAAATCGTTAAAGAGCACGGGCGAATCAACGTGGTGCCGCTGCTGTGCGAGGAGGCAATAGTGCCGAAATTGGGCAAGCCGCGCCTTCCGTTGGAGTACAAGTGCCATATGTTTGCGGGGGTCGTTGGTGCGATCCAGATCATCGATCGAAGTAACGGCGAAGGTGGGAGGTCCGTTCGCCATTACGATCAGGACTGGACCCCATTCGAGCAACGAATGTGCAATGCCCGGGTATCCCAACTTCCGATCCAGGAACCGCCACCGTTCCTCGAATCGCTGCTCAATTGGTCAAGGCAACTGGGAAGCGCCATCGGGACCTATATGAGGGTCGATTTCTTTGGGGCCGACGACCGCTGTGTTTTCAACGAGTTTTCTTCAACTCCAGGAACCAGTGACAAAACGCCGTTTCAAGACGAGCTGTTCGAATCGCTGTGGCAAACGCAAATTCCTGACCACACCTGAGGGATTTCCTTGGAGCCCTGTGCCAACAACGACATCGAAGGGCTTGATCTGACTTACATCAAGAACAAAGAGCTAAGGCACAGCTATTCGCTTGATTTGGCGAACACCCGCTCGATCGCGCCCATCACCTCGGGCGTCAATCGATCCACAATATCCAGCGCCATCATGTTCTCACGCACCTGCTCAACCCGGCTGGCGCCACCAACTCGACAGCGTCCTCGACGCCTGACTGGTTGTAAAACGGTAACTACGAGCCAAAAGATAGTTCGCTGACCTTGATGCCTGTCTGATTGAGTGGTCGAACATTATTGATTCCCCCTGTCTTAGTCTTCTTCATAATTCTTCACCAACTCTTTTGCAAACCTTCATGTAAGTCCTGCCGTTCGGTTTTAGGTTGGCGCACAACGCTGCGAATTCGCCGTGGCGCAAATCCAACATGAGGAACCGAAGATGAGTAGATTCAATACATTCACCCGATGCGTGCAGGCACTTATTGTTGTTATCTCCAGCAGCTTGTTGAGCAGCGAGACCGACGCTGCCACGCTTGACGGGATCTACATTGGTCATTTCACCGGTAGCACCAAGGGTAGTTTTGGAATGGTGATCCAGGATCACGGCGCATTGCTGGCTTTTGCCGATGCGGAAACGGGCGTGGGCACAATTATCGAGCGTATTCAATTGGGCACCGATGGCAGCTTCCACACATACAGCCGGGCTGTTGGCGGCCTGGTTCGGGGCGTCGTCAGTAGCGGCATCGTCCAGGGAAGTTACGGCTCGGATGCTTTTCCCGGTCAATTTGAGGGCATAAGGTCTGACGGCGTCGGGTCTAACGGCGTGGGGTCAGGCGGCTTGGTGACCACGTCCAATCCTCAAGGATTCTATGACGGGCGCTTCGATGTGCGCCTTACCGAGCCCGCCCAGAGCGAAGCTGTGGGCCGATTGATTGCGCTGATCGGCCACGATGGGGTTGGGTTTGTGCTGCTGCATGATAGTACCGTGATCAATTCCGGTCCGCCATCGGATGATGAAGATTCGCCACCGGCGAACCCATTCACCGGTCTCATCGGGTTGTTTCGAGAGTTGTCTTCGAGCACCGGCGGTACCACCGTTGGCGGAATCATTGAACTCGACTCCAATGGCTTCTTCGAGTTTGTCTTGCCGCGCGGATTGAAGGTTGACGGTTATGTCGATGCGGAGGCCGGAGCGGCGCTGGGCATGATTGCCCTGGATTCGAAGCAATTTACCGGCAGTGGCACCTGGGCGGTGCAACGACGTCAATTCGTGCCGGCCGCGGCAAGCCCGCGCATTCCCCGGCTGGCCGACCTCGAAGGCGATGGGCACGATGAGATAATCTGGCGACACGCCTTGAAAGATGAACATCGTGCATTTTCGCAACGGGTAGGCTCCTCATCATCGCAGACTATTCCATTCGAACCTTTTGCCAGGTTGCACGGCGCCGCCGACTTCGATGGTGACGGAGACGATGACCTGCTCTGGCGTGATTTCGACGGTGGACTGGTCGTGCAGTCAAGAATTCACAATGGCTTCGGCTACGATCGCGAGTTCTTTGATGGCGATATCGTTCGAGGGCTGGAATTGGTCACCACGGGCGATTTCAATTGCGATGGCGTCGCGCAATTGTTGTGGTCTGACGCGGAAACATCTCAATATTTCATATCGTCGGTCGATCCGATGACGCTTACACAGTGGCGCACAAATCTTACTGATTCCGAAAACGTCATCGGCGCCGCGGACTTCAACAAAAACGGTTGTGATGATATCGTCAGCTACTCTCCCGGTAGCCGTAGACTGCAGATACGTTCAGCAAAGTGGGGCACAAAGCCCCTGGTATCACATCAGGCGCCGCAGGCGTCGGCCAGACAGGAAATTGGCATTGGTGATTTCAATGGCGATGCAAAACCCGATGTGATCTGGCACGACAAAGTAACTGGCACAGTGACTATCTGGTTGATGAAGCGCACGCGTGTCGGCAAAGTCATTGAGTTGAACAATGCAGTGTCGCCGGAATTTCAATTGGCAGCCATTGGTGACATTTACCGTAGCGGCAAAGACGCAGTCGTAGCCAGAAGCCTGCGCACGGGCGAGAATTCGGCCGTCAGTCTCAAGTTTAAAGACATCGAATTCGCGCCATTGCGCGGCATGGCCAATACCGACTGGCTGGTTGTGCAATTCTAATCCCTGTCCACGAGGCGCCTGCCCGGTGGGCGGGCGCCTTGATCCGACTATGCCAAGCCTACTCGCCGCCCCCGACGCCCCTTCCCTAACGCTAGAGCAGGGAGCTGCCTGCTATAATCCAGGCTCACTGACAAATGGGTCAGACCCGACTTTCGTCAAGGCTGCAGGATTATCCGGGGTGCATGGCATGGCAGGGGAGCGCTATAAAATTGGCGATCTACTGCTCGACTTGCCTACCCGGCGAGTCTGGCGCGGGCGAGACCCGATCCCGTTGCCACCACTGTCCTTTGAACTGTTGGCCACACTGGCGCAGAAATCGCCCGCGGTGCTGAGCAGCGATGAGCTGATGCAGACCGTGTGGGGCGATGTGGTCGTCAGCGAAGAAACCGTGACCCAGCGCGTCAAGCTGTTGCGCGACGCGTTGCGCCAAGCAGGCTCAGACGAATCCTACGTTCGAACGGTACGCAGCCGCGGTTATGCCCTGGCCATTCCTGCCGAGGAGACTTTGATGGCCGCGCCGTATGAGTCTTCCGGGCAAGCTCCGGTCTTGACTTTTCTGGGTGAGCTGAAGCGGCGCAAGGTTTTTCGGGTCGTGGCTGCCTACCCGGTGGTCGTGTACGTCGCCCTCGAGGGCGCCTCCAACGTTTTTCCAGCACTGTCAATACCGGACTTGGTGTACCGATGGTTCGTCATAGGGGCCCTGGCAGGGTTTCCCATCGCCGCGGTGGCCGGCTGGTTGTTCGATGTCAGCCCTAAGCACATCCACATCCGCATCCCAATCCGCATCGTTTGGGCCGCGCGAGTTTCTTGTTTTCGGTCTGGTAATGGCAGTTGTGGTTTGGGTTGCATTCAGTCTGACCAGCCGGCTTGGTGTCCATTCTTCCGATATTGATGCAGAGCCTCCCGCCGTTGTTGATGCGCAAGCCGCAGATTTGGCCTCAGATTTGACTGTAAAACGCCCAGGCAAGGCGATCGCGGTATTGCCCTTCGCCAATCTGAGCCAGGAAAAAAGCAACGAACCATTTACCAGCGGCATCCATGACGATGTGCTTACTCAACTGGCGAAGGTTGGCGCCCTGACGGTCATCTCCGGCACCTCTGTAAGGCGCCTTGACCGGAGCATGAGCATCCCGCAGATCAGCGCGATCCTGCGGGTTGAATCCGTGCTCGAAGGTTCGGTGCAACGAGTGGGCGACCGGGTCCGGATCAATGTACAGCTCATCAATGCATCGGATGAACACATGTGGGCGGAGACCTATGATCGCGAGTTAACGGCAGCCAATATTTTTGCGATTCAAAGTGAGATCGCCAGGGCGGTAACTGGAGCGCTTCAGGCGACCCTGTCTACACAGCAACTGGCTGATATTGAAGCCCGACCAACCGAGAGTTTTGCGGCCTATGAGGCATACCTGCTTGGGCGCCAGCAATTGAGACAAAGGACGAGTGAGACGCTGTTTGAGGCGCAGCGCTACTTCGAAAAAGCAATTGCGATCGACCCGGGCTATGCCCGTGCTTACGCAGGGCTGGCGGATACGCTGCTGTTGCAACCAGAATACAGTGGCGTATCGCAGGAAGAGGCCGGCAACAATGCCATCACAGCTATCGACACAGCACTGGAACTGGATGATCGGTTGGGCGAGGCTCAGGTAGCACTGGCACTATACAAAAGCCTCTGGCAAAACGACTTCACGGGGGCTGAAACAGCGGTCAGGCGAGCGATTGAATTGAGCCCCAATTATCCGGAAGCATACCGTAGCTATGGCATGCTGTTAAACCGCCTTGGACGGCTGGAGGAGGGCCTGTACAACTACCGGCGCGCGCTCGAACTCGATCCACTTTCGCCCAGCACGCGGCTGCTGCTGACTGAAATACTGACCAATCTGGAACGGCACGATGAGGCCAATGAAAGCTACAGAAAGCTGATCGAGGTCGCACCGGATTTCCCACGCGGCTTTTTTTCCAAGGGTATGCTGGAGTGGTTTGCATTCGGCCGCCTCGATCTGGCAGTTCCGCTGATGGAGCAAAGTGTCGCCATGGACCCGGGTGATCCCAATATGCTGACCTTTCTTGGCGGCCTGTTTCTCGATCTGGGAGATGAAGCGACCGGTGCACGGTGGATCGAACGGGCAGAGAAGGTTGCACTTGGCAGTTTATGGGCCAACGTCGGGATTGCCTGGCTGCATTTGTATCGCGGCGAGACATCCGAGGCGGTGGCGCTGTCGCATCAAACCGCCAGGATTTGGAGCCGCTGGTATCCCAGCCTGGCGTTGTTGCGGGACGACCATGTTGCGGCCGGTCGCTATCAGCAGGCCATCGATACTTACCGGCAAGGTTACCCGGAATTGTTCGATACCCACACGCCCCTAGTGCTAGAGCCAACCAACTACCATGCAGCCATAGATCTCGCCCCGGTTCTAATCGAAGTCGGGGACGATGAACGGGCCAACGAGTTATTGGACCAGAGTCTCGCATTCGTCCGCGATTGGCCCCGAATGGGCGGCTACGGACATTTGATATCCGATGTGGAGATTTATGCCATCAAGGGCGATACCCAGACGGCGCTGGACGCCTTGCGGTCAGCGATAGATGACGGCTGGCGGGCCACGTGGTGGCTTCGACTGGAGCGTAATTCCAACCTGGCCGGACTCAGGGACGAACCTGAATTTCAGCGCATGCTTGGTGACCTGCGGGCGGATATGGCGGAGCAACTCGAAAAAGTTCGTGCCAACGACCAGTCGCCATAAACGTTCTCTACCCCCGATTGTGCCAGGCCTCGTGCCCACCGTTAAATCAAGGGGCCTGATCGGCGAACACCCGCTCGATCGCGCCCATCACCTCGGGCGTGAATCGATCCACAAAATCCAGCGCCATCATGTTCTCACGCACCTGCTCAACCCGGCTGGCGCCGGTGATAACGGAACTCACGTGTGGATTTTGCAGACACCAGGCCAGCGAGAACTGCGCCATGCTCGCGCCCATTTCATCCGCAATTGGCTGTAGCGCCCGGACCCTTTTCAGCCGGGCTGCGTCGGTCACCTGATCCTGCAACCATTCGGCGCTGGCCAGGGCGGCGCGAGAATCCTCGGGAATTCCGTCATTGTATTTGCCGGTCAACAGGCCCGAGGCCAGCGGGCTCCACGTCGTTGAGCCGTAGCCATGTTCACGATATACAAGATCGTACTCTGCTCCGAAACGATGCCGCTCGAACAGGTTGTAAACCGGCTGCTCGACGATAGGCTTGTGCAGATGGTTGTTGTCGGCAAACTCTATGGCCGCCAATATCCGGTCTGCCTCCCATTCCGAGGTTCCCCAATACAACGCCTTGCCCTGTTGGATGATGTTGTGCATGGCCCACACGACCTCACCGACTGGCGTGTCAGGATCATCGCGGTGGCAGTATAAGACGTCTACATGATCGAGTTGCAGGCGCTTGAGGCACCCGTGGATGCTCTCCAGCAAATACTTGCGGTTCAGCGTATTCCGCTCGTTGGGGCCATCGTGTAGCCCCCAGTAAACCTTCGTCGAGATCAGGTAGCTGCCACGCCGCCAAGCGAGCTTCCTGAGCGCCTTGCCCATAATCTCTTCCGACTTGCCACCGCCATAGGCCTCGGCGTTGTCGAAGAAGTTGACGCCCGAATCGAAGGCCGCCGCCATCAACTCGACAGCGTCCTCGACGCCTGACTGGTTGTGAAACGTTAACCACGAGCCAAAAGAAAGTTCGCTGACCTTGATGCCTGTCTGACCGAGATGGCGATAATTCATGCCTGTTCAACCGCTCCGATATGATGGTAGAAAGACTATCAGGATTTTACGCAAACCGGGGGACGCCTTGGCCATAGGGCTTGACTCGGCTGTGATGTGGGAGCTGTATAATAATCTGCATTGGGATTGACACTGGCGTGAATAATGACGTCGAATGAATCGTCAAAGGATTGAGACGCGAGTAACAACGATGGAACATCAGCAAGGCGACCCCATTACGCTTTCAGTTGTTGTCCCTGTTTACCGGGGCGCCGAATTTCTCAATGAGTTGGTTGACAAGCTCGCTGCGCTCAGAGTTCGGTGGCAATCCCTTGCCCCAGATTTGAAATTGCTCGAGAGCATTTTTGTGCTGGATTCACCCGTAGATCAATCGCCTGAAGTGCTGCGGCGGTTGTTCCCGGAGCACCCCTGGCTGCGTCTGGTCGAATTGTCACGCAACTATGGCCAGCACAGCGCCACCGTTGCCGGTATTTTGTATTCCTCCGGTGACTGGGTGGTGACGATGGATGAGGATTTGCAACACGATCCGGCACACATCGAAAAACTTCTTCTGGCCTCAACCGGGCAGTCTGCGGATGTGGTTTATGCCCAGGCTTCTGAGGCAACCCACGGAGGCGGCTACCGGGATGGCGGCTCCGGGCTGATCAAGACCTGGATCGCACGGTTGTCTGGCAATCCCTTTGTGCGTTCGTTCAGCAGCTTCCGCCTGATTCGTGGTGACATTGCCCGCGCTGCCTCCGGCGTCTGCGCCCAATACACCTATTTTGACGTGGCGCTGACATGGTTCACCCACCGCATTGTTGGCGCAGAAGTTCCGATGGCGGATCTGCGCTACACCCAAAGCGGTCAGAGTGGCTACAGATTCTGGTCCCTGGTGCAGCATGCCAAGAGACTGGTGCTGACATCGAATTTGCGGGCGCTGAGATTTACCACGACCTTGTCAGCGATCTCATTCCTGGCAGCGGCGGCTTATGGGATTTGGATTCTTTATCTCAAGTTCTTTTCCAGCACAGCGATCGAGGTGCCGGGCTGGACCTCGTTGATGATGGTGCTTTTGGGGTTCGGTGGCGTCACGATATTCATTCTGGGGGTGGTGATCGAATTCCTCCATTCGAGCATGTTGCAACTGCAAGGCAAGCCGGCCTTTTTCGTGACCGACCGCAGCGCCGACGGTTTGCTCAATTCAGCGCTTGAAAAACTAACTGCCCGATGAATGTCCTGACGCGAAGAAGCAGTGCGGGGCAATTGCAGTGCGTCATGCACTTTGGTCTCGGTATGGTCGGTGCGGCGATTGCAGCGGCATTGCAGCGTCGAAATTATCAAATATCGGCGCGATTGCCGTTTGACTGGCTCAATCCCACAGCGCGGCGGGATTGTTATCAAAAGCTGGAGGCCTTGATCAATTCAGGAATGCATGGAGAGGCGTCAGCGCTACGTCTGAGTGTGATCTGGAGCGCAGGTGCAGCCAACTTCTATTCATCGAGACAGGAAGTTGCACTCGAAAGGCAACTGTTTCAAGAAAACCTGGATTGTTTTGACGTCTGCAGGCGAAGTGGTGCGATTTCGGCATTTGATTATCATTTGGTCAGTTCGGCGGGCGGCCTGTTTGAGGGCCAGCAGTACATTAATGATCTATCGAAGCCGTGCCCCAGGCGACCATACGGTGACTGGAAACTGGCTCAGGAAACCATCCTTCTGGACCTGTGCCCCTCAGGTGAGAGCAATATCTACCGTCCCAGCTCAGTCTACGGGCCGTCAGCCAGGCGCAAGCGGCAGGGCCTGATCAATATGCTTATTCACAACACGCTGAACCGCCAGGAGACCGTTCTCGATGCCCACACAATGGCCTTGCGGGACTATGTTCTGGCGGCGGATATCGGCGCCTTCGTCAGCAGGCGGATTGCTCGCCCCAATCGGTCCCGGGAAAATCGAACCAACTTCCTGGTAACGGGCAGGAGCGCTTCCATTTTTGAAGTGGTCAGAAAAATCCGTCAGGTCCTGCATATTCATCCGCGTTTCCGTCTGGACCAGGATTTCGGCAATCACCGGCACATTACTTTCAGCCGACGAATACTTCCACCCGGCTGGAATCCTTCGACCCTAGAAGCCGGAATCCGTCAGTTTCTTTTAGTCTCCTCCGGCTTGGATCGTCCTGCAATACAACAGATGCACTGAGGCCTTCTGATGAAGCCCGAAATCTATCTGCAAATGAGGGAACTGGAAGATCGTCACTGGTGGTTCTCAGGACGCCGGAATATTATCCACTGCGTGCTGCAATCACTCGATCTGCCGGAATCCGGACGCCTGCTTGAAATTGGATGCGGGACGGGCGGGAACATGGCGATGCTAGGCGAGTTCGGGCAGCTGACCTGTGTGGAACCCGATGCACAGGCCGCCACACTGGCGAGAGCTCGAAACATTGCGCCGGTCCAGGTGGGCGCGCTGCCTGACGCACTGCCTGAATTTACTCACCGGTTTGACTTGATCGCTCTTTTCGATGTAATCGAGCACCTCGAGGATGATGAGGCCGGCCTGGACTGTCTGCGCAAGTTGCTGGCACCCGGCGGGCAGATTGTTGTGACCGTTCCAGCCTTCTCCTTTTTGTGGAGCCAGCACGATGTGGAAAATGACCACTTCAGGCGATATCGCAAACCCGACATAGAAGCCCTGGCCAGGAAATGTGGTCTGGAAATTGAGTTTGAAAGCTATTTTAATTTCTGGCTGTTCCCGCCCGTCGCGGCAATCCGCCTGCTGCGAAAAGTGCTGCCCTACCGGGAAACCTGGCAGGACATGCAGATGCCGGCCAAAGGCGTCAACTCGATTCTGCGTGCGATTTTCTTCAGCGAGCGCAGATTATTACAACGATTTTCCCTGCCATGGGGAATATCCCTGGTGGCCGTGCTTAGAAAGCGCCACGAGGCATGATTACAACCTGTCGGTGCCTGTGGTAACGGGTATCGGCGGTCGGGCGAGATCGCTGGCGAACAGGGTGTCCCCAGGCCAGCCGTGGGGGAGATTCGTTCCAAGAATGGGACGCGCAGCGGGATTCGCAATCCGGCTTAACATGTCGCGCACCAGCGCGCTGGTGAATTGGGGCATTTCGTAAACGAAGTTATGCGAACCACCCTCGGGCACGCTGTAGGTCTGGATCTGGTCTGACAGGGTGAAGATTTTCTTGCGGGTCCTGTCGAGCCCGTTCAATTGGCCCATGGCGCCTTCCTGGTCCAGGTCAGGTCGCACGTTTAGCACGAAATCGATGGAATCCTGACTGTAAAGATCGGTGCCACCGAGGTAAGTGACGGAGCTCACCGGAATGCCGTCGAGCGCACCCGGGCGCATGAGACCGGTTTCGAAGGCGGCAGGGTCATCGAACTCGCCGTAGAGTGAAGCGCCACCGTAGGCGTTCATGGCAGCAACAGCAATCGCCTGCAATGGATCCCAAACGTCGCTGAGTTCGCGTTCGTATACCGCCAACACCGCGTTGACCATCTCCTGGTATTGCTTGTTCTGGAATAGGTTGGGGAGGCCGAAGGAGGCGAGCAGGCCTTGAATCCGTGAGGCTTTCTGAATAGTTTTGAGGGCCGCTGCGGCACCTGCATTTTGATAAAGCTCGGCAAAACCGGAATCAAGCAGGACCAGACCTGCGACATTTTCGGGGTAATGCATGGCGTAGATGAGGCCAAGCATACCGCCATATGAGTGGCCGACGAGAACCACCGGACCGGTTTCGCCAGAGTTCTTCAACAAGGTGTGTAGCTCCTGGGCTTCGCGGTAGGAGGTGCGCGGGAATGGCCCGGCATCACTCCAGCCCGAGGCTGCGCGGTCATAGAGGATCGAGCGCGCCTCATCGCGAAAAATCTTGTGCATGTTGTAGAAGTAATAGCCAGGTCCGTGGCCGCCGGGTATGAATACCAGGGTGGGACTGCCGCGATTATCACCCTCGGCCAGCAGGTGCATGCGGTATCCACCCACATCGACCATTTTTCCTGGTGGAGGATATTTGGCCCACATGCGGGCGACTGTCACAGCGTGGATGCCGGAACTGACCAGGAGCATTAAAGCAATTAGGCTTGTCAGGCCGCCGACCCACATTAGCGGCTTTCCTGCGCGTTTGCTTGAGGCGCGACGCCCCTTATTCCATAGCAGCAGGCCGACTACGCCAATTAGCGCAGCAATGATCAGGCCCGCACCATCCCAGCTCAAAAAGGTGTACACGCTATTCATTGTTTCTCTCTTGTAGATTCGGGCTAAAGGTCACGCCGTTTTGCCAATATGGCCGTGGGACGGGGATTACGACTGGTCAGGGGAGAAAATCTTCCATAGCCCAGACGGTAGCGCCGCGGCCATGGCAGCCCTAGCAGGTACAATTCGCGGTGAATCGAGCCTCGCTCAGTCGGAATTCCTGGATTCTTGCTCGGCGACATCCTCCTCCTGCGGGCAGGGGCCCGCCGGCAGGGCGTGCAAATCTCTAATGAGACGCAGGCGCCACACCCAGAGGCCCACAATCAGAAATGCGGCCACCGGTAACGCCGGTGCCGGTAGCCCAATCACGACGAAATCGTAAATCCCGTGCACCACCGCAGTGAACGCGAGTGCAGCGAAAATCGTCGGCAGCAAATTCTTTCGGCAAAGGTATGCCCGGCCAATGTAGTAACCCCATATGGACGCAAACACGATGTGGACTACCGGGCCCGCAAACCCCCGGGCAAAAGCCTCCGTTTTCGAAGCGAATTCTACATATTGAATGTTTTCTACTGCGGCAAAGCCCAAGGCAATAAATGACGCATAGATGATGCCGTCGATCGGCTCGTCAAACTCCTTGAAATGAATGACAATCAGCAAGAAGGGGATCATCTTGGCCAATTCTTCGAATGTGCCAATGACCAACACACTGTAGGCCAGAAGTCCGGGCAGATTGGTTTCGGCCAGCGCGAAGGCATCATATCGCAGACCCACCAGGTCCAGCGACTGATACATCCCCATGACGAGGTAAGACGAACCGATGCCCAGGGCAAAAGCAAGTAACAAGAGGCCGATCGGCTCAGGTAGATGTCTGTCCTTGTGATAGTGGTAGAAGGCCCAGAACAGCACCGGCAGAATGATCGGCAGTAGGAGAAAGCTGTTTTGCATCAATGGTTCAAGCCAATGAATAGCATTTTAATGAGTTTCACTTTCTTCTCCTTACTTGGAATCAGTCTTGCAAGTATGGTACAAAATTCTTCATCTGCATGGCCACAGCCTGCAGCACTTTATCCAATGCCCAATTAAACGTACAATACCCCGGATGAGAACAAACACTCGAACTACAACCTGAAAACCAGTTCCCCAAAGCGCGGAAAGGGGCGCTATGCGCCTTTTTTTTTGGAGCCAAGGGAGGACCATCCATGCCAACCATCACATTACCGGACGGAAGCCAGCGCGAATATGATGCGCCGCTGACCATAATGGAGCTGGCGGCCGATATCGGGCCCGGGTTGGAGAAGGCGACCCTGGCAGGTGAGATCGACGGTGAATTGTTCGACGCCAGCCATCTGATTGAGGCCGATGCCACGGTGCGGATCATTACGGGCCGTGATCCTGAGGGCCTGGAGATCATCCGCCATTCCAGCGCGCATCTGTTGGCTCAGGCGGTCAAGCGCCTGTTTCCGTCTGCCCAGGTCACCATCGGCCCGGTGATTGAAGACGGTTTCTATTACGATTTCTCGTATGAAAAGAGCTTCACCCCCGAGGACATCGATCGTATCGCCGCCGAGATGCGCCGCATCGTCAAGGATGCCCAGACCGTTTCGCGCGAAACCATGTTGCGCGAGGAGGCGATCCAATATTTTCGCCAGGAGGGCGAGCACTACAAGGCCGAAATCATTGAGGGCATACCCGAGGGCGAAATCATTTCGCTCTATCGCCAGGCCGAATTCATTGACTTGTGCCGCGGCCCCCATGTTCCGGATACCGGCAAGCTTGGGCATTTCAAGCTGACCAAGCTGGCCGGCGCCTACTGGCGCGGCGACAGCAACAACGAGATGCTGCAGAGAATCTACGGCACCGCCTGGGCCGACAAGAAAGCGCTCAGTGCTTACCTCTACCGTATGGAAGAAGCCGAAAAGCGTGACCACCGCCGTCTCGGTAAACAACTGGAGCTGTTCCACTTCCAGGAAGAAGCGCCCGGCATGGTGTTTTGGCACGACGCCGGCTGGCGGGTGTACACCACGATCCAGGACTATATGCGCAAGCGTCTGCGGGCCGCCGGCTACCAGGAAGTGAATACACCTGCAGTGCTCGATATTTCTCTCTGGCAGAAATCCGGGCACGCAGAAAAATTCATCGACGACATGTTCATTACCGAGTCCGAAAACCGCACCTATGCGGTCAAACCGATGAACTGCCCCGGCCATGTGCAGGTATACAACCAGGGCCTTCACAGCTATCGAGATCTGCCAATGCGGTTGGCCGAATTCGGTTCCTGCCACCGCAAGGAACCATCCGGCGCCCTGCACGGCTTGATGCGGGCGCGGGCTTTCACACAGGATGACGGGCATATCTTTTGTGCCGAAGACCAGGTGCAGGAAGAGTCCGCGCGCTTCATTGAGCTGCTGTACAGCATCTACCGTGATTTCGGCTTCGAAGAGGTGCTGGTCAAGCTTTCGACCCGGCCGGAGAATCGTATCGGTGAGGACGATCAGTGGGAGACTGCGGAGAAAACCCTCGCTGCGGCACTGGATGAGGCCGGCATCGATTGGAAATTGAACCCGGGCGAGGGCGCATTTTATGGTCCCAAGATCGAGTTTTCCCTGACCGATACGATCGGGCGGGTGTGGCAGTGCGGCACGCTGCAGATGGATTTTTTCATGCCTGCTCGCCTCGATGCCAGCTATATCGACAGCGCTAGTTCGCGCCAGGTACCGGTGATGTTGCACCGGGCCATACTCGGTTCGATGGAACGCTTTATTGGAATTTTGATTGAAAACTACGCTGGCGCCTTTCCGCCGTGGTTGGCGCCGGTGCAGGCCGTGGTCATGAATATTACCGATAATCAGGCCGATTACTGCAAAAAAGTAGCAGAATCCCTTGAAAATAAAGGATTCCGGGTCGATTTGGACTTGAGAAATGAGAAGATCGGCTTTAAAATCCGCCAGCACACTTTAGCCAAGGTTCCCTACCTGATTGTGGTGGGTGACCGAGAGGTAGAGAATGAAATGGTGGCGGTACGCAGCAGGGCAGGTGAAGACCTGGGCGCCATGAGTGTGAATGACTTTGCCGCACGTCTCGATGTCGAGATTGGAAAACGGGGGCAAACAGAAAATTGACAGGAGGAGAATCTAATCGCAACAACTAAGCTAACGCGGCGCAACAGTGACATAACAGCACCGCAAGTCCGGCTGATTAGCTCGGACGGGGAACAAGCCGGCATTCTGCAAATAGAAGAAGCGCTGGAACTGGCAGGAAATGAGGGCCTTGATCTGGTCGAAATTGCCCCCAATAGTGAGCCACCGGTATGCCGGATCATGGATTGGGGCAAGTATCGCTTCGAACAGGCCAAGAAATCACAGGCTGCGAAGAAGAAACAGAAGATCACGCATGTCAAGGAGGTCAAGTTTCGACCCGGCACTGACATCAACGATTACGAGGTCAAGATGCGCAATGTCAGGCGTTTTCTTGACGAAGGCGACAAGGTGAAGGTTACCCTTCGATTCCGAGGTCGCGAGATGGCCCACCAGGAGTTGGGCTTGGCCATGCTCAAGCGCGTTGAAGCTGAGCTGGTCGACGAAATTACGGTAGAACAGTTCCCCCAGATGGAGGGACGCCAAATGGTGATGATGATCAGCTCTAAAAAGACCTGAGAATATCGTCGCAAAACGACCCTGCTTTTTGCAGGAGTAAGAGAAGCGCTGTCAAGCTTTGGTAGAAGAGCTGGCGGGTTCAATGAATGCCGCAAGCCGCTTGAGCAACGTGTCAAATAGACAGGAGAAAACCCATGCCGAAGATGAAAACCAATCGCGGTGCGGCCAAACGTTTCAAGAAGACCGCTTCGGGCGGCTTCAAGCGGGGCCATGCCAAACATAGCCATATGCTGACCAAGAAAGACCAAAAGCTTAAGCGTGGTCTGCGCGGTACAGGCATGATCAGCGACGCCGATAAAAAGGTCGTCAAACGCTTGCTTCCATATGCCTGACAGGGCGTATCGCAGAGGAGATCAGGAAAATGGCAAGAGTAAAACGCGGCGTACAGGCACGCGCCAGACATAAAAAAGTGCTCAAGGAAGCGAAGGGCTATTACGGCGCCCGAAGCAAGGTCTATCGCGTCGCCAAGCAGGCGGTAACCAAGGCCGCCCAGTATTCATACCGTGATCGCAGGCAGCGCAAGCGGCAGTTCCGCAGGCTGTGGATCGTGCGCATTAACGCCGCGGCCCGTGAGTGTGGATTGTCTTATAGCAGGCTAATTGACGGCCTCAACAAGGCGGAGATCGAAGTCGATCGCAAGGTCCTGGCGGACCTGGCCGTTCACGACAAAGCGGCTTTTGGCGTATTGGCGGAAAAAGCGAAGGCCAGCCTGGGCTAATTCTCGTCCTCCGCGGGATTGGATCCTTAATTGGGAAGGGCCTTGCAGTTTGTCTGACAGGGGCGGCACGGTATTGCGTGCCGCCGCAACCGTCGAGCGCAGGCCCGAGGAGCCACACGGTTTGCCCGCAGGGCGAAGAGTACGGCTCCGAAGCCGTTGCGCGTGCAGGCCCGAGGAGCCACACGGTTTGCCCGCAGGGCATAAAGTACGGCTCCGAAGCCGTTGCGCGTGAAGCCGCCTTCCGCAGCGTAGGCAGAGAAGTAGGTGCGGTTTCGGCGAAGCCGAAGAAGCGCCTGCTGAACGCCGTAACGCGTAGGCGGGAGCACGACAGCAGGGATGCAGGAGGTAGAGCAATGCAGGAGCAATTGCCGAGGGAAACGAGACTCGTTACTGTGGAAAAAGTTTGTGGACAATCTTGACCAACTAACCGAGCAGGCCATGGCGCAGATATCTGCTGCAGTTGACCTCAAGGCGTTGGACGACACCCGGGTCAGCTACCTGGGCAAGAAAGGACACATCACCGCTTTGCTCAAATCGCTGGGCGGCATGGAGCCCGAATCCCGAAAAGCCTTTGGTCAGGCGGTCAACGGCGTCAAAAACCGTGTCAATAAGGCCATCCAGGAGCGCAAGACGGCCCTGGAATTGGACGCGCTCAACCTCAAGCTGGCACAGGAAAAGGTCGATGTGACGCTGCCCGGCCGCGGCCAGCAGCGGGGTGGCCTGCACCCGGTCACACGCGCCACTCAGCGTGCCATCGAAATCTTTTCCACGCTGGGCTTTGAAGTGGCGACCGGGCCGGAAGTCGAGAGTGACTATTACAACTTCGAAGCGCTGAATTTTCCACCCAACCATCCGGCACGCACGGACCATGACACCTTTTACTTCGGCGATGGCCGCCTGCTGCGCACGCACACTTCGCCGGTGCAAATCAGGACGATGGAAAAAACCGATCCACCCTACCGCCTCATTGCGCCCGGCAAGGTATACCGCAGTGATTCCGACCAGACCCATACGCCGATGTTTCACCAACTCGAGGGCCTGATGGTCGGCGAAGGAGTGACGATGGCCGATCTCAAGGGCGCGCTGCAGACATTTGTCAATGCTTACTTTGAACGAGAGCTCGAAATGCGCTTTCGACCGGGTTACTTCCCGTTCACGGAGCCGTCCGCTGAAGTGGATATCGTGTGGGACAAGGGTGATGGCAGTGAGCCGGCGTGGCTGGAAATTCTCGGCTCCGGCATGGTCCATCCCAACGTACTGAGGGCCTGCAATCTTGACCCGGAGCGCTACACGGGTTGGGCATTCGGCATGGGGCTGGACCGCCTCGCCATGCTGCGCTACGACGTCAATGACATCCGGCTGTTTTTTGAAAAATGATCTGCGCTTTCTCAGCCAGTTCCACTGATTTCGGGGCGGCAGCATGAAATTCAGTGTTCAGTGGTTACGCGAGTGGGTGAAACTCGATGTCGACGCCGATCAGTTGGCCGCAACGCTCACCGCCTCCGGCCTGGAAGTGGATACCGTCAAGCCGGTGGCGGCTGCGTTTGACGGAGTCGTGGTGGCGGAGATTATCGACAGCGGCCCGCACCCGAACGCCGACAAGCTGAGCTTGTGCCGGGTCAGCACCGGCGCCGACGATGAGAATGAACCGCTGCAGATTGTCTGTGGTGCGCCCAACGTACGCGCCGGCCTCAGGGTGGCGCTGGCGCAAGTGGGTGCGCGCATTGGCGACGATGTGCAGGTCCAACAGGCGAGCATCCGCGACCTGGATTCTGCCGGCATGCTGTGTTCTGGCCGAGAACTCGGTCTGTCGGACGAGCACGCCGGCATCCTGGAGTTGCCGGCCGACGCGCCACTGGGCAAAGACCTGCGTGAATACCTGTCGTTGGATGATGCCACCATTGCGCTTGAATTGACCCCCGACCGCGCCGATTGCCTGAGTATTCGTGGCCTGGCTCAGGATGTGGCGGCCAGTTGCAAGGCGGATCACCAACCCCTGGACGTGCCCGCCGTAGCGGCCGTCATCGAAGACAGCTTGGCCATAACGCTGCAAGACCCGGCAGATTGTCCGCGCTTTGCCGGACGGGTGATCAAGGGTGTCGATGTGACTGCTGAAACACCCTTGTGGATGATGGAGAAACTTCGCAGATGCGGCGTGCGCAGCATCAGTGTGGTCGTTGACGTCACAAATTATGTGATGCTGGAGCAGGGCCAGCCCATGCATGCCTTCGATCTTGCCCGGCTTGATGGCGAAATTATTGTTCGCCGCGGGCGCAAAGGCGAAAAATTGACGTTGCTGGACGAACAGGAGATCCAGCTTGAACCCGAGGCGGTGGTGGTGTGCGATGCTTCCGGGCCGGTGGCGCTCGCTGGAATCATGGGCGGTCTGGCTTCGTCAGTGACCGATGCCACTCAAGACATCTTCTTTGAAGCCGCGTTTTGGAGTCCGCCGACCATCATGGGTCGGGCGCGCGACTATGGTCTACATACCGACGCCTCACACCGTTTTGAACGCGGTGTGGATCCGGTTGGCCAGGTCAGGGCAATTGAACGGGCAACGGCATTGCTGCTTGAGATTGCGGGCGGCGCACCGGGCCCTGTCATTGTGGCTGAGGAATCCGCGTATCTGCCGGTTAATCAGCCGGTATCCTTGCGTATTGAGCGGCTCACCAAGGTTTTGGGTGCGCCGATTGACGTGGACGTCGCCCGCGACATCCTGACACGCCTGGGGATGATGTTTGTTGGCGAGGCAGGGGCGACGGATGTTTTGACCGTGGTTGCGCCGCCGGCGCGCTTCGACATCGCCATCGAGGAAGACCTGATTGAAGAAGTCGCGCGGATCTATGGCTATGATAACCTGCCGGCCACCCCGCCCAGCGGTGAAGTAAAGGCTTCGGCACAAGCTGAAGCCATGGTGGCTGTTGACCTGGTCAGACAGGCGCTGTGTGCCTCGGGCTACCAGGAAGTCATTAACTACAGTTTTGTCGACCTGTCACTGCTGGCGGCCGTTCACCACGACGAGATGGTGCTGCCGCTGTCCAATCCCTTATCAGCCGAAATGGCCGTGATGCGCACCGCCTTGCTGCCCGGCTTGCTCACCAACCTCGCGCATAACGTTAGACGCCAGCATAGCCGAGTGCGTCTGTTCGAGACGGGTAGGGCATACCTGCAGGGCGAAACGCTCGCAGAGAAAGACAGGGTCGCAGCGGTGGCCAGTGGCAGCGCATTGCCTGAATCGTGGGCGCAAAGCACCCGCGAAATGGATTTTTATGACATCAAAAGCGACGTGGAGCGCTTGATGGAATTGCGTGGCCCGGGCAGCGCAATGCCGGATTTCGAGGCCGCCGATCTGCCGTGGATACACCCGGGCTCGGGCGCGGTGGTGCGCAATGGAGGTCAAGTGGTCGGTTGGTGTGGCGCGGTGCATCCATCGGTGTTAAAAAGTTTGAAAATTCGCGAAAACGTGTATTTTCTCGAACTTGAACTTGATTATTTGCTCCAAAGAGAAATACCATTCGCGAAACTGTATTCACGATTTCCCTCTATTCGCCGTGATTTGGCGCTAATGTTACCGGTTGATGTCACTTACGATGAGGTCAGGAAATGCGTGATTGATTCGGCAAGCCAAATACTGGAAAATCTGTTGGTATTTGATGTATATAAGGGCAAGAACTTAAAAAAAGGTTACAAAAGTCTCGCTATAGGCTTGATTTTACAGAACGTTTCTAGCACTCTAAGTGACGAAGATGTTGACCAGGTCATTCACCGCGTGGTGGATCAGCTTGAACAGCGTCTGGGTGCCCAGTTGAGAGGATAAAAATGTCGTTAACCAAGGCAGAAATGGCTGATCGTCTGTTTGAAGAGGTCGGCCTGAATAAACGCGAGGCGAAGGAATTTGTCGATGCGTTTTTCGAAGGAATCAGGAGCGCGCTGGAAGGGAGTGAGAACGTCAAACTCTCCGGTTTCGGAAATTTCCAGTTACGCGAGAAAAATCAAAGACCGGGCCGAAACCCAAAAACCGGTGAAGAAATTCCAATCTTAGCGCGGCGCGTGGTGACATTCCGCCCGGGTCAAAAATTGCGTGCAAGGGTAGAGGCATATGCTGGATCCGGGAATTGACCGAGATCTTCCGCCGATTCCGGTGAAACGATATTTCACAATAGGTGAAGTGAGCGAATTATGTGGCGTCAAGCCACATGTTCTGCGTTATTGGGAGCAGGAGTTCGAGCAACTCAAGCCCGTCAAACGCCGGGGTAATCGCCGCTATTACCAGCGTGGCGATGTCATGATGATCCGTCAGATTCGCAGTCTGTTGTACCAGCAGGGCTACACCATTGGCGGTGCCCGGCAGATGTTGGAAGGCGACGAAGCCCGTGAGGACGACAACAAAAGCCAGCAAATTATCCGCCAGGTCAAGGTAGAACTGGAGCAAGTACTTCAAGTCTTAAAGAGATAGGGTCTTAAAGAGATAGGGTCTTAAAGAGATAGGGTCTTAAAGAGATAGGTCTTAAAGAGATAGGTCTTATAGAAATAGGATTCCCGAGAAACAAGTTTGTCAGTTCATCGGGTCTCTAAACATGGGTTTTCAATACCCAGGTTCTCAAGTTTAGTGTCGGGGCGTAGCGCAGCCTGGTAGCGCACCACAATGGGGTTGTGGGGGTCGGAGGTTCGAATCCTCTCGCCCCGACCAATAACAGCGCGGGTTTCAGGGGTTTTGTAAATCCGCCGATCTTCTAAAATTAATGGGGCACCTTCTAAAACCCCTATGTTCTTAACGGGATATTAACGGGCGTCAGATCAATGGACATATCGGAGAAACTTGAAATAATCAGAGCAGCACAAGACAGCAGCGAAGAGGGTCATGCGGCGTTTGAAAAACTGGTCGGGCACATGGAGGAGGCAGAGCGGTCGCTCCATAGAAACGGCGTCTCTGTGACCGTGAACCGAAAAGTTGCTTTCGAAGGGAGTTATGATCGAATCTGGTGTTTGAGCAGTTGAAAAAAAGCGGCGTATCTGGTTGATTTGTTGTTACCAAACTTCAAAGCAACCAAAGGAGATACGCCACTATGAACAAGAATAATGTTATTGAACTGGAACGTCGAGCAATCAGTGCCGATCCGTTGACCGAATTGCTCAAAGAAGGCGCCCGGAAGCTGCTCGCCGAAGCGGTGGAAAGTGAAGTCCAGGAGCTGCTGGCCAAGTATCAGGATTGGCGTACCGAATCAGGTCATGCCGGTGTGGTGCGCAACGGTTACCTGCCAGAACGTGAGTTGCAGACCGGCCTGGGACCGATCCGGGTGAGAATTCCCAAGGTGCGCTCGAAGACCGGTGAAGCAGTGAGTTTTCAGTCGGTGCTGGTGCCGCCATATGTGCGCAAGACAGCGACTTTCGAGGCAGCCATTCCGTGGTTGTACCTCAAAGGGGTATCCAGCGGTGAGATGGCTGAGGCGTTGCGGGTACTGGTGGGCCCGCAGGCACAGGGTCTGTCGGCCAGCACGGTATCCCGCCTGAAACAGGTATGGGCGGAGGAATATCGAGCGTGGAGCCAGCGTCGCCTGGGACAGGACCGGTGGGTGTATGTCTGGGCTGATGGTGTCTACAGTGGGCTGCGGGCGGAGGATGCCAAGCTCTGCGCGCTGGTGATCATTGGTGTCAATGAACGCGGCGAAAAACATTTTCTGGCGATTGAGGACGGGGTGCGAGAATCGACTCAGAGTTGGCGTGAGGTGTTGCTGAATCTGAAGTCGCGCGGCATGAGCGCCCCACAACTGGCGATTGGTGATGGTGCGATGGGTTTTTGGGCGGCGCTGGATGAAATCTTTCCGGCCAGCCGCCAGCAACGCTGCTGGATGCACAAGACCATGAATGTACTGAATTGTTTGCCGAAATCCGCACAACCCAAAGCCAAGCAGGCCCTGCACGCCATCTGGCAGGCGGAAACCAAGGATGATGCAAACAAGGCGTTTGATTTGTTTATTGAGATCTTTGAGGCGAAATACCCGAAAGCGACGAGCTGTTTGCTCAAGGATCGGGATGAACTGTTGGCATTTTATGATTTTCCGGCCCAACACTGGCAGAGCATCCGGACCAGCAACCCGATTGAATCCACCTTTGCCACCATCCGCCACCGGACCAAAAGATCCAAAGGTTGTCTGACGCGCAATGGCATGTTGCATATGATGTTCAAATTGAGCCAGTGTGCGGAAAAGAAATGGCGCCGGCTACGCGGCTTTGATTACCTGGCCAAGGTGATTACGGGGGTGAAATTCAAAGATGGGATCGAGGTAAAAGAGATTGATCAGGTCGCCGCTTGAATCAAATGGCTAAACACCAGATTTGACAATAGCTCTTTGACGTTGTGAAGTGGTCCAATAGATTGTACAACCCAGTTAAGAGATAATTTATTTAACTGGGAGAAGTAAATTGAGAAGAAGAAAAAAGTATTCAAAGGAGTTCAAACTGGATGCAGTCAGTTTGGTAGTCGATCAAGGTTATAGCCGTGCAGAAGCTGCCAGAAGCCTTGGGCTTAATGGCAATATGCTCGGTCGTTGGGTTTCAGAACACCGAGCCGATGGTGGGCAATCTTTCCGCGGGAACGGCAAACTCACCCCGGAACAGGAAGAAATCCGGAAGTTAAGATCGCAGGTCAAAAACCTGAAAATGGAGAAAGAAATCCTAAAAAAAGCGACGGTCTTCTTTGCCAAAGAAATGAAATGAAATATTTGTTTGTCACCCAACACAAGAAGACCTGGCCAATCGACCTGATGTGTCGAGTACTGGGTGTCAGCCGACAAGGTTATTACCACTATCGGCGAATTACAGAAGCCAGGCTGGCGGATCCGGAGCACCAGGAGATGCTGGACTGGATGAAGGATATAGCCGTTGCCAGCCAATATACCTATGGCCGGCGGCGCATGAAAAGAGCGATGAATGCATTGGGTTTTCCGATCAGCAGAACGAAGACCGTGAACCTGATGAAAGAAGCGGTTATTCAAGTTCGTCATAAAAAGAAATTCAAAGTGACCACCAACAGCAATCATAAATTGCCGTTATTTGAAAATTTATTGGAACGGCAATTTGACGTTGAGCAACCCAACCAGGTTTTTGCTTCAGACATCACCTATGTCTGGACCCAGCAAGGCTGGTTGTATCTGGCTGTTGTGATTGATTTATATTCCAGAAAAGTTGTGGGCTGGAGTATGAGCAGCCGAATGACCGCACAGCTGGTGTGTGATGCATTGACGATGGCGATCTGGTTGCGCAGGCCAAAAGCAGGCTTGATCCACCATTCTGACCGCGGATCCCAATATGCCAGTAAAGCTTGCAGGCGATTATTGAAAGCGCATGGCTTCAAAGGCAGCATGAGCCGAAAAGGCGACTGCTGGGATAACGCTGTTGTGGAGAGCTTCTTCGGCAGCCTGAAGCAGGAACGGGTGCACTGGCGACACTACCAGACCCGCTATGAAGCCCAGCAGGATATCCTGGATTACATATCGATGTTTTATAACAGTTACAGACTGCATTCGTACCTCAATTACAGAAGTCCGAATCAGTTTGAAATGGAAATGACAGAATTAAGAAAAGTTGCTTAACTGGGTTGTATCAAATAGCTTGACCACGTCATTGAGCAACCCAACCAGGTTTTTGCTTCAGACATCACCTATGTCTGGACCCAGCAAGGCTGGTTGTATCTGGCTGTTGTGATTGATTTATATTCCAGAAAAGTTGTGGGCTGGAGTATGAGCAGCCGAATGACCGCACAGCTGGTGTGTGATGCATTGACGATGGCGATCTGGTTGCGCAGGCCAAAAGCAGGCTTGATCCACCATTCTGACCGCGGATCCCCAATATGCCAGTAAAGCTTTCAGGCGATTATTGAAAGCGCATGGCTTCAAAGGCAGCATGAGCCGAAAAGGCGACTGCTGGGATAACGCTGTTGTGGAGAGCTTCTTCGGCAGCCTGAAGCAGGAACGGGTGCACTGGCGACACTACCAGACCCGCTATGAAGCCCAGCAGGATATCCTGGATTACATATCGATGTTTTATAACAGTTACAGACTGCATTCGTACCTCAATTACAGAAGTCCGAATCAGTTTGAAATGGAAATGACAGAATTAAGAAAAGTTGCTTAACTGGGTTGTATCAAATAGCTTGACCACGTCATTCGCCGCACATTCTTACTTGAGTGTTCCATTAGCTTTGAATTTGTAAGAAAACCAAACAGCGAAGACGCTTAGCGTGACGAAAACCACTTCCGTTGCGATATGGCCCGTGCTCATAACGTTCGCTACATCGGCGAGGACAAATGCACGAAACAAGGCCACTAGAAAAAAGGGTAGCGATACTAGGTAGAGCGGCAATGCCCAAGCGTTTCGAAGGAGCAAGGCAATTGCGCCAAACAACCTCGCCACTGCCGCGATGATTCCAACGGCAATGGCCCAGAGTGGAATATTGGCAATGTATTCCGCGTACGCATCCCTGTTTGCAGCTGTCTCTGCCGTTAGAGCAAACTCCTGTGGGGTTTCCAGGAAATAGGCAATATAGATGGTCGCCCCGAGTTATGATCGAATCTGGTGTTTGAGCAGTTGAAAAAAAGCGGCGTATCTGGTTGATTTGTTGTTACCAAACTTCAAAGCAACCAAAGGAGATACGCCACTATGAACAAGAATAATGTTATTGAACTGGAACGTCGAGCAATCAGTGCCGATCCGTTGACCGAATTGCTCAAAGAAGGCGCCCGGAAGCTGCTCGCCGAAGCGGTGGAAAGTGAAGTCCAGGAGCTGCTGGCCAAGTATCAGGATTGGCGTACCGAATCAGGTCATGCCGGTGTGGTGCGCAACGGTTACCTGCCAGAACGTGAGTTGCAGACCGGCCTGGGACCGATCCGGGTGAGAATTCCCAAGGTGCGCTCGAAGACCGGTGAAGCAGTGAGTTTTCAGTCGGTGCTGGTGCCGCCATATGTGCGCAAGACAGCGACTTTCGAGGCAGCCATTCCGTGGTTGTACCTCAAAGGGGTATCCAGCGGTGAGATGGCTGAGGCGTTGCGGGTACTGGTGGGCCCGCAGGCACAGGGTCTGTCGGCCAGCACGGTATCCCGCCTGAAACAGGTATGGGCGGAGGAATATCGAGCGTGGAGCCAGCGTCGCCTGGGACAGGACCGGTGGGTGTATGTCTGGGCTGATGGTGTCTACAGTGGGCTGCGGGCGGAGGATGCCAAGCTCTGCGCGCTGGTGATCATTGGTGTCAATGAACGCGGCGAAAAACATTTTCTGGCGATTGAGGACGGGGTGCGGGAATCGACTCAGAGTTGGCGTGAGGTGTTGCTGAATCTGAAGTCGCGCGGCATGAGCGCCCCACAACTGGCGATTGGTGATGGTGCGATGGGTTTTTGGGCGGCGCTGGATGAAATCTTTCCGGCCAGCCGCCAGCAACGCTGCTGGATGCACAAGACCATGAATGTACTGAATTGTTGCCGAAATCCCGCACAACCCAAAGCCAAGCAGGCCCTGCACGCCATCTGGCAGGCGGAAACCAAGGATGATGCAAACAAGGCGTTTGATTTGTTTTATTGAGATCTTTGAGGCGAAATACCCGAAAGCGACGAGCTGTTTTGCTCAAGGATCGGGATGAACTGTTGGCATTTTATGATTTTCCGGCCCAACACTGGCAGAGCATCCGGACCAGCAACCCGATTGAATCCACCTTTGCCACCATCCGCCACCGGACCAAAAGATCCAAAGGTTGTCTGACGCGCAATGGCATGTTGCATATGATGTTCAAATTGAGCCAGTGTGCGGAAAAGAAATGGCGCCGGCTACGCGGCTTTGATTACCTGGCCAAGGTGATTACGGGGGTGAAATTCAAAAGATGGGATCGAGGTAAAAGAGATTGATCAGGTCGCTGCTTGAATCAAATGGCTAAACACCAGATTTGACAATAGCTCAGCGTAGCTGCGTCCGGCCCCGTAGGGGCTCACTTTAACGCCTTGTTATATCTTGGGTCCATCTGCCTTGAGTTATGATCGAATCTGGTGTTTGAGCAGTTGAAAAAAAGCGGCGTATCTGGTTGATTTGTTGTTACCAAACTTTCAAAGCAACCAAAGGAGATACGCCACTATGAACAAGAATAATGTTATTGAACTGGAACGTCGAGCAATCAGTGCCGATCCGTTGACCGAATTGCTCAAAGAAGGCGCCCGGAAGCTGCTCGCCGAAGCGGTGGAAAGTGAAGTCCAGGAGCTGCTGGCCAAGTATCAGGATTGGCGTACCGAATCAGGTCATGCCGGTGTGGTGCGCAACGGTTACCTGCCAGAACGTGAGTTGCAGACCGGCCTGGGACCGATCCGGGTGAGAATTCCCAAGGTGCGCTCGAAGACCGGTGAAGCAGTGAGTTTTCAGTCCGGTGCTGGTGCCGCCATATGTGCGCAAGACAGCGACTTTCGAGGCAGCCATTCCGTGGTTGTACCTCAAAGGGGTATCCAGCGGTGAGATGGCTGAGGCGTTGCGGGTACTGGTGGGCCCGCAGGCACAGGGTCTGTCGGCCAGCACGGTATCCCGCCTGAAACAGGTATGGGCGGAGGAATATCGAGCGTGGAGCCAGCGTCGCCTGGGACAGGACCGGTGGGTGTATGTCTGGGCTGATGGTGTCTACAGTGGGCTGCGGGCGGAGGATGCCAAGCTCTGCGCGCTGGTGATCATTGGTGTCAATGAACGCGGCGAAAAACATTTTCTGGCGATTGAGGACGGGGTGCGGGAATCGACTCAGAGTTGGCGTGAGGTGTTGCTGAATCTGAAGTCGCGCGGCATGAGCGCCCCACAACTGGCGATTGGTGATGGTGCGATGGGTTTTTGGGCGGCGCTGGATGAAATCTTTCCGGCCAGCCGCCAGCAACGCTGCTGGATGCACAAGACCATGAATGTACTGAATTGTTTGCCGAAATCCGCACAACCCAAAGCCAAGCAGGCCCTGCACGCCATCTGGCAGGCGGAAACCAAGGATGATGCAAACAAGGCGTTTGATTTGTTTATTGAGATCTTTGAGGCGAAATACGAGTTATGATCGAATCTGGTGTTTGAGCAGTTGAAAAAAAGCGGCGTATCTGGTTGATTTGTTGTTACCAAACTTCAAAGCAACCAAAGGAGATACGCCACTATGAACAAGAATAATGTTATTGAACTGGAACGTCGAGCAATCAGTGCCGATCCGTTGACCGAATTGCTCAAAGAAGGCGCCCGGAAGCTGCTCGCCGAAGCGGTGGAAAGTGAAGTCCAGGAGCTGCTGGCCAAGTATCAGGATTGGCGTACCGAATCAGGTCATGCCGGTGTGGTGCGCAACGGTTACCTGCCAGAACGTGAGTTGCAGACCGGCCTGGGACCGATCCGGGTGAGAATTCCCAAGGTGCGCTCGAAGACCGGTGAAGCAGTGAGTTTTCAGTCGGTGCTGGTGCCGCCATATGTGCGCAAGACAGCGACTTTCGAGGCAGCCATTCCGTGGTTGTACCTCAAAGGGGTATCCAGCGGTGAGATGGCTGAGGCGTTGCGGGTACTGGTGGGCCCGCAGGCACAGGGTCTGTCGGCCAGCACGGTATCCCGCCTGAAACAGGTATGGGCGGAGGAATATCGAGCGTGGAGCCAGCGTCGCCTGGGACAGGACCGGTGGGTGTATGTCTGGGCTGATGGTGTCTACAGTGGGCTGCGGGCGGAGGATGCCAAGCTCTGCGCGCTGGTGATCATTGGTGTCAATGAACGCGGCGAAAAACATTTTCTGGCGATTGAGGACGGGGTGCGAGAATCGACTCAGAGTTGGCGTGAGGTGTTGCTGAATCTGAAGTCGCGCGGCATGAGCGCCCCACAACTGGCGATTGGTGATGGTGCGATGGGTTTTTGGGCGGCGCTGGATGAAATCTTTCCGGCCAGCCGCCAGCAACGCTGCTGGATGCACAAGACCATGAATGTACTGAATTGTTTGCCGAAATCCGCACAACCCAAAGCCAAGCAGGCCCTGCACGCCATCTGGCAGGCGGAAACCAAGGATGATGCAAACAAGGCGGTTTGATTTGTTTATTGAGATCTTTGAGGCGAAATACCCGAAAGCGACGAGCTGTTTGCTCAAGGATCGGGATGAACTGTTGACATTTTATGATTTTCCGGGCCCAACACTGGCAGAGCATCCGGACCAGCAACCCGATTGAATCCACCTTTGCCACCATCCGCCACCGGACCAAAAGATCCAAAGGTTGTCTGACGCGCAATGGCATGTTGCATATGATGTTCAAATTGAGCCAGTGTGCGGAAAAGAAATGGCGCCGGCTACGCGGCTTTGATTACCTGGCCAAGGTGATTACGGGGGTGAAATTCAAAGATGGGATCGAGGTAAAAGAGATTGATCAGGTCGCCGCTTGAATCAAATGGCTAAACACCAGATTTGACAATAGCTCGCGAAATACCCGAAAGCGACGAGCTGTTTGCTCAAGGATCGGGATGAACTGTTGGCATTTTATGATTTTCCGGCCCAACACTGGCAGAGCATCCGGACCAGCAACCCGATTGAATCCACCTTTGCCACCATCCGCCACCGGACCAAAAGATCCAAAGGTTGTCTGACGCGCAATGGCATGTTGCATATGATGTTCAAATTGAGCCAGTGTGCGGAAAAGAAATGGCGCCGGCTACGCGGCTTTGATTACCTGGCCAAGGTGATTACGGGGGTGAAATTCAAAGATGGGATCGAGGTAAAAGAGATTGATCAGGTCGCCGCTTGAATCAAATGGCTAAACACCAGATTTGACAATAGCTCATCTGCCTTTTTGTAATAGTTGATAATTTCACACGCACTTGAGTACAAGCCGAATAGCCGCTTTTCGTGGAGATAAATAAGGTAATAATTAACTCCAAAGGCACAAAGAAAGCCAATTGGAATGGACTTTCAGATATCGCTGCGGAATAGCCACCCACGATAATAACCACCATCATTAGCCAGACCAGGTATCGACTTCGGGTAGGTCTATCAGGCTTGCGTGAGAAAAAATCAGTCTCTATTTCAAGAATTCTGAGTTTGGCCTCTAGTTCTTGCGAGATTTCGTACGCCATCAAATATTCTCCATATAGATATATCGTTTTAGTTAAGCGGCGCGTGCGTAGCACGTGTCCGGTGGAGCCAGCTTAGCTGGCGGAACGAATTTGAACGCTTTGTTATGTTTCGACCACTCCATATCCGCCATATTATTGGAATCTCCTTTGCAGAATGTCATCTTGGTACTTTGCGATTATTATTCTCGGCTTCTTCTCCATATGCACGTCTCCACACTCATCGTGATGAGCTCGGTAGCAAACGATTTCCAGGGACTTCCGGTAATTCTCCTCGATTGCACGCAAAACCGGGCGTTGCAAGCAATTTTGTTTTTCTATTTTCATGTTTTGGAGATGGATCCTCCCTGGCTGGACGGCGTAGTCCGTGCCAAACCAAAGCGCAGGAATCCGGTCGTGTTGAGCGTTGAGGAAGTGTCACCCTTGCTTGCAAATATCAGCGTCCAGCAACAAATGAATTCTATTGTATACCTATATACCTTGCTAACCAAGGTAGTTCAGGTTATCCTCGGTGACGGTGACTCATGAATCCATTACAGACGACTTTCGAAAATGGGAGCAGCAGCTACGCAAGGGCCTGTTGACCTTTCTGGTTTTGGGTCAACTCGCACGCCAGGAGCACTACGGCTACAGCCTGATTGCAGCATTGGCCAAAACTCTGCAGGCGGATATGGCCGAAGGCACCATCTACCCTCTGCTGAGTCGCCTGGAGAGAGATAAGATGATCGAATCCGAGTGGCAGATTCAGCCGTCAGGCCCGGCGCGAAAATATTACCGCATCACCGACCTCGGCACCGCACTGTTGCGCGCCATGAACGAACACTGGCGGCACGTCAATCAACGCATCGAGGGCAGCAGCATTGACTGACATTCCCGCTCCGCAATTTGACCTGCCCGCCACCGCACGGTTGTGGGAAGACTATCTGTCACGCGCCAGCGCGCTGACGCAGCCGCTGGCGAAATCACAGCGGCACGATATTCTGCTGGAGGTTCGCGCCCACCTGCTCGAGAGCATGTTGAATAAAACCGGAGATGAGACTCAACGACTGCAAGCGGCGCAGCACAACCTTGGCGCGCCCGAAGAATTCATACCCGGCTGGGTTCAAGGCCGCCTCGAACAGAGTGCAGACCCAGCTCTGGTGCTGCACAGCCGCTGGCAACTACTGCGCCTGAATTCGGCACTCGGCCTTCGCGGCCTGCTCAAGTCCATGCTTCATGGCTTTGGCCACATGCTGGTGTTTTACAGCTACTTGATGGCCATTTTGAATCTGTTTTATCCAGACAATGTCGGTTTCTATACTTCCAGCAGCGGCTGGCCGTTCATCGGCTTCGTTGATGCCGCTGAATTCACCGAACATCTGGGCTATTGGTTCATTCCTGTGATGTTTCTCTTCGGTAGCGGAATGTTGTGGCTGCTCAATCACCGTTCAGCCACCCGTCGTTGACCCTTTTTTGCCCCCTAACATCGTTATCCGAGGTAATAAATGATGAGCACTGTAACCACCAATGAAACGCGGCCGCGACTCTGGCTACGCATATTGAAATTCCTGTTGTTGGGCCTGCTGGTGTTGTTGATTCTCGCACTGCTGGTCGAAGCATTCATGCGCTGGCGAGACACACGGGCGTTGCCCATGCCCGGACAACTGATCGACATCGGTAGCCATCAGATGCACCTGTGGTGCGAGGGAAGTGGTGCGCCGACTGTGGTAATGGATGCTGGCGCCATCGCATTTTCCACTTCATGGCGATCGCTAATGCCACTCCTGGCTGAAAGAACGCGGGTTTGCGCCTTTGACCGTTCCGGCCTCGGCTGGAGCGAGCCCGGTCCCGGTCCGTGGGACGGCAACACGGCGGCCGATGAAATTGCCCTGCTGCTGGGCGCTGCGGGCGAGGATGAGCCGGTAATCTATGTCGGCCACTCCCTGGGCGCCATGTTGGGGCGGATTTTCGCCGAACGGCACCGCGAGCGGTTGGCCGGATTGCTGTTGATCGAGCCCGCCGACCCGGCCATCATCATCGCTGAATTCAATGATGAGCGGGAGAAACCGCTAAACCGCGACCTGCCTGAGCCGGGCTGCGGAACGCGATGCCCGATGATGATGTTCGCCGCGGCCAGCGGAATTCCCCGTTGGCTACTGCACAGTCAGAACATTCTCGCTGACCCGCAACTTCCGGAATTGGCAGTAAAAGAATTCGTGTCGCGGTCAGTGCGTCCCGGCAACCTCAGCCACCTGGCCGTGATGGGCAAGTATTTTCCGCGCATCTTCTTTCAGACAGCTGACAACCGCTCGCTCGGGGATATCCCGGTGATTTTCGGCTACGGAACCCGCAGCGGTGAACTTTTGGGTGATCACAGCAGTGAAGAAGAATGGCGTGAGGATTCAGAGGCACAATATCGAGCCTGGCAGAAAACGGGCCAGACCAGTACCCGTTTCCTCGGAATGCGCAAAGTTGAAGATGCCAACCACCTGTCAATCGTGGCTTATGCCAAACATGCACAAACCATCGCTGCAATGGTGTACGAATTGGTTGATTTGGCCCGCTCCGACTCAAGGGGGCCGGGACAACAATAAGCATCGTAGTCCATTTGGAAACCAGATCGTGGATCCGAATTCCGTCTTTTTCCGAGTGATGGTTCTTGGCCCAGTTCAGTTCGAGCCCTCGACATGTCGAAACATTGCATTAACGGCGCCCGAAGCGTTAATCGCCCGGATTTCAATTTCGGGGTGTGCACTGACAAAGACCCGAAAAATTTCGTCGGCGAATCCCTGACCTACGTGTTGTACATCTCTCATGTCGAGTTCGATTTCTGAAAATTTATCCAGATTATGCAATAGCCGCTTGGCTTCGGAACGCGAAACGTAGTCCTTTTGCAGGAGTTTCACCATGACCCGGGTCTTGCGGAATTGATAGTCGTATTTTTCGGGCGCAAATTCGGAGAAGACATCCGCCAGCCGGGTTCGTGAATTGATGCCGATTTCGAACCGCACCAGTGTGCCCCGGATGAAGCGGGGGGTGGAGACAAATACATCGTTCTTCGCACGGTTCCACTCGATCTGCTGCCGGTGAGACCTCAGGCAGAAGCGGTCGGCTGCACGCGAAACGAAAAAAATTCCTTCTCCGGAATGCGCCTCCGGCATCGTCGTGGTCTTGCCCTTGACCAGTTCAACCAGGGCAGCATGTTCGTCGTGTAAGTCGAACTTGTCGGAGATGGAATGGAATACACCGACACCTTCGTCTCGCACATCGAATGTCATTTTTCCAACACCCAGACGAGCCTCGACCTTGTATTTATTGGATTTTGAATGGTCGATGGCGTTGTTGAGCATTTCAGTGAATGCATAATGCACGACTGCTTCGACGTTTGAGGGTAATCCAGATAGGTTCAGACCTATGGCCAGTCTTTCGTAAATGTTAGATTCATCGAGATTCTTTAACCCAAGAATCCAGGAAATTTTCTGTTCATCTGGGGCGGCGTCGGCCGGGAAGTAGCGCGCGGCACGGGTCGAACCTGTTTTAAAGATAATTCCGTCCCTTATGAGATTGCCAAGGTGGGCGTTTACAGCCTGGCGTGTGATGTCCAGGCGGTGAGCCAGTTCGGTTGCCGTTGCCGCGCCATCATCGGCAATAATCTGTTGAATTATTTCACGGGTTTTTCCCATGCCCCAGATTGTAAATTAATTAGCAATTTAAATAAATATTAATTGTAAATAAAATCTGATCTGGGTAAGCCAGAGCCTGGATGGGAATCGGCCGGTGCCGAGCCTCTGCCGAGCCTCTGATTCTGCATTTCTCCGGCCTCGGGTAACAGAGATTACAGCGACGGCTTTTTGGCCAGATGAGCGCCGCCGAAAATGGCGATCAATGCCAACGCAACAGCCCACACTGGAATCATGGAAAGCCAATTGATGGCCAGCGACGCGTCGCGGTCTGCTGCAGGAAAGAGCATCATCACGACGGATGCGTTGATGCTGGCATGGAATGCCACCGCCAGCAGCACCGACCCCCTGGCGCTATTGAAAACCCATGTGAAAATGATGGCCAATCCGCAGGTAAACAAGAGGTACTTGGCCACCGCCGAAACGGTCACCTCATATCCGCTGAGTACCGTTCCAGCTGGCGCCTAAAACAGTGGTGCGTGCCAAAAACACCAGAACACCCCAATGATCAGGCTGCTGACCAAAGCAGAGTGATGCTTCTGAAGCGCTGGCAGCGCGTATCCGCGCCAACCGAGTTCCTCGCCCAGCGGCCCGAAGGGTAACGCAGCCAACACGGCCAGAGGAATGAGTTTGAGCCTGGTCCATTCAGGGTCTCCAAGCAGCGCGGTGTTGTCCGCTGCCAATAGCATGGCAATGCCTATAAATGCCGGTGGGCCGAGCCAAATAAAAATATGCACGGTTGCCGGCGCCCGCCACAGTGTGAAGCGGGAAAACAAGGCTTTTAACCCCCCCTTTGCTCCAGCGCGCACGGTCATGACCACAGCAGCCACGGTTGGACCGTAGCCACCGACCAGGGCGCAGATCAACATCCAGCTCGGTGCGGTAGTCAAATCTGTTATGCCTTCGGAACGCAGCGTGATGACAATGGGCAACCACCAGGCCCATGACCACGCATAGCTCAGTGCGAAAAAGATAATGATTGGGCGCCTAATTGTCGGCATCGTAGGTCCAGGTTTTCATGGGGGATCTGTTGCGCCTCCCGCATCATTTCGTCGAAACGCGTCGTTGTTCTTTTCGATCATAATGTCTTCCAGCGTGTACTTGGGCAAGACAGGCCAATCCTTATTGGAGCTATTGTCAAATCTGGTGTTTAGCCATTTGATTCAAGCGGCGACCTGATCAATCTCTTTTACCTCGATCCCATCTTTGAATTTCACCCCCGTAATCACCTTGGCCAGGTAATCAAAGCCGCGTAGCCGGCGCCATTTCTTTTCCGCACACTGGCTCAATTTGAACATCATATGCAACATGCCATTGCGCGTCAGACAACCTTTGGATCTTTTGGTCCGGTGGCGGATGGTGGCAAAGGTGGATTCAATCGGGTTGCTGGTCCGGATGCTCTGCCAGTGTTGGGCCGGAAAATCATAAAATGCCAACAGTTCATCCCGATCCTTGAGCAAACAGCTCGTCGCTTTCGGGTATTTCGCCTCAAAGATCTCAATAAACAAATCAAACGCCTTGTTTGCATCATCCTTGGTTTCCGCCTGCCAGATGGCGTGCAGGGCCTGCTTGGCTTTGGGTTGTGCGGATTTCGGCAAACAATTCAGTACATTCATGGTCTTGTGCATCCAGCAGCGTTGCTGGCGGCTGGCCGGAAAGATTTCATCCAGCGCCGCCCAAAAACCCATCGCACCATCACCAATCGCCAGTTGTGGGGCGCTCATGCCGCGCGACTTCAGATTCAGCAACACCTCACGCCAACTCTGAGTCGATTCTCGCACCCCGTCCTCAATCGCCAGAAAATGTTTTTCGCCGCGTTCATTGACACCAATGATCACCAGCGCGCAGAGCTTGGCATCCTCCGCCCGCAGCCCACTGTAGACACCATCAGCCCAGACATACACCCACCGGTCCTGTCCCAGGCGACGCTGGCTCCACGCTCGATATTCCTCCGCCCATACCTGTTTCAGGCGGGATACCGTGCTGGCCGACAGACCCTGTGCCTGCGGGCCCACCAGTACCCGCAACGCCTCAGCCATCTCACCGCTGGATACCCCTTTGAGGTACAACCACGGAATGGCTGCCTCGAAAGTCGCTGTCTTGCGCACATATGGCGGCACCAGCACCGACTGAAAACTCACTGCTTCACCGGTCTTCGAGCGCACCTTGGGAATTCTCACCCGGATCGGTCCCAGGCCGGTCTGCAACTCACGTTCTGGCAGGTAACCGTTGCGCACCACACCGGCATGACCTGATTCGGTACGCCAATCCTGATACTTGGCCAGCAGCTCCTGGACTTCACTTTCCACCGCTTCGGCGAGCAGCTTCCGGGCGCCTTCTTTGAGCAATTCGGTCAACGGATCGGCACTGATTGCTCGACGTTCCAGTTCAATAACATTATTCTTGTTCATAGTGGCGTATCTCCTTTGGTTGCTTTGAAGTTTGGTAACAACAAATCAACCAGATACGCCGCTTTTTTTCAACTGCTCAAACACCAGATTCGATCATAACTCCCTTATTGACGTGGGGGTCGTAATTATCGGAAAAATATCGTGAAATAATGCCGTCCTCTGCTTTCGAAAAGTACTCTTTCAAATCAACAAAATTAGCCAAGTACTGGCGGCTGGATGGCCGAGGTGTCTTGGCGAAGGTACTGAAGAAGGGCCGGTTGGTCTCGATCTGCAAAAAGTCGAAGAGCACTTGGTGATTTTCGATATGAAGCGATCCATCGGCGTAAAACATGTCTTCGAGCGACCATTCAAAAAACTCGCGATCCGATTGATCAAACGTTTGGATGATATCTTCCCGAAAGCGCACCAGGTTGCGAAATGTTGACAATAGTGCCTCCGGATCGATGGCAGACGCCGAGTCATCACCCAATTGATACGCCTCCCCGTCGCGGTAGGCGCGCGAATTACCTTGCTGACATCATTGCTCTGCGCAGGCGTGCTCCAGCAGATCTCTTCTGGTGTTAGCGATGATTCTGATGTCCCTGTTGTCCACAAGATACTGACGCAGATCGGGCATATGCACAAAGTGCACATATTGGAGCTTGAAACCAATGACTTCCCATTGTCGGGGATTGTAGGTTCGATTGTCTGTGAAGATGAACCTGTCCAGGTACTCGCCACTGTGTTCCTGGCCGCCGATTCTGTCGTAATTCTCATTGAGAATCGACCTATAGTATTCCTCAAGTTCCGACGGAATCATCTCGTCCGCCGGCCATCGTCCGAAGGGTCCGCCATTGAAGAGCCCGTGATGACTTCGAAACCGATCCCTATCGTAATTATCCAATAGTTCGCTGGTGTGACTGGAACCTGAGCGCGCCATGGGGCAGAGAATTACCCATTTGGATTTCAACATTTATCTTGGCCTCCGCTATTTCTAATTAGTAACCCGATTTGGTGAAGTTAGAAAGATATCTTTGGGTCAGAGTATAGACGCGCCCCCTTCACCAGTATGAAAATTTCGATGAACCCATTAAAGTACGATTTATGAAAGATTTGCTTTCGAATGCTCTTTGCGCTGCTGCTATTGGTGCAAATCTGTTACGAACAGAATTTCTGGATGATGCCAAAATTGCTGATTCTAGCGGGAAAGATATCAAAACTCTGGCAGATGTTGCTGCCCAGGAACGTATTCTGAGCGCGCTCAGTTCGACGGGCATTCCGGTGCTGGCCGAGGAGGGTGATCACCAGGCCACAAACATAAATGATCTCATGTGGTTTGTGGACCCCTTGGATGGAACGCTTAATTTCAGCCGCGGGTTTCCGATTGCTGCCATTTCTATTGCGCTTTGGGAAAAGGGGGCGCCATTACTAGGCGTTGTACATGATATCTTTAGTGATCAAGTCTACTCTGGCTTGAATGGGTCAGGGGCATGGCTTGATGATCGGAAGATAAAGGTGTCTGCTGTAGACACAAAAGGGCAAGCAGTACTTGCAACAGGTTTCCCCAGTGGGCGCAATTACGCTACTGATTCTTTGTTGCCATTCGTTCATGCTGTACAGAGTTATAAAAAGATCCGAATGCTTGGTTCCGCGGCCATGATGCTCGCTCAGGTTGCTGCAGGACGTTTTGATGTTTATGAAGAGCAAGATATTTACATCTGGGATGTGGCTGCGGGGCTTGCACTGGTTCAGGCCGCAGGTGGCACCTTCAGTATGACCCCCGGCTCCGGCTCGTATAAGTATCATGTCAGAGCAACTAACGGGCATCTTTAATGCACCCTCGGGTACCCGAACCAGAGTTGGTTAGCATCGTCATTCCTGCTTACAAGGCGGATCGCTATCTATCCGAGACCCTGAAAGGGATATCACGCCAGTCCTGGACTGCCTGGGAATTAATCCTGGTTGAAGATGGGTCCGAAGGTGAAACTCGCAAGATCGTCGCCAGATTCGCGACTGAGCATCCCAATAACCGGGTGATGTATATAAACAGTGGTCAGAACCTGGGCCAGGCCCATGCACGAAACTGTGGCATTGATCACGCTCAGGGACGCTTTATCGCCTTGCTGGATGCCGACGACGTCTGGTTACCGGATCATCTCTCAAGTTCAATGGATGCGCTACATCAATCGGCTGCTGATATTGTTTACTCGACTGCCATCATATTTGACAGCGACAGCGGGGAGCAGATGGGTTTGTGGGGGCCCGACTTCTCAGACCCCGGAAATTTGCAGGAATCGTTGGCGGTGAGGAGTTTTATCACACCTTCGACGTCTGTAATACAGCGCGAGTTGTTCTCACGGCTTGGTGGCCTTGATGAAAGCGAAATATTCCGAAACGTGGAAGATTACGATTTCTGGCTGCGGGCAGCAGCTGCTGGCGCCAGGTTCTCACACGTCAAAGGGGTGCATTGCCGATATCGCAAGGGGCACTATGATGCAGCCACACTTAATCTGGAGAAACTGAATTTAAAAATAGCTCAGGTGCTCGAGAAAAACATCGAGACACTGCAAGAAATCGAGCCCCGCACCCGCGACGGATTGATGGCGCGTAGGTTATTCATTGCTGATTTGCACAACATAAAAACAGATACTTCATATGCTCAGGCAGCACTACGGCGGGCTTGGCTGCTACGTCGTTTTCATCCCCTCTACTTAATGGCTTTCTTGACCAGTTTTTTTCCTGGGCTGCTGTTTCGCATCCGAATGTTGGCTGAGCCGTTGCGCAAGTGGCTCGTGGACAGTCAATCACAAAAAGGCCCTATTCGCGTTGTAGTGGCCGGCAAAATTCCGCCACCTGTCGGTGGGCAAAATATCAATATTTCGCGTGTTTTGCGTCTACTCGGATCCACCGGCCAGATGCAGGCGCTCTATTGGGAATGGGGTTTTACGCGCAACTGGCAGTCTCGCCGCAAATTGAATCTGCGAAAGTTTCTGGGGCTATTTCTGGCTGTGTTTGGGCTTTTGCGCCTGCGCATGGGCGAGCCTATTGACTATATTCTTTATTCAACTGCAGGACCTGGTTTGTTCCCGGTTCTCCGGGATTTGTTCTTATTGCCGGTGAGCTGGCTTTTTGCCCGCAAACTATGCATCTACTTTCAAGCTGCCGGAATTGCGGATAAACAGGATCGCCTTCCACCGCCAATTCGATGGATGAACAAACTGGTTCACAGGCTGAGCTGGGGGGCGGTCGTGATTACCGAGTTCGGCAGGGCGGATCCGCTTGCACTTGGAATCACCAACATTCATGTGCTTCCTTACGGCATCGAGGATCGTTGTACGACTGTTCGAAGCGAAAAGAAATCTGAAAACGTGACCACCGTTCCGACGATTTTGAATATTGGCCACTTGTGCCACGACAAAGGCACGCCTCAACTGATTGCCGCCTGCGGTGAATTGCGGCGTAGGGCGTTCAGTTTCACCTTACAGCTTGGCGGAGAGTGCCTGGCGCCGTATTCGTGGCAGGAACTTGATGCTGACATCAAAAACGCCGGGTTGGGCCAAGTGTCAGAAATTCTTGGTCTGCGCCAAGGCGATCAACTGTGGGACAGCTACGCTCACGCAGATCTCTTTGTGTTTAGCTCGATTGCGCCCTATGAGTCGTTTGGAATGGTTTTGCTTGAGGCCATGATGATGGGTCTGCCCGTTGTAGTGAGTGACTGGCGCGCCAATGCCGACGTCATTGGCAGGGGTCAGCCTGAAGGCGGAGTGATTACTTCAGCGGACCAGACGGTGCCACTGGAAAGCAGACTGGCTGACGCCATTGAATCGGCCTTGTCGCAGCGGTCGCTGTGGCAAGCGTGGGGAACTCGAAACAGGGAGAGGTATTTACGCGAGTTCTCGATTGATATATACCAAAAACGACTTGAATCCTATTTTGGAGTGCCGGCGTGACGGAATCCGGTGCGAGTCTGTTTGTCACGGGAGGATCTGGTTTTATTGGAACCAACCTGCTTGGGGCCTGGGCAGATCAGTATGAGCGTGTCTGCAATTTCAGCCTCGATCCACCGCTTGATCGAGGTCAGAAACATCTTTGGCAGGAAGGGGACATCCTGGACGAAGCCGTAATTTCGGCGGCGATTGAGAATTTTCAACCGACAGTGGTTATTCATATGGCTGGCCGCACTGATTGTGATGAAAGCGTCGGCGTAGAGGAAGGGTATGCAAACAATACCCTGGGCACACGCCACGTAGTCAATGCAGTGAAAAACTGTTCAACCGTCCAGCGCCTGATCGTTGTCTCCAGCCAGTTTGTTTGCCGGCCGGGCCACCACCCAGCCAATGACCAGGATTTTAATCCGGAAACGGTTTACGGCGAGAGCAAGGCCATTACTGAAAAAATCACCAGGGAACTGAATCCCGATTGTATCTGGACGATTGTCCGGCCAACCAATATTTGGGGTCCCTGGCATTTGCGCTACGCCCGCGAATTTTGGCGGATTTGTGAACGAGGCTGGTACTTCCATCCGGCAGTGCCGTCACCGGTGCGTAGCTACGGTTATGTGGGTAATGTCATCTGGCAGATGCAACAGCTGCTGAAATTGCCCGGCGGTGACACGCATCAAAAAGTGTTTTATGTTGGCGATCAGCCGCGACCCATTATTGAGTGGATTGAGGGCTTTCACCGTGCCCTAAGTGGCCGCCGCAAAATGCTTTCGGTGCCATTCCTGGTTCTGCAATCATTGGCAAAAGTGGGCGATGGAATCAGCCTGATAACCGGCCGTCCGTTTTATATCACCAGCTCCCGGCTGCGCAGTATGATCACCGAGTATGCAACACCCATGGAGCGCACCTTTGAATTGCTGGGCATGCCACCTTCTGATCTCAAACAGGGTATAGAGGAAACTGTGTCCTGGTATAGAGATTACAGCAGCCGGCCGGGTTCGAGGCCGGTTTGAAACCAGGCATGGGAGAATTGCTTCAAAAGACCAAAGTCCTGGATCGCCACATCCTGCAGATTGATCCGTTGAGGATTGCTCAAATGGTGGCCAGTTTCTGTCGGCAACAGAACCAAAGCGCTTTGTTTTGCAACGTTCACATGCTCATGCTCGCCCAGGAAGATGAATCCCTGGCACTGGCGATGGATAGCGCCGACTACTTGTTTGCCGATGGCGCCCCCATCAGCTGGCTGCAACGCAGGCTGACCGGTAGGTCCGCTGCAACCGTGACGGGTATGGCGTTCCTGCGTCTGGTTTGTGGTCAAGCGCAGTCCAGCGGCAGCGCAGTCGGTTTCCTGGGCGCCACGGCGCCAATCCTTGAGTCACTCAAGGTGAATTTGCAGAGGGAATTTCCCGAATTGAAGGTGACATACTGCTATGCACCCGCCTACGTGGATGGTGAATTGACCAGTAGCCGTGAAACGCTGCAAGCAATCAATACCTCAGGCATTGGCTTTCTATTTGTCGGGCTTGGCTGCCCGAAGCAGGAAAAATGGATGCACCGCTATGCCGGCGAACTGGGTTGCTCGGTGCTGGGTGTGGGTGCAGCTTTTGACTGGTTGTCTGGTGCACGACCGCAACCACCCAGTTGGATGTTGCGGGCGGGGCTGGGCTGGTTGCATCGTCTTATAGTAAATCCATCAAAAATGTTTTCCAGATATATGATTTATAATACTAAATTCATCGTGTCGGTACTATCGCTTTACTTCAGGAGAAACCGGCATCCGTGATGGAACACGCGCACCACCTACCATGCGCTCCAATTCCTCAGGTTGGCGGGGCAAATGGCCTGACAAAATCTCGTGCCCCGATTCGGTGACAAGAATGACGTCTTCGGTAAACACCGCGATTTGCCGATCGTGATTGTAGTACCAGGGCTCAACAGTAAATATCATGCCCGCAGCCAGCGGTACATCCAGCAAAGCAGGATCACCCGGTGACAGGCCTATGTGATGCCCAAAGAAACTGCCTGTTTGCATGTATTTGGCTTGTTCTGGTGGAATAACGGCCCGCGCCAAAGCCATCAATTGGGCGAAACTGACACCCGGCTTGACCGCTGAAATGATGGTATCTGCCACAAGAATCTGCAGTTCCAGGGTGCTTCTTTGTTCCGCCGTGAACTTGCCTGACACCGGAAATGTGCGCCCGACATCAGCCACGTAGTGGTCGAGCGACGCGCCCACATCAAGAATCACCAGTTCTCCATTACTCATGGTTCGATTTCGCCGATCATGATGCGCCGCCAGAATTCGCCAGGGCCACACGGAGTTGGGGCCGGATTTGATGATGGAGGCGAATGCCGTGCCCTGCGCGCCACGCTTTTTAAATACTGACTCCAGTTCAGCTTCCAGCGATCGTTCGTCAATGCCCGCAACGATTTGCGCGGCGACCGCCATGATGGCCTCACTCGTTATCTCCGCCGCCCGGCGCATCACTGCGATCTCCTCCGGACCCTTGATCATCCTCAGTGAGGCCACCTGGGCGTGGGCGCTCTTGATCCTGATGTGTTCAAACTGGCGCTGAAGCACGCTCAGCAACGCAGCTTCTGGCTCTGTGGAGGCAAAAATTCCCGCCAGTTTGTCCTCGCTCGATGCCCCAACAGGCTCACCTGCTGTGTTGATTTTCACCGCTCTTCCTTCCCTCAACCAATCTTCCAGAGCTGGGCGCAGGTTTGAGAACGGGCGCACATCGGCTATCCCGGCACGCTTAATAAAGTCGCTATCACCTGCCAATGGTCTGCCGGGAAAATCGTTGAGTCGCCCCGGGTTGTAGAAGCGTGGATCCTGTTCCGGCACGAACAACACAGTCGCGCCCGTGAGACTGTCCAGAACCAGCAATGATTGCGGTACCTCTAGTCCGGTAAAGTACAGAAAATCATCCAGTTGACGAAATGTTTCACCATGGGTAATTCCGCTGGCGGATGGTACCAGGAAGATTGCGGGTGTGTCGGTAGCCAGCGCCCTGACCATGTTTGCGCGGCGTTGCGCATAAACCTGCCTGTCGAATTGTAAATCCGTCCAGTCAAAATAAGTCTGCTGCCCGGGTGTGCCGGTATTGTCCAATTCAGCTGCAGTTGATGATCCAACAAACAATACCAGGCACAACAGGCTAAACGTCAGCGGTTTCATTTCAAACATCTATCCATTGATCCCAATGATCTTTTCGAACGCCCCTGCCTCAGGCCGCGCCGCGGATGCTGCGGTCAATGACGCCGACTTCGAAAAGTGCTGCTTCGAGTTGCTGCCAGCGCTGCGCCATCGACCCGGTATAGCCTAACGACAGGCGCACCAGGCCATTGCTGATCCCAGCGCAGTATAGTTCCTCTTCGGTCATTTCGCTGGACGTGCTGCTACCGGGGCAGGACATCAGCGTATCGAAATAACCCAGGCTGACAGCCATCATTCCGAAGTTGTATTGGTTTTGCAGCATGTCCATCAGCCGGTTGGCGATTTCCTGGCCGCCCAAATCAAGGGCAAGGAGAGCTATTGTCAAATCTGGTGTTTAGCCATTTGATTCAAGCGGCGACCTGATCAATCTCTTTTACCTCGATCCCATCTTTGAATTTCACCCCCGTAATCACCTTGGCCAGGTAATCAAAGCCGCGTAGCCGGCGCCATTTCTTTTCCGCACACTGGCTCAATTTGAACATCATATGCAACATGCCATTGCGCGTCAGACAACCTTTGGATCTTTTGGTCCGGTGGCGGATGGTGGCAAAGGTGGATTCAATCGGGTTGCTGGTCCGGATGCTCTGCCAGTGTTGGGCCGGAAAATCATAAAATGCCAACAGTTCATCCCGATCCTTGAGCAAACAGCTCGTCGCTTTCGGGTATTTCGCCTCAAAGATCTCAATAAACAAATCAAACGCCTTGTTTGCATCATCCTTGGTTTCCGCCTGCCAGATGGCGTGCAGGGCCTGCTTGGCTTTGGGTTGTGCGGATTTCGGCAAACAATTCAGTACATTCATGGTCTTGTGCATCCAGCAGCGTTGCTGGCGGCTGGCCGGAAAGATTTCATCCAGCGCCGCCCAAAAACCCATCGCACCATCACCAATCGCCAGTTGTGGGGCGCTCATGCCGCGCGACTTCAGATTCAGCAACACCTCACGCCAACTCTGAGTCGATTCCCGCACCCCGTCCTCAATCGCCAGAAAATGTTTTTCGCCGCGTTCATTGACACCAATGATCACCAGCGCGCAGAGCTTGGCATCCTCCGCCCGCAGCCCACTGTAGACACCATCAGCCCAGACATACACCCACCGGTCCTGTCCCAGGCGACGCTGGCTCCACGCTCGATATTCCTCCGCCCATACCTGTTTCAGGCGGGATACCGTGCTGGCCGACAGACCCTGTGCCTGCGGGCCCACCAGTACCCGCAACGCCTCAGCCATCTCACCGCTGGATACCCCTTTGAGGTACAACCACGGAATGGCTGCCTCGAAAGTCGCTGTCTTGCGCACATATGGCGGCACCAGCACCGACTGAAAACTCACTGCTTCACCGGTCTTCGAGCGCACCTTGGGAATTCTCACCCGGATCGGTCCCAGGCCGGTCTGCAACTCACGTTCTGGCAGGTAACCGTTGCGCACCACACCGGCATGACCTGATTCGGTACGCCAATCCTGATACTTGGCCAGCAGCTCCTGGACTTCACTTTCCACCGCTTCGGCGAGCAGCTTCCGGGCGCCTTCTTTGAGCAATTCGGTCAACGGATCGGCACTGATTGCTCGACGTTCCAGTTCAATAACATTATTCTTGTTCATAGTGGCGTATCTCCTTTGGTTGCTTTGAAGTTTGGTAACAACAAATCAACCAGATACGCCGCTTTTTTTCAACTGCTCAAACACCAGATTCGATCATAACTCGGCAAGGACACCGCCAAAGCCAAAATCAGGGCAGTGCAGGGCGCTCATCAATTCATGATCCGGGTGGCCTGGCAGGCCGGGGTAGGTGACCTTTAGTCCCAGTTCATTCAGTCTCTGGGCAAAATACAGCGCCCGGCGTGAATGCTCGGCCATGCGCAGCCCCAGGTGCGGGATGCGCAGGCTGATATTCGAAGCAATCAGCGGATCCATGGTTGGGCCCAGCATCATCAACGGCCCCAGATGCAGATCCATCATGCCCTGGATCAGATCCATGCTGCCGCAGACCGCCCCGGCAATGCTGTCGGAGGCGCCATTGATGAATTTGGTCAAGCTGTGAACGACCACGTCAGCGCCCAACTGGAGTGGATTGAGAATCAGTGGACTGAAGGTGTTGTCGATCACAAGCACAGCGCCTTGGGCATGCGCGAGCTGCGACAGTTTGCGAATGTTGGCAACGCGCAATGTCGGGTTGGCCATGCTTTCGGCGTAGATCACCTTCGTCGCCGGTGTGATGGCCCCGGCGACCGTCGCCAGGTTCGATACATCGACAAATGTGGTGTTGATATTTGCCTTGGCGGGCAGAAAATCACGCATCAGTGCATAGGCGCCGCCGTAGATTGTGTGGGCGCAGACAATGTGATCACCTGAATTACACAGTTGCAGCAGCGTTGCGGATATGGCCGCCATGCCACTGGCTGTGTAGTAGGCTGCCTCGGCGCCCTCCAGCGCGGCCAGTTGCCGACCGAGGTGAAAAACCGTGGGGTTGAAGTGTCGTCCGTAGAGGTAGCAGCCTTCGGGTGCTGACTTGTTGCCTGCGAACAGCTCGGGCAATGTGCCCGGCTCCATGACGGTAAAGGTCGTGCTGGCCTCAACGGACATGTTTACCCCGCCATGTTCGCCGAACTCACGTCGGCAAGCGGCCAGGGCTTCAATGGGGTTCAAGTTGGTCATGGAGATTTCCTTGCGCTTGTTCGGTGCTGAGTGGTTGAGTCCATTAAGTCCGAATTAAATGCGATTAAGTATGAAAAGAACAAATAGAATGCTGTTAGTACAAAATACTATAGAATAGAAAGCGGTTATAGAATTCATACACGAATAAAATTCGAAAGGATACGCAAATGCAGGCACTTGATCGAATTGACTTCGAAATTGTTCGGCTGTTGCGAAACAATGCTCGGTTGTCCAACAAGGAATTGGCTGAGCATGTTGGTCTGGCGCCTTCCAGTTGCCTGGTCAGGGTCAGGGGCTTACGCGGTGATGGTGTCATCAGTGGCTACCATGCCGAGATTGACGCCCAGGCGCTTGGCGTCGGTCTGCAGGCGATGATTTCCGTTCGTTTGCAACGTCATTCGCGTGACTTGGTGGAGGCCTTCCGTGCCCATGCGCTGGGGCTTGAGGAGGTGTTACATGTTTATCACGTCGCCGGCGCCAATGACTTCCTGGTGCACGTCTGGGTGAGGGATTCAGAACACCTCAGAGATGTGTTGATGACCTCGTTCACAACCAGGGAGGAAGTCTTGCACCTTGAGACCGGTCTGATTTTTGAACATGCGCGCAACATGAATTTGCCGCGATACCTGAAATTTCCGGATGAGGAATAGAGCGCTGGTTTTGGGGTTGGCTGGGGTCGTAGTTGGGGTCAGAATCAAATGCCGACCCATTTTTGGGCGAAGGTCGTGTCCAAGTCGTGGACGCAGAAACGGAAAAGCGTAACAATTACTCCAAGTAAATTGTGTGGAGTATCTCCTTGAATTGGATTGCTGCTCATGCCAATTGGCGCATTGGGTGCACATTATATTTATTGCTAGTGGCCCCTTCATCGTTTGCCCCGGAGATCATTTCCGAGGGTTCGGGGTCGGCGGATGTGACGTACGACGGCACCACAAGTCAATACACGTTGCAAATCGGCTTCGGCATGGATACCGATTTCTCAAATCCGGCGAAATTCATTGCACTTTTCAGCAAATCCAGCTTCCAGGGCAGTAGTAGTAAGAGGGCCTACATACAAATCAGATTGGTGGCGGCATTGGGTGCAGTAGCAACCCTGCCCACAGGATTATTGTGAGCGAACCTGGTCCGGCCGGGGGTTTTAAACGGGTGCTGGGTCCCTTCGACGCGACCATGGTCGTTGTCGGGGGCATTATCGGCGCCGGAATTTTCATCAACCCTTACATTGTCGCGCAGCGGCTGGACTCCCCTGAGTGGCTCCTGGCTGCATGGGTGCTGGGCGGGCTGGTGGCCATTGCAGGTGCATTGACTTTTGCCGAGTTGGGATCCCTGTTCCCCACCGCCGGCGGCCATTATGCCTATTTACGAGACGCCTACCACCCGCTGCTTGGCTTCCTCTACGGCTGGGCGCTGCTACTCTTGATCGAAGGTGGCGCAATTGCTGCAGTGGCGATTACATTTGCCGAATATACCTTTCGGTTCCTCGGGCGCTCGGGTGGGCCCACATCCTTGCTCGCCATCCTCGGCATACTGGTGGTCACAGTCATCAATTACCTGGGGGTAAAGCCCGGCAGTCGCGTCCTCAACCTGTTCGTCATCTTGAAGGTTGCCGCGATCGGCGTGTTGATTGTGGCGGGCATGTTACTGCCGGGTGCGCCCGAAAGTGCAGCCCAAACCGAAAAAGCTATCACGGCAGGTGGATCGGGGGGATTGTTCCTGGCCATCGGCGTGGCCCTGATCCCGATCATGTTTTCCTATGGCGGCTGGCAGAATGCCAATTACCTCGCCGAGGAGATCAGAAACCCGGTGAAAAACCTCCCAAGATCGCTTCTCTGGGGCACAGCGATTGTCGTAACCGTCTACGTGCTGGTGAATTTCGTCTACCTCAAGACGCTGGGGCACGCCGGACTGGCAGGCACGCTCACCCCGGCCGCTGATACAGCCAATAAACTCTTTGGACCCGTCGGCGACCGGCTGATTGCACTGACCATTGCCGTGTCCACTTTTGGCTTTCTCAATCTGACCATGCTGGCGCCGACCCGCGTGTATTACGCCATGTCGCGAGACGGGCTGTTTTTCCCGGCGGTTGCGCGCCTGCATCCGAAATATCAGACACCGTCGCTGGCGATTGTCATTCAGAGTGCTTGGGCGATCGTGTTGGTACTGACGGGGACCTACGCCGGACTGGTGGACTACGTGGTTTTCGCCGACTGGATCTTCTTCGGACTGGCCGGCGCAGCCGTGTTCGTCTTCCGCCGCAGCTTGCCGCTCTCGCAGCGGCCGCAAGGGACATTCAAAATACCGCTTTACCCGCTCGCACCCGCCTTGTTCGTCATGGTGGCCATATTAATCGTCGGCAGCGTACTGAGGTCCAATCCGGTGGGGTCGATGATTGGCGGGGGCCTGTTGTTGACCGGCGTTCCCGCCTACTTCTACTGGCGCAGGAAACATGACTGAGCTTGCGCCTTACATGCATTGGGCAAAGACGCACGAAAGAGCGCAATGGGAGTTGAGCGGCAGTAATCTTCTGCATTGCACGCTGGAAGATCTGCCCGGGTGGGAAGCGTATCTGTCCCTGTCCGGCGCGAACGACGAAGGCTACGCGCCGCTGATCGACGCCATCGGTGCGCAATACGGGATTTCTTCGGATCGGGTTTGCACCGCAGCCGGCGCCTCGGGCGCCTATTTCCTTGCCCTGGGCGCAACCATCGGGGCCGGCGACGAAGTCCTGGTCGAAGCGCCGGGATACGATCCGCACACGGGCGCTGCAGAGCTGCTGGGCGCCCGGGTTCGACGGTTTGATCGCCGTTACGAAGACGGTTTTGCGATCGAGATCGAACGGATAAAGGCATCCCTGTCGGGGCGCACCCGCCTGATTGTGGTTTCAAATCCTCACAATCCCAGTGGGGTGCTGGCCAGTGATGCCGAATTGCTCGATCTCAAGGCGCTGGCGGAGGAACGCAATCTGGTGGTCCTGGTCGACGAGGTTTACCTGGACTCCGCCCCGCCCAGAACACGCTATGCGGCCCAGGTTTCCGACCGCTTTATTTCCATCAACTCGTTGACCAAGTCATACGGCCTGTCGGGGCTGCGCATTGGCTGGGCGGTGGCCAATCCCGATTTGGCCGGGCGCATGCGGCGGGTGCGCGACGTCGTGGATGCGGTCGGGTCTTTTCCGGCCGAGGGTTTAGCTGTTCTGGCCTTCAAGCGCCTCGATGCGCTTGCCGCGCGGGCGCGCTCGATCCTGCAACCGAATCGGTCCCTGATCGAAAGGTTTATGGGCGACCATCTCGAATTGGAATGGGTTCCCCCGACCGGCGGTGCAGTGGCCTTTCCCAGGTTCAGGCAAGCAACGGACACGGGCCCCTTCGTCGATATGGCGCGTGCCAGGCACGGTGTGGGTCTGGTGCCGGGATCGTTTTTTGGCGCCCCTGAACACTTTCGTATTGCCCTGGGCGGCCCACATGAGATTTTAGCCGGTGGACTCGCGGCGCTGGGTCGTGCACTTGCGGGCTGGGCGCCACTACACTAGGGCAGGGCGCGCTCGTAAATCATGGACATTTTCTGCTCCTCCCAACTCTTGCCGTCGTCGTGAGAGCGATATAGCTTCAACAATATGCGATCCGGCTCGATTTCAGTCAGGACTTCCTTGGCGATAAATGGCTCGTCGCCACCATAGCCACCGGGCACCAGGGAAACCATCTGCCCGTCCTGCCACTGCGACTCGGTGGTTTGCCAACGCTGCCGCATTGAATTGACAAAATTATTGATCCACTTTTTCTTGTCATGACTGTAGGCTTTGATTTGAGTTGAAAAGAACACCGTTCCGCCACCCATTGAAACCTCGCTTTGAAAGATCTGCCCATCCTCCAGGTAGTAAGCACGCACACGAGGTTTCTGGGGTAATTCGGTGATGCTGCCATCGTCCTGTAATACCAGGATCGTCACGTCCCACTCCCCGCGCATGAACATCCACTGGCCATATTCGGGGGCCGAAGTGATATCAGCCTGGCCAAACTGCTCGTCGAAGTCTGCCCCACTTGCACGAGAGACCGAGAGGGCGGTGCTGGCGCACAAAGAGACGGCCAGAATCAGGCCTGACAAGTATTTTTCCTTCCACACCGGAGCGTCTCTCTTCAAGGTTGTTACATCACACAAGATGCTACCAGAATGACACTCTGTGCCGGCGCAGCAATCGATTAATGGAGGTACGGTTGGGACAGAGCGGCCAGAATTATTTCTTCGCAAGCGACCCTGGCCCCCTGGTAGTGCCAGTACTAACCACCGCAGCTCATTTGATGATTAAGCCAATGGTTTGAGGCAGGACGTGAGCGCGCGCGCCTCTTCGGGTGAAATATCTTGCAGCGGCGCCCGCACACTGCCGCCATCGAATCCGCGTTGGCGACAGGCGGCCTTGACCCTGGCAATGTAATTGCCATTCCAGATATAGAGTAAGGACGGGATCATGCGTGACCAAAGCGCCATGGCGCCAGCGATATCACCGCTCGCCACTTGTTCAAATAGCTGCACGCTTTCGTGCGGCATATAGTTGGCGCCGCCCCAGATACAACCCTGCGCACCAGCGATAAAGGAGAACACGGTATTGGGATCGCAACCGTTTAGCACCTTGTAGCCCGTGGCGAGATATTCCTGGTGGGTGGTGAGATCACCTGCGCTGTCCTTGATGTAATTGAAATGCTCGAGCTGGTTCAGCCGCTGGAACAGGTCGACTGAAATCCTGATTCCAGTGGTCTGTGGGATGTTATAGCCGATGATATCGGTTTCAATCGCACCATCGATGGCCTGGTAAAATGCAAACAGCCCGTCATCTCTCACGAACTGTATCCGGACAAAAACCATCTCACCGTCATACCGGATGCCTCGATGCAGGCGCTGATTTTTCTGTACGCGAACGAATGGCCGCAATATCAGAATTTATTCCAGCAATAAGAGGCCCTAATCCGCGTTGTTGGGAAACAGATTGCGGTCCTCTTCGGTGGCGGACTCGTCGCATTCTCCTTTGATGAACACGTCCGGTGGCTGTGTCATTCGTTCCAGTTCCATAAATCCGTTGCGGCAATACCCGCTCTGCTCCAATTCCTCAGCCAGCATGTTTTCCAGGCGGCCGTTGATATTGCCCTGACTTCTGCTTGTGCCTCTGCTTGTGCCTCTGCCTGTGCCGCTATGGTTGCTGGCAGCACGCCTGCCTCCTCCGCTTCCTACAGTCACACCACCAGCCATGCCGCGGCTGGAACTGCCGTAGACTTGACCCGTGGCATTTCCGGGGCGCCCGTTGCCTTTCGATCCACGCCGTGCCTGCTCCGGCGAGGGCATTTCCAGGCTGTATACAAACAACTTGCTGTTATCGTCTTCGATGTGGGTGGCGAGAAATCCTTGCGGTTCGGGTTGTTCAGGCGTGCTCGAGCAGGCGCTCAATGTGGCGCACAGCAATGTCAATGCCAAAGGATATGGGGTCTGGCGCATACTTCTATCCCGAGAATTCCTGATTTATGCGTAAGCCTAATTGTCAATAATGGATCAAATATGAAGGTGAGCAAGAGTCTGCGGAACAGCATCTCTTCAATACCGACACTGAATGACGGTCTATAATTAGATTGAGGGCAATGTGTTCAGAGGAAGAAATCATGAACTTTTTTAAACTTGTTGTAATCGCACTGTTGCTGAATATTGCATTCGAGGTGGCGGCGCAAGACCAGGACAGGGATTCAAGGACCGGCGAAAGTGCAAAGCAGGCAGAGTCTGCAAAGGTGAAGACCACCAAAATGAAGACAGTCACCGTAGCCAAACCAGCCACGCCAACCAAAGCGGCGCAGAAAACCCGTCCAAATCCGAGCAATCCCGGCAGTATTTCGGCCAAGGACACTGGCGGCGTTCTGACGCTGTGCTGTGGGGCAGTCGATCCCCACGAAATGACCGGTTCCAATTGCGCTTATATGCACATCGGTCAGGCCTGCGGAGGACAGATTCTGGCCTGCCCGCCAGGGACTGATGACACTGTAAAAGACGACGGTACGGGGTATTGTAAGAGCGGGGGTTGATCTGCCCGGGGTGTCACTTATCTACTGGATTCCCCCTACCAGGTATTCCTGGAAGAACATCATGACAGCTTGCTGGACAACATCGCGATTTTCTTTTTTGCGATAGCCGTGACCTTCATTCAAGGCGTTCATATACCAGACCGGCTGGCCCTGGGCACGTAAGGCGTCCACCACTTGAATGGCTTCTGTAACGGGTACCCTGGGGTCATTCTGACCCTGGACGACCAGCATCGGTATCGTGATCCGGTCGACATGGGTTAACGGACTGATGTCTTGCAAATGTTTACGCATAGCGGGTTCGCGCTCGTCGCCGTATTCGGCGCGTCTGAGATCCCGGCGGTAATCCTGGGTGTTTTCCAGAAAGGTCACAAAATTACTGATACCGACCACATCGACCGCCGCTTTGAGACGATCGCTGTAAAACACCGAACTCGCCAGCACCATGTACCCGCCATAGCTGCCACCGAAGACCGCTACACGGTTATGATCCAGATCGGGCTGGGTCGCGATCCAATCCAGCAAGGCCCCGATGTCCTTGACCGAGTCTTCGCGTTTAAAGCCATTGTCCAGCGACATGTAATGTTTGCCGTACCCGGCGGACCCGCGGACGTTTGGACGAATAACTGCGGCACCGAGTTTGTTCATCCACATCTGGTAGGTGCTGCTGAACGCTGGACGCGACTGGCCTTCCGGACCGCCGTGAATGGCGATGATGACCGGGTGCGGGCCATTACCATCCGGCCGATACACCCAGGCAGGTATTTTTTCCGGCCCGCCATCGGCGCTGTCAAATGTCGGGTAATGGATCAGTTCCGGATCGATGAAACTCTCCGTATCCAAACCACCGACTTCGCTATAGGTCCATCGTTCCAGATCACCGTATTCCAGTGCGCCGGCACCCAGTTGCAGCACAAAACTGTCACTGGGCGTTTTAGAGGTATTCAGGGTCAAACCCAGTTTGCAGTCATCGGGACTAAATGCCATGCCACCGGCCAGACCGGTGGGAATCACGCCCACGGGTGCGAAGTTCCGGCTGAGCATATCGAGCAGATAAACCTGTGACATGCCACCCTTGTTGACAGAAAAAACAGCTCGCGTTCGATCGTTGCTGACGGCGCCTCCCTCCACATTCCAGGGGACATCGCCGGTCAGAATTACGGGTTCCGAATCTGCTTCAAGAGACTGCCAGGCCAACTGCATGTAGTCACCTTTGACATCGGTGAAGTACCAGAAACCCGTGCTGTCGTGATCAAACGCGAACGGAAAATTTGAGCTTGGCTGGTCGACATCTCCGGCCAAAAGACGCAATTCGCCAGATTCGATATCCAACAGATGAATTCTCGAATCAGCATTACCAACATAGTTACTAATCAACAGTTTACGGTTATCATCCGAGAAATCTGATGCAGACCAGTAAGACCCATCAGGTGAGGTCAGTACGATGTGTGCAGTCTCGGAATTGGCAACGTCCATCAACCAAACGTCATTGGAGGCACCATTGCGCCGGGTACTCTGGTAGGCAATCCATTGTCCGTTGCGATCCCAGACCACGGCGCCGTTACGGGACTGACCATCCGTCAGCATCATGGCGTCATCATTGCTGGTCGGGTCGAGCAAAAATATCTGGGAAAACTCACTGCCGCCCACGTCCATGGTGAAGATCATTTTGGACCCACCAGGTTGGCGCTGGAGTTCGCCTACAGGCTCATCAAAAAAAGTAATCTGGCGGCGTGCGCCGTGCGGGTGGTCGACCTGATGCACCTGGCCTACATCACCAAATCGCGTCGATACAAAGATTCCATTGCCGTCTTCGGTCCAATCCAGAAAAGCGGCAGAGCGTACATTCTGATAACGGTTGAGACTCGCTATAACGGAAGCCGGAATTTCCGGGATGTCCTGCATCACCAAATTACCGTTATTGGTGTGCGTGGTGACGATTTCCGCCCATGCTGCGGCACTGAATATCAACAGGACAAGGCCAGTGGAAAGCAAAAGTTTGTATTTCACGGTTTTCTCCGGAGCTTGGATCGTTCGTTTTGGCTGCCTAGTGCTGTATCAATCTTATAAATTAGGATCAGTGGTCACTAAAATGTTCAGCACAAGGCACATTCGCGCAGGCATAGTGGTGCTATTCCAAGAGGATGTAACGCCGTGAAGGACATTCTGGTGTCCACCCGCAGGGCGAGCACACAAGCTGTCATCTGCGGCGTTAGCGGTTCTAGACATAGAACCACTATGGCTTCGAACCGCTGCCTTGCATCTAACAGCTTGTGAACTCGCTGTCCTAATTTATAAGGTTGATACAGCACTAGGGGAGTTATGATCGAATCTGGTGTTTGAGCAGTTGAAAAAAAGCGGCGTATCTGGTTGATTTGTTGTTACCAAACTTCAAAGCAACCAAAGGAGATACGCCACTATGAACAAGAATAATGTTATTGAACTGGAACGTCGAGCAATCAGTGCCGATCCGTTGACCGAATTGCTCAAAGAAGGCGCCCGGAAGCTGCTCGCCGAAGCGGTGGAAAGTGAAGTCCAGGAGCTGCTGGCCAAGTATCAGGATTGGCGTACCGAATCAGGTCATGCCGGTGTGGTGCGCAACGGTTACCTGCCAGAACGTGAGTTGCAGACCGGCCTGGGACCGATCCGGGTGAGAATTCCCAAGGTGCGCTCGAAGACCGGTGAAGCAGTGAGTTTTCAGTCGGTGCTGGTGCCGCCATATGTGCGCAAGACAGCGACTTTCGAGGCAGCCATTCCGTGGTTGTACCTCAAAGGGGTATCCAGCGGTGAGATGGCTGAGGCGTTGCGGGTACTGGTGGGCCCGCAGGCACAGGGTCTGTCGGCCAGCACGGTATCCCGCCTGAAACAGGTATGGGCGGAGGAATATCGAGCGTGGAGCCAGCGTCGCCTGGGACAGGACCGGTGGGTGTATGTCTGGGCTGATGGTGTCTACAGTGGGCTGCGGGCGGAGGATGCCAAGCTCTGCGCGCTGGTGATCATTGGTGTCAATGAACGCGGCGAAAAACATTTTCTGGCGATTGAGGACGGGGTGCGGGAATCGACTCAGAGTTGGCGTGAGGTGTTGCTGAATCTGAAGTCGCGCGGCATGAGCGCCCCACAACTGGCGATTGGTGATGGTGCGATGGGTTTTTGGGCGGCGCTGGATGAAATCTTTCCGGCCAGCCGCCAGCAACGCTGCTGGATGCACAAGACCATGAATGTACTGAATTGTTTGCCGAAATCCGCACAACCCAAAGCCAAGCAGGCCCTGCACGCCATCTGGCAGGCGGAAACCAAGGATGATGCAAACAAGGCGTTTGATTTGTTTATTGAGATCTTTGAGGCGAAATACCCGAAAGCGACGAGCTGTTTGCTCAAGGATCGGGATGAACTGTTGGCATTTTATGATTTTCCGGCCCAACACTGGCAGAGCATCCGGACCAGCAACCCGATTGAATCCACCTTTGCCACCATCCGCCACCGGACCAAAAGATCCAAAGGTTGTCTGACGCGCAATGGCATGTTGCATATGATGTTCAAATTGAGCCAGTGTGCGGAAAAGAAATGGCGCCGGCTACGCGGCTTTGATTACCTGGCCAAGGTGATTACGGGGGTGAAATTCAAAGATGGGATCGAGGTAAAAGAGATTGATCAGGTCGCCGCTTGAATCAAATGGCTAAACACCAGATTTGACAATAGCTCTTTCGAAGGAGAGCCAAACCTCGAGGCTACTACTTTTGTCTTGCTGTTCTGCGGCACATTTCTCAATTTGAGATTTCGAATGCTCTTGGGCGAGGAGGGTCAGAATCAAGGAATCATTGAGGTCACGAATGTAAGATCAAGCTACGTTAGGACCTGCACGTTTGATTTCCAACATTCGCTGGTAGAGTGTGATGAACTCGACTGCGATTTTCCAGTTGGTAATTCCGTCGACGCAGGCAATTTCATCGTGCATCTCATGGTGGACTTGATTGAGTCACAAACTATTGAAAATTATCCAACCCAGGTAATGTCTACTAGTTCAATTGGTCAAGATTATCCGGCGCCGCCGAAAGTCGGAAATTGGTGGGGCGGAAAACAAGGGTTCATTGTTCGCGCCCAAAACAAGCCGGGCACTGAGCATAAGGACAAAGAAAGCATTATTTGATGACAGGTTAGCCGGAGAGCATCGACTCGGCTAATTTGGAGAGATAAGCCCAGCGGTTACTGGGCAATAGTAGCCTTGTGGACCGCAATGACGGATAATAATCCTTTGGTGCGGTAGGGAGGCTTGAATATGGGTCTTTAAAGACAGATATTCCAAGCCGAGCGACAGGGAATCCAAATAATGAGTTCGATCGAACGCATCCTCAGGAATATGCCTGACATTGCCAACGAAGCCAAGGCGGAAGTCGCCGGCCGGCTGGATTGGGTGGGCATGAATGACATAGAAATTCCCGTGGGCATCGACGATGATACGGGCAATTTGATCCAGTCGACCGCACTGGTGACGGCATACGTCAACCTGAATGATCCCGATGTGCGCGGTATTCATATGTCGCGTTTGTATTTGCATCTGGACCAGGGCTTTCGCGAGCGCACGCTCAACCCCTGCACCCTGCGTCAGCTGTTGCGCACTTTTCTCGATTCTCACGAAGGCCTGAGCAACCGCGCACTGATTCGCGTGGATTTTGACTATGTCACCCGGCGACCGGCGCTGGTGAGTGACAATGAGGGCTGGCGGCGCTACCCGGTTTCAATGATCGGCATTCTCGAGGACAACGAATTCAGCCTGGAAATGGGCCTGGAAATTCTCTATTCCAGCACCTGTCCCTGTTCGGCTGCGTTGGCTCGGCAGTTGATCCAGGACAAATTCCGCGCCGACTTTGCAGGCGCAGGAGCGGTCGACTATCAACAAGTGGTTGACTGGCTGGGCAGCGAAGAAGGCATCCTGGCGACGCCACACAGCCAGCGTAGCTCTGCTGAACTGCGCGTGCGCCTGACGCCCACCTTTGAGATGTTCCCGATCGTAGAACTCATCGATGAACTGGAAAATGCGCTCAAGACGCCGGTGCAGGCAACGGTCAAGCGTGAGGATGAACAGGCCTTTGCACTGCTCAACGGCTCCAACCTGATGTTCTGCGAAGATGCCGGACGACGCATTCAGACCGCACTCAACGATGATCATAGAATCCTCGACTTCTGGGCGCGCTGCACCCACTACGAGAGCCTCCACCCACACAATGCGGTCTCGGTGGTGACCAAGGGTGTGCCGGGCGGTTATGTCGCTGGAGCGGGCGCCCCGGTGCGGCTGGAGCCCAACCAGGCCACGAAGTAAGCTCTACTCAGGGTTGCGCCCCTGAAACCAACCGCTGCGGGTCCACCCGTCGATCCAGCCAGTTCATTCTCCAGTCAAGGTGAGGCCCGCTGGCTCGTCCGGTTGCGCCGATGCGCGCGATCAAATCGCCCTGTTCCACCCGCATTCCTGCCTCGACCAGGAGGGCGCTCAGGTGCAAAAAGGTCGAAGACAGGCCATGTCCATGGTCCAGGATCAATGTACCACCAGAGAAATACAAGTCCGGGTGCGTCAGTGTCACCAGGCCGGCGGCTGGCGCATAGACCGGTGTACCTTCCGGCGCCGCGATGTCCAGGCCGTAATGAGGCCGGCGCGGCTCGCCGTTCAGCACCCGCTGGCTGCCATAAACGCCACTGATGCGACCGTTGGCGGGCCAGGCGAATCCTGCTGCGAAATCTGTCCGAGATTCGCGCCTTTGCCGTGCGGCAGACACCATTTGAGCATCCTGGCGGATACGCTCGGCGGCTTCCGGTGAGGGCGTCACCGTGGCCGGTGGCAGGCCGTCGACCCGTTCGATGGGGTAATCTCGCGCGATGATATTGAGGGTTTGAGTTTCAAGCGTGCCGGAGGGCAGTTCAATGGCCAGCGTTTCTACACCGCTGGCGTCGCGACCGAAACCGATGACAAAGTGCCCGTCCGCGGAGACCATGACAGTGCGGCCATTCAGAGCGACCCTGGCGCCTGGCTCAGTCTGGCCGAAAATCAGCCCGCCCTGGATTGCATCGCCATGCAACTCCACTGCCAAGGCCGCTCTGGGCGTAGTTCCGAGAAGCAAAAACAGGGTGGCCAGCAGGCCAGGAATGTATCGAAGCACGGATTAGAGAATGATCTTGATGGATTGTCCGGGTTGAATGATCGCTGAATTGCCCAGTCTGTTCCAGATCATTAAGTCGTTAACCCGGACTTTGTATTTGCGCGCGATGCTCCACAGCGAATCGCCGCTCTGTACTGTATGCCGTACTGTACCGCTTGTGGGAATAGACGACTTGGGCGCGGCCGGGCTGTGGAAAACCACGATGTTGGCGCCCATCTGCAAGGTTCTGGGGTCGCTGATGTCATTCCAGCGCTGCAGGTCGTTGACACTAACGCGGTAGCGTTTGGCGATGACTGAAAGACTCTCCCCGGCTCGCACACGGTGGGTCAGCCGGTCGGCCGCAATCAATCCGGATTGCAGGCGTGCGAGTTCGGTCGCGGCGGCAGCGTAGTAGGGGTCGATCATCAACTGGTTGTCACGTGGCAGGCGCAACTTCTGGCCGGCGCGGATCATGTCGCCATCGAGATTGTTTGTGGTCATGATCACGTCGATGGGCACGTGATGGCGTGCGGCCAACTTTGAGAGACTGTCACCGGGCTCGACGAGGACCTGGTCCCACTTCATCAGCGTTTCCGGGTTGAGGTTTTTCAGTCTGGCTTCCAGCCGCCGGGCGCCATCCAGTGGCAACACCACCCAATGTGGCCCATTGGGTGCTGTCGCCCAACGATTAAATCCGGGGTTGAGCGTATATAGCTGGTCAATCGGCACTTCGCTCAATTGTGAAATCAGCACCAGGTCAGACTGGTAGCCGATGTCCAGGGCGGCAATGACCGGCCGATTTGGCGTTTGCGGAATTTCAAAGTCGAATTGTTCGGGGTAGCGAAACAGGCAACTCAGCCCCAGCAGTTTGGGCACATAGTCACGGGTTTCCCGCGGCAAGCGCAGATTCCAGAAATTTGTTTCCTGGCCTTTGGCTCGGTTGCGCTTGATCTCACGGCGGACGCGTCCCTCACCGGAGTTATAGCCGGCCAGCGCCAGCAGCCAGTCGCTGTCGAACATTATGTTCATGTAGGTGAGGTAGTCCAATGCTGCGTGTGTCGAAGCCCACACGTCGCGCCTGCCGTCATACCACCAATTTTGCGCCAGGCCATAGCGTTGGCCGGTTTCGGCAATAAACTGCCAGGTACCGAGCGCTTGGCCCCTGGAATAGGCAAAGGGGTCAAAGGCCGACTCAACGATGGGCAGTAATGCGATTTCGCCGGGTAGCCCACGCTTTTCCAGTTCCGCGGCGATGAAATATATCCACGGTCGGGCGCGGTTGTAAATTCGCTCCATGTATTCGTGTTTGCTGGCATACCACTTTGCCCAGGACAGATTAACGTTGTGGTCGGCACATCCTTCCAGTTCGAAGCGGTCAATCAGACCTGACCATACGTTGTCTTGCACCCAGACGGGCGCTTCGCTGAGTTGGGGTTCAGCGGGCCCGGGTACAAACAGATGCTCATCGACTGTTTCCACGGAACTGGACTGCGTCACAAAATCATCGGCCGCTGCCGGTTCAGCGGCGGGTGGCTGAACCGTTGTGGTCGAGGTAGTAGCGCACGAAGCCAACAGCAAAATTGACAGCGCTAAGGTAAAGCGTGTTAGCACCAAGACTCCCGAATTTATTGTTTTCGCCCGCTATTATGCTTCAAGCGAGGGTCGGATCAAAGCGATTTTGCGAATTGCCAGGTTTCAGAAATGGTCTTTCCACTCGCGAATGACCGCCAGAGTTGGTGCCCCCGGGCCGACGCCGGGGCTGCGGCTTTGAGCCGCAGTGACCACCGATTCTGCCCGGGTTCGGAGAAATGGATTGACCGCCAGTTCTTCGCCCAGCAGGCTCGGAAGGGTGATTTCTCCGGCCTGGCGATGGGCATCAACCCGCCGCGCCCGATCAAGCAGGGTTGGGTTGTCGGGTTCGACCGCCAATGCGAAGGTGCAATTGGACTGGGTGTATTCGTGGCCACAATAGACCCTCAATTCCGGGGGTAATTGCGCCAGCTTGTCCAGTGACCTCTGCATCTGCTCAGGACTGCCTTCGAAAAGCCGGCCACAACCGACGCTGAACAGCGTGTCGCCGCTGAACAATGAACCGTGGCCGTGAAACACGATATGACTGGTGGTATGGCCGGGTACCTCGAGAACGGCGAAAGTCAGGCCAAGAAGCGGCAGGGAAATGACATCGCCTTCAACACAATCCCGATGGGCGTATGGGATGCGGCTGTCTTGTGGGCCGAATACCTTGATGTCACCGAGTGTCAGCAGGTCTCCAACACCGCCGATGTGGTCCGGGTGATGATGGGTCAACAAGATATAGCGCAACTTGAGGCCCCGGGTTTGCAGGGTTTCCAGAACGCCGGAGGACTCCCCCGGGTCGACCACGGCACATTCATTTCCGCCGCAGGTGATCAGCCAGATATAATTGTCGGCAAAGGCAGGTATGGCCGTGATGGTGATTGCTGACATGATGGCTGATTTCCTCTTTATGGATGGATTTTCGAATCATGGGTCTGGCAAGTACCGCGGAGCACATTTTAGCAAAACAACGCACCGGCCTCACTGGTTTCGTCGATGAGTGAGCAGACACTTGTCGCGAGCATGGCTGCGCTTGGCGCCGACACGCATTTGCTGCTCACCGAATCAAAAAGGCCACCGCCCCGTGGACCGCTGCTGGTGCTGGAGCCGGGCGGCGGTCCAAATCGCAACGCCCTACTTGGCGAAGCGCTGGCTAGGGAGTCTCCCCTGGTGGTCCGACAGGTCAATGCCCTGGCATCGGTCAGTTGGTTCCGCCCCCAGGCGTTACCATTTCAGGATGCCAGTTTTGACTGCGTGGTGCTGTTGCACCTCATCTCAGATGGGGCCCAGCCGGAATTGGCCGAGGCCTGCCGGGTGCTGACGCCGGCCGGACTGCTGATGCTGGTGGGGCTGAACCGTCTGGGTTGGGTCTGCCAGGTGCAACACCGTGGCTTGCCCCAAAACGCGCGTTTGCCCGGTATGGCGCCGCTTAAGGTCAGCCGTGCACTGTTGAAGTTGGGGATGAGAAGTGAGTCCTTTGCCGGTGCGGGGATGCTGGGCCGAAAAGCCTCGACGGGTGGCACTGTGCTGCGCGTCTGCACCCGGGTGTTCGAGCCCCTGGCGGATTTAATTCTGATCTGCGCACGGCACCGTGACCGTGCCTCTATCACGCCATTGCGATTCAGCGGGTCAACAGGCAGAATTCAGTCTGCGGCCATCCGGGGGTGACTTCGAGCCGCCAGGGACACAACAGGCCAGCCAGGTCGCACCAGGCTACACGAGGGCATAACAATCAAAAAGCCAGTGAATATTTTTACCGACGGTGCCTGTAGTGGTAATCCGGGGCTGGGTGGCTGGGGCAGCCTGATGCGTTTCAATGGTCATGAGCGCGAAATTTCAGGCGGCGAGTCCGACACAACCAATAACCGCATGGAAATGATGGCCGTCATTCGTTCGCTGGAAACACTGAATAGGCCGTGCCGGGTGGTGGTGCACACCGATTCCACCTACGTGATGAAAGGCATGACCCAGTGGTTGGCGGACTGGAAGCGAAGAAATTGGCGCACGGCCGCAAAAAAGCCGGTCAAGAACGTCGATCTGTGGCAACGTCTCGAGGCGGCCATCTCGGCGCACGACGTCAGCTGGCAATGGGTCAAGGGCCACAGCGGCCACCCGGAAAACGAACGTGCGGACGAACTGGCGCGCAACGCTATTCCGCGTCGATAAATACTGGAGAACCCAATTGCGCCAAATTGTACTGGATACTGAAACCACCGGCCTGGAGCACAGCGAGGGCCACCGGGTCATCGAGATCGGCGCGGTCGAGCTGCTCGATCGGCGCCTGACGGGAGATCACTATCATCAGTACATCAATCCACAACGGGAGATCGAGGACGGTGCCCTGGAGGTGCATGGCATCACCGCGGAATATTTGCAGGACAAACCCGTATTTGCTGAAATTGCCGAGGAGTTCCTGAATTATATTTCAGGTGCGGAGCTGATTATTCACAATGCGCCCTTCGACCTGGGTTTCCTCGATATGGAGCTCAGTTTGCAGCCGCAGCTGGCGCATTCCATCGAAGCCGTCGCCTCGGTCATCGATACCCTGGAACTGGCGCGCGACCTGCACCCCGGACTGCGCAACAGCCTGGATGCATTGTGCAAGCGCTATGACGTGGACAACAGCTCGCGCACCTTGCACGGCGCGTTGCTGGACGCCGAAATCCTGGCGGATGTTTACCTGGCCATGACCGGCGGTCAGAGTGACCTGGGGTTGAGCTTCAGGGCGCCCGAAGAGGCTCAGCCCCACGGCTTTGCAAGCTTCGGTGCACCCCATGACAGTCTGGTGATTCTACGCGCTGAGACCGAGGAATTGGAACAGCACCTGCGGCGTCTGCACGACATTCAAGAGAAGTCCAGCCAATGCCTTTGGCTGGAACTGGAGCCTGATAACACTACTTGATTCAGCGCGCGCCGGCCGGCGCCAGTAGTGGGTGATCGCTGGTATCCATCCACACCAGCACGTCGTAGTAGTTGCGGATATTGCTGACGTATTGTTTGGCCTCAAAACCGCGGGCATAGCCGTATTGTGTCTGTTGGTGCCACCTTTCCTGGCTCAGCAGATCCAGACTGGACTGGACATCTTGCCAGGCGTTCGGGTCGAGTTGCTGTATCTCGGTAAGAACACGTGCATCTTCAAGATGGCCCATACCCATGTTATAGGCCGCCAGTGCCATCCAGGTGCGATCAGGTTCTGCTATTCGCCTCGGAATACGACTGCGCAGGCCTTGGAAATAGCGGGCGCCACCGGCAATGCTCTGCTGCGGGTCGAGCCGGTCAGTCACACCCAAATCACTGGCGGCACGATTGGTCAGCATCATGATGCCACGCACGCCGGTAAATGACGCGGCGCCGGCATCCCAATTGGATTCCTGGTAGCCCATCGCAGCCAGCAAGCGCCAGTCGACCTCGTGCGTGACGGCAGCCTGTCGAAAGATCGGTAAGAGGGGCGGCAGCCGCTCTCTCAAGTGCTCCAGAAACTGAAACATGCCGACGCGGTCGAGACGCCTCTGGGGGCTGTAAAAACGTTTTTGGATGTCATCCAGTGCACCATCTTCGCGGCTCTGGCGCATAAATGCCCTGGCTTTCTCAACCAGGCTGTCATCAGACCCTGGTGGGAATGCCCAGGCATGTGAACTTGGATCGCCAAGAGTAAAGGCGGCGGCGGCACGGGGATAGTATTGCTGGTTCAGGGAGAAGATATTTGAGTCCGCCAGCGTGATGTCAATGGCGCCGTCGGAGACCGCCTGGAGCAAGTCGTCCATGCCCACGTCGGCACGGGTTTCCCAGCTCAAATCTGGATATCGAGGCTGCGCCTCTTCCAGCCGGGATTGATAGCTGCTGCCTTCGATGACCATGATTTTCCGGTCGACGAGGTCCGCCAGCGAAGCGGGCCGCTGGTCACCCCGGCGGTACAGGACCTGGGTACTGGCTTGGAGATAATCTGGCCCGAAGTTGAAAGCGCGCTCGCGCTGGCGAGTACGCGTCATGTTGGCCGCAATCAGGTCCCCTTTACCCTGATCGAGTAATTCCTGCAGTGCGTTGAATGATTCCGCGACTTCGACCTTGAGGCGCACACCGATGTATTCGGCGAAACGGCTGACCAGGTAAAACTCAGGGCCGGTTGCTCCGTCCGGGCCGAGGTAATAACTACTCGGCCCGTTGCGGGTAATCATGGTCAGGCTGCCACGCCGTTCCACCTGCTCCAGTTGGTCAGGGCCGTCGTTGCCGGAGAACAGAAAAGGCAGCAACGCGATACCCGCGCAAAGCCGGACCAGCCGCTTTTTTCGCCATTGGTTGTTTTGTGCCCGCTGCAAAGCCTCTAATCCCTGGTCGCACCCCGTGCCGATCGCACCCGGCCGACCGCCTGGATTTCAGCCATTTTAAGGTATTTTGGCAGAGAAGCGCGAGCCCCGGCCGAAGGCCAGGCTCGGCGCATGTCAAGCCATTACAGAAGGATGCGTTAGTGGTTCAGTCCCAGCATACTGCTGGCGATTTGGTGCCGGCCTGGTTCAGGTCCAATGTGGTGCAATCGGTGCCGTCCTCTGCATCATCAATCTGGTTGCCCGACCCGACCGCCCGTAGCGCGTAGGCGTTGGCATTGGGCGTTCCCACGGTTGAGAACGCATAGGTGTCAAGCGTGGGTGCTGGCAGGTTGGTGGTGGTCGCGTAGCTTGGGTTGTTGGCCCGCCATATTTCCTGGTTGACAGACCAGTTCATCAGCAACTGCTGGGCCTCACCGCGGTTGGCTTTGCGCACATATTGGCCGTAGCTCGGGTAGGCCAGAGCCACCAGGATCGCCAGCAAGGCGACCACAATCATCATTTCAATAATGGTGAAACCACCCAACGACGCGCTTCGAATTCCGTTTCCTTTCATCATGACTAAATCCCTGTAGCTGATTGTCCGTGACTGCTCCCTGGTCCGGATTCCTCTTGGCTCCCCTGTTTTAACGATTGGGGGCCCGCCAATCAGATGAGCGGTCCGGAATGAGCGCCCAACGGCGGCTGCATCCCTTCCGCATTTCCAGACCACCTCTATAATATAGCCCTCTCAGGATGAGACTGCCAATCAAGGATGATTGATATGACTTACGCTTCCCCATTAAGTGTGAGTGCAGGCCGGGGCGATCGCTCTACCAGGCTTGGACACTCCAAAGGATTCACCATCGTCGAATTGCTTGTGACGATGACATTAATCGGTATCAGCACTGCGCTGGCTCTCCCTTCTTACCAGGACCTTGTTGAAAAGCGCCGGGTGACGCAGGGGGCCGAGCAGATCGCTGTTTTTATCAATGCCACGCAAGTTGAAGCCATCCGGCGCAACCAGCAGGTGACCATTTCCTATGACAGGGTAAACCCGGACGACTGGTGTTTTGGTGCAGTGGTCGGGTCCGTCGCCTGTGACTGCATGGAAAGCGATCCGGATGCAGGGGATTACTGTCAGATTGACGACTTGCCCCGTTTCTTGACCGATGCCGACATGTCTTCATTTGATTTTATGGATGGTCAGAACGGCGATGGCGCTTTTTCCTTTGAGCCGGTACGCGGGCTGATGGTCGATACCAACGATGCATTTACCATTGACTTCCGGTCCGCATCCAGCAAATACAAACTCAAACTGCAGGTATCGGCCGCCGGCCAGGTGCGTTTGTGTTCCGGGGACAGCAATCACATGGTGCCGGGCTTTGACTTGTGCGGCGCGGCAGTGGCCGTTGAATCACCGGAAGCAGAATCATGATGGGCGGGACTCAAGCACGCCGCCAGCAGGGCTTCAGCTTGATGGAAGTCCTGGTGTCAATGAGCATCAGCCTGGTGGTCACCGCTTCCATGATCGCCCTGATGGCCAACAGCCTGGCCAACACGGCGCGCGTTGTCCACATGTCGAAACTGACCGATGACCTGCGCACGACCATGCAATTGATGAGCCGGGACGTCCGGCGCAGCAGTTATACCGCTGATGCCATTAAGTGTTTCGCCAACATCGATTGCGCCGAAGACAGCTCCGTAAGCTTGCCCGGTGATGTGACGATCAGCGCTGGCGGCACTTGCCTGTTGTTTCTGCTCGACCGGGACCACGACGGCGACGCCACCGAGAACGATGCCGGAGGATTCCGCTGGGTAAGCCCAGGCACTTCAGTTGGCAGAATCGAAATGTGGGTCGGTGATGCTTCCCCGGATTGCACCGCCAACCACGCCAACTGGGTTGCACTGACTGATTTCAACGAGATGGATATTACCGGGTTTACAGTTGATAACGCCCTGTCCTACGACGAAATCGTTCTCGACGACGGCTTCGGCAATCAAACCTCACAGCGAGTCCGCAAGATCCGGATGAATATCCAGGGTCGGCTGGTGATGGACAACTCTATTGCCCGCCAGGTGACGGATGTGATCACCATTCGCAATCACCTCTTACTCTGAACCGTAACCGGACCCGACGCTATGTGGGTTACACGACCAAGGAAAGTCATATGATTAAGGGAATTCACAGGAAGAATTCGCGGCCCCAGGGGAAGTTACGGCAAAAAGGTGTACTCACCACGTTTACCGGTGTGTTGATCCTGCTGATGCTGACGCTGATGATGGTGTTTGCAGTGCGTGTGGGTGTGTTCGAGCAAAAGAGCTCGGCCAATGAAATGCGCCAGAAGCTGGCTTTTCACGCGGCCGAGTCAGGTATTCAGCACGCCAAATATTTCCTCATGCGCAATTCGGTATTTATTGCATCGGACACGGTGGACCTGTTGCCCGACGGCACGGACGGCTGGCTCGCAGCGGGTGCGTTGAGGTGGAGCAAATGCAGTGATGTGAACCTCAGCGCCGGCAGGGGCGGCCACCCCTGCTACGGCGACTCCGACAGCACCCGGCGCGCCGGCAGCTATTTCTATTCATTCGGCGGTTCTACTGAACTGCCTGTGGATACCGACGTCGTACTGCCCGGCGCCACCGACCAGGTGACAGTCCAGGCGCTGCTGTGCGTTCTTGATATCGATTTCGATGCCACGCCGCCATTTCAGGGTTGCACCACCGACTCTTCCGTCGCGGATGGCTCCTATTTCATGCTGACCCTGCTGGCGCGTGGTGGCGCCGACTGTGTCAGTGGGGTCTGCGGCGCAGAATCCCTGATTGCCGAGCCATTGACCAACTTCGGCGCCATCGGTGGCGGGCGCGGCCCGGCGGTGCCCCTGGTGACCAAGAGTACCTTCCCGCCATCCGGCACGGCCGAAATCGTGCCAAACCCCAATGGTGGCGGTCTGGGCGTTCCAATGTCGGTGTGGGTGAATCAAATTAGCAGTTGCCCCGGTGGCACACCAGTCGACCCCAGCAGTGGTTCCTGGGCGACCTGCGAGGCGCACGAATGGTACGAGGAAAACGCCACTCCTGATGGCGTGGTGTGTAGCAGCAATTGCAGCTGCACCAAACAGGAATCCATCAGTTACACCCATGGAAGCGACAACATACTCGGCATCGACTTGGTGGCCGACGACCAGTTTCCCTGCGACCTGTTTGCATTCTTTTTTGGCATTCCCCGTGCCGATTACGAGGCGGTCAAGAGCCTTGCCCAGGTCATCACCGATTGCACTACGCTGGGGGTCAATTCATTTGGTATTTACTGGGCGACGGGGGATGAATGCCGGATTAATTCAAACACGACCGTGGGTTCGCCCGGCGCCCCGGTATTGCTTATCTCCGCTGCCAAACTGACCAAATTTAATGGCGGCGCGGTGGTCCACGGCCTGTTATTTGTCACAGACGTCGAGGAACCCACGGCGGAATTTCAGTCCAACGGCACCAACACAGTTTACGGTGCAGCCATTATCGACGGCCTGTTGGGCAGCTACACGGGCACATTCCAGATTGTCTATAACGAAACCAATGTCCAGAACGCGGCCGGACAAGGCGCGCTGGGTGCGGTTGCCGGCGGCTGGTCCGATTTTCACAGTGCCTGGCAATAGGAAGGTGACATCATGATGCGCATTTTTTCTTCAAATCAAGTCAATCGGCCGGCGCCACAACGCGGCTTCAGTCTGATTGAAATCCTGATTGCCATCGTCATCTTCGCCGTTGGAATGTTGGCGCTGGTCCAGTTGCAGGGCGGACTCTCGCGTTCCTCCGCAGACGGCGCGGCTCGAACCGTTGCCGCCAACCTCGCAGAAGCGGTCTTTGAGACCGGCCGCAGTTTCGGCCGCCTGACCACTGACCCGGGCGGCAATGTCCTGGCTTATGCCGACATCAAGAACGCGCAAAAATCCGTTGTTCGGGGCGGTGCAGTATTCATCGTCGATACCACCGTAACCGACTACTACTACACGGGCTCTACATTCAGCACCACCAATAGCCAGGGCTCATCGGTGTCCGATTTCAAGCTAGTGACGGTCGATGTGACCTGGAACGCCAACCAGAAATTTCAGGTCGCCGCAGGCACCGAAATGGATCTCGGCAGCGGCGCCCTGAGTATGTCCAACATGATCTCTTCAGTCACATCCGCTGGCACCGCAAAGGCTACAGTGGCGGGCGGTGACAACCTTTACAATCCCGATGTGGACTATACGCCGGGCACCCGTCCCGATGTGATCTCCATCGCCCTGGGCAACAATAAATTCAAGGAATCAACCGTGCCGCTACCGGACATATACCGTGTCGACGAACTGGTTGAGACCACTTTCGACGTGGTGACCTACTCCCAGCATGAAAACGGCGCAACGTTTCTGCGACGCGAGGAGTTTCGGGCGGTCAGTTGTGCCTGCAGCCTGCAAGCGTCGAGCGGCAGCATCGAGTCTGGCCTGCGGCCGACGGTGTGGAATGGCGTGGATTACACCGAAGGCGACGGCGTGGCCAAAACCTCCGGTGTGACGGACGTCAACCACAACCAACAAAGCATCTATTGTGATATTTGCTGCAGAGACCACCATGACGGCGGCAACGGCGGAAATGTCGCGGGCGATCCGGGCCGGTCGGAATACGACCCTTTCAAGTCGTCGAGCGAATATTTTTCCACAGGTACGTTTTCAGGTGATCACAAGCACTACGCACGCAATAACGCCGGCGTACTGGAACTGGCGGACTCGAACGGCGAAGCCTACGAAGAGTCCTGCCGGTTGGTCCGCAAGGACGGTTTTTTTCGGGTGGCACAGGATCTGCGCATGGAGGCGGTCAACAATTTCACCGAGGGCTACCTGGAAACTGATGCGGGCGTGAGTGTCTACTCCGGATACGTGACTGGCGCCATTAGCGGCTATGAATCCGACGTTGGCGCGACCAATGAATACGAGACTTCGCCGCCGGTCCTGATCGAAGCATCAGCGATGTCGCCGCCCATCGTATTCCCCGCCAGCAATCCGGCTGTCCCCGCGATCATGCCCGACCCGTATACCGCGGCAACCAGCCAGCAAATGCAGTCGCGAGGAGTTTACATCGATTACCTTTCCGACGAAGTGCGCACCATTGTCAATTGCATGGATCTGGGTGGAACCGGTGAGGCCTGCGGGGGCCCGGACGCCACCAATGCCCTTGAGGTGATTCCCTTTTTCGACGTGCAGCTGACCTGGCTGGCGCGCTGGCAGGAAGAACCAACGGATCAACCAATTTCGGTCAGTAATGAACCGATTGAGAACGCCAATGCCCACAATCGCGGACTTGCCGCCATGACACTGGGATTCGGTCTGCCGAGAATCTTTACCACGATTCACCCCGGCAATCTGAGTCTTACAGGCACCGATCCCATTGATCAGCTTTACCTGAGCCGGGTCAAAAGTCGAAATTCGTATATTCTGGCGATGGACCCATCGTCTCCCGTACCGACCGGCAATATCAACATCACCGGCACGATCACCTCATCGGTGGGCGGCGTGAAAGCCGCAGACGTCACGATATACCCAACGGGGGCGATTTGCGACCGCACCCTGACAGGCTTTGAATGCGTGCTTGAGATTGAATCCCAGAACCCCCGACTTAAAGTCTCCAACTACCAAAAGGCAAACAAATACCTAGTGGCTTGCAGCCCGGACATGGATATCAATGGCTCGGAAAACGGCGCCAACAACTGGACTCGGTTCAATCTGCCTGAAGAGGATACATTCGGTGTCAGTATCGTCATCAAGGAGAACAGCTGCTGAGCGTCAACAGCACCTTCATCCGATTGATTCTGATAATATACCGCCTCATTCCGGGGCGGTATTTTTTTGACTGAAAACCACCCCGCTAATCAATTGATTCTCAAGCTGGTTTATCTGGGGACAAGCATGACTGTTCGAAGCCGATTCGCGCCCAGCCCGACGGGTTATCTGCACGTCGGCGGCGCCCGCACCGCGTTGTTCAGCTACCTGCAGGCTCGGGCCAACGGCGGTGTGTTCATTCTGCGTATCGAGGACACCGACCGGGAGCGCTCAACGCCCGAATCTGTCCAGGTCATACTGGATGGCATGGCATGGCTAGGGCTCGACCATGATGAAGGACCGCTGTACCAGACCCAACGCTTTGACCGCTACGCAGAGGTGACCGAATTGCTGTTGACGCAGGGCCATGCCTACCGCTGTTATTGCAGCAAGCAGCGCATCGATGACTTGCGCGAAAGCCAGATGGCGGCCGGCCTCAAACCCCGCTATGACGGGCTCTGCCGTGACCGCGAAGATGGTCCTGAGGGCATTGCGCCGGTGATCCGTTTTCGCAATCCTGACTCGGGCGATGTGGTGTTCGACGATCGGGTACGCGGCACGATCAGCATTTCCAATGGCGAACTGGATGATCTGGTCATTGTGCGTCCCGACGGTTCTCCCACCTACAATTTCACGGTCGTGGTCGACGATATCGACATGGCTGTGAGTATCGTGATCCGTGGCGATGATCACATCAATAACACACCGCGGCAAATCAATATCTATCGCGCCTTGGGCGCCGAGCCGCCCGGTTTTGCACATGTACCGATGATTCTTGGAGAAGACGGCGCCAGGCTCAGCAAGCGCCACGGGGCAGTCAGTGTTTTGCAGTACCGTGATGATGGCTATCTGCCCCAGGCCCTGCTCAACTACCTGGTGCGCCTGGGCTGGTCGCAAGGAGACCAGGAAATCTTCAGTCTGGAAGACATGGTCGCGAAGTTTGATATTGCCGACGTCAATCGCAAGCCCTCGGCTTTTGATAGCGACAAGCTGGACTGGCTGAACCAGCACTACATGCGTACGCTTCCGGCGTCCGAGATCGTCCCGCAGTTGCGTATCCAGTTTCAGCGCATCGCAGTGGATACGGCCAATGGCCCGCCACTGGAAGACCTGGTTTCAGTCCAGGCCGATCGCGTCAAAACCCTGGCTGAATTGGCCCAGGTGAGCCGGTTTTTTTACCAGGACTTCCATGATTTCGATGCCGGGGCCGCCAAAAAGCACCTGCGGCCGGTATGCGAGGCGCCATTGCGGGCCCTGGCCGACCGGCTCGCGACCCAGGTGAATTGGCAACCGGAATCGCTCAACGAAGTCATTCACCTGACCGCGGAGGAATTGGAACTGGGTCTGGGCAAGATCGCCCAGCCGCTGCGTGTTGCGCTCACCGGCGCCGGCATTTCCCCATCCATCGACAAGACTTTGTGGCTGGTCGGCCGGCAGCGGGCGCTCCGGCGAATTGCGCATGCGCTGGAATTTATCGTGGCCAGGGTGGCCCTTGGGCAGCCCAAGCAGCCCAGTGGTGGACAGGGAACCGAGGTGGGCTGATGTCCAAAGTCGAACGCCTGTACCATCTGCACAACATCCTTAATCAACGGCGCACGCCGATTTCCCGCCAGGACCTGATAGAGCGGCTGGAATGCTCCCAGGCCACCCTCTACCGGTTGATCGCCGAGTTGCGCGACTTTTTGGGCGCGCCGATCGAACAGGACCCGGACAACCGGGGTTTTTATTATGACCGCAGCTACGAACAACCTTTTGACTTGCCGGGTATCTGGATCAGTCCTGCCGAACTGCAGGCGCTGCTGACCGCCCGCCAGGTCCTCGGCAATGTGCAGCCGGGCCTGCTGGAAGGGGAATTGAAATCCCTGCAGGGCCGCATCACCTCCCTGCTGCAGCAAAAGGGCGTGGAGGCCGAGGATGGCCGTGCGCCCATCCATATCCAGCACGTGGCCGGTCGACCGGTGCCGGCGCGCATGTTCCAGGATGTGCTCGGTGCGCTGATCAATCACCAGAGGCTTCACATCGTCTACCACGGCCGGCGCAAGAACCAGGAGACCACCCGTGAGATTTCTCCCCAGCGCCTGACCCAGTACCGTAATTCCTGGTACCTCGACGCCTGGTGCCACCAGGCCAAGGGGCTGCGCAGTTTCGCCCTGGAGCGTGTGCGCAGTGAGACGGTGCTGGACCAGCCGACGCGCGACGTCGGCGAGGCCGCGTTGGCCGCCCATTTCGATCGCTCTTACGGCATTTTCTCGGGCCCCGCCGAACACACCGCTTGCCTGCGTTTTACGCCGGAAATGGCGCGCTGGATATCCGAGGAATCCTGGCACCCCGACCAGCAAGGCCACTTCGAAGACAGCGGCTCCTGGGTGCTCAAGCTGCCATTCAGCAACCACCGTGAATTGGTCATGGATGTGCTGCGTTACGGTTCCAATGTCGAAGTGATTGAGCCGGATTTCTTGCGCCAGGCGGTGGCGGAGGAAGCCCGCAAAACCGCTCTAAATTACGCAGAATAAGCCCAATCGCGATGCAGTACACCCGGTGTTCTCATGGTTTGAGAACACCACGTGTTCAGATGTTCTCCAGCATTCAGGAGAATCACCATGTCGTCGCTGCTTTTCCATTCGCTCTATCTCATCGGCAAGCTACGCTTGGGTTTGGAAGTGGCAGCCAATACATTCGGCTGCCTTGCGTTGCTGGCCGGGGCCGGGTTGGCCATCGCACTGCTCGAGGCGCTGATGATGATTTAGTTTGCGCGTTTCCCACCGGCCAAGCCCCTCACCGGCGGTGTCCCCCATCCCCGGGCGCTTTGCCGCCGGCCGGTTGCCTCTCTGACCGGCCAGCGGCGCCTTTTAGGGCTGTTGGGTTATTCCACGAAAATTTCAAGCCGCCTGGGCGTTGTCACCCACAGCCTTGGCCGGACCATGCAACAATGCAACCCTGGTCGCATAGACGATTAAATCAATTTCTTCGCTGCTGATCTCAAAATGAGGCGTATAGCGCAGCGAATTCTTGCCTCCGTGAATCACGTTGATGCCGTGAATGCGCATATATTCCTCGGTGGAGTTGGCGCCGTGGCTGCGATAGCGTGATCCATCAAGTTCTATGCTGAACAACAGGCCGGTGCCTTGTACGTTGACAATCGCGCCACCCAGCTCCTTCTGCAGCTGTTGCAGCCTGGTCAGGCACTCAGCACCTTTTTCGACCACATTGCGGCGAATGTCCTCGGTAAACGAGGCCAGAACTGCGCAAGCCACATCCATGGCTCGCGGGTTGGTTGTCATGGTGTTGCCGTAAATGCCCTTTCGATACAACCCCGCTGCCCGGGCATTCAATGCCAGCACAGACAAAGGAAACTGCCCGGCGTTGAGGGCCTTGGAATAGGCTTCCATGTCGGGCGCTTCCAGGTCCTCAAAACCGGGATAATCGAACAATGACAGCACGCCGTGGGCGCGCATTCCCGCCTGGATGGAATCGACCAGAAGCAAAGCACCGTGCTTGCTGGTGAGCGCTCGGGCAGCGGCATAGAACTCCGGCGACACCGACTTGCCGGGATTGCCCTCACCCATGACGGGTTCCAGGAACATGCCTTCGATGAAGATCTGGTGGCTGTTGGCCCAGTTGAACACCTGTCGGAGTTGTTGGATGTTGTTGGGCTCCACCGTGATCAGACTATCATTGTCCCTGAAGCTGGCCAGGTGCCGGCTGTAAGTCTCGCGCGTCGAGTCGGAGAAGCGCGCCGGTCTGTCGGTGCGCCCATGAAAGGCGCCTGTCAGGCCCACCCGCTTGATCGGATGATTGGCGTAGCGCCCGCCCGGGTCAGTCATGAGCTTTGAATTGACATCGCAGATGCGCGCCGCCAGTGTGACCGCCTCGGAGCCGCTGTTGAGGCACAAAAAGCGTTGGAATGGGCAGCCATCGCGGCTGTGGCCGATTTCCGCGCGCAAAGCGCGGTCCAGTTTGAGCTGGCTGATATTGGGAGTCATGACATTGGCCATGACCTGTTGTTGGTTCATTGCCTGCAGAATGGCTTCGGGCGCATGTCCGAATCCCAACATGCCGTAGCCGCCGGAATCATGGAGCACTGCGCCCTTGAGCGTCACCAGCCACGGGCCGCGCGCGGCTAGGCTGACATAGGGATTGATGGTGTCATCGGAATAGAAATTGATAAAGCCCGACTGGATGGCTTTTTGTTGCCCGCGTTCATCCAGCGCCAGCACCTCTTTTTCGTCTTCCTTGAGGCGTTGGTATTCCGCGCTGGCCGCCGTGATCGCCTGCACCAGCCTGGTGTCGATGTCGGCGAAGCACAATATGACATCATCGGCCAGCCCGGTCGTGATCGCTTCGCCGCCGTGTTGACGCATTTCATCAAGCAACGCAATTATGTTCATCCATGTCTCCTGGGGCCTGTTAACAAGACACAACCCAATACCTGACCAGGGGGGCCGGGGCCATGTTTCCGGCCGGCCGCGTTGTCAGTCGATTATATAAGCAGTAGCGCTGCAGAATATCATAGTCGCCGATGATGTTAACCCGTCGTGATTGGGAAGGATTCAACTTGCGCCGGGCCGCCCCCGAGTCGCTCCAGGGCCCAGCACACATGTTCGCGCACCAGCGGGCTGGGATGGTCTGCGCGGTTGCGTAGCGCTGCCATCACCGCGGGCGAAGCTGCGCCATTGCCCAGCGCCACGGCGATATTCCGCAGCCAGCATTCATGACCGATACGGCGGATGGCGCTGCCCAGGGTGCGGGCCAGAAAAGTCTCTTCGCTCCAGCCAAAAAGCTCCGTCAATTGAGCCGCATCCAGCCCCTCTCGGGGTGCAAAGTCAGCCTCTTCGCTGGGCTGTGCAAATCGATTCCAGGGACAGACGAACTGGCAATCGTCGCAGCCGAAAATTCGATTTCCGATCAATGGCCGCAGTTCCAGCGGAATGGCCGTGCGCAATTCGATGGTGAGATAGGAAATACAGCGCCGCGCGTCAACCCGGTAGGGTCCGACAATCGCCTGTGTGGGGCAGACGTCGATGCATTTGCGGCAATGCCCACAATGCTCTTCAACCGGGCTGTCCACTGGCAACGGCAGATCAGTGTAGATTTCTCCGAGAAAAAACCAGCTGCCAGCCTGGCGATCGAGCAGGTTGCTGTGCTTGCCGATCCAGCCCAACCCGGCTTTGGCTGCCAGGGCTTTTTCCAACACGGGTGCCGAATCGGTGAATACCCGGTAGCCGAATGGTCCGATGGCGCCCTCGATGCGAGACGCCAGTTTCTGCAGGCGCTTACGTAGCACTTTGTGGTAGTCGCGGCCCAGCGCGTAGCGCGAAATCAGGGCTGTCTCGGGTTGCGCCAACAGCGCTTCAGCCGGTTGTGCCTGCTCGCTGAGGTAATCCATACGCGCACAGATCACCCGCACGGTGCCGGGCACCAATTCGCCGGGCCGGCTGCGGCGCACCCCGTGGCACTGCATATAGTCCATCTCACCGTGAAAACCCTCATCCAGCCACTGCAACAGATGCGTTTCATGCGCTGCAAGGTCGATGTCCGCGATGCCCAACTGCTGGAATCCCAACGACTGTCCCCAAGACTTGATATCGCGGGCCAATTGTTCAAGTTGGACGGCTGTCAGCGCCCTGGTTTTCTGCTGGTCTGGGACACGGCCATGTTCACGCCTATCGTCTGAGGATTGCTTCACCGCTATAATTCGTTCATGTCAGATTCGTCTCCAAGATTGTATACCGCCCAGCAGGTCAGACGCCTGGATGAGGTCGCCATATCCGGCCATGGGATTCCCGGTATCAAGCTGATGCAACGTGCCGGCCGGGCTATCTGTGACGAGATTGCCGGAAAATTTCCGGCCGCGAAACGTTGGTTGGTGTTATGCGGCGCCGGCAACAACGGTGGCGACGGCTATATTGCTGCCGCGCTGGCCCAACAGGCCGGTCTGAAAGTCGAGGTATGGGCCCTCAAAGCCCCTAGGGCGCTTGGCGGCGATGCCCGATTGGCTGCTCAACAATGGCTGGAAGTGGGTGGTGAGGTGCATGCCTGGTCCGCACACGGCCAAAAGTTCGCCGCCTCGGCAAGGGGCGCGGAATGTGACCTGATCATCGATGCGCTGCTTGGGACCGGGCTGGACAGCGCGCCGCGCGGTGATTACGCCGACGCGGTCGGCTGGATCAACGACCAGTCCTGCGTGATTGTGTCCGCTGATATTCCATCGGGCCTCAATGCCGACAACGGTTGTGCGCTGGGTCGCGCAGTGCGGGCTGATTTAACGGTGACTTTCGTCGCTCTCAAGCGAGGGCTTTTTACTGCCGACGGGCCGGATTATACGGGTCTGGTCAGCTTCTCGGACCTGCAGATTCCCGCCACCGTGATCGACTCGGCGGACATCGCTGCCGAGTCAGGACGCCTGATTGGCGAGAATTACCTGGCTGAACGGCTCCTGCCCCGCACGCGCAATGCACACAAGGGGCATTTCGGGCATCTTCTGGCGGTCGGTGGCAACACCGGCATGAGCGGGGCCGTGCGGTTATGCGGTGAGGCGGCACTGCGCAGCGGTGCCGGCAAGGTCACTTGCCTGACTCATGCCGCGCACGCAGAAATGGTCAACTTCGCCTGTCCCGAGTTGATGGTGCGCACGGTGGTGGAAAGCGGCGACCTGGCCGGGCAGACCCGCGGTGCCGATATATTGGTGCTCGGCACCGGCCTGGGCTTGACCAAATGGTCCCGGGATTTGTTTCAGACTTGCATCAACTCGCCACTGCCGATGGTCATCGATGCGGACGGCTTGAACCTGCTGGCGCTCGACGAGGTGGAGAGCGAGGCTTTCAATGACAGGCTGGGCAGAAGGTGGATTCTGACTCCTCATCCGGCTGAAGCGGGTCGCTTGATGGGCAGCGATACGGCGAGCATCCAGGCAGATCGTGTGGGCGCGGCACAGGCATTGGCCGAGAAATTCGGCGCCATTATCGTCCTCAAAGGCTGTGGAACGGTGATTGCCGGTCCAGGAAATACCTATGCAATCTGCTCACTGGGCAATCCCGGTATGGCGACTGCAGGCAGCGGTGATGTGCTTTCCGGCGTGATCGGTGCCCTGATCGGCCAGGCCGGCATGTCGGGCCGGTTGTTCCGGACCGCCAGGCAGGCAGACGAAGGCCCTGACTTATTGCCTGACTCATTGCCTGATTTATGGTCCTGCGCCCTGGCCGGCGTAGCGGCACATGCAGCGGCGGGTGACCGGGCGGCGGCAGCGGTGGGCGAACGGGGCCTGCTGGCCTCTGACATCATCGCCCGATTGCCCGCGGTGCTTAATCCGGGCCGGTGCTGAAACCCCATGCAGTCCGGTAATTGGCATTACCTAGCGCACAGCGAATCTGACACTCGGGCCCTGGGCGCAGCTTTCGCCGCCTGCCTCGCCCGGTGGGATGCGGTGAAGGATCCGCGGGTCATTTATCTGCACGGAGAGCTCGGCAGCGGTAAGACGTTCTTTGCCCGCGCCTTGATTCAGTCGCTGGGCTACGGCGGCCGCGTGAAAAGCCCGACCTACGGCCTGCTGGAAAGTTATCAGGCCGGAGAGTGGCCGGTGATTCACCTGGATCTCTTCCGCATTGAGGACCCGGGTGAGCTTGAATACCTGGCCTTGCGGGATATCGGAATTGGGAAGTGCCTGATTCTGATTGAGTGGCCACACAATGGCGGAACCAGGCTGCCACCTGCCGACCTCACTTTGGTGTTCTCACAACAAGGTGAAGCCCACGTGATCGACTGTATTGTACAGTCCGATTGCGGGTTGGATTTGGCCCGCCAGGTGTTGCAGCATCCGGCTGTTCGGCCGGGCCTGGCACTGGCCCAGGAAGCAGTGGGTCCGAAGCACTAAACAAGGCCCTGCAGGGCATACGCCATGTGTGTTCTGAGAATGGATGGCTATCTTGCCGTTTTATATGAGAAAAACTTGCAATTTCGCGATTTTCAATTCATCATTGGCGCGTCGACATGGGAGGTTGATGAGTACAATGACATACAGCCCAGTCATTGCTGCTGTCGCGATGCTGTTGTCACTGCCGGCATGGTCTGCCGAAGTCAGTGGCTTCCGTGTCTGGACGGACCCCGAAAAAACCCGCGCGGTTCTTGACCTCAGCGCCGACGCCGAATATCAACTATTTACCCTGAAAAACCCCGATCGGGTCGTGATCGACCTGCACAACTCATTGCTGGCCGATGATTTGTTCTACAAACCCGAACACGCCGGTGTCATCTCGGGCGTGCGCCATGGCAAACCCGAGCCCGGCATTTTGCGCGTGGTGCTGGATTTGTCCTCAGACCGCAAGATCAAGAGTTTCTTGCTTGACCCGACTGGACAATACGGCCACAGGTTGGTGGTCGACCTGTTTCGTGAAGACAGTGGCAGTTCCACCGCCAAGACCGTCGCCGACCTGGAGGATTCCGAGCGCGAGGTGGTCATTGCCATCGATGCCGGACACGGCGGTGAGGACCCGGGTGCGATTGGCCGCAAGCGAACCCGTGAAAAAGACGTCGTTCTGGCCATATCCCGTAAACTTCGGGACCAGATTAACGCCGAGGCCGGCATGCGGGCGGTGTTGATCCGCGATGGCGACTATTACATCGCGCTGCGGGATCGAGCCGAACGGGCCCGCAAGCACCGCGCGGACCTGTTTATTTCCATCCACGCAGATGCATTCAAGAGTCCAAAGGTGGGCGGCAGTTCGGTCTTCGTGCTGTCACGGCGCGGCGCCAGTAGTGAGTTTGCTCGCAGAATGGCCGCCAGCGAAAACAGCTCCGATCAGATCGGTGGCGTCAAACTCAGTGAAACCGATGACATGCTGGCTTCGGTGTTGCTGGACCTGTCGCAGAGCGCGACCATGGAAGCCAGCAGCGAAGTGGCCGGCAACATCTTCGCGGGATTGGAGCAATTCGGCAAAACACATAAAACGCACGTAGAAAGCGCCAATTTTCTGGTTCTCAAGGCGCCGGATGTGCCCTCCGTGCTGGTTGAAACGGGCTTTATCAGCAATCCTTCCGAGGAAAAACGGCTGAAGGACCCGAAGTATCAGAAGAAGTTGGCCACCGCGATTACCCAAGGTATTCGTGACTATTTTTACCTGTCACCGCCGCCCGGCACATGGATTGCCGCGAATCGCGCGCCGATCCGCCACCTGGTCGCCAGGGGCGACACCCTGGGCGGTATTGCGTCGCGCTACCGGGTTACACTCTATAGCCTAAGACGCGCCAATAATCTCAAGACTGACATGATCCACATCGGCAAAGAATTGCTTATCCCAACAACCTGAATTTTCGGGGATAATAGCCGCATGTCCGCTGCGCCCCGTATCACGATCCTGCCTGATCACCTGGTAAACCAGATCGCCGCCGGCGAGGTGGTGGATCGCCCCTCTTCGGTGGTTAAGGAATTGGTGGAAAACAGCCTTGACGCCGGGGCCACCGTGATTCGGATTAAGCTGGAACAGGGCGGCAAGCGGGCCATCCGGGTCGAAGACGACGGCAGTGGCATTGAGCCAGGCCAACTCGCGGCGGCCCTGCAACGCCACGCCACCAGCAAAATTTCCTCCCTGGCGGACCTGGAAAACGTCTCTTCAATGGGATTTCGTGGTGAAGCATTGCCCAGCATCGCTTCGGTATCTCGACTGGCCCTGGTCTCACGGGTCCAACACCCGGAAAGCCCACATGGATGGCAGGTCAAAGTGCGCCGCGGCGAAGTGTCAGCGCCCGAACCGGCTGCGATTGAGCAGGGTACGCGGGCGGAAGTGCTGGATCTTTTTTACAACGTACCTGCCAGGCGCAAATTTCTGCGGGCGGACCGCACTGAGCTCCAGCATGCCGAACGGTTTTTCAAACAGCTTGCCCTGGGCCGCTTCGACCTTGCCCTGGAACTGGAGAGTGACGGCAGAACGCGCTACCAGTTTCCGCCGGCCACCGACCGGGCTCAGCGCGAGCGCCGCATTGGCAAGCTCTGTGGCCATGAGTTTCTGCAACACAGCGTGTGGGTGGATGAGCAACGTGGTGACCTGACATTGCATGGCTGGGTGGCTGAAGCACGTTACAATCGTGCCCGCGCGGACATGCAGTACTTTTACGTTAATGGCCGGCCGGTGCGTGACCGGGTCGTCGCGCATGCCGTTCGCAAGGCCTTCGCCGATGTGCTGTTTCATGGACGCCACCCGGCTTTCGTGTTGTTCCTCGGCCTGCCTGCGGCGGCGGTTGATGTGAATGTGCACCCGCAGAAGCTGGAGGTTCGCTTTCGCGAATCGCGGATGGTGCACGATTTCCTGTTTTCATCACTGAGCCGAGCACTGTCGGATGCCGGCGCCGGCGCCGGTGCGCTGCGTCCGGGGTCGGAATTGGGCATGGGCATGGCTGTGGGCGCCGGGATTCAACTGGGCATCACGCTGCCGGTGCGCGAGCAAATCCGCGCCTACGCGGCCGTGCTGGGCAGCGATGCACGGCAGTCGGGCCACGAGGCGATGGCAGGCGAAGAGGCGGACATTCCATTGCTCGGTTTCGCATTGGCGCAGTTGCACGGCGTCTACATCCTCTCCCAGAACGCCCACGGGCTGGTACTCACCGACATGCACGCTGCCCATGAACGGATCACCTATGAACGGCTCAAAAGCCTGCAAGCAGGTGATGGCATCAAAACCCAGCGGCTGCTGGTGCCCCTGGTGGTCGTTGTCAGTGAGTCGGAGGCCGACTTTGCCGAGGCAGCAAGCGAGGAACTACTGGTGCTGGGCCTGGTTGTGGATCGTTCCGGGCCAGAGTCGCTGGTGCTACGTGAACTGCCTGCTTTGCTGGCCCATGGTGATCCGTCGGCTTTGCTCAAGGACGTCATATCGAACTTGCAAAATGATGGCCAGAGCAGCCGAGTTGAAGAGGCATCGAACGACATTTTCTCGACCATGGCGTGTCACGGCTCAGTCCGTGCCAACCGCCGCCTCAACGGGGACGAAATGAATGCGTTGTTGCGGGACATGGAGGCCACCGAGCGCTCGGGCCAGTGTAATCATGGCCGCCCGACCTGGATCCAACTGGATATGCAGACCCTCGACCGACTGTTTCTGCGCGGACGGTGAAAAAGGGCTCTGACCCCATGGAGCCGCAGGCGACCCGCCGGCCCCGGTTGGGTAAGTCGAGCAAAGCGAGCGATACCAGAGGGGCCAGGCGCCTAATTCCTGCCGTCGAGCGCAGCCGCCTTCCGCAGAAGGCGGGAGCAGGGAAGCGAGACTCCTTTCTACCGCCCTGCATACTGCTCATGGGGCCGACGGCTTCAGGAAAAACCGGTTTGGCTGTGCGTCTGCGCGAGGAATTCCCCATCGAACTCATCAGCGTCGACTCGGCGCTGGTCTACCGGGGCATGGACATCGGAACCGCAAAACCGGATGCAGCGACGCTGGCCGCCGCGCCCCACGCGTTGATCGATATTCGGGATCCGACCCAAAGCTATTCGGCCGCCGAATTTCGTCGCGATGCCCTCGAACTGATGGCGGTTTACACGGCCCGCGGCCGCGTTCCGTTGCTGGTTGGTGGCACGATGCTCTATTTCCGCGCATTGACGCAAGGACTGGCCGAATTGCCCTCGGCTGACCCTGAATTCCGCCGGCGGCTGGAGGATGACGCGACGCAACAAGGGTGGCCGGCGTTGCACCAGCGCCTCAAAGCGATCGATGCGTCGTCTGCGGCGCGTATCCACCCCAATGATTCGCAGCGAATCCAGCGCGCCCTGGAAGTGTATGAACTGTCGGGCAAGACGCTCAGTGCATTGCAGTCGGCAGCGGCAGAACCGGATTTCCCCTGGCGCAGCCTGAAACTTGTGGTGTGTCCCGACTCCAGAGCCATGCTACATGAGCGCATCGCGCTGCGGTTCGAGTTGATGCACAAAGCCGGTTTTATCGAAGAAATTCAGGGGCTGCGTGACAGATACCCCCTGAAGGCGAATATGCCCTCGATGCGCTGCGTCGGTTATCGGCAGGCATGGGCAATGCTGGAGGCCGGTGTGGACACCGCTGCGGGCATGGCGGAGATGACCGAAAAGACCAATGCTGCGACCCGCCAACTCGCCAAGCGCCAGTTGACATGGCTGCGGCAGGTAAAGGACGCCCTGTGGTATGATTTAGGCGCCGATGGGGCAGAAGCATTAATTCGCCGTAGGGTAGCGATTTTCCTTGAAAAAGGGTGACCCTGCACTCAGATAATGCTTGTCCCACAAAGCGCTTTGAAAGGCTGGGGTTATTAATAACAAAAGGAGAGCGGCCATGTCCAAAGGTCAATCGTTACAAGAGCCCTTCCTGAACGCTTTGCGCAGGGAGCGGGTACCGGTTTCCATCTACTTGGTAAATGGCATTAAATTGCAGGGCCAGGTCGAGTCTTTCGACCAGTTTGTCGTCCTGCTCAAGAACTCGGTCAGCCAAATGATCTACAAGCATGCAATATCCACAGTTGTGCCGGCCCGCAACGTGCGCGTGTTTGATGAGGAAGGTGAGCCGGATCAATAGGGCCGATCAGATTGTTTGAGCGTGCCGAGCGCGGTTCGCGCGCGCTGATTCTGCACCCGGTTGGTGCCACAACAGGCCCGGAAATGCTGGACGAGTTCCGTGAACTCGCCGTTTCCGCTGGCGCTGAAATTGTTGCGACGCTATTTGCACCTCGAGACCGGCCCGATGCTCGCACCTATGTCGGCAAGGGCAAAGTTGAAGAGATGGTCGCATTGGTCCGCGAGACCGATGCCGACCTGGTGCTGGTGAGCCGCTCACTGAGCGCCGTGCAGGAAAGAAATCTCGAAAAGGCTTGTGAGTGCCGTGTGCTTGATCGCGCGGCGCTGATCCTCGACATATTCGCCCAGCGCGCCAAGTCCTATGAAGGTAAGTTGCAGGTGGAGCTCGCGCAATTGCGCCACCTCTCCACTCGCCTGGTCCGTGGCTGGACCCACCTGGAACGCCAGAAAGGCGGCATCGGCCTGCGCGGCCCTGGTGAAACCCAGCTTGAGACCGACAGGCGTCTGATCGGGCAACGGATCAGGCGCCTCAAGGCCGGCCTTGAAAAAGTGGACCGACAGCGCAGTCAGAGTCGCCGCCAGCGCATGCGCGCAAAGGAGCCGCTGGTGGCGCTGGTGGGCTATACCAATGCCGGCAAGTCAACGCTGTTCAATGTCCTGACCGGCGCAAACGTGACCGCCCGGGACCGCCTCTTCGAAACCCTGGATCCGACGGTGCGGCGTCTGGATCAGCTCAAGGGGGGCGCCATTCTGTTGGCCGACACGGTGGGTTTTGTCAGCGACTTGCCGCATGAATTGATCGCCGCTTTTCGCGCTACGCTGCAGGAGGTTCGCGAGGCGGAATTGCTGCTGCACGTGATTGATGCATCCGATCCGTATCATGCCGAGCGGCAGCTGGACGTCGAATCGGTGCTCGATACCATCGGCGCCGATCACATCCCGGTGATTCGCGTGCACAACAAGATTGACTGTACCGGGCAGCCACAGCGGGTCGATCACAACGGGGCAGGTCAACCGGTGGCGGTCACGCTGTCGGCCGTGAAGAAACTGGGCATCGCTGAGCTCGAAGATGCCATTTCCGAGCGCTTGGCCCGTGACCGGGTGAGGCGCTGGATTGAGCTCGACGGGCGGGCCGCACGGCTGCGCGCGCAATTGTTTGAGCTGGGCGCGGTGAGCGAGGAGAAGATCGCTGACAATGGCTCGTGGATATTGCGCGTCGACTTGCCGCTTGAAACCGCGGAGCAATTGGCCAGACTGCCGGGTCGGGAAGGCCTTGTGGCGCGCCAGCAATTGCTGGCCGAAGCGACCGGTATTTAGACCCATTTGCACTTGAAACACGCTACGCACAACCCAAGCTATCGAATACACGTGCCACATCAGGACAGGAGACAGTAATGCCGTGGAATGAACCCGGTAAAGGCAACAAGGACCCGTGGGGTTCGGGCGACCAGCAGCCGCCAGACCTCGAAGAAGTTTTCCAGAAAGTAAACGCTCGCCTGAAGACGATATTTGGGGGCGGATCCGGTGGCAGCGACAAGGCCTCCGGGAATGGTGGCATGGGCGCAGTGGTGCCGCTGTTGCTCGTGGCCGTCGTGCTGTGGGCCGGCTGGGACGCGGTGCACATCATCGATCAAGCAGAGCGTGGCGTGGTGTTGCGCTTTGGCAAATACCATCGCACCCTGTCGCCGGGCTTCAACATGACCCTGCCTCGGCCCATAGAGCAGACACTGACGGTGAATATCTCCAACGTCCGCTCGGTGAATGACCAGGGGCACATGCTTTCGGCAGATGAAAACCTCGTTGAATTGGCTTATTCGGTGCAATACCGCGTCAATGACGCGATGGCATTCCTGTTCAAACTTCGCGACCCGGAATTGACGCTGAGGCAGGCGGCCGAAAGCGCGCTGCGCGAATCGGTCGGTACCAACATCCTTGATTTTATTCTCAGCGGTGTCGGCCGCGAAAGTGTCGGCGTGGAGACTGAGAGGGTGTTGCAGGAAACCCTCGACCGCTACCAGAGTGGTATTCAGATCACCCAGTTCAATCTCGAACGCTCCACTGCCCCGGCTCCGGTGCTGGCTGCCTTCGAAGACGTCAACAAGGCGCGGGAAGACCGCCAGCGCTTTATTGAAGAGGCCCGCGTACATGCCAACAGCGTGGTTCCCGAAGCACGCGGACATGCTGCCAGGATTCTGCAGGAGGCCGAAGGTTACAAGGTCTCGACCATCGCACTGGCCAATGGTGAAGCGCAGCGCTTCCAATTGCTGCTGACGGAATATCAGCTGGCGCCGAAAATTACCCGCAAACGCCTCTACCTGCAAACCATGGAGGGCGTCTTCGGCCGCTCCACCAAGATTCTTCTCGATGCAGACAGCAGCGGCAATGTGCTGTATCTGCCGCTTGACCAGTTGGGCGGGGGCGGCGCCACGGGTTCGCGCAATATGCGTATGCCCCCCGTCGTAACGCCCGAGAGAATTGGTATAGACAGTGGATCGTCGAGTCGGAATTCCCGCAGGGAGGGCAGGCAATGAGCCGGGCCATCATTATTTTTCTTATCGTACTGGCCGCTTTCGTCGGTCTCTCCAGCGTGTTTACGGTCAATGAAACCGAGTACGCGATCAAGTATCAATTGGGCCGGATCGTCAAAACCGATTATGGGCCGGGAATACATGTCAAATTGCCGTTTGTGAACAACATCCGCAAGTTTGACCGGCGCATACTGACACTCGATACCGACCCGGAAAGGATGCTGACATCCGAGCAGAAATTCGTCAGAGTCGATTCCTTCGTCAAGTGGCGAATCGTGGACGTTGCACAATTCTACGTCTCAACCCAGGGCAACGAACTGATGGCGCTAAACCGTCTGGAACAGATCATTCGCGACGGCATGCGCAACCAGATTGCCAGCCGGACGCTGGTCGAAGTGGTGTCCGAGGAACGTGTCAACATCATGTTGCGAATTGCCGAATCTGCGAACAAGGCGACTTCAGAGTTTGGCATCGAGGTCGTCGATGTGCGAATCAAGAGCATTGAACTGCCCGATGATGTGCGCGAATCGGTTTTTCGGCGCATGGCCACTGATCGACAGAAAGTTGCCAATTTGCTCCGTTTCGAGGGCAGGGAACAGGCAGAAAGTATTCGCGCCAACGCCGACCGGGAAGTCAGAATCCTGCTGGCCGAGGCCGAACGCGACGGCCAGACCCTTCGAGGTGAAGGCGATGCGGTGGCAACCGACGTCTACGCCCGGGCCTATGGACAGGATGAGGAGTTTTACGCCTTTTACCGCAGTCTGCAGGCATACTCGAATGCATTCGGGGGCAGCCATGATGTCATGGTGCTCGATCCGTCATCGAGTTTCTTTGAATACTTTGGTTCAGACTCAGGTAGCAACCCATAGCGCGCAGAGCCCGGCGGTAGCATGTTTGAGGACCTGATGACTGCGTTTGCACTGGTGCTGGTCATCGAGGGCCTGGGGCCGGGCATTGCGCCGGCTTTGTGGCGGAAATACCTCACAGACCTGACTCGCATGGACCCGAAAACACTTAGAATATTCGGCATCGCCAGCATCGTGGCTGGCGCACTGCTGTTCCAGTGGGTTAATTGAGGATTTCTTCTTCTTGGGAAAACAAATAAGAAGCAGCATCGTGGTGCTGGGCACCCAGTGGGGTGATGAGGGGAAGGGCAAGATTGTTGATCTTCTCAGTGCTGATGCCGACGCCGTTGTGCGTTTTCAGGGCGGCCATAACGCCGGCCACACACTGGTGATTGACGGCAATAGAACCGTTCTTCATTTGATTCCGGCGGGGGTGTTACAGCCACGCACGGAATGCCTGATCGGCAACGGTGTGGTGTTGTCGCTGGAGGCGCTTAAGAAAGAAATCGAAACGCTCGAGTCCAGGGGCACTGACGTGCGCTCGCGGCTGTATGTCTCGCCGGCCTGCGCCATGATCATGCCCTACCACGAGAGACTGGATAAGGCCCGCGAGGCACACAGCGGAAACGATGCCATCGGCACCACTTGCCGCGGTATCGGACCGGCCTATGAAGACAAGATCGCACGACGTGGGCTGCGTACCACCGATCTGCTGAATCCGGCGCTGCTGGCGGGCAAGCTCGAGCGAGTGTTGGACTACCACAATTTCGTGCTTGAGAACTACCTGGGGGCCGAACCGGTGCCCTACAGCGAAGTATTTGACCAGGCCTTGGAACTGGGTGAATACTTCGCGCCCATGCTTGTCGATGTCAGCCGGCGGGCCTTCGACCTGCGCGCCCAGGGCAAACGCATCATGTTCGAGGGCGCACAGGGTAGCCTGCTTGACATCGATCACGGTACCTATCCCTTCGTTACCTCTTCCAATACCACTACCGGTGGCGTGCTCACCGGTACGGGTATCGGCCCGCAATCAATTGACTATGTACTGGGCATTACCAAGGCTTATGTCACGCGGGTTGGCGGGGGTCCGTTTCCGACCGAATTGTTCGATGACGATGGCGCGCGACTGGGCAGACGGGGGGATGAATTTGGCGCGACCACCGGCCGCCCGCGCCGCTGCGGCTGGCTGGATGCAGTTGCCTTGCGGCGTGTCGTTCAACTCAACGGGATCAGCGGCCTGTGCGTGACCAAGCTGGACGTGCTGGATGGCTTTGAGCGCATCAATGTTTGTACAGCCTACAAACTTGATGGAGAAACACTCGACGCCCCGCCGCTGGACGTCAGCCAGTGGGAACGGCTCGAGCCGGTTTACCAAAGCTACCCGGGCTGGAGCGAGCCGTCCCGGGGTGTGACCCGGATGCAAGACCTGCCAGCCAATGCACGCAGCTATCTTGACGTGATGGCCGATCTTGCCGGGGCATCGGTTGACATGGTTTCTACCGGGCCGGAACGCGAAGAGAACATTATTCAACAGTACCCTTTCAATGCGGCCGCATGACGACTGATCTGGCGTATTTCGAGAGCCGCGATGGCCTGCAGCTATTTTATCGCGATTACGCTGGCGCTGATCCAGCCGCCATGTCCGTGCTGTGCCTGCCCGGGCTCTCGCGCAACAGCCGGGATTTTGTCTCCACGGCGCAACGCATTTCCCAGGGAGCCAACCAGGGTGCCAAGCAGGGCAATTCACCCGGTCGACGGGTACTCACCCCGGACCTGCGAGGCCGAGGTTTCAGCGCCTGGGATCCTGACTGGCACAACTATCATCCGGGTACCTACGTCGAAGACTGCTGGCGCTTGCTTGAACTGACCCAAATTCCTCGTGTCATTGTGATAGGTACTTCTTTGGGTGGTCTGATGGCAATGATCATGGCGGCGATGCGTCCGGATGCCATTGCCGCGGTGGTCCTGAACGATGTCGGCCCCGAGCTGGCGCCTGAAGGCATCGAACGCATCAAGCAATATGTCGGCAAGTTGCCGTCGGTCACCAGTTGGGAAGAGGCAGCGCAACAGGCGAAGCTGGTGTATGGCGAGGCGCTACCGGATGTGGTCGACTGGCTGCAATACTCGCGTTTGAGCTACCGGGAGAACGAAGTTGGCCGCCCGGTGCTGGACATGGATCCGGACATCGGCACGGCTGCGCGTCATCTGGAGGCCACCGCGCCGAAACTCTGGCCAGTCTTCGGCAAGCTTGCCGGGCGCCCGGTTATGGTCTTACGCGGCGAGAATTCCGACATCCTCTCGCAACAGACTCTCGACAAAATGATAGAGATGCTGCCGCAGCTGCAGACGGTCATTGTGCCCAATTGCGGGCACCCACCCACCCTGGATGAGCCCGCCAGCGTAAACGCCATCGATAAGTTTTTAGGGGCAAAAAAAAGGCTCCGGAACCCGGAGCCTTGATGAATGATTATTATTGGATTTATAGGTGTTTTTTTTTCAATTGGTGCCGAGAAGAGGACTTGAACCTCCACGAGCATAAGCTCACAGACACCTGAAGCCTGCGCGTCTACCAATTCCGCCACCTCGGCAATCGGTCCGCGGGTATCCAAGATGAGTATCGAGCCGCAAACCGGCGGGTACTTTAGTGTTTCACTCTCCCAAAGTCAACCAAAAACAGGCTGATTTCAAGCATGGGCGAAGCCCGGAGGGGATACAATACGCAACGCACGAAGAGGCAATAGACAATTAATGACAAACAGTCACAAACAAAACAAGAAAAGCGGCAGAATCGACGCTGTAGCGCCTGCTCGCGAGGACATTCTCGCCCTGCTGCAGGATCATGGGCGCCCGCTCAAGCGCAGCGGCATACTGGAGCGATTGGGGGTGATCGATGACGATGCCCGTGAAATCATGCGCCGGCGCCTCAAGGCGATGATCCGCGACGGCCAGTTGGTAAAGAACCGCCGTAACGCCTATGCCCAACCTGAGCGCATGGATTTGGTTCGCGGCAGGATCAGCGCCCATCGCGATGGATTCGGCTTCGTACTGCCCGAATCAGGTGGCAGCGATCTTTACATCACGCCGCGTGAAATGCGCAAAGTACTGCACGGAGACCGGGTGTTGGCCTGCGTCACGGGCATCGACGCTCGCGGGCGCCGCGAGGGTGTGATCACCGAGGTATTGGAACGTGCCCACGCCAATATCGTCGGGCGTTTCGTCGAGGAAAGCGGTGTCGCGCTGGTGGTGCCGGACGACACCCGCGTGACGCAGCACGTGCTGATTCCTTTGGCCGATACCGGTGGCGCACGCCCCGGCCAGGTCGTGGTCGCGGAAATCGTCCAACCACCGAGCCAGCGCCAACCGCCGGTTGGCAGGATTGTGGAAATCCTGGGCACCAGCGGTGCGCCTGGAATGGCGACGGAGATCGCCATTCGAAATTTCGACCTCCCCCATGAATGGCCCGAGGGAGTAGAAGAACAGGCGGAGGCCTATGGCGAGACTGTCCCAGCGAATCAGGTGGCAGGACGGCGAGACTTACGCAGCCTGCCACTGGTAACGATTGACGGCGCTGATGCCCGTGACTTCGATGATGCAGTCTATGCCCAGCGGCGCAAGAACGGCTGGCGGTTGGTGGTGGCCATCGCCGATGTGGCCAGCTATGTCAAAGCGGGCAGTCTGCTGGACAAGGAGGCACTGACTCGAGCCACCTCGGTTTACTTTCCCAGCAGGGTCATTCCCATGCTGCCAGAAACCCTGTCCAATGGCTTGTGCTCGTTGAAACCGGATGTCGATCGCTTGTGCCTGGTTTGCGATATGTCCATCAATGAGCAGGGCCAGGTCACCCGCTCGCGTTTCGACGCCGCCGTCATGCGCTCTCATGCCCGTCTCACCTATAACCAGGTGTGGCAGTGGTTGCTGAGCGGTGATCAGCAGATACGACCCGGAATGAAAGAGGTGTCTGCATCGCTGAAGGACCTCTATACGCTGTACAAAGCCTTACGCAAGGCGCGATCGAAACGCGGCGCCATTGATTTCGAGGGCACCGAGGTCAAATTCAGTTTTGACAAGCGTGGCGCCGTCACTGACATCAGTCCCGCTGAACGCAACGATGCGCATAAGCTGATCGAAGAATGCATGGTGACCTCGAACGTGGAGGCGGCGAAGTTCCTGCTCAGGAACGAGATCCCGGGCTTGTACCGGGCCCATGAGCCGCCCCAGGATATGAAGGTGGAAAGCCTGCAGCACTTTCTCCGTGGCCTGGGCATCAAGGTGCCGTGGCGTTCGCGGCCCGAACCGAGGGATTTCGAATTGATCGTGCAGCAGATCAAGGGCAGGGCGGATCAGCAACTGATCATGGCGGTTTTGTTGCGCTCCCAGAGCCTGGCGAGTTACCAGGCGGTCAACAGCGGCCATTTTGGTCTGGCCCTGGAGGCCTATGCTCATTTCACCTCACCCATTCGCCGATACCCGGATCTGCTGGTGCACCGCGCCATCCATCACCTGTTGGCCCGAGGTGCGGTCAAGAACTACCGTTATGGACAAGCCGATATGGAAAAACTTGCCGAACAGTGCTCGCATCGGGCACGCCGTGCCGAGGATGCGGAGCGGCAAGTGGTGGACCGGCTCAAATGTCATTACATGGATCAGCATATCGGCGAGGTGTTCATGGGCCAGGTCACCGGGGTAACCTCGTTCGGGTTGTTTGTCGAACTGGCGCACACCCGCGTCAGTGGATTGGTGCATATCAGCAACTTGAGCAATGACTATTATCACTTTGATCCGGTCGTTCACCGCCTCACCGGCGAGCGCAGTGGCAAGGTGTATCAACTGGCACAAGAACTCGAGGTGAAGGTTATGGCGGTCAACCTGGACGATCGCAAAATTGACTTCGAACTGGCGCCCTGATATGTGCGCCCTGTCATCGTGAAGGCTCCCGGTGAGCAGTTGCTGATGGGTATTCATGCGGTTAGGGCCGCGCTGCAGGTGGCGCCAGGCAGGATGAAATGCCTGATTGTGGCGGAAGAAGGCGCCAACCGCCGGGTCAGTGAAGTGGTGAGGCAGGCCCGTGAGTTGGGGGTTGATGTTCAATCCGCCCCACGGGCTCAACTCGACCGCCGGGCCGACGGAGAACGGCATCAGGACCTCATGGCGCTGTTCGACCCGGACAATATCCATTCTGAATCCGAACTGGATGGTCTGCTCGAAAAAATTGCCGGGCCGCCCTTTATCCTGGTGCTGGACGGGGTTCAGGATCCACACAACCTGGGGGCCTGCCTGCGTAGTGCCGCCGCCGCTGGCGCGCATTTTGTCATTCTGACCAAGGATCGTTCCGTCGGGCTGACGGCAGTCGCGCGCCGGGCCGCCTCTGGCGCTGCGGAGAGTTTGCCGTTGTTGTTCTCCAGCAACCTGGCGAGGACCCTGCGAGCGCTGAAAAAACGTGGCGTCTGGCTCGTCGGGGCAACCCAAAGCGCGACCCAAGGCCTGTTCCAACGCGACTTGACCGGTCCACTGGCCATTATTCTTGGCAGCGAAGGCAAGGGCATGCGGCGATTGACCGAGGAGTTGTGCGACTACCTGGTTAACATCCCCATGCAGGGTAACGTCACGAGTCTGAACGTGTCGGTGGCCACGGGCGTGTGCCTGTTTGAGGCGGTGCGCCAACGACAATCAGCAATACCGGAATGACATCATGAAAGTGACACTCAGCGATGGTTGCAACCTGAGTCTGCCGCAATGGGTGCAAGCCTTCGTGTCGGAGTGGCCCGCGGCACTGGCATCGCCCGAAGAGTGCATGGCGCTGGCCGTGGCCCTGTCGGCTGAAAACGTCAGCAGGGGGACCGGCGGGCCGTTCGGCGCGATCGTGGTCAGTGCACAGGATTGGCAGTTGCTGTCGGTTGGTCTCAATTTGGTCACAGAATTGAACCTGTCCATGGCCCACGCCGAAATGGTCGCCCTGACGCTGGCGCAAACCCGCATGGCCCACTGGAATCTCGGGCGTGACGCAAGCACCGTATTGGTATCCTCCTGTGAGCCCTGTGCCATGTGTTTTGGTGCGATTCCCTGGTCAGGGGTTTCCAGCCTGTTGTGTGGCGCGCGCAAGTCGGACGCCGAAAACGCTGGCTTCGATGAGGGTGACAAACCAGCAGATTGGCAGCACAACCTGGAAGCGCGCGGCATCTCAGTCAGACGTGATGTGCTGCGGGAGGAGGCCGCCACGGTTCTACAAGCCTACGCCAGCTCGGCCGGTGAAATTTACAACCCCTAGGAGCCTGCGCGGAAGAAATCATTCCTACTGCGCAAAAGTCCGCTCATGGTGCTTTCCTAACGCTGGCACAAGCCGATTCGGAGTAAGGGGTCTCCTTGCAGGACCCTTTGAAACACGGATGTTTCAAGAGGAGCGTCCCATGGATGGGCTCGAGCGCGTCCTGCAAGGAGACCCTTTGCTGCGAAGCGGCGCCTCACCAATGAGTACAGGACATTCGAAGTTCGCCCCGCAGGTTGTCCAGGTATTCGCGCATCAAATCAACCCGCCGCTCCGCTTCTTTCCGTCCAGCCTGCGTCTGCATGGTCTGGGGCAATTTGAACAGCTTGCTGTAGAAATGATCGATGGTGTACAAACTGTCGTCCGGTTTGCGGTCTTCGCAAAAGGGATCTTCTGCCTGGCACAGCGGGCGGTCCAGTTTGCCGCCGACCATCAGGCAACGGGCAATGCCGATCGCGCCCAGTGAATCCAATCCATCGGCATCCTGTATCACGGCCGCTTCCAGACTTCGCGTCGGAATACTGGCGGAATAGCTGTGTGACTCGATGGCGTGATAAACCTCATCCAGCAGCGTCTCGGGGTAGTCCTGGCGGCCCAGAAACTTCACTGCCTCGGCCGCGGCCAGCCTGGAGCCCTGATGGCGCAAGGGGCTGTCTTTGGGTACAGCCACGCAGTCATGCAGCCATGCTGCGGGCAGCGTTACGAGAGAATTAGCCTTTTCTATATCAGTAAGATATATAGTATTCTTAACAACTCGCATGATATGCAGGATGTCGTGCGCCGCGTCCGCTGTGGTGCCCTGTTCAACGAATTCCCTGCAGGCAGATTGCAAGAAGGCCGTGTTGATCGTGGGATTGGGGCTCACCGCTGTTTTCGGCGTCGTTGCGAGCGCTTCGCGCTGACCTTTTTGCCGGTTTTGCGGGTGCTTCTTGGGCCCCTGATGGACCGCAACACCAGGCTTCTGTCCTGGGCGGCCAGTTTGACGTCTTCACGCAGTATCCGATGTTCTTCGGCAGTTATTTCCGACCATCTGCCCACGTGCAGACGTTTGGGCAGGAATACCGCGCCGTAACGCACCCGTTTGAGGCGGCTGACCTCGAGGCGCTGGGATTTCCACAAGCGTCGTACTTCGCGGTTTCTGCCTTCCATGATGACCACGTGATACCAGTGGTTCTCGCCGCTGCCCCCGCCATACTGAATGTCGGAAAATCGGGCCGGACCGTCTTCGAGTTGCACCCCGTGGCGCAGCGTCTCGATCTGGGCCGGCGTGGCCTTGCCCAATACCCGGCAGGCGTATTCCCGATCGACTTGGTTAGCGGGGTGCATCATGGCGTTGGCGAGTTCGCCGTCAGTGGTCATCAACAGCAGGCCAGTGGTATTGATGTCCAGTCGGCCCACCGCAATCCAGCGCCCACGCTGCAAGCGGGGCAGGCTGTCAAAAACTTTGGGGCGTCCCTGGGGGTCGGACCGGGTTGTGATCTCGCCCAGTGGTTTGTTATAGATCAGGCTGCGATGGCGCACCGTTTGTTCGACCACGCGGTAACGGCGCTGCCCGTAATCGACCGTATCGCCCGCGACAGCGGTCTGGCCGGAAAGGCAAGTCTGATTGTTGAGCCTGATTTTGCCCGCCTCAATCTCCGCGTCCAGGGCCCTGCGTGAGCCCAGCCCTTCAGCGGCCAGGAGCTTTTGAAGTCGTTCGCCTGCCATCCTCAGCCTGTAGAGGTCGGAGCTTGCTCGGCGGAGGGTCTGGCATCCATTGCCGGTTCCAACGCCAGTTCGGGCTCGATGGATTCCAGGTCTGCGATCTCAGCGAGTGTCGGCAGGTCGTCCAGGCTGGACAGGTCGAAGTAGTCCAGAAAGGCTTTGGTGGTGCCGAACAAGGCAGGCTTGCCCGGTACGTCACGGTGGCCCACGACGCGAATCCACTCGCGCTCCTGCAGGGTACGGATGATATTGGAGCTGACCGAAACGCCCCGTACTTCCTCAATATCACCGCGGGTAATGGGCTGACGATAGGCGATCAATGCCAGGGTTTCCAACAGTGCGCGAGAATAGCGTTGGGGCCGTTCCTGCCACAATTTCGCCACCCAGGGCGCCATGGACTCGCGTACCTGGTAACGCCAGCCGCTGGCGACCCTGTTCAGCTTTACCGCCCGGCCTGCGCACTCTTGGGCCAATTCCTCCAGGGCTTTGCCGATGTCCGCGGTGGTGGGTTGTTCGTCGTCGGGAAAAACGGCCGCCATCTGTTTCGGGCTGAGGGGTTCGCGCGAAGCCAGCAGGATGGCCTCAAGAATATTTTTCAGCGGTGTTGGGGTGTTGTTCATAGTTGTTGGTTGTCATTCAGATGGGCAATTTTGACCCTGGGCGCTTGATGTAAATCTGGCCCAGCGGTTCATGTTGAACCAGGTCGACCAATTGCTCCCGGGTCAATTCCATCAGTGCCAGGAAAGCCACGACCACGCCACTGCGGCCCTCCTCGGCGCTGAACAACTCGGGAAACTCGATCCAGGGTGTATCGCGCAAGCGGTCTATGATGTGGGACATGCGCTCGCGCACGGACAGCTGCTCGCGCTGAATAATATGATGGCTGAACAGCTCCGCCCTGCTCAGCACATCGCGCAAGGCGGATAACATGTCATTGAGATCGACCTCTGGTGACACCCGCACGACCTGAGTGTGCTCGAAATGAACCTCGGTGAGGAAGTAGTCACGGCTCTCCCGCGGTAATTCGCCAAGGTCGGCGGCGGCCTGTTTGAAGCGCTCGTATTCCTGTAGACGACGGACCAATTCCGCCCTCGGATCACCCTCGTCTTCATCATCGCTCGGTTGCCGTGGCAGCAGCATTCTGGACTTGATTTCGGCCAGGATGGCTGCCATCACCAGGTATTCCGCCGCCAGATCAAACTGCAGTTCCCGCAGCATCTCTACATAGGTCATGTACTGCTTGGTGATTTCGGCTATCGGAATTTCGAGAATATCCAGATTCTGCCGCCGGATCAGGTAGAGCAGCAGGTCCAGCGGTCCCTCAAAGGCTTCCAGAAAGACTTCCAGGGCATCGGGTGGAATGTAAAGGTCCCGGGGCAACTGCGTGAAGGGTTGGCCCTGCACCACCGCGAAGGGCATTTCCGCCTGGCGCCCGTCATGTTGGCGGTCCTGGGGGAGGACCAGATCCGGGCTCTGCCGATCATCTGTGGTGGGGCCCTCATCCTGTGAGGTGTTCGTATTGCTGGCGGATTCCAAGGCTGACTCCTGAGCGCTCGGCGAACTGAGACCGTGCTAGTCTGCTAGACGGATTCTATCACGCCGCGACCTGAGCGCAGGACCCTCGGTTCGCCGCCGGTCAGGTCGAGCAGGGTGGTGGGCTCCAGCGGGCAGGGCCCGGCATCGACGAACAGGTCGACCTGGTTTGCAACAGCGTCGAAGAGGTCCTCGGTGTCGAGGATTTCTCCCTCCAGTTCTGGGGTAATCAGCGAGGAACTTAAAATGGGTTCGTCGATGGTTTCGAGTATCGCCTGTACCACCCGGTGATCGGGAATGCGGATGCCGATTGTCGCGGGCCTCTTCTGGCCGCTGAGTCGCGGAACCTCTCGAGTTGCCGGCAACACGAATGTATAGGGTCCGGGTGTGAGTTGCCGAATGTAGCGGTGGGCGCCGTTATTTACACGTGCATAGCGGCTGACATCGGAAAGAGTCCGGCAGCAGTAGGTGAAATGGTGGTGACGGTCCAGGTTGCGTAACCGCACGACGCGATCTCTGGCATTCCGGTTGTCCGCGCGCCAGCCAAATGCATAGCCCGAATCGGTGGGATAGGCAATTAGCCCACCCCGCACCATCACCGCCACAATGTGGTCGATGTGCCTTTGTTTCGGTCCTTCGGAACGGACCTCGATTCTTTCACTCATGAACTCTCCCGGTCGGCTATTCTATATCGAATTCACAGCACTTGTGAGGGATAGGCAGCTTAAGTAAGCTGCAAGCTGCAACCCAATTCCGGAGAACCGCTGCCCCATGTGGTATGTCATCTATTCAAGAGACCGACAGAACAGCCTCGAGGCCCGTGCTGCCAATCGCAAAGCGCATATTGCCAGGATCACTGAATTGCTCGATCAGGGCCGGCTATTGCTGGCCGGGCCGCGGCCTGCCATCGACACCACGGACCCCGGTCCGGCGGGATTCCAGGGCTCCCTGGTCGTTGCCGAATTTGAGTGCCTGGAAGATGCGCAGAGATGGGCTGACGTCGACCCCTATGTGTCCGGTGGTGCTTACGAATCGGTTGAAGTGACGCCATTCAACCGCGTACTTCCACCCTGAAGGGCTGCGTAATGGACAGCACTGAGCGTATCGAGGAAATCAATCGCCGGCTGCAGTCAGCCTTGCGGCCCGAGACCCTACAGGTCATTGATGAGGGGCATCTGCATGTGGGCCACGAGGGTGCCAGGGATGGGCGCGGGCATTTTCGGGTGCTGATTGTTGCCGCGGCATTTGATGGCCAGACGGCGATCAAACGCCACCGCCTGGTGTACGGTGCGATGGGAGAGCTGATGGAATCAGACATTCACGCGCTGGCCATTGAGGCCTATTCACCGGAAGAATTGTGAATTCTGGTCAACCCGCCCCTGCGCCGCAGGCGCCTATTGCATGCCGTCGAGCGCAGCCGCCTTCCGCCGAAGGCGGGAGCAGGGAAGCGAGACTCCTTAACGGGTTAAAGCGGTACGCCTTGCCAGCCGGTTTGTTGGTGGTCTGCGACCACTGTGGTGTAAATGCCGCCGCGAACATTGAATTCTGCGGTCAGACGCATGTAACGCGGATCGAGCGCCGCCACCAGGTCATCCAGAATCTGGTTGGTCAGATCCTCGTGAAAACCACCTTGTTCACGATAGCTCCACAGGTAAAGTTTCCACGACTTGAGCTCGACGCATAATGAGTCAGGAATGTACTCCAACCGCAAGGTGGCGAAGTCGGGCTGCCCGGTCTTGGGACACAGACATGTGAATTCTGGAGACTCGATGCGAATGGTATAATCGCGCTCAGGTTTTGGGTTTGAAAAGACCTCGAGTGACTTGCTGGGTTCTGTGATGGATTCCGCACTCATGTGTTGTCCTATTATTGGCCACATTAAACGATAAAAATCAGATTAGTCTTTCATTCAATGATTAAAATTACAATGCTGCCGAGCGCGGCCAATGTCCAGCTGCCCTCGGTTGGAGCAGGATGAGACTCACTGCAATCAAGCTGGCGGGCTTCAAGTCCTTTGTTGATCCGACGACATTTGAGGCCCCGACAAACCTGACTGGTATTGTCGGCCCTAACGGCTGCGGCAAGTCCAATGTCATAGACGCCATTCGCTGGGTCATGGGCGAGGGATCGGCCAAGGTGTTGCGTGGGGAGTCCATGTCGGACGTCATTTTTTCCGGTTCTTCGGGCCGTAAACCTGTGGGCACAGCAACGGTCGAGTTGCTGTTCGACAATTCTGAATGCCGGGTCGGCGGACAATTCGCCGCTTATACGGAGATATCGGTCAAGCGACAGATATCGCGAGATGGTGTGTCGATTTACGTGCTCAATGGCACGCGCTGCCGTCGCAAGGACATCCGTGACTTGTTTCTGGGCACCGGCCTGGGATCACGCTCCTACTCGATCATCGAGCAAGGCATGATTTCTGAAATCGTCGACGCTCGTCCGGAGGACATCCGCGCACACCTCGAGGAAGCGGCCGGTATATCCAGGTACAAGGAGCGTAGACGGGAGACGGAAAGGAGAATTTCGCACACCCGCGATAATCTGGCCCGGCTGTCCGATTTGCGCGATGAAGTGGGTAAGCACCTCGGGCGCTTGAAGCGCCAGGCGTACGCCGCCAATCGCTACCACCGCCTGCAGCAGGAAAAGCGCGAACTCGAATCCCGCCTGCTGGCTCTGCAATGGCGCGAACTGCGATCCCTGGGGGGCAGCGGCAGGGAGGATCTGGCCAAACAGGAGACGGCCCTGCAGGGGAGTATTGCCAGCCAGCGCGCTGCAGAAGCCGAGTTGGAAAAACTGCATGACAAGCAGGCCCTGGCGACCGAATCATTTGGTGAAGTGCAGGGAAAATTGTACGAGGTGGGCAGCGAAATCGTCCGCCTCGAGCAGAATATTGCACATGCCCGCGAATTGCAGCTGCGCCAGCAGAGCGAATTCGAGGAAACCAAGACGGCCTTGGGGGACCTCAGGAAACACCTGGGGCTGGACCAGGCCCAGGTTGAAGATCTGACGCAATCGCTGGCCGAATTCGAACCGGCGCTGAAGCTGGCGCAGGATGCGGAAGCGGCGGCATCCGCCGCCCTGGTCGGGGCGGAAGCTGCCGTGGCGGACTGGCAGAAGAATTATGAGCAGCACCACAGCCGGCGTATATCGGGTAACAGCGAGGCAGACCAGGTCAAGGCCGAGGTCGAGTTGCTCGACCAGCGTTTGCTGGATGCCACGGGTCGCCTCGAAGCACTCGACAAGGAAGCCCGGAGCATCGATACCACCAGCCTGATGAAGGAGGTCAAGGCGCTTGGCGTCGAATCTGCTGCGCTGGCTAAAGAGGAAGAAAAGGGCGCGACCGGATTGACGGGTTTGCAGGAGAAAACCCGCTCACTGATCGAATCGCGCGACGTGCTGGTGGCGCGGCTGGGCACGCTACGCCGGGATTTGCACACCGGTGAAGGCAGATTGGCTTCGTTACAAGCCCTGCAGGACGCTGCACTCAATCATCAGGACCATGTGGGTTGGTTGCAGCGCACCGGCGTCGATCAAGCACCGGCGCTGGCGCAGAACATCGATGTGGCGCGCGGTTGGGAAGTTGCAGTGGAAACCGTTCTTGGCCACTGGCTGGAGGCTAAAGTCATGCAGCCTGGCCTTTTGACGGCAGACATGCTCAAGGATGTAGACAACCTTGCATTGGGTGTGGTGGACGACAGCCGCGGTGCAATCAAAGCCCGCCGCGGCAGCCTGTCTGAGCAGGTTGAAGCGCCCGACGGCGTCATCGCCTGGCTGAACGCGGTTAAGGTGGCCACGTCATTGGATCAGGCCTTCGAGCTGCGCGAGCAACTCACGGAGGGCGAGTCGGTTGTGACCCAGGCCGGTGAATGGCTCGGCATGGCATGGATGCGGGTGGCCCGTGGCTCGGCCGGACGACCGGGAATGCTGGAGCGGGAAAATGAAATTAGCGCACTCCAGAGTGACCTGAAGAAGATCAGCAAAGAGCTGGTGGGGCTCGAGAAAAAGAGTGAGGCCACCGCTGATAAACTCAATGGTTTGCGGCAGGATGGCGACCAACGGCGTGAAGAAGTTATCGGACTGCACCGGCGGCGTAACGAGATTGATGGCCGGCTCAATTCGCTGAATGCGAATCGTCAGATGCTCAAGGACCGCCAGGTCGCGATCGGCGCGGAGAGCGACCGGCTGCGTGCGCAAATGGACCGGGACCAGGGCCAGGTGCGCAAAAAGCGCGGTCAGCTCGAAGTGCTGCTGGAACGGATGGCTGAACTGCAATTGGAAAGAGATGCGTTGGAATCACGGCGAGAGGGCTTGATGTCCGCGCGTGATTCGATCCGCTCAGCCGCGCATGCCGCGCGCAACGAGCGTCACCAACTGGACCTCAAGACCGGCGCGCGCAGGGCCAGCCTGGATTCGCTGCGTCAATCGCTCGAGCGCATGGATACCCAACTCAGCCAGGTGCAGCAGCGCTATCTCAAGCTCAGCGAGCAGGTCGCCACGGCGCAGCCCCCGGAGAAAACGCACAGTACGGAGATGGAGGCACTATTACAGCGCCGGCTGGAGACGGAAAACCAACTCAGCGAAGCGCGCCAGGCATTGCAACAACTCGAACAGGACTATCGTGGCGAGGACGCCAGGCGGCAGGCCGCCGTGCAGTTGTCCGAGGAACGCCGGGCCGACCTGGAGCGAGCGAAGCTCAAGCAACAGGAGCTGGAACTCAGCGCCAAGTCCGTCAGGCAGAAAATCGAAGAGTTGGGTGGCGAGGCCGAGGCGCTGGCGGAGGATATTCCTGCCACGGCAGACAGCGAGGCCTGGCGAAATGAGATTGAGCTGTTACAGACCAACATTACCCGGCTCGAGCCCGTTAATTTGGCCGCAATACAGGAATTCGACGAGGAGAAGAAGCGCAAGGATTACCTTGACGAGCAGAATAATGACCTGTGCGAGGCGCTGACCACCCTGGAAGACGCCATCGCCAAAATCGACCGCAAAACCCGGACGCGCTTCAAAGACACCTTTGAGGAGGTCAACAAGGGTGTGCAGGAGCTGTTTCCACGGCTCTTCGGTGGTGGACACGGCTACCTGGAACTCACCGGCGAGGATTTGCTGACCACGGGCGTAGGCATCATGGCGCGGCCACCCGGCAAACGCGTAAGCAGCATCCACTTGTTGTCCGGTGGGGAAAAGGCTTTGACTGCAGTGGCCTTCGTTTTCGCGATATTTCGCCTCAATCCGGCACCCTTCTGCCTGCTTGACGAAGTGGATGCGCCGTTGGATGATGCCAATGTCGCGCGTTTTTGCAGTATGGTGAGCGAGATGGCTGAGACCGTGCAGTTTATATTCGTGACCCATAACAAGATCACCATGGAAATGGCGCACCAGATGAGTGGCGTGACGATGCGTGAGCCAGGCGTTTCGCGCCTGGTGCAGGTGGATATTGACCAGGCCGCACGGATGGCCAGAGAATAGCCCAAACAGGCTGAGGCAGAATTGTGGAAGCGACAACGCTTAGATGGATAATCGGGATCGTCGGGGCCGTGATCATCGCGGGAATATTCCTGTTCGGAAACCCGGATAGAAAACGCAAACCTCGCGCCTCCAGAAATCGCGCCAGAGCAGCTCGCGCAGCGCGTCAGGAACCCACCCTGGGGTCTATAGCCAGCGAAGCCGCAGGCGATTCCGGCGTTGCACTCACGGACGAAGCCGGCCAGGGGCAGCTGAACATCCGGTCGGTGGATGAAGCGGCGGCCGAACAGCCACCGCAAGCCGCGAGGGCTTACATCCCGCCCAAGCCAAAAAAGCACACCGGGCCGCCGCCGGAAAAAATAGTTTCGCTGTTCTTGTTTGCCTCTGACAACCGCAAGATTAATGGTGCAGAGTTACTTGAGGCCACGGTCAAAACCGGAATGGACTACGGCGAGATGGATATATTTCATCGCATCCCTGAAGGCGCGGAAATTCCCGTCTTCAGTCTGACCAATGCAGAAAAACCGGGTCACTTTGATCGCGAGGCCTGGAATCGATTTGAAACGACCGGGGTCATCCTGTACATGACGCTGCCCGGACCACTGCATGCGCTCGATGGCTGGGATTTCATGCTGGCGGCAGGCCGGCGCATCGCGGATATTCTTCACGCCGAGCTGCAGGACAGTGATCGCCACCCCTTCACCCGCCAAAGGGAAGCGCAAATTCGTGAAGAAATGCGTGATTTTGATCGCAGCAAAGCGACTTCGGCTTAGGGCCTCCTGTGCCTGACCCCAGCCGTGACAAAGTGCGCGTCAATGAACTACGCGATCTGCTGGAACAACACAACCATGATTACCACGTGCTGGATAAGCCAACCGTTCCGGATGCTCAATACGACCGTTTGATGCGCGAGCTCGAAGCGCTCGAGGCAGCTTATCCAGCATTGCGCTCTGCCGACTCCCCAACTCAGCGGGTCGGTGCGCAGCCGCTCGAGGGATTCGAGGAGGTCCGCCACCGCGTGCCGATGCTGTCGTTGGGTAATGCCTTTAGCGACGATGAGATCCGGCAATTTCACCAGCGTGTCATCAAAGGGCTTGAAATCGAGCAGGTGCGCTATGCGGCTGAGCCGAAGCTGGATGGCGTGGCCATTTCGCTGACTTACCGAGATGGTCGCCTGGTGCAGGCCGCCACACGCGGTGATGGCGATACCGGTGAGGATGTCACTTCCAATGTGCGGACAATCAAGGCCGTGCCCTTGCGCCTGCGCGAATCCGGCTGGCCGCGAGAGCTTGAAGTGCGCGGCGAGATCTACATGCCGCTGGCAGGATTCGCCCGCTACAACGAGCAGGCTCGGGCAGATGGCCGAAAAGAACTGGTCAATCCGCGCAATGCGGCCGCCGGCAGTTTTCGCCAACTCGACCCGCGTCTGACCGCGGGACGCCCACTGGCCTTTTACGCATACGCCAGCGCCACCGCCGATGGTGTCGCCGCCAGCCAGTTTGATTTGCTGGTGACACTGAAAAGATGGGGCTTTCCGGTCAATGGGGAAGTGCGGCGAGTCGATAATGCCGATGGCTGCATTGCCTACTATGAGCGCATTGGCGTACTTCGTGGTCAGTTACCCTATGACATCGACGGCGTGGTTTTCAAAGTAGACCGCTTTGACCTGCAGGGCATACTCGGATTCGTCAGCCGGGCGCCTCGTTGGGCAATCGCCCAGAAGTTTCCCGCCCAGGAGGAGATGACACGATTGCTGGCCATCGATGTGCAGGTTGGTCGCACCGGCGCGCTGACGCCCGTCGCCCGACTGGAACCCGTATTCGTTGGCGGCGTTACGGTCACCAACGCCACGCTGCACAACATCGATGAGATCCGGCGCAAAGACGTGCGGGTGGGCGACTGGGTGATTGTCAGACGGGCGGGCGACGTAATCCCGGAAGTTGCCAGGGTGATACTCGACAAGCGCGAAGGGAATCCCAAACTGTTCAGGATGCCGCGCTTCTGCCCCGAGTGCGGCTCAGACGTGGAACGGGCCGAAGGAGAAGCAGTCGCCCGCTGCACCGGTGGCCTGATTTGTCCAGCCCAGCGTAAGCAGAGCATCATGCATTTTGCCTCTCGCCGGGCAATGGATATCGAAGGTTTGGGGAGCAAGCTGGTCGATCAATTGGTCGAAGCAGGTTTGGTCACGACAGTCGCCGACCTGTACCGGCTCACTCATGAGCAACTCTCCAGCCTGGAGCGCATGGGTGAAAAGTCCGCCGAAAACCTGCTCCAGGGGTTGCAGGCCAGTCTTACGCCAGGTCTGGACCGGTTGCTGTATGCATTGGGCATACGCGAGGTGGGCGAGGTCACCGCGCGCGCGCTGGCGTTGCATTACGGCACCATCAAGAACTTGATGGGCGCCAGCGAAGAAGAATTGCTGGAAGTATCTGACGTTGGTCCCATCGTGGCCGGTCATGTGCATGCATTCTTCCGCCAGCAAGACAACCTCGACGTCATCGCAGCACTCGAGCAATTGGGCATGCGCTGGCAGGCTCTGCAAGTGAACATCGACGAACAGCCATTGGCCGGCCAAACCTGGGTGCTGACGGGTGCACTGAGCATGCCTCGGGCTCAAGCCAGGAGCATCCTGGAATCACTCGGCGCCAAGGTCACCGGCAGCGTATCGGCCCGCACTACAGTGCTGCTGGCGGGCGAAGCGGCGGGTTCCAAGTTGGCCAAAGCTCAGAAGCTCGGCGTTGGCATCGTTGATGAGGAGGCATTCACGCAGCAAATGGAGTCGCTGGGGGTTGCAGTAGGGCCGGTCAACGCCCCATGAACCCTTACTTCACGATGCTTTGATTCACATTGTTTTGCTTCATGTTGTTTTGCTCCATGCTGCTTTGCTTGTTGTTGCTTTGATTGGGCAGAAAAGATTCCAGCGAAAGCCGGTGTATCGGAGCAAATTTACCTTCTCCTGAAATCATCAGTGCGCGCCCCGATGGCTCGAAGCCGACGGCTTCCTGATGCCAGCCGGGGGGGCCGACGATTTCTACCGCATGAGCCGAGAACGCTTCCAGCCATGTTTGTTCGGGCGCCCTGGAATACAGGTAAACACTGCGGTAAGTGATGATAGCGGCGGTTCTGCCATCCGGGGAAATGTCCACTCCGGTTGGCTGAGCGATGAAATTGGCATGCAGCCCAAGATTGCGGTGTTCCTCTTTGGTGGGTTGGCGCATGCCTTTCAGGGTGCCTGCGAATTCGAATTGGGCGACGTCGAGGGACAGGGCCTTGTCGATTGCAATGGTGTAGATTCTCGGTGGATGGTCTCTCTTGGTGATCACCAGCAAGCGCTGTCCATGGGCGTCCCATGCCAAGGACTCTGCGTCGCGTGGTCCGTCCGGATAGGTGAGCTCCAGCTGGTGCCTCAGCGCGATTTTAGTCGGCCAGTGCCAATCATCCCCCGAGTCATCCCACGGACCCTCCTGGGGATCATCCTGGGGCAGGGGCACGGCTGCGAAGTATAGCCTCACAGAGCCGTAGCGAGCCAGGTTGTCTCCGGTTTCGCTCATCACCATCAGCCATTCATCGCGGTGCCTGAGCAATGTGATGTCCTCCCAGTCCCTGTTGCTGACGCCTTCTATTGTTACCTTTGCAAGGTGCCGGCCGTGGGCGCCGACGATATATACGCGCGCCGGGCCGTCATCATTGATCATCAGAATTTCAGTGTTAGACATCATTGACAGGCCACTGATTTCGTTCAGTTTCCTGTTCTAGACGGTACCGAACCTTTCAAACGGGAGCGCCCTGTCTGGATGCGCTACAGGTGGTTTTGGCTGCGCGCTGGCGCCCGCCGGCGTGAGCCCCAGCATCAGCCCGATCATCAGCCGGGTCATCTCCCCGGTCATCAGCCCGGTCATCTCCCCGGTCATCAGCCCGGTCATCAGCTTGTGCATTGGCCTGGGCATCTGGCCGGTCATCAGCGAGCGCCGAACGGGTAGAGCATTTATGAGCCTGTCGGGTGGGTGCATTGGCATGCAAGCATTGCGTTAAATTCGAAGACAATATTCTACGAAATTTGCGGGCAGAAATGGGACCAAGAAGGTAACATTGCCGGCGAAGTCATTGCATTGAATTGAGGTTTCTCCCATGCGCCGTAGTGTTCTGCTTGGCACTATCCCGATCCTTCTACTCTGGTTTAGCACCGCCCTGTGGGCCGAGAAGACCGATATTGTCTACCTCAAGAATGGCGACCGGATCACCGGCGAGGTGAAATCCCTGCTGCGCGGTAAATTGGAATTCAGCACCGATCACATGGGTACGGTCTTCATCGACTGGGATGACATTCGCGAAATTATTAGTGATACCGGGCAGGTGGTGGAGCTGTCCAACGAGCAGAGATTCTATGGGCCATTGCACAAGCCTGAAGAGTCTGACATGGTCACGATTGAGACCGACAGAGGACCGGTAGGCGTGGATTACATGGACGTGGTCAGCATGTACCCGGTTGAATCCGGCTTCTGGGACCGACTTGATCTCAGCGCATCGCTGGGGTTCACCTGGGACAAGTCAAGTGAAGTGGGCAAATACAATCTCAATATTGACGCCAAGTACCGGCGACCTGATTCGGTTACCCATGCCTCAATGACCACCGAGGTGACCACCCAGGAGGGCCGTGACAACACCTCCCGCGCTGTGTTTTCAGCGACTCACCTGGCCTACAAGAAGAACAGGCGCTTCTTGACCTATTTTGGCAATCTGGAACACAACGACGAGCTGGGCCTTGATCTCCGGGCACTGTTGGGCGCAGGCTACGGTTGGGTGCCGATTCGTTCGCAGCGCCAATGGCTCAACCTGGCCGTCGGCCTGGATGTCAACCGCGAAATCCCGAACATGGGCGATCCACAAAACAACCTGGAAAGCGTTGCCATGGTGCGTTACGAATACTTCCGTTACAACGGCCCCGAACGGACCTTCGATGCCAGCCTGATGATTTTTCCGGGGCTGACCGACTGGGGCCGGGTGCGTGCCTCCTTCGACACTTCATTCAGTCTCGAATTTGTTGCCGATTTGTTCTGGAAGCTCAGCTTTTATACCAGCTACGACAATAAACCCATCTCCGATGAAGCCTCGACCATTGACTACGGGATTACTTCCTCTATCGGATACAAATTCTGATGCAGCCATGAAATTGCTGGTCATTGCCAACCCCGGCGCCAGCCACGGTCGCAATGCACAGCGGCAGGCCAACATCCAGCACTCGCTGGAGAAGTTTGCCGATGTAGATTGGCAGATTACCGAGCGTGCGGGGCACGGCACGGAGATTGTCGCATCGCTGGCCCCGGGATCCGTCGATGGCGTGGTGGCGTTGGGTGGTGACGGTACGCTGTTCGAAGTGGTCAACGGCCTGTGCCGGCAGGAACGGGAATTGCGCCCGCCAGTCGGTCTGATTCCGGCGGGCACCGGCAATGCTTTTGCCCAGGAGCTGGGGCTGAGCGTGGACGACTGGAAAAAGTCCGTTGCCCTGATTCAGGCCGGCCACACGCGGCCGGTTGATGTGGGTCGCGTAAAAACCACCGATGAGCTGTTTTACTTTGTCAACATTATCGGCATGGGCTTCGTCACCGCTGCGGGGCAGGCGTCAAAAGCATTCAAGTTTATGGGCTCTGCGGCCTACACCCTGGGCACCCTGCGGGCCATGCTGGGATTGAAATCTTACAACTTGTGCCTGGAAGTTGACGGTCAGCCGCTTGAGTTGCCAAATATCTTTATCGAAATATCCAACACACGCTACACCGGCACTTCCTTCCTTATCGCCCCCCAAGCGCGATTCGATGACGGCCTGTTGGATATCACCCTGTTGGGCCCAATTTCCCGATATCGTCTGCTACGGCTGTTCCCAACCATTTATAGCGGTGAGCACGTGCACCACAGCGAGGTCACTACATTGCAGGCCAAGCGCATTGTGCTGAAGTCGCCGGCCGGTTTCCTGCTGGCGCCAGATGGCGAATTCCGCGGACGTACGCCCGCGGAAATAACCTGCCTGCCGAGGGCTATTGACGTATTTGCCGCTTAGCTGTGAAAGCCAGCAACGTTGTATACACCAGGGAATATGCCTACGCTACCTCCGGAAAGTCCCATGAGCGGACTGCTGCCCACTCCTGGCGGATGGCCCTTTTGCACAAGGATGTGCTTAGATCGTGGAGCGCAGGGATGCGCGGGAACGATCCAAGGCGCTAAGTACACTTGAAACCGTTCAGCAGCTCTTCGAGCCGCCGGAAAATGCTGCCATCCTGGCATTTTCCTTCCTCGCGCCATCCTTGGCGCTCGGGCTCGGCGACCCAGTCGCTTGTGTGGCGCTCAGCATCCTTGAAGTCGCGGCCAGCAGCCCGCTCATGTGACTTTCCTCCCGCTGGCACAAGCCGATTCGGGGCAGAGGGTCCTGGAAGCAACACTGTCACTCTTTCCGGCTTGTTCCAACTTACGGCACATAGGGGTCACAAATGTCGTCGATTTGGCGTGTGTGTCATGCCGTTGGCTGCCCCTGGGCGGTTGCGGTCGTTTAAGCCCAGGGAACGGCACCGTGCAGCAAAGTGTCATGAGGGGATTGTGGTGCGCTCCATCAAGGTGGATGCCGAGGGACGACAAGCGACTGGGTCGCTGGTCCCGAGCGCCAAGGATGGCGCGAGGAAGGAAAATGCCAGGATGGCAGCATTTTCCGGCGGCTCGAAGAGCTGCTGAACGGTTTCAAGTGTTTTTAGCGCCTTGGATCGTTCCCGCGTATCCTTGCGCTCCACGATCTAAGCACATCCTTGTGCAAAAGGGCCATCCGCCAGGAGCGAACCGCAATCCCCTCATGACACTTTGCGGTAACGATGGCACCGAGCCCTACGTGTGAACAACGTTGCGGGAATTCACAGTTAGCCAATCCCCTCAATGGTGCCGTCAGCGTGGAGTTTCACCGAGTTGGCGATGGGATTGCGCGGCAGTCCGGGCATGCGCATGATGTCGCCGGTGAGTACCACCAGGAATCCGGCGCCGGAATTGACCTGGATGTTGCGTACCGTGACTTCGAAATCCCGCGGTCTGCCATGCAGTTGGGGGTTGTCAGACAATGAGCTGGGTGCCTTGGCGACACAAATCGGCAGCTTGTCCATGCCCAGGCTTTCAATCCGCAGCAGATCTTTTTCCGCCTCCTTGGTGAAAGCGACATCATCAGCACCGTACATCCCCTGGCTGACTGCCCGCACCTTGTCGACCAGTGACGCATCCAGATCATATAGTGGCTTGTAGGGTTTGCTGCCCTTAACCGCCTCGATCACCTCGCGCGCCAGATCTACTGCGCCTTCACCGCCCTCGGCAAAATGCCGCGACTCGGCAAACCAAACGCCATGTTGCGCCGCGCGCTCTTGCACCAGCCGAATTTCATCATCGGTGTCGGGCGCAAATCGATTCAAGGCGATCACAGGGTGCTTATTGAACTGGTGGACGCTCTCGATATGTTTGTCCAGGTTCTCCAGGCCGCGGTGTACGGCCTCGGTATCCGGTTGGTCCAACTGATCCTTGGCCTTGCCGCCGTGCAGTTTGAGGGCACGAATGGTCGTGACCAGGACCACTGCATCGGGGTCGAGACCGGCCGAACGGCACTTGATGTCAAAGAACTTTTCGGCCCCGAGATCGAAGCCAAAGCCGGCTTCGGTAATGGTCCAGTCGGCATGGTGCATCGCCATGCGGGTGGCAACCACGCTATTACAGCCATGGGCAATGTTGGCGAACGGTCCACCGTGCATCAACACGGCTGTGCCCTCGACGGTTTGCACCAGATTCGGATGGATTGCATCACGCAGCAAAGCGAGTAAGGCATCGGTAATGCCCAGCGATTCCAGGAATACCGCTGCGCCCTTGAAGGTGTAACCCACCAGGATACGATCGAGACGGGCTCGCAGGTCATTCATGTCATTGGCCAGGCACATAATGGCCATGATTTCGGAAGCAGCGGTGATGTCGAAACCGCCCTCGCGGGGAATGCCCTGGAAACGGCCGCCCAGACCCAGCACAATCTTGCGCAGGCTGCGATCATTCATATCCATGACGCGGCGCCAGGCGATCATGCGGGCGTCGAGTTTCAACTTGTTGCCCTGGTAAATGTGGTTATCGATCACCGCCGAGATCAGGTTGTTGGCCGAAGTGATGGCGTGAAAGTCGCCGGTAAAATGGAGATTGATGCGATCGGCCGGGACGATTTGGCTATAGCCACCACCCGTGGCACCCCCCTTCATGCCCAGGCAGGGCCCGAGCGAGGGTTCGCGCAATGCAACGCAGACCGATTCGCCCAGTTTAGTGAAGGCTTGTCCGAGGCCGATGGAGGTGGTGGTCTTGCCCTCGCCGGCGGCGGTTGGCGTGGTGGCCGACACCAGGATCAGGCGCGCTGGGTTTTCCCGTTTGCGCGGGCGTGAAAGGGCATTGATGTGCACTTTTGCAATGTCTCTGCCATAAGGCATCAGGTCATCGGTATCAATTCCGAGCCTGTTTGCCACCTCGCTGATTGGCCCAAGCTTGTTCTGAGCCTGGGTGGCAATGGCGCTGTCTGACAACATGATTTCTCCCTGTTCAATGGTTTCTGGACGCACGGCCGCAAAGTGGGCCGCACAAATTGTTGTGGTATCCGCCCGTGTTTAAGGTTGATTCAAATTGAAGCGGTGTAAGTTGCGCGCAGCAGGGCAGACCCGGCTGCGCGTCAGTTGAATTGCCTCGACTACTCGCTGGATTCGAAAGTGAACCGTTGGCCACCCACTGAGGCTTCGAACATCAGACCACCGGAGGCATTGGTGAAAACAGCCACGCCCTTATTGTAGTTGGCATCGGCCGAAGCACCCACCGTTACGGCGACGGCGGAGGCCTGCGCACCCATTTCGAAGTTACCACGCTTGAATTCACCTAGGGCGGTATCGTCCCGAAAAAATATGAACTGGGCGTAAACCTGGCCGCCAAGCTGTAATCCCAGCGTGACCTGGCTCAGCGAGGTGCTGCCGATCACCTTGTCATTCACAATGACCAGGCCCTTGCCGTGGGCGCCGCCAACAACGATGCCGCCTTTGCCCACGGAAGGAAACACAGCAAAACCAGAGGCGTTGTCAAACCACTCCTGCATGCCTTGGTCGAGCGCCAGGATGTCAGCGATGGCCTTGGCTGCGGCAAGCTGCTGCGGATCCTTGTAGTCGGGGACGAAGTCAGCCTGGAGTATTACCGGCGCCAGCAGTACTGCCGCCACCAGCCCAAGGACAGCGCGCGCGAGGGTAAGCCTGGAACATTTAGCCATCGTTCAGTCCTTGTCTTTGTACTTGAATTTCTGTCCACCGACAGTGGCTTCATACATCAGGCCGCCGCCCACGTTGGTAAATATGGCCACACCCTTGTCGTAATTGGCGTCGGCGGACGCACCTGCCGTTACGGCGACTGCAGAGGCCTGTGCACCCAGCTCGAAATTGCCGCGCTGGAAATTAGCGAGGGCCGTTTCATCCTTGAAAAAGATAAATTCGGCATAGACTTGCCCGCCCAGCTGAAAACCAATTGTGACCTGACTCAGACTGGTGGAGCCCACCACCTCATCATTCACGATGACCAGGCCCTTGCCGTGTGCACCGCCGATGCCGATGCCACCTTTACCCACTTTTGGAAAAACGGTATAGCCTGCGGCGGATTCGAACCAATGCGCAATGCTGGGATCGGAGTCCTGGATATCCAGGATCGCTTGTGCCGCGGCCAATTCTGGCTTGCTCTTGGGGTCGGGTTTAAAGGCCAGTATTGCGCCGGCCTGGGTCAACAGCATTGCGCTGAACAGCAAGATGCTAATGGTTTTCATTTTGAATCTCCTTTCGATCAATATGCGAATATAAACAGACGATACCTTAGTCTGGCAGAAATAGCTTATGTGCAGATAAGGATACAGCAGATAGGTTAAATCAAACTTAAGAAAGCCTTGAAAAATGCATCGCGTCAACCTGCGGCTTGACGTGCCTCACTCGGCGGCACGCCGGTCCAGCCCTTGAAGGCTCGGGAGAACGAACTGACTTCAGAAAAGCCCAACATGAAGGATATTTCAGTCAGAGTCAGCGTTTGATCCTGGATGTACTGTTGCGCCAGTTCCTGCCGAATATCGGTCAGCAGCGTCTTAAACGTGCAAGCCTCCTTCTGCAGCTTGCGGTGCATATTGCGGCTGGTCATGTGCAGCGATTGAGCGATCGAGGTTTCCTTGACGCTGCCCGAGGCCAGCGCGTCGATGATGGCCGCCTTGACCCGGTTGACGATGTCTTGCTTGTCCGCGTGGGCGAGATACTTGACCACCATGTGGTCATTGAGCTGCGCGAGTTGGTGATTGCCACCCTTGAGTTTCTTGTCCATCTGAGAAATCGGCAGTAAAAGGCTGTTGCAGTCGGCGCCGAATTCAAGCGGGCAACGAAAGTATGAAAAGTAGTAGCTGGTGTCGACGGGTTCGGCGTGCCGGAAGCGCACCAGTGCAGGATTAAGGTCTTTGCCGGCGATAATTCTCGATACCTTGGTCAACACCGCCATTTGCGCCTGATCGCGGATGTACTCATTTTCCCCTTCGAACGGGAGATGCGTTTGCACCGTGAAATGTTTCATGTCTTCGCCGAGGGTGATGGTCAATTGATCATTGATGACCCGGGCATAGCGGCTCAGGCGGTTGAAGGCGGTCCGCAGGCTCGAACTGGCAAGCCAGGCGAACCCCAGGGCGCCGAGGTGGGCCGGGCGAAAATAGTCCGCCTCCTTGATGCCGAAAAGCTCGTCGTTGACCTGGGCCAGCGTCCGGTCAATCACTTTCTCGATGCGCGCCAGCGGAATTCTCGCGTTGGCATCATATAAGAGCTCCGGGTCAATTCCCGCCTCCCTGAACAGCGGTCCGGGGTCAATTTTGTAACTTTCGATCTGCTTCCAAAGGCTACTGGCAGCCGGCGCGAAAAAGGACACGGGGTGTCTCCCGACAGGGTCTGTGGTGAATCGTCATTCTCACTGTAATTGACGGATCAGGTCAACCGGAAGTCCGCCTCGGTCAAGCACTAAAGCTGTTGACACTCTAATGTAGCTGCCACCAGGGGAACACGGCTCAACACCAGAAGGCGGTCTGCCAACCTGGCGGCGGTGCCCTGGCCAGGCGCATTTCGAGATCAAAGTTGAAGTTTCGATGGAAAGCACAAAACAACAAGTAGAAAGTGGAAGCCAGCGTGATCCGGAGCCCAATTCAACCCGCAGGACGACAGTGGCCAGGGGGATCAATGAATCTCTGCTGAAGTCGGAAGTTACTTTTTGGCGCCAGTTGTTGCAAGCCTGCGACGACACCACGCCCCTGGCCAGCATTGAACGCATGAAATATGCCTTGGCGCTGGCAGAATGCAGGCTATCTGACTTGGTCACACTGCGTGCGCCCGGCAAGGTGCTGTACCTGGCTGAACAGGACTGAAAAGGGGCCGTCTGGGAGCCGTAGGCGACCCGCCGGCCCCGGTTGGGTAAGTCGAGCAAAGCGAGCGGTACCAGAGGGGCCAGGCGCCTATTGCATGCCGTCGAGTGCAGCCGCCTTCCGCCAAAGGCGGGAGCAGGGAAGCGAAACTCCTTGTACCGCCTTCTACTCGGCGTGGAGGGCCTTGATAGGATCCAGCGCCGCTGCCTGTCGGGCGGGATACCAGCCAAAAATTACGCCGGTCGCCAGACAGATACTGACGGATAAAATGATCGCTGTCAGCGACCATGCGACCGGCCAGTTGGCAAATTGTTGAATGCCAAACGCCAGCGCCAGGCCGAAAAATATGCCGATCAAGGCGCCAACACCGGCAACCGTGGCCGATTCCAGCAGAAATTGCTGTTGGATATCCTTTCGGGTGGCGCCGATGGCCCGCAACAGTCCGATTTCGCGGGTCCGCTCCAGCACGGTGGCGAGCATGATATTCATGATGCCGATACCGCCCACCAGCAGTGAAATACTGGCAATGGCGGCCATCACCACGGTGAAGATTTGTTGGGTTTGCTGTTGCTGTTTGAGCAGTGCCGCCGGCACCACCAATTCAAAATCATTTTGCTCGCCGTGACGGCGGGCCAGCAGGTGATCGACCGTGCGCGCTGTGCGCTGCGGATCTGCATCTTCAGCCAGACGCAGGCGGATGGCATCCAATTCGCTTTCAAGCTGATCAAACTTCAGCCGCTTGTCTGCGGCCGCCAGCGGGATGAAAACCCGGTTGCGGTCGCCACCCAGCGCCACGCCTTCGAATTCGTCCTTACTCAGGTCCTTGTCAGCAAGGATGCCCACGACCTTGACCCATAGGTGATTAATCTTGATCAGCCGGCCCAGCGCTTCATCGCTGCCCTTCATGGTCGGAAACAGAGCCCGGGCGGCTTGCGTGCCGAGTACCGCTACCTGGCCGTAAGTCTGATTGTCGCTGGCTTCAATTGGGCGCCCATGTGCCAGGCGCAAACTCGCCAAATCGAAGTAACTGGGCGACACCGCCAGCACCTGGGCGTCGGAAGAGGCGTGCAGGCTGAACAGGCTCCAGAGTTTGACCTTCTTTTCTTCGCTGACGGCCTGCAAGGTCGGCAAGGTTTCCCGGATTGCACGCACATCGCTGTGCGACAAACCGACACTGTGCTCGCGCACTTCCTTGAGCGTCTCAGGGTCAAATTCCCGTTCCTGGATCAGAAGATTTCGCACCCCCATCGATTCGATCAGACGCAATGACTCTTGCTCTGCGCCTTCACCAATGCTGAGCATGGCGATCACGGCGCCGACACCAAAAACCATGCCTAACAGGGTCAGAGAAGTTCGGAGTTTGTGTTGTCGAAGCTGGTCGAGCGCATGGCGCAGGCCTTCCAAGCCTTTGCTGTTCAGCATACTCACGTATCGGCCGGTTGCGGCGAATAGAGCGCGATTTCATCACCTGCGCTCAGGCCGGAGACGACTTCCGAGCGGTTGGCGCCGCGATGCCCCAGGGCAACCTGTTGCTTTCTGAATGAGCCACCGTCGCGCACCAGCACCCATTCACCGTTGTCGTCCTGATAAAGCGTCTGGTTGGGTATGGCGATGGCGCCATCAACCTGACTGATATGGATTTCAGCGCTGACCTGGGCCTCCGGCGTGATCCATTCCGGGTCGGCCTGGTCCAGGGCCACAACCACCGTGAAGTATATCACCGGATTATCGCGCGACACGGGCTGAGCCGTGGCCGAAATATTTGACACTTTTCCGTTCAGCGGCCGATCGACGAATGCATCCAGCCTGACATCCACCGATTGTCCGATGGCCACACCAATCGCCTCGGTTTCCAGCACCTGCAGCACTGCTTCCATTTTCGCAAGATTGGGAATGCGGCCGATCACGTTGCTGGGGAAAATGGTGGAGCCGACATCAATTTGCTGGCCCCACCAGTTCTTTTCGTATACAAAATAGCCCCTGTGTGGTGCAGTGACTTCCGAGTATGCAATCATGGCCTGGTGTTCGAGGTTGAGCACTTCCTCCTTTGCCCGAGCCGCGTTAAGGACTTCGATTTCGGCATTTTGCCGGTCGCTGTAGTTGCCCTTTTTGCCCTCGAGATGGACGGAACGATACTCCAGAAGTTCCTTGTTGCGGGTGGCGTCGATGATCTCATGGCGGGAATAGGCCAGCGAGTCTTCGACCACGAATTCATCGGCCATGATCTTCTCGATGTCGACCAGATCGAGTTCGTTGCCCAGTTCGCCCAACAGCCTTTCCAGCTCTCTTTGCTTGGTGACGACCTGGATGTCCACCTTGGTCAATTCGATACCGCTGCGTTGCGCTTCTTTTTCGGCATTGGAGGCATCAAATCGAGCAATGACGTCGCCTTCCTCGACGAAGCCATGATTAGGGGTCATCCACGCGATGGTGCGCGGATTGTTGTTGCCACCGGGTGGCGGCTTAATGGTGGTTGATTCTGTAGCGCGCAATTCGCCGTTGGCGACCAGGGAGATGATGAATCGCTGCTCCACCACAGTGAGCGTTTCAACATCACCGCCATCTTGTGTACCGCAGGCGCCCAGTAACAGCATCGGACCGACCAGGGCCAGACCAACCAGCGCTCCACGCCAGGATTTGACCCGGAATTCGCTCCCCGTTTCGCTCCCCATCTCGCTCCCCAATTCGATCATTGGCCCCCTCCGGGCCGGGATTGCTCTGCAGTTTCTCTGCCCTGCAATGAAGCGGCCAATGTTGCGCCGCTGATGTGCATCTCGGCATTAACGCTCATCCCCGGACGCATCAGATCAGGGTCTGCATTACGCAAGGCAACGGTCGCATCGTAAACGCGGGCCGGTTGGTTGATGGATTTGGTGTGAATGACCGAGGCCAACTCGACGACCTCGCCCACAAAAGGCTGGTCAGGGGCTGCGTCCAGGGTAAACCTGACAGTCTGGCCTACGGTGACCCGCGCCGATTCCCGTTCCGGGATTTCAAGGTGCAATTCCAGTTGAGCCAGGTCCGGGAGTTCAATGACGCGCCGTCCGCCCCAGACATTTTCACCGATCGCGACTTTATTGTTATGGTGATTGACGACGTGAATGACCACGCCATCGGTAGGTGCACGAATGGTTATGGCCTTGATCGATGCTTCGAACTGGGCAATTTCGGCGTCCAGCACCGCGATTTCCCGCTTGAGAATCTTGGCTTCGGTTTCCTGGATGCGCATCTCTTTACCCAGTTCTTCCTTGCGCAACGACAGTGTCAATTCCGCCAGTTGCAGGAGCAACTGGTATTCTTTGTAGTCTCTGAGCGCCAGCAATGTTTCTGGAATATCCGCCTTGAGAGCCGCTTTGTCCATCGCTGCCCGGGCTTCTTCGATGGACAGGCGCAGTTCGGCCAGAGTTTCACGGGCCACGATCTCTTGCTTCTGCAATTCCTTCTGTTTCTGGTTGAGTGTGCTGTTCTTGTCGCGCAGTTTCATTTCCAGGTCCTGGGTGTCGAACGCCAGAATGACTTGCCCCTGCCGCACTTTCATGCCGTCCTCTGCGAGTGCCGAAATCGTATATCGCCACATGCTGGCCACAGGCGGAGGGCCAAAAAAGCGCGAGTGCGCGGATCGCAGTTCGCCGGTGACTTTAATGATGTCCCCCGCGGCGCCAGATGCGCCAGCTGAGGCCTGCCGCTCGGTGCTGCACGCCGTCAGCAGAGTGACCAGGGCAATGCAAACCGTGACTCCGCCGTGCCTCCAATCCCTGCGTGGGATGATTGTGCAGTCATTACGTCGATTCATCAGAGTATCTCCACCAACACACTCATGCCCGGCAACAGGCCGGAAACGGCGCCGCCGTCAAATGACACCGTGCCATCATAGTAGACGGCCTCGCCCCATTCCGGGCGCTTGGAACCGCTGCCAGAGAGACTCTACAGCCGGCCACTCAATGCAACACTGGGCAGGGCATCGAGAATTATTCTCACAGCCTGTCCAGCCTCGATATGCGGCCGGTCAACGCTGTTAATCCACACCCGTATTGCCAAATCCGATGTATCGGCTATCTGGGCGACCTTAAAACTCGTTTGTACGGTATCTCCTTCCTGGTATTTGGATCCGGTCCACGGATGGCTGGCGTGGATGACATAGCCATCCTGCTGTGCCCGCACGGCGAAGGAGTCGAGCATTTCCTGCCACCAGGTTTCCACCAAACGACCTTTTTTCTCATCGAGTTCTGCCTGGCGGCGGCGTTCTGCCAGGCTTTGTGTCTTGTCGGCCAGCCTGGCCTGCGCATCTTTCAGGGCCGTAATCGCCTTTTCTCTCTCCAGTTGAATTTCAGCGTATTCCAACGAGCCAATAAGCCCTTCAGGAACATCTGCCTTCAGGATCGCCAACTCCAACTCGAGGCGCGATTGCGTGACGGCATAGCCAGACTGCAGGTGTTCCTTTTCCAGCCTGGCGAGGTCGCGTTCAGTCTTGGCCACTTCGGCGCGGGTCGTCTCACGCCGCTGCTCCAGTTGCAGGTAGGCGTCGGCGCCGTCAAATTGCACCACCACGTCGCCCGGCCGGACCTGCTCTCCTTCATCGACGAGGAGGCTGATATTGGCCTTTCAATTGGGTGTCAGGGGCACGATGATGTCCTGGGCGCGGCGGGAATACACCTCGCCGGTCAGCAACGGCTGGCTGTTTTGGGCTGACCCGATCTCGGCGGTGGCCAACAGCCCGATAAGGATTGCGGTGTTAAGCGGCGACACGTTCATTTTCTATCCTGCCGTCAGTCATAAAGATCTGTCTCTGTGCAAAATCGGCGATACCCGGTTCGTGGGTGACCATTATTATGGTCTGTCCCTGGCGATTAAGTTCCTGTAGCAACGCCATAATCGCATCAGACGTCTTGCTGTCGAGGTTGCCGGTGGGTTCATCCGCCAACACGACGCGCGGTTCATTGATCAGGGCGCGGGCAATAGCAACGCGTTGGCGCTGACCACCGGAAAGCTCGTTGGGTTTGTGATCGACCCGCTGAGCAAGATCAACCTGTTGCAACAATTCATGGCGCGCTGAATGTCGTTATCGTTCAGGCCCGCTTCATGATAGCGTCTCGGCAACAAAACGTTGTCCAGTGCAGACAGACGCGGCAGCAAATGAAAACTTTGGAAAATGAACCCCATGTAACGGTTGCGGATGCGCGACAGTTCATCATCATCCATGCCGCTGACTTCCTGTCCGTCGAGGGTGTAATGTCCGGAATCCGGTCGATCCATGCAGCCGAGCATGTTGAGCAGGGTCGATTTTCCAGAGCCCGACCGCCCCGCGATCGCGACGAATTCACCGGCCGAAATTTCCAGATCGACCTGATCCAGTGCATGGATCGTCTGGCCACCGATTTTGTAAATCCTGCTGATGTCACGTAGCTCGATCAAAACAATGGGTCTCGCTGGATAAGGGACGTTTGCCTGCCTTGGGGGCGGGCCTGTGTCTATTTTCCTACAAATGCGGGTGGCGTGCCTGTTCGGGCACCACGGTTAACGGTAAGTCAGTAACTGTTCGTCGCTTTGGTGGCCGAGCAGGTCGAGCCAGTAGTGGTCGTTGAAATAGGACAACGATACCCTTTCGCCGCCGTAGAGCAAGCGCGTTATGGCGCAATTGATGGCGGGTTCAAAGAATGCGTATATCTGCCTGCCGTCGAGCCCCAAAACCTGCGCGACGATGGTGGCGATGGTCCCGCCCGATGAAAAGATCGCGGTGTTCTTGCCTGCGCCCTGTGCGCGCATCACCTCTGAGAGGGCTTGGTCTGTGGCGCTGGAGAAATCTGACCAGCTCTGAATAGCCGACTCCTGGCACTGCGGTGAGACCCAGTAATTGAATGTGGCATCGATCGCTATTTGATAGTCCTTGCTGGAGGTCAGTCCGCGTTCCATCAATGCCGCCAGTTTCGGATCATGCTGGATGATGCGGGGCATCAAACGTTCAATGTGTTGTTCGCTCTGGACCTCGTTGAAGCGTGCGTCAACGTGCATGGAAATTTCTCCAGGCAGGCGACTGGCGACAATTTGAGCCGTGTCTCGCTGGCGCCTCAAAGTGCCGCTATAGATCGCGTCGAACTGGATGTCGCACTGCACGAAGTAGTCCCCGAGGCACCGGGCCTGACGGCGACCGAGGTCGGACAGTCGGTCGTAATCCTGGCTGCCAAACGAGGCCTGGGCGTGCCGGATCAGATAAATTCTTGCCATCGTGGTTGGCCCATTTGATTGGCCTTTCAGGCCATCGACAGAATGACTTTGCCCTGGGCGTGACGCTCCGAAATGCAGCGCAAGGCGTCCTGGAATTGCTCCAGCGGGTAAATTTCCCCAACCGGCGGGGAAAAATCTCCCCGGTCGATCATTGCGACCAGTTCCAGCAAGTCCCGCCGGCCATCTTGCGGAAACTGTTTCTTCCAGCCGCCCCAGAACACGCCGACCAGCGAGGCCCCTTTGAGTAAAGCCAGGTTCAGCGGCATTTTTGGAATGCGACCGGATGCAAAGCCGATCACCAGGAAGCGGCCATCCCAGGCGGTGGCCCGAAACGCCTGTTCGGAGTAATCACCCCCCACCGGGTCGTACACCACATCCGCGCCACGCCCACCCGTCAACGCCTTGGTGCGTAACTTCAGATCTTCAGTGCTGTAGTTGATACGTTCATCGGCGCCCGCCTGGCAGGCGAAATCCAGCTTCTCGGCACTGCTGGCGGCGGCGATGACCGTGGCCCCCATGGTTTTGGCGAGTTGGATACTTGCAATGCCCACACCACCCGCGGCCCCCAGCACCAGCATGGTCTCACCGGCTTGCAGCCGTGCTCTTTGCTTGAGCGCGTACCAGCTCGTGCCATAGGTCACGGTGAATCCGGCTGCCTGCTCAAAACTCATGCGCTCGCCCATCGGAATCAGGTCGTTCTCGTGCACCACGGCCTGCTCCGCCTAGCCGCCGATGTGCAGCGTGCCAAAGACCTTGTCTCCGACCTGAACTGAATCGACGCCCTCACCCAAGCCGGCGACGATCCCGGAGACCTCCGTCCCGGGCGTAAATGGCAGGGACGGCTTGAATTGATACAGCCCACGGACTGTCAACAAATCCGGGAAATTGATGCCCGCGGCTTTCACATCGATCAGCACTTCGCCCGGTCCTGGCTGTGGCGCGGTGATGTCCTCAAGGCTGAGATCTTCCAGCGCCGAAAATTCATGACAGACAATCGCTTTCATGTCCACTTCTCCAGTTTCATTACACCCATCTCATATCACCCTTAGCCATCAACCACGGCCAGCGTCAGCCATTGTGCGACCAGTGCGGGGCGTTCAACGTCCTCGATTTCAACCGTTAGCTCCAGGTTGAAGCGAAACTGGTTGGGCTTGGATTCATTCGCTGACAACAGCACTGACCTGCCACGAATCCGCTTTCCGACCCGTACCGGGTTCAGGAAGCGAACTTTCTCGAAGCCATAGTTCAACCCAAAACTGGTATTTTCCATGCCAACTCCGCAGCCCGAAATGGAAAAATGCGACAACATCGACAGCGACAAAAAACCATGCGCAATGGTACCGCCAAAAGGCGTCTGTGCAGCCCGCTCGATGTCGACATGGATGAACTGCGGGTCCCGGGTGATGTCGGCAAATTGATTGACCATGTCCTGGGTGATCTCAAGCCATGGCGAAACGCCAATTTCCTTTCCTACGTGGTCCTGCAGGGTTTCCCTCGTTAGTGTCAGAGTCATAATAAGTGTTCCTGATATCTACTCGGTTTCAGCTGCCGGCGAGTTGCCGGTTGATGATGTCATCCGCCTGGGCCATGATGCGGTCGATTAATTCGCGCACCGTTGGAATATCGTTGATCAGGCCAGCGACCATGCCGCACGACCATGCGCCGGCATCCATCTCACCGCCCTGCATGACTTTCGGATACACCCCGGCGACCTCTTCGAAAATGTCTTCAAAATTGAGCTCGCTGCCAAGGTCTTTTTCCTTTTCAATCAAGCGCTCGACCGCAGCGTTAGTCAGAACTCGCTCGGTATTGCGCAACGAACGCATGATCAAGCGCGTATCGAGTTCGGATGCATCGACGATGGCTTGTTTGACGTTGTCATGCACCGGCGCCTCTTGGGTAGCGATAAAACGCGTGCCCATATTCATACCTTCGGCACCCAGAGCCAACGACGCCACCAGGCTGCGTCCGTCGGCCATGCCGCCGGAAGATACAAAGGGGATGTCGAGTTCTTCGGCGGCGCGCGCCAGCAGGATAAAATTCGGTATGTCGTCCTCACCGGGATGACCGCCGCATTCGAAGCCATCGACCGAGGCCGCGTCACAGCCGATCGACTGGGCCTTGAGGGCGTGGCGCACGGCAGTACACTTGTGAATGATCTTGATGCCCGCCGCCTTGAGGGCCGGCAGCCATTGTTGTGGGTTGTTGCCGGCAGTTTCGACAATTTTTACCCCGCCATCGATGATTGACTGGATATAGCCGCCATAGTCAGGCGGCCGAACTGCTGGAAGAAAGGTCAAATTGACGCCGATTGGCTTGTCGGTCATCTCCTTGCATCGCGCGATTTCGCGCGCGAGATCTTCGGGAGATCGTTGCGTCAGGCCAGTGATTATGCCCAGTCCGCCGGCGTTGGAAACCGCAGCGGCAAGCTCTGCGAAGCCAACATAGTGCATGCCCCCCTGGATGATCGGGTGTTCAATTCCGAACATTTCTGTAATTCGAGTCTTCATGACAACAGGTCGATCTCCAGTGACAATCAAGCGGGGCAGTATCCTACTGCCCAAAACCGGCTGCAAGTGTTTGCGTCAAAAAGGAGTCTCGCTTCCCTCGGCAACTGCTCCCTGCGTTGCTCTACCTCCTGCATCCCTGCAGTCGTGCTCCCGCCTACGCGTTACGGCATTTCGGCGGCGCTTCTTCGCCTGCGGCGAAACCGCACCACCGTCATCGCCTACGCTGCGGAAGGCGGCTGCACGCACGGGCCACGGCACTTCGTCAGCGCTTCTTGCGCTGCGCGCAAGCCGCACTTCCTTCGCTTGCGGCGAAACCGTACCCGATTCGTTGCCTGCCCTATGTTCGACTTACCCAACCGGGGCCGGCGGGTAGCCTGCGGCTCCTCTGTCCCCAATCGGGCGAATCTGGTTAGACTTGCGCCGATGGATATCTATCTCGTCAGACACGGCGAAGCCGCGCAAAAATGGTGGCAGTCCATGGATCCGGGCTTGAGCGATCTGGGCCGAAACCAGGCCAGGCAGGCCGCCAAGACACTGCTGCCACTTCTGCAGAGCCAGAATTTGTCCGGCTCGAATGCGCTTGTCCGGCTGGTCGCCAGCCCCTTGTTACGGGCCCGTGAAACGGCAGTACCGCTGGCGGATGCCCTGGGTTGCAGTGCTGAGGTCGATGCCGCCTACCGCGAAATCCCTTCTCCGGGGCCATTTTCGGAGCGCCAGGATTGGCTCAACAGCTTTATGCATCAGCGCTGGGACGAGCAGCCCGAGGCTGTGCGGAAATGGCGAGAAGCCTCTATTGCCGGCCTCCACGCCACCCGACAGACCACCGTGGTGTTTACCCATTTTGTGGTCGTCAACGCGGTGGTCGGCCAGATTACCGGTGAGCCGCAGACGCTGTGCTGCTGGCCGGCCAATGCATCCATCACCCACCTGCGGCTGGTCGAAGGGTCACTGCAACTGGTCCAACTCGGTGAGCAAATCCACGGTAAAGTCAATTAGTCTGCATAGCTAGGTGTAAATTCCAGCAACGTTGTATACACAACGGAACGATTGTTACGCCTATGCTACCTCCGGAAAGTCCCATGAGCGGACTACCGTCCTGCTGCATTCTACCTCCGGAAAGCCCCATGAGCGGACTGCTGTCCAAGCCTGGCGGATGGCCCTTCGGGCTACCCTCACTTCTCCGCGCTTGGTGGGTCGGCTCCAACGGAACATCCTGTTCCGTGTCGCCTCGTCCAGCCATCCATGGCTCGACGACCCAGTCGCTTGTGCGTCGCTCGGCATCCTTTAAGGCGTGGACAGCAGCCCGCTCATGGGGCTTTCCTAACGCTGGCACAAGCCGATTCGGAGCAGAGGGTCCTGGAAGCAGTACTGTCACTCTTTCCGGCTTGTTTCAACTGATGGCACGTAGGGGCCACAAATGTCGTCGCTTTGGAGCGTGTGGCATGCCATTAGCTGCCCCAAGAAGGATGCCGTCGTTCAAGCCCAAAGACCCGTACCGTTTCAGCAAAGTGTCGTGAGGGGGTTGTGGTTCGCTCCATCAAGGTGGATGCCGAGGGACGACAAGCGACTGGGTCGCTGGTCCATGGATGGACCAGCGAGGCGACACGGAACAGGATGTTCCGTTGGAGCCGACCCACCAAGCGAGGAGGAATGAGGGAAGCCCATCGGGCCATCCGCCAGGAGCGAACCGCAACCCCCTCACGACACTTTGCGGTAACGATGGCACCGAGCCTTACGTGTGAACAACGTTACTGGAATTCACAGCTAGCCTGCAAAAGATACGGTGGGTGGGGGTCCCCGCCGACGGCTCCGTCCTTGTTGTGTCACAGTTGGGGTGGGATACTGCCCGTCGAATATGAGCCCCAAGATTCAATTCACAACGGTCGCCAATATCATGATTGGCGCAGGGTCTACGGCAGATCTCGGTGCACTGGCGGTTGGATTGGGCGTCAGCCGGGCATTCGTCGTTACTGATCCGGGAATTATTGGGCTGGGCCTGCTGGATGCGGGTCTGAGCAGCCTGCGCAGTAGCGGTATTTCTGTCAGTGTATTTTCTGATGTGGTTGCGGATCCACCCGAGTCAGTGGTGCTGGCGGCAGTGGATGCTGCGCTGGCGGCAGGCTGCGACGGTGTGATCGGTTTTGGCGGCGGCAGTTCAATGGACACCGCAAAGCTGGTGGCCGTGCTGGTGCGGCGTGAGCAATCGCTGGCGGAAATGTACGGTGTCGCGCAGGTGCGCAGCAGTCGCGCGCCGCTCATTCAGGTGCCGACCACGGCCGGCACGGGCTCGGAGGTGACAGGCATTGCCATTGTTACTACCGGGGAGACAACCAAGTCCGGGGTGGTGGACAACCGCTTGCTGGCCGATCAAGTCGTACTTGACCCCGAACTGACCCTGGGGCTGCCCCCGCATGTGACTGCCGCTACCGGCATTGACGCCATGGTGCACGCCATCGAGGCCTACACCAGCAAGCGATTGAAAAATCCGATATCCGACATGCTGTCGCGTCAGGCGCTGCAACTGCTGACCACCAATATCGCCACCGCGGTCAATCAGGGCGATGACCTTGAAGCGCGAGGCGCCATGTTGCTGGGCGCGATGCTGGCGGGCCAGTCGTTTGCCAACGCGCCAGTGGCTGCGGTCCATGCGCTGGCTTATCCCCTGGGCGGAACCTTTCATATCCCGCATGGCCTGAGCAATTCCCTGGTGCTGCCCCACGTGCTGAAATTCAATTCGCCACAGGCTGCGCCACTCTATCGGGAAATTGCTCCTATTATATTACAAAACAATGATTTGCCCGATGATAGTAAAGCGATTTGTGAATTGTTGTCGGCGCATTATTTGGGCCTCGCAGATGACCTGGGGCTGCCGACAAAATTGTCCCGCATGGGCATCGATGAGGGGGCCCTGGAGAACCTGGCCGACCAGGCGATGTTGCAGCAGCGCCTGCTGATTAACAATCCCCGGGAAGTCACTCGCCAGGATGCCCTGGAGTTATACAGGCAGGCCTATTGAGCCATGACCGAATTCGATTCGCAACGCGCCAATTACGTGTACTTCAACCGCATCAATACGCGCTGGATGGACAACGACATTTATGGCCACGTCAACAACGTGGCCTACTACAGCTACTTCGATACTGTGGCCAACAATTTTTTGATTGAAAAAGGCGGGCTGGCAATCCACTCTGCGGATATTGTGGGATTTGTCGTCTCCTCGAACTGCAACTACAGCTCTCCCATCACCCACCCGGCACAGCTTGATGCCGCATTTCGCGTCAACCGCCTGGGTAACAGTTCGGTTCAATATGGCATTGGTATCTTCAGGGCAGGCGAGGATGAAGCTGCCGCGCACGGCACCTTTACTCACGTGTTTGTGGACCGCCGGACGGATCAAACGGCGTCGATCCCGGACCCGCTCCGTACGGCCCTGGCCGGTGCCCTGGTCCAGCCTGGCGCATGAGCCTCGTGCGTCGGGCTAGAATCTGGTTTTCAGCGCTTCGATGCGGTCCAGCAGGTCCAGCGCCAGGGCGGCGCCGGCCAGGTTGACACCAAGATCGCGCTGCAGGTGCACAACCGTTCTGACGCGGCGCACGCTGCTGATATGAAATTGCCATCGATTTTCGTCCTGCCCAATGGCCCTTGAGCCGGCAGGGTCGAGTATGCCTTCACTGACCAGGGTGATTACTTCCTCGCGTTCGATCACGCAGTGCCGGCACAGCTCGTCGAGGCTGATAACGGTCTCATCGCTGATTAATTGACCGTGGATAAAGTCGTCATCTCGGGTGGTTTTGCCCCTGTTCGTCATGATGTCACTTCTCCATTCCGGCGCGGGGATTGAATTCGAAACTGTCGCGCATCTGCTCATAGACCTGTTGGTGTTGTTCGTTGTCGGCGGGCGGCAGAGCGATCTGCAGCACCACATACAGGTCTCCCGCCTGTTTCGATGGAAGACCGCGGCCCTTGAGCCGCAGCTTTTGGCCCGCCCGCGAATTGGGCGGAATTTTAAGTTCTACGGCACCCGCTGGCGTGGGTACCTCCATCGTTGCACCCAGTGCTGCTTCCCAGGGTGCAATGGGCAGGTCCAGGTACACATCAGCCCCTTCGACGCGGTACTGCCCCATCTGTCCAAATTCGATCTCGAGGTAGAGGTCACCGGCATCTGCGCCACCCAGGGATGCACCGCCCTGTCCCGCCAGACGAATTTGCTGGCCCTGACGGATGCCTTTGGGAATGCGTATGTTCAGGGTTCGCCTGCGCGTCGTCACATGGCCATCGGGTGACAGATCCGGCATCTGCAGGCTGATCGACCGCTTGGAACCACGGTAGCTGTCCTGGAGGTCGACGATGATCCTGGCGTGGTGATCCTGGCCGCGCATGCGGAAGCCCTGACCATCACCGTGACCGGCGCCGGCTTGGGCGTGCGCCCGGCCATACAGTGATTCAAAAAAATCGCTGAATGAGCCGCCTGCGAAGTCATCGCGGGCGCCGGCGCGTTCAAAACCTCCTTCCCAGCCAGGCGGCGGATGGAAATCCTCGCCTGCCTGCCACTGGCTGCCCAATTGATCATAGGCGGCGCGCTTTTCCGGATCTTTCAAAACCTCGTAGGCCTCGCCGACTTGCTTGAAGCGATCCTCAGCGTCCGCTTCCTGGCTGACATCGGGGTGATACTTTCGGGCCAGCTTTCGATAGACGCGCCTGATCTCATCCTGCGTGGCATCGCGCTGCAGGCCCATGATGTCGTAATAGTCCTTGAATTCCATCGAACAGAAACTCTATCACGAAGCACTGCAGATACCTCGTGAAATCCCTTTGATTGTGTCGTTCCTGCCCCGGGCAGCGACGGTTCCGAGACCGATCAGTCGCCTTTCTTGTAAACGAGTGCCAGAACCAGGCCTGCCACGACGATGGAGACGAGATTGATGGCAAACATATACAAGGTACTGTCAAAGGCAACGGGCTGGACCGCATAGGTCACCAGGTTGGGCGTGGCGAATAACAGTCCCGCAAAGAAGCCAAAACGCAGTCCTTCGCCAATGCCCTTACCCTCAAAGCCGAATCCAAACAGCCAGACCAGTACAAAAGCCTTTATGACGTCAGAAATCACGATCCAGGCCATATGTTCATCACCTTCGCCGCGCCAGTTGAGGCCCACGGCGGCGTAGAAGCTTTCAGGCAGCAGCAAGCCCCACACAACGAAACCAAAAACCGAAAGCGTGACGAACACCGCGAAAAAGCTCAACACAAATTGTTTGTTCAGCATGACATTCTCCTTTCTGGCAAGTGAGCTGAAATTCTAAATCAAACAGCACATTAATTGTGACACTACCCTCGAATGATACCGCTACGCTTCGTTGGCGAGAAGAATCTACCGGCCCTGCCATCCGGGAAGGTGGACCTGCAACAGATTCAAATGAAAGTTCCATGCATATATGTTATATGAACCAATTAGCCTTATATGCTCAATAGCAATCTCACTGTCAAGGGAGGTGCAGACTGATGTCTAACGGAAACACGCTATCCAGGCTTTTCGGGAAATCGCCATTCACCGCGCTGCAATCCCATATGCGCGTTGTATTGGAGTGCGCTCGGGAGGTTAAACCATTAATCGAAGCACTGGCACGGGGCGACGAAGCCGGGGTCAATGCGGCGAAAGACCGAATCTTTGAGGGTGAAGCTGAAGCGGACCGGATCAAGAATGAACTGCGTTTGCACCTGCCCAAGAGTTTGTTTATGCCGGTGGATCGCAGGGATCTGCTGGAAGTGTTACACCTGCAGGACAGCATTGCGAACACGGCGCAGGATATTGCCCAACTCTTGATCGAGCGGCAGATGGACATACCTGAGTTCATGCAAGAACCGTTGATCGCATTGACTGCACGTTGCATAGACACGTGTGAGCATTCGGCCAGCGTCATCGCTGAACTGGACGAACTGCTGGCCATGGGTTTCCGCGGCCGCGAAGTGGACAAGGTCGATGCCATGCTCAAGGAATTGAATGACATCGAGGACGAGACAGATGAACTGGGCGTTGCCCTGGCCAGGGCCCTGTTTGAGCATGAAGACGAGATGAAACCGGTTTCAGTGATGATGTGGTACCGGCTCATTGAGTGGATCGGTGACCTCGCCGACTATGCTGAGAAAGTAGGCGACCGCCTGCGACTGCTGATCGCCAAGTAAGGGTCAGCGTATGGAAATCATTGCTCAATACGGAACTGTTTTTATGGTTTTGGCCCTGATTTTTGGCCTTTACATGACCTGGGGCATCGGCGCCAATGACGTCGCCAACGCAATGGGTACCTCGGTAGGTTCCGGAGCCATTACGGTCAAACAGGCCATTATTATCGCCGCCATTTTTGAATTTGCCGGTGCTTTCATCGCCGGAGGAAACGTCACGTCCACCATCCGTAAGGGCATTGTTGATCCCAGCGGAATTGCCGGCCAGCCGGAGATCCTTGTTTTCGGCATGCTCGCCGCGCTGTTGGCAGCGGGCATATGGCTGATGTTTGCGTCTTCCCGTGGCTGGCCAGTTTCCACCACGCATTCCATTGTGGGTGCGCTGATTGGTTTTGCGATTGCAGGTATTGGCCCGGACGCGGTTTACTGGGGCAAGATCGGGTTCATCCTCGCCAGCTGGTTGGTCTCACCGGCGCTCGGCGGTTTCCTCGCCTATATGCTGATGATGAGTATCCGAAAATTCATCCTGGATACCGATTCGCCCTTCGAAAGCGCTCGCAGGTGGGGTCCATTTTACGTTTTCCTGCTCGGATTCATTATTTCACTGGTCACCCTGTTCAAGGGGCTGAAACACCTCAACCTGGAATTGTCTGTGCCCATGAGCTTCGGGGCAGCGCTGGTTTTTAGTCTGTTCATAGCCGCTATCGGCTGGATACTGATTCGCAGAGTAAAAGTAGACGCGAAAGCGGACCGCGATTATCACTTCGCCAGCGTTGAGAAGATTTTCGTGCCCATGATGGTTTTCTCAGCGTGTTCCATGGCCTTCGCCCACGGTTCCAACGATGTCGCCAATGGAGTCGGTCCATTGGCCGCGGTTGCCAGCGTGGTCAAGTCCGGTGGTGAAATAGCGCAGCAGTCGGAGTTGCCACTGTGGATTCTGATATTGGGCGGAACCGGGATTGTTCTTGGCCTTGCGACCATGGGTTACCGGGTGATGCAGACCATCGGCACACGCATCACCCAATTGACCCCTACACGCGGATTTTCTGCTGAACTGGCCGCTGCCGCCACCGTCGTTCTTGCTTCGAGAACGGGGCTACCGGTATCAACCACGCACATTCTGGTGGGTGCAGTGATCGGAGTAGGCCTGGCCCGGGGTGTTGGCGCCATCGATTTACGGGTCGTCGGCGGAATTATTGTTTCCTGGGTGGTCACATTGCCTGCAAGTGGAATCCTCGCAGCGCTTGTTTTCTTCATGCTCAAAGGCATGTTTAGTTGACGCTTTTTTGCCACACATCACAGTTGCATCTGGGTGCACGTCAGCGCTGAATAGAAAAGTGGATCGTACCGTCCACTTCAGTCCATGTAAGATCGCTGGTTTGGAGAATCAGGGCCAGGGCCCGCATGGGTTCCATTTCAATTTGAGTACCATGTAAAACTGTGCTTTTCGCGATACTTTCCGCCGCCGCAGATTCATACACGGTTTTTTTCCCGGTTTGTCTGTGAATCCAGCTCACAAATTCACTGAGAGTTTGGCCGTCTACTTTGTACAGTGGGACCAGTTTCTCTACCCAGTACCATGAAGGCCCATATGTTTGAATGGGCTCAGACCGAATGATTCCTGACGAGCCGAAAATTCCTTTTACACCAAATGAAACTGTCTGGCTCTGGTTCCCACTATCTATTGCAACACGTCCTTCTCGAACCCATACCTGAGCAGCCTCGTCATTAGTCGATACGACAAATTGGGTGCCTAAATGCCTTACAATCGCGAAGCGGGTTACAACTTGCAAGGTGCAATCCACGCTACCGTTGGCCAATGCAGGCGGCACGTCCACATAAAGACGACCAAAAGCCAGCTCAACCTCGCAATCTGAATTCAACCTAAGCTCGGTATTCTGATCAAGGCGTAGTTGCGTTGTCGTGCCTCCCCATTGGATTGCAAGCCCAGCGCCTGAGGCCGTGACCAATGACTGGTCTTTGGATAAGGCTGAAGGCGGTGCCGCACCTTCGATCTTGAACCGGCCGTGAACGCTACTCACGGTGACATCGCCGATAGATTTCACTATTGTGCCTAGCACCGCCGGTTGAATTGGGGCATTCTGAGAATTGAAGAACAGCGGCTGAAGAAGCAACACCATCAGTACGGATGCAGCCATCGCGAGGTAGGTCATTTTTTTCCGCCGTTTGATGGTTGCGCGCCGTTCTTTCCATTGCTTTTCAAACTGAAAGTAAACGTCTCGCGAAATATCGACTGGTGGCTGACGTCTGGCCTCAACGCCCTTGAATACCGATTCAAATATCGCATCAATTTGATCGTGCCTGTCATGATTTTCGCCCTTCTCGTTCATAAGCCTGATCTGCAATTACGCTTCCGCTCGAATCAAATCAGCATGTACCGACTGAAATGCCCTACGGGCACGAAAAAGCATCGATTGGGCTGCTAGATGCCCGATTTTCAGCCTTGCTGCAATCTGTTGAACTGACAATTCCTCTATATACTTCCACTCGATTACGTTACTGTAGATCATTGGTAACTGATCCAATGTCCTTTGGATCAGGATAGTGTCTTCACTGCGACCATAGATGTCATCCGGTTGCACAGCCGTTGATTCCAGGCAGGGCGCGAAGGATGCCTCCAGATTCGATGTATCTCCCCGCAAAAGAATGTTTTTCTCATAGGAAGTCTGTTTTCTTAAGTAATCGTGCGCCTCATTTTTACAAATCGCACACATCCAGGTGAACAACAACGCGTCCCCTCTGAATTTATGTATATTCAATAGAATTTTTGTTAGGGCATACTGCACAACTTCTTTAGCAGCCTCTTCCTCTCCTGACACTCGTTCAATGGAAAAACGATAGAGACGGGGAAAGTATTCATCGAAGAACTCCTTCATGGCAGCTTCATCTCCCTTCAAAAGGGCATTCACCTGTTCTTTTTCCGTCAACTCTCTCAGCATCGGCCTTACTGCCTTTTCTTGTTGGACGAGAGACTGAGGCGAATCATTCGGCGAAGAGCGTTTCAAGATTGCCAAGTGCAACCTTCGAGGGATCTGCAGGAATGGTGCCGTGAGCTGAGGGAGAAACATACGGACTGAATAACTTGAGTGCGCTCAGTCAATCGGTGTCAAATTTCATATCCCGCCAGTTTACGATCTCTGGGTCCGGGGTATCGGGCGGCGACTGCATATGGGCCTGCGGCAATACTCGGTATAGTTGGAGATCACTGCCGGCCTTGGCACCGTGGACCTGCTCGAACCATGGTGACGCTGCCAACGGGTGAAAATGGCGCCCCCGAGGCGTTGCGCCCGAAGCTGGGATGCGCTTCGTCTCGACCAGAATATAGCTGCCAGCACTGATCTCCCTGGCCGAGATTTTCTGGTACAACTCGCGACTGGAGCGAACATATTCCATGGGCGCGCCAAGATAGAACAGCGACAAGGAGCGGGGCCAACCGAAATGAAACAAATCACCCGGCTGACTCGCCATCGCTGCACGAATTTGAACGTATTCGTCTTCCTTGGAGAATCGCTCCGACAACGCCGGCATCGCAACCACAACCACCAGACCCCATACAAATAACACGCTTGCCGACCACTGGACGACCCAACCCCGCCACCTGAGCGCTCGGCCCTGATTGCGCAGCCCTTCGAGTCCATAGAATCCCAGCAGCAGGAATGCGGGTGCGGACGGCAATATGTACTTCCCCTGTTTGGACATCGAAATTGAGAAAAACATGAATGTCCACAACCCCCAAATCAACGCCAGCCGGGGCCCAAAATCGGCTCTGCGCCGCGCACAAAACCAGATGCCAGCCGGAATCAGGAACGAAATCGGAAAGAAGCCGGCCAACACCGATCCAAAGTAGTACCACCAGGGCTGGAGATGATCGAAACCGGTGGTATAGCGCTCAACGTTTTGGTAGATGATGACGGCGCGGATGAAATCCCAGCTTTCCTGGATGCCGGATATTAGGTACCATGGCAATATCAGCACCGTGATCAATATCAGCCCCCTGATCGGCTTGACCCGCAGCCCCATCGACCACGTCAGGCCAACCGCCCTGAAAATCGACTTACCTGTTTCGGCCGAAAACCAGGCCGCCAGAATCAATTCCAGGCCCATTGGCGGCATGGTACATGCAATTCCCACTGGACCCTTGGCCAATACTGCCAGGGCAATACCGCCCCATAGCCGCCACCAGGCGGCCCACTGCGATCCGGAGTTTGGCGAACTCATTCGAATTTCCGCAAAGCCCAGAAAAGCCAGGCCTACCCCGACAATCAGCAAAGCGTCTGTCTGCGCCGTAAAGAAGTGCCATAGGACCGCGGGTGAAGCTGCACCGATCAACGGTAGTGCAATTTTTGGGTGTGGAAATTTGAGAAGCCCCTGCAGCTTGGCCAGTAACACGATCCAGAGTATGAAGGCCAGATAGCAAGGCAATCTGACCGCGGCCTCGATCGGCAAGCCAACGGTTTTGCCGATGATGCCTAGCCAGTAAAGTAACGGGGGATATTCAACGTAGGGGATACCGTTCTTGGTCGGAACTAGGTACTGACCCTGCGCAATCATCTCGGTCACCACTTCTGCAAAGCGCGGTTCCATGGATGGGATCAACCCATGGTTAAACAATCCGACGAAGTAGATCACCCCGATGCCGGCCAGCAACAGCGAAATGGGACTCGTTTGGATCTTTATTGAGTCCGTTGCCGAATCGTGGTCGCCATTGAAACTCATGTTACGCAGCCCATTCAAGCCCCACCCTCGACCGCCAGCAGACCCGAGCGGCCTTCCACCTCGCCCCACTGGACCCTTCTGACCGGCACGCGTTCGGTATCGATGGAATCATAGAGCCCACCCAGGGTGACAAAGCGCCGCCCACTGGCGCACCAGTACTTGAGCATCTTTTCGAACGCCGGCAGCAGATTCATACCTTCAAGTTCAGCGTGCAGGGTATACACATGGCCACATTTGGAGGGTAAATCGCTGCGCGCCGTGACCGTATGGTGCACATTGTGTTCCGTGATGTCCTTCGTTCCGATCAGCTCATCAAGCGTTGGCAATGTTGTGGGAATTTGCATGCAGGATGAGGACACTGCACCCATTGTTGGGAAAAACGGTGCCCGACCGCGTACATCACTGGCATAGGTAAATCCCATTTGCTGCTCGATGGCGATCACGTGTGGGTTGATCTGCCAACCGGCCGCACCTAGGGTCGATGGCTGCGTACCTACCGCCTCGACAAAAGCCCTTTGTGCCCGCTGTAGCTGTTCTCGGGTCCAGTCGAAGCCTTTGCACGCGACTTTGTCTTGCCACCCCACGTGATCATAACTATGGATACCGACTTCGTGGCCCTCGTCGCGGGCGCGGCGAATGACCGCAGACAGCCGATTGCCAATGTGCGGTCCGGGCAGCAGCACGCCATACATCAACGTTCTGAGTCCGTAGTGTCTGACCACCGAGGTGCGCCGAACCTTGCCGAGGAAGCCGCGGCGAAACACCCTGCGGATGGCGCGTCCGGTGTTGTCGGGCCCCAGGCTGAACAAAAACGTGGCACGCAGACCATGCCTGTTGAACAGGTCCAGTAGTGCGGGCACACCGTCGCGCGTGCCGACAAACGTGTCGACATCGACCTTGAGGGCCATTGTTTCATTCGCGCTGCCGTTCATGGCCCGCGACCGTTGCCCAGTAGCTGACCGGCGCTCGCGGTCTCGTAGCGATAGGTGTCGAAAATACGCTCGAGTGACTCCTTCGCCCCAATTCGCGGCTGCCAGTTCAGTTCCTCGCAGGTGTTGGTAATATCAGGCACCCGGTTGATCACGTCCTGGTAGCCATCGCCATAGTATTTCTCGGCCTCGATTTCCTCGATGGCCACCTGCCTGGCCTCAGGCGAATACTCCGGAATCTCCTTGGCCATCATCAACATGGTTTCAGCCAATTCCCTGATGGACAGGTCGTTGGCAGGATTGCCAATATTGTAAATCTTCCCGTCAGTCACCCCTTGCGGATTTTCCAGGATGGTCATCAATGCAGCAATGCCGTCGGCAATATCGGTAAAACACCGCCGTTGCTTCCCGCCGTCGACCAGCTTGATGTCTTCACCACGGACGATCTGGCCTAAAAACTGGGTTACCACGCGTGAACTTCCCTCTTTCGGTGAATGTAGATTGTCCAGACCGCTGCCAATCCAGTTGAACGGCCGAAACAACGTATATTGCAACCCTTGTTGCTGACCGTAAGCCGCTATCACGCGATCCAGCAATTGCTTGGCGCAGGCGTATATCCAGCGTGGTTTGCAGATCGGCCCGAGCACCAAGTCGGAGTGGTAAGGATCGAAGCGCTCATCCAGGCACTTGCCATAGACTTCGGAGGTGGACGGAAAGACCACCCGCTTGCCATGGCGCACACAGGAACGGACGACCTCGAGGTTGGCTTCGAAATCCAGTTCGAACACCCCGAGCGGGTCAGTGACATAGGTGGCTGGCGTCGCAATAGCCACCAGCGGCAATATCACGTCACATTTCTTTACATGGTAGGCGATCCATTCGCGGTTGATGGTCAGATCACCCTCAAAGAAGTGAAACCGGTCCTGCCCCATCATATTCTCAAGGCGGTCTTCGCTCATATCCATGCCGTAAACCGACCAATCAGTCTCGGCAAGAATCTGGGTGGACAGATGGTGGCCGATGAATCCGTTTACCCCTAGAATCAAGACATTCATGCGCTGGTTCCCTTCAACCGCTCGGCCACCAATTCAGTTCCAAATAGAAGTTTGAACCCGGCTTCATCAATGCGTGTTTGTTGCAATTCGATCCTCGTTGCAAGAAATCTCTTGCCATCTACGCAGTCGGCCCAAATCTCCCCATTGGCGATGTACAAACGAGGTCCCCTGCCTGTGGCAGGAAGATTCCTGAAATAGCTTCCAAGAACCATGATTCGCATCACCCCCCCACCTTCATCCAGATCAAAAAATGCACCCGGGTAGGGCGGTGCAACAGCGCGAATGAGGTTGTGAATGTGTCCCGCCCCCTGCCTCCAGTCGATCCGCCCGTCGTCTGCGTGGCGGGCGCCAAAATAACTGCCGGTGTCCAGGTCTTTGGGGTCCTCCTCAATGCTGCACCGCAGAAATTGAGGCAGTGTTTCTAACAGCAACGACTCGGCGGCGCAGGCCTGTTTTCCAAAGACCGTGCCGGCAGTGTCGTTGCGTATAATCGGCACGGCTCGTCGAGCAATGACAGCGCCGGCATCCGGCTTGACGACCATGCGATGCAGGCTGACCCCGGTCAGCTTTTCGCCGTGCAGTATTGCCCAATTGACCGGAACGCGGCCGCGGTACTTGGGCAACAAAGAGCCGTGCATGTTCAAGGCGGCGATTCGAGGGGTTTCGATCAATTCCGCACACAGTAGCTGGCGATAGTAGAACGAAAAGAGCAGGTCCGGGGCCAGCGACTCAATGCGTTTGATCGTGCCGGGCGTATTGGGGTCACGTGGCGCAAGCACCGGAATATCGTTGCACCGGGCGCGCTTCGCGACACTGTCAAACCAAATGTGCTCCCCAGGATCATCCTCGTGCGTAACGACCAGGTCGACCGCGATGTCCAGTTCGAGCAGAACCTCCAAGCATCGAACGCCTATGTCGTGGTAGGCAAACACAACCGCCCGGTACTTGCTCATGCGTGCTGGACCAGTAGGAGTTCGAAAGCGTCACACACGCGGTGGACATCCTCTAACGACATGGCCGGAAACAATGGCAGCGTCAGGGTCTGCTCGCCAATGCGTTCGGCATTGGGAAAATCTCCCGGTTTGTAGCCCAGGCGCCGATACAGTGGAAACAGATGTATGGCCGGATAGTGCATTCCCAGGCTGATCCCCAGCGACTGGAAGAACGCCTTCACCCGGGGCATTGGTATGGCCATCTTGGCGCAATCCAGACAGATACAGAACATGTGCCAGTTATGGCCTTCATCGGCGGCCGGCAGATGTAACGCCGGGTGGCAGGGTAATTTGTCAAAGTAGCGCTTCGCCAGTGCCCTGCGCTGGCGGTTGAATCCTTCGAGTTTCTTGAGCTGCTGCAGACCGACCGCCGCGCATACATCGGGCAAATTCATTTTTCCGCCCCATTCATTGACCGATACAGCCCCAGCTGCGTCCTTCTCCATGCCGTGGAATCGGATACGTTCCAGCCTGCGCATCAATGCCTCATCGCTGGTTGCTACCGCACCGCCTTCAATGGTCGTCATGTTCTTGTTGGGGTGAAAACTGAACGCCACCGGATTGCCCCATGAACCAATCCTGCGACCACCAAAACTCGTGCCGATCGCCTGAGCCGCATCTTCGAGCACCAGTAGTCCGTGTCTGCCGGCAAGCTCGTAGAGCGACTGAATTTCAGCCGCCAGACCCGCAAAATGCACCGGGATCAACCCGCGTGTCTTCTCGCCCAGAGCCGCTGCGACTGCTTCGGAGGTGAGGTTGCGGCTGTGGCCGTCGACATCCACGAACACCGGGCGTGCGCCGGTTCGTAAGACCACGTTGGCCGTGGCGGCGAAACTCATGGCGGGTACGATCACCTCATCACCGGGGCCAATGTCGTGGGCCAGCAGCACCGCTTCCATTGCACTGGTGGCAGAATTGAACAACCTCACCCCGACACCGTGGCCGATATATGCCGCCAGCGCCTGCTCCAGTTCGGTGACTTTGGGACCGGTGGTGATCCAGCCCGATTCAAGTACTTGCCGCACAGCCTCGATTTCTTGACCGGAGATGGTGGGGCGAGAAAAGGGTAGTGTTTTCATATTTGAAATAATTCCAGTGGCATGCTCGAGCAAATCATGCGTGCATCCCAGCACCCGGGTCACCGGCGCGCAACGACCATTCTCCGGTAGCCGGTGTATACAACCACCATCGGAATTTTCTGCGCCCGGTAATCCAGATAGTGTTTCCTGTCGATCACAGCCACGGCGTTGTCGAGCAGAACCCAGCGTTGATGAAACTCACCGACGCTGGCGATCCATTTTTTCGGTTCAGCCTCTATACCCATCGCCAGTTCTCCTTTTTTTGCCACCAGAGTGACCGGTCGATCGAGGTAAAACGGCAATGATTCCGGGATCGTGCGTACCGCAAAACTTTGTTTCGGGGGTGGATCCAAGGCCAGGATCACTTCGGCAATCCGCCGGTTGGAGCGTGATTCCGCCAGCGCTTGATAGCCCCACAGGAACATCTGAAAGGCCAGCAGGGCGCAAATCGATCCGACAGCGACTGCCTGGCGTTTGGCGAAGCAAAATGCATGCATGAAATACGCCCCGCCCAGCAGCATGAGGCTGCCGATAATTATCCAGGGCTGGTAATTCTCGTAGATTTCCACCGGGTTGCGGTCTGTCGCGAACCCGGTCACAAAAATGCCGATTGCCAGTGTCGCCACACCCATGCCGGCCATGGTCCAACGATCTGCCCCTACGGTGCGGCGGCGCGAAATCCAGCGGCCGGACAACACGGCGCAGATTGGAATGGCGGGCAATATGTAGGCCGGTAGTTTGGATTGGCCCAACGAAAAGAAAACCAATACGAAAATAACGAATGTCCACAAGAATCTTGGCGCGTTGAAGCCGCCGGAATTCGCAGGCACTTTGGCGAAATCCGGCTGTACTAGAGCACTGATTGTTGTGGCGAGCCAAGGTAATACCCCCAAAAGGAAAACGAGGGCGAAGTAATATACTGGCTGTTGGCGGTGGTGTTCGGTGGTCGTGTAACGGGTCCAGTGCTCGTGAATGAAAAAGAACTGGGCAAACTCTGCGTTTTTCAGGCTGACCGCGACAAACCAGGGCGCCGTGATTGCCAAATATAATGCTATCCCTTTGAGAATATGAAGTTTTTTCCAAAGTTCAAAGTCCCGTTGCCACAGGCTATATAGAATCACGCTCGCCGCCGGCAGAACTATCCCAATGAGTCCTTTGGTCAGCGTTGCAAGAGCCAGGGCAGCCCAACCGAGCAGCATCCAATTTCGATTCCGGGTCGGATCACCGCGCCAGACCTGGGCCACGGCAAAGCAACCTACGCCGGCAATCAGGAACGTGGTCAGGATCATATCCAGAGTCAGCATGTGTGCCATGGTCACCATCAACAAGTTGCTGAGGCTGAATAGTGCGGCAAAGAAGGCGGCATCGTGGCCGAACAGTATGCTGGTGAACAACACCACCAGTAGCACGCAAGCAAAACCCATCACAGCGGTCCACAGACGAGCTGAAACGTTGCTTTGGCCGAAAGCCAGAAAGCTAGCCGCGGTGGCCCAGTATTGCAGCGCAGGTTTCTCGAAGTACTTGAAGCCGAACATGCGTGGCGTCAGCCAGTCACCCGAGGACACCATCGCGGCCGGGATTTGTGCATACCGGCCTTCATCCGGATCGATCAGATCCCGGTACCCCAACAGCGTGAACCAAATGAGCCCGCCGAGCAACACCGTGCCCCAAAGGTGCCGGTCGGTGAAAGTGCTTTTCCATTGATCGAGAGCGCGCATGGGCTAGCGTGACAATGACGGTGGTTGATGCGACATCCATTGTTGGACAGTCAAGGGCATGCCGATCATTCGGTCGGCACCTCACAACCAATGCCGGGTTGATCAGCTTCCAGTATTTTCACCACGCGGTAGCGCGGCCGGCGCCGCAGTTGACTGTTGATGCGCCCGATGTACTCGCCCACTATGCCGATACAAAACAGCATTAAACCCAGCAAGAAAATGATGATGCCCAACAGCGTGAACACGCCCTCCACTTCGGGACCGATGAATATTCGTCGCCAAGCCAGGTACAGCACAAACAGCAGCGAGGCGAGGGAAATGACAATGCCTGCTAAAGAAATGAACTGTAGCGGCAGTGAGGAGAAACTGGTGATCAAGTCGAAATTGAGTTGAACGAGCCTGAACAGGTTGTACTTAGAGACACCGGCGGCCCGCTCATCGTGTTCCACCAAGACCTCGGTGGGAGTTTGTGCGCACAGATAGCCCAAAGCTGGAACAAACGTCTGTGATTCAGGCGCCTCGGCAATTGCCAGCGCTATGCCCCTGGAATAGCCGCGCAGCATGCACCCCTGGTCCGTGATATGGATATTGGTAATGTGCTCGCGCAGTATATTCATCAGCCGCGAAGCCCAGTGCCGCCAGAGCCGGTCAGCACGGGTGCTTCTGATGGAACCCACGTAGTCGTGGCCCTTGTCAAGTTCCGCGATAATGGTGGCAATTGCTCCAGGAGGGTTTTGCAGATCGGCGTCCAAGGTAACGACACCCTTGCCGCGAATCCTGGCGAATCCTGCGATCAAAGCGGCATGTTGCCCCGAATTTGGGTAGAGATTTATGACTCGGGTGTGTTCTGGCCGCTGTTCGAACTGCGCGGACAACAGGTCCGCGGAGCGGTCCTGGCTTCCATCATTGATGAAGATGACCTCGTAGCCCCGCCCCAGCTTGTCCAGGACGGCATAGAGCCGTTCGAACAGCAGAGGCAAAACGGTCTCCTCAGTTGTATACAGGGATAAGCACTGAATACTCAACGGAGGATTGGTGGGATGGATCCGAGAGGGAAATATTCAAGCGTCAATCTTCCAAGAATAGGCTGGAAACTAGCAATTAAGGGGCAACATTTGTTGGACGCAGCAGAGAGAAATTTCATTCGCGCTACGGGACCGATACTATGATCTTGAGTGGTCTGAGGCACCAAGTTGAGGGCTTTGCGGGTCCGCGGCAGGGTCATTTACCGATTTCATCAATATGCGCCCGACCCACGGATTAGTCTTCAGAAATGTCCCAAATTTCTGCCTTGGAGTCGTCGTAGGTCAACTGAAATTCTGTTCGCGCCCTAAGCAGGATCGACTGCGCGGCGGAGTGGCTGACGTTCAGGCGGTGGGCGATCTGCTTTACGCTGAGTCCCTCGATGTACTTCCATTCGATCACATTGCTGAATATTGTCGGCAGGCGGTCAAGCGCTTCGTGAATAGTCTTTGTGCGCTGGTCCCGTCCATAAATCTGGTCGGGCTCTACCGGTACTGTCTCAACCAGGCGCTGGCTATGTTGGCGGATATCGAAAGAGCAACGCTGATACTTGTACAAGTTTTGATAGATCCCCTCCTTACTGAAATGGCCGGTAATTTCACGCCTGTAAGCGGAGCACATCCATCTGTACATGGGGGAATTGCATTTGCGGTATCGCCAGTTGGAGTCAGCGCAAGCGTCTTTGTCGTGTTGCATATTTAGACTCGGTCAGCCGCTCGATCATTCGCCGGTAGAGTCCATACGGATGAATCCTTGTGCTGTGGCGGGAGAATGAAAACTGGCCGTCAGTGCGTCTAAAGATCAGCCACCCCAGCGGACGAGTAGTGATTCGAGCATGCTGATAGATCGATATGTGGTTCGTGAAGTCGCACTGCCATTTGCAGTGACGGTTTTGCTGCTGCTGGCCGTATTTACGGCATTCAGCCTCGGCCGTTACCTGGTGGAGGCGAACGCAGGGTTGCTGCGAATCCCAGAGGTAGCCAAACTGACTGCGCTAAAGGCGCTGATTGCCTTTGAGGTGCTTGTTCCCCTGAGCTTCTATTTCGCGGTACTGATCGGGCTGGGCCGCTTACACAGCGATTCGGAAATCTACGCCATGCGCTCCGGCGGCATCAGTGAGAGAAGACTGTTGCGACCCATTATGGTCATGGCGCTTTTCATTGCTCTGGCGGTTGGAGCATTTTCTGTTTTCGTCCGACCCTGGGCCTACGTTGCAACCTATGCGATCAAAGCGGAAGCAGTTGCCTCTGCAGATGTCGAAAGAATCAAGCCCGCGCAGTTTTTCGTATTCGAGAAGGAAAATCGTACCGTTTTCATCGAGCGGTTTTCCAACGACGGCCGTTATATGCATGGCGTGTTCATTCGCACCAGAACCAGAGATGCCCTGCAGATCATCACAGCCAGGCTGGGCGAAATGCGCGACCTGGATGAAGCGGATCGCCACCGCATCGTACTGCAAGACGCACAAATTCACCAAAAGTCGGATGATGGCCCGGACTTTCAGGCTCGAATCGGGAGATTGGAGGTTTGGATGCCGGCGAGAATCGCCAATTCGCCCCATGACACTCCAGAGGCCACCCGCACCTCGCTGTTGCTCGGTTCAGCCATGCATCCGGACCGGGCGGAATTTCAATGGCGTCTGTCGACGCCCGTATCCACTCTCCTGCTGGCGCTACTGGCGATGCCATTGAGCAACAGCCAGCCGCGGGGCGGACGCTACGCGCGGCTGCTCTTGGCGCTCGTGGTGTACGCCGTCTATTTCAGCCTGCTGGACATGGGCCGTAACTGGGTAAAACTGGGAGAGGCGGCCAACATATGGTGGGTGCCTGCGATGCTGACCATGGCCGTTTTGGCCCTCTACTTCCCGTGGAGAAAATTCCGCCATACGCGACGACTGAGAAAGCACTTTTCATGAACGTGCCCATCGGCAGGATCGACCGCTACATCATGCTCAATTTCTATTTGGGCATTGTGCCGATGCTGCTGCTGTTACTGGGGTTGTTCAGTTTCGTCGAATTCAGTGAGGCGCTGAAGAGCGTTGGAGAAGGCGAATTCGAGCTGAGTGACGCATTCAAGGTGGTCGCCCTGACTACGCCCAACAGAGTGGTTGACTTGTTGCCCGTTACCGCACTGATGGGCGGCCTGATGGGATTCGGCGCCATGGCAAATCATCAGGAGTTGGTGGTGCTGCGCACGGCCGGAATGTCCCCCTGGAGAATCGCCCTCCCGGTTTGGTACGCAGCGATCACACTGGTTGCTGCAAGTCTCTTGCTGCAGTTCCTTGTTATCCCAGGCGCGGAGCGACAGGCCGTGCAGGCAAGGAGTAAGTCACTCCTGACCACTGCCGTGGCCTCCGGAGAAACCCTCGCTTTTTGGACCCGTAGCGGTCGATACCTGGTGCGGGTTCAGGATGTGCAATTCAGCCGCTCTTTGAGAAACATCGAGATCTATCAATTGGATGCGGGCGGCCATCTCTCTGGCAGCTACCTGGCCGCCCAGGCTGATATCATCGGCGATGAAGATTGGATACTCACCGACGTGGTGCACAGACGGTTTCACACCGATAGCATTACCCTTGAGGCCCTCGCAAGCCTGCACTGGCGCGGCCTGTTTAGCAGAAAACAGACTGAATCATTGATACTGCCCGTTCAGTCTCTGTCGCCGTTCGACTTGCTCCAATATATCCACTACCTTGACGGTAACAAGATAAATACCCAACGGGTTGAGACCATATTCTGGCGCCAAGTGAGTGTCCCTATTTCGGTCGTTGCCATGTCGCTGCTTTCGCTGCCCTTCCTGCTCGGCTCCATGCGAAAAACGGCAGCGAGTCAACGGGTCATGGCAGGCGGACTTGTGGGCATGGTGTTCTATCTGGCCCAACAGATCACTGGAAACCTGGCCGGATTGCTGAATCTGGAACCGGCTGTGATGGTGATGTTGCCGTCGGTAATTCTGCTGGCCTTCGCCTGCCTCGGCATCTGCAGAGCCAAGTAAGCGTCCTGCCAGGCCGCAGCATAGTTGCGGCGAAAATGGCGAAAGTAGCGAGCAATACCCCTGCCGACACGAATGGCGCCATCACATCGGTAACACCCGGCATAAATCCTGCGCCAAAGGCAAGTAACAGGCACCACACCCAGGCCATGGGGATCAGTACCTGGCGGGCAGCAATGACATTGATGCCCAACAGCCGCTTAGCCTTGACACCGCGCCACACGCTGACTAGTACGAACGGCAGGCTGGTAGCCAGCGCGGCGCCAACAACGCCGAACACCGGAACCAGCACGAACAGCAGCGCAACCTCGGCAATGATCAGCAATGCCGCACTCTTCAATGAAACAAAGCCATAACCTGTAATTGACAGCAAACCTTCACTTAGTCCCAAGCTCATATAGATGAACTGACCTGCTGCCAAGACGATTAGAACGGTGGTGAACTCTGCACCTGCACCTGCACTGCCAAACAATGCCAGGAAATGTTCCGGCAACAGTATGATCATGCCGAACAATGTCAGTCCACCCAACATCGCCAGGGTGGTGGCACGGGTTACCTGGTCTTGCATCTGGCGGCGATTGTTGCTTAGGAAATGGCTCTGGGCAATGGGCAACAGGATCGGATCAATGGCCGACTTGAACGATTGAAACACCCACGCCACCAGGGCCGCAGCACCGTATATGCCAATCACATCAGGGGCGTAGTAGAGCGCCAGAACGAACAGCGACACTTTGGACTGCAAGTTGACAATAACTTCCAGTCCTCCCATCGCTGCGCTGCCGCGAAGTAATTCCCTCCAATCGATGGCCGCTTTGCGGCCTTTTACCGTTGCTGGATAAAGTTTGTTAAAGAAATAAATCGCCGCCAGAAATGCCAGCACGGTAGCGCTCACGTGCGCGACAGCCAGCATTTCGACATGCCGGTTGGCACGGAGCAAGATCATTCCAACAAGGAGCACACCCAGCGGCTCAATAACTGAGACCACGATGAATTCATACTTCATGTTCAACCGCGGCCGGAATGAATAAACCAGAAAATATATGCCGCAAAGAAAAGGCAGACCGGCGGCGAATATTCGGAGTGGACCCGCGAGCGCCTTCTCACCCAACCACTGCGCCAGTACCCGCGCCTCCAGCGCTAGCAATAGCGCGGCAAAGCTGCTGAACAGCATGACAACCACCAGCAATTTCAATACCGTGACGCGTATCAGGACGTCATCGCCTCGGCTTCGCAACTTGCCTACCTCCTGCTTGACGCCCCAATTCAAGCCCAACATGGAAAACTTGCTGATGATTTCCTGTGCGGCAAAGGCCAGCAGGTATATGCCAAATCCTTCTGCGCCCAGGGTACGGTTGAAGACTATCAGGTAGAGCGTACGCGTCCCTCGAACGATCACGCCCAAAGTATTGACCAAGAGGCCGCGCTCCAGCGACTGTTTGCCCCCGGGCGTTGTGGCGGCCGCTGAGGCTGGACCTGACACGCTCAAGACAATTGCGTTTGTCGATCAAGAAAGCGCAGAAATCCCATAGTTCTGACCTTGTGCTGCCTGATCATCACGATTGTCAGGACGGAGAATCCAACGGCCTCAATCACAAAGTAGGCTAGAGGAACCTCGAAAATCGCACACGCAAAGATCAGCAGGGATCGGTAGTTGGATGACATGATTGACCAGAAACGAACCAATCCGGCAAAGGTTTGCCGGTAGCGCTGCCGGATTGCCGGAGTCCGCTCGGGGTTCTCTTTCAGCGCCAGCGCGATTTTGTGGCGTTGCTGCGGGTCGATTCTCGCTGCAAGATGCTGCATTTGTGCGTAACTTCGGCCGAGAGCATAAACAATTCTCTGAGCCAGGGACTGCGGACGAAACTCCTCGCGCAAAATCGCGGCGGATTTCAGCTCCGCCGGCTGCTTGTTCCAACCCCAGAAATCGTATTCCTGGCGTTGCGCCTCGTAACTTGCCGCCTGCAGCGAGTGAGATATCGAAGCCACTATGATGACCGCCCATACCCAGGTGCCATGGGTCTGCATGAGCGCCAATCCAAGACCCAAGTAGACGGCAGCGAACGTGACGTTGTCGGCAATGCCGTCGACTATTTTTCCGAATTCAGATTGGGTGCCGGTGTATCGGGCAAGCTGACCATCAGCGCCATCCAGAATGTGCCAACCGATCATGAATAAGAAACCTGCGATGGCAAAGCGGGGGTCCTGGTAGAAATGGTAGGCGCAGCCGGCCAGGATACCGCTGATCATGCCCGCAACAGAAACTGCATTGGGCCGTACCCGCAAACAAGCCAGCACGGGTGTAAGGCGGGCAGCAAGCGGATGGACGAAATATAGATTGGTTGGCTCTTCAATCTCTCGCGTGCGTATGGCACTCTCGATCCTTTCCATTACAGGCGCCCTTCTTCTATGAGCCTCTCTGTCTGAGTGAACGCATGGGGGTCATCCACGTCGACCCACAGGCGCGATCCGATATCGAAGCACCGGGCCTTGCCCCATCTGGCGAGCACGTTCATGGCCCCGCTGATACTGTCGTCACCGAGAGCAATGCTTTCTTCCAGGGCATCAAACATGATGGGCGTACACAAGAAAACGCCTACGTCGATCGCATTGTAGTTTTTGAGCACCTTCCCAACGCGCTCGATATTCTTCCCGCAACAGCTCACCCGGGTCACGTCATCAGGGTTATTGAGGGGGCTCGCGAGATTGAAATCAACACACAGTTTTACGGTGTCCGGTTCCGTTCCCTCCCGCAGCAGGTCCTGAATGATTTCAGGCTCGACCAGATGGTCGCACATAGTCAAAAGAAAATTGCCACGCAAGTGCTTGCTGGCTTTGTAGACTGATAGTCCGTTCGCCCTTTCCCACTCGTCGTTGATGATGTGGTTGATGCGGAAGCAATCACGCTTGGCGAGCGTGTCCAGCGCGGCTCGAAGATTGGCACCGCGAAAACCACTGACCACAAATAAGCTCGTCGAACCTGCCTTGCGAACAGCCGCAATGACACGCATTATTAATGGGCTACCCTTTATTGAAATTAGCGGCTTACTCGCCGCGATTGTCCGCAGCCTCGTGCCCTGCCCGGCGGCCACGATCAGGCAGTTCAAACCACTGCCCTTGCAGCAACGAAGTGACTGCTGATGAAATCTTCAACCAAGCTATAGGCCTCATCGTCGTTGAATTGCTGCGGCGGATGCTTGCAGAAGTAAGCGGATGGGCCTATGAGCACCCCCCCTCACCGGCGTCGAGTGCAAGCTTGCAGCAGCGAATCATGTCGATGACTACGCCGGCGGAATTGGGTGAATCCTCTACCGACAAACGCAGTTCGATATCGGTAGGTACATCGCCAAACAGATAACCCTCGATTCTGATGAAGCACACTTTGTTGTCGTTCTGCCACGGGACGTAATCGCTTGGTCCAATATGTATGTTGTCATCATGGAAGCGCACCGGCGATACCGACTGCACGGCTTCGGTCTTCGAATTTTTCTTTGACACTAACCGTGTGGGGTTTTTCATGTTAAGAAAATCGGTATTGCCGCCTGTGTTGAGCTGATATGTGCGCCGGATCTTCACTCCTCGCTTTCGAGCGAGGTCGGTGAGCATGCGATGGACAATGGTCGCGCCAAGCTGGGACTTGATGTCATCGCCAATGATGGGCAGGTTTTTGCGTCTGAATTTCTCGGCGTATTCTTCGTTGCTCGCGACAAAAACAGGCATGTTATTGATGAAGCCAATACCAGCCTCAAGCGCACAGTCGGCGTAGAATTTCGCGGCTTGTTCAGACCCCACAGGCATGTAGTTCAGCAACATTTGAGCACCGCATTCCTTGAGGTGGCACACCACCTGGCGCTGGGTCGGCTCTTTCACTTCAGCCTTGAGAAAAGTGCGGTCATCATCAAATTCAGACATGTGGTCTGAAAACCCGTCCAACACCTTGCCCATCCTTACCGTGACGCCGGCAACAGGTAGGTTGGGTTGAAAAATCTTCGTGCAGTTGGGTTTGGAGAATACGGCAATGTTGAGGTCCTGGCCGACCTTTCTGCGGTCGATGTCAAACGCCGCCACCACTTCAATGTCGGTGGGTCGATAGCCGCCGACCTGAACGTGCATCAGGCCGCTAACCCCTGCGCTACATCGCTGAGGTGTGTAATAGTGGATGCCTTGTATCAATGAACTGGCGCAATTTCCCACTCCAGCCAGTGCGATTTTGATTTTTTCCATTTGGGAGTTCTCCCGACAATGTTGAACTTACAGCCCGCGGATTCCGCGGCAAGGGATATTGGACCGTCTTTGAATGTTTGACGTCGCGTGTCAGAAATTCATTCGGTTAAAGCGATGCCCACAGTGATTGCGAGCGAAATGACCGCACCCAAGAGGGCAAGTAATTCAATTCGCGGCAGGGGCGCGGCTCCCGCCCTGAGCAGCCTGAGGTAGAGTTTGACTTGATTTTTGACCTGAACTGGGGTTTGAGCGAGGCTCACCTCATCATCACTCTCGGGGTTTCGCTGTTCCCATTCCTCGCGCTGGGATTTGCTTGTTGCTAGCAAATGACGTGCCGTGCCGCTGATGTGACAGAACGAAGAAAGCATCATATCGTCATTGGTGCGGCTCTCGGGATCGAAACTGCGGATGTGTTGCCTGGCGAGTGTGGCGGATGCAGGAAGCGCGCAGCGCGGGTAAATGGCAATCCATGAAGTGGACATGTAAGACACCTTCACGAAGTTCCCGGGCTTACCTGAATAGTACTGGCTGAATGAGAACGGCCGGCTGTGACGCAGGGTGCCGTGGCGGCCTACGGCCGAGGCACCGCCCAGTTGTTCAAACAGGTCCAGCATGGGCTCAATCCATCCCAGCGGAATGACGCGGTCGTCATCGAACAACACCAGGGCGATGCTGTCTCCACGGTCAAATTCATCCAGCGCTGGTAAAAATTTGGTAGCCGGCCCAAAGTCATCGCACCTTACAACTTTAATTCGCGCATCATTCTGCATCCAGTCAGGCGGGTAAGGATAGGGCTGATTGAGCCGATCACAGTGCCAGGGATAATGCACGTAAAGCCGCTCTACTCTGTTTGTCTGGCTCAGCAAACTGTCAACGGACCACTGGAGCCTCGCCACGCGTGATGGCACGGTCGAACAACAGGCGACAAACTTGTGCATTGATTGATCTGAACCTCCGTGGATGATGACTTGGGCAATGTCTCTAGAACAACACGCGCGGCAAGTATCGCCGCCAAACAAACCCCGCGATGAGCAATGCGTCGCGGGGTTTTGCGTTCATCATCCACACGCTTGATGATATAATTCGTACGATCTGCTTAAATTGGTATAGGCGGGTATAGGTTACGCGGAGACAGTCAGGTAAATCAAAGTGCAGACGTCCATGTCGATTCGGTCCCGAAGTTGGCCCATGAGGGTCAAGGCCTGGGTTTGTGTTTTGTCGGCTATTTTGTTCTCGCCTCTGGTCCTTGCGCAGGCGGAAGAACAGCCGGCCCCGGAATCAAAAGCACAATCCACCGAGCGGCGCGCCGTCATGGTTGCGGTTGAAGGCCCCATCGGGCCGGCCACGGTGGACTTTGTGGTCGACTCGCTGGAACAAGCGAGAGTGCGCAATGCTGAGCTGTTGATCATCCGCCTGGATACGCCAGGGGGACTGGACGCCTCTACCCGGGATATCGTCAAAGCCATTCTTAATTCACCGGTGCCGGTGGCGACATTCGTCGCGCCGCAGGGCGCGCGCGCGGCCAGTGCGGGCACATTCATTCTCTACGCCAGCCACATCGCGGCGATGAGCACCGCAACCAACGTCGGGGCGGCCACTCCGGTGGCGATCATCGGTGGCAAGCAGCCTGGTGAGGCGGCAGAGTCTGATGATGAGAGCGATGACCAATCGCCAAGCGGGCAGGTCGATGCAATGAGCCGCAAGGCCGTCAACGACGCGGTGGCCTATGTTCGAGGGTTGGCCGACATGCGCGGGCGCAATGCGGATTGGGCGGAGCTTGCCGTGCGTGAAGCGGCCAGCATCACCGCCGACAAGGCATTTGAAATCGGCGTCATTGATTTGATAGCGCAGGATGTCGGCGACTTGCTGGAGCAGATTGACGGCTGGAATGTCGATGTGCAGGGCCGGGACCGGATTCTCGATACATCATCGCTGCTGCTGGAGCAGCTCGAGCCGGACTGGAAAAGTAAGCTGCTGGGCGTAATCACCAGCCCCACGATCGCGTACCTGTTGCTATTGATCGGTGTCTACGGCCTGATTCTCGAGGGTTACAACCCCGGCGCCATCCTGCCCGGCGTGGTGGGCGCCATCAGCCTGCTGATCGCCCTCTACGCCTTTCAGATGCTGCCGGTAAACTATGCCGGGTTTGCCCTGATTGCACTCGGGGTCATCCTGATGATCGCCGAGACCTTGGCGCCCAGTTTTGGTGTCTTGGGTATAGGGGGCATTATTTCCCTCGTGATCGGTTCAATCATCCTGATAGACACCGATGCGCCTGGATTTGTCGTCTCCCGCCCCCTGATTGCGGCCATAGCGCTGATGGGTGCGCTCGGCCTGATGGGCATCATCGCCTTCGCCATGAAAGCGAGGCAAAGGCCGGTGGTCTCGGGACGCGAAGAAATGCTGGGTGCATCCGGTACGGCACTGGTGGATTTTGAGGATCAGGGATATGTTTTCGTGCATGGTGAGCGCTGGAAGGCCCGCACGCGGTCACCCATGCGCGAGGGGCAGGCGATCGCGGTTACCGGCGTGGATGGTCTGACGCTTGAGGTGCGCCCGGCCGATGGGCGGATAAATAAAGGAGAGGATCATGGTTGAGTATGTTATAGGCTTTGTCGTGCTGGCCTTGCTGGGCATTATTTTTAATGCCATCAAGATTCTGCGCGAGTACGAGCGTGGAGTGATTTTCCAGTTGGGCCGGTTCTGGAAAGTAAAAGGCCCGGGGCTGATCATCGTTATTCCCGTGATCCAGTCGATGGAGCGGGTGGACCTGCGGGTCATTGTCATGGACGTACCGACCCAGGATGTCATATCCAAAGACAACGTTTCAGTGCACGTCAACGCGGTAGTCTATTTCCGCGTAATCGACCCGGAAAAAGCCATCATTCAGGTCGAAAAGTATCTGGAGGCCGTCAGCCAACTGTCTCAAACCACCCTGCGTTCGGTGGTGGGCCAGCACGAACTGGATGAAATGCTGGCCGAGCGGGACACGCTCAACCACGATATCCAGGAGATTCTGGATCGCCAGACCGACGCCTGGGGCATCAAAGTGGCAAACGTCGAGATCAAGCACATCGACCTCGACGAGAGCATGATACGCGCCATCGCCGCGCAGGCCGAAGCCGAAAGGCAACGCCGCGCCAAGGTGATTCACGCCACCGGCGAAAAGCAGGCTGCGCATGAACTGGTGGAGGCAGCCAGGACACTCGCCGCCGAGCCACAGGCAATCCAGTTGCGTTATCTGCAGACCCTCACGGAAATCGCAGGCGACAGAACTTCAACGATTGTATTCCCGCTGGATATTATCGACAAACTTAAAAAATCTTTGAGCTGATTAATCGAGCGTGGCTCATTGACGAGCTCCGTCTGCCGGACTGCATTGCAGAATGAGGGGTTGCCGCCGATAATAAACTGCGAATGTCATTCGTTGCCCAAACAACAAGGAGGAGAAGATGGCTACTGTGATAATTACTGCGCAAGCTGATGACTTGGCCAAGTGGGAAGCAGGTTTCCAAACCCATGTCGATTTATTTCGAAAATATACCGCCACCTCAGTTCGATACGGCTCGACCGACGAGAACGAATTGGCCATTATCTGGGAAGTTCAGGACCCCGACGTAATGCTCTCGCAACTGGAGTTAGAGGAGACCGCAACAGCAATGGAGTTTGACGGCATCAGACGGGACACCGTTAAGGTGTACGTCGTAGACAAGGTCATCGATCTGTAGCACCAGGTACTCGTACATCGTTTTCCGTCATAAGCAGCATCGCGGCAATCATCGCCATCATGACGCAGTGACATACCAGCCTGACGAAATGTCGAGTTGCGTTCAAGGCATATTTCCTATCATGTACCGGACCGGGGAAAACATGGGATATTGAATCGATGCTGGCAATCGTTTTTTGGAATTCGAGGCGCACGAATGCCAGTGAGAACGACTACAGATCGTCTCTGATTGAGTTTCATCAAGCCTTGAATAAAAACAAACCGGCGGGGTTTCGGTTTTCAGTGACCTACCGGGCGGGTGCGGTCCCCTGGTTTGCGCCGAAAAATGAAATTTTCGAAGACTGGTACCTGCTGTCCAATTTTGCGGCAATGGATGTGCTTGACCGTGCTGTCTTATCCACACACGGCAAGGAGGCTCATCGCTATTTGATGAGCAATACTGGCCAGGCGAGCGGGGCGGCATTTGGATTAACCAGGGGAATGGCCAGAATGGAAAACTTGCCAGTGGCCAATTGGCTACAAAAGCCCCGGAATGTCAGCGATTGCAAACTGTTGAAAACAATAGAAGAGCAACTGCCGGCAGGTAAATTCAGTTTTTGGAGCCGGGCGATGGCGCTGGGACCCACGGAGCAATGTGTGCTCAGCAGTGGCCCGGTGGCACTGCCATCCCGTTACCGTGCTGTCAGTGTGCAACGCAAATTGGTATGGAGCCCGGCAATGGCAAGCCATCCATGATTCTCGAAATAAAAGAACTGGAACTGGCAGCAGTCGGTATTTCGATAGCCGCCGGCTGCGTACCCTGTACGAAGTACCACATTAGTGAGGCAAAGCGGTCCGGTGCCGGCAATCCCGACATTCTGGAGGCTTTGCGTATGGGGGTGATGGTCGCGAACACTGCATTGTCCGATCTTCAGCTGCAATTTGACCCGCAAGCCGTTTCATCATGCAAGGCCGAAACAGTGGCCGGACTGAACCGCACCGCGATATTGGCCGGAATTGGTTCGTCTGTTGCCAGAATCAGTGTGAAACACCTGGAAATCATGATCGACCGGGCGCGGGAAATCGGCATTCAAGACAACGAGATCATGGAAATTGTCGGCCTGGCCAGGCGCATCAAGGAAAAGGCAACATCGCACCTGGTTCGCGTGACGGACAAACTGGATGCCGGTGCGGATATTGAGCAAGCGGTTGCACAACTGTGTACCTGAAATTAACCCTACCCCGTAGCAAATAATGAAACGAATGCATATACATATTGCAGTTGACGATCTTGAACTGTCCAGGAAATTCTACGCGGCGATGTTGGGCCAGGAACCCACAATTTCAAAGCCCGATTACGCCAAGTGGGCGTTGGAAGATCCCAGGGTTAATCTGGCGATTTCTCAGAAATGCGGTAATCAGGCTGGTGTTGACCACTTGGGCATCCAGGCGGAGACCCACGAGGAACTCGAGGAACTTTACACCAGGCTGGGAGATGCAAGTTACGCCATGGTGGATCAAAAGCGTGCGAAATGCTGCTACGCCGAATCCGACAAGCACTGGGCTGTGGACCCCGCGGGCGTACCCTGGGAGATGTTTCATACCATGGGGGAAGTTGCAGTGTACGGGAATGACAGGGCCAGCGATGTTGGCAAGGTGCTTGTCGGCTAGGCGGGCGCGGACCCACTGCACATTCGGCTCTGTTTGGAGTAATTGTGGTCGGCAAACTTCATGAGTAATCTCGCCTGGTCTTCAGCATCCAGCCGATGATCCACGCCGCCAACATCGCGCCAAGGACTTGAGCGCTCAGGAACAGCGGGATATCGACAGGGCTTATTCCGGAATAGGTATTGGTCAGACCGCGGGCAATCGTTACGGCTGGATTGGCAAAAGAAGTCGATGCGGTAAACCAATACCCGGCACAGATGTATAAACCCACGGCGATGGCTACCACGCTCAGACCATGGCGTAAGGTAGCCAGGATAGCTGCAACCAGCCCAAAGCTGGCGATCACTTCGGAAATGAACTGGCCACGGCCGGTTCGGGAAGTATCCGAAATACTGATCAGTGGAAGTTCAAACATGGCGTGTGCGATGGCTACCCCGAGCAATGCCCCGATGAGCTGGGCTGCCACGTAATACTTGAACATGCGAAAGCTGATCTCGCGACGCAGCCAGAAAACCAGGCTGATGGCAGGGTTGAAATGACCGCCGGATACCCGACCAAACATCAGGATTAAAACCACCAGGATCGCCCCGGTTGCCAGCGTATTGCCCAACAGGGCGAGGGTTGGATTTCCATTCGACAGCGACTGGGCCATGATTCCGGAACCCACGACGGTTGCAAGCAAAAAAGCCGTGCCCAGGGCTTCGGCCGCCAGCGCGCGCTGATCATCGGTGTTCACCAGGCTTCACGCCATCGAACGGGTGAGCTGGTTGCAATGGGTACATTACCGGACCTCATGGTGTAGCCATTTTATGGCCTGTCAGCTTTGTCGAACATGGATTGTTTTGCACTATTGAATGATCAGAAATCACAGCCATCAAAGATGATGCCGACTCGATCACATCAATTATAACGAGGGCATTGGGTCGGGTGGGGCTACCTGAGAACTAGCCGGGTACCGCGCCTGCGGATGGATTACACAGGTTTTCACAGGCTGAGTCGGTTTGCATTGCTTCATTTCTGAGCCAGTTCAACAATCGTTGAATTTTTTCCTCGGTCTCCCCCCGTCCCTTGGGGCATACGAAGTAATAGCTGTTGCGGGAGGCAACACTGATATCGAATAATCTCAGCAGCCGGCCGGAGTGTATTTCATCGGCCACCAGCAAACTACGTGCCAGCGTGATTCCCTGGCCCTTGATGGCGGCCTGATGCAGCAATAATTCATCACTGTATTGCGGGCCACTCCGATCAGCAGGCGGGGAGACTTGCGCAGTCTCGAACCAGTGGTCCCACTGATCGTAGTCGTCGCTGGTGTAGATCAGCTGATAGCGCGGCAGGTCTTCAGGTTGTGAAAGTCCCTTGGCATGTTTCAGAAAACCGGGGCTGCAAACCGGGAAAATCTGTTCATTGATCAGGCATTCGGCGTAAACGCCTTCCCACTGACCGGTGCCGAAACGAATCGCAACATCGACATCCGGTCGTCGCACGAAATCAACCGGATCATAGGAAGCGGCTACCCGCAACTCCAGGTTGTCATTCTCGCGTTGAAATTCGACGATGCGCGGCACCAGCCAATTGGTGGCAAAAGAGGGCAAAACACTTATCGTCAAAGTGGGTATTGCACTGAGTTGTTGCAAATTCAGGGTACTGCGCCGGATGATCCCCAGGCCCTCTTCGACCGCCTTGTAGAATCGCTTACCGGCATGGGTAAGCTCAAGCCTGGGACCGTCGCGCAAAAACAATGACTGCTGCAGATCCTGCTCCAGGCGCTTGATCTGGCGGCTGACGGCACCCTGGGTGACATAGAGCTGCTCAGCGGCACGCGTGAAATTTTGATGGCGGGCTGCCGCTTCAAACATGCGCACGGCGTTCAGTGAGGGCAGATCACGGCTCATAAGGTTATCCTATCATGATAAAAACTCAGTTTAAGATGATAAATACTCAGTATTATTAACGATTATATATAGTTAGTATTGCATAAAACTCATAATGTATGTAAAGATCTAGACCAGACAATGAAATTGATACTCAAGCAGTTTGATGATCCCGATGAGGTGACGCATTTTTCGAAAGGGTTGGCATGGTCGTTTCAGGAACTGCTGCAGTGGCATTTCCTGGTGAGCCAGTCATCGAGATGAAGCCGGGTGACCTCGTCAGGGCACTTATACATTGCCCGGACATCCAAGACCATCGAAACAGGAATCAACCTTGATGGACAGACAATTAGTAGATTCGCCAAGTACTCTGGATGCCATTGGCAATACACCGATCGTACAACTGCAAAAAATTGTGCCCGCGGGCAGTGCCGATATTTTCGTCAAGCTGGAGTACTTTAATCCGACCGGTTCATATAAGGACCGGATGGCGCTGTCCATGATTGAAGAGGCGGAAAAAAGGGGCGAGCTCAAATCAGGGATGAGCGTTGTCGAGTACTCCGGCGGGAGCACGGGGTCTTCATTAGCCTTTGTCTGCGCCGTTAAAGGCTATCCCTTCAAATGTGTTTCCTCGGATGCCTTTGCGATAGAAAAACTCAAGACCATGAAAGCCTTTGGAGCGGAAATCGTCATGGTGCCCAGCAACGGTGGTATGACCACTCCGCATTTGATTCCCAGGATGGTTAAGAAAGCAGAAACCCTGGCCGAGCCAGAGGACTGTTACCTGACCAATCAATTGCACAACCCGGATATCATCATTGGCCATCGCAATATCGGAAAAGAGTTATTGCAACAGCTTGACCGGCCTGTCGATGCTTACTGTGGTGGAATTGGTACTGTCGGAATGCTCATGGGCGTTGCCGTGGAGCTGCGAAAAGCACATCCTGATGTGCAGATTGTTGCCCTGGAGCCAGCCACAACTGCCACCTTATCCGGCGCCAGCGCCGGTACACACGATGTTGAAGGAATTGGAATCGGTTATACCCCCCCGCTGCTGGATGCGGACCTGTACGACGAAGCCCGGGGGATTGACGAGAAACAGGCGAGGCGCATGGCGCGGCTTCTGGCCAAAGAAGAAGGGATCTTTGCGGGGACTTCAAGCGGATTGAACGTCGTTGCCGCACTGCAGCTGGCGGAAGAACTTGGCGAAGGGAAAACCGTCGTCACCGTGGCAGTTGATACCGGCTTGAAATATCTTGCATCTGATTTATTCCCCGTATGATTGAAACTGGTTATTCCGTCCAGACGATGAGTCGATCACCATTGGGTCGTGCCTCGTCCAGCACCAGGCCGGGGCCATGCTTTTCGAGGTCGGCGGCAGAGACGCCAAGACGTTTCAAGTCGATATCGGTATCGTGCAGCGATAGCTGCAGCGCTGGCGCCTTCAATTTGAAGAACCAAAAAGGAATGCTCACGCGTGACAGTATTTGCTCATTTTCCTTAAACACCAGCGCATTCAGACTCGAAAGTGCCTGTGGTTCACCGGCAATCTGTGGCGCAAGGCGTGCAATTTCAGTTGCAGACTTTATGCGCAGCATGGGCTCAGCCGCGCCAAACTTATGGTGAATTTCTGCAAATTCGGCGATCGCCTGCTGCGTAGTTGATCGCTCCAATGTGACCGAGTGCCAAGCCATGTAGCCAAAAATAGACAGGCCTGCTACTGCGGCGACTAAGACTGTTAGAACAATGGTTGATGATTTCATTGCGGAGGATTCAACGATTGATGAATCTCAAACATTGTGACATTGCGGCCCCACCGTTACGCGTCTATATCGAGAGCACTGCGAACTACCTTCAACGTCTCCGAGACGTCAAACGGCTTGGTGAGGTAGCCAAAGAAATTGGTGTCCTTGGCTCGTTCGACATCTTTATTCATGGCTGCCGCACTGATGCCGATCACTGGTATGTCTTTAGTCTTTTTGGAATTGTTGAGAATAGCTGCCGCCTCGAACCCGTCCATGCCCGGGAGGCCAATATCCATTAAGATGAGGTCGGTTGGCTTCGAGTTCGCCAGTATGATGCCTTCCTCTGCATCGGCTGCGCAGATCAGCTCAACATTAGGTATTCCCTCAAACATACTCAGCATCAGCTGTACGTTCGCCGGATTGTCCTCGACGTAGAGCACAAGGTGGCTCTGAGTTCCCTGGCCCAGCGGTTGATTCAGGCTCAATCCATCCTGCTGGTCCAGAACGGGGAGTTCCTGCGCAGCGACTTGGGCCAAAGGCAGTTCAATCCAGAAGGTGCTGCCCTTCCCGACTTCAGATTCAAAACCTATGAATCCTCCCATCGCCTCCATCAGCCGTTTCGAGATTACCAAGCCAATACCCGTTCCCTCGATATTCAGTGTTTCCCTGCCGAGACGGTCGAACGGCTGAAATACCTTTTGGTGATCTTTCTTTGCTATTCCCGGCCCCATATCGCTAACGCTTATTCGCAACATGCCTTCCAACGTTGCTTCAGCATCGACCGTCACCGTTCCCGCTTCCCGATTGTATTTAACCGCATTGGACAGAAGGTTTAGCATCACCTGCTTGAGCGGGGTGAGATCGGCAAGAATCGTGGGCAAGTCTTTGTCAGTCGCCAGATTCACCAGCGTGATAGACCGTTGCCCCACCATCGATTGCGCGACTATTAGACAGGCGTCGAGCGCGGCAGTCGGATTGACCGGTTTAATGGCCAACTCCAGCTGCCCCGCCTCGATCTTCGCCAGGTCGAGAATGTCGTTGATCAAATGCAGCAGATGCTGACCGCCCTGCATGATGTAATCGACGTACTCCTTCTGGGTCTCGGACAAGGGTTCATTGGCGTTCAACTCCAACATCTGAGCGAAGCCGAATATAGCGTTCAGGGGCGTACGCAGTTCGTGGCTCATGGAGGACAGAAATTCCGACTTGGCCTGGTTGGCCGCCTCGGCGGCTTCCTTGGCGGCGCGTAATTCGAGTTGTGCCAGCTCCATATCGGTGATGTCCTGCAGGGTAGCGACCGACTCCACCAAGTTGCCGTCCTTGTCGAAAACATCAAAGACGATTTCTTGCACGTGTCTCACGCTCCCGTCCCGGTGCAGGATGCGATAGGCATAGTGTGGCCTGTCGCCGTCTTGGGGTTGGTTATAGGTGCTGACTTTTTCCCGATCTTGCGGGTGTACCAGTTGCATGTCTAGCGCCTGTGACTGGAAGCGCGTAAGGAACTCCTCAGCGGTGTAGCCAAAGATCTGCGCGTACTCCTCAGAAACGCTGATATATGCCCGCTTGATTTCATCCCAGCGGGCATGCCCCAGTTTGGAAATCGAGGCGGCCTGTTTGAGCAGTTGTTCACTTTCCTCTTGCGCCGCCTGTGACTGTTTGAGATCTGAAATATCCTGCAGGGTAGCAAACCAGTTCGACAATTTGCCTTCTTCGTCCAGGATATCCGAGAAGATTTCCCTCACATGTCTCACGCTCCCGTCCCGGTGTAAGATGCGGAACTCACAGGCTGGCCTGGTGGTATCCACTGATAGGTTATAAGCATCGACTACTGTCCGGTCTTCCGGGTGGACCAGTTCCATGTCCTGCTCCATGGTTCGAAAGCGGTCGAGGAATTCCTCAGCGGTGTAGCCGAAGATCTGTGCATACTCTTCGGAAACGCTGATATATTCCTCGCTGGATGCATCCCAGGCGGCATGACCCAGCTTGGATATGCTGGCCGCCTGCTTGAGCAGCTGTTCGCTTTCCGCCAGCGCGAAATGTGCTTTCTTCTGCTCAGTTATGTCCTGCAGTATTCCAACCGCTCGAACGAGCCGACCTTGTTGATCGAATACCGGATCCGCGATTTCACGAACATGGCGCTCCTCACCATCCGGTGTGATAACCCGATACTCGAAGTCATAGCCCTCAGCCTGCCGGTCGAACTCCGCAAATTTTGCAAGGAGCCGCTCCCGGTCCTTTGGATGCACCAGCAAAACATCTTTGTTGCGGTTGTAGTATTGCGTCAGCACTTCATCTACGGTCACGCCGAGAATTCGCGCGTACTCTTCGGATGCATAGATGCACCGGTCTTCCACCTCATCCCACACGAAATGCCCCAAACTGGCAATCTGAACGGCTCTGTTGAGCAGGGATTCACTGCCCTTTACTGTGAGCTGGGCTTTGGTTTTTTTTCTGTCTGATTGTGCTTTCGCAAAACTCTGAGCCAGAGCCCCCAGCAGTTCTTCCGGGTCGGCTGATTTATCTAGGTAATCACTGGCGCCATGACGCATGGCTTGTACGGCCGAATCGGTATCAGGAAGGGCATCCTGCATGACGCATTGCAAAGCCGGGTTGTAAGACTGGAGGCAGTCAAGCCAGTCAATGCCCGCCTTTTTGACAAGACCATAATCAATCAGAGCGATATGAGGATCAAAATCCTCAAGGGCTTTTTCAGTCTGCTCTTGGTTGTGTGCAAACCTCAAGGAATAACCGTGGGTTTTGAGCACCGTAGCCTGTTGATGAGCAAAATCGGCGTCATCGTCGATGATCAGAAGACGCGCTTGAAACGCATGAAGATTCAAGTTGTGTTCTAGCACTTATCCCCCTGAAGTTGACCCTTGCCTACTTTTCCAGCAGGCCAGATTCACTATACACGGCCTTAGAGTTCCATTACAAAATATAAAATTGGGCTTAATGACCTCTGAGGTGGGAGGTTCCATGACATCCTATAGACTGTCTAGAACAGAATGTGGACCGAGTTATGATCGAATCTGGTGTTTGAGCCGTAATTGAGCTATTGTCAAATCTGGTGTTTAGCCATTTGATTCAAGCGGCGACCTGATCAATCTCTTTTACCTCGATCCCATCTTTGAATTTCACCCCCGTAATCACCTTGGCCAGGTAATCAAAGCCGCGTAGCCGGCGCCATTTCTTTTCCGCACACTGGCTCAATTTGAACATCATATGCAACATGCCATTGCGCGTCAGACAACCTTTGGATCTTTTGGTCCGGTGGCGGATGGTGGCAAAGGTGGATTCAATCGGGTTGCTGGTCCGGATGCTCTGCCAGTGTTGGGCCGGAAAATCATAAAATGCCAACAGTTCATCCCGATCCTTGAGCAAACAGCTCGTCGCTTTCGGGTATTTCGCCTCAAAGATCTCAATAAACAAATCAAACGCCTTGTTTGCATCATCCTTGGTTTCCGCCTGCCAGATGGCGTGCAGGGCCTGCTTGGCTTTGGGTTGTGCGGATTTCGGCAAACAATTCAGTACATTCATGGTCTTGTGCATCCAGCAGCGTTGCTGGCGGCTGGCCGGAAAGATTTCATCCAGCGCCGCCCAAAAACCCATCGCACCATCACCAATCGCCAGTTGTGGGGCGCTCATGCCGCGCGACTTCAGATTCAGCAACACCTCACGCCAACTCTGAGTCGATTCCCGCACCCCGTCCTCAATCGCCAGAAAATGTTTTTCGCCGCGTTCATTGACACCAATGATCACCAGCGCGCAGAGCTTGGCATCCTCCGCCCGCAGCCCACTGTAGACACCATCAGCCCAGACATACACCCACCGGTCCTGTCCCAGGCGACGCTGGCTCCACGCTCGATATTCCTCCGCCCATACCTGTTTCAGGCGGGATACCGTGCTGGCCGACAGACCCTGTGCCTGCGGGCCCACCAGTACCCGCAACGCCTCAGCCATCTCACCGCTGGATACCCCTTTGAGGTACAACCACGGAATGGCTGCCTCGAAAGTCGCTGTCTTGCGCACATATGGCGGCACCAGCACCGACTGAAAACTCACTGCTTCACCGGTCTTCGAGCGCACCTTGGGAATTCTCACCCGGATCGGTCCCAGGCCGGTCTGCAACTCACGTTCTGGCAGGTAACCGTTGCGCACCACACCGGCATGACCTGATTCGGTACGCCAATCCTGATACTTGGCCAGCAGCTCCTGGACTTCACTTTCCACCGCTTCGGCGAGCAGCTTCCGGGCGCCTTCTTTGAGCAATTCGGTCAACGGATCGGCACTGATTGCTCGACGTTCCAGTTCAATAACATTATTCTTGTTCATAGTGGCGTATCTCCTTTGGTTGCTTTGAAGTTTGGTAACAACAAATCAACCAGATACGCCGCTTTTTTTCAACTGCTCAAACACCAGATTCGATCATAACTCGACGTAATTCAGGGACACCCACATCTAGTTCACTAATTCAGAGTAATTCAGGAATAATTCAGGGATACCCATATCGGGCTGCTAATGAAACCAGTCGTTTGCGGGCTTTGTTCATGCCTTATGTTGCCGGGCGCCACCGTTGCAAGGCAGCAGTAATCGGCTGTGTCCCGATTAACTACTATGCGAATTGATGTATTGCGTTGACGCATCTTTGATGCCAGCCTTGTCGGCTACTGACTTGCGGGATAACAGAGGGACCGCCTTGCAGTGGCTGGACCGCGCTGATAATCTTTTTTCTTGTCGGACATGGTGCCTCCAGCATCAGACTCCGGTCAAGCGCACGAGAGGCTCAATAAAATGTACTCGACTACAGCCCATCTTCCCAAATTGCGTTCCGTGATTTTGGTAGGTTTCATTACATTTCTTTGTGCAACGCAATTGCCGGCGCAGGAGCGCCCTGCCTCAGAGCCCCAGACTGACCCCACGAGCAAGCCTCAAGACCGGACGGGGCAAACTGATGGTGCCACGCGAGGCGCCAGACCAAACCCGAGACCCAATCTCGGCACGCCGGTAGAACAGGTGATGCGGCCGGTCATTCCAATTTACATGAAACCAGGCTTGAAAGAAGGCGTCAGACTCAATCAAGTGTTCCTGCTCTATGAGGTCGGAACCGATGGAAGCCGGATTGTCATCGGCAAGGCATTCGTGGCAATTCTGGGCCCAGGCTACGTGGCTGCCGGCCCAGGTGTTTCGCGCGCAGATAATCAGAAAACGCTGCTCCTGGTTTACGAATACACACGTCGGCCGACACGGGGCACGATGCTGGAAGAGACCGGAGAATTCTTTGATACGAGGGATTTGCGTTAGCGCTACCTGCCGCCGGCTCCTGCCCCAAATTCTGACGGTCCGGGCTCTCCGCTCCACTCCTCGATCGAGTCGAGGAGACGCCTCATGTTGGCGAAGTATCCCGACAGAGCCCGCCGGCCAGCTACGGTCAGCCTATAGGTTGTTCGCGGACGCTTGCCGACGAAGGCCTTGCGGCTCGAGATGTAGCCGACACGCTCAAGCTTGGCGAGATGATTGCCGAGAGCACCGTCGGCCACGTCGAGTCGCTTCTTGAGCGTCGAGAAATCGAGCGTACCATCGACCTGCAGGGCAGTCAGAGCACCAAGTCGCACCGGCCCGTGAACTATGGTGTCGAGACCATTGAAGTCAATCGGCGGCATCGATCTCATGGCTGCGGATTTGCCGGAACATGATGGCGGCGCTCGTGGATCCCGCGAGAAGGATCCAGAAGGCCGTAGCGAGCATGAGTTGGCGATCGTCACAGAACGGAAGTACCACCGCGTAAGCGAGCGTCCAGAAGCAGCCGCCAAGTAGATAGGCGCGTCGGCGATCGGCGATCGCGGGCACTGCCGTGGCGATTCCGCCGATGAAAACTGCCGTCGGCAGGGCAAGCCCCCACAACGACAGGCCACCCCATACACCCACCACGAGATAGGCGAGTGCAGCTGGTGTCACGAAGAGGAACAGAGCGATGCCGAACTTGTGCTCTCGCCAGCGCAAAGGTTCATCGGCCTGGGTCTTGCGCGCCCGGCGAGCGTCAAGGCTCGAAGCACCAACGACTGCGAGCAGCGTCGCTACGAGTACTATCCCGGTGATCGGGGGCTGGGTGGGACCCACCAGCGACCAGACAGCCGCCGGCACACCGAGTAGGCTACCCAGCGCGAGGTTGCGGGCGTCTCGTGGATCAAAGGGAAGCCCCAGACCGGTGGCCCGTTCGAGAACGCCGATGTCGTGGCGCAGGCGTTCAATCTCTTGGTTCACGAGTACTTTCCTTTTAGGAGTACTCATATTTTAAGAGTAGATAACGCAGAATGTCAAGCCTTTGAGATCGTCCGCCCGGCAACCTGCTCGGGCCCCATGAACATTGCAAGCTAGAATGATCTCATCCCGTCCCAACCGACCACCAGACCGACCACGAGCCCATAACGACAAAAGAAAAGGGCTCACGATTTCTCGCAAACCCTTGCTTTGTTTGGCTCCCCAGCACGGACTCGAACCGCGGACCTAGTGATTAACAGTCACCCGCTCTAACCAGCTGAGCTACTGGGGAAAAACTTGAGGCGCGGTATTTTCGGCGCTTTGGAGGCATGAGTCAAGGTCGGAAGGTCGGAATTCTTCAACGCCCGGGGCATTGATCCGCTTTGGTTTCGGGTGCCCGGTCGCGGCGGATGCGGCCGAGGCTTGAGATCACCAGTTTGCGGGCCTTCGCTGGCCCGCGCGAATCGCAAAATCGAATACTGACATTGCTGCCGGGCGCGTAGCCGGCGGGAGTGAATCTCAAGTATCTGCGCCCGCCGGTTGCGCGGATGACGAGGCCGGCATGCTGCGGTCCGTAGCGGAATATCGATTCCATGCGGTCGTGACGGTGGTCGCCGTCGATATCCAGGAACATGATCCAGCCATTCTGCCAGTCGGTGCTGCCGGCGCAGCCTGTCTCCAGACTGCCGGGGCAGGTCACCACATCGACATTGAGCTGCACCGATTCACTGCGGGCCAGCGCCAGGTGATGATGCAGGTCGGACACGGCCGCCGACATGGCCCGGTTCTGCCGAAATTGTTGCAGCGACGGCACGCCGAGGCTGACGATGATGGCGGCCAGACTGACCGTAAACATTAATTCAAGCGCGGAAAAGCCGCCGATTTTCAGCCCGCCGATTTTCAAACAATCGGGTGCCGCGATGAGGCCCTGCTTGTGCATAGAGCAATCGTAAGTGATGGCGAAGCCGCGGGCAGTGGTCGTATCCCTCGCCGGCGTGCAGGAAATTGACCTGTCAGGCTGTCAGGGCCGGTTCGATCGCCTTGCGGATTCGCTGCACCGCCTCTTCGAGCAAGTCCATGCCGGTTTCAAACGACAGCCTGAGATGGCCGGGTGCGCCGAAAGCAGAACCGGGTACAGTCGATACGCCGGCTTCTTCGAGCAACCAAGAGGCCAGCTCCACGTCGTCGTTCAGCGCGTCGATGCCATCGATAACACCCTGAAAGGAAGGGAAAACGTAAAAGGCGCCGTCGCATTCGGGGCAGTCAACCCCGGGCAGTTCATTCAGGGCGGCACGAAAGTACTGGTAACGCCGCCTGAAAGCCTGGCAGCTTTCTTCAACGCAATCCTGCGGCCCGTTGAGCGCCGCAACGGCTGCAGCCTGTGGCACCGAACCGGCACATGAGGTGCTCTGGCCCTGCACTTTGCGCATGGCCTTGACGATATCCTGCGGCCCACCGACATAACCGATGCGCCAACCCGTCATCGCATAGCACTTGGATACCCTGTTGATTACGACGGTGCGGCTGGCCAGTTCCGGGCAGGCGTTGAGAAAGGTCGCAAAGGGCTCATCGCCCCAATAAATATGCTCGTAGATGTCATCGACGGCTATGAATACCTTGGGGTGCCGGGCCAACACGCTGCCCAGTGCACGGTATTCCTCGAGGCTGTACACCTTGCCGGTGGGGTTGCTCGGTGAATTGATGATCAACAGTCGCGAGCGGTCCGTCAGCGAAGAATCGAGCTGCCGCGCGCTAATCTTGAAGTCGCTGGCGGGCGTAGTCGGCAGAATCACCGGCTCACCATCGCAGAGTTTGACCAAATCGGGATAGGAAACCCAATATGGCGCCGGCACCACCACTTCATCATCCGGGTCGAGTAGCGCCACCAACAGGTTATACAGGCTTTGCTTGGCGCCGTTGGAGACCAGGATCTGGTCGGGCTCGAATTCAAGTCCGTTATCACGGTGAAATTTTTCGATGATGGCCTGCTTGAGTTCCGGCGTGCCGTCCACCTGGGTGTACTTTGTTTTGCCCGCCCGGATGGCCTCGATGGCGGCTGCCTTGACGTGTTCGGGGGAGTCAAAATCGGGCTCGCCAAAACCCAAGGAGACAATGTCCTTGCCCTGGGACTGTAACGCCATTGCCTTCATGCTCACCAGGATGGTCGCTGATGGTTTGATCTGATCTACACGGTGGGAATGTCTGGAAATCACGAAATAATCCTTTCCTTAGTCTCAGTTTCGCCGTTATCCGGATGGGTCCGACATGATAACAACTTTGGCGCTGGCAATGGGTATAATGGCCGATTGCCCGAATCATTTTCCCCCTTTGCAGGATTCAGTGATTTGCCGCCTTCCCCAAACAAACTGAACAAGGCATTCAAGCTCTACAGCAGGTTTGAGCCGGCCGGTGACCAGCCCGAAGCCATCGCCGCCCTGATCGAAGGCCTGGAGGATGGTCTGGCGCATCAAACCCTGTTGGGGGTGACCGGTTCGGGCAAAACATTCACCATCGCCAACGTCATCCAGAACCAACAGCGCCCGACCCTGGTGATGGCGCCAAACAAGACGCTGGCGGCTCAGCTCTATGGGGAATTCAAGGAATTCTTTCCCGAAAACGCGGTGGAATATTTCGTTTCCTATTACGACTACTACCAGCCCGAAGCCTATGTGCCCTCGTCGGACACCTACATTGAAAAAGACGCCTCGGTCAACGAGCACATCGAGCAGATGCGGCTCTCGGCCACCAAGGCCCTGCTGGAGCGGTCCGATACCATCATCGTGGCCACCGTGTCGGCCATTTACGGCCTCGGCGACCCAACCCAATACCTGAGCATGGTGCTGCACCTGTCCAGGGGCGAGCCGGTCAACCAACGCGCCATTCTGCGCCGCCTGGCGGAAATGCAATACGCCCGCAACGACATGGAATTGCGGCGCGGCACCTATCGTGTACGCGGCGACATCATCGACATCTTTCCGGGTGATGAAGAGACCCGCGCCATCCGCGTCGAACTGTTCGATGACGAGGTCGAGTCGCTGCGCGAACTCGATCCTCTGACCGGCGAAATCCTCAGAAAGATGCCGCGCGTCACCGTCTATCCAAAGTCGCATTACGTCACACCCCGGCAGGTGGTGCTGGACGCCGCCGAAACCATCAGCGTGGAACTCAAGGAGCGCCTCGAGTTGCTGCGTGATCAACAAAAACTGGTCGAGGCGCAGCGCCTGGAGCAGCGCACCCGCTTCGATATCGAAATGATGCTGGAATTGGGCTATTGCAGCGGCATCGAGAACTATTCGCGCCACCTGACCGGTCGGGGGCCGGGCGAGTCGCCCCCGACGCTGTTCGATTACCTGCCCGACAACGCCATGCTGGTACTGGATGAAAGCCATGTCATGGTGCCGCAGTTGGGCGCCATGTACAAAGGCGATCGTTCACGCAAGGAAAACCTGGTCACCTACGGCTTCCGCTTGCCCTCGGCGCTGGATAACCGGCCGCTGAAATTCGAGGAATGGGAGCACCGGGCGCCCCAGTCCATTTTTGTTTCGGCCACACCACGGTCCTATGAGCTGGAGCGCTCCGGCGAGGTGGTGGAGCAGGTGGTGCGCCCCACCGGCCTGGTCGACCCGGAAGTCGAAATCCGGCCGGTCGCGAACCAGGTCGATGACCTGTTATCGGAAATTACCAAGCGCAAGGCGATGGGCGACCGCGTGCTGGTCACGACCCTGACCAAGCGCATGGCGGAAAATCTCACCGAATACCTCCAGGAGCACGGCGTGGCGGTGCGCTACCTGCATTCGGACATCGAGACTGTTGAGCGGGTGGAGATCATCCGCGACCTGAGACTGGGCGAGTTTGATGTAATTGTTGGCATTAACTTGCTCCGAGAAGGACTTGATATGCCAGAGGTTTCTCTAATCGCAATCCTGGATGCCGATCGTGAGGGTTTTCTGCGATCAGAGTCGTCGCTGGTTCAGACCATTGGCCGTGCGGCGCGCAATATTCGCGGCAAGGCCATCCTCTATGCCGACCGCATGACAGGCTCCATGGAACGGGCCATCGCCGAAACGGATCGGCGTCGCCGCAAGCAGGTTGAATTCAACAAGGCCAACAACATCACGCCCAAGTCGGTCGAGAAAAGGGTGGCCGATATTATGGAAGGCGCCTACGATCAAATGCAGCGGCGCGGCCGTCGTCCTTCACGCGCCGCCGAAGAGCGGGCCCGGTACGACCACGTCACCGTCGACAACCTGGCCAGTGTCATCGTCGAACTGGAAAACAAGATGTTCAAGCATGCCGAGTTGCTCGAATTTGAGGACGCCGCGCGCACCCGCGATGAGATATCCAAGGTCAAAGACCGGGTACTGAGAAAGCCCGGAATGGTGTAATCGGTAGGCGGGCGCTACATAGTTAGTCTTTGTTGAGGGCGTCGCGCGCCGCTTCCCAGGGGAGCAGGGCGCAGCGGACTCTGCTGGGGTAGCAGCGCACGCCCAGCAAAGGCTGCAGAGCTTCGTGGCCATCCTTTCCACCGCTTCCCGCAGCGGCCAGTTCTGCGCTCAACCAGTCGTGTTTCGCTTGGATTGCCGTGGTCGGCTGGCCGCCAAGCTGTTCACACAACAGCGATGCCGCCGCCATGCAAATGGCGCAGGCCTCGCCGGTAAAAGCCGTGGCCTCTATGTCATCCCCGCTGATCTGCAGTTGCACGGTGATGCGGTCGCCGCACAGTGGATTGTACTTTTCGCACTCATGAGTCGCGGCAATTTGCGCTTGGTAGCCGGTCGGTTGGGTGGCATGGCGCAGGATGGTGGTCCGATAAAGCTCGGCCAGCTCTGCGACGCTCCCGGGACGGTTGTCCTGACTCATTGCCCCAGCGCCTGAAATTGCACATCCACCCACACCAGGTGGTGGTCGGATATGTCGGCTGACGGGTGGCCCGCTTCGTCGGCTGCCGGCCAAAACACCCCGCAACCGAGTACTTTCAAACCCTTTGATGGCAGGGCATAGTCAATCCTCAAGTTGCCTGTAAAGCGATCGTTGAAATCTGCCGTGTCGGCGTCCGGCTCGCCCCGATGTTCCGGGTTAAGCCCGCCCTGAAGCCGATTGGCCTCGCCGGCGCCGCGGCTGGTGGGTATGCAGCGCCCATCCACCCGCTCGTGGTGCAGCAATTGGCCAACGGCCCCGGCGACGCTGTCGCCATCGATGGGGTCAGCATTCATATCGCCGACGATGACAAACTGCGCATCAATCGCCAGACCGCTGGAACGGCCCTGATCATCGGTCAGGAATGGCGCACCGCCGCTGGCAAGGTATTCGGCCCACAGGCGAATCTCATCATGATTGCGTAAACCGTTATGGTCCTGCGGCCCATCAAAAACCGGCGGCGTCGGGTGGAATGCCAGCAGGTGCAGGGTATGGCTGCCAATGTTGATCGGGATGTCCCAGTGATTTTTCGAACTCAGCCTTAACTGCGTCCAGATGTGATCGGGATAATACTTACTGCCGTCGAGGTTTTTCGGCCGCAGCGCGGCCGGCAGATCCGACCATTTCAGATGCTGGAAACTGCGCACCATTGCCGCATTGATGGGATAGCGCGACAGCACCAACATGGCGTATTGCCCGGGGAAATCGCCAAAACCCCAGGCATCTCTGGCCGTGCCCAACTCACCGTCGCCATCGATGTCCAGGCCGCTGTCGATGCCGGTATTGGCCGGGCCGCGGTAACTATAATCGTAACGGATGGATTCTTGGCCCTGCTGCGAAACTGACAGAAAGTTTTTTGCGAACAGTGCAGCCGCATCCACCTCCGGATCGTAATCCACCTCGTTCAGCAACAGGATGTCCGGCCGCACGTGCTGAATAATGCCGGCCACTGCCTGCAGCTTTTCGTGGCCCGGGTTATTCAAGGCCTGCGCCAGCGCCCCGGCCTGCCGCATCCCCATGCTGATATTGAAGGTCGCGACCCGCGCACCGTCCGGTGACACTTCATTGGCGCAGGCGTTGACCATGCAGATCAACGACAAGGCGAGAAGGCTTGGTTTGAGAAGCGTGAAAATGGCGTTGGTCCTGGCGGGCATCAAGGAGCAGTATGATACGTTATTGCAAGCGTCATTTAGAGCAACATAGGTGAACAACATGGCTTTTATTCAGGTAATCAGCGTTGAACAGGCTCAAGGTCGGTTGGCCGACCTGTACCGCCGGGTACGGGGCCCGGATGGCCAGGTCGACAATGTGCTCAAGGTCCACAGCCTGAGACCGCACAGCCTGTACGGCCACATGACGCTGTACAAATCGGTGCTGCATCATTCGGCCAATACGCTACCCAAATGGTTTCTCGAAGCCATCGGCGTGCTGGTCAGCCGGATCAACGGCTGCAACTACTGTGAGCGGCACCACGCCGCCGGTATGCAGCGTCTGCTGGCGGGGCGGGCCGCTCAATTTGACGACTACCTCGCGGCGCTGGACATGATCCGGGCGGGCGAACCTTTTGACCGTGCGCAACAGGCAGCACTTGTCTATGTGCGCAAGCTCACCCAAACGCCCGACGACATCGAGGCTGACGACATCGAGGCCATGCGCGAAGCCGGCCTCGACGACGGTCAAATCCTCGAAGTCAACCAGGTGGCGGCCTATTTCGCCTACGCCAATCGAACGGTCTCAGGCCTGGGGGTCAATGTCGATGGCGAGGTCATCGGTTTGGCGCCAGGCGATTCTGACGACCCGGAGAATTGGGGCCATCACTGAGCCAGGGTGGATCAGGGCGGGCAGCCTTCTGGTCGGCTGGCCGCGGAAATGTCGTAGTGCACCGGCCCGAATTCATCGCCAAGTATCAGCAGCGGTGGATGGATGGTGCGCCATTGTTGCATTGCCGATTCGCCGTCAAACGCGGCCACCCGCTGGTCTTCGCCCCGGTAATGCCAGGCATGCACGGCAGTAGCTGTGCCGGCAAACCGATCGAGAACGGCCTGTAGATTGTCGGCTTTGTCATCGGCCACGACGATTACCGCCGGGTCAGGGGTCGCGGTGCGATCAAGCAGCGCAGCGAGCATATCGCCTTTGTGCTGGCCTGCGGTAAGAAAGACGCCGTCTTCATACAGGGCCATGCGTGAACCCCCCTTGGGAATGAACGTTTCAGGATACCCGCGTTGGGGTCCGATTGCGGAGGCATAAAAACTGACGCCGGCGCGGCGCAATTCACGAAAAGTCTGCAGCCGGAAATCGGGGCCGCGAGAGGTGAGTGCAATGACGGCAATGCCCCTGGCCTGAATACGCGCGACTTGTGCCGCCATGTCTGCCTGGGTCGGGCGCATGGCCGCGGCATGGAAGAGCGCCCCCTGTTCAGCCAGCAGGCCATTGACCAGGTTCTCATCGCAAGGGTCATCAGATCGCAGTGCTTCTTGCCATTCGTACCACTGATCGGATCCCAGGTCTTGATTCATCGCCAACAGGGTGTTGTCGATGTCGAAGACCACCAGCAATCGATCAACACCGCCGGTTCCGGCCAGCGCCAGCGCATCCTCGGCCACCGCAGCCAGATCGAGTGTGTCACGCAATGAGGTGACGGGTGCAGGCAGGCTCGCGCAGGCACCCAGACAAAGACCGAGTGTTACCGCCACAGCGGCATTGAGGTTGCTGGCCATGGTTATGGCGATGCCTCTGTGGCGAGGAATTTCTCAGCCAGGGACAGGCCGCGGCCTGGCTTCGACCAGGGGCAGACTTCGAGGCAGATGGCGCAACCCTGGGTGATCGAAAAATACGGCACACATTTATCAAAATCCACGTACCATTTGTGCTCGCCCCTGACCAGTTGCTTGGCGTCCGAAATCGCACCGGGGGGACAATCCTTGGTGCAACGCCGGCAGACTTTGCACAGCTCATCGACGCCAATATTTTCGGGTCGGTCGCATCGTAGCGGCAAATCCGTCAGCACCGAGGCAAGACGGAAATTGGAACCAAATTCTTTCGAGATCAAAGAACCGTGCTTGCCCAATTGTCCCAGCCCCGAATTGATCGCCATCGGGATTTGCAGGATATCGTCGCCGTCGGCGTAGGCCTGCGCAGGCCAGCCGATCGAGCGGATGTATTGCGCCAATCGGATTGCAACCATGGAACCGCGGCGGTAAGTGCGCATGACTTCGGTGCCCGCGCGCAGCTGCGGGACATATTTCATTTCATCGCGGTCCATCGGGATCCCCAGGCTGATGACGTATCGGTAGGGCGGCTCGGGGTAACCTTCATAAAGGGCATTTTCTGCCAATTCATTGACGCCGACCAATCCCGCCCCCAGCGCTTTGCCGCGGGCCTTGATGCGATTGCTGGCTTCGTTTGGGTCAATCTCTTTGCGCCGGGGTGCAACCGGGCCGGCGTACAGGCGGCGCTGCCACATCCCTTTGACAACGTGAATAAAGGTGTTGATCGGCGCGACCAGGTTGAAAAACACATCCAAAGCCTCCCAATCCAGTGGCTGGCGCCCACCGCCGCGGCCGGAAGAGTGGAACACGGGCCGGGGGCGGCGCCTCTTGTGTTCGTTCAAGCCGTTGATGGTGTTGCCCGACAAGGGCTGTGCTTTCAATCGAAAGGCATACTCCGGGGCAGGTGGATCGACGGGGCGCATTAGCGCCGCTGCCTTTTTACCTGGCTGGACTCGGCCAGAAAATCGATGTCCATCGGCTGGCCGGACTTGATGGCAAGTCGATGGGCGCGTCGCAACCGGCCACCAAGGAACAGCCAGGCCCAGATGGCTCTAAAGATGTAAATCAGCAGATCCGCATTCCGCAGCAGCCGGCGCAGCGGATTGGTGGTGGTGAGGTAGTAGCGCTGTTGAAAAGTCCTTGATGGCTTCATTTTGTTCTGGGCGCTATCAGTCAGCGAGCACGATTGCGGCGACATCCTTCGCCAGCTTGCCGGAGTCGGTGAGCCCCGGAATTCCGGCCTCCTCGACTTGCTCAGCGAGGTAAGCGTGTATGCCCGTCCACAATTCCGATGATTGGTGGTGGTCGGCCAGGGCCGGCAAAGAAATCAGGGCTAAACTTAGCGTAATCGACTTCATCATGCGGTTTCTGCGTCCTTAGGTGGCGAAGTTACCCCCGAATCAGATGAATTGAACCGGGCTGTTTTATTCCTGAAAATGGGGGGCAATTTTAGCCCATATTGGCGCGCTTTATTCATTTGGCTACGGCAAGGGTGTCCAGGCAGACAGATATCCGGCCACCCTCCGTCTTCCCGGGCTAGACCCGGGACCTATAGGGCAAAGTGGTTTGATTCCTCCCCCCGTCATCCCGGGCTTGATCCGGGACCTATTGATGGCAAGTCGATGGGCGCGTCGCACCGGCCACCAAGGAACAGCCGGGATGAGGCCCAGATGGCTCTAAAGATGTAAATCAGCAGATCCGCATTCCGCAGCAGCCGGCGCAGCGGATTGGTGGTGGTGAGGTAGTAGCGCTGTTGAAAAGTCCTTGATGGCTTCATTTTGTTCTGGGCGCTATCAGTCAGCGAGCACGATTGCGGCGACATCCTTCGCCAGCTTGCCGGAGTCGGTGAGCCCCGGAATTCCGGCCTCCTCGGACTTGCTCAGCGAGGTAAGCGTGTATGCCCGTCCACAATTCCGATGATTGGTGGTGGTCGGCCAGGGCCGGCAAAGAAATCAGGGCTAAACTTAGCGTAATCGACTTCATCATGCGGAGCTATTGTCAAATCTGGTGTTTAGCCATTTGATTCAAGCGGCGACCTGATCAATCTCTTTTACCTCGATCCCATCTTTGAATTTCACCCCCGTAATCACCTTGGCCAGGTAATCAAAGCCGCGTAGCCGGCGCCATTTCTTTTCCGCACACTGGCTCAATTTGAACATCATATGCAACATGCCATTGCGCGTCAGACAACCTTTGGATCTTTTGGTCCGGTGGCGGATGGTGGCAAAGGTGGATTCAATCGGGTTGCTGGTCCGGATGCTCTGCCAGTGTTGGGCCGGAAAATCATAAAATGCCAACAGTTCATCCCGATCCTTGAGCAAACAGCTCGTCGCTTTCGGGTATTTCGCCTCAAAGATCTCAATAAACAAATCAAACGCCTTGTTTGCATCATCCTTGGTTTCCGCCTGCCAGATGGCGTGCAGGGCCTGCTTGGCTTTGGGTTGTGCGGATTTCGGCAAACAATTCAGTACATTCATGGTCTTGTGCATCCAGCAGCGTTGCTGGCGGCTGGCCGGAAAGATTTCATCCAGCGCCGCCCAAAAACCCATCGCACCATCACCAATCGCCAGTTGTGGGGCGCTCATGCCGCGCGACTTCAGATTCAGCAACACCTCACGCCAACTCTGAGTCGATTCCCGCACCCCGTCCTCAATCGCCAGAAAATGTTTTTCGCCGCGTTCATTGACACCAATGATCACCAGCGCGCAGAGCTTGGCATCCTCCGCCCGCAGCCCACTGTAGACACCATCAGCCCAGACATACACCCACCGGTCCTGTCCCAGGCGACGCTGGCTCCACGCTCGATATTCCTCCGCCCATACCTGTTTCAGGCGGGATACCGTGCTGGCCGACAGACCCTGTGCCTGCGGGCCCACCAGTACCCGCAACGCCTCAGCCATCTCACCGCTGGATACCCCTTTGAGGTACAACCACGGAATGGCTGCCTCGAAAGTCGCTGTCTTGCGCACATATGGCGGCACCAGCACCGACTGAAAACTCACTGCTTCACCGGTCTTCGAGCGCACCTTGGGAATTCTCACCCGGATCGGTCCCAGGCCGGTCTGCAACTCACGTTCTGGCAGGTAACCGTTGCGCACCACACCGGCATGACCTGATTCGGTACGCCAATCCTGATACTTGGCCAGCAGCTCCTGGACTTCACTTTCCACCGCTTCGGCGAGCAGCTTCCGGGCGCCTTCTTTGAGCAATTCGGTCAACGGATCGGCACTGATTGCTCGACGTTCCAGTTCAATAACATTATTCTTGTTCATAGTGGCGTATCTCCTTTGGTTGCTTTGAAGTTTGGTAACAACAAATCAACCAGATACGCCGCTTTTTTTCAACTGCTCAAACACCAGATTCGATCATAACTCCATCATGCGGTTTCTGCGTCCTTAGGTGGCGAAGTTACTCCCGAATCAGATGAATTGAACCGGGCTGTTTTATTCCTGAAAATGGGGGGCAATTTTAGCCCATATTGGCGCGCTTTATTCATTTGGCTACGGCAAGGGTGTCCAGGCAGACAGATATCCGGCCACCCTCCGTCTTCCCGGGCTAGACCCGGGACCTATAGGGCAAAGTGGTTTGATTCCTCCCCCCGTCATCCCGGGCTTGATCCGGGACCTATAAGGTGAAGTGGTTTGATCCCTCCCCACGTCATCCCGGGCTCGATCCGGGACCTATAGGGGGTTGATAGTCCTTTGCGCTGACGGTCACAAAACGAATTGGTGACACCCAACGGCATTCAACAACAGTAAGCCGAATGGGTCCCGGATCAAGTCCGGGATGACGGTAGAAAGTCCGGGATGACGGTAGAAAAAGTGCCGGGATGACGGGTCACCGCAAAACTGTCCTTAGTGACACTTGGTTTACAGATTATTCCGGACACATGGTTTACACATTAATGCATTTGGGAGATACCCAGATGCCTTGGAAAGAGTGTAAACCGATGGATGAAAGATTGAGATTTATTGCCCGCCTGCTGGAAGGCGAGAAGATGGCATGCCTGTGCCGCGAGTTCGGCATTTCACGCGTCACCGGTTACAAGATATACAAGCGCTACAAAGAATGTGGTCTCGATGCGCTCTACGACCGTAGCCGTGCACCCTACCGGCAAGCCAACCAGCTACCCTTCCAGAGTTATGATCGAATCTGGTGTTTGAGCAGTTGAAAAAAAGCGGCGTATCTGGTTGATTTGTTGTTACCAAACTTCAAAGCAACCAAAGGAGATACGCCACTATGAACAAGAATAATGTTATTGAACTGGAACGTCGAGCAATCAGTGCCGATCCGTTGACCGAATTGCTCAAAGAAGGCGCCCGGAAGCTGCTCGCCGAAGCGGTGGAAAGTGAAGTCCAGGAGCTGCTGGCCAAGTATCAGGATTGGCGTACCGAATCAGGTCATGCCGGTGTGGTGCGCAACGGTTACCTGCCAGAACGTGAGTTGCAGACCGGCCTGGGACCGATCCGGGTGAGAATTCCCAAGGTGCGCTCGAAGACCGGTGAAGCAGTGAGTTTTCAGTCGGTGCTGGTGCCGCCATATGTGCGCAAGACAGCGACTTTCGAGGCAGCCATTCCGTGGTTGTACCTCAAAGGGGTATCCAGCGGTGAGATGGCTGAGGCGTTGCGGGTACTGGTGGGCCCGCAGGCACAGGGTTCTGTCGGCCAGCACGGTATCCCGCCTGAAACAGGTATGGGCGGAGGAATATCGAGCGTGGAGCCAGCGTCGCCTGGGACAGGACCGGTGGGTGTATGTCTGGGCTGATGGTGTCTACAGTGGGGCTGCGGGCGGAGGATGCCAAGCTCTGCGCGCTGGTGATCATTGGTGTCAATGAACGCGGCGAAAAACATTTTCTGGCGATTGAGGACGGGGGTGCGGGAATCGACTCAGAGTTGGCGTGAGGTGTTGCTGAATCTGAAGTCGCGCGGCATGAGCGCCCCACAACTGGCGATTGGTGATGGTGCGATGGGTTTTTGGGCGGCGCTGGATGAAATCTTTCCGGCCAGCCGCCAGCAACGCTGCTGGATGCACAAGACCATGAATGTACTGAATTGTTTGCCGAAATCCGCACAACCCAAAGCCAAGCAGGCCCTGCACGCCATCTGGCAGGCGGAAACC
>CAXXKZ010000005.1:0-99016 GCA_963665545.2 Lysobacterales bacterium | reverse complement strand
GCCGCGACCGGGCGCACGGCGGTCCGGACAATATGGAGGCACAGTCGCTAAAAATGCTCGACTACGGGCGAGCCTGAAGGCCTCGGACATTTGCCGAAACCTTCATCCTGGTCAATGCGATGTCACGGGCCATGGGTGCATTTTTTGAGACATGCGACGTATGGCTTTCGCCGGTATTCGCCAAACCCACGATAAGAACTCGGTTATCTCAACCAGGACGATGCCTCACTGACGGCCGAGGAATGGATCGACCGCGGGTTCGACGTCTGTCCCTATACCGCGGTGTTCAACGCCACCGGCCAGCCGCAATTTCCCTGGCCCTGCACTGGTCCGATGCCGGGCTACCGGTGGGTGTCCAATTGGTCGGTAAACTGGCGGCGGAAGAAACGCTTCTGTCACTGGCAGGTCAATTGGAAAATGCCCGGCCCTGGTCCGCTCGGCGTCCGCCGGTGTTTGCCGAATGATCAGGGGTGGCCTGCGATACTAATTGCTGCCAAGCCGCTTCATACCCTCGACCGGGGTGCCAGCCGAACACCAGCGACAGCTTGAAGCCGTCCATTTGCAGGTCGGTGGGCGCGCCGTCGTTAACCGTCGCCATGTAACCCGCGGTCATTGAATGTTCTCGTTGATGTTGTACCCCAGTGTGAAACCAAGTCCGATTTGGTCCAGTTCCTCACCCTTGATACCGTTCACACTGGACTGGCCGCCGGCCATCCAGTCACGTCGAGCGAGCCCCAGAAATCCGGGTGAAAATCACGGGTCAGGTGAGCTTCGAGGTTGAATTTCGGGTCGGTGGACAGCGTTCTTGCCAAGAAATTGTCATTGTCACCAAAAAACCAAACTGAGGGAATGATTCCAGGGTGGTCCGCCGCCCGGGAACCACTGACCGAGTTGCCAGACGATGGGCAAACCGACCCGACCATACCACCGGTTTTGTCCGAGATTGGAGCAGCTTTTCATTGTCGTACCTCGCCCACGGGCAGGATGAGATCGACCAAATGTCCATGGAAAACCCCGGCTCATAGCGCAGGGCGTCAGGTATGTTCATGATGGGTGGGGCCCAATCAGATTGATATCGAATTCAGTGTGGGATCGCCGTATCCGGATGCGCTTTCACTAAAGGTCCGGTTGAATAGCGATGCTTCGCCGTCCAGCCGCCCCATCGGCAGCAGCGCCGCTACCAGTGCCGGGCGGCCGAACAGCGTAAAAGACTTGCATAGCCGGCCAGGGCCACTTCGGCACTGAATTTGCCGTCGGCCCTGACGAGATAAGCGGGGTCGAGCGGATTGGCGTTACCGCTCAGATTCATATAGATAACGGGAACCGCGTTGCCGCCGACCAGACTTTTCCAGTAAAAACGTGGCGGCACTTGTGCGCTTGCTGATAGCGGAAAGGCGACCATAACAAAGACCGAGAGTGCAATGGCCCACTGTAAGCATCGAGAGGTATTCATTTTTTCGGCTCCTTCACCATTTCGGGCGGTGGTATGAATTGTCGTTTGTTGATGAGTGGCGGATAGCCTGGATCGTCCGGGACGCGTGCCGGCACTGATCCTCCAGGCTCTCGAACACAGATCGGCTCGGCAGCACCACGTTGTTCTGCTGCACGTAGTCGTCCCACAGGTCCAGCATGGCGACAAGTCTTGCGGGTTCTTGGGCGGCACGGTCTGTGCGCTCACTCGGGTCGGACCCCAAATCGAATAACTCCCAATCACCGGTGCCGAACGGCTTCCATTGCCACCGCAGTTTCCAGTTTCCCTGCCTCACCGCACGGTTGCCAAAGAGCTCCCAGGCCAGGTAGTCGTCATCGGACCGTATGACATCAACCTCGCCGGCCAACAGTGGGGATCCAGGATTTACCCGAGATGGGGGTAATGTACGGCCTTTGATATTTTTCCGGGTAACTCGTGCCGGCAGCCTCGAGCAGGTCGGCATGATGTCGGCGATGTGCATGACTGCCTTATTGATGCCACCCGCCGGACGTTTGACAACGGGCCCACTGACCACCAGCGCATTGCGGATACCGCCTTCGGCCAGCCAGCCCTTGTACTGGCTAAATGGCGTCATCGACGCTTGAGCCCACATCGGGCCATAGCCGATGAACGAGCCCGGTTCACCCCAGGCCTTGGGGTCAGTGTTGGACCATTTCGCCGCCGCCCAGAGATAATTGAGTGTGCCGGGCGTGCCGGCAATCATTTGAAAGAGGTCGGTACCTTCAGCGCCGTTATCGCCGAACACGATGAATATCGTGTTCTCGTATTCTCCGATGGACTTGAGATAATCCACCAGGCGGCCGACGTGATGGTCCATGTTTTCCACCATGCCCGCCGTACAATTCCATTTTCATGCCAAGGACAGCGCGCGGTGCGGGGGCCAACTGGGTGGCATCCGGGACGAACCACATGCGCTCCGCCAGCGTGGTGCCCGCTTCGGTTATCCCAAGCTCAATTTCCCGCTGCAAACGCTCGCTCCTTATCACGTCCCAGCCCTTGTCGTATTCGCCCACATGCCGATCGCGCCACGCCCTGGGCAGGTGATAGGGATGATGCGGGGCCTGGTGGGCGACATAAGCGAAAAATGGTTTGCCGTCGCCTCGTTGGGCCTCGATAAAGTCGATCATCTTGTCGGTATATGTGCGGGTCGCGTAGTAGTCCTTGGGCAACTCACTGAGGTAGCTGCCGTCTTCGGTGAACACCAGTCGAGGTGTGAGGGCAGTCACGTTGGTCATGTCCCAGTAATTTCCCCGCCATCGAGCAGCGAGAAGTCGCGCTCAAAACCGCGTGCACGGGGTATCCTGTCGGGCGCCTTGCCCAGGTGCCACTTGCCGGTCATATAAGTGTGGTAGCCGGCTTGCCTGAGTAACTCAGGTAAGGTCACAACCGAATCATTGAGATAGCCCTCGTAGCCCGGCTTGCCCAATTGGTTGGGTGCGGTCCACTCGGCCATGTTGCCCAGCCCGGTGAGATGGGTGTCCACGCCGATAGCATGACCGATCGGGTCGGTGAGCAACTGGCGTGGGTGTAGAACTGGGTAAAGCGGGTCCCGCCTGGGGCGAGGGCATCCAGGTTTGGTGTATTGATCTCACCACCGAACGAAGCCCATGTCGGCATAGCCCATGTCATCGGCCAGGATAATGACGATATTGGGCCGGTCATCGGCATGGACCGCATTGGCGGCGAGCAAGATCGCTATGGCGCAATGCCCAAGTATCATGCGGAAATTTGAACTCATGAACTCTCCTCCTTTTTCGTGGGGACGATGCCAGCCTGGAATGAACCCCCTGGTGGCCAAGTGGTCGCTAGCAGCTTCCATGACGGCTACCTGTCTAGAACGATACGGGGACGAATTGTTCTCTTTTTATCATTTTGCGTCAAATGGCTTTGCATTTTGCGCCAGGCCTTGGGAGACATTCCAGTTTGGGTCTTGAAGGCCCGGGTCATGGTGGCCAGACTGCTGTAACACAGGTGCTCGGCGATCCGCGTTATGGGAATATCCGAATTACTCAGCCATTCCATGCCAAGATCCAATCTCACCTCATTGAGCAGACTTCTGTAATTGGTGCCTGACCGCTTCAATTTTCTTTGCAGGGTTCTTGCCTCGTAGGGTAGAAACTGGGTAATCGTCTCCTCGCCCACTTTTTGCATTTCAAGGTTTTTACGAATCAGGATGCGTACCTGCTCGGTCAATTCTCTGGGTCTCCTCTGCGCGATTTCGGCGGCGTGGTTGAGTAGCGCTTGGTGAAGGCTTTCATTGTGGCCCGGCAATTCAATGCTCAAATCGCTTGAGTGAAAAATCAACCCGCAAAAATCGGCGTCGAACATGATGGGCACGTCAAAAGCGCGCCGGTACTGGGACATGACAGGCGGCCGCTTGAAGGTGAAATTAACCATGGTGGGGTGCCATTGTTGATTCGTAAAGACCTGCAAAATCCGCCACAGCAAGGCAATGACGAGTTGTTGAATTTGCTCGCTGCCATCCTCCGAGCCCTCCATCAGGGCATAGGTGATATAGCTCACTTCGTCGGAACTGTGAAGTTGCCACAGACTGGCCCCTGTGAATGCAGCCCAATGAGGTTGAATGATTCTTCCAGCGCAATCCCCAGCGTCGGCGCGGATTGAAACACCTGGCCGAGTAAGCCGAGGTAATTCCCAATGTCTCGCCGCCGTGCAAGCAGCAATCCAAAATGGTCACAGCCGGTCTCGCGGGCCGCAAAATCCAATACGCTTTTCACAACCGAGGATGGAATCAGCGCATCAGCCTCAGCAATCTCAGTCATGTCCAGACCGGCCAGGTGCACCACGTTCCGGTAGTCGCCGCCGAGCTCATCGATCAGCCGGTCGAATCCCTAAATGACTGCGGCCCTGGTTTTGGTTGGCAAGTTTTCTGCACCGGGTATTGAGCAGCGCCAATGTTGGCATGAGCATGACGCAAAATGCAAATTCGGGGTCAGGCAACATTTGCATAATGGCGGCCAGCCAAGTGGGGTGGAGAAGTTCAAGCACGTGATCAATAGCCATCAGCCAAAGTTTCTCTGTGACGGTCTCGTATTTCCTGAGTCCCCACGCTGGCATCGTGGCCATTTTTATTAAAGCAGCGTCGATGAAGGCGCCATTTTCAAAATCCATGAAAATGGCCAGAAAGACGTTTTCCTGACGATCGACGACTGCCTGTCGGGCTGGGCATTCACCAGCCCTGACAGTGAGGAGATTATCTTCGCGTCCGTGTTCAAGAGAAAGCTATTGCATCGCACAGACAGTCGAGCCGAACTGCAAGAATTTGCAGATCTGTCGGCCATGGCCTCGCACGGCATCGGTGACTTGGTGCGCACTCAAGACGGTGTACTTTTTGTTGCCGGCGCAAACTTCGAATTCGGTCGGGTCGACCTTGTTACTGCACCCGACAGTCCGCTAATCCGGGTTGATGGCAACGGACATTCGACCATTGCTTCTGACCTGACCGCCTTTCCCAATGGCATGGTCATCACACCAGACGCCAGACGTTTGATCGTGGCCGATTCCCTGCAATTCCGCTTGCACCAATGGGACCTGGCCCAAGACGGTCACCTCAGCAACCACGAAATATTCGCGCGCACGCCAGGATCCATGCCGGACGGCATCAGCCTGGATCAAAGAGGTGGTGTATGGGTGGCGGCGGGGCATGGTGGTGTTTTCAGGGTATTGCGTGGCGGCAAGGTGACCGACAAGGTGTACATGAACAATACCGGCGCAACGGCGTGCATGCTGGGTGGCGAGGATGGCAGAACCTTGTTGATCACCGCGTCAGACAGCACCGACCGGGAAGTAAATCAGCGGGCAATCCATCGGGACGGCTGTTTGCGGTGCGTGTTGAGGTGCCGGGAGCGGGCATGCCATCCTGGTATTGATGCCTCGGGCAATCCCGGTCGACGTGCCCAAAGTTTGAACGCGCACAATATCCACTATGTCGATGTCGGAACCACGATTGGCCGACACCCACACCGCCCGCATTTCGCTGCCTGATGCACGTTACTCCGGGGCTGCTGAGCAGCTGCGGTTCGCCGAAGATCTACGCCGGTCCTTAATCCGGAACGATTCGACCGGCGGTGTTGCCATCATGTCATCACTACCGGGAACCTATACCAACTGGCCCAAATACGAAGTGGAAGGTCAGGAGTACATTGAAGATAGCCTTCGCCCGAGCGCCGCGCTGTCCTCGGTATTACCCGGCTCCATGGCGGTGATCGGGATACCGCTTCTTGAAGGTCGCTTTTTTGACAGCCGGGATTCTTCGCCGGGCACAAAAACAGCCATCATCAGCGCCAGCATGGCGGCCAAGAACTGGCCCGGAGAGTCTGCACTTGGCAAGCGCTTTCGCCTGCATGGCTCGCCCCGGTCCGGCGAGTGGCATTCAGTGGTCGGTGTCACCGCGAATACCCTCCACACTCAGCCAATCGGAGAATTTTCCGACCGTCCGGTATTTTTTCTGCCCATGGCGCAAATTGCTAAGCGCGACCTCTTCGTGGCCTTTCTTACCACGGCGGACGAGAAACAGGCCAATGCGGATCTGCGTGCTGCCATGATGGAGGTGGATCCGGACGTGCCGGCCTTCCTGCCCAAGCCATACGCCAAACGTGTTGCGTACATGAGTGGCGGTTTGCGGCTCATGAGCTACATGTTTTTGCTGTTTGGCGTGGTATCTGTGGTGCTGGCGGGCAGTGGGATATACGGGGTAATGTCCAACTCAATTGTACAGCGCACCCGGGAAATCGGGGTCAGGCGTGCGCTCGGCGCCACCGACGCTCGAGTTTATGCTGTCTTTTTCAAAGCGGCCGGTCACCAGTTGCTTTACGGCGTCCCTGCGGGGTTGATACTGGGCGGGTCACTGGCTTACATGATGGCGGCCTTGGTTGGCAATGATCTGCTTATCCTGATATCGGCTGTCGTACTAACCCCGCTGTTGATTATTTCCATTGCCCTGCTGGCTACCTGGCTGCCGGTGCGGCGCGCGTTGGCCATCGAGCCCGGTGTGGCCCTGCACCATGACTGAGCCAGCTATTGCCTGTTGCGCCCCTTCAGCAGTTGCCTGATGAATTGATCGTTCATATCCCAGCGTTCCGAATGCGGCCTGCCCGTCGATATTATGCTCCAGCATGATCTGCATGCCACCCAGCTTGGCCAATTGCTTTGTCAACTCCGGGGTGTCTGGCAATCCGGCCATAACTCCGTCCCTACCCGCCAGGAAACCCATCCAGTACTCCATGGATCCCAGAATATGCCAGCCACCAATGATCAACCCCACGGCCCGATCACTGTTTGGCGCATAAAACGCCGCCAGCCGGGCCGAACCTGAATAGCCCCCCAAGATAAAGTCGTCCAGCCTCGCGGCATCCGCCACCCGGTGCAAATCACCGATGGTGAGGTCCAAGGGGTACTCGCTATAGCCGGATGGATCCCAATCGAGGTTGCGCCCGTCAAGATGCGCCTGCGCCGTGGCGCGCGCCGCCTCATCCGGAATTTTGTCAAGCCCGGCCTTGGCGTACAAAGTAAGCTCACGGGGTTCAAAAATCACAACCCGGTAGGCATCCGACAGCGCTTGCGCATAGGCCCGATTCTCATCCGGACTGCGGGCGAGGAAAATGATCCCCGGACCCTCGCCCCAGACGTCGAACCACAGGTCAAAGCCATCGTCCGCAGCCACGGTAAACCCGCCCGAGGGATGCGCCACAGGCCCTGCCGTCTGTGCTTGAACGGCCGCCAAAGAGAGCATCGTAAATACGACAGCCAGGCCTGCGGTCAGTCAGCCTGAGTTTGGGGAATGGTCGCGTGATTCGTTGTTCATAGGGATGTTTCCTGCACCGGCCAGTTCACGGCAATTTGTTTGTAAAACTCTAACAACGCAATTCTCAGGAAACCCCCAGCGTTTTGCCGATGCACCGTCCTGGCGGCGTGCAAAAAAAAGGGCGCCCTAGGGCGCCCTTCTTAATGCCTGCTGCTATCAGGCACTCTTGCATGTGGCTTCGGTCAATTGATCATTCCACGGGTGAGCCACAGCTTTCAAACTCGACCTGGCTGCCATCGCAGGCAACGAGATTCGAATTCGTTCCGCTGATCATGCAATCATCGCTGTCGCGAGCCCACATCTCGTACTGGGGATCGCCGTTATCGTCCAGACCCGCAAAGCACAGGTCGTCCGATTCTGCGACGTGGTTACGATGGCCCTGCGACTTACCGGCGATATTGATATCGTGAAATATCATGTCGGTGCCGCTCAGGCTGTCATAAACGCAACCACAGTGGCGAATGGTCTTCGCATTCTTGCCAGCCGAAACTGCGCCCGAAAAACCAATCAACAACAATGGAATGATCAAAAACAAAGTAGATTTCTTCATCAGTAACTCCTTTTACCATGAAGGTGCTGGTAGTAATAAAACGCCTTGGCAGGTCAACCCAGCCCGGGCGCTTTTCCCTGTAAACCCGCGCTCAGAATAAGCCCAAAACATCGAGTCTACGCCCTAGTATACCGAATATTCAATGTCGCACGGCGCGATGGCGCCGATTGCGAAAGTGCGATTGGCATGGTTTTCACTCCCCAATTTTGCCTGCATGTTTTCTGACGTAGTCCCCGTCAGGATGAGGGGGAACCACCGCCATCCGTCACATTCGTACAGTACAGTTTGTAAAGTGGAGGTTCGACATGAGAATTGCGCTATTGTTGGTGCTGGTCGCGTTCGCGACCAGCGTATTGGCGGACCATCAGGGGATCAGCGTTTCCTTCGACCGGGCACTGGGCAACGAACCTGTAACCGGCCGGCTGTTCCTGCTCCTCAACGACCGCACCGACATCGAACCGCGGCTGGTTGCACCGTTTACCGGCATCTATTACTTCAATGCGACGCGCGATGAGATGGACTATTCGCCGTTTTTCGGCATCGACGTGGCTGACTGGGCGCCCGGCGAAAACATTGTCATGGGCGATGAAGCCAGCGGCTTCCCGTGGAAGCGACTGGGCGATATTCCGCCGGGCGAATATCAGGCGCAGGTCCTGGTGAATCGCTTCGAACAGGTCACCCCGGCCCACGGCAAGACGTTGTGGCTGCCGATGGATGTCTGGGATGGACGGCAGTTCATGCTTGCCTCTGGCAGCTATTACAGCGATGTTCAAACCCTGACCGTCACCGGGGACGGCAATTTTTTCGTCCATTTCAACCTGACCCGGATGACGCCACCCAACCAGTTGCCCGAAGACGATGCCCACGTCAAACAGTTCCGGATCAGGAGCGAGAAACTGTCCGAATTCTGGGGCCGGGACATGTATGTCGGCGCGACCGTACTGCTGCCAAAGGGCTATCACGACAACCCCACGGCGCGCTACCCGGTCTACTACCATCGCGGCCATTTTTTTGAGCGCCGGCCTTTTCGTTTTCCGGACAGCGAGCCCGTGCCGCCAGCCGAGGACGCCGGTGAAGCTGAAAGAGCCGTCTATGCGTCGGCCCGCGCCCTGTGGGACGGCTGGTTTTCCGATGATCTGCCGCGTTTCCTGGTCGTGACGCTTCAGCATCCGACACCGTTCTACGACGACTCCTATGCGACCAACTCACCGCTTGCGGGCCCGTACCGCGATGCCATCATGGAAGAACTGATCCCCGAGGTCGAGCGGCGTTTCCGGGCGATCGGCAAGCCCTACGCGCGTGTCCAGACCGGCGGATCAACCGGCGGGTGGATTGCGGCTTACGCTCAGATCACCGAGCCTGATTTCTTCGGTGGAGCCTGGTCCTATTGCCCTGACTGGGTCGATTATCGTGAGTTCCTCAATACCAACATGTACGAAGAAGACAATGCCTTCGTACTGGACGGGGGCCGCTGGCTGACGCAGGAAAAACCGTTTTCGCGCACCGTACAGGGTCGGGTCAGGCTGACCAACCGCCAGTTCGGGCAACTGGTGCATGCGCTCGGCGGTGAGCGGGGGTTGTCCGGAGAGTTCACCGACGCCTATGCCGCACATTGGGGCGACATGACCGAGACTGGCTATCCCCGTCCGGCGTTCGATCCAGAGACCGGTCAGATCGACCATGAAGTGGTTGAAACATGGCGGCGCAACGGCTACGACCTGCGGGAATACCTGGAGCGCAAGTGGCCGGAGATTGGACCGAAGCTGGTCGGTCAGCTTCACTTCATCTGCGGCTGGATGGACAATTTCTATCTGAATCCGGCGATGTACGGCGTGCAGGCATTTCTCGAAAGCACCACCGAGCCACACTACGGCGGCAGCTTCCGTTTCGGTGGCGGCCTCACTGGCCACGCCTTCGCGGTGCCCGATGTCGGGCTGATGCCCTATCCTTTCGCCCTGATCCGCGAAATGGCGGCGCATATTGAACGCAACGCGCCGCGCGAATGAACTACCGCAATGCCTTTCTATGAGCGCGTGAATCTGCGGCGTTCCAGGCTGCTAAGAAAGATTAAGCAAACCATATGGTTTTGGTCAGGCAACCTAAGCTGTTGGGCGGTAACGTGTTCACCACTGTAATGGTATATCTCGGAGGAACACGAAATGAAATCGAAATTTACAGGCATTCTGCTGCCCGTCATCCTGGTTCTCGCTGCTTGCGAAGTGGTGTATTCACCCTACCCCCTGGGTGAGAACGCAGTGACTTTGAATATCGAAGATTGGCAGGGCACCTAGCTGGGACCGGACATGGTGGTCATTACTACGGTGCTAGACGAGGGTAGCGGCCGCTTGCAGGCAGCATGGATGGAGCGTGGGATCAACGGTGTCGAGATGCAAATCGTTGAGGGCAGTATCCGGAGCTGGGGTGAGGTTCTGTTCGCCAACATCAGGGAGGTTGGCCCAGACGAAGAGCCGCTTTATTTATGGTTGGTACTGGATAAATCCGCGGATCACTTCACCGTGTGGAGTCCGGACCCGGTGCAATTCAGGGTCTGGGTTTCGCAGGGCAGGGTGCCCGGTACGGAGATCGACGATGGTGTGGCGCTGGGCGAGCTTAAACCCGAGCACCTGGAAATGTTCATCGACCCATCAACAAAGCTGATGGACTGGAAGGACCCGGGTGTTTTTATCAGGGTTGGTGATTGAAGGAATACCAGGCCGGTAGCTGCAGGTTTCGGCAGGCCCCAACTGATCAGGCCAAGAGAGTGCGCTCAAATAGGTACCTGCCAGGGGAAACCCTTCGACTTCCTCTGTCGAGGAACTGAAGCGCCTTAGCGCGATGGATTTCGTAGATAATGTAAAATCGGATCGCTTGCTGTAGGAGCGCACCTGGGACTTATTGACCTGGCCATAATGACCGCCAGGGCTTTCTGGGAAACTGTCGTGAAATCTTTAAGCGTAGACAGAAAAGGCAGCTTCATGAACAACACGATCGCAAGCACGGTCGTCAACGAGATGGGTCGGCAGCTCAGGATCAAACCCGTGGGACTGGAGCACCTCGAACCAGAACTGGTGATTGAAGTCCAGTGCGACAAAGGTTACATGCGAGGCATCGATTCCGCCCCAGCGCCATCAGCGTGTAAAGCAGAAGCCTCATTGTCCCCACAGGTACCTGACGCCGTGGGTATAGGCGATCGGCATGACGGTGAGATGATCCTCCTCGGGGAAAAACCTGACTTTCAGTTTCAGTGATGGGTATTTGCGTGTTCCAAATCGTTCGGCGAGCAGGGCGACGGTCGAGGCGATCTGGGCGCCGGACCATATCGGGTGGTAGGCCTCCGCCTCACCGGCGCTCATGAATACCTTGGCCTCGAGGTCCTTGTGCTGTTGACTCCAGGCCTCTTCCATGTCCAGCCAGGGTTGGTACGTGGCCGGGCTGCTGATGATGTACTTGGTAAAGCTCGCGGGCTTGTTGAGCAGCACATAGAGCCCGAATTGCCCACCGCCGGAATGGCCGGCATAACCGTGATCGTCCGGGTCCATTCGGTATTCCCTGGCGAGCATGGGGCGGAGCTGGTTGACCAGGAAACTCAGGAAGCCGGGTGCGCCGCCGATTCCCTCGGCCATGGGCGCAAATAAGGGCCCCATCAGTGACGCATCCGGGATGAAATCATAGGATCTGCGGCGTTGGAATTCGGCCGCATTGGTGCCCGCGGGCGAGCCCACCGCGACCACGATCAACTCGGGCGCCAGACCGAATTCGGAACCGATCAGCGCGCCTTGCATCAATTCCAGGCTGTTGTCGGTTACCCACAGGGTCGGGTAGATTTTGTCGGACGATCTGTAGGAAGGCGGCAGCCAGACCCGCACTTCGTGGTCCCATTCCCAGCCTTCAGCCCGTACCAGCCGGGGAGGTTCTTCAAAACCGCCGACGACGACCTTGTCGTCGAATGTGATCTGAATCTGCTCTTCTTTCTGTCCCAATGCCGGTCCGGCAAGCAGGCATAGTGAAATCAGCATGGAGACCAGGGCAATTCGGGAGTTGATGATCATGGTGTATTCTACCAGGGCAATATTCAGGGTTGCCGCTTGCGGCTCGCGATACTGCTGGCCGCCGGCGTCACCTGACCGTCAACAATTTGCCGTGATCGATAAAGGTAGTAGATCGCCGGGATGATCACAAGCGTCAAAATCGTTGAACTCACCATGCCACCGATCATGAGCTATTGTCAAATCTGGTGTTTAGCCATTTGATTCAAGCGGCGACCTGATCAATCTCTTTTACCTCGATCCCATCTTTGAATTTCACCCCCGTAATCACCTTGGCCAGGTAATCAAAGCCGCGTAGCCGGCGCCATTTCTTTTCCGCACACTGGCTCAATTTGAACATCATATGCAACATGCCATTGCGCGTCAGACAACCTTTGGATCTTTTGGTCCGGTGGCGGATGGTGGCAAAGGTGGATTCAATCGGGTTGCTGGTCCGGATGCTCTGCCAGTGTTGGGCCGGAAAATCATAAAATGCCAACAGTTCATCCCGATCCTTGAGCAAACAGCTCGTCGCTTTCGGGTATTTCGCCTCAAAGATCTCAATAAACAAATCAAACGCCTTGTTTGCATCATCCTTGGTTTCCGCCTGCCAGATGGCGTGCAGGGCCTGCTTGGCTTTGGGTTGTGCGGATTTCGGCAAACAATTCAGTACATTCATGGTCTTGTGCATCCAGCAGCGTTGCTGGCGGCTGGCCGGAAAGATTTCATCCAGCGCCGCCCAAAAACCCATCGCACCATCACCAATCGCCAGTTGTGGGGCGCTCATGCCGCGCGACTTCAGATTCAGCAACACCTCACGCCAACTCTGAGTCGATTCCCGCACCCCGTCCTCAATCGCCAGAAAATGTTTTTCGCCGCGTTCATTGACACCAATGATCACCAGCGCGCAGAGCTTGGCATCCTCCGCCCGCAGCCCACTGTAGACACCATCAGCCCAGACATACACCCACCGGTCCTGTCCCAGGCGACGCTGGCTCCACGCTCGATATTCCTCCGCCCATACCTGTTTCAGGCGGGATACCGTGCTGGCCGACAGACCCTGTGCCTGCGGGCCCACCAGTACCCGCAACGCCTCAGCCATCTCACCGCTGGATACCCCTTTGAGGTACAACCACGGAATGGCTGCCTCGAAAGTCGCTGTCTTGCGCACATATGGCGGCACCAGCACCGACTGAAAACTCACTGCTTCACCGGTCTTCGAGCGCACCTTGGGAATTCTCACCCGGATCGGTCCCAGGCCGGTCTGCAACTCACGTTCTGGCAGGTAACCGTTGCGCACCACACCGGCATGACCTGATTCGGTACGCCAATCCTGATACTTGGCCAGCAGCTCCTGGACTTCACTTTCCACCGCTTCGGCGAGCAGCTTCCGGGCGCCTTCTTTGAGCAATTCGGTCAACGGATCGGCACTGATTGCTCGACGTTCCAGTTCAATAACATTATTCTTGTTCATAGTGGCGTATCTCCTTTGGTTGCTTTGAAGTTTGGTAACAACAAATCAACCAGATACGCCGCTTTTTTTCAACTGCTCAAACACCAGATTCGATCATAACTCCACCGATCATAGGCGCTGCGATTCGTTTCATGGTGTCCGCTCCCGTGCCGGTACTCCACATGATCGGCAGCAAGGCGATGATTGTGGTGCAGGCCGTCATCACTTTCGGCCGCACCCTCTGCACAGACCCCTCGACCACGGCCTGGCGGAGCATGGTCATATCGAGACGATGCGTCTGTGATGCCACCAGGTCGCTCCAGGCCGCATTCAGGTACACGATCATCATGACACCGGTTTCGGCAGCTACCCCTGCCAGCGCAATGAAGCCGACAGCGGCTGCAATGCTGAAGTTGTAATCGAGCAGCCACATGAGCCATGCACCGCCAATGAGGGAGAAGGGAACGCTCAGAATGACGATGAGCGCCTCGCTGACAGCGCGAAACTGGATGAACAGCAGTACAAAGATAACCGCCAGGGTAAACGGTATGATCAATAGCAGCGACTCTCTAGCCTTCAACATGTATTCATACTGCCCGCTCCACTCGAGGTAGTACTTTGGTGGGATATACACATTTCTTTCGATGAGTTCTTTGGCCCTGTTAACGTAAGTTTCGAGGTCCGTACCGTAAGTATCGACAAACACGAACCCTGCCAGCATGCCATTTTAATTGCGGATCATCGGTGGGCCTTGCGTTAATTGGATATCCGCGACTTGACCCAGCATAATGTGGCCACCGGCCGGTGTGCTGATGAGCACCCGACGCAATGCCGGCACATCGCTTCTAAAATCACGCGAATAGCGAACATTGACCGGGTATTGTTCGCGACCCTTCAATGACCGTTGTAACGTTTATCCCCCCAACCGCAGCCTCGATGCAGTGCTGGACACGGGCGACAGTCAGGCCGTAGCGCGTGATCGCCCTGCGGTCAATTTCAAAGTCCAGGTAATATCCGCCGGTTACGCGTTCGGCGAACACGGAAGCAGTGTTGGGGTCTTCGCCCAACAAGGCTTCGATTTCTTGTGATATTTGTTGGATCACCTCCAAATCCGGGCCCATCACCTTGACACCAATCTCGCTGCGAATGCCAGTTGCAAGCATTTCAATACGCGTCTGGATCGGCATCCACCATGTTGCGGGCATGCCCGGGATGGGCAACATGCCGGTCAGTTGTTGCTTGATCTTCTCGAGGGTCATTCCGGGCCGCCACTGGTCCTCGGGCTTGAGCGTAATGACCGTCTCGACCATGGATATCGGGGCAGGATCCGTCGCGGTATTCGCTCGGCCAATCTTTCCAAACACCCGTTTAACCTCAGGCAGACTAGCGATGATCGCGTCCTGCCGCTGAAGGATGCTCTTTGACTCGGTAATCGACATGCCCGGTGGGCTGGTTGGCATGTAGAGCAGGGAACCCTCATTCAGTGGCGGCATGAATTCCCAGCCGATACTCGTAAAAGGCAGCCAACTTGCTGCGCCCAACACCAACGCCAGGAGAAGCGTCAGCAATTTGAACCGCAAGGCAAAATCGACGAATGGTTTATAGATCCATATCAAGAACCTGCCAATATAGTTTTTTTCTTCTTTCGGAATTCTTCCACGAACAAACCAATGCACCAGCAACGGTACGAGCGTAATCGAAAGAATGGCGGCGGCGGACATTGCAAAGGTTTTGGTGTAGGCCAGCGGCTTGAAGAGCCGCCCTGACTGAGCTTCAAGCGCAAATACCGGCAAAAATGCCACGGCGATAATGGCCAGCGAATAGAACAGCGGCCTACCCACTTGCTGGCTGGCCTTGGTGATCACCTCGACACGTCCCATGGCCGCCAGTGTTCGATCTTCCTCACTGAGGTCTTGAGTTCTTTCGGCGCTCATTCTCTCGCGCGCCTCGTTCCAGCGCCGGAGCCACTTGTGAGCGTTGTCGATCAGCACGATGGCGGAATCGACCATCGCGCCAACGGCGATGGCGATGCCACCGAGCGACATGATGTTGGACGATATGTTCATGAGCGCCATTGGGATAAAGGAGATGATTACGGCGAGCGGCAAGACGATGATAGCCACCAGGGCGCTACGCACATGGAACAGGAAAATGAAGATGGCGATGCTGACAATAATCATTTCCTCGATGAGCGTGTCGCGGAGACTCCGGATGGCTCGCATGATCAGGTTTGAACGGTCATAGCCGGTGACGATTTCAACCCCAGCAGGCAGTGACGGCTTTATCGCCTCGAGTTTTTCCTTGACCGCCCGGATTGTCTTCAGCGCATTTTGGCCATATCGCATGATGACGATGCCGCCCACCGCTTCACCCTTGCCGTCGATATCCAGAATGCCCCGGCGGATCTCCGGCCCACGAACCACGCGGGCGATATCCCCCACCGTGATCGGGACCCCTTGATCAGTCACACCGATGGCGGTGTTTTCGATGTCCTCGAGGCTTTCGATATAGCCCTCTGCCCGAACCATGTACTCAGTTTCGCCAAATTCCAGCACACGTCCGCCGATGCTTCGGTTCGACTCACGAATCGCTTGAATCACACCGCCAATGGTGAGGCGTCTGGCCGCAAGGTCATTGTGGTCGATAATGACCTGGTACTGGTTGACATGACCGCCGATGCTGGCGACTTCGGCGACGCCGGGCGTGTCTTGGAGGTAGTAACGCAGTGTCCAATCCTGGAACGATCGAAGCTCTGCCAGGCTTTGTTGCCCAGTGGGGTCTACCAGGGCGTATTGATATACCCACCCAACCCCGGTTGCGTCAGGGCCCAGCGACGTGGTGACGCCTTCCGGGAGTTGGTTCTGGACCTGATTGAGATACTCCAGCACCCTGGAGCGCGCCCAATACATGTCCGTGCCGTCTTCGAAAACGACCGTCACGAACGACAGTCCGAAGAAAGTCTGGCCGCGGGCGTAGCGTACGGCAGGCGCCGTGGAGAGTGAGGAAACGATGGGGTAGGTTATCTGGTCCTCCACCAATGTCGGAGCGCGACCCGGCCACTCGGTATAGACGATGACCTGGACGTCGGAGAGATCGGGTATGGCGTCCAGATTGACATTGTTGACCGCGAGCAAACCGCCGACGGTGAGCCCCACAATTCCAACCGAGGTCAGAAATTGGTTGTTCAGGCACCAAGCTATGATGCGATTAATTACGGCTCATTCCCCTCTGCAGCTGCCCGGAACTGGCTCTCGCTGTCCAGCAAGAAAGTGCCATCGACCACGACAGACATCCCGCTTTCCAATCCGTCCAAAACCACGAACTCATCGCCCGCCTTGGCGCCCAGGCGGACCTCTCTGGGAACGAAGAGCCCTTCATCCTGTTCGATAAAGACATAGTCACGTTTCCCGGTGTTGAACACTGCGCTGGCCGGAACGACAAGCTGCTCGCCAAGATTGGTTTGAATCTCGACGTCCATGTACATTTCCGGAAGCAGGCGGTGGAACGAATCGCCACCGTACTGCGCATATCGCCGATCTAATTCGACGCGAATCTCGGCGACGCGCGCGTGCTCTCCGATCTTGTGGTTTGTCAGCGTGATTGTTCCCTCGAATGCGTCATCGGGGAGTGCGGGGCTGGTGGCCACGACGCGCATGCCCGGTTCAATCAGTCCGAGTTCAAACTCGTAGATGGTCACGATGAGCCATAAACGCGACAGGTGCGCAATGGTGTACATGGGATCACCTGTCTTGACATACCCTCCCTGCTGAACTCCAAGATGCGTCACCAGTCCTTCGACCTGGCTTGATACATCGATCGTGGGCGAAACTTGCCGCTCGGTGCCTAGCGACGTTATTTGTGCGTCCGATAATCCAAGCAAAGACAGACGTGTCCGAGTTGCATCGAGGAGCCGAGTATTTTCTGGCCGTTTTTCCAACAGGCCAACGTACTCCTGCATGGTTGAATAGAGGTCCGGACTGTAGATCGAGTAGAGCCGATCGCCCTTGCGAACCTGGGTCTCCGTCTTGTTTACGTATAGTTTCTCGATTCTCCCAGCGGTCCAGGCGGATATGGTGACCAGCGCCGAGTCGTCAAGTTTCATGATTCCGACGGTGCGGATGGTCTTCATGACCTCGGACATTTCAATCCTGGCGGTTCTCAAGTTGATCAGCTGACGTTGCAGGGGGACGAGCTGCACGGGCGAGCGCCCGGCTATTCCCTTCGTGCCGCTCTTTTTTCTGAGTTGCAGGTCCATGCCGCAGATCGGGCATTTCCCGGGTTCATGCGCCACGATGTTCGGGTGCATGGGACATAAATACACGTCCGACTCTGTGTCTTGGTCACGTTCTTGTGGAAGCGGTGACTGGCGCGGCGTGCTCAGTTGCAGGTCCATGCCGCAGATCGGGCAGCGCCCGGGTTCATGCGCCACGATATTCGGGTGCATGGGGCACAGATACACGCCCGACTCTGTGTCTTGGTCCTGTTTTTGTGGCAATGGTGATTGGAGCGGCGTTGTTTCTTCGGCAACTGCTTGTGGCTGGTCTTCCCAAGTCTGATTGCAACTGGTCATCACAAAAATCGCAAAAACAGCGAGGCCACATGCGGTCAAGAATTTTGCTGCCTGCTTCAACATCTCGATTATTCTGAGGGGGAATCCGCCGCCGACTGAATTGACGCACCCAGATTCGCGATGCGGTCAAGATCGACACCAACACTACGTTCCATGCTGGCCAGGGACCTCGCAAAGTCGGTTTCCGCGGCAATCAGCCCAAGCCGTAATCTGAGCAAGACACGCTGACTGTCCAAAACATCGAGAAATCGGGTCCGCGCTGCCCTGTAGCCGGCCAACACGGACTCAAGACTCTGCTCAGACTGCGGGATCAGATTTGAATGATACAGTTCTATCTGCTCCTCCCTTATCCTGGCCTGGAACCAAGCCGCGTTGACCTCTGCAATAATCTCTTTGCGCACGTCGATTTCCATCTCTTGGCTGGCTTGCAGCTTCTTGTGCGCTTCGACCACTTGAGCGCGAACTTTGCCGCGCCAGATTGGAAGATTAACACTGACAAAGGCCATCAGCGCATCATCACCGCTATCCAGAGTTCCAGGAAACAGACTTTCTCCCACCTCGATGTATTCGACACCCACTGTAAAATCGGGAAGGCCGCTTTTTTCTGCCAACGAAAGTCCCAGCGAGTCGCGTTCGGTCGCAACGCCGGCCGCCTGAAGTTCCTGTCGATACACTTCCGCCACAGCGATCGCCAGTTCTTCACTGGGAACGCTCATGCGCTCAAATTGCGGATCAACGTTGATCACTCGCTCAGGCTGATTGCCCGATAGTGCGTTTAGTTGTGCCAGAGCTGACCGCTTCTGCCGGTCGAGGTCCAGCAGCCGATTCAGAATATCACTGGCCGCCAGATCCACTTTCAGTAACTCCTGCTGCTCCCCGATGCCCGTTTCGTAACGTACCCGCGCGGCTGCCGAAATAGACTCCAGAAGCAATAATTCCTCTTCGAACACCGCGCGCATCGCCGCCTCTTGCTGCAGTTTAAAGTAGCCTAGCTTGACCTTTAAAATCAGATTCCTCTCTTGAGTTTGGAAGCGCCACATGGCCAGCTTCGCTTCAGCCTCAGCCTGATTCGCTGCCAGCGAACGCTTGCCCGGATAGGGGAACTTCTGCTTTAGCGTGAATTTGTAGTCCATGGGGCCGACACGGGTTTCAACGCTTTGGAAAAAATACCCGAAAGTGAGCATGGGGTCGGGTAGTGCAGCGAGGATTTCAGGACGCGCCTGGGCAGATTCCCAGTTAGCTCTTGCCGCTTTCAAAGCGGCGTTTTGCGCCAGCACCCCGTCGATCACGCTATTCAGGCTGACGTACTGTGCGGAATAGGCTCCAGAGCTCGCCGTCATGATGAGCACAAGCGTGGCTATGACATTTTTGATGCTGCCGCTCAATTTCATATGGGCTACATTATATGTAGCTCCGATGAGGATAGGAATTATTAGGGCTGTGAGCCCTGCGCAACCGCTTGATGTTGTACAGAAAAGAGCGGGCCAGAGGCGTGGAAAACCTGACCTCCAGATCGCCGGACCAGTCGCTGTTGAATGTCGAGGCGTCGAATCTGAACGACAGGGTGCGGCGGTTAAGAAGCGTGCAATCAAGTGCATTGATTTTTTCGTCGTCCCAGGCAACACCAATCACCGGTTTGGAGAATCCGAAGGCAAGTAAATGTTGCCTGGTCAGCACCAGCGAGCCGCTGAACCAGGTACGCCTCCAACCACTGTATCTGCCCGGCGCACGAAAATTTCTGTAAGTCAGTGAGCCACTGATACCCTCATCGCTGAGCACAATGCCCTCTATCAAAATCTGGCTGCGGGCGTCTTTGGGAATCGAACCCGCCTTGAACAGCCGGTACAGGATGGTCTTTTTCATCTGAACTAATCAGCGCCTCTCTTTAAACTCATGGTAGCCAGCACCAGCAATTTGTGATTTTTCCAGCCGCGCGATTGCCGCTCATGCAATGGATGGAGAAACGCCGCAAAAGCGAGATCCATCGACGATACCGCATCGCGAAACCCGGTTTCGGGGGCAGTTTCGTCAATGTCCTCTACAATGTAAACGCCGCCTGGCGCAAGATAGCGCCCTGCAAGTCGGCAGAATTCACCTTCATAATTATTGCAGTCGATTGTGAGACGCTGAATTTCCATTGGCAACTCTGTCAAGGCTCCTGGCAGACCTGGACAATTGTGTAGCCGATTCCATCGCTGAAATATACATACTGCTCGCCAATGCAGTATTTGGGTGCGATGCCCCTGTCGAGTAGCCGCAGAACCAAATGTATAAAGGCATCAACCCCGTCGAGATGGATCCCAAACTGGTGATCGCCTTGATTTTCGACTGAATAGCCGAGCGCCACAAACATTGATTGGAGCGTATCGAGCAAATAAACACTGGGTAGCCCAAGCTTGTCGTCGAGGACATCGCGAACCGGGTACACACAAGATATCTGAGATCTTAACCGGGTGACGTCGTTTTGGTGGACCGGTGCATATTTGTGGGACGGTTTGCAGTCCACATTCGGAATTCCCAAACTTCCATAATGGGCAACAAGCAGTCTGTGCGGTCTTGCAGGTGCGAGGAATTGCCCGGTTCGGATTGTCATTCTGCGAAGCGGCAGAATGTCATGCATTGAGAATTTCCCAACTACGTTTTCCGCGCGTATTTGTTCGTTGATCTTCTGCTTCCAGATTGAATTCTCTCTCCGCTGTTTGCTAAGCCAGAAATGGCCGTTAGCAAATTCATACTGAAGTATGTCCAGATGAATCCAGTCATGCACTTCATCAATGATCCCGATGTAGGAGTAGACATTGACGAATTCCAGGCCTTCGGGCAATTCGCGACTCAAGGCGCTTGCAATACGATCGAATTCTTCCTGAAATACGAGAACATCCGCGTCGTAGTCGTGCTGAAGAATGTCTTTTTCACGATATGCACCCAGCAGGGTGCCGCACGAAATCAGGTAACGAAGCCCATTTCTTTCCAGAATATCGCTAAATATTACCAGGAGATTGAAAATATGATCTTGTCTGGTTCCCATGACAGTCAAGGGGCAGGGTGCCATGCATTAAACTGACCGGATTCAAGTTGCGCCTCAAAATTGGCGCTCTGTACCCATGGAAACTTTTCTACCAGTTGATTGCTGAGTTGGAGGAGTGTTTGGTACGCCCTCCCATTGATATCAACTTCGACAATGGGATCGAATGTGTACCCAGGCGGATCGAAAAAGTGGTGGCAATAAACAGGGTCATCATGTTGAAAATCATAACTCAGGTAGTAATATTTCTGATTGTGCCGGTAATAGGTGGCTTGCAGCAGTCTGTTCGGCATACCGTTTGATTTCCAGTCAACTATCTTAATCGCCGAGGCAATCATCAACCTTGAAGATATTTGATTAAGCCGGGCTGGATGGTCAATGTTCACTACAGGCTTTTTTCTTTCACGGCTTTTCCAGTTCTTATCCCAGACGCGTACGTCAGCGTTATAGTAAATACGGTCTTTGTTTACAGGCGACTCAAGAGACTCACTATCCCGAGGTGACTTCGGACTGGGACGATCAATTTTCTGCATAACGGCTGCATAAAAGTCAACACCTGAGATGATATTCTTGGTGATATTCAACGGGCTTTGGGTAGTGTCCTTGACATATCACCATCGCAAGTAGTCTTTGGGCGAGTTTAGCTTGTCCACAAAGTCGCCATGATCACTGAAAACAAAAAACAAGGCTTCGGGCTGGCTGAAATTCCAGAGCCTGAGCCAGGCTGTGGTGCTTTTGCTTATGTGATCAAGGTACGCGTTCGTATCTTCAATTGCTTTGTGATAGTAATAAACAAAATCGTGATATTGCGCGTAGAGGACGTATGCAAATAGCTCAGATCGTCGCGATTGGATAGATTTCAGTCGGTCCTCCTCTCGACGCAAGAATGCCGCGGTGTGCTGCGAGTCAACGAATTTGTGACGATCACCCACCTGTTGATTCGCACTGAGAATCACCTTTGCGTACCTTTCATTCTTCAAGTTGGGTACTGAATCCGCCAGCCTGCATTCATTGCCGGTTAACGTCCCGGGGCCGGGTTCTTCATTGAGAGAATTTCTGACGAAATCGTTGCCATCTTCGTGCAGGAGGATGGAAAAATTTTCTTTCAGTAATATGTCCACCAAAGAATCATCGCCGTCAGCAATCAAATCGAAGACCTTGCCGTAGTAGCTGGAATTGATTGAAGCTGACGTAAAAAGACCGTTGACCAAAAAATACATTCGCCGAAAACCTGCACTTTCGAGGTATTGGCCAACCTCAGGGAACAAGGGCGCTGCGTCAATGTTAATCGAGTAGATACGCATGAGATGCCCGGGCATTGTGATTAGCAACTAGCATTGAAGTCAACGGTCTTTAGACTATGTGGAATTTAGAGGCTATCTTATTGACATTCCGGATGTGCCGCCGTGGACGATTCCCAACAGTGTTGACCTTGATGTGAAATCTCAAATATTCGTATCCATCGCATCCTACCGTGACCGTTTGCTGCCGTTCACAATTGAGGCGGCATTGTCAGCAGCCGCTCATCCAGAGCGCCTGAATTTCGGCATTTGCTGGCTGAGCGACGAAGACGAAAACCTTGACCAGTGGCTTGGCGATCCACGTTTTCGCATCCGTAGGTATCCCTACAATGCAAGTTTGGGCTACGGCTGGGCACGAGCCGAAGCGCAAAAGCTGTATGGTGGCGAGAAATATAATTTGCTCATAGATTCTCGCACCTGGTTTGCCAACCATTGGGACAGCAATCTGATCGAACAGCTGGAAGGCAAGCCAGGCAAGCAACCCTTGCTGACGACCAGCTCACCACCATTTTGCATTGATAAGGAAGGCCAGGTCACCATCCCGTGGGCGGGCACTGACCTGGATGGTGTGCCGTTGATGGAATGCAAGCTTGTTGCCCCATGCGGCTTGGTCGACATCCAAATGTCAAATGACCGCAAGACCACAAAGCACCAAAAGAGTGCGCTATTGAGCTGCAATTTTGTCTTCACGCATGGTAGTTGGATAAGCGCGGTTCCCGCTGATCCGGCAATGTTTTATGCAGACCATGATCCGTCCGTGTCCCTGCGCACATTCACTCACGGTTACGACATTTATCTACCTGACGAATTGCAGATCTGGCGCTTTGAGGAGCGGCACAATTCGGGCGTCAATCGACACGAATTCTGGGAGACAAAGTCGGCTCAGTGGCAGACGCAACAAATTAAGAATATGGTCCAGCGCCTACACACCTTGTTTAGCGGCAACGGTGATTCGAAATCCCCCACCGCCATGCCACAGGCACGGCACGGTCCGTAGACGAGTGGTCTCAGCTGGCGGGACTCAATTTGAAAATCGAAGGCGATGCAGCAACTCAAAAACGGGACATCCTGCACGCAAGAAACTTATTGATGAACAGGCCGGAGGTTTACTTGAGCTCTGGCCGTCAACTGCTGCCGCAGGACAACTCGATGCCACCCATCTGGGGCGTTGACGGCAGCGAGTCTACGCTCGACGTGATTGTGTTCAGCAAGAACCGCGCCTGTCAGCTCGACGCCTTGTTACGTAGCATGCGGGAGTTTTTCGAATTCCCCCACCGCATCCACGTGCTTTATTCGGCGTCGACTGACAAATTTGAAATCGGCTACAACTGGCTCCGGCGCTGGCACAGAGGTATCGACTGGGTCGGGGAGGAGGGTTCGTTCAGGGAAGCCATGATTGACTTAATGGCGAGGATCGATCGCGGGCCGGGGCGCTACCTCATGTTCCTCGTCGACGATATGATTTTCACCCGAACCTTCACGGCACAGACTCTCATGGAGTCACTTGATGACGATGATGACATCCTGGCGGTTTCTCTGCGCATGGGTGAAAACATCACCTATTGCTATGTGCGTGACATTCAAACTGAGCCGCCGGATTTCAGTAATGGGTTTCATTGGGAATGGAGAACGGCCAGTCCAGGCTATTGGGATTATCCAATGTCCCAGGATGCCCATATATTTCGCACTTCTGATTTCTCGCCGTTATTGAAACCTTTGAATTTCGACGGTCCGAACTCGCTGGAAGTGGTGCAATCCCGCTGCCCATTTCCCCGCCCTGATTTGATTTGCGAGCAAACGCCAAGCGTCATTAATATTGCAGCTAATAGGGTGGGTGAATTTTACAAAAATCGATCGGGGAACATTACCGCTGAATTTCTTGACGAGTCATTTCACCAGGGGAAGGCCATTGATGTCCGGTCATTTACAGGCCAAATATACAATTCCTGCCATATCGAAGTCGATTTGCCCCTGATCGAAGATTCCCGTACGAGGGCGTTGCCCGGTATCAAAAAGCAGAATAAGGCCGGCAAAGCGCATTACCTCATCGATCTGCATGAAATCCCGACATTTGTCATTAATTGTCGTGAAGACATTGACAGGCGTGATGTGATGCAAAGACAACTTACTGAGTTGAATCTGAATTTCGATTTCGTTCGTGGAATGCGGACGGAACCGGCATGGATAGGCGTCGCTTTGGCTCACCTCAGAGTCCTGCGATTGTTGCGCGCCCGCCCCCCTTTTCTGATCTTAGAGGATGATTGTCTTTTCAACGACCACTTTCGTCATGAACTGGAGATTCCCACAGAAGCTGAAGCGCTCTACCTGGGTGTATCATCGTACGGAATTGCAGAACCAGGGAAAATCGGGTGGGGTGGCTCCGGTGAGACTCTGTGGCGGCGGTATGATGCCCACTACCTGCGGGTTGCTGGCCAGGCACGCCGTGCTTTATCTGAATGAAGAATTCTGTGGTGCGGCGATTCAATCGCAACTAGAAGCACTGACCAACCGAAATTTTCCGCACCCTGGTGATATCGGCATGGCGGCCCTGCATGCTTCCCACGTGATCCTGACGCCGGTAAATCCGATGTGCCGGCAGCCTGACCGTCCCCAAACTGACATCAATTTGTTGCAGAGTCTTCCTGACAACGATTTGGATAGGAAAGAATCAGCCGAATCCGTGAAGAATTCGACTTTTCGGCCTTCCGGTCAGTGTTTGGTCTCTCACAAGCACAAATTTATCCTGATTCCAATCGCGAAAAATGCCAGTAGTATTCTGAACACCGAATTTCTGCGTCCGCCTTATCACAGTCAAATGCTCCCCATTGGGCAACTGGATAAGTCGGTGCTGAGCGGCTATTTCAAATTCGCGTTTTTGCGCGATCCGGTAGCCCGGGCTACGTCGGCCTACCAGGAAATTTCCCTTCGCCAGGAGTCGGGGCAACCTACCGTGCCAACCATGGCATTTTCAGCCATGGAGGACGATGAGGAACGCTTCAGAACATTTGTAAATGAAGTGGCTTGTGAAGGCGGCGATGTACATGTCATCCCCCAGTCCAATAGCATCTACGGGGTCGAGATTGACTTCTTCGGCCGCGTTGAGAGTCTTGAAGATGATATGCAACGGGTTTTCACCAGACGTAAATTGGGAGACTGTCCGGCCCTGCCTTTTCGGCGTTCTCGATCCGGGCGCAAGAGTGACTACGACTACGATCGCTACAACATTGACGAGAATTCGTTACCCGCTGATCTGGTCACTCGAATACGGGAAATTTACCACAAAGATGTCAGTCTGATTGAGACATTCTGCCCACTTCCTGCTCTGCGAGGCCACGAAATTCAGAGGCCAATGAGCAGTCAGTCCATCGCGTTGTCAATTGCCGCGAACAAGCAACTTTCACCCATCGAGTTGTTTTCAGGCGTCAATCAAAGCCACCACGATTGTCTGGTCTACTGCCTGGGCGACAGAGGGTTTTTCGCCGAAGTCAGTACGGTGGCGCGTGCCATGATTTATGCCTGGGCCAATGGGCTGCAGCTGCTGCTCAGTTCTGAGGAATTTGCCTGGAAAGGGCAGCATGGCTGGACCGACTACTTCGAACCATTTTGCCATGAGCCCTCCGAAGTGGACCCGGCTCGAATCAAGCAACATGTCGCATTCACCCGAACCGGTGACCGCGAGCCGTTCAATATCTTGCGCGGATATCAGCCTGAGGAGTTGATTTTCGGCCACAGACGAATTATTGGCTTCGAGAATATTCTGGCTTTTTTTGTCAGGATGATTTTCCAGCCAGTGGAGGACTGCCAAAGCGTTATCGACACACTTTCTGCACAATTAGGATTGCCGGCTGATTATGATGCCCTGCACATTCGTCGCGGAGACAAGGTTGGGGATGAGGATGTGCATTACCCGGTAGAAGTGTATCTGAACCGTCTGGCACCCATCCCGGCCGGCCGAACACTATTTGTGATGAGCGATTCTTATCAGGCCGTCGAGGAAATTCGCGACAATCTAAAACAGGATCGGGCGGATGTGCGTGTGGTAACGCTGGTTGAACGCCAGTCCACCGGATTTGACGTGTGGGGCCTCAGGCGCGGTGAGAAATTCATGGGCCAGAGTAACGACCAGAGTGCCGGCCAAGGTGCCCACCAGAATGTCGATCATGGGCATGCTCAATCGCAAAAGGATTATATCCTGCAGCAAACTCAACGCTTGCTGGCGGAAACCGTGGTCGCGGCAGGCTCCTCACGCTTCATTTCCACGTGGCTGTCCAACGTAGGGCGCACCGTCTGCCACCTGCATCCGAGGCAGTCGCAGTGCCAATTACTCACGCAGCGGGACATCACGGGAGTAATCAATTCCGCCGTAAATATGTCTCAGCCCAGTCACCACAATGACTCACGGTCCATGCGGCCATTGTGGCGGTGGATTCATAAAGAATTGAATGTCCAATCCGTGCTCGAGGTTGGCGGCCAGGAAGGTGCGGCTGCTGCATTTTTTCGGGACTTGGGCTGCCAGGTCCAGGGCATCAATGCGGAGCACTTCAACACAGGCCCCTGGATACCCGATCAGCACCCTGACATGGTTTGGTGCTGTGACTTTGTGGCACAAGTTGAGGAGCGTCTTACTCAGAACTTTCTGGCGACATTCGCGCACGCAAATAAATATGTTTTCATGAATTATTCATTGTCTGGTCGATTCAGCGGTCGACCGTCACATGGCCAAACAAATCGCCAGGCCCGGGAATACTGGGTGAAAAAAGTTGAGCGCCTGGGCTTTCGTTGCGATGAGAACCTCTGCCGCAAGGCGCAACAAGCAGCCAACGCGAGCTCCTTTGCAGAAACGGGCCTGGTTTTTGTTCGAGATGATAGCGGCCGTTCGCAGTGCAGGGACGCGCCGAAAGAGTCTCCTGCAGTCCATGCAACAGGGAACGGAAATTCGCGTTTACCCGTCAGCGACATGGAAATTGTGGCGATTGGCGGTCATCGCTTTTACTTGTTTTTGGACATATTCGTACATCCGTCCCGTGACAAGGTCGTTGCGGTTTTGCCCTTTTACTATAAAGACTGGGAGCCGGCAGATCACGGCGTAGATGTCGAAAAAGTTGACCTGGTCATTGACCAGAAGAAGATACGCGGAACTTACATTCCTCATCGCCTTGATTCGTGGGAGCCCTGTGCCCTGCTGGATTTTGAACATCCGAAACTCTCACGGCGACTTGAGAATGATGCGGAGATTGAATTCGTCATTAATGTTGGCCCGCACTCAAGTCATTTCAGTCTTTCGACGATTCCCGAGCCACCCAAGAATGTCTTGATGAGTTTGGTGGTTAAGAACGAGAACAGGTGGATTCGCCATTTTCTCGAATATTACCTGCAATGTCTGAAGGTCGATCACGTCGCGATTTACGACAACGGCACCACTGATCAAAAAGGGCTGCTGAATGCCCTGCAGCCATATTTTGAAGCGGGCACTGTGACCTACATTCCCTGGAATTATCGTTGGCGCAACCACAAAAAACCCCAAAAGATGATTGCCCAACCCCAGCAAGAGGCGCATTCGCTGAACCGATTCGCTAATTGCCGCTGGATTGGGTTTCTGGATGTCGACGAATTCCTTCGCATTCCTGGACGAACCCTACCCGCCTTCCTGAAAGATTTCGAGCGAGCCAATGTGGATGGTTTGTCGTTTGGCCTCAGATGGTTTGAGTATGAAGGAGCACTGGAATTTGATGAACTGATAGATCCGCCACTGACTTTCCTGGCCAGCGGTCGTGATGCGCTGGGGCGGAAGCGGCAGAAATTATTCGTATTACCCTGCCATGTGCGATTCCTGCGCCTGCACTCTCTGGAGGAGGGCGGAAGAGAGCTACAGGTGGACGACACGGAAATTTATTTCCACCACTACCGCCAGCGCGAAGACCGTTTCTGCAAAACCGATTCCGGCGACGAAATCGTTGCCCCATGTACACGTGACGACTATATGCTGCGTTTTGCGGGCGCATTGGCGCTGGAAGGTTCTGGCCAGGAACAGGCGCAAAAGCCGCAGTCTCAGGGTCAGTGGATCAGACACATTATCCGTTCAATCGCAGAAGCCGAAACTGGACGTTCACGGCTATCAGATGAAGTACTTTCCGTTGACGGCCTTTGCGGAACGATTACGCGCCACTTCTACAACAACATCTGCAATTTCAAGGGCTGTCGTTACCTGGAAATTGGTAGCCTGGGTGGGGCCAGCACCACGGCAGCAATCCATGGCAATAATGTGGCCGCTACCTGCATCGATAATTTCTCACAGTTCCAAGGGAGCCGTGAAAAGTTCATCTCGAATATAGAAAGGTTTGGGCAAGGTAGCGCGGTACGGCTGATTCAGCATGATTGTTTCGAATTGGATACCGAGAAGATGGGGCCATTCGATATCTACCTGTACGATGGCAGCCATTCCCGAAACTGCCACTACAAGGCGATCAAGCATTATTTCGGCACACTTGCGCCATTCGCTGTGGTCATCATCGACGACTGGAACAGGCCGCACATCCGCGAAGGAACCGGTGATGCCCTGCGTGACCTTGGCATTTCTGTGCGCTACAAAAAGGAAATCATTCTCCCGGAAGAGGATCTGGTCGATATGCCCCGACATCGCGGAAAGGATGGCTGGTGGAATGGTATTTTGATCATGTTGCTGGCGGGTGATGATCTCGTCGCACTTGAGGAAAGGAGATAAGTATGTTCAGGCGAATTCTAAGATGGCGCGCCCGGAGAGACTCGAACTCCCGACCACCTGGTTCGAAGCCAGGGATAAAAATAAATTAAATCAATCAGTCAAAAGAGAAATTCCCAAAACTACCCCCTAATATACCCATAATAGGATCAAATACTTAGCGATAGTTTTGGGAACAACGTGGCTCTTTGGTTGGCTTGAAGCGGCCGTCAGGATCTAGCCACCCACACGAGGATTTTTAGCATTGAAAGTTTAATTGTGTATGTGTTGTTATGGATCCTTCTAGGTCCTCAGATGGCGCCTCCCAGTACCATGATTGTGAACTACACCGTGGTGGGTCTACGGGGAGGAATTAGCACTGGACGGTATTCAGTGAGCCTTTATGTCAATAACTTGCTGGATTCAAACGGATTTCAGCATGTCACCTTGGGAGTGAGGAGTACTGCTGCCATCACGCGGCCGCGCACAATTGGTGCAGTGTTTATGGTGAATTTCTAAAGGACATCTATTACACGTCGGCATTAGTTCTTTCTTCCCTAGAACCAGAATGGTCTAGAGCAACGTGTTAGGACGTACTCTCGCAATAATAATCTTTACTGGTTTGCTGATCCAGTCAGCGGCCGCTACAACGGAGACAGGCCTGCAAATCAAGGATCTGTGGGAGTTGGAATCCGTCGCGGATGTGCAAGTTTCGCCAGATGGTTCCAAAATAGTCTTCACACGCAAAGGATCAGATAAGCTTCGAGACGTTCGAACATCCGCACTCTGGTTGATGGGGTCCGACGGGAGCAAAAAGCACTTTCTGCTTGAAGGATCTAGCGCAATATGGTCACCGGACGGACAGCGAATCGCCTTTGTAGCGCCTGGGCCGGCTGACAGACCCCAGATTTTTACAAAGTGGATGGACAATCACGGATCCATCAGTCAGATCTCACAACTTGATAATCCCCCAAAGGACATCAAGTGGTCACCTGATGGACAGTGGATTGCGTTCCGCGCGTTAGTGCCATCAACTAAGAGTTGGCCGATTGATCTGCCCAGCCCCCCTGACGGGGCAACTTGGACCGGGTCCCCGCGCATAATCGACAAGCTTCATTACCGTCAGGATCGTCGAGGCTACAATCAATCTGGGTTCGACCATCTGTTTGTTATACCCGCGGACGGTGGTACTGCACGGCAGATCACATCGGGATCCTGGCATGTGGGTGCCCGATACAACGGTCTGGACAATGGCACTGGGCTAACGTGGACTCCGGACGGAAAGCAGATTCTTTTTGCGGGTCTGGCGGACGATGACGCAGATTTGATCTTTGGTGAGAGCTATATTTATAGCGCGAAAGTCGATTCGGGCAAGATAACCAGGATCACAAGAGAAAAAGGCTTTTGGTTTTTGCCCAGAGTCTCACCCAACGGCCAGCGTCTCGCATACAGCGGAATCGATTTTGAACATGCGAACAAAAGCTACAAGTCAAGAGAACTGTGGCTAAGCAGTATTGATGGCTCTGACCGCCAACTTGCATCGGGTGATCTTGACGGTGACATCTCTAGCTTGCTTTGGGCGAATGATAGCCAAGGCACCTACTTTACAGTGGCCAAGCGTGGCTACATGCAAGCCTATTTTGGGAGCTTATCTGGATCTGTACGACAGATCACCCAGGGTAAACACCTCGTGTCTCTCCACTCACTGGATAAGAAAGGCAACCTCTTTGGAGCCGGTCGGACATCGGATCGCCCCTCAGACGTAATACGCCTAAGCTCCAAGATGAACCGAAACATGACGTTTCTCACCGATTTAAATGCAGACATTCTGCAATCTCGCAAATTGGGTGCGTTGGAGGAAATTGAATTTGTCTCAAAGGACGGTACTGACGTGCACGGCTGGGTCGTTCAACCTCCTTCTTTTGACGCATCACAGAAGTATCCCCTTATCCTCGTCATTCACGGTGGCCCTCACAGCATGTATGACGGCGCTTTTAACGAGTTCTATCAGATTCTCTCGTCGAACGGATATATGGTCCTGTATACGAATCCCCGTGGCAGTTCGGGATACGGCACCGCGTTCGGCAACGCCGTGGCCAACGCATTTCCTGGCCAAAAGGACTTTGAGGACTTGATGGCCGGGGTTGATGCGACGCTCGCACGCGGAGGTGTGGATAACAGACGGCTCTTTGTCACAGGATGCAGCGGTGGGGGGGCTTTGACGGCATGGACTGTTGCACATACCGACCGGTTTGCTGCGGCTGCCTCACTGTGCCCCGTGACCAACTGGCTGAGTCTTGCCGGCACAATGGATATTGTCGGTTGGGGTATGCGACGTTTCAGGCCCTATTTTTGGGAAAATCCTGAACCATGGCTGGCACACTCTCCGATTATGCATGTCGCAAAAATCAAGACGCCGACGCTAATCATGACTGGCTCGCTGGATCTTCGAACGCCTCCAGGCCAGTCAGAGCAATTATATTCTGCGTTGAAGATTCTGGGGATTCCAACCCGCCTCCTCCTCTTCAATAATGAATGGCATAGCATTTCAACCGTACCAAGCAATGCGGCCCGAACCCCGCTGTATATCCTGGACTGGTTCCGGCAATGGGATCCAACGCTCGCAAATAACACAATAAGATAAGTAGTTTCCGCGCCCAAAACTTGTACATTTCAACGCGGGGACAGATCGAATTGTTCCTTACAACTTGGCACGTTGTTCATTTTTCTCAGTTTCGTTTTGATGGGTTCAACACCAGCGCTGATGGGGTTTGAGATGGTAGATGACTTGGGTTTGATCAGTCTGATACCGTCAGTGCTTTCGATCACTATGGCGCTGTGGACAAAACGTGTCTTGCCGGCACTTTTCATCGGCGTAATTGGGGCGCAAATTATTCTCAATGTGGATACCCTGCATCGAGTCCCGGTGGCCACGCTCGAACACATAATGTCAATTTCGGCGCGGGGAGACAATTCGCGACTCATATTATTCAGTTTATTAATTGGTGCTCTGTTGAAATTAATTCGCGACGCTAACGGCTTTAGCGCCTTTGCGGTTGCGGTTGGCACATTGCGCCATAACTTTGGACGGAGGACTGTTTTCGGGACAACCTATCTGTTGGGAGTCATGCTGTTTCTTGAGGTTTGGAGCAACGTCTTGATAAATGGCGCGACTGTTGGCCCTCTATATGATCGTGAATCAATCTCGCGTGAACGCATGGCTTACTTCATTCACACGATTGGTATTGCGACTGTGGCCATGGTGCCAGTCAACGCTTGGGCCGCTTTCTACATTGGCCTGCTTTCTGTCCAGGGCGTCCGTTAATCCGGCGTTTTGTGTCGCCGCAATACGGCTGGAAGAAGGCTTCAGTTGGCGGATTTGTCTCAGTCATTCCAGCCAAATCGCATGCCGAGGATTTCTTCCAGCGCCAGATTATGCGGTAGAAAATACTCATGTAACCTCTGCTGCAGAGCGACATTCGTCGATTGGTAAGTGCCTTTGTTCTCCACGCGATAGTCATTGCTGGTAAAAGGCGCTTGTCCCAGGAACTCATATACCCCGCTGGTGAGCCGGCCTGGTGCGGCAAAGAGCTGTTCGCTTTGAAGGATGAGAAATTGTTCGCGGGGAAACATGTCCAGCCACACCTGCAACATCTTTACATAGATGCTGCAGTCCACATAGGCATTGGTCTGCAGGTTGTCCGCGGCAGGATCGACCCCGTCAAGCAGCGTTTTCTTCAATGCACCGGTTTCAAGTCCTGCCCGTACATTCATATGGTAGTGTGATATTGCTCGCTCAACGGGGTCGCGCAGCAGGATGATAAAACGGGTATGTGGAAAGTGCCGCCTGATGCGCTCGGCCGCGGCCAGCGAATCAACGTACCCGGCTGAGGCTTCCCCCGTAATCAATTCCGGATGATTTCCAATCGGGGGGAATTGAGCCAGGTACCAGTCCAGCCCACGGTCGTAGCGGGCGTCAAAAAAGTGCAATTCCTTATGCAGTGCGGGTGTGATGTAGGGGTGTTGGGTCAGGTAACTGTATAGTGAGGTTGTCCCGCATCTGCGTTTGCCCAGAATCAGGAAGTCGGGTTGGTCGATACGGCTTCCTGAACGTGCTGAGATTAGAGTACCCGGGTGACTCTGGCGTAGCTGGAAAAAATGCCCCGACCGGGTGGCGTTCAGGGCTTCGCTGTGGCGGTTTGACAAATATAAAGTCTCCGCCAATGCGCTGTGCGCCGCAATGACAAACGGCTCAAGGGTGATCGAGGTGTTCAGAAATTCTATAGCGAGCGTTTCGAATCCGCTTTCAATACACTTCTTTCCCAGGTAGAGGTAGCCGTGAAAACGATGTGGGTCAAACGCCGGGTCGTGTTCCAGCCGGGACTATCGATGTGAAAACTCTGGTTGAATGTTGCTGGCTTCGGCCGCACTGCGGACAAAAATCTTGAAACAGCTGATGGCCCCCGGGATGTCCTCTTGCCGCGCTTTTTGTCTGCCCATGAAGTAATGGATTTTTGCGCTGTCGGGGTGATGGGTTTCCAGCGCCCTGATGTAGTAAGCAATGGCCTCATTGGGTTGGCCCTTGTTGGCCAACAGGCTGGCGATCTTGCTGTATCCGTCGGACAGGTCTGGGATCAGACGGACCTCCAACGTGTAAAACCACAATAACCCCCTCTCAACACGAACCCTGACCGGGTGCAAGAGCGGAAAATATGTCGATGTAAACCAGAATATTTTTCCGGAAACCGAATGAAACATGGAGAAGATGGGGCGCAGCATCTCGGTTAGACAGTCCCGCAAAGATCCTTCAGCAGGGCTTCAACGTTTTGCGCAATACCGCGCATTTGCGTGCCTGCATTCAAGGTGTAAGCCGGAACCTGGCGAACCAGGGCGGCAAGACCGGCCATGGTTTCCTTGCCGCTGCCGGGCAGTTGCAAAAGCGTGCTTGGCGCCAGCGCCTTCAGGGCGGTGATGGCGTCGGCAGGCTCGACAGTACTCCCGGGCATTCCACTGATCCGCGGCACCACAATAGCGCGGAGCGGGAACCCCGAAGTGACCCTTTCCCGATAAGCGTCATTGAGGAAGATCAGGGCCTTTTTGTCATCAATTTGATCGCGATTGGCGACCATCGGCAACAGGTGTGAGAACCGCTCAAAGTCGGAGGTGCCCTTCAGCTTGGCCGAGCTGTACAAACTGTGCACGTAAGGTTGCGCCGTAACACTCAGCAACGAGTAGTCGTCGCCGGCGTACTTTAAAGCGCCGTAATCCAGGCAGGCCAGTGCCGAGGTTGATTTGCCTGAACCGCTTTTACCGGCAAATATTACCCCGCCCTGCTCTATCCCCACAGCCCCGCAATGGACCAGGAGAAGCTGGTGAAGCCTGGCCCATTCATTCAGGATAATGCGTAAGGGCGTGCCCCAGTCCCAGATGGGAATCTGGTCCACATCCCTTGTCCAGTAGAGGGCGATGGACCTCACGGGGTCAAACAGGCTGATGATGACCGGCTCGAGGTGCATCAGCGCTCGAATCCGGTCACCGTGAAAGTCGATCATCTCGTTGCGCGGGCCGAGGTAGTCGAAGCAATGCATCTGTACAAAAGACAGGTAGCGGGACAATAATCTGGGTAGAACCGTTTGCGTTGAAACATCATCCCAGGCATGAATAGTCAATGAGGGTTTTTCCGCGATTGGCCGGGCCAGGTGACACAAAGCGGTGGGCAATTTTTCGGCGAAGCCTGCGCCTGCAATTCTCAAGCAGACTGATTGACCGGCAAGGCAATAGTGGTAGTCCTTATAGCCTGCCTGCGTTTCCGCCCGTTTGGCGTCGCCATACATGGTGTCAAAAAATGCTTTCTGGTCCGATGCTTCAATCGATTTCATGGCTTCAGCCTCGGACCGCTGTGCGAGCGCAATTCTCTGAGGCACCGCAAACAGGCTGACTTAAATCGCAACAGCACGCTGTCGCAAACCTGGTTGTAGTGCAGTAATTCCCAATGCGAAATGGCCATCCTGTTTAATTCCGGCAGCACCCAGGCTGGCAGGCGGACACCGAGCGTTGTGTGCAGGAACGCCAACATGCTGCGCAGGGGCAGGATGCGTTGGAAACGCTGGGCGCGCCAGACCAGGCGAGTCCAATCGGCGGTGGAAGTCAGTGAATCCAGCAGGAGCATTGCGTCGGCATAGGGAAACAGTGGCGGCCGTTTGCCCCTGAGTGCTTCGACGCTGAGGGACAATAGCTGCTCGACTGTTCCCAGTGTCAACACCGGTTGACCGCTAATTTCGATAGTCTGGGCGTCATCCCAGATTCTCGCCTCGACATAATCTCGCGGTTCGGCGGTGAACAGCCTGGTCGAGATCAACAAGCTCTGACCCTCCGGACCCAATAATTGCGTGATTGATAACGATGTGGGCGAAGAAAAAGATTCGCCTTGCTGCGCCTTCCATCCCGCCTCTGTTGCCATTTTGACGCTCCGTTCCCAGTTCTCACCATGCACCAGAAAGTCGATACATCGAATGGCGCGATAGCCGATATCCGGATAGTGTCCTCCGACCAATGAGGCGTCATTCATTACCGCTGCCGAAATGCCCTCGGCCGCCAGGCGATCAAGAAGCGGCCGCAATTGTGCAAGCAGCAACTGATTGGCATACCAGGTCCGTTTGTAAACGCCTTTGAGTTTTTTCGCATCGGGGCCACCCAGGTCGGCGATCAAATTGGCGTATAATATGCCGAACATGGCCTGGGATCTGAAATCTGCGGTTTCGACTTGACGCTGAGCCCGCCATTGGTCCCACGCGACTTTGGCAGCGGAGTTAGATTGCGTGGATGCACTCAGTAGCCAACCATCTGCTGGTGACAGGCGTGGATACCTCGACCGAAAACCGGCCGTCATGTCTTGCTCAAGCGTCGCCTGCGGTCCAGACTTCGCTTGTGCACCCGAGCGTAGTCAATGCGCTGGTTGCGCTCGGTATAGCCCATATTGGTTTCATGGATCCGTCGCAGGGTCAGGACATCAGGCAACATCAATTCCTGCAGGTTTTCCTCCTGTGCCCGCATGTACCAGTCGATAAAATCCGCAAACTCCATGCTTTTGTCGAATAGGCCAACCCGCCAAAAGCTCTCCTTCCTGATGAGCATTGAACTCTTGACGTAGCCGGGCAATTCTTTCCTCCGAATGCGCAGTCTTTGTTTTACCGGGCCTTCCAGTTCAGGCGATAGGAACTGTTCGATATGTCCAAACACCATGTCCAGCGACGGGTTCGCGGCAAATCTCTCAAGTTGGGTGGCGAGTTTGTTCTGAATCCATAAATCGTCGGCATCCAGGAAGCCCAGGAATGCATCCTGGCTGCGCTCGACGCCATGATTCAGCGCGTTGGCCAGGCCCTTTTCTTCGAGGTAGAAATAACGAATTGACGAAAATCCCCGGACTATTTCCGCGGTGCCATCGGTAGATGCGTTGTCGATAACGAGCAATTCCAGCGCAGCGTGATTTTGATCCAGCACACTTTGAAGGCTCTGGGCCTGTCCCCGTTATGCACAGCAATGATGACGCTGATTTCGGGAGGGGTTGGACGGGTCATACTGCCGATAGTTTGCTAGGGACTGCCTTTGGCATGCGGCCAGCCCTTGTCATCTTCCGCCTCGTGCACGGGGTCGAGCAAGAGCAGGTCTTCCATGTCCGTGAAGCGCTCGAACAGCGGTGGTTGATATGCCTCTCTTTCATGAGCAGACAATTCTTCCGCCACCGGCGCATCGTCTTGCGAACCGACCTTGGAGGCGGCTTGGCACCTAATGAGGTGCTCTGCTTCCAGCGCCTGGATTAAATCTGTGAGGTCCTTGTTCATGACCCCTGTGTCGCCCGAATACTGCATATGAAGGCGGTCTTGAATGTGTTCCAGGGTGGCGTGTTGTTGGATGCTCTCCCAAATGACGGCAGCGCTCTGGGTCAGGCTGTAATAGTTACCGTTGCCCAAATTCACAATAATGACTTCGCCATCGATCAGTTCTGAAACAACGTCCTGCCCGGCAGTTTCATATCTGTCTTACAACGCCATCCAATTCTTCCTTCATAAATATTTGAATGGGTCAATCCTGGTTGCCAGGCTAAGTTCTTTCGAACCTGTGGGCCATCAAAATTTCCCCGATATGTCTGATCCGCTCTCGATAACGCTCCCGAATGCGCAGGTAAAAATAAAACTGTCTGAACCTCAGCCGCACGGACAGGTATGGGTTTTCCAAGGGTGACACTATGTCGTCCTCGGTGAAGAGCGAACCACACATCCCCCGGGCACAATTTCGAGCGCTGCGATCGGACGCAATTTTTTTCACAACCTGAGGCGGGAGTTGCACACCAAGCAATTCACGCGCCAGTATAAGCGCACAATGGACTATGCGCAGCAAACCAATTTGCTGTGCACGCTGCAAGACGCGCGACCATTCTAACTGAGGATGCGCCCGGACGTGTTCGGCAATGTCACAAACTTTGGACAAATGTTCCAGTTGCTGCCGTCTTTCCCAACAGTCTTTCATTACCTGAAGACACAATATCTGCAATAAGTCCTCTGCCGAGAACGTGATTACGGATTGCTCCAACAGGGACTCAGTCCGCGTTCGCGCGTACAATTCGTCAAATGCAACGCTGAGGTGAAAGTAGCGTGGTGCAAATCCCCAGTGCAAATCGACCTCCACTTCATTACCAACGTGTTTAAAACTGACCGCCCGATCAAAGACTTTGTCCCGTTGATATCCTTCGGCCACAAGAACTTGCTTGCTTTTATCGATATCCTGCTCTCGAATGAAGAGGTCGAGATCATAGTTTTGTCGTAGTGCCAGCTTACCGTACGTACAATAAGCCAGGATGCTTCCTTTGAAGGGGACAACCGGGATGGCTTCGGCCTTGAATGTTTGCAACAGACTGGTCAGTGTGTGTGCCAATCTGAGGTTTGAACCTGCATTGGTAACAAACTGGTGGCGAAGACGCGCTTTGATCTCCGCGGGTATGGTCTCCGGGCAGGTTGCGGACAGATTCCGGAACAATAATTGCGTCAGGCGGTGCTTTTCCGCCGTGGCACACAGAAACTCCCAGTCCAGCGGCAGACGGGTAAGTTTTTTAATGGATTCCATAACCTCGGGACCGATATCGGTACGCGCACAGGCAAGCAAAAGCCGAGCTTCGGGGCGAAGTTCCCGGGAGAGAAATGAATTGGGATTTTGCTCGCTTAACATCGCATTTGATGCACACTCTGATGAGGTCGTTGCGTTGCTGGAATTAACAGCTAGACCCTAACAACTCGGTAGCTATTCTACAACTTGAACACGTTGATTTTGGATCCAGACACAGGAAATGAACGTCACATTCACCACCTTTGATGCACCGGATTTTGTCGGTGGGCCGAATTCCTGGCTGCGAGGAGTCCTGCCGTTTCTGCAGCGCGCCGGTTGGCAAATCAGGGTGTTGTTCTTCATCGAAAGAGGCCCCCCTGAAGCCTGCCCCTGTTACCGCGCACTGACCGGCATGGGGATTGCTTGCGAGGCGGCCTCCAGCAATGAGCCGATGTTTGCGCAAGTCCGATGGCTGTTGCGGGAACTCGCCAAAGCCCCACCCACGGTTTTTGTCATCAATTTGTCCATCGCCGGCTACTTGGCGACGCGATGGATCAGGCGGGCAGGCATTTCAAGCATCGGCATACTGCATTCGGACGATGCATTTTACAAAAAAATATTTGCAGAATTTGTCGTTGGGGCTGCGGGTAACTGTGTGACTGACATGGTGTGTGTATCGGAGTTTTTGTCACGCTTGAATGAAGATGCGAAGACGGCCACCTCCATGCACCTGATTCCGTATGGCGTCGCGGTTCCGGATCACGCAGCCACTGCGCCAACGGAATGCTTGCGCCTGATTTACGTCGGGCGGCTGGTAGAAGAACAAAAGCAGATCCTGGCGCTGGCTCAGGCCTTGTGCCGTGTAGTGCGGGAGGTTGCGGACACCGAGGCGATCATTTATGGCAGTGGGCCTGACCGGGCCCGGCTTGAACAATGCCTTGAGCAAGAAAATGTGGGGCAGCGCGTCAGGCTGGGCGGCCAAGTTGACAATGTCGAGGTTCAAAAGTTAATGCTGAACGCAAACGTCCTGGTGCTTCTTTCAGACTATGAGGGGCTGCCGATCGCCATGCTTGAGGCGATGGCTTGCGGGGTGGTCCCGGTTTGCCTGCGCACGCGCAGCGGCGTTAGTCAGCTTATTGAACAGGGCAAAACCGGTTTTGTGGTCGATAATCGGGGCGATGATTTCGTCACCACAATACGCGAAATTGCGATGAAACCTGAACTATGGTCTCGCCTCTCGCGCGCGTCGAGGGCAAAAATCGTGACGCAGTATTCAGCTGAATTGAATGCATCGCGATGGGTGGAACTACTCACAGACAGGTCGGCGCAATCCCCCCGGCCCGACGCGTCAAAACGGGGGTTGTTGCGTGGAGTCAAGACGCTTGATTTTCTGTATACAAAGCTCTCACAGAGGAATGATGAGACCGTCAGGGCAACATGAAAATTCTCTATTGGACAGACTTGTTTCTTCCTCATATCGGCGGTATCGAGACCTTCAGTATGGACCTGATACCCGCGTTGCAGGCCCGCGGATACGATCTGACCGTTTTAACATCACGGCACGAAGAGGACCTGCCGGCAATGGAGCAGATGGGCTCGATCTGTGTCCATCGATTTCCAACTTGGGAAGCATTAAGAACCAACGACCTGAAAATGCTCATCTCGGTGCGGCGAGCCGTAACGGCTTTCAAGCGGAAGTTGAAGCCAGACATCATTCACCTGCATTTTGGCGCCACGTCCTACATTCATCTGCGAACGCAAACCGATGCTTGCCCGCCCACGTTGACCACCGTACACGCGCTTCCTGAGCGCTCGCTACTGGAAAACTCCCTGTTCGCCAAGGTAGTCCGTGCCAGTCGGGCAGTAAACGCAGTATCGCGCAGAGGGCACGGGGATTTGTGTCGGGCCTTCCCCGATTTTGCTGATCAATTTTCTTTCGTTCACTATGGGCTGGGACCTTCAGAACGCGACGCCGTTGAGGTCATTCCGCCTTCGTTTGATGAACCCGTCATCTTGTGCCTGGGCCGGCTGACACCTCAAAAGGGCTTTGATCTGGCCGTGAAGGCTTTTGCCGAGGTGGAACGTACCATTCCAAAGGCACGTCTGATGATCGTCGGCGAAGGTGTTGAAGAAGCCGCCTTGAAGGACCTTGCCGCCACCCTGGGTATTTCGGATAAAGTGAATTTCACCGGTTCGGTGCCGCCGCGAGATGTTGATGAGGTCATCAACAAGGCGACGATGGTGTTGCTGCCTTCGCTATTTGAAGGCCTGCCGCTGGTGGCTCTGCAAGCGGCGCGAATGCAGCGCCCAATTGTTTCCTCTGATGTAGATGGACTTTCCGAGCTGATTATTGACCAACAGACAGGCCTGATTCTGGAAGACAACAATGAACAGGAACTGGCCCAGGCGATCCTGTCCTTAATGCAGAACCCGCAACAAGCGTTTCGAATGGGCAAGGCCGCTGGCAAACGCCTGGAAGAGCGATTTGGTTTCGAGGATTGTGTTTCCCAATACGAAAAGCTCTATCATCAAGTTGCGGACATTAAATAGCGCATGAAGCTGTGGATGGAATTAGGAGAGATGACGCTCGGCGCCACGTCTCCAGGCTTTGACATATTCGGAGTTGTCCAGCAAGGGATTTTCTTCCAGGTCTCTCAGTCCAAAGTAATATTTCCTTGACAGAAAACGCAAAACCTCCGCCGGCATCTGTACTGTCGATTGAGCATTGACACGTGTCCTGGCATGCGGCCAACCCAGAGCTGAACCCGGATCAATACCAAAGAATGTGGACACGCGATTGAGAAATTCGACTGGACATTCCTCGATTTCTTCCATAAACTCGACAAAGATTTGTGCGCCGGGAAAATGGGCTCCCCAATTAGAAAGCGTGCGCGAGTAATCGCCGAGAAGCGATGAGAAAGGACTATCGAAATGCAGCCGCAGTATATCGAAAGGCACATTCTCGATCGATCTGTCTTTGAATTCCGAGAACAAGTGTAGTAAACCCCTTCTGAAAGTCCATCAGCAGGTGAGACCACGCGCGCTCTATGGGGTTGCGGAGAAGCAAAACTATTTTCGCCGATGGCATGATCATGGCGACATGCCCGACCTCTTCGGCATTCAGCATTGAGTATGCGGGTGTAACATCGCCGGCCATCCGGTCGCCGCACGAACTGAAAAGAGACGCATACCATGAATCCGTCCTGGAGAAGAACAGGTATCGAAAATTCCAGGATGTGCGGGGCCAATTCGGGTGAAAGAGGTCCGATATGAACCGATGTCTGAGTGCAGTCCGCCAGTGCCCTTTAATGTACAGTTGCCACTTGTCAAGATCCTTGCAATCGAAATAGTGCAGTTCCTTAATCGGGTTGAGATAAATCTCAGGATGGCTGCGCAGATTTTCAAAGAGCCAGGTAGTACAACTCTTTTGCGCTCCGATGCAGAGAAAATTCGGATATGTCGGTTGGCGCTTCATTGAACTTATGGTGTTGTCCATTCAGGGCGTCTCGCCGCAAAAAAGGCGGGAGTCTATACAGGAAGCTTACGAAGCGTCCATTTGTTGGTAAATTCGGGCACAGAGGATACTATCGGCAGTGCCGGGTTTCAAAGGAAATCAAAGCATGTCCTTGGTCAGCAGACTACATTCAAGCAACGCTTTTCGACTGGGCGTAGCCAACAGCCTGGGGGCGTTGCTGGTTGCTTGTGCGGTCATCTACATGCCCCGATTCGCACCGGTGGCATTCACCCGCTTCGTCACCGAAGACCAATGGGGAGAATATGCCACATCCGTCGCCTGGGCGTTTTGCGCTTTTTGCTCGCTAATGGTCGCGTTTGTTTTTAGCGATCGCCGGCACAGGCTGGTCTGGATTGTTATCGGCCTGGCCGCATTCTACGTTGCGGGTGAGGAGATCAGTTGGGGGCAGAGAATATTTGGCCTGTCCACTCCGGAATTTTTTCGGGCAATCAATACGCAGGGTGAATTGACCCTCCACAATTTGTATGTATTCGATTCAGGCCCTGTGCGAGAGCTGGCTGCATTTATAATTGGCGGCTGGTTGGCTGTATCCGTGATCGCAACCAACGCACCGGGCAAATTTTGGAAACGAGTACGGGACCTGGGGTTCCCTGCAGTACCCGTTGCATTATTCCCCCTATTTGTGCTGCCAATCTTCTTTTGGGAATTCAGACCGGTACCCGCATCAGGCGAAGTTGCCGAACTTTTTCTGGGCCTGTCCATGTCAGCTTTGGCATTTGATCAATATCTGCACACAAGTCGGTCCAAATACGCCCGCGGGACCAGAGCGGTGGCCATTCACGCTGCGTTGATTCTATTAATCTTGATAATTTCAATCGCCCTGTCGCAGTTCTCCGGCCCGCTTAAAATGAAATGGCCGCTCAACCACGGTGCCGCACACGGCTACCCCATGAGCCAGATGTTTGAACAAGCCCAGGAGTTGTTCGAATACATCGACGCAAACCCCCAATTCATCCGGCGCGACACCCGTCTTCGCCATGGCCGAATGCTGTTGCAGGCGGGCAAGCCTGAAGAGGCGAAGGAAGTTTTGAATCAGGCCCTTATCACACTTGAAAAAACAGAACCTGAAAGTGCGCAAGACTGGCTTCTTGTCGGCCTTGCCCACTCAATGTTGGGTCAGAAACCGCAAGCGGTGATTGCCCTAGTTATGTCGAATAAGGCATATCAGCAGGAGCTTTCCTGGCGCCCCGACGCAGACAACAGTGCTCGAATTACCTGGTGGAGGGCCAGAACGGCCCTGGCCGCAGGGGATCGGAAAGACGCGGTGAAAATGGCGCTCGCCGCGCAGGCGCAGGCAAATTCTTTTGGACTGCATCAGCAACTTCATCACTGGATCAAGTGCGCCCGGTCCGAGAAATTTTTCATGCCGCGTCATTATTACCGCTGGATCGAATTCGTCAATCGCGATCTGTAAGCGCCGAGCGTCAATCCAAAAGTGCGTACCCGCCGCCCCGCCCCAGTAATACTCACCGACCGATCCGGTCTCACCGATCTGACCCTGGTCCAGCGATACGGCGAAACCCAGGCCAAAACCCACACCGGCGCTACCAAAGCTCATCGGCAGGTCGCCCAGGTGATTCATGGTCATCAATTCCACCGTCTTGGGGGAGAGAATACGCACACCGTCCAGTTCACCACCATTGAGCATCATCAGGCTGAAGCGCATATAGTCCTGTGCGGTTGAAACCAGGTCGCTGCCGCCGGCTTCAAAGGTCGAATCCTCGGCATAGCCCTCGCTTAACGACGGATCGGAGGGCACAAGCCGGTTTGCAGGAAAGGAGATAAATGTGTTCAAGCGAATTTTAAGATGGCGCGCCCGGAGAGACTCGAACTCCCGACCACCTGGTTCGAAGCCAGGTACTCTATCCAACTGAGCTACGGGCGCAGGCCGGCATCATAACAATTAATTGCTTCTGCTATATTCTCGCTCTTCGATCATCACAGCTTATGAGGCAACAATAATGAAAGCAGCATTCCTCGGACTTGGCGTAATGGGCTATCCAATGGCCGGGCATCTGGCGGCGCACGGCCACGAAGTGTGTGTCTACAACCGCACGCTTGCCAAAGCCAAGAAGTGGGTGGAGGAGCATGGCGGAAAATTCGCGCTGACGCCCGCCGAGGCGGTTACAGGCAAGGATATCGCGTTCGCCTGTGTGGGCAACGACGACGATCTGAAAAGCGTGACAATCGGGGCTGATGGCGCGTTTTCTGGCATGCGGGAGGGCGCGTTATTTGTTGATCACACCACCGCTTCGGCCAATGTGGCGAGGGAATTGTCTGCGCTTGCCCAGGCGGGAAACTTCGGCTTTCTCGATGCGCCGGTTTCCGGCGGCCAGGCCGGTGCCGAAAACGGCATTCTGACGGTCATGGTTGGCGGTGAGCAAAATGAGTTTAATCGCGCCAAACCGTTGATCGACTGCTTTGCGCGCGCCTCGATGCTGATGGGCGGCTCAGGCGCTGGCCAGCTCACCAAGATGGTCAATCAGATCTGCATCGCAGGTTTGGTGCAGGGACTGTCTGAGGCAACGGCCTTTGCAATCAACGCCGGCCTGAACCCTAAACAGGTATTCGAAGTCATAGGCAAAGGCGCGGCTCAGTCCTGGCAGATGGACAACCGCCACGAAACCATGATTGCCAATGAATTTGAATTCGGCTTTGCGGTCGACTGGATGCGCAAGGACCTGGGACTGTGTTTCGAGGAAGCGGGGCGCAATGGGTCCCAGTTACCCATCACGCGAATCATCGATGAATTCTACGCCCAGGTGCAGGCGGCCGGCGGCAGCCGTTACGATACCTCCAGCTTGTTGACCCGTTTGGCACGCAAGGACCTGGCCTAGCAGTCTGCTACAGCTTCCCCAACCTGCTGGTGGCGGCAATCAGGATGCCAGAGATCAGGCATGCCGCCCACATTCGCAGCAGCACGCCGAGCGCAAAGCCCAACGGGCTACTAAAAAATCGCAGTTGCGCTTCAGCAGTCCGCATTTAGTCTTCGCTATAATTGCGCCCGGCAATATCGGCGCGCGCTTCCAACAGCGAATTCTGTAACAGGGAGTCGTCGATCAGTGCATTGAAACCCCACACGTAAAGGCAATACACCAGGGCGGTCAGGCGGCCGGCGGCGCATGTCGCGATCCAGGCCCTGCGAACGAATTTTGGAGAAATGCCGCGAATTCGCAGTCGTTTGAGCGTCAACCAGGCGGCCACCGGCAGGGCCAGGTAGAACACCCACGCAAAGATCGAGTTGTGGTGCAGTTCTGCCAAGCGAAAGGCCAGCCCGTAGACGGACAGGCCAAGACCAAACCAGAGGCCTACGCGGGCGGCCTGATTCCAGCTTTCCTTAGGTGATGGACTCGCTTTGGCCTGTGTCATCATTGATGAAAATGCCCGCCGAGGGCGTGCTCGATCACGCCGGCAAAATCAGGCACCGGCTCGTTGCCGTCAAAGGCAAAAAGCCGCTGCCAACCGTCTTCGCCCTGCGTCACACGCTGGACTTCCGATTCCACCAGTCGACGCCGCGCGCTATTGAATTGCAGGCGTTCAGGGTCGACGATGCCGAAACGGATAAAGGCACGGGTTTTCTTGGTGCAGCGGCAAGGATTGGCGGGATCGACCAGTCCGCACTGTCCAGCCATAAACTGTTGCAAGTCACTTCGCGCACGGGACAGACGCTGGCGGAAGTTGGCGGGTGATATTTGCAGGATGAGTGCCGCTTCGGTGCTGGTGAAGCCCAGTATTCCGCCAAGGATGAAAGCAATGCGCTGCGCCCGGTCTAGGCACAACAGCGCACCGCTAACGCATGCGGCTCTCGATTCTTCGGCCAGCACAGCGGCCTCAACATTGGCCGATGCCGACTCATCGATGGGCTCATCCGGACAATTCGTGATGGCGGCGGCATAGTCGTTGAATGACTTGCTGCGTTGTTCTGTGTGACCTCGCTTCATCGAGATCAGGTGGTTGGCGGCGACCCGGTGCACCCAGGTCTTGAATGCGCTGTCGCCGCGGAAGCTGGCCAGGCGGGTGCAAACCTTGATCAGAATTTCCTGGGTCGCTTCTTCTGCGTCGGCCGGCAACCACAAGAACCGCAACGACAGACGATAGATGCCGGGCTGAATGGCGCGCACCAGCTCATCGAGTCTGGTACGGTCACCCCCCCCCCCCCCCCCCCGCCTGCTTTGCCAGTGTTTCAAGATTCATTCAAGGGTCTCATTGGTCACTACATCATTAGACCCGTTTGAAAAGAAAGTGTGACAGAACGGGATCAGGGGTCGTTAAACTGACCGTCCCGTCATTGTGGAATATAGCTGAGCGTTTCCTGACTCTCTATGTGGCCCTCCAGCTCGCTGCGCTCGAACCAAACCGGTTTTACTTCGCGCTTGCTGGTGAGCAGCCTGGCCTGGTCGTCGTAGTGGGGAGAATCCGGGTCGTCACTTTGGCCGAAGTTATGCACTGTGAAAGACTGGATCGGGTCGGTGAATATGACCAGACGCAACAATCTGGAACCGCCCGCCACGCGAATTTTCGAGGCCGGTTGTTCCAGTGGCGGCGCCCAGAAGGCCCGCAGGGTGCTCTCGCAGGGGGCCGGGAAGCACAGTCCGCGGGTCCAGGGAGCCAGGCCCAGGCCACCCAGCGGATAGTCTTCCTCGCCCGCGCCAATGCGCGCCAGGTCACCGAGCGTGGCGTCGACGCCTTGCCATAACACCATCATCATGATGATCGCATCGTCCACCGCTTTGATCAGTGTTTCAGCGTTAACCGCGTTGCCCAGTTGCGGGGTCCACTGGGCGTTGATGGTGGCCGTGACTGCTTCATCACTGAGCTGGTCGAAGACGGACTGGCGCCACATGAAATACTTCAGCGCCGCTGTTGACCCGGCCCGGGCGTGGCCGTCAAAAGTCAGCAATTCGCGCAGAAATTTTAGTTCGTTCTTGCTCCTGGGCCCAAGCTCATGCCCGGTGGCATCGAAGGCATTTTTCAGTACGTTTAGCCAGTTATCGGTGGCTGGCCATTTCTCGTCCAACGCCAGGTCGATGGCGTCCTCGACGGAGAAGTTGCGGGCGCGAGACAACACCGCATTGACGCGTTTGCCTCGCGAAGTGAAACGGCCGGGAACATCGTTGTACACATATTCCGGGTAGCTTTCCGCCAGGATCAGCGCCGGGGGCAGCGTCATCATGTCGGGCGCAAGGTTGTTGTTTTGCATATAGCCTTGCGGCGGGTTCTTGATCTGCACCAAATCAGCCACCGGGTGGAGGCCCTGCCAGGCGCTGTCCGAACTGTTGCCGGGCACGGGGGCATTCCAATCAAAGCCAGGTGGGCGTCTGGGCGAGCGTCCGGCACGCAGATACCAGGAATTGCCCAGTGAGTCGGCAAACATCAGGTTCTGCGCAAACATACCCAGGTCGCGCATGGCCTGTTTGGCTTCATCCACTGTGCTGGCGTGATTCAGACGGTCCAGTTCAACGTCGTAAGCCTCCGCTGCATGCATGTAGGGTGTGCTCACAACGTAGGCGATGTCACCATCGCGGGCAATCACAGGCGATAACACGCCATTGTGGCGGGAGTATTCAAAGGTCATTTCCTTTGATTCTCCATCTTTTACCGCGATGGTGGTGGTGCGCGTGGTGATGTCTTGCCATTGTCCATCGAACAGATAGCGAGAGGGGTCGTCGGGGTCGGTCTCAACGGCAAAGCAGTCGGAGACATCCGGTGAACCGGTAGTCATGCCCCAGGTCAGATGGCGGGTGTGGGGCAGGATCATTGAGCCGCCGAAACTGTAGCCCGCTGATTCCAGTTCACCGGCATGCATGCGATATTCGTAGGTGAATCCGCCATCAATGCCCCCATGGGGATCGCTCAGTAGCACGATTGCGTCATCGGCGGTTCGGGAAGGATGCAGTACCCATTCATTGGAGGCGTAACGTGCAGCGTCGCGTAAAGCATCCGACTGTCCCTGCGCCAGTTCCACACCGCCGCGGCTGCAATCTCTCAGCCCGTGGCCGGCCATGTAAGCCCCCCACAGGGTGCCGCGGGGAATGGCAATGAGTTGCCAGGGCTCCAAATCAAACCGCCAGGTCGGGGCGCGGTCGGTATGGCCGCGGAAATACTGGTTGAAGCCCGCCGCATAGGCGCGGTAATTGGCCTGAACATGCTCATTCATGCGCTCGAAACCCGCGCGCGATTCTTCAGCGTGCATCCAGCGCCGGGCCTCGATATCAGAAGCGAGCAGCTCCTCGCCGTCGATACTCGCGAGCTGTCCAGTGGCCATCAGTACCGTCCGCAGCACACGCTCCCCCTGGTCGTGTGCCTGGGCGTAACCGAGGCCGAAGTAGCCAGCATCTTCGGAATCGGCATAAATATGCGGCACGCCCCAATCGTCACGAATGATGGTGAGATCCTCTCCTGCGGCCACTTTCGGTTCGGGCTGGCTACAGGCATTGAGCAGCGCCAGGGCAGTGACAGCCAGCAATTTTGCGGTGCGTGCGAGCCGGTTGCTCATTTGTAACGCCTCCAGAACATTCAAACCCATGGGTGCAACAGTATCCCACAGGAAAGCGAACGCGGTCGTGGCCCAAAGGAGCCGCAGGCGACCCGCCGGCCCCGGTTGGGTAAGTCGAGCAAAGCGAGCGGTACCAGAGGGGCCAGGCGCCTATTGCATGCCGTCGAGCGCAGCCGCCTTCCGCCGAAGGCGGGAGCAGGGAAGCGAGACTCCTTTGGTGTAATGAATTTGCTGCATTTTTCGTCTTAGTGGGTAATCCAGAACCAGCGGACAATCCGATGCCTGCCAAATTATTTTGTTTTGCGCTCATGACCACGCTGATCGTCGCCTGCGATCCGGTGACCCATTCGGGGGATACGAACGACGACCCTGTAGCAACCACAGCAGCGGACCCGCGGGGGATTACGGGCCGCTGGCAAGGGGCCATCGATATCGGCGGGCAGCAACTGGAGCTGGCGATCGGATTAAAGGATGATGCCGGTGATTTGGATGGGCAGATGGACATCCAGGGCATGAAAGGTCTGACGCTTGAAGCCATCAGTTTCGAAGCGCCGGCGGTGCATTTCGAGTTTCCGCACCCTTCTGGCACCGCGACCTTTTCAGGCGCGCTGAGCGGGGGGGTGATCTCTGGCACATTTGAGCAGTCAGGCAGTCAGGGCACTTTTTCATTGACCCGCGTTGAGCCGGCCGACATCAGCCCCGCCATTCTTGCGCATATGGACAAGGAGCATATTCCCGGCGTGGCCGCGGCGATTGTCCGTGGTGGTCGCGTGGCTTGGACCGGGACCTGGGGATATGCTGATTTGGACAAACAGGCGCCTGTTACCGCCGATACCATTTTCCAGCTCGCATCGGTGTCCAAAACCATCACTTCCACGGCGTTGATGCAATTGTACGCACAGGGGAAATTTGCCCTCAATGATGACGTCAGCGGTTTTCTGCCTTTTGCAGTACGCAATCCCAACTTTCCGGATGAGCCCGTCACATTCGCCCAGTTGCTTCAGCATCGGTCCAGCATTCGTGACGATATGGCCTTCTACGGCCCCTTGTGGGGCGAGGCTCATGGCGACACTGAGACACCGTTGGGTGAATTTCTGCAAAGCTATCTGAGTGAAAATGGCGCCCAATTCAGTCCTGAAGAGAACTTTTTTGATTATCCGCCGGGTGGCGATTTCAATTACTGCAATACCTGCTACGCCCTGCTGGGCTACCTGGCCGAACGCATTGCCGGTCAGCCATTCGAGGAATACACCCGACAGGCATTATTCGATCCGCTGAGCATGACCGACGCAGCCTGGTTTCATCGTGACGTGAAGTCTGAGATGCTGGCGCAACAGTACCGTTACGACCCAGAATCCGGCTTTGAGGCATACGGTGTTGTGGGCTATCCGGATTGGCCGGCGGGTTTGCTGCGCATGAGCGTAACGGAGCTGGCCACTTTTCTGGCGGCCTATACCAGCGCCGGTGACAGTGCCACCAAGGGAGCGGGCGTCATCGACCCTGTGGTGGTCAACACCATGGCCCCTGACCACCAGGCCCTGGGCTATTACACCTGGTTTGTGTCCAGTCTTGAATCGACAGCCGACGTGTTGTACAGCCACGGAGGTGGGGATCTGGGCGCCCGTACTGAAATGGGCTTCAATCCAAAAACAGGCGAAGGCATTGTCATACTCACCAACGGCGAGGGCAATGTGATGCCGCTGGCGGCCATAGTCTACAAAGCATTACCGACCCTGGGTTGGGAACCGTAGGACAGCGCGCTTGAGATTGGGTATCTATACCGGCAGCCGGGAAGGTGACGCCGAATGGGTCGCGGCCCTCAAGGGGCTCATGCCTGACCTTGAGCTCAGGGCTTTTCCAGATTGGGGGCCCGGTCATGAAATCGACTACGCATTTGTTTGGCAAGCACCCGCGGATTTGCTTCAACAGTGTGTGAATCTCAAAGCCATCATATCCCTCGGCGCTGGCGTGGAGCACCTGACTGACATTCAATCTGCGCTGCCCGAGGGTGTCGCCATCGTCAGGATGGCTGATCCTGCCCTGGTCGAGTGCATGACCGAATACGTGCTGATGAATGTGCTGATACACCATCGCTCGGTGCTGGACTACCAGGAAATACAGCGGCAAAGTCTGTGGCAACAGTTGCCCGCCAGCCTGGCCAGGCGGCGGCGGGTCGGCTTTATGGGCCTGGGAAACATGGCGCGCCCGGCGGCAATATTGCTCGCCGATATGGGATTTGATGTGGCGGCGTGGACGCGCTCCGGACACCATCAAAACGGCATGGAAAGTTTCGCTGGCACAGCGGATCTCTCTGCTTTCCTCGGCCGCAGCGACATCCTGGTTTGCCTGTTGCCTGCGACGCCTGCGACCGAAGGCTTGCTTGACGCCGATACGCTCGCACTGTTGCCACCGGGGGCGGCGGTGATCAACGCCGGGCGGGGCACATTGATCGTTGAAGATGATCTGCTTGCCGCGCTGGATTCGGGTCACCTGAGTGGCGCCTCGCTGGATGTTTTTGTCCACGAGCCGCTGCCCCCGGACAGCCCTTTGTGGACCCATCCCCGGGTCATATTGACGCCCCACATGGCGAGCCCGTCTATCGTCGAGTCAGCGGCGCGATATGCTGCCGGCGTCATCAATCAGCTTCGGAATGGGGCCGTTCCAGAGTATATTGTCGATATGATCCACGGGTATTGAAGGTTTTTTCCAAATTTAACTGCAGGGAGCATTTGATATGTCCAGCGCAAGACCACTGAATTTTACTCCGGAGGGCCAGGGGCTTTCCGAGCAGAAGGTGTATGAATCCAGGTGCGACATGGCCGCCATGTTCCGCATAGCGGCTCTGGAAGATCTGCACGAGGGCATTGATAACCATTTCAGTTATGCCCTTGCCGACGGCACATTTCTGGTCAACCGCTGGGGCGTCCACTGGAGCAGGATGCGCAGTAGCGATGTGCTCAGGGTGGACAACGATGGTCGTGTTCTTGAGGGCGAAGGGGTTGTTGAAACCACCGCCTTTTACATTCATGAGGCAGTCCACCGCCTGTGTCCGCATGCCACGGTGATATTGCACACCCATATGCCCTACGCGACGGCCTTGACTTGCGTCGAAGGGGGCCTCAACGAAACCCTGAGCCAGGCCTCCTTGTTCTTTTTCGATGAAGTCGTCTACGAGGTCTATGGTGGATTGGCGAATGACCGGCAGGAGGGTGAACGGCTTGCAGCCAACATCGGAAGCAAGCGGTACGTGATGCTGGAAAATCATGGACCCATGGTTTTGGGCCCAACCCCGGGTATCGCCATCCACGACCTCTACTTCCTTGAACGTGCGTCCAAGTTACAGATTTTGGCTCAAAGCCAGGGCGCGGGTTTGAAGCAAATCCCGCGGGATGTTGCGCGCCTGACTGCCAGGCAGATCGCCGAGCTCGACGCAGACAAAGAGACCTATTTCGACGTCATGAAAGGAATTCTGGACGAATCCGGTTCTGAGTATCGTTCGTGATCGACGTTGCAAGCGGTATGAGAGGAACGTGTAGGTGAGCGTCAAAGCGCTGATTGTTTGCGGATTAATCGCCGGCACGGCAGGCGTTCTGACTTCCTGCGATCAAGGATCTCAACAATCTGAAACCCAATCTGGGACGCTGGGCTCACCTCAATATGATCTCGTCATACGCGGCGGAACCGTGTTCGACGGCAGCGGTGAGCCGGGTGTCGTTGGCGATGTGGCTATCGTCGATGATCAGATCGTCGGTGTGGGCTCGATTGAAGGTCGTGGCGCGAATGAAATTGACGCCACCGGTTTGTACGTCGCCCCCGGTTTCACCGATATGCATAGCCATTCGGATATCACGAGAATGCTAAATGGGGAACAGGGTCCTTCATTCGCTTATCAGGGTATTACCACCGAGATCTACGGTGAGGTCGTATCCATGGGACCGCTGGGCGGCAAAATGGACTGGCAGCCACCCGCAAGCCTGCGCGGAAAGTGGTCCACGCTGGGTGGTTTTCTCGACTATGCCGAGGCTCAGGGGCTCGATGTCAATATTGCTTCTCACGTGGGTTCCGGAGGAATCCGTGCCTACGTGATGGGCTATGAAGACCGGGAGCCGAGCGAAGATGAGCTGGAGCAGATGAAAGCGCTGGTTCGTCAGGCGGTGCGGGAAGGGGCGGTCGGCGTCAGCTCGGGGATGAGCTATGTGCCCAATATCTACATGAGCACCGACGAACTGGCTGCTCTGGTCAAGGCCGCCGCGGATCTGGGTGCCGGCCTCTATGCCAATCATGCTCGCACCATGAACGGCACCGATCCTGCGGCGATTACCGAGGCGGTTGAGATCGGCAAAAAGTCAGGCGCCGCGATCCACTTTTTTCACCTCAATTCACTGGCTTCGACCCGCGCACCGGAATTCCTGTGGCTGATCGAACAGGCGCGCGCCGAGGGCATGCAGATCACTGGCGATTCATACACCTATACCTGGGGCATCACCGGCCTGGCATCTTATATCCCGGCCTGGGCGCAGGAAGGTGGAACCGAGGCCATGCTGGCTCGGCTGCGAGATCCTGAAATGAGGGTCAAAATTGCCCAGGGATTTGTCACTGAAGAGCCCTATCTGGCCAATATCGGCTGGCACCGGGTGCGGTTGGGGGTCAACGACCCGGAGATCAACGGCAAATTGGTTAGCGAAGTGGCCCGTATGCGCGAGCAACCGGCCGAAGAGGTGTTCATGGATGTCGTGCTGGAACAAGGCGGCGACGGCATGGTCATTGACTGGAATAACGAAGAAGAAACCCTGCGTCAGGTCATGGCCAATGCTTATGTGGTTGGCGGCACGGATGGCAGTGCGCTGGATCTGGATACTGAAAACCTGCCACCCCTGGTGCATCCACGGCACCTGGGAACGATTCCGCACTGGCTGGGCACCTATGTCAGGGACGAGCAATTGATGAGTTGGGAAGAGGCGATCCGCAAGCTCGCTGCGCTGCCGGCTGAAGTCCTGGGACTGAAGAATCGTGGCAAGCTGGAACCAGGCTATTTCGCGGACATCGTGGTTTTTGATCCTGATATAATCAATGGCGTCGCCACCTTCGAGGATCCTTTCCATTACGCCACAGGGATGCAGTATGTCTTCGTCAATGGGCAGGCAGTGGTGGCGGAAGGACAGATCACCCGCGCGCTTCCCGGCAGGTCTTTGCGCGGGGCGGGCTACGTCGCAGAGCCCTAAAAGCAACACCGAAACGGTGGGTTCACTGGTTGGCCGTTGAGACTGTGCCGGGGGCGATTACGAAGGTGGCTTCACCCAGGATGACAGAGCGCTCCCCGCGCGAGCAGGCCAATGACAGGTCGACCCGGTGTTCGCCGTAGTGCTCGTATTTGCGGGTCACCGTGCCGCTGTAAGTCAATTCATCGCCGGGCCATACCACGTCCCTGAAGCGAACCCTGAAGCGGCGCACATTATCGGCGCCGAACAGCTTGACGGCATAGACGGACAGAATGCCGGCATGCAGCAAGCCCATTGAAAAGACGCTGTCGTAGCCGTGGCTACGTGCAATTTCTTCGTCATGGTGGGCCGCGTCCAGGTCCCCTGATGCACCCTGGTAGCGGACGATATCAGTACGGCTTACCGGTTCATCGGTGAAGGGCTCCAATTCCAGGCCCTCTGTGAGTTCTTCCCATCGCAAAGTCATTGTTCCCGATCCCCCTATGCGTCGTCATTCGGCGCATGTTCGGTCTTGACGACCGTCGTGCGGCTGGTCAACACCTTTTTGCCACTGAGGTCTTCAAACACGGTTTCGATGACGATAAATATCAGCTTGCCGCCACGGCGGCCTTCCTTCTCGAAGACGTCGGATATGCCGGTTTGTGCAGTCAACACGTCACCGGCCCTGGGTGGTGGGCCATGGAATTCGTATTTCTCTTCGGCGTGTAACAGCAGGTCCTTGCTGACGTCGATATTGGCCAGGGGGGAGTCTCCTGGTGCGTCCAGGGTATAACCCCAGAAGCGATGTGCGACGACCGTAAAGGTAGGCGGGCTGGTGGGTTCGGTTCCCTCGACGAACGCTGCAATGTCGCCCTTAATGGCGCGGGCGAACTCGCGCACTTTGCCCAATTCCACGCGGAATTCGTAGGGCGGCCCGCACACACCGATGTCGGCTTTACTTACCACTAATCGTCTCCCGGGGGTTCTTGCGGCAGTGGCCCCAATATACAGGCTGGAGGTGCCGCGGGCGGTAATTATTTTCGTACCAGGCCGGCGTTCGCGAGCGAAAAGCGCCGATCTACTCGGAGGTCGGGCTGATGGTTTGCAGGAATTGGGAAAATTTGCTTAGAAACAGGTTTTTGTCTTCCAGAAAGGGTGAATGACCGATGCCGTCCATGACAACTTCCTCGACATAGCCGCCGGACTGTTCATAGCGGTCCAGCACTTCGCGCATCTGCCCGACCATGGGTTGTGGGCGATGGGTGGAGGGCGACAGGGTGGCGTGGTCGAACAATGAATTGTCACTGATGATGACGTCGGCATCACCGCGGATCCACAAAATGGGCGGCTTGTCTGGCAGATCGACGATCGCACTGGTATTGAAGTACTTGGGACTCACGGCATTGATCGGCCCCCACTTGCCCGGGGCAACATGTGGCCAGTGTGGTGATGGCAGGCAGTCGCCAGGATAACGCTGATCGCCAAGTTTCTGCTTCAAAGTTGCCCGGACGAGTAATTCCTCGCGGTCATGGCGAAATGGCGGGTTCACGAAGTAGTTGCGCAGCAGGTGACGAGGTGCCTGGGGTGAATTCGAGTGCGGGTCGCCGAGACGAATTTGCTCAACGGTATCGCTGCCCACGGTGCCGCCGCCCGAACCGGCAAAATCGCTGGCGATCGGGGTGCCCTGCAGATCAGTGCTGCCGCCAAATCCGTAAGGACTAACGGGCGCGATGAGTGTGAGCGAGGCGACGGTTGCCGGATAGTCAAGGGCAAACTGCATCATCATGCCGGCGCCGGCCGACCATCCCACCAGGTGTGCCGACTTGATATCGAGGGCCTCAAACAGGGCCATCAGGTCGTCCGCCGTGTCGCGTGCCCCCCGGGTGGCGTCAATTGGGAGATCCTGTGTATCGCCGTAGCCCCTCAAGTCGGGGGCCAGGCAGTGGAACTGTGCCGGCATGCCCAACATGAGTTCTTCGAAATAGGTAGCTGCCGACATATTTCCATGCGCAAAGGCGATGGTTGTACCATTGTCTTGTCCGCTGGACAGGACGTGGCTACGAATTCGACTCGTAGCGACAATGTCCGAGCGGATGCCATCGAGGTGCAGCAACATCGTTACCCCAGTGCAGCAGACTTGTCGCTGCTAGAATCGGTATGCGGCGGTCAGATAGCAGGTCCGCGGCGGGTTGTAATAACCCAGTTCCACACCGGGAAAAGCGGACAGATCGAACGCGTGGGTGCGGTATTCCTCATCCGTCAGATTCTTGCCACCCAGTGCCACGCGCCAGAGTCCGTTGGCTGAGTCATAGGCAATTGATGCATCGAACAGGGAATAGGCGCCCTGAGCCAGGTTTTCGCTGCTGTTGACCTCCAGATAGGTCTTGCTCCTGTGGGACCAGTTGCCAAACAAAGTCAGGCCCGCTCCCGATGACAGTGGAATGCTGTAAGCGAATCCCAGGAACGTATCCCACTTGGGCGAATTTACGATTTCACGCTCATCGCTCACATCAACGACTTCGCCCGTAACAGGGTCTGGCTCGGCAAAAAACTCATCGTAGCCGGCATCCAGGTAGCCCACGTTTGCCATCAGGGTCAGGCGGTCGGTCATCAAGGCCGTTAATTCCAATTCAGCACCCTTGATGGTGGCCGCCCCGGCATTGGTAAACACCGGGATGAACGTCATACCGTCAGCGGTGGCTTCAAAACTGCTGACCTGAAGATTCTCGTAGTCGGTGTAAAACAGGGCAAAATTCGTTTGCAGCCGGTTCTCCAACCAGCGGGACTTAACGCCCACCTCATAACTGGTCAGGGTCTCCTCATCGTAAGGCTCCAACTGACCATCTGCGACGCGGCCGTTGAAGCCGCCGCTTTTGAAACCCTCAGAAATGGTTCCGAAGACCTGCGCGTCCTCGCTGATTTGATATTTCAAACCGGCCTTGAACGACACGTTGTCGAAATTCGCAGGGTCGGGATTGGCGCCTGCGCGGGGTACGCCTATGCCGCCGTCCAACGCTAGATCCGCACTGCCTGGATTCAGTAGCTCCGGGTTGGCGTAGCTCACTGCAAAGGTCTCGGGGTCAAACATGATACCGGCCAGTGCGGTCAGGTCGAAGTCCTCGGCTCGGCGGGAGTAGGATTTTTTCTCATCGGTGTAACGAACGCCGAATAGTCCCGTCAGACGGTCGTTAAAGTAGAAGTCAAGCTGGCCGAATGCGGCATAGCTGTCGGTGCTGAATTCGCTGTCGCCTGAAAGCGCGATCAGAAAATTGCTGAACACCCCGCCGTCGAAAGTGGTGCCTTCTTCATTGTAGTAATACAGTCCCCCCACGGCATTGAATCGGCTTGACTGGTATGTGAGCTGAAATTCCTGGGTCCATTGCTGCTGATCATTGAAATAGAAGATCCCGAAGGCATTGATCGGTGTCGCATCCAGGTCGATCTCTGTGCCGTATTCGAGCTCCCGGTATGAGGTGATGGATTTGAATGTCATCGCCGGGTTGATGTCCCAGGTCAGTTTCAAGTCGACTCCCTTTGTTTTGGTCTGTTCGATCGTGTTGAAATCGGCATTGACGACAAACGGATCCGGGTCGGCGGGAAAGGTATCAAAAGATAAACCGAAGGTGTACGGATCTACAGTAAGAATAGTAATGGGCGTTACTTTCGATGGTGTTCTCGATCGGTCCGGATCTGAATCCGAGTAGTCAGCAGCGAGTTGTATGGAAAACGTGTCGCTGGCGTTGAACTGCAGCACGCCGCGCGCGTAGAAGGTCTTTTTGTCTCCGTCATCCCGGCCGTCAAACAGATTCTCTGAATAACCATCCCTGCTCAAATGAGCGACGGTCAGACTGCCCAGCAACCGGTCTTCCACGATCGAGCCACTGATCGATTCCTTGACGTCTGTGCGGCTGTAATTTCCAAATGTCGCACTGACATTGGCAGAAAACTCTTCGGTAGGCGCCGCCGATACATACTTGATCGCGCCACCGACGGTGTTGCGGCCGTACAGGGTGCCTTGTGGTCCGCGCAATACCTCGATGCGCTCAACGTCAAGGACATCCAGAAACGCGCCCTGCGCGCGGCCCAGATAAACATCATCCAGATAGATGCCGACGCCGGGCTCGAAGAAGGCAATCGAATCGATCTGACCCACGCCACGAATATAGACAACGGCATTGTTGGCATCGCCAACGTGAATGCTGAGATTGGGAACCAGTGCTTGCAAGTCGCCCAAATCTCTGACGTGAAAGTCTTCGAGATCTGTCGCCGAAAATGAGGACACGGAGATGGGCACATCCTGAAGATTGGCCTCGCGCCGCTCCGCGGTAACGACCACCTCTTCGATGGTCATACGGTCATCATCGGCGGCGGCCATGGCTTGGGCAGATGCGAGCAAGGCGGCCACAGCCATTGCCACGCGGTATGGCGTCTTGTGATTCAAATTAGTGGATACATTCATGGTACGTCCCCGGTTGCCGAATATTCAATAGACTGACGGCGACAATCTAAATGGCTGCACAGGGTTGTGTATACGGACAATATGTCCGCAAAATCTTCCGGTATCTGACTGATGAACGGCGTTGGGCGGTGAGGTGAAAAGTAGCGCTAGCGTAAACCTAAGGGCGGTCCAGTTCATGCAGTGCATCGATGATGATGTTCAAGGTACGCTCGAGATGATCAATCATCAACCTTTCCAGTTTTTCGCTGGGCACAACGATGGCCTCGCGTGCATCGGACTGACTGCGGCGTTTGAGCAGGTAACCGTCTGTTACCGCTTTTCTGATGCGTTCCTCACGGGTTCTGTTGGAGCCCGTTTTCATGTGCTGACAGGCGCCGCTGACAGTCAATGGCGTGCCTTCCCAGTCGCTTACCATGCAATTGATGAGCAGGTACCAGAATTCCTGGGTGAAGTAACTCGCCCGGTGTTCAAAGGTCTCATCCCAGTCGCGCGCATACTTTTCCAGCGCGTCCATCCACAATAGCAGGTCGCTTCTGGATCTTGCTTTTACATCAGTCATGGCCTGGGGTTTGAGGTTGATGAGGTGCCGGGTTCAGCATACACCTGAAAAGCGCCGTGCTACAGTCCCTCGCCGAAATGAAAAACCCGGGTGCGCCGCTGCGGCGCGCCCGGGTCCGGTAGTCGCTGACCAGTTTGGCCGGTCAGCGGTGCAATTAAAAGCTGAACTGCACCTGCAGTCCGGCCGTCATCGGGCGGTTGACGAATACCTGTGACAGATTGGCATCGAGCACGCCGTTGTCGTCAATGAAAGCGGCGTTTGACGGCGCCAGGGTGGCCTGTTTCTCAAGATCATTCAACAGGTTGTTAACGTAGACTGTGAGCAGCCAGTTGTTACCGCGCAGGCCGAGCCGCAAATTGAGGATTTCCATGCTGCCCAGGCGCGTCAGCGGATAATTCTGCACCGAGCCCCAGCGTTTATCGACATATGCGAAACTGCCGTGACCGACGAGGGACAAATTGCCATCGCCAATCGGGTAGTCAAAGTCGGCGCCTACCGAGAAGGTCCATTTCGGCGTGTTGGTCGGCCGGTTGCCTTTTTTGAGATCTTCGAACTCCACCGGGACACCCGGCACCTGCGTCAGCTTCTTGTTTTCGGTGAATTCGGCAAACAGATATGAGCCGTTGGCGAATGCCGTCCAGTTATCATTGATCAGGAATGATGTCTCCAGTTCAACACCCCAGATGTCTACATCCGGCGCATTTTTTATCGCAGCGGTCGGGACGCCAACCAGCACCTGAGCATCCTGGTAGTCTGAGTAGAAAATCGCGGCGTTCAGGGTGGTTCTGCCGCCGTTCAAACGCGACTTGACACCGAGTTCGATGGTATCGACCGTGTCCGGGAAAAATTCCAGCGCGTCCCTGAAAATGTCCTCGTCAAACAGGCCGGTTACCGGATCAAAAGCCTCGAATGCCGCGGAAACAACCTGGTTCAGGCCACCATTTCTCAGGCCCCGCGCCGCATTGGCGTACAGCATCACATCGTCTGACAGGTCGAACTCCGCACCTATGCGGGGCAGCCATTCCTTCAGCTTGAAATCGAATACATTGCCTATGCCCAGCGATTCCAGTAGTTCCAGGTCATTGCCGATCGGAAACTTCGGATACCCGGTGTCCGGGTCGACACCCAGAAAGCCGGCGAAACTGATCAGGTCCTGGGAGATCACCGTGGTGGTCAGGGTTTCATCGACGTAACGCACGCCACCGATCAGTCTGAACCGGTCGGTAAGCTCACCGGTGAATTCAATAAAAGCGGAAGTCTGCTCGGTGACGTCTTTTTGGGTGGAATCAAGCAGGAGCGGGTTGGGCGGCTCAATAATGGTTGCCCCCAGACCCTCACTGATCAATGCGACCTGAGAATCAATGGTTGAATCCTTGTAATACAGACCGCCGGTAAAATTCACCCGTCCGTCAAGATCAGAGATGAAACGGAATTCTTGGCTAAAGGTTTTTTCCGCGGTGTCGGAGATCGCAAATACCCGTGTATCTATGCCGGTGACGCCGAACACTCCCTCCAGAAACAATTTGAAGCCGACCGTGTTGGCTGAACTCTCCGCTGCATTGTCGAGGCCGCGCTTGAAATAGCCGGTCACCGACTCGACGGTTATTTTTCCGAAGTCGTAGGACAACTTGGCCGTGTACAGGTCAAAATCGTCATTGTTGGTGGCCGGGGCCGATGCACTGGAAAACAGATTATCGCCGTTTAGAGACGACAGATCCTGGGTCGGGTCAATCTCATAGGTTTCGCCAAACTCAAGTCGGTTGACGTGGGCGGACAAGCGGGCGGTAAAGGCCTCGGTGGGCTCCCACAGCAGCACCGCGCGGCCACCCACGGACTCGAAGCTGTTGCCGTCCTTGGTTCCCAGAACCGGTAAATCGATGAAACCGCCCGAATCTTCGTAGTAGCCGACGACACGCAAGGCCAATTGATCCTCGATCATGGGGATGGACAGGGCGGTCTCGGCACGCCACGACGACGCGCCGTGCTTGGTCGTGCTGATGCCGGCCCGCGCTACACCTTCAAAACCCACATCAAGCCGCGGGTCCGCCGAGAAGTAGCGGATGGTGCCGCCCACCGAGCCTTCACCGAAATAGGTGGGCTGTGGTCCGCGGAGAATTTCCACGCGGTTGAAGTCAAACAGGTTGAAATCGGTGGCGGCGCCGGAACCAATGCCGGACACGGCAACGTCGTCAACAAAGGTGGTCGCCAGGGCTTTGAGGCCGCGGCCGGTAGGCAGTGCGTTGGAGATGCCTCGAATATTGATGTCGTTGATATTGGGGCCCAGATCCAGCACTTCCATGCCCACTGTGCGCAGTGCCAGGTCCTGAACTTCGACCATGCCTGAGCGGCTGATCATGTCCTGATCATAGGCGGCAATACTGGCGCCGACGTCCTGCAACGATTCTTCCCTGAAACGGGCGGTGACGATCACCTCTTCAATTTCAAGTTCGATTTCGTCATCATCGTCGTTCTGTCCCATAGCAAATGGCGGGCATAGAAAGGCGCCCGCAATTATGGCCAGCGTGGTGGCTTTCAAAGTGCGTTTGTTAATCATCTGATATCCCCGAAGTGTGGTTGTGCCCTGGCTCTTAATCTGAATCCGATCGACGAGGCCTAGGCCGGGCACACATCCCTCAATTGACTTCACACTCTATCATGCATCATCGTCGCGGGTGAAATTCGATGGCTTGCAAGCGCGGCCTGGCGCGACAGACTGCGAATGGATTCTGCGTTTGCGGCCGGCTACAAATTTGCCGGGACCTGCAACATGCAAAGTGGCATATTGTCCGGTAAATACACAGTACGGTATAGTATGGATTGTACAGAAATTTCGCCAGTAATGGATCTTCAGTGAAACGACTAAGGATCAATATAAAAGTCTTATATATTAAACCATTAAATGGATAAAGAATGACAAGTATCACTGCTGATCCGGCCGCTTACAGAATCGAAATGTGGCGAATTATGTCCATTCTGTATAGAATGGTTACTGATTCGGAGGATGTATTGACCCATTTCTTGCCTCATGGAGGCGCCAGACCGTGGCAATGAACCGCTATCGTCCAAATGAACATCTGATCGGCGTCAAAGGTTCGCGGGCAAAGTTGACGACGCCTGCGCTGATTCTCGATCTCGATGCACTCGAGCACAACATCAGCCGCATGGCGGAACTGTGTGCGCTTCACGGCGTTGCACTGCGCCCGCACGCCAAGACCCACAAGAGCGTTCGCATCGCCAGGATGCAGCTGGCTGCCGGGGCTGTCGGTATATGCGCGGCCACGGTGCGTGAAGCGCGCGTCATGGCCGCCGCGGACGTCTCGAATATTCACCTCTCATCGCCGCTGGTGGGTGAGGTGGTAATCGGCGAATTGATAGCCTTGATCAAGGAGGGGGCAAAGCTTTCGGTAGTTACCGACAGCATCACCGGACTCGCTGCACTGGAGCGTTACTTCACAGCCGCCGGACAAGCGGTCACCGTATTGGTGGATGCGGACCTCCAGGCGATGTACCGCACGGGTGTTTCCAGCCCGGAGGCCGCACTCGATCTGGCATCCAGGATTGCGCAATCGCAGACCCTGCAATTTGGCGGCGTGCAGTATTATTCAGGCATCGTGCAGCACATACCGACGGCCGAGGAGAGGTCTGAGGTTTACGGCCAGCAGCTCGAAAAGCTGAAGGCCCTGGTCACCCTGCTGACGAATAATGGACTGCCGCCACCGGTGGTTACCGGTGGCGGCAGTGGCACCTTTGCGATTGACGGTCAGTCCGGTGTTATCACCGAAAATCAGGCTGGATCTTACGTGGTCATGGACGTTGAATATGGCGCCATCAACGTGCTGGTTGATGACCCCAAGCCATTTCACCCCGCGCTATTCGTGCAGACCACCGTGATCAGCAACAATGCCCGGGGCATGGTCACCATTGATGCCGGCAGTAAGAGTATTGCCCTCGATGGGCCCAAGCCGCGCATTGCCAGCGGTGCGCCGCTCGAATGCGTATTTCAAATTCTTGGCGATGAACACGCTGGCCTCATATTTCCGGGTGTCGTAGACCCGGCCGTCCTTGAGGCGGGCCCACCGCCGGCAGACTCGGAGACTGCTGTTTACAAACTGTTCTACGAAATTTTTGGAGGTTTCAAAGGCGAGCCGGGGCAGCTGGAAATTGGCACGAAAGTTGAGCTGACGGCGTCGCATTGCGATCCGACAGTGAATCTCTACAACACCTATCACTGTGTACGGAGTGACACTCTGGTCGACATCTGGCCGATCGATGCGCGGGGCAACCTCTGAAATGGGCCAAGAATGAAAAATTGCACCATGGGTATATTGAAAACCGTCGCAATGCTCCTGCTGGCGCTCATTGTGCCCGCCTGTCAGGCCGCGGCGCCCGATGCGCCAACGCTGGCCGATGTGCTGAGCGTGCCTGAGGTGGGTCACCCGGGGCTGTCGCCGGACGGCGAACGTGTTTTTTACACCGTAAAGGTCCCCGATTGGGAAAATAATCGATACGACACGGAAATATTCGTTGTAAAGCGGGGTGAGACCGCTATTGCACTGACAGACAATGCTGAGGGATCATCAACCGACCCGAAGTGGTCGCCTGACGGGCGATTTATCGCCTTCATGGCAGACCGGGGCGACGGAACCCAGATCTACCGCACTTCCGTTACCGATCAAGCCGGTGGCGGGGCCGAGGGCAGGGAGGTTCAGCAGATCACTGCCTGGCCTGGCGGCCTCCTCAGCTTCGAGTGGGCGCCAGATGGAAAGCACCTGGCCCTGTTAATGGTGGACTGGCCTGATCCGGCCATCGCCGAGCGCGCCGCCCAATATGGTGAATTTGAGATTCTGGATGAATCGCCCCTGACGGCGAGTCTGTGGCTGCTCGACATCGAGAAGGCGATTGCTGCGGGCGGCGCTGGCCCAGGACCCGGCAATGGTTTGCGCCGGCTGACAAGTGGCAGCGAATTCTCCGTGTCGGTGTTCTCGGTGGATGGCTTTCGCCTGAGTTACTCCTTTTCACCGGATGGCAAGACGATTGTGTTCAGCCACGGCCAAAATATGATGGTCATGGGCAGCATCCATTCGAACATCAGCCTGGTCGATGTTGAAACCGGCGTGGTCATCCACCTGATCACCAGCGAATCCTGGGATGAGACGCCGCTGTTTTCGCCCGATGGCAGGCAAGTCCTGTTTACCCGCACGGTCATTGACGACTGGCTGGCTGACAAGCAATTGGTGCTGGTGCCGGCTGGGGGCGGTGAGGCGCGCGCCATCGACATCGATCACGGATCGGCAAGAGATACACAACCGATGTTACTGGACTGGACCGAGGCTGGAATTGCTGCTTTTTTTCAAAATGGCACCACTCAGCAGGCCCATAGCATAGACCCCCTGAGCGGCGAAGACGCCCAGAGGGTGAGTCGGGTGACGGAACACACGACAGCCTGGCCGGTCCACAAGGCCGAGTTAATGCATTGGACTACGCCGGATGGCATCGACATCGAGGGCATTTTGTACAGCCCCGCAGGCCTGGCCGCGGGTGCGCCGGCGCCGCTTATCCTGGTGTTACACGGCGGCCCCAGAGCAGCCGATAACATGCGTCTGATCCGTGACCAGGAATACCCCGTGAGCCAATGGCTGGCCCAGGGCGCACGGGTGCTGATGCCGAATTACCGGGGCTCAACTGCGTATGGCGTAGCGTTTCGCAAGTTGACACTGAAAAACATCGGGCTGGCAGAGTCCATCGATGTGATTTCTGCCGTGGACGAGATGATCGCCGCGGGGCAAGTTGCGGACAACCGGGTGGGCATTGCCGGGCATAGTTGGGGTGGCTACCTGTCCGCATTCCTTTCTACATCGACCGACCGCTTTTGCGTGGCCAGCGTGGGGTCGGGCATTACCGATAACCGCATCAACTATATTCTGTCGATGGCCGGCGTGGCCAAGGAAGGCTACCTGGGTTCCTACCCCTGGGAGGAGCCAGAGCTATGGGATCGTACTTCACCGATCCACTACCTGAGCCGGGCCAGCACACCCACGCTGATTCAACACGGCGACGGCGACACGGTGGTGCCGCCGGAAAATGCCCGTGAGCTTTACCAGGGGCTCAAGGACATGGGGGTGCCCGCCAGGGCTGTGATTTTCAAGAACACCGGGCATAACATATCAAGGCCAAGGGAAAAGTTGGCCTGGATGCAGCAGAATCTGGACTGGTTTACGCCATACTTATGGGCGTCATCATGTGCGGATCGCGCGATGAACTGAATTGCAGGAGACCAATATGACGGCAACTGGCGAAAATACACACGGGCGCGCCTACGGCAGGCGGGCAGGAAAGCCGGATGATTCGATCGCCCTGTGCGGCCCCGGCACGCTGGGCGGAGAATTGTTGCGGCGCTACTGGCAACCCGTTGCGCTCTCAACCGAAGCCACGGAATTGCCGAAACAGATCAAAATCCTCAATGAAGACTTGATTCTGTATCGGGATAAAAGCGGCACGGCCGGGTTGCTCTATCCCCGCTGCGCCCACCGTGGCACCAACCTCTTGTACGGCAAGGTCGAGGAGGTTGGGTTGCGCTGTTGTTATCACGGCTGGTTATACGATGAAAGCGGCAACTGCCTCGAGATGCCATGTGAACCGAAAAGTAAGATTCTCCACAAAATTCGTCAGCCCTGGTATCCCCTGGTCGAAAAACTGGGTTTGATCTTCGCTTACATGGGCCCGGCCGAAAAGCAGCCGGTTTTTCCAAGATTTTCCATCGAGGACGAGTTGCGGGACGATCAGTGGATCATCCCCTACCGTCGTGAGGCGGGCCCCAACGGCGGTGGCGCAATGCCGCCCTATCCGAAGCTGGATAGCTGGAATGACTACAATTGGTGGCAGATGTTCGACAACTTCATGGACGCCTTTCACGTGGTTGTGTTGCACAACCAGATCAACGGCACACAGTTTGAGGAAGCGCTCAGCGTGATACCCGAGGTTGAATTCAAGTACATCGACAACAGTGTCATCAGCATCCAGCATCGGGATCTGGGTAATGGCCGCGTCCACCAGCGCCTGAGCCAGGTTCTCCTGCCCAATATGAATGGCACAGCCGGCGTTACCGACGACGATTTAAGTCCCTCGGGTTTGAATTGGACGCTTGCCATCGATGATACGCATTACATGACTTTCGGCTTCTCGCGCCGCAGCAAGACCTCCAACACAGATGCGGAGATGAACCTGGGACTGCTCAGTGACGAGTGGGGTCCACGGCATGGCAGACCGTTCAAGGAATGGTCCACCGAAGACCATCAGCGTTGGCAGACAGACTACATTGCGCAGAAGGGCCAGGGCGATATCAGTCTTCACTCTGAAGAACACCTCACCGGTATCGATGCCGGTATCGGCATGATGCGGCGGCTGTTCCGCAAGCAGGCGCAGCTCGTGGCAAACGGGGGTGATCCGCTGGGGGTCACTTTTGATGAACCGTACTACGTCAATGTCAGGGCCGGCAACGCCATGCTTGATGCCGCGACCCTGGAATGCGTTGCGGGCGTGGACAAGCGACCTGGTTGATGCCAACAACCTTTAAGGAGTCTCGCTTCCCTGCTCCCGCCTTCGGCGGAAGGCGGCTGCGCTCGACGGCATGCAAAAGGCGCCTGGCCCCTCTGGTACCGCTCGCTTTGCTCGACTTACCCAACCGGGGCCGGCGGGTCGCCTGCGGCTCCATGGGTACATGGCTTTGAGCGGCAACTTCAAAATGCGGGTGACATCCATTTCCTGGGAAACGGATCACATTCGAGCATTCGAATTACGTAGCCCGGACGGGGAGTTATTGCCACCCTTCACGGCCGGCTCACACATTGATCTGCATTTACCGATCGGCCTGGTTCGAAGCTATTCCCTGATCAATCCGCAAAGTGAAAATCACCGTTATGTGGTTGGCGTCGCCCGGGATCGTGACAGCCGCGGTGGGTCCCGCTATATCCACGACGAGATCAGGGTCGGCGATGTGCTGCCGGTCACGCCGCCGAGAAATCTCTTTCCGATTGAGGAATCTTCAACATCCAGTGTGTTGATCGGTGGTGGTATTGGCATCACGCCAATCGTCAGCATGGTGCAGCGGCTGGCGGAAATGGGCGCTACGTGGCAGCTCTTTTACGCGGCCCGTAGCCGGGCCGAAGCAGCCTTCCTCGACCGCCTGGAGCATTATGGAAACTCGGTGGTATTTCATTTTGATGACGAGGCCGGCGGCTTGATCGACCTGGAGGCTGTTGTCGCCAACGGGTCGGAGGGTGCGCACTACTATTGTTGCGGCCCAACCGCGATGCTTTGTGCATTTACAGATGCGACCCGGGAGATCGATCCCGGCTGCGTTCACGTCGAGCATTTCTCACCGGTTGAAGACGTTGCCTCAGAAGGTGGATTTCTGGTGCAACTGGCAAAATCCGGCCGCACCCTGGCGGTACCCGAAGGCAGCACCATCCTGGAGACGCTGCGCAATGCGGGGATGAATCCGTTGTGTTCGTGCCAGCAGGGAGTTTGCGGATCCTGCGAGACCACGGTACTCGCCGGTGAACCGGACCACCGCGATGCGGTGTTGACCGAAGAGGAGCGCGCCTCCAATGCCACGATGATGATTTGTTGTTCGGGGTCCAAGAGCAGCACGCTGGTGCTGGATATCTAACTGTGAATTCCAGCAACGATGTATACACGTAAGGTTCCTTGCCAACGTTTCCGCAAAGCGCCATGAGGGTATTGCGGTTCGCTCCTGGCTGATGGCCCTTTTGCACAAGGATGTGCTTAGATCGTGGAGCGCAGGGATGCGCGGGAACGATTCAAGGCGCTAAGAACACTTGAAACCGTTCAGCAGCTCTTCGAGCCGCCGGAAAATGCTGCCATCCTGGCATTTTCCTTCCTCACGCCATCCTTGGCGCTCGGGCTCGACGACCCAGTCGCTTGTCGGCGCTCGGCATCCTTGAAGGCGTGGACAGTAGACTGCTCATGGGGCTTTCCTAACGCTGGCACATGCCGGTTCGGAGTAAGGGTCCTGGAAGCAGCACTGTCGCTCTTTCCGGCTTGTTCCAACTTATGGCACATAGGGGTCACAAATGTCGTCGATTTGGCGCGCGTGTCGTACCATTGGCTGCCCCAGGGCGGTTGCAGTCTTTTAAGTTCCTAGGAACCGCACCGTGCAGCAAAGTGTCGTGAGGGGGTTGTGGTTCGCTCCATCAAGGTGGATGCCGAGGGACGACAAGCGACTGGGTCGCTGGTCCATGGATGGACCAGCGAGGCGATAGGGAACAGGATGTTCCGTGGAGCCGACCCACCAAGCGCGGAGGAGTGAGGGTAGCCCGTCGGGCGAACCGCAACCCCCTCATGGCGCTTTGCGGTAACGATGGCACCGAGCCTTACGTGTGAACAACCTTCTCAGAATTCACAGCTAATCCATCCGGTCGGCCTCAATACTGCGCGATCCCAGGTAAAGGTGCACCACGCCCCAGGCCAGCAGCGCCATCGGAATGGTCATCGCATAGCGCAGGGAGTCCTGGCCGAAGCGGGGTTGCCAGTAGTCACTGAAGAACCCGGCCAGAAATGGTCCGGTAATCTGGCCGACCACGCCGGCAGCCAGCACGATCGATATCGCCATGCCCCGAAGATCTGCGCCGGCGACAGATTGAATACTGGCCATCAATGGCCCCTGACCTGTCGTGCCAATAAACGTTGCGATAAAGAGCAAGGCAAAGACCAGCATCACGTCCGACGCCATAAACATCCACAGGAACAGGGGAACTGAAAGGGCATAGGCGATTGCCGGCCACCACAATTCCCATCTGCGATCTTTGGCTATCCAGCGCGGCGCTGCTGCGGCGCCGGCAAAGGTGCCGATGATGATGCCCAGGCCGAAAGTCGGTCCGTACCAAAGACCCACTTGCCCGATTGAAAGGCCGTGAGATCTGATCAGGAACGTCGGCAGCCACTGGATCAGACCATATAATCCCGCGACGGTGAACACAAAAGCCAACAAGATTTGACGATAGGTGCGGCGCCCAAGCAGCGTGTGAATTGTGGGCCAAAGCGCCTGGCCGGAGGCCACCCTGGCCGCATCGTGCTGCTGCCTGGGTTCCTTGAGGGTTTTAAGAACGATCCAGGCGACTAAAAGACCGGGCAGGCCGATCAGCATGAAGGTCCAACGCCAGCCAAGGGACTCGGCGATCAGACCCGCCAGGATCAGCCCCAACATGGTGCCGACGCCGCCGCCACCCTGGAAGACGCCCAACGCGAATGCGCGGCGCTCAGGCGGATAGTGATCTCCCAGAAGAGAGTGACTCGCTGGCATACAACCGGCCTCGCCGACGCCAACGCCGGCTCTTGCCAGGAACATCTGAATGAAATTCTGGGCCGCGCCGCTCACCGCCGTCATCAGGCTCCACAGCGCAACGGTCGTCGCCAGCAGTCGCACGCGGTGTCCGCGATCAGCGAGGCGCGCCAGCGGAATGCCGAAGGTGGCGAAAAACAATGAAAAGGCCAGTCCGGACAGCAGGCCCATTTGCGTATCCGAGAGTCCCAGTTCCAGCCTTATCGGCTCAATCAGGACCGACAGTACAAATCGATCCATGGAATTGAACAGGCTGACAACGGCCAACAGAATTAGAAGATACCTGCCATAGGCTGTGACTGCCGGTCCTGGTGCGCCTTTAACCTTCACGTCAACTCAAAATTGTTTCGAATCCATACGATTAGGTATGGTAACAGCAATTCAATATCAAGGGCCATTGGCGCGCCACCCCATACGACTTGGTATGGTCTTTAGGAATTGGCACAAACACATATAAGACTTGATGTTCTGGCCATATTGAGAAGTTACCATACTCTGTGGTATTGACAAAAATTCCCAAGGTCGCCATACTCTATCGTATTGAAGCACACTCCGTCAGATGCCAGAACAGTCCCAGGCGTTGATCGATGGTGATGATCAATACTCGCTGGCTGGAATTGCCCAGCCACTGGTCAACATAAACTTACAGTGGGGGGCGCAAACAATGCCCAATTCAATACGAGCATATATCTTTCTAGACGCTGCAACCGATGGCCGCGGGGGAATATCCGCTTCGATTTTGGCCGTTTTTATATCAATGAGTGCCCTGGCGCCGATTGTCGCTCAGGCTTTGGAACTGGAAGAGGTTATTGTGACCGCGCAAAAGCGCGAACAAAACCTTCAGGAAATTCCGATTTCGGTGACCGCATTCAACGAGTCCGACATCGCCGGTCTTGGCGCCAACGATTTACGCGACCTGACCAACTTCGCGCCCAACGTGGCGATGCCGGGTCTGGCCAGTAATGTCGATTCAAACATCACCATACGCGGTATTTCCAGTGACACCCGCAATACCGGTTTTGAAAGCGGCGCCAGCATGTATGTCGATGGTGTATTCGTCGGCCGTTCAACCGCAATGACCAGCAATACGGTAGATGTGGTTGGCCTGGAAATACTGCGCGGGCCTCAAGGCACGCTGTTTGGCAAGAACACGATCGCCGGCGCCATTAATGTAACGACCCGCACACCGGGTGATGAGGCCTATGGCAACGCCGAAATTCAGATGGGCAACTATGACCTGGTCCGCGGCCGGTTTTCTTTTGGCGGTCCCTTGACCGAAGACGGCCGGGTGTCAGCCAGTGTCGCGGCCCATGTATCAGACCGCGACGGGTTTCAGAACAATGTCTCTGATGGCCGGTACTTCTGGACCGTTAATAACCACGGGGCCATTGCCAAACTGAGATTCAGACCCAACGAAAATCTGGACATTGTCCTGTCGGCCGACACTTTTGAGGACGATTCCAGGATGAACATTACCACCGTGATCTCCGGCCTGGGTTCGGATTGCTGCGTTGATGACATCAGAAATACCGATATCAATGCCGCAGGTGAAATTGAGCGCAAATTCTCCGGCGGCTATCTTTCAATCCAGTACACCCTCGCCAGCGGCGCTGTCTTCACGTCGTTAACCGGCTATCGAAACAACAAGCGTAAATTCACCTCGGACGATGACGCGACTTTTTTCCCGGTCCTCGAAACCACCTTCGATGACCGCGACAAACAGTGGACGCAGGAATTCCGTTTCGCCAATAGTGCGGGCGACTCGGTAGATTACGTGCTGGGGTTTTACTATTACGACCAGCAAGTGACCTCAGATCGGGACAGCCCCACCGGCGCTATTGGACCAGATTGCCCAGTCTGCTTTGCACCGGTTCCGCTATTGGTTGCACTGGATTCTGAGATCAATACCCAGTCATGGGCCTTTTTCGGACAGGCGGACTGGAAAGTCGGTGAGAAAACCATCGTCACAGTCGGGCTCAGGTATACCGATGAAGACAAAGATCTGGATTTTTTTGACCTCCGGGGTCTGCCGCCGTTTGGCATCATCTCGCTCAACACCACCGACAGTATTTCTGATAGCGCACTTTCCTGGACCGCTGGGGTATCGCATTTCTTCCAGGAGAATACGATGGGCTATGCCAAGTTGTCGCGGGGATTCAAATCGGGTGGTTTCAACGCTGACTACGTGGGCAATCCGGAACTCGCTTTTGAGCCGGAGTATGCCCTGACGGCGGAAGCCGGCGTTAAATTCCAGAGCCAGGACAACCGCTGGCGCTTGAATACCGCTATTTTCCATACCAATTACGACGACCTGCAAGTGAGTGTGTTCAATCCTGATGACCTGGCGGGGTTCAGCATCAAGAATGCCGCCAAGGCGACAATTTACGGCCTGGAAATCGAATTGACGGCGGCATTGACGGACGGGTTTCGTGCTATTTGGCAGCCTCGGATACCAAAAAGCTGAGTTTGATGATTTTCCCGGTGCAGCGGGCCCAGGCACGAATTATGAGGGCAATCGCCTCCAGAATGCGCCTGAGTGGAGCGGCCACATCGGTGCGCAGTACACCTGGACACTGTCAGGCGAAGCATTGATTTATCTGCGCGGAGACTACGTTCAAAGCGGAGACTACTTCGTCAGATCCTCAAATGAGGCCTCGTCCTTTGTCGAAAGTTTTGGTTATGGAAACGCCAGACTCGGCTACCAGTCAGCCAGTGGCGTATGGCTCCTCGAACTTTGGGCCAAAAACATCGGTGATAAAGAATACATCGTCGGCAGAAATCGTCCATTGGGCGGTCTGTTTGGTCAGGATGGAGCGGTATACGGTGAACCCAGGACATACGGTGTAAGATTGGCTGCCCGATTCTGAAACATTTACGATCCCAACCCCAACCCCGTCCATTGGAGTGTGAGCGAGTCGTGGAGTAACCCGTCGTGATGAAACGACAGCTTTGTCCTGGAGCAATACTGACTGTACTAAACCTGATGCTCTCGGCGTGCGCGGTCGGCGATGATTCACTGCCGCAACTGCAGGATGCCTGGTATCTGTCTGGTCAGGAAGCACTGGCGAACAGAGTTGCACGTCCAAGCATTCCAGGACCGGCTCGCAACGTCATTTTATTCATCGGTGATGGCATGGGTGTGGCGACAGTTACCGCCGCGCGAATTCTGGAAGGCCAGCGGCGTGGTGAGAGTGGCGAGGAGAACTTGCTGAGCTTTGAGCGCCTGCCTCATGTCGCCGTCGCCAAGACCTACAATACCGACGCCCAGACGCCCGATTCAGCAGGCGCCGCAACCACCATGCTGTCGGGCGTCAAGACTCGCCGGGGCGTGATCGGTGTCAGCGGGGATGTCGTGGTCGATGACTGCGAATCGGGGATGAAACATTCGGTGCGGAGTTTCCTGGAGATTGCGGAATCGTCGGGCTGGTCAACGGGTCTGATCACGACCAGCCGGGTGACCGATGCCACAGCGGCGGCAGCCTATGCCCACGGCCCAACAGATGCCTGGGAGGTCGACACCATGCTGCCTCCTGAAGCGGTTGCAGCGGGATGCACAGACTTTGCCGTACAGCTCGTGACCCAACCATTCGGTGATGGGCCAGATCTTATCCTGGGTGGTGGTGGCGCCCATTTCTTGCCTGTGGGTACAACTTCGCCAGATGGCCGCATCACGGGCAAGCGGGCCGATGGCCGCAACCTGGTGCTTGAGTGGCAATCAAGGTATGACAATGCCAGCGTCGTATGGTCCGCCCAGGCCCTGGCCGCAGAAGCACCGAATTCGGGACCAATATTGCGTCTGTTCCACGCCAGCTACATGTCTTTTGAAAAGGATCGGGCTGCCCGTGCGCCTGCCGAACCGGCGCTGTCTGAGATGACGGTGGCGGCCATAGACAGATTGTCGGCTTCGGGCAAGGGTTACTTCCTGCTCGTGGAGGGGGGTCGAATAGACCAGGCGCACCATATCGGCAATGCCGCCAGGGCGCTGGGTGAAACCATCGAGCTTGCCAAGGCGGTGCAACTGGCACTGGACAGAACCGAGCGCTCAGAAACACTCGTCATTGTGACCGCCGACCACGATCACTCCATGGTGTTGGCCGGCTCCGCGGGCCGTGGCGCCCCCATCTTCGGATTGGCCGGTGATTCTACCGATGGGTCTGGCAAGCCTTACACAACCATCCTTTACAGCACCGGTCCTTCGGGTGACGGTCCGATCTCAGATCCAGAAAGTCGCCGGCTTGGCGAAGACGGGTAACGTGCAGACCCTTCACAAGTCGACACGGCCGATTACAACTACCGGCAGTACTCGGCGTTTCCCACGCCCCTGGCAAACCACAGCCCGGGCGATGTGATGATCTATGCGGCAGGGCCCGATGCCCATTTGTTCAGTGGCGTTGTCGAACAGAATTACATATTTCACGACATGCTACACGCCAGCCGCCTCGCGCCGCATTGACAGCCACCTATTTGTACACAGAGCGGGCGGTCTCCCTGGAAGTCATGAATTCCAGTAGCACCGGATTGCCTTTCCTGGTTTCCGCGATACCGCGTTTGATCGCCGGAATAATCTCTTCGAGTTCCGTCACGCGCTCGCCATAGCCGCCCAACGCCCGCGCGAATGCGGCGTAATCGCCGGAAATGGCGGTACTGTCAAACTTCTCGGTTGACACCGGCATCCAGCCCAGTTCGGCCGCCATACAGAGGTTATTGAACAATACGGACAGTATCGGGATGTCGTGTCGAACGGCAGTTTCAAAGTCCATCCCGGTGAATCCGATGGCGGCATCGCCCCAGATATTGATGCAAAGCTTGTCAGGCTGTGCGACTTTTGCGCCCAGCGCATAACCCAGTCCCGTCCCCAACAGGGTGGTTTTGCCCCAGCCGATGTAGCTCAGAGGAACGGTCGTTTCCCAGAAGGGAGACAGTTGGTCTCTGGGGCTGCCCGAGTCGTGGGTGATGATGGTGTTGTCCAGGTCCACCGTCCGGTGCAAGTCCCGGATCACCCGGTAGGGAGTGAATGGCACTTCGTCCGAATCGAGCTTCGCACGCCACTCGGACAGCCACTTTGTCTTGACCGCAGCGATCTCCTCTTCGGTGGCCTGTTTCTGCGCGGGGTTTTCGTAATGTCCCAGTTCTTCAAGCATGGCCTCAAGGATCAGTTTTGCGTCACCCAGCAGTGCGTGCTGAGCGCGCACATCCTTGTTCAGATGGTCGGCCTCCAGCGTGGCATGGATGATGGTTTTGCCGCCCGGAATAGTCAGCGCATAGTCGTTTTCGGTAAAACTGCAGCCAATGCCGAAAATGACATCGGCCGCTTGGGTGAAATGGTGCACCGCCTCGGGTAGCGCACAGCCCCCGGATCCGAGAGACAGCGCATGAGTCTCAGGAAATGCGCTCTTGCCCTGCAGGCTGGTTGTTACCGGCGCACCCAGCCTTTCCGCCAGCGCTTTGAGTTCGCCCCAGGCCCGGGCATAGTGCACGCCCTGACCGGCATAGATCAGCGGGCGCCTGGCGTTCTTGATGGCCTCAACTGCGGCGCTCACTGCAGGCATGTGTGGCGCGGTTTTCGCCGTGACCACCGGGGTGTAGGTCACCGGTCCTTCGTGTTCAGCGAGGAATACATCCCAGGGCACTTCGACCAATACCGGGCCGCGCGGGCCATTGCGCAGGCGCGAGAATGCCCGCCGCATGACATTTTCGGCTTCGCTGGCCAGCGTAATGGTCTCAACATGCTTGGTGATATGCTGGTAATTGAGCCTGGCGCTGAAATTGGGCGCAATTTGGCTTTGGGGTTGTAAATACCCCGCGGCGATGACCAGTACTGGCACCGAGTCGCCAAAAGCCTGCGCCACGCCGCCGAAGCTGTTTTCTATTCCCGGGCCGTGCTGCATTGCGAAAACCCCGATCTCGTCGCCGCTGGACAAGCGTGACACCGCATCGGCCATGTGGACGCCGACGCGCTCCTGGCGAACAATAATGGGGCGTATGCCCCTGGCCGCCACGGTTTCGGTGAGTGGATTGACCGGATATGCGAACAGTTTGTCGATTTTCTCTATTTCCAGAATCTCGGCGATCAATTCAGCGACGTTCATTGGGTGTTCCTTGGCCTCGTGTTGTATTGTCAATACGGTACAGTATGGAATGTGCGAGTCAGGTTGACATTCGTATTGTTTCTAAGAATAGATATATCAATATCTTATAGATCTAATCCGGTGAGCGCGTTCCTCCCGGTTAGTGTACAATACTGATGCGTATGGTACAAATCTCGCAATCTGGTGCAAAATTCTGGCTGTGACAGATAAGATCATCATTGTCGGGGCGGGTCTTATCGGCCTGACGACCGCCTTTGAGCTGGCCTCACGCGGTCACCTTGTGCAAGTGATTGAGGATGGCGATCAGGTCGGTCAGTTGACCAGCTTTGCGAATGGTGGATTGTTGGTTCCGTCGAGTTCCTTCCCGTGGAATCGTCCGGGCTTTCATCGTCACTTGTTCAATTCGATCTTTGGTGCCGAAAGTGCCGTGATTGTTCGCGCCGCCGCAATGCCTGCAATGATCCCGTGGCTGGTGCGGTTCATTCGCCATTGCTCGGCGTCAAAACACCTTCCTGCCATGCAGGCCAGTTACCGCTTGGCGGCCTGGTCAATTCACAAAATGGGCGGGTTGAGGGCGCAAACGAACATTCAATACGATGCCTGCCTGCGGGGGTCTCTAAAGGTCTGTCGGACACAGGAGGCGCTGGATGAGGCCACTGCCCAGGCCAGTTTGCTGCGGCCTTTCGGTCTGCGTTTTGAGGTGCTGGATCGCGAGCAGACCGTGGCCGTTGAACCGGCATTGAGCGCCATTGCCGGCGAACTGCAAGGTTCCGTGTTTGCACCCGATGACGAAGGGGGTGATGCCGCTTTGTTTTGTCAGGGCTTGGGCGATGAAATCGTCAAGCTTGGCGGCGAGATTTGTCTCAATACCGCAGTAACGGGTATTAAGTCGGTTCGCTCGGCCATCAGCGCTGTCGAAACCAGCCGGGGACCGATCACCGCGGACAGGGTTGTCGTGTGCGCGGGCAACACCACGCGCGCATTGCTCAAACCCTGTGGCATCCGCATTGCCGTATGTCCCGTAAAGGGCTACTCACTGACCCTGAACATCGAGGAGGGCGTCGAACTTCCTGCCATTCCAATCATGGATGATGCCATGTACGGCGGCGTCATTACGCTGGGCCGCCGCCTGCGCGTTGCCGGCGTGGCGGAGTTCGGTGGTATGGACCTGTCGGACAATGATGCCTGCACCCAACACCTGTTCAAGCTGTTGCAAGGTCTGTTCCCCAGGGTCGCTCAGCGGATAAATTTGGGGATAGACCAGGGGATTGACCAATCTTCGGCAACGCGCTGGGCGGGCATCCGGCCCGTTAGTGCGGACGGACTGCCATACATCGGCGAGTCACCGCTGGCCGGATTGTGGGTCAACAGCGGCCATGGTTCGCTGGGATTCACCATGGCGGCCGGCTCGGCCGGATTGCTTGCAGACCTGATCGATGGGCGAAAACCTGAAATTGACCCGGCGCCCTACAGCGTGGTGCGATGAAGTGCCTCATTCGGGCAACATCTCTGCGGGACTTCGGAAATTCTGCCTATTGATCAAAAGTTTTGACGTAGGTTTCGACGCTCATGAGCATGTCATCGAGTGCGGCACGGTCGAATGTCCGCCCGCTGAAAATGACGGCGACTATTGACTGCGTATTTCGAATATCATCAAGCGGATTGTCATTCAGCAAAATCAGATCCGCGATCATTCCTCCTGCTACACCGCCATAGGTCTCGGACAACCCAAAATAGTCGGCTGGTACGGTGCTCGCTGCACGCAGTATGTCCATGGGCTCGAGCCCCGCGTTGGCCAGGTGAACCAATTCGTCGTGGTAGCTGAACCCTGCGTAGACGCCCGCGTCGGGGGTGTCGGTGCCGACCATCACTTTGACGCCGGCCTGGTGGGCCAGGCCGGTGATCATCAAGCCGTGATCGAAGAACTGTCGGAACAGATCCTTTACGGTGCTGGAGTTCGAGGCCGTCTTGTCCCAATCTGATACCCACCAGTCGTGCAGGGGTTTGGGGATGTATTTGCGCCTGGAGTCGTTGCGATAATCTGCGTCAGGTGCGCGTGCATCTGCCTCCCGGGTCAGGTGCGTGGGCACGTAATAGACATCGTTTTCCCTCAGCGTGGCCAGCACCTTCTTGCATCGGGACAGGTCAAAACCCTGCATTGTTTTTCTAAGCCGGTCTTCGTGGCCAGGCACCGCTGACGACGGTTCCAACTCAGAGTAGCGCCGGATGGCTTCGCGATATTCGGAACCATAGGAACTGCAGTCGTATGGAATTGCACGGGCATGCTCGATGGAACGCTGGCCTGCTTCGGCTGCTTCCATCACGGATACAGCGCCGGGTACATGTCCAGCAAATTCGAGCCCTGCCCGGCCGGCCGCTTCGGCCAGGGCAAAGTACGCCTGGCGTGGGATGAAGTTGTAGGTCTTGATGAAATCGACCTTTCGGTCCACCTGGTATTGAACCAGCTGGCGGCTCTGGGCAGCGGTTGCCGGGAAGAAGAATTCCTCGGCGCCATCAGGCAGTTCTTCACGCAACACGACCCCCTTGACCGCGGAGCCGGAAAGCATCTGCAGATGCGGACCAATGATTTTGATGGAAATGGCGGCGCCCTAAGTCAACTCAATCCAGGTGGTTTTCAAATACAGAGCGTCAACAAAACGACCGTTCAAGAAAGCCACTCCCCAGTCTGTCGCCGTCTTTTCAAGCATTTCTTCGATCAAATTTTCTCATTGCTGACTGAGGAATTCGATGCACAGTTCGCGCATGTGATCTTTTTCCTCGTCAGGGAGATCGTTGGTGATAAATCCGTCACCGAAATTGAAGCAGTAAATCAGAAAAGCCCGGGCTCTGGCCCAATCATCTTCGAACCCCAGTTTCTTGAACAGCCGAGTATTGAATCTGATCCGTTGTTCATCGACTTCTGCCACCGCCCTTGCTGCCGTCTTGTCCCGTCTCGCCCAGTCTCGAATGGCGAATTCGATGGATGCGCCTGAACCCGTGGTCGAGGAAGCATGCCTTGAAGTAAATGAAAGCTGCAGCACGTTGTGGACGGTTGCTTCTGTACTCATGCCCTCATTTTCGAGACGGGCAATAACATCCGAGGTCGCTTTTTTGCGCCAGGCTTCCAACATGGCCTGAAGCAGTTCGTCCCGGTCCTCGAAGTGCCAATAGAAACTTCCCTTGGTCACACCCAGTGTCTTGGCAAGTGGCTCGACTCTGACATTTTCGATGCTGCTGATCTTGATTAAATCCAGCGCCGCCTCGACCCAGGCACCGCGGTCAAGTCTGTCATCGCGATTTTTGCTGGCCATATACTTTTCAACCTTGCCAATTCAAAAACATACTCTACAGTATGGTAACATAACCTGGAATTCGAATTGTTCAGCCCGGGTACAGAGACCCATCACGTTGTGGGCTTCGGCGGTGATCAGTGTTATCTGCTGGCCGCACGCTGCGAAGATGGTACGTCAAATGCAGACATTATTCAGCAATATTCCACAATTCGGTGTGCATCCCCTGGCGCGCGTGTATATGGCCTACGGGCGCGATCAGAATCCTTCAAAAGCGGATCTGGGTATTGGCGTCTATCGCGATGAAAATGGTGAGTCGCCCATCATGAAATCTGTCCAATTGGCTGAAATGCAACTGCTGGAAACCCGAAAAAGTAAGGACTATCTGGCGCCGGATGGCAACCGGAGGTACTCCTCGCTGATCGAGCGTCTGTTACTCGGCGAGGATCATCCCGCACTGCTGGAAGACCGGGTGCGGTCGATCCAGACACCCGGTGGTGGTGGCGCCCTGAGAGCTGCGGCAGAGCTGATCCGTACGATATCACCCGATGCCACCGTTTGGGTTTCACAACCGACCTGGGATCACCAGATTTTCGTCTTGAAGATGGCGGGCGTGCGCGTTGCCGAGTATCCTTATTATGACCGCCAGGCCAACCGCCTGGAGTTTGACCGGATGTGCGCTGCGCTGCGTCATGCCCGTGCCGGCGACGTCGTTTTGCTGCATGGTTGCTGTCACAATCCCACCGGCGAGGATCTTACTCCAGACCAGTGGCAATCACTTTCCGAAATCTTTTTAAAACAGAATCTTATCCCCTATATAGACATCGCCTACCTCGGCTTCGGTGGTGGCCTTGATGCCGATGTCATCGGCACTCGGATGATGGCGGCGAGGCAGCCGGAAACGATTATCGCAAGCTCATCTTCCAAATCATTTGGTGTGTACAGGGACCGGGCGGGTGCGCTGACTGTTATAGGATCTGAGGCCGGGCAACTGATGAACAACATTTCGCGCCAGATCTTCGACATCGGCTGTGGGCTTTACTTCATGCCGCCGGATGGTGGTGCAGCGACGGTTGCTCAAGTTCTCGACAATGCCGAACTGAGGGCCCTGTGGCGAAGGGAACTCGATGATATGCGCAGTCGTATTGACGGCTTGCGTCGCCAGTTCCGCGATGCCCTGGAAGCCGCATCCGCTATGGATTTCGGCTTTATTGGCCGGCAAAAAGGCATGTTCTCGTTATTGCCGTTGGACAGTGAGGCCATGCTGCAACTGGAAACGACGAGCAGTATCTACATGATGCCCGAAGGGCGCATCAATATTGCCGCCCTGAGCTCGGGCAGGATCGCGCCGGTTGCCCGGGCAATTGCCGCTGTTCTGTGATCTCGCCTGAGTCGCCCGATATCGGTGAACCTGGCAGGCATTTAAACTCATTCTTGCCGACTTACCATACGGTACGGTATTGACAATCAGGCGGCGAATAACCATACTGAACCGTATCGTTACATGAATGAGAACGAATTAGTGGACGGTGACAATAATTCGGCAATCGGCAAATTTATTCAGGCAGCAGGCCATCGCACCAACCTGCACGATGAAGGCAGTGGGGCGCCACTGGTTTTGCTTCATGGCTCCGGCCCAGGCGTGTCTGCCTGGACTAACTGGGCGCACGTTATTCAACCATTGGCCAAAAATTTTCGTGTGCTGGCGCCGGACATAGCCGGTTTTGGTTACACCGAGTTTAACGAGAACACCCACTACAACATCAAGGTCTGGGTCGCCCATTACGTGGGCATTCTCGACGCGCTTGGTCTGGAGAAGGCCTCGATAGTCGGTAATTCTTTCGGCGGAGGCCTGGCCCTGGCCACTGCGCTTTCCCATCCCGACCGAATAGACAAGCTGGTGCTGCTCGGCACGCCTTGCGGCGAATTCGAGATGACCGAGGGGCTTCGCTCCGGCTGGTTTTACGAGCCGGACCTGGAAAATATGGAACGCATCCTCAGGCTGTTTCCATATGACCAGTCTTCCATCACCGAGGAAATGATCCGCACCCGCTATGAGGCGAGCGCGCGTCCCGGCGCGCAGGATGCGTTCCGCAAACTAATTCCCAGGCCGGCTGACGATGCCTCGACGCTCGTTAAAGGCGTGCCCGAGAAATTGCTGCAGAGAATCAATCATCCCACGCTGGTGTTGCACGGCCGGGAGGACCAGGTGATTCCGCTGGAATTGGGCATCCGTTTGCTGACAAACATGCCCAACGCGCAGTTGCACGTATTCGGCCAGTGCGGGCACTGGGTCCAGGTTGAAAGGGAAAAAGAGTTTGTCAGCCTGGTAATGAATTTCGTATCCGGAGGCTGAATCCAGATGAGAAGATGTCAGTCAATTTGTTGGAAAAAGTTTTGTGGGACCTGAGCGTAAATCGCGACGCCAAGAATCGATATCGGGCGGACGCGGGCAAGTTTCTCGGCCGCTACAACCTGGACAGGGTCGAGCGGGCAATGATTCTCGAATTTGATGTCAGAGGGCTCGCGGACCTGGGCGTCAACACCATGTTGACCATGGGTTACTGGATGCAGATGGAAGGCAGCCGAGACATGGGCGAGTACCTGTCCCGCATGAATTCATCTGCGCGCTGTACCGCGGACGGTACCACGGAGACCCGACATGGCTGAGATTGTCGGTGGCTTCCTGGTGCCCCATGACCCACTGGTATTTGCGCTGCCCGATGCTGCCCCGCAGGCAGCCAGCGAGTCCGTACACAATGCATTCGCGACCGTGGCGCGCCGTATCGGTGAACTCGACGCGACCACGGCCATCATCGTGGGCTGTGACCACTACATTCTGTTCGGGCCGGGTTGTCTGCCGCCGATGCTCATCGGCATCGGTGACGTGGAAGGCTCGATCGAGCGCATACCCGGACTGCATCGCGGCGTGATCGCCAACAATGAACCGCTGGCTGGCCATATTTTGAAATACGGTTGGAATAACGGCGTCGATTGGGCAGTGGCCAAGGCAATTTCTGTCGACCACTCCATCGGCATTCCGTATCAGCTCTGCGTGCAGCCGAACCGGGGTGTGCACACGATTCCGGTTTATCTCAATTGCGGCGTGGAGCCGATGATCAGCCTGTCCCGGGCCAGGTCGGTTGGCCTGGCGATGCGGCAAGCCATCCTGGAATGGCCGCGGCAAGAGCGGGTTGTCTTCATCGGCAGTGGCGGCATCAGCCACTGGGTCGGAGCGGCCGAATCCGGGCGTGTGAACGAGGCCTTCGATTTACAGATTCTTGCGCTGATCGAGAACGCCGACCTGGATGCGCTGGTGGCGCTGGACGATGCCTACATATCCGCCAACGGCGGCAATGGCGCCGCCGAGATTCGCAATTTCATTTGCGCCATGGCTGGCGTCAATCCAAACCAGGGCAAGACGATCGCTTACGAGCCGGTGCCGGAATGGATTACCGGCTTGGGCTTTTGCGAGTTGTTGGCCGCCTGACAGAGAGAAAATATGGCAATACTTGAAACAGACAACAGGCCCCAGGCTGGTGCCAACTTCACCGCATTGATTGGGGAAGAGTCTCAGTGGACTGACCGCAGAATTTTTCTCGACGAAGAAATTTACCAACTGGAATTGGACCAGATATTTCGGCGCTGCTGGTTGTTCGTGGCGCACGAAAGCCAGATTCCCGAGCCCGGTGATTTCGTCTCCAGCTACATGGGTGAGGACAGTGTTCTGATCGTGCGCCAGGCCGATCAGTCCATTGTGGTGCTCATCAATACCTGCCCGCATCGGGGCAACCGGGTGTGCCACGCCGAATCAGGCAAAGTACGCAGTTTTATCTGCAACTACCACGGCTGGTCATTCGGCCGTGACGGAAAGTTTCTCGGCGCTCATCAGCAGGATGCCTACGACGCATCCCGGGACTTCTGCCAGGATCGGGGCCAGCTCAACATGCCCTCCGCTGCCAGGGTCGATTCCTATAAAGGTCTGGTATTCGCCATTTTTGACCCGGACGCGCCGAGCTTGCAGGATTATCTGGGTGATTTTTGTTGGTACCTGGACGCTTTGCTCGACAATGATGAAGGGGGTACGGAGTTCTTCCCCGGTTGTTACAAATACCTGGTTGAAACCAATTGGAAGACTCCGGTTGAAAACACCTCCGGTGATGCCCTGCACGCCGGTTGGACCCATGCTTCCGGGCCCGAGGCCCTGTTTGGCCGCGCGGTGGCGCCGGACAAGGGTGAGCATTCCTATCATGTCAACCAGAATGGCCACTGTTGGCAGTTCAACCTTGATTACCCGCTGGGGAATGCCGCCGCCCTGGGTGAAAAGCGCGTGCTCAACTACCTCAGGGAACGTAACGATCAGGTGGTCGAACGGCTGGGTGAGGTACGCGCGAAAATCATGAACGCGATATCGTGCATTCTGATATTTCCGAATCTGGGCATCCTTCCGGGTTCGATGAACTTCAGGGTCTATCACCCACGCGGGCCCAACAAAATAGAAGTTCATTCCTGGGGTCTGGTCAACCAGAATGCCCCTCCCGATGTCAAGGAGGCATACCGAAAAGGGGGAATGATTACATTTGGTCCGGCCGGGATTTTCGAACTGGACGACGGGGAGAACTGGGAGTTCGTCAATCGGGCGAGCCGGGGTCAGCAGGCCCGGCGAGCGCCCCTGTACCTGGGTGTAGGCCTGGGCTCCGAGATTGAGGACGCCAATATCCCCGGCCACGTCAGTCAAGGGCAGATGAATGAGGCCAATCAAAGATCCTTCTTCCGGCACTGGGCGGACATGATGGCTGCAGAGGATTGGACCCAGGTGCCTGGAAAATGAACCAGCCGATGCAGCCGGATCTCCCGGACCGGCCCACTTCGGATCGCCCCATTCTGGACGGGCCCATTCCGGACCGGCCAATGCAGGACCAGGCGGGTGCAAGTGAACCCGTCAGGCGAGCGATCGAATCCTTTCTCTATCGAGAAGCCCGAGTTCTCGACGAAGGTGATTATGGCGCCTGGCTGGCAATGCTGGCCCCGGATATTCACTACTGGATGCCATTTATCGAGAACCGCAGAAACGAGGACCCGGCAGGAAATTACGGACCCGGCCGGCTGGCTTATTACGATGATGATCTTGCGTACCTGAAAATTCGGGTGAAACGTATGCAGGCCAGCACAGCCTGGTCGGAAGATCCCGCAACGCGACAGGTCCATGTCGTCACCAACATCGAAGTGGAGCCAACCGAAGACCGCAGCGCCGAAGACCGCAGAGAGTTTGTGGTGCGCTCGATTTTGTTGAGCTACAGAAATCGTGGGGAGCGCGACGAGGGCACGCAATTTGCCAGGCGCACGGATCTGATACGATTCGAGGCCGGCAAATGGCTGCTGGCACGTCGGCGCATACTCCTGACCCAAAACGTGCTGCTCTCAAGAAATATCAACACCTTTTTCTGAGCTGGTGTAGCTTGCAAAGTTCATGCAGACGTCAAGTGAAAGTCACGGTTGGTTAAACGATGTTGTCGCACTGGTGACTGGCGGTGCGAATGGCATTGGTGCGGCGGTGGTCAGGCGCTTTATCAGCGAAGGCGCGAAGGTCGGCATTCTCGATCGTGATCAGGTCGCCTTAGACCTGCTCAAGCGTGATCTTGGGCACGGTATTGTCACCACCTGTGGTGATGTGACCTCGGTTGAGGACAACGACAGAGCGTTGAACAGGGTGCTCGAATCCTGGGGTTCGCTCGACGTCTTCGTCGGCAACGCCGGCATTTACGACTATTTTCGACGCGTCGATCAGTACGACGCTGCATCGCTGGGAGAGAGCTTCGATGAAATATTCGGCGTTAACGTCAAGGGCTACCTGATAGGCGCATCGGTCACCTGTGGCGCCATTCGTGCTGCGCGCGGATCAATGATTTTCACCGTATCCAACAGCGGCCTGTACGCCGGTGGTGGTGGCGTGCTGTACGTTTCATCAAAACACGCCGTTGTCGGCATGATTCGTCAACTCGCTTTCGAGTTGGCGCCCGACGTCCGCGTTAACGGCGTTGCACCGGGTGGCACCCTGACCGGTTTGCGCGGTGCCGACTCGCTCGGCCAGGCGGATCGCCGTCTCGATGAAATGGCAGGCATTGAAGAGGGCATAGCCGCCGCCACCCCGCTGGGGTTCACCGCCAGGCCCGAGGACCATACCGGCCACTACGTATTGCTGGCGTCAAAGCAAAACTCGCCCGCGACCACCGGCGCCATATTATCCAGCGATGGCGGATGGGAAGTTCGCGGCGCCGGTGGCGCGGGAAGCCGGCCATGAGTCTGGCTACTCGCCGAGGCCGGACTGACGCTTTCAGGCGCCTGACTCAGAACCTGAGATTGCCAGTCATTGTTGCCCCCATGTTCACCATCTCGGGGCCGCAACTGGTCATGGCGGCGTGTAGAGCCGGGGTCACTGGTGCGTTTCCCGCAGCATGTGCGAGGACCATCGAGGATCTTCAGGCGTGGATGGAGCGAATATCTGGCGCGCTGGGCCCGGCTGACGCGCCCTGGACCATCAATGTGATTGTGCACCGGAGCAACGGCCGCCTTGGGGGTGAAATTGAGCTGATAAGGACGTTTCAGCCGCCTTTGGTCATTTCATCACTGGGCACGCCCGCGCGCGTAGCTGATGCTGTACACGGCTACGGCGGACTGCTGTTTGGAGATGTCACCAGTCCGCGGTTCGCGAAAAAAGCGCTGGCGGCCGGCGCCGACGGTCTGGTGCTGGTTTGTTCCGGTGCGGGGGGGCACACAGGTGAATACTCCCCCTTTGCCTTTGTTGCTGAAATCAGAAAGCTCTGGGGTGGCCCGATTGTTCTCGCCGGCGCAATTACAAATGCGCGCTCCTTGTGGGCTGCAAAGGTTTTGGGCGCCGACTTGGCCTACATGGGAACCGCATTTATTGCTGCCGAAGAAAGCCTTGCTGTCGATGGCTATGGCCGTATGCTGATTGATTCCGATATGGAAGACACACTGGCCACCGACGTGGTCACCGGGATCAAGGCGAGTTGGCTGGTGCCGAGTCTTGAACGGGCGGGGCTGATGGGCGCGGCGCTCGAGCAGAGTGGAACAATCGACTTCTCCTCGGAAAAGCTCAGCGACATGAAGGTCTGGAAAGAGCTGTGGGGTGCAGGTCAGGGTGTGGGCAGTGTTCAGCAGCTGGCGCCGGTTGCCGAAATCGTCGCACGGCTTTACGAGCAATACAACGAGTTGTCAGGGGGCAGGGAATGAGACGGGCAGGAATGAACATGTATCGAATCAAGCCTATTCACGGAGAATTTGCATGACACGAATGACCGGCGGACAGGCCATCGTTAAATCGCTGCTGGCGCACGATATCGACACAGTCTTCGGCATTCCGGGCGCACAGGTGTATGGGCTGTTTGACGCCTTTTACGAAAACAGCGACAGAATCAGGGTGATCGGGGCTCGGCATGAGCAGGCCACGGCCTACATGGCCTTTGGTTATGCACGCTCGACCGCTAAGCCGAGTGTATACGCGGTGGTGCCGGGGCCTGGTGTGCTCAATACCACGGCCGCGTTGTGCACAGCATACGGCTGCAACCTGCCGGTGCTGTGCCTGACAGGCCAGGTGCCTTCGTCCTTTATCGGCAAAGGATTTGGCCATCTGCATGAACTGCCCGACCAATTGGCGACCTTGCGCTCCCTGACCCACTGGGCAGAGCGCATTTCATCCCCGTCTGAAGCCAGCCCGATTGTCACAGATGCATTCGAGTTCATGCGGTCGGGGAAACCCGGCCCGGCTTGTGTGGAAATGCCCTGGGACGTGTTTGGCCAGGAAGCTGAAGTTGAGATCGAAGCTGCCAGGGCCCTGGCAGCTCCGCCAGAGCTGGACCCGGACGCCGTGCAGACGGCCGCAGATATTGTGGCGGGCGCCAGGCGGCCGATGATCGTTGTGGGTGGTGGTGCACTGGACGCGAGTGAGGAAGTGCGGCGTCTGGCACAGCGGCTGAACGCGCCGGTCATGTCCTTTCGCAGTGGTCGTGGCATCATGCCCGAAGATGCTGATCTGTCGGCAAATTTGGTTGCGGCATGGGCGCTATGGCCCGACTGCGACCTGCTCATCGGGATCGGTTCCAGGCTCGAGCTGACGCATATTCGCTGGCCCTATCAGCCTGATGGGCAGAAGCTTGTTCGCATCGAGATCGATCCTGCGGCGATGCAGCGACTGCCACCTGATGCCGGTCTGTTGACGGATTCAGCCGTCGGAACCACAGCCTTGCTCGATGCACTCGAATCACGGGATCTCAAAGCCGAGCCACAGCAGCAGGCCATCTATGCGGCCCGTCAAAAAGCCGCCGCCGCCATCGCCAAGGTCAGCCCCCAGGCGCAGTTTCTCGAAGCGATCCGGGGGGCTCTGCCACGAGATGGCTATTTTGTCGAAGAGTTGTGCCAAGTGGGTTATACATCCTATTACGGCTTCCCTGTGTATGCGCCACGCACCTACATTTCATGCGGTTACCAGGGCACCCTGGGCTATGGCTTCAATACCGCCTTGGGGGTCAAGGCGGCGCACCCGGACAATCCGGTCGTGTCGATTTCGGGCGACGGCGGCTTTATGTTTGGTGTCCAGGAATTGGCCACGGCCGCCCAATACGGCCTGGGCGTTACCGCCATTGTATTTGATAACAAAGCATACGGAAACGTACGGAGAGATCAGACTAACAGTTATAATGGCCACCTGATTGCCAGTGAGCTTCAAAATCCTGATTTCGTCAAGTTGGCCCAGTCATTCGACGTTGAAGCCTATCGAGTGACCCAACCGGCCGAACTCAAGCGTACATTGGAACGGGCGTTTCAACGGAATGTTCCGTCTCTTATCCATGTACCCATTGACATTGAGGCTGAATCGGATCCATGGCCGCTGTTACACCCGTCCAAACCGGAATGAGTCCTGTGACGTCAAAAGCAATCTGACCACCCAGCCCCCGAGCCTTCCAAGTGAAGCATGGGGCTGACGGGAATATCCGTTGACTGGGCACTCAAAAATAACCATACTAATCCGTATGGTACGTGAGGATATCGACGCTGTGGTGCGGTGGTGCACTACGGGCGCAGGAGCGATCAGGTGAAATCAGCTAAAGACACAACATCAATCGGCCGGCTGGGCTGACAATGATCCATCTCCGATTGGCGGCAGCACTGCTTGCCTGGCTGCCCCTTTTCAGCACGCCGGTTAATGGGGACGACGCCGCTGAAGTGCTGGAATTTCTGGAGCCACTGAAGGCGCAGTCACGGGCGCTGGCCAACTATTTGTGGGAAAACCCGGAATTGGGCTATCTGGAATTCGATGCCGCTGAAAAGTTGTCCGGCGTGCTGGAAAACTCCGGCTTCAAAGTGGAACGTGGCGTATCCGGCATGCCCACAGCCTTTGTCGCCAGCTATGGCCAGGGCGGTCCGGTTATCGCCTTGCTCGGCGAAATGGATGCATTGCCCGGGGAATCACAAGCTGCGGTCCCCAAGCCGCAAATTGTCGAGGGCAAAATCGGCGCCCACGCCTGCGGCCACCACCTGTTTGGGCCCGGTTCGGCTGTTGCCGCCATCGCCATCAGTCAATGGCTGGCAGCCACAGGAATTCCTGGCACCGTTCGCTACTACGCTGCGCCTGCTGAAGAGGGCGGCGCCGGCAAGATTTACATGGTTCGCGATGGTCTGTTCGATGATGTCGATATTGTATTGCACTGGCATGCAGCCGGTGTAAACGCAGCCATCCCGGTCACCAACAGCGCCGTCAAGTCGGCGAAATTCAGATTTCGCGGCGTCCCCAGCCACGCGGCCGTATCGCCCGAACGCGGCCGCTCGGCTTTGGATGCGGTTGAAGTCATGAATTACATCGTCAATGTGATGCGTGAGCACATGTCTTCAACGGCTCGCATCCACTATGTCATTACTTCGGGCGGTGACGGTCCCACCATCGTGCCCGAGTTTGCCGAGGTCTACTATTATGTGCGTGAGAAGAATGTCAAAGACCTGGTAGCCCTGTGGGACCGTGTCGTCAAAGCCGCCGATGCTGCTGCCCTGGGAACGGAAACCGAGCTGCAATTCGAAGTGATACACAGCACTTATAACCTGCTCGTCAATCACGCGCTGAAAAAGGCCTTGGATGCCAACCTGCGCCAGCGAGCGCCGACGATTGCCTGGACTGATGAGGAACGAGCTTTTGCCAGGCAGATCTACGTAACCTTCGAAAATCCCTGGCTACCCCCTGACACTGAAAATTTCGTCGTACCATTCCAGGAGATGCATATCCCCGGCTCCAGCGACGTGGGAGATATTTCCTGGGTGGTTCCAACCGCGGACGTTATGGCGATGACCTGGGTGCCTTCGACCGATGCCCACAGTTGGCAGGCGACCGCGGCCGGAGGCACCGGCATTGGAATCAAGGGCATGCACATGGCTTCTGAAGTTCTGGCCATGACTGCGGTGGACCTGTTCACCAACCCTGATCTCATGGCCCGGGCCAAGGCGGAATTTGCGGAGCGCCGGGGTGCAGACTTTGAATACCAATCGCTGGTGGGCGACATGTCGCCGCCGTTGGACTTCCGGCTTGAAGAATCAAAAGGAGCCAAGCGCTAACCGACCCAATGTTTAAGAAACTTCAAATCTACTTTATACCCGGACTGGTGATCCAGTCAGTCATTGTCGGCGCGACCTATGCGACTGGCCGCGAGGTCACCGAGTTTTTCCTGCAGTACGGCCCGTCATCGGCGCTGGTCGGCCTGTTGATCTCTACCGTGCTGTACAGCCTGGTTTGCATGCTTGTTTTCGAACTGGCGCGACGCTACCAGGTTTTGGACTACAAAAGTTTTTGCCAGGTGTATCTTGGACGCTTGTGGGTGTTGTTCGAGGTGGGCTTTTTGTACGGCGTGATGCTGACGCTGGCGGTGGTTGCGGCTGCCTCGGGTGAGATTTTGGCGAATATGCTGGGTCTGCCGATGTTGGCCAGCTCGATTATCATGATGGTGCTGATCACATTTTTGGTCAGTATCGGGGGCGCGCGCCTGGAAAAGTTCATGTCCGTTTGGTCAATTTTCTTCTATGCGGCTTATTTGACCCTGGTGGCGTTCACGCTGCTCAAATTCGGCGGGCAACTCGAGGGCAAATTTGCCCTGGGTCAGATCAATTCCAATTCCATATCGTCGGCAGCGCTGTACACCGCATTCAGTGCCGCCATATTGCCACCCTGGTTTTTGTGGCACGCTATTTCAAGACCTCCGGCGATGCTTTGATTGCCGGTTCCTTGTGTGGCCCGTTGGTCATTCTGCCAGGGCTTGCCCTGGTGATGATGCTCACGCCATTTTTTCCTGCGGTGATTGATGAGCCCATTCCGATCATGCTGGTCTTTTCGAATCTCGGTAATGAGACCCTGACGACCGTGGTTCAAATTGCTATTCTGGGCACTTTCGCGGCGACGGGCGCTGGCTTGTTGCACGGCATGAACGAACGCATTGCCAACTCGAGGGCTGCAAAGAACAAGGAAACTCCGTTTTACTTCAGGGCCGGCCTGGCGCTGGTGGCAATGATATTTTCAATATTTCTGGCGACGAGATTCGGCATTATTGAGCTTGTGGCGAAAGGTTTCCGTTATGGGGCGGTCGCATTCCTGATTGTGATCTTCCTGCCGCTGGTCACCCGGGGCTTCTGGATGATCATGCCAGGCCGCAGGCAGGCCGGGGCAGGTGCAACGAATGCCCATAAGCATGACCGGGGACAGGAAAGCGAGGAATCCTTGCGATGAATCTGAATGAATACGCGGCATTCGACGGATTGGGGCTGGCCGGGCTCGTGAGCACGGGCGAGGTCATGCCTGCCGAGCTGTGCGCCATCGCTCGCCAGGCCATGGAGGAGACCAACCCGGCGCTGAATTTCCTGGTTGGGGCTACGCCGCAAGAAGAACAGAAATGCCTGAATGGGCTGCCAGAGCGCTCGACATTCGGCGGTATTCCAACCCTGCTCAAGGACATCGGTCCCAAAGCCGCCGGTGTGCCCCAGGGTGCGGGTAGCCTGCTGGCCCAAGGCCTGGTTGCCGAAAGTGACTCGGAGATCGTTCGACGATGGCGCAAGGCCGGTTTTATATTCCTCGGCCGCAGTACAACACCGGAGATGGGTTCGTCCTTCACAACCGAATCAAGGGCGACGGGCGACACGCTGAACCCCTGGGACACCACCCGGTCTACCGGCGGTTCCAGTGGCGGCGCCGCGGCTGCCATCGCCAGCGGTGTGGTGCCGATTGCGATGGGCGGCGACAGTGGTGGTTCCATCCGTGTTCCCGCACATTGTTGTGGATTGTTTGGTTTCAAGCCCTCGCGCGGCCGTAACCCGGTGGGGCCGGAAGCTGCAGAGAACAACAGCGGCTTTACCCAGGCGCATGTGCTGACCCGCTCGGTGCGCGATTCCGCGGCGGTGCTCGATGCCACCCACGGCCCCGACCCCGGCTGCAAATATTCCTGCCCACCGCCGCAAAGCTCCTTTCTGGATGCGGTCAATAAGCCGATTTCCGCCTTGCGCGTGGCCTGGTCGAACCACAACTGTTTCGGTGGTGAGGTTCATCCTGAAATCCGTATTGCCACAGAGCGCGCTGCCGGCTTAATGGCGGACTTGGGACATCAGGTCGAAGAGGCCACGCCACCGGTTGACGGCGAAGAAATGATCGACATTTTTGATATCGTATGGACCGCCAATATGCACTACGGTATCCAGGCGATTGCAGGTAAAACCGGCCGCACCCCGGGGCCGGAAAACCTTGAAGGTTCCACACAGGGGTTTTGCAGGCGCGGTGCAGAAGTTTCATCGGCAGAACTGCTTTGGGGACTGGACATCGTCAATCGGGTGAGCCGCAAATTGGGCCGCTTCTTCGAAGACTACGATATTTTGATATCGCCGGTGTTCTCTCTCCCGGCACCGCCCATTGGTGACTTGAATACCGATGTGGAGGTGGCGGATGTGAAACAACTGTGTTGGGATGTTTTTCGCGTAGGTGCCTTCACCAGCCAGTTCAATATCAGCGGTCAGCCAGCAATGAGCGTGCCCTTGTATCGCAGCAGTGAGGGCCTACCCATCGGCGTGCAGTTCGCAGCGGGCTATTGTGCCGAAGAAACCCTGTTTGCACTGGCGGGGCAACTGGAGCAGGCGGCGCCCTGGAGCGGACGCCGCGCACCCATACATTTATCCAATGCAACAACATGAGCCCGAGGAGATAGCGCATATGTCGACCCTTGAGCACTGGCGTACAAGAGCCGGTGATGTCGAATTTGACCTCCGGGCGGTGATCGCTGGTGAGCGCGTGGCTTCGGTGTCGGATCAGACCTTCGAACGAATTTCACCTGCTGACGGTTCAAGTCTGTATGCCTTGCCGGTGGGTTCGTCAACGGACGTTGCAGCCGCTGTCGCTGCGGCGCGGCAGATGTTTGACCTCGGACACTGGGCCAATATGTCGCCCATGGTCCGCAAGATGATCATGCTGGGCTTCGCTGATCTTGTCGACGCGAACCAGGAGCAACTGGCCCTCTACGACAGCATCGAGATCGGCAAGCCGATTGCGCAGGCCCAGGGTGATCTTGTCGGCGCCGCCCACATCATTCGATATTTTGCCGAGTACGCCGACAAGGCTTTCGGCAAGACGGCGTCCACGGCGCCAGCGCTGGTGCAATTTACCCGGCGCGAGCCGCGCGGCGTGGTGGCGGCAATCGTGCCGTGGAACTATCCAGCGCCCAATGCCGCGCTCAAATTTGCCCCTGCGCTTGCCGCCGGTAACAGCATCGTGCTCAAGCCTTCGGAACTGTCATCCTCCTCGGCGCTACGACTTGCCGAGCTCGCGGTTGAGGCCGGCATACCGCCGGGTGTATTTAACGTGGTACCGGGCACCGGACCCCAGGTCGGCGCGGCTCTGGCCGTGCACCCGGATGTGGATTTCATCGCCTTTACCGGTTCCACTGCCACCGGCCGACGGTTGCTTGCGGCCGCCGGGAAGTCGGGATTGAAGCCCCTGCAATTGGAATGCGGCGGCAAGTCAGCCAATATCGTATTTGGCGACTGCAGCTGCATCGAAGCCGCTGCCCAGGACGCTGCCCAGCGGATTTTTGGCAACCAGGGCCAGTTGTGCGTGGCCGGCACCAGGCTGATCGTGCACGAATCCATCAAGGAGGCACTGATCGAGGGGGTCATCAATTGTGCGGCCGCCCTGAATATCGGAGATCCGCTCGATCCGGAAACCAATTTCGGCCCACTGGCCAGCCAGGCGCGCAAGGACGCGGTGCTCGGCAGTTGCCAGGCAGCCGTGGTCGAGGGCGCCAATCTGCGCAGCGGTGGTGGGGAAGCGCTGGCTTCCAGCGGCGGTAGTTTTGTCGAGCCCACGGTGTTCGACAACGTTGGCCCCGATATGGACATTGCACAACAGGATATTTTTGGCCCGGTTCTGACGGTTTTCGGTTTTTCTGATGCCGATGAAGCCGTGGCGCTTGCGAACCATTCAAGCTACGGCTTATCGGCAACGGTCTGGACTCGCGATCTGGGGACCGCCAACGCCATGGTCCGCCAACTGCGGGTCGGGCGGGTGACGGTGTTGGCCGCGCCGCCGGACCCATCGGCATTTGCATTTCCGATGGGTGCGGAGCCCTATGGTCAATCGGGGTTTGGGGTCGAGTCGGGCACTGACGGTTTCGAAGTCTATACGCGGCTCAAGGCCGTGGAGATGCATGTTTGACCGGAATTCACATCTTGCCCCCGATGTGCAATGGAGATCCTTGTCCCATGTCTGACTTTCTCAGCCTGTTTTCCGCCGGCTACAGCGAAGCCCGGCAGAAGTTTATCGCTGTGTGCGAGGTAGCGGGTGTGTCTGTGAAATCATTTGCCAACCCCTGTGCGGGTCCAGGCGGTGAAGAATTGGCCACTGATGTAGTCTGGTTTGGAAATCCGAAGGCCCTCCGGGTTGTCGTGATGATCTCGGGCACTCATGGCCTTGAAGGTCTGTCCGGGTCGGCCTGCCAGTCGGGCTGGATCGACTCGGGCGCCTACCGGGATCTGCCAGAAAATGTCGCCGTGCTGATGATCCACGCCATCAATCCATACGGCGTTGCCTGGTTGCAGCGGGAAACCGAAGATGGGGTGGACCTGAACCGGAATTATATTGATCATGCCGCGGACTATCCCGAAAAGCCCCTGTATGCTCAACTCCACGAAGCGCTGCTGTGCCCACAACGCGAAGGCCCGCTGTACGAGCAGGCGCAGGCACGGTTGGCCTCATTCCACGAAGAGCACGGCCAGATCGGCTACATCCAGGCATTTCTGGGCGGGCAATATGATTATCCCAAGGGCATGAGTTACGGTGGCAAAGCGCCGGTCTGGTCAAATCGCACCCTGACCGCCATCCTGCAGCAATACTGCCGCGCGGCGAAGCACCTGGCCGTACTCGATTATCACACCGGCCTGGGCCCCTACGGCCATGCAACCATGATCGTTCACGACGTGGAAGAGGGTGAGCTGGCCGGCAGGATTCGGGATTGGTACGGGCCTTCCGTCTGGGCTGTGGGCTCCGCCGATCGTGCAGCTAAAGTGTATATTGCCGAAACCGGTAAAGGCTGCCAGAATGCTCTGCCCGGCGCCCTCGTGACACCTGTCACCGTCGAATACGGAACCTACGATATGGCCACTGAGATTGACGCGATTCAACGCGACTTGTGGTTGCGCAACCACGGTGACCCCAATTCCCCAATTGGCCGCGCGATCAAGGCGGAGCTGGTCGAGTATTTCTACCCCGACGATGCACATTGGAGAGAGATCGTGCTGTGTCGTTCAGGGCAGGTCATGCAACAGGCGATTGGCGGACTCGCAGGCAATGCCGATTGATATCTGGTCGCGAAGTTCTGTTGCGCAGGACTTCGACACGACCGCCACAGCATCGTTACTTGATTCAGCCCAGAGCGCGCGCGCCCGTGGGCTGATCCGCGAATGGCCGTTCTACAGCGCTTCCCCGCTCAGATGCCTGGACACACTGTCGGCGCGCGTGGGGGTCAGGAAAATCCTGGCCCTGGACGAATCCCGGCGTCTGCCGCTCAAGAGCTTCAAGATGTTGGGCGCTGTCTATGCCGCAGCGCAGGCTGCTGCGCGGCAAACGCCAGGCGGACCGTCGGCGGGCCAGGTTTTCGATGGCGCAGAAAATGCCGGGGGCCAGAAATCCCTGGCGCATACCCGCCTGGTCGCGGCATCGGATGGCAACCACGGCAGGGCGCTGGCCTGGGCGGCAGACAAGCTGGGCACAGGCTGTTCGATCTATCTGCCGGAGAATGTGTCACCCGGCAGGGAGCAGAAGATTCAGGCCTATGGGGCCCAAACAATTCGCATCGCCGGCACCTATGACGAGGCCGTCGCCAGGGCCCACGCCGACGCCATCGAGAATGGCTGGATCATCATTTAGGACACGGCGCTGAAGGGTTTTGAGAAATATTGTTACGACATCATGCATGGCTACACGTTGCTGGCGCATGAAGCCATGGCTCAGATGGGTGGGCAGCGCCCGACCCACGTGTTCGTGCAGGCCGGCGTCGGTGGTTTTGCTGCGGCCACGGCCTCCTACTTCGCCTCAGCTTTCGGCTCAGGCCGACTGGCCCTGGTCGTTGTTGAATCAGACCGTGCCGATTGTGTGCTGGCCTCGTTGCGGGCAGGATCGCGAACCGCGGTCGGGGGCACACACGATACCAAGATGGTGGGCATTGCCTGTGGAGAGGTCTCAGAGATTGCCTGGGCCATACTTCGCCACTTGACAGACCACTCGGTGTCGATAGATGACGAATTGGCACGGCAGACGATCAGACTGGCGGCACAGCTCGAGGCCGACGTCGAGATCGGTGAGACCGGCGTGGCGGGTTTGGCTGCCATCTGCGGCATATGCGCAGACGCCGAACTGCGTGCAAAACTGAGCATTGACGATGATAGTGTTCTGTTGGCCTTCATTACTGAAGGCATCACCGATGAAGTTTCGTATCAGCAATTCGTTCGCGCCTCGCGTCCATCTTGAAAGATATCTTCTATCGACAAGTCAAAAAGCCGGGCAGCTTTAAACGCAAGAGGCAAACTGGGATCGAATTTTCCTTTCTCAATGGCATTGATTGTCTGTCGTGAAACCTCTAGTTCAGTGGACAACTGAGCCTGGGTCCAGTCCCGTTCCGCACGAAGTACCTTCAGGCGGTTCTTCCCGGCGGCCGTCCAGTAGCCGAGACGAACCGTGTTCTTCACCGCGCTCGGACCACCGGACATCCTTTACGCCGATATTGATGGTGAAGTACGATTCGAGCGGCGCAAGTAGACGTGAGCTTCATTCGAACCATTGACCCGTAATCGACGTGCTCACCAAAAACAATGTCCGCAAATGAGATGATTCCCATGAAAAGAGTGACCTTGATCTTTTTGTTGTTTGGGCTGGTGGCCGTAACGCTTCATGCTGGCTCTGGCTCTGGCAATACCGAAGTGGAGACATACGATTCCTTCCAACAGTGGGCGCAAGAGCATGCGGTAGCCATCAAAACCACCGAGCCTGGCAAAGGCTTTGAGGACCTCTCTGTACTGAAAGACATTGTGGGACGCGCAAAAGTTGTCGGCTTGGGCGAAAACATTCACATGGCCCATGAATTCATTCAAGTGCGCCACAGGCTTATCGAGTTTCTTGTCACGGAAATGGGATTCACCGCCGTGGTTCAGGAAGCCGGGTTTTCAGAGGCAGAGCTGGTGCACAAGTACGTCTTGGGACTCATAGATGAACCCGGGGAATGGACAGACAACTCTGACAAAGTGGATACAGTCGGATACACCTGGGGTTTTGGAAAAGAGAAGGAGCAAATTGCGCTTGTCCGGTGGATGCGGGCGTACAACCAGGATCCGCAGCATGAAAGAAAAATTAATTTCTATGGTATGGATGTTGCCCAAGGTTACAGCAATCCACTCACTGCCCTGGAAGCGGCCTGGCGATATTTGGACAGCGTAGATCCTCAATACGAAAATTCAGAAAACAGAAAGAATATTCGCGCTTTGGTCGAACAATTCCTTGGCTCAGGCGGAGGCGTTCGATTTGTTTCCACACGAAAATACCACGAACTCCCCAGAGAAACCCAGAATGCCTACACAGCAGAGATTGCACGGTTAATAGCCCATTTTGAAAGCAACAGACTGGAATTCATGGAGGCGACTTCCGAAGATGAGTATGAATGGGCATATCGTCACGCAATCGCGGCCAGGCAGCTCAACCAAGCGCCGGAATATTTAGCGGACGTTCTGACGGATGGGAATTTTGAGCGCGCTGCCAGGTTCAGGGATTACAACCAGGCTCAGAATATTCTTTGGGCGTTGAACCGGGAAGGTGCTGATGGCCGAGTGGTCGTCATTGCCCATAACGCTCATATTCAAAAAGTTGTGGTTTCGAATCCGGAATGGGCCGCCAATCCCTATCCAATTATGGGCATGTTTCTTCAATCGATCATCCGCAATGACTACGTCAACATCGGATTTGCCTTTCGGCGTGCAGTCGATAGTTTCACAGGCTACGAGGTGGACGGAAAGTTTGAACTCGAGCAGACCAATGACGACAGTATCGGCAGCGCCCTGTCACGCATTGGTCTGCCATTGTTTCTCCTGAACCTGCGCACAGCGCCAAAGACAGGACCCGTCCATGACTGGCTGAACCAGCCGCGGCCCATGATTGCGGAAACAAGCTACATACCGGTCAATATTTTCAAAGCCTGGGATGCGCTTTTCTACATTGACGAAATATCATACGCCCACCGATAGGCACAAGTGAAAGCCTGATGTCCTATCGGCAAATCTCCTATCGGTACCGGCATGGGGATTAAACTCCCCGGCCACGCCCGAATCGTGATTGTCGGCGGTGGCATCATGGGCGTGGGTTTGCTGTACCATCTCGCCGAAGAAGGCTGCAGTGATGCACTGCTGATTGAGAAAGGCGAACTGACCTCCGGCTCAACCTGGCATGCAGCCGGTCAGTGTCCCAGCCTGGTTGGCAATTACAACCTGGCGAAAATTCACCATCATGGCAATACCCTTTATCCCAAACTAGAAGCGCTGACCGGCCAATATGTCAGCTGGCATGCCTCTGGCGGCATCCGATTGGCCCGAACCAAAGATGACCTCGATTGGTTCAACTACATGCAGGGGATTGCCGACAATATTGGCTTCCGCATGCAGATTATCGGGCCGGATGAAATCCGCCGGATCAATCCCTTCATGAACACCAGGGGCGTGCTGGCAGGCGCCTGGACGCTGGATGATGGCCATGCCGATCCCGCCGGTCTGACCCACGCCATGGCCCGTGGGGCAACAAATCTGGGTGCCAAAATCATGCGCCATAATCGGGTGACGGACATCAGCGCGCTGGCCACCGGCGAGTGGGAAGTTGTCACCGAAAAAGGTGTCGTAAAGGCCGAGATCGTGATCAATGCAGCGGGTTGTTTTGCGCGTGAGGTAGCAAAAATGGTAGGTGGGGACTTGCCGATCTGCAACATCGAACATCAGTTCGTCGTCACCGGCCCGGTTCCCGAGTTTGAAGCCTGTGACGGGGAAATCCCCGTGATCCGTGATCCCCATGCCTCCGCCTACATACGGCAGGAGCAGAAAAGCGGGCTGATCGGCATTTATGAGCATACCGGGATGGCCCAGGCCTGGGGGCCGCGGGGTTGTCCGAACTGGGATTCGGACAGCGAACTGTTTGCGGATGATATTGAGCGGTTGATGCCCTGGTTGGCGCGGGCGATGGAGCGCATGTCGGTGCTGGAGGCGGCGGGAATCAAGCGTATCGTCAACGGCGCCATTCCGCACAGTGCGGACGGTCCGCCGTACTTGGTCCGGTGGCCGGACTGAGAAACTTCTGGCTATGCTGCGGCTCTTCATTCGGCATTGCCCAGGGCGCGGGCTGTGGCAAGTACTTGGCACAATGGATTGTGCATGATGATTCAGAAATCAATATGACGGGCTTTGACCCACGCCGCTTTGGTGACTTCGCTGACGATGACTATATGCGGGCGAAGGGTTTTCAGGATTACGGCATGACCTATTTCACGCCCTTACCGGGTGAAGAACTGCCGGCCGCTCGCGCCCGTCGTACCAGTCCGTTGCATCAGGTCCTGGAAGCACAAGGTTGCGTCTACACCCAAAACTTTGGTTGGGAGCGCCCCCAATGGTTTTCGCCCGATGGTCGCGCTGAGCGATACAGTTACCGGCGCAGCAACGTTTTTGAGGTGGTACGTGACGAGTGCCTTGCCGTCCAGGAGCGGGTTGGCATTTTGGACCTTACCGGCTTTGCCAAGTTTGACCTGAGCGGTCCGGATGTGGAGACTTTCCTCAATCGTGTCTGTGCCAATCGAGTTCCTGTGAAGCGTGGCGGCATCATCCTTGCGCATGTGCTTTCCAAAGCCGGTCGGATCCTGTCGGACATGACCATCACGCGGCTCGCCGATGATCGCTTCTACGTGCTTTGTGCCGCTGGCGCGGAACTGCGCGATCTTGATTATCTCACTCAGGGTCGGTTGCCGGATGAGCAGGTGACCATCAACAACGTGACCAATGACCGTGGCGTGCTGGTACTGGCCGGGCCCAAATCAAGAGACCTTCTCAGCATACTTACCGGTACCCCCCTGGACAATGCTGCCTTTCCCTGGCTGACGGGCCGGGAAATCAGGGTGGCGGGAAAATTGGTGCGCGCCCTGCGGGTCAACTATGTCGGCGAGTTGGGTTGGGAACTGCATGCGCCCATGACTCACATGCCGGTCATCTATGACGCCCTTTGGCAGGCCGGCCAGGAATTTGGTCTCTGCAACTTCGGTTTGTACGCCGTCAACAGCTTGCGTATTGAAAAGGCTTACCGCGGTTGGGGTGCCGAGCTGACCAACGAGGTCACGATGCTGGATGCAGCCATGGATCGATTCATTCGTTTTGACAAGGATGATTTCA
>CAXXKZ010000004.1:0-1330388 GCA_963665545.2 Lysobacterales bacterium | reverse complement strand
GCTGAGTGCAGAGCGGGACGCCGTTGAGTTGATTGCACGCCTGGTCGAGGGCAACTTGCTCGCGGCGCAGCAGGAGATCGAAAAGTTGGCCTTGTCAGGTTGCAAACATCGGCTGACTGTTGATGATGTCGAAGCGTGGGTGGCCAACAGTTCGCGTTTTGATGCCTTTCGTCTGGTTGAATGTATGTTGATGGGAAAACTTGGCGACAGCTTGCGAGTGGCTACAGGCCTGAACCGCACTGGCACAGCCATTCAATTGATCACCGGTGTGCTGCGAAACGAGTTGGAACTGCTTTCCGCTGGCCTGGCGGCTGGCTTGGCAGGCGAGGAGCAATCACAATTTTTAAGGCGCAGGCGAATTTGGGCGGCCCGGCAGGTGCCCCTGAAGAAGGCACTGAATCGCTTGAACGAGGAACAGATTAACCGCGCTTCAATAACCCTGGCGCTAATCGATCGGCAGGGAAAAGGCATGGCGGCGGGTGATCCATGGCAGTCACTGGATCATTTGCTCTGCCTTCTTGGCGGACAACAGTCCGCCCAGGGCTAGTGTACTGCATCATGATGACCAATCCACAACCGGTGGGGCTATTCGGCGGCACATTCGATCCGATACATTTCGGTCATTTACGCGCAGCCAGTGAGGTCAGAGCATTGCTGGACTTGCCAGATTTGAGGTTGCTTCCCAGCGGGCACCCACCCCACCGAAATGCGACCGTCGCCTCAGCCCAGGACCGATTGGCAATGATACGGCTTGCCGTTGAAAACTACTCCGACCTGATCATTGATGACCGCGAGCTTCGCCGCAAAGGCCGCTCATACATGGTTGATACCCTGGGGAAGGGTGGGTATCATGGGTCGGAATTTGGTGAATGCGCCCGTCATGTTGATCGTTGGGCAGGATTCGGCCAATTCCCTCGACAGCTGGCATCTCTGGGAGCAACTCTTTGGCCTGGCACACCTGGTCATAATGGCCCGCCCGGAGGCAACCCATCAATATTCACAGACGCTGGCGAATCAGATTGATCCGAGAATGGTCATGGCGCCGGCTGATTTGCTGCAATCACCCCAGTGGCAGGGTGCTGGCGCTTGAGGTCACCCAATTGGCCATATCCTCAACTGAAATCCGCAACGAAAATCGCAGCAGGACGAAGCCCCCGGTTTCTCCTTCCCGACGCGGTAATCGAATATATATCAAACCGCCAGCTTTACCAGCAATGAGCGGTTGCAGAATCGAGCCTTGGTTTTGCCCGTTGGAGCATGAAAGGATAGAATTCAATCTGATCCCTCAAAGGTGTAAACAAATTTGACCAAACAAGGCCTCGCGGAGGTGCCGTCCGTCGATCAGTTGCAGGATCTGGTGGTTTCTTCGCTGGAAGATTTCAAAGCGGTTGATATTCAGGTGATCGATGTGAGGGGGCGAAACCCGTTGACAGACCTCTTTGTGATTGCGTCAGGCAGTTCCACAAGGCATGTCAAATCCATGGCTGAAAACCTCATCCTGAGGGCGAAAAAGGCCGGCTCCCCGCCTCTCGGCGTGGAGGGTCAGGGTCAGGCGGAATGGGTTCTGGTTGATTTGAACGACATTGTCGTACACATCATGTTGCCCCGGGCAAGGGCGTTTTATAACCTGGAAAAACTCTGGGACGCGAGCCAAGCCGCCCGCACCGGGAATTCCTCTATCAACTGATCCTGCTGCGGCTTCGATGGTCCCGATTCAAGCTTCCGCCCTGTGCTGCATGACACGATGCAGCTGATTGTCGCGGCTGTAGGCACGCGAATGCCTGGCTGGATTGATCAGGGCTGGCGTGAATATGCGCGCAGATTTCCCAAGGCCATGCCGCTGAAACTGCGCGAAATCCCCGCCCTAAAGCGTTCGCCGCGGGCTAACCTCGACGCCATTGCCAAACGTGAAGGGGCGGCGCTGTTGGCGGCTGCGCCCAAAGGTGCGATGCGCGTGGCCATGGATGAGCGCGGTGCGCAATGGTCCACTGCCGAGCTGGTGACGCAGCTGGCACAGTGGATGCAAAACGGAAATGACATTTGCTTTCTGGTAGGTGGACCTGAAGGGCTGGACAATGCCTGTCTGGAAATCGCTCAAATTCGGTGGTCACTGGGTAAGCTGACCCTGCCTCACTCCCTGGTTCGGGTGTTGCTGGCTGAAGCGCTGTATCGGGCCTGGACCGTGACCTGCAACCACCCTTATCACCGGCAATGAATGACTTTCCTCCCATCGTATTGGCCTCGAAATCTCCCAGGCGAATGGCGCTGCTTCATCAAGCAGGAATCGCTTTTGAAGTCGACAGTGCAGATATAGACGAGACGCCCCGGGCTGGAGAGTGTCCGGCAGGTTTCGTCGTGCGCATGGCTGTTGAAAAGGCCCTGGCAACCCGGTCTCATCGTGGTGACACGATGCCGGTGTTGGGTGCCGATACGGCGGTGGTACTTGACTACCGAATATATGGCAAACCGCGTGACCGCTTAGACGCCCGCAAGATGCTCGAAAGCTTGTCGGATCGAATTCATGAAGTCCATTCCGGCGTTGCCCTGATCGATGCTCAAGGTAGTATCCGGTCCCGGCACAGTATTTCGAAAGTCACCTTCGGCAAGCTTGATCCCCGGTGGATTGATGCATACATTGCTTCGGGTGAGCCAATGGACAAGGCTGGCGCCTATGGTGTGCAGGGCCTGGCCGCCAGCCGCATCCGTCACCTGAGCGGAAGTTACTGGGGCGTGATGGGTTTACCGCTGTACGAGACCACAGAATTGTTGCTGGAACTTAACGGCATTTAAACTCGTGGAGTTGTTTCAAATGGTATTCTTGGGGCAGTAGATAAAATTAGCGGAGCTTTACGTGAGCGATGAAATCCTGATTAACATTACGCCCTCTGAATCCCGGGTGGCGTTGGTCGAGCACGGCATGCTGCAAGAAGTATGGCTGGAGCGAACTGGCCTCAAACGGTACCTGGGCAATGTATACAAGGGCCGGGTCAAAAGGGTTATGCCAGGTTTGCAGGCCGCATTTGTCGAAATCGGGCTGGACCGCACGGCATTTCTTCATGCCCGGGACATGGTGCGACACGCTGATTCAGCGGCTGAGTCCGAAGCCCATGTGAATCCTGATATATCAGACTTGCTGCGGTCAGGCCAGGAATTGGTAGTCCAGGTCTTCAAGGATCCGATGGGTAGTAAAGGCGCCCGCCTGACGACGAATATCAGCATTCCTTCGAGGTTTCTCGTCATGTTGCCGGACTGCGACACGGTGGGTGTTTCAGTGCGCATAGACGATGAACTGGAGCGGCAGCGGCTCAAAGACCTGGTTAATACGCTGCGCGACGAAGATAGCGGACACGGATTCATTGTCAGAACCAACGCAGAGGGAGTGGATGGATTCGAACTGTCCGCAGACATGGTTTACCTGGGCAGGGTGTGGGAGACCATTGTGGAACGGGCGCAAAAAGCGAGCGGGGACAGTGCGATCTACGAGGACCTGTCTTTACCGTTGCGGGCCTTGCGCGACCTGATGCACAAAGATGTCGACAGGGTCCGGGTTGATTCGGGCAGTGTGGGCAAACGATTGGTCGAATTCGCCGGTAGATTTATTCCAAGCCTGGCGGATCGGATTGAACCGTACAAGAGTGAACGGCCAATATTTGATCTGTTTGGCGTGGAGGATGAGATTGAAAACGCATTGCAGCGCGTCACGCCGCTCAAGTCGGGCGGGCACCTGGTATTTGACCAAACCGAGGCGATGACGACTGTTGATGTCAATACCGGAAGTTACCTCGGCCACAAGAACCTCGAAGAGACTATTTACAAAACGAATCTGGAGGCGGTGAATGCGCTGGCCCGGCAACTGCGGCTGAGAAATCTTGGCGGCATTATAATCATCGACTTTATTGACATGCAGAACGCAGAACATCGAAACCAGGTGATGAAAGCTCTGAGGCAAGCGCTGGAGCGTGATGCGGCGAAGACATCAATCACGCCACTGTCCACCCTCGGTCTGGTAGAGATGACGCGAAAACGTACCACAGAAAGCTTGGGGCACCGAATGAGTGACACTTGTCCTGTTTGTTCAGGACGTGGCAACATCAAGAGCGTGGAAACGGTGTGCCTGGAAATCGTACGTGAGATCATGCGTTCGGGCAGGCAATTCGAAGCCAGCAAGCTTTTGGTGCTAGCGTCATCGGCAATCGTTGAAAAGTTGTTGGACGAACTGTCAGATACCATCATGGAATTGGAGGAAACAATCAGCAAGCCCATTCGCTTCCAGAAAGAGGACCAGTATGGCCGTGAACAATACGACGTGGTTCTGATTTAGGATCTCCAGGTGGCCAGCTTAAAATTACTCTTCCGTCGAGCCCGGACCCTGTTGTGGACCGCGGTTTCGATTGTCGTGATCAGTGCGGCTGTACTGGTTGGCATCGGCAAGCTGCTGATGCCTTTTAGCGCGAATTACAAACCCCAACTGGAAGCTTGGTTGTCAGAAGAATTTGGCCGTCCGGTGGAATTGATGGGGTTTGAGGGTGAGTGGAAGGCCTTCGGTCCACGGATTACCCTGCGCGGAATGAAACTGCAGGCCAGTGGCGCGAGTCAGAGCCAGGTCGTCATTGAAGAAGCGGCCGTGGATATTCGTCCGCTCAACGCCCTTTTTCCGAATAAGCCCCTGTACCAATTCCGGGTGATAGGGGCGCATTTTGAATTGTTCCACCGCCAGGACGGGCGCTGGGAGTTGTCCGGGCTCGGCGTGAGTGCAATTGAAAGCGGGCAAAGTGGCTCAGCTCTGAGGCAGCTTGCACAAGTTGGCGATGTCTTGCTTCAGGATTCGAGTTTGCGATACCTCGATGAAAAGCTGGGTATTGACGTCAGGTTGTCCGGCATCAGAGGCCGATTGCAAACCAACGGTGAACAGATCGCGACCGAAGTGAAGGCAAACTTGATTGACCCGGATTCAAACAGCGTCTTGGGTGAGGTCGAGTGGGTGTTCAAGCTGCTGCTCGATAAGCAACAGCGGATGGCAGATGCTTCCTGGCAGCTCAGTGCCCGTGAGCTCATGCCGGCCTCTATTCTTGATCGCGTACCCGGCAGCATCATGCTCCTGCACGCGGGGCGAATCAATACCGAGTTGTGGGGTAGCTGGACTCGTGAGGGGGGGCATTTGGTAGAAGGCGTCATAGATCTTCGCGATGCCAGGTTGGTTACGGGTGGCCGCGATGTAAATTTGGACCGCGTCAATACCAGATTGAAGCTAAGCCACCAGAGCCGCGGTCACTGGCGGCTTGATTTCTCTGATTTTCGATTTGAAGACGGCATTGAACCGTGGGTGGCGCCGCGGATATCGATTGCCAGAAATCTCTCTTCTGGCCTTGGATTGTGGGTCAGTGCAGATCAATTGCCGCTGTCTTTTCCGGTGGATATGACCCGCAGCCTGATGGCGGAACAGGAGGTCGACTGGCCAGGTTTTCTGCCGCGCAAAGCGGCAGGGACCGTGCAAGACCTTGATCTGGTGCTCAGCGCGAAATGGCAAATACTGCTCGCCACAGGTTCAGTTAACGCTGCCGCAGTTTCGGATTGGGATCGCTGGCCGGACCTGTCGGGCTTGAACGCCCGTTTGTCCCTCGGTGAAGGATTTGGAACGGTAGCGGTCAGCAGCGACGCACTCACACTGTCCTGGAACAATATGTTTCGGGACTCCCTGATTTTTGCCATGCCAGGATGTGCGCTGGACCTGCGCTGGGGGGGTGTGTGGCAGGTCGGTATCCGCAATTGTGAGCTGAACAATGAGGACATTGCGGTTGCCGGAGATGTTGTCCTTTCGGGAAATGGTGGACGGCCCGCAATCGATGCCAATGTCATTGTACCGAGGGGCAAGGTGGGCAATATGCAGTCTTATTGGCCCCAAAGGATTATCAAGCCCAAAGTAGTGGAGTGGTTGCGACGCAATCTCCTGGCGGGAGAAATCCACGACGGCCGATTTCAGATACACGGAGACTTGGATCACTGGCCATTCAGAAATGGGGAAGGCCGTTTCTCAGCGCAGGCGAATATCAGCAACGGCGTCCTCGACTACGCTGCCGATTGGCCCACGGCGCGTGCGCTGGATGTGTCATTGAGCTTTGTCGGCGCGGGCATGTCTGTTTCCGGGGTGGTCGGCGACATGGCCGGGATTCGCATATCGTCGGCGACGGCCTCAATAGAGGACCTCAAGAAACCGCTGCTGGCCGTGCAGTATTCTTCAAAAACTGAATTGCCCATTTTGCTCGATTTTCTGCAGGCTTCTCCACTGAACGAAAATATCGATGCTGACTTGAGCCGATTTGATTTTGCCGGCCCTGCCACTACAAAGGGGCTGCTGACCGTCCCACTCGGTGCGACGCCTGGCGAGGTCGAAGTCAAAGGAGAGGTTTCCCTGGTGGGCAACAGTTTTTTTGATCCCGATTCTGAGATCAGGATTGAATCAATCGTTGGCACCATTAACTATGACAGAAACGGCTTCAAGGGCAATCACCTTGATGCCACTTACGGTGATAAGCCTGCCATTCTGGATATCGAAGGTGGACGAGCGACCCGCCACAGCTTCAGGGCCGAAATGAACGGTCGGTTTGACGTTCAGGACGTCATTCCGAGGTTCTTGTCGGAGAGTTATGACGCCCTGGCCAACATTGGTGGAGAGACCGACTGGCAAATGGTGATGACCGTGATGCCGCCTGAAGAACAATCGGAGATCGACAATGATAAGGGCAATGGAAACGCGGTACGGGGAATTGCGGTGCTTGAAATCAGCAGCGATCTGCGCGACGTTGCGCTCAATTTGCCGGCACCCCTGCACAAGGAAGGGCCCGCAGTTTTTCCAGTCAAACTTTCGTTTCCCTTGTCAGGAGAATCAAGGATTCTCGATTTGCAACTGGCCGACCGCGCCGTGCTTCGATTCGATCTGGGTGATCAGATCGAGACCCCGCGCCGCGCATTGATCCACTTGGGCAAGAACCCTCCAGACATGCCCGCAATCGGTTTCCTGACCATTACCGGAAACGAGGGTATGGTGGATCTGGATGGCTGGATCGACCTGATTGTTGAGGGCGCGACCAAAGGCCAGGGCATCGGCGGGCTGAAGCTGGAGAAGGGCCAGGTTCATGCTGACCAACTGATTTTTCTTGATCGATTGTTCCAGGACGTCGAAATGGGCTTTGAGTCTGTCGAAACGGTCGTCTACGCCAATTTTATGGGGGCCGGTATCGATGGCAAATTGAGCTACACCAGCAACGAGCAGGGGCCGTCCACGCTAAACGCGGAATTTGAGCGGCTGGTGTTGGCGCAGCCGTTAACTGATGGTGTGAATATGCAGTCGGACCCGGCTGATCTACCGGCCGTGCACCTGTATGCCAAGTCGCTTCAATATGCAGGAGTTGAGTTGGGCGAGACCCGCGTGGAGGCCTATCCGACCGCGCAGGGGTTCCACTTCGAGAAAGTCGATTCGACATCAGATCTTCTGCGGGTCACGGCGCGCGGGAATTGGTCGCTTCGGGATGGTGCCCAGCGATCCGACTTTTCAATTCGCATGACTTCGGAAAGCCTGGGGTCAATTTTACAGTCGATGGATATTTCTTCGTCGATGGAGGGCGGACAAACCCAGTTGCAGTTTGATGCCTGGTGGCCCGGCCCGCCTTCATCGTTCGCGCTGTCGCGCCTGAACGGTGAGGTGGAATTCAGCGTCAGCCAGGGTGTGATTAATAATGTCAGTAGCGGTTCAGGCCGCTTACTGGGCCTATTGAGTATTCAGGCTCTGCCGAAGAGGCTTGCATTGGACTTTCGCGATGTCTTCGACAGCGGTTTTGCTTTTGACGACGCCACAGGCACATTCCAGATGGAAAACGGAATGGCCCGCACCGAGGATCTGTTGCTCAAGTCTTCGTCGGCCAATATTCTGGTCTCGGGCAGTACTGACCTGGTCGATCAGAGGTACGATCAGTTGATGACGATCAAGCCTGGCGTCGGCAATACTTTGCCGATCATCGGCGCGATCGCGGGCGGGCCTGGAGGCGCGGCGGCGGGCTTGGCATTGCAGGGCCTGCTGCAGAAACAACTCAGCGAGGCCATGCAGGTTCGCTACACCATCAAGGGACCCTGGGATGAACCCAGCATTGATCCGGTCACTGACAATGTTGTCGATGAGGGTTGATCGATCATGCACCAATTTGATGTTAAGGAACCGCAGGCGGGCAGATGACCGCAGGACTCAACTATGACTGATGCGATACAAGTCGCCGAACAGCAGTTACTGGCGCCCGGTGGCCTGGGCCACAATGATCTGCATGCTGTGCTGAGCAACCTGATGGGGCCAGCCGTCGATTCGGGAGACCTCTACTTTCAAAGCCATGCGCACGAGTCCTGGGTACTGGAGGATGGCCTGGTGCGCAGTGGCGCCTACTCGATTGAACAGGGTGTTGGTATCCGCGCCATCAGTGGCGACAAGACGGGGTTTGCATATGTAGACGAAATTGTGCTGCCGTCGTTGATGCGGGCATCCGGCGCGGCCCGGGCCATTGCTGCCGATGGCAGACAGGGCCAGGTACAAGCCTGGAAGAGATCCGGACCCAGTCCCTTATACCTGCCTGACGATCCAATGCTGGAGTTCAGCGCCGCAGACAAAGTCGATTTGTTGCGCCGTATAGATACCTACACCCGCTCGATCGATCCCCGCATTAGCCAGGTATTTGTCACTCTGGCAGCGACCCACGAGGTCATTCTGGTTGCCTCAACCGACGGTACGTTGGCCGGGGATGTCCGGCCGCTGGTGCGATTGAATGTATCGGTCATTGCTGAGCAGAACGGTCGACGTGAGCAGGGCGGGGACGGCGGTGGCGGCCGATTCGGATACGGCGAATTGTTTAGCGGAGAAATCTGGCGCGGCATGGCGGACGAGGCGACCCGACAGGCACTGATCAATCTGGGAGCCGATCCTGCGCCGGCTGGAACCATGGATGTGGTGCTGGGACCTGGTTGGCCTGGCGTGTTGTTGCATGAAGCTGTGGGCCACGGCCTCGAGGGTGACTTCAACCGCAAGGGGACTTCTGCGTTCTCCGGTCGGCTCGGAGAAAAGGTGGCGGCTGAGGGCGTGACAGTCGTTGATGACGGCACGATCGCCCGGCGGCGCGGTTCGTTGACCATTGATGACGAGGGTACGCCCACGGAGCAAACGGTACTGATCGAGAATGGTGTCCTCAAGGCGTACATGATGGACAAGCTGAATGCACGCTTGATGAACTTGCCTGAAACGGGCAATGGACGCCGGGAATCATTTGCGCACTTGCCGATGCCGCGAATGACCAATACCTTCATGCTGCCGGGCGACCATTCCCCGGAAGAAATTTTGGCTTCGGTCGAGCGGGGGCTTTACGCCAAGAATTTTTCGGGCGGGCAAGTCGACATTACCTCGGGAAGGTTCGTTTTTTCGGCCAGCGAGGCTTATCTGATCGAAAAGGGCAAGGTGACACGGCCTGTTAAGGGCGCAACCTTGATCGGCAATGGTCCCGACGTGATGACCCGGGTGTCAATGGTGGGTGATGACCTGGAACTCGATGCCGGAGTCGGCGTTTGCGGCAAGGAAGGTCAAAGCGTTCCGGTGGGTGTGGGACAACCCACCCTGCGTGTGGATGGTCTCACCGTCGGAGGGACCCAGGCGTGAGCCAGGGATTTGCCCGCAGTGATTAGATCCCAGGCAGCCGTTTGTGCTGGTCAAGATCACGTAGAAATCGGAAGAAAGCACGCTGTGCGGCTGGAGGTTTGCCCAGTTTTATTTCCTTGTGTGCGTTTCTCAAGTGATTTCTTATTGCTGGGATATCGATATCTTGGCGGCCCGAAAGGAGTCTCGACAGCCCCTGGTCGCCAGTTTCAAGCAAATGGTCCCTCCACGCCTCAACACGGTGTAGTCTCGCGGCAACCTGGCGCGCTTCGTTTTCTATCACTTCGAGGGCTGCAAAGATGGGCGTTGTGTCAATCCGTCTCAGTTGCTTGGCGATGAACAGCATTTGCCGCTTACGGGCGATGTTGGAATGGATACGACGGGCCGCAGTTATTTCTTCGCGGATGTTCTCTTCAAGGGGTAGTCGCAGCAATTTGGCGGATTGCAGGTCGATCAGCAGTCTGGCCAGGTCTCTTATTTTGTCGGCATCTCTTTTGCGCTGTGACTTACTCGGAACTTCATGGGCCTTGGCGCCCTGGGGGTCAGCGTTCATGGTTGGCTCGGAAGAGGAATTTAAGGCTTGCTAATGTCAATAAATGGGTCAATTATTGGGTCGAATAATGGAATGGTAACCCAGCACCCGCTTAAGTGCGATGAGGAACTGGATCAACTGGAGTCCTGGGTGGAGTTGGCGCTGCGGCACGCCAAAGCGAATCATGCCACCGCGGCCGAGGTGACCGCACAGTCCAGCCAGGGCCTGTCAGTTAACATACGCATGGGCGATGTAGACACACTCGAGCACACCCGTGACCGTGGACTTGCCATCACAGTCTACAAAGGTCGTAGCAAAGGCCACGCCAGCAGTGGCGAATTGAGCGTAAAAGGGATCAGGATGTGTGTTGAACGTGCCCTGGACATCGCAAGCTTTACTGAAAAAGACAATTGCAACGGTTTGGCGGAAATCGATCGCCTGGCGACCACAGAAATCGAACTGGACCTGTGGCACCCGGCCGATGTAACGGTGCAGTGGGCCATTGAGCGGGCGTTGGCCTGCGAAGCGGAGGGCCGGGCCGACGACCGAATCACCAATTCAGAAGGCGCATCATTCAATACCGGCACCGGATTGATGGTGTATGGCAATTCCCACGGATTCGTGGGTCGCAGTTTCGGTACCCGTTTCGACCAGAGTTGTGTCTTGATCGCGGGCTCCGGGTCGGACATGCAGCGCGACTACAGCTATGATTCACGCCGTAGCCTGGACGATCTGGAAAGTGTGGAAGCTACCGGCAGTGAAGCCGCTCGCCGCACCGTATCCAGACTGGGCACTCGGCGCCTGAAAACCGCGGACATGCCAGTGCTAATGTGTCCGCGGGTGGCAAAGGGCTTCATTGGCCACTTGCTTGGCGCCATTTCTGGTTCGGCCCAGTATCGCAATGCGTCATTTCTGAAGGGCGCGGCAGGCCAGGTCATTTTTCCCGATTGGATGAGCATATCGGAACGGCCCCACCTGCCCAGGGGTGCTGGTAGCGCGTGGTTTGATGGCGATGGCGTTCAAACTTGTCAAAGGAGCATTATTGATCAAGGCCGATTGACTGGATATGTGTTGTCGACTTACTCGGCTTGCCGCTTGGGGCTGGACACTACCGCCAATGCTGGAGGTGTCAGGAACCTGTTGGTTCATTCTGGTGGCAATGGCCATGCTGACCCGATGGCGGAAATGCAGGACGGGTTGTACGTCACTGAAGTAATGGGCCCGGGTGTCAGTCAAATCACCGGGGACTACTCGCGCGGTGCAGTGGGCTTCGTCGTCAAAGGCGGCGAAATTCAGTACCCGGTTGAGGAAATTACCATCGCCAGTAATTTGGCGGACATGTTCAAGGCTGTGGTGGCCACGGGTGATGACATCGACACCCGGGGCAACATTCACACGGGCACCATATTATTGAAATCGATGAAGGTGGCTGGCGAATGAGCTTTTTCAAGCTGGTCCGGGTGGTCTTTTTGCTAACTGTTCTGTTCGTAATCGTGGTTGGAAACTGGATGACAGATCGGCGGCTTGCAAATTGGGAGAGCCCGGTTTGGATCACTGTTTACCCCATTGTGGCCGATGGGCGTTCAGGTACCTGGGATTATGTGGCAAAGGCCGATACCACTTTCTACCAGGACATCAACAATTTTCTCGACAGGGAGTCTGCCAATTATGGGATTTTTCTGGCACCCGTATTGCAGTTTCAAATGGCTTCGCCCAGCGAATCCCTGCCGCCGCCCTTGCCCGAACGACTGAGCCCCATTGCTGTGGGTCTATGGAGCCTGAAGATGCGTTGGTGGGCCTGGCGTATGGATGCCAATGACGGTCTTGTTGGTGCGGATATACAACTGTTCGTCCTCTATCACGACAAAAGCGTCGGTGAGGAACTTGAAATGTCCGTGGCCATGCGCAAGGGCCGTTTTGGCCTTGTAAACGCCTATGCTTCAAAGCGTATGAACAGGACCAACCAGGTTGTAATGGCGCATGAATTGCTCCACGTATTCGGGGCCACGGACAAATACCTCATGGGAAACCTTGAGCCTGAATATCCATTCGGATATGCGGCGCCGCAACAGGTCCCGCTTTTTCCCCAGTCCAAGGCGGAGATCATGGGCGGCCGCATTCCACTGAATTCCTGGTCTTCGGTGATGCCCGATTCACTGGATCAATGCAAAATTGGCCGCAAGACCGCCGAAGAAATCGGGTTTTATGCGCAGCTTGACCGTTAGCTGTGAATTTCAGCAACGTTATTCACAGGTGAGGTTAGGTGCCATTGTTACCGCAAAGCGCCGTGAGGGAGTTGCGGTTCGCTCCTGGTGGATGGCCCTTCGGGCTACCCTCACTCCTTCGCGCTTTGTGGGTCGGCTCCAACGGAACATCCTGTTCCGTGTCGCCTCGCTGGTCCATCCATGGACCAGCGACCCAGTCGCTTGTCGTCCCTCGGCATCCACCTTGATGGAGCGCACCACAACCCCCTCACGACACTTTGAGTGACAGTGCTGCTTCCAGGGACCCTTTGAAACAGGATGTTTCAAGAGGAGCCCACACGACCACATGGATGTGGGAGGTAGAGCCATGCCGGGAGCAATTGCCGAGGGATGTGCAGGCGCCGCAGGCGCCGTGTGGCGCGTCCTGGAAACAGCACTGTTACTCTCAGCCGGCTCCCTGATAAAGATGACAGACGCAGACACCCCAGCCAATTCGAACGATGAGCTGAAAACCAACTAGATTTTGGCGCACTTTTGTGAAGAACGTTGCTGGAATTCACAGTTAGATGGCGTTTCGCTTCCCTTCATTCGCCTGCGATGCGACTGCGGTCAGCACATTCGGGTGAGTTGGATATTGGTGCGCACTGAGTTGGCAATAAAACATTGTTGATGCGACAGATGGTGGATGTCTTTGAGCTGCTCCTGGTCCGGCGTGGGGCCGGAAAAACGGATCCGGGGTGACAATTCGACCCGGATGATCGCTAGGGCGCCGTCATCATTTTTTTCCATGAAACCTTTGGCTTCGTCCTGATAGGCATCAACGATCAGGCGCTTACGTGCGCAAATGGCCAGGAAGGTCAGCATATGACAGGATGAAATCGCTGCGACGAGCGCTTCTTCGGGGTCCATTCGGCCTGGTGTTCCAAGATATTTCGGCGCCGCCGAAGCTTCAATTGGAGGCCCGTTCGGCACGCGCCAGGTGTGGGAGCGGTTGTAATCGGCGTAAGCGAAACTATCGCTTTGTCTTTTCCAGTCAATCGTAGCAATATGCTCCGACATGGGTTGTCCTCGATGCAGTACACTAGCGCGCGCCCGAACACACACCGTCGTGGGAGCATATCATGCGAAGAATTCTGGTCGCAGGAAACTGGAAAATGAATGGTTCAAAAGCCATGGTCAAAAGCCTGATGGGCGATCTGCTAACGTCCGTCAAAGCCGGTGATCGCGCGGATATGGCTGTGTTTCCACCTTTTCCTTACTTATCAGATGTTGCAGGCCTTGCTGCCGGCAGTCCGATCGCGTGGGGAGCGCAAACCCTCAGCCCATTGCCGGCTGGCGCGCACAGTGGGGAAGTATCCGCGCAGATGCTCACTGACCTGGGTTGCCGTTATGTATTGGTGGGCCATTCTGAGCGTAGAAGCCTTTATGGGGAAACAGACCAGGATGTTGCCTGCAGATTTGAATCGGCGCTGGCCGCCGGTCTGGAACCTGTACTTTGCGTAGGCGAAACCCTTCAGGAGCGGGAAAATGATGCAACGAGAGGGGTGATCGAGCGGCAAATCGATGCCATACTCGAGCGGGTGGGAATCGAGGGATTCGGTCTAGCCACGGTTGCCTATGAGCCCGTATGGGCAATTGGTACGGGGAAAATCGCCTCACCTGACCAGGCACAGGCCGTGCATTCATTTATTCGTACCAAATTGGTCGCACTCGATGGTATAATTGGCGGTCAATTAAGAATTTTGTACGGCGGCAGTGTGAATGGATCCAATGCCGCCGATTTGTTTGCCCGCCAAGACATCGATGGAGGCCTTGTGGGCGGCGCTTCGCTGCAAGCTGCGGACTTTCTGGCCATATACCATGCGGCCAGCACTTAGAGATAAAGTATGCAAATTCTGAACATTTTTCACGTCTTAATTGCCATCTCCCTGGTTGGCTTTGTGCTGATTCAAAAGGGTCAGGGCGCAATTGCCGGCGCTGCATTTGGCAGTGGCGCTTCCGGGACGGTTTTTGGCGCCCGCGGCGCCGGAAATTTCCTTTCCAGGACCACCTGGGTGCTTGCAGCGCTGTTTTGCACGCTCAGTCTAACCATCGGAGTTCTGGTTTCGCGGACAATGGGCCTTCCCGAGGTGGATCTTGGCGTGATGGATTCCGCACCTCTGACGGCACCGGAAAACGAGTTTGGTGAAGTCCTGGAGCAGGCGCTTCAGGACAACGTGCAAGGCGTTGACAATTCCGTCACCGAAACGGGCCTCGATTCGGGATCCGGGGCATCGGGTCTTGATTCTACTGAATCCACCGACAGTGATCTGCTATCCCTGGATGCACCGGGTTCCGCGGCAGATGATGGCGCATTGCAGGGCGTCGATGAAGCCGCGGACTTGCCGCAATTGGAAGACGGCACACTGCTCGATCAACCGGACAATTCAGCGGGTTCTCCTGTCGAACCAGGTACGGACTCCGGCGGATTTTGAAGGCTGGCCCAAGTGGTGGAATTGGTAGACACGCTATCTTGAGGGGGTAGTGGCGAAAGCCGTGCCGGTTCGAGTCCGGCCTTGGGCACCATTGACACAGAGAGACAAGCATGCTGGCGGAATATTTTCCGATTTTGATTTTCATTGCGGTGTCGGGCGCATTGGGTATCGTGCTTCTGTTGCTTGGCAACCTGCTCGGGCAGCACAATCCCGATAGCGAAAAACTTTCCCCCTATGAATGTGGATTCGAAGCTTTTGAAGACACGCGCATGAAGTTTGATGTGCGCTACTATCTGGTGGCCATCCTGTTCATCATTTTTGACCTGGAAATCGCCTTCTTCATGCCCTGGGCCATCGCGCTCGATGAGCTGGGCACGTACGGGCTGGTTGCGATGGTCATATTTGTTGCCGAGCTGGTCATCGGATTCTTTTTCCTGTGGAAGAAAGGAGCGCTGGAATGGGAGTGAGCGAACTTCAGAGCGTCGATGACCTGCTCAGGCCCGGCGCTGACCAAAATCCTGTGATCAACCAGGGCTGGGTGACGACCAGCATCGATTCACTCGTCAATGGGGCCCGCACCGGTTCTTTGTGGCCCATGTCTTTCGGGCTGGCCTGTTGCGCCGTGGAAATGATGCACGCCGGGGCCTCGCGCTACGATCTGGACCGATTCGGGGTGATGTACAGACCGAGCCCCAGGCAGTCCGACGTCCTCATCGTCGCGGGTACCTTATGTAACAAAATGGCGCCGGCCATGCGAAAAGTCTACGACCAGATGCCCGACCCGAAGTGGGTCATTAGCATGGGGTCCTGCGCCAATGGCGGCGGCTATTACCACTACTCATATGCTGTCGTTCGCGGCTGTGATCGCATTGTGCCAGTGGACATTTATGTGCCCGGCTGCCCGCCAACAGCGGAGGCCCTAATTTACGGCATATTGCAGCTTCAGGCGAAGATTCGCCGCACCAATACCATAGCCCGGTGATCACATGAGCGATCTTCGCAAAGCGATCATCGAGCAATTCGCCGGGCACTTCGGCGCTATGGTGAAAGTCACTGGCAGCAGGTCAGGCATTGTTTCGATTGACGTTTCGGCCGATAACTGGCTGGAGGTCTGCCGCAAGCTGCGCGACGATGAAGAATTCGCGTACGAACAGCTTACCGACCTGTGTGGCGTGGATTACATGGGTTATGGCCAAACGGAATGGGAAACTACCGATGCGACCAGCGAAGGCTTCAGCCGGGCCGTTGAAGGCCAGGGCCCAGGCCGATTCCGGTGGTCCGAACAACGCGGAGCCGAACTACACAATGAGCGCTTTGCCGCGATCGTTCATCTATTGTCCTTTCGCCACAATCGGCGCTTGCGGTTGCGATGTTTCGCGGTGGATAAGGGCATGCCGATTATGCCGTCACTGGTGGACACTTGGGATTCGGCCAATTGGTATGAGCGTGAGGCTTTCGATTTGTTCGGAATTGTCTTCGAAGGTCACCCTGACTTGCGCCGGATCCTGACAGATTATGGCTTTAGCGGCCACCCTTTCCGAAAAGATTTTCCGCTGATTGGCAATGTGGCGGTGCGCTACGATCCCGAGAAAAAGCGCGTGGTGTATGAACCCGTTGAAATCGAGCCGCGGGTCCTGGTGCCTCGGGTCCTGCGCATCGATTCGCGTTACAAGACCGACGACATAGACCTGGCTGCCGAATCCGGACCAGACCAGGCGGGGTCATAAGTTTTGGCCGAGATTCGCAACTATACGATCAATTTCGGTCCACAGCACCCGGCTGCCCACGGCGTGTTGCGCCTGGTCCTGGAGATGGATGGAGAATCAGTGGTTCGGGCCGATCCGCACATTGGTTTATTGCATCGGGCCACGGAGAAACTGGCCGAAAGCAAGCCGTATAACCAGTCCATAGGCTATATGGACCGGTTGGACTATGTATCCATGATGTGCAACGAACATGCCTATGTCATGGCAATCGAACAATTGCTCGGCATCGAGCCTACCGCAAGGGCGCAATACATCCGAACAATGTTCGATGAGATCACCCGAATTCGCAATCACCTGATGTGGATCGGTTCGGCCGGTATCGACCTGGGGGCAATGACCGTTTTTCTGTACGCGTTTCGAGAGCGAGAAATGTGCATGGACATGTACGAAGCGGTATCCGGTGCGCGCATGCATGCCACCTACTACCGGCCGGGCGGTGTATACCGGGATCTGCCTGACGCGATGCCCGTGTTCGAGGCGTCCCGCTGGACACGCGGGAAATCGCTGCAGAGAAAAAACGAGTGGCGCGAAGGATCCCTGCTGGATTTCATTGAAGCGTTTGCGCGGGATTTTCCATCCAAGGTGGATGAATACGAAACCCTCCTCACGGACAACAGGATATGGAAGCAACGCACCGTCAATATCGGGGTCGTTGCACCTGAAAGAGCGCTGCAATTGGGCTTTTCAGGTCCCATGCTCAGGGGATCGGGTGTGGAATGGGATCTGCGCAAAAAACAACCCTACGCCATGTATGAAAAAATGGATTTCGACATTCCGGTTGGCGTAAACGGTGACTGTTATGACCGTTACCTCGTCCGCATTGAGGAAATGCGGCAATCGGCAGCCATTATTATTCAATGCGTTGACTGGCTGCGTGCCAATCCGGGCCATGTGATGTTGAAGAATTTCAAAGTGGCGCCGCCCACGCGCGAAGATATGAAAGACGACATGGAAGCGCTTATCCACCACTTTAAATTGTTCACCGAGGGCTATTGCGTGCCCGAAGGTGATACCTATGTCGCTGTCGAGGCACCCAAGGGAGAATTTGGCTGTTACATGATTTCAGACGGCGCCAACAAGCCATTCCGAGTGCACCTGCGGGCCCCCGGATTTGCGCATTTGAGCGCAATGGATGAAATGATCAGCGGTCACATGTTGGCGGATGTGCCCACCATGATCAGCACCCAGGACCTGGTATTCGGTGAGGTGGATCGCTGATGGCTCAGGCTCGCCGCAGCAGCACTTCGGTGCTGCACGAGGAGACCACCAAGGTCATCGATCATTGGCTGGCAAAGTTTCCTGCTGACAAGAAGCGATCGGCTGTCATCCAGGCCTTGATGGCCGCCCAGCAACAGAATGGCGGATGGCTCGACCGGCAATTGGTCGAAGCCGTGGCGCAATATCTTGATCTCCCACCGGTATGGGCGCACGAGGTGGCCTCGTTCTATTCGATGTTCGATCTACATCCTGTGGGGCGCCACAAGGTAAACATATGTACCAATATCTCGTGTTGGCTGAATGGCTCAGATGCCATTGTCGAGTACGCACAAAAGAAACTCGGCATCGGTCTCGGTGAAACAACGGCGGACGGACGGATCACCCTGATTCGGGAAGAAGAGTGCCTGGCCGCCTGCTGTGGCGCGCCCATGATGGTGGTCGATGGACACTACCACGAGAAACTGGATGAACAACGGATCGATGAAATCCTGGATGCGTTGGAGTAAATGTGGCCGAGCATAACGTTGTATTTACAACCCTTGATGCCGATCAGCCGTGGTCAATGGACACCTATCTGTCAATTGACGGGTACCAGGCGTGGCGCGGGATTCTTGAAGAAAAAACGCCGCCGGAGCAGATCATCGATCTGGTCAAGGATTCCGCTTTGCGGGGTCGTGGCGGCGCCGGCTTTCCGACCGGTCTCAAATGGAGTTTTATGCCGCGCTCGGCGCCCGTGCAAAAATACATTTTGTGCAATTCCGATGAATCTGAGCCGGGAACGTGCCACGACCGGGATATTTTGAGATTTAATCCGCATGCGGTCATTGAAGGCATGGCCATTGCGGGTTATTCCATGGGCGCAACGGTGGGTTACAACTACGTGCGCGGCGAGTTTCACCATGAACCGTTTGAGCACTTCGAGCAGGCTCTGAAAGATGCCTACGCGGCGGGGTTTTTAGGCAGTAATATCCTGGGGTCAGGTGTCGACATGGACATCTACGGCGTGTTGGGCGCGGGCGCCTACATCTGTGGTGAAGAAACCGCCCTGATGGAGTCGCTGGAAGGGAAAATCGGTCAACCACGATTCAAGCCGCCTTTTCCGGCGAATTTTGGACTTTACGGCAAGCCCTCAACCATCAACAACACCGAAACCCTGGCCTCGGTTCCCCACATTATCCGCAATGGCGCGAATTGGTTTTTGAGTATTGGCAAGCCCAACAATGGCGGTCCCAAGTGCTTTTCAGTTTCCGGCCACGTGACCCGGCCGGGCAATTATGAAGTGCCGCTGGGAACGCCATTTGTGGAATTGCTGGAGATGGCTGGTGGGCTCAGGGAAGGGCGCAAACTCAAAGGCGTCATTCCGGGCGGTTCGTCAATGCCGGTACTGCCGGGTGACACAATGATGGACATCACGATGGATTATGACGCGCTCAGCAAAGCTGGGAGCGGGCTGGGGTCGGGCGCCGTCATCGTTATGGACGACACTACCTGTATGGTCAAAGCCTGCCTGCGGATTGCTCAGTTCTATCACATGGAGTCCTGTGGTCAATGTACGCCATGCCGTGAGGGTACCGGATGGATGCATCGAATGCTGCAACGAATTGTTGCCGGGCAAGGTAAGAGCGGTGATCTCGATTTGCTCAAATCAGCCGCGGGTCAGATAGAGGGGCATACAATTTGCGCCTTTGGTGAGGCTGCGGCCTGGCCCGTTCAGGGTTTTCTACGGCACTATTGGGATGAATTCGAATACTACCTCAGGAACGGCCGATCCATGGTCGAATTTAGCCAGGGTATGGCAGCATGAGCAGCGACATGGTTCAGAGCGAGGAAACTGTTGCCATCGAAATTGATGGACAGACCGTTCAGGCCCCCAGGGGGTCGATGATCATCGAGGCCGCTGATCGGATCGGCGTTGACATCCCACGTTTTTGCTTTCACAAAAAACTCAGCATTGCGGCGAATTGCCGCATGTGCCTGGTGGACGTGGAGAAGGCACCCAAACCGATGCCGGCCTGCGCCACCCCGGTCATGGAGGGCATGAAGGTTTATACCAACTCGCGGCGGGCAATAGACGCACAGCACGCCGTGATGGAATTTCTGCTGATTAATCATCCGCTGGATTGCCCGATTTGTGATCAGGGCGGCGAGTGTGAGTTGCAGGACCTGGCCATGGGCTATGGCCGGTCGGTATCGCGCTTTAGCGAGCGAAAGCGCGTCGTAAAAGATATGGATGTGGGGCCCCTGGTGCAGACTGATATGACGCGCTGCATCCATTGCACGCGCTGTATCCGATTTCTTGATGAGGTGGCCGGCACCAATGAAATGGGGAGTTCGGGTCGCGGGGACCTCCTTGAGATTGGTACCTGCGTGGAAAATAGCATCGATTCAGAGTTGTCCGGCAACATCATTGATCTGTGCCCGGTGGGCGCGCTCACGGACAAGCCGTTCAGATTTGCGGCGCGGGCCTGGGAGTTGCTCGCCCGACCTTCGCTTGCGGTTCACGATGGGGTCGGATCCTGTGTCTATCACCATCAACTGCGTGGCAAGATTTTAAGAACCGTGCCGCGGGAGAATGAAGCAACCAACGAAACCTGGCTATCCGATCGAGACCGCTACAGCCATCAAGGCCTGTACAGCGACGATCGGGCCACCGAAGCCATGCTCAAGCAGGGCGGAGAGTGGCGGGCCGTGAACTGGGACGAGGGCGTGGACGCGGCCGCCGAGATTCTCCAGCAAGCAAGTGGAGGCGAAAACGAGGCTGCTCTGGGTATGCTGATGAACGCCAGTGCTACCACGGAGGAGTACTTTCTCGCCCAACAACTGATCAGGAGCTTGGGCAGCAATAACATCGACCACCGATTGCGACAAGGTGACTTTTCAGATGACGCGGCGGCGGCCCCGAGTCCCGCATTCAATATGAAAATTGCCGAGATCGAGAGCGCGGACGCCGTTCTTCTGGTGGGGTGCAATCCTCGCCACGAAGCACCACTGGTTGGTCATCGGCTGCGCAAGGCATGGCTTGGCGGCTGCGCGGTTTCGGTCATTAATCCCTTGGATTGGGATTTCATTTTCGAGGCTGGCTACAAGAACATCATCGCGCCCCAGTTTCTTGTCGAGGCCGTCTCGGTCCTGGCTTCTGCGATTGCGCAGAATAGCGACTTGCCGGTTCCCCCAGAACTTGCCGAGCTGCTGAAGGGCACAGCGCCGGCGGAGTCTGATATCGCTCTGGCGCGACAGTTAGTTGAGGCGGAACGCGGCATGGTACTCCTGGGACAGGTGTCAATGAGCCACCCAGACGGCGCAATCTTGCGCCGACTCGCTGCCTATATTGCACAGGCCACGGACTCAGCTTTGAACCAACTGCCGCACGGCGGCAATGCAGTTGGCGCCTGGCTGGCCGGGGCTGTGCCCCACCGCGGTCCCGGTGGTGAAGCGCCTGATGAAACCGGGGAAAATGTTGGGTTGAATGCGGCACAAATGCTGGCCAGGCCGTGTAGCACCTGGTTGCTGTGGAATTTGGAGCCGGATTTCGATATAGATGATCCCCACCGCGCCATTGCCGCATTCAGCGGCGCGGACAAGGTGGTTGCTGTCTGTGAATTCGTGACGGACTGCATCAGGGAAGTGGCGGATGTGATACTGCCGCTGGCCTCTATTGCAGAATCAGAGGGGACAATCCTCAACCTCGACGGCTTGGCTCAGTCATTTACACCGGCCGGCAGGGTCGCAGGCGAGGCAAAGCCTGGCTGGAAGATACTTAGAAAGCTTGGTGCGGCGATGGATTTGAAGGGCTTTGGGCAAACCGGCCTGTCCCAGGTTCGGGCTGACATGACGGCCGCCATTGAAGCGGGACAGCAAACTGCATCGGCAGGTCAGGGCGGCGAAAACGCGCCTTTACAGATCAGTGCGCCACCGGTGAATCGCGCGCTGTGGCGGGTGGGCGAGTTGCCAATTTACTCTGCCGACGGATTGTGTCGTCGCGCCAGTGCCTTGCAGGTTACCGAGCTCGCTGACCATGGTTATGCAGGCTTCAACGCTGACGATGCGGCCGGCATGGGTCTGGAGGAAGGCAGTGTGGTGACGGTTTCTCAAGGCGCAACTGCGGTTGAATTCGATGTACGCATCAAGGCCGAAGTGCCTGCTGGCGCGGTCCTAATCCACAGCGCAACCGAATCCGCCAGAGCGCTCGGGTCCGCAATCGCCCCACTAGACGTGGCGCTGCGGAAATGACCGAGCCTTTGGCCGCTTCATTATTCGACCAGGCCATTTACCTGGTGATCGTCGTCGCCAAGATTCTGGCGATAGTTGTTCCATTGATCATTGCCGTGGCTTATTACACCTACATGGAACGTAAGGTCATCGGTTACATGCAAGTACGCTTGGGGCCCAACAGGGTCGGCCCCTGGGGTCTTTGGCAGCCTTTTGCCGACGTATTGAAACTGCTGGTCAAAGAGGTGATCTACCCGGCCAACGCCAATAAGTTCCTGTTCGTCCTTGCGCCGCTGCTCGCGCTGACGCCGGCCTTTGCTGCGTGGGCAGTGATTCCCTTCAATGAGTGGATGGTGATTGCTGACGTCAATGCCGGTTTGCTTTACCTGCTGGCAATGACATCAATTGGGGTGTACGGCATGATCGTCGCGGGGTGGGCGTCCAATTCCAAATATGCCTTCCTGGGTGCATTGCGCTCGACTGCACAGATCGTATCCTACGAAATCGCCATGGGTTTTGCCCTGATCGGTGTTTTGGTCATTGCCGGCACCATGAATCTACGGGAAATTGTGCTGGCACAACAGGGCGGCGTCTTTGACTGGTTTTGGCTGCCGCTGCTGCCCCTGTTTGTCATCTACGTCATATCGGGTATCGCCGAAACCAACCGGGCGCCTTTCGACGTGGCCGAAGGAGAGTCGGAAATTGTTGCCGGCTTTCACGTCGAATACTCCGGTGCGGGCTTCGCGGTATTTTTCCTCGCCGAGTACGCCAACATGATCCTGATATCGGCGCTGACGGCGATATTGTTCGCCGGCGGCTGGTTGTCTCCTTTTGAAGGCATACCGGTGCTGGGCGATACTTTTCTCGGTGAAGGCAGCATTATTTGGTTCTTTGCCAAATTGCTTTTTTTCATGTTTCTGTTTCTGTGGTTTCGGGCCACTTTCCCGCGCTACCGTTATGATCAAATCATGCGGTTAGGCTGGAAGGTGCTGGTGCCGATCACCATCGTTTGGGTCATGGTTGCCGCCGTCATGTCGGTATTTGGTTTGGTAGAAAGGGGAGCGTAATGGCACATTCGGGCCGCATGACAAGCTATTCGCGGGCGGTTGCCCAGTATTTCAGAAGTCTGTTGCTGCTGGAATTATTTCGCGGCCTGGCGCTGACGCTGCGATATTTCTTCAAACCCAAATTCACGGTGCGCTATCCCGAGGAAAAAACACCACGGTCGAATCGCTTCAGGGGCCTGCATGCCCTGCGCAGGTACCCAAATGGTGAAGAACGTTGCATCGCCTGCAAATTGTGCGAAGCGGTGTGTCCGGCCCTTGCCATCACGATCGACTCGACTCAGCGGGAAGACGGTACGCGCCGCACCACGCGATATGACATCGACCTGTTCAAATGCATTTATTGCGGTTTTTGTGAGGAATCCTGCCCGGTGGACTCCATTGTCGAGACGGACATTCTTGAATACCACTTTGAAAACCGCAGTGAGAGTGTTGTCAATAAGGCGCAGCTGCTGGCCATTGGCGATCGCTATGAAGAGCGCATTGCCGCACATCGCCGCCAGGACGCAGCATACCGCTGAGCGGGACTTAACAGATGCCTGTTGTTGAAATTATTTTCTACGCCTATTCGTTGGTGCTGGTTGGCGCCGCGGTCATGGTGATCAGCGTTCGCAATCCAGTCTATGCGGCACTTTCACTGGTCCTGGCCTTTTTTAGTTGTGCCGCCATCTGGATGCTGTTGGAAGCGGAATTTCTGGCCATCGTGCTGATTCTTGTCTACGTGGGTGCGGTCATGGTGTTATTCCTGTTCGTGGTCATGATGCTCGATATCAATGTCGCGCCGATGAATGAAGGCTTCATCCGTTACCTGCCGGCAGGGCTGGTCGTTGCAGCCCTTATGGCCGGAGAGTTGCTGCTTGTAATTTGGTCAAAGTCACGTTTTGGTGCTGATTCATTTCCGATCCCGGAACCACATGCAGCCGACTACAACAACACCCAGGCCATCGGGGAGTGGATGTACACCCGCTTCTTGCTGCCTTTCGAGGTGGCCGGCGTGATATTGCTGGTGGCCATCGTCGCCGCTATCGCATTGACTTTACGCCAGCGGCCCGAAGGCAAGCGCCAGGTGCCTTCCCGGCAGGTTGCAGTCCAGCGGGATGAGCGGATCCGCCTGGTAAAAGTCGAGTCGCAGCCGCGCCCGTCGGCCGACGGGGATTTCTGAAACCACCATGCTCACCCTATCTCATTTTCTGACCCTCGGGGCAATCCTCTTTTGCCTCAGTGTTGCGGGTATTTTCCTGAATCGGAAAAACGTCATCATTTTGCTGATGTGTATCGAGCTGATGTTATTGGCAGTCAACATGAATTTCATTGCTTTTTCCCGTTTCCTGGGAAATCTGGACGGACAGGTGTTCGTATTTTTCATCCTGACGGTTGCGGCCGCTGAAGCGGCTATAGGCCTTGCCATTCTCGTGGTCCTGTTTCGCAACAGGAATACGATCAATGTGGCTGAACTGGATGAATTGAAGGGCTAGGTCGGCGCATCCAGACATGTCACTTAAATTCATACTGCTGCTGATTCCGCTGCTGCCCCTTTTCGGTGCCGTCGTGTCCGGACTGCTGCGCAAACAGGTCGGCCGCAACGGTGCACATTGGGTCACGATCATCGGTGTGGGCCTGTCCTTTGTTCTGTCAGGCTGGATTCTCTACCAGCAGGTATTTGCGGGTCTTGAGACTGTCAATATTTCCGTATACACCTGGATGGTTTCCGATGGGGTGCACTTCGAGGTCGGTTTTCTGGTTGATCATTTGACCACCCTGATGATGTGTGTCGTGACATTTGTTTCGCTGATGGTGCACATTTACACCGTCGGTTACATGGCGGACGATCCGGGCTACCAACGATTTTTCAGCTACATTGCGCTGTTCACTTTCTCGATGCTTATGTTGGTGATGGCCAACAACTTTCTGCAGTTGTTTTTTGGCTGGGAGGCCGTTGGGCTGGTGTCCTACCTGTTGATCGGGTTCTGGTTCAAAAAAGAAAGTGCGATTTTTGCGAATCTGAAGGCGTTTCTGGTCAACAGGGTGGGCGACTTCGGTTTTCTCCTGGGAATTGCTGCAGTGCTCTATGCTTTCGGGTCGCTGGACTATGCCGAAGTATTTGCCCGCAGAGGCGAATTGGAAGGCAAAACACTGGCAATCATCCCGGGTCTGGACTGGCAATTGGCGACCATCATCTGTGTGTGCTTGTTCATTGGTGCAATGGGTAAGTCGGCGCAGGCGCCTTTGCATGTCTGGCTGCCCGATTCGATGGAGGGGCCCACTCCCATTTCGGCCCTGATTCATGCCGCAACAATGGTTACGGCGGGGATTTTTATGGTCGCTCGGATGTCGCCTCTATTCGAGCTCAGTGACGCCGCGCTAAGTTTCGTATTGCTGATCGGAACGTTTACCGCGCTGGCCATGGGCCTTGTTGGCATTGTTCAGAACGACATCAAACGTGTCGTGGCCTATTCGACGTTGTCGCAACTGGGATACATGACTGTCGCCCTGGGGGCTTCGGCCTATTCGGCCGCCATTTTCCACTTGATGACCCACGCATTTTTCAAGGCGCTTCTGTTCCTGGCTGCCGGTTCGGTGATTATTGCCCTGCATCATCAGCAGGACATGCGCTACATGGGGGGACTGCGCAAACACATGCCGTTGACCTGGATTACGGCATGGGTCGGCACACTGGCGTTGATCGGCTTCCCATTCTTTTCAGGCTTTTATTCCAAGGATGCCATCATTGAGGCCGTCGCCGAATCGCAGCGTTTCGGCAGTGACGTTGCCCATTGGGGCCTGCTGCTGGGTGTGTTCGTGACCGCTTTGTACAGCTTCCGGCTGCTCTACCTGACTTTCCATGGCAAGGAGCGATTCGTGATTGCTGCAAAGGACGGCGACGAAAGCGCCGCCAGTCACCCGCCGGATGGCGTGCTGGCGCACGCGCCTGTTGAATCACCGGCAGTCGTCACGGTACCCCTGATATTGCTCGCCATACCATCGGTATTCATTGGCTATTTCACGATCGAACCCGTGCTGTTTGGCGGTTGGCTGAACGATTCCATCGTTGTGGAACAAGGCAATGATGTGCTGGCCAGGCTGGGCTCACATTTTAGCGGCGCGGGCGCGATGGCGATGCATGCACTGGTATCAGCACCTTTCTGGCTGATGATCGGCGGATTCTTGCTGGCCACCCTGATATACCGGTTGCGGCCATCGCTGACTGACCTGTTACACGAGAAAATGCCGGCGCTCCACCGGATCCTGGTACACAAGTATTACTTTGACGAATTTTATCAGAGACTCTTCGTTCGACGAGCGGTATCACTCGGCGAGGTGCTGTGGCACCGGGCCGATGCCGGCGTGATCGATGGCTGGCTGGTCAATGGTTCGGCGCGCCTGGTGGGGCAACTGTCTGCGCGGGTAAGGCAGTGGCAAAGTGGCTTCCTATTCCAGTACGCATTTGCCATGATTATCGGACTCATCGGTCTGCTGGCCGTCTGGGTGGTGTTGTGATGGATTGGCCGATTCTTAGCATACTGACCTGGCTGCCCATTGCCGGTGGACTCGCAGTTTTGATCGCCGGCCCACATCGTTCCGGGCTGGCGCGCCTTTTATCACTGGCAGTGGCATTGGCTACTTTTGTGGTCAGCGCTTTATTGTGGGGCGCATTCGACCCTGCCAGCGCGGCCATGCAATTCGCCGAAATCAAGCCATGGATTCAGACCTTTCAGGTCAACTACCACTTGGGTGTTGATGGTTTTTCGGTCCCGCTGATACTGTTGACGACATTTTTTGGCGTCCTGGTCATCATCGCCAGCTGGGACACAATACAACGAAATGTGCACCAGTACATGGCCGCCTTCCTGATTATGGAGGGCCTGATGATCGGCATGTTCTCGGCCCTCGATGGCCTGCTTTTCTACGTCTTCTTCGAGGCCCTGCTGATACCCATGTTTCTGGTCATCGGCATGTGGGGTGGTCCCCGCAGGGTCTATGCCATGATCAAATTCTTTTTGTACACCTTTCTGGGTTCGGTGTTCATGTTGGTGGGCTTGATTTATTTGTACATCCAGTCTGGCACATGGGCGATCCTGGACTGGCACCAGTTCCCCATTGGCATGGGAGCACAGAAGTTGTTGTTTCTCGGCTTCCTGGCCGCATTCGCCGTCAAAATTCCGATGTGGCCAGTGCATACCTGGCTGCCCGATGCTCACGTTGAAGCGCCTACGGGCGGCTCGGTGATACTGGCGGCGATAATGCTGAAAATCGGCGGCTATGGCTTTATCCGGTTCAGTTTGCCGATCACACCGGATGCCTCTGCAGCGTTGGATTGGCTGGTGATCACGCTGTCGCTGATCGCGGTGGTTTACATCGGGTTTGTTGCGCTGGTTCAGCAAGACATGAAGAAGCTGATCGCTTATTCCTCGATCTCACATATGGGCTTTGTCACGCTGGGGCTGTTTATCGCGTTCGCCATTTTCCGCAATCCGGAAGTGGCGACTGGCGCAGCGATGGGCATTGAGGGCGCCATGGTCCAAATGATCTCCTATGGCTTTGTTTCGGGCGCATTGTTTCTCTGTGTCGGCATACTGTATGACAGGCTGCACAGCCGGATGATCGCAGATTATGGTGGGGTGGCGAACACGATGCCGTGGTTTGCGACCTTCGTCGTGCTGTTTTTGATGGCGAATGCGGGTCTGCCGGGTACCAGCGGTTTCGTCGGTGAATTCATGGTGATACTGGCGGCGTTCAAGGCGAATTTCTGGTACGCATTCCTGGCTGCGACCACGCTCATACTGGGTGCGGCATACAGTCTGTGGCTGGTGAAGCGCGTCATTTTTGGCGAAGTCGCCAACCAGGAAGTGGCGAAATTGTCAGACCTTACCCGGCGTGAGGCTTTGGTGCTGGGCATATTGGCGGTTGCCATTGTCGGGGTAGGTGTTTGGCCACAGCCATTGGTGGGTGTAATGCATGGGTCAGTTGAGCAGCTGATCAACCACATTTCGCAGAGCAAATTGTGAGGCAATTGGTGGATAAATGGGTTGGGCTCCGGGTTGGGCCCCGGGTTGGGCGCCGGGTGAGAAACTTTGTGAAATCGTGGCTATGAACACGGCCAACCTGCTTCTTGTGGCACCTGAAATTTGGGTTTTGGCTATGGCCTGCGTCATCTTGTGCGCCGACCTTTTTATCCGTGAAGAACGGCGTGGAATCATACACATGCTGGCCGTGATCACACTGGTATTTGCAGCCATCATCATACTTCGGGCAGAGTACGACGCCACCAGCAACATTACATTCAACGGCAGTTTCATCCGCGACCCAATGGGCGATGCGCTGAAACTGTTTACCCTGGTCGTACTGGCGATGGTCTACACCTATTCGAAGCTCTACCTGCGGCGATTCCAAATGTTTCGCGCGGACTTCTACTCGCTTTCGCTGTTCGCGCTGCTCGGTGTCATGCTGTTGATATCAGCCAACAGCCTCATCACGATCTACCTCGGCCTCGAACTGACAGCGCTGTCATCCTATGCGCTGGTTGCCTTCAATCGCGAATCTGCGCGGGGATCTGAAGCAGCGATGAAATACTTCGTACTCGGTTCGATGGCGTCGGGGATGCTCCTTTACGGCATGTCGATGATCTATGGTGCCACCGGCACGCTTGATCTGAACGAAATCGCGGTCGTGGTTGCTGCCCGTGGGGACCAGGACATGATGCTGGTTTTTGGCCTCATATTCCTGGTTGTTGGTCTGGCATTCAAATTGGGTGTTGTGCCCTTTCATATGTGGATTCCCGACGTATACGATGGCGCGCCCGCGGCGGTCACACTGTTTATCGCATCAGTACCCAAAATGGCGGCTTTTGCGATGGCTTATCGGCTGCTGCAGACTGGCCTGGGAGAGTTTCACGCCGACTGGCAGCAAATGCTGGCCATACTGGCCTTGTTGTCCATTGTGCTTGGAAACCTGGCCGCAATTGCTCAATCAAACATCAAACGAATGCTGGCCTACTCCACCATCTCCCATATGGGTTTTGTGTTACTGGGTTTTTTGCCCGGAACCGATGAAGGATTTGGCGCCGGAATGTATTACGTGATCGTCTATTCGTTGATGAGCGCGGCTGCTTTTGGCATGGTCATACTGCTCTCCACAAACGGCGTCGAAGCTGCACAGTTGGACGATTACAAGGGCCTGAATCAGCGTAACAGCTGGTATGCGGCAGTCATGGCCATGGTGATGTTTTCAATGGCTGGTATCCCGCCGTTCGTTGGATTTTTTGCCAAGTGGCTGGTGCTCAAGGCGGCACTCGATGCCGGGCTGTTGTGGTTGGCGATTACAGCGTTGGTGTTCTCGGTCGTAGGCGCCTACTACTACCTGCGTGTGATCAAGCTGATGTATGTCGACGATCCTGAAACCGATTTCGCGATCGATGCACCCGTGGACTTTCGGGCAATTCTGTCAATAAATGGCGTACTGATGATAGGCCTGGGCATGTTTTCCGGGCCTCTGATTGCCGTTTGCATCGCCAGCTTCAGCTGGTGATGACGGGTTGCCAGAAGGATCGCGACCCAGCGCGAATTGATCTTGGATGACGGCCGCAAATCTACTGGATAGGATGAGCGCACAACCCGTTGCAGTTGCGCTTGAAAGTCTGGCCTTAACTCTATATCATTCTTCGCCTGCTGATGCGGGGTGGAGCAGTCTGGCAGCTCGTCGGGCTCATAACCCGAAGGTCGCAGGTTCGAATCCTGCCCCCGCTACCAAGGTTTATAGCGATAAGGCCCCAGCAGGGGCCTTTTTGTTGAGTGGGTTGAAGAGCCGCGACATGACGGATGACGCAATGAAGGATTGATTTGCATGTGCTGGTTAAGCGGACTGGTCGGCCAGACCGGATCGCTTAACATGGTTGCCGGTTTTGTAAGTGCCGGGAACTGTGTCGGGGCAGTACGCCCCTTTTTTATGTCTGGCAGGCAGCGTTGCGCAGAATATGGCGCAAACAATGGCGCTAAAGTACTGTAAGAAATAGCGCAGGAGATATTTTGGCCAGTAGAGAACTGAACAAACTGATCCAGCCCTTGATTGAGGCATTGGGTTTCGAATTTGTTGGGCTGGAACACGGCCCCAATCCGAAGCACTCGGTTCTGGTGATTTACATCGACAAGGCAGAAGGGATCGATGTCGAGGATTGTGCGACGGTAAGCCGGGAAGTTTCGGCGCTGTTGGATGTGGAAGATCCCATCAGCGGCCGCTACACCCTTGAAGTTTCTTCACCCGGTCTGGATCGCCCACTGTTTACGCTGCAGCAATATGCGCAATTTGCTGGCCAAGAAGCAAAAATTTCGCTGTTTGCACCCGCAGGTGGCAGGCGCAGGTTCAAGGGCGTCATCCTGTCGGCGGAAAACGACGTGGTGGCCATTGAACAGGACGGTGAGCGATTTGTTCTGGATCTGGGCAATATCGCCAAAGGGAGGCTGGTGCCAGACTACGACCAGTTGTTCGAAAGAGGGGCTGCAACCCCAAATGGAAGACAAGCAATTGATTGAACTGAGAGCATTGGGACTATGACTAAAGAAATTCTGCTGGTAGTGGACGCTGTGTCCAATGAGAAAGGCGTCAGCAAAGACATCATTTTTGAAGCCCTGGAAGCGGCACTGGCCTCGGCGGCGCGCAAAACCAGTGATGACGAGCGGGATGTGCGTGTCGCCATTGACAGGGAAACCGGTGAATACGAGACCTTTCGTCGCTGGGAAGTGCTGGACGATGCGGAAGAATTCGAGTTTGAGGACGCCCAATTGATGCTGGACGCAGCCCGGGCGATTGATCCAGAAATAGAAGTCGGAGATTTTATCGAAGAGCCGATGGAAAACGCGGAGTTTGGCCGCATTGCTGCCCAAACAGCAAAGCAGGTCATCGTCCAGCGTGTCCGCGAAGCCGAACGCGCGCAGGTTGTGGAAGCTTACAAGGACCGTGCTGCGGAATTGGTTAATGGCATTGTCAAGCGCATCGAGCGGGGCAATGTGCACCTTGATCTGGGCGGCAACGCCGAAGCGTTTATTTCTCAACGGCATATGATCCAGGGAGAAACAGTCCGGCCTGGAGACCGGTTGCGTGCCTACCTGTTTGAAGTACGCGAAGAAATCCGTGGCCCCCAATTGTTTGCCAGCCGCACCATTGTCGAATTTCTGGTCTCGCTGTTCGAACTCGAAGTGCCGGAAATCGGTCAGAATCTGATATCGGTAATGGGTGGTGCCCGCGATCCCGGCCGGCGGGCGAAAATTGCGGTCAGATCCAACGATAAGCGCACCGATCCCATCGGTGCTTGCGTGGGCATGCGTGGCTCAAGGGTCCAGGCGGTATCAAACGAGCTGGCTGGTGAGCGCATCGATATTATTTTATGGGATGACAATCCCGCCCAATTTGTCATCAATGCCATGGCGCCAGCCGAGGTGGCCTCGATAGTCGTGGATGAAGAAAACCAGTTGATGGATATTGCTGTTGAGGAATCCAATCTTTCCCAGGCCATCGGACGGGGCGGCCAGAACGTCAGGCTGGCCAGCGAGCTGACTGGCTGGGAGCTCAACGTGCTCACGATTGAGCAAGCCGAGCAAAAAGGCGAGGACGAATCCAAGTCCATCCTGCAGCGATTCAAGGACCGTCTGGATGTCGATGAAGACGTTGCCAGCATTTTGGTGCAGGAGGGCTTTAGCAATATTGAAGAAATTGCCTATGTACCTGAATCTGAATTGCTCGAAGTTGAGGAATTTGACGAGGAAATGGTCACTGAAATCCGGCGTCGTGCACGCGACGCACTACTGACCCAGCTAATCGCCAAGGAGGAGGTGCTGGATGAAAACCGTCCCCAGAAAGATTTGCTCGCCTTGGAAGGCATGAACGAACGACTGGCTTTCAGACTTGCCGAAAACGGCGTGCGCAGCCAGGAAGAGCTGGCGGAATTGGCGGTGGACGAGCTCATCGCTTTTGACGACATGGCCGAGGAAGAAGCTGCCGCCCTGATTATGGCAGCGCGGGCGCCCTGGTTTGCTGAAGAAACCGAAGAGGCTTGAGCACCCGCCCTGGCGGGAGACCGAATCGTCGTGGTGAATGTACGCATTGAAACCGGGTGAAAGATTCTGTCCGTGAAGGAGCTAAGAGAATTATGTCTGAAGTAACCGTCTCACAATTGGCCGATGTATTGGGCGTCGACATCGCGAAATTGCTGGCGCAGCTAAACAATGCCGGCATCACCGCCCAAGGCGGCGACGATGCAGTATCCAATGATGACAAGAAAAAGCTGCTTGCCCATCTGCGCTCCAGCCACGGCAAAATTGAAAGTGACGCAACGGCGCCCCGCAAAGTAACGCTGCGAAGAAAGTCTGTCAGCGAATTGCGCGTTCATGGCAGCGGTCCCCGAGCTGCAACTCGGACGGTGAGTGTGGAAGTGCGCAAGCGCAGAACCTATGTCAAGCGGGAAGTTATCCAGGAACAAATGGTTAATGAGGACGATCGGGAACAGGCTCGCAGAGTGCTCGAAGAGTCCCAGGCCAAGCGGAAGGCCGAAGCAGATGTGCGCGAGGAAGCGTTACAGCAAGCGCGTCTGGCAAAGGAAGCCGAAGCAGTCAAGCTGGCGGAACAGGATCAGAAGCGCCGGGCTGATGAACTCAGTCGCAAAGAAGAAGAGCAAAAGGTTCAGGAGGAAAGAGCCCGCCGAGAAGCCGAAGACGAGGAGCGCAAGCAGGAAGAGGATCGCGCCCGCAAGTTGGCCGAAGAACAGCGGCGCCGCGAGCAGGAAAAGAAAAGCAAGCCGTCCACCCGGTATGGGCGAAAAGAGCTTCACGTGGCCAAGGGAACTCATACGCGGCGGCGCAAACCGGGCGCAAAAAGAATTCGACACACTTCATCACGACCCACCGAGCATGGATTCTCTCGCCCCACTGAACCGGTCCAACGCGATATTGCGGTGCCAGAAACCATTACCGTGTCCGACCTGGCCAAGCTGATGGCCATCAAGGCCGGTGAAGTCATCAAGGTATTGATGCAAATGGGCATGATGGTGACGATCAACCAGGCCCTGGACCAGGATACTGCTATTCTCGTGGTTGAAGAGTTGGGGCATAGCGCCCACCGCGCCGAACAGGTTAGCGTGGAGCAACAACTGATTTCAGAAGATGATCAAGACCAGGGAGAGGCGCAGACGCGTTCACCCGTGGTGACCGTGATGGGCCACGTCGACCATGGCAAGACCTCCTTGCTGGATCACATCCGGCACTCCCGGGTGGCCGAGGGAGAGGCGGGCGGAATCACCCAGCACATCGGCGCATACAGTGTCTCTACCGACCGTGGACTTATCACCTTCCTGGATACGCCCGGACACGCAGCATTTACTGCCATGCGGGCCAGGGGTGCCCAATCTACTGATATCGTTGTGCTGGTGGTGGCGGCTGATGATGGCGTCATGCCGCAGACCAAGGAAGCGATTCAGCACGCGCGTGCGGCAAAGGTGCCCATTATCGTAGCTGTAAACAAAATTGACCGGGTGGAATCCGACCCCGAGCGTGTCAGATCTGAGCTTTCCAATGAAGAGGTCATTTCTGAAGAATGGGGCGGCGAAGATATTTTTGTCAACGTCTCCGCCAAGACCGGGGAGGGCATCGATGACCTGCTTGAGGCGATCAGCGTTCAGGCCGAGGTTCTGGAACTCAAGGCCGTGGTAGACACCCGAGCGCGCGGAGTTGTGGTGGAGTCGAGCCTCGACAAGGGCCGGGGACCGACAGCAACCCTGCTCATTCAGTCCGGAACCCTGAATCAGGGTGACATGGTTCTCGCAGGCCAGGAGTTCGGTCGCGTGCGAGCCATGTTCGACCAAAATGGCGAGTCGATCAAGAGCGCCGGGCCGTCCATGCCAATCCAGATTCTCGGACTGTCGGGTGTGCCGTTTGCCGGCGACGAAATGCTGGCAGTCGCCAATGAGCGCAAGGCCCGCGAAGCCGCTGGGCTGCGGCGCGAGCGCCAGCGCGAGGGTCGCCTGGCACGAAAACAGGCTGCAAATCTGCAGAACCTGTTTGAAAACATGGGGCAGGAGGAAGTTACCAGCGTCAATCTGCTCATCCGGGCAGACGTGCAGGGCAGTGTCGAGGCCCTCCGGGACGCCCTGGTTAGTCTCAGCAACGAAAATGTGGCTGTCAATATCGTTGGCACGGGAGTGGGCGCCATCACCGAATCCGATGCTTCGCTGGCCCAGACTTCCAGCGCCATCGTCATCGGCTTCAATGTAAGGGCCGATGCCGCGGCGAGGAAGATCATCCAGGACAACGACGTTGACCTGCATTATTACAGCGTGATCTACGATGCAATTGATGAGGTAAAAAAAGCGATCTCGGGCATGTTGGGTTCTGAAGTTCGAGAGCAAATTGTCGGATTGGCCCAGGTCAAGGAAGTGTTTCGCTCTTCCAAATTGGGCGCCATTGCAGGCTGCCTGGTCATTGAGGGCGTGGTGCGAAGAAGTAACCCTATCCGGGTACTGCGAGACAATGTGGTGATTTACGAAGGCGAGCTGGAATCCCTGCGTCGATTCAAGGACGAAGCCAGCGAAGTGCAGTCTGGTACCGAATGCGGCATTGGCGTGAAGCAGTACAATGATGTGAAAGAAGGTGATCAGATTGAGTGTTTTGAGCGGATCGAAGTCGCTCGCACGCTGTAAGAAATGAGCGGTTGACCAACATGCCTCGTGATTTTAAGCGTTCAGAAAGGGTGGCGGGCCAGATTCGGCGCGACCTGGCACAATTGATACAGATGGAGCTGAAGGACCCGCAAGTTGGCTTCATCAGCATTTCCGATGTTGAAGTGTCGCGAGACATATCTCACGCCCGCGTTTACGTCACGGTTTTTGATTCTGAACAGGCTGCCCGGACCATTACGGCCCTGAAAAGGGCTGCCGGATTCTTGCGGGCCAGGCTGGGCCAGGTCATGCGGATCAGGTCGGTGCCGGAACTTCATTTCGAACATGATGCGTCTGTGGAGACAGGTGAGCGCATGGAAGGACTTATCGCACAGGCCATTGCTTCTGACAAAAAAACCTGAGTATCGCCTTGGGCCGGCGTAGAAAAGGGCGCAACATTCATGGCGTTCTGTTGCTCGACAAGCCTGCTGGACTTTCGTCCAACCAGGCGGTTCAACAAGTGCGCCGATTGTTCAACGCACGAAAGGCCGGTCACACCGGCAGCCTTGACCCGTTTGCAACCGGCATGCTGGCAGTGTGCCTGGGCGAGGCCACCAAGACAGCCGGCCATATGCTGGAATCCAACAAAACATACCAGGCGATCGCCTGCCTCGGCCAAAAAACTGATACCGGTGATACCGAAGGGACAGTCATTGATGAGCAGGTCATCCCGGATATCGATGAAAACGCCATTCGGCGGGCCTGCGAGGCGCTTACTGGCGTAATCCAGCAGGTGCCGCCGATGTATTCCGCTCTCAAGCATGGCGGCAAGCGGCTCTACCAACTCGCACGCGCGGGTCAGATTGTCGAGAGGGCGCTACGCCCGGTCAAAATTTGTCGCCTCGAGTTGACCTGCTGGCGCAGCCCCGATCTGGCCTTCGAGCTGTGCTGTTCGAAGGGAACCTATGTTCGAACTTTGGCCGAAGACCTGGCCCATTCCCTGGGCTGCTGTGCGCATCTGCAGGCCCTGCGCCGCACGGAGATAGAGGCTTTTGCCGGCTACAATATGGTGTCGATGGCGTCGCTTGAGCAGGCCGTCGAGGATGGGAAAGAGCAGGATCTGCTGCTGCCCATGGATGTGGGATTGGGTGACTGGGCGAGCGTCACGCTGGGTGCTGAAGACGTGGTGTCAGTCAGCCACGGAAATGCCGTCAATATCGGGCTGGCCGCAGACAATAAAGTCCTGATCAGGGATGCCGCCGGTACGCTTTTGGCGCTTGGAAAAATTGATGCCGGTGGCAGCTTGCAGCCTGTCAGGGTGTTTGTCCTGGACCAGGGCCGGGAATAGGGTTTCAACGCGGTGCCAACGGGTCAGTGGTCCCGCCGCAGAGCTCAGCAATAGGGCTTGTTTACAAAGCGGTGCGCGGTTAAACTACGCGGCTTACTTAACCGGGGCTTCGAAGTTTTTGCAAAGACCCTCCGTTTAATGCCGGATACCACAAGATTCCGGTGCGGGTTTTTTCAAATGCTTCGCGGCTCTAGATATGGAGATGGAACCATGTCTTTTGATGCAGAAGCCAAAAGCAAGATCGTAAGCGATTTCGCGCGATCAGAAAACGACACGGGATCCCCCGAAGTTCAGGTTGCATTACTGACCGGAAGGATTCAGCACCTCACCGACCATTTTAAAGCCCATAATGGCGATCACCACTCGCGGCGCGGTTTGCTGCGGATGGTGAGTCAGCGTCGCAGTTTGCTCGATTATCTGAAAAGGAAAGATATCGAACGCTACCGCGAACTGCTCAAACGCCTTGGCTTGCGTCGCTGAATTTTTGCATCACGGCTTTTAGAAACTCTGGTAGACCTGGCTCTGCCGGAGTCTTTCCATATACGCCGATTTTAATAATCAATCAATTTAATCAAGCAGGAATTGTGAAGTGCAGAAACTGATCAAGAAGTTCCAATTTGGCGACCATGAAGTGGTGTTGGAAACCGGAGAAATTGCCCGGCAGGCCACCGGCTCCGTGATGGTCTCGATGGGAGATACTCGAGTTCTGGTCACGGCGGTTGGCAGGCGGGAGGCAGATCCCGGCCGGCCATTTTTTCCGCTGACGGTCAATTACCAGGAAAAATTCTACGCCGCCGGCCGCATACCGGGTGGCTTTTTCAAGCGCGAAGGACGCCCCACGGAAAAGGAAACTCTGATCTGCAGGTTGATCGATCGTCCGATTCGCCCGTTGTTTCCCAAGGGTTTCATGAACGAAGTCCAGGTCATCGCCACTTTGATGTCCTCCAATCCTGACATTGAAGGTGATATTCCGGCCTTGATTGGTACCTCGGCCGCCCTGGCTTTGAGCGGCATGCCGTTCAGTGGACCAATCGGCGCTGCCCGAGTCGGCTACATCAATGACGAATATGTTCTAAATCCGACCGCAACCCAACTCAAGGATTCCAGGCTGGACTTGGTGGTCGCGGGAACCGAGGCGGCAGTATTGATGGTGGAGTCCGAAGCAGACCTGCTTTCCGAGGAAGTGATGCTTGGCGCGGTCACTTTTGGGCACGAGGCCATGCAAATCGTCATCAAAGTGGTGCGTGAATTGGCCGAAGAGGTTGGTGTGGATTCCTGGGGCTGGGAAGCACCGGCGTTCGATGAATCCTTGGCCCAGCGCGTCAGCGATGCGGCGAGTGAAGGTTTGAAGGAAGCGTACGCAATTGCCGACAAGATGCAACGTCGCGATGCCATAGGCGGCGTTAAGAGTGCACTGATCGAGGCCTTGTGCAACGAGGACGACGAGTCAGCACCTTCCAGGGAAGACGTTTCCAGCGCATTCTCAAAGCTGGAAAAGACTCAGGTTCGCGAGCATATTCTGGCAGGCAATCCCCGTATCGACGGACGCGACCTGTCCACGGTTCGGCCGATTTCTGTTGAGTGCGGTTTGCTGCCGCGGTCACATGGCTCAGCCCTGTTTACTCGCGGCGAGACCCAGGCCATTGTCGCCGTTACGCTGGGCACTGGCCGTGACGCTCAAATCATTGACGCAGTGACGGGCGAATACAAAGACCCATTCATGTTGCATTACAATTTTCCGCCATATTGCGTCGGCGAAACCGGATTTATGAGTGGACCCAAACGACGTGAAATTGGTCATGGCCGACTGGCCAGGCGCGGAATCGCTGCGGTATTGCCGACCCTCGAAGAGTTTCCCTATGTGATTCGCGTGGTGTCTGAAATCACTGAGTCCAATGGGTCCAGTTCGATGGCCTCCGTGTGCGGCACCTCGTTGTGCCTGATGGACGCCGGTGTTCCGGTCAAGGCGGCGGTAGCCGGCATTGCAATGGGCCTCATCAAGGAAGGCGACCGCTTTGCAGTACTGTCCGATATTCTCGGCGATGAAGATCACCTGGGCGATATGGATTTCAAGGTAGCGGGTACCGAAGCGGGAATCTCCGCGTTGCAGATGGATATCAAGATCGAGGGTATCAACGAAGAAATCATGCAGATCGCACTGTCGCAGGCGCGTGATGGCCGCAACTTTATTCTGCAAGAGATGAACAAGGTCATTTCAGAACCTCGTAGCGAAATGTCCGAATATGCACCGCGACTGATCACGGTCAAGGTACACCCGGACAAAATTCGCGACGTCATCGGTAAAGGCGGCGTCACCATACGCGCCATTACCGAAGAAACCGGATGCACAATTGATATTGCAGACGATGGTACGGTGACGATTGCTTCTGTTAACAAGGAAGCCGCCGATGATGCGCGCAAGCGTATCGAGCAGATCACTGCCGATATCGAACCGGGCCAGGTGTTTGAAGGCAAGGTGATCAAGATCATGAATTTCGGCGCATTCGTAACTCTGACACCGGGCAGAGATGGGCTGGTACACATTTCTCAGCTCTCTCACGAGCGCGTAGAGAATGTGACCGATGTCGTTTCCGAGGGTCAGATGGTTAAAGTGAAAGTCTTGGAAGTCGACAAGCAGGGGCGTATTCGCCTCAGCATGAAGGCGCTGACCGAAGAGGACTGATTTTCAGCCCATGATATAAGTTCAGCGACGCCGGGGCTTGCCCCGGCGTTTTTTTTTGATCATTTCACCTGGAATGGATGTGCCGGTTGCAGCCTTTGATATGATAAGGACGGCCATTTTGAGGAAGCAATATCATGTCGATTATTCCGTCTGCAGTCGTATTCCGCGCGTTTTTTGCAACTGTATTGCTGGGCGCAGCTTCGTCTGTAAATGGCGCCGATAAGTTTGCATCAGAATCCTTGGAAGGACTGGACTGGCGCCTGATCGGCCCATATCGCGGCGGCCGCGTTACCACGGTGACCGGCGTGCCCGGCAATCCGCTACTTTATTACATGGGCGCCACCGGTGGTGGCGTTTGGAAAACCGAAAATGCGGGTGTGACCTGGGAAAATCTCTCTGACGGATTTTTCAAAGTCGGAACCATTGGTGCGGTGGCTGTTGCTGAATCAGACCCCAACGTGATCTACGTCGGCACCGGTGAATCCCCGATTCGCGGTGTGACAACGAGCCATGGTGACGGCGTGTGGAAATCCACTGACGCGGGTCGCACCTGGAAGCACATTGGCCTTGAAGCATCTGGCCAGATATCCCGTATCAAGATCAATCCGCAGAATTCGGCTATCGCTTACATCGCAGTCCAGGGTCAGATCTGGGGGCCGAACGAAGAGCGAGGCATTTTCCGCACTGGTGACGGCGGTGCAAGCTGGGAACATGTTTTGCAGGTCGGGCCCAGCACGGGTGCTTCGGACCTGGCAATGGATCCGACCAATCCCCGCATCCTCTACGCGGCCATGTGGAATCACGGCCGCAAGCCCTGGTTTATCCACTCCGGTGGCACCGATGGCGGTATTTATAAATCCATCGATGGGGGTGATAGCTGGGAGAAACTGGGTGGGGGACTGCCGGAAATGATCGGCAAGATTGGCGTTGATGTTTCTGCCAGTAATCCGGATCGTCTTTACGCCATCGTTGAAGCCGAACACGAAAAAGGCGGCTTGTACCGCAGCGAAGATGCGGGCAAAACCTGGGTCCTTATTAACGGTCATCGGGTGCTGCATTCCCGCGCCAGGTATTACATTCATATCACAGCCGACCCGGTGGATGAGGACACCGTCTATGTGATGAATGTGCCGATGATGAAATCCGTGGATGGCGGCAAGAGCTGGGAAAAGATGAAATTGCCGCACGGTGATCATCACGATCACTGGATTAACCCCAAAGACAGCCGAAACATGATCAACGCAAATGACGGCGGTGCGACGATCACTTTTGATGGCGGTGAAACCTGGTCGAGCATCATGAATCAACCCACTGCACAGTTCTACCGCGTGGTGACGGACAATTTGATCCCTTACCGGATTTATGCCGGTCAGCAGGACAATTCAACCGTCGCCATCGCCAGCCGTACTTTTGACAGCGGGATCGGCGTTGAAGATTTTTATCCTGTTGGTGGCGGCGAAAGCGCCCACATTGCCTTCGATCCGGATGACCCCTCGCTGGTATACGCAACGACCATTAACGGCACACTGACCGAATACAACCACAAAACCAGGCTCACTCGTTCCATCATTCCTTATCCGGAAATGGTATACGGCAAGGATTCGAAGGACCTGAAATATCGTGCTAACTGGAACGCGCCCGTTGCAGTGTCACCGCATGACCCGTCCATCATCTACTTCGGAACCCAGGTGCTGCTGAGGAGTACGGATCGCGGTATGACCTGGTCAGAGATCAGTCCCGACCTTACCCGTAATGACCTCAGCAAGCAGGGCCGTAACGGTGGGCCACTGACCCCGGAAAATGTCGGCGCGGAATTCTACAACACGATTTTCTACATCGTTGAATCTCCGGCACAGGCCGGAACGATCTGGGCGGGCAGTGACGATGGTCTGGTGTACCTGACCCGTGACAACGGCGAACACTGGGAAGACGTCTCGCCCCCGCATCAAAGCGAGGCCATGATCAACGCAATTGAACTCAGCCCGCATGATCCCGGTACCGCCTACCTGGCGGTAACGGGCTACAAGCTCAACGACTTGCGGCCTTATATTTATGTCAGCCATGATTACGGACGACGCTGGCGACGCATCGACAAGGGCCTGCCAATGGATGCCTTTGTCCGCGTCGTCCGCGAGGATTCCCAGGTGCCGGGCTTGTTGTATGCCGGGACTGAAGCGGGCATGTTTGTGTCCCCCAATGGCGGAAAAGATTGGCAGTCCCTGCAGCTCAATTTGCCGCCCGTACCCATCACCGATCTGGCGCTGCGTCACGATAATCTCGTCGCCGCGACGCAGGGCAGGGCATTGTGGGTGCTGGACGACCTGTTCCTGGTGCGCGAGGCCGCCTCCAGTGGTCTTGACGCTACGCTGCATGTGTTCACGCCGTCTGCCACACAAATGATTCCCAAGGGCAGAAAAGTCGGGCAATTTGAAGGCGAAAATCCAGCTGCGGGCGTGCCTTTGTACTATTCAATTGGCGAGGGCGTCAGCGGGGATTTGTCCATTGAAATTCTGGATCAGGCCGGGCAGCTGGTTCGTCTCTACAGTGGCGAGGAAAGTGCCCACGATCGATGCAGAATTGGGAATATGGATCCCAGGCTGCCATTCACGATCAAATATCCTCCTGCCGAGACGGGCCTGAATCGTTGGGTCTGGGACATGAAACAGGAAAACATTCGTTGCATTGCCGACGTCGACATTTTCGCTGGATTCAGCGGCCCGCGTGTAATACCGGGTACTTACCGGGCTCGAATTTCAATCGGCGAAATTGAACGTTGGGTCACTTTCAACATTGTCTCGGACCCCAGAGTCAAGGCGTCGGAGCATGCTATCGAGGCCTGGTCGGAAACACTCACGGATGTCAGCGCGTTGATGAACGTGGTGCTGGAACAGTTGGAAGGGGCGCGACGCGCACGGCGTGAAGTGCAATCCTTGTTGGCCGACCACGCCGAAGATGCCGCTCTGTCGGCCTTGGCCGTTTCAGCCATTGACCGGATCTCTGATTGGGACAAATTGATCAATCAGGAACTGCATCAAACTTATGAGGATGAAGATGCCTGGGAAACCAAACTGGCCGGCCAACTGCGCTATTTGCTTGATGTCATTGATAATACCGGAGCGCCCGTGACGGATGGGGCACTCTCTCGCTTTGCTGACTTGAAAGCGGAATGGGGCCGGCGCGGCGAGGAGCTTGAAGCCATCAGCAGGGAGTACATTGCTCCGATCAATGCGTGGGCAAAATCCAATCAGGTCAAGCACATTACCGTCCCACAATGATGCCAGGCCAATGGGCAATGGCTGTCATGCGAATATTGAACGTAGCGGGTCAGGGCTTTGCAGCCATTGCGCTTTCGAAAAACCCAAGAAATGCCTCAGTCACGTCCTCTACGGTCATTTTGCCTTCGTGGTGAAACCAAATTGACAGACTGTTGAATGTGCCCATTAAGGCAAACGTCAGAAGATGAGGATCACAATCACGAATCGATCCGTCGCGAATCCCCTCTCCGATGATGTCAGCTATTTCATCGAGAACATACCGGTAAGCCTGGCGGTGCTGCTCGCGCAATCGCCCTGACAGCATTCGCGGGTCCGCCAGGATGACACAGCGGCCGAAGTCATCGACCGTTGCGCGGGCGTAGCCACGCAGAAATATCTCGAGTTTCCCAAGGCCGCTCTCTGAAGAATCGCGCGCCTGCCGCACCAGTGAAGCGTTGCGTTCATTGCCAATGGTCAACACTTGGTGAATTATTTCCTCTTTGCTTTCAATGTAGTGGTACAGCGTGGGTTTGGTAACATTGAGGCGATCTGCGAGGTCTACCAGCTTGGTGTTCTGGAAGCCATTGAGGGTAAACAACCGTGCAGCTTCACACAGGATGATATGGCGCCGACCGTCATGGTCAGCTTTTTCCTTAACGCCGATTCTGCGCGCTTCTCTTGAGGGTTTCACAGCCGTATTGTGCAGTTAGTTTGACAATTAGTATACCTGTAGGTACATTTATTCTACTATACCCGTAGGTAGGTTTAATCGGCAATATTTAACTACATAACGATATACCGCCTTTTTGTAATAATTTCGAAGGTATCTGCTGACAGCTCTGCCCTGTAGTTTCGCCCCCCCCAGCGAAGGAGAGGAAAATGCGGCACACAAGCGCTTTTTCAAAAGACAGCCCAACCTGTAGGACCTGTGTAATCCCGATGTGTGTTACGGCTCTGGCATTCGCGCTATGGCCCTCGTTTGCAATGGCGCAGACCTCAGCTGGGGTCGGCGATGAACTGCAGATTGAGGAAATTATCGTCACCGCAATGCGGCGTGAACAGCAACTGCAGGATGTGCCGATTGCCATCAGCGCATTTTCCGAATCAATGATCTATGATATTGGTGGCACCAATTTCACCGACATTGCTGCGCTGGTTCCCGGCATGGAATATCAGCAGAACAATGAAGGTTCGGCCCGCATCACGATGCGTGGCGTGTCCTCGTTGCAGGGCAATGCCACTGTCAGCGTCTACATCGATGAAATTCCGATCACCAGCCCTTTTGATCAACCGGACTTGATGACCTTTGATGTCAACCGGATTGAAGTGCTGCGCGGCCCCCAGGGCACCCTCTATGGGGAGGCGTCCATGGGCGGTGTGATCAGGGTCATCACCAATCAACCCGATCCCAACGAGTTTGCCGCCAAGGTCGAGATGCAGGGCACAGGCACCGACGGCGGGGGCGGGGGCATCAAGGCCCAGGCCGTGATAAATCTCCCACTGGTCGAGAACAGGCTCGGACTTCGGGTGTACGGCAACTTCCAGGAGCAGGACGGCTGGATTGACGGGGTAAATCTGGGCAAAAACATCAACGGTGTCGACAAAGTTGGCGGACGGGTGGCTGCCCGCTATCTGGGTGGGGAGAAATTCACTGCCACGGTCAATGTGCTGTATCAGAAGAGTGAGTCCGAGTCTTCTTCACAGTCAGACGAGGATTACAACACCACGGCCCGGCTTTTGTCGCCCTCAGATGACGAGTACAGCCTGACGAACCTGACGATGGACTACGAATTCCCCTGGGCCACGTTGATTTCATCGACGGGCTTGTATGAGCGTGAGACCGAATCGAAACTAGACATCTCCGACATTGGACCCGGATTGAATTTTCTCTTCAACCTGGGTTGCCCTTTCGGTTTTCCGCCCTGCGAATTTCCAGACGGCATAGACACTGTTGCCTTCAATCTTGACTTCGAGGAGGAAACATTTACCCAGGAATTTCGCCTAGTGTCTTCTTCCGAGCAACGACTTCGGTGGACACTGGGCGCCTGGTACAAGGACGCCAGCATAGATCAAATTGTCCGCGGCATCACCGACCCTCGGGCACTGTCAGGCTTCGACTCCCTGTTGGTCGATGAAGTCAGCGACGTCACACAAAGGGCCATTTACGGACAGATCGACTTCGATTTCACCGACCGCTTTCATGCTGCGTTTGGCATGCGGTACTTCGAAGAGGATCGTGACAGCGTAGCGGTTATTAGCGGCCTGCCCACATTGTTCATCGGCGGACCCTCTGCGATTGTCGATTCGGCGAATGACAAAGTCTGGACACCCAGGTTCAGTCTGTCCTTCGATGTCAGTGATGACGCCACAATCTACGCCTCTGCCGCCCGCGGCTTCCGCGGCGGTGGCATCAACGTCACCGCCACGGCGATAAACCTGATCAACATGGCGTTTGGTGTGCCGGTGCCGCCGGCGCCGGATATATTCGATCCGGACACCTTGTGGAGTTATGAACTGGGCTGGAAGACGGCATGGGCCAATCGCCGCGTGGTATTCGAGGGTGCGGTATTCTTTGTCGATTGGGACAACGTTCAGGTGGCCGGTGAGTCTGGTGCGGCGCCACTCGGCTTTACGATCAACGGCGGTAACGCAGAGAGCAAAGGTGCTGAGGTATCTTTGATGGCGCTGCTGACCGACAATCTCGAACTGACGGTAGCCAGCAGTTACACCAAAGCTGAAACGACCCAGGACAATCCGGGCGCGCCTGCGGGCGCCAAATTGCCCCAGGTGCCACAATTTAAACACGCCGTGGCCTTGCAGTACCGCCGCCCCATTACCGCTTCGCTGGGTTGGATGCTGCGTGGCACCTGGACTTTTCTCGATGAGCGCAATGAAAGCCTTGCTGGCACAACGGTGTTTCCCTCATATAACCAGATTGACGCCCGAATTGGAATTGAAGGGCGACAGTGGCAGGCCTACTTGTTCGGCGCCAATCTTTCGAATGAAGCGGGGCAAATTACCGACGGTTCAAGCTTCGGTGAGGGCTATTACATACGGCCCAGAACAATCGGCATCAGCATGCGGGTGCAGTTCTAGCACACCCGGGGCGGCCCGTCGAACAGACTTTATTGGTGCTTGCATCGGCTCGTGAAACTATTTGTAATGCAATTATATTTGCTAAACTTCTGCCTGATTTTCAGACGCCCAACACAGGTAGAAAATGATATGACCGGTAATCTAATCGACCCACCCCAGTGGAATATCAATGATTGGGTGCCCTACAGGATGTGGCGCGTGGCGCGGCATGCGGCACAGCGCATCAGGGCGGTTTCGCTGAGCAAATATGGCTTGAATCCGCCTGGCTGGAGAGCGCTGGCCAACATTGGCAGTAGCGGTCCTTTGTCGAGCAAGGAATTGAGTCAACGAATCGGTCTGGATCCTGTTCAAACGTCGAGGGCCGTGGATCAGTTGGTCAGAAAGCAGCTCATCACGCGCCGCATTGACCAGCAAGACCGGCGAAGAGTCGAACTCAAGCTGTCCAGGAAAGGGCTAAAAGTCTTCAACGCCATTGCCCCGGTTGCCAAAAAGATCGAGGACGAATTGCTCGCCGGGCTGAGCAGCGACGAGCGCCGCAAGTTCGCCCGTATCCTGAACAAAATAGAATTGCGCGCAGACGCCATGCTGGCAGTCGAATAGGGAGAACGGCTGGGTGGTCATGAAGTGGACAAAACGGCTGCTGATCGGGCTGATCGGCCTGGTGCTTGTGCTTTATCTTGTCCTGTTGATTGCATTTAACGTATGGAAAGGCAATTACTTCGGCGCGCTTGAAGCAGGCAGCAAGATTGCCCAAACCAGCCTTGGCGCCATTGAGTATGCGCGTGTCGGCACCGGACCGGTACTGCTGGTGTTGCATGGAACACCAGGCAGCTACGAACAAGGTTTATTTCTTGCTGAGCATCTGGTGCCGGCCGGTTTTTCGGTCATTGCTGTATCCCGGCCCGGTTACCTGCGCACACCCCGTGAAACGGGACTTACCCTGAATGATCAAGTGGATGCATACGTGGCGCTGTTGGATCTGTTTGAAATTGACAAGGTGGCCGTCATAGGTGGTTCAGGCGGCGCACCGGCTGCGATATCGATGGCCATGCGGTATCCGGAGCGTTTGTGGGCCGTCGCGCATTTGTTTGGTTTGGCTGGCGGTCTAACACCGGGGGATGGTGCGCCTGCGCCGCCGCCGACCGTTTCGCAACGCCTGATACTTTCGCTTTTGGGCGAAGGTTTTGTCGGCTGGGCAATGCTCAGTCTCAATCGCCAATTTCCAGCCAGGCTGTTGCTGGGTGAAGACATGGGAATGATTAATGACGACGCTCGCAGACGGGTATTGAACGATGCTGAAAAACTGGATCGTTTTAGTCAGATGTTGTGGACCGGCTACCCTCTGCGCCGCGAAAGAGGCCTGCGGCTGGATGTCTCTCAATTCAGGAACCTCGATCAAAGCCAGGCGCACACCATTCGCATCCCGACATTTTTCGTTCACGGCGATGATGACAACAACGCGCCCTTCGAAAAAGCAAAAGCCCTGGCCGAGGCGATCCCTGGATCTGAATTCCAGCGGGTAGAAGGTGCAGACCACTGGATCGTGATCACCCGCCCGGAAGACGTATACCCCGGCCTAGTTGACTTTCTCTTGCGCCATTCGCCCCGAACTAAAAGGTAATCCCGATGAAAGATGAGGCTCGATACCTATTCCTTTGCTTCGACGCGCCCGGCATGCAGCAGGTCCGACTAGACCATAGACCCAGCCATATCGAGTACATGATTGCAGTGAAGGACATTACGGTTTTTGGCGGACCTCTGCGCAATGATGAAGACACGGTTTCAGATGGCAGCATTTTTTGCCTGAAGTTGCCTGACCGGGCTGCCGCGCTGGCGTTCATGGAGAACGAACCTTATAACCGATCTGGGGTGTTCGAATCTGTCATCATCCGGCGATTCCGCCAGATGGTGCCTGAGTTGCATGAGAACGCGCTTGAGGAAGAACTGCAAGCAGAAAAAAACCGGGTGGCGCGAGCCGCGGCTGGCGACTGTTGAGTCAAGGCCCAAGAGGCAGCTATGAAAAGCCGGAAACGAACACAGCTCTATGCGCCGTCGGCCGAACAACTCGGTCTGTTTCCTGCTATTAGCGGCAACGCGGTCAATGGTGTGGGCGAGAGGGGCAAGCGTCCCCCGACCAAGATTTTTTGGGGGCGGCCGGAAGAACTGATTCATTCGGAATTACAGGCCTATATCGGCAGAAAGTTCTATTCACACCCGCTGCTCGGTGCCACGATCCGTGGAGAAGGTGAATGGGGCCGGGGTCCCGAGGCCCTCAATCCGGTTGCTGCCGAGAAAACTCAGGCGCCACCACAAAAGACCGCGGCGGCGCTCAAGGCATTCGCACTGGCCCATGAGGCCGATCTCGTCGGAATCGTTCGCTATGACCCGCTGTGGACCTTTGAGGGCAGCGACCCGATCCTGGAGGAATGGATTGTCGTTCTGGGTGTGGCCATGGATTATGACGCCTTGTCCGAGGCCCCGGCAGAGCCGGCTGCCCACGAGGTACTGATCCAGTACAACCGTGGCGCACGTGCCGCCAAGGCCCTGAGTAACTGGATCCATGCTCGTGGCTACCCGTCCACTCCCCACAAGGGCCCTCAGGCCGGCCGTGTCCTGCTCATTCCGGCGGCTTTGGCCTGCGGTTTCGGTGAGTTGGGCAAACACGGGTCGATTATCAACCGGCAATTCGGCTCGTCGCTCCGCCTGGCAGCGGTTACAATCGAGCTGCCGCTGGTCGCAGATGAACCGGACCACTTTGGCGCTGATGACTTTTGCACGCGCTGCCGGGTGTGTGTGGATGCCTGTCCTCCCGACGCCATATCCGAAGTCAAGGATTGGGTCAGGGGCGAGAAGAAGTGGTTTGTCGATTTCGACAAATGCATCCCCTACTTCAATGAGACCTATGGCTGCGCTATTTGTATCGCCGCCTGTCCCTGGAGCGTAAGCGGCAGGGCGCCCAGGCTGGCGGAGAAATGGGGCAGGCGCAGCACCCGGCCCAGCGCGGATTGAAACGCGGCCCGGTTGAAGCGGTACGAACCCGGTTAGACTTGACTTTCCGCCGCGCGGTGGAAAGACTGGCCAGTCTGCACCAACATTTGCCTGAGCCTCGGGAGACCTGAATTTGATACACCTGCATCGCATGGTTTACCTGGCCTCAGCCAGCCTGATAGCCGTGCTGGTCCTGTCATTGCAAATAGAAGACGCCTGCGCCGGTTCTTTGAACGAGGAAGAGTCCGCGATGGTGCGTTGGATTGAAGAGAACACCGCGGGCGCCGAATCTTTGATCGTGGAACTGGCCAATATCAACAGCGGTACCCTGAACCGCCAAGGGGTGCTGGCGGTTGGTGCGATACTCGAAGCCGAATTGAAAGCGCTTGGTCTGAAGACGCATTGGCTGGCACTGCCTGAGAACATGCAGCGCGCCGGCCATTTGGTCGCCCGCCAAATGGGCAGCAGGGGTAAGAAAATCCTGATGATCGGGCACCTGGACACAGTCTTTGAAGCGGATGATGCCTTCCAACAGGTTCGCCGCGAGGGCAACTGGCTGCATGGCCCGGGCGTGGAAGATATGAAGGCCGGTGACGTGGTGATGTTGTACGCGGTCAAGGCGCTCAGACAAGTGGGTGCGCTGGCGGATGCACAACTGGTGCTCTATTACACCGGTGACGAAGAGAGCCCCGGGTCGCCGTTGGCACGCACCCGCAGCGATTTGATTGAGCAGGGAAAGTGGGCAGATATCGCCCTGGGTTTCGAATCGGCCATGCGTGATGATGAGGCCAACTGGGCGACCGTGTCGCGGCGGGGTGCCAGCGAATGGTTGCTGCAGGTCGAGGGAAAACAGGCGCATTCGTCCGGCATATTCACCGAGGACACGGGTGCAGGCGCCATTTTCGAGGCAGCAAGAATCCTGACCGAATTTTACCGGGAGGTACGCTCAGAGCAGTACCTGACGTTCAACGCGGGTTCGATTCTGGGCGGGACCAGCGTCGAATACGATGTTGAAAACACCCGGGGCAGCGCATTTGGGAAGACCAATGTGGTGCCCAACCGCGCGGTCGTCCACGGTGGTATTCGAACCCTTTCGCCCCAGCAATTGCAACGCGCCCAGGACGCCATGCGAGCCGTCGTCTCGGCGCATCTGCCGCACACTTCGGCGAGCATTGAGTTCACCGAAGGCTACCCGCCCATGGCGCCAACGGCGGGAAATATTGCCTTACAGGGCATGCTGTCTTCGATCAACATCGAGTTGGGCGGCGATGCCATGCCCGCGCTCGATCCGTCGCGCAGGGGCGCGGCTGACATTTCCTTCGTTGCGCCCTATGTCGATGGGCTGGCGGGTTTGGGTGCCTATGGCGAAGATGGCCATACGCCAAATGAGCGGCTCGACCTCGACTCGCTGGCCTTGGCTATTAAACGGGCCGCGATATTAATCTACCGGCTCAGCCGGGAAAACTCATGACCATCGTCAAGGATGCGCTACAGGTTTCGGAGATCGCATTTGGCTATATGGGCTCAAAAGCATTGTTCGCAGCGCTACACATTGACCTGTTTACGGTGCTGGCAAAAGGGCCAGCGCCGGCCGCCGAAGTTGCCCGCGGTTCGGGCATTCCAGAAAATCGCCTGATGATTTTGATGACAGCGCTGACCAGCATTGGCCTGCTGGTCAAAGAGGGCGATCGATTTGGAAATTCTCCCGGGGCTGAGGCATTCCTGGTCACAGGCGCCAAATATGATTTTGGTGATTACCTGCGCTATCAGATTGATCGGCAAATGTTCCGTTTCATGGCCAACCTCGAGAACGTCATCCAGGGCGATGTCGAAGCCGGCGCAATTGACTCCTATGCAACCTGGATGGCCGATCCGGACGAAGCCAGGATATACAGCGAGGCCCAGCACTCAGGGTCCTTGGGACCGGGGCGCAGCCTGGCAAAGCAGGTGGATTTCAAGGGCGTGAACCACCTGCTCGACGTGGCCGGCGGCACGGGCGCCTTCGCCATCGAGCTGTGCCAGGCATGGCCGCAATTAAACGTCACTGTGATTGACTTCCCCAACGTCGTGGCGCTCGGCCGCGCCTACGTGGATCGGGCAAGCCTTTCTGCCCGGATCAAATTCGTCGCCGGTGATGCTTTGCTCTGTGACTGGCCGGATCACCAGGACGCGGTCTTGATGTCCTACCTGTTCAGCGGTGTGCCCGGGGATCAACTGCCTGATCTGGTCGAACATGCATACCGGGTCTTGAACGCCGGCGGCCAGTACATTGTGCACGATTTCATGGTCGATGATGATCGCCAGGGGCCCAGCCTGGCTGCACTGTGGCAGCTTCAACACATGGCCTTCACGCCGGCGGCACGTTCCGTGACGCCAGGCTGGCTGATTGCGCTGCTGGCTGATTCGGGTTTTGCCGACATGGCATGCCGGGAACTCATTGCCGGCATGACCAAAGTGGTGATGGGCCGCAGGCCGATCTGAAATAGTGCCACAGTGACGCGTCTCGAGCGGGTCGCCTGCGGCTCCCTAGCCGGGCTGGATGTGGTCCAATGGCAGGATGGTCGTGCTTTTTTGCTGTTTCAGAACGAAGCTGGTGTTGACGGTTCTGACCACACCCATACTCAGCAGGCAACCACTCAGGAAATCCTGGTAAGCCGCCATATCGGGGGCCACAATTTTTAGCATGTAATCGTGTTCGCCGCTGGTGGCGTGACATTCCAGTACAGGATCCGCGTCCATAATTGCGCGATCGAACTTGTCCACAGTTTCGGTGTTGTGGTCGTGTAGAATCACGTGGGCAAAGCACATGATCGACAGCCCCACCGCTTCGCGTCGTACCACGGCTGCATAGTGGTCGATGACGCCATTTTTCTCCAGTGCCCTCAATCTCCGCCAGCTTGGCGAGGCCGACAAAGAAACTGCTTTGGCCAGATCTCGGTTGGAAATCCTGCCGTCCTGCTGCAGCACTTTGAGGATTGAAAAATCCTGTCGATCCAGTTCCATAGGAATTTCTCAAAACTATAGTGGTATTACTGAGAATTATATTCCAATTATATGTATTATCAAGGCTTTTAGGAAAGATAATTTCGACAAAAAAGGTATATAATTTCAAGTCTACGCAACCCCAACTCGGAGCCCCTTGGCCATGGCATCAGTGAGTCCCATCAGAACGGATGATTTACACGACGCGGCAAACGCGACGGAATTTGACTGGTCCAGGGTGGCTTATCTGACCTTATTGTGCAGGGCGCTCGATGACCTGGAAGAAAACGAGCTGCTCAAAGCGCGTGAAATCATCTACCAGTTTTCTTCGCGGGGCCATGACATGGCACAGGTCATACTGGGCAGCCTGCTGAACCATCCGGGCGACGCGGCCAGCGGCTATTATCGCTCAAGGGCCCTGGTGCTCACGCTGGGTCTGCCGCTTGAAGACGCGATCGCCGGCCCAATGATGAAGGCGGGTGGTTTGAGTGATGGTCGTGACATCGGTGTGGTCTTCAACCTCCCCAATCGTGGCGGGCGCAGCGTGTTGCCGATGTGTGGCGGGGTCGGTACGCAATACACGCCGATATCCGGCTGGGCCGAGTCGATTGTCTACAAACGTGACGTGCTGGGACACGACGGCATTGACAGCGCCATTGGCGTGGCGCTGGGTGGTGATGCCTCAGTCGCGACCAGCGGCTTTTGGGCGGCATTGACCAGCGCGACAACCCGCAAGCTGCCCATGCTGTTTTACATTGAAGATAATGGTTACGGCATATCCGTGCCCTCGGTAGCGCAAACACCGGGCGGAAACATTGCCGACAACCTGCGCGCTTTCAAAAACCTGTTGATTCTTGACGGCGATGGCTGTGACCCCGCCCAGGCGCGCGAATACCTCGAACAAGGCATTGACCACGTGCGCTCGGGTCAGGGGCCGGCCCTGGTGCGCCTGACTGTGCCCCGATTGGCCGGCCATTCCGGTCAGGACACACAGAAATACAAGAGCGATGCGGTGATTCGCAATGAGATTGAGCGAGATCCCTTGCCCCGACTGCAAAAATTCGTGGTGGAACAGGGGCATATGACTGCCACTGAATGGGAGGCCGTCGCCCGGCGCGCTGCAACAGACGTTCGTCAAGCCTTGGACAAAGCACGCGACCGCAGGCAACCAGATCCTGCAGTCGTGACCCGCTACCAATTCAGCGAGGTGGACAGCGACGGCAACCCGGAACTGCAAATGCAGGGTGGTCTGTGGCCGGAGGGTCACGAATTTCCACGCGGTGACCTGCAAGCCAGGCCCGAGAACGAGCGCATCAATATGGTCACCGCGATCCGACGCACCCTGGATGCCGAGTTGGCCAGCAACCCGAAACTTGTGGTATTTGGCGAAGACGTCGGCCCCAAGGGCGGTGTTCATGCGGCAACTTTGGGCCTGCAGGAAAAATTTGGCGCGGGCCGGGTGTTTGACACCAGCCTGTCTGAGGAGGGCATTATCGGCCGGGCTGTTGGTATGGCCGCAGCCGGGTTGATGCCAGTGCCCGAAATCCAGTTTCGCAAGTACGCTGATCCGGCAGAAGAACAGCTCAACGATTGCGGCACCATGCGCTGGCGCACCGCCAACCGCTTTGCCGCGCCGATGGTCGTGCGCATGCCGGGCGGATTTTTCAAGGCAGGTGACCCCTGGCACAGCCAGAGCAACGAGGTGAAGTGGGTGCACGCGATCGGCTGGCAGGTGGCCATGCCCTCCAATGCTCAGGATGCGGTCGGCCTGTTGCGCTATGCCATGCGCGACAACAACCCAAGCATATTTTTCGAACACCGGGCCATGCTGGACAGTGCCTGGGCCCGGCGCCCCTATCCGGGCGACGATTTCATCATCCCATTCGGCTGCGCCAATACCACGCGACAGGGCAACGCCCTGACGATGGTGAGTTGGGGCGCAATGGTGTCCCGTTGTGAGCAGGCGGCAGACAGTGTGAGCGATGACATCGATGTGATCGACCTGCGCACCCTGTCCCCCTGGGACCGCGAGGCGGTGCTGGAATCGGTGCGGCGGACTCATCGTTGCCTGATTGTGCATGAAGACAACATCACCGCGGGATTTGGCGCCGAGATTTCGGCTGTCATCGCGGATGAAGCATTTTTTGAGCTGGACGCGCCGCCGCGGCGGCTGGCCATGCCTGATATTCCCAGCCCGCACAATCCGCTGCTGCTTGATGCTGCGCTGCCCGGTGTCGATCAAATTGCCGAATGCATCCGCGACCTGCTGGCATTCTGAGGCAAGGCACCGTCATGGACATTGTATTTCCAGCCGATCAACAGGAAGGTACCGAAGCGGTGCTCGCGCAGTGGCTTAAAACACCCGGGCAGCGCGTGGCCGCACACGAGGCCGTGGCGGAAATTGAAACCGACAAAGTGATGGTTGAGGTCGCTGCACCGGCCGCCGGCACGATTGCCGAGGTCAGGATTAAGGCAGGCGATGCGGTCAATCCCGGAGATGTGTTGTGCACCTTCACACCGCAAGGAGAAGATGCAGCGCCCACTTCAGATAAAGCGACGCGGGAAAATGCGCCGCCGGATTCGCTGCCTGATACAGAAGCTGCCACCGGCAGTGAACCGAACCGCAGCCAGCTCAGCCCGGCTGTGCGTCATCGTCTGTTGAAGCATGGCCTCGACCCCGGGGCAATGACGGGCTCTGGGCGCGGTGGCCGGATTACTTTGGCCGACGTTGAGGCGTATCTGCAGCGACAACAAGCGACCGGCGCTGAGCCGCAGACCACTCGGACCGCTACTTCTGCCTCCACCGCTGCCTCCACCGCTGCCTCCACCGCTGCCTCCACCGCGGCCAGCAGCCCGGTGCTGAAGCCCGGTGAGTCCCGGCAAGTGCCCCACGACAACATGCGACGCCGCATTGCCACCAACATGGTGGGCAGCCTGATGCATACTGCGCCCCATGTCACCGCTGTTTTCGAAGCCGATTTGTCTGCGGTCATGCGGCACCGGGCGGCCAACAAGGCGGCATTCGCTGCCCGCGGTACGCCTTTGACCCTGACCGCATACTTCATTGCTGCCTCGGTTGCGGCCATCGCCAAGGTGCCGCAGGTGAACAGCCGCTGGCACGATGACTACCTGGAAATATTCGCTGACGTGAACATCGGCATCGGCACAGCACTGGGCGATTCCGGCCTGATCGTGCCGGTCATAAAGCACGCCAATGAGAAGAGCTTGTCGAAAATTGCCGCCGATCTGAGCGATTTGACCGTCCGCGCACGTGCTGGCAAGCTCAAGCCTGCCGATGTGCGCGACGGTACTTTTACCATTTCAAATCACGGCGTTTCGGGTAGCCTGCTGGCCACGCCGATCATCATCAACCAGCCCCAATCGGCAATACTGGGTGTCGGCAAGATTGAAAAGCGCGTCAAGGTAGACCAGGTGGACGGCGAAGACGTGATCAAGATCCGCCCGTTGTGCTACGTCAGCCTGACCATCGATCATCGGGTGCTGGATGGCTATCAGACCAACAGCTTTCTTGGCGAATTCACCCGGACGCTCGAGAACTGGCCCGCCTGAATCAGATTCGTACAACCACAAGTATTTGCGGTTGGCTGCGTTTTTTGTATCCTATTGCGTCTTGTCCGGCGACATCGTTGCCTGCCCGAATTCTGGAGAAACTGAATGAGTATTGAAAGTTATGTTTGCGGTTCCTGGCACGCCGGCGCCGCTGATGGCAGCGATGATGGCGTAGAAGTTCGCAATGCAATCAATGGCGAGGCGATCGGACGCGTCAGCAGTGCGGGAATCGATTTTGCGGATGTCCTCCGCTATGGCCGGCTTAGCGGTGCCAAGCTGCGCGCGTCCACCCTGCATGACCGGGCCAATATGCTCAAGGCGCTGGCCAAGCATTTGATGGGTCAGAAAGAAAAGTTCTACGAGATTTCGGCCAAGACCGGCGCAACCTGGGCGGACGGATGGGTCGACATTGAAGGCGGCATCGGCACCGCATTTGGTTTTTCAGGCATAGCCCGCCGCGAATTACCCAATGAACCTTTTGCCGTTGAAGGGGAAGTCGAGAAACTCTCCGCCAAGGGCAGCTTCATCGGTCGGCATGTGCTGGTACCCAAAGAAGGGGTGTCGGTACATATCAACGCGTTTAACTTCCCTTGCTGGGGCATGCTGGAAAAGATTGCACCCAGCTTGATTGCCGGGGTACCTGTGGTGGTCAAGCCGGCCACGGTGTCCAGCTACCTGACCGAGGCCATGGTGCGTGAAATCATTGCCGCGGATATATTTCCTGAAGGGTCCATACAATTGATCTGCGGCAGCGTAGGCGACCTGCTCGATCACCTCAACGAACAGGACAGCGTCACGTTCACCGGCTCAGCCTCGACCGGAAGAATGCTCAAAGCGCATCCCAATATCATCGCCAACAGCATACCCTTCAACATGGAGGCCGATTCGCTGAATTACTCCATCCTCGGGGCGGACGTGGCGCCGGGAAGCGCCGAGTTCAAACTCTTCATCAAGGGCGTGGCGCAGGAGATGACCGTCAAGGCCGGTCAGAAATGTACCGCCATCCGTCGCGCCATCGTGCCGCGCCAGCAGGTGGATGCGGTCACTGCGGCGCTGACCCAGCGCCTGGCTGCAACCAAAGTAGGTGACCCGGCAGTGGAAGGCGTGCGCATGGGCGCGCTGGTGGGCACCGATCAACGTGAAGATGTTTGGGCTGCAGTTGAACAACTGCAATCGGGCTGCGAGGTGATCCACGGTGGCGAGCGTGATTTCGAAGTGATCGGGGCGGATCGCGAGCAGGGCGCCTTTTTTCCACCGACACTGCTCTATTGTGACACCCCGTTTGACACCGCAGAGCCCCATACCATAGAGGCTTTCGGCCCGGTCAGCACACTCATGCCTTACGAGGATACCGACGAAGCCATTGCCCTGGCCAAGCTGGGCCGAGGCAGCCTGGTGGGGTCAATAGTGACCGACAATGCTGAAGAAGCGGCTGCTATTGTGCTCGGTACCGCCGCCTATCATGGCCGCATCCTGGTGTTGAATGAAGAATGCTCCGCCGAATCAACCGGCCACGGCTCCCCACTGGCGCCGTTGGTTCACGGTGGCCCAGGGCGCGCTGGGGGTGGCGAAGAACTCGGTGGCAGCCGGGCAATCAAGCACTATATGCAACGCACTGCGCTGCAGGGCTCACCGACCATGATGACGGCCATCACGCGCCAGTACAATCCGGGCTCGGCGCATATTACCGACACGGTGCATCCATTCCGAAAGTATTTCGAGGAATTACAAATCGGCGAAACGCTGATCACCCACCGCCGCACGGTGACCGAAGCCGACATTGTCAATTTTGGCTGCATCTCCGGTGATCATTTCTACGCCCACTTTGATGAGACGGCGGCGGCCGATTCTCTGTTTGGTAAGCGAGTGGCGCATGGTTATTTTGTAATTTCCGCCGCCGCGGGCATGTTCGTCGATCCGGCCCCTGGGCCGGTGTTGGCCAACTACGGCCTGGAAAACCTGCGGTTCGTTGAACCGGTGGGAATCGGAGACACCATCCAGGTGCGGCTGACAGCCAAGCAGAAAATCGCCAAGCAAAAGCGTCCGGACGAAGCGCATGCAACCGGTGTGGTGGTCTGGGACGTGGAAGTCACCAACCAACACTCGGATCCGGTCGCCGTTTACAACATTTTGACGCTGGTGCAGCTCCGCGATGGATGAATCCTGCCCGCCCAACATTGAACGCAGACAAGCAAACATCTCCACATGAGAAATCACATGAGCTACAACGCCATCGAATTCAACATTGACGCCGGGGTCGCCACCTTGACCCTGAACCGGCCGGATTCATTGAACAGCTTCAACTCAGAAATGCATGAAGAAGTCCGCCAGGCCATGCGGCAGGTGACTGAGGATTCGGCGGTGCGCTGCCTGTTGTTGACCGCCAACGGCCGTGGATTCTGCGCCGGCCAGGACCTGGGTGACCGCACGGTGACGGCAGACGCCGGTCCGCCCAACCTTGGCGAGTCGGTGGACAAAAATTACAACCCGCTGATTCGCAGCATCATGAAATTACCCAAGCCGGTTGTCTGCGCGGTCAACGGCGTTGCCGCGGGCGCTGGCGCCAGCCTGGCCCTGGCATGCGACATCGTTTTGGCTGCGCGTTCGGCCAGCTTTATCCAGGTGTTTTGCAAGATTGGCCTGGTGCCCGACTCAGGCGGCAGCTGGAATCTGCCGCGCGCGGTGGGACTGCCGCGCGCTCGAGGACTGGCCATGCTGGGCGACAAGCTGCCCGCCGAAAAGGCTGAAGCCTGGGGCATGATCTGGAAGTGTGTCGATGATGATCAGCTGATGGTCGAGGCCCGGAAGTTGGCCGCGCACCTGGCGACCCAGCCCACCCGTGGCCTGGGCAAGATCAAGCAACTGCTTGCCGCGTCCACCAGCAACAGCCTCGACCAGCAACTGGACCTTGAGCGCGACACCATGCAGGAACTCGGACACAGCCACGATTACCAGGAAGGCGTCGCGGCATTCCTGGCCAAACGCGCAGCGGTATTTAAGGGTGAGTGAGGGGCGCCAAGGCCCGCACCTGGCTGAGACCGGACCAGAAGATGCGCTGGCGCGACGTTGCGTCGAAGTGCTGTGGTCCGCTGACATTGCATCGCAAAGGCTGGGCATGGAAATTGTCGAGGTTACAGCAGGCCGCGCCGAGGTCAACATGGCGGTGCGCGAGGACATGGTTAACGGGCACCAGATCTGTCATGGCGGGCTGATTTTCACCCTGGCCGATTCGGCCTTTGCGTTTGCCTGCAATTCACGCAATGAGTCATCGGTGGCGATGAATTGCGCCATAGACTTCGTGCGACCGGCGTTGCTGGGCGATGTACTGACGGCTGTGGCTGAGGAGCGCAGCCTGACCCGCAGAACAGGCCTGTTCGACGTGACAGTGACCCAACAGGGTGGCAAAGTTGTGGCCCATCTCAGGGGCAGGTCATCTTCCCTGGGCAAGCCCCTCATCGAAGAATAGGAATTCAGGAGACGACATGACCGAAGCATTCATTTGTGATGCCGTGCGCACACCCATCGGGCGCTACGGCGGTTCCCTGTCGGCCGTGCGGGCCGATGACCTCGGCGCGGCTTCACTGCGTGCCATCCAGGAGCGCAATAGCGCTGTTGACTGGACGCAAGTCGACGATGTCTATTTCGGCTGTGCCAACCAGGCGGGAGAAGACAACCGCAACGTGGCGCGAATGAGCGCGCTGCTGGCGGGCCTGCCGGAAACCACCGGCGGGCTGACGCTTAATCGGCTGTGCGGTTCGGGCATGGATGCGATCGGATCGGCCGCCCGGGCCATTCGTTGCGGGGAGGCCGCCTTGATGCTGGCCGGGGGCGTGGAATCAATGAGTCGAGCGCCATTCGTGACGGGCAAGGCCACGGCCGCCTTCAGTCGCAGAGCGGAAGTGTTCGATACCACCATGGGTTGGCGTTTCATCAATCGCGCCATGAAGGCGCAATATGGTGTGGACTCAATGCCCGAGACCGCTGAAAACGTCGCCGAAGATTTTGCAATCAGCCGTGAAGATCAGGACGCCTTCGCCTTGCGCAGCCAGATGCGGGCAGCCGCCGCCCAGCAGGCAGGCATATTCGGGGAAGAAATCACTCCGGTTGCAGTGCCGCGCAGAAAGCAGGAGCCGTTGATCGTGGACGCGGACGAGCACTTGCGGCCCGGGACGACCCTCGAAGCGTTGGCAAAACTGCCCACGCCGTTTCGAGACAACGGCACCGTTACCGCGGGCAATGCGTCGGGCATCAATGATGGCTCTGCCGCATTGTTGCTGTCCTCGGAAGCCGCAGCCGCCAAACACGGCCTGGAACCCAGGGCGCGTGTCGTGGCCATGGCCACCGCCGGCGTGGCGCCTCGCATCATGGGCATCGGACCGGTGCCTGCCACCCACAAGGCACTTGAAATTGCCGGGCTTGACATTGAGGTCATGGACGTCATCGAGCTGAATGAAGCATTCGCGGCTCAATCACTCGCCTGTCTGCGTCAATTGGGCTTGCCTGACGATGCCGAGCAGGTTAATCCCAACGGTGGCGCAATTGCATTGGGGCATCCGCTGGGCATGAGCGGCGCACGGCTCGTTGCAACCGCCGTTTACCAGTTGCAGCGCAGCCACGGCCGCTATGCCTTGTGCACCATGTGCATCGGCGTGGGGCAGGGCATTGCGATCATTCTGGAGCGTGTGTGAGCTTTATTCGCGACAGCTTAAGTGATACAATAATGTCGTTACTCTAGGCTATTTATGTATCAATTTGTAAAGGCTGAACAGCATGTCTGAACAAGCAAACGAATCACTCCAGGCGGCCTTCGACGAGAAAGTGGCCAACGACAGCCGCATTGAGCCCAAGGACTGGATGCCGGACGCATTCCGCAAAACGGTGCTGCGCCAGATGTCGCAGCATGCACACTCCGAAGTCATCGGCATGCAGCCGGAGGGCAACTGGATAACCCGCGCGCCGACCCTGCATCGCAAGGCCATATTGATGGCCAAGGTGCAGGACGAAGGTGGCCACGGCCTGTATCTCTACAGCGCGGCTGAAACGCTGGGTACCTCAAGGGAGGACATGCTCGAAGCGCTGCACCAGGGCAAGGCCAAGTACGCCTCGATATTCAACTATCCCACCCTGACCTGGGCGGATGTCGGCGCCATCGGCTGGCTGGTGGACGGCGCGGCCATCGTCAACCAGGTGTCGTTGCAGCGGACTTCGTACGGCCCCTACTCACGTGCCATGATCAGAATCTGCAAGGAAGAGAGTTTCCATCAGCGCCAGGGTTACCAGATCATGATGGTGCTGGCCCAGGGCAGCCCGGAGCAACAAGCCATGGCCCAGGACGCCATTGACCGCTGGTGGTGGCCCTCGCTGATGATGTTCGGCCCGCACGATGCGGAGTCGGCCCACAGCGCCAAATCCATGCAATGGAAACTCAAGCGTGAGAGCAACGATACGCTCAGACAGCGATTCATCGATCAGACCATCCCCCAGGCGGAGCTGATCGGCCTGAGCGTCCCTGATCCCGATCTGAAGTGGAATGAAGAACGCGGCGCCTACGATTTTGGTGAGATTGACTGGGATGAATTTATGCAGGTGATCTCTGGCAATGGCCCCTGCAACCGGCAGCGACTCGCGCACCATACCCAGGCCCACGAAAACGGCCAGTGGGTGCGTGAAGCGATGCACGCTTACGATGATAAACGGCGTGCCAGAAAGGTCGCCAGGGTAGCGTGAGCATGCGCCACATCGACACATGAGCAGGAGAGAGTCCCGGTGAGTAACAGAAGCCTACCTTTGTTTGAGGTGTTTATACGCTCCAAGCGCGGCCTTGATCATCGCCATGTCGGCAGCCTCCACGCCGAGGACCACGAGCAGGCCCTGGCGTATGCTCGCGATGTCTATCTGCGCCGCAGCGAAGGCGTCAGCATCTGGGTGGTGAAATCCGGTGACATCATCGCCTCCCAGGAGAGCGACGTGGCATCATTTTACGACCCCATGGACGACAAGCCCTACCGGCACGCCACGCACTACGAATTGCCGGAAGAACTGAAAAACATGTGAGGAGCCGCTCAGGCCAGCGGCGCAATCAGGACCCAACACGATGTCTGAAGATATTTCCCATTGCAGCACCCAACCCGGCGCACAACCCAGTGCCCAATCCGGGGCCCAATCCGGGGCCCAATCCGGCGCACAACCCGGGCGTAATGAAGACCTGGTCAATTACGCGATTGCCCTGGGGGATGATGCACTAACCATTGGACATCGCCTGTCCGAGTGGTCGTCCCATGCGCCATTCCTGGAAGAAGACCTGGCGTTGACCAACGTGGCGCTGGATTTCGTCGGCCGCGCGCGAATGTTTTACAGCTATGCCGCGGCGTGCGAAGGCGAAGCAAGAACCGAGGATGACCTGGCCTTCCTGCGGGACTGCCGCGATTACCGCAATCTGTTGATTTGTGAGCTGCCAATCGGCGACTTCGCCCATACCATTGCACGGCAATACCTGCTTGATGCGTTCGACAATCTGTTCCAGCAGGCGCTGACACAATCCGGCGACGAAACCTTGGCCGCGATTGCCACCAAGGCCGTCAAGGAAAGCCGCTACCACCTGCGCCGCAGTCGGGACTGGGTGTTGCGCCTTGGGGACGGCACGCCAGAGAGTCATGCACGCATCCAGTCTGCAGTGGATAGCCTGTGGGGTTATGTGCCCGAGTTTTTCGAGATGCCTGCCGATGAAGAACGCCTCGCCGCAGATGGCATTGCGGTTGACCGGACCGCTCTCAAAACGGCCTGGGATGAAGAAGTGCACGCCGTCCTGACCGAGGCGACCCTGTCGATACCCGAGGGCGACTGGTCGATCAGTGGCGGCCGCGACGGCAAGCATACCGAGCACCTGGGTTTTCTGCTGTCGGAAATGCAATTCATGCAACGCGCCTATCCGGGCCTGCAGTGGTGAGCCTGTGAACCCGGTCGCGGCCAACCCAATGCCGGGCGTGGGGCCGGGCGTGGGGCAGGGCGTGGGGCAGAGCGCGGGACGGGTGAAACGGGCGCCGAAAGAACGCCTGACACTCAATACGCCCGCGCCCGAGGAAATTCAACGCCTGTTGGACCAGGTCACCGACCCCGAAATACCAGTATTGACGATCCGTGATCTGGGCATACTGCGTGGCACCAGGATGGAAGGCGAGCGGGTGGTCGTGACCATCACGCCCACTTATTCAGGTTGCCCGGCGATGGGGGACATTGAAGACTCAATTCGCTCTACTTTGGCGCAAGCCGGTTGTGCCGATGTCAAGATTGAGTTCAGCCTGTCGCCGGCCTGGACCACCGACTGGATGTCGGCCGAGGGACGCAAAAAATTGCGCGCCTATGGTATCGCACCGCCGCACGGCTCCAGCAGCGAAGTGGATGCTGGCAAGGTCGAAATCCGCTGCCCTCAGTGTGACAGCAATGCTACTCGGCTGATCAGCGAGTTTGGCTCCACCGCCTGCAAAGCGCTTTACCAGTGCACCCGTTGCAGCGAGCCATTTGACTATTTCAAACATTTTTGAGGGCCGCCGGGTGAGCAGCCATTTTCATCCTTTGCAACTGCGCAGCGTCGAGGCGGAAACCGACAACGCCGTCGTTGTCACCTTCGATCTGCCGGACGAACTGGTGGATACCTTTGCCTTCCACCAGGGCCAATACCTGACGCTCAGGCAGGCCTTGAACGGAGATGAAGTCCGGCGCTCCTATTCGATCTGTGCCGGACTGGACGACGGCGCTTTGCGCGTCGGCATAAAGCATGTTGAGGGCGGAGTGTTTTCCAGTTGGGCCAACGGGGCGTTGAAAAAAGGCGACGTGATCGACGTGATGCCGCCGCAAGGCAATTTCTACACGGAACTTGATCCGCAGCGCGAGCGCGACTACCTGTGTGTTTGCGCCGGCAGCGGCATCACGCCGGTACTCTCCATCATCAAGACCGTGCTTGAACGCGAGCCTGGATCCCGCGTGACCCTGCTGTATGGCAATCAGCGAACCGCCAGCATGATGTTTCACAATGAGCTGTCTTTCCTGAAGAATCGATACATGCAACGCTTCCACTGGGTAAATATTTTCAGCCGCGAGCAGCAAGAGTCGGATCTGTTCAGTGGCCACCTCAATAACCGCAAGGGCGGTGAACTTAACCACCGCCTGATTACGATTCGGCAGCATGATGAATTTTTCCTCTGCGGCCCCGAAGCGATGATTTCCGAAGTCTCACGCGGTTTGCGCGGCGAGGGCATCGCCGAAGAACATATCCATTTTGAGTTGTTCGGCTCCTCGGCAGAAGACGCGATGAGGGTGGTTGAAAAACACCACGCCAGGGCCCAGCAACACCAGGGTCTGGTCAGCGAAGTGACCGTGCTTTCCGGCGGACGGGCCTACAGCTTCGAACTCAATGCAGACGGCGAAAATATTCTCGATGCCGGGTTGCGCAATGGCGTCGATTTGCCTTTCTCGTGCAAGGGTGGCGTCTGCGCGACCTGCAGGGCCTACCTCAAAGAAGGGCAGGTGGACATGGATCTCGATCAGGCATTGCGCGCCGAAGAAATCGACAAGGGCTACATTCTGACCTGCCAATCTCACCCGATTTCGGAGAAGGTTGTCGTCGATTACGACCAGGTTTGAGCCAGGGCGAATCCGCGTTGGTCCTGAATATGCCCGCATCAAAGAGCGCCGACCTCGGTGACTTTCTGGCACTGCGAATGCAGCAAGGCAAAATCAGCAGCACTTCGTTGATCACTACGGTGTTCGGCGATGCGATCACTCAGCACGGTGGGGAGATCTGGCTGGGCAGCCTGATTAAATTGCTGTCGCCACTGGGAATGAACGAACGCCGGGTGCGCACCGCGGTCTTTCGGCTGGTTCAGGACGATTGGCTGCAGTCGGTTCGGCGAGGCCGGCGCAGTTTCTACCGCTTCAGTGAGTCCGGGCAAAGCTACTATGAGCGCGCCGCGCATCGGATATATCGGGATGCAGCGGCACACTGGGACCGAAAGTGGACCATAGTCCTGCCGACATTTGTCGCCGATGATCAACGCGAAGCGTTGCGCAAAGGGCTGCTCTGGCTGGGTTTTGGCTCGCTGGCAAACGGGGTGTATGCCATGCCGTCCAGCGACAAACTGGCGCTGGATGAGCTGATTGCGCAACTCGGGGTGGGTGACTCTGTGCTGGTTCTTGATGCGGCTTCGGGCGAAACAACGGCAGCATCCACGCTTCAGCGCCTGGTCATGGAGCGATGGAATCTGGGCGAAATCGGTGACCTTTACGTCGGGTTTCTAAAGAACTATCAAGACGCTTCCAGGCTATTGCAGGGCGATGAAGGGCTGGGACACCCACACTATGCGCATGCCTTGCTGCTGCTTCGAATTCTCCTCATTCACGACTACCGGCGCGTTTTGTTGAGAGATCCGGCGTTGCCGGCCGAAATGCTGCCACGTGGCTGGGGTGGGTTTGCAGCGCAGGCACTGACGGCGGATCTGTATCGGCGGATCGCAGTAGAATCAGCGGGCTGGATCAAGGATAACCTTGAAAATGAGGAAGGATTTCTACCTGGCGCCGCAAAGGAATTTCACCTGCGCTATCGCAGTGCCTGAGTGATGGCCCCTGACTGGCACCCCTGAATTAAGGTGCCGCAGGCAACCCGCCGGCCCCGGTTGGGTAAGTCGATTAAAATTACCAGCACCTGTTGGTCGGCCAGGACCCTGAATTGCCCTTCGCGCCCAAAGTGTGTCAGCGTCAGGTTTCCGCAGTCCGTATCGCTAGCCTGGGCGCCGGCGCCCGTGGCGGTCAATGTATAGGTGGTCGCCGACGCCACCATGCTGAGGGTGTAGTGATCCTCCGAGCTGGTCGTCGACATTTCCAGACCCCCGGTGCCCACGGTCGCAGTAAAGGCGTTGTTGGTGGTGAAGAACTGCTGTTGTCTCTGCGCTGCTTCGTACAACAGGGCGTGTCCATCCGAGCGGCGAGCCTTGACGACCTGATTGGTATAGGTCGGGTATGCCAGTGAGATCAATACGGCCATGACAATCAGAGCGACCATGAGCTCGATGATCGTCCAGCCGCCGGCATGGCGTGAAGGACGCCCCGGAATCACGGGGTCTGCATGTTCTGTCGGCACAGTCATGGTGCAGCATCTTACCTCGATGCCCAGCCCCTGTCAGTTTCTGATGCCAATCGTGGTCAGGAATTCCGCTCTGAGCATCTTATCGTTGGTGCCGTTGAAGAATGTGCAACCCATGCACACCGTGTCTGGCTCAAGCAAGGCGTTGGATACGGAATTGACCAACAGGGCGAACTGCATGCTGACCACTTCCGACCAGTCTGTCACATCGCCGGCACCAACGTATTTGTCGGCAATCCCGTCAGCATCCTTATCCACGCCGTAAAACACGCGCATGTCTTCCACCCCTTCGGCAAGCGTCGTAATGTTGTTGGTCGCGCCCGCGCTGGTTTGGGTGGCGCATACCAGATTATTGTCCGTCGAGACCGCGTAGAGGTTCAGCACCCAGCTGTCGGCATTGACCGCAACACCCTGGCAGTCACGGATGCCGGTACCGCCTTCAAACCTGATCGCCACCGTGTCGCCACTGGAGAGCAGGCCGGTCTGGTAAAAAATCGCACCACTGGCGTTGGTGGAACCTACCACGACCGGCGTTGGCAGCGCAGTCGTGGTCAACGGATCGTCGTAGCCGGCCATGCGCGTGGTTCTGCTGAGCACGTCGACGGCAAAGCGCCCATTTTCCTGCATTTGCTGGACGGCCGTTTGGAATCGGGCTGCCTGAATATTGCTCATGTACAGGGCAATCAATGCGGCCATGATGATCAGGCCGATGACCAGCGAAACCATCAGCTCCACCAGCGTGAAGCCGCCGGAAATTCTGCTGCGCTGTTTCATTCGCTGGCTCCTGTTTCTGCGCCAATGGCCAAACCATATAGCTCAAAAGTGAATGCCTGGGAAACCAGATTCTGTTGGCCACGGTTCTCGTCCCATTGCAGCGTGACGACGATTTGCACCGGATCGGTGCTGTTGTCCGCCCCGGTTGAGATGGCTGCGTCGCCGCCCGGCAGCAGTGAAGTTACTCTGGCGGCCCAGACTTTTTCGTCGTAATCCCGCAACTGTGCAGCGGAGCAATTTTTGCTGTTGCCCTTGCAGCTTCTGGTTTTCGACGGCAGCGTACTAAAGTCATAGCCACCGGCCTTGGCCTCGTCCAGGTTCTGTCGCATTCTCTCGACGATTTCTCTGGCAAGGCTGGCCGCCTGGCTGCGGTGCAGGCTGGATTCGGCATAGACGCTGGTGGTCAGTTGCAGTCCCGCAATTCCGATTACGCCAACGGAGATGATGAACACGGAAACCACCACTTCCAGTAATGAAAAGCCTTTTTGTTTGCTTGAATGGTTGTTCATGGTCAGCTGCTCACGTTGCAATTGGCCTGGCTGCGGTCGGTCGTAGACACGCGCCCGATTGCTGAAATCCCGATCACTTTTGATTTGGATGTCGTGTTTGAATGACAGATTCTGATTTCGCCGGTGTTGCCGCCGTTGCCGGTTGCGACACCGGTGGGTTCGAACTGAACAAAATCGGTCATCGAATCGCTGCACTGCATGTCGACACCACCATGGATGGAATCAACCACCCGTATAATTTCGTTTGAATCGGGAGAATCATCGGCATCCAAATCGACATACATGATCCAGCCCTGGCTCCAGTCGCCGGCATTGTTACACGAGCTGCTGTTGGTAGAAGGGCAGACACGAACCGAAGTGCGCCGTTTGACTGCCTCGCTGCGCGCTGTGTTCAGTGATACATACAACTGGCTGGAGGCCGACTCGATGCGGTTTTTGTGCAGCATCGTGGAATAGGCCGGCAATGCCGTGATCAGGATGATATAGCCGATCGCTACTGCCAGCATCAACTCAACCAGCGAGAAACCCGCCACGCGGCGTGCTGTAATAGGAGCAGCCTGTCTGGGCCGAGGTTTAATTAGTTTCATTGAGTTTTCCATGATGATTCCCTTGTTGATAATTGCCTAGTGGATGATTTCGCGCCACGCGGTGACAGCCAGTTCCTGAGAGCTGCCGCCCAGGCCCTGGCCTGTTGAAACGAGTATCATGTTGCCGTTGAATTCATTCTTGTCGACCAGGCTTTTGACTTCCTGGCCGCTTTGCACTTGTTGGCCACTGCCATGCAATTCATTCTCGGCAATGATGGTGCCGGTCAGATTCGGGTTGCCGGAAATCTGGATGTCCATATGGGTGGCCAGAATGCCGAAGAAATCCTGGTCGGGATTGCCGTTGATTTTCAAATCATTGCCGGCATAAAACAGGATATTGTCGGCAGTTGCATCGCCGGTTTGGCCCCACGGTTCGAAAATGGCATTGCCCGATATTTCGATATAGCCCTCGGCAACAAACGAAGCCTTCCACAGCACATCGGGCGACCCGCTGATGACCATATTTCCCTGTATATAATAAAAGGCATCGTACAGTCCGCCTGAAGGATCGCTGTCGCCCATGGTCCATTTATCACCGCTGGAGCAGTCCCAGCCATGCCATTTGTTGTCACTTGCATCGGCCAGGACCGCTGAACCACCGCCGCCCAGGATCTGGATCACAATGCAATTGGGCGTAAAAATGACGGTGGCGAAGCCGGAAAACGTCGGTGGATATATATGGGGAATTTCGACAGTTGATGCGCCTTGCACTTCTCCGCCAAAGGTGCCGTCACCGTCGTTATTGATGTCGCCTGAGGCTGAGATGGTGCCTGAAATGTCCGGATTTCCGCTGATATTCAGGTCTGAATTGGTATGGACATCCGCGTAGGCACCGGTGATGACCGGGTTGCCCGAAATGGAATCGATATCCGTGTCGGTGAGAATGGCGTACTTGCTGCCGCCGCCGCTTTTCATTTCCAGCACGATTTCCACTTGCCGCACCGCACCATTGACCGTGCCGACCGATGACAGTATCGCGCTGCTACCGGGCACGCAGTTGGAACCGGAAACGGTCACGGCATAACTGCCACCGGATACCGAGCCCTGCGCCAGGTAACCGCCTTCGCCATTAAAATTACATATTGATGCAGGAAGCTGGTCGTAATTGCTCTTGACGATGGTATACGCGACTTCGATGCCGTTTTCGGCAATCATCATGGCATTGACGGAGTCGCGTTGATTGGCGGCCATCATTTCGCCCAAGGTGTTGCGATAATCCACGCTGACGGCGATCATGGTCAGTGAAACGAGGATAATCAGGGCGCTGGCCAACACGGCACCGCGCTGGTGTTTATTGGAGAGTGTATTCATGTCTTGTTTCCTGTAAGGCGCTGGGCCGAGGAGGGTGAATACGGCGAAGCTGCGGTCAATCTGGCTGATGCCAGGTCAATCACAGTAAGTCCCTTTGTGTTGGTGAGCCTAAATCCGTTTAGTTGCGCCGATCGTGTAATTTTCAATCTGATACAACTGGGTTCAATCTGATACAACTGTGTTACAAGACCAACCGATGTTGTCATCAGCGGCTGCGGTTTGCGTTTTTGCAACCAGGCCCCTTGGTTGGTGGAATTGAAGTATAGGACAAAATAATTCGCCCCTGAGCGGGGCAAATACCACTTATCCTGCCAGCTGCGCCGTCCGTCCGGATTACTGTGCGTGGTCGCGTCAAGATCAAAATTCGTAGGTCAAGATTAGAAAATCCTGTTAATTTCCTCTCTTGTGCCTTATATTGGCGTCATAGATTGAATTGAAAAGGACACTTAAGGTTCTGGCTATAAGCCTCCGATATATAAAGGGAATACTTTTGAGGCGATTCAGATTACAGCCGAGCACGGATAGGTCCTTAGTTTAGCGTGCCAGGGAACCAGTCCAAATCCACTGGCCGTCTCTGTTGACAACGGAGAATCGTCGCGCCCGACGGCTAGTAAAAAAAGGAACTGGGGGTACGTATGACAGGCAGATTTTTTGCTTTTTGCGCTCGCACAGTGAGCGTTTTCCACTTGCATTCACGCTGTGCTCACACACACGTTAAATGTCTACTGGCAGCATTTCTTGTCATCGGCATGGCGCCAATCAATGCCTTTGCGGATCACCGGATTCGGGCTGGTCGACCGGTGACTACACGCTGACCCGGTTGGACTGCGTGACACCACAATCCGGCAGTGGTGGGCCCAAGATGCCGCCGGACTTTTTCCCCGATGGCGTCACCCCCTGCCACGATTATGAGGTTGACACGGTCGAAAGGCCCATGGTGCAGAATCCTTTATCTTCGGTTAATGCGGATTACTATCCAGACCTCGACATCGTCATTGCCTATATCGGTGAGGATGCCACGTGGGTGTATATGGCGATGGATTTCGTCGGCTTCAGCAGAAATGGTGATGACTTCGTAGAACCCTATGGATTCGAGATTGAATACAGCGGCAATAGCCGTTCGGATGTTTTCATTAAGATCGGCGATGCATCCAAGACCGAAGCTGCAAATACGTGGACCACTAAAGATCTTGAAATATGGCAGGATGATCCCGGCGACAGCGGCAGCGACCGTATTGGGTCAACCAATGCAACAATGGCGGACGGCCCCACCAATGGCGATGGCTATGACGTTGAGGCCTGGAAAGACGGCAACGACCCCACGGACACTGCCTATTGGCGAAAAACAACGTCTGGAACGGCACGCATTGAATTTGCCATCAAAAAGTCATTCCTGACCGGATTGAAAGGCAGTGCATTCTCGATGACGGGCTCTTTTTATCGGGGCTGGACGATGAAAGGCATCAACGGCCCGTCGAGCTTTCTTTTTCACGACGAATACACCGCCGCAAGTTATGGTTCTCCTTACCAGATTGCGATCGGCGAACCAACCCCGGGCGACTGCGCTGATCGGGAAAGTTACGACCAAGACGAAGACTGTGATACCAATGATCTGTTTCCGGTCGGCAACGTCTACGAGCAAGACAACACCGGTGGCATCGGCAGCACGTTTTCCAGTGGCCCGACCGTCACCTTGCGCAAAGCCTGAGTCAACGGGGTGTCGGGCGACACCGCTGACCTGGCATTGAGCGGCAGCACCAGCGGCACACCGGGCGGTTCGTCCGATACGTCCACTTCAAGCGGTGTCGTGGGCACCGAGACCGATAATACCGATACGGCGGTGCTGAGCGTTGTGGCCGGCGAGACGGTCAACCTGACCGAGGTGCTGAGCGGCAACACCGGGGTCTACTCGACCGTCTTTGCCTGTCTCGGCAACACCAACGGCACGGGTGGCGGGGGACTGTCACGCACATTGGTGATTCACGCCGACGACACGGATATCACCTGTACCTATACCAACACCGTCCTGACCGCTGACCTGACCCTGGTCAAGGAATGGGTGAACGGCGTGAGCGGCGACACGGCAGACCTGACCCTGAGTGGCCCCACCAGCGGCAGCGATATCGACACCTCGGTCGCAAGCGGTGGCAATCAGACCGATAACGCCAACTAACTCCGCTGACCTGACAGTTCTGGTGGGCGAGACGATCAACCTGGACGAAGTGCTCAGCGGTAATACCGGACAATATACGACCGGTTTCGCCTGTTCTGAGGCGCAGAATTCTCCGGGTGGTGCGGACAGGTCCCGGACACTGGTCATTGCCCCCCAGGATGCTGGCGGCTCAATTATCTGCACCTACACAAATACCCTGATCACGACCAACCTGACGCTGCGCAAGGCCTGGGTCAATGGCGTGGCCAGCGACACGGCAGCCTTGAACCTGACCAGTAATTCCAGCGGCTCTGACACCAACACCTCAACGGCGTCGGGCGGCACCGAGACGGACGACGTTTTTACTGCGACCCTCACCGCATTGGCGGGCGACACGGTTAGTTTGAATGAGGTCTTGGGCGTCAGCAATACGGGTGTCTATTCAACCAGTTTCGAGTGCGGTAACAGTGTCAACATGGAGACCGGCTCGGGCACCTCCTGGTCATTGGTGATCTCACCGTCCGATGCAAATATTGTCTGTACCTTTACCAATACCCTGCAGACCCGCAGCCTGACCCTGCGCAAAGCCTGGGTCAATGGCGTGCTCAGCGATACCGCAGCATTGACCGCCAGCAGCAACAATTCCGGATCGGCCTCCGACACCTCCGTGGCCGACGGTACGGTCGGCACGCAGACCGATGATGCCAACACGGCCGTCCTCGCCACCGCACTGGTGGGCGATACGATCAACCTCAGTGAGTTACTGACTGGCAATGTGGGCAGTTACACAACCGTCCTTGGCTGCACCGGGACCGGCGGCCAGCAGCCAACGGGTTCGGGAACCAGCCATTCATTGCTGATCACCTCGGCGGCGACCACCATTGTCTGTACTTATACCAACACCTTGATTACCAAGAGCCTGACTTTGCGCAAGGAATGGGTCAATGGCGTAAACAGCGATACAGCGTTATTGACAATGAGCGGCAGCATCAGCGGGTCGCCTGGCTCTGCTACCGACACGTCCATTGCGACCGGAAGCAGCTTTATTGATAACGCCAACACTGCTCTATTGACCGCCCTGGCCGGTGAAACGGTCAATCTCACTGAAGTCCTGGGTGGCAGCGGAAGTTATTCCACCACGTTTGCCTGTACGGGCAACAATGGCGTCGGGCCGACCGGTTCAAATTTGTCCCGTTTTCTGGTCGTTGACGCCCAGGCAGGCGCGATCGTGTGTACTTACACCAACACGGAGCTGACCGGCGGACTGACGCTGAGGAAGGAGTGGGTAGGCGGCGTGGTCAGCGATACGGCATTGCTTACCCTGAGCGGCAGTGTCAACGGCACCGACAACGACACCTCCACGGCCACGGGTGGCAACCAGTTGGATAACACCGACGTCGCCAATTTGACGATATCGGACGGAGAATCGATCACCCTGACTGAAGTGCTGGGCGGCAGTGGTAGCTATGCCACGAGCTTTGCGTGTTCGGGCAATTTCAACGCCCCTGGCGGCTCGGCAACAAACCGCACTTTGACCATAGATTCATCAGACATTGCTAACGGAGTGATCTGCACCTTTACCAACACCATCCAGAACATCAATCTGACGCTCAGAAAGTCCTGGGTCAATGGCGTGGCCAGTGACAGTGCCTTACTCACCCTGAGCGGTAGCGTCAACGGCACCGCCAGCGACACTTCGGTTTCAACCGGTTTTGCCGGCACCGAGACCGACAATGCCAATACCGCGATTTTGCCGGTACAGGCGGGTGAATCCGTCGATCTGAGTGAAACCTTTGGCAGCAACATTGGGACTTACACCCCGGTAATTGCCTGCACGGGCAATACTGGCAACGGTGCGGTCACGCCAGGCAGTGGGGGTCAAGCCCATGCTCTGGTGGTCGGAGCCTCGGCCACCGATATTGTGTGCACCTACACCAACACGGTGCAGACGGCTATCCTGATCCTTCGCAAGGAATGGGTTGACGGGGTGGCCAGCGACACGGCGGCCCTTTCTTTGAGCGGCGCCAACAGCGGCAGCGACGGCGCCACGTCTACGGCTATGGGTGGTGCGGGCAGCGAGGTGGATGGCGGCAACCAGGCAAGCATCAGTGCGCTTGTGGGCGAGACCATCAGTCTCAGCGAGGTGCTCGGCGTGGGTAATAGCGGCCTCTACGAAACCACCTTCGCCTGTAGTAACTCGACAAATCAACCGTCGGGCTCCGGAAGATTCCATTCGCTGAGCATAGTTGGGGACGATAACAATGACACCATTGTCTGCACCTATACCAATTCGGTGATTGCCATCAATCTGGCCAAGACGGTTTTCAGCATGGTGGAAAATCCGAACGGTACCTTCACGGTGATCTACGAGGTAACGGCAACCAACACGGGTTCCGGTACCGGCACCTATGATATCGATGACGACTTTACTCCGGGAACCAATGTCACCTTGGTTGGCGGTCAGGCAACCATCATCTACTACAGTGGCCCCGGCTCAAACGGCACCGTGATGGCTACCTTCTCCGACGGCGGGAAGCCGGTAGACGATCAGTCCTTGGCCCCAGGTACGCCGGATGTCTGGCGGATCACTGCGGTATTCAACATCGACGCCGCCAATGCCGAGGCTGAGGATCTGGATTGTGAAGATTCCGACGATTTCGTGACCACGACAGGTACGGCCAACGGTGTGCTGGGCAGTGTGACCGATGATGATCTTGGCGACAATCGCGCTTGCGCGCCCTTGCCGCAGATCAATCTGGCCAAAACCGTGGTCAGTATGGTGGAAAATCCGAACGGAACCTTCACGGTGATTTACGAGGTGACTGCTACCAATAACGGTGACGGAGCGGGCATCTATGATATCGATGACGACTTTACCCCGGGAACCAATGTCACCTTGGTTGGCGGCCAGGCAGCCATCGTCTATCACAGCGGTGATGGGCCCATGCTGGGTACGGTCAACAATCCGTTCAACGATCCCGGAAAAGCGGCGGATAATATCACCCTGCTGGCGGGCTCAAACCCTGATGTCTGGCGGATCACCGCGGTATTCAACATCGACGCCGCCAATGCCGTGGCTGAGGATCTGGATTGTGAGAATTCAGATGACTTTGCAACGCTTACCGGTACCGCCAATGGCGTAACGGGCAGCAGTACCGACATTGATCTGACCGACAACCGCGCCTGTGCGCCCTTGCCGCAAATCAATCTGGCCAAGACCGTGTTCAGTATGGAGGAAAATCCGAACGGAACCTTTACGGTGATCTATGAGGTCACGGCGACCAACAACGGCCTGGGTGACGGTATCTACGATATCGACGATACATTTACAGAAGGAAATAACGTCACGCTGCAAGACTTCCCCACCATCGTTTACCACAGCGGCCCGGGACCGAACGGAGCACCTACCATCAATTCGCCGTTCAATAGCGGTGACACAGGGGTGGTCGACAACGCGTTCCTGGCCTTCGGTGACGAGGAAGTCTGGCGCATCACTGCGGTCTTCATGATTGATGCCGCCAATGCCGAGGCCGGCGATCTGGATTGTACGGATTCGGATAATCCCGCTACCAACACGGGTACCGCCAATGGCGTGCTGGGCAGCAGTACCGACATCGACTTGACCGACAACCGCGCTTGCGCGCCCTTGCCGCAGATCAATCTGGCCAAGACGGTCAAAGACGTGCAGGACAACAACGATTCCACGTTCACGGTTCAATACACCGTCACCGCAACCAATAATGGTGATGGCGATGGTATCTACGATATTGACGATACATTCACGCCCGGCCCGAACATAACGCTGGTCGGCCAGGGCACCATCGTCTACGCCACCGGACCGGGTGTGGACCCGGGCGCGACGGTCAAGAGTCCGTTTGACAACGGCGACAAGATCGTCGACGACTAGCCGCTGGCTTCCGGGGTATCGGAAACCTGGACAGTGACCCAAACCTTCCTGGTCGATTTCTTATTGGCCGACGCCGGCGATCTCGATTGTGACAATTTCCAGGACTTCCAGGAGAACACGGGCTTCGCCAATGGTGTATTGGGCAGCGCCACAGACATCGATCTGAGCGATAATCGCGCCTGTGGTGAGATAGAAGAGGAGGATCGACGGGCAACATTCAAGGTCATCAAGTTGTTCAGTGACCGAAATCCGATGGAAATCGAGGCGACGCTGGACTGCAACTCTGGCCTCATCCCTGTCCAGACCACGAATGTTGCGCCAGGCCAGAATGCAGGACATACCTTTGTACTGGTGTTTTTCTCCACTCCGGGGACAGATTGTCAGATTACGGAAACCGATTTACCGGGCTACACGACCACTTATACAGCCAGTGGTGATTCAGTCATTGGCGATGAATCTGACTGTTTCTATGAAAACGTCCAGCCCGGGGATGAGAATCTTTGCGTGATCTTCAACGACCTTGATCCGGTGACGGTTACGGTCCACAAGGTGTGGTTCGATGAGCATCTTGAATTCAACAACTCTCTGTGGGCCCGCGCGCATTACGACTGTGTAGGCGAGCAGAACATATTTGACTCACCCGACCACTTCTATTCCAACACCTTGTGGTTCCATGGCCTGGTGGACAGCGATACCTTTGATGTCTGGCCGCACTGGAATGGCCTGACCTGGTGTTACGCCGAAGAGCGTGTCAAAGACAGCTCTGTAGATAGTGATGACAGTGAGTGTGAGGAATTGCCAGTCAGAATCGCTGAAGAGGGCATTGAATGTACCATCTATAACACGCGTATCTACGAGGGCATTCCGACCCTGAACCAGTATGGCCTGGCGCTATTGGCGCTGTTGATGCTGGGCATCGGCGTCGTCGGACTTCGACGATTCGCCTGAAGCGGCCGCATTTGACTGACCTGGCCCCGCGGTGGTTTGCACCGCGGGGTTTTTGTTTGCCACCGTGCGAACCTGCATTTGCTAAGCTGAGCAGTGACGAGCAAACGCCTGCTGAACCTAAGCGAAATTGAACCTGTCCCTGAAGTCTTCAGTTTTAACAACGCCTTTGATGTGGGTGATTGTGGCGCTGGTACTCGTCACCCTGGTCACCTACTCATCCGTGGGCGACTTTGATTTCGTCAACTTTGATGACCCGCAGTATGTCTATAACAATTCCGAGGTGGCCGCCGGACTGACTCGGGAAGGGATCGCCTGGGCCTTTCGTACCGGACACGCGTCGAACTGGCACCCGCTGACCTGGCTGTCACTGATGCTGGATGTGGAATGGTTCGGCGTGAATCCGGCGGCCCATCACAGGATCAATCTGCTCTTTCATCTGGTCAATACGCTCCTGTTGTTCGGTATTCTGTTTCGCGCCACCCATGCTGCGGGCCGCAGCGCCCTGGTGGCGGCGTTGTTCGCAGTCCACCCCCTGCACGTGGAATCAGTGGCGTGGATAGCGGAGCGCAAGGACGTTTTGAGTGCGTTTTTCTTCCTGTTGGTGTTATGGACTTATACCACCTATGCACGGCGGCCAACGATCAACCGCTACCTGCTCGTCTTGGTGCTGTTGGCGCTGGGTTTGCAGTCAAAACCGATGTTGGTCACCACGCCATTCGTGTTGCTGTTGCTGGACGCCTGGCCGTTGCAGCGGATCGGCCCGAAGCAATGGGACCGATCTCTGGCCCAGCGTTTGGGTGCCGAGAAAATACCGCTGTTGGTCCTGGTCCTGCTGTCCGGCGTGGTCACGCTTTTGGTGCAGCGACAGGGGGGTACAATGAGCGCACTTGACACCATCCCCCTGGAAGCCCGATTGGTCAACGCGGTCTCATCGTATGTGCATTACGGCTTCAAGTTGATCTGGCCGGTCAATCTGGCCGTGGTCTATCCTTACCCCGGTGACCTCCCGCCCTGGAAAACGGGTTTGTCCGCGCTAAGTCTGTTGGCCGTCAGCGCCATTGCGGTCGCTGCATTTCGACGATTCCCCTATGTCGCGGTGGGTTGGTTCTGGTACCTGGGTATGCTGGTGCCGGTCATCGGGGTGGTCCAGGTGGGCAGCCAGGCCATGGCAGACCGGTATACCTATCTCCCCAGTGTGGGCCTGTTGATCATGCTGTCCTGGGGCGCACATGACCTGCTTGGGCGGTGGACTGCCAGTCATCTTGCACGCCTGCTGCCGGCGTTCCTGCTGGTCGCCACACTGGCCTGGGCAAGCTGGCATCAAAACCAGTACTGGAAAAATTCGGTGACGCTGTGGACCCGGACGTTGGCGGTCGCGCCTCACCCCAGGTCGGAATACGCAAAGCCCGCCCTTGCGCTGATTCACAACGGCCTGGCGGATGCGCTGGTGACCCAGCGGCGATTCCAGGAAGCAGTGCCGCATTTTTCCCGGGCCCTGGAGCTTAGGCCCGATGCGCCGGTGACGCATCATGCATTGGGGTCGGTACTGGATGAACTCGGACGGGTGGATGAGGCGATTGCTCACTACCAGCAGGCCCTGGTGCAAGATGGCGCACTGGCGGCATCGCGAAACAATCTGGCAGCGGCCTATGCCAAACTTGGGAAAATTGATGAGGCATTGGCGGAAATGAAGATCGCAATCAGCCTGCAGCCCAACAACGTGGACTATCACTACAATTATGCCGTTTTGCTCAGCCAGGTCGGCAGTTTTGAGCTGGCACGCCGGCATCTCGAGATCGCTTTGATCCATGATCCAAAGTTTTCGGAGGCCAGGGAGGCCCTGTCGGCCCTGCGTCAGGCGGGGACCGAACCATGAGCAGACCGAACCATGAGTAGACCGGACCATGAGCAAGCCTGACCGGACTATCCCGGGAGGTCTGGTGTGGGCGGCGATGGCCTTTGTGCTGCTCGTCACAGCAGCGACATTCTGGAATGTCGGCTCTTTCGATTTCATCATGTTCGACGACCCTCAGTACGTTCACGATAATCCACAGGTCAGCAGGGGCATCAGTTGGCCAGGGCTGGTGTGGGCCTTCACGCAGAGCCACGCGTCCAACTGGCACCCATTGACCTGGATATCACACATGCTGGATGTCGAGGTCTTCGGCATGAACCCGGGTGCACACCACTGGGTCAATCTGGCATTTCACATGCTCAACAGCGTCCTGCTGTTTGGCGTTCTGCTCACCATGACGTGCGCCGTGGGAAGGAGCGCCCTGGTGGCGGCGCTGTTCGCAGTTCACCCATTGCATGTGGAGTCGGTGGCCTGGATTTCAGAGCGCAAAGATGTGCTGAGCGCGCTGTTCTTCATGCTGACACTCTGGGCTTACTCAAGCTATTCGAAGCAGAAATCCGGCCGGGCTTACCTGCTGGTCATTTTCTTCCTCGCACTGGGATTGATGTCCAAGCCGATGCTGGTGACTTTACCCTTTGTGCTCTTGCTGCTGGACTTTTGGCCGCTGCAAAGAATTAGGATCGACCATTGGCGCTCGCGGCAGTGGCTGGCCCTGCTGATCGAAAAAATACCCTTATTCATCCTGGTGGCCTTATCGAGTGTCATCACCTACATCGTGCAGCGGGAGAGTGGCGCCGTCGTTGAATTGGAGGCGGCCTCGGCCGGCTTGCGTTTGTCCAATGCGGTGGTTTCCTATGGCGCCTACGTGGCAGCAATGTGGTGGCCTGCGGATCTGGCGATCCTGTATTCGTTCCCGGCGTCCGTTGCCGCCTGGAAAGTCGTAACGGCAGCGCTGTTTTTGGCCCTGATCACCACCCTGGCGGGTTTGGGAATGCGGCGCTATCCATTTGTGCCTGTGGGTTGGTTCTGGTTTCTCGGTACCCTGGTGCCCGTCATTGGGCTGGTCCGCGTCGGCGCGCAATCGATGGCGGATCGCTACACTTATATTCCCCTGATAGGGCTGTTCATTATAGTGGCGTGGGGCGGTTACGAACTGTTGGGCCGCCGCGCCGCACGGCGAGCGCCGCTTTGGGCACTGAGCGTGCTGATTATTGTGCTGCTAGCCTTTGCGAGCCGTACACAAATTGAGCACTGGAAGAATGCCGAAACCCTCTGGATTCGCAGCCTGGCGGTGACCCAGAATAATTATCGGGTTCATGGTATGTACGGCAAATTGCTCACTGAGCGCGGGCAAAAGGCCGATGCCGTCGAACAATTCAGGGCAGCGATTCGGATCAAGCCCAACATTGCGCAAATCCATACCTTGTTGGCACAGGCGCTCGCCGACCTGGGGCAACCTGCGCAAGCCATTGTGCACTACCAGCAATCGCTGGCGCTGCGACCGGATCTCGCCTATACCTATACGGGCTACGGCAACGCACTGGCCGCCGAGGGAAAACTGGACGAAGCGCTTGCTCAGCATCAGAAATCAATGGAATTGAAGGCCGACAATCCCCTGGCTCATAATGGCATGGGGCTTGTCCTGGATGAAATGGGCCGCTCAGATGAAGCCATCGGGCATTACCGCCGGGCGATTGAATTGGATCCCGGCTTCGCTGCCGCACACAACAATCTGGCGGCTGCATACGCGGCCGCGGGCAATTTGGAACAAGCGGTCAGTGCGATTGAGATTGCCCTGAAAATTCAAAAGGATAATACCGACTACATGTACAATCTGGCGGTGCTGTTGAGTCAGCAGGGCGACCTTCCGAGCGCCCGGCAAATCTTGCGCAGCGCACTGGAAATTGATCCGCAATTTGATGCCGCGCGCCAGGCGTTGCAAATCCTTGCCGGCGCCGGGGTTGGGGAGGAAGAAGCCCAGTGATTCAAAATGCCCGTGTGGTTGTCGTTATGCCTGCTTACAATGCGGCCGAAACGATTCGAAAAACCTGGCGTGAAGTCATCGAACAGGAAGTGGTTGATCTGGTGTTGGTGGTCGATGACGCCAGTGAGGACGGTACGGCCAGACGGGCGAGCGAACTCAAAGACGTCGTTGTGCACCGGCATGCGCGCAATCGTGGCTACGGCGCCAACCAGAAAACCTGCTATCGATTGGCGCTGGAGCATGGCGCTGACATCGTTGTCATGGTGCACCCTGATTATCAATATACACCCAAACTCATACCTGCCATGGCGGGGATGGTCGCCAGTGGGCTGTACGAATGTGTTCTTGCTTCGCGCATTCTCGGTGGCCAGGCCCGTCAGGGCGGTATGCCGTGGTGGCGTTACATCGCCAATCGGTGCCTGACCCTGATCAGCAACGTGGTACTTGGCTCGAAATTGTCTGAATTCCACACCGGTTACCGGGCCTATTCCCGCGCACTACTTGAACGGCTGCCGCTGGAGCATAATTCCGATGAATTCGTCTTTGACAGCGAGTTGATCGCGGAGACAATCTGGCTGGGCGCCGCCATAGGCGAGGTGTCCTGCCCCACCCGCTATGCTCCGGACGCCTCCTCGATCAGTTTTGCGGGCAGTGTGCGCTATGGCATTGGTTGCCTTACCACGGCGGCCGTTTTCAGATTGTGCCGCTGGAACCTGATGTCGTCCAACAGATTTCCCCGCCAGGGCTGAGCTCAAGCTGCTATGCGTAAACAGCGAACGACCCTCCCGGCGGCCATATTGTCGACCCTGGAAAAATACTTGCCCTTCGTCCTGCTGGGCATTGTGTTCGTCGGCGTGGCCTGGGTGCGTTTCAGACTCGCCGACGTACCGCTGGAGCGAGACGAAGGTGAATACGCCTATGCAGCCCAGCTGATCTTGCAGGGCATCCCACCCTACGAACTCGCCTACAACATGAAGTTTCCCGGCACCTACTACGCCTATGCGCTGATTATTGCGGCGTTTGGCGAGACCATATGGGGCGTCCATATTGGCCTGTTGGTGCTGAATATCGGCACGGCGGTGCTGTTGTTCATCCTGCTTCGGCGATTTCTCGAGCCGTTTTCGGCGGCGATCGGCACCGCCGGATTTGCAGTCCTGGCCCTCGATCGCTGGATCATGGGCATCTTTGCCCACGCCACCCATTTTGTTTTGCTTCCGGCTCTGGCTGGCATGATCCTTTTACTGGCGGGATTGGAATCTACCCGGCAAAGAAAGATTTTTCTGGCCGGGATGATGTTCGGCATCGCCGTCATGATGAAGCAACATGGCATTTTGTTCCTGGCCATGGCCGCAGTGTTGGTCTGGTGGCACGAATGGGTTGGCGGGCGCGGCTACCGGGGCATCATCAGCAGGGGCGCGATTTTGGTTGCCGGATCAGCCGTACCCTTTTTCCTGGTGATCGGTGTCCTGTATCTCCAGGGTGTACTGGATCGCTTCTGGTTCTGGACCTTCAAGTACGCCAGCGCCTATGTCACTGAAATGCCGCTGTCTTTCGTATGGACGCTATTTACTCATGGCTGGACTACTGTGACGCAGAGCAATGGGTGGCTTTGGTTATTCGGTGCATTGGGGATGATTTTGCTGTGGGCCCGCCCCTGGCCCAAAAATACACGGATCATCGTCACTGCCTTTGTGCTTTTTTCCTTTCTGGCCATCGTGCCGGGATTCTACTTTCGGCCTCACTACTTCATCCTGATGTTGCCCGCCGCGGGGATTTGCATTGGCATCGCCGCGGCGACGCTGCATCGGGAGTTGGGGAAGTCGCTGCCGGCGCTGCTCGCACAATTTCTGGTGTTGCTGATTTTTGCCGGGCTGGTGGCTGCCTACGCGGTCAAGGAGCAGGCTTACCTGACTGCCATCACGCCAGAGCGGGTGAGCCGACTGCGCTACCGGGCCAATCCGTTCGTTGAGGCGGTCGAGATTGGGCGCTACCTGAAGGAAAACACGGCGCCGGACGACCGGATCGCCATCCTCGGCTCGGAACCCGAAATCTATTTCTATGCCGACCGCAAATCGGCGACCGGATATATCTACACCTATCCCCTGATGGAGCCACAGCCCTACGCCTTGATCATGCAAAATGAAATGATGGATGAAATTGAGCGCGCCAGGCCCGAAATCCTGATTATTGCAGACCTGCAAGCGTCCTGGCTCGCGCGGCCATCCTCTCACTCATTGATTCTCGACTGGATGCCTCGCTATTGGCTCAAGTGCTATCAGATCGAAGGAGTGGCGGAGATATTGTCACTGGAAAAAACGCTCTATCTATGGGGAGACGAGGCGCGCGCCTATCAGACCCAGGGGGAACACAAGATTTTTACGCTGCGGCGCAAGGACGACCAACCGTGCTCAGCCACTCGCGCGGGAACGATCCCTTGATGAGCTGCACAGGCGCTGGTCCATCCCTGGCTCTGCGACCCAGTCGTTTGTGTGGCTCCTGCTGCATTGTTCTGGCTCCGGAAAACCCCATGAGCAGCCCCCTCATGGCGCTTTGCGGCAACGATGGCACCATAGCCCCCTCTTATAGCGCCCTGGCCACAATCTCTCTGGCTGCGTCGCGAATAGTCGGCCAGGCCAGTATGGCGGCGGCGAAATCGCCCCAGTAAGACCGCCAAAATTCCAGCAGTGCCGATCCTTTGAGGTCTCGCGGCCGGCCCGAGAGCTGGTCCAGACTTGCGGGTGCCGCGGGGAAATCTTTGATTTGCTGCAAGGCGGCTTTCATGTGCCGCTGCCAACTTGAGGGTGCGTCGAATGACTGGCTGAGGTGACTTTTGATCAGTTGCTCCATATTTCCCTTGATATAGCCATACTGATCGGCGTGTATGTCGAGCAGGAATTCCGTATCAGCCTCGGCCAGGCTGGAGAAAACGCCGGCCAGATCCTGCAGCCTCGCCGATGGTTTCATTGCGCGGCACTCATCACCCTGATTGGCGATGTAGTCAGCCTGAAAGCGCGGAAAACTCGCTTGCAGGCTGAAATCGTTTTCTGCATCGCTCCAGCCGCGTTGGGGCAGCGGTTGATGGGGGACTGACCAGGCTTGATCCAGGTACAGGCTGGTGGGGTAGAGATAACGCGTCATGGCACCGAATATACGGTCCTGACCCCGAAACACCGGAAAATAGGGCGGCAGCAATTGCGTGTTGTCAAGGCCGAATACCTGGCAGATATCGGATTGTGGCTTGAAAGTGGGCGAGGCCCGTCCGGACCAGGAATTGCGCTGGCTCAAGGCCAGCCTCACCGACTCCTCTGACTTCAGAAGATCCTGCAGTGAATCGCCGCGCAGCTCTGCCAACCAGAGGTTGCTGCCGGTACCCGGATCGCCGAGAGAGCCGCAGCCAGTCGCCACTACCCTGGATTCGGCGTTCAGCGAAGCGGCAAATACCGCGTCGATCTCGCTGAGCTGATGTTGATTTACCGCATCCAGGCCCATGATCGCCAGCGCCTGGGGCAGGCTTTTCCCGAGGCACTGCAGATGCCGGGCGACCGGATCGCGACCGCTTTGGGACTGGAGCGATTTCCAGTCGTCATCGGTACTGAAAAAACGCGCATCGCGCTGGCCGCTCGAAAACACCGTTGGCTGCTCGTCGAGGGGTGGGTCATAGACGTCGCAAATCACGTCGTCATCCATAATGATCAGTGGGTGGCCGGCGGAAAGTAACTGGCTGTAATTCCTTGCCAGACCGGTGGTCCACAAATCGGTCCAGCGCTGGCGATCGAGCAAGAAACGGATTTCGGGCGCTTGATCCGGCAAAGCGCTGATCAATTCTGCCATCAGGGCAGACATCGCGGTGGCGCCAAAATAGTTGAACTCGATTTTGGCATTTCCGGCCCCACTCAGAGCGGCGACAATCTTTTGGTTCTCTGTGCTGGCTTTTTCGGAGCGTGAATCATCGAGCACGTAGCAGGCATGGACGTGGCTGGCATCGACACGCGCCTGAATGGACCCAAGCAGCCGTTCAAGCGCCTGTGGCCGCTCCCATGTCGTCACCACGATCACGGCCGCCTCGGGCTCAGTGGCGGGCGCAGACGCCGGTTGAAGCGCCCGGGCAATCTGCTTGGCCGACAGCATCAGACCACCGTCCAGCACGGATTGAAGAATATCGCGGATGGCCGGGCGGTCGGTTGCGATGTCGGGGCTGCCCTCTGCCAGAGACTCGATATGGTCTTCAAGGGTGGCAAAGTGATCGCACCAGGTCAGGGCGTTATATACCTGGGCGGGCAACACCATTTCCTTGCCGGTGGCCGGATGACGTGCACGCATGCTGCCGTTGTACAATTCGGTGGCATCCAGCTGTCCGAGCATGATCAACTCGGGCTCGTCCGCAGAGGGGGTGGTGCCTTCGTAGTTAAAAGTGAATGAGATTTCTCCCGTCGTGCTGTCGCTGACGGTGAATTTTTTTGTCTTTTTGCTGGTCATGTTGCCGTGCTGGTGACTGTGCAATGTTCGCGAAGCGGTAGCTTAGTGAGGCGATTCACTGCTGTCAAAGCCTTTCACGAACCCTTATTCCAGGTCATAGCCCAGGGTCTTCATCGTTGCCCCCGCGACCCGTCCGAAATGCCGGCGCTGCAGCCACGACCAGTGCCGGTGTCGTGGCTTTAGCTTGTCGATGCTGCTTTCGCTGCCGTGCATTGGTGAAGGGTTGATGGGCGCGGAATCACGGATGAACCGAGTGCTGGACGAACAGGCTTCAAGGCCCAGAAAGCGCCAAACTTCCTGCAAGGCAATGTCGGGGTTTTGCACCAGTGCCTCGTAAGAGACCTGCAGCACACGGTCCGGAAAATTTTCCCTGAACGCCAGTGCCAGGTGGTTGGCGTCGCGCCAGGTTCGGGCCGCCCGGCCGAAGCGCCAGCTCCACATCGCCATCATCGATTCAACCACCTGGCGGCCATCACGGTGAATGAACACAAAGCGTGCACGTGGCAATATCTTTTTGATAACGGGCAGCGCCCAGGTATTGGATGGGGTCTGCTCTACCCAGTGCCGGCCACCCGCTTTTGAAGCATACAGCGTGTCGATTCCAACGCCCAAATGGGCACAAAAAGTGTCAAAATTGACGTTTTGGGCGTCCAGCCAGTTGCTGCCGCTAAACTGCCGGGCCCTGGCAAACAGGGGCTCAAGTTGTTGCGAAAAGGGCAGCAACAATTCCGATTCCTCGCTGCCCCACAACGATTCATGCTCACACAGTGACCAGTGAAGCATCGAAGTGCCGGATCGTGGGGAGCCGATAATGAAGATTGGCCAGGGCGGGTACCCAGGCTGCGGATTGCGCCGCCGATTGGGCTGACCATTGGGCCGCGGGCCCACCAAATTGGGGTTTGGACTGCTCGGTGGCGCCAATGCCTTGTGACCTGTGCGGGAATCAAGGGGGATTATAGCGCCTTGGCGCGGGGCGCCTTTGGCTATTGATTCTTGACCAGATCGATGACCTGCCTGACATGATCAACGACGAAATCCGGCGTTTCATAGGGAAAATTGTGACTGGCGCCAGCCGGAACGCTGACAGGATGGAACTGGTCTGACAGCGCCGACATGGCTCGCCGATTCCTCATCAGGCCTTTGATCTGGCCGTCCACGCCGGCAGCATCCAGCCCGGTAATGGCGCGCACCTCATCGCGCGCCTGTTGGAAAGACAGATCCAGGCTACCTAAAAAGGTGATATAGGTCAGAGGCTTTCCGTTCAGCACACCCGCTTGCATTGCACCCCGCTCGAAGAATTCTGGTGTGCCCACCTCTGTGAAAATAGACGCTGTGCCGAAGGCATTCATGGCCGCCCTGTTCAGTGCAGATATCTCCGGCCAAACATCCTTCAGCTGGCTTTCATAGATTGCCAGGAGCTCTTTCAACATGTCCCCTCCTGCCCTCGCCTGGAGGCTTAGCGGAATGCCGAAGGCCTGGAGCAGACCGTCATAGAACAATGCCTTGCTGTATTGCAGCATGAAATTTGCTGCGACAGGATTTTCCCAGTTGACGGCCAATCCTGAGTCCAGCAGCACCAGCCCAGCAATCTGTTCCGGATGATGCATGGCGTAAAGTGCGGCCAGCAGACCGCCGTATGAATGACCCACCAGGATCAGCGGGCCGGTTTCTCCCGCTTTGGTCAGCATTTGGTGCAATTCCTCGACTTCGCGGTATGACGTGCGTGGATAGGGGCCCCGGTCAGACCACCCCGTGCTCAGGCGATCGAAGATGATGGATCGGGTCTCATTGCGAAAAACCTTGTGCATATTATAAAAATTGTAACCGGAGCTATGTCCGCCGGGTATCCACAGCAGGGTGGGGTGGTTCTTACCCCCGGCCCGGTAATTGTCAGGCTCTTCGGCGAGCAGGTGCATGTTGTAGCCGTTCACATCGACCAGCTTTCCAGGCGCGGGATACTTGGCGAAAGCCATTTCTACCGACACGGCATGGATGCCTGAGCTGATGATCAGGGCACCACCCAGCACGGCTATAAAGCCCCCGATGACTGTCTGCAGGCGTTTTTTCCACACCCCGATGGCCAAACGTCCCTGGCGCCAGATGAGCCACCCGGGCACGGCGATGGCCACGGACAGCACAAGCCCGGCCCAATCCCAGCTCAGAAATGCATAGATGGTGTTCATATTCTCTCCGCTCCAGAGGATTGGGTTAATGGGCCATGATTGCGGGCGCTCAATAGTTGAATCCGAGCAAATTGAAATGCCAGTTGAACCAGACCATGAATACGGCACAGATGACCACGCCGGTGTGCAGCAGGCGCATGCCGGTGATCCAGGCCCGCCGACGCCAGGCCAGTATGTTGCCGCTCGCGAGGGCCACGGTCAGGACCAAGACAAGCAACGGGAGCACCAGCAGCGCCTTCATGAACCCCGGCAGACCGAAGAGGTAAATACTGCCCGCCTGGGCCTTGAACAGGTAGCCAAATCCGAGCAAAAACACCCATTGCAATAGCCCCGTGGCCACTGCCGTCCAGTGGGCCCAACCGAGGGCAGAATCCTTTATCGGCATGGCGCCCGTGCGTAGCCTGATCAGGAACAGGAGCATGATCGCCAGGCAGCCGGCAAGCGCCCACCTGAGTTTTCCGGGATCTGTCCAGGGCACGGCTTTTTCCATGCTGGTGGCCGGCCAGGAGCTGAGAAAAAAGTGGCTGATTCGGCCCTGCGCGTCTTCCCGAAAGGCCATTCGCTCGGTGCCATCGACTTGCCTGAACAGATTGGGCCCGATCTCAACAAACTGGGCACAACGATAGCCGGCATCCAGAAACAGCGTGTTGCCAGCGGTCAGGGACAGCGTGCGGCGGGCGGCGCCAAAAAACTCCTCGAATTTCTCAAATGTTGTGTATGAGCGGTTCATGTTCAGATAGTCACCGACGTACCGGTCCGCTCGCTTTGCGAAGTCCTCAGGTGGCTGGATTGCGGCCACAGCCGGGGTGCCGAGAATGTACTCGAGGATGCCCGCGCTCAGCGACTCACGTTGGGCACCGCTGAGTGGTGAATTGTAGGAAACAAAAAAACCGATGTTCAATTCGGGAATCAGCTGCAAGTCAGAATGGAACCACTGCGAATCGCCACGGTGATTGAGAACCTTCAGTCCGTGCACGATATTCTCCTTGAATCCGTGCGCCATGCCGGGCAGCCGCTTGTCGTTGGTAAACAGTTGGCTGTGCATCGTTTTTGCGGTGGCTGCCTGCAAAATTCGCGTGTCACCAAAACGACCATGCTGCAAATGGGCGATCATGAACCTGGCCATATCCTCGGCCGTGGCGCTCATTGATCCCGCCGGCGCAACATTGGTGATCCATTCAAATCCCAGGGGAAGGAACACGCCTTTGTGCCAGACATAGCCTTGCGAGCTTAGCGCTGCGAGCGGTGCCGGCAGGGGTTCTCGGAAGCTTGAATGGTGCATCTCCAGAGGCTGGAAAATGTACTGTTCGACATAGTCGTAGAAACTCATTTCACTGACCAGGGCGACAATATACCCGGCCAATGTGACGCCATAGTTGGAGTAGACAGCCAATTCGTCGACCGGTCGGACCCTGCGCGGGACGTGCCTCTGCAACACCTGCTCAAGCGGCAGCAAGAATTCCGGGTCTGGCGCAAAAACGCCGACGTTGATGTTTTCAAAGCCGGCAGTGTGGGTGATCAGATGCCTGATTCGTATTGGATCTTCAAACGTTTGGGGAATCTGAAAGGTCTTGAGATAATGATTGGCTTCACCCTCCAGGTCCAGCAGCCCTTTTTCCACCAATTGCATGACTGCCGTATAAGTGATTAGCTTGGACACCGATCCCGGCCGGAACAAGCTCCGCGCGGGGTCGACACGGCGACCCTCTTCAATATCGGCAAAGCCATAGCCTTTGGCCAGAACAATCTGGCCGCCCGCAACGATGCTCAGTGTTGCTCCGGCAATATTGGCCGTGCGCAACTGATCCGTCATCAGTCCATCGACGAACTGCTCGAATTCGACGCCATTGAGTTTAGTCCGCAATGCAGCAGCATTGCTCTGAATGGGTAGATCGGCCTGGACGTTAACGGCCAGGCCGAGCGCCAGCAAGAGCGGAGTCAGTCTCAATGGCTATGCCCGTCGTGCGTGCAAGGTCAATAGTTGAATTTGAGATTGATTCCAATGGTTCTGGGCCGGACGCGAACCGCCACGGTATCGATCCCGGGGAACGGCAGCGGCGCAGACACCCGGCCATCGTAATTGGTGAGATTCTGCACGTATAAAAACGCGCCCCAGTGGCCGCCCTGCAGGCCTATGCGCGCTGACACCTGGGTCATCGTCTCCGACTCCCCAACCAGCGCACCAAAGGAGAAGGTTCGCTCGGTGTTGTATTGAACATCCGCCATCGCAAAACCGGAAAGACCGCTGGATCCGAACTCCCAGCGATAGGCTGCTGACCCGGTCACCGTAAACTCGGGAATATTGATGATGCGGTTGCCTTTGGTGAGTACCTTGCTGCCTCCGGAATCGACGAAGTCCTCGTCATATTCCGATTCGTTCCAGTTCGCGCTGGCGGTCAATGTCAGCCCATCCACAGGTTCAGCGGTCAGCCCGAAGTCGATGCCCAGTGAATGGGCGCTGCCGACATTGACCAGGGCCCCCACCACCGGCGTGACATTAATAATGGTCTGCAGGTCGGTCCAGTCGGTGTAATACACGGCGGCCTCTATGACAATCCGGCCGTCCGCGAACGGGGCCTTGGTGCCCAGTTCGTAGGTCCAGGCGTTTTCTTCATCGATTCCGATAGGAACAACAGAACGCGGGTCAAGCCCAAATAGCGGCGACTCGGGAACAGTGACCGCAAAATCTGCAATGGCAATGGATGCGCCGGATTGAATATTGCCGCTGCGAAAGCCCTTGGCAATGTTCCCATATACCAGTGAACCGCCATCGGTGTGGTAGGCCAAGTTGAACCGGGGACTCAGGGCGCTGAAGGTGTCGTCGGCCTGCACGTCGACCGGCAGGAATCCAAACGTGAACGGATTGAAGGCGAATCCTTTGTCATCGCGGGTCCTTTCGTCTTCGTAATAGCGCAGACCGACCGTCAGGTCCAGTTTTTCATCCATGAATGGCCAGACGACCTCTCCAAACACAGCCCAGGAATCGGAGGTGGTGTTTGAAATGGCGCCATTGCCGGACCCATCTGTGGTCAGTTCCCGATAGTAGACACCGCCTGTCCAACGGAACCCCTCAGAATTACTTGAATTCAAACGAATTTCTTGTGAAAAAATCTCCGAGTCGCTAAAACTCGGTTGGCCGGTAAAGGGGCTTCGCACAGCAGAATCGTAGTCGATGTATGAGGTGGCGCTGACCAAGTCAAACGATGGAGCGTGGTAGTTGAACGTCAGGGCGAAAAGATCCCACTCGCTCTCGGTCGATTGTGGAAAGAGAAAGAACGGCAATATGAAACCGTCGTCCCCAGCCTGGGTGTCGGAGCCCGATTCCTGATCCGAACTCATGAATGAAAGGACAAAATCCATCTTCTCGGTGGGTGCCCACAGCAGTTTGGCGCGCAGGGTTTCGATTTCCCGGTCATTGACTTTCTCAAGGACGGTGAATGTGAAGAAGTCAAAGAAACTCAACCAGCCACTGTAGTCTTCCTTGGTGGCCGCGATTCTCAGTGCCAGGGTGTCGTCCACCAGCGGAATGTTCAGCGCAATTTTGGCGCCATAGTTGTTGCCGCCGTCCTCGGTGCTGGAGGCGGTCAAATCGAGTTTGCCCTGGAATTCATTGAACACGGGGTTTCTCGTCAGAATGCGCACTGTTCCGCCCAGAGAACTGGCGCCAAACAGGGTGCCTTGCGGGCCGCGCAGAACTTCTACGCGTTCCAGGTCCCAGGTGCGGACATCCGGTACCTGGACGAAATTGATAAAACTGAATGGTGCTTCGTCGAGGTAGTAGCCCACTGGAGAGTCGCCCAGCGTGGAGGAAATTCCACGAATTGCAATATTCAGGTCTCCCGATCCGTTATCAATGATTGCGGTGCTGGGTGCGCCCAGCAGAAAATCTGCAAGCTGAATGGCGCCACGTGCCTCGATGTCCCGGTCACTAAACGCGCTCACGGACATTGCGACATCAAGGATATTCTGGTCGCGCTTTTGTGCGGATACCACCACCAGTTCCATGATGTTGGCAGGTTCATCGGTTTTTTCCTGGCTTTGCGCCACGGATGTGGTGAGTAGCGCGGCAGAGATGGCGGCGGCAAGATTCTTCAGAAATGACCGCGTTCGGCGCGGTGGCCTTGAATCTGGTGTGCTTGGAATGCTTGTCATGTCTTTTCCCCGGTCGGTAGCATTGATCGTTATCGATGGTGATATCGTAATAACGCCACTGGATGACAAGCCGCCACTGAGTCCGCTATCTCTGAGCAATAATTCCAGAGCTTCGGTCAGGGTGAATCGACCAGAAACAGCTTTGGACTTCCGGGTCTGAGCCAGGTCGTATTCAAATATCACTGGCACACCGGTTTGTTCGGAGAGACTGTTGAGCGCATCGGCAATGTCCTGCGCCGCGAGGTCAATGTCGTAAACCTGCGACGGTGCCGCCCCCATCAGGGACAACACCAGCCAAGGCGTCAACAGTCCGCGTAACAATATGCTGTGGTGCCACCAGCGACGATCGTGGCGCAAACTTGTCATCATGACGTTCCTACGGGGATTAGGACTGACAAGTGATCGAATTCCTCCATTCAGGAGTTTTGATCAGACTTTAGCGCTACATGAGATGTGCTGAGGTGGTCGACAGAAATGCCGAAATTGGTCTCCAAGACTTCGAAAATTTCTTCGAGGTCGCCGACTTTAAACCGGCCGCCGACGCGCAGACTGCGCAATTGAGGGTCGACGATCTCAATCTTCATGTCGGTGTAACGGCTGACTTCCGCAACCACTTCCTCGAGCGGCTCTCCGGAGAACACCAGGTAACCCTCGCGCCACGATAACTGGCGGGCGATTTCACGTTCGGAGAGGTTTGAGATTTGATGAATCTCGTGGCTAAAACTTGCAATTTGCCCCGACTCCAGCGTGGCCAGATTTTCCGGGGCTGCTGGCCCCTGTGGGGTCGGGTTGGCATTCAGCAGATCCTCGGGTCCTTGAATGACCGCTGCGAGATTGACGCGGCCCTCGGTGACAATTACTTCGATGTCATCGCCGGTCAGATTCACCAGAAAAGCGGTGCCAATTGCGGTGACCAGGCCTTTGCCGGCGAGCACCTCGAAGGGTCGTTGTTTCTCGGCTGTGACCTGAAAAAACACCGCGCCCTGAAGCAGTTCAATCGCTCGCACAGTGGCATCGAATTTAACTTCTACCCGGCTGGCGGTATCGAGCTGCATGCTCGAGCCGTCCGCCAATTCGACGGTTAGCTGTTCTCCAACCCGGGTCGACCAGACCTGGCTTGGCGCACTACCTGGCCTGTTCGTGGCCCAAGTGCCGATCATTGCGCCCAGCACAATCAGGCACAAAGTTGCCAGTGCGAAACGCCGGCCAATGGGTGCAGGGGTCGGGCGAGGCGATTGCGGCACATTCCGCGGGCTCCTGGCGTTGCCCAGGGGAATCGCCAGTTCAGTCAAAACGTTTGCGCCTTCCCAGAATTCCGAAATTCGTTGCAGCTCCTGTCGGTGTGCGGGACTGCGTGCAATCCACGCCCGCAATGCCTCGATCTCCTCAGCCGCCGGTGCTTCATCGGCGTCAAGTCTGATGAGCCAGGTCCGGGCCTCGGCGGCTATTTCTTCGCGGCTGGCAAACGGGTGCGTAGTGCTCATGATTGCTTCTCGCCTGCGACTACTTTCGTCGGCGCCTTGCGCCTGATCGGGTGGTAGTCGCCGTCCATTTTGTCGCGAATGTATTCATCACACTGTTTAACGCCCTTGATCAGGTGCTTCTCAACCGTGCTGGTCGATATACCCAGGCGGTCGGCAATTTCCCGGTGGCTCATGCCATAGGTCTTGCGCATCAGGTACACCCTGCGGCACTGTCGCGGCAGCCCAGCCACCGCCTCGCAATGAATTCCAAGAGACTGTCGCGCCACCAACTCGTCTTCGGCCGAGGTTGCCTTGTTTAGGACTTCAGAACTGTCGATTTCCTCTATGTAATCCGTAATTTTGCGAGACTTGTGGGTCAGTTTGCTCAGCGCGACATGTTTGGCAATGCGATACAGATAGGATTTGGGCCGGTCAATTTTCCTATCCCTCTCGGCGCTGAAAGCCCTCAGAAAGGCCTCCTGGGACACATCTTCTATGTCCTGCCTGTTCCCCAAAAAACGGGCAATAAAGCGTTTCAATCCGGCCTGATTCTCCACAAACGCCTCATGTACCTCGGAAATGGGCTTGTCTGTGCGCTGTTGTGGTTTAACTGGATTTGCCATGGCTTTGCTCCAGCCGGGCGGTTACGGCCGACTCATTACGGTAGCATAAAATCAAACACTGTTGCCCCATCGCTGTTAGGACCCTATCACGAGTTAGACGTCCGATTCTGGCTAATATTGTCACTGCACGGGGCTATACTGTCACCCGAAAAGTGATGAACACGAATCAACAACAAGCAGTGTACGAACGGGCCAGGCGGGCGCGCGACGCGCGCTTTGACGGTCAGTTTTTCGTCGGCGTCAAGACGACCGGCATCTATTGCCGGCCCATTTGTCCTGCGGTGACGCCCAAGCGGGAAAACGTCCGGTTTTACCCCAGCGCTGCAGCGGCTGGTGAAGCCGGGCTGAGACCCTGTCTGCGGTGCCGGCCCGAATGCGCACCGGGCACGCCGGCCTGGATTGGCACCTCTGCCACGGTGCGCCGGGGCTTGCGGCTGATTGCCGATGGCGCCCTCGACGAGGGCAGTGTGGAACAGTTGGCCGACCGGCTCGGTGTCACCAGCCGGCATCTCAGGCGCCTTTTCCACCAGCACATTGGGGCTTTGCCGCAAGCGGTGGCGCACACCCAGCGATTGCATTTTGCCAAGCGTCTGATCGACGAAACGCAATTGCCGATGAGCCAGATTGCGCCGGCAGCCGGCTTTGGCAGCACGCGGCGCTTCAACGATGCATTCAGATCGACCTATGGACGGCCCCCGCGGGAACTGCGTCGATTCAAGGACAAGGAAGGCGAGCAGCACGGGCCGGCCGGCGGTGCATTGACGCTGAGGCTGTCCCACACCCAGCCGTTAAACTGGCGCGCTACATTGGATTTTTTTCCGGCCCAGGGCGACGCCGGGTGTGGAAGCAGTGGTCGCCGGCAAATACTTGCGTACTGTGTTGATCGGGGATCACGCCGGGATCATTGAATGCCGACCCGATAGCGGCGGCGCCGGCTCATTGTGCCTGACCTTGCACGGTATCGAAACGCGTTCATTGCTGCCCCTGGTTCATCGCACGCGCGACCTGTTTGATCTGGATGCGCCAGTGGCTGATATTGCCACGGCCTTTGCCGCAGATCGGCGGCTTGGAAAATTGATCAAAAGAACCCCCGGGATCAGAGTCCCCGGTGCCTGGGATGGCTTTGAACTGGCGGTGCGGGCAATTATTGGACAACAGGTTTCCGTCAAGGCGGCGACCACGATTGCGGGGCGGATTGCCGCCCGGTTTGGGCCGGCGATCACGCTGCCCGCGACGCTGCCCCCGACGCGGGGCCAGGACAAGGACGGCGCCGGCCTGAGCTGCCTGTTTCCTGATGCCGCGGCCCTGGTTCACGCCGACCTTGAAGCCGTAGGCCTGGTCAGCAGCAGGGCCGGCTGCATTCGGCAGTTGGCTGCAGCGGTCGTTGCCGGAGAGGTGAATTTCGATGCCTTGCAGGGTCCTGAATCCTTCTGCAAGGGCTTGCTGGCGATTCGCGGCGTTGGCGAATGGACGGCACAATACGTGTCCATGCGGGCGCTCAAGCACCCTGATGCCTTTCCTGCCTCGGACCTGGGGTTGCTGAAAGCATTTGACCGGCAGGGGAGACCACGAATCAAGGCGCCGGAGCTTGCCGCCATCGCTGAGTCCTGGCGGCCCTGGCGTGCCTACGCAGCGATGCTGCTGTGGGCCGGTGACAACACCTGACAACCTTTCACACGAGGATAAATGATGGAATATTGCTACCTGGAAACCCCCATTGGTTCGATTATGCTGGCGGGCGAAAACGGGGTCCTGAGCCAAGTTGTCCTACCTCTGGAGAATTCGCCCCGGGCGCCGGCGGCAGATTGGCGGCACGACCCGGCAGCGCTGCAAGACGCCAGCACCCAACTGGGCGAGTATTTCGCCGGCACGCGGCAGAAATTCGATCTGCCTCTGCGCCCCGGCGGTACCGAGTTTCAACTGCAGGTTTTACAGGAATTGCAGCGCATTCCTTACGGCCAGACCGTGAGTTATGCGGACATCGCCTGCCGAATCGGTCGGCCGAAGGCCATGCGCGCTGTCGGCGCCGCGAACGGGCGAAATCCCATTCCCATCGTCATTCCATGTCACCGTGTGATCGGCAAGAATGGCGACCTGACAGGTTTTGGTGGCGGCATCGAAGCGAAAGAAGCGCTGTTGCTTTTGGAGGCCGAAAACAGCGCCTTGCTCCAGGGCTGAAGCCGTTACGCCCCTGGTGCGCTGGAAATATCACCGGACACCCGTGTAAGGTAAGCTGCCGGCAGTACACTGGCGATGTCCGGTCTCAAAACGCAGGAGCAGCACAACATGAAGCGACGTCAACTCATTCAATCCACTCTGGCCGGCGCGGTGGCGGCGGCCCTGCCTGGCGGCGCAGCAGCGGCACTGAAAGCCATCTCCAATGTACAAGGCGACCTCGCGGCAGTGACCGGAAGCGGTGCACAGATCTCGCTGGAAGCGGCTGCAGTCAGGGAACTCGGCGAGAGCCTGCGCGGGATGCTGTTGCTGCCGGGCAATGCCGGTTACGACGAATCGAGGCGGGTGTTGAACATGGCAATTGATCGCCATCCGGCCCTGATCATTCAACCCAGCGGCGCCGGTGACATCAGCACAGCAATTAATTTTGCGCGCGAGCGTGAATTACTGCTGGCGGTGAAATGTGGGGGGCACAGTTGGACCGGCAAATCGACTTGTGAAGGTGGCATGCAGATAGATTTGTCGAGCTTCCGCCACACCCGGGTTGATCCGGCCGCGCGCAGGGCCTATGTTGCCGGTGGCAGCCTGCTGGGTGAACTCGACTATGAATCCATGGCTCAAGGACTGATCACCACCGCCGGTACGGTGTCACATACCGGTGTGGCCGGTCTTACGCTGGGTGGCGGCTTTGGCCGACTGGCGCGCCGCTTTGGCCTGGCTCTGGACAATGTTGTCTCGCTGGATATCGTCAATGCCGATGGGCAATTGCGCCACGCCAGCGCCGACGAAAACCCGGAGCTCTACTGGGCACTGCGCGGCGGTGGTGGAAATTTCGGGGTTGTCACTGCCTTTGAATTTGCGCTCCACCCCATGGCGCGTGATGTGGTTGCCGGAGAAGTCATAATTCCAATTGGGCAGGCCCGGCAGGTTCTGGAATTCTATGCAGATTATGCAGCCGCCGCGCCGGATGATCTTTATCTGGATTTAGTCATGAGCTCACCGCAGGGGACGACAGATGGGGTCGCACTGTTGCATGCCTGTTATTCAGGCCCGCCACAGCAAGCCGAAAAAGTCCTGGGCCCGTTGCGTAAAGCCGGGCGCCCGATCGCCGACACCCTTGCCACGACAGATTATGTTGCCGCGCAGAGGAGCCAGGACGTCACTGACGCGCGGGTGACCGGTGAGTACGTCAAGAGCGGCTTCGTCAGCGATATCCCGGCGCAATTGGTGACCAATCTCGTGGATGGCTTTGGCCGGCGCGAAGACACCGGCACCACGATTGTTTTTCAGCACGCTGGCGGGGCGATTAACCGGGTAGCGCCCGACGCAACTGCCTTTTCTCATCGCGACGCGATGGCAACCATGCTGGGCTTTGCCAGTTGGCCGATGGCGGCGTCCGGTGAGGACCCTGCGCGGCGCCTGAAAGAGTATTGGTTGGACCTGGAGCCTTTCACCACGGGCTGGTACTCAAATGAAGTGGCAGACGAGTCGAACCAGACCATCAGCCGCAATTACCAGATTAACTTTGACCGGCTGCTCGCCGTCAAGAACGAGTATGACCCCACCAATCTGTTTCGTTTGAACGCCAACATTTCGTCGACCGTATAGTCATGGCGGGCGGGCAGGTGCGCGGTCTGCGTGATGAATGGCCGCAGGGCCTACTCGTTTTCGCATTGCTGTTCGCCGTCTATGCGCTGACGGCGCCGCGAAGCGTAGCCCTGGAAGATGATGGGCTGTTTATTATGGCCAGCCACTTTGCGGGAATCGCCCATCCGCCCGGCTATCTCCTGCATACCTTGCTGGGTAAGCTATTCAGCCTGATTCCGGTGGGCAGTATTGCCTACCGGGTACATTTACTCAGCGCGTTTTTTGGCGCGATGGCCTGCGTGGCGCTTTGGTCCTGTCTTCGGCAATTGTTGTGCCGGGCCGCGAGCGCGGTCGCCGCTGCCCTGGCTTTTGGTTTCTCGGCGGTGTTCTGGTCACAGTCGATCATTGCCGAAGTGTACAGCCTCAATGTGCTATTTTTCTTCCTGCTGTTGTCGTTGTGCCTGTTCTGTTGGCGAATGGCTGGCGATGGCCCTGCGCTTGGCGGCGTTCGCCAACTGAAAGCCCCGCTGGCCTGGATTGCGTTCATCTACGGTCTGAGCCTGACCAATCACTGGCCACTGATGGTGCTGGGCTCGCCGGCTTTTGCCCTGCTCCTGTGGCCCCACAGAATGGCCTTGCTGCGCCGATCTCCCCTCCTGCTGAGCCTATTTGTGCTGGGATTGTTGTCCTACTTGTGGATGGTGATTCGATCACAGCAGGATCCTCTGATCAGTTTCTACGGCCCGCTGATTTCGTGGTCGGATTTCTGGTATTACTTTTCTCGCCAGGGTTATGCCGCCGTCGACAGCAGCGCTACAGCCACGCTGTTTGACAAGGTCCAGTTCGGCGCATTTTTTGTACGCGAATGGGTGTGGCAGTTCTCGGTTTTTGGATTCGCGCTGGTGGCCATTGGATTTGTTGCTCAATTCGGGCGCTGTGCCGCTGCCGTGAGATGGGCGCTGATTCTGCCATTTCTTACCTGCGGCTTTGGCTTGATCTTTTTGCTGAGTTTCGACTATGACGTGGTTTACCGCACCGTGTTCCGGGTTTATCCGCTGATCGCATTTGGACTCTCGGCCATCTGGCTGGGATTCGGGCTCGACGCACTGATTGATTGGCTCGCCCACCGTTTTGAAGGTCGCAGAGTCATCGGACACAGCGTTCAAAAGCTGTCTCTGATCACCTGCGTTGTGTGTGTCGTGGTGGTCTTTGGGTCCAACATTCACGGCAATAACCGCGCAGCTTACAGCTATGCGGAGGTGTTCGCCTCGGGGTACTCAATTCATTGCCGCCCCGCGCCGTTCTCTTCCTGCGCGCAGACGCGGAATTCGGAACCATTGCCTACTTCCACCTGGTGGAAGGCGTGCGCCCCGATATCACGATTTTTTCCGAAGCCGGGCTGGTTCTTTCCAATCGTTTGTACGACCCCTTGCACGACGGCGAGGAGCAGGCGGTTGAGGCGTTGCGGGACTTTGTTGCATCGACCGATCGGCCGGTGTTCTATTCCAACAACATTTACAGCGAATTTCCGTCCACAATTTTCGGTTTTTACCGAGCGGTTGCAAAATCCTCCGGCCATGGCGACCCGCGCTTCGCGCTCGACGCCGAGTTGTACGAGGCCTACACCAGGCTGGTCCGGGCAGAGGACAGGGGCGACCCCTGGACGATTTTTCACCGCCACGATATTGCCTGGCAAATGGGGCGTGTTTTGGGTGCCACGGCAGCCCGCAATCCAAAGGACGCCGATGCTCTCCTCGATGCCCACCCATTGCTGGCAAAGGATAATCTGCATGCTCAATTGGGCGTGGCCATGGGCATGTTGCACCACCCTGACAGTCTTGACGGCCGGGAACTTCTGGCGCGAGTTGAGGAGATATTGCCGCAAATCACGGCTGAATTAAGACCGAAGTACCTGGCGCAGGTCATTCATTTGCAGGCGGTTGTCATGATCAGGGCGCGGGACTATGGGACCGCCACCGACTTGCTGAACCGATCCATAGAGACATGGCCGGTGCGTGACAACCCATCAGTTCAACAGCTGTTGACGCTCCATCAGACGCTGGGAAACGATGCAGCCTACCGGGCGTTGCAGGACCGCTTTTAAGGAGTCTCACTTCCCTGCTCCCGCCTTCGGCGGAAGGCGGCTGCGCTCGACGGCATGCAAAAGGCGCCTGGCCCCTCTGGTACCGCTCGCTTGCTCGACTTACCCAACCGGGGCCGGCGGGTCGCCTGCGGCTCCACTGAGCCGCCCCGGTTCAGGTGACCAATGCCACGTGCTGCAGCGCCTCGGTGTCAAACTCGGCCCCCAGGCCTGGCCCGTCAGGCAGATGAATCACGCCGCCGGTCTCCTGATCATAGGTGATGCCACCCAATACCGGGTCGGACTTGAATGTGTACGCGGAGTCCAGGTCGATAAAGTGGATCCCCGGACGTGCGCTTGCCAGGTGCGCTGAGGCAGACAGGGCCAGCCTGGATTCCGCAAAGCAGCCAATCATGCACTTGCAAGCGGCTGCCCGTGCAATCGCCTCGATCCTCAATGCCGTTCTTATTCCACCCGACTTCCCCAGCTTGATATTCAGGTAATCCACCGCCCCGGTGGACGTCAGTTTGAACGCGTCGCGGTCATCGAATACGGATTCATCGGCGCATATGGGTATGGCCACCTGTCTGCGCAGGCGCCGCAGGTTTTCAAAGTCCCAGGCGGCCAGCGGCTGCTCCGAATACTGCAGCCCAAGAGGCGCCATCGCTTGCAGGTTGGACACTGCGGTGGGGTAATCCCAGCCCTGGTTGGAGTCTATCTTGATGGCAATATCAGGCCCGGCGCGATCACGAACCGCCGCCACATGCGCCACATCCTCAAGCCCAGCCCGCCCCACTTTCAGTTTGATGGCATCAAACCCGGCGGCGAGGTGCTGCTCACAATGCTCAACTGTCTCTGCCACGCTGTCCTGCATGCCGATGGTGATATCCGTTCGCAGGTCGCGTTGTTCGCCGCCCAGGAAGCGATAAAGCGGCAGGGAAGTGTGCTTGCCGGCGATGTCATGCAAGGCCATATCGAAGGCCGAACGGATGGAGGGCTCACCGATCGTTACGCTGCCGATTTCTGCCATTCGGGCATCTATGGCCAAAGGGTCGGTATTGCAAATCAGCGCCCCAAAGACCTTTGCGGTGGCAAGGCCTGATGCCTGACTGTCGCCAGTGATGGGGGTGAATGGGCTCGCTTCACCCCAGCCGTGCAAGCCATTGTCCGTTTGGATTCGAACCACCACATTGTTGGCTGCAGCCAGAATGCCGATTGGAACCCGCGTCGGCCTGGTCAATTCAATGTCCAGTTGATAAATGTCGATTTGGGAAATCTTCATGGCGTGCGCTCAACAGGAAATGGATGCCCGGTCAGGCAGAATGGCTTACAGTGCGCTATGTTACCGCAGGGTGACCCGGGGATGTTTGGCGCACACTCCTTAGGTGCCAATCTTAAGTGCCAATAATGTTGCAAATGGTCAGCGGGTCACGTAACGTTTAAGGAATTGTAACTTCATCCATAAAACTGAACTATAGTCAGAAATTACAGACACCTGACGACCAAGGGCAAGAATCGTGGAATCCAAATGACAATGACATCAGCCAGCCCGACGGGCCATTCCAACCTCTGGCCGTTTGTGGCCACCGGCAGTGAAATGTTTGACCAATTCGAGGTGGTCAAGGCCGAAGGCGTATATATTTACACCCGAAGCGGCGAGAAGATCCTGGATGCTTCAGCCGGGGCGGCTGTTGGCAATATTGGCTGGGGGCGAAAATCGGTGGCGGAAGTGGCCGCGAGATCCCTGATGGACGTCACCTATGCGCTGCCGCCGTTTGCGACACCGGACAGGCTGGCCTTGATCGAAAGGCTGCAGCAGCACTGGTTGCCCGGGCACATTCGCAAAGTGATTTTTTCAGGCAGTGGCTCAGAAGTAAATGAAACTGCAATCAGAATTGCACGCCAATACCAGTTGGCCAAGGGCCGCCCCGGGCGATATAAAGTCATCGGTCGAGACGTTTCCTACAATGGTACGTCCATTGCCACACTCGACGTGGGTGGGCACACTTCAAGAAAAAAGGACTTTGGCCCGCTGCTGCAGGGCATGCCACATGCACCCGCCTGTTATTGCCTGCGCTGTCCGATGGGACAAACTTACCCGTCCTGTGGGGTCGCATGCGCTCGCGAGTTGGAGGCGGTCATCGAGCAGGAAGGCCCGGATACCATTGCCGGCTTCCTGGCCGAACCGATTGTCGGGACCAGTGGTGGTGCATTGGTGCCGCCCGATGAATACTGGCCCGTGATTGAAGAGATTTGCAAGCGCCACGATATTCTGCTGATCGCCGATGAGGTGTTGACCGGATTTGGCCGAACCGGGGCTCGGTTCGCGGTGGACCACTGGGGCGTTGCGGTAGACCTGCTCGTTTTGGGCAAGGGAATGAGTGGTGGCTACGCCAGTATATCGGCCGTGGCGGCCTCTGATGCTGTCACCCACACGCTCCAACAAGGCGGTGTCCTGCCGATGTTTCATACCTACGGTGGCCACCCGGTGCATTGCGCAGCCGCCAACGAAGTGTTGCGAATCATCGACGAGGAACAACTGGTAGAGCGGGTGCAGCAGCTGAGCCCTGACCTTGAAGCCAAAATGAAAACCCTCGAAGCCCATGATCACGTTGCGCAGGTTCGCGGCAAGGGCTTCCTGTGGAGCGTTGAACTGGTGCGCGACAAGCAGACACTACAGCGCTTTGATGAGTCGCAAAATATCACTTTCAAGCTCATGGAGGCGACCTGCAAACGCGGGGTGTTCACCTATTTTGGGGGCACGGGTGAGGTCAGGGACATCATCAATATTGCGCCGCACTTCATTATCGATGAAGCTCAGATGGATACCATCGTTGCTGCATTGTATGAGGGCATCAACGAAGTGTGTTCCGCCAGTTGATGGCTCACGGAAGCGACGGGAACGGCCTATGAATGACAAGCACCTGAAAAGGACCATCGGATTGGCAGGGGCGACCTTTCTGATTATCGGCTACGTGGTGGGCGCGTCGATATTTATCCTGCCCGGTAGCCTGGGCGCCGACATTGGCCCGGTGGTGTGGGTGGCCTATTTGCTGGCCGCGTTTCCGGCCATTGTGGCTGGTTTTGTAATGGCTCAGGTGGGCAGCGCATTCCCGGCCAGCGGCAGCCAGTTCGTCATCATCAGGGATGTACTTTCTCCCGGTCTGGCATTCGTTTACTTGTGGCTCATGACTGCCATGGCGGCCATCGCCATTCCGCTGGTGGCGATCGGGTTCGCCGACTACTTTGCCCACTTCCAGCCGGGCATCAATATCAAGGCGGTGTCACTGGCCGTGGTGGCCCTGTTCATCGTCGTGAACTACCTGGGCATGACGGTCGCCAGCGGCATCCAGAACGTCCTGGTGATTGGATTTTTGATTGCCCTGATCGTATTCGGTGTCGGCGGCATCGCCAACGCTGATCCCGTGCACATGAGGCCGTTGTTTCCCGAAGGATACTCGCCGATCGTGCTCGCCTCGATTACCGCCTTTTTCTCCTACGCCGGCGTGTTCATTATTGCCGAAGTCGCCGGCGAAATCAGGAACCCCGGCAAAACCATCCCCCGGGCCATTGGCTTGAGTTTTCTGGTTATCATCGCGCTTTACGTGATGGTGCCTTTTGCTCTCACCGGCCTGCTATCGAGGGAAGCACTGGGGGAGACAAATATGGCGATCGTCACTGCCTCGCAGGTGTTTCTGCCATCGGCGCTGGTGACCCTGGTGGCCGGCGGCGCACTGTTGGCGGCAGCGACCTCCATTAACGGCATACTGATGGGTATGAGCCGGGATTTCTACAAGGGTGCGAAAACGGGCATGATTCCTGACTATTTCGGCCGGGTGCACATAAAGTTCGGCACGCCGACTCGGGCTGTACTGTTCGTCGGCGTGTTGGCACTACTGGGGACCGCGGTGGGGGGAGAAATCGTGAGTTTTGCGCAGTTGGCGGTCATGGCCATCATGGTCATTCAGATCCTCACCGGTGTCGCACTATGGCGCCTACCGCAGCGCCTCCCCGAAGTATACGAGGCTTCAAGCTTCAAACTCGGCAAAGGATTGCTGCGCGTCATCAGTGTTGTATTCGTCCTCTTTTCGGTGGTATTTCTGGTCATACTTTCGATGGAAAAACCGACGGCCCTGGTGGTCGGTTCGTTGTTCGTATTGGCTGGATACCTGGTCTTCCGATTTGGCACCTTTTCAGGAGTATCCGTAAATGAAGAAACGTGAAAAAGTGATTATCACATGCGCCATCACCGGGGCGGCGCATACCCCGACCATGTCACCCTACCTGCCTATTACGCCCGAACACATCGCCGAGGAGGCGGTGGCCGCCGCCGAAGCCGGCGCCGCAATGATCCATCTCCACGCGCGCGATCCAGAGGATGGTTTTCCCACCACCGACCCGGAAATTTACCGGCAATTTCTGGTGCCGATCAAGGCGCGCTGTGACGCCATTATCAACATAACGACTGGTCAGCCGGACCGCCAAATTATCGAAGACGGCGATTCCAGCGCGCTGTTTCAACGCCGCTTGCTCGCCCCCAAGGAGTTTTCTCCTGAAGTGTGCTCATTCAATATGGGCCCGATGATTCCTGGTGTGTGGGCGATTGCGGACCGCTTTGTGGGCAAATATAAATATGACTGGGAAGAGCCGTTTCTGCGTGCCACCAAGCACATCACGATGACCAACACTTACGCCGGTATGGAGCAGATCGCCATGGAGCTGGGCCAGGAGCGCGGCATAAAATTCGAATTCGAGGCCTTCGATATTGGCCAATTGCACACACTGAAATATATCCTCGACCAGGGCTGGGTTGAACCGCCTCTCCTGATTCAGTCGGTGATGGGCTTTCCAGGCGGGCTTGCCGCAACACCTCAGCACATCGTCCATATGAAGGAAACGGCTGACAAGTTGTTCGGTGACAACTACCACTGGTCCTGTCTGGCCGCGGGCAAGGACCAGATTGCGGCCGTTACCACCGCAGCCATCCTCGGCGGCCACGTGCGCGTCGGGCTGGAAGACTCTTTGTGGTACGGCAAGGGTGAGTTGGCCAAATCGAACGCCGACCAGGTCCGCCGTATCCGCCGCATCCTGGAAGAGTTGTCACTGGAGATCGCGACACCGGATGAGGCGCGAGAGATGCTGCAGACCAAAGGCGCCGCCAATACCAATATCCCTTAGCCTCAGCGGGACAAATCACAGTGAAAAACACCGATCTTGCCGGCACCCAAATCGCCTTTCTCGGCACTGGACTGATGGGTCTGCCGATGTGCCGCCGCCTGCTTGAGGCGGGTTACGCGGTGCGTATCTGGAATCGAACTGCGGGCAAGGCACAGCACCTGGTTGAGCTCGGTGGAGAAATCTGCAATGCACCCGCTGAGGCCGTCAGTAATGCGCAGGTCGTTATCGTCATGCTCAGTGACGGACCGGTTGTAGACGAGGTGCTGTTTGGAAATGCCCCGGAGGCCGTCTCTGTGGCTGACCGGTTAGCGGCTGGCGCAACCGTCATCGTCATGAGCTCCATTCCGGTCGATACGGCCAGGCGACAGTCGGAGCGCTTGGAAAAGTTGGGCGTCAAGTATATCGATGCGCCGGTGTCAGGTGGCGAGCAGGGCGCTATGGGTGGCAAGTTGACGATCATGGCGGGTGGGCAGGCTGCAGATCTCGAAAACATGCGCCAAGTCATGGAGCGGATGGGCAATGTAACCCACGTCGGTCCGGTTGGCGCCGGTCAATTGGCCAAGCTGGCCAATCAGGCCATCGTCGGCATAACGATTGGGGCCGTGGCCGAAGCACTGTTGCTTGCGCAGCGGGGTGGGGCCGATCCCGAGGCAGTTCGCACGGCGTTGCTGGGCGGCTTTGCTGATTCCACCATCTTGCGCCAGCACGGCGAACGCATGATCAAGCAGGCATTTGAACCCGGCGGAAAGGCCACGACACAGCTCAAGGATATGCGCACCATCACCGCGCTGGCGCGGGAGCTGAAATTGGACCTGCCCGTCTCAGAGCTGGTTGAAAAGCTCTACGAGGATATGTGCGGCCATGATTTGGGGGACCTGGACCACAGCGCCCTGTATCTGGAAATCGCCAGCCGGAGACCGCCGAACAAAAGCTAGCTGTGCATTTCAGCAACGTTGTATACACCAGGGAACGTTTGTTATGCCGGCGCGTTGCCTCCGGAAAGTCCCATGAGCGAACCACAACCCCCTCATGGCGCTTTGCGGTAACGATGACACCAAGCTTCAAGTGTAAAGAACATGACCGGAATTCACAGCTAGCTGTCGGTCTAGTCCGGCGGTGGTACTTTCCACAATCGGACATCGCGCATGACCTGAACGACGCCCGCGGTAGAATCTAGCGGCGGCGGGTGATGGATGGTCTGCCCATGCTCGAACGCCGGGCCGTCGGTGCGGTATATGACGCCCAGCGCCACCGGGAAATCGGGTCCGTGCAGGCCAATCAACATTTGCGCCAAGGCCATATTGGTCTCGTCGTGAATCTTGACCGACCCCCTTGCGTCGTCGGGCCCGCTGCAGTTCACGACCTCCAGGGTCAGGGAATCAGGATTGACGCGCAAGCCCTTGTCAGCTTCTTTGCCGAACAGCAGTGGCTCGCCATGCCTGACGTGGATCTGCGTTTCTGCCGCCTTCTGGCGGTCGGTGAATGAAGCGAACACAGCATCGTTGTAGACCGGGCAATTTTGATAAATTTCGACGAATGCGGCGCCGGTATACCGGTTGGCTTCGAGAAATACCGATCCCAGGTGTTTGTTGTCGGTGTCGATTCCGCGGGCGATGAAGCGCGCACCCGCACCCAAGGCAAACTGGCAGGGTGACAGGGGTTGATCGATCGACCCACCCGGGGTCGACGGTGAGCGGGTGCCGTGGGTAGATGTCGGCGAATACTGGCCCTTGGTCAACCCGTATATCTCATTGTTGAAGAGTAGAATCTTCAGCCCGACGTTGCGCCTGAGGGCGTGCAGCAGGTGGTTGCCGCCGATTGACAAGCCGTCACCGTCACCAGTGATCACCCAGACATCGAGGTCGGGGTTGGATAACTTCAATCCGGTGGCGATGGCCGGCGCCCTGCCATGGATGGTGTGGAAGCCATAGGTGTTCATGTAATAGGGAAAACGCGAAGAGCAGCCGATGCCCGATACGAATACCGTGTTTTCGGGCTGGGCGCCTGCTTCGGCAAGGGTTTTCTGCATGCAGCGCAAAATTGCGTAGTCCCCACACCCCGGGCACCAGCGCACCTCCTGATCGGTAGCAAAATCCTTGGCAGTCAAAACAGCGTTCATGGGATGGCCTCAGGCAGCGGTTTTAGCAGATGAGAGGGTACGAATTCTGTCCAGTACTTCGGCGATCTTGAGTGGCTGTCCGCTCACTTTATTGAGTTGAATCGGGTCGAGATTCAACTTGTCCCGCAGTAAGGTGGCAAGCTGACCCATATTCAATTCGGGCACCAGCACATGGCCGTAGCTGGCAAGCAGCTCGCCAAGATTGCTTGGCAGCGGATTGAGCCAACGCAATTGGATGTGGGCCACTGAGTGGCCTTCCATTCGCGCGACCGTCACGGCGCGCCAGATTGCGCCATAGGTTGAACCCCAGCCCACCACCGCCAAGCTTTCGCCCGGCGCGCCGATCTCTGGCACTTGATCTGCTATCAACCGCTGTATCGACTGAATTTTCTCTGCCCGCAATTCTGTCATGACCTGGTGATTGTCTGGATCATAGGAAATGTCGCCGGTTTCGAAATCCTTCTCCAGGCCGCCGACACGGTACATCAGTCCATCCATTCCGGGGGTAATCCACGGTCGGGCCAGAGTATCTGCATCTCGCCTGTAAGCCAGGTGACTGACCGAATCCTCCCCGGCAATGGGTATTTCGGTCGAGGTCAGAATGGGCTCGATGTGCGCAATGGACGGGATCTCCCAGGGCCAGGCCGCGTTGTTGAGGTAGCCGTCGGTCAGTAGAATCACAGGCGTCATATGCCGCACCGCGACGCGCACCGCCTCGATCGCGGAATGAAACGAATCGCCTGGATTGGCCACGGCAATGACAGGGATTGGCGCGTCTGCATTGCGGCCATAGATGGCCTGGTAGAGGTCCGATTGTTCTGTTTTCGTCGGCAAACCCGTGGATGGCCCGCCACGTTGTGAGTTGATGATGAGCAGCGGGAGCTCAGTGGTAATCGCCAGCCCCATGGCTTCGGTTTTGAGTGCAATACCCGGGCCTGAACTTGATGTAACGCCCAGCGCCCCACCGTAGGAAGCGCCGATGGCAGCACAAATCGCCGCGATTTCATCTTCAGCCTGGAAAGTGGTCACCCCCAACTTCGGCACCCTGGAGAGGTAATGCAGTATGGGCGAGGCGGGCGTGATCGGGTAGGAGCAGAATATCATTCTACGCTGCGCCAATTGGGCCGCAGCGGCCAGCCCCAATGACATGGCTTGCGCACCGGTAACGGTTCTGTATTCTCCGGGAGGGTAGGGCGCCGGTGGCAGATCGAAACGGGGCAGTGCGGCCGGCAGCTCCGCAGTTTCCGCGAAAGCGTGACCTGCATTCAAGGCCGCAAGATTGGCCTGACGGACCGCATCGTTGGAAGAGAATTTGGCTTCAATCCACGACTCGACTCCGGATTTGGGATGAGAGAACATCCACAATACGACGCCGAGCGCCCAAAAATTCTTGCTGCGCAGGGCGTCACTGCGGCCGAGACCAGAATCCGCCACCGCCGCTGCCGTCAGCGTCGACATTTCCAGTTGAATCACTTGAAAGCCGTCCAGAGCGCCCGAACTGATGAAATCTGGGACCATGCCCGCTTTTTGGAAATTTCGCTTTGTGAAGGCACTGATGTTGATCAAAATCAGTGCGCCGGCGGGCAGCAGCGGCAGACTGACTTTGAGTGCAGCCGGGTTGAAGGCAATCAGTACATCGGGCTGATCGCCCGCCGTGACGATTCGTCTGCTGCCCAGGTTGATCTGGAAAGCCGAAACGCCAAAGGTGGTGCCCACCGGCGCCCGAATCTCGGCGGGAAAATCCGGAAAGGTGGCAAAGTCATTGCCGGACTCGGAGGTTGAGGCGGCGAATTGCGAGCCAAGCAACTGCACCCCGTCGCCGGAGTCTCCAGCAAAACGTACAACAATGGACGCACCCTCATTCATGCAACATTCTCTCTGTGTGGCATACTTCTACTGCCGCCAGGGCCATTTTTGTTATGAGTCAATTTACCAAAAAAAACAGCAACGGATTCGATCTCGACCAACATTTGCCTTACCGTATCGCGGTGGTTACCAATTTGCTGGCGTTGAGCCGTGACGCCACCATTCGTCAGTTGACCGACCTGCCGCTGCGAGAGTTGCGTGTGTTGCTGGACATCGGCAACTACAGCCCGGCCAAAGCGGCCGACATCGCCCGCAAGTCCCGCAAGGACAGTATCACTGTCAGCAGGGCAGTCAAAGGGCTTTCTGTCGCCACCTTGATTGAAATCTCGCCCGATCCGGCCGACAAGCGCAGCCCATGGCTGACGCTCAGCCCTCAGGGCGAGGAACTGTATCAGAAACTGACTGTAATTCTGAACCAACGTGCCAATGCAATTGAGAAAGTCCTGAGCACCCAGGAGCGGGCTGATTTGCTGGACATGATGCGCCGGCTTGAACGTGCTGCAGAAGCATTTGTGGCCGGCACTGCGCTCGAAGTGTTGGAACAACAAGGCAGCATTTCCGCGGAACATCGGGAAATTATTCGCTGGCACAGGAAAAGCCTGCAGGAAGGCTAGGACAGGCGCCACGTCACTCTGCCTCACCCATTGCCTGGCCCGGGATGGGGTGAAAAGTAGCGCTCAAGCTTGTCGTCCTGGTCCGCAAAATCGTCTGCATCGCTACACGGCTGCCCTTTTTCAATGATCAACGGCCATTTTTGCGAATAATCTTCATTCAGTTTGATCAATTGCTCTTCCACCAAGGTATCGGGGAGGATTGCCTCCACCGGGCATTCCGGTTCGCAGACACCGCAGTCAATACACCCGTCCGGGTCGATCACCAGCATGTTTTCACCCTCGTGGAAACACTCCACAGGGCATACATCCACGCAGTCCATGTACTTGCATTTGACGCAACCGTCCAACACGACATAAGTCATGCTAGAGGAGCCTGCGCGGTAGAAATCATTGCTGCTGCGAAAGTGTCATAACGGTCCAAGGCCCTAAACCTCCAGTTCAGAAAAATGTGGCGATGCTTTCCAATGGCTTCTTGATGGTGGCATGCACCGGCACCCTGGCGCCGACCTCCGGATAGCCCGTCACCAGCAGCAAGAAAGGCTTTTCGGTGGGTGGTCGGTGGCAGATCTCGTTGAGGAAGTTCATCGGCTTGGGCGTGTGGGTGAGGGTGACCAGGCCGGCGTGATGGAGGGCCGCGATCAGGAATCCGGTCGCAATGCCCACCGATTCATTGATGTAGTAATTTTTTCGATCCTCGGTTTCTTCGACACCGCCGCGACGCTGCGCGAATATTCCGATCAACCAGGGAGCAGACTCGAGGTAGGGTTTGTGGTCGTCGGTGCCCAGGGGCTCCAGGGCTTCCAGCCACTCCGTGCCACCGCGCCCGGCATAAAACGCCCGCTCTTCGATTTCGGCCTTGATACGCACCTCATGCTTGATTTGCGGGTCACTGATCACACCGAAGTACCAGGGCTGGTGGTTGGCGCCGCTGGGTGCTGTGCCCGCGGACCGGATGCAGTCTTCGATGATATCGCGGGGCACCGGGCGATCCGAAAAAGCCCGCACGGTATGACGTCGCCTGATTTCATCAAGAAATGACCGTGCGTTGCTGCGCATGGTGTCGACGTCCAATTCCTGATAATCAGGCAAGGGGATGGAATCGTGTTCTTTCATGGCTCAATCCAGTGTTCTGCCTATTTACGCTGCATATTTGACTTCAAATGAAACAATATTATTGCAAATGAAACAAATTAACGCAACAATTTCCGCCAGTATAGCCACAAATACGGCGCATCAGGGGTCGATCCTGGCCGCATAGAAGTTGCCGTCCCGCGTCTGTGCTGCAAAGGATTGAGCTCGATTCTGCTCGCGACTGAACTGGAAAACCCATTCATCATCGAATGCCATGACAAAACGACCGTCGCCCTGGGCCAATAATGGCAGTTTCGGACCCCCGGCGTCGATGCCGCCGAAACGCAGATAAAGTTTGCCTTGTTCGCCAACAAAGCCATATCGCGGCGGTCCAAAAAGAAAAGGATGCAGCAAGAAGTCGCCCTGGAGGCGGTCCAGCTCGTCCTGCTTGAGGGTCAGGTCGCTGATATCAGGCTGCGGAAGGCCAAACATCACGCGCGCAATCTTCTGCTCCAGGGACACCACCGAAGGCGCCTCTGCCTGGTGGTTGGTCAAAATAACAATGGTGATGTCGTCGTCAGGGTACCAGGCGTGATCGGCGGCATAACCCCAGATATCCCCCGAATGGGCGTACTTGGCGTGACCGTCAATCTCTGACCTGAGCAGGCCCCCGATGGTGTACGTACCGATGGTTCCGTCATTCAAGGGGTAAGTCTGACCGAGATGCTTCTTGACGCTGTCGGGATAGACATCAGAGGTGAATACGCCTCTTCTATAACGAATCAGATCGGCCGCGGTGGATATCAGCGAGCCGGCGGAAAACGGCACCAGGTTCGACCAGGGCGGCGCATTGACAAAGCCCAAAGGGCCGAGGCCATAGCCTGCCACACGCTCGGGGATAATTTCAGAATCGTTACCGTTATAGGTGTGTTCCAGGCCCAGCGGTTGAAAAATGATCAGGTCGAGGGCGTCGTAGTAATCCAGTCCGGTTTGAGCCTCGATGATCAGGACCAGCAAGTAGTAGCCCGAGTTGCTGTAGCTGAATTTGTCGCCTGGCTCAAACTCCAGGGGCAGTTTCTCAAAGAAGGCAACCATTTGCTCCCTGCTGTAAACGGTACGGCGCAGCTTGGGGTTAAGGCCTGGCAAACTGGTGTAATTGGGAATTCCGGAACTGTGGTCGAGTAATCGCCGTATGGGTACCGATTGGGCCGGACCTGCGTAGTCGGGGAGATACGCACTCAGGGGCTGCTCCAGTGACAGTTTCCCTTCCGCCACCAGCACCAGTATCGTCAATGCAGTAAATGACTTGGTGATTGAACCGATGGCGTAAGCGGATGTGGGCTGCGCTGGGATGTCGTGCTCAAGGTTTGCACTGCCCATTGAAGCGGTATACAGGCTCTCGCCCCCCTGGTCGATGGCAACCGTAATCGAGGGATAGTGTCCAGCCGTCATGAAACGTTCCGTCAGCGATGCTATTTCAAGGCGTTGGGCCTCAGACATGACATCGGACTGGGCCAATGAAGGAATTGCGTAAAACGCTGTCAACGCAGCGGCAAAAATGACTGGACCTGGATTCATAAATTCTCCTGCACGTTGCCCTTCAGGGTTTGATAACGCTTAGCAGCATTGTTCTGATGAGTTTTTTGCAGCCTTCGGCATTGACCTGATCGGGTTCCACGGCTGCGAGTTGCATCATTCCGTCAACCAAGCTCTGAATGACGTCAGCGAGTTCGGTGGCGGGAACCCGGGCTATTTCACCGCTGGCCTGGCCTTCCTCAATCAACCCCACCAGCAGTTGGCGCGTGCGCTGATTGACCCAGGCCAACAGCCGATACTTGTCGTCGCTGTTGCTGAAACAACCGATGGTATCGGCAAACAGCAGGTAGTCGCTACGATGCTCCGTGGTGAAGTCGACACAGGCATCGACGAATTCGAGCAGCTTGCCCTGCGCCTTGCGCTTTGTTGCGACCCGCGCTTGAACGTAGTCGCCGTAGTCCCGCAGGCCTTGTTTGATGGTTTCTTCTCCCAACTCGCGCTTGCCATTGAAGTAATAGAAAATAACGCCGCGGCTGACATCGACAGCTTCGGCGATCTCTTCAATGGAGGTTCGGCTGAAACCCTTGGTGGCGAATAGCTGGGTTGCAACATCCAGGATTTGCTTGCGCCGGGCTTGCTCAATAAACGACGGTTTGCCGCCTTTCCTGGATTTTGACTTGCCTGATTGCGTCTTTGTTTTTGTGGCCAATTGGTGCTCCATGGGTGGACCTGAATATGATTATTGTACTCTAGTTCAGAATTTGGACCACTCCATTCTGTCTGCATCCAGGCCGCTGTTTGGGCCGCTGTTTGGGTGGCCTTTTGGGCCGCGTTCTTGGCAGGCTCGTAATTCCCGCAGAAGTGTCGTATCGTCTGGCGCGTGAGCAATCTGGACGCTAAATCACCCGGCGCAATGGTGCTGGAGGGGCATGTTGCCATTGTCACGGGCGCCGCTCGGGGCATGGGTGAGGCCATATCACGAGCGCTTGCAGTGGCCGGTGCCCAGGTGCTGATCACGGATGTCTCGCTGGAACACGCTCAGCTGGCTGCTGATGGCATCAACCACGAGTGTAATACTGGAATGGCCAAGCTGGCGCAGGCGGCCGCAATGGACGTCACCAGCGCAGAGCAAGTGAATCACGTGGTGGGACAGGCCATTGCTCAGTTCGGTGCAGTATCCATCCTGGTCAACAACGCCGGCATTTTGTACCCCACCCGCTTCGCCGAACTGTCCTGCCAGGAATGGCAACGGGTGCTTGATGTCAATCTGACGGGCACCTTTCTGTGTTGCAAGGCAGTCCTGCCACATATGCGGGCAGCCGGCTTCGGGCGAATTGTGAACATGTCGTCCAGCGCGGGTCGCAGTGTCAGTACCATGGGCGGGGCGCACTACACCGCGGCCAAGGCCGGCGTCCTGGGACTGACCCGTGCATTGGCCAGGGAAACAGCCGAAGAGGGGGTCCTGGTCAACGCGATCTGTCCTGGCTTGATCGATACCGCGATGGTGCGGGACACCATTTCACAGGCACAGATCAACGCCTACGAGAACAGTTTTCCGATCAAGAGGTTGAGGTTGCCTGCAGAAGTCGCTGATGTGGTGGTTTTTCTATGCACGACCGGCAGCTATATCACCGGCGCGTCGATTGATGTCAATGGCGGAGATTTGATGCTCTGACAAAAAAACGGCCGGCATTGTTGCCGGCCGTTTTATCTTGTAGCTGTTTCAGCTAAACCGGTTTCGGCTTAGTTGCCCCAGGTCTTGCGGTACTGCAGGTAGTATTCCAGACCGATCGGGTTGGAGTAGCCACCGTTGTTGAAGAACCACGGCCACTGGTTGTTGGTCGGGTCATCCGCAGGATCTTCGTTGAAGACGTTGTTGACACCCAACTGCACCAGGCCCCAGTCGCCAAAGTCATAGCGCACGGAGGCGTTGGAAACGGTGTAGCTGTCAATGAATTCGTCCTTTCCGCAGTCAAAGCCGTTGACACCGCACATCTCATCAACCCAGATGGTCAGCCAGGTGGCGCCGAAATCGCCCTTGGTCCAGTTGATCAGGAAGTTTAGGCGATTTTCCGGCAGCGTAGCAAATCCGATGTTTTCAACCGGGTCACTGAGTTCGCTGAATTGAGTTTTAATGGAATCCACCCAGGCCCATTGCAGGTTGAAATTCCAGAAGCCGGCTCTTTCGGTGATCAGGTCGTAGTTGAACGTAAAGTCGATACCCTGAATCTCCTGCAAGGACACGTTGATGGCGCCTGAACGGAGCTCGATAATCGTGCTGTCGATCGGATTGAGATCAAAATTTTCACAGAAAATTCCAGCCGCAAAACAACTGTTCAGGATGAACTGCGCACTCGGGGTAGAGACGATTTGCTCGAGGGAGATGTTGTAGAAGTCCGCTGAGGCTGTGAAGCCTTCAAACGCGTCCCACACGATGCCAAAACCGTAATGTTCACCCTCTTCCTCGGCCAGATCTATATTGGCGCCGAGCCGCAGGGGTATGGATTGCTCCTGCAAACCGGTAAATGGATTGTTGACCGTCGTGAATGCGCTGGTGGTGGCGCCGAACAGGCGTTGCAGGTCCGGTGCGCGGAAGCTTTCGCCCCAGCTACCACGGATCAGCAGTGTGTTGGTCGGGCGCCAGGTGAAGTTGATCAGCGGGCTGAAGGCTGAACCGGTGTTGGAGTCGTCCTGGTAATCATCGAAGCGACCGGCCAGGGTTACCTCAAAGGTGTCGTGTATGGGAAATAGCACTTCCAGACCCACGCCCCAGTGGTTGCGCTTGCCGCCACCAGCCGAGCTGCCGTCAAAGGCATCACCGATAATACTGATCGGATCGGGTTGGTTGAAGAAGGACTGTTGCTCAAAATCAATGATTGAGGCGAACGCAACCGGGCCGCCGGGCAGTTCCCAGGGAAGTTCGCCGGACACCTGGAAGTCGGCCGTCCAGTTCTTGGACTCTGACTGACGGGTCGCCAGGAAGGTGGTGCGGTCGATTACGTCCTGGGGAATGATCTTGAACAGGTCGAGACCGGCGGTCACTTCGTTGTTGAATACCGAGGATATAATATTCGGACGGGTGATCGTCAAACGGGTGCGATTGTAGCTAATGGCCGTTTCCCATTCGAGCATGCCGTTTTTGCCGAAAATACCGTTGAGTCCGACAATTCTGTTGACGCCGGTGTTTTCAATATGGGACACACGTGGGCCGTACTCAAACAACCTGCGGACGAACCAGCCATCAATGCCAATAGGGTTGTTTGCCCCATCCGCCGGGACCAGACCCCACAGCAGTTCATCGCCCGGGCCACCGATCGGGATGCCTGAAATCAATACGCCGGCATTGGAAGGCACGATTGTTGCATCGTTATTCTGCGGTTGTGAACCAAACCACCAGCCGCCGTAAAAATTCGGTTCGATCTGGGTGTCGGTGGTGTATTCAGCAAAACCGAAGCGGGCAAAACCCTGCAGGTTATCGTTGAAGTCATGCGTCAGCTTGGTGAATATGGACAAGCGCTCGTTTTCGGGGAACAGTTGCCGCCACTGACTGCGGTTGTAGCGGCACCAATCACCCGGTACGCCGGTATTGATCAATTGGGAGCCCAGTGGGTCATTGGGGTCGCCACATTTGTCATAAGCTGTGAGACCGGTAAAAACGGGATCCAGGAAGGTGGCGCCGCCGACGCTGTAGGCGCCTCGCTCATTGGCCACGTCTGATGCCGCATAGTCACGCTGGGGCGCCAGCAGTTGAGAATTGTGATAGTACTCAGCCGAGAAGAATACATTGGTCGTATCGTTTGACGCACCAGCGGTCAATATGACGCGCTGTGTCCCATATCCGCCGTCCTTGGTATCACCAAATCGGGCGTTGATTTCGACGCCTTCAAAGTCCTTGCGGGTGATGATGTTGATCACACCGGAAATTGCGTCAGAACCAAAATGGCCGAAGCGCCCTGCAGCAGGATTTCAATGCGCTCGATAATGGAGACCGGGATGGACGACAAGTCGACAAAGTTTGAGGTACCGCTGTTGCCGACCGGGTAAACCGGGATGCGGCGGCCATCGAGCAGTGTCAGTGAACGGCCGTTGCCAAAACCCCTCAAGTCAATTGAGGATGCGCCAGGAACAAAGCCGAATACAAAACTCTGGTCAACTGAACCACCGGTGTTTTGCACCAGCGAGTCCATTACGTCCTGAACAGTGCCGAAGCCCTGCTCGTCCATGTCTTCACGCGTAATGATAACGACGGGCGCGGGGCCCTCGATTTCATTACGTTTGATGCGAGAACCGGTAACCAGAATCTTATCGAGTGCGGCTTCGTCTTCTCCGTCTGCACCTTGCTGCTCCTGTGCCCAGGAATTGGCTGTGAAGGCCAGCAATAGCGCCAGAACGAGGGTGCCAAAAATAGGAATCTTTCTAATTCCCCTGCGAGTCATATATTTTCTCCCAATATAGGCGTGGCTTAAATGTTGCCCAACAAGTCAATTCGTCGTCAATTCAACGATTCAACGTATCGGGCTTCACCACTACTGTTATTACGATCGACAAATGAATATTATTAATATTTTGTTAAGTTCGCGGACATTTGTAACAGGAAACGCTCCATTTGGCAATCAAAATAAGCAAAAATCCGGTACTTATTGCACATGGATTTTGGCCCTCTCCCGGCCTCCTGGATGACGGATCAAACCGTTGTCGTGCCGCCATTGTGGCCTGATACGGTCCGCACGGTTGAAGTACAGGTCCGGCATAGATTCGACAGAGCGAATCACCTTGCCCATATTTCAGGCCGCGGAGTATAAGGGAATTGATGCGGATGCACCAGACGCCGGCGTATGTTTTTTACAAAATTTTAACGCTTTCGGAATTTTGGGAAGTTCATTTGCCTAAAGGCCGCGCAGACCCTGCCGAATTTCTTCAATAATGATGTCGGCGTTGCTCTTGATGGTGAAGATCGAGTTGTGATTGCCGTTTGCAATGCGCTTGAGGACTCTCATTCTGCGGCCGGCCGGGCTAGGGGATTGAGGAGGTAATAGTCGTAGACGGTTCGCGCGATTTCGGCGATCGCCAACTCACGCCGGGCCCAATCCAGGGAACTGCTCTTGACGAAGACGGAGATGAGTACGTGGCCGCCATCCTGGGGCAAGGTGATGACGCCGACATCGTTCAGGGTGCCACCGATGGTACCGGTCTTGTGAGCCACTTCAGTTCCGGGAGGTAACTGGCCCTTGAGGCGGTGCACGCCGGTACGGCAGCGTGCCATGATATCCCGGATGACCTGTCCGCTGTCGGCGCTGAGGATTTCGTTTCGCCATAGTTTGCCCAGCAAGTTATTCATGGCCGTTGGTGTGCCCTGGTCCCGTGGGTCCGCCAGGAAGTTGCCGTACATTTCCGGCCGTTCGAACTGGGCCTCGAATTCATCGACGCTCATGCTGCCCTGCAAGTCAACATATTGGTCCCGTAGCGACACATTTGGGTCTTCGGGATAAGGAAACCCCAAATAGTCCCGGATCAGCGAAGCGGTCGTGCGGTCGACCCGGATATCTTCAATGCCTTGTTGCTTCAGCCACGCGGTGACGGCCTCGCCACCGCCCACCAGGTCTACGATGACGTCGGTGGCGGTGTTGCTGCTTTCCGTCAGCATCACTTCCAGCAGATTGTGCAAAGACAAAACGACACCGTCATGCGGGAAGAAATGCGCAATCGGCATTCCGCCAGGAGACATCTGGCGGGGCTGCACAGTAATCATCTGGTCCAATGAAAACTGACCGGCCCTCGACCAGGCTCATCAGGTAGCCCGCGATGGCGACCTTGTAGGTGCTGGCGAGAGGATAGGGCTCTCCTGCATTGACCGGAAAAGGCATGCCCGGACTCCAGGTGTTCAACGGCAACACCCACTTCACCGCCCGAGATGGCGGACAGCTCCACGATTTGTTCCTTGACCGTCTCCAGTGCGTTATCGTCGGCCAGCAATGGCACGGTCGCCAGCATCAGCACCAGCGCCATGCGCGGCAATGCCCGCAGGCGGTGATAATTGCGTCGGTTCACTGAACTCTCCGTATATTGTTGCACCTGAGCTAAGACGGAAATGCGCCAAGAAGCCACCGTCAAGCGCGATCGTTTGTGGTAGGTGGGAGACGGGATAAGTGATGCCACTGTGGTATCTTTCGTTGTTTGCGGGAGCGGATTTTGCAATGAGTAATGCTGCAAAGGTAATTTCGGAACTGCAGGCTGTCATGGGCGAGCGGGCATCCTCTTCGCCGGGCGTGTGCCAGCAGCATGCCGAAGACATGTCACATTTCCCTCAATACGCCCCGGAAGGGGTGGTGTTTCCCGAATCCACCGAAGAGGTGCAGGCGGTCATGCGCGCCTGCGCCCACCATGAAGTGCCCGTAATCCCTTACGGCGTGGGCACCTCGCTGGAGGGTCACATACTGGCCATTGCCGGCGGTATTACAGTTGACCTGTCGCGAATGAACAAAGTGTTGGCGGTCAATGAAGCCGATTTGGATGTCAGGCTTGAGCCTGGGGTGACCCGACGGCAGCTCAATTCCTACATCAGGGATACCGGCCTGTTTTTTCCGATCGACCCGGGCGCCGACGCGACCCTCGGTGGGATGGCCTCGACCCGCGCATCCGGAACCAACGCAGTACGCTATGGGACCATGAAAGAGAACGTTCTCAGCCTCACCGTGGTACTGCCAGACGGCAATGTCATCACCACCGCCCGGCGCGCACGAAAATCTTCCGCCGGCTACGACCTGACCAGCCTGTTTGTCGGTGCCGAGGGCACGCTGGGGATCATCACCGAACTTACCGTGCGCCTTTATGGTCTGCCCGAGGAAATGTCTTCGGCGTTTTGTTGCTTTCCCAACCTGGGTAATGCCGTAAACGCGGTGATAGAAACCATACAAATGGGCATTCCTGTAGCCCGCATTGAGTTGATGGATGAGGCCTCACTGCGGGCGATTAACGCCTATTCCAAAACGACATTCAAGGAACGCACCACATTGCTGCTTGAGTTTCACGGCAGTGCCGTGGGCGCCAAGGACCAGGTGGAGCAATTTTCAATGATTGCTGACGCCTGGGGTGCGGAAGATTTCCAGTGGGCGACGCTGCCCGAAGAACGCAGCAAACTGTGGCGTGCCCGGCATGATGCGGCGCACGCCATAGCGGCCTATGCCCCCGGCACGAAACAATGGTGGACCGATGTCTGCGTGCCCATTTCACGCCTGGCGGACTGCATTCTTGAAACCCAGGAGGATATTCGTCAAAGCGGACTGGTTGCACCCATCATCGGCCATGTCGGGGACGGGAATTTCCATGTCGGCATTTGCGCGCGGGAAGACAGCGCGACCGAGCAGGAAGTGGCCGAATCACTGCATCACCGCATGATCCATCGAGCCCTGGATATGGAAGGAACCTGCACCGGCGAGCACGGCATCGGTATGGGTAAATTGGAATTTCTTCGGGCTGAGCTCGGCCCTGCCGTGGATGTGATGGCATTGATCAAGAACGCGATCGATCCCAAACATCTGATGAACCCTGGCAAGGTGATTGAATTTACATGACCACACCCGGGAAGGCGCTGTGGGCGAATGGGCCGGCTGCAAATGCATGGCAGCACCTGCCCGGCACTTACCTGTCCGAATTGCTCGCGTCCGCGGGCGCGGATGTCGTCACGCTGGACATGCAGCACGGCATGATCGATATCAGTGCGGCCAAGAATTCGATTCTGGCCATCGAGGCTCGCGGCGCCATACCTTTTGCTCGCCTGCCCCGTGAAGACCCGGTCCTGATTGGTCATCTGCTGGATGCCGGGGCGCAGGGCCTGATCTGCCCCACCGTGGAAAGCGCAGAGCAGGCGCAGGCATTCACGGCGGCCTGTTATTATCCGCCCATTGGCCGGCGGTCTTTCGGTCCGAATCGGGCCAGGCTGTCCATCGGTTCTGATTACTTCAAGATTTCCCACCAGCGAATTATGACTTTCGCAATGATTGAGACGCTCGCCGGCCTCGAAGCGGTGGAGGAGATTGCCCGCCACCCGCATCTGACCGGGTTGTTTGTCGGTCCGGGTGATCTGGGCATATCAATGGGATTGCCGCCGGGCCAGGACCGCAAGGAGAAGCAATTGGTGGCAGCGATCGCCCATGTTGCCGAAGTGGCGCGAAGCCACGGCAAGCGCCTGGGGATTCACGCCCGCACTGCCGAATACGCCACCACCATGGCCCTGGAAGGATTTGATCTCGTCACGGTGGTTAGCGACACCGCCAGTATCACCTCGCAAGCAAGCGCGGCCTTGTCGGTGTTCCGGCAGGCCCTGGCGCGCCAGCCGTGAATTCCAGCAACCTGTTCTACCTCCGGAAAGCCCCATGAGCGGGCTGCTGTCCACGCCTGGCGGATGGCCCTTCGGGCTACCCTCACTTCTCCGCGCTTGGTGGGTCGGCTCCAACGGAACATCCTGTTCCGTGTCGCCTCGCCGAGCCATCCCTGGCTCGGCGACCCAGTCGCTTGTGCGTCGCTCGGCATCCTTTAAGGCGTGGACAGCAGCCCGCGCATGGGGCTTTCCTAACGCTGGCACAAGTCGATTCGGAGTAAGGGGTCTTCTTGCAGGACCCTTTGAAACAGGGATGTTTCAAGAGGAGCGTCCCATGGATGGGCTCGAGCGCGTCCTGCAAGGAGACCCCTTGCTCAGAAGCGGCGCCTCACAGACTAGAACAGCACGCCTAAACAAGGTTGCTGGAAATCACTGCTAGCAGCGCATATTGTGTGAAGGCGGACTGAATGATGGTAAATACGCTGGTTAAACAATTGATTATTCCGGGGTTGGATGATTTCCTTGGGTTGCACTTGGGCCTATCCGGATGAAGGCAGTCATACTGGCCGCCGGGCGAGGCTCACGATTGGAGAAATCCAACCCTGATGACCGACCCAAGTGCTTGCTTGAGATCGGTGGCACGACACTGCTCGCCCGCCATCTGGCGCAATTGGCGGCCGTGGATGTAAAGCAGGTGGACCTGGTGATTGGATATGAAGCCGACCGCGTGATTGATCACGTCGGCGAGTTGTCTGAGCGCCCGCCCGTTGCCTTTCACTTCAACCCCCGCTTTGATCAGGGCAGCGTGATTAGTCTGCTGGCCGCCCGCGACGCGCTGACCGAAGGCGGGCCGGTGGTGATCATGGATGCAGATGTGTTGTATCACCCCCAGATTCTGCAGCGACTGTTTTCCGGCCAGGCCGAAAACTGCGTTTTACTGGACCGCGAATTCGAGCCCGGAGAAGAGCCGGTCAAAATCGCCTTCAGCGGTGGATTGATTGTGGAGTTTCGCAAGCAGATGCCCGATGACCTCGAATTTAACCTCATCGGCGAGTCAGTGGGCTTTTTTCGCTTCGGAGGTCGGGTTGCGGACGCAATCGCGCAGGCGTGCGTGCGCTTCGAAGCAGAAGGCTTGCAGGATGCACCGCATGAAGAAGTACTGCGTACGGTGTTGCTGTCCGATCCTGCCGCATTTGCCTTTGAAGATGTGACCGGCCTGCCGTGGATTGAAATTGACTTCCCGGCCGATGTGCGTCATGCCGAAGATGTTATTCTGCCCGCCATCCGTGAGGACTACCCCGGGTATTGATTGCTGGGTATTGATTGCCGGGTATTGATTGCCGGGTACTGAATGCTTGGTACTGATTGCGAACGTATGCAGGAACTAGCGCAGGAGTGACCACAGGCCGATGAAGAAGACTTCCCAGCTCAGACAGATGTTGCTCTCGGGCGATACCGAGTTCCTGCTGGAAGCGCATAACGGCCTGTCCGCCAAAATTGTGGAAGAAGCGGGGTTTAAAGGCATCTGGGCTTCGGGTCTGGCGTTGTCGGCACAGCATGCGGTGCGGGACAATAATGAACTGAGCTGGACCCAGGTCGTGGACACGCTGGAATTCATGGCCGATGCGACATCCATCCCGGTACTGCTCGATGGTGACACCGGCTATGGCGACTTCAATAATATGCGCCGGCTGGTGCAGAAATTGGAGCAGCGCGATATTGCCGGCGTTTGCATCGAAGACAAGCTGTTTCCCAAAACCAACAGTTTCATACAGGGTGAGGGGCAGCCACTCGAGGAGATTGACACATTCTGCGGCAAAATTCAGGCCGGAAAGGATGCACAAACTGACGATGATTTCTGCATTGTCGCCCGGGTCGAAGCCCTGATCGCCGGCTGGGGCCTGGATGAGGCGCTGAGGCGTGCAGAGGCCTATCGCGAAGCTGGCGCTGATGCCGTATTGATCCACAGCAAGCAGTCCCAGCCTGAGGAAGTGCTCGCCTTTGCCCGTGAGTGGGAAAACCGCTGCCCCCTGGTCGTGGTACCGACCAAGTATTATTCAACGCCGACCGAGGTGTTTCATGAACATCGCATCAGCCTAGTCATCTGGGCCAACCACCTGATTCGCTCGGCCATCGCCGCGATGCAGTCCACCGCGCAAACTATTCAAAACACACAGTCCCTGATAGAAGTGGAAGGCCAGGTCGCCGCGGTTTCAGAAATCTTCAGGCTGCAAGGTGCCGATGAATTGCTTCAGGCAGAACGCCGCTATGCACGCAATGAGCGGCCGGATGCCTCTGCCGTCATTCTGGCCGCCAGTCGTGGCAGCGGGCTCGAGAGCCTGACAGGGGACAAACCAAAGGTCATGATTCAGGTTGCCGGCAAGACGGTCTTGCGCCGTTTGGTGGACAAATTCAAGTCTCAGGGAATCAACGAAATCACGGTGGTCGCCGGGTATTGCGCTGATGCTGTACAGGTGCAGGGCGCCAGGGTAGTGATGAACGACGACTGGGCGCACAGCAATGAGCTGACCTCGCTGGATTGCGCGCTGGACGCAATTCAGTCAGACACGGTTATCATCTATGGAGATCTTCTGTTTCGGCGCTACATCCTGAACAATCTGCAGGATTGGGATGCCCCGTTGTTGGTCGTGATTGATTCATCGCCCCTGGACAAGGCGCGAGGAAACAATACTGATCTGGCGTGGTGCTCTGGTGCTGATGACCGTGCAATGTATCAACAAAAAGTGACGCTCGAGCAGGTTAGCGCGGCGAGTGAGTGGCAGGGCAGGGCGCCGGATGGGCGCTGGATTGACATGTTACGGATCAGCAATGAGGGCGGCATGCAACTGCGCGCGGCCCTGGACAAGCTCAGGCAGGCAGAGGACTACCGTTCGCTGACCATCGCCGATCTCCTGAACCAATTGGTCGCCGACGGTGTGCCACCGCAGGTGCTCTACATCTCCGGCCACTGGATGGACATCAACAACCTCGAAGATTTGCAACAGGCGGGTGAATTTGCCCAGAGTCAGGGAGACTGACCCGGCATGATAGAAGCGCGGGATTTCATCGAACCTGCGAGGGCCGCCGGTTTTAGCATCTGGTCGGGTGTGCCTTGCTCGTTTCTGACGCCGTTTATCAACAGCATAATTGACGACCCGGAACTGGACTACATTGGCGCGGCCAACGAGGGTGACGCCGTTGCCATTGCCAGCGGAGCGGCGCTGGCGGGAAGACGTAGCGTTGTCATGATGCAAAATTCGGGTCTGGGCAATGCGGTGAGTCCGCTGAGTTCGCTGAACTGGGTGTTCCGTATTCCGGTGCTGCTGATTGTTACCCTGAGGGGTGAGCCTGGCCTGCCGGATGAGCCTCAGCACGAACTGATGGGTCAGATTACCACCCGCATCCTGGATGAACTACAGATTCCCTGGGCTTATTTTCCGCGCACCGCGCTGGACGTGGAAGGCGCCCTGACTGTGGCATCGTGGCAAATGGACAAAACCGGTCTGCCCTACGCGCTCGTGATGCGCAAAGGCTCGGTTCAAACCACCGAATTTCGCGATCGTCGCAGCGCCGTGCAGCCTCGGGCCGGCCGGTTTGCCGACCGCTCCGAAGCGCAGGACCCCGTGCTTACCCGGCGGCAAGTGTTGGAAATCGTGCAAGCCCATTCTCCTCTGGATCAATCGCTTGTCGTCGCATCGACCGGTTACACCGGACGCGAGCTCTATGCACTCGAAGATCGCGACAACCAGTTCTACATGGTGGGCTCGATGGGTTGTGCGTCTGCCTTGGGGCTGGGCCTGTCCCGTTGCCTGCCGGAGCGCCGCATTTTTGTCGCAGATGGCGATGGTGCCGTCTTGATGCGTATGGGCAACCTGGCGACGATCGGCGCCTATGGCGGAGATAACTTCCACCACGTTTTGCTGGATAATGGCGTACATGAATCGACCGGTGGTCAATCCACCGTGAGTGCTGCAATCAGCTTCGCTGCTGTGGCGTCCGCCTGTGGTTATCGGGAAATGGATGAAGTGACATCTGAAAAGCAAGTGACAGCCATGCTGCAAATCAGTCGCGGGCCTGTCATGCAGCACGTCAGGATCAGGCAGGCTGTGGTGACCGACCTGCCACGTCCGGAGTTGTCGCCGCCACAGGTGAAACAACGATTTATGGCCGCGCTTGGCGCCACTGCGCCCTGGGCCGGCTTGTGAGCGTCACGAGATCCCGCAGAGCAACCGACAGCACGGGACTGGCCGGCGTCATTGACATGCTTCGCTACCATGAGGCATCCCGGCAGGGCATTGGCTTATTGCTGCTGTTGATCTGTGGATTCGTCATCGAACCTGCGGGGGTCTGGCGCGTCATTGCCGGACTGCTGCTTGCCTGCGCGGGTCAAGCATGGCGCATTTACGCCGCCGGGGTGATTTACAAGAACACCCGCCTGGCGACATCCGGGGCGTATTCACTGGTGCGCCACCCGCTTTACCTGGGAAATTTCGTCATCATGGCCGGCTTTACGCTGGCCTGCGCGAACTGGGTGTTCGTCATTATTTTTGTGCTGTTTTTTCTCTTTTATTATCCCCCGGCGATCGCTTACGAAGATGCCAAGCTGGAAAAAATATTTGGCGACGAATGGCGAAGCTGGAGCGCCGACACAGCGGCGATGATCCCCAACCGGCTGGCCTGGACACCCGACAGGGATGCCCGCTGGAACATGCGGCAATCGCTGGTCCGCAATGGCGAATTGATCATTTCCATCTACCTGCTGGGCTGCGCCGTGCTGTTGTGGTACCAGGCAAGCCCATGAGAGCGCTGCTGCTGAATCCGGGACCGGTAAGCCTCAGCGAAGGCGTCAGGCGCGCGGCGGTGAGTGAAGACTTGTGCCACCGTGAGAGCGAATTTTTCGAGCTCCAGGACGAAGTGCGCGCCGCATTGACAGCGCTATACGGGTGTGCGCCTGATGAATGGTCAGCGGTGCTGTTGGGCGGCTCGGGTACAACTGCGCTGGAGGCCATGATCGCTTCGTTGGTGCCGCGCAGTGGGCGGCTGCTGGTCCTGGAAAACGGTGTCTACGGCGAGCGCCTCACGCGCATCGCACAGATTCATGGCATCGCGTTCGATTCGGTAAAGTTTGACTGGCTGGATGCCTGGAATCTGGATTCCGTCCGTGACGCTTTGACCCGCGCAGAATCGAGGGGTGCGACATTTTCACATGTTGCAGCGGTGCATCACGAAACCACAACCGGACGTTTGAACCCGGTGTCGGCGTTGGCGAATCTGTGCCAGGAGCAGGGCGTGAAGCTGTTATTGGATACCGTTTCCAGTTTTGGCGCGGAGTCCATTCCCTTTGAATCGTCCGCACTGGTTGCTTGTGCGGTGACCGCCAACAAATGCCTGCATGGCATTCCGGGCCTGTGTTTTGTCCTGGCTAAAAGGATCACTTTGAAAAGCAGCGCGGAACCACCGCGGAGCCTTTACCTGGACTTGAAGCTGTGGTCCGGGCACCAGGAGCGGCAATCCACGCCATTTACGCCGGCGGTCAATGGCCTGTTGGCGCTGCGTCAGGCGTTGGCTGAAATGAAGCGCGACGGAGGCTGGAAGGCCAGGCATGCGCGCTACACCAGGCTGGCAACTGCCGTTGCCAGAGCCCTGTCGGTGGCAGGCGTTGAACCGTTTTTGCCGGCGGCCGATTCATCCAGCGTGCTGCGTGCCTACCATTTACCTGCAGGAATGAGCTACGAGGCCGTGCACGATGGAATGAAGCAGCGGGGTTTTATAATCTACGCCGGGCAGGGCGGGCTGATGGGCCGAATGTTTCGCATTTCGACCATGGGCGATATCAGCGACTATGACTTGCAGCGGCTGGAAAGCGCGTTGGCGAGTGTTTTTCAGTAAAATGCACCTGACCTGAAGTGCACCTGGTCCAAAGTGCACCTGACCTACAGCACTGGATTTGCTCATGCCATTGAAGAATGCGCCCAAACCAAGCGTTTTGTTTGTCGCCAGCGCCATGACGCTGGCTTCGCCGACAGCCTCTGCCTACCTGGACCCCAGCACCAGCGGCATGATCATTTCGGCCGTGGTTGGCCTGCTTGCATCTGCGGCCCTGGCCATCAAAACCTACTGGTATCGGATCAGGGCTTTTTTTCGTTCGGATCAATCAGCCGGTTCCGGACAGACTGCGGGAGATGCGGATCGGGAGCCGGCCGGAGAGGCCGCCAGCGTCGCAAATCGGTCAGTCGAAAAGGGGTCAGTCGAAAAGGGGTCAGTCGAAAAGGGGTCAGGGTAATTTCTCTCTGAGCAATGATGCAGCGGTCCACACGGCTTCAGAACTTTTACTCTGACCCCTCTTCCGGCCCCGGTTGTTGGGCCCTGGACCTGCTGGCGCCATGTCGCTCCTGACCGGTTGGAGAGGCTGGCGGCGGTTCAGCAAACTGCCATCAAAGTGGCAGCATATCGTGGTCTACTCTGAGTCCGGTCAGGACTGGCATCACTTTTCCGGCTTGATTGAACAATTGAATACAGTGCACGGCGAGCGAGTCTGTTATGTCACATCTGATCCCGGTGATCCGGGCCTGGGTCGCCGCCACGAGTATTTCCTCGCCCTGCATATTCCCGCCGGCTGGTTTTTGACTGTTTTTTTCCAGGTCAACCATGCCAACGTGTTTGTGCTGACAATGATGGACCTGCACAACCTGCAATTGAAACGATCTTTGCACCCGGTGCATTACATCTATCTGTTTCACAGCATGGGCAGCACCCACATGGTCGATAACGAAAATTCGTTCGATCACTATGACACCCTGTTTTGTGCCTGCCGCCACCAGGTCGAGGAAATCAGGCGTCGCGAAGCGCTCAAGAAATTGCCGCAAAAGCGCTTGTTTGACTACGGTCATCCGCGTCTCGAGGAGGTCATATCACTGGGCCAAACCGGCAGCGCCTTGCCCCTGTCAGCAACAAACAATTCCGCAACTGCCGGGCGCGTTGCCCCGCCCTCGGTCCTGATTGCCCCGACATGGGGAGAAGACTCCATCTTCAACTGCTGCGGTGAGACTCTGATCAGGGTGCTTCTGGAGGCGGGCTTGCGGGTGGTGATGCGGCCTCATTATCAAAGTACCTGGCAATCGCCTGAAGTCATTGCCGGCCTCAGGGCGTTTCGAGGGCCAGCCGGGTTTCAGCTACATCGGTGACATGGGGGAAATTAAGTCCCTGCTCGATTCAGACATCCTGATCAGCGACTGGTCGGCGATGGCACTGGAATTTGCCATGGGGCTGGAAAAGCCCGTGTTGTTTATCGATGTGCCCAGACGCATCCGCAACCCAAACTGGAAGGATTTGGGTCTGGAGCCGGTTGAGGCCTCGATTCGCAGACAGCTCGGCGAAGTGTTGGCGGTGGACCGCCTGACGGAAGCGCCACAGGCCATACGGCGCCTGCTGGACAATACGCGTCGGTTCAGGGAGGAGGTCCGGGCGTTGCGCGAAGAGATGGTTTTCCGACTCGGACACAGCGTCGCGGACGGGGCAGCAGAAATTTCCGCCATCGCGGCCGCGCAAAAACTTGAGCACTGCAATGGCTGACGGCATCCAACGCGCTCAACTGTTCCGCTTTCTGGGTTGGTTTGCGATGGCCAACGCAGTGGTGCTTGGTTTCATCGGGATACGATACTTCTGGGGGTTTTCCACCGGCGGCACGCCACTGTCGTGGGCTTACCTGCTGTTGATCTACCCCGCGCATCACGTGCTACAGTCGTTGCTGCCGCTGTTCATTTTGCTCAGTCCCCTCGTGGCGTTCGCTCCAGGCCTGAAACGGGTGGCTGCATGTGCGGTATTGATCTATGCAGTGATGATCGCAGTGATCGTGCTTGATAGCCTGTTGTGGTCTGACAGCCGCTTCCATCTCAATGCGCTGACGATGCAGATCCTGGGTTGGCAGAGTTGGACCTTTGCCGCGATCATTTTCTTTATTGCACTGGTGTTCGAATCCTTGTTGGCGCACCGAACCTGGCTGTGGGTGATGGGGCGTTCGCGCCGGGGCGGCAGACTGCTGGCGGGCCTGAGTGTGGTGGCCGTGATCGTGTCGCAGTCAATTTACGCCTGGGCCGATGCCACCTATTATGTGTCGGTGACCAGCGTGGGGCAGCAGTTGCCGGTTTACAAGGGATTCACGGCGAAAAAGCAGCTCGCTGCCCTGGGATTGGTCAATCCTACAAGAAGCCGTGAACGGGAAATGGCAAAACGCATATCGAGGGGGATGAAAGGCGCCGCGGATCATGTGCTGCACTATCCGCTCAATCCACTGCAATGCTCAGGTTTTGCGCAGCGGCGCCCTCACAATCTGATTTTGATTCTCGCTGACGCCATGCGCAGCGATGTTTTAAATGAGCGGGTCACCCCACGTCTTTGGCAGCGTACTGCCGCGCGGGGTCAACGGTTCGCCCAGCACTACAGTGGCGGCAATGCCTCACGCATTGGCGTGTTCAGCCTGTTTTACGGTCTGCCACCGGGGTATTGGTCCAGCTTTGAGTCCCTCCAGCGATCCAGTCTCCTGATCGATGAAATGCAGCGTCAGAATTACCGCATGGGCATCTTTTCCAGCTCAACACTCTACCGCCCCATCATGCTCGATCGCACGGCCTTTGCCAATGTGCCCGACCTCAGGCTGGAAACAGGACCTGCGGACGCGCCTTCGTGGCAAAAGGATTCGATTTTGACCGATGAGTGGGTCGCATGGCTGGACGCGAATGCGTTGGGCGCTGGGTCGTCTGCGGAGGCGCAGCCGCCGTTCTTCGAGTTTCTATTTTATAACGCCACAAATGCACTGGACTATCCACCAGATATGGATTTTCCGGCCGGTTTTGAAGCTGAATATGATGATCCCCTGGCCGCGCGCTACAGCGAATACCTCAAGTCAGCGTTCTATATCGATGGCCTGATTGAACGGGTTATGGCCGATCTGGATTCACGTGGCCTGCTCGAGTCCACGGTGGTTGTGTTGACTTCAGACCACGGCGAAGAATTCGAAGAAACTGAGGCCGGCCTGTCTGGGCATGGGTCCGGCTACACCCCCTACCAACTGCAGGTTCCCATGGTGCTGTTCTGGCCCGGTAAACCGGCGCAGGTGTTCACCCACCGCAGTTCCCACTACGACGTCGTGCCGACCCTGATGAAGGAATTGTTGGGCTGCAGTAATGAGCCTTCGGACTTCGCGCTGGGGAGCAACCTGTTTGCGGCCCAGAACTGGGACTGGTTATTGGTCGGCAGTTACTACAATTACGCGGTGTTGGAACCCGACCAAGTCCTGGTCACCTATCCCAACGGCAGTTTCGCCGTCCGCGACTCCAATTACCGCATTGCCACCGAGCCGCGAATCAGGCCTGAGTTGCTCGAGGCCGTCAGCCGCGACAACTCCAGGTTCTATCGCTAATGTGCGCCTTGCCCAAAAGGACCTGGCTGCGGGGTTGGCTGCGGGGCTGGATGTTGGTTTGTTTGTGGGCTGGCCTGTTTGCACCCTTCGGCTTGCGGGCGGATTCAGAATTGCCCTACACCTATACGACCCGCCAACTTGAAGTGGCGTTCAATCATCAGGGCGCCCTCATTTCAGCGCTAGCCTGTTTCCCGGACTGCCAGAGTGCAGGTGCAAGTCGCGTTCGCCTGGCGGGCCAGGTTATCGTTCAGCCGCTCACTGCCGGCACGGGTGAATTGCGTGCGCGCTGGTCGGCCAAAAGCAGGTTTGATCAGACGCACCAGATTCTGACACTTGAGTCGCCCCGGGGCGCAACACTCGATTGGCGCATCCCGCTTGAAGGCTACCTGATCAGCCTGACGGCGTCTGGCATGGAGGGCCTGCAGATGATTTCGCCGCTGTCTTTCAGGCCCGCGCCGGCAGCCGGCTTTGGCAACTGGCTTGAGCAGGTGCGCTATGTCGTGATTGACGACAATGGCGCCGCCAATTATTCCTTGCGCGACGAGGACATCAATACGCTTGATTCCGGTGGATCCAGTGCGCCTGTCTGGGCGGGATTTCGCAACCGCTACTGGGCGTTGCTGGCCACCGCAGGTGGCAGCGCGGCCATTGCGGCAGATGTTTCCGGAGCATCGGACCAGGCGAGCATTTCCGTCAAGCCAATTGTCGCCAGTGGCGAGTGGCAGTTGTACCTGGGCCCGCTGGAACCGCGCGTCTTGAATAAAACGGAAGCGGGCCTCTCCGGTTTGATGTGGTCAGGCCTTTGGTTCTGGCTGCGTTGGATTTGTTTTGGCCTGTTTTACTTGCTCGATTTCATTCATCGGCTGGTTCCAGCCTGGGGGCTGGCGATCATGCTGCTATCGGTCAGCGTAAATCTCTTAATGCGACCACTAAGCCGGATTGCCGACAGATTGCAGCAGCAGGTGCATGAAATCGAATCCAGGCTCGCGCCCCATATCGCCAAGATCAAACGTGAACACCGGGGAGAGGCACAGGCCAGCAAGATCACCGACCTATTCCGCGAGCATGGCGTACATCCGTTGTACAGCCTGAAAAGCCTGGCCGGCATTGCCGTCGTCATCCCGGTGTTCATTGGCGCCTTCGACATGCTTGCCGAGAATATCCACCTTCAGCACGCCGCATTTGCATGGATCGAAGACTTGTCCCGACCCGATGGCGTTTGGAAATTGCCCTGGACAATACCGTTTTTCGGATCGTCGCTGAATCTGTTGCCTTTAATCATGTCAGTATTGTCCATTTGGGCCTCTGTCCTGCACCAACCGGTGGCGCTTGATGCCTCACTGCGGCGCAGACAATCGGGGAATATGCTTTTACTGGCCGCAGCATTTTTTGTCCTGTTTTATACTTTTCCGGCGGGCATGGTGTTGTACTGGACCACCAATAACCTCATCTCCGTGGCGAAATCCCTGAGGCAGCACTACCATAGGGGACGTCAGACCGATGAAGGATCCTCATGACCCCCGAGCCCGTTCTCAGTGAACACCAGATAAGAGTCTTCAAGCGTGACGGCTATGTGCTGGTCAAAGGGATGTACAACCCGGATGAATCCCGCACGATCAGTGAGTGGACAGACGAATTGGCCGCCTGCCCTGAGGCACCCGGGAAGGCCATGATGTATTTCGAAACCAGTGATCTCGATCGCAGTCGAATTCTCTGTCGAATAGAAAATTTTGTACCGTTTCATGAGGGCTTTTCCCAACTCATCCAGCGTCGCAGAATGGAACAATCGGTCGCGGAACTCCTGGGTGAGCCGGTCGTGTTGTTCAAGGACAAGATCAATTTCAAATTACCGGGCGCGGACAGATTCAGGGCGCACCAGGATGTTCAGGCGGGTTGGGACAAGTATGCGCCAATCCATATCACAGCCATGGTGGCCATCGATGAAACCAATGAAGAAAACGGCAGTCTGGAGATTATTGCGGGTTTGCACCGTAAAGGAATGCTGGGAAAAATGTGGGCCCCTCTGACAGCCGAAGAAACCGGTCACGTGGTCTACCGGGCCGTTCATTGCCAGCCCGGCGATGCCATATTTTTCGATTCGTATACGCCGCATCGATCCCATGCCAACCACTCTGACAAGGCGCGCAGAGTGTTGTACATTACCTACAATAGTGCTTCGGCCGGGGATCATCGGGAAAGGTATTACGTCGACAAACGGCACAACTACCCGCCCGACATTGAGCGCGACCCCCACCAGGAATACGCTTTCAAGGTATAAGGATCGGGCTGACCACAATGGACAATATTCAGGTGCCTGTGTCACCGGGTGAAACACTGGACAAGATCACCATTCTGGAAATCAAAATGGAACGTCTCGACGATGAAGCCAAGCGGCTCAATGTGCGCATCGAACTGCAGTTGCTGACCGACGCCTGGGACAAGGCGGTCAATCAGGATGCAGTTATTGCTGATTTGCGCCGCAAGCTCAAGCGCACCAATGAGACGCTGTGGGAAATCGAAGACGACATCCGCGACAAAGAGCGCGACCAGGAATTTGACCAGGCATTCATTGAACTGGCTCGGCAGGTCTACCTCACCAATGACCGCCGCTCGGGAGTGAAAAAAGCCATTAACGTCCATCTGGGCTCGCAGATCATGGAGGAAAAATCTTACCAGGCATATTAGCGCTGGCGCAGAATGACGGTGGAATAATGTCGGCCGCTATTGCGCGGCCCCCACCTTTTCGCCTACAATCCCCCTGAACTCATTAAGACCGGCTGAGGGAAAGGCCCGATGACGCCGGGGCAACCTGTAAACCTAACCCGTTTACAAAGGTGCCAATTCCTGCGAATTTCACCTCGGTGGATTTCGGGAAATGGGTGGTCAGGCAGCAACTCTGATGGACCTGATCAAACTCACCTCTCCCCGCAGAATTTCCAAATGAGCGTTATTGACGGAAATTCTGGAGGAGCAAGGCATGAGCGCATCTTTACTTTCGAGCGCCCAACATCAGATACCGGCTGAGCCGCCTATTGGTTCTTGCCATCCCGTGTCTGTTTAGATGCGTGAAGGCATTGTTGAATTGGATCAGCCCTTGCGCCTCATGTCGGGTGAGATCCTGGACAAGCCCCGAATTTCTTGGCGCCTGCTTGGTGACCCTCATCTTCCTGTGGTGCTCGTGGGCGGAGGGATCTCTGCCGGCAAGCAGGCCTGGACAGACGTCTGCGAATCGGCAAAAGGCTGGTGGCAGGCGCAGATTGGCCCCGGTCAGGCTGTGGACACGAACTGCTTCAGGGTTCTGGCATTCGATTATCTAGGCGGCAACGGCGAAACCACTGGCCCAACAGGCTGGAATGGAGAAAACGGCAATGATCCCGCGCTTTTTCCGGCGATTGATACTGCCGATCAGGCTGACCTTGCGGCCTGCTTGCTCAATGCCCTGGGTATCGACCGACTTGCTTCATTCATCGGCGCTTCATATGGCGGCATGGTGGCGCAGCAGTTTGCAGCCCGCCATCCGCAGCGGCTGAACAAGGCGCTGGTCATTTGCGCTGGTCATGAGGCGACACCTCTGGCCACTGGCTGGCGGCATGTCCAGCGCCAGGTACTTGGTCTGGGGCTGGACTGCGGTGAGGTGGCCCGGGCCGTTTCCATCGCACGGTCGCTGGCGATGTGCACCTACCGGTCCGACCGAGAATTTTCCAAGCGATTCGCAACGGGCGTGAACCCAGCGTCCAGCGCAACCGCTTACCTCGACCATTGCGGTGCCCATTTTGCCCGACGATTCAACATTTATGCCTATCTGTGCCTGTCGCAGTCCATAGACGATCATCATGTCCAACCCCAGGAGATCAGCGTTCCGGTTGATCTGGCAGGTTTCAATTCCGATCAGATCGTGCCGGTCAGGCAGCTGATCGCCTTGCGTCAGCTGCTGGGCAGTAAATGCAGCCTGACCCTGTCCGACAGCATTTATGGGCACGACGCATTTTTAAAAGAAGAGAACGCCGTCAGCGGCGTCATCAGAGAACATCTGGAGAGCCTGCAATGAACAATCAATCATCAAAAACCCTGCAACCAGAAACCATTGCAGCCCGTTATGGCATCGACACTGACAGCGCCCATGGCGCCGTCATTCCACCGCTGCACATGAGTTCCACTTTCGCTTTCAAGCGCTTTGGCGAGAAGGGTGAATACGACTACACCCGCTCTGGAAACCCGACCCGCGATCAGCTTGCCGGTGCGCTGGCCGAACTGGAAGGTGGCGCTGGCGGCGTCATCACTTCTTCGGGCATGTCGGCAGTTCACCTGGTCACCCAGTTGCTGTCGCCGGGCGATGTGATGATCGCGCCGTATGACTGTTATGGGGGCTGCCACCGACTGTTTACCGCTGCTGCTGCCAAAGGCCAATTCGATCTCCAGTGGGTGCCGTTGTGGGAAACGGAGCTGGCGATTGATCGCATCCGGGCCCTAAAGCCCTATGTCCTCTGGATCGAGACGCCCAGTAACCCCTTACTCCGCATCAGCGATGTTCAGGCGCTGGCGGCAGTGGCCCACGAAGTGGGCGCCCTGGTGGTCGTGGACAACACGTTTCTGTCTCCCGCAGCCCAAAGGCCCATCGAACTTGGGGCTGACATTGTGCTGCACTCGACCACCAAGTACATCAATGGTCATTCGGATGTCGTGGGTGGCGCGGTGATCGCGGCTTCTGAAGATATGGCTGAAGAGCTTAAATGGTGGGCCAATTGCCTGGGACTGACCGGTTCACCCTTTGACAGTTTCCAAACTCTGCGGGGCCTGCGAACCTTGAGCGTGCGCTACGCCCAACATCAAGCCAGTGCCGGGACCATTGCACAATCGCTGGCACAGATTGACGAAGTGGCGTGGGTCTACTATCCGGGTCTGGAGTCTCATCCAGGGCACCAGATTGCGGCAGCGCAACAGAATGGGTTCGGCGCGATGATCAGCTTTGAACTGGACGCCAGCGCAGAGGAAATCCCCGTATTTCTGTCTGCCCTGGATCTCTTCACGCTGGCCGAATCTCTGGGCGGTGTGGAAAGCCTGGTGGCGCATCCGGCGACAATGACCCACGCGGCCATGCCTGAGAGCGATCAGCTTGCAGCAGGAATTCAGCCCAATTTGCTGAGGTTGTCGGTGGGCATCGAGAATGCCGATGATCTGCTGGCCGACCTGGAGTCCGGGTTCGAGGCATTGCGGCGGCACCGGGCAGGCGCAGGCGCGACCGTGGGCATCGTCAGAAATGTGGCTTAAGCGTGTGAAAATCGCTGCAGTTTGTCGATGACCTCTGCAGGTTGGATCAAATCCATGACCCCCTCGTCTTCGATGCGGGTGCCCCAACGAAGGTCCTCGGCTTGTGACTGGCGATACTTGCGTGCCGCCTCGGGGAACTTGTCCACGCATAGATCCAGGGAGTGGTAAGGCCCTGACCTGCGCGACCAGGTTGAAGCATAAAGGCCAAGCACGGGCGTGCCCAGGGCTGAAGCGATATGGGCGGGGCCGGAATCCGGCGTTAGCACCAGGTCTGCGCGTTGCAGTATGGCCTTGGATTGTTCCAGCGTGTCCCGGCCCATCAGGTTAAGGCAGGGTACGCCGGCCTGGCTTGTTATGGCGTTACCCATGGCTTTTTCCATTGCTGTGGGACCCCCGGTCAGGAGCACCCGCATGCCCAGATCCCGGGCGGCGAATTGTGCAGCCCGGGCGTAGTGCTCAGCCCGCCAGTTCCGAACCGGACGACTGGAACAGGGACTGATCACCAGCAGCCGCTCGCCGGCGCCGGCCTGCCATTGGAATCCCTCGAGTTGTTGCACCACCCAGGACACAGCCTCTGAACTGACGGGCAGGTCCCAGCGGGGCCGGGCGGGAACGGGCACACCCAGGGCTCTGGCGAATTCCAGAAATCCATCCACCTGATGCTGAAACGGGACGTGGGCCACGCGGTGTGTGCAAAACCAGCCGTGCAAATCCCTTGACCTCTGCCGGTTCCAGCCCAGGCGCATGGGTGCATGCACCAGGCGGCTGATCAAATTGGACCGCGCAGACATCTGCATGTGCAGGAGCAGATCATATCGGCGCTGCCGTAGCGTCCTGCGCAGGCGGCTGATGGCGGGCCAGCCAGCCTTCTTGTCGAATTCGATAAAATCAATATCGTCCACACCCGCGAGCAAGCGCCTTTCGTTGCGGCCGATAATCCAGCTTAGGGCTGAATCGGGCCACTGCGCCCGCAGGGCGGCAATCAGTGGCAGAACATGGGTGGCGTCACCCAGGGCAGACAGGCGCAGAATACAGACTCGACCCGGGGGCTTGGTGAACGGCAGTGGAGTCACAGGCAGATTGACGCCTCCAGGTACCGGCAGCACAATAACCGCCACAATAACCGCCATTGGGCAGCGATCTTTTCTGGATGTGACGCATACACTTGAATACAAGCATTCATAAAACGGGACCTCAGGTCATCATATATGATTCTGAATGTCTGCAAACACCCGATCTGAAGCTATTCGAACGGCAATGGTGGTCTGAACAGGGCCGCCTGAATGGGGCGCTGGGTGGCAGGGGGCAAGCGCTGCTGATTGACCACGAAAAGGGCCCCATGGTCCTGCGACAATACCTAAGGGGTGGTTGGGCGGCAAAATTCAGTCGGGACCGCTATTTCTTCACCGGCTTCGATCAATCGAGGCCCTTGCGGGAATTTCGGCTGCTGCGCGACCTGGCGGCGGCGGGACTGGCGGTACCCGAGCCGGTGGCGGCTTTGTGTGGGCGCACGGGTCTGGTCTATCGGGGTGCGATCCTGATGCGCAGGATTGAAAAAAGCCGGACGCTGGCGGAGCTGTTTTCAAGCAGTGAATTGCGCGATTCGGATTGGGCTGCAGTCGGCGCCTGCATCGCCGGTTTTCACCGTGCCGGGGTATTGCACGCGGACTTGAATGCGGCCAACGTTTTGGTCAATGACGAGGGACAGGTACACCTCGTTGATTTCGACCGGGGCCGGTGGATGCAGGGCAAAGGCGGTATAGGAATTGCCCCTTTTGCTGCAAACATCTCGCGACTTTCACGGTCAATGACTAAGCTGGTCATCAATGGTGACCCAACCGCACTGGCCCGTGGGTGGACATTGTTATTGAACGCATACCGCAAAAGTTAATGAGGATTGAGGAGAAAAGGACTTGACTCTGAACACCCTGGAAACATCAAGGCTAACGCTGGTGGCGGCGACGTCAGAGCTGGTGGCAGCAGACCTGGAAGGGCGTGATTCGCTCGCCAAGGCCTTGCGGGCAGAAGTGCCGCTTAACTGGCCGCCCGACTTGTACGGGCGTTCCGCGATGGAATACGCCCAGCGTCAATTGCACGATCCAGCAGAGCAGGGGTGGTCCTTCTGGTATGTGCTGAACAAGAACGGCAAGAAGCCGATGGTGTGTGGCATTTGCGGCTTTAAAGGGCGGCCGGACAGCGAGGGATCGGTGGAAATCGGCTACTCCGTCATCGGCCAATCTCAAAACGCGGGAATCGCTACCGAAGCCGCCGGCGCATTGACGGGCTGGGCGTTTGGCCACCACAATGTCATGGAAGTAAAGGCCGAAACGCTGCCGCATCTGCGCCAGTCCATTCGGGTGCTGGAGAAGAACGGATTTCACTTTCGGGGCCCCGGTTCTGAGCATGGTGTCATTCGCTACGCTGTCGGGCGCCCGGATCAACACAGCTTCACAGACAGGGCGCGCGCTGATGGCTTCTAAGGGTGCGATCCGACTGCTGTCAGCCTGTTTAATCATTGCGAGTCTCCATGCCGCAGCCGATGTGACCTTGACCATGTTGGCCAATGAAGGCGTGGTGCTCTCCGATGGCGCATCCGCCATCATCATCGATGGGCTGGTCACCGAGAACTACGCTATTTATGGCGGTTTGAGCCCCGAACAACAGGCGGCCTTGACCGGGGCGAACGGGCCGTTTTCATCCATCGGCCTGGCGCTTGCCAGCCATCGGCATCATGACCACAATCAGCCGGACGCCGCCTGCCGCTTCCTGCAATCCAGAAGCCGGACACAGTTTGTGTCCTCAGCACAGGTCATTGATCTTGTTCGTGAAAAGTGTCGGCAGCTGGTGACCACAGAAGACCGCATAAGGATCATTGATCCTCAATATGGGACACCCGAGGTTCTTTCAATCGGGGATATAACAATACGCATATTTCTTCTCAGCCACGGCCGGGGTAATTACGCGCGCTTGCAGAATTACGGCCACCTGGTGAGCGTGGGCGGGCTCAAGGTGCTGCACGTGGGTGACGCGGCAATGGATCCGGAGGACTACCGGCGGGCCGGGCTGGAACAGGTCGATCTGGATGTTGCACTGGTGCCTTTCTGGTACTTTCAGCCCGGTCCTGACTATGACATTGTACAAACTTATATGCATGCCACCCACTTGATCGCCGTGCACATCCCTCCCGGCGAGGTGGCAGAGGTGACGGCGCACCTTGAGGAGAATTTTCCGGGCGTGATGGTGTTCGCGCAGCCGCTGGAGCAAGTGAGTTTCAGTCCGACAGTGAGGACGAAGCCTTGAAGGAATCCGCAGCCTTGTCGGTACACAACCGGTCCAGCCTCAGCTCCGAGGTTTCGCGCAATTCCAGATGGGCATACTTTTGCTGCAGCACGCTTTCATCGTCGATCCGGTAGCGCTCTGGGGCCGTGTCGTAATCGTCGCAGAATTGCAGCAGACGATCAACCATATGTGGGTATAACAGGGCATCGAAGTGATTGATATTCAGCGCTTCGTCCCAGTAGGCGTTCACGAAGTCGGCCCATGTGAATGACGCTTGCACGACCCAGTGGTCGGCCTCCCAGCGAAGTATCGAATTCTTTCCGGGCACAATGTCGTCTTCAAAAAGGCTGCGGTAAAATCGGTGACCTTCATAGTTTGCGACCAGATCGGAATTTGAATACACGCCGGTGGTCAGTTGCCCAAACAGGGCGCGCTCGGTGTAGGCGGAATGTTTTGCCGCTTGGGCTTCATCGTTGGATCGGCGGTAGCGGCCATAATATTTCCGTCCCTGGGAAAGAAAGTGCCCCAACTTGTCCGAACCGATGAGTTGGCCGTTTAACATGATGGTTGGGCCGACCCCAAAGACCGCGGCAACCCGCGTCGCCCAGAAAGGATGCCCCTGGTATATGGACTCCCGGCGCGACGGGTGCAGACGTTCTACCTGCGTCGATTTCATCGCCCAGCGTTCGATTTTGTCGACCCAGTGCCTACCGCCGATTTCATAATAAACAGCATTGACGAATTTCCACTCGTCCCGCGGTCCGGTCCAGGACGATGCGATTTCGAGAATGGTCTCGTTGACCTTTAAATCAAGCACCTCGGTGGAATCCCGGATGGGGCTGAGGCGGTTGGTGAATTGGTCAGTTTCATAGGCGGCAAGCGGCATCGCTGGCAGCGCCAGAATCCACACCAGACCAGCACGACCAAGAAAACGGATGGCCATTAATTACGAAGCAGCACACTAGAACCTGAAGGTGAAATTGAACAGAGTGTGGGTACGTTTGCCGAAACCATACTCAAAACTCAATAGTGCTTTGGGACTGAAGACATAGGAAAAGCCAAATACCCCATTCCATTTATCGGCGCTTTCCAATTCAACGGCGAATGGCATGGGTGGCAGTCCGGGAATGGGCAAGGCGAAAGAGCCGCTGTGCTTCTCGTCCGTCTTCAAATACATACCGCCCACGTAGGCGGACCAGGCGTTGAAAGTCAGGCCAATACGTGGCTGTGCTGTAAAGGAGCTGACTGTAGAATCGAAATCGCCACTCAGGCTGGCCTTGGTCCAGGTGGCGTTCAATGAGGCAAACCATCGCTCGGTGCCGTACACCAGCACCGCGCCACCCCCGTATACCGTGCCGTCATAAGCGACGGGAATAACGCCCAAACCGACGGGCAGGCCCCCGACCAGGGCATCGCTGAAATCGACCAGTGTGTCTGCGTCGAGCTGGCCCACCAGTCCATAAACCTGCAGGAACGGCGTCACCCACACATCCAACTTGAGGTCATAGTGAGTGAGGTCGTTTTCAACGCCAATCAGAGTTGGATCAGGCAGCGTTACCCCGGGCAGACTGAACTGTAAGTCCTTGATGCTGTAGTCCTGCTTCATGGTATAGAAATCGAAGCCAATACCCCAGGTCTCAAAAAACTCCCGGTCCCCCAGCAAATCCTTCATGAAAAGCGGGCCGGTCTCGGCCGCCGCGGACAGCGGAATACTGAGCAAAATCAGAATCAAAAGACGCCGCATTGATCTCTCCTCTTTGTGCCTAGGGGCAGTATAACGTCAGAAAAACCAAATTGCCCGTATGGAGCCACACGTGACTTCCTGCACTTTCCGGTTTGCGCAGTTAACCTCAAAATGATATCGTAAGGATATCACATAGGAGACGATTATGATTCAGGAAAAGACACGTTCAGTCACTTCGGGCTACGCGGCCCTGGTAATTCTGCCTACCCTCGCTGTATTGCTGGGTTGGCAGTTTGTCAATTCGGTGCCCGTCTACCCGCTGTATGCTTCGCTCTATATGCTTGGCCTGGTGGCTGTGATTATTTGTCTCAAGGGCTTTTTCATGGTCCAGCCCAACCAGGCAAAGGTGTTGCAGTTATTTGGCACCTACGTGGGCAGCGTGCGCCAGACCGGGTTGCGTTGGGCCAATCCGTTCTACTCCAAGGATCCGGTATCTCTAAGGGTTCGGAATTTCGAAAGCGGCGTCATGAAGGTGAATGACAACGTCGGCAACCCGATTGACATCGCTGCCGTGGTGGTCTGGAAAGTCGTTGACTTTGCCGAGGCATTGTTTGAAGTTGATGATTACGAGAGTTTCGTGCAGATTCAGTCGGAGGCGGCCTTGCGCAACATGGCGACCAGTTATCCATATGAATCACATAGTGACGAAATTGTGGCCCTGCGCAGCCACCCACAGGAAATCGCCGAGCGCTTGCGCGAAGAAGTTCAGGCCAGGCTGGAAAAAGCGGGCGTGGAAGTGATCGAAGCACGTATCACTCACCTGGCGTATGCCCAGGAGATTGCCAGCGCGATGTTGAAAAGACAGCAGGCCCAGGCGATCGTGGCCGCGCGCACCCAGATTGTCGATGGCGCTGTCGGCATGGTCAGGATGGCACTTTCGGAGCTGAAAAAGCAGGGCGTCGTTGAACTGGATGAAGAGCGCAAGGCCGCCATGGTCAGCAATCTGCTGGTGGTATTGTGCGGCGAGGAGAATGCGCGACCTGTTGTCAACGCAGGATCCTTGTACTAGATGATCCCCACTTAGCCGATTGTCAGCTAATTGCCATCTACTATGGCCACAAAGAAGGCATTTCCGTTACGCATCGACGAGCGCATTCTCGTGGCCATGCGCGGTTGGTCGGATGATGAGTTGCGCAGTGTTAACGCGCAGATCGAATACGTGCTGCGCGAGGCACTGCGCAAGGCCGGCAGGCTAAGCGCCAAAGCTGTGCAGGACCCCCCCTAGTTGTGAATGCCAGCAACGTTAAGACCCCTTGCTGCGAACCGGCTTGTGCCAGCGTTAGGAAAGTCCCGTGAGCGGAGTACTGGCCACGCCATAAAGGATGCCGAGCGCCGACAAGATTCTATGGGTCTGGTCAAGCCATGGTTACACACGGTTTGAATGTTTCGCCTCGACTCATAAGGGCATATGCAATCCTGACCAACTTGCGCCCCAATATCACTCGAGCAGCGGTTTTTGAAAGTCCCTTATCCAGTTGACGCTGATGATAGCGCTCGAATCGAGGTTCGTTGCGGGCCGCGTGAGCGGCACAAAATAGCAATCGTCGTATCTCCTTCTCGCCATTCTTGGTCAGCTTGTGCTTGCCCTGCATGCGACCAGACCGCCGCAATCGTATGTCCAGGCCGAGGTAGGCCACAAAGGCATCCGATGAAGCGAACACGCCGCGATGAAAGGCCGCCACCAACCCAGCAGCTGTGGCGGGTCCAAGGCCCGGTATCTGTTGGCAACGCGCATAGTCTTGTTGCAGGCCCAACGCCCTTAGCAAATACTCAATCCGGCATTCGATGCGCTGGATCAAGCGGCTGCAGGCCTGAAGTGGTCCAATAGATTGTACAACCCAGTTAAGAGATAATTTATTTAACTGGGAGAAGTAAATTGAGAAGAAGAAAAAAGTATTCAAAGGAGTTCAAACTGGATGCAGTCAGTTTGGTAGTCGATCAAGGTTATAGCCGTGCAGAAGCTGCCAGAAGCCTTGGGCTTAATGGCAATATGCTCGGTCGTTGGGTTTCAGAACACCGAGCCGATGGTGGGCAATCTTTCCGCGGGAACGGCAAACTCACCCCGGAACAGGAAGAAATCCGGAAGTTAAGATCGCAGGTCAAAAACCTGAAAATGGAGAAAGAAATCCTAAAAAAAGCGACGGTCTTCTTTGCCAAAGAAATGAAATGAAATATTTGTTTGTCACCCAACACAAGAAGACCTGGCCAATCGACCTGATGTGTCGAGTACTGGGTGTCAGCCGACAAGGTTATTACCACTATCGGCGAATTACAGAAGCCAGGCTGGCGGATCCGGAGCACCAGGAGATGCTGGACTGGATGAAGGATATAGCCGTTGCCAGCCAATATACCTATGGCCGGCGGCGCATGAAAAGAGCGATGAATGCATTGGGTTTTCCGATCAGCAGAACGAAGACCGTGAACCTGATGAAAGAAGCGGTTATTCAAGTTCGTCATAAAAAGAAATTCAAAGTGACCACCAACAGCAATCATAAATTGCCGTTATTTGAAAATTTATTGGAACGGCAATTTGACGTTGAGCAACCCAACCAGGTTTTTGCTTCAGACATCACCTATGTCTGGACCCAGCAAGGCTGGTTGTATCTGGCTGTTGTGATTGATTTATATTCCAGAAAAGTTGTGGGCTGGAGTATGAGCAGCCGAATGACTGCACAGCTGGTGTGTGATGCATTGACGATGGCGATCTGGTTGCGCAGGCCAAAAGCAGGCTTGATCCACCATTCTGACCGCGGATCCCAATATGCCAGTAAAGCTTTCAGGCGATTATTGAAAGCGCATGGCTTCAAAGGCAGCATGAGCCGAAAAGGCGACTGCTGGGATAACGCTGTTGTGGAGAGCTTCTTCGGCAGCCTGAAGCAGGAACGGGTGCACTGGCGACACTACCAGACCCGCTATGAAGCCCAGCAGGATATCCTGGATTACATATCGATGTTTTATAACAGTTACAGACTGCATTCGTACCTCAATTACAGAAGTCCGAATCAGTTTGAAATGGAAATGACAGAATTAAGAAAAGTTGCTTAACTGGGTTGTATCAAATAGCTTGACCACGTCAGCCTGTTCCACTTCTCGGCCTGACAGCGACACTTGGCGCATGCTCATGCGCATGTTTTTACGCACTCCAACCACCACAGCGCGACGCTTAATCAAAGCCCACAGCTCCCGTGAATGCTGGTCTGACGGGCAATGACGAGGCAATGACTGCGCTTCGTGGCTGAGATAGCGTACTAACAACCAGGCATCATGCGGATCACTCTTATGCCTCAGGCCGACGGCATACCGATAGTGATGCAGCTGGCGTGGGTTCACCAAGTAGATCGCATAGCCCAAAGCGTGCGCAGTATCCACCACCGCCAGGTGGTAATGCGATGTCGGCTCCAGCGCCAGTCGTACCTCGCCCGTCAACCCACCAAGCCATTGTGCAATGGCCGCGGTTGAGTTATTGACTTGATAATGTCGTTGCCGGGTCCAATCGTAAACGTCCAAATGATCTTTCGAAACATCCACACCTAAAGTGACTTGGGTAACATTGCTTGTCATAATGATCTCCGCGGTTATATGCCGTAGCCGGGATCTCACGGGGCGCAAGCTTGTATACATCGGCTGTCATTGCAGCTAGATTCTCAATCGGCGCTCTGGTGAGAATGGGATGGGGACGAACTCTTGTTAGTCTGTACCGACTGGCCAGAAAGCGACTGCGTCCCGCCCATCCCGGCACCCTTAATCATCCAGATTTAAGGCAGAAACACCATACAAGCGACTGGGTCGTCTAGCCCGAGCGCCAAGGATGGCGTGAGGAAGGAAAATGCCAGGATGGCAGCATTTTCCGGCGGCTCGAAGAGCTGCTGAACGGTTTCAAGTGTTCTTAGCGCCTTGGATCGTTCCCGCGCATCCTTGCGCTCCACGATCTAAGCACATCCTTGTGCAAAAGGGCCATCCGTCAGGCGTGGCCAGTACTCCGCTCTTGGGACTTTACGGAGGTAGCGCAGAGCGGCCCTTCTCAGTCGTCCCCACTTTGTTTGCCTCTTGATTGCCCTGGACGACTGAAGGACATCAGCCAGTATTCTTTGGCCCGAGATTTCGCCAGGTCCAGCAGGCTGCCCGCCGTGAAATCACCGTTGTCATCAGGCTCACCCGCGGGCATGCCTGTGAGCACCTCGAGTGCTTCAGTCACGTGTCCAACAGCAAATACCCGGAATCGACCGTCTTCACAGGCAGCCACCACGTCAGGGCGCAACATGAGGTCCCCGGCATTGCTGTGCGGAATGATGACGCCCTGCTCACCGTTCAGACCCATCGAATCACAGGCGTCGAAGAATCCCTCCACTTTTTCATTGACGCCACCAATAGCCTGGATATGGCCATGCTGGTCTATGGCGCCGGTCATGGCAATTCCCTGCTTGATGGGGACAGCAGTTAAAGCACTTAGCAAGCAACAGATTTCGGCACCCGAAGCTGAGTCGCCGTCAATTCCCCCGTAGCTCTGCTCAAATGCAATAGAGGCGCTGAATGCGAGCGGGTGGTTTGCCTTGAGCATATGCCGCAGCAGCCCGCCAAGAATCTGGAAGCCCTTGGTGTGAATCGCGCCCGACATTGATGCAGCGCCTTCGATGTTGATGATGCCCGCCCGTCCCGCGCTAATCGTTGCCGTGATCCTGGCCGGAAAACCGTAGCTCAAAGGTCCGGCGTTGATGACCGCCAGGCCATTGATTTGACTGATCACCTGCCCGCTGGTCTGGATCATAATGGTGCCGTCGGAAATTAATTCCTGGAATCGGCTGGATGGCAGACTGGCGCGAAACGTGGTCCGCCGGACTGTTTCCTCGACCTGTTCACGCCCGACCCTTTTGACATCCTGCGTGGTGGCGAGAAAGGCCGCTTCGCGCACGATGTCGGCGATCCTGCCAAACCGCGCGGTGATCTTGCCTTTACGCGAAGCAATGCGGGCGCCGTGTTCAGCCAGCGCGCATACGGCATCGGCGTCAAAATGCAGCAAGTCTTCGTCCCGGCACATGCGCGCCACCACACCGGCATATTGACCAACGCTTTCGGCAGAGCGGCTGATTTCAGAATTAAAATCAGCCAATACTTTGAAGAGATTTGAAAAATCCTGATCCGCCTGGTCCAGTTGGTAGTGCAAGCGGCTGCTGCCAATGAGGATAATTCGGACCGAAATTTCGATGGGTTCCGGCTTGATTGATTGTGTGGTCATCGGCCACCCCAATTCGGCAGGAACGATTTCCACCGAACCGGTGCGCAGGGCCCGCATCAGCAGGCGCCAGGCACCCGGTTCACCCAGGACATCATGTGCATCCAGTACCAGGTAGCCGCCGTCGGCCAGCACCAGTGTGCCCGCCCGCACATCGCGATAATTGCTGACCACCTGGCCATTGGCCAGTATTTCCGGTTCCACAGTACCGAGCAGGTTAGCCACAGTGGGGGAGTTTTCGGTGATGATCGGACTGGATCGGCTGGTCTGCGAACACACGACATTGACGCCATAGACCAATTGTGCAGGCGGTGGCACCGCACCGCCGGTGGAAGCCGCTGGCCGATTGAGCCGATTCTCAATGACATCGTCGATGACCTCGCTCAGAAACCGGCTGATCGCTTCATCCGCCATGGCCGAGTCCAGATCCTCGACCATTTCCCCCAGGATGCTGCGCGCCTCTTTTTCATTGAACGCCTGCAACGCCTGCAGACCGGCCTTCATGACCTTGCTGGCCGACTGTGATGTTTCCTGAATGCTGCTGCTGAATTGTTTTATGCGTGCCTCGATTTTGTTCCGTTGTTCTTCAGAGACCTTGCCGCTCTGTACTAGTTGTGAGATTTCTTCGGGCGGTGTGGGCTTGCCGTCGAATAACGGAAAAATTGCGGTGCGGCTGACCTGTCCCGACGGCAGGTTCACCAGGGCCAGATCATTGGCTTTGAGATCCTGCTCCAGGGGCTGGGTGATCTGATTGATCTCGTTCTGGGTATTGTTTCTGATCGCCTGCCGGCGCGATTTCATCGGTTCGCTGGAAAGCGACTCGAGCAGGCCGGTTTCGATAAATTCGGCCACTTCCTTGAGCCGTTGTCGCAGAACCGGCCCCATGCCGGCAGGGAGCGTCAGTAACATGGGTCGGTCGGGGCGCTCGAAATTGTGCACATAACAGCGGTCGAAGCGGTGGCGCGCCTGGGGATTGAGCTCCTGCAATATGGATTGAACCAGCGTCATTCGCCCGGTACCGCTGGTGCCGCGGACGTAGATATTCTGTCCAGGCGCACTGGACTCGACGCCAAACCGCATGGCTTCCATGGCGACCGGCTGGCCCACAATGCCCTCTGCCGGGTTCACCTCGCTGGTTGACTCAAAGTCCAGCGATGCCGCGTCGAAACGCCAGCGCAGCGCACTGGGGGCGAGGGGTTTGAAATTGCTCATGGTGATGGTCAGCTCCGGATTAGAGATGCGCATTGCGCCGGATTGCCCCAGGATCGCGTGCATGGGGTATTTTGCATGCATTGCCCGCATGCCTCCACAAATAATACTGGGCCGCAACGCGGTTAACAGGTTATCTTGATCCTTTCTCCTTCCGATCACAGAGGCTGATGATGCTGAATAAATGTCTGGTTTTAATGCTGCTTTCCACTACTGCGTGGGCGGAGCCGGGTTGTTTTCCTGAAGAGCTCATAGCCGACAACATGTTTCCTTCGGTAGTGCTGGAAACCAGCATGGGCGACATCGTCATTGAATTGAATCGGATGCGTGCGCCCGCCACCGCCAACAATTTTCTGGCCTACGTACTGGAAGGCCAGTACGACAACACAATATTCCACCGCGTGATGGCCGGATTCGTGGTGCAGGGTGGTGGCTACTCCGAGGATTTCGAAGACCGCGATCTGCATCCGCCGGTTATCAATGAGTCGGGCAATGGTCTCAAGAACCTGCCCATGACGGTCGCGATGGCCCGCTTTGACGATCCGCATTCGGCGACCAGCCAGTTCTTTTTTAATCTGTCGAACAATGAGTCGCTTGATCCTAACTCGAGAAACTGGGGCTACACGGTTTTTGCCAACGTGATTTCGGGCCGGCAGGTAGTGGAGGCGATCGCTGCTGTGGAAACCAGCTACAACGAACACCTGGATGCCCAGGACGTGCCCCTTACAACGGTGTTTCTCAAGCGCGTTTCAGTTCTGGAGCAACCTCATTGATGATGGACGGGGCGCTGAGATGAAAGGCGGTGCCTCAGCGGGGCGCGCGGGCCGGTGGGGGCTGGTCCTGGCAATGCTTGCGCTGGTCGGGATCTCCAGCCTGACTTCGTTCGACCGCTACGCCGAACAGAACTACGAGAAACTGTTTCAACGGGCCTTTGTTACATTTGCTCTGGCGCGTACGCTCAATGGCGTCATTTCCGCCATCCAAGGCACCGAAGTGGCGCTGACCCCGGCAGGCGTCGGCGTTACGTTGACGCCCGGCCAGGTGCTTGACCCGGTCAATGACCTGATCGAGAGATTTTCCTGGATCATGTTGGGTGCGACAGTATCGCTTGGCGTGCAACAGGTGTTACTGGACATTGGCCAATGGTGGCCACTGAAACTGCTGGTGGCTGTGCTGGGCGTGGGCTGGCTATGGTTAAAACTGAAACAGGACTCGGCCGGGGGTTCGCGCGGCCCATCCGATCGTCGCGCGCTCATGCTGGCGGGGCGTGCGCTCATCGTCGTACTTTTCTTCCGCTTCTCAGTGCCTGTAGCCATCATCGCCAATGAATCGCTCTACAATCTCTTCCTCGCGCCGCGCTACGAGACCAGCGCCCAGGTCATGGAACAAGCCGGCGTGGATATTGAGCAGGCCGGTTCAGAGGCGCTACCGGGAACCGAAGAAGCTGAATCGGATGCCGGGCTGATGGATACCATCCAGCGGGCCGTCGATGACACCCGCCGGTCGCTGGACTTCAAGCACCGCGTCGAGGGCATCAAGCAACGGACGGCGGACCTCATAGAGCACATTATTCAGCTCAGCGTGGTCTTTATTCTCCAGACTGCAATACTGCCGGTGGCGTTTCTGTGGATGTTTCTGCAGGTATTGAAGGGTATTTTCAGAACTTGGTCGCTCCAGAATAAAAATAATTTGACATAAATGGCAAATTATGACAATAATGTCATTGTGCAAGGGGTACCAGGACCGGTATGTAGCGTAAACCGGTCGGAACATTACCGAGGGGGCACCGTTCCGACCCGCTGCTGCACTGGGGAATCCGGTCTGGTCAACAGAGTCTGGGACCAGGAAGGGCCCAGACTTTGTCTAAAAAGGAGTCTCGCTTCCCTCGGCAACTGCTCCCTGCGTTGCTCTACCTCCTGCATCCCTGCAGTCGTGCTCCCGCCTTCGGCAGCGCAGGTAAGGAAGGTAGTGCGGTTTCGCCATAGGCGAAGAAGCGCTGCCTGACTGCCGTCGCTCGACGGCATGCAATAGGCACCTGGCCCCTCTGGTACCGCTCACGCGCTACGACTTCGTCACCTTACTTCTTGACTTGCGGGCAAAACGTGCGGTTCCTCGGGCCTGCGCTTTGCTCGACTTACCCAACCGGGGCCGGCGGGTCGCCTACGGCTCCTCAGAAAAATATTGGCAAATAATAAATAGGGGCAAAAATAGTTACAGAACGATGTGAATACAAAACAGACCTGCGGATTTTGGCGCCCTCGACACGATTCGAACGTGTGACCTATCGCTTCATCCCACCATGATTTTCATCACCAGCTTGGGCTGTTTGTAGGCTGGACTTTCTCTTCACCATGGACTGCTAGTCTTTAGGTGCTACCCGTCAAGTCTCTACACCTTCCTCGCCAGGAGGCTTGGCTCGGGATTGGCCTGGTCAACCAAAATGACTTTAGCGTTCCCCGAATTTGAGTAGATTCAAACCCAAAGTTTCCTGTTGGGCTGCCCAATTTAGTCTAGGAGGCGATTGCTCTATCCAGCTGAGCTACGAGGGCCTGGCGGCATTATATCAAGCACCATCGGCTGTGACCCTTATTTATTCTCCAGGGCATCAAGAATGGCATCTCTATGCCGGGGCGCCACCTCCGGCAGTTCCTGGTTCAGGAGATCACGCCGCAGCATTTCGTTGTCCAGATATCTTATCCACTGCTGCGCTGCACGTTTGCCGCGTTCCTCGCGTAATGCCAATTGGAATGACGCCCTGGCCTGCTCCAGCTTTTTCTGGTTAAACAGCGCGGTCCCGAGCACCATTTGGGCCTGGTCGTTGCGCTGTAATCCACCGATGTCGAGTGCGGTTCGTGCCGCTGCTTCAGCATCGGACCATTGCTCGAGGTTCAGGTGGGACTGGGCCAGTCGGTAGTAGTTGTTGCCATCTTGCGAAATCTCGGCCGCCCGCCGCAGGGGTGGAAGGGCTTTTTTGTCCTCTCGCGCCTGGTACCACGCGGAGGATAACAACCTCATGGTGCGTTCGTTAGATTCCAGCAGGTCGGCCTCGAGCTCCTTCTCCAACAGCAGAGCCGATTTGTAGGGCAGCCCGTGCATGAGATAGAGATTGGCCAGGTTTGTGGCGGTCGAGGGGTTGCTCGCATAGCCCGCCTCGTATAACACTTCGGTGAGCACCAATTGCTTGCGCGTGTCCCCCAATTCACTGTAAATGCTGGCCAAAGTCATCAGGTAACCGTCTTTGGGATAATGGGCAATGAATTCCTTGACCGTCTGGATCATGTTCTCGTAGTCCTTTAACTCGAAGTAGCACACGTGCAGCAAAAGCAGCGAGTTCTCCCGCGGGATCAGCCCCTGTCCTCGTCGCATATCCAGCGCCGTGTTGATGGCAGTCAATGCTTCCTTGTAGCGCTTCAATTGGAGCAGAACCTTGCCTTCAAGCATCAGCTCGTCCGCGCCGGGCTCGGCGACTGCGGAGAGAAGTCTGCGGACTGTTGTAAGCGCGCCTTCGTAGTCTTCAATTGCGAACTGCAGCTGAGCAATGATTTTAAGCATCGAAAACTGCAGCGCTTCAGGCAGGTCCGGCTGTTGCAATCCTCTGGCATAAGCGCCGATTGCTTCGGTGTAGCGCTCCTGAAGATTGTAGGAATAGCCCGTGAGGTTGAGGATTTGTGCCAATTCGTAAGGGCTGAGGCGCTTTTTTTGCTGCAGTTGGGCGATCATGTCCTGAGCCGCTACAAAATTCCCGGCCTCGACCAGATTCCATAAGCATTTCATACACAGACTGACTCATCGCAACGGTTTGCCTGGTCTTGCGGCCGCTGTCCTTTTTCTGCGCTGCTGCCACAGGCGCTGCTGCCAGCATCAGGCAGCCCGCCAAACAAAAGATGCCCAAACGCAATGCCAATGGGTCGATAGGGTTCAAATTATTCGGTGATTTCGTAGGTAAATATGTTTTGTACACCGGGCACTTCCACGGCCTGCCCATCGATGACGCGGGGCTTGTACTTGAATTTGAGTGAGGCGTTAAGCGATGCCCGGTGAAACAGGGAGCTGGTGCATTGATCGTCGACCACGAACGGATCCTTAATGGTGCCGTTGCGCGTGACGGTGTACTGCACCACGCAATACCCTTCGATGCCATGTGACAGCGCGCGCTGCGGATATATGGGCGCGACTTTGACGATGGGCAGATAATCGCCTTCACCCACACCCAGGCTGAAGCCGCCGATCATCTCGATATCGGTCTCGACCGGCACGGCCACTATGGCAATCTTTTCGGCGCTGGCATCGAGGTTATCCAGTTTGGGCGTCGGCGGCTGGGGGGGTGGCGCCTCGGGGGGTGGCGGCTTTTCGGGCTTGAGCTGCCGGCGCTGAATTTCTTCATTTCGCTTGAGCCGGACGAAATCAACCAGGTGCCCAGATCCACCTTCATTCAAGCGCTTGTCCGCCGTGTCAATCAGGTACTGCATGGTCCAGAACAAGCCGGCCGTGACGGCGAGCCCTAAGGCCAGCCCGATCACCAGACGAATGATATTTCCGGACTGACTGATCGTTAACGTGCTTGCAATCGTTGCCGCCATGTTTCACCTCATAGATCACGGTCAAAACTGGACGAGGCTGTTCTCGTCTGAGAGGGGTTCCCAACTCTCTTGCACCAACGCATTAAACGCCGCCAGAGTGTGGCCGTAAGGGGTTTCGGGAAAGACTTCAATTGACCTCTCCAGGGATCGAGCGGCGCCTTCCAGGTCGCCCAATTTCCATTTAAGTGCTGTTTGTGACAACAACCATTGTTTTTGCGGGGTCTGATCACTTGCTTCAGCCTGGTCAATGGCGAGGCTGATGTAGCGTAGCCCCTGGTCCCATCGTTTCAGCTTGGTGAAGGCGTGGCTGCGAAGCGCCATGCTTTCAGCAGATGGCGTGTGGTCGATGGTGTCTTCCCATTGCGCCAGCGCCAGGAGTGATTCCACGTACTTTCCCCGCGCAAATTGAATTTCGCTGATCGAGTAGAGAGACCGTGCCTGAAGTACCGGTGTTTCATCGGTCAATGCAACCACTTTTTTGTGACGTGTGAGCGAGCGATCAAATTCGCCTTTCTGGTGATGGACAAAGGCGAACAGATTGCTTAGTTGGGCCGACTCATAGTCACTCAGAGCTTGTTCGGGAAATGCACGCTCAAGCAATTCCAACCTTGCCAGCATGGTGCTGAGCGCCGAGTCATCAAACACCCCCGTTTCCAGAGTCTCGAGAATTTCCGCCATTGGCCGCCAAGTGCAGGACGCCTTCACAGCAATCTCGAGATTGGGTTCCAGCTCAAGTGCGCCCAGGACGCCATAGGCGATGCTCGCGGCAGCAGCAATGACCAACAGAAAACTGCCGAGCAAGCTCCCCAAAATGCGTTTGTTGTGGTGCCGCAACATGGAAGTTCTCTGCCTGATTTGGCCATAAGAGGGTGAATAGCTCACTTGCGGTAAAACAACCTGGGCGTGGGCAGACAAAAGCAGGGTCTCACCGTAGATCCGGCGAGTATTTCGGCCTTGCCCGGACAACACTTTCTCATCGCACGACAGTTCTTGATCCAGTTGCAGATAGCGTTCGGCAATGTAAACCAATGGATTGAACCAGAACAGGCAACGATATATACGCGCCAGCAATATACAAATCAGATCGTGTCTGCGCAAATGCTGGAATTCATGCTCAAGAATCAATACCTGTTGCTGAGTGGAGTAACGATCAAAAAAATCAAACGGCAACAACAAAACAGGATGAAACAACCCGGCAACCGCAGGACCGCGTTCCGCTGCCAGCAGTCGAATCTCCGCTACCGATTCGGTAAGCCCGGTGTAACGCCTTTGCACGAGTGATTGTTGCTGGCGATTAAGTGTCTGGCTTGAACGACGCATTTTTGCTGCGAAGCGGTAACTGCGGGCGGCGAAAAACAACAACGATAGCCACACACCCAACACCCAGGTGATGAGCAGCAATTCCAGCACTGCAGATTGGCCTTCGTTGGGCACATCCGGTGACACAATTGCGCCCAAATCATTGAGCAACTTTTCGACCTGGCCAATGGCGCCGGCTGTCATTTCGATCACGCGGTGCACTACGGGTACCTCGATGCCGGGTACATTGAATAGGTGCTGCGCCATTTGGCTTGGAATGCCCATTGCCAGCAATCCCACCAATGGGACGAGCCAGAGATAATAGGCCCAGCGTGCCCCCAGCCATCTTGAAACCCCAATGCGCACTGCGATCACAAACACGATCCATGCGCTGGACAGGACCACCGCCAGAACACCGAACTCCAAAATGCCCTCAATTGTCATCAGAGAGCTCCTTTAACAGGTCCCGAAGCCGGTTAATCTGCTGGGTATTGAGTGGTCGGCCCCCGGCGAAGCTGGCAATCAGTGGGGCAATATCGCCGCCAAACAGTCGATCAACGAATTTCGAGGTGGCTGACTGCATGTAGGCGTCCTCGGCCACCAGAGGGGTGAAGTAATTGATACCGTCTGCTTGCTTGTGCGCCGACAAGACCAATTTCTTTTCCAGTCGGCTCAATAATGTGTTGACGGTCTTGCGGTGCCATCCGGTTTCAGACTCAAGCCCTTGGGCGATCTGGCGAGCATTGAGCGGACTGTCCCTCCAAAGTAATCGCATCAGTATCAGTTCTGCGTCGGTAATGGTGATTTCCATGCCTTACTCCGGGTTGCCGATTTGATGCGGGTAGGACTACATTCGTAGTCTATTGGACCACGGACGTAGTCTGCTTGTCAACCGGGAGGAATTCAGAAATTTTGGGGGCGTTCAGCAGGGTATGGCGATGATGCGGAAGGTCGTCCTGTCAGGCCTTCGACTTGCCGCCGTCGTGGTACAGCCCAAGCAACTCGCGAGTGAGAATTTCGTAACGCCAGCCGGTGAACCTTGCCGGAGGATTGTCGCCGGCGTCGAGGCACCTGAGCAGGTTTTCAAGTTCCTTCTTGGAAGCCAGCAGGGCTGGGTCAATTCCCCATTCGTCGCTAAGACGGGTGCAGACCTGCCTCATTGACCGCAGCATGCGACGCTCAACATCTGCCAGGGGTTTGGACAATTCGTGGCCATTCCCGGCCTGTCCGACCTGCTGGCAAACGGAGAGTAACTCTGCGCCAAATTTGCGCAGGGAAGAGCCGTGTATGCCGTCGATACTCTTCAGTTCATCAAGCGATTGAGGTTGCTGCGCAACGACTTGAATGAGGCTGTTGTCACGGACCACGAAGCCCCTTGGAATATCCTGCTCCAGGGCTTTGACTTCTCGCCAGGCTGCGAGATGCTGCAGCCTGGGCAACTGCGCTGCTGACAGTCTGCTGGCGCCCTTGACGCGGAGATACGAATGGTTGGGTTCCAGCGGCCGCTGCACGGCCATCAGCAACTGGGACATTTCTTCTTCCAGCCAGGCCCGTCGGCCAAGCTCATCGAGGCGCTCTTGAAGTATGGACCACATCTGAGGCAGCAATACCACGTCGAGCGCGGCGTAGCGTAGCTGGGCAGGATTGAGCGGCCGGTGTATCCAGTTTGACCGGGTCTGGTCCTTGGCAACTTCCACGCCCAGCAGCCAGTGCACGGCTTTGTGGTATCCCAATTGCAGTCCCTGTCCAAGCATGGCGCAAGCCAATTGGGTGTCGACCATTGGCTGTGGAACGACCTCGAGTGAGTGCCAGATCATATCCAGGTCTTCGGATGGACTGTGAAAAATCTTGGTGATGCTGCCATCGGCAAATAGTTCGGATAATTGGCGCAGGTCCCGAATCGCCACGGGATCAACCAGCCAGGCGGTGTGCCCGTCGGAAATCTGAAACAGACCGGGCTGGGCCCAGTAGGTGCGCTCTCTGACAAATTCGGTGTCGATCGCGAGAATGCTGCATTTGCGCCAGGCTTTGCGCGCCCTGGCCAGTTGTGCAGGCGTATCGAGCAGGATAGGATGCCTAGAAGCGGCAATAGCGGTTTCAGTTCCTGACATATGGCTGATCTGTCAGGCTGGACAGAAAGTTGATTGCGGCGCGGAATGACTGTCAGTGTTGTTTTTCATTATGGAGTACATGGGTTCTCAAGGTTGCAAATGCTACAGGCAATGGATTGTCCATGCACCCCACGGTCGGGGTTAACAGATCAACTAGCGCAATGAACAAGTTTTACTCGGTCATAATGGCACTGTTCTGGATACAGGCATTTCCCATTGGAATTCTGTCCGCTGACTGGTTTTCTGGATCGGGCGAGGAGTTGGGGTACGACAATGGCCTCATCGAAGTCAGCACCGAATTGGTGGCGGCGAGCCAGGCGATTTTGCGAGGTGATATCGACTCACCAGATACCGCCAGCGCGTTGTACCACTTTCGCCGCGTGCTGGAGATTGATCCGACCAACGCAGAAGCAACGGGGGGCTTGATTTTTGTCCAGAAAAGGTTAATCGAACGTGCCATGCAATCGGCCAATGGGTTCGATTTCGACCTCGCTCGAAGCCAGTTGGATGAAGCTGCGGAGGTCCGCGCGCCCGGTGACCTGGTCACGGCTGCGCAAGAGCGGATTGTAGCGATCAGAGCGCAGCAAGAGCACCGCCTGGAAGGCCTGGCCATCGAGCATATGGACGCCGGTGAATTCTCGGCTTCTGAACGAATCCTGATTGACCTCATTGCGCTGGGTGGTGCTGAAGAGACTGTGGTTCGGTTGCGGCGCAGGCTCGAGGAGGCCCGCGTGTACGGTGGTTTTCGCCCTGGGGAGATTCTTCGTGATCATTTTCTAAACAGGCCGCTGTGGGCGCCTGACTTGGTCATTATTGCCGCCGGTAGTTATGTCATGGGCTCACCCGAATCCGAGAATGGAAGATTGGACAACGAGGGGCCGCAGCATCGGGTGACATTTCGCCGGGGCTTCGCCATGGGCGTGCACGAGATTTCAGTAGGCGAATTCCGGGAATTCGTGGAGGCCACCGGGCACTATACCGATGCCGACCGAAAGGAATCATCCACCGTTTATGATCAATCCACCGGCCGGCTGACAGCACGAGACAACGTCAACTGGGCGCTCGACTATGAGGGTCGCGAGGCAGCAGACGACCACCCGGTGGTGCATATCTCCTGGAACGATGCCACAGCCTATGCAAATTGGTTGTCGCGAGGGACCGGAAAAAATTACCGCTTGCCGTCCGAATCGGAATTTGAATATGCTTTGCGGGCTGGCCGCGGCACGAAATACTGGTGGGGCAACACCGTCCCCGTCAAAAATACCGAGAACCTTACCGGAGACAAGGACAGTTCCCGCGGCAGGCGATATTGGTCGTCGGGTTTTCGCAATTACTCAGACGGCTTCTGGGGTCCAGCCCCGGTGGGCAGCTTTAAGGCCAATCCATTTGGATTGTTCGACATGGGTGGAAACGTTGGGGAGTGGGTCGAAGACTGCTGGCATGAAACCTATATGAGGGCGCCCATGGACGGCGCCGCCTGGGTCAATCCGGGCTGTGCATACCGCTTGGTGCGCGGTGGCTACTGGGCGAGTTCGCCGGATCAGACACGCAGCGCTTTTCGGCTTTCCGCAGCGCCCACTTCGCACGATGGCAGGGTTGGTTTTCGAGTCATTCGGGATCTTTAAGAACATGCCGGCAAGCAGAACTGAAAAAACACTCTATTGGTTATCGCCATCCTTGGTTTTGCTGCTGATGTCATGGTCGATTGTCCTCTACCACATTCGGCATGAAGTCATGTCCGGGTTTTTCACTGAATTGGGTTATCCCTCTTACATCGTGTACCCGTTGGCCTATCTCAAATTGGCGGCTGTGATTGTCATTATCAGCAATCGATATAACGATTTAAAGGACATGGCATACGCGGCCTATTTTATTAACCAGATTCTGGCAACCGCTGGCCATTTAAGCGTTGGGCATGAGCCATATCATGCCTACGTTGGACTGATCGCGCTGCCGATTTCCTATATCTACAGCAACAAGGTTCGGGGCAGGCCAAAGCGGAACTTGCTTGATCTGTGGTCCCGGGACGCATGAATACGGTAGCGACCCACCTGCATCCAGGAAATCAATCATGCAATTAAAAGACCGCGTCGTAGCTGTAACTGGTGCTGCCAGTGGAATAGGGCGCGCCATGGCCCATCGCTTCCAGCAGGAGGGTGCCAGGGCCGTGATATGTGTTGATATCAACGGCGATGAGGTCAGGGCTGTTGCCGCCGAAATGGGTGGCGTGGCTTACCAGGTTGACGTCTCCCGGGAAGAGGAAATACGCCATCTTATCGAAAGTGTGGAGCGGCAAGTCGGCCCGATTGACCTGTTTTGCTCCAATGCTGGCATCGGGCCGGCCGGTGACATAGACTTTCCCGATGAAGACTGGCAAAACATATGGGAAATCAATGTGATGGCCCATATCAGGGCAGCCAGACACCTGGTGCCACGCATGCTTGAGCGGGGTGGGGGTTACTTGTTGAACACGGCGTCTGCCGCCGGCCTGCTGTCCCAGATCGGTTCCATGCCTTATTCGGTGAGTAAGCACGCCGCAGTTTCGGTTGCCGAATGGCTGGCCATCACTTACGGTCAGCGGGGCCTGAAGGTTTCCGTGCTGTGCCCACAGGGGGTTCGTACCGCAATGACGGCAGGCCATGAACAGGAGGTTGCCGCCGTCGATGGGATGCTTGAGCCTGAGGATGTGGCCGAGGCTTGCGTTCGCAGTATCGAGGCGGAAGAGTTTCTGATCTTGCCCCACCCGGAGGTTCTGGAATACATGCGGCGCAAAACCAACGACTATGATCGCTGGCTGCGTGGCATGCAGCGTCTGAGCAATCAATACGTTTAAAGGAGAACGCGTTGTGTTTGATCTAACCGGAAAAAATGGTCTCATTACCGGCTCTTCGAAGGGGATTGGAAAAGCCATTGCCGCCGCCATGGCTCAACACGGAGCCAACGTTGTCACTTCAAGCCGCAAGGCCGATGTTTGCGATGCGGTTGCGGTAGAAATCAACGCTGCAGGCGGCGGGAAAGCGGTATCGATCCCGTGCAATATATCGCACAAGGAGCAGCTGCAGGCCCTGGTAAGCCAGACCCAGGAGCTGCTGGGCCAAATCGACATTCTGGTGTGCAACGCTGCGGTGAATCCACACTTCGGGTCTCTCGGTGAAATACCGGACTGGGCCTTTGAAAAGGTTTTGCATTGCAACATCACCAGCAACCATTGGTTGTGCCAGATGGTCCTACCCCAGATGCGTGAGCGTCAGAACGGTTCGATTATTATCGTGTCCAGCGTCGGTGGTTACATGGGCAACAAGGACATCGGGGCCTACACCATATCCAAGGCGGCTGACCTTCAATTAATACGTTGTCTGGCGCAGGAGAATGGTCCCTTCAACATTAACGTCAACGGACTTGCGCCCGGGCTGGTCAAGACTGATTTCGCCCGCGCGCTGTGGGAAGATCCGGAAACCCGGAAACGGGTCGAAATGAATTTCCCGTTGCGTCGTCTGGGCGAGCCTGAAGATATCGCCGGTGTCGCTGTGCTACTGGGATCCAAAGCCGGCAGCTATATTACCGGCCAAACCATCATCATTGATGGTGGCGGCATCTGTTGAAGCTGCCAGCCTGTTGCACGGTTGGGCACTCATAATCTACACACCAAGCAGGAATTCAAATGTCTGAATCACAATCGCTTTTCTCTCTCGAGCTGTCCGCAGAATTCAAGCCGACCCTGGACAAGGTCAAACGCTTCATTGCGAATAATATCCAGGAAGGTGTTGTAGAAGAGTTCGAGAACTCCGCCAACACGGAAAAGCGGTGGTCGCTGAGTGCGCGTCAGGCCGAGATCCTCGATGGACTTAAATCCAAAGCCCGGCGTGAAGGGCTGGTTAATTTCTTTTTGCCGGATTGGAACGGGGAAGGCGTCACCAATTTGGACTACGCCTACCTGGCCATTGAAATGGGCAGATCGCCGCTGGCACCGGAGGTGTTCAATTGTGCCGCGCCGGACGCCGGCAATATGGAAGTTCTCCACAAATACGGCAGCCCGGCCCAAAAAGAAAGATGGCTCAAGCCCCTGCTGGCCGGGGAAATTCGCTCCTGTTATGCCATGACGGAGCCCAATCTGGCATCGTCTGACGCCAAGAATATCGCCACTCAAGCCAGGCTGGTGGATGAGGAGTGGGTCATCAACGGCGAGAAGTTTTACATATCCGGCGCCGGCGACTCGCGTTGCAAGATCATGATTTGCATGGTGCAAACCGATCCCGATGCCCCCAGGCAGCTGCGACAGTCCCAGATTCTTGTACCGATGGATACTCCGGGGGTGAATATCCTGGGGCCGATGTGTGTCTTTGGCCATGACGCCGCGCCGCACGGCCACATGCACATTAAACTTGAGAATGTTCGCGTGCCGGCACAGAACATGCTGCTGGGGCCGGGCCGCGGTTTCGAGATTTCGCAGGGACGTTTGGGGCCGGGCCGCATTCATCACTGCATGAGACTCATTGGCCAGGCGGAAAGGGCACTCGAATTGATGTGCAAGCGCGGCCTCTCGCGCGAAGCCTTTGGCAAGCCCATTGTCAAACTCGGTGGCAATTTTGACGTCATCGCTCGGGCGCGCATCGATATTGACGCCGCGCGGCTGATGGTGTTTCGCGCCGCCCACGCCATGGATGTCCTGGGCACCCAAGAGGCCCGAATCTACATTTCGGGCATCAAGGCGATGGTTCCGGAAATAGCCTGCAGAATCATTGACCAGGCGATTCAGATGCATGGCGCGACAGGGGTTTCACAGTGGACCCCGCTGGCCCGCATGTACACCGAATCACGTGCTTTGCGCCTCGCCGATGGCCCCGATGAAGTTCATCGCATGGTCGTGGCACGCGCCGAATTGTCGCACTACTGAGTGCGGGCACCAATGTCCGACAGACTGCCAGGCACGCCAATGGCGTGACACAGTCGCTTGGTTCATACTGCCTTTGATCGAATTTTAACCCCCCGAAATGGATTCCCCTGAGATGAATATCAGACCCATCATCACCCTGTGTCTTGCCGTATTTATGGCCAGCGCCTGGGCCAAGAATACCGAAGACTCGAAACTGTCGCCCTGGGACGGTGAAGGCTTTAAAGGCCTGGAATTTCGCAGCATCGGGCCGGCACTGATGTCCGGGCGCATCGCCGATATCGCGATCCATCCGGTGGAGGACAACATTTGGTACGTTGCGGTGGCCTCCGGGGGCGTTTGGAAAACGGCCAACGCCGGCGTGACCTGGGCCCCCATCTTCGATGAGCAGGACTCCTATTCCACCGGCTGCGTCACCATTGACCCGACCAACCCGCACATTGTCTGGGTTGGGACGAGGGAAAACGTTGGCGGGCGACATATGGGCTTCGGCGATGGTGTCTATCGCAGTAGCGACGGTGGCGCGAGTTGGAAAAACATGGGCCTGGCCACAAGCGAGCACATCTCAAAAATCATCGTCCACCCCGCCGACTCGAACACGGACACTTGGCAACGACCAGTGGACGGGTGTCACTGACATCGTAATCGACCCGCGGGATCCCAACCGCCTGTATGCGGCCACCTGGGACCGCCATCGCACTGTCGCCGCCTACATGGGAGGCGGGCCAGGGTCAGGACTGCATCGTTCGGTCGATGGCGGAGCTAGCTGGGCGCGCCTCGAGAGCGGCCTGCCGGAAGGAAAAATGGGCAAGATCGGGCTGGCGCTGTCGCCGCAGAATCCGGATGTCCTGTATGCGGCCATCGAACTGGAGCGGCGCACTGGGGGCGTCTTTCGCTCCAGCGATCGCGGCAGCTCCTGGGAAAAGCAGTCTGATACGGTCTTCGGCGCCACCGGTCCCCACTACTACCAGGAACTCTATGCCTCACCGCATGCCTTCGATCGCCTCTATCTGATGAACGTACGCATGCAGGTGTCGGATGATGGTGGCAAGACATTTACCCTGGTCAGCGAGCAGCACAAGCACTCCGACAATCACGCGCTGGCGTTTCGCAAGGATGATCCGGACTACCTGTTGTCGGGCAGCGACGGCGGCCTCTACGAAAGCTTCGATCTCGCCGAAAACTGGCGTTTCTTCGGCAACCTTCCGCTCACTCAATTTTACAAATTGGCCCCGGATGACAGCGAGCCGTTCTACAACGTGTATGGCGGCACCCAGGACAACAGCACTGAAGGCGGACCTTCGCGGACCGATAACGCCCATGGCATCCAGAATTCCGATTGGCGGGTGGTGCTCGACTGGGACGGCCATCAACCGGCGACCGAGCCAGGCAACCCGGACATCCTGTACGCAGAGCGCCAGGAGGGCCATCTTGCCCGCGTCGATCTGACCACCGGTGAAGTACTGGAAATTCAGCCGCAGCCGGGCGCGGGTGAAGACTATGAGCGCTACAACTGGGACGCACCGATTCTGGTCAGCGCGCATAGCCCAAAGCGAATCTACTTCGCGTCACAGCGGGTCTGGCGCAGCGATAATCGGGGTGACGAGTGGACCGCGATTTCCGGCGACCTGACCCGCAATCAGGATCGCCTGACACTGCCCATCATGGGGGATGTGCAAAGCTGGGACAGTAGCTGGGACGTCCTGGCGATGAGCAATTACAACACCATCACGTCGCTGGCGGAGTCGCCCGGCAATGAGGGGCTGATCTATGCCGGCACTGACGACGGCTTGATCCAGATCACCGCCGACGGCGGCGCAAGCTGGCGCAAGGTCGATGTGGGCTCATTGCCTGGCGTACCCGACACGGCATTCGTCAATGACGTCCGCGCCGACCTGTTCGATGCTGACGCGGTTTACGTCGCCCTCGACAACCACAAGTATGGCGATTATCGCCCGTTCCTGCTGAAAAGCGAGAACCAGGGCCGCTCATGGAAATCGATTGCCGGCAATCTGCCGCAGCGGTTGCTGGTGTGGCGAATTGTGCAGGATCACGTGCAGAAGAATCTGCTCTTCGCCGCCACCGAGTTTGGCGTCTACTTCACACCCAACGGTGGCGAGCGGTGGACCCAGCTTGAGGGTGGCATGCCGACCATTTCCATTCGCGATATCCAGATTCAGCGCCGTGAGAATGATCTCGTGGCGGCGTCATTTGGCCGGGAGTTTTACATTCTCGATGACATGAGCGTGCTACGCTAGGTCACGGACGATACGCTGGCTGCCGAGGCCGCGCTATTTTCGACACGCAATGCGTGGTGGTACTTTCCCAGGCCGCACCTCGGCTTTGATGGCGGTAAGGGTGATCAGGGTGCAGCGCATTTTGGCGCCCCGAATCCGCCCTTTGGCGCGGTGTTCACCTATCACCTCAAGGACGGCCTGAATACGAAGAAGGAGATCAGACAGGAGGCCGAGAAAGAACGAACGGGTGAAGATTTGCCGTCGGCGTTTCCGGGCTGGGAGGAAGTTGAGGCTGAGCGGCGAGAAGCCGAACCGAAGATCTGGCTGACGGTAAAGGATCATGCCGGAAACGTGGTGCGGCGACTGGAAGGACCGCGCACGGGCGGATTCCATCGTATCAATTGGGATCTGCGGTTCCCGCCGCCCAATGCCGTTGCTTTGGTTGAAGGTCCGCCGCCGCTGTTTGGAGGTCCACCGCAGGGTTTGATGGCGGCCCCTGGCAGCTACAGCGTCACGCTCTCCAAACAGGACACCAGCGGCGTCACTCAGCTCGCCGGGCCGCAGAGCTTTGAAGTGGTGCAGCTACGTAGCGGCGCACTGCCGGGGGCCTCCCTGCAGGATGTCGCCGCATTTTGGCGCGCCTATGAATCGGCATTGCGTACCTTCTCTGCGATGCACCAGGCGCTGGCCGGGTCGCTGGTCAAGGTCGAGCGCATGGGCGCGGTGATCGCCAATTCCACTGCCGACACCGGCGACCTCGATGTGCGCCTTGCGTCCCTTCGAGCTGAATTGCAAGACCTTGATCAACGCCTCAATGGCAACCGCTCGAAGCAACAGCCGGGTGAAAAATCCAACCCGGTTATCGTCGACCGTCTCGGCGCCGTTGGCCTGGGCGTCGGCCGCAGCAGCTATGGACCCACTGCAACCCATCGCCGGATGCTCGCAATCGCAACAACGGAAATCGACACCCTGTACAGCGGTATACGAACGGGCGGCGAAAAAATGGCCGAACTGGTCCAAGATCTGCTGGCGTCGGGCGCGCCCTGGCTGGAGGGGGAGGACTTGCCGGCAATGATTGAACGCTGATTGAGTGCTTAAAGACACATTTACACAGCTTCTGATTGGCGAGCTCGCGCGCGATCATTACAGTCTCCGCGCTTGGCAGAAGTTTTTTTCAAACTCGTGGACTCGGTCGCTCGAGGACATAAGTAAGTGCCCTGCACGCACCCGGTCTTTCTGGTTGTGGGCTGCCGTTGTTGGTGCAATGGGCGCCGCTGTCATTCTGCCCGTTCTGCTGTTTCATGGGTCCGGGGCAGCGTTAACCGTGACTGCCTGGTGGGTACCCTGGTACGCCGGCGCGGTCTTTTTCGTCCTGACGCACTTGGGCATGGTGGATGACGTACAAGGCGCGCCACATCAATATCTGTTGTTGCCAAATGCAGTGAGTTTCATGCGTCTGGCTCTGGCGCCGCTCGCCCTGTGGCCTTGCTTGACGCTTCCGATTCATCCAGTGACCGGGCCGGTATTCGCGCTCGTCCTGACAGGCTTGTCATTGTCCGATTTGTTGGACGGGTTTATTGCGCGCCGGCAGAATCTCTGCACACGTTTGGGTCGCAGCCTTGATTTTCTGGCCGACATGGCACTGCTTACGTTTTTGGCTATCGGCTTGTACCTGGCCGGTGTTCTGCCGGTCTCACTGCTGTGGCTGCTGGCTGTGCGCTATCCTCTGATGATGATTGGCGTCCTGGTGTTGTATTTCGCACGTGGGCCGGCGCCATTGAGTCCAACGGTTATTGGTAGAGTGACGACCTTTGCAACCCACGCCGTATTGCTGGTACTTGCGACCAGGTTATTGTTGCAGATTGACCTACCACTTGCGGCTTGGCTCAATTGGCTTTTATGGGGGCTCCATTTTCTGATTGCGGCCAACATCCTGTACTTGGCCTATGCCGCAAAGGGCTGGGCCAGTACTAATGCAAGGGGCGCCGGAGCCAGGTAGGGACTCAAAGCATTGATGGTTGATTAAAGAACAACTTTCATTAGCCAGGGAGGACACCACAGAATAGTTACTACGGCTTTTAAAACTGCCAACGACGGTAAACCACAGATGAACCAAGGTGCTGGTTGTCCGCCAGGCGCCATGTTTCGCCTGAGCGTAAGTCGTGAATCCAAATTGCACCTTTGACCTTTTTGTCAAACCAGCCATGCCATGTCTCTGTCAAAACGACGGCACGCTGTTCGGCCAAATAGGCGACCGCTCGAAAACGTTTGTTTTGAGGAAGATTCAGTGCCCCATGCACTCGCCCTTGCATGTCTACGAATTGATAAAGCAGTTCATCATCTACCGCGCCTGGCTTTTTGCATAATAGCTGTGCCTCATCGGCCATCCATTGCGCGTCGTCCAGGTCGCATTCGCGCGCCAGGTCGTCCAGGGTTTCTGATATCCCCGTTGTGGCATCAATTCGCAGAACGACCGGTTCACGTTCATTCTTGAATCCAACCAGCACCTGCACATCTGACACAATGACCACCGCGATCGATGCCCGGCGGTCATGGCTATGAATAACTGTCGGGACGCCCGCTACTTCATCCCGTGGCACCGCAAGTAACTGGTTGCCATTGTCATAAATTATCAAGTTACTGCCTGGCAGGTAGCGCGCGCCCGTGCCAAGCATGAACTCAGTGGCGTAGTTTAGGGCCGGATCGTAGCGCAATATTCTTCTTCCACTGCGCATGGATTCTGATGACGAAACCGAAATCAACAACTCATTGTTATCAAACGTACTGAGATGTTCTATCTCAAGATCGCCGACACTTGCTACCGGTGTAGCGTCACCGGTTTGTAGATTGATAACACCCAGATAGGCGCCCGCGCCAAAATACAGATAGCCGTTGAGTTCTGCATGTTGGCTCGAATCGCAGGACAGCAAAAACAGGCTCGACAACAGCACGCCACAGCCTTTCGCCAAGCGTCTACAAAATCGCGCTGGAGCCAATTCCTTGTCGTCCATTCTTGTCGTGTGATTGAACCTTACAAATACGGTCATTCAAAGTAAACTAAACGCCACAAAAGGCAAGTGATCCTCATGAATTCGGAGTTGACTGTGCCTCAAAAAGGGAGAATATCGCTTTGCATCCCGCTTTGGCCCGGCCATGAATGAGCCATTCTCGACTTCGCAGCAAACCTCCGAAGCCATACGCTTAATTCGGCCGCTGCTCATCGTGTTTGTGATGTTGGCGCATTTCACGGCACTCGATGCGGCCAGCGTACTCCAATCTGCCGGCAAGCTGGACGTGAACAGTTGGCTGACTGTATTCCTCAAAAGCGTGCTGGCCAAAGGTGGGGTCCCGCTACTCAGTCTGATTTCAGGCTATCTGGCCGTGCAAAGCCTCGAGAGACACGGCTATTTCAAACTCTTGGCCGTTAAAGCCAAGCGCCTGGTTTGGCCGCTGATCTGGTCAAATCTGCTATTCATCCTTCTGGTGCTCTATCCCACTCAGGCCAAATCACCCGGCTTTCGCTCAGACCTCAGCATCAACCCTTTTGACCTGTTGGGCTGGTTCCAGGCGACTTTTGCCTACTACCGAATTCCGGCCAACGCACCGCTGTATTTCCTCAAGGACCTGTATGCCTGCTTTTTGCTAATCCCGCTGCTCTTGCTGGTCGCCAGGATCAAGTATCTGAACATCGCAGTCATTTTCTGGATGGCTTATAAGTGCGTCTACCTTAAAACGGCATTTATCATTCCGGTTTACCCGATCTGGTTTTTCCGCTTCGATATCGTTTTTGCGTTCTATCTCGGCATCTTGCTGTTCCATTGGCACAAGGAATTGATCTTCAACAGTCGCGCACTCAACGTCACCTTGATTACGGCCTATGCTGTGGCTGCAAGCATTGCGGGTGTGGTCTACGTACTCTACGCGCAGCCCGAAAACAGAACGCTCTTTCTTTGGCTGGACTTTGCGGTGAAATGCTTCAGCGTACTTGGCAGTGTTGCCGTGATGAGCCTTCTCAGTGCCCGCTCATCGTGGTTGTCGACGTTTTTCGAAGGGCTTTCTCCGTACGCCTATTCCATGTTTCTGACACACCTGTTTTCATTCTTCTTCTTCAGGAAGGCATGGCCGGCGATTTTTGACAAGCCCGAATTCTTTAAGCTCAGCGGCAGTCTGTTTATCGTTTTGAGCATTGCTTTGGCCACGGTATTGGCCGTCGTGCTGCACAAGTCCTGGTTTACAATCTACGCGGCGGTCAAACACCGGCTGACGTCGCAAAAAAATAACGCCTCAGCCAGGTGAAAACATGGTGCTGAACATGGGGGCAGGTCAGCCGACAACTCATCTAAGCGCAGGCAGAAATTCGGAATTAGAATTTAGCTGAATGTTGTCTTCAAGATAGTTTTGCAAGGCTTCATTGCCTAAGCCTTCTTTGTCCCCGCCAAGGTACACAGCCAAAAACTCTTCCATCAAGTACAGGTAAGCGGCGGTCGATTCTTCGGACAGAAATGTGTGCCCCTCATCTTCATCGATTAGTAAAGTAATGACATTGCCGTTGTTGAATAAGGCGAGGGAATACTCCTTGATATGTTTGATATCTACCCCTTTGTCATCTGCCCCGGCAAGAACCAACAAGGGTGCCGAAATCGTCTCCAGGCTTGCGCGTGGCGATTTGTCATATAAAGCCTGTTTCGCTTCAGGATCGTCCTGATCCACCAGCAGCTGTTTCATTTTTTCTCTCAATATCGGGGTTGATTCATAGGTTTTGGGGTTTTCTCTAAGACCAGTTGCCAAATCAGCTGGAGGAACGGCAGCAAAGCCGGCTTTAAATAGGTCTGGTGTAAATGCCAATCCGCTGAGTACGGCAAAGCCACCAAAGGATCCGCCTACAATGGCCAGTTTTTCTGGATCTCCAATCCCATGTGAGAGGAGATAGTGAACACCGTCGACAATGTCCTGCTGGACGACCCCATCACCGAAATCTTTGTTGGAACTCAGTATATACTGCCTTCCATAACCGGTGGAGCCACGGAAATTTGGCAGAAAAACGATGTATCCCCTGTTGGCCAGCATTTGCAGACTTTCGGAGTACCGCTGTGATGCTATCCGAGCGAATGGTCCGCCATGCACATAGGTCACCATGGGGGTGGCGTCAATCTGTCTTCCCTTCGGCAGAATCACAAAGCCGTTTACGAGCAGTCCATCCTGAGCCGGGTATTGAATAAAGTGCATTTTCGAGAGCTGATCCCAATTTATCGGTGCGGTTTGCTTACCCTCATCCAAAATTTTACTAACGGATTGTTCAGATAATCCGTAGAGGTAGTAATTCGCTTCACGCAAAACAGCGCCTTCTTCAGTAATTAGCCAATACTCGCCATCGCTGGGATTGGGAACAAAGTCAAAATCAGAGAAAACGGCATTCAGCACATCAACGTGATGCTGCGCGCGTACATCAAAACCATAGCTATGAAGCGCCGCACTGGGGTATTGCAGAATGGCTGGACTGGCGTTCACATACAAAGACCTGAAGAGAATTGCACGGCCGATCGGGTCACTGCGCCAATTGCAATTGCCTGGACTCAGCGGACCAGGAGAAGAGGCTGAGATGGTCGATTCCGACATCCAGTCTTAACCATAGCGTCTGACTGGCTGCATCATAAGTATCCAAAAAGCATTCATCCAAGACACCACAGGGTACGATTTCTTCGAGTGCACCCTCTCTTAGTTGATATATATTCTGATCCATCGCTGACATCAACTGAATAAATGCCGAATCATCATTCGCAGAATAAACGGCATTGACGATTTTCAAAGAGCTGCTGAATATTTCCTCACTCTGACCCGAGAAACTGATTCTCTCCAGTGAATACCTATCGGCTGCCTTCCTCACCAGCAATACATGCTCAGGCGATGAAACATCCGGCCCCAGGAAATAGTGTCCTTTGGCCCGATCCAACATCGAAATATATGACGGGGGGTTTTGCGAATCGATCGACAAATGGCCAATCGCATTATCAAGCTCGAATATAATGTGCTGACTATCTTTGGACCAGAATAAATTGCGTAACCTGGCCGTGTTGAAAAGCAGTTCCGCTTCCCTGGTCCGTGTGTTCAGAATTTTCAGGTTATATTGCAATCCGTCTCTTTCGCCATAGACAACAAACTTCCCATCGGGCGAAAGTACGGGAATGTGCACGGACGGGGCTGGAACAAGCAGGTCTCGAGCAATGAGTTGCGGCACAGCGGCCAACTCATGCGCCTGAAAATAGACCCCGATACAAAGGCTCAGCAGCCCTATCAATCCGGTAAAGCCATTGAGCACGACCCATGCGACGTGTGAAGGCCCGGGTAAACCAGCATTTCTTAACATGTAATGAGTACCCAGGGCAGAGCACAGACCCACCAAGGCCGCCAGGATCAAGGCTGACAGCGGGATGTCCAAATCGGGAGGCCACCAATTCTTATCTGGGTTCACGAAATAAAACGTATCAAAAGCATTTGTCACCAGCCATATCCCGGATGATGCCATAAAACCGCCAAATACATAGTAATAACTGAACGTCGCATTCAATGGGCGCCGATTTACCAATTCACTGGACAGAGAATCAATGGTTTTGTAGAGAAGCAGCTCAGAGCGACCGTACAAATCAAAATCTATTAAAGTTGAGAATCGGGGCGGCATGTCAGCTATGACTGAAACGAGATAACCATCAATCAATTCAAGCACCTGAATGCTATTTCCGCGTGATCCTTTGCGTGACATATTGTCGCCTTTTGCGTCGAGCGACAATTTGCCTCTAAGCTGAAGCGTGCTGTCTATATCTGTCGTTTCAATCGTGCGGAAAATATACAGATGCCGATTGGACAACAGTGTAGTGACATTTTCCGCAATGTTTAACGAATCAGAAAAACGTTCACCCATCGCGGCAGCATCGCCTTCAATCTCAAAACGCCTGACAAACTTTTCAGTAGCCCAATCCACCTGATAGATTGACTGCGAATTAATGACGAATTCATTTCCCGTCACCCACGGTATGCTCGCAAAACGTGTTGCAGAACTATTTTTCTCATAATGAAATCCATCAGGTCCCAGCCATCCCACGTGTTTCTGGAATTGCCTATCTATTCCTTCAAACAGCATCGCAGAATGACTGAACAACCAATTCACATTGCTATTTTCGTTCTTAAGTGAAAGTTTGTTGTCCAGTGCTGCACGTTGGTTCCGAATTGGAAAACTCAAACTGCCAGCGTTCAATACTCGGATGAGATGAACAATCTTGCTACGAACCCGGGAAAGTATGGCGAGCTGATGGTTGAAATGAACGGAAAGATCAATCAGCTTCTAGAAGACGAAGTCGGCGAACCAGACGATGGACGCTTCCTGCCTGGTGATAACAATAATTGGGCCGCAGCAACGTTTGATCCGTAGCATTCACGTAGTCGTTTTGCTGTGATCTTAGTTTGGCTGCATATTCAGATATGGTTGTGGTTCATCTGAAATTGGGGCTGGCTTTTGAAGAGGCGAAAAGTGCATTGACTTTCATTCAAAGCGATTCGGAGTAAAATAGCCGCTAGCTATGTCGTGTGCTATGCAAAAAATTACGAAATTACTGGTGCTGGTACTTCTGGTAGCATCGCCTGTCCGCGCGACACCCACCGAAGGGGAAAGCTCGAGCGAAGCCACCATGAAGCATCATATGCCCGCGCAAATGCAAATGGATGAATCCGGGAATTCCGAGTGCTGCTGCGACGATGATGACTGTCTCATGCGTGGCTGTGAACAGTGCGAGACTTGCACCCCGGCTGCATTAGTTGTCAATGTACAATTTTTGCAATCCCGTCACCCGTTGGTTTTCACACCTTATCTCAGGGTGTTTGACAACCGTCAGTTAAGGCCTCTTCTACACCCACCCTCGGTTTTGATCTCCTAATTAGAGTTTGGTTAACCGCCACTGTTGTGGCGCATTCCTTATTGCATCTCAGGGAGTCAATCTATGAGTCAGATCAAACCGGGGGCTGGTGGACGTGTAATGGGCATAAGCCGCCGTCAATTTGTGCAGGGCCTTGCCATGGGTGGAGCCATAGCAGGCTTTGGAGTGAATTCTGTGCGCCTCAATGCTTCACCCCAAGGTATCGGTAATCCGAATATCCTGACGGGTAACCATTTCCGTTTGTCGATTGGGTACATGCCGGTCAATTTTACCGGCAAAGAACGCATTGCCACCGCGGTTAACGCATCTGTTCCCGCGCCGGTTTTGCGCTGGAAGGAAGGTGAAGAGGTTAGTCTGGCGGTTACCAATAATCTCGCACATGATACTTCGATTCACTGGCACGGCATCATCCTGCCCAGTGAGATGGACGGTGTTCCCTATATCAGTGACAATTTCCAAGGCATCCCACCGGGCGATACCTTTAACTATCGCTTCAAGTTGAATCAAAGCGGCACCTATTGGTTCCACAGCCATTCGGGGTTCCAGGAGCAAACCGGCTTGTATGGCGCCATCATCGTGGACCCCGCAGATGCAGATCCGGTCAGCTATGACCGAGAATATGTCGTCGTTTTGTCTGACTGGACCGATGAGAAGCCAGAACGCCTGTATGCCAAGTTGAAGAAAAGAAGTGACTACTACAACTTTGCCGGGCGCACCGGTGGCGATCTGTACGATGACATCAAACAAAAAGGTGTGATGCGTACCTGGGCTGACCGCAAAATGTGGAACATGATGCGCATGAGTGATCGCGACATCTCTGATGTTACCGGGTACACCTATACCTTCCTGATGAACGGCCAGACGCCAGCAGAAGGCTGGAAAGGCCTGTTCAAATGCGGCGAGAAAGTCCGTTTGCGAATTATCAATGCTGCCGCCATGACTTTTTTCGATGTCCGCATTCCCGGCCTGGACATGAAAGTTGTCACCACCGACGGGCAGAATATGGAACCTGTCACGGTGGAAGAAATACGCATCGGCGTGGCCGAGACTTTCGATGTGATCGTTGAGCCACATCATGATACGGCCTATACCATCTTCGCTCAGGCCATCGACCGCACGGGCTATGCTCGCGGTACTTTGACACCGGACCTGGCCCTGTCAGCGCCGGTCCCTGATCTCGACGGCCAGCCCATACTGGGTCACAGCGATATAGGTATGGATATGTCAGCGATGGGGCACGACATGTCATCCATGGGTAACGACATGTCGTCCATGGATCATGACATGTCCACCATGAAAGCCATGGACCACAGCAAAATGTCAATGGGAAGAAAAACCGGCAGTCTCCCTATGGGCAGTGGCGCGGCCGGCTTTGGCAGCAAATTATCCCAACCCCATGTCCCTACAGAATTCGGTCCGCATATTGATATGCGCGCTGATGATGCGCAATACCGCCTGGATGACCCGGGCGTTGGCTTACGCAACAACGGGCGTAAAGTATTGCTTTATTCACAAATCTGCAATCTGTATCCTACGCCCGACCCGCGGGAGCCTGGGCGGGAAATTAATCTTCACCTGACCGGAAACATGAACCGCTACATGTGGTCTATGAACGGTATCCGTTTTGCTGATGCCGAGCCGTTGATTCTCAAATACGGCGAGCGCGTGCGAATCAACCTGATCAACGATACCATGATGAATCATCCGATCCATCTGCATGGCATGTGGAGCGACATGGAGACGGGTGAACCGGAGCGTATTCCGCGCAAACATGTCATCGTTGTCCAACCGGGCGCTAAGATCAGTTACCTGGTCAGCGCCGATGCCATGGGTGGCTGGGCTTACCACTGTCATCTGCTTTACCACATGCTGGGCATGTTCCGCAAAGTGGAGGTGGTGTCATGAAGCGGCAAAAGCAAATCATTGGAAAATTACTGTTGGCGCTGACCCTGCCAGCGGTTGCACCGCTGTTTGGTGGTGAAATGGAGGATGACCCGACGTTGTTCGCGATCTTTGCTGACCAGTTCGAATGGCGCGTTGCTGAAGACGATGACTTGTTGGTATGGGACGCTCAAGGCTGGATAGGTAAGGACCTGAATAAATTCTGGTGGAAAACCGACGGAGAGATGGAAGGCGGCAACGTCGATGATGCTGAATTGCAGTTCCTTTTCAGCCATTCGATAGCGGCCTATTGGGAAGTCCAGGCCGGTTGGCGGACTGATGTAGAGCCTAATCCCCATCGTGACTGGGCCGTGATCGGGATCCAGGGGCTGGCGCCATACTTCTTCGAGGTTGATGCTGCACTGTTTATCGGCAGTTCTGGCCGGATGGCAGCACGGCTGGAAGCACAATATGAAATCCTGTTTACCCAGCAACTTATTCTTACACCCGAATTAGAAATTAATGCCTATAGCGAAGATGATCCGGCACTGCGAATTGGCTCCGGCCTTGCAGATACTGAACTGGGCTTGCGTCTGCGTTATGAAATTCGCCGTGAATTTGCGCCCTATATTGGAATCAATTGGGAGAAGAAATTCGGCAGCACCGCTAATTATGCCCGTGATGACGGACTAAGCACCTCCGATTTTCAATTGGTGGTCGGACTTCGCGCCTGGTTTTGATCGTGTAGTTGGAGAGAATCGCAAAAAACTTAAGTGGAGAAGAGAGCTTAGGCCCCCCATACTTGTTGATAGACTCGCAACCAGTTTCCTCCTATGAGCAAGTCCAATTCTTCCCGACTCCAGCCGCGTTTGCGCAATCCGTCTTCGACGTTGGGCAGTTTCGATATGTCCTCATAGTCCTCCACAAGCTGGATCGGGCCCCGGTCGCTCAGCGTGTCCGGTGGAAAGGTTATTGACAAATTATGATCCTGATCAAAGTCGTGACCCCAACCGAACACGAAGTCTGGCCCGAGTCCGATGTGTTCTACACCGACAACGCGTTTGAAGTGGTCGTACTGATCCAGGTGTGTAGATCGGCATGCAAAAATGACCCACTTACGGGGGTGATCGGCGTCGAAAAATGACCCACCTTCAACCATGCTCACTGGCGTTATGGCGCCAGGGAGTATTTAGAGGAGATGTTGACGGTGGAGACGATCAGGAAGATTCGATTAGCGGCGCGAGATGGCAACAAGTCCATTCGCCAGCTCGCGCGAGATTTCAACTTATCGCGCAACACAGTACGCAAAGTATTGCGCAGCGACAAGACTCGTTTTGAGTATCATCGTGAGTCAGTCCACCGGCCCAAGCTCGGGCCGTATGTCGAGATGCTCGGTGAGTTTCTGGAGCAAGACCGGAGACTGCCGGTGAAGCAGCGGCGCACCGCACAGGGTTTATACGAGGCGCTGCAGGTGGCAGGCTATCGGGGCGCTTACGACAGCGTCCGGCGCTTTGTCAAAGCGTGGCGGGCTGAGCATCAGCACACCCCGAACGATACGTATATCCCGCTGGTTTTCGATCCCGGCGAAGCCTTTCAGTTTGATTGGAGCCACGAGAAAATGCTGCTGGGCGGTGCCATGACCGAGGTAAAGGTGGCGCATATACGGCTGTGCCACAGCCGGTTATTTTTGGCCGTGGCGTATCTGCGCGAGTCGCAAGAGATGGTATTTGATGCCCACCGCACCGCTTTTGAGTTTTTCGGCGGCGTGTGCCGGCGTGGAATATACGACAATATGAAGACGGCCGTATGCCGCATCCTGCGCGGTAAGGAGCGTGACTTTAATCGCCGTTTCGAGGAACTGGCGAGCCATTATCTGTTTGAGCCGGTGGCCTGCACGCCAGCCGCCGGCTGGGAGAAGGGCCAGGTCGAGAACCAGGTCCGCACTGTGCGCCGGCGCTTCTTCACCCCGCGACGCAATGCCCGCAGTCTGCTGGAACTCAACGAGGCATTGCGGGCTGAGTGCCTGCACTGGGCCAGGACGAGGAAGCACCCGGCACTCAAGGATCAGAGCGTGTGGTCGGTGTTTGAGGCCGAGCGCTCATCGCTACTATCGTTGCCACGCGCTTTTGATGGTTATGCCGAGCGCACCGTACGGGTGAGCACCACCTCGCTGGTGAGTTTTGACCGTAATCGCTACAGTGTAGCCTGCCAGGCGGCGAGCTATTGTCAAATCTGGTGTTTAGCCATTTGATTCAAGCGGCGACCTGATCAATCTCTTTTACCTCGATCCCATCTTTGAATTTCACCCCCGTAATCACCTTGGCCAGGTAATCAAAGCCGCGTAGCCGGCGCCATTTCTTTTCCGCACACTGGCTCAATTTGAACATCATATGCAACATGCCATTGCGCGTCAGACAACCTTTGGATCTTTTGGTCCGGTGGCGGATGGTGGCAAAGGTGGATTCAATCGGGTTGCTGGTCCGGATGCTCTGCCAGTGTTGGGCCGGAAAATCATAAAATGCCAACAGTTCATCCCGATCCTTGAGCAAACAGCTCGTCGCTTTCGGGTATTTCGCCTCAAAGATCTCAATAAACAAATCAAACGCCTTGTTTGCATCATCCTTGGTTTCCGCCTGCCAGATGGCGTGCAGGGCCTGCTTGGCTTTGGGTTGTGCGGATTTCGGCAAACAATTCAGTACATTCATGGTCTTGTGCATCCAGCAGCGTTGCTGGCGGCTGGCCGGAAAGATTTCATCCAGCGCCGCCCAAAAACCCATCGCACCATCACCAATCGCCAGTTGTGGGGCGCTCATGCCGCGCGACTTCAGATTCAGCAACACCTCACGCCAACTCTGAGTCGATTCTCGCACCCCGTCCTCAATCGCCAGAAAATGTTTTTCGCCGCGTTCATTGACACCAATGATCACCAGCGCGCAGAGCTTGGCATCCTCCGCCCGCAGCCCACTGTAGACACCATCAGCCCAGACATACACCCACCGGTCCTGTCTCAGGCGACGCTGGCTCCACGCTCGATATTCCTCCGCCCATACCTGTTTCAGGCGGGATACCGTGCTGGCCGACAGACCCTGTGCCTGCGGGCCCACCAGTACCCGCAACGCCTCAGCCATCTCACCGCTGGATACCCCTTTGAGGTACAACCACGGAATGGCTGCCTCGAAAGTCGCTGTCTTGCGCACATATGGCGGCACCAGCACCGACTGAAAACTCACTGCTTCACCGGTCTTCGAGCGCACCTTGGGAATTCTCACCCGGATCGGTCCCAGGCCGGTCTGCAACTCACGTTCTGGCAGGTAACCGTTGCGCACCACACCGGCATGACCTGATTCGGTACGCCAATCCTGATACTTGGCCAGCAGCTCCTGGACTTCACTTTCCACCGCTTCGGCGAGCAGCTTCCGGGCGCCTTCTTTGAGCAATTCGGTCAACGGATCGGCACTGATTGCTCGACGTTCCAGTTCAATAACATTATTCTTGTTCATAGTGGCGTATCTCCTTTGGTTGCTTTGAAGTTTGGTAACAACAAATCAATCAGATACGCCGCTTTTTTTCAACTGCTCAAACACCAGATTCGATCATAACTCCCAGGCGGCGGGTAAAACAGCCCAACTGCGCAGCTACGCCGATAAAATCATCGTCATGCACGAAGGCGCTTGTATCGCTGAGCATGCACGCGTATTTCAGCGCGATCAGATGATCTTCGACCCCTGGCATTATCTGCCCGTGCTGCGCAAGAAGCCCGGTGCACTGCGTAACGGCGCGCCATTCAAGGACTGGGACCTGCCGCACTCGATCCAGCGTACCTGGAGCCGGCTAAAACACTACCCGGACTGGGATCACCAACTGGTCGATATCCTGGCCTGTGTGCCGATCTACGGGCTTGATGCCGTCGCCAGTGCCTGCAACGAAGCGCTTGGCAGCGGTTCGGTGAGTCGCGATGTCATCATCAATCTGCTGGTCCGAACCCATCAGGAACCCAGTGCAGCGCCCATCGATATCCCGCCGCACCTGCAACTCAAAGAACCGCCGCTGGCCGATTGTGGCCGCTACGATCACTTCAGGAAGGACGCTGACCATGCCACGCGATAATGTCATGGGGCTGATGAAGGCGCTGAAGTTTATCGCCATCCCCAAAGCCTACGATGAGGTGCTCGCGGCTGCTCGCAAGCGCCGCCAGATGACCGAGGTGGTGATTGAGCAACTGCTCGAGATCGAAGTCAGTGAACGCCAGGCGCGATCAATACGCTATCGCATGACCCAGGCGCGCTTTCCGGTGCCCAAAGACATCGACAGCTTCGAGTTTGAGCAACTCTCCATCGACGAGCAGCAGATCCGCACGCTTTACACCGGCGAATTTATTGAGCAACAGCGCAACATCGTCTTTGTCGGCGGCACCGGCACCGGCAAAACACATCTGGCGACCGCCATTGCCTCACAGGCGATACGCTCAGGTTATCGAGCCAAGTTCTTCAACCTGGTCGATCTGGCCAACCAACTGGAACAGGAAAAGCTCAACGACAAAGGCGGCTGGCTCGCTAACCGGCTGGCTCGATACACCGAACTGGTGGTGTTGGATGAGCTCGGCTATCTGCCGTTCTCAAAGAACGGGGGCCAGCTCATCTTTCATCTGCTCTCACATTTGTATCAACGAACCTCGGTCATCATCACCACCAATTTGGCCTTCGGCGAATGGCCTTCGGTCTTTGGTGACAAGAAAATGACCACCGCCTTGCTCGATCGAGTGACGCACCATTGCGACATCATCAAAACAGGCAATGACAGCTGGAGAATCAAGCACAGAAACTAACTTTTTACCCTTTCCAAGTGGGTCAATATTCGACGCCGATGGTGGGTCAATTTTCGGTGCCTATTTACAATGAGGAGCTTGCAAAACTGGAAGAGGAAATCAGGGCAGCACGAAAAGCGCACAGGAACGGAAGCTAATGCTTCTTATCGTAGAATTTCTGGTCAAATCAACCATCATTCTCACTGTTTTTCTGGCGATAGGTAGTTGGGTCAAATTCTCGGCCGCAGAGCGCCACAGTCTGATTTTGGCGGGCATGCTGGCTGTAATTATTCTTCCGTTTGCATCGCAAGTTGTGGAGTGGGAATTTCACGTCTTCCAAACAGATAGTCATGGAGAGCAAAGGCAATTAGATTCTGATTTTACTGCTGCACCGTTTTCCGTCCCAAGTAAATGGCAAATCCCAGAAATTGGGGCGATAGCTTTGGGTGTGTTTTCCATCTCGATCGCGCTGGGCGCAATATCAATTCAAGCAGCACAAATCGAATCCCGACCCCTCACACCACTGATCAAGGTCGCCCCAATTTACCCTGAAAACGCTCTGACTGAGAGAGTTGAGGGCTTTGTTGTTATCGGCTATGACGTTACACCGGAGGGAACAACTCAGAATTTCCGCGTAGTCCGAGAAAACCCTCCTGGCTATTTCGCCGAAGTTTCAATATCCGCCGCCGGTGACTTTAAGTATTTGCCAGAAATTGAAAGTGGGGAACGTGTTTGGACTAAAGACGTGGAAAACAAATTCAGCTTTGAAATTACTGGCGATCCATCTGACGATGACGGTCTGATGGTCTATTCGGAGGATTCCACATCTCAGCTACAGTTTGCCTTACAAGAATCCAAACCAATTGACCACGAATTAGCCAAAAGGATTGGATTCGCGACACAAGCTGAGCGTGCCAAGCGGTTGAGAATGTTGGCAACGATGATGGACCAAGCTGATCAAGCGGCTCGCCAGGACGGCAGGGGTGATCAATTCGTCTCCATTGCCTATATTGCCCACGATTTTGAGGAGTATGAACACGCAATTTACTGCCTATTTACATCCATACAACTCTTTCTCTCGCTCAAGTGCTTGATCAAGGGCATATTGATCTAGGCCACTGGTTCTCTTGTTATCAGTTTCGGTCATATCCAACCACCACCTTCGCGCAAGTCTAAGTGCTTGCCGCCTGTTGTGCGTTCGTAGGCTTTTACGAAACAGTCGGCGTCCTATTTTTTCATTTTGCAGATTGTTTTTAGCAACCCACAACTGAAAATACCAGATTCCGTGCCTTGATAGGGTGATGTAAGAGGGGTTTCTTGGGCTCAAATGTAACTCACAAGTGTAACGCACCTGTGAATTCATAGTGAATTGATAATTTTTAAGTTATTGATTTATAAATATAATAAATCGCAAATTGGTGCCGGAGGTCGGACTCGAACCGACACTTTGTTACCAAAACTGGATTTTGAATCCAGCGCGTCTACCAATTTCGCCACTCCGGCAGCGTTTCTGATTTGTGTGCAGATCAACCGGGCAGATTATAGCGATGCAGCAGTGTCCGGACCAGCACATTTGGGGGGAATTTACGTATTAGGCGGCATCCAGTTGCAGTTGCTTGGACTCGCGCTGATACCAGCCATCGTCCTGCAGATGAAACATGTTGCATCGGATCATGGCGCCGCTATAAATATGCACGGATACCGCCGAGTCGGTCGGGTCGATGTTGCGGATGGTGTGATATTCGTGCGGTGGAATCAGGCTGCCCGCACTGCCACGGCCGGCAACGATGGTGCCGACATCTTCGAACATAAACCGGTCACCTTGCCTTTGTAAGGGTGAGTAAGACACCACTTCAATGCAACCCGCCCAGACTCCTTCAACGCACCACATGCCGCAGTGGTCGTGTATGGGTGTGCCCTGGCCAGGACCCCAGGTCATGGCAATCACCGAATAGCCTGTTCGGGGGTCGGTGTGGAGCTCGCGACGTGCATAATGGTCAGGATTGTACTGATAGATATCATCTGGCAGGTGAATGTCCTTGTCACCAATACTCGCCACCAGGGCCGTTCTCAGACAAGTCGTGATTTCGAACGGGCAATCACCGTGCACGGCATCGTCGAGTCGCTCTATGAGCAGTTCTTTGCCTTCAAAATCCATCGCCATAGGGGTGTGCCCTCACTCTTCAATCGAAGTAAAGTATGCCTCTATTGCAGGACAGAAGCGGTCATAGTCTACCAGAAAGGCGTCGTGTCCCTGCACCGACGGGAGTTCGAGATAGCGTGATCGCACGCCGTTTTCCGCCAGGGCCGCGGTCAGTGCAATTTGCTGGTGCGAAGGCCAGAGCACATCCGTGGAGACGCCGATCGTAAGGTTTGATTCAAGCGCTATCGGCGCCAGCGCCTGGGCAAGACTGTCGAAGCCTTCGGCCGCGTCAAACCAGTCCATCACGCGCGACAGGTACAGATAACAGGCCGGGTCGAATTGCCCGATAAAGCGATCCGCCGCCGCCTCCAGATAAGACTCAATGGCGAAGTTCATGCCGAACAAGCGGGGCTCGTACTTGTCCTGCTTCTGGCGGCCAAAGCGATCCCGCCATTCGACTGCGGAGCGGTAGGAGATCATGCCGAGCTTGCGGGCGATGCGCATGCCCTTGATCGGCCACTCATCGTCGCTATAGCCGCCCTCGGCCCACGCCGGGTCGGTGACGATGGCCTCGCGTTGCAGCGAACGAATACTGATGGCAAAGGGTTCCGCCGCTGCTGCCGTCGATATGGCCAGAAAATGACGCGCACCCAGCGGGTTTTGTTGCAGCCAGGCCAGGCAGCTCATACCGCCCATGGATGGACCCACCAGCGCTTGAAGCCGCTCTATGCCCAAATGCTCGATGACCAATTGCGCCGCGGCTGCAATATCCTCGATGGTCAACACCGGGAACGCCAGCCGCCAGGGTTGTCTGGTTTCCGGATTGGTGCTGGACGGGCCGGTCGAGCCTTTGCAGCTCCCCAGCGAATTGACGCATATGACAAAGTGGCGATCGGTGTCGATGGGTCTTCCCGGGCCAACGATGGGTTCCCACCATCCTTCGGAGGGATCTAATTCCGAACTTGCCGCGTGGGCGTCCGGGGACAGGCCGGTAAGAATCATCACCGCATTGTCGCGGTTTGCAGCAAGCTCACCCCAGGTTTCATAGGCTACCGTAACGGCGGGCAGGCTGCCGCCTTCTTTAAAGCGGAATGGCCCGTCTTTATTAACGAATTTTGTCGCCTTGCTCATGCCTTACGCCGGGTTTCCGATGGGGGCGCATTATAATAACGCGGCTGCAGTACGCTGTCTTTTCAACAGGACCTAATAATTGACCACATCCCGTTCAAGCATCGTCCGTAGTTCGCAGAGCGGCATTCACCCGGGCCTGAACAAGGTTCTTGAGCGTCACTTTGAGCACCGCTGGCGGGGCGACCTGCATCCCCCCAGCGTTGAGGCGTTCGAACGGTTGCAGTCAATTGTCGAATGTGGCCCAAGCCGGGACCTGATTTTTGATTCGGGTTGCGGCAACGGCCAAAGCACCCGGCAAATCGCCCGCCTGTGGCCCGGCAGCCTGGTCATTGGCGTCGATAAGTCCAGCGCCAGGCTGGCCGCGCTGGGCGACGGGGCGCTTCCGTATGTAGAGGGCAATGCGGTGTGGTCCAGGATGGAATTGGCCACGTTCTGGCGCCTGGCCGCTGGCCGTGGCTGGCGACCTCGGCGGCATTTCCTGCTCTACCCCAACCCCTGGCCCAAGCCCGGGCATCTGCAGCGCCGCTGGCATGGGCATCCGGTATTTCCGACTCTGCTGGCCCTTGGCGGGCGCATGGAAATGCGCAGCAATTGGGAAATTTATGCCCGAGAATTCGCCTTCGCGCTGGAATGCCGCGGTGCCGCGGTTCAACTCGCTCGGGTCACCGAGGGTGATGTTGTGTCACCGTTTGAGCGCAAATATCGCCGCAGCGGCCATGTCTTGTGGTCGGTCGTTGCCCAATTGCCGCAGACCACGCAGCACGCTAAGGCAGATCAGTCGGTTCCTTGATTCCCTTCAGGCTGTTGTAAATGAACATGACCAGGTAGTGCGGCTTGATGAAGGCGCCGCCGAGCGTCTCATCCCATTGCGCAGTGGGTTGCGCAGCGATGGTCTCTGCCAGCGTCAGGCCCTGATCGACAAGGTTTTGCACCTCGTGACGGGCTGCTTCGAGAAACTCCAGGTTGGCAGTCAGTCCGGCCTTATCCGTGACCGGGCCGTGACCGGGAATAATGCGGGTGTCCTCATCGGCCAGGGAAGCGGCGAGCCGCGCCGCGGCAATCATCCCCTGCACACTGCCGCCGCCACCGAGGTCGATATAGGGGTACATGCCATTGAAGAAGTTATCGCCCATGTGAATCACGTTGCTGTCCTGGAAGTGCACAATGCTGTCACCATCCGTATGGCCGTGTGGCACGTGGTAGAGCACAGCGGTGTCGCCATTGAAATGCAGCGTTAAGGTGTCGTTGTAGGTGATTTCCGGAAGCGCCGCGTCGGGCCAGGGCGGTGTATAGCTTTTGCTGAAGCTGTTGTACTGCTTCGTGCTCAAGCGCAGGTGCACATTGTCGTGCGCAATGATGTAGGCGCCTTCGCCATCGAAGGTCTCATTGGTGCCCATGTGATCGCCGTGATAATGCGTGTTGATGACAAATCGAATCGGCATATCGCTGACTTCGCGGACTGCGGCCAGCAGTTCCTTGGACACCGCTTTGACCTTGTCATCGATGATGTAAACACCGTCTTTGCCGGCCGACACGGCGACGTTTCCGCCTTGCCCGACCAAAACAGTGATGGCTGGGGCGACGGCGACTTTTTCGAACTCGATGGGGTCGGATTGTTGCGCTGATACGGCGCCGGAAAAGGCCAACGCAATGACGGCTGTCATCCAATAGGTGCGCGGGAATCTGATGGTCATGAGGGTCTCCTGTCTGTCAATTTGGCATTACCTGACTTTGGAGGCCAGGTGCAGATCGAGCGGGTCGCTCTGGTTTGGGCTCACCGTGACTGCGTGGCTTTGCCAGTCACCGGGCATGGCCTGGGGCTGTCCCTGGAGGGCGAGCCTGGCCGTGATTTCCACCTGCTCCTGCTGCGACAGTTTAGTCCCCGGGAGCATGGCGTGGCTATCATCCAACGACGTGGCGAGGGGAAAGACCGGCGAACTGATGCGCCGCACGGCCAGCGGCGGTCCGCGATTGACCCCCGGCTGGCGAGCAATCACGAACAGGGCACTGCCGGCCGGTGGCTGGCCGCTGTAGTTGAGCGATATGCTGAGCCCTGGCCATGGCGGCTGGGCATTTTGCGTTTCGGCCTGGACCTGGGCCTGGACCTGGACCTGGGCCTGGGCCTGGGCCTGGACCTGGGCTGGAGCAGACAATCTCAGCCGTTGGTGCGCCATCGTCATTTGTTCATTGACCGATGCGGCTACAGCGGAATCCGGCTCGACCACCGCGAGCAATTGCCGCCAGTAACCGACGGCGGCAGCGTCATCGCCGGCCTGCACCGCCGCGATGCCCAGTAACCACAAGCCTTTTTGCAGTTGGGGGTCGAGCCCGACAGCAGTTTTCAGGTCACTCACCATGGCCGAGTCCAGGCGTGGATTGCCCGAAGCAAACAACCTGGCTTCCACCAGTTCGACCATGACCAGCGGGCTGTCGGGGTCAATCCTGGCGGCTGTTTCCAGCGCTTCTACAGCCTGGGGAAATTGCTGCATCGATTTGTAGCTGCGACCGAGCAGCACCCAGCCCTCAAGGTGCTCGGGTGATTCCTCCAGCCTGTCTCTCAGGTTGCCGGTCAAATCCGAGAAGTTCTCCTCGACCGGTATTTCGTAGTCCTGCGAGGTGGGACTGCCGATACCGCGATACAGCAACAGCACAGTGACCGGAATCAGCAGCAATAACAGCATGCCCGTCACTTTCATATCGGAATTGTTGCGCAGCAGCGGCCAGATGGTGACCGAAACGGCCACCGTCGTCAAGCCGATGGCGAGCAGCCAGAACATCAGTTTTTCCCGTCTCCGTCAATCTCCCCATTAGCATCCTGGGCCATCGCCTGTTTGCGAATCCGGGTGATCAGCAAGCCGCCGCCTGCCAGCAACAGCAGCGCGGGCATAAACCAGAGCAGCAGGGTGTTGCGGTCTAGAGGTGGGCTGTAGAGCACGAAATCGCCGTAGCGATCGACCAGGAAAGTCTTGATCTCGTCGTTGGATTTCCCGGCCTGCAGCATTTTGAATATCTCTTGTCTGAGGTCATGGGCCAACGGTGCGTCGGAGTCGGCAAGCGTCTGATTCTGGCATACCAGACAGCGCAATTCGCTGGCCAGCAGCCTGAATCTCTCGGCCTGTTCTTCATTCTCAAAAACCAGCGGTTGGGCGGCCGAAAGCGGATTCATCAAGGCCATCAGCAAAACCAGGGCCATCAGTAAAACCAGGGCCTTCAGCAAAACCGGGGCCTTCAGCAAATCTATCGCGCTCGCCATGGCTCGATTGATCATCTCGGCGCCTGTTCGCGATTCAGTGCCAGCAGGTGCTCTGCCACCACTTCGTTCGTCAATGCGCCGATATGCTTGAAGGCGACCTTGCCGTCACCGTCGATCAGAAAAGTCTCTGGTGCGGCATAAACCCCAAAATCGATGCTGGTCCGGCCTGATACGTCGGAAAGATGGAATTGTGCCGGGTCACCGAAACGGGTCAGAAAGGTCTGTCCAGCGTCGGGCTGGTCGCGGTAGTGCAGCCCCACGATGGGTATACGCCCATCGCGCGCCAATTCCATTAGCAAGGGATGCTCCAGCCTGCACGGGGGGCACCAACTGGCCCATACATTGATTACGAACGGCCGGCCTTCGAACTTTCCCAGCAGGTCATCGCGGTTGATCACGCGGCCTGGGTCGCCCAGCACGGGCAATGAAAACTCCGGAATCTGCTTGCCAATCAAAGGGGAGGGTATGTCGGTCTTGTGATCGGATATCGTCAGCCCGACAGCCAGCAAAATGGCCAGCAGTACAAATGCGATCAAGGGCAAAAGCCGGCCGGTCATCGATCAGTTTCCGTGATGGTGCGGCTGGCAGGTCGGTAGCGCGGGTCTGTCGCCGCGGTCAGGCCACCCAGCATCATCAGCAAGGCGCCGGCCCAGATCCAACGGATGAACGGCTTGTGATAGATGCGCACAGCCCAGGCTCTGGCGCCGGAACTTGTCTGTTCCAGTGGCTCGCCCAGCGAGACATACAGGTCCCGTGTCAGCCCAGGATCGATGGCCGCCTCGGTCATGACCTGTCCGCCGCGCAGGTAACGGCGCTTTTCGGGCCGCAACCGTGCAATTTCCCGACCGTCGCGCGTGACAATGAAATCACCCTGGTCGGCCTGGTAGTTAGGCCCATTGATGACCTGGCTGCCGCGAAATTCGAATTCGTAGCCGGCCATACTGAACGAATCCCCCGGTTCCATGCGCAGGTGCTGTTCCGAACTGATGGTGCCCGCCATGCCGACGCCAACCAGGAACACCCCGACCCCGATATGGGCCAGGGTCATGCCGGTTTCGCTGGCTGCCGGCCACTGATTATTCAATTGACGCAATCGTCTGATGTAGTGCGCGGCGCTGCTGGAAATAATCCAGGCGCTGCCGCTGGTGGCTGCAATGCCCAGCACGCCGGCCTGGGGCGCCAGGCCGATGGTCAGGCCCGCTACCACCGCCGCACAGGCCAAGGGCCATCTATGGGTTCTGAGCAGGCCTTCGCGCTTGCCTTGCGCCAACTGGCCGCCATGCCCATCGGCATGAGGACGATCAAGGGCACCAGCAACATCGCAAACAGCGTGCCGAAGTAGGGGGGGCCGACCGAAATTTTTCCCGCATCCAACGCGTCCAGCAGCAGGGGATAGAGCGTGCCGGTGAGTACCATGGCGGCCATCACCGCAAGTATCAGGTTATTTAGTAACAGCAGGGTTTCCCTTGAAAGCCCGGCAAATGAACTGCCCTGAATCATCGCCGGCGCGCGCAGGGCAAACAGCAAGAGAGATCCGCCCACCACCGCAAACAGGTAGGTCAGGATAAACACGCCCCGGGTCGGGTCCGAGGCAAATGCGTGAACCGAAGTGAGTACCCCCGAGCGCACCAGAAAGGTGCCCAGCAAGCTGAGCGAAAACGCTGAGATGGCCAACAGCAATGTCCAGTTTCTGAAGGCCCCGGACTTGTCCATGACGGCCTGTGAATGGATCAAGGCAGTGCCCACCAGCCAGGGCATGAAAGAGGCATTTTCCACCGGATCCCAAAACCACCAGCCACCCCAGCCGAGCTCATAGTAGGCCCACCAGCTTCCCAGGGCGATGCCCAGGGTCAGGAAAGACCAGGAGACATGTGTCCAGGGGCGAGACCACCGCACCCAGTCGCGATTGACCTGTCCCCCCAACAGCGCGGCAATGGCGAACGCAAATGCGACAGAGAAGCCGACATAGCCCATATACAGCATCGGCGGATGGATGATCAGGCCAGGATCCTGCAGCAGTGGATTGAGGTCCATACCCTCGGGCGCCGGGGGCAACAACCGTGCAAAAGGATTCGAGGTAAAAAGAATGAACAGCAGGAAACCGGCAGAGATCAGGCCCAGCACACCCAGTACACGTGCTCTGAAGGGGGCCGGCAATGAGCCTGAGAACAGGGCAACCGCCAGCGTCCATCCCGCCAGGATCAGCGACCAAAGCAGCAAGGAGCCCTCGTGGGCGCCCCAAACTGCTGAAAAGCGATAGTGCCATGGCAACAGGGAGTTGCTGTTGCGTGCCACATATTCCACCGAGAAATCCTGCGCCAGGAAAGCCCAGGTCAAAAGTCCGAAAGCCACAGCCACGAGCAGGAATTGCACAATAGCCGCCCGCACGCCCAGTCGCATCAGTTGTTCATTATTTCGACTGGCGCCAATAAAGGGTGCGCTGCCCTGCAACAGGGTCATCATTAGCGCTGCGATCAGGGCGACCTGTCCCAATTCAGGATTCATGGTGTGGCGTTCACAGTGTGGCGTTCATGGTGCAGCCGGCCCCCTACTGTGGGGCCCCTTTGCCGTCGATCGGGTGGCCCGCCTCGCGCAAGGCGTCAGCGACCTCGGGGGGCATGTAATTCTCATCATGTTTGGCCAATACCTCGTCCGCATGAAACACCCCGGCCTCTAGCGCGCCGCGGGCGATGACACCTTGGCCCTCGCGAAAAAGGTCGGGCAGAATGCCGACATATTCCACCGCCATTTCGGCCGCCAGGTCAGTCACTATAAAACTGACTTTCAATCCATCGGGGTGACGCACCACGCTGTTGGTCTTGACCAGCCCGCCGAGCCGGAATTGACGGCCGTCCGGCATGGCCTGGCTGGCTATTTCGCTGGGGCTTTGGAAAAACAACAGGTTTTGTTGCAGCGAAACCATCGCCACAGCGGCGGCAATGCCGATACCGGCCAGTATCAATAAAACCGCGATCAGACGTCGTTTACGCGTCGGCGTCATGGTTTGCCCTCCGCTCGTTGGTGGCCCGGCGCATTTCCAGTATGGCCTTGATGGCCGCCTTTTTCCTGAGCAGTGGGGCCAGGGCGCACCATGTGAGTACCAGCGCACCGATGCCGTAGGCCGCCCAGATAAATGGTGTGTGGTTCAATTGCCAGGCTCCTGAGCTTCAATAGCTGTTGCGTTAGATATTTCCGGAATCTGCAGTACCCACTTTTTCCGGATGTCCTGTTCGAGTAATTTGACGCGCGAGCGTTGCAGCAAATTGGCGGCGTAGAAAAACTTGGTCGCGGCCGCCATGATCAGCAATGGCCATAACATCTCAGGGTGAATGCTGCTGCCGGTCACGCCGATGCTGCTGTCCTGGTGGAGGGTATTCCACCACTTCACCGAGTAGTGGATGATCGGCAGATTGACGACCCCGACCAGGGTCAGCAGACTTGCTGCCCGAGCGGCTTTGCGGGGCTCTTCAATCGAGCTGTACAGGCCCATCACGCCCAGATAGAGAAAAAGCAGCACCAGTTCACTGGTCAGCCGGGCGTCCCAAACCCAGTAAGTTCCCCAGGTAGGGCGGCCCCAAATGGCCCCGCTGGCAAGTGCCACCAGGGTAAAGGCCGCGCCGACAGGTGCGCTGCACATGGCCATGACTTCCGCCATTCTGACCCGCCAGACCAGCGCCACGAAGGCCATCGCAGCCATCAGCCCATAGATCATCATCGACAACCAGGCGGTCGGCACATGGATGTACATGATTCTGAAAATCTCGCCCTGGAGATAATCGGGTGGCGCCTCGAACAGCCCCTGATAAATGGCAATCGAGGCAAGCATGGCGAACGCGGCCCACAGCCAGGGCAATAATTTTCCCGCAAACCGATAAAACCACGGCGGCGAGCCCAACCGGTGCAAAAACAGCAGCAGTGCATTTTTGCGGGGAACGTCATTCATCAGGCTGGTTCATCAGGTAAGCATCATCAGGATAGGCTGATTCTGAGTGCGGCAGCCGCGCCAAGCGGCGCCAGGGTGAGCGACAAAATTAGTCCGGCGGTTAACAGACCCAAGAAAGGACTGTACGGCAAATCGTCCACCGACGCCATGATGGCTGCCGTGGCGACGATCAGAACAGGTACGTATAAGGGGAACACCAATAAGGACAGCAATTGTCCGCCGCCCTTGAGGCTGAGCGTCAGGGCCACACCGATGGCGCCGACCAGGCTCAAAATCGGGGTGGCGATGGCCAACGTCGCCATCAGCACGGGGATGGCATCGATCGGCAGATTCATCCACAGACCCAGCAGCGGCGAAAGCAGAACCATCGGCAGACCGGTGACCAGCCAGTGCGCCAGCACTTTGAGCATGACGATGACAGTCAGTGATTCATCACCGATCAGAAACTGTTCCAGGCTGCCGTCTTCGAAGTCGGAGCGAAAAACGCCGTCCAGTGCGATTACCGTCGCCAGCAGGGCCGCGATCCAGATGGCGCCCGGGGCGATTCTGCCCAGCAATGAGGGTGCCGGGCTGATGCCGAGCGGAAACAGGCTGATGACAACGGCCAGGAAAATCAGCGGCAGAATCCACTCTGTGCGGCGGCGCACGGCCAGTAACAAGTCCCGGCGCAGCAGGGCCATGGCCGCTGAGCCGTTCACTCGATGTCCGCCACATCGCCGGCCTGTAAACGCAGTTCTGCTGCTTCGGGCCGGAGGGGGCGGTGCGTCCCATGGGTCGCCATGATGCAACTGCCTCCGCGGGCTGCGTGGTCCGCAATGATCTCGTCGACCAGGGAAACACCCTCCTCGTCCAGGTTTGAATACGGCTCATCCAGCAACCACAGATCAGCGCTGACGACCAACAGCCGGGACAGCGCACAGCGCTTTTTCTGGCCCGCGGAGAGGCTGCGGGCCGGCTGTGCGGCGACGTGATCAAGACCCAATCTGCCGGCGATTGAACGGGGGCTGGCCCGTTCCGCCGCGGCTTGAGCCTGGCGGGCATAAAAGGACTGCATAAAGCGAATGTTCTCAATCACGCTGAGATCGTCTTTGACCGCCAGTTGGTGCCCCAGGTAAGTCGTGGTGGTTGCAGCGGATTGATAACTGCCCCACTCGAGGGGTAGAATGCCGGCAAGTATCCGAATCAAGGTGGTCTTGCCGCTGCCATTGGCGCCGGTGATGACCAGCAGTTTTCCGGCGGAAAGATCGAAGTTGACCGGTCGGAAAACCGGCATAAAATAGCGCTCGTACGTCAGATTGGAAACCGCAATCATAGGGACCGGGATTCGGCGTGTTACAGGGGCGTTATGCTACGGTTTCCGCCTGAGCAAGTCCATGCCGCGGTGATTTGTAAGCGTCAGCCAATGACACAGGTCAAATGCTCGTCCTTGGCAGGCAAGCCCGGTGCTTGCCCGAGCAGTACGATTGTCCATCAATAGAGTTAGACATGGGTCGGAAACACAATTAACCTGTCTGGCTTTTACATTTATGTTTACGGGCCACAACACGGTTCCACGCGGAGATTGTTCATGAGCGAATATGATTTCGACCTGTTTGTCATCGGCGCCGGTTCCGGTGGCGTACGCGCGGCCCGAATAGCCGCTGGATATGGTGCGCGGGTGGGAATATGCGAAGACAGCAGGGTCGGTGGAACCTGCGTAATCCGCGGCTGTGTACCCAAAAAACTGATGGTGTACGCGTCACATTTCGCAGATGAAATCGAGGATGCTGCGGGCTATGGCTGGGATATTCCGTCCGCCACATTTGATTGGCAGCGTTTTATCGCTGCAAAAGATGTGGAAATAGATCGCCTCAATGCCGTCTACATCGACTTGCTCGAAGCATCCGGCGTCCAGCTGTACCTGGCACGCGGCAAATTTCTCGATGACCATCGGATTCTCCTCACTGATAAGACTGGGCGTAATGAAACAATCAGCGCAGAAACCATTCTGATCGCGACCGGCGGTCGGCCATGGGTGCCGGAGGTCAGCGGCGCTGAGTATGCGATCACTTCCAACGAAGCGTTTCACCTGCCTGCCCTGCCGCAACGAATAGCGGTTGTGGGCGGTGGTTATATAGCCTGCGAGTTTGCCGGCATATTCAATGGCATGGGTTCTGCAGTCACGCAGATTTATCGTGGCGACGCACTGCTGCGCGGATTTGACCATGACGTGCGCCGGTTTGTGGGTGCGGAACTGCAAGGTAAAGGCATCACGCTGATGCTCGAATCAGACGTAATCCGTATCGAAAAGGGTCCGGATGGCCTGAACCTGCACTTTAAAGAGGGTAAGCAAGTGCAGGTTGATACGGTCATGTATGCAACAGGGCGGGTCCCGCACGTACGCAACCTGGGTATTAAAAATACCGATGTGGAGGTCAGAGCAGATGGAAGTATTGTTGTGGACGAGTATTCGAAAACCAGTGTCGGAAACATTTACGCGGTCGGTGACGTGACCCATCGTATCAATCTGACCCCGGTTGCGATCAATGAAGGACACGCTTTTGCGGACATCTTGTTTGGTGGCAAGCCGCGCCCGGTCAATCATGAATTTGTCCCCTCGGCTGTGTTCAGTCAACCGCCGATTGGAACAGTGGGGTTCAGCGAAGAGGACGCGCGCCGTCATTTTGGCGACGTTGAAATCTTCCGCTCTGAATTCCGGCCCATGAAACATACCCTGTCCGGCCGCAATGAGTATATGTTGATGAAACTAATTGTTGCCAGTGAAAGTCAGAGGGTGGTGGGCATGCACCTGGTGGGAATGGACGCGCCCGAAATTGTCCTGGGCTTTGCAGTTGCGGTAAAGTCGGGTCTGACCAAGGAACAATTCGATTGCACCATCGGGATTCACCCGACGGCCGCCGAAGAACTGGTCACCATGAGGACTGCGGTCGTTGAGTCAACACAGGGATGAGCTGGGGATGATTGTACTGAGAAAATCTGCAGGCCTCCTCATTGCCGGATTGTTGCTGTTGGGTGTCGCAACGGATGCCCTGAGTCGTGACAAGGGCGAAAATTCCCCGTCAAATGGCAGCCAAGGACCTGACCTGCGTCGTTACATCGTTGAATTGCAGGATCAGCCACTGGCCGTCTATGACGGCCGTACGCTGTCCGTGCCCACGCGCGCAGACAAATTTTATCTGCCTCCGACCAACCCGCAGCTGACCCGGTAGCGCAAGCTGAACGTGCATGCACCCCAATCCCGTGAATACCTGGATTTTCTCGCCGAGCGGCAGGCGTCATTCCTGTTGGAAACTGCGATCATCCTGGGGCGCCAAGTCCATCCGCTGTTCACCTACCGCAATGCGACTAACGGAATGGCGGTAGATCTCAGCGAGGCCGAAGCGCTTGAATTGGCCGCAATGAAGATGGTCAAGTCCCTCAGGCCAGATCAGAGACAACATATGCTTACCGATGCAGGGCCCGAATGGCTGGGTGCGGGCGCGATCTGGAATGGTGATGGCGGCCTGGCAGCTACCGAGGGAGAAGGGATCATTGTCGCTTCCATCGATGGCGGTGTGAACTGGGATCATGCATCATTCGCTGATCCGGGCCAGGACGGCCACAACCACGTCAATCCCCTGGGCAACCAGATTGGCCTGTGCAACTTGCCGCAGGTGCTGTGCAACAACAAGCTGATCGGCGTTTATGACTTCGTTGTGGACGACCCACAAACGCCTGATATTGAAGAAGAGAACTCCAATGGCAAGGATGGTGACGGGCACGGTAGCCACACCGCTGCCACGGCAGTCGGTAACCGGATCAATATCACGGTCAATGGCGTGCCGACAACGCTGTCGGGGGTTGCACCGCATGCCAATCTGATTACCTACCGGGCCTGCTGGGTGGGTATTCCTCCTGATCTGGATTCCGGCACTTGCGCGGGCTCCGCCATCCTGGAGGCGATTGATCAGGCCATCGCCGACGGCGTCGACGTCATCAATTATTCCCTGGGTGGAGATCCGTTTGATCCCTGGATCAACGGCAGTGTGCCGCGGGCGTTTCTGAACGCACGCAACGCCGGAATTTTCGTCGCAGCCGCAGCCGGCAACGAAGGGCCCAATCCGGCGACCGTCGGCTCACCCGCCAATGCACCGTGGGTCATGGCAGTCGGCAACGCGACGCACAATCGTTTGTTGGGCACAGCGCTGAACAATCTGGTTGGCGGTGATACCTTGCCGCCGCAAGGCGTCTCGGGCGCCAGCCTGAACGGCGGCAGCGGTTTTCACGAAATCGTTCACGCCAAGGATTTTGGCTTTCCATTGTGCGGCACCGGAAACTCCAGTTCGCTTTCGACTTGCTCCGTCAACCCAAGCTCGTCGAACCCCTGGCAGGGCGATACACCATTTACCGGCAAAATCGTGGTTTGTGATCGCGGCGAGTACGGGCGCATCGAGAAGGGCCGAAACCTGATGCAGGCGGGCGCCGAGGGCTACATCCTGGCCAATACCGACGAATGGGGCGAAGCTCTGGTGGCGGACAACCACTGCCTGCCGGCGATCCACGTCATCGAAAGCGACGGCGACAGTTTGCGCACGTGGTTGGACTCCGGCGGCGGCCACCAGGGCGCTATCGGGGCCTTCAGTCTGCCCCGCAGAGACGATTTCGCTGACAAGATCGGCATCTCCAGCTCGCGAGGGCCGATCGAAGCGCCTGTCGAAGACACGCTCAAACCCAATCTATTTGGCCCGGGCAAAGACATCCTGTCGGCGATAGAAACCCAGGACGATTTTTCCGCTTTCAGTGGCACCTCGATGTCTTCTCCGCATGTGGCCGGCTCGGCGGCGCTGCTCAAGGCGCTTCACCCACAATGGTCGGTGGCCCAGATCACCTCGGCGCTGGAAACCACCTCAACCACCGCAATGGCGCGGCTGCATGACGGCGCTCCGGGCACGCCGCACGATTATGGCGCGGGCCGGCCCCAGTTGGAGCAGGCCGCCCATGCGGGCCTGTTTCTCGATGTCACCACCCAGCAATTCACGCAAGCCCGGCCCAGCCAGGGCGGCAATCCGAAAAACCTCAACCTGGCGGGCCTGGTGGACGCCAACTGTGTGTTTACCTGCAGTTTCACCCGCAGCGTCACCGATCAGGTCGGTGGCGCCGATTGGAAAGCGACGCCCGTAGGCTTTCCCCCCGGCGTTGATGTTACCGTGACGCCGAATGATTTCACGCTCGCCAACGGCGCTTCCCAGGCCCTCGCGATTGACATCGACCTGCTCGGTTCGGGTTTGGTGAACCAATGGGTGTATGGCACCCTTGACCTGACGTCGGCCGGCCTGCCAGACCAACGTCTGACCGTCGCCCTGTTTTCGTCGCTGGAATCCGAGCTGCCGGAAGTGTGGGTAATCGATGATGATCCCGGTGTCCTCGGTAACCCCAGTGACAGCAATGGCGGCTGGCAGGAGTTCCAGCTTTCCGGCCTGCCGCCGTTGCCGGATGCCACCTTCACCAGTGGCGGACTGGTGCTGCCGACGGTAACCATCCAGACCATCGTGCAGGATCCCACCGCAGATCCCGGCGGCAGCGCGCAGCCCCAGAATGAAGATCCCTTCGATGGTGGGCCGGGCACATTTACGGTCTGGGAAAACGTGCCGGCAGGCACCCTGTAGTTATATGCCGAAACGCTCGCCTCCACCGCGCCGGACCTCGATCTCTTCGTGGGCCGGGACGGCAACAAAAATGGCCAGACCGAGGATTTCGAAGTGCTGTGCGAAAGTACTTCTCCACTTGACCTGGAACAATGTGACATATTGAATCCGGAGCCTGGAGACTACTGGATCATCGTCCAGAACTGGGCCGGTGCGGAACCGGGCGGGGACGAGGCAACATTGCTGCACGCCGTGATCGGTTCGAGCGATACATCCGACCTGGTGGTCAGTGGTCCCGGAATTGTTCCCACTGCCGAGGAATTTACCTTGCGGACGAGCTGGAGCAATAATCCGGCGCTTCCGGGTGAACAGTATCTTGGCGCGGTCGGCATCGGATCCAACCGGGACAGCGCCAATAACGTCGGCGTGATACCCATCCTGTTCAACCGCACCGGCGTTTCGGACCCGGAAACATTACCATTGTTCAACGCCACAGAGCACAGGCTGGCAACACCATGCACGACCGTATTTTCTTCGACGTGCCCCCGGACACAACACAACTCGTCATCGAAGCTGAGGGCGCTGCCAACAACCAATCCAACAACTTGACGATGGAGGTGTACCGCGAGGATTTCGAAACAGCGCTGGCCAATCCTCCGTTTGTGCAATTGCCCGGTGGCCTCAATCCAATCGCCACGGCCGACGGCGCCGGTGGCAACGGGCCCAGCATCAGTATCAACAGCATGGATACCATTACGCCGGGGCGCTATTACATCAAGCTGATTAACCAAAAGGCGGCTCATGCTTCAGTGACCATTATGGCCACCGCCACATCGAATGCGTCTTCACTATCGCCCCACCAGGGTTTGTGGGGGTTCACTCGCCGTATCTCCCAGGGCGTGAGCTGGAATTTATCCAGCGATAATGAATTTGGCCTGTGGTATACCTACGATGAAAATGGTCAGCCTGTCTGGTTTATCTTTGCCCGCTCAAACCTCACCGGTAATATCTTTACGACCGATTTATTGCGTGTGACCAACGACGGCGCTTTGCAACAAGAAAAGCGGGCCGGACAAATGTCGCTCACATTTATTGGTGACGGCGAAGCCATCTTCAGCTATCGCTTGTACGGCCGCGGCGGTTTTGATCCGCTGGATCCGAATGTCGCCAATACTTGTCCGCTGGTTAACGGCATCGAGTCCAGCTATACGGGCCATTGGGGCCGCGGTATTCCCGGTCTGGGCGGCGCTACCATTATGGTATTTGAAGCAGCGCAGGCGCAGGTTCACTACATCTTTGACGACCGCGGCTACCCGCGCTGGCTGTTCGCATCTCCCGATGGAGATCAATCGGCGACGGTGGAAGTGCTTGATCTGCTTCAATTCGTAGGTTTCTGCGCTGTGTGTGCCGAAATTGATCCCAGCTTCGATGTTGCCGGCACGGTGATGCGTAGTTTTGCTGACGAAGAAAATGGCAGCTGGACGCTGGACTTCGACCTGCTTGACCCGCTGAGCCAGAGGATTATGCGTACGGACGATCCCACTAAGAAGTTTTCTGAACCTGTCGATTGCCTCCCCTAGGGCCTCCATGAGGCGCAGCGATTTTCACTTTGAATTGCCCAAAGAGCTGATTGCCCAGCAGCCACTGGCGCGGCGTTCGGATAGCCGGCTGCTGCATGTGTCTCGCCAGGGTGGGGCGGTTTCCGATGGCTTTTTTCGTGATGTTGCAGCCATGTTCAACGACCGTGACCTGTTGGTATTCAACGACACGCGGGTGATTCCGGCGCGTCTTTTCGGCCGCAAACAAAGCGGTGGAAAAGTGGAGGTCTTGCTTGAGCGCTTGATCGGTGAATTCGAGATGATTGCCCAGCTGCGCGCCAGCAAGTCACCGAAGCCTGGCAGCGACATCATTCTTGAGGACGGCAGCAGCATCCGGGTTACGGGCAGAGACGGGTCGTTCTATCGACTTTCCTGCCTTGAAAATCCGGCAGCCGATGTGTTTCACCGGCATGGGCACGTGCCACTGCCCCCGTATATCGAGAGACCGGATGAGGCCGCCGATCTGGATCGCTACCAGACTGTCTATGCGCGCACGCCCGGTGCCGTTGCCGCCCCGACTGCGGGGCTGCATTTCGATCCGCCGTTGCTGCAGGCGCTGGACGATTCCGGCGTCGGGCGGGCTTGGGTGACACTGCACGTTGGCGCCGGAACCTTCCAGCCCGTCAGGGCTGACACCCTGGACGCGCATGTCATGCACAGCGAGTGGTTGGAAGTGCCGTCAGAAACCTGCGCAGCGGTCGAAAACACGCGGGCTGCAGGTGGCCGCGTGATTGCAGTGGGCACCACTGTGGTTCGCAGTCTCGAAACCGCTGCGGTTAATGGCGCTTTGCGGCCTCACCGCGGTGAAAGCAGCTTGTTCATCTACCCGGGATATCAATTCCGGATCGTCGACGGCCTGATCACCAATTTTCACCTGCCCGAATCCACCCTCCTGATGCTGGTGTGCGCTTTTGCCGGGCACAGCAGTGTGCTCGCTGCCTATCACCATGCTATCGAAGAGCGTTATCGATTTTTCAGTTATGGTGATGCCATGTTGGTGCTGTAATTGGCGACCGCGGCAATGGCTTGATCGATGCAATTTGTTATTTCACACACAGATGGGATGGCGCGCAGGGGCCGGGTCCAATTCGAGCGCGGTACGATCAATACACCCGCGTTTATGCCAGTTGGAACCTATGGCACGGTCAAGGCCATGCTGCCCGAAGAAGTCAGGCAGACCGGCGCCGATATCGTGCTGGGCAATACCTTTCACCTGATGTTGCGTCCGGGTGTCGAGGTGATTGAAGCGCACGGCGATTTACATGATTTCATGCAATGGCAGCGCCCCATTCTGACGGATTCGGGGGGCTTCCAAGTCTGGAGTCTTGCAGAGCGGCGCACGATCACCGAGGCGGGCGTGACATTCGCTTCGCCCATCGATGGTTCAAAAGTGTTCATGGGCCCCGAGGAGTCGATGTCGGTGCAGCGCGCCCTGGGTTCGGACATCGTGATGATTTTCGATGAATGCACGCCTTACCCTGCATCCGAAAAGGAAGTGCGTGACTCGATGATGCTTTCATTGCGTTGGGCAGAACGCTCCAAACGGAGTCATGAGGGCAACCCGGCTGCACTGTTTGGCATTGTGCAGGGCGGAGTATTCGAATCGCTGCGCGCACAGTCGGCTGGCGAGTTGGTGGCGCTTGATTTCAACGGCTACGCCGTCGGCGGGCTGGCGGTTGGGGAGTCATTCGCGCAACGCAACCAGGTGCTGGGGTTTACCGTGCCAATGCTGCCCCTGCATTCGCCCAGGTACCTGATGGGCGTGGGCCGGCCCGCGGACATCGTCGCCGCGGTCCAGCTTGGCATCGACATGTTCGACTGCGTCCTGCCGACGCGCAACGCCCGCAACGGCTACCTGTTTACCAGCCAGGGCGTATTGAAAATACGCAATTCGCGTTATAGAAATGATACCAAACCGATCGATCCTGACTGCGCCTGTCCAACCTGCGAGCGCTATTCCCGCGCCTATTTGAGTCATCTCGATCGTTGCAATGAAATTCTGGGCTCGCGCCTGATGACCATGCACAACCTGTGGTATTACCAATGCTTGATGAAGGATATCAGGGACGCCATTTCAGACGCTTGCCTGGACGACTTTGCTGCGTCCTTTGTGCCCGATTTTGTGTCATAATTCGCGGCTGCTGTAAAAGGCATTAGCAGGGACAGACCGCGGCTGAGGCCGCTTTCATGTGCCGTTAATTTATGTGGCCAATTGAGGAATTGAATTTCATGGATTTTTTCATTGCCAACGCGTACGCCCAGGCCGATGGTGGGGGAGGCGGATTGATGTCATTTCTGCCGCTGATTGTCATTTTTGTCATTTTCTATTTTCTGTTGATTCGCCCGCAAATGAAGCGCTCCAAGGATCACAAAAATCTTGTTTCGGCGCTTGCCGCCGGGGATGAAGTCGTCACCAACGGTGGCGTTCTTGGCCGGATTATTGAAGTCGGCGAATCTTTCGTGACTGTCGAAGTGGCGGATAATGTTCAGATCAAGCTGCAGAAGCAAGCTGTGGCCAGTGTCATGCCGAAAGGCACCGTCAAGTCTGCCTGAACTGTCCAAAATATCAAATCACCTTTCCGAGGCTGAATAATGAATCGATATCCTGCCTGGAAGCACCTGCTCATCCTGACGATATTAATCGTCGGAGCAGTGTACGCCTTGCCCAACCTTTTTGGTAAGGATCCGGCGCTGCAAATTACATCGGCGCGAGGCTATGCCATGCCGATGACCCTGGCGACCACCATCGAAGACGCACTGGTGGTCGGAGAGGTTGAATTCAAGAGCCGCGAGCGCGTTGGCAATCGCATGCTGTATCGCTTCAACAGCACTGAAGATCAGTTGCTTGCCGCTGAACTCCTGAAGGAGGCGCTGGGCGAAATTTACGTGGTGGCGCTGAACCTGGCACATGCCACCCCCCCGTTCCTGAGGGCGCTCGGCGGCAAACCAATGACCCTGGGCCTGGATTTGCAGGGCGGCGTGCATTTCCTGATGCAAGTGGATATGGACACCGCACGCAGTCAGCAACTGGACCAAATCGTCGACGACATTCGCACGGCTTTGCGTGCAGAATCCATCCGCTACGTCTCCGTCAGGAGCGAGGGCAAAGGGGTGCTCGCCATACTGCGTTCAGCCGCCGACCGCGACCGCACAGTGAACATCATGCGCCAGGATCAAAGTCTGCAAAACCTGAAAGTGCGCGAAATCGAAAGCGGCGACAATTTCGGCATTTCAGTATCGGTGCAGGAACAGCAACTGATCGACCTGCAACAGACAGCACTGCAGCAGAACATTACCACGCTGCGTAACCGGGTCAATGAAATCGGTGTTGCCGAACCTGTCATTCAACAGCAGGGCGCCGAACGGGTCGTGGTCCAGCTTCCCGGCATCCAGGACACCGTGCAAGCGAAGAAGATCATCGGCGCCACGGCCACGCTGGAATATCGCGCCGTTGATGAGCAGAACGATGGCTTTCTGGCGGCGCAGACGGGGCGAGTACCGCCGGAGTCACGTCTGTATACCGATCAGAACGGACAACCTATTTTGCTGAAGAAACGGCTTATTGTGTCCGGTGACCAGTTGATCGGCGCATCCAGCGGAATCGATCAGCAGACCGCTCAACCGCAGGTCAGTGTCACCCTGGATGGCGTTGGCGCGAAACGCATGCTCGACTTTACCCGCAACAATGTGGGTAACCGCATGGCGGTGGTCTATATCGAACAGAAACCGGGCGGCCGGAGGCTGGAAGAAGTCATCAGCGTGGCGGTCGTGCGCGAGCCCTTTGGTAAACGGTTCCAGACCACCGGCCTTGATTCGATGGCCGAGGCCAGCCAGTTGGCCCTGTTGTTGCGCGCCGGCGCCCTGGCGGCTCCGATGGAAATTATCGAGGAACGAACGGTCGGCCCAAGCCTGGGTGCAGACAACGTCTCCCAGGGCTTCAAATCGGTGGTGATCGGTTTTATCGCCGTATTGATATTCATGGGTTTTTATTACCGCGTGTTCGGCCTTGTGGCCGACCTGGCGCTGTTCGTCAACCTGGTCTTGCTGGTGTCACTGTTGTCCATGCTGGGCGCCACACTGACCATGCCGGGAATCGCTGGTATCGTGCTGACCGTGGGTATGGCGGTCGACGCCAACGTATTGATATTTGAGCGCATCCGCGAGGAAATTCGAAACGGTAATACGCCGCAGGCCAGTATTCGGGCAGGGTATGAAAAGGCCTTCTCGACCATTGCGGATGCAAATATCACCACATTGATTGCCGCTTTTGTGCTGTTCCTGTTCGGCACGGGACCCATTAAGGGATTTGCGGTGACACTCTCGCTTGGCATCATCACCTCGATGTTTACCGCCATTATGGGAACCCGCGCAGTGATCAATCTCATTTATGGCGGTCGCAAGCGCATCGAGAAACTGGCGATCTGAGGATTAGTGATGGAACTACTGAGCGGCAAAACCTCATTCAATTTCATGGGCAAGCGCAATCTGGCGCTGGGCATATCTGTGCTTCTGATCGTAGTCAGCATCACGGCGCTGGTGGTTCGCGGTCTGAATTTCGGACTGGATTTCACCGGCGGCACGCTGATCGAAGTCAGTTATCTCGAGCCCCCCAGAATCGCCGATGTCAGGTCCAATCTGGCCAGCGCCGGGCTGGATAATGCCGTGGTGCAGACATTCGGCGCAGCGACGGACATCGTGGTGCGTATTCCACCGCGCGAAGAGGGCCAAAGCGATGCGGAAATATCAACCATCGTTTTAAGCGCGCTTCAACAGGGCGGGGCCGGCGAGGTTGAAATGCGCCGGGTCGAATTTGTTGGCCCGCAGGTGGGTGAAGACTTGACCGAGCAGGGAATCCTGGCGGTGGTGTATGCCCTGATTGGCATCTTCATCTATGTCATGTTCCGCTTTCAGTGGCGGTTTTCAGTGGGTGCGGTATTGGCCCTGGTACACGACGTCACCATCACCATGGGTGTGATTTCCGTGGTCGGCCTGGAATTCGATTTGACCGTTGTTGCCGCACTGCTGGCGGTCATTGGTTATTCACTCAATGACACCATAGTGGTGTTTGATCGAATTCGCGAAAACTTCCCCCGCATGCGCAAAAGTACGCCGACTGGGGTTGTCAACACCTCGCTGAATCAGACCCTGGCGCGTACGTTGATGACATCAACCACGACCTTATTGGTGTTGCTGGCCTTGTTTGTATTTGGCGGCGAAATCATCAACGCCTTTGCTTTTACCCTGATGATAGGCGTGCTGATCGGTACCTATTCGTCCCTGTATATCGCCAGTCCGGCGCTGTTGTACCTGGGTGTCAGCAAGTACGACTTGTTGCAGGTTGAAAAGGAAGGCGAGAAACTCGACAGCATGCCCTAATCAAGGGGTGGTCAGCTTATCCAGCCTTTGCTTTGGGCTGATCGCGCCAGCCAGACCAGGAATACGCCGACCACGATAACCATCACGGGCATGATCATGCCGCCCGGGCCGAACACTTCGAACGATTTGGCGATAAAGAAAGCGTGAATCATCTGCACCGCAATGCCGGCCAACGACAAAGTCAGCAGTGGGGTTGCCCAGCGCTTCTTCAGAATCAGAAACAAACAGCCCAGCGCGCCGCCGTTGACGGCAATCGCAAACGCTGCGGTTGCCCACGCCGGTGTAGCGGCATACAGCGCACGTTCCGCCTCCGGCAGGGCAGCCATTGCTTCAGGGGTCATGGTGACCTGCATCACGTAGGCGGCTACACCCAGCAGGTTCCAGACCAGCGCGACGATGCCAACGATCAAAAACCAGGTCGGCGCCGCCTTGCTTGGGGTGTCAGTCATGATGGCTAAAACCATACTCCAGCCCTACGCTTTTATCAATTGATACTGCGTCTCTATTTTCCCGCTCGTGCCAACGTAAGAAAAGCCGGCCACGCCTTCACGGATGCCGAGGCGCCGCTTCGGAGTAAGGGGTCTTCTTGCAGGACGCGCTCGAGCCCATCCATGGGACGCTCCTCTTGAAACATCCCTGTTTCAAAGGGTCCTGTAAGGAGACCCCTTACTCCCAACCGGCTTGTGCCAGCGTTAGGAAAGTCCGCTCACGGGGCTTTCCGGAGGTGCCGCCAAGCGTGGACAGTTGTCCGCTCATGAGGCTTTCCGGAGGCAGAATAGAAGGACCCGCCGCTTTCATAGCATTAGCTATGATTCGATAAGGACGGGTCAGGCCATTTGGATTGGATCAGGCGCAGCAGAGGGGTCATGATCTTGTATGGCGCAGCAACGACGGTGCCGGCCTCCTCGGGATCGTCTTTGCCGTCGAAATCCAGTACCACGCCGCCGGCCTCGCGCACCAGCAGGGCGCCCGCTGCGACATCCCATGGTTTCAGGCCGACTTCGAAGTAAGCATCGACCCGGCCTGCTGCGGTCCAGGCGAAATCGAGGCAAGCCGACCCTGACCTGCGAATATCTTCGACTCGCTGAAACACAGGCTGAAACACTCGCGCATAGGCTGCCAATTTCTCTCGTTGACGGAACGGAAATGCGGTTGCCATGATGGCGCCGTCCAGGTTGATCCTGGCCGATACGCGCATGCGCTTGTTGTTGACGAATGCACCATTTCCCCTGCTGGCCGTAAAAATCTCGTCGCGAATGGGGTCGTATACGACGGCATGCTCGGTGCGGCCTGCAATGCGGTGGGCGATGGCAATCGAAAAATGCGGGTAGCCGTGGAGAAAATTGCTGGTGCCGTCGAGGGGGTCAATCACCCATGAGTAATCGCTTTCACCGGAAACGCCGCTCTCTTCGCAGATAAATGCGTGGTCCGGGTAGAAGCGCTTTATTTCCCGTACAATTTCACTTTCACTGGCCCGGTCGACCTCTGAAACATAGTCATGTCGGGCCTTCTGGGTGATAGGGATGGCATCGACCTGGCGAAAGTGACGGCGGATCAATTCTCCGGCGACATGGGCTGCCTCGATGGCAACATTCAAAACAGGATTGGCCATGATGTGAAGACACAGAACGAAGAGGCGGGACAGGATACCAGAAGCGACACGGCGATGTCAGGCGAGGATGAAGTTGCTTTGGAGGCGATCCGCGTCGTCCTAATCAATACCACCCACCCGGGCAATATCGGGGCCGTGGCGCGTGCCATGAAGGTCATGGGCCTAGACAACCTGCACCTGGTCACGCCAAAAACCTTTCCCTGTGCCGAGGCGACCGCACGGGCCTCGGGCGCGGATGACCTGCTGCAGCGCGCGCAGGTTCATGAGTCGCTGGACTCCGCCTTGTCCGGTTGCCAACTGGTAATGGGCGCCAGCGCTCGCCTGCGCAGCCTGTCGATGCCGCAACTCGACGCCCGCAGCGCCGCACAACTGGCCGTCAGCGAGTCGGCAAATCATGAAGTGGCGCTGCTGTTCGGTCGCGAACGATATGGCTTGACCAATGAAGAAATGCAACGCTGCAATTACCTGGTGAGCATACCTGCCAATCCGCAATACAGTTCTCTTAACCTCGCCCAGGCGGCTCAGGTCATCGCTTATGAGCTGCGCATGGCCGCCATCGGTGGCGCCATCCCGGCGCTGGAACCGTTGGACTGGGCACCGGTCGAAAGCGAGCAATTGGAGTGGTTTTATGAGCACCTGGAAGAGACTTTGCTGGAGATCGGATTCCTCAATCCGCACCAACCGAAAAAACTCATGGCGAGGCTGAGGCGCTTGTACAATCGCGCCCGGCCCGATCAGAACGAAATCAATATTCTGCGCGGTATTCTGCAGGCCTCACAGCGTTCAGCAGGCAAGGACTGACCCGGCCACCGTGCTGCGAATTTACAGCGATGCCAGGTAGTCCGGCGGTGCGATCGTGTGCACCATGTCCGGCGCATCTTCGGGCGCGCCACTGACCATCTGCATTGGCACCACACCCGCCCATACCGGCAGGTCGATGTCACTGGCCAGATCGCTGGGCGGGCCGCTGCGCACCTTGGTGCTGAATGTCTCGATGGGGAGTTTCAGCAGGGTAGTGGCCTTGATTTCTTTGGCCGTCGACTTGCGCAGTTCAGCCTGGCGCCCGGGCGCCAGGTGTTCGACCAGCACATCCAGCCCTCGCTTCTTTTCTTCTTTATCGCTGACCTGACGGGCCTTGCCGAACACCATCACGGAGCGATAATTCATCGATGAATGAAAAGACGAGCGTGCCAGCACCAGCCCGTCCAGGTGGGTGACTGTAACGCAGCAGGACACCCCTTGTGCCAGACCGCTGAGCAGGCGGCTGACGACCGAGCCATGCAAAAGAAGATCTTTGCCCTGGCGGCCCAGCGCCATCGGCAAAACATAGGGTTGGCCATCGACGTTGAAGCCGACGTGACAGATGCGGGCAGCATCCAGAATTGCGCAGGCGGTTTCGAATTCATGGCCGCCGCGTTCGGCAATGCGCTGGTGTTGGGTATCCACTGGCCGGCCTGTTGCATGTACTGTTGATTCAGGGGCTGGGGATGGGGGTGCTGGATCTTTTTCCGGGTTGACCATTCTGGTGTACCTGTTGGGATGCGGTGCCGACTGCGAGGCTGTTATAGACTCAGAGACTATTATTGTCGTCCAACGCTATGGGAAAGACGAATAGTGGAGCCGAAATCCGGGGTGAACAGCCGCTCGAGCGCAAGATTTCAGACGACCACTCAGTTCGATGACTGGGTGCGCGCTGTGTGGCAAGTGGTCGGCGGTATTCCGAGAGGGCATGTGCTGACTTATGGCGAAGTCGCGCGCCTGGTCGGGATGAGCCGTGCAGCGCGCCGGGTCAGCCAGGCGTTAAGGCGAGCGCCCAGGCGCATGGATCTGCCATGGCACCGGGTCATCAATGCCCAGGGTAAGATCTCGTTTCCAGCCGACAGCAAGGGCTATCAACAGCAGAAGTCCCTGCTCGAAAACGAAGGTGTGGTATTTCTCAGGGGCAAAATTGATCTTGATTCCTACGGCTATCGTGGCGCGGTGGATCATCTGATCTGGGCGGATGAGGATTTTTGAATCGACGAAACGGGAGAAATAAACCTATGAGCCAACCTGGCAAGCATCATTTCAGCCCGAATTGGGTGATGCAACAGCTACCCGGCGATGCCGGTGAAGCATATCGCCTGCTGTTTTCCCACGGCACCCTGGAGATCGAAGTCTATGCACCCCGCGGCACGGATCCACAGGAACCGCACGACCGGGATGAGGTCTACGTCATCATCTCGGGATCGGGTTATTTTCTCAATGGCGATGAGCGCCATGCCTTCAATCCGGGTGATATGTTGTTTGTACCGGCAGCCGTGGTCCACCGTTTTGAGGAATTCTCCGATGATTTCGCCACCTGGGTGATGTTTTATGGCCCGGCCGGTGGGGAGAAAAATGACCTTGATGGCGGATGAAACGTTTTACGGCGGCGCCCGGTCTGTGGTTCCATGCTGAGTACGAATATGAAATCGCTGTGGCGCCGGTGGCGGCAAAACTATTGGCTGGCCCTGACATCGGACGCATTGGGGCTGATATGTGTCCTGTGGCTGATTCACAGCTGGCAAACCCGGGATTTGCCCGTCGACCCGCCGCAAGGCAAGGTCGAACTGGCGCGCCTGAATGGTCAGGGCAGCATGCCGGTCGTGCAAACCGGTGAAGTCGGGGTGGTGTATTTTTTCGCGCCATGGTGCCACTACTGCAAAGCCAGCATCAACAACCTTGACGGCCTCGTTGCCGGTGGCAAAATAGCCTGGGGCAGGGCGGTCGCGCTGAACTATGACAACCGCGAGGAAGTCAGGGTATTTGCAGTGGAAACGGGAATTGAACTGCCGGTATTGATGGGAACCGACCGCACTGCGAAAGACTGGTCCATCAGGGCATTCCCGACCTATTTCGTCATCGACGCCAACGGTAAAATCAGCAGCCGTTCGGTGGGCTATTCCACTTGGCTGGGTCTGCGATTACGAACACTACTCTAGGCCGCATATCTCACCAAGGCGGACCGAAAATTGATTTTTCTACTTATGAAACAGCGTTATACAAGCGTATTTGTCATTTTTTCCCGGTTACACTTTGTCCTATCCGGTTTAGCAATGCGTCTGACTTCGCATTTCGGCAAATCCTTCTCGAACCATAGCTATTGCTATGATATCTCAAACGATTTACCCCAAATCATTTTCTTGGTGCTTCGCCAGCCACACTGCAAAATCCGGATCCTTGGTGATATATGCGGGCTAGGCAATCAACCCATGCGCCCGGGCATGGTGACGCAGATGGTCGCCGATAAAGCTGGAAACAAAATAGTAGCTGTGGTCGTAACCCGCCTGCATGCGCAACTCCAGCGGGTAGTGACTGGCGATACAAGCCTGCTCCAGGGTGCCTGGTTTGAGTTGGTCGGTGAGGAATTCGTCTTCCGTCCCCTGGTCGATCAATAGCGGCAACTTCTCTTCAGCATTCCCAATTAACAAGGCTGCGTCATATTGAGCCCAGTTGTTGCGGTCCTCGCCCAGGTAGTTACCCAGGGCCTTCTGTCCCCAGGCACAGGCCGACGGATGGCAGATCGGCGAAAACGCCGATACTGACTGATACATTCCGGGGTTGTTGAGGTAACACACCAGGGCACCATGACCGCCCATCGAATGGCCGCTGATACTGAGTTTGCCGGCGATTGGATAATTGCTGCGAATCAGGGCAGGTACTTCCAGCGTGACATAGTCGAACATGTGATAGTTGGCCGACCACGGTTCCTCGGTCGCGTTGACATAGAATCCGGCGCCGGAGCCGAAATCGTAGCTGTCGTGTTCACCGGGGAAATCCGTGCCCCTGGGGCTGGTGTCCGGGCAGATAATCGCCATGCCCAATTCGGCGGCAAACCCCAGTGCACCCGACTTGATCATGAAATTCTCATCGGTGCAGGTCAGCCCTGACAACCACAGCAGGGCCGGCAAATCCGCGGACTCGGCCTGGGGAGGCAGATAGACGCCCAGCGTCATGTTGCAGCCGAGCGCTGTCGAATCGTGTTGAACACGGTGGAGTTCTCCGCCGCAACAACGCGTGATGGATAGGCGTTCCACCCGTGCGCAATCAGTAATGGATCACGGAACGAATGCTGGCGCCCTCGTGCATGAGGTCGAATGCATGGTTGATGTCCTCCAGCCCCATGGTGTGCGTAATCATGTCGTCAATGTTGATCTCACCGGACATGTATTTGTCGACAAAGCCCGGCAATTCGGTGCGGCCTCTGACGCCGCCAAAAGCAGTGCCGCGCCATACACGGCCAGTGACCAACTGGAACGGCCGGGTTGAAATCTCCTGCCCTGCCCCGGCCACGCCGATGATGACCGACTCACCCCAGCCCTTGTGGCAGCATTCCAGCGCCGCGCGCATGACATCGACGTTGCCGATGCACTCAAAGGAATAATCCGCTCCGCCATCAGTCATTTCAACGATGACCTCCTGGATGGGGCGGTCATGGTCTTTCGGATTAACGAAATCGGTTGCACCCAGGCTGCGCGCCATCTCGAATTTGTCTTCATTGATATCGACACAGACAATCCGCGCGGCTTCGGACATGACTGCGCCCTGGACCACACTCAGCCCGATTCCCCCCAGACCGAATATAACGATGGTAGTGCCAGGCTCCGCCTGTGCAGTATTGAGCACTGCGCCGATGCCAGTCGTGATGCCGCAGCCGAGCAGGCAGACTTTTTCCAGCGGCGCCGCGGGGTTGATCTTCGCCAGGGAAATTTCAGGCACGACCGTGTATTCCGAAAAGGTGGAGGTACCCATGTAGTGATAAATGGTCTTGCCGTTGTGGGAAAACCTGCTGCTGCCGTCAGGCATCAGGCCCTGGCCCTGAGTGACCCTGATGGCCTGGCACAAGTTGGTTTTCCCGGACCTGCAGTAGCTGCATTCCCGGCATTCCGCCGTATACAGCGGGATGACGTGATCACCCACCGACAGAGTGGTCACCCCGGCGCCAAGCTCTTCCACAACGCCACCGCCTTCATGCCCCAGAATGGATGGAAAAATACCCTCTGGATCTGCCCCGGTGAGGGTAAAGGCGTCGGTATGACAAACACCGGTGGCGACAATCCGAACCAGCACTTCACCTTGGTTCGGTCCGGCAACCTCCACTTCCTCGATTTCCAGTGGCTTGCCTGCTTCCCAGGCAACGGCGGCTCTTGATTTCATTTCCTTCCTTCTTGTAGTCAATATGGCAATATTGATCGCTGCAAGCAATCGATCACAACTATAACAATTCCTGTTTGTTATGCCACATTCAAGACGTTTATTTGTTCAGATATGCCACCAGTATTCCAGCGGAGACCATACCGATCGCATCGTAAATGACTTGCTGCATGGCCAGACCCGACGGCATGGGTTGCACCGCGAAGAATATGAGGTAATGACTCAGGGTCATCAGCACGATGATCGCTAACGCGAATCGAATACCCTGTTGCAACCATGGCTTGTCTTCACGCCCCATGCGATACACCCAGGTCAATCCGATGGCCATGGTCACATGTCCCAGCACCAGGTACAGGAAATAGGCTTCCTGCTGATCCATCGGGCGGAACAGGCCAGTCAGATTGGCGTATTCCGGCGCCAGAATGACGCCGTGTACAACAAACCCGATCAGCATGAGCCAGACGAACATGACGACGCTTGAAATGATGAATTGTTTGTTCATGACTACTCCCGTATTTTTTCTTGAGTGTGTTGGCAGTGCACTGCCACACAAAGTATAGACCGGCCAGGGGGAATTCCTCCCGGCATGGCTTTACCTCCCACATCCATGTGGTCGTTCAAGCCCAAGAGCCGCACCGCGACAGCAAAGTGTCATGAGGGGGTTGTGGTGCGCTCCATCAAGGTGGATGCCGAGGGACGACAAGCGACTGGGTCGTCGAGCCAGGGATGGCTCGACGAGGCGACACGGAACAGGATGTTCCGTTGGAGCCGACCCACCAAGCGCGGAGGAGTGAGGGAAGCCCGTGGGGCCATCCGCCTGGAGCGAACCGCAACTGCCTCATGGCACTTTGCGGTAACGATGGCACCGAGCCTTACCTGTGAGACAACGTTGCTGGAATTCACAGCTAGTCGGCGTTTTTCTGAATGTTCTGCGAGGACTGCAGGTGCACATCCTGCTGTGGGTAGGGAATACTGAGTCCAGCGGCTTCGAGCTCCACCTTGGCCTGTTCGTGGACGTCGCCCCATACAGTCCAGTAATCTTCCGACTTGACCCAGGGTCGAACGGCGAAATTCACGCTGCTGGCCCCCAACTCTAGGACAAAAATCTTGGTGGCCGGATCATCAAGAATGGCCGGATGCCGCTGACAGATGTCGGTCAACACGGTGCGTGCGGTTTTCAGGTCATCGTCATAACCGACCCCGAACACCATGTCCACGCGGCGGCGCTTCCGGGCGGCATAATTGGTGATGGTCGCGTCTGCCACCAGCCTGTTGGGAATGATCACCTGACGGTGATCGCTGGTCGTCAGCGTGGTGCTGAATATTTTGACCTCGTCCACGCGCCCGGCGGTGCCAGCCACCTCAACCCAGTCGCCCTTGCTAAAAGGTCGGAACATCACCAGCATGACGCCGGCAGCGAAATTGCCCAACGAGTCCTTCAAAGCGAGGCCCACTGCCAGACCGGCGGCGCCTACCACGGCCAACAATGAAGTGATGGGTACTCCGATGGTATCGAGTGAGGCCAGAATGACGGTGGAAAGCAGAATGGCGTAAATGAGGCTGCCAAGAAAATTGACCAGCGTTGCGTCCATTTCATGGGCCTTCAGCATCCCGCGCAGGGCTTTGGCGATCGCCTTGGCAACCCATCGACCGACGATGTAGATGGCGACGGCGATGACGAGATTGATCGCCCAGCCAGCCAGTGTCGGGTAGAGTTGGTCGGTCAGAATGAGTTCTTTTAAGTTATCCATTTCCCGATCCAATCATTCCGGCTTCAGGTAATGTCGGTGCCGGGTTCGAGCATCTGTTCCAGTTGGTCGGCTATTTTTGCGACGTGTCCAATGGTGTAGTCTAGTTCCTGGTCACCAAGAAACGCATAAGGGAGGTTTTCGCACATCTTGATATACGGAATTCCCTCCAGATCGCCCACGGCCAGGTAACCCACGCGTTGGGTCAGGTTGATGCGCAGGCACTTTTCTGCTGGCAGGTCGCTGAGTGGAGCCACCGGGGTTTCCACCCTCAGCACGCGCCGGCCGTCATTGGTTTTGAGCTCAGCGAGGAAGATGCTTTGTCGCCGCCCGGCCTCGCTGAAGGGAAATTCGAAACTGAGAATAAAGGGCTCGTCTATCTTCAGGTCATGCAATGACATGATGTGCTCGCGCACTTCGGCAAAGGTTTCCATTTCTACTCCACGTTTTTGGGCATTATTTGGGCCCTATTTGGCAGCCAGGCGCACCGCGCCGTCAAGGCGAATTGTGGTGCCGTTAAGGTAGGGATTCTCAATGATCGTGGCTGCAATTTCAGCATATTCTTCAGCTTTGCCGAGGCGCGCGGGAAATGGAATGGATGCCGCCAACGATTCCTGCACCTGCTGTGGCATTCCGTCCACCATCGGTGTCCAAAAAATACCGGGGGCGATGGTCATCACCCGAATGCCGACACGGGCCAGTTCACGCGCCATCGGCAGCGTCATTCCGATCACGCCCGCCTTGGAAGCTGCATAGGCAGCCTGGCCGATTTGACCCTCGTATGCGGCCACTGAGGCCGTATTGATAATTACGCCGCGTTCTCCGTCTTCACCGGGATCGTTAGTTTGCATCAGGTTCGCCGCGGCCTTGGCCAGATTGAAGCTGCCCACCAGGTTGACCATGATGGTGTTGGAAAAATAAGACAGCGCCATGGGCGCTTCCCGGCCCAGAACCCGACCTGCGCCGATGATTCCGGCGCAATTAACCGCGACGTTCAGGCCGCTCAAAAATCCGCTGGCCTCATCGACGACCGCATTGACGCCGTCCTCGCAAGTCACGTCGGTTTTGAAATAGCGCGCCGAATCGCCCAATGCTTTCTCGGCTGTCGCACCTGCTGCGTCGTTAATGTCCAGCAAGGCAACCCGTCCGCCGTTGGAGACCAGGTGATTTGCCACGGCCAGACCCAAGCCCGACACGCCGCCAGAGATGACGGCTTTCGCCTGTTTAAGCTGCATTATTTGCTCCTTGGATCATTCAGCCCGGACGTTGAATCGGGTTGGTTACATTCGAAAGACGCCAAAATTGCCCCGCTCAATGGGCGCATTAAGCGCAGCGGTCAACGCCATGGCCAACACCTGGCGCGTGTCAACCGGATCGATGATGCCATCATCCCACAAACGCGCCGTGGCGTAATAGGGGTGACCTTGATGTTCATACTGTTCCAGCAGCGGGGCTTTGAAGGCCAGCTCTTCCTGCTCCGACCAGGCCTGCCCCTGTGCCTCGAAGCCTTCGCGCTTGACGGTCGCCAGAACCGATGCCGCCTGCTCTCCGCCCATCACGGAGATTCTCGCATTCGGCCACATCCAAAGAAATCGCGGTTGGTAGGCTCGCCCGCACATTGCGTAATTGCCCGCACCAAACGAACCACCGATGACCAGCGTAAATTTGGGTACATGTGATGTCGCTACGGCCGTGACCATCTTTGCGCCATGCTTGGCGATTCCGTCAATCTCATACTGCTTTCCAACCATGAAGCCAGTAATATTTTGAAGGAATATCATAGGGATATTGCGTTGATTGCATAATTCTATGAAGTGGGTTCCTTTCAATGCAGACTCTGAAAAGAGTATGCCATTGTTAGCAATTACACCAATCGGTATGCCTTCGAGGTGGGCAAATCCACACACGAGCGTCTTTCCATACCGGCTTTTGAATTCATGAAATTCACTTCCGTCAACAAGTCTTGCGATGATTTCGCGGACATCGAACGGATAGCGTTTGTCCTTGGAAATGATGCCGTAAATTTCTTCGGCATCGTAAATCGGGGCTTGCGGAGTCTGGTGCGCCAATTCCGTTTTGGGCGGGCGGTTCAAGTGCGAAACGATTTCCCGCGCGATCAATAGTGCGTGCGCATCGTTATCCGCCATGTGATCGGTGACGCCCGATTTGGTGGAGTGCACCCTGGCGCCGCCGAGCGATTCGGCGTCAACAATCTCGCCGGTCGCCGCCCTGACCAGCGGTGGGCCGCCCAGAAAAATGGTGCCCTGCTCCTTGACGATGATGGACTCGTCACACATCGCAGGGACGTAGGCGCCGCCAGCGGTGCATGAACCCATAACCGACGCGATTTGGGGGATATTGCGGGCGGAGAGCCGTGCCTGGTTGTAGAAAATGCGGCCGAAATGATCGCGGTCGGGAAATACCTGGTCCTGCAAGGGAAGAAAAGCCCCGCCCGAGTCCACCAGATAAATGCAAGGCAAGTGATTTTCCAGGGCAATTTCCTGTGCGCGCAGATGCTTCTTGACTGTCTCCGGAAAATAAGTCCCGCCTTTGACCGTCGCATCATTGGCGACAATCATCACTTCCTGCCCGTGTACCTGTCCAATTCCGGTAATGACCCCGGCACAGGGGGCGCCGTTGCTGTACATCCCATGTGCTGCCAGAGTGGACAGTTCAAGAAATGGACTGTCTCGATCAACCAGTGCCGCGATCCGTTCCCTCGGCAGCAATTTGCCTCTCGACTGATGCTTGTTGCGGGCCTTTTCCCCTCCGCCCATACGGGCCACTGCGAGCTGCTCATTCAGATCGGCAACCAGCTCACGCATGTGCGCAGCGTTCTCTCCGAACTTGCCGGATCCCGCATCCACCTGCGTTTTTATTTGGGGCATCAAGTCACCTCTATGGCCAATGCAACTGCTTCCCCACCGCCAAGGCACAAAGAGGCTACTCCCTTGTTCAGTCCTCTACGACGCAAAGCATGCAACAGGGTGACCACAATACGGGTGCCCGAGGCGCCCACCGGATGTCCCAGGGCACAGGCGCCACCATTGACGTTGACCTTGGCATGATCCAGCGCGTTGTCTTGCATTGCGGCCATGGCGACTGCCGCGAAGGCCTCGTTGATCTCGAACAGATCGACCTGATCTTTGTCCCAACCGGCCTTGCTCATGACCCTGGCAATAGCAGTCGAAGGGGCGGTGGTGAACCATTCAGGATCGTGCGCATAGGTCGCGTGTGCAACGATGCGCGCCAAAGGTTTCAGGCCCATCTTCGCGGCCCGAGCGGCGCTCACCACTACTGTGGCCGCTGCACCATCGGAGATACTGGATGAGTTTGCAGCCGTCACCGTGCCGCCTTTTCGGAAGGCGGCACGCATCTTCGGAATTTTATCGACGTCGCAGCGGAGCGGCTCTTCGTCATTTTGGTGAACGGCGCCGCCGCGCCGGTTGGTGACCTGGACTGGCGTAATTTCGTCCTTGAATTCGCCTTCTGCCATGGCCCGCTGGGCCCGCTGCACCGAAGCAATGGCGAAGGCATCCTGCTGTTCGCGGCTGAATGCATATTTTTCAGCGCAGTTCTCGCCGAATGTGCCCATCATTTGCTGGTCAAAAGGGCTTTGCAGTGCATCCAGGAACATGTGATCCAGTACTTCACCGTGCCCCATGCGCATGCCGCGACGGGCTTTGGGGAGCAGGTAGGGCGCATTGGTCATTGATTCCATACCGCCGGCCACGACGATTTCAGAACTGCCGGCCTTGATCGCGTCGTGTGCCAGCATGATGGATTTCATCCCGGAACCGCACACCTTGTTGATCGTCGTGCAGCCGCTGGATACCGGGATACCGGCCTCCAGTGACGCTTGCCGCGCGGGCGCCTGGCCCAGTCCGGCTGGCAAAACGCAACCCATAATGACCTCATCGACATCTTCCGGGGTAATGGCTGCGTGCTCGACGGCCGCCTTTATCGCTGCGGCGCCCAATGTGCTGGCGCTGGCGTTTCTGAATTTTCCCTGGAACGAACCTACGGGCGTTCGTTTGGCGCCTACTATGACTACGTCACTCATTTACTTTGTCCTTAAAAATGTCAGTTTTATGCGCTGCTGACCAGTTCGCGGCCAATCAGCATTTGGCGTATCTCGTTGGTGCCGGCGCCGATCTCGTACAATTTGGCATCCCGCAAAATCCGGCCGGCGCTGAAATCGTTGATATAGCCGTTGCCGCCCAGGGACTGGATCGCCTCCAAGCCCACCATGACTGCGCTTCTTGATGCATGCAGCAGGCAGGAAGCGGAGTCGACCCTGGAACTCCGGCCCAGGTCGAAATTTTCCGCAATTCGGTAGGCGTAGGCGCGGGAGGACTGCATGGCGGTGTACATGTCAGCCATTTTTGCCTGCATGATGCCGAAGGAGCCAATCGAGCGGTCGAATTGCTTTCTTTCCTGCATATAAGGCAGCACCAGATCCATCGCAGCCTGCATCAACCCGATCGGCCCGCCCGAAAGCACCAGCCGCTCGGTGTCCAGCCCACTCATCAGGACTTTGACGCCCTGATTGACTTTCCCCAGTACGTTTTCCAGGGGGATTTCGCAATTTTCAAACACCAATTCACAGGTGTTCGAGCCGCGCATACCCAGCTTGTCCAGTTTTTGGGCGGTGCTGAAGCCGGGCATGTCTTTCTCCACGATGAATGCGGTCATGGCCCTTGACCCGGCATCTTTTGGTGCCGAGCGCATATAGACGATCAACACGCCCGCCTCCGGGCCGTTGGTGATCCACATTTTTGACCCGTTGGCAACCCAGGTATCGCCGTGCAATTCCGCCCGGCAGCTCATTGAGCCCACCACGTCAGAACCGGCGCCGGTCTCGGACATCGCCAGCGCGCCGGCCGCCTCGCCGCGGCACATGCGGGGCAGATACTGCTGGCGCTGAGCCTCTGTGGCGTTCTTGAACAGGTTGTCCATAAACAAATTGCTGAAGGCGCCGTAACTCAAGCCCACCGAACCGGAAGCCCTGGAGATTTCTTCCAGCGCAACCAGGTGGGCGAGATAGCCCATGTCGGAACCACCGTATTGCTCCGGAATCGTCATGCCGATGAGCCCCAATTCACCGAACTTTTGCCACAGATCCTGCGGAAACTCATTGTCGCTGTCTATTTCGGCCGCGCGTGGCGCGATTTCCTGCTCGGCAAACCGTCTCACGGTTTCCCGCAGAAGCTCGATATCTTCCGACAGTGGCATGGGGTTATTTATCGTCACGCTGGACCTCCGTAAATCTCGCTGAGGATCGGACTTCCCGGGCATCGGGAACATCCGGTTTGCTGGTTAATTGGAAAGGATTCAGAGAACCCCCTATTTTAACCGAAACTCGATCTGCCGACACCCTGTTGTGGGCGAAAAAGTTAATCCCCGATCGGAAATCCATCGCTGTCGAGTTGACGAACTGGAATGCCGGTGGCTTCGAGTTCTGCACGCAATTCGTCACTGTCCCCGACCACGACAATGGCAACGTCGGCAGGCTGGATAAGGTCCGCTGCCAACGCGTTCAGCCGCTCTTGAGAACTTTCGCGCAGTATGCCGATCTGCTGCCTGCGGTAGTCCAGTGGCAGGTCGTAGACAATGATCGCGCCGAGCAGGCCCAGCTTGGCACCGGGCGTCTCATATCTCAGCGCATCGCGCTGGCCGATTGCATTCTGCAGGTACTTCAACTCTTTCTCTGTCATGCCGGCGCTTGAATAGCGTTCGAGCTCGCCGAGTATTTCGTTGATTGATGCCGCAGTGGAATCCTTGTTGACCTCTGTTGAGACCCTGAAGCTGCCAGTCTCTGGTCCGGCGTAAAAGCCGCTGCGAACGCCATAGGTATAACCCTTGTCTTCGCGAAGATTGAGGTTGATACGGCTGTCAAAGGTGCCACCCAGGTTGAAATTCATCAGTTGGGCGCGATAAAAGTCACCCATCGCGTCATAGCGTATGGATGGATGGCCGATATGCAGGCTCGACTGCGCGGCGTCATCCTTGTTGACCAGGTATATGGTTCGCCCTTTGGTTGCCGGCGGTTTCGGCAGATTTTCACGCAGGACTTCAGACACTGCAATCGACGACAGGTCTTCGAGACTGGCGAATACTGATTCCATGGGCAGGTTGGTGCTGACCAGTACGCCACTGAGGTGCTGCGGGATATGCGCGGCGTAAAAGCCCTTCACATCGTCCAGCGTGATGGTTTCCACCGTGCTGGTCAGGCCGCCGCCCGCGAATGAAAGCGGATGCTCGGGGCCGAGCAGCATCGCATTAATCGCCCGGTTGGCCAGGGCAGAACCCTGCTTCTTTCCCTGGACGAGAGACTCCAGGCGGTGAGATTTGATGCGGTTGAAGTCCGACTCCAGGAAAGCAGGCTGGAGAATTCTTTCCATCATCAGGGCCGTCGCCTGTTCGAGGTGCTTGTTGAGCGTATTGAGCGAAACTGTCGTTCGGTAATTTCCGGAAGACACGCCTATGCTGGCCCCGATTCGCTCCAGATCTTCCGCGAATTCGGCCGCTGTGCGGCCTGTTGTTGCCTCCGTCATCATGGCCGCAGTCAAGCTCGCAAGCCCGGCCTTGCCCGGCGGCTCATCTCTTTGGCCGGCATCGAAAATGACCTGGATGGTGACCGTAGGGGTTTCCTCATTGCGCACTGCCAATAATCTAACGCCGTTGGCCAGACGGACATCCTGGATTGTTGGCAGGTCAACCGTTGGATTAAAGCCTGGCTCGGGCTGCACACTGCGATCAAAGTTGTCATTGACGACTCTGAGTTGGGATGCGGCGCCGGGGCTCTGCGTGTCCCCCGGTTGATGCAACTTCTGGCGCAATTCCTGGTCCTGGGGCGCCGCAGCGTCAGGAGGTCCGGCAGCCAGGGACGTGCTGCCGTGGGGGACGACGCTGACCACGACCGACGGCTTGCCTTCAATGTACTCGCTGAATGTCCGGCGGACGTCCTCCAGGCTCACGGCGGCGTAGCGCTGAAATTCTTCTTCGACGTGTTTGGGGTCGCCGGTCATCAGTTCAGAAAAAGCCAGCGCGCTAACTTTGCCGGCCACCGACTGCATACCAAATACCTGTCTGGATTCGATCTGCGCCTTGAATTTAGTCAGGTCATCTTCGCTGACGCTGCGTTCGGAAAATTCCCGCAGTGTTTCCCGGATGGCGGATTCCATTTCGGCCAGCGTTTCCCCCGATGCCGGATTCTGGATCACGATGAATGACATTTCACAAGCCAGTTCCCGGCAGCTGTGACTGGCGGATACATGAACCGCTCTACCGCTTTGCACCAGTCGCTGATACAACAGCGAAGCGCGGCCCTGACCCATGATTTTGGCGGCCGCATCGAGCGGCGCCTCGTCCGGATGGTTGTAATAAACCGTCGGAAATAACATCGCGATGGCGGGCAGGTGGACGTTGTCCTCCAGCGTGACATATTGATCCTCACTCAGCTGAGCGGGCTGTTTGACAAGATTGGGGACGTCTGGGCCTCGCGCTATGGGTCCGAAATATTTTGCTACCCATTGCAGGGTTTGTTGTGGGTCGATGCTGCCACCAATGACCAGTTGGGCGTTGTTGGGCGCATACCATCGAAGAAAGAACCGTCGCAGGTCATCCAGCTCGGCCGCGTCCAAGTCTTCGATCCAGCCTATGACCGGCCAGGAATAGGGGTGATCCGGCGGATAGAGACTCTTGTACATGGTTTCACCGAGCCGTCCATAAGGGACATTGTCGACCCGTTGCCCACGCTCGTTTTTAACCGTTTCCCGCTGCACTTCAAATTTCTCGGTTGATACCGCGTCAAGCAAAAATCCCATGCGATCCGCTTCGAGCCACAAGGCGATTTCGAGTTGGTTAATGGGCATGGACTCGTAGTAATTGGTGCGATCGGAATTGGTGGTTCCGTTCAGGCTCCCGCCGGCATTGGACAGAATTTTCGAGTGTTGACCCTCGGCTACATTGGCGGAGCCTTCAAACATCATGTGTTCAAAAAAGTGCGCGAATCCCGAGCGCCCCGGCTCCTCCCGATTCGAGCCCACGTGGTAGGTGACATCGACCCGCACCAGAGGATCAGAATGGTCCTCGTGCAGGATAATGGTGAGCCCGTTATCCAGCCGGTATTTGGAATATGGGATTGAGACGTCTGCGCCCGAGCCGGCGTAGGCCTCCACCAGCTCAACACCAGCCGGCAGATGCAGCGGCGCTGGCCGATCGACACTGCTGTCGGTTGTGGGTTCTGCTGCTGGCTTGCACGCTGCGAATGCAAGCAGCGAAAACAAAATGACAAATATTGTGCGCATGGCGTGGTTCCGCAAAATCTTGAAATCAGGCTGCGCAGTTTACCAATACTTTGGAGCGATTGGGGCGCCAAAAGCGAACCCGGCAAGCCTTGCGGAATACTGGGTTCTATTATCCCGACACACTTCAGTCGGGTGGCGAGATATTCTACCTTCCCGGGTGTTGTGTGTGGTCAAATCCTTCGGGCCACTACCTGTCGATCCGGACCTTGAGAGCGACCCCTATCAGTGTCAAAAAACTTCTGCAGACAGGTTATTTATAACATACACGCAAACGCACTCCCCGTCCAATTAGATCACCGAAAGGTAATAGTTACATTACTTGGAGCCGCAGGCGCCTATTGCATGCCGTCGAGCGCAGCCGCCTTCCGCCAAAGGCGGGAGCAGGGAAGCGAGACTCCTTCGACTTCGAATTCGAAAGGAGCGGCGGCGCTGGCGCTGCCCAGGTGGTTAATTTCCGGGTGTATCGATCAATGGAGTATCCACGCTTGTTCGCGTCTCAAGGTACAATATTGGACTGCCCGGTGTGGTTCATTTTTCGCCTGGCCCGCCCGGTGTCGAAACGCCACAAGAATTGGCAAATTACGGTAGTCACATGAGCAGACCTGCAGACCAGATTCCGCAACAATCTCCGCAACAGGCTACGCCCCTGCGGTTTGTTACGGCCGCATCGTTGTTTGACGGCCATGACGCGGCCATCAACATCATGCGTCGGCTGATCCAGGCGCAAGGTGCTGAGGTCATCCACCTGGGCCACAACCGCAGTGTCATGGACATCGTGCGCGCTGCCATTCAGGAAGACGCGGACGCCATTGCCGTATCCAGTTATCAGGGCGGCCACATTGAGTTCTTCCAGTACATGGTGGACCTGTTGCGCGAATACGGCAGCGACCACATCAAGGTCTTCGGCGGCGGCGGCGGTACGATCACTCTGGATGAGATCAAGGCGCTGGAGTCATATGGCGTTGAACGTATCTATCACCCCGAAGACGGAATGCAAATGGGCCTGGTGGAGATGATCGAAGATGTGGTCAGTCGCACCACAGAAGCCCGCGTGGCAACGGAGTACCCGCCACAAATTGACCCGACCGATGATCGATCCGTTGCCAATATCATTTCCGCGCTTGAAGACGAGGTGTTCAGCGAAGCGGCCCTCAAGCTCAAGCGCCGCGAATGGCAGGGCGCAAAAACACAGGCTCCAGTCATTGGTATTACCGGTACGGGTGGTGCCGGCAAATCTTCGGTGACAGACGAGCTGCTCAATCGATTCACCCAGTGCTTTGCGGATATTCGCATCGCGGTGTTGGCAGTGGATCCAACACGCCGCCGCACGGGCGGCGCGTTACTCGGTGACCGAATTCGCATGAACACGCTGAGAAATGCGAATATTTTTATGCGCTCGATGGCCACCCGACGACAGCACGTTGCGACCTCGGTGATTTTGCTGGACGCCATCAACTGTCTCAAGTCGTGCGGATTTGATCTCGTCATTGTGGAAACAGCCGGCATCGGACAGTCGGACAGTGAGATCGTGGATCTGGTTGATTTCCCGATGTACGTCATGACCAGTGATTTTGGCGCCCAGAGTCAACTCGAGAAAATCGACATGCTTGATTTCGCTGAGTTGGTGGTGCTCAACAAGTTCGACAAACGCGCCGCCGAAGATGCCTTGCGCGACGTAAGAAAACAATGGAAGCGTAATCACCTGGCCTTTGAGATGGACGACGAAGAAGTACCCGTCTATCCAACCATTGCCAGCCAATTCAACGACCCGGGCATCACCTGGATGTTCTCAAATCTATGTCGCCTGATGCGCGAGAAACTGGGCCTGTCGGAACAGGATTGGACGCCCGACATCGACACCCGAGTAAAGGCGCCCAAGGCCACGGTGCTCATCCCTGGCCCGCGTCAACGCTACCTGGCGGAGCTGGCAGAACAGGGTCGCAGGACCAATGCCCATATCGCTCAGCTTGCTGAAACCGCCGCTCGTGCGCAGCATTACTTCGAATGTCTCAAAGATCTCGGCGATTCAGAGCTGCCCGAGGCGCTCGGTCTTTACCATGATGATGCCTTGTTGGATGCGATGTCAGCGGAGGACTTTGGATCTTCCATCATTCTGCTGCGCCAGCGGTATAACGACGCCGTGCGGGCATTGCCCGCTGAAGCGATCGAATTATTGCAGGCCTGGCCGGATCGCAAGGAAGGCATTCGAACGGAACGATATAGTTACCAGGTGCGCGGCAAGGAAGTGACCGGCGCCAATTTCCGCGAATCGCTCAGTCGCCTGCAGATTCCGAAAATTGGCATGCCCAAGGATTCTGACTGGGGAACCCTGCTGAGTTTTCTGATGCGCGAAAACTTGCCGGGGCATTATCCTTACACCGCAGGTACATTTCCCTATCGTCGCGTGGGCGAAGATCCGATCCGCATGTTTGCCGGCGAAGGCACACCGGAAAGGACCAATCGGCGCTTTCACCTGATTGCCCACGGTCAGCCCGCAGCTCGTCTATCAACGGCATTTGATTCGGTCACGTTGTATGGCGAGGACCCGCAAACCCGACCGGACATCTACGGCAAAGTGGGCAATTCCGGAGTATCGATCGCGACGCTGGACGACATGAAGAAGTTGTACTCCGGCTTCAATCTGTGCGAGCCCACGACCTCAGTTTCGATGACGATCAATGGCCCGGCGCCCATGATCCTGGCTTTTTACATGAACGCGGCCATTGATCAGCAAATCGAAATCTACCTGAAGGAATCCGGTCAGTGGGCCGCAGCAGAAAAGAGGATCGCGGAATATTTCGGCGACAGGCAACGCCCTCTTTATTCGGGTAAATTGCCATCCGGAAGCGATGGCCTTGGCATCGCGATGCTCGGCATATCCGGTGACCGGCTGATCGGTGTGGGCGATTTTGGCCAGCAAAAGTACGATGAGATCAAGGCGCGGTCTATCGCGACCGTCAGAGGTACTGTACAGGCCGACATACTCAAAGAAGACCAGGCACAGAACACCTGTATATTTTCGACCGAATTTGCGATGGGCATGATGGGCGACATACAGCAGTTCTTCGTCGACAATGAAGTACGAAACTTCTACAGCGTTTCAATTTCCGGGTATCACATTGCCGAAGCGGGGGCCAACCCCATCAGCCAATTGGCGTTCACCCTGTCCAACGGTTTTACGATCGTGGAGTACTATCTGGCGCGCGGCATGGACATTGATGATTTCGCGCCAAACCTGAGTTTTTTCTTCTCCAACGGCATGGACCCTGAATACACCGTGATCGGGCGCGTTGCACGGCGCATCTGGGCGCGGGCGATGCGTGAACGCTACGGCGCCAATCGGCGGAGCCAGATGCTCAAGTACCACATTCAGACCAGCGGACGGAGCCTGCATGCCCAGGAAATCCAGTTCAACGATATCCGCACCACCCTGCAGGCGCTATACGCGCTGTTCGACAATTGCAACAGCCTGCACACCAACGCTTACGACGAGGCCATTACCACGCCAACTGAAGAAAGTGTCCGTCGCGCGGTGGCCATTCAGATGATCATCAACAAGGAATTGGGCCTGAATTTTTGTGAAAATCCCTGGCAGGGCAGTTTCATCGTGGATGAATTGACCGACCTGGTAGAAGAATCCGTCTATCGTGAGTTTGAACGTATTTCCGAACGAGGTGGTGTGCTGGGTGCGATGGACACCATGTATCAGCGCTCCAGGATTCAGGAAGAAAGCCTCTATTACGAGAGCGCGAAGCATGATGGCAGCCTGCCCCTGATCGGGGTGAATACCTTCCTCGCGCACGAACCTGCAGGCAGGGAAGTGGAGATTGAGTTGATGCGTTCAACCAAAGAAGAAAAAGACCAGCAGGTCGGCAACGTCGAGGCTTATCGACAGACACATGAGCAGGAAGCCGAAGAAATGTTGCGTCACCTGCAAGGGGTGGCCAGGGCAAGGAAGAACACATTCCAGGCGCTCATGGCAGCGGCCAGGGTCTGCTCGTTGGGCAGCATGAGCCACGCATTGTATGCAGTGGGCGGCGAGTACCGCAGAAACATGTAGTCGGAGTTGAATCATTGCCGAGGCATTGAGAGCGGTGCTTATTGCTGATTTTCCCGTTCAAAAATGGGACACTGTCCGGCGCCAGAAATTTCCAAGGTGAGGAAAGTACATGGATCCGGTTGTTGCTGCGTTTTTGTTCGGGGGATTGATTGCGCTTTCGCTGCCTGTAGGGGCGGTGTTGGGAATCTGGCTGCGGCCCAGTCTGAAAATTACGGCCGCGGTCATGGCGTTTGGCGCCGGCGCCCTGTTTTGTGCCCTGGCGCTGGAGCTGGTTGTGCCCGCCATGGCCCACTTTCCCGACGACCCCTTGGAAGGCTTCAATGGCTGAGTATCGGCACCATACTCGGCAGTCTGATTTTCATCGCCTTCGACCACCTTTTGTCCAATATGGGTGCCTATCTCAGAAAGGCATCGACCATCGCGTCCAAACTCAAGCGTGCCAAGAAACAACACTACCAGGAGATTCTCCACCACTTGTCCCCGAATTGACCTGATGGTCAATCTGCCGCCCAACGAGGTCCGACGGATTGTCAGCCGGGTCCACCTGCAGACCTATGAAAGTGGCAGCGTAATTTTCCGCCAGGACGATCCTGGAGATGCGCTCTACCTGATCGAATCGGGCAAGGTGCTTATTCATGCCCACACGAGGCGCGCATGGCGCTGAAATGGGGGTGGCCACTATTGGCGAAGGCGAGACTTTTGGTGAAATTTCAATGGTCACTGGACAGCCGAGGGTTGCGACAGTCGAGGCGGAAGAGGACACCACGGGCCTGGGTCATACGCAAGGACGATTTCGATGAAATCGTCGCGGTTTCACCGCGGTTGCAACGGGCTCTGGAGCAACTGGTGGCGGAACGCCAAAGCAGGAATGCGTCGGCCGGAATCACAGTCGAGCGTTCCAGGACCTGGGCCAAGAAGGCCAGGAAAAAACATTGAAGCGGAAGTCAGCAAGCCAACTGAAGCCGAAATCATCAACGCCGCCAATGCTCACAAGAAGACCGGCAGTAACGTTGCTCTGGCCTTGTGGCTCGGCATCGCCCTTGATGGCATTCCTGAATCCTTGATCATCGGGGCTTCAATGGAGGGAACAGCAGTCAGCATGGCGCTGATCGGCGGCCTGTTCTTGGCCAACCTGCCAGAAAGCATGTCCAGTGCCGTGGTGATGAAAAACCAGGGCGGCAAGTCACTCAACATCATCGTGATGTGGGGGTCGTTAATGGTCATGACAGCAGTTGGGGCGGCCATTGGCAACGCGTTTATATCCAATGTTCCCACACGAGGTGCAGGCACTGCTTGAGGGGCCTGGCGGCCGGCGCGATGCTGACCATGATTGCCCAGACTATGTTGCCGGAGGCGTTTGATCACGGTGGCTGGCTGACCGGCATCATGACCGTGATCGGCTTTTTGGCGGCCATATTCATGGGCACCCTGGACGAAGAGGTCCGCGAAGAGGGGCACCTGCCATCTCATGCGTCGATCCAGACCGAGATTCGCCTCAATGAGGAGCCAGGTGGCAAATTGCCGGTGCTGTTGCGCCCGTTTGGTCCGAGTTGACAGTGGGTCCCGAGCCGCTCTACCAGCCCCCCATGATGGGCGAGATGGTGGTGCAGTTGTGCCAGAAATGGCCCGAACGCGTCGCGCTTGCCGGCACTGGCTATCAGTTGACCTACCGGCAGATGGCGTCTTTCATCAGCAGGACCATTCAGTACTTCAAGTCCCTGGGCCTGGCCCCCGGAGACCCGCTGGCATTGCTGACCAAAAACTGTGCTGAGGGCGTAGCGGTGTTCTATGCGACCAACGTAATGGGCCTGCGCTACACGCCGCTTCACCCCATGGGCAGCGCCGAGGATCATGCATTTATCCTCCACGACGGCGAAGTCGGGACGCTGGTGGTGGATAAGGCTTTTGAGGAAAGGGCGGAATGGCTGGCGCAGGAGGTTGGTGGGCTGCAACATGTGATTCGCCTGCGAGACCCCGGTCACAGCGATGACCTGGAAGGCAAAATTGAAGCATTTGAAGATCGGGCGCTCAAATGTGAGGCAGATCCGCAGAGTGACGCCTGTCTGATCTACACCGGGGGAACCACCGGCCTGCCCAAAGGCGTACGCCTGAGCCAACTGGCCATCGCCACCATGAATAACATCGCCTTATTGGAGTGGGAATGGCCCGCAGAGGTCAGGGCATTGGTGCTGACGCCAATTTCTCACGCCGGCATGTCGCTATTGCTGCCAACCCACTGGCGGGGCGGCACCATGCACCTGGCCGAACAGTTCACGACTGACGGTTTTCTGGAAACTGTTCAGGCGCAGGAAATCAACGTGACCTTCATGGTCCCCACGATGATTTACGCCATTCTGGACTGCGAAAATCTGGATCAATTCGACACTTCAAGTATGGCCTTGATTCTCTATGGTGCCGCGCCCATGTCGCCGGCACGGCTGGCCGAGGCGATGGAACGAATGGGCCCCGTTTTCGGACAGATATATGGCCAGAGCGAGGCGCCCATGGTGCTGACTTATTTGAGCAAAGCTGATCATGAGGAAGCGTTGATCTCCGGGCGCCAGAAACGGCTGGCGTCCTGTGGTACGGCTTGTGCCGGCATGACGGTGACCCTGTTGGATGAAGAAGGACACGCCGTGCGTACTGCCGGTGAAGTCGGAGAAATATGCGCAAGAGGACCGCTGGTCATGAAGGGTTACTACAACCGCCCCGAAGAGACCGCAGAGGCTCTCCGCAATGGTTGGCTGTATACCGGAGACATGGCTTACCGCGATGAGCAGGGTTACTACTACATTGTCGACCGGTCCAAAGACATGATCATCTCGGGCGGCTTCAATGTATTCCCCAAAGAAGTGGAGGATATCATCGGTGAGTACCCTGGCGTTTCTTCAGTGGCTGTCATCGGTGTACCGGACGACAAGTGGGGTGAAAAGGTACTGGCGGTAGTTATTCCCAAACCGGGTCAAACGCTCGATGCAACAGCGATTACCCGGCTGGTCAAGGAGAAGAAAGGATCAGTATATGCGCCCAAGGTGGTGGAGTTTACCGATCAGATTCCGCTGACCGGCCTGGGCAAGCCCGACAAAAAAGCCTTGCGCACGCTGTATTGGGGCGACAGCGAGCGGAACGTATCCTGAGTGGCCCCGCAGCTGATCCAATAATCTTCGTGATGGCCCGCCTACCAGGGGTGCTGGTCAGGCAGTGGAATGGATTCCTCGTCACCGGGTACAGCTTCGAATTCGCCGCGTTCCCAGCGACTTGCCGCTGCCTGCAACCGCTCGCGACTGGTGGCAACGAAGTTCCACCACAAGTGGCGTCGGCCGACCGGTTCACCACCCAGCATCACGATGGTCGCCGTGCCGTCTGATCGGATTAGAGGGCGAGTCCGGGGTGGCAGGACGGCCATCTGGTAGGCCGACACCCTGGCGCCAGCGACTTCGATGCTGCCCTGCAAGACATAGACAGCCCGTTCCAGGTATTCATCTGGCACCTGAAGTCTGTTACCGGGCCCGAGCCGGGCTTCGACATAGAACATGGGTGAAAAAACGCTGACCGGTGCGCGGTGGCCAAAAGCCTGGCCCGCGATCAGGCGCAAAGGAATGTTCCCTTGGGTCCATGCGGGCAAGGTTTTGGCGGGATGATGGTGAAATGCCGGTTCGATGTCTTCGTGCTCGTCGGGCAAGGCAATCCATATCTGCAGGCCATGCATCGTCACAGGCCCAGCCCTCAAAGACTCGGGCGTGCGCTCAGAGTGCACGATACCGCGGCCAGCTGTCATCCAATTGACGGCGCCAGGCTCAATCACCTGTTCATTACCCAGGCTGTCGCGGTGCATGATCTCCCCTTTAAAAAGATAGGTTATGGTGGCCAGCCCCACGTGCGGGTGCGGCCTGACATCCATCGCCCTTCCGGGCGGCAGAGTGACCGGGCCGAAGTGATCGAAAAATACGAAAGGACCGACCATGCGGCATTGCGGGGCGGGCAGGACGCGGCGGACGTCGAAATCTCCGATGTCGCGAATGGTCGGGTTGAGCAAGAGTACTTCACGGTCCATTGGAGCCTCCCAGGTGGTGCAACGATATCACGTCGCCAAACGTCTTCTAATGTCATGACTGTGTCTTCAAGGTGAGTCTGGAGGGAATGATTGTGACGAAAAGTATCTTGTTAGTGGTTTTGAGCGCTGTGGCCTTGCAGGTGGCCGCCGCGGATTCGCCGGGACTGGCATCCAGTTCTGCCGTTGGAAAATTCGTTGAATATTGGAATTTGGGGGATTCTCGCAGGGCGCTCGACCTGGAGGTTTTCACACAGGAATTCATTGATTCCAGAGGTTCAGACGGCCTCGCCAAGCTGATGACAATGCTTCACTCAGACAGTGGTGCTATTGACATTCATGACATCAGCAAAGAAAGCAGAGATCAGATTCAGTTCCTGGCGAAATCCGAAAAAGGTAATTGGCTGGCCATATCTCTTGACCTGGCTGTGGACGAGACTCGGCGTGTTGCAGGCTTATCGGTAAGATTTGCGTCAGCGCCTCCCGGGGATGATGACAAGAACCTGGAGCCATCGCAGATCGTTGCCAAACTGGAGCGATACCTGACCGATCTATCCACCAAAGGGGCATTTTCGGGCAGTGTCATTCTCGCCAAAGATTTCAAGCCCGTCTATGCACAGGCATTCGGTCAGTCAAATCGCGCCTCCGGGCTCAGCAACACTCTGGATACGCCGATCAACCTGGGTTCAATGAACAAAATGTTTACCGGATTGGCGGTCACTCAGCTGGTGGCGGCGGGACAATTGGAATTTGATGACACCGTAGGTGAGCACCTGCCTGATTATCCCGACCCGGAAGTGCGCGACAAGGTCACCGTTCACCAGTTGCTGACGCATACCTCGGGTCTGGATTCGTACTGGAATGACGAGTACAGGGCGCACCAGAATTCGTTGGCAAGCGTGCATGATTTCGCTCAATACGTCTATGGCCCGGCCGGTATGGAGCGCAGCGATCACTACGACAAGTATGAAACGATCAGTGGCAAAGCGCAGGGATATTACGTTCCTGCCGGTCAGCAGGAATTTATTTCCAACCAACAATCGCTGGGTCGCATTGGCAGCCCGGCAGGCGGTGGCTATTCTTCAGCAAACGACTTGCTCAAGTTCGCCGCAGCCTTACACGATGGCCGGCTGATCAATGATGACTACAGGCAGATCATGACCACCAACAAGCTTGGGCCGCCCGGGGAAAGTGGCTATGGCTACCTCTACTCGGACCGCTGGATAAATCAAGCGAGGTACTTTGGGCACAACGGTGGCGCACCCGGGATCAACGCGGAGCTGTCCATGTTTCCGGAATCGGGCTATACCGTCATCGTCCTGTCAAACCTGGGGCATGGCGCATCGGACGTGGCGAACAAAATGCGGCAATGGGTGGCCCACGCGCGGCAATGAAGATCAGTGAAAGGAGTCTCGCTTCCCTGCTCCCGCCTTCGGCGGAAGGCGGCTGCGCTCGACGGCATGCAATAGGCGCCTGGCCCCTCTGGTACCGCTCGCTTTGCTCGACTTACCCAACCGGGGCCGGCGGGTCGCCTGCGGCTCCCCGGACCCACCCGGCGGTGGCTGGGTCCGGCAGTCCGGGCTTTGCCTCAGGCGTCCTGCGAGGCGTGCCAGGCGGCGAGCACTTCGGCCTGTCGTTCCAGGCTCATGCCTGCCCTGAAGGCATCCTTGCGCTCTTGCGGCAGTGACTGAAACCACTCGTGGGTATCGACTATGGATTCCGCCAATGGGCGGGCTTTGAGGCCCTTGGTGGCCGCCAGGTCAGCATTGGATTCCCAAATGCCGCCAAACGGCGTGCCCGCGGGGGCCCACAATGGCAGGTCGGCCATGGCCGAGACACCTTGCTCTTCCAGAAACTCCCCGGGCACCCAGGTGATCTGCGCCGCGGGATTGAGTTCCTGGCGGCAGGTTTCCAGCACATCCCTGAGCGTATACAGACCCGCCGGGTTGGTCGTATTGTATGGCCCCACCAACTTGTTGTTGACGCAATGAACAACCCAGTCGGCCAGGTCGCGCGCATCAATCGTCTGCAGGTAGTCATCTCCGTTACCCGGCGCCAGTACTTCAGCACCATTGGCTACCCTTTCCGGCCAGTAGGTGAAACGGTCCGTGCTGTCGCCGGGCCCGATGATCAACCCACAGCGCACCATTGTGACTCGTCCCGGCATGGCTTTTTCGGCCTGCTCTTCGCAGCGGACCTTTAAGGCGCCATACCACTTGCCCACTTCTTCTGAATCGGGTTCTTCGTCCATATTGGCCAGCTCCGACCCTTCGTGCAGTCCCGGCATGGAGAAGTCGCTATAGACGGAGATGGTGGAAATAAATATGTACTGACTCACCTTATCGGTGTCTACGGCGGCCATCAGCATGTCAACAGCACGGGGGAGATAACAGGAAGAATCTACAATCAGGTCCCAGTCCTGTCCGGAAACCTTTGTGATGTCGTCGGTAATTCGATCGCCTTTGATCTTCTTCAAATCCGGAAACAGATGGGGATTGGACTTGCCACGATTGAACAAGGTCACGTCGTGACCTGCATCCACCAGGGCCTGGACCATGTGCGGTCCGATAAATCCGGTGCCGCCGACGAACAAAACCTTCATCGGTTCATGGTGTGCCGCGAAGCTCAGAATGGAGAAGGGCAGTGCCGCCATGGCGCTGGCTGCGCCCATGGCCTTGATGAGTGTTCTGCGTTTCATTTGAAATATTCCGTGGTTCGGTGTGTATTAAGTCATTGTTGAGAATAAGTTCCCGGTTTACGTCTACTTTTAGTTACATCTGCCGAAAGACCCAGTAGATTAGACGCAGGAGATATTTTTACCGCATGAGTGTTTTCGAAACAGCCGAATTTGACGGTCACGAACGGGTGCTGTTTGTGAATCGGCCCGATGCCGGCCTCAAAGCGATAATTGCGATTCACAATACCCAACTGGGCCCGGCGCTGGGGGGCTGCCGCATGTGGCCTTACGCCAGCGAACGCGAAGCCATTCGGGACGTGCTGCGGCTTTCCCGCGGCATGACCTACAAGGCGGCAGTGCTCGACTGCGGCCTGGGCGGTGGCAAGTCGGTAATCATCGGTGATTCCCACACCGAAAAAACCCCGGCACTGTTGCACGCCATGGGGGAGGCCATTGATTCCCTCAACGAACGCTACATCGTCGGCGAAGATGTCGGTACCAACCCGCTCGACATGAAGGAAATTCGCCTCACCACGCGCTGTGTCAGTTGCCTGAGAACCGAAGATGGCGGCTACGGGGATCCCGCGCCGCTCACCGCACTGGGCGTATTCAGCGCCATGAGGGCGGGTGTTGAGCGGCGCACCGGATCAAGTGATCTAAGCGGGGTCCGGGTTGCGGTTCAGGGCGTGGGCAACGTGGGATTCAATCTGTGCAAGCTGTTGCATGAGGCCGGTGCATTGTTGACCGTCAGTGACGTTTACCCTGGCAACCTGCAGCGCGCTGCAGACGAACTGAATGCTGAAATCGTAGCGCCCGAGTCGATCTACTCGGCCGATGTCGACGTGTTCGCCCCCTGCGCGATGGGGGCGGTCATCAACGACGAAACCATTCCGCAACTCAAGGCCGTCCTGGTGGTCGGCGCGGCCAACAATCAACTCGATGAAGACCGCCATGGCGAAGAACTGGCCCGGCGGGGGATCGTCTACCTGCCCGACTACGTCGCCAACGGGGGTGGCCTGATCAGTTGCTCAGCGGAGTGGTACCGCAGGGACAAATCTGTTGTTCCCAACCAGGTTCGGGGAATATACGACACCTGCCGCTCAATATTGAAAACGGCGCAGGCGCATGACATCACAACCAGTGCGGCGGCGAACCGAATTGCAGAGCAAAGATTTCGTGAGCCAGATAGGGAGGAGGTGGGCAATGCTTGATCAGAAACATCAGGACCGCGTGGGCAATCCGAGAGAGGCCGAGGAATCGATACTCGATCGGGCAGCCGAGCTGGGTGTTTTGCAGGTTCTCGACAAGGAAGGCAGGGCCAATGGCAGCCTGTCCGAGCCGGATTTGTCGCGCGACGAGTTGCGTTATTTCTACGAGACCATGTTTCTGTTGCGGCGTATAGATGAGCGAGGCTGGAAGCTGCAGCGATCCGGAAGAATTGCATTCTGGATTCCCATGCGAGGCCAGGAAGCCGTTCAGGTGGCAGCCACCGCCGCAATGCACAACGATGATTGGATTTTCCGTGCCCATCGCGAGATGGCGCCCTGGTTGATGCGTGGCGCATCTCTCAATGACCTGTTTGCGCAGTTTTTCGGTGCGGCCGATGAGCCTCAGAAAGGCCGCCGGCTGCCCTGCCTGATCGGCAACCGCTCGATCAATCTGGTGCAGGGTCCCACCCAGGTGGGTTCATTTATCCCCCATGCCTGTGGCGTCGCCTGGGCTGCCAAGCTCAAGGGTCATGATGTCAAGGTGCTGGGCCTGTTTGGTGACGGGGCGACTTCGCGCAGCGAGTTTCATTCGGCGATGAATTTTGCCGGCATTCAAAAACCGCCGGTCATTTTCATGTGCGTCAATAATTCATGGGCCGTTTCCACACCGCTGGACCGGCAAACCGCTCAGGCTGATTTTGCCAGCAAGGGAAACGCCTATGGGGTGCGGAATCTGCGTGTGGACGGTAACGATCCACTGGCGGTCTACGCGGTGACCCGGCAGGCACGCAACGAGGTGGATGAACTGGGCCCGGTGTTGATTGAAGCGATTACTTATCGCCTGGGCTACCACACTTCCTCGGACAATCCCGACCTGTACCGTCAGGAGACCGAAGCTGCATTGTGGGCGGATTGGGATCCGCTGCGGCGCACCCGTTTGTACCTGCAGGGCAAGGGCTGGTGGAGCGATGCAGATGAAGCGGCGCTGGATGTTCAATGTGATGAAGACATCCAGGCCGCCATCGACGACGCCAGCTCGCGTGATATACCCTCCTCGCAATCGCAGTTCGAGGATGTATTTGCCGAATCTCACTGGCTCCTGGAAAGTCAGCGCGAGCGCATGCTCCAGGACTACCAGGATGGTGCGGAATAATGGCCGTCATGAATGTCATTGAGTCGCTGCGCGCCGCCATGGCCTGGGAGATGGAGCACGACGATGATGTCATCATTCTCGGTGAAGATGTCGGCACCGCCGGCGGTATTTTTCGCACCACGGAGGGGCTGCAGAACCGCTTCGGTGCAGAGCGCGTCATTGACACGCCAATGGACGAATGCGGTATCGCCGCCCACGCAGTGGGCCTGGCCTTGTATGGCTTGAAGCCGATCGCCGAAATTCAGTTTTCAGGTTTTATCCACAATGCACACGAGCAGATTATGTTCTGCGCCGCTAAGTACCGCTGGATCACCGGTGGGCAGTATTCAGCGCCGTTGGTGATTCGCGCGCCGTCCTTCGGGGGCATCAAGGGAGGCGCGTGGCATTCACAAAGTCCGGAAAGCTACTACATCCACGGCGGCGGTATCAAGATCGTGGTACCCAGTACACCGCAGGACGCCTATGCCCTGTTGCTCGCCGCTATTCGCGACCCTGACCCGGTCTTGATTCTGGAGCCGGTGCCGCTCTATCGCACGCTGAGCGGTGAGGTCACCGACAACGGAGAGGCAGCGGAGATTGGTGTTGCCGAGACGATTCGACGCGGCAGCGACGTCAGTGTCATTACCTATGGCCCTTTGCGGCACGATGTACTCGCCGTGGCGGAAGAATTGCAGGCTTCATCCGGCCTCAATGCAGAGGTGATCGATCTGCGTTCCATCGTGCCCTATGACGTGGAATGCCTGGTCGAGTCGGTGAAGCGCACGGGCAGGGCCATTATCGTGCACGAGGCGCCCTATTCGCTGGGGTTCGGTGCGGAGCTCATCGCCGAATTGCAACAACGCTGCTTCGGTTACCTGGTGGCGCCGATCGATCGTGTCTGTCCGCCGGATTTGCCCCATTCCTACCGGGTTGGGGACGAGCACTACAAGCCGGACGCCAGGCGGATTCGAGCCGCAATGCGAAACATTATGAAATATGAGTATTGAGCCAGGAATAGCGCATGGTTGAATTCAAACTCCCGGATATTGGCGAAGGCCTGAGCGAGGCCGAATTGCTTGAGTGGACCGTTGCGGTGGGTGATGAGGTGCGTGAAGGCGACGAAGTCGTGGTCATCAGCACTGACAAGGTCAACGTAGAATTAACGTCCCCGGCCACCGGCCGCGTCACTGCCCTGTTCGGGGCCCCGGGGGACGTCATTCAGGTCGGCACACTGATCATGCAGATCGCAACGGATCGGCAAGCCGATCAAAGCGAACGCCAAAGCGAACGCCAATCCGATCGGCAACCCGATCCGCAGCCCGCGGCGCAAGCTGCGGCGGCTGCCCCGGTTCAATTGCGCACATCCGGCAAACCGGTCAAGGCAGCGCCCATGGTTCGAAAGTATGCCGCCGAGCAGGGTATCGATCTTGCAACGGTCGAAGGAACAGGGCCGGGTGGGCAAGTGTTGCGAAAGGACGTCGAGGCCCGCAGTCAGCCAGCGAAGGTCGAGGTGGCAAGCGGCGCCGAAAATGTCCCGCCCGGCGTGTCCGGCAGGATGAAATTATCCGGCGGGAGGTTGGCAGCGGCGAAAAATCTTGCTTTGGCCAATCTGACCGCGGTAATGACCACCATCCAGTTCGAGCTGCATGCAGACCGGATTGTCCAACTCAGCCAGAGTGAAGAATGCATGACCCCCACTGCCGTGGTCGCGCACTGCCTGATCGCGGCTTTGCAGCGCCACCCACATTTCAATGCGGTGGTCAGCGAAACCGATAATGAACTGATGATCTACGACGACATCCACTTGGGCATCGCCGTCAATACCGATGATGGCTTGATCGTGCCGGTCCTGCCGAGCATTCAGGAGATGGGACTGGCGGATCTCGCGGTGGCGCTGTCGGCCCTTGCAGACCAGGCCAGGGCGGGCGCTTTGGCAGTTGCCTCCCTGCGGGGCAGCACCTTCACATTGTCCAGTACCGGCAGCCTGGAAAGCGCTATCATTACCGGCACCACGCCGATCCTCAACTGGCCAAACGCGGCGATCATGTGGGTGTCGAAAATCTCAGACCGGCCGAGGGTGGTTGACGGCGCCCTGCAAGCCGGACCGGTCATGGCCTGCAGTCTGAGCTTCGATCATCGTTACCTCAATGGCGCAGATGGCATGGCATTTATCAACGATTTTGACGCTGCTTGCCGGTCCGCCGGCTGACAGACAACGCGAGGCACCCAATGGACCCCGGTAGACACTTCACGCATCTTTCCTCAAGCTCGGCGCTGCTGTTATTGGCGGTGGCTGTGCTGCTCGGCGGCTTTGGCAGCGCGGCGGCCGCGCCAGACAGTGAAACGGCCGAAGAGCTGTCCGCGGTGGCTTTCACCTGGGGGTTGAAAATCCCCATGCGCGACGGTGTCGACCTCAATGCCACTGTCTACCGGCCCGAGGGCGCCGGACCTTTGCCGGTCATTTTTGGCATGACGCCCTATATCAGCGCCACCTACCATCCCTTTGGCATGTATTACGCTGCACGTGGCTATGTTTTCGTCGTCGCCGACGCCCGCGGCCGCGGCAATTCCGGAGGTGACTTTCATCCTTTTCTGCAGGATGCCAAGGACGGTTACGACGCCATAGAATGGCTCGCCGCACAATCTTTCAGCAACGGCAAGCTGACTATGTTTGGGGGCTCCTACGGGGGTTCGAATCAGTGGGCAACCGCCAAGGAGCAACCCCCGCACCTGGTGTCCATCGTGCCGGTGGCACCGGCATTCGTCGGTATCGATTTCCCGGGTGTGAACAACATATACCGCAGCTACGACATGCAGTGGATGACTTTCACCAGCGGCGCCACGTCCAACGCCCAGATTTTCGGTGACACCGTATTCTGGTCTGATCGCTATCTCGATCTATACCAGGGAAAAGTGTCTTTCCGGAATTTCGACAAATGGATTGGCAACCCTTCGGCGCTTTACCAAATCTGGGTTTCCCATCCGTCGAATGATCCTTACTGGGACTCCATCACACCCAGCGATGAGCAGTTCAGACAGATGAATTTGCCCATCCTGTCCATCACGGGCGCCTATGACGGTGACCAGCCGGGCACGTTGGAGTTCTACAAAAAGCACATGCAACTGGGCTCGCCCGAGGCCAGGGACAGGCACTTCCTGGTGATCGGCCCCTGGGATCACGCCGGCACACGCAACCCTCAGGCCACGATTGGCGGCCTGGACATCGGTGATGCCAGCCTCTGGGATATGAACGATTTGTCCCGGCAATGGTATGACTGGACGCTCAAGGACGGCCCGAGGCCGGATAAACTGGTTGACAAGGTGGTTTGGTTTGTCGCCGGAAAGAATACGTGGAAGTCGGCGCCTGCCCTCGAAGACGTCGGCGCCGGCAAGCAAGTGCATTACCTTGATGCCAGGGATGTCGACAGCCCGACTGTCTATCAGTCCGGCAGTCTGCCTAGGGTACCGCCGGCAAATTCAGGTACCGCGGTATTTGTCGACAATCCACTGGCTACGCAAAAAACAGTCGAACGGGAGACCGGCAGGGCAGCGGGCTATCACCACCCGGAATGGGTGATCTACCAGGACGATGTATTGGGCATCCAGGGGGAAGGTCTGGTTTACCATACGGAGCCTTTCGCGCAGCCTACCGAGATTTCTGGCTTTGTCGAATTACAACTGTGGTTGTTGATGGATGTGCCTGACACGGACCTGCGCGCCAGCCTCTATGAGATTTTGCCGGACGGTCGCAGCATCTTGCTCACCAACGACCGGATGCGGGCGCGTTATCGTCACTCGCTGCGCGATGAGGTGTTGGTGACACCCGGCGATATTGAACGTTATGACCTGGATCGATTCACCTTTTTCTCACGCCAGATAGCCCAGGGCAGCCGCCTCAGGCTCGCCATCGACGGCAACGACAGCAGTGCCTGGCAACAGAATTTCAATTCTGGTGGCGTTGTAGCAGATGAGACTGCGGCAGATGCACGTACCGCAACTGTCACGCTCTACCAGGATGAGACGCACCGCAGTATCCTGATTCTGCCGTTGGGCGATTGAGCGCTCCCATTCGATCCAGGCAGGGCAGAATTGGCAACCTGGCGAAACTGTGATTGAATCGCCGGTATGAATGGCCGTGACCCGCAAAGCCTGTCGGATGCAAACCCGGTTCTCGTCATCGTAGAGCGCGGCCCACTGGTGGAGAGCCGTCACCGGGCCAGCGTTGTGGTCTGCACCGCCTCTGGTGACGAGATTTTCCGGCGCGGTGATTGCGCCCAGCTGGTCTTGCCGCGATCCAGCCTCAAGCCCTTTCAAGCGTTGGCAATGGTAGAGAGCGGCGCCATGGACGCGTTTAGGCTGACGCCAGAGTATCTGGCCTTGGGATGCGGGTCGCACAATGGCGAATTAGTTCACGTCCAGCGTGTGGCTGAATGGCTGCAGGCCATCAACTGCGATGAGTCAGACCTTGAATGTGCGCACGATCGACCGCTGGGTGAAAAGTGGCTGCACCTGACGCCGGCTGAGTGTGCGCCGCCCTCGCGGCTGGCCAACAACTGTTCCGGCAAGCACGCGGCTTTCCTGACCACGGCGTTGCATCTGGGCGTGGCCAAGGCCGGTTACACGGACCCCAATCACCCGGTCCAGGAACGGGTTGCCGCGATACTCTCCGAGCTGGCCGACTGGCCGGTGGAAGACATGCCGGTGGCCAGCGACTATTGCGGCGCCCCGGTCTTCGGGATGCCTTTGGGCGCGCTGGCCTTGGCCGCGGCCCGGCTTGGTTCAATGCCGCGATGCAATAGCGTTCGAAAGGCAGCAGCGGAACGCATCATCGCTGCGATGCGGGCGCATCCCACGATGGTGGCCGGAACCGGCCGGGCTGATACCATCCTGATGCAGCATCCGGGTTTCAGCGGTATCAGCAAGGTCGGCGCCGAGGGCGTTTTCATGGCCAGCGTTCCGAGCCTGGGCGTCGGAATGGCAATCAAGATAGATGATGGCGCAGATCGGGCGGCCCACGTCCTGGGAATTGCCGTACTCGAGGAAATTGGCGCACTGGATGCTGAGGCGGCCCATGATCTGCATCAGCGGGTAGCGCCAAAAATCATCGGTACGAATGGAAATCCGGTGGCTCAGATTCGCATCCGGCCGTTCTGAAAATCCCCCAACCACAGCTTCTGCCGGCTTCTGAATCTAATGAACTTACTGTGAAGACAATCATGGAGGATCAGTGATGCAGCAAAAGTGGGTCTCAAAGACGAATTGGTGTTCGCACAATAAGCCGTATGCGAGGTGGTCTGGTAGTTTTGATCTTCCACTACGTTGGTGATACCGGGGACGGAAAGTCAATATCTGAGCAAGGCATACGAAGCTGCGATTTTACAGCTGATGGCCACGTTCTCAATCTCGTCGAAGCAAATGGGTTGTCGAAATTCACGATGTAAAATTCAGCGATTGAACCACAGGTAACATGTAGTGAATTAATATATAATAAAATTAAACCAACAGTAAATTCTTTGAAGATCATGTCCAACGTAACGGAGACTTCATCTTGAATGTAAGAATTGCCAGAATGATAGGCGCACTCTTGTTTGTTTCGGTTTTGTGGCCTTTGGCGGTCGTCGCACAGGACGCTGACGAAGATGAAATGACGTTTGAGGTTGTCCTCGTGACGGCAACCCGTCGTGAAGAGAGCCTGCAGGACATTTCGATCGCAGTAACGGCGCTGAGCGGAGACTTCCTCCAGGACATTGGCGCAATCAATTTTTCTGATTATGCGCGTTTCGTGCCGGGCCTCGATTTCTCCGACCAGGGAACGGGTCAGAATCGCATCACGATTCGAGGTATATCCCCGGAATCGGGCGTCCAGACGGTGGGCATGTATTTTGACGAGATTCCCACAAATGCTGCAAACGGTGGACAATTCGACATCAAGCTGGTCGATATTGAACGCGTGGAAGTGTTGAAGGGCCCCCAGGGCACGCGTTACGGCGAGGGTTCAATGGGTGGCACGATTCGGGTCCTGACGGCGAAGCCGAATGCCCAGGAAATGGAGGGTCGGGTGGCCGGCTCTTATTCCTCTGTCTCACACGGAGGGAGTGGCTACAACATGACCGGCATGATCAACATTCCGATTGTTGAAGACACCTTTGCGTTGCGCGTCGTTGCCTACCACGAAGATTCCCCGGGATTTATCGACAATGTCTTTCTCGAACAGGAAGACGTTAACGACGAGGTATCGACTGGGGGGCGTGTGGCGGCTACGTGGTTCGCAACGGACCAGCTTTCGATCACCGGTACCTTTATGTTTCAAGACGTCAAGACCGGCGGCCGGAATTACGCCAGCAGCGATCAGGCGGGTGAACTCGAACAAGCGGCATACGTTGAGGAGCCCTACAGCGATAATTTCTCGATTGGCAACCTCCTCATCAACTATGAGATGGGGTGGGCCGATTTTATGTCCTCGACCTCCGTTTACGATCGCGAAACAACAAATGAGGCGGCCTTTTTCTCCCCGGGCTCGCTTGCTGTATTGGATTTCTTTGCCGGGCTATTCGGCCTCGAGCAACCCATCATTCCATTTATTTTTCGGGAAGACTACGACGCAGTCGTGCAGGAATTTCGCTTCGTGTCCAACAAGGACGGGCCATTACAGTGGGTAGCCGGCGTGTTCTACAAGGACCATAACGACGACATCACCTCGGACTTGCGCGTGTTCGACATTTTACTGCCCATTTTGGGTGCGCCGCCCCTCGGGATCGCAACCGCTTTTCAGAATTTTCAGCAGTACGCGGTGTATGTAGATCTGGCCTGGCAGGCGACCGAAAGATTCGAGTTAGGATTCGGCGGCCGCTATTTCAAGGAAGACCAGGAGAACATCAACGGTGTTGTCGATCCCACAACGGGTGTCATCACTGTCACCCAGACCCGTGATGAATCCTTTTCCCAATTTGTTCCGCGCATCGACATGAATTTTGCAATCAATGACGCAGCAAACTTTTACGCGCTTATCGCCGACGGGTTTCGTTCGGGCGGTGTCAACGGCAATCCCGGTGGGAATATTCCCGCGACATTCGACTCGGACAAGGTTAGGTCTTACGAAGTTGGACTCAAGACCGTATTCGCCGATGGGCGAGTGGCCCTGAACGCGGCGCTATACTATAACGACTGGACCAACATGCAAACAAGCGACTTTGATCCGTCCACCGCGCTCAGTTTCACCAGCAATCTCGGTGACGCCCATACCTCAGGTATCGAAGCCGATATTAGCGCGATGCTTATCGACGGGCTGACCGTGCGCCTCGCGGGGAACTACACTGAGGCAGAGCTCGATTCCGATGTCCCTGCATCCGGCGCGGTCGAGGGCGACAAGCTGCAATCGGTGCCAGAGCTGTCCTGGAGCGCTTCAATCGACTATCGCTGGCCGCTTTTCGACCAATACAGCGGGATGGTACGGGCGGACTATCAGTATGTGGGCAGCAGTTATTCCAATTTCGCAAATTCAAGTCCAAATACCACCAAAATCCCCAGCTACAACCTGCTCAACCTTCGGGCCGGCATCGAAACCGAAAAGTGGTATGTGCACCTGTTCGTGAGGAATGCCACGGACGAAGTTGCCACGCTCGTGTTCGGGCCGGATTTCTTCGGCCCGGGTTTCGGTGTGCCTGAGTCGGCACAGCTTTATCGCAATCGGCCACGGACTGTGGGCATAGAAGCGGCCTTGAGATTCTAGAGTCTCACGCGGCCTTCACGTTTAATCACAGGATTCAGGTTCAGGGCAGGTGCAGCGTTGAAAGATTCATTTCAGCTTCCTTCCGTTTCTGCCGTACTCTGGGTGCTGTTGCTAATTGGATTGCTTCCGGGCTCTGCAGCCATCTCTTATGCGCACGAAGAAAGCCGGCAGCCCTGGGCATTTGAACGCTTGCCGGGGCCCCATCAGGTGGGCACGCTGGACTATTTCTGGGTGGATGAGAAGCGCGGCGAGCCCTATACCTCAGACCCCGGCGATCAACGCCACTTGCTGGTCAGGGTCTGGTATCCGGCCGGACCCGCCGGCGATGATGTGCTTGCTCCCTATTTTCCCGAGTTGTCCGAATTCGAGGCGGAGACCGCCCAACTCTTCAAGCCCCTGTCTGGACTGCAAAGCCGTTCCCATGAGGGCATTGCATTGCTTGAGGGGAACCAGAAATTTCCTGTTCTGATTTATAACCACGGTGGGTCCTGGTCGCGAATTACCAGTTCGTTTGTCACCGAGGCCATGGCCAGCCTGGGATACGTCGTCTTCAGCATTGACCATACAGGCTTCAACCGAAGCATCAGGTTTCCCGATGGCTATGAATTTGTGAATGATGCATTGCCGACTCCAAAATCAGATCCGGACAAGGACAGAACCACCAATGCACGGGCACTATTCGACTTCCTGGGCAGTGAGATTTTTGAGCTGTGGACGGGCGACGTCCGATTCACGCTGGATCAGGTGGAATTGTTGGCAAACCAGGGCGGGGGGTTCTTTTCCAACCGGCTTGACCTGGATCGGATCGGTGCGTTTGGTTGGTCTTTTGGCGGGGCCACTGCCATTCAGTCGTCACGGGATGATCCACGTATCAAAGCGGCCATGGACCATGATGGTCAGTTGTTTGGGGATGTGCGAGAGAAAGGTACAGAGCGCCCATTTATGTTGTTGCATAGCTCCGGAGATCCAAACCCCGAAAACGACCCGGCCATGGCGGCCCTGATTGACGAAGTGCAGGGCTTTAACGAGCAGCTCATTGAAGGATCAAGCCAGGATTGGTATGAGGTGGTGATTGGGGGCAGCAATCACGGCAGTTTCTCTGATTTGCCATTGTTAGCGCCGGATCAGGCGGGTGACGGGTTAAGCGGGGCGCAAGTGGCTCGCATTCACCGGATCATCGTTGACCTGACTCGCGACTTTTTCGATCACTATTTGCGTGGCCATAGTAAATCGCCACTGCTCAACGGCGAACTCGACAACTATCCTGAACTCGAATTCACAAGTAGTACGCTTGCCAGAAATCTGGCCGACCAACGCGTGCCAATGCGGGACGGCATTGAATTGTCGACGGACATTCACCTGCCCGAAGGCGATGGGCCGTTCCCGACGGTGCTGGTGCGCACGCCCTATGTGAAGGACGCCGCCACTTATGCGCGCTACAAACTGGAACGATACGTCGCTGAGGGCTACGCAGTTGCATTTCAGGACACGCGTGGGCAAGGCCTTTCCGGCGGCGAATTCAACTTTTACTTTCCCGAGGGCCAGGACGGCTACGACACCATTGAGTGGATTGCAATTCAGCCCTGGTCCAATGGCAAAGTGGCGATGGACGGCGGTTCCTATTTGGGTACCGTTCAGTGGCTGGCGGCACTGGAGAGACCACCGCACTTGGAATGCATCATGCCGCACGTTTCTTCGGGCCGAATCTTCGACGAAATCCCCTACTCTGGCGGCGCATTTGTTTTGGAATTCGCGCTCCCGTGGATCGCCTCACGATATCCCGATGCCACAGCGCCGGCCGACGAAGAAGCGGCCATGAAGGTGCTTGAACATCGACCATTGCTGACAATGGACGAGGTGTATAGCGGCATCAAGATACCCCTTTATCGCAATTGGCTTGAGCATTCGACGCTTGATGATTATTGGCAACCTATTCATGTGACCCCGCAAGAATTTGCAACCGTTGAAATTCCCGCCCTGACCGTGACGGGGTGGTTCGATGGCGATCAGCCTGGGGCCTTGTTCTATTGGTCAGGTATGCGTGCCCACTCACCGGCGGCGGACCAGCAGTATCTCGTGATCGGGCCCTGGCGGCATGCAGATACCTATCTCAGTGGCCCGCTGAGTGTCGGTGAAATTCAGTTCTCCGCCCGATCCGTGCTGGAAATGCAAACAGTTCGGCTGGGGTTTCTCGATTGGTGTTTGAAAGGTGAGACAGAATTCCTGAATATGCCTAGGGCGTTGGTTTATTTGACGGGTGCTGATCGGTGGCTCGAGTTGGACGAGTACCCGGCGGCGACGACCAAAGCACTGAATCTTTATCTGAAAAGTGGCGGCAAGGCCAACACATCCCATGGTGACGGTCGCTTGGGTTCGAGGCCTCCTTTCAGGAGTTCTCCGGACCAGTACGTATTCGATCCGAAGAACCCGGTTCCAACACAAGCTAGTGCGACGGATCACAGCAAGCTCGAAGAACGTGAAGACGTGCTGGTCTACACCGGACCGGTATTGAAGGATGCCGTGGCGGTGCTGGGCACCCCATTCGTGGAGCTCTATGCCTCAAGTGACGCACGGGACACCGACTTCACCGCCAAACTGCTTGATGTTCTGCCCGATGGGCGGGCGCTCAAAATCAACCACAATCTGGGCGTTCTTCGTGCCCGCTATCGAAATGGCTTCCAGAGCGAAGAATTGCTGACCCCCAACCAGCCCACTCGTTTTCGAATCGAATTGTCGGCTGTTGGCCACGTCTTTCAACCCGGGCACCGTATTCGGATTGAAATTTCCAGTAGCGACTTTCCCCACACGAACCCCAATCAGAACACCGGAAATCCCGTTGCGACAGACACCGAGTGGCGAACTGCTAATCAGTCGGTACACCATTCGAGAAAGTATCCCTCGCGGTTGGAATTGCCGGTCATTCCGGTCGACTACTGACAAAGGCGGAAACCTGTCAGAACCAGTCAGAAATTGGCTGCACACCAATCATGGAATCCTGACGCTGGGTTCCATATCCCAATGAACTAGTCCATCCCGGCCCCTCTGAGGTAAAAGGCTCATGTGCCATTTCTGGTAGCAGGTGAGACGTCGGTTTTGCCGCCAAGCGACCTACCTGGCCTGAACGAACATGACCAAGAAATTGCTTGACTCTCCCGGTAATTATGTTAATTTTACATGATTGACTCAACGTTCAAATTAACTTAATTACAATTTAAATGTACTAACCGCGTTAGAAAAAGAACAATAGTCTGGGGTGGTACGTAGCGATACAAGCTAATGGTTGGCGGATAAAGGAGTCACAGTCGATGAAAACCTTTCTGAATCGTTATATCTTAAGTACGTGTGCGTTCGGACTGTTAGTTGGCAGCGTTGGGCAGATTGCTACCGCTGATGAAACAGTACTTGAGGAAATACTTGTCACTGCTCAAAAGCGCGAAGAATCGATCCAGGACATTGCGATCAGTATCAAGGCGCTGTCCGGCAGAATACTTAGGCAGATCAACGCCGAATCGATGGATGATATCGTCGGGATGGTGCCCAGCTTATCCATGAACAATCTGGGACGCGGCAACAACAATATCCAGATTCGCGGCCTGGGCTCAAACATCGGGTCGGTCAACACGATGGCGATGTACAACGACGGCGTTGTTGCTGCCAGCCGTATTCAATCCAGCGGCACCTTTGCGGAACAGGATTCGGCGCTGGTGGATATCGAACGGATCGAGGTTCTCAGAGGCCCTCAGGGTACCTTGTGGGGTGAGGGGTCATTTGGCGGCTTGATCAGTATCATCTCGAAACGCCCGGACCCATCAGGATTTACCGCCGACCTCTCCGCCAATTGGTTCAATGTCAAAGGTGGAGGAAATGGCAGCACCGATCTATCGGCCGTTTTAAACATCCCTTTGATCACTGACAAGCTGGCTTTAAGAGTGGTGGGATACCGCAATGACCATAAGGGCTGGATCGATGGCTGGAATATCTTTCCAAGTGGCCCCGGGCCTGAATTTGTGGGCAAGGATCTTAATACTGAGGAAGTCTCCGGTGGCCGTTTCAGCCTTGGTTATACCGGTGAGAAAGTGGACGCCAACTGGATTGTCAAAGTTGAAGAGTCCGACACCGGATTGTTGAATATTGAGGGGGATTTCTTAAATATCTTGCGCGACACCATCGGTAACGAGAATAACCAGGCATTTTTCGGCCCCACGTTGGCCGCTGCACTGGCGCCCGGTGTCAAACGCAATATCACGGAATCCATACTGAACATCAACATTGATACCACCCTGGGCACGGTTACCTCGATCACGGGATACGGCAATGTCGAAACCGAGAGCCCATCAGGTGCAACGAGCGAAAGCGAGGCCTGGAGCCAGGAGCTGCGCCTGAGTTCAGACAGCGATGGCCGTCTGAACTACACCATTGGTGCTTATTACCGCGATGCCAAACGCAATGTCGATCTCTTAGCGGGGCCGCTTTCGCTTAACGAGACCCAGCAATGGGCTGTTTTCGGTCAATTCTACTTTGACATCACGCCGTCTTTGCAAGCCACTTTCGGTTTGCGTTACTCAGAGCAGGACTCTCTGATTGTGGACATCAATCAGATACCGGTTCTGGGTGATTTTGCGCGGGCAGAAGGCACATTTAATGACCTTTCCCCCAAGGTCGCGCTGGACTGGCAAATCAATGACCAAAGCATGGTCTATGCCTCGATTGCCAAAGGGTTCAGAGCAGGTGGCGCCAATGTAGACCAGTCATTCGGGACTGATCCCAATTTTTCGCAGAAATTCGATGAGGATTACGTGTGGAACTACGAAATCGGCAGCAAGACAAGCTTTGCGGACAACCGGGTGACTGTCAATGCAGCCGTATTCTACGTGGATTGGCACAACATCCAGATCGACCGGCCGATTACGGACCTGACTGATCCCAACAATCCAGCCGCCATCTACTTTATCGTTGGCAATGGTGAAGATGCCCACAGTTTCGGTGCCGAGGCTGATATAACCCTCAACCCGGCGGAGGGCTGGGAGATCGTGCTTGGCGGATCGCTGGTCGAAGCTGAATACGACAACGGCTCCATCTTCAGTGTAGCCGGGCCCTTCCCGTTAAAAGGACAGCGTCTGCCCAGTTCGCCGAGATTCCTGTTCAACGCCTCGGTCGAAAAGCAGTTTCCCATCATGGATTCCGGCTGGGACGGCTTTGTCCGAGCTGATTATTCCCTTCGCGACGGGTCGTATGCAGATGTTCCCAATGAACGCCCGGATTCCGAATTCCTGGGTGACAAGATGAGTGTGCTGAATCTGCGACTGGGTGCGAATAATGACATGTGGGAATTTCAGGCCTACGTGAGGAACCTGCTGAACGAGGATGCGAGCAGCTTCAACTTCGTGTTAACAGATTCTTTGCGATTCGTTGCGAAGGTGCCTCCACGCACCCTTGGCGTGAGTGTCAAGTGGCATTACCGCTAGCGGACAGTTTGCACCAATTTGTTCCCGGTCAAAGGTGAGTCGCGGGTGAACGGCCAGTTCACCCAGTTCACTCAAGCCCGCCAGGGGCAGATTCTGCAGATCGTAGGGCCGTTTACCGCGCCATCCGGTCCAGATGGCTGCGGATCTCTCCTTCATCAATGCGTATGACTTTACCCAATGGCTTCGTGCAGTGCCGCCCAGAAACCCATGGCACCGTCACCAATCGCCAGTTGCGGGCTGTTCAGACCCCGGGATTTCAATCGCAACAACACCTCTCTCCAGCTTTGTGTTGACTCCCGCACGCCGTCTTCGATCGCCAGAAATTGTTTCTCACCGCGCTCGTTCACGCCAATGATCACCAGCGCGCACAGCTTGGTCTGTTCTGCTCTCAACCCACTGTAGACACCGTCGGCCCAGACATACACCCAGCGGTCCTGGTCCAGGCGTTGCTGATTCCAGTGACGTGCTCTTTTTCCTGCTGACGCTCTTTATTTTTGCGGTGGGGTTTTTGATGTTGTTGAATGGTGTTTTGGTGTTTCAGAACGGTTTAAAGATGCGAATGGCGCACCTCAGGTGCGCTTGGCAAGGTCATGCCATCGAGCGCAAAAAGACCGAATGGGCTGTCGATAAAACCACCGTCAAACTGGGCTTCCAGCACGGAACCACCCAACACGATATCCCAGCCTTCAGCCGGGTTCCAATACAGGTCAACTTCGATTCCATAACTGTGCGCGCCTTCGCCATTCACCACGATGAAGGATTGTGGCGGATTAATGACGTTGGTCACTGGCTTGTCAATCTGAATGTCCTTCCAATCAATATAAAACAGGGCGGTGTTGAGTGACACTCGCCCGTCCATGAAAATCTTCTTCAGGCCGATCTCATAATTCCATATCTCATCGGAGTCAAAACCCTGGCTAAAGCTGGGGTCGGTTCCCAGAGAAACATCCACATTGGCACCGCCGGCCCGAAAGCCTTTGGCGATCGAAATGTAGGACATTGTGTTGTCAGAGGGCGTCCAGTTCAAAGCCACTTTGGGCGACACATCCTCAAATTTGTTCTTTGCCGTGGGCAGGCCATTCAAGGTATCGGTGACGGCACTTTTGAACTCGCCATAACGCATACCAAATGTTGCCGACAGCTCCTCGGTGATATCCCAATACAACTGCCCAAAGAATGACCACTGCTCAATAGAAGTATCCACAAAAGGAATTCCACCGGTCAGTTCAACTGTCCGGTCCGCGTCCCGGTAGAAAAACCCAACTGTATAGTTTATCGAGCCCGAACGATCTTCGTTTGCAATGCTTTCAATATCTGCCAGCGCAGTGAATTGCGCACCTGTCAGGCATTCGAGCAACGAGGTACTGGCCAGGCGGTTCGCGCACCTGCGGTATCCACAAAACGCTTCTTCAATGCTTCTGTCACCAAGACCTTCCCCATTGCTCAGACCGGTGCCGAGGGATTTATCCGCGCAGACTATTCGCATCGCGGCAATTCCTTTGCAGACGTGCCCAACGAGCCGCCTGGCGCTGAATTCAGAAGTGGCAGCTTCGACCTGATCAACCTGCGTGCAGGTGTGAAATTCCAGAACTGGGAATTCCAGGTTTACGCACAGAATCTGACCAATCAGGATGCCACCGCCTGGGATTGGTATGATGGATTCTTCCATTTCCGTGCGCTCATTCCGCCACGCACCTACGGTCTCAATGTGAAATTTCATTACAATTGACCGAGGGCTGAAAAGTCGCTTAACTAAGGGGTGCTCTCTAGAGGGCACCCCTTTTTCCGTTGAGTGATCAGGATGAATTCGATGAGAACACTGGATGACCGATTCCGTTTAATTTTGGGCTCGTTGGTTGCGCTGGCGGCACAGTCGACATCGGTTTTGGCACAGCCGCCTGAGCCTATCTCAATCGAGTACAAGGACAAGACAGTCTCGGTGCGATTTGCACAGTCGCAGGAATTACTTTGGCTGCCTGACGGCTCTGCTTACGTGGAATTCAAGACCGATGCTGCGCAGGCAGGACAAGGACTTTTGGGGGTTGATCCAGACAGCGGGTTGTCATCACCATTGTTCGATGCTGACACGAGAGCCGACATCGTTCGTCAATACGTCGCTCTCGCTGCGGAAAATGCAGAGGAAAATGCCACGGAGTACGCCGCAGAATACGCCGAGGGCATATCCGCCGCGGACGGTAATCGTTTGCCTTTCGATCAATTCAGCTTTGGCAGCACAGCGGCATCGATCCGATTTTCTGTCAAAGGCGCCGAATATCTGCACTTGCTCAACGAACGAAAACTGATTGCCCTGCCTGCAGGCGAGCAGGATGAGGTATTGAGTTTCATGTACCCCAAAGGCGTCCTTTCACCGGATAACCGCCGCTATGCATTTGTGAAAGGCCACGACATCCATGTTTTCAATACGGATGGCGGAAGCCAGTTTCGACTGACCGCGAATTCTGATGAGTCGACCTACTTCCAGTACATCAACATGGGCACAACTCTGGCGTGGTCACCGGACAGCAGCAGGCTGGCCTACTTCAGGCTGCAGGTCGAGGAGAGGACGGCCAGCCCGATCATTCACCACTTGGGGGAGGTGCCGGAAGTTGAGATTTCAAGAATGCCTGCAAAATTTGCGCTTGAATTGCACGTTTTCGACCTCGAAAGCAGCGAGGACGTCATCCTAGAGACGGCTACAACTGAGCTGCCCTATCTGCGCAATGTGCAATGGCTCTCGGCGGGTAATGAAATCACCTACCAACGCCTGAACTACTTTCTGAACCAGCTTGAGCTCATTGCGTTCAATACGCGCACTGGAGCAAAGCGGACTTTGGTGACGGAAAAAGTTGATAAGTTTTTGTACGCTCATGACAACTTCTCTGCTTTGAAGGGCAGAGAGGAGTTTGTCTGGACTTCCGAGAGAACTGGATTTCGGCACGTCTACATTGTCTCCTTGAACGGGGGCCAGCAGCGTCAGGTCACCCGTGGAGAATGGGAGGTCGCCGACATTACCCACATTGATGAGAGAAACGAGCTGATCTATTTCCATGGCTTGCCATTCGACGGCGCGGATCAGCACCTTTACCGCGTCGGTATTGACGGTTCCGATCTCACAGATCTGACCAGTGAGCGCGGGTTTCACGAAACGACCATGGACCCCAGTGGCCGGTATTTTGTTGATCATTTCAGTTCCCAAAGTGTGCCGCCGCGTGTAAGCCTGCATCGCGCAAATAGTGGTTTGCTCAGAAACCTGTCCGAAAGCGACGACTCCGAAATCACAGCACTGGGGATACGGGAACCCGAGCAAATTACTCTGCGCACGGCTGATGGCACGATGGACATGAGTGCAATGCTGTTTAAACCCGTTGATTTTAATTCGGCCAGGACTTACCCCTTGCTGGTCTATGTCTACGGCGGCCCGCACAGTCGCGAAGTTTTGAACCGATACATGAAAGCGGAGTTTCTATCGATCATGCCGGATTACGGTTTTGTTCTTGCGGTCATAGATGCCCGCGGCACGCCCGGGAAGGGCATGAAGTTTCACACCGGCAATTACTTGAGTTGGGGTCAGATCGATGTGGACGATCAGGCCGCTGGAGTACGCCAGATTGCAAAGCGACCCTATATTGATGGCACCCGCGTCGGCGTATTTGGAATTTCACATGGCGGCTTTATGACGGCAATGATGATGCTGCGCCAACCCAAAGTCTTTCATGTCGGTGTGGTGGGTGCACCGGTGATCGATTGGGACAACAAGGCAATCGGCGGCTATGCCGTGCGCGGCATGCAGACAACCGAAACCAACCCGCTAGGCTATGAGAAAGCCAAGGTTTTGAATCATGTGCAGAACCTGGAAGGTAAACTAATGCTGCATCACGGGACGGCAGACAGAAATGCACGATTGACCGAAACCATGCGCCTTGCAGACGGCCTCATCAAGGCAAATAAATCGTTCGACATGATGATCTACCCCGACGGTGAACACGTGCTACAGGGTGAGCAGTGGACTCATGTGATGAAAAAGCACGTGGAGTATTTTCTGATGCATTTGAAGCCGGATGACTGGCAAGACTCTCTGCAAGGTTTGTGGCAGTGATACCGGTGGGGGCCGATTTTCACCGATCCAGGGCCCGCTTGGGTCCTGGTGGTCGCTCTTTGAGTAGTGCCGCATCACTGGCCTCGAGGAGCTCCAGAATGACCTCGATGGCCTTTTCAAGCTGAGGGTCGTGCCCCTGTATCACCCGCTTGGGGGTCTGCTCGACCTCGATATCGGGTGGGACCCCCGCGTTCTCCACTTCCCATTGCCCCTCGGGGCTGATAATGGCGAAACGGGGTGCAGTAATCCGGCCTCCGTCAATCATCACCGGATAGGACCCGATACCCACCAGGCCGCCCCAGGTTCGTTTGCCGATCAGGGGGCCGATCCCGCGACGGCGAAAGAACAGCGGCAGGGCATCGCCCCCTGAGCCGGCGGTCTCGTTGATCAACATCACCTTGGGGCCATAGATGCCACTCGGGGATGCCAGTAATTGTCCGTCCCGATGTGCCCAGTAGCTCAACAGCGGCGCGCCCAGGCGATTGACAAAATAGTCTGCTATATAGCCACCATCATTGAACCGGTCGTCAATAATTGCGGCCTGCTTGTCCAGTTGGCTGAAGAAATAACGATTGAAATAGGCATAACCCCACTCGGCAGTATCGGGCAGGTGAATATAAGCGACGCGGTCGCCGGTCATTTCGTTCACGATTCGTCGATTGTGTTCCACCCAGTGGCGTAATCGCAGTTTGTTCTCGGCGGCATAATCGACGGGTTTGACATATACCGTTCTCGCGTCTTCCAAACTGGCCGTCTGGTTGATCAGAAGTGCAGTTTCCTGGCCGATGGTATGTCCCAGCAGGCGGTATAAATTCACATGCCTATTCAGCGGTTCATCGTTAATGCCGAGCAGGTAGTCACCCACCTTGATGTCCAGGCCGACTCTGTCCAGCGGCGCCTCCAGGTCGGCGTTCCAGTCTTCGCCGCGGTAAATCCTGGTAATTCGGTACGCGTCCTCATCCGTGTCCAGATCGGCGCCCAGTAAGCCGACGGGTACCGGATTCCTGCCTGGCTGATCGCCCGGGAAAATGTAGGCGTGGCCAACCACCAATTCGCCCTGTAGTTCGCGAATCAGATAGTCCAGATCGCTACGGTGGCCCAGATGGTCCAGGAAAGGGGTGTAGCGATCGCGCATACTTTGCCAATTCAGGCCGTGCATGTCTTCGTCGTAGAAGTAGTCTCTCAGTATGCGCCAGGCTTCACCGAACATGTGGCGCCACTCCTCGCGTGGATCCACCCGCGTGCGCATGGCGGTAAGGTCAAGCGGCTGTTGATTTTCGGTGTTCGCAACCGCCGCGGTGAACCAGTTTTCGCCCTTCCTCACGAGCACGCTGTCGCCATCCTTGCTCAGTTGGTATGCGTTGATATCGGTCAAAAACACTGCGAATTCTCGCGATTCAAAATTGAAGCGATGCAGCGTTCGAGTAGGGGTTGAGCGGGCATATTCGCTGGCGTATTCGTCTGGACCGTATTCGAGCAATAGCAACGAACCATCCGCAGTCACCGCCAGATCTCCATAATTCGCAGGCTTGACGGGCAGCGGTGCGGCGCGGTCGAGAAGGCCGTCAAAATCGATCCGCACGGGCTCCAAAGGACCATCCGAGATGGTTTTTGGCTGTGCCCCTTGATGCTCTATGCCGGCAACCGCCAATCTCCCAAGACGTGGTGGCAGGTCCGAGCGCAAAGGAATACTGAATACACCGTAAGTCTGACGATAGCCCAGGCTGGATATATGATTGGATGATGTTTTGGGGCCATAATCGATACTGGCCAGAAGAAACAGGTAATGTCCTTTGGAATCAAACGCCACATGGCTGGTATCGGCCATGCTGTCGGTGACCTGATGGGTCTGACTGGTTTGTGTGTCGTACACGAAGATCGTCCTGAGCCGGTTGTCCATGTTTTTCGTGTATGCGATCCACCGGCTGTCGGGTGAGAATTCGGCGTCCAGACCCACAGGTGGGGAAGCGAAGTTGTTCTGGTCAATCAGGCGCACCCTGTGTGACAGGACATCGACCAGCATCAAACGCTGATGCTTATCCACCAGGGAGATCATGCGGCCATCTGGTGACCAGTCCAGGTCATAGTAGAAACTGGGCTGCTCATCTAGATCAATTGCAACAATGTTGCTGTCCGTGAGGGCTTGTATATACAACTGATTTTCACCGGACGCATCCGATAAATACGCGATATTCGCGCCATCGGGCGACCACACAGGCTCACGCTCGTGGACGTCGCTGCTGCGGGTGAGGTTTCGGATATGCCCGCTTTTGTTTGCGACGAGGAATACGTCGCCCCGAGCGCAAAATGCGGTTTGAGCGCCATCCGGTGAAATTGAGCTGTATTCGAATTGTTTGAGTGGGTCCACCCATTGCGGCCTGGCATCGGGTTGATCGGCACTGATGCTGATTGGGATGGGTCTGGTTTTGCCCGTTATCGGATCCAACAGGTGAATACGTCCTGCCTGCTCGTAGACAATCTGATTTGCGCCAGCAGAGGCGTGTTTGACATCGAATGTTTCATGAAAAGTCAGTTGACTCAGTTGCTTAGTGGTTGTGTCATAAGAGAATATGTTGGCATTGTAGTTGCGATCGGAGACAAAGTAGACGTGGTTTCCGATCCACATGGGAAAGAGGTCGTTGGTGCGATCATGCGGTATTTTTTCGACTTCGTGACTGGCCAGATCAAACAACCAGATCGGGGGCGTCATACCGCCCCGGTACCGTTTCCAACCTCCGAACGGCGGGTCCTTGATCGGCGTATAGGCGAGGCGTGCGCCGTCGGGTGAGAATGTGCCCCGAAAAGCACTCGGCATTGGCAGTTGGACAGGAAGGCCGCCATTCACAGCAACAGAAAACAACTCGAATTGTTTCTTTGGTTTGAATGCATTGCGGTTGGAAGACAGCAATACGCGACTGCCGTCAGGGCTCCAGCCCTGAGCCAGGTCAAAGCCGGGATGGTAAGTGAGCTGCTTTGGTTCCCCGCCCTCGACGTCGATGACATAGACATCGTAGTTGCCACCATAAAACGCAGTGAATGCTATCTGGCTGCCTTCCGGCGAGAAATAGGGGTTTGATTCAACACCTGGGTGAACCGTCAGCCTGGTCGGATGGGCACCATCCAGGTCGCTAACCCAGATGTCACCGGCGTAAACAAATGCAAGCCGGGTGGCACTGTTGGTCGGTTGACGCAGCAATAGTGTTTCCGCCGCGTATGCAACGGGTTGAAAGATGACCTGGGCTGACACCGCGGCCAGCGAGAAGAGGCAATGTCTTATCATTTCTCGATCCAGCCGGCGCCGATTGCTCCTATTGCTTTATCCAGTGACCCTGACGGACAGTATCAAAGTATATTACCGCATCCCACACCCGTTCCGGCACGAGGTTCATATACATGTGCTGGTAGCGCATGGGGTGCTCTTCCTGTAACCACTCGCGCACTGGCCCAGCGTCGGGAGCAGCGTTCAGATCCAGCGCAAACAGTGGTGCACCGACTTGCCGCAGTGCCGCAGCATAACTGTTGTCTACAGCGGGCTCTGTGGTCAGACCGTCCAGCATCGGATGGACCACCCGCTCGCCGCTGAAGTCATAGCGATTCGCGGTAAAACCGAAATTGATGTAATCATCACCATAAAGGGATTCCAGAAACAGACCGAGCAGGGTGAGCTTGCCGGGCAAGTCACGATAGGGCCCATCCTGGACCGTCCAGAATTTTTCACTGGCGGAGAATTCCTTCACCACATGCCCATTGTGCGCCCACACCATGATGCGGGCGTCCGGCCCTTCGCGTTCAAGAACCCAACGGACGTTGTCTGCCTGGGTCATTTCCCGCGCGTTGCCGCGCTCCAGCCTGGGCACGTCCGTTGCCAGAAATGCGAACCAGGTATCAAGTTGGCGTGCCGCAATACCGAGGCGATAAGCCCACTCGTATTGCTGAACCGAGGATGCTTCAATATATGGAATTCTGTAAGCGGCGAGGCGTGCAACCAACGCCGCTGTTGCAGCAGTTGTCGCCGCACGCTCCGTGGCGGACAGCGCCTGATAGTCTTCCTCTGTCTTGAATTGCTCGAGTTTGGGCACCAGCGATTGGCGGCACGATTCTGCGTAATGAGGGTCAACAATATCCAGAAAAGACAAGGCGCCGGCAACGGCGGGCAAGGCGCTGCGAATGCCCAGTTGCTCACCAGGAAACACCTTCTTGCCGAGGTCCATCCCGTAGAAATGAATCTTTCGGCTATGGGCAGGGTTGGCGTTATATGCCCGCATGAACTCAAGCAAGGCCCTGGTTTCCTCCCAAGGGCCAAAACCATGTGAGAATCCATCCCTGTAGACCTGTGCCAGCTCATAGTCTGCGCCCAGCACATAGTCATAGGTCAGTTTGCTCTCGGCCAGTCCGGACTCCATGACGAACGCGGTAAATCCCATTTCTTCAGCGAGAAATTCGAAAATGCGAACCTTTAACTCATTGAATTCATGAATGCCATGGGCCGTTTCACCGAATCCCACCACCCGGGCGTCACCGATGATGTCCTTCAAGGCCTGCAAATCAGCAAAACCTGATCCGGGTGCCGTGGTCTCAATCGGAACGGCATTGTCCCGCGCCCACGATACAAACGCGGCTTCATTTTCGGCTGCTTCATTGGCGGCCGCTTCATGGGCGGCGGCGAAGCCGACTGATGAATGGCAAAACAACACGATCAGTAATACCTGGATGAACCTGGAGATATTCATGATCACAGCCTATCCGAATAAAAAGGGGCCGAATATATTTTATCAATTCAGCTCAAGCGTATTGTCTCCGCGCTCAGCCTCCAGCAACAGCCATTGTGGATCCAAAACCAGGCTGGCTGGCAGAACGGCCAACGGCAATGTGACAGTGTGTTTGCCCTGATTGGTCATGATTTTCTCGGTGTAAATGACCACATTGTTAGCGTCCCGGGCGTACAATTCGATGGGATAAACGCCAGGTAGGGGGGTCAGATTGCCCTTGCCATCATCCCGGTGCCGTTCACTGTTGATCACGACATCAAGCCGCACGCTGCCGTTGCCCTCTGGACTGACGGAATAGGACTCAATGGCGTTTGCGTACCAAACTCTTTCATTCAGCCATTGCCTGATTTGTTGGTCTTCCTCGTCATTAGCGACAGCCAGCAGTCGATCTACCAGCTCTTCCGCATGCGGGTACGACTTCGAATAGCGGTAGGCCCGCATGAGATCCCTAAATACGGCCGAAAACCGTTCAACACCCAGCATGGTTGAAATGGCGTGCAGAGCCAGGGTGCCTTTGTGATATGGCACATAAGGCTGATCTGCGGTCACCTGGTCAGTATTGGCGGCCAGCGGGTATTCCAGCACGCTTTCCCTGCCCCGGCCCGCCAAATACCTGGCCAGCTGGTCTTCCAGCACACGGTCTCGATACGCTTCACCGAAGAGTTTGTTGGCGACCTGCAAGTGGAGGTATTGCGAAATACTCTCCGTCAGCAGGGTCGCGCCTGGGCTCTGTGCCGGAGAAAGCTGATTGAACCACCACTGGTGTCCGATTTCGTGCGATACAACCCAGGTCAGGAAATCAATCTGCGCTTGAGGATCGTGCTTCTGCAGCATTCCAAACCCTGCAGTAAGCGTCAACAGTCCGGGGTAGGATTGCCCCTGCAACCGGTAGTTGGGAAATTCTACGATTTGCATTTGCTGATATGGATATTCCCCAAACTGTTCAACGGCCGTATCGAAGCTAACGCGCACAGCATCTTCAATCTCAGCGAGATTGGCGATGTGATCAGGGTGGTGGTGAAGCAGGACCTCAGCCTGGTCGGCCTGAATGCGTCGGGTTTTGAATTGTGCCGAACTGAAACTGTACAAATTCAGCACCGGCACCCGGGCCTCAAATCGCGCATGGTAGCGGCCTTCGCTGCGCCATTCCTCGATCATGTCGCCGGATGATACCGCCCGCTGGGATTCTGCCGTGCTGAGGGTAGCCTTGAATTCAATCCAGTCAGCGTTTCCACCGACGAGATTGTTGCCTTCGGCGCCTTTATCAGTGGTCTCCGTGCCCAGCCCATATTCTTCGCGCAATGAGGCGTCATTGAGCTGCTGAAAGCGATTGTAGCCAATGTTCGGAAAGTACCTGGCGGTATTGATGAACGCGTTGTTGATGTTTGAACCGTTACCCAGGACCTGGGTATTGGCCTGACGATCGCCGAATCCGCTCTCCTGAAATACGTTGCGAAATCGAAGCTGGGCTTCCTGGCCGGGAAGCAATGGCGTGGTGAAGGCAAAAACGTGATGGCCGTGAATGGCATCTTTGTCCTCCAGCACAGCGCCCGACAATTCCAGTTGCAAAATGCCTTCGCCTAACAAACCTACATGCACCCGGTGCACGGCCTTCGTACCCTTGTTGCGCAAGGTCATGACACCGCCCGTTTCGAGCCTGAGCAGGTTGGGGTAAAAATCCACATCGAGATCAACTGCAGTCACACGCGGTTGCGACTGGCGGGCGACCTGTACGTACTTGCGTTCGTATGCCACGGCACGGCTAATAAGGCTGCCGCGGGTCTCAAGCTTCCGCAGGGTAACGGTGTTATGAACAATAATCGCACCCACCATGACGATGCCGGCCACCAAGGTGGCGACCACGGTGGCAAAAAGACCGGCCCTTGCCGCCGGTGGCCGGGTGGCTAGAGACCGGGTCAATACTTTGAGGCGAACAAGCAATCGATCAGCTTGCTCGCCTTGCCACAACATGACCGCCAGGACAACCAGTAAAGCATCGACCAGCAGCCAATAGCCGTGATACCACAACAGCGGCTTCAGAAAATGGGCGTATCCGCCAAAATCTGTGTAGGGCGCATTCGGAACGCCGCCGAAGGAAAACAGCCGGTGTTCCAAGCCGAATTGATTCGCCAACAGCGAGAAGACGAAGACAAACAGCAACACGAAGTAACCCGTGTAGCGATTGGGCACCAGGCCTTGGACGAATACGCCCAGACACAGCCAGTGGACAGCAGGCACAATCGTCGTGAATGTAAGGACGGGCAGAAACACGCCGAGGTCCGGCTGGCCGTGACCGCTGAACAGCTGAAAGGCGCAACCCACCAACAAAACCCCCAGCGTGGCCAACAACAGCAGCAGAAGCAGCGTGCACAACCGGGCTCTGATTACTTCTGTAGGGGTCAGCGGAAAACTACCTGCCAGGTGACTGAAGCCGGAACTCCGATCGCGCCAGGTTAATTCACCGGTGCTATAGATCATCAACAGAAACATCATCAGTGGCACATTGGACGACGTGGCAGTGGCCACAATAGTGCTGGTCGCCAGAGGCACAAAGCCGAAGGTAGGCGGCAGACCAATAACCAACGTGTTCAGATAATTCAACAACCCCAAACTGCCCAGCAGTATGAATGGCGTCGTTTTAAGAATGCGCAGGTCTACCCGGATTATGGATAAGGCGCGGGCGCTCTTGAGCTTTTGGAATACTGATTCACCGTTGGCCTCAGTCTGACCAGGTGCAGGCTCAAAATTGTGGCCGGCGGCCGGCCGCTCCTCGCCTGTGGCAGCTGAGTGAACACCGGACTCACTTCGGTTGCCTGCTTTTCGAGCGCTTTGCGTGGACCGCTGAAAGTCGAATCGGTAAAAAGCAATGACGGCGGCAACGCTGGCCGCGGCGATTGAACACCAAAACAAACGATTAATCCACAGGGTTGTTCCCAGAGAAGGAATCAGCCGATTTTTCTCCGCAAGCGACCAGTATTCGGTGGCCTGAATGAATCCAGACCAGCCAAATGGGTCGGACACGGCCAGCAAAAAGCCACCAGAATCAGCGGTAAGGCCATTTGAGATCCACGACAGGCTGAAGGAATAGCAACAGCAAGGCAATTGACGCGACCGGTGCCACGGCGGAACGGCGCGACAGGCTGGTAATGCTGAATACCACTGCAGATACGATGAAGACATTCGGCAGCAGGTAGGCAAAAAAGAGCACTGCAAGCGCGGCCACCGGGGGAAAACTGCCCTCGCGAACAATCGCAGCCAACACTATGGCCAGAATCACGCTTGACAGCATGAGCAGCGAAACCAGAAAGGCACCGAAGAACCTCCCCAACACATAACGCCAGGGAACGATGGGTGCCGCATACAAGAGATTGGCAAAACGGTTGTCCAATTCGCGCGTTAGACTTGCCCCGGCCAACAAACCTGCGAACAGCGTGCCCCCAATGCTGATCATTATTCCGTGGCGCACGATCAGGTAGGGCGAGGTTCGTGAAAAATGTTGGATGCTTTGCCAGATAACGATGTTGTCGTTGATCAACGGCAACAGGGAGAACATAAAGATCAGGCCAAAGAACACATAAAACAGCGGCTGGTGCAGACGCTGTACGAACTCGAATCGGGCAAACTTGTACATGCTGTGAACCCGGTCTCAGGCGGTGTGACGAATGATATTGAAATAGGCGTCTTCCAGACTCGCCCTGACCGGCTCATACCCGAAAGAAGTCGACCCGGCAGAGGCAGCACCGGCGTTCAAATCAGAGTCTGAGAACACCCTGACTTCGAATTTTCCGGCCCGGGCAAGCGTGGAAATCAGCTTGTGCGCGTTGCCAATACTGGCAATTTCTTTTTTGCCTGCCTGCCTTTTCCATATTTTGCCTGCCACCATCTCCCTGCACGACTCAGGGGTTCCGGTAAATTTCAGCCTGCCCTCATGCAGCACGGCCATATGAGGACACAGGTTTTCAATGTCTTCTACTATGTGCGTTGACAGAATCACAATTCGATCCTCGCCCAATTCACACAAAAGGTTATGAAAACGGTGACGCTCTTCCGGGTCCAAACCCGCGGTAGGCTCATCGGCAATGATGAGGTCTGGCTGGCCTATGAGCGCCTGGGCTATTCCAAATCGCTGCCGCATCCCACCCGAATAGCGGGACACCGCTCGATTGCGGACCTCATACAAATTGGTTTGATGCAACAGCGTGGTCACCAGGCGATCTCTCTCCAATCGGGACCGGACACCCTTGACGACCGCGATGTAGTCCAGCAACTGGCTGGCGCTAATGCCTTGGGGTACACCAAAGTCCTGTGGCAGGTAGCCGAGCCGGCATCGAACTTCGTGTGGCTGCGCCAACACATCAATGCCGTTGAGATTGATGAGATCTGAGTTAGGTTGCTGCAGTGTGGCCAGTGTACGCATCAGTGTTGACTTACCGGCGCCGTTTGGGCCCAACAGACCAAACATGCCGTTTTGCAATACCAGGCTGACGCCATGCAGCGCCTTTACACCATTGGGGTAGGTTTTATTCAGGTCCGTGATCGTCAATGACACAATGATTTCCCGGTTGTTCTTGAGCCGGGAATCAGAATTGAGACTTGACAGGCTTCAGTCGTCCGAGCAATCAATTCGGACCAGGAAATCGGCGGGTGCGATTCTTACACCATAGATTCAATAGGTTGACGCAAGTATGAGTTTATTATTCGAACGCCTCAGCCTCGGTGCGGCGGAATTGTGTTGGGGTTTGCGCTGTGTATTTCTTGAATGCAGAATTGAAAGACGACTTTGAGTTGAATCCAGACTCCAGCATCAAGTCCAGTACAGACATATCCTTTCTCACGGCCAACAAAAACTTGCTGTGCTCAATCCGGTAGCGATTGACAAAATCGTAAAAATTCTGTCCCAGGTCATCGTTCAGCAACTTTGACAAATCATGGACTTCCATGTCAGCCAGTTGGGCAAGTTCTTCGATGGTCAGCCTCGGAGATAAAAAGGGTTTGTCTCTACTCATCAGTTCCCGCAGTCTGCCAATCAATCGCTCAACCTGGTCACCATAGACGGCCGCAGGAGCTTTTTCCGGCTGAGGCACGGGCGGCACAAAATCCAGCTTGTCACTGATAAAGACCTTGTAGATAAGAACATTGATGAAAATCAGGGAATAGACGTTTTGAACAGCACTAAATCGCATCGCGGTGTCAATGGCCAGGCCGAGAAAATTGTAGAGAAAACTGTTTATCCAGATCACCAGATAACCAACAATTAGCAAGCGCAACCAGGAAAGATCGCGGGTTTCAATCTGTGAAAACCGGTCCCTAAACGACAAATTGAAGCGTGTCAGGTAGCGTATTGAGAGGACGGCGTACACAAGAAACTGAAGATGCAGGGCAAGCGGGATGATCAGGGAATGCCAAACATCACCTTGCCAAGCCTGAGACATGAATTGCCACTGCTCATCCTCAGTTTTGCTGTGATAAGCCACGATGACATAAACCACTATGGCCAAAAAAGGCAAGCCGTGTGCCCACTGTGTCTTGCCCAGCCGATAATCGGCGTCAGTCACGGAACGCACGTAGAAATAGAAAAAGGGCGATAGCAAAGTGACGAACGTATTGCCAATATTCATGAACTGGCGGTAGTCAGTGGCCTGCACCAATTCGTCCAACATGACCAGCCCTTGAAACAGCAGCAGGAATCCCAGGATTGCGTAACTACGATGGACGTACTTTTTGCCCGCGATGGCGAACAGACCGAATAAAATCGACTGGAACACAGCGATAGCCAAAAGGAGCTGAGTGAATTGGAGTGTCATTTCAACAATAGGTCCGCTAGCGGCCAGAGTAGCTGTCCGAGCAATAATACAATCCTACAATATTACTCTGACGCTTGACTCTGACCCCTATCCTTTCTCAAACCAGCACCTGACTTCCTGCCTTCGGCACACCCCAGCCCCGGCTATGCCTGCGCTGCCAAAGCGCTGGATCGGGGTGACAGCGCCGGTGTGTGCCGTGGTTTTTGTATAACCGGCCTGGTGGGTCAAATGCGTGGCAAGCTACCGGTTTGGATATACTTACAGCGTGAACATCGATCTGAATCAGGGTTTTCAGCTGGGAGGCTGGCGTGTCTACCCCGACCAGGGTTTGCTGAAAGGCCAGGACGAACAGTGTCACCTTGAACCCAAGGTGATGGAAGTGCTGGTCTACCTTGCCGGCCGGCAAAACACCGTAATCAGGCGCGACGAATTGATTTCGGAAGTTTGGCACGGTACCCCGGTCACGGACGAAGTGCTGTCCCGCGCGATATCCGTATTGCGCACCACGCTGGGTGATGACCGCATGACGCCCCTGTATATTCAGACTTTGCCCAAAGTCGGCTACCGCCTGCTGATGCCGGTTTTGCCTCTTGCCGACGATCAGCCGGCCACCTCCCTGTTGTCGCGGCAAATCAAGCTTTGGCCTGTTGTGCTGGCTGCTCTGCTGTTGCTTGGCGCAGCGCTCATTTACTTTTCAGGGAAGGAGGCGCGGATAGAACCGGGATCCCCCGCGGCTTTCTCTGATATCACCGAATGGTTCGATTTCCTGACAGAGGCGGGTGAAGGTACTGCCGGCGCCACCTCAATCGCCGTGCTGCCATTTGAAAACCTGTCCGAAAACAATGACAGCGAGTTTTTTACCGATGGCCTGACCGACGAATTGACCATGTCTTTGAGCAAGATCAGGGGCCTGAAGGTCGTATCGCGCCGTTCCTCCTACAGCTTCAAAAACCGCAACGATGATGTTCCCACCATTGGAAAAAAGCTCAATGTGGACGCCGTGTTTGAGGGTACCATTCGACACGATGCCGATACCCTGCATATCAACGCACTACTGAGCGATGTCAGTGACGGTTACCTGATCTGGTCTGAGATCTACCAGCGCGGCGTGGGGGACATGTTCAATGTACAGGAGGACATGACCACGGCCGTCGTTGAAGCCATGCGCAAGCATTTCAAGGGCGGTAGTTTGCAGGTACCTCTGGTGCATGAAGCACCGCCCGACATCGAGGCCTATCAGTTGTACCTGATGAACGGAAATTTCCTGTGGAAGCTGCGCGGTGAGCAACCCCTGCGAAAGAGTATCGAATTGTACCGCCAGGCACTGGCTATAGATCCGGATTTCTCACGCGCGACCATTGGACTGGCCAATGCGCTGATCCTGTTGCCGTTCTATTCATCCGAGCCCATGGAGGAGATGTTTCAGGAGGCGCGTACAGTTCTGTCAGGCCAACAGTTTGCCGGTCCTCGGGAACTTGGCGAGGTGGAGGCCATTCATGCGTTCATGGCGTGGAAGCGCTGGCAATGGGTGGCGGCCGAAGTGCGGTTCCGCAAAGCGCTCACGCTGGCGCCCGCGAGCCCGAATATCTACCTGTGGTATTCCCAGTTTCTGTCATATGTCGGCCGCAAGCATGACGGCCTGCAGGCCGCCAAACGCGCCAGCGAACTCGATGAGATCTCGCCGGTTGTGAATTACCGCCTGGCGATAGCCTACTTGTGGGTCAATGACAACGTACGCGCCGCTGAACATTTTTCGATAGGGGCCCAGCTGGGATACAGGGACGCCATCAATCCCGGATACATGCTGCTGCTGTTGCGCCAGGAGCGATACGACGAACTGAAGTCTGTGATGGCGGCATATCACCAGGGTTTTCCCGGCGCGCCGGACTGGCTCATCGAGGATGCAGATTCTGTGTTCCTGGAAGAAAACCGCCAGGGAGCGCTGGCCATGGCCATGGATGCAAAAACCCGCGGTCAATCGATGATGCCCAGAATTGAATTCGGACTGTGGATCCTGATCGGCGGAATTGACCAGGCCTATGAGGCCATCGAAAACTTTCCCGAATCCCGCCGTCAACACCTGCAACTGGAGTTTGTATTCACCGAGGAAGCCCGCGAATTTCGGCAGGATTCGCGTTTCAGGAAGCTGGCGAAACGGATTGGATGGATTGATTACTGGCAAAAGTTCGGCGGGCCGGATAATTCCTGAACGATAATTAACGATCATAAAAACAATAATATGTAGACGCCAAAAGGTTTTCCTAAGACCTCCTCAACAAACTTAGGAAAAAAATAATCTATCCCTCAGGTGATCGCGGCCGCGGTCGCCTAAGTTCTGTCCCAGTGCTGTAACAAACTGGGAGAGCGAAGTGAAACACCAATCTAAACTTGCAACCCTGGCGGTCTGTTTCCTGGCCCTTGGTGGATGCTCGGCCAAGCAGATTGCCGTATCCAAATTGGGCGACGCCATTTCAGAAGGCGGGTCCGTCTACGCCTCTGATGATGACATTGAATTCGTCGGCGAAGCATTGCCTTTTAGCCTCAAGACCGTGGAAGGTCTGCTGGCGGAGGTGCCCGAGCATAAAGGTCTGCTACTCACCGCCGCGAGCGGCTTTACGCAGTACAGCTATATTTATGTCGACATAGAGGCGCTGGACAAGGAGTTGGACGACCCACGCCGCGCCGCTGAATTGCGAACGCGGGCCAAGAAGTTGTATTGGCGTGGGCGGAACTATGCTCTGCGCGCGGCTGAGTTGGAGCGGCCACAATTCGTGGCCGGCTTGAGAGAGAACCCCGAAGCAACGCTCGCCGTCTTTTCGGCGGAAAACATTCCGGAGCTCTACTGGCTTTCCTTGTCCTGGGCGGCGGCCATCGCCGCGGACAAGTCCGATATGGACATGGTCGCCGACCTGAACCTCATTGAGCCCATTATCCGCAGGTGCCTCGAACTCGATGAAAGTTATGACAGGGGCGCGTTGCACGAATTCATGATTTCTTACCAGGGCGGCCGCTCGCCAATGCAAGGTGGCGGCCCTGAACTGGCCCGTGCGCATTTTGCCAGGGCCGTGGAGCTCGGCGGCGATATCAAGGTGGGCTCGCTGGTTTCACTGGCCGAGTCCGTATCGATTGGCGAACAGAACCGCCCCGAGTTCGAGCGGCTGTTGGACCTCGCCCTTGAGTTCAACGCCGATCTGTACCCCGCAAATCGCCTCGCCAACCTGGTGGCGCAAAAGCGGGCCCGCTTGCTGTTGTCCCGTGCCGATAGCTTCTTCCTGGAGGATTGATCCCATGCTCATACATATACTCACGATAGTCATTCTCGCTGTAGTAACACTCAACGCCAGCGCCGCGCAGGCCCCTGTCGTCATCAAGCTGGCCACGGTTGCGCCCAAGGATTCCATCTGGCATGAGCACCTCAAAACCATAGATACTCGGTGGAAGTCTGTATCAGGCGGCCAGGTTAGGTTGCGAATCTACGCCGGAACCCTGGGTGATGAAGACGACATTCTGCGCCGGGTGCGGGTGGGGCAACTCGATGCCGCAGCCATATCGACCGCGGGTCTGAGTTCCATCGACAAGGCGACCCAGGCGATGCACATTCCCCTGGCCTTCACCACCACCGAAGAAATGGAATACGTTCGCGACCGTATCGTGCAACAGCTCGAGCTGCTGCTGGCCGCAAAGCACTTTCAGGTGCTCAGTTGGGGAGAAGTGGGCTGGATCCACTTTTTCACCAAGGAACCGGTGACCACGCCCGATGACCTGAGGAAACAGAAATTGTTCGTCTGGTCCAACGGCGACTCATCGGCAAGCGAAAGACTGTGGGAGCGTTTCGGCTTCAATACGGTCTCACTGTCTTCCATTGACATCCTGCCGGCGCTGCAAACCGGCATGATTACCGCCTACCAGGCGCCACCCCTAATGGCACTGGCCAACCAGTGGTTTCCGTTTACCCCGTATATGACGGACCTGAAGTGGGCACCCCTGATCGGTGCAACCATTATCACGGACAAGGCGTGGCAGAAAGTGCCCGCGCAATTCAGACGGGAGATGGCGCAGATCACCCGGGAAGAAGGCCTCAACCTTGAAAAGGATGTGCGCGATCTGGAGCGTGAGGCCAAGGACGCGATGATCAAGCGCGGCCTGCAGGTCGTACCGGTCGATCGCGCCGCCATGGATGAGTGGCTGGAGGCCGTCGAGGCCGGCTATCCGCAGATTCGAGGCAGTATCGTACCTGCCCGGTACTTTGACGAAACCATGCGATTGCGCGATGAGTACCGCGCAATCAGGGCGGCGAAATGAAATGACCGCCACCGTCGCGCAGTCGAGTCGCAAGCAAACTCAATCTATGCCATTGAGTGAAGCCGCCTTTCGCCGCGGGCGGGAGCAGGGAAACGAGGCTCGTGATTTATTTGGCAGCTTTACCGTTATCGCAGCAGGATTGATGCTGCTGGTCATCGTCCTGTTGCCCCTGCTGGAGACGATCAGCCGGCCGCTGTTTGGACGGGGCCTACCCGGGTCCATCAACTATGTCCGCCATGCCACGCTGTGGTTCGGCTATCTGGGCGCAGTCGTAGCCGCCAGCAAAAGCCGGCATATATCACTCGGGGTTGCCTCACTGCTGCGCGGAAGGGCCAAGACGCTGGCCGATTTGATCGCCAATACCCTGGCGCTTGCGACCTGCCTGGTTCTGGCAAAAGCGGCCGTGGACATGGTGATTGCCGAGACCAGTTCCTCGGTCCACCTGGGTGGCGTCATTCCGCTGTGGCTTGCTCAAACCGTTATGCCCGTGAGCCTGACCCTGCTGGCGTGGCATTATGCCCGACAGCTGCTGGCCCTGGTTCAGGGCGTCAAATTGATTGCACTGATGACCGCCCTGCTTGCATTGGCCTGGCTCGTGGATTTCCCCAGCGACTGGGCCCTTCCCCTGGGCCTGGCCGTGATCTTCGTGGCGACTCTGGCCGGTGCCCCGATATACATCGTGCTGGGCAGTCTGGCTGCCCTGCTGTTCGCGGCCGATGACGTCCCGCTGGCATCCATTTCAGTGGAGGCATACCGCATCGCATCAAATCCTATTCTGCCGACGATTCCCCTGTTTACCCTGGCGGGCACCATTTTGGCTTCCGGAGATGCCTCCTCGCGGCTGGTGCGCCTGTTCCAGGCCTGGTTCGGATGGATGCCCGGCGGCACCGCTGTCGCCGCCATCTGCGTTTGCGCCTTCTTCACGACCTTTACCGGCGGCTCGGGCGTCACCATTCTCGCGCTGGGCGGGCTGATGCTGCCCGTGCTGATGAAACAGCATTTCGGTAAGAAATTTTCACTCGGTGTGCTCACAGCATCCGGCAGTCTCGGAATCCTGTTGCCGCCCAGCCTGCTGATAATTCTGTACGGGGTGGCTTCGCACACGCCGATCAATCAATTGTTCGTTGCGGGCTTTGTGCCGGGCATGTTGCTGATTTCGATGATTTGTGGCTACGCAATATACAAGGCGCGCAAGGTCAAACACCCACGGCAAAAATTCGAGCTGTCGACAGCCCTGGAGACACTGTGGGAGTCAAAATGGGAGGTGGCGCTGCCGATTGCGATTCTGGCCGGCATGTTTTCCGGCATAGCCACCCTGGTCGAAGTGGCCGCGGCTGCGGCTGCATACGCCCTGATCGTTGAACTGTTTGTTCATCGCAACATCAGGAGCGGCAAAGCCCTGGGTGGAATCCTCACGGAATGTGCCGTCCTGGTCGGCGGCATCAAAATCATTATTGCCTCGGCCATGGGGCTGACCAGCTATCTGATTTTCGCCGACGTGCCGTCGATGGCGGTGGAACTCATTCAGTCCCTGACCGATTCACCTTGGGTATTCCTACTCGCACTCAATGCCGCTCTGTTGCTCGCGGGTTGCCTCCTGGACATTATTTCCGCCATCGTGGTCGTCGTGCCCCTGATGTTGCCGGTAGCGGCGGCCTTCGGAGTCGACCCGGTTCACCTGGGCATCATTTTCCTGGCCAACATGGAACTGGGATACCTGACCCCACCAGTGGGTATGAATCTCTACCTCGCCTCGTTCCGATTTAACCAACCCCTGATGTCTATATTCCGGGCTTCGCTGCCGTTTTTCCTGATCAACCTGATCGCAGTTCTGGTCATCACGTTCGTACCCGCCATATCGGTGGGCGTGGTTGAGTGGCTGGGACTCTGATCTGCTGTTGAGTAGGAGCCTTTCGCTATAAGGCGCAAAGCGGCCATTTTTTTCCTTTTTTTATGGGCTTTGCGCCAGGCGGGTCTCTATCACTTTTATTCCCTGGCGATAAATTTCGATGATTCTCTCACGGTCCTCGTCCGACTCGAACTTCCCCTTCTTGCTTATCGTTGCAATGCTCTGAAGCATATCGGTAATCAACGAGCGGGCGATATCAGGCATAAAAACGCCCTTGTTACCCGCGACTTCAACGTAGACCGGGCTGGTATGGGCGAAAAGTTTGCCTTCGAGTTCGTTTTGACCGCCACCTGGAATCCGCAATGCAAGCCAACTTGGACTGTCGATTCTTACCGCCACATCGAGCGTTGCTTCGAAGTGGCCGCCAACGGCCAGAGACTTCGATGTGCTGACGACGCGACCGTTATGGACCAGCTCGATTGCTTTGAAATCGATTCGCCCGACGCCCCGGGCGCGGACCAGGACGGCCCCCGTTGCAGAGAGCACCACCGTAGCGCCCGGGCCGAGGTCATTGACAGAGAATTCCAGCAAGGTCCCATTGGTAATGAACGAACGTCCATCCCTCAGCTCGCGGAGCCATTTATCGACGGTGAGTTCACCTTCGACTGGCACGTATACACGGGAGAAGTCGTACATGAACCAGTCGGTGCCGGACGAAAATGGCACCCTTAGACCGATATTGAGGAGGGGGTAGAGGGCATCCTCATAATTGTCATCGAGGCTGCCGTCGAAAATGTTGTGGGCGTCAATCAGGCCGGAAACCCAATTGGGCACGTCCTCGAAACCGTAGGCGCTGTGGCAGACGATTACGGTGGCACCGTCCTTGCGGGCGCTGCCAATACCGCGGCGCAGGGGAATGCCGTCATGCCCTTCTTCCATGATGCCCGGGCCGATACTCACTGGCTCAACGAGCTCCTTGAGATCCAGCAGCATGACGTGGCCATAACCCTCGCCAAACTTATCGAAGTTCTGGCGGTGCTCTTCGCCGTTACCGAAGAGAATCCCGTCTCCCGAGAGCGCCTGCAAATCACCGGAGGAATAGGTGTTGGTGATGTAGGCGTCGTCAGCAATTCGTTCCAGGTGCGACACGAACAGCAGATCGAGGCCGTCACCGCGGGGAATTTCGCGCAGGTATCGATCGGACTGAGTGCGCGACAGCTTCATCAAGTGGAGGTGAGTATTGCCGCTTTGCAGCCCCTGTGCGCGGCTGTCGAAAAAGCGATTAAGCTCAAACCGTAGCAGCTCCATTTTAGATCCGTGGAGGTCGAGCTTGCGGCGCTCCAGTTCCGTCTCGATTCCCGATATGACCTCTACGGTTATCTGCTCTCGTGGAACCGCCACGGTGGCGCGACCGTGAATGACGTGCCAGCCCAGTCGTTGGAAATCTGCCTCCAGACCCAGCCCGCGATCAAGCAGCCCTTCCAGCGCCAGGGCCGTGCCATCGTCACGCAATATCCGCACCAGACCTGACAATGGCGTTTCCGTGGTCGCCTCGACCACCTCAATGGTCAGCTGTGAAGTCTGCGCTGTCACCACGCGAGCAGGCGCGCTCTCGATGGGCGCCTCAAGGCGCGCCTGGAGGAGGTGGCGGGTGCTCTGGTGACTGTAAACCGGCGCTGCTGTGCTGAGCAAAAACAGCGCGGCCGAGAATAAACAGCAAATTTTCATGGCATTGATAGCATAATCTATGCGACATGATAATATTTGCAATATGCAACTGATGATGCGACAGCACGCAATTCTATGGCTGGGGTTTTGTGTGACCCTGACCCTGACCTCGCAGGCTCCGGCGCAGGAGCACTGGCCGGATCCCGATCCGGCACTGCTCGAGCGAGCCGGCAAAATCATCGCCCAAGCACCATTGATCGACACCCATAACGATTTGCCAAGCAGTATTTTGGAAAGCGGCGTGAACCCCTACACCTCGGACCTGAACCAGGTCCAGTCCATCCTGTCCGCTGACCTGCCGCGGCTGCGGGCAGGGAAGATCGGCGCTCAGTTCTGGTCAATCTGGACGCCGTCAGAATGGATGTGGGAAGGGACTGCCCTGAGCGGCGCCTTGTGGGAGATCGACCTGGTTCACCGATATGTCGAACATTACGAAGATTTCCAGTTTGCCCGGACCGCCGATGACATCGATCGCATCACCCGTGATGGAAAAATCGCATCGCTGATCGGCCTCGAGGGCGGCCATATGATCGATAACTCGCTGGCTTTGCGGGTGAGCGAGGCGCCGGTATTGTTTTCGCATTCAAACGCGCGAGCGATCAATATCCATCCACGCAACGTTCCTGACAATGTCCTGCGGCGGGTCGCAGAAAATGGCGGCGTGGTGATGGTTAATTTCATTTTCGGCTATGTTCCCCCTACCGATGAGCAGTGGCGCAACCGCGTGGGCGTGGAGGCGGAGCGGCAACGCGCAATGGCAGGTCTGACCCCTGGCGAACCGGTATGGGCGGGCAAAAAGCGCGACGCCGAAGAAAGGCTAAGGGCTCAACTTGACGACCCTGAGGAGTTCAGCAAACGCATGCAGGAGTGGGTGGAAGACCACCCGGAGCCCCGAGGCACTGTTGGCGATGTCGCCGATCATATTGACCACATCAAACAAGTGGCCGGGGTCGATCATGTCGGCATCGGCGCCGACTACTTCAGCGGCGAGCCCACTTACATGGCCGTGGGGCTTGAAGACGTCAGTAAGTACCCGGTGCTGTTTGCAGAGCTCCTGCGGCGTGGCTATAGCGAGGAGGAATTGCAGAAAATCGCCGGACGCAATGTATTGCGGGCCATGCGGGGAATGGAAGCCACTGCCCTGCGGCTACGCCAGGAGCGTTTGCCTTCTCTGGTCACATTCGACTGAGCATTCGCCCAATAGAGCCTATGCGATGAAGCATTTTGCACGAGCCCTTTGCATCGTGTTGTTGGCGGCAACAGCCGCGCCAACCGTTGCTCAGATGCGAACCTACTTCGATGTGCGCGTGCCGATGCGCGATGGCGTTGAGTTGTCAACGGACATCTGGCTGCCGGATTCGCAGCGTCAGTACCCAACGATTCTCATCCGTACGCCGTACCAGAAAGCGCCTCAGTTCAGGCGCTACCAGCTCAGCTACTTCATTGAGAACGGTTATGCCGTCGTCCTCCAGGACGTCCGCGGCAGGGGCCACTCAGACGGCGAGTTTCATTTTTATTTCGGCGAAGGCGAGGACGGCTACGATACGATCGAATGGGTCGCGCAACAGCAATGGTCGAATGGAGGTGTCGGTACTTCGGGAGGGTCCTACCTGGGCACTGTTCAATGGCTGGCGGCCCTGGAGCGGCCCCCGCACCTGCGCTGCATGATTCCCACAGCACCGTCCGGACGCCTGTTTGACGAATTGCCGTATGTGGGTGGTGCCTTCAGGGTGTATCGGATGCTTGAATGGCTGAACCAGCAATCCGCCCGGGCTGACCAGAGCGAGAGTGTGGCCGAGGTGGACCTCGAAGCGGTCTGGGCCCACAGGCCGCTGATCACGATGGATGAGTTCATGGGCCGGCGCATCACGCTGTTCAAGGAGTTTCTTGAGCATCCGACGCTCGATGCGTACTGGGACCCAATTCACTTTGACGCGGAGGATTTCAAAAAGATCGATATCCCATTCCTCACCGTCACCGGCTGGTTTGACGGCCAACAGGGCGGTACGTTGTGGTACTGGGACGGGATGAATGCGAATCAGTCTGAAGATCACGACGGCTATCTCATCATTGGGCCCTGGAGCCACGCTCAGACGTATATGGGTGGCGGACTTGAGATCGGCCAGATGGCGTTCGCCCCACAATCGGTGCTGAATATCCAGGAGATTCGCCGGCAATTCTTCGACTATTGCCTGAAGAAATCGACGCCACATTTCGCTGCGCCTCGCGCCCGGGCCTACGTAACCGGTGCCGACCACTGGCACGAACTTGAGACTTATCCACCCCCCTTGATGCAGCCGACTCCGCTCTACTTGCATAGCAACGGCGGGGCCAATTCGCTGGATGGAGACGGGGCCCTGTCATGGACGGCACCCGCGGCGGAGCACCCTGACCGCTTCACATTCGACCCCCAGAACCCGGTTCACATTCTAGGCCTCGCCGAAGATCAGCGGCCGGTGCAGTGGCGCGAAGATGTGCTCGTCTACACCACAGCAGAGCTTGAACACACGGTGGAAATCCTGGGCCGGGTATTCGTCAAGCTGTACGCCTCCAGTGACGCCACCGATACCGACTTCACGGCAAAAATACAGGATGTCCAGCCTGACGGCCGGGCCATCAGTCTGGGGTCGAGAACGGCAGGCGTGCGGCGGGCACGCTACCGCAATGGCTATGAAAAGACCGAGTTATTGACGCCCAACAAGCCGGAATTGTTCGATATTGAGCTGTTCGACATCGGCCACGCGTTTCTGCCGGGTCACCGTATCAGGATCGAGATCTCAAGCAGTGCATTTCCGCTGGTGAATCCCAATCAGAACACCGGCAACCCCGTTGCCACCGACACCGAATGGCAGGTTGCCGAACAAACCATCTATCACGACAGCGCGCGCGCATCGCATGTATTGTTGCCCATCCTGGTCCATGAAGACTGACACAACGGTGGTAATTCCCATGATTTGTCAAAGAATCTTGCCGAGCAATGCGCCAAAAAAATCCGCTGCTACGGGAACTCGCTTGGTTCTCATTGCCCTGGTTGGTTTGGGTCAGATCTGGAGTGTGACCTGTCTGGCGGAGTTTAAGGTTGGTTTTGACGAAGCTGACATTACGCCATCCGTCGAGACATTTACAGACAGCAACAGCAACGGCAGGTATGAACAGGGTGAGGATTTTACAGACCTGAATCACAACGGCGTTTTTGATCCGGTCTGGATCGCCGGCACCAGTACGCGTCTTGCCAGGACGGCTTATGACCCACTGTCTTCGATTGCACTGGTTCTGGACAGCCAGGGCCAGGGCCAGGGCACCCGCATTGCCATCGTCAGTCTGGATGTGATCGGCCTTATGCGCCCTGATGTACTTGAAATCCAAAACCGGCTCCCTGAAGCGTGGAACATCGATCACTTGTATATCAGCTCAACGCATAATCACAACGGACCGGACCTGTTAGGCCTGTTCGGACCGGATGGAGAAACCGGCGTTGATCCAGCATATAAAGCGTTTCTGGCGGAGCAGATTCTGAAGTCGGTCAAAGAGGCAGTTTCAGTGCTCTCACCTGCCAGGATGCAGGTCGTAAAAGTGCCGATTGTGCCGGGCGATCAGGCCCTGGATACGCGGCCTCCCTCTGTGATGGATTCGGACATCCGCCTATTGCACTTCAAACAGGCCGATGGGGACAGGACCATTGGGACGCTGATCAACTGGTCTACTCATGTGGAGACCGCTGGCTATTTTTTGGATGGGTTGACGGCAGATTTTCCCGCCGCATTGAGAAAGGCCCTGAGGCAGGGGCTCTACGCTTCCTATCAGGAAAAAAGTGCAGCCGTGGAAGCAGCATTTCGAAGAAACCCGCTGCTGAAAAACGGGCTGGGGGAACAGCACATCTTCGTTGCTGGAATGGTGGGTGGAATGATTACCTCGACCCGGCCTCATGTCTTCCTGGATGAGGACGGTAACTACCTTGATCATCTGGATAATTCCGTATCGATCTTTGATCGTTTTTCCGGCCGGGTCGTAACGGAGCCATCACTGGAAAAAGCACAGATTCAGGGACGCATGCTGGCCACGGAGATCCTGGAAGTTCTCAATTCCGTGCCTGAACAGTTTGATCCTGATGTGCCGCTCAAGGCTTACCAGAAGCTGTTTAAAGTGCCTCTGGACAATCAGGGCCTCAGGTCTCTGTGCGAAGCCAGGATATTTGCCAGGGAGGATGGTGACGGATGCTCGGCATTTACAACCGAAGTGAATATCGTACAGATCGGACGGTCGTGGGTTGTTACTTTACCAGGAGAAATCTACCCCGAGATGGTCCTGGGTGGTGAGGAGAGGCTGCCAGGCGCCGATTTTCCGGCGGCCCATGTTGCGCCACCACTGCTGGCGGTTTTGAGCCAACACCTTTTCGGAACAGACATTGCCGCGCCCGGCAAGGATATCTTCTGGTTTGGTCTGACCAATGATTGCCTCGGATACTTCATTCCAAAAAGTGGCTGGGACGCTAGCGAACCCCACAACTACTATGTGGACAGTTCTTCGCCATGGACCTATGGCGAGGCGAGTTCCATGGGGCCGGAGACGGGCGTGCTGGTCACAGAAGCCATCAAGGAACTGGTCAAAGTCGTCCCGAGGGCCTCTGACTGAATTTGTATTTGCCGTTTACTGAAGCGTCTTTGCCGGAGTTAGCATGAAACAAATCCTTCCATTCATACCCTGTCACCTGATCATCGCGCTACTGTCGGTCTCGCCCTGGTGCCACGCCGATTTAATCGAGCAAGGACCAAAAGATTCTGCGCCATCAGGACTGTGGGTGGGTGTTGCCCGGGGCGATATCACCCCAGCGGTCGGTATTGCACACATGGTTTGGGGATCCGCCAACCATGTTGTGGCCGAGGACGTGGATTCTGCCGGAATGGTGGTTACGGCAATTGTTTTCGCCAACGCAGATCAGAAATTCGCCATGGTCAGCCTGGACTACATCGGCGCGGACGCGCCCTTTATTGATGCCGCGATTATTCGCGCATCTGTACATACTGGCATCGCGCCCGAGCGCATTCTCATCAATGCCACCCACACCCATTCGGTGCCCTCGATCGCTTCGAACAAAGGGCCCAGAAAAGTCGAGAACCGCAAAGCGCTCACGCAAGAGATAGAGAGATATTACGCTCAGATGGGGGACAAAATTGTCGGGGCGATTCGTCAGGCCGACAGTCTTCTCCAACCGGCACACATGCACGGCGGTCGCGGCATCGGCACCATCAATATCAACAGACGTTTTCGTGCCCGCGACGGGGAACCCCCAGTCGTGGGTCTGAACCCCGACGGATATGTCGATCGCGAACTGGTGGTATTCCGGGTTGACGACGGGCAGGGCAATCCGCTGGCAATACTGGTGAATTTCCAGATGCACGGTACGGTATTGGGGTCTGAGAACCGGACGATATCTCCAGATTATATCGGCGGCCTGCGCGAGACGGTGGAAGATGCATTTCCAGGGGCATATTGCCTGTTCTTTCAAGGGGCTGCGGGAGACCAGGCGCCGGTTGAAGGCTACTCCGGAGACCTGGCAGTAGCCCACCGGCTGGGTCGCATCCTGGGCCACCAGGTGGCCGCCGTGGCCGAGCAGATTGAAACGGTCGACCGGCAACCCACGTTTGAGGGTTATGTCGAGTCTACGGCCTATCAGGCAAAACAATACTGGCGCGTCAAGGGACCCCGTGAAGCCTCTCTGGGCCACATTTCGACGGTCATTGACGCCCCGCACCGGGTGTATTCAGATCACGAAATTGAAGTCTTGCGCGTCTATGCCGCGCAAGCGGAACTGCGCTTGGCTGCGACCCTGGAGTCCGGTGATTCCTCGAAGATCAACCAGGCCAATGCCCGATTAAGGCGCTTCACAGACCTGTTAAAACGTTTCACGGCACCGCCTGTCACAACCCCATTCAAGGTAGAGATTCAGGCCTTGCGAATTGGCGACCTGGCTGTGGTTGCCATGCCCGGCGAGCCCTTCGCCAGAATCGGGGCCGACATCAAGCAACAGTCTCCGTTTGCCTACACCATGTTTCTGGGATACACAGACGGGCCTGCAGATGGCGGGTATATTCCGACCAGCGAGGAATTTCAACGCGGCGGATACGAGGTTGAAAGCACTGCATATGGGCCCGGGGCCGATCAAGCCATCATCGAAGCCGGGTTGGATTTGCTCGACCGTCTGAAATAGCTGATCAGTAAGATGCCGGTATCCCCCTGAGACCACACCGCGCCGAAGCAAAGTTGGGGAGCCAGACAAATTGGTGTTCGCACAATAAGCTGTCTGCGAAGTGGCCTGTTAACTTGTGTTGCGGGTACATTGTAAAGACTGGAGCAGGAATCAGATATGCGCTTGGTGACGTATGAAAATAAAGGTTCAGGTGGTCGTATCGGGGCCTTGACGGCCGAAGGCGATATCCTGGATCTCATTGAGGGAGCAGGCCTGCTGGCGCTGTGCCCCGCCGCTGGCCGGGAGCGGTGCTTCGGCTCCATGCAGAAATTGATTGAGGCCGGCGCGGAGGGCTTGGACATGGCCGCTGAAATACTGCGGCTCAGGCCTGATGAAGCGGTCATCGGAGCGGACGACGCCCACCTTCTTGCGCCGTTGCCCCGTCCGACACAGATACGTTGTTTCAGCAGCTTTGAGAAGCACGGCCGCCAGAGCGTCGCCGCCATGATGAGGACCATGGCACAACAAGAGGATGATCCCGATGCTGCCCTCGAGGCCCTGCAGGCGAGCGGCCGGTTCGATATACCGGACATTGTTTATGAGCGGCCTTTTTACTACAAGGGCAATCGCATGAGTGTGGTGGGCACCGACACCAATGTCATTTGGCCAGCCTATTCGAACCTGATCGACTACGAACTTGAAATTGCGGCCGTGATTGGCAAGCGGGGCGTTGACGTCACCGCGGAAAACGCCCGCGACCACTTCTTTGGATACTCGGTCTGCAACGATTTGAGCGCCCGTGATACCCAGGCCCTGGACATGCGACTGCCACTGGGGCCTGCCAAGGGCAAGGACTTTGACGGGGGCATCGTCCTGGGCCCCTGCATTGTCAACCGCGAGGAACTGGATGACCCCTATTCGCTGGAGATGATTGCGCGGGTGAATGGCGAAGAGTGGGGCAGAGGCCGGTCCGATGACATGCTGTTCAACTTTGAACAGTTGTTGGCCTTTGTCAGTCAATCGGAAACCATTTATCCGGGTGAAATCCTGTTGTCGGGTTGCGTGGGCAATCGCAGTGGGATGGAGTTGGGCCGCTTTCCGGTACGCAATGATGTGATCGAATTGGAGATCGAAAATATCGGCAAGCTTTCCAACCGCATTGTCTGATGAATGAGCGGGCGACACAGCTGGCAGTTGCGGCCGGTTTCCTGCTGCTCAGTGCGTCAGGTGGCGCGGCAAGGTCCCTGACGCTGGAACCGGAAGAACTGGCAGCGTTCGTCGACGGGATCGTTGAGCCAGCCATGACTGCGAGCGGCGTCCCGGGGGCCGTGGTTACCATCGTGGGCAATGGACAAATCCTGCTTGCCAGGGGATATGGCGTGGCGGATGTTGGCTCGGGCGACCCGGTATCGCCGGCCACGACCCTGTTCAATACCGCCTCCATTGGCAAGACCATGACGGCCATCGTGGCATTGAATCTTGAGGAGCAGGGCATTGTAAGCTTCTAAGAGGACGTCAATACCTACCTGGATGGCGTCCAGGTCAGCGGTGGCCCCATCACGCTCGGTCAACTGTTGACGCACCAGGCAGGGTTCGAAGGCGACCTGACCGGGTTGTTGGTGCCCTTGTCACAGCCCCATTAAATGAGCGACGTAGAGATCAACAGGCGGCTCAGGCTGTTACGGGAGCCCTCTCCGGTGCCGGCATATGACAATGTCGGATTTGGTTTGATCGGGTTGGTGCTGCAGTCGGCCAGTGGCCAGCCGCTGGGTGAGCTATACCGCAAATACATCTTTGAGCCGCTGCAGTTCAACGCCGTGGCCTACCCCAAACCGGCAAGCGGCCAGCAGCCTGCCAATTGCTACGTCGTGCTCGGGCCGGGGAATATCCGTCGCTGCGAACTCATTCATTATCGCGATGCGATTCGGGGCGCTGGCGGTGTGTTGATCTCCGGTGCAGACATGGGGAAATTCATGCTGGCCCTGTTGGGCCAGTGGCCTGACCGGAATGCTGGCTCGGGGCGGGGCATGTTGTCTGCATCTGGCTTGAGCAAATTGCTGGATTTTGATCATTGCCGGTTTCATCCGGGACTCCCCGGCATAGGCTGGTCATTTTTCGAATTTGGCGCGCTGCCCGAGCCCGCCTTTGGCCATGGCGGCAGTGTCTCCGGTTTCAGCAGCATTCTCAAAATCTACCCGCGCGCACGGGTGGGTGTGTTCGTCAGTTATCTCGGTGGACAGGTTTCCACATTCGATGCCACCGTGTTCAACATCATCCGCCACTTTGACGAACTCAACCTGGCGCCACCGGTGCGCGCTGCGATGAACGAGATTGGTGGATTGCCCGACCGGCTCTACGAGGGCCTGTTCGGCGCCCGGCAGATGCAAACCAGCGGCTGGCAACCCCATATCGAAGAGACCGGTTCGCGTGATGCCAACGAGCCCGGTCCGGCACAACTGGCGGGACGTTACCTGCCCCTGGAACAGTCCCGGCAATTGATCAATCGTCTGATGCGGGCATTTTCGCCAGTGATGGTTGAGCCCGCAGGCGATGACAGCGTCAATCTTAATGGCATGCTTGTTTATCAGAGAATCGCGCCATTTCTCTATCAAAGCGATTCAGGTAATCGGATTGCCTTCAATCGCCTCGATGGACAGTTGTATATGGCCCTGGGCATGAGCGTGGCGGGCTTTGGCAAGGCCCGCTGGTATTCATACCCGAGATGGGCGATTGTGATGGTGCTGGCAGGCTGCCTGCTGATGGTTACCGCCTTGCCTTACCTGGGGACGTGGTCTGGCCGCCCGCTGCGCCGGTTTGCAGGGATGGTCTGCGGCGGTGCTGCGCTGTGTCTCGGGGCATTGGTGGTGGAGGCAGAACTGGGCAGCCGCCTGGTGTTGATGGATGGCGCATGGTTTCTGCCGAATCTGTGGCGCCTGGCCTTTCACGTCGGCCTGGCCATGTTGATCATTGCGGCCATTCGATTGGGACGGGCAGGGGCGGCCGGGGGTTTCGCAATACGCTGGCACCTGCGCATTTTGGCGCTGGCGGGTCTTTTGGTTGTATTCGCCTCACCCTTCTGGGGGCTGGTCGGCAACTTTGTCTTGGCATAAGGAATAGAACATGAGCAATCCAGAATTGCATGGAAAGGTCGTAATCGTCACCGGCGCGGCGGGTGGCATTGGTTTGGCCACGGCCAAACTACTGCAGGCACGCGGCGCCAGGGTCATGTTGGTTGACCGTGACGAGCGCACGTTGTTGGCGGCAATGTCTGAGTTGGATGAGGCTGTCTGCAGTCACTTTGTCGCCGATGTATCCTCCAGCAGCGACAACGAGAAAATGGTTGAAGCGACTCAGTCGAGCTTTGGCGGTATTGATATTGGCGTGCTCAACGTCGGCGTTCCCGGGCCGGTGGGGCCCATGCCGACGCTTGCGGTGGAAGACTTTGAAAAGGTCATCGCCATCAATGTGACCGGTACCTGGTTGGGGTTGAGGGCCCTGATCCCGGCACTGGAGCGCAGAGGCGGTGGCAGCCTGGTATTGACGGCTTCTACAGCGGGGCTGCGCAGTGGCGCTCCGGGCCGTTCGCCTTACGTTGCCAGCAAGCACGCCGTGATCGGCCTGATGCGCGCTGCAGCGGCCGAATGCGCGCCGCTGGGAATTCGCGTTAACAGCGTCAGTCCCGGCGGTGTTCTGACCCCAATGACCCAGGGGTTGTTGGATTCCATGTCTGCAGATGCGGGACAGAAATTCAAGGAGGAATTCGAACGCCAGATTCCGTTGGGCAGAATCGCCATGCCCGATGAAATCGCCGAGACCATCGTCTTTCTTGCCAGCGAACGGTCCGCATACTGCACAGCCAGCAACCTGGTTGTCGACGGCGGCATCATGGGCTGACCTCGAGTTCCGATTGCGTGAATAGCATCACTACCCCGTCAAGCGGCCGCCCCGTTGGCCTTTCCATGTTGATGGTTTTTGCATTGCCAGGCGTTGTCCTGGGCCTGTCCCAGGCCGCATTTTCTGTGATCATCCCGGCCTTTTATGTGAAGTACACCGCCGCCACCCTGGCCGGGGTCGGTGCGGCGCTGTTTGCAGCGAGAATCATTGAGGCTGTCATCGATCCAATGATTGGCCATTTATCGGACATCACCCGCGGTCGTTTTGGCACCCGCAAACCATGGGTGTTGGGGGCATCATTTATCGCGCCGCTGCCCGTCTTATATCTGTTTGCCCCCGAGACAGAAAGTGGCAACACATATTTCCTGATCTGGTCGGCGGCCTACTTTCTGGCCTGGACCATGATCAACATCCCCTATCGCGCCTGGGCGACCGAACTGAGCCGTGATTATCAAGAACGATCAAAAATTTTTACCACCCTGGGCATGGCCACCCTATTGGGTGCCGTGCTGTTCGCCATTTCCCCTTTCCTGCCCCTCGCCAGCGGGCAGGAGATGGGTCCGGAAGTACTGGCCGCACTGGGTTTGATCATGTTGTTCGCCTACCCGCTGAGCGCAGCGGTGACTACGGCAGTGGTGCCACAGGGCGAGACGCCGGTGGAATCTTCAAGGCCGGTCCTGCGTGAAATGATTCGGTCCATCCGGGGCAACCGGCCGTTTATGATTTTCCTGGCGGCCTACATGTTGGGTGGGGTGGGGCAGGGCATGATTCTGACCTGTTTTTATTTTTACCTCGATGTTTATCTCGAAATCGGTCATCGATTTCCAATTGCATTGGTGGCCATCTACTGCAGTGGTTTGCTGGGGATGCCGCTTTGGCTTCGCCTGATCCAGCGCTGGGGCAAACACCGGGTCTGGGCCCTGGGTTGGGGCCTGGCCGCGCTGGTCAGCATTGGGCTGGCCTTTGTCCCGGTTGGAGAACCCGGATTTCCGATTTTCCTGGTGCTGGTATCCCTCTATGGCGTTGCCATATCCGTTGAACTGTTTGCCCCTTACGCCGTGCTGGGCGACGTGATCGACTACGACTTTTTCAAGACCGGCGCCAACCGCGCGGGTAACTACAACGCGCTGGCGCTGTTGGCTCAAAAAGCCAATATCGCCGTTGGCGGCGCAGTGGCTTTCTTTATCCTCGACGGCTTCGGATTTGACGTCACTGGGCAACATAGTGATAGCCTGTCCCGGTTTGGCTTTCTGCTCGCCTTTGTGGGCGTCCCGGTGGCGCTCTATGGGTTGTCCTGCGTATTTATCTGGCGGTTTCCGATAGACCGTAGCCGGCACGCAATCATTCTGCGTTGGCTTGAGCGCCGAACGAATAGAGCGGGAGACGCCAGCGTTGAAAGTATTTAGTGCCGCCATTGCCCACGAGAGCAATAGTTTCTCTCCATTGAAGACCGACTTGCAGAGCTTCTCGAAGGATTTGCTGTTGCTGCCCTCCAGAGGGCAACAGGCTGAGGCACAAGAAGTGATCAATCGGGAATTGTCGTTTGCCGATCTGTGCGCCGATCGGGGCCATCAATATGTGCAGGGCCCGGTTGCGATGTGTGAACCAAGCGCCCCAATGGCCAATGAGGATTTTGAATTTCTTCTCCGGGAACTTGAAATGTCCCTGACGGCCGCATTGCCGGTTGACTTCGTTTTGCTGTTTCTGCACGGCGCCCAGATGACGACGACCAACTTCGATTGCGAGGGTGAGATTGTTGGCCGTGTGCGGCGCATCGTCGGGCCGGCTGTGCCGCTATGCGTGGAACTGGATCTGCACGCCAGCATTACGCCGGCCATGCTGGAGGCTGCATCCGTGCTGCTGGCCTGCAAAGAGTATCCGCACACGGATTTCGGTCTGCGGGCGGTCGAACTGTTCGATCTTGCTGAACAATCGGCACTCGGCACGATCAGTCCACAGATGTCTTGGCAGCCGGTGCCCATGCTGGGGCTGTTTGGTACCCGACAGGCACCGATGAGGCGATTGCTGGATCGCTCGAGGCAGCTCGAACAGCGTCCAGAGGTATTGAATGTCTCATTGATTCACGGCTTTCCTTGGGGGGACAGTCCATACACCGGGGCTGGGGTTCTGGTCACCGTCGACGCCGGCCGCGGTGATGGTCCGGGTGATAACGGCCTGGGCTCGAATATCGCCACCGACCTGGCGGCAGAATTCTTCTCTTGCCGCGCTGAAATAGCCACAGTCGGGCTGAGCGTTGATGAGGCCATTGGCCACGCGATGAGAGACCACGGTGGTCTGACCGTCATTGCAGACGTCACCGACAATTCCGGCGGCGGTGCGCCGAGCGACTCGACACACTTGCTCAGCGCACTGATTAAGGCGGGCGCAAAAAACGCGGCAGTGGGGATGATCTGGGACCCGCAATCTGTCCTTCGAGCGCTTGAAGCCGGCGTGGGTGCAACTGTGCGGCTTGAAGTCGGTGGCAAGGCCAGCCCCTTTTCCGGACCACCCGTAGCATGCGTGGCTACGGTGACCTGCGTTCAGGAGTCCCTGCATCTGCGCGGATTGGGCGGCATGATGCACCGGCTGGGCCCCGGCGCCGCGATTGACGTAGCGGGCGTTAAAGTTGTTTTGAGTTCAGAACGTCTGCAGGTCTACACGACCGATTGTTTTACCGCACTGGACATCGACCCGACGCAATGCGCCAAACTGGTGGTGAAATCCGCCGAACACTTCCGTGCAGGATTCGATGACATTGCCACATCGATTGTCTATTGCGCCCCGCCGGGGGTGATGTCGATGGATTTTTCAACTCTGCCCTACCGCCGACTGCAGCGCCCCATATGGCCGCTGGATTCGGTGCCTTTTACCCGCGATGGCAAGGAGTGGACCTGAATGAAACCTTCGAAACTGTCCCTCAGGCAACTGGTGTTTTATGGTGCGCCCGCCGGAGCACTCAGTCTCGCGTCCATACCCATTACTGCAGTGCTGCCCACTCTGTATGCCAAACATGCGGCAATCACCCTGACTTCGGTCGGTCTGGTTTTCACATTTCGAACCATTTTTGATGCGCTTTCAGACCAAATCATCGGCTATCTGTCCGATCGCACCCGCACTCGCCTGGGCGCCCGCAAACCCTGGCTGATGGCCGGATCAGTGATCGTGGCGGTATCAGTCTGGTACCTCTTTCGCATTCCCCACGATGCCGGGATCATGTATTTCGGATTCTGGACCTTCGCTTTTTACATCGGCTACACCATGTTCAATATTCCTCATTACGCCTGGGGCAATGAATTGAGCGGGGATTATCAGGAGCGCGCCAAGATTTTCGCTTTCAAAGGCTTTTCAGAGTCCACCGGCAGTCTGCTGATTAGCCTGGTGCCGATCTCGCTGGCATTCATTGGATTGACAGATACCGAGGAATTGACCCCGGAAGTCATCTACATCCTCGGGCTGATTGTCATCATTGCGCTGCCGTCGCTGACCATGGGGGCCGTGCTGTTCACGCCTCATGTGGCCAATGAGAATTCGGAGCGGACCAGTATTCGCAGCCTGATCACCAGTGTGTCGGGCAACAAACCATTTATTCGTTTTCTTTCGGCTTACGTGCTGGCCGGCGTAGGAACAGGCTTTATGGCCGCGCTGATCTTTCCCTTCACCAGCGAATACCTGAAGATCGGCTCGAGTTTTCCGCTGTTGCTGCTGGTGATCAAGGTCTCCGAGATGGCGTCCATTCCGATTTGGGTCAAACTGGTCGCACGATTCGGAAAACACCGCTGCTGGGCAGTGGGTTGGGCGATCAGCGCGGTGACCCCTTTTTCCCTTCTTGCTGACCTGGTGGACTACGACATCCTGCGCACCCGGGTAGATCGTGCCGGCAACTATTTTGCCATGGTCATGTTTGTTGCCAAGATGTTGGGCGCGATGGGTGGGGTCGCGCTGATCCTGCTGGGCTCTGTCTTTGGCTATGACCTGAGCGAAGGCGCCGTCAATGACGATTTCGCCACCGCCGGCCTGGTGGGGATGTTCATCCTGGCGCCGGCCGTGTTCCAATTGGCGGCCGTGCCGTTGATCTGGAATTTCCCAATCAACAAGCGCCGCCAGGGCATCATCCGCCGCCGCATTGAACAACGGCAGGAGCGAGCGGCTAGAGATGCTGCTGCGGCGGAATCCGGGGCTTCCTCTCCTTGATGGGCAGCACCGGCCAGGGCATCGATGAATTCTCTGACCAGGTCATTTATGACTTTCTGATTGAAAGCCCTCAACTTGCTGCCAACCTGGGCATCGACCAGGTCGGCTCGCGGACATTACCCAAGGACGGCATGCCAGATTCCTCGGCCGCCGGAGTGGCGCGGCGACGCGCCATTGTCAGCCGGCACGCCCGGACCCTGCAGGCTTTCGACAGCAGCGAACTTCGAGGAGAGCAGGCGATTACGGCACGGGTGCTGGACTATGTCCTCAACGAAGGGTTTTACGAATCCATCAGTGGCATTGCGGGCCACGGCTTCATTGACAATCCTTATCCGCTGAATCACCTCGACGCGCCCCACAGCACCCTGGTCAGCTTGTTGGTTCAATACCACGTTCTCGCCGATGCCGCGGACGCCGATGCCTATTTGTCCAGACTGGAGCATGCGCATCTGCTGTTTGATGGGGTGACGGAGGCCTTGCAAACCCGGGCCCGACAAGGGGTGTTTGCACCCGCCGAATCCATGCGCACTGCGATCTCCGAGCTGCAACAGTTTTGCGCACCTGAACCGGAGGCCAATTTGCTGGTCAGCACCTGCAAGACCCGACTGCAATCCGCGTTGGATGAAACCCGCGCCGGGAAGTACGCCGCTGCCGCCGCTGACGTGTTGGCCAGGAAAGTCTTGCCCTCCATCGAGGCTCTGGTGCAGCAAGCGCAGGATCACTTGCTGCATGGGCAAGAGACCGTTGGCGCCTGGCAGTTGCCCGATGGCAATGCGTGGTATGCATGGCGATTGAGGGGTCATACCACGACGATAAAAACACCCGATGAGATTCATCGGCTGGGCCTGGCAGGCATCGATGTCCTGCACGCCGACATCCGGCGCGGTTTTGCCGACCTTGGAATTTAGGGCGACTCCATCGCATCCTTGTATCAGCAGTTAAGTGAACCGACTGGTTCATCGAAGGCGGGCAAACCCCAACCCAGCAGGGAGGAGATCCTGGCGCGGGCCAGACAGCTTGTCGAGGATGCCGCGACACAAGTTCGGCCTTTCTTCGACTTGTGGCCGGGCAAAGGTGTTTGCGTTGAGCCGATTGCGACAGAGCTCGAAGCATCCCAGCACAGCACCTACTTTCCCGCGACCATGGACGGCCGCCGCGCGGCGGTGTTTCTGATCAATTTGCACCAGTTGCAGATGATGTCGCATTGCGAGTTGAAAACGCTCTGCATGCATGAGACCTACCCGGGCCATCACGTCCAGCTTACGATCGCCCAGGAGATGGATGAACTGCCCCTGTTCCGGCGCGCCATGCTATTCGCGGCCTACCTGGAAGGCTGGGCCAAATACTCCGAATGGTTTCCGCTTGCCGAAGGGCTGCTTGATGAACCGGAATTGATGCTCGGGCGACTACGCAGCGAGCTGTATTCCACCACCAACCTGGCGCTGGACACCGGCTTGCATTATCTGCGCTGGACGCATCAGGAGGCGATCAGGTTCGCGCAGAAAAATACCAGTGCCAGTGAAGAATTCGCCCGTGTCATCGTCAATCGAAGCCTGGTCGCTCCTGGACAGTTGTGCGCCTACAAAACAGGGATGATGACGGTAATGGACCTGCATGAGCGATTCCGGCTCAGGCGGGGCAATTCGTTTGAGCGCCGGGACTTTCACAATGCCATTTTGAGACACGGTGCTTTGCCGTTGGATATATTGGAGCAAGTGGTGGATGATTCAGAATGAAGGAGCTGAAACTTTCAAGCCGTTGGTTGGGCTCATTCATGCTATTTTTAACCTGGCCCCATTTGATCTTCGGGAGTACAGGTATTGGAAGGCACTCGCTTCAATGGCCCCAAACTCGGCATTCCGAGTTGGCCGGTTGTGGCCATCGCCGAAGAAGCGGCGTGGCTGGATGCCTGCCATGATCTGGACATGGAATTTGAAACTGAGCAGCAGCCTTACTGCCGCGGCGCGGGTTTTCGCACGACGGTCGATCAACTCAAGCTCAGTCTCAGCGATGAACTGACGAAGGAATACCAACAGCGATTCGACAAGGGTTATTCCGATTTCGTGCGCCTGCGGGAAGATTTGTGCCTGCGTATTTTTGACGCGCCGATTCGGGCAGTTTCGGGCACCCGCGTCAAGGGTGATGGTTGGCTGAAGATATTGTTCAGAATTTCCGGCGATCACTCTTTCGTGCATCAAAATCAAGAACAGGTGGACATCCCTTCCGGGCTCTGCTTTATCAACTATCAATTTCGCGGTACCACAACGGCTGAATGGGATTATCCCGGCAGAGGTTGTGGTGTTTCCATTTATTGCAGGCCTGGGTTCCTCACCCGGGTGTTGGGTGAGGCGGTCGAAAAGCTGCCGGCCGAGATCAGGCAATTCGCCTGCGGGGAACCGCCCGAGAGTATTTTCCAGTCTGTCGCCATGTCTGCCGATGTGGCGCGGGTGGTTTCTGAAATCGTAAATGTCCAGTACTTGGGGCGGCTGAGGCAGGTGTTCGTGGAGGCGAAGACGCTCGAATTGCTTGCCGCGCTGGCGCATAGCACCGAGCAGGAAAGGCTGCGTCCGCCACCGCCTGTGTTGCTCAAAGCCTATGATGTGGATCAGTTGCACCGGGCACGCGACATCATCAAGAACCAATATGCCGCGCCGCCCAGCATTGCCCAATTGTCTCGGGAAGTCGGATTGAACCGCAAGAAATTGGGCTATGGCTTCAAACACCTGTTTGGCGAAACCATTTACGACTATTGCCGCCACGTCCGGTTTGAAATTGCCAGCGAGTTGCTGCAACAAGGTGAGATGACCGTTTCCCAGGTCGCCGACGCCGTGGGCTACGAGTTCACCAGTAATTTCTCAACCGCCTTCAAACGTCACTTCGGGCTGGCGCCCACCATGGTTCGAGACCAGTCGAAACAATCAGTTCCCGCTGCAAACAAAAGGGTTGTGCCCGGATAAACCCACCCGGTGCGTGCTTGCTACAGTGATTTTCCTTCAAGCGGGAGAGCACAATGCTGGCCCAAACAAATTTTGACATCACACAGTCAGCCATCACCAGAAAATACCTCGTGCGCACGCCACGCAGTGCCGCTCAATACCAGTCCAGCTGCCGATTTGTCGCCGGGGGACACTCGCGCCTGGCGGGATTCTGGCCACCCCATCCGCTGACGCTCGAGGGCGGCCAGGGGACAGACGTTGATGACATTGACGGCAACAAATACATCGATATCATCAATAACTACAGCTCACTCATTCACGGTCACGCATACCCGCCGGTGGTTGAGGCGGTTGGCAAGCAATTGCGCCGCTCCACCGCCTGGTCGGCCGACAATGTGTCTCAGGCGGCATTGGCAGAGCAACTGGCGGAACGCATCCCTGCCGTGGAGCGGTTACGATTTACCAATTCAGGGACAGAGGCGGCGAATCTCGCACTGGCGATTGCGCGGGAGGTGATGGGCCGGCGGAAAATACTGATGTCGCGGTACGGCTACCACGGCTCGGTCGCTGAATTTCATGACGGGGCGGTCGGGCACTCAGGGCAATTTACGCTGATCGCTGTGTATAACAATGCTGTCGATTTTGAACGCATGCTTGCCGCCCATGGCAATGAGATTGCCGGGGTGTTTATCGAGCCAATGTTGGGTGCAGGCGGTGTGCTGGCCGGCGAGCAGGGTTTTCTCGCCTCAGTTCAGGCTGCCGCGCGCCAGCAAGGTGCCCTGTTTGTGCTGGACGAAGTGCAGACGTTTCGGCTGGCACCGGGCGGTATGCAAGCGCAATTGGGCCTGGAGCCTGATTTGACCTTGCTGGGCAAGGTCATTGGTGGTGGTTTCCCGGTCGGTGCGGTGGGTGGCAAGATGGAACACATGTCGGTTTTCGACCCCTCCAATCTGCGTGTTTTGCACTCCGGAACCTTCAATGCCAATCCCATCACCATGTTGGCCGGAGAAGTGGCCTTACGCCACTTTGATGCCTTGGCAATCGACCGGCTTGATCAATTGGGCAGTCGATTGAAACGGGGTCTTCTGGGTGCTGCCGGCCGCGCAGGACTGCCGCTGACCTGCAATCGCCTGGGTTCATTGCTCAATGTGTTCTTTATGTCGGAGGCGCCGCCTTCGGCGTTCGACAGAACCGACACCCGCGCCATGGAGCTGTTCCATCTGGCGGCGCTCAATCACGGCGTATTTCTGTCAAACCGCGGATTCATCGCGTTGTCGACCGCCATGGATGAGGCCATTGTCGACGATGTGATTGAGCGCTGCGCCAGGGCCATGGCAGATGTCATGGATGAGCTGTGATGGTTCCAGATAGGGCCCCAGAATGCGCTATGGCCCGCGACTACCTCGCCGCTGCGAAGCGGTGCACCTGTTGCGCGAAAGCCTCGAACAGGGCCTGGTAGAACGGCGTCTTTTCAGTATGCCATTCAGGATGGAATTGCACCGCCAGTGAATAGCCAGGACTGTTGCTGACACTGATCGCTTCTATGGTCCCATCGGCAGTGGTGGCTTCGACGAATATACCATCGGCAACCCGGTCGATGGCCTGCATATGTGAGCTGTTCACCATTAGTCTGTCGACCCCCGCGATGGGGCATAGTATTCCCCCAGGGTTAATGTCGATCTCGTGGGCAAGGTGGAACTGGTCCGGCAATGGATCTTCTTCGTTTGAACGATGGTCCATCCTGTCCGGCAACTGGTGTACCTCCTGGTGGAGCGTACCGCCCAGGGCGACGTTAATTTCCTGGATGCCACGGCAAATGCCGAACAGTGGAATTCCCCGCTCCAGTGCTTTGCGAATAATGGCCAGGGAGTTGAGGTCTCTTTGCTTGTCGAAAAAGGTGTAATCGGACTTCAGTTCCTCGTTATAGAACGAGGGGTGAATGTTGCTGGTGCCACCGGTCAGCAACACCCCGTCGACATGATCGAGCACGGCGAGGGCATTATCGGTTGAATCCAATGCCGGGATGGTGCAGCAACTGGCCCTCGTCAGGTCCACGATCGCATCCATGTATTGTTGCCCGTTGCCGTGGAAGGGCATGTCCATTTCGATGGTCCGCACCGAGGCCGGCACGGCAATGAGTGGTTTCCTATTCATGGTATTGCTGAATCATCGTCAACGCGCCAGTTCAACAGCGATCGATTGGCCGAATCCAACAAGTGACCTGGAATGTCCGCCAGCGTCATGGCAGCCTCACATGCGACACTGCCATCCGGCAGGTGAATCTTGCCTTCCGCCTTGCCCAGCCGTCCTCTGAGGTGAACGATTTTTCCGACGATCCTGAGCGGTGTATCGACCGGTACCGGCTGGCGATAGACTACATTCAACCGCACTGACATCATGAAATGATGGGGGTCGTCAATCATCGAGACCCGCGCGACCACTTCGTCCAGCATGGATGCAAGAATACCGCCGTGAACGACCCCCGGATAACTTTGGTATCGCGCCGCAACGGTATAATGGCTGAACACCTCGTTTTCGCCATTATCGAAAAACTTCATGTACAGGCCGACCGGATTGGCGCGGCCACAGACGAAGCACATTTCAGAGTTTGGTTGTTGATTGTTGGACATGATTGGGAACAGGATTGGTCTGAAGGCGTGAAATGCACAGGAGATTAAATATGTTCAGAGCCTTGATTGCAACCGCAGTGTTGATTACCGCCGTCCGTTGACCATTGACTTGTTTATTATACCCGGGTAATATTCGCGCACTTTCAAATTCAAACATCGATTTATCCGGAAATATGAGCATGAGACATTCGCCACAAACGCGCTGCGTCGCCTTTGAAAATTCACGCTGCATTGCCACGGGTGCGCTGATCGACGTTGCGATCAGCGTAAAACGCGCTGCAAATGACAACCTCGCCGGCACAGTACTTTTGTTTGACGCCGAGACCAGTCAGCCGATAGAACTGGACTTGCGTGGCAGTGAAAGCGAAGTTTTGGCCAAGCTAAGCGTGCTTGATGAGCCGGGTGAAGAGGGCGCGCTCAAACGTGGTCGCGGCCGCCCGCGACTGGGCGTGGTGTCGCGTGAAATTACGCTGTTGCCGCGGCACTGGGCATGGTTGGGTCAACAACCCGGCGGCGCTTCAGTGACGCTGCGCAAGCTGGTTGAACACGCGCGCCGCCACAACAGCCCCAAGGCAGAAATTCGCAAGGCACAAAATGCGGCCTACGGATTTATCTCCGCGGTGGCGGGAAATGAGCCGGGTTTTGAAGAGGCAACGCGTTCGCTATTTCGCGGTGACCGCGAAGGATTTGAAAACCATACATCGGCGTGGCCGCGGGATGTTGCACGGCACGCCCGCAGCCTGGCCGCGCCCGCGCTAAGCCACAGCAAACTGGATAAAGAATGAGCAGGGTGATTGATCGTATCCTCGAGCGAGAGTGGTTTTATCGTTACCAACTGCCCGACGGCAGACATACCTACACCACCCACATGGGTACTTTGGATGCCATCCATGAAACTCGCTGGAAGATGCTCAAAGACACCCTGCTCGAGCGGTTGGGGGGTTCAAACGCCGACTATTCGCAGCTGACCGCAGTTGATCTTGCCTGTCACCAGGGATATTTTGCGGTCAAACTGGCCCAGGCCGGTTTTTCCCAGGTCACAGCGGTGGACGCGCGGGCAAGCCACGTGGACGACAGCCGCCTGATTGCAGAAGCCTTTGCACTGGAGAATTTATCGGCACACCACCTCGATGTCTTTGACATCGATACTGACGCTTTCGGCCAATTCGACGTGGTATTGATGTTGGGATTGCTTTATCACCTGGAAAACCCGGTGGGCGCCATGCGGGTTGCCCGGGCCTTGTGCCGCAATTTTTGCGTGATTGAAACACAGGTCGTACCGGGATTGAGTGGATTTGTCGACTACGGCAGCTACCAATTCGTCAAGCCGCTGAAAGGAAGTTTTGGGCTCATTGACGAAACCGACGATACCCATGGGCCGGAAGCGAGTGTTACCGGTATTTGCATGGTACCGAGCCTGGAAGCGCTGCTGTGGACGCTGCAAAAAGTGGGCTTTGGCCGGGTCGAGGTGCTCGAGCCGCCGCCGGACGCCTACGAACAGCTCCTGCACCACAAGCGCGTGATGGTCGTGGCCAGCGTCGAGGACGCGGACTAACTGTGAATTCCAGCAACGTTGTTCACACGTAAGGCTCGGTGTCATCGTTGCCGCAAAGTGTCATGAGGGGGTTGCGGTTCGCTCCTGGTGGATGGCCCTTTTGCACATGGATGTGCTTAGATCGTGGAGCGCAGGGATGCGCGAGAACGATCCAAGGCGCTAAGAACACTTGAATCCGTTCAGCAGCTCTTCGAGCCGCAGGAAAATGCTGCCATCCTGGCATTTTCCTTCCTCGCGCCATCCTTGGCGCTCGGGACCAGCGACCCAGTCGCTTGTCGTCCCTCGGCATCCACCTTGATGGAGCGCACCACAACCCCCTCAAGACACTTTGCTGCACGGTGCGGCTCTTGGGCTCGCACGACCGCAACCGCCCTGGGGCAGCCAGTGGCATGACATACGCGCCAAATCGACGACATTTGACCCCTACGTGCCATAAGTTGGAACAGGCCGGAAAGAGTGACAGTGCTGCTTCCAGGACCCTTACTCCGATCCGGTTTGTGCCAGCGTTAGGAAAGTCCCATGAGCGGACTACTGGCCACGCCTTCAAGGATGCCGAGCGCCGACAAGCGATTGGGTCGTCGAGCCAGGGATGGCTCGACGAGGCGACACGGAACAGGAAGTTCCGTTGGAGCCGACCCACCAAGCGCGGAGAAGTGAGGGTAGCCCGCAGGGCCGTCCGCCAGGCGTGGCCAGTAGTCCGCTCATGGGGCTTTCCGGAGGTAGCATAGGCATAACAAACGTTCCCTGGTGTATACAACGGTGCTGGAATATTCACAGCTAACCCGCATATTTCACCAAGGATCCGGATTTTGCAGTGTGGCTGGCGAAGCAGTTTGGTAAATCGTTAGAGATATCATAGCGGGCTAAGAAGGGGTTATTTTGCAGCGGCCTGAATTGCGGCCGGAATGGTTGCCAGATCACCGGGGGTCAAGAGGTGGGCGCCTGATACACCGGGCACCTCGCGTAATTGCTGCAATAGTTCGGCGCAGATGGCCACACCCTCTTGCTCCGGATCACGCGCTTGCTCGAGTCGCCGCACCAGTTTCTTTGGTATCACCGAACCCATCAGATTTTCACTCAGCCACCTGGCGCTCATGGCATCCGGTAACGTTGCCAGGCCGACAATCACGGAACAGCGCCAGGTCAACTGCGCTTCGACCAAGTGGCTCATGTAGCGCCTGAGGGAATTCATATTGAAGCACAATTGTGTCTGTATGAAGCGCGCCCCCGCATCCACTTTCGCCAACAGTGAGTGGGGCCTCCAGCCTGCCTTGGGGCGGAATACCGTGGCCACCGTACCGATGTGGAACTCTGGCACACAGCTTACATTCGGATCATCAGCCAACGCACGGGCCGTTTCAATCAGTTCCTTGCCGCCCAGTTCAAAGACCTGTTTGACCTTCGGCCGGTGATCGGCGGGCAACTCATCGCCGCGCATCAGCAGCACGCTTTTTGTGCCCATCGCACCCAGGCTCATTAATTCGTTCTCAAGCGCGATGCGGTTCCTGTCTCTGCAGGTGAGGCGTGCGACCGGCTCAATGCCTTGACGAATCAAGATGCCGCATGCCGCAGATGGCGTGACTTGTACACGGGCGCTGGGGCTGTCCGGCACCTGAATGGCATCCACACACCGGGCCAGCACCCCAGCTTGATCAGTAATCGCCGCCGCGTCCGATTCCCGTCCCAGCTGTAATTCAGCGGTCAGCACAAAGTCCTTTTTTTGGATCGATTCCTGGAGCGTTCTCATGGCCGGGATTGGGTGGGTGACGGGACCCTCAGACGGAAGTCTCAGCCAGTTCGGTGACTGCCCGCCAGGCCTGGTCAATCGCCGTGTGCGTGTAGGCGTCCGCGCCCGCGTCGGAATTGGCGATGGCGATGTTGCCAAAGCGCTTGCGGCCGATTTCATGGGGCGCCTCGCCAGGCGCCCAGTCAGGGTCCCACAAGTCCAGGTGGTCGTAGGCGTAGCCATGTGGCCAGCGATTGACGGTAATGGCGAGAATATCTTCCGCCGCGTCAAATCCACCGCCACCAAGCACACCCGTGAGCACGGTTCGCACCTCGCGTTCGTAGTCTGCAAAGTTCGTGGCCAGCATGTTCTGGCGCCCCGCCCGGTGTTGATCCTTGACATTCATGCCCTCCGGCACCGGTATGGACTGGGTTCCAAAAAATTGCATCACCGCGGGCTTTTCCGGGTCCCAGCCCGGGCGATAGTCGCCGACATTGACACCCGCGGCGAGAAAAACCGATGCGACCATTCGGCCGGGGCAATAGGCGCTGGCGATGTCAAGTTTTTTCAAGGCATTGCCATTGCGCAACAGGGTGTTGATGACCAGCAAGGGGCGCCGGACGCTGTAGCGCAGCGCTTCAGCCTGAGTGGGTGAAATTTCCGGGGCCAGGTGAGGAATAATGCGGTTGTAACAGGCCAGAACGCATTGCCCTGCGGTGACAGTATGGGCGGCCCCATCGTGCACATAGGTGACGCCTACATCATCGGTTTCTGCCTGGTTGCGCACGTTCACAACCGTGGCGTTTAGGCGCAGGCGTACGCTGGAATCGGGCTGGTCCAGGTGGGCATAGTCAAACGCAGCGGTGACAATGTCGTCGCGGGTTTTGCCCCGTGAGTGATCCGGCGCCACGGCGGGAATCAGGGCACGCACCAGCAGACGGGCGATGGATGCATTTCCGTCTGGAAACATCAGCGTGCGACCTCCCTCTGACTCAAACCACTCGTGCGCAAAATCACCCAACACATGGGCGCCGGGCAATCCGGTGCCGATGCTCTCGATGATGGATAGGTCATCAGCACGAACACCCCAGTAGCCGAGCGTGGCATTGGTGAATATCTGAACAGCCTCCTGCGGAATGGCGAAGCGGGTCACCAGGAAGTCGCGGTATGAGGTGCCCTGGACATAGGCCAGTTGTTCTTTCCAGGACAGGTCTTGCAAAAGGTTTTGGTCCGAGGTCAGGAAGCGCCGCAGCGCCAGCCTGGCTTCAGCGGACAAAGGAAATTCATCCACCCGCGCCGCCAGGTTTTCTGGCGTGTCGTCTGTCAACCCGGTGCCGAGCACCAGCGCATCGCGACCATAGGATTCGGCATCGAACCAGGTGGCGGCCTGCAGCCCCATGGATTCGAGCCATGCGAATTCGAAGTTTTTCTGCAGCCGTTTCACATCGACACCGAGTTCGGCAAGCAGGCCCCTGCCCACCTCGCTGTATTCGTCATACTTGATATTGACTGTGCCACCCCAGGCCAGGCGCATTTCGCCGCCCTGGTGGAATTCGTTGCGCCGGGCGTGGCCGCCGAAATCGTCTTGGTTGTCCAGAATCAGGATGCGGCTACCCGGACCATTTTGGCCACGGTAAAAATACGCGCTGGCCAGACCGCTGATGCCCCCCCCAACGACGATCAGGTCGTATTCTCCGCCGATGTCCGGGGCTGTGGCCCATCGCTTCCCTTCGCGTGCCAGGGCATGTGCCGCCTGTTCAGCACCAGGCTGTGAACCGCGCAGGCCGGTCAGTGTTGGGGGATAGTAAGCGGCCGGATCCACAGACGCCGAGGGAGTGCCCGCTACGTTGTCCGCAGCAGCCGACCCCAGCACCGACAGACCCAATCCGGCTATCCCGAGATCGTGGATAAAATCACGCCGGCTAATATCTCTGTCCATGCCCAGTTGTCGGTCTTTCCTGTTCATACTTTCTTCAACCTCAAGGTGACAAAGCGCATTAGCAAGACGGCCACGATGAAGCAGCCCGCCGCCGCCATCAGCATATCAGTATACCGACCGGGCGCGACCAGGGCCGCCGCTGCCGCCGGGCCGACAAAGCCGGCCATGTCGGTCGCCGAGGTGCCGGCCACGACAACGCTGCCACCTGGATCGAGCCTGGCCTCGATGGCATGAAAATAGGGCAAGCCAAAGGCCCAGCACATGCTGAGCAGACCACAGGCAATCCAGTAGCCAGCATGCGACGGCACTTGGGCCAACAGCCCCAGGGCGAAGACGGCTACCAGCATGGCCGCGGCGAGTGGCTTGAAGTAACCGAAGCGAGTCCCCAGCCAAGTCACGCCAAAGCCCGCAGGTATACCCAATACTGTGGCGATGCCCAGGGTCAGTCCGATTTCATCCGTGTTCAGTCCGAAGGCCACGCCGATGCGTTCAACATAGGTGAACTGAGCCATGTTAGCGGCTTCAAACATTCCAATGCCGAGCAAACAGACCAGCGATGTCCGGGCTGCAATGACGTGCCATTCCAGCGGTGCGCCGGCTACTTTGGCCGCCCGCTCCGAGCGATCGGGCAATTGCCGCACGAGCGCAAATGCCGCCAGGTCCACAGCAGTGAACAGGATGAACAGGCCCGGCACGCCGATGAAAGACATCGCCGAAGGCAGAACGTACAGGCCGGCGCCGCTAACGGCGAACTGCATGGCCATGAAGAAACCATAGGCTCGATCAGGCTCACGCCAGACGGCAAATGCACTCATTACAGAGGCCAATACGGCGGCGCCGCCGAGGCCGGAAATGAGCCTCAAAACAACCAGCGCCACCACGGGCAGGTCAGACGCCGCGATGCTCGCGGCATCTGCAACCACCATCGCCATCAGGCCCCACGGCGCCAGTCGGCGCAAATCAAGGTGATGGATGCGCAGCGCCATCACCAGCGCTCCGGTAGCGGAACCCAGAAAGCCGGCGGCAGCGAGCCAGCCGGCCTGACTCTCGGTGAGTGCCAGGTGGTCGACAAATGTCCCCACCATCACCGGCAGGATCAGCAGGGGCATCAGGCAGACGCACCCCAGTAGTGAGATCAGGCCGGTGCGACGAAGGGAGTCTTTCACCCTAGAACGTCAACATCAGGGCGGCGATGCAGGCCGGAAAGTAGGCCAGCAGGCTGTAACTCAGTACGTTGTCGGGTGATTTGATCGAAATCAGAAAAAGCAGGGGGACGTATATCACCGCGCAAGCGATCGCGAATACGCCCTGGACGGCGTCAATGTGACCCGCAGCCAACGCATTGGTCAGCATGAACAGCACCAGCAGTGAGTCGGCGGTAGTGAATACCAGCAGATTCTGGCGCAGCAAAGTGCTGCGGCTAATACCCCAGCTGTCCAACAGCGGTTGTGCCTTGCGGTGGCACTCGGCGAAGAAATAATACAGACCATTGATGATGTAAATCACCCCAAACAGCAAGGCCATCAGGGCGAGGAAGGCGTAGGGTTTTGGCAGGTATTCAAACACATACGGCGATGCCGCGACCGCGCCCACGGCGGCCAGTACACGCCAGTATTGAGGTTGGGCATTGGGCGCACCGAGCATCAGCGCGTGGAGGCCTGCCCAGGGCAGCCGTCGCATGAGCCTGGCGCGAACTGCGGGCAGCATCGGCCGCCGGTGTCCCAGGGCGACTCGCCGGGCGGGCGTGGGCACGATGTGTAAGGCAGCCGGCGCCAGCAGCAGCAAAAGGTAAGACAGTGGGGCGGCGGAGCGCTCGGCCACCACCAGACCGCCGAAGAAGACCAGGTGAACGATGAAGAAATGCAGCCATGGAACCAAGCCTGTTGTCATCTGGCGCAGTTGCAGTCCGATGGCCAGATATAACAGCACGATCAGTTTCAAACTGTGCAGTAAGGCCACCGCGCGATCATCCGCGGTGTAGAGGAACCAGATCAGTGACGGCAGCGTGACCAGCCACAGGAGATGATTGGCGACCACGAGCATCCGCAGGTTCAGTTTGTGGCGCAGGGCGCGTTCGATGGGCCAACTGCCGAGGAAGCGCTCGGACGGGCGATGCGACAGGGCGCCGTGCTGAATCAAAAGCAAGGTCCAGGACAGGGCCTGCAAAAACAGCGCCGCATACAGCACGCTCAGGGCCTGATTGCTGCGCAGCAGCCTGTTGGCGGGCACAAACACGATCATCATGACGGGCAGCAGCACCATACCGAGCACGCCGGCGGCTACCAGGGCATTCTGGCGCATGCGCATGGCCCGCTCGATCAGGGTGTTGCGATAGTGGCGCGATCGCGCGGCGCGTAAGCCGGCGTAGAGTGAGGCTGCCTCAGGCCTCATGGTCGAGCGCTATCGGTGTGGCCTGCAATGCGTCCAGCAACGCCCTGTCATGGGTGGAGATAATCGTGATGGCCGCCCGGCGTTGCAGCAGGTGATCGACCAGGAACCGAGCGGACTCGGCGTCCAGTTCGTCGGTGGGTTCATCGAGCAGCAACAGGTCCGGGTCGCTGAAGAGGGCAGTGAGCAGCAAAACTTTCTTCTGCGTACCGAGTGACAGCTCGTCGAGGCGAGTATCCCACTCTCGGTGCAGATTGAAGCCCTTGACCAGAGGGTGGGCCGGGTCCGGAGTGGCACAGGATTTTGCCGACGCCGCAAGGTGAAAGAATTCATGGGCTTTCACAAAGGGATAAAAGGCCATGCGGTCTGGACAGTAGCCAATCTGAGACCGGTAGGTGTCCGGTTCCTGCCCCAGTACTGCCCCATTTAGGGCGATTTTCCCGCCCTGGCAGCGTTCAGCCCCGGCCAGAATGGCCAGCAAGGTGGATTTGCCAATGCCATTGGGCCCTGTGACGCCGTGAAAGCCGCTGTCGAAGGCGTGGCTCCACCCCGCAAAGACCACGCGGGCACCATATGACTTGTGGAGGTCGGTCACTAGCAGGCTGGAATTCATCAATTGATTATCCGTTCTTCTGCGAGGGTCGATGGGCAGCAATGAGATAAGACTGGCCCCACGTCGAATTGTTCCAGCATAGCAGCAAGATTCGCCCCTGAAGCCGGGTTCTGGTGTAATGCCCTCGGTGCGATGTGATCCGAAAATATGCTGAATCCCAATTTCTGTCCCCGCGACCGGAGTCACTGGCGTGATTGGCTTGAAGTCCATCATGCCGATGAAACCGAGGTCTGGCTGGTGCTGTACAAAAAAAGCACCGGCAAACAGTGCACCAGCTACCGCGAAGCGTTGGAAGAGGCCTTGTGTTTCGGCTGGATCGACGGCTTGAAAAAGGGCATCGATGATGAACGTTACGCTTTCCGTTTCACACCTCGCAAGAGAAAGAGCAAATGGTCTGAACTGAATCTACGCCTGGCGAAGGAACTCAGGGCGGGTGGTTTGATGGCCGAGGCCGGGCTGGCCGCCTATCAACGTCGCAAAGCCTACGCTGAGGCATTTCTTAAGGCGAAGGCGGCCCAACGAGCCTCCGGGATGGAACCCGGGATTGAGCCGCGGCCTGAACTGGGGCCTGAACTGGAGCAGGCGTTGCGTGCGCAGCCCGCAGCCTGGGCCAACTTTGAGGCACTTGCCCCAGGCTATCGCCAACAATACATTGCCTGGCTGACCAACGCGAAACGGCCCGAGACCCGCGCAAAAAGGTTACTCGAGGCCATTTGCCTGCTCAACGAAAACAAAAAGTTGGGAATGAAATAGGAGGGAATGAATGGCTGGAAAGGTGACATTCGACGCTGCGCCGCCGCCGGGGACCATCAACTTTGGGGTGGGCCAGCCGTCGGCAGATTTGCTGCCCATTGACCTGGTGCGTACGGCCGCGGAGGACTATTTGGCCGGGGCGCAGCCCATTGAAATCAATTATGGCGTGGCCGCCGGGGACATTCGCTTTCTCGAGTCACTGGCGGCCTTCCTGACTACCAACTACGGTTCAGCGGTCTCACCCGATAGCCTGTTCCTGACCGCTGGCAACTCGCATGCCATGGACCTGGTGTGTACCCAGTTCAGCCAACAGGGCGATACCGTGTATGTCGAGGAGCCCAGTTATTTTCTGGCTTTCCAGGTATTTCGCGATCACGGACTGAATATCGTCAGCGTGCCGCTGGACGATGAAGGCATGGACCTGGATATCCTGGAACAATCACTGCAGCACACCCCGGCACGGCTGATTTACACAATTCCTTCCTACCACAACCCCTGCGGCAGCACGATGTCGCTGGCGCGGCGCCAGCGATTGGTGGAACTAAGCCGGCAGTATGACTTCTTGATCGTGGCCGACGAGGTGTACCAGATGCTGCATTACTTTGATCCGCCACCCGCGCCGCTGGGCAGTATGGCTGAGCACAACACGGTTTTATCGCTGGGTTCTTTCTCGAAAATTCTTGCCCCGGGCATGCGGGTGGGCTGGATCCAGGCGGGTCCCAAATTGCGCGACGAACTGCTCAGCGGCGGCGCCGTCGCCAGCGGCGGGTCCTTCAACCATTTTACCTCCCACATCATTCGCCATGCGATCGACCTGGGGCTGCAACAATCGCACCTCGAAGGGCTGCGTTTCACTTACCGCCGGCGGCTCGAGACAATGGACCTCTCGTTGCAGCGCCACCTGGGTGATCGACTGAGTTGGCAGAGGCCAGATGGCGGCTATTTCTTCTGGCTCAAGCTATTGTCCGGAGCCGATACCAGACCGCTACGCCAACTGGCTATCGAACAACAAACGGGTTTTCAGCCCGGCCAGGTGTTTTCCAGCTCGGGTGGTTTGAAGGATTACCTGCGTCTGAGCTTTGCTCACTATGACAATGCAGATATTGAAGAAGGCGTTCGGAGAGTCGCGGCGGTATTGTGATCTGCTGCCCCGCCCCGGTCAGGGCCGATCGGCAAAGGCCATCTTCCAGAATTCCGTGGTCAGGCCGTCGATCATTTTGCTTTCGAAATTGAGCAGGATGGCGATACCCACATCCAATTGTTCTGACCAAGCGACATCAGCGCGGTAGCCCGACACCCAGCCGCTGTGATAGGCGATGGTGTGATTGTCCAGTTGATAGACGCGCCAACCCAGCCCGTAGTGGGCATTGGTGAGCAGGTTGCGCCACTCCCGGCGATACATCTCGCGCTGGGTATGAACCCGCGGCGTGGTCAGCTCAGTGAGCAATTCATCTTCGAAAACACTGGGGTGGCTGCCGAGCATTGCCTGCAGCCATTTGGCCATATCCAGGATGCTGGCATTGACCCCGGCGGCCGGCGCCAGTCTGTAGTAGTTGGGCTTGACGTCGACGGCCTTCCATTGGCCACGGCTTTTCACATGGGGCCGGGCGCGTTCGGGGTTCTGCACGAATGACTCGTAGCCGACCGAGGCGGATCGCATATCAAGGGGCTCGAAAATGCGTACCGACATCAACTCGGCATAGGAAGAGTCGGTGGCTTGTTCGATAACGGGCTCGAGCAAGCTGAACACACTGTTTTGGTAGGTATAGCAATCACCGGGTGTGCAGATATAGGACAGTTTTCCCAATTGGCGGATGATTTCCTCCACCGCAACACCGTCTTCCATCAGGTTGTCGTATGCATGCGGCACCAAGCCAGAACTTTGCCCCAACACATGACGCACGGTAATCAGACTGGTGTCGCCCTTGATGCGAAATGCGGGCACAAAGTCATTGACCGAATCTTCCCAGTCCAGGCGCCCTTCACGCACCAGCATGCCGGTCAGTCCGGCTGCAAAAGTCTTGGACACACTGGCCACCCGGAAGGGCGAATTTTCGGTAATGGCTTCCGATCCGCCGACGGTGGCGTGCCCGGCCGTGCCGATGAGCAGGATATCCTCGCGCGACACAACGGCGAAGGCGGCGCCGACGATATCTTCGCGCGCGACCTGCTGATGGAACCAGTTGCCATAGTCACGCGCCAGGCGCCCGGAATCCAGGCCGCCGGCGAACAAAACTGCCGGGCAGAGGGCCCCATACAGCGCCCATTTCAGCGCCCATTTCAGCGCCCAATACGGGGCAAAACTGCGGCAGAAATCCAATTTCAGACCTTTTCTAAGGTGCACTTTATTTGCGGCATCCTTGACTCACGTTTTCGAGCCACTATTGTAGTACTCTTTCAAACTGATATTGCCATGTTCAGAGATCAGCAGATGATCCAAGACAAGGCACAGACCGCAGACAATGGCCGTTCCCTTGTCAAGGGCAGGCAGACTCCACATCAGAACATGAACGAACAAAGCTGGAAAATCACCACCCGGCAAATGCTGTTGGATCATTTCGGCCTGGATTGCAGCCTGGACCGTCTGCCCGGTGAAAACCGTAACTACCTGGTGCGCACAAAATCGAACCGCAAATTTGTCGTTAAAGTCATTGCAGGTGAAGATGCCGCAGCAGGAATCGAGTTGGAAAACCGGTTGCTGGAGCACGCCCTGTTGCACGGTTTCAGCGCCCAGTTGCCCTGCCTGATCCGGGATAAAAATGAGCTACTGTATGTACGAATTGAAGTGCCTGGAGAGGGTGTGTATCACGCCCAATTGATGGGTTTTGTCGAAGGTGTACCATGGCAAGACACAGCTGAAATATCAGATGATTTACGATTCAGCCTGGGCCGCACCATGGCGCAGTTCGACAAGGCCATGGAGGGTTTCGATGATCCCAGGCTGCACCGCGGGCACCAATGGGACATATCGCGTGCAGACCAGCACGAAGACGCCATAAAATGGATTGGAAACCCGCAGGTGCGGGCCTGCGTAGAGTGGGGATTGTCACGCTGGAAAGACGAGGCCAGGCCAAACTTCAGCGCGCTGCCGCATCAGATTATCCACGGCGATGCCAACGACGAAAACATCATGGTGCAGGGCCAGGAGGTCACCGGCCTGGTGGACTTTTTGGATTGCTGCTACAACCCGACCGTTTGTGAATTGGCCATTTGCCTGAGCTATGCCATGATGGGTCACGATGAACCACTCAATGTTGCGGGGGCGGTCATTGCGGGATATGAAAGCGTTCGTCCACTCAGCGATCTCGAGAGGGAAGTGCTGATGCCCTTGATCTGCGGCCGTCTGGCCATGACCTTGTGCATCATCGCCAAGCGTCGGCAGACCAACCCTGATCATCCCACCTGGTACTCGAGTGAAGCTCGCGCAGCTGTCTTAATACAGCAACTGCGGGCGAGCCGCTAGGGACTGGCCAATTTGCCCAAACAAACATTTACCCAACAATCATTTACCTGGGCAAACATATACCTGGGCAGACAAGTACCTGAACAAACAATTTAGCTGGACATTTAGTCCAAAAATACTATTCTCCCCCATACCTTTGGAGGCAATCTCATATGATCGAAGAATTAGCCCTACAGTTCGGCCAACCCATCTCAATACTGGTCCTGATAATGAATCTGGCGATTGGCGTCGTGCCTTCAACGGATAACGAATGAAATTCTCGGCAGGTGCACGGACATAGGCCCCAAAGTCTGGCGCCAATTCGGGCCTGAGGCTGATGAATATGAAGCCGCCCCAGGTCCTTACGCCGACTGGGTAAAGTTGAACATCTTCCATCCGGAGGCCCGCTTGACCCTCCATGTGGGGTGCTTTTGTGAGCTGCCCATCGAGGTCATAACGCCAGGAATGGTAAGGACAGAGAATGGCGCTCTTGTTGACGACGCCGCCTCCAATCGGTTGCCGGTGGTGGTCTTTATTATCCTCGACTGCGGGGCACAGGCGCGCGCCGCGGTGGCGGCAGACATTGTAGAAACCCTTGAGTTTCTCTGCCTGATTGCGCACCAACAAAATACTCTCCTCGTGCACCGCCAAAACGATGTGATCACCGGCCTCCTGTAACATCTCTTCACGGCCCACGCAGATCCATTCACGCAGAAATATGTGCTGCAGTTCGAGCCGGTAAATATCCTCCCGCTGATACCAGGAGGAAGGAAGTGTGTGTTCCAGACCCTGACCGGTACCCCATGGACTGACCGCTGGCATTGGAAACTCCTGAATTGCTGAACGAAATGTTGAGGGTCGATTGTGCCACATGATCGAGCAATCAATGTGAGACAATACTGGCCGGCTGGCGTATGGCGGTTTGCTCAAGAAAAGGAGCCTGGTTTGCACCCACACATTCACGCCCGTGAAAACCCTGATAAAGCAGCCTATATCATGGCGATAAGCGGGCAGGCCGTGTCGTATCAACAGCTTGAAGATCGCTCCAATCAGGTCGCCCAATTGTTACGCTCGCTCGGCTTGCACCGAGGTGATCATGTTGCGATCTTTATGGAAAACAACCCGCACTTCCTCGAGATCATGTGGGCGACACTACGGACCGGGATTTATGTGACGCCCGTCTCTTCACGGCTGACGGCGGGGGAAGTTGCTTTTATTGTCGGCGGACTGCACCGCCGGGGTGCTTTTTACCTCCTATGCTTTGCGCGAGGAGGCACTGGCACTGACAGAACAGTTACCCAATTGCCCCCATCTATTTATGGCTGACGGCATCGTAGAGGGCTATCAGGCCTACGAAGCCGCACGTGACGCTTGCCCGACGCAGCGGGTTGCGGATGAGTCTGCGGGTATCGACATGTTGTATTCGTCAGGCACGACGGGTCGCCCCAAGGGCGTCAAGAAACCTTTGCCCGAGGACCCCATCGACGCCGTGCACCCGGTGCTGGATCTTCTGGTCGATCTGTACGGTTTCGACCCTGAAACGGTCTATCTTTCGCCCGCGCCGCTTTATCACGCAGCGCCATTGCTGTTTACCATGACCATTATGAGAATGGGCGGCACAGTCGTGGTCATGGAACACTTCGACGCCGAGCAATCACTGCAACTGATCGAGCGCTATCGTGTGACCCATTCTCAGTGGGTGCCGACCATATTTGTGCGCATGCTCAAGCTCCCTTTGGCGGTGCGCAGCCAGTTTGACCTCGGCAGCCTTGAAGTGGCCATTCATGCTGCTGCGCCTTGCCCGATCGCAATCAAGCGGCAAATGATGGATTGGTGGGGCCCCATTATCTATGAGTATTATGGCGGTTCAGAGGGTAATGGAATGTCCACAATTGGGCCGCATCAATGGCTGGCGCACGAGGGTTCGGTCGGACAGGCTTTGTTTGGCGTCCTGCACATCTGCGACGACGCGGGCAACGAACTTCCGGTGGGGGAAACGGGCATCGTCTATTTCGCTGACGGTCCCGAATTCGAATACTACAACGATGTGCAGAAAACGCAGCAAAGCCACCTCAAGAACGGCTGGTCAACGCTCGGTGATGTCGGCTACCTGGATGCTGAAGGCTTTCTCTATCTCACCGACCGAAAAGCATTCATGATTATCTCCGGCGGCGTGAACATCTACCCCAGGAAGTCGAGAATCTACTGATTACACACCCCAAAGTGGCCGATGTAGCGGTATTTGGCATACCCAATGAAGATTTTGGCGAAGAGGTCAAAGCAGTCGTGCAGTTGATGCACCATAGCCTGGCCGGTACGGCCCTCGCCGATGAATTGTCCGATTTCTGCCGAGAGCATCTCTCACCTGTCAAGTGCCCCCGCTCGATCGATTTTGACGCGGAGCTGCCGCGTCACGCGACCGGCAAGCTATACAAGCGATTGCTGCGTGATCGTTACTGGGGTGACACGGACTCCCGGATTGTTTGAACGGCGGGGAGTCTGGGTCAGATTGAACCAACCCCAGTTTTAGTCAACAACATTATGGAGGCACACAAATGCACTCATTCAGGCTGATCGTGGTAGCGCTGCTGTTTGCACACGCAGGTGTGCTGTTGGGGCAGGACAGCCGCGTACCTACCCTTGATGACTTCATGGGCCTGCAGATCATTACGGCTGCAGAGATTTCACCCGATGGCCGTCGCGTGGCCTTCACCACTTTTGAGAACGATTTTGAGGAAAACAAGGACATGACCCAGTTATGGGTGGTGTCGGTGGACGCTGGTGAGCCGTTACAACTGACCCATGGCGATGACTCGGTGGGCGAATTTGAGTGGTCGTCGGATGGGCAGATGCTGGCGTTTATGCGTCATGGCAAGCTGTCGTTTATCCGCGCCAATGGCGGAGAAGCGGTGACCCCCAAGATAGAAGCCAAAGACATCGGCAATCTACGCTTCGGGCCTGGCGCCAGGGCCCTGTATTTCACCTCCGGGCCGAAGGATAAATCCTTAATGGAAGCCTGCGAAGAACGTTATGGCAGCTATAACGTGGTGCGGGAAGATGGGGGCTTCAAGCATATTTGGAAGGTTGATCTTGGCGAGGATATGGGTTTCGGCGACGAGCCTGAACAATTGACCCAGGGGCGTGATTATTCGGTCGTGGAATTTGCCCTTTCGCCGGACGGCGAACACATCGCCTTTTCGACCTGGCGCAGTCCTCACATGGCTGATCTTCTTGAAGGGCGAGTTTTTATGCTAGCGGCAGCCGGCGGTGAAGCTGTGCTGTTGGATGATTCTCCGGGTGTGAAGTCGAATATTCTCTGGCGCCCGGACGGCGAGCGGATCACGTACAGCAACGGAGCCTCGTTTCCGGAATACGCAGACATCGTGGTTACCGACAGCGAAGGGGCTGATCCGCAGACCTATGCGATGGCAGACTACAACCCGAATTTGGTTCGCTTCTCAGAGAAGGGCATTGTGTTCAGTGCCGGCGATCGAACCACAATGAACCTTTATGCGCTGGACCCTGCGAACGGAAACATTGCCCAACTCAGCAGTGGTGAGTCCCGCACCCGCGGTTACACGTATTCGCGTGACGGCGCAGCGCATGCCTATCTGTCCGCCGCTGAACAAGCCCTCACTGAACTGGTGGTTGTTGATGGCGATGGGCAGCCGTCAACTCACCGCGTATTCGGATCAACTGGCTGACTTTGAGTTTGCCACCAAGGAGTTGATTACATGGCGGTCGTATGACGGTCTTGAGATCGAGGGTGTCCTGACCAAACCTGCCGGATTCAAGCCGGGTAAGCATTACCCGATTTTCGTGCGCACGCATGGTGGCCCAACCGGAACCGACCGGCCAATGCTGGCTGGCGCCCCCCGTGGGATTTACCATCCTGACGTGCTGGCTGCTGAAGGCGAGGGCGCCCTGGTTTTGCAAACTAACTATCGCGGTAGCGCCAACTATGGCGAAGCTTTTCAAACCAGTAACCACAGAAACCTGGGCCTCGGCCCGGCACGAGACATCATTGCCGGGGTGGAAATGTTGATTGAGCAAGGGCTGGTGGACCCGCAGCGTGTCGGTTGCCTGGGTTGGAGCCAGGGTGGCCATATCTCGGCCATGCTGGCGACCTATTCAAATATCTGTACCGCCGCCATCATGGGTGCGGGTATCAGCGATTGGCGGACCTACTATTACAATACCGACATCACCCAGTTCACGACTGAGTATTTCGACGCCACCCCACTGGTAGATGACGAGGTCTACGCCAAGACTTCACCGGTTAGCTATATTGCCAATGCCACGACGCCGGTGCTGATCCAGCACGGCGAAAACGACCAAAGAGTACCCATCGCGAACGGCTATCAGTTGCGCCAACTGCTGCTCGACAAAGGCATCGAAGCGCGCATGATTGTCTACAGTGATATGGGTCACGGTCCTTCGAGCCCTCGCACCCGCCGGGCAATCAGCGAGCACGCCCTGGCCTGGTTTCGCGAGCATCTTTTCGGCGAGGAACCGGCAGACTTTGTTCATCCGGTGGAGCCGGAACCGGATCAGGATGACGAAGCGAAAGATTAAGCGCAGATACACTGATGCGCGTTCAAATAATGATACCAAGCAAGGAGATTAATATGTTGCTGCGAGTCCGTTCTGTCCTGCCAGTGCTAATGTCATTGGTTTTGCTGGCGTTGTTCGCAACGAGCGCCTCGGCGCGGGATCTGCGAACCGGAACGCCCAGCCGCGAAGGTTTGTCCTCTCAGCGTCTTGAGCGCATCACCACACATATGAATCAAGCGGTTACGAACGGCATTATGGTGGGTGGGCTGGGCATGATCGCACGCAACGGCAAGATTGTGTACCAACAGACCTATGGCCTCAGTGACCGCGAGGCCGGTACCGCCATGACGGATGATGCCATCTTTCGCATCTACTCCATGAGCAAACCCATTACCGCGGTTGCGCTGATGATGTTGTACGAGGAGGGCCGTTTCTTCCTCAATGATCCGCTGGCCAAATACCTGCCGGAACTGGCGGATCTTGAAGTGGCGGTCTCCACGGCCGGTGGCGGCAGCGGCGTGATTTCAGATGGCACCAGCAGTCGCGGCATTGGTTCCGGGGACGAAAGCAAAATTGGCCAGACTCGCAAACCAATGCGCCAGCCTACGATCCGGGATCTGCTACGCGACACCGCCGGATTCACTTACGGAATTTTTGGCGATACCGAAGTCGATCGTCTGTACCGAAAATCAGGCTTTCTCGGCAGTAACACCATTGCCGAAGCCGTGGTCGAACTGGGAAAAATTCCGCTGCAGTATGAGCCGGGCAGCAAGTGGCATTACAGCATTGCGGTGGATGTCCAGGGTCGTCTGATTGAAGTACTCTCGGGGATGCGTTTTGGAGAATTTCTGGAACAGCGTCTATTTCAACCTCTGGGCATGGCGGATACGGGCTTTATTGTGCCGGCAGACAAGCGGTCACGCCTGGCCCAGTTGTACTCTCCCGAAGGCACCATAGTGGGCTTGAACAAGGTGTGGGAATTCAACAATTCGAGTCGGCTGGAAGTAGCCGACCCGGTGTTGGACGAGGGCTAAGAAGAAGGCGCTACATTTGAAGCCGGAGGCAGTGGTCTGGTGTCCACAGCACACGACTATATGCGCTTCTGTCAGATGTTGCTCAACGGCGGTGACCTTGATGGTGTGCGTATTCTCTCACCCAAGACGGTGGAATTGATGACCATGAACCACCTCGGCGATGTGCCCATGGGCTTTGGCCGCTCGGGCGTTGGTTTTGGCCTCGGCTTCGCCGTGGCGCTTGATCAGGGTCAGATCGGTGAGACCGGATCAAAGGGTGAGTACAGCTGGGGTGGTGCAGCGGGCACCCGTTTCTGGATCGATCCGCAGGAGCAACTGATTGGCCTGTTCATGGTTCAGAGCATTCCCCACCAGACGCGACTGGCAGGGGAATTCAAGGTGCTGACCTATCAGGCAATGATTGAATTCGGGCACCCCTAACTGTTTTGCACAAGGATGTGCTTAGATCGTGGAGCGCAAGGATGCGCGGGAACGATCCAAGGCGCTAAGAACACTTGAAACCGTTCAGCAGCTCTTCGAGCCGCCGGAAAATGCTGCCATCCTGGCATTTTCCTTCCTCGCGCCATCCTTGGCGCTCACCCCCAGAGGCGTGAATCGGGTGCAGACATTTCGGATGCATTGTAAGTCATGGGATGTGTGCGGTCGGTCTTTTGCCACAGTGGGCCGTCGAGGTCGACGAAACGGCAGTACTGGGCGATCACCCAGGCCGGGGCCATGGCCAGGGATGAGCCGAGCATGTTGCCGACCATCAGCTCCAGGCCGTGTTTTTGGCACCATTTCACCATCTGCATGCCCTCGGTCAGGCCGCCGCATTTATCCAGTTTGATGTTGGCCATCTGATAGCGTTGGCTGACCGTTTCCAGGTCGAGGCTGCTCTGGCAAGATTCATCGGCGCACAAGGGCACGGTGTAGCTGATGCCCTCCAAGCCTTGGTCTTTGCCGGCGGGCAGCGGTTGCTCCAACATGGCTACATTGCAAGCGCCAAGCTTGTCCGCGATGTCATCCATCAGGGCAAGCGACCACGTTTCGTTGGCGTCGATAACCAACGTAGCGGCGGGGTTGGCCGCGTGAATGGCCTCGAGTTTTGCGGCCGTATCATCGGGCCCCAACTTCAATTTCAGAATCGGGAAATCGAGTTTCTTGGCGGCCTCTCTCGCCATGGCCTCGACGCTGTCCATGCTCAATGTAAATACCGTATGAACCGGTTGCGCGGGCGCGTTCACGAGGTCCCAGATGCGTTCCCCGGATTGCTTGCAGTACAGGTCCCAGAGTGCGCAGTCGATGGCGTTGCGGGCACCACCAGGGGGCATCAGGTCGGCCAGTTCATCGCGAGTGATATCTGTTCCGCCGGGTTCGGGCTCGATCTGATGCCGCACCGCTTCGATCTGTTCGGCCATGGTCGCGGCGGTCTCGCCGAAATAGTCGACGCCCAATGCCTCACCTTTACCGCACTGGCCACCCTGGCTGAGGCAGGCGGTAATGGTTTCAATTTGGCTGACGGTGGCCTGGGCCGTGCTAAAAGGTTCTTTCAGTTCCCAGCCGTCAGTAAACAGGGATAACTTCACCATCAGGCTTCCGGGGTGCTTGCGCGGGTGATCACGCGGCCGGGGTGGCTGCCTGTCACTTTCCCTTCCTGATAGATCTTGGTGCCGTTGACCCAGACCGAAATGATGCCGCCGCTCAATGCTTGCGAGTCGCCTGGGCTGGCGTTGTCGATCACCGATTCGGGGTCGAACAGCACCAGGTCTGCGGCAGCGCCCGGTGCGATCACACCACGATCAGAAATGCCCATGTGGCTGGCAGTCAGACCGGTCATTTTGTGTACCGCATCAGTCAGGGGCATCAGGCTGCCTTCACGCACATAGCGGCCCAGCACCCGGGTGAACGAGCCCGCACCCCTGGGGTGGAGATCTGTCAAAGCGCCATCGGTGCAAAGATTAGTGTGTGGCCAGCTAAACAGAACCTTGATGTCCGCTTCTGTCATGCTCCTGGCGATAATGGCGTCGCCAGGATCGCCAGTCTGCTCGCCCCAGGCCTGTGACTCGGCGACGAGTTGCATATAGGCCGTGACCGCATCGGTATCTCTCAATTCGGCAATCTCGGTGATTGATTTACCGACATATTCCGGCTGCGCGTCGAATTGCGAAAGATGCATGGTTTCCGGCGGCGCAATTTCGGTCAACGCGAATTCGAAAGCCGCGCGGTCACTAAAGTCTCGTTCCGGCAGCAACACCGTGAGATCGGATGGCCAGTATTCGTAAGGGTAGATGTCCGCCGTGATGTTGATGCCTTCCGCACGGGCCGCATCAAGTTGCTTGAGCACCTCTGAGGCTGAGCCCCACAGACTCTTCTTGGCCAGCTTGAAGTGTGAAATTTGCACGGGCATGCCGGTCTGACGGCCGATCTCGATAATTTCCAGAAGCGCTTCGGCAAAATAGCGATCTTCACTTCTCATATGGCTGATATATCGTCCCTGGTTGGCGGCGGCGATGTGGGCCAGCGCCAGCACTTCCGAGGGATCTGAATAGATGCCTGGGTCATACTCGAGCCCGGTGCCCAGCCCCAGTGCGCCGGCATCGAGCTCCCGTTGCAGCAATGCGCCCATGGCTTCGACTTCGGCCTCGGTGGCCGGCCGCCGATAGTCGTCACCCATAATCTCCGAACGGATGCTGCCGTGTCCGGCGTAGGAGGCGATATTGACGGCCGCAGGTGAGGCCCGGAGCTGTTCGAACCAGCCTTGTAGCGGCAGATGCGAACCACCGTCCTGCCCCACAATAATTGTGGTAATTCCCTGGCTGACTACGCTCAGTGCACCGGGCTGTTCGAAAATTTGCCAGTCTGTGTGGCTGTGCGTGTCGATAAAGCCGGGCGCCAGGGTCCTGCCCAGCCCATCGATGACCTGCTCTCCATCCAGGGGTGACAACTGACCGGTGGCGGTGATGCGATCCACCAAAATTCTAACCGAGCCAGGCACCGCAGGGCCGCCTGTCCCGTCCATAATCTGCACGTTGCTGATCAGCCAGGTTTCCGGTGCGGCCGCCTCGGGGACTGCGGGTGGGAGTTTTGAGGAATCGTTGCAGGCTGCCAAAAGTGCAACGGCGGCGATGCACCAGGCCAGTGATGCCCGGCGGGGCAGATGAATTGCCATGAAAATACTCCAGATCGAATTTACAACATATCTTTGAGCCGATAATAAAGCATTCCCAATGCAATGATTTGTTTTCCGAACCACTGGCTGCCGGGAATTCTGAAATGCGGAATCTCCGCAAATATATCGAATTTCTCCATCGTTCCCGAAATGGCGTCGGCAACGATCTCACCCATGATGTGCGCCGCGTTTACACCATGACCTGAATAGCCCTGCGAGTAGTACACATTTCCGTGGATACGCCCCAGCGCCGGAATGCGATTGATGACGATGCCGATATTACCGCCCCATTCGTAGGCAATTTCAACACCGTTGAGCTGCGGATAGATCTCGAGCATGCGCGGCTGAATCGAAGCCTTGATGCTGGCGGGCTCCTTGCCAGAGTAATTGCAACGTCCGCCATAGAGCATCCGTTTGTCCGCCGAAAGACGATAGTAGTCGACGATCTCGTTCAAATCGCAGACCGCCAGGTCCAACGGGTTGATCTCCGCAACAATCTCGGGGGATAGCGGCTCGGTCCTGATGATGTAGCTGCTCGCCGGAAACGTCAGCCCGCCAATGTGCCGCCCCTCCAGGCGGTGATAGGCATTGCCCGCCAGTACCACGCTGTCGGCTTCTACCTGGCCGTGCTTGGTCACCACCCGGGGTTTGCGTCCATGGCGAATTTTCACCACGGGTGACTGTTCAAAAATTTGCACGCCCAGACCGTGGGCCGCGCGAGCCTCCCCAATACACAGGATGAGTGGGTGCAGGTGACCGTCGCGGAAATTGACGAAGCCGCCGAGGTAAGCATCGGTGCCCAGAATAGAGCGAATTTGTTCCTGGTCGTAGAGATCGAATGGGTGTGGAAAACCATGGGACGAAAACAGCTCGTACGCTTCTTCAAGGTCAGCCATCTGGCGCTTCTTCAGCGCCACCTCGACAAATCCCGGCTTGAGGTCGCATTCGATCTGATAGCTGGCCACCCTTTCGTGCACGATGTCGTTGCCGCGCCAGCGCATATTCCAAAACATGCCGTCCAGTGCAGGGTCGTTGCGCTTGCGGACTTTTGACAACCCGCTAATGCCGTTGATGAGCTGCCCGCCATTGCGGCCCGATGCGCCCCAGCCGACGCGATTTGTTTCAACCAGGACGACAGAAAAGCCTCGCTCTGCCAGGCTCAGTGCCGTGGCGACCCCTGTGAACCCGGCGCCCACCACGCAGATATCCGCACGCTGCATTCCCTGCAGTTTGGGGTAGTCGGTGCGCTCGTTTACTGTCGCCGCATAATATGAAGCGGTGTGTTCCTGCTGCTGGTGTTTCCGGTGCATGGCATGCCAGGCGGGTAGGGCCTGTCTCCTGCATTTATTTTATATCAATTGATTGGTATAATAAAATATATTGCGCTACTTCTGCAAGGTCAGCTACATGCCCAAGATCGTAGATCATGACGCCCAGCGCCGAATCTTTGCCGAAGCGGCCATGCGCATCATCGCGCACGACGGCTTCGAGGGGATGACCATGCGTGGCGTCGCCGCGGAATCCGGCTTGTCGTATGGCTCCCTGTTTCACTATTTCAAATCAAAAGATGATTTGTTGCTGGAGGCTGTGCGCCTGACCATGGCGGCGCAAACCAAATCGGTGAATCGGTATTCCGCGGAACATGGAAGTCTCGATGCGCTGACCGAATTACTGTGTGATGACGCCATTGTTGACCAGGATTCGCGTCAGAGTTGGACGGTGTGGAACGCCTTTCTCTACAAGGCCTCTTTCGATTCGGACTTCGCGACATTTCATACCGACCTCATCCAAGGGTGGGTGGACAGAATCGCCGGGCTGATGTTTCGGGCGCAGCAGGCCGGAGAGTTGCAGTCTGGCTTGGACATTCCTGCCGAGGCCCTGGCCGTTTGGGCCTTTACGGCGGGTATTGGTCAGCAGGGGCTGTTGCACCCGGGCATGTTGCCGCCTGAGGTGCAGCGTGGACTGGTGGTGGATTATGTTGCTCGCTTAAAGCCCTAAAACAATACCAGGCACCGCGACTCAATACTTTGCCGTTGGCTAGCATTAATCGGCGTTTCCGGGTCGGTAAAAGCCGTATGCGGCGACATTCTTGCCCTTCCGTCGCGCTCAGAATCGAAGCATTTGAAGACCAGCGCTTCGGTTTCCTGCATCTGCGGGAAGTAGTACCATCGCTGATCGGGGTGATGTGCCAGGCCCAGGATTTCACCGATCCTGTCCTTGGCACGGCGCTCAATTTTCAGCAGGTCTCGCGCCTTCACGCTGAGTGCGTCACACACGGCAATGGGTGAAGATTGCACCGCACCGGCGATGGATCGCCACACGTTGATGATGGCGAATCGCCGCTGCAATCGGCGCCGGGCTTCCTCCTCGGGCAAGAATGCCGGCAGTTTTTCGGGCCCTGACTTTTCCGTGTAATCGGAATGCGCCAGGTGGACCGGCTCACGCAACTTCTTTACGGATCGGGTGAGAGGATCGCCGGCCCGTCGGGTATGGTCGAACACAACGACTTTTTCCGCACCTGTCATGTCCAGCAACAGCCGCTGCAATTCGGGTTCATAAACTCGGGTCAGACATTCGTCGTCGAGATAGTCACCTACGTCAGAACTGTGCCCCACCAGCGTGAATCCCTGCTGGTCGAGTGAGGATGGCTCAGCCATATCCCTGGCATTGTGAATGGTCACGGGGTGATCGCGATACGCGCCACTGCGTTTTTCGCTCTGGCCGCCGGCGACAGACGGCCAGCTAATCAATGGCTCGTTCGATCTTTCGACAAAGCAGATATTCGCTTCAACAGCACCTGTCACGTTTTCACCCTAGAATCGCGGCCTGGGACATTCTATCTCCGGCGGCCCCAGGATTGCAGCCCGGTGCTCAAGCCGTCAATCGGTTGACGATCCCCTCGACGGCATTTCTCACTCCCAGCCAGCGGCGGTATCCCGCAATGCCGAGCCAGCGTATAGGTTCCGGCTCCCACTGCGGGGCCGTCGCGGGATTGACCCATGGTGTGTGGCAGCGGTCCGTGGCCCGTTCAAGAATCAGGTCGGCCAGGGTTCTGCCCGCCAGGTTGGCGGCTGCAACACCGTTGCCGGCGTAACCACCTGCCCAGCCGTAACCGGATGACCGGTCAAACGAAACGACGGGCAACAGATTGCGGCTGAGGCCCAGAGCGCCATCCCAGGCATGGCTGAATCGAATGCCCCAGAGCGCTGGAAACAATTGAATCAGGGTGCGCCGAACCACTTCGAATTCCGGTTCAGATCCGGCGAAGGTGCTGTGGATGCCAGAGCCGAAGTAGTACCTGCCACGGCAGCCGAAGGCGATCCGCCGATCCGCCGTGAGCTGCCCGTAGGTGACCACCGGGGAAAGGTCTCCAAATGCATAACGGCGTTGTAGCCCGGTGGCGGCGAGTTGCTCATCATTCAACGGCTCAGTCGCCACCATCATCGAATGCACCGGCGCCAGTGCCCTTTCGTGCCCGGATATGGTGCGGGTGTACGCTTCGGTGGCGCGCACTATGGTGGGTGCACGCACGCTGCCTCGGCGGGTCGACACGATGCCACTTTCAATGTCCGTAGCAGCCGAATCCTCAAAAATGCGCACGCCCCCGGCCGCCAGGCAGTCGGCGAGCCCGCGCACCAGCCTGGCAGGGTGAATGGTGGCGACGTGATTCATTCGCAGACCTGCCCGGGCTTTGTCCATCGGCAATGATTGAACCGCCTCGGCCGCGTCCAGCCAGCGAAACCCACCCGGCGTCAACCCGGCCTGCCGGTAGAATTCGAACTGTGATTCAAGGCGCTTGAGTTGAGCGCCGCCCCGGGCGATCGCGAAGCCGCCTGATTTGTCAAAATGGCAGTCAATGGATTTGCGCGCTGCAACCCGTCCGACCTCATCCACCGTGTCAAACATCAGACGCTGAAGCACAATAGCGTGTTCGCGGGTTTGGGGGTCAGAGGCCCAATGTTCGATGCCAACCAGAAAACAGGAACACCAGCCACCATTGCGGCCCGATGCGCCAAATCCTGCAATGTCGGCCTCCACCATGACGATATTCAGTGAGGGCGCATGACGATGGAGGTAATAGGCTGTCCACAAACCGGTATAGCCCGTGCCTACAATCGCAACATCGGCTTCGACGTCGCTTTCCAACGGCGGGCGCGGCTGCAGTGACGCGGGCAGCGTGTCATGCCAGAAACTCAGGCTTCTGTAGTGCGCGTCCCTATGCTCATCAGTTCGCGATTTGGCATTGCTCATGGCATGATGGTAGCGCATTTGACAGCCCTTCCCAGCGGCGCTGAATAAGGCCCGCCGGCGTTAACCCGATGAACGCACCGACTGCAGCCAAGATATTCCACGAACCCCAGGGTCTTTTTTATCATGGTCTCGCCTTGCTCTATGCAACATGCGGCTATGCCGGTGGTTTTTACCTGTTGTTCAACGCCAATCTGTACCTCAATCTGGCCGGCACATTGTGGCTGGGCCATGGAATGGTCATTGCGGCCTACCTGATACACGAATGCGGCCACAACACCATCTTCCGGGCCAATCGCAACAATGAGAGACTGGGGCGGATCCTGAGCTGGATGTGCGGATCATCGTACGGCACTTTCGAAGACATCCGCTACAAGCATTTTCGCCACCATATGGATGGCGACGACTCGGTGTGGTTTCTCTATGAAGACTTTTTCGAACGGCATCCACGCTTGGTGAAATTCATCAAGCTGCTCGAGTGGTTCTATGTTCCTGCGCATGAACTGATGATGCACTTCATTATGGTGTTTGGTGCGTTCATCATTCCGCAGCGCCTTGACCAGCGCCCGCGCAACAGCGTTGTGATTTTGATTCGGGGCAGCCTGTTTATCGGTTTGCTGGTCTGGTATCCGAAGGCCGCCCTGTTATACATGATTGCCTACCTGATGATGCTGCATGTGCTGCGCTTTATGGATGCCTTTCAGCACGACTATGGCCCCAATCCGATCCTGTTTGAGGACCAGCCGCCGCAGCGTTACGGCGGTCGAAAATTTGAACAGGCCCATACCTTCAGCAACCCGATCAGTTTCCGCTGGAACCTGCCCAACTGGCTGGTTTTGAATTTCGGTTTTCATAACGCCCATCATGCCCGACCCACCGTGCCCTGGTACCGGCTGCCGGCATACTACCGGGAGAAAATCAGCGACGACCCGGCCAGCGTCATCCCATTGCACCGACAGTTACGCATGTACCACAAATACCGGGTCGCCCGAGTTAACGGTGTCGGCGATGAACTCGATGAGGGGGTGGAGCCCATGGAAGCGGAATACCTGGTCAGGGCGCGCGCCGGGCAACTCTATGGCGGGAATGCCGTTTCATTTCTCACCTCCTTTTGAGCATGGGTTGCCCTCGCCAGATGCCAGTCAATTTGGACTGGGGATAGTATGCAGCGCCTGGAAATATTTCAGTCACTCTGGGCCATGGAGATGCGCAGGCCCGGCGTGGCCGAACGGCCGATGGAGGAGAACTTCACCATGGCCGCCGCCGCTGGCTATCACGGTCTGTGTGTGGACCCTGCAGTTGACGAGATTCCGAAAATTCGTGCATTGAAACCACTGTTTCATCGGCACGAGCTCAAGTGCATGATGAACGTTTTCCCGTATTCACTCGAAGACATGCCGCCGTTGCTGGATCTTGCGGTAGAAATGGATGCCTGTCTGGTCAACGTGATCGGCGGCGTGATGCCGCTGACGGTGGAAGAGGGGGTGCCGGTGATCCGGCAATGGATGGGAGATGCCGAATCGGCGGGCCTGCGGATGTTGTTCGAAACCCATCGCGAATGCACCCTCAATGATCTCTACTACACCTTACAATTGATCGAGCGGGTACCGGAAATGCGTCTCTGCGCAGACCTGTCGCACTATGTCATCGACCGCGAACTGAGATTGCCGCTCAACGACCGTGACGCCGGTTTCATGCACACCATCCTGGAGCGCTCCGATTGCTTCCAGGGCAGGGTGGCCAACCGCGAGCAAATCCAGATCCAGATCGAGTTTCCTCAGCACCAGGAGTGGGTAACGCAGTTCCGGGACTGGTGGCGCGATGGCATTTCGATGTGGCGGGCCCGCAATGACAACCATGCAACCCTTTGTTTTCTCTGTGAACTGGGCCCACCTCCTTACGCGATCACCGATGCGGCGCAGTGTGAATTGTCGGACCGTTGGCGCGAAGCCCTGCTGATTAAGCGTTGGGTGGAGGAGATCTGGGGCCGGGGATGATGGCGTTGGAGAAACTGGGATCGCTGGTCATGGTGGTGCACTCTTGGGATAGCCGGTCATCTCAAGAAATCCGCGCCCGCGCTCCCCCGGGCTGTCGCCCGTCACCCTGACCACGCCTTCCCAGTAGGGAAAGTCCACATCCATCCATTGCTGCGGGTGCAGGGTTTCAAGGTCCAGCGTCCGTTGCAGCCCAGGCAGGTGGATTTGCCAGGCCATTGGCAGATCGCGGCCCGCCACCCGATCCCACCGCAGCACGGTAAATTCAAGACCCGCCGGCCCCAATATTGTTCGGCTGCCGTCCGCAGCCAGCAGGCTGCCATGGACGTAGGCGGTGTTGTTTCTACTGCGCAAGCGGTACAGCATGAGTTTCTCGCCCGAATCAAGATGCAGGGCAAACCAATCCCAACCGGTTTGATCGGGCTGCAGAAACTGGCTGCTCCATTCGTGGTCATACCAGGCCATGCCGCGGACTTCGAAGCTTTCTCCATGCAAGGTAATCTGGCCTGTCGCTTCAAGGTGAGGTTGGCTGTAATAGTATGAGCCGCCGCCATCGGGGTGTTTCTGGCTGAAGCCCTGCTCACCCTGCAATTCCAACGCCCTGTCGCTGCTAAGCGTCAGCTTGAAACCCATCCCGGACTGTCTGGCCTTGACGGTCAATGGCAACCACTGGGCGCCTGTGCTTTTCATTTCCCAGTCATCCAGCCATACCATGAAGGGTTCAGCCTGACTGCCGGCCTGGGTATGCCGCGGTCCGCCGCCGCGGGCGTAGCGTTGAAAGCCCTGGTGCCCTTCGGGCCAGCTCAGTGCTGTGTGCGCCATGTACACCTGGTCCGCCGACCAGGGGTGCTCACTTGCAGATCTCGAGCGTTTACTCAGGGGTCGCCGGGCCAGGCGGAATAAGGTCCACTGGGCGCCCATCTCCCGGCCCGAGGCGTCTCTCAGGTTGGCAGTGAGGTACCACCACTCAAGCCGGTAGGTGGGATGGCTGCCGTGGTCCTCGGGAAAAACCAGTGGAGCTCCCCTGCGAGCCTGCTCGAATCCTTGCGCCTGGCGGGCCAACATGGCCATATCTCCGGTGGGAGAATCCGAATTGATGTCCGCATGCTCTCCTCTGCAGGCCGCCACCGTCAAGAGGCACATCAACGGCAAGACCGCCGTCCCCAGGCCGCTCACGAAGGCGTGGCCTGCAATAGTTCCGCGGTCGACAATTTCAGGCTTCGAATGCCCGGAATCAGTGCCGCGAGTAGAAGGCTGGCACAGGCAATCAGCACCAGGTCCGGATAATGCTGCCAATCAGGCCGCAGCGGAAAACTCCAGCCAAATGCCACTGGGGTGACGACTTGTGCCAGTACCCAGGCAAGCGCCGTCCCAAACGGCCACACGGCCCCCATGCTCAGAACACCGAGCAAGCTCCATTGCGCCCCCTGCAGTAAAGCGCGTTGCGCTGTTGACACCCCGAGGCAGGCCAGCAAGGCTTGGTTTCTGCGCCGATGATGGTGAATGGCGCTGACGGCGCAGAAAATCCCGATTCCGGCTGCCAGGAGGGTCAACACATTGAGTGCGCGAGTGATTTCAAACGTGCGGTCAAATACGGCCAGACCGAGCGCCTTCAAACGGGGTGCCGCAATAATCTGGCGGTCAGATAAACCCAGGTCTCGGGCCAATTGTTGCTCGATCTCTGCCCAGTTCGCACCACTGTTCCCGTCATCCGGTCCGACAATTGCGCGCCCGGATGGAATCTGTGACGGCCAGCAGGATTCAAACTGCGACTGGCTGACCAGCCACTGCGGCTGGGGGTTGCCATAATTGCGGTAGATGGCCACGACCTGCGGCGAAACCCCTGCGCACAATTCCACTTGGTCGCCAATACGCCAACCGTCAATTCTATGGGCCCTCTCGCTGATGAAAACGCCTGCGCCGCTATCGAACAGCGCTTGTGCATTGTCGCTCGACCGAATCAATTCAACACTGGCGGCAAATTGGGCCTGAGGCGGGAGCGAAGACAGTTCCACCTCGACCACAGCGCCGCCGGGGTCCGTGGCGAGGATGCCACGGGAAAAGCGGGCCGCCAAATTCGAGCCCGGTACCTTAAGATCAAGCCATTGCTGCAGCGCTGCCTCGTCTACTGCCGTCGTCAGGTAGAGTTGGGCCACCAGTCTTTGCTCCAACCACTGCTCGGTCGCCTGGCGAAAACTGACAATCATCGTGTTCAGGCCGCTATTGGAGATCAGTGCCAGGGTCATTGCCATCAAGGCCAGTGATGCCGGGCCAAGCAACCAGCGGGTGTCAGCCAACAGCCAGTTAAACAGCGCGCTTTCGGGTTTTGCGAACCGCCCAATCAACCACAGGCCCCCGCGGATGCAGGCGGGCAGGCACAAGGCCGCGCCCAATAGCAGGCAGGCCATGCTCAACAATGCCGGTACCAGCGTTGTCGCCACCATCGCGATCAGACCGCAAAGCGCCACCAGGCAAAGGCCTGCCAGCAACAGGGCACGGTCCCTTTTTTCGGCGGTCTCGAGTTGCCAGGGCGCTTCCATGCGCCTGATTGGCGGTGCACGAAGCCCTTTTTGCAGGGGAAAAGCCACACACAGGGCGCAAGCAAGCATTGTCATCAGCACCGGTACAGCCAGGCTCGAGCCAATCAGGCTGTCCGGGTAACTGATGTAGACACCGTAAAGAGACGCCAGTGTCTGGCCCACCCCGGGCAGCAATTTGAGGGCCAGCCAGGCGCCTCCCAGGTAACCGAGTGTCAGTCCTGCCAGCGCAAACACAGACAATTCAGTGATCAGGCCCAGGGCGATCTCACGCCGGCTGACGCCGCAGAGTTTTAGTCTGCGGATGAGTTCGCCGCGGTCGCTGTAACTGAATGACACGGCGTTGAATGTCAGGAACAGCCCAACGACAAAGGCCAGCAGTCCCATCGCCGACAAATTGAGATGAAAACTCTCGGTCAATTCCGCCGGATCAGGGGCGGCGATGCTGTCTTCGATTGATAACTGAGGTGGCAATGCGGTTTCCAGCTCTGCAATGGCACGCGAGCCACCGCTGAACACCATCATTCCAGACAGCAATCCCTCGACCCCGCCAAGGTGTTGCAGAGCGCCGATATCCAGCAACAGCTGGTGTCCCAGGCCGGGCGCGGTGGTTTCAGCGAGTGGCGGTAGCCTGACGCCGTCGGCAAGTTGTACCGATTCGCCTGCCGACAGGCCCAATTGCGCCATTCGCGCAGGCACAGCCCATAGTTGCCAGGGTGGGCTCAGAAAGGCCTCCGTTGAAGCACGGTTTAGTTGGGCACTCGGAGTGATCCCCGGAATTCCACTTTGAATGCCGGCGTGCTGGGGCATTGCAAAAACATCAATGCCGACCAATTCGAGGACACTGCCGGTCTGCGTCCGCACGGTCCAGAACAGAATGGGGGCAAGTTGGTCGAAGCCTTGCCTGCGTAAATCATGGTAATACGCCTCATCGATGTGAGCGGATCCGTCAGCGGCGGTAATAAGCGCGCCTGCGCCCGCGCCAGGCATCTGCGAACCTTCCGCGTAACTGGCCCGTGCCTGCGCATTGATCAGCAAAGTGCCTACCAACAAAAAATTTGCCACCGCGATTCCCGTGATCAGAAACAAGGCCTGAACGGGATGCCGGCGGTAATGACTAAGCAGTGTCGTGAGTACCAGCATGCAATCGCCCCTCCCGCAAAGTCCACTGCTGGCTGGTTTGCGCCGCGAGGCTGCGGCTGTGTGTGACCAGCAGCAGGCTGCTCTGGGACTTTTCAATCAGACCGTGAAGCATGCCCATGACGCGCTGACTCAGGGCGTCAGGCAAATTACCAGTGGGCTCGTCAGCGAACACGATGTCAGGGTGGTGAGCCAGTGCACGCGCTATGGCCACCCGTTGTTGCTCACCGCCGGAAAGCAACTCTACCTGGCGCTTGAGGATGTCGGCGAGTTCCAGCGTATCGATCAGTTGCTCCAGCCAGGGGTCGTTGTCAGGCATACCGTTCAAGCGCCGCTGGAACAACATGTTGTCGTGGGCCGAAAGGCCGGGCAGCAGATTGAAGTTCTGGAAAATGAACCCGGTCCGGCGCCGGCGCAGCCGGGCCAATGCCGCGTCCGGCATCCTTGCGGGATTTTGACCCGCCAGCAACACCTGCCCCGAGTCGGGCTGGTCGAGGCCTGCGGCGATCTGCAGTAAAGTACTTTTGCCGCTGCCGCTTGCGCCAGACAGGGCAATACTCGTTGACGGCCCCAGCGTGAGGCTGATTCCACGCAAAATGCGTAACGAGGCGCCACCGTCATGGAATGACTTCTCGACCTGATCCATTTCAAGCACGGTCATGGTGCGCCTGTCCGAGGAGCCGCAGGCGACCCGCCGGCCCCGGTTGGGTAAGTCGAGCATAGGGCAGGCAACGAATCGGGTACGGTTTCGCCGCAGGCGAAGAAGTGCCCGGTGAGTGCCGTTGCCCGTGAGCGGCACCAGAGGGGCCAGGCGCCTATTGCATGCCGTCGAGCGCAGCTGCCTTCCGCCGTAGGCGGGAGCAGGGAAGCGAGACTCCTTGTCACACACCGGGTCATCACCTGGCGCGTGCCCCGGTTTGGCATCGGGGGCTTCCCCGGGAATCAACGATGGGAGTAGAATCCGACACAACCATGGATCGTACTCTAAAAGGTTTGCGGAGCACTAGGCAATGAATCCAAATTCAGCGGTAGAACAGCGACCAACAAAACAATGGCAGTCCAGCGATCATCGCCACTACCTTCACCCGTTTACGGATCACAAGGAATTGGGTGAGCAGGGCAGCCGCATTATCACGCGCGCCAACGGCATCTACATCTGGGATTCCGATGGGCACAAAATACTCGACGGCATGGCCGGGCTGTGGTGCGTCAACCTCGGCTACGGCAGACAGGAACTGATCGATGCGGCCACGGCCCGCGTATTCTTCACCGGATCCGGATCAGAAGCCAACGACACCCAGATTCGACTGATCCGCCGTTACTGGGACTTGCAGGGGCAGCCTGAGAGGATGACGATTATTGCCCGCAAGAACGCTTACCATGGAAGTACGGTGGCGGCCGCCAGTCTCGGGGGCATGGAAGATATGCACAAGCAACTCCGCCTGCCTGTGCCCGGCATCGTTCACATTGAGCAGCCATATCATTTCGGTTTGGGTCAGGGCCAGGACCCTGATGCCTTCGGCATTGCCCAGGCGCGCTTGCTGGAAGAGAAGATTCTGGAGTTGGGCGCTGACAAAGTTGCGGCATTTTTTGCCGAGCCTGTCCAGGGTGCGGGCGGCGTCATCATCCCACCGGAAAGTTATTGGCCTGAAATCCAGAAAATCTGCGATCAGTACGGCATTTTGCTGGTGGCCGACGAAGTGATCACGGGCTTTGGCCGCCTGGGAGAGTGGTTTGCCTCGAGCCATTACGACATCAAGCCGGACCTGATTTCCTTCGCCAAAGGGGTTTCGTCCGGCTATCTGCCTCTGGGTGGTGCGCTGGTCGGCGACCGAGTCGCCGATGTCATCATTGCTCAAGGCGGGGAATTCGCACACGGTTTCACCTATTCAGGCCACCCTGCGGCCTGTGCAGTCGCCCTGACAAATATCCGGATATTGCGCGACGAGGGCATCATCGGCCGTGTAAAAAATGAAATAGCGCCCTGGTTCAACGAGCGCTGGTCCAGCTTGAACGACCATCCACTGGTTGGCGAAGCACGCAGCCTGGGTCTGATGGGTGCGCTTGAATTGGTCGCCAGCAAGTCAGATAACGGGCGCTTCGATAAGGCCCTTGGCGCGGGGGCGATCTGCCGCAACGCTTGCATGGCATCGGGGCTGATCATGCGTGCTGTGGGCGACACCATGATCGTCTCGCCTCCATTGGTGATCAGTAAGGAGCAAGTTGATGAACTGATCGAAAAAGCCACCCAGGCGCTCGACCAAACAGCCAGCGAACTCGGAGTGGCGTAATGACCCTCGAAAAGGATCTCGTCAAGGCGAGCGAAGGCAACCAGGACATGGATTGGGACAATGCATTTACCGGCAGCCATTTGAAAGGCACGGTGCAGGGCATGCCGAGCTATGCCGGCGCCTTGAGCTTTATTCGGCGAAAGTATTCACGTGATCTTGCCGACGTGGATGTAGCGGTCACCGGCATTCCGCTTGATACTGCGACCAGCAACCGGCCCGGAGCGCGCTTTGGCCCCCGGGCGATACGCGCCGCCAGTGCCGGCATCAGTTGGGCACGGCCGTGGCCCTGGGATATTAATCCGATGGGACGTTTGTCCATCGTCGACTATGGCGACCTGCAATTCGACCATGGAAAGCCTGAAACCATCACCGATTCCATTATCAGTCAGGTCGACACAATCCTGCAGGCCGGTGTCGCGGCCCTGGTGTTTGGCGGCGATCACTATGTGACTTACCCGGTGCTCAAAAGTTACGCAAAACACCATGGTAAGCTCTCCCTGATCCATTTTGACGCACATTCAGATACCTGGAAAGACGCTGAGGAAAAACGCGTCGATCACGGCACGATGTTTTATCACGCTGCGCTGGAGGGTCTGGTTGATCCTGCCCGGTCGGCCCAGATTGGCTTAAGAACCACCAATGACGACACGATGGGTTTCAGTGTATTCGATGCCAGGGAGGTGCATGCACGCGGTCCCGAGTCCATCGCCCGGTCGGTTCGGGAGATCGTCGGCAACAACAAGGTCTACCTGACTTTTGACATCGACTGCCTGGATCCCAGTTACGCGCCGGGCACCGGAACGCCTGTCTGTGGTGGGCTAACTTCGTTTCAGGCTCTGGAAATCGTGCGTGGGCTAAGTGGCATCAACCTTGTGGGTATGGATGTGGTGGAGGTAGCGCCGGCCTATGACGTGGGTGAAATCACTGCCTTGGCGGGTGCCACGCTGGCCATGGAATTTCTGTGCCTTTTCGCCGCCAACCCTAATCGAGCCAAAAGACGCGCCACCGATGACAACTGATCAGCCACTGATCGGCGTCATTTCAGATCGACGCAAAGTCGGGGCGCATCCCTTTCACATGGTGGGGGAGAAATATGTCCAGGCCCTGGTGACGGGGGCGCAGGCGCTCCCTGTGGCGATTCCGGTTGCACTGGACGGTCTCGATGAGAGAGACATCCTGGAGCGGCTGGATGGCCTGTTCCTGACGGGCAGCCCGTCCAATGTCGAGCCCAAACATTATGTTGGCCAGCCCAGCCGGGACGGCACCAGGCACGACCCCGAGCGGGATGTGACCGCCCTGTCCCTGATACCAGCCGCCATCAACAGCGGCCTGCCGCTTTTGGCGGTATGCCGCGGCTATCAGGAACTCAATGTGGCTTTTGGCGGAACCCTGTATCAACATGTTCACGAGGTTCCCGGCTTTCATCGCCACAAAGAGAATCCGGATAATCCGCTGGACCAACAATACGCGCCCTCGCATCCGATCACTTTTACAAGCGGTGGCTTTCTGGCTAGGATTACAGGTGTCACGGAGGCACGGGTCAATTCCCTGCATTCGCAGGCCATCAATAACCTGGGTGAAGGCCTGGACATTGAGGCCAGGGCGGATGATGGCCTGGTGGAGGGCGTGTTGGTGCGGGATGCGCCAGGCTTTGCACTGGGCGTACAGTGGCATCCGGAATGGCAGGTAAAGGACAATAAGCTGTCCATGGCCATCTTTGGCGCATTTGGGAAAGCCTGCCGCGAATACCGGTTTTCCCGGTCCTGAAGCCGGCATCAGGGCCCGAATCCGGAACCAGCAAGAGCGAAATAAAGTGAGCACATTTGACAAGACAATCGGAATCAGCGTCGAGGAAGAGAAACATTCCCTGACTTTCCGCCTGTTCAAATACGCGATTTATGTGCTGCTGGCCTACGACATCGTCCTGTTTTTCGGGGAAGATCTGGCCGCGAGCGCAATCACTTTTACCGATGCCGTCACCTGGCGCAACGTGGTGGAAGCCTACACGGCCACTTTCGATACCGCCGCCTGGGTCATTTTGTTGCTGATGTTCGAACTGGAAACCGCGGTGATTCCGGACAAACGCCTCCAGGGTGCGCTGAAATGGGGGTTTCTGGCCGTACGCGCTGTATGCTATTTCTTCATCGTCTATGCCTTTTTTGGCTACGTCGCCAAATACGAACTGATCAGCCTGATCGTGCCCTTCAATATCGATGACGTCTGCAGCCTGATCGGCACGGATTTCACTTTTGTTGCTGATCTTGATGATTATCTGCCAATCGACTGGGTGAGCTGTGGCGTCATGCAGGGCGCCTCGATGGCGCAGGTGGCCGGCACACACATCATTGGAACCACGAGCGCGCTGGAAGACGCCACCCGGCTGGCCATGGTCGATATTGTCAACGCGGCGGACTGGTTGATCATCGTCGTAATGCTTGAAGTAGAGGTTCTGGCCCAACTCAACCGACAGCTCACGGACCGCACCTTGAGAAAGCTTAATTGGGTCAAGGGATTTCTCTATTTGATCTTGCTCATGTGCGCGGTTTATTGGTTGTTCAATGGAGATATCCTGGATTTCTGGGACGCGTTGTTGTGGCTCATCGCCTTTGTGTTTATTGAATTGAATATCTTCCGCTGGCATGCCGAGGAAGGTGGACTGGCGGACAGCGGGTTTTATCCCCTGAGCCGCACCTGACCGCAAGCAGTCCGGAATATGAAATGAGCCGCTCATTCAGAAATTTTGAAGAGTTTTACCCTTATTACCTGGCAGAGCACGGCAACCGAATCTGCCGGCGGCTGCATTTCATCGGTACTACGCTGGTGGTGCTGTTGCTGATCGTAACTGTAGCGACTGCACATGCCGGCTACCTGCTGCTGGTGCCGTTGGCGGGTTATGGATTTGCCTGGGCTGGTCATTTTTTCTTCGAACACAACAGGCCTGCCACCTTTACCCACCCGGTTTACAGTCTGATGGGTGACTGGGTAATGTGGAAGGACATGCTGGCAGGCAAGATCCGGTTCTAAATGGCGGAGTTTCTGGACGAAGCCCGACAGTTGGCCAGACTCAAGGCGATGAAGCGGTTACCGCTGGCCTTACTCGCAGTGATGATATTGTTGTTCCTGTGGACTCGGGACGCCCATGATGGATGGGTCGTATGGGTGAATGCCTTTGCCGAGGCCGGTATGGTGGGCGCGCTGGCCGACTGGTTTGCAGTTGTCGCCCTGTTCCGCCACCCGTTGGGTGTGCCCATACCCCACACCGCGATCATTCCTCACCGCAAAGACGAAATTGGCGAAAGTCTGGCGCGCTTCGTCGCCAACCATTTCTTGCATCCGGATGTGGTCAGGAACAAACTGGCCTCGGTAAACCTTGCAGCCAATATGTCGAGGTGGCTGCAAACGCAACAGGGCCGTGAACGGGTTGTTTCACTTGCCACCCGCTCTCTGAAGTGGATGTTGGGGGCACTCAACGAAGCGCGCGTCAAGGCATTTATCAAGCGCCTTGGCAGTCGTCAGCTGGCTGAATTGAAATTGGCGCCCCTGATCGGTCGCACGCTAACCTGGCTGATTGAGGGCGGCCGCCACCAGCAGGTATTCACCCAGGTGCTGCGTTCGGCGATCGTGTTCTTGCACGACAATCAGGAGGTGATCCGCGGCAGCGTGCAGCGGGAAAGCCCCTGGTGGCTGCCTGGATTTATCGATGATCGTATTGTCCAGCAGATGCTGGAGCGCATCGAATTGCTGCTCTACGAAATGTCTCTCGATGAGGACCATCACATTCGGCACGATTTCAGCCGGAAACTCGAGGAGTGGGCCGCCGACCTGCAAAAGTCCGGCGAATATCAGCGCTGGGGTGAGCAACTAAAACAGAGCATGCTCGAAAACGAGGACCTGCAGAACTACCTCTTCCGGCTCTGGAATGATCTGGCTCGGGGTCTCGAGGAGGATCTAGAAAACCCGGACTCCAATGTTCAAAGGCAATTCCATGACTTGCTGCAGGGATGGGCCGAGGAGATGGAAGCCGATGGCAACCTGCAGCAGTGGCTCAATGGCTGGTTGACCGAATCCATTGTGGCCATCGTGGATCAGAATCGCGACTCAATCTCCAGCCTGATCAGCGATACGGTGCGCAGTTGGGATGGCAGGGACACCAGTCACCGGGTTGAACTGGCCATCGGACGTGACTTGCAGTTCATTCGCATCAACGGCACGCTGGTTGGCGGCCTCGTCGGCCTGGCCATTCACGCATCAAAAATGTTCTGATTCGCCGGCGGGCGTTGTCGGTCTTACTGGCGCGGCTCGAATCGATTCTCAGCGACATTTTTGAGCACCTTGTGCGGGTGCCACACGCGGCCATTCATGACGATGTAGACTCCGGGGCCCAGACCCTGCAAAGCGCCGACGGCGCAGCCAATGTTGAAGACGGCATCGGAGTCCCGGAACCGCGCCGGGTTGAGCGCCCCGGTCAATACGATGGTTTTTTCTCGACAACCCTTCAGCACCGCGGCAGTTTCTATCATGGAGTCCGTACCGTGGGTGATGAGCACGTGCGAGCAGGAAGATGATTCGATTGCATCACGGATGATTTCCCGGTCCTGGTTGTCCAGGTGAAGACTGTTCTTTCTCATGACCGCATTGACCTGAAAATCGAATGCAACGTTCATGCTGTTGAGGATCTGGCTGATCTGCGGCTTTCCGACCTGGTAGTCACTCTTGTCGTCAAAATAGATTTTGTCAATCGTGCCGCCAGTGGTAACGATGAGCAAATCTGAAATCATTCTGCAGAGTCCTGTAGTGCCGCCGGTTTGCCGTGCATTGGGCATGGCGTAGTATATCGTGGAGCAAGAGTAGATGAATCGCCGATTTGCATGCATATGAATGGTGAGCACTCCATAACCAGAGGCCCCGATTGGGGCGCTGCTTGGCCTGTCTTGAAGCAATTGGCAATGTCCGTTGTGGTGCTGTTTTCTGGGCTTTTACCGGCCATGGCGCTGGAACAAACAGTTTCTTTCGACGACCTGGCGGACGCCCGCAATCTGGCTGCTTCCATCGCCGACCCGGACTCCCGTGCCGATACGTTGACGACCATGCTGGCGGTCGCCAGGTTGCACAATAGACTGTCAGCAACCCACGCCTCAACGCTCGATACCGTAAGCGCCAGTTTCATCGAGGAACGGGCGTGGCTGGACAGGCTGGCCCGCCGCTATGGAACATTTACCCAACGTGGTTCGGTCATTGACCCACCGGCATGGCTGGTTCAGAGTGAATTGGAGCAACATGATCTGGAAGCCAACGATCTGATCACCCCGTTGGGACCGGACTTTGGATCGATCACTGATCAGCTGTTTGACCGCTCGGACGAAGCCCTGGCTGCAGCCATGCTGCCAGAGGCCCTGCTCCGGGTTGAGGTGCAGGCTGTGCACCTGTGGCAATCCCTGCTCAGCCAGGCAGGCGCCAGCGAAGAAGTACATGCGTTGATTTCAGATCTGAATGCAGCCTGGTTTGATGAATGGATGGCCGCCGAATCTCCCGCACCTTCCGGTAAGGAATCAGGGTCTCTGGAGGGTGCTTTGCAAGGCCTGTTGTCGGTCGCAGCATCGGCGATTGAGGCCGGCCCGCCAGATGCGCTCGAATTGAAACGCCTGCGCTTTGAGTTGTTGATGGCAACACCATCCATGGATGCTACCGAATCGAATCAGGCGGCCCGGTTGTTGCGACTTGCCACAGCCCTGGACGGTCTGCACGAGCATAAATACCTGGCCTTTGCCGAGGCCCTGCTGTGGTCTGTTACAGACTTACTGGCGTCGGCGTCGCTGCAGCCATCTGTTCAGACGCCGGCCGCGGACGCCAGCCTGGCGGACGCGATGGAGGTTATGCTGCCGCGCTTGTCAAACGTGTATGCCAGACAGTTCTCCGAAACTGACCCGCGCATTAATGCCGTGATTGCCGGCGCATACGATGTGGTCCAGATGCTCCAATCCGGACCGCTGGATCGGCAGACCCACAAAACGCTCAAACAGGAATTGGCAGACTCGGTGGTGCAGATCGGCCTGTTGATGCCGGACTTTGATTTCTATACCGGCCAGCCTGTTCGCCGCCAACTCTCCCAGGAAATCGACATTTGTATCAGCATAGCTGCCAACCGGGACAGCAACGGTGACTATACGCTGAGTCGCGAGCAGTTCGATGCTTGTCTGAAAAGCATGGTCGACCTGGCTGATTCGCTGGCGCGTGGGGCTGAATTGGCCGGCGACGCCAACGGACCGTTCGGCACTGACCAATTACGCCGTGAATTGGCGCTGACGCCCTGGCAGAGAATCAACTACACACTGGGTTACATCACCTATGAATTCAGCACAGCTTGCCGTATTGCCGAGACCCTGCCCAATCCGTTGGAGTGGTCAGTGCTGGCGACCCTCGTTGCATGGCTGGCCGACCGATCACCCGTATATTTTCAAACCTCCGAGAATGAAGCCCAGATTCTACGCATGCGCAAGATTGGCGTTGAATTACAACAGGCGCTGTCGCGTCAGGCAGACTGTCTGGCAGGTACCGGCACCGGCCTGAGCGACCCGGTTAGCAGAAGCCTGACCATCTACCGCAAAGCACTTTTGGCCCTGGTATCAGGCATACGAAATGCTGAGTTGAGGTTTCGCAATAGCCACCTCAAAGCCGGTGCAGACGTCGTATTGACCGAGGATTCGGCCCAGTTGACGGCCTACCGGATGGCAGAGCTCGAGATCGGCCCCTGTGACCCGGAAAACATCTGCGAGATGGGGGCCAAACTGGAGCCCACCAGAGCGCTGATCGGGCTGTTCCCCAGCGAGTATCTGATCGCCGAGCAAACTGGCCTTGGCACACTCGAAATCTGTTACGACAAAATGTCCTGGATTGACCGGCGATCCTCCCCGGTACGCGCCGATGACGAGAATGTGGCGAATTATCACGGCAGGCTAAGTTTTCAGTTGATTGGCAAATACCACGAACGGGACCAGGCCAGAAACGTTTTCGGCTGGTCCTTTTCCAGCCCGGATGAGTACCACTACCTGTTCGGAGCCGCGAACCAGGAGGTGCTGGATGATGAATGCCCGGTGGAGTGGGTCGGCACCAAGATTGTTACCATGATGCCCAGCGACGGAGGTTTTCAAGTGGTGCCCCGGCGCCTGACCTATCTGTCGTCGGCTCGCACCCGGCCTTCGCAGGTGATCGCAGCCAACTGGAGCCGGGGATCTGAATGGCGAGACTGGTTCGTCACCGGGATCGGGGTCAGTCCTGTTGCGATTGAGGCCGATTCTTCGGTTGACGATCGGATTGATCAGCATCTTCTCGATCTCTACCTGGCGGAACGGGTCAGCCTTTACCAGGCGCTGCTTGGGCCGGGCACCCGGCGAATCGGAGGAGGCGCCTCGCTAAGGTCCCTTGTCGATGAATTGTCCACCTATAAGGCGTTGATCCGAACTATATTGTTTCTTTTCTATCCGGACAGCTTCGTCGATTCAGACGCTCTTCGCGCTGCCATGGAAGGGCTGGGGGGCCTGCTGGATGAGTCGGTCATACAGCGCTTCAGGGAGGGAAATGTTGCAGTCGAAAGCATCGGGGACATCGGTATCGCGCGGGCTGATCGTTTTCAGGCTCAATGGAACCGATTGCCGGATGAGGTGCGCAGATCCGGCAACGTCGCAGGGCCAATTGCCTACGCCATGCTGCGGCTCAATACCACCTACAAACGTTTCTTTGCCCTGCCTGAGCCGACCGAAAACCAACCCAGTAGCGCTGAATCAGGCTCAGAGTAAAAAAAATCGCTCCAACTGTGAATTCCAGCATTGTTGTTCACAGGTAAGGCTTGGTGCCATCGTTACCGCAAAGCGCCAGGCGTGGCCAGCAGTCCACTCATGGGGCTCTCCGGAGGTCGTAGCAGTAGCCGACTGTGAACAACAATGCTGGAATTCACAGTTGGAGCGCCTTTTTTTTACGGCCCCGTTTGGGGACGGCTGTCGCGGAAAACCACGATGATAAAGGCCACGGCCAGTACGATCTGGGCCATGGCTGGGGCGCGTTGCGCCGGGTTGCTCCACGCCTCCATTATCCCCACGCTGAAATACAACAGGGCCAGGTAGCCGCCCCAGGTCCAGCTACGCGTGCTGCCCACGATGATGCCTCGCAGTGGCAGCAGCAGCGGCAGCGTGGCCACGAGGGCGAGGGGCCAATTTCGATTGCCCAGGGGGGCGGGTAGTACTGCGTGCCAGACTGGCTGGAGCAGAATGAGAAGAATCCAGCAGATCCCAGGGAGGCTCAGTTGTTGCATTGGACCAGGCACTGAAGGACCCGCATCTAATCGACTTGTCGGCCCAGCTTTGCCGCCACTTCAGCGACGCGGCGTCCGAGGGCGTGGCATAAACGCAGCTCGGTATCATCAACACCGCGTTCACCTTCCCAGCCGGAAAACTGGCTGGCGCCGTACGGCGTTCCCCCACCATGGGTCGTAATCAGGCCTTCTTCGGAATAGGGCAGGCCGACGATGATCATCCCATGGTGCAGCAGGGGCAGCATCATGCTGGTCAGCGTCGTTTCCTGGCCTCCGTGCAGACTGGCGGTGGAGGTGAACACGGCGGCGGGCTTGCCGGCCAGAGTGCCTGAAAACCACTCCGCAGCCGTGCCGTCTATAAAATACTTGAGCGCGGCGGCCATGTTGCCGAAGCGTGTCGGGCTGCCCAGGATCAGGCCGCTGCATTCCGACAGATCTTCCTGTCTCACGTAGGGCGGGCCGTCGTCGGGAACCGCGCGCGCGCTTTCCCGGCCGGTTTCAGCGCTGACTGCAGGCACCGTGCGAACGCGGGCACTGGCGCCCGGCACGGCTTCGATACCGCGCGCTATGTGGCGCGCCATCGTGGCGGTATGACCACTCAGGCTGTAGTACACCACCAGAATGTCATTGGCGCGGCTCAATTGATGTTCCCCGGGCAAGTCACCATCAGAGAATATCCAGCACGCCCTCTGGCAGCCGCCCAATCGCGGCCTTGCCATTGGCGAGCACGATGGGACGCTCTATCAATATGGGCCATTGCAACATCGCCGCGATCAGTTGGCTTTCTGTCAGCGCCTCATCTGACAGGTTGTTGGCGCCGTATTCCGATTCCCTTTTGCGCATCAACTGCCGCGGCGACAGGCCCAAACGGGACAAAATGTCGCGCAATGTCGCCTCATCGGGCGGTGATTGAAGGTAGAGGATGATTTCCGGCTCAATTCCGCGGTCCTCGAGCAAGGCCAGGGTGGCGCGCGATTTGGAACATCGGGGATTGTGTAGAATACTGACGCTCATAGTAGGTTCCGCATGCATTTGGGTACTGGGTTGGTTTACTCCCGGGCTTGCCAGTTGTGGTAATTGGGGAGAAGCAAAGGCATTTCAGTGTACTGCATCGCAATTAATGGCGCTTTCAGCCAGACGCAAAGCGGTTAGCCGCAAGGCATGTTGCCGCCGGGGTAGCCAGACTACCTCAAGGGGACATAACACAGCGGATGGCCGATTTGCGCCTGGCCCGCAGGGAGGCCGCCTGTGACGGCACTGCTGCGTTTGACTTCTTGGAAAGGACCAGCCATTCCCTGCGAAGCCCGCCTTGCATTGCAGCCACAGGTGACCTCTGAAAGGGCCACTAATTACGATGCAGTACACTAGCTATTGACGCGGCTCCGGTAAACCTCGAGGTGTCCAAATGAATTTCGACAGCACGCAGAACAGTGAATTTAATCCCGCACAATTTGTCATCCGACAACGCCAATTGTTGGCCCATGTCTGGCGGCACTTTGTCGAGGATCGCTGCCTGGAAGAGGCCGCCTCCCTGAGCTATACCAGCCTGTTGGCCCTGGTTCCGCTGCTGGCCGTCATTTTTGGAGTCGTTTCCGCCTTCCCCGTGTTCAGCCAGTGGTCGGATACCCTGAGTTCATTCATTTTCGCCAACCTGGTGCCAACGGCCAGCAATCAGATTGAGGCTTACATGACCACCTTTCTGGACAGCATCGGCAGTTTGACGCTGCCCGGCACGATCGGCCTGATCATCACTGCCCTGCTGCTGATGTTCAGGATCGAAGTGGCATTCAACCGAATCTGGCGGGTGGAAAAATCGCGCGCTTTGACAAACCGAATCGTCATGTATTGGGCCGTGCTCACGCTGGGGCCACTCCTGATCGGCGCCGCACTTGCGCTTAGCGCACAGAAAGTCATGGGTGCGCTCGGCCTTGAAGGCGGCATAACGGGAGGCTGGAGCCGGTTGGGCATTTTCGCTCTCGGCTGGGCGGTATTTAGCATGATGTTCGTGCTGGTGCCGTATCGCAGGGTGCGGCTTCGCGACGCCGTCGTTGGCGCCCTGTTGAGCGCCATCCTGTTTGAGTTCGCCAAGATTGGTTTTGTCGCTTATGTCAGCAACGCTAATTACAGCGCCATTTACGGTGCCCTGGCGACGATTCCAATATTTCTGCTGTGGCTATATATTGTTTGGAATGTCATCCTGTTTGGCGCCTCACTGACAGCGTCGTTGACCACTTACGAGCAACAATTTCGCTCCGAAGGCAGCTGGCCGGGCAGGCTTGAATTCCAGCTCGTTTTCAGGCTGGTAGGTCACTTGTGGAAGGCGCAGCGGAGTGGCCAGGAACTGAGCCAAAGGGATTTGCTGCAGCGGGGAGCCACAAATCAGCGCGGCACGGCTCAGCAGGCTGCTGGCGCAGTTACAAAAAGAGAAGGTGGTGTCGGGTGACCAGGATAATGGCTGGATGCTGCGCCGGGATTTGGAAGACTTCAGCCTGCTTGACCTTTACCGCGCCAGCCGAAATTTTCTGCCGCTGGGTGAAATTAACGAATTTTCCGAAGAGTCCGAATGGGATCGGGTCTTTGTCCGGTCCATGCAGGGCATCGAAGAAAAGGGCAGGGCGGAGCTCAATCGATCCCTGCGCGCTTTATACGCCACTGTGGAGTCTGTATGAAACCAGCAATACCCCATCGTTCGCCGCTGATTGCCGGCATTCTGGTGTTTTTTGTGGCATTGCAATTCGCTGTCCCGCCACTGAGCCATGCGGCGTCAGACGCTGGACAGGGCCCTGTTGATTTCACACTCGAAAAGCTCGATGGAGAATCTGTCTCTCTATCGGATTTTAGGGGTGAGTGGTTGGTGTTGAATTATTGGGCGACGTGGTGCGCGCCTTGTCGCAAAGAAATGCCAGAGCTTTCGGCGTTGCACCAGGCCCGTGACGACATCACCGTCCTTGGTCTGGCGTACGAGGATATCGATGAAAGCGCGTTCGAAGCTTTTGTCGAGGAATTTGACGTCCGTTTTCCAGTGGCGCGGGTCGATGTTTATGCGCCACCCGAGCCGTTCGGAGCGCCGAAAGTTCTCCCCACAACCATCATCCTCGATCCCCGGGGGCATGCCGTGAAGACTTTTTTTGGGCCGGTCACCCGTGATGCTATCGAAGCTTTCATCGATGAGGGCTGACCGGGATTAGAGTAAAACTTTCTGCAGGGTTTTCCGAACCGGAGCGAATGACCTGCGGTGTTCCGGGCAGGGCCCGATTTCGCTGAGAATCCGCAGATGCCGGCGCGTTGGATAGCCCTTGTGGCGATCAAAGCCGTACGCAGGGTAGCGTTCATGCATTGCCACCATGATCCGGTCGCGGGACACCTTGGCGAGTATGGACGCCGCTGAAATCTCCGGCTTGAGTTGGTCTCCCTTGATCATGGTGTGAACTGCGCACTGCACTTGCGGGGCACGATTGCCGTCGATTAGCGCCAGGCTCGGTTGCGGCTGCAACGCGCGTATCGCTCGGGACATACCCCTCAAGGTGGCCTGCAGAATGTTGAATTCATCGACTTCCGCGACAGAAACCACTTCGATCGACCATGCCAGTGCGGCCTGCTGGATCAGCGGAAAGAGGGCATTGCGCATTGCTACAGTGAGACGCTTGGAATCATCCAGGCCTGAGAGTGGCCGCTTGGGGTCAAGGATGACCGCCGCAACAACCACCGGTCCGGCCAGGGGCCCCCGGCCCGCCTCGTCGACACCTGCGGTGAGCCTGCAATACCGGTGCCCTGACCTGTTCATGGCTCGGCATTTGAGTGGCTGTCCAGCAAGCCCAGCACCTGCTCGCCAGCCTTTCTGCCCGCGTCGCAGCGCAATTGCTGGTGCAGCGCCTGGAAGCGCCCCACCAGGTCCTGCCGCTTGACTGGGTCGGCCAGCCAGTCTTCAACGCCAGCTGCGATATTGGCGCCCGTTGCATCGTCCTGCAGCAGTTCAGGAACGAGTCTGGCCCCGGCCAGAATGTTGGGCAGCGCGACGAAGGCTGTTTTCAGCAAATTGAATGACTTGGCCAGACGGTGGGTGGCGCCGGAAATCCGGTACACCACAACCATCGGCCGGTTGATCAGCATCGTTTCCAGGGTGGCTGTGCCGGAAGCCACGATGACGACATCGGCGGCCGCAATAACCTGGCGGGCCTGACCGTCGAACAATTCGATGGGGGGTGCATCGCTCGCCGCCACGGCGATCTCAAAGGATTTTCGGACCCGCGGATTGGCCATGGCGGCCTGAAATCTGACCTGATGCAAATTGCGCGCAAGACGTGCACAGGCAGACAATATTGGCTGCGCCAGCCGCGCAATTTCACTTTCGCGGCTGCCTGGCAGCAGGGCGATGACCGGAGGGCCGGCTGGGGGTTTCCTGCCGGTGCCTGGGTTGGGGTTTGGGCCGGGGTTTGGGGTGCTGGTGGGGGTGGGCGCTGAATCCTGCGAGTCGATCTGGTCGGCCATTGGATGTCCGACGAACACCGCCTTGACGCCATGGCGGGCATAGAATTCGGGCTCGAATGGAAACAGGCACAACACCAGATCTGCGCATCGAGACATTTTCCGGGCTCGGCCCTGGCGCCATGCCCATACAGTGGGGCTGACGTAGTGAACGGTGCGAATGCCCAGGCGCTTCAGCCGTTTTTCAACGCCGAGGTTGAAGTCCGGGGCGTCGATACCGATAAACACGTCAGGCTTGAGGTCCCGCAGGCGCCGCAACAATGACCGCCTGAGCCGCCAGATCCGGGGAATATGCCGCAGCACTTCGAAAAGTCCGAAAACTGCCAGTTCTTCGCAATCCCCCCAGGTTTCCATACCCGCGGCGCGCATTCTTGCCCCGCCGATGCCGAAAAAACGCAAGTCGCCTTCACTCTTGCGGAGGTGGGCAATCAGGTCAGCGCCGAGTTGATCGCCGGACATTTCACCTGCAACCAGGGCGATGGTTCTGCTCATTCAGCTATCGAATCAGGCTTTTCTGAGTGTTGTCGAGAAATTCAACCAACGGCTTTAGAACTACTGAATCCGTGGCCATCTGTTTGAGAATCTCCGTTGCCTCTTCCAAAGTCAGACCGTCCCGGTAGAGCGCACGATAGGCGCGCCGGACTTGCCGGATGTCGTCTTCCGAATAGCCGCGTCGTTTCAGGCCCTCGATATTGACACCTTTGGCCCGTGCCTTTTCACCGGATACGGTGACATAGGGTGGAATGCTCTGATTGACGTGGCTGGCGAAGGACGTGAAGCTGTGCTCACCGACAATGCAGAACTGGTGGATCAGGCTGTAGCCTGACAGGATCGCCCAATCACCAACAGTCACGTGGCCCGCCAGAGATGCATTGTTGGCCATGATGATGTTGTTGCCCAAGTGACAGTCGTGGGCAATGTGGACGCAGGCCATGATCCAGTTGTCGCTGCCGATGCGGGTGATACCGCCTCCCAGGACGGTGCCGCGGCTGAAGGTGCAAAGCTCGCGGATGGAGTTGTTGTCGCCAATGATGAGTTCAGTGTCTTCACCGTTGTACTTTTTGTCCTGGGGCTCCTCACCAATTGAAGCGAACTGAAAGATGCGGTTGTTCTTGCCCAGCTTGGTGCGGCCGGTCAATACCACGTGTGGACCGATCCTGCAGCCTTCACCCATAGTAACCTTGGGGCCGACGATGCTGAATGCCCCCACCTCTACGTCAGCAGCCAGATTGGCCGCCTCATCGACCAGCGCGGTAGGGTGGATATTATTTTTTGGGCTCATTCCTTTTTTCCGGCGCAAAGAATTTCGCATCTGGCGACGCGCTTGCCGTCGACCGTCGCCAAACAACGGTATTGGCCCATGCCCCGGATCAAACGGGTCATGGTCACGTCCATAATTAACTGGTCGCCGGGCGTTACCAGCCTGGAAAACCTGGCGTTCTCTATTTTGACGAGATAGAAGAGCTGGCCCTTTTCTCCCCGATGCTCGGCCTCGGCGTGCGCCAGAACGCCCGCAGTCTGTGCCATGGCTTCAACAATCAGGACGCCCGGCATCACCGGATTGCCGGGAAAATGGCCGGGAAAAAACGGCTCGTTCACACTAACGTTTTTCACCCCGGTTATGCGTTTTTCAGGTTCCAATTCCCACGACAAAACCCTGTCAATCAGCAGGAAAGGATAGCGGTGAGGCATGTACTGGATAATTTTGTTGATGTCGATCGGCCCCGAGGGCGTAGAATTATTCACGGTTGGAATTGACCTCTTTGTCCTTTTCCAGTCGTTGCACACGTTTGGCGAGTCGGTCGATTTGCAATAATCTCGCCAGTATCTTTTGCCAGTCCCGGAAGGGTTGGGCGGGAATGACCGAACCTACGGTTGAGCCGGGTTCAGTCACTGATTTCATTACTTTTGACGCTGCCGTGATGGTCACACGGTCTGCGATTTCCAAATGCCCCGATATGCCGCAGTCACCGGCGATCAGACAATACTCGCCGATCCGGGTGCTGCCGGCAATGCCGACATTACCTGCCAGTGCAGAATGCGCGCCAATGGTCACATTGTGTCCGATCTGAACCAAGTTATCGATTCGCACGTCTGCTTCGAGCACCGTATCTCCTATGGCACCACGGTCGATGCAGCTGTTGGCGCCAATTTCGCAGTCATCGCCGATGCTGACACTGCCCAGTTGTGGCACTTTTTCCCAGTGGTCGGTCGCAAAAGCGATGCCGAAACCATCCGCGCCGATGACCGCGCCAGGGTGGATCAGCACGCGCTGGCCCAGCCGCACACCCCGGCCCAGAGTGACATGGGCCTTCAGGGTGCAACCCTCGCCCAGTTCACAGCCTGCTCCGACCACAACGCCTGCACCCAGGACGCAGCCGTCGGCAAGCCTTGCGCCTTCTTCGATGGTCGTGTGCGGGCCGATCGAAACATCGCTGCCCAGGCGCACGGATGGATCGATCACCGCTGAGGGATGTATTCCGGGCTTTGCCATCGGACGCGGATCGAACAATATCGCCAGTCTGGCGTAAGCCAGATACGGGTCGTCGGCGATCAGACAGTTGGTCGGGCAATCTTCAGCATCTTTTTCACGCAGGATGACCACGCCGGCCCGGGTTTGAACCATTGCAGGGCGATAGGCCTGATTGGCGAGGAAACTGACATCGGTGGGCTGCGCTGCCTCGAGTGTACCTATCCCGGTCACCATGCGATCACCGTCTCCGCGCAGCTCAAGATTGAAGCGCGCACTCAGTGACGACAAGCTGTGCTGGCTGGAATCGATGGGCATTGATGGTCAGGATGGGAGCGGAAGGGTCAATTCCGATATCATGGCGAAATCAATTGTTGAAGAGTTCCATCTGGTCGGTGGCGAATTCCACCTCCAGCTGTTCAAGAATGAGGTCGGTAATGTCCAGTCTGGGATGGCGATAAATTACCGGGCTGGAGAGAATCAGGTCGAAGCCATTGCGCTCGGCAATTTCCTGCACCGCGAGGGTAATCTCCTCTTCCAGCTGTTGTATATTTTCAGTCAGCCTGAATGATAATTCGTCACGAAGATCTTCATTGCGCCGGTTGACGCTGCGCTGCAATTCACGTACCTGGCGTTCCAGCTGAAGTGATGCGTCGGCTGACATGTCTGCCTGCGCCAGCCGCTGTCGCAGTGTGCCAAGGCGAAATTCGTCTGACTCGATCGCCTCGTTGCGGCTGCGGAATTCCTGGTCAAGCTGGGCCCGGCCGGCAACGACCTGGGGCGCGTTGTCCAGCACCTGCTTCATGTCTACATAGCCCACGCGCAAGTCCTGGCCAGCGGCCGTGATTGAAAAAACCAGGCCAGCCAACAACATACAAAATTTCAGGACATAACTCCGCATATTCCGTATTGTACACCCAACGGGGTGAATCACGAAGTGGCTGGCCGGCGCCATGTTGACGCGCCTAGAAAGTGGTGCCGAAGGAGAACTGCAGGTCTTCGGTCCGGTCGCCTTCGCGGTCCCGGAAGGGGAATGCATATGAAATCACGATGGGCCCGATAGGCGCTTGCCAGGTCACCGAAATACCCGTGGAGGCGCGCAATTTGTTGGCATCAAAAGCCTTGAAGTTTTCGTAGACGTAGCCGGTGTCAATGAACAAGGCAATGCGGGTGCCGCTGCCGGCAGCGAAGGGCGTGGGGATGGCCAGTTCGAAGCCGCCGGCGACTTTGAAGTCACCGCCCACAGAACGGCAAAACGTATCCTTGGGCCCCAGTGTATTGTCATCATAGCCGCGAATGTCTCGTACCCCGCCGCTGTAGAAGTGCTCAAAGAAAGGCAGGCCGGTATCCAACGCGATGACATCGGTCTGATCGCAGGATTCTTGCAATGAAGGCGGCAACGTGCTGTCGACCGGGGTGGCGAGGGATGTTTTGTCGTAGTTGTCGTAGGCGTCGCCGTAGCCGAAATTACCCCGCACCGAGAACACCAGACCGCGCCATATCGACCAATACTTGGCGCCGCGGTACAAGAGTTTGTAGTACTTGCGCGAACTGCCGGGCGCGGCTCCGGAAAGCTGCAGTGTCTGGGCTGATCCACGCGTCGGGTTGAGGAAGTGGTTGCGGCTGTCACGGCTCCAGGTGAAATTCAGATCAAATATGTCGAATTGTCGTTCCGAGTCGCTTATCACCCCGTCGCCGTCGTGATCCAGTGAATTGGACAGAGGATCGCCGGGCGTTGGAATCAAACCAAATTCCAGACAGATGTTTGGGTCGACGGGGTCTGTCACAATGCAGTTGAAAGAACCGATATTAATCTGGGAGGTGCGATAACCTACCCCACTAAACAGATAATCCACTTCGGTAATCGGAATGCCAAAATTCATACCGAAGGCAAATTCACTGTTGGTAAACGTTGATATGTTGGCCGCGCCCCGGTCAAATTCCGTGTAGCGCAGATAGAAGCCACGGCTGATACCCTCTTTGGTCCAATACGGGTTGTCGTAGGACAGATTGAATTGGGACAGGATTTTGCTGTATTGGATACCCAGTCCCAGCCGTTTGCCACTGCCAATAAAGTTGTCTTGCTGGATGCTCAGAGACGCAATCAGCCCTTGCAACTGGGAGAACCCCAGACCGACTGTAAAACTGCCGGCCGGACGTTCGGTGACCGTGACGATGACGTCCACCTGGTCGTCGGTGCCTGGTACAGCCGGCGTTTCAATGTTCACCTGATCAAAATAAGTCAGGCGCTGCATTCTGACCCGCGAACGGTCCAGCGCGGATTGGGAAAACCAGGCGCCTTCCAGTTGCCGCATTTCCCGGCGTATCACCTCGTCCTTGGATTTGGAGTTGCCCCTGAACTCAACGCGTCGGACATACACCCGCTTGCCAGGGTCGACGAAAAAGTTAACTGAAACCAGGCGATTGTCCCTGTCCACGTCGGTGATCGGATTTACGTTGGCAAAGGCATAGCCTATGTTGGCCAGAACCGAGGTAATGTTTTCGACGCTTTGTTCGATCTTCTTGCGCGAAAAAATTTCGCCGGGCTGGGCAACTATCAGGCGTTGCAGCGTGCCTTCGTCGATAACAAGGTCACCGGTGATCTGGACATCATCGACGTTATAAATCTCACCTTCGACCACGTTGGCGGTAATGTAAATGTCTTCTTTGTTGGGGCTGATGGAAACCTGGGTCGATTCCACATTGAAGTCCACGTAGCCGCGGTCAAGATAGTAAGAGCGCAAAACTTCGACGTCGCCGGAGAGCTTTTCGCGCGAATACTGCCCGTCCTTTGACCAGAATTTCCAGAACGGCGGTGTGTCGGCTTCAAATTGTTTGCGAATTTCCTTGTCGGTGAATACTTCGTTGCCGACGATGTTGATGTGCCTGATTTTGGCAACATCTCCTTCCTCGATGATGATCGCCACCCGAACGCGGTTGCGGTCGAGCTCAGTCACCCGGGTATCGACTTTGACTGCATAACGGCCCTGGCTGAAATACTGTTTGACCAGCTCCTGCTGCAGTCGGTCCAGCACCAGGCGGTCAAATACTTCGCCTTCGGACAGGCCGATGTCGAATAACACCCGGTAGAGGTCCTCATCCTTGATGGCTTTGTTACCGGTAAGGTTGATGTTGGCAATGGCCGGGCGTTCCAGCACGGTGATGACCAGGATATCGCCTTCACGCGACAGCGCGATGTCCTGGAAAAACCCGGTGCGGTACAACTCCCGAATCGCAGCTCGGCTGTTGGCGGAGCCCAACCGGTCACCGACGTCCAGGGGGAGGTAGTTAAAGATGGTGCCCTCGGAAATCCGCTGCAGGCCGTCCACACGAATATCGTCAATGGTGAACGGATCGAGCGCCAGAACGGAACCGGTCCAAAATATACAGCCCAGGAAAAAGGCCAGAATTCTTAACATTGAATCAGGTCCGTCTCGGCTGTGATCGAACGCAGGTGTCTATCCGACCAGCCGTAAAATATCGTTAACAAATGCAAGGCTCATCAAGCCTGCCAGCGCCACCAGGCCAAAATACTGAGCAGCGATTTGAGTGCTTTCTGAGACCGGGCTGCCTTTCGCCAATTCTATCAGGTAATAAAGCAAATGGCCTCCATCGAGCATCGGAATCGGCAACAGGTTCAGTACCCCGAGGCTCAGGCTGATGGCGCCCAGAAAAAACAGGAAGCTGGACAGGCCCGCATTGGCCGCACTGTTGGCAAACTGCGCGATGCTGATCGGGCCGGCCAGGTTCTTGACCGATGCTTTGCCGGTGATCATGCGTCCTATCATGCCCAGTGTGACGGTCGCCAGGCGCCAGGTTTCCGAGGTCGCCCGGGCCAGGCCTTCAATGGGGCCAAAACGAAGCGTTACCGCGGCGCGCTCCCACATGGCCATCTGCGTCGCGTCCGGGTCGAGCCGGGTGATTCCGAGAACCAGACGGCTGGAGAACAGGCCTGAACTCTGTTTGTCCGGCATGACCTCCAACTCCAGCTCAAAGCCGTCGCGTTCGACTTCAACAATCAGCGCTTGGCCAGCTGATCCATGCTGCTGCAGCAAGTGGCCGATCCACGCCCAGCCGCTTACTTCTTCACCGGCAATCGTGATAATTCTGTCGCCGGACCGAAATCCCGCACGTGAAGCAGCCGAATCGGGCATGACTTCATTCACCACGGCCGGAATCTGCAAGCGCCACGGCGTGATACCCGCGTGTTCCAGTGTTCTCAGCTCATCAAAACCGGGATCAAGGCGGCTCAAATCCAGCTGATGATCAGACTCTATGCCAGCGGCATTGCGGACAACGACATGCACAACATCGCCATCCAGCGCACGGGTGATAAGACCCATTTGCGTGTGCGTCCAGGTGCGGGCACTGGTGCCGTCCAGCGAAATTATTTCATCACCGGGCCCAATCCCAGCCTCCATGGCAGGCCCTGACACGGCACCGATCAGGGGTCGAACCTCCGAAATACCGACCATGAACATGACCCAGAACGCCGCTACCGCGAAAATGAGATTGAATGCCGGGCCGGCGATGACCACCGCAATCCTTGACCATATTGGTTTGCGGTTGAATGCCTGGGACAGCTCGGATGGATCGACTTCCCCCTCGCGTTCGTCGAGCATCTTGACATATCCGCCCAGCGGCAAGGCGCCAATGACATATTCGACACCGTCAGCACCACGGTGCCGCCAGATGGGACGGCCGAAGCCGACGGAAAAACGCAGCACCCGCACCCCCAATTTACGCGCCACCCAAAAGTGCCCGAATTCATGGAAGGTGATCAAAAGCCCGAGTGCAACGAGCAGCCACCAGATTGAACCAAAAAATTCACCCATACGATTTCACAACCCTATTTGCAGTCTGGCGTGATAATTCATCACACAATAGTATATCGTCCAATTCACCGGCAGGGTCATTTGGCATGGTCTGCATGACCTGCTCGACGACTTCCGCGATGCGCTTGAAGCCTATACGCCCGGCCAGAAATGATTCGACCGCAACTTCGTTGGCTGCGTTCAATACGATCGATGCGTTGCCCCCGGCCTCCATGGCCTCGAAGGCCAGTCTCAGACATGGAAAACGGCCCCTATCGGGCGGTCTGAATGTCAGTTCGCCCATGGCCAAAATATCCAGCGCCTCCACGCCCGCATCAACTCGTTCAGGCCAGGCCAGCGTGTGTGCAATCGGTGTTCTCATGTCGGGCACACCCAATTGAGCAAGGATGGATCCATCCCGGTAAGCCACCATGGAGTGAATGATGCTCTGCGGATGAATGACCACCTGCAAGTTGGCAGCGTTGGCGCTGAACAGCCACTTGGCCTCAATGACTTCCAGGCCTTTGTTCATCAGGGTCGCTGAATCAACCGAGATTTTTCGCCCCATGTCCCAGTTCGGATGGGCGCAAGCCTGATCGGGGGTCACCGCTGCAAATGCACCGGGTTCCAGATCGAGGAATGGGCCACCTGATGCGGTAAGAATGATTCGCCTCACGCCATAAGATTCCAAATCCTGTGTTTGGCGTGCAGCGGAGGGTCCATCTGGCGGCACCGGCGAAGCTACGGACTGATGATATTCGTGTGGCATGGCCTGGAAAATGGCATTGTGTTCGGAGTCAACCGGGAGCACACAGGCACCGCCATGGCGGGCGCTGCGCATAAACAATTCACCAGCTACCACCAGGGATTCCTTATTGGCGAGCAGCACCTTTTTCCCCAATTCCGCTGCATGCAGTGTAGGCTTCAATCCGGCCGCACCGACAATGGCGGCCATGACAATGTCGCAACCGGGGACTTCGACTGCTTCGAGCAGTCCTTCCGCGCCCGCCAGGACTTCGGTCCGGGCACCCGTCTGCAACAGCGAGTCCTTGAGGTCAGCGGCCAGGTCAGATTGGCTGATGGTGGCATAGGGCACCGCGAAATCGGCACATTGCTGCGCCAACAGCCGGACATTGCTGTGCGCCGAAAGTGCCACCACGCGGTAACGGTCAGGGTTGCGGACAATGACATCCAGGGTGTTGACGCCCACCGATCCGGTCGAGCCCAGTACGGTGACGCCTTGGGGTTCGTGGGTCGGGCGCGCTCTGCCAATTGAGCTCACCGCAAAAGCCACCAGGTGATTAATGCAAAAAACGGCGCACCGGACAGGAGGCTGTCAAGGCGGTCAAGAACCCCCCCGTGCCCGGGAAACAGCGTGCCGGTGTCTTTCAGCCCGACACTTCTCTTGTGCAGGCTGATAAACAGGTCGCCGCCAACGGAAACGGACGCCGTGACCAGGGCAATCAGCAGTGCGCTGGCCACACTCATGCTCAGCGGTTCAACGGTTCGGGTGAGAATCACGGCGATAATGCAGGCCAGCAGCAGGCCACCCGCAACGCCCTCCCAGGTCTTGCCGGGACTGATATTCGGCGCCAGTTTATGCCGGCCGATGAAACGGCCGCTGAAGTAGGCACCGATATCAGCCGCCCATATGGTCAGCAGCAACAAAATGATCCACCATTCGCCGGCCACCTGAAAACGCAGCCAGGACAGGGAAAACCACGCGAAAGTAATGCATGCCAGCGCAGCGAAGAAACCCAGCACACGGTAATTGAGATCCACGAATTGGCCAGGGGCATCTGCCGGGCGGTAGGTGGTCAGGCGCAGCAACATCAATAACCAGGTCATGCAGCCGGCGGCCAGTATGGGCAGGCTTAGCTCATCCAGGGCGCTGCCCAGAAACCACAGTGCGGTCATGATCAGTGTCTGCAGGAGCAATAACATTATGGAGACCAGGCGATTAAGATCAGCAAGGCGCCGGAATTCCCAGCTTCCTACCAGCAACAGACCCCCAAGAAAGAGTTGGAATCCCGCGTTAGGGACCTTGAATATGATGACAAGCACCAGTGGAGCAATGACAAGCGCGGTGAGTACCCGGGTTTTCAGCATCTGCGGTACTCAGCCGGCCTTTTGATGCACCTGCTCGCTGGTTTTTCCAAACCGGCGCTCACGCAGGTGATAGTCGCTGATTGCCTGGTCCAGATGATCCGGCGAGAAATTTGGCCACAACACCGGCGTAAACCACAATTCGGAGTAAGCAGCCTGCCACAACAGGAAGTTGCTGATGCGTATCTCGCCACCGGTCCTTATCAAAAGGTCAGGTGAACCGCCAGTGCCCAGGGAAATTCGCTCGGAGACGGCCGATTCATCGATTTCAGCCACAGTGAGTCTGCCGGCAGCCACATCCTCTGCGAGTGCGCGCGCAGCTCGGCTGATGTCCCAGCGGCCGCCGTAATTGGCAGCGACATTGAGCGTCATCCGGTCATTGTTTCGGGTGCGATCTTCAGACTGGGCGATTTTTTTCTGCATCGCGGCTGGAAATGCCCTGACATCGCCAATGAAGCGCAGGCGGACATGGTTTTCGTGCAACTCCCGAGCTTCCTTGTCGAGCGCCCGCATGAACAGGTCCATCAGGCGATTCACTTCTTTTTCCGGGCGATTCCAGTTTTCGCTGGAAAATGCAAACACGGTCAATTCTTTGACGCCGATGCGCCCGCAATGCTCAACGATGGCTCTCAAGGCTTTCAGGCCTGCCTGATGCCCCATGGTACGTGGCTGGCTTTTTTGCAGTGCCCATCGGCCGTTGCCGTCCATAACAATGGCGATATGCCTCGGCGCCGGCGGAGATGATTCGTTGTTGTTACTTGCTGATGGGCTCAATGCTGGCCTCCCGGTTCCGACTTGCGGTGATCAGATTTCGAGCAATTCTTTTTCTTTTTCCGCGACGATTTCGTCCGCTTTCTCCACCGCTGTATTGGTGAGATTCTGAATATCGCTTTCGGCCTTGTGCTCTTCATCCTCGGAAATTTCTTTTTCCTTCAGGAGTTCCTTGACGGTGTGATTGGCGTCGCGGCGAATATTGCGGATCGCAATCTTGGCGTTTTCCCCTTCGTTGTGCACCACCTTGCCCAGTTCCCGGCGCCTTTCTTCGGTCAGCGGCGGCAGCGGGATCCGGATCACCTGACCGGCGGTATTGGGATTGAGGCCCAGGTCTGAGGTGAGAATGGCCTTTTCTATGGTCTGCACCATGGATTTGTCCCAGGGCGTGACCATCAGGGTACGTGCGTCTTCCACGGTCACGCTGGCCGCCTGCCCAATCGGCACATCGCTGCCATAGTAGTCAACGTGGACGTGCTCGAGCAGGCTCGGGTGAGCACGGCCAGTTCTGATTTTGGCCAGTTCGTGACGCAGTGATTCCAGGCTTTTGCTCATTCGCGCCCTGGCGTCTTGTTTGATTTCTGCAAGCATCACAATCTCCTGAGGGACTAAGCGGCTCAATGTGCGGGTGACACCTGGGCCAGTTCAGAAGGGAATTCTATCAGCAATGCCCGCAACTCCACATGTTTAAAGGAGTCTCGCTTCCCTGCTCCCGCCTTCGGCGGAAGGCGGCTGCGCTCGACGGCATGCAAAAGGCGCCTGGCCCCTCTGGTACCGCTCGCTTTGCTCGACTTACCCAACTGGGGCCGGCGGGTCGCCTGCGGCTCCAGGTGGCGCTGTACAACAGAGCGCGGTGCCGCAAGGACGCGAAGAACTCCGGTTCAGGAAACCAGTGTGCCTATCGATTCGCCTGCAACCAGGCGGCTGAGATTGTCTTCTCCGAAAACGTCGAACACGCGGATGGGCATCGACTGATCACGGCACAGGACGATGGCGTTGGCGTCCATAACGCCCAACTTGTCCTCGATCACGCGGTCGTAGCTGAGTTCGTCGAAGCGTTTTGCGTCCGGATCCTTGGCTGGGTCAGCGGAATAGACACCGTCGACTTTGGTGGCCTTGAGTACAATGTCCGCGCCAATTTCGATGGCCCGCAGTGCTGCCGCCGTGTCGGTCGTGAAGAATGGATTTCCGGTGCCACCGGCACAGATCACCACGCGGCCTTTTTCCAGATGGCGGATAGCCCGACGCCTGATGTAATCTTCGCAGACATCGTGAACGGAGATTGCGGACATGACGCGGGCGTCAATGTCGACGCTCTCGAGCGCATCCTGCAATGCCAGGGCATTCACTACTGTCGCCAGCATACCCATGTGATCTCCGGTGACGCGGTCGATTCCGGATTTGGCCAAGCCTGCACCTCGAAATATGTTGCCGCCGCCGATCACAACTGCCAATTGCACGTCCTGCCGGCTCACTTCGCCGATTTCGACCGCTATTCGGTGAATAATCTTCGGATCAATACCGTAGTCTTCAGCGCCGAGTAAGGCCTCGCCACTGAGCTTCAATAAAATGCGTTTAAATACGGGTTCAGCCACCCTTTACCTGCTGCATGACTTCTTCGGCAAAATTTGATTCCTGTTTCTCGATGCCCTCACCCACGGCCAGGCGCTCAAAACCACTCACACTTGCATTGTTTTGCGACAGCAACTTTTCAACGGTCAGATCGCCATCCTTTACAAAAGCCTGCCCGTGAAGTGTGATCCCTGAGAGGTGTTTGCGCAAGCGGCCCTGCACCATCTTTTCGATGATCTCGGGCGGCTTGCCACTGGACTCGGCCTGTGCCACCAGGATGGCCTTTTCTTTTTCAATCTCATCCGCCGGGACATCATCGGCAGACACATAAGCAGGATTCAATGCCGCCACGTGCATCGCCAGATCCCTGGCCAATGCCGTGTCACCTCCCTGTAGCTCAACCAGCACGCCAATCCTTCCACCGTGTACATAGGCGCCCAGCGCACCGTCTGTGTGCCGGCTAACGAAGCGCCTTACCTGGATGTTTTCACCGATTTTCGAGACCAAGGCCTGGCGGGCCAACTCAACGCTCTGACCGCCGATGTCCAGCGCCAGGACGGCATCCAAATCGGCTGGCTGGCTGACCAGAACAGCTGCTGCCACTGCATCACAGAACGCCAGGAAATTGTCGTCCTTGGCCACGAAGTCAGTCTCACAGTTCACTTCAACCATCACAGCACCGGCGCCATTGTGGTCAAGCGCCAGAGCGATTCTGCCCTCGGCGGCTATCCGGCTTGCTTTCTTGTCCGCCTGGGCCAGACCGGTTTTGCGCAGGTGGTCGACCGCCGCTTCAATGTCTCCTCCGGTTTCGACCAACGCCCTTTTGCATTCCATCATGCCTGCTCCGGTTCGCTCCCGAAGCTCCTTCACCATTGCGGCAGTCACTGCCATGATTTTCACCTCTATTCAGTTCGGGCCGGCCTGGAGGCCGGCATTCGCGGAGAAATTCGGCCCCGCTCAGTCCTCTTCGGCCTTCTTGGCGGCCGTCTTTTTAGCGACGGTCTTTTTAGCGACCTTTTTCTTGGCGGCCTTCTTTTTGGCAACTTTGGGTTTGGGCGGCGCCTCAGCAGCGGGCGTCGTGACTTCGTCTTCAGCAGGCGCTACCGCAGCTTTTTCTTCTTCTATCTCAGCCACCTTGGCCTGGGTTTCTTCGGCCTGGGTTTCTTCGGCCAATTCTGATTCCGCTGCCGGCTTTTCGGCCGAGACGGACGCTTCTCCTGCAACTTGGTCTGGAGCGGCCAGGGCCTCTACTGACTCTTTAGCTGCTTCAGCTTCGGCTGCCACGGCATCGTCTTTGGCGTCATCTGCCCCAGGAACAGATTCGCCTACAGACTCGGGTGTAGATACGGCTTCAGAACCGGGTGCGGCCGCTTTGCGGGCGACAACTTTCTTGGCTACTTTCTTCTTGGTGGCCTTGCTCCCCTTGGCGGATTTGCCTTTGGCTGCCGTGCGTTTTATCGGGTTGCCCTGGGCATCGAGTTCGATAAACTCGTCGTCCACTTCAATTCGGGGTGCCGATGCGCGGCCCTCGAGCACCGAGTCGGCGATGAGTTGCGCATAGAGTTTAATAGACCTGATGGCGTCATCATTGCCGGGAATGACGTAATCGATTTTATCCGGCGAGCAGTTGGTATCGACGATGGCAATAACAGGGATGCCCAGTTTCCTGGCTTCGAGGACCGCAATGTTCTCGTGACTGACGTCGACCACGAACAGCGCATCAGGCAGACCTTTCATGTCCTTGATACCGCCCAGACTGCGCTCCAGCTTGTCTCTTTCACGGGTCAGCTGCAGTACTTCTTTTTTGACCAGCCGCTCAAATGAACCGTCTTCGCTCATTTCTTCCAACTGATGCAAGCGCTTGACGGATGCCTTGATGGTTCTGAAATTCGTCAGCATGCCACCCAACCAGCGGTGGGAAACATACGGCATGGAGCAACGCTTGGCTTCTTCCTCGATCGAGGCGCTGGCGGCGCGCTTGGTGCCCACAAACATGATGGAGCCACGTTTGGAGGCCAGTTTGCTGATGAAGTTGGTGGCGTCTTTCATCAACGGAACAGTCTTTTCCAGATTTATAATGTGGATTTTGCCGCGGGCTCCGAAAATATAGGGCGCCATCTTGGGGTTCCAGTAACGGGTCTGGTGACCGAAGTGCACGCCTGCTTCGAGCATTTCGCGCATGGTTACATTGGCCATTGGTTTTTCCTGTACGAACGGCAAAACGGCATAACAGACATTCATTCCATCAGTCACCCCACCAACAAATTGGGGCTGCTGTTTTGCGGGGTTAATCCTCCACTCACCCGTTGCAGAGACCCGTAGAACTGTCACTTGCGTGACTTCGGGCACCTCTCTGAACCGTTGCGGTGAGTGTGCGTATTTGGTGCCATGTCCGTGCGACGCTCAATCCTGACGAGCCGCCAGTTGCACCGGGTTCATCTCTGGCCAACGGACTGGCCGAAAACGACGGAGCTTTATACCAGATCGGGCGATGTGCGGCAACCCCTCCCGGGATTTGGAGCGCTTGCGTTTGCGCCATGCATGACTTTTGGGGATGGCGCAATTTGTCAGCCTGGGTCCGATATTCGTCACCATGATGCAGTCCTCGCGGGAATTGCGTGGCCTGCGGCAGTGGTTTGGCGCGCTCAGAATTGCCTGTGAATGGCTTCGTTACACCATTTGCGGTATACCCGGCGTATCCTTGAAACTTTTTTGGTACGGTTTATGCATGTAACAAGGGGTGAGAGCAATGCGCTTTCCTACGGCAAAGAACCATTTGTCATCCGGAGTCGGAACGGCGCATGCAATCAAGGGAATGATACATTTCGCTCCCCGAAGATGGAGCGGCAGTCAGGCGTATCGCCCACAACATGCAACGCGCAGGATAGCGCGGTGTAACACCAACAATAAAAGCAATATGACCATACACGGAGGTTCTTATGAAGTTCTTACACCCGAGCTATACCGGCTCAGCATTGATCACTCGAAAATTCTTAACTGGCCTGTTGATCGGGCTCTGCGCGGTTGCGTCGGCCGGCGCAGATACCCAGGGCCTGGTGCTTGACGAGGACGGAATTGTCATCCGCTTCAACGCAGCTGATCTCAGCGATTACGATGAGATGATCGGTGATTTCACCGGTACTCTGGTTGGAGATTGCGTCATCAACGAGAGTGATGGGTCCTTCGCTCTCACCACCACTGGCGACGGAGAGGTGATTCAGATAGATCTCATCACAGGCCTTGAAGATGACACCAACCCGATCTTTTTTGCGGGTGCCGCCGGATCTGACGTTGCGCTGAACCAGGAGCGGTTTGTGTACCTGTCGGGTGCCGATGGATTTGTCACCGGCGCCGTTTTTGCACATGATCTCGAGAATCCAGATGTGGCTGTCACCGGGTTGGCGGGATTCTACTCGTCGACGGAAACCTGCGGAAATGCAATCGGAAACTATGTCCTGGCGGCAAACCCATCCCTGTTTTTGGACATCGCGTCAGTTGGCGGCGACGGCGGTCTCAGTCTCGTTGTTGACAATTTGTTGGTACATTTTGATGCCAATACCAACCTGGCCTGTCATGCTGACCAGGCCCCGGCCGGCCTGATATGGGGCGTCGTCATTGGCGCCCTCAATGTCACCTCATTTTCAGTTCCGGATGGTGTTGTTGCAGGGATGGAGAGTTTCGGCAACAAAGGGGGGGCAGTCTGTCGCGTTTAATCCTGCGGGTAGCATGGTTTATGTACGCCATACGGCGGGAATCTCCGCCTTTAATTTTGATAATTCAACCGGGTTGATGACTGCAGCATGGACGAATTTCGACCATACAACGGTCTCTCCGCCATTCGGTCTCGAACGAATTGCCGTAGACCCGCTGACGCAAAACATCCTCACCACCAGCGGTACCGAACTGATTGTGCTCAAGCCCAACGGTGAATTTGACGCATCCATGGATTTCGCTGAAACCGAAGACTTGACCGGCTTGTGCCTCGGTCCAGCCGCGCAAGCCGGTGGCACAGATGGCCTGGTCGCCGCGCATGGGGGAGATCTCGTGGTGGCGGTGAAGGGCGGTTCAACCTCGAATTATCAGTACACCTTGAGTTACACCAATGCTGCGGGACCCGAAGTGGTCATCAGCGATATCGTACCCAGGCAGTGGGTGCTGAACGATGCCAGTTCCCTTGACGGCATGGTGGACGTCCAGAGCAAGAACAAAGGTCAGGGTCCCCACGCTATCGATTGGACCTTGCCAGCGGGCACCACCGAGGCCACGTTCACGGTAAACGCTTCAACGGCAGGCAAGGGCGGCAAAAACAAGACCAATTTCTTCGAGCCCACCCATTGTGGCGCTTTGTATCTCGACGCAGGCGCCCTGGTATTTGACGTCACGGCGGGCGAGGTCATTTTCGCCAGTGATCCGCTGTGCCTGGCGGCGGTCAAGGACCCCGTGGATTTCACCGGCGCTGGGGACCATGATGCGGATGGCATCTCGGATCACGACGAAGCCTGTGGCAACGCAGTACCGACAGACCTCTGTGAGGCCGACACCGATGGTGACGGCACAGACGATGGTCTGGATGCCTGCCCGCTGGATCCGCTGAATGAGTGCTGAGCGAAAAATGTTGAAATGAGCATAACACCCGGACCACAGGAAGTGGTTCGCACGAAAGCAGACGTCATTACATGGAGGTCAACATGACAAACGAATATTTATTTCTCAGGTCAGTCCGCGCAGATCGCGCCACATCAACCGTGAAAGGAGGTGGAACGGGTTAGCAGTCGGGGGCACCCTGGCTGAGCCAGGGTCGTAAGTGGATTTGCTGGTGGCCCTCCGCACCAGCAAGTCCCAGGCAACGAATTCGTTGCCGCACTACTCCTCTCGATCCGTCAAGTTCTACACCAGTACCCGCGGGTTGAGAGCGAGGCATCCTGATTCCCTTACTTCAGGATGTGCCAGGCCGGGAGGGCTGTTCCCGGCCTGGCTTTTTTACGGCATCCTTTAAATCGCGGCGTCTACGAAGGTTATTGGGTGCGTTTGAATCGCCGCAAAGCAGTGTCGACGCCTGATTCTGGAGGCGATCGATGCAATTGTTGAGCCGGTCCAGTTCATCTTTATTCAACACGCTCATCAATGCCTTTTCGTACGCCAACGCCATGGGAACGACTGCCCTCAACACCGCCTGGCCGGAAGGATCGCTGATGAACAACTTTCGCCTGCGACGATCGCTTCCGTCGGTCTCGCGCCTGATCAGGCCACGGCTCATCAGGCTTTTTACCGCCCGGCTGATGGCCACTTTGTCCATTGCTGTGCGTTGGGTTACTTCGCTGGCGGTCCTGCCAGGATATGTGCCCAGAACTGCCAGTATTCTCCATTCGGTAACCGACAGCCCATGGGGCCGTTCGTAGCCCCCGGCGATGCCCTGGCTGATGGTATTGGTCAGCACGGACAGGCGGTAAGGGAGAAACAGTTCCAGTTCAAAATGTGGCTCGGCGGGCGGGCGTGTCATATGGCGATCAGGGGTGGTTGGAATCATTGGGTGTTGTAATTAGTTTCAAATGTAACTAATATACTGCCTGTATTCAAAGCACCTTGCAAGCACCGGAGCACACAGCATGTCCAGCCACTGGATCAGACACCCGAAAATCGAAGGTCAGGCCTCACGCCAGGCCCATTGTGATATTCCCGAAGGCACCTTTGAACGTGAACTGGGGCGCGAGGGCTTCTTTGGGCCAGCCTCTCATATGTATCATCGGCACCCACCCACAAACTGGGAAACATTTGAGGGTGAAAACCGGCCCAGAGCATTTGATACCACCCAGTTGACTGAATTCGGACCCAGCCCCTGGGATGCCCGGGAATTGCTGCACAACCACGCCACCCGCCTCAGAATTTGGGAAATGGGAGAATCCATGCAGCACCTGGCGCGAAACGCCGACGGTGACGAATTGTTGTTCATTCATTCCGGCGAGGGCGACCTGTTCTGTGACTACGGTCGACTGTCGGTGACTGAAGGCGACTACGTGGTATTACCCAGGGGCACGATGTGGCGCCTGGAGTCATCTGCGCCCATCCGCATGTTATTGATAGAAGCAACCCATTCCTCGTACGGCCTGCCGGACAAGGGCATGCTGGGACCTCACGCTGTATTTGACCCCGCGGTGCTGGAAACGCCAGTGATGGACGAGGCGTTTCGCGCCCAGCAGGACGATCGCCCGTGGGATGTCATCGTCAAGGCCCGCGGAGGACTCAACCGAATCGGTTTTCCCCACAACCCCCTGGACGCAGTGGGCTGGCACGGTGATCTTACCCCGGTCAAAGTCAACTGGCGTGACATCCGGCCGGTGATGAGTCACCGCTACCATGTGCCGCCTTCGGCCCACACCACGTTTGTCGCGAGGGGTTTTGTAGTCTGCACCTTCGTCCCCAGGCCGTTCGAAACAGATCCGGGTGCACTGAAGGTGCCGTTTTTCCACGACAACCTGGATTTTGACGAAGTTATTTTCTACCACGCCGGTGAATTCTTCAGCCGCGACAATATTCATCCCGGTATGATCAGTTTTCACCCCTGTGGCTTCACCCACGGCCCGCACCCTGGCGCGCTCAAGAACATGCTGGTGCAGCCTGCGGCGGCCACCGAAGAGGTCGCCGTCATGATTGATGTCCGCGACGCCCTGGAAGTCGATGAGGCAGCGACATTTGTTGAATGGAGCAAATACGTCGACAGTTGGAAAGCACCCTAAATTCTTACAAGAGGAAATCAAATTGAAACTGGCATCATTGAAAACAGGCGGTCGTGACGGCAGCCTGATCGTTGTTAGCCGCGATCTTGGCCACTATGTCCTGGCGTCCGATGTGGCGGCAACACTGCAGTTGGCGCTCGAGGACTGGGGCAACACCGCGCCACGGCTTAACGCCATTTACGAAACGCTGAATCAAAGCGAGCCTGCCAAAGCCGCGCAGCTCGACGAGGCCGCGCAGCTCGATGTAACCGCGCTCGCCGCGCCACTGCCGCGCGCCTATGAATTCATCGATGGTAGCGCCTACCTGCCGCACGTCGCGCGGGTACGCAAGGCCCGGGGCGCGGAAGTGCCGGAGTCGTTTTACCATGATCCATTGATGTACCAAGGCGTCAGTGCAGGCTTCTTGGGACCAAGAGACCCGGTGCCAGTGGTGAGTGAAGACTACGGCATCGACTTTGAATCCGAACTCATCGCGGTGACGGACGATGTCCCGATGGCCGTCACAGCCGCTCAGGCTGCGGGTCACATTCAATTGATCGGCCTGATTAACGATGTCAGTCTGCGGAATCTGATACCGGCTGAACTGGCCAAGGGCTTCGGGTTTCTGCAGGCCAAACCCCGCTCGGCCCTGTCCCCGGTTCTGGTTACGCCTGACGAGTTGGGCGAGGCTTGGCGGGACAATGCAGTCCATCTGCCACTGATATCCACGCTCAATGGCGAGTGGTTTGGGGCGCCAGAAGCTGGTGTTGACATGCAATTTGATTTTTCCGAATTGATTGCCCATGGGGCCAAGACCAGGCCGCTTGCCGCCGGCACGATTGTAGGTACCGGAACGGTCGCCAATGAAAATGAAGGCCTGGGTGCGTCTTGCTTGGCCGAACGGCGGGTGTTGGAGATCATCGCCAACGGCAAGCCCGAGACGAAATTCATGCAGTTCGGCGACACCATCAGGATTGAAATGCTGGATAAAGACGGTCAGTCGATTTTTGGCGCAATTGAGCAGCGTGTTGAACCCTATGAAATCTGACACCACCAAGCCAGTCCTATACGGTTATTGGCGCAGCTCTTCATCTTACCGGGTACGCATCGCATTGAATCTCAAAGGCGTGGACTACAGCGACCAGCCGGTACACCTGGTGCGCGGCGGTGGCGAACAGCACAGCGAAGCGTATCGGCGCATCAATCCCCTTGGGCTGGTACCGTCCCTGGTCCACCATGGGCTGGTCTTTACCCAGTCGCTGGCCATCATGGAATACATTGAAGAAGCGTTCCCTAGCCCAATCTGGGGCCAGCCCTTGTTGCCTGGGGACAAAGCCGATCGCGCCCACGTTCGCAGCATGGCCCAGTCCATTGCCTGTGAGATTCAACCGATGAATAACCTGGGCGTCATGCGTTACCTGGGTGATGCCATGGGAGCAGACAAGGCATCGATTAACGCCTGGTACCAGCACTGGATTGGGCGTGGCTTTAAGGCTCTGGAAAAAGTACTGGGCAGCAGCGGCGCGTCCGGAGCGTTCTGTCACGGTGAGCGGCCTGGCCTGGCGGATTGCTGCCTGGTTCCCCAGGTTTACAACGCCGAGCGGTTCAACTGCGACCTGAACGCGTTTCCGCTGATTAATCACATTGTCACCTCCTGCCGGGCGTTGCCGGAATTCGTTGCTGCCGCGCCGCAGAATCAGCCTGATGCAGTAAGCGACTGAACAAACACTCATAAAATTCGGTCAAACCCGAGGCAGCAGGGTATCAATCCATACCCGCATTGCGTCATAATTCCTCGACGTATAACCGAAGGCAGGATCATGCGGATACTAATTGTTGTCATTGTGGGCTTGTCCGTGGTCTCCTGCGCGGCGCCAAGGCCAACGCCGGACGCGTTCAATACTGCTCAGGCAAGTATCGCAGCCGCTGAGCGCGCCGGAGCCGCCGAACATGCGCCGGTGGAATTGCGCTTTGCCCGGGAAAAGCTGGCAGAAGCCAACAAGGGCATTGAGTTCCAGCAATACGACAAGTCGTTCTTCTTGCTCGAGCAATCTGAGATTAACTCAGAGCTCGCGATCGAAAAATCCGGGGCATCAAAATTACGTGCCGAGGTCACCGACCTGGCCCGCAGCATTGAAATTCTTCGCGAAGAACTCGAAACCGAATTCGGCGAGGTGTTCGAATGACTGAGCATTGCTTCCGCGTTCGCGCCGGCAGCGCTCTTGGACGTGCTTTGCCGGCGCTGTGTGTCGCCGTAATGGCGGCAGCGTTGTTGACTGCATGTGCAGGGTCACCGAAGAAAAATCTTGCACTCGAGCAGGTTCGGGCCCAGTTGGAGGAGCTCAAGACCAACGAAGATTTGACCGTCTATGCGCCGCAGGCGATCGGTGAGGCCGAAAGGGCTGTCCGCGCGGCTGAATCCAGCACCGGCAATGGTACTCAGCGCATTCACCTGGTCTATATGGCAGACCGGAGAATTCAGATCGCCTACGCGATGGCGCAAAAGGCGCAGCTTAGAGATGAACTGGGCCGCATGGAGCGCGAGCGCAGCGCCATGCTGGTCAGGGGCAGCCAACTCGAAGCGGAACGGTCCCGCAAGGAGGCCGATCAGGCAATGTTGATCTCCCGCGCCAACGAGGAAGAGGCGAGCCGCGCCCGCCAGGCGGCCCTTGCATCACAGCAACGAGAAGCAGCTTCCGCGCGATCAGCGACCCAGGCCCGCGAAGAAGCCGATCAGGCCAAAGCGCTGGCGGAGTCCAGTGTAACCGCGGCCAATCTGGCCCGGCGCGAGGCGGACCTCGCCAGCGAACAGGCTGATTCCCTGCGGCGGCAGTTGGAGAATTTACAACTACGCCAAACCGAAAGCGGCGTGGTCGTGACCCTGGGTGATGTGTTGTTTGAAACCGGCCAGACTGAACTTAAGGACGAGGCGCAATCTAGTCTGGTTGAAGTCGTGGACTTGCTGCAAAGTGAACCCGACAAACTGATACGCATTGAAGGACATACCGATTCGAGTGGAGCTGCCTCGACCAATTTGGTCTTGTCGGAACGCCGTGCAACTGCGGTTGTTGACGCCCTGGTCAACCTGGGTGTGGATCGGGCACGAATCACCATGGTGGGAATGGGCGAGGATTTTCCAATTGCCAGTAATGAGACTGAAGATGGCAAGAATCGCAACCGCAGGGTGGATGTCATACTTCTCGACGATTAAGAGAGTTTCGCTTCGCTTCATTCGCCCTCGGCACAATGGTTTGACCCATGTCAGCGGGCTCCGGTGTGGCGCAATTGGTGGGCAGACCAAAGTTGCCGTTGTTGCGAAATTGCGCTAATGTTAGTAGCAGGCGTATGAGTTTTTTCGAAGCAAACAGGGCTCGCGGATGATGGCTGAACAGCCAAAGGCGCGCTGCCTGTCAGATTTAAGTTTCCATTGTTTTATTCAAATTCAGTTCCTTTTTAACACCCTTTTCCTAATACAGACGCTAAAATTTTATGGACACATGTCAGGTCCACAACCCTTTGTCGTGCCTGACTATTCACTGGAGGATTGCTATGTTTGAACACCGTCAGAACCAGATGGAACAACTGCTTAAGGATAATCAGGAGTTTCTGCGTATCTTTAACAGGCACCAGGAGCTTGACAAGCGCGTCGCGGACGCAGAGACAGGCAGTGCACCGATGGAAGATCTGGCGCTGAATCAACTCAAGAAGGAAAAACTCTACGCCAAGGACAAGCTGGCGCAGATCATGGATGCGCGCTGAGTTGTAAATCAGTTTGACGAAATTTTGGGCGGCCGGATCGTATGATTCGGCCGATTTGTTATTGCAGCAAATATCGGGTCTGAATGATGGACGTTTACAATAATATTCTCGAGCTTATCGGCAACACTCCGGTGGTCAGGATCAATCAGCTTGATACCGGGCCCTGCGAACTGTTTATGAAGCTTGAAAGTCAGAACCCTGGCGCATCGATCAAAGACCGCATCGGCCTGCAGATGATTGAGGATGCGGAGGATGCCGGGCTGATCCAGCCAGGACACACCCTGGTCGAAGGCACAGCCGGAAATACCGGCCTGGGCCTGGCGTTGGTCGCGGCGCAAAAGGGCTACCGGTTGGTCCTGGTCATTCCGGACAAAATGAGCCGTGAGAAGATCTCCAATCTCAAAGCCATGGGCGCGGAAGTGGTGTTGACTCGGTCAGATGTTGCCAAGGGGCATCCAGCGTATTATCAGGACCTTGCACGCAGGCTGGCCGATGAGATGGATGATGCTTTTTTCATCAATCAATTTGGCAATCCCTCAAATCCCAAGGCGCATGAAGAAGTCACTGGCCCGGAAATCTGGCGCCAGATGGAAGGTAACCTGGACGCCATTGTGCTTGGCGTGGGCTCCAGTGGCACCGTGACTGGACTGTCGCGCTACTTCGCGCGCGAAGCCCCGGACGTGGAACTGATTGTGGCCGATCCGGAGGGCTCAATACTTGCCGAGTATATTAACGAAGGCAGGTTGGGCACCAAGGGATTCAGCTGGATGGTCGAGGGTATAGGTGAAGATTTCCTGCCGACCATCAGTGATTTCACGCGGGTTTCCAAAGCCTATGCGGTGAGTGATCGCGACAGCTTTCTGACCGGCCGTAAATTGCTGGTTGCCGAAGGCATACTCGCCGGTTCATCAACGGGTACTTTGCTGCACGCGGCGTTGCAATATTGCCGCGAGCAAAGCGAACCGAAGCGGGTTTTGACTTTCGCCTGTGATACCGGCAACCGTTATCTGTCGAAAATGTACAGTGACTTCTGGATGCGTGATCAAGGCTTCCTGCAAGTGGAAGGGCAGGGCGACTTGCGCGATCTCATTGCCCAGCCCTATGCCACACACGACACGGTGACCGTGGGCCCGGATGAGCCGCTTGCCAACGCCTACAGCCGAATGAAGCTTTACGACGTTTCGCAATTGCCGGTGATGGAGCATGAAGAAATCGTCGGCATTATCGATGAATCAGATTTGCTGCTGGCGGTATCCCAGTCCAGCGACCACTTTGAAGACCCCGTGCGCAGCGCCATGGTCTCTGACCTGACTGTGATCGACGTCAAGGCACCGGTTGAGGAGTTGATTCCGATCTTTGCCCGGGATTATGTCGCCATCGTCAAGGAGCGCGGCCAGTTTCTCGGCCTGATCACAAGAGTGGACCTGCTGAACCATTTGCGCCGCGTCGCCGACCAATAAAAGGGCATCGCCCATATCATGCACTCTGGCCATCACCCCGATACGAATATCGATGAGGGGCATCTTGGAGGTTACATCCGCGGCCGCCAATCTGCCACGCCCACGGTTTGCGACAACGAGCATGGTGATCCTGCCACATGGTGTCCGAGACTTTGGCGGTGGGTCTGCGAGACTTTGGGCGTCCAGTCAATGCTTGACGTTGGTTGTGGTGAAGGTCACGCTGCCGGTTATTTCCGCGAATTTGGCTGCCGCGTAGTTGGCGTTGATGGCAGCCTGCAAGCCCATCGGGACAGCGTAATCCCCGAGCAACACGTCATCCACGACTTCACGCGGGGGCCCTATCATTCAGACGAATGTTTTGATCTCGTCTGGAGCTGCGAGTTCGTCGAACACGTGGAAGAAACTTACCTGGGCAACTTTCTCGAGACCTTCGCGCACAGCCGGCGCTACCTTATGATGACGTATGCGCATCCCGGCCAAGCGGGGTTTCACCACGTCAATTGCCAGCCGCAGGCGTACTGGGTCGAGAAACTTGCCAAGGTGGGTTTTGGCTTTGAACGGGCGCTGACCAACAAAACGCGAAGCCTCGCCGAGGACACCCACTACGGTTGGCGAGGGCTCCTTTTTACTCGACGTCAAAACCCCTTCCCCACCAAAGGTCGCCACGGCTACCCCCATTGATGAAACCAGTGATGCTCGTTTGGTGAAATATCCGGGCTAGTTGTGAATTCCAGCAGCGTTATTCACACTTAAGACTCGGTGCCATCGTTACCGCAAAGCGCCATGAGTGGGTTGCGGTTCGCTCCTGGCGGATGGCCCTTTTGCACAAGGATGTGCTTAGATCGTGGAGCGCAGGGATGCGCGGGAACGATCCAAGGCGCTAAGAACACTTGAAACCGTTCAGCAGCTCTTCGAGTCGCCGGAAAATGCTGCCATCCTGGCATTTTCCTTCCTCGCGCCATCCTTGGCGCTCGGGCTCGACGACCCAGTCGCTTGTCGTCCCTCGGCATCCACCTTGATGGAGCGGACCACAACCCCCTCACGACACTTTGCTGCACGTTGCGGCTCTTGGGCTCGCACGACCGCAACCGTCCTGGGGCAGCCAATGGCATGAAAGTAAGCGCCAAAGCGACGACATTTGTGACTCATGTGTGCCATGAGTTGGAACAAGCCGGAAAGAGTGACAGTGCTGCTTCCAGGACCCTTTGAAACAGGATGTTTCAAGAGGAGCCCACACGACCACATGGATGTGGGAGGTAGAGCCATGCCGGGAGCAATTGCCGAGGGATGTGCAGGCGCCGCAGGCGCCGTGTGGCGCGTCCTGGAAGCAGCACTGTTACTCTCAGCCGGCTCCCTGATAAAGATGACAAACGCAGATACCCCAGCCAATTCGGACGATGAACTGAGACTCAACCAGGATTTGGAGCGCTTTTGTGAACAACCTTGCTGGAATTCACAGCTAGCTCAGCAACTGATCCAGTTCCGCGATTATTTTAAACAGGTCGCCCACCAGACCGATGTCGGCAATTTCGAAAATTGGCGCCTCGGAGTCCTTGTTGATGGCCACAATGGTGCCAGAATCTTTGATCCCGGTAATGTGTTGGATCGCCCCTGATATACCAAACGCCATATACAGATCTGGCGAGATGATCTTGCCCGTTTGACCCACCTGCATGTCGTTGGGCACATAGCCGGCATCGACCGCCGCGCGCGAGGCACCGACGCCTGCGCCGATCTTGTCGGCCAACGCAAAAATGATTTCGAAGTTCTCGGCGCTCCCCAACCCTCGTCCACCGGACAGTACCTTGGCGGCGCTTTGCAAATCGGGGCGTTCGCCGCCCTCGGATGCGAGGCCCACATAGCGCGTATGCGCGGCGGCAGCAGCGTGCGCCGCGCGTGCATCTATCGCGGCCGAGCCGCCCCCATCGGCGGCCTTCCAGCTTGCCGTTCGCACCGTAGCGACCACAGTGGTACCGGCGGGCGTGGTGACATCGATGATGGCATTGCCTGCATAAATGGGCCGCTTGAATGAGTCGGCGGCAATGACCTCCATAATGTCGCTGACCTTGTTGACGCCAAGCAGGGCCGCTACACGCGGCATCAGGTCTTTGCCAAAAGTCGAGGATGGTCCGAATATATGGCTGTAATCAGCGGCCAGCGCCACAATCTCCGGCGCCCAGTTGGCGGCAAGCGCTGCGGCCAGATGATCAGAGCTGATCGCAACGACCTGGCTGACACCTGCAATGGCGGCCGCCTGTGCGGCGACGGCATCACATTCCTGACCCAACACCGCAATATCGACGTCACCGCCGATGGCGACGGCGCAACTGACACATTTGGCCGTACCGAGATTCAGCTCGGTGCCGTCATGTTCTGCAATTACCAATACTCTGCTCATAACAAACCCTTGTCTTTCAATGCTTGGACCAGTTGAGCGGCGTCCTCAACCATGACACCTTTCTCGCGTACCGGCGGCGGTGCGTACGAGGTGATCGCAAAATCCGCATTATTGCCGGCGCCCAGGTCACTCAGTGGGATGACGTCCAGCGGCTTGCGCTTGGCTTTCATGATGTCGGGCAATTTTACAAACCGTGGCTCATTCAGGCGCAGATCGGTGGTCACCACGGCTGGAAGGTCGACCTCGATGGTTTCCAGGCCGGCGTCCACCTCGCGCGTGACGGTGGCGGTCTGGCCATCGAGCTCCAGTTTTGACGCAAAGGTCGCCTGGGGGCGATCCCACAGCGCAGCAAGCATTTGCCCGGTCTGGCTGTTGTCGTCATCGATGGCCTGTTTGCCCAAAATGACCAGGCCGGGTTGTTCACTTTCGATCACTTTGAGCATGGCGGTGGCCACGGTGAGCGGCTGTAAAGGTTCATCGGTCTGAATGTGAATCGCGCGATCCGCGCCCATGGCGAGGCCGGTGCGGAGCTGCTGCTGGCAGGCGTCGGGGCCTGCGGATATAACGATCACTTCCTCGGCCTTGCCAGATTCCTTGATTCTCAGGGCTTCTTCAAGGGCGATTTCGTCAAATGGATTGGCGCTCATCTTGACGCCTTCGATATCTACGCCGCTGCCATCGGGCAAAACACGCACGCGGACGTTGTAATCCACGGCGCGTTTTATACCAACCAGAATTTTCATGGCTTTGCTACTCCAAATGGGTTGTTTTACAAGTTCTGATAGTTGGGCCCACTGCCGCCTTCGGGCGTGACCCAGTTGATAATCTGATAGGGGTCCTTGATGTCGCAGGTCTTGCAGTGCACGCAATTGGCCGAGTTGATCTGCAGCCGCAGGCCCTTCGCCCCGGCCACGCCCTCGGCCAAGCTGTCATCCACCATTTCGTAGACGTCGGCCGGGCAGAACCGTGTGCAGGGGTTGTTGTATTCCTCCACGCAGCGCGTGGTGCATACATCGGGCTCGAGAATCTGCAAGTGAATGGGCTGATTTTCATCGTGTTCGGTGGCTGAAAAGTAAACCGATGACAGGCGGTCCCGCGGCGGCAGGTCCCGCTCGACCCAGTGCCGGTCCGGCGGCGTATAGCCGGCGGCCTTCTTCAGCGCGCTATGGTCAGCATGGATGGCCAATGTGCGGGGCAATTTACCCAGGGTTACGGTTTCAATCGCCGCGGTAATCAAACCGCGCCACAGGCCTTTATAAAATCCCGGCCGGATATTTCTGACCTTGTGCAGTTCCTTCATCACCGAAGAATTTCGCAGCTTTTGATCATAACCGGCGCTGCTGGCGGTTTCGGCCAGGTGTTCTGCCGCCAGCATGCCCGAGCGCATCGCCTGGTGGGTGCCCTTGATTTTGGGCACATTCAAGGTCCCGGCGGCATCGCCGATCAACATTGCGCCCGGCATCTCCGTGCGCGGTAATGACTGGTAGCCGCCCTCGATGATGGCCCGCGAGCCGGCCGAGAGAATCTCGCCACCTTCCAACAAGCTATGGACCATGGGATGGTGCTTGAGCTGCTGAAACGCTTCAAAGGGCGAGAATTCAGGATCTTCGTAGTCCAGGGCGACGACGAAACCCAGGGCGATGCGGTCCTTATCCAGGTGGTATATGAAACTGCCACCGTAGGTCATCTCGTCCATTGGCCAGCCGATCGTGTGCTGTACCAGGCCGGGTTGCGCCTTGCCAGGCTGAACTCGCCAAAGCTCCTTGATACCAATACCATAGACTTGCGGCGCTGAATCCTCGTCCAGCTTGAAATAGGTAATCAACTCTTTGCTGAGGTGACCCCTGCAGCCCTCGGAAAGAACCGTCACACCGGCATGAATCTCGATGCCCTGCATATAGGTTTCTTTGGGTTGCCCTTCGCGGTCGACGCCCATGTCGCCAATGATGACGCCACCCACAGCGCCGTCTGCGTTGAAGTGAATTCCAGAGGCGGCGTAACCTGGAAAGATGTCCACTTCCAGCGCTTCGGCCTGCGGGGCCAGCCAGGCACACAGGGCGCCCAGCGAGACAATAAAGTTACCGTGGTTTTGCTGCTGCGGCGGAGTCGGGAATCTCACTTTGCCCTTGCGGGTCAGATACCAGAACTGGTCCTTTTTGACCGGCACGCAAATGGGCGGCGGGTTGTCACGCCAGCCCGGCAGCAGGTCATCCAGCGGCTCGGGTTCGATGACTGCACCGGACAGAATCTGGGCGCCGATTTCAGCGCTTTTTTCGATCACCGCAACCATTAATTCAGGCTTGAGTTGCTTGAGGCGAATGGCACAGGCCAACCCTGCCGGCCCGGCCCCGACGATCACCACATCATATTCCATGATTTCGCGTTCAGACATCGATGATTCAAATAGTGTTAACTGGGCCTAATGAGCAAGTTGCGGCACGAAGTTCCACATTATAACTGTTTGTCGTTGCATATTGTTACACCCTGGGTTACGCCCTGGCTGCCTACAGCCACAAGAATTTACAGGTCTCGTTGGAGCCGCAGGCGACCCGCCGGTCCCGGTTGGGTAAGTCGAGCAAAGCGCAGGCAACGAAGTGGGTACGGTTTCGCCACAGGCGAAGAAGTGCCCGCTGAGTGCCGTAGCGCGTGAGCGGTACCAGAGGGGCCAGGCGCCTTTTGCAGGCCGTCGAGCGCAGGCCCGAGGAGCCACACGGTTTGCCCGTAGGGCGAAGAGTACGGCTCCGAAGCCGTTGCGCGTGCAGCCGCCTTCCGCCGAAGGCGGGAGCAGGGAAGCGAGACTCCTTAATCCAGGCGCTTGGTAAAGCGCAGGACTGCAAAAGACATTGCGACAACAATAAATATGCCAAGAATAATGAGTTCCCCGAGCAGTTCAGAGAGGTCGGCGCCGCGCAACATGACACCCCGAATCAAGCGAACAAAATGGGTCATTGGCAGGCCTTCTGCGATCCACTGGGCGACTTGCGGCATACCCTCGAAAGGGAACATGAAACCGGACAGCAGGATCGATGGCAGCAGGATGAAAATGGTCATCTGCATGGCCTGGAATTGCGTTTTGGCGACCGTGGAAATCACCAGCCCCAGTGACAGATTGGCGACAATGAATACGAAGGTGACCGTGTAGACATCGGCCAGCGAACCGCGCATCGGAACCTTGAACAGATAGTGACCGAGGATCAACACCAGCGAGACCTGGATCAGGCCGATCATGACGTATGGCAGAATTTTCGCCAGCATCAATTCGGGCGTTTTAACGGGCGTGGTGATGAGCATTTCCAGGTTGCCACGCTCGCGCTCCCGCACGATTGCGACGGCGGTGAACAGGGTCATGGTCATGGTCAGGATGATCCCGATCAAACCGGGGACGGTATTGACCGGGGACCTCCGTTCGGGGTTGAAGTAGGTCCTGATTTCGGTCATCGGTGGCGTATCATTGTAGGGTGAAGTGCGGCTAGGTTGTGCCAGTCTGGCCACCGCGCCCTGAACCACGGTGTCAGAGCCATCGATCAGCAATTGCACGGCTGCGCGCTCCGGCTGGGTGAGCCGGCGCTCGAAGTCGGATGGAATGAAGATGCCGACGCTGATTTTACCTTGCCGCAACAGGGTTTCGAGTTCTGCAGCGCCAGCAGCCTGGTAAGCGATGTTGATGACCTGCGATTGGCTTACTTCCATCACGTATTGTCGCGATGCCGCCGTTTGGGACAGGTCGGCGACCGCGGCCGCCAGGTTGCGTGGGTCCATATTGATGGCGTAACCAAACAACAATAATTGCGCCACCGGAATGCCGACGATCATGCCAAAAGTCAGATGGTCGCGGCGCAACTGTCGCAGTTCCTTGAACACAATTGCCTGAATGCGCAGCAAGGAATTCATACCGGCTGCCTGGACTCGTGCTTGCGCAGTTGTGTGGCGGCCACGAAAACATCTTCAAGGCTGGCTGTCGCTTTACGGCATTGCGCGGGCGCCAGTCCGCTGTCAGAGATCAGCTGCTGCAGGGCTTGCTCCGGTGCCGGCAACGCCTTGTCAACGAGAACGCGCAGGGTATTGCCGATTTGAGCGGTGCTGTAAACATACGGCGATGCACCCAGCGCCTTGCTGACCCGCCGGGGATTTTCGCTTTCAACGACAACAACCTGAGCCTGGATATTGTCAGCCAATTCCTCGGGACTGCCCTCCGCCACCAGCACGCCGCGGTCCAGGATTGCCAGAGCGTGGCAGCGTTCGGCCTCGTCCATATAATGGGTCGAGACCAAAATTGTTGTGCCCTCGCTCACCAGATCGAACAATGCTTCCCAAAACGAACGGCGATTTTCCGGATCCACCGCGCTGGTGGGCTCGTCCAGAAATAGCAGTTCGGGGTCATGCAGCGTGGCGCAGGCCAGTGCCAGGCGCTGCCTTTGCCCACCGCTGAGCGTGGCTGCGAGCTGCTTTTCCAAGCGGCCCAGTTCATAGCGGTCCATGGCGGCAGCGATTCGTTGGCGTTGTAGTGACCGCTCCAGGGCGTAGATGTCGGCTATGAATTTCAGGTTTTCATGCACCGTCAAGTCTTGGTAGAGAGAAAACTGCTGGGTCATGTAGCCCACTTTCCGGCGCAGTGATTCGGCTTCGTCGGGAACCTCGTGGCCCAGTACGTTGATATTGCCCGCGGTCGGGGTCAGTAGCCCGCACAGCATCCTGATGGAGGTCGACTTGCCTGATCCGTTGGGGCCCAGGAAGCCATATATTTTCGAGCGCGGCACTTCCAGGTCAAAGTCGACCACGGCATGCACGTCACCAAATGACTTGCTCATGCCCTGAGCACTGATGGCCGGTTGAATCATCTGGATGGCAACTCGACGACCAGCGGTACGCCGGAAGGCAGGCTGGCGGCCTCTGGAATATCCACTTCGGCGATATAACTCAGTCGCGAACGGTCGTGTTCGGTCAGGGCGAAATAGGGCGTAAAGCTGGCGTCGCTGGAGACCCAGCGCACCCGGCCGTTCAAGGGCTGTTCCACGCCGTCAATGTGCACCTTGAGTGAATCTCCCGGCCGCACCACCGCACGTTCTGCTTCGGGCACATACACGCGGGCAAACACCCGTGCACTGGCCAGCACCACGGTCAGCGTGGTGCCGGGTTGGGGTCTCTCGCCAAGCTGGAACAGCACCTTGTCGACAATACCGTCAACGGGCGCCACGATCCGCGTGCGGTCAAGGTCGATCTGCGCCTGGGCCATCATCGCGTCGGCGGCTGCGACCGCAGCCACGGCCTGCTGCAATTCTTCCGCCGTGGTGCCGTTGAGCATCGCTTCCAGCGCTTCGCGCCTGGCCTCTTCGCCCGCATTGGCGGCTTTGAAGTTGGTCTCGGTGAAATCCAGCTGCGCCTGGGTCGAAAGCCCCTTTTCGTAGACTTCGCGGTCGCGCTCGAGATTGGCCCTGGCGTTGTTGGTCCGCACGATGCTGGCTTGCAGTTCGGCCCGCGCCTGGCGGATTGACTCCTGGCGCGGCCCGCGCTCCAGTTCCGCCAGCCGCGCAGCAACCTGATCACGCTGGGCAGTGAACTGAGCCAGGCGAGCGCGCGCACGTGACGGGTCTTGTTCTGCCACCAGGTCGCCCGCGGTGACGGCCTGACCGTCAGTCACCGCGATGTTGACCAGTGGCTCGCTGCTTTCTACCTTCAGCTCGATGCGATCGCGCTCTAGCGTGCCCACCATGGTGCGGTTTTCTTCGCTGGAGCAGGCGCCAAGCAGACACACTGTGATCAGTGCCCATCCCATTTGGCCGATTTTCATGTTCCCAGTCCTCGCTCAATAAACAGGCCCACCTGGCTGGACAGTGATTCCAGCCCGCTCTGGTCATAGTTCAAATTCAGCGCCGCCGACGCCAGGTCCTGGGCAATGAATGGGAATGCGCACAGTGACATGGTAAAGATGGCCACCAGAGCAGGGTCGAAGTCATTCGAGATTTTTCCGGCCTTCTGTTGCGCAATCACGATGCCGGGCAGGGCGCCTCCGAGCCGTGGTGCAAACTGCTCAATGAAGATCTCGCGCATCTGGCCGCCGGGCAACAGGACTTCCCGTGTCATCAGCCTGGGCAGATTGGGGTGAGCGGAAACCAGTGCGATGAACATTGCAGCAAAATCAGCCAGCGGGGCCGAAGTATCCGGCTCGAAAGCGGCAATGGATGCGGCCAACGGCTCAAGTGCCCGCTCAAGTACGGCTTGCAACAACTGCTGCTTTTTACCGAAGTAGTAGTGCACCATGGCCGTATTGACGCCCACCACATCCGCTATTTGGCGAATTGATGTCGCAGCGAAGCCCTGATCAGCGAACAATCGCTCTGCGGCATTGAGAATCTCCTGGCGCGTCCTTTCCGAGTCCGCATCCACCGGCCGCCCGACGCTGCGGGCGGCAACCGGCGGTTCCTTGGCGCTTGTTCGCTGCATATTTTTATATTAATTCATTAGGTAGTTAATTGAAAGCGCACTGGGATTGTCTGCAATGAACCAGTCAACATCGGTCTATAATCCCTGCGAAGCCCGCCTTGCATTGCAGCCTCAGGTGACCGCTGAAAGGGCCATTAATTACGATGCAGAACACTAGCCTCCGCCTCACCGTTGAAGAACAATCCATGCTCACTGGAGGAATGGGGCCCGGACAGCGGCGGGCGATGATGTTGCTGTGCAAGTACGCCGACTCGGTGGGGGCGGAAGAATTGCTGCCGATCACGGCTGCGCACATCGATAGCTGCCTTTACCACGGCCAGTCCAGCCTGGATTTTGTTGCGAGTTTCACTGCTTTGAAGGCCCGGGTGAGCGTGCCCACAACCCTGAATGTCGGCGCCCTCGACGCGCTGCATCCGGAGCTGAATCAGGGCGGGGCCCAATTGCTGGCGCGGCAGTTGGCACTGACCAACGCTTATGTTTCTTTTGGCTGCCTGCCGACCCTGACCTGCGCGCCTTACCAACGACGTCAGCGGCCACGTCTGGGCGATCAGATTGCCTGGGCGGAATCGAACGCCATCGTCTTTGCGAATTCGGTCCTGGGTGCACGTAGCGAGCGCTATGGTGACTTCATTGATCTTTGCGCCGCGATTACCGCACGGGTGCCCGCTGTCGGGCTACACCTGGACGGCCCGCGCAAGGCCGGGCTGATCGTCGAGGTGGCATCGGTCGACCGTTGTGCTTTGGTGCGGGAACTCTATTTTGCCGCGGTGGGCTACTGCCTGGGAAAGTTGGTGGGCGGTAGGGTTGCAGCGTTGACCGGGTTGCCTGGAGACTCGAGCGAAGACGAACTCAAAGCCCTGGGTGCGGCCGCCGCCTCGGCAGGCGCGGTAGCGATGTTTCACGTCGTGGGCGTCACGCCTGAGGCACGTAGCCTGGACGAGGCCACTGGGGCTCGTGGTGATTTGCCGGTACTGCAGATCGACAGCACAGGGTTGCAACAAGCGGTGGCGGAGTTATGCCTGCTGGAGGAGGGTGAACCGGTCGCGGCGGTGTGCCTGGGCACGCCGCACTTTTCGATGGCTGAATTTCGCAGCCTGGCCAGGCAACTGCCGGGGCGCGAATCGAGCGTGGAGTTTTATGTCTCCACGTCCCGTGAGATCGCGAGCGAAATCGAAGCCGAGCCCTGGTTTGCCCACCTGGCAGATTTTGGCGTGACCATTGTGGTCGATACCTGCACCTACCTGGCGCCGGTGGTGCGAGCAGGCGATGGCGCCGTCCTGACCAATTCGGGAAAATGGGCCCATTACGGCCCGGGCAATCTGCGCAGGCGCACGGGATTGATGGAAGTGGCGCGCTGCCTGCGTTGCGCGGAGGCGGGTCATGTCACTCGCTAACCGGCAGCCGGAAATGGAATTCGGTGGGTCAATGATTCACCCCGGCACGACTTGTGGAGAACTGTTGGTATTGGTTGAACCGCTCAGCATGTGGGGTGGGCTTGATCTGGATAGCGGCAGAATCTGCGACGCCAATCACCCCCAATATGGCGAAATGCTGGCCGGACGGATCATCATGATGGAGTCGGGCCGCGGCTCGTCCTCAGCCGCCAGCAGTCTGGTCGAAGCTATTCGGCTCGGTACGGCGCCGGCGGGCATCCTGCTGTTGCGCGCCGACCCCATCCTGTCCATTGGCGCGCTGGTGGCAGCGGATTTGTATCAAAAGATCATGCCCATCGTCGTGGTGGACCCGGACGACTGGGATGCCATAGCCGCCGGCGCATCAGTTAATATTGTGGCGGACCGAAATCAATGCCTGATTCGCCTGTCCAAGATGTCTGATTGAGTGCTGTGAACGTAAGGAGCATTACATTGATAAAGACCGCTGCCGAATTGATTAGCGAAGCCCAGACACAGATTAATTGTGTTGACGCGGAGTCAGCCAAGGCACTCTATGAGGAATCGGAGAATGTAGTAATTATTGATGTTCGGGAGGCCACTAGCGCAGCTGAATCCAAACTCAAGGACGCCACGAATATCTCCCGTGGTTTAATCGAAATGAAAGTACCAAAACTCTGCCCGAATCCAGACGTGTTGATACTGACGCATTGTGGTGGTGGCGGTCGCGCATCACTCGCAGCCTTAACACTACAAAAAATGGGCTACACCAATGTCTATGCAATCACCGCGAAGTTCACAGATATAAAAAGCATTTTTGGATAATCGAGGAAAAGTAGACCAAATAGTGTTAACAGACCCTAGTCCCTTTTCCTTCCTTGCAGCTCCTGTTCCACCGTCTTGTTGACTTTGTCTCCCATCTCCTTGTTGGCAGCGTGCTTAAGGAGCGAACCCGCCGCTGATTCGCCAGCCGTGGCCCCTCCACGAGATCCTCCGGAGGGAGCAGCCATTACAGCCGCCTCGCCGACCGCGCCAAGAAGTTGCGCCTGCGTTGGGGCGAGAATTCTGCGATTTCTCTCCGCCTCCAGATCATACTTGAGTTCAGTGTTCTCTCCTGGCCCAGGCACGAAGAAAACCCGGCGACCGGCCCTGGCGCTCATCATACATTCAATGAACTGAGCCTTGGCCCCTTTGAGTTGGTTTCTTCGCACATCAAGGTCCTGTACGCGATTCGCGCGTGCCACTGTCGCGTTGTATTCCGTTCTGCATTTCAGTGCGTCTGCCTGGGTCTGCGCTTCGGTAATGCCAGTGCCCAGAGTCCCGAGAACCAATGTCACACTCAATAGCTTGCTGATATTCATGGTGCCTATTCTTTGGTAAGTGCCGTCCATCATTTAAGGACAATGGCAACTTTATCTTTGGCAAGGTGAACGCACACTGAACTCCCTGCGATCATACCAATGGCTGCTTAACTAATGGGCAATGGAAATTCCAGGATGTGAGTTCTCTTGGAATTGTCCGGGCTCGGACAGTTTAGCTTCCAGTTTGGTCGCCACGCCTTTCGTATGAGCCTGCTGAACGTGCGGGATTCCTGATAAACTACCTTACCGTCGCGCTTGATTCGTATCTGCGTGAGGTACGCGAAGAACGCGCCCAAGCTGAAATCAAGCTGTAATGCAAAAAGTCCTTTCAAAATCAACACCTTCAATAGACAGGCGGCTATGCGTTGCGCCCATGATGGACTGGACAGATCGGCATTGCCGGTATTTCCATCGTCTGTTGGCGCCTTCGGCCTTGTTGTACACCGAAATGGTGACCACCGGGGCGGTGTTGCATGGTGACCGTGGCAAGTTGCTTGGTCATAGCCCCCAAGAGCATCCACTGGCACTGCAACTGGGCGGCAGCGATCCCGGTGAGTTGGCGCGATGCGCGCTGATCGCCGAGGAAGCTGGCTACGATGAGGTCAACCTCAATGTGGGTTGTCCCTCGGACCGTGTGCAAAGTGGGCGCTTCGGTGCCTGCCTGATGCTGGAACCGGACCGGGTGCGGAAATGCGTTTCGGCCATGCGTGAGGCGGTCAGCATTCCGGTGACGGTCAAAACTCGGTTGGGTGTGGATGATCATGACAGCTACGACTATTTCAGCGAATTCGTCATTGCAGTTGCCGAATCCGGCTGCCGAATCTTTATCGTTCATGCCCGCAAAGCCTGGCTGTCGGGTCTAAGCCCGAAGCAAAACCGTGAGCTGCCTGAGCTGCGCCACGACTGGGTGTACCGGCTCAAACGGCAGAGACCAGAGCTGGAAATTATTCTCAATGGCGGGGTCATGAGCGCAGTTGATATGCGCGACCACCTCGAGCAGCTCGACGGTGTTATGCTGGGCCGGGCGGCCTACCAGACGCCCTGGGCGCTGGCCGAATGTGAACGCCTCTTGGCCGGCCGGTGCCCGCTGGATGCAGAGCGAGACCTGGCGCGCCGCGACGAGGTTATCGCGCACATGACCCACTACCTTGAATCGCAAGCCAGCCTGGGCGTGCCGGTCAAGCACATCAGCCGCCATCTGCTCGGCCTGTTCCAGGGCTTACCCGGCGCGCGCCTGTGGCGGCGCTACATTTCGGAAAATGCGCACCTGGATGCGGCCAACACACAATTGCTCCTGCAGGCTCGGGCCAATATGGGGGCCGGCCGTGCCGCGACATACGCTGCCTGAAGCGGCTCGTTCAGCCTTGATTCAGTTTCTCCCTCTAGAATGAGCCTCGTATACAAAAGGAGTCATTTTCACCGCATCATGAAAAGCCTGATTACCAAATGGGTCACACCACTCATCAGCACATCGATTTTGGCGCTGCTGTTGGCCGCCACGCCCCTCCAGGCTCAGACCCTGGAAGAGGCGGCTCGTCAAGCCGCGCGCCAGTACAACGCCCGGGTGATATCCGCCAGAACCGAGCGCAAGGGCGAGCATCGGGTGCACGTGATCAAGCTGGTGACCAAGGACGGCATGGTCAAGACGGTGAGAATTCAGGTCCGCGAACCCAACAAGGGTCAGTATGGGTAGGGAATAGAGTATGCGCATCCTAGTTATCGAAGACGATCCTGTTTTGCTGGAGACCCTGACCGGGTATCTGCGCGACGCGGGCTATGCTGTTGATGCCTCGCCAGACGGCATCGAGGGGCTTTACCTGGGCGAGGAATTCCCGGTCGACCTGGCCATCATCGATCTCGGGCTGCCCGAATTACCCGGGCTGGAAGTGATCCGCACGCTGCACCAAAGGGGGCGAAATTTCCCCATCCTGGTGCTGACCGCACGTTCGGAATGGCAGGACAAGGTGGCCGGGCTGGAAGCCGGCGCCGACGATTACCTGACCAAGCCATTTCATTTCGAAGAGCTGGTGGCGCGGGTCAACGCCCTGATGCGCCGGGTCGGCGGGCACGCCCAGCCCCTGGTGGAAATGGGCCCGCTAAAAGTAGACCTCACTTCGCAGCGTGTATACCTGGAAGGCGACGAGGTGGAGCTGACCACTTATGAATACAAGGTGCTGCAGTACCTCGTCATGCATCCCGATGAGGTCGTGACCAAGACCCGCCTGAGCGAACACATCTATGAAGAAGACGCCGACCGCGACAGCAATGTAATCGAGGTGTTTATCGGCCGCTTGCGCCGCAAACTGGACCCCGACGGGAAACTCAAGCCGATTGAGACCCTGCGCGGCCGCGGTTATCGTTTGGCGCTGGAAGTCCTGCCAGAGCGCGCAAATACCCAATCCAGTGGCTGATCACACCGAGTCCCGTCCCTTTTCACTGCGCCTGCGGCTGACGCTGTTCGTTGCCATTATTCTGGCCATTGCCCTGGGGCTGGTCGGGGTCGCGTTGAATGCAGCGCATGAGCGCAGTGTGATCGCATCACTGCAGACGCGTCTGGAGTCCTATGTTTATCTCGTGCTGGCGGCCGTGGAGATTGCGCCGGATGGCAACATTGTCATTGTCGATGAATTTGGCGATCCGCGCCTCAATCAGCCCGAATCCGGCATTTATGCACAGGTGGAAACCCCCGAAGACCGCTGGCGGTCACCTTCGGCAGTGGCGCTGGAGATGCCGGATTTACCGCAAGCTGCCTCAGGTGAGATGCACTTTACCGAGCCGGGAAGTGTTCTCTTTCAGGAGCCTTCGCAGGACGTTTGGTTTGTGCAGCAGATGGGTGTCAACTGGCAATTTGGTGATGGCTTTACCGTACCGGTCACGGTCAGCGTACTGGCCCACCCTGACGAGGCCAACCAGCACACTGAAGCATTTGCTGCCGGACTGCTGCGCTCGCTGGGGACCGCCGGTGTCATCCTGGTGTTGGCCATGTTGGTCATATTCTTTTTTGGCTACCGGCCCTTGCGGCGGGTGGCCAACGAAGTGGAATTGATCGAAACGGGTCGGGCAGACCGCCTTGAGGGCCATTATCCACGCGAGCTCGAATTGCTGACCCGCAATGTCAATCGTCTTCTCACCACCGAAAAAGCCAACCAGGAGCGCTACCGCAATGCACTCGACTCGTTGGCCCACAGTCTGAAAACGCCGTTGGCCGTCATTACGGCCGGCTTGGAATTGCAGGGCAATGACAACATCAATTCGATGAAAAAGGCGGCCAACGATATAGAGCACTTGATTGGCACCCGCCTGCAGCGCGCCAGGGGATCGGCCCGTCGAACTCTGGCTGAACCCATAGGGGTGCGCCCGGCCTGTGACCGGGTCATCCAATCATTGCAAAAAGTCTATTCTCACAAAATGATAGAGACTGCCGTCACACTACCTGCTGAACTTGAGTTTTTTGGCGAAGAAAGGGACCTGCTGGAACTGATGGGCAATCTACTTGATAACGCGTTCAAATTCGGCAACGGCAAAGTGAAGGTCATTGGCGGGGGCGATCAAACCCGACACAAAGCGCCCCGGTTTTTGGCTGAAAATCGAGGATGACGGTGCCGGCATCGCCGAGGACGAGTGGTCGAGGTTGTTGCAGCGCGGTGTTCGTGGCGATGAGCGCGCCCATCAGCATATTGAGGGCCACGGCCTGGGCCTGGCCATTGTGCTGGAGTTGGTTTCCGCCTATGGTGGCGAAATTACCATCGGCCACAGTGACCTCGGGGGCGCACTGATCTATATAGAAATCCCCCCAGATTCTTTGTAGCCCAACCCCAATAAAAATGAACAATCCCAAAACCTCCACCGACATTGACCGCCTCCTTGGCATCATGGACCAACTGCGCAACGCCGAAACCGGTTGCCCCTGGGATGCCGAACAGGATTTCGCCTCGATCGCCCCATACACCATCGAGGAAGCCTACGAGGTGGCCGACGCCATCGAGCGCGGCGATTTACAGGAACTCAAGGACGAATTGGGCGATTTGTTGTTCCAGGTGGTTTTCCACGCACGAATGGCCAACGAGGTCATGGCCTTTTCTTTCGCAGACGTGGTGGATGCCATCTGTGACAAGATGATCCGGCGCCATCCGCACGTATTTGCGGACAGCCGATTCAGCGACGCCAAAGTTGCCGACTCAAATGCACAAAGCCTGGCCTGGGAAGACGCCAAAGCCCGCGAGCGCGCTGACAAGGCCAACGCCAAAGGCACGGCCCACAGCCTCATGGATGGCGTGCCGCGTGGCATGGCCGAACTCCAGCGCGCCGTCAAATTACAAAAACGCGCCGCTCGGGTCAGTTTCGACTGGGCCGCCCCGGAACCGGTTCTGGACAAGCTCATGGAGGAAATCACGGAAGTCCGGGAGGCCATGGCAAATGGCGACAAATCTGCAATTGAAGAGGAAATTGGCGACCTGCTGTTCGTTATCGCCAACCTGGCCCGCCAGCTTAATATTGACCCTGCGCACGCGTTGCGCAGAGGAAACACAAAATTCGAACGCCGCTTCAGAGCCATGGAGACATTGGCGGCGCAGGATTCGAGTCACAAGGCTCTTGATACAATGAGCCTGGACGAGATGGAAGCACTTTGGCAACAGGTCAAGAAGGTGGAACAGATCGATGAATGATTGGCTGATGCAGCAAGGGATCAGCACACCTCAACTGGGTCTGGCGCTGGGGCTGTTGGTGGGCCTGCTAATGACCCTTGCGCTGGCCTGGTTTGCATCGAGACGCGGTTCCAGGACTGCGGCGGAACCCCTCGAGCGGGAGATTGATGCGTTCCAGCAAAGCCTCGATGAAACCCGTGCGGCGCTGGCGGGCGCTGAGCAGGCCAGTGCCGTGCTCGAAGCCCGGGGTGAAGACCGTGAACAGCATTTTCTTGAGCAGACAGAGAAACTCGAAAACGCCGAAAAAAGACTGGCCGAGAACTTTGAGCGCCTGGCCGGCAAAATCTTCGAGGAGCGCGCCGAGAAATTATCCACATTGAACCAGAAGCAACTCGACATCCTGCTCAAACCGCTGGGCGAGAAATTGACCGAATTCAGAAACACCGTCACCGAAACCCACAAACAGGAAACCGCCCAGAACCAGGTGCTGCAGGAAAAATTGAAAGAACTGCAAAAACTCAACGTGCGCCTGCACGCCGATGCCACCAATCTCACCCAGGCTCTGACCTCAAACGTCAAGGCCCAGGGTAACTGGGGCGAGCAACAGTTGGAGAAACTGCTGGAATTGGCCGGTCTCACCAAGGGCCGTGAATACCACACCCAGGTCTCTATCACGACAGAGAGTGGCCAGCGTGTGCAGCCCGACCTGGTGCTCAGCCTACCCGAAGGCAAGTCCATCGTCATGGATTCCAAGCTGTCGCTCACCGCCTGGACACGCTACCAAGCCGAAGATGACGAAGCGGCCAGGGCGATTCACCTCAAAGCGCACGTCCAGTCCATCCGCAGCCATATCAAGGGGCTGGGTGAAAAGCGCTATTCTGAACTTCCCGGCATCGAAGCGCTGGATTTCGTATTGATGTTCGTCCCGATCGAAGCAGCGCTGATTGAAGCCCTGCAACACGACGCCGAATTGCCGGTCTACGCACTGGAGCGCAAAGTAGCATTGTTGTCCCCGACAAACTTCCTGGCCACCTTGCGAACCGTAGCTTCGGTCTGGTCCATCCACAAACAAAACACCAACGCCCTGGAAATCGCCGGCCGCGCCGGCAAGCTCTACGACAAATTTGCCGGCTTCGTCGAAAACCTGCAACAGGTCGGCGAGCGTCTTCACCAGGCCCAGCTCAGCTACGATGATGCCTTCAGTCAGCTCTCCACAGGCCGTGGAAATCTGATCCGGCAAACAGAAATGCTCAAAGACCTTGGGGCGCGGCACAGCAAACAGCTCGATGCCCGCCTGACCGGGCAGGCCGACAGTCAAGCCCCTGCGCTGACGGTGGTTGAAGGTGAAAAACCGGAAGAGAATCTCAAGGACCCACAGACCAACAATTGACGTAGGCCACCCGAGGGACAAGAGAAGCACCCGTGAGTTTCATTTCTCCTAACGGACTTTACGGTGAGCGTTCGGCTGCCACTTGATTCGGGCGACCTGCCGCCCATAACGCAGGTGTTTGGGAAGTAAGTGGGTTGGAGCGGATGAGCAATGATGGATCGGAAATTAGCTTGTAAATCGTGACCCGGGACGTGATCAGAAAAGCTCTAACTTTTCAGGCCAATATAATTAATTCCGAATTTGTCCAGTTTCATGATTTTCTCGGCTGCGGTGCCGGTCCAGGAATAGTGCAGCACAATGGCATTGTTCTGCCAGTCTCCCGCTGCGGGACGCACGCCCCTGACAAGATTGAACAAGTGGCCATTCGCAAACAGTGCTTCGGGCAGGATTCTCAGCCTCAATACATTGTGTACGGCAAAGTGTTGAAAAATGCGGTTGAGCGGTTTTTGATGGCTTCGGGCACCCATGATCATTGATGAATTACGCAGCGCTGTCTCAAACACTGCCAGCCCGACCTCGCCTCCTTCAATATACATGAACCCTGAATTGGCAAAGTAGGGCCTGTGAAGCGGATTGATCCCGTCGTGCATTGCCAGGATGTCGAATGAATTGCTGTGTTCGAGCAGGTAGGGCAGCGGATCCTTGAACCACACCAAATCTACGCCCTGAAACAGCACGTTAACGCCGAGTTGCAGCATGTCATAGATGATTGCATTCTTGTAAATGACCGTTTTAGTGAAATTTCCATCACCGAAGGTGTTGGCGTGCCCGCCCTTCGTATAGCGGGAAGGATCAAGAAAATAGCACTTGACGCCCAGTTCACGCGTCTTTTGCGCCGCTGCCTCATCCAGGGCGAAACACAATGTGCGGTCCCGAACGATGAAGAAACTCAACAAGACCCTGGTCCCCCTCGAATTGGCCGAATCCCAACTCACAGCCAGCAACGACGGGCACTACTTCAAGCAACACCAGGATTCCGGCACCGAGATCACCACCGCACCGCGTGTTCTCTCCACTGTGTACTACTTTCACCGTGAACCCAAGGGTTACGCGGGTGGTGAATTGCGTCTGTACGACAGATTGGAGCAATCGGGACAATGCTGGCCGGCGGACCATTTTGTCGAGGTCGAGCCCAGGTCAAACCGCCTGGTGGTATTTGCCAGCGAAAATTATCACGAACTGTCGCCCATTCGCTGTCCATCCGGGAAATTCGAGGACAGCCGTTTTGCCGTCACCTCTTGGCTCAGGGGCGCTGATCAGGAAAATCCCGTGACCACTTTCGGCTGGGGCCATTTTCATTGCGGCACAGTGCCTGTCATATGAACTGTGGCACTCATTTTTGATTATCACGGTCTTCACAACCGGCAATAGCGACCGGGACCAGTGGCAGGCGGAGCTGCTGGAGGACTCCTGGCATCGTTCGGGTCAGCCGGGAGAGTTGCTACGCCTGGTCGCCTGTCCTGCCACTGAAAATCTGCCGCAGCACCATAGCGCACGGGTAGTGCGGACCATGCCGTGGGATCCGCATCCCTGGACAGGGGACCACTACCCGGCATACAACAAGGCTGCTTCGCTGATGGAGTGGCTCTTCACGGAAACCATCGATGCCAGTTTGCTACTGCTGGAAAAGGGCAGCATCATGCGCTCACCGGTGGGCACAGAAATATCCCCCGGGGGTGCGTTGGGCAATATTTGGAGAGACATGCCCGCCGACGGATCCGGCGCCTTCGGTCTCAACGAAACCTTCCAGAGCGTGCAGGCCTATTGCGTTAATCGCAGCCTGCCACTGTCACATGTCCAGTATCCGGTTTTGATCCATTCCCGGGATTTGCGGAAATTCGCACCGCGCTGGCTGGAGCTCACGGGTCTGATTCGGTCTTCCATTGACCACAGCAATCCAGCAGATTCAGAACGCCTGGCCTACGCCATCGCGGCGGCGGAGTATCGAATTGCCCACAAAGCTAAAAAGTTGGCCAACACCCATGCGAGCAGGGCGATCGGTAATTCAATCTATGACTACCGCGGCCACATTGCAGACAAGAAAAAGAAGATGGTTTGGGACAGCCACAGCTATGTGCCATGGGACCCTTGTGACCCCGAATCGGCGTCCACAGGCGCGGGTCGTGGCTTTCTTGCGTATATGCAGGAATTTGCAGCAGCGCGCAATTTGGGACACCATCTTTCGGCAATTTTACCACGGCGAATCGAGGGCATTCGAGAGGCAATGATTATTGATCAGGTCATACTTGAAATACCGGGCATTGATGGGGGCTTATCCCTGAATCGTTCGGCGGCTGCAATTTGGAAACTCATCGATGGCGAACGTTCTATGGCTGATATCACTGAGCGCCTGCAAGAACAGCATGGCTTGCCCGGAGGCGCACTGTGGCGGGATGTTGAGACGGCCATTGAATTCCTGCAGCAAGAGGGTGCGGTCAAAATGGAAATATTGACCGGCCACGATCGAGCATGAGCAAGCCTGGTGAAAAAGCCGGCATTTTCGTTTCAATCGCATCCTACCGGGACGAATTTCTGCCGTTTACAATCGAATCAGCCTTGAAGCAGGCCGCGCATCCTGAGCGTCTGACATTCGGGGTGTGCTGGCAGGCTGACGAATCGGAAAACCTCGATCAATGGCTTGATGATCCGAGGTTTCGCATTCGCAAGTACCCCTACCAGGCCAGCCAGGGTTACGGCTGGTCGCGCGCCGAGGTGCAAAAACTTTATGCCGGAGAGGAATATCATTTGCTGATCGATTCTCATTACTGGTTCGCCGAGGGTTGGGACGACAATCTCATCGCCCAGCTCGAAGGCAAGCCCGGTAAGAAGCCGTTGCTGACAACCAGTTCGCCGCCTTTCAGTTTCGATGAGAGCGGCGAGGTGGTGATTCCCTGGAAGGGCACCGAGATGGATGGTGTACCGTTGATGAAATGCGAACTTTTGCCACCGGTAGGCTGGATCGATATCCAGATTTCTCGGGAGCGCAAGTCAGCCGAACACCAAACCACAGCGTTGCTGTGCGCCAATTTCGTCTTTACCCATGGCCGCTGGATTCGAGAAGTTCCGGAAGACCCTGCCATGATCAACGCAGGACACGAGGCGGCGCTGGCCGCGCGTACTTTCACGCACGGCTACGACCTGTACCTGCCCGATGAGATCCAAATTTGGCATCTGGACTACAGCAATTATCCCGGTGGTCACCGTCCAAGGGTCTGGGAGGCTAAGAGCGACTCGTGGCAAGGCCAGCACACCGATATCATGATTCGCCGTTTGCAAGCTCTTTTTTATGGCAAGGATGATTTGTCAATCCTTGGCCGGTACTCGGTTGGCAGCGAAAGGTCAATTGAAGATTGGGCCGCCGTTGCCGGCCTGAAACTGAAGATCTGAAAAGCAACAAGCCATCCAAAAAGTCGTCATTGACCCGTTCTGTGTGGCACTTTCGCTTCAGCAGCGTATACGGGCGTGACCCGTATGCGATCTCCGCTGAATGAAATGCTTTCTACGTAATACCAATAAACGGTGTTGGGTTCCAGGGCCGCGTCAATGTATTTGTAACGCTGGGGCAGGTCTGTCGTTCCGGCTGCGAGAATGGCGTCCTGGTTGATTTTCGCAAACGGACCGTCTTTGGACAAACTGCGGTAGACATCATATCCAAAATTGTCTTTTTCGCTGGCTGTCGCCCAGCTCAGCACATTGGGCTGCAAGGTGAATTCGGTGGGCGCCGCCAATTCCCTGACAGCGGGCATCGCGCTGTCTTCAGCCCCCGGCAGGTCGGCATCCCGGGCCTGTGCAGCGCCCAGGACCAGGAGCCACAGCAGGACCGGCAATGTCCTATTAAATTTGATGATCCAATCCTCGCATTATTAGCGCCTGAACAACCCCGCTGGCGTTTCAGTGAGCAGCGCGCTGCCGACGCTGCCAACGGCATCAATTCTCGCTTCACTTTGCCACACATAGATCAATGCAGCATCGGGGACCATCCCTCCTGCTGAATGATCATACCTGACCTCAAGTGCGCTGCCGTCAAAGGCTTGGTGGTCAGATTTTAAGATTTGCCCATCACTGTCAAGCCAATCGGTTAGCATTTCACCGCCCTCAAAAATACCCAGGTCAAGGGGTGAAGTGACCCGGGTGATGCCATCGCGAGTCTCCATCTGCAGCGCAAGTTTGATCTGTGGCACGGCAAGCATCATCGCCGGGTCACCCAACAGATTGTATGATTCCACCAGCAAGGGATTGGTTTCCATTCTTTTGGCCCGCATGATCGCCTCGCCAATGGGGATTCTCTGCTCGGTAAGGGCAGTCGTCAGGGCACTGGAGAATTTGAAGCTTGCGGTTACCCGCCAGGACGCGGCCAGCACTGCAATCGCTGCGCGCCGTGGCATTAACAGCATTGCCTCGGCCATTGAATTGGCCACAGGATGATCGAACGGGCCAGATGAACAGGTCATGCTCAATACCATGGGCAGCCGCTTACTCGGCGCCAGCCCGGGGAGGTCGATCACGGAAAACATATCTGTACCATGTCGATAATTCGGGGGGCCGGTACGCCACACGAATCTGCCACCGTGTCCCAGGAAATGAACCAACAAGTGTCCGGAATTGAAGGCCTCGAGCAGGGGCTCACGCGGGTTGTTCTGCCCTGAGATATCGCCATCTGGCGGGTAAACGCTCGTGCCGATCAGCCCCACCTGTCGCCGGCTTGCGGCCAGGCGAGTGCTCGATTGCTGAAACGATGGGGTACTGTCAGACACCCAGGCGATGCGTCGGCGCCAGGGCCCAACGTCGGCCTGCTCGGCATACGACAACAATTTTTCGAGTACGGCTTCGAGTTCGCCCAGGTAGGCAACGGGAAGACGGCCAACCGCGACATCAGGCAGCCAGTCGGTGTCATCAACCAGGACCAGGCCGTTGTCGCTGGCGGCGAAGTCATCATGAGTGCGGACCTGCAACGTGGGCACCAGGTTTCGCTGCGCGATCTGTTCGGCATGCAGCGATGCGGCAAGTCGCCGCGGGCGCGGCAACACGGCCGGGTGCAAAGCACGCCGTGCAAACGTCTCATCGTCGACTTCGTCACTAAAAATGTTCCAGGCCGCATCACCCACGAACAATACAAAGCGAGGCGCCGGTGCTTGCCAGTTGTTGTGGGTATGGCGAATGAATTCACGTATCGCCCCGGGCGCAGGTACACCATCGGCAAACTCGTCGTAGACATCGTCGATGTCGATAGTCTCAACATTCAGGCCCCAATTCTGGTGCAGTTCAGCAAGCGGGCCTAAGACTTGCAGCAGGGAGGCATGTGCAATGATCAAATAATCCGCCTGGTGGTCTTTGGAGGCATAGTCGCTGGGGCTGTCCGGAATGATCCAGGTGGGGGACAGGTAGCCACCATCGGCCACCATGATCCAGTCTCCGGTTTCATCGAGCTGCACCGCTAAAGGCAGGTTGCCGGCCGGCGCAACCGGCCGATCATGATTGAGCACAATGCGCCGGCCTGATGGGGCAAAGAGGGTTGAACCCGGTACGGGAAAGTAGCGCAAAGTCTGGCCCGTCTCGCGGACATCCAGGGTCAGCTGCCCTTCGGTCAGGACGCCGTCAAAAGGCTGGCTGATTTCGATCCAGTTGAGCAGGCTCAGGTCAATAATAGGGGATGTCCCGGAATCGGGCAGTCGCCGGGGAATACTGACTTCGAGGCGGTTGACTGTTTCAAGTGGCAGTGAGGGGTCGAGGCCGTGGACTTGCAGCTCCACCGTGGCCTGGCCATCCCATTCCCGCCAGGCTAGCAAGTGCCCATTGAGGCGGAGCTCTATGCGGTGTTGGGCCAGGCCCGCTTCAGCGGCATGCCGGTCATTTGAAAGACCGGTCACCCCAACCCTGATGGTTGATTCATGGCCTCCCAGGGTGACATCGAGGCGAAACGGGCTTGAATCCTGGTGACTCAGCCTGTGCCAATACCAGCTTTCCGTGTTCCTCGATTCACTGCCATGGCCCGTCTGCTGATTGGCTGTCTCGTCCTTGATGGCAACCCGGATAAGATTACGCTCCAACCGGCGACGCACAGGTATCGAGGTGGCGGCAAGGTGGGTGGCGGAGTTGGCAGAAGGGTTGGGGGAAGGATCGGTGAAATTGTCTGCGGCAAGAAGGACTGATGGCTGCATTCTGGGGTTATCGCCGACACCACGGCCATCGACTGGCGCAGCAGTCAGCCAATACACGTTGTAACGGGAGGTTTCGCTGTAGTGTCCCGGGGCCCCGCCAAGGTGGTGCCCGTTGAAGACAAGGTGGTCGCCAGCGCCAAACAGGCCGTCGCCACCATCATTCACCCAAATGGGAATCTGAATGCCTGCGGCGTTGATGGTCAGATTTTCAGAAAGAATCGGCTGACCGCCGTAGTCCAGGTCGTCGAAACCGATCCGGTAAATACCGTCTTCTTCGATATAGAGCTTGAAGACGAAACGATGCGGGTTTGATGGCGCTTGGGCGGAGGTTCCACCGATCAGCAAATTGACCGGCAAGCAAACCAGTAGACCGATCAGCAAAACTGCTTCGCGCAGCGTCCCTTGCATTATCACCCCCGGCCCAGATCCCAATTCGCCTTTCCGCCCGACTTGGCGGACGTGCAACCGTACTGGAGATAGGCTACCCGGTCAATTGCGAGACCCATAAAAGGACTCTACCGAGCCTGTCACATACACTGCTGCCCTTGATAGGATCCTTTCCACTCACAGGGTCTACCGAACCGGTCACAGGAAGTACTGTTCTTAGCGTGATCCTTTATTATACTATAACGATAAGCACCTGAATAAAGGTGTATTCTCGCTGGGTATGGGGTTAAGTAAACATTGGAGTGATGGGATGAGAAACGCAATAAAACCCTTAAAAGTATTCGTGGTTTTGTGTTTGCTTGCAGTGTCTTTGCAGTTGCAGGGGAGCTATTGTCAAATCTGGTGTTTTCTTTTCCGCACACTGGCTCAATTTGAACATCATATGCAACATGCCATTGCGCGTCAGACAACCTTTGGATCTTTTGGTCCGGTGGCGGATGGTGGCAAAGGTGGATTCAATCGGGTTGCTGGTCCGGATGCTCTGCCAGTGTTGGGCCGGAAAATCATAAAATGCCAACAGTTCATCCCGATCCTTGAGCAAACAGCTCGTCGCTTTCGGGTATTTCGCCTCAAAGATCTCAATAAACAAATCAAACGCCTTGTTTGCATCATCCTTGGTTTCCGCCTGCCAGATGGCGTGCAGGGCCTGCTTGGCTTTGGGTTGTGCGGATTTCGGCAAACAATTCAGTACATCATGGTCTTGTGCATCCAGCAGCGTTGCAAAGATTTCATCCAGCGCCGCCCAAAAACCCATCGCACCATCACCAATCGCCAGTTGTGGGGCGCTCATGCCGCGCGACTTCAGATTCAGCGCCAACTCTGAGTCGACCTGATCAATCTCTTCATTGACACCAATGATCACCAGCGCGCAGAGCTTACCTCGATCCCATCTTTGAATTTCACCCCCGTAATCACCTTGGCCAGGTAATCAAAGCCGCGTAGCCGGCGCCATTTCTTTTCCGCACACTGGCTCAATTTGAACATCATATGCAACATGACCTGATTCGGTACGCCAATCCTGATACTTGGCCAGCAGCTCCTGGACTTCACTTTCCACCGCTTCGGCGAGCAGCTTCCGGGCGCCATTGCGCGTCAGACAACCTTTGGATCTTTTGGTCCGGTGGCGGATGGTGGCAAAGGTGGATTCAATCGGGTTGCTGGTCCGGATGCTCTGCCAGTGTTGGGCCGGAAAATCATAAAATGCCAACAGTTCATCCCGATCCTTGAGCAAACAGCTCGTCGCTTTCGGGTATTTCGCCTCAAAGATCTCAATAAACAAATCAAACGCCTTGTTTGCATCATCCTTGGTTTCCGCCTGCCAGATGGCGTGCAGGGCCTGCTTGGCTTTGGGTTGTGCGGATTTCGGCAAACAATTCAGTACATTCATGGTCTTGTGCATCCAGCAGCGTTGCTGGCGGCTGGCCGGAAAGATTTCATCCAGCGCCGCCCAAAAACCCATCGCACCATCACCAATCGCCAGTTGTGGGGCGCTCATGCCGCGCGACTTCAGATTCAGCAACACCTCACGCCAACTCTGAGTCGATTCCCGCACCCCGTCCTCAATCGCCAGAAAATGTTTTTCGCCGCGTTCATTGACACCAATGATCACCAGCGCGCAGAGCTTGGCATCCTCCGCCCGCAGCCCACTGTAGACACCATCAGCCCAGACATACACCCACCGGTCCTGTCTCAGGCGACGCTGGCTCCACGCTCGATATTCCTCCGCCCATACCTGTTTCAGGCGGGATACCGTGCTGGCCGACAGACCCTGTGCCTGCGGGCCCACCAGTACCCGCAACGCCTCAGCCATCTCACCGCTGGATACCCCTTTGAGGTACAACCACGGAATGGCTGCCTCGAAAGTCGCTGTCTTGCGCACATATGGCGGCACCAGCACCGACTGAAAACTCACTGCTTCACCGGTCTTCGAGCGCACCTTGGGAATTCTCACCCGGATCGGTCCCAGGCCGGTCTGCAACTCACGTTCTGGCAGGTAACCGTTGCGCACCACACCGGCATGACCTGATTCGGTACGCCAATCCTGATACTTGGCCAGCAGCTCCTGGACTTCACTTTCCACCGCTTCGGCGAGCAGCTTCCGGGCGCCTTCTTTGAGCAATTCGGTCAACGGATCGGCACTGATTGCTCGACGTTCCAGTTCAATAACATTATTCTTGTTCATAGTGGCGTATCTCCTTTGGTTGCTTTGAAGTTTGGTAACAACAAATCAACCAGATACGCCGCTTTTTTTCAACTGCTCAAACACCAGATTCGATCATAACTCGTCTGCGGGTGCCTTGCGCTCCAGCGATACCAGGACGTCCCTCAGCGCTTCAACCTGCACAGGCACAGCGGTCTGCGCAGCCCCGGTAATAACCGCCAGGGCAAGTACAACACCCACAATATTAGCAATGAGACGATGCAACACAAATCCTTACCTGGCAGGCCGTTGGCGCGGGGTCCACTCAATATGGGGATGAACCGGCCTGGAAAAAAGGCGGAATTCACTAATCGATGCAGTGGCGATCCAGCGCTGAGATGAGTTGCCTGGTGGCGCTGTCCAGCGCCCGTTGATGGGCTGCCACAATTCTCGATAGACTGCCGCTGCCAATGATTTCGCTGTCGCTGATGTGCAGTGTATGGCTGGCGCCCAGGCATTCGATCACCACTTCCAGGGCAATTTCGGCGTTGTGGGTTTCGTCGCCGCTGCCGATGCCGAAAAAGGCCTGAACCTCAAGATGCAGCGAGGCCTGATTGTCGGCTTTTCCCCGGCGGTCCGTGGGGGCATAGCGGCCGCTGTTGGCCAGTGACCGGCGCATAACCGAGGAGAACACCTCGGGCAAATTATCCGCCCAGCGCGCATTGGCTACCGGGGTTAGAGATGAGTCGCGGCCGAGCACCAGAATGCGATCGGTATCGAGCCCGGGAACAACGCCGGAAGTAAGCTGTAGCGGCAGTGTTTCACCGCTTTGCGCGGTGGATAGCGATTCTGAAGAAAGCGGCTGCAGGAGAAAAACCTTTTTGACGGGCTTCCCACTCTTCAGCAGACCGCTGCAAGTGCCCAGGCTCAGCACCAGCAGCAACGCGGTAAACACGAGAATTGCCCGGTAGAAACGGGATGACAGACGCTGTGCCGCTACGTAAATCATTCAGGGTTTACCTCCAGGGTTTCCTCAGTTGAACTGCGAATCAGCTGCGAGGGATCATCCTGTAATTCCCGCAGCAGTTTTTCCAGCTGCCGTATCATGTTCCGGGCATCAGAAATCAATTCGGGCACCTGGCCAAGACCATTTTCTATAAAGTGCTGCACTTCCGCTTCATTGTCAGCCATCCAGCCATCGAAGCGAGCTGACAAAGCGGCCAGTCGCTCGGTCGCCTGGTTAACATTTTCCATTGCAGCAACGAGAGCCGGGCTCGCTTCGTCGATCACGCCATTGAGGTTGCTCACGGCAGAACGGACGTCACTGAGTGTGTCACTGATTTCGCCGGGAAGGCTGGCAAATCCTTCTTTTTGCTGCGCCAGCGAACCGGTGAGGGATTCGATGTGACTGAGTGTGTTGGCGATTGACGCTCGATTTTCCTCACCCAACAACGCGTTGGCCTGATCCAGCAGGCCTGAGATTTTTCTCATCATGTCGGGTGCTTCGGCAAGCAGGGCGCTCAGCCCGGTCTGGCGGATGGGAATCAGTGGATAAATGAATCCGGGTTTTGGCTTCACTGGTCCATGTATACCGGGGCTTGACGACAGGTTTATGATGGTCACGCCGGTAATTCCCTGGGCTTTGAGACTGGCCGTCGTGCCTTCGTCCACTGGCGTGGACTTGAGTACCCGCAGGTCCACCCGAACACGGATAATCTCACCGGTTACCACGACCATGTTTGTTACTGAGCCGACGTTAACGCCCATGTAGTAAACGGCGCCGCCGAGAGACAGGCCGCTAACGTCTTTTTCGAACAGGACGGAATAGTGCTCTATCGGCTCGCTGCCCTGCTTGCCCGCCAGCCACAGCGTAAAACCGGCTATGCCCAGCAGTGAAACCGTCACAAACACGCCAACAACCAAGTTTCTATTGCTCTTAAACATCAGGAGTCTCGTGTGTTTTTATCTGTCATTGCTGCCATTCATTCCGATCTTCGTTTGTACGGTTGCAGGCGGCCGGGTCCAAGAGCTTCCCGGGCGATTACCGCCCTTTTGTCACCGAAATATTTCTGAATCCATGGGTGCGGGTTTTTCACCAGTTTGTCTAGTGTATCAATGACCACCCCCCCATCGACAAGCACTGCGACGCGTTCACAAACGTTGAACAGGCTGTCGAGGTCATGCGTCACCATGACAATCGTCAGATCCAGGTTGTCCTGCAGGTAATTCAGCAGATTGTCAAAATCAGTTGCCGCGATCGGGTCCAGGCCGGCTGTGGGTTCGTCGAGAAACAAGACCTTGGGGTCCAGCGCCATCGCCCTGGCCAGCGAAGCGCGCTTCCTCATGCCGCCCGATAGCTGCGACGGGTATTTATCGGCTGCCTCGACATTCAAACCGGTCATGAATATTTTGAGATAGGCGAGTTCGTGACGCAATTCCGGCGACATATTTGAGTGCAGGACCATGGGTAGCTCTACGTTTTCACGGACAGTCAGACCGGACAGCAGTGCGCCGCCCTGGAATAAAACGCCCCAATGTTTGTAGGGACCTGGTTTGCGGTAGCGAATTTCCTTGCCAAGAACCCTGATGCTGCCGCTATTGAAGTCATGTAGCCCCAGAATGCTGCGCAGCAGCACTGATTTACCCGCGCCCGAGCCACCTACCAGGCCCAGAGTTTCGTCACGCCGGACATTCATACAAAGATTGTTGTGCACCACTTGGGCGCCGAAACGATTGACCAGATTTTCCACCTGAATCACATGTTCTTTGGGCGAAACCGCCTCTTGTTCGCCTTTGATATCCTGCAGACTGTTGGGTGGTTGGTTCATATTGGTTGTCTCAGATCCCCAGTCGTGAAAACAGAATCGTGAAAAAGGCGTCGAAAATAATAATCAGGAATATGGACTGCACCACCGCCACCGTTGTGAGACGGCCCAGTTCTTCCGCCGAGCCCTGAACTTCCATGCCACGCAATGTTCCGGTGGCGGCGATCAGAAGGGCAAAGACCGGCGCCTTAATAAAGCCGACAGCCATATCCATTGGCCGGGTACTCATGGCCACCCGCTCAATGAACTGCACAGGACTGATGTCCAGGGCCAGGATGGAGATGGCGGCGCCACCGGCCAGCCCGGCCAGGTCTGCAAATACCGTCAGCAATGGCATGGCGATCACCAAGCCGAGCACACGCGGGATGATTAGAATCTGATTGGGATTCAGGCCCATGACCTGCAGTGCATCAACTTCCTCGTTGAGTTTCATTGTCCCCAACGCGGCCGCGAAGGCCGAACCCGAGCGTCCCGCAACCATAATTGCGGCCAGCAGCACACCGATTTCCCTGAACACTGAATTGCTGACCAGATCGACAACGTAGATGGTTACGCCGAATTTTTCCAATTGGCCTGCACTCTGGTAGGCCAGAACAATGCCCATCAAGAAGCAGACCACCATCACGATTGGAATCGCCTTGACCCCAGTCTCATGTATCTGGCGGATGGTCTCGCCGATGACAAGCTTGGTTGGCCTCTTCATTCCATCGACGATGGATCGCGAGATGAAGCCGAAAGATTCGAAGCCCCTGGTCGTGACCTGGCCCAATTGCTCAATGCCCTGTTCCACGGCATTGGGGCGACGTAGTTTCTCGTGATAGTCCGGCACTGCCTCGCTGTCGGCTGCAACATCGATCACGTGCTGCAGGAACTTGAAGTGGGCGGCTTTGAAGCCTACAAATTCCGTCTCGACCCCCTCTTCCTGAAGGTCGAGCGATTTTCGATACAGAACCCAGGCCCCGGCCAGGTCAAAATCATGCAGTCCGTGGCAGGCAAATACGACTTGACTGTTTTCGCCGGGAGGGATTGGGTCGATCGCGGCTTGCAGACGGGCTACGTTGGGAAACAACCAGTCGTTCATGATGCCGATGGTCAGGACGCCATCATTGGAATCGATGGTCAGGTAGTCGCTCATACCCTCATCTTACCCGCCTGAACCACCCCTTTCACTTTAATTGCATCAATCAATATCCACCAGAGCAATGCTTTGCCGGATCGAGCCCGGGACAAAAGTCGCGTAGCGCTCGGTCAATCTGATGGAGGCATGTCCCATCAGATCACGAATATGGCTCAGTGGCGCCCCGGCCTTCACCAGCCTCACGGCGAAGTCATGGCGGCAGTCGCGGAAACTGAAATTGTAAATCTGCGCGGACTGCATTAACGCCGTCCAGCCTGTAGTGATGGAGCGCAATCGGCCACCGGAAGAATTACGAAATACCAGTGGTCCCCAGCGTTCACTGCGGTCCCGCCATAACTTGAGTTCCTGGCTGGCCACTGACCCCAATGGCAGGCGCCGGCTTGTCTGGCGGGCGGTCAGGCCTGCTTGGGGTCGTTCAATAAATAGCGATGGGGTGGGACCGAGCATGACATTTCGCCACTTAAGACCAAAGGTTTCGCCCCGCCTCAGGCCCGCGTACAGTGCCAGATATACGATGGGCCTGATATGGTCGTGGCGCGCCTTCAGGGCGTGCAATAACCGGGTTCGTTCATATTGGCTGAGTACCCTGATGGCTTTGGCCGCAGGTAGCTTGAGGTTTTTGACGCGGCGGATCGGATTGCTGCCGAGCAATCCCCAAATGTGGGCCTTGGTCATCGCGGCGCGAAGAATGACCAACTCACGGTTGACTGTTGCGGGCCGTACCTGGTTGGATCGCTTAAGCTTCCAACGCTCGATCTGGCTGAATCCGATCTGATTCATGTCGGTTTTTGCCAGTTCTCCCAGTGCTGCACACAATCGCTCAACGCCCAACCGGTGGGTAGGATGATGTGAAGCTCGTGCATATCGGGTGCGTAAAAAATCCTCGAGTGTTGCCCCTTTCGACGCGATGTTGGCACTGGATCCAGATGTGCTTTGGCGCTTAAGAATGTCTTGAGCCCGGTAGCGGGCGACAGCCGCGGTCATCGTGTGGGCATCGCCGATTTTGCGTTTTCGATTGCGATTCAACTGCACGTACCAAGCCTTGGTTCCGTTGCGGTTGACTCGTAACATAAATCCTCTCAATTCGGCGTCTCTAATCTCATATCTGTGAGGTCTCGCAAGGGCGTTTTTGAGTACGAATTCGGAAATAATTGTTGTTGATAGTTTTGGCAATATAGATACCTTTGGGGCGATAAAGGGGCGAATAATTGTGGATAATACTTATAATGAAATATGATGTATATCATATAACTAATTGAAAATAAATTTGTATTTATTTAATATATTTATGTATTTCTAGGTAAAAACGCGTTGGGAAGGCGAAGTGTTCCCGATCGAATTCTTTTTCTAAGATACAAACAATGGAGTTACATTACGTGTAATACCATTCGTATATTGAGCCATTAAGCGGATAAATATTACGCGATTACTAATTCGCATAAATTACGGGTTATGACTGTTAGAGGGGTTCTGAGACAGGGTTTGAATGGCCATATTTGCGCCACAAGGGCAATCCGGGCCACCAATGGCCCGCAGGATCTGCCCAGTCCCGAGCGAATGCCATAAGCTTGAAATCTCCCCCGCAAAATGCAAGAAACAGGCTCACAGGCCATCTGAGGAGGTCGGATTGCCCCATTCAGGCCCCGATCATTCTCAAAATGCTGCCTTTGGGCTTGATTGGTCGAGCCGTGTTACCTTGTTTGCCAGAGTCGGGACACCCACTTGATATTTAAATGATCGACCACTCAGACTTGGAGACATCGTGGATCATGATTTACTGGCAATTGTGCTGGCACTGATTTTCACCGTGGTGTTGGTGGCTGTGATGCTTTTGCTGGTTCGTTGGGCAAAACAACGGAACAGGGCTGCGGTTACATTTGGTGCGCTGATGTCGGTGATGGCGCCGGACCCCACATTTGAAGAGTCTGTCCGCACAATGGCGCAGACGCGTCAAGTGCGGGAGGAAGATGGTGAAGGGGAAGACTGGTAGTCGCCCTCCAATCGGCCATCGCCGTGCCAGATTATTGCCGGGGCTGAGGTCACGGGGGATGTTACAGGAGTAAGACAATGAACACGCAATGCTCGCGGACCCATACCGACGCCGGCGAATCAGCCCGCATTCCAGTGGTGGATCTTTCCCCGCTTGGTAATAACCCGGTGTCGGGGCATGCGGAGGTCTGCCGTGAGATTCTCTGGGCCTGTGAAAACGCAGGCTGTTTCAGCGTGTGCGGCGCCCCCATCCAGGGTGCTCAGATCAGTGATGCACTTTTGGCTATGAACCGGTTTTTCGGCCTTGCTGACGATGACCCGGTCAAGCGGGCAGTTCATTACAGGAATAATCAGGGCGAGCATGGCTGGACGCCCATGCTGGAAGAGCCGGCCTACGACCCCGGCACCCTCTCCTGGGTTGAATCATTCGACTGTGGGCCCCCAAGCGATGAGATCGCGAAAATGCCCACAGCCGACAGAAGCGCGCACGTGCCGAGCATCTGGCCGGCAATTAACGACTTCCACGATCAGGTCAGAAGTTGCTGGAGTGGCCTGACGGCAACGGCATGGCAGCTATTCAGTGTGCTGTCGGAGTTGCTCGAGGAAGACAGCGGCTTCTTGTTCCGCCACTGTTCGCGGTCGGCCCCAAACACGTTGCGCTTGCTCAATTACCCTGAAAATCCGCGGCCTGCTGATGATGTCAATGTGGGTATATCCGCCCACACGGATTTTGAATGCCTGACCCTGATTTATCAATCAGATGAAGGCCTGGAAGTGCAGGACAGCTCAGATAACTGGATTCGCGTGCCGGCACGAGAAGGGCAATTTGTGGTACTGCTGGGGGATATGTTCGAGCGTTGGTCAAACGGTCGATATCGCGCCACGCGCCATCGGGTGACCCATACCACCTGGGCGCGTCAAAGCATTGTGATGTTCTTCGCCGTTGACGGCAATCGCATCGTACAACCGCTGCCTCAGTTTGCTGATAGCGCGAAGGCAAACACCTATAAACCGATAACACAACATCAACACATCAGCGACGAAATCGCCCGCGCCGAGAAGAACCGCCTGGCGATGCAGGACTATGCCTCGGCCGCCGGAAAAGCCCTGGGCCGCTAGCCCCTTAAATACGCGGCCTAGCTGTGAATTCCAGCAACGTTGTTCACAAAAGTACTCCAAATTCTAGTTGAGTCTCAGCTCATCGTTCGAATGGGCTGCGGTATCTGCGTTTGTCATCTTTATCAGTAGCCGGCTGAGAGTGACCGGAAAGTCCCATGAGCGGACTACTGTCCACGCCTGGCGGATGGCCCTTTTGCACAAGGATGTGCTTAGATCGTGGAGCGCAGGGATGCGCGGGAACGATCCAAGGCGCTAAGAACACTTGAAACCGTTCAGCAGCTCTTTGAAGTGGTCCAATAGATTGTACAACCCAGTTAAGAGATAATTTATTTAACTGGGAGAAGTAAATTGAGAAGAAGAAAAAAGTATTCAAAGGAGTTCAAACTGGATGCAGTCAGTTTGGTAGTCGATCAAGGTTATAGCCGTGCAGAAGCTGCCAGAAGCCTTGGGCTTAATGGCAATATGCTCGGTCGTTGGGTTTCAGAACACCGAGCCGATGGTGGGCAATCTTTCCGCGGGAACGGCAAACTCACCCCGGAACAGGAAGAAATCCGGAAGTTAAGATCGCAGGTCAAAAACCTGAAAATGGAGAAAGAAATCCTAAAAAAAAGCGACGGTCTTCTTTGCCAAAGAAATGAAATGAAATATTTGTTTGTCACCCAACACAAGAAGACCTGGCCAATCGACCTGATGTGTCGAGTACTGGGTGTCAGCCGACAAGGTTATTACCACTATCGGCGAATTACAGAAGCCAGGCTGGCGGATCCGGAGCACCAGGAGATGCTGGACTGGATGAAGGATATAGCCGTTGCCAGCCAATATACCTATGGCCGGCGGCGCATGAAAAGAGCGATGAATGCATTGGGTTTTCCGATCAGCAGAACGAAGACCGTGAACCTGATGAAAGAAGCGGTTATTCAAGTTCGTCATAAAAAGAAATTCAAAGTGACCACCAACAGCAATCATAAATTGCCGTTATTTGAAAATTTATTGGAACGGCAATTTGACGTTGAGTTATGATCGAATCTGGTGTTTGAGCAGTTGAAAAAAAGCGGCGTATCTGGTTGATTTGTTGTTACCAAACTTCAAAGCAACCAAAGGAGATACGCCACTATGAACAAGAATAATGTTATTGAACTGGAACGTCGAGCAATCAGTGCCGATCCGTTGACCGAATTGCTCAAAGAAGGCGCCCGGAAGCTGCTCGCCGAAGCGGTGGAAAGTGAAGTCCAGGAGCTGCTGGCCAAGTATCAGGATTGGCGTACCGAATCAGGTCATGCCGGTGTGGTGCGCAACGGTTACCTGCCAGAACGTGAGTTGCAGACCGGCCTGGGACCGATCCGGGTGAGAATTCCCAAGGTGCGCTCGAAGACCGGTGAAGCAGTGAGTTTTCAGTCGGTGCTGGTGCCGCCATATGTGCGCAAGACAGCGACTTTCGAGGCAGCCATTCCGTGGTTGTACCTCAAAGGGGTATCCAGCGGTGAGATGGCTGAGGCGTTGCGGGTACTGGTGGGCCCGCAGGCACAGGGTCTGTCGGCCAGCACGGTATCCCGCCTGAAACAGGTATGGGCGGAGGAATATCGAGCGTGGAGCCAGCGTCGCCTGGGACAGGACCGGTGGGTGTATGTCTGGGCTGATGGTGTCTACAGTGGGCTGCGGGCGGAGGATGCCAAGCTCTGCGCGCTGGTGATCATTGGTGTCAATGAACGCGGCGAAAAACATTTTCTGGCGATTGAGGACGGGGTGCGGGAATCGACTCAGAGTTGGCGTGAGGTGTTGCTGAATCTGAAGTCGCGCGGCATGAGCGCCCCACAACTGGCGATTGGTGATGGTGCGATGGGTTTTTGGGCGGCGCTGGATGAAATCTTTCCGGCCAGCCGCCAGCAACGCTGCTGGATGCACAAGACCATGAATGTACTGAATTGTTTGCCGAAATCCGCACAACCCAAAGCCAAGCAGGCCCTGCACGCCATCTGGCAGGCGGAAACCAAGGATGATGCAAACAAGGCGTTTGATTTGTTTATTGAGATCTTTGAGGCGAAATACCCGAAAGCGACGAGCTGTTTGCTCAAGGATCGGGATGAACTGTTGGCATTTTATGATTTTCCGGCCCAACACTGGCAGAGCATCCGGACCAGCAACCCGATTGAATCCACCTTTGCCACCATCCGCCACCAGACCAAAAGATCCAAAGGTTGTCTGACGCGCAATGGCATGTTGCATATGATGTTCAAATTGAGCCAGTGTGCGGAAAAGAAATGGCGCCGGCTACGCGGCTTTGATTACCTGGCCAAGGTGATTACGGGGGTGAAATTCAAAGATGGGATCGAGGTAAAAGAGATTGATCAGGTCGCCGCTTGAATCAAATGGCTAAACACCAGATTTGACAATAGCTCAACTAGGGTGAGACCAACCTCATGAGCTCTGCGCAAAGGATGGCGCCGTACGTCCCCAATGCGTAACCGAGTACCGCCAGCAATACCCCAACAGGCGCCAGTGACGGATGAAAGGCGGCAGCGACAACCGGTGCTGATGCAGCACCACCGATGTTCGCTTTGCTGCCGACGGCAACAAAGAAGAACGGTGCATGTATGGCGCGTGCCACGACGACCAGCAAGGTGACATGGAACAACATCCAGATGATGCCAACCAGAAATAATGTGGGGGCATCTGCAATCTGAAATATGTCCATTCGTGTGCCAATGATCGCCACCAGCAGAAAGATGAAAACGCTGCCTATTTTTGATGCGCCAGCGCCCTCAAGCCGCCTGAATCGCGTAAAGCTCAATGACAAGCCAATGGTGGTCGCTGTCACAACAATCCAGAAAAAATTGTTGCTGAGAATTGAGTCCTGCAGGGCATCAATGCGACTGGCCAAAGAAGTCGCCACTGCAGCGATGAAATGCGACGCGCCGACAGCAGCAAAGGCGATTGCGGCAATCATCATAAAATCGTCAAGACTACTGGAACGCTCGAACCGTGCTGCGTAGCCTTCCATTTTGGACTTGAGATTGTCGATTGCCGATGTGTCAGCCCGCAACCAACGATCAATCGGGGCTGGATTTCCCGCGCCGTACAACAGAAACGCCATCCAGATGTTGGCCACGACGATGTCGATCGCTATCATTGCGGCGTAGCGATCCGGATTATAACCGTACACCTCAAGCATGGCCGTCTGATTGGCGCCGCCACCAATCCAGCTTCCCGCCAGTGTTGCGAATCCGCGCCAGGCGGCATTGATGCCCTCGCCGCCTACCGTTTCCGGACTGATCGCCGATACGGCAAGAATGGCCACCGGGCCGCCAAGTATTATTCCAACTGTCGCGGTGAAAAACATGACAAGGGCTTTTGGGCCCAGGCCGAAAATGGCCTTAAGGTCAATGCTCAGAGTCATCAATACCAAGCAAGCGGGCAAGAAATAGTCTTTGGCGACGGGCCATAGATTGGAGTGATCGCTGGAAATCAATCCAAAACTGTTCATCAGGGATGGGATCAGGTAGCAGAGCAGAATTGCGGGAACAAAAGTGTAAAAGGTCGTCCACTTGCCGCCGAGGCTGCGGGTATAAAATACAAAACCCAAAACCGTCACCAGCAAGCCAAGCACCACGGCGTCGTTGGTGATTATTGGGGTTGATGCTGTCATTGATTTTTGTCCAGGTGTTGCGGCACGATACATCATTATCGCCTGCATCGGGGCTACAAAACTAATGACAGACTGCATTCGATTTATGTAGGATGGAGGAACACGAATAGGAGGGGCCCAATGGCCAAGGTTGTTCTCGTTCTTCTGGCGGCACTGCTGGCCGCAATCATCGCAGCAAAGTTGCTGTTCAACTTCACCTCCTACACTGGCGACGAGCCTGTCCAGCGACCCTGGACGCAAAACAAGATGGATTTTGTTGCCTGGAACGGCGAGGAGTGGACCGCGTGGATTCGTGGTGACCTATTTGAGCAGTTGCCGCAGGATGACAAGAACTGGAGCCGTCACTCCAATGGCAGTATTGCGTTCACCGCATGGGATGGTGGCACGTGGCAGGCAAAAATTGATGGCGACGAATTCATACTCGCACACCGCGGTGAATGGGAAGGCCCCGTTGATCGCGCTGAAGCGATCCGCTACCGGGACTGGGCAGGCAGAAATCAACTGCGAACGGTCGCTCAGTTAAGACGCTAAGGGGGGTTCTTGTACTCGACCACCTTATATTTTATGCTACGTCCAACAAATAAAAAGGAAGACCAATAACAACTCGAACCGCAGATAGATACAAAACGTTCTGACGACTATCGCAGGAGTGCAATTAGTCCCGGCATTGTATGCTGCCGACGAGACTTGGAGTTTCGCCGGGTGATGCGGTACATCTCGTACCCCACATCCTTGAACGCAATTACTGACTGAGATACGAGAGGGCATCGTTACTGCAACCCTCAAAATTTGGCTGGCAGGGAGCCTGGCTTCAGTTGCCGACAGGCTAGTATCTAGCTTGTTTGTAGGCCTTTTGTTTGTCTATTCTTCCAATGTGTTCCCCGTCGAGTTCGATTTGCGCGAAGGCGTCACCGACGTGAGCCGGCAGATCCAGTCCCTGCACCAAATGAGCCTCGCCGTCTGCGTCATTGTCGGCATCGGTGTCTTCGGCGCGATGTTTTATTCCATGTTCGCCCATCGGCGAAGCAGGCATCCCGTACCCGCCACATTCCATGAAAGCACGAAAGTCGAGCTGATCTGGACCCTGATCCCGACTCTGATTCTGATTGTCATGGCCGTCCCGGCGACAACGACCCTGATTGAGATTGAGGACAACAGCGATTCAGACCTCACCGTGCTGATTACCGGTTCGCAATGGAAGTGGCATTACCAGTATGTTGAAGCAAACATCGGCTATTACAGCAACATGTCGACGCCCCAGGAGCAGATCGATAACCTGGCGCCAAAGGACATCAACTATTTGTTGGAAACCGACAAGCCGCTGGTGCTGCCCACCAACAAGAAAGTACGCTTTCTCACCACCTCCAATGACGTTATCCACTCCTGGTGGGTGCCGGATTTCGCGGTCAAACAGGACGCAATTCCGGGTTTTATTAATGAGGCCTGGACGAGGCTTGAGGTCACGGGTGTATTCCGGGGACAGTGCAGCGAACTCTGCGGCAAAAACCATGCTTTCATGCCAATCGTCGTGGAAGTGATTGCCGAAGAGGAGTTCGATGCCTGGATTGCTGACCAACGGCTGGCCATGTCACTGGCGTCAGAGACTGCCGTCGCAGACCGCAACCAGGAATGGGCGAAGTCGGAGTTGCTGCAAATCGGTGAGGAAGTTTTCGTCAGCCAATGCGCGACCTGCCACCAGACCAATGGCATGGGCCAACCCGGCAAATACCCCGAATTGGTGGGCAGCCCGATCACCACCGGACCCATTGAAGATCACCTGAATCGGGTGATGAACGGCAAGGCAAAAACCGAGATGCAGGCCTGGGCGCCGCAACTGACTGATCTTGAGATCGCGGCAGTGATTACCTACGAGAGAAACACCTGGGGTAACGACAGCGGCGACCTCATTCAGCCCATGGCCGTGTATTTGTCCCGCTAAGTGAAACCATCATGAGCACACACGTACACACAGAAGCCAAGTCTCGTCATCCGCTGCTGAGATTTGCATCGCGCTGGTTGATGACCACCAACCACAAGGAAATTGGAACACTCTACCTGTGGCTCAGTTTCCTGCTGTTCTTCATCGCTGGCGCATTGGCGATGGGCATTCGGGCAGAGTTGGCGCAACCGGGAATCCAGTTGGTGGAGCCGGACTTTTACAATCAACTTGTAACTATGCATGGCCTGGTTATGGTGTTCGGCGCGGTAATGCCCGCATTCGTCGGTCTGGCCAACTGGATGATTCCAATGATGATTGGCGCACCAGACATGGCGCTGCCGCGTTTGAATAATTTCAGTTTCTGGATTCTTCCTTTCGCTTTTACATTGCTACTTTCCTCTCTGTTTATGGAAGGTGGTGCACCCAACTTCGGCTGGACTTTTTACGCACCTTTATCCACGACCTACGGTCCGCCCAGCACCGACTTTTTCATCGTTGGCGTGCACATGATGGGCATCTCTTCAATTTTGGGGGCGATTAACATCATTGTGACGATTTTCAACCTGAGAGCGCCGGGCATGACCCTGATGAAGATGCCTCTGTTTGTATGGACCTGGCTGATCACCGCCTTTTTGCTGATCATGGTGATGCCGGTGCTGGCTGGGGCCGTCACGATGATGCTCACCGACCGCCATTTCGGCACCAGTTTCTTTGACGCGTCAGGGGGCGGCGACCCGGTCATGTTCCAGCACATTTTCTGGTTTTTCGGGCACCCGGAGGTCTACATCATGATCCTGCCGGGTTTTGGCATCGCCTCGCAGATCATCCCCACATTCGCGCGCAAGAAGTTGTTTGGCTATCACTCCATGGTATACGCGACCGTATCAATTGCGATGTTGTCATTCGTAGTCTGGGGACATCACATGTTCACCACCGGCATGCCCCTGGCCACCGAGCTGTTTTTCATGTATGCAACGATGCTGATCGCAGTGCCCACGGGCGTGAAAGTGTTCAATTGGGTTGCGACCATGTGGCGTGGCTCCATGACCTTTGAAACACCCATGCTGTTTGCCATCGGTTTCGTCATGATGTTTACCATTGGCGGTTTCTCCGGCCTGATGCTGGCCCTGGTACCGGCGGATTTCCAGTATCACGATACTTTCTTTGTGGTGGCGCACTTCCACTATGTGCTGTATCCGGGGGCGATTTTCGGCACCATGGCGGCGGTGTATTACTGGCTCCCCAAATGGACCGGCCACATGTATGACGAGCGGTTGGGCAAGATCCACTTCTGGGCGGCGACGATTGGCGTCAACCTGACCTTCTTCCCGATGCATTTTTCCGGCCTTGCCGGCATGCCACGCCGAATTGTCGACTACTCCCTGCAGTTCGCGGACTTCAATTTGCTTTCAAGCATCGGCGCAATGTTGCTGGGATTGACACAGATTCTATTCCTGTACATCGTGATCAAGACCATCCGTGGCGGCAAGAAGGCCACGACCCAGGTCTGGGAAGGCGCCGAAGGTCTGGAGTGGACCGTGCCGTCCCCGGCCCCGCGTCACACTTTTGAAACACCGCCTGTCATCGATCACGATCAGGCGCATTGAGAGCCGCTATCAGCCATCAGGAGCATATGCATTGAGCAAGACCGATAACAGGCTTCGCAGGCACACCGGCTTATTGCTGGTGTTGGCGGTGGGCATGTTTGGTTTCGCTTATGCGCTGGTACCGCTATACGAGACATTCTGCGAATTGACGGGATTGAACGGCAAGACTGCCGGGCAAACAGTCTATAGCGCACCTCAATCTCCGGCTGAAGATCGCCAGGTGAGGATCCAATTCCTGGCCCACGTAAGCCGGGGCATGCCCTGGGAATTCCGGCCGACAGAAGGTCAGTTGCTGGTCCAGCCCGGAATCCTCTATACCACCGAATTCTATGTTCGCAATCGTGCCGGGCAAGCCATTACGGGCCAGGCTGTACCCAGCGTTACTCCGGGTCAGGCGGCGCTGTACCTGAACAAAGTCGAGTGCTTCTGTTTCACCCAGCAGCTATTGCAAGCCGGCGAGGAAATGTTAATGGCCGTCACGTTTTTTGTGGATCCCGGTCTGCCCGAGGAAATCAACACCCTCAGCCTTTCCTATACGGTGTTTCGCGTTGAGCCGTTGCAGGCTCCCGAAGTGGTGAAGAGCTTATGAACGAGACGCCCCGCTACTACGTGCCACACAGCAGTGGCTGGCCCATCATTGGCTCCGTCGCGCTGTTTTTGACCGCCTATGGCGGGGCAAATTTTATCCACCAAAGCACCGAAAAAGTTGCGGCCGAGGGCAGTTTTGGCGCGCCGATTTTCTATACCGGTCTGGCGCTGATTGCATTCATGATGTTCGGCTGGTTCGGGCGGGTCATTAATGAGTCGCTCAAGGGCATGGTGAGCGGCCAACTTGATCGCTCTTACCGCATGGGCATGGCCTGGTTTATCGTCTCTGAAGTGATGTTTTTCGGAGCTTTCTTTGGCGCGCTGTTTTACGCTCGGATCATCTCGGTACCGTGGCTGGCCGGAGCCGGCAACAATCTGGAGACGCACCTCTTTTTGTGGCCGGATTTCGCCGAAATCTGGCCGCTTTTCATTACCCCGGCCGGTGAGACCACCGAGGCGATGGGGGCGTGGGGCTTGCCGTTTATTAACACCGTCATCCTGGTGACCAGCAGCGTTACGGTCACCTTCGCCCATTGGGCGTTGAAAAAGAACAACAGAGTCAGCCTGCTGTCATGGCTATTCGTCACGGTAGTCCTGGGCGCCACTTTCCTGACCTTGCAGGTGGTGGAATATATGCATGCCTATACTGAACTGGGCCTGAGTCTCGGAGCGGGCATTTACGGTTCGACTTTTTTTATGCTGACTGGATTCCACGGCGCGCACGTGACGATGGGAACGATCATGCTGTTGATCATGTTACTGCGTTGCTTGAAGGGGCACTTCACGCCGGAAAAGCATTTTGCTTTCGAGGCGGCCAGTTGGTATTGGCACTTCGTCGATGTGGTTTGGCTGTTTCTGTTTACTTTCGTGTATTGGTTCTAGTGTGCGCAGTCCGCAGGTGCCTTAAATGAGATATCTGGTCGTGAAACCGTATCCCAGCAGTGCCAGCATCAAGACGGCCAACGCCACTCTGACACTGAGCGAAATGACAGTGCGGTCGCTTTTGTCCGGGTCACGTACCAGGAAGAAAAGACCAAAACCGAGACTGGCCACGATGCCCAGCATAACCAAGATGATGAGTAGATTGAGCATCAAGGGTGAATTTCCAGTTCCGCTACCGTCGCAGGAGATAGAGACAATAGCATGACCTCGAGAACGGCCGAAATCAAACTGACTGTCGACCTGGACGGCGACAATTTGCCAACCCGAATAGAGTGGGAGGCCTCCGAAGCAAAGGCAGATGGCCCCTCGCCATGTCAGTCGGTCATGCTGTCGCTGTGGGACGCTGAAAATCAGACCGTCGCCGCGATCGATTTGTGGACCACGGATACGACCATCGCAGATATGAACCTGCACTTTTACCAGACGTTTCACAAGATGGCCGACACCTATCTGCGTGCCACCAAGAATGCGGATATTGCCAGGTTAATTCACGAATTCGGCGACGGCTTCGGCGAAAGGCTGGGGCTGCGCTAGTATGGGCGTATCGATAGTTCCCACATTAAAAGTACTCAAGCCAGTGGGCTTGATTCTCGGCGGTGGGTTCGTCGGTGTGTTGCTGGGTTATTTCATCAATGTCACTTTCTATCCCGACGATGCGCCGATTCAACCGATCAATTTCAGCCACAAAATTCACGCCAGCGATAACGAGATTCCGTGCATGTACTGCCATGTGCAGGCCCGCCGCTCGGTGTCTGCCGGCGTGCCCAGCGTCAGCAAATGTGTTGGCTGTCACAACGAGATTGCGACCGACCGGGCCGAGATCAGAAAAGTCATGGCTTACTGGGATAACGAGGAGCCCATCCCCTGGATCAAGGTTCACGACCTGCCGGATTTCGTCCATTTTCCGCACAAGCGGCATATTGCAGCCGGCGTGGAATGCCAGACTTGCCACGGTCCGGTTGAAACCATGGACCGGGTGAAACAGATCGCGCCGCTGGAGATGGGCTGGTGTCTGAATTGCCACAAGAAATATGAGGTGGAAAACGGCCTGGACTGCTGGACCTGCCACAAATGAACAAGGCCAGATGCACAAGAGAGAGTCACATAACGATATGTCCACAATAGACCGCAGAGATTTCCTGAAGCTTGTCGGAGCGGGCAGCGTTGGCGCCGGGGCGGGGTTCATGCTGGCAGAGGTCAACAAGCACCCGGTCGAATACTTGATTCCTTATGCGGTACCTCCAGAGGAATTCAGCGCTGGCATCGCCACCTGGTACAACAGTGTGTGTTCCATGTGTCCGGCGGGTTGCGGTATTACCGTGCGCACCCGGGAGGGACGCGCCAAGAAGATCGAAGGAAATCCTTCCCACCCGGTCAATCAGGGCCGGCTCTGCGCGCTCGGCCAGGCGGGACTGCAAGTCCTGTATAACCCTGACCGCTTGACGGCACCCTCGGTGCGGGCCGGCGACCGCGGCGCCTCGTCCTTCACCCAGATCACCTGGAATGATGGCCTGGCCCGGGTTGGCGAGCGACTGACCGGCTTGCATGAGAAAGGCCAGGGCAGCCGCATTTGTTTCCTCAGCGAGGGGGTTCGCGGGCATTTGGGCAACCTGCTGGAACTGTTCATGGAGCAGTTGGGGTCCGAACGCCTGATGCACTACGATTTCGCACACCCACAAACGCTATATGCCGCCAACAAGCGGTTCTTTGGTGAGGATTCCCTGCCTTACTACGACCTGGAAAATACCCGTTTCCTGTTGTCCTTCGGGGCCGACTACCTCGGCAGATGGATTTCCCCGGTTCACCATAGCCTTGGATTCGGTCGCAGCCGGCAAAGCGGGCACGATCACCGGGGCCGCTTTGTGCAGATCGAACCCCGCATGTCAGTGTCTGGCGCCGCCGCCGACGAATGGATCCCCGCCAAGCCCGGTACCGAGGGCATATTGGCCCTGGGAATGGCTCACCAGATTGTTTCCCAGGGTGGTTACACGGGCGATGACCAGGGTGAATGGGCCGCAGTTCTGGAACAGTACTCGAGCGACCGGGTTGCGGACCAAACCGGCGTCGCGGCGGACACCATCACGCGACTGGCCGATGCCTTTGCCAATACCCGGCCCAGCCTCGCCATCGGCGGCGGGGCGGCGGCCAATGGCAGTAACGGCGTAGACACTTTGATGGCGGTGAGCGCGCTCAATTACTTGGCCGGCAACATCGGCAAAGCGGGCGGGATGTTATTCAATCCACCCCCTGCTTTTGGTTCCACCTCGCAAAGCCGCCAGGCCAGTTATCAGGCGATGACCGAATTTGCCGAGGATGCCCGCCAGGGCAAAATCGATGTTCTGATCATCAACGGCGCCAACCCGGTGTTCAGCCTGCCTGCGGCAGGCGCATTCGCCGAGGCGCTGGCCGAAATACCCTTTATTGTCAGCCTGTCCAGTTTCATGGACGAGACCACCGCGATGGCTGACCTTATTTTGCCCAGCCATACTTACCTGGAAAGTTGGGGGGACGACGTCCCTGAACCGGGGATCGGCTTTCCGGTCGGCGCCATTTCGCAGCCGGTGGTATCGCCCCTTTACAACACCCGTGCAACCGGCGACATCATCTTGGCCTTGGGCCAACAGATGGGCTTCGAGGCGGTGTTGCCCTGGGCCACCACCGAAAATTTTCTCAAGGCTTGCTGGCAGAAAATCCATGCCCGTGGGGCAACGACTGAGGCCGCGGACGACTTCGATTCGTTTTGGCGGTCAATCCTGCAAGCAGGTGTCTGGGGCGAAAACGTTCAAAATGCCAACAGGTCCTTCGTTATTGATCAGGGTGTGGTCAACGACATTGGCGTCGAGGCGGCCGAGTTTTCAGGTAGCAGCGACGCTTATCCCTTCGTGCTGCACCCCTATCTTTCCAACGCATTGTATGACGGCCGGGCTGCGAATTTGCCGTGGATGCAAGAGTTACCCGATCCCATGACCAGCATCGTTTACGGTTCGTGGGTGGAAATGAACCCGATCACCGCAGAAGAACTCGGGGTGTCGGAAGGCGACCTGGTCAAGGTTGAGTCCCCGCACGGGGAGATTACCGTGCCGGTTTTTGTCTATCCGGCCATCATGCCGGATGTCATCGCCATGCCCATTGGTCAGGGTCATGCCGACTTTGGCCGCTACGCCAGCAACCGGGGTAGCAACCCGATTAGTATTTTCGCACCACAGATTGAGCCCAAGTCAGGCAGTCTCGCTTGGGGCGCCACGCGGGTAAAACTTCAGGTCACCGGGCAGCGGGTTGATTTGCTCAAAATCAGCGGAGAATCGAGGGAACTCGGCAGAAACATCATCCAGACCACCTCAGCTTGGGAAGGCGCGACCGAGCACGCCCAAATCGACAGTATCCCGATATCGGTGGTGTCATCATGAATATCTTCGAACGATTTACCCGGGGCTGGCAGAAATACCGGAGACCAGGCTACTACGAGAAATTTGATTACGCCTGGACGATGACTGTCGACCTTGATCGGTGCACCGGTTGCGAGGCCTGCGTGACAGCCTGCCAGGCCGAAAACAACATACCCATCGTCGGCGATAAAGATATTGCCAAGGGCCGGCAGATGCAGTGGATTCGAATCGAGCGATACTGGCAGGGTGAGTACCCCAACGCAAAGCTGAGCTTCATCCCGATGCTGTGCCAGCATTGCGATGCTGCGCCCTGTGAAACAGTGTGCCCGGTCAGCGCCACCTACCATAACCAGGATGGCCTCAACACCCAGGTTTACAACCGTTGTATCGGCACCCGGTCCTGCGCGGTGTATTGTCCCTACGAGGTCCGCTATTTCAACTATCGCGATCACCACTGGGACGCACCGCTTGAGCAGCAATTGAATCCGGACGTAACCGTGCGTGAAAAGGGGGTCATGGAGAAATGCACTTTCTGCATTCAGCGCATCCGCATGGCCAAGGACAATGCCAAAGACGATGGGCGACGGCGTGTGCGCGACGGCGAAGTCCAGCCCGCCTGCGTGCAGACCTGTCCCGCCGAGGCCCTGGTATTCGGCGACCGGCAGGACCCCCAAAGCAAGGTTTCCAAGAAGATGAATGACCCACGCGCCTACAGGGTGCTGGATGAACTCAATACCCATTCTTCCGTGGTTTATCTTAAAAAGGTGGACGCCGATGGATAAGCTGCAATACGCCGACGTCAACCGCGATGTCGTACGGTCTCTGGTCGAGACCGGGCGCGGGTATTACACGACGCTGGCCATTGCTATCGCTGTCACGCTGATTTGCTTCTTTTTCCCCTGGTTTTACCAGCTTTTCTATGGCATCGGGGCGGCAGGAAACAATCACCCCGCAGTCTGGGGCACTTACCTGGCCAGCTTCATCTTCTGGATCGGCCTCAGCCACTCCGGCACCCTGCTGTCATGCGTGCTGCACATTACCAACAGCGAGTGGCGCAAGGCGATGTACCGCAGCGCCGAGGCGATGACGCTGTTTTCTTTGATGGTGGCCGCAACCATGGTCTTGGTGCACCTGGGGCGCCCCTGGTTCGTACACTGGACCTTGCCGTACCCCAACCAGATGGAACTGTGGCCCAATTTCAAGTCACCGCTGCTGTTTGACGTGATGGCCGTCACCACTTATCTCACCGGCAGCACGATTTTCATTTACATGGGCTCTATTCCCGACTTCGCCGCGGTGCGGGACCGGACCCGCGGCTGGCGCCATCACATGTACGTGTTGTTGTCCCTGGGCTGGCGTGGAACAGACACACAATGGCACCGATTGAACTGGGCCTACACTTTCCTGGCGGTCCTGATCATTCCGTTGGCGGTCTCGGTGCACAGTATCGTTTCGTGGGATTTCGCCCTGTCTATTGTGCCGGCGCTGCACCAGACAATCTATGCGCCATATTTCGTGGTCGGGGCGATTTATTCTGGAACCGCCGGCATTGTCACGGTGATGTTCGTGCTCAGGAAATACATGAAATTCGAGCAGTACATCACCCAAGTGCACTTTGATAACCTGGGCAAGCTGCTGCTGGCGCTGTCACTGATTTGGACCTATATCAACATACTGGAGGTATTTACCGGATGGTACAGCGGCACCTCCAGCGAACATGAAGCAATGAAATTCAAGATGTTCGGTTACTACGCCGTGCTGTATTGGGAGATGATCCTGTTTTGCGCATTTCTGCCGCTGGTGCTCATCTCGAAGCGTTTCAGGACCTCGTTCCTGCCGATGCTGATATTGTCGATTGCAATCAATATCGGCATGTATACCGAGCGCTTCCTGATTGTCGGCACCTCGCTGTCGCGGCAATACCTGCCCGATGCCTGGGGCCTGTACGTCCCGAGCCTGGTCGAGATTTCAATTCTTATCGGCACCCTCGGGATGTTCACGACGATGTTCCTGATCTTCGTCAAGATTTTCCCAAGCGTGTCCATCTACGAAGTCAAGGAGACCATGGACAAGCCCGAAAAGAAGCAAAGTGAAGGGGGGGCCGCATGGCAAACTACATCGTAGGGCTTTTCCATGAGCCGGATTCGGCGCTTGCAGCCGCTGGAAAAGTCAAGGCTGCCGGCTTGGGCACGCCTGAACTTTTGTCGCCGATCCCGATAGAGGGCGTGGAAGAAGTGCTGGGCAAAAAGAAGTCGGCGATCAAACGTTTTACCTTTTTTGGCGCCATAATTGGCGCATCATCGGGGTTCTTACTGGCGGCCGTCACCGCCGTGCTCTATTTGCACCCCACTGGCGGGCGGCCCATCATTACCTTTCCGCCCTTCCTGATCATTACTTACGAGTTGACCATCCTGTTCGGCATTGTCGCCACCGTGCTGGGCTTTCTGATCAGCGCACGGCTACCTGCGATTCGGGAGCGCATTTACGTGCCGGAATCAGCCGTAGACAAGTTTGCGGTGGCGGTTGCCTGCGACGATGGTGATCATTCCAGGCGCGCCGAGACCATTCTGCGTGACGCGGGCGCGGACGAAGTCCGGGCGGAAGAAGTGCAGGCGGCGGCGCAGGCAGCAACGGAGCAAAGCGGATGAATCGTTTCAGGGTTGCGTTCGTTGCCTTACTGATATGCGGGCATGTTGCCACAGCGCTGGCCAATTCCTGGGACAAGGACATGGTCGACCAGCCGTCTGAAAAGCCGCAGGAATCCATTGCGCCGCCAGGACCTGGCTCGGTGCCGGTAAACGGCGGAGAATTCCTGCCCAACCCGACTGGCGAAGCCGCGATTTTCGCCGCCAAGGATGCAGCCGTGACAATCATAAATCCCGTGCCTGCCAGCGCCCAGTCGATCTCCCGGGGCAAATATTTCTACAGCATCAATTGCATGACCTGCCATGGCGCACAAGGGCGCGGAGACGGCCCGGTGGGACAAAAATTTACCGATCCGACGCCCGTCGATCTGAACGAGGACTACACCCAGGATCAGGCCGACGGCCAAATCTTTTTCACCCTGACGCGCGGTCGCGTGGCGATGCCGTTCTATCGCGACGCCCTCAGCCAGCAGGAAAGGTGGGACGTGATCAACTTCATTAAAAACGAGTTTGGTGACCCATGAGTGCGACCCAAACCACTGCAGCCATGACGACTGTGCCGCCTCGTGGCCGCGGCACGGCGGCTCTGTGGGTGCTCATCGTGCTGTTCGTCCTGGGACTGGCCAGCCTGGTATACGGGCTGAGCGATGCAACGGTTGAACCCAATTTCCCCTTATTTACTGCCTCCTACCTGTATCTGATGGGCATCAGCCAGGCCGGCGTGGTATTTTGCGCCGTGTCGCGACTGGTTAAGGCGCAATGGTCCAAGCCGTACCACCGGCTTGCCGGATTCAGCACCCTGGCGTTTTTTCCGCTCGCCATTGCGGGCCTGGGGCTGATTTACTTCTACGCCAGGGACGACATGTTCTACTGGTTGTCGGCCGGCCCGGATGCACATCTGAGCCCGTGGCTGAACATCGACTGGTTGCTGATCAGAAACCTCTTTTGCCTGCTGTTGTTCTATGCCCTGAGCGCAATATACGTGGTCAAAGGGCTCAAGCCCGACCTGCCTTCTGCGAGCCCGGGCAACGAAGCCGATCATCGCAAAATTGAGAGTCAGCTTTACCTGATGTCGCCTCTGATCATACTTGGCTTTGTAATCTGCAATACCCTTTTTGCCTGGGATTTCGCGATGACGCTGGTGCCACACTGGCACAGCTCGGTGTTCCCGATTTTCTTTTGGTTCGGAAATCTGTTCGCCGGGTCCGCGGCGATGATTGTGTTCCCGGCAATACTGAGGCAAGCAAACAAAACCGGATCTCCATTCGGGCCCGATCAGGTGCGCTTCCTTGGCATGCTGGTCACCGCGTACACGCTCATTTGGCTGTATTTTTTCTGGGCCCAGTTTTTCGTAATTTGGTTCGGCAACCTGCCACATGAGTTTGGACCCATGTGGCGGCAGATGTATGGTCACTATGCACCGTATTACTGGACCATGATGGCCGGTTGCTTCTTCGTTCCGTTTGCCTGTTTCATATTCGCTTGGGTCAAGCGATCTCTGCTGGCGATGTGCATCATTGCATTCGGCATCAACCTGGGCATCTGGATCAGCAAATACCTGATGATTGTCCCGGTCTTCTCACCTGACGACAGCCCGTTTTCCAATGTGCTTGACATCAGTATCGCCGTCGGCTTGCTGGCGGGGTTTCTCGTCGTGCTGATGCTGCTTGCAAGGCAGTATCCGCTTTATTCTCGATGGGAAATGAAACTCAAACCCATACGCAGGCTCTAATGCTTTGAAACGAATTGGAGACATGTCATGAAGCGATTTTTAGCAGTTGCTTTGGTGCTGAGCATTGTCGGGGTTTCAAATCAATCTTTGGCCGAACAATCATTGGATTTGGATGAATACGTTATCCACTACAACGCTTTGAGCACCACCCTGATTCCGATACAGATGGCCCAGGCCTACAGCATCCAGCGATCATCAAATCGAGCCATGCTGAACATTACGGTTTTGAAGAAAGTAGAAAACGCGCCGGGAATTCCCGTGGACGCAGACGTCAAGGCGAGCGCCGTCAACCTGTCCGGGCAACGTCGCAATATCTAAATGCGAAGGATCAGCGACCTCGGCGGAGCGGTGTATTACATCGGCATTCTGCGTGTCTACAACGAGGAAAGCTTCGCATTTACTGTGAACGTGAATATCGAGGGTTTGGAGGAGCCGGCGGTGATACAATTTAACAAGCAGTTTTACACCGAGTAAAAACAAGTCATTCTTGATCAGCACGTCTTGGCATTGCGCCCCCACCGCATCGCCTCACAGGATAGGCCATGAAGCCGCTGCGCCCGCGGTTGCTGCTGCTTGGCATTGCAGGCGTATTCTTTGTGCCACTGCTCCTGGCATGGTTGGTGATGACCGAGGCCATCGGTATCGTCCCCGAGTTTCGGCCCGCCCAGGGCGTGCTGCTGCAGCCGGTAATTCCCGTGATGTGGCCGGCCGAACACAAGAACAGATTTCAGGGCCGCTGGGTGATCGTCTTTGCGCTGCCCGCGCCGTGCGAGGATGCGTGCAAATCCCAATTGGTCGGACTCCGACAACTGCATATTGCACAGGGGCGCAAACAGTCTCGTGTCCGGCTGCTATTGATCATGCCCCTCGATCAGATGGGTGTACATTCTGCTGAACAGTCGGACAGGGAGGAATTTCTGAGAATTTATCCGCTGTTTGAATTGGCCAAAGACGTGGGCGGTGATTTGTCGGCGCGACTGAGACGGTCGAAGCACCAGGCTGTGGAACGAGAATTTGAAACAGTAGAGGGCATTTACCTGATTGATCCGCAAGGGCGCATCATCATGTACTACGATCACCACACCGATCCGAACGGTATCCATGAAGACCTCAGGCGGCTTCTGAAACATCTCTAAGCGTGAAAGCCCGCTGCAGCAGGCGCATTACGGTGTTGCACCGCATGGACTGCTTCGCCAGGCACACTGCAAATTCCGAATCCTTGGCGAAAAATGCGGGTTAACTGTGAATTCCAGCAACGTTGTTCACAGGTAAGGCTCGGTGCCATCGTTACCGCAAAGTGTCATGAGGCAGTTGCGGTTCGCTCCTGGCGGATGGCCCTTCGGGCTTCCCTCACTCCTCCGCGCTTGGTGGGTCGGCTCCAACGGAACATCCTGTTCCGTGTCGCCTCGCTGGTCCATCCATGGACCAGCGACCCAGTCGCTTGTCGTCCCTCGGCATCCACCTTGATGGAGCGAACCACAACCCCCTCACGACACTTTGCTGCACGGTGCGGCTCTTGGGCTCGCACGACCGCATCCTTCCTGGGGCAACCAATGGCATGACACACGCGCCAAATCAACGACATTTGTGACCCCTATGTGCCATAAGTTGGAACAAGCCGGAAAAAGTGACAGTGCTGCTTCCAGGACCCCCTGCTCTGAATCGGCTTGTGCCAGCGTTAGGAAAGTCCCATGAGCGGACTGCTGGCCGCGACTTCAAGGATGCCGAACGACGCACAAGCGACTGGGTCGCTGAGCCATGGATGGCTCAGCGAGGCGCGAGGGAACAGGATGTTCCCTGAAGCCGACCTACCAAGCGCGGAGGAGTGAGGGTAGCCCGAAGGGCCATCCGCCAGGAGTGGGCAGCAGTCCGCTCATGGGACCTTCCGGAGGTAGCGTACAAACGTTTCCTGGTGTATACAACCTTGCTGGAATTCGCAGTTAGCCTTAGTTCAAGCGGAACCAGGCGGCTTTTGTGTTGGTGTAGCTCAACAGGCTCTCAAAGCATTTGTCCTTGGCATTGCCGGATTGTTTGAAGCCGCCAAACGGTTGGGTCATGTCGCCTTCTTCAAAGCTGTTGACCAAGAAAGTACCGCATTGTATTTCGCGCACAAAGCGCATCGCCCTGCGGTAATTGTCCGTCCACACGCTGCCCTGCAGCCCGTAGATGGAATTATTGGCGACTTCGATCGCTTCGGTGTCGCTGTCGACCCTGATCACTGCGACCACCGGACCAAAGGCTTCATACTGTGCGATGTGATCATTGTTCTTCACGCCGCTAATCATGGTTGGAATGATGTACGCCCCCTTTGCAAGGTCTCCTGTCGGGGCCGCGCCGCCGAATTCAATTTTGCCGCCTTCTGAAGCTGCTTTTTCTACCATCCCCAATACGCGAGCCTGGCGGCGTCGACAAATTCTCCGCCGATAAACAACCGCGTCTCGGCCGAATCTTTAAGTGCCGCCGCCATTCGCTGCCACTGGGTGTGGGTCAACTGACGGGCATTATCCAAATTCATTTTGACGCTCCATCTGTGTAGCGGTTCTTCAATCGCGGCCAACCAAAACGCGGTCGACCTTTGCGGGCATGTCTGGGTCAATGTCACAATCCAGTTCGCGCGCATACTTGTGCCCGGCATAGACAGCCGCAGCAATGATCGCCGGCGCCTCCGCATCACCGATTCGCTTGACGGATTTTGGGGCCCCATCGACTTGATTTTCAATGGCTGCCAATAATTCGTGGTACAGGCTGTCTTGCGGTGCCCGGCAAGTCACCAGAACCAGGTTATCGGCCGCGATCATGTGCTCCAGGCCCGTAAACGCGCACTTCAAGGTCGCATTATTGCCATCAAAACTGGCCAATTCATGATTAAGTTTGATCTGCACGCCCATCTGGGCGAGCTGCCGGTGTACGCGAGGCTGTTCGTCGGTATAACGACTCCATTGGGACACCATCGGACGCGGCGTCACGTAACACACCTCGTTGCCATTTGTTCTGAGTTTTTCAGCCATCAGACTGGCCATGTAAAAGCCATCATCATCGAATACCAGGACTGATCCGCTGGGTACCTTGCCCGCCATAATGTCGTCGGGCGTGAATGTTTTGTCCCTCGAGGGCAGGGGATCCATAGCAGCACTGTGGGTGTTGCCATAACCATCACGACGCCATTTGGATCCGGTGGCAATGGCAACATGGCCGGCACCCACGTCCAGGATATCCGCCAGGCTCAGATGGCTTTCGCGATAAATTTCCACATTGGCCATTTTGTTCAATTGGCCCACACGATAATCCCTCACGCGCGCCCATTCAGACAAACCGGGTAATTGTGATTCGGCGGTCACCCGCCCGCCCAGTTCGCGGGTCGCTTCGGCCAATAGCACCTTGTATCCCCGCTGGCCCAACGCTCGGGCGGCCTCCAGGCCCGTTGGTCCGGCACCCACCACCAGCACCAGATCGTCTGATCCTTTGGCGGCAATATTTTCAGGGTGCCATCCCCGGCGCCATTCTTCTCCCATGGTTGGATTTTGGGTGCAGCGAATGGGATAGTGTTTGCTGTCGCCTGTATAACAGATATTACAGCCGATGCATTCCCGGATATCTTCGGCCCGGCCCTGTTCAATTTTCTTTGGCAGAAACGGGTCGGCAATGGAAGGTCGAGCGGCACCGATGAAATCCACGATTCCGCGTCTGACCTGGCCGACCATGGTATCGGGAGAAGTGAAGCGTCCCACCGTGACGACCGGCTTGGTGGTCTTCGATTTGACGGTGGCCATGTAATCTTCGAGCGCAGCTTCCCCGACAAACCGCGAAACACCCATTTCAAGCGAATAGTCCGCGATGTTGATATCCCATAAATCCGGCATCTCGGCCAGCGCTTCGAAATTTCCATCCGGTCGGCGTGAACCGGTGTGCCGTCTGGTCCTCCACCATCGTCAACCGAGAAGCGAACCGCCACGGCGCACGTGTCGCCCACGGCTTCTTTGGTGTCCTCGATGAGTTCGCGCACCAGCCGCATCCGATTTTCCTGGCTGCCGCCATATTCGTCTGTGCGGCTGTTTATGGTGGGGTTGAGAAAATTATCCAGTAGATAATGGTGGGTTGCATAAACATAAACAATATCAAAGCCGGCTTTCTTTGCCCGCAAGGCCGCATTCCGATGCCAACGGCGAAGTTCTACAATATCGGATTTGGTCATGGCCCGTGACTGGTACGGGTTGCCCTCCCAGTTGGGCATTGACACCGCATCCATCGGTACTTCCCGGCTGAGCAGGTTGGAGGTCCTGCTACCGCCAATCCAAAGCTCCACCCCTGCCAGGGCGCCGTGTTCGTGAACCTTGTCGGTCATCAGGCGGTGGGCCCGGACATCATTGTCATCCCACAAAGTATGCGTCGGCAGGGGAATGTCGTCAGATGCCGGGTGGATGGAACAATATTCAGTGCAAACAACACCCCAGCCGCCCTCGGCCTTGGTGGCGCGCAGGTCTGCCACCATGTGGGGTCGCAGCCAGCCCATGCCGGTACAGTGCGGGACCTGGTAAAAGCGGTTTTTTGCTTTCACCGGGCCAATGTCGACAGGCTCGAACAAGATTTTATAACGTGGATCGCAGTTCATATGGCCTCATTATTACTTGAATTATTGTTGCGCAGGGATGCGACAGCGCGGCACGGCGACCAGCGCCGGTATATTCTGCAGGCCACCACTGGCGAGCACCCATTGGTTGCATTCTAATGCAGCAGCAGACTTTTATTCCGATTCAGTCTGATCAGCCACAACACGTTTGTGAACTGCTAAGGAGACATTGATGTCGAGAAACATGACAGCGACAGTAAGCGGGGCAAAAAAGGGCCGCCTTGTGGCCTTGGCCATGGTGGCTTTTTTGCTGGTGGCGGGAATCTACTTCCTGGTCGCGCCCACGCGCGAGTCCAAGCAACTGGAACAGTCTCTGATTGACCAATTTGGTTGGGCCAATGAATACACGCCATTGCTGGATGGATCTGTGGCGGCACCGCGACTGGCAGCATTCATCCGGGTAAGGCAAGCGGTGCAGCCTGCCTGCTTGGGATTCCAGGGTTTTCTCGATGATCTGATCGCGCTCGAGGAAATCGAGCACGACCCCGACATGGCTGCGACTGAAAAAGCCTCAAAAGGCATCGAAACTTTCAAGAGCATGTTCACCATGAGCTCAAAAATGCTGGCGCTTGTCGAGACCCGCAACAAAGCGCTCCTGGCCGAAGGAATGGGACTTGGAGAATACTTCCATATTTATATGGCCGCCTACAGCGAGCAGTTGGCCAACGAGTCGAATTTACAGTACGCCGATATGGAAGAAGCCCATATCTCCCAGCGCGCACGTGATGAGTTTTCTCAAATCCTCGGTAATCATTTGCACGCCCTGGAAGGCGGAGACCACGATGCGTCTGGCGGCCGGCTAATAGCAGAGCTGCAAAAGCAAATCGATGACCTCAATAATGGCTCACATCCGCCACCGTGGGCAAGCGGCCTTCCGGACAGTACTCGCAAGTCCCTGGAAGAGTCCAAGAAGCAACTTGCGGACTTGTACTGCTCGGGTGTTGTAAAAATTGAGCTTCAACAGAAAAACAGAGGATTCAATTTTGATGGATGAGGGTCAAACAGAAAGCTGACATTTGAGCGGGCGTTCGAAAGAGCAAGGTGAGATCGGATACAATGGGTGCCTCACAGACCTGCAGTGGAGAGCGTGAATCAATGAATTGGCAAAGCGGCAATAACGGCAGGGGTGGCCCGCGAGGTGACCCCGGTGCTGAACTGGAAAACATCTTGCGTGAAACTAAGGAACAAATTAGCCGGATATTGCCGGGCGGTGGACCACGCGGGCCTGTCACGATTGTGCTGGTGGGGCTGATCCTGTTTGTCGGATGGACCGCCTACTACACAGTGCCAAGCGACTCAGTGGCTGTAATCCAGCGCTTTGGCAAATACTTGAAAGATGTGCCGCCGGGCTTGCATTTCAAGCTGCCGCTGGGCGCCGACGTGGCGACCGTCGTGCCCGTCAAGAGGCAGTTGAAGCAAGAATTTGGCTTTGCCACTCTCGGCGCCACCGACCCTTTCCAGGTGCCAACTGACGGCAGGCGTGAAACGGAAATGGTGACCGGCGACCTGAACGCCGCATTGGTCGAGTGGGTGGTGCAGTACCGCGTTGCGGATCCTTCCAAATACCTGTTCGAAGTACGTGAACCGCGCGGCACCCTGCGTCATGTGTCGGAGTCTGTCATGCGCGAGGTCGTTGGTGATCGCACGGTCGATGAGGTGATCACGATTGGCCGGCAGGAAATTGAATCCGAAGCGCTGACCAAAATGCAGGCCTTGTCCACCAAATATGCCATGGGCATCAGCATCGATCAGGTGCAATTGAAGAATATCAATCCGCCATTGCCGGTGCAGGAGTCCTTCAACGAGGTCAACCAGGCTCAGCAAGAAAAGGAAAAGTTGATCAATGAAGCCAGGCGCGACTACAACAAGGTCATTCCGCTGGCTGAAGGCGAGAAGGACCAGCGCATCCGCGAGGCGGATGGCTATCGGCTCAAGCGCATCAACGAGGCGGAGGGGGACGCGGCACGCTTCAACGCCCTGTTCGCCGAGTACAGCAAGGCGCGGGATGTGACGCGCCGGAGAATCTACATCGAGACGCTGCAGGAAGTATTACCCGGTCTGCGCTCCAAGATCATTGTGGATGAGGAAACGCACGGCATTCTGCCTTTTCTGAATCTGGACCCACAACAGGGAGATCGACCATGAGCGCGGGCAAAAAAATTGCTACCCTGGTACTTCTCGGCGTCTCTCTTTATGTCCTGATGAGCGCGGTCTATACCGTCAGCGAAGTCGAGCAGGTGATTATTACCCAGTTTGGCAAGCCGGTTGGCGAACCCGTGACTGACGCCGGCCTCAAGATCAAATTGCCGTTTATTCAGGACGTCAATCCGATTGAGAAACGGGTCCTCGAATGGGATGGCGCTCCCTCCGACATGCCCACCAAGGACAAGCTGTATATTTCGGTCGACCTGTTTGCGCGGTGGCGTATCATCGATCCACTACAATTCTTCCTGCGGTTGCGTGATGAACGCAGTGCGCAATCCCGGCTCGATGACATCCTGGGCAGTGAAACCCGCAATGCAGTGGCCAAGCACGAACTGATTGAAATTATTCGCACGACCAAAGACCGTATTCCCCTGCGTGATTCACTCCTGACTGCCGCCGAGCAGGAAGCAGACGTGGGCTCTCTGGTACCGATTCATAAGGGCCGCAAATTGGTTGAGCTGGAGATTTTTCTCTCCGCTGCAGAGAAAGTGAAGGTTTTTGGAATTGAGCTGCTCGATATTCGTTTCAAACGCATCAATTACAACGAAAGCGTGCGTCCGAAAATCTACGACCGGATGATCAGCGAGCGCCGGCAGATCGCGGAGCGCTTTTTGTCAGAGGGCAATGGCGAGGCGGCCAGGATTCGCGGCAACCGGGTACGGGAACTGAATAAAATTCAGTCAGAAGCCTATCGCGAGGTCGAAGAAATTCGCGGCCTGGCAGACGCCAAGGCCACCGAGATTTACGCCAACGCCTACAATCAGAGCCCCGAAGCTGCGGAGTTCTATGAGTTCACACGCACCATGCAAGCCTACAAGACCATTATGGCCGACAACACGACCATCGTGCTGTCCACGGACAGCGACTTGTTCAAATTTCTAAAAGGCATGAATGCACCGGGCAAGGGCAATTAGCAAGGCACAAAAATCCTAGGAATGATTTGACGGTGGGTGGTCACGCCCAAGCGGTGATGGCCAGGAAAACATGCCGCGACGCCAATTACCCAATTGCTGCACCAGGATCAGCGGACGCAACAGCCAGTGGAGTCCCAAAGGCAAATAGGCGAGGGCGAATTTAACCAACCAGTGGCCAGACAGCTGCCAGGCAAGACCGATAGACCGCAAGGCATCACACCAATCGGTAGTAACCGTCTTCAGTCGCCCACCGTGGTGATTGCTCAACAGTTCAGGGACTTTCTTCGCTTGGCTGCGTTGATACGCATATTCGAAATCAAACAGGTATAAACGCGCATCATCTCCGTAAATAAAATTCCACGGTCTGATATCGCTGTGCACCACGCCTTTCTTGTGAATCTCGGCTACGGCCGCCACAATCTGCCGGCCAGTGTTCACGCAGTCGCCAATGCCAAGGCCACGGATGGCCTGGTGCAAGAGTCTTCCTTCTATGTATTTCGTGTAAATCGCGTTGCTGGTCTGACACAGGAGAGAGGGCACACACTCGAGGTCGCCAAGCGCCCTTAGTATTTGCGCTTCATGGGCAATATACTCAGGTGCACTATCCGACTTACAAACGGCCACGCAGCCACAATCAAACCGTACCAGGCTAAAGGATTTTGGCCTCAGCGCATGCCGCTCAATTCCCGGGTCAGGTGTTTGCCATGTTTTTAGCACCTCGGTTTGGCTGTCGATATGTGCTTCCAGACACAATTTTTGGGAATTACTCAATTGCATTCCTTGCCCATGGTTTATTTTGCTCAGCCAACCGCGGCCGAAAGGTCATACTCGTACTTCATTGTAATCATTTATAATACGAGCGACCCCTTCGCGCTAGATTCCTCAACATTGACTCGATGATCGAGAAACCACTCCATATTGGTGTCGACGCTACGACCTGGTCGAACGACAGGGGCTTTGGGCGGTTTACTCGAGAACTCCTCACCGCCTTGCTTGCTCGCGACTCGGGATTTCGCTACACCCTGCTCGCTGACCGGCCCAAAGATGCTGAGTTGCCAGAGAATGTCGAGGTCGTCTATGCGTCAACCAAACGATCCTTCAGCGAGTCAGCGACGGACTCGTTGTCTCGCTCGGTTGCCGATCTTTGGCGGCTTGGACGAGCGGCCCGCCGGCAGAAATTTGACCTGTTCTTTTTTCCCGCCGTGCACACTTACTTTCCTGTTCCGGCCCGCGTGCCATGTGTCATGTGCTACCACGACGCAGTTACCGAACGAATGCCTGAGATGTTATTTCCGACCAGGCTGAATCATCTTCTCTGGCAGGGCAAAATGGCCCTTGCCAAGTTTCAGTGTTCGCGAGCCATGACGGTTTCTCAGGCCTCGGCCACCGACCTGCATAAGCTGTTCCGTTTTTCCAAGGGCCGAATTGACGTCGTTACCGAGGCTGCGGACGCCATTTTTCGCGTGCGCAATGATGTCGCTTCCGTGGCCAAGGCGCGGGCTAAATATGCCATTCCTGCAAACGCTGACCTGCTGCTATACGTCGGGGGTCTTAATCGCCATAAAAACATCTTGGGCTTGCTTCAGGCGATACGGGGTGTTATTTCTCAACGGCCCAGCACTCACTTGGCAATTGTTGGGCGTATCTCTGGCAGCGGATTTTGGGACAACTATGCGGAACTCCAGAGTTTCATCGAGAGCCAGCCGTCACTTGGGCCACACATTCACTTTACCGACTATATTGACGATGACGCCTTCGTTGTGTTGCTAAATAGCGCTGCGGCGTTGGTATTTCCGTCCTTGTGCGAGGGCTTCGGCCTGCCTGCGGTAGAGGCAATGGCCTGTGGCACCCCGGTATTGGCCAGTGATCGCGGAAGCTTGCCAGAAGTGGTTGGAGAGGCCGGGCTTTATTTCGACCCGGACAACCCGCGGTGCATTGCAGATTGTATATTGGGTTTTCTCAGTGACGACCCGTTGCGCGCCCACCTTTCGGAGCTTGCGCTAAAGCGCGCACAGACTTTCTCTTGGCAACGGTCGGCGGAGCTGGCAGAAGATTGCTTTAAGTCATGTTATACAGATTACGCATCCCACTAGCGCTGGAAAGGACATTGTGGCAAATAATTGGCAGGAAGTCTGGAGTCGACGTAAGTGGATACATGACGTGGTCAAGCTATTTGATACAACCCAGTTAAGCAACTTTTCTTAATTCTGTCATTTCCATTTCAAACTGATTCGGACTTCTGTAATTGAGGTACGAATGCAGTCTGTAACTGTTATAAAACATCGATATGTAATCCAGGATATCCTGCTGGGCTTCATAGCGGGTCTGGTAGTGTCGCCAGTGCACCCGTTCCTGCTTCAGGCTGCCGAAGAAGCTCTCCACAACAGCGTTATCCCAGCAGTCGCCTTTTCGGCTCATGCTGCCTTTGAAGCCATGCGCTTTCAATAATCGCCTGCAAGCTTTACTGGCATATTGGGATCCGCGGTCAGAATGGTGGATCAAGCCTGCTTTTGGCCTGCGCAACCAGATCGCCATCGTCAATGCATCACACACCAGCTGTGCGGTCATTCGGCTGCTCATACTCCAGCCCACAACTTTTCTGGAATATAAATCAATCACAACAGCCAGATACAACCAGCCTTGCTGGGTCCAGACATAGGTGATGTCTGAAGCAAAAACCTGGTTGGGTTGCTCAACGTCAAATTGCCGTTCCAATAAATTTTCAAATAACGGCAATTTATGATTGCTGTTGGTGGTCACTTTGAATTTCTTTTTATGACGAACTTGAATAACCGCTTCTTTCATCAGGTTCACGGTCTTCGTTCTGCTGATCGGAAAACCCAATGCATTCATCGCTCTTTTCATGCGCCGCCGGCCATAGGTATATTGGCTGGCAACGGCTATATCCTTCATCCAGTCCAGCATCTCCTGGTGCTCCGGATCCGCCAGCCTGGCTTCTGTAATTCGCCGATAGTGGTAATAACCTTGTCGGCTGACACCCAGTACTCGACACATCAGGTCGATTGGCCAGGTCTTCTTGTGTTGGGTGACAAACAAATATTTCATTTCATTTCTTTGGCAAAGAAGACCGTCGCTTTTTTTAGGATTTCTTTCTCCATTTTCAGGTTTTTGACCTGCGATCTTAACTTCCGGATTTCTTCCTGTTCCGGGGTGAGTTTGCCGTTCCCGCGGAAAGATTGCCCACCATCAGCTCGGTGTTCTGAAACCCAACGACCGAGCATATTGCTATTAAGCCCAAGGCTTCTGGCAGCTTCTGCACGGCTATAACCTTGATCGACTACCAAACTGACTGCATCCAGTTTGAACTCCTTTGAATACTTTTTTCTTCTTCTCAATTTACTTCTCCCAGTTAAATAAATTATCTCTTAACTGGGTTGTACAATCTATTGGACCACTTCAACAGCGCTGACCCCACTTTGCAGGACCTCATTTATTTGGATGGTTATGACAGTGGCGCTGGAGTGATACCAGCCAATTGTTGGCGTGAATACACCGCGTCAATTGGCAGGAAGTTAAAACTTAAGGACGGCATGAGTGTCTTCGAAATGGGTTGCGGCTCTGGGGCACTATTGTATTCAACATCAAAACAATACGATATACAGGTCGGTGGAATGGATTATGCTGAAGGGTTGATTGAAGCAGCCAGAAAAGTGATGCCTGCGGGCGCTTTCGAGGCAAAAGAGGCCTGCGATCTGGACGCTGAGCCTCACTACGATCTTGTTATTGCCAATGGTGTGTTCCAATACTTCTCATTCGATTATGCCAATCAGGTACTGGATCTGATGCTGGCCAAGGCACGCTGGAAGGTGGCTATTCTTGACGTCCCTGATTTGGCATTTCGAGAGCAATTAGAATTGCTGCGACGAAATGTACTTGGGGTCGAAGAGTACGATGCAAAGTATGCAGGACTGCCGCATACATACTATCCGCGAAGATGGTTTCTGAATCGGCCGGCGGCAGATGGGTACAACGAAGAGATTATCGATGGATTCATATCAAACTACGCTCAAACTGAATTTCACTTTTGCGCCTTGCTCGGACCCCCGCCGTCATCGCGCTGAAGTGTAATTCTCTATACCGGGAGAATAATTTGCTGAGAAGATATTATGCTGCCACCTTCCTAATATCGGCGAGTTCACCGGCGCATGCCTATCTCGACCCTGGAAGCGGCAGCATGCTGCTTTACGCCTTGGTCAGCATTGCAGCAATGGTCGCATACTCTGTGCGTGGTTTGTTTCATAAAACTGCGAGTTTCCTGATTGGAAAAGGCTCTAAAGACATCAAAGAACTGGCAGGCATGGAGTTGGTGTTCTACTCCGAAGGTGGACATTATTGGAACGTCTTTTCTCCGGTAATTGAAGCGCTCGTGGCAAAGGGTGAGCGGTGTGCATACCTGACATCTGACGAAAATGATGCAGGACTGCGGATGCTCTCGTCGAAAGTGACTGCGAAGTATATCGGTGGGGAAGCCGTGTCCGCGGCCACGTTGAATAATCTCACCGCGAAGTTGGTGGTAATGACCACGCCTCAGCTTGGAATATTCAAATTGAAACGATCTAAAAATGTCCTGCGATACGCCCATCTGATGCACTCGCACGGCGATGTACTGGGATACAGAAGATATGCTTTTGATCACTTCGATTTGGTTTTCTGCTCTGGTCCTCACCACATAAAAAATATCCGAAAATTGGAAGAAAATCGCGGCACACCCACGAAAGAATTATTAGAAACAGGCTTGACTTATTATGATGTTATGCTCGGAACCATGCCGGAGGTTGGCCCAAAAGGAAGTCAAAAGACTGTTTTGATTGCGCCGACGTGGGGCGCAAATGGATTACTGGCACGCTTCGGTTCTGCCTGCATACGACCGCTACTTGATGCCGGCATTGAGGTTATTTTGAGACCGCACCCGCAGGATTATGTATCGCAGTCAAAAATGATGTTCGACATTGAGGACGATCTAAAACCCTACGATAATCTGACCCTGGATCGGTCGCCATCTGGTGAACATTCCATGGCGGTCTCCGATGTCCTGATCAGTGATTATTCTGGAATTATTTTTGACTATGCTTTCGTTCATTCAAAGCCTGTAATCATTATTGATTGTGAATTTGATCTTGCAGGATTCGAGGCAGAATACGTTGATAGCGAGATCTGGGAGTTTTCGGTTCGAGGAAAACTCGGAAAATTGATAACAGAGAAGGACATTCCGTCACTGCCATCGATCGTCGATGAAATGATGCAGTCGGAGGCTGTTGCTGGACTCGAACAATTCAGAGAGCAATCGCTTTACAACTTCGGAACGGCGGGTGAAGTTGCGGCAAATCAGATCATTGAGATACTGGGTCGGCAATCAGACGAGGTTCTTGCCAGGAACAGCATCAACTGAATGTTGGACCTACTCTTCACAATTCTCTACCCGATCGAATACTTGATGGGCTTGTGCTTTTCCAGTAGTTACCAAGTGACTGGCAGCTACGGCGTGTCGGTGATCATTCTCAGTCTCGTGGTTAATGTTGCCCTGTTGCCACTCTACGAATCTGGCAGAAAAATGGAAATTGCAGGAGAAAGGGATCAAGCAAAAGATGGGGCCGGAACTTGAATCCATTCGAAAGCATTCGCGGGGCTGGGAGAAATACTACTACACGCGAGAGGTTTACCGACGTTTTGGCTACCACCCGATTTCGGCCCTGAAAGTTTCCTTCGGGTTTTTGATTCAGATCCCCTTTTTCTTCTCCGCTTACCACTTGCTGTCGCAATTTCCGGCCTGGCAAGGCAGTGGTTTTCTGTTGCTCGATGATCTCGGCGCAGCGGACGGTTTGATTGGTTTTGCCGGTGTTTCCCTGAACCTGCTACCGCTGGTGATGACCGTCATCAATCTTGCCTCTGTGCACCTCTACACCGCGCAGATGGATCGCCGTGAAAACATCCAATTGTGGGTCCTGGCGCTCTTCTTCCTGGCAATAATTTATCAATCTCCTTCTGGTTTGGTGATTTACTGGACCATTAACAATCTATTTTCTCTCGCAAAGAATGCTTTTGGGCAGAAACTGGAGCGTGTTTTGTGGCTTTGCTTGGGAAGCGCAGCAACAGGGCCCACGCTACCGACTCCCACGTTTCAAAGATGGGCCGTTGCCGGGAAATACTGATCCACACTATCGAGTTGCCGGAGCGTATCAACGCCGCCTTGTTGATCACCGCCGCAGGTGCCATGTTCGTGGGCTTGGGCCGCCAACTGGAAAAAAATCAAATAGTGCTGCCTGGGGAGAGCTACCCGGGGTGGAACTATCCGCGTTTCACGCCCAGGAGAAAGGAAACCACCCGGTAAGGAGAGGTAATCAATGACATCGGGACCAAAACGGACCACCAGTATAATTCCTTGAGGGCTCGCTTCCAGGGTGTCAATGTGCGCATGTATTCGGCGGAAATTTGCTTCCATTCCGGATAGAATTTGTCCCATCCTTCGTTTGAAACCGATTGCCCGTGAAATCGATAATTTGCCAGGATCTGTGGCACGTAACTGAACTGATGACCCCGCGCCAGTATCCTCAGCCAATATTCGAGGTCCAGTCCATACTTCAAGTCCTCCCTTAGGAAGCCAATTTCGTCGACGATCTGCCGATGCCAGAAAACTGAAGGTTGACAGGGTAAAACTATAATGCCCCGAATCAAGTACAGACGATGGTGAAATAGCAACGAACGGAACAACGGCGGTCTTGATTTCCAGACTCTAATCTCCTTTTCGCTTTCATCGACTTGCCTGATGTCCCCTGCCACGACGAGACGCCCACGCGACTTGTCCATTTCACAAGCGATCCGTTCGAACGCGCCCAGTTCGTAGTAATCATCGGAATTGAGATAGGCCAGAATGTCGCCAGTTGCGCTCTGCAAGCCCTTATTTATGCCATTGCCTTGGCCCTGGTCCGGTTTTGATTCCCACCGTATCCACTGCTCGTACTTGTGGATAATTTCAACCGAGTCATCCGTACTGCCACCGTCGATAATAAAATACTCCAGATCGGGGTAGCCCTGCAGCAGCACCGATCGTATGGCGCATTCCAGGTATATTCCATAGTTCAGATTCGGTGTAACAATGCTGATTCTCGGCCAGGGCGCCCCATCGGGGCCTTTGTCGGGCAATCGTGGGCCATCCTCAGTCCAAGGCCAACCCGACATTCCTGCACGCGGCGGCGGTAGTTCGTCCAAGGTAGGAGATCGCATCGTTCGGGTCCCTTATTCAATCGTAATTGCACCATAAATCGGTATGAAAAAGAAGGGAAGTCACCACTTATCGGCCGAGAAGAGTCTACTGCGCCCCTGCAGACTGAAACATATTGTCCCATAAATTGGCTTTCTTGAATCGATCAGAGCACCCCAAGTGATTTATAATTGCCAATCTCACTGGAGCGTACTCGTGAAAAATAAAACCATACTGATAACCGGCGGCACCGGCTCCTTCGGCAAGAAGCTCACGGAGATCATCCTGAATGAATATCAACCCCGGAAACTGATTGTTCTTAGCCGGGATGAGCTGAAACAGCATGACATGCGCCAGCAATTTCCCGACACCAATGATTCGCCGATGCGGTATTTCATCGGCGACGTGCGGGACCGGGAAAGGCTGTATCGGGCATTTTCCGGTGTGGATATCGTGGTTCACGCCACCGCGTTAAAGCAGGTTCCTGCCTGTGAATACAACCCCTTCGAAGCGGTTAAAACCAATGTGATCGGGTCGGAGAATGTCATCGATGCGGCCACCGACCGGGGTGTGCAGAAAGTATTGGCCTTGAGCACTGACAAGGCCGTCAATCCCATCAACATCTATGGGGCGACCAAGCTGTGCGCGGAGAAGCTGTTCGTACATGGCAATTCATATTCGGGCAAAGCCGGTCCGGCTTTCAGTTGTGCCCGTTACGGCAATGTCATGGGTAGCCGGGGCAGTGTGATTCCGGTATTCAGGAAGCAGCGTGAATCCGGCAAAATTACTGTGACGGATAAGCGCATGACGCGATTTTGGATCACCCTCGAACAGGGTGTGCGCTTTGTGATTCGCTGTGTAGAGGAAATGCAGGGTGGTGAAGTATTCGTGCCCAAGATCCCGAGCATGCGGATCATGGAAGTGGCCGAGACGATTGCGCCGGGTTGTGACATTGAGTTTGTGGGCTTTCGGCCAGGTGAGAAGCTGCACGAGGCACTCATCTCGAGCGATGAATCGCGTTGCGCAATAGAACTGGAGGACATGTTTATCATTCAGCCCGCTTATAGCTGGTGGGAAGACGGTGATCAAGACCGGGGAAAACCACTGCCTGACGGGTTCAGTTACTCCAGTGACTCAAACGACCGCTGGCTGACCGGCGAGGAACTGCTACGGGCGGCCGAAGAGGAGTAGCATGAGTCTCGCTTCTCTCGGCAAAGCTTCCGCTCCTGCTCACGCCCACGCCCCTCGACTACATCCTTGTAGTGGACTGCTCCCTGCGTTGCTCTACCTCCTGCATCCCTGCAGTCGTGGTCCCGCCTGCGGCTCGTGAGCAAACCTCATCCGCTGGACGGGCCGTCAATACCGGGACCGCTCACAATGACTCGAGAAAATCTGCGTATCCACCGAGAACGTCATGGTTGATATCACCGGAATAGACTGCATCGCGAAAGAACTCACGGACGTTTTGATCGGAGTAGGGTAGCGCATCGGGGTGTTCCCTGAGGGCCGCCAGTGCGTCAACGAGTTCCTGCTCATTTTCGACTGACCAGCAGGCTTTGTAATCCTCGAAGGTTGCAGCGTTGTCGGGCGCGATGTACTTGGGATAAATAAAGGGCTTGCCGTAATAAAGGACATCCAGCACCACTGAGGTGATCGAACTGACCACAACGTCCGCCCACTGGATCAGGCGCGCACTTGGATAGTGGCTAAAGCCCGACTCGTAAACTTTCCGGGGGCTTGTCGTGCGGGGACGCGGCTTGAATATCACAGTGACGTAGTCAAGCGCTTTGATCCGCCGCACCGCGGGATGGCTTTGAACGAAGTCCCTGCCCAGCCAGCCGAAAATAAGCACATTGACCTTGCCCGCATGTCGGGGCAGTGCAGATTCGGGAAATGCCTCTGTTAGCAAGCCGGAGTTGATTTTCTGCCACTCCTCGCAATACCTCATGCAACCGAGAATCTTCAGTCTGGGATCGCTTGCGTCGTAGATGTTCGATAGCGTATGAGGGACGATGGTATGGTCTGCCCCGGAGCAGTCGGATTGAGCGTCGGCGGATAATTTCAATACACTGTTCGCGGTCTGGATACGTACCAGAGGTATTCGCAGCGCGGTCGCTGCACTGTTAATCGCTGTGCAATTTTTCCGCGGCTGCACTGCATCGATGATGATGCAGTGGGCGCCAACAGACTGGAAAAATGACTTGGCCCAATCCGTCTTGACCACGGATCCCGTCACCCGGTAGTAAAACAAATCCCAGAGAAACCACGGGATAAGGCGCAGCATCCAGCGGGGCATGCGCAGCAATGTGTCAATGAAATCCAACGCGAGGAAGCGCTTTTCATCGACCTTGTGGATGTAGTGTGTCTGCACGCCACAGGTTTCACGCAGAAAGCGCAGTCGATAATCATCTTCAATACGCCAAACAACGTTCGTGCAAATCATCATCACCTCGCCGCGGTGCCTTTTGGCGAGTGCGTACGCTATGGGCGCACTGTGGCCGAAGTCCGGTTCGAGCTGAATGAAAATTAGATACATGCCAATGCTCTGTGTGGAGCGGCTGACGTCTTAGCCCTTTTGATGAATGAAATCATCAGTTTCCTTCCGCGCTCGGTGGGTACCGCAACAGACACAACCGGGAAAACTCGGGATCGTTGACGTAGCCGGCGAATCTCCTTAGTTCCGCCAGCAGCTTGCCAGTGTCCCTGGAATATAGATCAGAGACCAAATCCCAATAATAGCTATCCAATTCGGGATCCTTGATTTGCTTGTAGGTTAAGTACGGACACCAAGAGAACGGCATATCCGCATACTCCCACTCAAAAAGAAAGAGTTTACGTGCAGTACTCCGCTGCGCTTGGTTCAAGCGGTCAATACGATCAATATTCGCAAGTACCTGAAAATATTCCGCCTCAGTTTCAGGCTCGATGGTAAACCCAAAGCCGCTGTAGAGGGTGACGCCCGCCACGACCGAAGGAACCCCGGCGTTGGCCGCGTATTCAATACCGGCCGTTCCGGCGACCGTGACAACCACATCGGCAATATGGCTGAGACTTTCAGCGCCAAACTGAGCTGTAGTTTCGAGAAAGACAATGTGATTTTCGCAATGCGAGAACTGATCTGCCAACGATAGATCATTGGTTGGATAATATTCGGCCGAGGGATGCTCTTTGAAGATCCAAACTACGCCGGGGCTTTTATTCGCGAAATCCAGGGTTTTTACAAACCATTCGTAATAGTCCTTGAAAATCATTTTTCCGCTGTGGGAATGGGGATGATCATTGAAGGCATGAAGCATTACGAAAACATATTTCTTATCGTCCGCCACGCAATAGTGTTCGCCGAATTCTTTCTTTGAGCGATAGATCTTTTTGTCCGCACTGTGGGCCCGACCCGCGTCCTTGTCGTAAAGTTTTCGCGCGACCTTGACTTCCTCAAACTGCCTGTCTATCTCTTGCTGACCCATCTGCGAAAGAAGTTGCATATCCATGGCATGAGGACGGCTAACCCTAATGTAGACATCTGACAGTGATGTGTAGAGATTCAATGTGACATCCGGTGATCCTGACGCTCGGAGGTATACATCCAGCCCCATCCGCAAGGCTGCACGCATAAATACGCCTGATGACAAGCCGACCGTATGTGATACCAGTAAGGCCGATGCGCCGCTGACCTGAAGCGCCCGCTTAAAGCGATAATAGTTTCCAAAGAGGATGAACAAGTTCAGCAGCACCCCGGGACCCACGCGGCGAATGGTGGCAACTTTGAGTTTGCTCAGGCAAGCGTCATAAAGAATGTCGCCGAAATATATTCCGTCCGTAGAAAAACCCAGGATGTCACCCCTCAGCAACAGCTTCAAAGCAGAGCGTAGAAATTTCATGCCGGTCAAAATCAATTCCGGGAACGCCAGGCTCAAAGGTATGGAGCTGGAGTCAGGGTCATAGGAATGCAATCTGTCCTGAATTGCCGGGTCACCGACATCGCCCCAAACAATACTCAGCCCCCTGGCTTCCTTGATGATGCGGGCCATGACCGCATTGGCATGCGATATGACGGGATGTCGTTGCGGTTCGACTAGCAATTGGCCATTACGCGCTTTGCGGCCGGGAACTTCTGACCACAAGCGTCTATTGACATCTGCAAATGTGGAGTATCGACTACTCAAAAGTGACAAAGGGGACCTCCACGAATGAGTAGTCGTAAGTTACAGAATCACTGGTAAGTTTCTCGTTGAGGATGATAGAGGTTGCCTACTCGGGAAGTATTTGCTGGGAAAATGCTGAGATTCGAAGCACCACGAACTCGGGAAAGTAATTCTGGCGGCATGCGCACGATGCAGTCAGCTAATGTAAATTGGCGTCAGCCAAGACCACTCCAATCATGGTAACATTCTCCCAATCGGGTTGGCAATTTCGGCCAATGCTGCCCCTGAGCGTTGAGTCCCGAACCCCGGTTGAGAAAACCCGGTTTTTTTTCAGCAGATCTTGAAGTACAATTCGCGCTCTTGTCGCTGAAGGAATGTCCAGATGCCAGAATTCAGTTCCTTATCCGCCGTGATTGCGGGTACTCTCGACCTTACAGCCCCTCCAGACAGGCCGCTGTTTTATTTTGATTTGACGGCCATCAAGAGGAATATGAGAGGCCTTGCCAGCATGGGGCGAAAATACCGGACTTCGTTTGTGATGGCGGTTAAATCGTTTCCATCAGAACAAGTCACTGCCCTGGCCGCAGATGAATTGGGCGGGTTTGAATACTCCAACGGTACTGAGCTTGGACTGGTGCGTGCCATGCAAGGCAAAACGCTGGTTTACCTTCTCAACAGACCGTATTTCCTCAGCGAAGATATCCTCAGCCCGGCTGCAGGATCGGGCAGTGAGTCAATTGTCATACTTGATCGGGGGTTCGATCCTGATGCATTGGATCATGCGCCTCAAGAGACAAAATTTTTGATTAGAATCCGGTCCGATGATCACAAGACTTTTGGAAAAACTCGTTATGGCTTTGAGGCCAGTAGCCCAGACATACCTGCCCTGATTGGACGAATCAAAGACCGCTTTGAAGGATTCCACTTTCACTACGGCAGTGAATTCAACTCCGCAGAAGATTACAAAAGACATGCTGGTAATATTCTCGAGCTTTGCCGCAGGGAAGCGCTGGACGTCAAAACGCTGGATATGGGGGGCGGTATCCACTGCATCGCCGATCGTGAGATGGACACCTACCTGGCCTGGCTGGCGGAACAATTTTCCGCGACGACGAGGTTTATTTTCGAACCGGGACGAGCCCTGGCTGACAACTCAGGTGTGATCCTCGGACGGGTACTCAACAGGCACCAAAGTGGAAATACCCTAAATATTGTCACTACGATTTCTCCCGCCTGCCACCTGAGATGGTCGGACCCGATTTGCATCGGTAGCGACGGTGACAGTGCTGAGGTCGCCGATCATCAGCTCAATGTACTGGCCCCGACCTGCCATGAATCTGATCGGCTTCGACCCATTGCTATCAGTAAGCGCGTGGCCGATTCTATCTCGATGGGCTCTACCATACGATTCGGCAATGTTTCCGGTTATTCCTGGGCACTGAACACCGCTTTCAACGGTGTGCCCAAAGCATCGATTCAATATGTCGAACTCTAGCGCTTACTTTGAGAGAAAGGCTGCGGAGCTTGAGTGCCTGGCAGGCTATGCGGCGGAACCCCGGATCGAAAGAGTGCCTTCCACCCATCACCAGGTCATCGATCAAAAACTCAGGTTGAAAGTGGCCATTCGCCAAAAAAACATTAATCCACTGTGGGGGATGTCCAATATCACCGGTGAGCGGTTTATCGATTGCCATGGTTTCGACATCCGCTACACGTATCAACGCAGTAGTTTCAGGCTTAATAACCCGGATCATCTCGAACTTCTCTATCAGAATCTGGCGTGTTCCAAGGACCATGTGTCGCAGGGATACCTGACCAACTGTGGTCAGGTTTCTATTTCTTTGCTGTTCCATGTACTGGGCTCATATCACCAGAAATTTACCTTGGAAACCCGGCCCGACGACATCTATTTCGAAACTTCGGCTTATCTTGAAGATACAAAATTGTTTGAATCCGGCGGCGAGTCGAAGAGAATTGTCTTTCTGGATTCCTCAACGCTGGGAAAAGGCGACTGGGACGATTTGAATTTTGCACCAGAAGTGACGCTGGTCATCGTCGATACCACCGCTTATCCACTGTCCTCGCCCAGACTGGCGGAAATATTGAACCTGGCATTGGATCAGGAAATCCCTTGTGCACTGGTGAGGAGCCACTTGAAGCTCGACAGCCTGGGGATGGAATATTCCAGTTTGGGATCACTTTGCCTGGTTTATCGGCAACCCAATACGCTGTGTGATTTCATTAATGAGAAATTTCCCAAAGCGCTGAGCAATATGGGAGGCTTTGCCACTCCGAAGCACATATTTCCCTTCTACCTCGACCCGGAATATCAGAGGCTGAATAACGATAGACTGTCGAAAGTGCATGTGAGCAACCGGGCCTTCTACCAGCTCCTGCAGCAAAAAGACATGTTTTCAACGTCTGAGAAGTTAGGCCTTCGTGATTTCGATCATGATATGTTTTGCTGGATCTCGATCCAGCCGAATATGGGCTGGGATCCGTTTATTGACCGCCTGCTCGAGTGGACCCGAAGCATCAATGATTCGGGGCTGCCATGTCGGCTGACTGAAAGTTTTGGCTGGGATTTTATTGCTCTGTCGGCATTCAGGCCTGATGATGGCGACCAGTCCAACGCACGGTTGGCGGACAAAATCTGGAACATCAGGGTGTCTATCCCGGACATCCAATCATCTGATTTCACACCTTTTGCAGACGAGTTGGTCGGGCTCCTGGCCGGGCTACGAATTGACGCTTGAACCTTCGTTCAAGCGCGCTCTATCAAGTCATGGTCCATGAGTTGACCAATCAAGGGTATTAGATCGCCTGCGTAGCGGCCTATTTTCTCAGCAATCCAGACCAGGTCATGCTCTCCGTCACAATACGCCAGGAAGTTCATCATGGTTTCAACCGCATCATATGATTGCCTGGTTGATAGAGTCGGATACAATCCGCGCTTGGAGAGTTGGGGTTCACAAAGCGTCAGGCGTCTATAACTTTGGTTAAAGTCAAAGACTTTCAGGCATTCCTGATAAATATCAAGAGTTTCCCGGAGGCCCTTTTCCGTAATAAAGGTCAGGTCGTCCGCTGAAGTATGGTACTGCGGATAGCAACCATACATGCTGCGCGTTATTGACTCGATATGCAGATCCACGCCAGGCGAGTTGTACTGGCGTTCATCGCTGCCACGATCTAAAAAGTCGTAAAGATTGTAGTCGCCGATTTTTTCTCCCAATACATGCTGGCTGACACGATCTACATTCATATTCTCTTTTCTGGTTTGCAGGTATGTGAATTGACCTTCATCGCCGCAGCATGTCAGTACGTAGCCACCAACCACTTTCTTCTTCAATGCTTCGAGTTGAAGGCTTAAGTACGTTATCGAGCCAATGGTTTCGGGGACAAACAGCACTCTGTAGCTGTAGTGGTTTTTTTTCCTGTTCAACAGAGTTCTGGCCAAGAAAGTGGCTACCACCGGCCCGGACAATTCATTGTTTGCCATGGAAGGGTGGCAAATGTATGTCGAGAGCAATATCTCTTTTTCAGATTCTCCGGGAATCAGTAACTCACCGTAGGTCAGGAATCCACTTTTCAGATCTGTGTCGATGTGAATTTCGTAAGTATCTTCCTGCAAGTTGATCAAATCGTTATGCGCCAGGCAAAATCCCCAACGCTCTTCAAAATATGACGTTACATAAGGAAATACGTCAGGTTGGTCCGGCAGTGTGTGAAGGTGTTCTTTTAGCTCGGTCAGACTCATTCTGCCCTGGAAAGGCATGCAATAACCGATCACGTGCAGGTTGTGTTCTTTAAAGTCTATGACTTTCTCGCCATCGGAGTTCTTCACCCAGGCATCACGAATATTCCATTCCAGCGGCACCTCCCAATCAAATACCTGTGTTCCCGAAGACACTTCAGAAACGCTCAGCGGAATATATTCGCCCAATATGTTCAGCGTTTCGCGTACACCATCGCCCGTGATGCTGCGGCAGATCGGATACAGCCTTTCAGCGAGTTGATGCATTTCGATACCCGTATAGCGCGTAAATGTTTTCCTTCAACAAAGCTTCTCCGGCATGCAAGAGTTCGATATTGTCGTAGGCATACAACTGAAGGGCATCATCAACAAAGGTGGTTTCTTTTTCTTTCAGAAGATCCTGCACGCTTTCCATTACCGTATTTTTCTTGTCTGCGAGGTTTCTGACATACATCCGGGTTGTACACTCGATTTGCCCATCCCCAAAATCTACCGGTCCTGAAAATTCCTTGTAAGATCTGTAGGGTACCTTGAATTTTTCCTCGAGCACATGCATTGCCGGATTCCTGTAAGTGTGATGGTAATAACTTCGCAGGACGGTGAACAGCTATGCTACCAGCTTCTCGCGCAACCGTTCATAGGGGGTTTTTCCATTCAGTGCAGCGTGCGGTCTGAGAAAGTTATAGAAGGCCTCCCAGTCGCGTAATTTCTTGGCCAGGTCGACGTCGCCTTTGTAATCGATGAGTTGATAGAACTCAAGCTTGTCGGTCAGGTGAGATCGTTCCACTTTGCCGTTCAATCGTGGGGTCGCGGGTCTGATGTAGAAGTGATTAATGCCCAGGTCCTTCAGATGCCAATGAAATTTGGCCTGGAATTCGTGACCGTTGTCCGTGCGGATGGTGTGCAGGCGAAACGGGAATTGCTCGATCACGTGGTTGACGAAGCGGATGGCATTTTCCTGTGTATGCCTGGGATAAATTTTCAAGGCTCGGATGCGGGTTGCATCATCGATTGCAGTGTACTGGTAACGCTTCAGCCTATGGCCGCGTTTATCGATAAAAGTCAAAAACTTAACGTCAACCTGGATGTGATGACCCGGGACTTGTTTTTGGTAGCGTTTGAAGGTGGGAATAGAGCGCTTGCGACAATTTTGAGGCAACCGATTCAGTCCATGTCTTTTGAGCACATAGTAAACACCCTTGCCCGATATTTTGATCTGGTGATAGCGCTCCAGATACCAGGCGATTCGATCCGGGCCAAAGTGGTAGGTGCGCCGTAGATGTAGAATCTTTTCCTCGATCGGTGCTGGGGTGCGAAGCAGTAGGTTCTCGGGGCATGGCTTGGAGTTGATGAGGCCTGCTTCTCCTTTCTCTCTATAGCCTGCTTTCCAGCGATAAAACGATGACTTGGAGACTCCAAATTTACGGCAGGCTAATACATTACTCCCGCGTTCCTGTGCAAACTGTAGACAATTCAATTTCCGGCGAATATCTCTTTGTGCTTGACGATCCATAACGCTCTCCTGTGCAATGCACTTTGAGGTTAGTGAAATCGTCCCACGAAGTCGTACATTTCATACTGTAAGTAAATGGGACCCCGAACGTAATGAGTCGTACCTGAGGGTCATGTAGCATCTCATAACTGGTTGAACCGGGCCCCCAGCAGGTGGCAGATTGGTGATTGACCAGCTCAGCAGCATGATCTCCGGTTGCAACATAAGAGTAGATTGGGTGATTGCCTCTTAGCGAACATTCCCGGCGATTAAAATACTCATTGATCAGTCCGGTTTGGCAGGTGCTGTTCTTGTAGTGGTAATTTTCACCCCTGCAAAAGTCCCAGTTGAACCCATTCATGATCAATATGCTTCCATCGAGCCTGCCGATCAGCTCATCCAGCAAAGAGGTAGGGCTTTTTACGCCGAACCGGGCACATTGCTGATGGGTGATGATTAGATAATTGACCCTGTATTTCGCAAAGCCCAATTCTTTGAATCTTGAAACAAGATCTTCGATTTTACTCATAGAGCTGATTTATTTTCTCGCTGGACCATTTCCCAGGTCAAGGGCCAACCTGCGGGAATGTCACAACGCGCAACCCGCCCCACGATTTCTTCCAGGTGACGGGGGTGCAAGCCTGCACCGGGGCGGATAATCGTCACCATTTCCCCGGAAATGGTCCTGCCGGCGGAAATGTCGACGGCAGCATAAATCGACCTGCGTTCTGCTTCTTCCGGGGCCTCGCCGGCCGACATGGTCTTCACGCCATCGCCGACAGCCACTTGCACGGCCCTTATCCCTTCAACCATGCGCTGCAAATCATTCGGTCCCAGGGAAAAGCCATGGTCGGGCCCTGGACGTTGCGGGTCGTTGGTGTAGTGTTTTTCGATCATGCAGGCACCCAGAGCTGCAGCGGCGATTGGCACAGCTGTGTCAAGCGTGTGATCAGAGAATCCCACGGGGTAGCCAAAGGCCTGTCTCATCGTATGCATCGCGGACAGGTTCACGATGGCCGGGTCGGCCGGATACATGGAGCAACAATGCAGCAGTACGATTTGCTCGGCACCCGCTGACACCAATGCGTTGAGCGCCTCTTCGACCTCGTCCATTCCGGCCATGCCGGTAGACAGGATCACTGGTTTTCCGGTTCGGCCTATGGCCCGCAATAAGGGTATATGCACCATCTCAAAGGAGGCTATTTTGTATGCAGGAGTTGCCAGTTCCTCCAGCAAATCAATGGCTGCCTCATCATAGGCCGTTGAAAATGCGATCATGCCCAGTTCTCTGGCCTTCTCGAAAAGTGGCGCATGGAAGTGATACGGCATGGCTGCCTTCTCATAGAGTTGGTACAGGTTGTCCGCGCCCCATTTCGGGTCAGTTTGGGCGCTGGGGTGGGCGGTGCGCATGGTCAATGAGTCGGGTGTATAAGTCTGCAGTTTGAGTGCATCGACCCCGGCTTGTGCGGCAATATCTACCAGCGCCAAGGCCTGATCCAGATCCTGGTCATGGTTGGCGCTCATCTCTGCCACAATAAATGTGGGGGCACCCTCACCGATTGTTCTGCCAGCAATCTCAATCGTTTTCATGCAGTCTCCAGCCCACCGTCTCGACGGTCTTCAGGGTACAGTTGGAGAATATCGGGAACCGTCTCACGCCGGCGAATCTGTATAATTCTGCCTTCCAAAAGCGCAAAGATAGGTGGCCTCTCGCGAATAAATTGCGGGTTGAACACGATGGTGTAAGCCCCTGCGTTGGCGAATGCAATGATGTCTCCGCTGTTGATCTCGGGGCTTGAATCATAGCGGCCAAGAATATCTGACTCCATGCAGGTATAGCCTGCCATGGTAATGGGACCCGAGTCGCCCTCAATTTTTTCCCCATTCCGATTGAACACCTGTATGGGCAGGTTGAATCGGTGCAGGGACGGCTTGAGGTTGTGGAAACTGGCATCCAGAATCGCGTAACGCTCTCCGCCAATGACTTTGATGGCCTGCACCTGACTTAGAAAGTAAAAAGGACTGCCTGCCAGGCACAGTCCTGGCTCGATAACGATCGTGGGCCAACGTCGATCATTGTAGATTGGCCCCAAGCTTGTGGCGATACCCTCTGCGTAGTCCGAAGCGCTGGGAAAGTGGGGCAGTCCCATGCCGGCAACATTGCGCCCGAAACCTCCGCCCACATTCAGGTACTGCAATTCATTTTCGCCCAACCGGGAGAGCGCGAAATTGGCCAAACACTCGGCGATGCTTTGAAAACCGCCGACATGGCGTTGCGGCGTGGAACGGTGACCATGCAAGGAAATTATCGACAGACCTGGGCTGGCATGCAGCATTTCGACGGCCTGGTCTGCTTCACCATCTTCAATCGATAAACCAAAGTGGCTGCAGGATGATTCACCGCCCAGATTGCCGCCTAGGGCGAAGTTCAGACGCAGGCCCAGGCGGGGCGATTGAGCCAGGTTTTTGCAGAGGCCCGTAGCGACCAGCCCCAAAACAGATTCGACTTCCTGCAGTGAATCAAGATTGATGACAGCGCCGTCTTCCAAACTCTGTAGAATTTCGCTTTTCTTCTTGGCAGGGCCATTGAAAATAATTTGTTCGCCGGGAACGCCAAATTCTCTTGCCAGTTGATATTCCATGCCCGAGACGACTTCGGCAAGCGCGCCCTGACGATGCATCCATTTGCACAGCCACGGAACATAATTGGTTTTGTAGGAATAGGCCATGCAGAATTTCTCGAATGTCGTTCCAAAAGCCCCCTGAAAGTCCCGATAGTTTGACTGCAAGGTCTCGACATCGAGTAGATAGGCTGGAACTTCGCCCTCGTCTGCCAGCCTTTTAATGGCGTCATTAAACATAGTCTCTAAGCGACCTCTACCTCGAAGTGTTGCTGGAACTCAGACAGGTTTCGGTCAACGTCACCAGCTGACGATCCTGAAACAACGGCGACTGCGACCCGGTTCTGGGCACAGTCAACGGGGTGAATGATATCTCCTTTCTTCTTCAGTTGATGTATCTCAATACTGCCACCGATGGCTTTTTCGGATAGAACGCGCTCAAGAATACCGTGGGTCTTGGGCAGGATAAATTGGCAGCCGGCAAATCCGCCAGGGCGCACGGGAAGAGGTTGATCCAACCCATCACAGAAGATCGATACATAAAATTTCCAGGGGCTGAATGCGTAGCAATGGGAGACCAATTCTTGCAGGTAGTTGCCCCCGGGTCGGAGGCCGGCGTCGATAATAACGGCCTCCTGCGCCGCAAAAATGACATCAAAGTTGAGCTGCGCCTTTGTGATTCCCAACGCCTGAATGATTCGATCGACCTGCGGGACCAGCTGACGTCTCAATTCACCGTGCCTCGATGAGGGCATGCGATGTCCCAACACCACGCATGAAGGCAGGCCGGAGGAGCGCTTGTCTGTAGTGGCCATCAGTGCGCACTTGCCATTATTCACGAAGCATTCGATGCCGTGTTCGGTACCTGAAATGAAAGACTGCACCATCACTTTGCCCCGGCTGCTTGCGGTCATGGCTTGATTGAACGCGTCGTGTTCATTGCCAGCGCTTTCCAAAATTGTCACGCCGCGATTTGCTGATGCGTCGGCGGGCTTGCAAACAAGCCGCGCACCATGCTTTTTTCCAAATACTCTAATTTCGCCCGGATTTGTTATTTCCGAAAACGGTGGATAAGGCAGATTCAGTGATTTGAGCAGTTGCGCGAACGCCAGTTTATTTTGAAAGATTTGAACGGTTTGGACCTTGAAGCCCGGCAGCTCATATTCGTCTGCGAGGATGGCGCAGGCCTCTAATGCCACTTCGGTGGTCGTGAGAATGCCACTAATATCGCCATTCAGGACTTGGGCAACGGCCTTGGCTGCTTTGATATCGGTGATGTGCCCCTCCTCACACAGATTCAGCCCCTGGGCTGAATGATCACCATCGAGGCCGATGAGGTAAAACCCCAGCGTGTTGATTTCTCTGATCAATGCCAGTTGTTCCGGCCCACAGCCCAGAATCACGAGTTTTTCGTTGCCGGTCATCGCATCAATCATCGGATCTGTTCGCATGGTCGAGTTTGCCAAGCATTTGCTCAGATACTCGCTCGGGCCCACGGCTGTCAATCAGCTGGCTACCGGTTTCGATCATTCTCCGCCTCTTGGCAGAGTCATGCAGCAGCTCGGTGAAGGCAAGGCAAAACGATTGGTCAAGAACCGGACTGAATAGTCCCAAGTAGGCAATGGCGCCAAGTCGATGTAATTCCTGCATTATTTCGTGCTGAGACGTGTTGGCCGCCAGCACCAGCGTCGGTACAGCACTCAAAATGAGTTCATAGCAGGTTTGCCCCCCCGCAGAGATGGCCAGGTCGGTTCGCCTCATGAGTTTTGCCATGTCTGTGACGTTTTGCACAACACTGACGCAATGTTCACGCGACGACTGCGCCATCCGTTCGACCTCCTCAAAGTGCGCAAACGAGGGCCCCGCCACAACCGTAATTTCGAGAGGCTTTGGCAAGTCGCAGCTCAGCAGGCTGCCCAGTATCCAACTCGTCATATTCAACGAATCGCTTCCACCCATCGTAATCAGGATGTCTTTTATATCTTTGCCGCGGGTCTGCGCTGCTGTGGCATTGTTCTCGAAATCTGATCTGACCAGCAAGAAGTTTGGCCCGAGTAACTTGATGCACGACTTGGAAACAAGCGTGTCGTAGCGCTTTTGAAATTGCCTAACAAGATTGTCATCCACCAGCATGTCACACCGGTGTTGCCGGTTTGCCAGATCATCAATGACCAGCAATTGCTTTGTCAGCGGCCTCATCCGCGTTTCCCAGGCGGCGCCTAATCCATAATGATCGACGACCAGCCAGTCCACTGTGATTTTTTCCCGGGCAAGAACAGCTTGCGACCGTCGTGCGTCCGTCAGTTCATGGTCTGCCGGTTCAGGCGCATCGAATGGGCGCATCAAATGAACGGCAAAGCCGCTTTGCTCAACAAGACGGTGCAGCTTGTCCGGTAATTCCCGGCAAACAAACGCTACGTTGGCGCTTTGCCTTGCCAGAGCTGAAGCCAGCGTCAGACAACGCATGAGGTGTCCAGAGCCGATAACAACAGAGGCATCAGTTCGAAAAATCACCTTCATGAGTCAAACTCATCCAATCCTGACAGTGGCAACGGCCTAAAGGGTTTTCTGTTGCACATGCAGATTCAACTCAACCCAGTTGGGATTGTCTTCCAGGGCGGATAATACTTGCTGCGAGGTAAACAGATCATGGCCAAAGTGCTCATAGATGTTGCTCACCAACTGCAGATCCTCCGGCGTATCCACAGTCCAGCGTATCGGCGGCAGGTCCACCACGACCGGATGGCTGCGGAACAATTCAGGATGCTGCGAAATATATGCAGTGACATGTTCACGCCGTGCTGGATTGTCGTCAATGCGCCAGATCTGTTCCAATACCTCAAAGCGCAATACTTCCACATCCAGGCCTCTTGGATCTTCACCGTGCGGAAGAACGTTGTATGCATAGTCGGCTTTGTGCCCCAACGCCAGAAACTGGTCGACTACCTGACAGACGATTTCAGGGTCAATCAAGGGGCAATCTGAAGTGATGCGCACGACAATATCGGCCTGATGGGCTTTTGCTGCCTGGTAATACCGGTCAAGAACGTCATCCTGGGCACCGCGAAAACACGGCCAGCCATGTTGGTCACACAGGCGCGCAATGGCATCATCCGCTGCCAATGTGGTCGTTGCAACGACGACTTCGTCCAGCACCTGCGCGCGTCGAGTGCGGTTTACACATCGCACCAGCATGGGTTCCCCGGCCAACTCAATCATCACTTTGCCCGGCAATCGGGTGCTTCCCATGCGGGCCTGGACAATGGCAACAACGTTCAACTTCCGTAGGCCTCGATGACTTTTGCAACGGCGGTGATGACATCACCGACGTCGCGATTGCTCATGCGCGGGAAAATCGGCAAAGTCACCAGGCGCTGGTATGCGGCTTCAGCCACCGGGCACAAGCCTGGTTGCGTGCCGAATTGCTTACGATAGTAGGGGTGCAGATGTACCGGGATGTAGTGAACATTAACGCCTATGCCCTCAGCGCGCAGTGCATCAAAAACCTGTGCCCGGCTGGCGTTCAGTTCCGACAGATCGAGTTGAACCATGTACAGGTGATAGGCGTGCTGAACGTCGTCTTGTACGCTCAATGGTTCAATTGATGCAATCTCCGCCAGTGCGGCGTCATAGCGTCGAGCAATTTCCTGGCGGCGAGAAACCCAGTCTCTGAGCTTTCTCAATTGGCTTGTGCCCAGAGCGCACTGCAAATCTGTCAGTCGGTAGTTGTAACCCAGATTTTCTATCTCATGGAACCACGAGCCCTGCAGTTCCCGTTGTTGAGACGTGGAAGTGATCCCATGATTGCGGAAATCGCGCATACGCTGAGCATAATCTGCATCAGCGGTGGTGATCATGCCGCCTTCACCGGTGGTGATGTGTTTCGCCGGATGGAAGCTGAATGTATTCAGATCAGCGAGCGTGCCCACCATTCTGCCACGGTAGCTGCCGCCCAGGGCGTGACAGGCATCGTCCACAAGAATGAGCCCATGCCGATCTGAAATGGCCCGAAGTTCATCATAGGCACACGGCTGCCCGGCGTAGTCGACCGCAATAATCGCTTGGGTGCGTTCGGTGACTTTGGCTTCGATTGCCGACGGATCGAGCAACAGTGTGCCAGGGTCGACATCGGCAAAAACCGGCCTGCCGCCCTGAAATACCACACAGTTGGCGCTGGCCGCAAAAGTCATTGACGGCACAATCACTTCATCCCCGGGTCGAATGTCAATGGCATACATGGCTGCGTGTACCGCAGCGGTACCGTTGCTCACCGCCACCGCATGACGGGCGCCGACCATCCCGGTGAAGGCCTCTTCAAACTCCGCCACCTTCGGCCCGGTGGTTAACCAATCTGAGCTCAGCACCTCGATCAAGGCCTGAGTATCGCCCTCATCAATCCACTGCCGCGCATAGGGAAGCATCTCTTCACGGACTGGCTCTCCACCGTGCACTGCCAGCTTACGATTCATGCTTTCCCACTTTATACTTGCCCTCTGCATCAGGATCGTTGTCCCGTAGTGCTTCCGGGCTCGACCACAATACATATTCCAACGGATAGGGAGAACCCAGGTCGATCGGAAGAGGGGGTGTTTGCAGCACCTTCAAAAAGCCAAGATTTTCGAACAGGTGGGTCGGAATCGGCAAGGTACCCTTGTCTTCGAGGAAAAGGATGACGATGGCGCGCGGTCGTGGGAAATATGAGTCTGCAATTCGATCCAGCACGGGCTGCAATACTGCGGTCTGAAACGGGGAGTAGAAAAAAGGCCCCGCAATGAGCAGCGACCGTCCCTTGCCACAGCCATAGTTCACAAATGTGTAATGCTGAAGATCACCGGGTATGGTGTCGAGCATGAATCGAAGGGATTTTGCAGGCACGGGCGCGTACTCGTGGCCGTGCCCCTTGTTGGCACTGTCGGTGAGCACGTTTTTTGGGGCAATCAGCCCGGAGGTGTCGACACCATGTCGACGATCAAACCGACGACCAATGCTGGCTCGCAAGACTTTAACGAGATACCCAGACAGGCCTCTTATTCCACGTCGCCGGTTGCTGAACATGCGGCGCGGCGATGGCTGCTCATGCAGCACACTCACATCTGTGTTTTTATCGCCCTGCATGTTTATATTTGGTGACCACCAATAAATGACAACAGATCGGGACCCCTCTCGCCACCGGGACTGGAATTTCACACCTCCGAATCACAGCTCTAGTCTCCACTATACGGGATTACCGTGGCGTTCTGCTCATATAGGAATCATAGAGCCCATCGACGTCCAGCGGTGCCGAAGGCAGGACCATTCCATCGATTCGGATTTCACTCCCGGTCTGAACCAAGTGATCTGTGGCGAGACCTGAAAACTGTACGTCTACTGCATTGATGGTCGCCGGTCCGTATTCGGGTTTTTTGATGTACGCCATCATGCCTGCGATTCGTGTATTGCTGATCTTCGAGGAGGAAATCTCGAGGTGTGACGCGTCCTTGCTTGCTGCTCCGGTCAGGGCTTCGTCAATTCGCATATCGGTGACGGTCATCCGACTCCCCTCTCCGACTGACAGCGCTTTGTCGCTGATGCTCAGAAACCGGGTGCCAAAGACCGAAACGACGCTTCCACTGATATCAATGGCGTCACCACCCCCAGCGGATCCGATGTTCTGGAATATGCCTCGGATGATGCTGCCATTGGAAAAATCGGCATCGAAACCGTCTGACACAGTGTCTGCGATTGCGACTTCTTCGAACTCGAATTCGGAATGAATGATATTGATAGCATCCTCAGCCTGACTACCATCGAATGATACATTTTCCAGACGCACCGGACTCTCATAAAGTGTGACGCCGCCGGTGAGTTTCCAGCCACCGTGGGCGATGCCGGTGGTATTGCGAATATGGACATTCCGCCATAGCGACGGCTGTCGCGCCTTCAAAACTACAATCCCCGGCCATCTGCCAAACTCTCCCTCAGTAGTCGGTTGTCCTTCGAGCACGATGGCTTCGCTGGCGGTACCCAACAGCGTCAATGCACCCCTGACGATCAAGCTTGCCTCAGGCCCGAACAATAGCGTTGTGCCGGCAGCAATGCGAAGTTCATAACCTGGCGGGGTGCTTATCGTTTCCGAGACGACGTGCCGTCCCGCGGCGATGAGAAGTGTCGACTCATCCAGGCGCGACATATAGACACGATCATCGAGCAACTCCTGCAGCGCATTGCTTGGGATAGGCACTTGTTTCAACGAGTCGAAACTATTTGTGCTCCGAGAAACGTAGGTCAGGCCCGTGCCCTTAATTCTCGCAACGACTTCGACCACAGATTCATCCGTCATTTCCTGCGGATAGACAAACGCAATGGAAGTGCTAACTGGTCTCGCCAGGCCCTTGGGACCGTTGGGACTGAGGGCAAGAGGGTAACGAATGGGCGTTAAGGACTGCAGCGGCATGGAGGGGCTGCCGGGTTCCATGCGCCAACTGATGTTGAGCACTTCCAGAGGGGCCGGGATTACGTTGGTGAGATCGAGTCGGGCGCTTTCTGCTCTCTTGATCACCTGCGCGTGCAATATTAGGGCGTGTCCCCTTTCGTCCAGAGAGTTGAAGTAGTCCAGATTTTCGACTGTCGCAGTCGACAGGTGCGCCGCACGCCGTTTCATGTTCCCGAAATCAAAAGGCCTGAGCAATGGAATATCGCGATGCAGCACTGCAAGATATTTCTCGTCCAGCGGTTTCAAAAAAGATTCTAACGAACCGTCTGCCACCTGCTGGGCCAACAAGTGCAGTTCCTTGATAAAAAACGCTCTGACAAGTGGGTCTTCAAGAATTCTGCGAACCTGCTCATTCCGCATTGAATACAGGAAGTATCCGGGGTTGCGGTCGGGCCAAGGCCAAGCCAGAAACTCAGACATCAGATCGGAACCCATCGGCTCCAGGGTCGCGGAAATCGGGTTGTAGTAAAAACGCTGGTTGCCCCACCAAAACCCGTCCTTTGCATCCAGAATTTCCAGAGCTGCCAGGAAACGGCCGACTTTTTCGGGATCAAATACCTTTGAGGCCGGCAGCGATTTGCTGACAAAGCCTTTCAGCAATCCAGTCGCGATTTCCAGGTCATTTAACAGAGTTGCAGAATCGCGGATTGCCCCTTCCTGCGATGTTCTGACAGGTGCTGTCAAGTAGTTGTCATAGTCTTCGTTATAGAAGCCTCTGTGGGCATAGTCGTCCCAGTATTGGGATTCATCGAATCGAACGAAGACACTTGCGCGCCTTCCTTGGGATTCCAGCAACTCTTTGGTGGGATACTCTTCCAACGACATGATACCCATTCGAGTCCCGTTTACTGTTACATCTACGAACAGAAATTCGGGGCGAGGAGGCCCAACTTACGTAACAATGCAAATGCCAGGGGCTCAAGCTGGTTACCACGCACCGTGGGGCTCATCAGCGAAAATCGGCGCATGCCGAAGAGTTGGTCACTGCCCTTGAACTTCACCATGAACGACCACTTTCCGCCCCGCAGGTGACGAATCGTATCACCCTTTAAGCGCAGTTTGACATCAATGCTCCGATCGCGATATCGGATCGTGGCCGGGACGAAGTCCTCGGCGGTCGTGTTCAACACACCGAGTTTCAGAACCTCTTTGCGGGTCGTTCTGATCTTTTCTATGTGCTTGAACTTGATGTCGATCAACAGAGTGTCCAGACTTTCCGCACTGAGAGCCGACCGCAGATAATTGCCAGGGCCATCCAACACAGCCCCCGTCTTGTCGAACACCGGAGCGCCGAGTGATTTCAAGGTGCCAACTAGCCTGGACTTCTGGGTTAGTCCGACAATGAAGCCACCTGCAATCAATCCCACGACGATCAGTGTGCCGGCGACCCACATCGTGAATAGTCTTCGACGCGCTAAAACCCAATTTTTGCGCTTCATGGCAGGGACGCTTCGCAAAGTCTTCATGAGGCTCGGTAACTCCAACAATATGGGAAGAATAGTGCTTATTCACCAAATGTCCAGCTAATCCAACTGCCTGGAAAGTTGGCCCGACCTGTGCGTCCGTGTTCGAATGCCCGTGCGTCATTGCAATCATGAGTTGGCGCGATGACATCCTGGTGACAATACATACTGACGCCGTGTTCTAATATAAAGAACAATCAATCATCTTCGATGGCGGGCACAAGTTGCCCCAACCGGACCTGGCGATATTCAAGAAAACTGAGGCTACGGCGTGACGCGCATCTCTGTCATTGTTCCCACCTACAACAGGCCACAAAACCTCGCGGTCTGCCTCGCATCCTTGGCACGGCAAACTCTGCCGCACGGCGACTTTGAAGTCGTGGTTGTTGATGATGGTGGCGACGTTGATCTGCAACCGATTTTTGTTCAATTCGACAGCCGGCTCCGGCTTCGCGTGCTGGCTCAAAACAACACCGGTCCCGCTGGTGCGCGCAACTTTGGCGTTGGACAGTGCACCGGCGACCATATCGCTTTTACTGATGATGATTGCCAGCCAGCCCTGGATTGGCTGGCGTGCCTTGTGTCTCACCTGGATGAAAATCCGCTGCGAATGTACGGTGGCCGAACAATTAACGCCCTGGAGAGTAATCTGTACTCATCCGCCAGTCAGACTTTGGTTGACTTTCTATACGAGCACTATGAATCCCACCCGGCCAAAACCCGGTTCTTTTCAACGGGTAACATGGCTATTAACCGCAAGTGTCTTGATTCGATGGGTGGCTTTGACGAGACATTTCAGCGGGCCGGAGGTAAAGATCGGGACCTGTGCGATCGTTGGCAACACGCAGGGCGGGAAATGCTGTATGTTCCTGAAGCCGTAGTCGATCACACACATGAACTTACCCTGACATCCTTCCTCAACCAGCATTTCCAGTACGGCACAGGAGCCTGGCATTATTGGCAATGCCGGAGTCAGCGGGGGCAGCCGGGATTTGCCACGGAGTCGATCGGATTCTACACCGAGATGCTCACCTATGCGCTCCGCAACGATGTCCCACGGGCATGGTCAGTTTCGATACTGATTTTTGTCACGCAAATCGCCAATGCGGTCGATTTCTTCAGGTCAGCAACAAAATCCACCCAGGCTTGACGACTAATTGGTCAGGAACCCGTCCAGGATCACGTTGGCAAGTGTTGCAACAATTTCTGCGACAGGCGGTCCCAGCAGCCCGGTGCCCTCATTGGTATTGGTTTGGAATGCAACCGCGAAGCCGTGATCGGCGAAGTATGTCATTTGCGTGCGAAAACCCGGCATGAATCCGCTGTGGCCGTATAGTTGACCCAGTTCAGGGTCGTATGCCGTGTAAACGCCAAGACCATAGTTCTGCCCCTTCTCTGAGGTGCCGCCAACCATTGTTGCGATCATGGATGACGACAGGTACTTTCCCTCATAAAGTAGCCTGGCCCAGCGTGCAAGAGCCTCGGCTGTGGAAGCCAGCCCGCCGCCGGTGAATTCGAACTGAGGGTTGATGACGAATTCACCATCGACTAGGACTTGTGTTGAGGCGCCGGCGGGCGAGGGGGTTCCATCCCAGTCGGTGCCGTAGCCTTTGAGTACAGCTTCCACAGAGGTGCCCGGGTAACCGTTGGCCAAGCGCTTGATGCGGCGCCTGTCAGCGGGCACCACGTCGAGTGAGAACGGCTCCAGCACCCGCTTTTGCAGTTCGTCATAATAAAGGGCGCCGGTGACGGCTTCTATGATCATGCCGAGCAGGATGAAGTGCGTGTCGGTGTAGTGAAAGTCGTTACCGGCGGGAAAGTTCGGCTTTTCATCGAGGACATAGCTCACCATCTCCCAAGGCTTCCATACGCGGTCGGGCGCACTGAAGATGGCGTCGAGAAACTCGAGGTCCGCGACGTTGTCAGGAATTCCGGCGGTGTGGTTCATCAACATGCGTACGGTGATATCGGCCGCGTTTGGCAACCTTGAATAACCCTCGTTTGAATCCAGCCAATTCGAGACGGGTTGGTCCAGGCCGAGACGGCCTTCGGAGACGAGGTCGAGTGCCACGGCGGCGGCAAATGTTTTTCCGACACTACCGGCCAGCAATAAGTGATCGGTACGCATCACGACGCCTGACTTATCTGCCAGACCAACAGCCAGCCCAAATGAAGAACCATCGGGCATGGCGACGCCCAATGTAGCGCCCGGGAAGCTGTGTTCAAGCTGCAGGGCTTGTAGCTTGGTTTGCAGCTGCGATTGCAGATGGCCCTGCAAAGCGCTTACACGTGGATCTGTGTCGCCCACGCAGGCTGCCGAGCACAGAATGCAGACAAGCACGAGTAGCATGCGGTAACGAACTGGCCAACTACTTTGGGCGTGCCTGGTTGTGGAGCGTTGCTCCGCTCCACGTGGTTGCTTCATTGAAAAAATGGAGATCATTAACATGCGTACCCTCCCAGATATTGCTTACGACGGGATTTGGAAAATTTTTCAATGGCATAACGCAGCATAGTGCGCGGCATCGCAAGTTGGTGTTTGAGTAGAAACACCTCCTCGATGGTCTGGTCGCGTTTGCCAACTTCGCGCAACATCCAGCCCACCGCCTTATGGATCAGGTCGTGGGGGTCGTTCAGCAGTTGCTCGGATAAGTCCAGGGTGTCGTCGAATTCGCCATTGCTGATGAAATGGTGCGTCGCAATGATGGCAATTCGTCGCTCCCACAGGCTTGGTGATGCTGCCAGGGTATAGAGAATCTGGCGGTCACGGTCCGCCAGCCAGGGGCCAACAATTTTGTGGGCGGAGGCATCCACCAGGTCCCAGTTATTAATGTGGTTCGTGTTGGCAAGGTAACGCTCATAAATCCACCCCCGGTCATCTTCATCTCCCCGTTTGAACTGATCCACCAGGATTGCCAGTGCGCAGAACCGTTCTTCATGGTATTTCGAAGCCAGTAGTCGTATGGCCTCAAGGCGGGGCAGGCGCCGAAACCTGTGGGCCTGTGCCCTGACCACCGGCACCCTGATTCCCAGAAAAAGATCGCCGTGGGCGTATTCGCCCGGTGCGGTTTTGAAGAAGCCCTGAGAATGCCGGGCTATGGCGCTATCGCCCAGAGGACGCAACGCTCCGCTTACATCCTGGGCTGTGACCATGGGTCAGGCACTCGCCTCGGGCAGCTTGCCTTTTCTGGCAATGTAGGCGGCCAGCGCCTCTGCGGTGATGGACCCGTCGATCACACCCCGGGTGACCTCCTTGAGGTCAGTCAGAAACTCCTCGACCATGGAATCGGGCAAGTCCTCCGCCGAGGGATGCATGAAGATGGGATCGACCGTGCCCCAGGGAAAGTATCCGCGTTCTACAAAACCGCCCAGCACGCGGCTCATCTCCAGCGTCTCTGAGCGGAAATGGAATCAGCAGTGATTGATTTCTGAGCACCTTGAAGTCCTCAATTGCCTCGATACCTGAAATCAATCGGTCCTTGACGGCCAGTGATCGGCGTGCAAGGTCGAGGTAGCCGGACCGGCCCAATGTGCTGATCACAGCCCAGGCCGAAGAGACCCCGCCGGCGGGGCGGCTGCCGATGACGCCGTGGCTTTTGTACATGCCGCTCTGCCAATTATCGATGGCCACGCCGACGTGGTTGAAGTCCTTGTGCCATTGCGAGCGAAAGGAGACCGTTGAGGCCGGTTTAGCGGTGTAGCCGTGTTTGTGCAAATCCGGCAGAAATTGAACAGACCGCGGGCACGCGGAAATCAAAGGCCGGCATGTCGACGCCGAGTTCTTCGAGAAACGGCAGCAGAAATCCACCCACGCAGCAGTCGACGTGCATCCACAGGCCGTGCCGCTCGGCCACTTCTCCAATGGCCGGGATGTCGTCGACCAGGCCGAAGCCCCAGCACGGTGCGGAGCCCAGGATCATGATCGTATTGGGGGTCACGGCCGCATCCATGGCCACCACATCGGCGCGGAAATCGGCGCCTGCCGGGATTCTTTTGACCTTGAGGCCCTGATAATGTGCTGCCTTGTCAAAGGCTGCATGAGCTGTACGTGGCATGACGATCTCATAGGGCTCGCTGATCTCCGGTTTTGTCGCGCGCGCCCATTCACGGGCCGCGTGTACCGCACAAAATATGCTCTCGCTGCCACCGACCATCATGCCTGCCGTGCCGTCGGGCCCGCCATTGAGCAGATCCACTGTCCAGCCCAGGACATCGTTTTGCATCTGTCCCAGGCCGGCCTCGGCATCGGCCAATAGCGCGTTGGCATGGAAGTAGTGATTGAACGCCTGTTGCGCAATCCGTTGTACCTCCGCGTTGCCTTTGTGGATGCTAATGGTCAGGCGGTTCTGGGGCCGCTCAAAGTTATCCAGGGTCTTGAAGTGCTCAATATCGGCCTCAACTGCTTCCCAGCTTCTGCCCTGTGTGGGAAATGAAGTCGGAACTGAGGTTGGGCTGGCGGTTGGACGTTTGGCTGACATAATATTGACCTTGATTCAGGCCTGGCCCCAGACTTCCTCGGCTATCTCGACAACCAAGGCCAGTTTGCGCATCTGTTCCTCTTCGGTGAGCTCGTTGCCACCGGCCACACTGGCGAATCCACATTGAGGGCTGACGGCCAGGGAATCGAGTGGGACATGTTTTGCTGGCCTCTTCGATGCGTCCTATCAGGGTGGCTTTGTCTTCCAGTTCCGCCGATTTGCTGGTCATGATTCCCAGCACAACCCGTTTGTCCGGGGCCATCAGGCGCAGTGGTGAGAAGTCTCCGGCCCGTGTTGAATCGTATTCGAGAAAAAAGGCATCTACATCCAGTCCATGGAAGAGCTGCTCTGCAACCGGCTCATAACCCCCCTGCGCCATCCAGCGCGAACGGAAATTGCCCCGGCACAGGTGAAGGCCCACGGTCATGTCAGTTGGGCTCGCCTGGAGTACCGTGTTGATGGTCGAGATATAGCGTCGGGTAAGTTGGTCGGGGTCATGCCCCTGTTCGGCGACTTGCTGACGCACGCTGCTGTCGCACAGTATGGCCAGCGGTACTTCGTCGAGCTGCAGGTAGCGGCAACCGCTATTGTAGAGATCTCGGATTTCCGCCTGGTAAATGCTCACCAGGTCGGACCACCACTCCTCGATGTCAGGATAGGCCTGCTCGTCGCGGCAGCGGTCACCACGAAAAAAGTGAAAAGCGCTGGGGCTGGGCATATTGGCCTTGGGCGTTTGGCTTGCGAGTCGAGCGAGACGTTCAAATTCGTCCGTGCAAATAGGCTTCACGCGGCGCATTCGCTCACTGGCATAGCAGGTCTGCCACTCGTAATTGTGACCATGCTCATCATGAAAACGGAACAACGAGGGCTTGAGTGCCAGGCCCTTCAGACGGTCGAAAAAAAAGCCAAACCAGGAGGTACGGCCAAATTCGCCATCGGTGATAGACCGTAATCCCACCGACTCCTGCAGGTGAACCACCCGGGCGATTTCCTGCTCCAGTGTTTCCAGGTAGGCTTCCTCGGAAATGCTCCCGGCGCGGCGCGCCTTGGCGGCGGCTTTGAGGGTCCGGGGCCGTAGCAGGCTTCCGACATGTTCGGCGCGAAACGGGGGATTAAAAGCGGTCATTCAAGATTTTCCCTTTAGAGACTGGGTTAACGGGGCACGCGGCCCGGCCCGCCAGGTGTGAATTCCACCGGGGCGACGCTCGACCACTCGTCATAGCGTTCGCTCAAAACGCTGAATTCATCTTCATTGTCAGCATCCAGGCTCAGACCGCCGTACGGACTGATGACGAGGCGCACGGATCCGCCCAGTACCACGCCGCAGAAGTGCTCGACCTGCTGTATTGAGTTGTACTGCCGAAGCCAGTTGTAGAAGTCCATTGAGCGCCTTGAAGCCATCAGGGTCAGCTGCAGTTTCAGTGTAATCCACGCCGCCTGCCAACCTCCGGCCTGGCCGAGAAATTTCCAGGCCAGCGAAGTGACGTTACGCCAGTTTTTGGCTTTGCGGTAATTGAAACCTGTCTGCAGAAATTCCTGGTGTGCCAGTGTTCTTGGACGCGTAACAAATATATTGGCCAGCCGAATCCGGCAGTGCGACAGGTGGACGTAGGGCCGGACAATGCCCTTGTCGGTCTCGCCTGCGTAAAAGCACTTTAGGGATGATTCCTCGGAGACGCCCACCAGCATCGAGGTGCCTTGCTGCAAAGAATTGTCGATGAGTGCACAGCGCTCGACAAAATCGTCAACGGCGGCGCCGGATATCAACGGCAGGTCGCAGGAAATGATCAGCATTGGGCGCTGGATGTCACTATGGCCGTGCTGGTCGCGAAAGCGTGCATCAGAGGCGTCAATGGCTGCCCAGCAATTCTCCAGCATCTTGCCCGCTTGTGGCACGATCTCAACCTGCGACGTTAATTCGTCCAGAGTGTCGTGCAGTCGCTCCTCAGGACCAACGACAAAAACCTGGCCGATGGTGCCTGCTTCGAGTAGCGCATCGACGACGCCGCGCACCAGCGTATGGCCACCGATTTGGAGGAATGCCTTGTTTTGCCCGCGAATCATGCGCCTGGGATTGTCGTCCGTGCCCGCCAGAATGATGGCGTCCAGCGAGGAGGGATACTTGGATTGGGAAGGGCTTTCGCTCATGCGTAAATCCGCAAACGAGTCTCTGCTTGGTTTTCTGATGGAGCCAGAATGGCAGTGTTTGCGGTACGTTTCAAGGCGATGGATGACACAGCGCAGATGAATACCTGCTGTTTTGCGTGGTTTGGTTAACCGACACAACTCTCAGGTCAGCAGGGGAGGGTATTGGGCTTGACGAATGCACAGTCGAGGCGCTCAGTAGCCAGGCGCCTGCTGCGATCATCAGCATGCCGGATGTTCGTGCAATCCACATGCCCCGTGGCGCCAGTTTTTCGATCAACACAAACAGGGCCAGGCCGGCGATCCAGACCAGATTCATCGTGCCGCCGACAAATAGCAGTAGCATCAGGAGCCAACAACAGCCGACGCAGTACAGCCCATGGGAAATTCCCATTTGCAGCGCGCCGATTTGGCCTTTCTTCCAGTGAGGTGACAGATAGGTGGCGGGCGCGCGGCAGTGTGACAGACAAGCCTGCTTTAGCGGTGAGAGTTGATAGAGGCCCGCAACCAGCAAAAAGAGTGCCGATAGGGTGATGCTGCTGCTCCACATGAACATGGCATGTACCAGGCCGCTGTGTTCCAGGCCCCACTGCAACAACGTCGCCGCCAGGCTAAAAGTGAACCAGGCCAGCAGATAGCCCGCCAGGAACATCGCAGTGGGGGTGACGCCTAAACCCACTTGGTCCTGATTCCGGGCCTGATTCCGTGCCTGAATCTGGCCCTGGCGGTAAACACGGGCATAGAGCAAAACCATCGGAGCAGCGCTGGGCACCATCATCGCGACCATCATCACCCACCACATCAAGAGCATGATCAGCCAGTATTGTGTGCTCCAGGCCGGGGCATTGCCATGGCTGCCGATAGGCGGCGGAAATTGCCAGGTTGTCATTGCGGCCATGCTCATGCCGGTGCCGGCGCCGTTGAGCAGGTACCACCAGCTCAACAGGCAGATGACGAGCAGCGCCCCACCAATGATCAGGGGTTGCCGGTGAAGCAGCCTTTCTGCCGCAGTAGCAGCGCCTGACATCGGCAGATCAGGTGGATTCGCTCTGCACGACACCGTGGTTATTGAGGTGAATATGGGCGAATTGGGCATAGCGGTCTTCGAAATCCATTTCGATCGGCCCGGTGGTTTTGAAGGTTGCGCTGCCCACTTCCGCTAGGGTGTATTCAAAGCCGTTCGGCAAATCAATGCGAGCGCGATGGAGCTCGCCGGTGACGGGGTTGCGGATGGGTTCACCACGGCTTTGTGCGATGCCTTCCACCTTGACGTGGCCAATTCTGGCATCGACATCCGCGACAAATTCGATTGCCTTGAATACCGGTGAATAGATGTCGTCTAAAGTCGCCGAGAAAACGTTCCAAATCGTGGCGCCCGGGTCGGTCTCGCCACCCCCAAGGATGGTTAGAAGAGCGCTGCGCTGCGCTTCGTCGGCGCGCTCATCAATGACAGTAAAGGCCCGCCCCGCGCCTTCATGAATGGGCCCGGGCCATTGCAGAATCGAAACCGTGCGCAGGCCGTCGAGACGGGTATCGCCGAAATGCCCTTGTTTGATTTCGAGGCTGGCCACTGCCTCGCAATTGCCGTAGGTCGGCAGCGCATTAAATTGGCAGGGGCAGCCATATGCGCAATTGCACACGACCAGTTCAACAGCTTGCAATTCCCAGGGTGTCATTGAATGGTATTCCAGTTGTTTTTGGTACTCATAGAATAGACCACCGGCCCGGTAGAGGCCAATGACGCTCTGGCCTGAATTCAGGCCTCATCACTGGCGATGGCCTCGAGGAAGGTCGCGCCGTGTCGCTCCAGCTTGACCTCCCCGACGCCGTTGATGTCGAGAAATTCTGCCTCGTTGGCGGGCCGCTCGCGGCTCATTTCCATCAGCGTCATGTCGCCGAATATGACGTAGGCCGGCACACCCTGCTGCTCAGCCAGGTTTTTGCGCACCTCGCGCAGGGTCTCGAACAGACGCAAATCGTCTTCGCCCAGTTCCATGGCGATAGGGGATTGCTTCTTGCCGGATTTTTGCTGCACCCTCCTCTGCTCCAATCTGGGCCGCGCCAGTTCAAGCGTTTCGTCTCCGCGTAGCAGTTGCAGGGCCTGAGGCGTTAATTTGAGTACCGAGAAGGTGGCAATGTCCTGTATCAGGTAGCCCCGGTGGATGAGTTGCCGAACAATAGAGAGCCAGTCCGATTGGGCAAGGTCCTGTCCAATGCCATAAGTTGACAGTTTATCGTGGCCGAATTTTCGGATGCGTTCGGTATCTGCGCCTCGCAACACATCGACAACGTGCTTGATACCAAAAGACTGCCGTACGCGATACACACAGGACAATACCTTGCGTGCTGCATCGGTCGCGTCAAAGCGTTCCGGCGGATCGAGACAGATATCGCAGTTGCCACAGTCCGCCATCCAGTTGCTCACCCAGGTAACCGAGCAGCACGCGCCGGCGGCAGGTCAGGCTCTCGGCAAAACCCACCATGGAATTGAGTTTGTGCGTCTCGATGCGTTTTTGGGTCTCGTTATTGCCCTGTTCCATCTGGTAGCGGGCGGTGGCCACGTCCTGCGTGCCGAACAGCAACAACGCCTCCGCTGGCAGGCCATCGCGCCCGGCGCGGCCGGTTTCCTGATAGTAACCCTCCATGTGCCGGGGCAGGTCGTAATGGACCACGAAGCGCACATTGGGCTTGTCAATGCCCATGCCAAAAGCCACGGTTGCCACCACAATCAAGAGGTCGTCGCGGATAAAACGCTCCTGAACTGCACTGCGGGTGCCGGCAGGCAGACCCGCATGATAAGCCGCCGCCGAGTAACCACGTGCGGTCAGGTGCGCGGCAATTTCTTCAACGCGTTTGCGCGACAGGGCGTAGATAATCCCGGATTGGTCAGTCTGCGTCTTCAGGAAGCGCAGTAATTGGCTCTGTGGGCGATGTTTTTCCAATACGCTATAGCGGATATTCGGCCGGTCAAAACTGCTGGCGAAATGTGGTGCATTCCGCAGGCCCAGTACATTGACGATGTCCTCGCGGGTTTGCGGGTCGGCGGTCGCAGTCAGCGCAATGAGTGGCACGCCTGGAAAAATGGCGCGGAGCTCTCCCAGGGCCACATATTCGGGCCTGAAATCATGGCCCCATTGCGAGACGCAATGCGCTTCATCAATCGCAATCAGGCCCACTTCCATGTCCTTGAGGGTGCTGATAAATCCGGGCTTCATCATCCGTTCCGGCGCAACGTAGAGCAGATCCAGGTCGCCGCAGTACAGCTGATCCATCACCTCTCGCGCCTCGGAGGCATCCAGGGTGGAGTTGTACATGGCCGCCTTCACGCCGTTGGCGCGTAGCGCATCGACCTGATCTTTCATCAACGAAATCAGTGGCGACACCACGATGCCCAGACCTTGGTGGTGGAGTGCGGGCAACTGATAACACAGCGACTTGCCACCCCCGGTGGGCATCAGGACAAAGGCATCATCGCCATTGAGCACCTGCCTGATAATGTCTTGTTGCAAGGGTCTGAAATCGGCCAGGCCAAAAACCCTTTGGAGCGTTTCTCTGATGGAACTCATTGCGTGTGCCCGGAAAAAGCAAATGGATGGCAGAGCCGAAATTATAAATGACTGCAGGAACTTTGTTGTCAGATATTTGCCTTCAATTAGTGTTAACAGGCCACTCATGTGGGCGGCCGGGGCCAAAATAGACCGCGGGTCGCGGTGCGCTGGACAAGAAAATTAATGACTTGCAGCCATTGACATCAGCCGCTGGTCTTCTATAATGCGCCCAGCTTGAAAGTGTGGCTTATTTCAATGTTCACCATTTCGATGTTCCAACTGTAGTACCTCGTCCTGTTCTTCATTAGTAATAACAACACGATTCAGCCAAACCGCCCTGCAACACAGGGCATCTAATACTTTTGAAAATATAGGAAATTACTATGTCAGATACAATCACTGGAACCGTCAAATGGTTCAACGAATCCAAGGGATTCGGCTTCATTGAGCGCGAATCCGGAGCAGACGTTTTTGCACATTTCAGCGGTATTGCCGGCGACGGTTTCAAAACCCTCGTAGAAGGGCAGAAGGTCGAATTCACTGTGACCCAGGGCCAGAAGGGGCCCCAGGCAGAGAACATCGTCGCGATTTAAGCGTCACAACGCAGAAGGGGCCAGCTTCGATGAAGCTGGCCCCTTTTTTTTGGCCTGCCTTTTTGTGCCGGGACTGTCCATGCATTAGGCTGATGTCCTGGACTTAATCGCAGGAAGACCCGGACATATGATGTTGCGCGGATTGGTAAAAACGGCGGCGTTCATGTGTTGTGCCGGGTTACTTGCTGCGGCGTATGGCGATCCCTCTCAAAAAGTGGATGGGATCACAGCGGCCATTGATCTGCAGGGCCATCGCGGCGCCCGGGGTTTGCTACCCGAAAACACCATCCCTGCATTTATGCTTGCCATGGAGTGGGGCGTGACCACGCTGGAGATGGACGTGGCCATCAATCGCGACGGTCAGGCGGTGTAGTCACACGAACCCTGGATGTCGGCGGAGATCTGTAATCACCCGGATGACCGTCCTGTGTCCAAAGGGGAGGAGAAACAACTCAGGATTTATCACATGAGCCAGGCGCAGGTTGCCGGCTTTGATTGTGGAGGCCGCGGCAATGAGCGCTTTTCGCGCCAGCAGGCGATGTCTGCGTCCAAACCCTTGCTGGCCGAGGTGCTTCGAGCGGTTGCGGATCGCGAATCCATGTCCTTGTCCTTGCGGGCGCCGGTTCTGTTCAACATTGAAATCAAGTCTCTTCCAGAAACCGATGGTGAATTTCACCCCCGGCCGCAGGAATTCGCGGCAATTCTTTACCGCGAGTTGAAAAGGGCCGGGGTGCTCAAGCGGTCTACGGTGCAGTCATTCGACGCCCGGGCGCTGGAGGCCATTCACCTTATTGACCCGGCGCTCACCATAGCGTGGCTGATAGGTGAGTCGGGGCATTTCGAGCAAAAACTCGCACAACTCAGCTTCACTCCTGATATTTACAGCCCCTACCACAAATTCCTGGACCGTGACACGGTCAAGGCGCTGCAAGCTCGGAACATTCGGGTCATCCCGTGGACGGTCAACGACGAGGACACCATGCGCAGGCTTTTGGAGTGGGGTGTCGACGGTTTGATTACGGATTATCCAGACCTGGCCGTTGCGGTCATTAAGGGCCAGTGATCGGCATTCTGAAACCCCCGCCACACCAGCAACAGCTGCCTCAGCTGCGGCAGGGTGCCGCTTACAGGCGGCTCAGATGGCAGGTGTATATCGGAATTTTTGTCGGTTACGCCGGCTACTACCTGGTCAGGAAAAACTTCACCTTGGCCATGCCCCATCTGATCGATGAGGGATATTCGAAAACCGAACTCGGCTTTGTGCTGTCAGGTGTGGCCATTGCCTACGGACTGTCGAAGTTCATTATGGGCAGCATTTCCGACCGCAGCAATGCGCGGACATTTATGGCAGTCGGTCTGGCACTGAGCGCGCTGGTGATGATAGTGATGGGCCTGGTGCCGGCGGCCACAGGCTCGGTCAGCGTGATGTTTTTGCTGTTGCTGGCGAACGGGTGGTTTCAGGGCATGGGCTGGCCGCCGAGTGGGCGCGTCATGGTGCACTGGTTTTCGGCCAGCGAGCGCGGTACCAAAATGGCGATCTGGAATGTTGCTCACAATATCGGCGGGGGCTTGGTGGGGCCGATTGCGATTCTGGCGCTTGCCGTTGCAGCGGACTGGCATGCAATACTTTACCTGCACGGTTTCTTTGCGCTGGCGATTGCCGTGTTCATCTGGGCCACCGTGCGTGACACCCCCCAGTCGCAGGGCTTGCCGCCCGTGGAGGCATGGAAAAACGACTATCCCAAGACGTTCGATTACCAGGACCGGCACGAAAAGGAATTTTCTGCACGCGAAATTTTTTTCCACCACGTGTTGAACAATCGCTTGCTGTGGACCATTGCGATTGCCAATGCCTTCGTCTACCTGGTGCGTTATGGCGTATTGGACTGGGCCCCGACCTATCTCAGTGAGGTCAAGAATTTCTCATTCGAGAGTGCCGGCTGGGCCTACGCGCTCTATGAATGGGCGGGAATCCCCGGCACGTTGCTGTGCGGATATCTCTCTGACCGGGTATTTCACGCGCGCAGGGCCCCCGTAGGCATCATATATCTGTTCCTGACTTTGGTGTGCGTGCTGGTTTACTGGTTCAATCCATCCGGCAATCCGCAGGTCGATATCGCCATGCTGGTGGGCATCGGATTTCTGATATATGGCCCGGTGATGCTGATCGGTGTCCATGCACTGGACCTTGTCCCCAAGAAGGCGGCTGGCACGGCAGCTGGCTTTACCGGCCTTTTTGGTTACCTGGGCGGCGCGGTTAGTGCCAATGTGGTGATTGGCGCCATCGTTGATCGGTCAGGTTGGGATGCCGGATTTGCGCTGATTGCCGGTGCCTGTGTTGTGGCCATCGCACTGCTCGCGCTGACATGGAATGCTGAGAAGCGATTGCTGACATAAATTTGGAGGGTGTGCGCATGCCTGTGCCGTTACTGCAATCCTTGTTGCTGGGTTCAATTGCCTTGTTTGCGCCATTACATTCATCCTCTGCGAACCCAGAGATCGCATTTACGCGGGCCGATGGCATTGGCTTTTCAGCCGCGCAAATCGACGCCAGTGTGAACAGGCTCATGGGTGCCGGCAAAGTGCATGGTCTGGCGTTGGCATTAATCGAAGAGGGTGAGGTTGCTTATTTGAAGGCCTACGGCTGGGCGGACATTGACGAGCAGCGAGCCTTGCAAACCGACACCATCATGTATGGTGCTTCTCTGACCAAGGCGGCCTTTGCCTATGCAACAATGACTTTGGTGGATGAAGGATTGATCGACCTGGACCGTAGCATTGTCGACTATTTGCCGCAGCTGCTGCATGAATATGACAACTACGTGGACCTCGCCGACGATCCCCGTTGGCAATTGTGGACCATGCGCATGCTGCTCTCACACAGTGCCGGCCTGCCCAATTGGCGTTTCTATTTTGAAGGCGGCAAGTTGCAGATTGTATTTGAACCGGGATCGCGTTACGCCTATTCGGGCGAGGGCATTCAGGTCGCACAGTTTGTTCTTGAACAAGGCTTTGGTCTCGACGTCAATGTCCTGATGCAGAAACGTGTTTTCGACCGCTTTGGTATGCAGCGTACATCGATGATGTGGCGCGAAGACTTTCGACTCAATTTCGCCCGGGGCTACAGCGAGGCAGGTGAGAACCTGGGTCACAACATGCGCCAATCCGTGCGCGCCGCCGGGTCGATGGACACCACCGCGGCAGATTTCGCTTCATTTCTTGCCGGCCTGATGCGTGCAGAGGGCCTGAGCCCGGCATCACATGCCGCAATGCTGAGTCCACAGGTTCGCATCACTGCCAGGCACCAGTTTCCCACCCATTTTCCGGAGGACCCAGATGCCAATGATGGCATTGCGCTGTCTTATGGCCTGGGTTGGGGCATCTTCGAATCGGCTTTTGGCCGCGCGTTTTTCAAAGAGGGCCATGACGATGGCACCAACAACTATGCACTGTGCCTGATGGAAGCAGGCAAGTGCATATTGCTGCTGGCCAACAGTTCCAATGGTGAGGGGATTTTTCTCTACCTGGTCGATGAACTATTGGGCAAGACCGGTTTGCCATGGGAATGGGAGGGCTATGTACCGTATGATGAACCATGAAAATATTATGCCTGACAAGGGGGCCTGGGCCATTTTTTAACAGGCCCTAGCCAAACAGACAAGGCGACCGATTTGATCAGACTATTCAGGTGCGTTGCACACGCGGCGGCCCTGGTGCTGGCCACGTTCAGTTGCCCAATTTGGGCAGACGAAATTAAAGTTGCCGTAGCCAGCAACTTTAGCGCGCCGGCAAAGGCCATCGCCGGCGAGTTTAAACGGCTTTCCGAAGACTCTGTGGTGCTGATAACAGGCTCCACCGGCAAGCTTTATGCCCAAATCATCAATGGTGCGCCATTTGATGTGTTTCTGGCGGCCGATACGGTTCGTCCGCAACTATTGGAAGCGCAAGGCGAGGCCATCGAAGGCAGCCGGTTCACTTATGCCCGTGGCGCGCTGGTACTCTGGAGCCCAATTGCGCGTTTCGTCGATGCTTCAGGGAAGGTACTGGGCCAGGGAGATTTCCGCCACCTGGCGATCGCCCATCCGGTACATGCGCCATACGGCGCTGCGGCCAGGCAGGTGCTTGAGGCTCTGGGTTTGTGGTCTTCGCTCGACGGTAAAATCGTGCGCGGCGAAAACATAGCCCAGGCATTTCAGTTCGTCATCAGCGGTAACGCGAAATTGGGCTTTGTTGCCCGTTCGCAGATTATTCGATCGCCAAAACTCCAGATGGGGTCCTATTGGGTCGTGCCCCAGCGCATGTACTCGCCCATCGACCAGCAAGCCGTCGTGCTCACCGACAGTAATACGGCTCAGCGCTTTATGGCTTTTCTTCGGGGCCCGGCTGCCGCTGCCCTGATCCGTGAATTTGGTTACAGTACAGCCAATGTTCAATGAAGCCGACTTAATTGCCCTGTTTATCACGCTGAAACTGGCGCTGATCAGCACCTTGATTCTGTTGTTGCTGGGCACGCCACTGGCCTGGTGGCTGGCGCGCACACGGTGGAAATTCAAATATTTGCTTGAGGCACTGGTGGCTCTGCCGTTGGTGCTGCCGCCCAGCGTATTGGGATTTTATCTGTTGTTGACCTTGGGCCCCCACGGCCCGCTCGGCAGCCTGATGCATGCACTGGGCGGCCGGCCGCTGGCCTTCACCTTCTCTGGCCTGGTGATCGGCTCGGTGATCTATTCCATGCCCTTTGTCGTCCAGCCGCTGCAGGACGCGTTTGCAGCCATCGGCCGCCGACCATTGGAGGTGGCCGCAACGCTTCGGGCTTCACCCGCTGATCGGTTTTTCACCGTCGCCATCCCGCTGGCCCGTGCCGGCTTCTTTACGGCGGCGGTGTTGGGTTTTGCCCATACTGTCGGCGAATTCGGTGTGGTGTTGATGATCGGCGGCAACATTCCCGGTGAGACCCAGGTGGCCTCGATTGCTATTTATGATCACGTCGAGAGCCTGGAGTATGCCAATGCCCACTGGATGGCGGCGGCCCTGATGGTGATGTCTTTTGTGTTGCTGATCGCCGTTTATGCGCTGAATCGCCGCTTCCGTATGGTGCGGCCATGAGTATCGTTGCGCGGTTCCGGATGCAGATGGGCGACTTTGCCATGGATGTTGATTTCAGCATGCCGGCGCGGGGCGTAACCGCGTTATTTGGACCTTCCGGTTGTGGGAAAACCACCCTGCTGCGCGCCTTTGCAGGGCTCGACCACCATCCCGGCGGCTTTTTACAAGTTTTTGACCGGGTGTGGCAGGACGAGGACCACTTTGTGACCACGCACAGGCGCAGGGTCGGCTATGTTTTTCAAGAATCGAGCCTGTTCGCACATTTAGATGTGCTGGGCAACGTGGAGTATGGCTATCGACGTGTGCCGGAATCGCAACGCAGCGTTTCTCCTCAGCAGGCCACCCAGATGCTGGGCATTTCCGGACTGCTGCAACGCAAGCCCGACACCTTGTCCGGGGGCGAGCGCCAACGGGTCGCCATTGCCCGCGCCCTGGCGGCCAGTCCCAGCTTGCTGCTGATGGACGAACCGCTGGCGTCGCTGGATCTGCAAAGCCGGCAGGAAATCTTGCCTTACCTGGACAGCCTGCTCGACGAACTCGAGATTCCCGTTATTTATGTCAGCCACACGCCGGACGAAGTCGCGCGCCTGGCCGATCACCTCGTGCTGCTCGAGGCGGGTAAAGTGACGGGCTCGGGCGGGATCGGCGAGATGCTGACCCGGCTTGATCTATCGCTCGCGCTGGGCACTGACGCCGAAGCACTGATCGAAGCCAGGGTCGTCGCGCACGACGATAAGTATCAGCTCAGCACCCTGGAGTTTGCCGCCGGGCAATTTACCGTGGCCGGTACGGAACTGCCGATTGGCCGCAGTGTCAGGCTGAGGGTCGCGGCAAGAGATGTCAGTATCACGCTGGAACGTCAGACCGACACCAGTATTCTGAATATCTTCGAGGCAAGGGTCGATGATGTGATCAATGAAGGTCAGGCGCAGGTGACGGTGCGATTGCTGGTTGGTCAGACGCTGATGCTCGCCCGGATCACCCGCAAGTCGGCATCACTGCTGGATCTTGGTCGTGGCAAGAGGGTATTTGCCCAGGCCAAGAGCGTGGCGGTATTATCCTGAAATGAGCGCAAAACCAGTGACAGGGCAACAGGTGGAAGATTACCTCCGTGACGGGGTCGTTTTGTTGCGTGGTGTGTTCGAGTCCTGGATTGCAACGCTCAACCAGGGGGCCGACCAGAATGCAGCGCACCCCAGTGATCGAGCACTGCGGCATGCAGGCGAGGGAGGCGGAGGCAGGTTTCTGGAGGATTTTTGCTGCTGGCGACACATTCCCCAATACGAGGACTTCATCCGCAAGTCTCCCATGGCGGAGATTGCTGCGGCGCTGATGCAATCCCACACGGCGCAATTCTTCCACGATCACTATCTCGATAAAGAAGCGCAGTCCGGTGTGCCAACACCGTGGCACCAGGACATGCCCTATTACTGCGTGGAAGGTCTGCAGACAGTAAGTTTCTGGATTCCACTGGACCCGCGTGAAGAGCGGGTCTCCCTGCGATGCCTGGCAGGATCCCACAAATGGCCCAGGGAAATCAGGCCAACCAGTTGGTCGACCCTGGAGAGTTTTTACGCTGACGACGAACACTTTATGGACCTACCCGATGTTGAGCAAGGCGTTGCAAACGGCGACTACGCTATCAAAGCCTGGGGCGTAACGCCCGGGGATGCGGTCGCCTTCAACTTCAAAACTGCTCATGGCGCCAACGCCAATTCCGTCAGCACGATCAATCGCACACTGTCCTTCCGTTGGATAGGGGATGACGCATGCTACATTCAGCGCCCCGGCCGCACTTCCCCCGACTTCCCGGACATCAACCAATCAACCGGCGAACGCCTGCGCGAAGACTGGTTTCCAACAATTTGGTCATCCTGATTGTAGGAAGGGAATAATTGCTCCCGGGAACGCCGGTTTTGCCTGGTTTGTGTCGATTCATCACCGCCGTCAGGCGACCTGAAATGTCTATAGCGGCCTGGTTGAATTCGCCAAACTCCGAGGCTCTGTTTCGTTTAGAACACATATCCGCACTCCCACCTGCGCTACGGAATCGAGAAACCGCTGAGGAACGACCAAATGATACTATAGGTCGGCTCGCCGTTGATGTTTTCCGGCCAGCCGTGTCCCACGGTTTCCAGGCGCCGGTGCTCGACTCGCGCATTCTCGCCGCAAGCATCGTGAACGGTGTGACGCGAAGATTCGGTCTCTGTCTGGCTCACGTTCTGGCAGTTGTATTTGTCGCCCCAGTATTGCACCAGCCGCTGAAATCACAATTCCGTTTTGCGATCTAACCCTTAGATCGCGTCTAGTCCCTTTGAGGGCGAATATTGGAGGAAAGGGTGGGTCATACGCAAGAGTACAGCTAGAACTAGCGTGGGTGATCGGGTGGCGTTGGGGAACTGCAAAGATGAGAAAGTTATGATGCATTAGAATGCAGGATGTGATTTCGAGGTGTGAAATTGGATAAGAAAAAAAATTTGATTGCGTTCGCTTATGACCGACACGCGAATCTTTGGCGTGTGCTTTTTACTCACCGTCGCGGATGGAAAAGACCCAAGCAGTCGTACATTCATAGAAAACTTGAGCAGATTGTAATTCGATTACGGTATACGATCGGAGTTGCGGTGGACCGACGGTATGACAGGCGACACGGTGTCGACACATGCGGCATGATTAGTGCAGGAAATGTTCCAACGGATAGCACTAGCCATAGCAGTGGCAATGAGTATAAACCCTCGCCGGTAAAAGCACTTCGCGTAATGTTCAGCCACGTTCTTGGGGATCTGCAGGATTACACCTTCCTCGACTATGGTTGTGGCAAAGGAAGAGCCTTACTGGTGGCAGCTGAATTACCCTTTCGTCGCGTCATTGGAATCGAATACTCTGGACCGCTGGCCGAGATTGCCAAAGCTAACCTCTCCACCTTTAAAAACGGTGTTTTGCGCTGTGAGGAGATAGAGGTCTTGCACCTTGATGCCATGTCTTTCGACCCACGGTCTGATCCAACGGTTTACTTGTTCTTCTCCCCTTTCAGGAACCCAGTCCTCCAATCTGTGCTTGATCGCATTACGGCCGCCTATTATCGCAGTCCTCATGCGATCGTAATCCTCTACTCGGAAGATGTGGGAACAACGCCTATTCCGGCTGATCAGTTAAATAGCACGGGTTTTCTATATAAGGTTGATGTCCCATCTCTCCCCTTTGACATCGGCGCACCACACCCATGTGAATATGAGATGTGGGCAAGTCCAGAAGCGCTAGCGCAGAAAACAGTAGAAAATTCTGAGTTGAGACACAATTAGTCAACTGATCCGCGTCATTGAATTCATGTTGTAACTATTAGTTCGGTTTGTGAAACAGCTAGTGAATTGAGTCTGGCCAGTCCCATAGTACATAAAAATCGCGAGGCTAAAGCTGGTGGATTTGACATGCTTGGTGTCGGAGCTAGATGCGGCGAATTGAGAGGGTGGATGCCGAGGGACGACAAGCGACTGGGTCGCTGGTCCATGGATGGACCAGCGAGGCGATAGGGAACAGGATGTTCCGTGGAGCCGACCCACCAAGCGCGGAGGAGTGAGGGTAGCCCGAAGGGCCATCCGCCACGGAGCGAACTGCAACCCCCTCATGGCGCTTTGCGGTAACGATGGCACCGAGCCATACGTGTGAATAACGTTGCTAGAGTTCACACCTAGGCGCCAAAATTCCAGATAGGGTCTGTTAACAAGCCCTATGAACTCAAAATTTCTTGCGATACAGCGGCTGCTTTATTCCCACGCGTTGGACACCTTCAAAACCGCAGGTCTTGAACATTTCCGGCACGCCTGTCCATGCGAAGGCCGCCGGCAATTTCGATTTCTGACTGTGGGTGGCGGGGAATCCGTCGAGCATTGTCGCGCCGCTCTCGCGGGCATAATCAATGGCTGCAGCGAGCATGGCTGTGCCCAGACCCTTGCCGCGCTGCGCGGGTTGAATATAGAAGCACAGCACAGCCCAATCGTCGCCGCTATTGGGCACCTTGAATACGCGACTGTTTTCGATTTTGGGAAATTCAGTTTTGGGGCCAACAGCACACCAGCCAACGGGCTGATCGTCAATAAAGGCCAGCAAACCGTGCACATTGCCTGCTTCGAATAGTTTCTTGAACGCCCGCCGATTGGGCTCACCTTTGTTCTGATCATAAAGCTTGCCGCCGCGAGGCAAACGCCAACTCATACACCAGCAACCGCCGCAGGCGCCGTTATCGCCAAACAGTGACTGAATGTGCCGCCAGTCGGTTGGATTGGCGGACCGAATGCTTGGCGGGGAGCAAAATTTTGCCATCAGGGCAGATTGAAGCCAATGCCGCCGTGCATCCAGAAGAACGGGATGGCGATCACGGCTGCAAGGGCGATAAGCGTCATCTGCGAGCGATATATCCAACTCACCACCCCATGGCCCCAGCCTTGGCGCATCCAGATTCTTGCAACAGCGTAAAGTGCAACGAGACCGAGTAGCGCGAACAGATTGGTGAACACCAGCACCAGCAGCAGTTCGCCGGTTCGGCCCAGGGCGATATCGGGCATTGGACTGTATCCGCGTCCGGGGCCCAGCAGATCCATTGCGCCGATGATGATGGCCAGGGCGCATATTCCCAGGCCGGCCACTGTCGCGTTCATGCCCATCGACCCGTGTCCACGTCGTTGCCAAAATATCGAGGCCAGTCCGGTGAAGGCCAACAGTAAAGCAATCAGCAGGACTACCAGGGCTGCCTCCGGGGACTGGTATGCTGCAATGGGTGCCGCGGGGTCGATGCTGACCTCGCCCGTCAGGTGTGTGATGGCGCCCTCGGCGCCGCGCATAAAGGCATAGAGATAGGTCAGTGAATGGTCTGCGTAGTCGCCAACCACCGCTTGCGGCATCAAGAATACATCCCGGGCGACCTTTTTGTAGGGTCCGCGTCCATTGATCATCAGTCCGCCATCCCGGTGCAGGGCGACACGATTGGAACTGCCGCCAATGATGTCGCCCAGGCGCGCCGCTGTGGTGTGATTCCTGCGTTCACCGCGGTACAGGCCAACATATTGATCCCCGTCAGCCATCGGCTCGGCACTCATCGCCCCGGTATAACTGAAGTCACCGAAAAAGTGGGTCATGACCATGTCGTGCAACCTGAATGTGGTCAATGGCGGCTCGATCGTGACGCCATCTTTCGGGGTCAAGCGGTTTTCAAAGCCAAGTTTGTTTGCCAGTATGGCCCACAGATCATTGGGTGGACTGCCGGCGAATACAGACACGAAAATACCGGCGTCGCTGTCAGGAAACAGGGTCATGGAGGTGAAATAACCGGGCCAGCCGCCGCCGTGTTCGACAACGCGTTCTCCGTTCCAGTCGTGGACCATGAATTTCATGCCAAAACCGGAAGTCGCGGGGTGATTACGGGTTTTCAGCGTATGCATGGTGCTAAAAGTCTGGGCCGACATCAGAGGATTTGATCCCGAGCGGCCGGCATCCAGATGCGCAATCATGTAGGCCGCCATGTCGTTGAGCGGGGGCGTAAATATTTCCCGCAGGGGCGATAAAGGGATGGATGCCCACGTGCTTCAACGGTTCGGACTCGCCATTGGGGTAGAAAATTTCTGGAATACCGACGTCCTTGGTGGGTTGCCGGTCATAGCCCAGGATGGTGTTGCGCATGCCGAGGGGTTGAAACACATTGTCGCTTAGATAATCGTGCAGGGTTTCACCGGTCACGTCTTCGACCAGGGCACCTAGGAGACTGGTGCAATAATTGCAGTAAACCGAGCGGCTGCCGGTGGGCGCACGAGTTGCGGCATGAGCCATTGCGCAATCTCACTACTGACCGGCACGGAGATATCCTCATCGCTGGCGATGCCTTTGCCCATTTCTTCAAACCCGGCCCGGTGGGTCAGCAGGTTCCAAATGGTAATTTCTTGGCCGTTCCAGTTGGGCAACTCGACGCGCTCAAGGTAGCTGTTGGCCGAGTCGTCAAGAGAGGCGATCAGGCCGCGATCATAGAGTTGCGCCACGGCGGTGCCGGTGAAGGTTTTGCTGTCTGAGCCGATGCGAAACTGGGTGCGTGCGGGATCGATGGGCACCTTGCCCGCCCACTTTTCATAACCGTAAGTCAGCGTGCTGACCACCTTGCCGTCTTGTACCGCTACGAAGCCCAGACCACTGAATCGATGGTCCTCGAGTGCGCGGCCGAACACATCATCTGCCCATTGGCGAATGGATGCATCGTCCAACTCGAGTCGTGCCCAGGTGGGGCCTGAGCTAATCATTAATATGACGATCACTGCAATCGTTCTTAAATGTGGCATGGTCTTGATCACTCGGTAAAGTTGGCCACCAGTCCCCAATAAGGCAGCAGGATTGCCACCGCCAGGGCTGATACTGAAAAACCGATCACCAGCAAGGATTTAAGGGCGGCACTGGCGCCGCCAAAACCGAACAGTGTCTGACGCCTGCTGACTACCAGCGCGAGGGTAATCAAGGCTGCGACCCAGCCGATATTGAAAAGCATGCGCCAACCAATGAGATAGATCGTCGCGCCATCGGGATAATAATTTGCGGCAAAATATTCCAGCTCGAGATACAAGCCCAGGCCAACGCCCACGCCGGCCAGTAGCGCAAGATTACCCAGCTTGCGAAAGGATGAATTCTTCTGCCTGATCAGGGAAATCAATAATCTCGGAATGAGAAATAGCAGCGGCAGAATCAGCGGCAGCACGACCCAGCGCATATTCATATGCCATGGCACCTTGGCGAACATGGACATCGCAACGCCCGCACTGTGTTGCAGAAATACATTTTCACCCTTGTCGGTGAAGTACCACTCGCCATTTTCGCCATCCAGGGTCAGCATACCCGATCCGGTTTGCCGAAAGGGTCCTTGCCCGGCGATGGTGACTTCTTCACCTTCGACCTCAACTTTGAGGACACCCAGGACTCTCAGTATGCGATCGATCAGGGCGGAGCCAACCGCGCGCGTGTCGAGGTAGGTACCCGAAAGGCCATCCAAGGACAGCGGCTGAAATGTGCTGTCGACGGCAATCGGACTTGCTGTACTCAAGGGAATGAATTTTTCAGCAAAAGCCCCGACAGCCACATTGGCAGGACCATAGGTATCCACAAGCTGGCCTCGGCCGAAGAAGTCCAGCACGGTCGAAAGATTAAATTCCAGCGGTATCCCCGGATAGGAAAATAAACTGATAAACACACCAGTGCCGCTATCGGGAAACAGGGTCATTATGGTGGAAAAGCCATCCTGACCACCATCATGACCCATGGCGAAGCGGCCGGCGAATTCCTTTTCATAAATGATGAACCCCATGCCTTTGGCCTGCGCGTGGACACGGTTTTGATTCATATCTGTGAATTGAGCATAAGTGGAAGGCTTCAGCACGCAGCGGCCGTCCAGGCAGGTGTGATCAAGCAGCGCGGTCATAAAGCGCGCCATGTCGGCGCCCGTGGTGGAAATGTCGCCTGCGCCCTGGAAGACTTCACGCATGAAATTGTGTTTGCATTGCACAGGCTCTTTCTGATCATTCCAGCTGTGGCAGGCGCCGAGGTATTCCAACTGGCGGTCCGGCACCCCCATGGCGGTGTTTGGCAAATTCAGCGGTTGTAGAACGTGTTGTTTCACGGCCTGGGAGAAAGAGGTGCCGTTGACCTCTCCGGCAATGTGGCCGAGCAGCCCAAGACCCATGTTGTCATAACCGTGTTCTCGCCCTGCCGGTCGTACCCTGCGCAGGCGGCGTTGGTACTCGGCAGCATCGATGCCCAGGTTTTTGTTGTCCGAAACCATATACCCCGATATGCCGGCATCAAATCCTGAAAGATGCGACAACAGCGTTCGGACTGTCACCTTTGATTCGTAGGTGTCTGGCGACCTTGAGATACTGGTTCACATCGGTGTCCAGCTCGAGCTTCCCTGATCGACCAGGCTCAGTGCCGTCAACACCGTGAACAGCTTGCTGGTTGAGCCGATGCGAACCCGTGTAGTGCCGGGGTCGACCGCGGCGCCACTGTGAGTATCGCGTACCCCATAGCCTTTGTTAAGAATGATGTTGCCGTCCTCAACGACCGTCACGACTGCGCCGGGAACCAGGCCATCCTGGTGCATGGACTCTGCCCAGGCCTCGTCAAAAAAAGATTCCACGTCGGCGCGATTTAACGGCTGTTGGGCGTGAGTCATGGAACAGGCCAGCAGGCAGCACAGTGTCAGGCCGAGTGTTTGAGAGCAGGTGAGCTTCGGGGTCATGGGCACGGAGTCCATTTCAGTACACTAAATCAAACGCAATTGCAGGCTGAGACCGCAGTGGCTCTCAACATTCATCTGACGCAGGCCATTGCAGCCAGGCGCCTATTGCATGCCGTCGAGCAACGCAGGGAGCAGTTGCCGAGGGAAGCGAGACTCCTTTTTAGTGGCTATATGTTTGGAACAATGATTTTCTTGCCAATGGGTTGTTCATCCCGGCGCTGGATCTGCTCTGTGGTTGTTAGCGATTTCTCGAATGATCCCAATAACTTCATACTCGCCGTGTAGACGATCGCCGGAACAAGAAACGCTGCAATCGATGGATTGATGTAGAAAAACAGATCGTGCGTTTCTCCTGTGCCGGGATTATAGATAAATATGTATACCGCTTGACCCAGCACAAGCGAACCAATGGCAATCCAGTTGATGCCACGCGTGTAGTGGTAGGCGCCGCTTTTGTGGTCTTCAAAAATTGCCCACAGATTGTATTTCTGACGACGAAGGAAAATAAAGTCTGCCAACAATATGCCGGATATCGGGCCATACATGGTGCCGTTAAAGGCCAGGAACGCATCACCCAGGTCAAATAGCTCCTGTGGCCAAAAAACAAAGGGCGCGCAAGGAATAATCAGAATAACCATCAATTTCCACCAGGTCGTGTTTCTGAACAGATGTACATGGCGTATCGCCAGGCCACTTGCAAATAGCGAAACGGCAGTGGAGGTGACGTTTGCCAAACCGATAAAAACGAGGGCCAGCAATCCCAGGTAAACACCGCCTAAAGGGACCATCCATTCGGTCGGGTCATCGGATTGAATCACCAGTGCAGAAAATAGCGCAATGGAAGTGACAACGCCCATCATCAAGCCGAGTTGGATGAGTTCCGGGTAGATGGCATTGCGCCGCTTTTTGGTGTTGCGGGCCAGAAAGCCAACGCCTCCGAACCAGGAGATACCGCCGGCGATACCCAGTTCAACGCAGATCAGGTAGTTTTTTAGCGAGTCCGGACCCGGATCCAGCGGTTGGGCGGCAGCGATTTGCGCCCAGCCATAGTCCCTGAACAGCATATAGAACATTAAGGCGATGACCAGGGCCAGACACGGCGTGATGATCGATGTGGCGATGTTGAGCCAACGCACGCCATGGGTGACCAGAATATAGGAGAGCCAAAGACCCAGGGCAACACCCGTACCAACGATCCAGTTGCCGGGCGTGTAGCCCAGCGTGCCCAGGATGTTTCGCAGTCCATTGCCGAACATAACGAGAATAAGCCCGGACCACCCCAGCATGTTGATCAAGTAGAAAATAAGCAGGAGCTTAATGCCCTTGGGACCAAATGAGGGCGTACAGCAATCCATCTGCTCAAGGCCGTATTTCTGACACCCGATCGCCAGCGGCATGGTCGTCAAGAATACGCCGATCACGGTGCCGGCGATGATGCAGACCAGGCCCTGAACCGCGCCCACGTACTGTGCCATATAGCCGCCGGTGAGAAAGCACCAGGTGGCTATTGCGTAGGCGAAGTTTGTGGTATGCGCACTCCGGGTATCATATTCCCGTTCAGAGGGCAGGAGCGGCAGACGTCCAAATGTGGCGACCTCCGCTGTGGATGATTGACCTGCAGATGATTGACCTGCAGAATCCAGAACGTTATCGCTCATGCTGCGAACCACCACAGAAATATTGCCGGGATCGCGACCGAACCGGCCACACAAATGACCCAGTCCCATTTGGTAAATCGGCCCAGTTCCGCATCACCCAGGCTTTCGATGATCTCAATTCTTTGTTACAGGTCTCTGGCGGTTTGACTATCTATGGGATCGCGCACTAATTTTTGACTCCAATTTTATGCCTCGACATTAGCGCTCTAGGCTACCACGCAGACACTCACTTGAACGACTTGCGAATCACCTTGATGGCCATCCAGGCAAGCGGTACCAATAGAACTGTCCAGGCTATGGCCACCACGAATTCGCCGGTGCGCCAGTCAACCGAGCCATTCTCGCTCAGAGCCCCGGTGATCCTCTGGTAAGGACGAACATAGATGATGAACAATATGATCGAGGCCATGATGCCAAATGCCATCAGTGCCACCGGTGCCACCAGCGTTGCCCGCTTGTTTTTTGGGTTTCTTTCCTCATCCGGGACCTGGTGCAATCGCAAGCGGTAAGCCCGCTCCTCATCCGTTACGTGGGTACGGCTGGAGACCCACAGGATCACCAGCAGACTGACGGTGGCGCCGATCAGGATTGGATTGAGGTAGGCCGGCCAGGTGATCAATCCAGCGTATTCAAAGGCCTTGGGGACGACATTGAAGACGAACCCTGAAACGATTCCCCAAAATGCCGCATCGGCGGTAATCCGATCACTCCAAATGCTCATCAAAGCAACAGGGCCCCAGGATGAAGCAAAGATCGTGCCGACAAAATAGGTCAGCCAAAAGAGCTGGGGAGGAACAAACACACCTATTCCCAGGGCAATCAGGCCAATGACCAACATCATGATACGGCTTAGACGCAGCATCTCTTTGTCGCCCAAATGACTGCGATCTACCAAATCGTTGGTGGCACTAAAGCCGACCAGGGAAAGAAATGTGGATGCGGAGGACAGTGCCGCCGCCATGATACCGGCCATCAACAGGGCGCCCAGGTATTCGGGTAACAAATGCTTTGCTGCCCAGATCATCGCTTCTTCAGGCGGATCAAGATTTGGGTTGCTTAAATTGACTGCTGCGCCCGCGGCATAAAGCGTCAATTCAATCAAGACGACGGCAATGCATGCATAGCATGCCGCACGCATTACGACCTGCTCATTTTTAGCGATCAGGTAGCGACTCGATTGCCACGGGCTGACCGCATACACCAGGCCCCAGGCCAGGCCGATGATGACCGCCCAGACGGCATAATCCCATGGTGTGTCCCAATCGGTCCCCTCGCCTACGATGCCATGCCAGCTCATCATCCCCTCCTTGCCCTCAAGCAGGGTGAGGCCTTCCAATGTGGCCTGCCAGCCGCCCTGGGCATCGATCAGATACAACAAGGCCAAGAATGTCACCGAGGAAAACAGGAAGAACATCATGGTATCGGTCAGTACCACCCCACGGGTACCTGAGTACATCGTGAACATTGTGTAACTGAGCCAGGCAACGATGGTGCCTTGCAGATAAGTCAAATTGGTCAGCTGCGACAAGATCAGGGCGGCGCCCTGAGTGACTGCCAGAAGGTAGCCGCCCAGCCCCAGAATAATGGTGATGCCCGCAGCGGTCTGGACACGCTGCGAGTTAAATCGTTGACCAAAAAAGGCAGCCACTGTGATGGCCCGGCTGCGGCGCAGATAGCGACCGAAAAACAGCGCGCCAAAGATGTAACCCGTCGCTGCGATGGGTGGCCAAAGCAAAAAGGGCCCCGCCTGCCCGGAATATACAAACCCGGTTTCGCCCAGAAAAGCGTTGGTGCTGAGCAGGCTGGCCACCAGGGTGCCGACAATCAGTACCGTGGGTGCCTTGCGGCCGGCGACGTAGTAATCATCCAGATTCTTGACCCGGCGACCGGCATAGTTGCCGACCGCGATATAAGCCAGGATGCTGATTACAATTGCCCAGACATAGATGTCCAATTTGTCTTCCCAATATCCGCTTGTTGAGGCCCATCAACCCTCTTTCCGGGCTTCCGATTACGACAGATTCTGTTTAACCATCGCCACTTCGCGCCACTTGTTCAGGTTCATCATTAAGTATACTGCCTGGCACGCCAGGTGAATCATACTCATGCACTCGGCAATCAAGAATCCACGCCTACAGGCATGGATGTCAGAGGGGCTGTGGGGATGCGGATGTGCCGGCGCGAGAGACGGGCCCTGCAGCCCGAGACCTGAGCGTACAGGTGGTCAGGAATGGGTCTCAGTGGGCCTTCTTCAATTGTGATCTACGGTACTGGGCAGGGGATTGCCCGACGCACTTTTTGAAAGCGGCGTAGAACGCTGAATTGGAATTAAATCCAACCGTAAACGCAATCTTCAAAACGGTATCGGCGTGGCTGTCGACATTGGACAGTAAGTCCTGGGCATGCCTGATACGGAACTGATTCAGGTATTCAAACAGACTCATACCGAATCCGGAATTGATGACTTGTGACAAATGGTTGACCGAGCAATCAACTGCCTGGGCAAGCTTCGGTAATGTGAGGTCAGGTTGGAGGTATGCGTGTTGCGACCGCATGAGCTGGTTGAGACGGCTCTTGTACTGGAACAATTGTGCGCTGCTCAATCCGGACTTTGCATACTTGGCGCTTTCCGCCTGCTGGGACGACAGACGGGCGAGGTGGGCAGGTCGGGCAGCCTCTGGCGTATCGTAGTAGTCGTATATGCTTATTGCAGCATCGCCATACAGCGTCACGAATTCAGCACCGCGAAAGGACCCATCAGACTCCCCTTTTCTTACCTTCCTGGGCGGACACATTCTGTATTGAAACGCGACGGTATTACTGCTCGTCAGAATATTGCCGATCAACTCATACCGATGCCGGTAGTTGGAAAAGAAGTCGTTGAGACTGACAATCAGCTCGTCGTGTGTGCGTTGCACGCTTTGAGGGATGTCACGGTAGATTCCATCGGCGGCAAGGTGGTCCGCCACGGCTTGCGGGTCGCGGCTGTTCCAGGCGTCAAAATAGCTCTCTACAAATTCAATCGCATGCATCGCATTTCCCTACATTCATTGACACATCTTAGCGCAAGGCTGCAGAAATGTTCAGCCGTTGCTAGAGTTCACACCTAGTTCGCCCGTGTCACTTCGATGGAATAGAGGTAGTAACCTGGACCCTGGCGGTCGAATTCAATCGGGGTCCAGCCTGAGCTTTGTGCATTCAGGCCAATCAGAATGTGTTCCGCATGCCCACCCGGGTCATCGAAAGACTGACTGCCGGATTCTGTCTTGATTTTGTATGTCCCGGTGGCCCAACTGCTGACCGAAAAATCGAGAAGGTAAGTATGACCTTGTTCCACATTGAGATAGATCGTTGCCATACCCGGAAAATTGGTGTTGAAATTAATGTTTGAATTAGGATCAGCGGTGAATGCCAAAGTCGTCTTGAGATAGCCGCGCTTGTTGTAAAACGGGCGTTTTGCCGACAGCACGATATGCTCCAGTTTGACCTCCGGAGTGGTTTCGAAGTTACCGGGGGTGGGCATGCCGCCACCTCCGCCTCCACCCACACTTTCCAGCGCGCGTTCTTTGGCACCGCGATCCAGGGGTTTGGGGCGTTGCGGCGGATGTTCGCCCGCAGCTGCGACCAGGACTCTTGTCTGCGATGGCCTGACCTGGAAAGTCCTGACCGCAGTGTCCTTGACCGCCAATTTCACCGCTTTCACTGTTGCTGTTTGCGTGGCAGCATCAGTACGTTGTTGCTGGGCCTGGCCGGCTGTGGACATCAACAAAAGCAGAAAGAGTACCGTCAGTTTCAGGCCATTTAATGCACCGTTTCGAATCAAGATATTCATCGTTTGACTCCTTTTACCAGATGCTTAATCCTAGAATGTGCTTGCCAGATGCGCAAGTGACCGGGGCGGGGTGAACTCCAAGCTTTATGGGTAAAGCAGCCATAAAGGTGCTGACAAGGCAGGTACCGCTGCTAAAATGGCTGGCAGGCAACAAAGCTGACCAACGGGAGGCACCTGTCTTGAACTACCACAACGGTTTCGTCGGTTCGGTCGGAAATACGCCGCTGATACGTTTAAAAGGCGTCAGTGAGGAAACCGGTTGCGAAATCCTTGGCAAGGCTGAATTCCTCAACCCGAGCGGTTCAGTAAAGGATCGTGCCGCCATATTTATTGTTTTAGCGGCTGAAGCGAATGGCGAGCTGGGTCCTGGCGGCACTGTCGTTGAAGGCACCGCGGGCAACACCGGCATCGGGCTTGCGCACGTCTGCAATGCCCGTGGTTATCGCTGCATCATTGTCATTCCGCAAACCCAGTCGCCGGAGAAACTGGACCTTCTCCGCGCGCTGGGCGCCGAAGTCCAGGCCGTGCCCGCCGTACCGTATAAGGATTCGAATAATTTTCAGAAACTGGCCGGTCGCCTGGCGAGCGAAATGGATAACACCATTTGGGCCAATCAATTTGACAACCTCGCCAACAGGGAGGCGCATATTCAGACCACCGGTCCCGAGATCTGGCGCGATACCGACGGCAGTATTGACGCGTTCGTGTCCACCGCAGGTACGGGCGGCACACTCGGAGGTGGTGCAATTTTTCTCAAATCGAAGAATCCGAATATCCGGACGGTACTGGCCGACCCGACCGGGACGGCGACCTGGCACTATGTCAAACACGGGGAGGCAAAGGTCGTCGGTGGCGGTTCCATCAGCGAAGGGATCGGCAGCACCCGAATCACTGCCAACTTCGAGGGCGCACCGATTGATGATGCTGAAATGATTCCCGACCAGGAATGTGTCGACACCGTCTATCGCCTGCTCTATGAAGACGGCTTGTTTCTCGGAGGGTCGTCCGGCATCAATGTCGCTGCGGCAATACGTGTCGCCAAGAGCCTCGGTCCCGGCCACACGATCGTCACGTTGCTGTGCGACAGCGGTACACGATACCAATCGCGTCTTTTCAATGCCGACTGGCTAAAGGAGAAGGGACTCAATCCGCCCAGCCGTCCAGTCATGTAAAGAATGAACCCTCCGATGAACACAGCAGAGCATGACATTTGGCCCGCCTTGGTGAAATATGCGGGTTAGCCGTCGGCAATTTCTTTCCCGATTTGTCGCGATGAGCGGCTGTTTCGCCGCGACTGCATCCGCATTCGCCACTGGTTCGGGCCGAAACACAACCGGGTCAGAGGCGTCATTTCGGTTTCCTCAGGGCATCGCCTCGGCTGATCCGCAAGCGGATGCGATCCTGCTGTGGACACGGATTGTGCCCCATTCGGCCAGTGCCGCAGTGATCTCCGATGGGTCGCAGGGGCCTGTACCGTTGCGGCTGGAAGTAGCGCGTGACCCGGTCTTTAAAGAGTTGGTGCTTGAGATGGAGGCAGTTGCAGACGCTGCAAGCGACTTCACGGTGCGGTGTTTCATCGACGGCCTGGAGCCTGATCATCACTATAACTATCGCTTTATCGCCCCCGACGGCAGCATGAGTGTGGTTGGGCGCACCCGCACGTCGCCGGCGCCGGACGCAATGCAGCCGCTTAACATCGCTGTCTTTTCCTGCCAACACTACAACGACGGCTTTTTTGGCGCCTACCGGCGACTCCTTATCGACAATGCTGCGGCATCGCCTGAACACAAGATCGACCTGATCGCCCATGTCGGTGACTTCATTTACGAGTACCTTGATCCGCTCATGCCCGGCCCGGATGGGCAGCGGCTCGAACTTCGTGATCGCGCCGGCAACCGGCGCGGCGTGCGCCCGCTGGCCAGCGGTGCGGCCCCGGAGAAACGCAGGGCGGTCACATTGGAAGATTACCGCCATCTGTATCGAACCTATATTGCGGACCCGGATCTGATGGCGGCCCGAGCGCGCTTTCCCTTCGTACACATCTGGGACGACCACGAAATCGTCAACGACTACTGGCAGAGTTACACCAAGGCCGGGCCGATGCAACGCCGCAAGGTCGACGCCAACCAGGCATGGTTCGAATATATCCCCGCCATTCTCAGCCGTGCCGGCGAGGGGCCTGCGGGATCCAATCCGGCCCACGACTTTGCCCGCGCAGAAGTCGAAAATCAACCGCCAGGCCCGCTGGATGATCACTACCTCTCTCGGGAGCCACATAACCTCGCCGCCATTGGCGTGATGGGCATCCATCGCAATGTCAGGTGGGGTCGGTTGGTTGATCTCTTTGCGCTCGACGGCCGTAGTTATCGCGGTGAGCGGGGAGTAGACATCACCCTGCTCAAGGGTTCGCTGGCGTCCTATCCGCTGTCCCCGGTGAGCCCACAGCTGGTAGAAACCCTCAACGCCGGCCGGACTGCGGACGGTGGGCAACCGCCGGCCACCGTCGGACCGCCAGGGGAGACAATTGCAAACCCGCGCCGGAATGCGCCGGTCGGCTCGCTGCTCGGTGCGGATCAAAAAGCCTGGCTCAAAAACTCGCTTGCGCAAAGCACGGCGGTCTGGAAACTGATTCTCAACGACGTGCCGTTCATGCGGTTTGGATTCGATATTTCATTTCGGCCGGGCGGGCCTACCAACGGCTTGCTATGGACCGACAGTTGGGATGGCTACCCGCTCGAGCGGCGTGAACTGATGGGCTTTATTCGGCAGGCACAGATCAGCAACGTGATTTCCCTGACAGGTGACCGGCACGCCCATTTTGCCGGTCTGGTCGATGATGACTTCGACAGCGATAATCCCATGCCGGTGCTGGCCGAATTTGTCTGCGCGAGCGTGAGCGCCATAGACCGCGCTACCGCCCACGGTCGGGTCCTTGGCCATGAGCCGGACATCAAGCAGCTGTTTGCCTTCGATGGCCGCCCATTCGGCTACGCGTCCGCCTTCGTTCCGTCCCTTAACGCCTGGCTCCTTTTTGGGGCCGATGCTGCGCGCACGCTGAGTATGACTGGAAATGTGCACGCTGCCCAAGCTCAGGCGAACCCCGCCATCAACCCGCACCTGAGATATGCTGACACCGACGCATACGGCTATCTCGTCGCGCGCGTTCGGGAAATGGACACAGAGGTGGAATTCGTTACGATTCCGCCGCCCCAGGTCGATTACGGCGGGGACGATCCACCGGTGGTCCGGCGTGTGCGCTACACACTGGCGCGCTGGAAGCCCGGTGATGCGCCCAGACTATCATCGCCGGAAGTTGAAGGGCCACCGCCAGTGCTCGGCATCAAGCAGGCTTAAAGACCCAGGAACAGTAAAATGAGATCATCCGCGAATCGCTTGAAATGGCGCCCAATGGCGGGGTCAATCTGGACGGCGGTGCTGCTTGTCGTGGCACCCGAAGTGGGTGCACAAATCAGCACCAGTTTTAGCGACAGCCAAAGCTCCGCGGTGAACTACAGCAAAGCGACGGCTAACCCCAGCCGCAGCTGCAAAAGTCTGCTCCAGGAAACTGATTTCGATGTCGCCGTGGTCTCGGCCCGCACCATTCCCGCGACAGTGGAAACCGCCGAGCATTGCCGCGTGTTCGCCGTCATTGGTCCCGAGATCCGAGTCCGAATAAACCTGCCTGCGGCCTGGAATGAGCGGCTCTACGTCATCGGAGAGGGCGGTTATGCGGGCCATGGTGCCGATGTCTGGCTGTGGGGTCCCTGGCAGGAGCGCGGGCTGCAGAACAACTTCGTGACGGTCTTCAACGATGGCGGACATGACGCGCGCATTTACCCCAACACGACCTTTGCGACCAACAGTCTGGAGCGGGAAATCGACTTTGGATTCCGCGCACTTCATCTGGCCACCGTTTACGCCAAATACCTCACCGAGGTCTATTACGGCAAGCAGCCACATCACAGTTACTTCGATGGCTGCTCGACCGGTGGCCGACAGGGCATCGTCGCGGCCCGGCGATTTCCCAACGATTACGACGGCATCCTGGCCGGCGCACCGGCTTTCGACATGGTCGGACTGATGATTCGCTTGCGCCAGACGGTGGAAGCGCTCCACATGATTAAGATCACACCGCAACTGCTGGAAATTCTCGGCGCGTCGATCTACCAACGCTGCGACAAGATCGATGGCCTTGAGGATCGCGTTCTGCGCGATCCGCGGCAATGTGACTTTTCGCCCCGGCGCGATCTCCCTGCCTGCACCGGAGACGCCGTAGCGGACTGCTTTACCGAGGAGCAAATCAGAGGGCTCGATTTGCTTTATGGGCCGGTCGTTGTTGGCGGCGAGCCGCTGCAGCCAGGTACGCCAATGGGCGCCGAAATCAGAGACGCCAGAACCGGAATGAGTGGCTGGGAGCCCAGGCTAATGAATCTTGATGCCGGGGGTAAGCCGCAACGGCCTCTCATGGAAGAGCGCATCGCACACTGGCTGCCCAATATGGCGTTCGAGATCGACAGAGCACAGATGACCTGGCAGGACTTCGATCTCGAACGTGATCTGCCGCAGTTGGAGCGCAGTCGCATGATTCATGACGCGACCGACCCGGATCTTTCTTCCCTGGCCCAATCAGGGGCCCGGTTGATCACCTATCACGGCTGGTCAGATACAGGTCCTAACCCGCTTGCTACCGCTCAATACTTCGACAGGGTGTACCAGGTGATGGGCGATGCGGGGCGCGACCATGCCCGGCTGTTCATGATTCCCGGCATGTTTCACTGCTCGGGCGGCACCAACGTCGACCGTTTCGACGGTATGACTGCGCTCATCAACTGGGCGGAGCGTGGTGTCGCGCCGGACATGATTCCAGCCAGCCGCGAAGCAGATAACACGGTCGTCAGGACCCGTCCAATCTGTGCCTACCCTACGATGGCTCGATACCAAGGCTCGGGCAGTATTGATGACGCAAAAAGCTTTGTATGTGAATAAGGCCACAGAAGAAAGGCCACAGAAGAAAGGCCACAGAAACTGGCCCAAATGAATGACTAACGCACGATGCGTACGATCTCGAAGCGCTCGGCTGCCGCCACGCCACATTCACTGCCGCAGGCCACCGCCCATTCGCGCAGCCGTTCAGGCGAGATCGGTCCTGTTTCGCGCAGTTGGCTCTTGTAAACGTGGCAGATCTCGATCTTGCGCTTGAGGTAGCATTCGATGTTTTCGAAGACGTGAGGCTTCATCTTCCAGCACTCCGGGCTCCACGAATAGAGCGCGGTTTCGTACAAAAGTACGTCGCGCGGAACATTGGCGCGGCTTGGCCGCGCGGCCGCCATGGCAGCTTCGAAGACGACACGGTGATCCTGGTGAAACGAAGGCCCCGCTACATACCAGCGGTCGGCGTTGTACTCGTCCTGCGCGTGTTCGATGCCCATGATTACATCGCGAATCGGCACGGTATCCATCAGTGACTCTTCGGTGAAGTCGAGCATCTGATGCGCCGCCCCCATCATATTGGAGGCCTTGCGAAACTCTTCTTCGCGGACTTCGCGTGGGATGCTCTTACCTGAATGCTCGAACGAATACGTGGAACCACAGCAGATGGCCAGGGTCTTGACCTCATGCCCCTGGTCAACCAGTTTCAATATTGTCCCGCCCATGCCGTAGACTTCGTCGTCTGCATGGGGGACGATAACAAGTACCTTCATTGCTATATATTGCCAGAAAGAGCAAATCGCTGAATGGTTATTTGAAACGAATTTTAGCCAGATTGCGGCGCCTGAATATGCGACTCCTCTAAAAGTCAGCCGGCGGGGTCGCACGCGCCCGTGCCGGTGTCCAGAATGGCTTTAGTTTTCGCGTACATCTGGCAACCCGGTCGTACTGGCGCAGTTCCTTCTCGTAGTATATTTCAGCCCACAGTTCGCCATTCAGGTGTTCTGTCTCGATCATGGCCAGCGCGATGTTTGCCTTTACCGCAGGCGACCACATGGCTGAGGTCACGTAGCCAATTTCCCTGCTGCAAGCCTTATTCTTATATATGTACGAACCCTTTGCAGGTTTGTTGCCTTCGATGTCGAGCTTGGTCAAGGTGTATTTCGGTCCGCGCTGTTTTTCCTTCAGCAGGGCGCTGCGGCCGCTAAAGTGTGGCTTGTCGAAATCGACCAGCCAGCCCAGGCTCAATTCGAACGGCGTTTGATCATGCTCAAAGTGCACCGTGCGGAGCGCCTCATTAAATTCCATCGCGGGCATTATGAACGCGGCCTCGAGCCTCGCCATATTGGTCGCCTCCTCCCCATAGGGTTGAATGCCATAGTGCTCGCCCGCGGCATAGAGTGCATCCCACATTTCGAGCGCACGTTCGGGCCGAATCCACAATTCGTATCCGAGATCGCCGGTAAAGCCCGTGCGCGACACCATCAGTGAGTCGCCGCGGAATGGAAAGTGCATGATGTCGAACGGCTTCGAATTTTCTATGCCTTCCAACCCCATCTTTTTCAGTGCGGAACAGGATGTGGGCCCTTGCAGGGAGAGGGCGGCGAGCGCGTCGGTGACATCCGTGACAGAGACCTCTTCGAAGCCGAATGCACTTTTTTCCAGCCACGCGGTGCAGGGGCTGCCGCAGGTCAGCATGAATCTGTCACTGGACAATTTGAAAATGGTCCCGTCGTCGATCATGCGCCCTTCGTCGGTACACCAGAGGCAATACGCAACGCGATTGAGGCCAATTTTCTTGACGTCCCTGGTGACCATGCGGTTCAACATCACTTCGGCGTCGCGGCCTTGAATTTCGTACTTTTGCATTGGGCAGATATCGTAAGTCGCACAGGTATTGCGAATGCAAAAATACTCGTATTCGGCATCGTAGTAATAGTCGGCGAATTTGTAGCCATTCCATGACGACCAGGCATCCCGAATATTCAGGACCTTCTGCCTGGGGTAGAAGGGGGATAACTTCAGGCGCTCGCCGGCGTAAGGGTCTGTTGTAGCCATAGGTTACTCGTCGTAAAAATCATCCGCGGGCACGGTATTGGGACGCCGCAGATCGATGAGTATCTCGCGTGCTGCATTGGCGCCGCAGGCCGCTGATACACCGCCTCCGGGGTGTGTCGACGATCCGCACATGTAGAGATTCTTCACCGGCATGCGGTATTGCCCATACCCCGGAAACGGCCGGTTGAACAACAGCTGATCGATCGTGAGTTCCCCCTGGAAGATATTGCCTTCCGTCAATCCGATCTCCTGTTCAATATCATGCGGCGTTCGAACCTCCATATGTACGATCAGGTCCTTGAATCCCGGACTGTAGCGCTCAATCTTGTCGACGACCGTCTGGCCGAATTTTTCGCGTTTTTCCGGCGTCCACGGCCCGTCGGCAAGTTTGGGTGGGCAATACTGCACGAAATTCGACATCCAGTGCTGGCCGGGCGGCGCGACAGTTGGATCCCAGGCTGACGGTATGACGGACTCGATGAACGGATCATCTGATCAACGACCGCGCTTCCAGCAATCGTAAGCCCGTTCCAGGGTCTCCAGAGAACCGGTGAAGCCTTGCCCACCGCGATTGATGTAGCGATTTTCCGGCACGCCGGTGAATTTCGGCATCCCAGACAACGCGATGTTGATCTTGCCGGACTAACCGCGGATTTTGAAGTTTTGGGCCTTCTCGTAGATGCCATCGGGCAAGTCATTCCTGTCCATGATGCGGGTGAAGGTTCGCTTCGCGTCAAGATTGGATACGACAATGCGCGCCCGGACCTCATCACCGTTTTCAAGTACGACACCGACGGCCTTGCGGTGCTCAACCAGCACCTGCTGTACACCCGCATTGATTCGAATTTCTCCGCCGTGTTCCTGTAAGGCGCCGGCGATAGCATTCGATATGGCGCCCATGCCGCCACGCGCCAGGCCCCACGCGCCTATGCTGCCATCGACATCCCCCATGACATGGTGCAACAGGATGTACGAAGAGCCGGGCGAGTAAACGCCCAGTGCGGTACCGATGATGCCCGGGCTGGCCATGGCGGCCTTGATCAAGTCGTTCTCGAAATTATCGTCGAGATAATCGGCCGCACTCATGGTGAAAAAGCGGACATACTCGTAAATCTCTTTTTCACCCAGTTTCCAGAATTGTTTGGCGAGGAACAGCAATTCCCGAATGTCCCGCAAACGAAACGTGGAAGGGTCGGGCGGCGTACGCAATAAAGTCTTGCGAATCAATTGCGAGTAGCGGGTCAGATCGGTCTGGAATCGATGCATGGCGTCCGCGTCATGCGGCGAGTGGCGCCTAAGCTCGAGGTGGGCTGCTTCTTCATCGTGAAAGGCAAACAGCCGCTCATCGTCATCACCGAAATTCACTGTGCCGAGGTAGGGAACCAGCAGCAAGCCGTGACGACCCAGGTCCAGGTCTCGGTGCAATGCCTGTCGCATCATGCTGCAAACATACGAGCAGCTGGAGTAGGTCCAACCCTTGTGCAACTCGCGCGACACGGCAGCCCCACCGATATAGTCATTTTTTTCAAGCACGACAACCTTCAGCCCGGCCTTAGCGAGGTAGGCGGCGTTTGTCAGGCCGTTGTGGCCGGCACCAATGACAATGGCGTCATAGTGACTCATCGCAATATCTCGCGCGCTGCATTGTGGCCGGCCGCGCCGACCACATCGCCACCCGGATGACAGCCGGCGCCACACAGGTAAAGGCCCGGTATCGGCGTTGCGTATTGTGCCGCTTCATGGGTTGGCCGCATCATGAGCATCTGATCCATTGCAAGTTCGGTGTGGTGCCAATGGCCACCCGTCACACGGTATTCCCGCTCCAGGTCTGCTGGAGTAAGAAACTCCCGATGAATAATCTGCTCGCGGATTCGCGGCGCATAATTGGCGATCGTGTCGATGGCCCGCTCGCACATCAGATCGCGTGCTGCGTCGGTCCAGCCGCCCTTGAGTTGGTAGGGTACATACATGACATGAGCCGACAAAACGTGCTTGCCAGGGGGGGCGAGCGCTGAATCGTGGATGCTCGGAATGACAATTTCCATGACGGGTTGTGGCGGGCATTCGCCGTACTTGGCGTGGTCGAACGCGAGCTCAATAGCTTCCATACTCGGTGCAATGATCATCCGGCCGTCGGTCTGCTGGAGGCCGAGGAATTCCGGTAATGCGTTCAGTGCAAGGTGCAATTTTGCGACGTAGCCGTCGCATCGTAATCGACGAATCCGGTTGGTAAAGCCGATGTCGAAAAATTCCACGCCAACCAGGCCCAGAAAGGTGCGTTGCGGGTCAATCGCTGAGACAACTCGATGGGCTTCAATTGTCTCACCACCCGCCAGTTCGACGCCTTTTGCTCCCAGGCCATCGGCGCTGGCATCCATCAATATTCGACTGACCGGGGCGCCGCATTTCACCTCGGCGCCAGATGCCTTTGCCGATGCACACAGTGACTCAACCAGGCTGTTAACGCCGTTTGTCGGAACGCTATACGCGCCGCCACTCGCCCCGGCCAGACGGTAGAGCAATGCCAGTACGGCGCCGTTGGGCGAACGTGGCGCCAGTTTGGAACCTATCAGCCCATCCCAGCTCAAGGTGGCCTTGAGGACATCATCGTCGAAATACTCATCCATGAGGTCTTGCGTCGGAAGCGTGACTACCCGCATGAATTCCTGCATGTCCTTTTTGCCGATACGGCGAATGTTCAGACCGATGTGTGCAAAAGTCATCAGTTCGGTGAGGCTGTTATTGCCGATTCGTGGCATCGTTTTGAACCAGAACGGGCTCAATACACCCGCAAAGCGTTGCATGAGCCGGGCGTAATTCTTATAGGCAAGCTGGTCGTCCGTCGAGGCGCCGCCCAAGTCGTCCTTGCCAAGGACGACGTGCGCCTGGTCGACCCGCAAACCGCAAGTCGGCAATGCGTTGGATGTGGACTCAAAACCAAACGAGGCAAGCTTGAGATCGCTGGCTATTTTTTGCGAAAAGCGGTGGACCGAGTGTGCGACAGTGGCGTGAAATCCGGGGTGAAATTCCCGGCTTGCAACAAGCCCGCCCGGCGTGTCAGACGCTTCGAGGACCAGCACGCGCTGGCCACTTTGCGCCAGATAAGCGGCGCACACCAAACCATTGTGTCCTGCCCCAACGACGATCGAGTCGAAACGGTTCAATCCGGCACACCCATATTTTTAACACAACAGGTAGCATAGACACTGATTGCGGGTAAATCCTCCCCGCCTGCAGGCGCGGGAAAAGCATGAATCCGGCTTGTCCGCAGCTTAAAGCAAGCGGATCACAGGCGCTGTAAAGACCCGCACTTCCACCGCGTCTCCGGCACGGATTTTCCCCGGCACATCGACGACGCCCACCAGGCCGCGGCGACCGGCTGACGGCCTTAACCATGACTGCCCGGTCAATGGTTTTTGCGACCGTGTGGCATAAGCGGCGGCGATCCGCTCCCCCATTGCGGTACAGGGCGGGTTATATTCTTCTACCGTCAGCACCGCGCCCGATGGAAATACAAGCTTTGTTCCCTTCGGCAGCAAAGACAATTCCGCGACGCCTTCGATGCATAAATTGGCGCCCAGTGTTTCCGCCCGCAGTGGCTCGGTCAATTCCAGTTGCTCTGTGATGTGCGCCAATTCTTCGATGGATACCGCCGACCACTGGCGCTCGTTGCGCCGCACTGTACCTTTGGGCTCCCACTCGCCTGCCCACGCCTTCCTTGAGGGACCGTTGTGCTTGTCGCCGTCAAAGCCGTCAATTTCAGCGTACAGGGACAGGCATTGGGCTTTACTCAGGTCACCGTTGTTTCCCAGATGTAAGGAGGCGATGGTTCCCGTCAGAGTGGTGCCAATGAATTTCTTCATCGATTAATGATCTTCGTTAGGCCATTCATGGTGCTGGGGCAGCCCATCGCCAATCGTAATCCACGGGGCTTTTGACCCAACAAACTGGTGATAGCCGGGCGGGAGGGCAGGATCGCCTTCCACGGTGCTCATGATCAGGTACAGGCTTTCCGGTTCCAGTTTGTAATCGCACAGCATATTTGATCCGCAGTTGCCGCAAAATATCCTGTCGATTTGCTTGGATGAGGCATAGGTCCTGAGGTCCTGCTCGCCGCTCACAAAGCGGAAGCTGTTGCGAGGGATTCCACCGAAAGAAGCAAATCCAGCGCCGTGGAGGCGTCGACATTGGGAACAATGGCAGTGACTGAAATCCTCAATCTTGGCATTCGCCTCGTATCGCACTCTTTGGCATTCGCATCTGCCCTTGATCATGTGTGCTCCTCGACCACGGCTACAAACGGTCCTTTAATTGATAATACAATATCCCCAGCGCCACCATTGGCTTGCGCAGTAGGTGCGCCCCGGGCATCCTTTTAGGCTTGATTTCCGCGAATATGTCGAATCGTTCCAGCGTGCCGGCGATCGCATCGGCCATGATCTGGCCTGCCAGATGGGTGACGTTGACGCCGTGCCCCGAATAGCCCTGCGAATAGAACACATTCGGCGCGACTTTGCCCAACTGCGGTACTCGATCGAGCGGCACGCCAATCGTGCCACCCCAGGCGAAGTCGATTTGTGTGCCCGCAAGTTGAGGATAAATCCGCAGCATTTTGGGAATCAGCTTGCGCCTGATGACGTCCGGGTCGCTGCCGAAATAATTGCACCGGCCGCCGAACAGCAGCCGTTTGTCCGCGCTGAGTCGGAAATACTCAAGCACAAAATTCGGATCACAAACTGCCAGATCCCGTGGATTGATTTGAGCAATGACTGCTGCCGACAGGGGTTCGGTCGCGATGATGAAGCTGTTGACTGGAAACATGATACCGCGCAATTTCGGCTCGATAAGATGGTAGGCGTTGCCGGCGATGACCACGGCATCAGCCGCCACGGAGCCGTGTTCGCACACCACGCGCGGCTTGTCCCCATGCTCAATATGCAGAACGGGTGATTGTTCGAAAACCGTAGCACCGAGAGATACCGCGGCCTTGGCTTCACCGATACACAGATTTAAGGGATGGAGGTGGCCATTGGCCATGTTCAGGATGGCGCCGATATAGGCGTCGGTCCCAATCGCCGAGCACGTTTCCTCGCATGATAGGATGCGGTATTCATGCGGAAAATTGTGCTTGTCCAGGGCCTCCAAAGTCACCTGAAAATCGTGCACGTGGCGCGGTTTTATCGCCACGTCGAGAAAGCCTGACTTCAGATCACATTCAATACCGTAAGTGCTGACCCGTTGCCGAATAATATCGTTGCCGGCCCAGCGCATTTCCCATATGATTCGCTCTCCATCAACACCCAGATGCTCGGCCAGGTGCCTGGCGACTTTCTTTTCGCCGGATATGCCGCCTATCATCTGACCGCCGTTGCGGCCGGATGCCCCCCAACCGACCTTGTTGGCCTCAACGACGTGGACCTTGTAGCCGCGTTCCGACAGGTGCAGCGCGGTCGATATGCCGGTGAAGCCCGCGCCGATTACGCAAACGTCGGCATTCTGTGCACCCTTGAGTTGCTCAAAAGAGATGGGATGGTTAATCGTCGCCGCGTAATAAGAACCTGTATGTGGTTGCGGATGTGTCATCGCTGTCGTCTACAATTGCTGTACTGATTTGATTGTTGCATTCGAGCTGTCCCCCCGGTACCGTTGCCGGTCTGTTATAGAGGTTGTCGCCGCAATACTCTGATGGAGAAACGCCACTGATGGCAAGCAATTTTGCATCCAAGAGCGCGCTCAGCGAAGCCATCGCGTTGATCAACGCTGGCCAGGCCACCAAGGCCGAAGAAATTTGCCACTCTGCCGTTCAACGCAACCCCGATGACATCAACATGGTGGCCTTGCTGGGCGCTACTTTACTAAAAAGCCGGCAGCTTGTTGAAGCTGAGAAATTGCTACGCCGTGCCATTAAACTTGCGCCCAATTTTGCCAAACCGCATGAAGACCTCGGACAATTACTGGTCGATAGCGGCCAGCCCGAAGAGGCCGTGACAATACTACGCACTGCAACGCGCCTGGACCCCGATCTTGACCGCGCCAATTTTAGTCTGGGTAAAGCCCTGGCGATGCTGGGCAAAGGCCCTGAAGCCGACGTTGCGTTCGAGAAGTCGTTTGATCTGAATCCGGAGCGCAAGATGCTCGCGCTGGCAGCTGAGCATCAGAAGTTCGGCCGAATTAAGGAAGCCGAGGCGCTCTTTCATGAGGTCTTGCGCAGCAATGCAACCAATGTAGATGCATTAAGAATGCTTGGTTTGATCGCCATGCAAAGCGGTCGGGTTTACAAGGCTGAACGCCTGTTTCGGCGGGCGTTGGCAAGCGCTCCAGATTTTGTTGCGGCCCAGGTTGACCTCGGCGGCGCGTTGAAGGAGCAAAATCGGCTGAATGAAGCGATCGACTGGTTGCGCCAGGCCATAGCGCTGGAGCTCGGCAATATTCAAGCCTGGTACCTCCTTGCCGGCACCTTGTCGTTGGGTGCCCAGACTTACGAGTCCGTTGAAGCCTATCAGCAAGTGACCAAGCTCAGGCCTTCACATGCTGGTGCCATGCTGGGGTTGGGGCATGTACTGAAAACGGTCGGTCGTCAAGAAGAGGCCGTCGAGGCGTACCGTAACTGCATACGGCTCAAACCACACTTCGGTGAGACTTACTGGAACCTGGCGAATCTGAAGACCTACCGGTTGACCGATGAGGACATCACGACCATGGAGGCGGTCCTTGCCGATAGTGGTGCGCCTGAGTCCGGTGCTGCCCAGGATGCCGTCCAGGGTGTAACACAGGGCGCGCCGCAGGGTGCGGCCGCCAGGGACGATGACCTCACCGAACAATCCGCCGTGAACTTTCTGTTTGCGCTTGCAAAAGCCAATGAAGATCGCGGAAATTTCGAATTGGCCTGGCAATATTACGATGAAGGCAATTCGCGCCAGCGTGTGTTGGAAAACTATGACCCGGTGCGTACCGAGGTGATGAACGACGAGATCATCGATGTATTCGATGCGAAATTTCTGGCTCAAACTGGCGGCCAAGGCCACCCCTCAAAAGCGCCGATTTTCGTGGTGGGTTTGCCGCGATCCGGCTCGACCCTGATTGAACAGATTTTGGCCAGTCACAGCCAGGTTGAAGGGACCTCTGAGCTGCCGTATGTTGGCCTGGTGGCTACGTCCCTCAACCGCAATCGCGCCGATGGCATCAATTACCCCCGGGCAGTGCACGAATTGAATGAAGAGCATTTTGTGCGGCTGGGCGGTGATTACCTGGAATTTGCACAAATCCATCGCACCGATGGCACCCCCCGTTTTGTTGACAAAATGCCCAATAATTTTCCAAGCATAGGATTTCTGCACTTGATATTGCCCCATGCGAAAATTGTCGACGCTCGCCGTTATCCGCTAGATTCTTGCCTGAGCTGTTATCGGCAGTTATTTGCCAGGGGCCAGAATTTCACCTATGACCTGACGGACATTGGTGAGTATTTCCTCCAGTATGAGCGCCTGATGGACCATTGGCATGAGGTGTTACCGGGCCGCTGCCTAACAGTCCAGTACGAAGAAATGGTCACCGATACCGAGAACCAGGTACGCCGTTTTCTGGAATATTGTGATTTACCGTGGGAGGACGAGTGCCTGAATTTCCACGCCACCGATCGCCCCGTGCGCACCGCCAGCTCAGAGCAGGTTCGCCAGCCTGTCTACACGAAGTCAGTAAACTTCTGGCGCAATCACGAGCAATACCTGGGCGAGCTGATCGAAGTGCTGGAGCCGGCACTGCCGCGCTATTCAAAATACGAATCAATCAATTCCTAGTTAGCACGTCATCCCGGGCTTGACCCCGTCATCCCGGGCTTGACCCGGGACCTATAGTGCCTCGTTAAGGCTATCACTGCGAAACGGTCACATCAGCCATTCGCGGGGCTGACCGGCGGTTATTCTACCCAGCGCCGAATAGGTCCCGGGTCTCTCCCGCGCATCCATGCGCTTCGTGACATTCCCACATCCTGTGGGAAATCGCGCTTCACTTGTCCGGGATGACGATCCTCTTCACTTGTCCGGGATGACGATCCTCGTCACTTGCCCTCATCACTTGTCCGGGATGACGGTGCTCAATCTTCTAACGGGTAGGGCCACACTTCCAGGCCATGGATGGCATTCCTGATATCCATCGACAGGTTGACGCTGTGCGTGGTTTGCATGGTGTCGACATTGTGCAATGTCACCGTCGAGGGCGAAGACCCTGAGGCGATCACGTGCTCGTCGATGATACACAGACCTCGCGCGAACGACTGCCTGGCGATGTGCGATTGGTCCAGCTTGTTGTGCGTCAGTTCTTCTTCGGGGTAGCGCGGCACCTGAAAAACCCGATTGTGTTCGGGTGTGACATAACGCACGGCATTGGATTCGGTGTCATTAAACAGCACGCCCCCGCGCCAGGGCGTTGCATTGTGACAACCTTCGGGCATATTCACATAAGAGGTGATTCTGCGGCCGCTGTAATGCAACAGAGACGCCATTCTAAGCCCGCAGACAAACATGCCATTGTCATTGCACACCACGCTATTGATGTGCAATTGGTTGTTGAGCAGTGGCCCACTCTGGCCTTCAGGGTTGAATGGTCTGGCGGTGAATTCCTTGCCCAGGCCTGCGATATGCAAGCCCCAGGAAAACCTGTTGCTGTCGAGATCAAAACCGAGAATCGAGTCGTAGGCAGTTGAAGTCAGAAACAGCCGGCGCTTATAGCGGAAAATCTCGTGGCAATGCTTCAAGAAGGGTGTCCGGTATGATGCGATCAGGTTAAATTGCGGCGTATAGACGAACAACTCATTGCTCGCGGCAATGAAGACCCGGTCATCATCAAATGCAATCCCGCGCAAGCCCCGATCCCAGCCTCGGCCCTGCCAGTCGATTCCTGCGGTGTTCCAGTCGATGGCAAGGGCAGCTCTCCCCTGATCGAGATCAACCAGGTATACCCCGCCATGGCTTTCGCCCTGCTGGCTGCCCCGCACTACCGAAGTCGCAATCAATACTGTCACTTAAATTCTCTCAAAAAGACCCAAGTAAGCGATACTAAAGGACGTTAATTAAAATAGACATCGGTTAATTTTGTGTTATCTAAAGGTTCGAAGCCGGCGTCTGGCCCAATTCATTAATATCACGGTATGAGCTCAAATTACCCATATTCTCAATGGAATTGGGAATATTGCGACAATTGTGGCATTATGCAACGTAGTCGTTCTAAAATCATGGTGTTGATTAAAATAAACATCACTGATTGGGAAATTTGAGTAGTCCGCCGGAGAAGCTGCCATGGCCCGCAAGAAAGATTCTATCCAACAGTACCCTCTTAAAACACTCAGCGTAGCAGTTTCGGCGATATGCGCCGGCGTTCCTGTGGCTTATGCCCAGGACGACGGACAGGATGTGGCTGACGGTCTGACTCTGGAAGAGGTGCTGGTAACGGCAACCAAGCGTGGCGAGCTTAACCTGCAAGACGTGCCGATGAGCATTACGGCATTTACCGACGCAGATATTAAGCTGCAGGGCTTCAAGAGACTCGAAGACTACGCCGGACAGATTCCGAGCCTATCGTTCGGCAGACGCGAGCCGGGCGGAAGCAGCGTAATCATCCGAGGCTGCTCGGTTTCGGCGGTTGCTTTCACCGACAATCCAACCACCAGTGTATACCTGGATGAGCAACCAATCAGCCAGCAGGGTTTCAATCCGGACCCGAGGCTGGTCGATATCGAACGTGTCGAGGCACTTAGCGGACCACAAGGGACGCTGTTTGGCGAGGCGTCGCAGTGTGGCACTTTACGCATTATTACCAACAAGCCGGACGCAAGTGCTTTTGAAAGCTGGGTTGATCTCACTGCAAATACCGTCAAGGGTGGCGACAGTGGCTACGACGTCAGCGCCATGATCAATATCCCGCTGGTCGAGGACACGCTGGCCCTGCGCCTGGTCGGTTTTACCGCTGAAGATGCCGGTTGGGTCGACAACATATTTAGCACCAGTCCGGGCGGGACCTTTGATAACGCGGAACACGTAGCCGATAACGTCAACACGAGCAACACGTCCGGCGCTCGTGTATCTCTGCGCTGGGTCCCCGGTGATAACTGGACTTTTGACGTCCAGGGCATCTTCCAGGATACCCAGGCGGATGGCTTCGGCGATAGCGACCTGGCTGAAGGGTTCGATGAAGACAGCGGACTGGGCAAGTGGCAGCAACTCCGCTTCAATCCTGAGAGTTGGTCGGACGAGTGGTATCAGATTGCGCTGACAGCGGAAGGCAGCCTTGGCTGGGCCGATGCGACCATTACGGCCGGGATTGCGCACCGCGAAACCCGCTACGATGCGGACTCAACTGCGTATTGGCATTACTTTCAGTTGGCGGGCGACTATTATCGGGAGATGTCAAACCCTGACGCTCTTTTTTATGATTGGGGCGGCGATCCCCATGCTTTTTCCATCGATCAACAGGAGTGGGACCGCACCTCATTCGAGGCTCGACTGTCATCACCGGCTGATAGTGACAGCCGTTGGTCGTGGATCGCGGGCGTTTTCTACAGCAAGAACGAGAGTGGACCGCAATTTTTTACTGCCAACGTCATCGGCCAGGGTGACAACTGCCATACCTACTATGCTGCGGGAGAAGGATGCTCCAATCACCACGCTTATGTGGCCTATGCGCACTACTACTACTTTGGTACCTTTCTCGAGCCGTCAGACAATGCATGGCATGGGATTTATGAGACAAACCTCAAGCAAAAGGCCGTATTTGGTGAATTCACCTTTGATGTGACTGAGAACTTCGCCGTCACACTGGGCGGTCGCTGGTACGACATCAAAAACGACAGAATCTCGCGCAACGGCGCCCTGGTTAACCCGCCGGAAAGCAAGGTGATGAATTGTGGCACCGATGCGGACAGGGCAGCCTGGGGTACCCCGGAGGAAAGGGAAGCGGGAGAGGCCGGTATAGCGACCGCAGACCTCCACAGATGTTACGTGGACGAATTCGCAACCAACACGGAATCAGGTTTTGTACCCAAGGTGAATCTCACTTATAGGATCGATGACGACAAAATGGTCTACTTCACTTACTCGGAAGGATTTCGCAGTGGCGGGGTCAACTCGGCCAAGCTCGGTTCTTTATACGGGCCCGGAGGTGAATTTCACACCTTTACCGGCGACACTTTGGTGAACTATGAAATCGGCACCAAGACAACCTGGGCTGGCGGCCGCTTCCAGTTCAACCTGGCAGTGTTCCGGATGGAATGGGATGACATCCAGATCGAAGCGGTAGATCCGGACGCACCCTTCTACTCGCTTGGCATCCTCAACTTCCCGCAAGCGCAGATCGACGGTCTTGAAGCGGATTTTTCATGGATACCGGCAGAGAACTGGAAGCTCACCGGCACGTTGGGCTATAACGACGCGGCGCTTTCGGAATCAGCAATCCTGTTTCCAGACGGGTCTGAGCCCAAGGAAGCGGTCAAAGGAACGCGACTGCCCCTGGTGCCCAAGTGGAAAGGCAGCCTGCTGGCCGAGTACACGTTCAGCAACGAGATCTGGGGCGCAGTACCCTACATACTCGGCGTTTACCAATACCAGGGCGACTCTGTCAATTCGCTGGATGGCATCCAGTCCATCATTGCTGACAATGCCGTTCGTACCCATCCCTCCTACAGCATCTTCAACCTCCGATTTGGCCTCAATGCTGACAATTGGAGTGCTACGATATTTGTCGACAATATGTTCAATGAATATGCGCAGGTGCTATTCAACGACCGCTGGATCAAGTCACGGTTGACGACCAATCGGCCGCGCACCATTGGAATCAATTACAGGTACAACTGGAATTGAGCGATCTTCATCGGCTATCACGTCACCCACTCAACGGTGGTGTGAATCATTGAATGGACATTGATGGCCTGATCAAGGAGCTTGGGCCGGTCGACGGCGCGGCGTTGATCGACGCCATCGTGTCTCAAGAAAAAGCCGCCTGGCGTGAAGAAGAAACCCGCCAGATTTCCTATGACGTTCACCGCGAAACCGAATCCATCGTCCTGGTTTTTACCCAGCTGGAGAACTGGCCCGAGATGGATATCTGCAAGGAGCCCGGTTGGGACCGCCTTGCCGAGGTCGCCGTCCCGGTGATGCACGATATCATCGGGCGGTTTTACCCGCCAGGCGGGACGATTATCCGGGCCATGGCCGCCAAGTTGCTCGCAGGCTGCAAGATCAAACCGCACGTGGATTCGCATCCGTCCTTCCATGTGGGGCACCGAATACACATTCCGATAACGACCAACCCCCGTGTTCGCTTCATGATCGACGGCCGGCCCCACCATTTACAAGTTGGCCAGGCCTATGAAATCAACAACCAGAAAAACCACAGCGTGATGAACAAAGGCAAGGATGACCCAATCACGTTTATCTTCGATTACGTCCCGCCCCAGCAACTGGGTCGTGCCGTCCGGTGATGATTGGCTCAGACCTTGACGTCCAGACCACGTCTGAATTGTGCAGGTGTGAAACCGGTCCAGCCTTTGAAGGCTCTGATAAACGTGCTGGTTTCAGTATACCCGGCACGGTTGGCCACCTCTTCGATACTTAATCTCGAATTGCCGAGGTGGTGAATCGCCACATCGCGGCGCGCCTGGGCCTTGATCGCCTGAAAGCTGCTGCCTTCCTGTTTGAGGCGCCGCCGCAGTGACTGTGGATTCATCTTCATCGCCCCGGCCACCGTATTAAGTCCGGGTGGATGATGGTGTTGTGTGAAATCTTTTTGGACTTTGTCCCTGACCTTACGGGTCAGTTCTCCCTGAGCGTCAAGTGGCAGAAAGAGATCCATCGGCGCGCGGCGTACGTAGCCTTCCAGGCTGGCCTCGTTTTGTACCACCGGTCGCTCAAGATAACCTCGATCAAAAGTAATACTGTTGTGGCTCTGGCGAAACAAGACCGGTGCACCGTAAAAGGCGTGGGTGTATTCCCAGCCGTAGTGCGGTGGGCGAAAATCCAGTTTTACCTGGTTGAGAATCAGACGCTCATTGGCCAGCCAGCCCGCGAATCGATGGGTAAAGGTCAGTACGAATTTGATGGCCAGAATATTCAGCACGCGCATATTGGCCCGACGGGAAATAATGAATTCGGCCTGGCCCTTGGTGAGCCTCAATTCATGTTTCAGGCTGTTTTCATGCAAATTGCTAAATTGCGCCAGGCGTTCCAACGCCTGCCCCAGGGTGCGCGAATGCACCGCCAGCAGTCCTGAGATCCAGAAGTTGCCCAGGCGCACCGGCCACGCCAACAGCCCGCTGAGTTCATCATTCATGACGCCCTGAACATAGCGGCTGAGCACCAGGTAATTCTCCAGCGGAACTCGGGCCTCAGCTTGCGTCAGTAGCGCGGGGTCGATACCGCTTTTGTTCATCAGCCGGTTGATGTCATAACCAGCCTCCCGCGCCCCTTCCACTGCGTGCCTGATGTCATGAACCCCAATGGAAATTGATCTTTTTCGTGATGGTGCTTCGATTGTGGTGCGCATATCAGCCACCCCGTCTGAGAGTCTCGTGTAAGAAAATGCTAATTTTGCATGAGTTAATAGGCCATTGTCCACTATCGAGTCGTGCGAGAAAATACGCATCCCGAATGTTTCCACTGAAGAGGATGCCATGGTTCGCCAAGCTTATATCTACGACGCCGTCCGAACGCCCCGCAGTAAGGGCAAGACCGGCGGTTCCCTGAACGAAGTGAAACCTTACAACCTGTTGGCTGGCCTGCTCAGCAGCCTGCAAAGCAGGCATGACCTCGATACTGCCCGCGTCGACGATGTCATCATGGGCTGTGTAACCGAGACCGGAGAACAGGGTGGCAATATTGCCCAGGCCGCGATCCAGGTTGCGAACTGGGACAAAAGTGTCGCCTCCATCAGTCTCAATCGCTACTGCGCCTCAGGACTTGAAGCGGTCAATTCGGCGGCTCAAAAGGTCGCCTCCGGGTGGGAACAACTGGTGGTTGCAGGCGGCGTGGAATCAATGTCACGCGTGCCCATGGGTGCAGACAACGCGCCCCATTTTACAGATCCGGAATTCATGGCCTCCCAGCGTTCAGTACCGCAGGGTATCGGCGCCGATCTGATTGCCACCCTGGAAGGCTGGAGCCGTGAAGATGTCGACTCGTTCGCGCTGACGTCACAACAACGGGCCGCTCATGCGCGTGACAACGGCTATTTCGACAGATCCGTCATGCCGGTTACCGACCTCAATGGAGTCACGATATTGGAGAAGGATGATTTTATTCGGCCAGACACCACGATGGAAGGGCTGGCCGGCCTGAAAGCCGCATTTGAGCAGCTGGGTGCGTTTGGATTTGATGAAATCGCGCTGTCCAAGTACAGCGAGGTCGAAAGCATCAACCATGTTCACACCGGTGGCAATTCCTCCGGCATCGTCGATGGCGCCAGCGCCGTTCTGATTGGCAGTGAACAGGCCGGCGCCGATATCGGCCTGGCCCCGCGCGGCCGGATTGTGGCCACAGCGGTCACTTCGACCGAACCCATTATCATGCTGACCGGCCCCGGTCCGGCGGCCAAGAAATGCCTGGAGACGGCAGGCTTGACCAAAGACGACATCGACCTGTGGGAGATCAACGAGGCCTTCGCCTCGGTGGCCATGCGCTACATGAAAGACCTGGATATTCTGCATGAAATCACCAACGTCAACGGCGGCTCAATCGCCATGGGCCATCCGCTGGGGGCAACGGGCGCCATCCTCGTCAGCACCATGCTCGACGAGTTGGAACGTCGTGATCTCAAGCGCGCCATGTTGTCCTTGTGTGTGGGTGGTGGCATGGGTATCTCAACCATCATCGAACGCGTTTGACCCGGCTGCGCAGCAAAGGAAATCGTTTATGAGCGTATTCAATTACGACAAGGACAGTGATGGCATCGTCACCATTACCATGGATATGACCGGGCCGGTCAATTCGATGAATGAAGAATATGGCCAGGTCATGCCGGCGACCATCGAGCGACTGGAGGGCGAGGAAGCATTAGCCGGCGTGGTGTTTGCCTCGGCCAAGAAGACATTCTTTGCCGGTGGCAACTTGGACGAGCTGCTCAAGTTCGATAGCCGCGATCCGGCCGAGCTGTTCGCCACCATTTCAGACGCCAAAGCAGTCATGCGCCGGCTTGAATTATTGCCGGTACCGGTGGTGGCAGCCATCAACGGTGCCGCGTTGGGCGGCGGGTACGAAATCTGCCTGTGCTGCAATCGGCGCATTGCCTGGAACACAGCCTCTGCGGTCACCGGCTTGCCCGAAGTGACATTGGGTCTGTTACCCGGTGGCGGTGGCGTGGTTCGCTTGCCCCGACTGCTCGGTTTGCAAAAGGCCTTGCCTTACTTGCTGGAAGGCAAGCGTGTGAAGCCGGAGAAAGCACTTGCTGATGGCCTCATCGATGAAATTGTGGATGCCCACGAAGACCTCGTACCGCGCGCCAAGGCCTGGATTCTGGCCAACAGGGACGAGCCCGATGCCGCCACCCAGCCGTGGGACAGAAAGGGTTTTCGATTTCCTGGTGGTGGCGCCGATCACCCGGGCGTCGCCCAGGTCATTCAGATGGCCCCCGTAATGCTGCTGAAGAAAACGCGCGGCCTGTTACCGGCACCTGAGCGCATCCTGGATATCGCAGTGCACGCGATGAAGCTGGACCTCGATACCGCCTTGCGCGTTGAAAGCCGCGGATTCGTTTCGTTGTTCTCCTCGCCGGTCACGAAGAATATGATCACCGCCTTTTTCTTCCAGATGAAAAAAGTCAATGGCGGCGCCGCGCGACCCGAGGCGTTCCCACGCGCCACGGTAAACAAACTGGGTATCCTGGGCGCCGGCATGATGGGGCAAGGCATCGCTTGCGTGGCGGCCCAGCAGGGCATTGAGGTGGTGCTCAAGGACCTGGACATCCAGGCCGCGGAAAAAGGCAAGGACTACAGCGCCGGTGTGTTCGAATGGAAAGTGTCCAAAGGCCGGATGGAGGCCGCGGCCGCCCATGCCGCACTGGATCGGATTAAGGCGACCGACCAGGATGAAGATCTGGCCGGCTGCGACCTGATCATCGAAGCGGTCTTCGAAGACATGGAACTCAAGAACCGCGTGACCTCGTCCACCGAGAAATTCCTCTCCGCGGACGGTTTTTGGGGCAGCAATACCTCGACGCTACCGATCACCCGGCTTGCGCAGGCCAGCGCGCATCCCGAAAAGTTTGTTGGCGTCCACTTCTTTTCTCCCGTCGACAGAATGCCGCTGGTGGAATTGATCTGTGGCGAGAAGACCAGTCATGAAACGTTGGCCCGCGCTTTCGACTTCGTCCAGCAGATCCGCAAGACGCCCATCGTGGTCAATGATTCCCTGGGATTTTTCACTTCGCGGGTGATTGGCACCCAGTTGATGGAAGCGGCCCAGATGGTTGCCGAGGGTTTGCACCCAGCGCGAATCGACGCGATGGGCCGGGCCATCGGCATGCCTGTGGGGCCGTTGACCGTGCAGGACGAAGTCAGCCTGAAGCTGGGCGTGGAGGTCATGGAAACCCAACTGGCAATGGGCCTGATCAAGCCCGAGGACGACACGACTCCAGCAGCCACGGAACTGATGCTGAGCCTGGTCAAGGAATTCGGACGAGGTGGGCGTCATCACGGCGGAGGCTATTTCGAGTACACAGACGGCGGCAAAAAGATTTGGCCACAACTGCTCGACCTCTACTACAAGCCCGAAGTGGAAATCAGTGACGAGGACATCAAGCAACGCTTGTTGTTCCGCACCGTAATAGAGAGCCTCAAGTGCCTTGAGGAGGGTGTGTTGCGCTCTGTGGCTGACGGCAACATCGGTTCGATCCTGGGTATCGGCGCGCCGGCCTGGACCGGTGGCTATATCCAGTTCGTCAACACCTATGGCCTCGAGCGGTTCATTGCACGCTGCGATGAATTGGCCGCGGATTACGGAGAGCGCTTTCGGGCGCCCGCCATCGTGGCGGACAAGTTGGCGGCCGGCGAAACATTCGTCTAGTGGAAAAGTGAATGAGAAATTAGACGGCAGGAAATGGATATAGCAGGCAAAACAGCCATCGTAACGGGCGGCGCTTCGGGACTCGGTGAGGGCACCGTCAGGGCCTACCTGGACAAGGGTGCGAAGGTCGCAATCTTCGATCTGAATACTGAACGCGGAGCGGCCCTGATCGAGGAGTTGGGCGCCGAGCGGCTGGCATTTTTTGAAGGTGATGTCACCGATGAGGATGCCGTTCAGAGCGCCCTTAATGCGGTTGTCGATCGATTTGGAGCGCTGCACATCTGCAATAATTTTGCCGGCATTGGCCTGGCCATCAAGACCTTTGGAAAGCACGGCCCCCACCCCCTCGATGCCTATAAGAAAGTCATCAACATCAATCTGATCGGCAGCTTGAACGTGGCCCGCCTGGCGGCCGAAAAGATGGCGGCCAACGAAACGATCCCTACAACGAGCACGGCGGCAAAGGGGTGATTATTCACACCGCCTCGGTGGCGGCCTACGAGGGCCAGATTGGCCAGACGGCATATAGCGCTTCCAAAGGCGGCATTGTCGGCATGACCCTGCCCATGGCCCGTGATCTCGCCTCTTGCGGCATCCGCGTCAATACCATTGTGCCGGGCCTGATTCACACGCCCCTGTTTGAATCTGCGCCCGAGAATGTCTACCAGGCACTGGAGGCCATGGTGGTTTTCCCGCAGCGCTTGGGCCGGCCTGCAGAAATTGCCCATCTGTCGGTGATGATGGTTGAAAACGAATACCTCAATGGCGAGAGCATCCGGCTGGATGGCGCCATTCGCATGCAGCCCCGCTAAGCGGCCTGAGGACAAACACAGATGGGACCACTGAAGGGCTACAAGATCATTGAAATGGCCGGCCTCGGCCCGGGCCCCTTCTGCGGCATGCTGTTGGCCGACATGGGCGCTGAAGTCATCTGTGTCGATCGTTCCACCCAACCCGATCTGGGTATGACAAAAGATTGCTCCCGCCGCGGCAAACGATCCATCGTGCTGAATATCAAATCAGCACAGGGCAGGGAGACCCTACTGAAATTGGTTGAACAGGCTGATGCGCTGTTCGAGGGATTCCGGCCAGGGGTCATGGAACGGCTCGGCGTCGGACCGGATGCCTGCCTGGAGCGAAACCCCGCGCTGGTATTCGGCCGCATGACCGGTTGGGGTCAGCATGGGCCGTTGGCGCGCGCTGCCGGCCACGATATTAACTACATTTCATTGACCGGCTCACTCCATGCCATCGGCCGTTCCGGCGAAAAACCCGTGCCGCCGCTGAATTTGGTGGGCGATTTTGGCGGCGGCGGCATGTTTCTGGCTTTCGGCCTGGTTTGCGCCTTGCTTGAGGCCCGTGAGTCAGGCCAGGGTCAGGTGATCGACGCGGCCATGACAGATGGTTCAGCGGTGCTAATGGGCATGATCAACACTTTGCATGCCAGCGGTCGATGGGTCACCAATCGAGGGAGCAACATGCTCGACAGCGGTGCTCATTTTTACGATGTGTACGAAACACTTGATGGCAAGTACGTCTCGATCGGTTCGATAGAACCACAATTCTACGCCCTGTTGATGGAGAAAGCGGGGCTGTGTACCGAGGTATTTGGCGACCAATGGGATGAATCGGGCTGGCCGGACTTGAAGCAGAAACTTGAGAAGATCTTTAAAACCAAAAGCCGTGATGAATGGTGTGATCTGATGGCGGGCACGGATGTGTGTTTTGCGCCGGTCCTCGATATCGTTGAGGCGGCCAGCCACCCGCATAACAAGGCCAGAAAGACCTACATGGAACTGGACGGGTTCATCCAGCCGTCACCGGCGCCGCGATTCAGCCGCACCTCTCCGGAAGTGGCCCATGGCGCGCGACCGAGGGGCGCGGATTCGAAACAGATTCTCTCCGATTGGGGCTTCGGGGCGGAGGCCATTGCGGCGCTGCTGGAAAATGAAACGGTCAGCTAAAAGATGAACCGGCAATCGCCACCGATCCACCGTCGAGCACTATGGTGTGGCCGCACACCCAGGCCGAAGCCCTTGCTGAGAGGTAAATGGCTGTTCCGGCAGCGTCTTCCAGCGCCCCGACCCGCCCGCATGGAATATGCTGTGGTGACACCTCTTCACCGATTCGCCGCATCAATTCGGGCGTCATGTTGGACGGGAAAAGACCCGGTGCGATTCCATTCACGTTTATGTGTTGGGGCGCCAGGTCAGCCGCCAGGTGTCGCGTCAACTGAATCACTCCGGCTTTGCTGGCGGAATAGGAATAATTGGGCAGGCGCGGATTTGTGATGCCATTGACCGAGGCAATATTGATCACCCGCGCGGGATCATCCGCCGTGCCGGCGGCACGCAATTGCGGCAGGAGCTTTTGGGTCAGGAAAAACACGGATTTGAGGTTGATGTCCATAACTTTATCCCAGCCCTGCTCGGGGAAGTCATCCAGCGGCTCAGCCCAGACAGTGCCTGCATTATTGATTAGAACATCGAGTTGTGTCTCGCGCTCGGCCAGCGCCGCGGCAAATCCCATCAACCCCTCCATCGTCGAGAGATCGGATTGAATGGCGATGCACTCACCGAATTCGGAGAAGGCCTCTGCGGCCGCGAACAGGCGCTCGGCCTTGCGGGCGGTGATGTACACTTTCGCGCCGCTTTCGAGGAAGCCCTGTGTCATCATCGCACCGATGCCGCTGGACCCGCCTGTAATGACGGCTGTCTTGCCCTGGATCGAAAATAGGTCTTTCAAGGTCGCGCTCCAAGATCATTTTGAACAAGGCGGCAGGGTAACACCGCGCTACATTGAACAGCAAAATTTGCAAGAATTAAAGGCCCATTCGGCTGATAGGAAAATTGAATGTCAAAACTGGAAGGAAAAGTCGCCCTGGTGAGCGGCGGTGGCCGTGGAATCGGGCGGGCACTGTGCCTGAAGCTGGCCTCCGAAGGCGCCCGGGTTGTGGTGAATGATATGGATGCAGATCCCGCCGCCGAGGTGATTGAAAAAATTGCCGCCAGCGGCGGCGAAGCGGTGGCCTGCGTGGGCAGCGTGACGGCAAACGGCTTCGCTGAACAGTTCATTGGGACTGCGCTGGATCGGTTTGGTACGCTCGACATCATCGTCAATAACGCCGGTTACACCGACGATGCAGTCATCCACAAAATGCGCGACGACCAGTTTGACGCGATGATCGAGGTCCATGTCAAAGCGCCGTTTCGCATTCTAAGGGCCGCCTCGCATCATATTCGCGAGCGGGCCAAGGCCGAGGCGGAACAGGGCATCGAAGTATTTCGCAAGGTGGTCAATATCTCGTCCATCTCGGGGACCGGGGGCAATGCCGGGCAGGCAAACTATTCTGCTGCAAAGTCGGCCTTGCATGGCATGACGCGCACCCTGGCCAAGGAATGGGGGCGCTACAAAGTCAATGTCAACTGTGTCGCTTTCGGCTATATCCTGACACGGCTGAGTGAAGGCGTGGATGAGAAACAAACCATCAATGTCGATGGCCGGGAAGTCAGAATTGGCGTGCCGCGCCAGCAGGCTGAAATGGCCCCCAATTTCATACCCCTGGGCCGGCCGGGGACCCCGGAGGAAGGCGCGGATGGCGTCTACCTGCTCTGTTCCCCGGAATCCAATTATATCAGCGGCCAGTTGCTGGTGGTTGGTGGCGGCCTGACAGGCTAAATGGGCCGGACAGTTGAGGATTTGAATATGAATGCCAGTCAAACCAGTTGGATGACCGAAGAACACGAGATGTTTATGGATTCGGTAGAGCGATTCGCGGAGGAGGAATTGCGGCCCAATACCGAGCGCTGGCGCAAGCAGGGATTTGTTAACCGCGAGTTGTAGATAAAGGCGGGTGATGCCGGCATTTTGGGCGCGGCCATTCCCGAAGCTTATGGCGGCTCTGGCGGCGGCCTGTCCTTTGATGTTGTCACCGGATTCGTCGTCGGCAAGTACGCAGATTCCGGATGGGGCTGGGGCATACAGTCCATCGTGGTCCATTACATCCTGGCCTTCGCCACCGAGATGCAAAAGCAACGCTGGCTGCCGGGGCTGGCGTCGGGAGAATGGGTGCCCGCGATTGCGATGAGTGAGCCCGGGGCCGGGTCCGACTTGCAGGCGGTGAGAACCCGCGCCACGCTTGAGGGCGACCACTATCGCCTGAATGGAGCCAAAACCTTTATCTCCAACGGCCAGACGTCCAACCTGATCTGCGTGGTGAGCAAAACCGGCGAACAGGCGGGCGCCAGGGGCCTGTCGCTGTTGATGGTGGAAACCGATGAATTGGAGGGCTTTCGAAGAGGACGAAACCTGGAAAAGATTGGTCAGAAAGCAGCGGATACATCGGAGTTGTTTTTCGACGATGTGATGGTGCCTCGCGCCAACCTGCTGGGCGAAGATGAAGGCCGTGGGTTTTATCAACTGATGGAACAACTGGCCTGGGAAAGGCTGATGATCGGCGTCAGCGCAGTGGGCACCATGGAGGCGGCGATGGCCGAAACCCTGGCCTATGTCGGCAGCAGAAAGGCGTTTGGAAAACGCATAGCGGACTTTCAAAACACCCGCTTCAAGTTGGCCGAAGCCAAAACCAAACTTGAAGTCACGCGCTCATTCGTTAATGACTGCGTCGTGCGCCTGCTGAACGGGACGCTCGATGCCGCCACTGCGTCGATGGCCAAATGGTGGGGTAGTGAAATCATGGGTGAGGTGATCGATGAATGTCTGCAGCTGCATGGCGGTTACGGCTACATGATGGAATACCCGATTGCCAGGATGTACGTCGACGCGCGGGTTGCCAGGATTTATGGCGGCTCGAACGAGATCATGAAGGAATTGATCGCACGCTCACTTGATGTCTAGAACACCAGGCTGATGGTGGTGCCGGCGTCGGGTTTGCTGTGGACGTGAACCTGGCCGCCTTGCAGTCTGACGATGCGCCGCACCAGGCTCATACCGACCCCGGTACCCTCGCGCTTGGTGGTGAAAAACGGCACGAAAATGTTATTCACTACCTCTGCGTCCATGCCGCAGCCGTTGTCTTCGACGGCGATCGTGATTCTGCCCTTGGTTGCCAGCAAAGCGGTCAGAGATATTGTGGGCTGGGGGGTCTGTGAGACGGCATCAATCGAATTGTTGAGCAGGTTGATGACGGCCTGCTCCAATAATTCGGCATCCCCACTGAGCTCCAGGCCAGGTGGCGTGACTGAAGTGTGCCATTCAATATTTGCGGCCTCCAGTGCGTGTGCCAACAATTTGCCGACCCGTTCAACAAATTCTTCCAGACGGATCGGTCGCATGCGTGCCGTCGGCAACTGGTTCAGGCTGCGATAACTGCTGACAAAGCGCATCAGGCCTTCGCTGCGCTTGCCCATGGCGTCCAGCGCGTCGCTGACATCCTCCAGATCGCTATCGAGTGGATCGTCGGGCTCGAGATTGAGTGCCGAGCGCACCCGGCCAACTGACTCGCGGCCCGTGGAGGCCAGCGAGGTGATCGGTGTCATGGAATTCATGATCTCGTGATTGAGGACACGAATCAGGTTTTGCCAGGCCTCCGATTCGCGACTTTCCAGCGGCTCGCGAAGGTCCTGTATGGAGATGATTTTCTCGACCACGCCGCCCAACTTCAGTGAAGTCGCACTGATGCTGAGCTGCAATGACAATTTGTCGGTCGAGGCGCGGACCATCCGCTCCTCGCCAGCCGAAATGTCCATGATCGCATCGGCGAGCGAATCACCGTCGTCGCGCAATCCGTCTGTGTGAGACAGGCTTGCGAAGCCCAGCAGTCGGCGCGCTGCATTGTTGAACAGCGAAACTGAACCGTCTTCCCTAACGGCCATCACTGCGATGGGAATATGCTGGACTAGAACCTGTAAGTACTGCGCCTGTTCGGCTTTCTCCCGCCGCGCACGATTGACGCCTTTGATGATATTTTCCATCGCCTGGCCGAGTTCACGGAATGAATTTGGGGCACGGGTATCGTCAAAATTCTGGCCGAAGTCTTCATACTGCACCGAGGTTAGAAAGCGGGACACGGCACGGTCCGTGCGGTTGAGGTAGCGAATCAATGTGACGATTTGAACCACCAGAATGAACAGGACCAGGAAAGCAGACGCGTGGTAGGTCGTCGACTGCAGCAACCATGCCAACACACAGCAAGTGGCGAACAAGCCACCCAGGTGGATCAAGAGGGATTGGCGGTAGCGGTCAGAGCCCATATTTCTCCATGCGCCGGTACAGTGAAGCGCGGCTGATTCCCAGCACACCGGCGGCGCGGCTTACATTGCCTTTGTGCCGCCCCAGTGCGGTGCGGATGGTAGCCTCTTCGAGTGCGTCCAGTCTCAAATTCTCTTGAACATTATCCGCGGCCCGTGGCGCGCCGGCCCGGGGCTGGATGAGGAAATCGTCAGTGCTAAAGGCAGACCCCTCGCTGAGGATTACGGCGCGTTCCACCGCGTGGCGCAATTCCCGTACATTGCCGGGCCAGTCGTAGTGTTGTAGCTGCGCCAGCGCTGTCTGCGAAAATCGCTTGCGTGCATGTTGATACTTCTTGGCGTAGAGGTCGGCGAAGTGCTCCAGCAACAAGGGGACGTCGTCACGGCGTGCGCGCAGTGGTGGCAGTTCGATTTCTACGGTATTGATGCGATACAAGAGATCCTCCCTGAATGTGCCTTCCGCCACCATCTCACGCAGGTTTCGATTGGTTGCACACAGCAGCCGTACATCGACACTCACCGGCCGATCACTGCCGACCGGGGTCAAGGCGCGCTGTTCCAGCACGCTGAGCAATTTGGACTGGAGAAACATCGGCAGGTTGCCAATTTCGTCGAGGAATACCGTGCCGCCGGCGGCGGCCTGAAACCTGCCGATGCGGTTGCGACTGGCATCGGTAAAAGCGCCTTTGAGGTGGCCGAACAGCTCGCTCTCAAACAGGGTTTCCGGGATCGCGCCCAGGTCTACAGTCATGAAGATCTGGTCGCCGCGATTGGAGCGGTCGTGCAGTTCTCTTGCCACCAGTTCCTTGCCCGTGCCGTTTTCTCCCAGGATCAATACATTGGCTTCCGTCGGCGCAGCCTTCTGGACCAATTGGAACACCGCGTCCATGGCCGCGGACTGGCCAATGATTGGCACGCTCTGCCAACTGGCCCTGACCATCTCCTGCTGACGGGAACGCAACAGACTGACCTCACCGCGGGATTCGGCAAGTCTGGCGGCAGCAATCATGGTGGCCAGCATTTTCTCGTTCTGCCAGGGTTTGAGTACAAAATCGGTCGCACCCTGGCGGATGGCGTTGACCGCGGTATCAACGTCGCCGTAGGCGGTCATCAGCACGACCACGGCTTTGGGATTACGCTGCAGAATGGCCTCCATCAACGCCATGCCTTCTGTGCCGGTGTTTTTGCCCGGCGAGAAATTCATGTCGAGCAGCACCACATCCCAACGGTCGGATTCAAGCAGTTCAGACAATTGTTCAGGGTCTGATACGCAGTGGATTCTTCCAAAATGAGTTTTCAGAAGCAGTCTGGCAGCAAGCAAGACGTCCTGGTCATCGTCAACAATCAGGATATTGGCAGGCTTGTGTTGGGCTGTGGATTCCATTGGGTGCAATTCCTCTGGGGCGACAAAGTGTACGTCAGCGGACAGTTCTTGGCTCGTTATCGAACACTTTGGGCGCCAACGGTTTTATAAAGTGCTGATTTTTAAATAAATTATGTTGGCATGTTTTCTGCATCCAGTAGGTGTCTATTATGAATCCAATATAGCCATCCAATATTCCGATCCAAATGACCGTTATGGGCACAGCGCGCCCGGGAGCCAAATATGATCAAGTTTGAAGGACTGTCCAAGGTATTTCGCACCAACGAAGTTGAGACGACCGCCCTTGATAACATCAACCTCGATGTCGCGCAGGGAGAATTTGTCGCGGTCATGGGCCCCTCCGGCTGCGGTAAGTCAACGCTGTTGAACATCCTGGGCATGATCGACAATGTTTCCGGTGGCAGCTATTACTTTAAGGGTGAAGACGTTGCCGGTTACAGCGAGCGGAAATTGGCCGGTTTGCGCAAGAACAACCTGGGCTTTATTTTCCAGAGCTTCAATCTGATCGACGAACTTTCTGTGTTTGAGAACGTGGAATTACCGCTGCTCTACCAGGGTATGGCGAAGGCCGAGCGCAAGCAGCGGGTGGAGGGCGTGCTTGAAAAAATCGGCATTATTCAGCGCCGTAACCATCTTCCGCAGCAACTGTCCGGTGGGCAGCAGCAACGTGTGGCGGTCGCCCGAGCCGTGGTCAATGATCCCAGCCTGATTCTCGCCGATGAGCCGACGGGCAACCTGGATTCCGTCAATGGCGAGGAGGTCATGCAGTTGTTGACCACATTGAACAGCGAAGGCACCACCCATTGTGATGGTGACGCACTCACAGCATCACGCCGAATTCGCCCAGCGGGTGGTGAGCATGCTCGACGGACGCATCCTTTCCGAGAACGTCGTGCGCATGCAGCGGGAGGCTGCAAATGTTTAGCAACTACTTGACCTTTGCCTGGCGCAATCTCATTGGCAACAGGCTTTATTCGGCGATTAACATTCTCGGTCTCTCCATTGGACTGGCCTGTGTCATCATCATTGCCCTGTTCGTCGAGCACGAGCTGAGCTACGACAAACAGTGGGCCAATGCCGACAGGATTTACCGCATCACCCGAGATTTCATGCCGCCCAATGGCAGCCCCAAACTCTTTCTGTCAACCATCGCACCCAACGCAGGGCCGCTGCTAAAAGCCGATTTTCCGGAGCTGGAGCAAGTTGTCCGGATATGGGGCGCAGAATTACTGGTCTCGCGTGACGACCAGCGCTTTTATGAAAGCGGAGTCAAGTTTATCGATCCTGAATTTTTTGAGGTATTCGACGTGCCGCTGATTGAGGGTGATCCGGCGACTGCGCTGGCGGAGCCGTTCAGCATGGTGCTTACCGAATCCATCGCGCGAAAATATTTCGGTGACGAGAGTCCGCTCGGACAAAGCATAATAATTGAAAATCAGCTGCCAATGAAAATCACGGGAGTGATGGCAGATCTGCCCAACAACACTCACCTTCACATGAAAATGGTTGGATCACTCAATACCATGGAGCAAGTTTTCGGTGCTCAATTTCTCGATAATTGGGGCAGTAATAGTTTTCACACCTACATGCTCACCTCTGAGGGGTATGACATTTCGACACTGGTCGGGCAATTACCAGCGTTCATGATCCGGCACGTAAGCGAGGACGCTAAACGAGTGGACCCTATTCCCGGTTCAGCCTCTGGGCGACATTCATCTCAATTCACACCGAGACAATGAGATGAAGGCGAACGGAAGCATCACCACGGTGTACACATTCAGTGCGATCGCAATTTTCATTCTGTTGATTGCCTGCATCAATTTTATGAACCTCTCGACCGCTCGCTCGATTCAACGTGCGCGGGAAGTGGGTATGCGCAAAGTGCTGGGCGCATTCAGGCAGCAATTGGTAGGACAATTTTTGGGTGAATCTATCCTATTGGGGTTGTTGTCCATGATCATTGCTGTCGCGCTGGTGGAGCTACTCCTGCCTTGGTTCAACGGCTTTATGAACCTCGACATTGCGTTCGACTATCTGAGCCGCCCGGCAGTCGTACTTGTGCTGGTGGCGTTGGCACTGTTGGTTGGATCGATCGCCGGCAGCTATCCGGCTTTTTATCTCTCCGCTTTTCAGCCAGCCACGGTATTGCGTGGGGAACTAACGCGAGGTAGGGCGGGCGTGAATTTTCGCAAAGCCCTGGTGGTTGTTCAATTCGCCATATCCATTGCCTTGTTGATCGCCACGGGCGTGATTTTCGCGCAAATGAATTATGCCGCCAACAAGGATCTGGGATTTGATCGGGACCATGTGGTCTTGATGGAAGGTGCGCCCGCTTCGGGCTTTGGAGACAACTATGACTCCCTGAAACAGCAGTTACTTCAGACTGCCGGCGTCACCTCAGTTACTGCTGCCAATCTTCTGCCTGGAGACCAGAACACCAACTCTAATGGTATTCGCGCTGAAGCCAACGAAATGAGAAGCATGCCGTTCCTGAACGTGGATTTTGATTTTTTCGAAACATTCAACATCTCATTCCTGGCTGGACGGAGCTTTTCCCGGGAACGGGGCACAGATATGTACAACGAACCTACAGAGGCCAACCCGAGGGCGACGGGCTCATTCATCCTCAACAAGTTGGCTGCCAGTCAGTTGGGCTGGACGCCGGATGATGCCATTGGCAAGTGGATGGAAGTGGGCGATGACGAACAATTCGAGGGGTCCACAAGAGGACCGATCATTGGAGTCATAGACGACATTCATTTCTCCTCCCTGCACGAAGCGGTCATTCCCGTGTTTTATCGTGCGCTGCCCTACCTCAACTCCTTATACGAAACTCCGGAATATCGGGACGCGGCAGTGAAGGTCCCGAACTTCAGGAAGATGGCCATCAAAATCAATACCTCAAATGTCGACCAGACTCTGGCAGATATTGCAGAAACCTGGAAGCTGAACTTGCCGGATGTGCCCATGCAGATGAGCTTTCTCGACGAGCGCTTTGAGGCGTTATACCAGAATGAGAAATTGCAAGGCCAGCTATTTACCTTGTTCGCTGCATTAGCGATATTCATTGCCTGTCTGGGCCTCTACGGTTTGGCCTCGTTTACCACGGAGCAGAGAACCAAGGAGATTGGTATTCGCAAAGTGATGGGCGGATCAGTGCGTGACATCGTCACGTTGTTGAGCCGGGATTTTGGCTATCTCGTCCTGATTGCGAATTTATTGGCCTGGCCGTTGGCGTGGTACCTCATGGAAAAGTGGCTGGAATCTTTCGCCTACCGCATCGACATGAGCTTGTTTACGTTTGTTCTCGCCGGCTTGCTGGCACTGCTCATTGCCATGTTGACCGTGGGTGGGCTGGCCGCCAAAGCGGCGTGGTCCAAACCGTCGCTGGCGCTGCGTTACGAATAGTCGCTTGCAGAGTACGGTGGGGCGGGGTGCGTTACTGTGCGGCGAGCACCTGGTCGATGAATTTCGACCAGGTTGCGTCAGGCGTCCAGATTTTCTCCATATCGGCGCGGGCCACTTCGGCATCCGCGCCCAGTTGAGTCACCCGGTAGAGGAACGAGAAAGCGGAAGCGCGGAAATTGACCTGGCAATGTAGCAATACGCTGCGATCCCGGTTGTTTTGCATCACGCCTGCAAAGGCCTGAAAATCCGCAACGGTGGGGTTTTTGAAATCCACCGGAATCTGAACATAATCCATGCCCAGTTCCTTAACGATGCTGTCCTCGCCTTCCAGGGCGCCGCGGCTGTTGCTGAAACCGATATAGACGATCAACTCGGTGCCGCCGTCGCTGGCCAATTCGAGTTGCTCGGCGGTGGGCTGACCCGCGCTGGCAAAGTGGTCCGAATAGCGCACATAATTGGTGATGTCCGACAGCGACTCAGCCATAGCGGGTACGGCGACGACCAGTAACAGGCAGACGATCAGCAGCTTGTGCATCATTGGGACCCTCGAAAATTTATGGCCTATGATAACGCCTTGAGTGCCGCATTATCCGGCGCTGGATACCGCGAGAGTTGAGATTCCGGGTACGTGGTCCAACAAGGGAATGCAATCGTCATGAGCCAACTTTTCCGATTCTCCAGTCCGCTTAAGCGAGATCCAGCTATCGAGGCCTGGATGCGTGAGCATGCGGGCGAATTGGGGGTGATCGCGCAGCGCTGGTTTGAGGTCATGCGTGACTGCGGACACGATGTTCGAGAGTTATTGCATGACGGCCATCCTACCGCCTGTGTCGCTGACGCGGCATTCGCCTACGTCAACGCCTTCAAAGCTCACGTCAATGTCGGGTTCTTTCGTGGCGCGGAGATTGCCGATCCGGGTGGCCTGCTGGAAGGCACCGGCAAGTTCATGCGCCACGTGAAACTCGGGCCCGAACGTGACGTCGATGCTGGGGCCTTGATCAAGCTAATCGAAACTGCCTACACTGATATGAAGGGACGTTTAGGGAGAGACTCATAGTGCTAAACCACGGTCAGGAATACGCAGGATTTTGGATAAGAGTTGCGGCGGCACTCATCGACAGCGTGTTGATATTGATCATTGTCACGCCAATTCTTGTGGCAATTTACGGAGATGCATATTGGGCGCACAGTACGTTACTGATCGGATTTTGGGACCTGCTCTTCACCTATATTCTTCCCGCGGCCGCAGTAGTTGTCTTCTGGGTGTATAAATCGGCAACGCCTGGAAAAATGGCAACGAAACTTACGATCGTCGATGCAAAATCAGGTGGAAAGCCATCTACTGGGCAATATGTGATTCGCTATATTGGTTATTACGCAGCGATGCTGCCCTTGTTTCTCGGAATAATCTGGGTGGGCATCGACAAGCGCAAACAAGGACTACACGACAAACTGGCGGGTACAGTCGTGCTGAGGAACACACAATCTGAGCCAGTAAAATTCGATAGCTAAATCTAACTATGGCGAAAAAAAGCCAATGCAGGTTTCAACGCAAACGATATTTTTGTTGTTAATCTTCAGCCAGGCACTACATTCTATTGAGGAATATTTCTACCGACTCTGGGAAGTATTTGCTCCGGCTCGCTTTATCAGTGGCCTATTTGGCGACGATTTGGCGACAGGTTTCAGTATTGTAAACGTGACGATAGTGATCTTCGGCTTTTGGTGCTACTTCGGGCCGGTTCGTCACTCTTGGACTCATGCAACCCTCTACACCTGGTTTTGGGTTTTGTTGGAATTGGGGAACAGTATTGGGCACACCTACTTTGCAATAAATCAAGCAGGATATTTTCCCGGGCTTTATACAGTACCACTGCTATTGGTTTTTTCTGGCTACCTGTTATTCAGGCTACTAAAGACCAACTATGAATCCACCGCCAAATAACCAAGCCGCCAGCAAGCTGGCTCCACCGGGGGAGTACTGCACACCCTCGCTTAACTAAAATCTTGTGCAGGTCTTATCGCCTAACTGTGAATTCCAGCAACGTTGTTCACAGATAAGGCTCAGTGCCATCGTTACCGCGAAGTGTCGTGAGGGGGTTGCGGTTCGCTCCTGGCGGATGGCCCTACGGGCTTCCCTCACTCCTCTGCGCTTGGTGGGTCGGCTCCAACGGAACATCCTGTTCCGTGTCGCCTCGTCGAGCCATCCCTGGCTCGACGACCCAATCGCTTATCGTCCCTCGGCATCCACCTTGATGGAGCGCACCACAACCCCCTCACGACACTTTGCTGCACGGTGCGGTTGCCTGGGCGTGAACGACCGCAGCCGCCCTGGGGCGCCCAATGGTGATGATAAGCGCCAAATCGACGACATTTGTGACCCCAACGTGCCATCAGTTGGAACAAGCCGGAAAGAGTGACGGTGCTGCTTCCAGGACCCTTTGAAACAGGATGTTTCAAGAGGAGCCCACAGGGATGTGCAGGCGCCGCAGGCGCCGTGTGGCGTGTCCTGGAAGCAGCACTGTTACTCTCAGCCGGCTCCCTGATAAAGATGACAGACGCAGATACCCTAGCCCATTCTAACGATGAACTGAGACTCAACCAGGATTTGGAGCACTTTTGTGAACAACGTTGCTGGCATTCACAGCAAAGGCTGCTCAAACCCGTCTTCAAACAAAGTATCGGTCTCGTCATCCTGATTGACCACGGCCACGTCGGCGGGAAGGATTTCACAGAAAAACTGAGGGTTGCACACCGAAAATTTTTATCGCCCTGGGTGCGCTCTGTAACGTGAATGATGCCCTGCTCGGACACCGGGTCGAGGATCTGTTGACCATATAGCGTCGAAATCGGCAAATCACGCTTGCATTCATAATCTGGTTAGAATAGGGCTCGAACATCCCGTCATGAGAGCATGACGTTGAAACCACCCAATGCAATCTGGCGTCGCCGCACGTGGAGAGTACTAATGAGACAATTTCTGCTTCTGGCTCTGATGGTTAGCCTGCCGTTGGCCTGGCTGGCGCCTGGCGCAGTCGCCCAGGATTCCCCGGCCGCTAGCGCGGTCGGCCTGGAAGAATTGGTCGGGCCCGTCGCCCTGTACCCGGACGACCTCCTTTCCATCCTGCTCCCGGCCACCACTTATCCGCTGCAGATCGTGCAGGCGGACCGTTGGATCCAGGAAAACACGGGCAATAAGGATGCCAAGCCCCCCGACAACTGGGATGACTCGGTCAAGGCAATGATCAATTACCCGGAGGTTGTTGAAATGATGAGCCAAGACCTCGATTGGACCTCTGCCCTTGGCGAGGCCGTGGCCACCGACCAGACGCAGGTGATGGATGCCGTACAGTCGTTCCGGCGTAAAGCCGAAGGGGCGGGCAACCTGCAGAGCGACGACAAGCAAATCGTGGAGGTCGAGGATGAAGTGGTCAAGATCGTGCAGGCGGACCCGCAGGTGATCTATGTGCCGCAATACGAGCCGACCGTTGTCGTGGTGCAACAACCGGTTCCCGTTGCGCCCGTGTATTACCCATATTCCTATCCGGTCTACTACTATCCTTACCCGCCCGGCTATGCCTTCGCCAGGGGCTTGTTCTGGGGTGCGACCGTTGCCTGGGCCTTTGATTGGCACGGCGGTGGCATCCACAACGACATCAATATCAACGTCAACAGAAATACCAATATCAACAACACCAACATAAACGCCCGCGCCACCAATATTGATCGCAGCAAATCACAACAATTGTCACAACAAAATCGGGGCTCGTGGCAGTCGAAGCAGAGCCCCGACAGTATTCGCCGGGGCGGCAGTTCGACACCATCGGCAAGGACAGGGCAGACGGGTCAGCGGGCCCAGGCATCGACCGGACGCACCAGTAATTCACGCCCAAGTACAGGTGCCAGCGCCTCACGCGCAAACACAGGTGCCGGAAGCGGGGCAAGCAAGACCCGCAGCAGCCCCAGCAGTGGTAACTACCAAGGTGCAAACAGGGCCAGCAGTTCCGCCCGTAGTTCAACCCCATCGCGCAGCGCATTTTCAGGCATGTCCAGCGGCCGTTCGGCGAGCGCCCACTCTTCCAGGGGGGCTTCGAGCCGTGGAATGCGCAGCGGCGGGGGGCGTCGGCGATTAAAATAGGAACGGCAAAGGCGATGATTGTGCCGATCAGATACACGTTGTTACTCTTGTCCTTGGCATTGCCAGTACAGACGCTCTTGGCGCAAGAGCAATTCTCCTCCCGCGAGGCAGCCTTTGAGGCGCTTGTAGATGCCGTCGAAGATAAAGATCAGGCTCGTCTTGTCGAGATATTGGGCCCGGACTATGCAAAATATCAGCAAGGCCAGGAATCAGACCCGGCGCTGTCAGATCTGCGCACCGAGCGCTTTGCAGCCGCCATCAGGGAATTCAGCTCGTTTTACCCCATCGGTGAGGATCGTTACACGCTGGCAGATCACGATGGCGATGGGGTCAGTGAGTTTGCACAAAATTTGGTCAGCTCCCCTGGAACCCGGGATGGCCTGTATTGGGAACCCGAAGAGGGTGGTGATGCGGCCGAAGAGAGCCCGCTTGACCCGTTAAAGCGGTTGTCGGAAGCGCTCCTGGGCGAACATGTCCCCGGCACACCGTTTCTTGGTTATCGCTTCCGCATGTTGTCGGCCCAGGGTCCAAATGCGGCAGCCGATGCCTATGACTACTTGATCAATGGACACCACCTGGGCGGTTTCGCCATCCTGGCCTGGCCGGCCGCATACGGCGAAACCGGCGTGATGAGTTTCATGGTCAACCAGGACCGCGTCATCTACGAGAATGACCTGGGCGAGGATACGGCCGAACGGGTCGAGGCCATCGACACGTTCGACCCTGGAGCAGGGTGGAAGGCGGTCCAGGACGGTGAGTTGTTTGATACGAATGAGACCCTGTAAATAGAGGAGTTTGATTGAGGCCGCAGGTTGGATTGAAGTTGTCTTGGGCACTTGTCAGATGGGGCAAATAGATAATGCAGAAAATTCAAAATAGGGATACCCGATACTTTCTTGAAATAGACCTAAAAACGCTAAAAATCACCAAGAATGGCTATGACCAGAAACAAAACCTGGATAAGGGAAGGCAAAATAACCCGAATCTACACCGATTATTCTTAACGAAAGGCCAGTACAATAAATTTGTCAACCGATGCTGATTACAACTTTTCTGCCAGCAGGAATAAGACCATGAATGACCATCCAGTGGTTCACTTCGAAATCGGTTGTCACACAGGTGAGAAGACGCGGGCTCTCGAAATCTATCTGAACAAGGCCGGGAAATTGGGCGGCAAGACGCCGGTGCCGCCTGTGACACTGCCTGGTCAAGGCAGCTTTGCCTGGCTCGCTGCACCGGAAAGCAACATTATCGGAATATGGAAGCCGGAGTATCCACTTAACTAACACGGTCGGCGCTTGAGTATGTCTTTCTACCATTCCAAAGAGGGTGTTGCCACATATTTTAAGATGGCCGAGGGCTACGATGGTAGCGAATTGTTGGCGTTGCTGAGGGAGTATCTTGGCGCCAATTCCAGGGTTCTTGAAATCGGCATGGGTCCTGGAGTGGACCTGGATTTATTGGGCACACGGTATGCGGCGACCGGTTCTGATTACTCCCAATTGTTCCTCGACCGATATGAAGCAACTCATTCGCAAGCCGACTTGATTCAGCTCGACGCAATTACGATTGATACCAACCGGCGGTTCGATGCCATCTATTCCAACAAAGTTCTTCACCACCTGGTAGATCATGAACTGCACAAATCCATCCAGCGGCAACATGATGTTATTAATCCACAAGGCATCGTCATGCATTCGTTTTGGTACGGAGATCACATAGAGGAACATGCGGGAATGAAGTTTCACTATCGTAATGAAGCGTTTCTTAGCAGTGTGTTCTCTCCTTGCTTCGAAATCCTTCGGTTGCAGCGCTATTCTGAATTGGAAGAAGATGATTCCGTTGTCCTGGTCGCAAGCCGATGCAACCCTTAATGGTTGGCCGCTTGACCAGGACGTGACAGGTAAAACATGGGTCTGTCCTCCATATCACTGCCGACGTTGATGATCGCTGCCGCGACAGTGGTCTTCTTTGCTCTGGAGCGTTTCAAGCCTGGTCGTGAGTTGCCCAAATCCAAGGGTTGGTACCTACGTTCTGTGTTGATCAATTTAGCCCAGCTTGGCATCACCCTCGGACTGGGCCGCCTGTGGTACGACATCTACGGCACAGGCTCACTATTTGGTTTGTCTGATTGGCACAATCCGTTCCTTGAAGGGTTTGTGGGGTGGTTTATCGGCACGTTCGTTTTCTATTGGTGGCACCGATTGAGGCACGAGAAAGGATTTTGGCTCATTTTTCATCAAATTCACCATTCGCCTTCGCGGATTGAGATCCTAACGTCTTTCTATAAGCATCCAGTGGAAATCACCGTTGGCGCTTTCCTCAGTGCTGCGATTCTTTTTCCATTGCTGGGTTGTTCCTTGGTGGGCTCATTCTGGTACAACTTCTTTGCCGCAACAGGCGAATTCTTCTACCACGGCAACTACAAATCGCCGAAATGGCTCCGTTACTTCATTCAAACCCCGGAATTACATTCAATACACCATCAACTTGATGTCCACAAATACAATTTCAGTGACATTCCCGTATGGGATCGCATCTTCGGAACCTATAAAGACACCACTGAATTCGTCCCGCGATGTGGTTTTCCAGGTTGTAGTGAGGAGCGTATCGGGGAAATGCTTGTTTTTAAGGATGTATATGAGTAGCGAAATCGTCCAGGTCAATAGTTGACACGAAGGTCTTCCGGGTCAAGCATCCGCCCGCGAAGAATGACCCTGGAAATCGAACGGCTGTTGGCAATGTCCTGCAAGGGGTCCGCATCGAGCACCACCAGATTGGCCAGCTTCCCGACTTCCACCGTGCCGGTTTCCGACGCCGTGCCCATCAGCCGGGCGCCGTTGTGTGTGGCCATGATCAGAATGTCCATTGGCGGTATGCCCGCCTGTGCCATCAGGGCCATTTCACGATGCAGGCTTTGGCCTGGCACGATCCACGGATTGCCCAAATCGGTGCCCAACGCCAGTGGCACCCCGGCATCGAATAATGCGCGGGTCAGCATCAAGGCCTTGGGCCAAGCGGCGCGGGCGCGCCGGAAGTCGTCGGCGGTCCAACCGACGTTCATGTTAAAAAACGTGCGCCAGTTGTTCAGCAGGTGGGGGGGCAGGCGATTGAGTTCCGGGTTGGCAGTGATGGCATCGTCGCCGCCCAGAAATACCGCTTCGAACATGACCAGGTCCGGGTCCACGAAAACCTGCTTTTGCGCAAGAATGGTGATCATCTCGATGATTTCCGGAGCGTCGAATTCGACCAGCTCATACCACTCAAAATATTCCAGGCTGCCCGGCCGCCGCGTATCGAGATATTGTTGCCGTTTTGCCTCTGGCAGCAGCGCCACGGATGTGGGGACAATGTGCAACAGGCTGTCGATGCCCATCCTGGCGGCTTCGGTCCAGTTCACCACACCGGTGTGGGAAATGGCCGGCAGGCCGAGCTTGTGGGCCGCTTCGATAGCAAATTCAAATTGATCTACCGGCAAATCAAAGTAGATCTTGATGGCGTCCACACCCACAGCGGCCTGGCGGGAAATCTCGGCGGTGATGTCCTCCCTGCTGCCGATAACCGCAGTCAATCCTTCGAAAGGGACCGTCGATAGCACATCGCCTGCAGTCCTGATGTCCGGGCCCAACAATGCGCCAGAGCGTATCTGCTCCCGGATGTCTACTGCGATGCTGGCGACCCCGCCGGGGTTGCGTATGCCGGTGACCCCGTCGGCCAGCAGGTTGGATAACAGACCGCGTGTCGTATCCGGCACATAGGCGATTTTGAGTTGCGGCGCACCCTCGACAATTTTCATGCTGACCCCATCCAGCGTCACGTGGGCATGCACATCGATGAATCCTGGTAGCAGGAATTTTCCGCGTAGATCAATCACATTGCCTTCAAACTCTGGGCCGATGGAGTCGATTGTTGCGACTTCGACAATCCGCTGATCCTGGATCACAACTACGGAGTCCAGTGTCGGCGGGCCCCCATTGCCGTCAATCAGCGTGGCGCCGCGCAGAATAGTTGAATATGGCTCGGCCTGGGTGTAAGCAGCGGGAAAGGCTGCCAGAAGAATCAATAGTAGTTTGGGCAATATTCGCTTTGCTTGGCGCATTGTTTCGCTCCTCCAGTGGGTTGGCTGTCGATTGTTCTTCAGGGTCAACATCAACAGTCCTGCGGCGCGAATAATTATTACATGCAATAAGCGGGTGTACCGGCAGAACCGGGCTTGCCAGGCGCTTAGGAGAATTCGCCGAGCAAATTCTCCACTGATTTGAGCTGCGCCTCGCAGCGCTTCAGTGACCGGCCGGTGCTGATCCAGAATGCACCGATCCAGACGACGGCGAAGCCGAATACCGCCGGCGTTACCCAGCCGTTGGCGAGCAACAGCTGCGGTTGAACCAGCAGCACAATTGCGACCCAGACGGGCAGCACGATTGCGAATACCAGTGTGAGTTTACGGCCGAATTTCGCCGAGCGGGCGATGGCCTTGAGACGTCGGCGCGACAGCGTGAGCATGTCGCGGGTGGATACCGCCTCGCTGCGCCACAAGCCTGCGCTGTTGTATATTTTGAAGACCATCGAGGCAATGCTCACCAGCAGCCCGAAAAGTGCCCATGCGGTCAGTGGATGGGTCACAGGCACCACACGTTGAAGGAACACCAGCAGGGCAACGACCGCCACCAGGACCAAGATCTCCATGATGACGCCGGATAGCATCAGACGGCTTCTCCAACGCACCGATTTGACCACCGCGGCGCATGCGGACGTGTCCACTTCTACCTTCTGCCAGTCTTTTGCCAGCCCGTTCCAATCCATTGACTCAGTCATTGTTCCCCAACCTCTTTTTGAGCGCGTCGCGTGCACGTGTCAGGCGGGCACCGACATTTGTTTTGCTGAATCCGGTGATGTTGCTGATTTCATCATAGCTGAAGCCTTCGAGTGAAAGCATCACCAGTTGCCGTTGCGCGGTCGGCAACGCGCGTATGCCCTTGAGCAACTTTTCGCTGCGCTCGTTGATGGCCAACCGCTGCTCCGGGCTCTCAGCGTGTGCGTGTTGCTCGTCTGCATAGCCGGTGGTGGGCGGCATGGCCGCATATATCGCAATGTGTGACACTGCGCGATTGTGCGCAATGCGGAAGATGTAATTGCGCAAGGGGCACTGCGATCGGTAACGAGGCAGTGCCCGCCAGATCGCCATCGCGATTTCCTGCAGAAGTTCCTCGCGCAGGGCCGGGTTGGCCTCATAGGCCGCTGCCATGCGCCCCAGTGCCGGGCGGTAGCGCTCCATCAGTGCAACAAATTCTACTTCCCGATTCACATCATCGCAGGGCGCGGTGACCGTGGGACTGAGTGCTTCGCCGTTCACTGCGGCGGACTACCAGACCCAAACAAAGCCGCCCAGCACGACCAGGGCTGCGAGCAATTCCAGGCCAAGATAAACCAGCGCGGCGCCGGTGAATCGGCGGCCCCACTTGTTGCGGGCGAAATTGCCGTCCGACAGCATGACGTGCTCCATGATGGTGCTCCAGATAAATATGCTTCATGTACCCAGTCGCCTTTCGCAGGTTTTTATTACACCCTTGTTGCAAAATATTTGGTGGACGCCAAGCTGCCGCGATATCCGACCATAGTAACAATATAGATTCGGGGCTTTCTGTACAATGCGTGCTTTATTGAAGCGCTACGGCGTGAGCGCTAGATTGGAGGCTGAATCGGATGGAATCGACAATTTGGTTTGAAATTGCAATCGTTTCATTCTTGGTGGCAATTGGGAATATCGTGCTTGGTCATTTCGAAGAGGGCACGCCCATTTGGCGCCGGGTACTCAAGTTCTTGATTTTCCTTACCCTGTTGAGCCTGATTTCCGCCTATGCGGGGCGGGTTTGGTTTTTTGCAATACTGGGTGCGATCGCAGTAGGCGTTGGCGTTATTCACCTTTGGTGGTTGCCCAGCAAGGGTATCAACGGTTGGACCGGTGAGCCTAAGGACAAGTACCGGCAGCTGCGCGGCTGGAACAACTTGGATTAAGGGTGGATGTTTTGACAAATCAACGTTTTGGAGGCCTGAATCTTGGCGGAATTTGCTGACATTATCGGCTGGGGGAAATGCCTGCCGCCGGCGGTCCTGAGCAACGATGACATCGCTGGGGTAATGGATACTTCCGATGACTGGATATTTGCGCGCAGCGGCATTCGTGAGCGCCGGATTTCGCACTTGCCGGTTAGCGACCTGGCGGCCGTTGCGGGATTGCGTGCGGTCGCTGCTGGTGGCCGCGCCGTCAACGACATTGACCTCATCGTTGTGGCCACCAGTTCGCCCGACACCATTATTCCCTGCACTGCAGCGCATGTACAAAAGAAGATGGGCATCAAAAACGCCGCTTCGATGGATCTGGTCGCGGGCTGCAGCGGTTTCATCTATGGTCTTGTGGTGGTCTCTTCGATGATCAGGGCGGGTGCGGCCAACACCGCCCTCCTGATCGGCGCAGAACGTATCAGTTGGTATCTGAACTGGTCTCAGCGGGATACTGCGGTCCTCTTCGGCGACGGCGCGGGGGCACTCGTTCTGCAGGCCTCGGACCATGAGACAGGTCTGCTGGGTTCAGAACTGGGTTGCTAGGCAGCTGCGTTGGCGGCGCTGCAAATTGCTGATTTTGGCACTGCCAGCAACCGTTTCAGAGAAGATTACGGGCGCTTTTCTATCGATTTCGACGGCCGGGAGATTTTCAAGCAGGCGGTTAAAGGTATGGGAGAGGCCATTAAACAGGTTTTGGCTGACACCGGACTCAGCGTCGATGATATCGATTTGTTCATCCCGCACCAGGCAAACTTGCGCATTATCGAATCGCTGGCCCGAAGGTTTTCGCTGGATATGTCCCGCCTGGTCGTCAATATTGGCAGATACGGCAATACGTCAGCGGCATCGATTCCCATCGCGCTCACCGAATCTCTTGAGGCAGGTCGCATTCAGCCTGGCAGCAGATTGATGTTGGCCGCGTTCGGCGCCGGTCTGACCCGCGCGGCGGGGCCTGGTTCGCTGGGGCGACCGAACGACTGCGCTTGCTAGCAGCGAGGCGCAATTGTCACCCAGCCCACTTACGGCTATGGACTTGCTGGCGGAAGCCATTGAGAACACCCAACGCACGTAATCGCAAGACAAGTGGAAATTCAATATATAGAATACCCGCAATGAGAATCGACACGAATAATCTGAAGCGCATCCTGATTAAGCCGCAGTCCGGTTGGGTGCCGCTCAATCTGCACGAGCTGTGGGCATACCGCGAATTGCTTTGGATTTTTGTATGGCGTGATATCCAGGCGCGTTACAAGCAAACTGCGGCAGGCATCACCTGGGTCGTCGTTCAGCCGGTGGTCACGATGGTGGTGTTCAGCCTCTTTTTTGGCCGCTGGCTGGGTATCTCCTCGGGCGATGTGCCTTATCCGATTTTTACGTTTTGCGCACTGGTGGCCTGGACCTACTTCGTGCACGCGATGACGGTGGCCAGTACCAGTGTGGTCGGCCAACAGTCCGTGGTATCGAGAATCTATTTCCCACGCCTGCTCATGCCGATTTCCGCCGTGGTGGGGGGCTTGATCGATCTCTTTACCTCGCTGCTCGTGCTGGTGCCGCTGATGCTGTTTTATGGCTTCAGGCCCGGCCCTGAAATAATGTATCTACCCATCTTCATCCTGTTGGCAGTGATGACCGCACTGGCCGTGGGTGTCTGGCTGGCGGCAATCAATGTGTATTTTCGCGACATCAATCATGCCATGCCGTTCATCACGCAGTTGTGGATGTTCGGCACCCCGGTCGCCTATCCGATTAGCGTAGTGCCAGAACAGTATCGCGCGATCTACGAGCTCAACCCGATGGTTGCAGTGGTTGAAGGCTTCCGATGGTCGCTTGCCGGACAGGGTGATTTACCGCTTCGAGCGATAACGGTTTCAATGGTGGCGATGTTTGTCGTATTAGTTGCGGGTTTGTATTGGTTTCGCCGCCAAGAAATCCGCTTTGCGGATGTGGTGTAGGGCATGGGTGAATTTGCGGTCGAAACCGTTAATCTGGGTAAGCAATACAAGATCGGCAGGCGCAGCGCTTCCAGGGGGCTGCACACTTTGTACGAAGACCTGGTGCGCTCGGCGGTCACATGGCCCCGTCGTAAGGCCCAGGGGGCGACCTCACCCACCACTTTGTGGGCGCTGCGGGGTGTCGAATTCAAGATTCGCCACGGTGAGATTGTCGGCCTGATCGGGCACAACGGTGCCGGAAAATCGGTATTGTTGAAAATTCTTTCCCGCATTACCTGGCCCACCGAGGGGATGGCGGCCATTGAAGGGAAAGTGGGATCGATGCTGGAAGTAGGCGCCGGATTTCATCCTGAGTTCACCGGCCGCGAAAATCTGTACCTGGTGGGTGCAATCCTGGGTATGAAAATGCCCGACATTAAAAGGCAATTCGATGCAATCGTGGATTTTTCTGGCGTCCACGAAATGCTCGATACGCCCGTGAAACGCTATTCCAGCGGCATGTACGTACGCTTGGCATTCTCGGTGGCCGCGCATCTTGACTGCAACATCATGTTGTTTGACGAAGTGATCGCGGTGGGCGATGTGGATTTCCGGAAAAAATGTCTGGAACGCATTCGCATCTTGGCGGATGAAGGCCGAACGGTGATTTTTGTCAGCCACAATATGGAGACCGTGTACGACTTGTGCCCGCGCGCGATAATCCTCGACTCCGGGCAATTGGTTCACGACGGCCCAACAGATGCCTCGATCCTGGACCGCTATGCGCATTTCGCCCATCAACACTAAGCCAGGCCGCAATCTGCAAGCGTTGTCGGAGCCATGTCCCTGAGGGCAGCTTTCAAATCCCCAAATCGCAGTCTGATCGCAGTAATTGCTTCCATGGCGGTCGTCAATCTTGTTTACGGCATCGCCTTCCCACTATTTGCCCTGGTGCTCGATGCCCAGGGCGTCAGCAAGACATTGATTGGCTTGAGTACGCTCAGTCAAGCCGTGGCGGTGTTCGCGATAGCGCCGCTGTCGCCGTGCCCTGATCAATGAATTGGCGGAGGAACACATCAGAGGCAGGGTCATCGGGCTCTACGCCTCAGTGGGCGCCGCGGGCTTTGCGCTGGGGCCGCTGCTGCTGGCGCTGACCGGGACGCAAGGCCTACTGCCCTTTGCTTGTGCCGCAGTACTGATATTCGTGGCTGCGATTCCGCTGTTCGCCGTGTTAGCCGTTGATGGGCCGCAAGCGGCCGCAAGGGATGATGAAATGGCCGATGGACTGTGGAAGGTTTTCCTGGCCGCGCCGCTGATCATGCTGGCGAATATTGCCTACGGGGCTGCGGCTGAATCCATGATTACGTTCTTTCCTCTGTTCGGTGTGAGTATCGGATTGACCCAGACCTACAGCCTGGGACTGATGACCATCATGGCCTTGGGGTCGATGATTTGCGTGTTGCCGCTGGGTTGGCTGGCCGATCACGTCAACCGCCTGGGATTGTTGACCATTTGTGTTGCATGCACCACGGTGGCTCTTGCCGTGATGCCTTTTGTGTTGCAACGGCCTGCCTATGCAGGTGCGTTTATTTTTGCATTCGGGGGTATGGAGGGCATGATTTACGCCCTGGCTGTCATACTGATGGGTCAAAGTTTCAAGGGTATGAAGCTCGCCCGGGCGAGCACGGCATTTACAGCCTGTTGGGGCGCTGGTACCGTCATCGGTCCATTACTAACCGGGTTGGGCATTGACCGGTTGGGGGCGGAATGGATGGCGCCACTGTGTGGCCTGTTTTTTGCGCTTTATCTGCCGATTCCGCTGATTGGCTGGATTAGAAGCCGGAATCGATGAATGCCTGCCGACCGAGTTGGCCTATACTGCCTGCACATATTGAATATGACATTCAAAGTTCCGGTCAATAACTCGGGGTCTGCAATGAGGGCATTCATATCGGTGCTGCTGGCCGCTGTTGTGGTCAGCTGCTCGGCTCCGGCTGAGCCGGTGGACAATCTGCTGTTTATCTGCATGGACACCGTGCGCTATGACGTGTTTGCCCGCATGGGGGGCGGAGCGGGCTGATCGCCTGTTTGAACTTAGCGCAGATGGATTGGTGTTTGAGGACACCACTTCTGCAGCACCCTGGACGGCACCTTCCCTGGCAACCGTGTTTTCGGGGCTGTGGCCGCCACAGCACGGCGTTGGCTTGTTTCCAGAACCTGTCGCCCGGCTGGACACACAGATTCCCAGCGGCATGTTTGAAGATGTGCCCGTGCTGGCGCAGGCACTTGCAAAAGCAGGATTCAAAAATACCGTCATCTCTGCGCACGCCATGACTGATGGCAAAATTAGCCCGCTGGGGCCTGGACCGTGGCATCTCCAATACACACAACTTTCCGGCTGACTGGCGGGCCATGCTGGCGTTTCTGGGCGAGTTGCTTGATGAGAGATCCAGCAACTTGGACACGCCCAGGCACTACGACTATCTGCATTTTATGGAAGCGCACAACTGGCACATCGAAGATGTTTCGGCGCTGGACTTGCGCATCGCCGCACTTGACCCTGATTTGATTTCACTGGCGATCAAGATCGGACCGCCTGGCGTGTGCGATAACCGCGCCGATGAAGTCTGCAGACGCTACCTGGTTTATGCCTCGGCAGTTGCTGAACTGCGTGATGCCGTCGCAGCCACGCTGGACCTGATGGCTGAGCGGCAGTTGCTGGCCGGCACCATCGTGGTGTTGATGGCGGACCATGGCGAAGAGTTCGGGGATCATGACAATGACCCGAGAATCCAGCAGACCAGCGACGTGGTCGCTTACATCGGCCATTCCCAAAGCCTCTATCAGGAACTCATTCACGTACCGTTGATCATCTGGCATCCGCAGTACGTTGGGCAAGCCGTCAGCGAGCCGGTTAGCCTGATCGACCTGGCCCCCTCACTCGCCCGCTGGCTGGGTGTCGAATTTGAGCCGGCGCTGTGGGATGGTCGGCACCTCGACCGCGCGATCGCCGGTGAGGCGAGTGAAAAACGTGTCATGTATGCCACCGGCATTGCCTACGGTGAACAGCAGATCGCAACCCGCGAAGGACACCATAAATCAATCTGGCATACGGTTTCCGATGAAACCGACTATTTTGACCTGACGCAAGACCCGCGCGAATTGCAGCACGTGCAATCGGAAGATTGGGTATGGACCTTCGATTCATTGCTGACCGATTTCCTGGCGTCGATGCCCACTGGCAAAATCGAAGCTGCCAGCCTCAGTAACGAACAGATACGGCGCCTGCAGGCCATCGGCTATTTGCAGGGTGTAGAAATAGAGGATTGAATGCGAAACCCGGCTGTATTGAAATTTCTGGCAGCGGTGCTGGCGGGCTCAACCCTTCTGGCTGCCCTGGACGCCGGCCCGGTCTGGGCCCACGGGGGCGTCGTTTTCGAAGAGGACCTGTGTGTCATTGAGATCGGCCTGTTCAAGGCGCACTTCACGGTGTACCAGCCGCAGACCCGCGCAAGTGAGGAATTCTGCGAAGACATACCTGATGTAAACGAGGCCGTATTCGTCATGGATTATCTGCATGACAGTCTGCGCGAGGTGCCGGTTGATTTCCGGATTATCAAGGACGTCCAGAACCTCACGCTGTACGCAAATTGGGATGATGTCCAGGCGATACCCGACCTGGACGCCGTCACCGTTTTTTACCACCCGCCCGAAGTCCGGCGAGACGCATCATTTTCAGCGACATTTCGATTCCTGGATAAGGGTGGTACACCGGCATCGTCACCACCCAGCACCCCACGTTGGATAAGTCTTATCAGGCCGTTTTTGGATTTCACGTCGGTGGGCGAGGGCTGGGATACTGGCCCTGGTTTGTGCTGCTCATTGGCGGAGTTCAACTGGGCTACTGGATATTGTCGGGCGGCTTTGGGCGTTTTCAGATGCGCCATTCCAGCCAGGAACCGACCGCTTCCTGATGGGCATGGGACTTTCAGGTTTGGCCAGGCCAGGCGGGTGGTTGACGGCCGTCATACTGGTTGGCGTCTTGGCGTTTCCGCCACAGTGGTATCCCTATAGTGTCAGGATTCAGTGGGCCAAGTGGTTCGGACCCAGCGAATACCGAGCGCTGTCGGCCTCGCTGCCGGTGACGAACGTTGTGCCGGAGGCCTTTTGTCCCGAGGATACGGCGCACTGGCGCTCGGCGCGGCACATTGAGGGAGTTGATATTGCGGCATCCGCCACCTGTGTTGCGGATAATCCCGATGCCGTGGCGACCTTTGTGCGTGGCACCAATAATGTTTCGCAAGAGGTTTTGATGCGCAGCGGCCTGACCCCCGACGCGGTCGTTAAAGGCAAAGACCTGGACGGCGATGGCGACCCGGATGAGATCCATATTCGGCTCGAAGTCGCTGAACTTAATGGGGCGTCCCCGGAGTTGCGCGAACCGGTAACTCAGTATGCCATTGCCCCGGGTTTGACACCGGGATTCTGGGTCTTCGCACCCAAGCATCGCGGCATGTCGACACAGAATTTTGAATCACTCCAGGCCCAGGGTTTGTTGCGTTTGCCGTCACCTGTCATTCGGGTTGAAGCCGGCGACCGGATCAGGATTACGCTCGAAAACAGCCACTATATGCCACACACGCTCCATCTCCATGGCAGCGATCATGGATTTGTGGATGTGACTGGCGAGGGCAATGATGGGGTGCCGATCGCCAGTGAAGTGCCGGTGCTGCCTGGCATGTCGCGCACCTACGAATTGCAGCCCAGGACTGCAGGCACCAAGTATTATCACTGCCATGTGCAACCACATGTCCATGTGATGATGGGCTTGCAGGGGCTGTTCGTGATTGAGGAAAATCGCCCTGACAACTGGCTGCAGACGATGAACGTGGGCGCGGGCCTGGTTCGGGCATCATCGGTGTCCGTGCGCGAAAACTATGACCGTGAGTACGACCTGCACTACCTCGATGCCGACAACGAATTGAACGAGCGCATACAGCAAAGTAATGACCCGCGGCTGATCACCGAATCAATGCACAGGCAATATGACGTGACCGAAGCCACAGCCGACTATTTCATGTTGAACGGGCGGTCTTTTCCCTACACGTTTCGAGAAAGTCTGGTGGTGGTGCGGTCGAATGAGAAAGTCAAGCTACGGGTGGTCAACGGCGGCCGGGACGGTATTGCCTTGCATACCCACGGCCATACGATGACGATTACGCATCGTGACGGCGTCCCGGCGGCGCCTGGCGCGCAGGTCACCCGGGATGTGGTATGGCTGGCAACGGCCCAGCGCCTGGATCTGGATCTGAGTACTGTCAACGACGGGCTGGGGTCGTATGGCTCAGGGGTGTGGTTGTTTCATGACCATGGCAGCAAGGCGATTACCACCGATGGCATAGGGCCAGGTGGCCACATCAGCGCCATCGTGTACGAGCAGTTCCTGCAGGACGACGGTTGGCTGAAGACCTCCGGTGTCGCCTGGGACCCGTACTTCACTGCGGCCTACTACCGCAAGAATTTGCCCGTCTGGAATGCATATGCGCCGGGCCTGTTTTCCTCGGCGGGAATCGACATTCTGCTGCTGTTGCGCCTGGCTGTTTTCAGCATTTGTACGGGCATTGCCCTGGCACTGTTGCTGTCGATGACGCTGCGGGGCAAAAGGCAACCATGAACCGATCCAAGTGAGGCCGATGTGGGTGTTGTTGGTGTTTCTGACCGCGGCAACGCTGTACGCCCAGGAACAGCCCCTTGCCCAGGAGGCCCCGGAGCCGCAGCCTGGGCCGCAGTCGCATCGCGACCATGCGATGGTCATGGACGAGACAGGGATGGTGATGAATGCCAATTCCGCACGCCTGCCGAGGGACTGCAAGGAAATCAGCGCCGATTATGAATTCACCATAGAAGCCGGCACTGCGTTTGCTGCAGATGTGGTGGGGACGACTTTTGGCTACAGCCTCCGGGAAATTCAGGTTGAGCCCTGCAGCCGCATTAAAATTACTCTGGTCAACAAGGACGAAACGCGCCACCAATGGATGGTGCACGGGCTGCCAAAGTACCTTTACCCGGCCGGAATGTTTCACCTCGAAGCTGCCGGCGGTCACAGCAGGACCGACAGTTTCATCGTGCCCAGCGACAATCAGACCTACCTGGTGCACTGCGACCTGGCCCAGCACATGGAAAAGGGCATGAAGGCGCAATTGCGGGTCGGTCGCGGTGGTCAGAATTTTTGGAGCATTCCCACCCTGAGTGCCAGCTTCAACCGGTCAGACTACCTGCCGCACTGGCATATTTGGATGGTGTGGATTTTGCTCATTGTGGCCGGGGTGGCGACTTTGCTGTTTATCCGGAGCGGGCATTCGAGTTGAGCTATGCGATACTGGCGGATCATCAATCAACGCGGATATCACCTCATGGCAATACAAGCAATTGGAGTGGCCATATTAGGCCTTGCGATCGCTTTGGGAGCACCCACTCACGCCCAGGCCCAGCCGGGGAGCGAGGGTGGACTGAAGATTTTCATCGCCGCCGATATGGAAGGCGTGGTCGGGGTGGTCACGGCGGACCAACTGGGTCCGGATGGCTTCGAGTATCAACGATTCAGGCAATTTATGACTGCAGAAGTTAATGCCTGCATCGAGGCAGCCCGCGCCGCCGGCGCGACGACTTTCGTGGTGGCTGACTCGCATGGAAACGGGCAGAATCTTCTGATCGAGCAATTGCCCGATGACGTCATGGTGGTGCGGTCCTGGCCGCGCGCACTGGGCATGATGGAGGGGATAGACGCATCCTTTGACGGCGCTATTTTGCTGGGTCACCATGCCAGCACGGCCAATATGGATGGCGTCAGGGCACACACCTCATCCAGCGCCAATATCACCGCAGTGCGGTTAAATGGCGTGAATGTCTCAGAAGCCAGTATGAACGCCGCGATCGCCGGGGAATTCGGTGTGCCTGTCATTATGATTGCCGGCGACAACGTCGCTGTGGCTGAAGCCCAGTCCCAGATCGGGAATATCGAGGGCGCAGTGGTGAAGTGGGCGATCAGTTTTCACTCGGCCAAGACCCTGACCCCGGCCGCGGCTTATGCAGAGATTGCAGCAAAAACCAGCGCCGCAATTGCCCGTTTGGAGGATTTCAAACCGTATCGCCTCGCCTCGCCGGTCAGGCTGGAACTCTCGCTAAAACACTATCGGCCGGTGCAGATGCTGTCCTATCTGCCCATCATTGAGCAGGTGGATTCACACACCATCGCCTACACCGGAAAAGACATTTTGGATGTCAACAATGTGTATCGCTTTATCACTTCCTACCGCATCGATCTGCAGCCCTGACAGGGCCTAAAACATCGCCGAGCCGTCGACTTCCTGTTCATCGGAATGGTGGCGGCTCGGGATGTGTTCGCCGGTGATCATCTGGGCGTAGCTCAACCCCGGGCCGACCATGGGGTAGACGCCGGCGTCGGCGTCGATGACCACTTCCAGGAAGGCGGGACCGGGAAACGCCAACCAGGATTCAATGGTTTGTTGCATCCGAGACTTGTCGTCAAGTCGCTGTGCGTATTCGAACCCGTCCGCCTCGGCAGCTTTCACGAAATTCTTCAGGCGCAGGGATTTGTCGCTGGCAGATAGCCTGCCCTTGTAGTAGAGCTTTTGCCATTGTTTGACCATGCCATCGCCAAAATTGTTGAGCACCAGGATTTTCAGGGGCAGCTTGTAGGTCGTCGCGGTTTCCATTTCGCCAAAGTTCATGCGGATGCTGGCATCGCAGTCGACATCAATGACCAGGTGCCCGGGTGCAGCAAATTGCGCGCCGATGGCGGCCGGCAAACCAAAGCCCATGGTGCCCATGCTTCCAGACGTCAGCCACTGGCGGGGCTGGTGAAAGTCGAAATACTGCGCCGCCCACATCTGGTGCTGTCCCACCCCGGTTGAAATGATGGCCTGGCCGTTCGTGATGCGGCTGATGGTTTCGATCACTGCATAGGGCTGAATCAGATCGCTGTCGCGGTCGTAATTCAGCGCATAGTTGCGCTTCAGAGTCTCGATTTCACGATGCCAGTCGGCGAGATCAAGATCAATTGGGTGGCCATCCGCATAGGCGCATATCGCCCCAAGCGCCCGGTTCAGAATGCCGATATGACACCAGTCGGCCCGTCGTACCTTGCCGATTTCCGAGGGGTCGACATCGAAATGGGCGATGTGGCGGGCATTGGGTGCAAATTTTTCAGGGTCGCCGGCCACGCGGTCGTCGAAGCGCGCCCCCACTGCAATGATGAAGTCACAATCCTCCACCGCGTAATTCGCATAGGCTGTGCCGTGCATGCCAAGCATTTTCAGCGACAGCGCTTCGCGCGTGTCGACCGCTCCGATCCCCATCAGCGTCGTAGTGACCGGGATGCCAAACTTCCTCGCAAACTCTCTCAGGGCCGTGGATGCATTGCCGTTGATGACCCCGCCGCCGGCGTAAATCAGCGGCCTGGACGATTGTTGCAGGATTTCCAGGAAAGCCGCACACTCGCTGTCCTCCAGATCATTGCTTTCGATCTCTTCGATCCTGGCACGGTAGCCTGGTACGGGCAGGAGGCCCTCTCCCTGAAACGGTCCTTGCCAGTTTTGAACGTCTTTGGGGATATCGATTACCACTGGCCCCGGCCGGCCGGTGCGGGCGATTTCAAAGGCTGTTCTGACTGTCGCCTCGAGCTGTTCCGGGTCCGTGACGAGAAAAGTGTGTTTGGCCACAGATCCCAGGCAACTCGACACCGGCGCCTCCTGGAACGCATCACTGCCAATCGCGTCGGTGGGCACTTGCCCGCAGATGACAACAATGGGCGTTGAATCCGCCATGCAGTCACGCACCGGCGTCACTGTATTGGTTGCGCCCGGTCCGGAAGTGACCATGACCACGCCCACTTCGCCCTTGACCCTGGCGTAGCCCGCAGCCATGAAGGCAGCGCCCTGCTCGTTGGCCGGCACGATGAGCGGCATCGGCGCATTGCCTGCCTGGTCGCGATGTTCATCGTTGTAGCGAAAAACGGCATCATAGGTCGGCAGTATGGCGCCGCCAGAGTAGCCAAATATGGTATCAACACCCAAATCAGCAAGCACCTGCACAATCATTTCAGCACCGGACATAATCCGCCCGGCAGACGGATGCATGGATGCGGGTTGTGCCGGTTGTGCTTGGGTCATGATCCTGGCCGAAATTGCTACACTGCAGGCCGCAGTGTCATGCATTCACTACCCCATTGCAATAGCCGGGGATTTGCGCCACTATCGGCCGCTATTATGAGGCACGTGATCTCCATTTTGATGCAGAATCAGGCCGGCGCTCTGACCCGGGTTGTTGCGTTGTTTTCCACGCGCGGCTACAACATCGAGTCGCTCAGTGTTGCGCCAACCGATGATCAGACTATATCCAGGCTGACGCTGGTAACCGTTGGGTCCGATGCGGTCATCGAACAGATTAACCATCAGCTTCTGAAGCTCGTCGATGTGGTCAACACCGCAGATATGACGACGGATGATCACATTGAACGTGAACTGCTGTTGATGAAAGTCAGCCTGGATGAGGTCTCAGATGACCCCTTGGCGAAAATCATTCACTCGGCGGGCGCGCGCGTGCTGCATGATTCGCGGCAAAGTTTTACGCTGGAACTGACCGCAGCCACCCACCGCATTGAAAGCTTTATTGAGCAGATCGGTGAATGCGCGGAAATTCTTGCGGTGGTCCGCAGCGGCGCCATGGCGATTGCCCGTGGCGAACAGGTGTTGGCCGCACCGGACTGAACCACTCGCAACGGGATTCAGTCGCCAAAGCGATAGCCGAATTCTGTTGCATCCCTGGCATACAGTTCGCTTACCCGTTGCAGGCTGTGGGCATCGTAATACTCGGTGTAGTGACGTTTGCGGTTCTCGCCGTTCAAAAAAAGCCAGTTCTCGACCCGCCGCTTCAGATGACGGGACTGCTTGTCGGAGGAGTTGATGTGCGGCAGGCGTGACTCGGTAATTGCAAGCGATTCGCACACCGAATCAAAATCTTCTTGCAGCGTTTCGAAGCGGCCCACAAAGTTGACCAGCAATCGACCATTTCGGTCATGTAGCATGTCGTATTGGGACATCACATGGCGGTACTTGTCATCGAAGCCGGGCGCAGGCAATTTGTTGAGCACGAAGTCGCGAAAACTACGGTGACTGAAGTAGTTGCGGTACCGGTATTCCGAGACGATGCGCTCCCAGGGATTGCGCACGAAGCTGAATTTGAACCACTGTTCAAAATCCGCCCGCCCGATGTGTCCGCAGTTGACGTATTCCGGGGCGCTGAGGTGGGCCAGTTTTTCGGTGCCCAGTGATTTGTCGGTGGTGCTGTTGAGCAACAAAGACGGGCGATCGCAGTTCCAGTCCAGGCCCAGGGCATTCATGAAGAAATGCTCGACGCTCTGGCCGCCTGTTTTCGGAATGTGAACGAATACACATCGGTAAGCACTGCAAATCATCCGGGCTCCTTTCACCGCAACGCGCCTGAAGGTACACTGAATTAGGACAGGAAAAAGTGGAGAACTCAAGATGAAAGTATTTTCGACGATGACAGCATGCATCATTGCCGGCGTAATTCTGATTGCCCCTGCGCCGTTGCCGGCCGAGGAAGCCACCGGGGGCCTGCGGTTTTCGATCACCGTTTCCAAATTCGAGAATCGCGCCGGCTGGCACGGCCAGTGGAGCATCGGCGATGCCTGGGACACCGTGTTGACCGATATGCTCAATCAGACCGGAAAGTTTATTGTGCTGGGTGAAACCGACATGCGCTACGCGGCGATGGATGAGCAGGACTTCGCGGCCTCCGGGCGTACAGCCGGCGGCGGCAAGGCCCCGGCAACGGGCCAGATGACACCCGCGCAGTTACTCGTCAAAGGCGCCATTACGCACGTCCAGGGAGACACCGGTGGCGCGGGTGGTGGGATACGCATCAGGGGTATCCGGATTGGCGGAGGCGGTGGCAAGGGTGAAGTCAATGCGACAATTTATATTGTCGATTCAACCACCGGGCAGGTCGTTGCCTCCAAGAGTGTTGTGGGTACTCACAAACGAAAATCAATGAATGTAGGCTACGCCACCGGCAATTGGGGCGGCTCGTTCGGCGGACATACCAATGACAATGTCGGCCTGGCGGTGCAGGATGCCTGCGCGGAGGCGGTCGCGTTTATGCTCGAACAGTTACCCAACTTCCCCTGGTCCGGTACCGTGGTCATGGTCAAGGGTGACAAGGTATATCTCAACCGGGGTGATCGCGAAGGGGTCAGCATCGGTCAGACTTTTGTCGTCGGGGAAGTTGACGTCCTGCGTGATCCCGATACCGGAGAGGTGTTGGATGAAAGCATGACAGAAGTAGCCCGACTTACCGTCAACCAGGTCAAAGAGAAGCTCTCTATCGCCCAGGTCACATCCGGTGACTCGGCTGCGGTGATCAAGGGGATGAAAATTCACCGGCCCAATTGATCCCGTTGTGGAGAACTGATCTTGTTTGGCGCCGCCAATGCATACCTGGGATTGCGGGCCGGACTGACAATCAGCACTTCAATCCCGGTTGCCGTGATGACGGTGGCGGACTTTCATGCCCTGAGGCAACTGGGAGGCACGACTGGCTGGCCAATCTCTTCGGATTCCTGGTTTTTGTCACATTTGCCGCCTGGTTTGTGCGTCGGGCGCGTCGGATAGACGTGCCCAGTGCCCGCTAATCAGGAGCCGCAGAGGTGAAAACAGCAATCCGTGTCCCGCATACGCTGGTTCTGCTTTACGGCATGATTGTTCTTGCCTACCTGCTGACACTGATACTGCCGGCTGGCGCATTTGAAACCACGGTCAACGACCACGGCCGAGACGTCGTGGTGCCTGGCACCTATTCCCAACTGGCAGATGTCGATCCGTTGCCATTGTGGTCTTTGTTCACAGTGATTCCACGCGGCCTGGAGGCGGCTCAGGGCATTATCTTCTTTCTGCTGGTCATTTTGCGGGGCCTTGTCAGTTATTCGCTCCTCAGGCGCCCTGGATGCGGCCCTGGCCCGGTTGTTAAGTCGTTTTGGGGGTCAGCCGGCTTTACTGGTGCTGATTGGACTCTTGGCCTTTGGAGTCGGTTCCTCCACGATTGGCATGGCGGAAGAATACATCCCGTTGGTCGCGATTCTGATGAGCCTGTGCGCGGGCATGCGCATGGATGTGGTGGCGGCGGCCGGCATTATGATCGTCGGCTACGGCATAAGTTATGGAACGGCGGCCATCAATCCGTTCACTGTACTGGTCGCCCAGGAAGTGGCTGGCCTGACACCGGTGTCGGGAATCGGCTTCCGCCTGGCGATGTTTCTGCCGTTCATGGCCATCGGTTTTTTTCATGTGTGGCGCTATACCCAGAAGGTACGGGCCAACCCGGGCGCTTCCCTGGTGGCCGATATCGACGACGCTCAGCCCCCGGCGGTTCGCGAGGTCGGCCCGCTAAGCGGCCGGCATCGTGTCGTACTGTTACTGGCCCTTGCAGCCCTGGGCTTAAGTGTCTGGGGCATATTCGCACATGGCTGGTACCTGGTGGAATTAGGCGGCGTGTTTGTAGCGCTGGCCATCGCTGCCGGCTTGGCGTCGGGACAGGGCATTGACAACATGGCGCGCGCTTTCACCCTGGGCGCAGCGGAACTGGCCGGCACAGCCCTGATGGTTGGATTTGCCCGTGGCATTGCGCTGACCTTGAGCGATGGTCAGGTGCTCCATACCATTGTTCATACGCTGGCGGAGCCGCTTACTCTGTTGGGCGGGGAGTTGGCGGCTGTTGGCATGTTGATGATCCAGAGCCTGCTGAATTTCTTTATCCCATCCGGTTCCGGCCAAGCCTACGTCACCATGCCCCTAATGGCGCCGATTGCAGATGTTGTCGGCCTGCCCAGACAGGTCGCGGTATTGGCTTACAAAATGGGTGATGGATTTATGAACATGTTCGTTCCAACCAATGCTGTGTTGATGGGTATTTTGGGTATTTGCGGCATCCCATACGACCGTTGGTTCCGCTTTATCTGGCCGCTGATGGTGCAGTTGATGATTGCCGGCAGCCTGACCATGGTCATCGCAGTCATGATCGGCTATCAGTAGAAAACAGCCGAAAACGATCGCTCAATGGATTTTGATCGAGGAGCAATAAATGAAGAATCTGACGGTGTTGTCGGTCCTCTTGGCCGTGTCAGTCTGGTGGCCTGTCCAGGCTGACCAGCAACAAAGTGCCGAAGGCTGCGAGAATCACGCTGAAGTACAACAATGCATCGAGGCAATGAAGTCAAGAGTTGCCAAGCTGGAAGGCGAGCTGAAAAACGCTCGAAAATCCCTGGCGGGACTTGAGGGACGATTGCAGGCCGGCCAATCCTCACTTGTGAAGGAAAGCAAGGCAATTGCTGGGGCCGGCCCGCCGAACAGCACGCCCGTGACATCACGTTGGACCGACAGCGGACCGGCTGCGCAGACGGATTCAGGCTTGGCGATCACCAGGACTTCATTGACGTGGGAACGCCTGCAGTTTGGCGGGGTTCAGGATGTATCGCGTCTGGATCGCCTGATTCCCGGCCTTCAATATGGTCGTTCAGGGCATGATGTTCGACTGTCCATGCGGGGTGCCCGTAACAATAGCGTAGGTCCACAGGCTGAACAGGTCGTTGGCATCCACGTTGATGGTGTCTACGTGCCATCCACCATGCAGGCGCTCGAGCCTTACCTGGATGTCGAGCGCATTGATGTATTGCGGGGTCCGCAGGGCCTGGCCTATAGGCGCAATACGATCGGTGGCGCCATTCACATCAAGACTTATGATCCGAACCTCGATCGCTTCGAGGGCCGCATCGAGGGTGTCATGGGCAGGTTTGACCGGGCCCGCTTCGAGGCCGTTTTCAATATCCCGTTCAATGACCAGTTTGCCTTCCGTTTTGCGGCACTGGCCGATGCACATTCAGGCATCATCATTAATCCTCACGAGGAGCCGGACAGCGACGACCTCAATAGCGCGAAGACCCAGATGGTGAGCGCGGCGTTCAGGTGGCGCCCGAGTAATCGCTTCGACACGATATTGAAGGTTAAATTCCTCGACAAGAACGGAAACGGCACCGGCATCTGGGGCTATCAGCAAACCGTTGCCTACGTCGACGGAGAGTTGTTGCCGGGTCATCAGTTTGCGGCCCCCGGAGTCATCCAGGATCTCGGGCCTTACATCGTATGGCGAAATTTTCTCGCCACGGACGATATGGAAAACCTGTCCAGCACCCTGAGCGTCAATTGGGACATGGGTTTCGCCCAAATGCAGTGGATCAGCAATTTCACGGAGCTCGAAGCCACCCAGTTATTCGACAGCGATTACAGCGATGCCGGGGAGGCGCGAAGCAGCGACTTTGCCGGCTGGAACACCTTTCAGGATTCCTGGTCCAGCGAGATTCGGCTGTCCTCCGCCACCGATAACGCGCTGGACTGGGTACTGGGCCTCTACACCTTTGACCGCAGTGCCGACTGGAGTTGGCTGGAAGCGAATACAGGACTACATTCACCCGCCTCATGGGACAATTCAGGCAAGTACTCGATCGATTCACAGGCGGCCTACGGCAGACTGGCTTACGGCTTCAGCGATCGCTGGCGGATGAGCGGTGAATTGAGGTGGTTTAAGGACACTAAGCAGTTGCGCACCGGCGAGACCGATAGCTGGAGTGACGTGATCTGGAAAGCAGCGACTGAATTTGACCTTTCGCCACGTGTGGTCAGCTATTTATCCGCTTCGACCGGGGCCCGTTCAGGTGGTCTGAACAATACGCCCGGCGCGCCTGCTGCCTATGATCCGGAATCCGTCACCGCGCTGGAGGTGGGATTTCGCAGCCAATTTTCCGGCGGTAAGCTGCGCCTCAACGTGGCCGCGTTTTATAACGACTACAAGGACATGCAAGCGCAGTCCTTCGGTGTCGGTCCGATGCCCGGCTCGCAAGGTGCACTGGAATATATTGGCAACGGTGGTTCAATGACCGCGAAGGGCGCCGAAATCGAATTTCAGTGGTTGCCCGGTGAAAATTGGGACATTGGCCTGCAACTGGCCTATCTGGACGCCAGGTTCGGCACATATGATGTGGCGGGCATTGCCGGGCTGGGGGACATTGAGGGCCATACAGAGGGGGATCGTCTATCGCTGAACGGCTGGCGGCCGGCATTCTCACCAAAAATAACCCTGGGTTTGCAAGCAGGTTATCTGTTTCGCACGAAAAGATGGGGGACGCTCAAACCCTATATCCAGACCTACTACTCGAGTGAGTATTCCGCCAGCGACATCAACCTGCCGGGCACGATGCAGAGCAGCCATACCACCACGGATGTGCGGCTGACCTGGTTGGCTCCAGGCGGCCGCTTCCGTTTTGAAGGCTATGCTCTGAACGTGGAAGATGAAGCCTTGCTCAGCCATGTCATGGTCTACAATCCCAGTGCACGCCCGGACATTGCAACGATCCAGACGAACTGGCGCAAGCCCAGACTGATAGGCGTCATCTTTTCCTACGACTTCTAGAGGTGGCTTTGCACAAGGATGTGCTTAGATCGCGGAGCACAGGGATGCGCGTACCTCCGGAAAGCCCCATGAGCGCACTGCTGTCCACGCCTGGCGGATGGCCCTGCGGGCTACCCTCGCTCCTCCGCGCTTGGTGGGTCGGCTCCAACGGAACATCCTGTTCCGTGTCGCCTCGCCGAGCCCGAGCGCCAAGGATGGCGCGAGGAAGGAAAATGCCAGGATGGCAGCATTTTTCGGCGGCTCGAAGAGCTGCTGAACGGTTTCAAGTGTTCTTAGCGCCTTGGATCGTTCCCGCGCATCCTTGCTGGATCGTTCCCGCGCATCCTTGCTGGATCGTTCCCGCGCATCCTTGCTGGATCGTTCCCGCGCATCCTTGCTGGATCGTTCCCGCGCATCCTTGCTGGATCGTTCCCGCGCATCCTTGCTGGATCGTTCCCGCGCATCCTGAAGTGGTCCAATAGATTGTACAACCCAGTTAAGAGATAATTTATTTAACTGGGAGAAGTAAATTGAGAAGAAGAAAAAAGTATTCAAAGGAGTTCAAACTGGATGCAGTCAGTTTGGTAGTCGATCAAGGTTATAGCCGTGCAGAAGCTGCCAGAAGCCTTGGGCTTAATGGCAATATGCTCGGTCGTTGGGTTTCAGAACACCGAGCCGATGGTGGGCAATCTTTCCGCGGGAACGGCAAACTCACCCCGGAACAGGAAGAAATCCGGAAGTTAAGATCGCAGGTCAAAAACCTGAAAATGGAGAAAGAAATCCTAAAAAAAGCGACGGTCTTCTTTGCCAAAGAAATGAAATGAAATATTTGTTTGTCACCCAACACAAGAAGACCTGGCCAATCGACCTGATGTGTCGAGTACTGGGTGTCAGCCGACAAGGTTATTACCACTATCGGCGAATTACAGAAGCCAGGCTGGCGGATCCGGAGCACCAGGAGATGCTGGACTGGATGAAGGATATAGCCGTTGCCAGCCAATATACCTATGGCCGGCGGCGCATGAAAAGAGCGATGAATGCATTGGGTTTTCCGATCAGCAGAACGAAGACCGTGAACCTGATGAAAGAAGCGGTTATTCAAGTTCGTCATAAAAAGAAATTCAAAGTGACCACCAACAGCAATCATAAATTGCCGTTATTTGAAAATTTATTGGAACGGCAATTTGACGTTGAGCAACCCAACCAGGTTTTTGCTTCAGACATCACCTATGTCTGGACCCAGCAAGGCTGGTTGTATCTGGCTGTTGTGATTGATTTATATTCCAGAAAAGTTGTGGGCTGGAGTATGAGCAGCCGAATGACCGCACAGCTGGTGTGTGATGCATTGACGATGGCGATCTGGTTGCGCAGGCCAAAAGCAGGCTTGATCCACCATTCTGACCGCGGATCCCAATATGCCAGTAAAGCTTGCAGGCGATTATTGAAAGCGCATGGCTTCAAAGGCAGCATGAGCCGAAAAGGCGACTGCTGGGATAACGCTGTTGTGGAGAGCTTCTTCGGCAGCCTGAAGCAGGAACGGGTGCACTGGCGACACTACCAGACCCGCTATGAAGCCCAGCAGGATATCCTGGATTACATATCGATGTTTTATAACAGTTACAGACTGCATTCGTACCTCAATTACAGAAGTCCGAATCAGTTTGAAATGGAAATGACAGAATTAAGAAAAGTTGCTTAACTGGGTTGTATCAAATAGCTTGACCACGTCATCCTTGCTGGATCGTTCCCGCGCATCCTTGCGCTCCACGATCTAAGCACATCCTTGTGCAAAAAGGGCCATCCGCCAGGAGCGAACCGCAACCCCCTCATGACGCTTTGCGGTAACGATGGCACCGAACCTCACGTGTGAACAACGATGCTGGAATTCACAGCTAGCAAGCGCGCCCCAGTTTTTGTCCCATGATGACCGGATCGCCCGCCTCCATGTCCTCGACAGAGGATACCCCCGCAGCCGTCATCAATAGGATAACGGTTGATCCCATATTGAATCTGCCGAGCTCATCACCACGTTTCAGGGAATAGTGGTGATTTGACCAGTCTCCATGCGTGATCCGCCGGCCCCGCGGAGGGGTCACCACTCCGGACCACACCGTTTCCATGCTTGAAACCAGCATGGCGCCCACCAGCACGACGGCCATTGGTCCGTTGCTGGTCTCGAAAATACTGATCACCCGTTCGTTTCGTGCAAACAGATTGGGCACTTGCCTGACGGCGTAGGGTGCAACGCTGAAAAGCCGACCGGGAACGTGGATGACGCGTTGCAGCACACCGTCGAAAGGCATGTGGACACGGTGGTAGTCCCGCGGCGAGAGATAAATGGTGTGAAAATATCCACCGGCAAAATCTGCTGCAGACGGGTCAGAAGCCAGCAGTGTCTGTACGCTGTAACTTCTGCCCTTGGCCTGGATGATCCGATTTTCACGCAAGCGGCCTGCTTCACTGATTTTGCCATCGCTGGGCGAGACGAATGCCTTCGAGTCCTGCGGCAGGGGGCGGGCATTTGCGGCCAGTTCGCGGGTGAAAAAGTCGTTGAAGGTATCGAAATCGGAGATGGATTGCAGTTTGCATTCACTCCAATCCACGTCCACAAATTCAGAGATCAGGTAGATCAGCGCATTCTTGATCCAGCGCAGCTTGATCCGCATCAGGCGGTGAACCAGGGCCGAAAGCAGGTGGTGGGGCAGGATGGTCTGGATGCCTGCGAAAAATTTTTCTAGCAATGACATCTGATCACGGAAGGCTTCCCAGTATGGGGACGAGGGCAGCCACGATGGCCTCCACTTCATGCGGTGGGCGTAACAGGCCATAGAGCTGTCCTTGCGGGTTCATCAACACTATTCCGGCAGAGTGATCGACATCGTACGAGGTCGCGCCCACCTCATGGGGCGCCACGCGAAACGCTATTCCAAGCTGCATTGCGAGACCCTGAAGCATGGCCGGGTCACCGGTCAGACCGGTCATACCTGGGTCAAAATAGGCAATATATGCGGCTATTTTTTCTGGCGTATCCCGCTCCGGATCCACGGAAATGAAGTAAGAATGGATCTGTCTCGATGGCTGAGCTTCATGACCTGACAGGGCCGATTTTACCTGCTTCATTTTGAACAGTGTGTCGGGGCAAATATCGGGACAGGTGGTAAAGCCGAAAAACAGCAACGACCAGGCACCCTTGATGTTCTGAAATGCAAATTGATTCCCCTGATGATCAATGAGTGGGAAATCGACGACGTCCCGGGCCTGAGGGTATTTCACCAGGGCCGCAGGGGCGCTGAATTGATCGCCTTGACTGGTCTGATGCCAGAGCCAGGCGCCCGCGATCGCACTGGACACGGCGACAAGACCTGCAGCGAACCACACCATGGCACGCCCGAATTGCATGCCTGCGGATTTCTTGTTTGGGGGCTTGGAAATCAACTCGGTCGGTCGTCCCTGATTGTTCGGTAGGGATTATACTGCCGCAAAGGTATGGGTGAAAAGGCGTGACGGAAATGTCGGAACTTGGAATGCAGACCGCAGCTCACTGGATCGAAACGGCTACCCGCCAACTCGACTGTCCGTCGTTGAGCTTTGGTCATGGCACCGACGATCCGCAAGCCGAAGCCGCCTGGCTGGTGCTGGCCGCCCTGGGCGCGCCGTTGGATGGCTCGTTTTCAAACTGGCAGCAGCGACTCAGTCCTGACCAGGAAAGCACACTGGATGAAATGCTGCAGCGCAGGATTCAAGAGCGTATCCCGGTTGCCTATATCACTGGCATTGCGAGATTCGCGGGCCTTGAATTCGAAGTCAGCCAACATGTCTTGGTGCCCCGTTCGCCTATTGCGGAATTGATAGAAGATCGCTTTGTGCCGTGGGTCAGGCCCGGCCTAATGAAATCAATACTGGATTTGTGTACCGGTAGCGGCTGCATAGCAGTCGCCTGTGCGGCGCATATTCCTGGCGTTCAGGTCGATGCGGCGGACATCAGTGCCAGGGCTCTGGCCGTCGCCAGACGAAACCTAGTCAAGCATGCTGTTGAAGGTCGGGTGTCCTTGATAGAGTCAGACCTGTTTCAGTCTCTGCCGGGGCGACAGTATGATCTGATCATCAGCAATCCGCCTTATGTCCCACGCCCGGATATTGGCCGTCTGCCGGCGGAATATCGCGCTGAACCGCAACTGGGCCTGGAGTCGGGCCACGACGGCCTCGACGCCACGCTTCGAATCCTGCTTCGGGCTGCGGAATTTCTTAACGATGAGGGCGTATTGATTTGCGAAGTGGGTGAAAGTGAGCAGCGCCTCGAAGCCTTACTTCCGACGGTGCCATTTACCTGGATTGATTTTTCCCGTGGTGGGTCTGGTGTTTTTCTGCTGGGATGGCGACAATTGACGGATGCCAGAGCGCAGGTGAATCAAGTCCTGCAGGCAAGAAAACCAGGCGAATCCAATGTCTCATAATACAATTGGCAAACTGTTTCGGATCACCACCTTCGGCGAAAGCCATGGTCCTGCGATCGGTTGTGTGATCGACGGCTGCCCGCCGGGGCTGGAAATTACGCGCGAAGAGATCGAAGCTGAGTTACGGCGCAGGGCAACCGGCAAGTCCAGGCATACCTCCCAGAGAAAAGAAAAAGACGAAGTCGCGATTCTCTCCGGGGTTTTTGAAGGTCGCACCACTGGAACGCCGATTGGCCTGGTGGTCGAAAATACTGACGCGCGGTCGCGGGATTACGAAAAAATTGCCAGGCAATTTCGACCTGGGCATGCTGACTACACTTATTGGAAAAAATACGGCCACAGGGATTACCGTGGAGGCGGGCGTTCCTCGGCCCGCGAGACCACCATGCGGGTGGCTGCCGGTGCCATCGCACGCAAGTGGCTGAAGCAGCATCATGACATCGAAATCCAGGGTTGGCTGGCGCAACTCGGACCGATTCGCACCGACACCGAAATGAATTGGGGCAGCATCGATGAGAATCCATTCTTTTGCCCGGACCCTTCGGTCGTCCCCGAGCTTGAGCAATTCATGGACCAGTTACGCAAATCAGGCGATTCGGCCGGCGCCAGGGTGAATGTCATCGGCCGAAATGTTCCCGCCGGGTTGGGGGCGCCAGTGTACGGCAAGCTGGATGCAGATTTAGCCAGCGCGATGATGAGCATCAACGCCGCCAAGGGCGTAGAAATTGGCGCTGGCTTCCAAAGCGTCGTGCAAGCGGGGACCGAGCACCGTGACGAAATGACGGCCAGCGGATTTGTCGGTAACAACGCCGGCGGAATTCTCGGCGGCATCTCAAGTGGCCAGGATATTGTCGTCAGCACAGCGTTCAAACCGACATCCAGTTTGCGCATCCCCTGCAGGGGGCTTGACATCGATGGAAACGAAGTGGAAATCGTAACCCTGGGCCGGCACGATCCATGCGTGGGAATCCGGGCAACGCCGATTGTAGAGGCCATGTTGGCGCTGGTCCTGATGGATCATATACTCAGGCACCGAGCACAAATGGGTGAGGCATAACTCGTCCGGGCCACGCGCCTGCAGGCTGGATTGCTATATAATTACAGCACGCACCGGCAATCGCCAAAATTAGCCCACAATATCAGCGCCTGACATCGGCGCCCAACGGCAGCATCCAAAGGCAGTCTTCATACCATGAACAAATTTCCCAAAGTGGCGGTCGTCGGCGCCACCGGTGCTGTCGGCGAAACCATTCTGTCAATCCTGGCGGAGCGGGGCTTCAGGGAAGACCATGTCGCCGCACTGGCGAGTGCGCGTTCGGTCGATCAGGAAGTCGAACTCGGCAATGCCCGGTTGGACATTGCAGATCTGGATACATTCGATTTTAGCGACACTGATTACGCACTGTTTTCGGCAGGCGGTTCAGTCAGCGAGAAGTATGCGCCGCGGGCCGTTGACGCGGGCGCAATCGTTATCGACAACACCTCGGCGTTCCGCTACGACCCTCAGATTCCGTTGGTGGTTCCGGAGGTCAACGCGCACCTGTTGGCAGACCTGCCAGCAGGGTCCATCATCGCCAATCCCAACTGCTCGACCATTCAGATGGTCGTTGCCCTGGCGCCGATTCACGCCGCCGCCGGGATTGCCAGAATCAATGTGGCCACCTACCAGAGCGTGTCCGGGGCGGGTCGTAAAGGCCTGAAAGAGCTTGCGCTGCAGACGTCCCAGCGCCTGAATTTCAAGGAGCCGGTTGTTGCGGCCTTTAACCAGCCAATTGCGTTCAATGTTCTCCCCCAGATTGACCAGTTGCAGGACAACGGTTACACCCGTGAAGAAATGAAAATGGTTTGGGAGACTCAGAAAATCCTTGAGGATGACGACATTCTGGTCAATGCCACTGCGGTCAGGGTTCCGGTGTTTTATGGTCATGCAGAGGCTATCCATTTCGAAACCCGCCGGGACATTTCCATCGAAGAAGTACGCAGCCTGCTAGCGCGTGCGCCCGGCATTGAATTGCTGGGTGATGATCCGGCCAACCACCCCACCCCGGTGACCCATGCGGCGGGCAAGGATGCCGTTTACGTTGGCCGAATTCGACGCGATATTTCGCATCCGCGTGGTATTAATATTTGGGTTGTGGCAGACAATATTCGCAAGGGTGCGGCACTCAATGCGGTGCAGATTATGGAGTGCATTGAGCAACAGCGCAGCAGCGATCAGCCGTCACCTGAGTTGGACATTCAAACCGTCTGATCAAACCGATCAGGTTAATCGGATAACGCTCTGAAAAAGTTGGATAATGTCATCCAATACATGTATGCTTCTACATGTTCTTCATTAGGTCAGGGAAAGACGGAGGGACTCATGCACAGAAGATTTCTACTCGCCATTGCGACAGTACTGCTGGCATTCAGCCCGGCCATGTGGGCGCTCGGATTGGGCCAAGCCAAAATACTTTCCTATCTGAATCAGCCACTAATGGTCCGGATCGACCTGATCACCAGGCCGTCCGATGACATAGCTGCGATCTCGGCAAAACTTGCCTCCGCCGCTGACTTCGCCATGGTCGGTGCCAGTCTTGCAGCCATTTCGGTACCGCTGGATTTCTCAATCCAAGAACAAAATGGTGAGCATTTCATAATGATGACCAGCCGCGTGGCTGTGACCGACCCCGTTGTTCGTGTCATCGTAGAGGTCAATTGGTCCAATGGCAGGATGTTGCGCGAATACACCCTGCTGCTCGATCCGCCAACATTCGAATCTGCGGCGTCGGCGCCGTCCGTCAAGCGCAGTGATGTCAACCGTGAAAGGGCACGACCCGCCGCGGTCCAAGAACTTGAACCCAAAGTAGAATCTGCGCCCAGCCAACCTCGAGTTTCAGAAATGCCTGCCGATGGAGAATACGGACCGGTGCAGAGCGGTGACACCCTGTGGCGAATTGCTTCCGACTGGACCCAGGGAACGGACATGGATGTGAACCAGGTGATGCTGGCGATCCAGCAAATCAACCCGGATGCATTTCTCAACAACAATATTAATCTGCTGTGCCGGGGCGTGACATTGCAAATGCCCGCTGTCGGCGATATCAGACGGATCAGCGAATCCGAGGCGCGTGCCGAGGTCTTGGCTCAGAGCAGCGAATTCCTCCAGCGCTCTGATGCTGTCGCCGAAGATCTGCCCTTGTTGGCGGACGCAAGCGAACAGGCGGAAGAATCTGCGTCTATTGCCGATGCAGGCGATGATGACCGGCTCGAACTGATGCCACCTCAGAGCAGATCATTGGCAGATAATGATGGGGCTGTCGCTGAGGCCCGCGCGGACAGCAGTCCCGATGGTCTGCGCGAAGAACTTGCCCGGACTGAAGAACAATTGATTAGCGAGCAACAGCAAAACGAATACCTGCGGCAACGGATTGGCGAATTGGAAGGCGATCTGAGCGATTCGACGGTTGCTTCGGCCAGCGGTGAGCGTCCCGGTCAGACAGAAGGTGCGGTCGTAGATGCCGATTTGTCCGCAATGGAGGAACGCCTCGCGCAGGAGCGCAGCGAAGCCGGCCGCATACCGTCCGTCCAGACCGGCGCCGATGACAGCAAATCGTCGCCCTGGTACAGCAGCTGGTTACTCTGGATGGGTGTCCTGCTGGCGGCAGGTCTGGCTGCAGCAGGCTGGTATTTCCGGCGACGCGATTCCGATGCGGTGTATGTTTCCGACTTGGGGCGGGAAGAAGAATCGGTCCAGGACATCGTTGAAGAGGCGGAGGATATTCAACAGGCGCTTGATTCTGGTGTGGAGCCTGGGGACGATAACGGTGCCTTGACCGTCGATGATTCTGCGGAATCTATTACGGGAGACGAGGACCAGTCAGATGCAGAGGCGAGTGCCAGCGATATGGAATCGCTCGACGCAGCCAAGCCCGCATCGGCGGATGAAGACGCCACCATTTTGGATGAAGAAAGCGCCGACCCCGAGATCAAGCTCGAACTCGCCCGCGCCTATATTTCGATGGGTGACAAGGAAGCAGCCCGGGCGATACTGGGCGAGGTCATTGAGCATGGTGACGAGGAACAGCAGGAAGAAGCCCAGAAAATGCACGATACCCTGTAGTTCCCTCGAGTTCCCCAAAAAAGGGTCGGATACGCCTGTGTCGCAGTTAGCGTCTGATCACTAAATGAGATTCGCAATAGGCATCGAGTATGACGGTAGCCGGTATCTGGGCTGGCAGAAGCAGCGACAGTCTCCAACTGTACAGGTGGTGTTGGAAACCGCACTCTCCCGGGTAGCGGATCATGAAATAGGCCTGGTGTGTTGTGGCAGAACGGATACGGGCGTTCATGCCCTGGGACAGGTCGCCCACTTCGACTCCAGTTCACGGCGCAGCGAAAGATCCTGGGTGTTGGGGGTGAACAGCCATCTGCCCGACAGCATCAGCGTGCTGTGGATTCGGCAGACAGATGAAAAATTTCATGCACGTTTCAGCGCCTTCTCGCGCAGTTACCGCTATCAGATTTTGAACCGATGGGTGCGCCCAGCTGTCCAGTCCGGCAAAGTCTGCTGGTGGAAGGCACCGCTGGACGCGCATTTGATGCACCAGTCGGCGCAATCATTGCTGGGTGAGCACGATTACAAGTCCTACCGCGCACAGGCTTGCCAGGCCAGGCACGGGGTACGTGAAATCACCAACATTTCTGTCCACCGGCAGGGAACAATGGTCAGTCTGGAAGTAACGGCAAATGGGTTTCTTTATCATATGGTTCGCAACATCGCTGGAAACCTGCTGCTGGTGGGTGCCGGCGATAAGTCACCGGAATGGCCCGGAGTCCTGTTGCGGGCCCGCGACCGTGCTGCCGGTGCGGCCACAGCACCTGCCGACGGGCTCTATTTCTTATCCGCGCGTTACCCGGATCGGTATGCTTTGCCGGCGGCAGGCGCGGATTTTCCAAGCGCAAGAGATCAATCCTGAACAGGCATCGTGATGAAGGCGCAAGGCAACACCAATGTGACTAAAGTAAAGATCTGTGGCCTCACCAGGGAAGAGGACGTTGAGGCGTCGGTCAGTGCGGGCGCAGATGCAATTGGGCTGGTCTTTGTATCCGGCAGCCGGCGAAACCTTTCCATCCCACAAGCACGGGAGCTGATCCATCGGGTGCCGGCCTTTGTGACGGTGGTGGGCCTGTTTCTGGACGCGTCAAATGAATTCGTGAGCCAGGTTCTGGCAGAAGTTCCGATCGATTTGATCCAGTTTCATGGCAGGGAATCGGCCGACTTCTGTGCGCAATTCAATCAGCGGTACATCAAAGCAGTCAGCGTCGAGAATATCTCCTCGGTCGCCGTTGCCGAAAACCAGTATTCGGGATCTGCGGCCCTGCTGCTAGACAGTCACTCACCGGGACAACTTGGCGGCACGGGTGAGGTTTTTGACTGGAGCAGAATTCGCCCGGCGGATGAGCCAATGACAAGCAAGCCATTGATATTGGCGGGCGGCTTGAATCCGGAAAACGTCGCCAGCGCCGTGCGTGAAATCAGGCCATGGGGCGTTGATGTATCCAGCGGCGTCGAAAGTTCGCCGGGGAAGAAGGATGCAGGTAAAATTCGTCGATTCGTCGCAGCCGCAAAAAGTGTGATTTAGTAATGGAAATTCAGGACGACTCTAAAATGATCACGTCGTCAGAACCGGACCAGATGGGGCATTTTGGTCCTTATGGCGGAACTTACGTATCTGAAACCCTGATGCATGCCCTCGATGAACTTAAGAGTGCCTACCAGCGCTGGCGTCACGATGATGCCTTTGTGGCTCGCCTGGATGCCGATCTCGCGCATTATGTTGGCAGGCCTTCACCAATCTATCATGCCCGGCGATTGAGCGCTCACGCAGGCGGTGCGCGGATCTTGTTCAAGCGCGAAGACCTCAATCATACCGGCGCTCACAAGATCAATAACACCGTGGGCCAGGCCTTATTGGCTCATCACATGGGTAAACGACGTGTGATCGCTGAAACTGGCGCAGGCCAGCACGGCGTGGCGACCGCCACGGTCGCCGCCCGGCTGGAGCAAAAATGCGTGGTGTACATGGGTGAAGTGGACATCCGGCGGCAGGCCATCAATGTGTATCGAATGCGTTTGCTGGGGGCCGAGGTTCGGCCTGTTGGGGCTGGATCCAAAACGCTCAAGGACGCACTCAACGAGGCGATGCGCGATTGGGTTACGAATGTCGATGACACCTTCTACATCATTGGGACCGTCGCCGGCCCGCATCCTTATCCGACAATGGTGCGGGATTTCAACGCAGTGGTCGGCCGGGAAGCCCGGCGTCAGATGTTGGAACAATACGAATCCCTGCCGGACGCCCTGGTGGCTTGTGTCGGCGGTGGGTCCAATGCAATGGGTCTTTTTCACCCCTTTATTCCTGATTCGGATGTGAAAATGTTTGGCGTGGAAGCTGCCGGCCTGGGATTGAATACTGGCAAACATGCGGCTTCGTTGTGCGCTGGAAGGCCAGGCGTGTTGCATGGTTGCCGGACCTATCTGCTGGACGATGAGGACGGGCAAATTGTACACACACATTCTGTTTCAGCCGGGCTTGACTATCCTGGCGTTGGGCCGGAACACGCCTGGCTCAAGGACACCGGCAGGGCGACTTACGTCAGTGTCACCGATGATGAGGCCATGGAGGGCTTTCACGCGCTGACCCGGCTGGAGGGCATCCTGCCCGCACTGGAGAGCGCCCATGCGGTTGCATACGGCATGAAACTGGCCGCAGATATGCGTCCGGACCAACAGGTACTGATCAATTTATCCGGGCGCGGGGACAAGGATGTGCACACGGTCGCCGAGATGGAGAATATTTCACTGTGAGCAACAGGATTGACCGATGCCTGGCGCAACTCATCGAACAGGGGCGAACGGCGTTGGTGCCCTTTATCACTGCAGGTGATCCAGATCCTGCCTGGACGGTAGACCTGATGCACGAATTGGTCCGCTCAGGCGCCAACATTTTGGAATTGGGTTTTCCATTTTCCGATCCAACCGCGGATGGCCCGGTAATCCAGGCGGCAAGTGAGCGGTCTATCGCGCGGGGAGTCACCTTGCGGGCGGTCCTGGAGATGGTCGGGGAGTTCAGGAAATCCGATGAAGACACCGCGGTTGTATTGATGGGATATCTCAACCCGGTGGAACGCTACGGCCCGGAGCGCCTGGTCGTGGATGCAAAGGCAGCGGGCGTCGATGCGCTATTGCTGGTCGATTGCCCGCCAGAAGAAAACTTTGGTTTGCGCGAAGCGATGAATACGCACGGGCTTTATTCCATCTGCCTGCTCGCGCCGACCACGACGCGGGAGAGACGGGAGGCAATTACTGCGAACGCCCGCGGCTTTATTTACTATGTTTCCTTCAAAGGAATTACGGGGGCGGACAGCCTGAACACTGCAGGTCTGGCTGATATAATCGCAGCGATAAAGCAAAGCTGTAAGCTGCCAGTGGCCGTGGGGTTCGGCATCAAGGATGCAGTTACCGCTGCCGCAGTCGCCGAATGTGCAGACGCCGTTGTTATTGGCAGCGCTCTGGTTGAGCGCCTTTCCACCGCGAAAACCCGAGCTGAAGCCCTGCAGGCAGCAGCGGGTTTTCTTGCGCCCATTGATGCAGCAATGGACAATGGCTGAAGCCGTTGCACCCGGAGGGTATTAAAGCATGAGCTGGTTCCAGAAACTGATGCCCTCGCGGATTCGCACCGAAGGGGGTAATAAACGGAATGTTCCAGAGGGGCTCTGGTCCAAGTGCCCATCCTGTGCGGCGGTGTTGTATCGCCCCGAATTGGGACGCAATTTGCAGGTATGTCCCAAATGCGGCCATCACATGCCCATTGGGGCCAGGGCGCGAATTGATCTGTTTCTCGACCCCGAGGATCAACGTGAGATCGCCTCTTCACTTGAATCGGTGGATCCGCTCCGATTCCGCGACACCAAGAAATACCGCGACCGCATCACATCGGCTCAAAAACTGACTGGCGAGAAAGACGCGATGATCGCCATGAGCGGCAAACTCAAAGGCCTGGATGTTGTGGTCTGCGCCTTTGACTTCAGCTTTATGGGTGGCTCCATGGGTTCAGTGGTCGGTGAGAAATTTGCGCGCGCCGCGCAGGAATGCCTGCGCCGCCGCATTCCCATGGTTTGCTTTGCTGCATCCGGTGGGGCGCGTATGCAGGAGGGACTCCTGTCGCTGATGCAAATGGCCAAAACCAGCGCAGTACTCGGCAAGATGGCCGAGGCAGGCATTCCCTATATTTCCGTTTTCACCCACCCAACCACAGGGGGTGTATCGGCCAGCCTCGGGATGCTGGGTGATATCAATCTGGCCGAACCGGGCGCGCTGATCGGATTTACCGGTCCCCGCGTACTGGCACAGACGGTCAGAGAAAAGCTTCCGGAGGGGTTTCAAAGAAGCGAATTCCTGTTACAAAAGGGCGCGATCGATGACATCCTGGACCGCCGCGAGCTGCGAGACCGGATTGCATCCATACTCGGTCTGCTGTCAAGCGGGCAACGGCCTCGTGAAGTCGCCGGTGTGGTGATCAGCGAAGAGTCCGATAATAATGCCGGCGAAGAGATGGGTGAGGGGGTTGGCGACGTGGTCGACGAGGGTGTTGGTGAGCGGGGCACTGAAGTGGCCAAGCCTGGCGAGTCTGACTGACCACCTGCTTCACGGAGCGTCTCATGTCGCGGCCCCAAAAACCCACTGCGGACATACCTAGTGACCTTGTAGGCTGGTTACGGCTGCTGGATTCCAGGCACCCCGTGGAGATTGACCTGGGTCTGGACCGCTGCGAGCGGGTATACCGTCGCATGGGCGCCCCACGGCCCGCCCGCAAAATCGTGACGGTCGCCGGAACGAACGGCAAGGGCTCCACGGTGGCATATATAGCCGCAATGGCAACAGCGCTGGGATACCGTACCGGAAGCTATACCTCTCCCCACATCCTGCGTTACAACGAACGCATTGTTATGGGTGGAATCCAAGCAACGGATCGACAGATAGTGGAGGCATTTGAATACATTGAAGGCATGCGCGGCGATATCAGCCTCAGCTACTTCGAATTCAGCACCCTGGCCGCTTTTCGAATGATGTCTGAGGCCGATCTGGACTACGCCATTCTGGAAGTTGGATTGGGGGGGCGCCTTGATGCGGTCAATATTGTCAATTGCGACTGTGCCGTCATTACGCCCATTGGTATCGATCACCAGGCGTTTCTCGGTAACGACCGGTCCAGCATCGGACACGAAAAGGCGGGCATTATCAGGACGGGCAAACCCGTGGTGTGTGGGGAGCCCCAGCCGCCGGCAAGCGTACTTGATGCTGCCGATCACCTGGGCGCGGAAGTGTTCTTGCTTGAGCGTGATTTCCATATCCAGGCTGCGGGCGGCGATTTTGTGTTTCCGCGGCTGGGTATTTGCTGCGCGATGCCGCCTGCCGCATTGGAAGGCGCCCATCAACAAGCCAACAGGGCCGTCGCGATGGCGGCGATGCTGCTGTGCGAGCCGACTGCAAAACATGAGCTATCCATAATTGCCGGGGCGGCGGCAAATACGGCGCTCGCCGGTCGTTTGGAAGTTTTGGGTGCTTGCCCCCCCGTCATTGTGGATGTCGGCCACAATGCACTCGCTGCGGCGGCAGTGGCCGACTACTTGCATCACGCGCATCCCGACAGGCTTTGCAGGTGCGTGCTGGGCATGTTTGCTGACAAGGACGCAGAAGCGGTGGTAGCAGCCCTTGACGACCAGGTTGATGAATGGTTGTGCGCCGGGCTGGAGGGAAATCGCGGCCAGACTGGTACCCAGCTTGCCCTGAGAGTCGCTAAAGTCTCCAGTCTCCAGACCCTGGCATTTGACAGCGTTGCCCAAGCTATTGATGCAGCGATTGATGCAGCAAGGGCTGGCGCAATCTCAGAGGACATTGTGCTTGTTTTTGGTTCCTTTGGGACGGCCGCGGATGCAATCAGGCACTTGGGGGTTTATTCACGACACGGGTGCAGTGATGCTGCTAGAATTCCGACATGAACGATGAGGGTATATGGACAGAGCGCTGAAACAGCGATTGGTGGGCGCCAGCGTGCTGATCGCTCTGGCAGTCATCGTTCTGCCGATGATGCTGGGCGGCCGTCCGGAAGCAGGATCGCCAGAGACCCGCGAGATAGAAATACCCCCACAGCCGGCCGAGTTGTCGTTTGAGAGCAGGCGCTTCCCGGTCGGAGATACCAACAACCAAGACGCCACTGTACAGCCCGCGGATGCTCAGCCAAGAAAGCCCCTGCCTCAGCCGCATTCGGCAACGAAGCCGCCCGCCAATGAGGCGGTGGACATTACGCCTCTGGAGGCGCCCGCAGAACTCGTGGATACGGCTCCCGATGTGCCGGTCTCAAAGCCACTGCCAGACGTGGGTGCTGATTCCGACAGTAGCCGTTACCTGGTGCAGGTCGCCAGCTTTGGCAGTGCGGAAAACGCCAATCGGCTGGCCGCGAAGCTACGTAAGGCCGGATTTGCGGTGCTCATGGACAGTGTTGAGTCTGATATCGGCATCCTCAACCGCGTCAGAATCGGGCCATATTCAAGTGAAGCAGATGCAGCGGCAGCGGCGGCACAGGTGAGTGCCCAGGTGGAAGGCATCGTGCAACGGGTTTTGGACCTCCAACCGCAGGATGCCGCGCCGGTTACCAGGCCCTCGGATCCATTGGTGAGGTGGGTGGTGCAGGTGGGCAGTTTTTCCAATCCTTCAAACGCCGAAAACCTGGTCAAGAAACTCCGCGATGGAGGTCGGCCGGCGTATAGCGAAACAATAACAACCACGACCTCGACTGTCCATCGGGTTCGCATCGGCCCCTTCCTGGACCGCGAAACGGCCTTGACGACAGAGCGCGAAGTTGATTCTGAAGAGGGTCTTGCCGGTGTGGTGATGAGCGCCGATTGAGCATGTCAGTACCTGACTATCTCATTCTGGCGGTGGTGGCAATTTCCGTACTCGTCGGGGCACTGCGCGGATTTATCAAAGAAGTCTTCTCGCTGGTTGTTTGGGCCGCGGCGTTTTTGACAGCCTATCGATTTGCCGGGGACATCGCGGTGCTGATGGAAGATCAAGTCACCTTGCCTTCGGCCCGCACCGCCATTGCGTTCACCGGGTTATTCCTTATTGTATTGCTGATTGGTGGGTTGACGACTTACCTGGTCGGTCGATTGGTGGAGAGTACCGGCCTGAGTGGAACTGATCGCCTGCTCGGTGGATTGTTCGGTGCTGCAAGAGGATTGGTACTGGTGGTTGCGATGTTACTCGTTGCCGGATTTACGCCCATTCCCTCAGATCCCTGGTGGCGGGACTCCGGCACCATTCAAAGAATGATGCCCCTGGTGGAGTGGACTGCCCAGATGCTGCCGGACAATGTCAGCGAGCATCTTGAATTTTACCCTGAAGATCCCAGTGACAATGGCGGCGATGACGGCGGGAAAGGTGCCGAAAAAGATGCCGGGACAGAAGCGGGCGCTGAGCCCGATACTGAGGAAGCTTAAGATCGCCTGAAGCCCTGTGATAAAATTCACGCAAATAACAATCGGGCAGGAGTAGGTTCAACAGCATGTGCGGAATCATCGGGATTGTCGGGCAGGAGTCGGTTGCACCGTCTTTATTTGATGCGCTGACGATACTTCAGCACCGCGGTCAGGATGCGGCGGGCATCGCAACCTTGGACGGTAAGAAAATTCGCTTGCACAAAGGCAGCGGGCTGGTGCGGGATGTTTTTGGACCCGCTAACATGCGCACGCTTAAGGGCAAGGTCGGAATCGGCCATGTACGCTACCCCACTGCGGGCATGGATGATTCCTCTGAATCTCAGCCGTTTTATGTGAATTCACCTTATGGAATTGCCCTGGGTCACAACGGCAACCTGATCAACACGGACGCGCTCAAGAAGGAGCTGTTCGATAGCGACCGTCGCCATCTCAACACCGAATCCGACTCAGAAGTTTTACTGAATGTGCTTGCGCATGAACTGCAGGAGCAGCGACCCCGGGTGTTATTGCCGAAACACGCTTTTGTGGCAGTCGACGCCGTCCATCGTCGATGTCGCGGCGCCTATTCAGCCATCGCGTTGATTTCCGGTTTCGGTATGATGGGCTTTCGGGACATCCATGGAATCCGCCCGGCTGTCCTGGGCAGTCGCAGCTCAGATGGCCAGAAAGAATACGCCATAGCATCCGAAAGCGTGGCTCTTGACGTGCTGGGTTTTGACCTTGAACGGGATCTGAAACCCGGTGAAACCGTACTGATTACGCTGGATGGCCAATTGCACACCCATCAATCCCCGCTACACGAAGAATTGACGCCCTGTATATTCGAACATGTTTACTTTGCCCGGCCCGATTCCATGCTCGATGACATTTCAGTCTACAAGGCGCGCCTGCGCATGGGGCAGGCTCTGGCGCGCAAAATTCTCAGGGAGCGCCCCGACCACGATATCGAAGTGGTCATTCCGGTTCCTGACACCAGCAGAACAGCAGCATTGCCACTGGCTTATGATCTGCAGGTCAAATATCGCGAGGGATTCATCAAGAATAGGTATATCGGCCGCACATTTATCATGCCCGGGCAGGAACAACGCAAGAAATCTGTGCGGCAAAAACTCAATGCCATTGACCTGGAATTCCGCAACAAAAATGTCCTCATTGTTGATGACTCGATCGTCCGTGGCACCACCTCACGCCAGATCATCCAGATGGCCAGGGAAGCCGGCGCAAGAAAGGTCTATTTCGCCTCGGCGTCTCCGCCAGTCCGCCACCCCAACGTCTATGGGATTGACATGCCAGCACCCAGCGAGTTAGTGGCCAGTGGGCGCGATGATAAGGAAATTGAGCGCGAATTAGGCGCCGACTGGCTGATTTACCAGGACCTCAAAGACCTGATCCGGGCCTGTCGAGGCGGCAAGGCAGGCGTCAGAAAGTTTGATACTTCCTGTTTTTCCGCGGAGTACGTCACGGGACTCGAAGAAGGTTATCTTGAAGGCCTGCAGGCGGCTCGATCCGATGAGGTACGGTCACGACGCAGAGACCTCGATCCTGCACGCCTGGCGAGCGTCTGACCAAATAAGGCGAAATTAGACAGCCAAGGGCAGATCTCGTGTACTGCATCGTAATTGCAACACACTAGCTGTGAATTCCAGCAACGTTGTTCACACTTAATGCTCGGTGCCATCGTTACCGCAAAGCGCCATGAGGGGGTTGCGGTTCGCTCCTGGCGGATGGCCCTTCGGGCTTCCCTCACTCCTCCGCGCTTGGTGGGTCGGCTCCAACGGAACATCCTGTTCCGTGTCGCCTCGTCGAGCCATCCATGGCTCGACGACCCAGTCGCTTGTCGTCCCTCGGCATCCACCTTGATGGAGCGGACCACAACCCCCTCACGACACTTTGCTGCACGGTGCGGTGCCTGGGCGTGAACGACCGCAACCGCCCTGGGGCAGCCAATGGCATGATAATAAGCGCTAAATCGACTACATTTGTGACTCATGTGTGCCATGAGTTGGAACAAGCCGGAAAGAGTGACAGTGCTGCTTCCAGGACCCTTTGAAACAGGATGTTTCAAGAGGAGCACACAGGGATGTGCAGGTGCCGCAGGCGCCGTGTGGCGTGTCCTGGAAGCAGCACTGTTACTCTCAGCCGGCTCCCAGATAAAGATGACAAACGCAGATACCCCAGCCCATTCGAACGATGAGCTGAGACTCAACCAAGAGCACTTTTGTGAACAACGTTGCTGGAATTCACAGCTAGCTTTCAAAAGCCAGTCGTACACCGCTGTCAAGGCGCCAATTGACGCCGTTGACGGCAGGATTCTCAATAATGTGCCTGGCCAGCGCGGCAAATTCGGCTGGCAGCGCCGGACGCTTTGGGAAAGGGTTTTTCGAAACGACGTATTCCACGGCTTCCCGTGGCATCGAGCGCAACATGGGGGTATCGAAACTGCCTGGCAAAATGCAATTGACGCGAATTCCAAATGGCCCCAGATCCCTGGCAGCCGGCAGGGTCATACCCGTCACGGCCGCCTTCGAGCAGGAATAGGGCACAGTGCCCACCGGACCGTCCTCAGCGCAGATGGAACTGACATTGATAATCACTCCGCGTTCCTCACCCGGTTCGCATTCCGCGCTCAGCATGGCGTCTGCGGCCAGACTCATGACGTTAAATGTGCCGCTGACATTGACGTCCAGAACATTCTTGAATTGCTCCAGATCCAGCGGTCCCTTCGGGCCTGCAAGCCGCTGTCCGGGGAGGGCGAGCCCGGCGCAATTGATCACCAGACAAACCGGTGAACCAAAATGGGCCTGGCACTGCGCCAGCGCCCGGCGTACATCGTCAACGCAGCGAATATCGCCAGTGATTTTCAGACCGTCGGTAGCCGGGGATTGGTCAGGAAAATTCAAATCGAAACTGGCCAGCCGGGCACCCGCGCTCTCCAATTCTAGGACGGTGGCTGCGCCCAACCCGGAACCGGCACCGGTTATGAATGCCACTGAGCCGTCTATTTGCATGATTATTCCCGTTGCTGAACATGATGTAAGGTAAGCGTCTGGAGCTTGGCGAAACGGTCATTTTAATTGTATCGGCCAGACCGGTTGATCACCAGCATACTGCGGCGTGGCGAACCGGAAAACCAAGGTCAGTTTTTCAAATGTGCATCACTATGAGTTTCATCATCATTCCAGCGATAGCCGGCGTCAATCGACGTGTTCTATGGATGATTCTGGTGCCGTTGACTGTGCTGATCGCAGTGATCATTGCCGGCATGTTGGCCGATGCCTGGCTTGAGTCCGCCGGCGGCAAGAGTGCAATTGAATCACGGTTGTCCCGGTCGTTGAATCTGCAGGTGTCGCTCGGGCAGGAATTCGACTTGCGCTTATTTCCTTCTCTGGCGATCGCCGGGTCAGGATTGAGGGTTTCCAGTCCTGGCGCGGTAGAGTTGGCTGGATTTGAGCGCTATGCATTGTCTCTGAATCTCCCCAAGCTGGTAAAAGGCGACATTGAAGTGACCGCGGTGAATCTCGTTAACGGCTTCGTTGTACTCGAAGCGCTACCTGCGTCGAATAATGCCGGTAAAGAAAAGAGCAGCCGCGCCGCGAGGGCATTGCCCGACATTGGGACGCTTGAACTGGAAAACTTCAGCATATTTTCCGACAACCCACACGGCGATCCATTGGCCACAATCGGCCATTTGAGTATCAGCGACTTTCGCCCGGGCAAAGAGACGCACCTGTCCACCCTGCTGCGGCTACCGGCGGGCTTGGCGCTTGAATTGGAGGCGATTGTGGTGCTGGAGCAGGCCGCAGGAGGTCTGGACCTGCAAGTGGACGTTATTCGCATACAACCAGGCAGAAGCATTGAAGTTGGGGCGGTGGATTTTGGTGCTGTCACTGGCGGGCGATTCAGGTGGCGGGAAGGTTCAAGATTCTCGCTGGTAGGGGTGAACTGGTCCCATGAGAGCCGGGGCAGCTTGCAGTTCGACGCCCGCTATGATGCTGCCGAAAGGACCGGTTTAATTGAGTTCGAACTCACCTTGGTTCGCCCGGTGGGCGATGCTGCGCGCCCTGACGAGACCTTGAGAGGCCGAATGAGCTTGAATTACGGCGACTCAATTCTTTTTGCACCGGAGATTGAAGTCGAAATCCTGGGGCAACAAATTAACGGCCATGCATGCATGCCGCTGGTGCCGCCGACTTCGCTTCATGTACAGCTCCATGCTGGCAAACTTGATCTGGACAGGTTGCAGGCATGGGTGCCCCGGGGCGGAGCCGATGCGGGTCCGCCGGACGTTCCCTGGTTGAATCTGGAATTGTTCGTGGAAGAATTGCGTTACAAGAGCGTGTTGGCCGAAGTCGTCCACCTGCAGATTGGCGGGCCTGTAGAATGCAGCCGGGCTGCTGGCTGAATTCTGGAAATTTCTGTTTGGCGGTGTTCGAAAGCAACGCAAGTCATTACAATGCAACATTTGCCCGTGGACGCGCCCAAGCATGGGTTCGGAGTGTGATGTATGGACAAGAAAGCAGGCTTGTCGCTGGATTCAGTCAGAGATCAAATTGACCAGCTGGATCGCCAGATTCAGCAACTGATCAGTGATCGGGCGAGGCTGGCGCTGCAAGTTGGTGAATCGAAAGGCAAGCTGGCCAGCGCGGTTGACTATTACCGGCCGGAACGAGAGGCGCAGGTATTGCGCGCGGTGATTGAGCGCAACAAGGGGCCGCTCAGTGATACTGAAATGCTCCGCCTGTTTCGGGACATCATGTCGGCCTGCCTTGCCCAGCAAGAGCCGATGAGAATCGCCTATCTTGGCCCGGAAGGAACGTTTACTCAGCAAGCGGTATACGCACACTTTGGCCACTCGGTGCTGGCGGTCAGCCTGCCAGGCATTGATTCAGTTTTTGAACAAGTGCAGGGAGGCGAGGCGGATTTCGGGGTCGTTCCGATTGAGAACTCCTCGCAAGGAATTGTGAGTCATACGCTGGATATGTTCCTGGTGTCTGAATTGAAAATCTGTGGCGAAATTGAAATGCGGATACATCACAATCTGCTGTCTCACTCGACCAGCCTCAATGACATCGAAAGAATTTACTCTCACCAGCAGTCGCTCTCCCAGTGCAAAGGGTGGATCCGAAAGCATCTTCCCGAAGCAGAGTTACTGGCGGTCAGCAGCAACGCAGAGGCGGCCAGACGTGTTCGTAACACGCCCGACGCTGCCGCGATCGCGGGTCGGTCGGCTGCCGAAGTATATGGCCTGCCCATTCTGTTCTCGAATATCGAGGACTTCCAGGACAATGCCACGCGGTTTTTGGTCATCGGGCGGGATTTATTTCCACCTTCTGGTCGGGACAAAACTACGCTTTTACTTTCCGGCCACGAAGGTCCGGGGCTGCTGCACGGGCTGCTTGATCCTTTACAGAAGCACCGCATCAACATGACGCGCATCGAATCACGGCCCTCCCGCATCGGAAAATGGGAATATGTATTTTTCGTCGACATAGAAGGACATGCCGAGGACCCTGCAATTGCAGATGCACTCGCCGACGTGGAAAAGGCCAGTAGATTGTCCCGTGTCATCGGGTCCTACCCCAAAGCAGTGGTCGCGGATCCTGCCAGTAGTGCGGCCCGCTCGGAATAGACGAATCTTCCCGATCATGTCTGCCCTCTCTTTCAATGCTTTGCGGGTGGTGCCGATCGGTGCGCCTTTGCACGGCGAGATTGTTGCGCCGGGCGACAAGTCCGTTTCGCATCGAGCACTGATTCTTGCGACCCTGGCGAAAGGCCAATCTCGCATTGAGGGTCTGCTCGACAGCGCTGATGTCAATGCGACCGCACAGGCCTGCCGGCAACTCGGTATGACATCGCATCCCGAGGCCAATGCATTGTTGGTCGAGGGATTGGGTCGAAACGGGCTGAGCGCACCTGAAGAGATCCTCGACATGGGCAATTCAGGAACCGCCATGAGGCTGCTAGCCGGTGTGCTGGCGGCGCAACCGTTTGCTTCAATACTCAAAGGTGATGCATCTCTGAGCCGCCGTCCCATGAATCGGATTACCCGGCCCCTGGCCTTAATGGGCGCCAACATTTCGACTGGACCCAGCGGCCGTCCGCCACTTGAAATTGCTTCGTCACCGCACGGCCTCAAAGGGATTGATTTCCATTCACCCGTCGCATCGGCGCAGGTGAAATCCTGCCTGTTACTGGCTGGACTGTATGCTGCCGGCTCGACACGTGTCTGTGAATCAAGACTCAGCCGGGACCACACGGAACGAATGCTGAGGCAATTTGGCGTCTCTGTCATTGGCGATGGGGTGCCCGGGTCGGCGAGCCAGGTGTGTTGCGCGGTAAGGGCGGGTGATACGCTCAATGCGACCGAAGTACGAGTGCCCGGTGACATTTCCTCGGCCGCCTTTTTTATGGTCGCGGCGTCCATTGTGCCGGACTCCGATGTGCTGATCAGGAATGTGGGGCTCAATCCCACACGGGATGGAATTTTGAAGGTTCTCAAGGGCATGGGTGCGAAAGTCCACTGTCAGGCGACGGAGGCTGGCGGGCCTGAGCTGGTGGGAGACGTGCGGATACGCCATTGCCCTGATTTGCGGGCAATGGACATTCCGCCCTCCTGGGTGCCATCTCTGATCGACGAATTGCCGGCCATCATGGTGCTTGCGGCCAGGGCGAATGGCGTCACGCGAATTCGGGGGGCAGCGGAACTCAGGGTCAAGGAAAGTGATCGGCTGGATGTCATGGCCCGGGGGCTCCAAGAGATGGGTGTGGCTGTGAAGGCGTATGAAGACGGCCTGGATATCATTGGACAGGGCAGCTTTGGTCAAGGCAGCGTTGGTCAAGGCAGGGAATCAATGAGCACAACAGTGGATGCTTCAGATGATCATCGTTGCGCGATGAGTTTCTGTGTACTGGCTCAGGTCGCCGCAGGTGAGACCCTGATAAGGGGCGCCGAAAACATTCCAACCTCCTATCCAGAGTTTGCCCGTCACATGATTGCGCTTGGCGGCGCTGCCGCAGCAGTCAGGCAGGAGCACGGAAAATGAACTGGACATGAGCGAAGACCGGACATCAAGGCCACCTGTCATCGCTATTGACGGCCCCGGCGGAAGCGGCAAAGGAACAATCGCCATGAGCCTGGCAAACAGCCTGGGCTGGCATTTACTCGACAGTGGCGCACTTTATCGTTTGGTGGCGGTGGCGGCGATGAAGAGGAATATTCCGTCGCTGGACGAAGACTCGCTTGCTCGCCTGGCCAGGCAATTGGATGTGCGTTTCGAGACGGATACGGATGGATTGGTGATCGCATTGGATGGAAACCTGATCAGCAGCAAAATGAGAGGCGAGGAGGTCGGCGCATTTGCTTCTGCTATGGCGGCCATTGCTGATGTCAGGCAGGCCTTGAAAGAACGCCAGCGGGCGTTCCGGAGGCCGCCGGGTCTGGTCGCGGATGGGCGTGACATGGGGACTGTCATATTTCCTGATGCTGCCTTGAAAATCTTCCTTACGGCGAGCGCCATGGAAAGAGCTCAAAGACGATATAAGCAGTTGAAAGAAAAAGGAGAAAGTGTTAACCTCTCGCGCCTTTTCCGGGACATCGAAAAGCGCGACGAACGAGACCGGTCCCGGACCGTAGCACCGCTACGTCCAGCGACTGATGCGCATGTCATCAATTCGACCGGCATGACCGTTGATGAGGTCCTGGGAAAGATAGGGCATTTACTTAATAAAAGTAGCATTAATGTATGATTAACCTACTTTTTTAATATTTTCGGGCTGTTATTCTGTAGGGAACAACAGCGACCATTAACGGGTGAAATAACCCACGAACGGGTGGGCGGCCGTACACTGCGGTTCGTCTGTGAGTAGCAAACAAATGACTGAGAGTTTTGCAGAACTTTTCGAAGAAAGCCTGGCCACAAAGAAACTTCGCCCAGGCACCATAATCACCGGCACAGTAATGGAAATTCGCGATGACTCCGTCGTCGTCAATGCCGGACTCAAATCAGAAGGGATTGTTCCCATCAGCCAGTTCAGAAACCTTGATGGTGAATTGGAAGTAATTGTAGGTGATGAAATTCAGGTTGCGCTTGATGCCGTTGAAGATGGCTTCGGCGAGACCCGGCTGTCTCGAGACAAGGCCAAACGCGCCATGGTATGGGACAGGCTTGAAACTGCGTTTGAAGGTGAGGAGACCATCGAAGGCAAGATCAGCGGCAAGGTAAAAGGCGGTTTCACCGTCGATATCGAGGATATTCGTGCATTCCTGCCCGGCTCTCTGGTGGACGTTCGACCGGTCAGGGATCCGGCCTATCTCGAAGGCAAGGATCTCGAGTTCAAGATTATCAAGCTCGACCGCAAGCGCAACAACATCGTTGTTTCGCGTCGGGCCGTCGTCGAATCCGAGTTTAGCGCAGAGCGTGAAGAACTGCTCGCGAGCCTGGAAGAGGGCGTTATCGTCAAAGGTGTAGTCAAGAACCTCACCGACTACGGTGCCTTCCTTGATCTGGGTGGCATTGATGGTCTGCTGCACATTACTGATATGGCGTGGAAACGGGTGCGGCATCCAAGTTCGGTCGTCAACGTGGGTGATGAACTCGACGTCCGCGTGCTGCGATTTGACCGAGAACGCAACCGCGTTTCATTGGGGCTCAAACAACTCGGTGAGGACCCATGGAGCGATCTTGCAAGGCGTTATCCAGTCAACACCCGCCTGTTTGGCAAAATTACCAACATCACAGACTACGGCTGTTTCGTCGAAATTGAAGACGGCGTTGAAGGCCTGGTGCATGTGTCGGAAATGGACTGGACCAACAAAAACGTTAACCCGGCGAAGATCGTCCACACCGGGGATGAAGTTGAAGTGATGGTGCTGGAAATCGACGAAGAAAGGCGCCGCATTTCACTGGGTATGAAGCAGTGCCAGGCCAACCCGTGGGAATCCTTTGCTGCATTGCACAATAAGGGAGACAAGGTCACCGGTGCGATCAAGTCCATTACCGATTTCGGTATTTTTATTGGGCTGGACGGTGGCATCGACGGGCTGGTTCATCTGTCCGATATATCCTGGCACGACACAGGAGATGAAGTAGTTCGAAACTTTCGCAAGGGTGAGGATGTGGAGGCCGTTGTGCTTGCCGTCGACCCGGAACGTGAAAGAATCTCGCTGGGTATCAAACAACTGGATCAGGATCCATTCGCCACCTTCATGGCGGAACACCCCCGTGGGTGCCTGGTCAAAGGCACGGTCAGGGAAGTCGACGCCCGCGGTGCTGTGATTGATCTGGCCGAGGGTGTCGAGGGCTATGTTCGAGTTGCTGACATCAAGAAGGAACGAGTTGAAGACGCCACCCGGGAACTTTCGGTGGGTGACGAGATTGAGGCCAAGTTTGTCAGCCTCGATCGCAAGAACCGGACACTCAGTCTTTCAATGAAGGCCAAGGATGATGCAGAATTGGCCGAGGCGCTGGAAGAATACAAAGCCAGCCACGCATCCAGTGGCACCACTTCGCTGGGTGACCTGCTCAAGGAACAGCTAGACCAGGAAGACTGAAGAATATGCAAACGGGAGCCGGAAATGGTTCCCGTTTTGTTCCGGAAGTGTTCGTGCGGGTTGATCCTCAGGGGCAGGTCCATTAAATTAGAACATGTAAATCTATTTGGCAGGGATTACACGAGTTGAACATGACTAAATCCGAACTAATTGATCGCCTTGCAGAGGATCAAAGGCATCTGGCCCACTTGGATGTGGAGCTTGCAGTAAAGGCAATAGTCGAGCAAATGAGCGCCGCCCTGGCAGCCGGGGACCGGATCGAAATTCGGGGATTTGGCAGCTTCTCCTTACACTACCGTGCGCCGAGGATGGGAAGAAACCCCAAGACCGGAAAAGCCGTTGCCTTGCCTGGCAAGCATGTCCCGCACTTCAAGCCTGGCAAAGCCCTGCGCGATCGCGTCAATTTTAAATAATTCGGCCTGACCAGGCCCGTACAAATCGGGAGAAAGGTTTGTACCGCATTGGATTCCTAATCATCACAGCGCTGGCCATCCTGTTTGGCCTGCTGGTTGGGAGCCTGAATTCCGACAACGTTACGGTCGATCTGCTGTGGATGCAATTGCACTGGCCGCTGGGTTTGCTACTGCTCTGTTTCATGGCCCTGGGGTTTCTTATTGGACAGCTGTTGTCCTGGATCGCCTCGGTGATTCCCCTCAAGGTTCAATTGAGAAAACTGCGCGGTGCGGAAGGTCAATCGCCTGCGCCCGATTCCCGGACCACCCCACCTAAATAGCGCCCTGGAATCATGAGGTCCTGCCCATCCCGACATTGCCGCCCATCGTGGTGATGGAATACCTATCGTGGGCCCTGATACCGGTTGCCGTATTTTTTGGCTGGTGGCTGGCGCGTGCAGTGGAAAAACACTTCATCAGGAAGCGCAACCAATTATTCAATAATCAGTATTTCCAGGGCTTGAATTACCTGCTGAACGAACAGCCTGATAAAGCAATACAGGTGTTTCTTGAACTGGCAGAAGTCAACCAGGATACCGTTGAAATCCATATGGCGCTGGGCAGCCTTTTTCGGCGCCGGGGAGAGGTCGATCGCGCCATCAGATTCCACCAGAATATCATCGCCAAACCGGGCCTCAAGCCTGAACAAAAAACGTCGGCATTGCTCGAGTTGGGTGAGGACTACATGCGGGCCGGTCTCCTGGATCGCGCCGAGAAGTTGTTCAGCGAGTTGATTGAGGCAGACGCACATTCGCCTTCGGCGCTGCGCAGTCTTTTGGACATTTATCAGCAGGAGAAGGAGTGGGAAGGCGCTCTGGAGCAGGCCAGACGGCTGGAGCAGGTCGAAGGTATTCACATGGGCGATGTCATGGCCCAATTTTGTTGCGAATTGGCGGAAATTGCGCGCGCGAGCGGACAAACCGAAGAAGCGATTCGACAGCTCCGTCAGGCGCGTCGTCACGACTCAAGTTGCGTGCGTGCCCGGCTTATCCTGGCCGAGATCCATGTGGCCGACGAGAAACTCTCAGAAACGATGGACATGTATGAGCAGGTCGCAGAACTGGATTCAGATTACATCCGCGATATCCTGGAGCCGTACCTGGAAGTTAGCCGTGAAGCCAATGCTGATGTACGCGCATACCAAAAATTACAGGATTGGAATGACAAGTACCAAAGCATCTCGTTGATACTCAAATTGACCGATCTGATGGCCGGCAAGAAAGGCAGGGAGGAGGCCGGCAAGTTTCTGATTACGCAGTTGGCCAACAGGCCGTCAGTTCGAGGGCTGGACCGCTTGATGGATCTGAAGAGCGATGGCCGGCTGGACTCCAAATCCAGCGATGAGTTATTGAAGGCGGTAACTTCGCGTCTCATGGCCAAGCAGCCTCGATATCGTTGCACCCATTGCAGTTTTAGCGGCCATACCCATCATTGGCAGTGCCCCAGTTGCCGTAAGTGGAGCACAACCAAGACCATTCATGGCGTTTTGGGTGAATAGGGCGATTTGATTCGATCATGGGCTTGACGACCGCCATGGCCGCGTTGCCCTCCCTGCTCATTACCTTGCTCACCGCTCTGGTCATGACAGGGATTTCCGCCGCTTATGCCCGACGCCGAGGGTTGATCGATCAACCCGGCAGACGATCGAGCCACCAGCAGGCGACACCGCGAGGGGGTGGTGCGGGTATTGTCATCGCCATAGTGGTTGGCAGTGTACTTCTCGGCGCCAAGGGACTTCTCCCTGATTACTGGCTGTCCGCAGGCCTTCCGCCATTATTGGCGGTTGCCGTGATCGGTGGTTGGGATGACCACAATCCTGTGTTTGCCTGGTTGCGAATCTTCGTTCATTGCGCCGCTGCTTTTTATCTTCTTATCCATATACCGTCCAGCCTTGTGTCAATGGCAGGACCTTGGGTTGACCCAGGCCAGTGTGCGAGCTTGGGCATGGGCTTTGGCATGGGCTTCCATTGGGCCCTGGCCGTGTACTTTATCGCGGCACTGACGTTCGTGGTGTGGATGACCAATATTTACAACTTCATGGACGGCAGCAACGGCATGGCAGGTGCCCAGGGCGTGTTTGTCGGCCTGCTTCTGGCGGCATTGATGTGGCAAGCTGGAGATGCCCAGGCAGCCATGATTCCCTTGATGATCACTGTGGCCTGCGGCGGGTTTCTGCCCTGGAATCTGGGCAATGCACGGGTGTTTATGGGCGATGTGGGCAGTACTTCACTGGGCTTTACATTTGCTGCCGTGATCCTCTATGGGCACTCGCGGTGCCTGTTCGACTTGCCGGTTGCGCTGCTGGTCATCCTGGTTTTCGCTGTGGACACAGGCTGTACGCTGGTGGTGAGGGTGTTCAGGGGTGAGCGGTGGTATAATGCGCACAAGCAACACGTGTATCAGCAACTGATCATGCATGGATGGCCTCACGGAAGAGTGCTGCTGCTCTACCAGACAATAAACGTCTTGCTGGTTACGCCGGGAGTCGTGCTTGCGATTAATTATCCTGCGCTGGCGTGGTTTATTTTCTTGACCACTGCGCTGATTCTTGGAATGGCCTGGTATCTGACGATACGCAGGATTGGAGCATTCGCATGAACGGTAATAAAACCAACAGCGTTCTGCGTGTATTACGCCATCCACGACTTGCCGTGGTAATCCACGACATCGTCATGGTTGTCGTTTCATGGATTGCTGCCGGGTGGATCATTCAGCGTGCCGGCGGCACCAATCTTAGCAGTCCAATATCCGGAATGGGTGAATTTGCGGGCGTGCTGATGATACAGGGTTTGGTCTTGTGGCGGACCGGCTTGTACAAGGGATTGTGGCGTTTCGCCAGTTTTCAGGACATATGGAACGTAGGCCGCGCCGCATTATACGGAACGGCGCTCATTGTGGCAGCGCTGGTTGTTTTTAACGGCCTCCAGGTGCGTCATAACCTTGGCTCACTGCTTGTCTACCCTGTGGTTTTGTTCCTGCTTCTCAGTTTGCCGAGAGTGTGTTACCGCCTGTGGAAAGACTCCAGTCTGGCCCATGGTGCAGATGTCAGCACACTTCAGCGAGTGTTGATTCTGGGCGCAGGCCACTCCGGGGCAATGCTGGAAAAAGAACTTCGCCACCGCGGCGGATTCAACGTGATCGGTTTTCTCGATGACAATCGCCGCCTGCACGGCGCCCAGGTGCATGGCATCAGCGTGTTGGGCAGGATCGATAAGTTACCGCGGATCAGCCGGGAAGTTAATGCTGATTTGGCCATCATTGCGATACCGTCTGCAAACAACCAGCAGATGCAGCGGGTGGTGCAGATTTGTGAACTGAGTGGCATGGAGTTCAGGACTCTGCCCACGCTCAACGACCTGGGGAATAAAGCCACCCGGATCGACGACCTCAAGCGCGTTGTCATCGATGACTTGTTGGGCCGCGAACCTGTATCGCTGGAGTGGGATTCAATCCGCGAAGGCCTGGCTGGAAAACGGGTCATGATTACCGGGGGTGGAGGATCGATTGGTTCGGAACTATGCCGTCAAATCGCCCGCCTCAACCCGATCGAACTAATCGTGGTCGACAACAGCGAATATGCTCTGTATCGCATCAATCACGAGCTCCACAGCGATTTCAAGGACTTGGTCTTTTGCTGTATTCTCGGTGATATCTGTGATTCGGCCACCGTTGAGAAAGTGGTAGGCGATTACCGTCCGGACATGATTTTTCACGCCGCCGCCTATAAGCATCTTCCGATCCTGCAGACGCAGGTACGCGAAGCGATGCGCAATAACGTGATTGGTACGATGAGGCTGGGTGACGCCGCTGAGCGGTATGGAGTGGAGACTTTCGTATTGATCTCCACCGACAAGGCAGTCAACCCTGCCAATGTCATGGGTGCAACCAAGCGGGTTGCCGAAATGTACTGCCAGAACATGAACGAACGTTGCGGCACCCGGTACATCACCGTTCGATTTGGTAATGTACTCAATTCAACTGGCAGTGTGGTGCCTCTGTTCAAAGAGCAGATCGCCAAGGGCGGGCCGGTCACCGTGACACACCCGGAGATAGCCCGTTATTTTATGACCATCGCAGAAGCCAGCCAGCTGATTATGCAGTCGGCGGTCTTGGGTAAAGGGGGGGAGATTTATGTTCTTGATATGGGCGAGCCGGTTAAAATTACCTACTTGGCTGAGCAATTGATTCGCCTGTCGGGAAATGAGCCGGGAAGGGATATTCAAATTGTTTACACCGGGCTCAGACCGGGTGAAAAGTTATTTGAAGAGTTATTCCATGAACTGGAACCCTACGAGCAAACCAAGCACGAGAAAATTTTTCTGGCGCATCCAAGAACCAGCAACTGGGCGGGGTTTAGCACTCATTTGAAGGCGGCTGAGCTGGCGGTTCGTCAATACGATACACAGCGGTTACAGCAAATTTTACTCCTGTTGGTGCCGGAACTGGCCCGGACTTCGATTGGTGTTGAGAACTCGGAAGTTGTGTCCATTCATCGGCCAGCTTGAGCGCGGCGTGAATGGTTCATCAGCATGAATCCGATAATTAGAAAGGCCGTATTTCCGGTCGCTGGGCTGGGCACCCGCTTCCTCCCTGCCACCAAGTCAATTCCCAAGGAAATGCTGCCGATTGTTGATAAACCCTTGATCCAGTATGCGGTGGAAGAGGCGCTTGAGGCGGGCATTGAAACGCTGATATTCATCACCAGCCGCAAAAAACATGCGATATCCGATCATTTCGATATGGCCTTTGAGTTGGAGACCCGGCTGTCGGCAAAGGGAAAGAAAAGGCAGCTCGAGCGCGTCACCGGAATTATCCCGGAACATATTGCACGTGTTCACGTCACCCAACCAGAGGCGCGCGGCCTGGGCCACGCGGTCCTGTGTGCGGAATCCGTGGTGGGCGATGAACCTTTCGCAGTCATCCTGGCGGATGATCTGATTCGCAATGACGGGCCCGGTTGCCTGGCCCAGATGGTGAATGCATATGCGCAGACCGGGGCCAGTTTGCTGGGTGTGGAATCCATTCCCATGGAAATGACCCGTCAATACGGTGTGGTTGAGGTTTCAACGCAGGCGGGTGGGTGGAAGAACATCGAGTCCATCGTCGAAAAACCCGAGCCCGAAGATGCGCCTTCCGACCTGGGCGTGGTGGGACGTTACATCCTCGATCCGCAGATATTCAACCATCTCAGAACCCTGGGTGCCGGGGCGGGCGGCGAAATTCAGCTGACAGATGGAATTGCCTCAATGATGGAGCACAAGCCGGTTCTTGCCTGGCCTTTTGAGGGCATTCGTTATGACTGCGGCAGCCGGCTGGGCTTCATCAAGGCAACGCTGGATTATGCCATGGAGCACGATGATCTCAGGCCCGCATTGCTGAGGCACATGCAAGACTACCTGTCGCGGATTTGAGTCCATGGTCGAAGTGAGATCCAGCGTGGACTGGCCAAGCGGTCGCGTCATCAGGACGCCGTTCCATTCGACCGTGTTGCAAGACAACCCATGGCGGGACCCTGTCGATAGAGAACTTTTAATCTACCTGCCGCCCACCTACGACGAAGACACCACATCCTTTGTCGCGTTGTGGGATCTGGCAGCCTATACGAATTCCGGCCCCGGTCACGCAAACTGGTCCAATCATGGTGAAAACATTCCCCAGCGACTCGATCGTTTGATTGGTCTGTCACTCATGCCGGCAGCGGTTGTGGTGATGCCTGACTGCTACACCTCCCTGGGGGGAAACCAATACGTCAATTCGCTATCGGTGGGGTATTATGCGGACTACCTGGTCGAAGAACTGGTTCCATTTGTAAACGAGCAATTCAACGTGGTGCACGACCGCAAAGGGCGTGGCATTTTCGGCAAGTCCTCTGGGGGCTTTGGGGCGCTGTATCATGCGATGCACTGGCCAGACACCTGGGGTGCCGCCGCCAGCCATGCCGGAGACGTGGGTTTTGAATGGGTCTACCGCCCCGATTTCCCAACGACCGCGATGGTTCTGGCAGAAACCGACGGCGACACCACTGCATTCATTCGCCAGTTCTGGAACAAGAACCGGCCTCAAGGCAAGGATTTTGCCGCGATGATGATCATCGCGATGGCCGCCAGCTACGATCCGGACAAATCCTCACCGGAGCGGATTCGGCTGCCTTTCGATATTCACACCCTTGAAATTGACGATCGGCGGTGGAAAAACTGGCTGCGGTTTGATCCCCTCTCACTGGTTGAACAACATGCAGAAGCCCTCAATTCGCTGCACGCCCTGTACATAGACGTTGGCGACAGTGATCAGTACAACATTCAATTTGGCACCCGCCAACTGGTTCAAAAACTGCAGGCAATGGGCGTTTCCGGTCGTTTCGAGGAGTTTGAGGGCAGTCATTCGGGCATAGGCTGGCGCCTGGACCATTCGCTGCCGTACCTTGCCCATGCACTGGTGCAAGCCAGCGGGAGAGGCAGCGCGGCAGCACCAAGAATGAGCAGCACTTGAAAAAAGTCTATAATGCATCAAGCTTGTACGAGGTGACAATTGGACTTGAGCCATGGTAAAAATCAGCGAAACTGCCCAAAAATACTTTGATCAGCTGATCGTAAAACAGGATGACGCAGGCTTGGGCCTGCGCATTGCCGTGCGGCAGGCGGGTACGCCCAGTGCGGCCTGTGACCTGCAGTTTTGTCCACAAGGCCAGGAGCAATCTTCTGACACCAGGGTGGAATACGCCAACTTTAATCTCTTTGTCGAACAGGCCAGTGAGCCATGGCTGGTGGATGCCGAGGTCGATTTTGAAGAAGACGAGACTGGCGGGCAGCTCACTATTCGGGCGCCCGGTATCAAGGGATCAGAGCCAAATTCGGAGGCCCCGATGGAGGGGCGTGTCCAGTGGGTGCTTGACACAGAAATCAATCCCATGCTCGCCAGCCACGGCGGCATGGTCTCTCTGGTCCAGGTAACCGTTGAAAACGTCGTCGTTCTCCAGTTTGGCGGCGGCTGCCAAGGCTGCGGGATGGTGGATGTAACGCTGCAGCAGGGCATTGAAAAGACCCTCACAGAACGAATCCCGGAAATTTCAGCCGTGCGTGACGTCACCGACCACCAAGGCGGTGATAACCCATATTATTCAGCGGGTAGTCAGGGGCAATCGCCTATCTAGTGTACTGCATCGCAATTAATGGCACTTTCAGCCAGACGCAAAGCGGTTAGCCGCAAGGCATGTTCCCGCCGGGGTAGCCAGACTACCTCAAGGGGACATAACACAGCGGACCCATTTTCATGCAGATGGGGCTTTGCGTCTGGCCCGTAGGGAGGCCACCTGTGACGGCACTGCTGTGTTCGACTTCTTGGCAAGGACCCGCCATTCCCTGCGAAGCCCGCCTTGCATTGCAGCCACAGGTGACCTCTGAAAGGGCCATTAATTGCGATGCAGTACACTAGTAGATGGGCCTGTTGCAAAGATGGGCTTATTTGATAGACAGGTCTTCAAGACCCTTCTGGCTGGCATACCAGGCGGCCAGATCTTCAATATCCTGGTTGCTGAGGCTGGTTGAGAATCCTGCCATGACCGGATTGGTCCTGCGCCCGGAACGGTAGTCGCCGAGCGCTTTGATCAGATAGCTCTGGTGTTGGCCGGCCAGGTTAGGGTAGGTGGGGTTCGTGCTTTGGCCAGTGACGCCATGGCAGGCCTGGCAGACTTCTGATTTTTGCTTGCCTGTAGCCGGATTACCCCTTGCCAGCAATGAAGGAACAAACGCCCACTGCAATAAAAGAATGGCGGTGGTAACGCGGACAGTTGATTGCCCGTTGCTTCGACGCATGCTCTATTCCCCCCCGCCGAGTGAAGCAAAGTATGCAGATATGTCTTGAATGTCCTGGTCACTCAGGCTCGCGGCCTGCAGTTCCATGGTCGAATGGTCTCGTTGTTTATTGCGATAGTCATTGAGGGCGCTGACCAGGTACTGGTAATTCTGTCCGCCAATTTTCGGTACCTTGTAGGTAGGGTAGACATTGCTGTACCCCGGAATTCCATGACAGCCTGTGCAGGTATAGGCCTTGATTTTGCCAGCCTCGATGTTGCCTACTCCAACTTCAGCCGCCTGCAGCAGGTCAATGTGACACAGCATTGCGCCCGCGATCAGACCAAGGAGGGTTAGGGAATTTCGCATCGAATCGTTCGGGCCGAAATGAAACAAGCGGCGATTATACCCGCTGTCTGAGGGCAAACCAATGCCCGCATGCGAGGGCAGCCCGAAGGGCTATCCGCCCGGCGCGGGGAGCTCAACAAAAATCCCGCGAACGGGTGATGAGGCCCTTTGCCAGATAGCTGAAATCGTGCACCCGGTCGGCGATCAGATGGTGCACTTCGCCATCGGTTTCAAGCACGCCGTCTACTGCCAGCACCGAGGCGCTGATAATTTCAGCCCGCTGTTTCTCCCACAAACGTGGCCACACCACCGCATTGACATAACCGGTTTCGTCTTCCAACGTCAGGAAGATGGTGCCGCTGGCAGTTGCCGGTCGCTGGCGCATTGTGACCAGGCCGCAGGCCCGCACGCGGGTGCCGTGCCTGAGCCCCTGTAATTCGCGTGCACAAATGGCCCGGCGTCGCCGTAATACCGGGCGCAGTAACGCCATGGGATGCCTGCCCAAGGTCAGGCCAGTGCTGGCATAGTCTGCGTGGGTATCATCGGCTTCGGTGGGTGGGCGGATGCTGATGCGCGATTCCGCCTTGCCGCCGGCAGCCCCGACTCTCAATGGCAGGTCCTGTGTTGGCTTCTCGGCCGCAGCAATTTCCCAGCGCGCCCGGTGACGGTGGCCGGCCAGCCCCCTCAAAGCTGCTGCTTCAGCCATGGCGGCCAGGTCATGCTTGTCCATGGTGGCCCGCATGACGAGATCCTGGATGTCCTGGAAAGCCCGTGTGCACCTTGCATCTTCCAGTCGCCTGGCACTGTCTTCGCGCATGCCCTTGATCTGGCGCATCCCAAGTCGCAGTGCCGGAAGCTTTGTGCGTCCGGTAGCGGGATCATTTGCGGTGGTGGAAAATTCCAGCGTACAGTCCCAGTTACTGTAGCGCACATCCACCGGGAGCACTCTGACACCATGCCGCCGCGCGTCCTGTACCAGTTGGGCGGGCTGATAAAAGCCCATGGGTTGGGCGTTCAACAAGGCGCAGGTAAAAGCGGCTGGATGATGGCATTTCAACCAGGCCGAGACATAGACGAGCAGGGCGAAGCTGGCTGCATGGGACTCGGGGAAGCCGTATTCGCCAAAACCCCGGATCTGCTGGAAAATTTGCTCGGCAAATTCCTCTTTGTAACCCCGCTCCAGCATGCCGCTGATCAGGCGCTGGTGCATATGCTCCAAGCCGCCACGTCTCGCCCACGCCGCCATCGAACGGCGCAATACATCTGCCTCCGAGCCACTGAAACCTGCAGCCACCATGGCGATCTGCATGACCTGTTCCTGGAAGATGGGCACGCCCAGCGTGCGTTCCAGAACCACCCTGAGGGCATCGGAAGGATAGTTGACCTGTTCGGTTCCACGCCGATGTTGCAGGAAAGGATGCACCATGTTGCCCTGGATAGGGCCGGGCCGGACAATGGCGACCTCGATCACCAGGTCATAAAAACAAGCGGGCTTGAGCCGGGGCAGCATGGCCATCTGGGCGCGTGATTCGATCTGGAATACACCGATCGTATCGGCCTTCTGGATCATCGCGTAGGTTTGCGGGTCCTCGGGCGGGATGTCGCTGACCGTGATCTCAATGCTGTTTTGGTCCTGCGCATTGATCAGGTCAAGACAACGGTGAATGACGGTCAACATACCCAGCGCGAGGCAATCCACTTTCAGCATGCCCAGGGTCTCCAGGTCTTCCTTGTCCCACTGGATCACCGTGCGGTCCGGCATGGCAGCATTTTCCACCGGCACCAGGTTGGCCAGTGAATCCTCCGAGATGATGAAGCCGCCGACGTGCTGTGACAGGTGTCGCGGAAAGCCCACGATGGCCTGCACCAGGTGGATCAGTTGCCTGACCTTCAGGTTGTCCAGTTTGAAGCCCTGCTGGTCGATACGTTGGGCAAAACCCTCTGGGTTCTCCCACCAGGCGGTATTGCGGGCCAGTTGATCGACTTGGGCGAGCGAAAACCCCAGGGCTTTGCCAACGTCCCGGATGGCGCTCTTAGGTCTGTATGTGATGACTGTGGCGGTGAGCGCAGCCCGTTCGCGGCCGTATTTGCGGTAGATGTACTGGATGACCTCCTCACGCCGCTCGTGTTCGAAATCGACATCGATATCCGGGGGTTCATCGCGCTCGCGGGATATGAATCGCTCGAACAGCATGTTCATGCGCGCGGGGTCCACTTCGGTGATGCCGAGGCAGTAACACACGGCCGAATTGGCGGCAGAGCCGCGACCCTGACACAGGATTGACTGGCTGCGGGCAAACTGGACGATGTCGTAAACCGTCAAAAAGTAAGATTCGTAGTGAAGTTCTTCGATCAACTCCAGTTCTTTTTCGATCTGGGCGCGCAGACTATCGGTGATTCCCCCACCTCCATGCCCATTACTTCCCCCATTAATGCCCTTGGGCCAGCGCCTTTGAATGCCCTCCTCGGTCAGAGCCCGCAGGTGTTCAATGACGCTCATGCCCTGCGGCACGGCTTCGCGCGGATAGCGGTAGTGGAGTTGTTCCAGCCGAAAATCGCAAGCTGCGGCAATATCGATTGATGCCTGCAGTAGCGCAACCGGAAACAGATGGTTCAAGCGTTGCCGGCTGCGCAGGTGGCGTTCGCCGCTGGGCAGGCTGCGATAACCCAGCTCAGACACCGTGCAGCCATGGCGGATTGAGTTAACCACATCGTGCAACATTCGACGTGATCGTACATGCATCTGCACGTCGCCACAGGCGGTAGTCGCCAGCCCTGCCGCCTGTGCAAGCATTAGCAGGCTGCTCAGGCGGCTGGCATCATTTGGCCCCAGTTGCAGACTGATGCCCAACCAGCAGCGCGAGGGAAACCAGGCTGCCAGCCAGTGGGCGGTGAGCAGGTTTTCACGCTTTATTTCCTCGCGCTCCCGCCCACTGCCACTGCTGTCCCGCGGCAGCCAGATCGCCAGGCAATCATCAAGCCCGCTTTCAAAATGGCCATTATCCAGTGCATATTCGCCTTTTGGCGCATTGCGGCGGCCACGGGTAATCAGCGTGCACATCTGGCCATAACCTTTCTTGCTTGCTGGCAACAACACCAGACGGGAGCCATCGTCGAGCTGGAAACTGCTGCCGGGTATCAGCTGAATCGGGCAGCCCCGTTCAGCACTGCGCTGCGCTTCTTCCAGCGCCCTGACGACGCCAGCCAGTGAACACTCATCAGTGATTGCAATAGCCCGGTAGCCTAACTCGGCGGCCCGCGCCACCAACTCCTGCGGATGAGAAGCACCGCGCAGAAACGTGAAATTGCTCGTGCAGACGAGTTCGGCGTAATCGGGACTTATGGGCGGGGTGAACAACATACTGTATAAATATACAGCAAAAATGAATTTCTCAAAACCTCTCTAGCGAGTTCCCGCGACCCGGTGCAGTGCGACCACAGTCCCTGATTGTGACGAATATTCTCGCTGTTGGTATGATGGGCTCTGATTGCATGGGCGAGTCTTCACCGGGAGTTTTTGAATGAGGAAGATTATTCTGGTTGGTGTATTAAACGCTGTTTGCCTGCTGAGCCCCACCTACCTCCAGGCCAAGTCCGAAGTCTACAACGCTTCCGACAGAAACGTCGGGATTTACTTTCAGGCCGCCGACTGTGCCGGCGCCAGGACTCAGATTCTGAGTGAATGCTCAGCGGCCTCTGAAACCAGCATGGTGGAGTTGGTCTGCCAGGAGTCAACCATTGCGCCGGGCGAACAAGCTGAATACAAGTTTGACAGTGACGCATCTGGCCGTGAGCTTATTGCCACATGGTGTGAAGGCACCAATGAAATAAGGGTCCGGGTTGAGAACAGTGGCGACAAGCATAGATGTGTTGTGCGAAAAGACACCTCCACCCCGGCTGACTTTTACCTGAAGCTAAAATGCGGTTATTCCAAAAAAGCATACAAGGCCATCAAGAAACGACCGCTGCTCGAGTAGGGTAGTGGCTAAATAGCTTTTCGAATGGGTTGCTTAAATTGCGCTGGCCGCTCCCTCGGGGCGCCTGCGGTTATTCCTGATCCCCTAGCAGGCTGGCGCTGTTTGAGCGTGTAATGACACCGGTCAGAACGAGCTTCATCGCTTCTTCGAATGACATCTCTATAGAGGTGACACACTCTCTGGGGAGAAATAGCGTGTAGCCGCCAATCTGGTAGCTCATGGGCAAGTAGACGGCGATGGGATCTTGCACTTCCGGCTCAAAGCTCAGGCTGCCGAAGTCTTCGCGCATGACGAAGCCAATTTGCTCGAAATCCTGGCCTGGAATGCGCACCAGCACGACCTTGCTCATGGCTTGGGCGTTGTCGGGGCTGAGGTAGCCGATGAAGTCCTTGATGGCCGAATAGATCGTTTTGACCCCGGGCAATCGGTTGAGAATTGCCTCGCCGAATTCAAATAATCGCTGGAACAGGATAATGTGCGACAGCAGTCCGATCAATATCGTCATGGCGACAGCGGACAGGACACCCATACCGGGGATGTACCAGCCCTCGGGCAGTACTTTCAGGATCAATCCGCCCAGTATTTGCTCCGCGCCTTTGGCCAGCCACCAGAGAATGGCGCCGGTGAGAGCGACCGGAATGACCACGACCAGGCCTTTTAGAAATAGTTTTCCCAATTGATTCACATCTGACCCCTGTTTGAGCCCCTCATGTGCCGTTGATATTACTGTATTCAGCGTCTGTTCAGTGTACTTCGTGTATAGATAGGTTGGGCTGGCGCCTTTGGAGGCCGCAATGAAAAAACGCAGGTTCAATGTTTTAGTTACAGCAGCAGCGATTGTGTTACTGAGCAGTTGCGCTTCAAGACCCGTTATTGACCCCTATGGCGTGGACATGGCGCAGTTTCAGCGTGACCTCGAGGACTGTGAAGCAATTGCGGGTCAGATTGATAGCGGCGGCCAAGTGGCCCAATCGGCTCTGTTGGGTGCCCTAATTGGCGCTGCCATCGGGCTTGTCAGTTACGATGTCGGTGGCCATGCGGCCGCAGGGGCCGTTACCGGCGGGGTGGCAGGAGCGGGTGCTGCACACAACGAGAAAGCCGTTGTGGTCAGAAACTGCCTTTATCACCGTGGCTACAACGTGCTCAACTGATCGCTGCAAACGAAACGCCTACGCAAATATGCCGTGCAGGAACCAGCCCTGGCGGGGTTTGTATTCATGAAAAGCCCACAGCGTACTGCCACCTTGGTCGCGCACAATAAAGTAATCCCTGCGGCAGTCGCGGCCATCCCACCAGCCGCTCTCGATGCGCTCCGGGCCAGCAAGGATTTCATAGCGGCTGATGTCACAGCGCCTCGGCTTGGGCAGTAGCCAGGCCGGACGGTGGGGCAGGGGGGTGCATGCCGGCTCTTCAGTCAGTTCCCGCATTCGCCAACTGTATTCGGGACGGTGGTCCTCTACGCCGCAGATACCGCCCACCGCCTTATGCCCCAGCCGGGCTTGGAGGCGTTCAGCCAGTTGCTGAATGTTCTGTTCCTGTTCGCCGGGGTTGTCCTGGAACAGGCTGCTTTGATTGGCATTAAAGCGCAGCAGCCGAGGTGCTTGCAGGTGGATGTCACGTACAGCCTGTGGTAACTGCAGGCGTTCAATGCGCTCATGCATAACGCGCATCAGGCGAGCCGGATCCTGGGTGGGGGATTGCAGGTTGAGTACAAAAGAACTGTCGTCATGATCTTCGTGCCCCAGCACGACATGTAGCGACTGTGCTGCGTTGTCACCACCGCGCAGAACGCCGCAGAGTTCACTCACCATCCGCTTGAGTGGAAACAGCAAGGCCTGCCGGTGAGCAATCTCTGCCGGCAGTTCGAGCCGTGAAGTAAAGTGCTCCGGGGGGAAGTAAAGTTTCTGAGGGTCGGCTTGCAGCCCAAGTAAGCGGTCAAGATAATCCGCCGCGGCCGGGCCGAAACGCCGCGCAAAAGCCTTGCGTGGCAGCTTCAGAAGGTCCCGTAGCTGCCGGAAACCCATTCGTTCCATGGCCAGTAACTGTTTTGCATCGAGATGCAGATAAGTCAGCGGTAGCGGGCCGGCCTGGCTGCGTATCATGTCGCGATCGCTAATATGCAAGTTGTCGTGGCTGGCCAGCCATGCTGCCTCGGTTGTTGGCGCAGTGCCTGAGGTCGTGTGGTAGCCGAGTTGGCCCAGTTCGCGTTCCAGACGGGTGGCAAGTTGGGGGGCTTCACCGAACAGGCGTTTGCTGGCACCCACCTCGAGCACAATCCCATTACGTGGCCCATTACGCAGCCCATTACTTTGGTTTTTGGGGATACACACCTGGCTGCTGTATTGGCAGCACCAGGCTGCCAGGCGCTCAAGTGTGGCCTGTTCCGCTTCCCGCTTGCGTGGTTGAAGATGAAGGCCATCAAGAATGCCCGCTGCAGCCGTGGCGGGCATGCCGGGCATGATGCCGCTGGCCTGTGCGGCTGGATTGCAATCGATGATGACATCCTTGCGATTAATCGTGTCTGTGATGGCAACAGCGGGATTTCGAGCCCGCTGATCGGCGGTAGACCTCACGGCAGTGCTGACCGGCAGGCCCCGGGTGAACTGATCCAGGGCCAGGTGTGTGAAACGCAGCGCCAGCCAGCAGGGCTCGGGCTGGCATCCGGCCACTTTCTTCACAGTACACTAGTTCAGGGTGGTTGAAGCCGGTAATTCAACCGCTTCATTGATGTGTCCGGGGATGCCTCCCGTGCTGTCCGTGGCGGCATGCCCAGGCGGTAGCGCCGCCCTGCTCAGGCTTGGGCTGAAAGGCGGGCTGATGCGGATCGGATTCGTTGGTCTTGGTCCGCGACATTTCAGTATCTCGATACGAATATCTGTGGTGCCGCCTTGCAGACGCAAGCGCAACGCTGCCGGTGAGGGGGCGGTTATGGCATGGATGGGGCGAAACAGGAAAGCCGCCTTGGTGTTGCTCTCGGCAGCCAGTTGTAAGCGCCTGAGGTGGCGAAAGCTGATGCGTTCTGGCCAGGCCAGCACCACACCGCCATGACTGCCGTACAGAGCCTGTTCGCAGGCCCATAGCGATTCCTTTTGATTGTTGCTGTGCACCAGCAACAATCGATCCAGGGCCAAGCCGTGACCGAGCAGTGCAGCGGGATAGGGCACCCAGGGTGGATCGACCATGATCAGCCATTGCCCCTTGTTGCTGAGTTCAGCCAGTGTTGGGAAAAGCAGGCTGAGTTCGCCCAACCCTTGTGCGTCGGTAATGATTTCAGTGACGGCGCCCAACGGCCAACCGCCGCCTGCCAGTTGGGCATCCAGCTGCCGGTGGCCCGAAGGCAGGGTGCGTTGATTGCAGTTGGCACGGTTGCCTTGCCACAAGTCGGGTGTCCCGCTCAACAGGTTATCGATTGTAACTGCCTTCACCGACCGGTCTCCCATAAGACAATCAGCCTGAGGCTGTACTGGTGCGGATGACACCGACGCCGAGCCCTTCGATCACCAGGTCTTGCCGGCGCAGGTCGACCTCTATCGGTTGAAAATCAGGGTTTTCAGGCAGCAGATGCACCCGGTAGCCATTGCGGTGAAATCGTTTGACAGTGACCTCGTCTTCCAGTCGGGCCACGACGATTTGCCCCTGGCGCGCTTCGGGCGTGCGATGAACGGCAAGCAGATCGCCATCGAGAATGCTGGCATCACGCATGCTCATACCAATAACCCGCAACAGGTAATCCGCTTTGGGAGAAAACAGCGCCGGATCAATGCGGTATTCATCTTCGATGTTTTCCTGCGCCAGGATCGGGCTGCCGGCAGCCACCCGCCCGACAAGGGGCAGGGGATTATTCGCTGTAGGGGGTAACTCGTCAGCCGCCAGGGGCAGCAGGCTGATGCCGCGTGAGGTGCCCGGTTCTATGGCGATGATATTTTTGCCCTGTAGAGCGCGCAGATGCGCTTCAGCGGCATTGGGGGAACGGAAGCCGAAATGCGCAGCCAGCTCGGCTCGCGTAGGTGGAAATTTATTCTTCTTGATGAACTGCGCGATAAAACGGAGGACCTCTTTCTGGCGCAAGGTCAGCTTTCTTTGGCCTGGTTTTTTTGGGCCTGGGTTTCTTTGGTTCATGGCTGTGCCTGTCAGCAGTTTTCAGTAGTACTGTAAATATATACAGTATTAGTATATAACTCAAGCCCTCAACATGAGACCCAGGGTATACAGCAGTGCCGCTACCATTGCGGCGGCGGTCCGAACGTGGTTCCACATGGTCCACCGGTCCAGGTAGTGTGCCCACAGTTCACCCGCCGTGGGGTCCGCAGCGGATACGGCGGCCAGCTGGTCGTTCAAGGGAATGTTGCAGAGCACGGTGACAAGAATTGTGCCCACGAGGTAAACGATCGCTCCACTCAAAAAGAAGATCGCCGTGGGACCATCCCAGCCTGCCAGGGCGAGGCCGCCCAAGCCCAGTGACAGCACGGCTGTTCCGAAGAACGCGCCCAGGAATGAAGGGTTGAGCACGACGAGGTTGATCGACTGCATCGCCGTGATTCCTTCCGTGGAGGGTATGCCGGCCAGGGCCTTCATCACGAAGCTGGAGAAGGCGAAGAAAATCCCGCCTACCAGGGCGGACCCAAGTAGGGCTGTCGTTCCTAGCACCGTAATCAGGAGATTCATTGTCCCACCGCCGTTTGATGTGCTGACGAAACGTTCCAGACTCCCGTAGCGGCATTCCGGCGCGCGTACGCTGCAAAGTCTGTCGGTTCGCGACCCAGCGCTCGATTGACCCCATCGCACACATGTTCGTTCCGACCGTCGAGTACGGTTGAAAACAGATAGTCCAACAACCATACAATGTCATCTGGCGCGCCTGACTCAGCAATACCGGCGGCAAAGGCCTCGTGCGGGATCTGGACATACTGGATCTCGCGTCCGGTGGCGCTGGCGATCTCGTCCACTGCCTCGGTGAACGTCAGGAGTCGGGGCCCGGTGAGTTCGTAGACCTGGCCGTCGTGGCCGTCTTCAGTTAGCGCGGCAACCGCGACATCGGCGATGTCGTCGACGTCAACGAACGGCTCGGCAACCCCCCCGGCGGGTAGCGTGATCTCACCGGCCAATACCATGTCGAGAAATTCCCCTTCGGAAAAGTTCTGGTTGAACCAGCTGGCGCGAACGATGGTCCATTCGACGCCCGCACGCTGGACGATGCGTTCGCACAGCTGCGCCTCCTCTTCTCCACGACCGGACAGGAGGACCAGGCGCTGGACACCACGCTCGACCGCACGCTCAACAAAGGCACCAATGGCTTCAGTTGCCCCCGGGATCGCGAGGTCCGGGGCATAGCTGACGTATGCTGCCGTGACGCCATCAAGTGCGGCGTCCCAGCTGTTCCGGTCCCCCCAATCAAAGGCGGGATTTGCGCCACGAGACGCGACGCGCGTCGGCACGCCGCGGCTTGCGAGTCGCTCGACGATGCGGCACCCGGTTTTGCCAGTGCCGCCAAGAACGAGGGTAAGCTCGCTGGATCGTATGGTGCTGTTCATATTGCTTTTCATGGTCATCTCCGTTGCGTGACTTGACACAGTGTCAATTGACATGGTGTCAAGCCTAGGGCATGATTGACGCCATGTCAAGTACAGCAGTCAAAACAAGAACCCGAATCCTTGACGTGACGATACGGATGCTGGCAGAACAACAAGGCCGGGGCGTCCGTATGGGGGATATTGCCAAAGCGGCTGGAATCTCCCGTCAGGCTGTCTATCTGCATTTCCCCTCGCGTGCCGCGCTGTTGGTGGTGGCAACCAAACACCTGGACGAGGTGCTGGATGTGGACCGCCGGCTTGCCCCCTCGCGTGCTGCAAAATCTGGCGTCGAACGCCTGGCGTTATACATAGAGTGTTGGGGCGCCTACATTCCGGAAATCTACGGCGTCGGCAAAGCGCTTGTATCGGCTCAGGACACTGACGAAGCTGCGGCGGCGGCTTGGAGGGACCGCATGCTGGCGATGCGGGATGGATGCCGGGCAGCCATTGACGCGTTGTATGCTGATGGCAGGCTGGCGCTAGAATGGACGCCCAGGAGAGCCACAGATTTGCTGTGGACGTTGCTCTTGGTGCCGAACTGGGAGAACCTCACGACTGAGTGCCACTGGTCAACACGACAATATATCCGTTGGATGAAGACCTTGGCCAATCGGACTTTTGTCGAAGAATCAGGCTAAGGTTTTACGGCCAGCCAAGCAGCGGATTGGCGAGGCTTCAAATACCATTGTTATGAACTAGCTGTGAATTCCAGCATCGTTGTTCACAAGAGTGCTCCAAATTCTGGCTGAATCTCAGCTCATCGTTCGAATTGGCTGGGGTATCTGCCTTTGTCAGCTTAGTCAGGGAGCCGGCTGAGAGTAACAGTGCTGCTTCCAGGACACGCCACACGGCGCCTGTGGCGCCTGCACATCCCTCGGCAATTGCTCCCGGCATGGCTCTACCTCCCACATCCATGTGGTCGTGTGGGCTCCTCTTGAAACATCCTTTTGCACAGGATGTGCTTATATCGCGGAGCACATGGATGTGCGGGAGCGATCAAAGGGTCCTGGAAGCAGCACTGTCACTCTTTCCGGCTTGTGCCAAATTTTGGCACAAAGGGGTCACAAATGTCGTCGATTTGGCGCGTGTGTCATGCCACTGGCTGCCCCAGGGCTGTTGCGGTCTTTTTAGTCCAGGAACCGCAACCCCCTCACGACGCTTTGCGGTAACGATGGCACCAAACCTCACCTGTGAACAACCTTGCTGGAATGCTCAGCTAGTGTGCTGGCGGTATCCTAACTTTGACCGCTTGGGATCAAACCAGTCCACGAAGGGTTGACATCAGTTGCTCGGTTGACGGAATAACCGGTTCGAGTTCCAATGCGTTTTTCTTCCATTTGTCGGGCCGGGGTGCCGTCAGGGTGTACTTGGAGTGCTTCAGCGGCTTCGATGCAGCCTCGTGCATGCGCGGGCCAAATATGATCTGCGAGAAATGGCACAAACGTTGGAGTTCATTGGTTGTATTCGCCAATAGTGCGTCGTATTCGATTGCGCTCCAGCGCTCGCGCGGCAGTTCACCCAGGTCATCCAGAATGATCTGGTTGGTGACCAGCCATTGCTGTGTGACAATTTCCACGAGCGAACTTTTAACCAGATCCTGCCAGCCCGGAATGAGCAGATGGGACCAGGGATTGTCGGTTGGCCAGCCGGCCAATTGCGGATAAGTGACGTAGCGCCCCGACCGCCATGATTCCAAAAGACTGCTGATATTCTGCTTCGCATCGCGAAACAGGAAGACAAAATAGGCGTCAGGGAACGCCTCCACAATGAAGGGTATCCGCAAAGAATTCTTCGGCGTCTTCTCCAGAAAACGCACTTCCTTGGGTCTCGACATTTCCGGAAAATGAGCGAACAACCTGCCATCGCTGCGCACCAGGTCAGACACGAAAGAGTTCTTCAGCGTTTCTGTTACATCGCGTGTTGCCATGGCCGCTGTCAAGCGATTGCTCGGACTTTCGCCACTGGGTTGTAATGCCGATATGCTCTCAAAGTGCTTGTGACTTTCATCTCCAACCGACCAGAGATCACGATTCAAACCGAGGGTCTCGAAGAGCAAAGTACTGCCTGAGCGAGGTGCTGCAACGATGAATATGGGTCGGTCAAATCGAGGCCTGGGTGCCAGAATTGACGTGCTGCCCGCGCGGCGCGCCCCACCCTTTGGCAACTTCTCCGGCGCCAGTGCGACATCCAGCGTGTACATCACCGCTTCCTTGAATGATTCGTTATTGCTGACCAATAGCAATTGATCGGGTACCTGGTCAATATCCTGTCGGTAGGCGTCCAACAGGCGCTTGAATCCTGGAAATCCATCAATGGTCAGCCCATGAGCCATCCACTGCGATTGCCAGTCGTGCAAGAAGTCAGTTGTGCGCAATCTCAGCTGCTGCTTTTGCTGCGAGGCAGTTTTGTCAACTTCAGCGATGTCATCGACCAATTGCTCTAAATCGGCGCGTAATTCGGGTGATGGCATGACCGGGAGACCCCGAAAACCTTCAAACCGCAGCATCCCCAGGTCTTGTGCAGAGAATTCGACTGGCCTGGGCGTATTGTCGTGACCGTGGATCATCCTCCAGAGCTTCGCCGAGCCTACTGTATCGATGACCAGGTGAATGCGCGCATTGTCTGAGCGGTTCTCGACTGAATGGCTCAGCCAATTGTTGAAAGTCCACGACTCACCGCCAGCCATATGTACCATTTCCTTGCCGCAATAAAATACGACGTTCGGGTCGGTAACGATCGGAATATGAATGCGCAGGTGATTACGCCAGAAGTAATGCGAGTCCGTATGCTGTGAGACCGACGCACCCGGGGCGAGGCGCATCAGTCGGGAACGGCCAATGACAATATTGAAATGCGCCATTAATTGCCGGATATATGGGGCTTTTTGCAGGCGCGCAGATGGTTTCATCGGCCCGGAAAATTTGTCGTTCTTCTCCGTTGGTTGAGACCAGGATCAGTGATGAATTGCCTTCATAGCCTTGTGGATGAGCGCGCCAGTCAGTCTCGCCAAATTGGCTGATCTCATCTGCCAACTTTGCGTGATCGAAAGTGAATGGAAGTTTGACGAAAGGCTTGGGTATGCGCATCGAGGATTGCCTACCAGCCGCCGCCACCGCCGCCACCGCCGCCACCACCGGAAAAGCCACCGCCGCCTGAGCCGGAACTCGAACCGGGTGCAGCGGATGCAGAAGATATGGCGGAAGAAAACTCGCTGCTGAAGTTGTCACCGACGTGGTGGAGCGCACTGATGCCGTGAAAATTGCCGAGGTACCAGGCGGGGTGATAGCCGCCCTGTTTTTGCAACGCCTGGGGCAATTCACGGGCAAAACGCTCGCACCAGTTGTTCTCAACGCCCATTGCGTACGCATAGGGCAGAAAAGCCTCGAAAACCTCGGGTGTCAATTCCGGGGAGCGCATGTGGTCCAGCCGGGCCTGCTCTGCCGTATCGAGATACATTTTGAAGCCTTCGATTTTATCCATGACCGCGCGGCCGGCCTGAGTGGGCGCGCGCATCAGGAAGACGAACAGACCATGGAAGAAAGCAAAAACATGCGGCTCCTTTTTCAGGGCCTTTTTAAGCTCGGATTTTGCGCTGCTGGTGATTTTCATTATCGAGCTCAATGGTCGAATATTTCGATGGTAAAAGCGTTTCCAGCAAGACCTTTCGCCGGTCGTGGTTTGGCCCTGGCCCCGTTCACGCAGCCGTCCTTCTTCCCGAATCAGGAGATGTTTCTTGATGGCCAGGCTGATCAATGCGGCGACGAATGCACTGGGGCGGAATGACACGACGTAACTACAGGCGGCGGGGGAGAGGCCCGAGGGGGGCTCGAAGCGCGGAATGATAACCCCTTTTTTTGGGTCCCGGCCGACGCGGTGCCAGGCGTACAGATACCAGCCCAGGGCCGCCAGCAGGCCGGCCAGCAATGCCACAGCGGTGCCATTATCTGATAGAAACCACGCGACTTTGCGACCCAACGCCGGCTCCATGACCAGGCCCTTGGGAAAAGCCACCACGACTGTCAGGCCAGCACGCGACGCGAGTTCCCGGGTCGTTTCAAATTGCACCGTGCGCGGGTCAATTTGAAGGCTTCTGGCGTGGCTGTCGGTGGAGCCGAATGCACCGGTCCAGGCGCTCAATTCCAGCCGGTCGCCCGCAACGTCTGCAGGCAAGTGAATGGTGGCTGCGGCCCGGTCAATTGGAAACATCCAGCCATTGCCCGTCACGTTCCACCACAGCTCGTCGTGGGACTCAAAAAAGCCCAGTTGCCGGGTGGTTTGAAATCTGATTTCATAGTCGTGTTGCCCTGGGGTCAGTTCCCGTTTGGCGCTGCCCACGTAAACCCTGATCCCATTGGATCGCTTTTCGGTATGCCACGACTCGGCAGCGCCGTTGCGTTGCACGCTGATTACTTCAAATTCAACCGTGTAGTGATTGCCCAGTCTGTCTCGATAGCGGGTTGGGAAATCGCGATAGATTCCGCGGCGAATATTCTTGCCTTTGGCGTTCACGCTGATGGATTCGGTGACGAGCAGGGTGCCATTGTGTTGAATCCAAACGTCCGCTCTGCCGTATCGAGATACAGTTTTGAAGCCTTCGATTTTATCCATGACCGCGCGGCCGGCCTGAGTGGGCGCGCGCATACTGGAGATGTTCTTCAATTTCCACCAGGCTCTGGTGCAGCTGCATAAACCCATCTGACGCTTTGAGATCGGGATAATCTTCAGCCACGGCGAACAGGCGGCCAATTGAGCGGGACAGTCCGGACTCCTGGCTGGCGCGTTCATTGAGCCCCATACCGGTGTCGGCCCGCAAACGGGTCACGCGCTCCAGTACGCCTGATTCATGGGCCATATAGCCTTTCACTGTGGCCAGCAGGTTTGGCACCAATTCATGACGCCGTTGCAGTTGCACATCGATTCCGGCCCAGGCTTCCTCGACCTGGTTGCGCAAACGGATGAAACGGTTGTAACACCAAATGACCCAGATCGTCAGAGCGATCAGGAGAGTAGTGAGAAGCAAGCTCATGCCATCGTTCAGAATGGCAGTTCCAGGGCGTCACATACGAATCGGTTCAACGGCGCGGCGCGGCGGAATGCATCGCTCACCTGGTCAAGAAAGTCGACCTTCAGCATTGACCGGGGACTGGCCTCGGTCATGATGTAGAAGCTCTTGCGCTTGAGGTCTTCTATGTGGATGTGTTCAGCATCGAAGCCCCGAGGTGGCCTCTTGAGTTGATCGCCTCTGATGCCGCCCGTTTCGCGCGTTTTTTTTGCGTTTGCGAGGCGCGCCCAGGACCGTACGTTGTCGGCAATGCTGTCGCGGATCTGGTTCAGAACCGGTCCTGGTGGATGCCAAATTCCGCCCCCAAAAAAAACCTCACTCGGAGATAAATGTATATAGAATCCGGGGCCATGCGCGTCCCGGCCGGCGCTGTGGCGAAACTGGATGCCGGCCTGGGTTTTGAACGGCGTTTTGTCCTTGGAAAATCTCGTGTCACGATAAATTCGGAACATCGAGCCGCCGTGTGGGCGTGGATCGGCGATGTAGTGCTTCGAAATCTTCTTCAGTCGGGGCGCCATCGCAACAATGAAATCACCAATGGGCTCAACCACCGAGTCATGGTAGCGGCTTTTGTTCTCCGCGAACCAGTCACGGTTGTTGTTGGCGGCCAGCTCTTCGAAGAATTGAACGAAATCCTTGGAAAAACCCTTGAAATTACTCATAAAACGGGCCTGTCGTCAGTCGGCGACGGGCAAGCCAGTCATTTCTTGGATTCAAGGGAGGGACCAGGAATCGGATTGTTTGTGCTCACTCTTGGGTGCCGCATGGGGTAAGGGTAGCGATGATGGGGATAAAAGCCCCAGGCACGCCCATAGCCCCAGTAGTAAGGCGAGTAGAACGGGTCGTAATAGCCGTAGTGCCGAACGACGACGTCGGGACGCTTTTGCCACAACACCATATTCTCAACATCAATGACCGGGTAACGGTAATTGAAATCTCCGATTTTTCGAGTGTCGACAAACTGGAATTGTCCGGTCACGGTTATTTCGCGGCCCTTGGTCCACACTTCGGGATCGTGGAAGCCGGTCTTGCACGCAATAAACCGCCCGGCTGTGGTGTCATTGTTGGCCGGACGCATGTATTTATTCAAATCCTTGGAGAGGATTTCGAAGCAGGTTTTTTGCTGGTCGGGCATGGCATCGACAATCACCCCGCCCCAACGCACTTCCGTACCCTTGGCCTGGGGATTTATGCCTGCAGGGGTTTCATTTCCATATTCGCCCACCAGAGTCTGCGGAATTGTGGTGCACGCTGTGAGGCATAACAGCGCGGCGGTAATAATACTGAGAAATACTTTAGATATATTCATGATCAGCTCGTTGTGTCACTCGTCAATGTTTTGGGCAATAACCATTAGACCGGTGGAAGGTGGAATAATATTACATCATCTTAACTTCTCTGGCTTTGCGATCTGGTGGGCCGGAACTGCCCAATCGCATCCTTGAGCTCCTCGAATAGCGGAGGCGTTGGTGCATATCGAATTCGTGCATATACGTCTGTGACGCGACCGATGCTTTCTGCACTGTCAGGCAGTTGGAGTGCTGCCGCAGCACCGAGTTCCATTGGACCAAGTGATGCATGCCACTTGAAGCCGGCTTTTTCCAGGCGCTTGAGGAATTTGTGCCACAGTTTCCTTAATGGATCTGTTTTCTGCGGACCCCGGATGCGCAACATGAAGGGAAACAGTATGGCGATGAGAATACCGCAGGCGATGATCATGATCACCACCAGCGTGCCATTGTTCAAGTCTTTAATACCAAACGGTGTCAGCAGGCGAGACTGGCTACCCGCGTCAAACTCAATCACCCAGTCATTCCAGCGTTGCTGAACGATATCAAGGCCATTCCTCATATTTCGGAACCAGGCGAAATCGAGGATGTGACGCGGTTGGGAAAGTGCCCCCAGGGAACCCTGCTCAATACGCATGGGTGAAACAGCTGAAGTGGGGTCCACTCGAGTCCAGCCCGAACCCGGCAGCCAGACCTCGGACCAGGCGTGGGCATCGGATTGCTTGACCAGAAGATAACTACCCAGGGCGTTGTACCAGCCCCCCTGGTAGCCGGTTACCACCCGTGCCGGCACGCCGGCCATTCGCATCAGCACCGTGAAAGACGAGGCGTAGTGCTCGCAATAGCCCCGCCGCGTATCAAACAGGAATTCGTCGACCGAATCTCGCCCCAGGGGTGGTGCCTGCAGAGTGTAGTGAAATTCCTCTTCATTGAAATGGTTCAAAACGCGTTGGACGATGGCAAAATCGCTGCTGGATTGCGCGCGGAATTTTTCAGCCAGGCGGCGGCTCAGCGGATTGTAGCCATCTGGAAGTTCAAGAGCCTGAGCGCGCAATTCCTGCATCAATTCAGGCGAGTCGATAAAATTCGGGTCGGAAGCAACGGAGTATTCGCGCAGTTGGGTGACCGCCGTGCGACTGAACATCTGATAATCCATGCTGAGCCTGGCGTTATGCGGAACAGTGGCCGGGTACTTCAGCGCAAACAGCCACTTACGCTCATTCGGTTCCATCTGAACGGTGTAATTCCACGGAGCAGTTCGAGCCAGAGGCCGTGCATTTGCTTCGATATTGGAACCCATGAACCCGGCCCGCCAGGCGCGGCCGTCAAATTTCCAAAACACCGGACCGCGCCAGTACATTTCTGAAATTCGAGGCACTTGTCCTTTGAATTTCACCCTGAAAGCTGCGCTGTCGTCCATGAATAGTTGTTCGATACTGCCGGGGGCCAAACTGTCGGACAGCCCGGTCTTTGCATCCAGAGTTGATTCCGGTATGCCCCACAGTGGGCTGGCCCAACGAGGAAAAAACATGAACAGCATCAGGCCGATGGGTACAGCCAACATCACCAGCCTCAGGCTGAATCGCAGTTCAGCCAAAGTCGAAAGGTTGATCACTGGTTTTCTCGTTCGATCTGAAAACGCCTCATCGCGCTGTAACTGGGTCAATGCGATCAGCGCGCTGAGGATGACCAGCCCCCCATAAATCGGCATCAGTATCCCCTGGTCAAAGAGAAACTGGGTGGCACAAAGAAAAAAACTGAAACTCAACACCAACCTGGCGTCGCGGACGCTGTAGGTTTCGAGCAGCTTCAACGTCAGCATCATGGTCAGCAGACTAACTACCGAACGCCGGCCGAACATATTGCCATAGCTCATGAACAATGAAGCGAGTGCCAAACCCAGGGCGATGTATCGGACTATCCGGTGAATGGGCTTCCAGTGTTTCAATTCGGCGGTCACACGCCAGGCGAACGGCGCCAGCGTCAGTGCCAGAACGGTCCAGGGCATGCGTCCGAGTTGCAGAGACATGGCTATGCCCAGCGTCACAAGCGTCCAGGACGTGCTTTTCTTACTCTGTCTGATCATCGCCGATTCATCAGTCAATTAGCGCCAGAATTTTAAGGCAGGCGTGGCAATGCTCTTCACCGAGATTCGCGGGTAATGCTTCGGACGGCATTTCCAGGCTATATGGAATCTGACGGCGTTCGGCCTTGAGTATCCAGGCGGCCAATATGGATAGCTTCTCCTCTTTGTCGCGGCCCCCCATCAGGTACCAGTTGAGTTCACAGGCCTCCTCGCGTGGTGTTTCCATTTCCCGGGTGTAGAGTTTCTGATGCCGGGCGCTGGTCCGCCACGCCACGCGCCTGATCGGGTCACCGGGTTGGTATTCGCGTAGCCCGTGCAAATGTTCCCCATCGCCCTTCTGCGCGGCCCCATAATCACCTCTGCCGGTGCGGGGCAATGGTGGTGGGTGAAATGCCGCTGTGGGGTACACCAGGCACTGTACTTGTGGGGTGAACACGCTCCAGGCGCGAAACAATCCCAGTGGATAACGGTTTTCGAGCCTGAAGGGTTGGATTGTCATCAAGCCGCGGTTGGGGGCTTTCTGTTTCACGGCAAGCGTGGCACTGCCGGGGCCCGCAATGTCGGTACAGGATATTGATTCCGTGGAAAGCGCTTGTATCGCAAACCTCATCCTCGGATCGGGGTTCTTCAACAGTATTTTGAAACGGGCAAACTGGCCGGCGAAAACGGGCTTCACCCTGACGTCGATAATAGTCAGTCCGACCAGGTCCCGATACGCCAGCAGTGTGGTCATCTGGGCAATAGACGCGAGCAGGAATCCCAGCAATAACGCCATGTTATTGTTGAAATTCAGGCCTCCAAGAGCAAGCAGCGCAAGCAGAACACCAAACCAGAACCCAAAGCGGGTGGGCATCACATAAATGTGCTTGTATTCGAGAGTTTGCGGCAGCTGGGTGTCGCCTCTGCGTCGCCGCAGGCGATCGAGTATCCAGCGGTCTAAACGACGACCCCAAGCCATATCGCTGGTGATGGTGAGCTGACTGTTCATCCTTGCCACGTCATGCTGCGTTGTCTGGTTGCCCCCCGGGGCGCTTCCATGGGCGCTCCTAGGGTATAGGTACCTGCCGAATCATTTCGAGTTATGATCGAATCTGGTGTTTGAGCAGTTGAAAAAAAGCGGCGTATCTGGTTGATTTGTTGTTACCAAACTTCAAAGCAACCAAAGGAGATACGCCACTATGAACAAGAATAATGTTATTGAACTGGAACGTCGAGCAATCAGTGCCGATCCGTTGACCGAATTGCTCAAAGAAGGCGCCCGGAAGCTGCTCGCCGAAGCGGTGGAAAGTGAAGTCCAGGAGCTGCTGGCCAAGTATCAGGATTGGCGTACCGAATCAGGTCATGCCGGTGTGGTGCGCAACGGTTACCTGCCAGAACGTGAGTTGCAGACCGGCCTGGGACCGATCCGGGTGAGAATTCCCAAGGTGCGCTCGAAGACCGGTGAAGCAGTGAGTTTTCAGTCGGTGCTGGTGCCGCCATATGTGCGCAAGACAGCGACTTTCGAGGCAGCCATTCCGTGGTTGTACCTCAAAGGGGTATCCAGCGGTGAGATGGCTGAGGCGTTGCGGGTACTGGTGGGCCCGCAGGCACAGGGTCTGTCGGCCAGCACGGTATCCCGCCTGAAACAGGTATGGGCGGAGGAATATCGAGCGTGGAGCCAGCGTCGCCTGGGACAGGACCGGTGGGTGTATGTCTGGGCTGATGGTGTCTACAGTGGGCTGCGGGCGGAGGATGCCAAGCTCTGCGCGCTGGTGATCATTGGTGTCAATGAACGCGGCGAAAAACATTTTCTGGCGATTGAGGACGGGGTGCGAGAATCGACTCAGAGTTGGCGTGAGGTGTTGCTGAATCTGAAGTCGCGCGGCATGAGCGCCCCACAACTGGCGATTGGTGATGGTGCGATGGGTTTTTGGGCGGCGCTGGATGAAATCTTTCCGGCCAGCCGCCAGCAACGCTGCTGGATGCACAAGACCATGAATGTACTGAATTGTTTGCCGAAATCCGCACAACCCAAAGCCAAGCAGGCCCTGCACGCCATCTGGCAGGCGGAAACCAAGGATGATGCAAACAAGGCGTTTGATTTGTTTATTGAGATCTTTGAGGCGAAATACCCGAAAGCGACGAGCTGTTTGCTCAAGGATCGGGATGAACTGTTGGCATTTTATGATTTTCCGGCCCAACACTGGCAGAGCATCCGGACCAGCAACCCGATTGAATCCACCTTTGCCACCATCCGCCACCGGACCAAAAGATCCAAAGGTTGTCTGACGCGCAATGGCATGTTGCATATGATGTTCAAATTGAGCCAGTGTGCGGAAAAGAAATGGCGCCGGCTACGCGGCTTTGATTACCTGGCCAAGGTGATTACGGGGGTGAAATTCAAAGATGGGATCGAGGTAAAAGAGATTGATCAGGTCGCCGCTTGAATCAAATGGCTAAACACCAGATTTGACAATAGCTCAATCATTTCTGCAATTTGATCATCTGGTGAGTAACCCAGGCCCGAAGAAGGGCTCAGCCGGTGCCGGGCCAGCGATGGGAATACAGTTTTGACATCCTCGGGCAACACGAAAGCGCGCTTGTCCAGAAAAGCAAGGGCCCGGCTTGCGCGCAACAGCGCCAGGCCGGCACGTGGCGAAAGACCTGCTTCAAACCACTGCTCGTCCCTCGTTTCCGCCAACAGGGCCTGCACGTAATCGAGCAACCCGTCGCTGACGTGAATGGCGTCGCTGTCACGTTGGAGATTCATCAGGTCCTGTGGGCTCAACAGTGGCCGGGTATCCTCCAGCATCAAAGCGCGGTCACGCGAGGTGAGTAATTCTCTTTCTGCAGCCTCATTGGGATAGCCCAGGGAGAAACTGAGTAGAAATCGATCGAGCTGAGATTCCGGCAAAGGAAAGGTTCCGACGAGATCCAGCGGGTTTTGAGTGGCCACCACAAAAAACGGCTGCGGTAGCGGATGAGTTTCAGTATCGATGGTGATCTGGCCCTCGCCCATGCCCTCCAGCAAAGCGCTTTGGGTCTTGGGTGTCGCTCGGTTAACCTCGTCAGCAAGTAACACCTGCGTGAATATCGGGCCGGGATGAAATTCAAATGTTTCGGTGCCACGTTTATAGATGGACACACCGAGAATATCGGCCGGCAACAGGTCGCTGGTGAACTGGATGCGTTGATATTCACAGTCGAGAATTCGTGCCATGGCATGCGCCAGGGTGGTTTTGCCCACACCGGGTACATCTTCAATCAGTAGATGACCGCGAGAAAGCAGGCAGCAGAATGCCAGTCTGATCTGCTCTTCCTTTCCCAGCAGAATCTTGTTGACTGTAGCAACTGCCTCAAGCAAACGCCCATGACGGGCTGCGCCATCGGTACTCCTGAGAGGCTCCGCAGCCAACGGTATCGAATCAATCGTACTTCCCTTCACAGGTCTTCCCCTTATCGAATCCATGCGATTTTACAGCCCCCAACTTCAGAATGCTCAGGGCGGGTCCTCAAGACAGTATAGCACCGCGAGAATGAACTTGAATTCCCTCGCATAAGAATCCGAAATTTCGACACATTATCGAAACCAGCAGCGACGTTGTGCAGCGGGCCAAAAATGCCGCTGCGAGGAGGTAGATGTTCGTGCATGGCATAATGGCTACTGACCCTTGTTCGCTCGATACCGCATGAATACTGCGCCAGATAGCGCCCATACGCCACCGCTCCAGCCGAATCGGGCAGGAACCGCACTGATATTGCCTGGAGGTGGCGCCAGGGCCGCATTTCAGGTCGGTGTGCTGCAGGCCATAGATGAAATTCTGCAGACTCACGAGTCAGACAAATTCGGTCCGTTTGGGGTGATATGTGGTACCTCAGCCGGCGCCATCAACGCAGCGGTGATTGCCAGCCATGCGCACGAATTTGCCAAGGGCATCGAGCGGCTGGTGCAATTCTGGTCAAGCATGTATTGCGAACGCATTTACCGGACTGACGCGTTCACAGTCATGCGTTCCGGCCTGCATTGGGCGTTGTCACTGCTGTCCGGTGGACGTTTGCTGCGCAACCCCAAAGCGCTTCTCAACAATCGGCCTTTGCGTCAGTTTCTTGAAAATAACCTGCAGCTTGGAGGCATCCAGGAGGCGATTGATCAAGGTGCGCTACGGGGCGTGGCCGTGACGGCCTCGGGCTACACCTGCGCAGCGGCAATCAGTTTTTTTCAGGCTGATCCATCAGTCACCGCCTGGGTGAGGACACGCCGCGTTGGCCAGCCCGCCCAGATCGCAGTTGAGCACCTTCTGGCTTCGGCAGCTCTGCCCTTACTTTTCCCGGCAGAACGCATCGGCAACGAATTTTTCGGTGATGGTGGCATGCGCATGATTGCGCCCCTGAGCCCGGCCATCCATTTGGGGGCAGACCGCCTTTTGGTGATTGCCACCCGTGACGAAAGCCCGGACCCGCGGCCTACCGAACCCGTTCCTTATCCTTCGCTGGGGCAGATCGGTGGTTACCTGCTCGATACGATTTTCATGGACACAACGAATTCAGATCTGCAGCGGCTTCGTCGGATAAACCGTACGCTTTCGCTGATGAGCCCGCAGCAAAGAGCAGCTTCGGGTCTGAAAAATATTGACACACTGGTGATTCGACCCAGCAAGGACTTGCGTGACCTTACACGCGAGTACGCTGACCGTGTGCCAACTGCGGTACGCATTTTGCTTGGCAGCCTGGGGGGCTGGGGCACAGATTGGCGAATGCTGAGTTACCTGCTGTTCGATGAAGCCTATTGCAGCGAGCTGATCCGTTTAGGCTACGCGAACGGCATGGCCGCAAAGGAGGATGTAGTGTCTTTTTTCACGCCCCATTGATTGGCCATCTAGCTCGCTTGGGCAGATTTACTGACAGCGGGTCTGAATGCCGGGTCCTCATATCCCTCGATTTCAGCACGGCTGAAATCGTCAACTTCGATCACCTTTCGAGCAGCTTCCTGGGCCTTTCTCACAAGGGTTGCCTGTTCTTCGGTAATCACGCCGCTTTCCACCGCGCGCTGCACCAGCTGCCGGTAGTTTTCCCAGGTCAATTGTTCGTTCAGTGAGTTGCGAATTGCGCTTTCCGCTGGCGCTGAACTGATGACGAGGTGGAAGGCGTTGTGCACCCTGCCCGAGGCGTCATCATCGTCGGACAGGTAGATTCCTTCGACCAACCGGGTCCGCGAATCGTTCTCACTCAATAACAGTTTCGCGATGGCCTTGCCCGTCTCATCCGAGGGGGGTGAGTAAGGCAGTCCCAACGGAAAGATGAGCCAGCGTACCAGCCTGCCAACGCCGGAAATGGGAAAATTGGCAAGCACGCCCAACAGGCTCTGCTGGATGATATGCAGGCTGTCATCCAGCGCCCACCGAGCCAGTGGCAGATCACCCTCCGGTCTTCCGTCGTCTTCGAAACGCTTTAGAACTGCGCTGGCCAAATACAAATGAATCAATACGTCAGCCAGCCGGCCGGACAATTTTTCTCGAATCTTGAATCTGCCACCCAGTGTAATCAGAACCAGATCCGAGACCAGAGCAAATGCCGCGCACGTTCGCGTGATCTGGCGATAGTATCGGGCCAGTGGCCCCTTCACCGGTGACCGGGTTGCAAATCCCCGGCTGATGCCGAGCATAACCGCACGCACCAGGTTGCTCATGATATGGCCCGCATGGGAAAAGATGGCACTGTCAAATGCTTTGCGTGACTCCGGACCAGGGTCAGATGCAGCCTGCATTTCCTTGAGCAACCACGGGTGGGCGCGAATGGCACCCTGGCCGAAGATAATCAGTGATCGGGTAAGTATGTTTGCGCCTTCCACGGTGATGGAAATCGGCAAGGCCTGGTAAGCATGGGCGAGGTAATTATTGGGGCCGGTGATAACGCCCTTGCCACCGTGAATGTCCATGGCGTCATTCAGACATTGCCGACTGCCTTCGGTGAGTTGATATTTGAGGATGGCCGAAAGCACCCCGGGTTTCTCGCCCTGGTCAAGCGCAACCAGCGTTAGCTTGCGTGCAGCATCCATGCGATAGGTTCGGCCACCGATCCTGGCAAGAGGTTCTTCAATGCCCTCGAATGTGCCGATAGGAATGCCGAATTGCTGGCGAATCCGCGCGTAGCTTCCGGACATCAAGGACGCCATTTTCCCGCCTGCGGTGCCTGTTGCCGGCAGCGAGATCGCGCGGCCTGCAGCGAGGCTCTGCATCAACATACGCCAGCCCTGGCCGATACGTTCCTGCCCTCCAATAATCCAGTCCATTGGAATAAAGACGTCCCGGCCCCGAACCGGGCCGTTCATAAACACCGCCCCGACCGGGATGTGGCGATTTCCGATTTCCACGCCAGGTGTATCCGACGGAATCAGCGCACAGGTGATGCCGAGTTCCTGCTCACCGCCCAAAAGCCCGTCCGGGTCTCGGACCTTGAAGGCCAGGCCGACGAGGGTTGCCACCGGTGCGAGCGTGATATAGCGCTTGTTCCATTGCAGCTTCAGACCCAGCACTTCTTTGCCTTTGTGCATTCCGGTGCAGACGATTCCGACATCGTTCATGCTTGCAGCGTCAGAGCCGGCTGACGGGGATGTCAGTGCAAAGCAAGGTATTTCCTCGCCGCTGGCCAACCTGGGCAAATAGTGGTCTTTTTGTTCTTCGGTACCGTAATGGAGTAACAACTCACCTGGGCCCAGCGAATTCGGAACCATGACTGTTACTGCCGCTGTCAGATTCCGGCTGGCCAGTTTCATGACAACCGCTGAATTGGCCTGGGCCGAAAACTCCAGGCCGCCATATTTTTGCGGGATAATCATGCTGAACAGCTTCATGTCGGCAATGGCCCGCCAAACCTCTTTGGGCAGGTCTCTGTGGGTGTCACAGATTTCCCAGTCATCCAGTTGATGGCAAAGTGTCTCCAGCGGACCATCGATAAAAGCTCGCTCTCTGTCGCTGAGCGCCGGTTTCGGCACGCTGAGTAGGGTTCGCCAGCGGGGACGACCGCTAAACAAATCGGCTTCCCACCAGACTGTGCCGGCATCAAGCGCTTCTTGTTCGGTCTCCGACACCCGTGGCAGCGCCTTGCCGAACCAACCAAACAACCGGTCACTGATGAGCAGCCGGCGCAAAGGCTTGATGCAGAATCCCAGCAGGGTCACCGCGGCGATGCCGTTGGTTAACCGGAACCAGCTGGGCACATAGAACAGGTGGCGCAACTCGGTCCACATGACGGTAAGGCCTATCAGTATCGCCATCGACAGCAACAATGGCACACGGTTGTAGGCCAACAACACCAGTGTGAATACAAATATAAACAGGTACAGCAATTCCATCAGGCTGACGTTTCTGGGAGGGGTTGATTTATCATATGACTGTGCAAACCGGGGGGTCAAGGCGCAATTCCAGGGATTGCACTGTTCTCGTGTTGGCTTTAAAATTGAACGGTTTTATCGATCGAGCAGTTCACGAATCGAACGGCTATCATTTTTTCTTACTTTACAATAATATATAGGGAGTCTTTAAGTGTCTGTCGAAAGAACTTTATCCATCATTAAACCAGACGCTGTGGCCAAGGATGTCATTGGTGAAATCTATAGCCGATTTGAGCAGGCCGGACTGAAAATCATTGCGGCCCGGATGATGTGGTTGGGCCGCGGGGAGGCAGAAGAGTTTTATGCCGTGCACAGTGAAAGACCTTTTTTTCACGATCTGGTGGCATTCATGACCTCCGGTCCCGTTATGATTCAGGTACTGGAAGGCGAGAATGCAATCATGAGAAATCGCGAGTTAATGGGTGCGACCAATCCGCAGGAAGCTGCGCCCGGGACGATTCGCGCGGACTTTGCCGAGAGTATTGATGCAAACGCGGTGCATGGTTCCGACGGGCCCGACACCGCCAATGTGGAAATCGCCTGTTTTTTCGGCAGCCAGGAAGTTTATTCCGGGTCGTAGATTCGCGCCGCAATGTCCGTTACTCAAACCCGCATCAATCTTCTTGACCTGGACGAATCCGGCCTGAGAGACTTTTTCCAATCGATTGGGGAAAAACCCTTCAGAGCCCAGCAGATTCTGAAATGGGTGTACCACCAGGGTGTCAGTGATTTTGCCGAAATGACCAACCTGAGCGTGGCGCTCAGACAGCGGTTGCAGCAGATTGCTGAAGTCACACCACCACAAATTCTCAGCGAAAAGATTTCAGTCGATGGAACGACCAAGTGGTTGATGGGCTTTGGCGGCGGCAACGCCATTGAAACTGTATTTATCCCGGAAACCGCCAGAGGCACATTGTGCATTTCCTCGCAGGTGGGTTGTGCGCTCAATTGCAGCTTCTGTTCAACCGGCGCCCAGGGCTTCAGCAGAAACCTTTCGACCAGTGAAATTATCGGTCAGGTTTGGCAGGCAGCCAGGGCACTGGGGCACGAGAGAAACGGGCGCCGCCGGATTACCAACGTGGTCATGATGGGCATGGGTGAGCCGCTGCTCAATTTTGATCCGGTTGTCAGCGCCATGTCGCTGATGCGCAGCGATCTCGGTTATGGACTTGCATCACGGCGCGTCACTTTGTCCACTGCCGGGTTGGTGCCAGGAATTGATCAACTTAAGGCAGCGATTGACGTGGCCCTTGCCGTTTCTCTGCACGCACCGGTCGATGAAGTCAGGGAAAAGCTGGTTCCGTTGAACCGAAAGTATCCGATCGCGGAGTTGATGGCCGCCTGTGGCCGCTACGTCGCGGGCAAACGCAAGCGCTCGGTGACATTCGAGTACACCCTGATGGATGGCGTCAATGACGCGCCGGAGTACGCAAGGGCACTGGTTAAACTACTGCGCCGCGTGCCGAGCAAGCTTAACCTGATCCCATTTAATCCGTTTCCCGGGACGCAATATCGCTGCTCACCCGATCGCGCAATCCGGCGGTTTCAGTCCATCGTGATGGAGGGCGGCCTGATCGCCACGGTGCGCAAAACAAGGGGCGATGACATTGACGCGGCATGCGGACAATTGGTTGGGAAAGTGCTGGCTCGTACCCGAAGAAGCCGCAACAGTGGCGTCGGCGCCAGGGCCGGAGCATTGCAATGAGAAAGCCGCGTTTATACTGATGGGCCGAATTTATTCTGATTCTGTCGCTGACAATGACCCTGGGCGCCTGCGCCACCTCCTCTTCTTCGGACAAGGACCCCAAAGCCAGTCGCAAAGCCGCTGAAACCAACACGGCCCTTGGCCGTAGTTACCTGGGTAGGGGCCAATACGAAATTGCCCTTGAAAAGCTCAAACGCGCCATTGGTTATGACCGCACCTATGCGCCCGCCCACACCGTCCTCGCGGTGCTTTACCAGACCATCGGCGAAGACCAAAAGGCAGGAGATGAATACCGGCTGGCTGTGCGCTATGACCCTGAAAACGGCGATGTAAATAACAATTATGGCGTATACCTTTGTGGCGACGGATCGTACGAAGAAGCCATTCCCCATTTTGAAACAGCGGTCGGTGATCCGTTCTACCGGACTCCGGAAATTGCCTATGCGAACGCAGGAAATTGCGCGCTGCAATACGGACATGTAGACAAAGCAGAGGTATATTTGCGAAAATCACTGGATTACGATGCCAGATTTGCAAATGCATTGCTGCCAATGGCCGAACTGAGCCTTGAAAAAGGTGACCATTTGAGGGCCAGGGGCTTTTTGCAACGCTATGAATCTGCGGCCGCACAGACTGAAGCAAGTCTGTACGTGGGATATCAGGTCGAAACCGCCTTGGGTGACAACCACTCAGCAGAGCAATATCTGCAGGCATTAAGGACCGGATATCCGCAGGCCGAATCACTCACAAAAATTGGCCAGGAAGAAGAATGAGCGAACAGGGACAATTAATACCCGTTCGACCGGGTGAAGCGCTACGCCAGCAACGCTCGGCGCGTGGCCTGTCCATTACGTTTGTCGCGCAGCAATTGCGAATTCGAGGAAGCATTCTGCAATCCATTGAAGATGGCCATACTGACAGCATCGCGCCTGTTTACCTCAGGGGCTTTCTCAAAGCCTATGCAGATTTTCTGGATGTCGAATTGGAGGAAGAGGGTCTTTCCACAGATTGGCAACGCATGAGAGACTCCGAATTGCGCAGCATTCATAGTGCTGCCGCAAGCCAGTGGTCAACCGATCGGTGGCTAAAGGCCACCAGTTATATCGTTGCATCGGTGCTGATTGCCGCACTGGCGTGGCAGTTTGCCAATCAAGCCGTAAGAATCTCACAAGGCGAATCTTCCGTGCAGGCGGGTGATGAAAGACCGACTGTCACGGTCGCTGACGACTCAGCCATTTCGGGCGCGCCCGCAACGCCTGTAGCCGAGGCAAAAAGCAACCACATAAACGCTTCCATCGCATCAATGGAACTATTGCAGAAAAGCCGACGCAACGCTGGAGAAGACGCATGGGCCGCGCTGTCCGCTCCTGCCCCAAGCGATACGCCCATTCCGGAGGGTCATCAGCGCATTTTGCTGTCTGCATCTGCCGATAGCTGGGTGGAGATTCTGGATGCTCCGGGGCAATACCTTGAAATGGATTTGATCAGGGGCGGTAGTTCCAGGGAATATGTCGGTCAGCCACCATTCAGAATTCTGATTGGACGGGCGTCGGCGGTAGAACTCATATTGGAAGAACAGCCCATTGACCTTGCGCCGCATACCCGCGGAAACGTCGCGCGGCTGACGCTGCAAGCCGAGCTCGTCGCTGATGCTGGGGAGCCTTCAGAACCCCAACATTGATGGTTTCGAAGGTCTTGCGGTTGTCTTTTTGTTTGCAGCAAGTCTTGACGGATATCATCACAGGTTTCCCCACCGATGGCCACCAATACGCTTAAATCCATTCGTGGTATGCACGACATAACGCCGGCGCAAATGCCAGCGTGGCGGCGCTTGGAAAGTGCCGTAATGGATGTCTTTGCTGCCTACGGATACGACGAAATTCGCACGCCTTTGCTGGAGAAGACTGCGCTGTTTTTCAAGGCAATGGGTGAGACCACCGATGTTGTTGAAAAAGAGATGTACAGCTTCGACGACCGCAGTGGAGAATCACTCAGCCTCAGGCCCGAAGGAACAGCAAGCGTCGTGCGATCGGTGCTTCAGCACGGCATGTTATACAGTTCTCCAATTCGTTTGTGGTACATGGGGCCAATGTTTCGCTACGAGCGTCCCCAGCGGGGGCGACTGCGTCAGTTTCACCAGGTTGGTGCCGAGATATTCGGGGCACCTGGCCCTGACGCCGACGCTGAACTGCTGGCGCTGTGTTGTGACCTGTGGAGAGAATTGGGACTGCAGGGAGTACGCCTGGAAATCAACTCATTGGGCATGCCCGACGAGCGGCTGGAATTTCGCCTGGAGCTGGTGTCGTACCTGATGCAGAACCGTGGGGCGCTGGACGAGGAGAGCCTGGCCAGGCTGCAACGTAATCCATTTCGAATCATGGACAGCAAGAACCCTGACATTCAGGAGCTGCTGCTCGGTGCACCCGAGCTACACGGTTACCTGGGCGAGGAGTCGCGCGCGCATTTCAAGTCTCTGCGTGAAATCCTCGACCGCCTTGGAATTGAATACACAGTCAATCCACGTATGGTGCGAGGCCTGGATTACTACTCGCAAGCTGTATTCGAATGGATTACCGATGATCTCGGCGCGCAAGGCACTATTTGTGGCGGGGGTCGCTACGATGCCCTGGTGGCGCTGCAGGGAGGCAAGCCGTGGCCGGGCGTTGGATTTGCCATGGGCCAGGAGCGTCTGGTTGAATTGATTAACCAACAGGGCGCACTGCTTGAGGAGCCTTTGCACGTTTACGTTGTGCTGGTGGGCAGAGAAGCTGAACTCGAGGGCTTGTGTCTTGCAGACAGCTTGAGAAGGGAAGTCAGAGGCCTCAGATTACAGACCAATCTTGGTGGCGGCAGTTTCAAGTCTCAATTTAAGCGTGCTGACCGCAGTGGTGCAGCGCTGGCGCTGGTATTGGGTGAAGATGAATTGCAGCAATCTACCGTCGTGGTCAAGCATTTGCGACGCCAGACGGACCAGCTTTCAATGGCCCGCGATCAACTCGTCGTGTGGCTGCGTGACTGGCTTAATGATTCACATACTGCGATGGCAGGCAGGTTAGAATAGGCACCGCGCGAAATCGGAGAGGATAGGAAATGGTTGAGATTTACGACCAGCACGAACAAGGTGAAATCGTCAAAAAGTGGCTCAAAGAAAATGGCAGTGCCATGGTCATTGGTCTGCTGGTGGCCTTTGGCGGCCTATTTGGCTTCAAGCAGTGGTCAGCGTGGCAGCTTGCGCAAAAGCACGGCGCTTCTACTGAATTCATCGTCATGAGTGAATTGCTGAACGAAGAGCAGTTGGACGCCGCAATGGCGAATTACCAGGCGCTGAAGGACGACTATTCAGGCTCGCCCTATGCAACACTGGCGGCTCTGCAAATGGCGCGGGCACGAGTGGAAGTGGGCCAGTTTGACCTGGCGATCAAACTCTACCGGGACGTGGTTGATAGCGGCACTCCGATGGCACTGTCTGTGATTGCAAGAGGCCGCCTGGCAAGGCTTCTGAACGATCAGGGCGAGCCCGATGAGGCCTTGGAAATGCTCGATGGGGCACAGGACATCACCGGTTTTGAAGCCCGATACGCGGAAATTCGAGGTGATATTTATTATGCCAGGGGTGAAATTGAGAATGCCATAACGGCCTATCAACTGGCGCTCGACACACTCGAGGCAGGCGTGGGTGACAAAACTACCCTGGCCCTCAAACTCGAGTCAATCAGCGCTACAAAAGCTCAAGACGCGGAGGCGGCAAATCCTGAATCAATGGGTGAGGCGGGGGTTGAGTCAGGGGTTGCGTCAGGTGGCGAATCAGAACCGTCATGAAAAAAACGCTGGTGATAATGTTGTTGATCCTGCTGGTGTCACCCGGCTGTAGTTGGATCAAGAGTTGGGGCGAGGAAGAACCCGACGAGCCCGCCGATCTGGTGGACTTTCAGCAAAGTCTGCAAGTTCGCAAAATCTGGTCGACCAAGATTGGCGACGGCAGCGGCAAGCACGGTGTAAATCTCACGCCTGCTTACGCTTCCGGATCCGTATATGTTGCTGACCACAAGGGCAGTTTGGAAGCAATCGACGCAGAATCAGGGCGCAAGCGCTGGCAGATCAAGCTCAAGCTGCCATTTTCGGGCGGTCCCGGCGTCAGTGATTCAAAGGTAATCATTGGCAGTTTGGATGGCCAGGTCCTGGCTTTCAGCACCACCGATGGCAGCCTGGTGTGGGACGCACAAGTGTCCTCTGAAGTACTTTCCGCACCGGCTGTGGGCGATGGCATAGTCGTCGTGCGTTCGATCGACGGCAGAGTGTTTGGACTCAACGAGAGAACCGGAGCGCGGGAGTGGATTTACGATCACAGTGTCCCGCTGCTGACTTTGCGCGGCAACGCAGAAATCCTGATCAAGGGAGGCATCGCCTTCATTGGCTATGACTCTGGTACGGTTGTTGCCCTTCGCATGTCTGACGGTACGCTGGTCTGGGAGCAGGCGGTCGTCAGTCAGGATGGCCGGACCGAACTGGAAAGACTTGCCGATATGGGCAGCCAGATGGTGGTAGTGGCTTCGGACCTGATCGTATCGAGCTACAAGAACAGGGTGACTTCGCTGGCGGCGGATTCAGGCAGATTGTTGTGGTTCAAGGAAATCTCTTCGGCATCCGGTGTTCAGGTTGATCGCATCAATCTTGCGGTCAGTGACAGTGTCAGCGATCTGTGGATGCTGGACCGGCGGAATGGATCCACGCTTTGGAAACAGGACAAAATGGCGTTCCGTGGCCTGACCCGCCCGGCGTTCTACGGCACTTATGTTGTGGTTGGAGATGCCGAAGGATATCTACATTGGATCGATACTGGCAGTGGTGAATTTGTGGCGCGTGTGCGCGAGGGCAAGAAGGGTTTTTCAGGCGCACCAATCACCATTGGCACAACGCTCTTGGTCATGACCAGCAAGGGCACATTAGCGGCTTATCGGGCAGGGGCCGCGCTCTGACCTGAAGATGCGCATATGGCATTACCCGTTGTCGCGATAGTTGGTCGACCCAACGTCGGAAAATCGACACTTTTCAATGCGTTAACCCGCACGCGTGATGCTCTGGTCGCTGACACACCCGGCGTGACCCGGGACCGCCAATATGGTTTTTGTCGCGTCGGTGATGAGCGCTGTGTGCTGGTAGACACCGGCGGGCTTGTCAGCCAGGCCGAAGGCATAGATTACCTCGCCGTACAGCAGGTCCGGCAAGCGATCGAGGAGTCAAGTGTCGTGATTTTCCTCGTCAGTGCCCGCGATGGACTGAGTACCGAAGATGAGGAAATCGCTGCCCTATTGCGTAAGAGCGATCGGCTTATCGTGTTGGTTGCCAACAAGACCGACGGGATGGACGTTGATTCGGTGTTGCCACAATTTACCCAACTTGGCATGGGGGATGCGGTGGCTGTGGCCGCCTCACATCGCAGAGGCATGAATCAGCTGATGTCTTGCGTCGGTGAGCGGTTGCCTGCAAATACGGAGCAGGAGACGCTCCAGCCAGAGAGCGGTCGAATTCGCATCGCAATTATCGGCCGACCAAACGTCGGTAAGTCGACGCTGATCAACCGCCTGGTTGGAGAAGAACGGGTACTGGCATTCGATGAGCCCGGGACGACCCGCGACAGCATTTCCACCCCAATGGAACGCGATGGCGTTGCCTACGAATTAATTGATACTGCCGGCGTCAGGCGTCGGGCGCGGATCAGTGAAGCGCTGGAGAAATTTAGCGTGATCAAGGCAATGCAAGCGATCGACGGTTGTTCGGTGGCAGTGCTGATGATTGATGGCGTTGAGGGCCTGACCGACCAGGATCTCACCTTGCTGGGTCACGTGCTGGAGCGCGGTCGGGCATTGGTGCTGGCCGTCAACAAGTGGGATGGGCTGGATGGAGATCATCGCGATCACATCAAATCAGAGCTGGGGCGCAAGCTGACCTTTGTACCCTGGGCTCAAATCGTGACCCTGTCAGCGCTCCACGGCTCCGGGATCCAACAGCTGATGGACGCAGTGCAGCGAGCCTGGCAAAGCGCCACGAGGAATTTCTCCACTTCGGAACTCACCCGGGTCTTGCAGGCAGCCTACCAGGCGCATCAACCACCGATGACACACGGCATCAGCGCCAAACTCAGGTATGCGCATTCAGGCGGACATTCACCGCCGCGAATCATAATTCATGGTCGACGCACGGAAACCGTACCCGAAGCCTATCGGCGCTACCTCGTCAACCGGTTCATCAAACACTTCAAGCTGCGTGGCACACCCCTTTTTATCAGTTTCAGAAACAGTGACAATCCCTATGGTGGGCGTAGGCGTGCGCGCGGGCATGACGGTGGCAAGCCGGGCAATTCCAAAAGCAAAATCGACAGCATAGGCAAGCGCAAGACACAGCGGGGGTCAACACGGCGCAATCGAAGCGCCTGAACCGGGATGTTATATATCAAACATTTGCCGACTGAGTGCCCATCGTGAATCACTTCGATCCCCAACAACTCGAGATCTCGGTCACATCTGCGGCCTCTCTGATCGAGTCCGGCGCACGGGTATTTGATTTGCGTGACGACAATGAACGCCAGCTTGGGGCGCTGGCAGGCGCCGTTTTCGCGGGCGTCGAAGAGATCGGCAGTATTCTGACTGCGCTGCCGCCAGATGACCAGGGCACCACTTTGATCATGTGCGCCAAGGGCATGCGCTCGGAGCAGGCGGCCAAGGCGCTCCGGGAAGCCGGTTTTGAGCGGGTCTACAGCGTCATGGGTGGATTCACCCAGTGGTCATCAACGGGACTGAAGGTCGAGCGCCCCGGCGGGCTGAATCAGGGTCAGGCCGATCGATATGCACGTCAATTGGTCTTGCCTCAGGTCGGTGCCCGGGGTCAGCGCAAATTGTTGGACGCCAGAGTGCTTCTGATTGGTATGGGCGGCCTTAATTCCCCCGCATCCTTGTACCTGGCTGCAGCCGGTGTGGGAACCCTGGGGTTGGTTGATGATGACCGCGTTGAACGCAGCAACCTGCAGCGCCAGATATTGTACAGCGATGCAATGGTTTCAGAACTCAAGACCCATTCGGCCAAAAGTCGGCTTGGCGGACTGAATCCCGATGTTGAATTAGAGCTTATTGACCGGCACGTGGATGCGAGCAATGTCGATGAGACCGTCGGTGGCTGGGATCTGATCATTGACGGCACGGACAATTTTGAGTCGCGCTATGTGGTCAGTGACGCCTGCGTTCGCCAGCGAATTCCACTGGTCTATGGTGCCGTGATGAGCTTTCAGGGCCAGGTTTCAGTTTTTTGGCCCGCAGCCGGAGACGAGGCCCATTCCTTGCCGATAGGCAGCGCCCGCCCGCCCTGTTACCGCTGCCTGTTTCCGCTGCCACCGGCGCCAGGGGAAGCACCCAATTGTTCGGTGGCAGGGGTGCTGGGTGTGGTGCCGGGCATTGTGGGTACATTGCAAGCGAATGAAGCATTGAAACTGATTCTTGGCATCGGAACGCCCCTTATCGGGCGCCTGTTGATCATCGACGTGCTCAATTTGGAATTTCGCGAAGCACGAATTTCAGCCAAAGCCGACTGCAGTTGCCAGCCTGGCAATTCCCGGACTGTACCTTAGTCCCGTATACTTTCTTCTACCTCTGGAAAGCCACATGAGCGGACTGCTGGCCATGCCTGGCGGATGGCGCTGCGCGCTTCCCTCGCTTCTCCGCGCTTGGTGGGTCGGCTCCAACGGAACATCCTGTTCCGTGTCGCCTCGCTGATCCCGAGCGCCAAGGATGGCGTGAGGAAGGAAAATGCCAGGATGGCAGCATTTTCCGGCGGCTCGAAGAGCTGCTGACGGTTTCAAGTGTTCTTGGCGCCTTGGATCGTTCCCGCGCATCCCTGCACTCCACGATCTAAGCACATCCTTGTGCAAAAGCCCGCTCATGGGGCTTTCCTAACGCTGGCACAAGCCGATTCGGATTAGGGGGTCTTGGTTCTGGACCCTTCTGCTGGAAATCAGGGAGCCGCCGGCGACCCGCCCGCCCCGGTTGGGTAAGTCGAGCGAAGCGAGACTCGTTTTCTAGAGCACCCAGGAAACTGCGTTGCGCTGCAATTCTTTTAAGAATTCAGGGTCATCCGGCTCCATTGCTGAAGGCCAGAAACTGATCAGTTGGCCATCGCGGCCAAACAGGTACTTATAGAAATTCCACTGCGGCAAGACGTCTGCAGCAAATTCTTCCTGCAGGGCGGTGAACAAGGGATGGCAGTCCGGCCCAAGTATTTGCTGCTTGGCGGTCATCGGAAAACTGACATTGAATCGGCTGCTGCAAAACTCCATGATTTTCTCTTCAGCCCCAGGTTCCTGCCCACCGAAGTCATTGCACGGCACCCCCAGCAAGACCATCCCGGTCTGGCGGAACTCTTGCCACAACGCCTCCAACTTTGTGTATTGCGGCGTGTAGCCACATTCGGAGGCCGTGTTGACGATCAGGATGGGCTGGCCTTTCCAACGCTCCAGTGGCATCGGTCTGCCATCGATAGACTGGAATACAAATTCGTGCACGTACATGGCTCGACTCCCGGGAATCCCTTCAATAGCCACCGATCAACATTCATGTGGCATCCAGTTTCCGCCTTACAGCATAACCTGATCGTTTTGGTCCGTCACACGCAGGACGCCTGCACCCGGGCTGATTGGGGCGCGCGCAATGCAGCGTCCGCCAGTCGGCAAACTCGACTTACCCAACCGGGGCCGGCGGGTCGCCTCCGGCTCCGGTGCGTCGAATCTCAATCAGTCTTTGCCGCGAGCTGCCGTGCCAGTTGTTCGGCGTTTGCCTCGAGCAGCGCCGCCTTCGGATAGTTCAATGGCAGGGCTTTGAGTGTCTGACGTACTATTTCTGCGATTTGCCAGCGGGCATACCAACGGTCATCAGCCGGTATGCAGAACCATGGCGCCCATGCGGTCGAGGTCTCAATAAACATTTCCTTCACGGCTTCGTCGTAGGCCGCCCGCCGTTCAGATTCCTGCAGATCCCGCAGGGAAAATTTCCAGTTCTTCGTCGGGTCTTCAAGACGGTCGAGAAATCGCCGGGCCTGGCGCGAGGGAGAGACATTCAGCCAAAACTTCAGCACCACGGTCCCGCAACTCACCAGGTGGCGTTCATGCGCCCTGATGGCCCGATAGCGTTCCGGCCAGAGCAGGTCAGCAGCAGGGGGTGAGCCGGCATACTGGCCGTCGAGGAATTCTGGATGAACCCGAACCGCGAGCACTTCTTCGTAGTAGCTGCGGTTGAATATACCGATCATTCCCTTGGGGGGTAACTTTCTGCTCGTTCGCCATAGAAAATCGTGTGCGAGTTCCTCGGGCGTAGGCTTCTTGAACGCGGCCACGCTGACTCCGGCCGGGTCCAGGCCTTCAAACACTTCGCGAATTGCGCCGTCTTTACCACCGGCGTCCAGGGCCTGAAAGATGGCCAGGACGGCGAATTGACGCCCCGCCATCAATACGTGATGGCTCTCCTTCAGCAGTTCGCGACTGTCCTTGAGCTTGCTTTTCGCGTTGTGTGCCGCATCACTGCTGGAAAACTCGTAGCGGATGTCCGACGTGTTGGGGCTGGCGGGAATTATCCACGGGGTGCTAATGCCCTTGAATAGGTGACCCTGGATAAGTTGGTCATGGTACAGCGGGTCATGGGTAGGCGGCGGCATCAGGTTCTCTCCAGTATTGCGGCCACACCCATACCCCCAGCGGTGCAAATGGAGATCAATCCTCGCCCCGATCCCGAATCTTCGAGAATCTGCGACAAGGTGCCCATGATTCTGGCGCCCGTGGCTGCGAAGGGGTGCCCAACGGCCAGGCTGCTGCCCTTGACATTCATGCGGCTGCGGTCAATTGAGCCAAGCGGTTCAGCCAGCCCCAGGCGATCGCGACAGTAATCGGCTGACTCCCATGCAGCCAGTGTGCACAGGACCTGTGCGGCGAAAGCCTCGTGAATTTCATAGTAGTCGAAATCACCCAGACCAAGCCCCTGCCTATGCAACAATTCCGACACAGCGACGGTGGGTGCCATCAGCAAACCTTCATCGTTGACGAAATCCACTGCAGACGTCCGGGCGCTTGTCATATAGGCCTGAGGTTCCAGGTCGTGTTGGCGGGCCCAGTCTTCTGAACACAGCAAGACGGCGGCAGCGCCATCGGTCATGGGCGTGCTGTTGCCGGCTGTCAATGTGGCAGTGTCTGAATTGGAAAATGCCGTGCGCAGTTTTGCCAGTTGTTCCAGGCTGCTGTCGGCGCGAAGATTGTTGTCGCGGCTAACCCCTGCCCATGGTGTGATCAGTTCATCAAAAAAACCCGCATCATATGCCTGGGCCGCGTTTTGATGGCTTTTCAGCGCCACAGCGTCCTGATCCCTCCGAGAAACAGTCCACTCACGGGCCATGCGCTCACAATGCTCGCCCATCGACAGCCCGGTGCGGGGCTCTGTGTTTGCAGGCGCCTGTGGTGCAAGTTCGCCGAAGGAAAAGCCGCGCAGGGTTTTCAGACGCTGCCCGATGCTTCTGGCGCCTGTCATGCGCGCCATTCTCTGGGCGAATTTTCGCGGAAATACGACCGGTGGGTCGGATGTCGTGTCTGTTCCCGCTGCGATGCCGCATTCGATCTGACCACTGGCAATTTTGGCGCCGATCCCCAGAGCAGCCTGCAGACTGGTTCCGCAGGCTTGCTGCAAAGTGATTCCCGGCGTCAATGGGGAAAGCGACGTGGACAGCAAGGCCTCCCTCGCCAGATTCCAGTCCTTGGAGTGGCTCGTGACGGCACCGGCCACGACTTCGTTAAGCTGACAACCAGACAGATCGAATCGGCGGATGAGGCCCTCAATGGCCGCTGACAGTAGGTCGAGGTTGGTCTTGTTCACATAGATCGTATTGGAACGGCAAAACGGAATTCGGCTGCCCCCGATCACGGCGATTCTGCGCAAGTTTTCACTCATTGCAAGACGCCTCCCCATTGTCTGGTGACTCTGCGCCATTGCCCGTTTCCAAGTCTCGAGCATCAGCTTGCTTCAGATAGTGCAGGGGTCCACCTCTGAAGGGCGCAAATCCGGTACCGAATATCATGCCCGCATCGATCATGTCTGCGTCTTGCGCTATTTCGTCCACGAGGCACCGTTCGCATTCATCCAGGTAGGCTGACATCAGTTCCTGACCCAGGGAATTGAGATTGATGCCGTTGGGTGAGTGCTTCTTCTTCTGCGGTTTGCCCTTCTTCCAGACATAAAACCCCCGCCCGGTTTTCTTTCCCAGCCAGCCCTTGTCGATATAGGACTCAATGAGCTCTGCGGCCTGTGATCCGGACGCATCGTCGTTGAGAAGTGTCATCACGCTGAGCCCGACATCGAGGCCAACTGTGTCGGCCAACTCAACCGGGCCCATGGGCATTCCGAAGTCAGTAGCCGCCTGATCCAGTGCTTCGATGGGCAGGTCGCGCTCGCGATGAAGTTGCAGGGCCTTGAGCATGTACGGCGCCAGCACCCGGTTGACCAGAAAGCCCGGGCTGCTTTTTACAGGCAAAGGAAAGCGATTGATGCGGCGGCAGAATGCTGCACCTTGTGCCATCGCCGCTTCTTCTGAGGCGGCATCGTGGACGACCTCAATCAATGGCATTTTGGCAACCGGGTTGAAAAAATGCAGGCCAATCAGGCGCTCCGGAGCATCCAGTACCTGATTCAACTCGGACAATGGAATGGCCGAGGTATTGGTTGCCAGCAGCGCGCTGGGTTTGGCGCGTTGCCCCACTTCCCTGAATATACTTCGTTTGGCATCGATGTCTTCGAAGACGGCTTCGATGATCACATCCGCCCGGGCCACTCCTTTACCTTCGACGTCGGCCCGCAGTCGGCTCTTTGCGCCGGCAATTCTGTCAGCGGTTTTGAGCTTGTGGCGAAATAGTTTTTCAGCGCGCTGCAGGGCCGGCTTGATATACTTCATTTCTCGATCCTGCAGGGTGACTTCAAGACCCTGGCAGGCACACCAGGCAGCGATATCGCCACCCATTACGCCCGCGCCGATAACATGGACGCGCCGAAAATCGACGTCGCAATTCCCGCCCTGGCGCTTGAGGCGCTCCATCAACCAAAATACCCTTCTCAGGTTGACAGAGGTCTCACCCGTGATCAGTTGTCCCACCCGCAGGGCTTCTTGTTCCATCATGCCAGTGGGGTTGTTGCCATGGTTCTCCCAGGCGTCAATCAATTCAAACGGCGCTGGATAATGTAAAGGATTGGCTTTCTTGGAAACCTGTTTGCGCATAAATCCCGCCAGCAGTTTGCGGGCCGGGTTGGTGTCCGAAAGACGTGTCAATACGCCCGCCCTACGGGCACGCCGATTGGAAAGTACTGCCCTGCGAGCGGCCCAGCGCAATTCCTGGTGGCGCCCTACCAATAGGTCCAGTAGCCCCAGGCTGCGTGCCTGCCGAGCCCGCAACATCCGGCCCGACAGCATCATGGGCAGGGCTTTTCTCCCCCCGATCAGGGCTGTTGCCCTTGCGCTGCCGCCAAAGCCGGGATAAACCCCCAATTGGACTTCCGGAAAACCCAGCCTGGTGTGGTCAACGTCCCTGGCCACCCGGTAGTCACACGCCAGCGCCAATTCCAGGCCGCCGCCGAGGCAGTGCCCTTCGATTGCTGCCACTGTTGGGAAAGGCAGGGACTCAATGCGGTTGAATAGCTGGTGGACCTGACGAATGAAATCGGTCGCCTCCTGTGCGTTTTTGACGATATCGAACTCACGCACGTCCGCCCCGACTATAAACGAAGCATCTTTTCCAGATTGCAGCACCAGACCACGCGGGGGTCTGGCCTCGAGGTGCCCTACGATGATTTCCAATTCTTGCAGTAACTCGCGCGACAGGCTGTTTACGGACTCTCCGGACCTGTCGATCGTCAACCAGGTGACATCGTCAATGTCACTTTCGAGGCGCCAGTGACTGAATTCCGGGTTGTCGTCTGCTTGAACGGGAGAATCGCCTTGTTTGGTTGGGTTGGGTTGGGTGGTGGACATAGGTTTGGGCACGGCATCGGATACGGGTCGAGATGTTGGGATTATGACAGAAGGGTTGTAGAAAAAGGCAACGGTGGGGTTGCCCTGCTCAGGGAATGGCGATGCCCACGCGTCTAAGCATTCTTGCTGTCGCGATCAGAGGCAGCCCCAGCAGTGCGGTAGGGTCGGAGGAATCAATCGATTCAAACAGCGAAATGCCGAGCGCCTCGGCTTTGAACGACCCGGCGCAGTCCAGTGCGGGTTCCCTGGCAATATAGCGGTCAATTTCTTCCGCATGGAGTGATCGGAAGCAAACGACCGTTGTATCCAGGTGCGTTAATTTGTCAGCGGTGGCAGTGTTGAGAACACATACTGCGGTGTGGAACTCAACTGTTTGTCCGGAGAACCCTGCCAACTGCCGGCGCGCGCCTTCGACTGTGCCGGGTTTGCCTACGATTTGCCCGGCACTTGAGGCGACCTGATCCGAGGCGATAATGACAGCGGGTGAACAGTGACTCGCCACCGAATCGGCCTTGCCGGCCGCCAGCCGCGTAGCGGCCGTGCCTGGCGCCTCTCCCGGTTTGGTGGCTTCATCGAATTCCGGGTCGAGCTGAATGTAGTTGAGGTTCAACCGGTCAAGAAGGGCCGTTCTGTAAATACTGCTCGAGGCAAGAAAGAGGTCATATGTGTGTGACTGCATGGTCGATTTTGTAGTAAAATAATCTGTTTGGGTGCGTAGTGTAAAAGAGGAAGTAGGCTGTTGCCATGTCTCGCGAATTTCCAGACTGGGTTGACCCGTGGAAGGCAGCTGAAGGCAAAAGATGCTTCCAGGGAACGATTCCTGTTGTCCGGATGAAGCGGTTGCTGCCGTTGTTGGCGGGCAAGTCCAAGATTCGTGGTGATCTTGTCGTAGGGTTCCAGGCACAATTCGACCATGATTTCGAGCGGCGTGTGCGCATTCGGATCAAAGTTGAGGCAGAATTGCCGCTGATTTGCCAGCGCAGCCTGGAGCCTTACAATGAGCCCGTGAGGCGGTCCTCAGAACTCAGTGTCATCCGCAGTCTCGACGAACAGGAATTATTGCCAGATCATAGCGAAACCCTCCTGGTGGAGTCTCAGGGTCTGGCGTTGACTGATCTGGTGGAAGAAGAGCTGTTGATAGGCCTGCCCCAGATTCCGCGCAATCCGGGAGTCCGTGCGGTGAACCATTCGACCGGGGCCGATCCGATGTCCGAAGTCCCGCCGACAGTACATTGAAGGGGCAGGAAGAGACTACTGATCAGTACAGAACATTTGAACGAAAAGAGGGTCCTACCCGTAAGCCATTTGCCGGGCTGGACCAGATGATGAAGCAGAACTTGAAGAGCAGGAAATAGGCCGGGAATCAGACCCCAAAGCAGTAGGGAACAACCCACTCTTTTGGAAAGTGAAGCAGGATTCCGGCCCAATAATTGAATTTTTGATACACGGAGAATTGACATGGCGGTTCAAAAAAGTCGAAAAACACCCTCAAGGCGCGGCATGCGCCGGTCTCATGATCGGATCAAGAAACCGACGCTGTCTATCGAGCCGACGACCGGCGAGACACATCGCCGTCATCATGTTAGCTCTGAGGGCTATTACCGCGGGCGCAAGGTGATCGAAACGCCCGTGGTTGAGTTTGACGAAGAGTAGGGATTCGATAGCGGGGAAGACGAAGGCCGGGGTGCTACGTCCTGACCTGCCGCTCTTTGTCGTTCAATTCAATACCGGATGTCATTGCACGATCCAATAGTGCTGTCCGTTGACGGGCACGGTGGTGATCAGGAAGAAACTGTCACCGTTCCCGCGTGTCTGCGCGCCCTTGAAGCCGACAGCAACCTGAGTATCCGGTTGACTGGTCAGCCAGAGCGATTGCAAGCGGCACTCGGCCAACAGAGTCCTGCGGACCATTTGTGCGAAAGGCTCGAAATCATTGCTGCATCAACCGTGATCCCAATGGATGCCAAGCCCGTGGCCGTGCTTCGTCGTGGCCAGGACAGCAGCATGTGGCGCGCCTTCGAAGAAGTTGCCGAGGGCCGGGCACAAGCCTGTGTCAGCGGCGGCGCCACTTCGGCCATGATGGCGCTCGGCGTCAAATTGCTCGGCTTGTTGCCGGGCATCAAACGCCCCGCCCTGATGGCGCATGTACCTTCAGCCCATGGCTATGTTGCTTTGCTGGATCTGGGCGCCAACCTGAATGTCGACGCCTCCCAACTGGTGCAGTTTGCGGTCATGGGCTCGGTGGCTTTCGATGGGGCCAGGGATGGCAGTGAAAACGACCAAAATCCCGCAATCGGTCTGCTGAATGTAGGCCGCGAAGACTCCAAGGGACACGTAGTGGTCAAAGCGGCTCACCAGATGCTCCAGGGTTTGCCGTTGAACTACATCGGTTTTGTCGAGGGCGATGACTTGTTTTCCGGGCACGTGGATGTTGCGGTCTGCGACGGTTTTGCCGGTAATTTGCTGCTCAAATCCGGCGAAGGGCTGGTGCGAATGCTGTTCAGTGAATTGTCCCGGTCGCTGAAGTCTTCGCTGTCATCCAGGCTCGGCGCAGTATTAAGCCGCCAGGCGTTCACCGAACTGGTGGCGCGATTCGATCCTGCCGCTCATAATGGTGCGCCCTTATTGGGGCTGAATCGTGTTGCAGTCAAAAGCCATGGTGGTGCGAATTGCCGGGAGATGACTGTCGCGATCATGGAAGCCAGTCGGGAGGCGCGCAGAAGAATCCCGGAAAAGATCGGATCTCTTATTCTGGAACACCGGCTGGAGGCTGAAGAATGATATTTTCCAAAATAATCGGCACGGGTAGTTACCTTCCAGAACGGGTCGTCACCAACAAAGATTTGGAATCCTTGATGGATACCACCGATGAGTGGATTCGTGATCGCACCGGTATTCGTGAGCGTCGATTCGTCGAGCCAGGCCAGACCACGGCCACGCTGGCAGAACGGGCCTGCAGAAACGCCATGGAGGCGGCAGACGTTGGGCCGGAAGAGATCGATTTGATCATCCTGGGTACGACCACGCCGGACCTGGTTTTTCCTGGTACCGCCTGCCTGGTGCAAGCCAAATTGGGGCTGCCCGACGGTGGAGCAATGGATGTGAATGCTGCCTGTTCGGGCTTCATTTACGCGCTCAGCGTGGCAGACAAATTCATCCGCACCGGTTCATCGAAAAAAGCGCTGGTTTGCGGGGCGGAAACCTTATCCCAGATATTGAATCTGGAAATGCGTGACACGGCAGTCCTGTTTGGCGATGGGGCTGGCGCCCTGGTGTTGGAGGCCACAGAGGAGCCCGGCATCATGTCTACACACATTCATGCCAATGGCAAACAGGCGGATCTGCTGCAGACCGAAGTTGGCGTATCGGTTGGATTTCAGGATATGAACCGTGAATCCATGAAGCCCCAAATTGTCATGAAAGGCAACGAGGTTTTCAAGGTTGCCGTACGCACATTGGGCCGCATCGTGGATGAGACGCTGGCGGCGAATAATCTCGACAAATCCGACCTGGACTGGCTGATTCCTCACCAGGCCAACCTGCGTATCATTACTGCAACGGCCAGAAAACTGGGCATGGACATGGACCAGGTCGTGGTCACAGTCGATCGTCATGGCAACACTTCTGCGGCGTCAGTGCCGTTGGCGTTGGATGAGGCGGTGCGCGATGGCCGCGTAAAACGCGGTGACCTGCTGTTGCTCGAAGCCTTTGGTGGTGGATTCACGTGGGGCTCTGCCCTGGTCCGCTACTGACTGCCTGAGCGTGGAAGTGGTCAACAAAAAGAGTGTTTTTGTGTTTCCGGGACAGGGCTCTCAGTCGGTTGGCATGATGTCAGCTTATGAGGAATCACAGCCCCTGATACAGTCCGTATTCGCTGAAGCGTCGGCGGTGCTGGCCTACGACTTGTATGACCTGGTTCAGAACGGGCCACAGGAAAGCTTGAACCAAACAGAGGTCACGCAACCGGCGGTGCTGGCTGCAGGTGTAGCGATCTGGCGCCTTTGGTTTGAGCGCGGAGGCCCTGCTCCGGACTTCCTGGCCGGACACAGCCTCGGCGAATACACGGCCCTGGTGGCCGCGGGTGTGCTGCAGTTCAAAGACGCAATCGGCCTGGTGGCCGAGCGGGGTCGAAGCATGCAGGCAGCCACACCTCCCGGCAGCGGCGCGATGGCGGCAATCCTGGGACTTGACGATCAAGTGGTGATGGAAGTTTGTGAACTGGCAGCACAGGATGAAGTGGTGTCCTGTGCGAACTTCAATTCGCCGGGCCAGATTGTGATTGCGGGCAATGCCGGGGCCGTTGAACGAGCCATTGACCTTGCTTCGAAAGCCGGGGCCCGTAAGGTCATTCCCCTGGCAGTGAGTGTGCCGTCACATTGTGCGCTGATGGCGCCTGCCGCAGAGCATATGAACGCGGTACTGCAGAGCATCGAATTTTCTCAGCCCTCAATTCCCGTGGTTCACAATTGGGATGTGCGCAGCCACGCCAGCGGTGAGCGCATTCGCCAGGCCCTGATCAACCAACTCTGCCAACCAGTTCGTTGGACGGAAACTGTATTGCAGCTGATCGAACTGGGCGGGTCCCGATTTGTTGAATGCGGGCCGGGAAAGGTCCTTGCCGGTCTTGCCCGCAGAATCTCAAAGACGGTGAAGTGTGTGCCATTGACCGGCGATTCCGCCATTTCAGAAACCATTCAACTGTGGGAGGGATCGTGACCGAATCAACCATCCAGTACCCTGGAATAGAGGGCCAGGTGGCCCTGGTAACCGGCGCCAGTAGAGGCATCGGCGCAGAAATCGCAGACATTTTTGCCCGCCGCGGTGCCCATGTGGTGGGGACGGCGACTTCTCAGAACGGTGCAGACGCGATCGAAGATCGGCTCGCCGCCATCTCCAATGGCTGTGCCGGACGCGTGCTTGACGTGAATGACCATGCTGGCGCTCTGGCGTTGGTCAAGCAAATCAACGATCAGTTTGGTGCGCCGTTGATCCTCGTCAATAACGCGGGCATCACACGTGACCAGCTTCTACTGCGCATGTCAGAAGAAGATTGGGACAACGTGATCGGGACCAATCTGCGGTCTGTTTTTCGACTCAGCAAGGCCTGCCTGCGTGGCATGATGAAAGCGCGCCGTGGCCGCATCATCAGTATCTCCTCGGTCGTGGCTGCCATCGGCAATCCAGGGCAGGTCAACTACGCTGCCGCCAAAGCCGGTATGATGGGGTTCACCAAGTCACTTGCGCGTGAGGTCGGCTCCAGAGGAATTACGGTCAACGTCATTGCCCCCGGATTTATCGACACCGACATGACCCGCGCGCTGGACCAGCAGCAAAGGGAAATTCTGATCAAAGGCATTCCGCTGCAGCGCCTCGGGGCTGCTGAGGATATCGGGTTCACCGCAGCGTTTCTTGCGTCAGAAGAAGCGGCCTATATTACCGGCCAGACTATCCACGTCAACGGCGGGATGTACTTGTCCTGACAAATTAACTAAAATTGCCCCCTTGTGTCTCCAAAAGAGGAAGAGTCTAAAAATGAGTAGTATTGAAGAACGTGTCAAGAAGATCGTAATTGAACAACTCGGCGTTAAAGAGGATGAAGTAACATCGAGTGCGTCTTTTGTTGACGACCTTGGCGCGGACTCGCTCGATACAGTGGAACTGGTCATGGCGCTTGAGGAAGAATTCGAGTGTGAAGTACCTGATGAAGAAGCGGAAAAGATTACCAGCGTGCAGCAGGCAATCGACTACGTCACATCTAACTTCTGAATTTTTCCGGCGTTCATATATAAGTCGTTCGTCAGTACGACGTCAATATATACCCAGGGTTTAGAGCGGCCGGCCAATTGCCGGCCGTAGTTCTAAACAGAGGAACTCAATTTGTCACATCGTAGAGTGGTTATAACCGGGCTGGGCATTATTTCCCCCGTGGGCAACACGGTGGCGGCAGCCTGGGAGGCAATTTGCAATGGAAAAAGCGGCATTGGCCAGATCACTTCGTTTGATGTGTCCGGTCTTGCCACCCGCATTGCCGGAGAAATTCGTGATTTTGACGTCACCGAATATTTGTCCGGCAAGGATGCGCGCCGTAGTGATCGGTTCATTCACTACGGAATGTCCGCATCCATACAGGCGATGCAGGAGGCCGGCCTGACCGAAGATGATCACGGGCTTGATCCCAATCGGGTGGGTTTTGCCATCGGAGCCGGAATTGGTGGCATCTCCACCATCGAAAATACCGCCTTAATATATCGTGACCGCGGCGCGCGCAAAGTATCACCATTTTATATTCCAGGTTCAATTGTGAACATGATCGGTGGCAATCTGTCGATTCGTTTCGGATTCAAAGGCCCCAATATCGCAATCGTGACAGCCTGCACAACAGCGACGCACAATATCGGAGCAGCGGCACGCATGATTAAATATGGCGATGCGGATGCCATGGTTGCCGGCGGCGCCGAGTTCGGCACCAGCCCCACAGCGATAGCGGGCTTTATCTCTGCTAAAGCCATGTCCACCCGCAACGATGATCCCGAGGCTGCGAGCAGGCCTTGGGATCAGGATCGCGATGGATTTGTCCTGTCCAACGGCGCGGGCGTGATGGTTCTGGAAGAGCTTGAAACCGCGCGCAAGCGTGGCGCAAGCATTTATGCAGAACTGAAAGGCTTTGGCATGAGCGGTGATGCGCACCATATGACGGCACCCCCGGCAGATGGCGAGGGCGCTGCCCGCTGCATGGCGATCGCCCTGCAGGACGCCGGCATGGGGCCGGAAGAAGTTGACTACATCAATGCGCATGGCACCTCAACGCCGCTAGGCGACAGGGCCGAAGCCGATGCCATCAAGACGGTATTCGGCCAACACGCTTATGCCACGCCGGTGAGTTCTACCAAGTCAATGACCGGTCACCTGCTGGGCGCTGCTGGTGGCATTGAGGCCATATTCTGTGTTTTGGCGATGCGCGATAGCGTGCTGCCGCCTACCGTCAACCTCGACCAGCCTGGTGAGGGCTGCGATCTGGACTTCGTGCCCAACGAAGCGCGGCAGGCGCCGTTGAAATCGGTTCTCTCCAACTCATTTGGATTCGGCGGTACTAACGGCACACTGGTTTTCTCAGCGTTCACGGATTGAGCCCCGCATGACTGGCTATTGCAGTCGGTGGCTGAATTCCCCGCCGGGCTTGCTGGACCCTTCTGGCTTACTCAGCCTGTCCAGTCGTTTTCCCGACCAATTTCCATTCCTGCTGGAGAGCTCTGCTACCGGCCCGTTGGGCCGCCACAGTCTGCTTCTGTTCGCTGGTGAGGAGGAATTGCGGGTCGACCCCATCACCGGCCTTCACGGGCCCGGCCAGGGTGATTCATTTTTCGCCAGGCTGGAATCGTGGTACCAGTCAGCAAAAATCGATGCCGATGGGGCCACCTCGATACCCTTTATTGGTGGCTGGTTTCTCTACCTGGGCTATGAGATCAGCGCGGAAATCGAGCCTGGTCTGGAACTTCCTTTGCAGTACCCAGACGGGCATTCAGGCGCAGAACCGGGCGGGCAATTTGGCTGGCAAGCCGCTTGGCCGGGTGCGTTTGCGCGGCGCTGCCCAGCCGCGATTATTGTTTATCATCGACCGGAAGGGGATTGCGCCCTGGTCATCGCCGAGAATGAGACAACCCTCATTGAGGTTATTCAATACACGATGGAATGGCCAAGCGCTGGTCCTTCTGCAGTGGCGTCTGGCGCACCTGTCCGTCTGGTGGAGGTCAGGCAGGAACCCGGCGAAATTTTTTGTGGCTCGGTTGAGCGAATTCTGTCTTACCTGGCGGCTGGAGACGTTTTCCAGGTCAATATTTCCCGCCCGTGGGCGGGACACTTTGATGGAAGTGTGCGCCCCGAGATCCTGCTGGAGAGCATGAGACTCAACAATCCGGCGCCATTTTCGGGGTTGGTGCGCCGCGGAGAGTTCGCCTTGCTCAGTTCTTCGCCGGAACGATTGATTGAAATCCGGCAGCGTCAGGTCCAGACCCGTCCAATAGCCGGAACAAGGCCCCGCGCCCAGAGTGCCGAGGAGGATGCTGCCTTGCACAGGGAGTTGATACGAAACCCCAAAGAGCGCGCCGAGCACATCATGTTGATCGATCTGGAACGCAACGATTTGGGCCGGGTGTGTGAACCCGGATCAATCAAGATGGATGAGTTTATGGTGATCGAGAGCTACGCCCATGTCCATCACATCGTGTCCAATGTGTCGGGCTCGTTGCGCGGCGGGGCATCGCCTGTGGAAGCAATCAGGGCCGTCTTTCCCGGTGGTACCATTACGGGCTGCCCCAAGGTCCGTTGTATGGAAATCATTGCGGAACTCGAATCCCGGCCGCGAGGATTCTACAGCGGCTCAATGGGTTACCTGGGCCGCGATGGTCAGCTCGATCTGAATATACTGATCCGCAGCCTGCTGCTGAAAGGTTCGCAGTTTTCATTCAGCTGTGGAGCAGGTATCGTGGCCGACTCGAACCCAGAAAGGGAATTGGTGGAAACTGAAGAGAAAGCCAAGGGCCTGCTGCTGTCTCTCCAGTCGGTGGGACAGGCGGGGGCGGGATAGCACAATGCGGGCTGACTGAAGAGAACGGCAACATGACTTCATGTCTGATGAATGGTGAATTGGCAGACAGCATCGGTATCGACGACCGTGGCTTGTTGTACGGTGACGGAATATTCGAAACCATCCGAATTTCCGCTGGCAAACCACGCTTCTGGCAAGGCCACATGGAAAGATTGGCCATGGGCTGTGAACGCCTGTTCCTGCCCAAGCCACCCCAGGCGCTTCTGCTCAGGGAAGTCCGCACCATGGTCGCCGGCATGCCCGAGGGTGTCGCAAAAATAATTCTGACTCGGGGCGTGGCGCCTCGCGGATATGCGCCGCCTGAGTTCCCTGAGGCCACGCGTATCGTGGCTGCCTATCCATTGGCCGCAGAGGGACAAATGGATACCACCCGGGGTGTCCGGACCCGTATCAGTAAACTCAGACTGGCACTGCAGCCCGCCCTGGCAGGTATCAAACACCTCAATCGGCTGGAACAGGTCATTGCCAGCAGTGAAGAGCAGGACCCTGCGGTCGCGGAAAGCATTCTGCTCGACCCGGAAGATTTCGTGATTTCAGCCATATCCGCGAATTTGTTCGTGGTCGACGGGGACAGAATATTGACGCCGAGGCTGGATCGCTGCGGTGTCAAGGGTGTGCTCCGGGCGGAAATCATTCGGGCATTCAAGTCACGATGTGAATTGCGGCAGGTGAGCCTCGACATGCTGGCCGAAGCGGATGAAGTGTTTATCGGCAATGCGGTACAGGGTGTCATTCCGGTACGTTCAGTTGATCACTGGCAGTACGAAATCGGCTCGACGACGCGCGATGTCCAGTCCTGGCTGGACGGTCTTTGATGACAAGGGTCAGACGCCTTGCACTGACCGGCTCACTGTTGGTCTTGATCGTTGCCTTGGCGGTCGCCACCCTCCTTTGGCGTCAATACCAGAGCTTTCTGATCACACCACTGAAATTGCCCGAGAGTGGTCAGATCATTGAAGTATTCAGCGGAGACTCGAGCCGCAACGTGGTGTCGCGGCTGGCGTCCATGGGTATTACCAGCAACGACTGGCGCTGGCGGTTGCTGCTGCGCCGCAGTGCAGTGACCATCAAGACTGGCGAGTTTGACTTGGCCTCCGGTTTGACGCCGCCGGGGTTACTGGAATTACTGGCCAGCGCACGGGTCGTGCAGCACCGATTTACCATCGTAGAGGGCTGGACCTACCGCCAGTTGCTCCATGCGCTCACGACCCATGAACGGCTGGCTGGCGCAGCCTGGACAGAGACAGATACGGACGAATTGGATATTTGGGTGCGCCAGATGTTGCGCGCCGCCGATGTCGAGCATCCGGAAGGCTGGTTTCTGCCAGAAACCTACCTGTTTACCAAAAGTGCGCGGATTCGCGACATATTGCGCCGCTCGCATCGTGCGTTGCAGCAAGTCCTCGGGGATGCGTGGTCGAGCCGGCGAGAAGATTCTCAACTACAATCCCCCACTGAACTGCTGATCCTGGCCTCGATTATTGAAAAGGAAACGGCTGTGGCCGGTGAGCGGGCCAAAATTGCCGGCGTTTTCCATCGCCGTCTGATGCGTGGAATGAGACTGCAAACCGATCCAACCGTGATCTATGGGCTGGGCGAGCAATTCGATGGAGATCTGCGTCGACGCGACTTGCAAGCAGACACGCCTTACAACACCTATACCCGTGATGGCCTGCCATCCACACCGATTGCCTTGGCCGGGCGGGCCTCCATTCTGGCGGCGGCGCAACCTGAGGACGGTGAGGCGATTTTTTTTGTCGCAGATGGAAAGGGCGGGCATCGCTTTTCCGTCACCTTGGAACAACATCAAAAAGCCGTACAGCAACTTTTGCAGAAACCCTAGGCTCACATGACAGCAATTTTTATAACCGTTGAAGGCGGCGAAGGTGCAGGCAAAAGCACCATGATGGTGCATATCCGGGACTGGCTTGTTCAGCGTGGGGAAGACGTGGTCAGCACGCGTGAACCGGGCGGCACAATACTGGCGGAAAAGATTCGTCGCATTGTGCTCGATGAAAAACATCCAGAATTGAGCAGCCATGCGGAATTGTTACTGATGTTTGCCTCCCGGGCCCAACATCTTGACGAACTGATCCGGCCTGCCTTGGGCCAGGGGCGAGTCGTTCTTTGCGATCGATTTACTGACGCTACCTGGGCCTACCAGGGTGGTGGCCGCCAATTGGACACCAGACTTATCGCTGCGCTGGAGCAGACCGTACACGGTGATCTGCAACCTGATCTGACCTTATTGCTCGACCTGGCACCGGAAGAGGGCTTGAAAAGGGCATCGAAACGCAGCTCAGCAGACCGTTTCGAGCGCGAAACGGTTGAGTTTTTTGAACGCGTGCGCGAAGCCTATCTGCAGCGCGCAGCTTCTGCTCCGGAGCGCTTCATCATCATTGATGCGAGCCCACCGCCCGACGAGGTATGGGGCCAGATCCGGGTTGCCCTGAAAGAACGGTTGGACCCCTGAAATGGCTACAGAGGGTATTTTGCCCATTTCCTCTCCAGATGAACTCTACCCGTGGTTGAAACCGGCCTGGGACGGATTCAGCAAGCAAGTCAAGGCGCAAAGGCTGCCGCACGCGCTGTTGTTGTCTGGCCCTGCAGGCAGTGGCAAGGGCGACCTGGCCAGGCTGATGGTGGCCGCACTGCTTTGCCAGCAGCCTGAAAATTCGGAAGATTCCGGGGAATATTCTGGACTTTCTGTCTCTGCATCTGCATCTGGTTCAGGGGCAGGGGCAGGCGACGTCGCCTGCGGCAACTGCCAATCATGCCGCCTGCTGGCGGGCGGGGCCCACCCGGATTATCGCCGCATCAGTTTTGAATTGAGAGCCAATTCCGACAAGTTTCGCACTGAAATCATCGTCGACCAGATTCGGGAGTTGATTTCGACCCTGGTCCTGACCAGATCTTTTTCGCCATACAAAGTGGCATTGATCAGTCCGGCTGAAGCCATGAACCGCAGCGCGGCCAATGCCTTACTTAAAACACTCGAAGAACCGGTTGGTGCGACCGTGCTGATTCTTCTGTCCCATCAACCGGCGCGACTGGCGCCAACCATTCGTAGCCGTTGTCATGGGATGCCGGCGGGATTGCCCACCCGGGATGTCGGGATCAAGTGGTTGATGGCGCAGGGTGGTGTGGATGAAAAGCTGGCTGCCTCTTCCCTTGTGGCGGCTTCCGGCAGCCCGTTGGTGGGCCTGAAACTGTTGCAGGAGGGCAACGGGGAAAAGTTTCTCGAGCTGACACAAGGGCTGAATAACATGCTTGAAGGAAGGGCCGGTGTCAGTCAGTTGACCGACCTGTCTGAACAACTCGATCCCAAGTTGCTGTGGTCCTGGCTGTCTGTGGGGACGGCCAATCAGCTCAGCAACCACCTCGTTTCGGGGAACAGCCCCAATGGCGTCAGGGGTGAGCCTGCGAAATTCGCACGTCAACTCGGAGCGCTGCAGCTGCAGGCGGACAAAAATCGACGATTACTTGCCACCTCTTTGCGTAAGGACTTACTTCTGCAGGAATGGCTGATACAATATTCCCGGCTTGGCCAGTAGGACTGGCGGGCCAGTAGCGGTGCCTGCCCGCGCGCGCATCGCTGACATCGGACACAGCAGGTACGGAACCTGGAGCTACCATGGCACAACAAGGCATTCTTTCACTTTCGATACCGGACAGGCACGCTCTATACAAGGCCTATATGCCCTTCGTACAAGGTGGGGCCTGTTTGTGCCCAGCGGCAAAAATTTCAAACTCGGCGACGAAGTTTTTCTTCTGCTAACGGTGATGGAATTCGAAGAGCGCCTGCCGATTCCCGGCAAGGTCGTCTGGATCACGCCTCAGGGCGCCGCCGGCAATCGCAAGGCAGGAATCGGCGTCCAGTTTGCCGATACATCAGATGGTGCCCATGCGCGCACGGTGATTGAGTCGCATCTGGCGTCAATGGTCAAAAGCAACAAAATAACCCATACCATGTGAATCGCAGTTGGGCCTGTTCAGGCTTTTAGTGCCAGTTCGACGATATTGAGCAATTTCGAGGATTCCTTCCTTCCCTGGTAATAGTGCAGCGACAGCCGGATCGACCCGCTTCGCTGCGCACAGGTCACGCCTCCATCCGCCAGCGCCTGAACCAGCGTGCCAACGTTTTGCCGCAGCGGTCGAAAGCAGACGATCGCGGAACGCCGCTGCGGATCCACGGGGCTGCTGATTTCGATATCCTGCAGGGCCCTGAGCCCGTCCAGCAGGCGCGCGGTATTTTCAAGATTCCTTCCCGCCACCCGGTCCAGGCCGTATTTGAGCAGCAGCTTCACGGAGGCGTCAAACGCTGCCTGCCCAAGGGAATTGGGGCTGCCGGCCTCGAACCGCCTGGCGCTTTTTGAAGGCAGCAGTGGTTCCTTTTCGAAGGCCCAGGGGTAATCGGTCATGTACCAGCCCTGCTGGCGCAGCCTGAGGCGTGGCCGGGTCGCTTCATGGCAATAGAACACCGCGATGCCCTCCGGCCCCAGCAACCATTTGTGGGCGTCTGCGCACAGGCAATCGATGTTGCAGGCCGCCACATCCAGCGGCAGCATGCCGAGGCGCTGGATGGCGTCGACGAAAAAAAGCGTGTTGTTTTGTCGGCAGGCGCGGCCCAGCCGTCGCAGGCTGAGTTTCAGTCCGTTATCCCAGGCAATGGCGCTGACTGACAGAACGCGGGTCCGATCGTCGATGGCATTGAGCAGTGCAGCCTCCGGGTCATCCGAGGCGCGGACGTCAATTTCCCTGATTTCCACTCCATGACGCTGCTGGGCCAGCCACGGTAGCCGGTTGGAGGGAAATTCCCGGGCGGGTATCACGATGTTGTCGCCTCGTTGCCAGTCCAGACCCTCCGCCACCAGGCAGATGCCTTCCGTGGTATTTTTCAACAATGCAATGTCTTTCCAGGACTCGGCGGTGATCATTTTCGCGAGGTTGTCCTTCAACCGTCTTTCCCGTTTGACCCAGAGCCTGTATTGGCTGGGACCCAGCGTGGCGTTTTCTGCGGCAAAATCCTGCACTGCCTCAGAAACACTAAGCGGCCAGGGCGCCAACGCTGCGTGGTTGGCGTAGATTCCTTTTTTGAGGATCGGAAATTCGTCGGACGCTGCGCTATCATTCATGGGGATATAATGAATGCATAGTGTTTCCCGTAGCAAATCAAATCAATGAAGCCCCGCGGGCAATCATTCACGTGGACATGGATGCGTTCTACTGCGCAGTGGAAGAACGGGACGATCCGGCGCTCAAGGGCAGTCCGGTCATCGTCGGTGGCCTGGGACCCAGGGGTGTCGTTGCGACCGCGAATTATGCCGCGCGTAAATTTGGTGTTCATTCGGCCATACCGATGGCGCGGGCGCGCAGGCTGTGTCCACGGGCCCATTACATCAGACCACGTATGGGGCGTTATCAGGCAGCCTCACGGGCCATTTTTCAGTGCTTCGAGAAATTTACGCCACAGATTGAAGGCCTGTCGCTTGATGAAGCCTTCCTGGAAGTGACCGCAAGCCTCAAACTGTTTGGCAGTATCGAAGTCATCGGCAGGCGCATCAAGGAGACCATCAGGGCGGAAACCGGCCTGATCGCATCGGTCGGCATGGCGCACAACAAGTTTCTGGCCAAATTGGCCTCTGATGCCCGCAAGCCGGATGGTCTGTTGTTGGTGCGTGCCGATGAAGCGCTGGCCTTTCTTGACCCCATGCCCATCAGTCGCCTGTGGGGAGTCGGGGCAAAAACGGCGCCTAAACTGCGGGCGCTGGGCGTGCTGACCATTGGTCAGCTGAGAGTCGCGGACGTTTCTGTTCTTGAGCCGGTCCTCGGTAAACGAACCGCGCACTTCCAGCGTCTGGCCAATGGCCTCGATGAACGCGAATTTTCACACCAGGTCCGGGATAAATCGATTAGCCACGAGGTTACTTTTGACGAGGATATTCTGAATCCTGATAAACTGCGTGCAGAATTGCAGCGGCAGGCTGAACGGGTGTCCAGCCGGGTTCGTGCCCAGGGTTTCACGGCCCGCACCGTGGTGGTCAAAATTCGCGACAGGCATTTTCGCACGGTGACCCGCAGCAGCAGCCTGCGCGCCGGCTCCAGCAGCACCCGTACGCTTTACCGCATGGCCCGCGCCTTGTTTGAATCCTGGCGCAAAGCGCACCTCAATACCCCTGTCCGTTTGCTGGGAATGGGTGTCAGCGGACTGGAATCGGGCATCAAGGAGGGGGACCAGCTCGATGACACCACAGCGTGTCATCTTGACCACGTCGTCGATGAGATTGCCGACCGCTTCGGCAGCGACGCCATTTTCCACGCCCAAACCATTAAACGAACGTCAAAATAGCCGCCCAGGCTGCTGCCAACCCTGTGGCTAAAACTCGCTCCAAAGGGTTGCCTGTTCAGTCGGTGGCGCCGTTCAGTTCGCGTAGCTCGCGCCGCAGTATTTTGCCGACATTGGACTTGGGTAATTCATCGAAGAATTCGATGACTCGGGGTTGCTTATAGCCGGTAAATTGTTCTGTGCACCAGGCTTGGAGTTCATCGGTGGTCAGTGATGCGTCCGATTTGACCACGCAGATCTTGACCACCTCGCCCGAGTGTTCATCAGGAATGCCGATGGCCGCCACTTCCAGGACCTTGGGGTGAGAGGCGATGACATCTTCTAATTCGTTGGGATAAACATTGAAACCGGACACCAGAATCATGTCTTTCTTGCGATCAACGATGCGAAAATAGCCGTCCTGGTGCATTACCGCAATATCACCGGTGCGCAGCCAACCGTCGGGGCTTAACACTTTCGCGGTTTCCTCCGGTTGCTGCCAATAGCCCTTCATCACTTGCGGGCCGCGAATGACCAGCTCTCCGGATTCACCGGGGGGCAGAAAACCGCCCTCATCATCAATGATCGCGCATTCGGTCGAAGACAATGGCAAGCCAATAGCGCCGTTGTAGTCCTTCAGATCCATCGGGTTGATACAGACCGCAGGTGAGGTTTCCGTGAGCCCATAGGCTTCAACCAGCGTGGTGCCCGTTACCTCTTTCCATTTCTCTGCAACGGCTCTTTGGACCGCCATTCCGCCACCCAGCGCACCTTTCAATTCGGAAAAATCCAGCGCTGCAAAACCTTCGGTGTTCAGCAGCCCGTTGTATAGCGTATTGACCCCGGTGATGACCGTGAAACGTCGCTGGCCGAGGGTGCGCACGAATCGTGGCATGTCCCTGGGGTTGGTGATCAGCACGTTGATACCGCCCAGGCAAATAAATACCAGGCAATTGGCGGTTAGCGCGAAGATATGATAAAGCGGCAGCGCCGTGATGACCGTCTCGGTTTCGCTGCCGATTCCAGATGGTTTCATCCAGGCTTTGGACTGCAAAGTGTTCGCTACCAGATTGCGATGCGTCAGCATCGCGCCTTTGGCCACGCCGGTCGTGCCACCGGTGTACTGCAGGAACGCAATATCTTCAGGCTCGATATCTTCCACACGTCGGGACAGGCTTTTACCCGTTTTCAATACCTCCAGGAAAGCGGTGGATCCAGGCAGCTGCCACGCTGGCACCTGCCTGAGAATATATCGGGTGAGTACCTTGAACAGCAGTCTCTTGTGCCAGGCATGCATGTCGCCCACTGCGGTGGTGATGATGCACTCGATCGGGACGTCATGTGTAACCTCCTGCAACACGTGTGCGGCGTGCTCAAACACGACCATGGCGCGCGCCCCCGAGTCTGAGAGCTGGTGCTTGAGCTCGCGAGCAGTGTAAAGCGGGTTGGTATTGACCACCACCATGCCGGCTTTGAGCACACCCAAAATCACAATCGGATACTGCAGAATATTAGGCATCATCACGGCGACGCGGTCGCCTTTTTCAAGGCCGTGATGTTGCAGCCAGGCGGCAAAGCCATCGCTGAGGTGATCTAATTCCTCGAAGCTCAGGTGGGTGTTTTCGTTAATAAACGCGGTTTGATTCCGGTATTTGGAGAAGCTGGCGTCGAAAATTTCGACGATGGAGCGGTACGCGGATAAATCGATTTCCGCGGGAACACCCGACGGGTAGCTATTCAGCCAGGGCTTGTCCAAAGGACTTTGTGTGTGTTGGTTTTTGGTCATAATTATTGATGATGGTTTATTGCGGCCATTGCAGCACACCTGGCGGCTCATCAGCAAGTTTCATGCTCTGGTGCAGAAGCGCCACGGCGACACAATTGATATCATCAGGTGGAAGGAAACGCTTGAAGGATTCCTCAGATGGGTGAACAGAACGTCAAAACCAATGATGATGAGGCCGCCCACCAGGCCTTTATGAAGTCTCTTCTGCAGGAGGTTCGGGCTCTCGAGGCCATGCTGGACCGAGGGGTCATTGAAACCGGCATTCGACGAATTGGCGCCGAGCAGGAGATGTTTATCATAAATTCCGCCCATCAGCCTGATCCAAGGGCGATGGAACTGCTGGAGGTCATTGACGATGAACGCTTTACTCACGAGTTGGGTCTGTTCAATTTGGAAGCCAACCTGGCGCCGCACAGGATGGGTGGTGACTGTCTGAAGTTAATGGAAGAGGAGTTGCAGGAAGTCTATAATCTGGCCCGCCAGGGCGCGGCAAGTCTGGGCAGCGGTATTGCCCTGGTGGGCATTCTGCCGACCCTGACGATCGAAAACCTGGGCCTTGATTCAATGGTGCCCAAAGCCCGTTATCATGCCCTGAATGATTCTATCCGCGCGCTTCGTGGCGAGGAATTTCAATTTACAATCAATGGTATAGATCAACTAACTATTAAACACAATAATGTCATGCTGGAGGCCTGCAATACCAGCTTTCAGGTGCATTTCCAGGTTGGCCCTGAAGAGTTCGCGCGGCTGTACAATATTGCCCAGGTGGTGACCGGGCCGTTGCTGGCTGCGTCGGTTAATTCGCCAGTACTTCTGGGCAAGCGCCTCTGGCATGAGACCAGGATCGCCGTGTTTGAAAACTCGGTCGACTCACGCTCGGAAGTGCAACAAACCCGGGGCCTGAAGCCGCGGGTCCATTTCGGCGATCACTGGATCGACAATTCAGTTGTCGAGATATTCAAGGAGGACATCGCCAGGTTTCGTGTCGTTCTGACAACCGAAACGGAGAAAGACCCGATGGATATGCTGGACAGCGGCATCATCCCGTCGCTGAATGCACTGTGCCTGCACAATGGCACGGTGTACCGCTGGAATCGTCCCTGCTACGGCGTACACAACAATGTGCCACATCTGCGCATCGAAAATCGCGTGATTCCGTCGGGTCCGACCATTCTGGACGAGGTCGCCAATGCAGCGTTCTTTTACGGCATGATGTCCGGAATGGCCCTGCACTATGAAGATATTCGGGACCATCTTCGTTTTGAGAACGTAAAATCAAATTTCCTGGCGGCGGCCCGGGACGGCATCCGTGCCCAGATGAACTGGTTTGACGACAGTTATTTGCCGGCGCAGGACCTCATTCTGGAGCAAATGGTGCCGTTGGCGCGCGAGGGTCTGAATAAATCAGGAATTGACTCAGGCGACATAGACCGGTACCTGGGCGTCATTGAAGCGCGCATTGCGATCCCCCGCACGGGGTCCCGCTGGGCACTCGAGTCAATCGAGAACATGCAGGGTCAAGGCACCAGCGACCAGGTATTGCGCTGCTTGACCAAGTCCATAGTGGAGCAGCAGGTTACCGGCACGCCGATCAGCGAATGGGAGCTGGCGCAGTTCTGTTCGAGCGAAGACTGGCGCGAGAGTTATCGTTACGTCGGACAATTCATGACCACTGACCTGTTCACCGTACGGCCCGATGACATCGTCGATTTCGCCGCCTCGCTGATGGACTGGCGGCACCTACGCCACGTTCCGGTGGAAAATGATAAGGGCTTGCTGGTGGGATTGATTTCACATCGCGCCCTGTTGCGGCTGGTTGCGGAAGGCCGGTACGGACAGGAAGAAAAGGTGATAGTGTCCGAAATCATGCGCTCGCATCCGGTAACTGTTGACCCGGAAACGCCAACCGTTGAGGCCATTCGATTGATGCGAGAGCATAAAGTCGGCTGCCTGCCGGTGACACGAGACGGCAATCTTATCGGCATAATTACCGACTACGACCTGATCGTGGTGTCCTCCAGGTTGCTGGAGTCTTACCTGGCGGAATCCGATTGAGCCAGCGGCGTGTCCTGGTCCTGGCGGCAATGGTGCTGGTGGCTGGATTGCAAGCCTGTTCTCAACCGCAGACGCCGGAGCAACAAATCATTGGCGTCATACGCGACATGGAAGCGCTGATCGAAAACGGTGAGCGGCGACCGTTCATGAATCATGTCGACGAGACATTTCACGGCCAGGGCGGCTATTTCGACCACCCGCGACTGAACGCCTGGCTGATCATTCAATTCAGGCGCAACTATCGACTGCGGGCACAGCTGTTTCCCATTTCGGTCAGGGTGACCGACGAGATTTCAGCGATCGCCAGTTTTAACGCATTGGTCACCGGTGGCAAGGGCTTGCTGCCGGAAAGGGGGCAAATGCTGGCAATCACCACCGAATGGCGCAGGACCGACGGAGAATGGCGCCTGATTGCAGCCCAATGGCAGGAAATAGACCTCAGCCTCAAGTAGCACCCCGGGGCTCATTCCCACGTATTGAGAACGTTGGCGCTACAATAAGGTGATGGAACGCACGGCTGCCGATCGCAATTTTCACCCTGTCGTTTCTTCCTGGTTCAATGACGCCTTCGAGTGTGAAACCCCGGTGCAGGCGGCAGCCTGGAAGGAAGTCGCTTCGGGCTCACACGTGCTCATCGCCGCGCCGACGGGTAGCGGTAAGACACTGGCCGCATTTCTGTGCGCCATCAGTAAGCTGGTTGAGGAGAGCCGCGACCGTCCGCTGGCCGATGGGGTCAGGGTGCTGTATGTGTCCCCGCTCAAGGCCTTGTCGAATGATATTGAACGCAATTTGCAGGATCCCCTGGCCGGGATAGAACTTCGTCTGGAGGCCGACGGCCAGCGGCCTTCAGGCATTCGTGTCATGATCAGAACCGGCGACACCACGCCGGGCGAACGCCAGCGGATGCGCAAACACCCGCCGCAGATTCTGGTCACAACCCCCGAATCCCTTTACCTGCTGCTAACGTCCGCTTCCGGCCCAGACTGTGTGAAAACTCCGCACCAGATATAATTACACTTTCCAGCCAAGGACTGTTGGATGAGTGGATTTATAGAAGGCGAAGACCGCAATCAAGCCACCTTATTTCCAGAACGCCTGGATGACTACATCGCCCAAGACAGCGCCGTTCGAGTGATCGATGTCTTCCTGGATGAACTGGACCTATCCGGCCTGGGCTTCAAGACCCAGCCCAACGATACGGGCCGCCCAGCCTACCACCCCTCGACGATGCTGAAGATCTATGTCTACGGTTATCTCAACCGAGTGCAGTCAAGCCGGCGACTGGAACGTGAAGCGCAACGCAACATTGAGCTGATGTGGCTGACCGAACGCCTGGCGCCCGACTTCAAGACCATCGCCGACTTTCGCAAAGACAATGGCGTAGCGATCCGGTTGGTGTGCCGCGAGTTCGTCATGCTGTGCCGCAAGCTCAACCTTTTCGCTAATGCCTTCGTGGCCATTGATGGCAGTAAGTTCAAAGCCGTTAACAATCGTGATCGCAACTTCACGCGGGCTAAGATGAAGCGACGACTGGCGGAAGTAGAAGCGAGCATCGACCGTTACCTCGAGCAACTGGCCATTGCAGATCAACAGGAGCCGGCTGAAGACAAAACCCAGCGACTGGAAGACAAGATCGCGGCCCTGAAGAAGGAGATGGCGCGCCTAAAAAAGCTCGAAGCCCGGATGCTTAAGGCACCGGATAAACAGATTTCGCTGACCGATCCAGATGCCCGCTCGATGAAGACGCGGGGTCATGGCATGGTCGGTTACAACGTACAGGCCGCGGTGGATACCGAGCACCATATGATCGTCGCTCACGAGGTCACTAACGTGGGTAGCGATCGGCGCCAACTGGCAAAGATGGCCAAGCAGGCCAAGTCCGCACTGGGGGTGGAAGAACTGAAGGTGGTTGCCGATCGTGGCTACTACCGTGGTGAAGAGATCCGGGACTGTGAGGCAGCCAATATCACGGCCTATCTGCCCAAGCCCAATACTTCACCCAACCGGGCCAAAGGCCAGTTCGACCGCAAGGCCTTCCGTTATATCGCCGAAGATGACGAGTATGAATGCCCGGCGGGGCTGCGCCTGGTGCGGCACATGACGACGCAGCAACAGGGCAAGACCATTCATGCCTACTGGACCTTCAAGTGCCGGATGTGCACCATCAAGGCTCAATGCACTTCAGGCGTCCATCGCAAAATAACCCGTTGGGAGCACGAAGCGGTCGTTGAGAATGCCCAGAAGCGTTTGGACCGCAGCCCGGAAATGATGCGCATCCGACGAGCCACCGTGGAGCATCCGTTCGGCACCTTGAAAGCCTGGATGGGTTCGACTCACTTCCTCACAAAAACACTGGATCGGGTGAATACCGAGATGAGTTTGCACGTGTTGGCGTATAACGATGAAGCGAATGATGAACCTTATCGGCACGAAATCTCTCATTGAAGCGATAGGGACCTAAACCCCCCTTTATCAGCGTTGAAATACGCTTATCGAGCCCCTAACAGGCATTCTTAGGAAGTCGCTGTTGAGGAATGTCTGCAGGCCGAACCATCGCTCGCCAAAAACATCACCCGAAAAACCGTTGAGAAGCCGGATCACAGCCTTGATGGGTTATTTACCGCTCAATTATCGAGTTATCACACAGCCTCGGCCGCAACATGTTGTGCGGGGTTGACACGGTCATCATCGATGAAATTCATGCCGTTGCGGGAAACAAGCGAGGCAGCCATCTGAGCCTTTCACTGGCACGACTGGATGCCATGGCTGAGCAGCCGCCAAGGCGGATTGGATTGTCGGCGACGCAGAATCCGATTGAACTGATCGGGCGCTTTCTGACCGGCGGCAAGCCGTGCACCATCGTTGACACCGGGCACCAGCGCGCCCGCGACCTGCAACTGGTATTGCCCCGGGCGCCCCTGATGCCCGTGATGGCCAACGAGGTTTTGGGAAGAAATCTACGACAGTCTCGAGACACTCATCGATGCCCATTGCACCACGCTGATATTTGTGAACACGCGCCGACTGGCCGAGCGGCTTGCACGCCACCTGGCCGAACGATTCGATGAGCGCGGTAGCGAAGGGGCGGTGACGGCGCATCACGGCAGTCTGTCGCGCAGCCACAGAATGGAAGCCGAACAGGCGCTCAAAGAAGGCCGCCTCAAGGCGCTGGTGGCGACCGCATCGCTGGAATTAGGCATTGATATCGGCCATGTTGACCTGGTCTGCCAAATCAGTTCACCCGGTAGTATCTCTGCCCTTATCCAGAGGGTGGGCCGTGCCGGACATACGGTCGGCAAGACGCCGGTTGGCCGGCTGTTTCCGCTCAGCCGGGATGATCTGGTGGAGTGCGTGGCGCTGTTGCAGGCGGTGGAAGCCGGCAAGCTGGATACTGTGTCCATTCCACCTGCGCCGCAAGATGTACTGGCCCAGCAGCTGGTGGCCGAGGTCAGTGCCCGAGAGTGGGATCTGGAGGGTTTATTACATCTGGTTAGACAAGCCTGGCCTTACCGCGATCTGGCCCAGAGCGATTTTGATGATGTGATTGAGATGCTGGCTTCGGGCTATGCCACCCGGCGCGGCAGGCGATCCGCATTCCTGCATCTGGATGCTGTCAACCGACGGGTACGCCCGCGCGCCAACGCGCGGCTTACAGCGCTGCAAAATGGCGGCGCCATTCCTGATCACTTTGACTATGAAGTTGTGATGTTGCCGGAGGGCTTTAGGGTGGGTTCCCTGAATGAGGATTTTGCTTTTGAAAGTATTCCCGGCGACATATTTCAATTGGGTAACACCAGCTACCGGATTTTGAAGATAGAGCAGGGTAGGGTGCTGGTGGAGGATGCACGTGGTCAGCCACCGACCATTCCGTTCTGGTTTGGCGATGCGCCAGGCAGAAGCGATGAACTGTCGGCTGCCGTGTCTTCGCTGCGCAGTGAAATTCAGCAACAACTGGAGTCAGGCGGCCAGGAGGCTGCCTGCCTGGCGTTGGCAGCCCAAGGATTCAGCCCCGAGGTCGCGGAGCAACTGGTCGCCTACCTGCGTGCCGCTCTGGATTCACTGGGATGTATACCCAGCGTGAGTCAGGTGGTCATTGAACGTTTTTTCGATGACACCGGCAGCATGCATGTGGTCATCCATGCGCCATTTGGGTCCAGGATCATGCGGGCCTGGGGGCTGGCTTTGCGCAAGCGCTTTTGCCGGCATTTCAATTTCGAGTTGCAGGCGGCTGCTCTTGAGGACTGCCTGATTCTTTCGCTGGGTGAAACCCACAGTTTCGAAATCGCTGACGTGGCCTCCTTTCTCAACAGCAAGACGGTGCGGCAGGTATTGATTCAGGCCCTGCTTGATGCCCCGATGTTTGAAGTCCGCTGGCGCTGGAACGCCACCATAGCGCTGGGTGTACAGCGCATGCGAAATGGCCAGAAGCTGCCGCCGCAGTGGCAGCCAAACCAGGCACAAGACTTGATTTCGGTCGTGTTTCCGGACCAGCTCGCCTGCCTTGAAAACATTCGCGGTGAGCGCGAAATCCCGGAGCACCCGCTGGTGACACAAACAATATCCGATTGCCTGTCCGGGACCATGGACATTGATGGCCTGATCGGCGTCTTACAGTCCATCGAGGAAGAGTTAATTGAGATTCGTTGCCTGGATCTCATTGGTCCTTCACCTTTGGCGGCAGAGATCATCAATGCCCGGCCTTATGCCTTTCTCGACGACGGTGATGCCGAGAATCGCCGCACGAGAGCCGTCAGCCAGTACCCCAATGATCTTGAAGATGCCGGCGCCCTGAGCATCATAAGCGTTGCTGCCATCCACCAGGTGCGCGAAGAAACGTGGATTCGGCCGCGCAACCTGGATGAACTGCATGACGGCCTGATGCAGCTTGGTTTTCTGACTCAACCTGAGTTTACCAGCGGTAACGCCGGCGGCAATGCGAGCACGGGCGCGGCAGGGGACGCATCCCGTTGGGGCGCCTGGTTCAAGAGCCTGGCTGCTGATATGCGGGCCAGCTGTGTTCACACCCCTGGTGGTCAGACTTTCTGGGTAGCCACCGAGCGCCTGGCCGAATTCAAGCAGTTGCATACGCACTCTCGGGCTATCCCCGATACCAGCGATCTGTTGTCCACTACCGCGCGGTTGGATCCGGCTGAAGCTCTGGTGGAAATGCTGCGTGCCCGGCTCTCCGGTCTGGGTCCGGTGAGTGTGGATGCTTTGCTGGCCGATTTTTGCCTGCCGCTTGCGAGGATTGAATTGGCCCTGCGCCGCTTGCAGGGTGAGGGCTACGTGATTGCCATGCAGGCGCCGGGGGCTTCAACCGACAGGCAACAGGCATTGCCGGCTCAATGGTGCGAACGGCGCTTGTTGGCGAGAATTCATCGATACAGCCGCGAATAGCGTCGTCGTGCAACACGCCCGGTGCCGCCGGCAGCCTATCTGCGTTTTCTGCTCGACTGGCATGGTTTTGCCGAGCCTTTGCCGGACATAGCCGCGGCGCTGTCGTTGCTCGAAGGCTGGAGCGCACCGGACCTGGGAGGGCGCATTGCTGAACGACCGCTGCCAGGACTATTCACCCCACAAACTCGACGAATTGTTCATGGGTGGCGCTCTGACCTGGTTCAGGCCCCAGAAGTGGCCCCAAGGCGCCAGCCACAATCCCCGGCACCTCGTTGCAGTGACGCCCATCGCCATGGTGCCGAGGCGAAATACTTTCGCCTGGCGCGATGAGGCGAGGGGTGAGCCGCAATCAGATGAATCGGGCGTGGCTGCTGAAATTCTGCAATTGCTCCAGCAACATGGCGCCATGTTTGCCGACGATCTGGCTAACGCCACCGGTGTCCTGGTGCCTCAGCTGGAGTATGCACTGAGTACGCTGATTGCCCGAGGCCTGGTGACGGCTGATGAATTCTCACCTTTACGCTGGTTGTGCCGACCCGAAGCGCAGAAACACAAACAGCAAAAAGCGATGCGCCGCAAGCGCATACCGCCGGCAGCAGGTCTGCTTGGCCGCTGGAGTACGGTGGGCGGCTCCGCCCGTCACGCATCAAACCAGGCAGCAGACCTGGGCGGGCAGGCCTCCCTGGAGGTGACCTGCCACGCGCTGCTTAAGCGTTATGGTGTGGTGTTCAGAGCCGTTCTGGAGCGTGAGAACCTGTTGCCGCCGTGGCGACTGCTACTGCGCTACCTGCGCCGCATGGAAGATCGTGGAGAGGTCCATGGCGGACGATTCGTCGATGGATTTTCTGGTGAGCAATTCGCCCTTGCCGAAGTGACTGCGCTGCTGCGTCGCCATCAACAGGCGCCGGAGATGCCCGTGTTGACGGTGATCAATGCAACGGACCCGCTCAACCTCGGTGGAATCATTACCGCGGGAGGCAAAACGCCGGCCAAACCGGGTAATCGCATCCTGCTCAGCAACGGCGTGCCGGTGGCCCACCTGGTCAGTGACACAGTGGAGTTTCTCTGCAGCCGGCCCACAGACCTGATCAGACGTGAAGCCGAAAACCGGCTGCGTATCGTCAGGGCCATTAATCGCGATGCAGTACACTAGCCAATTGCCTCAAAACGAAGTGGAGTATGCCGCCGTGCAGGTAGTATTCCCATTCTTTGGGCGTATCGATTCTTACCTTGGCCGCGAATCGTGTGACCTTCCCAGCTTCAGAAGTGGCGGTAACTGATACTTCGCTGGCGCCGTCCTCGAGACCGTCGATGTCGTAAGATTCCTTGCCGTCGAGCCCCAGGCTGTCGGCCGTCTCGCCCGCCATGAAATTTAGTGGCAGAACACCCATGCCAATCAGGTTGGAGCGATGAATGCGCTCGAAACTGCTGGTGATGACCGCCTGTACACCCAGCAGGATGGTGCCCTTTGCCGCCCAGTCTCTGGATGAACCCGTGCCGTACTCTTTGCCGGCGATAATCACCAGGGGGGTACCGTCGGCCTGGTACTTCATTGCGGCATCGTAAATGCTCATTTGCTCGCCTGAAGGTTGGAAACTTGTCCAGCCACCCTCGGTTCCGGGCGCCAGCTGGTTGCGCAGGCGGACATTGGCGAAGGTGCCACGCATCATGACCTGGTGGTTGCCCCGCCGCGAGCCATAGGAGTTGAAATCGGCCTTCAATACGCCGTTGTTTTTCAAATACTCACCTGCCGGTGAGTCTTCCATGATGCCGCCCGCCGGCGAAATATGGTCTGTTGTGATCGAATCGCCCAGCTTGGCCAGGCAGCGTGCACCGCGGATTTGGGGAATACCCGGTAGATCAAGCGTCATACCCTCGAAGTAGGGTGGGTTCTGGATATAGGTCGAATCATCCTGCCAATCAAAAATTTCCCCGGTGGGAAAATCGATGCTGTTCCAGCGCTCGTCGCCCTCAAATACCGATGAGTAACTGTTGCGGAACATATCGGAAGTGACGTTGGATTCGATCGCAGCCTGAATCTCGTGGCCTGACGGCCAGATGTCACGCAGGTAGACGGGGTTGCCATCGCTGTCATCGCCCAGGGATTCGGTCGTGATATCAATGTCCATGCGCCCAACGAGCGCATAGGCCACGACCAGCGGCGGTGAAGCCAGGTAGTTCATTTTTACATCAGCATGCACCCGTCCTTCGAAATTGCGATTGCCTGAGAGCACCGACACGGCGACCAGGTCGGCCTGCCTGACGGCGTCGGCGATTGGCTCCGGCAGCGGACCGGAATTACCGATGCAGGTGGTACATCCGTAGCCGACCACGTTGAAGCCCAGGGCCTCGAGATCATCCATCAGACCGGCCTTGGCCAGGTAGTCGGTCACGACCCGGGATCCCGGTCCGAGTGACGTCTTGACCCAGGGCTGCACCCGCAGACCTTTTGCGGCGGCATTTCTGGCCAGCAGACCGGCCCCGAGCATGACAGCCGGGTTGGAGGTATTGGTACAGGAAGTAATGGCCGCGATGACAACCGCGCCGTCCGAAAGCTCGAATTGTTCCCCTTTGTATTCCACGGCCATACCCGCGCCGAGGGCCCGCTCACCCGCCATTGCAGGTGCATTGTCCAGGTAATTGGTTTTCGCTTCACTGAGCAGCACCCGGTCCTGGGGCCGCTTTGGCCCCGCCAGGCTGGGTTCGACTTGCGCCATGTCCAAACTCAATACTGCAGAATACGCTGCGGGATCGTCGCCAGGCATACGAAACATCCCCTGGGCTTTCATATAGGCTTCAACCAGTGCGACCTGCTCATTGGAGCGCCCGGACAGTGACAGGTAGCGCAGGCTTTCATCATCGACCGGGAACATGCCGCAAGTTGCGCCGTATTCCGGCGCCATGTTGGATATGGTCGCCCGGTCGGCCAACGGCAAATTGTCCAGACCATCGCCGAAAAACTCTACAAACTTGCCCACAACGCCGTGCTCGCGCAGCATCTGAGTGACCGTCAGCACCAGGTCAGTGGCGGTTGCGCCCTCTGGCAGATCACCAGTGAGCCTTAATCCGACCACCTGTGGAATCAGCATCGTAATCGCCTGGCCCAGCATGGCCGCTTCGGCTTCAATGCCGCCAACGCCCCAGCCCAACACACCGATACCGTTGATCATAGTGGTGTGAGAGTCGGTCCCCACTACGGTGTCCGGATAGGCCACACCGTTACTGCCGAATACCACTCGCGCCAGGTGCTCGAGGTTAACCTGATGCACTATGCCAGTATTGGGCGGTACCACCTGAAAGTTACTGAATGCAGACTGGCCCCAACGCAGGAAACTGTAGCGCTCCTGGTTGCGCTGGAATTCAATGCGATTGTTCACATCGAGTGAATCAGTGCGGCCGTAGCTGTCGACCTGGACGGAATGGTCGATAACCAGTTCTGCCGGAGCAAGTGGGTTGATCTGGCTGGCCTGGCCGCCCAAGCTGGTCATGGCGTCGCGCATCGCTGCCAGGTCGACCACAGCCGGAACTCCAGTGAAGTCCTGCAGCACCACGCGCGATGGCGTAAATGCGATCTCCACCTCGGGATCGGCTGTTGGGTCCCAACGACACAGCGCCTCAATATCACTGCGAGTTACATCAACACCGTCTTCGTGCCGCAACAGGTTTTCCAACAGTATTTTCAGGCTGAAAGGCAAGCGGTTGATGGGGTAGCTCTGCCCCAGGGTCGAGAGACTGAAATATTTCAATTCCTTGCCGTTCACGGCAAGTGTTGAGGCGGTGGAAAATGAATCGCCCATGCTGTACTCCCTGTTGATTTGGTTAATCCGGCCCTAACTGGCCAGCAATGATTGTGCGTCACTAATAATGCGACGGCGGCCGAACATCAACTCGAAACGTCCGCCGCCCAACTGATCCCACAAGACTGCAGATCGCAGCCCGGCCATTAGCAGAGCCCTCACCCAGCTTATTGTTCTTTGGTTCTTCAGGTATTCGGGCTTGCCATTGACGACGATGCGCGGCGATAGCGTACTCACCGTGTCCCGATACAACGCCGCGATGTCCGCCGCCTGGTGGTCCTCACGTTCGTGCTGCTCAAGTCGTTCGTCAGTTTGAGCGATGGCGTCCAGGCGCTCTGCGACTTTCTGCTGCATGGTTCTGGACTTCTTGAATTTGCGTTGTACTTGCAACACTGCCACCGCGTACCGCAGCGCGTCAATGTGATGGTCTTCGCCACCCAAAACCTCCAGCATGGTCTCAATGCCGAGGCGCATTTGCGGGATGTCTCCGTACACGTTCTCCACCGTCTCGGCATCCCGCGTGAACAGGCTGCGCATTGAGGCGGTCGCAGCGTAGCCCGACCAGGTTCCGTGGCAGGCTGCCTGCCGGACCAGCTCCGTCGCCTGGAACACGCCGGCCAGAGCGAGCGTTCTGTTTCTCACGATTTAGCACTCATGATGATTCCTGTTCTGTCAAAGTCCATTGGTGGGGGTCGTTCCTGCGGGGATGGTCGCCGCCCAGTCGATGATACCGCCGCCCAGGCATTCTGCGCCATCGTAAAGTACGACGGATTGCCCCGGCGTGATGGCTCTTTGGGGCACTTCGAAACGCACTTCAATGTGTTCCGTATCCAGCGCGATTAGGTCGCACTGCTGATCACTTTGTCGATAGCGGACCTTGGCGGTCAATCGCTCGCACTGGCGTGGCGCGAATCCCGCAACCCAATTCAGCTGCGTTGCGACCAGCCGGTCTGACATCAACCAATCGTGATAATGCCCCTGGCCGGCGTACAGCACATTGCGTTGCCGGTCTTTGTGGACAACATACCAGGGCCCCTCTGCGCAGCCACTTACGCCGCCGATGTTCATACCCTGGCGTTGACCGAGAGTATAAAACATCAATCCGTCATGCTCACCCAGAAGCTGCTCGTCGATACTGCGTATTTCTCCAGATTCCGGCTCCAGGTATTGGCTTAGAAAGCCTTTGAAGTCCCGTTCACCAATAAAGCAGATGCCGGTGCTGTCCTTTTTGTCATGGTTGGCAAAGCCTTCATTTTCCGCCATACACCGGACTTCTGGCTTGGTCAATTCTCCGATCGGGAAAATGCTCTGCGCCAGTTGTTCCTGGCCAATGGCATACAGAAAGTAGCTCTGGTCCTTGTTGTCATCAATGCCCCGCAACAGGCGGTGCAGGCCGTCTTTGGCATCGCTGCGGACATAGTGGCCAGTGGCGATATGACTGGCACCCAGGTCTTGCGCGTGATCGATGAAGGTCTTGAACTTGATTTCACGATTGCACAGCACATCGGGATTGGGGGTTCGTCCCGCGCGGTACTCGTCAAGGAACTCCTCAAACACCTGGTCCCAGTACTCGGCAGCGAAATTTCGTCGGTGCAGCGCAATGCCCAGCTGATCGGCCACGCCCTGGGCATCGACGGCATCTTCTGCGGCCGTGCACAGCCCCTGCCGGTCATCTTCCTCCCAGTTTTTCATGAACATTCCAGCGATCTGGCAGCCCCTTGCCTGCAGCACGCTGGCCGAGACCGATGAGTCAACGCCGCCCGACATGGCGACCATGATGAGATCTTTGCCGATTCGGTGCGGATTGGCTGCAATTGAGCTCATAATCTTCGGGTCAGTGGCAACAGTCCCTATATGGGGTCTCCACTTTAAAGGTAAAGGTGTCGCCGATTTGGGAGAATGTAGATATCTGCCGCTCAATTCAACGGTTTCATGGGAGTTTTCCCACGCAATCATGTGCGTTAGAATCAAGCTATGGGAAGAGAACTCGATTCACATAAAGAGCAGGGTGTTGCGCTTCAGGAAACCCGGCCTGAAGTCGACCTGCCCCCCATGTACCGCGTTGTCCTGTTGAATGATGATTACACGCCAATGGATTTTGTGATCGAAATTCTAAAAATGTATTTCGCCATGGGGCATGATCGGGCAACCCAGGTGATGCTGCACGTACATACGCGAGGCAAGGGCGTATGTGGTGTGTTTACATTTGAAATTGCTGAAACCAAGGTCGTGCAGGTCAACGAATATTCTCATCAAAACGACCACCCACTCAAATGCACCATGGAGAGGGCCTGAATCATGTTCAGTAAGGAACTGGAAATATCGATCAGCCAGGCTTACCAGGAAGCGCGAGAAAAGCGCCACGAATTCCTGACCGTCGAGCATATGTTGCTGGCATTGCTGGACAATGCCTCGGCCATGAGCATCATCAGCGCCCTTGATGCTGACGTCAGTTCCCTGGAAAAAGAAATTCAGAAAGTGTTGTCAGACACCGTGCCGGTGCTGGATGACGACGACAGTCGCGACACCCAGCCCACCATCGGGTTTCAACGTGTGCTGCAACGGGCCTTGTATCACGTCCAGTCTGCCGGCAAGCAAGAAGTCATGGGCGCCAATGTGCTGGTTGCGATCTTCAGCGAAAAGGACTCCTACGCCAATTACCTGCTCAATCGCCACGACGTGACTCGCCTGGATGTCGTCAATTACATTTCCCATGGCATGAGCAAGCGTGAAGATGAAGGCGGTAGCGGTTCGGACCCATCGGTGTTGGATGCTGACAGCCAGGAAGTCGAGCAGAGCGCCACAGCGCTGGATCGTTTCACTACCAATTTGAATATTAAAGCACGCAACAACCAAATTGACCCCTTGATCGGCCGCAACGAGGAAATCGAACGCACCGTGCAGGTGTTGTGCCGCCGGCGCAAGAACAATCCGCTGTATGTGGGTGAAGCCGGTGTCGGCAAGACCGCTATGGCCGAAGGGCTCGCACTTAGAATTGTCGAAAAGGAAGTGCCGGAAATTCTCCGTGACGCGATCATCTATTCCCTCGACCTGGGTTCGTTGCTGGCCGGCACCAAGTATCGCGGTGATTTCGAGAAACGCCTCAAAGCGGTACTGGCAGAACTAGACGACCAGCCGGGCGCCATTTTGTTCATCGATGAAATTCACACCATTATCGGCGCCGGTGCGGCTTCCGGCGGCGTGATGGATGCATCCAACCTGATCAAGCCGGTATTGGCTTCTGGCGAACTGCGTTGTATCGGTTCCACAACTTTCCAGGAATTTCGTGGCGTGTTCGAGAAGGACAGGGCACTGGCGCGCAGATTTCAGAAAATTGATGTTATAGAACCAACTGTCGGTGAGACAATTGATATTCTGCGTGGCTTGAAAAGCCGCTTCGAAGACCATCACGGCGTGCACTACGCCGACGAAGCACTGGTGGCCGCGGCAGAGCTGTCCGCTCGCCATATCAATGACAGGCACTTACCCGACAAGGCGATTGACGTCATCGATGAGGCAGGTGCGCGGCAACGCTTACTGCCCGACGAAGAACGCGTCGCTGAACTGGTTGAAGCGGATATTGAATTCATTATCGCCCGCATGGCGAGAATTCCAGCCCGCCAGGTATCGCGCTCGGACCGGGACGCGCTCAAGAACCTGGAGCGTGATTTGAAATTGGTGGTGTTTGGTCAGGATGAAGCCATCGCGGCCCTCGCAGCGTCGATCAAAATGGCGCGTTCGGGGTTGGGTGAGGAAGAAAAGCCCATCGGTTCCTTCCTGTTCTCAGGGCCAACGGGGGTGGGAAAAACCGAGGTCACCCGCCAGTTGGCGATGATCATGGGCATCGAGTTGATTCGCTTCGATATGTCTGAATACATGGAAGGGCATTCTGTTTCACGCCTGGTTGGTGCGCCACCCGGATACGTTGGATTTGATCAGGGCGGCTTGCTCACCGATGCGGTGACCCGTAACCCCCACGCGGTATTGCTGCTGGATGAGGTAGAGAAAGCCCATCCGGATATTTTCAATATTCTGTTGCAGGTAATGGATCACGGCAAGCTGACCGATACGAGTGGTCGTGAGGCCGATTTCCGTAATGTCATCCTGGTGATGACGACCAATGCCGGCGCGCACGAAAGCGCCCGACGCAGTATTGGTTTTGCCAGTCAGGATCATTCCGGCGACGCCCTCGAAGTGATCCGCAAACAATTTGCGCCGGAGTTCCGCAACAGGCTGGATGCCATCATTAACTTCAAGGCGCTCGAATTACCGGTGGTGTTACTGGTGGTCGACAAATTTATCCTTGAGCTGGAAGCACAACTTGCCCTCAAAGACGTTTCAATTTCTGTCAGTCGCGCCGCTCGGGCATGGCTGGCCGAGAAAGGCTTTGATCCCAAGATGGGCGCACGGCCGATGAAGCGGGTGATTCAGGAACAAATCAAACGGCCACTGGCCGATGACTTGCTGTTTGGAGGCCTTGCCGACGGTGGAGAAGTTGTGGTGGATGTGCCCGCCGGGGTTGAATCGCAGGACGGCGATCAACTGATTCTGAAAGTTTCGCCGCATAGCAAGGAGCCGAAGGCCCTGCCGGCAGCGACCGAATAGGATCGGTTGGCTACTTGGTCCGGTAGGTAATGCGGCCTTTGCTGAGGTCGTAAGGCGTGAGTTCGACCTTAACTTTGTCGCCGGTGAGAATGCGAATATAGTGCTTGCGCATGCGCCCGGAAATATGAGCAGTGACAACATGCCCGTTTTTCCAGCTCGACGCGAAACATTGTGTTGGGCAAAGTTTCAAGTACTTTGCCATCCATTTCAATTACATCTTCTTTAGCCATGATCACCCATCTGGATTTTGCGTAGGCGGTATTGTGCCACTGTGAACGCCAGATCGAAAGCCTTTCGGATCTGGCGTTTGATGGCAAGGTGTTGACAGTGATGGGCATTCCTTTAAAATACGCGCCCTCAATGCGGGAATAGCTCAGTTGGTAGAGTACAACCTTGCCAAGGTTGGGGTCGCGAGTTCGAGTCTCGTTTCCCGCTCCAGAATTCAATGACTTACAGACTTATTTCTAACGCCGTACTGAAAAGTACTGAAAACGCTGCCAGGAATCTGGAGTCAAGCACATCACACAGTCCCCTTCTAATGGTTGGGGGCTGCGGAAGATCATTAAGATTCTCGGCAATGCCGCCTAAGGCAATCTGAATCGTGGACCTACTCTTCACCATTTTTCTTTACCCGCTCGAAACCCTGATGGGCCTGTGTCTTTCCAGTAGCTACTTATGGACTGGCAGCTACGCCCTGTCGGTAATCATTCTCAGTATTGTCGTTAATATCGCAGTTCTGCCCATCTACAATTTTGCAGAAAAATGGAAATTGCAGGAGAAGGCCGTCAAGGCAAAGATGGCGCCAGAACTCGCGTCTATAAAAAGGCACTCGAAGGGTTGGGAGAAATACTACTACACCAGAGAGGTTTACAGACGGTTTGGCTATCACCCCACCTCGGGCTTGAAAGTATCTTTCGGATTTCTGATTCAAATTCCGTTTTTCTTTTCTGCCTATCATTTGTTGTCGAATTTTTCAGATTGGGAGGGAATGAGCTTTCTTTTCCTTAATGATCTGAGTGCACCGGACGGGCTGATGGTCTTTGCCGGTTTAAGCCTGAATATGCTGCCAATGGCGATGACTGCCATCAATCTTGTCTCGGTGCGCGTTTATGCCGCTCAAATGGATCGTGTCGAAAAAGTGCAGTTATGGGTGTTGGCGATCTTCTTCCTGGCAGTTTTGTATCAATCACCATCCGGGTTGGTGCTTTACTGGACCATCAACAATGCATTTTCTTTGGTCAAGCATGCCTTCGGGCAGAAACTGAACGCCGCTTATAGGACAGTCCTTGAAACAACCAGGTCAAGCTTCAGAGGTGCTGCCAGCAACGAAACTGTAAAGCCCAGCCCGTTCCAGGAAAAGCTTATCTACCTTTTCGAGCTTCCGGCGCGCTTCAGCGCAATCGCGTTTATCGCAGGCGCATTCGCCATGTTTGTTGGCGTCGGTGGAATCAGGATCTATCAACCTGTCGCAGACGCCGCTGCGCTGGGTGCCGCCGGTATCCTCGCATATTTGTGGTTGTCTTCCATTGTGCGCGGCTTGCATCGGGGGAATCGAAGTCCGAGAGAAAAACTAAGGGTGGCTTTATCCCGATTTGCGTTCGTGGCTTTTACCGTCGTCCTGGCGGATACCGTTTTGCGCACAAACATTTTTGACTACCCGATTCGCACGGCCGAATTTATTCTGATGATGGTTCTTGTCTTATTGTTCGGCCTGGCCATTTGTCGGCGTTTTCGGATGGTTGAGCATATGCCGCCCGGCCACGAGTTGTACGGAATCTCTGCTGCCCTCACGGCCTTCTTCTTGCTGATCGTCAACCCCTTGACCTTTTACTTGTTGTTGGAAGAATACTCTGGCGCTGCTCTGGAGTTGACCAGTACGCTGATGGGCTATTGGGTGGTCGTGTTTTTCGTCTGCGCGGTCGCCTATATGTTGGCGGACGTCAGGACCAGGAAGGGCCTTACCCTACTGGCGGTATTTTTGTCTGCCAGCATGATGATCTATTCTGGGACTCTGGATATTGGTTTACTGGATCGATTCCTGCTCAATCATACCAAGCCCATCAAGCTGACCTGGATTGGCGTCAGCGTGGAAATCATTTTGCTGATGGTTCTGTTTGCCGCGACTTCTCTGGCAACAATATTTTACCGGCGCGCAGTGGTGTGGGTATCCGCGATGGTGTTGATCGCTGCTGTACTTGTCTCCGGAATCGATGTATTTGAGGCTAGAAACGACGTTGTTTCACTGCCTTATGAGCTACCTCAGGAAACCAGTGAAACTGCCATAGGGCCACGCTACGAATTACCTGACAACAACAACAAAGTTGTCGGTTTTTCACAGGAACAAAACGTACTGATCGTGGTGCTCGATGGTTTTCCTGGCTCATACATTGAAAAAATTCAGAACGAAATGCCCGACAGCCTTGCCCAATACGACGGCTTCGTATGGTATCCCAACATGTTGACGACCAACACGGCTACCTGGGGCTCTGTACCGGCTCTATTGGGTGGGCACCGATTTACACCGCAGGCCATTAATGAACGCAATGAGCCATCGTTAGCACATGCCAGGGCGCAAGCCTACAGCGTCTATCTGGATTCATTTGCGCCGCAGGGATACGACATCAGCTACATTAACCCACTGGAAAAGTTCGGCTGCGCGGGCATGGATTCAAGGGTGAATTGCAATGAAACCGAACCCTATGGATTGTATTACTACAACAATTACGTAGATGAAAAGCTCAAGGACGCCAAAATCAACCTGCCCAACATGCTGGCCACGATAAGTCTCTTTAGGGTATCGCCATTCTTGTTCGAGCTATTGTCAAATCTGGTGTTTAGCCATTTGATTCAAGCGGCGACCTGATCAATCTCTTTTACCTCGATCCCATCTTTGAATTTCACCCCCGTAATCACCTTGGCCAGGTAATCAAAGCCGCGTAGCCGGCGCCATTTCTTTTCCGCACACTGGCTCAATTTGAACATCATATGCAACATGCCATTGCGCGTCAGACAACCTTTGGATCTTTTGGTCCGGTGGCGGATGGTGGCAAAGGTGGATTCAATCGGGTTGCTGGTCCGGATGCTCTGCCAGTGTTGGGCCGGAAAATCATAAAATGCCAACAGTTCATCCCGATCCTTGAGCAAACAGCTCGTCGCTTTCGGGTATTTCGCCTCAAAGATCTCAATAAACAAATCAAACGCCTTGTTTGCATCATCCTTGGTTTCCGCCTGCCAGATGGCGTGCAGGGCCTGCTTGGCTTTGGGTTGTGCGGATTTCGGCAAACAATTCAGTACATTCATGGTCTTGTGCATCCAGCAGCGTTGCTGGCGGCTGGCCGGAAAGATTTCATCCAGCGCCGCCCAAAAACCCATCGCACCATCACCAATCGCCAGTTGTGGGGCGCTCATGCCGCGCGACTTCAGATTCAGCAACACCTCACGCCAACTCTGAGTCGATTCCCGCACCCCGTCCTCAATCGCCAGAAAATGTTTTTCGCCGCGTTCATTGACACCAATGATCACCAGCGCGCAGAGCTTGGCATCCTCCGCCCGCAGCCCACTGTAGACACCATCAGCCCAGACATACACCCACCGGTCCTGTCCCAGGCGACGCTGGCTCCACGCTCGATATTCCTCCGCCCATACCTGTTTCAGGCGGGATACCGTGCTGGCCGACAGACCCTGTGCCTGCGGGCCCACCAGTACCCGCAACGCCTCAGCCATCTCACCGCTGGATACCCCTTTGAGGTACAACCACGGAATGGCTGCCTCGAAAGTCGCTGTCTTGCGCACATATGGCGGCACCAGCACCGACTGAAAACTCACTGCTTCACCGGTCTTCGAGCGCACCTTGGGAATTCTCACCCGGATCGGTCCCAGGCCGGTCTGCAACTCACGTTCTGGCAGGTAACCGTTGCGCACCACACCGGCATGACCTGATTCGGTACGCCAATCCTGATACTTGGCCAGCAGCTCCTGGACTTCACTTTCCACCGCTTCGGCGAGCAGCTTCCGGGCGCCTTCTTTGAGCAATTCGGTCAACGGATCGGCACTGATTGCTCGACGTTCCAGTTCAATAACATTATTCTTGTTCATAGTGGCGTATCTCCTTTGGTTGCTTTGAAGTTTGGTAACAACAAATCAACCAGATACGCCGCTTTTTTTCAACTGCTCAAACACCAGATTCGATCATAACTCTTCTTGTTCAAGAGAATCATCTACGACGGGGGCTATTGGCTCGGCGCCAACGATGCAAACGCCAAGACCCTGACAGCATATAAATACAAATTGCGCGAATGGGGATTTCTTAACGTACTCGCACGCGAGCGCCATGCGCACAGCAGTTCCAAGACATTCAAGTACATTCATCTGTCCATTCCGCATTCCCCGAATGCAATGAATTCTGATTGTAGTTTACGGTCAAGAGTGACCAATTTTCGGATTGGAAGGGTCGAAGATTTTATGACTGAATCAGGCTGTGCATTGAACGAGATAGGCGTTTTGTTGGCGTGGTTGAAAGACAACAATATCTATGACAATACGAAAATCGTCATTGTTTCAGACCACGGCTGGTGGGTGGATAACCCGATGTTTCCGATTGGATTATTATGGGGCGTGCCGAAGGGTTATCAGTCCCGAATGAGCACAGGTTGGGTTCAGGGCCTCATGCTTGTGAAGGATTTCGGTGCAAAGGGGCCGTTGAGCCGGTCCGATACATTTCTATCTAATGCTGATGTTCCCGCCATTGTTTGCTCTGCGATTGGATCATGCCCTGGTGTGGACCCGAATCCGATCACGAACCCGGTTGAGGGGCGGTCCCTCATCGTCACGACCACTACCCAACCGACAGACTGGGAAGAAAACACCAAGTTCGATATCAAGGAGTCCTATGAAGTGACTGGCAGTATTTTTAAAGCGAGCAACTGGAAAAGGATCCAGTAGGCCTATCCTGTTACTCTGGCCCCAATTAACTCTGGGGTGAGGAAAATGGATTTATCGCGTCGCCGTTTTTTGGAAAGGCTGGGCATGCTGGCCGTTGGCGCCCACTGCGGTTGGCCCCTTTCGTCAGGTACAAAGGAGCACAGCCTCTATCAGGCCACCGAACTCCTTGACAGTCACCCATCCATTGATCTTCATTGCCACCCGGGCTTGTTTCCGGCGCACGGCACAGCCTTATACGGTGGGGACGAAGCGGTTGCCCAAACTGTTGCGGATATGCGAGCGGGAAATATATGGGGTGGATTTTTTTCGCTCGTCGCTGATCTGGCGCTGATCGAATTGGGTCCCGATGGCGTGACCGCCAATCGTAGTTTCGAGCCTGGTGAGGCCTGGGCGTCGTACCAACAGCAAATGTCCGCACTGAATGAACTGCTGGGCAAACTGCCGGCTGCAGCGGCTTTGGGCCTGGACGATATGGACATGCTTCATGGGCAGGGAACTATTGCAGCTTTCATAGCTTGTGAAGGCGCGCACTGTCTCGAAGGGCATCCCGAGCGGGTCGAGCGCATCTACGTCGATGGTGTACGTTTGCTGCAGCTGGTTCACTATGCCATGGATGTCATGGGCGACCTGCAGACCCATGAGGCTGTATACGATGGCTTGTCCGCGGTTGGGCGGGAAGTCGTTGGTGAGATGGACCGCCTCGGCATGGTGATTGATGTTGCGCACGCTTCATTCAAAACGGTGACTGATATCACTCAAGTCAGCGATAGTCCGCTGGTGTTGTCACATAGCCAATTAAGGCACGGTGACAGGCAACACCCAAGGCTGCTTGAACCGGAACACGCACAGGCAATTGCAGCGACCGGCGGTGTCATCGGGATGTGGCCATCCGGCTTCGGCAACGACAGTTTTGATGATTTCATCGACAATACCATGCGCATGATTGATCTTGTCGGTGTCGATCATGTGGGGCTGGGAACGGATATGGACGGCAACTACAAGCCGGTTTTTGATTCCTACAGGCAGTTACCACACTGGGCGGGGGGGCTGTTGGATAAGGGCTTGTCCGGTAGCGAGGTCGGCCAGGTTGTCGGCGGCAATGCGATCCGAGTCATGAAACAGGTTTTTCAAAAGGGGTCTGGCCATGTTTGACAAAGACCAATTGGTACACAAGATCAATGCAATTCCGTTTTGGTATCACAAGATTGAACTGCCACATTTAATCACGACACCCGGCTGGGCACCACTCAATCCCGCCGCTTACAGATTACCCGAGGATTTTTCCGAACAACGGGTGCTGGACATCGGCGCGTGGGATGGGTATTGGACATTTGAGGCCCTCAAACGTGGCGCCAGGGAAGTTGTGGCCATCGATGATTTTTCAGACTACCTGGGCTCATTGGAAGAAAATCAGCGTAAGAGGTGGCAGCCATTTGATTTGTGCCGCGAAGCCCTGGGATATAGCGAGGATCAATGTAAGAGATATGACATGAGTCTGTACGACATCGACCCTGACATACTGAGACAGTTTGACGTCGTATTCTTCTTCGGGACGCTCTATCACCTGAGGTACCCACTGCTGGCGCTGGACAAGCTGTCTTCGGTTTGCGCGCGGGATATCTATGTTGAGTCTGCCATCCTTGACGATTTTAGTCCGTATCGGGGGGGATTGGGAAAGGGCTACCCTGGCGCACAGATGGTCATGGAGTTTTATCCCGGCACCCAATATGGCAATAACGACACCAACTGGTGGAGCCCCAGCGTCCACTGTCTGATGGCTCTGGTGCATGCCGCTGGATTTAAGAAAGTCGAAGGATGGAAACTGGCGGACAAACCGGAAAGCCTGCCTCATTGCCGAGGATTTGTAAAAGGGTCGAAGGAATAGTCGGCCGGGAGGTCCCGAGGGGCGGATTATTTGGCGGGACCAGTTTACTTGGTTGTCGCGACCCCCAGTCTTTCGTGCATGGTCTTGCTGGTAGTGGTGTATTGCAAGCGCACTTTACGTTCGGGGTAGAGGTGCGACTGAACCCCAAATGCTGCCAGGGCAGCCTCGTGAAAACCGCTGAGTATCAGCTTTTTTTTGCCGGGGTAGGTGCTGATGTCCCCGATCGCAAATATGCCGGGAATATTGGTCTGAAAATTCTCGGTGTCCACGACAATATGCTTCTTCTCGATGCCCAGACCCCATTCTGCGACGGGCCCGAGGTTGGGCGACAGCCCAAAAAAGACCAGCACGATGTCCGCCTCGAGGTGCAGTGTTGTTCCGTCTGGATCGAACGCTTCAATCCCCGCGAACGATCCGTTGTCGTTACGAAAGATGCCACGCACGGTGGCATGGTATTCCCGCAGTTTCACGCCATCAACCAGGGATTTCATCGTACTGACCGAGGCGGGTTGTGCGCGGTAATCGGCGCGGCGGTGGAGCAAGGTGATGCTGCGGGCAATATTCATGAGCTCCAGCGTCCAGTCCAGCGCCGAATCACCGCCGCCGAGGATCAGGATGCGCTTGTCTGCAAATTCGTTGACGTCGCTGACGTGGTATCGGATCGCGCCGCCCTCGAACGCTTCGGCGCCTCGAATTCTCAGTTTCCGGGGCTGAAATGCGCCCAGTCCCGTTGCCAGAACAACGGCACCGGCATCGAAGCGGGTGTCATTGGAAGTATGCAGATCGAAGCGCCCGTCGGCCAAGGGCTCAAGGGCCGTGACCGTCTCCCCGAGGTGCATCACCGGGGCAAAGGGCTTGAGCTGTTCCTGCAGACGGTCAATGAGTTCCGTTGCACTGCAGACGGGTATGGCGGGTATGTCATATATGGGCTTGTCAGGGTAGAGTTTGGCGCATTGCCCGCCCACCTCTGGAAGGGAATCCACCACGTGGGTCCGGATGCCCAGCAAACCCAGTTCGAACACCTGGAACAGGCCGCATGGTCCTGCCCCCAAAATGACTACTTCGGTTTTGGTGGGCATGAGTGGCTCCAGGATCATCCGACACCATTATAATCACGCCAATGTCTTCAGAACGCGAAATACGCCTTGAGCGCAGTTGGTTGAATCGTCTGGGCGACGAATTCAAGTTGGCCTACATGGATGATTTGCGCACATTTCTACTCACCAGGAAGCACGCCGGCACCGTAATTTACCCGCCGGGCAGCCAGATTTTCAATGCGCTGGATTCAACTGCCTTCGAAGCCGTCAAAGTGGTGATACTCGGCCAGGATCCCTATCACGGACCGGGTCAGGCCCACGGATTGTGTTTTTCGGTCCAGCAGGGAACCGCCTTACCGCCATCCTTGCTCAACATTTACCGGGAGTTGCAGGAAGACCTGGGAATCTCACCGCCGCAAAGTGGGGACTTGCAAGCCTGGGCGAACCAGGGCGTCTTGCTGCTCAATTCCGTGCTGACTGTTGAGCGGGGCCAGGCGGGTGCCCACCAGGGCAAGGGCTGGGAGCAATTCACCGACCGTATTGTGGGTGAACTCAATGAACACCGCGAGGGACTGGTATTTATGTTGTGGGGCAGCTATGCGCAGAAAAAGGGTGCGTCCATCGATCGCCACCGCCACCTTGTCATGACAGCGCCCCATCCTTCGCCACTTTCAGCGCACCGGGGATTGTTTGGCTGCCGGCATTTCTCAAAAGCGAATGCCTGGCTTGAACAGCGCAACCAGACGCCCATCGACTGGCAAGTCTGAAGCCCGCCAAATGGTTGCAGTTCAGAGTGGCTGTTCTGCATTGATGACTTCCAGCGAATCATCCGTCAGCACCCACTCGACCTGTTGGTCGTGATAGACGTGGGCGTCAGGTGCCCGGTCCAGCGGACCATGCAGGGCGCCGAGTGCAATGTGCATTTCCCCTGGCCAGCGTTTGGAACAGAACAGCATGCTGCTGCCGCACTTGCTGCAAAAGCCCCGTTGCGCGAACGTGGATGAGGCGTACCATTTCAGCAGGTCTACGTCCGCGGTTAGGCGGAACCCGTCTTCGGCAAATCCCGCCCAGGTCACATAGCCGGCACCGTGGTTGACTCTGCACATCTTGCAATGGCAATGGGCGCATCACTGGCTGGGCAAGTCCACTTCGAAACCAACGCCGCCACACAGGCAGCCGCCTTTTAAACTAGCCATAGTCTTCATTCCGCTTCCGGCCGTTGAATCAGAAGGCAAAAATGTACCACGCCATGCGCAACCAGATCATAAACAGTATGGCGCACGAGGCGAGGTATACAGAAAACCGATGCATGACCCGGTTATAGGTGCAATGGACCACGCTGTGCAGGGCACGCAGGGTGACATACAACCAGGCCAGCACCACCAATTGACCATCCTGGATGAGTAATATCAGGGATAACAACATGGCCAGATAGAACAGTATCGGCATTTCGAACAGGTTGCGCAGGTTGTCGGATGGACCGGCCGAATCGGTCAAGAGAAGCCGGGCCTGGTGACTGTTGGCCAGCTCACCGGCATTGATCCGCTTGGCAATTATTTCCCTGATCCGCGTGAAGTAGAGCACTAGCCAGACTGCAAAAGTCAGTACCACCAGTGCCAATACGGGTAGTAATATCGGTTTGTAGAACATAGGAGGGGTCCTTGCTGTTGCGCCGGCCTATTCAAGTCCCCTGAATGAACGATGCCGCAGTCTCTACGGGCGGCAGGTCTGATGGTGACTTGATACAAGCTGCCCGCTTCAAATTGTTACGAAGCGTGCATCTTGGCGTTTCGGGCCCTTCGGCGCAAGCCTACATGATCGTACTGCTACCCCAGCATCAATACGTCCGTCTATAGTAGCGGTCGTAGCGGTCCTCTGCGTAGCGACCGCTATAGCGCCCCGCATAGGTGGCGTACTTGTCCTCGGACCGGAACAGTGCTGCATCGATGATCGACCACAGATGGATAATCCAGCCGAGTAATATGATCCACAGCAGAGCGGTCATCAGGAACATGAAGGCGGCGAGCAACCAGCGCCCCTGAATCAGCTGACCCAGCCCAGGCACAAAAAAGCTCGCAAGAGCCGAAATGACGTTACCGCAAGATCCGCTTCCCATGGACATCCTCCTGAATGTGTTGCCGACACACATATTTATGCAGAAATCGTGCCAGACCTATGGTCGGTCGCTAAGTGACTGATTAAAAGTATAAATATTCAGACCCTATGGTCCGACATGCGCCCAAAAATAGGGCGACACAGCGAGATTCACTGGTCAATGGTGGATTTCGCCACAGGAATAATGAAATCGCGGTTCAGCGGCTTGCGGTGGGGCATCTCGAAGGCAATCCAGCTTGGTCTCAGGGTTGAGAATCGCCCGCGCTTGGGCATGCCGATAATGACCCCGACAGGTTATAATGATCGATTGCTTTGTCGTCTTTATGACGATTCCACCGTGCACGATCCACCTGAAAGGAAGACACATGAGCTATCGCCATATCAAGCTCCCTGAGTCGGGAGATAAAATCACCATCAGCAACAACATGCTGCAAGTCAGCGACAATCCAATTCTCGGTTTTGTAGAAGGTGATGGCATCGGCCCCGATATCACAAGTGCAGCCATGCGCGTGTGGGATGCCTCCGTGGAGAAAGCATATGGTGGTAACAGGCGGGTACATTGGGCGGAGCTGTATCTCGGTGAGAAAGCGGCCGGAATTTATGATGGAGACTATTTCCCGGCGGAGACGCTGGACGCGATCCGTGACCTTGTTGTTGCCATCAAGGGTCCGCTAACCACGCCTGTCGGTGGTGGATTTCGCTCTCTCAACGTTTCCTTGCGTCAGGAGCTCGATTTGTATGCCTGTGTTCGCCCGGTGGAGTATTTTCCTGGGGTGCCGTCTCCCATGCGCCGCCCCGAAGACGTTGATGTGGTCATTTTTCGAGAAAATACCGAAGACGTCTACTGTGGCATCGAATATCAGTCGGGTACACCGGAAAACGAAAAGCTGGCGCGATTTCTGCGCGAAGAAATGGGCGCGAAATTTTTTGAGGGCGCCGGGCTGGGCATCAAGCCGATCTCTGCGTTTGGTTCCAAGCGACTGGTTCGCAAGGCCATTCAATATGCGATTGACAATGGCAAGGAGACCGTCACGCTGGTTCACAAGGGTAATATCATGAAATTCACCGAGGGCGCTTTTCGTAACTGGGGATATGAACTGGCGGCCGAGGAATTCCCGGATCAGGTGATTTCAGAAGCCGATATGTGGGACCATCACGGTGGCAAACGACCGGAGGGCAAAATTGTCATTCAGGATCGGATTGCCGACATCATGTTTCAGCTCATGCAGCTACGGCCTGCAGAATTCAATGTGATCGCCACGATGAATCTTAACGGGGACTACCTTTCAGATGCCCTGGCTGCCGAAGTGGGGGGCATGGGTATCGCTCCGGGCGCCAATATGGCGGATCACGTCGCAGTATTTGAAGCCACCCACGGCACTGCTCCCAAATACGCGGGCCAGAATAAGGTCAACCCGAGTTCGTTGATGTTTTCAGGCTCTATGATGTTTGAATACATCGGTTGGAAAGAGGTTACAGATATGATTAGACAGGCATTCGCGAAAACTGTTGCGGCCGGCATCGTCACCTATGATTTCGCTCGCCAGATGGAGGATGCAACCGAGGTGTCCACTTCTGGATTTGCGGATGCCGTCATCTCCAGACTCTGATCACTTGCCCGTAGCCCCGACAGGTCGGGAAGGATTCTTTGCGGAAGCCAATCGCTGCTTGCAAATATCCGATCCGAATTCGAAATGTGAGGCCACCGCCACCCTGTGGCGTGACGTTCAGGATTGGCGCACGGGCACCGAAGACAGTCCCCTGGTCGTTGAGGATGCGGCTTGGATGGGCACCGAAGAGGTCGCCCCGGAAGTGTCCTGTGGCCGACCGGCGCGCCCTGTTCTGGTCAGTCCAGGCAAAGTGCCGCGCCGCCGGTTGGGCAGCGCTGACGGGCGGGCGGCGCTGATCCACGCTATCGCTCATATCGAATTTAACGCCATCAACCTTGCCCTCGACGCCGCCTATCGGTTTCGCGGCATGCCTGACGATTACTACCGGGACTGGGTATCGGTGGCGGCCGATGAGGCCAGGCATTTTTCGATGCTGCGCGATCGCCTGTCATCGCTGGGATACGGCTATGGAGATTTTCCGGCGCACGACGGATTGTGGGAGATGGCCCGAAAAACCGGCCACGATTGCCTCACGCGTATGGCGCTGGTTCCCCGGGTGCTCGAAGCGCGTGGGCTCGACGTAACGCCGGGTATGATCACCAGGCTGACTTCAGTGGGTGATGTGGAGACCTGCAGAATCCTGGAAGTGATTCTGAGCGAGGAAGTCAGGCATGTGGCCGTCGGCACACGATGGTTTCGCCACTGCTGTGAATGCGAGGGCAAGGAGCCGGGCGCGGAATTTCTCCATTTGTTAGAGCGATATTACGGCCGGATTCGCGGACCCTTCAACATCGAAGCCCGGCTCATGGCCGGCTTCACTGCCGATGAAATGGAGGCACTGACTGCTACGCGCCCAGTGGAATGACAGCGTAGCCGTTTTCGGAAACAGCCAGGCAGCTGCCGGTTTTGTCCCAGTCAGACAGAACGATGCGCTCAGCCTCCTGTCCGTCGCCCAAACGATGGCTGTGTACCGCCGGCCTGTGGGTGTGGCCGTGAATCATGTTGTGCACTTCATGCGCCGCAAATGCCCTGAGCACAGCCGTCTGGTTCACATCCATGATGTCTTCGGAGGCATTGCCGGTATGGGCCATGCTTTGTTCGCGCGCAGAGCGCGCCATTTGCAGTCGTTCTTGCAAGGGCCTGGCGAGAAAATCCTGCTGGAATTGCGGATTACGCACCTGCTGTCGAAACGCCTGGTAGGCATGATCATCGGTGCACAGCGAATCGCCGTGCAGAAGCAGATAGGGGGTGCCGTAGAGATCCACAACGACCTCTTCGCATAACAAGCTCATGCCACAGGAATTGGCGTAGTCTGCACCCAGCAAGAAATCGCGGTTGCCATGCATGAAGTGACAGGCCACGCCTCGATCACCAAGTGAGCGCAAGGCCGCGGCAACTTGTCCGGCCGTCTCGCTCACGAGGTCATCGCCAATCCAGAACTCGAACAGGTCACCGAGTATGTACAGGGATCGGGCCCCGGCGCACAATTCACCTGCCAGAAAATCCAACAGCAGCCGTGAAGTCTGGGGCCGATCGTCCTCCAGGTGCAGGTCTGAAATAAACAGGGTGGCCATCGAACCGGGGTCTATTTGTCGTCCTATTGGGGCTGGATAATTTCCACGCTTTTGATGACTATGGTGATATTCGGCACGTCGCCCATGCCTTGCCGATTGCTGGTTTGGGCAAAGCGTATGTCGTCTACAACGTCCATTCCTTCGGTGACCTGACCAAAGGCCGTGTATCCCCAGGATCTCGAATCCGACTTGGCAACGTGATTGAGGTTGATGTTGTCTTGTACGTTGATGAAAAACTGGGACGTTGCCGAGTGCGGGTCGTTGGTTCGCGCCATTGCGATCGTGCCGCGCTGATTCGAAACGCCATTGTTCGCCTCGTTGGTGATTGGCTCTCGGGTTGGCTTTTTCTCCAGTTCCTCAGTGAACCCCCCACCCTGGATCATGAAGTGGCTAATGACCCGGTGAAAGATCGTGCCGTCATAATATCCATCCTCTGCGTAACGGATAAAATTCTCCACGGAAAGCGGCGACCGGTCGGCGAACAACTCCAGCCGGATATCGCCTCTGGAGGTATGGAGAATGGCGGTCGGGTTGGCCGATGACTGTCCCTGAGTTTGGTCCTGGGCAGTAACCGGACCTGAAATCAGCAGGCAGGCGGCTACGGCGAAGCAGGCCAATCTGGCTTGGCGATAGAGCAAAACTTTCATGATTGAATCCAATTATTTCGAATGAATCAGCAATGATACTGGTCAGGTGAGCATCGGGCCAGTCCTGAGGCTAAAAAACGACCTGATTTGGGGGCGATTGAAAGGGTGGTTTCCGGGGCCAGTCAGAGGCCGGAATGTGGTACAATTGGTCGCTTGAAAGTGATTGTTTTCCTGCCCATCATGACGCGCAGTTTTAGCGTATATAAATCTTTAAATTACAACAATATATGTTCGCTTTCGGAGTAAGAATCCATTATGGCTGAGCTCGCCAAGGAAGTCCTCCCGGTCAATCTCGAAGACGAAATGCGTCAGTCCTATCTCGACTACGCAATGAGCGTTATTGTGGGCCGTGCGTTGCCGGATGTCAGGGATGGGTTGAAACCGGTCCATCGGCGGGTTCTGTACGCCATGAATGTGTTGGGTAACGACTGGAACAAGGCTTACAAGAAGTCTGCCCGGGTGGTTGGTGATGTCATCGGTAAGTACCACCCGCATGGCGATTCAGCGGTTTACGACACGATCGTCAGAATGGCCCAGCCCTTCGCAATGAGATACATGCTGGTCGATGGCCAGGGCAATTTCGGTTCGGTCGACGGCGATGCGGCAGCAGCAATGCGTTATACCGAAGTGCGCATGTCCAGGCTGGCCCATGAACTGCTCGCTGACCTCGATAAAGAGACCGTCGATTTTGGGCCCAACTACGACGAAACCGAGTATGAACCGCAGGTCATGCCCACCCGCGTCCCCAACTTGCTGGTCAATGGTTCGGCCGGCATCGCCGTGGGCATGGCGACCAATATTCCGCCGCACAATTTGAGCGAAGTCATTGACGCGGTCATTGCCTTGATTGAGGAACCTGAGTTGCCCGTTGAAGCCGTTATGGAGTTCCTACCCGGACCGGACTTTCCGACCGCTGGTCTGATCAACGGGGTGCAGGGTATCGATGAGGCCTATAGGACGGGTCGCGGCCGCATCTACATGCGGGCCCGCTCAGCAATCGAAACTAACGAAAGCAACGGCAAGCAGAGCATTGTTGTGAGTGAGCTTCCTTACCAGGTCAACAAGGCCAGGTTGCTGGAAAAAATCGCCGAGCTGGTCAAGCAAAAAAAGATCGAGGGCATTACTGAACTGCGTGACGAGTCGGACAAGGACGGCATGCGCATGGTGATCGAGCTGAGGCGGGGTGACGTTCCTGAAGTCATCCTCAACAATCTGTACAAGCAGACCGCGATGCAAAGCGTGTTTGGCATCAACATGGTGGCGCTGGTTGATGGACAGCCCAGGCTTCTCAACCTGCTTGAAATGCTGCATGCCTTCATTGGTCATCGCCGTGAAGTGGTCATTCGCCGGACATTGTTCGAGCTGCGCAAAGCGAGGAACAGAGCGCATGTGCTCGAGGGCCTTACCGTGGCCCTGGTCAACCTGGACGAAGTGATTGAGCTGGTCAAGAGTTCGAATACACCCGCTGAAGCGAGGGAGGGGCTGCTGGCAAAGCTGTGGGACCCTGGCATGGTCGCCGCGATGCTGGGCCAGGGTGGCGCGGAGACGTCGCGTCCTGAGGACCTGGATAAGCAGTATGGGCTGAATGACCAGGGCTACCAACTCTCACCCGCACAGGCCCAGGAAATACTCAATATGCGCCTGCATCGCCTGACCGGTTTGGAGCAGGACAAGTTAACCACGGAATATGGCGAAATCCTGGACCTCGTCAAGGGTTTGCTGCAGATTCTTTCGGACCCGATAGAGCTCATGGCCGTAATTCGTACTGAGCTCGAGACGATCAAGGAGCAGTACGGTGATGAGCGTCGAACCGAAATCCTCGAGCAGCGGGTCAACCTCAGCATGGAAGACCTGATTACCGAAGAGGACGTGGTTGTGACCTTGTCGCATGGTGGTTACGCGAAATCGCAAAGCCTGGATCGGTACCGTGCGCAGCGGCGTGGCGGCACCGGTAAGTCGGCCACCAAGGTAAAAGACCAGGATTTTATTGACGAGCTATTTATCGCCAACACGCATGACACGCTCCTGTGTTTCACCAGCTTGGGAAAGGTTTATTGGCTCAAAGTGTATGAGCTGCCCCAGGCCAGCCATGTCAGCCGTGGCAAGCCAATCGTCAACCTGCTACCCCTGCAGAAGGAAGAGCGGGTTAATGCCGTTTTGCCGGTGCGTGATTTTCCCGATGATCAATACGTGTTTTTTGCAACCCGCCAGGGTATCGTCAAGAAAACCCCGCTGTCCGACTATTCCCGGCCACGGGCCAACGGTATCTGGGCAATTGATCTGCCGGCCGGAGATGAACTGGTGGGCGTTGCCCTGACCGATGGGGAGAAAGACATCATGCTGTTCTCCAGCACCGGAAAGTGCATACGATTCCGGGAATCCGATGTGCGGCCGATGGGGCGCGTGGCGCGTGGTGTTATTGGTATTCGGGTTGCAGAAGGGCACAATCTGGTGTCCATGTTGGTCATCGGCGAGGGTGATATTCTCACCGTCACCGCAAACGGCTTTGGCAAGCGCTCTGCCGTTGACGATCATCCCCGCCAGGGGCGAGGTGGACAGGGCGTCATTGGCATACAGACATCGGACCGCAATGGTGCGTTGATTTCAGCCATATCAGTGCGAGAAGAGAATGACATCATGCTCATTTCCAACGGCGGTACGCTGGTCAGAACAGCCGCCAATGCAATCTCCCTGTTGGGCCGCAATACCCAGGGGGTCACGCTGATCCGTTTGCGGGACAAAGAACAGTTGGTGGGGTTGGCGCGTATTCAGGGGGAAGCTGAAACCGATGACGACGCGGCGGACGAAGCCGCCCCAGAACCATCGGGCTCTGAATCCTCGGGCTCGGAGTAGTCCGGTCCTGCGAATCTGAACCGTGGAATTCCGGAAATCAGGCCCTGCCGTCTTTACAATTCCGCCAGAACGAGTTCGGCGCTGCTGACGCGGAATTCCCCGCCGGCCTCGACGAACAATTGTGACACCACGCCGTCGTCGGCCACTAGGGCGAATCGTTGCGACCTTTGCCCCATTCCGAAAGCAGCAGCATCCAGTTCGAGACCAAGGCTGCGTGTAAAGTCTCCGTTGCCGTCCGCCAGCATGGTCACTTGGTCTGCGTTGGCGCTCTTGCCCCAGGCGTTCATGACAAATACGTCGTTGACGGCCATGCAGGCGATCTCGTCCACGCCTTTTGCAAGGATTGCATCGGCGTTATCGACGAATCCGGGCAGGTGCTCGGCGGAACAGGTGGGCGTGAATGCGCCTGGAACTGAAAAAAGGACGATTTTCTTGCCACCGAACAGGTCTGTTGTGTCCAGTGGCTGTGGACCGCTGTCCGACATGATGGTCAGTGTGGCATCGGGAATTCTGTCCCCAACTTGTATGCTCATTCATTAGCTCCTGTTTCAGATAACATTATGCCGTAAACGCTAGATATATGGGAATTTAATTCCCAATCCGCACCAGTGTGCGGCCGACAGACTCGCCGCGCATCACCTTGTTGAATTCTTTCTCAATCTCGTTCAGGCTCACTTCCCGCTTGATGATGCTGTCGAGCATTGCAGGCTTCCACTCGTTGGCCAATCGATCCCACAAGATTTCACGCAATGGCCGCGGACAATTGTTCGAGCTGATTCCAATCAGGCTGACGCCGCGCAGAATCAAAGGGAAGACTGTGGCATTTAACCCATGCCCCCCCGCCATACCACAGCAGGCGATGTTCCCCCAGGGCTCGATCACGCGGCTGAGTCCGGCCAGCATGTCCCCGCCAACGCTGTCGATGGCACCGGCCCAGCGCGCCTGTTCCAGTGGGCGCTGGCCCCAGTACAGATCATGTCTTGATATACATTGACGCGCACCCAGTTTTTCCAGCCAGTTGAACTCGTCGACCTTGCCAGTGATGGCATGGGCTTCGTAACCGGCCTGGGTCAACAGGTTAATGGCCAGGCTGCCGACGCCACCACTGGCGCCGGATACGACCACCGGCCCGCTGTCAGGCGTCTGTCCCAGGGCCTCCATGCGATGCAGGCTGAGTGCAGCGGTAAAGCCGGCAGTGCCGATCGCCATGGCCTCACGCGTTGTTAACCCGGTCGGTACAGCAATGGCCGCTTCAGAGTCCACGCGCAAATATTGGGTATAGCCGCCATCGCACTTTTCGGAGAGGTTGCAGCCAGTGACCAGGACTTCGTCGCCAGGTGAGAAATGTTCGCTGTCAGAATGGACTACTTCACCGGCGGCATCGATGCCGCCGGTGAGGGGAAATTGTTTTAATATCTGGCCTTTACCAGTCGCGGCTAGCGCGTCCTTGTAGTTGACACCGGACCAGTCCACCCTGATCGTCACATCGCCTTCACTGATTTGATCGAGCGACACCTCTTCAAGGCCGGCGCGATAGCCGCCCTCGTCGTTGTGAATTCTGAAGGCCTGAAAAACCGCCGGTACGTCCGTCATCGGTCAGTTACCCCGGTGAATTGCCCTGCCATCCACATGCAGTGCGGCCTCGTGAACAGCTTCCGACAGCGTTGGGTGAGCATGGACTATCCTGGCCAAATCTTCACTGGAACCCTGGAATTCCATTGCCACGACGCATTCAGAGATCAATTCCGATGCATTGGCACCGAATATGTGTACGCCAAGAATCTCGTCGTTGTTTGTATCGGCCAGCATTTTTACCAGGCCTTCGGTCGTTCCCCCGCCAAGCGCCCGGCCGTTGGCTGCAAAAGGAAACGTTCCCACCCGGTAGTCGGCGCCGGCATCTTTCAATTCGGCCTCGGTCTTGCCGACCCAGGCAATTTCGGGGTCGGTATAAATCACCCACGGCACCGTGTCGAAGTGAATATCTGCCGGCTTGCCGGCGATCAGCTCCGCGACAGCGACGCCTTCTTCTGATGCTTTGTGCGCGAGCATTGGACCGCGAACACAGTCACCCACCGCCCAGACACCCTGAGCTGTGGTGCAGGACTGATCGTCAACGGCGATCTGTCCTTTGTCAGTCAGCTCGACGCCGCAATCATCGGACAACAGACCCTCGGTATACGGCTTGCGCCCAACACACACCAGAAGGCGGTCAAACGTGAGCTGGCTTTCGCCTTGCTTGTCTTCCAGCACCACCAGCACTTCGCTCCCTTTCACAGTGGCACTCTTGACCAAAGTCGCCATCTTGATTTCCAGCCCTTGCTTACCGAATGAACGAGCTGCCTGTTGAGCGATGTTGTGGTCGGCGATGGGTAGAAAAGATTCCAGCGCCTCAAGCAGCGTCACTTTCGAGCCCAGGCGATTCCATACAGAACCTAGTTCTAACCCGATGACGCCGGCGCCAATGACGCCCAGTCTGTCGGGAACTTCCTCAAGGTCGAGCGCGCCGGCATTATCAATGATGTACTCACCATCAAAGTCGACATTCGGAATCTCGATTGGAACCGAACCGGATGCGAGTATGACGTTGTCGGCTGCCAGGGTCAGAGTGTCTGATCCGTCCTCCAGCGGTGTGGCCAACTGCACCGCTACCTGCCGGTCCTCAAGCAGTTGTCCGGTGCCGTGGAAGTACTGAATTTTATTTCCCTTGAACAGGGCGCTGACGCCTCCAGTGAGTTTCTTCACCACGGCGTCTTTACGTGCGAGCATCGTTTCCACGTCCATTTTGGCGTCGGCTACGCTGATGCCGTGATCCGCGTAGTCATGTTGCAGATGGTAAAAATATTTGCTCGAGTCAAGCAGGGCTTTGGATGGGATGCAACCCACGTTGAGACAGGTGCCACCAGGTGCGGGCTTGCCGTCCTTGCCGGTAAACATGTCAATGCAGGCGGTTTTAAGCCCCAGCTGTGCGGCGCGAATCGCTGCCACATATCCACCGGGGCCGGCGCCAATTACGATCAGGTCAAATTTGTCTGCCATTTTGGTTTCTTTATTCCTGGGTTAGATGTTCAATAACATTCTTGCCGGATCTTCCAGCGCATCCTTGACGGCGATGAGAAACTGCACTGAATCTTTACCATCGATCAAGCGGTGGTCGTAGCTCAGCGCAATGTACATCATTGGTCGCACGACGATTGCGCCGGCGATGACGACAGGGCGGTCCTTAATGTTGTGCATGCCCAAAATCGCGCTTTGAGGCGGATTGAGCAGCGGCGTAGACAACAAGGAACCGAAAATTCCGCCATTGGTGATGCTGAAGGTGCCACCCTGGAGATCTTCAATGGCAATGCTGCCATCGCGCGCCTTGCCAGCGTAATGGGCGATTGCACGTTCGATATCGGCCAGGCCCATGGATTCCGCGTTGCGGATAATGGGCACCATCAAGCCGCGTTCGGTGGAAACCGCTATGCCGATGTCCTGGTAACCGTGGTAAACGAGTTCATCTCCTTCAATGGATGCGTTGACCACCGGGAATTTGCGCAAAGCTTCGATGCAGGCTCTGACAAAAAATGACATCAAGCCCAGCTTGATGCCATGATGCTCAATAAACGTTTCTTTGTACCGGCCTCGCAGTTCCATGATGGCCTTGAGATCAACTTCGTTGAATGAAGTCAGGATCGCCGCGGTATTCTGTGCGTCCTTCATGCGCCGGGCGATGACACTGCGCAAACGGGTCATTCTAACGCGTTCTTCGGGCCGTCCCGCCCCTTCGACCTTGATGTACTCAAGCATATCGGTCTTGGTGACGCGCCCGCCGCGGCCGGTACCCTGAACCTGGGACAGGTCCACGTCTTCTTCAGCGGCCATACGGCGCACAGCCGGACTGTGAGAACTGTCATCCTGGCTATCGGGGGACACGTCGTCACTGCTACCGGTAGCGCGAGCGGCAGTGTTGCTTTTCGGGGCAACGACGGGTTGTTTTGTCTGCGCTTGTTCGGGTGCCTTTTCGGGTGCTTCCTCGGGTGCTTCCTCGGGTGCCGGGGCTGCCTCTGCGACAGATTCTTCCAGCGTGGCCAGCAACTGATTGCTGGTCACGGTCTCGCCTTCCGCAGCTTCAATCGCCACAAGGATGCCATCGATCGGTGCCGGCACTTCCAGCACGACTTTGTCTGTTTCCAGATCGACGAGATTTTCATCACGGCGAATGCTGTCACCTGGTTTCTTGTGCCAGCCCGCAACCGTCGCATCCTCGACGGATTCGGGTAACACGGGTACCTTGATATCAATAGTCATGATGTTTCATTTGTTCCGCTGTAATTATGCGTCTGCCGCCATGTCTTGAGTGTTTCGATCAGCCTGGCCCTTACCCATGCTGAGTGCGTCATTGACCAACCGTCGTTGCTGCTCGATGTGCACCGAGTAATAACCCACGGCCGGTGAAGCTGAGGTCCGCCGTCCAGCGTAAAAGAGCTGATGCTGCTCACTCTTACAGGCTTCAATTTTATGCTTGGATGCATACCATGCACCCTGGTTTCTGGGCTCTTCCTGACACCACACCAATTCGGTGGCGTTGGGGTAGAGCGCCAATACCTCCACGACCCGGTCTCTGGGAAACGGATAAAGCTGCTCAATTCGCAGCAGGGCGATTTCCGTTTTTTCTGACCGGTCCCTGGCTTCGGCAAGATCGTAGAAGACTTTCCCCGAACACAGAACGAGGCGGTGGACGGAGGCGCGTTCGGTCTCCTGCGCTGGATTAAAATACGGATCATCAATAACCAGTTGAAAGCCACCCGCGGACAAACGTGACAGATTGGAAGTTGAAGCTTTGCTGCGCAACAGGCTCTTGGGCGTCATGACAATGAGCGGTTTACGATAAAGGCGCAGCATCTGGCGGCGCAGCAGATGAAACATCTGGGCTGGTGTGGTCGGGACGCAAACCTGCACATTGTAGGCGGAACACATTTGCAGAAATCGCTCCAGCCTGGCGCTTGAGTGCTCAGGTCCTTGCCCTTCGTACCCATGCGGCAGGAACATCACCAGGCCACAAAGTCTGCCCCATTTGGTTTCGCCCGAGGTGATGAACTGATCGATCACCACTTGTGCGCCATTGACGAAATCACCAAATTGCGCTTCCCAGATAATCAGGCGGTCGGGTTCGGAACAGGCGTAGCCGTATTCGAATCCCAGCACTGCTTCTTCGGACAACAGGGAGTCGATAATCGTCACTTCCACTTTCGGGTTGACCCCGGCCAGCGGCGCAAAAGTCCGGCCGTCGGATTGATTGTGCCAGATCGCGTGGCGGTGAAAAAAGGTACCTCGCGCGGAGTCCTGGCCGACCAGGCGCAGTCCGTATCCTTCGGCCACCAGACTGGCATAGGCCATGTTTTCGGCAAACCCCCAATCCATCGGAATCTCTCCGGCCCCCATTTTGGACCGGGCGCCAATAATTTTAGCGACTCTGCCGTGGACTTCGAAATCATCTGGCATGCGCGTCAGGGCAGCGGACAATTGAGTGACTTGCTTACTGGAGATCGTGGTATCGACCCGTGCATCCCAGGGCTGTCCGGCGTAGGGAGACCAATTGACTATATATTTGCTTTTCTGTGGTTTTTCGCAGACTTCGGCAACTTGTTCACCCTGATCCAGTTTTTGGCGGTATTGGTCGGCCATATTCTGCACCTGCGCGGTGCTCAAAACCTTCTCCTTCACCAGTCGGGCCGCGTAGTTTTCCCGAGTGGAGGGCAGTTGCCGGATGGTCTGGTACATCAGTGGTTGGGTGGCAGCGGGCTCATCCGCTTCGTTATGACCGTGGCGTCGATAACACACCAGGTCAATCACCACGTCCCGCTTGTACGCCTTGCGGAAATCCAGCGCTATTTTCATGACGTGGTGGACCGCTTCGGGATCTTCGGCATTGACGTGAAAAATCGGTGCATGCACCATTTTTGCGATGGCCGTGCAATAGACGGTGGAACGGGCGTCCAGTGGATTGCTGGTGGTAAAACCGATTTGGTTGTTGATGACAATATGCAGCGTTCCACCGACCGCAAAACCGCGCGTTTCGGACATCTGGAACAGTTCCATGATGACACCCTGTCCGGCGAAGGCTGCGTCGCCATGGATTAATATGGGCATCACCTGGTCATGCTCGAGATCATTGCGCCGGTCCTGGCGCGCGCGCGCCGAACCGGCGACAACCGGGTCAACGATTTCCAGGTGGGAAGGGTTGAAGGCCAGGGCGACATGAACCAGCCCACGTTCGGTTTTTACATCCGAGGAGTAGCCCAGATGATATTTCACATCACCGGCACGGAAGGGGTCCTCGGCGCTGATCGTGCCCTCAAATTCACTGAACAGCTCGGCCGGCGACTTGCCCAAAATATTGACAAGAACATTGAGGCGGCCACGGTGGGCCATGCCGATCACGGCCTCCCGCACACCCTGATTGCCTGCGTGCCTGATGGTGTCATGCAGCAAAGGAATCAGGCTTTCGCCCCCTTCCAGTGAAAAGCGTTTCTGGCCGACATATTTGCTGTGGAGGTATTTTTCAATTCCTTCGGCGGCGGTCAGGCGTTCAAGCAATCCGATCTTCTTCTCAGCGTTAAGCTCAATGTGGCCACCACCCAGTTCCAGCCTGTCGGCTACCCAGCGACGCTTATCCGAATCGACGATGTGCATATACTCCGCGCCGATGGATTTGCAGTAGACGCGGCGGTACAAGTCAACAATGTCGCGCAGCTTCAACCGATCGGGCGTCGCCTGGGACCCGGTGTCAAATTCGCGATCAAGATCGGCGTCAGTTAGATTGTGGAAAGAAGGATCGAGATCGGGAACCTGCCGCCAGCGCGCGCGTTTGAGTGGATCAAGTTGCGCCATTTCGTGCCCGCGCACGCGGTAGGCATCAATCAGGTTTGATACGCTCGCCTGCTTGTGGTCGGTATGCCGTGTATCGACGGACTGGTTTCCTGGTCGAAGCGACAGTTGCCTGAATTTTTCCTGGACCGCCAAATGGCCTTGCTCGTGGCTCCCGCCATTGCGCAATGCATTGAATGTGCGTGCCCAATCGTCCGAAACACTGCTTTCGTCTTCCAGCCAAGACTCGTACCAGGCCTCCAACAAAGGCGCATTACTCCCGTAAAAGTGGGAAGAGCGATACCACTGATCGAGGTCAGGCCCGTTGCCGGGCGCACCCTTACTTTGATTGTCGAGGCCCTTGCTCATGCGCGCAGAATTATACCCGACGGGGGTCAGCGATGGCACCATCAGAGCGACCCGGGCAGTAGGCAAAATCAGTTTGGTGGCAACAGGGTCAAATAGCCCAGGCCGAGCAGCCCACGAACGCTCCGGAGATCGTTCGTGCTCAAAGGCAAGCTGTCGTGCCCTATGCATACCGGGGCATCAGTAAGCTGGCACAAGAGGATGGCCAGCTGCCGCGAGCATGTGAATTTGCTGCCGGCGGCAAACAGGCGCACGGTCCCCGGCCGCATGCCGGGTAGATGGAACCAGCAGAGGCGGGCCCAGGGGCTGGGTTGCAGCTGCCATTGTTTTAGCAGCCGTGCGTTCAGTTCATCAGCCGTTAAGTCGGTACTGTCGGCCAGCGGTTCCTGACCCAGCCGGAATCGGAATATGAATTCTCCGGCGAAATCGCCGAACTGATCGCTGTCTGCCACTGCACCCTGTATCAAACGGCTCAAACCGAGCAGGGCTGTGGCGCTGATTTCCCCAGCCGACAGAGGATCGAGTGGCTCGGGATCCTGGTAGCGGTCACCACCTCCCTCGTGCTCGGCCAGCCACTCCCCCAGCGCCTGCATCAGGTCGGCGGCGCTGGGTGCGCGCATTCCAATCGAGCAGGTGCTGCCGCTTTCAAGGGCAATTCCATGATGTGCTATGCCAGGAGGAAGGTAGAGCACGTCTCCCGGCTCCAAGACCCATTCAACTTCCGCATCAAAGCGGTCCAGCACTTCCAGTTCACAGTCGGCCAGAATCGTATTGTCAAAGCGTTCGGCCAACTGCCACTTTTTTCTGCCTTCTGTTTGCAGCAGGAAAACATCGTAGTGATCCGCGTGCGGGCCAACGCTGCCGCCGGGCGCTGAATAGCTGATCATGATGTCGTCAAAACGCCAGCTGGGCAAAAAGCTGAAATGAGGCTCAGAAGCTGTGGGAAGTGCTTTTCTACGTCCTGTACCAGCAATGTCCAGTCCATTTCGGGCAGCTGCTGAAAGTCATCTTCAGACATCGGCCCAAATCTCACCTGCCAGTCCTGCCGCGCAACGCTGCCACTGACCAGGCGGGACTCAACCCCGCCTTCGCATGCCAGACCGGCCAGGTCGTTGCCGTCTGGCATGAAATCCAGGCTCGGGAACGCCTGTTTCAGCAGGCAGGGCTTTTTTTGCCAGTATTGAGTTAGAAATTCATTGATGCTGAGTTGGCCCAGAGTGCCGATCATGAATTGATCCGGGCCATCTCAACAGCGTTTCCAATGTAGTCAGCAGGCGTCATGCGTAACAAGGCATCCCTGGCCTCCTGGGGAATCTCCAGGGTGCCAATGAAGGCGTGGAGGACATCACGGCTTATGGTCTTACCCCGGGTGATGGCCTTTAACCGCTCGTATGGATTGTCGATACCATACCTTCGCATCACGGTTTGGATCGCTTCGGCAAGCACTTCCCAGCTCGAATCGAGGTCTGCGCGTATTCTGTCCTCATTGACGCTGAGTTTCGACATCCCCTTGAGCAGTGATTGGCAGGCAATCAGCTTGTGGCCGTAAGCAGTGCCAATTACGCGCAGCACCGTGGAGTCTGTTAAATCCCGCTGCCAGCGGGAAATGGGCAGCTTCAGCGCCAGGTGGTCGAGCAGTGCGTTGGCGACGCCGAAATTTCCCTCGGCGTTTTCGAAGTCGATTGGGTTGATTTTGTGCGGCATCGTGGAAGAACCCACTTCACCGTCAACCGGCTTTTGCCGAAAATAGCCGATTGAAATGTATGACCAGATGTCCCGGCACAGGTCGATCAGGATGGTCTGCACTCGGACTTGAGCATGAAAAAGCTCAGCTATCCAATCGTGCGGTTCAATCTGCGTGCTGTAGGGGTTCCACTCCAGGCCGAGGGATTCTACGAATGTTCTTGACAAAGCCATCCAGTCGATCTGCGGGTAAGCGCTCAGGTGCGCATTGAAGTTTCCCACGGCCCCATTGGCTTTTCCAAGCACGGCTTGGTTCGACAGGGCCTGATACTGCCTGTCGAGGCGGTAAACAACATTGGCGAGTTCCTTGCCCAAGGTGGTGGGTGAGGCTGTCTGTCCATGGGTTCGCGCCAACATCGGCAGTGCTGCGTAAGACTCTGCCATGCTGGCAAGCGCCTCCCGGATCTCCAACAACACAGGCAACATGACCTCACTCAGGGTATCCTTCAACATCAAGCCATAGGCCAGGTTGTTGATATCCTCGGAGGTACAGGCAAAGTGAATGTACTCAACGTACTCGGAGAGTTCATCGTATTCAGAGAATTTTTCTTTAAGGAAATACTCGACGGCCTTCACATCGTGATTGGTGGTCGCTTCAATGGCCTTGATGGCTGCAGAATCATCAACGCTGTAGTTGTGGCACAGGTTTTCCAGAAAATCGTTCGCTGACGAGGACAGGGCGGGCAGTTCTTCAATCTCCGGATGTTGGGCCAGGGCCTGAAACCAGCGTATCTCCACCAGCACCCGGCGCTGGATCAGGCCGTGTTCGCTGCAATAATCTCTCAGGTCTGCCGTTTTTCCGGCGTATCGCCCGTCCACCGATGAGACGGCAGTCAATGGTGATAATTCCATATCCGGAGGCGCTCCTTGTCAGTCTGAATTGGCAGCTCCATTTTACACCTCATTGTGGCCATCGGAGGTGCAACGGTTTGGTTATAATTCGTATGCGGAGGATCAATGCCATAACCGGAGTTGCATTATGAGTAAAGGCCATCGAACTGAGCGCGACAGCATGGGAGAACTTGAAGTGCCGGCAGAAGCACACTGGGGCGCGCAAACCCAAAGAGCGGTCAACAACTTTCCGATCAGCGGCAGGACCATGCCGCGCGAATTCATTCGTGCGCTGGGATTGATCAAGGCCTCGGCAGCGCAAGTCAATTGTGACCTCGGCTTGCTTGATCAGGCCAGGGCTGGCGCAATCATTGAGGCAGCCGAGCGGGTGGCGCAAGGGCAGGTGGATGGCCACTTTCCGATTGATGTGTTCCAGACCGGTTCCGGCACCAGTTCGAACATGAACGCCAACGAGGTGATTGCTCACCTGGCCAATGCGGCCCAGCAAAGCGTCGACATTCATCCGAATGACCATGTCAATATGGGACAAAGCTCAAATGACGTCATTCCGACCGCAATCCCAGGTCAGTGCCTGCCTGGTCGCCGGCGAGCAGTTACTGCCCGCGCTATCACACCTGGCGGCCGTGTTGGATGACAGGGCACAGCAGCTGGAGCAGACAGTCAAAACCGGCCGGACTCATCTGATGGACGCCATGCCGGTCACATTTGGCCAGGAATTGGCCTGCTGGTCCGCCCAGATTCGGTCCAATATTGGGCGTATCGAGGATGCGCTGGGACGCCTGAGACAGCTGCCCCAGGGCGGCACCGCGGTGGGCACTGGCATCAACGCCCACGAGGACTTCGGGGCGGGCGTTGCCGCGCAACTGAATCGACACACTGACTGTGATTTTGCTGCGGCTGAGAATCTATTTGAAGGTATCAGTTCGCAAGACGGGGCGGTGGAATTATCCGGTCAGCTCAAGACGCTGGCCTGCAGCCTGATGAAAATCGCCAATGATCTGCGGTTGATGAATTCCGGCCCGCTGGCCGGCATTGGTGAGATTGAGCTGCCGGCCTTGCAGCCAGGTTCATCAATTATGCCCGGAAAAGTCAACCCGGTTATTCCCGAAGCCGTGTGCATGGTCTGCGCGCAAGTGATCGGCAACGATGCGACCATTACCCTGGCCGGGCAATCAGGATTGTTTCAACTCAACGTCATGTTGCCGGTGATTGCGCTGAACCTGCTGGAAAGCTTGCAAATACTGAGTACCTCAAGCCGCTTGCTGGCTGATTCCGCCATCGCGGGCTTTCGCGTCAGGGAAGAAAACATCCGCCAGGCACTGGAGCGCAATCCCATCCTGGTCACCGCGCTCAATCCAGTGATTGGTTATGAACTGGGCGCGGCAACCGCCAAGCAGGCCTACAAGGAAGGGCGCCCCATTCGTGACGTGGCGCTCGAGACCACGGGCCTGTCGGTCGAAGAACTTGAAAAATTACTCGACCCGCTGGCACTCACGCGCGGCGGCATCAAAAGTTAAGGCTAAAGCCAAGCGCCATCAGATGGCGCTAGTTATCAGTAGCCCGCCGTCTGAGCCACAAAGCGCCGGCGAGAAAAACGATGGCAATGACCAAACCCACCAGCATCTGTAGGGAAAATAAACGATCGAAGATATTGGCCACAGTGGCGGAATGATCAAAGTCGTCCGTGATGGGGACGCCCAGTGTAACTTGCGGTGTGCCATCGTCGAAATCGCCGATACTGAACATGAGCGGTGCATTGGTAAACCATTTTCCAATCAAACCCGCCAGGGTGTTTTTGAGCGTGAATGTTCTTAAGAATTCGATCCAGACCTGCAAAACTGAAAATACGACCGGCGGCAGGATGGCGAACAGCAATGGGACTCTGGGCGCGAAGGCTGAAACAAACAGCAACCAACCGTATAGCGGTAGCGCCCAGATTGCAGAAGCAATATAGGACAGGCCAATCAGTCCCCAGACGCTGAACGGATTGGTCACGCCCAGGAACAGCGACCAGGGATTTTCGCTCACAATGAGCACCATGACAGACGCGATCAGCGCGATCAGAAGTTGCGTTGCGATCAGGACAGCCAGGAAAGCAATCGGTGCCACCACCATGGCAGTGACCAGCTTGCTCGCGATCGTCACCGTGTCGGAAGCCGGTAGAGACTTCCAGAACAGGATGCTGCGGTCTTTGCGGTCGTCGTACAGGGCGCCCAGGAGATAAAAGAAGACAACAAATAACAAGACCGTTGTGAAGAATACCGACAAGACCAAAATGGCTTGAGTAACCGCCATGCTGCGAAATTCAACCGGCTGTTCCGCGAACAGCAAAATGGCTTCTTTAAACGTGTACAGATCGTTGTCGACATGGGAAGTTGTAAATACCGCCATCAATGTGAAGCCAATGCAGATGGCGCCTATGATGATTGGGGTGGTCCGCAGGGCGCCTTTGTTTTCCCAGAATTCACGGCGCACCAGGGCTTGCAAACGTTTCATGCTTCACCCCCTTTCATTGTGGCAACAAACAAATCTGCCACGCTGGGCGTGTGCAATTCTCCCAGTTCCTTGAGTTTCTCACGCTCGATGCCCTCGTACAGAAAGATGTGCCGGCCGAAAAGCTCTCGCTCATAGATTGGGCCAAGGGCCCTGGCCGCCGCCGCATTGTCTGGCGGCGTCATCAATTCCGCATAGCGGCGCTCGACTTCTTCCATGGTGCAGTCGAGTGCGATTTTGCCGTCCTGTATGAACAGGAGATCGGTGAGTATGTGTTCGACCTCTTCCACCTGGTGGGTGGTGATGAGAATGGTGCGGTCTTCGTCGAAGTAGTCATTCAGAAGGTTAATGTAAAACTGCTTTCGGTAGAGAATATCCAGGCCCAGCGTGGGCTCGTCCAGCACCAGCAATTTTACGTCAATGGCCATCACCAAGGCCAAATGCAACTGGGCTACCATGCCCTTGGAAAGCTGTTTGACCTTGTGTTGTTGAGTGATTTTGGTGTGCGCGAGATAGTCCATACATTTCTCACGGGAGAATTTGGGATGGATCTGTTCGGTCAAGTCAATCAGTTGCCACACCCTGATCCAACGGGGCAGTACGGCGACATCAGCGATAAAGCAGACATCCTCCATCAACGCTGCCCGGTCTTTCGAAGGATTGCGGTCCAAAACAGACAAATCGCCTTCGTAAGTGGTCAGGCCCAATATGGCTTTCAGTACGGTTGTCTTGCCGGCGCCGTTTGGCCCAATCAGTCCAACTATTTTGCCCGGTTCTATAGCCAGGTCGATATGATCGACCGCCAGGGTGGATCCGTAGCGCTTGGTCAGGCTGCGTGCGCAAATCGTGGGACTCATGGGCCGTTATCCTTTTTTGTATCTGATTCTTCACGGGCTGAAGCCAGCAGTTCATTGATGTTGAGCCCCAAGTGTTTGATGCGGTTGAGGGTCGAGGGCCATTCCTCATTGATGAATTTCTCACGTTCCGAGGCAACCAGCTTCTGGTAGGCCCCTTCGCGCACAAACATTCCCAATCCGCGGCGTTTTTCGACCAGGCCGTCGTCAACCAGCGCCTGATAGGACTTGGAAACCGTGATGGGATTGAGTTGAAAGTTCGAGGCAACATTGCGTACCGAAGGCAACGCATCGCCTTCGTCGAGGGTGCCGTCCAGGATCATTGCCACTGTGCGCTCTTTGAGTTGCCAGTATATCGGCTGGCTGTCATTCCAGTGCGTGCTCATGGTTTGTTGGTCTTCTTTGGTACGGGATAATAGTACGGGATAATTCAAGAGCGCGGAAACAGGAACAGGCTCATCCTGAATCCCCTGGTGCGCCCAACAGCCCGGTCAACAACGCTCAGACCAGAAGCCTGGGCCTGGACTTCAGTGCTCTTGCCGACCACTGCGGCTGTATTTGTCGAAAGAGTATTTTCAGTGTGGCTGCTCTTGACGATGCCGGCCACGCTACTTGCAATCAGCAACAATGCGGCTATGGCTGCCCATCGATTGGAAATCCTGGTTCGTCTGTGGGTGGTTACCGGTAGCATTTTGAGTCTCTGTTCAACCATTCATCGCTTTGGTGATGTAGTTAAGTATAACACCAAGCACGCAGAATGCAAGTACGCAGCAAAAAATACTTGTGTCAAAGCAAACACAGAGGGTCCAGAGTCCTGCCTTGTGGCGGTGTGCGCCACAAGGCAGGTCTGGAATTTGACTTGGGAGCCGCAGGCGACCCGCCGGCCCCGGTTGGGTAAGTCGAGCAAAGCGCCGAAGGCGGGAGCACGACTGCAGGGATGCAGGAGGTAGAGCAACGCCGGGAGCAGTTGCCGAGGGAAGCGAGACTCCTTAGCGCGCTCAGGTTCCGTTGGTATCGACGGCTATCAGGCCCATCGATTCGAGCTTGAGAATGATTTTAAGCGCGGCTTCATCTTGTGTCACCAACTCGGTATCAATGACGACTTCGGCGTGCTCCGGGGTTTCGTACGGGTCGTCAATACCGGTAAATTGCTTAATTTCTCCACGCCTTGCGGCCGCGTACAGACCTTTCCTGTCGCGAGCTTCGCACACTTTCAGCGAGGTGGCGACGTGAACCTCGAGGAAACCACCGAGTGGCTCGATTTCCTGGCGCACCTGCCGGCGTATGTCCTGGTACGGCGCGATTGGCGCACAGATGGCCACGCCCCCATTTTTTGTGATCTCGCTGGCGACATAGCCGATACGCAAGACATTCAGGTTGCGGTGTTCTCTGGAAAACCCCAACTCTGAAGACAGGTTTTTGCGCACCACGTCCCCGTCGAGCAGAGTGACGGGACGTTCCCCCATTTCGCGCAGTTTGATCACCAACACGTTGGCAATGGTCGATTTTCCGGCGCCTGACAAGCCTGTGAAGAATACGGTAAAACCCTGCTTGGCCCGTGATGGATAGCTTCTGCGCAGTTCTTTGGCGACTTCTGGAAAAGTAAACCAGGGGGGAATATCCAGGCCTTCGTAGAGCCGTCTACGCAGTTCGGTACCACTGATGTCGAGTACGGTTTCGTCTTCAGAGACGTCGTCTGCGGCCACATATTGCGCCCGCTCCTCGACGTACACCATGGCCTTGAACGGTACCATGGTGAGGCCAATCTCTTCCTGGTGCTCGCGCAACAGCGCCTGTGCGTCGAAAGCGCCGTAAAATGGATTTCCCTGGCTGTCTGTGCCCGGTCCTGCGTGGTCTCGGCCTACTATAAGGTGGGTGCAGCCATAGTTCTTGCGAATAATGGCATGCCAGACGGCCTCGCGTGGTCCGCCCATGCGCATCGCCAGGGGCAGCAAACTGAGGCTGGTTGTCTGTTCCGGGTACCTGCCCAACATGGCCTCGTAGCAGCGTACCCGAGTGAGATGATCAATGTCCCCTGGCTTGGTCATGCCGACCACCGGATGAATGAGCAGATTCGCCTCTGTGTCCCTGGCCGCCTGGAACGTCAGCTCCTGGTGCGCCCGGTGCATCGGGTTTCTTGTCTGGAAGGCAACGACCTTGCGCCAACCCAGCTTTTCAAATGAGGCGCGTAATTCCCTGGGCGTGTGGCGCAGGTGCTTACAGTCATAGTGAAGCGGCGCCTGCAGGCCCCGCAGACGCCCGCCCAGGTAAGTGCCGCCACTGCGATGCAGCAGGAAATCAACTGCGGGGTGTTTAGTATCCTCGGTTCCGAAGACGTTGAGCGCCTCGTTTTTTAGATCCGGTTCCCAAATATCCTTGATTTCCAGGACGGCCAGAATCACACCTTCCGGGTCGCGCAAGGCGATCTCATCGCCATTGCTGAGATCAGCAGCAAATCCCTGATCCACATCCAACGTAATTGGCATCGGCCACAAGGTGCCGTCTGCCAAGCGCATGTCGGCGCACACCGAATCATAATCCTGGCGGTCCATGAATCCTTGCAAGGGCGAAAATCCGCCACACAGCAGGAGTTCAAGGTCACACATTTGTCTAGGTTTCAAATCCCATGAGGGCAAACCGCTGGCCTTGTCTTTCTCATCCGAGGCGGCTTCGGCCGGCACATAAAGTTCTGTCAATGTGCCGCCATAGGGTTGAGAAATGGTCATTACACTATTTTCCTGTAGCTAAACTGAGAACGGCGCATTATAAGGATTTCCGGCGCGCAATGCTGCCCTTTCAAAGACTAAATCGGCATGTTCTTATATCTGAACTGCATGCCTTTGCAGGGTCCAACAAACCGGTCAGCGAGGTTGAGTGAGCCAGGGTGGTCTGTTACCTTGTATTTACAACTTTCAAGCACCATTTCACTGTCAGCAGTTGCTGCCGAGTGGTTCCGGCGCAACAGGGCTGCAACGTTATTGTTTAGAGCGCAGGCGGGATTCACTTTCGGCCCCAACACGGAGATTTGAAGAATGAGACGCTTTTTGACCTTTGGCTCGATACTGGCGGCCACGCTGATGACAGGCGCCTCGGTGGCGGCGGATTTGGATTCTGAAGCCCAGAAGCTGGGTTATATCATCGGCATGGATATCGGCCAGTCCCTCAAGCAGCAGGGCGCAGAGATCGACCTGGAGACCCTGTTTGAAGCCATCGAAGACATCTATATGGACCGGGAACTTGCCATGACGCCCGAGGAAGCTGCCAACCTGCGCGAAGCTTATATCGCCAGTAGAAAAGCGGCGGCCGATTCAGGGCGCGAGGAAATGGCGGCCAAGAATGCTGCCGAAGGTGACCGATTCTTGCTGGAAAACCGCTTGAAAGAAGGCGTCGCCGTGACTGACTCTGGTTTGCAATATACGGTACTGGTGCCGGGCACGGGCGCGAAGCCAAAACCAAGTGACCGGGTGCGTGTTCATTATCGTGGCACTTTACTTAATGGTGAGGAATTCGACAGCTCCTACGCGCGCGGAGAGCCCATTACCTTCGCGCTGGATCAAGTCATTCCAGGTTGGACCGAAGGTGTTCAGCTCATGCAGGTGGGCAGCAAGTACAAATTCTATATTCCCTCCAGCCTGGCTTACGGATCTGCTGGAGGTGGGCCCATCGGTCCTAATGCCACTCTGATTTTTGACGTGGAGTTGCTGGGCATCGAAGGCGGCTGAATTCACCTCGTTACTTTCAAAAAAGAGGGCGCCACGTGCGCCCTTTTTTAACCTCGGTTTTGGCCGGAGCGGCTTTGGCAGTAAACTAGCCACTCTCATCAGTTCAATCGGAAAAACCCACCATGCGAATTTCTATCGTCGGCAGCGGGTATGTCGGACTGGTCAGTGCCGCAGGCCTGGCCGAAGTCGGTCATCACGTCTTGTGCATGGATATCGATGAAGACCGCATAGACGCCCTGAATCGAGGCGAAGTGCCGATATTCGAGCCTGGACTTGAGGATATGTTGCACCAAAATATCGGGCACGGGCTGATCGAATTCACCACCTCGATCGAGCAGGCGGTGAACCATTGTGAAGTGCTGTTTATCGCAGTGGGGACGCCCCCTGGCGAGGATGGCGCGGCCGATCTCAGTCATGTGCTGTCGGTGGCGCAGAACATTGGTAACTGTGTTGCTTCGCCACTCCTTGTTGCGGTGAAGTCCACGGTTCCTGTTGGCACCTGCGAGAAAGTCCTCGATACGATTCAGTCCTGTCAACGTAGACGTGGCGTCGAGGTGAATGTTTCAGTTGCATCCAATCCGGAGTTCTTGAAGGAAGGCGCTGCGATCAGTGATTTCATGAAGCCGGACCGCATCGTGGTCGGAGTGGATGATGACGAGGCTGAGCAGTTGCTGCGGGAGCTATACACGCCTTTTAACCGCAACCACGAAAAATTGATATGCATGGACATCCGATCATCGGAATTGACCAAGTACGCTGCCAACACCATGCTCGCGACCAAAATAAGCCTGATGAACGAACTTTCCAATATTGCCGACAGCGTGGGTGCCGATATTGAGCACGTCAGGAATGGGATTGGCTCTGACCCACGTATTGGTTATTCATTCATTTATCCCGGCGTCGGCTACGGTGGCTCCTGCTTCCCCAAAGATGTTCGCGCGCTGGAACGAGCGGCCCGGCAAGGTGGCTATGAAGCGGAAATTCTCGGCGCAGTAGAACGGGTCAATGAGCGCCAGAAAAATCGTCCTTTTGAGCTGCTGATCAAACATTTTGGTGATGCGCTGGATGGCATCGCGGTGGCTGTTTGGGGGCTTTCCTTCAAACCCAATACCGATGATATGCGGGAGGCGCCCAGCCTGGTGTTGATCAATGCCCTGCTTGATCACGGCGCGACGGTCACAGCACATGATCCCGAGGCGGGTAAAGTGGCACTTGAATTGCTCTCGCAGCGCGACGGATTTGAAATTCGGGACAATCCCTACGAGGCCGCCAGCGGTGCCGATGCTCTGGTTCTGGTTACCGAGTGGAAGCTATACTGGGCACCGGATTTTGATCGCCTCATGAAAACCATGAATCAGCCGGTCATTGTCGATGGCCGAAACATCTGGTCGCCGCAGATCGTGCGCCGGCGCGGATTCAGTTACTACGCAATTGGACGTCCCTGAACCGGCTTGATTCGAGGCTTACCATGCACACAAAAACAGCATTAATTACCGGGATTACGGGCCAGGACGGCGCATACCTGGCAGAACTACTGCTCAAAAAAGGCTATAAAGTCCACGGTATAAAGCGACGCGCCTCTCTCATCAATACCGGCAGAATCGATCACCTGTACGAGGACCCTCACGTTGAAGACAGTCACTTTGTTCTCCATTACGGCGACATGACTGACAGCTCGAGTCTGCAACGGACGATCCAGAGAACGCAGCCGGATGAGATTTACAATCTGGCGGCCCAGAGCCATGTCGCTGTGTCTTTTGAAGAGCCGGAATATACCGCCGAGTCGGACGCAGTGGGGACGCTTCGACTACTCGAGGCAATTAGAAACCTGGGCCTGGAAGACCGCTGCCGGTTTTACCAGGCATCTACGTCCGAAATGTTTGGCAAGGTGCGGGAGACACCCCAAACCGAGTCCACCCCGTTTTATCCCCGTTCACCCTATGGGGTAGCCAAACTTTATGCCTACTGGATCACCGTCAACTACCGTGAATCGTTTGGCCTGTTCGCCTGCAACGGCATTTTGTTCAATCATGAGTCGCCGTTGCGCGGCGAGACCTTCGTGACCCGCAAGATTACTCGCGGGCTGGCCCGCATCGCTCACGGCCTCGATCAATGTGTGTATCTCGGCAATCTCGACGCACGGCGGGATTGGGGGCATGCGCGTGATTATGTCGAGGCACAATGGATGATGCTGCAGCAGGACCAGCCGGCCGACTACGTGATTGCGACCGGCCAGCAACACTCGGTGCGTGATTTTGTGAATTCCGCCACCGAGGAAATGGGCGTGGAAATCGAATGGCGAGACAGCGGCGCTGAAGAGCATGCTGTGGTGGTTGCTTCGAGCCGGGGCGAACTGTCCTTTCGTCCGGGTGACGTACTGGTGCGGATCGACCCGCGTTATTTCAGGCCGGCGGAAGTGGATACCCTTTTGGGCAATGCAGCGAAGGCCAAGGCGGAACTGGGTTGGGCGCCGCGCACGACTTTTGCCGAGTTGGTGCAGGAAATGGTCGCAGAGGATTTGCGCCAGGCCCATGAGGCGGCGATTGTCGACCAGCGACGAAAACAATGAAGCCATTGTGACGACGACAGAAAAAGCAGTATCCGGAAAGATTTATATCGCCGGCCACCGTGGCATGGTTGGCTCCGCGCTCTGCCGTTTCCTGGATGCCAGGAACTCAACTGATGACGCGCGTCCCGCCATGCGTGATGTGCTGTTGCGCGATCGGGCCGAACTCGATCTGAGCTGCCAGCGCTCGGTCGAGTCGTTCTTTCGTGCTGAGAATATCGACCAGGTCTACCTGGCGGCAGCCCGGGTGGGCGGAATCGCGTCAAACCAGTCCTATCCGGCTGACTACATTACCGAGAATGTGCAGATTCAGACCAATATCATTCAATCTGCATGGCGCTCAGGGGTCCGGCGGTTGCTGTTCCTTGGCAGCTCATGCATTTATCCGCGGCTGGCGCCTCAGCCAATTACGGAAAATGCGTTGCTGACGGGTGCCCTGGAACCCACCAATGAAGCCTACGCGGTTGCAAAAATCGCAGGCATCAAAATGTGCGAAGCGTTTCGGCGCCAGCATGGTTCTGATTTCCGCAGCGTCATGCCAACGAATCTGTATGGGCCGCACGACAACTTCGACCTTGAAAACAGTCATGTCCTGCCGGCCTTGCTGAGGATATTTATCGAGGCCGTGAAGCGCGGGCAGGGTGCAGTCAGCGTCTGGGGCAGCGGCAAACCGAGGCGCGAGTTTTTGTATGTGGATGACCTTGCCAGCGCTTGCGTTCACATCATGGAAATGGAAGAAGAGCAATTCTGGTCAAATGTCGACGATCACTGCTCTCACTTGAACGTTGGTTGTGGTGAAGATGTGAGCATCGCGGAGCTTGCTGCACTCATTGCTTCCATTGTCGGATTCGATGGCGATATTGTATTTGATGACAGCCGACCGGACGGCACACCGAGAAAACTTCTTGAAGTAAGCCGTTTGCAGGGGCTCGGCTGGCAGGCGTCGACTTCTCTGCAAGACGGCATTCGCAAAACTGCTCAATGGCTGGAGCAAAACTGGACGCAGGTTGTCGGCGAAGTACATCAGTAGGATTGGGCGGGAAGTGAAATGAGTGATTCGATCCGTGACCAGTTGCTCGCGTTGGGGCTAACCGAAGATAGGCCCCGAAACTGGAAACGAGGCGGCAGCCGGCAACAGCGCAGGGCGGCCAAGAATAGGGTCAGTACAGGAACGCCAAACCCATCTGCGGCGTCGGCTGAAATCAGCCTGGATCAGGCGTATCGAATCCGTGAGCGCGACGAAAAACAGCGCGTGGAGGCGGTGCGAAAGAAAAAAATGGCCCGGGACAGGAAGCGTCGGGAAATCAACAGGAAAATCAAGACCATCGTGGACGCGCACCGGCTCAATCGAGCGGATTCTGAACTGCCGCGCAACTTCGTCCACAAAGGCCGCATCCGCAAGATTATGGTGACTGGGGAGCAACTGGCCAGCATGAATGCCGGCCAACTCGGTGTTGTATACCTTTCGGGGGGGTATCACCTGTTGAAGCCGGAGCATATCGAGTCAGTGCGCCAATTCTCTGCTGAACATGTTCCCGACCTGGGTGGCGGCAGTGAAGAAGAAACCGAACACCCGGTGCCTGACGAAATCACCTGGTAGCTCCACCGCGTCAACTCCGGAAAGCCCCATGAGCGGGCTACTGTCTACGCCTGGCGGATGGTGCTGCGCGCTTCCCTCGTTTCTCCGCGCTTGGTGGGTCGGCTCCAACGGATCATCCTGTTCCGTGTCGCCTCGCTGATCCATCCCTGGATCAGCGACCCAGTCGCTTGTATGGTGTTTCTGCCTTAAATCTGGATGATTAAGGGTGCCGGGATGGGCGGGACGCAGTCGCTTTCTGGCCAGTCGGTACAGACTAACAAGAGTTCGTCCCCATCCCATTCTCACCAGAGCGCCGATTGAGAATCTAGCTGCAATGACAGCCGATGTATACAAGCTTGCGCCCCGTGAGATCCCGGCTACGGCATATAACCGCGGAGATCATTATGACAAGCAATGTTACCCAAGTCACTTTAGGTGTGGATGTTTCGAAAGATCATTTGGACGTTTACGATTGGACCCGGCAACGACATTATCAAGTCAATAACTCAACCGCGGCCATTGCACAATGGCTTGGTGGGTTGACGGGCGAGGTACGACTGGCGCTGGAGCCGACATCGCATTACCACCTGGCGGTGGTGGATACTGCGCACGCTTTGGGCTATGCGATCTACTTGGTGAACCCACGCCAGCTGCATCACTATCGGTATGCCGTCGGCCTGAGGCATAAGAGTGATCCGCATGATGCCTGGTTGTTAGCACGCTATCTCAGCCACGAAGCGCAGTCATTGCCTCGTCATTGCCCGTCAGACCAGCATTCACGGGAGCTGTGGGCTTTGATTAAGCGTCGCGCTGTGGTGGTTGGAGTGCGTAAAAACATGCGCATGAGCATGCGCCAAGTGTCGCTGTCAGGCCGAGAAGTGGAACAGGCCTGCAGCCGCTTGATCCAGCGCATCGAATGCCGGATTGAGTATTTGCTAAGGGCGTTGGGCCTGCAACAAGACTATGCGCGTTGCCAACAGATACCGGGCCTTGGACCCGCCACAGCTGCTGGGTTGGTGGCGGCCTTTCATCGCGGCGTGTTCGCTTCATCGGATGCCTTTGTGGCCTACCTCGGCCTGGACATACGATTGCGGCGGTCTGGTCGCATGCAGGGCAAGCACAAGCTGACCAAGAATGGCGAGAAGGAGATACGACGATTGCTATTTTGTGCCGCTCACGCGGCCCGCAACGAACCTCGATTCGAGCGCTATCATCAGCGTCAACTGGATAAGGGACTTTCAAAAACCGCTGCTCGAGTGATATTGGGGCGCAAGTTGGTCAGGATTGCATATGCCCTTATGAGTCGAGGCGAAACATTCAAACCGTGTGTAACCATGGCTTGACCAGACCCATAGAATCTTGTCGGCGCTCGGCATCCTTTATGGCGTGGCCAGCAGTCCGCTCATGGTGCTTTCCTAACGCTGGCACAAGTCCGGATGGTGTACTGTCACGAAGCGGTTGCGAGCACGACTGCAGGGATGCCGGAGGTGGAGCAATGCAGGAGCAATTGCCGACGGAAGCGAGACTCCAGTCGAAGGCTAGCCTCGGCACTCAAAAGGCACTTCTTCGCCTATGGCGAAACCATACCCTCTTCGCTGCCTGCACGCGCTAACGGCATTCCAGGGTCGCTTCTTCGCCCGTGGCGAAATCGCAACCCCTCCATTGCCTGCGCTGCCGCAGGCGAATGAAGGGAAGCGAGACTCCCGCCGTAGGCTCGGCTCGGCACTCAAAGGGCACTTCTTCGCCTGCGGCGAAACCGTACCCTTCTCGTTTGCCGGCCATGCCAAGCGAAGCTTGGCTCAATTCAATGCCGTCGAGTGCAGCCGCCTTCCGCCGCAGGCGGGAGCAGGGAAGCGAGACTCTCTTTAACCGCCGTGAAGATTCGAAGGCAGCAGACGTCTGACTGACTCCAGGTCTGTGCCCTTGCGGCGGGCATAGTCTTCCAGTTGATCCGGTAATAGCGGGCCCTGGATGAAGTATTGCGCTTGGGGATGTGAAAAGTAGTAGCCGCTGACTGCGGCGGCGGGCAACATGGCATAGCTCTCTGTGAGCGACATGCCGGCGTTGGTCGGCGCGTTCAGCAGGCGGAATATTTTATCCTTTTCGCTGTGATCGGGGCAGGCCGGGTAGCCCGGCGCAGGTCTGATGCCGATATAGTCTTCGGCGATCAGAGCCTTGGAGCCCAGGTTTTCGTCTTTTGCGTAAGTCCAGATATCCTTTCTGACACGTTGATGCAGCCGTTCGGCCAGGGCTTCGGCCAGCCGGTCTGCCAGGGCTTTGAGCATGATTGAGCTGTAGTCGTCATTGCGGGCATCAAATTCCTGTATGTGGGGCTCGATCCCCAGTCCTGCGGTCAGCGCAAACAGCCCAATATGATCCGGCACTCTGCTGTCCACGGGGGCGATATAGTCCGCCAGGCAGCGGTTGGCGTGGCCGCTGGCTTTGGCCCTTTGCTGGCGCAGAAACAGCAGTGTTTCTGCAACACTTGTACGTGAATCATCTTCAAAAATGACCACGTCGTCTGCCTGCCTGCCGGCTGGGAACATTCCCACAACCGCACGCGCCTGCAGCCATTGTTCTGAAACGATGCGTTCCAGCATCTCGCGCGCGTCACGAAATAGATCGGTCGCCGCGCTGCCAACAATGGGATCTTTTAGAATCTCCGGATAGCGGCCGGCCAGTTCCCAGGTTTGAAAAAACGGCGTCCAGTCGATATAGGCGCACAGCTCTTCGAGGTCATAGTCGTCAAATACCGTCAGACCAGGATGCGCTGGCGTGGTCGGGGATGTTTGCGTCCAGTCAATCACCAGGGCATTGTCCCGCGCCGTCACCAGCGCCACTGGCGGCTTGCGCCTGCTACCGGCTGCCCGCCGCTCCCGAACCCGGCGATATTCGCTGCGGGTATCTTCGTGAAGTGCAGCGCGGGTTGATGGTTTAATCAGTTTGCGCACAACGCCGACAGCGCGAGATGCATCCTTCACCCAATAAACACCCTGGCCATATTCGGGCTCGATTTTCAGAGCGGTATGCACTCTTGATGTCGTGGCACCCCCGATCAAAAGTGGTTTGTCCAGGCCCTGGCGCTCCATTTCTGCCGCAACGCGCTTCATTTCTTCCAGAGACGGCGTAATGAGTCCCGACAAGCCAATGATGTCGACATTTTTTTCCAGTGCCGTTGCGATAATCTGCTCACCCGGGACCATCACGCCCAAGTCGGTGACCTCAAAATTATTGCAGCGCAACACCACTGCTACGATATTCTTGCCAATGTCGTGCACGTCCCCTTTGACGGTGGCCATGAGCACATGGCCGTGGCTGGAGGAGGTCTCGCCGCGAAGGCGCTTTTCCTTTTCGATATGGGGCACCAGCACAGCCACGGCCTGTTTCATGACCCGCGCACTCTTGACGACCTGTGGTAGAAACATCTTGCCTTCCCCAAACAGGTCGCCAACGATGTTCATCCCATCCATCAAAGGACCTTCGATGACTTCTATCGCCCGGTCCATGGACAGCCGAGCTTCTTCGGTGTCGGCCTCGACGTGCGAGTTGATGCCTTTGACCAGAGCTTGAGCAAGGCGCTCGTGAACCGGCAGTTGCCGCCAAATGGCATCGCTAACCGGCTTTTCCGAATTACCCTGGAACTTCTGCGCGATGCTCAGCAGCCGCTCCGTGGCCTCGTCGTTGCGATTGAGCACCGCGTCTTCCACTGCCTCGCGCAGATCAGGGTCGATCTCGTCGTATACCTCAAGCTGGCCGGCATTGACGATGCCCATGTCCATCCCAGCCTGAATGGCATGATAGAGAAACACCGAGTGAATCGCTTCGCGAACCCGGTTCTGCCCGCGAAATGAAAATGAGATATTGCTGACGCCACCGGAGACCATGGCGCCGGGACAATATTTCTTGATTTCGCGTGTGGCGGCTATGTAGTCGACGCCGTAATTGTTGTGTTCGGCAATACCTGTGGCGATCGCGAATATGTTGGGATCGAAAATGATGTCCTCGGGATGAAAGCCAACGTCCTCGGTGAGAATTTTCCAGGCGCGGCGGCAAATACTGATGCGCTTTTTCAGGTTGTCCGCCTGACCCTTTTCATCGAAAGCCATCACGACAACGGCCGCTCCGTAGCGCCGGACCTCCCGAGCCTGGCGGACAAATGCGTCCTCACCTTCCTTGAGACTGATTGAATTGACAATGCCCTTGCCCTGCAGACATTTCAGCCCTGCCTCGATGACGTTCCAGTCCGAAGAGTCGATCATGACCGGTACACGGGCAATATCCGGTTCGGAGGCGATCAGATTGAGGAAATGTGTCATTGCCTCGGGTCCGTCCAGCAGCCCTTCATCCATATTGACATCAATGATCTGGGCGCCGTTCTCCACTTGCTGCCTGGCAACTTCGAGCGCGGCCGCATAGTCATCGGCCTGGATCAGTTTCTTGAATTTGGCCGATCCCGTGACATTGGTCCGCTCGCCCACATTGACGAAATTCAGTTGCGGCGTGAACGTCAGGGTCTCCAGACCGGCAAGCCGGCACCAGCGTGTCACCTCAGGCAGTTGGCGTGGTGCATACTGGCCGACTGCGGCGGCAATCGCTTCAATGTGTTCAGGCGTGGTGCCGCAACAACCCCCGGCAAGGTTGAGCAGGCCGGCGGACGCAAATTCGGCCATCACTGCGGCCATGTTTTCGGGTGTGTCGTCATAGTCACCCAATTCATTGGGCAGCCCGGCGTTGGGGTACAAGCTCACGGGGCAGTCGGCTACCCTTGAAAGCTCCTGAATCCAGGGTCTGATTTCTTCTGCCCCGAGCGCGCAATTCAGCCCCACGGCGAACGGGCTCGCGTGCCTGATCGACTGCCAAAACGCTTCTACCGTTTGGCCCGAGAGCGTTCGCCCGCTGGCGTCGATGATGGTGCCCGAGATGATGACCGGCACACGGCACCCGAGCTGCAGGAAGGCCTCTTCAATGCCATAAATGGCTGCTTTACAGTTGAGGGTATCAAACACCGTTTCCAGGGCCAGCAGGTGCACACCGCCCTCAATCAGCCCCAGCGTGGCTTCGGCATAGGTGTCCCTGAGTTGTGCAAACGAAGTGTTTCGGAATTCGGGTCTATTGACATCCGGTGACAATGACGCGGTGCGGTTGGTCGGCCCCAGGGCACCCATTACAAATCGTGGTTGTCCCGAATTTGCCCCTGAATTTGCCCCCGAATTTGCTGCGACGTTTGACGCAAGATACTGTGTGATCGCCGCACAGGCCAATTCAGCGCTGACTCGATTGATCTCACCAACCAGATGCTCCATGCCGTAATCGGCCTGCGAAATCCGGTTGGCATTGAAGGTATTGGTTTCAATGATGTCTGCGCCGGCGGCCAGAAACCCCTGGTGGATCTCGCTGATGATGTCGGGACGTGTGAGGCTCAGTAGATCGTTATTGCCCATGACGGGCCGCCCGTGGGCAATAAATCGCTCACCTCGAAATTGCTTTTCGTCAAGGGCATATTGCTGAATCATGGTCGCCATGGCGCCATCCATCACCAGGATCCGTTTGCTCAGAATGTTGTGCAGCTGGTCTGCTGCAACCGGGTCCCGCCAGGGCAGCTGACCTGGCACTCCATGCTTGCCGAGATCACTCATGGCTCAGGCTATCGCGGCCATCACGGGTTTCCTGGCCGAGAGCGTTAATACTGCAAAATTGGGCGGGCGCTTTTCGACCGTCGAGACCTGACAATAATCGACCTCAAAGCCCGCAGACCGGCACAGTTTATCGAGCGATTCAGCCTGGAAGCCAAGATTGACATGATCAAAGGGCTGCACGGCTTTCTCATGGCAATGCTCGTTGAGGGTGACGGCAAGCAATTTGCCGCCTGGTTTCAGAACGCGGAAAATCTCTCTAAATACCTCACTCGGCCGGTTGGTGTAAGTCAGGGCATGCATCAGCAGAACGGTGTCAAAATCGGCGTCATCTACCGGTAGGTTGTGCATATCCCCAATATCGAAGGACACATTTTTCCAGGTTGCCAGTCTTTTTCGGCCCGCGGCAACAACGCGCTCACTTATGTCCAGGCAAGAGACACTGTCGGCAACCGGGGCCAGCAGTTCGTCCAGCGCCCCATCACCCGATGCGATGTCCAGCACATCGCCCAATCTCATCAACTGCACCAGGGAACGTCCAGTCGCTTCCCAGGTTCTTCCGGGAGAATAGTGGCGTTCCATATCGCCCGCGACAGTATCCGCCCAGGTGCCGCCACCCTGACGAGCGCTAAGAACCGATGGAATTCGATCCAGATCTTGCTGCACCACCGGATCGTCGGTGGTGTTACGCAATACCATCCAAAGATCTTTCAGACTCTGGTCTGTAATGGTAGAAGTGATGCGGTAGTAGACGAACACACCCTCGCGTCGATCAACGACCAGGCGGGCTTCTTTGAGTTTCGCCAGGTGGGTTGAGACCCGGGGTTGCGCAAGCTGGGTAATGGCAGACAATTCCGCCACACTCAATTCTTCCCGCTCGAGCAGCAGCAACAACCGCAAGCGGGTTGCGTCCGCAAGTAGTCTGCAATGATGCGATGCTTTGTGCAGGTCCATTTATCGTAGTCCGCGCTGCCGTGATCGTCCGCGCCCAAATTCAAAGCGCAGCTTGAATACATATCTTTCTATCTTGATTTAAAGATATATGTGATGACGTGTTGCAGATTAGCCGTTGAAGCGACGCAGGTCAACCGATAATGAGGACAGCCGCAACGGTACCGGAACCCAATAAAATCCACGCATATGCAGACCGGCTGTGTGGCTTTATAATCAGGCATCTGAGTGTCGAACTAAAACAGGCGAGAGCGGGACCAGTAAATGCATTTCGAATTAACTGAAGATCAGTTGATGATCCAGGCTGCGGCCCACGATTTTGCCCAGAACGAAATTGTGCCCATTGCTGCAAAATTCGACGCCAGTGGCGAATTTCCGTCAGCAACCATCAAGCAGATGGGCGAACTGGGGTTAATGGGCATCGAGGTGCCTGAGGAATACGGCGGCGCAGGGTTGGATGCCATCGGCTACGCACTGGCGATGATTGAAATCAGCGCTGCGGACGCCGCCCACGGCACCATCATGAGTGTCAACAACTCCCTCTATAGCTACGGTATTCTGAACAACGGGACCGAAGAACAGAAGCAGATGTTTGTCCGGCCGGTTGCCCGTGGGGAGGCGATCGGCGCGTACGCCCTGACCGAACCCCAATCAGGATCGGACTCGGCCAACATGCGCACGCGCGCCGAACGCAGTGCTGATGGTAGCGGCTACATTATCAACGGCAAGAAATCATGGATTACTTCCGGCCCGGTGGTGGACTATGTGGTGCTGTTTGCCGTGACGCAAGCGGGTGCCGGAACAGATGGCATCAGCGCTTTTGTGATCGATACCCGCGTTGACGGTTTTCGTTGCGGCAAGACCGAACCCAAACTGGGTATTCGTGCATCGGCGACCTGCGAAATCGAATTCGATGACTATGTCTGTCCTGCGTCCTGCCGGCTGGGGCACGAAGGGGAGGGGTTCAAAATCGCCATGGGCGTATTGGACGCAGGCCGCATCGGCATCGCATCCCAGGCCGTAGGCATTGGACGCGCTGCCTACGAAGCCTCTGTTGAGTATGTTCGGGAGCGACGCGCGTTCGGGCGACCCATCGGCGAATTCCAGATGACCCAAGCGAAGATTGCCGACATGAAAACTCGACTTGATGCGGCATGGCTGTTGACGATGCGGGCCGCCTGGGTCAAGGACAGAGCAAAACAGACAGGTGCTCGATTCACGCTTGAGGGCAGTATGGCCAAGCTTTATGCCTCGGAGGCAGCGATGTTCATTGCCCACCAGGCAGTGCAGATTCACGGCGGCATGGGTTTCAGCAAAGAAATGCCCGTCGAGCGCTACTTTCGTGACACCAAGATCACGGAAATATACGAAGGGTCCAGCGAGATACAGCGCATGGTTATCAATCGGCTTGAGACTGGGCTGCGTTAGCCCGATCGGATGCACCAGGACTCCTGACCTCATGAAGCCTTCGGCTAATTCCGCCAAGAAAGAGCTTGTCGAAAAGATCTGCTCCGCCATTGTCACGGAAGTGGAAGCTGACCAGGCCGAATCCGCACGTCAACTGGTTCGTCGCTATTTTCGTCGGGTGCCTTATGACGATTTGAAGGCGTCCAACGCGGGGGATTTGGCGCGTATGGTTGCGAGTCTGTTCCGATTCTTAGCCGTGCGCCAGCCTGGCGAAATATTGATCCGGGTCTACAATCCGAACCGGGAAGAGCATGGATGGGAGTCAACCCATACCGTCATCGAACTCGTTAACGACGACATGCCGTTCCTGGTGGACAGTGCAAATCTGGCCGTCAGCGAAATGAAGCTCGGCGTTCATCTCATCATTCATCCCGTTATTCGCATTGGGCGTGACGCCCAGGGCGTGCTCACGGATGAATTGCAAAAAGACGACGGTGGTGGGACACGCGAGTCGGCCGTGCAATTGCAAGTGGACCGTCAAACCGATGCGCAAACGCTAAAGAACATCAAAAAGGGTCTGTTGCGCTCAATGTCTGAAGTTCGCCTGGTGGTCTCAGACTGGAAGAAAATGACCGAAGTGGCGCGGCTCAGTATCGATGAGCTGCCTGCAATGGCCAGCAAGGCAGACGACGAGATTATTCGGGAAAGTCAGGAATTTTTGAGCTGGGCGATTGACGATCATTTCATATTTTTGGGCGTGCGGGACTATAAAATTATCAGGAGCAGCGAATCCCATGAGCTGCGGGTTGTAAAGGGCTCGGGGCTTGGTATTCTCAGAGAAACGAAAAAGACCGTTACGGCCCGCCCGCTGACACGCTTTGGCGAACAGGCCCGCACGACCAGTATTGAAAGGCCGCTGTTCCTGACAAAAACAAACGCGCGTTCGAGGGTTCACCGGGTTGGCTACATGGACTATATAGGCATATTGCGCTATGACGCGCGTGGCCGAACCATTGGTGAGCGCCGATTCCTCGGTTTGTTCACCTCCAACGCCTACAACCGCAGCGCCACGAACACACCTCTGGTGCGGGAGAAAATGCAAGGCGTGTTGGAAATGTCGCACCTGGTTCGCGGCAGTCACGCGTGGAAATCAATGGTCCATATTCTTGAGACTCTGCCGCGTGACGACATGTTTCAGGCCAACATTGAAGAACTTTTCGAACTGGCGAACGGAATACTCAACCTGCAGGAACGGTTGCGGGTACGGCTGTTCATCAGGCAGGAGCAATTTGGCAGGTTTTTTTCCTGTCTGGTGTACATTCCTCGGGATCAATACAACACGGAGAACAGGAAGAAAATACAGTCCATACTCAAGCGCGCCATGAAAGGGGTACGACTCGATCATGCCGTCAATGTCTCCGAGTCTCAGCTCGCCAGGCTGCAGGTCATCATTCGTCCGAAAGCCGGTTTTTCCGACGTTCCCGATGCCCGCATTCTTGAAGGAAAAATTGTAGAAGCCGTCAGGGACTGGACCGATCAGCTCAGGGAGATACTGGTTGAGAAATATGGTGAGGAGGTCGGACTGAAATGGAGCGCGCAATTTGGGGAGTCATTCCCCGAGGCCTACAAGGAAGACGTGTCGCCCTGGGTCGCAGCATTTGACGTCGAAAATGCCGCCACATTGCTCAAGGGAAGTGACCTGCGCATGAGCCTGTACCGGCCTCGCAAAAGAAGGGGAAGAATGCTGCGTCTGAAACTGTTTCGCCAGAATGCACCCTTGCCGTTGTCCGAGATTCTGCCGATACTGGAGCATTTGGGCCTCCAGGTGGTGAGCGAAAGGCCTTACGAATTGGAGCTGGGCGAAGGAAATCTCTGGATTCAGGATTTCGACATGTTTCCCAATGCGCGCCATGAATTGAACATTGAGAATCTGCGGGGGCTATTCCAGGAGGCGCTTGAACGCACAGTGCGTGGCCAGACAGAAAGCGATGGCTTCAATCAGCTTGTCATGGCGGCGCAATTGCACTGGACACAGGTGAAACTGCTACGTGCTCTGTGCAAATATCTGCTGCAGACGCCCATTGCTTTCTCCCAGAGTTACATGGCTGAGACGCTGGCCAAGCATCCTCTGATCGCCCGGTTATTGATTGAACTCTTCGAAGCCTCCTTTGATCCCGACCGGGACCAGGAGAGCGAATTTCGCAAAGACCGTGGGCGCAAGAACTTGCAGCGGGTGTTTGAAAATCTGTTGGGTGGGGACTGCGAAAAAGACAAGGAACTCATCGAGTATCTCAATGACATCTGTGGCGCCCGCCGCCGCGCCAGCCGGGATGACCAGGTCAGGACCATAAGAAAGGCCTTCATGCGCGCGCTGGGCTCAGTGACGAGCCTGGATGAGGACCGGATCCTGCATACCTTTTACGCCCTGATCCGCGCTACCTTGAGAACCAACTACTTCCAAAGGGACGCGGATAAACAGCCGCCCGATTACTTTGCATTCAAACTGGATTCCGCATTGGTGCCCAATTTACCTCTGCCCCGACCATACCGGGAAATATGGGTCTTCTCTCACCGGTTTGAAGGCATTCATATGCGCAGCGGCAAAATTGCCCGGGGCGGACTGCGCTGGTCAGACCGGCGGGAGGATTTCCGCACTGAGGTGTTGGGCCTGATGAAGGCTCAAAACGTCAAAAACACCATGATCGTGCCGGTGGGCGCAAAGGGTGGTTTCGTCGTCAAGCGTTTGGCTGAAGGAGGCAGCCGGGACGAAATCATGGATGAAGGAATTGCTTGTTATTGTCAGTTTATCAATGCTTTATTAGATATTACTGATAATTTACATAAAATGAATATTGTGCCTCCGAAACGCCTGGTACGGCGCGATGATGATGACGCATATCTGGTCGTTGCAGCAGACAAGGGCACCGCTTCATTTTCTGATACAGCCAATGCCATTGCGCTGGACAAACAGTTCTGGTTGGGCGATGCATTCGCTTCGGGAGGTTCAAACGGTTACGACCACAAAAAGATGGGCATTACTGCCAAAGGGAGCTGGGAAGGCGTAAAGCGGCATTTCCGTGAATTGGGCAAGGATATCCAGAAAGAGCCCTTAACCGTGATGGGCATCGGCGATATGAGCGGCGATGTATTCGGCAATGCTATGTTGCTCTCAAAGCAAATCCGGCTGCAGGCCGCATTCAATCACCTGCACATATTTATCGACCCGGATCCCGATCCCGTAAAGAGTTTCGATGAACGGCGCCGGCTGTTTCGCAAGCAGCGATCCAGTTGGGCTGACTACAATCGCAAGCTGATTTCCCGCGGCGGCGGGGTGTGGTCGCGACAAGACAAGACCATCCCCTTGAGTGCCCAGGTGCAGGATTTGTTGGGGCTGGAGGAGGACCGCCTGGCGCCACACGAGCTGATTCGCGCGCTGCTCAAGGCGCCCGTTGACCTGCTGTGGAATGGTGGTATCGGCACCTATGTAAAAGCCTCCGCGCAAAGCCACCTGGAGGCCGGCGACCTCGCCAACAATCCCGTGCGTGTCAATGGCAAGGAATTGCGTTGCCGGGTGGTCGGCGAAGGCGGCAACCTGGGATTCACCCAACAGGGCAGAATTGAATTCGCCTTCGCAGGCGGACGTATCAACACAGACTTCATCGACAATTCTGCTGGTGTGGATTGTTCCGATCATGAAGTCAACATCAAGATTTTGCTCGATGACGTGTGCCGTTCTGGCAATTTGAAACTGAAAGCGCGCAACCAACTGCTTGCCGACATGACCGATGATGTTTCAAAACTGGTAGTGCGCAACAATTATCTGCAAACTCAGGCCATATCAATGATGGCCAGGCTGACGGGACCGAGGCTGGGCGCCAAACAACATTTTATTTCGGTGCTGGAAGCAGAAGGCATGCTCGACCGGGATCTTGAAGACCTGCCGGACGATGAAGAGCTGACGGCGCGGCGCGACCGGGGTGAGGGCCTGACCCGCCCCGAACTGTCGGTCCTGCTTTCATGGAGCAAAATTCGCCTTTATCAGCAGTTACTGGCTTCGGATTTGCCTGAAGACGCCTACCTGGCTGTAGAGCTGGTGCGTTATTTTCCTGCCGCATTGCAACAGGCATATCCCGTGGAAATCACCGCGCATCGACTGCGCCGGGAAATCATTGCCACTCAGGTTACGAATTCACTCGTCAACCGCATGGGAGCTTCCTTTACGCTTCGCATGCATGAAGACACCGGCGCCCAACCGGTAGAGGTCGCCAAGGCGTATACCATTGCCCGCGAGGTCTTCCAGGCACGAAAATTCTGGGCAGAAGTTGAAGTCCTGGACAACGTTGTTAACAGTGATTTGCAGATTCGCGCCAACCTGATCATGTGGAACCTGCTGCGCCAGGCTACCCGCTGGCTGCTGAATCTACCCGGCGCGGTGCACGATATCGAAAAACGGATTAATCGCCTGCAGCCCGGGTTGATCAAGTTGGTCAGTCATCTGCAAAAAACCATGACCGAGCAGGATTCAGAAGCAGTCAGTGAGGAGATGAGGAGCTTTGTGGAAGGTGGTTTTTCCAATCGATTGGCAAGGCGCGTCATCATGTTCCAACGCGCTTTCCCTGCCCTCGATGTGGTAGAGATTGCAGCCAGGAAACGCTCCAACCCTGTTCGGGTGGCCGATGTTTATATGGGGATTGGGGACGCACTCCAATTGCGCTGGCTGCGCCAGCAGGTCGAGAGCCTGCCAGTGGCAGGCCAGTGGCACGCCCAGGCAAGACGGAAGCTGCGGGATGACTTGCTGACCAGCCACAATCAATTGGTGGATATCGTTTTGCGTTCGGCTCCTCGGTGCTCCGATCCCATGGCATACTGGTTATCAGATTTCGGTGAGCAGGTTGAAATACTCAGCAAAATGCTGACGGACATGAAATTGCTCTCCACCATGGACTACGCCACCGTTGCGGTTGCAGTGGGCGCAGTTGAAAAACTGGTTCGGACCAATTCATGACTGAAAAGTGTATTCATTTTGTCGCGAGCCTGGCGGAAGCCGCACAAAATGCGCTGCAGATCATGGATGAACGTTACGGTCAGAATGAGCCCCAGGTGGCTGACGTGGTTGTTGCCCTGGGTGGGGATGGGTTTATGCTGCGTACCCTTCATCGCCTGCTGCCGGCAGACCTGCCAATTTACGGCATGAAACTCGGCAATGTCGGATTTCTGATGAATCTCTACCGGGCAGATGAGCTGCAGGAGCGGCTGTCCCTGGCCAGCGAGGTGGCGCTCAAGCCACTGTGCATGGTCGCCCGCACTGAAGCCGGGGGTGAGAGTAAGGCGCTGGCCATCAACGAGGTCTCCTTGTTGCGGCAAATGAACCAGGCGGCACACGTCAGAATCTCAATCAACGGAACGGTCAAGGTTGCTGAACTGGTGTGCGACGGTGTCCTGGTATCAACCGCCGCAGGCAGCACGGCATACAATCTATCTGCCCACGGTCCCATCCTGCCACTGGGCACCGGCGCGCTAGCCCTGACCCCAATTTCACCTTTTCGACCGCGGCGGTGGAAAGGGGCGGTTCTGCCAAGCAACGCTAAAATAGGCTTCGAGATTCTGGATCCATACAAACGACCGGTGAGCGCCACGGCAGACGCCGAGGAGGTCCGAAACATCGTCAGCGTTGATGTATACGAAGAACCCGATATAAAACTCAAACTGATGTTTGACCCCGACCATTCCCTCGAAGACCGTATTCTCGACGAGCAGTTTTTATAGTTTCGACCTTAGAAATAAAATGCCAGTTGCGCATACAAACTGGGGCCGGATGAAAAAAAACGATCTTCAACACCTGACGCAATGCCGCCGTATTCGGAGCCTGGCGGCCCGATGGGGATATTCAACGCTGCAATGATCTGTATGTTTTGCTTCCAGTCCCAGCTTGCAACCACCTGGGCCAGCAGGGACGGATCATCCAGGTTGATGAAGAAATTGGGACTGAGCAGGAACAGCGGTGTCAGCTCGATGGTTGCTGATGCAGCCAGGTAATTCCTGGCCAGCGAAAACACCTCTCCGCGCTCCAACCTCAGCAGCAAGTCCGGATTGGCGGCAAGGTCAGCGGGCGAGTAGGCGCCGTTTTTCTGACCAAAGCCATTGCGGTGGTATTCCAGGATTCCTGACCAATTCTTGCCGCCCAGTACCCAGGAATAACTCAGACTGGCCACTGCGGATATGTAGCTGTCACGATGCGTATTGGTCACGATCACATCTCCACGGGCAACAGCACCTCGGACGTTCAGCACGCCACCCACACCGATAACCGTATCGTCGAAATGATTGGCCAGCAGCAGATCGAATTCATTCATCCCGGCGAAGCCGTGGTATTTGACCGCGAAGGATGATTGCTCAGACTCCACCTCGCCACTGAAGGGATTACGCCGCACGACCGCCACGGCCTGGAGGTCGCCGCCGTTGCTGAACAGGTATTGGCCGTAGACCATGTCATCGCCGGTCTTGTATTCCTTGTCGACGGCCGCCGGGTCGAAAGGATTAAAAATGTCCATCGCCGTAAACAACATACCGTTGCCCCAGCTGATGGCCTGGCGCCCGAAGCGCAGCACTGCGTTCGCGCCGGTGTAGCCAACGCTGATCCTGTCCAGCCGCTGAACCAGCGCATAACGCTCTCCCTCGTCAATGGTGTGGCTGAGGTCGAACCAACGCCGATCATCGTTGATGATGCGGCCGGGGATAATACCGCCGCTGAGGCTTGACCGCAGTGCCAGGGTGTCGCCGTGAACGCCGATTAACTGAAAGTCTGCCATGAAGTCCCAGCTATCATGACGGGTACTGAATTTGAGTCGCACATCGACCTGGTGGTCCTGGCCCGTGGCGCCGACCAGGTCGTCAAAAAAGCTGTTATGGGGGTAGCTCGTCAGGTTATAAAAATACTTCGCATGGCCGGCCAATTCGAGTGGCCAAATATCGGTTTCCGCTTGAACGATGTGAATGGGCGCCAATAACAGGTAAACCAGGAGCAGGCCAGCTTGCAATCGGCGCCGGGTGAAGGCAGCGGCCATGGTCTTCAGGCTCTGGTTTGGTCCGACATAATTTTTCCGTCGCGCATGACGACCTGGCGCGGCGCATACTCCATAACGCGTACGTCGTGGGTTGCAATGACGAAGGTGGCGTCATGCTTATCATTGAGCTCGACGAACTGGTCCATCAGATGGCGCATGCTTTTTGTGTCCAGATTTGCCGTAGGTTCATCGGCGAGCACAAGTCCAGGCTGGCTGACAATGGCCCGCGCGACCGCCACCCGCTGTTGTTGGCCGCCAGACAATTCGGCGGGGACGACGATCTTCCATCCCGGCGAGGCCGACTTCTTCCAAGATCGCCAGGGACTTCTTTTTTCGCTTTGCAGCGCTCATGCCCTGGATTTGCATGACAAATTCAACGTTTTCCGCGCGCTGAGAGTACCGGGATGAGGTTGTAAGCCTGGAAAACAAAACCGATGTTGTTGAGTCGAAGATCGGCCAGTTCCCCCTTTCCCAGGTTGTCCACCCGCTGCCCGTCAATGGTTATTTCACCGCTGTCGATCCGATCCAGACCGCCAATCGCGTTGAGCAGGGTGGTCTTGCCTGAGCCGGATGGCCCGGACAGGCACACAAATGAGCCCCCGGCGATTTCCAGGGACACATCATCGAGTGCCCGAATAATTCGGTCACCCTGTTGGTAATTTTTGTGTAGGGATGTGCACACAATTGCGCCCATTATTTACTCCAAGTCAACAAATACACGATCAGGTCTTGTTTATGGCCCGTACCGGGTCCAGCCGAGAGGCACGCAGCGCCGGCAACAGGCTGGTCAATACCCCCAATGCAAGAACAACCACGGTGGCCCTTACCATGTCAGCCCATTCGAGCATGGGGGTCAGGGTACTGCTTATTCCACCCTGCGCCAGTGCTTCGGCAAATGCAGACAGGTCTATACCGTCCCTCAAAGGATAAATGGACAGCACGGCGAATATATTGCCCACCAGTACGCCGATCGCCAGCAGGACCAGGGGACTCGAGAAGAATCTGCGTCACGATGGCGGACGGCCGCATTCCCAGCGCCTTCATCAGGCCGATTTCCCGCATCCGCTCGAACACCGCCATCATGAATGTATTGGCCAGGCCGAAGGACAAAGCCATGAAAATAACCAGCGTCATCAAGTAGACGATGCTGCCGATCAGGTTTTGCGACTCTGCCAGAAATTCATCCAAAGACTTCCAATCCAGGGTTTCGGCGCCCGGCGGCGCTGCGTTCTGAATCAGTGACAGTAATTCATCGGTTTGCTCGAAATTGGCACCCACCACGGCGAGCTCCGAAACCCGACCATGAATGTTAAGCAGTTTTTGAACGGTACCCAGCCCGGCATAGATTTGCGACTCTTCAAGCATTTGAAGGTCGGATTTAAAAACGCCGACGATTCTGAGACCACGATCGGCAATTTCGTTATGCGGGTCCTGGCTCATGATGACCACCCGGTTTCCCAGGCGGGTTTCAAGCCGGTCCAGCAGTTTACGCCCGACCACAAGGCCCTGATCATCGACGCTCTCGATAAACCGGCCCTCGACAATGTCGGCCGGGTCAAAGCCCAGTAATAGTTCCTTATCAGGCTCGATGCCCAGCAAAGTCACGCCCCGACTATCGCGTTCGCTGGAAATCATCGCCGGTACCTTGATGCGGCTGCCCCAGGCCACAACCGGTGGGTTATCCAGAACATCACGAAAAGCCGCATCGGGTTGAGGCAAGTTATTTCCCACGCTGGGATCATCGCGGTAAAGGGGATCGTGGACCTGTACATGGCCAGGCAGTGACTCGATGCCGTCCGTGGACTATGCCGACCATCATCCCCTTGAGCAGCGCAGTGGTAAATATCATTCCCCAGGTGCCAATCGCGATTGCCAGCAGCATAATGATGGTTCGCCGGTGGTTGCGCCACAAATTGCGCCAGGCCAGGCGGCTCAATCCACTCAGAGGCAGCGCCATCAGCCAGTCCTCATCGCGTCAACCGGCTCCAACCGGAACAGGCGCATGGCAGGGTAGAAAGAGGCGATCATGCAGAAAACAGAAACGATAACCGGCCCCAGGGACATCGTCAGTAGGCTGATTTTTGGATAAATGCGATCCGTGACGTTGTATTTGGCGGCAAATTCTTCTATGCCTTCGAACCAAAGACCGTATTGATTAAAGTACAGCGCCAGGGCGCCTCCCACCAGGAGCCCCAAAATGAGGCCGATTAACGCAATCAAGCTGGTTTCGAGCACCACCAAGCGCGCCAGTTTGATCGGTTTTACACCCAAAGACAGTATGACGCCAAATTCGCGAGTACGCTCCAAAACGGACATCAATTGAGTGTTCAGTACGCTGAAAGCCACCAGGATGATCAGGATGAAATAGATGAACCAGGCACTGCTCCAGATCGCTTTGGATGGATTGCATGACGCCCGGATTCAGCGCATCCCAATCCAATGCAACAAGTTGCGGGGCTCGGCCGGTGATGACTTGCTCGGCACTGTCACGGGCGGCTGCGGTTTCGGTCAGGTTGTTGGTGGAAATGACGATGGCATGGCCCTGGTCACCCATTGAAAAAGTCTCTCTGGAAATAGGTCGAGCGGAATTTGCGCGATGCTGCGGTCCAGATCGGGTATTCCCGAGCTGTAAATTCCAACAATGGTCACAACACCCGCCGCAAATGAGCCATCAAGCCCCGATCCCAATAATGTGAGTTCGTCACCTATGGACGCTTTCAGATTGCGCGCCATCACGCTGCCGACGACGATTTCGGGCGCGTTGCTCCCCTGCAGGTAGCGCCCTTCCCTGACCAGGCCGGGCAGCGTGGATACCGCGGGTTCGGTGCCGGGTTGTACACCAATCACTGAAACGCCCAGCGAGCGTTGTTCGCTGGATATCAGCACCAGGGCAGAGGCGCGGGCGGACGCCCTGCCGGCCGGGCGAGCATCCCGGACTGCATCGGTCAGGACCTGGATATCAGGAACGGTGAGCCGCATTTTCGGCGTGTCCAGATAGCCTTCGCGCTGAATCTGTGCGTAGCCACTGAAAGTGCTGACGGTATTGGTGATCATCATGTCGTAGGTGCCAAATTGCAGGCAGGTCATAAAGATCAACAAGGCGTTGCAAAAGGCCATTGCGCCGGCAGTCAGCCAGGACCGGCGTTTGTGGCGCCACAGATTGCGCCAGGCCAGACGCAGAATCAAAAAGCGGGTGGTTTCACTCACTGGCGTGGATTTCTCAGGTTGGACAGGGTAAAGAGATTTTCTGGCAAATCGATGTCGAATTCGACTTCGTCGGTATGCATTTCCGTCCATTCATCCGGCGTTTCGGTCTTGTGCATGCGCAGCGTTCTGGCAACCGCCCGGCCACTCATTTCGGCGATCTCCAGGGTTTTCATGACTTTGACCAGGACATCATCCTGATCCCAGAATTGTTGCTCGATGGTCACAAAGTCGTCGCGGATCACATTGACTTCCTTGCCCCACACAACCGCTGCATCCTCATGCGGGATGGATGTGATGGTATAGATGGTGTGCTCACCTTCTGTCTTCTTGTTTGTGAGTCGGTGTGTGTAGTTGTCAATGATATCAGTTGATTTGCTGATATCGCGGTTTGAGAAATCGCTGCCCATCCAACTCTGGTTCATCATCGAGGACGGAATCTTGATGATTCGATTGATCTTTGGCGAGTAGCTCCACATATTGTCGCCATTGAGCAAGGTGCTGTTGCCGGCGTCTTTCTTCGGCTCAAGAACTCGCACCAGCGACAGTTCATCGCCGGAACTCCAGGAAAGCATCGACATCGTCCGTTCCCAGTCGTTGCGGTGAATGGTCATCGTGGTCCGTGAATGGGAGGTACGTCCGCGCCACTGATCCATGGCGGCGCGGATCAATTCTACGGCCTCGGGATCAGAATCAGAATCTCCGGGCTGGGCGATGGATTGCGTGGCTGACATCAGCCCGCAGAAAACCGTCAGAAAAACCAGAATTGATCGCATAGAGAGCCTTGAAACAGTGTGGATACTCATCATTCTAATGGCCTTTCGACTCTTTACCAAGATCGGCCTGATGTGTCCTGCCGGGTTAGCATAAAAGTCCAGATTGGGAATAAGACAAGATGGCGGTTGACGGTTTCTCAACTTTTGAGATTGCTTCGGTTAACATGCTCGGGAGGGGATTGATTTATGACGGAAATTATTCGCCATCCAAGAACCGCAGCAGCCGGCAGTGAGCGGCAATCGGCAGAGGATCTGCGATCACTGGTCATCGCTATTTCTTCACGTGCCCTCTTTGACATGCGCGAAAGTCATGATGTGTTCGAAAAGCAGGGTTTGAAGGCCTACGCTGCATACCAGGTGTCTCGGGAAAACGAACCATTTGCTCCGGGGGTCGCCTTTCCGCTGGTTGAGAAGCTGCTGAATCTCAACAGCCCGGAGGCCGCCCATGCCGGCGTGGAAGTCATACTGATGTCCCGCAATAGCGCAGACACCGGCCTGAGAATATTCAATTCCATCGAACACTACGGCCTGGGCATAGAACGGGCGGCATTTACCAGCGGTGAAAGCCGCGAACCATACCTCAGGGCCTATTCGGTGCATCTGTTTCTCTCAACCCATCATGGCGATGTCCGCAGCACGCTACGATCGGGATTTGCTGCGGCGCTTATCCTGCCGGGCGCGGCATCCCGCCAGAAGAGCAAACAGCTGAGAATTGCCTTTGATGGCGATGCGGTGCTCTTCAGCGACGAAGCCGAACGTGTGTACCAGAAAAGCGGTCTGGATGCCTTTGCCGCAAAGCGAAACAGAACAGGCCGAAGACCCGCTATCGGGCGGGCCTTTCAAACCGGTGCTTGAAGCCTTGCACGACATTCAGTCTGCCTACCCGGTGGAAGACAACCCGATCCGGACTGCGTTGGTGACAGCCCGCTCAGCCCCGGCCCACAAGCGCGTCATCCTGACCCTGCGCCACTGGGGCATCCGCGTCCGATGAAGCCCTGTTTCTGGGGGGACGCAGCAAAGGCGAATTTCTCAAAGCCTTTGGCGCCGATATATTCTTTGATGATCAGAAAAGGCATGTGGTATCGGCTTCAGAGCATGTTGCTGCAGCGCATGTGCCACATGGGATAGCCAACGAATAAATGGGGTGCCCCTATTGGGCGGGCTGGCAGCGGCCCCTATTGGTGGCTGGGTTTACGCGAGTCCTCACGGATCGCGCGGGAATTCGTTACCCTCGTACCATTCCGGCCAGTCGCCTGAATTCACCACCTTGTGACCAATCGAAAAATTCAGTTCAATGCCTTCGACAATACCGCGAAGATCCCAGTCGTCCTGTACCTCATCTGCTGGCGAATGGTAGCGGGTTTCGACGTACTCCTTGCCGCGACCCTCGAGATAAGCCGGCCCCAGCTCGCGGTGATCGGTGCCGGACTCCGCATACAGCATCGGCACGCCCTTCTTGGCGAAGTTGAAGTGGTCAGAACGGTAATAATAGCCACGTTCCGGATGATCTTCGGGTTTAATTACCCGGTTCTGAGCCGATGCAGCCTGGATCAACAGGTCTTCCATTTCGGAGCTGCCGTAGCCGACCACCATGATGTCGTTGGTGGTTCCGTAAGGGTTGAGGGCATCCATGTTGATGCCGCCAACCGTTTGCGCCATGGGGGATGGGTGGGTTGCTGGCGTACCATGCTGAGCCCAGCAGCCCAGACTCTTCCGCGGTAACGGCCAGGAATGCCACGCTCCTTTTGGGCAGTGTCTCCAGTTGAGCGAATGAGTAGGCCAGTTCGATCAAAGCGGCGGTGCCGGAAGCATTGTCCACGGCACCGTTATAGATGAGGTCTTCGCTGGAGTTTTCGGCGGGGTTTGTGGGTTTGGCCGTTCCCAGGTGGTCCCAGTGGGCGATATAGATAAACAGTTCTTCGGGCGCTTCGCTGCCGGGTATAAGTGCGCCAATGTTGTAAGACTGCGAACGGATCAACTCATTCTGAACCGAGGCGCTCATCGTGGCTGCCAGCGCTACCGCCTGGAATTCGGGCGACAGTGCCGCTGCCATCAATTTGGTAAGGCTTGTGCCGGAGGCCTGAGCCAGTTCTTCAGCGATGAATTTTTGAACCCACGACTCTATGGCCACACGGTCGATATTGTCGTTTTCGGTCGCCAGGTGAAATTGCGGGCCGGTCCAGCTATTGCGCACCACGTCCCAGCCATAGGCGGCCGGCGCGGTATCGTGAACGATAATCGCCGCCGCGGCGCCCTGGTTGGCGGCTTCTTCGTACTTGTAGGTCCAGCGGCCGTAGTAGGTCATTTTCTTGCCCTTGAAAAGGTCCGCATCGCCTGTCGCATAGCCAGGGTCATTGACCAGAATGAGCACCGTTTTTCCGCTTACATCCACGTCGGCGTAGTCGTCCCAGCCATACTCGGGGGCGACGATTCCGTAGCCTACGAATACGACCTCGCTGGCTTCGACCCTCGACTCAGGCACTACCCTTAGGGTGACGGCCACCATTTCATCGCGATACGTGACCAACCGGTCGTTGCCCTTCAAACTGAACGTCATCTGGACCGTTTCCGGGTTTGGGTCAATGGAAACCAGGTCGACTGACTGCCTGTAACTGTCGCCAAATAGCGGCTGCAGTCCAAACTGGCGAAATTTTTCCTCTAGAAACTGAAGGGTTTTCACTTCTCCGTCGGACATGGGTGCCCGGCCGCCAAAATCATCAGAGGCCAGCTTGCGGATGTTGCCCAGCAGGCGCTCCGCATCCACGCTGGCCGTTGGCTGCGCCCCAAGGGTTGACGCCACAACTGGCGCCGCTGGCGGCTTGCTTGGTTCTTCAGTGGGTGTGCAGGCGGCCAGAATGACGCCGACCAGGGGCAGTGTTCTGTGAAGCATTGATCTCACTGGTTTTCTCCGGATTTAAAGCTGAATAATGGATTGATGCGAAATACGCGGATCATGCGCAAAACTGCACGATTTTGGGTTCATACTCCAACTGGATGTTGAAATGGCGGCTCACTTCGCGTCGCACTCGTTCGGCCAAGGTCTAACAATTGCCTGCCGCTGGCCTGACCGAGATTGACCAGCACCAGTGCATGCAGTGCTGAAACCGCTGCATCGCCGTCGCGGTGGCCTTTAAGGCCGCATTGTTCGATCAACCACCCGGCCGATAGTTTGGCTCGCTCGGCGCCGGCTGGCCAGACGGGCAGTCCCGGAAACCGGTCGCTGAGTGTTTCTGCTTCATCTGCGGTCACCACGGGATTCTTGAAAAAGCTGCCGGCATTGCCGACCGCCGAGGGTTCCGGCAGCTTCGAGCGCCGCAAGCCAATCACCGCGTCGCTGACTTCTCTGGGTGTGGGCCGCTCAATACCGGCGCGCTCCAGACTCTCCGCCAGTTCCTGGTAGCCAAGCTGCGGTGCAAAACGCCGGCTCAGGCGCAGGCCCACTGATGTGATCAGGTAACGATCCGGCGCTTCGGTCTTGAACAGGCTGTCCCGGTATTCCAACCGGCACTCATCGGCATTGAAACTAATCCAACGCCCTTTTTCCCAATCCCAGGCCGTGACGAAATCCAGGACGGATGATAGCTCAACACCATATGCACCTATATTCTGTATCGGTGCAGCGCCGGTGAGACCGGGTATCCAGGACAGGTTTTCCAACCCGCTCAGGCCCTGTCTCAGCGTCCAGTCCACCAAGCTATGCCAATTCTCGCCGGCGCCGGCCTCCACGATGACTCCATTGCCTCGTGACTCAATGATGTTGCGCCCGGTGATGCGATTTAGAAAAACCGTTCCGGGAACGTCGCTGACCAGTAGCAGATTGCTGCCACCGCCGAGGACCAAGTCCTTTTGCGGGTCGAATTGTGGCGCGGCGAGCAAATCCTCCTCTGCTTCGATTTCAATCATCAGGGCCGTGTTTGCGCAAACCCCGAAGGTATTGAAACCTTGTAAGGATGGCTGCTCGGAAACCTTCATTGATGCGCTATGGAGCGATCCATAATCCTTGCTATCGCACTCGCGTTCGGTCAGAGGTCAAATGTAATACCTTGCGCAAGCGGAACATCAACGCCCCAATTGATGGTATTGGTTTGACGGCGCATATAGGCCTTCCAGGCATCTGAACCTGACTCCCGCCCTCCACCCGTCTCTTTCTCCCCACCGAAGGCTCCGCCGATTTCGGCGCCGGAAGTGCCAATATTTATATTGGCAATACCACAGTCGGAACCACCGGCCGAAAGAAACATTTCAGCGTTGCGCATATCGGTGGTAAATAAGGAGGACGACAAACCCTGTTTAACTTCATTCTGAATCGCAATGGCCTCTTCCAGGGTAGCGTAGGAAATGAGGTAAAGAATGGGCGCGAAGGTTTCCGTTTTGACGATATCCCAATCGCCTTCAACGCAGATAACGGTCGGCTCCACGAAAAAACCGGGGCCATTGACGCGCTTGCCGCCGGTCAGCACCTCACCGCCCTGCTGGACGAGCGGATTCCACCGCAGCCTCGAAACGCCGCACACTGCTTGCGTCGGTCAGCGGTCCCATCAGCGTATCGGCTTTGAGTGGATCGCCCACGCGCACCTGAGCGTAGGCGCTGACCAGCGATTGGATCACCTGAGAATGAATGGATTCGTGGACGATCAGTCGCCTGGTCGTTGTGCAGCGTTGTCCGGCCGTCCCCACCGCGCCAAACACAATGGCAGGAATCGCCATTTCCAGGTCCGCTGTCTCATCCAGAATGATCGCATTGTTGCCACCCAATTCCAGCAAGCTTCTGCCCATTCGCGCGGCAACCCGGGTACCCACATGTCGGCCCACGGCTGTTGAACCTGTAAATGAAATCAGGTCGATGCGTTCATCATCCACCATTTTTTCGGCGAGTTGGTGCCCAGGCTCCATAAAGCTCAGAAAAATGGAGGGAAAGCCGCCTGATTCGAGGGCCTGATTACAGATGTTCTGAATCGCCAAACAGCACAACGCGCCTTTGGGTGACGGCTTCCAGATCGTGGCATTACCGCAGATGGCCGACAGGAACGCGTTCCAGGCCCATACAGCCACGGGAAAATTGAACGCAGTGATGACCCCAACCAGCCCAAATGGGTGCCATTGCTCATACATTCTGTGTTGAGGCCGCTCGGAATGCATGGTCAGGCCGTAGAGCATGCGCGCCTGACCCACTGCGAAGTCGCCGATATCGATCATTTCCTGGACTTCGCCATCACCTTCGGCCTTGATCTTGCCCATCTCAAGGCTGACCAGGCTACCCAGGGCATCCTTGTTGTCTCGTAGCGCATTGGTGCACAGACGCACGGCTTCACCACGCTGCGGCGCGGGCACGCAGCGCCAGCGCGAAAACACCTCGAGTGCAGCCATGATGACCCGATCATAGTCGGACTCAGATGCCGCATATATTTTAGCCAACAGCTCGCCACTGGAAGGGTTAGAGGCTTCGATGGCCCCGCAATCATTAGTGTTCGACCATTCTCCTTCGCCAAAATAGGCCCCTGGATTAAGGTCTGATATGCCAAGCTTGCTTAGGATTTCCATTGCGATAATTGTTCCTGAAGTTGATGCGACAGCACTCCGGCGGCGCCTGGTTTGCCCAGACAGCGGCGCATTATCGCACCCGTTTCAGCTTCTTGCATCCTGATCAGGCCCCGATGTTGTCGATTCGGACAACACATCCGCTGGGAAAATCCCGCAAAAGGACACAATTTAATTGCCTGTTCCTTGGAACTACAAGACCACGGGTCTGTCATACGGACACAAGGTGCCCATATACTGATTCATGGAGTCTGATTCAAGGTGACCATTTCAAAGTGATTGGTTCAAGGGCGAAGCGGAAAGGACAGCGTGATATGCTCAAGAGAGGGAGACAGCGCACATGTCGGCGCTGAAATTAGCAGCAGGAGAACGGGTTCAGAATCACACCCGCGCCAGTGAGCGCGCGCTGTGCAATGCAACCCGGACGGGAGAGGCCGGAAAGATACGCATGAGCGAAGCGCAGGTGGACCAGTTGCTGGTCGAACGGGTACAAAATGGCGATAAACACGCCTTTGACCTGCTGATTAGCAAGTATCAGCACAGGATCGTCAGCCTGGTATCTCGCTATGTATCGGATCAGGCCGACGCGCTGGATATTGCCCAGGAGGCGTTCATTAAGGCCTACCGGGCGATCGGAAAGTTTCGCGGAGACAGCGCCTTTTACACCTGGCTTTACCGTATTGCAATCAATACGGCAAAAAATTGGCTGGTGGCGCAAAAGAGGCGACCGCCCGTGAGCGACATCGATGCCGCCGACGCTGAGCAGTACGATATGGACAGCCGGTTGAAAGAGCGCGGTACGCCCGAAAACGAGATCATGCGGGATGAGATTAAGAAGGTGGTGTACGACACCATCGCCGAACTCCCCGACGATTTGAGGACCGCGATCATGTTGCGCGAGATGGAAGGCATGAGTTATGTAGACATTGCCACGACCATGGACTGCCCGATCGGCACGGTGAGGTCGCGAATATTCAGGGCCCGGGAAGCCATTGACCATAATTTGAAACCCCTGTTGGAAGGGAGTTGAAACCCCCTGATTGGGACTGAACAAGGCACAGGTTTAGATATGAGCAAAGATTCACTTGAACACCTCTCCTGTCTGATGGACGGAGAGATTCAGCACGATACCAGTAAATTCCTGGTTCGAAGGCTGGGAACCGACAAAGACATGCGCAGTACCTGGGATCGTTATCATTTAATCAGGGATTGCCTGAGGCATGCTGATGGCGGCATTGCGCACACCTCGCTCAGTCAGCGCGTTTCCGTTGCGCTGGAAGCCGAGAAGTTGGACGCGACGGCCATTGCTGCGATCGGGCGTTCCGCGCCTCGCTGGGCCCGGCCGTTCGCAGGCGCGGCGATTGCTGCAACAGTGGCACTGATGGCTGTATATGCGGTAGCGCCGGTGAGCGAGAACGCTGGCTTGGCGCCCGCTGAGCTGGTTACGGCAGAGTCTGCTCAGCCGTTTGCCAGTCCCAATGTGATCGTCAATAGCCCGTTTTCTCAGCCGGTCAATTTGTCGGGCACCGACAGGTCAGCCAACAGAAGGATGAATTCCTATTTATTGCGGCATTACCAGGTTGCTGGTTCTTCTGCCGGCAAGGGTTTTGTTTCCTTTGTGCCCATCGTGGTTGCCCGACGTATTTTGGCTGACGGGGTGGCTGACGGGGTGGCCGAGGGGGTGGCTGACGGGGCTGCCGAACCGGAAGATCAAGAAGACGCACAAATTGCAGATGCGCAGCACATGGCGGACACTTCCGACACCGCATTACCCAAGCAGTAATGTCCCTCAGCAAATTCATTGTTGGGCTGGCCCTGATCGCCGGTTTGCAACCGCTCGCACCGCCCGCTGTGCTGATGGCGGCCCAGCCGAATGAAGCCCGGGCGGGCGGACCCAAGGAGGCAATTCGCTGGCTGGGTCGAATGAACAATGCGCTGAGCCACCTAAACTACCAGGGGACCTTCATATACATGGAAGGTGATGATATCCAGACGATCCGCATGACCCATATGGTTGGCGAGGCAGGCATCCGGGAAAGGCTATATTCCCTGTCCGGAACACAGAGAGAAATTCTTCGTAATTCGGTGGGTGTCAGCTGGGTGTTGGAAGACAACCGGCAAGTTATGGAGGACAGTACCAATGCGTCCTCTTATTTCCCCTCGTTCGACCCCAAGTCTGTAGAAGAGCTGCAAAAGAATTACCGAATGAATTTGGGTAACAAAGGGCGATTCGCGGGCCGCCAGGTGCAGAGCGTGAACATCAAACCGAACGACAACTACCGTTATGGCTACGTGTTGTGGCTGGACATTGAAACGGGTTTGCCGTTGAAGTGGGCGCTGATTGGCAAACGCAAGAGCCCGTTGGCGCAACTGATGTTTACCGATATTCGACTGGGCGACGAAGTTGATGCGGCGGAACTGGTGCCGAGCAGAGGGCGGCTTGAATACGGCACTGTGGCGTCGTCCCTGCCTGCAAGTCAGTCGTTATCAGGTGGCGGTCCAATGTGGGTTGCCGGCAGTCTACCATCGGGATTCGTGCTGATGGAGCACCGGCGTCTTGATTCGGCGTCCAATGGCATATTTGAACATCACGTTTACAGCGACGGCTTTGCCACCGTTTCAATTTATGTGGAATCATACCTTGAACAGGAGCCATCGCTACAAGGCACGAGCCGCCTGGGCACCACGCACGCATTTTCCCGCCAGGAATCAGACATCAGCATCACCGTGATCGGTGACGTCCCTGCCAAGACGGTGCAATTCATTGGTGGCGCGGTGCGGTTGGAAAGACCCCCTCAGTAATTCATTGGACCGGAATTGATTGAACAACAGGGCCAGATCGTCCGCTACGCCAAAGGGCGCGGATGGGTCAGGATGGGTGCGCAGTCGGGCTGCCCGGCATGTGACGCAGGAAAAGGCTGTGGCGCAGGCGTCTTCAGCCGTTTACTGGCAAAGCGTCCGGTGACGCTCGAGTTGGATTTGCCCCGCGACCTAAGCGTTGGAGAAAGTGTTGTTGTCGGCTTGCCGGAGCGGGTTTTTCTGGGCATGATTTCGCGACTGTATCTGTGGCCGTTGCTTGCAGGGCTTGCAGGTGCGTTCATCGGCCACAACCTTTTAGGTGTCTTTGACAGCGTCCGGCTGACCGATCTGGGCGCGCTGGCAGGGGCGATTGCTGCCGGAGGACTGATGATGAAGTGGAATGCACGTCGGTTGAAGGAATTTCCGCGCGAACTTATTGTCCACTTTATTCGCGTCGGAGGGACAGACGAAGATATGGCTTGTGAGGGGATTTTGACTGATCGGTCAAGGATCAGCCACGGGTGAAAATTCATGATTAAAAGTGATAGAGAGGTGTCAGTGTGAGAAAACGCATTGTAATCAGTTTGGTAGTGTCCATTGGCTTGATCTTCAGTGGCGGTGGATTCGCAAAAGTCACGGGCTTGCCGGACTTCACGGAATTGGTCGCTGCAGCCGCACCCGCGGTGGTGAATATCCGTGTGACGCAATATGGAGAAAGAGCACAGCGTGGCCAGCGCGACCAGGACAGACAGCCCGATCGCCAGCAAGAAATTCCCGAATTGTTTCGCCGCTTCTTCGACATACCGGGCAATCCGCGCGGCGGGCAGCCCGACAGGAGAGGGGCAGGCTCGGGCTTCATTGTGGAGTCAGATGGCTACATAATTACCAACCATCATGTAATCAAGGATGCGGATCAGATCATCGTTCGACTGGCCGACCGCCGAGAGTATGAGGCAGAATTGGTGGGCTCTGACCCCCAGAGTGATATCGCTCTGCTGAAGATCGATGAACAGGATCTTCCCATCTTGATCTTGGGCGACTCCAATAAACTGCGGACGGGGGAATGGGTGGTGGCCATTGGCTCGCCGTTCAATTACGACCAGACGGTCACCGCCGGAATCGTCAGCGCCAAGGGGCGCACCGGTAATAATAGTGCACAGCAGTATGTGCCATTTATTCAAAGTGATGTCGCTATTAATCAAGGCAATTCCGGTGGGCCGCTCCTGAATATGGACGGCGAAGTTGTTGGCATCAATTCCTGGATTCTGAGTTCCAGCGGTGGTTATATCGGCCTGTCATTTTCCATTCCGGTCGAGGTGGCTTCGCGTTCCGTGGAGCAGCTTCGCTTGCACGGCAAAGTATCACGCGGCCTGCTCGGCGTCATAGTTGGCGCGGTGACGCGGGAGATGGCCGAAGCCATGAATCTTGACCGACCCGCGGGCGCTCTGGTCAATGATGTCAATGAAGGCAGCGCGGCGGACGCGGCCGGCATCAGGCCCGGAGATATCATTCTCGAATATGAAGGCCAGACCATCGAGCTCTGGAGCGATTTGCCGCCCATGGTCGGCGCTGATCCACCCGGCACAAAGAGCAGTCTGTTGGTCAGCCGCGACGGTGAGAAACGGATGTTTACCGCGATCCTCGATTCTCTTGATGGCGACGATGATGAGCGTGTGCAAGCCACGTTGGCGGGGAGTGGCCAAAGCAATGCGCTGGGCCTGATGGTGGAATCGATCAGCCCGGATCAGCGCCGTGCACTCGGCGATCCGGAAGGCGGTGTGGTGATTACTGGGGTCGAAAACGATGCTGCGTACCGCGCCGGGTTGCGGCCCGGCGATGTGATTTTGATGATTGGCAGCGACAAGGTCGATGATCTCCACACCTTCGACGATATCGTCGATGATTTGACCGAGGGCAAAGCCGTGGCGCTTCGGGTCATGCGCGAAGGTGCTTCGAATTTCATCGCCTACACCCCTTCCGTCGAGTAGGGCGCCATTCACCTGGTCGGACCAGGTGGCCGAGACTTCAATTGTTGGCCGGTGGTATAATCGGTTCGCGAATTGGGCTCAACACATGGATGCCCAATAAGGCCACCCTAGCAGGTGGCCTTTTCCCTTGAACGCATCTGTCCTGAAATATTCATCGAGCATCCTGAACCTCCAGAATGAGCCAGAAAACCATTCGAAATTTTTCGATTATCGCCCATGTGGATCACGGGAAATCCACCCTGGCGGACCGTTTCATTCAGTTGTGTGGCGCGCTGACTGAACGGGAAATGCAAAACCAGGTACTCGACTCCATGGAGTTGGAACGCGAGCGCGGTATCACCATCAAGGCACAATGCGTGACGCTCGAATACATTGGGCGCGACGGCCAACCCTACAAATTGAACTTTATCGATACGCCAGGTCACGTTGACTTCTCCTATGAAGTGTCCCGGTCACTGGCGGCCTGCGAAGGCGCCTTGTTGGTCGTTGATGCGGCCCAGGGCGTGGAAGCCCAAAGCGTGGCCAATTGTTACACAGCAGTGGAACTCGGCCTGGAAGTCCTGCCAGTTCTCAACAAGATTGACCTGCCAGCCGCTGATCCAGAGCGGGTCCGGCAGGAAATTGAGGACATTATCGGAATTGATGCCTCTCAAGCGCCAATGGTCAGTGCAAAAACTGGCGAGGGGGTCGCCGACATCCTTGAAATGATTGTCAGGGGCATCCCACAACCCCGCGGCCGGTCCGAGGCTCCCCTGAAGGCCCTGATTGTCGACTCATGGTTCGATAACTACCTGGGTATCGTTTCTCTGGTCCGGGTGGTGGATGGCGCCGTGGCCAAAGCCGATAAAGTCAAACTGATGTCGACCGGCACCCATCACCAGGTGGAGCAGGTAGGGGTGTTTACCCCCAAGAGAGAACTGCGCGATCGTCTCGAGACGGGCGAAGTCGGGTTCCTCGTCGCCGGCATCAAGGATGTTCACGGAGCCCCTGTGGGGGATACAATTACGCTGGCCAAAGATGGCGCCGAAACAGCCTTGCCCGGGTTCAAGACACTGCAGCCGCGGGTTTTCGCTGGGCTTTTTCCCAGCGAGGCCGACGATTACCCCGACCTGCGGGAGGCCCTGGATCGTCTCCAACTCAACGACGCGGCATTACAATTTGAACCGGAGACGTCTGAGGCGCTTGGCTTCGGTTTTCGCTGTGGCTTTCTTGGCCTGTTGCACATGGAAATCGTTCAGGAAAGACTCGAGCGTGAATACAATGTCAACCTGATCACTACCGCGCCCACCGTCATCTACGAGGTCGAGAAAACCAATGGCCAGGTGATCAGGCTCGAGAATCCGGCGAAAATGCCGTCTGCCGGAGATCTCAAGGAAATTCGTGAGCCCATCATTGAGGCCAATGTGCTCGTACCGCAGGACTACGTTGGCGGCGTCATTGGGCTATGCGAAGAAAAACGTGGGGTTCAAAAAAGCCTGCTTTACCTCGGTAATCAGGTGTCCATTCGCTATGAATTGCCACTGTCTGAGGTCGTGCTGGACTTTTTTGACCGCTTAAAGTCCGTCAGTCGCGGCTATGCTTCCTTCGACTACCACTTTTTACGCTACAATCCCGGGCCTTTTGTGCGAATTGACATATTGATTAACGGGGATCGGGTTGATGCCCTCTCCCTGATCATACATCGTGATTATGCACAAAAGCGTGGCAGGGACCTCGCAGTGTCCATGAAAAAGTTGATTCCCCGCCAGATGTTTGATGTCGCGATTCAGTCCGCCATCGGTTCGCAGGTCATTGCCCGGACGACCGTCAAGGCCCTGCGCAAAAACGTCACGGCCAAGTGTTACGGCGGTGATGTGACCCGCAAGAAAAAGCTACTGGAGAAGCAGAAAGCCGGCAAGAAACGCATGAAGCAGGTTGGGCGAGTTGAAATTCCCCAAGAGGCCTTTCTGGCCATTTTGCAACAGGACAACAAGAGATAGACAGAGGTCCCCAAGAATAAGCCATGGATTACCTGAACCCTGATTTTTCACTGCTCCTGGTCAGCCTGACCGTGCTGTCCGGATTGATTTGGTTGATCGACCATCTGTTATTTCGCCGTCGGCGCATGGACCGAGACGCACAAACATCCACCCGGCCCTCACGGGAGCCGGTGGCGGTAGAATACGCACGCTCCCTGTTTCCGGTGTTGTTAATCGTGCTCTTGTTCCGTTCATTCCTGTTTGAGCCTTTCAAGATTCCCTCCGGCTCAATGATTCCAACCTTGCTGGTGGGGGACTTCATTATTGTCAATAAGTTTGCCTATGGTCTGCGGCTGCCGGTACTCAACAAGAAAGTCGTTGACATCGCTGAACCACAAAGAGGCGATGTGATCGTTTTCCGCTATCCGGTCGATCCCAGCGTGAATTTCATCAAGCGATTGATCGGTTTGCCCGGTGACACCATTACATACAGGAACAAACAGCTATTCATCAATGGTGAGGCCGTGCCTTTGAAACAAGGTGGCCGCTTCACCAGCGCAGATTTAAAGTGCAGTACGCCACGATCAGATGCGGTGCTGTACACAGAGCAATTGGGCGAAGTCGAGCACCCGATTCTCATTCATGAGAGTTCGAGCAAACGGGGTGGCCAGTGGGTGGTGCCGCCCGGACATTATTTTGCCATGGGAGACAATCGTGATCGCTCCAACGACGGTCGGGAGTGGGGGTTCGTGCCGGAAGAAAATCTCATGGGTCGAGCCGTCGGGATTTGGTTGAACTTCGACTACACCAAGGGATGTGGTGACTGGAGTCGAATCGGAGATGGCATTAAATAATTACGGCCCGGTTTGCCGAGACAGCCCGGACAGTCGATAATGGTGGAGGTTCGGTCGATAACAAGGAAGGAGGTCGAGGCCATGAAAAGCAACCGACGCAACGGTTTTACCCTTTTGGGATTCATTTTCGCATTGATTGTAACGCTGTTTTTTGTCTATATCGCAATGCGGCTCGTTCCCATGTATCTCGAGTATCACGCGGTCAGCCAGGCCCTTAACACCATTGCGGCGGAGCCGGAGTCATCCAAGCTCACCCCATGGAGAATTCGCGAAAGAATTATGCGCAGTCTGTATGTGAGCTATGCCGACAACAATGTCACCAAGGAGCATATTCGCATCACCAAGAACAAGGGTGTCCAGGTTCGCGTGGCCTATGAGGTCCGCAAACCGATGCTGGGAAATATCGACATAATAGGGTCGTTCGACAAGTCCGTTACGCTCAAGTGAGGACAGGCCTGTGAGGAAGGGCTGAATGATTCTGAATCAGATTCCCGGGATTGACCACACCTTCAGTGACGAAGATTTGCTGGGCGAAGCCCTAACCCATCGAAGCCGAGGCCGGCGCAATAATGAACGGCTTGAATTTCTGGGCGACAGTGTGCTTAGCGTGGTGGTGTCCGAACGGCTGTTTGAGACTCGCCCAGATGCCAGCGAAGGAGATCTGAGCAGAATGCGCGCACGCATTGTGCGCGGTGAAACACTCAGCAAGATGGCCAGGCAACTCAATCTCGGCGAATATTTGATTCTGGGTGAAGGCGAACTCAAGTCAGGTGGATTTCGCAGACCTTCCATTTTGGCGAATGCGCTGGAGGCCATTTTTGGCGCCATCTACCTGGATGGCGGATTTGAAAAGTGCCGTAAAGTCATTTTGCGACTGGCCGACCCACTGATCAATGAGCTCCCCGATGCAGAAGCGCTCAAGGACCCCAAAACACGGCTGCAGGAGTGGGTGCAGGCGCGCGGTAATCCCTTACCTCACTACGATTTGATTGGCGAAACCGGTGCTGACCATCAGAAACAGTTTCAGGTTCGCTGCAGCGTGCCTGGCAGTGATATCGTAGTCGATGCAAGCGGTTCAAGTCGCCGCAGGGCACAACAGTCGGCCGCCAGGCTCGCACTGGCCGAACTGAGTCAAGGGTAAAACGAATGAATCAGGAGTCGGGCCCGACCGTGGTTGGCAGTGCAAACAATTTTCGCTGCGGTTATGTTGCGCTGGTGGGAAAGCCCAATGTCGGCAAGTCCACTTTGATGAACCGCTTGCTGGGCCAAAAACTCAGCATTGTGACGGCCAAACCACAGACCACCCGGCAAAACATTTCCGGCATCAAGACCACCGCCGAAGGCCAGGTCATCTACGTGGACACTCCCGGCTTGCATCTTACTGCCCGCAAGGCTCTGAATCGGTATATGAATCGTGTTGCCAGAGCCTCATTCATTGACGTCGACGCGGTGATGTTTGTGGTCGAGGCCATGCGCTGGTCGCGCCAGGATAATCACGTGGCCGGTGCGCTGAAAGCCAGCGGGGTGCCCGTTACGCTGGTGGTAAACAAGATTGACCTAGTGCCCGACAAGCCCCGGTTGCTTGCCTTCCTGAGTGATGAGGTGAACGCGAAACAGTTTTCTGACGTGTTCATGATTTCCGCCAAACGCGGTGAGGGTGTTGCACAGCTGGAACGATCAATCATCCGAAAATTGCCCTTTTCCCGTCCTTTCTATGATCAGGACCAGTTCACTGATCGTAGCGAACGCTTCCTGGTCGGCGAATTGATCAGGGAACAACTGATGCTGAGGCTGCACCAGGAAATCCCCTATGCGCTGACGGTCGAAATCGAGTCTTTTGAACGCCAGGACAGCGTCACCAGGATCGGCGCGATCATCTGGGTGGAAAACCCGGGTCAAAAACGCATCGTGATCGGCAAAGGGGGCAACGTGCTCAAACAGGTTGGCAGTGGTGCGCGCAGGGCGAGTGAGGCGCTACTGGGTGAGAAGGTGTTTCTGCGGACGTGGGTGAAAGTGAGCAAGGGCTGGTCGGACAATGAGCGGTTGTTGAAGCAATTCGGCTACGATGAACCGGGCGCGAGAACGCCTTCAGACTGATCGTGCAACGCTTCGCCCAGGAACCGGCCTATGTGCTTCACGCCCGGCCATTTCGTGAATCCAGCCTTATCGTAGAGGTATTCAGCCGCGAGCATGGCCGGCAGGGGCTGGTGGCCCGCGGCGCGCGCGGCGCCAAGTCACGGTGGCGAAATATTCTCCAGCCGTTTAGGCCATTGTTGCTGAACTGGTATCAACGTGGGGAACTGGGCACGCTGACCGGGGCCGACCAGGTGGCCTCGACACCACCATTGATGGGGGAGCCATTGCTATGCGGCCTTTATGCCAATGAGCTGCTGATGCGACTGCTGCAGCGTGCCGATACACACCCAGAGCTTTTTACTTGCTATCAAAACCTGCTCACCTGCCTGTCAGCGAACGAGGTTACGGCCGTGGATGCAGCCGCAGACCGACAGATACAGCTGCGTTTGTTTGAACGTGATTTGCTGAATTCACTCGGATTTGGCCTGCAACTCCGACACGAACAGGGTTCCGGCGCGCCGATAGAGGATGAACAATGGTATCTCTACCAGGCAGAGTCCGGGGCGGTGGCGCGGAATACGCAACAGCGCGGAGACAGCAGGCAGGACAGCCTGGTGCGTGGCGAATCGCTGCTGGCGCTGGCAAACGGGGAAATACAGGTGCATCATTTGCGTGAACTCAAAATGATGATGCGTGGTCTGATCCAATACCGTCTGGGTGACAAGCCGCTGGCCTCACACTCACTATTCAGGCGTTGAATTATGTCAATCTTGCTGGGCGTCAACATCGATCACGTAGCCACCCTGAGGCAAGCACGGGGAACAGAATATCCATCGGTTTACGAGGCAGCCCTGGTGGCGGTTCAGGGAGGCGCCGATGCCATTACGATTCACTTGCGCGAAGATCGCAGACATATTCAGGATGCTGACGTGAACCGCCTTTGTGATGGGCGTCCGGTGCGGATCAATCTTGAAATGGCGGTGACCGACGAAATGCTGGGAATTGCGGAGCGCTGCCGTCCCGAGGATGTGTGCCTGGTGCCGGAAAAACGTGAGGAATTGACCACGGAAGGTGGCCTGGATGTTGCAGGAGGATTCGAAGCCGTCAACTCGGCAGTGGCGCGCTTGGTAGCAGCCGGGGTGCGGGTTTCATTGTTTATCGATCCCGACCCCATTCAACTGCAAGCGGCTTGCGATGTGGGTGCACCGGTTATCGAGTTACACACCGGCGCTTTTGCTGACGCCGGCGGTGACGCCCGGCCAGAGGAGTTGAAGAGGCTGCTTGCGGCCTGTGAACAAGCGGCGGCACTGGGCTTACAGATCAACGCCGGGCATGGACTGCACTATGAGAATGTGCAGGAAATTGTCCCGCTGCCCGGCTTGGTAGAGCTCAATATCGGTCATGCGATCGTTTCCCGTGCCATCTTCTGTGGCCTGGAGCGCGCTGTTACCGACATGAAAGCCCTGCTTCAGACCTAATGGCAATGCCAGCCCGGCCGAACGTCAATACTGCGGTTTTCGCGCTATTGCTGCTGGTTGTTTGTCCGGCCGGGGAGGCCAAAGCAGCGCTACCTGACATGAAGCTGACGGCCAAACGAATTCTGGTTGCGGAATTCAGCCTTGAACAGTTTGAAATGACGTTTGCAGCAGCGGTAGGAATTGCGTTGACAGTCGGCGATGTAAGTCGGTTGAATGGCCAGCCGGAATTGCACCCGGAAATGGACACCTTGGGCCCAGTCCGGCTGAACTGTCCTGGCCAGCTCCTGCACATCATGAATTCAGGCTGCTCAGGGGGTGTTTTCAGCCTGGGGCCAGCCCTGATATCCGCGCTGAAGTTGCCACGGCTGAGCGGCACCTTGGGCGCAGGGCGTGTCACTGCGGATTCCCTGCGCATGGAAGCCCACGTGCAAGCCGCGGCTGTGGTATTCAGTGTACTTGTAATTCGCGAGTCCGGCCCGTTGGAGATCACCGTTAATATTCCGGCACAGCCAATCGCTTCGGTCAGTTCCTTGCTGGACGAGTTCAACGAAGACACCGGCAGGCTGGTTGATGGCAGCGATGGGCAGGCATCGGCAGCTGGGCTGGTGACCTGGGTTCGTACAGGAACCCTTGAGGGGCAGATCGAATCAACCCTGGTGGCAGGTAGCCCGCCCGAAGCGCAATTCCGGCTGGCTGTCGGGGAATTGTCTTTCGACTCTCCCGACGGGCAATATGCGGCCGAGGGCATGGCATTGAGCCTGCAGGGCAGCCTGTCGATGGAAAGCGGTGTCCGTGGGGCAATACGATTGGATTTGCACAGCGGTGAGCTCTTGCTGGGAGACTTTTATCGGAATTTTGCTGATGCGTCGCTGCAAATTGATATGCAACCCGCCTGGCAGGATGACCAACTGACCATGGAGGCCATTCACCTCAGTGACGGCGGCAGCCTTGAATTGCTGGGGCACATTGAAGCCTTTGTTCCCTCTGGGCCAGCGCCACGAATGCACATCGAAAAACTGTCGCTGGTTTTTCCAGATGCCTATACCCGCTACCTGGAATCCGTGGCGGCCAAATGGACGCTTGATCGTTTGGAGACCCGGGGGGTTTTTGAGTGGCAGGGGGTCGTGGATCTTGATCCGGCGGCAGTCTTGCTGCAAACCCGGTCGATGTCGTTGATCAGTATGGACGTTGGCGATAGCGATCAGGGCAGGTTCGCAGTGACGGGGCTCGACGTGACCATTGAAACAGACGATTTCCATTTCGGCGCGATGGAGCTGCTCGAGTCGTCACAGATCCGCTGGGATGCGCTTCAGTTCGGCCCCATTCACCTTGGTTCGGCAGCAGTTGGCCTGATACCCCGCGCCGGCGGTTTCGGAATTTCGGAGCCATTGAACCTGGAGATTCTTGGCGGACAGCTTTCCATTCAGGAATTGGCTTTCTCGCGGCAACCGGGGCAGGCCACTGACATCCAGCTTCAGGCCAATCTTGAGGGGTTGGATATGGCCTTGCTGACTGCGGCATTCGGCTGGCCTGAATTGCAGGGCGAAATCAGCGGCCGAATTCCGGGAATCGGCTTGAAGGATGGGATCGTCAGCGTCGACGGAGAACTTGACTTTAGTGTGTTCGGCGGAAAGGTGGTGCTCGGAGACTTCCGCATCGAACGCGCGTTTGGCGTATTGCCCAGTCTGGCGGCAAGTATTGATGCGACGAGCCTGGATTTGGAGTTGCTAACCAGCACATTTGAGTTTGGGCAGATCTCCGGTCGGCTGGACGGTTATGTTCATGACCTGCGCATGCTCGACTGGCGGCCGGTCAGTTTTGACGCCTGGTTGGGCACGCCAGAAGGCAAATCACGATCCTCTGAGATTTCTCGCCAGGCAGTCAATCACTTGACCTCGATCGGCGGTGGCGGGGCGACCGCCGTGTTGACCGGGCCGGTGCTCAAGCTATTCAACAATTTCTCCTACCGACGCCTGGGAATGGGCTGCCGGATGCAAAACAATGTATGTGACGTTAGTGGTCTTGACGATAACAACGAGAGCGTCCTGATTATGGAGGGCGCGGGCATACCAAAGATTATGATTCGCGCCTTTAACCGCAGGCTGGATTGGCCTCAATTGGTTGCCGAGTTGCTGGCCGCATCGGGCGATGAAAAAATCCGTATCGGGGACTAGTACTCTTTCAAACTGATATTGCCGTGTTCAGAAAAGAGTACTGTACACAAGCCCGGCATGGCCGCACCGTAATTGCACCAATCTGCCGCCTGGCGGTCTGATAATATAACCGGCAGTTTCCGTCGCGAAAAAGGATGTGGGCATGAAAAAACTCAGCGTTGCAATGACCCTAGGTGGACTGCTGTTGGTGGCGGCCTGCGTCACGATCAATGTTTATTTTCCGGCCGCCTCTGCCGAACGCGCGGCTGAGGAATTCGTTGGTGACGTATTGGGCGAAGATAACTTGGAAGGCTATCTTGGGAAAGGCTATAGGGGGGAAGGCTTTCTCGGTGATCCTCCTGACGGCCCGGTGCAAGATGGGGGTCCGATATTGGCGCGTGCGGCAGGTCAGATTCTGGGCTGGATGATTCCATCGGCCCATGCTCAACAGCCGGATCTTGACATTAACACGCCCCAGATCAACGACATCAAGGCGCGAATGGTCCGGCGCCAGCGCGATAGCCTGGAAGCGCTATTTGACGCGGGTGCCATCGGCTTTAGCGATGACGGCCTGGTCGCAGTTCGTGATCGCTCAGCAGTTCCCCTCAACCAGCGACGGAGCCTGGAAAGCACGGTTGCAGATGAGAATCGGGACCGCAAAGCGGTGTATCGTGAGATTGCCGTGGCCAATGGGCATCCTGAATGGGAGGCCGATGTGCAGAAAACCTTTGCCCGCCAATGGGTACGCAACGCCCGAAAGGGTTGGTATTACCAGGACAGTGGCGGCACTTGGGTGACAAAATAGCACGATCTGGTGAGTCGCAGACGGCGTAGGCCCCCGGCTGAACCAGTCGAAGTTGCCATTAATGATCTGAGCCACGATGGTCGTGGTGTCTCGGACGTAGACGGTAAAACATTCTTCGTTCACGGCGCTTTGCAGGGCGAACGGGTTCGCGCCCGGATGACCGGCATACGGCGTCGTTTTATCGAAGGCGAAGTGCTTGAAGTTCTGGAACCGTCGCCCCATCGCGTGACGCCTGTCTGCCCTCATTTTGGGCAGTGCGGTGGTTGTTCCCTGCAGCATCTGGAACCGGGCCAACAAATCCTCGCGAAGCAGAACACCCTGGCGCAAAATCTGGCGCGAATCGGGCAGGTCGAGCCTGCGATCATGTGGGACCCCATCACGGGACCCCAATGGCATTACCGCAGGAAAGCGCGCCTGTCCGTCCGCCATGTGGCGGGCAAGGGCCGCGTTCTGGTCGGTTTCAGGGAGCGTTACGGTCGATTTGTGGCCGATATGTCGGAATGCCATGTGCTGTGGCCTGACATCGGAAACCGCTTGACTGCCCTGTCAGATCTGGTGGGGTCGTTGGACGCTTTTCGCGATATTCCACAGATCGAGGTTGCTTGTGGTGATAACGGCAGCGCGCTGATTTTCAGGCATATGGTGCCATTGACCCAGTCAGATAGGGGCCTGATGGTGGCGTTCGCCCGCCAGTCTGGTTTGGCAATATTTTTGCAATCTGGAGGACCCGCGACGATCGCATTGTTGGAGCCCGAGCAGTTTCAACTGCAATACGGCATTCCGGAATTCGATCTGACCCTGGAATTTGGACCCCTGGATTTCGTCCAGGTAAACGGCGAGATGAACCGCAAAATGGTTGCTCGAGCAGTTGAACTGCTGGCCTTGACAGCGCATGATCGGGTCCTCGACCTGTTTTGTGGTTTGGGTAATTTCACGTTGTCGATCGCGCGTCGAGCGGGTACAGCCATCGGAGTTGAGGGTGATGCTCAACTCATCCGCCTGGCAACGCACAATGCCGCGCGCAATGGTATTGGCAATGCAAGTTTTTTCGTTGCCGATCTGACTGAAGAACCGGGAAGCGCCAGCTGGTTGCAGGGTGGGTATGACAAAGTGCTGATAGACCCCCCTCGTTCCGGGGCAGAGGCCATTCTTCCTCATGTTGCAGCCAGCGGTGCACGTCGGGTAGTGTATGTTTCATGCCATCCGGGAAGCCTGGCGCGGGATGCGGGCATACTGGTTCGGGATCACGGTTATGTACTCCAGGGCGCTGGTGTAATGGATATGTTTCCACACACCGGACACGTGGAATCAATCGCCCTGTTCGAACGGCCTTAAACATAAAAAAACCATGGGGGATAAATGAGTATTGGCCCGATCCTGATTGGCGTGGCATCTACTGAGCTCAGCAACCAATGCAGGGATCATCTGCAGCACCCGGCCGTGGGCGGTGTGGTGCTGTTTTCCCGCAATTACCGTGATCGTGCCCAGTTGGAGAATCTGCTGGCGGAAATACAAAGTTGCTGCGATGAACGGCTGTTGGTCACCATCGACCAGGAAGGTGGTCGCGTCCAGCGGCTGCGCAATTCGTTTACCCAATTGCCACCGTTGGCAGCGCTGGGTAATTTGCATGAAGACGATCCGCACCACGCCGGCGATATGGCGTATCGGCATGGCAGGGTAATGGCCACCGAAATGCTTGCCTGTGGCATCGATGTGAGTTTCGCGCCGGTTCTTGATCTGGGCAGGGGCAGTTCGGTGATCGGCGACCGGGCGTTGTCGGACGACCCGGCGGTCGTCATTGAGTTGGCGCAGCACTATCTCGCCGGCATGCGTGATGCCGGAATGAAGGCCTGTGGCAAACACTTTCCCGGCCACGGTTCGGTAGAAGCGGATTCCCACTTTTCGGATGTTCGAGATATCCGCCCTCTGGCGGAGCTCAAAAATAACGACATGCGGCCGTTTTGCGACTTACATACGCAACTGGATGCGCTGATGATCGCCCACGTAGTCTATCCCACGGTAGATGACCGGCCGGCCGGCTATTCCAAAGCCTGGCTGCGCGACATTCTGCGCGCCGAGATGGGTTTCCAGGGCGTGATCATTTCGGATGACCTGGGCATGCATGCCGCCAGATCGGTGGGTCCGCTGAAGCATCGCGTTGGGCAGTGCATTAAAGCCGGCTGCGACCTGGTGTTGGTGGGCAAGAATGAAGATGTCGACCCATTGCTTGCCGAGATCAAAGACAATCCCTGGGCGGCCCCGGGTCAGCCGACCCAAGACGTGCTGGGCCGCCTGTACGGCACTGCGTCGCTGAATGCAGCCCAACTGGAAGAATTGAAATCTTCCGGGGTTGGAGAATGGGCTCAATGGCGTCGTAGCCTTGAAGGCCTGAATCAGCCACAATCTAGTGCCTGCTAGCACTGCCCTATCAGGCCAAGTGGCAAACGGAGCGTTTAATGAGCATTGAAGAATCCACTGATCCACGTCAGATCATGAATGAGGCCCGCTTGATCGCCACCCGCGAGGAGGTGGCGGGTGCAGTGGCCGGCATGGCCGATGAGATCAACGACTATTACGCTGACCGTTCCATCATCCTGCTGGCAGTGATGACCGGGGCGATTATGCCCGCCGCCTGGCTGGGTCCTCGGCTGAAGATGCCGGTGCGGATTGATTTCATTCACGCCACGCGCTACCAGGGCCAGACCGAAGGTGGTGAGCTGGAATTCAGAGTGCCGCCACGCCTCAATTTGCAAGACCAGGACATCCTGATCGTGGACGATATTTACGACGTGGGTCTGACTTTGCAGTTGATCGAGGGCTACTGTCTGGCCCGAGGCGCCAATTCGGTCAACAGTGCCGTGCTGGTGCGCAAAATTCATAACCGCGAAACGACCGGGCAACTGCCGCGTTTTGTCGGTATGGAGGTCGAAGACAAATACGTATTTGGTTGCGGTATGGATGCCTATGAACACTGGCGGCATCTGGACCAGATATACGCGCTGGAGACCGCCTGATGGCCGCGGGCAAGCGTTCTGAGTGCCTCACACTGGCCCTGGTGGGTGGCACCGGCCTGAACGACCTGGGTGAACATCAGGAAGTGCTTGCTGTAGATACGCCCTATGGCGAACCGTCGGCCGGTATCAGCGTGATTGAGACCGAGCCGCTGCGGGTGCTGTTTCTTCCGCGTCACGGCAGCCCGCACCGGTTTCCGCCGCATCTGGTCAATTACAGGGCCAATATGTGGGCCTTGCGTGAGTGCGGGGCCCATCACGTACTGGCCGTTTCGGCGGTGGGCGGAATTACCCCAGCCTATGCGCCGGGAACACTGGTGGCGCCCGATCAATTGATCGATTTCACCTGGGGCCGGCAGCATACCTACTGCGATTCTGAACACGTTCCACTGATTCATGTTGATTTTACGCTCCCGTACGAGGGACCACTTCGTCGGACCTTGTTGCAGGCGGCGGACAACGCATCAATCGGAATTGTCGACGGCGGTTGCATCGGTGTATTTCAGGGGCCCAGGCTGGAAAGTGCGGCCGAAATCGAGCGTGCGCGGCGGGCAGGTTGTGACATGGCGGGTATGTCATCGTTGCCCGAGGCCGGTTTGGCGCGCGAATTGGGTCTGGACTATGCCGGAATCGGGGTGATCTCAAATTATGCGGCAGGGGTCATCGACGAGTTGATCTCCGAAGACGACATCGCAGCAGCCCTGAATGAGCCCATGAGTCGGGTGAGAGCGCTGATCAGCGCCCTGGTACAAGCTCTGGCAACTGGTCCGAGCATGGAAAGTGGCTGATTCTTTTCCCCACTTGATGGCGCCCTTGGACCTGGGCTTTACCACATTGAAAAACCGGGTGCTGATGGGTTCGATGCATACCGGTCTTGAGGACCGCAGCAAGGATGCGCCTCGGCTGGCGGCCTACTTCGCTGAACGTGCTGAAGGCGGAGTGGGCCTGATTGTCACGGGAGGCTATGCGCCGACGATCCGAGGCTGGCTGTCGCCGTTTGGCTCCAGTCTGATATTTCCCTGGCAGACCAGGGGCCACCGGCAGATCACCGACGCGGTGCATCAGGCAGACGGTAAAATCTGTCTGCAGATTCTTCATGCCGGGCGCAATGGATATCATCCGCTTAGCGTTGCGCCCAGCGCCGTTCAGTCGCCGATTGTCCCGTTCAAACCCAAAGAACTCACTTCTAACGGCATCAACTCCGAAATCGTTGGCTTTGTTCGGGCAGCACGCAAGGCGCGGGAAGCCGGATACGACGGCGTCGAGATCATGGGTTCAGAGGGTTACCTCATCAATGAATTCACAACACCGCGGGTGAATCGAAGAAAAGACCAGTGGGGCGGCCCGGTGGAAAACCGCTATCGCATCGCGGTGGAGATCGTCTCCAGGGTGCGCGAGGCCGTGGGGCACGATTTCATCATCATTTACCGTTTGTCTATGCTCGACCTGGTACCGGACGGCAACTACTGGCCCGAAATTGTTGCGCAGGCCAAGGCGGTGGAGGCGGCGGGGGCGTCAATCATCAATACTGGCATTGGCTGGCATGAAGCGAGGATTCCGACCATCGCCACGATGGTGCCGCGGGCCGGATTTACCTGGGTGACCGCCAAACTCAAGGGGCAGGTTGATTTGCCTTTGGTGGCAACCAATCGAATCAATACGCCGGCAGTGGCTGAATCCGTCCTGGCCCGGGGGGATGCAGACATGGTCTCAATGGCCCGCCCGTTGTTGGCCGATGCAGAGTTCGTCAACAAGGCCAGGGAGGGCAGGGCGGACGAAATCAACATTTGCATTGCCTGCAACCAGGCCTGCCTGGATCACACTTTCAACCGTGAAATTTCGTCCTGCCTGGTCAATCCACGCGCCTGCCATGAAACCGAACTGAACTATGCACCCACTGCAACGCCGAAAAACCTGTGCGTTGTTGGGGCCGGGCCTGCTGGACTGGCTTTCGCGACTGTCGCCGCGCAGCGGGGCCATCAGGTCACCCTGTTTGAGGCCGGCAGCCGGATTGGTGGACAATTTAACCTGGCCAAGCGCATCCCCGGCAAAGAGGAATTTTTTGAAACCATCGCCTACTACAACAGGCAGTTGGAGTTGCTGGGCGTCGACCTGCGGCTTGAAACCCGTGCGGATGCGGCAATGCTGGCTTCTTTTGAAGAAGTCATTCTGGCCACCGGAGTCACACCCCGGAAACCTGAAATGGAAGGCATTGATCACGAAAAGGTTCTGAGTTACCTCGATGTGCTGGATAGCGATGTCCAAGTGGGAGAACGGGTAGCCATCATCGGGGCCGGCGGCATAGGCTTCGACGTGGCCGAATTTCTGAGTCACAACGGGGTGGTGGGCGTTTCAGACACTCAGCCTGAATGGCCGACCATGGAGAATTTTTCCCGGCAATGGGGTATCGACCTGGACATGGCCACGCGTGGTGGGGTGGAAGGTGTTTTCGGTGACCCGGAGCCCTCGCCCCGACAAATCTGGATGCTGCAGCGTAAGCACACCAGGCCGGGTAAGGGACTGGGCAAAACAACGGGATGGATTCACCGGCACACCTTGAATATGCGCGGCGTGAAAATGCTGGCAGGTGTGAGCTACCGCCGTATCGACAGTTTTGGATTGCATATCGCCGTGGATGGACAGGAAAAACTGCTCGAAGTGGACCATGTGATCAGCTGTGCCGGGCAAATTTCAAGCAGAGATTTGTATCAACCCCTGACCCGCTCAGGTGTCACGACCCATCTTATTGGCGGCGCAGACGTCGCCGTTGAACTCGACGCCAAGCGCGCCATCAAGCAAGCTTCAGAATTGGCAGCGGTCATTTAGGTTGATATTTCTACCTCCGGAAAGCCCCATGAGCGGGCTGCTGGCCACGCCTGGCGGATGGCCCTTCGGGCTACCCTCACTTCTCCGCGCTTGGTGGGTCGGCTCCAACGGAACATCCTGTTCCGTGTCGCCTCGCTGATCCATCCCTGGATCAGCGACCCAGTCGCTTGTCGGCGCTCGGCATCCTTAAAGGCGTGGCCAGCAGCCCGCTCATGGGGCTTCCCTAACGCTGGCACAAGCCGGTTCGGAGTAAGGGGTCTTCTTGCAGGACCCTTTGAAACAGGATGTTTCAAGAGGAGCGTCCCATGGATGGGCTCGAGCGCGTCCTGCAAGGAGACCCCTTGCTCAGAAGCGGCGCCTCACCCAGTCAAACAGCAATCTTTGGCGATGATTTGGGGAGCGTAAAGTGGAGTATCGACAAACCCCACGCAGCCGACACCAGCGACCCAATAAGTACACCAATCTTCACCCCGTACAGCAAATCGAAATTTCCGTGCTCGAATGCCAAAGTGCCTATGAACAGGCTCATGGTGAATCCAATCCCGCACAACGCCGCCACGCCGTAAATCTGCCCCCAGGTCGTACCGGGAGGTAGTTTTGCCAGGCCCAGCAGCCGCACCAGGAGAATCATCCCAAACACGCCAACCTGCTTGCCGGCGAACAGTCCGAGCACGATGCCAACAGGCACTCTGCTGGTGAATTCGTCCAGGCTCGCACCCACGAGTGTTACGCCGGCATTGGCGAAAGCGAAAACAGGCAGAACCGCAAACGCAACCCAGGGGTGCAAAATGTGCTCAAGGTGGCGGGCCGGGGAATGATCGTCATCCGCGCGCAGTGGAATGAAAGCCGCCACCACAACACCCGCCAATGTGGCATGGACACCGGATTTGAGTACGCAGAACCATATGAAAAGACCGACCAGCATGTACGGCGCGAGGCGCATGACCTTGAATCGGTTCAGCATGGCCAACCCGACGACGCCCAGGGCCGCCAGGCTCAGTGACAGGACACTCAGATCGGCCGTGTAAAACACCGCAATGATGACGATGGCCGCAATGTCGTCAACGATGGCGATGGTCGTCAGGAATAACTTGAGCGCGACCGGTACTCTCGAACCCATCAAGCCAAGCACCGCAAGCGCAAAGGCAATGTCAGTCGCGGTCGGGATCGCCCAACCATTCTTCTGTGAGACGAAGTCCTGGTTGATGAACCAGAATATGGCAGCGGGGACGACCAGCCCCCCACCGCGGCCAGGGCAGGCATGATCACCTGATCGGGGCTGGATAACTGGCCTTCGACGACCTCGCGCTTCAATTCAAGCCCAATCAGCATGAAAAACAGCACCATCAGCGCGTCATTGATCCAGAGCAGCAGTGGCTTGTCCACGCCCAACCCGCCCAGTGTGACGGTCAGTTGCAGCCCCAGAAACCAGTCGTAAGCTTCTTGCGCTGTGGGTATGTTCGCCAACAACAGCGCCACCACGGTTGCGGACACCAACAATATGCCGCCGGCTGACTCAAGCTTGAGAAATGACTGAAGCATCGCAATCGCGCTGGGGGATTGTGTTCTGTTCATTAAGGCAGGCGCCCCTGATTAGTCATTGCAGAATAAGTAAACACGAATTATACTTCATAGGAACTATTTATCCTCGGCGGCTTCAGGTGAGAATAGCATGGGTGACTGGACCTTATTTAGTAATTACGGGCATGTCCTGATTTGTCTGTCGAGCAACAACGAATCGCGACTCCGGGACGTTGCCAAGGATGTCGGAATCACGGAACGGGCGGTACAGAAAATAGTTCGTGATCTGCAGGATGCGGGCTATATCACGATCCGCAAGCACGGTCGGCGGAATCGCTACCGCATCAATTCACGCAAGGGTCTGAGGCATGCCCTTGAATCACATTGCACCGTCGGCAAGCTTGTTGCCCTGATGAAACAAACAGATGCAAAAAAGTCGAAGGACAGTGTGCTGAACGTCCAGCAGCCCAGCGAGCCCTTGCCCGAAGTGATTCCATCCCGATCCGACCCCTTGTTTACGACCGCAGTGGAACCGGAGCCGGAATTCCCGCCCTGGCAAATTGAATCGCCCGGTTACCAGGCTGGCGATCTTGCTGGCGACCAGGCTGGTGACCAGGCCCGTAACCTGGCCAATGAATATTTCGGTGAACCGGACGCCGATGAACCCTCTCGGGCGCCGGCTGAATCGGATGTCGGCAATGCGGAGGAGAGTGACAATGGCGATCTGCCCGGCACCCGGCAGCAGGGCAGCCTGTTCTGAGGGAATGGCGTGGACTGGCTCATATACGGTGCAAATGGCTATACCGGTCGCCTGATCGCGCAGTCCGCGGTCGACGGGGGGCTTAGACCCAGGCTCGCCGGGCGCTCTGCTGCGGTCGTGGATTTGGCGCAGGAACTCGATCTGCATTCCTCCATTTTTGACCTTTCTGATGCCGCTGAAGTCCGGCGCCACATCTCCGGTGCAAAGCTGGTACTCCATTGTGCCGGTCCTTTCTCGCGTACCAGTGCGTTGATGGTGCAGGCCTGTATTGACGAAGGCGTCCACTACCTGGATATCACCGGTGAAATCGCGGTGTTTGCAGCAGTCAATGCGCAGGCTGCCGCCGCCCGGCGGGCAGACGTCGCACTGGTGCCGGGTACCGGATTTGATGTTGTTCCCTCTGATTGCCTGGCTGCCGCCCTGGTTGGCGCATTGCCCGCGGCAACTGAACTGTCATTGGCTTTTGCATCCGAAGGAGGACCCAGTCCGGGCACCGCCAAAACAGCGATAGAAGGGATGGCGGAGGGTGGCAAAGTTCTGCGCGACGGCCGGATCACGACTGTGCCGCTGGCGTGGAAGACGCGGGAAATTCCGTTTCATGATAAGCCCCGCATGGGCGTGACCATTCCATGGGGCGATGTGTACACGGCCCACATTAGCACCGGCGTGCCGGACGTCGAAGTCTATATGGCCATGCCGCCAGGCAGAATTAGGCAAATTCAGCGTATTCGATGGCTGCGTCGGGTTTTCGCGGTCACCGCGATACAGCGCTTTGCGCAACGCCGGGTGGACGCCTCAGTCCAGGGGCCGAGCAGAAAAGAGCGCGAGGCCGGCGGAATGGAATTGTGGGGCGAAGTTCGCAGCGCCGATGGCCGCACGGCCGCCGCCACCATGTCTACACCCAATGGCTACGACATCACGGCAAGTGCTTCGCTTGGTATCGCCCGATACCTGCTTGAACATGACGTGGAAGGGGGATTCTACACGCCTTCATTGCTGATGGGCGCCGATTATGCAGCTTCGCTGCCAGGCGTCACGCTGCGTATGAATGTGACTTCGGTTTAGGCGGGAGGACAGCCGTTCAGCTCGACCTGAGTCCAACTTCTCCGCGGGTTGTGTCCCTGAGCAAGGCTTTTAATTTCTGTGACCGGGTGGCATCTACGCTGAGGCGTATTTTCAGCCCGGCTTCCTGAAACGTCTCTTCCAGTTTTTCAGCATCGCATGCCTGCAGCGCCGCGTGGACCTGGCCGGTCCATTCAAAAGCAGCATCGATGACATACTCACGCTGCTCGCGCACTTCAAACAGGCCCGCATGGTCAAGACACTTTGCGGCGCTGCCGCCGTAAGCGCGAAGCAGGCCACCCACGCCCAGTTTGATCCCGCCAAACCAACGGGTCACCACCACCATCACGTGATCGGCCTGCTTGCCTTCAATCGCCCCAAGCATCGGTCTGCCTGCAGTGCCCGAGGGCTCGCCGTCATCATTGAATCGATATTGCTGACCGAGTTTCCAGGCCCAGCAGTTGTGGGTGGCGGCAGGATCCGCCACGGAGTCATAAAACGCCAGCGTATCGGCCTGAGAGTCGATCCGCGCGACATGCGCAATAAAGCGGCTACGTTTGATGGTCATTTCGAGACTGGAGGGTGCTGCAACTGTCCGCATCATTCATTCATTATGTCGGCATTCAGGTCGTCGGGCACAGGGTAATCCGGCCAGACCTGCCTGAATGCCTCGATTTCCTGCACGGCCTGAGCCTGTTCAGAGTTGTCCATCAAAAGACGGATATGTGCAATCCAGGACGCCGGATCCTGTCTGACGGCGCTGTACTTCCCTTTCGGTGCAGCGTAATTGTCCGGGGCAATGGCCTCTGCCGCCGCTTCAGTCTGAGAACGCGGCCCTGATGTGTCCTTGTCCTGGCCGTCTCGCTCAGCGGAATCAGCGCTGAATTCGTGCAATGCATCAACTTCAACAGGAATATTTTTCTTCGAATCTTCGCCGTCGATATCCTGGAATCTGGCGTCCTGCAACTGGATTTTCCCTGCCTCGATTTCCCTGCCCTGGATTTCCCCGACCTCGCTTTCCCTGACTTCTCTTTCCCCGCCCTGGATTTCCCCGGCCTTGTTTTCCTCTACTGCGGCGCGCCGATAATCGGACCTGTCTCTGGCTGGGTCTGCGTCCCGGAGTTCCATCTGTTCAGATTCTTCCATTGATGCATGACCAAAACTTTCATCGGTGACCTGCCCATCGATTTCGGCCGTCAACACATTGCGCTGCCGAATCGATTTATGGGCCGCATCCTGCTTGCGCAGACTGGATTCCCCAGGTATCGCCCGTTCGACTTTGGGGACCGCAGGTTCGACCGCAGGCATCGCCCCTTCGACCTTGGGCGCTGCCAGTTCAACAATGGGCGTATCCGGCCAACGATTGATTAGGATACTGAGGGTCAGTGCCATGAGTGCCGCGGTCCCCAGCAGACTGGGCCAGCGACCTGAAAATCGTCCCGCCAGGCTGCCCCTGGATTCTTCGTCCAGCGCACGCCGGGCCGTATTCAATACTGCGAGATCGATCATTTCTGGTGGTTCGGCCGGATGCTGCCCTCGCGCTGATTCCGACCAGGCCTGCTGTAGCTCACCCAACTCATGCTGCAAATTCCGTTTGGGTGTGGGTTTATCTTTGCCTGCCATCACCACTCACTCCCGTGCGCCGTTTCGGCCGCCATCGCGTTCTTGAGTTTGCGCAACGCATACCGCAAGCGGCTCTTGGCAGTTTCAGCATTGACCCCAGTGGCATCGGCTATCTCGCCAAGGTCCATGCCGGCTTCGAGTTTGAGCAGCAATGTTGTTTTTTGATCCGGCAGTAGCGCCTCGACAGCGGCTCTCAACGTATGCGCCTGTTCCAGTTGTTGCGCGTGATCATCTGGCGCCATGGTGGTTGCCGCCTGCTCGTCTGGATCGCCCTCGACAGTTGGCTTGTGGCGGCGATAATGATCGATGAGGTGATTGTGAGCGATGCGATACATCCATGCCTTGAAGGGTGCTTGTGGGCGGTATTTCTTTCGCGCCTTGATAATTTTTTCCCAACTGCCCTGATAAAGGTCGTTGGCCAACGTGGCGTTGCCGCAGCTTCGCAAAACGTAACGATAGAGTGGCCCTCGATGGCGCTGATAGAGTGACTCAAAGGCCCGCATGTCGCCCCCGGCGTAAGCCAGCATTAGTTCTTCGTCGCTGCGTTGCATGAATCGACAATATCATGGACTCCATCCTGATTGCCCGCCCGGGACCTGCTTCTCCTTTGAAAACGCGTAGCAATGGCACACGGGGTTAGCCTGGATCATCCAGATTGTGCTCGATGCGTTCATCTGTGAGACTTTCGACCTGGCACCAGGCGCGCCCGTCGACCAGTTGTGCGACCAGCCTGCCGCGGGTCTCGAGCTGGTTGATCGAGGTGATGATGGTCTCGGCATCCGCATCAAATATCGCAGCATAGCCCCGACCAATCGTCTGCAGCGGACTGACCGCCTGCAGCGTTCTCGCCAGGTTGCCGATGGCCGTGCGCCCCCGATCCAGGTGCTGCCTCATGGTGCGCTCGAGCCCGGCGCCGAGGATTTCAAGCCGCCCGCGGTGCTGGCCGACGAGCCGCGCAGGATTTGCCTGCTCAAGACGGCCGTACAGGACGGACGTTGATAACAGATGGCCACTCAGCTGCCCCAACATGGCCTGCCTGAGGGGTCTGCCGACGGCGTCCAGTCGTTTGCGCTGATTCTCCAGGGCAAGTTTCGGATGGCGTTGGCCAAGCCGGTGGGTCATGTGGTCGAGGCGTTGCGACTGGTGCAGGATGATCTGCTCGGTGCGGCGCAGGATTTGACGTTCAAAATGGAGAAACCGTTGCTTGATTTCCCGGCTTTCCGGCGTCACCAATTCTGCCGCCGCCGAGGGCGTGGGCGCGCGCAGGTCGGCAACGAAGTCCGTCATGCTGAAATCGGTTTCGTGGCCTACGGCCGAGACCACGGGAATGCCGGACTGGTGTACAGCCCGGGCGACCCATTCGTCATTGAAAGCCCACAAATCCTCCAGGGAGCCGCCACCCCGGCCGAGAATAATGACATCGGGGGCCTGTGCCCCGGTCTCCCGGTTGGCCTTTCTCAGGGCGGCGACAATTGCGGCCGGAGCCTCTTCACCTTGTACCGGTACCGGGTATACGCGCACCTGCGCCAAAGGCCAGCGGCGTTGCAACACTTGCTGTATGTCGCGAATCGCCGCACCGCTGGGTGAGGTTACGATGCCGACACGGCGCGGAAACGGGGGCAGCGCCTGCTTGTGTACTGCATCGAACAGCCCTTCGGCCTGCAGCTTTTTCTTGAGCACCTCAAACTGTTGCCTGAGCAGCCCCTCGCCGGCGGCGCGCAGTCCGTCGACGATCATCTGAAAATCACCACGGGCTTCGTAGAGCGTGATGCGGCCGCGGGCAATCACTTTCATTCCGTTGTCCGGGTGTATACTCAAAAGCCGCGCAGCAGACCGGAACAAAGCGCAGCGAATTTGTGCCTGGTCATCTTTGAGGGTGAAATAAAGGTGCCCGGAGGAGGGGCGGGACAGGTTGGATATTTCGCCTTCAAGCAGAATGCGCGGAAACCCCGCCTCGATGTGCAGTCTGACTTCCCGAGTCAGTTCGCTGGGCGTATAGACCTGCGGCTGGTCGTCACTGTGCTCAAAGACCATCTCGGAATGATAAACCTTTAATGGCTGATCGCGGTATGAAAAAATCGGCAGTCAGGATATAATCGACCGAATAACATTTGTACGTCTGTGACGCCCGGTTTGCCTCCGGGCGTCCGCACATCCCAAACGGGGAGGAGAGCGTCCGCGATGCAACTGATCGGCGAAGCCCTGACCTTTGACGACGTATCGCTTGAGCCTGCCTATTCGAATCTCCTGCCCAGCGATGTCTGCCTTACAACCCGCCTGACCCGTGAGCTGGTCATCAACGCACCCCTGATGTCTGCAGCCATGGATACCGTCACCGAGGCGCAACTGGCCATTGCCATGGCGCAGGAGGGCGGCATCGGCGTCATTCACAAAAACATGACGCTGGATGAGCAGGCGCGCCAGGTCCTCGTGGTCAAGAAATATGAGGCCGGTGTCATCAAGGACCCTATTACAGTCGGTCCGTTAACAACCATTCGCGAAGTGCTGGATCTGACCCACCGGCACAATATTTCCGGTGTTCCTGTGGTCGACGGCGACGAATTGGTCGGCATCGTCACTGCCCGTGATTTGCGTTTTGAGAAGAAGCTCGACGACCCGGTGCGCAACATTATGACGCGCAAGGACAAGCTGATTACAGTGCAGGAAGACGCCAGTCAGGATGAGATACTGGACTTGTTGCACCGCAACCGCATCGAAAAAGTACTGGTGGTCAATGGCAATTTCCAGCTTCGCGGTCTGATCACCGTTAAGGACATCCAGAAATCCACCGATTTCCCTAACGCTGCCAAGGACTCGCAAGAGCGGCTGTTGGTCGCTGCCGCGGTCGGTGTGGGCGGCGACACCGAGGATCGGATTAGCGCATTGGTGGAATCCAACATCGACGTGATCGTGGTGGATACAGCGCACGGGCACACAGAGGGGGTGCTGGAGCGGGTCAAGTGGGTCAAACAGCAATACCCCGACATTCAGGTTATTGCGGGCAACGTTACCACGGCCGCTGGCGCCCTGGCGCTGGTTGAGGCTGGCGCCGATGGCGTCAAAGTCGGCCAGGGACCGGGGTCAATCTGCACCACGCGCATGGTTGCCGGCGTGGGCGTGCCCCAGATCACGGCGGTGGCCAACGTGGCCGGTGCAATCAAGGGCACTGGCGTACCGCTGGTTGCAGACGGGGGTATCCGGTTTTCCGGCGACTTTGCCAAAGCCATCGCCGCCGGCGCCTGGACGGCCATGATCGGCGGTTTGTTTGCCGGCACCCAGGAGGCGCCGGGAGAGGTGGAACTGTTCCAGGGGCGGTCTTACAAGTCCTACCGCGGCATGGGCTCGCTGGGGGCCATGCAGGAAGGCTCCAGGGATCGTTATTTTCAGCATGATGTGTCTGCCGACAAACTGGTGCCGGAAGGAATTGAAGGCCGTGTGCCCTATAAGGGCCCGTTGTCCGGTGTGGTTCACCAACTGCTGGGCGGGCTGCGCTCATCCATGGGATACATGGGTTGCAGCAACATCGAGCAATTTCGTACACGAGCCAAATTCGTACGTATTACCAATGCGGGTGTCCGCGAAAGCCATGCCCATGACGTCCACATTACCAAGGAGGCACCCAACTACAAGTTGGGCTAGGTGGTCGCACTGATATGAATCAGGAACCGGGTCAGGACATTCATCAATACCGCATCCTGATTCTTGATTTTGGCTCCCAGTACACCCAGTTGATTGCACGCCGGGTGCGCGAAATCGGTGTGTACTGCGAGATTCTGCCCTGGGACATTGATGATCAAAGACTGACGGATTTCTCCCCCCGGGGCATTATCCTGTCTGGCGGTCCTGAATCCGCCAGCGTGCTCGATGGGCCCCAGGCGCCTGAATCGATCTGGCAAATGGGCGTGCCCGTATTGGGCATCTGTTATGGCTTGCACACCATGGCCGCCCAACTCGGTGGGCGGGTTGACCCTTCGCGCCATAAAGAATTCGGCTATGCCCAGGTTGCAGTCGATGCGGACTGCGCCCTGCTTGAAGGCATCTCCGACCACGTCGATGGGACCGGCAAGTCGCTGCTGGACGTGTGGATGAGTCACGGTGACAAGGTCACCGAACTGCCGTCAGGATTCTCACTCATGGCCTCGACGCCTTCGGCGCCGGTGGCGATCATCGCTGATGAGCAGCGCCATTATTACGGCCTGCAGTTTCATCCCGAAGTCACCCACACCCCCCAGGGCCAGCGAATATTGCAGCGTTTTGTGCTCGATATCTGCCAATGTGAAGCGCGCTGGACGGCCGGCAATATCATCGACGACGCGACCGTCAACCTGAGAAAAAAGCTGGGTCAGGACGCAGTGATCCTCGGCTTGTCGGGCGGTGTGGATTCGAGTGTGGTTGCGGCGCTGTTGCACCGGGCCATCGGTGATCAACTGACCTGCATATTCGTCGACACCGGATTGCTGCGCTACCGCGAAGCCGACCAGGTCATGGCGACTTTGGCACAGCACATGGGTGTGCGTGTCATCAAGGTTGAGGCTGGCGAGCGATTTTTTGCCGCGCTGAAGGGCGAGGCCGACCCCGAGCAGAAACGCAAGATCATCGGCAGCCTGTTTATCGAAATCTTTGAAGAGCAGGCCCGGGGGCAGGCGCGCTGGCTGGCTCAGGGCACCATCTACCCGGACGTCATCGAGTCGGCTGGTGCAGGCACTGGCAAGGCACATGTGATCAAATCTCATCACAATGTTGGTGGGCTGCCCGATCATATGAATCTGAAACTGGTTGAGCCGCTGAGAGAATTGTTCAAGGACGAGGTCCGCAGGATTGGTATCGAACTGGGCCTGCCTGAAGAAATGGTCCAGCGCCATCCGTTTCCCGGACCCGGCCTGGGCGTTAGGATTCTGGGTGAAGTCCTGCCCGAATATGCGGATTTGCTGGCCCGCGCCGATCATATTTTCATCGAAGAATTAAGGGCCCACGATCTGTATAGCAAAACCAGCCAGGCTTTCGCCGTTTTCCTGCCGGTCAAATCGGTCGGCGTCACCGGCGACCAGCGGCGCTATGAATACGTGGTGGCACTGCGCGCGGTAGAAACCATCGACTTCATGACTGCCCGCTGGGCGCGCCTGCCGTATGACTTCTTGGAGCGGGTGTCACTGCGAATAGCCAATGAAATTTCCGGCATATCCAGGGTGGTATACGATATTTCCGGCAAGCCGCCTGCCACCATTGAATGGGAATAGCAGCGATTTCCGGGCGGGACGAACACTGGATGCGGCACGCTCTGGCCCTGGCCAGCGCGGCAGAGGATTCCGCTGAAGTGCCCGTCGGCGCCGTGGTGGTCCACAACGATATGCTTGTTGGCGAGGGCTTCAACCGCACCATATCCGAGCGTGACCCCAGCGGGCACGCAGAAATCATTGCCCTGCGTGCGGCCGGTCAAACTTTGCACAACTACCGCATGCCCGGCACCACCCTGTATGTCACTCTCGAGCCCTGCGCCATGTGCGCCGGCGCGATGCTACACGCCCGCATTCAGCGCCTGGTTTTTGGCGCCACTTACCCCAAAACCGGTGCGGCCGGCGGTTGTTTCGACCTGCTCACCGACGAGCGGCACAATCATCGCATTGAGATTGAACACGGCTGCCTGGCCCTGGAGTGCGGAGAAATCCTGAAGAACTTCTTCAAATCCCGACGCCAGTAAAGGAGTCTCGCTTCCCTTCATTCGCCTGCGGCGAAAGTCGGCTGCGCTCGACTGCATTGAATTGAGCCAAGCTTTGCTTGGCATGCCTTCGGCTGGAGTCTCGCTTCCCTCGGCAACCGCTCCCTGCGTTGCTCTACCTCCTGCATCCCTGCAGTCGTGCTCCCGCCTTTGGCGGCGGACTCGGCCTGCTATTCGATTTTAAGGATGAATTTGAAGGCGATCGAGGAGGCGAAGAAAACCAGGAAGAACGTAAACATCCAGCCGCGCACCCACTGTGGCCCGAACGGCAGGGCTTCCACTGCTGGCAGCCCGAGCGTGATTTGATCGATGTTGCTGTCATCCGGCAAATAGCCCAGCGGGTTGGCCATCAGGATATTCCACCACTGTTGCTTGTGAATGACACCGATGTTGTCGGCCAGTGGCAGCGACAGAACCACCTGTTCGCCGAGGGTCAGTTCCAGTGAACCGTCCGCCTCCGGCCACGTGACCAGCCAGCCAGACTCCCCATTCTCGATGCCGCCGGATGGTGACCAGTAGTAGCGATCATCCATAACCGGCGCAGCGGAAAAATCGATGATGTCACCGGCGGTGGGGCTTTGGAAGGCAAATTCGCCGGCGACCCAGATCACCAGGAACAGGATGGGAATCGAGGCCAGCAGCGCGGGGCCGAGGGCCAGGCGTAATTGCCGGAATCCGAGGGCCAGGGTGCTGCCGATCAAGGGCATCAATTCGTTGAACTCACCTTCGAATTCCGCCATTAATTTCTGTTGCAGCTTTTGCTGTGTTTTGAGTTCAGCAATACGGGTCTGGTTGGAAAATCGGCGATACAGCAGCATCGTCAGCAAACCTGCGAGAACACCCCAGACTGTCAGGCGAACGAACACCGGTAACAGCAGCGCCAGGACGCTGTCGATGGCCGCGAACAGAGGGGCAGGAAGATCAAACAGTCCCATTCAGATCAAGACATCCTGATGCGGGCCAAACTACTCGGCAGCGCTTTCGGTCTGAGCCTCGGTCACTTCGGCGTTTGCGGCCAATGCTGATGCTTTGGCCTTTTTGCGCTTGAGCATTTTGCGTATAGGCCACATCAATATCGCGCCGATGGCCAGCACGATGGTCGCCAGAATACCAAGCAGGGAGCCCAGTACGCTGATGCCGGCGCCGGGACCAACGTAGGCCTGGGCGGACGTGGACAGCCCAAGCGACAGGCAAAGCAACAGGGCGCTGAGTATGGCAATTTGAAATGTTCTGGACATATCCTTGGGTCCGATTCCGTGTCAGGCGCAGGATTATAGCGGCAATCAGGCCTGGAATATACCCGCAACCTGCAGTCAGACCGGCCTTTTGATATGTGGGGTCAAGGCTTCAAGCGGTGGCTGGCAGTGACGGGAAATCAGCGCCACGTCACGAGCGCTGAATGATGGCTGGTAATACGTCGGCAGGCTGAGCGTCTGTGCGTATTCCTCGCGAGCGGTTGAAAATGCCTCATCACTCAATTCGCAGTGCCGGGTCATGGCATCGATCACCGTCTCTGAGTGTTGACAAAGGTCTTCGTAGCGGAACAGAAAACAGGCCTGCGCCAACGTGGGATTGGCCTCCAGGCGCGACCCGAGATAATGGTAAGTGGCTGCCCAATAGCGGGCCCAGCCTTCGGTTTCACGCCCCTCTGCCCAGTCCTCAAGAATCTGTCGGGTTTCACCGGGGTTGCCGAAATTGATGCAGGTCCGGTGCGGGCCGAATTCGAAATGTTCGGCGAGGGAAAGTTGGCGTCCGACCCGCGGGTCCTGGCTGTGCGCGGCAAGAAACCGCTCGTGTTGTCGGGCCAGGGAGGCGACATGTGCAGCGGGTTCGCGGATGGGAATGACGAAGCGGGCGCTGGGGAACAATTTGAGAAGGTATTCCAGTCGGGAAATATTGTAATTGCCCTTGGCCAGGTAGCGCGGTGCTTTGCGCACGGCCAGCAGTTTGCGAATTTGGTTGGCGTAATAGGCATCAAAGATGGCGTTGGGCGTGCTGCCGTCCAGTACGTTTGGGCGTGCAGGATCATGCAATCCTTCAATGAACGCCATCCACAGAATTTCCTCAACGGCCTCCGGGCTGTCGTTGCTGACGCGAATGCGGTCGCCATGGGCGCGCTCGGTCAGAGCCGGCAATTCGCGCCGGGTTTTCTGCAGCAGGTCATTGCGCCAGTACGGTGTCCAGACGTTGGGGAAGTCGCTGTAGTGGTGGCTGGTGAGATCGGGATGCCGCTCCAGCATTTCAGTGACGACAGTGGTGCCGGCCCGCGCGAGGCTGCAGACGTAGATTGGGCGGTCGATTTCAATGCCGTCGATTTCGTCAGCCAGAATCCGCGATTCAAATTGGCCCAGCCACCGCCACAGCCGGCGCGTGGCGGCGAAAAATCGGCATTGCAGGTGCAAACCCGAAGGCACATGCACGCCAGTGGCCTCGCCTGTGGTCTGTTGGCCCGGTTTCAAGGATTCAGCTTCAAGGATTCAGCTTCAAGGATTCAGCTTCAAAGATTCGACTTCAAGGGCTCGACTTCAAGGGTTCGGGTTCAATCCGCGGACCGTTTCCCGCGCATAGCGCGCAATATCGGGGATCGTGTTGATTGGCAAATCCGGCGTGAACGAGGTAAACAGCACACCCGGTACCGCCTCGGGCGCAATGCAGTGATCGCCACTCCACTTGCGCGCATTGTCGTCCACCAGCTTGCCCGGCACCCCGCCCAGCGTTGTTTGCCAGGACGCCCTGAAGCCGGGGGCATATCCCACCACCAGGTCGGGCGCGTCGTTATTGGCATTGCCGCTGTATATCTGTTTTGCGTCGAACACCTGCAACACCACCTGCTCAGCCGTTTCGGGGTCCATCAGTGCCGGCAGGTCATGAATAATTTGCTGTTTGATGGCATCGACCTGGTCCGCTTCGACGATGCCCTGTGATTCGCGCCCCTTCAGATTGATAAATATGCTGTTCAAGCCCACCGCGTAGGCCTGAGTTTTCGCCCAGTCCACGCCGCTGAAACCAATGCCGGAAGTGCTTTTGCCGGCTTTCAAAACCATCAGGCCGTTGTCGGTCAGCCAGCGATTGAGATGCACCGAACGCCGGAAAGGCGCGAAGCCATGGTCGCTGAGCACCAACAACTGGTCGTCGGGCCCCATGGAGTCCATGGTCCGACCCAGTATGCGGTCGGCTTCGCGGTAGATCCAGTGGATCGCATTTCGCGCTTGCTCTCCGCTGTCGGCGTAGAGCGGATGCTGTGGATCGATGCCGCGATAAAACATGTGCGACACCCGATCGGTTTGTACAAAAACACCTACCACCATATCGCTGTCGTGTTGTTCGAGCGCGTCGAAAAAAATGGCTTCGCGCTCGGCCAAGGTTGCGCCGATCATTTCCAGATAGGCCTTGTCTGAGATGTGGCCTTCATTGAGCGACCAGGTTTCTTCGGGCATGCCGATGGTGTGAAACAGGCCGAAGCGATCGGCCAGTTCTTCAACGTAATCAGGCGGTGAAGACAGGGTCACAACCGGATCACGCGGGTCAATATGTATCGGCGAGACATAAAGCTGCACCCGTGGATAAGCGCTGACCAGGTACAGCCGGACGATACCGCTGACCGCGGCCGGGCCGAAATAGTTGAAGTCGACGCTAATCCAATCAGACCATTCACCGGCGGCCAGCGAAATGTCGGCATCGCCCATTTGAACGCGAACCCGCTCTGCGTCCTTGTCCAGAATTATTGGCGTACTCAGCGCCTCCGCCGCCGGCTTGAGCGGGTGCCCCGGGCCTTCGAGTTTGGTTTCTATATGGCCTTCGCGATTGGGCCGCAAACGCACCGCCCGTGTACTTTTGGTGGTGGCCGCAGCCGACGGTCGCGTGGTGTAAATGGTGTAAGTGCCCTGTGTGCCCAGCAGGTCAGGCACGCCCATGCCGGACAGCATCCGGTGAATCGGATCGGGCGGATAAGTGACCGGCACGCGCAGTACCGTTGCCCTGCCTCCGGCGGCCTCGATGTCAGACCAGAAAGGGTTGCCGACCCGGCGGTTGTGGACGCTGCCGCTGTCGAGTGGCAATTCCATGCCGAACAGCGAGAGATAATCCTCGGGCGGGACGTTTTCGGATATTGAGAAAGCCGGGCTGTAGCGGTCCGGATCGCGGCGCAGGAAATCGTAAATGCCGTGCTGGCCCGGGTCGGTGCCGGTGGCGAAGCTGGACCAGGCGACCGGCGATTGGGGTGGGTTACTGGTTTCCAGCGGTTTGAACTGGCCCTGCTGGCTCAGGCGATCGAAATTGGGCAGGCTGCCGTCGTCCATCCACTGCTGCGCCAGCACTGGATCCATCCCGTCAAAGCCAATGATGATCAAACGCTTTTCCACTGGTTCGGCGCTGCCGCCACAAGCGCTGAGCGCCAATATGGCCATCGCGGCCAGGGCGCGCCAGGCGATGAGCGGGGAAATAGCCAATGGCTGGCTGCTAAAAAATCGATGCATAGGGTTCTATTCCTTTCTGGGTTTCTCTTCCATACCCTGGAGGTAGCCAATGGCTTTTAGATCGTCAAGCTGATCGCTGTTGAGCTCGTTGCGCGCGGTATCGCCGTAGAGTGCAGTCATTTCGAGGTAATCGCCGGTCAGCGTGTCAAAAGACAGCGCCAGCCCATCATCGTTCAGTGGTGCCAGTTCATGCGGGTCCGAGTCGAGTTGATACAGCGCCATAGCGTCATTTCTCAAGTGGAATATGGACTTGGTTGAGCCCTGCCGGGTGGCGACCTGTTCGGGTCCGTACGCGATGCCCGAGGAATAGATCAGTCGCTCCTCGCGGCCGAACAGTCCCTGCCAGAAGCCCGCTGTGGACAATGGCGGCAGTTCCCGCACCCCGGCAGCTAAGTCAGCCAATTCGACGCCGGCGGTCGCCGACGGATCAATATGCGCCTCGTCCAGTTCAAGCCAGGTCAGTAGCGAGGGCAGCACATCCACCAGGCTGACATTCTCCTGGTGGGTTTGCCCTGGCTCGCCCGGTTGCCAGACCAGTAGGGGTACATGCAGCAGTTCCTGGAACATGCTTTGCCCATGACCCAGTCCGGTCTGCTTGCGTGGATCCTGTTTGTCAATGCGCTGCAGGTCTTCGTGGTCCCAGAATTCCTCGCCGTGATCGGAATAGACCAGCACCAGTGTTTTGTCCAGCAGATCGCGTTCCCGCAGGTCAACGAGGATGGAGGCAACGCCATTGCGCAACTCGCGCACCGAGGCCTCGTATGCCACGCTCTGCAGGCATCTGCGGGAATCACCGTTGGTGCAATTGGCAGCCGGACGCTGGTTTATTGCTTGTTTCAGCACTTCAACTTCGGCGCTGTCCAAACCATCCAAAAAGGCGCGCAATTCGTCGTTGGGCTTGGTATGGCGGTGGTGCGCTTCCATGAAATGCAGGTAGGCAAAAAATCGCGTGGGTGGCTCGATACGATCGGCCCATTTCCAGAACGCGGCAACGTCCCGCCACCAACCGCGGCGGTTGTGTACGTGCTGGAAGCCCTGATCCAGGCCCAGGCCGGCTTTGAAGAACGGGTGCGATACAAATGCGCCGGTACGGAAATAGCGGGCAGCAAGATGCTCTGCCAAGGTGTCGATTTCGCTGTCCAGCACACTGGGCAGGTCGGTATCGAGGTTGGCGGCCGGATTGGCGAAACGCCCGGCGCCGTGCTCGACCGGATAGCGGCCGGTCATCAGGCTGGCCACGGCTGGAATCGTCCAGGGCGCGGTTGACATTGCATTGGCATAGACCTGGGCCGACGCCAGCCAGGGCGTCAAGTCATCCGAGATATCCTCAGCGAAAAAGCTGTCATGGCGAACGGTATCGAGGCAAATGACCAGCAGATTTCGGGGCGCAGGCAGCGTGTTGTTGTGGCATGCCCCAAGCAGCAATGTGGCCAGCAACGTAGCCAGCAACGTAGCCGGTAACGTGGCCAGCAAGGTGGCCGCGTGAGGTCGCGGGTGTGCTCGATGTGGCTGGCTGGTTTGCATGTCTACCAGGCTTTACTGCGTATAGCCCAGGGCTTTCAATTGCTTGATCTGATCGGAATTCAACAGCTCTTCTGGTGCATGGCCCCGATTGGACTGCATGATCAGCTCGCAGGGGTCGGCGCCCAATCTCTGTTCAATCGCGTCAGCGAGTTCGCCCATCAAGTCCGGATCCTGCTCGGCTTGATCTGCCAATTCGCCCGGGTCTTCGTTGAGGTTGTAGAGTTCCTCGAAATATTCGGGCGTGCAGTTCATGATCATTTTGTAACCGGCGCGCGCGATGGCGATCCGCGCTCGTTCCTCGTTGGTCATTAATGTGATCAGCCTCGCGTGATTCACCGGCACGGGGCTTGTCAGGTCAATGCCATCCAGGCCCACGGGCACGGCGATGCCGGCGATGGCGGCCAGCGTGGGCAGCAAATCGACGTTGCTGTATGGGATGTCGGTGCGGCTGCCTTGCAGGTTTCGTGGATGGCGAATCACCATCGGGATGCGCGCCACCGCTTCATAGACCGAGCGGTGCCCCAGTTGGCCGTGTTCCATAAATGCTTCGCCGTGATCGGAAGTGACGACGATGACGGTATTGTCCAGCAGGTCGAGATCGCGAAGTTGCCTGAGGATTTTTCCGAACAGGAAATCGGCGTAGTAGATTTCGCCGTCATAGAGTTCACGAACACGCCGAATTTCTTCGCCGGATTGTACCTCCGGTTTGCTCGGTACCGCGCGCGCATAGCGGCCCTCACTTTCCAACGGCGCTAGGTGGGTCGACATTCTGCGGTAGGTATAAGGCGTGTGCGGGCTGATAAAGTGAACCCAACCAAAGAAGGGCTCGCCTTTGTGAGCCTCCAGGGCTTCGTTGGCCCGCTCCAGAACGACACGATCGGAGGGCAGGTCGGCAGTATACTCATCGAATCCCTGCTGAAAATTGCGTTCGCGCGCCAATTGGACATTGTTGAAAATACCAAATGTACGGCGCCCGGAAGTCTGCATCAGGCCGGCCAGGGTCGGAGTCGGAATGACCTTGAGGTCGAGGAAGGAGCGATAGGGATTGAGCCCGGTGAAAGCAGCGGCAAACGAGGTGGGGGTGACGGGCGCTGCTGCCCAGGCATGTTCAAACACCAAAGCGCGCCCGGCAAATTTGTCCAGCCTCGGCGAGGTGTCGCGATGGTAGCCGTACAAGCCCAGCCCGTCTGCGCGCAGCGCGTCAAAGGAAATCACCAGGAAATTCAAATCTTTACCCTCAGGCAACTCCTTGAAGAGTCCGGCCCGCGTTGCCTGCTGCTCCTCGCCACAGCCGCTTGACGACAGGATCAGAATGCCCGTCAGCATCAGAATGATCAGATTTCGCATGTTCCTTGTGCCGCTCTTCATATCCGCTTGGCAGCGGTTCCCTCTGGGTCGAGATTTTAACCGAAGCGCGCCGCCGATGTGTGGTGAACGCAGAGACCGGGCCGCAGGCTTCCGATTGGCGCCAGGAATCAACCCTAATTGACTGATTTAGCCTCACTTAGGGCCCCGCGGAATTATCGCAAAAAACGTGACTGGGCCTGTAAATTTTAGTATAGTCACAGGGGCTAGTGTAGCAAAGATAGCTAACTACCACGCAGGACCAAATCATGAAATACATGGAACGTGTCATATTTGGAAGCATAATTGTGATTTTATTCGGGCTGAGCACCGCTGCCGAGGCCTGCGCGACCACCGGATGGTCGTCAGTAACCGGCACACCCATTGCGGCGTCACCGTTCACAATTCCGCGCTGGGCCGGTTTGTGCGGCCTTGAGGTCAATGGCGACGAACACGTGACTGATCTGAGTCCGGATGGGGCATCCGATACCAGGATTCGCATCAGGTTTTATATCTACGTCACTGAAATCAGTGGTGCAGGCAGTAGCGTAATACCGGTGCTTGTTGCCCATTCCAGTGCGGATCCGGTGGACCCGCCCGAGAATGAAGTTTCAACCGGTGAACTGTTTTCTGTCGACTACCTGCCGGACACAGGTGCCAACGGTTCGTTCGTGTTTGACGCCAACAGTGGCGGCGGAGGCACTTCGGCCGCCCATGCGGCGCAAGCCGGCTGGAATATGGTTGAGCTTGATTGGGACAGCAGTGACGCAGCAGGTTCGACGGGTTTCAGGTTTTGGGTCAATGCTGATGCCGATACTGACCCGGCCATCAATCCGGCAATTGACGCGAGTAGTGTAGAAAGAATGGTCGGATTGGTTGAACTGGGCGCGCCATCGGGCTTTGACTCTGCAACCGGCAAGTTGGTCTTTGATGCCTATAAGGCACGCCGGACTGAAGCTGCAGGTTGGTTACTGGCAGGTGATTCGAATTCCAGTGACAGCATCAGCATCACCGACCTGCTGCAAGTTCAGGCGGCCGAGATTTTGAACCCGGGTGACATCAACCAATGGTCGGTTGGTAATCCTGATTGTAATTTCAGCGGCGGCGTGACCATATCGGATTTGCTGTGCGTACAAACCATAATATTGAACCCGTGATGTTGGTGCGGGTGGCTAGAATAAGAATGAAGTACCCGAGTGATTTTATCCATTACAAGAGTTCGAGGGGAGCTATTGTCAAATCTGGTGTTTAGCCATTTGATTCAAGCGGCGACCTGATCAATCTCTTTTACCTCGATCCCATCTTTGAATTTCACCCCCGTAATCACCTTGGCCAGGTAATCAAAGCCGCGTAGCCGGCGCCATTTCTTTTCCGCACACTGGCTCAATTTGAACATCATATGCAACATGCCATTGCGCGTCAGACAACCTTTGGATCTTTTGGTCTGGTGGCGGATGGTGGCAAAGGTGGATTCAATCGGGTTGCTGGTCCGGATGCTCTGCCAGTGTTGGGCCGGAAAATCATAAAATGCCAACAGTTCATCCCGATCCTTGAGCAAACAGCTCGTCGCTTTCGGGTATTTCGCCTCAAAGATCTCAATAAACAAATCAAACGCCTTGTTTGCATCATCCTTGGTTTCCGCCTGCCAGATGGCGTGCAGGGCCTGCTTGGCTTTGGGTTGTGCGGATTTCGGCAAACAATTCAGTACATTCATGGTCTTGTGCATCCAGCAGCGTTGCTGGCGGCTGGCCGGAAAGATTTCATCCAGCGCCGCCCAAAAACCCATCGCACCATCACCAATCGCCAGTTGTGGGGCGCTCATGCCGCGCGACTTCAGATTCAGCAACACCTCACGCCAACTCTGAGTCGATTCCCGCACCCCGTCCTCAATCGCCAGAAAATGTTTTTCGCCGCGTTCATTGACACCAATGATCACCAGCGCGCAGAGCTTGGCATCCTCCGCCCGCAGCCCACTGTAGACACCATCAGCCCAGACATACACCCACCGGTCCTGTCCCAGGCGACGCTGGCTCCACGCTCGATATTCCTCCGCCCATACCTGTTTCAGGCGGGATACCGTGCTGGCCGACAGACCCTGTGCCTGCGGGCCCACCAGTACCCGCAACGCCTCAGCCATCTCACCGCTGGATACCCCTTTGAGGTACAACCACGGAATGGCTGCCTCGAAAGTCGCTGTCTTGCGCACATATGGCGGCACCAGCACCGACTGAAAACTCACTGCTTCACCGGTCTTCGAGCGCACCTTGGGAATTCTCACCCGGATCGGTCCCAGGCCGGTCTGCAACTCACGTTCTGGCAGGTAACCGTTGCGCACCACACCGGCATGACCTGATTCGGTACGCCAATCCTGATACTTGGCCAGCAGCTCCTGGACTTCACTTTCCACCGCTTCGGCGAGCAGCTTCCGGGCGCCTTCTTTGAGCAATTCGGTCAACGGATCGGCACTGATTGCTCGACGTTCCAGTTCAATAACATTATTCTTGTTCATAGTGGCGTATCTCCTTTGGTTGCTTTGAAGTTTGGTAACAACAAATCAACCAGATACGCCGCTTTTTTTCAACTGCTCAAACACCAGATTCGATCATAACTCGTTCGAGGGCATTTAAATGCTGAACAAAAATAAGTCTATCTTAGTCGCGTTCGGTGTATTGCTGATCGGTTGGTCAAGCGTCGCATTGGCTCAAACGCCAAACGTCGTCGTCGGCAGCGCATCGGCAAATACCGGTGATACGACGTTGAATCAGAACATCAGCGTCACTTTTACCAACAATGCAGGTGGCTCTCAAGCCACCGGCTTTCAGTTGGATATCACATTCGACGAAACCAATTTAACTGCCGTGGGGCTTGGGTCTTGCGATACCAATGGTGTGGCCAACACCACCGTACTTTGCACCAACTCCGTGGTCGGCAAGATTCGGATATTGGTGTTTACCGTTGATGCATCCGTCTTACCGGATGGGTCAATCGCCAGTTTTGATTTCAATCCGTCAACAGCGCCGGCCGGGACCTACCCGCTTGGCGTGGTCGATGAAGAGTACGCAGACGCGGGTGGTGTTATTTCAACAGGCGGCAATTCTACCGACGGTCTGGTGACGGTAAACGGCGTGGCAAGCTACGGTTCCACACCCACTGCACCGAATGTCGCAATCAACCTGGGACAAGCGCCCCAAAATGGCACATCCCCCACCGCGGCCTTAACGGTTCAAAACATCAGCGCTGACGCCACGCCTGATCTCTCGGGCTCATGCGATATGAGTGGTGGAGACGCCGGTGTCTTCAGCATCACGCCGACAGATCCATTTGGATTCGATTTGGTCGGCGGCGCCACGTCGCAATTGACGATCACTTGCGATACCAACAATGCCGTTGCGACCTACAACAGCACCCTGGTCTGCACCCATGACGGCGGTACCGGTGTGACTTCGCCGGTCAATTACGCGGTGAGTTGTGAAATAATCGACACACCGGTGCCGGTGTATTCATCCACGCCACCTATGGGTTCGGCGCGCGATTTTGGCAACGTTGTCAAAGACTCTGCTGACCCCGATTTGATGACCACCATCCAAAACACCGGCTTCGGTGGCGGGGATGGCGGAACCGATCTTAGCGGTACCTGTTTGGTGACCAACAGCGTAGGCACCGCATTCTCCGGTGGGGGTAACTTCGGTTCCCTGGACTCCAACGAAACTCAGGATGTGACTGTCACTTGTGAGACCGACACGGTTGGCTCATTCACGGGGAATATGGCTTGCAGCAGCAATGGTGGGCCTACGGCCAACTACCCGCTCTTGTGCACCGTGACAGGCTTCCCGCTTTACGACTCTGACGACCCCACGCCGGGTAATCCGTTTGATCTTCTGGAAACACCCCAGAACAACCCGGATGCGCCGGATCCCTCATTCCCTGATCCTACGGGACAAATGACCATCACGAATATTGGTGACACCGGTAGTTTCCTTGAGGGCCAGTGCACATTGATGAACGGTTCCATACCGATTTACATTGCCGGTGGCGGCGCTGCGTACTCCATTGCAGAGGGCGCGGCGGGTCAGGTGGTGACGGTGGCTTGTGATGCCAATAATCCGGTAGCTAACGGATATACGGATACGTTGCGCTGTACCCACAATGAGGAATCACCCTCATTTTTCGACTATGACGTGACCTGCGATATCACGGACCCAGAACCGGGCTCGTACGATTCCAATGAGGCCGATGCGGGCGATCCCATCGAAATGACGCCTGGCGGGCCTGTGCAGGACACGGAAACACCGCAGTACATGCTGGAGATATACAACGACGCCGCCCTGGGCAAAGCCAACCTCGAGTTGGACGCGTGTACGCTCAGCGGAGACCCGCAGATCACGGTGTCGCCGACCCATCCATTCTCCACCAGCGATCCTCATTTGTTGCCGCAAGGCGGTGAGACCAACTCGCCAACAAGTTCCCAGGTCAAGACATGACCTTCACCTGCGCCGGCAGTTGGGACGATGGTGAAGGCAGTAGTTGCGGAAGTGACTGCGGATTGTTCGAGGCATCCTATAGCTGCGATTATCATTCACCACCTATGGACAACGGGCAGGATGATCTTGACTCGCCCTCAAGCACGCTGGGGACCGCAGCATATGAAGTCTCGTGCGAGTTGCGTGCCGCCCAATCGAATATCATCTTCCCGGATCCACCCGCCGGCCAGGGGCAGGAAGAAATCGTTGCGCCGGGTGGCACGACCTCGTTCACCTTTGATTTCGAAGAGGAAAACGACGAGGGTGTTGCAGGTAATATCGACAGTTGTGTACTGGACCCGAATGACCCTGGCAACGGCTTCGAAATCAATGGCTCACCATCGCTGCCAGAGTCTGTACCCTCTGGCCAGACCGTCACGGTAACGGTGGACTTCGAGGATCCGGATAATGGGGCGGACACCTACGATACAGTCCTGCGGTGTACCTATACCGATTCCGACGATACTGAATCGGATGTCAGCTGGCCGATTACTGTTCAGGTCGGTGGTACGGCCGAATTCGAAGTTTCCAAGGCCTACGACGATACCAACGAAGCCGAGGTAATCGTTCATCGCGATTGCAACGGCGGGTTTATACCTGACCAGGATCAGAACCCATCGCCGGGTCACCCGATCGTGTTCATAGTGACTGAGTTTGACGCGGGCTTCTTGAACTGCACCATCACCGAGGATACGCCGGTGGGATATGCCGCCTGGTATAAGGCTACCGGTGTGGACGCAACAGAAGAGACGGACGACTGGAATCAGATTGGCTGTATCTTCGAGGACATCATCGGCGGCGACAGGCAGTTCTGTGAAATCGAGAATCGCTTGATTCCGATTACTTTCGACGTGCGCAAAGTATGGTTTGACGAATTCCCCGAATTCAACAACCCCATGTGGGCGCGCGCCCGCTACGACGGCGACGGCGAAGGGCAAGTTAGTAATGGCCTCGACAACGCTGAGCACCACGGCAATACATTGTGGTTCAGTGGCGCAGACAGCTACGACAGCTTCGATGTCTACCCGCACTGGAACGGCATGACTGAATGTACCGTGACCGAGCGCGTTCGCGACAGCTCTGTGGAGACTGACGACAGCGACTGCTTTGAGGTTCCGGTACTGCTGGGTCAGGACAAGAGCCCGTCGGTTGGCGAGTACGAGTGCACGATTTACAACACGCGTATTTACGAAGGCATCCCGACACTCAGCCAGTACGGCCTGGGCATTCTTGCCCTGCTGATGCTCGGCGTCGGTCTGTTGGGCTTCCGGCGCTTTGCTTGATCGCCGATTTTAGTCCCTAGAACGGAAAGGCCCCGGACAACCGGGGCCTTTTTTTTGCCGTCATCCCTCCCGGCCCCGAGCCGGGACCTATAGGGCGCAGGCTACTGTCACACCTGCCCACCACTTATTAACGTCATCCCGGCTCGGGGGCCGGGATGACGGGGCTCGCGGGCCGGGATGACGTTAGGTGTTGGACAAGTATGAGCAGCAGCCTGCGCCCGCCGACAATTACCTACTCCATGCCGTCTTCAAACATGACTTCGGGATCGTTGAAATCCGGATTCATCAAAGAGCCGCTCACCACCCCCAGCGGTTGATACTGCTGCGCTGTGTATCCGGGAAAAATCTGGTAGAGCTGGTTATTGTGGAAACGCTTGATCAGGACCTCGCTGAAGATGGTGCGAAAATCCGTTTGGGCCCAAACATCGGCATTCTGGTATAACGCCTCAGGCGCCAAGCCGGGCCAGGGGCCGTAGAGCTGCCCGCCGTTAACGCCGCCGCCGGCGACCAGCACGTTGTTGCCCCAGCCGTGATCGGTGCCGATATCGGCGTTGTCGTAGGCGCGGCGGCCGAATTCGCTGGCGACGATGACCGTGGTGCGTTCCAACCAGGTCTTGCCGTTGGGCGACATGACGTCAATGTCATCGAAGAATGCCAGCAGAGACTGTGAGAAATCCCTGACATTGTCGTAGAACCAGTCCGTGCTCGGCAGGTTGCCCTGGCCATTGTGCGTATCCCAGCCGCCGATATCGGTTTCGGCCACGTGCATGCCGACGTCTTCCTTGATCAGGGTGGCCAGAATCTTCATTTCATAGCCAAAGCTGGTCAGGCTGTCCGGGTTGTCGAGGGGCCTGGGATACAGGGGGTTGCTGGGCAACACGCCGCTGAGGTCAAAAGTGATGGCCTGTACAATCTGCTGCGCCGCCATGGCCTGGGCGCCGGCCACGTCCATGGCGCCGTTGTTCAGTTCATACATGCTTTTCACCGCCAATTCCTGTTCGTTCTCATAGCCACCACTGTCGTCAAAATCAAAGCTGCTGGGGTAGCGCAGGCTGACGGCCGACGGCTCGCCCTTGAGGGAAAGCCGAATGGTCGATTCGGTGACCACGGCGGGCAGAAGCGAGGTCCCGGGCAGGTTGTTGGCGGTTTGCAGATGGCGTGTCAGCCAGCCGGTCGGGGTGTTGCGGTCGCCAGGCGTACCCAACTCAATATAGCGTTCCGCCTCGAAATGACTGCGGTTGGGGAAGGGGGTCAGGCCCACCGCCTGGACAATGGCCAGGCTGTTGTTGGTGTAGAGGTCCAGCAGGGGGGCAGCGGAAGGGTGCAAGCCCCAGCCGTTGTCGACCGATTGCAGGTCGATGCTGGGAATCATGGTGCCGTTGAAACGCAATGTTTCGTAGTTGCCGCGATCGGTGTGACCGTCCATCGGCGCCATGAAGCTCAGACCATCGATGCCGCCGCGCTGAAAAACAAACACCAGGATGTTGTCGCTGTAAGGATCGGCGCCAAAGGCCATTTTCGGCCCGGCGACGGCTGCGCCGGCGGTGGCGGCCGTTGAATTCCTGAGAAAATCTCTTCTATTCATCATGGTCCTGTATTCACGTTGGCGCAGTAGTTGGGTCAGCGCAGCATGGCAGCCGGCGACATCATGATCATCCCCACGACCGCGCGCACGATTTCGTTGTACTTGCTGCTGTTGGTGATCACGGTGGTATCGAATCCCGAGGCGTTTCCCAAGGGGTCGCTTGCGCCCAGGCCGGTAATGCCATTCATGAACGTCACCATTTCGTCCTTGGTGGTTTGCGGCAGGTCGTAGCCCAACAGACGCATGACCCAGCCATTGACGATATTGATGGCGGTGCGGTCGTTGGCAGTGACGATCAACAAATTGGTCTGCTCCGCGAGATTGATCATCTCGATGAGGTTGACCACTTCGTTCTGGCGCAGCAGATAGGTGATCATCCGCCAGGATGTGACCAACGCCCCGGTGCCTTGCCAGGTCTCACGTTCATCAGGATAGCCCGTTGGCGGACCGTAGCCGTATGGATAGTGACTGGTGTCGTCCAGGTCGCTCCAGATTCCGTTGCTGGGTCCGTGGTCCATGCGCATCGTAAAATCCACGTCGGCGGCCCTGATCGTGCTGACCAGGGTTTCAATCGGGCGTTTGACCTTCTCGCCCCAGGTGTTAGAGAATTCTGCACCGGTGGAATCGAACAGCGCCCGGTAGACATGCTTCAATTGTTCCGGGTCATTGCGGTTGTTGTAAAACGCATCGGCTACATCATTGACAATGCTGGCCGGTGGGTTGTCGCTGATAAAGCGCACGCACAACTTCCAGGCAATGAATTGTGCCGTTCCGAAGTGCCCGGCGAGGTAATCGAGGATGGCGATGATGTCGTTTTCGCCGTCTGTGGTCAGGTCGGTGATCACCACGTCCATCATGGTGATAGGGGCTATATGCCAATCGTCGTAATGCCGAATGGCGCGGAACCAGAATTCGCCGGTGTCGACCGGTTCGGGGGCAACAGCCGTCGGGTCATCGGCCACGTGCCAGCCGATGAGGGCCTTGGCGCACTCAAATACGTCGATTTCGGTGTAGCCGGCTCGTTGGCCGTAAATATTGTTGCCAACCGTTCCTGGATCCACCGCCCCGTAGTAATTGTTGATTGCGCCAAGCGTATGCAATTCCAATACTTCCCTGCCGTAGTTCTCATTTGGGTTGGGCCAGGTATTGGCGTAGTTGTCCAGGTAGTAGATCATCGTTGCCGTTCTGGCGTTGGCTTTGAGCATGTCGCCGAAATTGCCGAATATATGGCGGCGAACTTGCGAGTTGTAGTGCGGCATCAGGCTGTAGGTGGGAAATTCCCGTCCAAATACATTGAAGTGATTCATCCAGAAGTCGTTCATTACCTCGCGCAGTTGCCACTTGCTGTAGGCGGCTCGCAGCAGGGTGAGTCGTTCCATTTGTACAACCGGCCTGATCTTGGTGTTGTAGTCCAGGCTGCGCCCATGAACCTGCCACAGAGTGATCGGGTCTTTGTTGATGGTGTCGTATGCAAGACCGTCCGCGAGTAGCGGGCTGACCCGATCATCGACTTCGAGGTCAACGATGACCTCGTCGAGGTCGGTGGGATCTGATCTGTCCATGGCCATCTGGTCTTCCAGCCAGGCAGTCAAGCCAAGGCCGTCGAAAACACTGACGTCGGAAGGACGCGAATTGTACAAGCTGGCCGGACGGGGCCCGAATGCAGCCTTGTTGAGCGCGCGCACAGCCAGGGATGATGGGGCAGGTGGGGGCGCGGCCTTGACCGCCGGGGCCGGTTTTAAGGGTTTCAGGCCGGAAAACTTGTCGGCGTCTGCCTGAGCGGTCAGAGGCGCAGCTGCGCCAACGGCTGCGGCCGCTGCGGAACTGCCAATAAAAACACGACGTGATACGCCGAGGTTCTTGCCCGTTGCTTTCATGGTTCCTCCTTGAACCATCTATTGCCCCAGCCATCCTTGATGGCCCCGGGACAGTATATGCAATATTGGCACAAAAATTAAGGTCTTATGCCCTAATATCTGAGTTATGATCGAATCTGGTGTTTGAGCAGTTGAAAAAAAGCGGCGTATCTGGTTGATTTGTTGTTACCAAACTTCAAAGCAACCAAAGGAGATACGCCACTATGAACAAGAATAATGTTATTGAACTGGAACGTCGAGCAATCAGTGCCGATCCGTTGACCGAATTGCTCAAAGAAGGCGCCCGGAAGCTGCTCGCCGAAGCGGTGGAAAGTGAAGTCCAGGAGCTGCTGGCCAAGTATCAGGATTGGCGTACCGAATCAGGTCATGCCGGTGTGGTGCGCAACGGTTACCTGCCAGAACGTGAGTTGCAGACCGGCCTGGGACCGATCCGGGTGAGAATTCCCAAGGTGCGCTCGAAGACCGGTGAAGCAGTGAGTTTTCAGTCGGTGCTGGTGCCGCCATATGTGCGCAAGACAGCGACTTTCGAGGCAGCCATTCCGTGGTTGTACCTCAAAGGGGTATCCAGCGGTGAGATGGCTGAGGCGTTGCGGGTACTGGTGGGCCCGCAGGCACAGGGTCTGTCGGCCAGCACGGTATCCCGCCTGAAACAGGTATGGGCGGAGGAATATCGAGCGTGGAGCCAGCGTCGCCTGGGACAGGACCGGTGGGTGTATGTCTGGGCTGATGGTGTCTACAGTGGGCTGCGGGCGGAGGATGCCAAGCTCTGCGCGCTGGTGATCATTGGTGTCAATGAACGCGGCGAAAAACATTTTCTGGCGATTGAGGACGGGGTGCGAGAATCGACTCAGAGTTGGCGTGAGGTGTTGCTGAATCTGAAGTCGCGCGGCATGAGCGCCCCACAACTGGCGATTGGTGATGGTGCGATGGGTTTTTGGGCGGCGCTGGATGAAATCTTTCCGGCCAGCCGCCAGCAACGCTGCTGGATGCACAAGACCATGAATGTACTGAATTGTTTGCCGAAATCCGCACAACCCAAAGCCAAGCAGGCCCTGCACGCCATCTGGCAGGCGGAAACCAAGGATGATGCAAACAAGGCGTTTGATTTGTTTATTGAGATCTTTGAGGCGAAATACCCGAAAGCGACGAGCTGTTTGCTCAAGGATCGGGATGAACTGTTGGCATTTTATGATTTTCCGGCCCAACACTGGCAGAGCATCCGGACCAGCAACCCGATTGAATCCACCTTTGCCACCATCCGCCACCGGACCAAAAGATCCAAAGGTTGTCTGACGCGCAATGGCATGTTGCATATGATGTTCAAATTGAGCCAGTGTGCGGAAAAGAAATGGCGCCGGCTACGCGGCTTTGATTACCTGGCCAAGGTGATTACGGGGGTGAAATTCAAAGATGGGATCGAGGTAAAAGAAATTGATCAGGTCGCCGCTTGAATCAAATGGCTAAACACCAGATTTGACAATAGCTCCTAATATCTTCTTGAATGGTCTAAAATAGCCGATGAAAATTTCAAGGATGAAATTCAAACTCATGAATGTTGTGAATTTCCACTGGACAACTTTGATCGGTAAAACTGCCCTGTTTGTGATCTCAGTCGTTATTGGAACGCCTGGTGTTTGGGCAGATCAGCTGGTTTTCTCCCCCAGCAAAGACAATACGCTGTACGAGCACCCGACCGCCAATCTCAGCAATGGTGGGGGGTCGGCGCTGTTTCTCGGCGCTGTTGGCGACGATCAATCAAATCGGTTGCGTCGAGCCCTGATTGCGTTTGACCTGACCTCCATACCCGCCGGCGCCACCATCCAGACCGTTCAACTGGCGCTGTATAACAACAGGGTTGCGGCCAACGACACTCCGGCAGGTGGAACCGCCATTTTGCACCGCATGACCGTGGATTGGGGCGAGGGCAGCTCGATTGCACCTGGCGGACAGGGCGGTGGGGGCGCTGCGGGCGCGGGAGATGCGACGTGGTTTTTCCGCTTTTTCAACACGGACGCCTGGGCCAGCAACGGCGGAGATTTTGATGCGGCTACTTCAGGTTCAACCTCCTATTCAGCCTCCGCGCCTGAAACCATCACTTTCTCGTCAACGCCGGGAATGGTGAACGATGTGCAGTTATGGGTCAACAACCCGGCCCAGAACTTTGGCTGGATCGTGCTCGGCAACGAAGTGGTCGATGCGAGCGCCCAGCGTATTGCATCGAGGGAAGATCTCTTCGACCCGGTGCCGACCTTAACGATTGATTTCACGCTGCCCTCGCCGTGATTCGCGGTGGCGGCTATCTTGCATCACGCCATATCATTGACCTTTCGCTCGACAACGCCAGCGTGGGCGTTGGCACTGGATACTTCTAAAAGCCGCAAGACGGATTTCGGCGTGTGGGTTTTAAACCTGGCATATCCGGGACAGCAACCCAAGCGCATCAACATCATCTCTGCCAGCGCCGATCCGATCGAGGTCGTCGCCAGCAGCCGTTACCCGCTACCAAAATTCCTGCTCGATCAATACAGTCAGCAATGGCCCCCCGACGCCAGCCCCGCCTTCTTGGGTCACCGCGCCGTAGTAATCAGCACCATCACCACAAAATAGCAACCCAACGCCATCAAACCGCACCTCAGCCCCCGAATCCGGGAGGCGGAGCAGTGTTGCGGTTTTGGCGCAGCCAAAGAAGCGACGCTGTGGAGCCGGCCTCAGCTCAATCAGTGTTCCAAAAGTCCCCCGGTTTTGGCGCAGCCAAAGAAGCGACGCTGTAGAGCCGGCCCCACCTTAAGCAGTGCTCTTAGCCCAATCACCCTTGGCGCCAGGTATACATGCGAGTGACTCCATAGTTCCAGGCGGTTCCCACCAGGATGCCGGCCAGTGCCGAAAGTTGCCAGCCAAATGCGCCTGCAAACATAACACTGGCCACGCCGACGTTGGCAATGGCGCCGAAACCACAGGCCAGTACAAAGGAAAACCAGCCTGATAGCCAGCGCCAACCCCTGAGGCGGACATCGCTGTAGGTGAACAGGTTATTGATGGCAAAATTCGATGTCATTGCAATCAGAGTCGCGATTGACTGCGCAACCACGAATCTGGCATCCAAAACAGTAAGCGCAGCAGCCAGAGCCAGGAAATGAACCAGCACCCCGAATCCACCTACCATCAGGAACGCAACCAGGCGGGTGGGTACAACGCGCCCTACCGATTTGTCGATCAGGGTCAGGACCAACGCCACGGCTGCATTGGCGTCGAGCTTGCTATCGCCCGCCTGCCGGGGCCGGAAAGAATAGGGTAATTCAACATATTTGAGTTTGTGTGGTGACGAGGCCAGTATGTCCATCAGGATTTTGAATCCGACGCCAGAAAAATCGCGCACGGTTGCTTCGACGACAGCGCGCCTGACCATGAAGAAACCACTCATCAGGTCCCTGACTTCGATACCCAGGATTTTTCTTGCCAGCCTGCTGGACACTTCGCTGAACTTCTGCCGCAGCCCGCCGAGGCTGGTATTGTCCCCACCGGAAACCATCCGCGAGCCGATCGCGATATCATTATCGGTGGTACGAAGTACCTCGAGCATGTCGGCGAGCAATCGCTCGTCATGTTGCAGATCAGCATCCATCACTGCGACGAATTCGGCACTGGTGGCCATCATGCCTTCTATGACCGCCGAAGACAGCCCGCGGCGGCCGATCCGCTGGATGCAGCGAACCCTTTGGTCTTCGTGGCTCAGCGCCCGGACTTCGGCCGCGGTTTGATCTGGCGAGTCGTCGTCAACAAAAATGGCTTCCCACTGATTGCCCTCCAGCGTTTCGTGCAGTAGTCGGACCAGCGGTCGGATGTTTTCCCGTTCGTTGTAAGTCGGAATGATGATCGCCAGCTCAGGCGGTGTTGCGGCACCGGCGCTTTCAATCGTCTGTGTAGGTGTAGAACTGATCTCAGTCATCGCAGTCCATTACTTGATCCATTATTGTTGTTTCCGCGCCGCAAGGCGACACCTGCCACCATTATAACGGCGAATTGAATATGCCCGAATTCGAACATCAGGCCGGCGCCGCCAAAGCGCATCCAGGAATCGTGGAATTTGTCGCCATGATGGCCCTGGTCAGTTCCCTGGTGGCGCTGTCCATTGACGCCATGCTGCCGGCCTTTCCGCAAATGGCGCAAGACCTTGCCGTGGAGCGGTCCAATGACATTCAGCTGGTCGTATCGGCGCTGATTCTGGGTATGATTGGGGGCCAGTTGTTTTATGGCCCCTGGTCTGACAGTGCCGGTCGCAAGACCGCCATGTTCGCTGGATTTATCCTTTTCATCATCGGTTCCATTTTGTCAGCGGTGGCGAGCAATTTTGAGGTTATGCTGGTCGGTCGATTTCTGCAGGGCCTGGGCGCGGCCGGCCCCAGAACCGTGGCCGTGGCATTGATCCGTGATCAGTTTGAGGGGCGGGATATGGCGCGAGTGATGTCTTTCATGATGTCCGTGTTTATTCTCGTACCCATTGTTGCTCCGGCGCTGGGGCAGGGCATCGTGATGGTTTCGCATTGGCGCATGATTTACGTTGTTTTTGCAGTCCTCGCCATTGTGGTGATGTCGTGGGTTGCAATCAGGCAGCCGGAAACCTTGCCCGCGGACCGTCGCCAGCCTTTTTCCCTAAAGTGCACCCTGAGGGCGGCCAGAGAGGTTTTTTCGCACCGCATTACCTTTTCCTACACCATTGTGTCCGGACTGGTAGCCGGGTCTTTTTACGGCTACCTCAACTCAGCCCAGCAGATATTCGTCGAACTTTACGGGCTGGGCGATCGGTTTCCAATTTACTTTGGCGCCCTGGCGTTTTTCTTTGGATTGGCAACCGTGCTCAATGGTCGGTTTGTGATGCAATTTGGGATGCGCATGATCATGTTCCGGGCGATTGTTGCGCTGGCCGTGCTGTCGGTTTTCGCCACCGCCGTGGCGGTCGCCTTATCCGGTATGCCACCGCTGTGGTTTTTCCTGGGCAGTATGGCGGGCTGCTTCTTTTTCGTGGGGCTGCTGTTCGGCAACATGAATGCGATGGCGATGCAGCCACTGGGCCATATTGCCGGCACGGCATCTGCCGTGATTGGGGCACTTTCAAATTTGATCGCCGTTGCTCTTGGGGCATTGATTGGTCAGGCCTACAATCACTCCATCGTGCCGTTGATAGGTGGCTTCGCCATGTTGGCCGTTGTTTCGGCGATCGTCATGTATTGGGTTCACCAGGTCGAGCCCGACGTGGCATGAGGGCGCTGGCCATTCGCCACTTTGACAAGGCGCGTGTAGAGCCCGTTGAATTCATCTTCGGCCAGGCGGCCGAATCTTAGTTGAAACTTCTGTAGTTGTTCAGTGGCCCTGTTTGTTTCTGCAGCGGTGATGAGGCGGTCAATCTCAATCACGCTCTGCTGCATTTCCAGCTCAAGCCCGGCCCTGCATTGAGTATTTGACTCTTCCTCTTCGGGTTCTTCCAGATAGCCGGATTCGAGATAGGTAATGGCTTTTCTGAACCACATGATGCTGGGCAGACCGTGCCCCATACTGGGAAAGTGCAGAATTGAATTGAATACGCACAACCGCTGGTAGGAGCTCAGAGCGGTGCGCGTGGCCGCTATTGTCGGCGTATCATTGCGCCCGGTCAGAAATACGTAGCGCCCCCGGGATCTCATGCGTTGGAGCACTTGCGCGTCCGGTATAGGAACGGTCTTGCTGCCCATGGGGTCGCTGCCAACGATAAAATAGCCGCCGCTGAAGAGATCACCGTAAGCGGCCGCAATCTTGCTGGCGACACGGCCGCCGCCCGACAGTCCGGCCACATAGATGCGCTCCGGGTCGATGCGGTGTTCGCGTTGCATATTCATCACGCTGTGCAGGGCCAGGGGTACCCGGCGATCGAGGTCATTGGTGCGATTGCCGGCTTTGTCGACGGCGATGAATATAAGGTCATGCTCGGAGAACACGTTTTGCCATTTTCTCGGCACAGTCACTTTCTCGCGAGCCGATACCCACACGAACAGGCCATAAGACTTCGTGGCTTCGTAGTCCTTGGGAACGAAGACGTGAAAATTCTCCTTGCCTGGGTCCAGCGACTGGCCCTGCAACTCCTGGCCCAGTTCCCTGGCGTGGGCGAATAGCTGTTGGGTGACACTCAGATGAAACATTCTGCGCGCGATTTCACCCTGGTCGGCATAGGGTGAAAACGCGGGCAGGGAAGTCTCAAACCAACCGGTGCGGGGTTCGGGGACCGCGGGTTCGCTGGTCAGCCCCTCAGTCGGCAAGGCTGTCAGCGCCAGGACAAGGCCGAATAGACCCAGTCTGATGTGTGGCGTGGCCCGGGGGATCATGGGAGATGGATCATTGAGGGGTTTAGCCTTAAATGAAAATCAAAGCCTATCACAGGAATGCAAGGCGGCTGCCGGGGACGCTAAAGGCACCAAAGCTATAGAGATTAGATATCATATAATACATAATAGTGATACAGTACTGACTGATATAACTATCTGGAGGTGTAGCGTGGAACGAACGGGAACGGGCGCAAAGGGTAATTTCTGGCGGGTACTTGAAGACCGGCTGGAATCGATGGGGGTTGATCTTGAGGGCCGATTGGAGTCGCTGGGCGTCAATCTGAAAGAACTCGAGGACAGTCTGACCGAGGGGTTCAAGGTGGTCTGTGTTACACCCGACCTGGGTGACAGTGTCCGTGAAATGGGTGAGTCGCCCCGTGAGCATACGGTGATGGTTCGTGTTGATGAAGACACGCGCAGGAAACTCGATGCCTGGGTCGAGACCGGTGCCGTAAAGAGTCGCTCAGAAGCGGCCGCGCTGTTTATTCGCGAAGGATTGCATGTGCGCGCTGATGAGCTTGGAGAGCTCGAAGATGCAATTTCGAGGGTGGAAGAAGCTCGGCGGCGCTTGCGCGAAAAGGCGAAAACGGTATTTGGCGATCACGGCGAAGAAGACAGCACTGCCAAATGACCCAAAAGCGCCTGTTTAACAAGGATTTTGTACTGCTGTTCCAGGGGCAGTTCGTCAGCCAAATCGGCAGCTCCATATACATGATTGCCCTGTTGTTCTGGGTCAAACATGCTACAGACTCTGCCACCCTGATGGGCATTCTGGCGATGACCGCAATGATTCCCGGCGTCTTGCTGGGCCCTTTTGGAGGCACCGTAGCGGACATGGTGTCACGCAAAATGATTGTCGTGGTCGGAGATTTGATCAATGGCGTTCTGATCATCACCATTGCCACGATCATGTATCTGTCGCCAGACTCCATTGATTTGATCATTACCTTGCTGTTTATTGAAGCCGCCGTGGGTGGCACCGTCATGGCGGTGTTCAGGCCGGCGATCAGCGCCTCCATCCCCGACCTGGTGCCGGCGGGCCAGATTGAGGCGGCCAACGGCATGTACCAAAGTTCAGCCCAGATCGCGCTATTGATCGGACAATCCGTCGGCGGTGTTTTGTTCCGGGTACTCGGTGCACCCCTGGTCATGATGATCGACGGTATCACCTACCTGTTTTCTGCTTTGTCGGAGAGCTTCATTACCATTCCGCAAAACATTCGGGACCGCGAGGACAGCTGGGGAGCGGCCTATGCCCGATTCAAGACTGAAACCCGGGCCGGCGTGCACTACGTCTGGGGCATGAGGGGTCTGACCGATTTGTTTCTGGTGGTCGCCGTCGCCAGTTTCTTTACGGCCCCATTTGGCGTGCTGCTGCCGTTTTTTGTTGAGGACACGCTGGGCGTGCAGGCGGACTGGTTTGGCTACATTATCGCCGCGCTGGCTCTGGGTTCGATCGTCGGCAGCCTGTTGGCAGGCGTGGTCAAGCCCCCGCCGCAGCATAAGGGAAAGTTCGTTATTGCCGCGTTAGCCACTCAGGGTGCTTGCCTGGGTGCCTTCGGTTACAGCGGATCACCCGTCAACGCGATGCTGATTCTTGGCTTCGTCGGTCTGGTCGGCGGGGGCATGAACGTGATGTTGATTTCGGTCATACAGATGAGCACACCCAGTGAGATCCGCGGGCGCGTGTTCGGCCTGTTGGCGACGATTTCAGCCGGACTGGCGCCCATTTCCCTGGGCCTCGCAGATGTCGTGGCGGATTATCTGGACAGGAACATTCCCCTGATCTATGTATTTTGTGGCTTGGGCGTAATTGCAGTCATGCCTTTCCTGGTTTTCAGCAAAAGCTTTCATCAATTAATGGCTTTTCAACAGGAACCGGTGAAAGACGATGGGGTGGAGCAGGGCACTGCCCGGGAGCTGCCCCCTGATCCTAAAACCGCTTGAGACCTGTTCACTGGTAGCCATGCCAACGCCGTTCGGGGGATTCCTCAGCCGCCGTTGCTGGCGCTGTATCCGCCACATTGTGGGGCAGAGATTCCTGCTCAATCCAGACCTGGATGACGCCGTCCATGAACCGTTGCTGTACCGGCGGTCCGCCATCTGCGGCCATGGCAGCCAGGCCATGGCCCATATAGCCGCCCGTTGCGACGCCGATCAGTGCCCCCAGTCGAGCATAGGCGGTGGCAAGGTCGGGCGCCTCGAAGCTGACGCGCCCATCGGCGTAATTTACGCCGGGAACGCCCTTCAACATCCGCAGTGAGGCCGGCGGAACAGCCTCAAGACTGGTTTGCACCGGGGTGTTGATGCGCATGGATCGGGCGTTGCCAAGGTTGGCCACGGCCCGCTGGGCACCACGGCGTAAATCTGTGCGTGCCTCCTCCACCGGTCGGGGATTTGCATCGCCACCTCCGGTCGCGGTTTTTACAGTCACCATTTCCAGCCACGGCATGCGCTCGCGCAGATCACCAGCCAGGCGATCATCACCTGAGGCAAAAATCACTGGCGTCCCCACTCTGCCCCATGACAATCCGATCAACTCGGTTTCGGTAATCGATTGGCCGTTGAAATACACCGCCATGCCCAGGGTGATTGTGTGTGAAGCAAAGCCGCCGCTGCCGGTCTTGGCGTGCATACCCACAACAGCGATGGCGTCGTAGGCATCGGCCTCAGTGAGGTCGAGATAGGCGTCGAAACGGGTTTGACGAAAGACCTGTTTCGCCCGGGGATCAAGCAGGTCGGTGCGCAGATCGGGCTCGGGGTTGCCGCTGCCGTGTCCGTCGACAATATGTACGCTGCCGGCACCGCCTTCAAACAATCCCGCCACAACCGCGTTGATGTCGGCGGCCAGCATTTCCTGGCCCTGCGCGTACTCTGGTTTTGAAAAGAAGTAACTGTTGGGGTCATCCTGACCGCTCAGGCCTTCCATATCGTGGTAGACAAGAATGCGCGGTGCGCTTGCATCCGCAGAGCTGGGCGTTTCGATCTGCCAGGCTGTGTCGGCCTCGCCGCCCAATACAACAGGGCCATAAATCATTAGCAGGGCAAGGAAAAATACGGGCATGATTGCGGATGGCGTGGGTCGGTTACGTTCAGGTGTCATTTTAGTTCCAGGAATAGAAGGTTTACGGCCATAAATACGGGTCATTTAACGGCACAAAGGCAAAACGGCTCCGCTCATCTTAACCGGCATTGATCTGCTGTGCGATTGGCTGCAGTTTGCGTCATAGTACGGCAGGCTTGGTGCCTCTCCAACCGGGAAAACAACAAATCAATCATGGCTGCCCAACGACAAAGTGTTAGCCGGGTTTCATCGCTCAGATCGCTGTGGCCGGGATTCATTCTGGTCTGCGCCTGCGCCGGACTTTCTGACACGCTCATTGCCCAGGGCGGTGACCCGGGCAGTGACCAGGGCAATGACCCGGGCAGACGCAGTTACTCAGCCATCCAGGTGGACGCAGCGCCGCAGATGGATGGCGATGTATTGGGTGATCCGGTGTGGCAATCAGTTGCCCCAACCGGCGGCTTCAGCCAGACCCGGCCGGACGCGGGGCAGGCCGCCAGCCAGCGCACTGAGGTGCGGGTGATCTACACTGATGAAGCCATATATTTCGGCTTTGTCTGCCACGATGATGACCCTGCGACAATTGTCGTTTCCGACAGTCGCCGGGATGCCAGCCTGGAGGAATCCGACAGCCTGAGAATTATCCTCGATACCTATCTGGATGAGCAGAACGGCTTCGTCTTCGGTACCAATCCAGCCGGCATCGAATACGACGGCCAGGTCAACAAAGCCGGTGATGGCGGGTCTATTCTGAGTCAGGCGCCTGGTGGCTCGGGTGGTGGCTTCAACATCAACTGGGACGGGGTTTGGCAGGTTAAAACCATTCAGGGTGACTTCGGTTGGAGCGCTGAATTCATGATTCTCTTCAAGACCCTGCGATATCCTTCTGACGAGGTGCAAAGCTGGGGCTTCAATATTCAGCGCAATATCCGCCGACGCAACGAGCGGTCCTTCTGGGCGCCATTGGACCGGCAATTGAGCCTGTTTCGCCTGAGTGACGCGGGCGTTCTGGAAGACTTGAAAATTCCCAGTCAGCGCAATCTCAAGATCACCCCTTATATTCTTGCCAAAGCCAGCGACATCGGCGTTGATGGCAAAAGCACTGACGCCGAAGTGGGTTTCGATCTCAAGTACAGCCTGACGCCGTCCCTGACGCTCGACTTGACCTATAACACCGATTTTGCGCAAGTTGAAGTGGATGAGTCGCAGGTGACTCTGGATCGTTTTAATCTTTTTTTTCCGGAGAAACGGCCGTTTTTCCTCGAAAACGCCGGCCTGTTCACGGCCGGCGTGCCGCGCCAGGTGGAATTGTTTTTCAGCCGGCGAATCGGGCTGTCGACCGACGGCGAGGTCATTCCCATCAAGGGTGGAGCGAGAATATCAGGGGCCTTGGGCGGCGCCAACGTTGGCTTGATGTATATGCAGACCGAGGGTTTGGCAGGGTCGGAACCCGCCAATCAATTTGCAGTGGCGCGGGTCAACCGTGACCTGCCGAATCGATCCTCGGTGGGGGCAATTTTTGTCAATCGCCAAAGCACTGGCAGCCTGGCCCCGGAGGGCGACTACAACCGGACTTATGGAATAGATGGCCGTTGGGGGATTGGCGAATTCGCTTCAGTGTCGGGGTTCCTGGCCAAGACTTCCACGCCGGATCTCAAAGGCAGGGACCACTCATTCGGCGTGCTCAGCAGCTACGACTCGGAAAAGTGGCTGCTGATGGCAAATTACATCGAAGTTGGAGAGAATTTTAATCCGGAAGTGGGCTTTCTGAACCGTTCGGCTTACCGCAACGGATTGGTTCGAATACTCCGTCGCTACCGGCCCAGCAGTGATGGCTGGGGCGGGCGCTGGGGCATCCAGGAATTACGTCCGCACATATCCTACAACGGCTACTGGGATTTTGATGGCTTTCAGGAAACGGCTTTTCTGCATGCCGATAATCACATCGAATGGAAGAACGGCTACGAATTGCATACCGCGGTGAATTTTACAAAAGAGGGGCTCGAGCAGCCCTTCGAGATCAGCTCCGGAATATTCGTTCCAGCAGGAACTTACGATAATTCAGAATTGATGATTGTCGCCTTCACCAACCAGGGCGCCTGGATCAGTTTTAACGTCCAGGCGATTGTCGGTGGGTTTTATAGCGGTGATCGCGTCACCGTGGGGCCGTCGATGCGGATGCGGCTGGGCGAGAAATTCATTACCGAATTTAGCTGGCTGCGCAACGATGTCGATCTGCCGCAAGGCGATTTCGTCACTGACGTGGGACGCCTGCGGCTGTCCTATTCTTTCACGCCCAAGACCTCCTTGCAGGCTTTACTGCAATTCAACAACGTGGGCGACTTTTGGTCAACCAACCTGAGATTTTCCTGGCAGCGGACCGCCAACACCGGCCTTTATGTGGTCTATGACGACATCCAGGGCTTCGACTTTTACGACGGCGCGAAACCCAACCGCAACCTGGTGATCAAGTACACTCATTTGTTTGACCTGTTTTGATGCTTGCCATGAAAAAATTCACTGCTGCGCTGACGCCCTTTGCCCGTGTACCCCCCCCGCTACGCATTACACGGCTACTCCTGGCCCTGCTAGCGCTGCTACTCACCTCATGCGGCAACGAGCCGCCTGGCGTGGTTGAGGATGACGGTCCGGCCATGGTCACTTACGACACCATTGTGCGAAGTGGCACCATATATGACGGCCTTGGAGGTGTTCCGTGGCAGGGAGACGTGGCGATTGATGGGGACAGGATTGTTGCCCTGGGCGACCTGTCGGACGCCACGGCTGCCCATGAGATCGACGCCACCGGGCTTGCTGTAGCGCCCGGGTTCATCAACATGCTGTCTTGGGCCGTGGATTCTCTGCTGGTGGACGGTCGGGCCATGAGTGATATCAAGCAGGGTGTCACCCTCGAGGTTTTTGGCGAAGGATGGTCCATGGGCCCGTGGAATGATGCCCTGAAGCAGGAGAATATCAAACGCCAAAGCGACATCAGGTATGACATTGAGTGGACCACACTGGGTGAGTACCTCGATCACCTGGAGGCCAAGGGCGTGTCACCCAACGTCGCCTCTTATGTAGGTGCTACGACCCTGCGCGCCCATGAAGTGGGGTACGACAACCGCCCGGCTACGGAAGCGGAACTTGGGCGCATGCAGGACCTGGTGCGCCAGGCCATGCGGGAAGGCGCCTTGGGTGTGGGCTCGTCTCTGATCTACGCCCCGGCAAATTACGCCGATACGGCGGAATTGATTGCGTTGGTGGCGGCGGCAGCCGAGTTTGGTGGCGCCTATATCTCGCACATGCGCTCTGAAAGCAACGAATTGATTGAGTCCCTTGAAGAATTGCTGGAGATTGCCAGGGCCACCGGCGCGGCGGCGGAGATTTACCACCTCAAGGCTTCCGGCAAGCCCAATTGAGACAAGCTCGATACGGTATTTGAAATGGTGGAAGCGGCGCGCGATGAGGGTCTGCGAATCACCGCAGACATGTACACCTATCCGGCCAGCGCAACGGGTTTGAGTGCTGCCATGCCGTTGTGGGTCCAGGAGGGTGGCCACGAAGCCTGGATGGCGCGCCTGAAAGACCCCGAAATAAGCGCCCGTCTTATTCGCGAGATGACAGACCCGAACCTGGAATGGGAAAATCGTTTTCTGCAAGTGGGGCCCGAAAACATACTTCTGTTGGGTTTCAAGAATGCGGCGCTGAGGCCATACATTGGCAAGACGCTTCAGGAAGTGGCTCAGTTGCGCGAAACTCAACCGGCCCGGACTGCTGTTGATCTGATCATTGAAGATGACAGCCGCGTGGATGTGAGCTATTTCTCCATGTCGATGGACAACGTGCGCAAGAAAGTCGCAAGAGATTGGGTGTCATTTGGTTCCGACGAAGCCGCCCCGGCGACGGAGGGTGTCTTTCTCAATTCCAATAATCACCCCAGGGCCTACGGCACTTTTGCCCGTGTACTGGGGCAGTTTTCCAGGGACGAAGGCCTGATTCCCCTGGCAGATGCTATTCGCCGCCTGACGTCCCTTCCGGCAGCCAACATCAGCATTCGCGACCGCGGGCAGCTGGCCGAGGGCTACTATGCGGATATCGTGGTTTTCGACCCCGCGACCATCGCAGATCGCGCGACCTTTCCGCAACTTCATCAATATGCTGTCGGTGTCGAACACGTGTTGGTCAATGGTGAGCAGGTGCTCAAGAACGGCGAACACACGGGCGCCACGCCAGGCCAGGTCGTGCGCGGTCCCGGCTGGGACGGTTGGATTCCGTGAGATCGAGGCCCTCGCCTAACGCTTCCTCTGTAGGGTGACCGACCGCACCTTCAGCCTGGCGACCTCCCCGCTGTAAGGGTCACCGCCCTGGTCCCACGAATCATCCTTGCCAGCCGACGGGGAAGTCAATGACCTGCCGGCGTTCGCAGATACTGCAGTGGTGGCGGCAACCGTTCTTGATACGGAATTGGCCCGGCTTGAGTCCTGGGTAGGGGTGACGCGGGTGGATTGGGTCCGCGTAGATTGGGCGCTGGTTGATTCAATACCTGTCGCAGACGCGGTCGTGACGGTGGGCATTTTCAGCCAGGCTGCGGCATACTGGCGATTGCTGCCGCCATCGTATCCAGCGACAGCCTGGATGAGAAACCCCTTGCCGGTGGCAGTGTTGAACTCGCTCTGATAGCCCGAGTCACTCAGGCCATGGCCGCCCCTGGCCTCACCCTTTGGCCGACTTGAGAAGACGGCCGCGAACCAGTATTTGCCAGCGTGACGGTAGACGTCGATATGACGTGGCAACCGACCTGCATCAAGGTTATCCTGAAATGCCTTGTTGTACTCGCTGGATGTCATTCTGGACCTGATCTCCCAGGAGCCGGTGTTGCTCTTACGGTACAGTACTGTGTGTTGCCGTTTACCGCCCACCGACACCACTGAGGCGCTGATCGGCGCCAGGCCATTGGCCTTGCTGGTATTGAATTCGGCGGTGGCGTCGGCATCGTTAATGCCAAAGCGCAGGCTGAACTTTCCAGGCTCGTTCTTGTGGAAAATAGCCGCATAGCGAGGTTTTCCGCCCCACAGGCCCACATCCGTAAGTACCGGGTAATATTTGTCAGACTTTGCCTTGTTGAACACATTCTGAAAACGGGAACCGCTGATACCCGCATATGCCCGCCACTTGTCGGTCGCCGGTCGCCAAACCATGTTGATGAAGTTGCGGTTGCCGGCGGAAAAGACATCCAGCCAGGTCGGCTGAAATCCTGAATCAGACAGGTGGGTAAATTGAAGCTAGAATTGATCGGCAGGCAAACCATGGCGGGCGTATTCTTTGGTCAGCTTGCGCGGTGGCCAGATCAGGTTCGGGCCGGGTGGAATGGGGTTGCCCTTGAACTTCTTCCATTTCTTTATGTCCGCCTGATTGTCTTTCAGCGCCGATGCGAGCCCATGACTGAAATTAAGCAACTCGGCATTATCGTTGCGCGTGACATGGATGTGCAGGTGGGGGCCGGTCGAATTGCCTGCATTGCCCACGATACCCAGCTTCTGCCCGCGCTTGATCCTCACTTGATCAGCCGTGGCCAGGGTGGTTTCAGTGAGCGAAGTATCTGGTTTGTCAAACTTCGACTTGGTGATCGGGCACAGCGCTGCCGGTATGGAGCCCGCCTGCATGTGCGCGTAGAGCGCTTCGGTGCCGTCATCATGGGCCACCACCAGTTGGTTGCCGCCGCCCGGAATCAGCTTGTCTTGCAGCCACTGGTGCAGAAACTTATCACCGTCATCCCATGATTCGGAAGACTTTTTGGGCCGCGGATTTTCAGGTGCGTAGCGCCAGCAGCGAATGATCGTGCTGGACTGCATGGCGTACACCGGTTTGCCGTAAATGACGTAGTAATCGCTCCTCGGTGAGGCGTCGTGCGTCGACCAACTCACTGTGATGGACGTCCAGTAATCGCCGTCTTTGACGAATCGTTTCGCGCCCAGGTCGAAACCGAATTTCTGCGTGCCGCCCTGGTGTGTGGCATTGTTTCGGGAGTAATACTCTCCTGATTTCAAGTCGTCAGACTTAAAGGGCAGGTGGTAAGTGACCTCAGCGCCGGCCGTTGCTGGACCGATGGTCCAGACCAGCACGATAAGCATGAAGAGTTTCAGATAAGTGTCAGTTGATCTACAAGGCATGGTATTGATTCCTCCACCCCTTGGATGCATGGCCAGATGAAAAGTTCGCCAGGACCCCTCCTTAAACATAGCAGAAAACCCCGGCACGGTTGGAGCGCCGGTCGCAGCGAGCTTCGGCTCGCGACCCGGGGACTGGCCGGCAGCCGCTGCCCCGCATCCCCGAATTGGACTATCATCAGTACATGCACGCTCCCCCGATTCGCACGTTGAAGGGCAGAATTTGCACCCTGCTGACCGGCTTCTTGCTCTTGTGCGCCCACGATGCATCGGCGCAACAGTCCCATACGCTCAAAGCCGGCCCTGAAACTGTCGTTTGGGGATATTACGATGCCTCAAGCCCGCCAGTATTGACCGTCGAGTCCGGCGACATCGTTCACATCGAGATCCTGATGACCGGCTCGAGGCTGATGCGCTTCTTGGGGTTGCCGGAGGCCCTGATCGTGCCAGCTATGGAGTCGATTCAGGCCCAGGTTGCAGAAGAAGGCCCTCATCTGCTGGTGGGCCCCATCGCGGTAGTGGGTGCCGAGCCCGGAGACGTTCTGGAAATTCGTGTTCTCGATATGGCGCCGGCCACCGACTGGGCGGTCAACGCCATCATGCCTGGCTCCGGCAGTCTGCCGGAATTGTTTGGCGAACTTGACGTGCACCTGGTGCCGTTGGATCTGCAAAGAAACGTGGCCACCCTGGCGCCCGGTGTTGAAGTACCGCTGCGTCCGTTCTTTGGCAGTCTGGGTGTCGCACCGTCGCGGGGCCGCGTAGGCAGTGGGCCGCCCGGTGCCCATAGCGGTAATTTGGATAATAAGGAACTGGTTGCCGGTTCGACGCTGTATCTGCCGGTGCTGGCCGCAGGCGCATTATTGAATGTGGGCGATGGCCATGTCGCCCAGGGTGATGGTGAGGTCAACGGCCTGGCCCTTGAGGCGAGTGTCAAGGGATTTTTGAGGCTAATACTGCGCAAAGACATGTCACTCGACTGGCCGCGAGCGGAGACAGCGGAACATTACATCACCATGGGGTTGGATCCGGACCTGGATGAGGCGGCAAGAATGGCGGTGCGAGAGATGGTCAACTACCTGGTTGAGGAACGCGGCTTGAGCGCTAATGATGCCTACGTGTTGTGCAGCGCGGCCGTTGATTTACGGGTGACACAAATCGTCGACGGTACCAAAGGGATTCATGCCATGTTGCCCAAGTCCGTATTCGTCGGAAATTCAAAATGAAAGCCACGTTATTGACCTTGGCAATTCTTACGGGACTGATCCACCAGCCAGCCTGGGCCCAGGACTCCGACATCATTGAGCGTGGGGTCATGGATGCTCTGATAGTGGAAACATCGGGCCGTAAGGCGCTTGACCACTTTGACTACATCCAGGCCAATTACTCAGGATTTTCGCCGTCACAGGGCTCTGAAGACATGTCGGCGCATATTGCAGATCAGGCCCGATCCTGGGGCTTGAGCGATGTCAAGGTGGAGATGTTTCCCTCTAATGGCCGCGATTTTTTCTGGGCCTTTAAGTTAGAGCCCTGGTGGGAGGGCAGGAAGGCCGAAATCTGGTTGCTCAAACCGCAGCGCCGCCGCATTGCGAGTTTTGCCATCCACCGCTCGCGCCTGGCACGCTTCAGCCGCAACGCCAGCCTGATTTCGGAATTGGTGTATGTCGGCACGGGCAACCACAGCGCGGATTACGAGGGCTTGGGGGTCGCCGGAAAAATTGTCATTGCTTCGGGCCGGGCGGACAGGGCGCATGAATTGGCCGTTTGGAAATACGGCGCTGCCGGCGTTATTGCCTACCGCAATACCGACACGGCACAACTTCCGGATGTCATTGACTCTCTGCAGATCGTGCCCCGGGAAGGGCCACAAGGCCAGCCGCCTGGTTTTCTCATTGCCTTGTCGTAACGTGAGGGACATGCCCTGGTCCAGCGATTGAAGCAGGGTGAAGCGTTACTGGTATCTGCCGAGATTGAGGCAGAAACGCGGGCCGGTCACTATCCCCAGGTTCATGCCGTGCTCAAGGGCTCGCAAGCGGATTTGCCGGAAATCTGGATTCAGGCACACACCAATTACCGCAATGGCGGTGGCGGCAACAATTTGAGCAGCGTGGGTGTCACGATGGTTCTGGCGCGATCCTTGGCCAGCCTGGTGGGGAAGGGCGTGCTGCCGCAGCCGCTGCGCAGCATCCGTTTCATCTGGGGCGCGGAACATATGGCGGTGATGAGCTATTTTTACACTTACCCGGAGCGCATCGACCGGGTGCTGGCCTTTTTCACTCTGGATATTGTCGGGGAAAGTCAGCGCCAATCAATATTACGTTTGTACCGCACACCCAATTCCCGTCCCTCTTTCTTGAACGACATTGTGCAGGAGGCTTTTGAAGTTGTGGCTGAAGGCAATATGATTTCAGTCAGGGACGGCCGTGCCGGCAATATTGCCAGCCGCTACCGGCTGCCGGTGCTTGATCCTGATGGCAGCAAGGATCCCTTTTTTCACAGAGTTGAACCTTTTTGGGGCCCCAGCGATCACGAGGACGTGCTGGAGGCGAGCATCGGATTGCATGCGGTACTGCTCAATTCCTGGCCGGATCCCTATATGGGCACCCATGCGGATACTTCAGAGCATGCTGATGCAACCCAGATGAAGCGCGCCGCCGTGATCACGGGTGCTTCCGCCTGGCTCATGGCAACGGCGGGCCCCGATGACATCCCGGCATTGATACAAAATGCGCTGGAGAAGGCCCGGGTGCGACTTGCCCGGGAAGAGGGTCGGGCCATGTCAGTGCTGCGCCGGGCTTCCGGCCCGGAGGCATCGGCATCGCGGTGGCAGGCGCTCAACATCATCACCGAAGCGTATCGGATCGAGGGCGAGGCGCTTGCAAGTCTGGACGTGTTCGGCGCCGGAGGCCCCGAGGAGTTGCGCCTTGATCGCGCGGTAGCTGCATTGACATCTGGCAAATCAGGCGCGCACCAACGTCTGTTGGATGAGGCGACCTCGATTGCAGACGCACAAGGCTGGGACGAGGTAAACAGCGTGGTACCGCCTGCTGGCCGTGCCGCAAAGCTCATACCTCGCAGAACGCCGTTGGTGCGCGGTCCAGTGAATATTTTTCGTCATCAATATGGTCAGGAATGGTTGAAGTTTGTTCTGGAAGACTCTGAATATATTGAAAAAATATCGATTGCCAAGAGAAATCTCTATGCGGGGTACGAAGTGCTCAATTTTGTCGACGGCAGCTTGAGTATTGCCGAAATTCGCGACCGGCTGGCGGCTGAGTATGGCCCGGTACCGATTGCGGAAATCCACCAATACCTGGTTCTGTTGGAACGCGCCGGTGTGATTAGCTTCAATCGCTCTGATTGACAGCGTCTCGCGATGTGGCGACTCGTTTCGCCAATGGCAGCATCGCAAAGCCCAGCATGAATAGTGCGCTGCGACCCACCAATGGATAGTCGAAGATGTTGGCTGCGAGCGTCAATGCCCACAGCAGGCCAAGTATGCTCAATTCCACTTTTCCCGGAATACCCGCACGGGCAACGCCGGCAGTGAGCAGGATCAATCCGACAAAGCACAGGTCGGTCAGGTTGTAGAACAGAATGTTAATCAGCGGCGTCTCGAACAGCCCTTGATGAACCTGGTGGGCTGCGCCTCCGGCCTTGGCGATCAGGGGCATGACGAAATCGATGGCGTATTGGCCCGCCAGGAAGAAGCTGCAGATCATCACCAGTACGAGACCGGTGCCGGCGAGAGCCGAGCCCCTGCCGGTGCTCACCAGGGAGCGCAGAGCCAGCGCCGCGGGGATCAGGAGAATGGCGCTGGTGAACAGAAAACAGTGTGCGCCAATCCAATCGGCTTCAAAATTGATCAGGCGATCATAGAAGCTGCCGGGGGCTGTGCGGAACTTGTACAGCCAGAGCATGCCAGTGCCGGCGGTGAAAAAGGCCAGCGGCATGAGTCTCCCAAGCCCACAACGACCATTGACGCTGCTGCCATAGACGCCCGCGGTGTTGCCAATTTTGCAGACATCATCAACGAATTGCCGTCAATGGTTGGCAGTACCACGCCGCAATCAACCACCCTCAATGGTGGCGGAACGGGCGCCAATTTTCTGAATTTGAGAATCTTGGCACCAACCGTGCGCTGATATTGATTGACAAAAGACGCTCGGTGGCGAGCGCTAACTTTGGCGGTGTCAACCTCAATACCATTCCTCAAATGTTGGTGCAGCAAATTGAAGTGGTGACCGGCGGCGCCTCTGCCCAATGGGGCTCGGATGCGATCAGCGGGGTGGTCAACATCACGCAGGACAGAACGCTGGAAGGCGGAAAATTTCAGCTTCGATATGGACAATCCGACCACAATGACAACAAGGATAAATCCGGCTCATTCGCCTATGGATTCAGTTTCTCGGATGGCCGTGGTCACCTCAGCATCGGTGGTGATTATCAGGACAACACCGGCATACTGGCGCAAACCGATCGCGACTGGAGCGCCAGGTCCTGGGGCATCGTAGGCAACCCGGCCAATACCGGGCCGAACGATGGCATTCCTGATCGCATCGTCACCGACAATGTTCTGTTGGGTTTTGGTACGCCAGGTGGCTACATACCGCTGGCCTTGGGCAACCACCCAGCCGTTTCCCAGATTCATTTTGGGCCCGGTGGCGAAATTTTGGCCTATGACATCGGTGATTTTCCCATTCCTTTTGCGTTCGGTGCCCTGCCGTTCCAGATCGGCGGCGACGGCGGCTCGCTCGGATTGACCACCTCTTTGCTGGCGCCGCTGGAGCGCAAGTCCATTACCGGTTTGTTGGACTATGAGATTTCAGACCAATTGAACTATTTTCTTGACGTGAGTTATGCCGAATCGGAAACGATCAATCAGATCGTACAGCCCTGGAACTTTATTGGCGCCGGCCCGGATGTCATTTTTGTAGACAATCCGTACATTCCGGCAGAACTCCAGACCATTATGGCGGAGAACGGTATTCCCGTCCTTTTGATGGGCCGTACGAACGAGGATCATGGATTTATTACCGATACCAGTACCGTTGAGACCACACGCATCGCTACCGGTCTGCAGGGCGATTTCGGCAATTGGACCTGGGACGCCTACTACACCCATGGTGAGTCAGAAACTCGAGCCATCGGTACCAACAATCCAATCACGGCCAAACGCCTCCTGTCGGTCGATGCCGTCACCGATCCGATGACTGGCGAAATCGTCTGCCGGGCCAATGCCAACGGCGCCAATGGCGCGCCGGGCTGCGTGCCGGTCAATCTTTTTGGCGCGGGCTCACCGAGCCAGGCCGCGCTTGATTACTTTATGGGTACTTCCGATATTCTCAGCAAGATCAAACAGGATGTGGTGGCTGCGTCGGTGAACGGTGAGATCTTTGATTTGCCGGCCGGCCCAATTGCTGTTGCCTTTGTTTTGGAGTACCGCAAGGAAAAAGGCTCAACCACTTACGATGACGTCGCTGCCTCAGGAGGTTTCTTTATTCTCAACGGCACCGACCTTTCCGGTAGCTTTAACGTTAAAGAGGCTTTCCTTGAGGTGGGTGTTCCGGTCTTTGACACCGAGGCAGGCATCAGTCTTGATGTCAATGCAGCGGTACGTTATGCGGATTACACGTCCAGCGGCTCGGTTGTGCCCTGGCAGTTTGGTGCCACGTTTGGCATTGGTAATTATTTCACGCTCCGGGGAACCATTTCACGCGACATTCGTGCGCCCAGCATCAGCGAATTGTTCACATCGGGTGCATTGAGTTTCAACAACATTACCAACCCGGACACCGGTGAAATTACCCTGGCAAAAATCAGCAATGGTGGCAATCCCGACCTCGACGTAGAGCGAGCAAAAACCATCACTGCCGGCTTTGTCTGGCAGCCTTCTGCTGTCAGTGGTTTTGCAATTTCAGTTGACTATTACAAGACAGAAATCGACGACGCCATTTCGACCCTGCCTTCGCAAACCATCGTAGATAATTGTTTTGCGCTGGACGTTGGTTGCGAAAACGTTGAGATTGTCAACGGTTCAATCGCTGGTGTTGATGCCACACTGTTCAATATCTCCAAGCAGACCGTTGAAGGGATCGATTTCGAGGCTTCCTACAGCATGGACAATGTGGGCGGCGGCGATCTTACCTTCCGCTTGCTGGCCAGCCATTATATGGAAGTCTCGTTTTCACCTGACGGTGTCATCGTTTTTGATGATGCCGGCGTTGTCGGTCTCGATTCCCTCGGCGGCGTACCCACGCCCGCATGGCGCGGCAATCTTTCTGCTGACTACAACAGAGGCGCTTTCGGCATGACCGCGCAGGTTGTGTATATTGATGGTGGTGAGTTGATCAATGATCTGACGCCGGAAGACATCAATGACAATTCGGTCAGTAGCCAGACCTTATTCAACCTGAATTTTCGCTATACCATACCCTTCGAGAACAGCCGAGACCTGCAACTGTTTGCCGGTATCGACAATGTTTTTGACCAGGATCCGCCCATCGCACCACTTGATTTTGTCAGTAACTGGAGTTCCAACCCATTTCTCTACAACGTGATTGGCCGCAGTTACTACGGTGGTGTTCGATTTAATTTTTAGACCCTGATGCTCGTCGAAACTCGTCCGGCATCAGCAGTCGCTTGATTGCTTCGAGCGTAGTTTCCCAGGAGAAGTAGTCGCGATGGAGCGCATCACCGCCGGCTCGAATCTGCCCGGCGAGTCGTGGATCGTTGGCCACTCGCTCGATGGCGGCCGCAAGCTGTGTGGAATTGTCGGCCGGCTCGTAGAGATAGACGTTCTCGCCGTGCACAAATGCCGCCTCGGTCTCCTGCGACCGTCCGCCTATGATGGGAATGCCGAGGGACGCCACTGCCCCAACGGAACTGTTGCCGATCGAGATGCCGAACGGAAAGACACAGACGTCAGCAGCGCCCAGGAACTCACCGGCCTTCTCGTTCTCGAGAAATCCGGTCCACGAAGTTCGCGGGGCCAGACCGAGTTTTTCCGCCTGGTCCTGGAGTCTCGCCTGGTAGCCGCCGGAGCTGATGTCCGAATCGAGATCGCAGCCAACGATCAACAAGTGAAGACGATCCTCGGTACCGGCTAGCAGTGCAAAGGCGTCGAGCAGCCGGTCGACATGTTTGTAGTGATAGAGGAAGCCGAAGTACGCGACGACGTACGACCCCGAGGTGATGCCAAGAACTTCGCGAACCTCCTCGGGTGAACGCGCCTGTTCGGGGCGGCAGACCATCGGTGCGGACGGAACCAATTCGACCCTCCGCTCGAGCGACGGATAGAGATCGATCGGCTCTGCGAACTGTGATTCATACTCGACGACGAGATAATCGGCGGTTGCCAGCAAAGTCCCGTAATTGGAAGACAGACGCGTGCGGCGCAGGATCCGATCTACTGCCTTAGAAGCAACAAACACGAAGCGCGACAACGGCTTTGCCCGGTTGTGGCGAGCCGTAAACGTGCCTATTAAGTTGGGGAAGTCGACTACGAATCGCACCTCGGATCCGAGAATCCGCCGAATCAACGTGCCCAGCATGGTAATCATCGGACGACAGTGGTACATCGTCCTGAGATAGAGAAGAAGTACCGCTGATGGTCGACACGAGGACAAAAACGACGCCAATCGTGGCATCTCCAGCCAGCCCCATTGGTCCATGAGTGGATGGGTCTCGACGCCTTCAATCGTCTGGCCATATCGACTGGAGGTCAGCAGATGAACTTCGAAGTCGCGTTGGGCGAGTCGCCGGCAAAGATGGTCGGTCCGGTAAGCCTCCGGAAGCCGGTACGGGGGCAAGACGGACGACACGACCAGAAGCCGCGGACGGTTCCGCCCGACACCAGGCTGATCTGCCACAGAGCTGCATGTGCGCGGGTCGGACGGCTTTCCCGATTCTGTTGACGGTGTCATTTCCCGGAGAATTGTAAGGTGTATCCTGGGCGAATATAAGTGCGGTTCAATGAATCCATGATCAATTCTGGAACTGCCGCAAATACTCATGCAATACTCAATTGACTTGTCAGGTTCCTCCTCGATGAGATACCGTGCACGAGTCGTGAAGATCAACCGGGATACCGTGCAACATTCATGCGCCTCAGCCGAGCCGCTGCAATTGCGCGATCTTCTTGGCCGTGTGAAATCGAGGGGGCGTTAGGAGCCGTGGGACATTCCACACGAGTTGAAGTGATGGACTTTTTGAGTACGCTTACAAGACCAGGCATTGTGCTGGATGAGATCGATGACGACACGAATCTGGTGAATGCCGAAGTCATCGATTCACTGGCGCTGCTCCAGATCGTTTTCTATCTCGAGCAAAATCACAATCTGCACATTCAGGCAATGGGCATCGATCCCGGCAACCTGGAGACCATCAATGGCATTGTTAGCGTGATTGAGCACGCCCGGAAGTGAGAACTGTTGTCGTGAGGCAATCAATACCAAGGCGCCCGTCAGTCAGTGTTGTCATTTGTACCCACAATGGACAGAGACGCCTGCCGCAATGTCTGAAATACCTGGCGCGACAGACAGTGGATGAAGGCATCGCCTGGGAATTGATGGTTGTCGACAATGCGTCAACTGATTCCAGCTTGGGGACGGCGCAGCAATGCTGGGCCAGAAAAGACGTGCCAATGCGCTTTCTCGAAGAGCCAAACCCGGGTCAGGCACTGGCGCGACTAAAGGCGCTGGTGGAAAGCCGGATGGACTTGGTGAGTCTTATCGATGATGACAACTGGGTTGACTGCAATTGGGTCACTGAAGTATCCAACATTATGCGTGACCACCCTAAAGCGGGGGCCTGTGGAGGAATGTCCGTGCTGAACATGGACAAGGACCCTCCGGTTTGGTTTGCGAACAATGCCAAAAGTTATGCTGTGGGGACGCAGGGTGAAAAAGCAGGGGACACCATTTTGTGGGGGGCTGGCCTGACCGTTCGTCGTTCGGCCTTTGAAGCACTCTATGAGCAAGGGTTTCGGCCCCGGGCTGTGTCCCGACCAACGGGAGAGGGCGCTCTGTTCAAGCGCCTGGGTTTGATCAATCCATTGCGGGATGGAGGCGATTCCGAACTGTGTCTCGCCTTGCGGATCGGCGGGTGGGAATTGTGGTACGAGCCTGGTTTGAAGCTCGAACATCACATTGACCCGGCGCGGTTGACCTGGTCGAATCATTGCAAAATATTAAGGGGCTTTGGATGGGCCCACGTCGGACTGAGTACTTACGAAGCAGCCAGCAGCCCAAACAATGGTCTGGTTCACACTCTGAGTAGAAGGTGGTGGGTTCTGGCTCCATGGTACGGCCTGAAGCTGATTGGTGCTATTGCGCGGGCCGCGCCCGCTCTGTGGAGCGGGCGCGAAGGCGCTCGGACAGTCCTGCATATGGAATATCGTTTCGGTTACTTACTTGCCCTGATCTCCCAGCGTGCTGCGTTTGGGGCGGCCATTTGGCAACTCTCAGCACAACCGTGGATGCGGCGCCAAGACGTTCACGGTTTGCGTTTCTGATAGTTCGGGCCCGATCAGTAGAAGTCTTTCAGGGCCGACACGATTCTCTGCTGGTCGTCGTCCGATAACCACCAGCCGTTGGGCACGAATATGACCTCGCTCACGACTCGGTCGAGATTGGGTAGCGGTCTGCTGTTCGGTTCCTGAAAAGCTGTGTATCGATCGTTTCGGGCCCACATCGGAGATGACTCGATACCGTTTTCCGCGAGGTGATCAATCAGGTGGTCACGCTCGCTTGCGAGCATGCCAAATAACCACCAGTCCGGCGAGCATTGGGGTGCAGGTGTCACCGGGTTTATGGCATCCAGACCTTTCAGAGCCTTCAGATATCCTCTCGATACGGTGCCTGTGGTCTGAATGTTTTCAAGCGCCAAATCAATGTTGGAGAGGCCGATGGCTGCAGCGATGTCGTTGAGATGGTACTTATAGCCCCATTCCGCAATATCCGCAGCCATCTGGTGCTGTAGCCGTGAGACACTTTCAGGCACCCTTCTGGACATGCCATACCATTTAAGCCTTTCCGCACGCTCCAACGCTGCCGAGTCCCGCAGAGTCAGAGCACCACCATCTCCGGTTGTCAACGGCTTGATGGACTGAAAGCTGAAACAGCAATAATCGCCCCAATGGGAAATGTGTTTGTCACGATAAGTGGTGGTCAGGGCATGGGCGCAGTCAAGAATGACAGGGATGTCGAGCTCTGCCAGTTGCTCCAATCCCTGCGGTACCAGGCCGCCGACGCAGGTGATGACAATCGCCTTGGTGGCGCCCGCCCGAGCCATTTCCCGGATGCTGCGAGTATCGGCACACAGGGTGGCGGGCTCAATATCGCACCACCGAATGGTGCCGCCCGCCTGTTTGATCATGGCACTGGTGGCGACCATGGTAAATGGGGACGAAATCACTTCGTCTCCCGGACCAACTCCGGCCATTCGCAGCGCCAGGGCCAAGCTGGCGGTGCAGCTCGAAAGCGGTATGACGCAGCCATGTTCGAAGAGTTTTGAAAGCGCCTTCTGGAAGCGCGCCACCTGGGGACCCTCTCCTACCATTCCCGAAGCGAGGACTTCCGCCACAGCCGAGTGTGCGGTCGTGGACATTGCAACTTTGAACAGCGGAATCATTCTTTTGAATCAGGCGGGGTCAATGACTCCCGGAGTTCAATCCAGTTGCCTTCGAAGTCCCGGATGAACAGGTTGTACCACCCACCCCTGTTTTGTAGACGGTGCACCGGTATGGTCTCGTCCAGTTCGCTGAGAAAAGCCTCCCGGTCTTCGACGTGAAGGGCGATGTGATTGAGGCCGAAGCGATTGAACACCTGTTCGGCGTCAGCGATGCAATCGAGATGATGGATTTCAATCACCATTGCGCCGCGTTGATACCTTCGGATGTCGCCCGATGTCTCCAGACCAAACAGTCCCAGCGCTCTTTCCTTGTCGAGGAAAGACTCGAACACCAGTTCGAACCCCAGGTTGTCACACCAGAAAGCCTCGAACTGATCGACGTCTTTGGTGATCCAGCCGACATGATCCAGTGAGAATTCCTGATCAATCATGGTGCGGGAACTCCCGTATTGGGTTAAGCCAGGGGCAGGCACCATCTTCCATCAATTAAACCGTAGCGACCTATCCCGGTACTGTCAACCAGCCGTCAGAGTCCAGTCTCTGGTCCCCAGCCGAAATGCTGACCTGCATCTTCGGGCACAATGGTATGATGTCGCGGCGTTGAAATCTAGACCAATCGAGCCTCAATGGGAAGCACTATCCGCAGCAGAATGTTTAGAAGAATCCGGGACTTGTCGACCTTGGTCATCAGGAAATTCATGTTTCCGTTTCGTTGGCTGCGACTCAAGACCTCGGGGCCATCAAAAATTCTGTCTTATGATCAGTATACGAATGTGGAACTTCTGCGGGCACTGGGCGCGGAAGTGGGTGAAAGCGTATCAATTAATTCGCCGGTTACAGTGAACTGTCCAAATACAATGTCGAATCTGGTCATCAAGGATCGAGTTATTTTTAATGGCAATAACTGGATTGATCTGACAGCAAGGCTCACTTTGGAGAAGCAGGTCAGTCTCGGTCCGGGCGTCATTGTCATGACGCACAATCGCTACAACAGTAATAAGTTTCTGGAAGACAATCTGGCACACACCGTGGGGGAGAAGGAAGTCGTAATCAAACGTGGGGCGGGCATCAAGGCTGGCGCTTTGATCTTGATGGGTGTGACCATTGGCGAAAACGCGGTAGTTGCAGGAAATTCAGTCGTCAGCAGGGACGTGGCTGACAACACATTTGTCGCTGGAACTCCGGCTATGGTTATCAAAACGTTCGAGTAATTTTCTCAACACAAATAAGAAATTCAATTTGATAAAAAAAACGATTTCTTGCACTCTACGCAATCTTAGCTAACACCAGAATAAGCAGGAGTGAGCTGTGTCCGGATTTGACAAGGTAGTAACCAGTTACGAGGAGGCTCTGGCCGGTCTTGAAGATAATATGACAGTCGTCGCCGGAGGTTTCGGTCTCTGCGGGATACCGGAGAATCTGATCAAGGAAATTAAACGCCGAGGCACACAAGGCCTGACCATTGCTTCCAACAATGCAGGTATCGATGGCAAGGGGTTGGGCTTACTGCTGGAAGACAAGCAGATCAAGAAGATGATCGCTTCCTATGTGGGCGAAAATGCTTTGTTCGAAGCGCAGATGATGAGCGGTGAGTTGGAAGTGGAGCTCACGCCACAGGGCACGCTGGCTGAGAAAATGCGCGCCGGAGGCGCTGGTATCCCAGCCTTCTATACAGCCACTGGCTACGGCACACCGGTGGGTGAGGGTAAGGAGGTACGGGTGTTTGGTGGCCGGCCTTACATTCTCGAAGAGGCAATCTATGGCGACTTTGCCATCGCCAAAGCGTGGAAGGCCGATCGCTTCGGTAATTTAATGTTCCGCAAGACGGCGCGCAACTTCAACCCAATGGCTATTACCGCGGGTAAGGTTGCCGTCGTTGAGGTGGAAGAAATTGTCGAGGTGGGGCAGCTGGATCCTGATGAGATCCATCTGTCGGGCATATACGTGAACCGTCTCATAAAGGGTACGTTTGAAAAACCCATCGAACAGCGCACCGTGCGTAGCGCATAAGGAGGATTTGACATGGCTTTGACCCGCGAACAACTGGCTCAACGCGTCGCCCAGGAATTTCAGGACGGCTACTACGTCAACCTCGGAATAGGCATCCCCACGTTGGCGGCTAACTACATCCCCGACGATATGCAGGTGATGCTGCAGTCAGAAAATGGCCTGCTCGGCATGGGGCCATTCCCACTCGATGAAGAGGTGGATCCGGATCTGATCAATGCCGGTAAACAGACCGTTACCATGGTCGAGGGCGCGTCACTATTCTCGTCGGCTGATTCCTTCGCAATGATTCGTGGCGGTCATGTAGATCTGACGGTGCTGGGCGCCTTTGAGGTGGACTGTCAGGGCAATATCGCCTCGTACATGATTCCGGGGAAACTGATCAAAGGGATGGGCGGGGCGATGGATCTGGTAGCCGGCGCTGACAATATCATTGTCACCATGACCCATGCCTCCAAGTCTGGGCAATCCAAGCTGCTCTCTGAATGCACGTTGCCACTTACGGGAAAAGGCTGCATTAAGCGCGTGCTGACCGACCTGGCATTACTGGACATCGAAGACGGCAAATTCATATTGCGCGAGCGCGCTCCAGGCGTGAGCATTGAAGAGATTAAAAATCTTACGGACGGAGAATTGATCGTCCCGGACGATGTTCCTGAAATGGTTTCTTAGCGCGCTGCCGGCCAAGTCATCCCAGCCAGGAATTGCTCAACGGTCACGAGATCAGGATTGCCCTTCTTCAGGGCGTGGATGTCGGCCGAGTAGCCGACTTCGTCGAACCAGCGCACCATCAGGGTGATTTCTTCACCGGCGGCTTTTTCGAATTCTTCCCAGCCGAGCTGAACGTGCTTGACTTCGATGCCCAGTTGATGGGACATAGCGGCGGCGAATTCACCCATGGTCATTTCGTCACTGGCGATATCAAGCCTTTTTCCTGCCCATTCATCCACATCATCGAAAGCCTCGGCGACGAAATAGCCAATATCACTGGCGGCAATCCATTGGTGGCGGGAATCATCATCTCGCGGGTCAACAAATTGACCGCCCTGAAATTCGGCCACTGACCAGCGCCAGTTGTCCATGAATTCAACCGGCCCCACGACAGACCAGATGAGCGTTGACTGGGTCAGGAGTCGTTCGACCTCGCGCTTGCTATCGAAGTGGGGGATGCCTGTGTGGTTTTGAGCGCCTGCCACCGATGTGTAGACAAAGTGTTGGATTCCGGCTTTTTCTGACGCCTCGATCAGCCAGCGGCCATGGTCGACTTCGCCCTCATAGCCGTGTTCCCAGAAGTCGGTGACTGCAAATACGCCATGGGCGCCATTCATCGCCGCTGCCAATGACTCGGGGTCATTGAAGTTACCGCGCACCATCACTGCGCCCAGTTCGCTCAGAGCCTGAGCCCTGGGGCTGTCCGGATATCGGGTCAGGCCCCGTACAGCATAGCCCTTTTGCAACAGTGCCCGCGCCACAGCGCCGCCCTGGGTGCCGGTGGCGCCAGTGACAAGAATGGTTTTGGCGGCGTTGGCGTTGGTTTCAGCCCGCGCTACATTGGCGCCTGGATGGGTAACTGCGAGGATGAAAGAGAGCGTCAGTATCAGGTTTTTCATGTGCAAACTGCAGGTGGCTTGGTTGGTATTGCCAAATTAGCATGAATCTGACACCCTCGCTGCTGGAATCGCCGGTGCAAACAGAGGTATCAGCAAATGCCGAGCACGCGCTTGTTAATCAGACGGTCAGTAATGGTTTTGTCCGTCCTGCTGGCGGGCTGCCAGGGAGAGGTTGGAAAAGAGCCCGCTGCGGCTGCATCAGAAATCGCCGAGGCTGCTTCTTACGCGCCCACTGCGGCCAACCACCAGGGCGCCCCAAAATGCTGGCGACACAGCCGATCTGGTATTGCGTGGCGGCATTGTTGCATCCATGGACGAGGCCATCGTCGATGCAACGGCGATAGCGGTTCGGGGTTACGAAATACTCGCTGTAGGCAGTGATGCCGAAATTGAAAGCTACATCGGGGCGGAGACAGAGGTTGTAGAGCTCCGGGGGCGATTTGCCATGCCGGGCTTTATCGAGGGTCATGGCCATTTTCTGCCGCTGGGGCGGTCTTTGCAGATCCTTGATTTCGCGCAGGTCAAGTCGTGGGAGCAGGTGGTCAATATGGTGGCCGGCGCAGCCGCACAGGCAGAACCGGGAGAATGGATTTTCGGTGCCGGCTGGCACCAGGAAAAATGGCAAAGCGTACCCGAGGGTGCGGTCGATGGCGTGCCCCGAAATGATGGCCTCAATCTGGCCGCGCCCGATAATCCGGTCTACCTCGAACACGCCAGCGGCCATGCGGTAATGGTCAACGATGCAGCACTGGCCGCGGCCGGCGTGGGTGATCTGAGCGCCAACCCACCCGGTGGCACCATCGTTCGCACCCCCGCAGGCCGCGCCACCGGATTGTTGCGCGAAACCGCCTTTGGCTTGCTCGCCCCAGCTTTGGAAGCCTACCGGTTGAGCCGGGGCGAGAAAGTCCTGCAAGCGGAGAAACTCGAACAGGTGGTGCTGGCCGGAAACGAGGCCTTGCGCAACGGCGTCACCTCATTTCATGACGCGGGCACCTCGTTTGCGGATATTGATTTGCTCAAGTTTCTGGAAGAAGAGGGTCATTTGCCGATTCGCTTGTATGTGATGGTGCAGGGTCCGAGTCTGGAAGAGATGGATCGAATGCTGCCACAATACCGGATGCTGGCAAGTGACAATGATTTTCTGGTGGTGCGCTCCATCAAGCGAATGATAGATGGGGCGTTGGGCACTCATGGCGCATGGCTACTGGCGCCATACGATGATATGCCGTCTACGGCCGGACTAACGGTCGATACGGTAAAGCACGTTCAGCAAGCGGCGGCCATCGCGCTGAAGCATGGCTATCAGGTCAACACCCACGCCATCGGGGACCGGGGAAATCGCGAAACTCTGGATATTTATCAGCGTGCCTTTATTCACCAAGGTGTCAGCGGCAAGGACCTGCGTTGGCGAATCGAACATGTGCAACACATCGACGCGGCCGATGTCCCGCGGTTTGGCGAACTGGGCGTCATTGCCTCCATGCAGGGCGTGCACGCCTCTTCAGATGGTCCATGGCTGGCTACGCGTCTCGGCGAACCGCGTGCCGGGGAAATCTCTTACGTGTGGCGTGATCTGCTGAATGCGGGCGCCATGATCAACAATGGTACCGATGTGCCGGTGGAATCGATTGATCCGATTGCCTCCTATTATTCCAGCGTCACGCGAATGACTTACACCGGTGAGGTGTTTCATCCAGAGCAAGCCATGAGCCGCCTGGAAGCGCTGAAGAGCTACACCATCAACAACGCCTACGCGGCATTTGAAGAGAACATCAAGGGTTCGCTCACGCCCGGCAAGCTGGCCGATATTGTGGTGCTGTCACAGAATATTTTGATGGTGGAAGAAGCAAATATCCCTGAAACAACAGTTGATCTGACCATCATTGCGGGGCAGGTGCGCTACCAGCGAGCCACAGACTAGCAGGGTTCAACCCCGCGTCCGGCACTGATGGCCGTTCATTCAGTCCGGGCAGTGGTCAGATTCCAGCGGCAGGCGGAATGTATTGATCATGGTGGCCAAGGTGATGTACATGCCGACAGTCGCCAGAATGTCCAATAGCTGACGGTCATCGAAATGTGCGGCCAGGGCAGCATAAGTGGGGTCGCTAACGATGGCATCACACCAGCATTCGTCCGCAGCTTTGAGCAGTGCTTTTTCAGCCTCCGGCCACGTCGCCGATTCCGGATCGTTCTTCACCCGTTGAATCTCATCGTCTGACAGACCGGCCTTGCGCCCGCGCATGACATGATGGGCCCACTCATATTGGGCATTGCAATTAACTGCAGTTCTGAGAATGAGCAATTCACGTTGTCGCGGCGCCAGCGTACTGCTGGTGACAACGTGGTTGCGAAACGGCATCCATGCGGTCAGGAGTGCGGCGTGGCGCGCCATCAGCTTATGGATGTTAAGCGGCTCACCCAGGTCGTGCAACACCGGGGCGAGATCCTCGGCCCATTTCCGGGGTGGAAGCGGAGCAGGCCGCTTGATTTTGCGGGTCGTTGATTTCATTTCCTTCCGCGGCGCCTGATGCGTCAGAGGCACGTTGACAGGAAAAGAGGCGCGGTCACAGGATCGCGCCTCTATTCTTAGCTAGCTGTCGTCGCTGCTACTGATGTATTTGTAAACGAATGCGCCGATTACTGCGCCAATAATCGGGGCCAGCCAAAACAGCCAGAGCTGCCCGACTGCCCAATCGCCGACGTACAGCGCGACGCCGGTGCTGCGGGCCGGGTTCACGGACGTATTGGTCACCGGAATGCTGATCAGGTGGATCAGGGTCAGGCACAGACCAATGGCAAGCGGCGCCATGCCGGCTGGTGCTCGCTCATCGGTCGCACCCATGATGACGATCAGGAAGACGGCTGTCAGCACAATTTCAATCACCAGTGCCGCAAGCAAAGAGTAGCCGCCCGGAGAATGTTCGCCATACCCGTTGGAGGCGAATCCCGCCGCCGGGTCGAAGCCCGCCTGGCCGCTGGCAATCAGGTATAGAACGCCGCCGGCAATAATGGCGCCAGCAACCTGGGCAACAATGTAGGGCAGGAGTTGGCCCGCGGGGAAACGACCGCCGGCCCACAGGCCGATGGAGACCGCCGGGTTGAGGTGGCAGCCGGAAATATGGCCAATGGCGTATGCCATGGTCAGCACCGTCAGGCCAAATGCCAGCGACACGCCCAGCAAGCCGATGCCTACATCGGGAAACGCGGCGGCCAGCACTGCGCCTGCCACAACCGCCAAGAACCAGCCAGAACGTTCCAAGTGATTCTGCAAAATATTTTTTCATTTTGGTTTCTCCTCCCGATTCTCTCAGGTGGCTGGGGTTGGATCGTGAGCATTAGCGCCAGCGTTTAAATACTAGCATGCCGCCAGAGGGTCCTGGCGGCACCAACCATTCAGTCGAAGAAATCAACGTTTCAGTGGCTTTTAACTGGCCTTGTCTTCGGTGCCGTCGTAGCTTGCCTTACCCAATCAATTCTTGAGAGGAAGACATGAAATCATTCTTAAAACTTAGTTCTATTGCCCTGTTGCTGGTGTTATGTGCCGTGCCCCTGCACACAAGCGAAAGAGTGCACTATATCGGGTTCAACAAATTCGTTGTTGATCATGAGGCACAAAGCGGTGAGGCCTTTGACGAGTACATCCGCAAACTGCTGCCGATCATGGCGCGGTATGACATGACGGGGGAAGTATTTAACGCCGTTCACGGTGGCAGCGACGAACTCTCCGCCGACGTGATCACTTTCGGTACAGCGAAAAATCAGGAATCGATGCAGGCGTTCTTTCAGGATGCTCAATTTCAGGCGATCTTTCCCATGCTGCTCGACGCCTTGAGCGGCCATCAGGTCATCTTTACGTCCGGGCCGATTGCGATCAGCGGAAAACAGCAGGATCCCACGCTTTTGTCACTGACCTGGGTGGAAGGTGACGGCGCAGCAGGCGTGGCGAAGCTGAACGAGCTCAATGATCGCCTCAACCCGATCTTGGACAAATACGGCGCCCGTCAGATCGCACAGGCAACCGGTGTTCTGTCAAACCGGGGCCTCGGTGCCGAAATCGCTCAAACAACGCCGCCGCAGCTGCTTGAACTGTGGTCCATCAGTGACGCACACGGGCTTTTCGATGACCCGTTGGTCCAATCCACGGAACAAGAGGGCAAGGCGCTGATTTCCAGAAGCGAGGCTTTCTGGCTTCAGTACCGTGAAATCAAGTAGATTGCCGTAGCGCGATCACGTACTGTCAAGCATATGACGTTATCGCGGCAAAACAAGGCAGACATACTCGCGGCGTGTTTTATCGCGATCGCATTGCCGGCCTACTACAAAGTCAGGCTGCTCCTCGACGGTCAGATGACCGTCGAGGATTTGCGCAATCCGGCAGCACTATTTGAGGTTTTGTTTGCATTTCTTCTGGCCAGCCTGCTGCTGATTTTTTATCGTTTCGGCGCCGCTCAGGTCGATCGAATTGGCGTCAAGCTGTTGCGGAGACTGTTGCCGGTTGCGTTGGTCGGCGCCGGTGCGCTCGTGGCGGTTGCATTCACACGTTTTTTCTTCAATGTTGTGGTCCCATGGGGCACTCAGCCGTCATTTGAATTCGACATCGCCGTGCTGGCTGTTTTGCTGCCGCTGATCGTTTCCGGTGTCGCCGACCGAATATTCTTTCAGGGCGCTGCCCGGGACGCAGAACAGGCAGCGTTGACTGCCCGGTTCGAAACTCTGAAGGCGCGATTGAGCCCTCATTTCCTGTTTAACAGCCTCAATACGCTCGTCGACCTGGTCGAAGAAGATCCTCAGCTTGCGGTTAAATTCATCGAGGAGATGGCGGCGATTTACCGCTACATATTGGAGCATCGCGACACACAACTGGTGCCGCTGTCCGCGGAGATTGATGCCATTCGCGCGTTGCTGCATTTGCTGGAATCCCGCCAGCCGGGTGCGTTTCAGTTTGAACTCAATTTGGCCCCGGGCACCGAGTCCCTGCAGATTGTGCCGCTGGCACTGCAAACTGTCGTTGAAAATGCACTCAAGCACAACGTCTACAGCGCCAGCGCACCCATGAAAATCATGGTCTACACGGATCAGGATCAGCTGGTGATTGAAAACACGCTAAACCGGCGCACGCACGTGGCCTCGACGGCGACCGGATTGGAGAGCCTGCGTAAACGCGTCGATCATGTTTGCCGCCGTTCGATACGGGTCACGGAAACTGGCGGATTATTCTCGGTTCGTGTTCCGCTGATGGCCAGCTCGGCGGCATGAAAGTATTGATCATCGAAGACGAACCCCGGGCGGCCAATCGTCTGGCCCGGCTGATTGCCGAGGTGCAACCAGACATCAAGATACTCGACAAAATCCCCTCCGTTGCCGGTGCCGTCGATTGGTTGGATGGCCACTCGCCGCCCGATCTGATCTTTATGGATGTGCGTCTGGAAGACGGTGACAGCTTCGAGATTCTGTCGCAACGCAAAGTCGACTCACCCATCATTTTTTGTACCGCCTACAGCGAATACGCGCTACAGGCTTTCGGGGCCAACAGCATTGATTACCTGTTGAAACCTGTCGTGCGCAGCAAGTTGGTGAGTGCCCTGGAAAAATATCAGCGCTTCAGTGGTTTTCGAATGGCGAGCAATAACTGGCCGCAATTTCCACCAGAGCGCAGCATTGATATCGCAGCGAAACCCTATCGGCAACAGTTTCTGGTCGCACTTGCAGGGCAATTCACACCGGTCCGATCTGTGGATCTTGTCGCCGCTAAAAGTTATCTGAAAGGGACACAGCTTGTCGATCGCAATGGCAAGCAATGGGTGCTAGACGATGCTCTGGCCGAGATCGAAGGTGCGCTGGATCCGGCAGAGTTCATGCGCGTCAGCCGACAGTGGCTGGCGCGCTTGACTTCGATCAAAACGCTGTCGCGATCCACCAGCGGCTATACCCTGGCGCTGGAGGCGCTGGATACGCCCATCCGTGTTTCCCGGGGAAGAGTGAAAGGGTTGAAACAGCGGCTCGCTGGCTAAATGAAATCAAATTGAAGGGATGCGAGAAGTTGCTTTGGCTGTATTTTCCAGCACCGTTGGTCTGCCTCCGGAAAGCCCCATGAGCGGGCTACGGTCCACGCCTGGCAGACGGCCCTTCGGGCTACCCTCGCTTCTCCGCGCTTGGTGGGTCGGCTCCAACGGAACATCCTGTTCCGTGTCGCCTCGTCGAGCCATCCCTGTCTCGACGACCCAGTCGCTTGTCGGCGCTCGGCATCCTTGAAGGCGTTGACCGTAGCCCGCTCACGGGACTTTCCTAACGCTGGCACGAGCCGGAAAGAGTGGCAGTATTCCTTCCGGGACCGTATGCGTCAAGGATGACGCATCCGAGCCTACAGGGATGTACTTGTGGCGTGTCCTGGAAGGAGTACTGTCACTCTCAGCCGGCGCGCCTGCAAGTAGTATGGTTGCAGGAATTTACTGCGCAGCCTCGTTAATCGAGCTCGACCCGCAGGCGCCGGTTCATGTAGCTGACTCGCTCGGCCAGTGTTCTCGCCACCATTTCGTGGATGCAGGCCGCCAGTTGGAAGTCTTCGTCATCCAGCCTGGCAAGGTTCTCTACGCTTAACTGGTAGAGCACGGAGTCTTCCTCGGCCACGATCGTCGCGGTTCGGCGGCGGTCCGCCATGTAGCCGGATAATTCGCCGATGAGCGATCCGGAGGCGAACTTCTTGACCCTGAGCGTGCTGCCCTCGGCCACGTTGATCAGCGCAGAAAGTGTGCCTTTCTCCACGATAAATAAGCCGGTGTCACTGTCACCCTGGGCAAAAAGCGATTTTCCCTTGGCGCATTCTATGCGGGTCATCGCATCAAGCAGGATCTGAACTTTTGTCTCGTCGCCGACGATTGCGGCCAGGTAGTCGCGGATCGAAAGCCGCTGTGCCGGTTCCTCGCCGGTTCCGAGCAGCATTTCTTCCAGGTATTCGACGGCATAATCGGTGCGGGAAAATATCTGCGGGTGATCCCCCTCTGCTGCGCCCGGATCGAGCGCCTTTATCTTTTTTTCCATGTCTGGCGAGACACCGGAATACAACAGTTCAATGCCGGCAGCCTCACAAATGTGTCGAATGGAGGCAAAGGTATTGAGCGCTGAAACATCAATCCCGGTGACCCATTTCATATCCAGCAAAATGGCTTTGCAGGTGCCCGCCACAACCCCTTTGTCTTCCTTGATGGTATCCAGGATCGAGTTGGCGGTGCCGAAGAACAGGAATCCACGCAACGTATACACCAACACCGTTGAGCCGGTTTCATCCAGTGCCAGGTTGCTGGCAGCCGAGCGTTCTACCGAACTGCGGTGGTCTCGCAGGGTGCTGCGTGACTGGATGGCGCTGATCATGCTGTAGCGAAAGACGAACAGCAGGACTGTCAACATCACGCCGACGAGGATGCCCTCGGTGAACCCGGCGAACGTAACCGTGCCAAAAATGGCCCAGACAATGGCGTAATTCATCAGGCTGAAGTTTTGTACGTTGTCGTGCAGCCATTCGTACAATGTCTGGAAGGCAAACATGAAAATCGTGCCACCGACCAGCACCATCGGCATAAAGCCTATGATCCAGCCGCCCGCCAGGGCCACCAGCAGCAGAATCACCGCCCCTGTTAATGGCATCCAGCGACTGGAAGCGCCGAATTTCTGGAAGAAGGTTGAGGCCACGACGTCGGTCAGTCCCGGCGGGGAGGCCACCAGTCCGCAAAGAAAGTTGCCGCCGCTGATATTCTTGAATTCTTCGGCCGTGCTGAAGTGTCGGCGGCTCGCCGCTTTGAGCGCCGATAAGGACATGGAGGTGCTGAGCAGAACCAGAAACACGATGGTCAGAATTTGCGGCATCATTTTTAAGATGAATCGGGTGTCGATATCACCTGGAGAGAGCTGCCCGAGCATGGCCAGTGCGCCACCCTCGTTCTTGGAAAACTCCATCAGCCACCCTGCTGCAACCAGTTCTTCCTTCGATGTTCCAATGAATCCGGTGATGCCATAAAACGCTGCGATGATAGACAACGAGGCCAGTGGCAGGGCCCAGGATTTGTCGAATGCATTGGCTACCCACAACAGCCCGGCGCCACAAAGTATCGTCAGCACCAGGCGCATTGTATGGCCGCCTTCGGCCAGTTTATCGATCAGGCCCGGTTCGATTGAGGAGTCGGCGACTAAGGACACGCCGGCATCGAGAAGCAGCCAGCCAATGCCGGCCATGAAGCCGCAAATCACCGGATAAGGGAGCAATTCCAACAGGCGAGAGAGCCCATAGCGGCCAACAAGATAACAACTGGCAGCGACGCCCAGGGAAGAAATTGACATGATCGCAAGAATGGTGGCCAGCCCGCGCGAAGAGGCCGCTTGATCGCCGAATTCGACCACCATTAGCGCACCAATGGAGGCAATAATGACCACGGACTTTTCGTCGGTGTTGGCCATGTGCAACGGGGATTCGGACGTCAGCGTGACGAAAATTCCGATCAGTGCCCAGCCGAAAAACATCGCCAACACACCCACCGGCATGAATACTGACAGCGCGCCGGCGAATATGACGGTAACGAAAGCGTAACACCACAGGGCATTATCCAGGCCGTCTGTAACGCCCAGAAAGATGTCGGCTACGAGTGACTTGGACTCGTAACCTGTGGTTTTAAACATGGTCACTTTTTTTTGTTTTAGGCCCCGTTAACTGGGCTTATCGCTCTCCTACACAGGTCCAGTGTTCATCCCAGCCTGGGATTTGTCAAAAACTTTTTTGACGGATTACGCGATGGAGCCGCAGGCGACCCGCCGGCCCCGGTTGGGTAAGTCGAGCAATGCGAGCGGTACCAGAGGGGCCAGGCGCCTATTGCATGCCGTCGAGCGCAGCCACCTTCCGACAAAAGGCGGGAGCAGGGAAGCGAGACTCCTCTATTGGGCGGCCAGCCCATGGTGGGACTAGAGGTCGCTGACGCCACCGGATTTCAGCAAGATGACTATTTCGCCGCCGTGTACCGTTGAGCCGGTGGTCTTTTCAACGGTGTACTGGCTGTGAATTCTGTTCCAGACATCCTGGTGTCTAGAGATGTAGAACAATGGCAGCGTGTATACAAACCATGTGCGCCTGTGGGCCGCTTCGATGGTCAGCAGGTCCTCAAGTTTGTCCACCTTGGGGCACTCCAGCCCCAGGTAATCCTGTAACAGCAAGGTGGTCGTACCAATGCAGGCCAAACCATCGCCCGGTTCCAAGCTCTCCTGGATGAACCGGTAGGCAGCGAGAACCTCCTGTTTGGGTTGCCAGGCCCGGGGCACCATCAGGGCCGAGGCCAAAACCGCAGCCAGCCCGATGGCCGCGATCTGCTTCATTGTCAATGTCGGAATAAACAGGTGCGCCAGTACATAGCCGCCGCGCACACCAACGAGAAACAGAAACACCGTGAATGGCAGCAAGAAGCGGGGAAAAATCAATTCCCCAAGGCCCACCAATATGGCGAATATCACAATGAAGGGAAGCATCAATACGCCCCAGGACAACAGCCCCTGCCTGAGGTATGACCACACACCAATGGCTGTCACGAACAGCAAGGCTGGAATATTGTAGGCGCCGCCCGGGAATGCGTATTGCAGGCCCTCCGCTAAAGAATTGAACAGCCAGTCAATGCGGGAGGACGCCGGCGAAGCCGGCACCGCTCCGCTGATGCGTGCGGCGGCCGGGCCGAAGTAGGTCATGAAAATGTTGACCAGCACAGTGACGTTGAGCGAGAGGTAGAGTATGCCGCTGGCGACTATTGCGCTGGCCGCGCGCCAATTGATCTGCTTGGTGCCTGCCTGCCAGGAACGGCCGGAGACAATGAGCCAGAGCACGCTGTGCGCAACCACAACCAGGGCCGCGGTCAGGTGAAGCCATGTGCCCAGCGCCGCAATCAGTGCATACATCCATACCAGCGACCAGCGCGGATGGGGCGTATGAAGCAGACGAATAATCAAAATACTCAACAGGACCGCACAGAGCAGCGACCCGGTGTAGCCGCGTGCGCTTTGGGAATACCAGACATGGTGATAGCTTGCAGTCAGCAACGCGGTGGCCAGGAAGGCCTCTCGCCGCGCGGCCAGCTGCAGCCCCAAGTAAAAGGCAGCCGGAATGGTCGCGGATCCCAGCAGCACTGCGGGAATTCGTATGCTCCACGCAGACTCGCCCAGCCAGGAACTGCTCAGGTGGGCGAACATGGAATAGAGCACATGATTATTCTTACTTCCATACGCCAGCATGATTTCCTGCAGGGGCAGCCTGACGAAATGGACCAGGGTCACGATCTCGTCGTACCACAGCCCCTCATTGAGTCCAACCAGCCTCAGGGCCAGCCCGGCAGAGGTTAACAGCGCAATCAGCCAGTAGTCGCGAGCAAGGAGTTTAGGAGTCGGGTTGATGCTCCGGGTCAGTGGGTCTGGTGGCAAAAGCCGCATTGAGTTGCTCCGCGCCGCCGGTCCGAAATTAGGCTTCAAGACTCAGCGTTGGTCTGTGCGATGTACTGTCGAATGAGTTCTTCCAATATATTCATGGGCATCGCACCGTTCGTCAATACGACATTGTGGAAGCTGCGGATATCAAAGCGCTCGCCCAATTCTGCCTGCGCAAGTTTGCGTAACTCAAGGATTTTGGTCATACCCACCTTGTAGGCGGTCGCCTGCCCCGGCATGACGAAGTAACGTTCGATTTCCGCGGTCACATCGCTCTCGACCATGCCGGTGTTGTTCAGCATATACTCAATGGCGCGCTCCCGTGACCAGCGGCGGGCATGAATTCCCGTGTCAACCACCAGCCGCACGGCGCGGAACAGCTCGGCCTGCAACCGGCCGATGTTGTCGTACGGGTCCTGTTGGTAGCCCATTTCCCACGCCAGACGCTCAGCGTACAGACCCCAGCCTTCAGAAAATGCCGGAAAGGGCGCCATGCGGCGAAAAAACGGCAGGTACTCTTGCTGTTGTTGAATGGCAAGTTGGAAATGATGACCGGGGACCGCCTCGTGGTAGGCCAAGGTGCGCATACTGTATTTCGGTGTGGCCTTGATATCGTACAGGTTGGCGTAGAAGATTCCAGGGCGGGAGCCATCCATCGCCGGGCGATTGTAGTAGCCACCCGGTGCAGTCTTTTGCTTGAATATCGGCACCCGGCGGACTTCGACCTGAGTTTCCGGCAGTACGTCGAAGTAGGGTGCCAGCCCCGCCGAAATGTCATCGATGAGTGCCTGGTAATCTGCCAGAATCTGGTCGCGGCCCTCACCGCTGTCGGAGTAATAGAACCCTGGGCTCTGCGCCATTTCTCCGATTGCCGCGGCAAAGCCGGTCGAGACATCCCAACCCTCGTTGGCGAGGATCGAGAGGATTTCCGACTGTATGCGATCGACCTCGGCCAGCCCCATGTCATGAATGAAATCCGGCGAATAATCGGTTGTGGTAAATAACCTCAGAGCCAGCGCGTAGTATTTATCGCCGTCAGGCAGGCTCCAGGCCCCGTAATTGCCCTCGACCCGTGTGTCGAGTGACTCGAAGTGATCGATCAGGCGGCCGTAGGCAGGATAGACCACGTTTTCAATGGCGCTGCGGGCTTCCAGCGCAATCCGCTGTTGTTCTCTGTCTGCCAGTGCGGCTTTTTCCATCTTGTCGATCAAGGCCACCATGAGAATGCTTTCCTCGGGCGGGGTGCTGATGAAATTGTTCATTTCATCAAGGACTTTGGTGATGACGAATTGCGGCGGGTGAATTGCAAGCGCCTCTCGATGCCGCAAGCCTTCGAGCACCTGACCAAACTTGAGCTCTACCGCTTTTAGCCGTGATACATAATCTTCTGCATCATCGACCGTGCCGATGTGGTGTGTCGATTCCATGAATGAAGGGAATTCATTCTGCACGCCAAACAGTTGATTGACCGGAAAGGTATGGAAGCGAAATTTCTCCCCCTCGATGATGGTGTCCAATACGCCCTGGGCGATCTTTTTGGACATCAGATCGGCTGCACTGAGATCGGCGTCGGAGTAAGACACCAACACTTCCCGCGCTGCTTTAAACTGGGTGAAGAACTTATCTGAGGAGGCGAGGCTCTCATCGTCCAGCCGAGAATTGTGGCCGGTTAGTCCAAAGGGCTCGAGTATCCGTAAAGAGCTCAGCATCTCGGGACTGTCCAGCATGAACTGAATCATGGTGCGCCCAAAGAAGAGGTTGATGTTTACCGGCTTAAAGTACCAGGTATGGGCAGCGAACAGCCCGCCAGCAAGCAACACAATCGCCAGGGTGATGCCACCGTATTTGAGGATTTTTTTGAATAGTTTCATATCACTTCTCGCCGACTCGGCTTGCAAAGGCATGGAAGCGTCGAAGTGTAGTTCAAACGCAACTTCAGGGCACTGGCCATGAGTCATCCAGATTCGGGTGTGGGGTGGAGCCGTGGGCCACGTATAATGCACCTTTTCACCGGTCCTTGATGATGGCGTTCGAAAACCCTGAAATTGCGTCTGGAGACCTCCCCAGCGCCACCGCCCCCGCTTGGCAGGCACTTGATCCACGTTTCATAAAGCGCTTGCTGCTCAATGCTGCGCTGATTGTGAGCATTGTGTTGATATCCCTGCTGGTTGTTCAGCTGGGTTTTGGCACACTGTTCGGAGATCAGGTAATACCCCCCTTTTTTGGCTGGTTATACCTATTGCCGGTGCTGTTGGCTGTAGCCTTGTTCGGGTGGCCGTTTCTGAGTGTGCCCCGGCAAGGCTTTGTCGTGCGGGATAAGGACATCCTGTTCAAGTCGGGCGTTTTGTGGCGCAACGTCACTGCGGTTCCATTCAATCGCGTTCAGCATGTTGAAAAGAACTCCACGCCCCTGGATCGGCATTGCCAGCTTGCCAACCTGAAGATATTTACCGCCGGCGGTTCGGGAGGTGATCTGAAGATTAACGGCCTGTCTGCCGACGTGGCGGAACAACTTCGCGCCTTTATATTGAGCAAAGTGGGCGCTGCCGAAGAGCCGGACCTGCCTGAGTAGTGACTGTTGAGACCCTAACCTGGCGCCGCACCTCGCCGCTGGCAATCGTCTTCTTCATCGGGCGCATTCTCGAGCATATTGCAAAGAACCTGACCCAGACCCTGGCGCCCGTGGCTGCTTTCCTGATCGCCTGGGAAGGAAATCTGGTGACCAAGGTGGCCATTGCGGCAACCGCTTTCGCGGTGATTGTATCGACGGTCGCGTTCCTGCGTTATTGGTATTTTGGCTACCGCATCAGTGATCAGGCCATTGTCATTCGTGATGGCGTCATCAAAAAGACCCGGCTCGACCTTAAATTCGACCGCATTCAGGCAATCAACAGCGAGCAAAACGTCATCTTCCGGCTGTTCGGTTTGCTGACCGTCAAATTTGACACCGCCGGCTCATCTGGGGAGGAGGGCTATCTTCCGGCCATCAGGACGTCACTCGCCTCTGAGCTCAAGACGATGCTCAAAGGCCATCACAGCGAGGATGCGTCGCAGTTGGCCGGCGAAGGTGTGCTGGCGCCGGACGACCCTGCGCCACGCGCTGTCCTGCGTCGTTCCGTCGGGGAAATTGTCCGCTATGGATTGTCCAGCAACCAGGCTTTTATTTACCTGGCATTTCTTGCGCCATTTTCTCAACCAATCGCCGATCGCATCGAAGGACTGGTCGATAAGCAAGCGATTCTGGACGTGGCTTCGAGCGCTGCGATGTTTGGTCTAGGGCAGGGCGCTGCAATCGGGATTGGGCTGTTCATCGGCATCTTTATTTTCGTCAAGACAATCTCGGTGATCGGCGCCGTGCTGCGTTACCACGGCTATGATCTTGTCGCAGACAAACGCGTATTGAGGGCCAAAGGCGGGCTGCTCACTCGCCATGAGAATTCCATCGGTTTTGCAAAGATTCAGACCGTGAATTTAAACCAGGGGTTGATCTTGCGTCTGTTTCGACGATATACGCTGCGTGCCCGGCAGGCCGCCAGCAGTCAGCGCAACCGGCGCCGCTGCTTTGTCATTCCCATAGCCTTGCCAGATGAGCTGCCAGGGCTGGCTGAGCTACTTTTCAGGCGAGAGTTCGGCGGGCTCGATTTGGATCCGGCATCACCCAGCTACCGTCCCATCTCCTTGCTTTACTTCAAGTCCCGGCTGATGGTCGCGGGCGTCATACCAGCGGCTCTGGCGATGGTGCTGGCGTTCCCAATGTTGGGCTGGGCCAGCTTGTGGGTACTGGCATGGGTCCCGGCTAGCGGGTTGGTTTTCTGGGGTCGTTACCGGCGTCTTGGCGTGCTGGTCACGAGAGATGGTCTGGCGCTGCGCTCTGGCTTTATCGGTTACAGGCTCACGGCCCATTTGTTCCGCAAGGTGCAGCGGGTGAGCGTGACCCAGTCACCACTGCAGCGGCGCAAAGATATGGCGACCCTGCGCCTGTACCTGGCATCCGGTACGGTGCGGGTGCCCTACCAGGATCTGGAATACGCGCGACAGTTACGCGACTATGTTTTATTCAAAGCTGAATCCAGCACACAAGCCTGGCATTGACCGGGCCCCATTCACAGCGAGATCAACAATGAAATCGGTCATCAAGAGAGTCGGATTGGTCGCCGGGCTGGGCGTCGTTTTCTATGTGGGCGCCCTGGGCCATTTTTACTGGAAATGGCAGCTGACGCATGCAGATCTCCCGGCGAGGCTCGAGCAGGCGGGTGAACAAGTATTGTACCGGCCCGATTATGGGTCCTTGGCCGCCAAAGTAGACCGTCTGCTGATCACCCGCCTGCTGGAATGGGCCGTGCCTTCGATTTCGGTGGTTTTTGCGGTCGATGATGAACTTGTATGGGCCGGCACGCGTGGTTTCGCCGATATCGAAAACGAGGTCCCGGCAGGCATCAACAGTCGCTACCGGGCGGGCAGTATCGCCAAGGCACTGACCACGATGGCCATGGCCCGCATGGTCCAGCGGCAAGAATTCGATGTCGATCTGCCGATACAAAACTATTTGCCCAGTTACCCGGAATTTGACAAACCCATCACTGCCCGTTTACTGGCCAGCCACAGTGCGGGTGTGCGGCACTATCGGGCAGATGTCCTGATGTGGCCGCCGCATGAATTCTTTATCGATGAGCAATTCGACCGGGTAGGCGACGCGCTCGAAGTCTTCCGTGACGATGATCTGCTGTTCAGTCCGGGTGACAACTTCAGTTACAGTTCCTATGGATTCAACTTGCTCAGTGCGGTGATGGAGGCGGCGGCGGGCGTGGATTACCTGACGCTGATGCGCACCGAAGTGTTTGAGCCGGCTGGCATGAACCATACCCAGCCGGACCTGTTCGGCCGCCAAGCCCAGAACCGCGTCCGTTTCTACAACACCGACGCCGGCCGCTACGGCGAGGCCTATCCGGTCAACCTCAGTGTCAAATGGGCCGGCGGCGGCTTTCTGTCAACGCCCAGCGATCTGGTCCGCGCCGGCATCCTGGTGCTCGACAACGATTATCTCAACGGCGCCAGTCGCGAATTGATTTTCACACCCATCGCCCGCGTTGCGGGTGGCGATGACCCGGATGGTTATGCCCTGGGCTGGCGCAGTCACCTGCGGGAAGATATTGGACCCGACGGGGAAAAGATTCACGTGGTTTCGCATGGCGGCGGCAGCATCGGCGGGCTCAGCTACCTGATGATACTTGCCGATAAGGGCATGGCGGTGGCCGTACAGACCAATACCTCAAGCGGCGGTGAACCAGGCGCTGCGGTGCAAGCCCTGGCGGAGGAGGTTATGGGGATGGTGCTGGAGCACGTGCGCAACATTCGCAGAATTGCGGACGAAGAAGACCAAGGCTGACCCGTTACGATGCAGTACACTAGAAGCCCAAGGGTAAGTAACTGGGCTACCACAGCAGCCATGCCGTCCGCACAACTCCATGGTGTCAATCTGGCCTGGGAAATTTACCGGCAGCCAGGAACTGTTGTGCTGTTCATCCACGGACAGAGCACGACTCTGGGCGCCTGGCCTGGGGAATTTATCGATGGCTTGGTCGCACACGCAAGGTCAGCTTCATGAAAGAATTTACCGGAAAAGTCGCGGTTATTACGGGTGCCGGGTCGGGCATTGGCCGTGCGCTGGCGGTTGCATTGGCCAGTGAGGGGGCCAGATTGGCCCTGGCCGATATGGACGAGGTTGGATTGTCAGAAACCGCCGAACAGGTTAGGGAGATCGGGGTGGCCTGTATCACCCATGTACTGGACGTCACCGACCGCAGCGAGATGGAAACCTTCGCAGAGACCGTTAGCGAGCGCTTTGGTCAGGTCAACCTGTTGTTCAACAATGCCGGCCGCTCATTGATCAGTGACTTCGGTTACGATGATGAGGATGACTTTCGCTGGCTGATGGATGTCAATTTCTGGGGCGTGGTAGACGGCACGCGCGTTTTTCTACCTTACCTCAGGCGCGCCAATGAGGCGCACATCATCAACATCTCCAGCCTCTTCGGCATCCTCGGCGTGCCCAGCCAAACCGCTTATTGTGCTGCCAAGTTTGCCCTGCGGGGTTTCAGCGAGGCCCTGCACATGGAGCTTGTGGACACACCGATCTTCGTCAGTTGTGTCCATCCGGGCGGCATCAAGACCAATATTGTGCGCAACTCACGCCTCAAGTCAGACCGTTTCGGCAAGACCATGCAAGAGAATGAGCGTCTTTTTGATCAGTTTGCACTGACTACTCCGGCGCAGGCGGCCGCACAGATATTGAAGGGCGTACGCAAAAATCGCAGGCGTATCCTCATCGGCAGGGACGCGAAGATCGCTGATATGGTCGTGCGAATATTCCCGGCCAGTTACGAAAAAATTCTCGGACGGGGGCGGCCCATGATGTTCGGGCCTGAGTAATTCATGCGAATTGCAATTAAGTGGTTGATGGTTTTTGCCGGGCTGTTCATGCTCGCGTTGACCGGACTGTGGTTTAGTTCGCCGATCGACCCGGCATCGTGGTTGCCCGCCCCCAACGCGGGTTTGCGCGGAGAATTTTCTCCCAATACCAGGCTTTCGGGCGCCCGCCTGTTACTGAATGGGGTGGGCGTGGGTCCCGAAGATGTGACGGTCGGACCAGACGGGCTGATGTATACCGGATTCGAAGACGGTCGCATCGTAAGGTTTGATCGCGACGGCGCGTGGACCGTATACGCCGATACTGAAGGGCGTCCGTTGGGTATGCAATTCAATGACGAGGGCGATTTGATCGTCGTCGATGCGCTCCGGGGGCTGATATCGGTCAAGGCCGATGGCAGCGTGAGCGTGTTGGCCGATTCGGTTAATGGCGAGAAAATCGGCTTTGCCGACGATCTCGATATTGCCACGGACGGCACAGTCTGGTTCAGCGATGCCTCGATGCGACACGGCTATGGCGACGACGTGCTCGACCTGCTCGAAGCGCGGCCCACGGGACGCCTGCTGCGCTACTCTCCTCAAACCGGTGAGGTCACTGTCCACCTCGATAACTTGTGGTTTGCCAACGGTGTCGCCCTGGGCCCGGACGAGGATTATGTCTTGGTGGCGGAGACATTTTCCGGGTTGATTCACAGGCTGTGGCTGAAGGGTGAAGTCGCCGGCCATTTTGATGTGTTTCATAGCGGGCTGCCGGGCTTTCCCGATAACCTGTCCTTTAACGGCAAGGACAGATTCTGGGTGGCCATTCCGGGATTGCGCACGTCGGGCGTGGAGGCGCTGTCGGGGCAGCCCTTTATCAGAAAGGTTCTGGCGGCGCTGCCGCGCAAGCTGCTCAACCCAACCGAACGCTACGGTTTCGTGATCGCGCTGGATCTTAATGGTAATGTGGTGGCCAACCTGCAGGCCCCACAGGGCCGGCTGCACTCCATCACCAGCGTTAACCAGGTCGGCAACTCCTTACTGCTTGGAAGCTACATAATGCAATCTGTTGCCATCCTCGAGCTTCAGTGAGTGGCTGCTGTGCTGTCATCTTGACAAGCGCCGCACGCCGGGAGATCACAGTTGAAAATTGAAGAATTCGCGCTTGAGCGCATCCAGTCGCTCTATGAAAACACTGTCGAATTGAATCTGTCCGACAGCGGTGTGCACCCCATGGCGCTCAATAGATTTGCTCAGCACATCGGAGTTGAGCGAATTGGCTTCGCTGGAGCTGGGGTATGGCTGGACCAACGGTTCGGTATCGTTGCGACAAACCATTGCCGACCTGTACTGGGATCGCGATGCCGATGACGTCATCGTCACCAACGGTTCCGCGGAAGCCAATTTCCTGATGGTTATGGCCTTGCTGGAACCTGGCGATGAAATCATCGTTTTCACGCCCAATTACCTGCAGATATGGGGATGGGCACGTGCCCTGGGCGTCAATGCCCGCCCGATCAGACACACTGAAGCACTGAATTGGGGTGCGGACCTGGGTGAATTGCGCGATTTGGTTTCAGCCAAAACGCGCCTGATCACGGTATGCAATCCCAACAATCCCACCGGTTCAGTATTGACGCGTGAGGACATGGATGCGTTGATCAAGGTGGCTGCTGAGAACGACATTTACCTGCACGCCGACGAAGTCTATAAGGGCTCGGAATTGGCCGGGCCCGAAGGTGAGAGTTTCGCGGACTTGTACGACAAAGCCATTGTGACCAATGGCCTTTCCAAAGCCATGGCGCTGCCGGGCCTGCGCATTGGCTGGCTGGTTGGTCCGGCCAGTGAAATCTACTTAGCCTGGCAGCGCAAAGACTACACCTCAATCACCACTTCAACAGTGAGCGAATACGTCGTTGAAAAGGTGCTCAAGCCCGGTCTGCGACAGGTTGTTTTAAGTCGCAGCAAGGAGATTCTGCGGCAGAACCTGGCTCTGTTGTCTGAATGGGCGCGTGAGAATGCCGACCTGGTCTCCTTTGTGCCCCCTCAGGCGGGCGGCATGGCCTTCGTGAAGTATGATTGCAAGGTCAATTCCACGGCCCTGGTGCATGCGCTGAGGGAGCAACAGGGGGTCTTGCTTTGCCCAGGGGATGTCTACGGTATTGACGGCTATTTTCGCGTCGGAATCGGTTCACCTCGGGAGCACCTGGAACCCGGTCTGGAACGGGTCTCAAATTTCCTGCGCGGGGATGACTGGGCGGATTTGCCGCCGGTGGAGCGCGGGTAATGAAAGTCATCGACCTTGCAACAATCAAACAGGTGCTGGACATTCCGGCGGCGATACCCCTCATCGAACAGGGATTTGCCGCATTAACATCAGGAACGGCCATCGTGCCGCCGGTTGGCTATCTGGGCCTGAGCGAAAGTCGAGGTGATTGCCATATCAAATATGGCTACATCGACGGCGATGATATTTTCGTGATAAAGATTGCAACCGGCTTCTTCGATAACCCGGCACTGGGACTGCCCGTCGGACATGGTTTGATGCTCGTCATGTCGGCCAAAACCGGGGAAATTCTGGCCCTGCTCGATGACCAGGGCTGGCTGACCGAGGTCAGAACAGCGATTGCAGGTACGATTTGTGCGCGCTACCTGGCACCCGCTTCCATCGACCGCATCGGCATTGTGGGCGCCGGATTTCAGGCCCGAATGCAGCTCGAATTCCTCAGCCATGCCACGCAGTGCAAGCGGGCAATGGTATGGGCGAGGCGAACGGATCAGGCCGAGGACTATTGCCTGGAAATGAGCAGCAAGGGATTCGAGGTGAGTTTGTGCGATAAGCTGCAGACGTTGTGCTCGGGCAGCCAACTGATTGTGACCACTACGCCCGCCAGGGCGCCATTAGTGATGGCCGAATGGATTCAGCCGGGTACCCACATCACGGCCATGGGCGCCGATGCCGATGGCAAACAGGAAGTCGAAGCCGAACTGTTTGCGCGGGCCGAGGTATGCGTGGTGGATTCACTGTCACAATGTGTCGATCATGGAGAAACCCACTACGCCATTGAGGCGGGCCATATCGCGCAAAAAGACCTGGTCGAACTCGGTGCGATAATCTCCGGCCAGCACACCGGCCGCTCGAGCCCCGATCAAATCACTATCGCCGACCTCACCGGTGTGGCGGTTCAGGACATTCAGATTGCGAAAGCCGTCTTTAGCCGTTCCTGCAGCTCCCCCGCCGGGGGTGCATCCACACCGGATAAGCAGCATCATTCGAAACGTGTGTTGCGTTGAAGCTTGGCATGCTCATGGTTCGATCTGTTGATCGGCGCGTACCAGTAGGATCAATCCAGCAGCAAGCAGTGCGAATATCGCTGCTGTAGCAATGGCCAAAGGTCCAGCCGAAGACAAATGCCATCCAGGGCACAAGTAAGGCATTGAAGATGCCGATGGCGTTACCGCCCGTGTTCATTGTCCCGCCCACTGCACCGGAGTATTTGCCACCGACAGCCATGCTCGTCGTCCAAAAGGGGGCATCCATTGACTGATTGAAGAAGAAGCACGCCACGAGCAAGGACACCGCAATGGTCTGGCTAAGGAGCAACACCCCACCAAGCAGACACACCGCAGAAACCGTTCCACCGATAATAATTGGCCATCGGCAACCCCAGCGCAGACTAATGCGTCTGCACAGCTTGTCGCAAAACCATCCGCCGAATGCGGCACCAGCAGCGCCACCCAACCACTGGGCCGAGGTGACGAAACCCGCGTCTGTCATGGAGAACTGTCTGATTTCCACCAAATAGTAGAAAAACCAACTGAAAACGACGTAAAAGGTGTAATTCATGCAGAAATACGAGAGCGTCAGCCACAGCACGTCCCGGTTCTTCAGTACCTGCAACCAATGAATTTGTGCGAGGTCGTTATCAACACTGAGGCCTTTCATTCGTCCGGCCTGAATCAGATTGGACTCCTTCTCATTGACCGCTTTGTGTTCGTGCGGATTGTCCCGTGCATTCCACCACCACAAGGCGGCCAGAAACAGCCCGAGCGGAGACAACAATAAGAACGAAGCTCGCCAGCCGAATTGCACGATCGACCAGGCCAATATCGGAGCCGAAAACGCCACGCCCAAGTTGAGGCCTGCACCGCTGAGACCATTTGGCAAGGACCACCCCCCGACTGGAAACCAGCGAACAATGGCTGGATTGGTTGCGGGGTAAACGGGCGCGTGCACGACACCCACCATGAACCGCACCAGTATCAGTGAGGCGAAGATGACCCCAATCGATACAGTCTCGAGGCCCGGCACCAGAGCTGTTGCCGCGGTAAACACCGACCACAGCACGGCGATCGCGGTGAGCACCACCCGCGGGCCGAAGCGATCGCCCAACATGCCGCCCGGAAGTTGGAAGAGTGTGTAGCCAGTCATAAAGGCCGCCAGCACCCAACCCCATTGAATCTCGGTCAAACCAAGGTCGGCCATCATTACCGGTGCGGCGGTAGAGATGTTGTAGCGTAGCGTGTAGGAAATGAAGCTCGCCAGCACCAGTATGCCGAGGATACGCCAGCGCACATGGGTCGGCTTATTGTTGGACATTATTTTCCGCCGCATTCCGCTTCAGTCCAATTTGAACATTCACAGATTAATCAGATTATTGGCCTATAGTATACGGCTGAGTAAGGGGGCTTCGTAACATGGCACGAGAGATAGAAAACCGCCAATGACAGATAGACTAACGGTCAAGTCGAACACCACCCTAATCCCGTTCCTTATTGCCCAGCTTCAGGGCTGGTCGCGGAGCACGATCAAGCAGCGCCTGAAGAACGGTTGCGTCAACGTCAACGGCCAGCAGGTTACCCGACATGACCACGACCTGCGGGTGGGCGACCAGGTTGTTGTCGAAGCCCCCGCACGAGGTGTTTCCAGCGTGCGGCCTCTGCTCGGTATCCTCTATGAGGATCGAGACCTGATAGCCATTAATAAACCCGCCGGGTTGTTGTCGGTTGGATCTGGCAAAGACAAGGAGTCCCATGCGCTGGGCATACTGCGTGACCGGCTGTCGCGTAAAAACAAGTCGATAAAACTGTGGCCGGTGCATCGAATTGATCGCGATACTTCTGGGGTACTGCTCTTCGCTACCTCGCGGGAGATGCGGGAGGCGGTTATGAAGGGGTGGAAGGCCGCGGAAAAAGCCTACCTCGCGATCGTGGAGGGTTGCCCAAACCCTGCGGCGGGAACCATTGATCAACCGCTGCGCCTCGACCCGGAAATCTACAAGATGCATGTCGGGCCGCACCCCGACGCCAAGCGCGCTGTCACCCATTTCACCACCGAACGTAGCGTTGGTCAGCGAACTCTTTTACGGGTAGAGTTGGACACAGGCCGCCAGCATCAAATACGAGCCCACCTGGCATGGCTAGGACACTCGGTTGTAGGTGACCAACGATACGGAAAGGCTGGTACGCGAATGGGCCTGCACGCCTTGCGGCTTAAAATCGCCAAACCGGGAACAAATAAGCCGCTGGTATTTGAAACTCCCGCACCGGCGGATTTTTTGACGCTATTGCGATAATGTGTGGCGGGTATCGATGCTCCGCGCTATCAGTCCCGGCCAATGCCGCCAGCCTCACCTCCCATTGGAATCTTACCCGCGACAGACACCCATCTCATCCGCACCACATCAACCAACAAAAAAGGCCACCCTTCGGGCAGCCTTTTGTGTTGGTGGAGGCGGCGGGCCGCTCCCGGGCATCCTGCCCTACGCGGCACCTGCACATCCTTGTGCGTTGGAATCTCACCCGCGACAGACACGGATCTCATCCGCACCACATCAACCAACAAAAAAGGCCACCCTTCGGGCAGCCTTTTGTGTTGGTGGAGGCGGCGGGCCGCTCTCGGGCATCCTGCCCTACGCGGCACCTGCACATCCTTGTGCATTGGAATCTCACCCGCGACAGACACGGATCTCATCCGCACCACATCAACCAACAAAAAAGGCCACCCTTCGGGCAGCCTTTTGTGTTGGTGGAGGCGGCGGGCCGCTCTCGGGCATCCTGCCCTACGCGGCACCTGCACATCCTTGTGCATTGGAATCTCACCCGCGACAGACACGGATCTCATCCGCACCACATCAACCAACAAAAAAGGCCACCCTTCGGGCAGCCTTTTGTGTTGGTGGAGGCGGCGGGCCGCTCTCGGGCATCCTGCCCTACGCGGCACCTGCACATCCTTGTGCATTGGAATCTCACCCGCGACAGACACGGATCTCATCCGCACCACATCAACCAACAAAAAAGGCCACCCTTCGGGCAGCCTTTTGTGTTGGTGGAGGCGGCGGGAATCGAACCCGCGTCCGCAAGCACTCCGCCTTTGGCTCTACATGCTTATCCGGTCTATTGGTTTAGTCGATGGCTACCCGATCGGCAGGGAAGGCCAGCAACGAGTCTGGAAAAGTTTTAACGAATCCACACCAGACATGCTTCATCGCGATCCCATATAGGGTGACTCCCGTGATCCGGTCGTATGGGCACGAAGCCGGGCGGAAGGCGCTATGCAGGTGTTTAAGCTGCTAGTGCGTAGTTGTCGTCGTTGGCAACTAAAAGTTTTGCAGATAGTTTTACGAGATATTTGCAGCTCGGCATGCACCTTGGGTTTCATTACCCGCGTCGAATCCAGGTCGCCCCCGAATTCACCCCTAGATCGACAGGGGAATCGCATTGTACGCTTTTGTGGACAGTTTTGAAGCGGTTAGTTCCGAACTTGCCCTGGCGTTCGCCATCGATTGTTCAGCCTTTCTTCATTATCCGCGCTTTCTGCCGTTGCCAGTCACGGTCTTTCTCGATCTTGCGTTTGTCATGTTGTTTCTTGCCTTTGGCCATGCCAATCTCCACTTTGACCCGGCCATGCGACCAATACATCGCAGTCGGGATGACACTGTATCCCTTACGATCGACTGCCCCCTTCAGTCGGTCGATCTGCTTGCGGTGGAGCAGCAATTTCCGGGTCCGCGTTGGGTCGGCGGTGATATGCCTGGATACCGTGGGCAACGGGTTTATCAGGCAGCCGAACAACCATGCCTCGTCGTCCTTGAGCAATACGTAGCTGTCGCCAAACTGGACTCGACCATCGCGCAGCGCTTTGACTTCCCAACCCTCCAGTGACAGACCCGATTCCAGCCGCTCTTCGATAAAGTACTCAAAGCGTGCGCGCTTGTTCAATGCGATCGTGTTGCTTTTGGCGTTCTTGGTCTTTTTGTTTTTACCCGTCATTGTTGTGGCCCGTGCCAGTGGATCTAATTGATGGCTGAATACCTGCTCAGAAAAAGATTCCCGACCGGCCATTTTACAAGGACTGTTGCTTGCGTGCCGCTGCTTTGGGCTCTTTTTGCTCAATTTTCTCGTATCATGGCCTGTGCTTGCCCCGGACGGCCCCGTCTGCCACCCCCCATGATATCCTTCGGGCCATTGAACAAGGACAGATTCGGATTCTGTGCAGATTGAACGAACAGCATTGGTATTGCACTCGGCAATGGATATGTACCGTCTGGTACTGGATGTCGGGGGCTATCCACAATTTCTAAGCTGGTGCACGGCCTCGGAGGTGCTGGAACAGGCCGATGGCAGCCAGATCGCCAGTTTGACGATGTCAGTGGGTGGGTTGCAACAAACCTTTACCACGCGCAATACATTGGTGCCCGGTCAACAGATCAGCCTCAGCCTGATCGATGGACCTTTCCGACGGATTTCGGGCGACTGGCAATTCACCCAGCTCGGCGCACAGGGGTGCAAGATTGCGCTGGCGCTGTATTTCGAGTTTTCAGGCTCCATTCTTTCCGGTGCCTTCAGGCGGGGTTTCGCACGCGTAGCCGACCACCTGGTGACGGACTTCAGCGCACGGGCGGATAAGGTATATGTCTGAGCAGACCGCCAGTGAGGGCGATCAGATCAGTGTCGAGGTGGTCTATGGTGAAACGAACCGGCAGGTGCTGAAAAGCCTGTCGGTAGCCCCTGACTGCACGGTCGCTGACGCTATCGAGCGCTCAGGGATCGCCTCGGAGTTTGTTGATTTTGAGTTGCATCCTGGCCAGGTGGGTATCTTCGGTCGGGTGGTGTCTCTGAGCCGGGTGCTCAAGGACGGGGACCGGGTTGAAATCTACCGGCCACTCAAGGTTGATCCAAAGGAACTCAGGCGCCAACGCGCCGCCGAGCAGCAATAGTCCCAAGGCCTGTTAACACTGTTTGAATCATCGCCGCCGGAGGTCGTTATTTTGACTGGCCCTAGTCCTCGCCCTCTTCCTCTTCGGCGTATTCGCGTGTTTCAGAATCTCGATCACCGAGGCCTTCGATGTCCGGTTCGACCTCTTTCCTGGGTTCGATCGCACCGGCTTGGCTTGCATCGCTGTCTTGATCCTCGTCATTGGTGTCGGCATTGATATCGGCTGCCTGGCTATCTGGGTCAACGGTAACGATCACGTCGTCGGGCGCATCCTCTTTGTCGGGCGCCTGTGGGGCATAAGTGGGAATGCCCATATCAGCGTCGTCGGCAGAGGCAAAGGCGTCTTCCAGACCAATGATATTATTCAGTAAATCGTCTTCAAAACGCAGGGTTACAGTTCGCTGCACCATTCTTCCGCCTCGGCGTGCAAAGGTTTGAACGTAGTCCCAACGGTCGTCGTGAAAGGGGTCTTTAATCGAAGGAGTGCCCAACACGAACAGGACCTGCCGTTTGTTCATGCCGATGTATAACTCGTCCAGGTCTTCCTGCTCGATGGCGTTTCCCTGCTGTACGTTTTGCCGGTAAATCAGTTTGCAACCCGGCAGGACCAGCATGCAAACCAGCAAACACGTTATAAGGCGTTTCGTCATTTTAATTGATGGGCTGGGAAACCAGCGCAGTCATAGAATCGTGAATGATACAATAACCACGCCGCCAACAAACAGTAATTATGTTTTTAACTCGCTCCGAGATGAATGTGCACAATAGAGATCTAAGACAAGTCGGCCTAAAGATTACCCATCCCCGCAAGCGGATATTGGAGACGCTTGAAGTAAGCGGAAACAAGCACCTGACCGCTGACGACATTTATCGATTGCTGGTGAAGGCTGATGAAGACATTGGTCTGGCGACCGTTTACCGGGTGTTGAATCAGTTTGAAAGTGCGGGCCTGGTGAAAAAGCACAATTTTGAGGGCGCTCAGGCTTTCTACGAAATTAACGAAGGTAAGCACCACGACCATATGATTGACGTAGAGACCGGTGCAGTCATTGAATTTGTCAGCGATGTTATTGAAGATTTGCAAAGCAAGATAGCGGCGGAGCACGGCTACATCATAGAAGACCATAGCCTGGTGATGTACGTCCGAAAGATTAAGGACTAGTACAGGACGCTACACTGTTGCCGCGAACCTCCGGCCAGGTACGGTTATCCCGCTTATGCGCAGCGAGTGCCCCTCCTATTGGGCGTTAGCTTTGAATTCCAGCAACAGGCTCGGTGCCATCGTTTCCGCAAAGCGCCATGAGGGGGTTGCGGTTCGCTCCTGGCGGATGGCCCTTTTGCACATGGATGTGCTTAGATCGTGGAGCGCAGGGATGCGCGGGAACGATCCAAGGCGCTAAGAACACTTGAAACCGTTCAGCAGCTCTTCGAGCTGCCGGAAAATGCTGCCATCCTGGCATTTTCCTTCCTCGCGCCATCCTTGGCGTTCGGGACCAGCGACCCAGTCGCTTGTCGTCCCTCGGCATCCACCTTGATGGAGCGCACCACAACCCCCTCATGACACTTTGCTGCACGGTGCGGTTCCTGGGCTTGGACGACCGCAACCGCCCTGGGGCAGCCAATTGTATGACACACGCGCCAAATCGACGACATTTGTGACCCCTATGTGCAATAAGTTGGAACTAGCCGGAAAGAGTGACAGTGCTGCTTCCAGGACCCAAGGAAATCAAAACGGGGAAACAGGAAGTTTCAAGAGGAGCCCACACGACCACATGGATGTGGGAGGTAGAGCCATGTCGGGAGCAATTGCCGAGGGATGTGCAGGCGCCGCAGGCGCCGTGTGGCGTGTCCTGGAAGCAGCACTGTTACTCTCGGCCGGCTCCCTGATAAAGATGACGAACGCCAGCAGATACCCCTGCCCATTCACGTTGCTGGAATTCACAGCTTGGCCCCAGGTAGAAAGGCTTACTGCCCGATCAGCTCCCGTGCATGTTTCAAGCTGCTTTCAGAAACCAGGCCGGACAACATTCTTGCAATCTCTTCCACCCGAGCCGCTGGCGCCAGCAACGTGGTATTGATGGCGGTACTGGTTTGCCCGGTAGCCTTTTCGACCTTGATTTGCTGACCAGCACAGGCGGCGACCTGGGCGAGGTGGGTTACGCAGAGCGACTGGCGATTTTGCGACAGACTGCTGAGCATGCGACCGACGGAATTTGCAGTGTCCCCACCGATGCCGGCATCGACTTCATCAAATATTTGCGTGGCATGTGTTTGTGATCCATCACCGTCACGATGGGCAACAGCGACCTTCAGGGCGAGGCTGATGCGCGATAATTCGCCGCCCGAAGCAATTCTTGCAAGCGGGCCCGGCGGATTACCAGGATTCGCGCTAACCAATACATCGAGCCGGTCGGTACCGCGAATGGATGGTTTGGCCTGGTCGTCGCTGGTGACCTCAATGCAGAACACACCGCCCTCCATCGACAGAGATTGCATGCGTTTGCTGACGTCGATGCCGAGCGAATCCGCGGCTTTGCATCGCAGGCGGTGCAAGATCGCAGCAGCGTGATGATAGCTGTCCAGGGCCTGGCGAATTTCCCCCTGCAGTTTGCTCAGTCGCTGGTCGAGGTTGGCGGCGTTTTCAAGGCGGTGATCAAGCCTTTCTCTGATCGAGGCCAAATCTTCAAGCCCGACGCGGTGTTTGCGCGCCAGGTCGTGCAGACGCCCGAGTTGGCTTTCCAAATGGGCAAGCCGTTGCGGGGAAAGATCCAGCGTGGCGCTGCAACGTGAAATCGCGGCGTTCGCCTCGTCAACATTAATGTTGGCTTCCTGCAGCAGTGCAAGGGCTTCTGTGAGCTGCGTATCCAGGGCGGCAAAAGGTTGCAGGGTGGAGACGGTTTGATTGATGGCCGCTGCCACACCAGCATTGTCGGCGCTCAGCGATTCAGCCGTTGAGGTGAGCACCGAAGCCAACTCGGCGCCGTGCGACAACTTGTGGTGTTCACGTTCCAGTTCATGCAATTGTTGGTCAGACAGCGCATCGGCCCGCAGCTCATCCAACTGATAACGCAACAGGTCCACTTCGCCGGCGTCCAGTGGTGATTGCGCTTTGCAGCGGTCATATTCCTGGTCCAGCGCCTGCCACACCGCGAAGGCCTGTTGAACCGACTCCAGTTCGCTCTCATAAGCACCGGTGCCGTCGAGCAGTCGAAACTGCTCGGCGGGCCGAGTCAGCTTGATGTGCTCGTTTTGACCGTGGATTTCGATTAGCAGGCGGCCCAAATCCTGCATTTGGTTGAGCGTGACGGCCCGGCCGTTGATCCAGGCACGGGAGCGGCCGCTGCGGGATATTACACGCCTGATAATGCAATGCTTGTCCTCATCCAGCTCTGCGGCCCTCAGCCACGCCGCGGCAGGATGCTGATCGGATATATCAAATTCTGCGGAAAGTTCGGCTTTGTCGGCCTCTGCCCGAATGGCGCCTGTGTCCGCCCGGTTGCCTGCCAGCAAGCCGAGTGCATCAACAATGATGGATTTGCCGGCCCCGGTTTCGCCGGTAATGGCGGTAAAACCTGGTTCAAATTCCAACTCGAGCACCGGAACGATGGCAAAGTCGCGGATTTGCAGCGTCCTCAACACGATGCGGTTCTATGATCTTGCAAAGGGGCTCATCGCAGTCAAGCTAGCATGAACACCTGCCATCAGCAATGGTCCAGCGTCCTGGAGCGGTGCAGGAAATTCACTCGAATCCGGCTTGAATCACGGGAGGTCAGCCCCATATTCTGGCTGACCTTGTGATATTGGAGTTGTACTCGTGTCAGGTACGAATGATCAGGAAATTGAAGTGATGCCGGAAGAGGGTTCAGCGGATCCATCTGCAGCAGAATTTACTGAAGGGGCCGATGAGGGTGCGACCCCCACTGAAGCCGCCGACGCGGCGGAATCAGCCGAGGGCCTGATTGCAGAATCCGCCAAGGGCGAGGAAGGGGTTGGTGACGGAGCCGTCGTCGAGGAAGGCGGTGCCGAGGTTGAGATTGCGAGACACAAGGAGGCCATGCTGCGCATGCAGGCCGAGATGGAAAACCTGCGCAAACGATTGATTAGAGACCTGGAGCGATCGCGCAGGTTTGCCCTGGAGCGGATGATGAAGGACCTGCTGCAAGTGCGCGACAGCCTCGAGCGCGGGTTGGAACTGAACGATGATTCGGTCACGGTCGAGGCACTCAGGGAAGGCAAGGCTCTGACTCTGAAAATGCTTGGCAAAGTGATGGAGGACCATGGTCTTGAAATCATCGACCCGAGCGGTGAAAAGTTCGACCCTCAATGGCATGAAGCCATGACCATGCGACCGTCCGAAGAATTCGACGAAAACACAGTTGTGGAAGTATTGCAGAAGGGTTTCAAGCTGCACGATCGGCTGGTTCGCCCAGCAATGGTGATCGTTTCCAGCAAACCCTGAAACGCGTAATGCATGCCAAATGGCAGCCGATGGCGGCAAGGTGGCTTGTTGAAAAATCGCCCGCCAGCCCCATTTGAAAGACATCAGTTTTTAATCCTTTTTGGAGATTTAGCACATGGGCAAGATCATAGGTATTGACCTGGGAACGACCAATTCCTGCGTTGCCGTTATGGAAGGCGGTCAGCCCAAGGTCATTGAAAATTCAGAAGGTGATCGCACCACACCATCCATCGTCGCCTTTGCCAAGGATGACGAAGTGTTGGTGGGTCAGCCCGCCAAGCGCCAGGCGGTCACCAATCCGACCAACACATTGTTTGCTGTCAAGCGGCTGATTGGCAGAAAATTCAGCGAAGACGTCGTGCAGAAGGACCAGGACCTGGTGCCTTACAAAATTGTCGCCGCTGATAACGGGGACGCCTGGGTTGAGGCTGGCGGCAAGAAAATGGCGCCGCCGGAAATTTCCGCACGCGTTCTGATGAAAATGAAGAAGACCGCGGAAGACTATCTGGGCGAGGAAGTTACCGAAGCCGTAATTACGGTGCCGGCCTATTTCAATGACTCGCAGCGCCAGGCGACCAAGGATGCCGGGAAAATTGCCGGTCTGACGGTCAAGCGCATCATTAATGAGCCAACGGCGGCGGCACTGGCTTATGGGCTGGACAAGAGGACCGGTGAACGCACGATTGCGGTTTATGACCTGGGTGGCGGTACCTTCGATATTTCGATCATCGAGATTGCCGAAGTCGATGGCGAGCACCAGTTTGAAGTACTGGCGACCAACGGTGACACCTTTCTTGGCGGCGAAGATTTCGACAAGCGCGTGATTGACTACCTGGTCGCGGAATTCAACAAGGACCAGGGATTTGATTTGCGCAATGACCCGCTGGCGCTGCAACGTCTGAAAGAGGCGGCTGAGCGCGCCAAGATTGAATTGTCAGCAGGGCAGCAGACCGAAGTTAACCTGCCCTATATTACGGCTGATGCAGCCGGTCCCAAGCACCTCAACATCAAGCTGACCAGGGCCAAGCTGGAATCGCTGGTGGAAGACCTGGTCAGCCGGACCATCGGCCCCTGCCGCACAGCGTTGGATGATGCAGGTCTGAAAGTCAGTGACATTCAGGATGTCATCCTGGTAGGCGGCCAGACCCGCATGCCAAAGGTGCAAGAAGCAGTCGCCGAGTTCTTTGGCAAAGAGGCGCGTCGCGACGTCAATCCAGATGAAGCAGTTGCAGTCGGCGCCGCAATACAGGGCGGTGTCCTGTCCGGTGAAGTCAAAGACGTATTGCTGCTGGATGTGACGCCGCTGTCTCTGGGTATCGAAACCCTGGGCGGGGTGATGACCAAGTTGATCGAAAAGAACACGACGATTCCGACCAAGGCTGCGCAGGTATTTTCCACCGCCGAGGACAATCAAACCGCGGTGACGGTACACGTCCTTCAGGGTGAGCGCGAGATGGCTTCGGCCAACAAATCGCTGGCCCGTTTTGACCTCGCTGGAATTGGCGCAGCTCCTCGCGGCATGCCGCAGATTGAAGTCACTTTCGATATAGATGCCAACGGCATCATGCATGTCGGCGCGACAGACAAGGCAACCGGCAAGGAACAGAAGATCGAGATCAAGGCGGGCTCAGGTTTGTCCGATGAAGAGATTGATCGCATGGTAGAGGATGCCGAGGCCCATGCCGAAGACGATAAGAAGTTTGCCGAGCTGGTTGGTGCCCGAAACAGTGCTGATGCCATCGTGCACGCCACCCGTTCCAGCGTAAAGGAATTGGGTGACAAGGTCAGCGAAGAAGAAGCCAAGGTCATCGAGAGCGCACTTGAAGGCGTCGAAGAGGCGATGAAAGGTGACGACAAGGAAGCCATCGACAGCGCCGTCGCCCAACTCAGCGAAGCTGCCCAGGTGATTCATCAGCGTGCAGCCGAGGAAGCCCAGGCTGAGGCGGCAGCGGGGGAAAGCTCCGACGGCGTGCCAGCCGGCGCCCAGGCGGCAGCCGATGACGTTGTGGACGCCGAATTCGAAGAGGTGGACGATGCCTCGGACGAGGAAAAAAAGGAAGAGTGAGTTGATCGGCTCAAAAAGCTGAAAACCCCGGTACATGCCGGGGTTTTTTGTACCCCCGGTAGGACCCCATACCTTGAATTGGGGCCACTTCACCCCTAAATCTGGTTCTGAATCAATCTGTGGGTGCGGATGCTCATGCCACTGGCTATCGACCGCCAGAGTGCGTGGAAAGGCGAGACATGGCAAAACGTGATTATTACGAAGTTCTGGGTGTAAAAAAGTCGGCGAACGATGATGAGCTGAAGAAGGCCTATCGCCGTCTGGCCATGAAGTACCACCCCGATCGCAATCCCGATGATGCCGATGCCCAGGAGCAATTCAAAGAGGCCAAAGAGGCCTACGAGATTCTCAAGGATCCCAATAAGCGCGCCACCTACAATCAGTTTGGCTACGATGCCGTAAATCAAGGCCCCGGTGGACCGGGAGGCGGTTTCCATGGTGATGTGGGCGATATTTTCGGCGATATTTTCGGCGATATCTTCGGTGGAGGGCGGCGTCAGCAACAGAGTCGTCAACGCGGTTCAGACCTGCGCTTCGCGATGGAGCTGGGTCTCGAAGAGGCCGTGCAGGGCATTTCCCGAGAAATCAGGGTCCCCACTTTGGGTCAGTGCAAAACCTGCAATGGTTCAGGCGCAAAAGACGGCCAGAAAGAATCCTGCACGACTTGCGGGGGCGTCGGCCAGGTCAGAATGCAACAAGGCATTTTCTCGGTGCAGCAAACCTGCCCAGCCTGCCGTGGTGCCGGTCAACGAATTGCCAACCCCTGCACCAGCTGCAACGGCCAGGGCAGGGTTAGGGAGACCCGAACCTTATCGGTCAAGGTGCCTGCAGGGGTGGATTCCGGTGACAGGATCCGTCTGGCGGGCGAGGGTGAAGCTGGCCAGAATGGCGCACCTGGGGGTGACCTTTATGTCGAAGTCAGGGTACGTAGCCACAAGATTTTTGAACGTGACGGTGATGATTTGTATTGCGACGTGCCCATCCCGTTTACGCTGGCCGCTATAGGCGGGGAGCTGGACATTCCGACGCTCAATGGTCACGTCAAGCTGAAAATTCCGGCAGAAACCCAGTCCGGTCGAATGTTTCGTCTCAGGGGCAAAGGCGTCAGATCCGTGCGCAGTCATCGGCCGGGTGACCTGATGTGCCGGGTCGCGGTCGAAACTCCGGTCAAGCTCAGTCGCGAACAAAAGGAGCTGCTGCGGCAATTTGAAGAGTCATTTGAGGCAGACAATCGTTCGCACAACCCACGTACAGATTCATGGCTCGACAGTGTCAAAGAATTCTTTGACCGGATGACGTCCTGAAACGGACAGCAGGGTGATTCGGTCCACATGATGAGTCGACCCACATGGTAAACCGGTTTGCAGTATTCGGCGGCGGTCGCATGGCCGGGGCCATTGCCAATGCGGCCAGCGCGGCCGAGGACGTGGAGATCGTGGCTGTGGTCGCGCGCACTCGTCCAGACTGGTTGGATGGGGTCGAATATTTTTCGACACTTGATGCGATGAAGGACCCGCCCGGATTGCTGATCGATTTTACCTTGCCTGAAGGCACTCAATCGGCGGCGCTATGGTGCCAGTCGCACCAGGTTCCCCTGCTCAGCGGCGTGACTGGCCTGGGCGATGAGGCCATGTCGGCTCTGCAGTCTGCGGCGAAGGTGGTGCCGGTATTATGGGGCGCCAACATGGGCCTGGGTATCAACGTGCTGGCCGAGTTGATCCGGCGGGCGAGCGCGATGCTGAACGCAGACACGCCTGTTGAAATTCTCGACATTCACCATCAGTGGAAAAAGGATGCACCGTCCGGCACAGCCCTGATGCTGGGCGAGCAGGTGAATGCGGGCCGGTCCACCGGCGATGCGGGGGCGGTTGGCTACGAGTCCATTCGTATAGGGGAAGTGGTCGGTGAACACCGCGTCAGCTTTCAGCTGCATGATGAAGTCATTACCCTGAGTCACGCCGCAGAAGATCGCTCTGTGTTCGCCAAGGGGGCCGTGCATGCTGCGCAGTGGCTGATCAAGCAGTCGCCAGGGATGTACTCGCCCGCCGACTGGATCGCAAACCAACGATGAGCCCTTAGCTGTGAATTCCAGCGACGTTGTTCACGTGTGCTGTTCTAGTCTGTGAGGCGCCACTCCGCAGTAAAGGGCTGCATGAAGACCCCTTACTCCGAACCGGCTTGTGCCAGCGTTAGGAAAGCACCATCAGCGGACTACTGGCCACGCCTTTAAGGATGCCGAGCGCCGACAAGATTCTATGGGTCTGGTCAAGCCATGGTTACACACGGTTTGAATGTTTCGCCTCGACTCATAAGGGCATATGCAATCCTGACCAACTTGCGCCCCAATATCACTCGAGCAGCGGTTTTTGAAAGTCCCTTATCCAGTTGACGCTGATGATAGCGCTCGAATCGAGGTTCGTTGCGGGCCGCGTGAGCGGCACAAAATAGCAATCGTCGTATCTCCTTCTCGCCATTCTTGGTCAGCTTGTGCTTGCCCTGCATGCGACCAGACCGCCGCAATCGTATGTCCAGGCCGAGGTAGGCCACAAAGGCATCCGATGAAGCGAACACGCCGCGATGAAAGGCCGCCACCAACCCAGCAGCTGTGGCGGGTCCAAGGCCCGGTATCTGTTGGCAACGCGCATAGTCTTGTTGCAGGCCCAACGCCCTTAGCAAATACTCAATCCGGCATTCGATGCGCTGGATCAAGCGGCTGCAGGCCTGTTCCACTTCTCGGCCTGACAGCGACACTTGGCGCATGCTCATGCGCATGTTTTTACGCACTCCAACCACCACAGCGCGACGCTTAATCAAAGCCCACAGCTCCCGTGAATGCTGGTCTGACGGGCAATGACGAGGCAATGACTGCGCTTCGTGGCTGAGATAGCGTGCTAACAACCAGGCATCATGCGGATCACTCTTATGCCTCAGGCCGACGGCATACCGATAGTGATGCAGCTGGCGTGGGTTCACCAAGTAGATCGCATAGCCCAAAGCGTGCGCAGTATCCACCACCGCCAGGTGGTAATGCGATGTCGGCTCCAGCGCCAGTCGTACCTCGCCCGTCAACCCACCAAGCCATTGTGCAATGGCCGCGGTTGAGTTATTGACTTGATAATGTCGTTGCCGGGTCCAATCGTAAACGTCCAAATGATCTTTCGAAACATCCACACCTAAAGTGACTTGGGTAACATTGCTTGTCATAATGATCTCCGCGGTTATATGCCGTAGCCGGGATCTCACGGGGCGCAAGCTTGTATACATCGGCTGTCATTGCAGCTAGATTCTCAATCGGCGCTCTGGTGAGAATGGGATGGGGACGAACTCTTGTTAGTCTGTACCGACTGGCCAGAAAGCGACTGCGTCCCGCCCATCCCGGCACCCTTAATCATCCAGATTTAAGGCAGAAACACCATACAAGCGACTGGGTCGTCGAGCCAGGGATGGCTCGACGAGGCGACACGGAACAGGATGTTCCGTTGGAGCCGACCCACCAAGCGCGGAGAAGCGAGGGTAGCCCGCAGGGCCATCCGCCAGGCGTGGCCAGTAGCCCACTCATGGAGCTTTCCGGAGGTAGCACAATGCAGCAGGAGCCGACCCACCAAGCGTGGAGAAGCGACTGGGTCGTCGAGCCCGAGCGCCAAGGATGGCGCGAGGAAGGAAAATGCCAGGATGGCAGCATTTTCCAGCGGCTCGAAGAGCTGCTGAACGGTTTCAAGTGTTTTTAGCGCCTTGGATCGTTCGCCATCCGCCAGGAGCGGACCACAACCCCCTCATGGCGCTTTGCGGTAACGATGGCACCGAGCCTTACGTGTGAACAACGTTGCCGGAATTCAAAGCTAGGGGGCGCATCGGCTCGCGTCCCTGACGATAAATGTTAGACACAAAGATCGCGCTCAAGTAAAATCCGAGTGCTTGGAACAAGCATTACAGAATTCCAGGCGGGAAAGGATCATTACCTTTCCCGTTTTTGTATTCGGAGAGTGGATTTGACGTCTGAAGAGTTAGCCATCCTGGCCCTGGCCGATGGCACCCTTTTTTTCGGCCGCAGTATCGGCGCGGCGGGGTCCACCGGCGGCGAAGTCGTTTTCAATACAGCCATGACCGGCTACCAGGAAATCCTCAGTGATCCATCCTACGCGCGGCAACTGATCACCCTGACTTATCCACATATCGGCAATACAGGGTGTACGCCCGAAGATGATGAATCGCGCCGGCCTTTTGCGGCCGGTCTGATTGTCCGTGACTGCCCGATGCTACACAGCAACTGGCGGGCCACAGAAACTCTTCCTGAGTATCTTGAGCGCCACGGATTGTGCGCAATCGCGGACATTGATACGCGCAAGCTAACCCGAATTCTGCGCGAAGGTGGCGCGCAGGGCGGCGCTATCGTTGCTGGTGTTGAGCCATCTGCTGAACTGGCGCTGGACCTGGCAAAGTCATTTCCCGGCATGGAAGGACAAGACCTGGCAAAGGAGGTCACCACGTCTGAATCCTACGAATGGCTGGAGGGCAGCCTGGAGCTGGATACCGGAGCCTGGTACAAAAGTAAAGCAATCCGGCACATTGTGGCTTACGATTTTGGCGTCAAACGCAACATTTTGCGGATGTTTGCCAATCGCGATTGCAAGCTGACTGTCGTCCCGGCAACAACGCCTGCAAGCGAGGTCATCGTACTTCAACCTGACGGGATTTTTCTGTCCAATGGCCCGGGGGATCCTGAGCCGTGCGATTACGCCATTGCCGCGATCAGGGAATTGATCGACAGCGGGATACCCATGTTCGGCATATGCCTTGGGCATCAGTTACTGGCGTTGGCCGTCGGAGCCAGAACCGTCAAGATGAAGTTCGGCCACCACGGGGCCAATCACCCGGTGCAGGACCTCAAGACCGGCGAAGTCTTGATCACCAGTCAAAACCACGGATTTGCCGCCGACGAAAAGAGCCTGCCCAAACATGTGATCGCAACGCATCGCTCGCTGTTCGACGGATCGCTGCAGGGTATTGAATTGAGCAACGCCCCGGTATTCGGTTTCCAAGGCCATCCCGAGGCCAGCCCGGGCCCGCATGATATTTCCGGGCTGTTTGATCGCTATATCGAAATGGTTGATGCCGGCCCCGATAGTGGCAATGTCACGGTGTTACGCGAAGCCAACTACAAGCGGTCAAAATAGTGCCCAAAAGAACAGACATCAACAGCATACTGATCATCGGCGCGGGGCCCATCGTCATCGGTCAGGCCTGCGAGTTCGACTATTCCGGCGCGCAGGCCTGTAAAGCTCTGCGGGAAGAGGGCTACCGGGTCATTCTGGTTAATTCCAACCCGGCCACCATCATGACCGATCCGGAAACAGCAGACGCCATTTATATCGAACCGATCGAGTGGCGCACCGTGGCCCAGATTATCGCCACCGAGCAACCCGACGCGTTGTTGCCCACCATGGGCGGCCAGACGGCCTTGAACTGCGCCCTTGACCTGGCCCGCGAAGGGGTCCTGGAACAACACAATGTCGAGATGATCGGTGCCTCCCGCGATGCCATTGATATGGCAGAGGACCGAGAGCGATTCCGTGTCGCAATGTCTGAAATCGGCCTGGAACAGCCCGCGGCTGCGATCGCCCACTCATTGGAGGAGGGCTTTCAACAACAAGGCCAGATTGGGTATCCCACCATCATCCGACCTTCCTTCACGATGGGGGGGTCCGGCGGCGGTATTGCCTACAACCGTGAGGAATTTGAGGAGATTGTCAGCCGCGGCCTGGAACTGTCACCGACCACGGAGGTGCTGCTGGAAGAATCAGTGCTGGGCTGGAAGGAATTTGAAATGGAGGTGGTGCGCGATCACGCTGATAACTGCATCATCGTCTGCGCGATTGAAAATGTCGATGCAATGGGCATCCACACCGGTGATTCGATCACCGTGGCGCCGGCGCAAACCTTGACGGACAAAGAGTACCAGCGCCTGCGCGATGCTTCGATTGCGGTGCTGCGCAAAGTAGGTGTGGATACCGGCGGCTCCAACGTCCAGTTTGCGATCAACCCGCAGGACGGGCGGGTGGTGATCATCGAAATGAATCCGCGCGTGTCGCGCTCGTCGGCCCTGGCCTCCAAGGCGACAGGCTTTCCAATCGCCAAAGTGGCCGCCAAACTGGCAGTGGGCTATACGCTTGATGAGTTGCGCAACGAGATTACCGGTAACGCAACACCCGCATCTTTTGAGCCGACAATCGATTATGTGGTCACCAAAATTCCACGTTTTGCCTTCGAGAAATTTCCTGCAGCGGACGCGACGCTGACCACGCAGATGAAATCCGTTGGTGAGGCCATGGCCATCGGGCGGACTTTCCAGGAATCATTTCAGAAAGCCCTGCGCAGTCTGGAAAGCGGGCGCAATGGCTTGGATGAAATCCTCGAAGGGGATGAACCCGAGGCGCGTAAGGCGACTTTGTATCGTGAATTGCGCGAAGCGGGTGCAGAGCGAATTTTGTACGTGGCCGAAGCCTTCAGGGAGGGGCTCGATCTGGCAGAAGTGAACCGGCTGACCCACATCGATCCCTGGTTTCTGGCCCAGATTGAAGACCTTGTCCTCACCGAACAGTGGGTGCGTGACTGTTCGTTGGAAGGGCTGCAAAAAGCCCAGTTGTTCAACCTTAAAAGAAAAGGATTTTCCGACCACCGGATAGCGCATTTGCTGGGTGAGCGAGAGACGGCTGTTAGAGATCGCCGCCATGAGCTTGATATCCGGCCGGTTTATAAACGCGTTGATACCTGTGCGGCCGAATTTGCCACCACCACTGCTTACCTGTACTCGACCTACGAGGAAGAGTGTGAGGCGGATCCTCGAAGCGTTGAGAAAATCATCGTGCTGGGGGGTGGCCCCAACCGAATCGGGCAAGGCATCGAATTTGACTACTGCTGTGTGCACGCCGCGCTGGCGCTGCGTGATGAAGGCTACGAGACCATTATGGTCAACTGCAATCCGGAAACGGTATCGACTGACTATGACACCTCGGACCGATTGTATTTTGAACCGTTGACACTTGAAGATGTGCTGGAGGTTGTCGCCAGGGAACAACCTACCGGGGTCATCGTCCACTACGGGGGCCAGACGCCTCTGAAACTGGCCCGCGACCTTGAGGCGGCGGGCGTGCCCATTATCGGCACTTCGCCCGATTCCATCGACCTGGCGGAGGACCGCGAGCGGTTCCAGAAATTGCTCGAGCGCCTGGGCTTGCGCCAGCCGCCAAATCGAACGGCGACCAGTGTGGAAACTGCAGTCAACGGGGCTGAGGAAATTGGTTACCCCCTGGTGGTGCGGCCGTCCTACGTGCTCGGCGGTCGGGCCATGGACATCGTTCACAGCGAAGAAGAGTTGCGCCGTTATATGAAAGAAGCGGTGCGCGTTTCCAATGACTCTCCAGTGCTTTTGGACCGTTTCCTTGACCACGCGATCGAGGTGGACGTTGACGCCATCTGTGACGGCGAGGACGTGCTCATCGGCGGCATCATGCAGCACATTGAGCAGGCAGGCGTGCATTCTGGCGACTCCGCTTGTTCGATACCGCCATACTCCTTGTCGCCTGCGTTGCTCGATGAGATGCGGCGACAAATGCGTTTGATGGGCCTGGAACTCGGCGTGGTCGGGTTGATGAACGCTCAATTTGCCATACGCGGTGAAGACATCTATGTGCTGGAGGTCAATCCACGCGCTTCGCGCACCGTGCCCTTTGTTTCCAAGGCTACAGGGTTGCTGCTTGCTGGTATTTCTGCGAGAGTTATGTGTGGAAAAACACTTAAAGAACAAGGAGCAACAAGAGAAATAGTACCTAACTTCTACTCTATTAAAGAGGCAGTATTTCCGTTTATGAAATTCCCCGGCGTTGATCCCATTCTCGGCCCGGAAATGCGCTCCACCGGTGAGGTCATGGGCATCGGCTGGAGTTTCGGCGGTGCACGGGCCAAGTCAATGAAGGGCGCTGGATATGGGCTGCCCAAACCTGGGCGGGCATTCCTGAGCGTACGCGATGCCGACAAGGCATTGCTGGTTCCGATTGCCCGGGAACTGATCGGGCGGGGCTATACTCTGGTGGCCACAGGTGGCACGGCCAGATATATGCAGGACCAGGGCATTGTCTGCGCAACGATCAACAAGGTCATGGAGGGCCGTCCGCACATCCTCGACCTCATAAAGAACAATGAAATCAACTTTATCGTCAATACCACCGAGGGCCGCACCGCCATCAAGGATTCTTTTTCCATCCGGCGCGAGGCGCTGCAGCGCAAGATAAGCTATTCCACGACCATCGCCGGTGGGCACGCCACCTTGAGAGCGCTGGATCACGAAGAAGATTACACAGTTCACAGCTTGCAGCAGCTTCACCGTGGGCTTGATTTGAAGGAAGGATGATGCAACGAACCCCATTGACGATCGCTGGAGCGGCGCGTCTCAGAGAGGAAGTGGCGCACTTGAAGAAAGTGGTCCGACCCAAGATCATCGCGGCGATTGCTGAAGCCCGTGCCCACGGTGACCTCAAGGAAATCGCCGAGTACCACGCGGCCAGGGAGGAGCAGGGATTTACCGAGGGTCGAATCCAGCACTTGGAAATGGCGCTGAGTACGGCCCAGGTCATTGATGTCAGCGCGCTCAATGCGGGTTCGCGTGTGGTGTTCGGTGCGACGGTGACCCTCATGGCGGTCAATAGCGGCGCAGAGACCACCTACCAGATCGTGGGTGATCTGGAGTCGGACATCAAGGAAAATCGTCTGGCGATCAGTTCCCCCATTGCTCGTGCCCTGATCGGCAAACAAGAGGGGGATGAAATTATCGTTGAGGCGCCCGGCGGCAATCGGGATTATGAAATCGTAGAAGTCCAGTACCAGTGAACCCCAGCCGCTGCGATCCGAGATTCAACCACATCCTTGTGCAGCAGTGAGTCCTCCGACTTCCAAACCGATAAAAATTATTCTCCTGATTGAAAGCCTGGACCACTGGGTACAGGCCCTGGATCCAGCCACCCGCTGGCCAATGCTGGAGCGCACCCTGGGTCGGGCGCGCCGACTGCCGGCTATTAGTGCGGACATGGATCGCTGCCGTTTTCACTGCGCCGGCTTGTCTCATACAATGGCTTTGCCGACCGCGTCGATCAGGCGCCTGGGCGATCTTGCTGATGACCAGGTGGAAGCCGCGCGCAACGACCATCGCTACTGGCTGGCGGCCGACCCGGTCACGTTAAAAGCCGGACTCAAGAGCCTGCTGCTGATTCCCGACGGAATTGGCCGCCTCAATGATGAGGTTGCCTGGGCACTTGCCGAGGCGACGGCTGAGGCGCTGGCGGAGGAAGGTCTGGAACTTGAAGCGCTGCGTACTGGTCGCTGGTATGTGGCCCTTGAGACATCTCCCGGGTTCGATTTTGTTCCCCCCCATGAGGTCACGGGCGCGGATTTGGCCGAGGTCTTGCCTGACCAACCGGGCGCCGCGCGATGGCGGCGCATTGCCAACAACATACAAATGACTTTGCACGCCCACCCGGCCAACGAGCGGCTGCGTGCGGCCGGACAGGCGGAGATCAACTCGGTGTGGTTTTGGGGTGGTGGACAATTGCCTGCCGCGACGCAACAGACCGACATCCGGCGTAGTTATTCCAGTGACCCGGTGATGCAGGGACTGTCGCGATTGCAGGGCATTGAATGTCATGATGGCGGCAATTGGATCGAGGCCCTTGCTCGGTCAGATGTCGCGGGTTCAAGCTTGTTCGACGTGCAAACCCAGATTGGAGATGTGGGTCGGGAAATGCATCGCATCGAAGCCCTGTTGGCTGTAATCCTGCCACGGCTTGGGCGGGATGTGGCCAGACTCGAGATTCATTCGCCGTCATCTTGTTGGCAACTGACCGGCCCGCGACTGAAGCAATTCTGGAAGCGCGACCGGCCCCTGGGTGAGAACTTTCATGAAAGACCCGGTGCCGCGCCATGATCGAGCGTATTCAGGTCCGTGACTATGACGCAGGCGACGACCATTTGCCGGCCGATTTGCATCCCGTGTTGCGTAGAATTCTACTGGCCCGTGGGATACGGCGCCCTGAGCAAATGGACCTGGGGATGCAAAATCTGCTTGGACCTGGCGGGCTGGGTGATATGGAAACAGCAGCCCGGCTGGTGGCGGCGGCAATCCAGGACCGCCAGAGCATCCTGATTGTCGGTGATTTTGATGCCGATGGTGCTACCGGCAGTGCGCTTGCCGTTCTGGCACTGCGCGCAATGGGGGGGCAACGGGTCGATTTCAGGGTGCCCAACCGCTTCGAAGATGGCTATGGTTTGACCGTGACGATGGTGAAATCGCTGTCTTCAGATCCGCCTGACCTGCTGATCACCGTCGATTCGGGTATCAGCAGTATCGATGGGGTGCGTGCGGCCAATGAATTGGGTTGTCGGGTCATTGTGACGGACCACCATCTGCCGGGAGAGTCGCTGCCGAGCGCAGCGGCGATCGTCAATCCGAACTGTGCGGGCAGCGTATTCGTGAGCAAGTCGCTGGCGGGTGTTGGCGTCATGTTTTATTTGTTGAGCGTGGTGCGCAAGACGCTACGTGAGCAGCAGTGGTTCGAGGGTGGCAGGGTCGAGCCCAACCTTGCGAGCTTCCTTGACCTCGTGGCACTGGGCACGGTGGCCGACCTGGTGCCTCTGGATTTCAATAACCGGATCCTGGTGCATCAGGGATTGGAGCGCATTCGCCGCGGCCTGGCCCGGCCCGGCCTGCTGGCGTTGTTGAAACTGGGCAAACGCGATTACCGCCACCTGGTGGCAGCGGACCTTGGCTTTGCAGTCGGGCCAAGGCTGAATGCGGCCGGGCGCCTGGAAGACATGAGCGTGGGTATCCGTTGTCTGCTCAGCGATGATCGCAATGAAGCCGCGGAATTGGCTGCAACACTGGATGCGCTTAACCAGAAGCGCAAAACGATGCAGGCCTCGATGCAGGGTGACGCCATCAAGCAGGTCAACGAGTTGATTACCGGCCTTAAAGCGCAGGAATTACCCTCGGCGCTGTGCCTATACCAGAAGCACTGGCATCAGGGGATTGTCGGTCTGGTGGCATCGCGCATTAAGGACGTGGTCCATAGGCCGGTAGTGGCTTTTGCGCCAGCTGAAACTGATCAAGACCCCAATGGCGTGCTCAAGGGCTCGGCCAGGTCGGTGCGGGGCCTGAATATTCGCGATGCGCTGGCCCTGGTTGATGCCCGCCATCCGGGCCTGATCCTATCGTTCGGCGGTCATGCCATGGCGGCCGGGCTTGCGCTGGAATCAGCGCGCTATTCCGACCTGGAAATGGCGCTGCCGGAGGCCGTCGATGAATTACTCGATGGTGCCACGCTGAGCCCGGAAGTTCTGACAGACGGTGAATTGGACCCGCCGGACATGAACCTGACGATGGCGCAGGATATCGAAGCACTGGGCCCGTGGGGTCAACGTTTTCCTGAGCCCCTGTTTGAGGGTGCTTTTGTAGTGATTGATCACCGTATTGTTGGCAATCATCATCTTAAATTGATCGTACGCGCGGTCGCGGGTGGCGATGAAATCGACGCGATCGCATTCAACCACCTGCCTGAGGATCTCGGCAGTGAATCGACAATACGCTGCCTTTATCGACTCGACATCAATCGCTGGAGGGGCCGGGAGGATTGCCAATTGCGTCTCGAGAAGATTCTGCAACCCCCATCGTCCCGGGCCTGACTCCCTGTTTACCCGGGTCGCACCCAGGCGCCCAGTCGTTCAGTTACCTGGCGTTAAGTCGGGTCGCAATACCCAGACCTGGTAAGTGGAATGGGTGGCGCTGCCGGCAAAACGCGCCAACAAATCACCTGCCCCTTCGGGGCCCATGTGTTCAGACAGGAAGTTATACAGACGTGCGCGATCCCGGTTCATTGCAGCATAACTGGCATAGGGAACGGCCAGTGAAACACGTCTGCTGCCGCCGACCGTTTCAGACCACGTCCAATTGCGGTCAGCGGTTGCAAATCCGTTGTTCAACAAAACCTGGCTGAGTTCAGTGCGCGCTGCGCGAAAGTCTGATTCCTGGGCCGGCGTAATTTCCCAGGAGTTGACCCCGACAAACTTCAAATCCGAGGGGGTATTGGGCCAGTGACTGTGTTTAAAATCCAACTCGGAGAAATTGTGATTGATGGTCTGGATGTGCGGTTGGACATGGTTCAACCAGTCTTGCAAAACTTCAGGATTTCCAGCTTCCCATGCCTGGTATTCGTCCTGGTCGGCCCAGGCAAAACAGCAAGTGCGAATCAGGTAGCGAGTGCCATATTCACCCATCATTGGGGTTAAGGCCCGCCATACTCTCGGGTCGCCATGATTTGCACGCACGCCTGCATGGGCAGTAAATGCAGCTTCAAATTCCGCAGTTTGTCCGGCCTTGATGGTGAGAAGCCAGGACTCGGCAATATTTTTGGCGGGTTCCTGGGCTGAACTGCTAATGGCCAATGACATCAAAATTCCAAAACAGGCTACTCGTACAACGTTACTCATTCGCTTCATTCTCTTGCCCTCGTCCATTCAGGAATGTCTGCCACGAACCTGTGACAGCACCTTTCTAACAGTGAATCCTAAGAGTACCCGAAATGTGCGCGCTAAGGTACAGGTTAAACCAGGGGCCATGTGTGCGTTGTTTGGTGTAAAATAGCGCGCTTTGCCGCCAACGCGGCCCGGGCCAGGGTACTGGCCAGAACAGGGGTACGCGCCCGGCCGTAGCCCAAACCGGATAACGACTCTTGGAAACCAATCAGCACACCAATCTTCTGGAAGATCTGCAGCGTCGTAGCGAGGCGCTCAGGGGGTATCTTTGACTATGCTGAGAAGCGTGACCGTCTGGAGGAAGTAGGCCGGGAGCTGGAAAGCCCGAATATCTGGGACGATCCGGATCACGCCCAGGCATTGGGCAAGGAGCGTGCGCGCCTGGATGATGTTGTTGCAGGTCTGGACAAGCTCAGCAGCGGTCTGGGCGAGGCCGGCGAATTGCTCCAGTTGGCCATCGAAGAAGCCGACCAGGAAGTGCTGGATTCAGTGTCGTTGGATCTCGACGACATGCGCGCCAGCATTGAGCGGCTGGAATTTCAACGCATGTTTGGCGGCGAAATGGATGCCAATCCCTGTTATGTGGATATCCAGTCCGGCTCCGGCGGGACCGAGGCCCAGGACTGGGCAGAGATGTTGTTGCGCATGTATTTGCGCTGGGCAGAGCGCCGTGGCTGGAACGCGGACCTGGTCGAGGTCTCAAGCGGTGAGGTGGCGGGTATCAAGAGCGCCACAATCCACATTACCGGAGACTACGCCTACGGTTGGTGCCGCACGGAAACGGGTGTGCACCGGTTGGTGCGCAAGTCACCCCTTCGATTCGGGCAATCGCCGTCACACCTCGTTTGCGGCAGTCTTCGTTTCTCCTGAAGTCGACGACAACATTGACATCGAAATCAACCCGTCGGAACTGCGCATCGACGTGTACCGTGCATCAGGGGCGGGTGGACAGCACGTCAATACCACCGATTCGGCAGTGCGTATCACTCATCTGCCCACCAATATCGTTGTGCAGTGCCAGAATGACCGCTCACAGCACAGGAACAAGGACCACGCTATGAAACAGCTGCGTGCCAAACTGTACGAGCATGAAATGCAAAAGCGTACCGAAGAACATCAGAAGCTCGAAGACGCCAAGTCGGATATAGGCTGGGGCAGTCAGATCAGGTCTTATGTATTGGACCAGTCGCGCATCAAGGACTTGAGGACTTCGGTCGAAGTCGGCAATACTCAGTCGGTTCTCGACGGCGACCTCGACCAGTTCGTAGAGGCCTCGCTGAAACAAGGGCTGTAATTGGAACTGTAACTACGGGCAGCGGGCCCTTTGGACAGGGAACCGATGATCATCATCAGGACAAACAGCAGTGAACGATAAAACACAATCCCCACAGACAACCCCACAAACAACTGAAGCCGACGAGAACCGGCTGATCGCGCAAAGGCGGGCAAAACTGGATGTGCTGCGGGCTTCCGGCCAGGCCTATCCCAACGATTTTCGCACCGACGCCATGGCGGCCGGTCTACATCAAGACTTTGGTGCACTTGAAGCCGAAGCACTCGAAGATATTATTGAGGGATTCGCCGTCGCCGGCCGCATGATGGCCAAGCGAGTGATGGGCAAACTCGCCTTTGTCCTGTTGCAGGACCGCAGCGGTGGTATCCAGCTTATGGTACAGCGCGACAATCTCCCCGAGGACGTCTACGCTGCATTCAAGCACTGGGACATTGGCGACATCATCGGCGCCCGCGGCCGGATATGCAGAACCCAGAAGGGTGAGCTGTCGCTGCGTTTGTCTGAGCTGAGGCTATTGTCAAAGTCTCTGCGGCCCTTGCCGGAAAAATGGCACGGCCTGACGGATACCGAAATGCGCTACCGTCGGCGGTATGTCGATCTGATCGTGAATGAAGAATCGCGAGAGGTGTTCCGCAAAAGGTCACGCATCATTAGTTATATCCGCAGTTTCATGGAGGCGCCGGACCTGGACTTTCTTGAAGTCGAGACGCCGATGATGCATCCCATTCCTGGCGGTGCAACGGCGCGGCCTTTCAAAACCCACCACAACGCATTGGACCTGGACATGTACCTGCGCGTGGCGCCGGAGCTTTACCTCAAGCGGTTGATTGTAGGCGGCTTAGGCCGGGTCTATGAGATCAACCGGAATTTTCGTAACGAAGGCGTTTCAACACGGCACAATCCGGAATTTACAATGTTGGAATTCTATTGGGCTTATGCCGATTTCAACGACTTGATGGACCTCACTGAAAACATGCTCAGGGGACTCACCGAAGAGATCACCGGCGGCTCCGTTGTGGTCTACCAGGAGCAGCCCCTGGATTTTGGCAAGCCTTTCGAACGGCTCAGCCTGGAACAAGCGGTGCGTCGTCACAACCCGGATTTGGCCGAGGCGGATTTGTGGGATCCGCAGGTCACTCGAGCCGCCTGCAAGTTGCACGGCATTCACCAGGAGGAAACCTGGGGTCCCGGCAAACTTCTGACAGAACTGTTCGACGGCACGGTTGAACACCACCTGATTGACCCGGTGTTCATCACTTCCTACCCCACTGAGGTATCGCCTCTGTCGCGCAAGAACGATGAAAATCCCCTGGTCACTGACCGTTTTGAACTGTTTGTTGCCGGCCGGGAAATTGCCAACGGCTTTTCGGAGCTCAATGACCCCGAGGATCAGACCGACCGCTTCCGCGCCCAAGTCGCGCACAAGGAAGCGGGCGATCTAGAGGCCATGCATTTTGATGCGGACTACATCCGGGCGCTGGAATACGGCATGCCGCCTACCGCGGGAGAGGGCGTTGGCATAGACCGTCTGGTCATGTTCTACACCGATTCACCCTCGATCCGGGACGTGCTGTTGTTTCCCTACATGCGACCGGAGGCCTGACCGACCGTTGGACAGGCTGGTCTCGGTGGTGATGCCGGTACGCAATGGTGGCGCCCATCTTGCCGGGGCCGTCGCCAGCATACTCACTCAAACGTATGCTGATATTGAACTCTTGCTGATTGATGACCACAGCAACGACGGCGCGATCGCGTCTTTGGACGATGTTGATCACCGCCTGAAGATCGTCCGCAACGCTGGCAGCGGGTTGGTGGCCGCGCTTAATTTCGGCATTGAGCGGGCGAATGGACAATACATCGCACGCATGGATGCAGACGACATTGCCATGCCGGCCCGTCTGGAGACTCAAATCTCATACCTGGATGCGCACCCTGAGATCGACATCTGTGGGGCCTGCGTAGAAATTTTCAGCTCAGAAGGCATCCGGGCGGGAAACTTGCGCTATCAGCGATGGCTTAACTCAGTGCGTACACCGGAAGAGATACATCGCCGGATTTTTGTCGAAAGCCCGATGCCACATCCCAGCGCGGTATTTCGCAGTCGTGCCATAAAGGCGCTCGGGGGCTACCGCGACCGTGGCTGGCCGGAGGACTATGATCTGTTCCTCCGCGCCGATGCTGCCGGGATGAAAATGGGCAAACCACCTCAGGTACTCCTGCGCTGGCGCGACCACGAACAGCGTCTCACGCGCACCGACCCGGTCTACGACCTGCCGCGGTTTCAGGCAGCCAAGGCGCATTTCCTGGTCCAGCATCGGCTCAACGGTCGAGGGGTCATCATCTGGGGCGCAGGCAAAACGGGCCGCCAAATGCACGATGTACTGCGCGACGAAGGCGCGCACATCATCGGCTTCATCGATGTACATCCCCGCAGAATCGGTGGGCGGAAACGCGGATTACCGGTTTGGCCGATGCAATATGCCCAGACCATAAAAGACAACTGGATTCTTGTCGCAGTCGGTGCGGCCGGTGCCCGCGAGGAGATCGGTGAATGGCTGGAGAGGAGAAACAAACATGAAGGAATTGACTACCTGTTTGTAGCTTAGTGTACTGGGCCGCAAGGCATGTTCCCGCCAGGGTAGCCAATTGCGATGCAGTACACTAGTAATTTGGCCCAAGACCCGGTTTCATCTGGGCCCGTTTGTGACTTAACTGGAGTGCTTTATGCAACCCTTGTCCGTCCGGCTTATTCAGACTTACCTTCACTGGCAGGATCCGACCGCGAATCGCCGGCATCTTGGAGAAGTCATGACTCAGGTACAGGGCGAACCCGACTTGATCGTGCTGCCAGAGACATTCACAACCGGGTTTCTTGGCGAGGTCGGGGTGGCGCCTGAAGAAACCGTTGGACCCACCGTTGAATGGATGCGGGAAATGGCGGTCCGGCACGGCTGCGCCATATGCGGTAGTGCAGCGATTTCCGAGAACGGTCAGACGCTGAACCGCTTTATGTTTGTGACCGTACAGGGCCTCCAGGCGTACTACGATAAGCGCCATCTGTTTTGCATTGGTGGCGAGAGCGAGCGCTACACGGCAGGCGCTGAACGCGTGGTAATCCCTTACAAGGGCTGGCGAATCTGGCCCCCAAATCTGTTACGACCTGCGGTTCCCGGTCTGGAGCCGCTACCAGGGCGATTAACGATTGTTTGCTGTACGTGGCCAATTGGCCCGCCCGCCGGGTTGATGCCTGGGCGTCTTTGCTCAAGGCTCGGGCAATAGAAAATCAGTGCTACTTGATTGCCGTAAACCGGGTGGATATGGATGGGAATGGCACCGAATATCCCGGTTACAGCGTTATTCATGATCCGCTCGGTCAATTGCTGAATCAGCCGGTCGATTCCGAGACCATCATCGAGGCAACACTCGAATCAGAGTTGCTGCAAAAAATCAGAACCTCGTTGCCTTTCCTGGCAGATGCCGATTCCTTCGAACTGGCCTGACTCGAGAACTACATGAATGCCTCCGGCAGCGCGTTGGCGCCGCAGGCGACCCGCCGGCCCCGGTTGGGTAAGTCGAGCAAAGCGAGACTCCTTCTACTGGCCCAGTGCCCGACCGCGCTTGCGCGCTAGCCAGCGACCCAGGCTGCCACTGGGGGCATGGCGACCGGTGGCATAGGTGAGGATCAGGTCCGGATCGCTCAGGGCCCACAGCATTTCACGCCGCGCGCTACCGCGGCCCGCAAACAACAGGCGATCGCCGGCATGCAGGGTCTGATCGAGCCCCGGTAAAAAAATTCGCAGTGCGCCGCGCTCCAGCACCAATGGCAAACAGGGCAGGCTTTCGGATTCTTCGGAGCGTGTATTGTGGGTGATGTGCTCCAGGCGAACTTCGACGCCGGCGCGGGCCGCATCGCGGATCCCGGCCGCAGCCCGGTCAACCATCTCAGCGACCCACAGGTTTGGCGCCCTGGCCTTCAACACCGACGCCAGCCGCGCATGGACTCGATGGGCAAAGTCTTCGGGCTGGGCAATCATGTGCTCGAGAAAGATTTGCAGCGGGGGGTCGTCGCCACGGACAGCACCCGCCGCGCCACGATCAGGCTGCGCCGGGCGATCAAGTCTGCGCCGGTTGCGTCAAACAGTTTGTCATTGTGTTGCTTTTCCTGGCGGGCGACCACGAACAGGTCAGGATTCAGGTTAACGGCCGTCATGATAATGGAAAGGTTGTCCACGTCATTGCCGGTGCCGGCAATAATGGCGCAGGCACTCTCAATTCCGGCTGCTTCCAGGGTGGCCTTTTCTGTTCCCCTGCCCAGTACCGCACCATCCAGGCCGCTAATCCGGTCCGGGTGCACATCGATCGCAGTGTAGGGCAGCGCCGCCTGGTCCAATCGCTCCGCCATGCGCGAGCCAAAACGTCCGAGGCCGGCAATAATCCAGCGCCCGGCCGGTGGGTTGATACGCTCACGCAATTCACTGCCCGGCACGCTGATCAGCCAGTCCTGCACCAGGTATTTGGTGGGGGAACTCAGGGCGAGGTAGAGCCGCTCTGCAAATATGGCATACGGGTCGATAATGTGATCGGTGCCAAAAGAGTCGAGGTTGGCGGTGACGCGCGCATCCTCGCTGCGCGCCAATACTGGCAGGCCTGGGCGTAATAGCTTGCTGCTGATGGCGATCGTCAGATTTGCGTGATTCTCGTTGGTGATGGCAATGACGCCCAGGCAGTTTGGCCTTTGCAGGCCGGCCATTTCGAGCATGCGGCGGTCCGTGACATCTGCCGCCACCGCGGGAAGGTGAGAGAATTTATCCACCAGCGACATGCGGTGAATCACTTCCTGTTCGCGCTCCAGTACAACGGCGCCCAGACCACGATTGAGCAGCCCCAAAGTAATCATGCTGCCGGTGTTGCCGAAGCCGCAGACAATATAAAAGTCCCCGGCGTGCCACTTTACTTTCTGCCCGAAGCGGCTCAGCCGCATGACCGACCTGAACTGCGGATCGAGAAACAGCCCCAGGATGGTACCGATCGAATACAGCCAGGCCACAACGTTGGGCAGGATGATGACAAACACGTATAGCCGCTGGGCGTGCGTGAAGGTATAGGGTATTTCGCCCAGGCCGATGGTGGTTGCGAGGATGGCAACGAAGTAAGCCGCGTCAACATAGGTCATCTGCGCCTGATGGCCGAATTCGTCGACAGCGGGAATCAGGATCAAGCCGAAAACTGACAGAGCATAGACCAGAATCAACACGATCAGCGGCGTGCGCATCCGCCGCATGGTCAACCAGATAATATCGTTCACCGCTTCGGTGCCGTCACAGTGGGGCCAGACTTACCGGCGGATGATGATGGTTTCTGCTACCAGCAACGCGACCGAGACAAGGTTGGCCAACAGTGCACCGCCCGAAAGGGAAACAACACTGGAAATGTTTTCGGCCAGACCGGCGTCGCTGACGTAGGCGCCCCAGGCGTAAAAAAATGCTGCAACAGCGAGTTGCAGGTCCGCGACCAGGCTGGTGGCCAGCAGAACCGCACCCATTTGTGATCGGTCACCGAATTTAACAATGGTTGCAATCAGGCTGACCGCCAGAGCCGCGCCCAATTCGATCGCGTTATGGTGGTCCGGGTTGTCCATATCGCCGAGAAAAAAGCCGAAGTTCAGCGTCAGGGCCAGGACGATAAAAAACGCAAATACAACTTTTTCAATATTCACGGTGCTTTGATTCCTCGTTGGATACTGCAGGTCACTGTCCTGACCAGAATATCATCTGGGCGAAACCATTGCGCTGGGTAAGAGCGTCCCGCTATTGTGTGACAGAGCCATCGGCGTTCATGATGGCGACGCGCTCTCCAAATGCCCGCTGGCTACAGTTGGGCTACGGGCTGGCTATGGTCTGGCTACGGGCCGGAGGCTGTGACCGTCTCACCCTCGGTTTCGGCTTCTTCATCAACATCGATCGGCGTTATCCATGCCAGAACGCCGATCACGGGGGAATCAAAATACTCCATTCGCATGGTCTTGATCTGTCGGCTCTGGCGCAGGCGATGAACCTGGAATCCAACCGGAATCGGGGCGGCTTCGTAGAGTGCGGTTCGCAGTACCATGTCCAGTTCCAGGTGCAGGAACCGGGATTTTCGCAGGCGCGATGTGCCGTCGACGACGAATTTGATCAGCGGGTCGGGAATGACGTCTGCCATCAGGTCATTTTGGGCATCGGTGGCCTCTGGCTCTGCAGGCGGCGCCGTCTCGTGGGCGTCGCCATAGACCACCGCTGTGTCGTCGTCGATGACGCCGTCCTTGTCACCTTGCTCCGACAGCTTGGCCACTTCCGCAGCCGCCTTGCGCGCATTTCGCTCGGCCCTCTGTTCCACCCAGGGGTCTTCAACCACCAGAATCTCAGTATTGCGAATCCGCATGGTCGGGTAGGGCCCCTCGGCATTTTGCTCCCAGGCAAGGAATTGCAAGGGACGAAAGGGCGCACTAAGGTGCAAACGGCGCCAACTGCCACGCATGACGTCGCTCATTTCTTCGATCCACATCACTTCGGCCCAGGGTTGGTAGGGCACAACCTCTTCGAGCGGGTCTTCAAGCAAGGGGTTCAGGAAATCCGGCGGCGCGGCGACGTCACCGGGGAATTGCCTTTGGTCCAGCCTTTCTTCCAGCTCAGCGTCCGAATCATGGGATGGCTTGATGTCGGCCGGAGCCAATTCATCGTCCGCTGCCAGTACAGGTCGCGGCTGCAGATCCAGGGCGTAGGAGAAGTCGCGCAATCGTTCGACATCCCGGGGTGGCCACTCACTATCGAGATGCCTGAATATCAGGACTTCGATGCGGTAACGATCGTCCGCAGCAGCCAGCGGCGGTGCGAATGAAGGCGCAAAAAGGCACAAGACCATGATGATCGAAAATGGGTGTCGCATAGCTTGGGCACGGACGCTGCGGTTGAGCCGGCAATTATACCTGTTGGTGGAAAATGGGGCTCATTGGGGGCGGGATTGGAGCTGAGTAAGCAGCTTGCGCGCACTGGCAAATCGCTGTTCAGGGTCTTCTTCGAGCTTGAGGATTCGCAGTTTGTTGGGGCCGTCGAGACGAAAATCCTCGCTGTGTTGCTGGATCAGGCTGATCAGCGCCTGCGGGTCGGCAGTGGTGTCCTGCGAGAATTCAACTCGCCCACCTTGGGGCCCATAGTCCAGCTTGCTCACGCCCGTGGTTTCGGCAAGCTGTTTGAGCCCGGCAATTTCAAACAGGTTTTTGATCGCCTGAGGCAACAAGCCGAAGCGGTCTATCATTTCCACCTGCAGGTCGCGAAGGGCCATTTCATCGCCGGCGCTGGCAATACGCTTGTACAGCGTCAAGCGGGCTTGGACATCGCCCAGGTAGCTGTCAGGGATCAGGGCGGGAACATGCAGCTCGATTTCAATGCCACGATGCAGCGGCTGGTCGAGATCCGGCTCTGCGCCGCGCCTGAGTGAATCTACCGCTCTGGCCAGCAAATCGCTGTAAAGACTGAAGCCGACCTGGTTGATCTGGCCGCATTGTTCGGCGCCCAGTAATTCACCGGCGCCGCGGATTTCCAAGTCATGGGTGGCGAGGGTAAAACCCGCGCCCAGTTCTTCCAGCGCAGCGATGGCTTCCAGCCGCTTGCGAGCATCGGCTGTCATGCTGCGCCGCTCAGGCACAATCAGGTAAGCATAAGCCTGGTGGTGTGAGCGGCCAACGCGCCCGCGCAACTGGTGCAGCTGTGCCAGGCCGAAGCGGTCTGCCCGGTGAATGACAATCGTGTTGGCGGTCGGTACATCCAGGCCGCTCTCGATGATGGTGGTGCACACCAGGATTTGGTGTTTCTGGCGATAGAAGTCGAGCATCACCGATTCCAATTCGCGCTCCGGCAGTTGGCCATGGGCAATGGCAACACGCGCCTGTGGGACGAGTTCCTGGACCTCTCGGGCGATGCGTTCAATGCTGCGCACTTCGTTGTGCAGAAAGAACACCTGGCCACCACGCTGGATTTCACGCTCGAGCGCTTCTCGAAGCAACGCGGAATTCCATTCGGAGATCAGCGTTTTTACAGCCATGCGCCGTGGCGGCGGGGTGGCGATGATGGACAGATCTCGAATGCCGGACATGGCCATGTTCAGGGTTCGTGGAATTGGTGTTGCTGTCAGAGTGAGCAGGTCGACCTCGGAGCGCAGCTGCTTGAGCCGTTCCTTCTGGCGCACGCCGAAACGCTGTTCTTCATCGATAATCACCAGCCCCAGCTTGTTGAAGCGGATGTCCTTCTGAATCAGGCGGTGGGTGCCAATCACTATATCGATACCCCCGCTTTCAAGCTGCGCCAGCACTGCCCGCTGCTGTGTGGTGGTTCGAAAGCGGGACAACAGCTCCATCCGTATCGGCCAGTCCGTCAGGCGGTCACTGAAGGTCGAAAAATGTTGCCCCGCCAGTAGCGTGGTCGGCACCAGCAAGGCCACCTGCCGTCCTGCCTGCACCGCGATAAACGCCGCTCTGAGGGCCACTTCAGTTTTGCCAAAACCAACATCGCCGCAGACCACCCGGTCCATCGGCAAGGCGGCGCGCATGTCGTCCATCACAGCCTCAATGGCCTGCTGTTGATCCGGCGTTTCCTCAAACGGAAAACCGCTGGCGAATTCGGTATAGAGTCGCTCATCCAGTGGGAAAGAGAAGCCCTGACGGGACATGCGTCGGGCATAGAGATCAAGCAATTCCACGGCCACGTCGCGAACTTTCTGCGCGGCCCGGCGCTTGGCCTTGTTCCACTGCTGGCTGCCCAGCCGGTGCAGGGGCGCGGTATCGGGGTCAGCGCCCGTATATCGGCTGACCAGGTGCAGGGCGGACACGGGCACATAGAGCTTGTCACCCTCGGCGTACTCGAGCATCAGGAATTCGGCCGGGCGTTGGTCGATCTCAAGCGTATGTAGCCCCTGGTAGCGCCCCACGCCGTGGTCTTCATGGACCACGGGTGCGCCTTCAATCAGGTCGGTCAAATCCCGAATGATGGCTTCGGGATCACGCTGCGACATGCTGCGTTGGGCTTTTGGCCGGCTGCGTCCGCCAAACAGCTGAGTTTCAGTGACAATGGCAAGTTCACCAGGCACGGCGAAGCCTTCGTCAATCGGCAGGACAGCCAGGCCCAGGGGCTCCTCCGAGCGCCAGAATGCCTGGAAGCTGTCGAAGTCATCGGGCCGCAGACCTACAGACACAAGGGCGCTACGCAGCACCTCCCGGCGACCCGGTGTATCGGCGGCAAACAACATCCTGCCGTTAAATTCCTGCACCGCCTGGCCAATGGGGTCGATCGAGCCCACATCACGATGCTGCAGAGGCAGGTCCGGCGGCGGCGAGGTATCAAACTGCTCGCTCGCCCGCAGGTCGTCTTCCACCAGGTTTACGGTATCGAGGTTTGCAAGGCGTTCAAACAGTTCGGCCGGCTTGAAGAAAAGCTCAGCCGGCTCAAGCACAGGTCGCTCGATGTCGTGGCGACGCTGCTCCCAGCGCTCAAGGGTCCGGCGGTGCTGCGCCTCGGCCTGATCCCGGGCGCCTTGTTGCGTAACCACCAGGGGCGGGTGTGACATATAGTCCAACAGAAACGCTGTTGAGCCATAAAACAACGGCAGGTATTGTTCCAGCCCCTGTGGATGCACGCCATTTCGCAGGTCCTGATACAGCGTCACTTTGCGGGTATCGGTATCAAAACGCACTCGAAATGCCCGCCTGAATTCATCGATAGCCAACGTATCGCAGGGGTATTCGCGCGCTGGCAGCAGACTGATGGCCTGCACTTTGCCGGTGGACCGCTGGGAGTCCGGATCAAATTCGCGAATGCTATCGATGTCCTCATCAAACAGATCGATGCGGAACGGACAGTCGCTGCCAGCGGGGTACAGGTCGATGACCGAGCCGCGAACAGCGAACTGGCCCGAGCGGAAAACCTGCTCGACATGTTCATAGCCGGCGTGAACCAGCCGCTCACGAAATTGTGCGGGCGCGAGTTGCTGGCCAACTTCGAGGCTGAAGGTCCGTTGCAATATATAGCTCGCGGGTGGCAGCCTTTGGGCCAGAGAACTGACCGGCACCAGCAACAGGCCGCGCTTCATGTCAGCCAGATCCGAAAGGGTCTTGAGGCGCTCTGCAATGATGTCTGGATGGGGCGAAAACGGATCGTAGGGTAGCGTCTCGTGGTCTGGAAACTGACGTATGGGCAGCGTGCTGGTGCGTAGCAATTCCAAGTCATTGCGCAGCAATTGTGCCTGGTGACTGGAGCGGGTGACCACCATAACGGCGCGCTGACAGTGCGCGGCAGCCTCGAGCAGGGCAACTGCCCGGCTGCTGCCATGCAGTCCGGACCAGCTTGCTGTCGTCGCTTCACTGCCGCCCGGGCCAGAGCGGTCCTCCGATACGTTAAAGCGGGCCAGAAACGGGTTGGTGCTCATGCGGTGTCGTCTGGGGTGATGGGTTGGGTGGTGGCGTGGTGGAACCCGGACCCTATCCGGTCGCAGCGAGATCATTGGGCTGCGGTCGAGATCGCCCGAAAAAATGCTGGTGAACGAGACTGAGCTGTCGCTCGGCCGATTCAGCCCGCATCAGCAGGCCCAACATCGAATCAGTGTCGGCAGGCGAACCAGTTGGCTGCGTTTTCAGGTACCAACGCAGGTGCTTGCGGGCGATGCGCACGCCGGCGTATTCACCGTAGTCCTGGTGCAGGGCCTGCAGATGTTGCTGCAGGACGTCATATTGTTCGCGCGAGTCCGGTGAATTCAGATGAGATATCAGTATCAAGAAAATACCTTATTTTCCCTGAATATCCGCGGGTTTCCATGGGCAGCTAGGCCAATCATCAGGCCATCGGCCTGGGTCAGTCGCAAAACCTCCGCTGCATCTTCAGGCGTACTGATATCGCCATTGGCGAACACCGGTACAGAGACCTTGTGGCAGACCGCGGCGATGGTGTCATACTCAGCCTTTCCGTTGAAGCGATCAGCGCGGGTCCGCCCGTGAACAGCCAGTGCAGCGACACCGCAATCTTCGGCAATGCCGGCGATATCGACCGCGTTTCGGTGCCCGGAATCGGGCCCGGTGCGCATTTTCAGCGTGACCGGCACATCCACCCGGTCAGTCACCGCCGTCAAGATCGCATGTACCAGCGCCGGGTCGGACATCAAGGCTGACCCGGCCAGTTTGCGACAGACTTTCTTGGCGGGGCAGCCCATGTTGATATCGATGATCTGAGCGCCCCGCTGGACGTTATATTCGGCTGCATCCGCCATCCACCGCGGATCGCTGCCGGGGATCTGGACGGCGATCGGTCCGGACTCGCCGATGAAATTACCCCGGCTCAAAGATTTTTTCGTGCCTCGCAAGGCTGGATTGCAAGCCAGCATCTCGGTGACCACATAGCCCGCACCGAGGCGGCGACAGAGCTGCCTGAACGCCCGGTCGGTGACCCCGGCCATGGGCGCCAACGCCAGCGGATTGTCAATTCTGTAGGGGCCGATCTGGATGGCTTGCTTAAGCATGGGTGGACTCAGTTCAGTGCGCCGAAAATCTGGAAACCGGCGACCCAGGTGCCGATCGCCGAACCCAGGTTGGAGAAAAAGAACACCAGCAGGATACGTGTCGCGGGATTACGGAACCAGCCCTTAACGGTGGTGATGTCGAAGCGCAGGTTTTCCAGGTCTGAAACACGCGGTTTACGCAGCCAGGATTCCACCAGGCCGGTCACCATGCCCGCCGCAATGGTCGGGTTCAGAGAGGTCAAGGGTGCGGCGACGACCGCGCTCAGTATCGTCAGCGGGTGTGCGCGCGCGATCATTGCGCCGATGGCCGCCAGTCCGCCGTTGATCGCCACCCAGATGAAGACCAATTCCCAGCCAAGTTCCGGGCTGCGGGAAAAGCCGATAAAAAAGCCCAGCAAAACCAGCGCCATAATGGCCCAGGGAATGATTTTCGGCCAGCGGGCTTTGCGAGGCATGAGTTCCAGCGTCTCGCGTTCTTCGCGCCAGGCCTGTTGCCCGCTTTCCAGGTGCCGGGCAAGGCCATCCAGGTGGCCGGCACCAATGACCACGAGGACTCTACGCGGGGTGCCGTCTTCGGCGTCTGATACGGCGGCAGCGTCCGCGTTTTCCTCCCGCAGTCGCGCTGCCATGTAGCGATCACGCTCTGTGATCAAGGCCTCGTATAATTCCGGTGACTGCTGGGCAAATTCGGTAAATGTCGACTCGAGAATGTCGCCTTCCTTGAGTTTTTCGATCGCCTCCTCATCGATTTTCTCCGAGCTGACCATACCCAGCGCCAGTCCTGCCATCAGATAAAGGCGCTTGTACCAGGGCACGCTGGCATAACTGCGGCGCAATGTGGTGGCGAGGTCGCGGTCGACCAACTGCAGCGGTAGATCAGCGTCTTCGGCGGCCTCGACCGCGGCCTTCATATCTGCGCCCGGCTCAATACCAAATTGCTCGGCAATGCGCCGCTGATAAGCGCTGAGGGCGAGGTTAGCCATGACCAGCCCGGCTTTGCCTTCGCGCACGATGTTGTAGAGATCGAGATCAGCCCAGCTTTTCTCTCCGGTCAGAGTAGCGAATCGTGATGGGCATAATTCGACCGCAATGGCATCGAAATCGCCGCTTCGCGCCAAGTGCCGTACGGCTTCTGCGCTCGCCCTGGAAACGTGCGCCGTGCCGAGCAGAGTGTATATAGCCCCATCACGTTCAATGACGCGGTGAGGTTGCTGGGCCAGCACATCGGCCATATCCGGTTTTTCCCTGAAATCAAAGGGCGCAAGGATAACCCAGATGGCCGTCTCAGAACATGGTCAGACGCCAGTGAAAACGGTCAGTCGCGTAATGCCCTGGCAGCGATCCCCAATTCAGGAGGGGTCGTTTTTTGGAATTTCACCTTTGTGCAGAACCGTGAACAGTACGCGGTCATACTCGAAGTAGGCGCTCCAGCGCTCATATTCCCAGCGGGCAATCGGGGGATCACCCACCGCGGCGTGCCGGATCGAAGGGCTGCCATAACGGCTTTCAACTTCAGACTGGGTCATGCCATTAACCGGTACATCCATGTTTTCAACATGGCGTACTTGTTCTATCAGCAGCACGTCGGCTGTAAGCGGGGCGACCGCGAATACCGTGCTGGCGTACATTGTCAACATTAACAGGCTTTTCATCTTCACGTCCTTGTACAAGATTCGATAAGCTGGTTATAGAAAATGGGCGCAAGGCGTTGATTGAAAATCAATTTTCACTCCGTGCCCAAGAGAAAATATAGCACAAAAACGCGGTCATGGCCTGTCCCTCACCTGCAAGTACAGATCAACCCCATTGCGCCATCAACAACTCTGTGACAGGAGACGGAGGTAGGCGTGATGCCGCCAAGGCCTGATCTCGCCCGCTTCAACGGCTTCTTTAACAGCGCAATCGGGTTCAGTTTTGTGCACGCAGTTGTTGAATCGACACTGCCCCAGATGGGGCAGAAAATCGATAAAGCCTTGTTCGAGTTCTGGCTGACTGAGCTGCCATAACCCATACTCCCACACCCCTGGTGAGTCGATCAGGTCGCCGCCGTCGGGCAGCGAATACATCGTGGTGGTGGTGGTGGTATGGATGCCTTTTCCAGTTGCTCTGGACAAGGCGCCGGTTTGCAAATCGAGATCCGGAATCACCCCGTTGATAAGAGATGATTTGCCCACCCCGGACTGGCCGGCAAGAATGCTGGTCCTGTTGTGCAGCAGGTCTTGCATGGCGCCAATGCCGGGCGGACCCTTGCATGAGGTCGTGGCCAGCGGATATCCAAGGACTGAGTAGCTCTCCAGACGGGCGAGCGGCGGCTGAGGATCCTGCGTCTCGGTACTTGCCTGGTGCAATTCGGCCTTGTTCAGAACCAGTGCCGGATTCACCCCCAGGCTGTGTGACGCCACCAGGTATCTCTCAATCAGGTCCAGGCTCGGTTCGGGCTGGGGTGCAATCACAATCAAGACCTGGTCAAGATTGCTGGCCACCAGTTGCTTGCGCTGACGGCTGTCTGCGCGCGCAAAAACGTTGTCACGCGGCAAAATTTCTTCTACCATCCCCTCCCGGTCACCCGTCATGGCAGTGATCACCCTGTCGCCGCAGATGGGGCGCCCCACAGAGCGCCGGTATTTGCACGCCAGCCGTACACCAGATTCCAATGCGACAATGCCACGGCTGCCGTAGGACGTCAGCACAATGCCTTTCTCAAGCGCGCTAATGGGCTCCGGCTCCTCGACTCTCCATGCCGTCATTGTAGCAAGCGTTGTTTTTGCTCTGACTGTTTTATTACCCACTCCATAAAGCCCCCCGGGTGTAAAAGTTCTGCGATAATGCCTCAAAAGGCATCCATTAATGAATGATCTCTCAAAAAATCTGGTGTGGCTGGACCTGGAAATGACCGGGCTCGATTCAGACACTGACTCGATCCTTGAAATCGCCACCATCGTTACGGATTCGCAGCTCAATGAGTTGGCTACCGGGCCGGTGTTTGCCATCGATCATAATGAAGCCACTTTGCAAACGATGGACGAGTGGAATACCACTCATCATGGCGATTCTGGCCTGTGGGCGCGTGTTTTGAAGAGCACTGTGACCATGCAGATGGCTGAGTCAGCCACCCTGGCATTCCTGCATCAGTGGTCGCAATGCGGCGCCTCGCCACTGTGCGGCAGCAGTATCTGCCAGGATCGTCGTTTTCTGCACCGCCAAATGCCCGGGTTGGAAGCTTTTTTCCACTATCGAAATCTCGATGTCAGCACGTTAAAAGAGCTGGCCACGCGATGGTCACCGGCGATCATGCAGGGTCTGGTGAAGGAAAATCGGCACGAGGCCTTGTCCGATATCCGCGAATCAATCACCGAAATACGTTATTACCGGCAATTCATGGGTGAATTCGCCGGAACCTGATTCAGCGCCTCGAGGCGGCTGTGTTCGCGGCTTTTACCAGTGTTAGCCAGGTGTCCACCACTGTATCCGGGTTGAGTGACATGCTTTCGATCCCCTGGTCCATTAGCCAGATTGCCAGGTCCGGATGATCCGAAGGCCCCTGGCCGCAAATGCCGATGTACTTGCCGCGATTGCGACAGGCTTTGATCGCCATGGCAAGCAGCGTCTTGACCGCTTCGTTGCGTTCATCGAACAGGTCTGCGATCAAACCTGAATCGCGGTCCAGTCCCAGAGTCAGTTGGGTCAAGTCGTTGGAGCCGATCGAGAAGCCATCAAATATATCCAGGAACTGATCTGCCAGCAGGGCGTTGGAGGGCAATTCACACATCATGATGATTTTCAGGTCATGTTTGCCCCGTTCCAGGCCAAATTCCCGCATGACTTCAATTACGGCCCGGCCTTCACTGACTGTGCGTACAAACGGCACCATTGCCCAGACATTGGCCAAACCCATATCCTCGCGCACTCTGCGCATGGCGCGGCACTCCAGTTCGAAGCAGTCCTTGAAATCATCGGAAACGTAGCGCGCCGCGCCGCGAAAACCCAACATGGGGTTCTCTTCATGCGGCTCGTAGGCCTTTCCGCCGATCAGGTTTGCGTATTCATTGGACTTGAAATCGGACATGCGAACGATGACTGGTTTGGGCGCAAATGCCGCGGCGATGGTTGCGATGCCCTCGGCAAGGCGCTCGACGTAGTAGGAAACCGGGTCGCGGTAGCCGGCGATTTTGCGGTCAACCTGGACCACCGTGTCCGGGTCCAGGTCGGCGTAGTTCAGCAAGGCCTTGGGGTGGACACCGATCATCCGATTGATGATGAATTCCAGCCGCGCCAATCCCACTCCCGCACTGGGAATCTGAGAAAAGTCGAATGCTCTGTCGGGGTTGCCCACATTCATCATGATTTTCAGCGGGGCGGGGGGCATGTCGACCAGGGAATCCGAGGACACTGTGAATTCGAGCTGGCCGCCGTATACGAAGCCGGTATCCCCTTGCGCGCATGACACCGTCACATCGGCATTGTGGGGTATCAGCTTAGTGGCGTCGCCACAGCCAACGACAGCGGGAATACCCAACTCCCGGGCAATAATCGCGGCATGGCAGGTTCGCCCGCCACGGTTGGTCACAATCGCCGCTGCGCGCTTCATGATGGGCTCCCAGTCCGGATCCGTCATATCGGTAACCAATACATCGCCGGGTTCCACGCTGTCCATCTGCCCGATTGAAGTGATCACCCGGGCCTTGCCGGCGCCGATTCGGTTTCCGATGCTGCGGCCTTCGCAAAGTACATCCCCGGTCTGGTCGAGTTGATAGCGCTCGACCACGTTGCTCTCCTGGCTTTTGACGGTTTCGGGGCGTGCCTGGACAATGTAGATGTTGCCGTTTTCGCCGTCTTTGGCCCATTCGATGTCCATCGGGCGGCCGTAGTGCTTTTCGATGGTGACGGCCTGCCGGGCCAGCGACAGCAATTCTTCATCGTTGATACTGAACTGCAGGCGCCGCTCATCGTCGACGTCCCGGGTTTCCACGCCGCCGCCGGGCTCTGTGGAATAGACCATTTCGATGGCCTTGGAGCCACGATTGCGTCGCAGCACGGGATCGTGGCCGTTCTCCAGCGCAGGTTTGTAAACGTAAAACTCATCTGGATTGACCGCGCCCTGAACCACGGTTTCGCCCAAACCCCAGCTCGAGGTGACGAAAATCGCATCGCGAAAACCCGATTCGGTGTCCAGCGTAAACATGACGCCACTCGAGGCCTTGTCGGAGCGCACCATCATTTGCACGCCAGCCGACAGCGCGACATCTGAATGGTTGAACCCCTGGTGCACCCGATAGGAAATGGCCCGGTCGTTATACAGCGAAGCGAAGACCTGGTGGATACGATCTTTGACTGCCGCCAGCCCGCGAACGTTGAGGTAAGTCTCCTGCTGACCGGCAAATGACGCCTCGGGCAGGTCTTCGGCAGTGGCCGAGGAACGCACGGCAACCGAGGGCGCGGTGCCAGCTTCATCACACAGTCTGCGCCAGGCGAGCTCGATGGCGGACTCGAAATCAACGGAAAAAGGAGCGTCCAGGACCCATTGTCGAATCTGGGCGCCGACTGTAGCCAGACTGCTGACATCTTCCACATCAAGCCCGGCCAGGGTGCTGTGAATGCGCTCATCCAGTCCAGCGTCGGCCAGAAACTCACGAAACGCGTCAGCCGTGGTTGCGAAGCCACCGGGTACCGCAACGCCGAGGCCGGACAGTTGGGAAATCATTTCACCGAGCGAGGCATTCTTGCCGCCAACCCGCGCGACATCCGCCATGCCCAATTGGTCCAGCCATGTAATATAGTTGGTGGCTTGGTAGTTGGTGGCCTGGCGGCTTTTTTTATTGTGCCTTTCTGGTTGATTCAACGGATGCACTCCCGGTTCCCTGCCAATCAGAACGAACTGTTGTCGCGGGACCTCAGTCCCACCAGATATTGCAAGGTATTTTACAAGGGCAAACTATGCAACGCACGGTGTTCTTCATTTCCGATGGCACAGCCATTACCGCAGAAACCCTGGGGCATAGTCTGATGACCCAGTTTTCCACGGTGAAATTTCGCCAGCGCCGCATGCCTTTTGTCGGCGATGAAAAGAAAGCCCGCCAGGCAGTGCAGAAAATCAACAGCGCATGTGCGCGCGACGGCGCACCTGCCATTGTGTTCAATACCATTGTAGACAGCGAGCTCAATGCCATCTTGCACACCAACGAGGGCGTGACCATCGACTTGTTTTCAACCTTCCTTTCACCCTTGTCCGAAACCCTCGGAATGGAACCAGAGAGGTCAGTCGGACACGCGCACGGTGTCGCTGACCTGCAGAAGTACGAGGACCGGATGGAGGCCACCAATTATGCGCTGACACATGATGACGGGGTCAGCCTTGACTACAAATCATCTGACCTGATTCTCGTCGGCGTGTCACGGTCCGGCAAAACGCCCACTTGCCTGTACATGGCACTCAATTTCGGCGTCAAGGCGGCCAATTACCCGCTAATGGTAGAAGACCTCGAGCGCCAGAAGCTACCGCCTTTCCTGCACAGCCAAAAGCGCAAGATCGTGGGCCTGATGATCGACCCAGACCGGCTGGCCCACATCCGTGAAACGCGCAGATCGGGAAGCCGTTATGCGTCGATGCGGCAATGTCACTGGGAGGTGGACAGTGCTGAGAGTTTGCTGCGGATGGAGGGCGTGCCGATTTTTAACACCACGTACAGTTCCATCGAGGAAATTGCCAGCCGCGTCCTGATGCAACTGGGCCTGCAACGAGAAATGTTTTAAGGGCAATTGTACCGAACGGGACGTTCTGAACCATCTATTATGCACTATGGAGGGGGGCTTGCGGAAGTCCGTCCCCTGTGTGATATGCTTTTTACATGGTTTCATTCAGCCAACCCAACGGACTGGCAAGCCGACCGGGATTGAAGCAGTTGCAGGCGGTGCAGGCAGAGATATTCCGCCAGATGAAGCTCATTATCCCGGATCACATCAGTTACCACGACCATCTACAGTCAGAAGTGGCCGGCTCGCCGTTGCTGCGGATGGAAGTGCTGGAGCGGCACAAATACACGACTTTTTTCCGCCTGATGTACGAGTTTCGCGACGGTCGCTCGAGACGCTTTGCACCGGATGCGCACATTCGGTTTTATCATGATGCACGGCTGGCCGAGGCCACCTCATTTTCAGTTGACCAGGGTTGCACCCGGCTGGCTCATCCGAGTATCCCACCGCGGCAGCTGGCGCAGAAAGCATGGCGCGAAAACAAGGCCCTGGACCGTTGGCTTGACTACCTGCTGCGGCAAGGGCACAGCGTGGAGAGCATGGTGCCTGCAACCACTGAAATCCCCCGCCATCAGCGAGTGAAATCTCTGGTCACTGTCGGTTGAATTCACATTGACAGAGCGTATGCAAGCCATTAATATGCGTCGGCTTCCTTGGGGCTATAGCTCAGCTGGGAGAGCGCTACAATGGCATTGTAGAGGTCGGCGGTTCGAGACCGCCTAGCTCCACCAATAGTCCCCTTCGTCTAGAGGCCTAGGACACTGCCCTTTCACGGCGGCAACAGGAGTTCGAATCTCCTAGGGGACGCCACATTGTACGGCGTTGATAGTGAAAGAATTGACGCGATAAAGAGGCTGCCTTCGGGTGGCCTTTTTTGTGTCAAAAAGCGTGTTTAGGTAAGTCTGAGGTAAGTTTTAAAATGTCTTGCGCTGGCGCTTCTTGACCTGGTTGAGCGCAGGGCGCTGCAGAAAGACCCAGGCGGCGGGCGTAGTACAAGTTACTCACTGACGGACGGTGAAAATTAGGTTCCGACTAATACATCTCATTTCATCACTTCGCAGCCGGGCATATTGGTTTCCTTGAATTCCTGTAGGGTCTATCCGCAAACCTGCTCGAATACGCGCATGAAATTCTCCCCGAGCACCCCCTTGATCTGCTCATCGCTGTAGCCGCGACTGACCATGCCTCGAGTGATGTTGGGAAAATCGCGGTAGTCGTCAAAGCCGTTAAGATTCATCGTCGGGATGATGTTGTGCTGCGGATAAAAGCCGATCTGATAATTAAAAGCGGTGGAAAACATATCGTCCAGCGCGGACTTGGGGGCCGTCAGCGGCCAGTCCGTGCCCAGCCCAACATGTTCCCAGCCGACCAACTCGGCGACGTAATCGATGTGGTTGAGCATATCGTTCATATCAGCCTGCCGGTCTTTGGCCATGAAAAATGGCACGGCATGAATGCCGATCAGGCCGCCGGTGCCGGCGATCGCCTTGATTTCATCATCGCTTTTGGCCCGGTCATGCAGGTGAACGCCTTCGGCAGAGGTGTGGTTCGCCAGTACCGGCTGGTTTGAATGCTTACAAGCGTCCAGCGTGGTCGCCTTGCCCGTGTGTGCTGTATCAATCATGACGCCCAGCTCATTGCAGCGCCTGACCACGTCGAGGCCAAAATAGGTCAGGCCGTGATCGACCCGCTCGGTGCAACCAGCACCGACGAAATCTGAACTATTGTAAGTCAGCATCAGGCAGCGCAATCCAATGCGGTAGGCTTCTTCGATGGCTGAGAGATTTTTCGGCAGGCCGAAAACCGGTTGGTCGTAGCCGACCAGAGCGTGTACGCCGTCTCGTTTGGCCGCCCTGAGGTGTTCTGCCCTGGTGGCCTTTCTCAGCCAGTCAAGGGAGTCGATGAGGTGGATCTGGCTGGCTGAGCCCGCCACGTTGCCCACCGACACGCCCATCGTTCCGCAGGTGACGCCGGAGCGGCGCCAGCGTTGCCTCATCATGTCGCTTTCGCCGGATATGTCCTGCTCGTAAAGCAACGGCTGTGCCGCGCCCAGCAGGGCAAATCCCTTCAGGCCCGCCAGCTTTTTCATGCGCCGAATGACGTCCGGCTCCTCAAAAGCCAGGTAGCCGCCCGCGCCCTGGTGCATCATGTCAACGATAATGGCATCGCCGTGCAGACGACGGGCTCTCGCCTCCTGATCATCGTTCAGTCCAAAATTAAAATTCCCAAACGCAGGATCGCCCTTCCAAGGTGCCTGCGAGTCTCCCGATGACGCCGCCACGCCGCTGCCCACCAGCGTACCCGCAGCCGCGGCCGCTACCCCGATACCCTTGAGCGCTTCGCGCCGTGAAATGCCTGTTTTGTCGTTGCTCATGCCCACTGCTCCTGCTCCTGCCGTTTCTGCCATTGGACATGACGGTGCAGCGCGCCCGTACCCCAATAGCGGAGAAACAAGCAATGAGGATACTGAGGCAGTTTAGAGTGCAAATAAACAATCATCGGATTAAAAGCAGTGGGACAAGCGCAAAGGTTTCTTACCGTTCATGGAATTATTGGGAACTAATTTCGGCTGGGGAGGCCACTTGGGCCGGATATATTAGAAAACGCTAAAGGACTGCTGTGTGGTCTTGCATGGATTTCGTGGACACCTAACTTTGGCGCGATAATGCGCTGGGAGGTGTGATATGACACGAAGGAAACGATATAGCGCGGAGTTCAAACGCGAGGCTTTAAGGCGAGCCGATGAGCCAGGCGTCACGGATGTGCTGGTGGCCGAAGAACTGGGTATCAACGCCCGCATGCTTCGATATTGGCGTGATGCGGCCAAGCGTGATGGCGAGAATGCCTTCCCTGGACAAGGCAAGGCGCGTGACCAGGAACTGATGCGGCTGAAGCGTAAATTGGCCAAGGTCGAACAGGAACGGGATTTTTTAAAGGAAGCGGCGGCTTACTTTGCCAGGGAGTCGAGGTGAGATACCAGTGTATCGATCGGCGCCGCACCAGCCATCCGGTTCGGTTGATGTGCCGATCACTGCGGGTTTCACCGAGTGGTTACTATGCTTGGCGGGTGCGGGCTGAAAGTCGCAGGGCGGCTTATGATCGTGAACTGACGCGGGTGATCCGGCGCCTCCACGCGGAAAGTGATGGCACCTACGGCAGTCCTCGGATCCATGCGGATCTCAAAGCACTGGGTTTTAGTTGTGGCCGGGTTAAAGTGGCGCGTTTGATGCGCAAAGCTGGGATTAAGGGCTGTCCAAAGCGGCGCTTTAGGGTTACTTCCAGGGGTGGTCATGTAACCGCCAGCTACCTGTTAGAGCAGGACTTCTCGGCCGAAGCTACGAACCAGCGCTGGGCCTCAGACATCACGTTTATCTGGACCGGTCAGGGCTGGCTGTACCTGGCAGTGGTGATGGACCTGTACTCGCGCCGAATCGTCGGTTGGTCGATGAGCCGGCGCATCAGCCGACACCTGGTGCTCAATGCACTGTCGATGGCACTCGGTCAACGTGATGTGCACGGCGAACTGATCCACCACTCCGACCGTGGCGCCCAATACTTGAGTGATGACTTCCAGGCGCTACTCAAGAAACATGGCATTAGCTGCAGTCTAAGCAGCACGGGCAGTTGTTATGACAATGCGGTAGTAGAGAGCTTCTTTGCCAGCTTAAAACGTGAACGCATCAGGCGCCGTAAGTACCGTACACGGGACCAGGCGCGTACGGATGTATTCGACTACATTGAGCGTTTTTACAATCGCCAACGCAGACATAGTTACGTTGGCAACATCAGCCCAGTCGAGTTCGAGGAACGGACCGTATGGACTTAACTCAACTGTCCACCTTATCGATGCAAAACCATTCGGCCAGATATAGTCATTTCGATCCACTTTCAGCGATACTCATTGCAACTGACAGGTACTGTCGGTGAGAGTGGAACATGCACTTGCGAACTACGAATAAATCGGCCAAAACACTCGATGTTCACCGCTTCTACTTCGAGTTCACAAGTGCGCTTGAGTTCGATAACGAACACTCAGGGCTCGCCGTCCAACCGGCTCACCTATATTTGCTTCGCAGAACTCAGGCATGCATGTTCCAACCGGTAATTTAACACCAGGAGTGCACCAATGAAAACCATGACAATGCAACCCTATGCTGCCTTTGTTGGTATTGACTGGGCAGACACCAAACATGATGTGTGTATTCAGCCAGCGGATAGCCTGCGAAGAGAGTTCGCGGTCATTCCGCACAAAGTTGAAGAGATTGATGCGTGGGCGCGATCGTTACACAGACGTTTCTCTGGGCCCATTGCTATTGCTTTAGAACTATCGAAAGGGCCGCTCGTCTATGCATTACAAAAGTACGATTACTTTGTCATCTTTCCAATCAATCCATCAACCCTGGCCAAATATCGTGAGGCGTTTCAGCCCAGCCGTGCCAAAGATGATCCTACCGATGCTGAGCTGGCATTAGATTTGATCCTTCGGCATCCGGAACGGTTTGAACCGATGCAGCCACAAAGCGTTGAAATACGCAAACTGGCAGCACTGGTTGAGCACCGACGACGATTGGTCAGTGATCGAGTGCGACTCACCAACAGATTGCGCAACACCTTGAAACAGTACTATCCACAGACCTTGGAATGGTTTGATCGGATCAACACAAAGCTGTTCTGTGACTTTATTCAACGCTGGCCAACACTCATACAGGTGAAACGCGCCAGAACCACGACCTTGATGACTTTTTTCCGCGCTGGGCACACGCGCAATCCTGCGTTACTTGAAACACGTCTGGCGTCCATCAGATCAAGTCAGCATTTAACCCTGGATGAGGCAGTGATCGCCCCCAACAAGTTACATGCACTGATGCTTGTCGGTATGTTGCAAGTGATTCTTGATGCCATAAAGACTTACGATCAAACCATCGCTGAGCTTGCCCCTAAACACCATGATTATGATTTGTTCAGTTCGCTACCCGGTGGAGTTATGATCGAATCTGGTGTTTGAGCAGTTGAAAAAAAGCGGCGTATCTGGTTGATTTGTTGTTACCAAACTTCAAAGCAACCAAAGGAGATACGCCACTATGAACAAGAATAATGTTATTGAACTGGAACGTCGAGCAATCAGTGCCGATCCGTTGACCGAATTGCTCAAAGAAGGCGCCCGGAAGCTGCTCGCCGAAGCGGTGGAAAGTGAAGTCCAGGAGCTGCTGGCCAAGTATCAGGATTGGCGTACCGAATCAGGTCATGCCGGTGTGGTGCGCAACGGTTACCTGCCAGAACGTGAGTTGCAGACCGGCCTGGGACCGATCCGGGTGAGAATTCCCAAGGTGCGCTCGAAGACCGGTGAAGCAGTGAGTTTTCAGTCGGTGCTGGTGCCGCCATATGTGCGCAAGACAGCGACTTTCGAGGCAGCCATTCCGTGGTTGTACCTCAAAGGGGTATCCAGCGGTGAGATGGCTGAGGCGTTGCGGGTACTGGTGGGCCCGCAGGCACAGGGTCTGTCGGCCAGCACGGTATCCCGCCTGAAACAGGTATGGGCGGAGGAATATCGAGCGTGGAGCCAGCGTCGCCTGGGACAGGACCGGTGGGTGTATGTCTGGGCTGATGGTGTCTACAGTGGGCTGCGGGCGGAGGATGCCAAGCTCTGCGCGCTGGTGATCATTGGTGTCAATGAACGCGGCGAAAAACATTTTCTGGCGATTGAGGACGGGGTGCGGGAATCGACTCAGAGTTGGCGTGAGGTGTTGCTGAATCTGAAGTCGCGCGGCATGAGCGCCCCACAACTGGCGATTGGTGATGGTGCGATGGGTTTTTGGGCGGCGCTGGATGAAATCTTTCCGGCCAGCCGCCAGCAACGCTGCTGGATGCACAAGACCATGAATGTACTGAATTGTTTGCCGAAATCCGCACAACCCAAAGCCAAGCAGGCCCTGCACGCCATCTGGCAGGCGGAAACCAAGGATGATGCAAACAAGGCGTTTGATTTGTTTATTGAGATCTTTGAGGCGAAATACCCGAAAGCGACGAGCTGTTTGCTCAAGGATCGGGATGAACTGTTGGCATTTTATGATTTTCCGGCCCAACACTGGCAGAGCATCCGGACCAGCAACCCGATTGAATCCACCTTTGCCACCATCCGCCACCGGACCAAAAGATCCAAAGGTTGTCTGACGCGCAATGGCATGTTGCATATGATGTTCAAATTGAGCCAGTGTGCGGAAAAGAAATGGCGCCGGCTACGCGGCTTTGATTACCTGGCCAAGGTGATTACGGGGGTGAAATTCAAAGATGGGATCGAGGTAAAAGAGATTGATCAGGTCGCCGCTTGAATCAAATGGCTAAACACCAGATTTGACAATAGCTCTACCCGGTGCAGGACCATCGCTTGCACCACGTTTACTGGTGGCCTTTGGCGAGCAGAGAAATCGGTTTAAGAATGCCGCTGAGCTACAGAAGTACGCCGGCATTGCGCCAGTAACTGAACGTAGCGGCACTAAACACTGGGTACACTGGCGATGGCGTTGTCCCAACTTCGTCAGACAGACCTTTGTTGAATGGGCGGCACAAACTATTAACAAGTCGTACTGGGCAGGTGAGTACTATCGACAACAACGTGAAAAGGGCAGTGGTCATCAATCCGCACTGAGGGCACTTGCATTCAAGTGGATCCGCATTCTTTACCGTTGTTGGCAAACCAGGACTCAGTATGATGAAGCAACATATCTCAAAGCCTTACTGCGTCGTGGATCTCCACTGGTGGCAAAAGCTGTCTAAAAAATAGTTGCAAAACGACTCAGGGCCAGAAGCGGCCCCTTATGAGTGTATCATTTTGCCACTAAGTGTCCTCCGAGCTATAGCTATGGTTTCCATAACTGTCATTTAGAGAAGAGTGATAAATGGGGTCAGCGTTAAGTGCCAGCGTCAGTGGCTCAGCATGTAGAGGTCGGCGGTTCGAGACCGCCTAGCTCCACCAATAGTCCCCTTCGCATGCCCGAGAGCAAATCCCGGGCTTCGAAATCGAGGACACTGCCCTTTCACGGCGGCAACAGGAGTTCGAATCTCCTAGGAGACGCGGGGCGTATCCCGCTGCCAAACCAATCCTTTGAAACGGTGTATTTGTTATCAGTCACTTTGCTTTTTAGGTACTACAGTGTGATGGTAATAACTTCGCAGGACGGTGAACAGCTATGCTACCAGCTTCTCGCGCAACCGTTCATAGGGGGTTTTTCCATTCAGTGCAGCGTGCGGTCTGAGAAAGTTATAGAAGGCCTCCCAGTCGCGTAATTTCTTGGCCAGGTCGACGTCGCCTTTGTAATCGATGAGTTGATAGAACTCAAGCTTGTCGGTCAGGTGAGATCGTTCCACTTTGCCGTTCAATCGTGGGGTCGCGGGTCTGATGTAGAAGTGATTAATGCCCAGGTCCTTCAGATGCCAATGAAATTTGGCCTGGAATTCGTGACCGTTGTCCGTGCGGATGGTGTGCAGGCGAAACGGGAATTGCTCGATCACGTGGTTGACGAAGCGGATGGCATTTTCCTGTGTATGCCTGGGATAAATTTTCAAGGCTCGGATGCGGGTTGCATCATCGATTGCAGTGTACTGGTAACGCTTCAGCCTATGGCCGCGTTTATCGATAAAAGTCAAAAACTTAACGTCAACCTGGATGTGATGACCCGGGACTTGTTTTTGGTAGCGTTTGAAGGTGGGAATAGAGCGCTTGCGACAATTTTGAGGCAACCGATTCAGTCCATGTCTTTTGAGCACATAGTAAACACCCTTGCCCGATATTTTGATCTGGTGATAGCGCTCCAGATACCAGGCGATTCGATCCGGGCCAAAGTGGTAGGTGCGCCGTAGATGTAGAATCTTTTCCTCGATCGGTGCTGGGGTGCGAAGCAGTAGGTTCTCGGGGCATGGCTTGGAGTTGATGAGGCCTGCTTCTCCTTTCTCTCTATAGCCTGCTTTCCAGCGATAAAACGATGACTTGGAGACTCCAAATTTACGGCAGGCTAATACATTACTCCCGCGTTCCTGTGCAAACTGTAGACAATTCAATTTCCGGCGAATATCTCTTTGTGCTTGACGATCCATAACGCTCTCCTGTGCAATGCACTTTGAGGTTAGTGAAATCGTCCCACGAAGTCGTACATTTCATACATGCCGAGGTTGAGCCAGGCCACTTCAAAATCAGGTGCAATCTCCACAGCTCGGCGCAACAGAGCCTCGGTATCGTCCATGTGTTCTTTTTCGTTCCAGTATGCCAGCGCCAGGTACCGCATCGCGTTGACGTCGTTGGGGGTTTTGCGAATGATTTGCCGGAAAATCTCGATGGCTTCGGTGACTTTGCCTTCCTTAAGGAGATTCGCGCCTTTGGCGACTTCTCCGACTTCGGGCCGTTTGTCGAAATAATCTTCAAACGATTCATCCGCATCTTCTCCGCGCCCAACTTGGGCCAGGGCTTGCCCCAGTTTCTTGTGCGCCAGCGCCTGGGTCGGATCGAGTTGAATGGCGCGTTCAAAACTGGCGATGGCATCGTCAAAGCGTCCCTTGAGCGCCAGAATGCTGCCGAGATCTTCGTGGACTTGGGGGAAGTTGGGTTTCAGAGAAATCGCGAAACGCAGGCGCTCCTCCGCCTCATCGAGCCGATCTTGCAGCTGTAAGGCATGGGCCAGCATGCGGATATGATCGACGCTGCCGGGACGCAGGGACAGGAAGTCACGGCAGATTTCTTCAGCCCGCAAGGGCCGTTTCGCCTTGACCGCCTTGAGTGCAAGCAGGATGCTCTCCTGCTTGTTGAGCGACGGGTCGGCGCGCTGATTTATTGGATTCTGCGACATGGGTCTCTTTTATCACACAATGGCAACCAGTTGACACACCCTGTCATCCCGGGCCTGACCCGGGACCCATAGTGCCCGTGACACTCCGTCATCCCGGGCCTGACCCGGGACCCATAGTGCCTCGGCAATGTTATCACTGCGAAACGGTCACGTCAGCCATTCACGGAGCTGACCGGCGCTCATTCTACTCAACGCCCAATAGGTCCCGGATCGCGCTGCGCTTGTCCGGGATGACGATCCTCGTCGCTTGTCCGGGATGACGATCCTCGTCACTTGTCCGGGATGACGATCCTCGTCACTTGTCCGGGATGACGGTGCATTTGCCCCAAGCTCAATCTTTGTTGACAATCGCCCCTTGGGACGTTGAAATCAAGAATGCTTCGTATTCGTCAATCGACAAGAAAGGATTTTGCCATGTCACCAAACCGGACGCCTTTCCCCCTTGTCTCTTTATGGTCAGTAATTTTCTGCCTGTTCGCAGCTGCAATTCCTGCTCAGGCCGATGACGCCGCAACTAAAGTGCGTTTCAGCATCGACCAGATACTGAAAATGGGCACTGTCTCTGATCCTCAGGTCAGCCCGGAAGGTGACTGGATCGCCTACACGGTCTCCAAGAGCGACCTCAAGCAGGACAAATCGAGAAGCCAGGTCTGGATTGTGCCCACGCAGGGTGGTGATGCCATCGCCATGACGGCTGAGAGCGAGTCTTCCTCCACGCCCCGCTGGAGCCCGGATGGCAAGGTCCTGGCAGTCCTGTCAGCACGCAAAAGTGGAAAGGCCCAGATCTGGACCCTCAACCGGCATGGCGGCGAGGCGCGGCAACTTTCCGACACTGCCCAGGCCGTTAATACCTATGCATGGTCGCCGGACAGTAGTCAATTGCTGCTACTGCTGCAGGACCCTACAGCGCAGGAATTGGCAGCGAAAGAGCAGGGTGATGACTATAAGAAAAAGCCACAACCGCCCTGGGTGATAGACCGACTGCAGTTTAAGGCCGACTACGTGGGTTATCTGGACCGGCGCCGGACGCATATTCATGTGCTGGATGTGGTGACCAGGCAATCTCGTCAGGTCACATCTGGGGACTATGACGACTCAGAACCCGCCTGGTCGCCGGATGGCACCCGGATCGCCTTTACCAGCAACCGGACTGAAATTCCCGACAGCAACTACAACACCGACATCTGGGTGGTGGATGTGTCCTCTGAAACGCCATCCGAGCCCATCCAGATAACCCATGGCTTGGGCGGTGATGACGGCCCTGCATGGAGCCCGGACGGCAATTGGATTGCCCACAGAGCAGTCTCCAACCCCTCAGCCATGGTCTATGCGACTTCCCACCTGGCGGTCTCCCCGACGGCGGGGGTATCAGCCCGGGACCCGGATGGCATTACAGGCACCCAATTCTTGACCACCGAACTGGATCGCATGGTCGCCTCCCCCGAATTCTCTGCCGACGGCAAATCCATCTGGTTCCTGCTGGAGGATAGTGGCGAGCAAAACCTGGCACGCATAAGACTCGGAGGGGGCAAGATCACGCGGGTGGTCGCCGGTGAGGACGTGGTCGCAGACTTTAATGTGGGCTTGGGCGGGGAGATCGTCGCATTGGTCAGCCGGCCTCGACTGCCGGCGGAAGTGTTTATTCTCACCCGTGGCGAACTGCGGCAACGCTCCCGGGTTCACGCCGATTGGCTGGCCAGCATTGAACTGGGCGCAGTGGAACGTGTGCGATTCAGTAACAAGGACGGCATTGAAATTGAAGGCTTCATCATCAGGCCGCCCGATTATGTCGAAGGCAAACGCTACCCCACCATTTTAAATATCCATGGTGGCCCAATGAGCCAGTACGATTTCAGTTTTAATGTCGAAGCGCAGCTCTACGCCGCCAATGGCTATGTCGTGGTTCATCCAAATCCCCGTGGATCAACAGGCTACGGTGAGGACTTTTGCATCGCTATCTGGCGCAATTGGGGCAGCCCTGATTTCGACGATGTGATGGCTGCTGTAGACGATGCCATCAAGCGCGGGCTGGCGGACCCCGAGCGCCTGGCGGTGACCGGCTGGTCTTATGGCGGTATCCTGACCAATCACGTGATCACCAAGACCAATCGTTTCAAGGCCGCGGCCACCGGCGCCAGCGAAACCCTGTACGTGGTCAATTACGGGCACGACATGTATCAACGATGGTGGCGACAGGAGTTTGGCAACCCGTGGGAGCCGGAGGCTCGAGCACTTCTTGAGAAAATTTCACCGTTCAACTATGTCGATCAAATCGTCACCCCAACTCTGATTTTGGGCGGAGAAAAAGATTGGAACGTGCCGATCATCAACTCCGAACAATTGTATCTGGCCCTGAAAACACTGGGCGTAGAAACCCAGTTGGTGGTCTATCCCGGAGAATTTCACGGCGGTTTCTCACCCAGTCACAGCCGCGACCTGTACCAGCGCCATTTGGACTGGTTCGGGAGTAAGCTTAAGGAGACAGAGGGCGAGAGCCAGTAGCACCGAACCGATAACGGAGCGAACCATGCTGAACATAGAAAGTGTCAACCACATTGGAATCCGGGTAAGCGATAAGGCCGCTTCCATTGCGTTTTATCAAAATCTCGGGTTTGACCTCCAATCCGACGTCGGGTTCGAGCAAGGTCATCCAGTGATCATGCAGCACCCCGGTGGTGTGGTCATTAACTTGCTGGGCCCGGCGAATGCAGGCATTGGCGACAACATTCTGATGGACGTTGATGAGAAATATCCGGGCATCACACACTTTGCGCTCACGGTGACCTCACTTGAAGCCGCCAAGTATTTTCTCGCCGACGAAGGCATCGCCCTTACCGGTTCATTCAGCTTTGGAAACATGTCCGCGGTATTCATACGGGACCCAGACCGCAACGTCATTGAAATTGATGCTTATGGGTCGTCGGGAGAAGACGATTTGGGCGGGTATGCGAATCATTTGTAAGCTACATCTTTCGTGGGGAGTTGGGAGGGGCGCTTACTGGATTTATTGCGTTTGGTGATAGAGCCATTGCACATTGGAATGTATCCTGGTGGGCCAAGGCAGTCTGTCAACCGCCAACAAGGAAAGAACCATGCAGGACAAGGTTAAATTTCAATCTGAGAACGGCTATCAACTCTCTGGCGTGATCCACAGGCCCGATGCCGGCCGGCCCCGGGCCTGGGCGTTGTTTGCTCACTGTTTCACCTGCACCAAGAACATAAAAGCGGCGATAAACATTGCAGACTCACTGTGTGAAGAGGGCATAGCCGTTTTGCGCTTCGATTTTACCGGTCTGGGTGAGAGCGAGGGAGAATTTGTCGATACTCACTTTTCCAGTAATGTTCAGGACCTCATCACGGCGGCGCAGTTTCTCGGCGACGAGCATCAAGCACCTGATGTTTTGGTTGGCCATTCCCTTGGCGGCACAGCCTGCCTGGCGGCCGCCTCACAGTTGCCATCGGTCAAGGCGGTAGCCACCATCGGCGCGCCAGCAGATGCCGACCATGTGCTGCACTTGCTGCAGGACGATATTCAAACCATCGAACAGCAGGGTGAGGCAAGAGTTTCTTTGGCCGGTCGCCCATTTTCAATACGCAGTGATTTTCTCGACGATGTGCGCTCTCAGTCCGTCAGGGATGGAATTCGAACTCTGCGCCGCGCGCTGTTGGTCATGCATTCGCCGATTGACGAACTGGTGCTGATTGAAGAAGCGGGCAACATATTTGCCGCTGCCCTGCACCCCAAGAGTTTCATCACTCTGGACCAATCAGATCACCTGATGAGCAGGGAAGAAGATTCACGTTATGCGGGCAAAGTATTGGCCACCTGGGCAGCTCGCTATATTGATGATGCGATGGACGAGTTGGAGCCAGCGGCTTATGAGGCTGGCGCAGTAGTCGTCAGGGGCCGGACCAGCGACATGTTTCGCGTGGCGATCAACGCGGATGGGCACCATCAGTGGGGCGACGAGCCGGAAGCCTACGGCGGTCAAGACAGTGGGCCGACACCCTACGATTACCTGTCTACGGCGCTTGCAAGTTGCACTGTGATGACCCTGAACATGTATGCGCGACACAAAAATCTGTCACTGGATTCGGTGCAGGTGAGCGTCCGGCACGGTAAGATTCATGCAGAGGATTGTGCCGATTGCGAAACGAAAACGGGTAAAATCGACCGATTCGAAAAACAGATTCAACTTCAGGGCGACCTCGATGACCAACAGCGCAGGCGGCTGCTGGAGATTGCGGATCGCTGTCCGGTTCACCGGACCCTGCACGCGGAAGTTGATGTCGTGACCACATTGGCGGACTAGCCGGCATAAGGAGGCGCCCCATGAGCAAGCAAGAGAAATACACCTACCCGGGCGAAAAGCCCCAGGTGCATTGGGATGGCAATCTCTGCATTCACTATGGCGAGTGCGGGCAAGCCGCTGGTGATCTGTTTGTAGGCGGGCGCAATCCCTGGTGCCAGCCAGATCTGTCAGACGATGATGAAATCTCAGATATTGTGCTCCGATGCCCGACCGGGGCACTCACCGCTACTTTTGAAGACGGCAAAGGCGTCGTGCCCGGGGCAGAAAACAATACTGCGATCGTTTCGCAGAACGGACCGATTTATCTCAAGGGCAGGCTCGACATCGAAGGGGTGGGCGACGAAGCCTCGGGAACGCGATTTCGGGCAGCCCTGTGTCGTTGCGGTGAGTCCGCCAATAAGCCATTTTGTGATAACTCACATGAATCTGCGGGATTCAAGGATTCAGGTGCCGTAGGCCAGGACGGTCCGGGGCTGGAGGCTGAGGGCGGTTCGCTGCTGGTCAAACCAGTGCCGGATGGCCCGGTGATGGTGGTGGGAAACTTGAGTATCAGTAGCAGTACCGGCAGAGCAGCCTGGAAGGGCGAAAAGGCCTTTCTGTGCCGCTGTGGCGCGTCAAAAAACAAGCCATTTTGCGACGGCAGCCACAAAGGCATCGGATTCAAGAGCGATTAACAGGCCCTAGAACGATGAGCCCGGCTGCTCCAGAAATGCCAGTTCCTCATCCGTGCATTTCCGCCCAAGCGCCGCATTGCGGTGGGGGTAACGGCCAAATCGGTCAATAATGGCTTTGTGCCGAATTTCAAACCGAAGGTTATTGGCGAGATCTGGATGGCTGGCGAAAAGCCGCATGGCCAGTTCATGGTCAGCCGGTTCTTCGCTGTGCATTAATGGCATGTACAGGAAAGCCCGTTGACTGACATTCAACGAGGCATCGGCGCCAGCGGCGACTGCCGCTCGGGTGCATTCCCGGGCCAGGGCATCATGCGCAAAAGCCTCGGGCTGGGCGCGAAACATATTGCGCGGGAATTGGTCGAGTACGATGACTTCGGCCAGTCGGCCGAGTGGTGAATTGCGCCAATCCGACAGCGCGCCGGCTACGGCCTGTTGGTAGAGATCAAAAAAAAGCCGCCTGATTTCATGATCAAAGGCAGGGTCCTTACCCCAACACTTCTTTTGCACCCGCTCGCTAAACCAGTAATCAATGATTTGCTGATACATCGTGCACATTTTACCGGACGCCCTGAGCCGGAGATTGATTTTTGGTCATGCTTTGCATAGGTTGATGGCTTAGGTTGGCATTTTTGTCGACCGTTCCCTGGAGACGCGTACATGTGCGGATTTGTAGCCGGGTTGTTTCAGCAATCGGCTGACCCCCATTTACTGGCCGAATCGGTGGCCAGCCTGCACCATCGCGGCCCGGACGCGCGCGGACAGTGGATATCTGGAGACGGCCGGTGGGCGATGGGCCATGCCCGCCTTTCCATTATCGGACTCAACAACGGCGCCCAACCCATGACCGATGCCAGCGGTAATGTCCGTTTGGTCGTCAATGGCGAATTCTATGGTTACCAGGAGATTCGCCAGCAGCTACGCGCCCAGGGCTATCGTTTTGTCACTGACTCCGACAGCGAGATCGCACTGCATCTGTATTTGCGCGAAGGCAGCGGAGCCTTTCAACATTTGCGTGGTGAATTTGCCGGGGTTATCGCCGACCGCCGCAACCGGGTGATGATCGCTTTTCGCGATCGCTTCGGGGTCAAACCCCTATTTTACACCATTCACAAGGGCAACGTGCTGTTTGCCTCTGAAATCAAGGCGCTGTTGGCCCTGGGTGTGCCCGCCCGCTGGGACGATGAATCCATGTTTCAGGAGTCCTACCACTTTCGTTCGCATGAGCACACCCTGTTCAAAGGCATTCATACCGTCCCGGGCGGACATTATGCTGTGGCGCGGGATGGCAACGTGTCTGTTTATCCGTATTGGGATACAGCCTACCCAACGGCGGCTGCACTCAATTGCGACAAGCGTTCCGAAGAGGAAATTGTAGCGGGATTTCGCGAGGTGCTTGACGATGCGGTCAAAGAGCGGCTGATCGCGGATGTCGAGGTTGCTTCCTACCTCAGTGGCGGCATTGATTCATGCGGTGTGCTGGGGTTGGCGCAACAGCAGATGAGTAAGCCCATTCGAGCCTACACGCTGACTTTTGATGATGAACTGTACGATGAATCGCACCTGGCCAAGCAGCAGGCCGCGTTTGTTGGCGCCACCTATCACCCGGTGCCGGTGACCGAGCAGCAATTGGCTGACGAGTACCGCGATTCCGTCCGGGCGGCAGAGACGACCTTCATCAACGCCCATGGCGTGGCCAAGTACATGCTCAGCAAGGCCGTGCGTGATGCCGGTATCAAGGTGGTTTTTACCGGTGAGGGTGCCGATGAGATTCTGGGCGGCTATCCACCGTTTCGTCGCGACGTCTTGCTCTATAACAGCGAGCAGCAGGATCCGGTGATCATGCAACAGTTACTGGCGGACATGCGCGAATCGAACAAGGCCACCGGCGACCTCATGACACATGATGCTGCGCCTCCGGCGGAACTGGCCTCGGTGCAGCGGCGTCTCGGCTGGGTGCCGTCGGCAATACTTAGTTTTGCACAGATGGGCATCTCAACGCGCAAGCTGTTCAGACGCGACTTTCTCGACCGGGTGGCCGGCATTGATCCATTCGAGTCTTCTTTGAACCGGCTGCCCATTCATGAGCGGGTGGCCGGGCGCGATCCTCTCAATCAATCGCTGTATATCTGGTCCAAGGTGGTCTTGCCCAACTATGTGCTGACTCTGCTGGGTGACCGCATGGAAATGGCCCACTCCATCGAGGGCAGGGTGCCGTTTCTGGATCACAGAGTCGCGGAATACGCAGCAAAAATCCCGATTAACATGAAAATTAGGGGTATGCGGGAAAAACACGTGCTGCGCGAGGCGATCAGGGATGTGGTGATCGAGCCCGTCTACAACCGTGAGAAGCACCCCTTTACCACGCCGCCCTCCAAATCCGCCCACGCACCGATGTGGCGCTTGTTTGAGGAGGTCATGCATTCCGAAGCGTTGGATAATCAACCCGTATTTGACCCGAAGGCCGCGCGTGCGCTGCTGGACGAATTGTCCAGTGCCCCGCCTGAAAATCGCTTTTCACTTGAGATTCAGATCCACCGGGTGATCAGTACCTCGATGCTCAATGAGGCTTTCAAGATGTCTGCCTGAACATTAAGGAGTCTCGCTTCCCTGCTCCCGCCTTCGGCGGAAGGCGGCTGTGCTTGACGGCATACAAAAGGCGCCTGGCCCCTCTGGTACCGCTCGCTATGCTCGACTTACCCAACCAGGGCCGGCGGGTGGCCTGCGGCTCCGAAGGGCCCCACCATTGCCTGCGCGATGCGCCTTGCAGTCTAAAGCGGCCAAATCCACAAGATCATCGGCACGCCAACGGCAATCACCAGTATCTCCAGCGGCAAACCCATGCGCCAATAGTCGGCGAAGCGATAACCCCCGGGGCCGAGGATAAGGGTGTTGTTCTTGTGCCCGATTGGGGTCAGAAATGCACAACTCGCCGCCACGGCCACAGCCATCAGGAAGGGGTCAGGACTGACACCCAGGGTGTTGGCCATATTAAATGCGATGGGCGCGGCAATCACCGCGGTGGCGACATTGTTCATGACATCCGACAGCGTCATGGTGACCACCATCAGGATCACCAGCACCGCGGTGGGTGAAAGGTCTGCGGCCACATTCAATATTCCAGATGCGATTAACTCAGTGCCCCCGCTTCCTTCCAGGGCAATGCCAATGGGAATCATCGAACCGAGCAGCACAATGACAGACCATTCAACCGACTCATACAGTTGTCTCAATGGGATGATGCCGGTGAGCACCATCATGACCACCGCGATGCCGAGCGCGATGGGCAGGTAAAGCACGCCCGTGCTGGCCAGCAATACGGCGGATCCAAACAGCAATACCGCCAGACCAGCTTTCTGGCGCTGGGTCACTTGCAGACCGCGCGCGGCCAGGGGCAGGCAACCCAGCCAACTACTAATGTCCTGCAGACGTTCGCTACTGCCCAGCAGGAGCAGAATATCGCCCGCTTTGACTTCCAGTTCGCGCACCCGTTGGGTAAATCGCACGCCCTGGCGAGATACGCCCAGCAGCGTTACGCCGTGGCGATACATCAAGCGCAAAGAGTAGGCTGAACGGCCATCTATCCTGGCCCCCTCTGGCACCACGACTTCCAGCAAAGACGCATCGTCGGTGCCGAATACGCCGGCTTGGGTGTCGCTTTTGCGCGAATACTCGAGTCCAAGTATGCCGACGCCCTCAATTCCGCCCGGCGGCGACCTCAAAACCAACACGTCGTTTTTTTGGATTTCTATTCGGCGAGCCATGCCCGGCTGGCGCTCACCACGCCTGATTAGACTGATGATCTCAGAACCATGTTCATTGACCACCGCATCGAGTTCACGCACTTTTTGGCCGATGGCCTTCGACCCCTCCGGCACTTTGACCTCCGAGACGTAGTCTCCGAGTTCGAAAAGCTCCTTGGCAGTATTGTGCTTAGAACGCGCCACCGGGATCAGCCGCCAGCCAATGAGCGCGACATAGGCCACGCCCACGATGGCCACGGCAAGACCCACCGGTGTGAAATCGAACATTCGATAAGGCTCGCCCATTACGCTGCCCCGGTACTCTGCAATGACGATGTTGGGCGGCGTGCCGATCAGGGTGATCATACCGCCGAGAATTGAAGCAAAGGAGAGCGGCATGAGGCTAAGGGCCGGGCTTCGTTTGGCTTTGGTCGCAGCCTGGATGTCCAGTGGCATGAGCAAGGCCAGGGCGGCCACATTGTTCATGACAGCGGACAAAACCGCCGCAAATCCTGCCATAACGCCGATGTCTGTGCGCAGCTTGCCTGAAGTCTTGAGCAGGTAGCGTGACAGGCGTTCGATGACCCCGGAGTTGAACAAGCCACGGCTCACGATGAGCACCAGTGCTATGACGACAACGGCGGGATGCCCAAAGCCAGAGAAAACCTTATTTGCAGGTATGACCCCGGTGGCCGCCGCAATGAGCAAGGCGGAAAATGCCACCAGGTCATACCGCCATCTACCCCAGATTAGAAAGACGAAAACGAAGAAAAGTATTGTGAAAAGGATGTTCTGATCGGTCATGGCCACTCCGCTGATAGTGGAATTCTACGTCACTGACACCCCACCGACCCCACCATTTAAAACGCCGGTAACTTTTTCGTCTGTTCCGACGTCTTTAAATACAATGAGAAGCGATGCTCCTCGAGAAATAAATATGCGCCCATTTATCAGCTATGCACTGGCCTTTATCGCCGGGGCGCTGATTGCCGCTCCCGCCTATGGTGGCACCATCGTGTTGCGAGACGTGCACATCGTCGATCCAGACCGCAACGACATCAGGGCGTCTCAGACGGTCGTCATTGAGGGCGGCCGCATTTCAGCAGTGGGTCCGGTGGGTAGCCTCGACCTGGCGGAAAACGCCACCATTGTCGAGGCTGAAGGACGTTACCTGATCCCGGGCTTGTGGGATATGCATGTGCATATCAATACGGCATCACCAACGGACCTGTCGATGATGGTCGCCCATGGCGTCACTGCGGTGCGAGACATGGGGGGTGATCCATTCCGGATGGCGACGCTCAGGCGCCGCATCGAGAACGGCGAACTGATTGGGCCGGACATTCGCTTTGCCGGACCAATACTGGAAGACCGCGGCTGGTTGATGCGCAGGCGCAGTGAATCTCGTCCGCTCGAACATCGCGTCCCGGTCGACAACCCTGCAGAGGCCTATTCCATCGTCGCGCTTGCCCGCCAATGGGGCGCGGATCTGATCAAGATCAGAAACGTCACAGACGCGGCAACATTTCGAGCAATCATGGAGGCCGCTCGGTCGCACGGGCTCACGGTAGCCGGCCATGAGCCGATTGTTGTCGCCATTGATGAAGCGGCTTTGCTCGGGATGAATTCCTTTGAGCACATCCCGTTTATGATGACGCTTCCAGGCAAGGACGCCGATGCGGCGACGGTTGAGCGCACCATTGGCGCATTTCTGAGTTCGGGTGCTTACCTGACGCCAACCCTGATTGCCAGCAACAGTCTGGGTCTATCACCCGCAGAATTGCTGGCCCGTATCGAGACCCCTGATCCACGCTACGCCTACCTCTCAACGGCGATGCTCGAGTCGTGGCGCACAGCCGCCGCCGATGATGCGGGCCCACTTCCCTGGGCCGCCATGCGCGAGCGCTCACTGGAAATCCTGTTGGCGATGCACCAGGCCGGTGTGCCGATCCTGGCGGGCACGGATTACGGCGTGCCTCTGACATTCCCCGGTTCTGCACTACACGATGAGCTTGAACTACTGGCCGGGCAGGCCGGGCTCACACCGGCCGCAGCCCTGCAAGCCGCCACGACTCACCCGGCGCGCCATTTCGGCTTGTCCGGCGTCATCGAGCCCGGTTCCCCCGCCTCAATGGTCCTGTTGCGCAGCAATCCCCTTGTGGATATTGGCGCCATCCGCGAAATAGACGCTGTCCTGCACAAGGGCAGGATCCTCGACCGCGAAGCACTCGAACGACTGATGGCCGAGGTCGAGCGGGACAAGGACCTGACCAACCCCAATGAACGACGCGACGGGGCCCTCAATGCCATGCGGGAAGCCTGCACCGACCGCCCGACCCCGGAATGTCAAACGGCGTTGGGGGGCTATCACTTCTCCAAAGGCCAATTCGCAACTGCGCGGCAATGGCTGGAACGGCCCGCGCCAAACGCCCGGGACACGTCCTTACTGTTCTTGACCCATATCAACCTGCTTTATACAGGCGAGACCCATTGTGCGGAATTGAATCCAGTCGCCGAGAAGTGGCTCGCGATTAATCGTGGTGCACCTGACCTTACGCTGGGCATCCTTTCCCAGATTCTTGGCCCCCTCGCGGCTCGCGGCTGTGGAAAAGAACAGGTGAGCTATCTGCGCAAGGTGGCCGAACTTGATGTCGGGGTGCTGCTGCCATCAAGCAGGCCTCTATTCGTCGAACACACGGCGGTCTATCTTGCCAAGGTCGAAGGAGACGAGAATGCGGCCTTCGCGCTTCGCGAGAGCATCATGCCGCAGGGTTGGAGGGAAGACAGCGCGGCCCTCCGTTCGCTGGCCGATTGGTGCCTGGAACAGAAGATCGCGCTTGTCCGCGGCAGGGAACTGGCCCAATTAGCCGCAACCACGGCGGAAACCGACATCGACCGCCTGTACGCGATGCTGTCAGAGGCCCGATTGGCGGGCGCGCAGGAAGATTATGCCGCGGCCATCGTCCTTCTTGAGAAGATAACCAGCGTCGTCACCAACGAGCGTATCGAGGCAACCCTTGCACAATACAGGGTCCTGGCCAAGTAGCATGGTCAGGGATCAATACTGGCCTTGAGCTGGGCCCGGTGGCCAATTTCGCTCACGGCAATGCCGGCAAGAATGAGTAGCATGCCCAGGCCGGTGCAAACCGCGCCCAGTACCAATACCGCGATGATTGACGCCATACCTGGCGGCCAGGACACATCCGGTCCCTGTACCACAAAATACCGGCAGCGTCATCAGGCTGGCCAGCACGATCACGCCGGCAGCAGTAGCCAATGAGTCCTGTGGCCCCAGGTTGCGGGCGTAGATTCTGCTGCCGGCATAACTGAGGCCCGCCGCAAGTACAGCGAGCATGGCCCATGCCTGCGTGTTGTCCTGCGACCCGCGACTCCGATGCGCACCGCAACCAAAACACTCGATGGGAAAGACCGCAAAGCCATCTCTGTGAACATGAAGGCAGCACCCCAGAACGAAGTCAGGGCCAGAAGGTTCAACCAGTCTGCAGTTGTTGGTTTGTGCGCAGCCGGGAGCATCAGGGCAAGGTGGAGATGGATTTGCGGCTTTGAGCGCTTCAGTGCGGTGGGAGTCTTTCGGTCAAAAAGGTCCGGACCGTGGCGATGTAAAGGGCTTCATCATCCCCCATTGTGGCGTGGCCGGCGTCGGGCACGATAAACGTTTCAGCACCGTCGATCATGGCCGCGTAACGGTGACAGCTCTTGGGTGCAGCTTCATCGTATTCCCCGCAGATGAAGAGTGTAGGTACCACGATGTCGGGCAGTTGCTGACTGACGTCATAGTCTTTCAAGCTGCCCGGTGCGTAGAATTCCGTGGGCCCCCACATGGTTTCGTACATTTCCTTGTTGCGCTCCGGTCCTCCGTCCCCGTAATGCGCTGTGGGGCAAGGGTCCTTGCGACACATGTGTCGGGCGTAGAAGGCTTTCTCCGCTGCCCGGTAATCAGGGTGGTCAGTGGTGCCGGCCGCTTCGTGCTGCTGGATTGTTCTGCGGGTTGCCTCGGGCAGTTGTTCGATCCATTGCTGGTTGTCGACGATCCACTGGTGGGTGTTGATCAGTGGACTGGAAATGATGGCCGCCTTCAAGCCGTCCGGATTGCGCACCGCGTATTCAGCGGCCAGCGTTCCGCCCCAGCTATGGCCGGCGATAATCACCTGGTCCAGCTTCAGCGCGTTCCTGATATGGTCGATTTCCGCCACAAAGCGCTCGACACGCCAGTTGTCGTGATTATTTGGCCAGTCGCTGTTGCCGGTGCCCAATTGGTCATAAAGAATGACGGGGTATTGGTCCGACAGTGCGACATAAGACATATTTCCGCGGTGGGTGCCGCCGGGCCCCCCGTGCATGACGATAATGGCGGGTGCGTGCCCAAGATGCTCCGAGCCGTTGAGGCGATACCAGATTTTGCCACCGTCTACATCAATATAGCCGGCGATTTCCGGATCCTGGTGACCCTGGGCAGTGACCATAAACAGGGCTAACGCCAGCGGTGCGAGTCGCTTGCAAAACGGCATTGTGAGTCCTCCACTGATTGCTGCATCTACACTGCCACACTACCATCCGCTCAGGAAGTGTTGATGTGAATGGGCCAGGGCTAACCCGCATATTTCACCAAGGCGGACCGAAAATTGATTTTTCTACTTATGAAACAGCGTTATACAAGCGCTTTTGTCATTTTTCTCCGGGTACACTTTGTCCTATCCGGTTTTGCACTGCATCTGACTTCGCATTTCGGCAAATCCTTCTCGAATCATAGCTATTGCTATGATATCTCGAACGGTTTACCAAACTGCTTCGCCAGCCACACTGCAAAATCCGGATCCTTGGTGAAATTTGCGGGCTAGAAATCTGCCTCAAGGCGCGCAGCAATTGGCTATGATGGATGGCACCTCTAATGGGAGGACAATGGTCCCGGTGGATAGTGCCGTCACATTAGCCTGGTGGCAGTTTCTCGTGCTGGCGGGCCTTGCCGTCTACGGCATTTTTCACTTGTTGGTGTTGCCGGCGCTTCATCGCTATTTCTACTATCGCTCGCAGGCTGCCGAGCAATTGCTCGACAGGGAGCTGGGCTTCGGCCTGCCGACCTACGCGATCGCCAGCCGCCCGATTTGGTTGGACCGTATCATCAATGACGCCGGTGTGCGTGAAGTCATGGAGGAGAGCAGGACTCGAACGGGCGAAAGCCTGCAGGCCATCAGGCAGCGCACCCGAGCTTACGCTCAGGAAATCGTTCCATCCTTCAATGTTCTGATCTACTTTCGCTTCGGATACTGGCTGGCCCGGATCTTCCTGCGGATTTACTACTGGATTACAGTCGGGCGCAGCGCCGACAGCGATTATGACCGAATATCGGACGACACTCTGGTGGTGCTGGTATCCAATCACCGCTCCAATTTTGACCCCCTGTTGCTGGTTTATCTGGCTTCGAAACGCTCGCCCATTTCGTATTCCGCAGGCGCCTGGGCATTGAATTTTCCGTTCAAGCAAATTCTCCACACCATTGGTTTCTACATCCTGCGCGCCGACGCAATGGGAGACAGGTTTTACCGGCGAGTGCTGGAGCGCTACGTGTTCCTGGCCGGTTCCCAGTGTGTGCCCCAAGGCTTGTTTATTGAGGGTGTCCTGTCGCGCGATGGGCGTATGCAGCCGCTGAAACTGGGCATGCTCAATTACCTGCTCAAGGCCTATGGGCATGGCAATTGCAAAGACATCATGTTCATCCCGGCAGCGCTGAACTACGACAAGATTCCTGAAGACAGGACCCTGGTAGCGCACCGCGTCGAAGGCTTCGCCAACAAGGGCAGGTTTTATTCATTGTTGTCTTTTCTGCGCTTTATCCTGACCGTAGTCACCTACGCCATGCCCCGACGTCACAAGCCTTTTGGCTATGCCTGCGTGAACTTCGGGGTACCACTGTCATTGTCTGCATGGCAGCAGGCCCGCGGCGAAGATATTGCCACCCAATCAGGCGAGCAGCGGCGTAACAGCATCGAAGCTCTGGGCAAAGACCTGGCGCAAACCATAGAAGGCCTGATCCCTGTGCTGCCCGCCAATGTACTGGCCCATGTTCTGTCGGCCAGCAACGATTTGCCCATATCTGAGATCAAACTCAAAGTCAGGGCGCTGAACTTGCTCACGAAGTTGAGCCGCAGTGGTGCACCGGTGCTGCTACCCAATAACGATGAAGACTATGCCTTTGGCCAGGCAATCTATGTGCTGATCCGCCGAAAAGTCATCCGTCCCACGGGTGACGGTCGCTATGAGCTGGCCAGTGGTCATGCCGATCTACTCGAATATTATTGCAATACCATTGCACATTATTTGCCTTGACCTGGACGGCTGCTACCACTCGCTGCCAAGTGCAACAGTAATCGCCTGGCCACTGACACCACTGGATTCTTCCGAGGACAGGAAAGCGATCATTTCGGCAACTTCGCCAGGAGTGACCACGCGGCCGGGCAGATACATTGCGTCTCTTTCTTTCCAGATCTCTGGCGCTGAAATCCCGCGAGCATCTGCCTCGGCGCGGGCGGAGCGCTCGGCCATCTCGGTGCGGACCCAGCCTGGCAGTACTGCATTGGCAGTAACGCCGTAGGCGCCGCCATCCTGCGCCACGGATCGCATCAGCCCCAACAAGCCGGTCTTGGAACAGTTATAGGCACTGCCCGCCGGCTCGGCCATACGAGCGGCGGTAGAACTGGTGAAAATCACACGCCCGTATCCTTGTTGGACCATATCGCGCAACAACAAACGCGACAAATGAAACGGCCCGTCCAGGTTGATTCGCATCGTTTCATACCAGACCTTGGGATCCTGCTCCCAGAGCACTTGTTCATGTGCCGAGCCAATTCCGTGGTTACAGGCGAATATCTCGACCGGCCCGAGACGTCTTGTGGTTTCCTCGACTGCCAGCGCGCAGCCTTCGGCGGTGCCCAGGTCCGCCACCGCATAGTCGACATCCAGGGCAGCCAATTCCGCCTCAGTTCGAGCGACAGCCATGACCCGGGCGCCGCGATTGCGCAGCAAATCAACAGTGGCCTTGCCGATGCCGCGGCCCGCGCCGGTCACCAGCGCTACTCGTCCTTCAACTCCAGCCATGTTCGTATGCCTCCTCGATTTTTGGGGACTGTTTATGTCCTCCTGCGGGTTAGATATGATGGATAGCAGTCGGGAAATTGTATTACATTACGCCCCCGGCAGCGGGACGTGAATAAAGGAGATGTTATGACAAGACCATGGCAGCGGTTGATTTCGATCCTCGCACTATCGTGTGTTGTTTTGTCCGCGACGGCCGGCGCGGGGGAACAACTTAATGACGCGATCAATCCCATCATGGCGGAATTAGTCGCCCAGGATGGCCCCGGGTGCGCAGTCGGCGTGGCGCAACGCGGTGAGATGCTGTACCAGCGGGGATTTGGCATGGCCGATCTTGATCACGATGTGCCGATTACACCCGATACCGTATTCCGGATAGGCTCGATATCCAAGCAGTTCGTCGCGGCCAGCATCGCCATCCTGGTATTGCGCGGCGATCTCGATCTGGATGCCGATGTCCACAGCTTGATACCGGAGCTGTCTGAATACGAAAACACCATTACTGTACGTCATCTGATCAGTCACTCGGCAGGCTATCCCGATGTCTACGAGGTGATGGACATGCTGGGCCACGACGAGGATGGCAATTTTTACCAGGCCGAGACTTTGTTCGACATCATTTACGGGATGAAGAGGATGAACTTCGAGCCTGGCGCTGAATTCGAATACAGCAACGCTGGGTACTTGCTGTTGGCGAGAATTGTTGAACGGGTCAGTGGTGTGTCATTGCGGGCGTTTGCCCAAGAGCAGATTTTTGGACCGCTCGGAATGGACCACACGCATTTCCACGACAACCATCGGGAAATTGTCAAAAATCGTGCCTACGGTTACCGTAGGAACGCCGCCGGGGAGTGGGAGGAACGCAACTCCATGCTCAATGTCGTCGGTGACGGTGGCGTGTTTACGACCATCGGCGACCTGGCCTTGTGGGACAATAATTTCAATCAAAATCAACTCTACGGCGGGCAGGCCTTTCTCGACCTGATCCTGACGCCTTATGAATATTCCAAGAAGGGGCCTCAAAGGGGCGACAAGAAAATGAAATATGCCTTTGGGCTGTTTCTCAGTGACCTTGAAGACGAGCCGGCGGTGTGGCACACAGGCGGTTGGGCCGGCTTTATTGCGGTATTGATGCGTTTTCCCCGCCCACAAAAATCAGTAATCATACTGTGTAATCACGTCACCGAGGAAACCGGCCAGGTCATGCAAACCGTGGCCACAGCGGTCGAGGCCACATTTGAATGAAGCATTTTATTCCAGCAAGGATAAGTGAACCACTGTGACTGACAAGGTCAAAAAAGTCCCGAAGATACCACCCTTCTACGCCGATGAGATCGGCCGAATAGGCTACATGCGTACCCGCGAAGGAAAGACGCTGCTGCCGATGAACTTCGGCCAGCCCACGGCCGGTGCACCGGCCGCCGCTATCGAAGTGGCGCATCGGATGCTGGACCACGATCCACTGGGTTATTTCGAATCCGAGCCACTGCGAGAACGCCTGTCGCAGCATTACCGTGATCGCTACGGAGTTGAAGTCGAGCCGCGACGCATTTTATTGACCACCGGCGCCAGCACCGCCCTGGTGACTGCCTTTGCTTGCTTATTCCGCACCGGTGATCGTGTAGCCATCGTTGTGCCCGGCTATCCCGCGTACCGTAACACGCTTACTGCCTTGCATTTACATCCGCTTGAGCTTCGCTGTTGCGCCGAAAATGGCTTCCGGCCGACAGCGGGAATGCTGGCTTCGCTGGATCCGGCACCCGCCGGATTCGTTCTGGCAAGCCCGGCCAACCCGACCGGTGCAATGCTTGACGAGCAGGGCATGGCCGACATGGTTGCGGTTTGTGCAGAGCGGGGCATTACGCTGATTTCCGATGAAATCTACCACGGCATCACTTATGGCAAGCCCGCCGTAAGCGCCTTGCAATTCGATCCGAATGTGCTGGTCATCAACAGTTTTTCGAAACTGTACCGCATGCCCGGCTGGCGCCTCGGCTGGATGGTGGTGCCGTCGGCGTGGGTAGAGAATTTCAGCAACTATCTGATCAATATGTTTCTGACCCCACCAACGCTGGCGCAATTCGCGGCACTGGCTGCATTGGATGAGACCGAAGACCTTTACCGCTGGATCGACATTTATCGGGAGAATCGTGAGCAGCTAATGGCTGGCCTGGCGGACATGGGGATCACTGCCATTGCGCCTCCTGATGGCGCCTTCTACCTGTATGCCGACCTCGGCCACATTACACAGGACAGCCTGCAGTTTTGCACCCGCGCAGTGGAAGATATCGGCGTCGCGCTGGCGCCGGGAATCGATTTTGATCTGGAGTTGGGGCACCGTTTCGTGCGTTTTTCTTTTGCGGTCAAACCCGAGCAGATTCAGCAGGCCATCGAACTGCTGGCGCAGTGGCTGCCAGACTACCGCGACCATCCCGATTGAATCAAGTGACGCTATTGGAACTAAGCTCGCGCCATCCTCGAATGAGCGCCTCTGCGGCGGTATTGATTTGATTTTCAGTATTGTGCCGTCCCAGCGTCAGACGAACTGAACCGACCGCCTCAGCTTCGGGCACACCCATGGCCAATATCACCTCCGAGGCACTGTCGCCTCCTTCATGGCAGGCCGATCCGGTGGATGCCGCCAGTTCCGGGCAGCGGGCGAGCAGGGCGTTTCCGGTTACATCGGGAAACCGCACATTCAGCGTGTTGGGCAGGCGATTGCTGGGGCAGCCGTTCAGCCCCAGCGCTGGAATACCCGCCAGCAAGTCATGCCATAGCCGGTCCCGCAATCGTTGAATTCTGTTGGATTCCTCGATGAGTGTTTTCCTGGCGATTTCGCAGGCTTTGCCCAGCCCCACAATAGACGCGACATTTTCGGTGCCGGGTCGCAGACCCTGTTCATGATCTGCGCCAATGACCAGGGGTTCGATGGGTGTTCCAGAGCGGACGAACAAGGCCCCCACGCCCTGTGGCGCGTAGAGTTTGTGGCCGGCTATGGAGAGCAGATCTACTGCCTCGTTGGCTGTAGATACCGGTACTTTGCCGCAAGACTGGGCGGCGTCGGTATGCATCAGCGCGCCGGCACGATGAGCAACCTCGGAAAATTCTCCGATGGGTTGGAGGGTGCCGGTTTCGCTGTTGGCATGCATGATGGTGACCAGCGCCGTTTGGTCCGTGACTGCAGCGGCAACCTGTATTGGATTAACCCGACCCACCTCGTCAACAGCGACCCGGGCGACACTGTAAGCCTGGCGCTCCAGCAAAGCGCAGGGCCCGGCGGTGGCCGGGTGTTCAATGACGGACGTCACCAGCTGTTTGCGTGAAGGCAATGCTGATGTCACTCCCCGAATCGCCAGGTTGTTGGCCTCCGTGCCGCCGGAAGTGAAGAACAGTTCCTCCGGTCGGCAGTCGATGAGCGTCGCCACTTGCTCTCGGGCACGTTCGACAGCTTTATGCATCAGCCTGCCATAGTAATGAGTATTTGACGGATTGCCGAAATGCTCGCGCAGGTATGGCAGCATCGCGTCCACCACTTCGGGCAGGACAGGGGTACTGGCATTATGGTCCAGATAAATGGGTCGTTTTGATTCGGTCACTGTTGCATCCCAGGGTGTGTCTCGTTCATCCGCAGCATGACAATTGCACCGGAAGCAAATGTCAGGGTGGCAATCGTCCAGATGGCGGCCTGCATGCCCAACCAGTCTGCAATGATGCCGGCAATGATCGCACCAATGGCGTAACCCAGGTCGCGCCACAACCGGTAGACCCCAACCGATGACGCCCGCCACTCGGGATGAGCCACGTCGCCGATGGCCGCCAACAGGGTGGGGTAGACCATGGCTGTGCCGGCGCCCAAGATCGCCGCACCGGCAGCAAAACCCGCAAATTGCCCGGATATAGCGATGACGGCAATACCGCCTGCCTGCAGCCACATGCCCGCAACGATCAATCCCTTGCGTCCGATACGGTCTGACAATGCGCCCGTAAACAACTGACCGATGCCCCAAACAGCCGGATAAATGGCGGCCAGCCAACCAATTTCGGTGAGGCTCAGACCAGCGACAACAAACAACAATGGAAACAGCCCCCAAGCCATGCCATCGTTGAGGTTATTGACCATACCGGCTTGGCTGACTGATGAAAGATTGGGGTCGGTGAATGAGGTGCGGGTGAATATTTCCTTTTGGCTCAATGCGCCCGCCGGTTGGTGATGCGTGCTGGCTTCGTGGGCGACATGATCGCGAGTATCGCGAACCAACCATGCCGATAGCGCCAATCCGAACACGATAAAGCCTATGCCCAGGTAGAAAGGCTCGGGACGCAATCCCCAGGTTGCCGCGATGTAGCCGGTCGCCAGCGCTGAAAGCGCTACAGCGAGGTAACCTGCAAATTCATTGATACCCATAGCGAAGCCGCGCCTTTTGGGACCGGCAAGGTCGATTTTCATGATCACCGTGGTGGACCAGGTCAGGCCTTGGCTGACGCCGAGAAACAGGTTCGCGAACAGCACCCAGGACCAGTCCGGCGCCCACATCAGCAAAAAAGGCACGGGCGTGGCGACCAGCCAGCCGGCCACCAGCACATTCTTGCGCCCCCAGGTGTCCGACAAACGACCGGCAAAGTAATTGGTTATGGCCTTGGTGATGCCGAAAACGACAATGAAAGACAGCACCGCCGTACGCGCTGCAAGCAGGAATTCTTCCTCGGCGATCAGAGGAAGAAGGGCGCGCTCCAGGCCGACCATGGCGCCGACAAAGGCGTTGATAACCACCAGCAGGCTGAATTGGGGCAAGTTGGCACGAATGCCCAGGACGGGGGTGGAAGGTTTAGCTGTTGAGCTCATCCTGAACCAATCATACGTCATCCCGGACAAGTGACGAGTATCGTCATCCCGGACAAGCGCAGCGCGATCCGGGACCTATAGTGCGGGGGTTTGAAAATACGCCGTATGGGTCCCGGGTCGGGGCCCGGGATGACGGGGGTCGGAGCCCGGGATGATAATTTAATGTCATCCCGGACAAGCGCAGCGCGATCCGGGACCTATAGTGCGGGTGTTTGAAAATACGCCGTATGGGTCCCGGGTCGGGGCCCGGGATGACGGGGGTCGGGGCCCGGGGTGCTAATTTAATGTCATCCCGGACAAGCGCAGCGCGATCCGGGACCTATAGTGCGGGGGTTTGAAAATACGCCGTATGGGTCCCGGGTCGGAGCCCGGGATGACGGGGGTCGGAGCCCGGGATGACGGGGGTCGGGGCCCGGGGTGCTAATTTAATGTCATCCCGGACAAGCGCAGCGCGATCCGGGACCTATAGTGCGGGGGTTTGAAAATACGCCGTATGGGTCCCGGGTCGGAGCCCGGGATGACGGGGTGGAGCCCGGGATGATAATTTAATGTCATCCCGGACAAGCGGAGCGCGATCCGGGACCTATAGTGCGGGTGTTTGAAAATACGCCGTATGGGTCCCGGGTCAGAGCCCGGGATGACAGGGGGATTATTTATCCCAGAGGTCGGTGCTGAGGTATTTCAGGCCTGAATCGCAGACGATGATGGCGATATTGGCACCCTGGTGAGGTCCGCGTAGCAATTTCAGTGCGGCCTGCAGGTTGGCGCCTGAGGAAAAACCGGCGAATATGCCTTCCTTTGCTGCCAGCATTCGAGCTCCGTCCCGGGCCTGCTCGCCGGATATCTCGATATAGCCATCCACGGGGATGTCCGGCATAAAGTCCAACTCGCCGATGGAATAGCCACCACCCTGAATCGGGTGGTTCGGGTGATCGACGGCCTTGCCGGCCAACACCGCTGCGCCCTCAGGCTCTACGACGTAGCAAGCAATGTCGGTATTGTGTTCTTTCAGACACCGGGTCACGCCGGCGTAGGTGCCTCCGGAACCGACGAAGTCGCAAAAGGCATCAATATTGCCCGAGGATTGCTGCCAGATTTCCGGTCCGGTTGTGAGATAGTGGGCGCGCAAGTTTCCCTGGCGCACAAATTGATCGGCGCGAAATGCCCGGCGTTCCTGGCTAATACGGATGGCCTGGGCCTCGACCCGTGCCAAGTCTGCGCCGCCGACCTCTCCCACGACCGAATCTGTGTGTTGGTCCACCAGCACGACTTCGGCACCGAGCGCGCGCATCATGCGGGCACGCTCTTCAGAGTTGCCTCGGGACATGACCGCAACGAATGGATAGCCCTTATTGCCGCAGACGATGGCCAGACCCGTACCCATATTTCCGCTGGTGAGTTCCACCACGGTTTGTCCGGGCCGCAGCGTGCCGTCTGCCTCGGCATCTTCAATTATTTGCCGGGCCGCGCGATCTTTCTTGGAGAAGCCCGGGTTGAGCATTTCCAGTTTGGCGAAAATGCGCCCGTCAAGATCGGCAGTGATTCGATCCAGCGCGACCAGTGGCGTGTCGCCTATCGCCTCAGTGGCAGAGCTGAGCGGGGCACCCGGCTCATTCATATTTACGGTTGCTGACTTCGCTGGCGCATGCTCAGGAGACCCACACAGTGCCGAGGACCCGTTCAAAGTTTCTACCCAGGATGTCCCGGATGTTGTTGTCGCTGTAGCCGCGGCGAATCAGCGCTTCGGTCAGGTCATACATTTTCTTCGGGTGATCCAGGCCTTCAATGTCCAGCCGTTCATGGAATGCGTAACTGGACTTGTAGCCGGCTCTGAGTTGTTCACCGATTTCCTTGGGCAGGGCGTCGTAACCATACTGGTCCGCGTCTGTGCCGACGCCGACGTATTCGATGCCGACCAGATTGACGATATGGTCGATGTGGTCGATGTAATGTTCAATGGTCGTTGGCTCATCATTCTTGACGAAATTTCTCACGGCCGTGACACCCATCGCGCCGCCGCCCGCCGCCATGGCCCTGATTGCCTCGTCCGTTTTGCAGCGCGGATGACCGGGTGCCAGCGCCCGGCAGTTGGAATGGGTGATCAGGACAGGCTTGCTGGACAGTTCAAAAGCATCCAGCGTGGTCTGGTCACCGCAATGGGAGACATCCACCGCCATGCCGACCTCATTCATTGCGGTCACGATGGATTGTCCGAAATCACTGATGCCGCCGTCAACTCGGTCGGTAGAGCCTGATGCGATGCGGTTTTGCGAGTTGTAGGTGAGCTGAGAAATGCGCTGGCCGGCATAGTAGTAGCGGTTAACGTCGGCAGGCGTTGAAAAATGGTCCGAGTTCTGGATGCCCAGGATGATGCCCATTTTGCCGCTGCGTCGAACTTCCCTGATATCCGCGACCGAATCCACCCGCATCAGCAAGTCCGGGTGCTCGGCAATCATGCCATTGTAATTGGCCATGTGATTCATGACGTCGAGTTGCGCGCTGGGCCCGCCCATGCCCGTGGCTGGATGAAACACGTCGATACCCGAGTCCTTGATGGCCAGCAATTCATCATGCGTAAATAACAGCGGGTCAGCGCCGGTGGACATGGCAGAAAACAATCGGGTCATATCAAACTGCGACAGCATATCCATAACCAGGGAGTCGTTGATCAGGTTGATACCGCGGTCGCTGTAAGTCGTCGTGCTGGCGGCAAATAGTGGGTAATTGCCCAGGTTGATGAAGGGCGCGGCCACTGCGGCGCCGGCCAGCGAGATAACGAAGCGGCGCCTGGAAAAGTGACTAGTATATGGCATAATAAATCATTAAATAATAATAAGTTAAATTATATAATTAAAGTAATTACTCCGATCGGCGTACGGCTTTGCCTGGATAAAAGTTTTCCAGCAATATGGCATCGCGGACGATGAACCGACCGTTCACCAACACGTGCTCAATGCCATCCGAACCTTGCGCGGGCTCATTGAATGTCGCCCGGTCAATCACACGGTCTGGATCGAAAATCGTAATATCCGCATCGGCGCCCTCGGCAATGCGCCCCTTGTATTTCATTTGCGGCACTGAATCCTCGAGTAAATGAGCAGGCAGATAACTCATTTTGCCCAGCGCGTCCATCAGTGAGAGGGCCTGTCTTTCCCGCACGTAGCGTCCCAGAACCCGTGAAAAAGTCCCGGCCCCGCGCGGATGTGCCCTGCCGTTGTCAAATAACATGCCGTCGCTGGCAATCATGACGCCCGGATGGGCAATGGCTGCCGTCACATTGACCTCTTTCATGCCGTGGCCAATAAGAATCGTGCCTGGGTTGTCTTTGCTGATTCGATTGAAACTTTCCTGATTCAGCCGCTCGCCGGTTTCAGGCAGTTCAATATCCCCATACTTCATCTGGTGGAGTGTGGTCCAATCGCCATCAAACATGGCCGCGCCGATGAAGGTGGACCAGGCGGTGTAAGGGTAGACCTCGGTGGTGATTTCAATGCCGTTTGCGCGGGCACTGTCGATCATTTCCAGTAGCAGACTCACCTGGTTGCCGCCGCTGCTGCCGATATGGACGATGTGGACGCGAGCACCGGTGCTCGCAGCATTGGAAATTAATTCCTGGACGGCGTCGATGTTGCCGCCCAATTCCTGTTCCAGGCCGTTGCGGGAATGAACAAAATTGGTCAGGCCATTGGCTTTGGCCACCTTGAACATCCGGAAAATTTCCTCACGGGTGGCGCCAGGTGTGTAGGCAATCCCGTAGCCCAGTCCCAGGGCGCCCTCGTCGATGCCTTCCTGCGCGCGTCGCAGCAAATCTGTCAGTTGCTCCGCCGTGGGATGGTTGTCAACCCAGCTGCGGTCCTTGGACAGCAGTAGGAAAATCTCGCTCTCCAGGCCCTGATCGCCGGCAGCCTTGCGTAGGTCATCTTCAGTCAGGTCGTATTTGCTCAAGTCCACTATGGATGCCATTCGCATGCCAATATGGCCCGCAGTAGCACCAAAGTTAATGACTGCCTTGCCTGCCCTTTTGTCGTACCAGGGACCGACTGGGTAGACGCCACCCTCCATCTCCAATTGCGTGGTGACGCCATCGCGCGCCTGCAACCGGGCGGCAAACTCGTCCTGCCCGTGGGCGTGCAGGTCAATAAAGCCCGGTGCGATCACCAGCCCGCTCGCATCGATTATGGTCGCCCCGCTGAGCGGCTCTCTCGAGAGCTTGGCGATACGACCGTCGCGAATGCCAACGTTGCGGACCGCATCCAGCCCCGATTCGGGATTCATCACACGGCCGCCGCTGATGACGATATCGTAGTCGGCCGCCAGTGCTGATACTGAAGCTAAGGCCGTGAGCAGCAGAGCAAAAATACAAGTGATGGGTCGTGTACGCTTCATCACATTCCCCCCTGTTCGCGGCGAACCGGCCGCCCGGGATAGACCCCTTCACGCAATTGGCCGTCGCGGACCACAAAGATGCCGTGTACCAATACATGCTGCATGCCGGAAGATGGCAGCGCTGGATCGTTAAAAGTGGCCCGGTCAGTGACCGTGGCCGGATCGAAAACGATGATGTCTGCATCGGCGCCAATGGCGATACGCCCTTTGTTTTTCATCTGCGGAACCGCGTTTTCAAGCCGGGCTGCAGGCAAGTAGCTCATTTTGCCCAAGGCATCCATCAGTGATAGCGCGCCCTTCTCACGGACGTAGTAACCGAGCACACGGCAAAACGTGCCGGCGCCCCGGGGATGGGCGCGGCCTTCGTGATAAATCATGCCGTCGCTGGCAATCATCACCCCTGGATGGGCCACTGCTGTCGTAATGTTGGGCTCATGCATGCCGTGTCCAACGATGATGGTGCTGGGTGATTCCTGGCGCATTTGGTTGAAGCGCGCTTTGTCGAGCCGCTCTCCGCTCTGCGGTAATTCGATGTCGCTGTAGTCCATGCCCAGTCCGACAGTCCAGTCGCCGTTGAATATGGCCGCGCCGACAAAGGTCGACCAGGCCGTGTAAGGATAAACTTCGGTGGTCACATCCATGCCGTTTTCGCGGGCGCCGTCGATCATCTCGAGCAGAATCCGTACGCGATTGCCACCGCTGCTGCCGATATGCACGATATGCAGGCTGGCACCAGTGATCGCGGCGTTGGCCAGCAATTCCTGGATGGCATCAACGCTGCCGCCGAGGTCGTATTCGGACATGAATCGCGAATGTACGAAGTTGGTGACGCCATTGTCCCTTGCCATCTCGAACAGGCGGAGAATTTCTTCGCGCTTGGCGCCGGCCGTGTAGTTGATTCCATAGCCGATCCCCAGCGCCCCTTCGTTCAGACCTGTCTGGATGCGGGTTTTCAGTGCCGCCAGTTGTTCTGAACTGGCCGGGTCTTCCATCCATTCACGCTGTTTGGCAATGATCTCGAATGATCCGCCGCTGCGGAGACCCGTTGCCAGGTCGTCCTCTTCCAGCCCCACGGCCGCCAGGTTGACCATGGTTGCCTGGCGAGACGGAATATGGCCGACGGTCGCGCCGTAATTGATCGGGGTGTTGCCGGCACGAAATTCGTACCAGGTGGCGACCGGAAAAGCACCCACCTCCATTTCGAGTTGAGTGGTGACGCCATCCTGTGCTTGAAGGCGGGCTTCGAACTCTCGCTGGCCGTGGGCGTGCAGGTCGATGAAGCCGGGTGCGACCACCATGCCACTGGCATCTATTTCAATATCGCCCTTGATGGGATCGCGCGACAAGGCAGCAATTCTTCCGTTCTTGATGCCCACGTAGCGGACCGAATCAAGACCGCTGGTGGGGTTCATGACCCGGCCGTTGGCGATCACGGTGTCGTATTCGGCACTTAGAACCGTGCCATAAGACAGCAGGCCGAGCAGGGTTGCAGTGGCGGCGAGCAGCGCCCGCCGCCAGATCGAAGTTTTATCAGTCACAGTGAAGGCCCTAGTAGTAGTTAAACCCGAGAATATTCCAGAAATAATAGAACCAGGCCATGAACAATGCCGCCACCGCGACAATCGAGTAACGAACGCGTGCGAAGACGCCAGTGAGCAAGGCGCCGCGCCATACATTGACCGTCTGGTATAGCAGGTAAAGGCTCAGCAAGGTTGCAACAATCGGGAAGATCAACCAGATCGTCAGCATGGTAGGAATTCGAGACATCAGTTGATCGCCCACAGAAATAATGGTGATGGCGCCGAATACCCAGGCAAACAAGTGGCCGGCAGCGGCCCAGAATGCAGCGCGAGTGGCACCGCGGTCAGCGGGCTGCATGGCTTTGAATTTGTCGCGTTGGTAGAAACCTCTCAATACCACGGCGAGAAGAACAACGGCAGAAATGCCCAGCAGGATAAAGGTCAGATTCCTGTTGGCGAGGGTGCCTGCCTTGTACATCGACTGGATGGGCCAGCCGTCTTGCACAAAGCCCACGATGCTGCCCTGATCATCTTCCTGAAATGCCACCAGGTCGCCATTTTCAATATTTCTGAATAAATTCTTCTCAATTTCAACGTAGCGCGATTCGCCGATCATCAGTTCGTCGTCAGCGTTGGGTGCAACTTCGAGTTGGCCCAATAAGCCCAGCAAGCTTTCCAGCTTGGTGAAACTGCGGCGCCAGGTAATGTAAGTACCGGCATATTTCGCGGCTCGCCCGGCAAAATCCGCCGGGGGCTCGTCATGATGCGGTTCTTTGCCGAGGAATTCCTCGTAGATCGCGCGGGTCAGGGTGGCGTAGGTTTTTCCACCACCCGGGCCGCTGAATGAAAATGCAATCACGAGATTTTCGGAGGGCGTGACGCCGAAGTGAGAGAAAAAGGCCGTGGTGCCGCCGTCGTGGCCGAATGTGTCGGTATCGCCGTATGGGTACTGCAGGAAGCCCAGACCGATGCCCTTGACGCGGTCATCATAGGTAAAGTGGATGCGCTTCATGTCTTCCAGCGTTTCGGGCTGGAGGATTCTGCCGCCATTGAACTCGCCGCCGTTCAGCAGCGCGCCGCCGAACTTCAGCATATCGGTCATGGTTGCTGACAGGCCGCCGGCCGGAAGGAAATTTGCGACCAACTCAAACGGCCTGGACACATACTTGCCGGCCTCGTACTTGTACGCGACGGTCATGTTCTGATCGAGCCCTTCGGGCAGGGGCTCACTGAAACTGGAGCTGCGCATGCCGAGGCGCTGGAAAATGTTGCGGTAGACGTAGTCCTCAAACGACAGGCCTGACACATTCGCCACGATCAGGCCGGACAGCGCGGTGCAGTAATTGGAATAGGCGCCAATTGTGCCTGGCGGGTTGACGCGTTTGGGCTGGTACTTCGCCATTGCATCGGCCAGCGGAATCACGCCGGACTGGTCTTCGATAATCAAGTAGCCCAGGGCCCCGTCTTCAAATCCGGGGGTGTGCGTAAGGCAGTGCCGCAGCGTGATCGGCTGGCCCGGAAAGCTGTCCTCGATCTGGAAGTTCTCAAGGTATGTATTGAGGTCCGCATCCAGGTCCAGTTCGCCCTGTTCCACCAGTTGCATGACGGATACCCAGGTAAACAGTTTTGATATCGATCCGGGGCGGAACAGCGACTTGTAGGGGTCCACCGGGATGCGTTCCTCGACGTTTTGCCAGCCGTAGCCTTTGGCGAAAATGAGGTTGCCGTCTTTCATTAGCGCGAACGAGCCAGAAGGGCTGTGACCCTCGGCCATCAGCGGCTTGACCACGCCGTCAACAAAAGCCTCGATCACTTTGGGATTGCGCAGGTCCTCGGCGTCGAAGGCCATTGATGGAACAGCGGTCAACAAACCGGCGAGGGCCAGAAAAAAGGATCGGGTGTTATTCATAATCACTCCCAGAAAATGTGCACGGGGTTTGGCGCGGGGTATTGCACAGCAATAGCACAGCTAAAGCTCGGACAGCCACAATACTAAGACGCAGTTTCGGCGTGAGTCAGCAGTTTCATTTGAGCAAGTCAGCACCCATATCGGCGGGGTAACAGCCGCGCCAACGGCGACCCGGCGGTCAGGCAATCTGACCCCAATCAATTGACTCAAATGGGGTGATCCAGTTTCTTGTCGTCATTAAGTGTATCTGGAAAGAGCATGATCGGATGACCCCCCCATCTGAATCGGATTTTATTGTCATCGGTGCAGGTATCGCCGGTACTTCTGCTGCTGCGGAACTCGCCCGCCACGTTAGCGTGCTGCTATTGGAAATGGAGGCTCAGGCCGGCTACCGCGCCACCGGACGCTCAGCTGCGTTTTTTGCGGCTGCTTATGGCAGTGTTGCCGTCCGTGGCCTGACAGGCCTGTGCGAGCAATTCCTGCTCTCCCCCCCAGAAGGCTTTACCGAAGTGGATCTGATTCGTCTGCGCGATTGCATGTTTTTTGGCCGTGCCGATCAACGCGAGCAACTGAGTCGCATGCAGGAGGACAATGCCCGCTTGATCAGACTGACCGGAGATCAGGTTCGTCAACGCGTGCCCATTTTACTGGCCGACAGGGTGGATGGCGCCATGTGGGACAAAAAAGGCGGAGACATCGACGTCGATGCCCTGCTGCAAGGCTACATCCGTTTGTTGCGCCGGCGCGACGGGATACTGCTGAGCGCCCACAAGGTCGATTCCATAGCGCGCCGGGGAGGGTGTTGGTCGGTGACCGCCAATGGCGCGGAGTTTAAAGCGTCCGTCGTGGTCAATGCCGCCGGCGCCTGGGCCGACCCGGTGGCTGAAATGGCCGGCCTGGGGTCGCTCCGTATTACGCCGATGCGGCGCACAGCGTTTACCATAGACCCGCCTGAGGGTTGCGATATTAGTGATTGGCCGTTGATGATCGAAGCGGACGAGGACTTCTACTTCAAGCCGGATGCCGGCCAACTACTGATTTCACCTGCCGATGAGACGCCCAGCGCGGCCTGCGACTCGCAACCGGAAGACATCGATGTGGCGATTGGCGCGGACCGATTTGAAAGAGCCACCGGCCTGGATATTCGGCGCGTCAACCACAGTTGGGCCGGCCTGCGGACTTTTGCGCCGGACCGCTGTTTCGTGGCCGGCTACGACCCCCGCGCCGAGGGTTTTTTCTGGCTCGCAGGGCAGGGAGGTTACGGCGTGCAATCCGCACCCAGCCTGGCTCACTTAACCGCTGCCACGGTTACAGGAAGCCAACCTGGCATTGGCTTCGAAGGCGTGATGGATTATGTCGATGCCGTGGCGCCGGAAAGGCTGTTGGATGAATGAAAGCGCATCCGCACCCGGCTTTGATCCGGGATGACCATTTCACCAACGAGGCCGGACTATGGCACTGACGATTATCAATGCAGAACAAACTGCCGAACTTCTTCCCATGGACGCATGCATCGATGTCATGGAGCAGGCCATGATCGCCACATCCACGGGCACGATGCTGATTCCACCGCGGCTCATATTCACCCTGATCGATGGCAGCGGTTTTTTCGCTTCGATGCCCGGATCATCGGTGGAAATGTCTGCTTTCGGTTCCAAAGTGGTTAGTTTTCTGCCCGAAAATCCAGCCAGGGGGCGGTCCGCGATCAGTGGTTTTGTCACGCTTTTTGATCATGAGAGCGGCGCGCTTCGGGCGATCATCGACGGCTGCGTGATTACTGCTGTGCGAACCGCGGCTGCATCGGGCATGGCGGCGCGTCACCTGGCACGGGCAGATGCACGGACCTGCGGCATTCTGGGCACCGGTGGTCAGGCTCATGTGCATATCGAAGCCATGTGTGCGGTACGGCCTGTCGAGGAGGTCATCATATGGGGACGGGACATCGCCAAGGCCGAAGCACTGGCTGCCCGGCACGCGCACCGTGAGGGCGTCAACATCAGGGCCACCGGGGATGCGGCGGAGGCGGGGGGCTGCGACCTGGTGTGCACCACCACAGTCGCCACCGAGCCCATCCTGATGGGTGACTGGCTCAACCCCGGCGCGCATGTCTCACTGGTGGGTGCGCACAGCATAAGTGCACGCGAATCGGACACACAAACAATCGTTAAATCAAAAGTATATGTTGATTCATTAGAATCTACACGAAATGAATCCGGCGACATTATGATTCCCATCAGCGAGGACGCAATCGATGAAACGCACATTATCGGCGAAATCGGGCAGTTGCTGACCGGGGAAATAGATGGGCGTGATAACGATGAACAGATTACCCTGTACAACTCGTTGGGCGTGACTTCTCAGGATTTGTTTGCCGCGCACTATGTGCTGCAGCAGGCCAAGGCCCGTGGCATCGGCGTGACCGTGGACTTCTGACCCCGAATTCGGGCCCCCAAACACCCAAGCAACAGCAGAGCAGGACAATAACAATGGCAGGCAGCACCACTTTTCAGCGCATTTGGCTTCCCGGCTTTCTTTTTCAGTCGGTCATTATCGGCGGCGGCTATGCCACGGGCCGCGAATTGGTCGAATTTTTTCTTTCCAATGGTCCGCTGGGTGGGTTATTGGGCATGCTGGCAGCGACTGGGGCATTCAGTGTGCTGACCGCAATGAGTTTTGAATTGGCACGCATGAGCAAGAGTTATGCCTACCGCAGTTTCTTCCACCAACTGCTCGGCAAGGGCTGGTTCCTGTATGAAATCGCTTATGCGCTGCTGGGTCTGTTGGTGCTGGCTGTTATCGGTGCAGCGGCCGGCGAGATCGTTGCCGAACACCTGGGTCTGGAGACCTCTTCGGGCACAGTAAGCCTGATGGTCCTGATCGGGGTTCTGGTTTTCTGGGGCACCAAGTTGATCGAGAAGGTTCTGGCCGGATGGTCATTTGTCCTCTATATCACCTACGGTGTGTTCGTGCTGTTTTACCTGCTCGAGCATGGCGGCAATCTGGGTGCCGCGCTGAGCGCGGACACCCTGGATGGCGCCTGGGTGATCGGCAGTGTGAAATACATCGGCTACAGCATGTCGGTGGTGCCGATCATATTGTTCTGCGTGCAGCACATGCAATCGCGGCGCGATGCCATCGTTTCCGGCCTGTTGAGCGGTCCGATCGCCATGCTGCCGGCTTTCTTGTTCTATATTGCGATGGCATCGAGCTATCCAGATATTCTCGAAGCGCCGGTGCCGGCTGATTTCATGATGCAGCAACTGGATTTACCAATCCTCCGGGCCATTTTTTACGTGGTCATTTTCGGCACTTTCGTGGAGACGGGTACGGCCTTCATCCATGCGGTAAACGAACGAATCGATGAGGTCTACCAGGAAAAACAACGCCACATGCCACAATGGCTGCGACCTGTAGTGGCCTTGATTGCCCTGATGGTTTCGATTGTGCTGGCCAGCAAACTCGGGTTGATCAGCCTGATCGCCAGCGGATACGGCACCCTGACCTGGGCCTTCCTGCTGCTATACGTTCTGCCGCTGTTTACGGTTGGGCTTTATCGGATCATCAAGAACGGTGACCTGAAGGCGGATGATTCGGGGAGTTGAGGGGCATTCACGGCTGCACCTCCCACACGCCGCGGTCGAAGTCGCGTAGCAGGGTGCCCATGTGATCCATCACGGCCTGGAATTCGGTGGTGGCCGCAGTTGCATTTGAATCAACCCGTCTGTCCTTGAGGTTTTTATATTCCGCCTGCCACATCACGCCCGGCAATTCGCCACTGGATTCAAAACTCGTGCCCAGCAGGCGTGCGAAGACACGCCCGGGTGGGCGGCCCAGTTGTACCCGGACATCACTGGCGTGAACCCGGTGGTCGAGTACCGCCTGCTCGTTGCCGGCAGCGGCAAAATACCAGTTGGTGACCACGATGCCGCCGGGCGGCAGTGATGCACCTGGAAGTCCCGCAGCGGTCAGCACGGTTTTGCCATCGTCTGCAGGATGTGCCACCCGCCACAGGGTGCGCTCAAAGCGCTGCAGCACGGTTCGCATGCGATCGCGAATGCCTTCAAACGAGTCGCTGCCGGCGCGACTCGCCATGTCTGCATCATGGGCGGCGATATCGGCATACTCGCACGCCCACATCACGTCGGGCAGATTTTCTGCGTCGTTGATTCGTTTTAGTACGCGACCTCGCGGCAGACCCATCTGCTCGCGGATATTCGAGGCTTGCAGACGGGTTTGCAGGACCTCATCGGCTTTGCCGGGGTTGGCGTAGTACATGTTCAACACGACGATCCTGCCTGGATGTTCGAGTCTCAGCTCGGTTGGCAAGGCGGCCGTTGCAGCAGCGACGTTCCAAGCCGTGAGACACAATGCCAATATGAAACAAGCCTTGGAGCCGCAGGCGACCCGCCGGCCCGGTTGGGAAAGTCGAGCAAAGCGAGACTCCTTCATTCTTTCTCTCCGAAAAGTTCTAACCGCGCAACCGCCAGACTCAGTTTGCGCAAATCATCGCCCTGGCCGAGTGATTGGGGGGAAATGCTGTCCGGAGTCAGGAATTTGAGCTGGAGCGTGCCGGGGTTTTTGCCCAACACTGCAGCGGGTACGTGCCAGGTGATGTCCGTCATTTCATCGCTGTCCAGCCGCCACGAGGCCAGTTGTTCGCCATTGGCCAGTAGATAAACATTTTGCGCAATGCGTTCAGGTGGGGCCAGAAATGGCTTGACCCGCGCGGTGAGCTGCAATCGGGACAGATCCAGCGGCAAGGGAATGTTAAGAACAGACTGGTAGCTGGTTGCCCAGCTGACATTCGATGCTTCGAAAGCCCAACCCGGGCCCATAAACTGCTGCGTGTCGATCAATCCGAAGTCCAGTGCGCCCCGGTAGCCATCAGCGGTCATTTGCAGTGGCGTGTCCGCGATGTACTGGCAATTCGTCCCTCGCCAATTGGCCGGCGGTGCGAACAGCCAGCCGGGCGTGCAAGGTTGTGGGTAAGTGAACTCTTGCGCTGTGGTGTTCTGTTGGTTGAGCAGAAAAACACGCACAATCGCTTCGGGGGATTCCTGGCCGGGCGCAAGAGAGAGCGGAATGCCGAACTTGGCTGCGGCCGTGCTCATCCCGGCGAACACGCCGTCGCGGAAGACAATGACGGTGTCATCCGGATCATGCGCGCCTGCCAGCCTGCCCTCGATACTGATCAGCGAACCGGACTCCACCACGTTGCTGACAATGCGGCCGGCGGCCTCCCCGCTGTCGATCGGGAAGCTTCCGATCGACAGCGACTTTATTGATTCAACGCCCTTCCGCCTGGATCAATGTCCAGTCAGCCACACCGGCGATCATCAATTCCCTCAGGACGATGTTCTGATCGATCTCATTGACGGTGAAGATTCGCAATGTGTTCAGGCCGGTGGTTAATGCATTGTCCGGCAGCAGGGCAGAAAATGACCGCTTCTCTAATCGGGCCGTGATGTCAAGTTCCCATTGTTTATGGCATTGTGTAGTTGGCGTCTCTGCGTGGGTCACGCTTCTCTTCGCAGTCGGTAATTGGTGGTAAGCCAGCCGCTGCACGCATTGGTCGGACGGTTTGGAGAGCCATGCTCTTGGGCGTGCTTTAACGCACAGCGGTCACTATCGGCTTCATCCAGACCACGTCCACGCGGGGACGCTTCTATTGGGGTCGGAGTAGCGTGATCAGTTCATGAACTGGTTCCCTCCGCGCCCCAATGGAACTGAGTGTCATCCAGCCACATACGGTGGAGGATGACAGCGAGTTTGCGGGCCACCGCAACAACCGCACGGCGGTGACCCCGTGATTTGGCCAGTTGTAATCCCCATACTTTCAAAGACGACCATCTTGAACTACGGGTCATCAAGGCATTGGCGGCGGTATACAGCGTGGATCGCACCGTCGGATCACCGGCCCTGGAGATGTGTCCGGGATTGTCCATCTCGCCGGACTGGAAACGCCTGGGGGTGAGGCCGAAGTGCGCGGCCACGGTTCGTGAGCGTTTAAATCGCGTGGGGTCATCAACTGCAGCCTTGTAGGTCAGAGCGGTGACATAGCCCACCCCGGGTGCGGTCATCAGGCGCTGACACACAGGATCTTCAAGCGCGAGTCTACGGGTGCGATTATCCAGTTCACGGAAGGTGTGATACAGCACCAGGCGAGCGTCGAGCAATGGCAGCAATGCATAGTCCAACGCCTGATCATGCTCAATCGTCTCACGCACAGCGCGATCGAAAGCACCATGGCCAAGCTTGGGTGGCAATTTGATGCCGAACACCTTGAACAGGCCACGGATCTCGTTTTCCAGATCGACACACTTGCTGAGCACCGCTTTGCGGCTGGACAGTAACGCCCGCACCCGGTGACTCTCGATGCTTTTGACATGTACTGGACTGAACCATCCGGTGCGCAGCAGCTGAGCGAGACCACGCGCATCATGCTTATCCGTTTTATTGCGCATGGCTGACAAAGCGGCTTTGGCCTGTCGGGATTCCATACATACCACCGCCAGGCCGGCTGCTTGCAGGCCGTAGGTGAGATACTGAGTCAGTGTGCCGGCTTCCAGTCCGACCACGGTGATCTCAAACCCCAATGTCTGCAGAAACGCGACGATGTCCTTCACTTCGGAATCGAGTTTTGCCTCGGACTGAATGTCGCCCTGCTCATCTACTACGCACAGGTGAACTGAGCGCAGGGAAACGTCGAGTGCAGCATAATAATTCATGGTGTTCTCCGTATTGGATGTGTGGTTTCATCCTACTGGGAACTGAGCCTGTTGTGGCTCGCCCGATTACTAATGCTCTTGACCGGGAATATCCAGGGTTCTGGTGGTGGTCCGGATGACGCCATTGACCGCAATGGCCAGTGATTGGGTTTGGGCCTGGGTTTGGGCCTGGCTTTTTTGGGCTTGGGCTCTCGATTGAATCAATGTGCCCCGGACCAGCCTTGGAACGAATGAATCGCCGGGCGATACGTTGGCATAGAGATGCCCCGCCTCAAGGCGTACCGATCCACCCGAAGTCGGGGACAAGGCCAGATTGTCAGGAATCTGACCCAGCAGTTGTGCATATGTCCCAAATTCAAACAGGCCGCCTTCCCGGCCTTCGCCAAAAATGCGGTGGAGTTCGACAGCGCGTTCCCGCAGGTGCGCCTGGTGTCGTCTCAGCGGGTACTCCATTGCCGCGCCCAGTTCCGCGCCCCTGCCCACTTCCCGAACCGTTCTGATCATCGTCCGTGGTGGCCCTTGAGCGGTCAGCGAAACGCCATCGAAAGGCCAGTCGAGATCGATATCCAGCACCTCGACGAGGGTGGGGAACACATCCGACAAGGACACCGGCCGGTCGATAATATTGCCCGCTTGCTGGTGCGGAAACTTGACGAACAGTGGCACCGCAGAAATGTCGGACAGCGTGACCTCATTGATGGAGCGGCGCGGCTGTCCCGGGATGAAACTGGCGCCATGGTCACCGGTGACAACCACCAGGCTGGCGTCCAGCATGGATTCCGCCTCCAACCGATCCAGCAACTTGCCCAACAGCGAATCCATGTACATCACCTGCAGCAAATGCCGTTGCCACTGCTGGTGCACCGCAAATTCATCTTCGTGCCAGATATCACCAGGATGCGCGCCTGTGGGCGGCTGAATGGCCACCCAGCGCTCCTCGCCGACATATTGCTGGCCACTGGGCAGGTAGCGCCACACGGCGTGCGGCAAGAGTGTGTGCAGGTAATAAAGCTGCGGCTGATCGTTGGCCTGGATGGCTGCCACAAACCGTTCCACGTCGGTGCTGCGCGATTGCCATGACACATTGGTAAATTTTTCCGCCAGGCCCAGGGCCCTGTCGAAGCCGTCCGATGCATCTTCCAGATCCCGTGCAGGCGGTGCTTCGAGCATAAATCCGGACCAGGAATCGGATACCGATGGCAGCTTATCCGACCACGGGGCCGGGGTGATGATGTGCCTGTAGATCAGACCAAGATCGCTGACCAGCGATGATGTGGCGGTGACCAGGGGCGCTGCGGGTTGATCCACCACGCAGCGATTGTGCAGGCACAGCTGCGTTGCGGTTTCGCTGACTGTCAGGCGATAGTGATTGTGCAACAGCGTGAACAAATTTCTGGGGTGATTGGAGGTAATGGGCAGACGGTCGGTATGGGGCACCGGATCGATCCCGGTCAGCAAAGACGGCACGGCCGCAACGGTGATTTCGGCGCTGGTAGTGGCATTGCGGTACCAGTTAGCCTGGTCAGCCAGACGGGCAAAATTTGGAAAACGCTGCCGGTCGATCTCAAGATCACGCGTCAGCAAAGAGACCAGTGGAAACTCGTCCATGACCAACACCACGATGTCGGGGCTGTTTGATGCAGGTGCAATGTCGGCCAGTGCCGCGTGTGCTGTCGGGCTCAGCAGCGCGGTGGCGCGGCTGAAAAACAGGAAGCTCAACGGAAAGACGAGCACCGCGGCAGACATGATTTTGAAGAACAGCCGGATCGGCGTGAACCGTCGATAAACCATGACCAGCACCAGTGACGCAGCCAAAACAAGCCCAACCGCAAGCAGGCCGTGTAGTGCCAGTGGGGCCGTCAGGGGTGCCAGTGCCAGCGCGGCCAGGGCGCCGAACATCAAGTAAAAAACGCTGGCCGCAGCGCGCCTGCCCAGGACGATTGCGAGCACGGACAGCAAGCCAAGCGTGGCTGGGATAATGATGCCAAGTATCAGCGCGAGCGCCAATAAATCGCCGGCGCTGAATTGATGTGCGACGAGGATTTCGGCCTGCCGACCCAGCAGGTCAAACAGTGGCTGGGCCAGCGCCAGGCTGGCCATCAGTGCGGTGACCAGGAAATATTCCAGGTGGTTTGGCTTTAAGCCGCTCTTAGGTGATGTCATTGCGCGCTGGTTTCACGCAGAAGTAGAGGGTTCGGTTGCCATTGTTGAGTTCCTCGCATTGACGGATTTCAAAGTGTTGATTGAGGCAGCTTTCCAGGCCGGTGCGGCTGTAGTCGTCATATTTGTCCTCCTTGTTGCGCAACAGAGTCTGGACCTTGTCGTCAGCGCGGGATACATACTCGATAACCAGCGCATCGGCCAGACCGGCCAGCCAGTCGACGAATTCTGCCAGAGGAATATTCGCTGTAATGACGGCGTGGTGTATCAGCGCGAGACACAGGACAAGATCGGGCCGAGCACGGCTGCTCAGTTCTGTACGTTCCCGGTTTCGCCAGCCCCAGTTGGGTGAGGGATCGGCCAGGTTTTGGACCAATGGCAGAATGTTGCGTGCCGATTCGCCGTTGAGATAGAGGCGCTCGACTGCCACATGATCGAGGTCCATGGCGACGACCTGGCGGGCGTGGGCAGCCGCGATTTCGGAAAACTGGCCGGTGTTGCAGCCGATGTCCCAGACTGTCTCGGGGCGTGTAGCCTCAACGGCTTGCCGAACGAATGCGGCTTTTCGTTCATAGTCGCCGACGGAATAATTGTGAAATTCAGCATAATCCCCCCATTCCGATCCGGCGGCGTTCCAATGCAGGCCTTGCACCAGTTTTTGCAGCTTGTGCACATTGGCCAGGATCATTTCGCGATTGAAGCCGGCAGACTTGAGGCCGGCGCGTACATTGACCGAAGAACCGCCATAGCGGCGGTCAAGACGGGACTGCAACCAGACGTGGGGCAGAACACCTTTGCGGAAACGATCGCGGACCGTAAACAGGGCCGCAGCACTCTGCAGGTCGATGCCATTGATGGCGGCACGAAGCAGCGGTTGGAATGGGCAGTCGCGGTAGGCCTGCAGCATCAGTGGGAACAGAAACATCTCACAAAACTGGCGGTAGCCGGCCCACGGAGCACCTTCAGCGAGCGGTTCAAATGAAGGGATATCGATAAAGACCGCTACCCGATCAACGAACTGGATGTTATAGGGTGTCGCGTCTTTTAAGGTATAGCCGTGTGCGACAGCCTGCTCTATGAGATGCAGTTGCAGCACGGCAGCGTCCCGCAGCATGCTGAATGACCATTCATAGGGGTAACTGATGACCGGCACCCGCTCGTGTTCCAGGAATCCGGCCCAGGGATGCGTATATTGCTCGGCTAACGGATTGTCGCCATCGGCCAATTCACGGGTGCCGATTAATTGACCTGCCTCGACGAGGTCCGTATAAAACGCCTGCTGCTGCAATTGTCGATAAGTCGTCAGCGCGGTTTCGCTCAAACCGCGCAGGATTCTGCCCTGGTGGTGGTAAATGCGGCCATCGCGGTCCCGGAATGAACCCGTGTTGACGACAGTTGCGGGCAGCATGTTCATGTTCGTGTCTTCGCATTCATGGTCTGGAGATGAGTCTTTGGACAGGCTTCTTTGACCTGTGGTGCTATTGTCCCAGTTATCGTGCCCAATCACCAAGGTTCATCCCTTACACGACCCGGTCCAGGGCTGCGCAACTGGTATCATCAGCCTGTACAGACAGGGTCGTGACGCTTCACTTGTATAATAAGTATTCGAGATAATCGGTTCAAACTTTTGAATTATATATCTATAATTACCTACCACGCCGTAGATCAACAGCCCTCAGTCATCTCTACCAGTGTGGACCTGTTTCGAGCTCAGATGGAATTTCTGGCCGCCCATAATATCGCCGGAATCAGCCTCAGCAAGGCGTTCGCCGAGCGGGATCGCAGCGGCAGTTTCCCTGACCAGGCCGTTGTCCTCACCTTTGACGACGGCTACCTCAGCCTGCTCGATGCGGTATTGCCTGTCACCTCAAAACTTGGCTTCTCGGCAACAGCGTTTGTGATGCCAGATCTGGTCGGTCTGAGCGTATCGCAACTGTGCGCCAGGAACTCGGCAATCGATCGAGCCTTAATGGGGTGGAACGATATCGAAGAACTGGTCCGCTACGGTTTTGAAATCGGCTCTCACAGCTGCACGCACCCGGACTTGAGAAGGCTGACCGAAGCAGAACTTGAGCGCGAACTGAGCAATTCCAAAACCCGGCTGGAACAGAAACTCCAGGTGGCGATTGAATCGCTGGCTTATCCTTTTGGGTTCTTCAATCCGGCTGTGCGCGACAATGCCGCCCGCCACTATATTCGCGCCTGTACAGTACGCCTGGGGCATGCTGGCAGTGACGAAGATGACTACACCCTCAAGCGGATCGATGGCTATTACCTTCAACGGCAACACCGATTTGAAAAGGCCTGCCAGGGCGGCCTGGGAAGTTACCTGGGTTTTCGCCAGATACTGCGCGATTTCAAGCAGGAGTTAATGCAGCGGTGAAATTCTGCATGGTGACCACGTTTTATCCGCCCTACCATTTCGGCGGTGACGCCCTGTATGTCTATCAATTGTCACAACATCTGGTGCAAATGGGGCACCACGTAGAAGTCATTCACTGCCGCGACGCATTCAATGTGCTGGCGACCGAGCCGAACCCCTCAGTCGCCGATCACCCCGACATTATCGTTCACAGTCTGCAGAGCCGGGCTGGGGCCTTGTCCCCCCATCCTGACCCAGCAGACCGGGCGAATGGGCTTGAAGCGGAAAGCCATTGAAAGAATTATTGAACAGGGTAATTTTGACGTGATCCACTATCACAACGTTTCCCTGGTCGGAGGTCTGGATGTGCTCGCCGTGGGAAGGGCAGTCAAGCTATACACGCTGCACGAATACTGGCTGGTCTGTCCCACCCACATTCTGTACAAGAACAATGCTTTCGCCTGCGATCGGCCAGAGTGTTTTCGCTGTCAGCTGATCTACCGCCGGCCACCCCAATTGTGGCGTAATCAAGCGTGGATGAAAAAGATGCTCGGTCAAGTGGACAGGTTTCTTGCCGGCAGTGAATTTACAATCGAGCTTCACCGCCAGCGGGGCGTTGAGCTGAATGCGGAAGTACTGCCCCTGGCGACATTCTGGCCGGAGCCTGCGAAGCGGGATGAACATCCAGCCGTCGCGCCGGCGTATTTCTTCTTCGTCGGCAGGCTGGAAAAGTTGAAAGGGCTGCAGGATGTAATCCCGCTATTCGCCCGTTCACCCGATCTGAGCCTGCTTATCGCCGGCAGCGGCAGCTATGAGAAACAGCTCAAGGCCCTGGCTGGAGGCAGCCCTAATATTCACTTCCTCGGCGCGCTGCCGCATGGCGAGCTCAAGCCCCTTTATGAGCAGGCCATTGCGACCATCATCCCTTCAATGTGTTATGAAATTTGCGCGCTCGTGCTTGGCGAGTCCTGGTCCTGCGCAACTCTGGTGATCACCAGGGATATCGGTTCTTTGAAAGAGGCGGTGGAACAATCTGGCGGTGGCATGTGTTTCCGGTCGACGGCGGAGCTTGCTGATCAGGTACTCCGGCTGGCCAGAGATTCTGACCTGCGCAAGCGTCTGTCAGACCTGGCCTACCAGACCTACCTGGCCGAGCGCACGCCTGAGGGGCATATGTCACGCTACCTGGACATCGTCAGCTCGATTCAGTCGCAACGGCGGGGCGGGACAGGCTCTGCTTGAGTTCAACGGCCAGGCCGGCCACGTTTTCGGGAGAAAAAATGAGCCCCAACTCTCCGCGAACTCTGTGTATTTCGATACCGCCCTCGGCCAATGGGCTCCAAAAGGGTTGGGGATCGCGCAGTGAATCGCCGTCGCCCTGAAAGTATGAAATCGTCCCACGATAGGGCTTGGTTGGAAGATCCCAACCGGCGCGGTAGTTGAGTTCTGCCACAAAAACGTAGCGCAGCCTGGCGGACAACGATCTGCCACGAGGCAGAAGAAATTTCCGTAGCAGACAAACCAATCCCGACCAGCAACGATAGATCCTGAAACGGATTCTGGCCCACAAATAGCGCCCTTTGCCGAGCATGCTGCGATTGCCCATTTCGCGCCGGTGATAATTCACCTGATCGCCGAAACCGTGAATGTTTATCCATGACGCATCTGTGCTGAATATAGCCAGGTGGGAAACGTCTTCGCCACGGTCCTGCAACTGGTTGGTCATCTCCAGCGCCAGCAGTGCGCCCATACAGAAACCACCCAATCGATAGGGCCCTGAAGGTTGAATCGTCTTGATCAGATCGATGTAGTACGAAGCCATATGCGGCAATTTCGTGAAGGGCTCTTCGCTGCCATCGAGCCCACGCGATTGAAGGCCGTACATTGGCTGTTCCGAGTCCAGTGCCCGCGCCAGGCCCTGGGCAAACAGGGTATGCCCAAACTCGGCATGAATGAAGAAAAACGGCTTGCGGCTGCCGTCGGGCTTCATTGGAACCAATGATGTGGCTGGGCAAACAGATGCCGCTGGCACCTGTCCTGGTACCGATATTTGCGGCTCGGCAGGCCGCAGCGCTTCCAGCAGTCCCGCCTTCGTGGGGTGCAATGCAAAAGCCATCAGCGGCACCGCGAAACCCAATTCATCCTCGATCCCGGTCAAAAGTTGCAACGCCTGCAGAGAGCTTCCACCCAGGTCAAAGAAGTCTTCGGACAAGAGGTTGCCATCGCCATCCCCATCGAGTTCTAGGATTTGGCGCCAACGGCGGTCGATCTCGGTCTCGAGGGCTTGTGGTGTAAGTTGGGATCGGGCGGTGCGCATGTTCCAATCAACATTCCCGCGGCTGGACGAAGCAGGCAAGCTTCCAGCCGCGGCCACCAGCCACGACAGCGCCGGCATACGCACGGCAAGGCGTGGTGTTGTGCATCGTCCACTGCATGGCCTTGCTTGCACTGCCTTCGATACGAATCAATCGGGCCGGCGCTTCCGGCTTCAGGCTGACATCGAAATCACTCAGCGGATAATTCAGGCCCTGGCCCAGCGCTTTTATAAAGGCTTCCTTACGTGTCCAGCCGTTGAAAAATGCGCGGGTCCGCAGTTGGCGTTCGACGGCCTTAAAGTGCCTGTATTCGGTACGTGAAAAACAGTGCCTTGCGAAACGGTCAGTGACCTTGGAGGGGTCTATCCATTCCACATCGACGCCAACGCTGCAGTTGCGGGCAATGGCCAGCAAACCCACCCCACGTGAATGCGACATGCTGAAATCGAGGCGACGGCCGGACAGCTGCGGCTTGCCGTGCTCGCCCACACTGATGGGCAGGTCACGAGGTGCGCATTCCGCGTAGTGGCCAAGCACATGCCGAAGAAACCCCCGGGCCACCATCCAGGCGTGACGATCGGTGTCGCGGTGAAAGCGCGATGCCCGCTTGAGCTCAGCTGGAGACAGCAGGTTCTGATAAAAGCACAGCCGTTGTCTGGACGGTGCGAGATCGACTGCCCAGACATGCACTTCATCGTCTTGCAGGCGGGCCGGAAGCTGCATTGACCTCCAATTTATTTTGCCCTCTGCCGCCACTAACTGTTGCAGGGATGCGGCCGGGTGTAGGTAATAAAGAAGCCCTGCAAATCTCCATCTTCGATGTAGATTTCAAGATCCTTGAAATCCCAGCCCTGGGCTTCTGCGGTCTTGTGCGTTTCACTGATTTTTTCTGCGCTGCCTTGCTTCCGGGAACCCGTCTTGTCGGCAACAAAAAGTGTTGAGGCTTGCAAGGCCGGGCATTTGGCAGGTGCTTCATGGTGGTCTCGGGCATACATGTTCGCTGATGCAAAAAGCGTTAGAAACATTGCGGCTAATAGTATTTTGCTCATCGTCAATCTCCAATCGGTCACTCGGAAAAACATCATAACTGCCCATGGGCCAATTGAAAGCATAGCAGCTCTCATTCATGAATCAGGCGCAGCCCCAAGGGTAGCGAATTCTGGTGTGGTGAATGGATTCATGTAATCATTTATCGCACGAATGATGGTACGAGCAAATCAGTTGATCAGGGCGCGCCCAAAAAGGGTCCAAGAATGGGCTCCCTCGTGCCTGTCGAGCATGGCCAAAGAAGTTGCGAAGGAATTCCTGGCCATGGCAGACTGTGGTGTCTGAGTCGGCAATCCCCATAGCGGTGATTGGTATGGCGCTCAGGGTGCCTGGCGCGCATACGCTCGAGCAATTCTGGAATAATTTGCAGCGCACCGAGGACTGCCTGTTCCGCCCCAGTCGCGCCCAGCTCGAGCGCGCTGGCGTGTTCCCCGAAGATTTAGCCGACCCAACGATGGTGCCTGCAAAGCCGGTACTGGAGGGTGTTGAATACTTTGATGCCGATTTTTTTGGCGTGTCGGAATCGGCGGCCGAGCAATTGGATCCCGGCCATCGTCTGTTCCTGGAATGTGCCTGGGAGGCGATGGAGCATGCTGCAGTGGTGCCAGGCGACACGGATCAAAGAACGGGTGTCTTTGCCGGAACTGAATCCAATGAATATTCTTACCTGACGCAGAATCTTTACCAGCATGGGGACAAGGGCAGCGCGCTGACCCGCCGCCTGGGGAATTCCGCCGACTACTTCAGCCTGCGGGTCTCCTATGCCCTCAATCTGACTGGCCCCAGTATCACCACGATGGCGACCTGTGCCACATCGCTGTTGGCGATTCACCTGGCGGTGCAAAACCTGCGCCTGAATGAGTGCTCGACAGCCATTGCCGGCGGATGCCGCGTTGATTTTCCGCGTTTGCCCTACTACCGCTCCGTGATAGACGGTATGGCCTCTTCTTCCGGCAAGGTCCGGCCTTTCGATGCCGGCGCAGACGGCACCATTTTTGGCAATGGGGTCGCAGCGGTTGTCTTGAAGCGACTGGACGACGCCATCAAGGACGGCAATCCCATTCACGGTGTCATTCTGGGGTCGGGGTATTCGAACGATGGCAACCCCGAAGAGAAACAGAGCTTTTCCGCCCCCACTACAGCGGGGCAGAAACGGGCGATCAGCCACGCGGTTGAAGAGGCCGGACTGGATCCCCGCAGCATCGGATACGTTGAATGTCATGGTACCGGTACCAGAATTGGCGACCCGATCGAAGTGAATTCCCTGACCGAGGTATTTCAAGAGTATTCCGCCGACACGGGTTACTGCGCGCTGGGTTCTGTCAAAGGGCACGTCGGACACCTGGGATCAGCAGCGGGCGTGGTGAGCCTGATCAAGGCATGCCTGGTCGTTTCCAACGGGGTGTTGCCACCGGTCGCGAATTTCGAAAATCCCAATCCGAAAATAGACTTCGAGAACAGCCCTTTTTTCGTCAACACCAAAGCCAGGCCCTGGGAACAGAATGCCTCTGCACGACGTGCCAGCGTGTCAGCGTTTGGGTTCGGTGGCGCCAACGCCCATCTCGTCATTGCAGGCCATGAGCCGCCTGACCTGGCGGATTTGGCTGGAGGCAGCAAGCTCGGTGGCAGCAACCACCTGCTGGTGCTCTCTGCAAAATCCCAGCCGGCCTTGAAGCGCCGGATCTCGGATTTGGCTTTGTTCATCGATGAGCACCCGGCAACGCCGCTTGCGGATATCGCCCACACGCTGCAAAGCGGGCGGCAGGCGATGGATTTTCGTTGCCATGTGACCATCGACGGGCAATCGAAAACACCTGTGTCACAACGGCTGCGAGGTTTGAAGGCTTTGGCCGGCAGGGTCGAAGCCGGACGCCCCGTCATTTTTCTATTTCCGGGCCAGGGCTCGCAGGTCCCCGGCATGGGGCAGGCCCTATACGACAACGAACCTGTATATCGCACGGCCATCGATTACTGTGCGGATTTCTTCCAACAGGAATTGGGATTCGATTTGCGAGAAAAGATCTACCTGGCGAGTGGCAGCTCGGATGAAGAAGCAAAACAGGCCCTGGCACAGACCTACATCGCGCAACCGGCCTTGTTCATGGTGGAATACGCCCTGGGTAAACTTTTGATGCATTGGGGCGTCAAGCCGGTGGGTATGTTGGGCCACTCCCTTGGTGAGTTGGTGGCGGCTTGTTTTGCCGGGGTTTTCCCGCTTGATGACGGCCTGAGACTGGTGGCTTTGCGCAGCCGCCTGATGCAAGAGTCCGCACCGGGATCGATGGTGGCGATTTTTCTGCCGCTGGACGAGGTGCTGGCGCTGCTGCCGACGGACCTGGATTTGGCTGCCATGAACAGTCCAACCAGCAACGCCGTTGCCGGACCTGTGGATGCGATGAATCGTTTTGTGGCCGAGCTGGGGGCAAAAGGGATCGGCCATCGAATGCTCAATACTTCTCATGCTTTCCACTCGAGAATGCTGGATCCGACGATTGAGGCATTCAGAACCGAACTGGCCAAATTTAAATTCAGCGCACCGCACATGACCACGATTTCCAATGTGACCGGGCTACCGCTGACGGCGGCTCAGGCTTGTGATCCGGATTACTGGGTTGACCAGCGCCGCCAGCCTGTCAGTTTCTCGGCCGGCGTGGCCAACTTCCTGACTGAGGACAACCCGATTTTTGTGGAAATAGGTCCGGGCAGGGTGTTGACCGGTTTGGTCAGCCAGCACGATGCCAGCCGCGACACGGTTACCCCCTTATATCGACCCCGTGACGACGTCGCGGCCAAAGCGAATCTTCTGGCGCTTGATGCATTGGGAGAAATATGGCGACTGGGCGCAGAGGTCGATTGGTCAAAGCAGTTTGGCCATGGCAGCACCCGCGACAGCAAGCAGGACAGCACCCGCATGGCAGCGCTGCCCACATACCCGTTCTAGCATCTCCATTACTGGCAGAACCGCTCAGGGGATCCGGGCGATTCAGCGCACCACTATCCCGCACATCTCTATGAGCCAGGCTGGCAAGAAAGGCAACTCTCGGCCGAAGAACAGGTGGGTCACGCGGGTCAGTGGTTGGTATTTGCAGATGATGAAGGGCTGGCCGACCAGCTGATCGTCAGGCTCAGGGAACATGCCGGCAGGGTCGTGGCGCTTGAGACCGGTGATGGCTTTGGCCAAATTGCTAAGGATCACTATGAATCCAGGCCCGGGTCCAGACAGGACCTGCGTCGGGTATTGGCCGAGTTTGAGCTGGATGAAAATGAGGAGCTTCGCGTACTGCATTTCTGGACAATCAGCGAAGAAGAAGCGCCCGAAACCGATGTTGCGGCATTTCGCTGGGCCTTTGACCGGGGCTTTTTCACGCTGATTGCATTGGTTCAGGCAGCCCATGACTGCAGGATGGTGCGGCAGGTTAGTGTCCAGGTTTATACCGACGGCTTGTCTCAGGTTGACACTGCCACCGATGCATTGCATCCGGAAAAAGGCGCTCTGCTACCGCCATGCCAGGTGATGCCCCAGGAAATACGCGGGCTTTCGATGCGCTGTATCGATGTCCCCGCCGGCAGTGACCTGGTGGAAGACATTTTCCGCGAAGCAGCCGCAGACTCGAAGCACGCCCTGACCGCCTTGCGTGCCGACGGCCGCTACACGCAGGAATTGTTCGAACTGCCGGAATTGGTCGGCGGACTGCCGTGCCTGCGTTTAGGCGGCACGGTACTGATTACGGGCGGTGTCGGCGGCCTGGGCCTCAAATTCGCCGAACATCTGTTTAATACACGCAATGCCCGCCTGGTGTTGACCTCACGCTGGGAGCCGCCGCCGCGTGATGAGTGGCCTGACTACATCGACCAGGACAGCAAAATCGGTCGGGCCATCCGGATTCTGTCGCCGCTGCTGGAACGAGGTGCAGAGCTGTTGATCGTCCGCGCCAATGCCAGTGACAGAGACGAGATGCAGCAGGTGGTCAGCGAAGCTATAAGGGTTTTCGGCCCCAATCACGGGCAGATCCACGGCGTGTTGCATGCCGCCGGTGTGGTTGACGATGGGCCGGCGCTGCAAAAAACCCGCGAAAAAACGGGCAAGGTGTTTGCCGCCAAGGTGCTTTCTACCTAACATCCTGGAGGAACTGTTCGAACATCAGTCGCTGGACCTCTTCATCTATTTCTCATCCCAGGCGTCAATGCTGCCGGGGCAGGGTCAGGTCGATTATGCTGCGGCCAACGCAGTGCTTGACCGGTTAGCAAGACGCCGGCAACAAAATCACAGTGGGCTGTCCTGCGCACTGTCCTGGGGGGCGTGGCGCGATGTCGGTATGGCCTGGGATTTCAGCGGTACAGACATTGCCACTGCATCAAGATTCGAAGAGAAAATCGGCCTCGATCTTGAGGAGGTCAGCCATTCAATTACGCACCCGATCTTGCAATCCTATCGCCGCTACGCCGACGGCGACTCGTTGTTCGCCGACCCTGAACACTTCGGCGCCCAGTTCCACATGCTCTTCCCCAATATCGGTTGGGCCGGGATGGCCTACAACTGGAGCTCATTCCACGCCATTCCGGTTGCTGTCGACCGAACCATCGTGGAATCACGCGCCCGGGTGATGCCGGGGGCGGTGGAAGCGATGAAGCGGTCGTTTGAATTCAAAGGGCGATTTAACAGAAAAGGTGATGCACCGATCTCGCTTGCCGACCTGGGGACGCACCCGGTGGAATCGGGCGATTCGATGCTGGAGGATATGTGGGCCTGCGCTCAGGTACACAAGGCAATGAAATCACCCGCTTTTCAAGTCGGGGCACTGGCGCGCCGTTTTGAAAGCATGATTACCGTGCACCAGCAAAACCTGATGGATTTCGTGAATTATGAGTGATCCGGCTGTCGGAGTACCGGCGCCAGGCTAGCTGTGAATTCCGGCAACTCGCTACCTCCGGAAATTCCCATGAGCGAACTGCTGGCCACTCCTGGCGGATGGCCCTTCGGGCTTCCCTCACTTCTCCGCGCTTGGTGGGTCGGCTTCAGGGAACATCCTGTTCCCTCGCGCCTCGCCGAGCCATCCCTGGCTCGCCGACCCAGTCGCTTGTGCGTAGCTCGGCATCCTTGCAGTCGCGGCCAGCAGCCCGCTCACGGGACTTTCCTAACGCTGCCACATGTCGGTTCGGAGTAAGGGTCCTGAAAGCAGCACTGTCACTTTTTCCGGCTTGTTCCAACTGATGGCACATAGGGGTCATAAATGTCATCGATTTGGCGCTTATTATCATGCCACTGGCTGCCCCAGGGCTGTTGCGGCCGTCCAAGCCCAAAATCCGCACCGTGACAGCAAAGTGTCATGAGGGGGTTGTGGTCCGCTCCATCAAGGTGGATGCCGAGGGACGACAAGCGACTGGGTCGTCGAGCCCGAGCGGCAAGGATGGCGCGAGGAAGGAAAATGCCAGGATGGCAGCATTTTCCGGCGGCTCGAAGAGCTGCTGAACGGTTTCAAGTGTTCTTAGCGCCTTGGATCGTTCCCGCGCATCCCTGCGCTCCACGATCTAAGCACATCCATGTGCAAAAGGGCCATCTGCCAGGAGCGAACCGCAACCCCCTCATGGCGCTTTGCGGTAATGATGGCACCGAGCCTTACCAGTGAAAAACGTTACTGGAATTCTCGGCTAGCCGCCAAATTTTCGTAGCGTCTCTTCAATTGCCAGCCCCAGGGCCCGTACATGAGGTGGGTTGAGCATTGAATACGTGCCTCCGGGAACGACGCGTTCGAGATAGCTGTGGCTGCTCAGGTTCTTCCAGTCTTCAAATATCTCGTCGGAATGGGCCGTGGTGCGCATCAGAATGATCGGTGTCGCGATGGTCGGAGCCCGGTACCGATAGCCGATGGTTTGATGTGCTTGTGTGATACCCCTGAAGTGCTGCTGCAGCTTTTCCGGCAGGCGTGAGATCTGTTGGGTGATCATGTCTCCGGTGTTTTGCAGCGCCTGCAGGGATGCGGTGGAATACACATTCCTGAGCGATGTCAGGTCAATCGATTTCACTTTGTTCGGGCACCGCGGCGCCCGGTGGGGGCATCGACTCCAACACGATCACTGCGCTCGCCGGATCACCCGCTGCTTCGAGTTGCCTGGCCAATTCAAAAGCCGGGTTGCCGCCGAAACAATGCCCGCCGACAAACCAGGGCCCGGTTTTCTGCACGGTGCGCATCTCCTTCAGATAGGCAGATGCCATGGACTCAATGCTGTCGTGTGGCGCCTGCCCGTCCTCCAGGCCGGCGAACATGAAGGAGTACACGGGCCGATCCGCGTGCAGCGATCGAGCCAGCCGGATCAGCGAAAGCGGCGTTGAGCCCGCTGCCGGGATCAGGAACACGGGTGGCCTGCTGCCCTGATCTCGGAGCGGTATCAATAAAGTGTCGCTCATAGGCGTACCCATCCCATCAAAACGGAAATCCTTGACTATTTTGCCTTGTCACTCAAATTTGGGTCTACAGGCAGGCAACCGCGATCTTGTTACTTATCGGCTATGGGCACCATCAAATGTGCGTACGGCGTGTCACCCCACATCACCCAAGGCCCGCCAGAGCTCGGATCATCGGTGATGCCTTCGAGCATTTCCTTCGGTACGACGATCATCAGGTGCGGTGCGGTTTCAATGTAGTCGTGGGCCGCCTTTGGATCAGGGTGATAAGGATCGGAATTGCTGACACCCGCCCCCGGATCACCTTGCAGCATGTATGAAAGGCCAATCCGGTCTGTCTGGAAATCGGATTTACTGCCTACCGCAGTGAGGAGTTTCAACCACACTTCGTCAACACACAACGGCGCACCGTCTCCCGGCATGGTGTCGGGCATACAGACCCAGCCATTGCTGCCTTCCCTCAGGACCGTGCCATCGCCTTCCATGACCGTGGCGTTGTTGCTGATAAAGGCCGGTGCCGCTGACAGAGAATGGGCAATGCGGTCTGCGACCTCGCCCGCACAGGCAATATCAATGGTTGCAATAAATGGGGTTAAAACCGCCGCAAGTGAGAAATATTTGAGGTAATTCATTGAATTCTCCATGATTGAATTGATCAAGCATTGCGCACAGATTCGACGCTTGCTTGCCGAGGCATTGTGCATCGTCGGAATTGTGCCTACAATTTCCGCCAGTCTCAAGCAGGAATCACCATTGAAAAACAAGAAGTGCCTCACACACGCATGGGCGGCAGGTTTTCTCACCGGAGTAATCGGATTGATTTCCGCCGCAAGCGCGTTGGTCACCAATGGTTATTTCTATCACGCCATCGGGACCAAAGACAAAGGCCTCGCCGGGGCCGGAATGGCCATGCCCGAAGACGCCATCTCGGTGGTGGGTAATCCGGCGATGGGTGTCCTTGTCGGCAACCACACGGTGATGGGTCTGGCGTTGCATTTGCCCTACCAGAACTACACGACCACTGCGAGCAACAGGAACGGTCGATTTGACAGTCTCACGATCGGCCCCAACGACATTGACAACGGCACCGACAGCTTCCTGATTCCACACATCGCCAGTTCCTGGCTGATTAATGACAAGTCCGCCTTCACCGTGGCCTTATACCGGCGCGGGCATATAGAGTCCAAGCTACCGGGCGGCACAGCAACTTTTGACCCTGACGGCGCTGGCCCACAGTCGATCGCAATCCTTGAGGGCACCTTCGGCGGTGGTGATACCCGTTTCAGCCTGCAACAGAACCTCTTGGACCTGACCTATTCGCGCCAACTTGGCGAGGGTTTCTCGGTTGGGGCAGGCGCCGTTCTGGCTGTACAAAGCCTCAAAGTCAGCGGCTTGGAGCAGTTTGCAACTTATACGCAGACTCTTGCAGATAGCGCCGGTGCGACGATGCCCACACAATTGAGCAACAATGGCAGTGACCGATCTTTCGGCGTGGGCGCCAAGGTCGGCGCACACTGGCAGCTCTCAGAGCACTTTGCCGTGGGACTGAGTTATCAGTCAAAGATTTCCATGGGCAAAATGGGTGATTACGCCGACTTGCTCCCGAGCGCGGGCAAATTGGATGTTCCGGCACATATGACCCTGGGCATCACCTGGTCGCCAACCGCGAGGTTTTCTTTCAGCGTGGATGCAGAGCAGATCTGGTATAGCAAAGTTGCCTGGCTGGGTCACTCATTGAGTAGTTTGCTGGACTGCCCCACTTACGGTGGGGGCGTTGATGCCGCGAGTTGTCTGGGTGGCAAGAACGGGCCTGGCTTTGGCTGGTCTGATGTATTTACCGTCAAAGGAGGAATTCAATGGCGCCACAACGAACGCTGGACATGGCGTCTTGGCGCGAGTAGAAACCACCAGCCAGTTGCCGTGGAAGAGGTTACCTGGAACATCCTGGCACTGGATACGACTGAGGTTACGGTTGCGGAGGGATTCACGCGTGCCTTCAGCAGTGCTGGCGGCTTCCGTAGCGAATTGAGTCTGGCGGTAATGTATGCTGAAGAGGATTCCATCACCGGCCCGAACTTTTTCGATCCCACCCAGAACGTCATCGTGACCAAGAATGAGTGGGAAATTGAAGTGGGCTACGGCTGGCATTTCTGACGACCTGCAGGGATGGGAGCTGGCATGAAACGCGTGTTGTACTGGCCTTACCAGTTGTATGCATGGCTGGTGTTCATTCCGCTGGTCATTGTACTGACGTTGTTGTTCAGCACTTTGGTAATGATATTTTCGGTGATTGTCAGCCCGGAATGGGCCAGCCGCCATATCATCACGACCTGGGCTCGCCTGTTGGCCCGGTTAACGCCGATTGCCGTTAACGTGCAAGGTGCGGGCAACGCCAGTCGCGACCGCACTTACGTGGTGGCCATCAACCATCAAAGCCAGTTCGATATCCTCGTCGTCTACGGTTGGCTGCAGCTTGACCTGAAATGGGTGATCAAACAGGAATTGCGCAAAATCCCTGGCCTGGGCAAAGGCTGTGAGATGGCCGGCCATATTTTCGTCGACCGCAGCAATCCCCGCACGGCCAAGAAAGCCGTGAATGAAGCGCTACAGAAGTTGGGTGAGGGTGTGGGAATGCTGTTTTTCCCCGAAGGCACCCGCAGCGATGACGGTCGGCTGCTGCGCTTCAAGAAAGGCGCATTTCGCATCGCAATCGACCAGGGACTGCCGGTGCTTCCCGTAACCGTCAGCGGGACCCGTGACATTCTCCCGGCCCGCAGTTTGAAGTTGTTTCCGGGCCGGGCCGCCATGGTGATACATCCACCCATTGAAACCGCCTCCCTGACGCTGGATGACCTTGGGGACTTGATGAAGCAGGCCAGGGATACCATCTCCAGTGCTCTACCTGCCAATTTGCGCTGAACTGGACTGCCGCAGCATAGCCATGACCTTTAAGATCCTTGAACCCGGATATAACACCTCGAAGAAATCGTCGAGCAATTTTCGCCTGGCGCTGCGAACTACCCTGGCCGCCCTCGGCGTTTTGTGGGTCATACTGATTATCGACAGCACCTTTGGGCTTGGTCTGGTCCGATTCGGCTTGCGCCCCCAATCGGCTGTGGGGTTGGTCGGCCTGGTGACCGCACCCTTGTTGCACGCCAACGCCCAGCACCTGCTGTCGAATTCCATGCCGTTCGTCGTTTCACTGACGGCCATGTTGTTTCTGTACCCCAACTCGTCAGTACGGACCATCCCATTGATGTGGCTGGGTTCCGGGCTTCTGTCCTGGATCATTGGCCGGCCCACGGTGCACATCGGCGTCAGCGGGCTGGTCTATGGCATGTTGGCCTTTGTTTTTATCGGTGGCGTACTGAGGCGTGATATGCGCTCGGTTTCGGTCACTTTGCTGGTTGGATTTTTGTATGGTTCGATGATTTGGGGCGTCCTCCCAATTCGCCCGTTCATGTCCTGGGAAATGCATCTCTCAGGCGCCATTATGGGCGGCGCCCTGGCCATTCTGTACCGCAGCTGGGATCGTGTGCCCATCAAGCGCTACGAGTGGGAAGACGATGATTCGGTGCCAGACTGGTTTCCCCGCGATGCGGAGGAAGACAGTGAGTCAACAGCCAGGAAGTTACCGGACCGGGATCGCAACGTGGATGAATGACATGAGTCTCGCTTCCCTCGGCAACTGCTCCCTGCGTTGCTCTACCTCCTGCATCCCTGCAGTCGTGCTCCCGCCTATGCGTTACGGCATTCCGGCGGCGCTTCTTCGCCTGCGGCGAAACCGCACCACCGTCATCGCCTACGCTGCGGAAGGCGGCTTCACGCGCAACGGCTTCGGAGCCGTACTCTTTACCCTGCGTGCAAACCGTGTGGCTCCTCGGGCCTGATCGATGCTGAAAAAGCTGACTCTGATCATCGCCGCCGGCATGGCGCTGTTTATTGCTGGCGGCCTGTACTTGTCGCCAACGGCGCACGTGGAACGGACCATCGTGATCAACCGCCCGGCGTCAACCCTGTTCACCCTTCTCAACGGTTATCGCAGCTTTAGCGCGTGGTCGCCGTGGGCGGCGCGAGATCCGGGTATGACCTATGAATTCAGCGGTCCTGAGTCCGGCGTGGGGGCGCAGTTGGATTGGCAGGATGACCCGAGATTGGTGGGCAGCGGCTGGCAGAAGATTGTGCGCAGCGAACCTCATTCGCTGATTGAAATGCAATTGGACTTTGAACAGCAGGGTGAGGCGTTGGCGCGCTTCGAATTTCAATCACTGGGAGAGAAAACCCGGGTTCGTTGGGTTTTTGATTCGGATCTGGCCGCCGGCGAGAATTTTCTGACGGGGATCCTCAATCGATATTTTGGTCTGTTGTTCGACCGTTGGGTCGGCAGCGATTACGAGCTGGGTTTGGCTAACCTCAAGGTGCTGGCCGAGTCTGTTCCCAATGCGGATTTTTCCGGATTGGAAGTGGAAACTGTGGTCGTGGAACCCATTGAGGTACTGTTCGTGACCACCCAGAGTTTCGATGGGCTCAACGACGTTGATACCGCCGAGGCCTACCTTGAAATCATGACATTCATCCAGACTTCGAGGCTTGAAATTGCCTCTCAGCCCATGGCGATCACGCGCTCTTTGGGTGGGACCGGCTTTGCGGTTGATGCGGCGATACCCATAGTCGGTGAGCACCCGGTAACGACCGGCCATGTGCAATTCGGACTGATGCCTTCGGGGCGGGCTGTCAGGGCCGTGCATCACGGTCCTCACGCTAACCTGATCCAGACCTACCAGAAACTGGCCGCCTGGATGGTGGTGCACGGCTTCGGCGAGGGCGATGTGTCGTGGGAGCAGTACATATCTGACCCGGGCATGGTCTCCGAGGACCAGTTGATTACACATGTGTATTACCTGATCAGGGAACAACAGTAGATTGCCTTCGCATCGGAATGACCCCAAGCTCCTGCAAATGAATGCACCTATGCAAGTAAACATCATCGGTTGTGGGCGTGCCGCCGGCAGCCTGGCGCGCCTCGGGGTAGCAGCGCAAGCGCTGGACATCGGCGGTGTCATGAACCGGACCGGGGCCAGTTCGCGGCGTGCCGTTGAATCATTGGGGCAGGGCAGGGTGGTCGGCTCCCTCAACGAATTTGAAGCCTGCGGTCTATGGATGGTGGGCGTCAACGACGACGAGATCGCCGGGGTTGCACAGGCGATGGCCGCCAGCGGCCTGAAATTTGAAGGTGAAATTGTGTTCCATCTCTGTGGCCGCTTTGGGCCTGACATTCTTGCGCCGCTCATAGAATGCGGCGCTCGACTGGCGGCGGTGCATCCGGTGCGATCACTCACACACGAGCAGCTGTCGCTGACCGAATTCGACGGCACACCCTGCATTGCTGAAGGCAATGTCGAGGCGCTACAGGCGCTACAGCCGTTGTTTCACGCGATCCGCGCCAACTGGATGCCCACCGGACATATCGACCGGGGGCTGTATCACGCGGCGGTCAGCATCATCAGCAACATTACCAAGGGCATCAGCTGGAAAACCCAGACGTGGCTGCAGGACGCGGGGCTGGATGAGGCCATGGCTGCTCAGGTCAACCTGGAATTGCTTGGCAGCACGGTTTCAGATTTGGCCAGCTACGGCGCCCGGCAGTCGATTACCGGCCCTATAGTCCGCGGTGACACGCAGACCATTGAAGCCCATCTGGCCGCGTTGCTCGCGGCGCATCCCCAGGATGTGGACGTGTACTGTGTACTGGCCAAGACCGTGTTGGAGCTGGCTTGCGAACGCGGGGATCTCAGCGCTGAGACCATGGAACAATTCAGAGCGATACTGAGTCTGGGGAATTCTGCGTCGTAGCGGTGGGCCGACTCGATGCGCCCGCCTAAGGATCAACAGGCTCCATTGCGGCTTGTTGCGATGCTCTTAGTGAGCGGCGACGTTCGCGGTAAATGATAAACAGACCCGATGCAACGACGATGGCGCCGCCCACCCAGGTTCTGGTGCTCGGGATATGTGCCCAGAACAGCCATCCATATAGCACCGCCCAGAACATGTGAATATAATCAAAGGGCGCTACCACGGCAATTGAGGCCTTGCGAAACGCCGCGGTGATCAGCAATTGCCCAACGGTGCCAGTCACGCCCAGCGCGCCAATGGTCAGCCAATGCGTGGGGTCGATCGCTTTCCAGCCGGGGATGGCCATTACGGCAGCGCCCAGGCCGACCACGGTTGCAAACCAGAATGCGATCGTCACGGTCCTGTCGCGTTGACCCATGCTCCTGAGTAACAGGGTCGAAACCGCATAAAAACAAACCCCCAGCAATCCCATGGCCGCACCATAGGTAATCCACTGATCGCCTTGCGGCTGCAGCACCACCAACACACCGGCAAAACCCACTACCGCCGCAATGATGCGCATGAAGCCCGCTGGTTCACCCAGGATTGGCCCGGAGAGCAAGGTCAATAACAGCGGTGCGGCAAAATATATTGCGTAGGCATCAGCCAGTTGCAATTCACGAAAGCACTCGCCCACTGTCCACAGCATGGTCAGACCGACCAGGCCCCGTATCAGGTGGCCGCCCGGGTAGGCGGTGCGAAACAGGGTTCTGTCACGCAGCAGAATCCAACCGGCAAACAACGGAATGGAAACGATGCTGCGCAATAATACGACCTGGAAACGGCCATAGTGCTCAACCAGCAGTTTGATCGCGACATCCATGCTGGAGAGCATGAATACCGCCCCCATCATCAGCCCGATGGCTTGCAGTGGGTGTTGTTGCAGGGTGCCGCGGCTGGGCTTGACGGTCGCCTCGCTGGTCATTTCCTCACTTCCGGGTGCTACCAGCGATTATCGCATTGAAACACGTCCGTCCACCGGCTTCCGCCCATCGTCGCGGCATCTTGCTGAACGCCCTGGTCCAGCTCCGACTCGAATTCCTCGCGCGCGACTTCGATGGCGCCCATGGAGAAAAGGTGTTGATTGCCAACCTGGCAGTCCACCAGCGTGAACGACCAGCGCTGCAACTGCCTGCACAGCGCGACCAGGGCGATTTTACTGGCGTCGGTTTTTGAACTGAACATGGACTCACCAAAAAACACGGCGCCGATGGCGATACCGTAGATACCGCCGACCAGCTTGTCGCCGAACCATACTTCTAGCGAGTGGGCATGGCCCATTTGATGCAATCCGGAATAGCCCTTGATCATTTCTGCTGTGATCCAGGTGTCCGAGGATGGAAATTCCCACTCGAACGAAGACTCATCTTCGTCGTCCGGCAGCGGGCGGTTGGATTGACCACGGGTGGCACAATTGCGCATGACTTGCTCAAACGCCGTGTCGGCAGTCAGACGAAAAAATTTCTGGTTGTAACGGCGCCGGGTTCTGCGCGACAGATATATATTGGCAGGAATCAGGATGCAGCGTGGCGCCGGCGACCACCAGAGGATCGGTTGACCCTCAATGTACCAGGGAAAAATGCCCTGACGATAGGCGCGCAGCAAACGGGCCGGTTCCAGGTCTCCGCCCCAGGCCAGCAATCCGTTGGGGTTGCCGAGCGCCATATGGGTCGGCGGAAACGGTGCGTCCGGGTCGGGTGACAATTGCACAAGGGTATGCTCAGTCATCGCACTGTCATGCCGGTCCGGCGATCAAATAAGGTGAGCGTTGCTTGAGCGCGTGGCCATAGTTTGTCAACCAGCGCTCTTCCTCCTTGAGGTAGGCGGAGATGGCCGCCCGAAACTCGGGATGGCGGATCAGGTGGCGTGAGTGCGTTCTGACCGGCGAAAAACCGCGGCTGATCTTGTGCTCGCCCTGGGCGCCTGATTCAAACACTTCCAGCCCCTGGTCAATGCAATACTCAATGCCCTGGTAGTAAGCCGTCTCAAAATGCAGACTCGGCACCCGTCGGATCGCGCCCCAGTAGCGGCCGTAGAGTCGCTTGCCACCTTGCAGAAACAGCCCCATCGCGATGGGCTCATCCATATAGCGCGCCATCACCACCAGCAGCTGGTCTGCCATGGTCCGGGCCAATTGCTCAAAAAAGGCCCGGTTCAGAGCGGCGTAATTGCCGTGCTCGTAAAAGGTTTGCTGGTAACAGTTGAATACGAAATCGATGTCGTTGGGGGTTAGATCATTGCCGTGCAGGCGCACAAAGCAGATACCGGCACGGCCTACGTCGCGACGCTCGTGGCGGATATTCTTGCGCTTTTTGGCGCGCAGGGCGCCGAGAAAATCTGCAAAGCTGCCGTAACCGCGGTTGAGCCAGTGAAATTGCCAGTCGGATCGCCGCAGCAGTCCAGATCCAGCGGCCGCATCCAGGTCCGTCTCATGCATGAAGTTGCAGTGCCAGGACGAGTGATTCTGCACCTCGCAGCACTGCACGGCATCGGTCACAAGTTGATTGCGAATCTGCGCGGCGTCGGGGCCATGCCCACGACGGGCAATGTTGTCATGCACCAGCAAACGCGGTCCGGTAATCGGGGAGAACGGTATGGCGGTCAAGAGCTTGGGGTAATATTCCATGCCGTGGCGCTGGTACGCATCAGCCCAGGCCCAGTCAAAAACGAATTCGCCGCGCGAGTGGGATTTGAGATAACTCGGGGCGCAACCGAGCAGGCGATCGCCCTGATAAACACACAAATGGTGAGGCTGCCAACCGGCTTTGGCGCTGACGCAGCCGGACTCCTCCAGCGCGTTGAGGAATCGCCAGGACAGGAAAGGATTATCGTGGCGATTCAAGCCACGCCATTGTTCGGGATCAATACTCGAAAAACTGTCGTGGGTGCGCGAGGTGAGGTTCACATCGGCGCGGCTCGGGTCAATTGGATTCAGGTCGGCGGGCGTTGGCTGGGGTCCGGACTGCTAAGAGCCGCGGCTGGCAGCCTGCTCGTCCAACCATCGTTCAGCATCAAGAGCTGCCATGCAGCCGAAACCGGCCGATGTTACAGCCTGCCTGTAAACATGGTCCGCCACGTCGCCGGCGGCGAACACGCCAGGCACGCTGGTGGCAGTTGCGTAGCCGCCTGTGCCGCTGGTGATCGTGATGTAGCCGCCGATCATATCCAGTTGGTCAGCAAAGATTTCAGTATTGGGCGCGTGTCCGACCGCGATGAACACGCCGGCAAGATCCACATCCTGTTGATCTCCGGTTTTGACGTTACGGATCTGCATGCCGGTCACGCCCTGATCGTTGCCCAGAACCTCGTCCAGCACATGGTCCCACATGATGGTGACATTGCCGTTCTTTTCCCGTTCAAACAGGCGATCCTGCAAAATTTTCTCGGCCCTCAGTGCGTCGCGACGATGCACCAGGACGACTTCGGAAGCAATGTTGGAGAGGTATAAGGCCTCTTCAACAGCCGTGTTTCCCCCGCCGATCACAGCCACTTTCTGGCTACGATAAAAGAAGCCGTCGCAGGTTGCACAGGCTGACACTCCGCGGCCTTTGAATGCTTCCTCGGAATCGAGGCCCAGGTACATGGCGCTGGCGCCCGTGGCGATCACCATGGCATCGGCTGTATAGACACCAGAGTCGCCTTCCAGCCGAAGCGGCTTTTGCGACAGATCGACAGTGTGGATGTGATCGAAAATCACCTCGGTTTCGAAGCGCTCCGCATGCTGCAGCATTCGCTGCATCAACGCTGGACCCTGTAAGCCCTCGACATCGCCGGGCCAGTTGTCGACATCCGTGGTGGTCGTCAACTGGCCACCCTGTTCAATGCCGGTAATCACTGTGGGTTTGAGGTTGGCGCGGGCCGCGTAGATGGCTGCGGTGTAACCTGCCGGGCCGGAACCCACAATCATAAGGCGGCTGTGGCGGATGTCGCTCATGTATAATTGCTCCGTTCTCATATCAATAACCCGACGGACATTATGCGCCGGGAATGGCGGTTCAATCTACACATCTGTGGACACTCGGGGCGTAATCAAGAGAGGGTTGACTGCAGGTCTGGAATTGTTAGACTATTATTTATGAATAACAATTAGATAGAAATACAACCTAATAAGGATTATTAGATTGGCGCAAGCTCGAAAAAAATCACCCAAGACTGCCGGAACTGCACACCCGATCGCCAAGAAATTGAGTGAAAGCGTTTTTATCCTGACCATTTTGCTGGCAGTCTACCTGGTCGCCTGCCTGGTGACCTATGAGCCAACCGACCCGGGTCCGTTCAACAGCGTTGCTACTGACCAGGTGCAAAATGTCGGCCGCGTGCTGGGTGCCTGGCTGGCCAACTTCTTTCTGTTTCTGGGCGGTTACCTGGCGTACTCCCTGCCCGTGTTTTTGGTGTTCTCCGGCTGGATGTACTGGCGCGACACCGAGGGCGAGCATTCCCCGGGCTTGATCGACTGGATTTCCAGAATTACCGGCTTCACATTATTCGTGCTTTCCGCCACGGGTCTGTTGCATATCCATTCCATGCCGCCCGCCGGCAGCATGCCCGCAGGCGGCGGCGGCGTGATTGGCCTGCAGGTGGCCACCCCGTTGCTGGAGAGCACCGGTTTACTGGGCTCGACGCTGTTTCTGCTGGCCATGTTGCTGGTTGGCTTGACGCTGTTTGCCGGTATTTCATGGTTCCAGGTCATGGATTGGATCGGTCGGGCCACGCTTGAATCTATTGCCTTCGTCGGCAATTACATGCGCAATATGAAGGACTGGTTCGCCGGGCGGCGCGCCAAGGCCAAGCGCGGGGAAGTGCGACGTGCTGACACCCGGCGCCAGAAAAACAGACCGAAGCCAAGAATTGAGCCGCAGATCAGCGCCGACAACAGGAAGTCGGGCAGGCGCGGCAAGCGCGGGGTACAGCAACCCTTGTTCAAGAATCTGCCGGCGGGCTCCTTGCCACCACTGGACCTGCTCGATTCACCACCGGACCAACCACCCGGCTATTCCAAGGTGGCGCTGGAGGCCTTATCCCGCCAGGTCGAACTCAAACTGGCAGATTTCGGTGTGCAGGTGGACGTGGTCGCCGTGCACCCGGGGCCGGTCATCACACGCTTCGAACTGAAGCCAGCCCCCGGCATTAAGTCTGCCCAGATCAGCAACCTGGCAAAAGACCTGGCGCGGGGACTGAGCGTGATTTCCGTGCGCATTGTGGAAGTGATTCCGGGCAAATCGACCATTGGTCTGGAGATTCCCAACGCCTCGCGCCAGACCGTTTACCTGTCCGAACTATTGGCGTCGGAAGTTTATGAACGCTCGCGCTCACCATTGACTCTGGCGCTGGGCAAGAGCATATCCGGACGGCCGGTGGTTGCTGATGTGGCACGGATGCCACACCTGCTGGTCGCCGGAACCACTGGATCGGGCAAGTCGGTAGCGCTCAATGCGATGATTCTCTGCCTGGTCTACAAAGCCACGCCCGATCAGGTGCGGCTGTTGATGATCGACCCTAAAATGCTCGAGCTGTCGGTCTATGAGGGCATCCCACACCTGCTCGCCCCGGTGGTGACCGACATGAAAGAAGCGGCCAATGCGTTGCGTTGGTGCGTGGTCGAGATGGACCGGCGTTACCGCCTGATGGCTGCGCTGGGGGTGCGCAACCTGGCCGGCTACAACAAGAAGATAAAGGACGCGCGCAAAATTAGGCGACCGCTGTTGGATCCGCTATGGCAGGGTGATCCGCTGGACTCCGAAGCCGAAGCCCCCGAGTTAGAACCGTTCCCATACATTGTCGTCGTTATCGACGAATTTGCCGACATGATGATGATCGTCGGCAAGAAAATCGAACAACTCATCGCCCGCCTGGCACAAAAAGCGCGGGCGGCAGGCATCCACTTGGTGCTGGCGACCCAGCGGCCGTCGGTGGACGTCATCACCGGCCTGATCAAGGCCAATATTCCGGCGCGCATTGCCTTCCAGGTTTCTTCCAGGGTGGATTCGAGAACCATCCTTGACCAGATGGGGGCTGAGCAGTTGCTGGGTCATGGCGACATGTTGTACCTGCCGCCCGGCTCAGGGTTGCCAGATCGCATTCATGGCGCCTTTGTCGACGATCATGAGGTTCATGCTGTCACGGCGTTTCTAAGAGAAACCGGGGAACCGGAATACATCGAAGATGTCCTTAGTGAGACGCAAGTGACCTCGGAGGGCATGTCGATCGGTGTGACGGGCCTGCCCGAGCACATATCGGACGGACAGGATGAACTCTATGATAAGGCCGTGGCCTTTGTCACCTCTTCAAGGCGAGCGTCCATCTCCAGCGTGCAGCGGCAGATGCGTATCGGTTATAACCGCGCCGCGCGCTTGGTGGAAGAAATGGAAGCCGCCGGTGTGGTCAGCCCGCCGGAACACAATGGCCAGCGCGAAGTCCTGGCGCCACCGCCGCCAGGCGACTGAGGCGTTTTAATGCCTGTCATCTGCCTATTCATGGTGTTGCTTATCGCGGTGGGGCCTGTTGCCGCCCAACAGCGTGTCGATATACAACCCTACGTTGAGCTCAGTGCGCGCGAAGACCTCGAGCGCTTCACCAACGACCTGTCCTCGCTGCATGCACAATTCACCCAGCGAATAATTTCCACTGACGGCTACGTTGAGGATGAGAGCGTTGGAGAGGTATGGCTGAAAAAGCACCTCGATGGGCAGGACGACGCCAGTCCCTCAGGCCATTTCCGCTGGGCCTATTATGGCGAGTTTCCAGAACTCATCGTGGCTGATGGAGAGCGTGTGTGGATTTACGATGAGGCACTGGCGCAGGTGACCGTGCGGCTGCAGTCTCAAGCTGCCGCCGACAACCCGCTGGCGCTGTTGACCGATGTCAGCCTGATGGATGAACAATTTGTAGTACGCGAACTCGGTGATATCGACGGCATGCGGCTGCTTGAATTGCGCTCGCGCAACGAGGAGTCACAATTTGAGCGGGTGCTGCTGGGTCTGACCAACGGCAGCCTGGACATGCTGGCAATGGAAGACGCGTTCGGTCTGCGCACGGAAGTGCGATTCAGCGACGTGACACGCAACCTGCAACTGGCAGACGAATTATTTAGGTTTACGCCGCCCGAAGGGGCCGATGTGATCGGTAATGTGCCGGACGACAGCACGCCGCTGGGCGTTACGTCGGGCGATCATGGTCTTTTGATGCAGTGAAAATTGCCGCGATGAAGTTGGCTGCCGTGGCTGCGGGTGGTGCCCTGGGAGCCAGCCTGCGCTACCTGATCGCGGCCGCCACCCACAGTGTGTTTGGTCATGATTTTCCTTATGGCACGCTGATGGTGAACATCCTGGGGTCGCTGATCATTGACTACTTGCTGGTGCTGATTCCCGCGCACGAATCGGGCATACCTTTTCTGCGCCTGTTGCTGATCACCGGTGTACTGGGTGGCTTTACCACCTATAGCGCGTTTTCAGTGGAAACACTGGAACTGGCACAGAATGGGCACCTCACCAAAGCCGGCCTGAATATTGCCCTGACGCTGGGCTCCTGCTTTGTTGCGGTGTGGGCCGGATTCCTGGCCGCGCGCCTGGTTCACGGCCAATCCTGACGGGCTCGCAAATTACCGCAAAATAAGCGGGGCAAAAGGGCGCATTCTTGATCGGCTGACGATAAAATATGCCTTTGGCACGCTGAAGAATAGAACATGCTCGATCCACAACAACTCAGAAATGATCCCGAGGGGGTTGCTGCAGCGCTAAAATTGCGCGGCTACGATCTGGTCGTCAGCCAGTGGCGTGAACTGGAAGCTCGCCGCAAGGCGCTCCAGGTCAGCACCCAGGAACTGCAAAGCCGCAAAAACACCAACGCCAAGTCCATTGGAGAGGCCAAGCGGCGCGGAGAGGACATCCAGCCGTTGCTCGACAGCGTCAAGGATTTGGGCGAGGAGTTAGGCCAGGCAGAGGCCCAATTGACGGCCGTACTGGCTGAACAGATGGCCTGGGCGCTGGATATGCCCAACCTGGCCCGCCACGACGTGCCGGAGGGCAGGGACGAAAGCGACAACCAGGAATTGCGCAAATGGGGCGAGCCCCGTGAGCTGGGCTTTGAGCCGCGCGATCACGTCGAAATTGGCGAACTCAGTGGTTGCCTTGACAGTGCAAGCGCTGCCAAGCTCGCCGGTTCGCGGTTTACCGTGCTCAAAGGGCCATTGGCGCGCATGCACCGCGCTTTGACCCAGTTCATGCTTGACGTACACACGCTGGAGCATGGTTACCAGGAGGTCTACTTGCCCTACCTGGTGAACGCAGAGGCCATGCAGGGCACGGGCCAATTACCCAAATTTGGAGAAGACGCCTTTGCCACCACAGATGACCCGCCGTGGTACCTGATTCCGACTGCTGAAGTGCCAATGACCAATCTGGTTGCAGACAGCATCATCGAAGCAGAAGACCTGCCGCTGAAATTCACCGCCCACACACCTTGTTTCAGGCGTGAAGCGGGCTCTTACGGGAAGGATACGCGCGGCATGATCCGCCAGCACCAATTTGAAAAAGTCGAACTGGTGCAGATAGTCAGACCTGAAGATGCCGTTGATGCCCTGGAAGCCCTAACCGGGCACGCCGAAGCCATCTTGCAGAAACTGGAATTGCCTTACCGGGTTATGGTGCTGTGTACCGGGGATATGGGCAACGCGGCATCCCGAACGCATGACCTGGAAGTGTGGCTGCCGGGGCAACAGGCTTACAGGGAAATTTCATCGTGCAGCGGATTCACCGATTTCCAAGCCAGGCGCATGAAAGCACGTTGGCGCAATCCGCAAAGCGGCCGTCCCGAATTGGTATACACACTCAATGGCTCAGGATTGGCCGTGGGCCGCACGCTGGTGGCCATTATGGAAAACTGCCAGCAGCAGGACGGTTCAGTCACCGTACCCGAGGTATTGCGCTCCTACATGCACGGCGCCCAGTCAATCTAAAGCAAGCAAAAAACCCCTCAATCGTCGCCAAATCCAAATCCAAGCAAAGCCATCAGGTTGTTGAACAACACAAAAATATTTGCCATCAAGCCGGTTGCAGCCAGAATATAGTTGGTCTGCCCGTTACGGACGATTTGCTGCGTTTGCCAAATAATCCAACCGCAGGAAAGCAGGATGACCATGGTCGAAAGCGCCAGGGCCAGCGCGGGAATCGCCAGAAAATAGTTGAGCACGAATGCGCCGATTATCGCCAGCGTCCCAACACCCAAAAAGGCAACCCAGCCGCTGAAATCGCGCTTGGTGGTCATTGCATAGGCAGATAAAGCAAAGAAGATACCCGCCGTCAAACCAAAGGCTGCCGCAACCAGTGCACCGCCATTGCTGTATTGATAGAGCATCGCATCCACATTGGCGCCGGTCACAATGCCCAGAAAGCCGGAAAATCCAAATGAAACCACTAGCCCCCAAGGGCTGTTACGGGTGCGGCCAATGGCCCAGGAAAAGGCAAAAATGCCAATCAGAAACGGCCAGAAAGCAATTCGCCAATGCATCGCTTGCGCCACAAACGCCGTGGCGGCGCCAAATACAAACAACAGACCAAGCAGCGCATAGGTATTGCGCAATACCCGGTTGGCAGTCATCGTTGGAAGCTGGGTTCTGGCGTGCGAATAAACCGGATTATTCATAACGAGTGTTTACTCCTGTATACAATTCGACTGGGTCGGCCCATAGGCCATGACCCATCCATATCTCAAATTTTGGGCTTCGTGCTATCGATCTCAAGTGTAACAAGTTTACCGAACCCCCGCCCAATCGGGACCTGTCGGATGTCAGGGCTGGAGCCGGGGTAAAATATCAGGTATTCTGGCGCGCCTCGGGATCCCTTCCTGGGTGCCCCGGACGCACAGACGGAGAGGTGGCAGAGCGGTTGAATGCACTGGTCTTGAAAACCAGCAAGGGTTTGTAGCCCTTCGTGGGTTCGAATCCCACCCTCTCCGCCACTTTAAGTCCATAAAGCATTGATATACATATTTAATTTAATAAATTTACAAGCGTTACCCCACATAACAACCCACATTAAATAATTGTCTTCGGCACCATTTGTGCTACTAACTCGTCCCTAAAAGTGGTTGCTCGGAAAAACCGCCACCACCATTTCCAAAATGAGTCTCATGCTTCCCGGAAATCTTGATCCCGTTCAAATCGGCTCAAGGCCCGCGCTATTGGGTCCCATGTACGTCTTAAGGGTACTTGGTTTTTGTCATATACAAAATAAATTTTGGCGGATTTTTGGGATATGGGACTTGGTAGCAGGGGTGTCATTGGCAAGCTATTGGCACTACTGGTTAAATTGTAAAGGGACACGTATGATCGCAATTACTTGGAAAGGTGGAAAGCCAGTGTGAATTTACTGTCGCCGAAAAGAAGATTTAGTTCCAATGCCGCGCAAGCATTATGAGCAAAGACAGGCTCATGTATAAGTTGAGCACGCAACAAATCCTGCATTTCATCGAGAAGGGTTTCGTAGTGGCCAATCGCGTTTTTCCACCAGCTCTCGCGACCCAAATTACACCCATTGTTTGGTCCAGACTGGGAATGGATCAGCACGATTCAAAATCCTGGGTCCAGCCTCACGTCATATTGAAAGAGGTGCTGAATGACGATCCAATCCCCCAGGTTTTCACCGCGCTGTACCGGACTGTAGTGCACCAGTTGTGCGGTCAGGATCGATCGAAGTTGTTCAGGGACTTGGGTCATTGGCCAATCTCCCTGCCTGTGTTCAACAATGTTCCTTGGGAACCATTTGCCGATCAGTGGCACCTGGACACCGTCGTCGAACAAAAATGTCTCGATTCTCCGGATGTAGGTCTTTCGGCATTGCACTTTCTTACAGAGGTCATGCCCGGTGGCGGCGGCGTGACAATCCGCGAGGGCTCCCATCATCGCGTCTCGAGGATTCTGGCGGCGGTTGGGCCTGAAGGAATAGATGTGCAGGAACTCAATGTTCGAGCTGTCGAGTCCACCGGCGACTTGCCGATAACAGAGATCACTGGACGTGCTGGAGATGTGTTGTTCATGAATCCGCATACTGTTCATGGCGGCAGCAAGAATACGCGCGACGTTGCCCGCGTGATGGCGCACAAGATTGTTGGGTTGACCGAGCCCATGAACTTCGACCGGCAGGCGGAAGACGAACACTCACCGGTGGAACTGGCGATCAGGCAGGCGCTGAGCACATGCCGTACTTGAAGCTCGCCGTTGATTTGAGTCATAGAACACCAAAGCGGCCCATGTTGGCAGGATTCAGCGAACCTCTGACCCATTCCTTCGAGGCACACGATACAGTGTCACAGAAGCACGATGAAGATTTTTTTTCTCTACGATTTCCAGCATTTCATTTAGCGCGTTCAACAGAGATTGTGTAGGTTGCCGGTGCGCGGAGGCAAGCCAAAGATACTTGGTTTCTGATTCCGTCAGTAGCTTGCGCGCCGCGTCCATATCCCATTCCTCGCATGCCATTGTCACCGTTCGGCTGTTTGCGCCCAGTTTCTGAAAATAGTAGTTGAGGGAACTGACCGACCAAAGACACGCCATCACCGGGGCGCCAGGGTAATGCGTTTCTCTGTCTGCTATGTATTGCGCGGCCTCCCGAAGTTGTGGCCGTTGGGGGCGGGAATAATATTCCTTGTCGAAGATGAGGGCATGGACCATCATAGAAATCATCAGCAACGCCGCGGTCTGCTGCAATAAGCGTTTGCTCATTCCCGCTGAGATAGAACGGGCCAGGAGCAGGTACACCGCGGGCAATACGATGACCAGATTGCGGTTCTGCCAAACGGGAACGATGAAGCTGGAGATCAGGTATGTAACGATGAGTGGCGCACACAGCCAAAACAACAGAATGGCTGTGGGATTGCCGTAGAAGATTCTAATCGTCAACGAGTTCCTGTTGCGATAGACCCAGTGGCAAACACCCCCGACGCCAAGTGCGTAGAACAACGCTGCACAGACTCTTACCTGTAAAGAGGGGTACAACACCTCGAATAGGTTGACCGTCGACCTGAAGGAGGGTTCGGTTAGCCAGGTCCGGGCGTAAAACAGATGGCTAAACATGGTTGGCAGCCAGGGACTATAGGCCATCAAGATAATTCCGTAAATCAATATCAGTAAATTTCGGCATTTAGGCGCGAGCCAGATCACGGGGACCAAGTAGAAGGCCTGAATGGCAATTACCAGGGACCCAAAGTAATGAAGATACATAAGAAGTACTGCGCACAAGACATAAGGCATCCAAATTGTCCACCCGACGGTATTTTTTTCCAACAAGCTCTGGTGAATTCTTAACCATTGGTGGAAAGACACGATGGTGCCCAATATCAGCAGGCTGTAAGGGCGCGCCTCCTGTGACAGAAACAAAGGAAACCACGAAATTGCCAACAATGAGGCAGCAACCAATCCCTCCCATCTCAGATTGAGTCGCCGGCCAAGGAGAAGCATGAAGTACGTTGCCAACGCCCCGGCCACCGCCGACAGGATGCGAAGCGCAATCACCGAATCCCCAATGGTACGCACGACAATGAAGAGAATTAAGTCGAATAACGGCGGGTGGACGTCTCGTTGGTTTCGTTCCACAACCTGGCCTAAAGTTTCGGACTGCGCATAGCCCAGACTGCGGAATTCATCGGTCCACAACGATTGATCATCTAACCCATACAGCCGAAGGCCTGCGGATATGAGAAGTATCAGAGCCAACACCGCATAGCTAGGCCACGATTGAGTTTGAATGAGTCGCATGAAGATCTTCAGCAAACAGAGGAATCCCAAGCGTGACCCACAAGCGGCTCAGCACGCTCCCGGATTGCAGGCGATGTAGCAGCCTCGATCACGGCGCCAGCTCCAAGCGACCTTCGCAGTTCACGCTCCATTGGCACATCGTGACCAATTGGCCCTGACTACTTGGTGGCATACACAGCATCAACATGATTTTGAAAATCTTCTGCATAGTATTGCCTGACTTTTGCTTGCCCAATAACCTTCGGGAAACCTTTCCGTAAAAGAAACTATAAAGTGGTTATTCCATCCAACCCATTGTTGGGTTGAAAACAAACCATCTCGGTGACGGTTAAAAGCCAGTTCCCAAGTGCTCAGTTCTTGCATTGTGTCCCAATAAAATAGTTCCCGTTCTTCTTCAGATAATTCCTCACCACGTTTTTGCTTATCATAAATAGAGGCCATGCCTGGACTGGAGACAATATCGCGAACCCGCGCAAATTCAAGTTCTGAATCGCCACCACTTTACTAGACACCCCTCAGCCAGACAAAATGGCAACAGGAGAAGTGCTATGAGCAACAAGAGATATACAGAATGGGTTCAACAAAACAAATACGTTCCCGTCCACGCTGTACGTCGTCAAAGAATCCCGGACTGCAGATGGCCTGATTTAAGAGACACTTTGTGCTCATAGGTTCATGGTTAAGCGGCCTTCTGCCGATAGTATAGCCGCCGTCGTTCGGCCAACTAAAATCTCTTACAACACAATCAGCGCCAATGCCTGCTGCCTATCGTCAACTGGCCTACAATTAGTTAAGCGATTCAGAACTGTAGGTGCCCGATGTTTCACAAGTTACTTATAGCGACCTTCTTTATCGCAACCGCAGGCGCACAGGCCCAGGATTCCTACGCGGTAAAGCCCGATGTCCAGGATTGCATCAACGTTCGCGATGACAGCAATTCCAGCGCCAACATATCGGGAACAGGTATTTGAGTGCGTTCATGAATGGTTGTCCTTGATCTGAGTCACGCAGTTTTCAGCCGCTGGGGCGTTTTGCAGTAGGCGTGGAATGTTGACCTGACCTCAACGTGGCATTTGGTGAGCGAGTATCTTGGAGTATATGACTCAAAGCGCCAGGAGCAATGACTCGGTTCAAGCGCCGATTTTGCTGAGGGAGGCGCGAGTTGCCTCGTCCACATGAGTTGTAGCCGCTATTGTCAGCCAACAAAACAGGAACTCAGAACATGAAAACCTGCGCCATTATTTTGGGCTTTATCATGAGCCTGTTCATAGGCGCCACAGCTTATGCCGACGAAAGCGACAACTCGGTCTACGATGCCTACATGGACTTCGCTAGCCTGGTGCAGGGTGGCACGGTCACCCCGAACTGGATGCCCGATGGCAACAAGTTCTGGATTGTCGAGGGCGGCCCGCAGAACCGGGAGATTCTGGTCATCGACCCGGCGGCGAACAGCAAGCAACCGCTGTTCGATGTGGCGCGGCTGCGCGTCGCTCTGACCGAGGCCTCCGGCTACGAGCCTGCGGGAAAAGGCGTGCCGTTTGCTCAACTGGCATTTCTTGGTCCGGACCAGATACAGTTCACCCTGGAAGGCCAGAGCTGGCGCCTGGACCTGAACAGCTACGAGTTAAGCAAGCAGGACGCCCCCAGCAGCTTCTCTTTCATTCCCTTCCTGGTCAGTGAAGCCGAACGCGGTGCCCCGAAAAGTTATGTCAAACCGGGACTGTTCGGTCTGGGTGACATGTTGGCTTACGAGGCCGTTTCGCCGGATTTCAAATGGTTTGCGTCCACCCAGGACGGCAACGTCGCCATTCGTGCCTCAGTCGACGGGCGCAGCGTCATGCTGACTGAAGACGGCGAGCAGGATTTTTACTACAACGTCGAATCAGCAATGTGGAATCCCTGGTCACCCAGCGGTGAGAAACTGATCGTGCCCAAAGTAGACACCCGTGGCATGGCGCGTATCTCCACCATCAAGTGGCTGAAACCGCTGGAGGAAACCGTGGATGACATCATCACCATTCCAGCGGGCGGCAAGCTCAACCGGGACGAGCTTTTTGTAGTGGATGTATTCGGTGGCAATCCGGTGCAGATCGACTTGGGGGATACCACCGACCACTACATCCGGCCATTGGTGTGGCTACCCGACAGCAACCGCTTCGTGCTGGCGCGCTATGACCGTTTACTGACGCGGGTGGAGATTATTTTGGCCGACGCCACCCGCGGTGAAATCGATATCCTGATGACCGAGCAATCCGGCACCTTCCTGACCAACCAGCACGAGGCCATCTGGGCGACCAACACCGGTTTTGATTTGCTGGCTGACGGATCAGGGTTTATCTACCGCTCGCAACGCGATGGCTGGGCTCACCTGTACCTGTACGACATCGACGGCAAGCTGCAGCGGCAATTAACCAAGGGTGAATTTCCGGTTCAAAACATCGTGAAAATTGACCAGGCCACTGGTGACCATGGCGGCTGGGTTTATTTCCAGGCGCATGGCGACAGCGAGCGCCCTTACGACAACCATCTCTACCGCGTCGGGCTGGACGGCAAGGGCTTTGAACAACTGACTGAAGGCAAAGGCCGGCACGCGGTACAGTTCTCTCCCTCAGGGCAATTTTTCACCGATTCGTTTTCAAGCGTCGATACGCCGCCAAAAACAGTGCTCCGCGGGGCTGATGGTGAACTGGTCCGAACGCTCGGCGAGGCGGACATCAGCCGGCTTGAAAGGGTTGGCTGGGTGCCGCCCCGGGAATATGTGGTCAAGGCCGCCGATGGCGAAACCGACATCTGGGTGACGATGTTCTTTCCCTATGATTTTGACGCCGGCAATAAATATCCCGTCATCGAGTATATTTACGCCGGTCCCCAGACGACGATGCGCACGATGGATTTTCCGCTGCCCACGGGCGACCTGGCCGCCATGGGCAACTTCAATCGCGCCCTGGCCAACCTGGGCTTCATTGTCCTGACCACCGATGGACGAGGTACACCAGGCCGATCCAAGGCCTTCCACGATGTGGTGTACAAAAACTGGGGGCAATTCGAGATCAACGATCATGCCGGCGCCATTCGCCAACTGGGTGAACGCCATGCCTTCATGGACCTCGACCGGGTAGGCGTCATGGGCGGTTCCTGGGGCGGGCACTTTACTTTCCGCGCCCTGACGCAGGCGCCTGATCTGTACAAGGTGGGCATCGCCGAGGTGCCCGGCTATGACTCTCGAGCGTTCACCCTGTATGAAGTCTATCTGGGTATGCCGCAGGACAATAAGGCTCTGTATGACGCGGCCGATGCACTGCCCCTGGCGCCGCTGCTCAAGGGCAAGCTGCTGATGACCGGCGGCCTCAACGATACCGGCACGCAGAAAGACTATTACAAAATGTCAGAGGCGTTGATCCGGCTAGGTATCCAGCACGATACAATGACTTATCCGAATTCGGGGCACGGTTTTTTTGGCAAGAGTGGGGCTTATAACCTTGTGCTGAAGAAGAATTACTTTATTGAGCATTTGTAAGCATACCCATTTCATTTAAAGCATTTCGGGCGACCGTGGGCTGCAATCCAAGGAGGGCATCGACGGATTCGTTTTACCCATTTCGCACGATCACCTAGAGGAGTATACGCGTCTTGTTGAAGCGGCTGCAGAAATTTGGAAGGAACATGGCGCGCTCGATTACAGGGAATATGTCGGCGACGACTTGATACTGGAGGGAACGCGCTCATTCCCTGATCTCGTAGCCGCAACCGAGGGTGAAGCCATTGTGTTTAGATGGGTGGAATTTGATTCTCGAGAGGCGCGTGATTTGGCAAATGAAAAGGTCGCGGCTGACCCAAGAATGGTGGATTTAATCAATTCTTCGAATTCAGGTTTTGATGCTGAACGGATGGTTTCCAGTCGTTCGTTCGATCGTCTAACGCCAACGCCGGATAACAGATCGCTGCACTGGGCACTCTCCATGACGCCTTGTGGCCGACTGCAGCCCTACTTGGCACAGCATAATTCAACAGGAATTGGGCCGTTTTGAGATGCATTGCACCCTCTTACGAGTTCATCGTTTGTGATAGTCATTCGACAAGATCAAAAGTGAAAGGCCCTGTCGATTCTACTTGTATTGTGGCGCCATCTGGACCCGCTTTCTGAAAGTGGCGTGCACCTGGGGGTAATCGATAGTAGCTCCCCAACGGGAAAGACTGCAGATTAGCCGCCTCAAAAACCTCTCCAAAGCCTAGTTTCCACTCTCCGCTCAGTACCGTATAGCCCCTTACTTCTCGGTGGCTATGTGGATCAATTTCCATGTTTGGTGGAATTTTGTATCTAACCACTAGCGGCCCGGGTTTGGTTGGATCACCGACCAGCGTCACTGTAAGAATATCCCGGTCATCTACTATTGGCTCCCAACGCATGTCCTTCGGCGTCAGGCCCAAAAAATCCGTTAAATCGGAGTTGATCTCGGAAGCCTTGGTGGTCGAGCACGGTCCCATCCACGCCAAACAGGCTAGGATTACTGAATAGGTAAAGCGAGCACAAAGCTGCATGATCATGTGTCCATTGAGAAATAGTGGCGGAAGATCGAGGCTGCGTATTCGCGTGGCTTGGCACAGACATCGACAATAAAGCGGCTCAAGGTTGTTTCGGGTCGGTTCCTGAAGTAGAGGAGCCACAGCCATTTCTTCTTTACGAATGGAATCTCGACGACTAGCCCCTCTTTAGAATGACTGTTTTGGTATTCGGAAATTTCATTCTGTGTGTTGCGGGAGTCGTTCCGGTATCGCTACACACAGGCTATCTGGCGCTTGTGCTCTGGAGTCAGTCGACAATTGCTTGATATACCAAATTGGTGAATCGCTGGAATAACTTGTCAAGATTTAGTGGGTAGTGCTGACCCATCAAGACGGCCACCAGATTTTCTTCAGGATCGACGAAGAAGTAAGTCGAAGCGGCGCCACCCCAGGAGTAGGTACCGGCAGATCCGAGAGAGTCATGTAGCGCGGGTTCCTTAATTACACTGCCGCACATTCCAAATCCGAGCGCGTCCACGTTTAAGAAAGGGCTTGTGGAAGAAACTGTGACGCGCCCAGTCGGTTGCAGCGCGTCCCTGCGCATCAGATTCGCAGAAGCGGGTGAGATGATGCGCGCCCCATCAAGTTCCCCTCCGTTCAGTAACATCTGAGCAAAGCGAGCATAGTCAACGGCCGTGGAGACTAAGCCATGCCCGCCTGCCTGATGGCGTCGGTATTTGAAATCATCGCGGCGTAGCGCAGGATTTTCGGGCGCCTCGACGAGTTGGCCGTCATCGCTTCGCGTGTACACCGTTGCTACCCGCTCCCAGTCTCTTTCCGGCACCATGTATCCAGAGTCCCGCATCCCGAGTGGTTCGAAAATACGGTGCTGAATAAATTCGCCGAAAGGCTGACCGTACGCCACTTCCACAACCCTTGCCAAGACATCTACGGACACACTGTAGTGCCACTTCGTGCCGGGTTGATGGATCAAAGGCAACTTGGCCAATGCGTCGACCATTTGTTGAAGCGACTGCCCGGATCGCCTATGTCGGCCTGCTCGAATAATTCTGACAGGATTGGATAGTCATCAGATGACGGGGTGTATGCCATTCCGGAGGTGTGGCTCGCTAGCATTTGGATGCTGATCGGACGTTCAATGGGTTCAGTTCGAATTTCCTGGTTTTCCACACCAACATAGACTTCCGCATCCCCAAAACCTGGAACATAATGCGAAACGGGATCGGTAAGTAACAGTCGACCCTCCTCCAATAAAATCAACGCCGCAACACAGGCAATCGGCTTCGTCATGGAAAAGATACGTACGATGGAATCGATTTCCATTGGTTTCTTATCGTCGATGTTGGCCCATCCAAATGCCTTTGAATAGACTTCCTGTCCGTCACGAAGGATCAACGCAACCGAGCCACTAAGCTCACCACGATTGCTTAATCCACCCAAAAACGTGCCAATCCGTTGTAGGCGATCTGAGGAGAATCCCGCACTTTCTGGCGACGCAGGGGAGAGCGGGTCACCCCATACGTGTTGCGAAGGCAGGCCAGTCAGAAATATCAGGAACAGTAGAGCGATTTTCTGATGCCAAATCGTAGCTGTCCGGTTCACATCCCATACCTCTGCCGTATACCCGTCCATGGAGTTTAGCTCGGGACATCTTCTCTGGCCAACGAAGCGGCAGCTTCTGGCCCTGAGTCGTTTTGCAACTATTTTTTAGACAGCTTTTGCCACCAGTGGAGATCCACGACGCAGTAAGGCTTTGAGATATGTTGCTTCATCATACTGAGTCCTGGTTTGCCAACAACGGTAAAGAATGCGGATCCACTTGAATGCAAGTGCCCTCAGTGCGGATTGATGACCACTGCCCTTTTCACGTTGTTGTCGATAGTACTCACCTGCCCAGTACGACTTGTTAATAGTTTGTGCCGCCCATTCAACAAAGGTCTGTCTGACGAAGTTGGGACAACGCCATCGCCAGTGTACCCAGTGTTTAGTGCCGCTACGTTCAGTTACTGGCGCAATGCCGGCGTACTTCTGTAGCTCAGCGGCATTCTTAAACCGATTTCTCTGCTCGCCAAAGGCCACCAGTAAACGTGGTGCAAGCGATGGTCCTGCACCGGGTAGCGAACTGAACAAATCATAATCATGGTGTTTAGGGGCAAGCTCAGCGATGGTTTGATCGTAAGTCTTTATGGCATCAAGAATCACTTGCAACATACCGACAAGCATCAGTGCATGTAACTTGTTGGGGGCGATCACTGCCTCATCCAGGGTTAAATGCTGACTTGATCTGATGGACGCCAGACGTGTTTCAAGTAACGCAGGATTGCGCGTGTGCCCAGCGCGGAAAAAAGTCATCAAGGTCGTGGTTCTGGCGCGTTTCACCTGTATGAGTGTTGGCCAGCGTTGAATAAAGTCACAGAACAGCTTTGTGTTGATCCGATCAAACCATTCCAAGGTCTGTGGATAGTACTGTTTCAAGGTGTTGCGCAATCTGTTGGTGAGTCGCACTCGATCACTGACCAATCGTCGTCGGTGCTCAACCAGTGCTGCCAGTTTGCGTATTTCAACGCTTTGTGGCTGCATCGGTTCAAACCGTTCCGGATGCCGAAGGATCAAATCTAATGCCAGCTCAGCATCGGTAGGATCATCTTTGGCACGGCTGGGCTGAAACGCCTCACGATATTTGGCCAGGGTTGATGGATTGATTGGAAAGATGACAAAGTAATCGTACTTTTGTAATGCATAGACGAGCGGCCCTTTCGATAGTTCTAAAGCAATAGCAATGGGCCCAGAGAAACGTCTGTGTAACGATCGCGCCCACGCATCAATCTCTTCAACTTTGTGCGGAATGACCGCGAACTCTCTTCGCAGGCTATCCGCTGGCTGAATACACACATCATGTTTGGTGTCTGCCCAGTCAATACCAACAAAGGCAGCATAGGGTTGCATTGTCATGGTTTTCATTGGTGCACTCCTGGTGTTAAATTACCGGTTGGAACATGCATGCCTGAGTTCTGCGAAGCAAATATAGGTGAGCCGGTTGGACGGCGAGCCCTGAGTGTTCGTTATCGAACTCAAGCGCACTTGTGAACTCGAAGTAGAAGCGGTGAACATCGAGTGTTTTGGCCGATTTATTCGTAGTTCGCAAGTGCATGTTCCACTCTCACCGACAGTACCTGTCAGTTGCAATGAGTATCGCTGAAAGTGGATCGAAATGACTATACCTGGCCGAAAGCGCCACCTCTCCCCGAGACTTTTCGGGTGAGAAAAGGGGCAGCTTAGAAGTGGACAGCGGAACCACTACTGAACGCGAACTAACATGGCGCTTTCGACCTATTCTGTTGAAAAATGCGGTGCGGATTTGATGTCAATGAACGGCAGCGCCCCCCAGGACGTCAGACGCTGAAGCTGGCGTAGCTGTCCAGAACGTTGTTGAACCACAACACGTTGCCGTTGCCAAAAATGTTAGTGCACGATTACCAACACGCGCAAATAGTAATGAATCTAAGAAGTTCCCATCTGGTACCTGGGTCGGAAGCGGAATTGCGTTGCAGCAGTAGAGTCTATCGAATCAGAGCTAATGTCGCATTTATCGAGGACTTGCAAGCAGAAAAAACCCAAATCCCATTTCCCAAATGAGTCTCATGCTTCTTGAATCCCTGATCCGAATCAAACGGCTAAAGGGCCGCGCTATTGGGTCCCATGCAGCAGCATTGCTGCCGGGAAATCTGAACAAGGCCCAGATCAAAGCCGGTTAAGCAAGACTGTTGATAATTTTGCGCTTACGGTTCTTTTGACAAATGCTAGTCAAAATAATCTATTCTTCCTTTCACACAACGTTTGGGGAGAAATCGAGTGCAGGCAATGACTGGTTCAACAGATGGGAAATAGTATCCTAAGATTCTTTTCTGGAAAGCCGATGCGGGTTGTGATTGCATGACTACACTGGACCAATTTGAAAGTGTCTTCAGATCAGCCGTAAAACCAGTCTATCAGCACGAGATGACCTCCATTAGTCGTGCTGTCATGATCACTGATCTGGAGCAGGAAACAGCGCTGGAATATGCTGGGCTGGTGCAACAACTTCTTGCCCCGCAGCAAATCTCCACTTGGGAGCTCATCACGGGAGACCAATTCAGCAGTACCCTGGACCTGCTACAACTGCTTGGAAAAATAGACACCGATCTCATCTGCTGCTACCGCAATGTTCATAGCCGGGCCTGGCAACATCCACACAGCCTGGGCTCGCATCTTGATGTACTAATACAAAAAACATCATCACCGGTATTGGTGCTTCCGCATCCCCAGGCGGGCTATGCATTCGATCATGCTTTCGATGACATCCGGCAAGTATTGGCGATGACCGATCACATGACTAACGATGATCTGCTGGTGAGCTATGCGGCAGAATTCACCGGTTCTGGCGGCCACCTGCACCTTGTCCATATTGAGGATGACATTATTTTTGCACGTTACATGGAGGCCATCAGCAAGATCTCGACCATCGATACAAAAAGCGCTGAAACGGCGCTTAGATACCAGCTGCTCAAATATCCTCTAGAATATATGGATTCATGCAAGTCGTTACTGTCAAGCCAGTACCCCGGGATAAGTGTCGACAGCATCGTGGCCTACGGACACCGTCTGCGAGAATATTTGGTTTATGTAGATGATCTGAAGATCAACCTTCTGGTGATGCGCGGCAAAGAAGAAGACCAGCTGGCGATGCATGGCCTGTCTTACCCGCTGGCCATCGAACTACGCCAGATACCCATACTGATTATTTAACAGAAGTGGCCATGGAATACGTAACGCACGAAGCGACGACAGCTATCACGCTGTTCTTCTGCCTTATTTTGTTTCTTATGGTTTTGTCCCTCGCGCTGGAAGAGAAAATTCACGCGCAGAAATCAATCATCGTCAGTTTTTTTGCCATCCTTTGCCTGGTAATAGCAACTGCACTTGGTTTACTGCCGATTGGTGAAATTACATTGTCTGACGGCCATCATGTTTCAATTCCGGTTTATATCCCGGCGGTGGATTGGGGTGTCATTGCCATCATTCTCGGATCCAGCATTTTCGTCGACGTAACCTCGCGATCCGGATTGTTTACCTGGGTCGCGATCAAGTTAACCAAAGCTTCTGGCGGCGACTCACTGAAGTTGCTGTGGTACTACGGATTCCTGACTGTGATATTTTCCGCAGTCCTCAATAATGTCACCGCCATGATCATTATTGGATCACTGACTGCAGTTTCACTGAACAAACTGGACAAAGCGGACAAGTTATTGGGTTTTCTGCTGATCGAGGGTCTGCTGACAAATATTGGTGGCCTGATGACCCTGATCAGTTCTGTGCCGAATATAATTATCGGTAGTGCCGCGAATATTTCTTTTGTTCAATTTTTCATCTCCGCAAGTCCATACGTATTTGTCGCCACCGTTTTGACCATTATTCTCGGTGCAAGAATATTCGGCATAAAGGCTCTGACAGATGAGTCAGACATGCTTAAGGCATCGATTCTCATTGAATCATTCGACGAAAACGACGGTATCGAAAGTCAAGAGTTTTTCTGGTTTGGTGCAGTCATGCTGGTGCTGTTTATCTTTACTATCGCCACCACTTCGATACTCCCGGTTGCCAGAGAGCTGGGCATGGGGTTCGTTGCGCTTTCTTTTGCAGTCATCATGTTATTGCGCTTCAAGTCTCAGGCAGATCAATTTTATCGATCTGTTGATTGGGATTTGATCATCTTTTTCATCACATTGTTTGTCGTCATAAATGTGATGGAGTACGCCCTGGTACTGGAATTAATCGGAAAAGGTATCTCGCTGGTCATTGGTTCAGAGGAATCCCTGTTTGGCACAGGCGCTCTATTGGTATTGTCAGCGGTCTTCAGCTCTGTCACTGACAACATCCCGCTGGCAGCAATGCTGGCGAAGATTTTGTCAGCCGCAGGCACAGCTTCCGACTCGTCGCTGTGGTGGGCCGTTGTATTTGGTGCAAACCTCGGTGGCAACCTCACACCCATTGGCAGCGCCTCAACCTTGGTCGCTGTAACCATCATCCATAAGAACAATCTTCACTTAAGTTTCGCCGGGTTCGTAAAAATCGCGGCCCCTTTCGCTATCGTTCAAATACTTCTGGCCCTGGCCTATGTCTTAGTCTTCCTGTCTTAGTGAACGCTCTGATCACCATGTCGATACACGATCCTGCAGATCAGTAGGGCCCTTTAAACGGATAAGTGCTTTTTCAACGGCAGTTCGTCATATGACATACTATCGAGCCTGGCGGGGACATAAACTCTTGAATAGATTGCGTTTCAAATGGACGGCCAAAAAGATAAACTACACGAAATTTTTTGTCCGCAATTTCGGTCAAGTCCCTTATTTTGACGTTGAGAGAGAGAAGCGCGTCGATCTGCGATCTTATCTAGATGGCGCTTCCAGAAAGCCCGGAATCAGCGGCTTCATGCGGTTCAGAAATGAGGAGCAATTTGTTGAAATGGCGATCGAGTCTGTCATCTGCTGCCTGGATGAACTGGTGATTGTCCACAATGGCTGCACTGACAGGACACCCCAAATCATTGAGGCCTGCCGGCAGCGCCACCCGGAGCAGATTCGGATTTATGAATACAAGCCCGCCGTCGGGCTTCCGGGCTCAGCGGAACATCGTTCACAACCGATGGATTCGCAGCATAGCCTGGTAAACTACTACAATTACGCACTGACCAAGACCTCACACAAAATCGCGATCAAAATTGATGGTGATGAGTTGTACCTTCTATGAAATGTACGACTTCGTGGGACGATTTCACTAACCTCAAAGTGCATTGCACAGGAGAGCGTTATGGATCGTCAAGCACAAAGAGATATTCGCCGGAAATTGAATTGTCTACAGTTTGCACAGGAACGCGGGAGTAATGTATTAGCCTGCCGTAAATTTGGAGTCTCCAAGTCATCGTTTTATCGCTGGAAAGCAGGCTATAGAGAGAAAGGAGAAGCAGGCCTCATCAACTCCAAGCCATGCCCCGAGAACCTACTGCTTCGCACCCCAGCACCGATCGAGGAAAAGATTCTACATCTACGGCGCACCTACCACTTTGGCCCGGATCGAATCGCCTGGTATCTGGAGCGCTATCACCAGATCAAAATATCGGGCAAGGGTGTTTACTATGTGCTCAAAAGACATGGACTGAATCGGTTGCCTCAAAATTGTCGCAAGCGCTCTATTCCCACCTTCAAACGCTACCAAAAACAAGTCCCGGGTCATCACATCCAGGTTGACGTTAAGTTTTTGACTTTTATCGATAAACGCGGCCATAGGCTGAAGCGTTACCAGTACACTGCAATCGATGATGCAACCCGCATCCGAGCCTTGAAAATTTATCCCAGGCATACACAGGAAAATGCCATCCGCTTCGTCAACCACGTGATCGAGCAATTCCCGTTTCGCCTGCACACCATCCGCACGGACAACGGTCACGAATTCCAGGCCAAATTTCATTGGCATCTGAAGGACCTGGGCATTAATCACTTCTACATCAGACCCGCGACCCCACGATTGAACGGCAAAGTGGAACGATCTCACCTGACCGACAAGCTTGAGTTCTATCAACTCATCGATTACAAAGGCGACGTCGACCTGGCCAAGAAATTACGCGACTGGGAGGCCTTCTATAACTTTCTCAGACCGCACGCTGCACTGAATGGAAAAACCCCCTATGAACGGTTGCGCGAGAAGCTGGTAGCATAGCTGTTCACCGTCCTGCGAAGTTATTACCATCACAATCAACTCGGTTGGATTTTCGAATCAGTGTATTGACCGGTTCCTGGCCCTCAAAATAGCCTTCTCGGCCATCGTAGCGATCGTCAAATACGAAATCGTTCTCTTCGATGAAGGCCTCGTTATCAATGGCGTTAAGGACAAATGGAAAACTGCTGACGATCAGCATCCGGGCCGGCTCCAGGCCGCTGTTTACATGGCGGTGGCGGACGTTGATCGGGATTGAAATCAAGGTCCCCGCTGACCACTCGACGCGCTGGGGTTCTTCGCCTTCCTGCTGAATCAATGTGTAGCCTGAGCCTTCGATAATATAAATGGCTTTCTCAAAAAACTGTCGTTGCTCGAGTGTCTGGCTACCGACCGGAATTTCCAGCAAGCGGCCGTCAATAATTTGATAATCGGCCAGGCGCAGGTAAAGACCATTGACCCCTTCGCCCATTTGCGGCCAGGGACGCAGGGTTACCTCGCCGATGTCGTCAATGACCAAGCCCTCAAAGACCGGAATAGCGGATTTCGCGGTTAACAACCAGCGCTCATAGGGCGAGTCCTCCGGCGGCTCCCGCAGCACCGTAGGGCTCAAAACCTCGGAGCCCTTAACGTAAGCAAAGATTTCAAAAAAGGCCCAACGGGCAAAACCGGTTTGCAAGGCGATCAAGCCTGCCACGATCAATCCGGCCGCACCAATCGATAGCACAAACAGAAGTTTTTTCATTGACGTATTTTAGCCTGACTATCATCATTCAATAATTCGGGGGATTGTGAACGGCCGGCCTTTGGCCGAAAGCGCCAATCGCAACTGCGTGAGGTTATGGGCCGGTCATGCCTCCAAAGCTGCCATACACCGGCCTGCTATGCATTAATTGGACGCACTATTCAAGCATAGCCCAAAAACGACCGCTCCAGGCGGGTGCAGCCCGATGCATTGGAATAAAAGGAACCTAAGTCACAGCTGATTGTTCCAAATCGCGATTTCACCAACGGTGTAAAACTGACCCGCTAAAAAGGCCCAACGGGCAAAACCGGTTTGCAAGGCGATCAAGCCTGCCACGATCAATCCGGCCGCACCAATCGATAGCACAAACAGAAGTTTTTTCATTGACGTATTTTAGCCTGACTATCATCATTCAATAATTCGGGGGATTGTGAACGGCCGGCCTTTGGCCGAAAGCGCCAATCGCAACTGCGTGAGGTTATGGGCCGGTCATGCCTCCAAAGCTGCCATACACCGGCCTGCTATGCATTAATTGGACGCACTATTCAAGCATAGCCCAAAAACGACCGCTCCAGGCCGGGTGCAGCTATACGATGCATTGGAATAAAAGGAACCTAAGTCACAGGACTGATTGTTCCAAATCGCGAGTTTGGCGGTCGGGCCGTCGACACACTATCACCCGGAAGCACATGAACTTGACAGTTGGACGACAAGGGATGTTGGGGATAGAGCCCAAAAGTAGTATATATAGTAATGTAGATACTACTCAACACTCTGTCCTACATTAAAAGCTGGAAAACGAAAAAAACAATGATCATCAAATTGCTGACTGCCACGGCCGCAATCCTCTGCCTTTCGCTGGCTGGCGCGGGCAACGCCTTCGCTGTTGAATCGGAATCCCTCGATGAACTGCTCTCTCTGGTCAAGCAGGGCAGGGTAACCAGTGCTGACGCGAACTCAGCCCAGTTGATGGAATTCCAGGCCAGCGGCACGGGCCAGCGATTATTGTTGGAGGAGGCCAATGCCGAGCAGGCTCGTCAAGAGCTACATTCTGAAGAGCTTGAAAGAGTATTTGAAGCTAATGACGTACAGATCATGGCCCTGGAAGAGGGATTTGAGGAACGCCTCGGTGATCTGAAGGACCTTTTCAGCGTATTGCACCAAGCGGCCGGCGATACCCGCGGAAACTTCGATGATTCTGTGACCCAGGTCCAGTTCCGTGACCGGTCCGACTGGTTGTCAGAATTTGCCCAAAAGATGACGCAGGCCAATAAGCTGGCTACGATGGAAGAAATTGAACGGTTGTGGTTTGAACTGCAACGTGAAATGTCCGAGTCCGGCAAGATCGTCAGTTTCGATGCTTCGGTGGTTGACGCCAATGGCGAACAAGCGGTACGCAGGGTTACCCGAATTGGCTCATTTAACATCGTTTCAGACGGCAAATACCTGGAATATATACCCGAAACGGGGCGGCTAGTTGAGCTGCAGCGTCAGCCGGATGGCATATTCACCAGACGTGCCGCTGCCCTGGAATCGGCTTCAACTGGCCTCCAACCGTTTGGCATTGACCCCTCACGGGGTCAGTTATTGGGGATGTTGGTGCAGACCCCCAGCATGGGTGACCGCGTCGCACAGGGCAAGCAAGTGGGCTACGCTATTATCGCGCTCGGTATCTTTGGCCTGGGCATCGCCATCTGGCGCCTGATCGTCCTGTCTGCCACCAGTGCTGCAGTGCGGCGCCAGTCCAAAAACCTTGATCAACCCGGAAACAATCCACTGGGACGCGTACTGAAAGTGGCGCACGACAGCCCGGGCGTGGAAATCGAACAGCTGGAATTGAAGCTCATCGAAGTCATTCTCAAAGAAACGCCGCGCTTCAATTCCATGCTGCCGATGCTGAAAATCGTATCGGTGGTGGCACCATTAATGGGGTTGTTGGGCACTGTTTACGGAATGATCATTACTTTCCAGGCCATCACTTTGTATGGCGCGGGTGATCCGAAAATGATGGCCGGTGGTATTTCCACGGCTCTTGTGACCACGGTTCTCGGCCTGATTGTCGCCATTCCGACCGTATTCTTGTATACCTTGGTTTCCTCGCGCGCCAGACGCCTTACACAAGTCCTGGAACAAGAGACCGCGGGGATGTTGTCAGAACTCTCAGAACTTTCACAGCGCAACCAGCGCCCGGCGTAGGGCAAATCCTGCCAGAAACAATCCGCCGGCCTGCGCGCTTCTTGCCCCTTATGAATCGCGTATTTGATCTCTAACTATGCGGCGCTGTTCCTTTCCGTCCAGGCGGTATATTTTCACGATTCTTGCCGGAATGTTGATGCCGTGGCGATTGAGAACCCGCACGGTGTCAAATCTGGCGTAAATGGACGAAGTTGAGGAAGAAATGGCGATTGCCTCGGAGTAGTGCAGGTCCCATAAGCGTCGGTCAAGGATCAGGAGGTAGGCCTTGGATGGCGATGTATGCACAATCAGAGATCGCTGATCGATCACATTCCAGCCGCTGATTGACCAGTTATTGAAGCGATCCACCGTTTCCAGTGTGTCGAATTGGTATTTCTCGTCGAGATCGGGCCTGTCTTTGGCATAGGCCGAGCCGCTTGTCAGACCAAGCAATATCAGTAGTGCGATGAGTTTGCGCATTGTCATGCTCGCTCCTGGATTACTTCCCATACAATATTAAGCCGCGAAACCTTAACGCAGGCTGAATGGCCGATGCCGCTATACTGATGGACTTGAGATAATTAAAAAGCTGCCGACCCATCAGCAGTGACTGGCATGCAGTCGTGCGGGCAACTTTTTGGATGACCTGAATCGTCTGATGGCTCTGGCGTGTTGATTGTTGCCATGAGTTATGATCGAATCTGGTGTTTGAGCAGTTGAAAAAAAGCGGCGTATCTGGTTGATTTGTTGTTACCAAACTTCAAAGCAACCAAAGGAGATACGCCACTATGAACAAGAATAATGTTATTGAACTGGAACGTCGAGCAATCAGTGCCGATCCGTTGACCGAATTGCTCAAAGAAGGCGCCCGGAAGCTGCTCGCCGAAGCGGTGGAAAGTGAAGTCCAGGAGCTGCTGGCCAAGTATCAGGATTGGCGTACCGAATCAGGTCATGCCGGTGTGGTGCGCAACGGTTACCTGCCAGAACGTGAGTTGCAGACCGGCCTGGGACCGATCCGGGTGAGAATTCCCAAGGTGCGCTCGAAGACCGGTGAAGCAGTGAGTTTTCAGTCGGTGCTGGTGCCGCCATATGTGCGCAAGACAGCGACTTTCGAGGCAGCCATTCCGTGGTTGTACCTCAAAGGGGTATCCAGCGGTGAGATGGCTGAGGCGTTGCGGGTACTGGTGGGCCCGCAGGCACAGGGTCTGTCGGCCAGCACGGTATCCCGCCTGAAACAGGTATGGGCGGAGGAATATCGAGCGTGGAGCCAGCGTCGCCTGGGACAGGACCGGTGGGTGTATGTCTGGGCTGATGGTGTCTACAGTGGGCTGCGGGCGGAGGATGCCAAGCTCTGCGCGCTGGTGATCATTGGTGTCAATGAACGCGGCGAAAAACATTTTCTGGCGATTGAGGACGGGGTGCGGGAATCGACTCAGAGTTGGCGTGAGGTGTTGCTGAATCTGAAGTCGCGCGGCATGAGCGCCCCACAACTGGCGATTGGTGATGGTGCGATGGGTTTTTGGGCGGCGCTGGATGAAATCTTTCCGGCCAGCCGCCAGCAACGCTGCTGGATGCACAAGACCATGAATGTACTGAATTGTTTGCCGAAATCCGCACAACCCAAAGCCAAGCAGGCCCTGCACGCCATCTGGCAGGCGGAAACCAAGGATGATGCAAACAAGGCGTTTGATTTGTTTATTGAGATCTTTGAGGCGAAATACCCGAAAGCGACGAGCTGTTTGCTCAAGGATCGGGATGAACTGTTGGCATTTTATGATTTTCCGGCCCAACACTGGCAGAGCATCCGGACCAGCAACCCGATTGAATCCACCTTTGCCACCATCCGCCACCGGACCAAAAGATCCAAAGGTTGTCTGACGCGCAATGGCATGTTGCATATGATGTTCAAATTGAGCCAGTGTGCGGAAAAGAAATGGCGCCGGCTACGCGGCTTTGATTACCTGGCCAAGGTGATTACGGGGGTGAAATTCAAAGATGGGATCGAGGTAAAAGAGATTGATCAGGTCGCCGCTTGAATCAAATGGCTAAACACCAGATTTGACAATAGCTCTGTTGCCATTCCCCCAAGCATAGTATGACTTCCGCAATTAAAGAGGATCACATGATGCGTTTCTTCGTTATGATTTTGGTCGGCATGGTGGTTGGCAGCACGTCGCTACCGGCACAGGAGTTGGTGACCGATCAGGACCGGTTGAGTTATGCATACGGTTGGCAGCTCGGTGAGCAAATCGGTCAAGATTCTGCCGAATGGGACATCGATGCCATCATTGCTGCGATCCGGGACAGTGTCAGCGAGGCTGAATTACAAGTCTCTCAAGAGGAAATGACCGCTTTATTGGCGGCCCATGAGAAAATATTGCGGGCAGAACAGGTCGAGGCGCTGCGCATCCTGTCGGAAGAGAATCTGGTCAAGAGCCGGGAATTCCTTGTCAAGAACGCCGGCAAAAACGGCATAGTTGGTCTGCCCAGTGGCGTGCAATACCGAATTATTGACGAAGGCGATGACGAAGGCGCCCGTCCCACCATGCAGGACACGGTTGGAATCCAATACCGCGGTTCAAAGATGGATGGATTGGAGTTTGTCAGCACTTTCAGGACACCCGACCCGGAATTCTTTGAGTTGGGCAGCGATCAGGTATTGGCGGGATGGAAAGAGGTCCTGCCGTTGATGAGGGTGGGTTCGGTCTTCCAGCTCTTCCTGCCACCGGAAATGGCCTACGGGCCGAGGCCCAATCGTAATTTCCGCATTAGTCCGAATGAGGCGCTGGTTTTTGATATCAAGCTCGTCGAGATCGTTCAGTCGCCATAGCTCAACAACTGCCCACGACCCCCGAGTGAAGTAATTTCAAACTTTAGACGCTATATCCAGCTAATTGTTTGATAAATTGTTCCGTGGAAAAACAAGCAAGCACGCTGCGTTGTAAGAGAATTGCTCTCAATGCGCCAGGGCTCTCGACAAACAACGCGCGGGCATTTATGTTTGGTGTCAGGGTCATGCGTTTAAAAGGGGATAGATACCAGAGACATTTTACTGAATAGGGGGGGAGATGATCAGACTTCTGATCGTGGATTGCCACGAATTGGTCCGAGTCTGCTTGCGTCGGATTTTGGCGGATTATCCATTTATAAATGTAATTGCCGAAGCTACAACCGGAGAGTCGGCGTTGCAGCTTTGCCGCAAACTCAAGCCTGACATTGTTCTGCTCGATGTTGATCTGCCGGGGCTATCGGGTTTTGAGGTCACTTCGCGGCTCCGACAGCTGGCGAGGAGCCCCAAAATCATTATTCTGACGGTACACAAAGAGCCGCCGTTTCCGCGCTTGTTGCTGGAGGCCGGTGCGGCGGGCTATTTGACCAAGGGTTGTGCTGCGGCCGAGTTGGTGCAGGCGATCAAAACGGTTGCTGCGGGGGGGCGCCACATCGGGGCCGAAATCGCCCAGCAGATGGCGCTGGATATGATGCCGGGTGCCGCAGCTTCACCATTTGATGGCCTGTCTGCCCGGGAGATGGAAGTATTGCTGCTGCTGGCGGAGGGCAAGGGCCTGACCGATATTGCGGTTTTGATGAGTCTGAGCCCGAAGACCGTGGCGACCTACAAATATCGTATCTACGACAAGCTGAATACGCGAAATGACGTCGATATGACCCGCATGGCCATGCGCTACGGGGTTGTAGCGCTGGCCTGAGCAAGGCTGTGCATGAAGCTTGAATTGAGTCTCAAGCCTTCGACGGAGATGATTTCTCGCCCGCATTCCCGGCTGCCGGTTTGGATGGCTGCGACAGGGTGTAAATGCCCTTGGCGTCGACCGTTGCGACTGGCTTGGGTGGCGGCGGCGAAGCCGGTTTCGGTTTTGCCGCCGCGGGTGATTTTGAATCAGCCTTCGACTGATCCTTCGCCGCAGGTTTTGAGTCGGGTTTGGGCTCGAATTTGGCCTCGGGCTTGACTGCAGTTTTTGCCACGGGTTTGGGTGCCGACTTGGTTGCCGATTTAGGCGCTGCGTTTGATTCGGATTTCGACACAGATGCTGCTTCTGGCTGCGCCACGGACGTTGGCTCAGATTTGGGTGTCGAAGTTGCTGCGGCTTTTGGCCGGGAAATGTTTTCCGACTTTGATTCCGATTTGCTGGTGCGCTCAACCGTGTTGCCATCGGGCTCAGGCTTTACACTATTGTCCTGATCAGGCTGCGGACCCTTGGGTTTGGCGCCGGCTGTCTGGTAGGGCGACCGCCGTCTGCGGGTCGTTGTTTTCTCGCTCTTGGCCCGATTTCCGTCGACATCTTTGGGTAGGTCCGCTGTTTTGTCACTGCCACGGGCGACATTTCCCGAAACTTGATTCGAAACCTGATTCGAAGCCTGGCCCGATTCCTGGCCGGGAGTTTGGCCGCCTGATTGAGCGGCAGCCTGTTTGGTGGCCGGAGCCTGAGCCTGGGTTGGGGACTGGGCCTGGGCCTGAGTGGGCGCTGCAGCTTGCCTGCGCCCGGTCTTCTTCCTGGTGCCGCGCCTCCTGCCTCGTGACGGTTGCTTGCCCCTGCCACCAGAATCGGCTTTTTGCTGCGGGCCTTTCTGGGACTGCCGCCGGGCGCCGCCGGAACGGGAGTCTTGCTTGCGTGGCTGTGTCTTGCGGGTGGTCTTTTTGCCAGCCGAGCGGGCAGGGGACTTGCGTGTACCTGCCGGTTGGCGTGATCTGCTGCGGCTGCTGGCCTTCTTGGCCTCCTTCTTCTTTGTTTTCTTGCTTTCTTCTTCCTCGTCAGCGCCAGAAAACAGACGTGAAAACAAGTTCCCAAACAAACCGGAACGCGTTTTTTCTGGGCGCACAGGCGCAGGTCTACTGTGTGCAATTGACGATACTGCCGGCGTTGCAATCGCGGCTGCCGATTGGGTCTGATCGGATGCCACCAGTTCGAGATTCGGTTGCTCCGGCCGAGTGTGGCTTAGTTGTTCGCTCATTTCACTTCGCCGTTCACGGTGAATTTCGAACTTGGGCACTTCCATAAAACGATTGCTGACGACGATCACCGGAAGATCATGTCTTTCCTCAATGTTGGCCAGCGCCTGGCGCTTTTCGTTGAGAATGAAGTTGGCGACCTTGACCGGTACCTGGACCACGATCTGGCCGGTGAATTCCTTCATCGATTCCTCCTCGACCAGTCTGAGAATTGACAGGGCGAGTGATTCGACGCTGCGAATCGTACCGTGACCGTTGCACCTGGGGCAGGTATCCTGGCTGGACTCACCGAGTGAAGGCCTGAGGCGCTGGCGTGACATTTCCATCAGTCCGAAACGGGAGATTCGCCCCGTCTGGACCCTGGCTTTGTCAATCTGCAGAGCTTCGCGGAGGCGTTCTTCCACGTCGCGCTGATGGCGGCGATCCATCATGTCGATGAAGTCGATCACAATCAGCCCGCCGAGGTCACGCAGTCGCAGTTGCCGGGCGATTTCGTTGGCGGCCTCAAGATTGGTGTTGTAGGCGGTTTCTTCAATATCCGAACCCTTGGTCGCGCGGGCCGAATTGATGTCGATTGAGAGCATGGCTTCGGTGTGGTCGATCACCACCGATCCACCCGAGGGCAGATGTACCGTGCGGGCAAAGGCTGATTCGATCTGGCTTGCAATCTGATAGCGACTGAAAAGTGGCACGTCGTCCTGATACAGCTTGAGTTTACGGCTGTTGTGCGGCATAACCTGCTCAACAAATTCTTTGGCGTCTGCGTACACTTTCTTGTCGTCAATCAGGATTTCGCCGATATCATTGCGCAGATGGTCGCGCAGTGCTCGAATGAACAGATTGCTTTCCTGGTAGATCAGGAAGCTCGCCTCTTTTTCCGAGGCGGCTTTTTCAATGGCGTTCCATAGCTGCAACAGATAATCCAGATCCCATTGCAGTTCTTCTGCGTCGCGTCCCACCCCGGCGGTACGCACGATAATGCCCACATTGTCGGGCGTAATGACGTGCTGAAGCTGCTCGCGCAGATGTTGCCGGTCTTCACCGCTGATTCTGCGTGAAACACCACCCGCCTTGGGGTTGGTTGGCATCAAAACCAGGTAGCGTCCGGCCAAAGACACAAATGTCGTGAGCGCCGCGCCTTTGTTGCCGCGCTCTTCCTTCTCGACCTGAATGATGATTTCCTGGCCTTCCCTGACCGCGTCCTTAATGCTCACGCGGCCGTCGCGGACCTTGGCTTTGGGGTGGTAGGCGGCCGGGCAAATTTCTTTCAGCGGCAGGAAACCGTGACGGTTCGAGCCGAAATCGACGAAACAGGCTTCCAGAGATGGTTCGACGCGGGTGATTCTGCCCTTGTAAACATTGGCTTTTTTCTGTTCCTGGGACGGGACTTCGATATCCAGGTCCACCAACACCTGGCCGTCTGCAACCGCGACGCGTAACTCTTCTGGCTGCGTTGCATTGATCAGCATTCTTTTCATTATGTTGTCCTCAGGCATCCCGGCCTGAACATGTGGTCGCAGCAGTCTTCTCCCTACAACCACGTGCTGGGTGCTCCCAGCCAGCCTTGCGGCAGCCGGGAATGCCTAAATTATCGGGATTCCTGACGTGATGCGGGCTATGTTGCCCGAGCGGCCCGATCACAAAATCAAAGCCTGTCAATGAGTGTGTTCTGTCTTTACGGGGGCTCAATTACGACCCCCGGGCTGATTGCAACGTTTGTGCAATCACGCTTATCAGAAAATCCCTGGTTTTCACGCCAGCGCTCGCATTGAGTCGCTGGTCCGGTGCGGCGGCCAAACCTGGCCGCTGCTATATTCATTTTCCGTTGACGGTCTTTGCCCACGGATAAACGAAGTCTCCGCGCTGGCTGACCAAGGGGTAACTCTGCAGTGCCAAAGTTCAGCACAAAGCGGTTTTGCCGTTGGCTCGGGCCCTTGAAGGGGCGGCGCGCGTATTACGCACACACCATTTAGCACGCGGTTATTCGAAGCGATGTAATATAACAGCGTTTTCTCAATCTATCAATGAGTTGCCCCGAGATGTCGCAGTCAGTTATAAGCCCTGGAGCCACTGTTGGCGTACAAAAAGTGCCGGTCAGCGCCGAGCGGGACGGGCAGAGGCTGGATAACTTTCTGATGGCCCGCCTCAGGGCGTTGCCCAAGTCTGCTATTTATCGAATTATTCGCACTGGCCAGGTGCGGGTTAATGGCAAGCGCAGCAAGCCTCGACAGCGACTCAATGCCGGGGACGAGGTGCGTATTCCCCCGGTGAGAATCAATCCTGAAGCAGCCGTTGTGATCGCGGATGAGCAACTGAAAAGAGTCGCCGCACGCATCGTCTACGAAGATAACGATCGGATGGTCATCAATAAGCCCGCCGGAATGGCGGTGCATGGCGGCAGTGGATTGAGTTGGGGCGTGGTGGACGTCGTGCGTCGATTGCGTCCCGGCCGCGCTGTGGATCTGGTGCATCGCCTGGATCGGGAAACCAGCGGCTGCCTGTTGTTGGCCCTCAATGGAAGTGCCCTCAACGAACTGTCGCAACAATTCCGCGCAAATCAGGTGCAAAAGCGATACCTGTGCCTGGTGGCCGGGCGCCCGGCGCAGGCGCGCTTCGAAATCGATGCACCCCTTGCCAGCACCAGGCGTGGAGGTGAGAAGCGCATGCAGGTCGATGCCCGTGGCAAAACGGCAGTGACCCGCTTCCGGGTTTTGCAGCAATTTGCCACTGCCGCTTATTGCGAGGTGGAACTTTTGACCGGCAGAACGCATCAGATCAGGGTGCATGCTGCGCACGCCGGCCATGCCTTGTATGGCGACCGCAAGTACAGTTCGCCTGGATCTGTGGCCGACTGGCGGGCGCGCGGCCTGGGTCGCTTGTTCCTGCATGCCCACGAAATCATTCTGTCCGGGCAGCAGGGCGAAGCCCAGATTATCAGTGCGCCGCTGGATGTGGAACTCAAGACCGCAATGGATCAACTGGAAGACCAATGACGCGGAATAGATCGATCAGGCGAAACAAGGAGTCTCGCTCCATGGAGATTCTCCTACACCACCTCGATGCGTACACTGCTGGTCGCGCCGCCGGCGCTGTGATCTAATTCGCCCATGTACCGTCCCCTGGCAGCATTTATCGGCTTGCGCTATCTGCGAGCGAAGCGGCGAAATCACTTTATTTCCTTCATCTCTTTGATTTCCATGCTGGGCATCGCCCTGGGCGTGACGACCTTGATCACAGTCATTTCGGTCATGAATGGCTTTGAGAAGGAGCTACGGGCGCGCATTCTCGGCGCGGTCGCCCACGCCACCATTGCCCCATTAAACGGTGAGTTGAGAGATTGGGAAAATGTCATCGGCGCGGTCGAATCACACCCGGAAATCGAAGGCGCCGCGCCCTATATCGAGGAAGGGGTGTGGATGCAGGCCAACGACTCGACCGGGGCATTCATTCGCGGCGTTGATCCTGACCACGAGCAGCGGGTGTCGGATTTTTCAACGCATATGATCTCCGGTGATATCACCGATCTGAAAGCCGGGGAATTTGGCATCATCCTGGGCATCGGGCTGGCCAACAAGCTCAGGGTCGGCCCGGGTGATCGGGTCACGGTCATTGCACCCCGCCTTAAAGCCTCGCCGGTCGGCGCCAATCCCATGATGCGCCGATTCACTGTGGTGGGTGCATTCGAGTTTGGTGAATTTGAAAACGATACCTCGCTGGCGCTGATCCACATTGGCGATGCGGCCAGGCTGTTACGCATGACGGCGGGAACGGTTGGAGGGGTGCGTGTCAAACTCGACGACATGGACAAGTCCTGGCAGGTGGCGCAGGAGATCTCGGACCAACTGGAAGGCATGTATCGGGTGCGTGACTGGACTCAGGAGCGCGGCAATCTTTTCCAGGCGGTCAAAACCGAGAAAACAGTAATGTGGGTGATCCTTTCATTGATCATCGCGGTGGCTTCATTCAACATCATTTCGACCCTGGTCATGGTGGTGACCGACAAGCAGTCGGATATCGCGATCCTCAAAACCATGGGTGCTAATTCCGGAACTATACTTCGTATATTTGTCATTCAAGGATGCGTGATCGGGCTGATTGGCACCCTATTGGGCGTGCTGGGCGGTGTCCTGTTGGCCAATAACGTCAGCAGCGTTGTACCGTTCATTGAGAGTTTGTTTGGGTTCAGCGTATTTCCGTCCGACATCTATTATATTTCCGAGTTGCCTTCCGATCTGCAAACGGGGGATGTCATCAAGTTTGGCTTGATGTCGCTGGTGATGTCGCTGCTATCGACGCTCTATCCTTCGTGGCGGGCTTCCAAAACACACCCAGCCGAGGCGCTGAGTTATGAGTAACCAGGGCCTGGTGCGCCCTGCAAATGGCCTGGTACTCGAGGCTCGGGGCATTGACAAAACCTTTATCCAGGGCAGTAAGCGAATCGAAGTCCTCCGTGGCGTAGATCTGGAATTGAAAGGAGGTTCTTCACTGGCCATCGTGGGTGTTTCAGGGGCGGGTAAGAGCACCCTGCTGCACATACTCGGTGGTCTCGACGAGCCGGAAACCGGTACGGTGCTGATCAATGGGGCTTCGCTGTGGGATCAGCCCGCGGCGCAGCGCGAGCGTATCCGCAACCGCGCGCTGGGTTTTGTCTACCAGTTTCATCATCTATTGCCCGAATTTACGGCCTTGGAAAATGTTGCCATGCCCATGCTCATCAGGGGACACAGTGCAGCGGCCGCTGCCGACCAGGCAGAAGACATTCTCAACGAGGTCGGCCTGTCCGAACGGATCAACCACAAGCCATCGGAACTTTCAGGTGGCGAGCGTCAACGCGCTGCCGTTGCGCGCGCCCTGGTCGGGCGCCCACAGGTCATGCTCGGCGATGAGCCGACCGGCAATCTTGATGAGCGCACCGCAGACCACGTTTACGGCTTGATGCTGGAACTCAACCAGCAGTTGGGCACCAGCCTGCTCCTGGTTACCCATGACAGCCGCCTCGCTGCCAGGATGGACCGGCGCCTGGAAATTCATCTGGGCCGCCTCCAAGCCATGAACTGAGGCGCCGATGGGCGCCCGTATCGTTCCAGGCGCGGTAGCGGGCGGTGTGTTACTGGCTTATCTGCTGTCCTACTTGCTGGGCACCGAGGGAATCCACTGGATTGTCGGAGCCGGGTCGCTGTTGGGCGGATTTGTGCTTGTATCGATTGCTATTTCTGCTTCGATGGTTGTACCCCGAGGCCGCGCGATTACCGTGCTGCTCCTGCTCATCTCGGTCGGCGGGTCGGTCGGGTGGACCTGGGTCAATTTTCAAGCCAGGCTGGACCAACGCTTGCCTCCGGCGCAGCACGGCCTGCAGGTCGAGTTCAGCGGCACGGTATCTTCTTTGCCCCGGCATGATGGCAACTATTCCAGCTTTCGCTTCAAGCCGGAGGCTTGGCCTGGCATGCCCGTTTCTGCGTCTGAAATGCTGGTGTACTGGTATGAAAGTTCCGGATCCAGAAAATCCGGGCCCAGAAAACCAGGCTCCAACAAACCGGGGTCTGAATACCTTGACCACGAAGATCGGGGATCGGTCCGGGTGGGTGAGCGCTGGCGCTTTACGCTGCGTTTGCGTACACCCCGGGGCCTGGTGAACTTTCAGGGGTCGGATCGTGAGCTGTGGCTGTTTACCGAAAACATTGGAGCACTTGGCGTGGTGACAGCCGGTCAACGCCTGGGCCGCAATGAACACTGGTGGTTCGACCTGCAGCGTATGCGCGCGTCTGTACGGCGTCACTTCCGTAATCAACTTGGGGAATCGCCTGCTCTGGGTATCCTGTTGGCGCTGGCGATTGCCGAGACAGGCGACCTGAGTGCATCGCACCGAAACAATCTCGCGATCACCGGCACGGGCCATCTGACGGCAATTTCCGGCTTGCATATCGGGTTGGCGGCGACCGCCGGATTCTGGCTGACCCGACTGATCCTGTTACTCCTGCCGTGGTGGGCTGTGCGGCAAAAAACCTTGGCCCTGGCCTGGATGGGCGCCTTGCTGCTCGCCACCGGCTACGCCGCCCTGGCTGGATTTGGCGTCTCGACACAAAGGGCTTTAATCATGCTGGCAGTGCTGGTTGCCGCTCGCCTGTTGCGTCGCTCAACCGGCGCCCTCACACCGTTCATGTGGGCCTTGGCGCTGGTGCTGGTGGTGGATCCACTGGCGCCGCTGAGGGCCGGATTCTGGTTTTCCTTCGGCGCTGTTGCTGTATTGCTTGTACGCTTTGCCCCGCTGGCGGCCAACCCGACCAGGTGGCTAAGCCTGCTGCAGGCCCAGGTGGCTGTATCGCTAGTGACGTTTCCTTTGGCCATATTTTGGTTTCAGAGTCTCAGCCCGGCTGGCATCGTGGCCAATTTGCTTGCCATACCCTGGGTCAGTGTCGTGGTGGTGCCGCTGACTTTCCTCAGCATGGCCAGCTTTGTCGTTGTCGGGCCATTGACCGGCCTGATTTGTGAGCTGGCACGGCTGTCGGCTTCGGCATTGCTGGCGTTTGTCGACTTGATGGCAGGGCTGACCCGGCAGGTGCAGAGCCTGGCGCCTCCGGTAGCCATCGCCGGGGTGGCTGTGGTGCTTGGCTGTCTGTTTGTGGCGATGGTGCCGGGGCCGGCACGACTGCGCGTATTGGCGCTGGTTGCTGCCGGCGGGTTGCTGATTCCGGTCGCTGGCGTCGATGAGCAGGGCGCTCTGCGCGTGGAATTTCTGGATGTGGGGCAGGGCCTGGCAGTCATCGTGGATGCTGAACATGAAAGTCTGCTGTACGACACCGGTCCCGGGGCGCCGGGACAATGGGACCGGGTCAGATCGGTCATCGCACCGGCGCTGGCGGCCCGCCGTCGGCCCCCGGTCAGAATTTTCGTCAGCCATGCCGATCTGGACCATGCCGGCGGCCTGGCCAGCTTGAAGCACCGTTTTCCGGCCGCGGCGATCAGCGCCAATCTGAAGCCTGATGATGCCCTCTATGGGTCGGGCGTCGAGGCCTGCGTTGCCGGTATGGCCTGGCGCTGGCGCGATTTAGTCGTGGATGTGCTTCATCCGTCGGCTGGGTTGCCGTACCTGGGAAACAACAGCTCATGTGTGCTTCGCGTGCACAGTGGTCGCGCCACAGTCTTACTTGCCGGCGATGTCAGTACAGCGATTGAACAACGTCTGGTGGCCGAGGGCTTGCAACCGTTTGTTCTGTTGCAGGTGCCGCACCACGGCAGTCGCTCATCTTCGGGCGCGGAATTGCTCGATAGCGCCCAGCCTCGAATCGCCGTGGCAACGACGGGATTCGGCAATCGTTTCGGCATGCCGCACCAGGATATCGTTGAGCGCTATCGCAGCCGCGGCGTCAGTCTCTGGACCACTGCAGACTGTGGCGCCATCCGCGTAGAACTCGACTCTGCAGGCGCCTGGCATGCCGCCAGCGCCCGCCGTGAGCGCAATCCCATCTGGCGTTGGCCGGCCGCGACGCATTGCCCCTGACCCGCTTGCCGATGGTCAGCTTAGCTTGCCGCATGTATCATGCCCATTAACCACAAAGGAGTGAACCGCAAGTGCTTGAAATCATCCTCTCCGGTGGCTGGTTGATGTTACCGATCATTGTTTGCTCAATCCTTACGATGACCATTATCGCTGAACGCTTCTGGACGCTGCGCCAGGGCAACGTGGTGCCTGATGGTGTCGGGGAACAGGTCGAAGAATGGGCTGCACGCCATGAGCTCGATAGTCGCCATCTGGATCAATTACGGGAATCTTCGGCACTGGGAAAAGTGCTGTCTGCAGCACTTCGAAACCGCCACCGTCCGCGTGAATTGATCAAAGAGTCAGTCGAAGACACCGGCCGCCACGTCGTTCATGAGCTGGAAAAGTTTCTCAACACACTGGGCACCATTGCGGGCATTACCCCGCTGCTGGGACTGCTCGGAACGGTGATCGGCATGATCAAGGTGTTTTCAGCGATCATGACCTATGGCGTTGGTGATGCGGTGCAGTTGGCAGGCGGAATATCTGAAGCCCTGATCACTACGGCAGCCGGTCTGACTGTTGCCATCCCCAGTTTCTTTTTCTACCGTTACTTCAAGGGCAAGGTAGAGAAATACGTGGTTTCCATGGAAGAAAAAGCGATCAACCTGATCGAGGCCATTGAGCGCGGCAACGTAGCGCAACTGCGTGTCAAGGTACCGGGAGCCTGAGGCTTGAAACTTCAGAACCGCACAAAAGAAGAGCCCGAAGTCAATATTACTTCCTTGATTGACGTGGTGTTTCTGTTGTTGATTTTTTTTATGGTCAGCACGACTTTTGAGCGCCAGGTGGCTCTCAAGGTAGACCTGCCCGAGGCCAGCAGCGCCGTAATTGAATCAGAACCTGACACGCTGGAGTTCGTCATCGATGCCTCCGGTCGCATGTACCTCAACGACCGGGCCCTGATCAACGCCGAGGAACCTACCATACGGGCCGCTTTCGCCGAGGCTTCCGGGCAGGACAATACCGTCCCATTGGTGTTGCGGGCCGACCGCGACACCCCCCACCACTTTGTGGTCACCGTCATGGATGTGGCCGCGCAATTGGGGTTTACCAATCTCTCCATCGCTGCTGAGAGAATTGACGGCAAGGTGGAATGACTGGAACCAGCCCAGCGCCAGGCGCTGTCTATCGGCGATTGTGGGCTTACACACGCCGTTACTGGGTGCTTTTTACCGTCGGTGTGGTGGGCGTGAGCCTGGATGCGGCCACCCAGGCCGCTTTTGTCAAGTTCATGGAACCGCTGATCGATCGTGTCTTTGTCGCCAAAGACTCTGAGTTCGGCATCTGGCTGGCAGGGGTCATATTCCTGATCGCATGTATTCGCGTCATCGGCAACTTTGCGGGCGTTTACGGCATGGAATGGGTCGGCCGCAGGGTGGTCGCTGACTTGCGCCAGGACCTGTTCGATCGCTACCTCAGTTTGCCTGCATCGTTTTACGACCGCTTCAATTCGGGCCAATTGATTTCCAAACTGGCCTACAACTCCGAACAAGTGGCCAATGCCGCAACGCGCTCAGTTGTCGCTGCCTTCCGGGATGTCATGCTGGTCATCCTGCTGATGTCTGTGATGTTATCCAACAGCGTGATGCTGACGCTGGTCATGCTGGTACTGGTGCCGATGATTGGCCTGCTCGTTACCTTCGTCAGCCGCAAATTTCGCAAGATCAGCCATAGGATTCAGGACTCCATGGGCGATGTGTCGCACGTCACCGAGGAGGCGGTGGCTGGACACAGCGTGGTCAAGGTTTTTCAGGGTCAGGAAGCCGAGCGTCAGCGCTTTGCAGGCGTTAACGAGAACACCCGGCGCCTCCACATGCGCATGATTGCCACGCACTTGCTCAGTTCATCGCTGGTTCAGATTGCTGCGGCTGTTGCCCTGGTCCTGCTGATGGTCATCGCTACCCGCCCCACAATCCTGAATGAAATTTCCGCCGGCACCTTTACATCGATTTTCTGGGCCATGATCGGCACCATTCCGCCGCTAAAGCGCCTCACAGGGGTACAGGCGCAGCTGCAAAAAGGGATTGCCGCAGCAGACAGTATCTTTCAGATTCTGGACCTTGATGCGGAAATCGATGACGGGGAAATTGAAGTCGACAGGGCCCGAGGGGAGATATCTTTTCGCGATGTCAGCTTTCGGTATGCGAGCAGCGACCGTCTGATACTCGACAATGTGAGTTTCGATGTTCCGGCGGGCAGTGTGACCGCCCTGGTGGGTGCCTCGGGCAGTGGCAAAACAACGCTGGCGGGATTGTTGCCTCGGTTTTACCGCTACAGCAGCGGCCACATCCTGCTGGATGGACACGAATTGTCGGAATATTCGCTGGACAGCCTGCGCAGCCAAATCGCCCTGGTGAGCCAGGATGTGGTGCTGTTCAATGACACTGTGGCCGGCAATATTGCCTATGGCGCGCTGGGCACTGCAGCTGAGAAAGATATTATTGAGGCTGCCCGAGCCGCGCACGCCATGTCTTTTATCGACTTGCTGCCGGAGGGAATGTCCACCCTGGTGGGCGAAAACGGAACCCTGTTGTCAGGTGGCCAGCGCCAGCGGCTGGCGATCGCGCGAGCCTTGCTCAAGGATGCGCCCATCCTGATCCTCGACGAAGCCACCTCGGCGCTGGATTCGGAGTCAGAGAGGGCTATACAAGAAGCGCTGGAGGAGGTCATGAAGCACCGCACGACGCTGATCATTGCGCACCGCTTGTCGACCATAGAAAACGCTGACCAGGTCGTCGTCCTCGACCAGGGCCAGGTGGTCGAGATCGGCAGCCACAGCGAATTGCTGGCACGCGGCGACAGCTATGCCAATTTTTACCACAAACAATTCCAGGGGCAATTCCCGGGGCAATTGCCGGGGCAAGTCCAGGAGCAACTCCAGGACTCAGATCATGCCGGGGGCGACGGCTAAGGCCCTGCATGAGGATGGGCATGAGTAAAGGGATGAGAAACGGGCTCGAAAAGTGGTTGCAGGCGGTCTGGTACCACGATGGCCCACCGACGCTGTGGCTAAGGCTGTTGGTCCCCGCTTACCGGCTGGGTTTTATTTTCGACCGTTGGTGGGGCCAGCGCAAACAGTCCGCCAGACTGAAGGGTCGCTGCATTGTGGTCGTAGGCAACCTGACGGTTGGTGGCAGCGGTAAGACCCCATTGGTGATCAGGCTGTGCCAGTTGCTGACCGCAGCGGGTTGCAAGCCCGCGGTCATAAGCAGGGGCTATGGACGGCGCGGCAAGAGAATTGTGCCGGTCACTGCGGCCGCTTCGCCGGCCAGCGCCGGCGACGAACCCCTCGTCATTGCACGCCGTACAGGCGTGCCAGTTCTGGTGGGCGAAAACCGCACGACGATGGCGATGATGCATTTTAACAATGGCGCGGACGTGGTGATATCGGATGATGGACTGCAACACCATCGCCTGCCCCGCAGCCTGGAGTTTTGTGTGATTGATGGCGAGCGGGGATTTGGCAATGGCCACCTGTTGCCGGCCGGGCCGTTGCGCGAAGGTGTGCAACGCCTTGCAGACGTGGACTACATCGTTGTCAACGGTGGCGCAAGTAAGTCCATGATCACCAGCGGAGCCGACAACCATGGCGCGCCCGCCCACCATTTTATGGATATTATTCCCGGTCTGATGCACTCGCTGGATGGAGACCAGAGTTGGCGGTTGGCGCAATTCAGGGGGTGCAAGGCCAACGCGATCGCCGGAATCGGCAACAATGAACGCTTTTTCGGCCTGTTGGAACGGGCGGGAATTATCATCAACTCGCGCAGTTTCCCGGACCATCATGCTTACACCCAGGCAGACTTTGCCGGGCTGGATTCCGACCTGCCCATCATCATGACCGAAAAGGACGCGATCAAGTGTATGGATTTGGAGCTGAAGAATGCCTGGTACCTGATCATCGATGCGGTACTGGGTGCGGAACTCGAGGCGCACATTGTGGCTGCCATAAGTGCCAACCTGGGCAATGGCATGAGGGGGGAGGGCACTTTTGAGCGCTGACTATCACATCGTCATACCAGCGCGCTACCGCTCCTCGCGGTTGCCTGGAAAGCCGCTCGCCATGATTGGCTCGGCAACGCTGCTGGAGCATGTATATCGCTGTGCTCAACGGGCCGCGCCGGCCTCAGTCATCGTGGCCACCGATGATCGGCGGATTGAATCGGCCGCCATCAATTTTGGCGCCGAAGTGATCATGACGGCAACCAGTCACACGAGCGGAACGGACCGCATTGCCGAAGTTGCCGGCATAAAAGGCTGGTCGGATGACACGATTGTCGTCAATCTCCAGGGTGACGAGGCTTTGATGCCTGAAGCGTGTCTGAAACAGGTGGCCCAATTGTTGCAGAAGCGGCCAGGAACAGATGCAGCCAGCTTGTTCTGGCCCATAGGGGAGGCTGCTGAGTTTGCGGACCCCAACGCGGTCAAGGTCGTTGTTGATGAGCAATCCAATGCGCTGTATTTCAGCCGCGGCGCAATTCCAGGTCAGTATCTGGAGGGGCCACAATTCGTTAGCGGCGCGGCAAACCGGCACATTGGCCTGTATGCGTACCGGGTGTCGACCCTGCGCCGATTTGCCGAGTCGCCGCCGGGCCGGTTGGAGGCCATCGAAAAGCTGGAGCAGCTACGCATTCTGGAATGGGGTGGCAGCATCACCATGAGCCAGGCCTGTGCCTTTATCCCGGCTGGTGTCGACACGCCCGCAGATCTGGAAAGGGTTCGTGAACGCCTCCAAAGTGAATGACAAGGCACTGGAATTTGACGGCAAGGCCGAGGCCAGGAAGCTGCCCACCCGGCCGGGTGTGTACTTGATGAAGGATGGGCAAGGCCGCCCGCTGTATGTCGGCAAGGCGTTGAGTCTGCGCAAGCGGGTCGGGAGCTACTTCGACGCCCGCCCCAAGGGCGATCGGATCATGTTAATGGTGGCCAGAATCCGCAGCCTGGAAATTAGTCTGACGCGTACCGAAGGTGAGGCCCTGCTGCTCGAAAATGAGTGGATAAAGTCGCTGAAGCCGCGTTACAACATATTGCTTAGAGATGATAAATCCTATCCCTGGATTGCCATTACCAGCAGTCACGAATTTCCCGCAATCGCCTTCCACCGCGGGGCTCAGAAACGCGGTTACCGCTACTTCGGGCCCTACCCCTCGGCCACTTCGGTGCGCGAGAGCATCAACCTGATCCAGAAGCTGTTTCGCATCCGAAACTGCGAGGACAGCTATTTTGCTCATCGCAACCGGCCCTGTCTGCAGTACCAGATTCGCCGTTGCACCGCGCCCTGTGTGGGGCTGGTCAGCGCCAGCGCGTATGGCGCCCAGGTCGAAGACACAGCCTTGTTCCTGCAAGGCCGAAACGAGGCCGTGATCACACGCTTGATCGAGCGCATGGAACACGCTGCTGAACAGTTGGACTACGAAGCCGCCGGGACCTACCGCGATCAGATCAATTCGCTAAAGCAAATGCAGGCGCAGCAAATCGTCAGTCGCGGCAGCGCCGATATCGACTTTATTGCCCTGGCGCTGGAGCAGGGCGCCAGTTGCGTGCAGGTGGTTTCCATTCGCGGCGGTCGTCACCTGGGCCAACGCAGCTACTTTCCGAGCCAGGCCGAAGGGCGCGAAGCGGGCGAAATTGTCGAGGCCTTTCTGGGGCAGTTTTATCAGAAGCGATTGACACCCCCACAACTGGTGATTTCGGACGACATAGAAAACCGCGACCTGCTCAGCGAGGTCTTCTCCGAAGCAGCCGGGCGCAAAGTCTCGATACAGTCGCGGCCACGCGGTGATCGGCGAAAACTTCTGGAGGTCGCGCAAGGCAATGCCAGGCACACCCTCCAATTGAAGTTGGCCAGCAAGGCCAACCTGGCGGCCCAGTTTTCTGCCTTGGAGGCATTGTTGTCACTCGATGAGCCATTGCTGCGCATCGACTGCGTGGACATTTCCCATACCGGGGGCAATCAGACCGTTGGTGCCTGCGTGGTCTTTGATCGCGACGGTGCAGTGAAGTCCAGCTATCGTCGTTACAATTTAAAAGGGATCACGCCAGGTGATGACTACGCCGCAATCGCCCAGACTCTGCACCGACGGTATTCGCGGATGAAGGCTGTACACGATGAACAGGCAGCAGGGGAAAACCGCTCGATCGACGAGAACCTGCTGCCCGACATGATCATTATTGATGGCGGTAAAGGGCAGTTGTCTGCGGCGATGGAAGTGCTGGGCGAATTGGCCCTGCAGGGGATTCCGGTGATGGGGGTGGCCAAAGGTCGGGCGCGCCGGGCCGGTTACGAGGACTGGGTGCTGCCACATCCGATCCGAAGTATTGAGCCCGACCCGGAATCACCGGCATCTCATCTGGTGCAGCAGATTCGTGATGAGGCGCACCGCTTTGCCATCACTGGCCACCGGGGCCGGCGGCAAAAGGTATTGCTGGGTTCCGTGTTGGAGGGAATCAGTGGGGTTGGGCCCAAGAGGCGCCGGCAACTGCTCAGCCACTTTGGGGGCCTGCAAGGCGTCAAGAAGGCGGGTGTCGAAGAATTGAGTAGCGTGCCGGGTATCAACCGGGTGCTGGCGGAGGAGATTTTTCGTTCCCTGCATTGAAAGTCTGCGATGCAGTACACTAGCCCCAACCCAGACGCAACAAACAAGACGCACACAAGATTTAGGCAACGCCATGACATTGACGACTCCAACCGTGCTGACTTTGCTGCGCATCGCTTTGATTCCGTTTTTGGTCCTGTTTTTTTACCTGCCTTTTGCCTGGTCAAACATGATGTGTGTGACGGTCTTCGTGTTGGCCGCGGCGACCGACTGGGCCGATGGCTTTATCGCGAGAAAAATGGGGCAGATGTCCGAGTTCGGCGCCATCCTCGACCCGCTGGCCGACAAGTTGATGGTGGCCACTGCGCTGATTCTACTGGTCCAGCGCCAGGACGTTTATGAAGTCATATTTGCCTTGTCCGCGGCCATCATTGTCGGCCGGGAAATGGCCATTTCGGCACTGCGCGAATGGTTGGCAAAAATTGGTGAGCGGGCCAGGGTGCATGTCAGCTGGCTGGGCAAGGTGAAAACGGGCTTTCAGATGACTGCCATCGGCTTCCTGTTGTATCACGATGATATTCTTGGCCTGCCGATTGCGATGATCGGTGAGTGGCTGCTTTACACTGCTGCAGCACTGACCTTGTGGTCTCTCTACAGCTACATGAAGTCGGCCTGGCCTGTCATTAGCGACGCCCGCTACCACACCAACTCGGCTGAGGTAAACGCCAACGACAAACCTTCGCTCGAGGCAGCCTCGGACGACGGCGACTCCAGTGGTTCCCCCCGAGTCAATGACAACTGAGACAGGCGGCGCGCAAGCTGCACGCCGTATCACGCCAACCGTCGCAATTGGCAAAGTGTTGGTCGGCAGTTGCCACCCGATCGTGGTTCAGTCGATGACCAACACCGACACCGAAGACGTGAAGGCGACGGCGCGCCAGGTGGCCGAATTGGCCCGCGCAGGCTCTGAACTGGTGCGTATTACTGTCAATACGCTCAAAGCGGCAGAAGCGGTGCCGGCGATTGTGGCGCGCATGGATATGATGTCCTGCCAGGTACCACTGATCGGCGATTTTCATTACAACGGTCATCGATTGCTCAAACAGGTGCCCGAATGCGCTCGTTTGCTGGCCAAGTACCGCATCAATCCCGGCAATGTCGGTTTCGGGCGCAAGCGCGATGATCAGTTTTCGACCATTGTCGAGATGGCCATTCGTCATGATAAGCCGGTTCGCATTGGCGTCAACTGGGGCAGCCTGGACGCCCGGTTGTTGGCCGGAATGATGGATGTAAACGCCAGGCTCGAAGCACCACAGGACGCAGCAGTGGTGACACGCCAGGCGCTGGTACGCTCGGCGATCGAAAGCGCCCGGCAGGCGGAGAATATTGGCCTGCCCGCCAATCAGATCATACTTTCCTGCAAGGTGAGTGCGGTGCAGGATCTGATCGTCGTTTACCGTGATCTTGCCTCCAGTTGTGGCTATCCATTGCACCTTGGGCTGACCGAAGCGGGAATGGGCAGTAAAGGCATTGTCTGTTCTTCGGCGGCCATGGCGGTATTGTTGCAAGAGGGCATTGGCGACACCATTCGAATCTCCCTGACGCCCGAGCCGGAACAGAGCCGCACCACCGAGGTTCAGGTGGCGCAGGAACTGCTGCAGAGCATGGGGCTGCGGGCCTTTTCACCGATGGTCACCGCCTGCCCGGGTTGCGGCCGCACCACCAGCACCTTCTTCCAGTCCCTGACCCGCGACGTGCAGGCTTTTGTGCGCGAAAAAATGCCGCAATGGCGCCTCCAGTATGAGGGCGTGGAAAATCTCTCCCTGGCGGTCATGGGCTGTGTGGTGAACGGGCCCGGAGAAAGCCGCCACGCCGACATTGGCATCAGCCTTCCTGGTACCGGTGAGGCGCCGGTTGCGCCCGTATTTGTCGATGGCGAGAAACATTCGACCCTGCGCGGGGAGGGCCTGACCAAGGACTTTCTCGATCTGATCGAGACTTACGTTGAAAAGCGCTATCCGGCGCGAATCAGCAACCCTGAATGACCCAGCGGTGCCCGATCAGGCCTCACAAGCTGACCCCAATTATCTTTACCAGGAATCGGTGCAGGATCCTGAAGCCGAACTGGATTTTGTATCACAGACCTGGTCGCAGCTGAGGAATCGATCGCTGGAGCTGTTGCGCGAGGATTTTTGCGGTACCGCCAACACGGCCTGTGAATGGATCCGTCGCGGCGATGATCATCATGCGATTGGAGTAGACCTGGATGACGAGGTGTTGGAATGGGGGCGCCGGCATAACATCCTGGCGCTCTTGGAAGATCAGCAGCAGCGCATCAGCTTGATCCACGACGACGTGGTGTACGCCGAATCGCCTCTGGTGGACGCCGTGTTGGCGATGAACTTCAGCTACTACCTGTTTACCGAGCGCCCTGAGCTGCTGGAGTATTTTCGGTCGGTACATTCCGGCCTGGCGGACGACGGTATATTTTTCCTCGACGCCTACGGTGGTTATGACGCGCCAAAGGAAATCGAGGAAACGCGAGAATGTGAGGGCTTCAGTTATATCTGGGAGCAAGCAGCATTTAATCCAATCGATGCGGGCATGACCTGCCATATACACTTTGAGTTCTCGGATCGCTCACGAATGGATCGTGCCTTTACCTACCACTGGCGACTCTGGACCTTGCCGGAAATCACGGAAGTCCTCGATGAGGCGGGTTTTCGGGAAGTGGTGGTGTATTGGGAGGGCACCGATGCGGTAACCAATGAAGGGGATGGGGTCTACGAACCGGCGACCGTCGGAGATGCTGATCCGGGTTGGGTTTGCTATATCGTCGCCCAGCGCTGATCGCGGACCATGAGTCTCGCTTCCCTGCTCCCGCCTACGGCGGAAGGCGGCTTCACGCGCAACGGCCTTCGGAGCCGTACTCTTCGCCCTGCGGGCAAACCGTGTGGCCCCTCGGGCCTGCGCTCGACGGCGTGGTTTGAACTCGCCTGCGGCTCGTTTGGTCCAAAGCGCTGTGCTACGGCGTTTCGAGCATACTCGCGGCAAACCATTGCTTATCGATTTCCACTTCCGAGATCGGTGATTCAGCGGCAAGAGAAGTCACCAGCCTGATGAGGCTGGTGCCTTCAGTGCCAAAGGCCTGGTCAATGACAATGGCGTTGGTCTGAGTGCCCGCCGCATCAACCCGCAATTTGCTGCCGGTTTTCAATCTGGGGGCGCCTTCGACAGCCAACACCAGTGATCGGCGCTTGATGGTGCCCAGGTAGCGTGCTCTGGCGACGATTTCCTGCCCCGGATAGCATCCTTTGGAAAAACTGACGGCGCCGATGCGGTCGAAACCCAGCATCTGTGGCAAGAATCTCTGGGTTGTAGATTCATCCAGCCAGCTGATGCCATAGGTAATTTCTTCAGCCAACCATCTTTGCGATCCAGCGGAATTCTCTGGTCTTGGATGGCTTGTTTCAGATGCCACATAATGTCCGAAGGAAGTCGTGCCCATTGGTGGCAGGCTGCCCAGGCTTTGGGACGGGCTTGCGCCAAGTAGGGTCAGGCCTGTGTCGATATCGAATGCCAGTTGAGCGTGCAGCACATACATCCTCAACCGCTTGAGTGTGGGTTCCATCAGCGCCTGCGAGCCGCCAATCAGAAAGCTGTTTTCCTCAGCACCGACCTCGCGATAGATGAGCAGCAGCGCGATGACCTGCCCTTTGGGATTGCAGTAACACGCAAATGTCGACGCACCGGGCTTGAGCGCCTCAATATCGGCGCTGAGTTGGGCATGCAGGAAAGCGCCGGCATCTGGCCCGCTGCAGCGGGCGATCGACAGGTGATTGAGGTGGATCATTTGATTTCTGGGTCCCATTCGCGTGGCGTTCGAAGGCGCCAACGTATTGTAACAATTCACGGCGAAATTGGCCTTGCCTTCGGGTCTCGGAATCAGTAGGCTTGCAGCGTCTTGTTTAACACCAATCCATAAGCCTTAAGATTAAGCATATAGACCATGCCGACTCGACCAATGTCGCCCTTTATGCTGGGTATTTACTACCGCGCTCAGCTCACTTCAGTCCTATCCATGTTGCACCGAATTACCGGTGTTGTGCTCAGCTTGATTGGGGTGCCACTGATATTGCTGTGGCTGGGGGCGGTGGCCGCTGGGGAATCCAGCTATGCGCACCTGCAGGAAATGTCCGGCCACGTGATTGTGCAGCTGTTGTTGTTGGCGTCATTGTTCAGTTTGAGTTTTCACCTGTTCAACGGCATCCGACACTTGTTCTGGGATATCGGCAAAGGCCTGGAGCTCAAGGCCGTCTACGCCAGTGGTTGGGCAGTGGTCGTGGTGTCATTGACAGCGACACTCATTGTTGCCGGGATGCTGATATGAGCATGGTCGATCCGCTCGCCCGGGCCAGGGGTCGCGGCAGCGCCGGTCAGGGCACGGCACATTGGTTGCATCAACGCACCTCGGCCCTGATTTTGCTGCCCCTGTGCGGGTGGCTGTTGTACGCCATTGTGCAGTTGGCAGGGGCGGACTGGGCCAGCGCCAGAGAATTCGTCGCCGCGCCACTGAACACGGGCGCCTTTGTCTTGTTCATCATCAGCGTGCTGTATCACGCCATGCTTGGCCTGCAGGTGGTCATAGAAGATTATGTAAGCCGCCCGGCACTCGAACTGGCCCTGCAATTGCTGGTCAAGGGCGCGGCCTATGGCGCCATGATCATGGGTGTCGTTTTTACCCTGCGGATCGCGCTTGGAGCCTGAATCATGAGTGAGGCTTATCCACTGACCGAACACAAATACGACGTTATCGTCGTTGGCGCTGGCGGCGCTGGCCTGCGGGCGACCATGGGTGTTGCCGCCACGGGCTTGTCGACGGCCTGTATCACCAAGGTGTTTCCGACCCGCAGCCATACCGTAGCAGCACAGGGCGGCATGTCGGCGGCGCTGGGCAATATGGGCGAAGATGACTGGCGTTGGCACATGTATGACACGGTCAAGGGCTCTGATTGGCTGGGCGACCAGGACGCCATTGAATATATGTGCCGCGAGGCGGTACCTTCAGTGGTTGAGCTGGAACATTTTGGCGTGCCGTTTTCGCGTACTGAGGATGGGCGCATTTATCAGCGGCCATTCGGAGGTATGACCACGCATTATGGCGAGGGTACCGCGCAGCGGACCTGTGCGGCGGCAGACCGTACCGGTCACGCCATCCTGCATACGCTCTACCAGCAATCGCTCAAGCACGATGCCACGTTCTACATCGAATACTTTGCCATCGACCTCCTGATGGATGAATCAGGTGTTTGCAGGGGCGTGCTGGCCTGGAACCTGGCCGACGGCACCTTACACCTGTTTCGCGCACATGCCGTGATTCTTGCCACCGGAGGGTACGGGCGCAGCTACTTTTCCTGCACCTCGGCGCATACCTGCACCGGCGACGGCAATGGCATGGTATTGCGGGCGGGCCTGCCGCTGCAGGACATGGAATTTGTCCAGTTCCACCCGACCGGGATATACGGCGCCGGTATGTTGATTACCGAAGGGGTGCGCGGTGAAGGCGGCTTTTTGACGAATTCCGAGGGCGAGCGATTTATGGGGCGCTATGCCCCCCACGCCAAGGACCTGGCTTCGCGGGATGTTGTCAGCCGCTCGATGACGATCGAGATTCGCGAAGGTCGCGGCGTCGGCGAGCTTAAAGATCATATCCACCTGAACTTGCAGCACCTGGGTTCGGACGTAATTGATAAGCGTCTGCCTGGTATTGCCGAGAGCGCCGAGATTTTCGCCGGGGTCGATGTCAGCCGTGAACCCATACCGGTTTTGCCCACCGTTCACTACAACATGGGTGGAATTCCTACAAATTTCATGGGCGAAGTCGTAACCTTAAAAGACGGCGACCCTGATAGTGTTGTTGCTGGCCTGTTTGCCATCGGTGAGGCGGCCTGCGTCTCGGTTCACGGCGCCAATCGGCTGGGTTCGAATTCCTTACTGGATTTGATCGTCTTCGGCCGCGCCGTGGCGCACCGCTGTGGGAAAATCATCACCCCGGGCGCCAAGCACCCGGATGTGCCGGCGGCAACGATCGATCAGGCGCTGGCGGATTTCGATGGGCTGCGTTATGCCAGCGGCAGCAAATCAACGGCTGAAATCCGCGATGACATGCAACATGCCATGCAGAACAATGCGGCCGTGTTCCGCACCGGCGAGGTGCTCAAAGAGGGCTGCGAGGCAGTACGGCGTGTGTACCAGTCATTCAACGAGGTCAGCGTCAGCGACCGGTCCATGGTGTGGAATACGGACCTGGTCGAGACGTTCGAACTGCGCAATCTGTTGGGTTGCGCACTGACCACGATGATTTCGGCCGAAAACCGTAAGGAAAGCCGCGGGGCACACGCCCGGGAGGACTACCCCGATCGCGATGATGAAAATTGGATGAGACACACGTTGGCATGGGCAGACGATCAGGGTGAAGTGCAGTTGGATTATCGCCCGGTTCATTTATACACCCTGTCGGATGACGTTGAAGTTGTTCCGCCTAAAGCGCGTGTGTACTGATGTTGTGCAATGGCCATGTAGATGGCTTGGGGTTGATTGATGGTTGAATTTCGTTTACCCAAAAATTCCCGGATCACCAAGGGCAAGACTTTCCCTGCGCCGGCGGGTGCCTCACGGGTCAAGACCTTTAAAGTCTACCGATGGAATCCCGACGACGGTAACAATCCCCGGCTGGACACCTACGCCGTTGACCTGGACAGTTGCGGCCCGATGGTGCTGGACGGGGTGATCAAGATCAAAGATGAAATCGATCCCTCGCTGACCTTCCGCCGTTCTTGCCGGGAGGGCATTTGCGGTTCCTGCTCAATGAACATTGACGGCACCAACACACTGGCCTGCACCAAGCCGATTTCCGACATCAAAGGCGATGTGCGCATTTATCCTCTGCCACATTTGCCGGTGATCAAGGACCTGGTGCCGGACATGAGCCATTTCTATGCACAGTACGCCAGCATCAAACCGTGGATACGCACCCAGAGCGTGCCGCCACCGGATCGCGAGCGGCTGCAGTCCCAGGGCGATCGTGAAAAGCTCGATGGCGCGTATGAGTGCATTATGTGCGCCTGCTGTTCCACCGCATGCCCGAGTTATTGGTGGAATGGAGACCGCTACCTCGGCCCGGCGGTTCTGCTGCAGGCCTACCGCTGGTTGGCGGATTCGCGTGATGAGGCCAGCGGTGAGCGTCTCGATGACCTCGAAGACCCGTTCAAGTTGTATCGCTGCCACACCATCATGAATTGCACGCGCACCTGCCCGAAAGGCCTCAATCCCGCCCTGGCCATTGCGGAGATCAAGAAAATGCTGATCGCCCGCAGAGGTGTATAGCCGGGGCTGACAGAGCGCGGTGATGCACAACGTTCCCCGCGCCCGAAAGTTGCAGTGGCTCTGCCGTCGGGGAATGAAGGAACTCGATGTTCTATTGTTGCGTTTTCTCGCCGCCGATCACCCATCAATTTCGCTGGACGATCAAGAGTCGGGACCATGGGCCGGTCTGGAAGAACTGCTGGGCCAGGAGGATGACGTGTTGTGGGATTGGCTGCAGAACCCATCGACCTGCCCGGATAGATCTCAGCGCCCGTTGCTGCGCCGCATCCGCAATGGCTGATGGGCGAGGCATCCGACTGCTGGTGGGGCCTGATTGGCGGATCAGATTGCTGGAAGCCACATTTGTACTGGCCACGCTTTGTGTACCGTTGCTGCTCAATATAGATTGGCAAAGTCGCTGTGCTTATTGGCTGCTATGGCTGGCGCTGGTGCTGGGGCAGCTTGCCTTCGTTCGCCTGCGTCCGGCATTCAAATGGGTGGCGATTGAACCCGGCGGCAGAGCCCGCCTGTGGGATGCGCACGGGGGTGAGCACGGTGCCAGGTTAGGCAAAGGAATCTGGTTGTGCGATTCATTCTGCGTGGCGCCGTTTTATCTTGACGCGCGCAGATTCCCCAAAGGGTCGTTGTTCGGCTGCCAGCGCCTGGTCATTGCGCGATCAATGAACAACGCAGAGTCTTATCGAGAGTTTCGCGTCTGGGCACGGTGGATGTGATTAATCCGGGGCCTGTTGGCATTCTGGCAAGGCAAAATCTGACAACCGGGGCGCCCGACTTGCTGTCAGACCGTTAGAACGGGCAAAATGGGCCAGCTGCCGCGGTTTTAAATGCCCGCGCAGGACTCATATGTAAGACAAGATTTCCTAAAAAACGAATTGGAGTGTTAGTAATGAAGAACAAGTCTGTCGATCGTAGAAGTTTCATCAAGGCCGGATTGACCATCAGCGGTACGGCGCTGGTGGCCGGCGCGATTCCTCTGACCCTGGTGGCTGACGACAAGGTCGATGAATCAGAGGCACTGGCACAGGCCATGGGTTATGTGGAGGATGCCAGCACAACCGATACCGTCAAGTTTCCCAAACGCGGCACGGAAGCCGGGGCCCAGCAATTCTGCAACAACTGTGCGCTGTTTGCCGGTGAGGCAGATGCAGATTTCGCACCCTGCAGTATTTTCCAGAATCGCCTGGTGGCCGGTGCAGGCTGGTGCAATGTCTGGGTGGCGAAGGCCTAACCCGATCTATGCAACCTATTAGGATCATTCCGGTGCTGGCACTGTGCCTCATTGCGGTCTTTGGGGCACCAGTTCAGGCCCAGGAACAGGAGACGATCACGCACACGGTGGAGATTCCTGTTGGCGTTGACAGGGGACCCGAAGACGCGCTTCATCGCGGTACGCCACGCAGCAGCATCGTGGGCTACATGCAGGCCTGCTCCGAATTTGATTTTGAAAAAGCGGCGGAATACCTGGACCTGAGGAACCTGCCCAGCGAAGTCGAGGCAATAGGCGGTAAGGAATTGGCGCGCCAGCTCAACCATGTGCTCTCGCGCGCGGTGTGGTTGGATGACTACAGTGTCAGTGATCTGCCCGGTGGTATGAAGGGCGATGGCCTGCCGGACTATCGCGATGAATTGGTCACCGTCAAAACCAGCGATGAGGATGTGGTGCTGTGGATGCAGCATGTGCCACGCGGCGATGGAGAATTGATCTAGAAGTTGTCCAATCGCAGCGTCGCGTTGATTCCAGCGCTTTATGAGGAATTCAGTTATCCCGGCCCGGTAGAGAAAATTCGGACCTGGTTTCCCGGAGAGATCTCTTTTCTCGGCCTGGAAGCATTCAAGTGGTTCATTTTGCTGATCATTGCTCTGTTTTGTTGGCCCATTTATTATCTGATCGGCCGTCTCCTGACGATGCTGTTCTGTTCGCCCGATAAGGAGATTTATCCCATGGTGCGCCAGGGGCTTACGGGGCCTCTGGTGGCCATTGGTATTTTGGTGACAGTTGGCATGGCGCTCGACCGCTTGGGTGCGGGCATTTATGCCCAGCAGGTCATGGAGGCCAAGACCGTGTGGACCGTGGTCTTCGTCTGGGCCTGCTGGTCCATGCTCAATATTTACAAGAAACACAAGCAAGACCGGCTGTTTGCCGACAAACGCCCCGGCGCAGCCAAGCTGATGGGGCCGCTGGTCACCGTTGCCAAACTGATGGTGCTGTCGTTTGGTTTACTGTTCTGGATGAACAATATGGGCGTCAACATCACCACGGTCCTGGCCGGGCTGGGCGTTGGCGGCCTGGCAATCGCATTGGCGCTGCAAAAGCCCCTCGAAGACATGATGGGTGCCTTGACGCTGTTCTCGCAGGCTTCGATCAGGGTAGGGGACTTTTGCCGATATGGCGAGATCACCGGTATCGTGGAGGACATCGGCTTGCGCACCACACGCCTTCGCACGCTGACCAATACCCTGGTCTCGATTCCCAATTCACGGATTGCCTATGTGGAGATCGAAAATATCTCCGCGCGCACCAAGATTCGCTTTTGGCCCACGCTGCGGCTGCGCTATGACACCACTGCGGATCAGCTTAGAACGATTAGCAGCGGCATTCGGGAAGCTCTGGAACAGCATGAAAATGTGCATGACGACCCGATCCGTGTGCGGCTGACTGATTTCGCCGAGGATGCAATATTGCTCAAGCTCCATTGTTTTCTGATCACAACAAACTTCCCGGAGTCCCTCGAAATTGCTGAGGAGTTGAACTACCTGATCCTGGACATCGTCCACGCTGCAGGCGCGCAATTCGCGCTTCCGGGTCGCACCATCTACATGGATGAGGCGCCCGCACTGGCCCCATAGCCATAGACGTAGACATTGGCAATGGCCTTGCTGGTGTCGCTATTGCAGCAGTACCGCCAGCAGGCGAGCGATCCGATCACTGATTGTTGCTTGCCCAGCGCTGATATTAAATATCTGTATCAGAGCGAAAAAGGTCCAAACCCCGGCAATGGCGCGAATTCGAGCAACCCGGGAATGCCGGGCACCCTCTTTGCGCCGAGCTTGCTGTCTCAGCATAGATACCCAGATTCCCAGCGCCAGCAACAGACAATAGACAAATCTGGGCCCCCACTGTGTCCAGAATGCAACCGCGTCGACGGCGAGTACCGTCTGTGGGTGAGCCAGAATGTGATAGTACATGTTGCCCGCAAATGCGGCGGCAAATACGGCGAGGAACATGCGCAGCCGCGGCGGCGCCCAAGTACAACGCAAGTAGGTGGGATAGAAAAAGAAATCGACCAGCAACTCCTTGAAGTAAAAATAATAGCGATTCCAGAACTCAACGATCGATTCGGCCAGCAAGGGTTTGTAGGTATTTCTGAAGACATTGAATCCGACAATGCGCAGCGTGCCGATGATGATGTGCCCGGTAACCGCAACGTTCAGCACGGAACGAATCAATTCGAAGTAAATCGAGGCCACCATTGCCGCCACCGAAGGCATGCTGGTGCCGCCCACCCAGTCTTTCAGTGTGGGTAAATTCAGCGACCAATCGAAGATCTCACGCCAGAGTCCGACATCCTGCTCAGCGTAAACAACGCCACTCATCAGGTTGAGCACGGCGCCCCACACCAGGGCGAGAATCAGTAACTTCAAACCGGCCAACTGGCTTCGGGCGATGGACTGCGCGTCGTTGGCCTCATGGCGGGAAAGATACTCCAGGCCCTTACCCATTGGCGTCGGGGAACCGCCATAAAGCGGCACCAGATACAACAAGTGATCTCGAAAACGGGTGTTGGCGGTCCGGCCGCGTTGGGCCTGCGTCAGCAGGTAACTGACCCGCCAGATCGGTGTTGAAGCCATCATCAAGGCGTTAATACCGGATACGGTTGCGACAATCAACACCATCCAGACGGCAGCGTGAAGCGCGAGCAGCGGAAACCGCCTAAGCAGCCCTGGTAATTGCTCGAATCGCCGGGCGACGGCCACGGCAAGCCCCAGCGATGCCATGACCACTGCAAGCATGGCGATCAATTCCAGCCAGGATGCCCAGGACCAAGATGCCGCGGACCAGGACGCATCCGGGCGCAGGGCAATATCACCGTTCAGCCAATTGAAAAGTATGTTGAACACCACGCCGACCGAAGCCAGTGAAAGCAGTATTCGACGGCGGCCAGGAAACAACATGACCCCGCTAACGGCGAGCAACGGAAGATAGCCCGTCTGGTGCCAGTACAACAGAAGCATGGCCATTGCCCAGATAAGCATTTTTCCCGGACGGCGTTGTGCAGCCGCGATCAGTGCGTCTGATTCGTGGAATTGTGTTGTGAAACGACTCACCTGCCGGTCGGATTTATTGCGCTGAGTATTCCCGCTATGGATGCCAGATCCTGCGGGTCGATGCCGCGTTCATGCAGTTTGATGCCGTGACTTTGTTCGAGAAAGAAAATGATCTGAATGAGCGCGAATGAATCAATCAGGCCGGCGTCGATCAGGTTGGTTTCATCGTTACAGCCACTGAAACTACTACCAGGCCTGGCGATCGACTCCAGAAATTCCCGCAATTGCTCGCGCTGAGTGACTGGCGCGGTTGCATTGTTCATCTCTGGAGCAGGGCACGAAGATTGATGGGCGTTGCGTCCATGCAAGATCTCATCACCGTCTCGCGATTGATTTTACCCCGGCTGGTGCGGGGTATTTCATCCACCAGGTACCAGCGCTCAGGATGTTTGTGGCGCGCCAGACGGTCACTGAACCAATGGTACAATTCCACAATGGTCTGGTCGTCCGGCTCGTCCAGGACCAGTGCAATGCCAACATTTTCCCCATAAAACCTGTCTTCATAGCCGAAGGTACACACATCCAGAGTCGCCTGGAATTGCTCCGCGACCTCGTCGACGTCAGCCGGATACACCTTCATGCCCCCTTTATTGATTTCGTCCCTTTCGCGGCCTTTGAGAAACAACCGTCCACGCTCGTCAATGAATCCAATATCGCCAGTCTTGAACCAGCCGTGTTGCAGCACTTCGTCAGTGAGGCCCGGTTGTTCAAAGTAGCCTTTCATGACTGCCGGAGTCTGTAACCAGATCATGCCGCTTTCGCCTGACCCCATTTCATGAACCATGCCCCTATCCTTGTCCAGGTTCGGCAGAATCCGTATCACTGCCCCCCATGGCTCGCCGACCAGGCCACTTTGAGGTCTGATTTTTCCATCACTGGCGTCAACTGTTGTGCCAGCAACCCAACTGCCGGTTTCCGTGATGCCATAAGCATTTAACACGGCGTTGGTGCCTGACCATTCCTGCACCTGCCTCCAGAGATTTTCTGAAAGGGGTGCGGAGCCAATATGTATCCTTTCAAGGAACTGTTGCCGGGGTGGGCTGGCAGTTTTCAGGGCGAGGTTCCACATCGAGGGTACCGACGAGATGAAACTGATCTGGTGGTCATCAATTATACTGCCGAGGCTCATTACAATTTCGGGCTTGAAGGCTGGGGCAATAATGAGATCGCAGCCTGCCAGTAGGGGGAACAGGCAATTGCAGATCAGGCCATGTCCAAAATGTGTCGGCAGCAGGCACAAGGTTCGCCGATAAGCTTTGGTGCCAAGACTTTGATTCAGGGAAGCCCATCGCGCCATCAGCGAACGGTGGGTGTGAACGACGCCCTTTGGCGTTCCGGTCGACCCTGAAGTGAATAGAATCAGGGCATCATCATCAAGTCGGGGATACGCCAAAGGCAGGGTAGGGGGGTTGCCCTCAGGGGGGCAGTCCAGTGTATTCAGGAGCCCGTGCTGCGTCACCAAAGACACACTTTCAGGATTCGTGGCGTCATCGACAATGTGAAAGCGCGCGCGGCACGCGGAGGCGAGGTTCTGTACTTCAACAGGCCGAAGCCGGGCGTCCACAGGGATGGCGCATCCACCCAATTGCCAGATGGCCAGTAGTTCGGCAAAAAACTCCAACCTGTTGCCAAAGTGAAGCATCACCCGGTCACCCGGTGCAAACCCTCGAGCCTGCAAGGTGCTGATTCGAATGCGGGTCTGGCGCCGGGTCTCAGCGTCACTCCAATGCCGGTGACTGACTGCTTCAGTCAACGATCCAAGGCCGGCTGCGAGAGTCATTGTCACCGCTTCAATATATCCAGTTCATCCCGCTCTATCCAGCGCAGGCGGCTGATGAGTGGACCTGTCAGTGATCCGGTTGTCACCCCCATGGGTTCAGTAATGGCCTCAAACAGATTGGCATGATAGCGGTCGCGTACTGCGGTTGGATCATAGCCGAATAGGTAGAGCAGAGTTGGAAAAACCTCAAAATGCGAAGCCTTGTCGCGATTGAGACTGGCCGCGGTGTCAATGAGCATCTTGAGATTCAGATCCCGGGTGAACACGAGCAACGGAACCAGTTACTCGTTCAAGTGTGCAAGCCGGGCCCTGCAATGCGTTAGATGCGTGCCATCATCCATCAGATTCTGCCCGTGATCTGAGGTATAGATGACCAGCGTTTCTTCCAGCTTGATTTGCGCCAGCAGCGCTTCGAAAAACCGGTCCACGGACCAACGAATTGCATTCTTGTAAGAATTAATCAGCCGCCCCCTATCGTTGATCGGCTCTCCAGCCTGCATTGCAGGCATGAAGGGCGTCTCATCAGGGGGATGCGCTGATTGGTATGGGAAATGAGCGCCGACTTTGTTGAAAATGACAAATTGAGGTTCAGGGTTATCCAGAATCTCGACCAGTAACTGGATGGCGGATTGATCCCAGAGATAGGCCTGCCCCTGCCCAGGTGGATCAAAGTGCCGATCAATGAGGTCGAATTCCTCAGCGCCTGCAATGAAGCGATATTCGCGGACCAGTTCCTGGAAATCGATGTGGTTGGTTTCGTAACCGGCTTGACGGGCATACTTCCACACCGAAGGATTGCGAAATATTGTGCTCTGACCTGCGGCCAGCCGTTTCGGGTTGACGCCCAGGCGTATGACAGCGTTGCTGTAGAGAATGCAGCTGCTGAAGGAGGTGGCCAAACCGAAATTGGCGATATCCTTCGACATACCCCGCAGAAAGGGTGTCGTGCCGCGCTGAACATTGAGGTCAATAAAGTCCCCACTGATGCTCTCATCGATGATGACAACGATATTCTGGGCAGCAGGTGGGCCGATGCGGCGCAGTGTGACGTCGGCTTTGGGTGGGTGGTTTCTTTGGCTTGCGGCATAAACGCCGATGGCCGCCAGAGACTGATACTGGATGGGCATACCGCGAAATTCACTGCCGCCGTGACCGGCAAACAGAGCCGTGACAATGATCAACATCAACAGGGGCGCGGCGGGAATTGCAGGGCCCCAGCGGAATGCAAGAGATTTGAAGTAGGGCGGCAGGTAAATTCCCGCAACAGTAATGGTCGTAGCAAGCACTGATGATAAAAAGAAAGGCCGGTAAAACGCGTAAAACTCTGCGCCGGGCAAGGGCGCATCCAGCATGGCCTCGATCATTCCCGGTGTAAGCGGATCATGGGCGATGCTGAAATAAGCATCGCCTGCAATTGTTGCCAGGGCAAGCACAATGGTCCAGGCCGCTTTGGCCAGATTTCTGGGCAGAAACGCCAGGTACATCATCGAGACCGCCGCGGCCAGCCAGATGCCGGTGAATGCGAACAGTGAGAACCAGGCCCGATTGAGCCAAAAGTCGTCAATTCGAGAAGGGAACAGGTGGGTCGTCAAGAAAATTCCAGTACCCAAGAGCACGCACTTCACCAGCGCCAGGATGGCATCGCCCCGGGATATGAAAATGTGCGGCCTGAACATCAATCCATTATCCACAGACCATTGATCCATGGCCATAAGCGAGGAATTGAGAAGGTTTGGTGCTTGGACAAGGCGTGGCTGTTGCAGGTTGACAGGACCCGGACCGGGCCAGCAGACTGGAAATCAAACCGCAGAGGGCCAGGGGCTCGCTGCAAATCAACCAGCAGGAGTCATAACATGACAAGGCAAACCTCAACTGGACTGAAGGGCAAGGCAGTCATCGTTACCGGCGCCGGGCAAGGAATCGGCGAGGCGATCGCCAGTCTCTTTGCCAGCGAGGGGGCGCGCGTTGTGGTCAACGCCCGAACCCAGAGCGATGTTGAACGGGTGGTGACGGATATTACCCATGCCCAGGGCGTTGCCCATGGCATCATCGCCGATATCGGCAGCGCCGCCGGCGTTGAAACACTGGTTAAAGGGACAGTGGAGCAATTTGGGACAGTCGACATCCTGGTACACAACGCAGGCATTTATCCGTTCCAGGCACTGGAAGAAATTGAAGACAGCGCGTGGAACGAGGTTTTGGAAACCAACTTGACGGCCGCATTCCGTCTGACCAAAGCATGTACACCCCATATGAAGGAGCGAGGCAGCGGGCGCGTGTTGTTTACCTCTTCTGTAACCGGAAACCGGACTGGCGTGGCAGGTCTCACTCATTACGGGGCATCCAAGGCCGGGATCAATGGATTTATGCGTTCTGCGGCCATTGAACTGGCGCCCTATGGGGTTACCGTCAACGGCGTGGAACCGGGCCTGGTGCTGACCGCAGGTGTTGAGGGTGCGACAACCGGGGAGGAACGCCAGGCGATGGCGGGTTTCGTGCCACTCAAGCGTTGGGGCACGCCGATGGATATGGCCTATGCCATGCTCTTTCTTGCCAGCGACGGCGCAAGTTACGTCACCGGGCAAACCATCATTGTCGACGGCGGCGCGTTGCTGCCAGAGAACGGCGCGCTGATGATGTGAACCGGCGGGCAGCCAGTCCAATTCCTCTATTGGCGGATCTACAGCACCTCCACCGTTACCTTCTCGATCACACCGGTGAACTCGTTGTCGCCCTCGGCATATTCTTCAGTTACAGGAGTGGCTAAGTCCATACCCACATCGGTGGTCTCGTCGGCAGAAAAGAGGTACGGCGTGGTATTGTCGATCTGGCCCTCGGCCACCTTCTGCCCGTTGACAAAAATCGTTCCCGTACCGCCCGAACCAGGTTTTCCACCGGCATAGGCAAATTCGTAGCGGATTGTCGCTTTGCCAGGAGCCAGCGGCTCCGGTGCTGTGACGGTGTAACGCGCCTTGCCAACCCAGTTGTGCACGTAGGAAACTTTGCCGTCCGTCATATAGAGACTCCAGCCAGCGAAACGCCCGCCTTGAGCCAGAATGACGCCTTCCCCACCATCTTGAGGGATTTCGACCTCTGCGGTGATCGTGTGTGAGCGGTTCTTCACATTGATAAAGACGTTCTCGGTCATGTGGGTCATGCCCGGATATACCGTCAGTGACGTGCGGTCGCCCATCAGGTCCGGTCTGCCGGCAATCGAGGCGTTGAAACGCTCGAAGGTGCGATCATCGAGCGGCAGGACGTCGTATTTGATCGCCTCCTCGGTAAAGAGGGCTCGCAATTCTTTGAGCTTGTCCGGGTTTGAATCGGCCAGATCGTCTGCTTGGCTGAAGTCATCTGCAACGTGATACAGCTCCCACCTATCCTGATCCAGCGGGCCATCGGGTGCATTCGCCCACGGTGTCCGGTGTTTGGTGGCCGCGACCCAGCCGTTGTCATAGATTGCGCGGTTACCAAACATCTCGAAGTACTGCCTTGTATGTTGGTCGGCAGCATCTGCATCATCGAATGAATAAATCAGGCTCACGCCTTCAAAGGGCTTCTGATCTGTACCACTGACTGTATTGGGAAAGGGCAGGCCGGCGGCCTCCATAAGCGTGGGTGCAATGTCCGTCACGTGATGCCATTGCGAACGTATTTCGCCCTTCGCACTGATGCCGTCTGGCCAATGAACGACCAGTGGGTTGCGGGTGCCACCGTAGTGTGAGGCGACCTGCTTGGTCCACTGGAATGGTGTATTGGTGGCCACTGCCCAGCCCGCCTGGAAATGGGGGTAGGAGAGGGGGCCGCCCCACTCATCCAGGCGCCCCAACTGGTCTTCGACCGTATCCGGTATGGCATTGAGTGCTGTGGTCTCATTGAACGTTCCGGTCAGCCCGCCTTCGGCACTGGAGCCGTTATCCCCGAAAATGTAGATGAACAGTGTATTGTCCATCTCGCCCAGCGCTTCGATGGCATCGACCAGCCGGCCAACCTCATGGTCGGTGTGTTCTGCAAAGGCCGCAAATACCTCCATCTGACGGGCGTAAAGCTGCTTCTCATCTTCAGACAGCGTATCCCAGTCGGCGATATCTGCTGGCTTGGACGCCAGCCTGGTGCCCGGGGGAACCACACCCAACTCTATCTGGCGTGCCAGCGTTTGTTCTCTGTACACATCCCAGCCCTGATCAAATTTGCCCTTGTACTTATCGACCCAATCCGCCGGCACGTGGTGCGGTGCGTGGGTCGCTCCGGTGGCGAAGTAGACGAAGAACGGTTTGTCCGGGGTGAGCGACTGCTGGGAACGGACCCAGGTAATCGCCTGATTGGTCATGTCGGTGGTGAAGTGGTAGTCGGGGTCGTCAGGCAAATGGACCGGTGCCGTTCCATCATGGAGGACGGGCGCAAACTGATTGGTCTCACCGCCGATAAAGCCATAAAACTTGTCGAAGCCCGAACTTGTCGGCCAGCTGTCGAATGGGCCGGACACGCTCACTTCCCATGGCGCCGTCTCGTGATATTTGCCAAAAGCGGCTGTGCTGTAGCCGTTCAATCGCAGCATTTCGGTGACCGGCGCAACACTCTGTGGACGCTGACCTCTGTTACCCTGAAAGGCAGTGGCCACTTCCATGACGGAGCCCGCGTTGGCCGAGTGATGATTGCGCCCCGTCAGCAGTGCCATGCGCGTGGGTGAACACAGTGCGGTGGTATGGAATTGATTAAAGCGCACGCCAGCATTCGCGAGACGGTCCAGTGTCGGCGTCTGGATGGCGCCACCGAAACTTGCCGCAGCGCCGAAACCGATGTCGTCGATTAACACGATCACAACGTTGGGCGCATCATCAGGTGCTTGCACAGAAAACGGCGGCGGCGCCGTTGCGTTACGCGCGTCCATCTCGGTGATCTTGGGGAATTGAGGATCAGGAATCGGCAACACGGTGCGGTCCAGTATGCCCGCGATACGCGTAACACTCGGTTCGGCTGGGGGTAGGTTTTCTGTACCGTTCGAGCATCCTACCGGTATCAGGAACAGACTCAAATAGAAGGCAACAATGCGGCATTGTTTTTTCAAGGGTGGTCTCCGAAGTGGCGAATGATCAACCGCTTCCACCCTACAGCAATGCGCCCAATCGTCAAGAGAATGGCCGAGTCGGTGCACAAGCCACCATCCTTTACGAGTCGCGCTGGCCGCAATGAGGTCGGTGAATTCCGTACGCTGAAGCCTGTAAGTTACTTCAATGGGTTGTGTCAGAACGAGATCAATCTATGGCACCGAAGGCGTGATTGGTTGGCGCCTTCGCAGTTTTGATGATGATCCAGGAAGGGTATTGATCACTTTCTGTTAAATTGAATTTGAGTCCATGTTCCTTCACGAACTGGTCCACAGCCCGCACGTTTCTCTCCCACAAGAGATGATAATCGTGCCCCGAAAAAATCCCGCCGACTTTCACTTTAGGCCACCAGTCCCTCAGGGTTTCCCCGTCGTTTTGGCCGTCGTGCGCATAGCCGTCGATATAAACAAAATCCAGTTGCTCATCGTCGAATGTTTTGAGGGCTTCTTTAAACACGGCCTGGACGATGACAGTGCGGTCACCAAAAGAGGCCAGCCGGTCTATAGCGCCCTGCATCTGTTGCTCATCGTGGCCGCTGTCGCCGGCCCACATATCGATGGAATATAATCGTGCCAGTTTGCTCCTTGCGAGAATCTCCCAGGAGTATCTGCCTTCCCGCACGCCAAGTTCGATTCCCTCGCCGGTCAGTCCAAGACTCGTCAGCAGTTGGGGAATATGTGAGCGAGTGTGAACACAGCCAAGTTTCGAACTAATTGATTTGGCCCAGGGAAACGTAAGGGCAAACCGGATTTCGTTGAATACCCGTCTAAAACCTCTTTTTATGAATGAAATCAATAATTCGCCCTCTCTTTCTGCGCTTGAGTTCCTCGACAAAAGACAAATCAAGACTCCCCAACCAGATTCTGCTTAGAGCCTACTCCTTCGGGTGGCGGGAGCCCAATTTGACGGTTTCGTGGACACCTCAAGGCCCCAGCGTGTCGCCGCGAATGCCGATAAATGCAGGTGGGATAAATCGCAGCCAAAAGCAGTCCAATCGGTCGGAAAATTCGCTGCGAGATAAACGCCTCATTCAGGAAGCGCCCTTCTTTTGGCGGATTAGTCTACTCGCTGTAATCGACATGTTCGGCAATCATGGTTTTGAACAGCTTCCATTGATCCTTGATAGTTGCTTTATCTCGGTACACTTGATAGTTGATAGCCAATCCTCCTGCAGTACAGCTAATCAGCCTACATAGTGCTTCGGCGTCAGCCGAGCTATTGTCAAATCTGGTGTTTAGCCATTTGATTCAAGCGGCGACCTGATCAATCTCTTTTACCTCGATCCCATCTTTGAATTTCACCCCCGTAATCACCTTGGCCAGGTAATCAAAGCCGCGTAGCCGGCGCCATTTCTTTTCCGCACACTGGCTCAATTTGAACATCATATGCAACATGCCATTGCGCGTCAGACAACCTTTGGATCTTTTGGTCCGGTGGCGGATGGTGGCAAAGGTGGATTCAATCGGGTTGCTGGTCCGGATGCTCTGCCAGTGTTGGGCCGGAAAATCATAAAATGCCAACAGTTCATCCCGATCCTTGAGCAAACAGCTCGTCGCTTTCGGGTATTTCGCCTCAAAGATCTCAATAAACAAATCAAACGCCTTGTTTGCATCATCCTTGGTTTCCGCCTGCCAGATGGCGTGCAGGGCCTGCTTGGCTTTGGGTTGTGCGGATTTCGGCAAACAATTCAGTACATTCATGGTCTTGTGCATCCAGCAGCGTTGCTGGCGGCTGGCCGGAAAGATTTCATCCAGCGCCGCCCAAAAACCCATCGCACCATCACCAATCGCCAGTTGTGGGGCGCTCATGCCGCGCGACTTCAGATTCAGCAACACCTCACGCCAACTCTGAGTCGATTCCCGCACCCCGTCCTCAATCGCCAGAAAATGTTTTTCGCCGCGTTCATTGACACCAATGATCACCAGCGCGCAGAGCTTGGCATCCTCCGCCCGCAGCCCACTGTAGACACCATCAGCCCAGACATACACCCACCGGTCCTGTCTCAGGCGACGCTGGCTCCACGCTCGATAGAGCTATTGTCAAATCTGGTGTTTAGCCATTTGATTCAAGCGGCGACCTGATCAATCTCTTTTACCTCGATCCCATCTTTGAATTTCACCCCCGTAATCACCTTGGCCAGGTAATCAAAGCCGCGTAGCCGGCGCCATTTCTTTTCCGCACACTGGCTCAATTTGAACATCATATGCAACATGCCATTGCGCGTCAGACAACCTTTGGATCTTTTGGTCCGGTGGCGGATGGTGGCAAAGGTGGATTCAATCGGGTTGCTGGTCCGGATGCTCTGCCAGTGTTGGGCCGGAAAATCATAAAATGCCAACAGTTCATCCCGATCCTTGAGCAAACAGCTCGTCGCTTTCGGGTATTTCGCCTCAAAGATCTCAATAAACAAATCAAACGCCTTGTTTGCATCATCCTTGGTTTCCGCCTGCCAGATGGCGTGCAGGGCCTGCTTGGCTTTGGGTTGTGCGGATTTCGGCAAACAATTCAGTACATTCATGGTCTTGTGCATCCAGCAGCGTTGCTGGCGGCTGGCCGGAAAGATTTCATCCAGCGCCGCCCAAAAACCCATCGCACCATCACCAATCGCCAGTTGTGGGGCGCTCATGCCGCGCGACTTCAGATTCAGCAACACCTCACGCCAACTCTGAGTCGATTCTCGCACCCCGTCCTCAATCGCCAGAAAATGTTTTTCGCCGCGTTCATTGACACCAATGATCACCAGCGCGCAGAGCTTGGCATCCTCCGCCCGCAGCCCACTGTAGACACCATCAGCCCAGACATACACCCACCGGTCCTGTCCCAGGCGACGCTGGCTCCACGCTCGATATTCCTCCGCCCATACCTGTTTCAGGCGGGATACCGTGCTGGCCGACAGACCCTGTGCCTGCGGGCCCACCAGTACCCGCAACGCCTCAGCCATCTCACCGCTGGATACCCCTTTGAGGTACAACCACGGAATGGCTGCCTCGAAAGTCGCTGTCTTGCGCACATATGGCGGCACCAGCACCGACTGAAAACTCACTGCTTCACCGGTCTTCGAGCGCACCTTGGGAATTCTCACCCGGATCGGTCCCAGGCCGGTCTGCAACTCACGTTCTGGCAGGTAACCGTTGCGCACCACACCGGCATGACCTGATTCGGTACGCCAATCCTGATACTTGGCCAGCAGCTCCTGGACTTCACTTTCCACCGCTTCGGCGAGCAGCTTCCGGGCGCCTTCTTTGAGCAATTCGGTCAACGGATCGGCACTGATTGCTCGACGTTCCAGTTCAATAACATTATTCTTGTTCATAGTGGCGTATCTCCTTTGGTTGCTTTGAAGTTTGGTAACAACAAATCAACCAGATACGCCGCTTTTTTTCAACTGCTCAAACACCAGATTCGATCATAACTCCGCTCGATATTCCTCCGCCCATACCTGTTTCAGGCGGGATACCGTGCTGGCCGACAGACCCTGTGCCTGCGGGCCCACCAGTACCCGCAACGCCTCAGCCATCTCACCGCTGGATACCCCTTTGAGGTACAACCACGGAATGGCTGCCTCGAAAGTCGCTGTCTTGCGCACATATGGCGGCACCAGCACCGACTGAAAACTCACTGCTTCACCGGTCTTCGAGCGCACCTTGGGAATTCTCACCCGGATCGGTCCCAGGCCGGTCTGCAACTCACGTTCTGGCAGGTAACCGTTGCGCACCACACCGGCATGACCTGATTCGGTACGCCAATCCTGATACTTGGCCAGCAGCTCCTGGACTTCACTTTCCACCGCTTCGGCGAGCAGCTTCCGGGCGCCTTCTTTGAGCAATTCGGTCAACGGATCGGCACTGATTGCTCGACGTTCCAGTTCAATAACATTATTCTTGTTCATAGTGGCGTATCTCCTTTGGTTGCTTTGAAGTTTGGTAACAACAAATCAACCAGATACGCCGCTTTTTTTCAACTGCTCAAACACCAGATTCGATCATAACTCGCGTCAGCCTTGCTGCCTGCGTTGTTCCATTTGCTCGATGTAAGAAGCGATTTCGTACTTGAACGAATTGTTAGGTTTACGTCGACTCGACCAACTCTAGAATTGCCGAAGCTTTCCAAACAATCCCTAAATCAGACTCTGTATTGATGCGCCCACTATAAATTCCTAAAAATCTAGTAACTGGACCGTCAAAAGCAGAAGAAATACCGTTCTCCATAGCTACCATTCCGCCACTTCTGTGTGCGATAACAGCAGAGCCAGATTGACCTTGCCGGCTTCTACAATCTACTAGAAATACTGGCAAATCGCGAAAGTTTACAAACGATTCAGATGCCATAAAGCCCGTTGCCCAGATTGCTAATGAGCCACCAGATTGGAGCCCAAATGGGAAACCAACTTCACTAATAGCATCAGCCGGGCCAACCAAAATTGCTGGGCCTGTATCGCTAACGTTGTACTCATAGATGGCAACGTCATCGAGTTCTGTTAAGGGGAGTGCAACAAAATCCGCTCTGGGCCCTAGTTCTGGGTGTTCATGCCAAAGTGGATCTTCACCATCTAGTAATCTTTCCGTTTTGAAATCCATCAATCCAGGACTGTCTTGCTGATTGTGAATTATGACGACCTCGTTTGGTGTGCTTGCGCCAGTTGGTGATAATGGATTGCCTGTCTCTTGACTCCTACCGGTAACGTTATGGCGATTTGTTATGAGCAACGGGCCATTCTCCGACTGTACTAAGAATGCAGTGCCGGTCGATAAGGCTTGGCCATCAAATTGCATTTGAATTAGCAGAGATTGAACGCGAGTTATGATCGAATCTGGTGTTTGAGCAGTTGAAAAAAAGCGGCGTATCTGGTTGATTTGTTGTTACCAAACTTCAAAGCAACCAAAGGAGATACGCCACTATGAACAAGAATAATGTTATTGAACTGGAACGTCGAGCAATCAGTGCCGATCCGTTGACCGAATTGCTCAAAGAAGGCGCCCGGAAGCTGCTCGCCGAAGCGGTGGAAAGTGAAGTCCAGGAGCTGCTGGCCAAGTATCAGGATTGGCGTACCGAATCAGGTCATGCCGGTGTGGTGCGCAACGGTTACCTGCCAGAACGTGAGTTGCAGACCGGCCTGGGACCGATCCGGGTGAGAATTCCCAAGGTGCGCTCGAAGACCGGTGAAGCAGTGAGTTTTCAGTCGGTGCTGGTGCCGCCATATGTGCGCAAGACAGCGACTTTCGAGGCAGCCATTCCGTGGTTGTACCTCAAAGGGGTATCCAGCGGTGAGATGGCTGAGGCGTTGCGGGTACTGGTGGGCCCGCAGGCACAGGGTCTGTCGGCCAGCACGGTATCCCGCCTGAAACAGGTATGGGCGGAGGAATATCGAGCGTGGAGCCAGCGTCGCCTGGGACAGGACCGGTGGGTGTATGTCTGGGCTGATGGTGTCTACAGTGGGCTGCGGGCGGAGGATGCCAAGCTCTGCGCGCTGGTGATCATTGGTGTCAATGAACGCGGCGAAAAACATTTTCTGGCGATTGAGGACGGGGTGCGGGAATCGACTCAGAGTTGGCGTGAGGTGTTGCTGAATCTGAAGTCGCGCGGCATGAGCGCCCCACAACTGGCGATTGGTGATGGTGCGATGGGTTTTTGGGCGGCGCTGGATGAAATCTTTCCGGCCAGCCGCCAGCAACGCTGCTGGATGCACAAGACCATGAATGTACTGAATTGTTTGCCGAAATCCGCACAACCCAAAGCCAAGCAGGCCCTGCACGCCATCTGGCAGGCGGAAACCAAGGATGATGCAAACAAGGCGTTTGATTTGTTTATTGAGATCTTTGAGGCGAAATACCCGAAAGCGACGAGCTGTTTGCTCAAGGATCGGGATGAACTGTTGGCATTTTATGATTTTCCGGCCCAACACTGGCAGAGCATCCGGACCAGCAACCCGATTGAATCCACCTTTGCCACCATCCGCCACCAGACCAAAAGATCCAAAGGTTGTCTGACGCGCAATGGCATGTTGCATATGATGTTCAAATTGAGCCAGTGTGCGGAAAAGAAATGGCGCCGGCTACGCGGCTTTGATTACCTGGCCAAGGTGATTACGGGGGTGAAATTCAAAGATGGGATCGAGGTAAAAGAGATTGATCAGGTCGCCGCTTGAATCAAATGGCTAAACACCAGATTTGACAATAGCTCATTGAACCGATGGTTTCGCAATTGAAGGCATCCTATTTGTTTGGGAGTGAACTTAACGTTCTAGTTAAGCGGCGCAGAGTTATGATCGAATCTGGTGTTTGAGCAGTTGAAAAAAAGCGGCGTATCTGGTTGATTTGTTGTTACCAAACTTCAAAGCAACCAAAGGAGATACGCCACTATGAACAAGAATAATGTTATTGAACTGGAACGTCGAGCAATCAGTGCCGATCCGTTGACCGAATTGCTCAAAGAAGGCGCCCGGAAGCTGCTCGCCGAAGCGGTGGAAAGTGAATTCCAGGAGCTGCTGGCCAAGTATCAGGATTGGCGTACCGAATCAGGTCATGCCGGTGTGGTGCGCAACGGTTACCTGCCAGAACGTGAGTTGCAGACCGGCCTGGGACCGATCCGGGTGAGAATTCCCAAGGTGCGCTCGAAGACCGGTGAAGCAGTGAGTTTTCAGTCGGTGCTGGTGCCGCCATATGTGCGCAAGACAGCGACTTTCGAGGCAGCCATTCCGTGGTTGTACCTCAAAGGGGTATCCAGCGGTGAGATGGCTGAGGCGTTGCGGGTACTGGTGGGCCCGCAGGCACAGGGTCTGTCGGCCAGCACGGTATCCCGCCTGAAACAGGTATGGGCGGAGGAATATCGAGCGTGGAGCCAGCGTCGCCTGGGACAGGACCGGTGGGTGTATGTCTGGGCTGATGGTGTCTACAGTGGGCTGCGGGCGGAGGATGCCAAGCTCTGCGCGCTGGTGATCATTGGTGTCAATGAACGCGGCGAAAAACATTTTCTGGCGATTGAGGACGGGGTGCGAGAATCGACTCAGAGTTGGCGTGAGGTGTTGCTGAATCTGAAGTCGCGCGGCATGAGCGCCCCACAACTGGCGATTGGTGATGGTGCGATGGGTTTTTGGGCGGCGCTGGATGAAATCTTTCCGGCCAGCCGCCAGCAACGCTGCTGGATGCACAAGACCATGAATGTACTGAATTGTTTGCCGAAATCCGCACAACCCAAAGCCAAGCAGGCCCTGCACGCCATCTGGCAGGCGGAAACCAAGGATGATGCAAACAAGGCGTTTGATTTGTTTATTGAGATCTTTGAGGCGAAATACCCGAAAGCGACGAGCTGTTTGCTCAAGGATCGGGATGAACTGTTGGCATTTTATGATTTTCCGGCCCAACACTGGCAGAGCATCCGGACCAGCAACCCGATTGAATCCACCTTTGCCACCATCCGCCACCGGACCAAAAGATCCAAAGGTTGTCTGACGCGCAATGGCATGTTGCATATGATGTTCAAATTGAGCCAGTGTGCGGAAAAGAAATGGCGCCGGCTACGCGGCTTTGATTACCTGGCCAAGGTGATTACGGGGGTGAAATTCAAAGATGGGATCGAGGTAAAAGAGATTGATCAGGTCGCCGCTTGAATCAAATGGCTAAACACCAGATTTGACAATAGCTCCATTGGAAACTGGGTAAGGATGAGAAAAGAAGAAGTCGAAAATATGAGGTTCTTGGACAGGATATTGAACCATTGCTGAAGAAAATAAGCCTACTCAATATTCCAGTCTCTCCGGAGCATGTGCTTGGATGTGATGGAGGATATACCGAATTGGAAGTTGGGGATTATGGAGGCAAATCATATTTCCGATGGTGGAGCGTTCCGCCTACTGGTTGGGAGCAATTGGATGAAATCGTTCAAGACATGCTCAACCTGTTGCCAAATATTGAACGAGGTAAACCGTATTATTTTGGTGGCTGAATAACAAAAATTTTTTGGGAATATCCAGGAGGGCGGTTCGTCATGGTGTCTTTTTGGGCGGACCGTCGACGCTCACGCATGTAGTCGAAAAGACTGCACCTGGCGGCGTTGTCTGTAGGACATCACCCTGTATTTGCGTAGTACGCCCGCCTGAGAGCCTTTCTGGGCGTGTTTCTCACCCTGGCCCTACCCACTACCTTAATCTTGATCAAAACCCTTACCAAAACCCTTACCAACAATTCAATCTCCTCTGCTTTAGATCATTAATTTCGACTATTATGTCTGTAATTGATTGATTTAGTTGGTGCCCGGGGCCGGACTCGAACCGGCAAGGTGTTTCCACCGAGGGATTTTAAATCCCTTGCGTCTACCAATTTCGCCACCCGGGCACATCGTTAGCTAATCGGGCGGAGTATTGTACCGCCCTCCCCTCAGGTGACATCCCCTTTGTCCGTGATTAAAGCGACAATGATGTACGAGTCAGGAGGCAGCATAAATGAGGAAGCAAGCAGGCAAAGTAGATCCTTTAGCACAATACATCGGGATCGGAGTAGCGCTTGGAGTTGGGATAGGCGCTGCGATGGACAATATCGCCGTGGGCATTGCCATAGGTATTGCGATTGGTGCCGCCATGGGTGCGACCGCCAAAGCCAAACAGGACAAAGATGATTCACAAGATTAGGAGCGATTGAGCTGGGCGTACTGCCATCGATATTCAGACGCTGGGTAGCTAGAATGGAGGCTAGGGTCGGAATCGAACTGCGAAGAGTTATGATCGAATCTGGTGTTTGAGCAGTTGAAAAAAAGCGGCGTATCTGGTTGATTTGTTGTTACCAAACTTCAAAGCAACCAAAGGAGATACGCCACTATGAACAAGAATAATGTTATTGAACTGGAACGTCGAGCAATCAGTGCCGATCCGTTGACCGAATTGCTCAAAGAAGGCGCCCGGAAGCTGCTCGCCGAAGCGGTGGAAAGTGAAGTCCAGGAGCTGCTGGCCAAGTATCAGGATTGGCGTACCGAATCAGGTCATGCCGGTGTGGTGCGCAACGGTTACCTGCCAGAACGTGAGTTGCAGACCGGCCTGGGACCGATCCGGGTGAGAATTCCCAAGGTGCGCTCGAAGACCGGTGAAGCAGTGAGTTTTCAGTCGGTGCTGGTGCCGCCATATGTGCGCAAGACAGCGACTTTCGAGGCAGCCATTCCGTGGTTGTACCTCAAAGGGGTATCCAGCGGTGAGATGGCTGAGGCGTTGCGGGTACTGGTGGGCCCGCAGGCACAGGGTCTGTCGGCCAGCACGGTATCCCGCCTGAAACAGGTATGGGCGGAGGAATATCGAGCGTGGAGCCAGCGTCGCCTGGGACAGGACCGGTGGGTGTATGTCTGGGCTGATGGTGTCTACAGTGGGCTGCGGGCGGAGGATGCCAAGCTCTGCGCGCTGGTGATCATTGGTGTCAATGAACGCGGCGAAAAACATTTTCTGGCGATTGAGGACGGGGTGCGGGAATCGACTCAGAGTTGGCGTGAGGTGTTGCTGAATCTGAAGTCGCGCGGCATGAGCGCCCCACAACTGGCGATTGGTGATGGTGCGATGGGTTTTTGGGCGGCGCTGGATGAAATCTTTCCGGCCAGCCGCCAGCAACGCTGCTGGATGCACAAGACCATGAATGTACTGAATTGTTTGCCGAAATCCGCACAACCCAAAGCCAAGCAGGCCCTGCACGCCATCTGGCAGGCGGAAACCAAGGATGATGCAAACAAGGCGTTTGATTTGTTTATTGAGATCTTTGAGGCGAAATACCCGAAAGCGACGAGCTGTTTGCTCAAGGATCGGGATGAACTGTTGGCATTTTATGATTTTCCGGCCCAACACTGGCAGAGCATCCGGACCAGCAACCCGATTGAATCCACCTTTGCCACCATCCGCCACCGGACCAAAAGATCCAAAGGTTGTCTGACGCGCAATGGCATGTTGCATATGATGTTCAAATTGAGCCAGTGTGCGGAAAAGAAATGGCGCCGGCTACGCGGCTTTGATTACCTGGCCAAGGTGATTACGGGGGTGAAATTCAAAGATGGGATCGAGGTAAAAGAGATTGATCAGGTCGCCGCTTGAATCAAATGGCTAAACACCAGATTTGACAATAGCTCAGCAAGGTGACTTGGTGTCTGTAAGTCGATCGTCGGGTGGTAGCGTTCAGACCGACCTTGGCCACGAGATCAAGGTCAACAAAGAATCCAGTTTGATGCGTGAGTGGATCACGGTCCACGACCAAGTCCTTCCGGTTGACCTCGTAGGGACAGTCGGTGTCCGTACCATTTACGACTCTGAAAGCAGTGGATACCGCTACCGAGCTTTGTTTTCGTTACAGGCATCGGAGCCGTTAGCAGCAGTAGAGGTCCGTTTTCTGGTTTTCGATATCTGGGGTGAGCACGTTAGGACGCTGAGTATGACTGAAATTGCCGACATCGGCGCCGGTGAGAAGAAACTGGAGGGGGTTTGGCGAATACTGAGCGAGAACGAAGCGTAGTCGTCTTGCATCGAGCTCGGCCTTGAGACAATGTTCCAGGTAATCACTGAAACTGTGATCATCTTGCACGGCTTCCTGGGCCAGTACAGCGTACTGATCGGCAACCGCCTTTAGCGTGAGACGTTCGCAGGCACTTTGAATCCGTTCATCCTGTATGTTCATACCGCCCCCAACAAAGCATCATAGGTCGACAACGGATGCTGCAAGGTCTCTACTGGCCAGTGATCACGTAACGGCTTGTGGGCTGTGACACTCTGGCGAAGTCGTCCATCAACATAGCGTGGTGGCAAGGCTTGTAGTGACTGACGCTCGATCAACAACTGATCAGCAGGAACTTCACCGGTGGTGCCGTGTTCACGGCGGTTGGCCGTGTGTTCCAGCCAACTGCACAGCTCCAAGGCTACAAGCTTGAAGTCTATTACGAGAGTTCGGGGAGAAAAGAAGACCGCGACATTCTCAGCTATGCCCGTGCGCTGAAAACCGAAGGCACCCCCTTTGATGCAGAAAATTCGAGTTCCTACCGCCCTCTCTCACCCGAAGACTACCGCCGTATTGTTCTGGGCGAGCCACGCCAGAAAACAAAAAAAACCCCCATGATCCAGATTGCCGATCTTGTACTCTATCCAATCGCCAAGGCCGGATATGACCCAGAGTACCGGCCTTACAAAAGGCTCAAAGATAACGGCAAATTGATTGACTGTTTCTTGGACGAGGGGGATATTTACAGCCTTGGTATCAAGTACAGTTGTTTTCCAGACTGAAAAAAACAAAAGGCCCGGATTTACCGAGCCTTTGTCGGCTTGCAGCTTAGCGCAAACCCACGAGCATTGCCCACATCTCCATATTAACCATATAGACCTTAAATTACTACTAAAATTCTCCAAAAACCGACAACCATTTGTAATCATTTGAGTAATTCGTGATCTACATTCCCTTCCTGTCCGTTCCTCTATTTTTTCAAATACCCGTTTAGGTTTCAAAAAAAATAGCCTATGTTGGTATCGAGGGAGATACCCATGCCGGACGGTGGCTATTCAGATATACCGACCTACCAAGAGCGCGAAGCAATGCTTCACGACTATTCAGAAATGATTGAGCACCTGAAAAAAACCAAGGCCGGAAAGCTCCGCAATGCTGCTTTGCGCCAACTCTGGGTTGTGAACCAGATCAAATCCGATCCAGACGATATTAACCACGAACTGGATCATGAAAAATACGGTATAGCCGATGCATGTGCCACTTGGCTTACCGAGAAGAAACCCCCACACGTATCTGAAACCATCGAGCACCTGAATACGGTTAACCCCCACGAGTTTTACGACAATGTTTTGAGAGTACTGAGTTATGATCGAATCTGGTGTTTGAGCAGTTGAAAAAAAGCGGCGTATCTGGTTGATTTGTTGTTACCAAACTTCAAAGCAACCAAAGGAGATACGCCACTATGAACAAGAATAATGTTATTGAACTGGAACGTCGAGCAATCAGTGCCGATCCGTTGACCGAATTGCTCAAAGAAGGCGCCCGGAAGCTGCTCGCCGAAGCGGTGGAAAGTGAAGTCCAGGAGCTGCTGGCCAAGTATCAGGATTGGCGTACCGAATCAGGTCATGCCGGTGTGGTGCGCAACGGTTACCTGCCAGAACGTGAGTTGCAGACCGGCCTGGGACCGATCCGGGTGAGAATTCCCAAGGTGCGCTCGAAGACCGGTGAAGCAGTGAGTTTTCAGTCGGTGCTGGTGCCGCCATATGTGCGCAAGACAGCGACTTTCGAGGCAGCCATTCCGTGGTTGTACCTCAAAGGGGTATCCAGCGGTGAGATGGCTGAGGCGTTGCGGGTACTGGTGGGCCCGCAGGCACAGGGTCTGTCGGCCAGCACGGTATCCCGCCTGAAACAGGTATGGGCGGAGGAATATCGAGCGTGGAGCCAGCGTCGCCTGGGACAGGACCGGTGGGTGTATGTCTGGGCTGATGGTGTCTACAGTGGGCTGCGGGCGGAGGATGCCAAGCTCTGCGCGCTGGTGATCATTGGTGTCAATGAACGCGGCGAAAAACATTTTCTGGCGATTGAGGACGGGGTGCGGGAATCGACTCAGAGTTGGCGTGAGGTGTTGCTGAATCTGAAGTCGCGCGGCATGAGCGCCCCACAACTGGCGATTGGTGATGGTGCGATGGGTTTTTGGGCGGCGCTGGATGAAATCTTTCCGGCCAGCCGCCAGCAACGCTGCTGGATGCACAAGACCATGAATGTACTGAATTGTTTGCCGAAATCCGCACAACCCAAAGCCAAGCAGGCCCTGCACGCCATCTGGCAGGCGGAAACCAAGGATGATGCAAACAAGGCGTTTGATTTGTTTATTGAGATCTTTGAGGCGAAATACCCGAAAGCGACGAGCTGTTTGCTCAAGGATCGGGATGAACTGTTGGCATTTTATGATTTTCCGGCCCAACACTGGCAGAGCATCCGGACCAGCAACCCGATTGAATCCACCTTTGCCACCATCCGCCACCGGACCAAAAGATCCAAAGGTTGTCTGACGCGCAATGGCATGTTGCATATGATGTTCAAATTGAGCCAGTGTGCGGAAAAGAAATGGCGCCGGCTACGCGGCTTTGATTACCTGGCCAAGGTGATTACGGGGGTGAAATTCAAAGATGGGATCGAGGTAAAAGAGATTGATCAGGTCGCCGCTTGAATCAAATGGCTAAACACCAGATTTGACAATAGCTCGAGAGTACTTACCTCGGTTCATCACACAGTAGAGAGCGCAGAAGCCGAAGAACTGGCTGCTGCTCTTAGCTATGCTGGTTGGACTATGCGTTGCTTCAACAAGACATTTTGCTTGTTGCCGTGGGTTGGGTCTACTACAACTTGGTCAAATCACGAACTCTGCAAATTATTTCAGGAAGCCGCCGCCGAAATTCCTGATCCCATTAACTAAAAATTGATCCTTTCCCCTTAGCATCAGAATTAGGGGGGCAGCGCATTTGTTATAAACTTAATCTTTACAGCCTGCCTCCCAGCTTTTCTGCTGGCCTGTCATGTCTCCTTGTAAATAGGCCATTCCACATAATTTCACTAAACCTTTTTGATCCACCCTACATTGGTCAAAGTGTCGGTCAACACGGACATGGTTGCGTGCTTTGACAGCCCCTTTTTCTGCCAATGTGACGGGAGTTACAAAGGTCGTGACTGACATGGCCTAAAACAAATCAAGGAGAAAGAAAATGACCAAGCCAGTAGAAACCCTGCGTGCTCCTTGTACACTCCCGCTTTATCATCAGCAGGAAAGAGGGTTACACGTGGGGCAATATTGGATGCAAATATGGGGGGTTAGTGGTGTACTTTTGGATGCAAATTAACAGCCGCGAGGATCGGGGCAGAGAGCGCAGCAGCAGAGAACGCCGCATAGATTATGACGACGACGAGGACGACGAGGAAGGCGACGACGATGATGAAGGTTTTAAGCCGCCCCCTACTTCCTCACCAAAAAGATAGCAACATAGCATGATAAGAACGTAGCAACATATCACATGATAGACATAAAAGGATAAAAACATATCCTGATAACCCAGAAAAAGCATTTCAATGTAGCATGAAAACATGATACTCTTGTATTGTCTTATGTTGCTATCATCCTAACCACAGGAGTTTTCAGATGGCATTTATCATTTCTTTAGTTTCTCAAAAAGGCGGTGTAGGAAAATCTACGCTGGCAAGGCTCATTGCCAGAGAAGCCGCAATAGGGGGCTTGGATGTAAAAATAGCAGACCTCGACACCCAACAAAGAACCTGCACCAATTGGGCCGCTCGTCGTATCGCAAACAAGATAGAGCCGGAAATTGAAGTACAGCCAGTAGGGGATTTAAGCCGCGCCTTGAAGGATGCAAGCCGCTACGATTTATTTATTTTTGATGGTGCGCCCCACGCTTCCAATCAGACATTAAAAATATCAAAACTTTCCGATCTTGTAATTATTCCGTCCAGCCTTGGCCTTGAAGATCGACAGCCAGCCGTTGAACTCGCCAACGATCTTTATGCAGCAGGAATAGCACCGGAAAAAATAGCTTTTGCCCTCTGTTTGACAGGGGATAGCAAGCCGCAATTACAAGCTGCAACCGATTATTTCAACAAAACCCAATACCAGCTTTTAAATGGCTCCATACCGAGAAAGGATAGCTCCGCAAATCTTTTGAATATGGGAAGGTCATTAACAGAAGGCCCGTTCAAGCATCTTTGTGAACGGGCAGATACCCTAGCGCAGAGCATTATAGATGCTACTGCTTCCTCAACCGCTAATGAGAAAGTGGCTTAACATGGCAAACGCAAACGCTTTGAAGACACGCAACAAAGTCTCTGATCCTGAACCCCCCACACCAGAAGTTACGACAGGGAATTTAAAACAACCACCACGACAGAAAGCCACCGAAAAGGAGCCTACAGTATCGCTCCAAGTGAAGCCCCGCGAGAGTTACAACGAGCGCTTTTGCGAGGGGGCATATAAGGAATTTGGCTTAAAGCGAGGCTCCAAAACATATTTCTTTGAAAAACTATTGGATTTTTACGAGGAAAATCATCCGGCTTAATATACTTAAGTAGTGGACAACTTTTGGTAGGCGATTGATCCGCGGAGCTATTGTCAAATCTGGTGTTTAGCCATTTGATTCAAGCGGCGACCTGATCAATCTCTTTTACCTCGATCCCATCTTTGAATTTCACCCCCGTAATCACCTTGGCCAGGTAATCAAAGCCGCGTAGCCGGCGCCATTTCTTTTCCGCACACTGGCTCAATTTGAACATCATATGCAACATGCCATTGCGCGTCAGACAACCTTTGGATCTTTTGGTCCGGTGGCGGATGGTGGCAAAGGTGGATTCAATCGGGTTGCTGGTCCGGATGCTCTGCCAGTGTTGGGCCGGAAAATCATAAAATGCCAACAGTTCATCCCGATCCTTGAGCAAACAGCTCGTCGCTTTCGGGTATTTCGCCTCAAAGATCTCAATAAACAAATCAAACGCCTTGTTTGCATCATCCTTGGTTTCCGCCTGCCAGATGGCGTGCAGGGCCTGCTTGGCTTTGGGTTGTGCGGATTTCGGCAAACAATTCAGTACATTCATGGTCTTGTGCATCCAGCAGCGTTGCTGGCGGCTGGCCGGAAAGATTTCATCCAGCGCCGCCCAAAAACCCATCGCACCATCACCAATCGCCAGTTGTGGGGCGCTCATGCCGCGCGACTTCAGATTCAGCAACACCTCACGCCAACTCTGAGTCGATTCTCGCACCCCGTCCTCAATCGCCAGAAAATGTTTTTCGCCGCGTTCATTGACACCAATGATCACCAGCGCGCAGAGCTTGGCATCCTCCGCCCGCAGCCCACTGTAGACACCATCAGCCCAGACATACACCCACCGGTCCTGTCCCAGGCGACGCTGGCTCCACGCTCGATATTCCTCCGCCCATACCTGTTTCAGGCGGGATACCGTGCTGGCCGACAGACCCTGTGCCTGCGGGCCCACCAGTACCCGCAACGCCTCAGCCATCTCACCGCTGGATACCCCTTTGAGGTACAACCACGGAATGGCTGCCTCGAAAGTCGCTGTCTTGCGCACATATGGCGGCACCAGCACCGACTGAAAACTCACTGCTTCACCGGTCTTCGAGCGCACCTTGGGAATTCTCACCCGGATCGGTCCCAGGCCGGTCTGCAACTCACGTTCTGGCAGGTAACCGTTGCGCACCACACCGGCATGACCTGATTCGGTACGCCAATCCTGATACTTGGCCAGCAGCTCCTGGACTTCACTTTCCACCGCTTCGGCGAGCAGCTTCCGGGCGCCTTCTTTGAGCAATTCGGTCAACGGATCGGCACTGATTGCTCGACGTTCCAGTTCAATAACATTATTCTTGTTCATAGTGGCGTATCTCCTTTGGTTGCTTTGAAGTTTGGTAACAACAAATCAACCAGATACGCCGCTTTTTTTCAACTGCTCAAACACCAGATTCGATCATAACTCGATCCGCGCCAAGCTGGATATTAAAAGGGTAGGGCGCTTCAATTTTCTCCAGAGTAATAACCATGACAGCAAAAAATGTAACGGATTTAATTCGAGAGAGCTTGGCTATCGAGGCAGAAGAAGCCAAGGAAGCGGGTGCGCTTGCTTTTATGGCCCGTGCGCTCGTACAGGCCACCATGCCCCACAGTAAGCCGACAGTGCAGGAATTTACCCGCACTAATGGCGCATTTACCATGTCCATGCTTGCCCCTGCCGCTATTGGTTTGCCTTACGGAACTATCCCGCGTTTGCTCATGGCATGGCTCACCACGGAAGCCGTGCGCACCAAAAGCCCCATGCTTGAACTTGGCTCTACTTTGTCCGGTTTCATGGAGGAAGTTGGTATTGGCAAGGCTACTGGTGGAAGGTGGGGCAGCATTACTCGCTTGCGCGATCACACCAACAGGCTTTTTAGCACCTCTATTGCTTGCTCTGTCAATGCCGGTTTAAAATTGACCCCCTTTTGTTCATTTATGCCGGTTTAGAATTGACCCCCCCTGGTTTAATATTCTGATTCATAACTCAAGCGCCTAGGAATCAGTTCGTGATTGTTGTGCCAGCCCCAGCACACCAGCCTTTCTTTTGTCTTTAAGCCGGTAACTTTCGCCCTTTATCTGAATCAGATGTGCGTGGTGCATCAGACGATCCAGCATGGCAGCGGTGAGTGCGCTGTTGCCGGCAAAGGTCACATCCCATTGTCCAAAAGATAAGTTAGAGGTCAGGATGATGGAGCCTGCTTCGTAGCGTTTGGCAATCACCTGGAAAAATAGATTAGCCTGATTGCGCTGCAATGGCAGATAACCCACTTCATCGATGATCAATACGCTCGGTGCCATGAACGAGCGTTTCATCAGTTGTTCCAATCGTTCTTGCCGTTGGGCTTTTTCCAGTTGTAACACCAGATCCGCTGCAGTGATGAACTTGACCTTCAGGCCACCCAGCGTGGCCAGGTAACCCAGCGCAATCGCCAGGTGGGTTTTACCGACACCACTGGGTCCGAGCAGGATGATGTTCTCTTTGCGCTCGATAAATGCCAGTGAAGCCAGGTTTTGGATGGCCTTTCTGGGTGCCCCCTTGGCGAACCTAAAATCAAAGTCATCCAGCAGCTTGATGGCCGGAAAACCGGCAATGCGTACCAGCATGGCTTGTGAGCGTAGTCGTCTTGCATCGAGCTCGGCCTTGAGACAATGTTCCAGGTAATCACTGAAACTGTGATCAGCTTGCACGGCTTCCTGGGCCAGTACAGCGTACTGATCGGCAACCGCCTTTAGCGTGAGACGTTCGCAGGCACTTTGAATCCGTTCATCCTGTATGTTCATACCGCCCCCAACAAAGCATCATAGGTCGACAACGGATGCTGCAAGGTCTCTACTGGCCAGTGATCACGTAACGGCTTGTGGGCTGTGACACTCTGGCGAAGTCGTCCATCAACATAGCGTGGTGGCAAGGCTTGTAGTGACTGACGCTCGATCAACAACTGATCAGCAGGAACTTCACCGGTGGTGCCGTGTTCACGGCGGTTGGCCGTGTGTTCCAGCCAACTGCACAGCTCTTGGTTCAATATCTTCAGATCCAGCGGCTCGCCCAGTTGCTGGTAACGACTCACCAGTGGCACGTAAAAACTGCGGCGCAAATAACCAATGAAGCGTTCCACTTTACCCTTGGTCTTGGCCCGGTAGGGCTGGCACAGACGTGGCATGAAGCCATAGTGATGGGCAAAATCACGCAATCCAGGATGAAACCGGTGCTGGCCTTTGCCATAGGCGTTGCGCGCCTGGACTACGGTGCGCATGTTGTCGTACAGAACTTCTTTAGGCACACCGCCAAACTCATCGAAGGCTTGCTCATGGCAAGTCCTGAGCGTCATAAACTGTTCGTTCTCAACAAAAGTGCCGAAGGTGTTGCGGCTAAAACCCAGGGTGGCTACAAATGCCGATACCTTGACAGGCCCAAGGCGGAAGGCGCCCCAGTCCACTTGCATCTGTTGGCCGGGTGGCGTCTCAAAGCGCACCAGTGGATCTGGCCGACATTTGGGCTTGAGGGTTGCCATGTAGGCCCGCAAAATGCTGCTACCGCCACGGTAACCCAGTGCATGTATCTCATCGAATAATACGGTTGCCGGAATCCAGTTCGGATGTGCGGCAGTTACTCGTTGGTGCAAATAATCTTTGAATGGATCGAGCTTGCTGGGCCGTGACTGGTTCGACTTGAACGCCGGCGCCATATCAGTGCGTAGATACCTGCGCACGGTGTTGCGAGAAATACCCAGTTCCCGAGCGATACCCTTGATGCTCATTCCTTGACGATGTAATACCTGAATATCCACAAATCCCTCCGTTCCCAACATGCCGCACTCCTGTTCTTGCTGAGTGCAAAGCGTACATGAGGGGGGTCAAATCTAAACCGGCACTAGGGGGTCAGTTTTACACCGTTGGTGACATTGCTCATACACGTGCCTTGAAAAAGATAGCGGCTACGAGCTTGATAGCAAATTGAATATCAGCCTTATCCATAGGGCCAATCTTTGGTGGGGGCCACGCCAACCGGATCAAGGCTTGCTCTGGAAGTCCAATGTTACCTTAAGCTCGGAATTTTTTAAGGAGATCACAAACAACCCCATACCCATTGATATGCGCGCTCTCAAAGCCCTTAAAAAATCCCCGTTGGCTCTGGATATTTATTGTTGGCTGACCTACAGAATGAGCTATTTACGCAAGGAGAGCCATATCCCTTGGCAGGTTTTACAAATGCAGTTCGGTTCTAGCTATCCCGAAACACCGCAGGGTAAGGCCGACTTCAAACGCAAATTGAGCTATTGTCAAATCTGGTGTTTAGCCATTTGATTCAAGCGGCGACCTGATCAATCTCTTTTACCTCGATCCCATCTTTGAATTTCACCCCCGTAATCACCTTGGCCAGGTAATCAAAGCCGCGTAGCCGGCGCCATTTCTTTTCCGCACACTGGCTCAATTTGAACATCATATGCAACATGCCATTGCGCGTCAGACAACCTTTGGATCTTTTGGTCCGGTGGCGGATGGTGGCAAAGGTGGATTCAATCGGGTTGCTGGTCCGGATGCTCTGCCAGTGTTGGGCCGGAAAATCATAAAATGCCAACAGTTCATCCCGATCCTTGAGCAAACAGCTCGTCGCTTTCGGGTATTTCGCCTCAAAGATCTCAATAAACAAATCAAACGCCTTGTTTGCATCATCCTTGGTTTCCGCCTGCCAGATGGCGTGCAGGGCCTGCTTGGCTTTGGGTTGTGCGGATTTCGGCAAACAATTCAGTACATTCATGGTCTTGTGCATCCAGCAGCGTTGCTGGCGGCTGGCCGGAAAGATTTCATCCAGCGCCGCCCAAAAACCCATCGCACCATCACCAATCGCCAGTTGTGGGGCGCTCATGCCGCGCGACTTCAGATTCAGCAACACCTCACGCCAACTCTGAGTCGATTCCCGCACCCCGTCCTCAATCGCCAGAAAATGTTTTTCGCCGCGTTCATTGACACCAATGATCACCAGCGCGCAGAGCTTGGCATCCTCCGCCCGCAGCCCACTGTAGACACCATCAGCCCAGACATACACCCACCGGTCCTGTCCCAGGCGACGCTGGCTCCACGCTCGATATTCCTCCGCCCATACCTGTTTCAGGCGGGATACCGTGCTGGCCGACAGACCCTGTGCCTGCGGGCCCACCAGTACCCGCAACGCCTCAGCCATCTCACCGCTGGATACCCCTTTGAGGTACAACCACGGAATGGCTGCCTCGAAAGTCGCTGTCTTGCGCACATATGGCGGCACCAGCACCGACTGAAAACTCACTGCTTCACCGGTCTTCGAGCGCACCTTGGGAATTCTCACCCGGATCGGTCCCAGGCCGGTCTGCAACTCACGTTCTGGCAGGTAACCGTTGCGCACCACACCGGCATGACCTGATTCGGTACGCCAATCCTGATACTTGGCCAGCAGCTCCTGGACTTCACTTTCCACCGCTTCGGCGAGCAGCTTCCGGGCGCCTTCTTTGAGCAATTCGGTCAACGGATCGGCACTGATTGCTCGACGTTCCAGTTCAATAACATTATTCTTGTTCATAGTGGCGTATCTCCTTTGGTTGCTTTGAAGTTTGGTAACAACAAATCAACCAGATACGCCGCTTTTTTTCAACTGCTCAAACACCAGATTCGATCATAACTCACGCAAATTTCTACAGCGCCTTAAAGCCGTTCATGTGATCTATCCGCTAGCCAATGTCGAACCTGCTGACCGCAGTAGGTAAAGTCCGTCTGCCACAGCTCGTGTACACGCCGGGTCGGGCTCTGGAATGCATCCGCTGCGCTCATCACCACGAACTGCGGACTGGTAACCAGGTCATGGCACTTGAGAATGCGATAGACACTGGATTCCGAGATAAAATACTCATAGGTGTCGGTTAGGTGCCAGGCCAGCTCACGGGGTGTCAGCTCCGGTTGATCCAGGGCAACCTCAACCACCAGCTCTCGTACCGAGTCAGGTATTCGATTCCAGTGCTGGCGTGCTGCCCGGTTGTGGTTCTGTAGACCTTCAGGGCCATCACGCTCATACACCCGGTACCAGCGGTAGAAACTGCTGCGACTGACGTTTATCTCAACCAGGGTGCGGCGGATGGATAACTCGGAATCTTCCACCAAGCGGATAATGGCCAGTTTTTCTGACGCGCTGTACATCAGCTGTCGTCCAATATCACACCCTGCCCAGTCAGACTTTTTTTAAGCCAGTCATTACGCAGATACAGCTCAGCGACCGCTTGCTTGAGATTGCTGTTTTCCTTCTTGAGATCCACCACTTCATCGCTGTTGGCTTCACGGACGGTATCACCCGCCAGACGCCTTTTACCGGCTTCCAGGAAGTCCTTGCTCCAGCGGTAATACAGATTGTTGTTGATGCCTTCCCGGCGACATAGCTCCGCTATCGAACTTTCACCACGCAAACCATCCAGCACAATGCGGATCTTTTCTTCGGATGAGAACTTGCGACGGGTTTTACGGCGGATCTCTTTAACCCGCTTGGTGGTGTTAGACATGCTCATATTGAAACTCCGAGCTATTGTCAAATCTGGTGTTTAGCCATTTGATTCAAGCAGCGACCTGATCAATCTCTTTTACCTCGATCCCATCTTTGAATTTCACCCCCGTAATCACCTTGGCCAGGTAATCAAAGCCGCGTAGCCGGCGCCATTTCTTTTCCGCACACTGGCTCAATTTGAACATCATATGCAACATGCCATTGCGCGTCAGACAACCTTTGGATCTTTTGGTCCGGTGGCGGATGGTGGCAAAGGTGGATTCAATCGGGTTGCTGGTCCGGATGCTCTGCCAGTGTTGGGCCGGAAAATCATAAAATGCCAACAGTTCATCCCGATCCTTGAGCAAACAGCTCGTCGCTTTCGGGTATTTCGCCTCAAAGATCTCAATAAACAAATCAAACGCCTTGTTTGCATCATCCTTGGTTTCCGCCTGCCAGATGGCGTGCAGGGCCTGCTTGGCTTTGGGTTGTGCGGATTTCGGCAAACAATTCAGTACATTCATGGTCTTGTGCATCCAGCAGCGTTGCTGGCGGCTGGCCGGAAAGATTTCATCCAGCGCCGCCCAAAAACCCATCGCACCATCACCAATCGCCAGTTGTGGGGCGCTCATGCCGCGCGACTTCAGATTCAGCAACACCTCACGCCAACTCTGAGTCGATTCCCGCACCCCGTCCTCAATCGCCAGAAAATGTTTTTCGCCGCGTTCATTGACACCAATGATCACCAGCGCGCAGAGCTTGGCATCCTCCGCCCGCAGCCCACTGTAGACACCATCAGCCCAGACATACACCCACCGGTCCTGTCCCAGGCGACGCTGGCTCCACGCTCGATATTCCTCCGCCCATACCTGTTTCAGGCGGGATACCGTGCTGGCCGACAGACCCTGTGCCTGCGGGCCCACCAGTACCCGCAACGCCTCAGCCATCTCACCGCTGGATACCCCTTTGAGGTACAACCACGGAATGGCTGCCTCGAAAGTCGCTGTCTTGCGCACATATGGCGGCACCAGCACCGACTGAAAACTCACTGCTTCACCGGTCTTCGAGCGCACCTTGGGAATTCTCACCCGGATCGGTCCCAGGCCGGTCTGCAACTCACGTTCTGGCAGGTAACCGTTGCGCACCACACCGGCATGACCTGATTCGGTACGCCAATCCTGATACTTGGCCAGCAGCTCCTGGACTTCACTTTCCACCGCTTCGGCGAGCAGCTTCCGGGCGCCTTCTTTGAGCAATTCGGTCAACGGATCGGCACTGATTGCTCGACGTTCCAGTTCAATAACATTATTCTTGTTCATAGTGGCGTATCTCCTTTGGTTGCTTTGAAGTTTGGTAACAACAAATCAACCAGATACGCCGCTTTTTTTCAACTGCTCAAACACCAGATTCGATCATAACTCTGAAACTCCTCTGCTTCAGTTTAAAAATAGCAGAAGTGTCTCTTAGTAAATGGGGCTAAGTGGTCCCATATGGGCTGACGTCACACAGAGAATTTCAAACTGAGACACTACCGAAAAATCCGGGAAAACCTGATATAATATGTGATGCGATAGTGCTGGCTTCACAGTGTGCAATTTTATAAGATCGATACATAATTAGGGGGAAATAAAATGAGAATTTTACGGAATTTAAGTTGTATTTTACTGGCAGTCCTGTCCGTGTCGCCGCTAACCTTACCAACTGCCCAGGCCCAGCAATCGGAGGACGCGGTCATCGAGGAGATTGTCATTATCGGCAGCCGGCGTCAGGCCGGACGCTCCCAGGCAGATTCACTGGTACCAGTAGACGTGATATCCGGTGATGATTTCATGAGCCAGGGTTCGACGGGTATCGATTCGCAACTCGCCAACCTGGTGCCTTCTTACAATATCAACCAGCAGCCCATCAACGATGCGGCGACCCTGGTGCGCCCGGCCAACCTGCGCGGCCTGCCGCCGGATTCCACCCTGGTGCTGGTCAACGGCAAACGCCGCCACCGGGCGGCCGTGATTACCTTCCTGGGCAACGGCGTTGCCGACGGGTCACAGGGTCCTGATATATCCTCGATACCTGCCATCGCACTGAAACGGGTGGAAGTGTTGCGTGACGGCGCCGCGGCCCAATACGGTTCCGACGCCATCGCCGGCGTGATCAACTTTGAATTGAAAGATGACGCCGAGGGCGGTATGGTGGAAGCCCGTTGGGGGGAATTCTACGATGGGGACGGCGACGGTTTCAACTTTGCCGGCAACATCGGCCTGCCATTGAGCAGCAACGGCTTTGCCAACCTGAGCTTTGAGTACAAGGAAGCCGACCCCACCAGCCGCTCCCAGCAGCGCTCTGACGCGCAGGGGTTGGTCGATGCCGGCAACACGTATATTACAGACCCAAACTACGACAGTGTGTTCCACCCCAACGTGATGGTCTGGGGCGCGCCGGAATTCGAATACGACTACAAGTTCTTCGGCAATGCCGGGTTCGATATCAGCGACAACATGGAAGTTTACGGCTACGGCAACTATGCCAAGCGCAAGGTCGAGGGGGGTTTCTACTTTCGTAATCCCCACACGCGCGGCGGTGTCTTTGACGGTGGCAAAATGACGGTGGATGGGGTCGAATACGATACCGTCAAGGTGGCTGATCTGGACGGCGCCGGCATGGGCAGCGACTGCCCCGCAATCAGGATTATCGATAATGTAGCCAGTCCCGAAGACATTGCCTCGGTGCAGGCAGATCCCAACTGCGAATCGTTCATCACCCGGTTCCCCGGCGGTTTTGTCCCACGTTTCGGCGGCGTCATAGAGGATTACGGTTTTGCATTGGGTGTTCGTGGCGAGCTGGCCGATTGGCACGTGGACCTGAGCGGTGTGTATGGACGTCACAACGCCGACTTCTTCATGAGACATACGCTCAACACGAACCTTTTGGCTCACCCTGATCTTGATATAACAGTTGCCAATATACCGACGGACTACAATCCTGGCGCCTATACGGAAACGGATTACACCATCAACCTGGATGTGTCCAAACTCGTGGACCTGGCTGCTTTCTATTCACCGCTGAGCGTCGCTTTCGGACTGGAACATCGTCAGGAGAAATTCAAGATCACCCAGGGTGGGGAAAATTCCTGGTACACTGACAGGGATGAAGGAGGTCTTTTCGACCAAGGTTTCGGCCCTGGTTCCAACGGTTTTACCGGTTTCGGCCCGGAGATTGCAAAAAGTTGGTCCCGCAACAGTTACGCCGCCTACATGGACCTGGAAGTCGAGTTGAGCGAAGGCGTGCTATTGGGCGCGGCGGGGCGCTACGAAGATCATAAGGGCGTCGGGGAAACCATGAATGTCAAGCTCAGCGTCCGCGGGCAGGTGATGGATAATTTTGCCGTGCGTGGCTCGGTCAGCACCGGTTTTCGGGCGCCGACGGTGGGGCAGGCCAATGTCTTCAATGTAACCACCGCCTTTACCGAGGGGAAGTTGCAGGATGAAGCTACCATCCCACCCACTCACCCGGCGTCAGCCCTGGTAGGCGGCAAACCTCTGACACCGGAGGAATCCATTAACTACACCATCGGTACGGTGTTCAATGTTGGCGAGGTGGACGTCACCGTAGATTACTTCCACATCAAGGTAAAAGATCGCATCGCACGAAGCAGTAAAAGACAACTGACACCGATGGAGGTAGATATATTGGAAGCTCAGGGTGTCGATGACGCTGCAAGCTACTCAGGCGGCATTCGCTTTTTTACCAATGATTTCGATACCACCACACAGGGCATTGACGTCATCGCCACCTACCCGGTGGATATGTTGGGCGGCCGCACCAACTTCAGTTTTGCCGGGAACTGGACGGAGACCACGGTTGACAAATTCAACCCGGACGTCATCAGTGACAAGCGGGTAGTCCAACTGGAAAAAAACCTGCCCAGAACCCGTTTCATCTTGTCGGCCAATCACCTGCAGGGGCCCTGGAGCTTCCTGGCCCGGGCGCGTTATTACGGCAAATTCACGGAGTTTACTACGGATGATGTTTCGGCGCGCAATGAGGGCGATGCCCGCGCGCTCGTGGATATTGAGGGTTCCTACACCTTCAAGGAGAGCCTCACGCTGGTGGCGGGAGTGGAAAATGTACTCGACACGAAACCATCCAGGCTATCGAGTAATGTAGCGGGTCTGGTTTACACCGAGACCTCCCCCTACGGCTTCAACGGTGGGTTTTACTACTTAAGAGCCATCTGGAACTATTAGATAAGAGGGCGTGTCTTTTTCCTCCCCCGCCCTTCCCGGGAATGAAAGCAGCAGGCCGACATTCTGGCGAAACAGGGGGGCTTGGGACTCTGATCGATATTAAGTTTCCAACTTCATCGTGGACGTAATTCGTAGTTCCAATCACCGTGGAACTCGTTTCGATGGAGCGACAGGGCGTCCATCTCCACCTTCGTTGTGACCTCACCGGTCGGGTAGTTTCTCTTATCAAGTTTGGCTTTGACCCGAAGCCCGGCCTCGGTTCGCGTGCTGCCTATCAAGTCGACAATGGTCTCAAAGCTACGTAGCGGCTTGCCGCGCCAATTCTGTGTAATGTGGCAGAACAGGCGGTACTCAATCTTGTTCCACTTGCTGGTGCCCGGCGGGAAATGGCTGACGTGGACGCACAGACGCGTCTCATCGGCGAACTGCTGCAGTCGGTGCTTCCAGGCGCGTGCACGATACCCGTTGCTACCGCCCGCATCGGCAGTGATGAACAAGTCGCGTGCGTCGGGGTAACGCTGCTTCCCCAACTCGGTCCACCACCGTCGTAGCGAGGCCACAGCAAACGCGGGCGTATCGTGGTCACAGCCGACATTCACCCACGCCTCGTTGTGCCCATATCATAGACACCGTACGGAATCGCTTTGCCGGCCGAGTCTTGGGGAAAATCATGCACCAGTACGGTTTCGGGCCGCCCCTTCGGTTGCCATTCCTGACCAGCGTTCTTGAACTCACCGACCAACTCCTTCTTCTTGGCGTCGACAGAGACCACGGGCTGACGCCGTTGCAGAAAGGCCTCCGCCGTCGTATTGATGTGCTCGAACTGCGCGTTCCGGTCGGGGTGCGAGGCGCCTTCCCGACTCTTGCGCATCGCTTGCAGACTATAACCAAGTTCATACAGCAAACGACTCACCGTCGTCGAACTCGAGCTATTGTCAAATCTGGTGTTTAGCCATTTGATTCAAGCGGCGACCTGATCAATCTCTTTTACCTCGATCCCATCTTTGAATTTCACCCCCGTAATCACCTTGGCCAGGTAATCAAAGCCGCGTAGCCGGCGCCATTTCTTTTCCGCACACTGGCTCAATTTGAACATCATATGCAACATGCCATTGCGCGTCAGACAACCTTTGGATCTTTTGGTCCGGTGGCGGATGGTGGCAAAGGTGGATTCAATCGGGTTGCTGGTCCGGATGCTCTGCCAGTGTTGGGCCGGAAAATCATAAAATGCCAACAGTTCATCCCGATCCTTGAGCAAACAGCTCGTCGCTTTCGGGTATTTCGCCTCAAAGATCTCAATAAACAAATCAAACGCCTTGTTTGCATCATCCTTGGTTTCCGCCTGCCAGATGGCGTGCAGGGCCTGCTTGGCTTTGGGTTGTGCGGATTTCGGCAAACAATTCAGTACATTCATGGTCTTGTGCATCCAGCAGCGTTGCTGGCGGCTGGCCGGAAAGATTTCATCCAGCGCCGCCCAAAAACCCATCGCACCATCACCAATCGCCAGTTGTGGGGCGCTCATGCCGCGCGACTTCAGATTCAGCAACACCTCACGCCAACTCTGAGTCGATTCCCGCACCCCGTCCTCAATCGCCAGAAAATGTTTTTCGCCGCGTTCATTGACACCAATGATCACCAGCGCGCAGAGCTTGGCATCCTCCGCCCGCAGCCCACTGTAGACACCATCAGCCCAGACATACACCCACCGGTCCTGTCCCAGGCGACGCTGGCTCCACGCTCGATATTCCTCCGCCCATACCTGTTTCAGGCGGGATACCGTGCTGGCCGACAGACCCTGTGCCTGCGGGCCCACCAGTACCCGCAACGCCTCAGCCATCTCACCGCTGGATACCCCTTTGAGGTACAACCACGGAATGGCTGCCTCGAAAGTCGCTGTCTTGCGCACATATGGCGGCACCAGCACCGACTGAAAACTCACTGCTTCACCGGTCTTCGAGCGCACCTTGGGAATTCTCACCCGGATCGGTCCCAGGCCGGTCTGCAACTCACGTTCTGGCAGGTAACCGTTGCGCACCACACCGGCATGACCTGATTCGGTACGCCAATCCTGATACTTGGCCAGCAGCTCCTGGACTTCACTTTCCACCGCTTCGGCGAGCAGCTTCCGGGCGCCTTCTTTGAGCAATTCGGTCAACGGATCGGCACTGATTGCTCGACGTTCCAGTTCAATAACATTATTCTTGTTCATAGTGGCGTATCTCCTTTGGTTGCTTTGAAGTTTGGTAACAACAAATCAACCAGATACGCCGCTTTTTTTCAACTGCTCAAACACCAGATTCGATCATAACTCCCTTCTGCCTCCTACCAACACTTGGGAAGTGTTAGCAAAGTATAGCAGAATTTTTAACACAAACTTAACGACCCTAAAAAGGATTTATGAGTCAATGTTTTTTGGCAGACAGGTATCAGATATTCTCAATAAGTATGGGCAATGACCCACCGCATTGTTGCTTCTGAATGCCGGGCGCACAGGCAATGCGCTAAGCTATGGCCCAAAGGTACGGCCCAAGTTAGGGCCCAGGTTAAGGTCCAAGTTGGGGTCCAAGTTGGGCCCCAACTTAGGGCCCCGGGCTATGGCGCCCACAGACACGGGGAGAGGAATATTGTCTGCTGATTCGGTTTCGGCCCGAATATATCCCGCCGGGATGCTCAACAAGCTCAGTCGCCACGAAGTCAATCGATTGCACGGCGCCTCACGCGGCGATCTGTCAGGGCTGTTGCGGCGCTGCGCGCTGGCAGTGCTCAATAGCGGCAACGTCAGCGATGATGGTGAGGAGCTGCTCAAGCGCTACGAGGACTTCAGCATTGAGGTGCAGTCAGTCAATCGCGGCCTGCGCCTGAAATTGTCCAATGCGCCCGGGTCTGCATTTGTCGACAATAAAATCATCGAGGGTGTGCGTGAGTTGCTGTCCGCCGTGATTCGCGACCTGGTGTATTTCGACAGCGAAATCAATGGACATCCACATCACGACTTGCAGGATTCCGACGGTATAACCAACGCGGTCTTTGAAATGCTGCGTAACGCCGGCGCACTGGAACCCCGTGTGGAGCCCAACATGGTGGTGTGCTGGGGTGGCCATTCGATCGACCGCGGTGAGTACGATTACACTAAGTTATGCGGTTATGAGCTGGGGCTCAGGCGGTTGAACATCATCACCGGTTGTGGCCTCGGCGCGATGAAAGGCCCGATGAAAGGCGCCACCATCGCACATGCCAAACAACGGGTAAACCGAAGGCGCTATGTGGGCATCTCGGAGCCGGGCATTATTGCCTCCGAATCGCCGAATCCGATTGTCAATGAACTCATCGTGATGCCGGACATTGAAAAGCGGCTCGAGGCTTTTGTGCGCCTTGGGCATGGGGTCATTGTGTTCCCGGGCGGGGTGGGTACCGCGGAAGAAATTCTATACCTGTTGGGCATCCTACTTAATCCCGCCAATGCGGAGGTGCCCATGCCGCTGGTTTTCAGCGGACCGCCGGAGTCGGCCGGCTATTTTGAACAGATCGATCAATTCATTGGATTGGCGCTGGGAGAGGCCGCTCAGTCCCGTTATGAAATTATCATTGGCGACCCGGAGCGCGTTGCGAGGACCATGTCGAAGGGCATGCGGGCCGTGCGGCAATTTCGAATTGAGAATCAGGACGCGTTTTACTTCAATTGGGAGCTCAAAATAGAGGAGGCTTTCCAGATTCCGTTTGATCCCAACCATGAAAATATGGCGGCGCTGAATCTGCACCGCGATTTACCCTTGCACGAATTGGCGGCGAATCTGCGCAAAGTATTTTCAGGCATTGTCGCTGGCAACGTCAAGCCAGAGGGACTAAAGGCAGTGCGCGAGCACGGTCACTTCGAGATCACGGGCGAGGAAGCCATAATGAATTCGCTGGATGAAATGCTTGACTCGTTCGTTCGTCAGAGCCGCATGAAGCTGCCGGGTTCACGCTACCAACCCTGCTATCGTCTGGTTCGCTAATCAATGGTTATCGCTTGACGGGCGTCGCGTCAAATGCCGGTCAGCGGTCATGTTGTCCTCACCCATCAACTTGCGGATCGCGCTCACTGCAATGCCGTGGGTGAAGATGAAGCGCCCATCACGGGGCACAATCCATCCGCCTGCAAGCCATTCGTCCCGCTGCGCCGGGCTCAGGTCTTCCTCGCTCACCAATGCATTCGAATCGGCGAAGGTCATGGGCCTTACCAGGTCTGACAGCGCCGGCTCAATGCTGATGCCGGCCAGCGGATAGCGGAGCGCATAACGGTTGCTGGAATCGACCAGCACTTCGAGCGCGCAGCCCCATTTCAACCCCCGGTAGCGAACTTCGTCCTCCGGATCCGCCTGGAGAAATAGTAAAAACCGCCGGCCCTCTTCGAACACAGTGGTTGCAGGGAAGTAGCACTCGTTTGCATGTAAACCCTGCTCAAATACCTCGATGATATCGATGGGCCGGTCCACCTTGTATGCGATCAGGGACTTCAGATAGGCGCTGCCACTGACCGGAAAGTCTCTGCGATAGAAGTAATCCGTGTCACGGGATTGAGCCAGGGCGACCAGATCAGCTTCCTGGGCCAATCTTTCGAATGTCACGCCAGCGGTTGCCGGGTTGTCGGACGCTGACCCCACAGCAGGCCACGCAGTAAACCAGGTTGCAGCAAACCAGGTCGCAGCAACCCAGGTCGAGGCACGCAAGTGCCCTATCAATATTCCACCGGCCCTCATTCCTGTTTTTCTCGACACCGCCCGATTATAGCCCCTGATGGGGCCCCATGGAGCCGCAGGCGACCCGCCGGCCCCGGTTGGGTAAGTCGAGGGCAGGTGGGAGCAAGATTGCGGATTTGGCGCAGCCAAAAAAGCGTTCTTGCGGAGCCGTCGCCCGTAAAGCGAGCGGTACCAGAGGGGCCCGCCTATTGCATGCCGTCGAGCGCAGGCCCGAGGAGCCACACGGTTTGCCCGCAGGGCGAAGAGTACGGCTCCGAAGCCGTAGGGTAGGTAACGAAGGAAGTGCGGCTTGCGCACAGCGCAAAAAGCGCTGACGAAGTGCCGTGGCCCGTGCGTGCAGCCGCCTACGCGCTACGGCGCTTATCGGGCACTTCTTCGCCTACGGCGAAACCGTACCCTCTTCGCTACCTGCGCTGCCGAAGGCGGGAGCACGACTGCAGGGATGCAGGAGGTAGAGCAACGCAGGGAGCAGTCGACTACAAGGATGTAGTCGAGGGGCGTGAGCAGGAGCGGAAGCTTTGCCGAGGGAAGGGAGACTCCTTGTAGATGCGGGAGCGCACGCTCCACCGAGGCAAACCAGACAGGTTTCTGGTAGCCTTTTCCGCTCATTGACCCTGTGGAAATGGAATCCGCCATGAGATGCGCCCCCAGTCGTTCAGTATTTGTCGCCTCAACGTTGTGCACAATGCTTTTGTTGGTTTCGTGCAATTCGTCTGATCAAGCCTCTGGCCCTGCCCAATCTACGCCCGGCGGCCAGGTGACTGCTGTTGGACAAGACACGCAGGATCTGGCCACGGCTGAAGAAGCAACGATATTTGTCCAACAATCGGAACAAAGGCTTGAGGATCTCGCGCGCTACGCCGAGCGCCTGAACTGGGTTAAAGCCACTTATATTACCGAGGATACCGAGGCCCTGGCCGCAGGCGCAAACGAAGCCTTGACCGCTGCGCAGGTTGAAATTGCGCTTGGGGCTGCCCGGTTCCTCGGGGTCGATAAGCTTGATTACGACACAGCTCGAAAACTGGATGCCCTGAGGAGCTCAATACCCATGCCCGCGCCATCAGACCCTGCCAAAAACTCTGAGCAGGCAGAAATCGGTGCTCGTTTGTCCAGCATGTTCAGCAAAGGCCAATATTGCACTGCCGCTGGGGTGTGCAGGGACCTGGGTGAATTGGAAGCGATTATTGAGAATTCGCATGACCCCGATGAGTTACTGGAAGCCTGGTCGGGGTGGCGCAGCGTCTCGCCCGCGATGAAGCCACTTTATGAACGCCAGGTCGAATTGGCCAATGAGGGGGCCAATGAACTCGGTTTTCATGACCTGGGTGCAGCGAATTTCCCGGTGAACTGGATCGTCTCTGGGGGCAGGTCAAACCACTATATGAAGCACTCCACTGCCACGTTCGCGCCCGGCTCGGTGAGCAGTATGGTATCGACATAGTTCCTGAGGACGGCCTGATTCCGGCCCACCTGCTGGGCAATATGTGGGCTCAGACCTGGGACAATATTTATGATCTGGTCGCACCGCCGGATATGGGCACAGATTTCGATTTGACTGCGATACTGCAGGAAAAGGGCTATGACGCCGCATCTATGGTGCGGGTGGGTGAGGCCTTCTTCAGTTCTTTGGGCTTTGATCCCTTGCCGGATTCATTCTGGGAGAGATCCCAATTCGTCCAGCCCCGTGATCGTGACGTGGCTTGTCACGCGTCCGCATGGAATGTCGATGATAAAAATGACCTCCGTATCAAGATGTGCATTGATGTCCAGGGTGAGGATTTCAGAGTCATTCACCATGAACTGGGGCACAACTATTACCAGCGCGCTTACAACCAGGAATCTTACCTTTATCGCCGCAGTGCCAACGATGGCTTTCACGAGGCAGTGGGTGACACCATCGGGCTGTCGATTACACCGGAATATCTGGCCCAGGTGGGGCTGCTCGACGAGGTACCCGATGCCTCCGGAGATCTTGGCCTGTTGATGAAGCGGGCTCTCGACAACGTTGCGTTTCTGCCATTTGGCCTGATGGTGGATCAATGGCGTTGGAAGGTGTTCTCCGGCGAGGCCAGGCCCGATGACTACAACGATTTATGGTGGGCGCTACGGGCGCAGTACCAGGGCCTGTCTGCGCCGATTGAGCGTCCGCCCGATGCCTTTGATCCTGGTGCCAAATACCACGTACCCGCCAATGTGTCTTACACAAGGTATTTTCTCGCCCAAATTTTGCAATTTCAGTTTCACCGCGCCCTGTGTGATATTGCCGGCGCCGAGGGCCCGATGCACCGTTGCTCCATTTATGACAGTAAAACAGCGGGGCAGCGTCTGGAAGCCATGCTTGAGATGGGTAAACAACGCCCCTGGCCTGAGGCGCTTGAGGCGCTAAGCGGTTCGCGCGCCATGGATGCGACCGCCATCCTCGATTACTTCGCGCCACTGAAAGTTTGGTTGGACGAGCAAAACGCCGGCCGCCAATGTGGCTGGTAAATGACTTAGGGCCTGTGAACAGGCCCTAGCTGTGAATTCCAGCATCGTTGTTCACAAAAGTGCGCCAAAATCTGGTTGGTTCTCAGTTCATTGTTCGAATGGGCTGGGGTATCTGCGTTTGTCATCTTTATCAGGGAGCCGGCTGAGAGTGACAGTGCTGTTTCCAGGACCCGCCACACGGCGCCTGCACATCCCTCGGCAATTGCTCCCGGCATGGCTCTACCTCCCACATCCATGTGGTCGTGTGGGCTCCTCTTGAAACATCCTACTCATTGGTGAGGCGCCGGTTCGGAGCAAGGAATCTCCTTGCAGGACGCGCTCGAGCCCATCCATGGGACGCTCCTCTTGAAACATCCCTGTTTCAAAGGGTCCTGCAAGAAGACCCCTTACTCCCAACCGGCTTGTGCCAGAGTTAGGAAAGCCCCGTGAGCGGGCTACTGGCCACGCCTTCAAGGATGCCGAGCGCCGACAAGATTCTATGGGTCTGGTCAAGCCATGGTTACACACGGTTTGAATGTTTCGCCTCGACTCATAAGGGCATATGCAATCCTGACCAACTTGCGCCCCAATATCACTCGAGCAGCGGTTTTTGAAAGTCCCTTATCCAGTTGACGCTGATGATAGCGCTCGAATCGAGGTTCGTTGCGGGCCGCGTGAGCGGCACAAAATAGCAATCGTCGTATCTCCTTCTCGCCATTCTTGGTCAGCTTGTGCTTGCCCTGCATGCGACCAGACCGCCGCAATCGTATGTCCAGGCCGAGGTAGGCCACAAAGGCATCCGATGAAGCGAACACGCCGCGATGAAAGGCCGCCACCAACCCAGCAGCTGTGGCGGGTCCAAGGCCCGGTATCTGTTGGCAACGCGCATAGTCTTGTTGCAGGCCCAACGCCCTTAGCAAATACTCAATCCGGCATTCGATGCGCTGGATCAAGCGGCTGCAGGCCTGTTCCACTTCTCGGCCTGACAGCGACACTTGGCGCATGCTCATGCGCATGTTTTTACGCACTCCAACCACCACAGCGCGACGCTTAATCAAAGCCCACAGCTCCCGTGAATGCTGGTCTGACGGGCAATGACGAGGCAATGACTGCGCTTCGTGGCTGAGATAGCGTGCTAACAACCAGGCATCATGCGGATCACTCTTGAGTTATGATCGAATCTGGTGTTTGAGCAGTTGAAAAAAAGCGGCGTATCTGGTTGATTTGTTGTTACCAAACTTCAAAGCAACCAAAGGAGATACGCCACTATGAACAAGAATAATGTTATTGAACTGGAACGTCGAGCAATCAGTGCCGATCCGTTGACCGAATTGCTCAAAGAAGGCGCCCGGAAGCTGCTCGCCGAAGCGGTGGAAAGTGAAGTCCAGGAGCTGCTGGCCAAGTATCAGGATTGGCGTACCGAATCAGGTCATGCCGGTGTGGTGCGCAACGGTTACCTGCCAGAACGTGAGTTGCAGACCGGCCTGGGACCGATCCGGGTGAGAATTCCCAAGGTGCGCTCGAAGACCGGTGAAGCAGTGAGTTTTCAGTCGGTGCTGGTGCCGCCATATGTGCGCAAGACAGCGACTTTCGAGGCAGCCATTCCGTGGTTGTACCTCAAAGGGGTATCCAGCGGTGAGATGGCTGAGGCGTTGCGGGTACTGGTGGGCCCGCAGGCACAGGGTCTGTCGGCCAGCACGGTATCCCGCCTGAAACAGGTATGGGCGGAGGAATATCGAGCGTGGAGCCAGCGTCGCCTGGGACAGGACCGGTGGGTGTATGTCTGGGCTGATGGTGTCTACAGTGGGCTGCGGGCGGAGGATGCCAAGCTCTGCGCGCTGGTGATCATTGGTGTCAATGAACGCGGCGAAAAACATTTTCTGGCGATTGAGGACGGGGTGCGGGAATCGACTCAGAGTTGGCGTGAGGTGTTGCTGAATCTGAAGTCGCGCGGCATGAGCGCCCCACAACTGGCGATTGGTGATGGTGCGATGGGTTTTTGGGCGGCGCTGGATGAAATCTTTCCGGCCAGCCGCCAGCAACGCTGCTGGATGCACAAGACCATGAATGTACTGAATTGTTTGCCGAAATCCGCACAACCCAAAGCCAAGCAGGCCCTGCACGCCATCTGGCAGGCGGAAACCAAGGATGATGCAAACAAGGCGTTTGATTTGTTTATTGAGATCTTTGAGGCGAAATACCCGAAAGCGACGAGCTGTTTGCTCAAGGATCGGGATGAACTGTTGGCATTTTATGATTTTCCGGCCCAACACTGGCAGAGCATCCGGACCAGCAACCCGATTGAATCCACCTTTGCCACCATCCGCCACCGGACCAAAAGATCCAAAGGTTGTCTGACGCGCAATGGCATGTTGCATATGATGTTCAAATTGAGCCAGTGTGCGGAAAAGAAATGGCGCCGGCTACGCGGCTTTGATTACCTGGCCAAGGTGATTACGGGGGTGAAATTCAAAGATGGGATCGAGGTAAAAGAGATTGATCAGGTCGCCGCTTGAATCAAATGGCTAAACACCAGATTTGACAATAGCTCATCACTCTTATGCCTCAGGCTGACGTGGTCAAGCTATTTGATACAACCCAGTTAAGCAACTTTTCTTAATTCTGTCATTTCCATTTCAAACTGATTCGGACTTCTGTAATTGAGGTACGAATGCAGTCTGTAACTGTTATAAAACATCGATATGTAATCCAGGATATCCTGCTGGGCTTCATAGCGGGTCTGGTAGTGTCGCCAGTGCACCCGTTCCTGCTTCAGGCTGCCGAAGAAGCTCTCCACAACAGCGTTATCCCAGCAGTCGCCTTTTCGGCTCATGCTGCCTTTGAAGCCATGCGCTTTCAATAATCGCCTGCAAGCTTTACTGGCATATTGGGATCCGCGGTCAGAATGGTGGATCAAGCCTGCTTTTGGCCTGCGCAACCAGATCGCCATCGTCAATGCATCACACACCAGCTGTGCGGTCATTCGGCTGCTCATACTCCAGCCCACAACTTTTCTGGAATATAAATCAATCACAACAGCCAGATACAACCAGCCTTGCTGGGTCCAGACATAGGTGATGTCTGAAGCAAAAACCTGGTTGGGTTGCTCAACGTCAAATTGCCGTTCCAATAAATTTTCAAATAACGGCAATTTATGATTGCTGTTGGTGGTCACTTTGAATTTCTTTTTATGACGAACTTGAATAACCGCTTCTTTCATCAGGTTCACGGTCTTCGTTCTGCTGATCGGAAAACCCAATGCATTCATCGCTCTTTTCATGCGCCGCCGGCCATAGGTATATTGGCTGGCAACGGCTATATCCTTCATCCAGTCCAGCATCTCCTGGTGCTCCGGATCCGCCAGCCTGGCTTCTGTAATTCGCCGATAGTGGTAATAACCTTGTCGGCTGACACCCAGTACTCGACACATCAGGTCGATTGGCCAGGTCTTCTTGTGTTGGGTGACAAACAAATATTTCATTTCATTTCTTTGGCAAAGAAGACCGTCGCTTTTTTTAGGATTTCTTTCTCCATTTTCAGGTTTTTGACCTGCGATCTTAACTTCCGGATTTCTTCCTGTTCCGGGGTGAGTTTGCCGTTCCCGCGGAAAGATTGCCCACCATCGGCTCGGTGTTCTGAAACCCAACGACCGAGCATATTGCCATTAAGCCCAAGGCTTCTGGCAGCTTCTGCACGGCTATAACCTTGATCGACTACCAAACTGACTGCATCCAGTTTGAACTCCTTTGAATACTTTTTTCTTCTTCTCAATTTACTTCTCCCAGTTAAATAAATTATCTCTTAACTGGGTTGTACAATCTATTGGACCACTTCACAGCTAGCTTGCCAAGAGTTCGTTTGCCAGCCGCAGCCGGTCGGCCAGGACATTCATCACGTGTAAAGCAAATTCGGGCTGGTGCCGAATCAGGGAGAAGAAACTTTCCTCGTCGATGGGCGCGAGAACAGTCGGTTTGGTCGCGGTGCCGGTGGCGCTGCGCTCACTGGAATTCAACAGGGCCATCTCACCGACAATGCCGCCGGCATACTCCACCCCAATGGTGTCGCCACGCAGCGAAAGTCGAATCTCACCACTCATGACAACGTACATCAAGTCGCCCTCGCCGCCCTCTTCAAAGATCACATCTCCCGCCGAAAAACTGACAAGATCCTCTGAGTTTTCAAAAATTTCGACCAATTTCATAACATGAAGTGTAATGATGTCGGGGTCAGTAATCCAGAGCCATTAAGTTCATGAGTCGCCATCGAACCTGGACTCCAGTCTCTCCAGCCGGTCACGACAGTCCTCAAGCGCCAGTTCGAGGCCCTCAATTCGCTGGCTGAGATCGCTCTGCAGGGGTGCCGCGGCAGCATGGGTCTTGACGGTTACCGGTATTACCGGTTCGCCACACAGCAAGTGGGCGTAGCGTTCTTCCTTTTGGCCGGGCTGCCGGGGTATCGAGCTGACCAGGGGCGGCTCGTGGTCTTCCAAACGACGCAAGGCATACTGCACGTCTTCGAGGTCTGAAAAGTCATACAGCCGGTGTGCATGAGTACGTAGCTCGCCCAGTGTCTGCGGCCCGCGCAACATCATTGGGCAGAGCAGTGCCAGGCCCTTGCTCTGCAATCCCAGCACTTTACCCGCCAGGTGTTCGTACTTTGCCACCCGGGCGCCCCACGCTTCCCGTACCAGGCCGAGCGCTTCCAGTTCCCGAACTGTGTGCCCCACCTCACCTTCGCTAAACTGGGTCACGGGCGAGCGCGCTGTTTTTTGGTTGCAGGCATTGCGCAAAGCATTCAGCGTCAATGGATACTGCTCAGGCGTGGTTTCCTTCTTTTTGATGAGGCAGCCGAGTACGCGGGCCTGCATGGCAGTGATGTCGTTCAAGGTCGTTTCCTGGTTGCTGGCAATGTGCTCATTCTACCCACTTGGCCGATTTGGGCAATCTGCGGATTTGAGGTTGTGTGCCGCGGAGCCGTCCCCATAATGACATGGGTCACCCTGTGCGATCGGCCAGTACGATCAGCCAGTGCCATCGACAAATACGATCGTGCGCTCGACAATCAGCCAGACCAACCCAAGCGGAGAAGATGCATTGAAACCGGCCACAAGACCCAGCAATTCCAATTTCTCATCGGGTCCATGCAGCAAGCGTCCGGGCTACACGGTCACCGGCCTGGACCTTGATACGCTGGGTCGTTCTCATCGGGCCGCACTGGGCAAGGCCGCTCTGGGTCGCGCCTGTGCGAAGACTGCAGAAATACTGAGATTGCCGAATGACTACCGTGTCGGCGTGGTGCCGGCCTCGGATACCGGCGCGGTGGAGATGGCTTTATGGTCCTTGTTGGGACCAAAGCCGGTCGACGTTCTCGCCTGGGAGTCGTTTGGCCGCGGCTGGCTGACTGACATTGAACAGCAGCTCAAACTTCGTGAGGTGTGCCACCTGACGGCTGATTATGGACAGCTTCCTGATTTGTCCACGGTCAATCCTGACCATGACACGGTGTTCACCTGGAACGGCACGACCTCCGGCGTCAGGGTGCCGGACGGTGACTGGATCAGCGATCAACGTAGCGGCCTGACCATCTGCGACGCCACCTCTGCGGTATTTGCGGTGGACCTGCCCTGGTCAAAGTTGGACGTTATTACCTTTAGCTGGCAAAAAGTGCTGGGCGGAGAAGGCGCCCACGGCATGCTGATCCTCAGTCCTCGTGCGGTAGAGCGGCTGGAAACGTATTCGCCGCCCTGGCCGTTGCCCAAGATTTTCAGATTGACGAAGGCCGGCAAGCTGAATCAAGGAATATTTCACGGCGCTACAATCAACACCCCTTCGATGTTATGTGTGGCCGATTACCTCGATGCGCTCGACTGGGTGCAAGGCCTTGGTGGGGTCGAGGCCACGATCGCACGTTGCAATCGGAATCTTGCTGTCATCGAGGATTTCGTGGCGCGCTTTGACTGGATCAGCTTTCTCGCCGAAACCGATGAAAGCCGTTCCAATACCAGCGTTTGCCTGGTCCTCGACCTGGACGAGGATCAGGTGCATCTGCTCGTCAATCTTCTCGAAGAGGAGGGCGTTGCCCACGATATCGGTGCCTACCGTGATGCGCCCCCAGGGCTGAGAATCTGGTGTGGCGCCACCGTGGAAACCGACGACCTGGAGAAGCTGATGCCGTGGATCGAGTGGGGAAGGTCAACAATTTTGGAAAATAAAAATGTTTAATATCAATATTTTTAACAACATATCGAATAAAGGACTGGATCGTTTCGGAGCGGACAGGTTCTTGGTGGGGCCTGATCTGGCCGAGCCTCACGCCTACCTGCTGAGAAGCCACAAGCTGCATGATGCGGTGTTTCCGGAAAGCCTCACGGCGGTCGCGCGCGCCGGCGCCGGTGTGAATAATATTCCGGTTGACGACCTCACCAGCCGCGGTATCGTGGTCTTCAATACGCCGGGGGCGAATGCCAATGCGGTCAAGGAGTTGGTGGTTGCCGCCCTGTTTCTGGGCTCGAGAAATATCTTCGAGGGCATCACACATGTGCAACAGTTGGCCGAGTCTCTCGATTACGATGAAATGTCGCGCCAGCTGGAGGCCGAAAAAAGGCGCTTTAGCGGCAGCGAAATTGCCGGCAAGACTCTGGGTGTCATCGGTCTGGGCGCCATCGGGTCACGGGTGGCTAACCTGGCGCTGGAATTGGACATGAACGTTGCCGGCTTCGATCCGGCCATTTCGGTGGATGCGGCCTGGCGTTTGTCGAGCCGGGTGGAGAAAATGGACAGTCTGGAGGCCCTGGTCAAAGTGGCAGACTTCGTCAGTCTTCACGTGCCCGCCATCGACGCCACCAACGACCTGATCGACAGCGAGGCGTTGAGCCACTTCAAGCCAGAATGCAACCTGCTGAATTTCGCCCGGGAAGAAATCGTGGATACGCGGGCGGTGGTTGCTGCACTCGATGAAAAGCGGCTGGGCCGCTACATTACCGACTTCCCCTCACCACAATTACTGGGCAGGTCAGACTGCCTGCTGCTGCCCCATATTGGCGCCAGCACGCGCGAGGCCGAGCAGAACTGCGCGGTCATGGCTGCCGATCAACTGATTGATTTTCTGGTCAATGGCAACATCATCAATTCGGTCAACTTTCCGCAAACGCGGATGGGCCGCAATGGCGGATATCGGGTTACTTTCTGCAATGAGAATATTCCCCGCGTGCTGGGTTCGGTGCTGTCGGTTCTGGCCGACCGCAATATTAACGTGATTGATATGGTCAACAAGTCCCGCGGCGGCATCGCTTACAACATCATCGACGTGGAAGATGCGCCCTCGGAAAATGTCCTTCGGGAAATTGGTGAGGCCGCCGGTGTAATTCGGCTGCGGGTGGTCTGAGCCGCAGCAAAACGCAGCCTAAATGGCAGCACCCGCCACCCGCAGGTAGGAGCGATTCAGGTCGGCAATCCGGGTACAGCCCATCAGGGCCATATCCCTCTCGATCTCGCTCCTGAACAATTCCAGAGCCCGTTCCACTCCAGCCTGACCGCCGGCAGCCAGCGCATATAGATAACCCCGACCGATGGAACAGGCATCCGCGCCCAGCGCCAGTGATTTGAGCACATGGGTGCCGCGCCGGATGCCACCATCAACGATCAATTCCAGCGAATCTCCTACTTCGTCCCGTATCGGCATGATGCAGTCCACTGGCGCCGGCGTGCCTTCAAGTTGCCGACCACCATGATTGGAGATCATCACCGCACTGACGCCCACATCGACGCAGCGCCTGGCGTCTTGTGGGGCCTGGATTCCCTTCAACACGAAGGGTCCATCCCACTGCTCGACCAACCAGGCCACATCGTCCCAGGTGACGGTGCGGTCAAGCTGGTCATTGACGTACTGAATCACGCCCATCGTGCTTTTCTCTATGGCGTCAACACGGTGCGCCACATTGGACAGCTTGAAACCAGGATGGAGCGCCAGGTGCATCGCCCAATAGGGATGGGTCATGAAGCTCCACAGGCTTTTCATAGTAAAACGTGGCGGCATGGTGAAGCCGGAAACAATGTCACGTTCTCGATTGCCGGCCAGCGCGGTGTCCACCGTCAGACACATGGCCTGGTAGTTTTCCGCCTTGCACCGCTGCACAAATTCGCGAGTGAGCTCGCGGTCCTTGAGAATGTAAATCTGGAACATCTTGGGTCCGGTATTCACTTCGGCAATTTCTTCGATGCTGGCGGTGCCCAGCGTCGAGAGGCTGTAGAGCGTGCCATATTTCTGAGCGGCTTTTGCCACCGCCAGCTCCCTGCCATGATGAAACAGCCGGGACATGCCGGTGGGTGCCAGGTACAACGGCATATCGAGCGTGGTGCCCAGCAGCCTGGTTTTCAGATCGATGTGTTCGATATTGCGCAAGTAGCGCGGCATCAGCTCATAATCGTTGAATGCCGAAGTATTGCGCCGCAACGTCCATTCATCATCGGCCCCGCCGTCCATGTAGTTGAAAATAGGCGATGGCAGCCGGGATTTTGCAGCACGACGCATATCTTCAACGTTATTCCATTTTCTTGTGTTCATTCAGGCAGGATCCGATTGGTCAAGTGATTTTACTGTGCACGGCATTTGTCGGACAATCGCGTATTGTAATGGCTTTGATGAGCCGCACGGGGTAAATAATGCTGACCAGCAAACTTGCGCAATTCGGCACTACGATTTTCACCGTGATGTCCAAATTGGCCAATGAACACGATGCCATTAACCTGTCGCAGGGATTTCCGGATTTTGAGGGGCCGCAGGAATTACGAGACCGCGTTGCCTGGCACATGAATCATGGGCACAACCAGTATTCGCCGCTGACCGGAATACCGGGGCTTTGCACGGCGATTGCCGAAAAAGTGAAGTTCTTGTACGACTGTGATATCGACCCGGTCAGTGAAGTCACCGTGACGCCGGGTGCAACCGAGGCGATTTATTGTGCCATCACCGCGCTGGTTCACCCCGGTGACGAAGTCATTGTATTTGACCCGGCCTATGATACCTACGAGCCCAGCGTGTTGCTAAATGGTGGCATAACGCATCGCATTGCACTTGTATATCCCGATTTCGCGATTGACTGGCAAAGCGTTAGCGACTGTATCAACGAACGCACGCGGCTGATCATCCTGAATACACCCCACAACCCATCAGGAACCACCTGGTCAAAGGCCGACATCGACGCGCTGCGCGAAGTAATCGACGGACGAGATATCTACTTGCTGTCTGACGAGGTATACGAGCACATCATATTTGACGGCGCAGAACATGTCAGCCTGCTGCGTTATCCAGATCTGAGGGAACGCGCCCTGGTCGTCTCCTCTTTTGGCAAAACCTACCACGCCACCGGCTGGCGCATCGGTTACTGCATTGCGCCGCCGGCGCTTATGACCGAATTGGTCAGGGTCCACCAATTCGTCAATTTCAGCACCAATGCGCCCCTGCAGTATGCCATTGCTGATTATCTCCGGGATTGCCCCGATCACCATCTGAATTTGGGTGGATTTTACCAGCCCAAGCGCGATCTGTTTTGTGAATTGCTGGAAGCATCGAAGCTGGATTGTCTGCCGGCCAAAGGCACTTATTTCCAGTTGGCTGACTACAGTGCAATCAGCGATTTGCCCGACACCGAGTTTGCGATTTGGATGACGGTAGAAAAGGGTCTGGCATCGATCCCGGTGTCAGTATTTTACCGGCAGCCCCCGAATCAGAAAGTCATCCGCTTTTGCTTCGCAAAGGACGAATCCACCCTGCGCCAGGCCGGAGAGATTCTGGCAGCATTGTAGGGAGAACCAGGTGTAAATTCCAGCAACCTTGTTCACACGAAAGGCCTGGTGCCATCGTTACCGCAAAGCGCCATGAGGGGGTTGCGGTTCGCTCCTGGCGGATGGCCCTTTTGCACAAGGATGTGCTTAGATCGCGGAGCGCAGGGATGCGCAGGAGCGATCCCAAGGCATCAAAGACGAAGCCAGTACGCACGGTGCAGCGTGCTTAGATCGCGGAGCGCAAGGATGCGCGGGAACGATCCCCCAAGGATGCGCGGGAACGATCCCCCAAGGATGCGCGGGAACGATCCAAGGCGCTAAGAACACTTGAAACCGTTCAGCAGCTCTTCGAGCCGCCGGAAAATGCTGCCATCCTGGCATTTTCCTTCCTCACGCCATCCTTGGCGCTCGGGCTCGACGACCCAGTCGCTTGTATGGTGTTTCTGCCTTAAATCTGGATGATTAAGGGTGCCGGGATGGGCGGGACGCAGTCGCTTTCTGGCCAGTCGGTACAGACTAACAAGAGTTCGTCCCCATCCCATTCTCACCAGAGCGCCGATTGAGAATCTAGCTGCAATGACAGCCGATGTATACAAGCTTGCGCCCCGTGAGATCCCGGCTACGGCATATAACCGCGGAGATCATTATGACAAGCAATGTTACCCAAGTCACTTTAGGTGTGGATGTTTCGAAAGATCATTTGGACGTTTACGATTGGACCCGGCAACGACATTATCAAGTCAATAACTCAACCGCGGCCATTGCACAATGGCTTGGTGGGTTGACGGGCGAGGTACGACTGGCGCTGGAGCCGACATCGCATTACCACCTGGCGGTGGTGGATACTGCGCACGCTTTGGGCTATGCGATCTACTTGGTGAACCCACGCCAGCTGCATCACTATCGGTATGCCGTCGGCCTGAGGCATAAGAGTGATCCGCATGATGCCTGGTTGTTAGCACGCTATCTCAGCCACGAAGCGCAGTCATTGCCTCGTCATTGCCCGTCAGACCAGCATTCACGGGAGCTGTGGGCTTTGATTAAGCGTCGCGCTGTGGTGGTTGGAGTGCGTAAAAACATGCGCATGAGCATGCGCCAAGTGTCGCTGTCAGGCCGAGAAGTGGAACAGGCCTGCAGCCGCTTGATCCAGCGCATCGAATGCCGGATTGAGTATTTGCTAAGGGCGTTGGGCCTGCAACAAGACTATGCGCGTTGCCAACAGATACCGGGCCTTGGACCCGCCACAGCTGCTGGGTTGGTGGCGGCCTTTCATCGCGGCGTGTTCGCTTCATCGGATGCCTTTGTGGCCTACCTCGGCCTGGACATACGATTGCGGCGGTCTGGTCGCATGCAGGGCAAGCACAAGCTGACCAAGAATGGCGAGAAGGAGATACGACGATTGCTATTTTGTGCCGCTCACGCGGCCCGCAACGAACCTCGATTCGAGCGCTATCATCAGCGTCAACTGGATAAGGGACTTTCAAAAACCGCTGCTCGAGTGATATTGGGGCGCAAGTTGGTCAGGATTGCATATGCCCTTATGAGTCGAGGCGAAACATTCAAACCGTGTGTAACCATGGCTTGACCAGACCCATAGAATCTTGTCGGCGCTCGGCATCCTTAAAGGCGTGGCCAGTAGTCCGCTGATGGTGCTTTCCTAACGCTGGCACAAGCCGATTCGGAGTAAGGGGTCTTCTTGCAGGACCCTTTGAAACACGGATGTTTCAAGAGGAGCGTCCCATGGATGGGCTCGAGCGCGTCCTGCAAGAAGACCCCTTGCTGCGGAGTGGCGCCTCACAGACTAGAACAGCACACGTGCACAATGTTGCTGGAATTCACAGCTAGGCCCAGAAACCCACAACCCGCTCAATGGTCCAGAATGCAGCGAGACCTCCGATGCCGATGGCCGCTGTCTGCGTCAGGCGGGTAAATTCTAGGGGAATGAAGCGCCGCCCCAGCCAAGCTGCCAGCAGCACGATCGCAATAAAAGTGATTTGCCCCATTTCGACGCCAACATTGAAAAACAACAGGGCCAGGGGCACGGCGTGTTTGGGAAGCCCTATTTGTGCGAGTGCCCCGGCGAATCCGAAGCCATGGAGCAGGCCGAAAATAAAAGCGACCAACCAGGGCCAGGTCGCCGCCAGCGCCAATTTCCCCTGACGCTGGTGCACAATCTCCGTAGCAAGAAATATAATGCTCAGCGCAATGACCGCCTCAACGGGTTGTTGTGGCATGAGCAATATTCCCAGGGTTGCGCCGGCCAGTGTGATGCTGTGGGATACCGTGAACGCGGTGACGGCCCAAAGCAATTTGCGCGTATTGTTGACGATGATCAGCAACGCGAGCACGAACAGCAAGTGATCCACGCCGCGCAGGATGTGTTCGAATCCCAACCAGGTGTACAAGGCAGCGACTTCAAGCGAGGTGGATCTTTCCTTGACCTGAAACTCTGTTTCCAGCGGGGCAAGGCGCACCATTTGAGTCTCACCGTCGAGCGATTCCAGCCGTACCAGAACATCGGTAATGGTCGCTTGCAGGCCGTCGATGGCGATGATCTTCCCGGTCAGGCCGCCCGGGCAGGCGATTGACCAGCGGCGGATCAGTCCGCCCGTCACTTCCTGCGCAACTACGGTTGAAGCGGGCCGGCAATCAGGCGGAAACCTCGGGTCGATTTTGAGTTTCATGCCATTCCTGAATGGCACTTTCCAGGTTACCGCGAATCGCGCAGAACCGTTCCGCGCGGGTTGTTCCCTGATCTCGAGGTAGCCAGGGCGAATCTCGTCTGCCTGTGCGGACATGGCGCAGATCAGGCAAAACAGCCACAGGGTAATTCTCAGCACAGATTGCATTCCAAAGCGTCCGGCGGTCAGTCAGTGATCCTGGCGGCGGAAGTGCCCTGGTTCAGCGGATCGCCCGAATCAGAAAGGTCTGCCGGCCACTCAACGATGACTTCGTAGCGGTCGCGCAATTCCTGGTAAAACGATTCATTGGCGATGCGTTGTTGTTCGCTGACATATTCCATCACGACCCGATCGCGAATTTCGTCGAGACCGGGCATGCGGGCGGCGCTGCGATCCTGAATATAGACCAGGTGCAGGCCGTAGCCGGAGTTAATGGGTCCTTGCCAGGCGCCGGGTTCGATATCATCAAGCGCTTCCGAGAACCGGGTTCCCATCAACCGGGCAACTTCACGAGAACTATAATCGGACAGTTCGTGCTGCAGCATGAACCGATCGCCCAGACTGGCAGGATCAATGTCAGCGAGTGGCATCTCGCGCAGCTGTATCAACAACTCCGCGGCATCGGATTCCACGTTGGGGCCGCGTTTGTCGGGGCTCAGATAGATGTGGCTGAAAGTCAGTCGGGCAGGGTGTTCGAATCGCTCCGGGTTTGCCGCGAGAAAGTCAGTCAGCTGTGGATCCGTTGGCTCGATTTGCTGCGTCAAATCGCGAAACAGAAAATCGAGTTTCTGTGCCATGCGCCTTCTGACAATGGAGTCGTTCTTGTCGAGTCCGAGTTTGAGCGCTTCCCGATACATCACTTGCTCTCGGACATGGTTTTCCACGATGCCTTTCAGCTCCCGGGGTGTCGGGGGGCGGTTCCATCTGAGCTGCCACGATTCCTCCAGCACCACAATGTCTGAGCTGGAGAGCAGAATCCGGTCGTTGTCATCACCGGGCGGCGCTGCAACCTGGTCGTAGAGCAGGAATATCAGCAAGCCAATCAACAAAAAGTGCCCAAGCGGCTCTCGAATAATTCGTTGGAAAAAAGAACTGTCGGGCATTAATTCGCCTGCCAAAATTGGGTGCGTGTATTTTAGCAAAGCTAAGGCGCAGGGGTCTTACTGTTTTGTGCACCTCAAGTCGGCCGGCTGGGACAGATGCATGAAAGCGCCGATTCGGCTTACCATGTAGCGATGGAATGGATTCCACCTCAATCGCAGCATCTCGGCTGGCGATACTCTTAACACGTTGTGTTCTCCGCGCAGCGCCAGCATACCAAGATAAATTCCGGGGCTCGAAGATGCGCCTCGATTGCCGTAAAGGGGGTCATCGGCTGGAAACGGCAGCGCCACGTGGGACAATGAGAATAATCCTCCCGGCCATCGCAGACCTGAAACGCAGGTTTGACGGCCACGATTACCTGGCCCGGATTGGTGGATGTTGAGGTCTTGGGACCACTCATTCGTGTTGGCCAGCAGGCTGAGCGAGAATGGTGTGTTCTGCCGTTCCCTCAGGCCGTCCAACCAACTGGTGGGATCTCCCTTGAGCAGATCCTCGATATTGGTATATCGATTAATATCGAAAATCACCAACTCATGACCCCCGACCTGAAGCCGGTTGAATAGCCCAGTGACCAACGCTGGAGCAAGAACGGTGGCGTCGACTGCCGACTGAAAGGCCAAAACCGGGGGCATGCCCGCCAAGCTGCCGGAATCTGCAAGCGCACTGATTCGTGCATTGACGTGCCCGGTAATTCGATACGCCTGGATGGCCGCGTTCAGTGCGAAAGAGCCATGCTTGAAAGGGTCGTATTCTGGCATGATCGAATTCCAGGCCAGTTTCTCCAGTCCGAGGAGCCGCCCCAGTCGCGCCTGCCATATCGCAAACGCCGCAAGCTTGCTGATGGCGATTTCGGGCGACAACAGCACCAGTCCATCGACCCGCGGGAGTGATTCGTCTTCGAGGGTCTCCAGGGCGTAGGTGAGTGTCAACGCCGCACCATGGGAGTATCCGACGATGAACAAGGGTCTGCCTGCAACCTCTCGCGCCAGGTATGGCACGGCCAGCCGGACTGCCGCCGCCATGTCTTCCCAACGTGCATCCAACAACCCCGATGGGGCCGTTCCGTGCCCCGGCAGACGCAGTCCCAGCACCCTGGCCCCGGACTGATGGAGCTGTTCAGCGATACTGCGCATGCTGTAAGGCGAATCCGACATGCCGTGGATTAACAGCACCGCTGCGGTGGGTTGCTTTGGAATCAATTCGAAACTGCGATTCCAGTTCCGCGGCCAGCGCTCCGGGTCAGACAGGCTGCCTTTCTGAAAGCGGTTGATGCCCCCACCGTAGTCGACACCGGTGCGCCTGAAAACAAGTTGATCGAGCTGCTGGAAAACCACATTTTCCAGTTCGAGGTATTCCTCCATCGTCTGCAGATCGCTTTGCGCGGTGAACTCTTCGCTCAGTTCCGCCTCATGCCATACCTGTAGTTCCGGACGGTTGTACAACGTGTAAACAAATATTGTCAGTAGCACGATCAATGCACCGAACGACCCGTATCCCAGGGCGCGCAAAAAGTGCCTGGTCGAGCCCATTATCAGTTTTAGGATCACACCAATCTCCTCCTGCTGGTGGCGGCCCATCGTGCACCAGAGAATACACCGTCGAATTGAAAAGCACTTGTCCCCGACAAATGTCATAATTCAGTGCTTTAATATTCAGCTGAAGTCCGTTTTTCCACGCACCACACTCTGGGAGTTAAACTTGCCGAGTAACCCGCGCAAGCGCGTCATCCTGATTATCGACGGCCTTGGCGATCGCAGCGTGGCAGAACTTGGCCACCGCACGCCGCTGGAAGCCGCGCATACGCCCATCCTGGACAGGCTGGCAAGCGCAGGTGAGGTCGGACTTGTCGATCCCATAGCGCCCAATATTATTCCAAACACACATTCCGGGGTTGCATTGCTGATGGGTTGCGACCCGGGACAGGCTTCCCAGCTTCGCAGGGGCCCCATCGAGGTGGCCGGCGCCGGCTACAGCCTGGGTCCCGACGAGATCGCCATGCGGGCAAACTTCGCCTCAATTGAATCGAGCGACGGGGGCTTTTATGTCCGTGACAGGCGGGCAGGGCGCATCAGTGATGGGACGCAGGCGTTGGCGCGAATTCTGCAGGACCTCGATCTTGGCGATGGTGTTCGTGCCTCCCTCATTTCGACCGATGATCATCGCGGTGTCTTGCTGCTTGCCGGCCCTGGCCTCAGTGCGAATATCTCCGATACCGATCCGGGGGATCACGCCATGCCCACCCGGATCGCGCAGTGTCGGCCACTGGACGGCCTGGGCGATGGGCCCGGGGGTGGAACAGCCGGGTTGGCTGCCCTGTTTACAGCTGAAAAAGTGAATGCTTTTGTTGCCCTCGCTTACCAAAAACTCAAGGACCACCCGGTCAATACTGGCAGGGAGTTAAATGGGCTGCCGCCCGCCAGTGGTGTGATCACGCGAAGCGCCGGTGGCCACCTGACGCTGGATAACCTGATTGTGAGGGCGGGCTTTAGTGCCGCCGTGGTGACGGGCTGCAATACCGTAGAGGGGCTCGCAAGGCTATTTGGTTTCTCGGTGTCCAACGATCCGAGCTTCACGGGCACGGCCGATACCAACCTGGCTGGCAAACTGGACGCGGTAATCGAGGCGCTGCAGAGCAACGATATTGTTTACCTGCACATCAAGGCCACCGACATATTTGCCCACGACCGGCAAGCTGCTGCGAAGCGCGATTTTCTGGAGGTCCTGGACCAGGTATTGGACCCATTGACACGGCTGGGTGCCGTGTTGGCGTTGACGGCCGATCACACCACTGACTCCAACACCGGCATGCATACCGCTGACCCGGTTCCCAGCCTGATTTTCACGCCGGTCACGACGATCGATTCGGCTGACATAGAATTCGGTGAATCGGCCTGTGCAGATGGCGGGATGCCGCGCCAGTCGAGCCACGAGTTCCTGCTCAGAATACTTCGCGATCAATAGCGTCTATGCTGTAAGCAATGAGTAGCCTACTGGTTACCGGCGCCAACCGGGGCATTGGGCTCGAATTCTGCCGGCAGTATGCGGTTGACGGTTGGAATGTCATCGCCTGCGCCCGTGGTTTGGACCAGGCCGCCGATCTCCTCGGCCTGGCGCGGCAACATGCAAGCATCAGCTTACATCCGTTGGACGTCACCGATTATGCCCAACTGGCTGAGTTGTCCGCCGAGTTGGAGGACCGCGCTATCGACATATTGATCAACAATGCTGCGTTGTTCGGGCCTCGGAGCGTGTTTCCAACCGTTGCAGAGCTGGCTGGCTGGCGGCAGACGCTGGAAGTCAACACCATTGCGCCGATGATGGTTGCCTCGGCCTTCATTCCGCACCTGGCCCGTAGTGAACTCAAACTGATTGCCAATCTTTCGAGCCGTGTAGGCAGCGTGGCGGACAACTCATCGGGTAGCAACACGCCCTATCGCAGTTCCAAGGCGGCCTTGAACCAGGTCAACAAGAATTTGGCCATCAACTTGGCGGCAAAGGGAATTACGGCCATCGTGCTGCACCCTGGCTGGGTACAGACCACGATGGGTGGGCCCAATGCGCTGATCAGCACGGCACAAAGCGTTGACGGGATGCGGTAGGTGATGCGCTCGGTGACGCTGGCCGACAGCGGCTCGTTCTTTGCCTACAACGGCGACACAATTCCCTGGTGATGCGCCTGGCGATGCGCCGTGAGTTGGGGTAAATTGCCGGGTCGGCGTCTACTCCCTGACGAGCCCCAAAAATCGACAAACGGCCATGACCAAAGCACCCATCAAAACCAACGATATTCTTGCCGATGTCAGCTACGAAATTCGTGGCGAATTGGCATCGCGTGCCATGGAGTTAGAGCGCCGCGGATACGAAATCATCTCTCTGAATATCGGTAACCCGGGATTGTTCGGCTACCGTACACCGGAAACCATGCGCCTGGCGATGATCGAGAACCTGGGGCAAAGCGAGGCCTACTGCCATCAAAAAGGCATATTCCCCGCCCGCGAAGCGATTGTTATGCAGCAGCAGGACAGGGGTGTGATGGTCGTCAGCACGCGTGACATCGTCATGGGCAACGGCGTCAGCGAGTGCATAGACCTGGCGCTCAGAGCATTGCTGTGCAGTGGTGACGAGGTATTGATTCCCAGCCCCGATTACCCACTGTGGAGCGCCTCGGTTGAGCTCAATCGCGGCAAGCCTGTTTACTACAATTGCCTACCCGACAATGGATTTGTACCCGATCCGGACGAGATTAGAGCATTGCTCACGCCTCGAACACGCGCGATTGTGATCATCAACCCAAATAATCCAACCGGGGTGGTGTATCCCAGGGCGATTGTTGAGGAAATCGTCCGCATCGCAGAGGCGCATCAAATTGTCATTCTCAGTGATGAGATTTATGACCAGATGCTGTTTGATGGCGCCGAACACACACCGATGGCGACCCTGGTTCAAGATACCCTTTGCCTGACTTTTGCCGGGCTGTCAAAGATTTATCGCGCCTGTGGCTACCGCATTGGCTGGATCATTTTCAGTGGGGACCGGGAAAACGCCAATGACTTGATGCACGCGGTTGAGCTGCTGGCATCTTTACGTCTATGCGCCAATGTCCCGGGGCAATGGGCAGTCCAGACAGCCTTGGGCGGATTCCAGAGTATCGAGGGTCTCCTGGTTCCCGGTGGCCGCCTGTATCAATCAAGACAAGCCATACTGGATGGGGTTGCCGCGAGCGAGTATCTGAGTGTGGAAAAGCCCGCAGGCGCCATGTACGCATTCATTCGCGTTGATCAGGAAAAAATTCCCGGTTTCGATGACCAGCAATTCGCCATGGAATTACTGGAAAAAAGACATGTGCTGGTGGCGCCCGGCAGCAGCTTCAATGTGGCCTACAACGATCACTTTCGCATCACAACACTTCCGGACTCGAGGGTCATGGCAACGGTGTTTGAACGTATGAATGAGGTGCTGATCGGTATCAGCGGGCTTTAGCTTCCTTCCACATTATCCTATGAGTCTGCTGCCTCTGCACGCATTCGCAGCAGCACTGATTCCACTTCTTCCAGGGTAAATTCCAGCTCGACGCCGGCCGGCACCAAAGCCAGGGCCTGGGCGTAGGAGGCTTCGGCCGCCTGGTGGTCACCCACCAGGTAGTAAGAAATGGCCAACTGGGCGTGCAGCCGGTATTCCATATCCTTGAGCTTGATGGCTCGCTTGAGCAGTTGAATCGAGTCTTCGTAACGCTGTTCCACCAACGCTGTCTGGCTTTGCACCATTAGGTGGTAGGGGTTTTTGCGTTGGTGGCGCTCCACTTTACGCCTCAGGTCATCGGCCGCGTCGAGGTTGCCAATACGCTCATAAATTGCAAACAGGTTGTTGCTGGCAGTGCTGTTGTAGCGGTCTTTCTGCATCGCCACCTGGTATGCCCAGATGGCATCCTCGGTCTGCAGATTGCGGCTCAGGACCACGCCCAGGTTTGACCAAAGATAAGACTTGTCATTGTCTATGCTCAGTGCCCTGTGGAAATTCGCATAGGCCTGTGGCAGGTCTTCACGCAACAGGCCATCGACCCCAAGATTATTGAAATATTGGGCGCGTGCTTCGAGGTCGCTCATCGGCGATACCAGATCAAATTCGGCGCGTTTCTGTCCCGAAATGTCGACCACGTATTCACCCTGGGGTGCCGCAATGCTGACGTTGACATGCATGCTAAGTAGCAGCGTGTTGCCCCGGTTGTTCCAGTCTGGCCGGATATGCACCTGTTGGTAACGTGCCCGCAGACCCATATGCCGCGCCATGGCAATCAACAGGTTGGAAAATGTCAGGCAATTCCCCTCACGGCGCGCAAAGGCTTCGCCGGCTGTTAGTGTGAGTTCCGGGCTGTAGTCAAACGCCATCATGTAGCGATCCACCGCCAGATGGCTCAGTGCCCAGGCCCGCTCCCCACGGGTGCCGCGCTTGGGTACATGGCGTTCGAGGAATTCGATCATTTCCGGCGAGAGGGCCAACACATCGAAATCAGGGACGTTGGGTGTTTCCTCCCCGCGGAATGGTGGTATCTCCTGGGTGAAATGCGAACTCGAAGCGCAGCCGGAGAGCAGGATCACCAGCAAGGTGGCGGACCATCTGCGCCAAGTGGTGGGATGCCGCCCGACTATAACATTGTGACTAAATCGCATCACTATGCCTCGCATCATAGCAGAGGTGATCAATCAGAGCCCATCGCCCAACCGCGACGATCATTCGCCTGATCGCGCTGCGCAATCCGGCAAACTATCCTGGCAGGGGCTCTGGATCGTCGGAAAACCCTTCCTGTTTGGTGAGGTGATGATCCTTACGGAAATCATCCGGGTCATGGCCCCGCATGAATGCGCGGTATAGCGTGGGGATGATGAACAGGGTCAGCAAGCTGGCGACACCCAGTCCGGCCACGATACTGGATGCCACCGGGCCCCACAGCAGCGATTTGCCGCCCAGGCCCATTGCCAGCGAGGACAGTCCGGCGATCGTTGTTGAAGTGGTCATGAGGATGGGAATGACCCTGCGCCGGGCAGCGTAAATCGTGGCGTGAAGTGGGCGCATTCCGGCACGAATCCGCGCGTTTGCGGCATCGATCAGAACGATAGCGCTGTTCACTGAAATACCGGTGAGCGCAATGACACCGTAAAGTGTCCACAGGCTCATTGGATTGCCGGTAACCACCAAACCGAACACCACGCCAGTAAAGGCCATCGGGATTGTCGCCAGTATCAAGAACGGCTGGAAGTAACTGCGAAATTGGGCCGCGATGATCAGGTAGATCAATCCCAGACCCAGCAGGAACAGTCCACCCATAGCATCCAGGCTTTCCTGGATGTCATCGAGCGCACCGCTGAATTCCAGATCGGTATTGGGAAAATCAGTCTTGATTTTGTCCCAGCCTTCCTCGATCAGCCGGTTGGCTGCCACCGTATTGATTTGCTCGGCGTCAAGATCTGCCTGAACCGAGATGGAGCGCCGCAAATTGTAGTGTCGGATGGTGCCCCGGCTGCGACTGACTTCAGTCTTCGCCAGCGCCCCGAATGTGGTGATGCCGCCATCGGGCAGCGCTATTGGATTCTCCATAATGGCATGAATATCGTGCAGCCGACGGGGCGCGCCGCGCACGCGCAATTCCACCTTTTCGCCTTTGTCACGCATGAAGGCGACAATTTCTCCGTCCATGTGTAAACGCAGTAAGCGCGCCACCTGACCGGGTTCAAGACCTGCCCGGCGTACCGCTTTGTAATCGAGATGGAGGACCAACTCGGATCGCCCGACCACATCCGTGTCCGTCAGTCCGATCACGCCGGGAACGGTCGCTGCAATCTTCAGCACCGCATCAGTGGCGGCCCGCAGTTCATCGAAATTGTCTGAGCGGACTTTGACGTTGATCGCCTTGGCCGCCGGCGGTCCATTGGTTTTTATCGTCAAGTTGATCACGCCGTCGGTAGGAATGGCTGCGACTTCCGCGCGAATGGAATCTATAATTTCCCCCACGCTGCGGCCATCCTTGCCACGTGGATTCAACGAAACCTGCAATTGCCCGTACTGATCTCCATAAATCGGTTCGGTGTCGCTGAATTTGACGCCCGCATTGGCAGTGAATGAACGCGGCTCGCCCTGCTTGAGTAGGGTCCGAACTATGGACTCGATGTGCCGGAGTTCCGCCAGCGTGTTTTCCAGCGGGCTATCCGGTGGCATGTCGAGATCGACGTAAAACAGGCGCATCGGTTCGACGGAGAAGAAGTCGAATTTCACCAGGCCGGCTGCAATCGCAGATACCGCAAGAAGGACTGTCAACGCCCCCGCAGCGAGGAAGCGGGCCGGCCTGCGCATGACGTAGCACAGCAGGCGGGTGTACTTCACCCGGATCCAGTGTGTCCCCCGGGCGCGCCGGTCATCGAGTGTTTTCTTTTTCTTCAATTGGTCGCTGAATGACAGCACATGGGATGGCAGTATCCAGAATGCCTCGACCAGACTCACCGCCAAGCCAACAGTCACCACGAACGGAATCACGAACATGAATTGGCCAATAATGCCCGGCAGCAACATCAATGGCAGAAAAGCGGCAATGGTCGTGGCGACTGCCGAAGTTACAGGTTTGGCGACTTCCCTTAGCGCTCCAAGCGCTGCCTCGAGGCCGTCCGCACCACGTTGAAGGCGGTAATACATGGCCTCCACAACCACCACCGCATCGTCCACCAGCATACCCAGCACGATGACGATGCCGAGCAGCACGGCAACATTGATGGTATTACCTGTAATGGCCAGGGCCCAGAATGTACCGGTGATGGAAAATAGAATGCCCAGGGTGACCATGGTGGCGATTTTCAGGCCAAGAAAAAGCCAGCACACGATGAGCACCAGGGTCAGGCCCAGCAGGGCATTGTTTTGCATGACGCCGATGGCATTGCGGGTTTCAAGCGTCTGGTCGTCCGCCAGAATAAGTCGCAGACCTTCCATCTCCAGTTGTGCGTTCTTGTTGGCGATGTATGCCTTGATTTGGTCGATCAGGTCCAGCGTGTTGGAGAATGGCACCTTGTTGACCGACAAACCCACAGCATGTTGGCCCTCAAAGGAAACCAGCTGTGTTGCGACCTTACGCGCCCGCCTGATTTTTGCGACCTGGTCCAGCGCAATCATGCGGTCGGGATGGGCCGCCGGCACCAGTTGAAACTCTGCCAGCACCTCGGGGTTTTCCGTGGTGCCCAGCAGGCGAACCAGCCATTCATTGCCAGATACGATGGCCTTGCCCGCAAATACATCCCGGAAGGACTGCCGCAAACTGTCGGCCACATCGGTGGCCATCAGGCCATGATTGGCCAGTCGATCGGGATCGATCACCACCTGCAATTCCGGGTCATGCAGTCCCAGCGAGATGACCTGATCGACCGCTTGCATGCGCTCGAGGTCCAGTTTGACCATTCTGGCCTGCTGGCGTAGCTGCTCGTCATTCGCCTGGCTCTGGACAATCACCATGGCAGTGGGAAATCCACTGGACGAGGTGACCTCCAGGATCAGTGGGTCGAGCGCCTCTTCAGGCAGATCATCGTTCGTTTTTACTTGAAGTTCACGCCGTAAATCATTGACTCTTTTATCAAAAAGTCGGTCCGACATCTGGTTGAACCGAACGAGTATATTGGAAGAACTTTCGCGCGTGGTGCTGATGACCCAACGCACATCCCTGACGTTTCGGATCGAGTCTTCCAGCGGACCGGTCACCAATTCTTCAACGTCTGGCGCCGATGCGCCTGGCAGAATGGTGCTGATATTGACCCAATTGAAGTTGATCTCGGGATCTCTTTCCCGTGGCATTGTGGTGTAGGACAGAACGCCCATGGCCAGCACAACCGTGAACAGAATGTTTACCAGGGCGTGATTGGTCAGAAGGCTCTTGAACACGAGGAATTTCTATTCGTGACCGGTGTTTACCGCGTCGCCATCCTGTAGTCGATCCCGGCCCTGAACGACAACGGTCGTGTCCAACGGCAATGTTACGGTGACCGGGCGGCCCTCCTGAGCGTTCGCCAATGCCACGAAGCGGGCGGTGTTCTGGTCAACGGTGAAGATGCCCAATTGGCCGCTGCGCCGAACCATCAGGCTGGCCGGCAGCATGCCGCTGTCCACTTGCCAAATCACCTCTCCGCTGCTGCCGACTGCGGGGAAATTTTCGGGAAAGCCGAATCTGGCCCGCCGTATGCGCCTTTCGACATCAATGACCGGAGACAGCCTGAGCAGTTTGACGGGGTAAGTGTGGTCTCCACTGACGAAGCGGATGGACTGGGCTATCTCGATGGAGTCGGCGACGCGGGCCGCGATTTCGCTGTCCAGCTCAAAATGGTCGAGTTCGGTCAGGCTCAGCAAGGGACTGCCGTTGCCAACAAAAGCGCCTACCTGGGCGATTCTGTCATCCACAACCGCGTTGAATGGCGCCAGGATACGGCATTTTTGAAGATTGCGACGGGCAATGGCGATGCTGACTTCATTGGCCCGGATTTGTGCCGCGATCACCATCACCTCGGTTTCCCTGGTCAGCAGATCATCGGCGGACAGGTATTGATTTTGGCCCAACTCCCTCGCTCGCTTGAGTCTGGCGTCGGCCTGGACCTGCTGAGCCGAGCTGGACGAGAGGTTGGCTTCCGCCTGCTGCAGGTTCAAGCCGTAATCGGTATCTTCAAGCTCCAGCAACAAGTCGCCTTTGGCCACGACCTGGCCTACATAGGCGTGAACTTTCTTGACAATCGCCGGGACTTCAGCAGCGATGGTGGAACTGTTCAGCGGACGAACGTCTGCGGGGAGCTATTGTCAAATCTGGTGTTTAGCCATTTGATTCAAGCGGCGACCTGATCAATCTCTTTTACCTCGATCCCATCTTTGAATTTCACCCCCGTAATCACCTTGGCCAGGTAATCAAAGCCGCGTAGCCGGCGCCATTTCTTTTCCGCACACTGGCTCAATTTGAACATCATATGCAACATGCCATTGCGCGTCAGACAACCTTTGGATCTTTTGGTCCGGTGGCGGATGGTGGCAAAGGTGGATTCAATCGGGTTGCTGGTCCGGATGCTCTGCCAGTGTTGGGCCGGAAAATCATAAAATGCCAACAGTTCATCCCGATCCTTGAGCAAACAGCTCGTCGCTTTCGGGTATTTCGCCTCAAAGATCTCAATAAACAAATCAAACGCCTTGTTTGCATCATCCTTGGTTTCCGCCTGCCAGATGGCGTGCAGGGCCTGCTTGGCTTTGGGTTGTGCGGATTTCGGCAAACAATTCAGTACATTCATGGTCTTGTGCATCCAGCAGCGTTGCTGGCGGCTGGCCGGAAAGATTTCATCCAGCGCCGCCCAAAAACCCATCGCACCATCACCAATCGCCAGTTGTGGGGCGCTCATGCCGCGCGACTTCAGATTCAGCAACACCTCACGCCAACTCTGAGTCGATTCCCGCACCCCGTCCTCAATCGCCAGAAAATGTTTTTCGCCGCGTTCATTGACACCAATGATCACCAGCGCGCAGAGCTTGGCATCCTCCGCCCGCAGCCCACTGTAGACACCATCAGCCCAGACATACACCCACCGGTCCTGTCCCAGGCGACGCTGGCTCCACGCTCGATATTCCTCCGCCCATACCTGTTTCAGGCGGGATACCGTGCTGGCCGACAGACCCTGTGCCTGCGGGCCCACCAGTACCCGCAACGCCTCAGCCATCTCACCGCTGGATACCCCTTTGAGGTACAACCACGGAATGGCTGCCTCGAAAGTCGCTGTCTTGCGCACATATGGCGGCACCAGCACCGACTGAAAACTCACTGCTTCACCGGTCTTCGAGCGCACCTTGGGAATTCTCACCCGGATCGGTCCCAGGCCGGTCTGCAACTCACGTTCTGGCAGGTAACCGTTGCGCACCACACCGGCATGACCTGATTCGGTACGCCAATCCTGATACTTGGCCAGCAGCTCCTGGACTTCACTTTCCACCGCTTCGGCGAGCAGCTTCCGGGCGCCTTCTTTGAGCAATTCGGTCAACGGATCGGCACTGATTGCTCGACGTTCCAGTTCAATAACATTATTCTTGTTCATAGTGGCGTATCTCCTTTGGTTGCTTTGAAGTTTGGTAACAACAAATCAACCAGATACGCCGCTTTTTTTCAACTGCTCAAACACCAGATTCGATCATAACTCGGTCGTCTTCTGGGTCGACTTTTATGAATCGGCTTCTGGAACGGTTAATTTTCTTTCCAGAACTACATCGTTCTTTGGATCGACTACCAGTATAATCCTTCCGAGGCTTTCCCTTATTGGCCTTGCCGATCGCTTTGTTTTTCGCCTCGGCCGTTTTGAGTCGTGGTTTCCAATCGTTTCGCATTTGATACACCTGTCTTTCAAGAGGTGTACCTATTACACGCTATGTCCTTACCCAAAAGAAAATTAGGTCGTGTAGATCAAACTGCTTTGTATTACACGATCGACCAGCGAGCAACCCTGGTGCGAAAGTCTCGTAAAAGATTTTCCACAGTTTCCACGCTGACACCAATTTTCTCTGCAAAATTTTCAACAGATTTTCGTTGAAGGAGTTGCAACTGCCTTATTATTTCGATGTGCTCCTTTCCTTGGCGGTCAGCGATTTTCTCTAGTCGTTCTGAATCGCGGAGCAGAATTTTATACAGGCCAATTAACACTGAAATGGCTTCTGCTACATCCATTCGTTCGGCGGCTGGAATTTTCATTTTTACCGCAGCCTTGCGATTTGGGCACCTATTTCCACTAACGATGTTAGCAATGGCATCTTTAAATTCCGGGGGAATGGGTTCAGATCTTATCAATGCAGCTAAGGGCTTTGGATCATCGTAGTCATAGGCAGCAATCGCATTAAACCAAGGCAGTACTTCATTGAGCCGTCGTGGGATACTTAGAGGCCCGATCATTTCTTAGCTCTTTCCTTAATCGGCACCACATCGCCGGACGGCGCGGTTAATAAGTCGCGCAGGGTAGCCAGTGCCGCTAGTTTTTCAGTGTGAAAATCATGACGTTGATAGTGGCGTTGCTGCACACCTCCCAAGCCATGAGAAAGCAGCTGTGCGAGCACATCAGAAGTCACTTTAGCCGCCGCTAAGCGTGTTTCTACGGTCCTTCTTATGTCACCTGGGGTAAAGGATTCGGTGACTTCTTCGGCCTTTAACATCGCCTCACAGACGTCCCCCACGCGGGCACGGAACTTGCTATCCGTTGCCGGTGTTTTCCCACCATCGAAACTGACCAGGTACGGCCCGGTACCGATGGCATAAAGGGCCGTTTTAGCCTCCAGCAACAACGGCACTACATGGGCGCGGGGTGTCCGGCGTCGGCCTTTACTATCGTGCAGGGTAACGGTGTCGTCATCCCGATCTTTATCGGTCAACCGGAACAGTTGTTCCAGACGTTGCCCGCCGGTCAGCAAGTGAAACGCCAGTACGGCGCCGTCTGGTGAGGGTAGGGCGGCGACACGCTGATAGTACATCCGCAATTCCGGCAGACTCAAAACACGCTCACGAGCCTGGATGTTACCGAGGATCGGGGCCAGGTCTGAAACCGGATTGCTCTTCAATTTGAATTGACGCATGGTCTTAGTGGCGGTGGCATCGGTACGAGATCGCACGGCAACTGTGTATGCGGCTCGCAGGTAAGAGCGAAGTTTGGCCGCCTCACGGGTTTTCCTGGCATCGGTCAATGCGGCCACAATCTCCAAGAAATCGTCAACGTCCAGATCCTCGGCGGGTGTTTTCCATAGCCTTGGCCAAGCTAGTTCGACATTCCGCCTGAAACAGTTTTCCACGGCTTTGGCGCTGCTCTTACCGTCCCGTTTCAGTTGTTCAACATACGCCAGCGCCAGGGTGCCCAGGGTTAATTCCGCTCTGGCATTTTTTACTGCCTCAGCCTCCAGTTCGGCTTGCTTTTGGGCAGCTTTATCCGCCAAGGGGTCAGCACCGGCAATGATAGACGTTTTGATTTTGCTGGCTTCGATACGGGCCTTTTTTGGCCCCCAAGCAGGGAAACCTTTGTCCAGGGTGAGGCGCTTTTCCTTGCCCTTCTTGTAGTAGCATAGAATCCAAGTCTTACGGCCAGCGGGTGACACCTTTAGTGCAAAACCCTTCGGTGCGTCTTTGTGGTTATCAAAATAAATCGCGGCATACTTTTCCGGCGGTTCGATGCGTTTTATGAAGTTATGGTGGAGGTTATACTTGGCCATGCGGTCGCTCCTTTTCCAAAACCCTTACCAGCAGATTGGTAAGGGTGTCTGGTAAGGGTGAATATGTGTATGTGTTATGAGTGTATTGTCCCTTGTAGTAAGGGTAATGTCAATATTAGCCCTTTGACAGTAAACGTTTCAGCGGTGTTAGTTGATATGAATCAGGAAGTTAGTAAATACACGTTTAGGGACTTAAAATCCCTCGGGGGAAACCTCTTGCCGGTTCGAGTCCGGCCCCGGGCACCAATATAATCAATGTATTACGGATATATCCTTGATTCTTAGTGACTGAACCAAAGGTCCTAGTCAAGGTTTTAGTAGGACACCATAATCGTATGATTTCGCGGATTGCACAAAAGGGAGGATAGGCATGGCAAAGCAGGAAGAAATAGCCGCATTGCGGGAAGAAATAGAAAACAAAGAACGGCAGCTTTATCGGGCAGAAAAGGAAATGAATGCTTGGAATAAGGGTAAATTTAAGTCACATTCAAACTCCCAAATGTCCAAGAATTTCGTGAACAGTTTGCGCCAAAAAATCGCTGAGAAACAGAAGCAGTTGAGGAAGATGGAAAATGAGTAATGTGATTGATTTCAAGACCTTTGCTCGCACGCAGAGGGATGGTTTGGGGTAAGGATCGCTTGCCGTACCACGCTTGAAGGAGACGCTGTCATCGAATCCGGACGACTCATAAGGCTAATTTTGCGAGTGCTTCCGGGACCGCTTATTCCCGTGGCGGAGCACTGGTATCGGCAACGGCACGTTTCTAGGCAGATACAGAGCGAATTGTTGCGGGCGACTGCCGACGCGCCGCCGATCCTCGTGTACACGATGCCCAAAGTAGGCTCGAATTCCGTGTACGAATCGCTCAGCTGGGCAGAGGTTCCCGGTCCCGTCATCAAGATACATTACCTGAGTGCGGAGAACCTCAGCGGCAATGAGCCATTCGTGCCGCGGGGCATACCTACACCGAGTCACTACTACATTGGCCGCGGAGTCCGCAGAGTCCTCACGCGCCAGGACGTTCCGTTTCGATGGAAAATCATCACTCTGGTGAGGGAGCCCGTGGCACGCCAAATCTCTCAATTTTTCCAAGGGAACCGGAATCCGCGCCCCACGACCACCTGGCTTAACGCAAATTGTCGAATCGTGCCGGAACTCGCCTTGGAAGCGTTGAACAGGCGGTTTCACGACCCCCGCGCGTCCAACCATGAACAGTGGTGGTTCACGAAGGAGTTGGAGCGGGTATTCGGCGTTGACGTTTGCGCGCAGCCCTTCGATAAGGCGGCCGGCCACGCCACGTACCACGGTGATAATTGGGACCTCCTGCTGATGACTTTGGAGAAGCTGTCCGATAACTGGGGAGTGGTCGCTTCCGAGTTCATCGGGCTGTCGAAACCGCCCGAGCTGATACCCAGCAATGTTCGGGCGGCTTTGGGCACCCGTGCCTATGACTGGGTTCGTAATCGGATCAGGCTCGAACGAGGAGTGCTTGAGCGGCTCTACGCCGAGCCATCGGTTCGCAACTTCTACGATGAAGAAACGATCGAAGGCTGGATCCACTATTGGTCGCGTCCGTCAGACCAACCGGTGGCATGAGTGCACGGGGAATTCCGCGAAGAACGGCCTACTTTTGGCAAGGAAAAGCATGATGACCGCGTCCTTCTATGTTTCCGCAACAGGTAACGATAACGGGCCAGGCACTGAGCAGGAGCCCTTCGCAACGCTGGAACAGGCGCGGAATTCCATTCGGAAGATGAGGGCCCAAAGGAAGCCGGCAACCGGCGTGACGATGTGGTTACGTGAAGGTGTTCACGCGCTTTCATCGACTTTTAGACTTGACAAGGAAGATTCCGGCACCCGGGCATCACCGATTAGCTATGGCTGCTTTTCCCGGGGAAAAACCTCGTCTTTGTGGGCGGGCGACCTATTCCATCCTCGTGTTTCCAGCCCGTATCTGAAGCAAAAATACTGAATCGAATCCAGCCGGCAGTTCGTGACAAGATTCGGTGTGTTGACCTGCGCGCAGTGGGAATCTCTGACTTTGGTCGCATGCGGCCGCGGGGTTTCGGCAATACGCTCTTGCCGATGCCAATGGCGCTTTATTGTGACGACCAGCCCATAACGCTGGCCCGATGGCCGGACCATGGCTATGCGCGAACCGGCTCAACGAAGGTTGTCAATACCTTTCATGGAATTCCATTGCGCAGACCACGAAGTGGGTTCACTTTTGCCAATGAACGGCTTAAAAAATGGACCACGGCGACGGACCCCTGGGTTTATGGATTTTGGTGTTGGGATTGGGCTGATGAGTATTTGCCCGTGCGGTCAATAAATGCGCAAAATCACGTCATCAAATTTGGAAAAACCCATCTGTTCGGTATCCGGGCAGAGCGCCGATTCTATATCCTAAATTTAATTGAAGAATTGAATCAGCCGGGCGAGTGGTGTCTGGACAAATCCAGGAGGATGCTCTATTTCTATCCGCCGGTGCCACTGCGCGACGCCCGGATTGTAGTGTCCATATTGTCGGATCCTCTCGTATCTCTTAATTCAATGTTCCTTTATTTCCCTGCAACAGCTGACCATTGGAGTGTGGCCGCGACTCGGGAATCAGTATTCATGGGGGATAAATACAACCTGGTGGCGGGCTGTACCTTGCGCAACCTGTCGCGGGTCGCAATCCAGATCGGTGATCCCTGGAAGTACGCAAGCACGGCCAGGAACAGCGATGGCGGAAGAAACAACGGAGTTCATTCTTGCGATATTTACAATGTCGGCGGATCCGGAATCATATTGGCGGGGGGGGACCGGAAATCACTCCAGGCCGCGGGTAACTTCGCAATCAACAATCACATTCACCATTTCAGTCAGATTTGCAGAACCTACCAGCCAGCAATTGAGATAAGTGGCGTCGGAAACCGTGTTGCCAACAACCATATTCATCATGCCGCCGCACATGGCAGTGTGGTTGTCCGGCAATGACCATATCATCGAACTGAACAGGATTTCTCATGTCGTGCTCGATACCGATGATGCAGGAGCAATTTATGCCGGCCGTAATCCGAGCGAACGGGGTAACGTCATCCGGCATAATTATTTTCCATGATCATCGGAAGTCAGCTAGGGCATGGTTCAGCAGCCATCTATCTCGATGACGGTGAATGTGGTGTGCTGATAAGCGGCAATGTGTTTTGCCGCGCAGGAAAAACGGGTAGCGCCGGATTCGGTGCGATTTTTATACACGGTGGCAAGGAAAATGTAATCGAAGACAATATTTTTGTCGACTGCGAGGTAGCCATCGGCATACAGTCATGGGGAGCACGTTTCTGGACTGATTATCTCGACGGCCATCTATGAGGGCGGGCTGATTCCGAGGCGGATTTTCGGTGAAGAAATTGATGTTCGCGAACCGCCATATTCTCTGCGCTATCCGGATTTGGCCGGTTTAAGGTGCAAACCATGTCAAAATCGGATGGATAGAAATTTCGCCAATCGGTGTGGGCGTTTCTTGAAGGGCCACGATCAACTGTCTGTGGACAACGTTGAAAACCACGCTAAGTCTTGCTGGCAAGAATGTGGCGGGTGCAGATTCGCTATTTGAATACTACACTGCAGCGCGCGAAAGAATTGCACGGTTTGAGGAGATACCGCTTCATAGAATTCGGCCTTTATAAAAATGAGTATAGAACAGTCAATTCTTAGTGAAAGCAGTGTTGTTCACGTAGTTGCGCCCTTACGTAGGTGACTTGCCTCTATCTCAGAGGCAGGAGCTTTTTTTCGAAAGTATCGATCGCGCCAACCGTGAAAATGTGACGCTGCTGGCGTTGGCGGATGTTGAGTGGCACAGGGGGAGTTGGGAAGTCAGAGAATTGACGCGCGACGCACGGGTACTGGGAGATGAAACCCACAAGCCATTTATCAAAGACCTCTTTGACCTTGCTCTCGAAGTCGCATTGCCACAGGACTGGATTTTCTACACAAACACAGACTGCGCAATCCGATCCGGGGCTTTATCAACATCTCAGGTCGCTGCATGTCACTGCCGTAGAGTATATGCGGCAAGATGTAGAAGGTAACCTCCGTACTTTGGATGAACTGTTCTCGAATAAAAAGCAGAACTATGCGATCGGCGTCGACGATCTGGCATTGAGAGCAGGATTCTGGACGGAAGTCCGCGATCATCTGCCGGATTTTGTTATCGGTGAACCGTTTTGGGATACCACCTATTCAGGTATCTTGCGGCGCATCATTCCGGTGTGGCGTGACAAGGAAAGGCTTTTCCATCCAAAGCACGAGCCAGTCTGGGATATTGGCAATCCAACTCCCAGCGGCCGACACAACAACAATCTATATTATGCGCGCGGTGGCCTATGGTCATTCAGCCACAGACTCGATTCAGGAGCAACAGGATTTAACTGACACTGCCGTGGTTTGCGCGAGTTTTGGTGCTGATCCAGCAAGAATAGCAGCCAATAGTGAGGGCATAAGCGCCCAGTTGAAACAGGACCTCTTTGCCGATTTCTATTTGATAGAAATGTTGCCGGTCACGGGAAAGAGCGCCTATCCTGAGCGTCTTTTATCCAGGTTACATCACGTTCCAGTGGCCGGTTCCGATAAGACTGAAGACTTGTTTCAGAAGGAGTCGCTTTTCAATATCGGTTGGCGAGCCGCATTGAATCACCATAAGTATGACTATTTCATCTTTACGGACGCTGATATTTATTCTCCACGGCATAACTGGTTTCGGAGTATCCGTGCAAAACTCCTGGAGAATCCTTCGCTGGCCGTGCAGGGATTTCGTATGGTTCTTGACACCCTGGATGATTAAATTCACTACAGTTCGCTGGCGTCTGCCTATGTTCTTGATCAGCAGACTGACCTGCCATTGAATCCGGGGGCTGTGCTGGGGCTTCCACCGTTGTGTTTTGGAAATGGGAAACGGATTTAATGCGGACTGTATTGAATGTGCCGGCGACAGTGCGCTGGTAGTGGAGTTTTTAAACTGGAACTATTTCCAGTAGGACCCCTTTTTGGTACCAATTCGGCTGGTTCCGTTGATAATCGAGCGAGATCTGCCATATTCGGGTTGAACTCGAAGGTGTACTCATTGATATCGTGCATGTACACCATGGCTACCTCAAGGACAGGAATTACGATGCCGTGCGTTATGCGATTGATGGGCTGCCTCCATTGAGTGAATTGGTTACCAGAGATCAAAATGGATTGCTTTGCTGGACGAATCCGTACTGCGTCGAGCGCGTGCTTCTGCAGCAACCGGTCAAAGAATGGGTTCAAGATCGGAAGTGGACAGATTGTTCATGGATTTCGGCTACACCCGCGCCGAAAGAACGTTTGTTCCCGGGCAGCGCGAGTACTCGATGAAGCCTGTTTTTGAACTTTCCGGCGACGAAAATCGGCTGAACAGCAAATTGCCGGAGAAACCGATAGCGCATGGACAGGCAGGAATCCAACGCCCTGAATTTATTCAATCCTGTCGAAGTATTTCGGCGTGATTTCCCAGTTTCCTGGTGCCATGGAGTCAGAAGATTTGAAGATAGTACATTCATTCCCATCAACACGCGTCAGGAATCTTTTTTCACTTCTTCTGGATGGCCTGGAAGGATCTGAATACATCATTGGTGTGTTGCCGATTCAGCCAAGTTGGGAACCGTTTGACCTGACTGGATTCTCGATGGCTTCATCTTAGCGTGCGGGTATCGGAAGCTATGTCTACCGATGTAAAAATACATCTGGAATCACAAGATGCAGATTCTGTCACGGTTGAATCCTGTGGAATTTCTCTGGTTCAGAAGGGGCTCTGTGTCAATCAGCACCACGATTTCCGTATTCCTTTGCACGAGTTTACCCTGGAAGAAGCCTTTCAGCTCGATAGATCGAGATTGCTGAAAATTATTGGGGAAGGCGCTTTTCGAATTGAGCTTGCGAAAATCTACGTTGACTAATGCAAGTTCGAGAATTCAATTGAGAATGGGCAGACAAACACTTCAAAAAATAGTGCTTGCTGTCAATCAGTGGCCATTGGGGCTCCACTTTACGCGGGTTCCGTACTATGTCGCGGTGCGCGCCCTGGGATGGATGTTAAAAAAGTATCCGCTCATGCTATCGGCATACGCCCGCAACAGTTTTGCGCTTGGATCATGGACACCTGGCCGAAGTGACATCGACCTCACGCTCATTCTTCGCGCAGATGAGTCGCTGCAGAGCGAATTCATCACCTTGAACAGGTTCTGGAATGCCTACGCATCACTTCAGCGTTGGTTTCCAATGCTGGGCGAGGTCGAGATACTTAACCAGGCTCACTTTGAAGCCTGGATGCAATTCTCAATCACCGGTTTTGAAGCTCGTCACTGGATATGCATTTACGGAACAGATGTGGACCGATCGGGCTACCGGGGCGGTGAAGAGCAGCGTAAATATGATCGGCTGAGTCATGCAATCAGCATTTATTGCCACCAGATGGTACCTGTAATCAGGTCCGCTCACCCGGATAGCCTGCTACGTTACACGCAAAAAATTCTGCGGTATCTGGATGCGCCTGCGGATGCAGCAACGACAGACAAACTTGCTGGAATGACACGCGAAGAGTTGCAGGCAACGGTTGTGCGCAAGCTGGAATCCAGCTTGCCACAACAGAACGCCTGGTCCCAACAAGGTCCTGACCTGGAGCTGAATCGCCTCCTCGGCATAAATGTAGCTGCCGTGGTGCAGAAGGGTCCTGAGCCGGCTTTATTGTCTCGGGATGCCCTGGTAATTAAGGAGTTGTCAGCTGTTGTCCGTTCCCCCAGTGATCATACCCGGGGCTATTATATTCCGAGAGAACATCTGGATTTGGAATCTCTTGCACGCTGCATCGCCGTGGCCAATGCCGACGATGGCACAGCGGTGGTCATGCCGCGATCCTTGCTTCTCCATTACCTCCAATTCGTTGATCCACTTGAGTATTTGGCCCTATTGCAAAACCGGATGATACTCTGGGGCTGTGATCCGCTGGCACATGCGCAACCATGGCCTGAACGCGTATTCAACGAAGCAGTTTGTGCGTCGTGTGTGCATATACTTACGCTCCCTTATCGGCGCGAGGTGGCGCGACAGACCCAGGAGCAATTTCGTCACATGCTGCTTGGCTGGGTTTTGCGGATGACCCACTATTTTCAGGAAGGCGTAATGGAATTCGACTATGACCGTTTGATTGCATCTTGGCAGCAATTGCACCCAGACAGCGATATTGCCGGTTGGCAAGGCAGACTGGACGGCTCTGAACGTCGTTTCGAGTTTTTGCGCACTGTCGCAGACATTATTAGTGAAGACATGATGAATTATTGAAGGTGGAGTTGCGCTAGGAAATCGCTGAGAAACAGAAGCAGTTGAGGAAGATGGAAAATGAGTAATGTGATTGATTTCAAGACCTTTATTGCTCAAGGTCCGACCCTGCAAGTCCGGAATCCGGCGAATACGTCGTGCCGATGGGGCTCGAAGTAGTTTCGGTAGGTGCCGTGGATCATCCGGGAACGGGTTGTCCAGGCGCCGCCGCGCAGCACTTTGGTATCGCCGAATAACATCATCGAATATTCTTTGTAGGCATCGGGCGAAAAGCCCGGGAACGCGTCGAAAGTGCCGGCTGTCCATTCCCAGACATTGCCGAGCATTTGGCGGCAACCGAAAGCGCTGTCACCGGCCGGTAGTGCTGCGACGCTGATCGGCGCCAATGCCCGGCCATCGAGGTTGGCGCGGGCAGGATCTGGTGGCGTCTCGCCCCAGGGGTAGCGCCTTTTGGTCGCGGCCAGAGTGCCATCCGTGGCAGGCTCGCCGAGCGCAGCCACTTCCCATTCGGCTTCCGTCGGCAGTCGCAGTCCTGACCAGCGGCAATAGGCATCGGCCTCATACCAGCTGACATGAACAACGGGCTCGTCAGGTGGCAACGGCAATGTCTGGTCGAACTGTCTCAACTGCCAACGACAGGGTCCATCGGGTAACCAATACACCGGGTGCTCCGCGCCCTTTTGCTTCCGCCACTTCCAGCCATCGGTATGCCAGAACGCTTTGTTGCAGTAGCCAGCATCATCGACAAAGGCCTGAAAGTCCCGGTTGGTGACAGGTGCCTTGGCGATCTCAAAGGGCTCAATGGTTACCGGATGGGCCCATTTCTCATTATCGAACAGAAACGGCGCGTCTTTGGGTGCGCCCAGCAGGAACTCACCGCCCGGGACTTCGGCCCATCCCGGACAGGGCCCGGCAGCCCGTTCGACCGTCACGTCCGCCGCAACTGCCAGGTTCGGCGTCGCATAGGCCAGCGTCTGGCGAGCCCACAGAAAAGCTTCAGTGTGCATGTCCTCGTGGAAGATACCAAACTGATAAATGAAACTGTCTTGCTCCGTCGCCATGCCACGATCGAGCCGCTCAGCCAGCCGATCGAGAACTGCCTGCATGTACGCTAACGTCTCGGCGCGAGTGAGCAGCGGCAGGTCCCACCTGAGATCATGCGCGACTTTAATGGAATCGTAGAGTTGGTCGGCCCTCTCGCCGAGTACGGACTTGTATTGGTAGAGCTGACGAAGGATAAAATATTCGTAAAAATGGGCGACGTGAGCAATTTCCCAACGCAACGGGTTGACGGAAGCCAGCCTGGGACCCATCAATTGCTCGTCGTCCAGGTCGCCGACCAATTCCAGGGTTCGGCTTCGGGCGTCTTGCATGGCCTCGATCAAATGTGCGGTACTAACCGGCGCGGTCATGAGAAATTCCGTGGCAGGAGGATGTAGTTGAAGATTAGCCTAATCACACCGGAAAAAAAACAGTCCAGTAGCGGCAACCGAACCACGGCGCTTCGCTGGGCCGGAATGTTGCGTGAGGCGGGCCACCGCGTGCGCATCGATATCGATTACGCTGGCGAAACCGTCGATGTGCTGATTGCTATTCACGCATGGCGCAGCGCGGCCGCGATTTCGCGCTACCGCGAACGCTTTCCGAAAGGGCCGTTGCTGGTATGTCTCGGCGGCACCGACGTTAATACGTTCTTGAAATCACATCCGGAAACCACGCTCCGCTCGCTGCAGATGGCGGACGCGCTGATCTGCCTGCACGATCTCATCGGCAAGGAGCTGCCCGCGCAGCTCAGGAGTAAGCTCCATGTGGTCCGCCAATCCGCTTTGCCGTTGCCGGGCCCGCGAAGCCTGGCCGGACGCAACTTCGATATCTGTGTCATTGGCCACCTGCGCGCTGTGAAGGACCCGTTCAGGGCGGCCCTGGCCGCGAGACATCTGCCCGCAGATTCGCGGCTACGGGTCATTCATATAGGTAAGGCTCACTCTGCCGAATTTGCGAACGAGGCCGTTGCTGAGATGGATATGAACCCCCGTTACCGGTGGCTTGGTGAAGTACCGCCGTGGCGAGTGCGCCGTGAGCTGGCGAAAACCCGGCTGATGGTAATCAGTTCCAGGCAGGAAGGTGGCGCCAACGTGGTGTCCGAAGCCATCGTCGCTGGCGTGCCAGTGATCGCCAGCGACATCCCTGGAAACATCGGTCTTCTAGGGAGCGATTACCCCGGTTACTTCCCGGTTGGCGATGACGTAGCGTTGGCACGTCTGCTGCATCGTGCGGAAACGGAGCCTTTGTATCTCAGCAGCCTGGCACGCCACAGGCGAATCCTCGAACCGCTGTTTCAGCGAGACCGCGAGCAGGCCGAGCTGATCCGCATAGTCAATTCGGTCGCAAGACAACGGTGACGAGGCAAGCATGAACGGGGCGCTGTTTCGCCTCAGAATTGCGTTTGAAAACTATTGCAAGAATTAAGGGTCGAAACTAAGCTATCAGCTGTTGCTTGAAGAGTTATGATCGAATCTGGTGTTTGAGCAGTTGAAAAAAAGCGGCGTATCTGGTTGATTTGTTGTTACCAAACTTCAAAGCAACCAAAGGAGATACGCCACTATGAACAAGAATAATGTTATTGAACTGGAACGTCGAGCAATCAGTGCCGATCCGTTGACCGAATTGCTCAAAGAAGGCGCCCGGAAGCTGCTCGCCGAAGCGGTGGAAAGTGAAGTCCAGGAGCTGCTGGCCAAGTATCAGGATTGGCGTACCGAATCAGGTCATGCCGGTGTGGTGCGCAACGGTTACCTGCCAGAACGTGAGTTGCAGACCGGCCTGGGACCGATCCGGGTGAGAATTCCCAAGGTGCGCTCGAAGACCGGTGAAGCAGTGAGTTTTCAGTCGGTGCTGGTGCCGCCATATGTGCGCAAGACAGCGACTTTCGAGGCAGCCATTCCGTGGTTGTACCTCAAAGGGGTATCCAGCGGTGAGATGGCTGAGGCGTTGCGGGTACTGGTGGGCCCGCAGGCACAGGGTCTGTCGGCCAGCACGGTATCCCGCCTGAAACAGGTATGGGCGGAGGAATATCGAGCGTGGAGCCAGCGTCGCCTGGGACAGGACCGGTGGGTGTATGTCTGGGCTGATGGTGTCTACAGTGGGCTGCGGGCGGAGGATGCCAAGCTCTGCGCGCTGGTGATCATTGGTGTCAATGAACGCGGCGAAAAACATTTTCTGGCGATTGAGGACGGGGTGCGAGAATCGACTCAGAGTTGGCGTGAGGTGTTGCTGAATCTGAAGTCGCGCGGCATGAGCGCCCCACAACTGGCGATTGGTGATGGTGCGATGGGTTTTTGGGCGGCGCTGGATGAAATCTTTCCGGCCAGCCGCCAGCAACGCTGCTGGATGCACAAGACCATGAATGTACTGAATTGTTTGCCGAAATCCGCACAACCCAAAGCCAAGCAGGCCCTGCACGCCATCTGGCAGGCGGAAACCAAGGATGATGCAAACAAGGCGTTTGATTTGTTTATTGAGATCTTTGAGGCGAAATACCCGAAAGCGACGAGCTGTTTGCTCAAGGATCGGGATGAACTGTTGGCATTTTATGATTTTCCGGCCCAACACTGGCAGAGCATCCGGACCAGCAACCCGATTGAATCCACCTTTGCCACCATCCGCCACCAGACCAAAAGATCCAAAGGTTGTCTGACGCGCAATGGCATGTTGCATATGATGTTCAAATTGAGCCAGTGTGCGGAAAAGAAATGGCGCCGGCTACGCGGCTTTGATTACCTGGCCAAGGTGATTACGGGGGTGAAATTCAAAGATGGGATCGAGGTAAAAGAGATTGATCAGGTCGCCGCTTGAATCAAATGGCTAAACACCAGATTTGACAATAGCTCTTGCTTGAAGCAGGGACTCTTACAACAATGAACGATCCCATTAGATTGACTGAGTTCAGCCATGGTGCGGGTTGCGGTTGCAAGATTTCACCGGACGTATTGGACGTTATTTTGCAGAGCAAGTCGACTCTCTCGAGTTTTGCGGAACTGCTGGTTGGTAACGCATCACGTGATGATGCCGCCGTCTTTGATATTGGTGACGGCAAGGCGGTGATCAGCACGACCGATTTCTTCACCCCGATCGTTGATGATGCGTTCGATTTTGGACGCATCGCTGCAACAAATGCGATCAGCGATATTTTCGCAATGGGTGGCAAGCCGCTGATGGCGATCGCAATTCTTGGATGGCCGATCGACAAGTTGAGTGCGGAGCTGGCAAACAGGGTGGTCGAAGGCGGCCGGCAGTCATGTGAAGAGGCCGGCATTCCGCTGGCCGGTGGCCACAGCATCGATACACCGGAGCCCATCTTCGGGCTGGCGGTCACGGGTTTGGTGAGCTGTGACCGTGTCAAACGAAACAACAGTGCGACACAGGGTAATGAGCTTTTTCTGACCAAGCCACTGGGTATCGGGATCCTGACAACTGCGCAGAAGAAAGGGCTGCTGAAGCCTGAACACGAACACCTCGCGCGCGACATCATGTGTGAACTCAATTCCATCGGTCCGGCAATTACTGAGATTGATGGAGTGACGGCAATGACGGACGTTACCGGGTTTGGTCTGCTGGGACATCTCTGCGAGGTGTGCGAAGGCAGTGGCGTTGCAGCACGAATTGATTTCGATGCGACACCAGTCATCGAAGAGGCAGAAGAGTATCGCCAACTCGGATGCGTCCCCGGGGGGACGGCCCGCAATTTTGCCAGCTACGGCGAGAAGATTTCGCCGCTGAACCAGGCCCAGCAAGAAATCCTTTGCGACCCACAAACAAGCGGGGGATTGTTGATCGCCGTTGAACCGACCGCCGCAGATCAACTAATCGAGCTCGCAGAACAGCGCGAATCAAAGATATGGCGCATCGGCGAGATTATTGAGAACAACGGTCAACCACTGATCGAAGTGAAGAAGTGAAGGGTCGGACCACTATATCTAGTTGATTTCACACCGGATGAAGCGGAGCTGGCCAACCATGCGGCACACCAGGTCCCTGAGCCCTTTTGGGCTGGTGGTCGGAGCCGCCGGCGACCCACCGGCCCCGGTTGGGTAAGTCGAGGGAAGCGAGACTCCTATTGTCAGACGATTTCACTCAACACTTCATTAGTGCTCAGTACAGAACAAAACTCACCATTTAAACTTGCAAGATGGATATTGTGAATTTGTTCAGCTGAATAATGGCTACCATCTTCTCCTCTGCGCTCAAAAGTGGCCGTTGCATCGGAAACCAGAGTCACGTTAAACCCAAGGTTTCCCGCCATACGAGTCGAAGTAGATACACAGTGGTCAGTCGTTAGCCCTGCAATGACCAGAGACTCAATGTTATTTTCTCGAAGATACTGTTCCAGTTCGGTACCGATAAACGCACTGTTCACTGTCTTCGTAAACACCTTCTCTCCAGGAAGAGGTTTAGCCTCATCCTTAAACGCATTGCCGGGTAATTCCGTTCTGAGCGGCGAATCAGGCTCTATTGAGCAATGTTGAATATGGATTATGGGCAATCCTTTTTTGCGCCAAGCTGAAAATAACAAAGCAATTTTCGCCTCCGCACCAGGGTTGTTCCTTTCTCCCCAAATGGGATCATCTAAACCCTTTTGAACATCAATAGATAACAGTGCAACTTTAATCATTGAAATTTCAATTTCGTATAACGTTCCGGTTAAGCTGGATTATTTGTCCACATCGATTTTTCTCCAGACAGTAGCTAGCCATGGTTGCTGGTCGCGCGGTCTTCCCGGTGGTCGGTAATAGTGCTGTAGTGCCTTAAAACCCGCTTCTATAACGTAGCTGTGCCACTGCTCTAGATCGTGAAAACATCCATAACGACTATTACTCCATCCCTCGTGGTTATTGCCGCGTGGATTCGACGCAAACAAAACCCCATGAGGTTCAAGCGTCTCCCATAGCGCTTGTAATACACGGGCTAATTCCTGCCTCGGTACATGAAACAGTGATGCGTTGGCAAAGACTCCGTCGAAATGCAAAGCGGGTAAGTCGAGCGAAAGAAAGTCTTGCAGGAGTACGTCACAACCAGAACTTTGCCGCGCCATGGCAACGAATGCCGGTGAGCCGTCCAGCCCCATTGGTTCGTGTCCCAGTGCCATAAATTGGATCAGGTCACGACCCGGTCCACAACCAAAATCGAGGATGCGGTACGGGGGTGAGCCTGATATCTCGGCTAAAAGAGCATTTATGTTTTGCATAACATCATGCTCTTTTGTGCCCTCGAAATAACTGAAAGCGTTCTCATCATAATGCCGGAGGGTCTTGCGCGTGATCGATTGCAATTCACCCACAGAGAGGTGCTGACTATACTGTCGTTCTCGGGCCATAGTGCTTACCAAGCTGCTCCCTATAGCCTGCCTTCAGCCAGATTCATCCACGCTGCACCAGACTTACGCATCACGTTGAGTATACACAGCATAGACGTCAATTTGGGGTCGCCAGAAGCGACCAACACCAAACAAATGCCCACACGGAATTCGATTCTACGCTTGATTTTCCCAACAAACGACAAATCAAGAATCTCCAACCAAGCGAACCCGAAGGGCCGGGCGCAAGGATGTGCCCGGTAATCCCTCTCTCTCAACAAATTTTCAAAGCCCCGCTTCGGCTCAATAGCCGAGTCAACAGCGTACAATTGGAAAATGGCTCAAAATCTTCCAGCCTCTAAGCCAACCGCCGAACAGGTCCGCGCACAGCGCGATCGGATACTCGCGAGCAAGTTATTTGCCTTATCCAATCGAATGAGGGCATTTCTCAACTTCATCGTAAACGCGCAGCTAGAAGACCGGGCGGACGAGCTCAAAGAGTTCACGCTGGATATCGAGGTTTTTGAGAAGGATGAATCTTTCGATCCGAATATCGACTCGATTGTGCGCGTTGAGGCGAGTCGATTGCGCTCAAAATTGAGAGAATATTACGATGGCGAAGGCCAGGGCGATTCCGTACGAATCGAGGTGCCGAAGGGCCACTATGTCCCGGTTTTTAGCCCCATGGTTCGAAATCGCGCGTTCGACGGCTTGAATCCAGAACAGGACGTTGATCGCTCCAGGATGATGACCCATGACTCTCGCCGTAAACTTAACTTTGTCGTAATTGGATTGATGGTCGCAACTATCCTCTATCTTGTTTTGGATAACTACGTGCTTGACCAAGCCCCGCTTCATCCTGCCGAAGAGGTTGACGACAAATCCATCGCAGTGCTGCCATTTGTACCACTGTCGCCAGGCGAGGACGATGGCTACTTTGCTGACGGCCTAACAGAAGAAATCCTGAACTCGCTCGCGCAGTTGCCCGAATTGCGGGTAACGGCACGAACATCCTCCTTCTTTTTCAAAGGGCAAAATCTCCTTGTTCCTGAAATTGCTTCCCTTCTCGGAGTGGCGCATGTCGTCGAGGGTTCGGTGCGCCGCGACGGGGACCGCCTCCGCATTGCAGCGCAGCTGATCCGTGCATCGGATGACGTTCACCTGTGGTCGCAAACCTACGATCGAACGCGTGGTGACGTTTTCGCAGTTCAGCAAGACATCGCCGAAAGTATCGCAGAAGTGCTGGGCGTCGTGCTCGATGACGCTGCGCGCGATGTGATGCGCAGCGCCGGCATACATGATGTAGAAGCATTCATCGCCTACCAGAAAGGGCAGGAGGCGTGGGTAACGGCACACCACAGTATGAGCATGTCGGACGCTCTGGTGGCTGCCAATGCGAATTTCGAGCGCGCACTCGAGGCCGCTCCGGGTCTCACGATGGCGCGATTGATGAAAGCGGACCTTAGAGGCCACATCGTCTTTGAAATCGCGGCGGGCTTTCGTGATGAGAATTATCCGGGTGAGTTACAGGAGACCCTTGCAGCATTGCGTGAGGAATATGACCTGGCCGTAAAATTATCGTCTGCCGGAAACCAACGGGACATTCTCGATCTCGAGAGAACACTGTTTAGTGAGGAATGGGCTGGTCTATCTGTCCGAATAGAGAAGGCCCTGCAGCCCGGCGGGTGCCCGCAAATGAACTGGACCTCGTTAATCGCCTATTTCGGTTGGGCCAACCAATCAGTCGCGAAATTACGAGAAGCGATTAGGTGCAATCCTATGGACACTAGCGCCAGTTTCCAACTGGCATGGTCACTCATTTGGTCGGGTGATTCCGAGGCTGCTTTGCGAACAATTGCAGAAGCAAATTACAAGGGGCTCAGCCATGTGTCTTTGGAAGACGGGCGTTACTGGGCGCTGCTCGCATCTGGCAATGCCGACGATCACGGCGCGCCTGGCCCAGGGACGGACGGAAGTAGGATGACGTATGACCGGCAAATATTGTGGGAGGCATTGGCAGGTGATCCCGCGCTTGCACGGCAAATGGCTAACGACTACTGGTCCGGATCCGACACGGATGATCTTTCTTCAATTGTCGTTGCCGCGGTTATTGGGGAACGTGAAAGGGCCAACGAAGCGGCCGCCCGGATCGACGCGTACCCTGGAAGTGCGGTCGTGATCAGTACTGCCGTATTTCTCTGCTTTTGCGGCGCACCGTTTGATCTAGATGCCGCGCCAAACTACAAGGCCCTCATTGACGAGGCCGGGTTTCCCTGGCCGCCGCCGAAGCCCATCGACTACCCGGCAAAGACCTGGTGACTCTCTGGAGAGGAAGCAGCCGCGCAATAGCGGGCTGCTTCTACTTTGCTATTGAAAATGTTTTGGGAACTAGGCGTCTTCGACTTCTACAATGTCTGGCCGCAAGGTGGCAATGATTGCCATTAATTCGTCGTGCTCCTTTTTTGGAACATTGAACTTATTGAGCGTGTCGACCAGGTGTTGCGCAACAATGTTGAACTCACTGGCCTTGATGCCCAATCCGCCGTGCGTCTGCGCCGCGGACCGACTAATTATCTTGCAAGGTCCACCGGTAACCGCGCACACAAGATTCTTGTTTTTCTGGCGAAATCCCTCGCGTGAGTCATCGCTCATCCCAAAAAAGCGAGCGCCCACTACGGGATCTATGAAGAGTTTCCCGGCGAAATCGTCGACGACTGCAGACACCGCATCGTATCCACCCAGACGCTCATACAGCGAGGCCTCTTCCTCCGCGCCCTGCACAGCAACCGTCACAAACGTGAGCGCTGCAACGACGCAAAGGATTGAACTCAAATAGTGGTTTTTCATGATGCTCTCCTGATTCGTGAATGAACTCAGCCAACCATTTTTGGCGCTGAATTTCACGGTGGAGACTAATCGTGAATTTGACTGAATATCAGTTTCTAACTGTTAGTAACCCCACATTTGCTCATGGGGAGTGGCTGATATGAATTAGAACTGAACACTCGCTCATACAGCGGTCAATATCGACCCAAGAACATTCTCGACCCCCCAATTTAGGTGCTGCCAGCACCTCTCTTGTGGTGGTGGAAGCATTCTTGGCGATCGGAACGAAGATAAAGCCGAAACGATCCGACACCACACACAACTTTGGACGCCCTACACTCACGGAATTGTGTCCTTGGGTTTGCAGTTTGAGTTATGATCGAATCTGGTGTTTGAGCAGTTGAAAAAAAGCGGCGTATCTGGTTGATTTGTTGTTACCAAACTTCAAAGCAACCAAAGGAGATACGCCACTATGAACAAGAATAATGTTATTGAACTGGAACGTCGAGCAATCAGTGCCGATCCGTTGACCGAATTGCTCAAAGAAGGCGCCCGGAAGCTGCTCGCCGAAGCGGTGGAAAGTGAAGTCCAGGAGCTGCTGGCCAAGTATCAGGATTGGCGTACCGAATCAGGTCATGCCGGTGTGGTGCGCAACGGTTACCTGCCAGAACGTGAGTTGCAGACCGGCCTGGGACCGATCCGGGTGAGAATTCCCAAGGTGCGCTCGAAGACCGGTGAAGCAGTGAGTTTTCAGTCGGTGCTGGTGCCGCCATATGTGCGCAAGACAGCGACTTTCGAGGCAGCCATTCCGTGGTTGTACCTCAAAGGGGTATCCAGCGGTGAGATGGCTGAGGCGTTGCGGGTACTGGTGGGCCCGCAGGCACAGGGTCTGTCGGCCAGCACGGTATCCCGCCTGAAACAGGTATGGGCGGAGGAATATCGAGCGTGGAGCCAGCGTCGCCTGGGACAGGACCGGTGGGTGTATGTCTGGGCTGATGGTGTCTACAGTGGGCTGCGGGCGGAGGATGCCAAGCTCTGCGCGCTGGTGATCATTGGTGTCAATGAACGCGGCGAAAAACATTTTCTGGCGATTGAGGACGGGGTGCGAGAATCGACTCAGAGTTGGCGTGAGGTGTTGCTGAATCTGAAGTCGCGCGGCATGAGCGCCCCACAACTGGCGATTGGTGATGGTGCGATGGGTTTTTGGGCGGCGCTGGATGAAATCTTTCCGGCCAGCCGCCAGCAACGCTGCTGGATGCACAAGACCATGAATGTACTGAATTGTTTGCCGAAATCCGCACAACCCAAAGCCAAGCAGGCCCTGCACGCCATCTGGCAGGCGGAAACCAAGGATGATGCAAACAAGGCGTTTGATTTGTTTATTGAGATCTTTGAGGCGAAATACCCGAAAGCGACGAGCTGTTTGCTCAAGGATCGGGATGAACTGTTGGCATTTTATGATTTTCCGGCCCAACACTGGCAGAGCATCCGGACCAGCAACCCGATTGAATCCACCTTTGCCACCATCCGCCACCGGACCAAAAGATCCAAAGGTTGTCTGACGCGCAATGGCATGTTGCATATGATGTTCAAATTGAGCCAGTGTGCGGAAAAGAAATGGCGCCGGCTACGCGGCTTTGATTACCTGGCCAAGGTGATTACGGGGGTGAAATTCAAAGATGGGATCGAGGTAAAAGAGATTGATCAGGTCGCCGCTTGAATCAAATGGCTAAACACCAGATTTGACAATAGCTCTTGCAGTTTCTGCTTCATGTTCATACACAATTGGATGCATGGTTTCAAGCATACGACCGCACATTTTTTTTAGATCCTATCCACTGGTCAGTATCACAGGTTTGAATGAATCTCCGGGAGCATGAGCCATTGCCACCATTTTGCCAACTCATCCGTCATGCTATGGGGTGCACGGTGACTGCATCACCCAATTTGGGTTCACGCTTATGCCCGCGCAACCAGGTCAGTGAAATAATGTCCTACCGTTTTCCAGGACTTCATCCCCTCTTTCCACGCAGGCGTGTCAAGCGTGAACCGTCCCTCATCAAATTGGCTTTTTATTTCTTCGTCGGAGAACGGACCCTCAACCTCTTCATTCAACTTCACGTAAGTCGCCATAGTTCCTCACATTCACATAGGCTCAAGAAAATTTGTAATTCCCCTCCTACGATATCAAGCTGAATAAAGTTTCTCAAAAAATAGACTTGAAAAAAAAGGCAAAATACTTACTTAAGCCATGGGGATACCCCAGCGTGCCCGTCCCGTTACGCAAGATCAGGGGTGGCTCGCCCCTGTTTGAATCACTTTTTCAATTGCCTTTGCAACCAGTTCGGGCTCAGTTCGGTGAATGTGATGGCCGCTATCCACGGTGATGATGTGTTCTGCCTCAGGCAGGCTGCTTAACCACTTCTCGCGCCGTCTCAATTTGCGGCGGCTAACAGCTTGCCAAATGTCCTCGTCAACCTCTGCTGAATTGTCAGGCCGCTTCATTCCAGTGAGCAGGATCACGGGCACTTCAGGTAGAGGCTGCGAATCGTTAGCGGCTGCGAAGGTCGAATCGAGTGAGGCCAATTCCTGCTTAAGCGTTGTCGGTAATTGTTCTGTCAGTTCGCCCGCAAGCTGCAAGCTCGTCATCAGTTTCGTCCACCACTTTGTGCGCAATGCCGGGTGTTCAGCGGGTGCATTGCCGGTGAGTGCTTCTTCGAACACCATGATGGTTTCTGCCACACTGTGTGTGCGCCAGCCAGGAAATTGCTCGAGCTGGCGCTTGATAAATGCCTCATCGCCGGGCTGAAATTCGCGCACCCATTCCAGAACCCAATCCAAAACCCAATCCAAAACCCAATCCAAATCCCAATCCAAATCCCAATCCAAATTTTTGGGTTTTCCCATTGGTGGCGCCGTCGCAAATGTCGCATCCACCAATACCAGGCCCGCTAAATCTTCCGGGTACATTTTTGCGAACACCCGGATGTAAGGACCGCCGAGGGAATGTCCCACCATTAGGTAGGGGGGAGGTAGCTGGGCGCTGGACAGCAGGGCGTGCAATTCGCGTGCAATTTGCCGGGCATCGCGGGGCATTGGGCCTTGGTCAGAACCTGGGTTGCCCGCTCGCTCGTAGGCAGCTGTGAGGTATCGATCTGAAAGCAAGCGGCGGACAAAATGCCAGCCATCCATGCCGCCACCTCCGCCGGACTCGAATACAATGGTCGGTGCACCTTGTGTAGAATTCTTTCCGGACACATGCAAGCGGAGTTTGTGGCCCCCTGCGTCTATCCGCTCACCAAACCGTCCAGCCGCACCCAATGCAAGCCATGATGCCAATAGGCTGACAGCCAATGCGAAGATGGTCAGAGTGGGTTTCATGCGGCAAATTCAGGGCACATGACGGTTGTCTGCCAATGCCAAGGGCGCATAGGAAATTCTCACCAAAGGCATGGCCAACAGGGCCAGCAGTATTCCCAGTGGTAAGGCCCAAAGGTAGATACGGGTGACATCGCTGCCTTACCAGAGAAACCAGAACAACAGCACGATGTAGCCGGTGCCCAGCACCCAAGTCGCAAGACAGGTGACAACGTGCCGGGCATCAACCAGGCCCAGAGCAAGGCTTTTCCTCCAAGCTGCAACAGCCAGCCAGACTTTGGCCAGTATCAACAGATTCAGTACCCAGGGAATCCAGCCAAACTGCCTTAACAATTCGGCAACGACTGTGGGTCTGGATGCGACAATTGCGATAAAGACCACGATGCCGACGACCACCAATATATTGATCAATATGCCGAAATAATAAAGCCGTGAGCGCCTCGACAATCCCAGCGGTAAAGGCAGCACCATGTATCGCCAGGTGATCAGCATGCCCGCGCCAATGCACAGCGCCAACAGTGCCCACAGCGAGGTGGACGGATACATTCTGTATAGCACCTCTTGCCATGCAGGCAGAGCGGATGTGTCCGCCAGAAATGCCAGCCATATCCCGCTCATGCCAAGTACCAGAGTCCAGGAAATCACCGTTGCCATGACCGCCACGCGCATCTTAGTCAAGACAATGGTGCCGCAGCTTACGGGTCGAATCGCCAGGAACACCGGCAGCGATGTATCTCCCCTCCAGAAATCCACTTTGGCAAAACCCTGCCCGACAAACACGGCCAGGATCATCGGCGAGGCGAAAAGCCACGCCAGGGTCAACAGGATGTGAGCGGGCTCATCGGCAACCATAACCGAACCCACGGTGATGATGAGCATGGTAGCGAAGCCGACCGCGAAAGGCAGCACGATCCCGTTGCGCCGCCATTCATACCAAAACTGGGCCGTTGCTGGAGATGAAAATGGCGGGCGCCTCCTGACCGAGGAACGCTGTAGGCTTCTGGTAAGCCCAACGGACCCAAAAAACGTCCAGTAATCTCCGCGCCGTTGGTGCCGCACACCCCAGCCGGCGGCCAGGCAGGCAGTCGCATTGAGCCCAAGCAGGATGCCGAAAGTGGTCGTGCCCATCACCGGCCCTGCTATGCCCGCGCTTTCCACCTGCAACACTACGGCCAGTCCCATCAAAACGGTTCCAAGCGTTCCCATGATGATCAGCCGGGTGAGGCGATGACGGGAGAGGCACCAGATCAAGGCCTGAAAACAAATCACCCCCGAAAGCACGAAGGAAAGTGGCCAAGCTGCAAAAGGCAGCCCCGCCGGTTCCAGAACGAGTAAACCCCACGCAAAATACACCGCCGTTACACTCAACACAGCGAGCAGGAGATGCACGCTGACCAACGTGAGGGTATTGATGGGCAGGACAAAAACGCGCTGCGGAAAAGCACTCAATACGGTAGGCTCATCGCTGTCGACCGTTGCGCTGATGAAACTGAATACCAAAATCAATGACAATGCAAACGGTATGAACCAGATTAGGCGAATCAGTGGGGGCTCAAACCAAACTGCAGGTATCAGGCGATAGACCACCGCGCAGAGCACCAATACAATCAGCACATTTGTGAAACCACGCCGGTTTGCACCCCAAACAGCCCAGGCCAGGTGCAGTGATTTGCCGATCTGGCTCATATTCCCCGGATGCGCCGGCCCACCCTGGCAATGAACACTTCATCAAGGCTTAGTCGATCGGCGCGTTGTATCTGGCCATTAATGTGCTCAAGGTATGCCTGAGCCCGGCCCGGTTCTCCATCAATGACTGCAGTCCAGTCCTTGCCTGAGCCTTCGATCAGAAAGGCGCCGGGGATGTCAGGTTTCCCAATCAGGGCCTTTGCCAGTCGAATGCTGAGCCGGTAGTGGGATTGTTTGATCTCAGCAAGACTGCGGCACAGCACGATTTCACCCTGGTGCATCATGGCGACTTTATCCGACACACTTTCAATTTCATCCAGCAGATGGGAAGAGAAAAGCACCGTGCGGCCCTTGTCTGCTTCGCCACGCAGGATCGCTTCAAGTATGTCCCGTCGAACCAGTGGGTCGAGCCCCGAACTTGGCTCATCCAGGATCAATAGGTCAGGTCTCTGTGCCAGGGCCAGCGCCAGCCCGGTCTTGGCGCGTTGACCTTGCGAAAGCGTATTGCATTTTTGGGCTGGATCGAGCTTGAATTTGTGCAGCAGCTCGTCGGCATGGGTCCGGTCCCATGTTGGATACCAGGCCTGTGTATAGCGCAAGAGCTCAGTGATTGACATCCACCCAGGCAGGTCACTCTGCTCGGACAGGTAACCAATGCGTGAAAGAACGCCTACCGGGTCGACCACCGGGTCGCGCCCAAATACTCGAACTATGCCACTTTGCACCTTCAACAAGCCCAGAATGTGCTTGATCATGGTTGTTTTGCCCGCACCGTTTTCGCCCACCAGGCCAAAGACCTGTCCGGGCGGCACGGTCAATGAAATGCCCTTCAGCGCCTGAATGCCACCGAAACTTCGATGAAGATTCGTGATTTCAATAACCGAGCTGGGGGTATCACCGCTGTTGATGTCCATATACTTCGATGCCGGTCGGGCCAGAGTATGAGTCTATCCTAGGATGGCCTGGAGCTGATCAGGGCGCGCCTCCATCGATCAGGGTTTGCACGATGATTTAATTCAAAGCCTGTTCAACGGTTGCGAGCAATTCTTCCATCGTAAAAGGTTTGCAGAGCATGGTTTCAAAAGAAAAATCACGACACATCTCCACCACCGATCCCTGTTCCAGCATACGACCGCCACCGGTCATGCCGATCACTTTCAAACCAGGTTTCATCTTATTGATTTTTAAATTCAATTCCACGCCTTCAGTTTCCGGCATCAAAATATCGGTAAGCACCAGGTCAACGGCTTGTTTTTCGACTATGGGCAATGCATATTTACCATCGCTGACTTCGATGACTTCATAATCTTCAAGCAACAAAATATCGCGTACGGATTCTCTGAAACCGTCATCATCATCAACTAGAAGGATATTTTTTTTCGACACTGGTTACTCCCTTTACCGGTAAAGTTATTACGAATTTGGCTCCTTTTCCTTCCTCGCTGGCAACAGCGATGTTACCACCATTGTCTTTGACCATGTTGTAACTCAAAGATAGTCCCAAACCGGTTCCTTTGCCCACGCCCTTGGTCGTGAAAAATGGATCAAAAATATTCGCTATCAGACTTTCGGGAATGCCCAAACCGGTATCTGAAACTTCAACGATTATATATTCATTGTCTAATCGTGTGCTGATCCGGATCCGTTTTACGGCTTGATGTTCAACCGCATCCTTGGCATTGCTGATCAAATTCGACAGTACTTGCCCCATCTGAACTGAGGAAAGAGTGGTAACGATTTCTTCTTCGCTCAGCGCCAGTTCCAATTCCACCTGATTTAACTTCAGTTCGTCTCCACATAAAACAGCCACCTCCCGCACGATTTTATTGACATCGTGCAATGACCGTTCGACGTTTGTGTCTGCCCGGCTAAAAGTACGCAATGCATCGACGATAGTTTTTGCCCTTAATATCTGCTCAACAATGGACTCACTCACAGTACGAATTTTCTCGAGGTCACCGCGGTCAGTCAATTTCGCCAACATTTGCGATTTCAGTACAACAGCGCCCAATGGTTGATTCAATTCATGTCCGATACCTGCCGATAAATTGCCCAGCGCAATCATTTTTTCAGCATGTTGCAATTGTTCTTCCATCCGCTTCCTTTGAGTAATATCAAGAAGCAAGACCAGGAAACCGTCTATCCCGGCACTGTCCAAATGCGGCACGTAAACAACGCTGAGATAGCCAGACTTTTCGATGGCTCGAGGAATTTCAATTTCAAATTCAACCGTCTGACCTTGAAGAACTTTTTCCATGTAGGGTAATGCATGCTCAAACGCTTCTGCACCAATAATTTCACGAACGGATCGTCCAATAATGTCTTCGCCGGCGCACTTGAAAAATTTGTTGTATCTTTCATTTGTATATATATAATTTTTTTTGGTGTCTACCAAAGCAATCAAGGCGGGCACATTGTCGGTGATAAGACGCAATTGATTTTCACTTAATGATAATTCGATTTCCACTTGCCTGAGTTCGGTGACGTCCTGCAGGGTTCCTTCACTCGCGACAAGATTGCCGGCCTCATCCAGAATAGGGCTGTAGATTTCTCTTACATGGCGTACGCTGCCGTCCCTGTGAAATATACGAAATCCCGTATTCGCATTTTCTAGCCCTTCATATTTTTCAAAGAGATTTGGCCGATCCTTGGGGTGCACGGTCTCCCGCCACTGTTCCAGGCTCTTGTAGCGCGCCATGAACTCATCCACAGTGTAGCCATGGATGCGGGCAAATTCTTCGGAGACCACTGTGTATACGCCTTTTTGCTTGTCGGCTTGCCAATGGCCGACATGGGCTAATTCAGCGGATTTTTTCCCGATCTTCCGGATGCACTGCATCAATTATGTTACTCAATGAAGGTTTGAATTCTCCGGGTTGGTAGCCAAAGATTCGATATTGCTCGTCGGACCAAACTGCTGTGTCGTCTGCAATATTCAGCTCCCAGCTTCCGAGTTGAGCGATTCGTGCGGCATTGGCGAGCGATTCTTCACTTGCGCGCAGCGACTCTTCGATTTGTTTGCTTTGTGTTATGTCGAGCAGGGTTGCAATCTATTCCAGCGATTTGCCTTCATCGGCCAGGATGTCCTGCGTGATTTCCTTCACATGTCTCACAGTTCCGTCGCGGTGCAAGATGCGGTATTCAATGGCTTCCCCTATGGCTTCCGGAGATTCGTTATAAACAAGGACTTCTGCTCGGTCGTCCGGGTGGATCAGTTCCATGTCCTGATCCAGGCTACGAAAGCGGGCAAGGAACTCCTCGGCTGTGTAACCGAAAATTTGTGCATACTCTGCGGAAACGCTGATGTATTCCTTTTTGATATCATCCCAGTGGGCATAGCCTTGTTTGGAGATTCGGGCCGCCTGTTTGAGAACCTGTTCGCTTTGCTCCAACGCTAGCTGAGCCAATCTTTGTTCAGTGATGTCCAGAATCGTACCGTGGCTTTCATAGGGCTTGTCTGCGCCATCCTTGTAGAAATATTCGGTCGTTTCACGTACGTAAAGAACACTCCCATCTGCAGAGATATTTCGATACTCAAGCAATGTTTCACAATCAATATACGACTGGCGGACCCTTTCCCGGTCATCGGGATGCACCAAGGACATCAAGCTCGGGTATTTCTCAAGAAGTTCTTCTGCTCCATAGCCATGAAATTGGGCAAATTGGTCCGACACACTCAGATAATTGCCGTTAACTTCGTCATATAGGTAATGACCCATCCGGCCAATTTTTTCAGCTTCTTTGAATCTGGTTTCGCTTTCTTCCAACGCTTGCTGAACCAATCTTTGCTCGGTGACGTCCTGCACCGTACCGTGGCTTTCATAAGGCTTGTCTGCGTCATCCTCGAAAAAATATTCAGTCGTCTCACGTATATAGCGAACACCCCCATCGGGGTGCATTATTCGATATTCAAATGCCGGACTGCAATCAAGGTACGACTGGCGAACCCTTTCGTAGTCATCGGGATGCACGAGGTCCAGTAAACTCGGGAATTTCTCTTGAAGATCTCCTAATTCATAGCCATGAATTCGGGCAAATTCTTCCGACGCACCCAAATATTTGGCGTTAATTTCGTCATATTGGTAATGGCCCACCCGGCCAATTTGTTCCGCTTCTTTGAATTGGACTTCACTTTGCTCCAGTGCGAACTGGGCAGTCAGTTGTTCGGTCACATCCTGCACTACACCGATCGTCTGGCGATATTGACCTTCTTGATCAAACAAAGGCTCTCCAAGATCACGGATGAAACGCTGCTCACCATCCCGCCTGATGATTCGATATTCAACATCGTGGCTGGCGACATCAAGGTCTGCCTGCTCATAAGCGGCCATCACTCGGTCGCGGTCGTCCGGATGAATCAGCAGATCTTCCTGATCACTGTTTTTGTAGGCCGACAGTATTTCGTCAACACTGAGACCGAATATCTCAGCGAATTCTTCTGATACGAAAACGGTTTGCCTTTTTTCTCCATCAAAAAGGTAGTGACCCATGTTGGCCAACTGCGCGGCCTGCTTTAACAGAGACTCACTGTTCCTGACGGCTTCCCCGTCCCGCTTGTGATCGGTAATATCTTGCAGGATGCCAAGGCTCTGGGCATTTCTTCCAGGAGAAGCACCAATGCGCTGCCCGAACTCATGGACATGTCGTATGTCACCGTCCTTCCTGATCAGGCGGTACTCGCATTCATACACTTCGCCGGGATCATTTTCGTAAACCTCGCTATATCTTTGCCGGTCATCCGGGTGGATTAGTTCCAGGTCAGACAAGGCTGTGTTGTAATGTGTCAATACCTCATCCACGGTCAATCCATGAATGTTGGCGAATTCCTCTGAGGCATAAATATACTGGTCTTCAGACTCGTCCCACACCCAATAACCCAGGTTCGCGAGCTGGGTGACTTTTTGGAACAGTGAAACATTGTCCCTGAACAGCTCTTCAGCCTCTTTTCGCCGAGTGTCATCCTCAATGGTGACCTCAAATACGAGCCGCTCATCAACTTTGATGGCGTTTATTGATGCATGTGCCTGAAAATTATCACCGGAGAGCCTTTGGAAATTTGCCGCAAAGGAGTGCGTGCCCTTCTGTCCAGCCAGGTCGAGTTATGATCGAATCTGGTGTTTGAGCAGTTGAAAAAAAGCGGCGTATCTGGTTGATTTGTTGTTACCAAACTTCAAAGCAACCAAAGGAGATACGCCACTATGAACAAGAATAATGTTATTGAACTGGAACGTCGAGCAATCAGTGCCGATCCGTTGACCGAATTGCTCAAAGAAGGCGCCCGGAAGCTGCTCGCCGAAGCGGTGGAAAGTGAAGTCCAGGAGCTGCTGGCCAAGTATCAGGATTGGCGTACCGAATCAGGTCATGCCGGTGTGGTGCGCAACGGTTACCTGCCAGAACGTGAGTTGCAGACCGGCCTGGGACCGATCCGGGTGAGAATTCCCAAGGTGCGCTCGAAGACCGGTGAAGCAGTGAGTTTTCAGTCGGTGCTGGTGCCGCCATATGTGCGCAAGACAGCGACTTTCGAGGCAGCCATTCCGTGGTTGTACCTCAAAGGGGTATCCAGCGGTGAGATGGCTGAGGCGTTGCGGGTACTGGTGGGCCCGCAGGCACAGGGTCTGTCGGCCAGCACGGTATCCCGCCTGAAACAGGTATGGGCGGAGGAATATCGAGCGTGGAGCCAGCGTCGCCTGGGACAGGACCGGTGGGTGTATGTCTGGGCTGATGGTGTCTACAGTGGGCTGCGGGCGGAGGATGCCAAGCTCTGCGCGCTGGTGATCATTGGTGTCAATGAACGCGGCGAAAAACATTTTCTGGCGATTGAGGACGGGGTGCGGGAATCGACTCAGAGTTGGCGTGAGGTGTTGCTGAATCTGAAGTCGCGCGGCATGAGCGCCCCACAACTGGCGATTGGTGATGGTGCGATGGGTTTTTGGGCGGCGCCGGATGAAATCTTTCCGGCCAGCCGCCAGCAACGCTGCTGGATGCACAAGACCATGAATGTACTGAATTGTTTGCCGAAATCCGCACAACCCAAAGCCAAGCAGGCCCTGCACGCCATCTGGCAGGCGGAAACCAAGGATGATGCAAACAAGGCGTTTGATTTGTTTATTGAGATCTTTGAGGCGAAATACCCGAAAGCGACGAGCTGTTTGCTCAAGGATCGGGATGAACTGTTGGCATTTTATGATTTTCCGGCCCAACACTGGCAGAGCATCCGGACCAGCAACCCGATTGAATCCACCTTTGCCACCATCCGCCACCGGACCAAAAGATCCAAAGGTTGTCTGACGCGCAATGGCATGTTGCATATGATGTTCAAATTGAGCCAGTGTGCGGAAAAGAAATGGCGCCGGCTACGCGGCTTTGATTACCTGGCCAAGGTGATTACGGGGGTGAAATTCAAAGATGGGATCGAGGTAAAAGAGATTGATCAGGTCGCCGCTTGAATCAAATGGCTAAACACCAGATTTGACAATAGCTCAGCCAGGTCAAACTGTTTGTCTACGGAGTTAGGGTCATTGGGATCTTCGAGCTGTAATTTCGGCGCAAGCTCACTCAAGCTTTTACCAATCAATTGATCTTTAAGGTTTGCCTCGAACAGGGACATGGCCGACAGATTGCAATCCGAGATAAGCCCGTTTTCCAGGGTCAGAATCGCCCTGTTGGAAAATTCAAACAGCGTCTGATATCTGCCATCATCCGGCATGTGCGATTTCAATAAGGCGATCCGTTTGGGTTGACCAGTAGGTGCAATCCAGCGCCGTCCGAAAGCTTGAAAACTGCCTCCCTGGCCTTGACGTTGTCGATTGCGTTTTTGCTCATTTTGATGACTTGCCTTGGCAAAACCGGTGTTCCCCTACCATGCCAAGTTTATAGCCCAATCATACCCCGATGAGGATGGAAACGGTAACCCATCATCTCCACCCGGTGTTGGGTGATGCTTAAAGAACACCGTGTCAGAAATAATTCGCGAGGTCGAGCAAAAGCGATTTACACTGACCCCTTCACTTTTCCCCTAAATTTGTAGAGGTAGATCGGCCCATGACCGAACTGAAAATTCAATTTTTTACGGGTGTCTGCAACAGTTCCGAAAAACAGATTTGAGTTATGATCGAATCTGGTGTTTGAGCAGTTGAAAAAAAGCGGCGTATCTGGTTGATTTGTTGTTACCAAACTTCAAAGCAACCAAAGGAGATACGCCACTATGAACAAGAATAATGTTATTGAACTGGAACGTCGAGCAATCAGTGCCGATCCGTTGACCGAATTGCTCAAAGAAGGCGCCCGGAAGCTGCTCGCCGAAGCGGTGGAAAGTGAAGTCCAGGAGCTGCTGGCCAAGTATCAGGATTGGCGTACCGAATCAGGTCATGCCGGTGTGGTGCGCAACGGTTACCTGCCAGAACGTGAGTTGCAGACCGGCCTGGGACCGATCCGGGTGAGAATTCCCAAGGTGCGCTCGAAGACCGGTGAAGCAGTGAGTTTTCAGTCGGTGCTGATGCCGCCATATGTGCGCAAGACAGCGACTTTCGAGGCAGCCATTCCGTGGTTGTACCTCAAAGGGGTATCCAGCGGTGAGATGGCTGAGGCGTTGCGGGTACTGGTGGGCCCGCAGGCACAGGGTCTGTCGGCCAGCACGGTATCCCGCCTGAAACAGGTATGGGCGGAGGAATATCGAGCGTGGAGCCAGCGTCGCCTGGGACAGGACCGGTGGGTGTATGTCTGGGCTGATGGTGTCTACAGTGGGCTGCGGGCGGAGGATGCCAAGCTCTGCGCGCTGGTGATCATTGGTGTCAATGAACGCGGCGAAAAACATTTTCTGGCGATTGAGGACGGGGTGCGGGAATCGACTCAGAGTTGGCGTGAGGTGTTGCTGAATCTGAAGTCGCGCGGCATGAGCGCCCCACAACTGGCGATTGGTGATGGTGCGATGGGTTTTTGGGCGGCGCTGGATGAAATCTTTCCGGCCAGCCGCCAGCAACGCTGCTGGATGCACAAGACCATGAATGTACTGAATTGTTTGCCGAAATCCGCACAACCCAAAGCCAAGCAGGCCCTGCACGCCATCTGGCAGGCGGAAACCAAGGATGATGCAAACAAGGCGTTTGATTTGTTTATTGAGATCTTTGAGGCGAAATACCCGAAAGCGACGAGCTGTTTGCTCAAGGATCGGGATGAACTGTTGGCATTTTATGATTTTCCGGCCCAACACTGGCAGAGCATCCGGACCAGCAACCCGATTGAATCCACCTTTGCCACCATCCGCCACCGGACCAAAAGATCCAAAGGTTGTCTGACGCGCAATGGCATGTTGCATATGATGTTCAAATTGAGCCAGTGTGCGGAAAAGAAATGGCGCCGGCTACGCGGCTTTGATTACCTGGCCAAGGTGATTACGGGGGTGAAATTCAAAGATGGGATCGAGGTAAAAGAGATTGATCAGGTCGCCGCTTGAATCAAATGGCTAAACACCAGATTTGACAATAGCTCACAGATTTTGGGTCTGGGTAATGATATTTACCAGATTGCGGTTGGATTGCTTGATGCTGAAAAGCACGGCGCGGTCAAACTGACTGTGAATGAAGCCGATGAATTAAGACATAGAGAGAATAACGTCGCTGGAATTATTGAATTATTTTCGTCTCTGAAAAACGGAATTTGTCTGCGAGAGGGTTCTGTCCAGAATTGTCGCTATGCAGACAGTATATCCAGGCACTGGCAGATGGCTGATTATGACTCTTCACAATTAAGAAGAGTCTTGCTGCGATATTTCAAACCCTATATCACCGATTATTTGCACCACAACAGCAGAATTCTTCAAGACACTTTGGTAATTCATCTCAGAGGAGGAGATGCATTGGCAGAGTGGGCTCAAAATGCATGGCGCCCATCTCCTTTGGGATTTGATTTTTATCAGGAGGCAATCAGACAGAGCGGATTGGAAAAAATTCACATCGTTACAACACCGCCCCAGAACGGCACAATGCATCCGATGATTGAGCCCCTTTGCCGGCAATACAATGCAAGCATCCAACATGAAGGTCTTATAGAAGACTTCTCCCTTTTATGTAACTGCTGCAATGTAGTCCTGGATTTCTCAACATTTGAATATACCGCGGCATTGATGAATGTGAATCTGGAACAAGTGTTTATTTCCAAATTCGTGGACAAAAAGGGAATTCCTCTATTGAGAGATATCCGAAGCGAGGTCGGTTTCACCTTTCCCAGGCTCGAAAACGGGACCGTTTATGTGTACGACTATCCTGAATATATTGTAAAAAAAAGTCGTAGAATTCGATCATTGTGACCCGATTCCTCAGAATCACCGCGCTGATTCTTGCCGGCGAAATGATGTACAGCCTGCCATTCCATACGCAGCGCTTTTTTCGCCCCACGATGCTTGAAGCTTTCGACATTACAAACACGCAACTCGGCGACATGTTTGCAGCCTACGGGCTTACTGCGATGTTTTCCTATTTCCTGGGTAGCCCATTTGCGGATCGATATTCTGCGCGCTCCCTGATCGCCGTTTCGCTGGTGTTAACAGCCATCGGTGGCTTTTACATGGCTACGTTTCCGGGCGCTTGGGCTATGAGTGCGTTATACGGAATCTGGGGAGTGACCACTTCATTCTTGTTCTGGGCTGCTTTGATCAAGGCAACACGAGACTGGGGAGGGTCTGCGTCGCAGGGCGCAGCATTCGGTATTCTCGATGGTGGGAGAGGTCTGGCCGCGGCGGTGTTTGCCGCGATCGCCGTCGGCATCCTGGCCCTCTACCTGCCAACAGAAACTTCTCTGGTAACTGACGTCGATCGCCGCGCCGGACTGAGAAGGATCATTCTTTACTACTCGCTCATTACGCTGCTCTGCGCCGTCATCGTGTGGGTCGTGTTGCCGCGTGCCAGGGACACAGTCAGCAGGCGTCGCAAGCTGTTTGCCGGTGTGCCGCAAGTGATTCGCAGACCGCTGATCTGGACCCAGGCAGCCGTCATCATCTGTGCTTACTGCGGCTACAAGGGGCTGGACAACTATTCACTATATGCCGTGCAGGTACTTGGCATGAATGAAATCGACGCGGCCAAGCTCGCCACTTACGGCGCGTATGTCCGGCCCGTCGCCTGCGTCATCGCTGGCCTGATCGCTGACCGCTTCGATTCAGCGCGCTCGATACTCGTATTGTTCATCATGCTGGTCGCCTCGTACAGTGTTTTAGCCATCACGACACTGGACACGACCACACTCACCTTGATCTATGCCAACATGTTCGTAACGTTTTTCGCGGTCTTCGCGCTTCGCGGTATCTATTACGCGTTGCTCGAGGAGACCAGCACGCCCAAGCACCTGACGGGCGCTTCGGTTGCCGTGATCGCGTTCATCGGTTACACGCCGGAGGCATTCTTTGGGCCGGTCACCGGTCGTATTCTGGACGCCAACCCGGGCGTTAATGGCCACCTGAATTATTTCGCGTTCCTGGCAGCTGTTTCTGTTGCCGGTGTGCTGGTAACGCTGCTGCTGATTCGGTTAAATAAGCGGGCGCAGAATGAGGCTGCAGGATAATGAGGCCGCAAAGCTGCGGGCACATTTCAATAAGCGACTGAGAAGCGCTGCTGGACGTGTTCCGGGTCTTCGGCCTCATCGATTAGAGCAACGGCGAAGTCCGCCCGGGAGATGTTGCTTTTACCGCGCGAATTTTCAAGTAGCTGGTCGCCACCAATCCGAAAAATGCCTGTGCGCTTGCCATCGGTAAAATTTTTCGCGGGTGTGGCATAGCTCCATCCAATATCGGTCACTGTCCGCAGGTATTCCAGGGCCAATATTTGCCCCGCGATCTCCACTTCAAGGCTTTTTGGCAAGAACATTTTGGGCATCCTGTCGGCGTAAAGTACACCGGGCTCCAGTTCGAGCGAACCGGCGCCGCCAACATGAATCAGGCGCGGCGCATACTCTCCGATATCACGCAATACGCTGACAACTTTTTCGACCGCGATGTATTGAAGGGCATCACTGGGCGCGTTCGATTTACCGACAGTGCCACGAACAGACAGGATCACAATATCCTGATTAACGACCAGTCTGGCAACACTTTCGGAATCAAGGATGTCGCCCTGAACAGCTGACAGTTGGTCGTGGATTTGAGTGATACGCGAAGGATCACGCGAAACCGCAGTCACCCAATGGCCGCGATTCAGCGCTTCATCGACGACGTGCCTTCCAATTTTTCCGGTTGCGCCATAGACGAGAATTTTCAGACTGTCAGAACCGGCTTCCTCATGGGCATGAGCGGAACCCACAACCAGAGCAAGCGCCATGATCGTAAAGCAACCACATGACAGTAGTTTCCGCATCGGTTATTCCTACGCTAATGCTTCTGGGATTCAATTTAGCTGCAGAAGTTTCGCGCAGAGCGGCATCGGATCCAATCATATTGATTGCGGCTGGGTAATCTGGCCCATACACTCATCCCGCCAAGGATAATAAAAGTGAGCAACATCGAGACCAACCCCAATTCATCACGGCATGGCCTGAAACGTTCGCTAAGCGGGAGCTTTGCACTGGCCGTCATCGTTGGCGGCATCATTGGTTTGGGCATCTTGCGCACGCCGGGAGAAATCGCTGCGGTGGTGTCCGATGCACCTCTTTACATGATGTTGTGGGCGGGCGCGGGCTTGTTTGTTCTGCTGAGCACTGTGGTGATATGCGAATTGCTGGGTATGACACCCCGTTCCGGTGGCACCTACGCGCTGGTGCGCCGCGCCTATGGGCCATTCCCGGGATTCGTGATCGGCTGGATAGACTGGCTTAGCTTCGTGGGCGATATTGCCCTCAAAGCAGTGGTCATCATGGAGTTTTTTGCGCTGCTTTTCCCTATCGCCCACCATTGGTACACGCCACTGGCGATTATGGTCACCACGGTTTTCGCCGCACTTCAAATCCGCGGCCTCGCACTCGGCGCAAGAATTCAGCAAGTGGCCGCGGCCGCCATGGCGCTGATCATTTTGGGGTTCTCCATGATGTTGTTGTTTGCCGATCCGGTGGCAACCATTGATGCGAGCCCACTGCCGGTCATGGAGACGGGCGTCGGGGCCTGGAGCCTGGTGCTTGCAAGCATCATATTTACCTATGACGGCTGGATGTATGCCGCTTATTTCAGCGGCGAAATCAAAGGGGGCAGTGGCGTGGTGGCCCGCGCCTGCATCAAGGGAACCAGCTTGGTGATCGTGTTGTACTTGTTGCTGATTGCGGCGCTGCTGTGGAGCGTGCCCATTTCCAGCCTGGCGGGCACCAACCTGGCGCTCGCCCACGCTTTGGAACTTGCCGTATCCCCAGCCGCTTCAATCGCGGTAGTGATGGTCGCCATTCTGATCCTTCTCGCCCACCAGAATCTGCTTTACATGAGCACACCCCGGATTCTCCATGCCCTGGCGGTTGACGGCCTGGTTGCGAAACGCTTGCAGACCGTTGCGAGCGGAGGCAACCCACTGTTTGCGGTGCTGTTGTCCTGGGCGCTCGCAGTGGGCCTGATCATGGTCGGCGGATTCAGGTTTCTGTTGCACCTGTGCGTGTTCTTTTACGTCATTCTCTATATCGTGCTGATCGTCGGCGTCATTATCCTTCGCATCCGTCAGCCGGACAGCGAACGGCCCTACAAAGCCTGGGGCCACCCCTGCAGCACCGTAGTCTGCCTTGCGGGCTGGACCGTGATCACCCTGTTTCAAGCGGTCGCCGAATGGGAAACGGCCCTCTATGCTTTGGCCATGATCGCTGTGGCCTGGCCGGTGTACAGGGTGTTGACTAAAGCACCCGGACTGACGTGAAAAAAATTGCAGCCATCGTTTATGTGCCCAACAATGACTGGTACCTGCGCCAGTTTTATTCACTGTATTACAGCGTGATGAGCCACCCGGAGCTGCGCCAGAATATTGACTTCATTATCGGTTGTCCACCTGAAGCGGCCTTTTTGATGCCGAGTGAAAATTGCCACATCACGCACTTGAGTAACATCTCCGAATTGCTGCAATACCGATTCAAAAAACGCAAAAACACGCATCATCCCCACATCAACTCATGGTCGCACTTCCTCGATGAGGCAAGCGTTGACTTCATCCGCCGCTATCCTTTGACCTTAAGAATTGACGTGGATTGTTTCATTTCACCATCGATCCTGGATCTGGATGTCGAATTGGGTGAGTTGTTCACTGGCAAAGGCAGGTACACCACCATGCAGACGCGCAAAAATCTCAGGGCGACCGCCGAAAAGCTGGATTTGCGTCACAGGAAGATCCACGACATCGGATCAACCTGGTTTGGACGAACCGACGATGTAATGTACGCGGCAAAGTCCTCACTGATCGTCTCAGAGCACTTTTTTGAACACGAATTTGAAGACGCCGAAGGATGGCCCACCTGGCACTGGGGTGTAACCACGATGTACGCCGGCGAAATCGCCTTGAATCATAGTGATCTGGATGTAAAAATCAACAAACGATTCGACTGGCCCAGTTTTGCAAAGCGCGATCTGAAAGACGCCTATTCCATTCACTGTCTGCATGGCAATAAATACTTCAGCAAGGCCGAACATCACAACGGCGCCTATCGAGGCAAGATCTTGCCAGCGGACCCCACAGACTGTCGCGACTTTGCATGCCATTGCAGCCTACACGGAGATCAATTGTTTCAAGCTTGTTCCGGGTGACACGCCGTGCCAGGTCGAGGCGCTACAATTAAAGAACTATCGATATATTCGGAGAATCAACATGAACAGCAACATCACGCATGCATCAGCTGGCCAGACAGCCGCCTTGCCCGTAGCTCTGGCCAATATCAATACCAAGGTTCTCGATGACGATGCGATGAGACGGCTGCTTGACGCGGATGTCTACGATGCTTTCCAGCGCTGTCAATCCACCGGCAACCCGATGGCCAAAGAAGGGGCCAACGCTCTGGCGACATCGATTCGGCAATGGGCGCAGGAACACGGATGCATTGGCTATTCACATTGGTTTTCGCCCATGCGCGGTCCCATACATGGCGAGAAGCTTGAGACATTTATGGCGGTGGATTTTGAAACAGACCGGCTGGTCGTAAATCTGACGGGCCAGGAGCTTTTTCAGACCGAGACTGACGGGTCATCCTTCCCCAACGGGGCCTGCGCGTGACCCACCAAGCGGCGGCGTACATGGGTTGGGATACAGGCTCACCACCGTTCGTCTATGGGCAGACCCTCTACATCCCATCGGCCTTCGTTTCCTGGACCGGTGAAGCGCTGGACCAGAAAACCCCGCTGTTACGGTCCAACTTGGCCGTGAACGAGCAGTCGTTGCGGCTATTGCGACACCTGGGAGACACAGAAACAGAACAGGTCGTTTGTAACGTCGGTTGGGAGCAGGAATTTTTTGTGATCGACCGCACAAAGTATCTGGCCCGGCCTGATCTGGTGGCGACCGGACGGACGCTTGTGGGCCAAACGCCCCTGCGCGGGCAAGAGCAGTCGACCAACTACTTTGCCAAGATGTCCCCGCGGGTACGCCGTTATCTAAGCGATGCCAGGGACCGAATGTGGGAGCTGGGAATCTCGATCGACTGCGCCCACAACGAGGTAGCGCCGGCGCAACATGAAATATCCCCCATTTTCAGCCTGGCAAACCTGGCGGCCGATACCAATGTACTGGCAATGGACGTCCTGCGCGACTTGGCCTTTGATCAAGGGCTGATGGTACTTTTCCATGAGAAGCCCTTTGCGGGCATCAACGGCAATGGCAAACACAACAATTGGGGACTGAATACGAACAGGGGGGCGAATCTATTCGTTCCAGGGGACACGCAAAGCGACCACCGTCGCTTTATCGCTTTCGTGGCTGCGTTGTTGCGGGGCGTGAACAAGCATGGTGATTTGCTTCGTTGCGGTGTGTCTACCGCCGGCAATGACCACCGGCTGGGCGCACAAGAGGCTCCTCCGGCGATCTTTACGCTCTACCTGGGCAAAATACTGGAACAACACATGAAAGAAATTGCCGCCGGTGGAGAGATCGTCGGTTATGGTGCAGAGGACAAGGTTATTCAGGTCTCCAGCCCTGTGGCCGACATCAAAGCAAATCTGGAAGATCGTAATCGAACCGCACCGTTCCCGTGGTGCGGAAACCGCTTCGAGTTCCGGTCTGTGGGCGGCAACCAACACATCGCCTTCCCACTCGCCATGGTCAACGCTGCAATGGCGGAGAGTCTGCTGCACATGTGCGATGAGATTGATTCCGGCAAAGGTGTGGATCAGGTCATCCGTGAAACCATCCAGGACAACCAGGGCGCCCTCTTCAGTGGAGATGGCTACTCCTCTGAGCTGTTTGATTTTGCCGATCGCAATGATCTGTTCCACCTTAAGAGCAGCCCAACGGCATATCTCGAGTTAACGTCGCAGAAAAACGTTGCGCTGTTCACCAAACTCGGCATCTTCAACGAGCGTGAAATCAAAGCGCGTCAAAATGTATTGCTGGAGGCGTTCACCACGGATATTCAGATTGAAGCCCGCACCTTACTCGATATTCTTCAAACTCAAATCTTGCCTGTTGCGATGCAGGACGTTCGCCTGGACAGTGAATCCGGTTTTGTCTCCAAGGCGCTCAGCAAAAAGAAGGAACTTGTGCAGAGCCTGCTTGACGCAGCAGATAATCTATCGGAGGTACTTGGCGGCTTGCCGGGCGAAGATCTGACCGAGGGCGCCGTATACGCACAGGAAGCCGTCAAGCCAGCGATGAACTCAGCGAGGGATTTTGCTGACCAGCTTGAAGGGCTGGTGGACCGCCGATTGTGGCCACTGCCCACCTACTCTGAATTGGTGCACGGCCACCAATGACCCAGGTCTGAAGCAGGAGACTCAGCAGTGAATTCAAGACAATTCCATTCAAAGGCAGCGCCTTCAAAATACGCGGTGTTGCTCATGCTGGGCGCCTGCCTCGTTGGATCTGCCAACGCCGAAGCCGCGGGCACTGAGGCTTCTATTGAATTTGTCGCGGGCAATCTCTGGTTGCTGGTGGCAACGGCCATGGTATTTATCATGCACCTGGGCTTCGCTACGCTCGAAGCCGGCCTGACCCAGGAAAAGAATTCCATCAACATTCTGTTCAAGAATGTATGCATTATCGCAATTGGATTCCTCACTTACGCCGCAGTAGGATTCAACCTGATGTATCCGGGAGAGGAGTTTGCCGGCGGCTTTTTTGGTTTTTCAGGATGGGGCTTGCAAGCCGATGCAGCCGGTATAACCGCTGAGTACAGCGGATCCTACACCTACTGGACCGATTTCATCTTTCAGGCAGTGTTTGCCGCCACTGCTGTCACGATTGTGTCAGGAGCGGTTGCCGAGCGCATCAGAATCGAGACATTTTTGCTGTTCGCGCTGATTTATTTGTGCTTTTGCTACCCCGTGGTCGGCATGTGGAAATGGGGCGGTGGGTTCCTCGACGCCCTGGAAACACCATTTTATGACTTTGCCGGCTCGACCCTTGTCCACAGTGTGGGCGGCTGGGCGGCGCTGGTCGGATGTCTCATGCTTGGGCCACGTATTGGCAAGTACAAGAAAGGGGGCGGCAAGGATGAACCGATCCCGCCTTCCAGTCTGCCTCTGGCTACGATTGGCGTCTTCCTCTTATGGTTCGGCTGGTACGGCTTTAACGGGGGCTCGGTTCTTTCAGCCGATCCCGGTGCGCTTTCCTATGTTTTTGTCACCACGTCGCTGGGCGCTGCGGCTGGCGTCGTCGGCGCCATGCTGGGGACGACTCTGCTGATCAAGCACCTGGACCTGTCCATGCTGTTGAATGGTGCCCTGGCGGGTTTGGTGGGGATCACTGCCGGCGCCGATCAACTCGGGCTCATGGATGCGACATTGGTCGGTTTTATCGCCGGATTAATCGTCGTTGCTTCGGTCTTGTATTTGGACACCAAATTGAAAATCGATTATCCCGTAGGCGCTATTTCGGTTCATCTCGTGTGTGGAATCTGGAGCACATTGGCGGTTGGGCTATTTGGCAACCTGGCTTCAACCGCGCAGTTTTTGAGTCAGCTGATCGGGGTGGTTGCTGTCGGACTGTATTGCGTCATATTCGCGGGTGTTGTTTTTTGGGGCGTCAAGCACGTGTTTGGCCTGCGCGTGTCGGCAGAAGTTGAAATCGCAGGGCTCGATTTTCATGAGCACGGCGTTTCCGGCTACCGGGGTCTACGTGATACAACGGCGCCCTGGGTCTCGCTGCTATCGCCTGGCTACGCCTCGACGGTATCCGGAACGATAGATGTTCTCGCCGACGCTACCGACGACCGCGGCGTTGCGGCTGTCCAATTTACGTTGGACGGAGAACCATTGGCCGACAAGTCAGAGTCGGCGCCCTACAAGATAAGCTGGGATACAAGCTCCGTTACAAACGGAGAGCATAGCTTGATGGCTTATGCTTGGGATGCTGCAGAGAATCGGGGGCAGTCGGTGGCGTTTCGGATATTCGTCGATAACTGAACGGCAATGACAGACAACACAAGTTGCGCTGGTGACGGGGGCACCATCCTGTTCGATGGCGTTTGCAACCTTTGCGAGCGATCAGTGCAGTTTGTTATTCGCCATGATCCCGAAGCAAAATTCATGTTTGCGCCGCTTCAATCAGACTACGCGCTCACGCTGATCAAGGACCCCGAACTCGGCCTGGAGGAATTGGCGGGGGATCTCGATTCATTCGTACTGATTACCGGGGGTAAGGTCATCTTGCGCAGCGATGCCTGGCTCATGATTTGCCGGCAACTGGTCGGATGGCCCTGGTTGCTCACGGCATTGTGGATCGTGCCACGCTTTATACGTGATGCCGGTTATGATTTCATTGGTCGGCACCGCTATCAATGGTTCGGCAAGAAGCTGAAATGCATGATTCCTACGCCCCATATCCAGCAAAGATTCAAGCGATAGCGCGCGAATATGGCCATAAACCGGTGGATTGAAAGACTGAAGCCCCGTAAGCAAACCTACTGGCTCGCGCGCTTTGTTTTTTTGCGCGGCATGGGTTTTGTTTATTTCTTCGCGTTTGTCAGTACAGCATTGCAGGTCCTCCCGCTGCTGGGGACATCCGGCCTCCTGCCGGTCAATCTCTTTATCGAGCGCATTGCCGGCGAATCGCTGCTGCAAACGTTCATGATAAATCCGTCCATATTTGTCCTGGCGCATTCAGATATGCTGCTGGTTCTGCTGGCCTGGATCGGTGCTGTTCTGTCCCTGGTGGTCCTGCTCGGTTTTGCCAACTCCATCATCATGTTCATCCTGTGGTTCCTGTATCTGTCCTACGTCAATGTGGGGCAACTGTTTTATGGATTTGGTTGGGAAATCCAGACCTGTGAAATCGGTTTTCTGGCGATATTCCTGGTGCCTTTGCTGGATTGGCGGCCTTTCCCAAAACGGGAAAGCCCATTGCCTTTCATCTGGTTGATTCGCTGGTTCCTGTTTCGCTTCTACCTCGGATCCGGGCTGATCAAACTCAGGGGGTCGGAATGCTGGGAAGATTTCACTTGCCTGTACTACCACTTTGAGACCCAGCCAATTCCGAATCCACTCAGCCCGTTCATCCATTTCCTGCCGCAGTTCATACTGAAATTCGGCGTGATGATTACCGAGTTCCTGCAGGTTGTCTCGGCTTTCTTCGTGTTCTACCCCAGGGTGCTGCGGATCACGGCCGGTCTGATATTTTTTGCGTTTCAGTCGATCCTGATACTCACCGGCAACTACGCCTTTTTTAACTGGATTACGCTGGTATCTGCGCTGCTCCTGCTGGATGACCGCCTGCTCAAGCGCGTCATGCCAAAAAAACTGGTCACAGCGGCCAATCAAGCGGAAGAGAATAAAATTCCATACACGAAATCGCAGACTATTTTTCATTTCATCGTGTTTGGCATGCTGGTCTTGTTGAGCATCCCGGTGGTGGTAAACCTGCTCTCAGAGAACCAGGTCATGAACAGTTCCTTCAACCGCTGGAACGTAGTCAATACTTACGGCGCGTTTGGTTATGTTGGCAAGGAAAGATACGAATTGGTCGTTGCCGGCACCCGTGACGAGGTGATCTCCGAGGACACGATATGGCAAGAATATGAGTTCATCGCCAAGCCGACTGACATTGACCGGGGATTGCCGATCATCGCGCCTTACCAACCGCGCATCGATTGGCAGATCTGGTTTGCAGCGCAGTCCACTCCAGGCCGTGAAGGCTGGTTGATACATCTGATATGGAAATTCCTGCACAATGATGAAGGCGCGCTGAGTCTGATTGCGCATAACCCGTTTCCTGACAAGCCTCCGACCTATATCAAGATTGATCGCTACGACTACAATTTCGAGGCGCCGTTTTCAGATCACACCTGGCAGCGAACCTATCTCGATTCCTGGTTGGGGCCGATTCATCGCAACAACCCTTCGCTGATCAAGTTTATCGACAATAACGGATGGAAGAATTACCGTGAATAAAGTTGAGAAGGTGAGGGCACCCACTGTGGCTGAGAGCAAGCCACCAACGGTATTAATCGGTGCCAGGAGTTGCGCCAGCAAACGGCCGCGTTGCTCATCCGTTTGGCCCAATGCATCATTTCTGACGTAGACTGGGAAACACACAGCCAGATCTTGGTTTAGGCAGGAACTGCGAAAAAGGTGTAAATACAGTGAAATTTATTGAACTGTTCCGTAATTGGGAAGCCATGGAGGCGCACGGTCCGCAAAGCGTTATTTATTCGGAGCGGGATCCGGCCGAGGTGATGTACTTCATTATTTCAGGTGAGATTGAGCTGACACTCAATGGCGAGGTGTTGGGTACTGAAGGGGAGGGCGGCATCATCGGTGAAATGGCGATTGTCGATTCTGCGACCAACAGCGCCACCGCGACAACGCTAACCGAGGTGAAACTGGCACGAATGGATCGTACCGAGTTGCAAAGAATTATCAGTGAAAACAGAGCATTTTCACTTCATGTGATGGCTGTATTGGCCAACCGCCTCAGGGCCGTCAACAAATACATCACCATTCAATTCGATCAATTTACGTAGTCGGGATATGCTAGGTTTTCTCAACTCAGTCTGGCCGACCTTAAGTTATTGTGTGCCTCCGTCCGGGGCGGTTCTTCTATAGGGTTTTGTGTATGGATTTGTTGGAAGTATTTAAAGATTCAGATGATCTTGTCGAATTCCCGGCCGGGGCGGTCATCTTCACGGAAGGTGATGAAGGCAGCCACATGTATGTGGTGATGAAAGGCGAAGTTTCCATTTCGCTGAAGGACAATGTCGTTGCCAAAGCATTGCCAGGAGAGATCGTGGGTGAGATGACCCTGATCGACTCCGACATTCTCAGCGCAACCGTAACGGCCACAACTGATTGCCTTTTGGCGCTCATTGATCAAAGCAGTTTCGAGTCCTTAATACGGGATGTACCGGAGTTTATGATGCACGTGATGAATGTTCTCGCCAATCGTCTCCAGACGGCTTACGAGATGATTGAAAAGTGAGGGGTGGGTAGTGCAAGGCGAATCTGGACAGACGGTGAATATGGCGGCATTCTCAGGCAAATTGCTTTTGGTCTGGGCCCTCTCACTCGTGATCATGGCGGCGAGCTTCGCGGGCGATTCGCTTGCTCAAACCTTCGCGATCCGGTCAGCAAATGTATTTGATGGGAGAACCGGCGAGGCTTCTTTGGCCTTCAACATCATCATAGAGGACGGCGTAATACAATCTCTGGGCCCCACCTCGAGGGTAGCCATTCCTGAAAACATGAGCGTACTCGACGGCACGGACAAGTGGGTGATGCCGGGCCTGATCGATGTCCATGTTCACAACAGCGATCCAGCGTATTTGCAAAAGATGCTGGCCATGGGTGTGACGAGCATCCACTTGATGCCCAATCACCCGCCCGATTCACCGACAGCTTTTACGGCGCACTCGAATGATCCCCATCATCGCTCGCCCCGGGTTCATATGAGCCTTATGTTCACCCGGTCTTTTCCCGACAATCTCTTTCCAGGCGTCTATGAATTTCAAAAACCCTTGAGCGTCACCGAGGCTCGGGATCAGGTTCGTATGGCCGCCGAACAAGGCTACAAAAGCATCAAAATTATTGACGACGACAGCGTCCTTTGGGCCGGGCCTGAAACGCTTGCGCCGCGCTTCACTGCTGATGTGTTTAATGAGCTGGTCGAGGAGGCACGGCGGCATAATATGAGGGTCTACATCCATGCCACCCAAGTGGAGGTGACGCGCCAGGCGGTAGTTGGGGATGCCTTGTTGCATGGAACCATGGATATGACCGGTGATGAAGCGCTGTGGCTTGCCATGCGGCAGAGCGGGACGGTCTGGGCCCCCACCTCTTCGGTGCTGTTATTGTTCGGGGACTTCGGCCGCTACGCAAAACTCCTTTTGTCCGACCCGCTATTGGCCGCCACGCTCACTGCGCCCGAGCGCACCCAGTTCGAAAATTGGGCCCGATCACCCACACCTCTGTTTGCCCCAAATTCGGAGGTCTTAAATGCCAATCTCGAAAAATACCTCGGTGTCATTGCGCGCAACACACGGCTGGCGCTCGATCACCATATCCCGGTAGCAGTGGGCACCGATGGCGGACGAGTTATGATCGAATCTGGTGTTTGAGCAGTTGAAAAAAAGCGGCGTATCTGGTTGATTTGTTGTTACCAAACTTCAAAGCAACCAAAGGAGATACGCCACTATGAACAAGAATAATGTTATTGAACTGGAACGTCGAGCAATCAGTGCCGATCCGTTGACCGAATTGCTCAAAGAAGGCGCCCGGAAGCTGCTCGCCGAAGCGGTGGAAAGTGAAGTCCAGGAGCTGCTGGCCAAGTATCAGGATTGGCGTACCGAATCAGGTCATGCCGGTGTGGTGCGCAACGGTTACCTGCCAGAACGTGAGTTGCAGACCGGCCTGGGACCGATCCGGGTGAGAATTCCCAAGGTGCGCTCGAAGACCGGTGAAGCAGTGAGTTTTCAGTCGGTGCTGGTGCCGCCATATGTGCGCAAGACAGCGACTTTCGAGGCAGCCATTCCGTGGTTGTACCTCAAAGGGGTATCCAGCGGTGAGATGGCTGAGGCGTTGCGGGTACTGGTGGGCCCGCAGGCACAGGGTCTGTCGGCCAGCACGGTATCCCGCCTGAAACAGGTATGGGCGGAGGAATATCGAGCGTGGAGCCAGCGTCGCCTGGGACAGGACCGGTGGGTGTATGTCTGGGCTGATGGTGTCTACAGTGGGCTGCGGGCGGAGGATGCCAAGCTCTGCGCGCTGGTGATCATTGGTGTCAATGAACGCGGCGAAAAACATTTTCTGGCGATTGAGGACGGGGTGCGGGAATCGACTCAGAGTTGGCGTGAGGTGTTGCTGAATCTGAAGTCGCGCGGCATGAGCGCCCCACAACTGGCGATTGGTGATGGTGCGATGGGTTTTTGGGCGGCGCTGGATGAAATCTTTCCGGCCAGCCGCCAGCAACGCTGCTGGATGCACAAGACCATGAATGTACTGAATTGTTTGCCGAAATCCGCACAACCCAAAGCCAAGCAGGCCCTGCACGCCATCTGGCAGGCGGAAACCAAGGATGATGCAAACAAGGCGTTTGATTTGTTTATTGAGATCTTTGAGGCGAAATACCCGAAAGCGACGAGCTGTTTGCTCAAGGATCGGGATGAACTGTTGGCATTTTATGATTTTCCGGCCCAACACTGGCAGAGCATCCGGACCAGCAACCCGATTGAATCCACCTTTGCCACCATCCGCCACCGGACCAAAAGATCCAAAGGTTGTCTGACGCGCAATGGCATGTTGCATATGATGTTCAAATTGAGCCAGTGTGCGGAAAAGAAATGGCGCCGGCTACGCGGCTTTGATTACCTGGCCAAGGTGATTACGGGGGTGAAATTCAAAGATGGGATCGAGGTAAAAGAGATTGATCAGGTCGCCGCTTGAATCAAATGGCTAAACACCAGATTTGACAATAGCTCATGGCGGACCCGCCGGGGCGAGTACACATATAGAACTTGAACTCCTGAGAACGAATGGCTTAACCGCCGAAGAAGTGATGGTCGCGGCAAGTTGGGGTGGGGCGCTGGCATTAGGGATCGAAGCCGAAGCAGGTTTGCTGGCAGAAGGTCGGATCGCCGATATGGTCATCATCAGGGAAAATCCGCTGTTGGATATCCGAAATTTCCGCACCATCGAATGGGTGATAAAGGATGGCGTAGTGTACGAATACGCCACACTGCTGAACCTTTAGCGCCGATCAGGCGGGGTTTTCCAGTTGACCACTTCCAGATCCCCTAAATCAACAGGTTTTGCGGTGACCCAGAGCACCAATCGGTAGCCATCGGTGAAATAGGGGTCTCCGGTTAGATTGCCGCGCGGCTCGTCAATGGGCGCCGCGCCCACACCCTCAACATAGGCCAGTTTCCTGAGTGACTGGGAATAGGCGAGATCTTCCAGCAGAAATTCGCGGGTTTCGTCTACGTCCGGGTCTATTTTGTGGGTGGTGATGGTTTTGGTCGTGAAGCGTATGCCGATATCACGGCTGATCTGCCCCAGCCAAATATGCTCACCTTCATAGGTGTAAGGCGTCATCCACAGCCTGAGATGATTTCGCTCGTGGATATTGTCACGGGCCTTTTGGAAAGCGACATCCTGGGGGCGACCGAGCACATACAGGCCACTGACCGGTGAATACCGATATTCACCGCCGCCAACAAAAGACTTGGCCGTTTTCCACATCGACGATTTGGTAATGGTTTCCGTTTCGTCCCAACCGGCGCGGATAAAGGCGTAAAAGACCTCCCGATGATTGCCCACGATGACCAGGTTGACTGGATCTCCACTGCCTGCGTTTTTCTTGTCCGTGGTACAGCAGACCTGTCCTTCCATCACCTCAATGAATTCGCTTTCTGTCAGCGCCTGATATTCTGACTCCGGATACAGGTTCTCCCAATCGACGGTCGTGTGGTCAATATGCAGCCCGGGTACGGACACAAAAAATGTGAAGCCGATGAACACCTCGTGGTCGATAATATCGATGTTGAAGGCCTTGGTGCCTTCGTCCAGGGCACTGAAGACAAAGCCGCTACGTTTTTCGCCCGGTTCAACAAAGCTGCCCATTCTCTGGCTGAAGAAAGCCTGCTCGAGGATCGGGTCGGCGGGGCCCGAGCGACCATCCCGGTTACCAAGATTGGCTGTTTCAATGGGTGTGAAATACTGTGGATCCAGACCGACCGCCAAGAAAGAAACTCGCGCGGACCGATTATTTTCTATTTCCAGCCAGACGGGCTGCACCCCTTGCTTATACAGTGGCAAGCCGAACAATTTCTTGGCTTCCTCAGCGCTCGGTACTGCCGCCGTCACGGTAATGCCTTCAGTGGTTTGCTGTTGCGCCCGTGACATGAAACCGCTGGCCTTTGCATTTTCTTCTTCACCGGCAACTGCCATGGCGCACTGCAGCAACGCGGCCAACACAATGGACACGAGGCTGTGAAGCGGGGAGGGCGTATGAAAACTGACCTGTGGGGTCATCTGAGCGTCATCTGAGCGTCATCTCGGCGGCGGATCGTCCCAGTTGGCCCTTTGCACCTCCGTCAAGGAGATTGGGACCCCTGAAACCCACAATGCAACGCGCACACCATCGGTAAAAAACCCCCGTTTATCCTCAGGCTTCGCAGTTGTTTCGACATCAATCGGAACGCCATGAGGGGTGTTGATCCACCCCACTTGCGCCAGGCTTTGTGCATACCACAAGTTTTGCAAGATGTAGTTGCGCGTATCGTCAACATCGGGATCCACTCTTGCACCGAATATTATTTCTTCTATTTGGGTATCCTGGCCTATGAAGTGGGTAATCTGAGCCAGCCAGATGGATTTACCGTCCAATTGATAAGGTGAAAGCCACAGCGACATCACATTGCGGTTTCGTTTTTTGTCGCGCTGGATGCGAAATATCGCGTCAGCACGCCGACCAAACAGATGCTGCAGGGCCTCAGCAGTGTTCGGCGCTTCACGCGCCGACGTCTCATGCCAATTGGCCCGCAACAGGGCCCGCAGCAATTCGCTGCCTGTTCCGATGAAGGCAATATTGACCGGATATCCCGATTGGTCGCCGCTTAAGTCGGTGGTGCAGCAGGGCATTTGCGACAACACCTTTCTTACGCCATCGGCGTCCAACACGCTAAGCTCGCTGTCTGTATAGAGATTCTTAAATTCCACCTCGGCGTGATCCGGTACAAAACCAGGTACATCGACAAAAAAAGCCATTGAATGATCGACACCATTTCCAAACAGATCAATATTGAAACTCTTGGTGCCGGGGTCGGCGTTGGTGAATACGAATCCAGACCGGATTGTTCCCGCGGGAATCTGCCTGGGCATGGCCTGCTTGTAATAAAAGGCCTCCATTTCGGCCCGGGCCAGTTTCGAAAAACCGCGCTTGTGGACATAAGTCACTTCAAGTGGTGAAAAATAGTCGCGGTCCATCCCCACCGGTGCGAAGCGAACGCGCTTTGGCGAATTGTTCTCAATTTCCACCCACACCGGCTGGATGCCGCGCTTATAAAGATCTGCGCCAAATATGGCCTGGGTTTCCAATTGACCCGGAACAGAAGCCGTTACACGCAAATCTCCGGCAACCTGGGTCACCGCATGCGTGCGCAGGGAATCATAGTCAAAAGGTTCGGGATTGAAGCGCCCGGTGGCGCAGGCGGAGAGGAAAATGACGGCCAATACGGATGCGCGCCGTGCGCCGTTCATGTCGCAGGTCCCAGCGATTCTCATTCCTACAGTATGCTCTTGCCCATGGCGCTCAGAATCAACTCAAGAGTACGTTCCGCACTCACGTTTCCGTCGTCTAAAAAGGGATTTAATTCAACAACTTCCATGCATATCAGGCGGCCGCTGTCAGCACAATATTCGAGCAGTAGATGGGCCTCGCGGTAGTTGACTCCGCCCGGCACCAGCGTGCCCGAACCGGGAATGACCGACGGATCGCACCCATCCACGTCGAAACTGACATGAAACCCGACCGTTCCCCGATTAACGAACTCCAGCGCTTCCCTGGCCACCGCTGCCATGCCACGCTCATCAATTTCCCGCATCGTATAAGCATGGATACCAGATTCACGGATAATTTTTCGCTCGCCCGCATCCAGATCCCTGACACCGATCAAGGCCACATTGTCCGGATTCACTTTAGGTGAGAATCCACAAATGTTAGCCAGATCCGGGTCGCCTTTGCCCAGCAGATGAACCAGGGGCATGCCATGAATGTTGCCGCTAGGAGAGACGCCCGGGATATTCATATCACCGTGGGCATCAAACCAGATAAGCCCAATGGGCTCGTCGCGTTCACGGTAATGGGCCGCAACACCCGCAACCGTGCCCATGGCGATTGAGTGATCACCCCCGATAACGAGTGGAAATTCGCCTTCTTGCAGCCGCGTACGCACCGCGTTGGCCAGTTTAGTACACACATCGAGGATCTGGGGCTTATAGCGCGCGTTGCTGTCTTCCACGCTGCGGGTTTCCATCGCCGGCGCAGAAATGTCTTCCTCCTGAGCCACGGTGTAGCCCATACGCCTCAGGGCAGCCCCCAAACCTGCGATTCGCAATGCCGACGGGCCCATATCAGTGCCACGGCGGCTGGCCTCAAGGTCAAGGGGTACGCCAATGATGCGGATCGTTTTGTCCAGGGAAGTACGCACAGTGTGCTCATGATAAATCACAGCCGCGGGATTTGGCTAGAACCAAGTGCGTTTCGAACGGCACAACGACAAAAATATGCGCAAGCGCGCGAAGTATCTCGCTAAGTTACATTAACTATAGTCAATAACTATTTGCAAACAATAGCGAACTTACATCTAATTAGGAATTATGCAAATCGTCGGAATCCTACAAGCCCAACGCCCAGCATCAGTAGGGCCAGCAGCGCCAGGCCGTACTGACTCAAAGTCGGAATGCCCTCATAAATGCGGGTATTGGTGATCGTGCACTGGTTGTCCCAGTCACCCACAGTAATTCAGTTTTGGTACGGGTTTGTGAAATTACAATCATGCTCGGATTCGACCGAACTGTCGCGAACCCGCTCGTATGCCCAGCATTCGGTGTGGCCGCGAAACGCTGAGGGACAGATGAGTACGGAATCATCATCATGTTCGCCCCACCACCTCAAGGAAAAACTTCTGCTGATGTCGGGACCATCCGCCTCACCTTGGTCGAAGGGAATTGGTTGGAATATCCAGCAGTCCGTCGCTGGAGCCAAATTGTCACATTCGAGTCGACCTCGGGCATGAGTTGAGTTGTTGAATTCAGGATGATCGTCGACCCACCACTTGAATACATCGACTCGGACGGCCAGCAGACGGTTCCTGATTGCGCAGAGCCACTCATCATCGTGCTCGATATTCGTGAATTCGCAATAGCCTGCTTCAAACAGGGTCGGCGCGGGCACCAAATCGCCACCTCTGCCCGCACCTGGATCCCAGTAGTCAGCAAAGTAGCTATCGTCAGTGGCACCGCAGCCGTCAGGCCCACTGCATTCGAAATCTGCCCAGTAACCCGGCTGGCCTTGTTCGAAGATATGGCAGTCCATCGAGCCGCTGGTGAACTCGGTAATGACGAAAGTATGTCCTGCCGCCCCGTCGATGACCTTTTGCACGCCCGGAATCAATCCGCCGTCACAGTCCATGATCAGCGTCGTATCGAAGGGGATGTCAAACCTCCCGCTCCCGGTGAAGTCCTTGGTCACGCGTATCGTGGCGCGGATTGTCGGGACTACAGTGAGATCATCACTTACCCCAGAACTTGTTCCCGCACTATGCGTAAATTGGCTGGTGACATTCATGTGCGTGCCGATTGTGTGGCTGGTGACATCCACGCTAATACTGCAGCTACCGGGTCCAGGCACCGAGCCACCAGTTAGAGTGATCGTGCCGCCGCCTGCCGGGGCTGTAAGGATGCCTCCGCAGCCGGAATGGGCATTGGGGAAGGCGTCGATGGCTACACCTGCCGGCAGCACATCGCTGAACGCAAGTTCGGTTAACGGCTGATCAGCGTTAGTGATTTCAAAAGTCAAGGTGCTTACAGAACCGGGGCGGATGGTATCCGGTTCGAAGACCTTGGAAAATACGGGCTGAGCCGAAACGCTTTGCGCCAGCGCGAATTGGGCCATGATGAGGAATGCAATAGCCGGTAGGTTGACGTGGTCAAGCTATTTGATACAACCCAGTTAAGCAACTTTTCTTAATTCTGTCATTTCCATTTCAAACTGATTCGGACTTCTGTAATTGAGGTACGAATGCAGTCTGTAACTGTTATAAAACATCGATATGTAATCCAGGATATCCTGCTGGGCTTCATAGCGGGTCTGGTAGTGTCGCCAGTGCACCCGTTCCTGCTTCAGGCTGCCGAAGAAGCTCTCCACAACAGCGTTATCCCAGCAGTCGCCTTTTCGGCTCATGCTGCCTTTGAAGCCATGCGCTTTCAATAATCGCCTGAAAGCTTTACTGGCATATTGGGATCCGCGGTCAGAATGGTGGATCAAGCCTGCTTTTGGCCTGCGCAACCAGATCGCCATCGTCAATGCATCACACACCAGCTGTGCAGTCATTCGGCTGCTCATACTCCAGCCCACAACTTTTCTGGAATATAAATCAATCACAACAGCCAGATACAACCAGCCTTGCTGGGTCCAGACATAGGTGATGTCTGAAGCAAAAACCTGGTTGGGTTGCTCAACGTCAAATTGCCGTTCCAATAAATTTTCAAATAACGGCAATTTATGATTGCTGTTGGTGGTCACTTTGAATTTCTTTTTATGACGAACTTGAATAACCGCTTCTTTCATCAGGTTCACGGTCTTCGTTCTGCTGATCGGAAAACCCAATGCATTCATCGCTCTTTTCATGCGCCGCCGGCCATAGGTATATTGGCTGGCAACGGCTATATCCTTCATCCAGTCCAGCATCTCCTGGTGCTCCGGATCCGCCAGCCTGGCTTCTGTAATTCGCCGATAGTGGTAATAACCTTGTCGGCTGACACCCAGTACTCGACACATCAGGTCGATTGGCCAGGTCTTCTTGTGTTGGGTGACAAACAAATATTTCATTTCATTTCTTTGGCAAAGAAGACCGTCGCTTTTTTTAGGATTTCTTTCTCCATTTTCAGGTTTTTGACCTGCGATCTTAACTTCCGGATTTCTTCCTGTTCCGGGGTGAGTTTGCCGTTCCCGCGGAAAGATTGCCCACCATCGGCTCGGTGTTCTGAAACCCAACGACCGAGCATATTGCCATTAAGCCCAAGGCTTCTGGCAGCTTCTGCACGGCTATAACCTTGATCGACTACCAAACTGACTGCATCCAGTTTGAACTCCTTTGAATACTTTTTTCTTCTTCTCAATTTACTTCTCCCAGTTAAATAAATTATCTCTTAACTGGGTTGTACAATCTATTGGACCACTTCAGGTTTCCTCGTATGTAGGAGAGCAACAATTCTATTCGTGCCACCTTGCTGCTGTCTCTGTTCAGGTAATTCTTTTTCATAACTGATTCACAAGTAGATTATGAGGTTACTTCATCGCGACCAAATGGAACATCCCCAATTTCATTATTCTGTCTTCTCGATCAGATTGTTGACACGTTAGCTCCGACAGGGGAAGAGGGCACATCGGGTTCGCAGTTTAGCGGACCTCTTGCATTAACCAATCACGCAGCGCTGCGATGTTCGGCCTGAGCGAGTTCGCCTCCGGATAGACCAGGTAGAAGCTGGACCCCAAAGACATAGTGAGGTCGAAGGGTTCCACTACTCGTCCGGCCGCGAGATCACTCGCTGAGAGAGAACGCCAACCCAGGACGACGCCCGCACCGTCAATGGCGGCCTGTAATCCGTGGTCGGGCAAGCTGAAATGTGTGCCTCGCGATGCATCCACACCGGTCGCGCCCGCTGCTTCGAGCCATTTTTCCCAGGTAGGCGATTCAGGATCATAGTCCATCGAATGATTGTGGAGTAGCACGTGCTTTCGAAGGTCGTCAGGATTTTTTAGCATATCGGGCCCCTCGAGCAGACGAGGACTACACATTGGCGTTACCGATTCGTCGAAGAGTTTAATTGTTTCCAGGCCAAACCACTGTCCGCTGCCTAGTCTGATCGCCGCGTCGAAGTCATCCCGCTGAAAGTCTACCAATCTAAGACTGGTTGAGATTCGAACGTCTATATCCGGATGTAGCTTATGAAATTCCTGCAGGCGTGGGATCAGCCACATGACAGCGAAAGTGGGCGCGACGCTCAATGTTAGTGTTCCGTACGAGTCGCTGTCGATTACTCGCTCCATCGCTTTATCTAAGCGGAGAAATACTTCACGTAACTCGGCCGAGAGCAACTGCCCGGATTCCGTAAGTAACAAACCGCGCACGCGGCGCCGGAACAGCGGTAGGCCCAGGTACTCCTCCAATTTTTTTACCTGATGACTAATGGCCGCCGGCGTTACCGACATCTCTTCAGACGCCTTCACAAAGCTGAGATGGCGCGCCGAGGCTTCGAACGCGCGCAGCGAGTTGAGTGGATAGATTCGCCGGGGCATAGCAATAGGCTTCCCTTACTTTTTGTAAGTCTGCGCGAGAAATCGTCGTTTGTCGAGGCTCTAGACATACCCGAAAATGTTACCCAGGCCGAATACTGCAGTTCCGGCCTAGATTTACTAGCTCTTTAAGCGCAATGAACATTATTGACGGGAGAAACAACATGAGAAATACAATTGATTCAAGCGTGAAGTGGTACCACAGGCCCTTGCGGCGTACGTCGACTTTCATCAGCGCCAGTGGCTGTAGGAAGGACTGACGTGCAACGACTTCCATTTCCACCATTCACCCAGGACACGGCGCTAGCAAAAGTTCAAGCCGCTGAGGACGCGTGGAATACACGAAACCCGGAGACAGTCGTGCAATTGTGTTCACCGGACTGTGTTTGGCGAAATCGCGAAGACTCATTTCAAGGTCGAGCGGCGATCGAATACTTCCTCAAACGCAAATGGGTGATTGAGTCGAATTCCAGTTTAATGAATGAGCTTTGGGCCTTTACCGACAACCGAATTTCTGTGCGCTTTGAGTGCGATTGGCAACACGCCAAAACCGACCAATGGTATCGAAGCCACGGAAATGAGCACTGGGAATTCGATGCGGACGGTTACATGACTCGCCGCGACATGAGTGCGAACGACGTTCCGTTTGGACGACTAAAGAAGCCGTTCAAAAGATAAACAGTGCCAAATAGCACAATCACTTATTCACCAAGGAGAATGACATGAAATTTTTAACAACCAACGCACACTGGCTTCTACGCATCGCGCTCGCGAGTGTGTTTGTCTACCACGGCGCACTGAAATTCCTGAACTTGGAGGGCTTCGCACAAATGCTGCCCATTTCCTATCTCCAGGTTGTGCTGGTCGCACTGGCCGAGACCGGTGGCGGGCTACTGGTATTGGTGGGTGGATTTCGCGATGACCGAATCTCCGATCTCGTTACTCGTGTCGGTGCGGCACTGAACATCCCGGTAATCATCGGAGCGATCGCTATCGTGCACTGGGGACAATGGAACTTCGTGCCGAGCGAAACGCATCCAATGGGCGGCTTCGAATTTCAAGCCGTCCTGCTACTGCTGATGCTGTACGTGGTCTTCACCGGAAACAGAGGATTTGCTGCGACCGGGGAAAAGAACACGCAAGCGGATCCGTTGCCAGCAACCACGTCTGCGGTAGCGAACTAACCTAAATCTTATTGACCCAGGAGTACGAACATGAAAACACTACACATCAACAAGACAGCGGTATGGCTATTCTTTGCCTTGCTGGCTGTCGCCGCCCTTCAATCTGTGGCGCACGCCGAGAACCTGCCCAACGTTAGCTACCGCACAATCACGGTAGAAGGTGTGGACATCTTTTATCGGGAGGCCGGCGACCCGAATAACCCAACGGTTTTGTTACTACACGGCTTTCCAACGTCGTCACACATGTTCCGCGAACTGATCCCTGAGCTCGCCGACCAGTATCACCTCGTAGCACCGGATTATCCTGGCTATGGATTTAGCTCGATGCCGAACGTCAATGACTTCGACTACTCGTTCGACAATGTGGCGAGGCTCATCGAGCTATTGTCAAATCTGGTGTTTAGCCAATTGATTCAAGCGGCGACCTGATCAATCTCTTTTACCTCGATCCCATCTTTGAATTTCACCCCCGTAATCACCTTGGCCAGGTAATCAAAGCCGCGTAGCCGGCGCCATTTCTTTTCCGCACACTGGCTCAATTTGAACATCATATGCAACATGCCATTGCGCGTCAGACAACCTTTGGATCTTTTGGTCCGGTGGCGGATGGTGGCAAAGGTGGATTCAATCGGGTTGCTGGTCCGGATGCTCTGCCAGTGTTGGGCCGGAAAATCATAAAATGCCAACAGTTCATCCCGATCCTTGAGCAAACAGCTCGTCGCTTTCGGGTATTTCGCCTCAAAGATCTCAATAAACAAATCAAACGCCTTGTTTGCATCATCCTTGGTTTCCGCCTGCCAGATGGCGTGCAGGGCCTGCTTGGCTTTGGGTTGTGCGGATTTCGGCAAACAATTCAGTACATTCATGGTCTTGTGCATCCAGCAGCGTTGCTGGCGGCTGGCCGGAAAGATTTCATCCAGCGCCGCCCAAAAACCCATCGCACCATCACCAATCGCCAGTTGTGGGGCGCTCATGCCGCGCGACTTCAGATTCAGCAACACCTCACGCCAACTCTGAGTCGATTCCCGCACCCCGTCCTCAATCGCCAGAAAATGTTTTTCGCCGCGTTCATTGACACCAATGATCACCAGCGCGCAGAGCTTGGCATCCTCCGCCCGCAGCCCACTGTAGACACCATCAGCCCAGACATACACCCACCGGTCCTGTCCCAGGCGACGCTGGCTCCACGCTCGATATTCCTCCGCCCATACCTGTTTCAGGCGGGATACCGTGCTGGCCGACAGACCCTGTGCCTGCGGGCCCACCAGTACCCGCAACGCCTCAGCCATCTCACCGCTGGATACCCCTTTGAGGTACAACCACGGAATGGCTGCCTCGAAAGTCGCTGTCTTGCGCACATATGGCGGCACCAGCACCGACTGAAAACTCACTGCTTCACCGGTCTTCGAGCGCACCTTGGGAATTCTCACCCGGATCGGTCCCAGGCCGGTCTGCAACTCACGTTCTGGCAGGTAACCGTTGCGCACCACACCGGCATGACCTGATTCGGTACGCCAATCCTGATACTTGGCCAGCAGCTCCTGGACTTCACTTTCCACCGCTTCGGCGAGCAGCTTCCGGGCGCCTTCTTTGAGCAATTCGGTCAACGGATCGGCACTGATTGCTCGACGTTCCAGTTCAATAACATTATTCTTGTTCATAGTGGCGTATCTCCTTTGGTTGCTTTGAAGTTTGGTAACAACAAATCAACCAGATACGCCGCTTTTTTTCAACTGCTCAAACACCAGATTCGATCATAACTCAGGCTCATCGGCAAGTTCGTCGACAAGATTGGCGTGGACAAATTTAGTTTGTACTTGATGGACTACGGTGCACCAGTTGGTTTTCGTATTGCGACAGCGCAGCCCGATCGAATCGAAAGTTTGATCGTGCAAAACGGCAATGCGTACAACGAAGGCATTGATAACAACTTTTGGGAGCCGATCAAGGAGTACTGGAAGGATCGGGACGCCATCAACAAGGGTCTCGACAATGACTTTTGGAAAAACGTCAAGGCGGCCTACAAGCAGCCTGCAATGTCTAACGACGATGCACTGCGTTTCCTGACAACGCTTGGAGCCACGAAGTGGCAGTACACGAACGGTGTATCGAACGTCGAGGCGGTTAGCCCGGATACCTGGGGACACGTTCAGCCTCTGCTGGATCGCGAAGGCAATCAGGACATTCAATTGCAGATGTTCTACAGCTACGGGTCGAACCCACCGCTGTACCCCGACTGGCAGAAATACCTTCGTAACCATCAGCCGCCGACGTTGATCGTCTGGGGAAAGAACGACGAGATCTTTCCGGCAGCCGGTGCCGAACCGTATAAGCGTGACCTGAATGACCTCGAGTATCACTTAATCGACACAGGGCACTTCGCTTTGGAAACGCACGGCCAGGAGATCGCTGACCTGATGCGTGACTTCCTTAACCGGAAGATTGGCAGGACCACCCCCCTGGCGGCGAACTAACGCCGTTGTTTGTGCGGCCGTATTCGTACGGCCGCACCTTTTCAAAAAGAGAATGCAACCATGACTCATCGATTCGCCGACTTAACATTTACCGACAGTGTCAAAGCGGCTCAGGAAAAGTTCGGTTCGCGCGCGCAGCATGAGCGCTTACAGAGCAATTTTGGACCGAACGATCAACTCACCGCACGGGAAATCGACTTTATCGCGCTTCGCGACACCTTTTACATCGCCAGCGTCAGCGAGACCGGTTGGCCGTACGTTCAGCACCGTGGTGGGCCGCCCGGGTTCCTAAAAGTATTGAGCCCCAATCAACTGGCGTACGCCGATTTTCGCGGCAACACGCAACTCGTAAGCGTTGGAAACCTGTCAATCAACGACCGTTGTTCGTTGATCCTTATGGATTACCCAAAACGCCGCCGCTTGAAGCTCCTAGGACATATTCGCATCGAGGACGCGCGGATCGATTCATCGGAGGTCATTGCGCGGGTTGAGCTGCCGGATTACAAGGCACGAATTGAGCGAGTCGCATTTATCGACGTTGTCGCGTTCGATTGGAATTGCCCACAACACATCACGCGCCGATATACCGAAGCGGAATTTGTCGACCTCGCTAATCAACAATCGGGCGATGGTTAGTGGATCAGTACGCATCCACCCGACGGTGGCCCATATCGGTGCCACGGCGGCTGGCCCCAAGGTCAAGGGGTACACCAATGATGCGGATCGATTTGTCCAGGGAAGTACGCACAGTGTGCTCATGATAAATCACAGCCGCGGAATTTGGCCAGAACCAACTGCGTTTCGAACGGCACAAGGACGCAAATATGTGCTAGCGCGCGCAGTAACGCGCTAAAGTACATTAAATATAGTCACTAACTAATTGTATATTAAGCGTATATAAAAACTTCAGTGCAAAGTGGCTTGCGAGAGGCGCAATCACAGTTAAAAATAGGAACTGTATTCGATCTGGGAGATCAGGAATTGAGCAAAACAGTTGTATTTATCGGTTTATTGCTGTCGCTCGCTGCCCTCTCGATCGGTAAGAGCGCGACGGCCGAAGAGAATCAGCATCACGCGCCTCACTGGGGCTACAGCGGTGACGAAGGGCCCGAACACTGGGGCGAGCTGCATGCCGACTTTGTCTTATGTGGCAACGGTACTGAGCAATCACCGATCGACCTGACCGACAGCGTTGCTATTGAAGAGGCGAGCCTGGAGCGTCGGCTTGGTGAAACAGTTTTGGCGCCGAATCAGCGTGCTACCGTAATGGATATTGTCGACAACGGCCACACCATACAGGTCACAAACAATGTGCCGATGTCGCTGGCAATCAACGGCGAGCTCTATGAACTCGTGCAGTATCACTTTCATGCGCCATCCGAGCATACGATTGACGGCAAGCACGCACCTCTGGAAGCACACTTCGTGCACAAATCGGCGGCCGGCGAGCTGGCTGTTCTCGGGGTCCTGGTCGAGGAAGGCGCATATGACGCACTCTGGGAACCCGTCCTCTCGCAGCTTCCGGATGGTCCTGGCGACGCTCGTCACATCGAGGGTCTGGACCTCGACATGAACGAACTCCGGCCATTGCCGCGTCACTACTACCGCTACCAGGGGTCTCTTACGACGCCGCCGTGCTCCGAGGGCGTGCAATGGATCGTCATGGCCGAGAAGCGCCAGATCTCACCCAAACAGATGGCCATGATCATCTCGCATCTGCATGGCAACAACCGTCCGGTACAGCCACTCGGTAACCGAACTCTGGGGCTGGTATCGGTCGACGATTAATTGATGGACTCGTCCGCCTTCCGACGGAGGGCTGAGGCCCAATCCACCGACCTGTGTTTTTAAGTCTAATTTAACATAATAAACAAATAACTCTAGCCTCTAGTACTGGGGCAGGGCGGTCAGAAGTGACAATGGGACTAGTGCTGCTACGGCTTTTTTAAATCGTGCGAAGGTTTTGCGCAATTCCTCATCATTAGCACTCATTATCAAAACATCAACAACTATCTCTGCGGGGTCAAGACCGGCAAGGATTAAAAGCAGTCGTTCCGACACCTGATCTTCAAAACCTTCGTCTTGAAATTTAGACGAAAACAAGAGCTGTTTATGCGTATAATGTTTATCTTGTCGTGTTCCAGAAAGAGTATTAATTCTTCTAGCAAACCATCATCATGGTGGGTGTGAATTTGTCGCCGTTAGGTGAATAGAAAAATTCATTGTCAACGCGAAAGAGTGGGTCAAAAGGGACCCCTTCGGGACAGTATGAATATAGCCGCTTCCGACTGCGAATTCATCCGGTCGATGCAACACATTGGTTAAATCGTTCAGCTGGTGTTTCGAAGTTTAACGTTTCTCTGGGTCTCTCGTTAAGTCGTCTGGCGACCGCGTTCAGCCGGTTCTGGTGAACGTTCGATAGGTCCATCCCCTTCGGGAAGTACTGTCTGAGCAAACCGTTGGTGTTTTCGTTGGAACCACGTTGCCAGGGACTCTGTGGATCACAGAAGTAAACCTTGATATCGGTCTCCAGACTGAAGCGTTTGTGATCAGCCATTTCCTTACCGCGATCCCAGGTGAGCGACTTGTAAAGCTCCCGTGGCAGCTTGTGGGCTTGCCTAATGAGTGCGTTGATCACCGTCTCGGTGTCTTTGCCTTTGACTCTGGCGATCATCACGTAGCGCGTATGACGCTCGACCAGGGTGGCGATCTGGCTGTTGTTACTGCCGAATAACAGATCGCCCTCCCAGTGCTCAGGTACAGCGCGATCTTCGACCTCAGCCGGTCGCTCGCGGATCGAGATGGTATCGCTGATGCGGCCATGATCTGCTGTCTTCTGCGTGTGATGTCGTGAGCGACGCATCCCGCGGGTGCGCCGCAAGTGTAGCAGCAGTTCCCTTTTCAAGGCGCCACGGGCCTGGATAAAGAGGGTCCGATAAATGGTCTCGTGTGACACCTGGTATGACTCGTCGTGGGGGTAAGTGCGCTTCAGCCAGCCAGCGATCTGCCGCGGTGACCACTGGAGCTGTAGCTTCTCCGCCACGATGCCCGTCAGCGCACGGTTGCCTGCCAGTTTACAGGTCTTGGGGCGATGGGCCCGGTCCCAGGCGGCTTTATCAGCCAGGTTGGCCCGGTATCCTCGCCGCCCGCCGTTGCGGTTGATTTCTCGGCTGACGGTAGAGGGCGCACGTCTTAATGATGCCGCGATTGAACGCACGGATCGGCCGCTAACGACACCCCGCGAGATCTCTTCACGCTCAGCCAGCGACAACACTCTGGAAGACCGTGTTCTCTTTGCAGGTTGTATCCCACCGGTCCTCAAAAGAACGGCGGTGATCGAACCATGACGGCGGCCAAGAAACCGTCCAATCGCGTGCAGAGAATCGCCTTTGCGCCAGCGATCCCACATCAGCGCCTTGTCAGCTTCGGTGTATAAAACCCTCGTTCGGTACTTCATTGGCATCACCTCCCTCTCTATAGTTAGAGTTTAGGTGTTGCATCGACCGGTTGAGTCGGCAACCCAAAGCAGCCCAAATTAGGGTGGCTAATCAACTAGGTGCGCCACACCGTGCAGAGCCCAACAGCTGGTCTCTGAATTCACTCAAATAAAGAGAGCCCGGCAATCGTCGGACCCATCGAATCGAGCGCCTAGTTAGCCTTCAGGCAAAACGACGAAATCCCACCATACCTAACCCCAGCATCAATAGCGCCAACAGGGCCAGTCCATATTGGCTCAACGTCGGCACACCCTCGTATATGCGGGTGTTGACGATGGTACAAGTGAGCTTGGTATCGCCCAGAGCAACCTCGATGTCCTGGCAGTCGCTGGCATCGGTCTCGACCCCACTGTCGCGGATTCTCTCGCTGACGTCACATTCGGTGTTGCCGGTATAGCTCGGCCATACCCAGAAGGAATCCTTATCACCATCATCTTGGAAATGCAGATTGCGGTCCTGCAGAGCCCACTCGTTATCGCATGAAGCCTTGGCCCGGGCATGGGTCGAGTTGTTGAATTGGGGATGCTCGTCCATCCAGTCCTTGGTCACTTCAACCTCTACCGGGTTGAGTTCGTTTGAGATCCGGCATTCGAAATCGTCTCGCCCAATAAGCGTATTGTAGTTGCAGGAGGTCTGGTTGGTGACCGAGCCGTTGAAGTAGGAGGACGAGTAACCGCTCAGGTTTTGTTCGGTAATTTCGCAGGTCAGCTCTCCGTCATCGAATTCGGTCACCACGAATGTAATTGGGTCGCCTGCGGAGACATTCTGGTCCTGATCAGCAATCAGACCGGAGTTACGAGCTATTGTCAAATCTGGTGTTTAGCCATTTGATTCAAGCGGCGACCTGATCAATCTCTTTTACCTCGATCCCATCTTTGAATTTCACCCCCGTAATCACCTTGGCCAGGTAATCAAAGCCGCGTAGCCGGCGCCATTTCTTTTCCGCACACTGGCTCAATTTGAACATCATATGCAACATGCCATTGCGCGTCAGACAACCTTTGGATCTTTTGGTCCGGTGGCGGATGGTGGCAAAGGTGGATTCAATCGGGTTGCTGATCCGGATGCTCTGCCAGTGTTGGGCCGGAAAATCATAAAATGCCAACAGTTCATCCCGATCCTTGAGCAAACAGCTCGTCGCTTTCGGGTATTTCGCCTCAAAGATCTCAATAAACAAATCAAACGCCTTGTTTGCATCATCCTTGGTTTCCGCCTGCCAGATGGCGTGCAGGGCCTGCTTGGCTTTGGGTTGTGCGGATTTCGGCAAACAATTCAGTACATTCATGGTCTTGTGCATCCAGCAGCGTTGCTGGCGGCTGGCCGGAAAGATTTCATCCAGCGCCGCCCAAAAACCCATCGCACCATCACCAATCGCCAGTTGTGGGGCGCTCATGCCGCGCGACTTCAGATTCAGCAACACCTCACGCCAACTCTGAGTCGATTCCCGCACCCCGTCCTCAATCGCCAGAAAATGTTTTTCGCCGCGTTCATTGACACCAATGATCACCAGCGCGCAGAGCTTGGCATCCTCCGCCCGCAGCCCACTGTAGACACCATCAGCCCAGACATACACCCACCGGTCCTGTCCCAGGCGACGCTGGCTCCACGCTCGATATTCCTCCGCCCATACCTGTTTCAGGCGGGATACCGTGCTGGCCGACAGACCCTGTGCCTGCGGGCCCACCAGTACCCGCAACGCCTCAGCCATCTCACCGCTGGATACCCCTTTGAGGTACAACCACGGAATGGCTGCCTCGAAAGTCGCTGTCTTGCGCACATATGGCGGCACCAGCACCGACTGAAAACTCACTGCTTCACCGGTCTTCGAGCGCACCTTGGGAATTCTCACCCGGATCGGTCCCAGGCCGGTCTGCAACTCACGTTCTGGCAGGTAACCGTTGCGCACCACACCGGCATGACCTGATTCGGTACGCCAATCCTGATACTTGGCCAGCAGCTCCTGGAATTCACTTTCCACCGCTTCGGCGAGCAGCTTCCGGGCGCCTTCTTTGAGCAATTCGGTCAACGGATCGGCACTGATTGCTCGACGTTCCAGTTCAATAACATTATTCTTGTTCATAGTGGCGTATCTCCTTTGGTTGCTTTGAAGTTTGGTAACAACAAATCAACCAGATACGCCGCTTTTTTTCAACTGCTCAAACACCAGATTCGATCATAACTCGGAGTTACAGTCGATGTCGACAACAACATCGGAAGGATTTCCGTCATTGAAGGATTTGTACACCTTAAAAGTAGCGTGCATCGGGGTTGTGTCACCGAATACATAGGCCGAGCCGGAAGACTCTCCAGCGTCGTCGTTACCGTCAGCGCCGACCACGGCGGTGGTTCCGCTCACGGCCACCGAGATGCCAAACGTGTCGGTCGCTGCCGCGTCGGCAGCGGTCAGCTTGCCGTCCTCGGTGCAGGCCGTCCCGCAGGCCGATAGGTCGAAATAATAGGCCGAGCCAGAGCCATCTGCCACGTCGTCGTCTCTAAAAGCGCCGACCACGGCGGTGGTTCCACTGACGGCCACCGAGATGCCAAAGTTATCATCCTCTGCCGCGTCGGCAGCGGTCAGCTTGCCGTCCTCGGTGCAGGCCGCCCCGCAGCCCGATAAATCGAAATAATAGGCCGAGCCGGAATCGTCTCCCGCGTCGTTGTTACGTTCAGCGCCGACCACGGCGGTGGTTCCGCTGACGGCCACCGACCTGCCAAATTGGTCGCCCGCTGCCGCGTCGGCAGCGGTCTGCTTGCCGTCCTGGGTGCAGGCCGTCCCGCAGGCCGATAGGTCGAAATAATAGGCCGAGCCGGAATTGCTTCCCGCGTCGTCGTCACGGTAAGCGCCGACCACGGCGGTGGTTCCGCTGACGGCCACCCTGCGGCCAAAGTTGTCACCCGCTGCCGGGTCGGCAGCGGTCAGCTTGCCGTCCTGGGTGCAGGCCGCCCCGCAGGTCGATAATTCGTAATAATAGGCCGAACCGGCATCGACTCCCCCGTCGTCGTCTTGGACAGCGCCGACCACGGCGGTGGTTCCGCTAACGGCCACCGAGAAGCCAAACCAGTCACGGAATGTCTTGTCGGAAGCGGTCAGCTTGCCGTCCTGGGTGCAGGCCGCCCCGCAGATCGACAGGTCGAAATAATAGGCCGAACCGGAATTATTTGGCCCGTCGTTTTGGTAAGCGCCGACCACGGCGGTGGTTCCACTAACGGCCACCGACCAGCCAAACCTGTCACCCGCTGCCGCGTCGGAAGCGGTCAGCTTGCTGACCTGGACGCAGGGGAAACTGCTGCAGTCGAAGACGTAGGCCGAGCCAGATTGGTCTCCCGCGTCGTCGCTAAGGTAAGCGCCGACCACAACGGTGGTTCCGCTGACGGCCACCGAGGCGCCAAAGCGATCACCTGCTGCCGGGTCGCCAGCGGTCAACTTGTCGTCCTCGGTTGCTGCATAGCCGTCGGCCCGCCGATCCCGAACAATAAGGTGACCAAGGCAAATCTAATTCGACCGTGCTTCATACCCCACCTGTATGTTATGCAAACCAGGCCATCAAATAGCACGACCACCTGAGGGAAGTCCCAATACTGGCCGCCGCGCATAGCATGGCATAACCAACCGTCTCTTGAGCCGAAGAGAATGATACTGGAGTGACCGGTATTTTTCTACTCCCAGCCGGATGCCGACTAAATTAGGAATTGCATTGGCGCAGCTGGATTCAATGGAAATCTGGCCGGAGTAATGGGACTCCGTTTGGCCGAAAGCTGCTATATTGATACTGTCCCAAAAGGGAACCCAGCGACAACAATTTCCGCAACAACGATTTCTTCCCCGGCAACGCTCCCTGTCGCTAGCTTGCTGTACAAGGTTGGGGCCAGAACGCCGCCTGAAGTATCTATCAGTTTGGGCCGGTTTTGCGGAGAGCCGAGTTTGGTTTGTGAAACAGCTATTGAATTGAGTCTGGCCATTCCCATAGTACTTTGCGATAGTCCTCCATTTGAGTAATGAAGTGACAGACGAGAATCTGAACAGGTAAAAATTTGTCACCGTTGGGTGAATAAAGAAAATCCTCGTCGATGGTCCAGCCCTGCCAAAATTTGGGCAGTTTGTCTTGAAGTCGGTGCATTTTGTTTGTGTCCCCTTAATATGTTTACCGAAGGGTAATTATTTCGAGGAATATGTTCAGAGTAAATAGGTCTTTTGCCGGTTTAGCCCTAGGAATTATGCTGTCACGGTCGTAAGTCTGCTTTTCAGTTTAATTTTACATAATAAACATTATACGCATAAGCCACTGCGTAAGCTCGCCAAGCTATTTTTGACCGTTCTCTTGCGTTCAACCCTCCCCCTCGCGTAAATCGGAAATGGCATCCGAAAAATCTGGGTGATCCGCGTTATCTGTTTGTGGAAGGTTCAATAATGATCATGGGCGAGCCTGACCGAGGGCCTTAAACGCGTGAGTGGCTGGTAAAAGCGGTGGATGGGGCTTCTTGAACCGTTCATTCTTGAAGCGTTATGCACACCAACCAGGCTATTCAGCGTGTCACCCCACGGGCGGGCGCTCTCTCCAAACGTTGAGACGCTCTTCGAGCGCGCGGCCGAGGGCAAGCATTTTCCCCTCCTCGAAAAGCCGACCGTGGAACGTAATGTTCTCGGTGATGAGGTGCTTGACTCCATCAATGTCCATCGGTGCACCGTAGATCGTCCGCGTGGGGCTGTCGTCAAATCCAACCCGCATAGTGAGGCCCGGATGGCCAGTAAAGTTCGTAGCTGCGACCAGAGCAATTGAATAGCCATAAAGGGGGCCGCATAACACCTCCACGCTCTCAAAAATCTCATCCATCACCATCATGACCTGACGGCGAAACCGGTCCGCTTGGATATAGTCTACCGCCGAGAGAAGCCGAACTTCACGCCAACTACTTGGCCAGCTGGGTTCCGTGATTTTTTGGGCAACGAGTTCTTCGTCCCGGCCAGTGAGGGTAAGCTCCTCGAACACAGCGGCTGCTTCTGCATAGAGCATCGGAATCATCGCCGCGTACGGAAGGTCGGGCAGGTCGACCTCAATAAGATCCGCACCCATATCGTTGAGTACAGTCAAGACGTTCGTGTGCGCCACACTCACCGGTACTTGCGCGGCCGGCCCATTGCCCACCGTTTCAAACCATTTTGGCGAATAGCCGACCTTGAGACCGGCAATGTCCATATGCCCGTCATAAGAGAAACCCATTGCTATTGAATCCGAGGCTTGCGGGTCATGGTAGTTGATTGCGGCGAGCACCAGGGCAGCATCCTCTACCGTTCTGACGATGGGGCCGATACGGCTCAAACTCGGCGTGAGCGGCATGCTGTTGCGCGTGGGAACGCGACCGAAGGTCGGCCGCAGCCCCGTGACCCCACAGCGGTCGGACGGATTGAGGATAGACCCGAGGCTGTCGGTGCCGATCGAGAAGCCAACCAGGCCCGCCGCCGTGGCCGAGCCCGCACCTGTACTCGAACCGCCGGCGCTCTCACCCATGTTCCAGGGGTTCCGCGAGTCGCCACCGTACCACCGGCTGCCATTCGCGAGCGAGCCAGTGGCGAGTTTCCCAAGAAGCACCGCGCCGGCATTGCGCAGGAGCGTGGCCACCAGCGCATCCTTTTTGGGCACTCGATCCTTGTATGGCATGGCGCCCCAGGTGCTTGGCACACCGGCTGTATCGAATACATCCTTGATCCCGTACGGAATGCCCTGGAGAGGCCCGTGATTTCGCCCCTGTAAAAAGTCCCGGTCGGCGCTATCGGCCTGATGCAGGGCCAACTCCGGTGTCACCGTAATAAAACATTCCAGTTGCGGTGCAATTCGCTTGATGCGGTCAAGGTAAATTTCCGTAAGACGCCTGCTGGTGATTTGGCCGGTCCGGAACCAATGGCCCTGTTCTGAGACCGAGGCATAGGCGATGCCCGCCTCGTCGCCGGGCAGCGATCCGGGCGGTGGGCTTGCGAGCCTCACGGAATCTGGCTGGGGGGAGTAAGCCTTGCCGGGCAAGCGCGGATCGAATGCGAGCGCCGGCATCAGTGCTTTTTCTTTCGGGATCTTCCGAATGGCCTCTACATTGGCGATTTGTGCGTCGATGGTTTGAACTATTTGCCGGCGTTCCTCCGGCGAATAAGTGAGCCCGTGAAGTTTTTCCGCTTCCGCAATGGTTCGTTCGGTTATGCCTGATTCTGATACGCCGCCCGCTAAATCGCTCGAAGATGTGTCCTTGTCTTCATGCCCAATTTGATTGGCGCAGGCTGTTAGAGCACCGCTTACCCCCAGAATCCCGGCAGCGGAAACTGTGAGGAATTCGCGGCGTAAAGCACGCGGGGTCTGGTGTTCACTCAAAATCTCGTGTTCACTGTCAGGCCGAAAACCCGCGGCTTGTTGATAAAAAAACCGCTGTTGCTGAAACCCTGATACAGCGGCACAATTTCGTTCGCTACATTGTTAGCGAATAAAGTCACACTCCATTTCTCGAATTCCAGCCCGAGACGCAGATTAAGCAGGCCGTACTCGGGAATGTTAAAGTTGGGCTGGGCATTCGCACTTCCCGTCGTAATGTTGCCAGCCATTTTGGCGAAACGCTGGTAATTGAGGCGCGCGACAACGTTTGTATTACCGCCGAGCATTTCTCCCAGGGGATAGATCAGGTCGACGCCTGTATTAAATGTCCAGTCCGCAACGCCAGGAATGGGTGATCCCGCCGGGACAACAGTACCCAACGTTTGATTAAATGAAATCTCGGTCGTGATTTCCGCATCGGCCACATTCCCGGAAAAGAAAAAGTGAGTATAAGAGTTCGGGGCGTAGTTGATTTCAATCTCAGCGCCTATGGTGCGCGCGGTTTCGCCATTGCCGACAAAGCCAATACCGTTCGGGAAGAACGGCAAGGGCGGACTGGCAACCAAAACCTGCATATTGGTCCAATCCAGGTAGTAGCCAGCCAAATTCACGGTAAGCTTGCGGTCTAACCATTGGGTCTTGGCGCCAACTTCATAAGACCACACCGAGTCTTCTTTGAATGTTCGAAATGGTGTCGTGTCGGTTCCGGTGAAGGCGATAAAACTGATTGTCGAAGTGACGTTTAGTCCGCCGTTGCGGGCCCCGCGAGACGCCCCGGCGTAGAGCAAGACATCTTCATTTGGCTGATAATCGACTACGAACTTGGGCAAAACTTTCGAGATTGTAATATCTGAAGTGAACGGATTGGTCGGGATGAAAGTAAAAATTACTTCCGGCTCGGTCCAGACCTGAGCTGAATCAACTTTCTCGCGAAAGTACCTGAGGCCTGCCGTTAATGTCAGTTTTTCGGATACTTCGTAACTTGCCTCGCCGAAAAATGAATATTGTTTTCCGTCATAAGCCTCGTCAATGATTAGAATGGCTCCGGGCAAAACAGGCCCAACGATCTGCTCGTCCAGATCCTCGCCCTGCTTACTGTGTTTGAAGTAGGCCCCGGCCAGGAAACTGAAGGGCCCACTTAAGTTGGAGACGAAGCGTAATTCTTCCGAAAAAGCCTCGTAGTCAATCAAGAAGGTCTTGTCTGTTGGAAGGCCAATGGCACCGGTCACAGTCGGATCAAGACCCAGGTCGTCCATACTCCGGTCAAAGTAACCGCTAATCGAACTGAAAGTGCCAAACTGCGTATTGTAGTGTATTTGCGCACTAACGAGCGTCACGTCATCCAAAGCGGGTTCGAGCAACGGGTGAAATAAGTTTTCGAGATCTTTGACTGGTTCGGTGGCTGTCCACTCGGATTCACTGGTGCTTTCTTCATGAGTAACATTCAATCTGACAGATAGTTGGTCATTAATTTGGAGCAGCCCCACGGCCCGGAAGCCAGCGTTCTTGAATTTGTTTGCATCTTCCACACCAGCGGTTACGTAATTAATGAAACCGGCGTCTTCGCGGACAAATCCAGTAACACGTATCCCGAATTTGTCCTTGGAGATCGGGATGTTGACGGTACCATTGATGGACCAGTTGGCATCACCGGCACCGTCGGTCGTACTCAGCGTCCCGCTAAACAGGGCTTCGAATTCCTCGAGATTGGGACTTCGCGTTTCGTAACGGATGGCACCCCCCATCGCACCCTCACCGTAAAGGGTTCCCTGTGGGCCACGTAGAACCTCCACTCTGTCCATGTCAAATAAATTCCAGGTGCGCTGGGAATTATATGTCACTGCCACACTGACACCGTCCATATAAAACCCTGTCAGGTTGCTGGTGCGTTGGAAATCGGTCTGTGAAACGAGGTTTGCAAGTCCGCGAATGGAAACATCCGATTTATTCGGACCGCGGCTGTATAAATCAACGCCCGGGACGCGGCGTAGAATGTCCGCTATATCAGTGATTCCAAGGCCCTCGAGCCTCTTGCCGTCAAATGCGGTCATCGCGACGGCGACGTTCTGCAAATTTTCCTCACGGAACTGAGCCGTGACGATGACTTCTTCGAGTTCCAGTTCTTCAATACCTCCCGTCTGTGCTTCGGCTGATACTGCGATAGCAGCGACTACGGCTGTTGCCAGGCGCTTGAAAAAGGATGTTGTGCGTGGCCTTGGATGCGGCATGGTGTTAGCTCCTACAATAGTTTCCTCTGGGATAGCGCGAGTGATTGTCGGCGATCTCCTTGTGGCTGTAACCATTCACCTTAATCACCAACAATACCGGCTGGCAACTAATCAGTGTGATGGTAATAACTTCACAGGACGCTGAACAGCTATGCTACCAGCTTCTCGCGCAACCGTCCATAGGGGGTTTTTCCATTCAGTGCAGCGTGCGGTCTGAGAAAGTTATAGAAGGCCTCCCAGTCGCGTAATTTCTTGGCCAGGTCGACGTCGCCTTTGTAATCGATGAGTTGATAGAACTCAAGCTTGTCGGTCAGGTGAGATCGTTCCACTTTGCCGTTCAATCGTGGGGTCGCGGGTCTGATGTAGAAGTGATTAATGCCCAGGTCCTTCAGATGCCAATGAAATTTGGCCTGGAATTCGTGACCGTTGTCCGTGCGGATGGTGTGCATGTTAATTTGCATCCAAAAGTACACCACTAACTCCCCATATTTGCATCCAATATTGCCCCACGTGTAACCCTCTTTCCTGCTGATGATAAAGCGGGAGTGTACAAGGAGTGATAGACGTGGATTTATTGAGTGTAATACGACGATGGCATGGCCGTGACAAGCTGTCGATGCGAGAGATTTCAAGACGAACCGGGCTTTCCCGGCACACCATTCGTAAGTACCTGGCCAGTGGGATTATTGAACCGAAGTATCCGCTGCGCAGATCAGTCAGCAAGCTCGATCCTTTTGCCGGAACGCTGGCTACCTGGTTGAAGCGTGAGTCTGGCCGCAACCGCAAGCGCCGGCGAAGTTTAAAGATGCTCCACCGGGATCTGGTGGCGCTGGGCTTTGATGGATCCTACGATCGGGTAGCCGCCTTTGCGCGTGACTGGCGTCAACGGCAACGTGAAGCGGATAACCAGGCCAGTCGTGGCACCTATATACCGCTGATCTTCGCCCCGGGTGAGGCCTTCCAGTTCGACTGGAGTGAGGACTGGGCGCGGGTGGGTCCGCGACAGATGAAGTTGCAGGTGGGCCATTTCAAGCTGTGTCACAGCCGGGCGTTTATGCTCAGGGCCTATCCGCTGCAAACACATGAGATGCTGTTTGATGCGCATAACCATTGCTTGCGGGCGCTGGATGGCATTCCTCGACGCGGCATCTACGACAACATGAAGACGGCCGTGGATAAGGTGGGGCGCGGCAAGCAACGCCAGGTCAATGCGCGCTTTCGTGCCATGGTCAGCCACTTTATGTTTGAGTCGGACTTTTGTAACCCGGCCGCCGGCTGGGAGAAAGGCCAGATAGAGAAGAACGTTCGCGATGCCCGCTACCGTCTCTGGCACGATGCACCGGCATTTCGTGACCTTGCAGCATTGAACGTCTGGCTTGAACAGCGATGTAAAGCGCTATGGCACGAGATTCAGCATCCGGAGCAGACTAACCGGACCATTGCTGAGGTTTACGCCAATGAACAGCCCACCCTGATGACGGTACCGCCACCATTCGATGGCTTCATCGAGCACGCCAAGCGGGTTTCGCCCACCTGCCTGATTGTCTTTGAGCGCAACCGCTACAGTGTGCCGGCAGCGCTGGCGAACCAGGTCATCAGCCTACGGATCTATGCCGACCGGCTGGTGATGGTTGCCAGGGCAGAGGTGATCGCCGCGCATGAACGCATCTTCAGCCGTGATCATTCCAGCCCCGGCAAGACCAGCTATGACTGGCGGCATTACCTGGCGGTGGTGCAGAGAAAGCCGGGGGCACTGCGTAACGGCGCGCCATTTACCACGCTACCCAAGAGCTTCCGGACCTTACAGTCCGTACTGTTAAAGCGCCCCGGCGGGGATCGGGAGATGGCTGATATTTTGGCGTTGGTATTGCAGCATGATGAGCACCTCGTTGAGCAAGCTGTGGGTGAGGCGATTGAGTCCGGTGTACTGACCAAAACCCATGTCCTCAACCGCCTGGGTCACCTGCTGGATGAACCACGTCCGGCCAGACTGGAGCCACCTCCGGCACTGACCATCAACGCTGAACCCACTGCTAACACCGAACGTTACGATCATCTGAGGGAGGTGCACCATGTCGACTGATGCCGTGGTTTTGAGCCTGAAGTTACTCAAGCTGTTCGGTATGGCGGGTGCCGTTGCAGAACTCGCTGAACAGGGCGCACCGGCGTATCACCAGTCCACCGGTCTGCTGGACCAGCTGATCAAAGCTGAAGTTGCTGACCGTGAGGTCAGATCCATCAACTACCAAATGAAGGTTGCGCGCTTCCCGGCACATCGTGACTTGTCAGGCTTTTCGTTTACTGACAGCGCGATCAACGAATCACTGGTCAGAACACTGCACCGTTGTAAATTTCTGGATCAGACTGAGAATATCGTATTGATTGGCGGTCCCGGCACCGGCAAGACACATATTGCTACCGCCATTGGTGTGGAAGCCATAGTGCATCATCACCGGCGGGTGAGATTCTTGTCTACCGTTGAACTGGTTAACGCGCTTGAGCAGGAAAAGATAAATGGTAAACAAGGGCGATTAGCCAACCGCTTTGCTCATGCTGATCTCATCATCCTGGATGAGCTTGGCTATCTGCCGTTCAGCCAAGCCGGCGGTGCGTTGCTGTTTCATCTGCTGAGCAAGCTGTACGAAAGAACCAGCGTGATCATCACCACCAACCTGAGCTTTTCGGAATGGGGCAATGTGTTCGGTGATGCCAAACTGACCACTGCGCTTCTGGACAGGCTGACCCATCATTGCCATATCTTGGAAACCGGCAACGACAGTTACCGTTACAAAAACTCGACCATCAACAGGAAAAAGGAGAAGAAAAGCAGCAAAACAACCTAAATATGAGCCATAATCAGGCTCTCAGGGTGGGGCAATTTTCAATGCAAATCCTGGGGCACTTTTGGGTGCAAATAAACAGTCTTCCTCGTTTGATTCCTTTAGCAATTGCTCGTAAACGTACCAACAAAAAGTATTAAACGTGGGCAGGTCAGAATCGGAAATGCCGTGCTCTTTAAGGAATGTCCGGTATTTTCTGTTTTGCCCAAACCACGTATCTTTTTGTTTGAAAACTTCGCCAAATCGCTTTTCAAGCAACTTTCCTAACCTGAGAAAGTCGCTCTTGTTGACGAATGCGCAAATCGTTTCAGGACTTACTGCAGCAATTGCTCTTCGAATAACCAATCTGGGTATCCAGTCGATCCGACCGTCTACCTTGAGCGATTCGAACGATTTAATGACTGAAGCGTAAAACTCCCTTGAAGGGAGCAACATTAATTGTTTTGTGAAGCCAACCAACTCTGGCTGGATCTCCTCGAATACCTTGCGTGATAACTGACCTCTTCCTGTGCGAGCGATTCCATTGCTGCGGGCGTACCATATTCGTTCTACTAAATCGTCGCTGGGATTATTTTTAGATTGCTTCGCCTCAGCGACCATTTGGATGATTTCTGTATATCGAGGAATCCAGTCTTTGGCACGATCGCTAACCAAATATGCTTTGAATAGATTTGTGAAAAAATTGGCCTCAGCGCCTGTCTTCCCAGAGTGCGTGAAGGTCTTCCCCCGATATTGCTCCTTGATTTCTATCCCAGATGACTGGGGGGACCAATCTTGCCCTGGAAATCTTCGTTGAAGTTCCTCAATCGAGATCGAGGCGGAATTAGATTCATTCCGCACCTCCTCGAAATCAACAAGAATGCTTCTGTATTGCTTAGGCGCTTTGGCGGCATCCCAATGTGGCCCCATTGTTGGCTCAGTGCATGCTCGTCCCTTTGCTATGATTGCTCGAGGCCATTTTTTTCCTAATCGTATCAAATAAACTGGATCGCCCACCTGGACCTGTTTCGTATGACAAGTCCACGTTTCTTGGTCTCCCGGCTTAATACCAAGACGGCCTTCCGCTGTACCAGCTCCTCCTTTACTCCATCGCTCTGGATTCCAGGTCAGCAGATAAGCTTTTTGAGCGGTTTGTGGAGGTGACAAGATCGAAGGTAGGTGTTGATCTAGATATGACTGAAGCGAGCCATAGGCTGACTCAATCTGCGCAATATGATCATCCCGGATTTGAGTCAGGCCAAAGTACCGCTTATTTAGGTATTGGCCCAGCTTTTCAGTAGGGACTGGGGCAATTGCTTCTGGTTTCGTCAAGAAGTAGAAATACTCCCATGTGTTACCGTCCTTTGCATTTGTGCCCCAAAGTTCACGAGCGAAGGCCTCGTTATGAAACTTCGAGATAATCTGGGCTCGATAATGATAGTTGCCCCCATATACCGTGAGAACCTCGTCACCGGGTTGCATGGCTTCCCAGCGCTTGATGAGCCTTTTGGTTGGGCGGTTGCCCCAAGCGTAAAAGCCGCCTACTTGGTCGAAGATTTGTTGCAGTTCGGTACCATGTTCGGCACCGAGCTTGTCGAAAACGAGGTCCTTTTGTACTGGATTTCTAATGGAGAGGTCCAAATGCCTTTGGGGACCCCCAGAGCCAGCAGTGAATACAAACAAATTGGTCATTCGTTGTATTCCGTGTACTTGGCTGAACTTCCCCGCACAACATCGGCTGGATACTTGCCCCGGTTCTGCTTGAGTTTTGATTCTGCCGCCCGAAGAAGGTCCACACCCAATGTATCCGCCAGCCTGATCAGGTATATGAAGGAATCGGCCAATTCCTCTTCGACATTCTGCAATGTTTTTGTGTCTAATTCCTTGCTTTGTTCAGTTGTTAACCACTGAAATATCTCCATGTTCTCTGCAACTTCTACAGCGAGGGCCATTGCGAGGTTCTTTGGAGAATGAAATTGATGCCAGTCTCGCTCTGTAGCAAAAGCATCAAGTTCAATTGATAGGGCTCTTAGTAAACCAGGTTGGGTCATTCTAGCTTCTCGTGTTAATTAATAAAGCTTAACGAAGTGTGCTTGCTAAGTGTAGTCGTCTGGACTGGTTGCGTGAGAGAGATTAACTCACCTCAAGTTTATCGGATGTTCGTTTCTGTGAGTCAAGTCGAATTGATTGGACTCTCCCGCACCCTGACGAGTTATGATCGAATCTGGTGTTTGAGCAGTTGAAAAAAAGCGGCGTATCTGGTTGATTTGTTGTTACCAAACTTCAAAGCAACCAAAGGAGATACGCCACTATGAACAAGAATAATGTTATTGAACTGGAACGTCGAGCAATCAGTGCCGATCCGTTGACCGAATTGCTCAAAGAAGGCGCCCGGAAGCTGCTCGCCGAAGCGGTGGAAAGTGAAGTCCAGGAGCTGCTGGCCAAGTATCAGGATTGGCGTACCGAATCAGGTCATGCCGGTGTGGTGCGCAACGGTTACCTGCCAGAACGTGAGTTGCAGACCGGCCTGGGACCGATCCGGGTGAGAATTCCCAAGGTGCGCTCGAAGACCGGTGAAGCAGTGAGTTTTCAGTCGGTGCTGGTGCCGCCATATGTGCGCAAGACAGCGACTTTCGAGGCAGCCATTCCGTGGTTGTACCTCAAAGGGGTATCCAGCGGTGAGATGGCTGAGGCGTTGCGGGTACTGGTGGGCCCGCAGGCACAGGGTCTGTCGGCCAGCACGGTATCCCGCCTGAAACAGGTATGGGCGGAGGAATATCGAGCGTGGAGCCAGCGTCGCCTGGGACAGGACCGGTGGGTGTATGTCTGGGCTGATGGTGTCTACAGTGGGCTGCGGGCGGAGGATGCCAAGCTCTGCGCGCTGGTGATCATTGGTGTCAATGAACGCGGCGAAAAACATTTTCTGGCGATTGAGGACGGGGTGCGGGAATCGACTCAGAGTTGGCGTGAGGTGTTGCTGAATCTGAAGTCGCGCGGCATGAGCGCCCCACAACTGGCGATTGGTGATGGTGCGATGGGTTTTTGGGCGGCGCTGGATGAAATCTTTCCGGCCAGCCGCCAGCAACGCTGCTGGATGCACAAGACCATGAATGTACTGAATTGTTTGCCGAAATCCGCACAACCCAAAGCCAAGCAGGCCCTGCACGCCATCTGGCAGGCGGAAACCAAGGATGATGCAAACAAGGCGTTTGATTTGTTTATTGAGATCTTTGAGGCGAAATACCCGAAAGCGACGAGCTGTTTGCTCAAGGATCGGGATGAACTGTTGGCATTTTATGATTTTCCGGCCCAACACTGGCAGAGCATCCGGACCAGCAACCCGATTGAATCCACCTTTGCCACCATCCGCCACCGGACCAAAAGATCCAAAGGTTGTCTGACGCGCAATGGCATGTTGCATATGATGTTCAAATTGAGCCAGTGTGCGGAAAAGAAATGGCGCCGGCTACGCGGCTTTGATTACCTGGCCAAGGTGATTACGGGGGTGAAATTCAAAGATGGGATCGAGGTAAAAGAGATTGATCAGGTCGCCGCTTGAATCAAATGGCTAAACACCAGATTTGACAATAGCTCAACTGCGAATCCGCAGTACAGCCCTTGCCATCTGTACACACCTAAACCGGATTCGATGGATGCCTCCAATCGAGGATACCAGCGATTTGGCCGTGATTCCCCCTGGCATTCGTTTTTCCTGCCCGTCACAGGGTCGGAAAAATGGAGGCTAGGGTCGGAATCGAACTGCGAATCCGCAGTACAGCCCTTGCCATCTGTACACACCTAAACCGGATTCGATGGATGCCTCCAATCGAGGATACCAGCGATTTGGCCGTGATTCCCCCTGGCTTTCATTCTACCTGCCCGGAGGGTAGGTAGAATGGAGGCTAGGGTCGGAATCGAACCGGCGTCCACGGCTTTGCAGGCCGCTGCATAACCACTCTGCCACCTAGCCGCGGTGCATCAAAGGTAATGCGAGAAGCGCGCTATTCTACTATCGTGCGCTGCGCATTGCCATGCCCGCTCGCCAGTAGCTTCTGCTTCATTGCCGCGATCTCCTCGACGGTTGTGCGGCAGCAACCGCCGATCAGGCTTGCGCCTGCCTCCAGCCATTGAACAGCCTGATCCGGCAGGCTTTGTTCGTTCACATCAGCGGGTGACCAGCTGTTGTCCCCAGAGTGATAGTGTTCACCGGAATTGGGATAAACGATCAGGGCCTTCTCGCCCTGGGGCACTGATTGCAACAGGCCCTGCACGATATGTGGCGCTGAGCAGTTGACACCCACAGCCACAATTTGGTCGTTACCGCGCACCAGCGCCACACAATCGGCAAAGGATTCACCATGACAAACATGTCGTTCGTCCTTACAACTGAAGGCCAGCCAGGCTTTGCGCCGGGGAAATTCTGCCAACAGGTCCAGCAGGGCTTCGGCTTCAAGGCGACTGGGCACAGTCTCAAGTGCAAACAGATCGGCTTGCGTTTCATCCAGCAGCGCCATCCTGGGGCGGTGAAAGTCTTTCAGCTCTTGGTGGTCCAGATCATAGTCGCCGGTATACTCCGAACCGTCAGCCAGGTAGGTGGCATAGGGTCCGATTGATGCGGCCACCAGAGGGCGTGCACGGTCTGCGGCTGCCCATCGCTGCCGTGCATCCAGGGCCAGCTTGACGCTGAGCTGAATCAGGTCGCCGGCCTGGTCGGCCGGAAATCCCACTGCGGCCATCCCCTGGGGCGTGGCCTGGTAACTGGCGGTAATGATCACGTCTGCACCGGCGCAAAGATAATCGTAGTGAAGGGCTTCGATACTTGCCGGATCCTCCTGCAGCATACGGGCAGACCACAACTTGTGGTTCAGATCTGCGCCGCGCCGTTCCAGCTCTGTCGCCAGGGCGCCATCCAGCATGACGAAGCCCTGTTGGTCGAGTATGGGCTGCAGCGGGTTCACTGGTTCTGTTGGCTGTCGTTCGTCCGATAATCGGCAGACATGTTCCCTTCGGCATAAATGGGCTCAAAGCCAAACACCCAGGGCGTGTCGGTGTCGACCGTTACGGTCACGGCTTTGTGCTCGGGCCAACCATGCACCTGCAGCCGGGTGACGTTCCCCAGTTTTGATCCTTTGGGCTCGTCCTGCCATTCGTAAAGCGGCCGGTCGACGATAAAGCTGTGTTGGTGGCCGTGGGCGACCAACACCTGCCCCAGGAATGACGGGGCATTGTTGGCTATGACATTGGCAATGGCTTCGAAAGGCCCGCCGGGCAAGGCATAGGCAGGGTCGAAAATGTTGCTGTGCATGGCAATGACGATGGCTTTGTCCTTTTGCTCTCGCGCGGCAGCGAAGGCCGCTTCAATCCAGGCCACATTGGCCTTTTCGCGGGCCACGAATTCACGCCACAAGGCCTCGTCGCGCAGGAGTTGGTTGTTGCTCGCGCCGATGACGTTAACCGTCGTGAAGGTCACCCCGCCATGGTGCCAGCGCGCATTTTCACCGTATTTAGACGATTTATCGGTGTCAGACTGACGCAGCATGGGCATGCTTGTCTGGCCCAGGCTTTGCGGCTTGCCGAAGAAAATCCGCCGCATTGAGTCCATCACCACTTCCGGATCATGGTTGCCTCGGTTGTCCCTCCAGCAGTCGGCCCATTCGTTGTTTCCCGGGGCGTAAAAGACCGGCTGCTCGTAGCTGTCGAAGAAGGCCTTTTGACTGAGTTGAAATTCATTGCCACAGTCTCCCCAGCCTTTGGTATCGCCGATGTGAATGGAAAATGCCGGACTGGATTGATTGATGGTGCCGATCAGGGCTTGGTACAGCGGCTCATCGGCTGGAATTTCGTAAGTGGTGTCGCCCAAAACTACGAATTTGAAGCTATCCGCGCAAGCGGCACCACAAAAGCACGCCAATATGAGCGTTACAACCCAAACAAGACTCAATTTGCTCATACACCTATATCCTCGTTCCACAATTCCGGTTCCTGTTCGATAAATTCGCGCATCATCCTGACACAGGTCTCATCCTGCAGCACGCTCAAATCCACTCCTCGAGACCGAAGCAGCGTTTCATCGCCCATAAAGGTCTGATTCTCGCCAATAACCACGCGCGGAATTTCATACAACAATATCGCCCCGCTGCACATGGCGCAGGGCGACAGGGTGGTGTACATCACGCAGTGGCGATATACATTTGCTGGTTGGCGCCCAGCGTTCTCCAGCGCATCCAATTCACCATGCAATACCGCGCTGCCTTGTTGCACCCGCCGGTTGTGGCCTCTGCCGATCACCCTGCCCTCATGCAATATCACGCTTCCAATCGGTATGCCACCTTCGCTGCGGCCTGCCATGGCTTCGTCGATGGCCATCTGCATGAACTTGTCCATAGTCAATATCTTCCCCGGTGGTTGCCGGATTGTCGTCAGCGCAGCGTTTAATGTAGTCTCATTATCATCGAACACAAGCGGTGGTAACAAATGAGCAGTCTGTTAATTAGCAACGGTACCGTGGCGACTGCCAATGATGTCTATGAAGCGGACGTCTACGTCGTCGATGAAAAGGTCGCCGCCATCGGCACCGGGTTGGATTTCTCTGCCGATCACACCATCGACGCCGGCGGCTGCTATCTATTCCCCGGCGGTATTGACGCACACACGCACATGGAACTGCCGTTCATGGGCACATACGCCAGCGATACATTTGAATCAGGCACCCTGGCGGGTTTGCATGGCGGCACCACTTCCATTGTCGACTTCGCCATTCAAACCCAGGGAGACAGCCTGGAGGCCGCGGTCAATGAGTGGCACAGAAAAGCCGACGGTCACGCGGTCGGCGACTATGCTTTTCATTGTGCCGTCACCGATTTCAACGACCAGACCCGGAAAGAAATTCCGCGGATCATCAACGAGCACGGCATCAATTCCTTTAAAACATTCATGGCCTACAAAGGCGTGTTGATGATCGACGACCGGCAGATGTTCGAATTAATGAAGGAATTGGTCGTCCACGGCGGCATTCTCAAGTGGAGTCGGAACGCTGCCTGTTCTGCCACGATGCTCCCTGCACGGAGGCCTGCCCGACCGGCATTGACATCCCCGGTTTCATCCGCAGGATTTCCAGTGGCAATACGCGCGGCGCCGCCGCCACAATTCTGAGCGAGAACATCATGGGTGGCACCTGCGCCAATGTCTGCCCGGTCGAGGAGTTGTGCGAGCAGGTTTGCGTCAAGAACACCTCGGAGCATCAGCCCGTCGCCATCGGCCGCCTGCAGCGGTTTGCAACCGATCACCTGTTTGCAGCCGGCACGCAGCTGTTTCAGCGAGCCGCTCCCAGTGGCCGCCGGGTGGCGGTGGTAGGCGCAGGCCCCGCCGGATTGTCCTGCGCCCATCGCCTCGCCCTGCATGGTCACGAAGTGACCGTTTATGAGGCCAGGGACAAGGCCGGTGGGCTCAATGAATACGGAATTGCGGCTTACAAAATGCTCGATGAACGTGCGGCAAAGGAAGTTGAGTATATTCTGGGCATTGGCGGCATCACTGTGCGTCTGGGCAAGTGTCTGGGTATTGATATCGGCCTGGCACGGCTCAGATCGGACTTCGATGCGGTGTTCCTGGGCGCGGGCCACAACGCGGTCAATCAACTGGATCTCGACCATGAGGAAGCCGGCGGTGTGCACAATGCGGTGGATACCATCGTCGAGATTCGCCAGCAGGATCTGGCCACCATTGCCGTGGGTCGCCGGGTGATTGTCATCGGAGGCGGCAATACCGCGATCGATATCGCGGTGCAAATCAAGAAGCTCGGTGCCGAATACGTCACCCTGGTCTACCGTCGCAGCAAACAGGCCATGGGCGCCACCGACTTCGAACAGGATTTGGCCCAAACCAGTGGCGTCCTGCTAAAAACCTGGGCCAGCCCCACCTCCATCAATGCCGATGACGAAGGTATGTGCAGCGTCGGATTTGAATACACTGAAATGGACGACGCCGGTCGCTTGCGCGGCACTGGCGAATATTTCGAGTTGGAGGCAGACCAGGTGTACAAGGCCATTGGTCAGCATTTTGATGAATCACCGATGGCCTCGGATGATTGCCCGGAAATTGACGATGGCCGAATCGTCGTCGATGAACATCGACGTACCACACTGGGGAATGTATGGGCCGGCGGCGACTGTGTCGCAGGCGTTGACCTGACGGTTACTGCCGTGCAGGACGGCAAGATCGCGGCGGAAAGTATGCACGCATGGTTGTCCTCAGAGAAGTACACCAAGGAGCGCACCAAGGAGCACACCAGGGAACTTCCCAAGGTAAGGCCCCCCATCGCGCAGGCTGAGGAGAAAGACAATGGCTGATCTGAGCTGTCATTTCGCCGGGGTGCGTTCACCCAACCCATTTTGGTTGGCCTCCGCCCCGCCTACCGACAAACAATACAATGTCGAGCGGGCCTTCGAGGCCGGCTGGGGTGGCGTGGTGTGGAAGACCTTGGGTGAGGATGGGCCACCAATAGTCAATGTCTGCTCGCGTTATGGCTCGCTGGATTACAACGGCCAGCGCATGATCGGCCTGAATAACATCGAGCTGATTACCGACCGCCCATTACAGCAAAACCTCGACGAGATCACTGCGGTCAAGAAAGCCTGGCCAGATCGTGCCATGGTCGTTTCACTGATGGTGCCTTGTATCGAGCAGGCATGGATAGACATTCTGCAGCGGGTCGAACAGACCGGCTGCGATGCCGTGGAGCTCAATTTCGGCTGTCCGCACGGCATGAGTGAGCGCGGCATGGGCTCGGCCGTAGGCCAGGTACCTGAATATATTCGGGACGTGACGGGCTGGTGCAAAACGCACAGCAGCCTGCCCGTCTTCGTCAAACTGACGCCGAATATCACTGATATCCGTTACCCCGCGCGTGCTGCGGCCGAAGGTGGCGCAGATGCCGTTTCCCTGATCAATACGATCAATTCAATCGTGTCCGTCGATCTGGACACGTTCTCACCACAGCCCTCGGTGGGTGGCAAGGGCGCACATGGCGGGTACTGCGGCCCGGCCGTCAAGCCGATCGCCTTGAGCATGGTGTCCGAAATTGCCCGTGATCAGGTCACCGCCGAGCTCCCGATCTCTGGAATCGGCGGCATCGGTGGCTGGCGTGACGCAGCGGAGTACATCGCACTGGGTTGCGGCAGCGTTCAGGTCTGCACAGCGGCCATGCGCTATGGCTTTCGCATCATTGATGACATGGTCGATGGCTTGAGCAACTGGATGGATGATCAGGGTTATCGCGGGCTGGATGATTTCCGCGGCAAAGCCGTGGCCAATGTCACGAACTGGAATCAACTCGACCTGAATTACAAAACCCTGGCTTCAATCGATCAGGACAAATGCATCGAATGCGGCCTGTGCCACATCACTTGCGAGGACGCCGCCCACCAGGCCATCTCGCAGCATAAGGATGAGCATGGTAAGCGCACTTACACGGTGCTTGATGAGGAATGCGTGGGCTGTAATCTCTGCTACCTGGTTTGCCCGGTGCCAGACTGCATCACCATGGTCGAAGTCGATAACAATTTGCCCTACCTGAACTGGGGTGACCACCCAAACAACCCCGCAAACTAGTACTCTTTCAAACTGATATTGCCATATTCAGAGTTCAGGAGAAGATGATGCACAAGAGTCAATTGGCCGGATTTATTATCGACTGCCAGACCGAGGACCTCGATCAAGCCACGCAATTTTGGGCCGGGGCCCTGGGTCTCGAAATCGAGGTGTTTGAAGATCCTGCTGAAAGTCAATATCGCGGCCTGATGACCGCGGCAGATGAGGTGAATATTGAGGTCCAGAAAGTGGCGCACAACAGTCGCTTGCACCTCGATATTGAGACCGACGACATTGAAGCGGAGGTGGCGCGCCTCGAGCGCCTTGGTGCTAAACGGCTCACGGCGATCCGCGGCTGGGTCGTCATGGAGGCGCCGACAGGCCAGAAATTTTGCGTGGTGCGACCGCAGCGGGCCAATTTTGATACGCAAGCCAACCTCTGGAATTCAGACGGCTGATCCGGCTTAAGAACGTCCGTGCTTTCCCTCAATCAAATCAGTCTGCGACGGGGCGCCAATTTGCTGCTTGAGGAGGTCACTTTTCAGGCCCACGCCGGACAGCGACTGGGGCTGGTCGGGGCCAACGGCAGCGGTAAGACTTCGCTGTTCTCACTCATTCAGGGTGAGTTGGAGTCCGATGCTGGCGAAATCTTCTATCCCGCACACTTCCGCCTGTCGCGCGTGGCCCAGGAAAGCCCGAACTCTTCAAAGCCGGTATTGGAGTATGTGATCGACGGTGACGGAGAGTTGCGCAGCCTGCAGGCCCAGATCACTGCCGAGCAGGCGCTTGCGACCAGCTCAAAACTGCATGATCTCTATGAAAAACTCGAGATCATCGACGGATTCACCGCCGAGGCCAGGGCCGCGAAGTTACTCGCTGGACTGGGCTTTGCGGTGGCGGACATGGGTAATCCGGTGCGGTCATTCTCGGGCGGCTGGCGCATGCGCATTAACCTCGCACGAGCGCTGATGCGCCGATCGGACCTGTTGTTGCTGGATGAGCCCACCAACCACCTCGATCTGCCGGCGATTCTGTGGCTGGAGCGCTGGCTGCGCCGCTACGAGGGAATCTTGATGCTGATCTCGCATGACCGCGATTTTCTTGATGCGGTCTGTACCCGCGTGGCCAGCATAGAGCGGTTGAGGATCAGCCTGTACAGCGGCAATTACAGTCAGTTTGAGCAAAGCCGCAGCGAGCAGTTGGCATTGCAACAATCGATGCACGAGCGCCAGCTCAAAGACATCAAGCACCTGCAGGGTTATGTCGACCGCTTCCGCTATAAGGCCTCCAAAGCCCGCCAGGCACAAAGTCGTTTGAAAATGCTGGAGCGGATGACAGTGATCGCCCCGGCACACGTGGATTCGCCCTTCCGATTCCATTTCATAGAGCCTGAGCGCGCCCCGCAACATTTGTTGGCGCTGGAATCAGTCTGTGCCGGCTATGAGCAGCCCGTGCTGAACAATGTCGGACTGAGCATCACCGCGGGTGACCGCATCGGTTTGCTGGGCAGCAACGGTGCGGGCAAATCGACGCTGGTGAAGGCCCTTGCGGATGGCAGTACGATTCTCAGTGGCGAACGGCATATCAGTAAGGACACACTGGTGGGTTATTTTGCCCAGCACCAGCTTGACTTGTTGCGGCCGGAGCAGAGCCCCATGGCTCATTTGCGACGCCTGGATGAGAAATCCAGGGAACAGGATTTGCGCAATTACCTGGGCCGATTCGGCTTTGGCGGCGAGCGCATATTCGATCCGGTGGCACCGTTCTCGGGCGGTGAAAAAGCCCGCCTGGTACTGGCCCTGATGATTCAGCAGCGCCCCAACCTGTTGTTGCTCGATGAGCCAACCAATCACCTCGACCTGGAAATGCGCCAGGCGCTCAGTGTGGCTCTGGTGGAATACAGCGGCGCCATTGTCGTGATATCTCATGACCGGCACTTGTTGCGCAGTGTTTGTGACACTTTACTGATTGTCCATGACGGCGAGGTCAGTGAGTTTGACCAGAGCATCGATGACTACCCGGCCTGGCTGCAGTCGCAACAGGGAATTGACAAATCGGCCGGATACGACAATCGTTCGACCACAGAAAGTATCTCGCGCAAGCAGCAACGGCGACAAGAAGCCGAACGCCGCAAAGCGCTCAAGCCTTTCCTCGATGAGGTGCGCCGTACCGAGAATCGTTTGGCCGAACACCGTATGAAACTTGAGATTCTAGAAAAGCAGCTTGCTGATGATGCACTCTACTCAGACTCCGAGCGCAAGGGCGAGTTGACCGCGCTGGTCAGGGAACAGGGCGAGACACGCGCCCTGCTTGATACGCTTGAGTGGGAATGGCTGCATGCCAGCGAACGGCTGGAGAAAGAGGATTCCCGCGCTGATCTGTAATAAGGAGTCTCGCTTCCCTGCTCCCGCCTTCGGCGGAAGGCGGCTGCACGCGCAACGGCTTCGGAGCCGTACTCTTCGCCCTGCGGGCAAACCGTGTGGCTCCTCGGGCCTGCGCTCGACGGCATGCAATAGGCTCCTGGGCCCAACAAGATTGCTGGAGAGCGTTCACAGCTGCCGCTGATACGGCCCCCCATCACAGCACAGTATCGGGGGTTCACCGGCCTGCGGCTCGGGCGTTCGTGCTAAGTGCCTCAATACGGGAAATATGCCGGCAAAGAGTGGTGGGGCCGCACTTCTCGGCTTCCGCCTGCGGGTCTGCCGCCGCGCACTGACCTTGCCATCTGGGCGAGCCTTGCGTTCACCAAGGATTAACAAATTGCCTGCCAGCACGAGTACGACCCCGCCAATCAACTCCAAATTGGCCAGCATGTCTTCAAATATGACGGACAAAACAACGGCCACGACCGGAAACATGACAACGGCATAAACGGCCCGATGGGGTCCGATATTACCCACCAGTTTGAGATAAAAACCGAACGCCAGGATGGAGCCAAAGATCGACAGATAGAGCAATGAGCTGACGTAGGCAAATTACCATTCGAAAACAAACGGTAGTTGTTGCTGCCAGGCAATCACGGCAGTGAATACCGTGCCATAGAGCATTCCCCAGGCGTTGGACTGCATGATGGGCAGCTTTTCCTGCTGGGCCCGGTGGGAAACCATGTTGCCCAGGGACGCTGCCAAGGCACCCCCCAGACTGAGGGCTGCACCGATGAGCACCGCGTTGTTGCTATCCAGCTGTGTCAGTGCCGGCCAGAACAGCACACCGATTCCCACCATGCCCAACGCCGCGCCCTGCCATACGGCCGGTTCCGAGCGGGTGCCGAAGAATATTCGTGTGTTGACGATATTCATCCACATCATGGTGGAGAATACAACGGCATTGAGTGCCGATGGAATGAACTGCTGCGCCTTGTATGTGGCGACGTAATTGAGGCCGAACAAAAACAGGCCCAGTAACGCGAAGCGCGTGTGGGCACGCAGGCTGAAGGCCAGTTTGCGTTTGCGGAAAAGGCACCAGGCAAACAGCAGTAACGAAGCGATTGCATAGCGGTAGACCACCGATACTTCGGGCGGTACTTTGCCGAGTTGGAAGTTGATCAGCAGCCAGGTGGATCCCCAGATCAGAACGGTTGCAACATACAGGAAGACATTGTTCATGACAGCCTCGGGCCTTGGTGTGAAAGCGTGGGGAAATACTAGTTGGATTTGTGTTTACTAAACAGATACACTATATTGGAAATGAGACCTAAACAGTTTGCCGAAGCAAACAGGTGAAGAAACATGCTTGCAGTAGACAAGAACAACCCTGACTATTTATACCTTCAGGTCGTCAACATGATTGCCGGGCAAGTCGAGATGGGTACGTTGCGCCCCGGCGACCGGCTGCCGTCGCTGCGCAGCCTGAGCGGCCAACTGAATGTCAGCATCCCGACGGTGCGCCAAGCCTATCTTGAGCTCGAAAGACAGGCCCGCATCGAGGCCAGGCCAAAATCCGGCTATTTCGTTCAGGCCAAGCGCCTGAACCGCTTGGTCAGTGTCAAGTGCAAAAACTGCGAGCCACAAGAGGTCCGCTGCCAATCACTGATTGATCGGGTTCACACCTGTATTCATCAGCCCGGGGTGCTGCCACTGGGCATTGCCAACCCCTGCATGGCAAAGCCAGCCACAAAGACCCTCAATCGCTCAATGAAACGAATCATGGCGCGCAGCGAAGCCCGATCGCTGGGCTATGCCCCTTCCTATGGCGAACCTGGCCTGACACGTCAGATCGCCTATCGCTACCTCAATCAAGGCGGTTCTGTTGACCCCAACGAGATTGTCATTACCAACGGCGGACAGGAAGCGCTCACGCTGGCGCTCAAGTCAGTTGCCTCACCCGGCGATATCATCGCCGTGGAAAGCCCGGCTTACTACGGCATGCTGGAGCTGATCGAGCGCCTGGGCATGCTGGCCTTGGAGATCGAGACCTGTCCGCTCGACGGCATATCCCTGTCCGCCCTGGAAACTGCTCTTGATCAACATCCTGTCAAGGCCTGCATGTTCTCGGCCGCCATCAATAATCCCCTGGGCTGCCTGAGCAGCGACGACTACCGCGAGGCACTGGTTGAATTACTGGAAGCCCGCGGCGTGCCTTTGATCGAAGACGATGTTTATGGCGAGCTGAGTTTCGATGGCCTGCGTCCACGTCCGGCCCAGTTTTACTCGCGCAAGGGTCTGGTGCTGACCTGTGGTTCGTTCTCCAAAACGGCTGCACCGGGCTATCGCATAGGCTGGCTCCTGCCCGGCAATTTTTTGACCAGTGCCCAGCAATTGAAACGCGCCCTGTCCTGCTCGTCCGGCATGCTGCAGCAGCTGGCGCTGGCGGACTTCCTGGCCTCCAACGACTATGATCGTCACTTGAACCGGTTGCGGCCAGTGCTCAAACAGAACGCGGAGCGCATGATCGCCAGTATTGAGCGCAACTTTCCTGCCGACACAGCAATTTCACGGCCCCAGGGTGGTTCCGTACTCTGGTTGGAATTGCCGAACCAAATTGATTCTGAGGATTTGTTTGATGCCGCCATTGAAGAGTGCATCAGCATCGTACCCGGCCGCCTGTTTTCCGCGGGTGACCGCTACCGCAATTTCATCCGCCTCAGCTATGGTCACCCGTGGGGAGAGGCCATCGAAGAGGGTATCCAGACGCTGGGTTTGCTGGCGCACGGCATGCTGCGCACGCCAGCGGCCGCCTGAGGGCCGTTCGTATTGGTCGCAAAGTCCTGGCGAGTGAGTTACCTCATGGGCTTGCGAAACTTGAGGGTCATTCGGTCGCTTTCTCCAATGGCCAGGTACGGCTCGGCGCATGTCCCAAAAGCTGCCTCACCTTCTGCCTCGCGGCACATTGCCAGGCCGGGCGGCAGCGACCAGACACCACTTTGATAATCCTTGCTGTCACGCCGGTTTGCATTCACCTCCGAGCGGGCTTCCAGGTCCAGCCCGGCCCGGTTGGCCAGGGCAACGACCGCCTCCTCGGACACGTAACCGCTTTGCGATGACTGCGCCGGGTCACTGCCCGCTGCGGCGCGATGTTGTACCACGCCCAGCACCCCGCCGGGTTTCAACACGCGGGCAAATTCGGTAAAAACCAATTCGGCCTCGTCCGAGCCAATCCAGCCATGAACATTACGGAAGGTCAGGACCATGTCGAGTGAAGCAGCCGGCCCCAGCGATGCAGATTTTGGCGGTGAAAACGGCTGGACCTCAACCCGGTCGTAAATGTCGGGATGTGCCGAAAATTTGTTTAACAGGGCATCCTGCAGGCCGTAACGGTACTGCGGTTGACCCTCGATTTCGACATCATATCCGGCGACCACAAGCAAACCCTGTTCCCGCACCACCGGCGCAAGAATTTCCGTATACCAGCCGCCGCCAGGCCAGATTTCCATAACCTTCATGTCACTTTCCAGACCCAGGAACATCAGCGCGCCGACAGGGTGGCGGTACCGATTCCGGGCGCGGTTGTCCGTGCTGCGGTGATCGCCACCCATCGCGGCTTCAATGCTGGCAGCCAGGTCGGCGTAATCGGCGGATCGGGCCACCTGTGGCGCCGTCAATAATGCCGCTGCAGCCACGAGGATCAATATTTTCGAGTGAGTGAATTTCATATTTGTCTCCGTATCCAGACTTGTATCCGTAGGGTCAACAAGGCGCTTAGTCCGCCCTGGGTTGTGTGGGGTTAGAGAATGCCTTTCTAAAAACGCTGCCAATGCAGATACCGGCAATTACGCTGGCAATGACCACCACGTCCTGGACCACGTTCAAGCCTTGCGTGACAGCCAACATGCCCACCAGCATACCGCCACGAACACGTTTGCGCGACAAGGGCCGTTGATCCATGTCACCGAGCGACGATGGTTTGGGAAGCAGCACGAGGGTGAAGGCGAACAGGACCAGAAACAGCACCGAGAACCATTCTGCCAATGAATCCGGCGCGCTCAAAATATGCCAGATCACATCGTGATCCACCATGTAGATGACCATGCCGATGAAACTGAAGATCGCGAACACCAGGTGGCGTCTTACGGGTTCCCTGAATATGCCGTCCAGCGTGAAGGCGACGATACCAACGAGGGCAAAAAACGGGCTTTCGGTGCCGTAAACAACCAGGAAGATCAGTGCCATCAGGATAAAGGAGTCGCTCAGTCTGGCACCCTGGCCGGTGCTGCGGTTGACCAGGCGCACCAGTCCCAGCGTGGCGAACAGCACCAAAACGCCTGCGTCCTCATAGCGCCAGCCTGCGGCAACGGCGAGTGACATGCTCAGAAAAGCGACGGCGCCATCGTCCGGCGCCAACTCTCGTGCCAGCGCCCAGCCTCCGAATGCAATCAGAGCCAGCATCAGACCTGCCACCAGGGCCGTGACTGCTTCCATTCCCATGACCATCTTCAGGGCAAAACCGACCAACAGTACGACCGGCAAAATGAACATGACGGCCTTGTTGGTCGGCCATGCCGGGTCGAGCGGCCTGCCGATGGATGTCAGTTTGTAGATATTTTTGGGATTCAAGGCAACTCCCCGTTTCCTTGTTCAGTTTCGGCATCGCGCTTTGCCAATTCTTTGAGCGTATCACCGCATGGGTCTCGTGACGAAAGAAACCGGTCTGAAAAGGATTTGGCCAGAATCGACAACCCGACCGTCGCAACCGCTGTGCCACCCGATACCACAACGCCTGCAGGGTCCAATTCGATGAGTGGTGAGGACAATGAACCACCCACCTTGATGAAGGGATTGACCACCGCACCGGCGCTGAGCCCAAGGCCTTTTCGCGGCTTGGTTCTGAAAGAGAGGTTTATTTTTTCAGAATTGAGATCGACGGTGCCTTCACTGGTGATGAGAATGTCTGAAGTGCGGATCAACAATGGGGCGAGCGCCACTGCACCATCAACGAAATCCGCCGCAAAAATGCCGCATTCAAGCTCCATGGTGGGGCTTGATTTCGAAAAAGGATTGAGGACGCTGAACAGTTCCAACACAAGATCGGAACCGATGAAACTCAATCCCGAATTTGCCACGATGCCGGATCCGTAAACCACCCGGACTTTGCCGTTCAAAGAGGCAGCCAGTTCATGGTAGGTGACGCCGTCCCCCAGCAAGTCGACATGAATGGAGGCGGGTGGGTAATGCTCGATCGGCTCGTCTTTCGCCGCAGCGATCCCAAAGCGGATGTTTTCCCAGTCCAGCAATGCCTTGAGGTGTGGAATTCCCCGCGTTCCATCCAGCATGACCGACCCAACTACACTTGCCTCACCGTCGCGTATCTGTAGTGGATTGATGGACAGGCGGTGGCTCGATAGTTCAATACCGAGCACCGCATCGCTGAAGGTTTTGGGACCGATATCGATTGCATCAGCGCTGTAATCCAGGTCGACGTCCAGCCCTTGATCTCCCACACGCGCAATGGGCACATCCTTGATGGCCCATTCGCCGGTAGGCTGGACTTCATCAGCGGCCTCAGCGCCCTGTTCTTCGTCAACGGACTCCTTGTCGCGCAGTAGCCATGACAGATCCAGGTTTTTGGAATGCAGTTGACCGCTAATCAGGCTGGGTTTGCCGATGTGAACCCGCAACTCGCCCGACACATCGCTTGCGCCCAGGCTGGCGTCCAGTTCTTGCAGCACTATGTCGTCCTGCGAACCGCTGGCGTGGACCGATACCGAGAAGCGCTCAGCGGGCAGTTGCTGGTCAATCCACTGCCGGGCAATAGAAAGATCCGGCCCGTCCAGGCTCATGATCAAATCAAACGAACGAGGGTCGAGTGGGCGGTTGATCTGACCGGCGACGCGGGCTTCGATCTGCCCCACGCGGGTCTGCAGGCTGTGGATAATCAGGGTCCTCTTCGAATAATGTACTTCGCCCAGCAATTCGAAGTCTTGCGTCAGCCCCGCCAGCGATTCAAGACCGGATATGGCCGCCAGAGTAGACAGATGCGTGCCGCTGGTCTGCACTGACAAATCCAGCAGGCGGGGCTTGAACAGATGATCAACAAAGCCCGAAGCGCTGGCCTGGAGATCGCCCAATTGAACCTTGACATCGGAGATTTCGGCCTTGCCGTCATTGATTCGCACTTAGCCACTGAAATCAAAGCGGCCTGGCAAAGCATCCGCCGTTTCAAGGTGCAGAAAATCACGGATGATCGAACTGTCTGGTGCGGTAATCTCAAATGATACCCGCGACCCCTCGAGGTCTGCGGCGGCGCTCAATTCGCCATTGATCATTGCCCGGGCCTGGCCGATTTGGATCACGACATCCTGCAGCACTGAACGGCCATCTGACTCGGCCACCCTGCCCTTTGCGATGAGCGGGCGATCGGGCAAATCGCCGGTGCCCGGGATCAGGTGCAGCGAGGGCAGTGCAATGTCAAAATCGGCTTCGATGCCGGCCAGTGTTTTCATGTCGGGAACCGTACCGCTCAGGTCCATGCTGATTTCGCCCATATTGCCATCGGCCAGATGAAATTCCAGGCCCCGACCCTTCGGTCTGACATCTACAGAAAGGTGCAGGGGCTCGCTGGGCAAATCAGGGATATTGAATAGGGCCCCTGTCGCGGCAATATTGGCCACGTCAAGCAGTCCATACAATTCACTACCGCTGAAATGGTCTTGCAGCACCAGCAGCCCACGGAGTTCGAGCCGGTCCTGGCCGACCTGGAGTTCGATTCCTTCCAATTTTAGTCCCTCTTCACTGAGGCCTACCGAGCCGCTCAATTCCACCACGACGTTCGGGATACTCGCGTGTCTGCCCAACAAGGCGATGCTTCTGAGGTCTGGCGTGGACGCGTCAAAGGTCAAATCAGCGCCCATGAAGCCCGGCAATTCGCCCAGGTAGCCGCCAACGCTGAGCCGGTTTTGCCCGGCAGAAAAGTCTGCGGTTGCGGTCAATCGACCGGCATCATCCCGGCGCATTGTGCCGGCCAGAACGAACGGCTTGACCGATAGGCTCTCCAGGCCAGCGAGCGGGCCCCAAACACTCAGATCTTCGCCGGAGGCGCCTAATTTGATGTCCAGGCCCAACATATCCGGCCAGTTTCCCAATGAGCCCTGGATGCCCAGTCGGGTAGATTCTGATTTGAATTCGAGACTGTGCAGGGTGATCTCACCGGAATCGGCAGCCACGTCCACGCTGAGCTGATACGGTTTTGCCGGCAGACCCTCCAAGCCCATCACCTGACCAAGTGCCTTCAAATTTGCCCCGTTCGCGGTGATTGCCAATTGGCCGACGTCCGGATCCATCAACCGGTCCACCGTGCCCTTGGCACTGATGCCCAGGTTGCCCAGATCCCCTTCCAGGTCAATGCGTGTCGCGTTATCCCGTGTTTCCACGTTCAGGCTGAATTCGAATTCTCCGCGACTGACTTCAGGCAGGGCAAGGTACTCAAATAAGCTGGCGATCTCCGGTCCGCTAAAGCGAAAGCTGATATTGGCCCCGGTGCCGTTTTTGATGTCTTCGAACCGCCCTTCGGTGTTCAGTTCGATTGGCCCCATGGTGGCCTGCAAATCATGGCTGAAAGCACCACCCTCGAGAAGTGCGCGCAGGGGGCTGGCGGAACCTTTCAGGCTGATCGGCAGGTCGTTCAGGGCGCCGTTGAGATTGACTTCCGCGCTGCCATTCTCATGGGTGTCGAGGATGAACTGATCCAGTCCAAGATGCATTGGCGTGCTGCGTTGCGGTGAATCCACCGCCAGGTCGAACTGCTTTAAAGCGATCCGCTCGATTCGAAATGGCGAGCTGCTTTCCGATGTTGATTTCACCGTGGGGGGCGCAATGTCCCAGTTCCATTTGCCATCCTCGTTGCTTTCAAGGTTGACGACAGCACCATCGATTTCGACGTTGTTCACGACCACCAGGTCAGCAAAAATACTGCTTGGGTCAAGTGTGAGCATCAGGCGGTCGCCAGAAAGGAGAAAATCGGCCTCCGCCCATTCGGCATTGGACAGGCTGAAATCCCAGATTGTGATCGTTGCCCTGGAAAGCGGTGATTCGATATCGATGTCCAGCGCCCCGTTGATCTGCAATTCCCTTCCGGTGAGGAGGCGGACTGTTTGCTTCGCGTCCCGTTTCATTCCTTCGGTGTCATGAAGCTTCCACCACACGGAAGCTGCGCCTACCACGAAAATCGCAAGCAGCGCGTATGCCGAGTATTTGAGGAAGGTCTTCATGCCTTCAGGAATTATAGCCGACCGACATCAAGGGGTGTATGCGGCCGGCGGGTCGGAGCTGTGGGCGGCGGAGCCTTTCTTGGGCTATGCCACAGCGCGTCGCAACCGCACCAAGGCACTCGAGATGTGTTTCTCGATCATGCTGACCGAGACGGCCATTTCGTCTGCAATCTGGGCATAGGATCGGTCGTATAGCCTGCTCAGCTCAAACGCGTGGCGCGACTTTTCCTTGAGACGATTGATCTCGGCGCTGACGCGGTCTAGTTGTTCCTGCCAGTCGGCCACTTCACAGGGATCCTGGGCGCCTGATTCCAAATTAACATCTTCAGAGTTGACCCAGACGGGTGCGTACTTGGCATTGGCTCTGCGCCATCGGTCGCGCAACAAATTGGTGGCGGTGGTAAACATAAAGGCTTGCAGATTATCGATCATACCCAGGCCCTTGTGCTTGGCCATGCGCACAAAAACATCGTGCATCAGGTCCTCGGCTTCGTGTTCGGACACGGTCCGCATCAGGTAGCCTTTCAGTGAGGGCGCGTAGCGGGTGTAAGCCCTTTCAAGAAAGGTCTGACGATTTGCAATCGAGGGGGATACTACATTAAGTTCGGCTGCCAATGTTTTGTCCCGACTGTAACTAACAGGTATGTATGCTCCTAATTAACATACACCCTTGTATGTCGACATGCAAGAGTGTGGGCGCACAGCCCGGGAAAGGAGCCGAAGCAGAGGGGGGTGGGCTTAATCCGGCTGGATGTCAGCCAGAACTTTCATGTGCAAGGCGAGATACTGCTTGCTCGATCTGAACGCCTTGCTTTCACCCAGGCCCAGAATGTAATAACCCACCTGGTGGAAGTAAGCGATGCGCGCGCGAATGTAGGCCTCCGCGTCATCGAATCCAAGATCAAGAAAAATGATTTTCATCAGATCAATTCGATGTATATCAACCCGCTTCACCACGCGTGCAGCCTCATCCGACCGACGGGCCCAATCACGCACGGCCGAATCGTAGTCCGGGCTGTAATCTTTTTCCGTGATCCAGGTATCCAGTAGCGCGAGGAGCTCGTTGAGGCCATTGTGTTCGGCATTGAGTAGCTTCTCGAAAGGCCGTGTATTGGTTGTCTGCCAATCAAGTAGCAGTTCGGACAGCAAATCATCCCGGTTCTTGAACAGCCAGTAAAACCCACCACGTGTGACGTTCAGCATTTTCGCCAAACGACCGATGCGAACGTGCTCCACTCCACCGGCAATCAGCAATCCGCGCGCAGCCTGAATCCAGTCCCTGCGGCTCAGGGTGTGTTGCCGGCCTTGTTTGCCCTTGACGCGGGACTTGGCGAGTTCGATCTCCTGACGTTTCTTCAGGGATTCGCTGTCTTCGGCCGACGATACAACAGGCAATTCTTCGATTTTCGATTTGTTCAATTTGCTCATTCAGATTCCCTTGCCTTACTGGACGCAGGGCCCCGGACAGCCCCCAGCAAAATATTCAGGGCCGCACGGCGGTGCTGCCATCGCTCCTGAGGGAATCTCTGTGCTATCCGTCAGGTAAGGGTAACCTCAGTGGGACAGGATCATGCACAGAGACATTCGGGATACTGCGCTCTACAAAGAGGTTGAAAATCTCTATGCCAGCTTCGTTCAGCCAGGCACCAATCGGATTAGCGATGCGGATCATATTGCCGCCTCGCCAGACGGCCAGTGGCTGGGATTTACCGGATCGGTATTTGCAGATCTGGCGACACCACCCCGGACCCGTGTATGCGTGGTGGTACGCGATTCGGGCGCGGTATGCCGTGTCTTTATAAGTCATGTCGAGCATGATGACAAAATGCCCTGCTGGTCACCCGATTCTGCGCAACTGGCGTTTTTGTCGGATCGGCGTGAAACAGGAAATTATCAGCTCTGTCTGGTTGGCGGCGATGGCACAGGTAATGTCATCGAAACACCCCGGGTGGACGGCTGTGTCGAGGCCCTCTCATGGTCACCTGATGGTGGGCGAATCCTTCTCGGCGTAGCCGAATTCGGTGCTGACCTGGCCGGCTGCCAGGGCGGCGCTACGATCGCCCGGCATAGCAGCGATTTGCCGACATGGATACCTGAAGTCAACACCGGCGACGCAGACAATTTGTGGCGATCGTGCTGGCTATATGACTGCGAAACAGGCGCCCTGGAGCAAGTGAACCCGGTTGGCCTGAATGTATGGGAAAGCCGCTGGTGTGGCGATGAAGCAGTGGTCGCCATTGTCAGTGATCATCATTCGGAGGGTTCGTGGTACAACGCCAGACTGGTGCTAATGCATCTTGGCGGTGAACCGTCCACGGTCCTTTATCAGCCACAGGAACAGATCGGGGTGCCCTGCGCCAGCCCTGACGGGCAACATCTGGCGGTGATTGAGGCGATTTGTAGCGATCGCATGATCGTCGCCGGCGATATCCGTCTGTTTTCTCCCACTGGTGGTGACACCAGACCGATCACCCTCAATACGATCGACGTCACGCATATTGCATGGCGGGACAGCGAATCCCTCGCATTTGCCGGTCATCGCGGCTTCGAAACCGTCACCGGTGAGGTCAATGTCCATAGCGGCGAAATAGTCGAATACTGGTCCAGTGAAAGCTGCACCATTGGCGCCTGGTATCCCGCCATTGCTCCATTGCCGGCGACAGGCGGCCAAGCGCAATGCGCAGCATTGGTCGAGCAATTCGATCGGCCACCGGCATTGACAGTCATATCTGCTGACGGCATTGAAGAAATTCTGGCCCTGGCAAACCCGGGATCAGACGATGATGTCATCGTACCCACCGTGATCGAGGCTATCCGCTGGCAGGGACGCGATGGGCTTGAGATTCACGGTTGGCTGGTCCGACCGGAAGATCAGGTGGACCCCGGACCGCTGGTCGTAGACATCCACGGCGGGCCTGTATGGTGCTGCCGCAATCGTTGGCGCGGGCGCCTGAGAGGCGCCCAAGCTCTTGCCAACCACAGGGTTGCCACGCTCTACCCCAATCCCCGGGGTAGCAGCGCACGTGGACAGGACTTTGCCGCCATGGTCCGCGGCGACATGGGGGGTGAAGATACCTACGACTATCTGGCAGGAATCGACGCCATGGTTGAGCGCGGCGTCGCTGACCCTGGCCGCGTGGGTGTCACCGGCATCAGCTACGGGGGATTTATGTCATCGTGGCTGATTACCCAGGATGATCGTTTTGCCGCTGCAGCGCCAATCAGCCCGGTGGTCAACTGGTATTCCCAGCACGGTACCTCGCAAATCCCCTTCTTTGATGAACTCTTTCTGGGTGGCAATGCCCGTGAAAAAGATGGCAATCACTATCACCGTAGCCCCGTCATGTTCGCAGACAAGGTCAAATGCCCTACCCTGACTCTGGTCGGTGCCCTCGACCAGAACACCCCGCCCACTCAGGGCCTGGAATTTCATAATGCCTTGTTGGAAAACGGTGTTGAATCTGTGCTGGTGACCTATCCCAATGCAGCGCATGGCATTCGGAATTTTCCCGACGTAATCGACCATACAACACGTTATGTAGGGTGGTTTTTGCGGCACCTATAGGGCCCGCACATTCGGATATTGCCAACCGCCTTAACGCCAAACTTGCTCCGCGACTCGAAGGTGGTTTCCACCCATAATCTTGCGCAGATCTTCATCGCCGTAGCCCATTTTTTGCAGTAACTCAGCCGCTTCGGGCATCTGTTCGGGCGCGACGATTTTCTGCTCTTGGGCGTAATTGTCCGCGGCGGGAAAGAAGTTTGAATTGGCGCGGAGATATTCTTCCATTTCCGCCATGTCGAAGACATAGTCAATCCCAATGCCCACATGGTCAGTGCCGACCAGTTGGGCGACGTAGTCGATGTGGCGCACGAAAGTTCCGGTTGAATTATCGTTGTCGCCGAGAAAGTCGCCGATGCCGTTGATGCCAACGACACCACCGGTGGCGGCGCAGGCGCGGATGGCCTGGTCGGTGATATTGCGGCGGTGGTCTTTCAGGGCGCGGGGGTTGGAATGAGAGAAGATGACGGGTTTGGCCGCCATTTCCATCACCTCCAATGCGGTCTTCAAGCCGGTATGGCTGCAGCACACACCCATGCCGACGCGTTCCATTTCGCAGATGACATCGCGCCCAAAAGGGGTCAAGCCCTGATCGTCGTCCTTACAACCGCCGCCAACGTCGTTATTGAGGTTGTAGGCGATCAGCATCCAGCGCACGCCGAGGTCGTAATACAGTTCGACCATCGGTAGAAGCCCGTTGAGTGAACAGGCGCCTTCAATGTCGAAAATCACCCCCAGTTTGTGTTCTGCGCGGGCGCGATGGATATCCGCCACCGATTCCACCTGAATGTAGCGGTCACCGTGTTGCTTCAGCCAGCGTCGCAACTGGGCAGCCATCTGCACGGTGTTTTCCCATGGCACAGCGTCAAATCCGACGTTGATGCTGGCCACATCGACGCCGGACTGTTTGTAGCGCCACAGTTGAGGCAGAAAAGACTCGTCCCGCGGTCTCAGTGGCATGCAGCCGTGGTTGTCCCACACCAGCATGTCGGCCAATGGAAACGTTTCTTGCTGATCCAATTTATCCATATTTGTCAATCATCTTAACAGGCCCTAGTAAGCCTTCGCCGGGGCGTTGAACAGGCGGGTCGAACCTCCCACGCGTTGACCATCCGACCCGATCACGGCGCCTACGACATAGCCGCGTGCGCCACGATCTTCACTGGACGCGCCAAATTCCTTGATGTCCAGCCCCAGCTCCCGCGCCGCCGCCAGCAGCTCAGAGTTGAATTCACCAGCCACGACCTGGGTGGTGGGTGGCTTGAGGTAATTTTTAACATCAAATTGCGGGAGATGAGTGGAGGGCGCGCCGAGCGCACCCTCAAGCCTGGATCCATAACCAATCAGATTCAAAAGCACCGTAAAAGTCTTTTGATGCAGGCCAGCGCCGATCGAAGAAAACGCGCCCAGGGGTTTGCCGTCGCGAAATACCAGCAGCGGCTCGGTCGGATCCGGCAGACGCTCACCCGGCTGAATCTCAGCCAAGGCCGATTGCTGAAAGGCCGCTGAATCAGGGATCGATATCCCATCCACGAAAATGCCCGTACCACCCCAGGCCCCGGTATTGATGGTATGGGTGACTGCGGCCATATTGCCCCATCGATCAATCACTACAATGGCGTCGGAATGCTTGGGATCCTCCACACAGGGCGGTGCCGCGAATACGAAGTCACCATCCCTGATCATTTGCCACAAAGCATCGGCATAGTTCGTGGTCAGCCGATCTTCCAGGGAAGCGTTCAGACCCGGGAAAACCATGCCCTTGACGGAGTCGGGTATGAAGCTGATTGCAAACGTGTTGGGGAATTGGCTGAACCAGTAAAAAGCTTCCGGGTTGACGCGGTAGTCGCCCATCTCCAAAAGTCCCGACGCCTTGACCAGATTCAGTGATTCGACCAGATGGGTGCCACCCAGTCCCGGGCGGCCGTGCAAATACAAAGTGTAGTTATCAAATTGATACTTGATGGGATCCTGCCAGATCACTTCGTAGCGCCGCATGTCTTCCAGGGTCATTTTGCCACCATCAGCGCGTATGGCTTCAACGAAACGCTCAGCCCAGGGACCCTGGTAGATGTAGTCAATTCCAAGGCTGGCAACGATCTTCAGTGTATTCGCCAATTCAGGCTGCTTGAGAATGTCGCCCTGAGCAAGAAAATCGCCATCTGCTCCAGTGAATATGGCTTTCGTGGCCGGCAGCCTCGACAACACATCCTTGCGTCTTTCAATCATCCCGGCCTGAATGCTGTGCAAGGGGAATCCCTGTTCCGCCAAATATATGGCAGGCTCAAAAAGTTCCCTCAGCGGTATTGAGCCGAAGTTTTCGTGCGCCGCATTGATACCGGCAAAATACCCGGGCACCAGCGCTGTGCGTCCGCTCGGTGTGGGCTTGCCGTCAGCGTCTTTTTCTGCGGGGATAGTGGCGGGGTCATCCTCAGCCAGAACCGAGTTGTAGCCAGCGTTCAGATTGAAAACAATTCCGGTTGAAGCATCGAAGTACATCAATTCAAATATACCGGCGTAACTGACCCAGGCGCCCCCGGCCAGGGAAATCTGGGCCAGGGAGGTCGTGATCACTGCATCGATGGCGTTACCGCCCTGTTTCAGGGCCTCCAGGCCGGCCTGGATTGCCGGCGCACCCGTGGTACCGGCGATCACACCCTGCGAACCTCGGGCCAGACCATTCGACTCACCCATCCGGGAATTTCTGTCGAGGGTGGCCAGCAACACGCCGTCGGGCCAACTGGCCGGCGACAGATCGATGTCATCCATGGTTGAAACATCGGGCGCAAGAGCCGCCACTTGAGGCGCCTCAGTCTTGGGCGTCTGGTCGCCACAGCCGGACAGCATGCACACCACGGCCGCTGCGACCACGCTGGGTTGATATTTGGAAAAGTGCATCTTTTGGGCTCCTGTGCGGGCCTGGTCGCCGATGTTGCAGTCGTGCTGAGTTTAGACGATGCTCAGCCTTGCACCCCCAATGAGTCAATAAGAAATTCTGACCGGCCCCTACCTGGATTTTCCTGGCGCGCCATGCACCGGGCGTCAATGCAACAATTTTTTAAGTTCAACAGTGGGGTCGCCAAGCTGGAATGCGTCAATGAAACTACGCCGCTGTACTAACTGGAGATTAACTGCATGGGCTCATCCAATAATCGTCGAAATTTTCTGAAAACCGCTTTGGCCGGCGCTTCCTTGGCTGGCGCCGGTAGTATCTCGCCGGCCCTGATGGCGGCTGCCGGTCGCTCAATATCAGATTCGGATCGGCAGCGCCTGGTGGCGCTCGCACACTTTGGCGAGAAGCGGCCGGTCTCCGGCAATAAAGGCATGGTGATCTGCTCACATCCCCTGGCCACCCAGGCTGGGGTCGACGTTCTAAAGGCCGGCGGCAATGCCGCCGATGCTGCGTTGTGCACCGCGGTAACACAAACAGTCGTCGAGCCCCATATGACCGGCATCACCGGCGTCCTGTCGATGTTGCATTTCGACGCGAAAAGCGGTGAGACGAGCTATGTGAATGGAAGTGCGGCGCGCCCGATGGCGCCACTGCCCGGGTACAATGCGGCCGATTTAGCCGGTGGTAGGGGCGTCGCTGTGCCTGGTTTTTGGGGCGGTTTTGAAGCGGCGCATCAGCGGCATGGTAAAGCCAGCCGCCAGCAGTTGCTGGCCCCCGCAATCGACTATGCCCGCGAGGGCTTCGAAATTCATCCCTTCCTGTGGGGGGAGATCTTCACCCAGGCCCATATGCTGGGCTTGACCGAGCAGGGCCGGGAAGTCTTCCTGCCCAACAAGGCCCTGCCACGCCCCGGTGATCTGCTGGTGCAAAAGCGCTTCGCCGACACGCTCGAGGCTCTGCTGGCAGAAGGCAACGACTATTTCTACCTGGGCAAGTATGCCGAAGAGTTGGTGGCGACCGTGCAGGCGGCTGGCGGCGTGCTGACACTCGAAGACATGGCCCACTACCAGGCGCGCTGGCAGGAACCGTCGTGGGGAAGCTATCACGGCTACAAAATTGCGGGTTCTCCCCCACCCGATCACGGTGGCTCCCACATGATTGAAATTCTGAACATGGTCGAGTTACTCGACCTGCAGAAACTGGGGCCGCCTACCGACTCAGCGGAATCCCTGTTTCATATGGCCCGGATTGTTCAGCAAGTTTACAGCGATGGGTCAAAGCAGCATGATCCAGCCACGCACTACCTGCCCATGGACATTATCCTGAGCAAGGAATATGCACAAACACGATTCGCCCTGATGCAGATGGATCAGAAACTCGACCCGCATCCAGTCTCGGTGCCTCCGGGGAGCAACCATGTGACGGCCGTGGATGCCCACGGTAATATAGCGACCATTCTCCATTCCTGCATGTCGTTCCCGTGGTCAAATGGCCTGTTTGCGGGCGGCGGCACGATCGTGGCGGCCGGTGCGCACTATTTTCGCGTTATGCCTTCCCCCGGGGACCGCATCTCGGCGTACGTATGCCCGAATATCGTATTTGATGGTGAGCGACCGGTATTGGCTTCAGGCTCACCCAGCGTCGGATTGCTGGCCAATATTTTGCAGAACACGGTCAACATTCTGGACTTTGGTATACCCATTGCTGAATCGGTGACCCGTCCACGCTTTGGCGGTGGTTCTTATACCACCCCGGGTAAAATCATGATAGAAATCGACCTCGACGAAAAAGTGCGCGGCGCTGCAGCCAAGCGCGGTATCGACTGGGAAATTGTAAATGCCTGGAATTGGCACCACGGTTCATTTGAGGGCATCCATATGGCCGCCAACGGCACCGCCTACGCCTGCGGTGATCCGCGACGCAACGCCATGGCGAGCGCGGTATAAGCCACGCAACCATCGCCCGCATTTGTGGTGGATTTTGCAAGAAAAACATAACAATTGGGCAGATATTCAGCAATGAGCAGATATTCAGGATTTTCCCTTATACGCCATGCGCTGACCGGCCACCGGCACTGGCAACGCACCTGGCGCGATCCGGAACCTAAAAAGCACTACGACGTGCTGATCATTGGCGCGGGCGGCCACGGCCTGGCCACCGCCTATTACCTGGCAAAGTATCAGGGCGTCAAGCATGTTGCGGTACTGGAGAAGGGCTATATCGGCGGCGGCAATTCCGGGCGCAACACGCAGGTCAGTCGATCCAACTACTATTATCCTGAAAGTGGCGCATTCTACGAACACGCCTTGCAGTTGTTCGAGAGCATGCCCCGGGAGCTGAACATCAACACTATGTTTAGTCAACGGGGCATCCTGGGTATCTGTAACTCGCGGCACGAGGCCGAGCTTTACCGGCGCTGGGTCAACGCCGTGGGTATGAACGGGATCGATACCGAACTACTCAGTCGCGAGCAAATTAAGAAATGCGTTCCCCACATCAACCTCGATTGCCGATTCCCGATCTGGGGCGGTTTTATTCAAAAACGTGCCGGCATTTCGCGCCACGATGCCGTAGTCTGGGGCTACGCCAGGGCAGCCTCGGCTGCCGGAGTGGACATCATTCAACAGTGCGAGGTCATCGGGCTTGAATCCAGTGACAGCCGCATTACCCGGGTCAATACCACACGCGGCGATATCGAGGCCAACCAGGTGGCCCTGTGCGTTGCCGGGCATAGCGGTCACCTGGCGGCCATGGCCGGACTGCGCCTGCCCATTTCATCAGTGGCGCTGCAGGCCATGGTTTCCGAACCAGTGGAACCCATTTTGCACACCGTCTTGATGTCGGCACATATTCACGTTTATGTCAGCCAATCCGACCGTGGTGAAATTGTGATCGGTGGCGGAGCCGATATGTTCAATTCTTATGCCCAACGGGGCGCGCTGCCCATCCAGCACGACAACATGGAAGCACTGATCGAACTGCTGCCCATATTCAGCAGACTGCGCATGCTGCGGCAATGGGCCGGCGTCTGCGACATGGCGCCGGACGTCAGTCCCATTATCGGCAAGACTCCGATTGAAAACCTCTTCGTGTCAACGGGTTGGGGCACAGGCGGCTACAAAGCCATACCTGCGGGCGGTGATACGCTGGCCTACACCATCGCCAACAATGAAACGCATTCCCTGATAAAACCTTTTCAGCTCGACCGATTTACCACGGGCCGCCTAATCGACGAAGGTGCCGCATCAGGTGTGGCGCACTGACGGTGTCGGAGGAATAAGAAGCCATGTTGAGAATCCAATGCCCCATCTGCGGCCTTAGGGATCAGACCGAATTCCACTGTGGGGGCGAAGCCCATGTGATACGTCCTGCAAACCCTGAAGCCGTAAGCGATGAGGACTGGGCTGACTATCTGTTCTATCGCACCAACCCCAGGGGTGTGCATTGTGAACGCTGGGTGCATGTGCACGGCTGTCGCCAGTGGTTCAATATTGTCCGCGACACCGTGACGCATGAAGTGCATGAAGTGTACGCAATGGGCGAGGAGCCCAGCAGCATGGCTGGGCAAGGTGAGGAATCTTCAGCTTGAGCCAAGCAAACTCTTCTGCCAAGTCCTCCAACAAAGCGAGGCTACCCGAAGGGGGTCGAATCGACCGTGAGCAGCCCATAGATTTCACATTCAACGGCAAACCCCTGTCGGGCTTTGCCGGCGATACCCTGGCATCTGCCTTGCTGGCCAATGAAGTCGACGTCGTTGGCCGGAGCTTCAAATATCATCGGCCCCGCGGGATCTTCAGCGCGGGCGAAGAAGAGCCCACTGCGTTGGTGGAAATCGGCGAAGGCGCACGACGTCAGCCCACTTGTCGCGCACCCATGGTTCCGTTGCGGCAGGGTTTGGTGGCCAACAGCCAGCATTGCTGGCCATCGGTCGACTTCGACATTGGGCGGGCTTTCGACTTCAGCCATGTATTCTGGCCCGCCGGTTTCTACAACAAGACCTTCAAATGGCCCAACTGGAAGACATGGGAAGGCCTGGTGCGGCGCTCGGCCGGCATGGGCAGGCCGCTTACCGAACCTGACCCTGATCATTACGAGCACGTTAACGCCCACTGCGATCTGTTCATTTGCGGTGGCGGGCCGACGGGACTGATGGCCGCCCTGGTCGCTGGGCAAGCGGGACTGAGAGTGATTGTTGCCGATCAGGCCGAAGCCCTTGGCGGCGTGCTTAATTATGAGCACATCCAGATCGACGGGCGAACCGGGCACGACTGGGCCCGGCAGGCCGCGCGGGAACTCAAAGAATTACCCAACGTCATCGCCCTGCCCCGTACGTTGGTGGCCGGTAACTACGACCACAACGTTACCACGCTGTTGCAGCGCGGAGACCCTGATCACGCGGTAAACGGCAGTTGGCGGGAGTGCTACTGGACGGTCCGGCCGCGCCATGTTCTGCTTGCGGCAGGGGCAATCGAACAAGGCCTGATTTTCGGCAATAACGACCGGCCAGGCATTATGCTGGCGGGCGCGGCACGGCATTATCTCAATCGCTACGCGGTCGTTCCCGGCAAGAATGCCATCATCGCGACCAATAATGATTCCGCCTACCAGACTGTCCTGGACCTGCACCGGAAGAACATACGGATTTCTTGTGTGGTCGATGCCCGCGAGGTGATCGACGCGCAGCTGCGCCAGCGGGTGGAAGACCTGGGTGTTGAGATCATTGCAGGCACGCGCGTCAGCGACACTCGGGGCGGAAGAAAGATCCGTGAAGCTCGTCTTGTCTCTGGCGATGGCCAGTCTGCGGGCAGCAGAGCATGCGATCTGTTGGCGGTATCGGGTGGCTGGGCACCGCGTATTCATCTCCTCTGTCATGCCCGCGGCGGACTGAAATTCGACACCCGAGCACAGTGCTTCCTGCCCGACCGGCTGCCCTCGGGGTTTAGCGTCATTGGGGCTGCTGCGGGTCACAATGACTTGACCACTATTTTTTCTGACGCCCATGCCGCGGCGGTGCAGCTGTGCTGGGAACTGGGCGCCAAGGCGGCGCCGACGCCCATTCCCGTTGTCACCCACTCTCCGGTCGAGTCTGGCCGTGTACACGAAATGCCCTTGCTGCAAGGCAAACAGCGCCAATGGATCGATCTGGCGCATGACGTGACCTCGGCCGATGCCGAACTGGCCGTGCGCGAGGGCTTTGTATCCGTCGAGCATTTCAAGCGCTACACGACCACGGGCATGTCTGTGGACCAGGGCAAGACGGGGAATCTGAACGCCTTTATTGCGCTGGGATCGCTGACAGATCGTGACACCGGTTCTGTCGGCACCACAACGTTTCGTCCGCCTTATATGCCAGTCACGCTGGGTGCCATCTCAGGGCGCTCCCACGGTGAATTCTATTTTCCTCACCGCTACCTGCCGGCACATACCCTGCATGAAAAACTCAAGGGCCGGTATGACGATTATGGCTGGCAGCGCCCGGAATGCTACCCCCGAGAAGGTGAAAGCGAAGACGATGCGGTCCACCGCGAAGCCAGGGCGGTGCGCGCCGGCGTGGGCGTGTTTGACAACTCGCCCATCGGCAAAATCGAAGTGCGCGGGCCGAACGCAGCCGAATTTCTCAATCGTATCTATATGAACAATGCACTGACGCTCAAGCCCGGCAGCGCGCGCTACGGCCTGATGTTGAACGACAATGGCATCATCATTGATGATGGCGTGTTCGTTCGCTTCGACGACTTTTTCCTGGTACATACCACTTCCGCCGCCGTGGAACGAATTGCTGCGATGATGGAGGAGTGGCTGCAATGTGAGTGGACAGACCTGAAGGTGCTGGTCGATGATACGACCACCCAATGGGCCAATTTCACCATCGCCGGGCCGCGGGCAAGAGATGTGTTGAACGAGCTGGGAACGGACATCGACATCTCAGCCGATTCCTTGCCACATATGTCAGCCGCACAGGGCAGCGTCTGGAATCTTGATGCACGTATCGTACGGGTGAGTTTCAGTGGTGAGCTCAGCTTTGAAATCAACATTCCAGCCGACAACGCCACCGCGTTTCTGCAGGCCATACTGGAGGCGGGAGAGGCATTTTGCATCACCCCCTACGGCATCGAAACACTGATGCTGCTGCGCACCGAAAAAGGCTATTTGCATGTGGGTTCTGACACCGACGGCACGAGTACGCCGGATGATGTGGGTTGGGGTCACGTCGCCCGCAGAAAGGCCACCGATTATGTCGGCAAGCGATCGCTGTTGCGCTCCGGCGCACGGGATGCTGACCGCAAGCAGTTTGTTGGCCTGGCGGTAATCAACCCCAAGCAGCCGGTACAAGCAGGAGGCCATGTGCTGCTGGGTTCTTATCGCGAGCCGCCCGCAACCACCGAAGGTTGGGTGACTTCGGCGTACTACAGCCCTAACCTGGAGCGTTACATTGCCCTGGCCGTCGTCAGTGGCGGGTCCGATCGACTGGGCGAAATTGTCACAGTTTGCGATGCAGACCAACGGTTCAACGCCAAGATTGTCTCGCCTGTATTCTATGACCCTGAAAATCTCAAGCTTAAAGACTGATGTCATGACAACGCACCATCCGCCCACCGCCCTGGAGCAGGCAGGTATCGTCGAGGAAGCGTACGAGAGCGAGACCTTGCGCATCAGGCAAGTGCCCGGCGCAACGGTACTGCGGCTGCACACCTTGCAGTCAGATGAAGAAATTCAGCAGGCGATGGCGTCATGCGGGCTGGAATTGCCCACCCAGGTCAATCACAGTTGCGGGCAGGATCCGGCGGCATTGTGCATTCGACCGGGAGAATGGCTGCTGTTCAGCGAGTTTCTGGATTCAGCACGTCTGTTGCAACAGGTTCAACCGGGCGTAGAGCGCGCTTCCACTGCCTTGATCGACGCTTCTGATGGCTTGACCACGTTCAGGTTATCCGGTGCGGCGTCACCCTGGCTGCTGAGTAAACTGAGTTGCCTGGATTTTCATGGCGCAACCGCTGCCGGACAGCACTGCGCGCGCACTGCCCTGGCCAAGATCACGGTGGTCATTCATTACCACCAGCCACGCAATGGCTCCTCGGCTTACGTGTTTGATCTGATTTTCGATCGCAGCGTAGCGTCGTATTGCTGGCGCGTTTTGTGTGCCTCTGCGCCCCATGCTGCGGAAATGTGCGGCGCTGCTGGTCCCCTGTCAAACTCATAATGTGGGAACATTGGCCACATAATGTCTAGCACAGGGTCTAGCACAGGGTCTAGCACAGGGTTTAGCACAAGGTCTTCAAAGGCACACCCACTCCAACAGGGAATTTCATGAGTTCTTTCAAACAACACGAACAGTGGTCCTCGCGCATGACCTTCCTGCTTGCCGCAATCGGCGCGGCAATCGGGCTGGGCAACATCTGGAAATTCCCCTACATTACCGGTGAAAACGGTGGTAGCGCCTTTGTGTTGGTTTACCTGTTGTGCATCGCGTTCGTGGCGATTCCAATTCTTATTGCGGAAATCATGTTGGGCCGCCGTGGTCAACAAAGCCCACCCAATTCCATGGCCATCATCGCCAAACAGGAGGGCCGCAAGACCGCATGGGCCATTGTAGGCTGGTTTGGCGTACTTTCCGCCTACCTGATCATGGCCTATTACAGCGTGATTGCCGGATGGGCCATGTCATATATGTTCAAGGCCGGCAGCGGCCGCTTTGAAGCGCAGTCGGCGCAAAGTGTCAGCGACATTTTTGCCGCGGTGCAGGCCAGTGCTGGCGTGCAAACTTTCTGGCATGGCCTGTTTATGTTGATCACGGCCATTATTCTGGTCAGGGGCTTGAAAGGGGGAATCGAGAAAACCGTCCGCGTGTTAATGCCTGCCCTGTTTATTTTGCTGCTGCTGATGGTGGCCTATGCCGCCGTGGAAGGCGATTTCAGCGCCGGCCTGAGATTTCTTTTTGCGTTCGACCTATCCGCCATCAATGCCCGGGTGCTGCTGATGGCAGTCGGCCACGCCTTTTTCTCTATCGGTGTCGCGATGGGCCTGATGATGGGTTTTGGTGCCTACATTGGCAAAGAAATTTCCATCGTCCGTTCGGCGGTCATCATTGCCTCGATGGACACCCTTGTGGCCCTACTGGCCGGCATGGCCATTTTTCCGATCGTGTTTGCGAACGGCCTTGATCCAGCGTCCGGCCCGGGGCTGATTTTTGTCACATTGCCGATCGCATTCGGCAGCATGCCGGGCGGCATGCTGTTTGGCACCCTGTTTTTTGTTCTGTTGTTTTTCGCTGCGCTAACGTCTTCGATTGGCGCACTGGAACCGGTGGTCGCCTGGGTTGAGGAGCGCTTCAACACCAACCGAGCGCTTGCTGCCACACTGGTTTGTGCCTCCGCATTCATACTGGGTCTGGGCGTGGTATTCTCGTTCAATATCTGGTCAGATTGGCGCCCGTTGGCCTTTATTGACCGCTTTGCCGACATCGACTACTACCAATTGCTGGATTACCTCACTGCCAATATCATGATGCCATTGGGCGGATTGCTGATCGCGGTATTCGTCGGCTGGCGCGTTTCTCCGCAGGCTGTGGCGGGAGAACTGAATTTTGAAAACCCCCTGTTCTACAAGATCTGGTTCTGGCTGTTGCGTTGGGTGGTTCCGGTATCGATTGCAATCGTGTTCCTGGCCAATTTATAAAGATTGGCTGCTGTGTATTGGGCAATCAGCCCCAGAACTCGCGGCTGAAAATCCCAACCTGGCTGTTGTGATACTGCAGCCCGGCAGGGTGGTCATATTTGAGTAACAAGGGTCCATCGATATCGACGAAATCACACAGCTGTGCCACCACGAAGGATGGCGCCATACTGACCGAGGTGCCCATCATATTGCCGACCATCAGCTTGCAGCCTTTTTCCCTGGCACCCTTGGCCAGGCGCAACGCTTCGGTCAGACCGCCGGTTTTGTCCAGCTTGATATTGATCATGTCATAGCGCCTGGCCGCGACTTCGAGTTCGCCGCTATGCAGACACGACTCGTCTGCAGCCAAAGTCACAGGTGACTCGAAGCCTTCCAGGCACTCATCGGCGCCGCGCGCCAGCGGTTGCTCGATCATGCCCAGGTTCAATTCCGCGCATTTGGGCAGAATTTCCTTGAGCTGTTCGAAGCTCCAGCCCTGATTGGCATCGACCACCAAATCGGCATCAGGCCGCGCGGCACGAATGGCCGCCAGTTTCTCGTAGGGCATGTGGCCGCTGAGTTTGATCTTCAGCACCGGGTAGTCAGCCGCCGCCGCGGCCTTTGCAGCCATTGCATCGGCGGTGTCCTCCAGGCCGATGGTAAATACCGTGGTAACCGGTTTGGGATCTATACCGGTCAATTCCCAGATTGACTTTCCCGATTGCTTGCATTCTAGATCCCACAAGGCACAGTCCACAGCATTACGTGCACCACCCGGCGTCATCAGATCGAACAGGTCCTCCCTGCTGATCCCCTGCCGGATAGGGTCCGCGACCGCTTGAACTTCGGCCAGCATGGTATCGACGGTTTCATCAAGATAATACACACCCTGTGCCTCGCCCCTGCCGGTGGCGCCCTGTTCGGCAAGCTGAACGACAATTGACCGCGCGGCCGTGAATTCGTGACCGGAAATACGAAATGGCTGGACCATTGGCCATTCTTCGGCATGAACACTGAATTTCATGTTTTTACCCGCTTTTAAAGTGGCAGCCTAGAATTTGCTTTGCATGTATTCGACCACAGGCCCGCAGCCCCCAGCAACAGGATCGATGCAGGGCAGACCCAGGCGGTCGGAAATTTCACTCAGGTAGGCCGGGCGTTGCTGCTGGGACAGGCTCGATGTATTAACGCTGATGCCCGCACAGGCGACATTCGGATTGGTCAATTGGCCCAGCAGAATATTTCGTTCCATACAGGATTCGATCGAAGGCAAAACATAGCTCGGCCAGCCTTCAATGTGGGTTCGGCTTGCGTCGTGACACACGATGATGGCGTCCGGCTGCGAACCGTGCAGCAATCCCAGGCTAACCGATGCATACCCGGGATGGAACAGTGAACCCTGCCCTTCGATGACATCCCAATGATCGCTGCCATTTGCCGGAGAAAGGACTTCAGCTGCCCCGGAAACGAAATCGGCAACCACTGCATCAATCGGAATGCCCTCGCCGGCAATCATGATTCCGGTCTGGCCGGTGGCACGAAAGGTAGATTTTATTCCCGCCGCCCGCAAAGCGCCGTTCAGTGACAACGCAGTAAATTTCTTGCCCACGACGCAGTCTGTACCGACCATCAATACACGCTTACCTGTCCGCTTGACGCCGCTCCCGATGGGTAAATCCGCAGGGGGTACCCTTACGTCAACCAGGTTGGCGCCGGAGCGTTCGGCAGCCGCGACCAGCTGCGGAAATGAGGCCAGCCGGAAATGCAGTCCACTGACGACATCCAGGCCGGCGGCGGCGGCTTCAACCAAGGCGCGAATCCAATCATCTCCGATCGATCCGCCTACTGGCGCCACGCCGATAATAACGCTGCGGACACCTGCTTCCACCGCTTGCGAAATCGTCATATCCGGTACGCCCATATCGAGGTCGTTGCCTTCGAATCGAAGCTGGCCGGCGACAAGCTCAGGGCGCCAATGCAAGATGCCAGCGCCGGTCTTGGCGAAGTTGTACTCCTGATTGTCTCCGATGAATATCAGGTAAGGGCTTTGATTGCTATTTTTGTTTTAATGCTCATGGTACTCGCTTCAGGGAAAATGGTTCCCGCATTGTGTAATGGACGCTAAAAAGGCCCGAAACCCCACCGATTGAGGTGGGTGCCCAGTTCCCTGCTGGGTCGAAACATTATTTCGATTTAGAAAAGAGCTATTTTAATGTAGAATGTGCAGTCAACATCAAAAACTTATTCGTGATATTGAATCCCAATGGAAGAAATCAACGCGGAATTGTGACGCCGCCGGCTTGATCCAATCATTTGGCCCCTATTGCGCCAACTAATTTCGATTCTGAAACTCGCTGACCCACAAATATTTGCTGTAACTTCTCATGCTAAGTGTTTGATAAATAATGTCCATGCTTGAATTCTGCTCAGAGTTGATGCACCATGTACAAGTCGCTGCACATGGAGTGCAACGGTTGCAATGCGAACTAACCAGGGAGGGGAATGGGATGAAGTGTTTCAACTTTGCACCCAGTAATCTGCACACTAGGGGATTTACACTGATCGAATTGATGATTGTTGTCGCAATCATCGCGACCCTGTTGTCACTTGCAATACCCGCGTACCGGGATTACACGATCCGTGCCCGGGTTGGTGAGGGCGTCACTGTCGCAGCTTCGGCGAAGGCGGCCGTCAGCGAGACCTGCCAGACGAACCCTGGCGTAGTGCCTACCAATTCATCGACAGGCTGGAGCTTTAGCAGCAGCACCTACGTCACCTCAGTGGTCATTTCCAATACCTGTGCCCAGCCATGGATTATTGTCAGAACGCGCAATACCGGCGCCGGAAGTCGACGTGGTATTGTCACTGGGATGGATACTTCGATAGGGGCTCGGGCCGAATCCACTGGAATTGCCACCGGGTCAGGGGCAGAAACCAACATATCCCAGACAGTTGCAGGGACGGGCACCAATTCTAAGGAGCTCGCTGGCTGGTCATGCGCCACCGGCTGATCATTACGCTGTTTGTTGCAATTACTGGCAAGCTTTTCGTGGGCGTCCTGCAACCCGCGGTTGCAGCGTCAGACGATGTCAGCGCGGTGTCGATCATGTCGCCGGCAGACCTCGCAGCCTTTCCCAATCCGGTCCCTGACGAGCGACTACACTATGGCGCTGACCCGCTGCAGTTTGTCGACCTGAGACTGCCGCTGGGTCCAGGCCCGCATCCCGTCATGGTCCTGATTCATGGTGGCTGCTGGCTGTCAGAATTCGACATCACCCATATCGGCAAACTGGCAGCCGCATTTACGGCCCATGGCATCGCGACCTGGACTGTAGAGTACCGCCGCGTGGGGGATGCAGGGGGTGGCTGGCCGGGGACGTTTGAAGACATCGCCGCAGCTGCCGATTTTTTGCCTGGGGTTGCCGATCAATACAATCTCGATACCGCACGCGTCATTGTGGTAGGCCATTCTGCCGGCGGTCACCTTGCGCTGTGGCTGGCTGCACGCAATCGCTTTACTGCCGGGCAGCCCTTCTACGGTAAAAATCCGGTTGAACTCAAGGGCGTGCTTGCCCTGGCGCCGGCGCCGGACCTGGCATGGCTACACAAAGAAATGGTGTGCGGCCATGTGATCGACAAATTGATGGGTGGCTCGCCTTTGCAATATCCGGAACGCTACGCCGTTGCATCCATGATGGCACTGACTCCGGTCGCTCTGCCGCAATGGCTGGTCATCGGCAAATTTGATGCCGATTGGGCCATGGTCGGCGAACGCTACTTCAATGCAGCCACTGCCGCCGGTGATAATGTACGATTGATCGAGGCGAAACATTCAGGCCATTTCGAAATGATTGATCCCGATTCCACCACCTGGCCGCTGGTGGCCGGAGCGGCGATGGAGCTACTGGGTATTCCGCAATAATTTCAGGCAGTATAGTGTTTGAATTACCTAATCAATTGAGGCAGGCATGCTGCGGTTGAAATCTCGCGATATCCGCTTCACGCGCTGGTTGTTTCGCCTCTACCTCGTAGTGCTCTTCCTCGCGCCGCTGCCGTTGGGCAGCAATCGTCCGTTGTTCTGGAGTCTGTTGGTGGCCGCAGCCGCGTTGATCGCGCTGGCCTGGTCGCTGGGGTGGTTGGCCGGGGTGGCGCGCTGGCCAGCGGCGATGCGGCGGGCGCGCTGGCCACTCATTGCATTGTTGTCTTTTGTGGGTTGGGCAGGCTTGCAGTTACTGCCTGGTGGCTGGGTGCCAGAGTGGCTGGCGCCCACTTACCTGGTTGAGGCTTTTGGCTTGGCGGGCGGTGAGATTCGGCTCTCTGCTGACGCACAAGCATCTGCGGATGCGGTGTTGCTTTCCCTCGGACTAACGCTGATGGCCGCGCTCACGATACTGCTCGTCGTTGCGCAACGCCACCTACAACGGCTTGGCTGAAGAATTCACCCACCAGACAGGGGACAGTAGCGAAATCGCGTTAGTTTGCCGCGTCCAAAGCTACGCCTTCGTGACCAGTTTTCCCGCGCTGCCGTTCATACGTTATCCCAATTCGTCGCTGCTTCTGCGACCCAATCAATGGGATCTGGCCAGCCCGAACTGATGGGCATACTTGGTCTCTAAGACCTAGCCTTTTGTCCTATCAATGCCAACCTGTAGCAGATGACTTAAAGCCAAATCAATATTTTGCTTGGGCCAAGTTTGGCGTGCGCCTATACTCTGACGTTTGCTCGCATCGGAGAACTTGATGATTAACGCGGTTGTACTGTTGAAAACCGAACGTAGAAAGATCAATGAAGTGGCAGAATAAATGCTGCAAATATCGGGCGTTTCCGAGGTCTTCTCGGTTGGGGGGCGCTATGACCTTGTCGCCATCATCCGGGTTGCAAGCAACGACGAAATGGCGGAATTAGTCACCCAGAATCTGCTGGCCGTTGATGGGATCACTGATTCCGAGACCTTGAGCGCCTTTCGGGTGTTCTCCAGACATGATCTGGAAAGAATGTTCTCGATTGGTCTTGAGTGAGCGTGGGAGAGTCTCCGTAGAATTGCAAAATGTCCATTAGCGTTCACACAGACCCCTTTGCCCGCGAAAAGCTGCCGCCGAAGGACCAATGGCCCGAGCTACTGCTGGACCTTCCCGAATTGCAATACCCGGAACAGTTGAATTGTGCCAGTTGGCTGATCGATGCAGCGGTGGAGGAAGGGTTTGGAGAAAAGACCGCAATCTTCCATCTCGGCTGTAACTGGACCTACTTACACCTGCTGCAGCAAGCCAACCGTATTGCCAATGTTTTGGTGCACAAGCTCGGCGTGATGCCAGGCAACCGGGTGCTGTTGCGGGCGCCCAACCACCCCATGCTCGCCGCTGCGTGGCTCGCCGTGATGAAATGTGGCGGCATCGCTGTGACCACCATGCCACTGCTGCGATCCAGGGAACTGGCTGTGATTGCCAACAAGGCCGAAGTTGGTTTTGCCATTTGTGACAGCCGTTTGCGCGATGAGCTGGACATGTCAATTCCGCTTGCCGGGCAGCCCATGCAGATACTGAGCTTCGGTGACGGACAACTTGAGAAGGCCATGGCGGGCCAACCGGTAGATTTCGTCAATGTCGATACCGCAGTGGATGATGTGGCCTTGCTTGGATTCACCTCAGGCACAACCGGTGAACCCAAGGCCACCATGCATTTTCATCGCGATGTGCTTGCGATGTCGGATGTCGTGGCCAGAAACTTGTTGGAAACGAATGCCAGCGATGTATACGCGGGAAGCCCACCGCTTGGGTTCACATACGGCCTGGGCGCTCTGTTGGTTTTTCCGTTGCGATTCCGTGCAGCGGTTGCACTGATAGAACAACCCACTCCATCTGGCTTGTTAGAACACATTGAAAAGTTTCGTGTGACGACGTTATTTACGGCCCCAGTTATGTATCGCGCAATGATCCCGGAATTCGGCAATCACGACACCTCCAGCTTGAAAAATTGCATGTCTGCGGGCGAGGCGTTGCCAAAAGCGACATTTGAGGCTTGGTTCGAAGCTACCGGAATTCGTATCATGGATGGAATTGGCGCCACCGAATTGATTCATGTGTTCATTGGCGCGTCAGGCGCTGATATTCGACCGGGTGCAACCGGTAAACCATTGCCCGGCTATACGGCTTGCGTCTTGGACGAGAATGACCAGCCGCAAGGCCCTGGGCACACCGGGCGCCTGGCTGTGAAGGGTCCAACGGGCTGCCGTTATCTCAGTGATTCACGCCAACTTGCCTATGTGGTGGACGGCTGGAATGTCACGGGTGACCGCTACCGCATCGATGAGGACGGCTATTTTTGGTTCGAAACTCGCGATGACGACATGATTCTGTCGTCTGGCTACAATATTGCAGGGCCAGAGGTCGAGTCTGCACTACTCGAACACGAGGCTGTGTCAGAATGCGCAGTGGTTGGATGGCCCGACGCGGACCGCGGACACATTGTAAAGGCATACATCGTTACCCGACCAAGAGTGCAGGCATCTGATGCATTGCGCCAAGCGCTTCAGGAATTTGTCAAACAGACCATCGCACCTTACAAATACCCGAGAGCGATTGAATTCATCGCCGAACTGCCCAAGACTCAATCGGGCAAGATTCAGAGATACTTGTTGCGCGAGCAAGCCTGAGCGGTACTGAGATGCTCCATAATCTCCCGATCCCAATTCAGCCAACAGGTCCAAGCATGCTTTCACTGCTTGCAATCAAATTGGAGGGTGAGATATTCGATCGTGTTTTCGGCGTCTGCATGCTCCTGGCTATGGTGCTGTTCCTCGGCGCTTGCGCCCCGGAGCAACAAAACAAGGCGGATTCCCCGTCTCAAGGCGCCTTCGCTTTCACTGGGTTCACGCTCATTGACGGTACCGGATCAGCGCCTCAATCCGGGCAAACCGTTGTCGTCTCCGGCCAATCGATATTTTCCGTTGGCGCCGTTGGCCATATCAATCTTGAAGGCTTGAAAACCATTGATGGCACCGGACGCTACCTCATACCCGGCCTGATGGATGCGCATGCCCATACTTTTGCACGCCCGTCTAATTTCAGCCTGTATCTGGCCAATGGCGTCACGACGATTCGAGATATGGGTTGTCCGCCAGAATGCACATCAGAGCTCAAAAACCGCCGTGACAAATTTCAACTGGGTCAGATCGCGGGACCGCGGGTCCTGTATACCGGGCCGAACATCGATGGTAGTTCGCCCATCAACTATCCCGGGCACATATCCGTGACGGACGACACCGTGGCCGATGCGATAAGCTAACTGGTGTCGATGGAGGTGGATTTCATCAAGGTACGCGACTGGCTGTCGCCGGGCGAGTATTCGCGGGTGCTCACCGCCGCAAATTACGCGGGGCTGCCGACAGTGGGGCACCTGGCCACGGCAGTTTCTTTAGAACAGGCGCTGGCAAGTGGCCAGCAAACTATTGAACACAGCGGCGGACTATTTGGCGGCTTGCTACTGGCGTGTTCGTCAATTGAAGATCAGTTACGTGCTGATTTGTTGTGGGTGATGGGGCAGGCAATCGAACAACAATCCATTGTCGCTGCGCTGGTGGGCATGCGCGAAATTCAGTTCCTGAGTCGGGTAGTAAAATCGTACAATCCCGACAAAGCGGCCCGGCTGGTGGCGTCAATGGCCAACAGCGAAACCGCTGTTGTGCCAACCTTACTGGTCAATGCCCCAGGCTTGCAGGGTTCAAATCCCCTGTTCGATGGTCGAAAAATGCGCGACGAACCGTTCATGAAGTACGTGCCACAAAAAGTTGTCGAGATGTGGAAGGCCGACCCGATGGGGCGGTTTTTCGATGTTAAACAGAGACAGGCAATGCAGAAAGTTCACTTGCTGCAAGCAAAACTGCTGCAGCAGCTCCAGAGTGCCGGTGTTCCTGTCTTGGCCGGGACAGATGCCGCTCTCATGCCTGAAGTGCCCTGGAACGTGCCGGGGTTTTCGCTCCACGATGAACTCATGTTGCTGGTCAATGCCGGCCTGACACCAATGGAAGCCATTATTGCCGGCAGCAGCGCCTCGGCCCGTGTAATGCAACTCGACGGGGTGGACACGATAGCAAAGGGCAAGGCAGCAGACATGGTTTTGCTGGCTTCAAATCCTCTTGAAGATATTCGCAATACCCGCACGATTCTCACGGTGATATCAAACGGGCAGTTGTTTGACCGAAACGCACTTGATGAGTTGCTTGCAGTTGTTGAAGCCGAAGCTGCAGGCAAAGCTTCTGCTACGCGGGAGTGAAATTTGCGAGGCGATCGAATGGGAAGCGGTGGTGCCGAAGGGCTATGACACCACTAGCCCTCCTGGACTCCTGATCTATATAAGCCCATCAAATTCCGGTCGCATACCTGGCAGTTGGGCGAGGCTGCTGGAATCACACAATCTGATCTGGGTGGAACAGACTCAAAGTTGATCGTCATGAAACGAACCGGGCACGAGTTGCCGGGAGTACGGCATATGGATGATGCTCTGGAATTCCTGGACGGCGAACCCGAGTGACGAATCGCTTACATGCCACACTGAGGGGATTATCAGCCCAATGTGCGCCATCTGCGTACATCGTTCTGCAAGCAGTCCGGGGCCGGTTTTTATTGCCTGCTGCGCCGGATTTCGTCTACCTTGGCCTTGTATTCCGAGCTTTCCATCGTCATTAGCAGCTGATCGCGGTCCATGAATGTTGTTGCCTTTGCCAGCGCATTGGCCGCGGCGTTGATCGCCTGTTTGCTCACCCGCACGCCAAGTGTCGGCACCGCACGCACGCGCTGGGCAAATGCTTCGGCTGCCGCGAGGGTCTGGCCGTCTTCTACGACCTCCTCGCACAGGCCCCATTCCAGAGCTTGCGGTGCAGACACGCGCTCACACAGGATGACGTATTGTTTGGCACGGGCGGGTCCGATCTGCGCAACCAGGCGCGGCAGGGTATGCCAGGACATGCTGATGCCCAATTCAATTTCTGGCAGACGCATATGTGCCCCGGCCCCCATGATGCGGTAATCCATCGCGCATATCAGCGCCGAGGCGCCACCAATGCAATAGCCCTCGATCGCTGCAATCGTGTATGCATCAATATCTTCCCAGGCCTGACACAGGTCCGGCCCGAGCTTCAGCTCATGGCGTTTTTCAAGCAAGGATTTGTCGACGGCTGAAGGGTCGCCATGATCACCACTCAGCACCAGGCTGAAGTCCGCCCCGGCGGAAAACACCGGGTCGCCATATAGCACAACCGCCGCCAGATCCGGAATATCAGCCAACTCGCGTGCCGTATCCCGCAATTCTTCTAATGCCTGGGTGGTCAATGTGTTGATACCGTCGCCTTTGCAAAACCGCACCCTGGCGACGCGATCTTCAACTATTAGCGTCACAAATTCCATAAATCCGACTCCCGCCGGTCAATCATTTGGCGCAAAGTGTAACAAACCTCCAAGCGGCGTTTGGCAAGGCCGTTGCTCGCGTATTGAATGGAGAGGCAAGGCAGCGTGTATGATATGCGGCGACCCATTACCCGCCTCAAACCAATGACACAGAGACCCAAACCATGCTGATTGTGGATCTAGTCATCATCGCTGCCCTCCTGGTATTTGTTATCGCCTGGTGGCGAAGAAGTTTGCAAACACGCGATTTGATCCTGTCGCTTTCCGCCAGCGTCGCGCTGATCGCCGGATTATACGGCGTTAGTGATCACCGGTGGCAGGCTGGCGTGGGTGGCGTTATTGCAGCCCTGTTCCTGCTTGTTCTCCTGATCAACCAGATTCGTGGCGGCGAAACCAGGTCCGGTACGCCATGGATATCGGGCCCTTTGTTCACGCTGTTGGCAGGGATTGCATTCTTGATGCTTTACTGGTTTCCGGTGCCGGACTTGCCCGCCCCATCCGGCGAGTATGCCGTTGGAATACGCGATTTCGAGCTTGCTGATGACACGCGCAAGGGTGTGATAGTGGCCGGGCCTGAGGAGTCCCGACGCCTCCTGGTAAAGGTTTGGTATCCGGCCGGCGACGTCTCGGGTACTCCACGCCGGCGATACTTTTCTGATGAGGAAGTGGACACCACCGCCGAAGCGATTGGGCGCTTCTTCAAATTACCCTTTTTCTTCAAATATACCCACCACAGCCTGACCAATTCCCATCAAAATGCGCCGATTTTGCCACAGGCGATCCACCTGCCCGTGGTGATCTACAGTCACGGCTATACATCTTTTGCCGGTCAGAATACGGCGCTGATGGAGGACTTGGCCAGTCACGGCTATATTGTCTATTCCATTCAGCACACTTACGATTCGGCCCCGACAGTATTTCCCAACGGCGACGTCATCGAGTCCGACCCGAAGATGATGGAAGAAATGATGGGTTCTCTGGAGCCCAGCCAGGCTTTGAAAGACGCATTTGCAGGCAAAACCTACGCCATTCGCCGCTCAGGTCATCTGCAAAACCGCGACGAGTCATTCGCGCAAAACAATCGGCTGGCTGTGCGCAGCGCGAAAATCTGGCAGGACGATCGAATTTTCGTACTGGATGAACTGGCGCGGGGTGCGGTTCCGACAAATGTTGTTGAAGTTGTCGCGGCCGGCACCTATGCGGCCACCGGCCAAATGGGCATGTCGTTTGGAGGCTCCACCACGGGTGGCGTGTGCATGGCAGACCCGCGTTGTGCGGCCGGCATCAACCTCGACGGCGGTGATTATCATTACTCACCATTTGGCAAGAATATGCCCGTACCCTTCATGATGTTTTATTCAGACTTTCAGCAAATTGCCGACCTGATGTCGGACGGTGAATCGGTTGAGGGGCACGGCTTCAATGACTTTTCCTATGAACGGCATGAGACTGCGGGGCTGCGCAAGGATGTGGTTCGTCTGAAGGTCAATGACGTCTCACATCTGGGGGTTTCCGATTTCACCCTGTTCATGCGCACACCGATCCGTAATCCGGTGCTCGGCTCGATTGATGCCCATGACATGATCCAGATTCAGAATGACTTTGTCCGGGGCTTCTTTGACACCCACATTCGCGGCATGGATGTGAACTTTCCCGATGCCCAGTTCACCCGTCACCAGGCCTGGGTAGAGAGGGATAACCTCGCCGAGATGCGCCTATGGTGGCTGTCGGAAAACCCGCGAGACAAAACGGTGCAGGTGGTGTTGGAAACATCAATGGGGGACATTGAACTGGCGCTTTATCCTCAACGGGCGCCGATTTCGGTGGCCAACTTTCTTGCCCATATTGACGGCGGTCACTTCGACAATGCGACTTTTTACCGTGCCACATCCTTAAACGGAGCAGGAATCGGCATTATTCAAGGTGGATTGTGGGCCGATCTGATGAGCCTGCTGCCACAAGATGTGGCGCAGGTCGATACCGTGCTGCCGCCGATTGCACACGAAACCACCGACACCACCGGCATTCCCAACGAACGGGGCACGGTCGCTTTTGGGCGCTTGGCACCCGGCACTGCGGCTTCGGAGTTCTTCATCAATATCAGTGACAATCCAGCCTTGAATACAGGCGATACCTCCCGCAACACTGACGGTCAGGGCTATGCGACCTTCGGGCGTGTATTGCGTGGCATGCGTGTGATTGAGGCCATCCAGAGCCAGCCCACCGGCGCGCCCACCGATTTTGAATTGATCAAGGGCCAGCTATTGACTGACCCCATCCAGATCAGGCGCGTCTACCGCTCAATCCAATAGTTCAATTGCCGCTGACGGCGTAGATCAGGTCTGCGTAGGCCTTTTCTACATCAGCAAGACCGGCGGCTCCGGTTTCAGGTCCGGGTTCGATCAGCATGATTTCGTTGGGTGCGTGTGCACCGGTGCCAAAACCCAAGCCGGCGGGCAGCAAGGGGAGACCGAGTCGATCGGTAAACTGGTAAAACGGTGCGCTGCCCAGAATGCGCGGCTGAATGGTCAGCCCCGGTGCCCACTTGTTGTAAATTCCAATCACGGCCTGCGTCAGCTCAGCATGAACCGAAGTCTGTGCAGCGGGATAGCCTGATAACTTGCGCACGTCGATCTCGCCGAAGCCCTGGGCATCGAGGTGGGCGCGAACTTTCGCCAGCGCCTCGTCAGGATCAATGCCCACCGGCAACCGGGAGTCCATTTTGGCGGTGGCGATGTGCGGCAGAATGGTTTTTACGCCCTCCCCGGTATAGCCAGACCAGATGCCGTCAACGTTCAATGTCGGCAGATACATGGATTCAACAATGATTTCGCGTCCCTCCATGTCATCGATAAAGCGGCTCAGGCCGAATGCCTGTTTCAGTTGGTCATGCGCAGGCGCAGCGGCAACGCCGTTGATCAGCAATTGCTCTTCCATGGTCGGGGGGCGAATGCCGTCATAATAGCCCGGTATCACGATGGTGTTGCCGTCAGGCGTCGTCATGCTGGCAATCGCCTGAATGAGGCGTAAAGTGGGTGAATCCACCATGGCCTTGAATGAGCCGTGAATTTCGGCGGTCTGAGGCCCGCCCCACGCACCACCTCGGGCTTCCAGTTGCCAATAAATAATACCCTTCACACCCAGCATCATGCCCGGCTTGCCATCGGGTGCCTGAGCCGTCATCGGAAACAGCACACCGTCCGCTTGACGCATGCGTGCTTCATAGGCATCGACGATCTGGGGGAAGTGCGGCGAGCCCAATTCTTCCTCACCTTCGGCAGCGACCATCAAGTTGACGGGCAGTTTTCCATCCACTGCGATAATGGATTCCAGGGCATTGAGAAAGGCGCGCTCGGGGCCTTTTTGGTTGATCGCCCCACGCGCCATCAAAACCCTGCCCAGCTTATGGTCAATCACGTTGGCCTCAAACGGTGGGCTGTCCCAGTCTTCCGGGTTGACCGGCTGGACGTCGTACATCATGTAAACCAACAGCGTCTTTTCAGCGCCGGCGTCGTAATAAGCCCATACGCCGGGGTGACCGTCGGTGGGCACCAGCTCCGCTTCCTGGAAGCCCAGGGATTCCAGATCAGCGCGCAACATTTCCGCCATCTCCTGGATGCCGTAATTCTGGGCGCTCACGGAAGGCTGGCGCGTCCAGCGTTTTAGGGCTGCGATGTGGTCCTCCAGGTTGTCATCAATGTACTGGTACACGTCGGTGTGGTTGCCAGCGTAAGGCGCAACAGTCGAAGGATCGTAGATATCCTCTGTTTCAATGGAGAATTTTGGCCTGCTGACTGGCGCCTTTTTTGCGTCTTCTACAGCGACGGTCGGCTCGGTCAGCGCCGGCAGCGGCTGTGAGGGTTCGCAGGCAGCAAGCGTCAAAGAAATAGTGGCGCATAGCAGCAGCAGGCCAGGTTTTGCTGATTTCATGAAAAAATTCCCGTGGTTGTGGGTACGACGAACGCTAGGTTTGCGATGTCTATTGTAAGGACGTAAGCAGGCTGATCCACATCAATTGCGCGACTGCGAGCAAGCTTGCAGCAGCGGCCAAATCCTGAAGGAGAGAGCATGTCTACCACCCGAAGAAAATTCATTCAGAATTCCGCCGGAGCCATGGGCGCAATTGGCGCCATGGGGCTGGGAAGCGCAGCCACCCTGTCGGCCGCAGTGGGCTCCAGCGCAGTCGGCCCTGGGTCTGCCTCATCGACCAGCAAAAAGCTTTTGATTCTGGGCGGCACCGGATTTATCGGTCCACATATGGTTCAGACCTCGCTTGATCGTGGCCACGAAGTAACGATATTCAACCGTGGCAAGACCAATACGCACCTGTTTCCGCAAGTTGAAAAACTAGTCGGTGACCGCGATGGTCAGCTGGACGCGTTAAAAGGCCGCGACTGGGATGCCGTTATTGACAATACAGGTTACGTGCCCCGCCATGTGCGCGATTCCGCCGATTTGCTCAAGGGGCACGTAGGTCGTTACCTGTTTACCTCAACCGGATCAGTCTACGGCTTCAGCCAGGACGCCATCGACGAAGATTCCCCGTTGCAGGAAATTACCCATCCCGATAGCGAGGACGTTGGCCAGCACTACGGCCAGTTGAAGGTGCTGTGCGAGCAGGCGGTGATGGTACGCTATGGCAGCGCAGGCACCATCGTGCGCCCGCATATTGTGGCCGGCCCCGGGGATACCACCGATCGCTACACTTACTGGCCGGCGCGGATTGATCAAGGCGGCGAGGTCATCGTGCCTGGCGGCACGGCCGATCCGGTTCAATACATTGATGTGCGTGATCTGTCTGAATTCTGCCTGCATTTGCTGGCGCAAGACACCACTGGCATTTTCAACGGTGCCGGACCGGCTTACTCGCAACTTTCCATGCAGGAATTAATCTACGCGATTCGAGGTGTCACTTCGGCAGACGTCAAATTTACCTGGATCGATGGAGAATTTCTCAAGGGGCTCGATGGCGACCCGGTTCGTTTTCCGATGTGGATTCCACCAGACAGTGAGATGGGTGGCTGGGCCAAGATCAGCATTGCGCGGTCGGTCGCCAATGGCCTCACGATGCGGCCCTTGGCACGTACAGCGTATGAAACGCTGAAGTGGTTCAAGGAGCAGCCGCAGGAGCGGCGTGAGAATATCGAGCTCAACCTGGAAAGGGATGCAGGAATATTGGAGAAGTGGCATAGCAAAGGTTAAAAACCACAACCTGTTTTCAGCCATCGCGCAGCGAATGTCTGAAGGCGCAGAAGCACCCCTTCTCACCACGGACAGCGGTGCGTCATTTAATTACCGGGACGCCAATGTTGCCTCCGCCAAATTGGCGCAAAGACTGGCAGAACTTGGCCTGGTACCTGGTGATCGGGTTTAGGTGCGGGCGGAGAAATCTCCTCAGGTCTTGTTCTTGTATCTGGCTTGCCTCAGGGCCGGCTTGGTGTATCACCCTTTGAATACGGCATACACAGCTCGGGAGCTGGCCTTTTTTCTGGGGGATGCCACGCCTTCATTGGTGGTCTGTGACGAGACCGAGGTGGATTTGATGCAGGGACTTGCGCCGGGTGTGCGGCTGCTAACCCTGAACGCTGGCGGGTCGGGCACCCTGGTGCAGGATCTGGACGGCTGTTCGGATAAATTCGCTGTATGTCAGCGGGCCGCAGGCGATTTGGCTGCCCTGCTCTATTCCTCCGGCACCACCGGCCTGCCCAAAGGCATCATGCTCACGCATGGGAACCTGCTGAGCAATGCCCGGGCGCTGGTTGAAGCCTGGGGCTTTACTGCCGGAGATTGTTTGCTGCATGCCTTGCCGATTTATCATGTTCACGGGCTGTTTGTCGCCACCGGCTGTGTCATGCTCAGCGGCGCCCGGATGCGTTGGCATAAACGCTTCAATGCGCGCCCGGTAGCGGATCAGCTGGCGCAATGCAGCGTGTTCATGGGTGTTCCCACTTATTACACCCGCCTGCTGGGCCTGGCAGATTTTGATCGGCAAACCTGTGGCGACATGCGTTTGTTTATTTCCGGCTCTGCACCACTGCTTGCCGAAACATTCGATGAATTCGAGGCACGAACAGGCCACTGCATCCTGGAACGCTACGGCATGACTGAAACCAATATGAACACCTCAAATCCTCTTCTCGGTCAGCGCAAGCCAGGCACGGTGGGGCCGCCACTGCCGGGGGTTGATCTGCGGGTTGTGGATGATGCAGGTGAACAGTTGGCGCGCGGCGTGACGGGGTTTTTACAGGTTCGGGGCGCCAATGTGTTTGCGGGTTACTGGAATTTACCGGACAAGACCTTTGAGGCCTTCAGTGACGACGGCTATTTCAATACCGGCGATCTGGCCAGCATCGATGCGGACGGCTATGTGATTATTGCCGGGCGGGCGGGTGACATGATCATCAGTGGCGGGCTGAATATTTACCCCCGTGAGCTTGAAACGCTGATTGATAACATGCCTGGCGTTCTTGAATCGGCAGTCATTGGCGTGCCCCATCCCGACCTCGGAGAAGCCGTGGTTGCTGTTGTTGTGGCCACGCAGGACCAACAACCAATGCTCGAGTCGATCCGCGCCGCACTGGTCGAGCAACTGGCAGGATTCAAACGCCCAAAGCACACTATCCTTACCGAGTCTCTGCCTAGAAATTTCATGGGCAAAGTGATTACAAAACAACTACGTGCCAAATATTCCGGACTATTTACCTGAATGTTCCCTACACCAGGCCGTCGAAGTAGTGCACCATTTCCTTGCGCAGCTGCGGGTCAGGTAGCGGACCGTGCAGTACCCGCATATTGTCCGCGGCGTGCCCTGGCTTGCTGGTGCCGGGAATCGGTATGGTCGCGGCAGGATGGGCAATGATGAATTTGAGCAATACCTGGGCCCAACTTTCGGCATTGATATCGGCGGCCCAATCGGGCAGGTCGGTGTCGCGAACCGACCTGAACAACTGGCCGCGACCAAACGGGCGATTCACCAACACGGCGATCCCCATGTCCATGGCCAGGGGCAACAAGCGGGCTTCTGCAGCGCGGTCGGTCACCGAGTAGTTGATTTGAATGAAATCCAGTGGCACCCGATGCATGACCTCTTCAATAGCTTGGTGCAGCGAGTTGCGGTGCGTGGTAATGCCGATATGACGAAATCGGCCTTCATCTTTCCAGGCTTGCATGGTATTGAGTTGAGTCGCTGTGCCCACGAGGTTGTGCACCTGCATCAGGTCAATGTGATCGCTGCCCAGGTTGGCGAAGGACTGATTCATGCGTTTAACGCCGTCCGCTTCGCCGTTTTGGTCCACTTTTGTCGCCAGGAACAGCTCCCCTTCAATTGCCAGGTCCGACATCAATTTTCCCAACACCACTTCGGAACGGCCATAGTTGGGAGAGGTATCCACCAGTGTGCCGCCCATCCGATGGAAAGTCTGCAGCGTTTCACGAAAAACCGCCATGTCTGCAGCCTTGCGGTCGTCTCTGAAACTGACGGTGCCAATACCGATGGCGGGTACCCTTTGGCCGCTTGACGGGATCGTTGTGGTGCGGACGACGTGATGGTCCGCAGCTCCCTGCCCGGGCGCGCCCATGGAAGCGACGATGCCGGCGGCTGCGCCTGCTTTAATCAAGTTGCGCCGCGAAATGGTCATGAGAATTCTCCACCTTGTCCGCTACGGATTTTGAGCCTAATTGCGAATTTCAGCAACGTTTTTCACCTGTGCTGTACTCATTGGTGAGGCGCCGCTTCGCAGCAAGGGATCCTCTTGCAGGACGCGCTCGAGCCCATCCGTGGGATGTTCCGTTGGAGCCGACCCACCAAGCGCGGGCTGCAGTATTATTGCTGCACCGGCAATCCCTTCAATAAGGGCATCACGAGATGCGAGGCTGCGGTGGCAGATCTGTGTACCGTCTGTGTCGCTTTTTGATAGTCGCCCTTTTGCGCCCGGTAAATATCCATGAATTTTTGTGGATTGCGGTCATAGGCCGGAAACCAGGTGCTGTGGACCTGCACCATGATACGATGGCCTTTCTTGAAGGTGTGCATTTTATCCCACAGGTTGAAACTGATCAGCGTCTCTGCGCCGGGTAGCATGGGTTCGGGCGTTTCGAAGGAATTGCGAAACTTAGCCCGCATGGCCTCGACGGCAACCAGCATCTGGTAATGTCCCATTTTCACCTCTTTGAGGTTGGGATCCGGGTCTGGCGCATCGCCTGGATAAACGTCGATCAACTTGACGAAAAAATCCGAATCAGTGCCAGTGGTGGACGCAATCAGGTTGACGAGTATCGGGCCGGCGATCGTGACATCCTCGGTCAGTTCTTCTGTCTCGTAGACCAGTACGTCCGTGCGGGTGGACACGAGACGCTGGTCTTCGATCATCCAGGTATGGCCGGGGACCACGGTAATTTTGGTCGAGTAAGGTACCGGTTTGGCCGGATCGCTGATATAACGGTCGGCGCCACTGGCTGCGTCCGCCGTGGGGGCCTCAAATGACAACCTACCCTCTTCGCGCAGATACAAAGGGGTCAGCTCGACATTGGCGGGCGGCCAGGCATCAAAGCGGTGCCAGCGGTTACCGCCGGTTTCGAACACGATCGCCTCGCTCGGATCCCAGTCGCCTTTGTCTTTGAGGTGAAACCGAAAAAATGGAAGAACCACCTCTTTCTTATAGTATTCACTGGTGTTGGAGCCGAAATCGATATCGCCCAGGTAGGAGCCGTCCATACTCACCCAGCCGCCGTGCAGCCAGGGGCCCACCACCAGGGAACTTCGGTTTTGCGGGCTTTGCTCCTCGATCGCCTGGTAAATGGAAATTGGCCCATAGAAATCCTCTGCATCGAACCAACCGGCCACGTTCAAGACCGGGTGGTTGATGCCGTCCATATACTTCAGGAAATTCTGAACCTGCCAATATTCGTCGTAGCTGCCGTGGTCCGCGAATTCCTCCCACATCGATAAGCGCCCTTCAAAATAGCGTTGATTCAGCCCCCCTGTTGTGCCTTCCGAATTCAAATGAAACCGATAACCCCATGGCGTGCCGTAATCGAATGGCTCAGGGCGCACCGAGGTGGGGCCATCCCGCTGCTGAGCCGCCACCGACATCCAGTAGAAGGCATACATCAAGCGGAATGCCCCGTTGTGGTGCCAATCATCGCCGATAAACATGTCCGAGGGCGAGGCCTGCGGTGATGACGCCTTGAGCGCCGGATGCGGGTCGATCATCCCCATCAGTGTCGTCCATCCCATGTAGGAAACACCCCATTGCCCGACACGGCCGTTGTGGTTCGGTACGTTGGACAGCAACCACTCGATGGTGTCGTAGGTGTCCGTGCTTTCGTCGGTCGCTGTCAGTGACGCATCCTCCTCCCTGGGCGGCCGCATGACCATGAAATCGCCTTCCGACTGATAGGTGCCACGGATATCCTGTTTGACGATGATATATCCATCGCCCAGGAACGCTTCCGATGGGGCCATCCTCTTCGGGTCAGGAAAATTATCGGCACCGTAGTCTTGTACCGAATAGGGTGTGCGATAAAGCAAAAATGGGAAGGGGGTCGAGGCATCCTTGGGTGAATAGATTGCGGTGTATAGTTGGACGCCGTCGCGCATCGGAATCATGTGCTCGGTTTTGACGTAATGGGCGGCAAGGTCAAAACCCTGTTCAGCGGTCTCCACGGTGCTTGCCGCTTCCTGGCTTTCATCGACCGCGGTCGCGGGCTCGCTTTGCATACACCCCGACAACAGGGTAGCAATCGCCAATCCCTGGACAAGGGCCACTGCCCCAACCCTGCGCATATTGTTCATCTCAGTCATGCTCCCCACCACTGTTGTCATCTTCTTGGGCTCCATTTTGGCTGCCAGTCTCCGTTAGTCCTTCCTCGGGCCTGGCGCCACCGCCATGTTGCTCGAACCATTTGCGCAGATAGAGCTGGGTGCGGAGCATATTGCTCGGAATACTATATGTACCGTGATATTCGTTGACCATCGGGATCAGTATTGTTTCGACCCCGTTGTTCTTCAGAGCCGCATAAAACTCCTCGGCCTGCGCCAGTGGCGTGCGCAAATCTTTATCGCCGGTGATCAGCATCGTGGGCGTTGTAACTTTGTCGACGTGCATCAATGGCGAATGCTCAAGCCAGAATGAGGGGTCTTCCCAAAACATCGGCCGGAATTGCTTGTTGGCCCAGGCGGCGACATCGGAAGTACCAGCCATGCTGATCCAGTTAATCACGGGACACAGGGGCGCCGCGGCGGCAAAACGGGTGGTATGTCCGACGACCCAGGCGCTGAGCGCGCCGCCACCGCTGCAGCCGGTCACGTAAAGACGCTGGTCATCGATGTAGCCTTTCTCGATGACGGCATCGACCCCGGCCATCAGGTCGTCAAAGTCCACCCGTCCGGGGTAGGCATTGTCGATGGCGAGGACAAACTCGAGGCCATAGCCAGTGCTGCCTCGCGGATTGGTATAAACCACCACATAGCCTTGGGCGGCAAATTCCTGGAAAGGAAAGTTAAATCCCACGTCATACATCGCATTGGGGCCGCCGTGAATTTGAAGTATCAGCGGATAGGATTTTTCAGGATCGAAGTCTGGCGGAGTGACAATCCAACCCTGTACTCGAGCGTTATCGGTTGAGTCGTACCAAATTTCTTCCACATTGCCAAATTCGACGTCACCGAAAATGTCTGCATTGACGTCAGTGAGTTGGCGCACACTGCCGTTGCGCAGGCTTATCCGGGCCACATTGGGTGTGACATGAGGTTGGGAAATTATACCCACTGCCGTATTGCCGCTGATCGAACTGAATCCGAGCCGGTGGTATCCCTCGGTGACGCGGGTCAGCTTGCCATCCAGCGAAGCGAGGTAAATCTGGCTCACACCCTCGCGGCCCAGAACCAGGTACAGACCCTGGCTGTTATCTGCCCATCTCAAAGGAAACAGTGGCGATGTGATGTCGGACAGTATTGTGCGGGAATCAGACCCATCGCTGTTCATCACCCGCAATTCCGTGCCCGGCCAGGTCAACACCGAGGGCAGGCTGCCAAGATAGGCAATCAACTTGCCGTTGGGTGACGGAACCGGTTGCGCCCAGGCGCCTGGCTCTGCAAACAGCGTCGTCATATCACCGCTGCCCACATCGACCGAACGAATGCTTGAATTGGTGGAAGCGACTTCAGCAGCAGGGTCTGTCTCGGCGCTAAATACCAATGAAGCGCCATCAGGTGTCCAATGAATGGGACCATCAAAATTCAAACCGGAAAAACGTCGGCCGACATCCCAGTCGCCTTCGGTCAGTTGGCGCGGTGTGCCCCCTTCAGCGGGCACAACAAACAGGTGGTCAAAGCCGGTCTTCAGGCCCACCCGGTCCATCCGGTAGTGCAATCGGTCTATCACTGGCGGGTCCGCTGTCCATTGAGCACCAGGCGGGCGTGCCGGCAGTTCGATGCTGAAGCCAGGCGTCATGGGCACCTGCGCCCGAAATGCAATGGACCCTCCGTCCGGCGACCAGACAAAGTGATTGGGGGCCACTTGGTCGTGGGTGATCTGGGTGACCGTGCCTTCAGCGTCCATCCAACGCACGAATAATTGGGCCTTGCCGTCTGCCGAGCTGATATAAGCAATGCGCGTGCCGTCCGGTGACCAGCGGGCGTGCCCGCCCTTTAGCAGAAATCGGTTGCGCCTGCCATCGGCATCCATTTGCCAGACTTCGCTATCGATGGAGTCGCTGAATTTGTTGATGCGTTGGCGGGAATAGACAATGCGTTCACCATCCGGTGCCAGCTGCGGATCAGCGGTCATTTCATAGTTGAGGTAATCCGCCAATTCCAGCTTGCGGGCGTGAATATCCTGAACGGTCAACACCGTCGCCGTGAGGCAAAGTAACAGCATGATGTGTTTCATGTGCAGTTCCTTGATTTTGCTATGTGGACGGACACTAGGAACGACGCGCAGAATACTAATATCCGCAACGTTGCCGGCTTGCGCCAGCGTTAGGAAAGTCACATGAGCGGATTGCTGGCCACGCCTGACGGATGGCCCGGCGGGCTACCCTCGCTTCTCCGCGCTTGGTGGGTCGGCTCCAACGGAACATCCTGTTCCGTGTCGCCTCGTCGAGCCATCCATGGCTCGACGACCCAGTCGCTTGTATGGTGTTTCTGCCTTAAATCTGGATGATTAAGGGTGCCGGGATGGGCGGGACGCAGTCGCTTTCTGGCCAGTCGGTACAGACTAACAAGAGTTCGTCCCCATCCCATTCTCACCAGAGCGCCGATTGAGAATCTAGCTGCAATGACAGCCGATGTATACAAGCTTGCGCCCCGTGAGATCCCGGCTACGGCATATAACCGCGGAGATCATTATGACAAGCAATGTTACCCAAGTCACTTTAGGTGTGGATGTTTCGAAAGATCATTTGGACGTTTACGATTGGACCCGGCAACGACATTATCAAGTCAATAACTCAACCGCGGCCATTGCACAATGGCTTGGTGGGTTGACGGGCGAGGTACGACTGGCGCTGGAGCCGACATCGCATTACCACCTGGCGGTGGTGGATACTGCGCACGCTTTGGGCTATGCGATCTACTTGGTGAACCCACGCCAGCTGCATCACTATCGGTATGCCGTCGGCCTGAGGCATAAGAGTGATCCGCATGATGCCTGGTTGTTAGCACGCTATCTCAGCCACGAAGCGCAGTCATTGCCTCGTCATTGCCCGTCAGACCAGCATTCACGGGAGCTGTGGGCTTTGATTAAGCGTCGCGCTGTGGTGGTTGGAGTGCGTAAAAACATGCGCATGAGCATGCGCCAAGTGTCGCTGTCAGGCCGAGAAGTGGAACAGGCCTGCAGCCGCTTGATCCAGCGCATCGAATGCCGGATTGAGTATTTGCTAAGGGCGTTGGGCCTGCAACAAGACTATGCGCGTTGCCAACAGATACCGGGCCTTGGACCCGCCACAGCTGCTGGGTTGGTGGCGGCCTTTCATCGCGGCGTGTTCGCTTCATCGGATGCCTTTGTGGCCTACCTCGGCCTGGACATACGATTGCGGCGGTCTGGTCGCATGCAGGGCAAGCACAAGCTGACCAAGAATGGCGAGAAGGAGATACGACGATTGCTATTTTGTGCCGCTCACGCGGCCCGCAACGAACCTCGATTCGAGCGCTATCATCAGCGTCAACTGGATAAGGGACTTTCAAAAACCGCTGCTCGAGTGATATTGGGGCGCAAGTTGGTCAGGATTGCATATGCCCTTATGAGTCGAGGCGAAACATTCAAACCGTGTGTAACCATGGCTTGACCAGACCCATAGAATCTTGTCGGCGCTCGGCATCCTTTATGGCGTGGCCAGCAGTCCGCTCATGGCGCTTTCCTAACGCTGGCACAAGCCGGTTCGTAGTAAGGGGTCTTCTTGCAGGACCCTTTGAAACAGGATGTTTCAAGAGGAGCGTCCCATGGATGGGCTCGAGCGCGTCCTGCAAGGAGACCCCTTGCTGCGAAGCGGCGCCTCACCATCCTTGAAGGAGTGGACAGCAGCCCGCTCATGGGGCTTTCCGGTCGTGGCTAGGCTGCAGGTTCAGCAGCTTGCTCGGCAGATTGTGCTTCCAGTTCAACCGCTAGCAGCCTTTCCTGTGCGCCCAGACGGAAACTGAGTATGGCCCAGATTCCGGCGACGGGTGCGGCCACCAGGGCGATTGCGCCAATGGAAAGGCCGATGGCCGCCAGGCCGGTGTAGATCCAGCCGCTGACCAGATCTCCGCCGCGGTACACAGCGGCATCAAGAAAGGGCTTGGACTTGTACTTCGCCTCGCGGCCGACCACCGTCCAAAGCACCTCTCTGGCCGGCTTGGTGAAGCCGTAGCGCCCGGCCCGGTAGATGACCTGTACCACGACCAATACCGCCAGCGTGGGATACAAGCCCAATGCCACAAAGCCCAGTGCCACGACCACGGGTACGATCGCCAGGGTCAGACCGATGCCCATCCATTTGATGATTTTGGCGGTCAGGTAGACCTGGAAGACAATGGTCAGAATATTGACGGTGAGATCGACCTTGGCAAAAAAAGCGGTGCGTACCGCGCGGTCGGAAAAGGCATCCGCCACCAGGTTGGCTTGTTGAAAATAGAGCATGGTCGATGCAAAAGTCATCAACGCCAGAAACGCCGCAATGCCCATCAGGTAGCGCGACTGGAAAACGGCTTTCATGCCACTGAACGCCGTGCCTGCAATCGGCTTATCGGTTTCACCGGACGTCCTGACAGCACCGGTGGCAAAACGACGATGCAGCACCAGGGCACACCACGATGCGATTTCCAGCGGAACGCAGGAGATCAGCAACAAAGAAAACGTCGGTACGGATTCGGCCAGCAACGCAGTGATGCTCGAGCCCACAATGCCGCCCAGCGAGCTGCCCACAGCAATAAAGCCAAACAGCCGGCGAGCCTGAGAATTATCGAAGCAATCGGCGATGAAGCCCCAAAAAACCGTCACTACAAACAGGGCGAACACGCTGGTCCAGACATAGAATGCGCGATCGATCCAGGGCCGCGCGGCATCCGGCAAAAAAGCCAGGCAGAGCCAGAATACGATCAGGCAGGCTATGAAGAATCGGTTGGCCAGGGGCACGAAGGTGCTGCGCGAAAACTTTGATGCCACCCAGGAATACAGTGGCACGGCCACCAGCATCACCAGAAACACAGCGGTCCACAATATTTGCAAATTGCCTCGGTCAGCGGTCGAAATTTCATCTCTGACTGCCCGCAAAATGTAGTAGGAACACATAATCATGAAGCCATAAGCGGTTGCCCAGAGCATGCCGGCTAATTCCGTCTGGTCATGGACGTCCACGATCTTGCGGATCAGGGGATGGGTCATGCAGGGTCTCCAATGGATGAATTCGTGGCTCGCACAAGTATAAGGCAGCGCCCGCACGCCGGGTATGGATAAGGTCTCCAAACGACACAAAAAACGGTTGGACGCCGCTTCTTCGAGGCTGTATGGTCTGCGCTCGATCAAGATTCAGGTCCAAAACCATCATGCCTCTCAATCCGAACCCATGGGCCGCCTGCTTGCTATTGTTGATTTCCGGCCTCCAGGCCGACAACCACTCTCCATCTGAGTTGAATGTGCACCAGCAACGGGCCGAGGACATTCTGGATGAATTGGTGCGCTTTGAGAGCATTGCCGCGAAACCCGATCAAACGCTGGCGGCGCTCCAGGCCATGGCGGCACGGTTACGGGCCGCAGGGTTCAGTGAAGATGAGATCAATCTGATTACCCCTGTCGAGGGGCATCATGGCCTGGTCGTGCGTTACCGGGGCATCGGCGACCAACGGCCCCTGTTGACCCTGTCGCATATCGATGTAGTCCCTGCCACGCCTGAATCATGGTCGTTTCCGCCTTTTACCCTGGGTAAAAGAGACGGTTACTACCTGGGGCGCGGCACCACCGATAACAAAACCGGCGTCACCCAGTTGGTAAGCAATTTTATCCGTCTCAAACAGGAAGGCTGGACACCGAATCGTGATGTGATCGCGGTGTTATCAGGTGATGAAGAAACCGATGGCCTGGTCGCCCGCTGGCTGGCGAATGACGGCCGGTCGTTGGTCGATGCCGCCTATGCCTTGAATACCGATGCTGGTGGTGGTGAGCTCAATCGTGACGGCAGCCCCAGGGCGTTTTGGGTGCAAACCAGCGAAAAGCTGTACCAGACTTATGAACTGACCGCGCGCAACGACGGTGGACACAGCTCGCTGCCGCGACCCGACAATGCAATCAACGATTTGGCGCTGGCGATTACTCGACTGGCTGATTACCAATTCCCGGTGCTGACAAATGACAGCACCCGGCTTGAATTGACCCGTTCTGCAGAGTTTTACCAGGGCGAAATCAGTGAGGCCATGCATGCGCTTGCCCGGGACCGCCATGACAGCGCGGCAGCCCAAACCCTGGCGGCCTACTCACCCTTGCTCAACGCCAAACTTCGCACCACCTGCGTCTCCACCATGCTGCGTGGTGGTCACGCCGAAAATGCCCTGCCTCGCGATGCCACGGTGACGGTCAATTGTCGAATTTTTCCCGGGACTGAGGCGCAAGAAGTAGAAGGCACTATAAGCCGTTTAATCAATGGTTTAGAAATAGATGTTAAAGTAGTATTTGACGGTTTTTCCAGCGAACCCTCCATCATTCCGGCTGCGCTGATGGAAAGTATCGAGAATATGATTGAACTGCGCTGGGGCGAAATACCCCTTATACCGCAGATGTCGGCCGGCGCCACCGATGGCCTGTTTTTCAGAAACGCCGGTATTCCAGTGTATGGGGTGGGCGCCTGTTTCGCCAAACCTCCAGACCGCTCCCACGGTCTGAATGAACGCATGGGCATTGGCGAATTCCACGAGTGCGTGGAGTTCTGGTACGACTTATTGAAGGTTTTGGCAGACTAAGGAGTCTCGCTTCGCTCGACTTACCCAACCGGGGCCGGCCGGGTCGCCTGCGGCTCCGACGATCTGAGTCAGCGGACGCACTTTGTTTAGCCCGATTTTTGCGCCGCTATCCAGCGGTCGATAATATTCTCCAGTACACTCAACGGCACGGCGCCACTGGTCAGGATTTCGCTGTGAAAGTCACGCAGTGAAAAGTCTGCTCCCAACGCAGTCTCGGCCCTGGCGCGCAGTTCGCGGATCTTCAATTCCCCGTGTTTGTACGCCAGTGCCTGGCCCGGGTATGTGATGTAGCGGTCGATTTCAGAGACCACATTGTGCAGTGACAAAGCCGTATTGCCGGCCATGAAGTCAATGGCCTGTTGACGGGTCCAGCCCTGCATATGCATGCCGGTATCGACCACCAGGCGGCAGGCTCGCCACATTTCATAGGTCAGGCGCCCGAAATGCTCATAGGGTGTGCGGTAAATGCCCATCTCAATCCCCAACAACTCGGTGTAGAGGCCCCACCCCTCCCCGTAGGCGTGAAAATAGTATTGTCGGCGAAAGGTCGGCAATCCTTCCATCTCACCCTGGATGGCAAACTGCAGGTGGTGCCCGGGCACGGCCTCGTGCACCGTCAGCGCCGGCAATTCGTATAACGGCCGACTGGCGAGGTCATACAGGTTGATGAAGTATTGACCTGCCCGTGAACCGTCTGAACTTCCCGGTTGGTAATAAGCAGTCGTGGTTTTGGGCGCAATCGCATCGGGTATTGGCGTTATCCCATAAGGTAGCTTCGGCAGATAGGAAAAAAACAGCGGCAGCTTGCCGTCTGCGCGTTTTGCGATCAAGGCTGCAACGGCCATATACTTTTCAGGGTCGGTTTCGTAAAATTGCGGATCAGTGCGCAACATCTCGAGGAACGCTTCGAACCCGCCATCAAAACCCACCTCTTCGATGATCGCCAGCATTTGCACTTTGATGCGTTTGACTTCACTCAGGCCAAGTTCATGCACGGCGGCCGGATTGGTAGGCAGAGAAGTGTAAAAAGTCACCCAGTGGCGGTAGAGTGCTTCACCATTGGGCACGGATGAAAGGCCAACGTTTTGGCGGCACGCCGGCTCGTATTCATCGTTGTAAAAGTCCAGGAACCGTTGATAAGCGGGCAGCACGACTTCCGCAATGGCCGCTCTGCCCTGGTGACGCAACCGGGCCTGAATATTGGCAGGAATGGTGTCGGGCATGCGGTCGAGTGGCCCATGAAAAACGCTGTTTTCAATGCCGTCGGGCAAGTAGCCACTGATCGTACCCGCATAGCCCTCCAGCACCGCGCAAGGATGCGTATAACCTTTTTCGATGCCTTCGCGCATCAGGCTGATGTTCTGGTCGGTATAGGTGCCGAAACTCGACAGGCGTTGCACATAAGCACGGTAGTGGTCTGCAGAGAAAAAAGGCGTCATGGCCACCATGGACGCAAACTGTGTATGCCATCCACCCAGGGTAGTGAAAGTGAACAAATGGGCATCGAAGTCGCGGGTTCTGCGCTCGTTGCGCAGCATCCACTCGAATACCTCAAAATTGACCCGATTGTCGTCACTGAGCTGCTGGATTTCGATGCTGGCAAGCTCGGCCAGGGCCGCGTCCATGGTCTGGGTTCTCGCTGCAAAGGCCTCCGGGCTGAGGTCATCGATCAGATCGTTGTAATCCGAATGCCCCAGGTAAGTGGCCGTCAGCGGCGATGCCTTTAAGGTGTCTTCCCAGTAAGACTCCATCAGGGTTTCCAATGCCACGTCAGCAACACTGGCGCAGGCGATATTGGCCAGCAGCAGTAGCGGCAATGGTGTTGACAGGTTCAGCAGGTGCTTCATCAATAGTTCAATGACTGGCGTATTCTGAATCCGGCTCCTCTACCCATGCCGTCGGGTCAATCGCAATGTCGGAGAAGTCGGCAGGGTTCAACCTGGGGTGGGCAATGCCGGCTTTGATTTGCCGGTCGTAGTCATCCAACAGCCGCATGCCGTATTTGAACAGCAAGACGATGGCAATGAGATTGACACAGGCCACCAGGCTCATCGAAACATCTGACCAGGCAAATACGAAGCTGAGGTCCTGAAAGGCCGACCAGACCAGGAACGCCAGGTAACTGATGCGCAGAATGATCAACAATGTGCGGTTGCCTTCTTTGAAGTAGTTGACGCAGTTTTCGGTCAGGTAATAGTTATAGATAATCGAGGTGAAAGTAAACAGTACCAGGGCGATGGAGACGAATGACCGACCCCACTCGCCCACGTGTCCGGCCAGCGCGGATTGGGTAATAATCACCCCCCCTGAGCCCGACTCGCTGCCAAAATTACCGGACAGCAGGATGATCAAGGCGGTGCAACTGCACAGCACCAGCGTGTCTATAAATACACTCAAAGCCTGCACCATGCCCTGGTCCGCCGGGTGACGCACGTGCGCGACTGCGGCGATATTTGGTGCTGTACCCAGCCCCGCCTCATTGGAGAATAAGCCACGTCTCACGCCGTAAAGCAGGGCAGCCCCCATGCCGCCGCCATAGGCCTGCTCCAGCCCGAATGTGCTCTTGAAGATCAGCGCAAAGGCAGCAGGGACCTCTGATATATTCATGGCAATGACCACCACGGCAATGGCGAAGTACCCCAGTGCCATGAAAGGCACCAGCCACTCGGCAACTTCAACGATACGCTTGAGTCCGCCAAAAATGATGATGCCGATGATGACCAGAAGAATCGAGGCAGTAGCCGGTACCGGGACGCCAAAGGAGTCGTCCAGCGATGTGGCCACGGTATAGGACTGCACGGCGAGAAAGCCAAGAACGGTGAAAAACAATAAGATGGAAAATAGCACCGCCATCCAGCGCATGCCGAGACCGCGCTCGATGTAGTACGCCGGCCCGCCCCGGTATGTGCAGTCCGGCTCGCTGGTTTTGAACAACTGCGCGAGCGAGCATTCAAAAAAACTTGTCGCCATGCCGATCAGGCCAACCACCCACATCCAAAAAATGGCGCCTGGGCCGCCCAATGCAATGGCCACGGCAACACCTGCGACATTGCCGGCTCCAACGCGCCCGGCCACCGTCAGCGCCAAAGCCTGGAATGAACTCACGTGCCCTTCTTCGTGGCGGAATGCACCGGCGAACACCTTGAACATCCGGCCGAAATAGCGAAACTGCACGAACCGGGATCTGACCGTAAACCAGCCACCCAGTGAGAGCAGCACGACAATCAGAACCTGGCCGAGAACTGCATTGATGGAATCGAGCATGCTAGCGTAGTGTCCTGTATTGTTCGTCGTTTAAGAGCCCCACACTATGTCACGGCAAGGCGCAGCGCGCAGGCAATCAACCGCGCCTAGCAGCTAAACCATTGGCGCTACGCTTAAATGACGAATAATACAGGACACTACATTAGCGGCCTTTATATTGTGGTTTTCCCGCAGGAGCTGCCCTTTATCATGACACAAACATTGGGCATCCCGGCATAATTTGCGTCGTAGTCCTAGCCAGGGCAAGAGAGAAATCATGGAACCTCAATTCGAACACGATATGTTGACCATTCCCGCGAATGTGGACAACTATGCGCGCAGCCGTCCATTGGCTCTGGCCATGATTGATGGCAAGGAGTCGCTCAATTGGGGCGAAGTGGGTGAGCGTGTGGACAGCCTGGCCCGGGCACTTATATCAGACGGACTGCAAAAAGATGATGTGGTGGGGCTGATCACCGGTGGTGGCGCCTGGCCCTACATTGTCATCCTGGCGATATTGAAGGCCGGTGGCGTGGTGGCGCCATTTTCGGCCTTGCTGCGGCCCGAAGACGTAGAAACACTGATTCGGGATTGCGACGCCCGTTACCTATTCCTTGGTGAAGGAAAAATTGGCCACGGCGAGGCCCTCGCCATGTTGCTCGGCGTGGACATGCCGGTGCGCATTAGCGAAGAAGAAATCGACGATCTCCCGGTGCGTTCCTGTACGTCTCTGATCACCTCGACGAAGCCTGCGGTCCAGTTTCCACCCATCGTGCCCGATGACCGCTGCAATATCATTTATTCTTCGGGCACCACAGGTTTGCCCAAAGGCATCGTTCAGACGCATTTGATCCGGGCCCTGGGCTGTGCGAGCCTGGGGGCCAGTACGGGCATCACGCCCACCTCACGCTACCTCCTGGCCATTCCGCCCCATACGAACGTCACCTGGGTTGGCTTTCTGACCTGCGTGATGCAGGGCGCCTGTTTCTATGCCATGGGCGCCTTCGATTTGAACGATTTTTTCGATATCCTGGCCGAATACCGGCCGACCGGTGCCTTTCTGGTGCCGGTCCAGATACAGGCAATTCTTGAGCACCCTCGCGCTGCGGACGCGGATTTTTCCTGCTTCCAAAATCTCTTGTCCGGCGGTGCGCCGCTTCCCGAAGGCACCAAAAGGCTGGTGGATCAACATCTCAGATTCTGTTTTAACGAGTTGTGGGGGCTGACCGAGGGTATTGCCACCTGCATCTCTCCCGTGGAAATAGCCGAACGGGAGGCAAAAGGACGTTTCGGTTCGGTGGGTCGCGCCATGAGTGGCGTTGATCTGCGCCTGATTGACGCTGAAGACCGGGAAATCATCGGGCCAGGCACGGGTGAAGTTGTCGGGCGTGGCGCCCTGATAATGAAGGAATATCTCAACCGCCCCGAAATGAATGAGGCCATCAAGTGGTTTGACGAAAAGAACCGCCTGTTTATACGTACCGGCGATGTGGCTGAGCGAGATGAAGATGGTTACTTCTATATCCGCGGTCGCACCAAGGAGATGATCATCAGCGGCGGCATGAACGTCTATCCGGTCGATATCGAAAATGTTTTTGCCGATCACCCAGACGTACTGGAAGCCGCAGTCTATGGCGTAGCACATCCAAAGTGGGGAGAGACACCGGTCGCCAGCGTGGTGGCGCGGGCCAGTTCCAGCATTGATGCGGAGGAAATTCGAGCGTGGGTCAATGATCGGGTGTCGAAACACCAGCGCCTTGCCGCGGTTGACTTGCGGGGTGCTGCCCTGCCCCGCAATGTGTCTGGCAAAATTCTAAAAGGTCAGCTCCAAGAAGAATGGCGCAGCGCGCACAGCACTGCGGAGTAATTGGCTGCCGCAGGCGCTAAAACGCAGCAGGACGGTACATGGTCACTGCAGCGGCGGCGACCAGGCCAATATTGTGCTGCAAGGCAACTTTTGCATCCGGCACCTGCCGCTTACCTGCCGTACCCCGCAGTTGCCAGGTCAATTCACAGCATTGCGCCAATCCGGTCGCCCCGATCGGGTGGCCCTTTGACATCAACCCACCCGAGGGATTGACCACGACCTGACCGCCATAGGTGTTGCTACCATTTTCGACGAAGCGGGTCGCCTCACCCTCTCCACACAGGCGCAAGGCTTCATAGGCAATGACTTCGTTGGGAGTGAAACAGTCATGCAGTTCAACGACATCGACGTCTTCGGGTCCAATGCCCGCTACTTCATAGACCTCGTCAGCGGCACGCCGGACGTTGTCGCTACCGATCGCCAGGATCGGATCATTCCAGGATGCCGGCGTATCGGTTGTCAGAGACTGGGCCGTAATTTCAACACAGCCTTCCAGATGATGATGCCGGGCAAATCCTTCACTGACGATCAGGGCTGCAGCGGCGCCGCATGTCGGCGGACAGGCCATAAACTTGGTCATGTAATCCCCGTAAATTATGGGTGATTGCAAGACCTCTTCCTCGGTGATCGGCGCCGTGAACAGCGCGTAGGGGTTGTTTGCTGCATGCTTCCTGGATTTTACTGAAACCTTTGCAAACAAATCCGGCGTCGCACCGTACTTGTCCATGTACTGATCACCCGCTGCGCCGAACCAGCGGGCAATGGGCACGGGGGCCTGGGCCACGCCTTTGGCGTCCAGTAAGCTGTCAATGCAGTCACCCGAATATTCATGCGTGCCTGTCATTTCGATCGCGCCGCGCGGCATTTCATCGAAGCCGAACGCAAGGACACAATCCAGCGCACCCGCCTCCACCAGTTGACGCGCCAGAAAAATGGCCGACGAGCCGGACGCACAGGCATTGCTGACATTGACCAGGGGGATGCCGGTTTGGAACGCATCATATAGCGCGTGTTGTCCAGAGCCTGTGACACCGTAAATGTAGCTGGCGAAGGCTTGCTGTACATGCTTCGGCTCCAGGCCCGCATCGGCCAGGGCGCCGGTGATCGCCTTGGACGCCATCACCCGGTACGGTTCATTCAGGCCGGGTTTGGCGAACTTCACCATATTGACGCCGGCAACGTAGGCTTTATCACTCATTCATTAACCCTCATTTTTGTCGTCGAGTTGATCTTCGATCGTGGTGTACCCTGCCCGCTGCATAACCACCATGATGACGGTGTCCTTTTCGCCGCGTGCCACATAATGGTGACCCATCGTTGAATCGAATATGATACTGTCGCCGACTTCCAGAACGGCGGGCTCGTAGGCTTCGGTACACAGTACCAGCGTACCCTCCAGCACCAGGATGAATTCCTGGCCAGGGTGGGAATGATAGCCGCCAGTCGGGGTCATGGAACGGTTACTCAGAACCACCCGCATGAATATCTGCTCCTGGCCCGCCAGGTCATTGCAGAGTATCTCGTAGACGCCGTCACGCGCGGAAATTCTGTCTCCACCTCCCATCATCGTCATGCTGCGCCGAGCGCCGGTGCGCGGCATATTGGGATTAGTCAGCATGGTGATGGGAATTTGCAGCCCTTCCGACAGTTTGACCAGGTTGGTCAAGGACAGATTGGTCTGGCCATTTTCCAGCTTGGACAGCGTGGCTTTGGATATTCCGGTTTTCTCGGTAAGGTCAGCGAGGGTCCAGCCGTTCTCTTCGCGCAGCATCCTGAGCCTGCGCCCAGCCTCACCTGGATTCGATATTCTTGTCATTTAAATGCTGTTTCCTTTTCGATCCCTGTCTTATGTTTCCACAATTCTCGAATAAACCGCAAGTTTCAAAAATATTTCACTTTCGAAAGATTATACTGTATGTTACTAAGCCTGCCGTGCTACGACTAGTCTGAGGACTTCGGTCTGTGGCACCGATAAAATCCAATACTTAAGGTACACATCCACCTGGGAATGCGGAGAATTTAGTTTTGGCAGTTGCTGTCAAAGAAGTTTCGTCACTCATCGAACTGGATATTTCCCGTCGCCAGGCTTCCGAGCTAGCCTGCGAAGCCTACCATCAATTTGGAAACGCATTGATCGGCTATTTGCGCCGAAATCTCCGAACCATTGAAGACGCTCATGATGTGGCCCAGGATGTTTACCTGAGAATCGCCGGCCATCAAAAACCACACGACGTTCGCTCTCTCAAATCGTTCACCTTTACCATAGCACGCAATCTGCTGATTGACCGCTCGCGGCGTTGCGAAACGCTTCTCGCCGACCGCTGCATTCCGGTCGACAATGTCGCCCTGCCTCCAGCTCAGAATGATCCGGGTGATGAATTCGAGGCCGACCAGAGACTTCAACAACTCGACAATGCATTGACTGGATTACGGCCCGCCTGTCGCAAGGCCTTCCTGATGAATCGGGTGGATGGATACACTTACCGTTCCATCGCTGAGAAAATGAATATGTCCGTCAGCATGATCGAAAAATACATCGGCACAGCGCTACAGTCACTGCGCGACAGCGGTGATCCTGAGGAGTAGTTCCTTCACCCTCCTTTCATAAATCGTTCAGCAGCCTGGCGAAACTCTGGAAACACCTCCACCGCCTGGCGCGTGGCCAAATCGAAACACACGGTTATGTTTTCCATGGTCGCGACCAACTCACCATTCTTTCGGTTGATCATTTCATGACGGTGCACGAACGATTTGCCGCCCAGTTTCAAGATGCTGCTGCGAATCAGGACAAGGGCGCCGCTACTGACTTCGGACCGATACTCCAGCGTCGATTTCACATCTGCAAAACCCTTGTCCTGCGCCAGCAGTTCTTCCGGGTTGATGCCTATCGCCGTAAAAAAATGCGGGTGCGCATCATCGAACATTGCGACATAGTGGCGGGTGGTCAGATGCCCCATGGCATCACAATGCCACGGATGGACGGTGCCGTAGTAACTCTCAATGCTGAATTCGGTCACGATTATTCCTGTTCTGAAGCCTTGATCATCAATCTTACCTGCTCCAATACGAACTCCGGACATTCGTAAGGAAACATGTGTGACGACCCAGGCGGCGCGTTCATATGGCGGCCGATCATGGACAAGGCAACCTGCTGGTCCTTGGAGTCGCGCAGACCGTCCATCAGGTTATCGGTTTGTTTTTCCGTCAAAGCCATCATGTCCTGTAGTTGACGACGCAATTCCAGCAACTCTTCTTCGGATGGATGTTGCGAAATCATCAGCAGGGGAATGTCACCCAGTGCGCCCTTGCCTATGACCAGATCGAATGGGTTATCCATGCAACTGCGGAAGGCGGAGGCTTCCGCCAGCATGGCCTTGGGCTGAACGGCGTTGTGATTGATCGCATCCGACACCTCCTTGAGGTGATCGCCATAAAGGCCTTCGTGACCGCTAACCTCTGGCTGGACCAGCCGTTGCAGGCCGAAATGCGAGACCAGGGAACCCCACCATGATTTTCTGAGCACGGGCGGGAAAGACAGGTTGCCGGCGTAGGCCACATTCCAGGGCGGCGTCGAGTCCAGTAAGACAACCGCGGCTGTGAGCTGTGGGTAGAGATGCGCAAAATTGGCGCTGAACATTCCTCCAAATGAGTGTCCGGCAAGCACGTATGGCCCGGTTTCGCCAGCCGCCTCCAGCAATAACTTCAACTTCTCGACTTCGCCTGAAAATGTGACCGGTTCGGTCATGGCGGCGCTCCAGCCGCTGCCGGTGCGATCGAATATGATCGAGCGCGTTTCCTTGCGCATTGCTTTGTGAAGATGATAGATGCTGACACCGGAGCCGTGCCCACCGGGCACCCAGATCACGCTATGGTTGCCGTTATTCTCACCCTCTGCCAACAGGTGTGTCTTGCGGCCTTTTATCGAGTACAAGCGTCCCAGTGGCTTGGGAGCCCGAAAACGCGCGATCCAAGCAACCGTTACGCCCAACAACATTGCCACCGCCAGGGTAGTCAACAGATAGCCTACCATGGGCAGCCCGAAACTGAATATCCAGCCTGCGGCCGCCACCAACAACGCCAGCGCCAGCCCGGCCCAGGTCTGGGCGAGGAAAATGGCGGTTGAATTGACCAGGAATTTCAGCCAAGTCTTCATTTGGAATCTCCTCCATCGATCTTGTTGAAGATCACGTTTCTACAGCGATTGAGACTATAGTCGAGTTGCGTGACGCGACCCTGAGCATTGCGAAGAAAACGTGCAATGACGTTGGTGCAGCTGGGTTCGGAATCGATCATTGCGGTGAACATATCCCCGCCCAATGGCGTGAGCACCTGCCACATCAGATCCAGCATTGGCGCCGCCAGTGAGACCTTGAGTTGACCATCCTGCAGTTGCACTTTGTGGCGCACATCGGTGACGGGGTCGTGGTACAGCCCGGCGAAAGAAACAGCATCAGTCGGCAAATCGGCTGGCGATTGGCGCGGGTCATCCAATGGCGTCAGTGGGATGGGTGGTTGACAGCCCAGAATCAGATTCAGCGTGGGCCGGGAGCTGCTGTCGTCCCCGTCCAGGTTCGATTCCAGCGCTGCTGCCAGATCCAGGGCGATCAGGGATTTGGCCGACTGCAGCAGCCCATCGCGTTCCAGCATCAGGTTGAGTTCTCCGAGCATGAAACAAACCAGTTTGTCTTCCAATTGTGTCAATTCAATCAGCTGCCCAGTCTCTAAGTTGCCGTAGACGCCCAGCAGTGGCGCAATATCTTCTCTGGAAGCGGAAACAAATGTGGTTTCAGCAGATTCAATGAGCTGATCAGCCAAAACGATGTCGACCACCTTGTCCGGCAGCATCAGCATCATTGCGTCCATCAGGTTGGTGAACAGCACGATGCCCAGGTCCTGCTCTGGGAACCAGGCGAAGTCACACAGATAACCCGGCATGCCGCCGGCATGGTTGACCTTGTCGGCGCCCCGGTAATCGCTGGCTTCGATTCCCAGCCGATATTTCAGCAGGCGCCCATCATTGAGTCGGCTTTCCGCCTCCAGTCGCTGCCGGAAGTCGGGACCGAAATGGCGGTCATCGCGGTAATTGTTGAGCCACTTGAGCATGTCGGTGATGGTCGAATCGATTCCACCATCTCCACACAGCTCCATCATCATGTGCCCGGCCACATACTCGCCCTGTTCATCGAGGTTATAGCCCCTCGCTTTGTGCATTGTGACCCGGTTCATCCAGGGCACCAGCGCCGTCCGGTTCATGGCCAGTGGCTGAAAGATTTCCTGCGCCATGAACTCAGCGATGGAAGACTCGCTGATGCGCTCGATGATGACCGACAGCAGGGCATAGTTGGTGTTGGAGTAGGTGCAGTCATCGCCGGGCTCGAACATCAATTGCCGTTGACTGAGTCCGATATTCAACAGTTGTTGACGCGTAAACGCGGCACCGGTGTTAAGTCCTGCGAAGAGCGGCAGATTGACGCCATCGCACAATCCACTGGTCATGGTCAGCAGATGCCAGATCGTGATTGTCGAACCGAAATCCGGCAGCTCCGGCACGAATTTGCGTACATCGTCCTGCAATGTCAATTGGCCCCTGTGTTCCAGGATCAGGACACAGGTGACGCACAAATGTTTCGAAGTTAAGCCAAGCCGGAGCACCGTATCGGCTGTAAATGGGACATCGTCTTCAATATTGGCGACGCCGTACCCTCTCTGATGAACGACTTCGCCTTGATACTGCACAGCGATGATGGCGCCGGGACTGCCTGTCTTGTCCCAGGGGCTGAACAGGGCATCGATATCATCCGACCAGTGCCCGCGGATGCCCTCAGCGCTCTTGAGATATGCTTCTGTCATAAGCCTTTCCGTAGCTCACCGAGTGAATAATGGTATACTTTTATTGAACCTTGGTTTATCTATATTGTATCAAAGTTCAATCAATAGAAAGGGAATCCCAACAAAAGCCGCCTCAAAAGGAAAACCGAGAAACAGGAGTCTTTGCCATGAACGACAGCCGCCAGGACGACAGCCGCTACCAGCCTTATCCACACCCCAGATCAGACCTCGCCCCGCATGAAATTGTGATCAATGATACGCTGCCCGACGACCCGCGCGTGTGGGTGCCGCTGGGCGACCGGGTGTGGACGCGGCCTTTGTGTTTCAATACCGTCGAAGGTTACTGGACCCACCTGCTGAAAATCACCAAAACCGGAATGTTCAATCGCCACCGTCATGCCTCGCCGGTACACGGTTTTGTATTAAAGGGCCGCTGGTACTATCTGGAGCGCGACTGGGTGGCCGAGGAAGGGTCCTACCTGTTCGAACCACCCGGTGATACGCATACGTTGATCGTGCCGGATGACGTCAGCGAGATGATCACGTTTTTTCACACCACCGGCACGCTATGCTACGTCGATCTGGACGGCAACATCACCGGCTTCGAAGACGTATTTACCCGCCTGGAGCTGTGTCGCAAGCACTACAGCGAGGTGGGGCTTGGTGAGGACTACGTCGAGCAATTTGTGCGATGAAGACGCCACGTCAGTCGGCCGACATCGCCAGCATGTTGCACGGCTATACCGATCTGTCGGGAATCCGACAGAATGGCCCGGTCGTCATCACGCATGGCAAAGGCATATTCATTTATGACGAGACCGGCAAGGAATACCTCGAGGCGGCGTCGGGTATGTGGTGTACCAATTTCGGCTTCAGTGACGAGGCACTGATCGAAGCGGCCGAGAAACAGTTACGTACCCTACCCTACTACCACACGCTGGCTGCCCGCTCGGTCAACCCAGCGATCGATCTGGCCGAGCGACTTTCCGACATGGTGCCGATAGACAAGGCGAGAATCCACTTCGCTGTATCCGGCTCGGAAGCGAACGACTTCCTGATCAAATTCCTCTGGTACTACAACAATGCAATTGGCCGGCCGGAAAAGAAGAAGGTCATTTCCAGGGACAACGGTTATCACGGCGCCACCATCGTCGCAACCAGCCTGTCAGGCTTGGCTGCCAATCATGAAAAATTCGATCTGCCATTGCCAGGCTTCCTACATACACACAATCCCCACTATTATCGCTTTGCGTTGCCGGGTGAATCGGAAAGCCAATTTTCGTCCCGCATGGCCAGCGAGCTTGAAGCGTTGATTCTTCGCGAGGGACCCGACACGATCATGGCATTTATGGTGGAGCCGATCAGTGGTGGGGCCGGGGTGATCATTCCACCTGCGGATTATTTTTCCAAAATACAAGCCGTGCTGGACCGCTACGATGTATTGTTGCTGGCCGATGAGGTCATTACCGGGTTCGGCAGAACCGGCGAAATGTTCGGCAGCCAAACCATGAACATCAGCCCTGACGCGATGACCCTGGCCAAGGGGCTGTCCGGTGCCTACCAGCCGATTTCAGCGATTGCATTGTCCGACGAAATTTACCAGGGTCTGGAATCGGGCAGCGACCAGCAAGGTCATTATTTCGCGCACGGCGCCACCTATTCAGGCCATCCGGTGGCCGCCGCGGTGGCCTTGAAAGCGATGGAACTGATGCAAACCCGAGGGATGCTGGATCACATCCGGCAGGTCTCAACGCCATTCGCTGCGCGGCTTGAGTCCCTGGTTGATCACCCGTTGGTGGGCGAGGTTCGCTGTAGCGGACTACTGGCGGCACTGGAGGTGGTGGAAGACAAACAGGCCAGGAAATCATTCGCTCCCCAACTCAAGGTCGCTGCTCAGCTAAAAGCACATTGTGAAGAGCGGGGCTTGATCGTACGTTCCGTTCCTGCCGGCGACTCGATAGCGCTGAGCCCACCGCTGATTATCAATGAGCCCGAAGTCATGGAACTCTTTGACCGCCTGGAGCGGGGACTCGACGACACGGCACAGTCACTGGGGCTGCGCGGCTGAGCTGACGGCTGACACACCACGGCGTTTTGCCGCGATCGCCTGCAGCCAAGATAGCTTACCCGTCAGCTCATCTCGTCAACCCCGCAAGCGTCCTGGAGACGACTGCTTCTCCATGCTGCCATACCAGCTTCATCCAGTCGTCCTCTTCCGGGTAGCAATAACGCCGGTATTTACGTCCCCATTCCAGCCCTTGGGGGGAAAGCGGGTCGCCGAACACATGAAAATGGTGATTGGCATTGAATGTCTCACCAATGGTGGTGGGGTCAAAGGTGCCGAATTCCAGGATTTCTGCTGTCACTTTTGTCCCGGGCAATCTGCCCTCCATCCAGGCAAAAGGCAGGCTGCCGAGGTGGGATTGAATATCCACGTCCTGCCCGGGCGTGTAGATGTCGCCGTCAAACCATGCTGATACCCGATCGTGCTTTTCGCTGCCGGGCGGGTCGTAGGACATCACCAGCGGTTGGCCATATTCCCCAAAGCCGGTGTGTATATCGATGACCGCGACATGCGTGGCGCCGGTCAGTTGGCTGTCCACCACTTCGAACAGGACTTCGGCTGACCATTCGGGCCCATTTCCATGGTAGGTCATGGACTTGGGGCGATGGTGCTGACCCCGCCTTACGGCGCTGATCAGCCGTTCAATGCCGCCGATCTGTGCGATGAATTGGGCTTTTTCCTGGGCAAATTTGCCGGGTTCGCGGCGGTGCCAGTTAGCCAAGTCCATGGTGTCATCGATGATGTCGAACAGTGCATCTGGCTCGCAAGGTTGACGCTGGTAATTGAGATTGCGAAAAATATCAACGTTGTTCTCGTTTTCGCGTCGGTTCCAGGCTACACCCCAGGGATTGAGAAAATGGAGCATTACGATGGCAGTATCCGGAGCCAGACGGCTGCCGTGTTCGGCCAACCAGCCGGTCTGGATGGCGGCACCGGCATAGCCCTCGATGCCGTGGGTCGCAGACAACCCCAACAGGCGGCGTGAGGCAGCAGCCGGACCGATACGGGCAACGGATATATTCAGTGCTTCACCGTTGGGGCCGGCCAATTTGTTGGTGAATTTTCGACAGTCCGCTGAATGAGCTTGGCACGCCGCTTGAAATTTATCGTCTGCCTCGGACACGGTCTTGGAGAAGTAATGCATGGGTATTGTTGTATTTCTCATGAGGTGTATTGGGACAAACCGGCGCTCAAGTCGGCACGTACCGAACGGGCGGCCAGCAGATAATGAATCGCAGACCAGATGCCGAGCACTGAACCGGCCAATAGCGCGTAACGAAGTGACTCATCAGCAAAAATCTCGCTACTGAGGTCACTGATCACACCAACGATCAAGGGCCCGGTGCCCATTCCGATCAAGTTGGTGAAAAACAGAAATATGGCCACGCTCAGGGCGCGAATGCGCAGCCCCACCAGGCGCTGGATTAGTGCCATCACCGGCCCGAAATACAGCGCATTGGCAATGGTTGGCACCATCCAGAGCGCCAGCGCCAGGTAAGGGCTGGCCACCAACAGACCCGTGACCGAAAAGGGAAACGCCAGCAACAACATAATACCCGGCAGGCGGCAATACCAGCGCACGTCACGTTTGGCCAGGCGGTCGCCCAGGTGCCCCCCTGCCAAGACCCCGGTTACACCCCCAACGAGCGTCAGCAGTGCGAGCCAGGTGCCGACCTCACCCAGGGTCATGGCATGACTGCGCATCAAAAAGGGGGGAATCCAACTGGCTGAGGCAAACCCCCCGGCCGCCAGCAGTGCCGTACCCATGGTGATGTGTACAAAACTCTTCTTTGACCATAGGAACGCCAGTACCTGCCGAACCGGGACGGGTGCTGGGGCTGGGAGCGGCGCTTGGGCTTTCTGCACGGCGTCCGCCAGGCCTTTTAATCTAGTGCCTTGTCTTTCGGGAGCCCGGTGTCCGTTCGCCTGGCCAGTGCACCGGCCAGACCCTCGATATGCTCAACGCCGACGGGAACCTGGGTGCTTGACCCCTCGATCTGATTGGCAATGGGTTCATAGCGGCCTCCCAGGCAGTTGGCGAGGAAAACCTCCATGATGGCATTGAATGCATTGCTGTTGGCGGGTCGCAAAAAGCCATGGCCCTCGTCGGGATAGACGACGTAGGTCACTTCAACGCCCGCCGCCTGCATCTTTTCCACCACGGTGTCGGATTGGTCCTGCGGCACACGTGAATCGTTGGCGCCCTGCCCGATCAACACCGGATTTCGCGTCTGGCCGGCGAAATTGATGGGTGAGCGGGAGCGCAGGAATTCGCGGCCCTCGGCGGTGCGTGGGTCCCCACCCAGCCGGACACTCATGGTGTCCACGTTCCAATGTGGCATGAACACCTCGAGATTGGACGGCCCCACAATATCGATACCGCAGGCAAACACATCAGGGGTCATCGTCATCCCCACCAGCACTTCATAGCCACCATAACTGCCGCCCAGAAGTGCAATTTTCTCTGCATCGGCAATATTTCGTGACACAGCCCAATCTACCTGGTCCAGGATATCCTGGTGCATGCGCCCGCCCCACTCAGCGGTCTGCGCATTCATATAGGCCTTACCGAATCCTGCAGATCCCCTGAAGTTGACATACATCGTGCCGTAGCCGCGATTGGCGAACCAATGCAGGAGGGCGCCGAATGCAAATAGCGCTCGTTCGTCGCTGGGTCCACCATGGACGAGCACGATCATCGGTACCGGCTCATTGGGCATGCCGTCCTGGTCCGGATCACTCCAGGGCGGCAACATATAGTAAGACACCAGGTCGAAGCCATCATCGGTGGTAACGATGTAAGGGTGCAGTTTCGAAAGCTCGAGGCCTTCGAGCTGCGGCGTTGCGCTGAACAGGCGTTGTGCCGTTATGGACCTGCTGCCGTCGCCACGATCATAGAGATAGAACGCTGTGGGTTCGTGTGACAGGCGGTAGCGCACGATCCAGTATCGATCATCGTCCGAACGGCTCAGAACGTGCCAGTCACCCTCGGATATTTCACCGAGCCTCTTAAAATCCGGCAGCAGTGACTCATCCATGGCATGCCACTTATTGCGCAGCCAGGTGGTGGCGTAAGCCTGCACACGGTTCTCCACGGGATGGTAGAGCACGCCTGCGATATCGACTCGGTCGTCTTCCGCCAGCAGGGTTAATTCACCGCTGTTTAGATTGATTTTCACCAGCGCCGCCTTATCCCTGTTCTGTGCGTCGTAAATGTAGACGTGCTCATTGGCCTGGTCGAAACGGATCATTTTCTGGTAAATGGCGGTGGAGAATGCTGGCAAGTCATCCGCAGTGACCTGATACAAATTTTCCCAGCTTCCGTCGCTGTTCAGACGATAAAAATCCAACCCCTGTTGCGCGCTGTATTTGACACCCATGCGCACGTTCAGATCGTTGTCCGCCAGGAAACCCAAAAAGCCCGAATTGGGCATTACCAATTCGGTCTCGCCAGACATGAGGTTAAGGCGGTAGACGTCCGGTTGACCCTGCCCAAAGACCTCGATCTTGACCAGCAATTCATCGGGTGCCTTGCGTCCATAGCCGATGATCTCGACTGCCTTGTCTTCCATCGGTGTCAGGTTGCGCACTTCGCCAGTTGTTACATCGACAATATGGATGTCCCAATGCTCATCTCCGCCATAGTCCCTGGGGAAAATTATGCTGTGAGAATCCCAATGCCAACGGTACAGCACATTGCCGCTGACATCGGTGGCACGAACGCCGTCGTCTGTGTATTGAGTGATGGGCCGTGCGGCGGTGGGGTTCGAAACATCCGCCACAAACAGGTTTGGTGAGCCTTCAAGTGGTCCTATCCAGGAAATAAGACGCCCATCCGGACTGACCTGTGGCACGCTATATTGCGGCTGCGCCATCAACCGCTCAAGTGGCAATAGCGGGTAGCCGGACATGTCCGTGACGCTGGTAACCACAGGCGATTGTTGCTTCTGCGTACCCTGGATTGGGGGCGTCTCACTTTGGCAGGCCGATAGTCCTGCAATGAGGAGCAGTGTCTGCGCCATCAGAGCGACCGGGTACCGCGATCGGCTGTCTGCTAGCGTGAACTTTACGTGAAGTGAGCGTCTCATGAGCGAATGTCCTGGGGAGTTAAAGGCCAATTCCCGTGGAACCAAAAGGGTTTGGCGCAAGGGGTATTCGATGGAATCATAAAATCATTTGAACTTTAATTCAATAAAATTTACCTCACATTGAATTTTGTTCACCAAAAGTGCAAACTAGCCTAATGGTACCCGCAGATGATGGACATTGCCGTCAATGAAAGGAAACTGAGTGACGACTCCTTGCCTGGAAAATATTAGAACGCTGCACGGATTCTGGAAGTGCCGTGGCTACGGCTGGTTGCTTCAGCTTTCCGCCAATGGCTACCGACTTCACGATCAGGTGGGTGACAAGTCTGTCGAATTCGAGTGCGGGTCAGCCTCTGAATTTTCCCGGGGCTTCGATCGGGTTCGGCAGGACCATGATGATCACCTGGCGCTCCATGTAGCGCGTGAAATCACGCGCTACGATTTCGACCGTATTTCCGCGCTGCCTCAGTGGCATCTGCCGTTGGCGGCGGACAGACTCGCCGATCCGGTGCTTAATTTCCGCTATTTTCGCGACCTGTTCCTGCAGGACTACGCATTCTTCGAACTGAGAGGCGTTGACTGGGAAGACCAGTGCCGCGCGGCCGAATCCTTGATTGACGCGCAGACCGGCGCGGCGGAACTGTTCAAGATCCTGGCATCGCTGATCATTCCTTTGCAGGATAACCACGTCAATATCAACGACGGTGAACAGCTGGTGATCAGCGACCGTACGACCGACCTCAAGAAATTGATGAAGGCTGAATTTGACATGCCTTCAACTACCCTGGGTCTCCCTGAAAGCATGGCCTGTATCCAGCCATACATCAACCGGGCTTTTTTGAACGGCAGCGGCAATACGGCCGGCAACAGCTGCATTACCTGGGGCATGGCGCAGCCGGGAGTTGGATACCTTAACGTCTTGCGCCTTTTTGGGCTGGGTGATTCCGAACTCGGCAAAACGGCATCGGATCTGCCACCCAGGCGCCCTGACCATGCCGCCATGCTCGAAGAAGATCTTGAAGCCATTGATCAGATCATGGACCAGGCACTGAGCGACCTTGCCGGGGCGCATTCCCTGATTTTGGATGTGCGCATCAACGCGGGCGGCTACGACCGTGTCGGCATCGCCATTGCCGAACGCTTCACAGACTGCAAACGCCTTGCGTTCACCAAGCAAGTGCGCCGCGGGGACGGACTGGGGCCGGTGCAGAACTATTATATGGAACCCGCTGGTGGCCTTCGATTCGCCGGGCCAGTTTACCTGCTCACGGCGATGCGAACTGCCAGTGCAGGAGAGATATTCACGCTGTGCATGCGCGCCCTGCCCCAGGTGCACACGGTCGGTCGTCCAACCCTGGGCATTCTTTCCGACAATCTTAAGAAACACCTGCCCAATGGCTGGGTTTGCAGTATTTCCAATGAATTCTATCGCACCCCCAAGGGTGAATTATTTGAAGGTAGCGGCATCCCGGTTGACGTGACCACGCCAGTCTTTGACGAGGCTGATTTTAGCGAGGTCTACCAGATTGCCTTCAGCAAGGCAGTCGAATTGGCGCTCGAGAATGCCCGGCAGTCGATCTGTGATCACCCCGCCACGGCCTAGCAGCCTGTCGAGGTCGGGCGCCATCCTATGGCGCCCTGCTACAGAACCTACCATTGGGCCACTACGCTAGCCCTTGATGACCGCCAATGCCTGAGCCAGGTCGTCCATCAAGTCCTGCGGATCTTCAATGCCTGTTGAATACCTGATCAGGCCTTCGGGAATTCCCATTTTCTTACGTTGCGCTGGCGTACACTCAACATGCGAAGTGGTTGCCGGTGGACCGACCACGGTTTCAACCGGACCCAGGTTGGCCGCGCGGTGGGCCAGATTCATGCGTGGCAGAACCGCCTTCACCGCTTCGAAGCCACCCTGCACCATGAAACTCAACATGCCGCCGAAGCCGTGCATCTGACGTGCCGCGATGTCATGATGCTCATGTTCAGGCAATCCCGGGTAAAACACTTTTTCCACGGCCGCATGCGCCTTGAGGAATTGTGCGATTTTCATCGCGCTATCGTTTTGCCTCGCAACGCGTATGGCCAGCGTCTTCATTCCTCGCAACAGGCGGTAGGCATCTCCCGGTGACAGGCAGGCGCCATTGATTTCACGGAAACGGTAGATTTTCTTAACCAGCTCACCCTTGCCCGCCACCACGCCGCCCAGGGCATCGGCATGACCACCGAGAAACTTTGATGCACTGTGAAGCACCAGATCCGCACCGAGCTGCAACGGATTCTGATTGATGGGCGTGGCCATAGTGCTATCGACCACGACGTGGGCGCCAGCGGCGTGACCGGCCCGGGACAAGCGTTCGATATCGACGATTTTCACGGTTGGATTGGTCGGTGTTTCAAGGTACAACAGGTCACAGCCGTTGGCGATCTCCGCTTCAATTTGCTCGTGGTCGGTGGTATCGCACAGCGCAGCCTCGATGCCAAATTCTGGCAAAAACTCGCAGAACATACGGTTTGTACCCCCGTAGCTGTCCTTGATCGACACCACGCGCTGCCCCGGTCGCAGCAATCCGAACAGCGTATTGCTGATTGCGGCCATGCCCGAGGCGAAGCTTGTGGCCGATTCAGCATCTTCCAGAATCCTGATCTTTTCCTCGAAGGCATGGATGGTCGGGTTGCTGTTGCGGCTGTAAATGTGACCCTGTGCCCGCCCCAGCGCCACATCGCGCCATTGATCCATATCCGGATAGCCAAATGATATTGAATTGACGACCGGGACCTGGGTGGCCCGCTCCCAGGTGGTTTCATTGGATTCGCCACCCCAGACAGCCAAGGTATCGGGGTGATTGCGCTGTGAATTTGCCATTTTCGTTCCCTGCATCAATAAATCTCGACGCGGATTCAACCACAGTTCAAAGATACTTTCCAGCTGTTTAACCTGGTTGATTATTTATTTAGATTTTTTGTATTTCATTCTGCTACAGTAATGACAGAACGATAAGGAGCCCCTTATGTCCAGAAATCCGGTCTGGCAAAAAGCACAGGAACTGCAAGCGCAATTGAAACGAGATGCGGTACTTTCCGAGGCCGCTACCCTGTTCAATCTCAAGGGCTATCACGCCACCTCTCTGATCGAGGTGGCCGAACGGTTGCACTTCACCAAGACCGCGATTTATTACTACGTGAAGAATAAGAACGATCTGCTTTATCACACCTATATGAAGGCGCTGGATGAAATCGGGCAAGCCACCATTGATGCCGAAACCAAGGGTGAAAACGGCCTCGACAAGCTTTGCCAATACGTATTGAGTGATGCGTTCGTGCATCCCGAAGCCTCGGCCCAGGTCAGCGAAATTGACGCCATTGAAGACGAAGGCCGCCGCAAGGAGTTGCGTAAGCGCCTGACCGGCGCCAACCGGCGCATTGCCGATTGGATCGAGGATGGCATTAAAGATGGCAGCATCGCGCCTTGCGACCCGGATCTGACGGGCCGATTTGTGATGGGGCCATTCAACTGGATGTCTCGCTGGATCGATTCCACCGGCAAGGACAAACGAGAGGTTTCGGAGTACTTCGTTTCGCTGATCAGGAAGACACTGGCGCCGTAGCTTACAGCAACGTTGTTCACATTTAATGCTCGGTGCCATCGTTACCGCAAAGCGCCATGAGGGGGTTGTGGTTCGCTCCTGGCAGATGGCCCTTCGGGCTTCCCTCACTCCTCCGCGCTTGGTGGGTCGGCTCCAACGGAACATCCTGTTCCGTGTCGCCTCGTCGAGCCATCCATGGCTCGACGACCCAGTCGCTTGTCGTCCCTCGGCATCCACCTTGATGGAGCGAACCACAACCCCCTCATGACACTTTGCTGCACGGTGCCGTTCCTGGGCTTAAACGACGGCAACCTTCCTGGGGCACCCAATGGCATGACACACGCGCCAAATCGACGACATTTATCACCCCTATGTGCCATAAGTTGGAACAAGCCGGAAAGAGTGACAGTGCTGCTTCCAGGACCCTTACTCCGAATCGGTTTGCGCCAGCGTTAGGAAAGTCCCATGAGCGGACTGCTGGCCGCGACTTCAAGGATGCCGAATGCCGCACAAGCGACTGGGTCGCCGAGCCAGGGATGGCTCGGCGAGGCGCGAGGGAACAGGATGTTCCCTGAAGCCGACCCACCAAGCGCGGAGAAGTGAGGGTAGCCCGAAGGGCCATCCGCCAGGAGTGGGCAGCAGTCCGCTCATGGGACTTTCCGGAGGTAGAACATTGTGCAAGCATCCAACAGCTGGCAATTATTCAGAGCCCTTTCAGTAGCCTGGTGCCTTCCTGGGCCAGGGATTGGTCTGTTCGCTGATGCGGGCCAACCGCAGCGCGATATCGTCGCGGTGGCGTCGAACATTGATCAACAGCCCTATTGGGAGGCCGTCGGATGAAAGGCCGGCGGGGACCGAGATGGAGGGATTCCAGCCGATGCTGGCGAGGGCCGTGAAAGGCTCGCCGTTGGTCTGACTGGCGTCTCGGCCATCGATAATTTCGGGCAGAGGCCCTTGCGCTGCATAGGGCACACAACAGGCCGTCGGTGTCAGCAACACATCGGCCTGCCCGAATAATTGTGCCATCTCCTGCTCTGTCTTCATAACGATTTGCTGGTATTCGACAAGGGACTGATTGTCCTGGTAGGCGTAGCTTTCAATGAAGCGCCGGGGGCCGGGGCTGATTTGTTCCAATTGGTCAGGCAGATAGCCCGCGTATTCGAATTGCTGACGCAAACGCACGGCCGCCAGCGCATTCCAGGCAATGTAAGGGTTGGTGCAGGTGAAATCGTCCTGGATCAATTCCAAATTGGCGGCTACGACCAGGGCGTCTGCGGCCGAGCGGCAAATGGCGGCTACTTCGGGCTCGACCGGTGCAAAACCAAGGTCCAGCGACCAGACCGCTTTGAGGCCAGTGACATCGAGGGATTCGATGGCCTGTTCATATAATGTCGATGTGGCCGGCAGGGTCATGCGATCACAATCATGCGGGCCTGCTACGACATCCAGGTAACGCGCGGTATCAGCCACTGTCGTGGTGACCGCGGCCGGTGCGGCGGTATCGGCAAAGCCGTCATTGCGCGGGGTCCTGCCGAGGCTCAGCTTGAGGCCAACCAAACCGGTAAAACCCGCCGGGCAACGAATCGATCCCAATCCATCGCCACCGGTAGCCAGTGGCACCATACCGGCGCTCACCGCTGCCGAGGAGCCGCCCGAACTACCGCTGGGAGTGCGCTCCAGGTTCCACGGGTTTCGGGTCGTGCCGTGTGCCAGCGTGTGGGTGACCCCGTCAAGCCCAAACTCTGCAGTGGCCACTTTGCCAATCGCAATGGCACCTGCGCGCCGGAGACGGGCGATATGTACCGTATCGCTGTCATCCGGTGGCGCATCACGCGTGATCAGCGAGCCGTTGCGCGTCGGCATACCGGCGCAACGGTCACGTAAATCTTTGATCGCGAAGGGTACGCCGGCCAGCGGCCCGGACGGCTCGCCAATGGCAATGCGGCGATCGACTTCGTCCGCAGCGGCCAGCGCCCTCGCCTCGTTGAGGTAAACAAAAGCATTGATTGCCGGGTCATGCAAGGCGATGGACTCAATGCTGGCCAGCACCGCCTCGCGCGCACAAATGGCGCCTGAGCGTATGGCCTGCGCCGTCTCTATTGCTGTAAAATCCATGCGTGGAGATCCATTAATTGAACCTGTGGTCAGAACTATTATATAGTTGTTGAAATCCATTTATCAGACCATCAACTCCAGGCAACTCACGGGCGCCGACATATCGTGAATCGCATTTCTGGCCTTGCCATGCTCCCCCCAGAAGGAAAATTGCTATTGCGGGTCCGTGGGCCGCATGAGCGGATTGCTCCAGCTCTGCAGCCACTGTTCGAGTTGCCGCAGCGACCCAACTCGTCTGTGGGGATATTCGAGGGCGCATCGGTCAGGGCCCTGTGGCTGGGCCCGGATCGCTGGCTACTTTTATGCCCGACCGAACAGACCGCCGAGCTAGCCGACAGCATCAACAGAAGCCTCGGCGCGTGGACCCATCTGCTGTCCGATGTAAGCGATGCTCGATGTGGCTTTTCACTCGTCGGCGCGCAGGCCCGCGAGTGGCTGTCCCGACTCGTCAGCATTGATCTTCATCCAACAGTCTTTCCCCCTGCCAGTTGCGCCCTGACCCGGCTGGTCAGAATCCCTGTGCTGCTGGTGTTGATCGCTGATCCGCCGCAAGATGGGCCCGAATTCCATCTTTACGTTGACCGCAGCCTGAGCCACTACGCCCATGCGTGGCTACTGGATGCCTGCGAGTCTCCTGCAGATATACAGCCAAGGGGAGAGACTGGCGGGTGAAATTCTCAGCGGCTTCCATGGCCCTTCGAGCGGTTCGAAAACACCGCGGCTGGCCACCGATGTGGCGCCCCGCTGAGCCCCGGCGGCACTATGATGTGCTCATTGTGGGTGGTGGGGGGCATGGCCTGTCGACCGCATATTACCTGGCCGCCAACCACGGCATCAGCAATGTCGCCGTATTGGAAAAAGGCTGGATTGGGAGGGGCAACACGGGCCGCAACACCACCATCGTGCGTTCCAACTACCTGCATGGTCCCAGCACCCGCTTTTATGACCATTCGCTGCAACTCTACGAAACCCTGGCTCATGAGCTGAACATCAACCTGATGTTCAGCCAACGCGGGGTGGTGAACCTGGCCTATGGCCGTCAAGAATTGCGCGCCATGAATCGCCGGGTGAATGCGCTGCGCCACCTGGGCATCGAATCCCGCATGCTGAGTTTGGCGGAGATTGGCGAGCGTGTCCCCTTGCTCAACCTGTCTCGTGAAGCGGCGCGCCCTATTTTCGGCGGCTTTATACAGGAACGCGGCGGCATCTGCCGCCACGATGCCGTGGCCTGGGGTTATGCACGTGGCGCCGACGCGCTCGGTGTCGACATTATTCAGGGCTGCGAAGTCACAGATTTCGATCTGCAGGGCGGGCAGGTCATTGGCGTGCACACTTCGTTGGGCCATATCGGGGCCGAAAAAGTCGCATTGGCAGTGGCCGGCCACAGCAATCTGTTGGCCAACCGGGCCGGATTTGAATTGCCCCTGACCTGCCTGACCCTGCAAGCCATGGTCACCGAGCCCGTCAGTCCCATGCTCGACGTCGTACTCGATGGTCCCGTTTACGTCAGTCAATCGGACCGCGGCGAAATGGTCATCGGCGGTGGTACAGACCTGTTCAATTCTCATGCACAACGCGGAATGGCGGCAACGGCTGAGCAAACTTTTGCGGCCATTGTCGACCTTTTTCCCTCATTCGCTGGCCTGAGCTGGCTGCGGCAGTGGGCTGGAATGGTGGATTACACACCGGATCACAGCCCCATCATGGGCATGACCCCTGTTTCCGGGCTGTACATTTCCGGGGGTTGGGGCAGCTATGGTTTTAAAGCCATTCCGGCCGGCGGCGTAACCATGGCGCAAACCATCGCCCAGAATTGCCCCCACCCCTTGATCAAAGCATTTTCGCTGGAAAGGTTCGCCAGCGGGGCACTCATCGATGAAGGTGCCTCCGCGGCAATGGATCTGGAGAGTGCAATCCTGTGATGCTTATCGACTGCCCTTGGTGCGGGCCCCGAAACCAGGACGAGTTCATCTGTGGGGGCCAGGCGCATATTGAGCGGCCCGCATCTCCAGCAATGCTCACGGATGAGCAATGGGCCCGCTATCAGTTCAACAGAACCAATCCGCGGGGGCTGCATTTTGAGCGCTGGCAGCACATTTTTGGTTGTTTTCAATGGTTTCACCTGGCCCGGGACACCCGCAGTCACCGAATCCTGGCGATTTACAACATGGACGAACTGCCACCGGAGTCAATCATATGAATGGCGGGGATGAATTGCGCGGCATGAAAAGCGGGCAGAAAATGCGCCTTGCCAGCGGCGGCGCCATCGAGCGCAGCCAGGAAATCGTCTTCAGCTTTAACGGTGTCGCGTTGCGGGGCCACCCGGGCGACACCCTGGCTTCCGCCCTGCTCGCAAATGGCATCATCTTGACTGCCCGCAGTTTTCGTTACCACAGGCCGCGGGGCATATTCAGCGCCGGCGTCGAGGAAAACCAGGCGTTGCTGACGATCCTGCACCACGGGGGCGTGACACCGAATGTCCGTGCGAGCCGGCAAATGTTATACGAAGGTCTGACCGCTTGCAGCCAGAATTGCTGGCCTGGTCCGCGCTTCGACCTGGGCGCCATCAGCGGTTGGCTAAGCCGATTTATGCCCGTTGGGTTCTACTACAAAACATTCATGTGGCCGCAATGGCGCTGGTGGGAGCCTCTGGTAAGGAAACTGGCGGGCACCGCGCCGGCCCCGCAAAAAACTGACCGCGTAGACACTGTCCAATCTGCCGACATTGTGGGCCGCTTTGATAAGCGTCATGCCCACTGCGATTTGTTGATCGTGGGGGCCGGCCCGGCCGGGCTGGCTGCTGCCCGGGCTGCAGCGCAAGGGGGAAGCCTGCGAATGGTCATCGTTGACAGCGAGCACGCGGCGGGTGGTTCATTGCACTGGCAGCCCGCAAGAATTGCAGACGAAGATGGCCTGAAGTGGGCCGACCGGCAAATTGAATTGCTGAATCGTTCCTCCGACATCACCATTTTGCGGCGCACTACAGCCATCGCGGCCTATGATCACGGCCACTACACCGCCATTGAGCAGCGCGGGGCTGGTGGCGGTACGCTGTGGCATATCCGCGCTCGACACACCATCCTTGCCAGCGGAGCCATAGAGCGGCCTCTGGTGTTCCCCAATAACGATCGTCCGGGGATAATGTTGGCTGATGCCGCCCGTCATTATGTAAACCGCTTCGCGGTCAAACCGGGCAGCAGGGCGGTTATCTTTACCAATAACGACAGCGCCTACCAGTGTGCCGTCGATTTGCACCGCGTCGGCATCGAGGTTGCGGCCATGGTAGATGTCCGGGCCGACATTTCTGGCCACTGGCAGGCACGACTCGACGATCTCGGCATCGAGCAGTTTCGCGGTTTTACACTCGTCGACACCCGAGGCTACCTGCGCCTCAGAAAGGTCAAAATTCATCGCCTGGATGCGGACGGCAAGTGTCAATCCGGGTCTCGCGACCATTGGATCGATTGCGACCTGTTGTGCAGTTCCGGCGGCTGGAGCCCAACCGCCCACCTTTACAGCCAAGCGGGGGGCAAGCTGGAATGGAATTCTCGATCATTGTGCTTTGTACCTGCCAATCGTGAGGATCAAGAGAATGCTCCGGTAGAGTTGCCCATCTGCGTCGGCGCCGCCAATGGGCAGCTCGACCTGGCCGGTTGCATGCACAACGGGCACCAGGCCGGACTGACGATTTTGCGGGCCATCTGCGGAGAAACGGGTGCACTCGCACCACCCGAGACGCCGCAGGAAATTGCCGGCGCACTTTCCCAGGCTCACTGGCACACGCCGCCCCCGGCGGGTAAACGCACAACAGCGCGTCAATGGGTCGACATGCTGCACGACGTCACCGCGGATTCAATTGAGGTCGCAGCACGAGAGGGATTCGTTTCGGTCGAACATATGAAACGTTACACCACCACGGGCATGGCGATTGATCAGGGCAAAACGGGCAACGTCAACGCGCTCGGTTTGCTTGGTCATTTGACCGGCCGGGATATTGGCGCCGTGGGTACCACCACATTTCGCCCGCCCTACCTGCCTGTCAGCCTTGGCGCCATGGCCGGCAGGGAAACCGGTTCCCGGTTCTGGCCTCAACGCCGGCTGCCGGCCCATGAGGCTCATATAGAAGCGGGCGGGGTCATGGAGGACCATGGCGGATGGTCTCGGGCGGCCTGCTACCGGATTTCTGGTGAAACTGAAGAACAGGCCATCAGGCGTGAGGTGAGGGCCGCGCGTGAATCGGTGGCGTTGCTGGACAGTTCTTCCCTGGGCAAGCTGGAGGTGCGCGGCACTGACGCGCTTGAATTTCTCAATCGGATGTACGTTAACCGGGTTGAAACCCTCAATTCGGGCAGAATCCGCTACGGCATGATGCTCAATGAAAACGGCATTATTGTTGATGACGGAGTGTTCGCACGGCTCGACGACGACCGCCCCCGGAGCGAGCATTTTCTTGTATCCACGTCCAGTTCGGGCGCCACGGAAGTGGCCCTGTCATTCGAGGAATGGCTGCAGACAGAATGGCCCGAACTCGATGTCGTGGTCAACAACATCACCACCCAGTGGGCCACATTCACCATCAGCGGCCCCCGCTCGCGTGAGGTGCTTGCCACTATTCTTAGCGATGCCGACCTGTCGCCGGCGGCACTGCCCCATATGTCCCTGTTGTCGGGCGCCATTGGAACGATGCCCTATCGACTGATGCGCGTTAGTTTTTCTGGAGAATTGTCATTCGAGCTCAATGTGCCCGCCGGGCAAGCTCATGCAACCTGGGATCGACTGCTCGATACAGGTCAATACGCGGGCATCACACCCTTGGGTATGGAGGCTCTGGACATACTCAGAGTCGAAAAAGGTTACCTGGAGGTGGGCGTGGATACGGACGGGTCCACCTGTCCGCTCGATGTCGGTTGGGGCGACGCCATCGCCAAAAAGACCGGTGACTTTGTGGGCCGCCGGTCGCTTGCGCGCAGCGGGAACACCCACCAGAACCGCCTTCAGCTGGTGGGCTTGCGGGCACTACGCCCTGACCGGCTATTGGAAGTGGGTGCGCATCTGGTGACCGTGCGACCCCGCACAACCGAAGGCCACGTCACCTCGAGCTGCATCAGCCCCACATTGGATCAATCGGTGGCGCTGGCCATGCTGTGCGGCGGGCAAAACCGGCTGGGGCAGACGGTTTGCGTTGATATCGAGGGAGAGCGGGTGGCCGCCACAGTGGTGCCGATGACGTTCTATGACCCCGGCGGCCTGAGGTTGTCGGACTGAATCAGTTGACCTGCTCGCGGCGGCGGAGAGAAAATACCTTTCCGGATCGACAGGATCACACGCAATGGCGGACATGATCGACCTCAACAGCGACCTCGGTGAGGGCTATGGCAAATATCGCATGGGCGATGACGAGGCGATGCTCGATATCGTCACCTCGGTAAACGTGGCCTGCGGGTTTCACGCCGGCGACCCGGACATCATGAGTCGGCTGTCGCAGGTCACCCTGGCGCGCGGAATCGCCCTTGGCGCACACCCGGGGTTCCAGGACTTGCGCGGATTCGGTCGCAGAGAAATGCACGGCATTCCCACCGATGAGCTAAAGAACCTGATTGTCTACCAGGTGGGGGCCCTGCAAGCTTTGGCCGCGGCCTCGGGACAGACAGTCAGTCATGTGCGGGCGCATGGCGCCCTGGGCAATATGTCGGACCAGAATCCGGAACTTGCTATACCCCTGGCCGCCGCCGTGGCCGCAACAGGCGACCTGTCACTGATGACCCTGCCCGGTTGTGCTGCTGATCAGGCCGCCAGCAACGCAGGACTCAAGGTCATCCGCCAGGGCTTTGCCGATCGTGCCTACAACGATGACGGCTCATTGGTGTCACGGCTGTTGGACGGGGCGATGATTACCGACCACGAGGTCGCCGCCGAGCGTGTTATCCGGCTGGTCGAGGAAGGCACAGTTGAGTCCATCCAGGGCAACACCATCCGTCTGCACGTACAATCCATTTGCGTCCACGGAGATTCGCCAGATTCGGTCGCTTTGGCCGAAATAATCCGGACACGACTGGAAAACCGGGGCATTGCTGTGCGGCCTTATACACAGCATGGCGCCTGAATCCGGTCGTCAAAGCCCGGTCGAAATACGACCGGTGGGGGACCGTGCACTACTTGCAGCGTTCGAAAATCGCATTGACCCGGTGGTCTCCAACCAGGTGCTCAACCTCAAATGGGCGCTCGAACAGCAGAGCCACGATGGCATCGAAGAGATCGTCTGCAGCTATCGGACACTGCTCATTTATTATGACCCGTTATCTTTAACATTCAATGCTTTATCAGACTTAGTTCATAACTTACTTCGAGAAAATATTGGCCCCGCCGCGCCCCAGCGCCGGTGGCGGATACCGGTGTGTTACGGTGGCGCCGCAGCGCCCGACCTCGAGAATCTTGCCCAGGCCCACGGCTTGACAGCCGAGGAGGTCATCGACATACACGGCGCCACGCTCTACCGGGTATACCTGGTTGGTTTTTCGCCGGGCTGGACCTTTCTCGGCGGCCTGGACGAACGACTGCACACTCCGCGGTTGGCGACACCACGCGCTGAGGTGCCGGCAGGCTGTATCTCAATCGGCGGTCAACAAGGCATGATCGGAGGACTGGCCATGCCCAGCGGCTGGAACCTGATCGGACAGACCCCGGAACGCACCTATGCGCCCGAGCGCAAAGCCCCGTTTTTCATGGCCGCTGGTGATGAAGTCGAAATTCGGCAGATCGACAAGACCGAATATGCGCATCTGGCATCGAAGGCCGCGCAGGGCCTGAGGGTCTCGGAGGCCTTGCATGACACAGAATGAGACCGTAACCACTGGATTACATGTGCTGCGCGTCACGGCCTTGTGTCAATTGCAGGACCTGGGTCGCGTAGGCTATCAGTCCTTTGGCGTAACGCGCTGTGGCGCGATGGACCGTATCAGTTTGCGCCTTGCCAATATTCTGGCAGGCAACCCCGAGCACACCCCGTGCCTGGAACTGGCACTTGCCGGGGCTGTTTTCGAAGTGTGCAGCCGCACCATGCGACTGGCGTTTGTGGGAGATTTTCCCCTCGCCATCAACGGAGGTCCGGTAAAGTCCAATGCCAGCTACACCCTGGCGAGGGGAGAACGGTTCACAATCAGTGCCTGCCGTGGCGGTGCGGCAGGTAGCGACAGGTTCGGCAGTCATGGCTACCTGGCAGTTGCCGGCGGCTTCGAGGTGAAGCCTCAAATGGGCAGCTGCGCGACTCATGCACGCACAGGTCTGGGCGGATTCGGGCAGGACATCAGCACAGGAGCCCTGCTGCCAGTGCGATTGGCCGATGCCCCGATCGCACCCGATGGCGTGCTTCCCCATCAATTGGTACGGCAAGGCTCCGATAAGATTCGCGTGGTCCGAGGACCGCAGGATGAGCAATTCAGTGTCGCCAGTATTGCGGGGTTTTTCAGCGGGGCATTCACATTGCAGCATCAATCGGACCGGATGGGCTACAAACTTGGCGGCAACGTGATCGAATCCGCCGGTGACGGCAGCATCATTTCCGAGCCGGTGTCTCCCGGTAGCGTACAGGTGCCGGCCAGCGGCGATCCCATCGTTCTGATGGCCGATTGTGGCACCATTGGCGGCTACCCGCGAATTGCCACGGTCATTAGCGTGGACCAGGGTCAGCTTGCCCAGTTCACGCCGGGCAAGGCCTTTTATTTCGAAGAAGTCAGCCTCGAGGAAAGTCAGAAAATCCTGCAACGCAAAGAGCAGCAGATTGCCGCTTTCGCGGGCAGATAGCAGATCTGGGCTGGCGCCACTCCTTCAACTGTTCTAAATCACCCAATGATTCATCCAAGCCGGTACAATTAGAGGTTGCAAAGAACGGATTTTCCACCCATGCCAGATTACAAAGTGCCCATTCGGGACATGAAATTCGCCATCTACGATGTGCTTGATTACCCGGCTCACTATGCCAGCCTGCCGGGTTGCGAGGATGCCACGCCTGACACCATTGACGCCATTCTTCCCGAGGCCGCGCGCTTTGCTGAAGAAGTGGCCGCACCGTTGTATGCCAGCGGAGACCGCGAGGGCGCGCAATGGAACGACGGCAAAGTGAGTACACCATCGGGTTTCAAGGCCGCCTATCTGCAATTCTGCGAAGACGGATGGGCGAGCTTGCACCATCCCCCTGAATTGGGTGGCATGGGCTTGCCGTATTCCCTGGCCAATGTCTGTTCTGAAATGTACCTGAGCGCCAACCATGCCTGGGCCATGTACGTGGCGCTCAGTTGGGGTGCGGCAACAACCATCAATGCCCACGGCACAGAGGAAATCAAACAAAAGTTTATGCCCATGCTCGCCAGCGGCCAGTGGTGCGGCACAATGTGCCTGACCGAGGCCCATTGCGGCTCCGATCTGGGACTACTGCGCACACTGGCGACACCAACCAACCAAGGCAGCTACCTGATCAATGGCAGCAAAATGTTTATTTCGGCCGGCGACCATGATTTGACGGACAACATTGTCCACATCGTGCTTGCGCGACTGCCTGACGCACCCGACGGCGTCAAGGGAATCTCCCTGTTCGTTGTGCCTAAAATGAAAGTCAATGAGAATGGCAGTGTTGGCGAACCCAACGGCGTGAGTTGCGGTTCGATTGAACACAAAATGGGTATTCACGGCAATGCAACCTGTGTGATTAATTTCGATGATGCCGAAGGGTGGTTGCTGGGGCGCCCGCACAAGGGCATGAGCGGCATGTTCACTTTCATCAACGAATCCCGCCTGGGCGTTGCCTTGCAGGCCTTGTCACATATTGAGGGCTCCTTGCAGACCGCCTACCACTATGCAATGGACCGAATCCAGATGCGGGCACCCGAGCGCCATAGCCCTGACAGGCCGGCAGATCCCATCATTGCTCACCCCGATGTGCGGCGCATGCTTCTAACCCAAAAGGCCTTTAGCGAGGGCGGCCGCCTGCTGACCTATTACTGCTCAATGCTGGTCGACATTGAGCTTATGAGCGAAGAGCAGGCAGTCAGAACAGAAGCCGAAACCCTGTTGGCATTTCTGACGCCGGTCACCAAGGCATTTTTGTCGGAAGTGGCCATCGAAAGCACCGGTCTTGGCATTCAGGTACTGGGTGGACATGGCTACGTCAGCGAGTGGGGACAAGAGCAGCATGCCCGAGACGCGCGCATTACAGCCCTCTATGAAGGTACAACGGGCATTCAGGGCCTGGATTTGCTGGGGCGCAAAATTCTCGGAACCGGCGGCGCCGTGATTGAGCCCTTCGTCAAGATGGTCAGAACTTTTTGCGGCGAAAACGCTGGCAGTATGTGGGCCGACAAGACCGAATCGGCGCTCAATGAGTGGCTCAAGCTGACCGAACAGACCATCAAGTCATCGATGGAAGACCCGGATCAGATTAACGCCGCGGCGGTCGATTACCTGATGTACACGGGCTACGTTGTCATGGCCTGGTGCTGGGCTTACGCTGCCATCAGCGCGGAGCGCGGCCTCAATGAAGCCCACAATGAAAAAGATGGAGATTTCTATCGTGCCAAGCTTTCCACCGCGCGGTTTTACTTCGAGCGTCTCTACCCCCGAACTCAATCGCTTGCAGTCACCATTGGGTCTGGCCCCGGCAACCTCACCGAGCTCCCGGAAGCCCATTTCATTATCTAAACCCAGAAGGGAAGAGAGACTCCTCTTACAGGGGAATTTTGGCGGTATGCTTGAACTGCGACAGAACGATGTTTGAGGTGACCTCCTGTACTTCCGGCAGCTTGGAAAGTTTTTCGAAATAAAAGTGTTCATAGGATTCAATGTCCCTCACCAGCACCCTCAGTAAAAAGTCGACGTTGCCCAGTAACAGATGGCACTCCATGACCTCGGGTAAACTGCTGATGGACTCGGAAAACTCTCTGAGATTCCGGCGGCCCTGGGCGGTCAAGCGCACTTGGACAAAGACCATTACATTGAAGCCGAGCTTTTTGTGATCAAAATCGATCGACTGGCCTCGTATTACGCCGCTGTCGCGCAATTTCTGGATGCGGCGCCAACACGGTGATTGGGACAAGCCAATCTGCTCACCGATGGCGGCTGCAGACATGCCGGCGTCGTCCTGTAACAAGCGGAGAATTTTCCGATCAATGTCATCAATTTGATAATCAAGCATGATTAATCCATGAAATTGTCAAATTAGGAATTACTTATGCATATAGTCTCTCATTTTCAGCATTCGCGCAATCACAATTCTCCGCAAATCAGCTATATTTGCAGGCTCAAAAAGTCGGTTTTGTGAGGAGTTTCACCCCGTGACCAATCCATCACGTTTGCACATTCCCCATCCAGCGGCACGCCCGGGCGAAGAGCCGGATTTCAGCTATCTCGTCCTTTCACCCGCGGGCGCTATCGACCGCCCCCCGATCGACACCCCGGCCAGCGAGATGGAAGAACAAGCCGACAACCTGGTGCGTGTGCTTGACGACGATCACAGCGCCAAAGGTCCGTGGAATCCGGAAATGAGCCCGGAATTACTGGACCGGGCGCTGCGACTGATGGTGCTCACCCGCGAATACGACGATCGTATGACGAGAATCCAGCGGCAGGGCAAGATCACGTTCTATATGCAGTGCCTCGGTGAAGAGGCCGTTTCTATTGGCCAGGGGCTGGCTCTGAAACACAGCGACATGCTGTTTCCGTCCTATCGCAATCAGGCGCTTTACATGCTGCGTGGCATCAGCCTGGTGGACATGATGTGCCAATGCCTGTCCAACACCCGGGACATGTGCAAAGGCCGCCAGATGCCGATTTTCTATCAAACCGCTGAACATAATTGCTTCACGATATCCGGCAACCTGGCCACCCAATATCCTCACGCAGTGGGCTGGGCGATGGCATCAGCGATCAAGGGTGAGGATCACATTGCAGCCTCGTGGGTCGGTGACGGCAGCACGGCGGAGGCTGATTTTCACCACGCGTTGACTTTCGCCTCGGTCTATCAGGCACCGGTCGTGCTCAATGTCACCAATAATCAGTGGGCCATCTCCACCTTCCAGGATTTTGCCGGCGGTGAAAGGCGCTCATTTGCGGCCAAGGGCCAGGGGCTTGGCATCCCCGGCATCCGCGTCGATGGCAACGACCTGTTGGCCATTTACGCAGTGACACAGTGGGCTGCCGAGCGGGCACGCAGTGGTGGCGGGCCAACATTGATCGAACATGTCACCTATCGTGGCGGCGCGCATTCCACCAGCGACGATCCCGACCGCTATCGGCCCAAAGACGAATGGGCGGCCTTTCCTTTAGGTGACCCGCTGACCAGATTGAAGGGCTATATGATGGCCCAGGGCTTGTGGAGCGATGAGCAGCACGCTGTGCTGGAGGCCGACACCCGTGAAACAGTGGTGCGTGCCTGGAAAGAAGCATTGAGCTACGGAACCATGAATAATGCGCCCTTGCTTGACCCACTGACCATGTTTGAGGACGTCTATAAAGACATGCCCGCGCACCTCAAAGAACAGCAGGCCCTGGTCGCTGAGCTGGAGGGGCTCTGATCGTGGCGCAGATGAACATGATCCAGGCGATCAATTCGGCGATGGACATTATGTTGGACAAAGACCCCAGCGTGATCGTCCTGGGGCAGGACGTGGGCTATTTCGGTGGTGTTTTTCGCTGTACCGATGGCCTGCAGGAAAAATTTGGCGAACACCGGGTTATTGATGCGCCCATTGCCGAGGGGGGCATCATTGGCTCTGCCATAGGCATTGGCGTGAACGGGCTCCGTCCGGTGGTCGAAATCCAATTCGCTGATTACATCTACCCCGGCTATGACCAGGTGGTCAGCGAATTGGCCCGATTGCGCTATCGCAGCGTGGGAGAATTTACCTCGCCGGTGACCATTCGTACGCCGTGCGGGGGAGGCATTCGCGGCGGGCAAACACACTCGCAGAGCCCTGAAGCCATCTTCACCCATATTTCAGGCATCAGGACGGTGATGCCCTCCAACCCTTACGATGCCAAGGGACTGCTGATCAGCGCAATTGAATCAGATGATCCGGTCATCTTTTTTGAACCCAAGCGAATTTATAACGGGCCGTTTGACGGTGACCCGGATAAGCCGGCGGTGTCGTGGTCGAAGCATCCCATGGGTGACGTCCCCGAGGGGTACTATTCAGTGCCCCTGGACTCTGCCGTAGTGGTGCAGGAAGGCGATGACCTGACGATCATCACCTACGGGACAATTGTGCACGTAGCCCTGGCGGCGGCGGCCGCGGCGGGCGTGAATGCAGAGGTGATTGACGTGCGCTCACTGGCGCCGCTGGACACCGATACTTTGAGCCAATCTGTACAAAAAACGGGCCGCTGTCTGGTTGCCCATGAAGCCACCCGTTTTTGTGGCTACGGCGCTGAACTCGTGACCACCATCCAGGAACGATGTTTCTGGAATCTGGAAGCACCTATCGAGCGCGTGGCTGGCTGGGACACGCCTTACCCGCACGCATTCGAGTGGCAATACTTTCCCGGTCAAAAACGTGTGATTGCGGCAATAAGCAAAGTCATGGAGGCAGGATGAGCCAGGTTGAATTCAAGTTGCCCGACCTGGGCGAAGGCATGGTTGAGGCTGAAATCGCTGAGTGGATGGTCAAGGTCGGTGATCAAATTGCTGAGGAAGAGGCGTTTTGTGCGATGTTGACAGACAAGGCTGCAGTGGAATTGCCCTCACCGGTCGCCGGGACCGTGGTATTTTTGGCCGGCGAGGAAGGCGACACCATTGCTGTTGGTGCGACACTGATCGTGTTTGAGACCGATGCCGAAGCCGTAACTGCAGAGCCGGACAGTGCGGCGGTGGTCGCAGCGTCGGACCCGGTGCCGGAGGCGACCCTGCCAACGTTGCCGGAAACGGCACAGGCCCGGGTGCATTCCGAAGGCCCACCAGCAAAGGTTGCCACTTCACCTTCGATCAGAAAGAGGGCCAAGGACGCGCACATCGATCTGAACCAGGTTCCGGGTTCCGGTCCGCGCGGACGTATCCTGCAAACCGACTTCGAAGCTTTCCTTTCCAGGGATTCAGCGACGCCGGCCCAAACGGGTTTGGCCGCGCCGTCCGCACGCCAGGCATCCTCCACGATTACCGAAATCAAGGTCAGGGGCTTGCGGCGAGTCATCGCCGAGCGCGTGACCCAGGCACATCGCGACATCCCACATTTCGCCTATGTGGAAGAGATTGACGTCACGGCATTGGAATCATTACGTCAGCACATGAACGCCCATGCAGACGCGGACGAGTCGCGCCTCACTCCCCTGCCCTTCATCGGCCTCGCCTTGGTCCGGGCACTGGCTGAGTATCCGCAATGCAACGCGCTGTATGACGCCGAGCGTAAGGTCGTTCAGCAGTTCGGTGCCGTTCACCTGGGGATTGCAACCCAGACCCCAGATGGGCTCAAGGTGCCGGTTGTCAGGCACGGCGAGGCGCGCTCCTTGCACAACCTTGCTGCGGAAATGCGTCGCGTCGCGGGGGCCGCCCGAGATAACACTGCGAAACGAGCAGAACTCAGTGGTTCGACCATTACCATCACCAGCCTGGGCAAATTGGGCGGCATTGTCACGACCCCCATTATCAATTCGCCGGAAGTCGCCATCATCGGTGTGGGCAAGGCTATTGACCGCCCGGTGGTCATCGACGGCCAGGTGGTCGTGCGCCGCATGATGAACCTGTCTTCGTCTTTTGATCATCGCTTTGTTGACGGTTATGATGCGGCGCGGATGATCCAGGCCGTCAAGGGCTACCTGGAACAGCCTGCAACGATCTTTATCTCACCCTGAGTACGGAAATCATCATGAAATTCCCAACGACGATCCGCGCTTGCATCACTTACTCGCTCCTGTTTTTGTCTTCAAGCTTGTGCGCTGGTGATGACCAGTATTTCGATTCCGATGGCGTTCAAATTCGCTATCGTGTTATCGGCAACGGCACACCGGTCATCCTGGTGCACGGTTTTACTGCTAATTTCGAAACCAATTGGTCCAGCGTCATTGATGCGCTGAAAACCAAATTCCGGGTGATCGGTCTGGATGCTCGAGGCCATGGCCAGAGCGACAAGCCACATGACGCCGAGGCATACGGATCATTTATGGTCGTCGATGTTGCCAACCTGATGGATCACCTAGGCCTGCAAAAGGCGCACGTGGTCGGCTATTCCATGGGCGGCATCATCGCGCTGAAGATGGCCTCGCTATACCCTGATCGCATCATTTCCGCCGTCACCGGTGGCAACGGTATGTTTTCGGACGAAGATCAGGCAATGATCAAAGGCTTGTATACACCGATGATGCAAAAAGCCATCGATCAGAACATTCCGGTTGCTGATCTGTTGTTTCCGCCCGATCTGGAAGTGCCTCCATCGGCCCAACGAATGGCCGAGGCTTTGCGTTCGCTGGACAATGATCCACGGGCCTTGCAGGCCGCCGGTGAAGCGATGGGCCGCATGAATATAAGCCCTGGCGAAGCTGCCGCATTGCATGTTCCTGTCCTGGCCATTTATGGCAGCCTGGACGACCCGCTGAAAACGGTCGCCCGACTCAAAGCAGCCCAGGATGAAGTCGACGTCATTATCATCGAAGGGGAGGACCACACCTCCACCCCATATGCGCCGGCTTTTATTGCCGCCGTGCAATCGTATCTGATGCGCTTCGAGGACTGATGCGCCCGGTTATTCGCATTGCTTTTATCGGCCTGGGTGGCGTGGCCAGCGCACACTGGCAGGCCTACCGGAACGAGCCCTGGGTTGAACTGGTTGCAGTGTGTGATCTTCGCGCGGACCTCGTCAGCGACTTTTGCAATGACAGCGGCGCGGCCGGATTCACAGACCTTGCCGAATTGCTGGCAAATAGCGAAATAGACCTGGCGCTGGTCCTGACGCCGGCAGCCACACACAAGGCCTTGTGCGAACAGGTCGCACAGGCGGGTGTACACTTATTCTGCGAAAAACCCATGGCGCTGACACGCGAAGATGCGCAGTCAATACTGGAGACCTGCGCCGAGTCAGACGTACAGTATTTCTACGGCTCTTGCTATCGCTACCTGCCGGCGGTCAGCAAAGCCCGCGAGATTATTCTTGAGGGGACAATCGGACAGGTCAAATTACTCAGTGAGCAGGTTACCGGCGGCATGGGCCCTGGCTACTACCATGACTACGGTCCAGCACATTATCCCCTGGGCGGCCCGGGCGGCCCTGGTGCGGGTCTGGTCGATCACGGTGTACACCTGATTGATGTGATGCCCTGGATCTGCGGCAGCCGCATCAGTGAGGTCGCGGGTACCGGCGTTATTTCAGGTCAAGGCGCCGGCGTTGAATACATGAATTTCCATCTTGAAAACGGCGCCCAGGGTCATTTGCTGTACTATTCCGCGTCCTGGTTTACCAGCCTACCCGGAGAAGCTCATATGAGCGAGGGGCTGACCTGGGCCATCGACGGTGCCTTCAAGGACGCCGGCGAGGAGGACCCGCACCCTGGTTGCATCAATGTCTACGGCGATGCAGGCGCTTTGCGCATCTACCACTACGCCAACGCGGTCTATCTGTTCGACAACCGTGGCACCACCCAGGTGCCGCTCACCGGCAGGCCCACACCGGGCCATTTCGCCACCCAACTGGAAGACTGTGCCGGGGCAATCTTCGAGGGAACTACGCCCAGAGTCAACGGCCAGGACGGCCTCATCGCGCTGGATGCCATGTTACGGGTTTATGGGCTCTAGTGAGCCGCAGGCGACCCGCCGGCCCCGGTTGGGTAAATCGAGCAAAGCGAGACTCCTTTGTACTAGCGATAATCGCCCAGTATCTGGAAAGCCTGCTCTTCAGGGGTCATGGAATCGCGCCGTTGGCGAATTAAATAAAAGCTGATGCCGGCGAGCATCCAGATGCCGGTGCAGAGGAATTCGGCGGTGCCCATCTGTCCCGGGCTGCCCGGTATGATCATCACGCCGATCAGGAACGCAGCCATGCCGATCGCCATCCAGATGGTGAGCATGGAGTTTTTGTAGGGCCGCTCAAGGTCAGGTGCAGTCCGCCGCAGGTTCAATGTGGCCAATGAGGTCATCAACAGAACGCCGCCGAGCACCAGCGAACCCGCGTTGACGATGACGATCAGACCTGCCTTGCCGACAAATGGGCCGATCAGACTGATCGCACCGACGAACTTGATGGCATTGGTCGGTGTGCGGTGAGTGGGATGCAGTTTCCCGAACCATTGTGGCAGCAGACCACCTCTGCCCTGAGAAAACAGCAGTCGGGTGGCAGCCATGAATATACCGTTGAGGGTGGACATGATACCCAACAGCGCTGCCACCAGCACCAGTTGTGCCGCCCATTCATATCCAAAACTGACGCGGAACACATGCGCCATGGGTAATACATCCTTTTGCGCCACGATGCCAACGAGTTCGTTGTTGGATACGCTCAAACCCAATGCCAGGACAATGAGCATGTAAAACACGGTGCCAACAATGATTGTCGTTACGATGGCCTCACCCAGTTGACGGGGTTTCACGGTCAGGCCGGCTTCTTCCGCAGCTTGCGGAATGGTATCGAAACCCGCCAGAAAAAACGGCACCACCACGATCACCGAAGCGATGGAAGCCGGCGCAATGGCCCACAAATTCCCCTCGCCGGAAAACAGCGGCGTCAGGTGGGCAGTATCCCCTTTAAATATTGCCAGGCCGACGAAAACGACGGTGCAGGCCAACAGCGCCATGGTCATGAGCGTCTGAAACCGCGCCATGTCTTTGGCGCCGCGCCAATTCAGCCAAATCACCCACATGCCGGCGATGAGACCCGGAAGAATGTTGGACCAGGCAATGCTGTAGCCACCGACGGTATAGAGGGGCGTGCTGATGATGGAGGGCACAATGGCTTCTACCATGGCGCCGATCGCGATGGTCTCGAAAGGCGTCACAAAAATGTACATCATTGAAAGGGCCCAGGCCGTCAAAAACGCCACCAGGGGTCCGAACGCCTTGTAAGTAAAAGCCACCTCACCCCCTGTCAGCGGTAAAGCGGCGGTAAGTTCAGCGTAGCACTTGCCCACCGGGATCAGCAGGGATCCACCAATTAGAAAGGCCAGCAATGCACCCAGCACGCCGCCATCCATCAGCCACTGTCCGGCATACACCACCCAGCCCACGCCGACAATGACGCCAAAACCAATGGCGAAGTAGTCCCTGAAACCGATCACGCGATCGAGTTGTTGCCTGTCACTCATTCATCTCTCCAGTTGCAAGCTGTTCTTGGATTTATTGCAGGGTCTGCCGCACGTATTTTCTGACCAGATTTTCAACCCGCTTATTGTCAAGGTGACCGGGTGCAAATGTGACCTGCTCAGCCAGACCCTCGAGGAATGCACACAGGGCGATACCTTCCATCTGGCTATCTAAAGAGGACGAAATCTCTTTGGCATTCTGCAACGCGGCGATTTCATCAGCAAACATCGACCAGCCATCGAGTGTCCGCTTGATCTGCAGGTTCAACAGGGTTGGATTGGCGATTGCCGTGCCCTTAAACACGGATAACAACTGCCAGGCATTCTTCGAAAGCCGTGACAGCGGGAGCATTTCCACGCCCATGGCAATCAATTTCTCGACGCCTCGCTGAGTATCTGCCGCTTGCTGCATCGATTGGAACATGCGCTCGACAAACAGGTTCTTGGTAAAAACAAGCAGGTCATCCTTGTTCTTGAAATAGTGTCGAATACGTCCCGTAGTTGAACCCAGTTCGCCGGCAATATCCCGCAGACTGGTGTTTTCCATACCCTTGCGGATCAGCGCTACCGCTGCCGCCTCCGCGATGGCGGTGCGTCCGAGCTGGTGATCACCCTTTACCCTGGCCATTGGGCTATCATGATAAACCGGTTTACATCACAGCCATAATGTTAATTTGCAGCCTACTGCGGAACAGACAACTATTTCCGTCATGTTGAGCAGGTCCCGGAACAAATTCCGACAAAAACCTGCCCATTTCGATTATGCCTGCTCGACCACAAATTAGAGGACTTACCATGAAAACCCGCCAATTTTTGAAGCTCAGTCTGTTTTCATTGTTGCTCACCCTGGCGGCCTGCAGTGAGCGGCCGGCGCCGACAGCAGAGCCCGAAGCCGCGCCTGCCACTGAAGCAAATTCTGCCCACTACGACACCATTATCCGCGGTGGCACGATCTATGACGGCTCCGGCCAGCCCGGAGTGATCGCTGATTTGGCCATAAAGGACGACCGGATAGCGGCAATTGGAGATTTGTCCGCCGCCACTGCCGGCCACGACATCGACGCGGTCGGCCAAGCGGTCGCGCCGGGCTTTATCAATATGTTGAGCTGGGCGGTCGGCAGCCTAATCAAGGATGGCCGAGCAATGAGTGATATCAAGCAGGGGGTCACACTGGAAGTATTTGGTGAAGGATTCTCAATGGGCCCACTGCCCGAAGGCGTGGCGCGAGATGAATTGGCCCAATTCATGGGCCAGGGTGATGAGCCGATCCCCTGGAATACATTGGGCGAATACCTGCAATACCTGGAATCCAAAGGGGTGTCTCCCAATGTGGCCTCATTCGTGGGCGCTACCACGGTGCGCATGCATCAAATTGGCTATGAAGACCGCCCGCCTACGGCCGAGGAAATGGAAAACATGAAGGACCTGGTCCGCCAGGCGATGGAAGAAGGCGCCATGGGCCTGGGATCATCGCTGATCTACCCGCCGGCCTTTTTCGCCACCACCGAAGAACTGGTTGAATTGGGCAAGGTCGTGGGTGAATACGGCGGGCGCTACATTTCCCATATGCGCAGCGAAGGCAACCGCCTTGAAGAGTCGAGCGAGGAATTGATCACCATCGCACGAGAAGGCGGCATCGGTGCGGAAATTTATCATCTGAAGATGGCCGGCAAGCAAAACTGGCACAAACTATCCACGGTCATCAAAATGGTTGAAGCGGCGCAGGCCGAAGGCCTGGACATCACGGCAGACATGTACACCTACATTGCTGGTGGTACAGCCCTGGCTGCCAGTATACCGCCCTGGGCCAGCGACGGCGGACCTGAGGCACAGCTTGAGCGCCTACGGAATCCTGAACTGCGGGCAAAAATCGCTGCAGAAATGCGGGTCGATTCCGACGATTGGGAAAATCTCTATTACGGCTCGGGGCCCGAGGGAGTCATAGTGGGCGCGGTGCCTAGCATGCCCGAAACCATGGCCAATGAGGGCAAATCCATTGCTGAAATTGCGCGCGAGCGTGGCGTCGCCCCCGAACAGGCCGCGATCGATCTCGTACTTGAAACCAACGGCCAGATCGGCGCCATGTACTTCCTGATGACAGAAGAAAATGTTCGTGAGCAAATTAAGATCCCCCTGGGTCAGCTTTGGTTCAGACGCAGAAGCGCCGGCGCCCGAGGGCGATTTCCTCAAATTCAAGACCCATCCGCGGGCCTACGGCACCTTTGCTCGAGTGCTTGGGCGCTATGTACGGGAAGAACAATTGATTTCTCTGGCAGCGGCAGTGCATAAGCTGAGCGCCTTGCCCGCCGAGAATCTCAAGATCAAGGACCGGGGAGTGCTGCGAGAGGGCTATTATGCCGATGTCGTTGTTTTTGACCCGAATATCGTTGGCGATCGCGCCACTTTTCAGGAGCCACACCAGCTTTCTGTGGGTATGAACCAGGTCTTCATCAACGGCCAACAGGTGTTGAAGGACGGCGAGCACACCGGGGCGACGCCTGGCCGCGTGGTGCGCGGCCCTGGCTACAAGTCCGGGATGTAGATGGGTGCTGCGGGAGGCCCAGGTCCCGCGATTACTTGCTTGAAGACACCGGTAGAATTATTCGCGAGGCATGAGCGCCCGAGTGGTGGACGGTATTGTGCGCCACTTGCCACTCGGTTTCGTCGAAATTTCGCCCGCCGGTGTTCAGATTGCGCGCATAAGACGGAAAATCGCTGCTGGTGACCTGCACCCGGATACGGTGGCCCGGCTTGAACCACCAGGCAATGTCATTGAGGCTGACCGGCACTTCGTAAATCCCGCCAGTTTGCATCAATACCTGCTGTTCACGGCCTTCGCGGTAGCGCGCGCGCATATAGCCCACACGAATGTTGACCGCATTTCCGTCCGGCGCCACATCGACCAGTTTTACGCTGAAATCGGTATCCGGTGCCGATGATGAAACTTGCAGGATGGCGTTGATCGGCCCCTCTATCTCCAAGCCTGCCTTCAACACATCAGAGGTATAAACCAGGACATCATGCCGGCTGGTGGTGGGCCGTTGATCCATATAGGGAGCTGATCCCACCCCCGAAGAATAGGGCCCACCTGCGCTGATGACCGGTGTTGCCGGATCATAGGTAAATTGATCGGCAGCCTCCTCGCCGGGTGGGTGCCGGGACAGACTGCCATCGCCGTCGTGGCTGTTGGCCGAACCGCCACTGTGGAAGTAGAACGATGTCATTTTCACATCAGCAGGAGGCCACTGGGCGGAGGCGCGCCACTCATTTCTGCCGATCATGTAGTATTGAATTTCCGGCCAGTCTTCCACACCCCGACTCTCGCCACGGAGCCACTGACGGTACCAGTCCAGATAGATCGATAGATGGCCAAAGCGCGGGTCACCCAGATCGACTTCACCGGCCCGCATATCGTCTGTGAGCATTTCTGATGTGCAGTGGCTTCCGGGCGCCATAATGACTTTCTGATTGTTGCGTGCAATTTCATTGACCGCGGTACGCGCATGCATGTTGCGAAGGTAGAACGTCGGCCGGGCCGTGAAGTCGCCCCAGGTTTCAATGTACAAAGACGGCACAGATATCGGTTCATCGTCGCGCACATAGTCGAATTGCTCCCACCACGAATCAGTCACGTCGTACTGGTGGGTCACAAAATCCCTGAAGTCGGTTTTGGGTCCACCGGCACGGTCCAGCATGTCAATCACCGGCAAAGTCCAGAACAATGCATCCCAATCAACTTCCGGGAGATTGGGTGCCGGGTTATAGAATCCGCGCACGGCCAGAAACTCTTCGCGGCTTAGCCCGGGAGGCGGGCGGTAATACAGCTTATGCAGGTTGTAGAAATGCCATTGCAAAATACCGGCCAGGTGAATGGCCCCGGCGCTGAAATCATGGGCCAGGCCATAGAAACCGCCAGCCTGGCCGATCGAAGTTGAACCGGCCTGTGGAATCATGGCTGCCAGGGCCGGCGGTTGGGAGGGCGCCATGTACATTTGATTTTCGCCCAGATAGGAACAACCATATGTGCCCACTTTGCCATTCGACCAGCCCTGCCCCGCTATCCATTCGATCGTATCGTAGGCATCCACCCGGTAATTTTTGTTGAGAATGTACTCGCCCTCCGATTCGTACTTGCCACGGGTATCCTGCACCAGTACCGCGAAACCGTGGCTGACCAGCAATCGAATGAAAGGTCCGGCAATTTTGGCATGGCGGCCATCGGATAAGGGATCAGCTTCACTCTTGTTGTATGGCGTGCGCAACAGCACCGTTGCCATGCTGCCCGGGTAGCCCGCCGGCAGGTAAAAATCCGTCGAAAGCCGGACACCATCCCGCATTGGTATGAAATGGCTGCGTTCGACGCGCATGGTATAGGGTCCTGGTTCCGGCACGAATGTGCCGGGGCGCGGCTGCTCTGCGACCGCAACCAAACTTTGCAGCATCACCAGTCCCGTGACAATCACACAGATGAGTAAGGAGTCTCGCTTCCCTGCTCCCGCCTTCGGCGGAAGGCGGCTGCGCTCGACGGCATGCAAAAGGCGCCTGGCCCCTCTGGTACCGCTCACGCGCAACGGCTTCGTCACGTTACTTCTTGCCCTGCGGGCAAAACGTGCGGTTCCTCGGGCCTGCGCTTTGCTCGACTTACCCAACCGGGGCCGGCGGGTCGCCTGCGGCTCCTTTGACTGCTGCCGGCAAGCGGCACTGATTTTAATCATGTTATTTGCATCCTGATGATGACCTTTGCCACGGGCGTGGGCAATGTGCTGGATTCATACTATCATTAACATCACAACCATAATGTTTATTTTTGATCGCCACGGCGCGGGAGAAACCAGATGAAAACACCTGCAAACAGAACCGGCTTGCTACTCGCATTGGTACTTTGTCTCACAGCTTGCCAACCGGAACAAGTCGGCGGACCCCAACAGCCGCCAGAAGGAACGCATGACGGAGCGCATGAAAACGACCTCAGGGTCGACACAGCCGAAGTTGAGCCGCGGTCAGAATTTGGCATCTACCGGGGTTACAGCAATGCAGAATTCGATGGCTTCGAGCGTCAATCGCAATATGTCGAGGTGAGCGACGGCACCCGCATCGCCATCGACATTTTTCACCCTACCGCAGCGGGCCTACGTGCCGGCGAACCCATGCCTGTGGCGTTTCAAGTGACTCGATATTGGCGGGCTTATGAAAAAGAGGACGGCAGCATTCTGACCGGCGCGGGGGAAATAGCCCCGCAGACCAACGCATTACTGCTGAAAGACCCGACAGCGGCCCTGGAGCCCAATGAGAACGTCAATACCAACCAGGAATTACTGCGTCACGGCTACGTTTTGGTGGTGATGGACTCGCGCGGCACAGGGGCGTCGTTCGGTGTGCAGACACAGGCTTTGATGCTCGAGATAAACGATATGGGCGATGTCATGGACTGGATTGTCGAGCAACCGTGGAGCACGGACAAAATCGGTATGTTCGGTGCATCCTGGCTGGGCTTCATTCAATTGATCGCCGCCCTGGGCCGCAACGAGGCCCTGGCCGCCCTCTTCCCTGCCGTGGCCAATTTTGTTGACTTTACGCGCATTGGCAGCCCGCGCGGCGCCTACATCAAGGGTGCCATGCTCACCATGCGCAAAACCCTGGTCGGGCTTTCCGAGATGGAAGACGCAGGTCAGGGTGCCAAGGATGCCCTGGCCAGCATCTTTGGCGAAGGCATTATCGGCCCCGCAACGGTTGATGCAGACAGCGATGGCAGCCTTCGTGCCGAGGCGCGCGCCGCCCAGGGCTCGGCCACCTTTGAGATGTACATTGCCGCTGTGCTGGCGCATCCTGCAATACAACAGGCCATAGAGGCGCTGGAGCTCGATACGCCGGACAAAGTGATCGACACCCTGTTCTACGCCGATGCACTCAACCTGGCCCTGCAAGACCAGCCCGAGCTGCGCCAGGTCCTGCTGGACGCACAATGGCCGCAGCAGGAACAGAGCCTGGCGGCCGTGGATTTCGTACTTGGAACACTGAACCAGGTTGACGTGCCCACCTACCTGTGGGACGGCTGGCAGGACCCGGGACCCAACGAGCGCATGTTGTGGTACTACAATCTCGACGGACCTCGCCGCCTCACCATGGGGCCATGGTCCCACGGACCCAACGAGCAGGATGATGCCAGTGCCAGGGCGTATACCGCCCTGATGACCACCGAGATACTGCGCTGGTTCGACCATTGGCTCAAGGGCATCGACAACGGCATCGTGAATGAAGAGCCGCTGGTTTATGCTGTTATGCAGGATCGGGAGAACTGGGAATGGCGTCACGACAATGAATTTCCACCGGCCGATTCAACAGCGCTACAACTATATTTCTCGGCGGGGCCCTCGGGGAGCGTTGCATCGGTCAATGACGGCGGCCTGAGCCGGGAGCGGACAGCCGGCCATGGTTCGAAAGACGTCATCACGGTCGACTATACGGCCAACAGCGGTTCACACACGCGCTATCACGATGCGACTGGCGGCGGTCCGATCGAATATCCCGATTTCGCCGCCAACGATGCCAAGGGCCTGACGTACACCACTGCGCCGCTGGAGGAGGATATTCTCACTGCCGGCTTTCCCCTGATCACCCTGCACGCCGAGGCCAGCATTGCGGACCCTGTGTTTGTCGTATACCTGGAGGAAGTCACAGCAACGGGCCAATCCACGATGATCAGCCAGGGCTCGATCCGCGCCTCGCATCGCACACCCTGGGAACCACCGTACAAGACCAATGGAATACCATGGACCAGCAGCCTGGTGGCTGACGTGTCCGCTGCTGAATCGCTGAGCGAGGGTCCGGCCAAGATACATTTTGCGCTGGAACCCGTTTCCAATCGCTGGGACAAGGGTAACCGCATCCGGGTATCCGTACTCAACGCCGACGAGACGGTTATCTGGGTCATTCCACAAGATCCACCACCCCGCGTTACACTGTGGCGCGATGCTGAGTTCGCGTCCCACATCGAACTCAGGGTCATCCCAGGCAAATGGGCTGAGTAAATAGGCCGGATAAATAGGCCGAGCAATGGGCAGGCAGAAAGGTCAAATCAATGGTCCAGAGCAATAAAGTGATAAAGATTTTGAAAATTCTGGGCCGCCGCGTGTTTTTGCCCCTACTGCTGGTCTTGATCGGCGCCGTGGGTGCGACCTGGTGGTTGCTTGATTTTGTCAAATCAGCCAATGACAACGTCAATTGGTATGACACGGGCAGCGGAATCAACGAAGAGTCCATGGCGACTATCGGCAATACGCCTCAGTACATTCGCATCCGCGGCCAGGACTTGTCCAACCCCGTCATTCTGGATCTTCATGGTGGCCCGGGCGGTGCACAATCGGGTTTCAGTTACCGCATGCTCAAACCCTGGACCGAGTATTTCACGGTCGTCGAGTGGGATCAGCGGGGCGCCGGCAGGTCCAATATTGAAAGCACTGCATTGACGGCTTCCATGAATTTCAAACGCATGGTGGATGATGCCATCGAAGTGATTGAGTACATACAGGTCCGGCTGGGCGTGGACAAAGTTATTCTGATCGGACATAGCTGGGGCAGCATGCTGGGGATTACAGTCGCCTCGCGGCGGCCCGATCTGATCCATGCCTATGTCGGAATGGGACAGGCAGTCGCCTGGCTCGCCGGATTTGATGAAACCAGACGTCTGCTACTCGAGGCTGCGACAGCCGTGGGCGATCAGGAAACCATTGACTCACTGAGTGCACTTGAAGATGAATGGCCAGATCGCCATGACAGCGAAGCCATGTGGGCGCGAATTGGCACTATCCAGGGACCGCTTGGGCGTTACGGTAAAGGCATGCACGCGCTCAAGGACACCACAAAAATGCTTGCGGCACTGGCGCCTGAGCTCCTGCTATCCCCGGATTTACCGCTGGCAAATGCCTTCGACATTATCAGTCCGAGTGATGCGTCGATGGCCCTGGTCGAAGACATTTACGACCTGGATCTACGGCAAGATCTGAGCACTGAATTCGAGGTTCCGCTGTTTTTCTTCCAGGGCGACCATGATTGGCAGACACCCACGACACTGGCGAAGGCTTTTATCGACACACTCAATGCGCCCATCAAGGAATACGTGCCATTTTCCAGATCCGCCCACATTCTGCTCAATGAGGAGCCCGGAAAAATCCTTTACGAACTCGTCTCCCGTGTCCGGCCACTGGCCTTGGGCGGTGCGCCATTCAAGCAACGCGTAGAGGAAGCAGTGGAATAGGCGAGCGCCAAAGATGAGTCAAGCCGGCTGAGACCGGCTTTACAGGGGGCTGTGTTAAAGTATTTTTCCAATCAGATTTCACCCACTATCAATCGGATCAAAAATGAAGCTGCACCTTCACGGAACCCTTACGCTGCTGCTAATGCTCAGCGGTATTGACCCATAACCCGCAGCCGACGGAAATCTCGCCATTACCCACGCCACCATCCTTGACGGGACTGGCGCCAAGCCCATCACAAACGGAACCGTTCTGATACAAAATGGTGAAATCACCGCGGTGGGCCGGACACGCGATATCGCCATCCCGCAAGGTACCCAAAGGATTAAAGCTCGGGGGAAGTACGTCATCCCGGGCCTGATCGATGCCAACCTGCACCTGTTCCTGAATATCGATACCGAAACGCTGGTCAAACATGAAGACCGCTTCCACGAAATAGTGATCGAAGCGGCGCAGATCGCCTTGAAGACGGGCCAGACGACAGTCTTTGACACCTGGGGGCCGCGGGCGGCGCTGGTCAAAGCGCGCAACATGATCAACGCGGGTGAGGTACCGGGTAGCCGGCTCTTTCTGGCCGGGAATATCATCGGCTATGGGGGGCCTTATTCCACCGATTTTGGGGCAGATGCCGCGCCCCATGTGAGCCAGGCTTTCGTGGCACGGATCAATCAGACCTGGGAACAGAATACGGGGCGTGGCTGATGTGGGCGACGCCCGAACAAGTGCGCGAAGCGATCCAGGGCTACGTGAAACTTGATGTTGATTTTCTCAAGTACGGCGCCAGTGGCCATGCTCAGATGCAATTCATTCAATTCTCGCCCCGGGTGCAACACATCATCATCGAGGAAGGCCACCGTGCCGGCATGACGGTACAGGCGCATACCACTTCAACAGAATCACTGGACATGGCCATCGAGGCCGGCCTGGACATTATCACCCACTGTGGTGTTTCAGGGGCGGGTACACCCCTGGCGGATGATGTCATTCAGAAAATGGCAGACCGCAAAGTGCCCTGTTCGGTGCTTCCCGTCACCCAGCGCAGACTGGATGCGATGCTGGAGGAGTATTCGGAACAAATGGTTGTGGGTTTCATGAAGACCATGAAGGAAAACCACAAGAAGATGATTGAAGCCGGCGTTACCATGTTGGTCTCCACCGATGCCGGTATCCGAAATCCGGTTTTGGCTTCGGAAAGAACCGGCGCCGCCGGTATTGAAACGGACTCCAGAGTGACCTTGGGTGAGGGCCATTTCAACGCTCTGGTTGCGCTACAGGAGATGGGCATGGCGCCGATGGAAATTCTTAAGTCGGTGACCAGTCATTCCGCGCGTGCTTACAAAATGGACAGCGAATTCGGCAGTTTGGAGGTCGGCAAAGCCGGCGACCTGGTCATTCTGGATGAGGATCCACTGGCCGATGCGGCCAATTATCGCACCATCAACACAGTCATCAAGGACGGCAACCACATCGATATCGATGCGCTGCCGCTTGCGCCCCTGATCAGTTCCATGACGGTCAAGCAGACTTCCGAAAAGGAGTGACCATGTCGCTGAGATTTTCTGCAAGCGTACTCCTGGCAGCTCTTTTCTTGAGTACACCCGCGCAGGCCCAGATTGACGACCTGTTTCGCGCTGCCACCAGCAAGTTACACGACAGCCGCGATGATTGTGCCTACACCGTGGTGACAACCACCAGCGAGGAAACACTGGTGGCAAGTTATGACCCCTCCCGCGCTGACGAACTCAAATGGCAACTCATCTCGGTAGATGGAGAACCGCCCAGCGACAAACGAGTCTCCAAATACAGGAAACAGAAAGAGGGCCAGGAAGAACGCAATGGCGCGCGAGGCTTCAGCGAAATGGTGGACGAGTCAAGCGTGGAACGAATCGAAGAAACTGCCGAAGAAGTTACCTACCGGTTCCAGCCTATATTCTTTGCAGACAAGCCAGAACAAAACAAGCTCATGGTTGGGCTGGTGATCATAAACAAAAACGACGCCAGCATTCGGCAAATGGAATACTACAACACCGCCAAGGTCAAACCTGTCGCGATTGTTACCATCGAAAAATTGCACTCGGTGATGGAATTCACAACAATGCCCGACGGCGAACAGGTACCGCTCAAAACCAAAACTCACACCAAGGGCAAAGCATTTGTCTTCAAAAAATTTGATGAGCACTACGTCCAGGAATTCAGCGACTATCGAAAAGTAAGTGACTGACTCACGTCCGACCAATATCAGGTGGAGAATCCTCGCCCTGATCCTGATTGCGAGTTTTGTCCTTTATTTCCTGAGAGTCAATGTCTCGATTATCGGGGAATCGATGATCCGGGACCTCGGCCTGACTGAGATCCACCTGGGTTACATTTTGTCCGCATTTGCCGCCGGCTATGCCATTTTTCAGCTGCCAGGCGGAATTGTGGGAAATCGTTTCGGCGCCCGTGGCGTCATTGCAGTTGCGGCCCTGGCCTGGGCAGCCCTCACTGTATTAACAACCCTGGTGCCTGATTCAAACTCGCTGGGTATCGCTGCAGTCGTATTGAGCCTTATTGTACTTCGCTTCCTGGTGGGGGTGACCAACGCACCGTTTTTCCCGGTCACCGCTGGCGGCACGATTTCCAACTGGTTTCCGATGGGCAGTTGGGGCTTGCCTTTCGGGCTGCAGATCGCTGCATTCACGCTGGGTGCGGCGTTATGTGCGCCACTATTGGTATGGCTGCTGGGTATTTTTGGTTGGCGGATTGCTTTGTTGGTGACAGCGCCAAGCGGTCTGTTGCTGGCCCTGGTCTGGTGGGGGTATGTGCGAAATTTTCCCGCCGATCATCAGGGCGTCAATGACGCCGAGCGGGTGCTTATAGATGCAGGCAGACCGCCACCCGATTCCGCCCGGATAGTCGGGTCATGGAAAGCGGCCCTGGCCAACCGCGATATCCTGCTCTTGACCATCAGTTATTTTTGCTACAACTACGTGTTTTACCTGTTTTTCAGCTGGTTCTTTTATTACATGGTTGAAATCAGGCAATTTAGCCAACAACAGGCCGGACTGTTTACTTCCGCTCAGTGGATCGTTGGCGCAATTGCCGGTCTGGGCGGCGGCATCCTGTGTGACTGGATGGTCCAAAAAATGGGCTTTCGATATGGCACCCGTTGGCTGGCGGTAGTCAGCCTGGTGTTATGTGGACTATTCCTGATCGGCGGCGCTTTGGCAACCCAGGTCCATGTGGCTGTGGTTTTGCTGTGTTTGAGCTTCGGTTGCACGCAGCTGGGTGACAATGCATATTGGGTCGCAGCAATTGCAGTGGGCCAACGGCACGCAGAGGTCGCCACCGGCGTTTTGAACACCGGGGGCAACATTGTCGGCCTGGTTGGGGGCATTATGGTCCCCCTTATTGCTGCGTATTTCGGTTGGACGATCGCAGTGGCCAGTGGCTCCATTTTTGCCTTCATCGGTGCCGGCCTGTGGTTCTTTATTCGCACCGACCGGCCGATGATGGAACTGTAGCCCTGGAGCCGCAGGCGACCCGCCGGCCCCGGTTGGGTAAGTCGAGCAAAGCGCAGGCAATGAAGTGGGTACGGTTTCGCCGAAGGCGAAGAAGTGCCCGCTGAGTGCCGTAGCGCGTGAGCGGTACCAGAGGGGCCAAGCGCCTATTGCATGCCGTCGAGCGCAGCCGCCTTCCGCCGAAGGCGGGAGCAGGGAAGCGAGACTCCTTACTCTTTGTAGACCTTACCGCCCTTCATGACGAAAGCCACATCGAGTAGTTCGGAAATATCATCCAACGGCGAGCCATCCACTGCAATAATGTCAGCGTATTTGCCCGCCTCGATGGTGCCGATTGAATCTGACATATCGAGTAAATCGGCCGTGTTGACAGTCGCCGACTTGATCACGTCCATCTCTGTCATGCCCGCCTCAACAAGGAGCACCGCCTCTTCAGCATTGGTGCCGTGTTTGGAGACACCACTGTCGGTGCCGTAGGCCACCTTGACACCCGCTTTGTAAGCCTTGCTGAAGTTACCCTGCATATCACCACCGACGCGGATCGCCTTGTCTTTGATGGCCTGGGTCATGAAGTTTGAAGTCTTGGCCATCTCCATCACCGTTTTTCCGGCCAGCAGAGTCGGGACCAGGTAGGCGCCGGTCTCCTTGAATAGCTTGATCGCCTCCGGACCGGTATAAGTGCCGTGTTCAATGCTGGCGACGCCGGCTTCGAGCGCTGCGATGATGCCGTCTTCCTGGTGGGCATGCGAAGCCACTTTGCGACCCATGCGTTTGGCCGCCAGAACCACTTCTTTCAATTCGTCGGCTTCCATTTGCTGGCCGGTGCCAGTGGCGCGGTCAGTCAATACGCCCCCGGTGGAGGTGATCTTGATCAGGTCGGCGCCATACTTGATGGCGTTGCGGGCTGCTCGGCGGCAGTCATAGGGACCGTTGCAGATATTCTCCGAGGTGTTTATCTTCATCAATTCCGGGCTAACGCCGCTGATATCGGCATGGCCACCGGTAATACCCACCCCGCCCGCGGCAACAATTCGAGGCCCATCAACCCAGCCCCGGTTGATGGCGTCACGCAGGGCGTACATTTCCTGCGCCGAAGAACCGACGTCACGCACCGTGGTAAAGCCCGCGAGCATGGTGCGCATTGCATACATGACACTGCGCATTTGCACCTGTTGCGAGGACATCCTGAGGTTATCGCTGTCATTGGTCGGACCCAATTCGAATTGAAGGTGCACGTGCATGTCCATCAGCCCGGGCAGCACAAACCGGTCTTTCAGATCAATCACCGTGACCTCCCCTTCAAAATCGTCAGGATCGGCGTAGCCCCCTCGCACCTCGATGATCTTTTGCCCTTCGATAACAATCGTCTGCCTGCTGTGGGGCGATTCGCCGGGTACCGCCAATAATTCACCGGCATGGATAAGCGTTGTATCGGCAATGGCGCCGGTGGTCATCAGTGCTGCAGCGGCAGCCAGGACTGGAATACGATATCTCATGGAGGTCTCCTCGTGGGTTCTTTAAAGCAAGACGGTTATCGCGCCCATTCCCGCAGCGCTGACAGATCATCCTGGCGAGCCACAGAATGTGCATCCAGAGCTGCCTGAGGAAAATCCCGTTCCAGGCCCCGCAAGTAGGTATCAAAGAAGTCGCCGATCAGGCGATTCTGGGCCTGCAGCAATTGGTCCCCCGCAGCGGTGCCGAACAATGTCAGTGGCAAGATGGCGCGAACAGCGGGCCGCACCAGCAACGCAAAGTCAGTAAAATCCCAGTGCGTTGCACCCGCCAGAGTGATGCGATGAATTCTAGGGTCCAGCCCGGCTGTCGCATTGGGTTCGTAGGCAAAATCCTGCCCACCCAAACGCATCGGCTGCCCCGCGCTCAAAACCAACACGGGCACCCGCGAGCGCGCATTCCGCAGCAGTGGCATGGCGGCACCGACATCGAGCGCTGCAGATGCACTGCAACGGCTGTCGAGCTGACAGGCTGCTGGCCCCGTCTTTGCCCCCATGGACATACCCAGATAACCGATTCGGCCCAGGTCTGCATTGCTGACCACCGACCGGATTGCCTGATCCAGCGAGCCCGACGCTATCGCATCCAAAACCGCCGTGAAGTCATCCATCCAGATGGGCCCGCGAAGCCGTGTGATCTCCCGGGTAGCATCATTGTCGACGTAATCTCTGCGTGCCTGAACATCACCCTTGGCGATTGCGGCCAATCGTGTTCCAGCCCGGGCAGAATAGTCGCCACGATCACGCAATGCAGCGCCGGCTTTTGGCGACAACGGCAGGTATCCGGCGACGGGAAAAATCGCGGCAGAACTCTCGCCCGGATGAGTCATACTGAAAACGATGTAGCCAAGGCTGGCCAGGTGCGCCATTAATCGAGCGTTGGTGGCGACATCTCCGAGATATCCGTGGGAAAAAATCAGCAAGGGGAACGACCCAGTTGCTGGTGGAGCCCTGTCGTAGGCGTGGGTCACCGTGTTGGCCAGACCATCCGACAGAAACGCCAGGTGACCCATTCCCAGCAAGTCGAAAAACTCACCCGCGACACCCACCTGGCTACGACTCCAGCGCGGAGCACGCGGGAATCCCCGCGCATTCACGGCAGGATACCAGACCCTGACCATAATTTTTCGCGGATGCTCAGACATCGTGTCCCAGGACTGACCACGGGTATGGTCCAGGACAATGCCATCGCGAACACCAACCGGGTGCTCACCCATGGGTTCCGGAAACTGAACCCGGGCCGTTAGCGCGAGCATTGGCAGCATTGCCAGCAAGCCGGGAACAAGTATCGCCAGCCCCGTAACTGGCCGCCAGCCTGCGCCCCTCTGAACGGACTGTGGCCTTCTCCAAGACAATGTTGCGCAGAGAAACAGCAACAGTCCCAGATAAACTGTGAGCGGCAAGGCAACGCCCCGCGGCGCCAAATAGGAGATCAGTCCCGCACCCATCCCGGCGATCGCCGAGCCCAACAACACAGCCGGTCGCCAGGGTGTACGCCGTATCGTCCATGCAAGGGCGAATCCCAAAAGGCAAGAAATCAAAATAATATCTGTTAGGAACATCCGGACATGATCCTGTAAGGTTACCCGCTCAGACCCCTGCGGCCCGATCCCACACTACCGGGAGCAAATTCATGATTCAAGCGCAACAACCCGTTGCAGTTCTATTTGTCTGCCTGGGCAATATTTGCCGCTCGCCGATGGCCGAGGGCGCATTCAGGCACCTTGTCGTCGAGGCCGGTTTGCAGGACCACATTGAAATCGACTCTGCCGGCACCTCGGGCTGGCACCAGGGTGAACCGCCCGATCGGCGCGCACAACGGACTTCGGCAGCGCGTGGTATCGACATCAGCGCCCAGGCCTCGCGCACGGTACGCACTGAAGACTTCAGCCGTTTCGACTACATCCTGGCCATGGACCACGACAACATGAATTCCCTGTCTCGCAGCATGCCACAAAACGCTTCAGCCAGGCTTGATTTGCTGCTGTCATTTAGCAGCACGGATACCGAGGAGGTCCCCGACCCTTATTACGGCGGTGAGCAAGGCTTTGATCACTGCCTTGACCTTATTCTCGACGGTGCCGCCGGCCTGTTGCGCTCTATCCGGCGCTAGCTCACACGTGCTGTGTCAGCGTTAGGAAAGCCGCATGGGCGGACTTTTGCACAAGGATGTGCTTAAGTCGTGGATTTGCACAGGGATGTGCTTAGATTGTGGAGCGCAAGGATGCGCGGGAACGATCCCGCATGGATGCGCGGGAGCGATCGGCCACCCTCACTTCTCCGCGCTTGGTGGGTCGGCTCCTGCTGCATTGTTCTACCTCCGGAAAGCCCCATGAGTGGACTGCTGTCCACGCCTGGCGGATGGCCCTGCGCGCTTCCCTCGCTTCTCCACGCTTGGTGGGTCGGCTCCAACGGAACATCCTGTTCCGTGTCGCCTCGTCGACCCATCCATGGCTCGACGACCCAGTCGCTTGTCGGCGCTCGGCATCCTTGAAGGCGTGGCCAGTAGCCCACTCACGGGGCTTTCCTAACGCTGGCACAAGCCGCTTCGGAGTAAGGGATCTTCTTGCAGGACCCTTTGAAACACGGATGTTTCAAGAGGAGCGTCCCATGGATGGGCTCGAGCGCGTCCTGCAAGAAGACCCCTTGCTGCGAAGTGGCGCCTCACCGTCCTTGAAGGCTTGGACAGTAGCCCACTCACGGGCTTTCCGGAGGCAGAACAACGGCGTCGGATTTACCCGCCCATGTCGACGGATCCGGTATTGCCGTAGACCGCAATTCCGGGCGCACCCATGGGTCCGTAGCCTTCGAATGGCGGCAATTTATACTTGCGCCAGGTTTCGTACCAGGCAATATCAGCCTGGATCAGAAAATCCAGGGGCACGGCGGGGTTGTCAGCGAGTTGAGTACCCGGCTCGATGCACCACGTATCCAGATGTGGCACGACCCCGTGAGACATCAGGTATTCGAAACCTTCGCGCGCCGAAGCTACTGCGTCCTTGACGTTGTCGAAACCGTGCGGTTGCGCCATTTCCAGGCCTGACACCATGTTGGGACTCACCCGGCCCTCGCCCATGACGTTTACAGATTCCAGCAGGCGCCTGACCCAGGTGTCGTAACCAATCCAGCGCTCCTTGCCTGGGGCAATCCATTTGAACAGCCGCTTGTCCCAGACCTCGAGATTGGCGTTGTGGCTGGTGATGCCCGCATCGCGTAATTTGTCCAGCAGGTCCATCGGCTGTGATTCGGTAATCATAACGATCGGGATTCGGTTTCCGATCCGCTCCCGGATCGCCGCCACATAGGGAATGTTGAAATCAGCTGCATTTTCGGCGCCACCAGGAACACGACGAACGATCGAACCCCCGGTCATGAGAACCGTGATCGGGCGCCTGGCCGGATTCGACTCCTGCAACATCGCAGCAAGTACTTCAACCAGACGCTCCTTGTTCTTGATGGCATCCGCAGTGACGTGATCACCGGTCAAGCGCCTGGTTTCTCTGAGGTTGTAGTTGATGTCGCAGAATCGGCACTCTTCCTTTTTGCCCCAGTAATGACAGGCACGAAAAGTTGTGATGAATGCGTAGGAATCGTAAAGCAGAGGAATGACCTGTTCATACAGCGTGCCGTCCTCGAACGTCATGCCATAGTAGTCCGGCCTCGAAGGGTAAACCACACTCGCCACCGGAATGCCGTCCTGGCAAATCATGTGTTGTTCATCAATGACGTCGAGTGTGTATGGTGAAGCATTGTTTAGCACCACCCGAACCCTCGTTTTGCGCAGTCCGTAGGGCCCATCCGCGAATATCATGTCCTCCGGCGCCGCCGTGCTCAGGCCGTCTTCCATCTCCTTGTGATCGCTGATGTTGTAGGAGAATAGGTAATAGGCCTGAGTTCTGGTGTCCTTGATTGCCTGTTGCGCTGCTGCGGTGATGCCAACGCCCAGGCGCAGTAAATCTTCCTTGAGAATGACTTCCATCGGGACTTCCGGATACTTCCGGGCATAGACCTCCAGGGTCGGGGTCGTGCTCATGGTGACGGCGGTTTGTTTCATTGATGGATTTCTTTTGCTGAGCCAGGTGGGTATCCTAAAATTTATTGTATCGAAATACAATAGTTAATACGTGAAATAATAAGCGCCCCCAATTGCCCCCCCAATGTGGCAAATCCCGCTACACTGAAAGATTTACCCAGCGGGAGAATACCATCACAATTGCAATCAGACTGAGTCCATGATGCTGCGCCTGTCTATGCTGGTGATCTTAATACTGGGCACGCTGTTTGGCATACAAGGCTTTGGGGCCGAACGAATGGCGGCTGTGTCGACGGAGCGCTTGAGTTATCCACCACCCTCAAGCGCCTGGAAAGGCAGTGCGCGACATGTCTTTTTGGAGGGCCAGGCAGCATTAACCTGTGGGTCGCACGGAACTTTTAGCGGACAGCAGAAATTGCCCACTATTCCCGGCACCCCCATCGATATCTCATACGCTGCGGTTTTCACCGGGCAATTGACACTGAAACCACCGTTGGTGGCGAAGAAACAGAAAATATTGATCAACGATCCGATCCGCATTGCAGAGCGAGTCACTCTCAAGGGCGGTCAGAGTGGTCCGACAAGCACCCTCTCAGATCAGACCCTAAACTATGTCTCGGAACTCACGACCGTTGTGTTCAACGGCACGGATTTTCCGAATCATGTTGTCATCCGGGAAAGTCCACGCCGGCCCTCGCCCGGCAAGATTCGTGCGGTCAGAACGGCCGACGGCCGCTACAGCATTCGAAGCCGATATGACGTGTGGCTGGAAATCAGCGTGGATGGGGGCAAGAACTGGCAACTTTCAGAAAAAGCGGTGCGTATGAAGCTTGTTCCTGATGTGCGAACCCTGAACGCCACGGAAGTGCGCAAGATCGTAGATTAGTGGTGCGCAAAATGCCTGCGCACTACTTGGCCAGCGTCAGAACATGAGCGTGAAGGCGCTGGCGCGCCGGGGTCTGCCTGAGGGATTCAAGCTGTTGCAAAGCGGCATGGAACCAGGGTTGAGCCGACTCCTCCTCGCCGCTCGCCACCAACAGCTCACCCATTGCCACCTTCCAATCCGGCGACTTGCCCAGCAATGGTCGCAAAGATTCATGTCGCTTCAATGCCTGGCGCGGCTGCCGTTGTTCCAATTCAAGTTCAACCGCATATTTCTGCAGTGTGGACGTCAGGCCCAACTTTTCCAGGCCCTGGTCCAAAATTGCAATCGCTGCCTTGATTCCACCGTCGGGCAATGCTCTGCGCATCTGTGCCGCAGCCACATAGTGACCGGGTTTGGGCTGTGCGGTCAGCTCGAAGTAGGTCGCCAGATCTGCCAATGCCCCCGCATGCGCTCCGGCGTCGCGCAACAAGCGTGCACGGTATTCCAGCGCGGCGACGTCGGTTGGCCAGTGCTCCAGGGTGGTGTCGAAGTAAATTCGCGCCGGGTTGAATTCGCCTTTGCGGTAGTACAGCACGCCCAACTCAAAGGCTACATTTTGGGGCGGCCCAAGTTGTTCAGCCCTGCGATAATCCGCCAGCGCTGAATCAAACTGGCCATCTATCGAATAGGTGCTGCCGCGTTGAATGTGCAGCGACTGGTTCAGGGGCGCTTGTTCGAGCTGCTCAGTCAATCGCTGCAAGCGCTGATCCACACCGGGATGGGCATACAGTGACACGGTCACAAATGGCAGAAATAGCAGGATCAGCAGGTGTCGCATCACAACATCATCAACGCGTTATCAAAACCTGATCACGAACCGTGCCGGTCGCATCGATAAAGCGTGCCGTTAGCTGAGTAGCGCTGGCGTCGACAACGACTGATCCTTTCAGGGCCAGACCGTGTTTGCCATCAGGAAATTTATAATGGGCCGGGTGATCCAATTTCCCTTTGCCGGTATTGAGATGCCCGGAACTCCCCACCACCGTGTAAACCACTTTGTCGTCGCGGCCATTACAGGCGATTTGGGTATAGGCCTCATTGCCAAAACCGGCTGCCGGCATGCCCTTGTCGTTCAGTTCCGCGTGGAGATTGGGGTCAAAGGTAGCGGCATCTCCGCGATGTCCATGCAGATACCAGGACCGTTCATAGGCATGGCTGTGACTGCCATAAATAAGATCCACGCCGTAGTCTTCGAATAGCGGTGTAAATTCACGGCGAATATCAATAATGGGCAGATCGATGCCGTAGGCACTGGCGGCCTCGGTATCCGAGTCGTGGCTGGACTTGGTGTAGAGCGGGTGATGAAAGATCACAATGGTCCAGTCTTTGTCATTGGCGGAAAGATCCATGATCAGCCAGTCCCTCATCGCTGCACGCAGCACTTGGTCGCGGGCTGTGACCTGAGAATCCAGACTGACCACGTGGACATTGGCATAGTCGAATGAATAGTATTGTTCTGTCTTGCTGGGTACCCCGCCGGCCTCACCATCTGACGGCAGGCTGAATATGTGTAGATAAGGCATGCCCCGGTCGACCGTATTCTCGTCCAGGTCTGCCCAGCTATCGGGATCGGCTGAGGTGCTGACGCCGCCTGCCGTGAGACCTCCATAGATATCGATGAATGCTGCGCCCATCTCATGGTTACCAATCGTTGGCCAGACTGCAGCGGTATTCATGACGTCCGGATAGACCTCAAAAAAAGCGCCTTGCCACTGGACATCGCTGCCTTCCATGTAGGCGTTGTCACCCAGCAACAGAAACAGGTCGGCTGCCTCGCCGCCGCTGTCGGCAACGTAGCGGAGATAACCATCACGGACCTCCAGAGCCATACCGGCCATGTCCGGTTTACCGGTACCGCCGAATGCTTCCGGAACTATGGCGGTTTCAGTTCCGGAGTCACCAATGATCCAGATTCGTGTATTGCCATCGGCGGGAAGCTCACCGGGTGGTGGCGCGGTCAGAAAATACTGTGACGGCGAACCCATGCCGTTGACGTTGTAAAAATAGTGCTGGCTGGATTTCAGCTCCCTCAGCACCGCCAGCTTGTGGCTGCTGCCATCAGGCGCCGAGTCGATGCTGGCAGCAATGCAGCGATGCGATCTGGTGAAGTTGTCAGCATGCGTGTAACACACCTGGTCACCACCTCCCCGCCATTTGACCAAGGCGCTGGTGTCGGTGACCTGCTGCAGAAACAGCCGCTCAACCGGAACATCGCTGACCTCGGGAATAAATGTGGGCTGCAGGGTCGCGCATGCAGTCAGAACTAAGCAAATGACCAGCGCACATAAAGGGGTCAGGGTCGAGTGGGTCAGGCCCGAATAGGTCAGGGTCGAGCGGGAAGCAGCTTTCGGAGCGTATTGCATGGCACATTAATTCTGCATTTGGAAAATGCAAATGTAACCCAAGCGGAACAGAAAATCTGCACTTGGGCCTGGTTTCGCCGGCCAGAGGCCCTATCCCAGGTAATGGATCGCCACGCCGTTGATCAGGATGTGCAGGGTGGCATCGAACACAATGTACAGAAACCGTGCCATCTGATCAGATAAGCCAGGGGAAAATCCGGTCTCAGAACACTCGTCCCAAGGCCTGGAACCGGGAAACAGTACATTCCTGACCCAGATCAACTGACGGACGATACGCCAGCGATCGATTATGAAGTGCGAGCCGACTATCACCAGAAGAGTCAACGGATTCTGCGTAATCAGCAGGAATGGCAGGCTGTACACGATGACATGCACGCCACAGGCAAGCGAATTGTGGAATTTATTGCGTGCCATCCAGTCATTCTGGAGCATGAAATCACCCACGAGATGGGCCACTAACTGGTCGGCTGTAAACATGATGATACTTTCCCTTGAGTTCGCCGAGTCCGATCTGGATCGCGGCAGGCACCCCCCTGCAGTGGGTCGAAAATGATGCAATAGATTGTATCTTTTCACAATACGCCGGTGTATGGAAATATTTTGGTGGATAAACCCGGTCGCTGGGGTGAATGTACAACTGCGACACAGTAAAATAAACGCGGGCCTAGACAAGAAATTCCACCACAGACCATGCTGCCATCACATTGACTGAATTAGCGCCGAACTTGTTACCGGCCTACCTGGTCATTCGCCGCCCAAGGGTCAAGCGGCGGCTGCACATGGAACTTGACGCGGATGGCGGACTGGTTGTCGTTGCGCCCACAAGCTGGTCAAGACGCGCCATCGATACAGCCCTGTGCAACAATATCCCAAGGGTAATGCGGTTCCTTCACCAGGCGCGCAAACGCCACCTGCCCGCACTCAAGTACAGTCAGGGCGCGCACCACCTTTATCTGGGCCGGCGCCTGCCAATGCTCTTCTCGCACCAAATTGGGCGGCAGCCCAAAATCCGTTTTGAGGATGGGCAAATCACCATTCTGTCGGACGACCATGCAGAGCATGCCGTCAGATCGATGCTGCACGCCGCTTACCGGCAACACGCCGGCGAACTATTCGCAGAACGTCTGATAATCGTTTCCAAGCGAGCAGCCTGGGCAGTTGACCACACACTCAAATTAAAGCTCAGGAGAATGAAACAGGCACCTGCAATCTGGATGGTGTCATTCGCCTCAACACCCACCTGGTCAAGGCGCCCCTGGCCAATGTTGATTTCGTCATTGCACATGAACTGTGCCACCTCAAACACATGAATCATGGTGCTGCCTTCTATCAACTCCTTGCCAGTCTCGAACCTGACTGGCGGGCACGGCGCAGCTTCCTAAAAGAGCAGGGGCATCGCTTTACCCAAGAATGAAGAAGGCGCTCTCTTCTCGCCCCGTCACCGATTGATTTATCTGACCCAAGCCGTCCAAAGGGTGCAATGCAAAGTGCTGCAACGCACAGAGGCGATTGAGCCCCAACATTGCAATCGTTATTTGCAACTTTACAGGAGCCCAGGAATGAATAGATTAACGAGTCTCGCTTTACCGCTCCCGCCCGCAGCCGCGGCGCGGGCGTCGGCATTGAAATTGGCATGTGTTGTGGCATTCTTAGGGGCATTGGCAGCGCCGGCCTTCGCCGAAGATTTCGGTGAATTCGGCGAAACCACTGTCATTATCGAAATCAACGCCTCTGACGGGGACGTCGGCTTCCACTCCCTGATGGACGGTGACGCCTGGAGCTGGGGACGTATCACTGACCCCATGGGCCAGAAGATTGTAACGGCCAAGGCGAGCGGCGCAATGGCCGACCAGGGCCTGACCGAGTTTTTCTTTGAAAGCGCCGAACCGCTTTGCGAACCGGATGAAGAAGAACCCGATGATCCGGTCCTCACGCTGGGCGAGTTTTTGATGCGCTTTGCTGAAGGCACCTATAAATTCCGTGCATTTACGCTGGATGGCGACAAGCTCAAGGGCACCGCGGAGCTGACCTATGACATTCCTGCTGCAGCGGACATTTCTCTCACCGAAGACATGGAAATGGCGGTCGACGCGGTGGTCATTGCCTGGATGCCCGGCGACGATCTCGGCGACAGTTGTCATGATCAGGCTCTGATCGATGATGGCATCATTCCCGACCACGCTGACGTACCCGTGGTTGCCTGGGAAGTAGTGGTTGAACCCGAAGATGAGGACGCCGCGACCCCGACCAGGAAATTTACCGCGCATCTGCCGCCGGGTCAAACCAGCGTTGCGGTGCCAGAAGGTTACTTCACCAAATATATCGAAGACGGCTTCACAGAGTTTAAATTCGAGGTGGGTGCTGTTGAAGAAAGCGGCAATCAGGTATTTTCGGAAGGGTCATTCGAGGTTGCCGACGGGTAAACGGGGCGCCTCGGGCGCCTGCAAACGAAAAGCGCGCCACGTGGCGCGCTTTGCTTAACAGGCCCTAACGACACACTACATCTTGACGGAACGCCAAATCTGGCTCGTATCGCAGGTTGCAACTTCTCCGAAGGATTCATCCGCTTCTTGCGCGGCCGACCCCTCGTAGACATCTTCGAACGTACCCCATGCGGTCGCGTTGGGCGCGACCAGAACGAAGCTGAAATCCCCTTCATCTGCGTCCGCAGCCAGGGGGAAGTTCAAAATGACCTCAAAATTTTCTCCACCAGCCACGCCATTAGCGGCTTTGGCCCAGGCCGAAGATACCGCTGCCGCATCCTCGTATGTCTGGCCGTCCTGTAATGTGCAGTTCCATATCTGTACTATCCGGGCAGCTTGCACGGAAGCGCCGAAGCCGAGCAATATTGCTGCAATAATTAATCTGCTAATGATACTTTTCATGGGTCTCTCCTTTTGTTGTTAGCCAATCCAGTATAGACGAGACATAAAACGCTATTCATCAATGTCCCGGTGTTCGCCCGGACCCGGGAAGGCGTTGCCGAGATAGTGTTCTATACTTGAGGTCTATACTCCAGAGAAGCGCACCATGATTTCATTCATCCTGAACGGCCAGCCTGTCACCACCAACGCCGAACCCGATACGCCACTATTGTGGGTCATCCGTGACGACCTTGGCCTCAAGGGCACCAAGTTCGGCTGCGGTATTGGTAGTTGCGGGGCCTGCACTGTACACATCGGTGGTGTCCCCCTGCGATCATGTTCCGCGCCCGTGAGTCAGATTGCCGGCGCCAAAATCACCACCATTGAAGGCTTGCATGCAGAAGGACAGCACCCCTTACAAGTGGCCTGGGTGGAAGCCCAGGTACCACAATGCGGCTATTGCCAATCCGGCCAAATCATGCAGGCTGCGGAGCTGTTGCGGCGCAATCCTGAACCCAGCGATGAGGAGATCGTCGACCACATGAAGGGCAATTTATGCCGCTGCATGTCCTACACCCGTATCGTAAAGGCGGTGCGCCAGGCCGCAGACGCCATTCAGTCAGCCTCATTCGATGGAGGCAGCGTATGAAAACCCAAGCCGAAACCTCCAGCACTTTTACCCGTCGTTCCTTCATGGTCGGCAGCGTGGCCGGCACACTCGTTTTGGGCTTCGGCGGCCTTAGCCCTGCCCACTCCGCTCGCGCCGAGCTGTCCGCACGACGATTCGCACCCAATGTGTGGTTCGAGATGGACGCCCAGGGTGTCACCACCATCAACGTCGCCGAAGCCGAAATGGGCCAGCACATAGGCACCGCAATGGCCCGTATCGTTGCCGATGAACTCGGGGTGGCGTGGTCAGACGTGCGCATCAGCCACGTGGATTCGGATCCTCGTTGGGGCTACCGGGTCACCGGTGGCTCGTGGTCAGTCTGGAGCTCATTTACTCTAATGTCGCAGGCCGGTGCGGCCGGACGCTTGGTATTGTTGGAAGCAGGCGCAACACTGTTGCAGGTTGCCTCCAGCGACTGTCGTGTACACGACAGCCGCGTCATTTGCGGCAACGAGTCGGTCACTTTTGGTGAAATTGTGCAGAATGGCGCCATCGACCGGGTGTTCACAGCTGAAGAACTTGCGGGCATGCCGGTCAAGGCGGCTTCCGCTCGTAGCATCATTGGCAAGCCGGGTAGCGCCCTGGATATTCCCGACAAAACCGATGGTTCGGCTCAATACGGTATCGATGTGGAAATTGAGGCTATGGTTTATGCTAGGCCGCTTATTCCGCCAACGCGCTACGGCAGTTCAGTGCAAGGCGTGGATGACAGTGCCGCCAAATTGATTCGTGGCTACCAGGGCTACCAGGTGCTGAACGACCCCAGTGGCACCTTGCAGGGCTGGGTAACGGCGATCGCTGACAGCCAGTGGGGTGCCATCAAGGCGGCGGATGCGATCAAGGTGAACTGGAGCGCAGGGCCTACGGCTGATGTCACCGAGGCCCAAATCCGGGTCGAGGGTGAGCGCCTGGTCAATGATGGCACGGCAGGCACGCTATTTGTAAACCATGGCGATGCCCGGGCCGCGCAGATGTCTGCCAATTCAACACTGGATGCGACCTATCGCACTGACCCAGTCCTGCATTTCCAGCTCGAACCAGTCAATGCTACGGTGGAGTTCAGCGCAGGCAGGTGGAACATTCATTGCGGCAATCAATGGCAGTCACTCATTCTGCCGGTTATCGCCCAAGCGCTCGAAGTCGAAGAGAGCGACATCCTGATCCATCAGTATTACCTCGGTGGCGGTTTCGGACGCAGGCTGTTTGGTGATTACATTCTCCCGGCGGCCCTGACCGCCAAGGCATGGGGCAAACCCGTCAAGGCCGTTTTTACGCGCGAAGACGATTCGCGCTTCGACTGTATCCGGTCCGGATCGGTTGCAAAGTTCACGGCCTCCTTTGACGATGCCAACAGGCTGACCGGGATTGAACACGCTGCAGCGGCAGGCTGGCCTACATTGACGATGGCACCTGGATTTCTGGGTGATGGCGTCGATGGCAAGGGCAAGTTTGACGCCTTTTCGATCGCCAGCGCCGATCACTGGTACTCACTGGCCAATCACCGGGTGCGGGCGATCAATAACGAACTGGCTCAGAAAACATTTCTACCCGGCTGGCTACGCTCGGTCGGTCCTGGCTGGGTGAATTTTGGAGTCGAATCGTTTATGGATGAGGTGGCCCTCGCCACGCAACAGGATCCGGTCGATCTGCGCCTGTCGCTACTTGATGGCGCAGGCAAGAACGCCGGCAGCGCGCCGAATAATGTGGGCGGCGCACTCAGGCTTGCCAAGGTCTTGCGCAGCGTCAGCAAACGTTCGGGCTGGGGCAGCGACCTGGGCCCGGATGAGGGCATGGGCGTTGCCACAGGGTCGGGCCAACAGCGGGATATGCCAACCTGGATCGCCACGGTAGCCAAGGTGAAAGTCGATCGCGCCAGCGGCAAGGTCAGCGTCACCGACTTGTATATGGACATTGATTGCGGCACCGTCGTGCACCCCGACGGTGCGCTGGCACAGGCCGAGGGAGGCGCTTTGTGGGGATTGAGCATGGCCCTGTTTGAAGGTACCGGCATCGACGCGGGACAAGTAAGGGACCTTAATCTCGACACTTACTCACCTCTGCGTTTGGACGCCATTCCGACATTCCACATTAATTTCGCCGACAGCGATGAATACCCTGTAGGTATGGGCGAGCCGCCGGTCACGACCATCGCTCCGGCAATTGCCAATGCGGTGTACGCTGCAGTGGGTGTCCGAATGCGCGACCTGCCGATCAGGCCGGATGCGGTAAAGGCGGCTCTGCAGAGCTGACCATGATCCGGTGACTCAACCCTTGGTCAGCTTGTCAATCAGGTAAACCGCCTGCAGCGCCTGCAACTTGGCCTGATGATTCAGGTCCGCCGTGCCATGCCCGCCTTCGGTTTCCTCGAAAAACAGGATGGGGTGACCCTGGCCTTGCATCTTGGCCGCCATTTTGCGCGAATGGCCCGGGTGAACCCGGTCGTCTTTGGTTGAACCCCAGAACATGACTTCCGGGTATTTCGTCATCGGCCGGACGTTTTGATAGGGCGAATACTGACGGATAAAGGCCCAGTCATCCGGATTGTCCGGATCACCGTATTCGGCCATCCAGGACGCCCCGGCCAACAACTTGTGATAGCGCCTCATATCCAGCAACGGCACACCGCACAAGGCTGCCTTGTACAAATCGGGCCGTTGCGTGATGGCCACGCCCACCAACAGACCGCTGTTTGAGGCGCCGGAGATGCCAAGATGCTCGGGCGAGGTATAGCCTTTTTCAATCAGGTCTTCGGCCACCGCGTAAAAATCCTCGTAGACACGCTGACGATTTTCCCGTGTGCCGGCCTCGTGCCACGCCGGCCCATACTCACCGCCACCGCGAATATTGGCGGATACATAAACGCCGCCGGACTGAATGATCGACTTGAAAGGCGCACCGCCACCGAAGACACCCATGTAATTGGGTGAGATGGTCAGGCCAAATCCGCCATAGGCGCCGATCAAGGTGGGGGCCGTGCCGTCCATCTGCATATCACGAGGACGGGTGATGAAATAAGGTACTTTCGTGCCATCTTTCGAGCTTGCAAAATTTTGCTCGACGATCAAATCGGAAGCATCGAATTTCGGCTTAACACGAACAACTTCTGCCGGCTCAGAGTCCCTCCTGATTGCGTACAGAGTCGGCGGGGTAATCAGGTTCTGATACGTCGCAAATACAGTTGCAGAGCCCTTGTGGCCAGCCATAATGGATACCGATCCATGGTCGGGCAGAGCCACTTCGCTCACTTCCCATCCGCCTTCGGCAAACCGGGCGCTGAGCAGCTTGCCGACAACGTCCTGGGTGATTACAAAATAGACCGTGTCAGCAAAAGCCACGGTGCCAAAACCCAGCGCTGTGTTGAGGGCCTGGTTGGCAGACGGCGAAAACAGCAGTTCGGCGTTGGACAGGCGGCCTGATTCCACCATGGGCTCAAGTGGAAAAGCCACCATGGCGCCGGCTTTGAATTCAGTTCCGTCTTGCTGCAGGGCGCTCTTGAGGGTGCCATAGGCGCGCCCGGCGGTGACACCGCTAAACTGAAAACCCTCGGGAAATGCCAGCAACAGCGGCTCCGTGCCAGCATCAACGAGGTAGATGTCGGATTCAAAAATGGTCACCAGGTCAGCGGCAATACTGTAGTGACGATCACCGTCCCATTTGCTTGAAGGCCAGATCGCCATGTGATCGGCCGGCACCGTCATGACCACTGCTGCCTCGCTCAAGGCGTTGCCCCGGTGCCAACGCTTCAAGCTTCGCCCGTAGCCGGACAGTGATGAGTTCTCCGCTGTGGTGGCCGCCGAGACCAGCAAGGTATCGCGATCTTCCCAGACGACACTGGCCTTGACTTCAGGCAGGTGGAACCCGTCCTTGACGAAGGAACGGGTGACCAGGTCAAACTCACGGTAAGCCGCAGCGTCGGAACCACCGGGTGACAGGGTTAGCATGCACCGGTCATTTTCCGGTTCGACGCAAGTGGCGCCCCGAAATACCCAACTGGCGTTTTCGTCCCTGCCCAGTTGGTCCACGTCCAGCACGGTTTGCCAGATCGGCTTGCCTGACAAGAAATCATCGACGGTTGTCCGCTGCCACAACCCGCGCACATGATCGGCGGTTTGCAGCAAGTCGTAGGCATAGTCGCCAATGACCTGGATATTCGGCAAACGGTCGCCCTGCGTCAGGTCTTTAAGCGTGTCCTGGTATATCTCCAGATAGCGCGGGTGGGATGTCAATCGTTGCAGGGTCAGCGCGTTTTGCTCATTTACCCATTCCAGGGCGCGCTCGCCCTGCACTTCCTCGAGCCACAGGTACGGGTCGTCCAGGGCGTCCTGCGCCATGAGGGTCGGGCCCATTGACAGGAAAAACCACGACAGCAACAGACATGTGGCGGCCAGGCTTGGCAGCAGCCTGGGTGAAGTTCTGCGGATATGAGGTCGTGCGATTTTCATGGGGATATTCCTCTGCGGACCGGTTCGTGACAATTTGGCTGAGTAAGTTTATTAACGAAATCCTGGGAAAAACCTCAGTGTTTGTGCGTAATCGCTGCAATGTCGTATGCTCGGGTTTCCGCACTTGAAACACATGGCCCAATGATCATAATCCGCTATACGCTAGTTATCCTGCTGACGATCGCATATGGCAGTCGAGCTTCGGCTGACGAAGAATCAATTTACGAGCGACTCCAGGCCGAGCTCGAACTGGGCGTCAAACAAGGCTTGCCCGGTATATCCGCAGCCATCGCCAACGCGGATGGCATCATCTGGAGCGGCGTCGCCGGGTATTCAGATCTCGCGCACAAAAAACCGGTAAGCCCAACGACGCTGTTTGGTATCGGTAGCATAACCAAGCCGTTTTCAGCCATCGTTGCCTTGCAACTGTCCGAAGAAGGCCGACTCGATCTGGCAGCCTCGGCAGGCGATATTCTCGGCCCGGAATTGGTGGCCGATATCCCCAATACCAATAGCGCCACCATTCTGCAGCTGATGAACCACACCAGCGGCGTCCCGACCTGGGAATTTGATGCTGAATGGATTCCTGATGGGCGCGGTGAACGCTTTGAAGTGGGACAGGTTTGGGCCAAGGATGCCACGCTGGAATACCTAAGAGATGGCGATAACCCAGCCACCAACAAACCCGGCGCTCAATTCAACTATGCCAACACCAATTACACCCTACTGGGGCTGATCATCGAAAAAGTCACCGGCAACGATTTGACAGAGGAAATCAGGAATCGAATTCTCCGACCTCTGGGCCTCAAGGATATCTATCTGGACGGCTTCGAACCCCTGCCGAGGGAACGCGTTGCGGGAAATTACCATTTTGCCAGCGAGAGCTACCTGAATGCCGCCGGTTTGCACCCGGCGTTTCCTACCATCCGACCGGGCCTGATAGAAACTTCAGCCTATAACCTGTCCCCGGAATGGGCAGCCGGTGGGATGGTGGCGGCCGCCAGTGACCTTGCCCGGTTCGCTGCCGGACTGGCGGCAGGAAAATTGCTCAACGCAAGAAGCCGCGCCCTGTTTTTCGACTTCAGGCCGACGCAGACGTCCGATGGGCGCATGGAGGCCGGGCGTGGGATTTTCCGTATGCCCATGCGCGAGGGCGGCCCCCCACTCATTAACCATACCGGCGGGGTTCTTGGCTTTAGCGCCGTGATGGCCTGGCTCGAAGGAACCGATACGTCCCTGGTGGTGTTAATCAACGTCGGCACCATGCACGCCTCCCCGATCGACGAGAGCGAGTTCACGCCTGGCCATTTCCTGAATTCAAGCCAGCTAACCGAGTTGTATGAAGTCATTGCCCTCAATGGGGTGCCCTAAGTTCAGCCCGGGCTAGCTGTGAATTCCAGCAACGATGTTCACAAAAGTGCTCCCTATTCTGATTGAGTCTCAGCTCATCATTCGAATTGACCGGAGTATCTGCACTTGCCATCTTTGTCTGGGAGCCGGCTGAGAGTAACAGTGCTGCTTCCAGGACACGCCACACGGCGCCTGCGGCGCCTGCACATCCATGTGGGCTCCTCTTGAAACATCCCTGTTTCAAAGGGTCCTGGAAGCAGCACTGTCACTCTTTCCGGCTTGTTCCAACTTATGGGACATATGGGTGACAAATGTCGTCGATTTGGCGCGTGTGTCACACCATTGGCTGCCCCAGGCGGGTTGCGGTCGTTTAAGCACAAGGCACCGCACCGTGACAGCAAAGTGTCATGAGGGGGTTGTGGTGCGCTCCATCAAGGTGGATGCCGAGGGACGACAAGCGACTGGGTCGTCGAGCCCGAGCGCCAAGGATGGCGTGAGGAAGGAAAATGCCAGGATGGCAGCATTTTCCGGCGGCTCGAAGAGCTGCTGAACGGTTTCAAGTGTTCTTAGCGCCTTGGATCGTTCCCGCGCATCTTTGCGCTCCACGATCTAAGCACATCCATGTGCAAAGGGCCATCCGCCAGGAGCGAACCGCAATACCCTCATGGCGCTTTGCGGTAACGATGGCACCGAGCCTTACTTGTGAATAAACGTTGCTGGAATTCACAGCTAACCCCTTTTTGCTCTCCCGCCCGTTAAGGGAGACAATGAACACCAGCCAACCCACCCCATCGCAGGTCCGATTCCCCGTTGCTGCAGCAAGCCTTGCAAGCGCTGCTGTGCTGATTTCCGCAATGGGCCTCACAAACGAATTCTTCGACGCCAATCCCGTTATACCCCGCGCTGCAAAACGGGTGATCAAACAGTCTGCTGTTGATAATTTCACCTTCGATGTCTCTGTTGAAGGCGCCGCCCAGACGTCGAAAGATTTCGAAGCAAACGGCGGCCGCTACTTCGGTGACGACAAGCTGGATGGACTATCCGAAGAATCCGAACACAAAGACCGGTCGGCGACCGAAAGCAGGCCTGTGATCGACTTCAGAAGACGCCTTGAAATTCAGGACAAAGATGAGTCCTACCGGGAAAACTCACACAATGCCGCCCTCCAGTCGACCCTGGAAACAGCCCACAAGTCGAAATTCGCCCGGCATTTGCCACGAGCAGGGGCGCTCAGGCGAGACTCAGTCTATATACCCTCGGGACCGCCGGCAGGTGATCTAACTGATCTCCTGGCCCATTACCGGCAGACGCAGAATCTCCAGATTCAGCCGCGCAGCGGATATTGGGCGAACAGCTATGTACCCGGCGATCCGCAAATCCGATTGTTGAGGGCCAAATTGACCCAGGTGGATCGATCATGGCTGCAAGACAATTCCAGCCTGGAGCAATCCATTGAGCCCATTGAGCAGCCATTTGATGCTCCGAAGGACAATGCACTGGCGCTGAACCTGCTATCAGATGTTCAGACAATTTCAAGCGGATTCACCCGGCTTCGTCTGCAGATCGGGATTCGCGGTATCGAGCATCGCCGCGGCCAACGCCCGGCAATGAACGTCACTGCCGTCATCGATCTGCCGGACACGGCGCCCGATGATGTCCGCATTGCGGCCCGTGCGCTGCTGGATGCCTTGTTGGCAAGCAAGCAGGCGGGGGATCATTTTTCGCTGGTGATGACCAATGGCCTGGTACTCACTGATGACGAATTTCGCCATGGTCCTTTGCAACTTGCTCGGCAGATCATCGCCGGCCAGCAAATTATGCCGCAAGGTGATCGCATGGATTTGCCCCAGGCACTTGCGCAAGCCGCGGCACTGACGGGCGAAAGCGTTGATTCCATGGATGACGGCCGACCATTGGGAAGCCGATCGGTCATATTCATTTCAGCGGCACCGATCGCACAGATCGATCAAATTGTCGCACTGGCCCACCAACAGGCGAAAAACGGCACCACCCTGAGCGTCGTTCCGCTGGGCGATGAACTCGGGCTGGATGATGTTGATCAACTGGTGCTCGCGGGTCTCGGCCACCGCCGTTTTCTCGAATCACCTGCTGAGGCCGGGCTCTTGATCCAGAACGAACTGCATGCCGTGAGTCGGGCGGTGGCCCGCGCGGTACGTCTGTCCATCCGCCTGGCGCCGGGTGTGCAGCTGATCGATGTCATCGGATCAGAGCCACTGGATGGGCGGCGCATTGCGCGCGTGCATGAAATCGAAAACAGCATGGACCGCCGGCTGGCCGCCACCCTCGGCATTCAACCAGACCGGGGGGAAGATGAAGATGGGATCCAGATTGTCATTCCAGGCGTGTACTCAGGCGACAGCTTGAAGGTGCTGGTTGACCTCATTACGGATCGACCCGGCGCGATTGCGGACGTGTCTTTGCGCTACAAAGACCTGGTCTTCCTGCGCAATGGCAGTTTGCGCAGCCACTTCAGTTTGCCCGCCGGAGAGTCAGGGGCGCCGGGGCCTGCACAACGTTCAGTATCGAAAAATATTCTGGCCCACCACTTTGCCGAAGCCATTACCCAAGCGACCGATGCCATGGCGCAGCGAGATCCCGACCAAGCCCGGCGAGTGTTGCAGACAATGCAGCGCAACATTGAGACCGCGCAGCTGCACACACCCGCGTGGACCAATGATCCGGATCTGGCCCGCGATCGGCAGCTGCTGCGGGACTACCTGGCAGCCATTGCGGCCCTGACCGTTGATGGCCCGGACGATCACCGGCTCTTTCTGGCCGACTCACTGCGATACGCAGCGTGGGCAAAAACGCACCGCCTGCCTGATGAATGGAGATGATGAAAATGACCTGGTACAACACTCGATACACTGCACAACTCCGGCACCTGGCCCAATTGCTGATTCTAGCCGTTGCCTTGATGCACGGTGCAGCTGCGGCCGCCAGCGAAACCGACCTGGTTGCGGACCAACCACCTGGCCAGGTCACTTTGACGCTGGCCCAGTACCAGCGGCTGCTGCAGCAGGCCGCGACCCAGCCGCTTCCTGCCCCAACCGGTTATGCGATGGGTCAGTCCGAGCTTGATATTCGATTTCAGCAGCGCGATGGCCACATCACCGCAACTATTTCAGCGCTCGTCGAGGTCGAGACCTTTGAAAACGAGTGGACCCTGGTCGCTCTGCTGGGGCCCGGGGCCGCCCTGGAATCGGCCCACATCAATGGCACGCCCGTGCAGCTTGTGCAGCGCGCCGAAGGCCTGTTCTGGCTTGCCGAGAAACGCCAGCGCGCGAGTGTGCAACTGACTTATCATGTCGATTCACGGCACGCAGACCGGGCACGCATAAGCAGCCTGCCGATTCCACCCGCCGCCGCGACACGATTCAGCCTCAGGATCCCGCAGAAGCATATTGATCTGGCCGTAGCGCCGGTGGCCAATCTGCTGATCAGCACGGATGACAACGGCACCACGGCCACTGGCACGGTCCCGGCCAGTTCGTCTCTGATGGTGTCATGGCGTGTTGCCTCAGAGCACGAATACATCCTGAGCCGGGCCAAGTACAGTGGCAGATTGAATTCTAACGCCATCGAATGGAAGGTCATTATCGATGCCCAGACGCTGGTCGACGGCGAAGTCGCTGTCCCGCTGATCTCTACAGCATCCACACTTATCGCCCTGAAAATCAATGGTGAACCTGCCTCGGTTTACAGTGACTCGGGGCGTTTCGTCGTGTGACTTGCCGGCGCGGGTGTGCACCAGATTGAAATGAGTTTTCAGTCACCTGTCACATACCCGGACGGTGTGGCTTCCACCAGTTTCGCCATTCCCGACGTCCCGGTGTCCCAATTTGAACTGAGCCTGCCGGGTGATAAGTACTTGCAGGTCAGCGCTGCCGGCAAGGAGGGAGCCCAAGTGGACAGCCGACAGGAGAATGAACACACGATTGCCAGTTTTTTCATTCCGATGAGCCAGCAACTGCAGCTGACCTGGATGGATGCGATCCCGCAGGATGTGGCCACACAGCGCCGTGCCAACGCAGCCGTATTCCATGCTCTGTTTGCCACAGAAGGTGTGCTATACGACAAGGCAGCTATTCGCTACGACATCACCCGTGGCGACGCCAAGGTTCTCGACTTTGCCATCCCGTACAGCGCCCAGGTCAATCAGCTGACTTCATCGGCGGGTGCCATTGCCGATTGGATTGTGGTAGATTCCGATACGAACGCAGATACCAAACCTCAATTAATCAAACATATAAGAGTGTTTCTTAACAGGGTAATTGAAGGTGAATTCATCTTGAATATCGAATACGAGCAATTGCTTGAAGACCACCCTGACGAGGTCCATGCTTTGCAGGCACCCCTCATCCTGGCACTGAACGTGGCGCGGCAAAAAGGCATGGTGGCCTTGCTCTCAGGGTCCGATCTGGCCTTGGCGCCGGTCGAGCATCCGGAAATGTCCGAGGTCGGCGAAAATCAGCTGCCTGCTTTTTTTCGCAACCAATTTGAACAGACCATCTCACATACCTACAAGTACCACAGTACCGACGCCGCCTTGACTGTTCGTACGGTTACCCCAGAACGCCGGCAGGGTAAATTCAACGCTCAGATCGATACGCTGATCTCGATTGGCGATGTCACCTTGAAGGGACAGGTGAGCATCGAAATCGACGTCAAATCAGGCGTGTTACGAAATCTGCGGCTGGCCCTGCCTGCCGATGTAAATATCCTGGGGGTCAGCGGACCATCCATCCGCAACCACGTAATAACGACGCAGGGTGAACGCCAGTTCATCGACATCGAGTTCACCCAGGAAATGGATGGCCAGTTCCGCATTGAGCTGAACTATGAACGCATCATGCTTGACGGCGGACCGGACACCAATGTGCCGCACATCGAAGTCGCGGATGCCGATGTGGAACACGGCCGGATCGCGATCGAAGCGCTGGCTGCGCTCGAGGTTCAAGCCAGCGTGGTCGAGCATTTGTCCTCGTTGGAAATAAACGAATTACCCCGGCAACTGGCGCTCAAAACTACCAATCCCATCCTCTTGGCCTACAAATATGTTCAAACGGAAAATCCCTTCAAGCTGCAGTTGCGCATTACCCGACACCAGGAGATTGATGTACAGGTTGCCGCGATTGATTCAGCGCACTACACCACCCTGTTCACCGCTGACGGTCTTGCCGTCACCAGGGTGGCCTTTGATGTGCGCAACAGCCGGCGGCAATTTCTACGCCTGTCCCTGCCGCCCGGCACCGAGATCTGGTCCGTATTTGTCAATGGCAAAGCCCAGAAACCTGCGGTCGCTCCCATCCCTGATGGCAGCGAAGAGGAAGACGCTTCGGATGTGCTGATCAAAATGATTAATTCGTCCACTGCGTTTCCGGTGGAACTGGTCTACGCCACGCGTGGCGCTGCGATGCAAACATTTGGCGTGCTGGCCGGACGATTGCCCAGGCCGGACATGATCGTAACGCGCAGCATTTGGGACGTATACGTGCCGGATTCCCCTCGTTACAGCGACCCAAAAACCAATATGAACCTGCTGGACAAAGGCATTTTCGACGCCCTTGAGGACGTCACAACTGAAATACTGCGCGGCACGCAGAGCAATGTCATGTCCGGTGAACCCCTCCATATTGAACTCCCAACACAGGGCCTGCGCTATCGCTTCGCAAAGCTCTACGCCAACCAGGCGCCTGAGGAGGCAAAATTTTCAATACGCTACGTGCACCGCAGCGCTGGCTTTGTGGGCTCCTGGATCAGTTTATTGGCCGCCTTGGCTTTCTGGGGGGGTGTGATCGTGCTGGGGATGAAAAACGGCACGGCGCCGGACATTCGCTTTTTTGGCCTCCCCGCCAGGCTACCCACATGGTCACCCTGGGCCCTGGTCGCAGCGGCCCCGATCACGGCCGTCCTGTCAATCACCGTGTTGGGCGCCTCCGTCGTACCGGCTTCGGCCCTGTCTCTGGTGATCGCTGCCCTACTGGCGCTTTGGCATGCCCGGGCGGCCTGGCAACGCCGCAGCGCGAAGATGGCATAAGCGGAATAGTTGTGGGTCGTTGCAGCGTATCCATTGGCAAATCCTGCTGTATTGTTCTGCCTCCGGAAAGCCCCATGAGCGGACTGCTGCCCACGCCTGGCGGATGGCCCTACGGGCTACCCTCGCTTCTCCGCGCTTGGTGGGTCGGCTCCAACGGAACATCCTGTTCCGTGTCGCCTCGTCGAGCCATCCTTGGCTCGACGACCCAGTCACTTGTGCGGCGTTCGGCACCCTTGAAGGCGTGGGCAGCAGCCCGCTCATGGGACTTTCCTAACGCTGGCACAAGCCGGTTCGGAGTAAGGGGTCTTCTTACAGGACCCTTTGAAACAGGGATGTTTCAAGAGGAGCGTCCCATGGATGGGCTTGTATGGTGTTTCTGCCTTAAATCTGGATGATTAAGGGTGCCGGGATGGGCGGGACGCAGTCGCTTTCTGGCCAGTCGGTACAGACTAACAAGAGTTCGTCCCCATCCCATTCTCACCTGAGCGCCGATTGAGAATCTAGCTGCAATGACAGCCGATGTATACAAGCTTGCGCCCCGTGAGATCCCGGCTACGGCATATAACCGCGGAGATCATTATGACAAGCAATGTTACCCAAGTCACTTTAGGTGTGGATGTTTCGAAAGATCATTTGGACGTTTACGATTGGACCCGGCAACGACATTATCAAGTCAATAACTCAACCGCGGCCATTGCACAATGGCTTGGTGGGTTGACGGGCGAGGTACGACTGGCGCTGGAGCCGACATCGCATTACCACCTGGCGGTGGTGGATACTGCGCACGCTTTGGGCTATGCGATCTACTTGGTGAACCCACGCCAGCTGCATCACTATCGGTATGCCGTCGGCCTGAGGCATAAGAGTGATCCGCATGATGCCTGGTTGTTAGTACGCTATCTCAGCCACGAAGCGCAGTCATTGCCTCGTCATTGCCCGTCAGACCAGCATTCACGGGAGCTGTGGGCTTTGATTAAGCGTCGCGCTGTGGTGGTTGGAGTGCGTAAAAACATGCGCATGAGCATGCGCCAAGTGTCGCTGTCAGGCCGAGAAGTGGAACAGGCCTGCAGCCGCTTGATCCAGCGCATCGAATGCCGGATTGAGTATTTGCTAAGGGCGTTGGGCCTGCAACAAGACTATGCGCGTTGCCAACAGATACCGGGCCTTGGACCCGCCACAGCTGCTGGGTTGGTGGCGGCCTTTCATCGCGGCGTGTTCGCTTCATCGGATGCCTTTGTGGCCTACCTCGGCCTGGACATACGATTGCGGCGGTCTGGTCGCATGCAGGGCAAGCACAAGCTGACCAAGAATGGCGAGAAGGAGATACGACGATTGCTATTTTGTGCCGCTCACGCGGCCCGCAACGAACCTCGATTCGAGCGCTATCATCAGCGTCAACTGGATAAGGGACTTTCAAAAACCGCTGCTCGAGTGATATTGGGGCGCAAGTTGGTCAGGATTGCATATGCCCTTATGAGTCGAGGCGAAACATTCAAACCGTGTGTAACCATGGCTTGACCAGACCCATAGAATCTTGTCGGCGTTCGGCACCCTTGAAGGCGTGGGCAGCAGCCCGCTCATGGGACTTTCCTAACGCTGGCACAAGCCGGTTCGGAGTAAGGGGTCTTCTTACAGGACCCTTTGAAACAGGGATGTTTCAAGAGGAGCGTCCCATGGATGGGCTCGAGCGCGTCCTGCAAGGAGACCCCTTGCTCAGAAGCGGCGCCTTACCAAATACTAGGGCACATGTGAACAACGGGGCTGGAATTCACAGTTGGTGCGGTGAAAGGAAGACCCCTTGCCCTTTCCCCCCGCCCCCTGCGGTTCCGCTCAGGAACCGGTTTGTGAGTGAATGAACGCTATGGAACAGAAAAGAAAAATCGTGCCACCGGTGTATTTGTTGGGCGCCCTGCTGATGATGATGGTAATGAACCAGTGGGCTCCGCTGGGCCAGTACGTTGCAGCCCCATTTCACTATGGAGGAATTATTCTTGCCTCGATCGGAGTGGTCATGGCCGCCATTTCAGCCGGGGCATTCAAGAAGGCTGACACCGGAGTGGTGCCGTTTGAAGAGGCGACGGTGCTGGTCACCGGCGGGTTTTACCGTTTCACACGCAATCCCATGTATCTCGGCATGGCGATGTTTCTCGCCGGCGTCTCGGTGCTGATAGGCACAACGGGCACGCTGTTGCCGATACCCTTTTTCATTGCAGTGATCCATCTCAACTTTATCCTCGGAGAAGAAAGCTTCCTGGAGGACGCCTTTGGCGAGGAATACCTCGGTTACAAAAAGAAAGTGAGGCGCTGGCTATGATCACAGGATTCGGCGCCATACGGTAGCCATGATCAGAAAAGGACTTCGTCCCCGCTTCAGGCCTGCATGGGGCATGGCCGGTGATAGGGATGGTTTTCGAAGGGTGCTGCCAATCAAGCGGTCCTGGCTGGCGATCGGCATCCTGGCTGCTTTTGACCTGGCTTTCCTGATACCGGCCATCACCACTTTTCAGCAGGCTGCCACCGAATTGGGTCAATTCAATGACCTGTTCGACCTGGTGTCCGCACTGTTTCTGAGCGCCTGGTTGTTGGGCTGGTCGATAGCGCCATTGTTGATGACCGCGATACTTGCCGTGCTGCTGTTCGGCCGTTAGGTGATCAGGGCCAGCCCCAGCAAGCTTGAGGTATTCCTGGGATTGCCCGGTGCGGGAGTGGCCGCGGAGTACGATGTTTCCAGGATGCGTAACCTGCGCATTGAACATCCGCCAAAGCATTCAGGCAAATCATGGCGTGGCTCGCATATCGCCTTTGACTACGGCGCCAACTCCGGAGCCTTCGGCTCGAATCTCAGCGAATTCGAGATGGCCGAAATCAAGGGCAGTATCGAGATCGCCAGTGGCAAGACCATCCGGCGTGGAGATGCCACGGATGAGGAATTAACGGGGACCTGGGAGCCCATGGTGGTGTTGGCCAGTAATGCAGCCGACGAATCCGGGATTGATGTTTCTGCAGCGCCAACCGAGCCGGTAACCCTGGGGTCCCCTTCGACCCTGGCCCTGATCATTGCCAATATCGTTCCACTGGCAGGGGCAGCTTTCCTGGGCTGGGACCTGGGAAACGTGATGGTCCTGTATTGGGCCGAAAGCGCCGTCATCGGGTTTTTCAACATCGGCAAAATCATTGTCATCGGCCGTTGGTTTGCATTACTGGCCGCGCCGTTCTTCCTCGGCCATTTCGGCGCCTTCATGGCCGTTCACTTTCTGTTTATTTATGACATTTTCGTGCAGGGCATCCAGGACACGATCGGAGGAGACCTTACCGAGGTCATGCAGATGTTCGCCAGCCTGTGGCCGGCGCTCGCCGTATTGTTTGCCAGTCATGCGTTTTCCTTTTACAGAAATTTTCTGGGCCGTAAGGAATTCCGCGGGAAAACCGTGCAAAACCAGATGTCAGAACCCTACAGCCGCATCGTCTTCATGCACGTGGTGCTTATTTTCGGCGGCGGCCTGACCCTCGTGCTGGGCGAGGCTATGCCAGTGCTGCTGATCGTGATCGCGCTCAAGACCTGGATCGACATCAAGGCACATCTGAAGCAGCGCACCATGGCGGACTAGGGCTGGACGTATTTTGTTCTTCTATACTAGTATTACTTCTTCTCATTCAGACATTACGGGAGACAAACCATGAATCGCCTGATTTTAGTCATCACTTTTATGGTGTTTGTTGCTTCTGGGCTCAGTAGCCCGGATCAACTCCTGGCTGCAGACCAGGACAGCGCCGCGCAATCACAGACACGCAAGGTAAGCAGGAATGCCAGGGCTGTCAGCGCCGAGCCGGCAAAGGGGGTGTTACAACCTGCCAGCCTGGACGCTGCCATTGACCGCTTTTTGAAATCCGACACCTACCGCCGTGCCCAGTCAGCGGCAAGGAGCGGAAAGGCAGAGAAAATCGAGTTCACTATCTCAATCACACCAGAGCAAACCCTGGGTGAAGCCTGTATTTGTGCTGGCGGCAAGGGCAGCCTGGGCGGTAATCCTACCGAATGGCCCTGTGATTGCGATCCGCCTGGCTGCGGAAGCTGTGGCGCGAAACTGTCGAGTAATTGAACACTGATAATGAGCGCAAAAATCACAATCGGGAGGCTATCAGGTTCGGGAGGTCTTCCACCCACCGTGGATTGCTTGGCATGGTTAATTGAAAATTATCGAAGTTGGCTGTCCTTACTGCCACGCCGGTTATAGCCCATTGCACTGACCTGCATTTCATCGGCTACTTCCTGGCAGGCTACACAAAGCCGTACGCCGGCAACTGCCTTGCGATGGGCTTCGGGAATGGCAGACCCACAATTCTCGCACTCGCGCAGAGCCTCACCACGCTTCATCTGGCTGCGCACACGCTGCACCGCGTCTGCCACGCTGGCATCGATCTGATCCTGTACGGCCCCCGTCTTTGGCCCAGCCTCCGGCCACGTTAGCCTCCTGCGTGGTTAACTGAAGATGGATCAGTAAACCACTAAAAGCCCAATGTGGCCAGCCAGATGGTATGTCTGGCGCCCTTTTTGCCATGGGCACGAACGCTGACTTCATCAACCAAAAATCCACAGCGACGCAAGCGGTCGTGAAAGGCCTGATCGGAGCCTGCCGACCAGTAGGCCACAATACCCTTCGGCCTGAGGGCGCCCTGTGCCGCGGCGATCCCATCCATCGAATAAATCCAGTCGTTGCTGCTCGTGGTCAATCCTTCCGGGCCGTTGTCCACGTCCATCGCTATGATGTCGAAACTTGCGCGTTTGCGCCGCAGCAGCCTGGCTACATCGCCCACAAACACCCGGGTCCGCTGATCATTGAGCGGACTGCCACTGCGCTCACCCAGAGGCCCACGATTCCACTCCACCACTTCGGGAATGAGTTCTGCAACGGTGACCTCGGCTCGAGGCCCCACAGCGGCGAGTGCGGCTGCCAAGGTGAATCCCATTCCCAAGCCACCCACCAACACGCGCGCAGCGTCCTTGTGCCGCAATCGCTCGCACGGCAGTGAACCCAGGGCATCCTCCGAGCCATGTTTGCGCGTATTCATGAGTTCGTGGCCGCCGGATATCTTGATCGAAAAATCGTCCTTGCCCTGGTACAGGAAAAGTGACTTCCCGGTACCCGGAATGGATGCCTCGCCAAGTAGCTTCCAATGCTTCATCTGTTGTCCTGTGTGCGCAGCCGCGCTGGTTTCAAATCAGGGATTGAGGCCGGCAGCTCGACATTTTGGCCTGAATTATCCCCTGGCCAGAAAGGTAGCCACCCGCAATTTCGCGTTGTCCCGAATGTCCATGTGAAAGACGGGGTAGTCCAGGCCGTGGTAATTGGCGCCGGTAGGGTTGTTCGCGCCGAAGGGACTGTCTGATTGATCACTGATGTAGAGTATCCCATTGGCGCATTGCGCCCGAACCAATGACCTTAGAGGCTCGCCAAGGGGTGCAAATTCCACCCCCCTGGCCGCGTCGCTGCCCAGGAGTGCAAGGTGGTACTCGCCAGAAGTCGGCACGCCGCCCTTGTGATGCTCATTGCCGACCAGGCCACCATCGGGTTTCCAATTCAGAGGATTGACGCACAGGTTACCCGCCGCCTCGGCGTTGGGTTCGTCAATGGCGGCTTCGCTATAAGTGTCCCAGTGAATCGCACAGTGAATATCGGTCGCATCTTTGCAAATACCAACGTCCTTCATGTCGTCAAAGTGCTGGGTCTTGATGCCCCCACCAATCAGATAGGCGGCAACCATTCTTTGAGCCAGGGGGGTACCATCGACGACGTCCTTGATCAAGCGAGCACCATGATGGGTACCCTGGCTGTGGCTGGCGATGAGAAAAGGTCGGCCTTCGCTGTAGTTGTCGAGAAAATACTGGAATGCCCGCTCAACATCCTGGTAGGCAAAGGCAAGTAATTCATCCCTGATTTCGTCTTCCGAGAGATAGGAAAAAATTGTGGCCTGTCGATAGCGCGGCGCATAGACATTGCAACAGCCGTTGTATGCACTGGCCTGATTGGCCATCATCCACTTTGTGTTTTCTTCGGTGGATGTCGCCGGGTCCATCGAGAACGTCCAACTGGAACCCTTGAGAAAACCTGTAGGATGAATGAAAAAGACGTCAACTGGCGCCTTCCCCTGGATGTCCTTATCACTGATACTCGCCGGAATCATGTCTGCGAGGTCATCGGTACCCGGCAACGCCGCCCAGTTTGCCGACTCGGAATAGTCCGGCGCCGCTACCGCACTGCGAGGATCGAAAGGCTGTGCAGGCTGACCCAATGTATAAGCCACCAACATTCTAAGCATGAGGGCATTTCCGGTGGCGTAGACGCCCGCGACACCCACCGCGACGATCACCACGACAACGATCAGAGTCCACTTAAGCCATTTCATGATTCAACCCCCTGCCAGGAATCCGAACCGCAGTATAGTCGAATCTGTCCTTCCCGCTCCGGCCTGCGGCGGCAACCGCCATTAGCCAGAACTCTTTGAAATGCCAAACCCCTTCATGCGGTAGGCCATGGTCGATGGCTTGATCCCCAACAATGCAGCAGCGCCACGGGGGCCCGAAATACGCCACTTTGTATTTTCAAGCACCACGATTATATTTTGCCTCTCCAACGCCCTCAATTCGGCCTCTGTTTTGTATTCCCCAGAAGACCAGCCGGCAACTGAACTGCGCGCGGAAATCACATCAGGATCGGTGCTTCCGCGGTCGACAGCCTCGGGCATCGCCAGTTCCAGGCCGAGCCGGTCATCCTGGGCCAGGATGACAGCGCGTTCGATCACGTTTTTAAGTTCCCGGATATTTCCCGGCCAGTCGTGCCGCAGCAGCACGTCGGCGTGCTGCTGGGTCAGTTGCAGGATGGCCCTGCCCAGGTCCCGACAAATGATCTTTGAAAAGTGCATGGCCAGGGGCACGATGTCTTCGGCACGTTGCCTCAGCGGGGGCACAGCCAACGGGAACACACTCAAGCGGTAATACAGATCCTGGCGAAAACGGCCGGCCTCGACCTCGGCGCGCAAGTCCTTGTTCGTGGCCGCCACCACGCGCACGTCGTATCAGCCAGGCGCATTAGCTTGGGCTGCGTCCTGGGCTTTGGTGCTCAGGTAACCGATCTTATCCCATTGACAAGCCCGGTTGCCGGTGGAACCATGCCAGCCATGGTGAACGACCTACACCGGCAAATGGCAACAATCGGCGGTCGAACAGTGGCCTGGGTCGAGGCCGGTGATGTGGACGGGTTGCCCGTTTTTCATCTCCACGGCGCCGGTATGAGTCGGCTCGAGGCGTTGATTTTCGACGTCAGGGCGCGAGCCGCCGGCGTACGGCTGATCGGACCGGACCGCCCGGGTTGCGGCTTCTCCGACCCACGCGCCCTTTTGACACCCGTTCAGTACGCTGATGATCTCGCTGCCCTGGCGGACCATCTGGGCATCGATCGATTCATCGTCTCGGGCGTATCCAGCGGCGGGATGTACGCGATGGCGGCGGCCTCAGCGCTGCCAGATCGCGTGGCCGGCGTTGTGCCGATAAATTCGGCAACACCGACTTTTGACCCCACGGTGCGCGATCACGTGACGGGTGCAACGCGGGTGGCTTATTTCATGGCCAATCGAATGCCGAGGGTGATCACCACGTTGACAGGGGCGTTTTCTGCCCGTCTTGTGTATGACAGTACTGGCGATGAGTCGGTGAAACTTCCGCTCGGAATGAGCAAACTATTTCAGGACCCGGTATTGGCGCAACAGTTCGGCCGGGCGCAGGCTGAGTCAGGGCGCCAACCCAACAGCAACTACATGCGCAATGAGCTCAAGCTGGTCAGCGCCCCATGGGGCTTTGATCACACTGCGATTTCACAGCGCGTTGAAATGTTTTCCGGCGACAAAGACGGAGGTTACCGCTATGCGCAGCGATGGGCCTCCAGCCTGCCCAATGCCAGGCTCAATGTGTTTCCCGGCCCTCACGGCGCTTTCGCCCTGCCCCCGGCGCCGGAGCAGATTGTCACGGCAATGGCTGCCCTGGCTGCCCTGGCTGCCCTGGCTGCCAGTAAAGCCGTATAGAGAATCACGGTTTTCGGCCCGAGATGCTCAATATTGCGTCAAGCGCCGGGTCCTTGCCACCGAAGTATTGGTCTGCAGACAACAAAATGGGCACATGCGGGGCAATCCAAATGCGGTGATCTTCCGGCGCTGATGGTTGATGGTACTGCGAAGAAACAATGCCCCTGATACCACTATGGGGCAGAACAAACCAACCTGATTCGCTACGGGCATTGGGGCGCGAACCGCTGGGTTCACCGACCAGCACGGCGTTGGTCAATTCGCTGATCTGGGCCAAGAGCGCATGTCCAGCGGAAAACTTTTTGCGGCCCATGATCACGAACAGTTGCCCATCAGGACGGGTGGTCTCGAAATAAATCAGGGTACGCAGCATTGGCGGCAATATTGAGCCGTTGCCACCACTGTTATACCGCAAATCCAGAATGAGGGTGTCCACTTCCCGCTCGGCGATCTGTGCCCGCAGGGCCTCATTGAATTGCTTGAGGGATTGTCCATCCTTATGCGCCACGAGATTGAACTGCACAAAAATTGCGCTGACTTCCGGCAGTTTTTGAAACCAATAAAACTCGTTGATCCGGGACAAGTACAGCAGTTGATGCGCGCTCTTCGGCAACGGCAGGGTCGGAAAACCCCTGAAATCGAAGGCCCGAGGCGTGAGAGTCACTGTGCTCTTCGAGCCATTCGATTTCATCACCGTCAAGCTGACCTCCCCGGCATTGTCAACAATATCCAGGCGTTTTAATACGGCGGGCAAAGCCAGGTAAAACGGGCTCAAGAGCAGATGTTGCATTTCGTTGTCCCGGGCGTTGAATTGCATGGTCCAGGCCGCCGCCTCAGCCACCGGCGTAGACCCAATGAGCTCAACTTTACTGCCAACCCACTGTTGAAAGCCTTCCTCAGCTGCAACGACAAACAGTCCGTCGGAAAACCAGTAGAACTGAATGGGTAACTGCAACAAGGCGCCTTTGAGCGAATAGACAGGCAAAACGAAATTGTGACCGTTGCCCAAGGCACCCAGCAATCGCATGAATTCCACCATGATCTGCTGGTCCGAAAGCGCGGGAATTTCTTGCTGCAGAGCCGCGACCTTGAGTTGAAATTCGATCGGGGCAATGGCGTGATACATATCGACATGCAAGCGTTCGATCGATTCCACCAAAAAGTTGAGGTCCGCACGCCAAGCCTGGTCTCTTCCCAGATCAGCCACGGCGGCGCCCGATATCCTCTTGAATTCCTCGGAGTCCGCCATGTTCGCAAATCCATCATGGCCGATCAGGCTATGGCGCTCGTCCCAACGGGCGGCGAGCGCCTTTTCAAGCCAGGCTATGGCCTGAATCTGCTCGCCCAGTTGCGCGTGGGCCTGGGCAATTCTCACCATATTGTCATTCGACGGAACAGATCCCGATGGGATGCCGTACAGGGTTGTGCCCAAATTAATCGTCTGCTGCAACGCGAAGATTGCTTCGCGCCATTGATGAGTCTGCAGGCAGGCAAGCCCGAGCAGGTACCAGGTGTCGCCGTCATCTGAATATTGCGTGGTCAGTTGCCGCAGTAGCGTTGCCGCATCGGACCATCGCTCCTCAAGTGCCAGATTTAATGCCTGCTGGCGTTTTGTGTAGTAGGCCACAGGATCGGTTACGCTCATTGTGGCCGGCAGTCTGCCAATCGCTTCATTGGTCTGTTCCATGGCCCTGGACGATGCCAACGTGCCCAGCCCAGGGCACAAAGACAGGGCGATTGCCGAGACCAGTAAGCCCGTAAGTGGATTCAGCTTCACAGTTTTCTCCGATCGTTATTCATGCCGCTACAGCGCTCTTCTATCCCATATCGACTCGTTATGCAAAAATTCCCAAAACTAGGGTAGTGTGATCAGTCTGGAGCAAATAAATGTTGAACCGTAGCTATCCGACCCTGGCCGCCTCTTGTTATTACAGCCGTGAATCCTATCGCAGCGAATTGGATGCGATCTGGTGGAATGATTGGTTATGCATAGCCCGGCAAGACGAATGGTCAGAAGCGGGCTCATTTCAGGTGTTCAATGTGGGTGGGCAACAGATCATTGTAACGCGCAGCGATGGCGGCGCGTTGCGCGCATACCACAATACCTGCCGCCATCGGGGATCGGAGCTGTGCCAGGCACAGCGCGGAAAATTCGCCAAGAAAAGAATTGTGTGTCCTTATCATGGATGGGTTTATTCGCTTGAAGGCGAGTTGGTGCGGACACCGCGAAGAATAGAGAGTGAAGATTTCACCACCAAGGATAAATCACTCTATCCGGTTGCGATTGATGTGTGGGGCGGCTTTGTCTTCATCAATCTTTCGGCACAGCCTGGGCACCTTCTGGACGCATTGGGAAAAGAACTGGCGGCGACTTCGAGCTGGCCCCTGGCTGATCTGGCCATGGCACACCAGGAGGTTCACGAAATCGACTGCAACTGGAAGGTATTCTGGGAGACTTTTCTCGAGTGTTACCACTGTCCGGGGATACACAAGGACCTGTGTCAATTGGTGCCGCTGTACGGCAAGGGACTCAATTCAGACCAAGACCTGGTGGCCGCAGGACTCGCCGATGCCTTGCCTCCCGGTTCCAGACTGAGGCCCGGTGCAGTGACCTGGTCAGCCAATGGGCAAACTGAGCTGCCCTGGTTTGATGGACTCAGCGCGGAGGAGCAAGCGGCCGGCATGACTTTTTCAAGCATCTGGCCCAGCTTTTACCTGGTCGCCCACGTTGATCACGTTCGGTCGGTGCAGGTGATGCCGCTGGGCCCGGAACAAACTCGCCTGACAATTAGTTGGATGGTATTGCCCGATACCATTGAACAATCAGCGGCTGATGTACTGGCGCTGACTCACTTCGGCAGGCAAGTGGTGTTGGAAGACGCCAGGGTCTGCGAGTTGAACCAGCGGGGTTTGCACAGTATCCGCCACCAGCATGGCACGTTGGTTGGCCAGGAGTATGATGTATTGGCATTCAACAATCGGGTGCGCCAACGCCTGGGGCTTGAGCAGTTAGAATGAACCCCTGTGACCGAAAATAAACAGCCTGGCGGAGAATCATGAATCACACCCGCAGCATTCTGATATTGAGCCTTGGCGTCTGCCTTCTGGCCCAGTGCGGCGCCGTTAATTCGGCAGTACCGCATACCGAACACACCTGGCAACTGAGCGAGGGCGAGCAGCCACCTGTGGCGACACTTGACGATGCCAGTTGGCTGGTCGGCGCTTGGACCGGGACGGCATTTGGTGCCCGTTTCGAAGAGGTGTGGAACCCGCCCTCGGCGGGTTCCATGGTTGGCATGTTCAAACTATTCAATGACGAAGGGGTGAATTTTTACGAAATCGTGCTGATGAACGTGGAAGACAACACCCTCAGCCTGAAAGTGAAGCACTTCAATGCCGATTTCACTGCCTGGGAGGAAAAAGGAGAGTTCGTTGACTTCCGCCTGGTCAAGAAGGAACCTGGCGCACAGCATTTTTCAGGCCTCAGTTTCTATCGGCGGGATGACAACCACATCGACGCCTACATCGTCATGCGCAATGAGGGTGACATCAGCGAGCACCTGTTGAATTACCAACGATCAAAATGAGAAGCACACTGGAGCCGCAGGCGACCCGCCGGCGGCCCCGGTTGGGTAAGTCGAACAAAGCGCAGGCCCGAGGAACTGCACGTTTTGCCCGCGGGGCAAGAAGTAAGGTGACGAAGTCGTAGCGCGTGAGCGGTACCAGAGGGGCCAGGCGCCTATTGCATGCCGTCGAGCGCAGCCGCATTCCGCCAAGGGCGGGAGCAGGGAAGCGAGACTCCTTACTTGCCGTCTATTCTGTTGCTGGATAAATGACAAACTGAATCCTGGCACGGAAGCGGCCGTAGGTCTTTAAGTCAGCCGGATTGAGGAGATTGTATTCTTCAAACCGCCCCCCCCGGTACGCCACCAGGTCGCCGGTGGCCAGTTGAACATGTGGGCCATTTGAACTGGAGAGAAAGCGCTGAAATTCATCCTCCCAGGGCCCATCCGGATTTCGCATCACCTTGGCGACCACGCCGAAGACTGGACCCGGATTTTCTTGCTGCGCGACCGCCAGCACGCCACTTAAGCCCGGATAATTGAGGGTGATCAGCCAGGCGGACTCAGCCAGTTTTGCGCCGGTCTGGGGGTCTGTGACGATGACTTCCTGCTCGGTGGCATAGCCGGCTACCTGACCACCGATTCTGACCAGTGCGGAGACAACCAGATGGTTCTTCAGGGAGTCAACCAGGAATTGTTCGCTGAGATTACCGGCCCTGTGGGAAGCAAAGTTCATTGTCGGCTTGAAAAGAAAGCCGTCGATGTCATGTGACAGTGCCAGAAGATCTGAGTCCATCTCAAGATCCAGCACCAGTTTGTCCGCCGCCGGGGCATCGGCACAGATGAATGTCAAAACAAGAACTATCATTTTGCTTGCGCGCAACATGACCGTACTCCCTATTTACAGATGGTTTCCATGTCATCATAGGGTGTCTGGCGCAGACTGTCTTGCAGCAATGCCAGGTACGGTTCAATGATGGAGAAGGGAACAATGGCCTGGCAAAAATTTCCTCTTATGCTTATCGTGTTGTGCGCAAGCCTGTGGCCCAAATTCTCTGCCGCGGCCGCCATCAAAGGTGTGGTTTATGACGACCAGGGACAGACCATTGAGGGCGTCATGCTCACGCTCACTGGCGCCGACGGTCTCTACGCCGAAACGGTCTATTCCAACGCCAAGGGTGAATTTCATCTCGTCACCAGCCAACAGAGCGCTGCGAGTTTGCGTGCCCGCAGACTCAATTTTGCGGACAACACCACCCCTGTGGAACTTGCCGCCGGGAATGTGACCGGTCTGGCATTGGAGTTACGCCGTCAGGCAAACTCCCGAGAGCCGGGTGCTTACCTGACCGCCAGTGCACACCTATCCAAATTGAATTTTGCCGACCCCGTGGCCGAGGGATTCTTTCGCATCGAGTGCCTGACCTGCCATCAACTGGGGAATGGATATACCCGCACGCCCCGCAGTGAGGCGCAGTGGACGCAAATTGTCAGTCGCATGCTGGGCTATTGGGGCATCAACGATGAGGACTGGACCGCAGCGTATGTCAAAATCCTGGGCCATGGCTTTGATGGTACTGCCCCTCAGATCAAGCAGGTCCAACACATCGACCCGGAAATATTTTCCGCCCGGATCACCCAGTGGAAATTGCCCCGCGGCGTGATTGCCCACGATGTGGTGCACCATTCCAGGGACGGCAAGTTCTATACGGTCGACCAGGGGTTGGATTTGATTTACATCACCGACCCGGTTACCAATGTCACCGAAGAATTTAAAATTCCCAACGGCGGCATTCCGATTGGCGGTAAATTCCTCAGCGTCATGGGCATTGCCAACCCCCTCGGCCTGTCCGTCAGCCGCGGTCCGCACAGCCTGCAGGAAGGACCCGACGGTCGGCTCTACACCACCGATACGGTCAGCGGGCAGATTGGTGTGTTTGACCCTGTCACACGATCCTACGTGGGCCACGATGTGGGTGGCAAGGCCATGTATCCGCATACTCTGCGCTTCGACAAGAGTGGCCTGGTCTGGTTTACCGTCGCCATGTCGAACTAGGTCGCAAGATTTAACCCATCCAGCGGCGAGATGATTCGAATTGACCTGCCGACAACCTCGGACCGGCCTGATCTTCCGTTGTATTTGCCGTACGGAATCGATGTGCATCCCCGTGACGGCAGCATCTGGTACAGCAGGCTAATGGCCAATCGGATCGGGCGCATCGATCCGCACTCGCTGAAAATTGAGGAATTTGAGCCGCCGACGATCGGTCCCAGACGGATGATGTTCGCCAAAGACGGGACATTGTGGATTCCGTCCTTTGGCGACGGTTACCTCGTCAAACTCGACACCCGCACGATGGAATTCACCAGAATTCGCATGCCAACACTGTCGCCGGGCGAAATCGAAACACCCTACGCGCTGGGTATTCATCCCCACACCCAGGATGTGTGGATTACCGCCAATATGTCTGACCGCGCCTTCCGCTTCATCCCCGCTGAGGCGCGATTCATTGCCTACCCCCTGCCCACTCGTGGCATATTCCTTCGCGATATGATATTTACTCCTGACGGCAAGGTCTGTGCAGCGAGCAGCATGGCGGCCGCGCCTCTGGCAGTCGAGGGCGGCATGGAAGAATTGATTTGCATTGATCCAGGTTAGGGATTCCGGGAGATTGGCGGCCAATCGGTTGATCAAAGGTTGAGACTGCAACACGCAGCGCCAATGTAACGGGTTGGTGAGACTGTTGAAACTGGCGGGATGATGGCCACTACAAATATGGATCCAATCGAGCGCTTCGCCAAATGGTTCGAGATTGCAAAACATAGCGAGCCCAGCCTGCCCGAAGCAATGTCACTGGCGACCACGGGTCAAGACATGGCACCCCAGGTGCGCATGGTGCTTTTGAAGGGCTTTGACCGCAACGGCTTCGTTTTTTATACCAACCTCAACAGCGACAAGGCCATCCAGCTCAGGCAAAATTGCCACGCGTCGCTGGGTTTTCATTGGAAGTCGCTCAAGCGGCAGATTCGTATCGACGGGCCGGTTCAACAAGTCAGTGATGAGGAAGCCGATGCCTATTTCGCCAGCCGGCCCCGCGATTCACAAATTGGCGCCTGGGCTTCGAAACAGTCGCGTGAGTTGAAACAATGGCTGGAGCTGGAAAAACGCGTCGCCCGTTATGGCTTGAAGTTTGGTCTTGGTAAGGTGCCGCGGCCAGAATTCTGGTCCGGCTACCGGCTGGTGCCGGCGAGAATGGAATTTTGGGAGCAAGGCACCTTTCGGCTCCACAAGCGCACATACTACACACGCAGTGACGATGGGGCCTGGGCAGTAAAGAAGTTATTTCCCTGACCTCCTCTGGTGGTCACTTGGCTGTGAATTCCATCACACCATCATCCACGCGGCCAAAGCGCAGGCTGCGCATATCGACCAGGTAATTCTGATCCAGCCGCCAGGGTTTGCGTCGCCCCTGGCGTGGCATTTCGTGCAAAGATCTTTGAATATATCCGGATGAAAAGTCCAGATAGGGGTCGGTGTCCCCACCCGGGTCCTGGTAGCGCGGTACACAGGAGATGTGCTTGTGTCGCGCCATGTGATTGAGCAAACGGCATACATAGGCGCAGGTCAAGTCCGCACGCAGCGTCCAGGATGCGTTGATATAGCCCATGGAAAACACCAGATTGGGTACATCACTGACCATCATGCCCTTGTAGGTCAGGGTTTTCCCGGGCACAACCGATATTCCGTCGACAATCACTTCCACACCGCCCAGGAACTGCAATTTCAGTCCGGTGGCCGTAATGATCAGGTCGGCTTCCAGCTCTTTTCCGGACTTGAGCCGAATTCCCTGCTTTGTGAATGTATCAATATGATCCGTGACAATCTCTGCCTTGCCCTCGCGAATGGCCTCAAACAGATCGGCATCAGGCACCAGGCACAGCCGCTGAGTCCATGGGTCATAATCGGGCGTGAGGTGGGTGGCCACGTCGTAATCGCTGCCCAATTCCTTCTGCGCCTTATTCAGGATTGCCTGCTTGAATTTCTCGGGTTGGCGCCTGGCGCGCCGGAATATCATCATCTGGTAAAGAATATTGCGCCACCGCACCAACCACCAACCTATCCGGCCCGGCAGCCAGTTTCTGAAGAAATTCCCGGCCCGGTCTTCGGCAGGTAAAGACACGATGTAGCTCGGCGACCTTTGTAACATGGTCACATGCGCAGCACGTTCCGCCATCGCCGGCACCAGGGTGACGGCCGTGGCGCCACTGCCGATGACAACCACCAGTTGATCGTCATAATCCAGATCCTGCGGCCAGTGTTGTGGGTGGACGATGCGGCCCCAGAACGATTCAGCACCCTTGAAGACCGGACTGTAACCTTCATCATAATTGTAATAACCCGCACATATGTGCAGGAAATTACAACTTAATTTTTCTTGTTGCCCATCAGCACCACGCTCAGCTTCCACGCACCAACGCGCAGCGTCACTGCGCCAACTTGCTCGTCTGACGCGGCAGCCATAGCGAATTTTCTCGGCGATGGCGTATTCCTGCGTGGTCTCCTCCAAGTATGCCCTGATGCGATCGCCGTCAGCAATGGTCTTGGCGTCCATCCATGGCTTGAACGAAAAACCCAGCGTGAGCATATCCGAATCCGAGCGAACTCCCGGGTAGCGGAATAAATCCCACGTACCACCCAACTGCTTGCGGGATTCGAGAATGATGAACGACTTATCGGGGCAGTATTTTTTCAGATGATAGGCTGAAGAAATACCGGAAATGCCCGCCCCAATGACGATGACATCCCAATGCGTGACCACCCCCTCGGCGGGGGGCGCAATGCGATGCGCAGCAGCTGTTGCATTCATGGGCTAATTGTAATGCGTCCACTGCCCCCCAGGCTATGATTGAAAGCTACAATCGGAGGCTATAATCGGGCGCCCGGCAACATCAATGAATTCTCAGGACACATCATGTGCAGAAACATCAAGACACTGTTTAATTTTGAACCACCCGCGACCGACGATGAGATTCGCGCATCTGCAATTCAATTCGTGCGCAAGCTCAGCGGATCAACACGGCCTTCCAAGGTCAACGAAGCCTCATTCGAACAGGCCATCGATAAGGTGACTGAGATCGTGCATGAATTACTCGACTCGCTGGTCACTTCGGCGCCCCCGAGAGATCGAGAGATCGAGGCACAGAAGGCACGCGCAAGGGTGGCAAAGAGATTTGGGACTGCGGTGGTGTGAGCCTCGATCGCTGCTGTAGGCCCTGCAGGCCACAGCTGCAGATCACTCAGGTGCGTAAACCTGATTGAGCACTTCGCGCAGGCGCGGCAGCACAGACGACTCGCTGTGTTCGTCGTCTTTGAAGTAACCGGTATACACGGCGACAAGGTCCTTGGCCGGATTGATCAACAGCCCCTGCCCGGCCCACCCGCCTTTATAGATATCGCCGTTTTTCCACACCAGGTCCCATTGGAAAACATTATGCAGCACCTGATCCGCATCGTGGGTCCAGCGCTCCCAGCCGGGCCTGCGGGGGTGCGCCAACAGGTTCGGTCGACCCTCAGACAGCAATCTGCCCACATAGGCCTCGGAAATAATTCTCTCATGCGACACGACGTGGTAACTGGGCGTGAACAATATGCCGAAGCGGACCATATCGCGCATCCTGGCGAAGAAGCCGCCGTCCCAATGCGGCACACCAAATCTTGGGGCCACATAAGCCGCATCGTTTTCCATCCCGGCCCGGCTCCAGATTTCCTCGCTCAGCACGTCCTGGAAGGGCATACCCGTAACGCTTTCGACCAGCCAACCGAGAATGTCGGTATTGATGCTGCCGTATTCATATGAAGTACCCTGTTCGGCGAAGCGCGGCAGCTTGAGGTTGGCCAGGTAGGTGTACGGATTGTCAGGTGAATTTTCATCCCACCAGGTTTCACCCATGGCCTGCATCAACAGGTTGAAGCAGCTTGTGCGGTCGTAATATTCTTCTGAACAATCCAGCCCGGTGGCCATGTCGAGGAGATTTCTGATGGTCGTGCCGGCGTAGCTCGATGTCGACATTTCTGGAATGTAGCTTTCAATCGGCCGGTCAATGTCGATGCGGCCCCGCGCTTCGAGGATGCCGACCACGGCCGACACCAGCACCTTGCTGACCGACCACATGATGGGCTGTTGCCAGGACTCCATGCGGGCATAGTGTTCAAATACAATTTTGCCCCGGTGGACCACCACAACGCCCATCGAGGTCGAGTGCTTACTGTCGAGAAATTTCACAAACGGCATCGGTCCTACTGGCGTATCCACCGCGTGACTGGCGATCGCCGGATTCAGTTGTATCGCAAGTTCGCTAACCGACCCCCCACGATGCACCGCGGCCGTTGGAGAAATCCTTTGGAGATTGAGGTTGTTCCAACGCATGTCTTCGCCCGTGACCGACCACCAGACGTCGTCGGCAGGCAAGCGGGACAGGTGCTCACGTACATTTTCTGGCGTCTCCGCGGCACCCGGCAATTCAGAACAATTCAGCGTCGGCAGCCAAACCGCAAAGAGCAGTACAGAGGACGCGACGTCGATCAGTTTCATTGACCGACCCTAACATGACTCCGCACACAACAAGTGTCCAATTTCGACCACTGAACTGGGCCCCTGTACCAGCAGGTGGGCGCTTCGGAGCCGAAGGCGGGAGCACGACTGCAGGGAGGCAGGAGGTAGAGCAACGCAGGGAGCAGTCGACTACAAGGATGTAGTCGAGGGGCTTGAGCAGGAGCGGAAGCTTTGCCGAGGGAAGCGAGACTCCTTAAATGACCTTCTGCAGCGCCTTGGCCAACAACTGCACCGTCCGATCGACGTTCTTGAGCTTATCGAGCCCGAACAGCCCCAGTCGGAAAGTGCGAAAGCCCTCGGGCTCGTCACACATCAGAGGCACGCCTGCCGCGATTTGCATGCCGGCTTCGGCAAAGCGTTTGCCGTTGTGAACGTCGACGTTATCGGTGTAGCTTACAACCACCCCCGGGGCCTGAAATCCTTCGGCTGCCAGCGGAACGACGCCCTGATTCTGCAACAATGTTCTCACGCTTGACCCCAGCTCCTCCTGGGCGGCTTTCAGACGGTCATAACCATAATCACCGGCCTCTGACATCACATCGCGCAGGGTTCTCAAGCCATCGGTCGGCATGGTGGCATGATAGGCGTGCCCGCCCGCTTCGTAGGCGGACATGATCTGGAGCCACTTCTTCAGGTCACAGGCAAAGCTGCTACTGCGGGTATCCTCGATTCGTTCCAGTGCTGTTTGGCCCAGCATGACCAGGCCGCAACAGGATGTGGCCGTCCAACCTTTTTGCGGGGCGCTGATCAGGACATCGACGCCGCAGGCTTGCATGTCCACCCACAGTGCTCCGGACGCAATGCAGTCGAGTACGAACAGGCCACCCTCCTCGTGCACTGCCGCAGCCACGGCGCACAAATAGTCGTCCGGCAATATCATCCCGGCACTGGTCTCCACGTGGGGCGCAAACACCAGATCAGGTTGCTCACTTTTGATGGTAGCCACAACTTCGCTGATCGGCGCCGGCGCCCAGGGTTGCTGGGGGCCCTCACCCTGAGGCCGCGCCTTGAGTACGATTTCCGCTGACGGAATGTTGCCCATTTCAAAGATCTGACTCCAGCGATAGCTGAAAAAGCCATTGCGGATGACCAGGCACTTCTTGCCGGTGGCAATCTGCCTGGCCACCGCCTCCATGCCATAGGTGCCACTGCCGGGCACAATCACCGCCGCCCTGGCCTTGTACACATTCTTGAGCATGGAGGAAACATCATTCATCACGGCCTGAAAAGAGCGTGACATGTGATTCAGAGAGCGATCGGTGTAAACCACCGAATATTCGAGCAGTCCATCAGGATCAGGATGCGGCAACAAGGCTGGCACGGCAGTCTCCGGAGGTTGATTTGCGACCGGCGGTATTGTCCGGCATGAACCGGGGGATAACAAGCCGGGGTTGAAAGAAGATCGAGCGTACTGCATCGTAATTAATGGCCCTTTCAGAGGTCACCTGTGGCTGCAATGCAAGGCGGGCTTCGCAGGGAATGGCTGGTCCTTTCCAAGAAGTCGAACGCAGCAGTGCCGTCACAGGTGGCCTCCCTGCGGGCCAGGCGCAAAGCGGCCATCCGCTGTGTTATGTACCCTTGAGGTAGTCTAGCTACCCCGGCGGGAACATGCCTATCGGCTAGCCGCTTTGCGTCTGGCTGAAAGGGCCACTAATTGCGATGCAGTACGCTAGCGGACGATAATCTTCTGCCCGGTGTCCTTAAGATTGGCCTCTGCAGGCGGTTCGGGCACGTCTTTACCGCGCAGGACAGCCGGACGCTCATACAGCCGGTCGATCCAGGCCCGCAAATGATCCAGGCCGCTGATATCGATACCCGACCACTTATAACTCCGGGCCCAACACCAATTGGCGATGTCCGCAATGCTGTAGGCATCACACAGGTATTCGCGTTCGGTCAGCTGGCTGTTGAGTACTTCCATCAATCGCCGGCCCTCATGCTGGTAGCGATCAATGGCGGGTTGAATCTTCTCCGGAAAGTAACGGTAAAACACGTTCGCCTGCCCCATCATCGGGCCCAGATTACCCATCTGAAACATCAGCCATTGAATTACCCGTGAACGCGCCTTTTCCTCGGTCGGTAACAGCTGGCCACTCCTGTTGGCCAGATAGATCAGGATCGCACCTGATTCAAACACCACGAAATCCTTATTGCCGCGATCCACGATGACAGGGATCCGTCCATTCGCGTTCATCGCCAGGAACTCCGGTGTTTTTTGTTCCAACTGACCGATGTTCACCGGAATGACGTTGTAGTCCATGCCGATTTCTTCCAACATGACCGAAATCTTGCGACCGTTGGGTGTGGGCCAGGTGTACAGGTCAATCATGGCGTCACTCTCCTCAGGGGATGAGCAACCTTACATTAAATCGGTTGCGCTTACTCGTAAGCGACGAGCGGAAAATTACATAGAGGCTTGTAGCGCCTTTATCACAGCCCTGTAGGATCGGCTGGAGTTGAGCACCTGCCCATTCGCCAGAATGAGCGCGTATGCGCCACCGCCCTTGGGCTCGATGCGGGACACGCGTTGGACATTGACCATGGTGGATCGATGCACACGCCGGAATAATTCCGGGTCCAGCAAGGCCTCAAAATTGGCGATCGTTTCCTTTTTCAGGAAGCGTTTATCGGCCATGTGAATTTCAACGTAATCACCACTGGCGGCAATATAGACGACGTCCTCCACTGCCAGTGTAATCACCTGGCCACCATCATCCGCGCCGATACGTCCAATGTAGTCAGAGCGATGAAGACCGGGCTGGCCGAGCAATGGACGGCCATCAAGCTGGAAAAACAGCAGCGACCACAACAGGAATAAAAGGCCAAAATATAACAAGCCCGTGGACATGAGTTCGTAATGGCGTTCAATAAGATCAAGTCCAAGCAGCAAGTAGGTGATGGGGTTGAGCACCGAGGCGATCATAACCGCGGCAATGCCACTCATTACCAAGACCAGGACAATGCCAGCCCAGTGCGGCAGCCGTCTGAAAGCATCACTTTGATAAATCAGTGTTTTGGCCGCAGTCAACAGCACACCGAGTATCGGAAAGTATATAAACCGGATCAATACCTGGTCCCAATGATCAATGCGCAACGCGTTGACAAACATCAACAAGGCGGCAATCACCCAGAAAACGATTGAAAATGTCCAGTACCGTGAGGCAGTCATGGAATCAGCTTGGCCATAGCTAACGATAACCCGCCGCCTGCAAGGAAAATAGCCGTGCATAATGGCCGTCCAGTGTCATCAATTGCTGGTGGCTGCCCCCTTCAATGATTTTGCCATTCTCAATGACGACGATCTGGCTGGCCATTCTGACGGTGGAAAAGCGATGGGAAATCAGTATGGCGATACGGTTTTGTGTCAACTTGCGGAAATGTTCAAAAATTTTGGCCTCCGCAGCCGCATCCATCGATGCGGTCGGCTCATCCAGCACCAGAATGTCGGCATCGGTGCGCATGAAAGCACGTGACAAGGCGATTTTCTGCCACTGACCGCCAGAAAGCTCTTGCCCATCCTTGAACCACTTCCCCAGCTGGGTCGCATAGCCGGAAGGCAGGTTTTCAACAATATCGGTCGCCATCCCTTTGTCGGCGGCTTCGATCCAGCGCTTTTCATCCTCGAAATAACGGACATCCCCCACACCAATGTTTTCCCCGACCAGGAATTGGTAGCGGGCGAAGTCCTGAAAGATGACCCCGATGCGCCCGCGCAGGGCCTCCTCCTGCCAGTCATCCAGGTTCAGGCCATCGAGCAGAATGCGCCCGCTCTGTGGCCGGTAAAGCCGCGTGAGCAGTTTGATCAAAGTGGTTTTCCCTGAACCGTTTTCGCCAACCAGGGCCAGTGATTCACCGGGCAGAATATGCAGATCAATACCTGACAGTGCCGGCTGGCGAGCGCCCGGATAGGTAAAAGTGACCTGCTCAAAACGGATCCCATCGTTGGCCTTTGGGCCCTGTACCTGCGCGGCCGGTGACTCTGGCACCGGTGTCTCCAGATACTCGTAGAGGGTGGAGAGGTAGAGGTTGTCCTCGTACAATCCGCCAATCGCAGAGAGAATGGCGGAAACCGCCGACTGACCCTGGCGGAATAACATCAGGTACATCGTCATCTGGCCCAGCGTGATGCGGCTGACCACCGCCGCAACAGCAATCCAACCATAGGCGCCATACAGGGTGGCGGTGCCAATCAGCCCCAAGGCAAAGCCCCAGCCATCGCGGCGGACAGCGAGGGCCCGGTCTTCCTTGTACAAGCGCCTGAAGATATCGCGATAGCGTTCCAACAACAACGGGCCCAAACCAAACAGCTTGACCTCTTTGACGTTGTCTTCGCGCGCCAAAACGGTCTCCAGGTAGAGCTGCATGCGCGTCTCGGGCGAACGCCATCGAAAGAGTCTGAATGCCTGGCCGGAAAACCGCGTTTCAGCAAAAAACGCCGGCAGTCCAGCGATCAGCAACACAGCCACTGCCCAGGGAGAAAACTGCACCAGCAATACGCCGTAGCTGACCAATGAGATGAGATTTTGCGCCAGGCCAAAGGTGCGGTTGACCAGCGACAAAGGCCGGCTCGAGGCCTCACGCCGGGCACGAGTGAGCTTGTCGTAGAATTCTGAATCCTCGAATTGGGCCAGTTCCAGCGTCAGCGCTTTCTCCAGGATCATGACGTTGACCCGCTGCCCCAATTGTGCCCGCAGCAGGGCCTGGCACAACGAGATCCCGCGTTGGGCGGCAGAAAGGCAAGCCACAATGAGTGCCTCCAGCCCCACCAGCAGGAAAATTGCTCGCATTGGGGCATTGCCGCTGTCCTGGTAGGCGCGTATGGCGGCAACCACGGCATCGATAATCAATGCGCCCACCCATGCCATCGCGGCCGGCAACAGGCCACCCAATAGGGTCAACACTGCCAGTGCAACCGTCAGTCCCCGATTCGTGGTCCACACCAGTTGCAGTGCACGGCGGCTGTACTGAAATACCCCGGCAAACCCCCGGGCCGTCATTTCGGGTGGAGGCCCGGCAGAAGAAAAATGCACCATCAGAAATTGAGCTCGGAAATCGCGTCCACCGGAGCATATCACGGCCAGCCAGCCGTGAATTCCAGCAAGGTTGTACACAAGTGCTGTACTCCCGCCCCTCGATGCTATGATGAATGTGGGTTCCGATACCCGGCACAACGATGAGTCAAGCCTTCTTGTGGCTGACTAAATGCAACGGATTTGGCGTTGCGGCTGCCTGCACCAATGTGGGTTGGAAAGTCACTGACTGGCAGGAAAGACGTGAAGTCCAAAAGGTGTATCACATTTATTTTAGTCCCCAACTTTTGAGGCAGGCGATGACGCTATTTCTATTTGCTGCCATCCTCCCACCGGCCGTGGCAAATTCACCCGGCGCCGACCCGCCCGGCGTCAACTATCCGCTTGAACTCAAGCAGCAACTCGAATCCGGCCTGCAATCTCTGGGCCAGGATTACCAGCCTCGTACCCGCCACTTTGGGGACGATGGGCGACCCCGTTATACCAACCGACTGATTCTGGAAGACTCCCCTTATCTGCTGCAGCACGCCCACAATCCGGTTGATTGGTACGCATGGGGCGAGGCTGCCTTTAGGCGTGCAAAACGTGAGAACAAGCCCATCTTCTTGTCGATTGGTTATTCCACCTGTCACTGGTGCCACGTGATGGAGCGCGAGAGCTTTGAAGATGAGACCGTGGCGGAATTTCTCAACACGCATTTTGTAGCGATCAAGGTAGACCGGGAGCGACGACCAGATATTGATGCCTTGTATATGACGGCTGTCCAGGTCATTTCAGGGCGCGGGGGTTGGCCGATGTCTTCCTTTCTGACGTCGCACGGCAAAACATTTTTTGCCGGCACCTATTTTCCCCGCGATCAGTTTCTCGATCTGCTGCAAAAGGCCCAGACAATCTGGGCAGCAGACCGGCCGGGGCTGCTGGCACAGGCCGAGAACATCTCGGCAAGGGTGCAACAGGTCCTGGACCGGACGCAAAGCGCCGGCGACCTGGCAGACGCTGCGCCGCCACACGCCGTTGCAGCCCTGTTCCAGAGCCATGATCAGGTTGCTGGCGGCTTCAGTTCAGCGCCCAAATTTCCCAATGAAAGCAATTATCTCTTCCTGATCGATCAAGCCAGGCGAAAACATGATGAAGCACTCGTTGAACTGATTCGGTTTGATCTTCGTGCAATGGCTCGGGGTGGAATTTACGACCAGGTAGGCGGCGGCTTCCACCGCTATTCCACCGATGGCGACTGGCTGGTGCCCCACTTCGAAAAAATGCTCTACAACCAGGCGCAACTGGCGCGGGCTTTCACCCAGGGTGCCGCTCTGACCGGTGACTCGGAGTTCCTTCGAATCGCGCAACAAACACTCGACTACGTTTTGCGTGATATGCAATCTCCAGAGGGCTGTTTTTTCTCTGCGACTGACGCCGACAGTGAAGGCGGCGAGGGCCGATTTTTTCTGTGGACCGAGGAACAACTTGGAGAAGTTCTAACAGCCGAAGATGCGCGCCTGGCCATCGAGGTATTTGGCACCTCCACGGCGGGTAATTTCGAAGGCAGTAATATTCTCCACCGAAAAGCACCGCTGACTGCATATGCGCGCCCCGGGCCAGGCGAGGAAGCGTTGCTGGATCGCATAGACAGGATTCGCGATGCACTGTACACCGCCCGGGAAAAGCGCCCTCACCCCTTGCGCGACGACAAAATCATTACGGCCTGGAATTCGATGATGATTGTCGCGCTGACTGAAGCGGCAGTCCAATTTTCGGTTGAACGTTATGCAGCCGCCGCCATCCGGTGTGGTGAATTCCTGTGGCAGAACCACCGCAAAGACGATGGCGCATTATGGCGCGCCAGCTATATGGCGCGAACCAAAGTTGCCGCCGTTCAGGAGGACTATGCCTGGTTGGCCGATGCCTGTATCAACCTCTTCGACATGACCCGGGACGCGGCTTGGCTGAAGCGTGCAAATGGCTTGTTGCTCAGCATGCACGAAAAATTCTGGGACGAAACCAGCGGTGGCTATTTCATGGGGGTCAAAGGCAAAGAGCTCGCCGGAGACATTGGCCGACCCAAAGACATTACCGATGGTGCTGTGCCGGCCGGTAATGCGGTCGCCCTGCATGCCATGGCCAGGCTGGCCCGCCGTTCGGCAAGGTTGCCGGCAACCGCGGGCAACTCCGTCCTGGATATGACCGACCGTGCGAATCGACTGCTGAGCGCATTTGGACCCGCAATCAATCGCAATCCGGCCGCCTACCCCTATATGCTTCTGGCCTCCAGTGTTCTGGCCGACGACCAGTCCGGCCCCACACAATACGCGGCACACGGGGGCGTCGCCGTGACAGGACGCTTCCAGGACGACCAGGTTTCTGTAAATATCGAAGTTCAGCCCGGCTGGCACATCAATGCGCGCAATCCACTTTCCGACAACCTGATCCCCACTTTGTTGGATGTGACCGGCCCCGATGACACCTGGCGGCTGGCAACGGTGAATTACCCGGAACCCGTGCTTAAATCACTTGGCTTTCAAAGCGAACCGCTGGCTTTGTACGAGGGCGACGTGAACCTGCAGATGACCCTGGAATCGCATCCCCAAACTCAATCAGACGCTCTGCTGCGGCTGAGCCTGCAACTGCAGGCCTGCAATGAGGAAGTGTGCCTGCCTCCCGAACACTTATATCTGCAGATTCCGACCTACCCAGGGGCGAAGCGCTGAAGGATGGATCAGGAAACCATTTCTCGGGCGGCGCTGGAGCTGAGGCTCGGTGTGTCTCTGAGCGTCCAGGCAATTTACCACGGTGACTGGGCGGCAGTTTACCGCCTGCAGACCGACCAGGGTCTGGACATCGCCGTGAAATGCCCTGCCCCAGGCCACCAGTGGCTGGCCGCGGCTGAAATGCAAATGCTGGAGTTTCTCGGCCATTGCAACGCCGCACCGGTACCCGAAGTACTCGGCCTGGCCAGTGACATGCTGTTTTTGAGCTTTGTCGAAAATGATGGTCAAAGAACTTCGCGCGCACAATCTCAGGCGGGACGACATCTGGCCCGCCTTCACACCGTCACCTCCAGCCAGATTGGATTTCGCACAGACACAATATTTGGCCCTTCGGTGCAGCCCAATGGCTGGCATCAGGACTGGATTTGTTTTTTCGGCGAACAACGACTGCGCCACATGGCCGGCATTGCGCTTGCCGCCGGCAGGATTCAGCCCGCTACAATGAGGCGGCTGGAAAAACTGATCGATCAGCTTTCCGAGGTTCTTCCACCATTGGCTGAGGCCTCACTGCTGCATGGTGATTTCTGGGGCGGAAACGTACTTTATAACCAGGGTGAGTGTGTGGCGTTCATTGATCCGGCCATCTATTTTGGACACCCGGAAGTCGATCTGGCCTTTGCCACGCTATTTGGCTCTTTTAGCGCGCCGTTCTTCGATGGCTACGGCGAATTGCGGCCGCTTGAGCCCGGGTTCAAGGAAAGGATAGACATCTATAACCTCTGGCCGCTGCTATTTCACGCCTATTGGTTTGGCGGCGGCTATGCCCAACAGGTCGACTCAATACTCAAATCGCGGGGATTTTAAGGAGTCTCGCTTCCCTCGGCAACTGCTCCCTGCGTTGCTCTACCTCCTGCATCCCTGCAGTCGTGCTCCCGCCTTCGGCGGAAGGCGGCTGCACGCGCAGCGGCTTCGGAGCCGTACTCTTTGCCCTGCGGGCAAACCGTGTGGCACCTCGGGCCTGCGCTCGACGGCATGCAATAGGCGCCCTGGGGAGGCGCACCGCGCGCCGCCCACAGTCAAAGCCCACAGTCTCGTTAAGGCAGAGGATCGTCGGTCCGCATCGAGCGTTGGCTGACCCAGCCCACGCGCTGCATTTCCATGTGCTCGATGTCACCGTGCTCACCGCCAAATACCATTTCAAATGCCGTATCTTGCATCTGGAAACGATTTCCCCCCACTGGTGTGCCGGCAAGCTTAAATCCCGGAAACACTTCAATCATGAGTTGGCCGTCCTCCAGCGTGACATTTCTGAGCGAATCATCGGAGCCGCGATACACCCCGGTCAGCGCTTCCAGTTCACTCAGTTCCACATCGACCGGAACCACTCTGAAAGGTTCTTCGAGCATGGCTTTGACCGCCGCGATTGCCGCCAGGTCGGGAGAAGCCGAAGCGCCATTGGAGAGCACAGAAACGTACAGGCCCTGCTCCGGCAGACGCATGCCTTCAGTTCTGAAGCCGAATATGCCGCCACCATGACTGATCACATCGTTATCATTGTGCTCGGAGACCGACCAGCCGTAGCCATAACCGGTTTCGCTTCCGTCCGTTAGCACATAAGAAGTCCACATGCGTTGCAGCACTTCCTGGGGCAAAATGGCGTCGCCGTACAAGGCGACGTCCCACTTGGCCATGTCATCGACCGTGGATGCCAGCGAGCCTGCTGCATAGGGCTGACCCATATCGAGATAATCAGCATTTTGCAGTTCGCCGTCCTCGCCACGCTGGTAACCTCGTGCACGATTGGGAATGATGAGTTCGCTATGGTCATAGTAGCTGTCATTCATACCCAAGGGCTCGAAGATGCGTTGCTCGATGAATTCGTCATAACCCATGCCGGAGACATTCGCGATGATCGTCCCCAACATGTAGTAGCCGGAATTGTTGTATTTCCAGGTGCTGCCAGGTTCAAATTCCAACTCCAGGCCCTCCCACTCGTCCATCATGGCCTCGACCGACAGCTTCTCTCTTATCTTGCTGGTGCTCATCCAGCCTTCGAGTCCGGTGTAACTTGGAATACCGGAGGTATGCGTTAACAGATGTTCGATGGTTATGGTCGAGGGTGGTGGCGTATAAGAAGGCAGATATTTGGTCATATCATCGCTGACTTTCAGTTTGCCTTCTTGCTCCAGCATCATGATTGCCACCGCAGTGAACTGCTTGGTGATCGAGCCCAGGCGAAACACCATATTGGTCTGATTGGCAATGCCGTTTTCAATGTCCGCCATGCCGAATGCTTTGCGATACACCGCATTCCCGTCGCGGGAAATCAGAATGGTGGCGCCCGGTTCATCGGCCGGATACAACTCTTGATAGTAACTGTCCAAATCGCTGAGGGTGTCGGCCAATACCATGCCGGGCAGTCCTGCCAGCAACAGTGTCAGCACCAGCAAAACGCCGGCGCTTCTGTGGTTAAGTTTCATGTATTCAACTCCATTTAGTTTGCTCGACCTCTGAAAGGGCCATTAAATTGCGCTGCAGTACACTAGACGACGCATTCTGCCGAAAGTTACGTACCGCATTGCATCCTGATTCAAACTTCTGTGAGCTTCCACTTGCCCTGCCTGAAAACAATGACTGCAAGGATGCTCAGCAGGGTTTCAGAAACAACAATTGAGATGAACACGCCATTGGGCCCATAACCGCCCGGCGTTGCGAGCCCGGTGGTCGCCAGTGCGTATGCCAGCGGAATCTGTATCAGCCAAAAGCAAACAAAATTCAACACTGAAGGCGTCCAGGTATCGCCGGCCCCGTTGAGCGCCTGGACGATAATCATGCCCACTGCATACATCGGATAACCCACACCCATGATCTGCAAGCAGGCAATGCCAAAGCGCAATACTTCGGGCTCTGCGGTGAACAACGCGATGACATCTGGCGCCATGGCCACGAAGATCACGCCCAGCACGGTCATGAACACCCCGTTGTAGAGCGTTGTCCGCCAGGCAGACCGCGCCGCACGCTCGGGCTTGCCGGCGCCCAGATTCTGACCTACCAGCGTCGCCGCTGCATTTCCCAGGCCCCAGGCCGGCAAGAAGGCGAACTCGACCAGCCGCAGCGCAATCGTATAGGCCGCCACGGGCGCGCTGCCGTAAAGCGCGACGATGCGCATGATGATGATCCAACTCGAGGTGGCAATCAGGAACTGCGCAATGCCGCCTACCGAAATTTTCAGCAATCGAAGAATCAGGCCGCCAACCAGCCTCAAATGGTGCAACTTGAATCTCAGCCGACCGCCTGAACGGGGCCAGGTACCTGGCCAGATACAACACGCCAATGCCCCGCCCGATTGTGGTCGCCACGGCCGCACCGGTGACACCCATTTCCGGAAAAGGCCCGAGGCCGAAGATCAGACAGGGATCCAGCACAATGTTGCAGGCGTTGGCAATCGCCAGTGAGCGCAAGGCCACCGGCGCATCCCCGGCGCCACGCAGCGCCGCATTGAGCAGAAACAGGTACACAATGCTGGCCGAACCACCCAGCAACACGGCGGTAAAGCCACTCCCGGTGTCGATCACCGCCTCGCTTGCGCCCATGAGCCGCAGCATATCCGTGGCAAAACTCACGCCCAGCACACCGGTTACCAGCGCCAGCAGGCCACCAATCCATATGGCCTGGCCTGTCACCTGGGCCGCACCTTCTGCGTCTTTGGCGCCGATGCGCCGCGATACCATGGCGGTTACGCTCATACCCAGCCCAATGGCCACGGCATAGAGAATCGTAATCAGAGCTTCGGTAATGCCCACTGCGGCGACGGCATCAGTGCCGAGCCGGGAAACAAAGGCTATGTCAACAACTGCGAAAATGGCCTCCATGGCCATTTCCAACATCATCGGTATGGCCAATAAGCCCAGCGCCCGACCAATCGGGCCGCTGGTGAAGTCAGTTTCGTTTTCGCTCAGGGCCTCGCGAAAGAATTGCCGCCATCTTCGGACTCTGCTTTTTATGGTGTTCGTGCTTTGATAAGTCATGTTTTTCTCTGAGTGTCCTGCCGCTTGCCCATCTTGATGGGAAACGGCGCTTGATTCCGGGATCGCGTGGCCGGAACAGGAAAATCAGAAAAAAGTTTCGGCTACGCTGGGATCGCTGCTGACTGGCCGCCAATATCGTCGCTGGGGCCTGAAAAACGTGGAAGCTGAATGACTCCGACTACAGCAGCGGCTGCATTGCTGGCGTGGGCATTTACCCGATCGCCTGGCAGCATTTTTTGGGCTGTAATGTTCATCAAATCTCTTCCAAATGGTGACTTACGCGGCGCATGTTAACAGAACGTTAAACCGGACTAAAGCGGCTTTACGTATTTCACACAAACCGGGCGCAATAACTTGCTGTTGCCGGGAACCCAAACGGGTATTCTTCTCTCTCCTGGACGGCTATTGCAGCAGGATTACAAACTCAAATTGAAAGGAAAGCCATGACCCCCGAAGAATTCCGCCAGGCAGGACACCAATTGATCGATTGGATCACTGAATATCGACTGAATATCGAGCAGCAAGCCGTGCGTGCCCAGGTCCGGCCCGGCCAGGTCGCCAATGCCCTGCCCAGCAGGCCGCCGGAACAGCCCGAATCGCTTGACGCAGTCATTGCCGACCTCGACAACATCGTCGTTCCCGGCATTACCCAGGTACAGCACCCGATGTTTTTTGGCTGGTTTCCCTCCAACGCCTCGCTCGCCGCCGTGCTGGGCGACATCACCAGCGCCGGATTGGGTACCTTGGGCATTTCCTGGGAAAGTTGCCCCGCCCTGACCGAAGTCGAGGAAGTGGTGTGCGATTGGATGCGGCAACTGGTGGGCCTGTCTGAGCAATGGGAGGGCACGATACACGACACAGCCTCCACCGCCTGTCTGACCGCCCTGATCGTAGCCCGCGAACGTGCCAGTGACTATTCAGAAGCACGGGGCGGCCTGCAAAGCGAGCCGGACGCGCTGGTTGTGTACGCCACGGCCCAGGCGCATTCATCGGTCACCAAGGCCGCCTCGCTGGCCGGATTTGGCAAGGATAATGTGCACGTGGTTGCGCATGACCCGGATACCTATGCGATGGACCCACGCGCCTTGCGCACCGCCATGGCAGCGGATCAAAGCAGCAATCGGAAACCCGCGGTGGTGGTCGCCTGCAGCGGTTCGACCGGTGTGGTGAGTTTTGACCCGGTTGATTCCATTGTTGCGGTTGCGGCTGATTTCGGCGCCTGGGTGCACGTCGACGCAGCCATGTCCGGTACTGCCATGATGTTGCCCGAGTGCCGTCATCTCTGGACGGGCGTGGAAGGAGCCGACTCCCTGTCCTGGAACCCCCACAAATGGATGGGCACCTTGTTGGATACCTCGCTGTTTTTTGTGCGTGATCCGCAAACCCTGATCCGGGTGATGTCGACCAATCCCAGTTATCTGCGCTCCACTGTGGATGGCGAAGTGACCCAATACCGGGATTGGGGCATCCCCCTGGGCCGCCGCTTCAGGGCACTCAAACTTTGGTTTCACCTGCGTCTGGACGGGCCCGAAGCGATTCGTCAGCGTATTCGGCGTGACCTGGACAACGCCCGCTGGCTGGAAGACCAGGTGCGCCAGGTGCCAGACTGGCAAGTCGTTGCGCCGGTGACCTTGCAAACAGTGTGCCTGAGGCATGAACCCGATGGCCTGCAGGGCGAGGCGCTGGACCAACACACGCTGGACTGGGCCGACGCCATCAACCAGTCCGGCCGGGCGTTTGTCAGCCCCTCCGTGCACGAGGGGCAATGGATGGTGCGGGTTTCAATCGGCACGGAGCTGATGACGCGCGAACACTTGGCGTCTCTGTGGGCGCTGCTGCGCGCGAGCGCCGAGTCGGGTCTGCCGGATCCTGGCCAGAATTGACCAGTTCTTGGTAGCCGGGCAAATTGTGCACCCCCAATGAGCAAAGATCCCCGCGACTGCGGGTTCTATATGCCGGCAGAGTGGCAGCCGCACAGTTGTTGCTGGATGGCCTGGCCCAGCCGAGAAGGGCTGTGGGATAACCCAGCAGCCACTCGTGCGGCCTACGCCCGGGTTGCCAACGCCATCGCCCGCTTTGAACCGGTCAAAATGCTGGTCAGGCCCGGTGCGGGCAAAATACCAGAATCACTCCTCATGGCCGGGGTAGAAATCGTTGAGATGCCGATTGACGACTCCTGGACTCGCAATAACGGTCCCAATTTCCTGATTAATGACAGTGGGCAGATCGCCGGTTCGACCTGGACCTTCAACGCCTGGGGCGGCAAGTATGCTGCCTATCATGATGATGCCCTGGTTGGCTCAGAAATCCTGCGCAGACTCAATTTGCAGGAATTCAGCTCCGCCCTCGTTGCCGAAGGCGGCGGCGTCACGGTGGACGGCGAAGGGACGGTAGTCACCACGGAATCATGCTTGTTGAACCCTAATCGCAACCCGGGCTGGAGCAAACAGGAAGTTGAACGCGAATTATGCCGCACGCTCGGCGCCGAGAAAATAATCTGGCTGCCCGGGGACCCTGAAGAGAAGGAAACCGACGGCCATGTCGATGGCATCGCCAGCTTCGTTGAACCTGGCCGCCTGTTGATGGAAATCAACGATGACACAAGCGATCCGCACTACTCGGTCGGACCGGTGAATCTGGCCGCGATGCGGAATCAGACCGACGCCCGAGGCAGAACCATCGAATTGGCCTTCATCAATGAGGGCCACTATCACCCGGACGTCTGGAACGGCGGCTGTAGCTCCTATATCAACGCTTATCTGGCCAACGGTGCGGTCATCGTTCCTGGCTACGGATATGATCGCGACGCCGAGGCCGTCGAAACCTGGAAAGGTATATACCCTGATCGTCAGGTCGTCTTGGTCGAAATCAATGATATCGCCATCGGCGGTGGTGGTGTGCACTGCATTACCCAACAACAACCGGCGACGCTCCCCGAAACTTGACGGCAGTGCACTCGCTGTGAATTCCAGCAACGTTGTTCACAAAAGTGCTCCAAATTCTGGTTGAGTCTCTACTCATCGTTCGAATCGGCTGGGGTGTCTGCGTTTGTCATCTTTATCAGGGAGCCGGCTGAGAGTAACAGTGCTGTTTCCAGGACGCGCCACACGGCGCCTGCGGCGCCTGCACATCCCTGTGGGCTCCTCTTGAAACATCCTGTTTCAAAGGGTCCTGGAAGCAGCACTGTCACTCTTTCCGGCTTGAGCCAACTTATTGCACATAGGGGTCACAAATGTCGTCGATTTGGCGCGTGTGTCATACCACTGGCTACCCCAGGGCGGTAGGAGCCGCACCGTGACAGCAAAGTGTCATGAGGGGGTTGTGGTGCGCTCCATCAAGGTGGATGCCGAGGGACGACAAGCGACTGGGTCGTCGAGCCATGAATGGCTCGACGAGGCGACGCGGAACAGGATGTTCCGTTGGAGCCGACCCACCAAGCGCGGAGGAGTGAGGGAAGCCCAACGGGCCATCCGCCAGGAGCGAACCGCAACCCACTCATGGCGCTTTGCGGTAACGTGGCACCGAGCCTTAGGTGTGAACAACGTTGCTGGAATTCACAAGCGCAATAAAAAAGCCGCCCTCCGAAGAGGGCGGCTCATACGCGTGTCAAATGGTCAGACTTCAGGCCGCTTTGCTCTCATCCTTGGATTCAAGCAGCTCGGCACCGTTGCTGATGGGAATACTCTTGGGCTTCATGGCCTCCGGTATTTCGCGCTCCAGTTCGATGTGCAATAGCCCGTTATCCAGGCGCGCGGCACTGACCTTGACGTGGTCGGCCAGGCTGAATCGGCGCTCGAATGAACGGGTGCCGATGCCCTTGTAGAGATAATTGGCACCGTTTTCGCTGTTGGACTTGTCACCTTTGACCAAGAGCGTGTTGGGCTCAGAGGTCAGGCTCAGTTCCGATTCTGAAAAACCGGCGACAGCCATCGTGATTCGGTAGGTGTTGTCTCCCGTCGTTTCAATATTGTACGGGGGATAGCCGCCATTTTGCTCGACCCGGTTGGCCGCTTTGAGCAGCGCCGCGAGCCGGTCATAGCCGACGGAAGTTCTAAATAGTGGTGAAAAATCAAATGTAGTCATTACCGCATCCTCCTTAGGAAGCAATTCGGTTAAGTTTTTCGCTTCCGCCATCAGGCCGAAAGCACCTGCGGCCCCGTTTCCGGCGACCACAACCAATAAATGGGGGCAGCAAACCAAAAAATAAAGAGTCCAGGCAGCGATTTCGAGTACCGCTGGCCCCCCGACAATCAAATTTTAGGATTCCGGCGCGAGCCGCCCCAAACCAGAACAAGGCTTGGGTCATTCAAAGCTCGGGATATTGAATATCCAGCACGGTATAGCGCGTGACCCTCTGTTCAATCTCAATGGCAAACTCGCCACCCACTTCACTGCCCAGCAGCGCACGCGCCAGTGGCGAGTCAATCGAGATGTAGCCTTTTTCAGGGTCGATCTCATCGGCGCCGGCGATGCGGTAGGTCTGCCGCACTTTGTCTGTCGACTCGAGCGTGACCAGGGCGCCAAAAAACACCTTGTCCAGGCGAGCGGGCGGCTGGTCTATGACTTTGATCTCATCGAGGCGTTTGGAGAGGTAGCGGATGCGCCTGTCGATCTCTCCTAATTGCTTTTTGCGGTAGATATACTCCGCGTTTTCAGACCGGTCGCCTTCTGCAGCGGCGGCCGTCAAAGCGGGCACGACGTCGCGACGGCGCAGCGACCACAGATCGGCCAATTCGTGCCTGAGTGACTCAGCACCCTGAGGCGTGATGTAAGGGCTACTTTTTTCTGGTGGCGGCCGCCAGCGTCCCACGCAACGACTCCGGATGTTTAAACTGAACCATTATTCCCAAAATAGGCCTACAGGTCATGCAAAATAAAAAGTAAGGCACTGTGCGACGTTTTAATCCCCACTGGCGTCAGTATGAGCAATGAAACAGTCCGCGTTTGAGATTGAACTGGATGACTTCACCCTCGCGCGCGCCAAGCGCGGGGATATGGCTGCCTGTGAAAAAATCTTCCGGATGTTCAATGGGCCGGCATATTCGGTGTCTTTCCGGATCTGCCAATGCCGGGAATTGGCGCAGGAAGTTACCCAGGAGGCGTTCATTACTGCCTTCCGGCGCATTGGCCAGTTTCGTGGTGATGCACCATTTTGGGGCTGGATGCGGAGGGTGGTGATCAACCACGCCATCAGTGCGCTGAGAAAATTGCCCAAGCTGGAATCTGTGGAATTGCAGGAACATCACGCCTGGGAGCACGGCAACGAAGAACGTATCGGCCTGAGCATGGACCTGGAATCGGCGCTGGCAAGCTTGAGTCATGAGGACCGTACCGTGGTGTGGCTGCATGACGTAGAAGGCTACAGCCATGCAGAGATTGGCGGGATGTTCAAGAAAACGGAGAGTTTTTCCAAGACCCGGCTGTCGCGCGCACGGGTCAAATTACGTGAATTGATTGAGGGACCAACCGACGTCGAGGACAGCCCACGCAAAGCCACAGCGCTTTAGTGGCCACATTTGAGATTGGAATGAACGCAAAGGTATTGACAATGAACCAGCCAAGAAGCCCGCAACGCGATCCGCTGAATTTAAGTGGCCTGCCCCTGATTGAGCCACCCTCAGACGGCTGGCCGATCATCGAGGCTGCCTTGAAGGATGCCGCTCAAGGTTCATCAAGGCGCAGGTACGGTACTTTTCTTGCTGCGGCAGCGGTGGTCACATTGGCCGTTGGTGTGTTCTATCAGCAAGGCCAGTTTGAGCAGGAACCCAAGCTCGATGCCCGGAGCACCGCCATGGATACCCAGGGTCCGCTGGCAGCGGTGGAGAAATCTCCAGAACCCCAATTGGCAATGCTGGACTCACTGATGGGCATGTCGCAGAAACTCGAGCGCAATTTGCGCCTGATGCGATCAGGGGTGGGCGACCTGCCCCTGGACTCAATGATGTTGCAAGTGGAACTGCAGGACCTCGTGGCGCAAGTGGATGACGCCCTCAGCCTGACACCGGACTCCGAAGAACTGTGGGGACAGCGCGTCAACCTGCTGGTTGATCTCGCCCAGTTGTATCAGGGGCAATTGCGACGCGAACAGGCTCAACTGGCGTCACTGTAGGTAGACCCCCAATCATGGACAAGGCCAAGGACAAGCACATGAACTCAAATACTTATTCGATTTTGTTGGCGCGCGCGCTACGACGCCAGGCCGGGCTGGCCCTGATTTCTGGCCAATTCCAGGTCAGGTCAACAACCCGGGCGGCGATTCTCTGCCTCGCCCTGGTGCTGATGCTGGCGCCGGTGATTTTGCTGGCCGGCGGCGATCAAACGCCAACGGTGTCGCCCACCGCCCCAACTTCGCCTGCAGCAACCGCACCAAAAACCACCGAAGAGATGGATCAACTGCAAGCGGATTACCAGGCCATGATGGCTGATTTCGAGGTTCAGCGCCTGGAGGCTGTACGCGCCGCTGAAGCGGCCCACTTGCAGGCAGAAATGGCCCGTAGAATCGCCCATGAAAATGCAGCCATGGCAGTACAAAACAAAGATCTCTCAGAAGATGACCGACGCGAAGCAGAGGCGGACGGGGCCCGAGCGATGGCCCAAATAGAGCAGGAAATGCAGGAAGTACGCCGTCAATTGAGCGAATCGCACCGGCAAATGCGCGAGGCCAGCAGACAGGTGGCGCGGGCCCATCGCGACCTGGCTATACAGCAAAGCAAGGAGATTCGTGCACAAGTCATCAACCTTGGCGACCGTGCGGTGATCGGCGTCGTGCTTGGCGAGCAAAAGGAGCAAGGCGTGAAAATCATCGGCGTATCACCAGACGGCCCCGCTGACAGGGCCGGCATCCGCGAAGGCGACATTATGGTGTCACTGCGCGGCGAATCCCTGGGCGGTGGGGAAAAAGCGGCGGGCCGCGCCGCGATTTTCCAGGTCATGAGCGAAGTCAAGGCCGGAGAAGAACTGGCGGTGGAAATTCTGCGCGATGACGCCGCCTGGGAATTTATGGTCAAGGCCGAAAACCGTGAGCCGCGTAGCTGGCAATCCTTTATCCGCCTGTCCGCGCCACCGGCACCTGGCGCCCCAGGCACGCCCAATGTCCATATCGAGCACATCGAAGTGCCCATGATCGATCACGCAGCGCTGGCAGAACAAGTCGAGCGCATCAGCCGCGAAGTTGAACAATACCGGTATGCATTCGTTGGCGCCGACGGCGAAAATCTCGAGATCTTGCAAGATTTTGATTTCTCAAGCGGAAACCTGTCTGATATCGCCGCACAAGCCTTGGGGGACGCCAACATCTGGTTCGGCATGCCGGCAACGCACGGACTGAAGTTTGCTGCGATCAATCCAGAACTGGGAGAATACTTCAAGACAAATCGGGGCGTGCTGGTATTGAGTGCTAGGAAGGACAATGCTTTTCAACTGATGCCGGGCGATGTATTGCTGGCGGTCAATGAATACGAAGTCAATTCACCCACAGATGTCTTGCGGGTGCTGCGCAATATTGCCCCCGAGGAAGAATTTGAGGTTGAGATCAAACGCAACAAGCGTGATCGCACGCTGAGCCTGGTTATGCCGGCCAACCGGCTCGGCCAGCTAGGCAGACTCCACTTCAACTACCGTGAGTAATTAGCGCCGCTTATTGAGCCTGCGTCGCGCAGGCCGCATAATTAGGTCTTGATCACCGTTTCGGCCCGCACAAACGCGGGCCTTTCGTTGTCAATTCACACCGCGGGTGCAATATGTCCGGCCAGGTCGACTCACTAAAATCGATTATGTTTGCGCTGGTTGCCAACCTGGCGATCGCCGTTGCCAAGGGCGCTGCGGCCGCAGTGACGGGTTCGGGCGCCATGCTGGCCGAAGCCATCCACTCGCTGGCGGACAGCGCCAATCAACTGCTGTTGATTCTGGGTCTGCGTCAAACCCGTAAGCCACCAACAGAAGACCATCCATTGGGCTTCGGCAAGAGTATCTATTTCTGGTCGTTCCTGGTGGCGGTAATTCTGTTTAGTGTCGGCGGTATGTTTTCGATCTACGAGGGTCTGCACAAAATCCGAAATCCCGAGCCACTGAACTACTTCTGGGTCGCAATTGGCGTTCTGACTTTCGCGATCGCGGCGGAAGGGATTTCACTGTGGGGTTGTGTCCGTGAGGTCAACAAGGAGCGCGAGGGCCGGCATTTCTTGCGCTGGTTCAGGGAAAGCCGCAGCAGCGCTCTGATAGTTGTTTTTGGCGAGGATGTCGCCGCCCTGCTCGGCCTGATGATTGCCCTGATCGTGATCAGCATGACCCATCTCACCGGGAATCCGTTGTGGGACGCCTTCGGCACGGTTTCGATCGGTGTGCTGTTGATCGTCATTGCTGTATTCATCGCCATTGAGATCAAGGACTTATTGATTGGACAGAGCATTGACCCGGAAAAACTTGATGACATGCGGGAATTCCTCTCTGCACGCCCCGAAATTGACACGCTCTACAACCTCATCACCATGCAATTTGGACCGGACGCGATGGTGGCCGTGAAAGCAAAGATGGTTCCCACAGGTTCAGAAGTTGGCATGATCGATGCCATCAACCGAGTCGAATCCGATTTGCGCCGGCAGTTCAGTTCGATCACCTGGGTATTCTTTGAACCGGATTTGACGGATTGAACGGATCACGCCATAAGCCACCGCGGGTCGGCTTTGTCAGCCTCGGTTGCCCCAAAGCCTTGGTGGACTCGGAACGAATCCTTACGCAGTTGCGAATCGACGGTTACGAGATTTCCAGTGACTATGAGGGGGCCGACGTCGTCGTGGTCAATACATGTGGATTCATCGACAGTGCCAAGGCCGAATCTTTGGAAGCCATCGGAGAGGCGCTTGACGCCAATGGCCGCGTCATCGTGACCGGCTGTATGGGTGTGGACGAGTCGGCAATCCGTAACGTGCATCCCAGCGTGCTGGCAGTGACCGGCCCCCAACAATACGAAGCGGTCGTCCAGTCCGTGCATGCGCATGCACCTCCACCACGCCACCATGACCCCTACCTGGACCTGATACCTCCTCAGGGCGTCAAACTGACACCGCGGCACTATGCTTACCTGAAGATATCCGAGGGCTGCAATCACAAATGCAGTTTCTGTATCATACCCTCCATGCGCGGCAGGCTGGTCAGCAGGCCCATTGGTGAGGTCATGGGCGAGGCAGAGCGGCTCGTGGCCGCTGGCGTGAAAGAAATCCTGGTCATCTCGCAGGATACCTCCGCCTATGGCGTGGATCTGCGTTACAAGTTGGATTTTTGGGACGGGCGACCACTAAAGACCCGCATGCAAGAGCTCTGTCAAGCCCTCGGCAGCCTGGGCGTGTGGATCCGCTTGCACTATGTCTACCCCTACCCGCACGTGGACGGCGTCATCCCACTGATGGCCGAAGGCAAAATTTTGCCCTACCTGGATGTACCCTTCCAGCATGGCAGCCCTCGCGTGTTAAAGGCCATGCGGCGACCGGCCGCGGCTGAAAACAACCTCGAGCGCATCAACAGCTGGCGTGAAGTCTGCCCTGATCTGACCATCCGCAGCACCTTTATTGTCGGGTTTCCCGGCGAGACCGATGAGGAATTCGAGGAGTTGTTGTCATTTCTCACCGCTGCCCGACTCGACCGCGTCGGCTGCTTTCAGTATTCGCCTGTTGAGGGCGCCAGAGCCAACGACATTAAGGGCGCGATTCCAGATGCTGTCAAACAGCAGCGTTGGGATGCCTTCATGGCCACCCAGGCATCGATCAGTAAGCAGCTGATGCAGGCAAAGACCGGAACCCACCAGGATGTGCTGATTGACCATGTGACCGAAAACTCAGCCATAGGGCGTAGCCATGCCGATGCCCCGGAGATTGACGGGATCGTCGAAATCTCATTTGCCAAAGGAACGGGCGAGGGACCCCATCACGCGCTGTCCCCTGGAGACATTGTCGAAGTGATCGTGGAATCTGCAAGCGAATATGACCTCAAAGCCAGGCTGGCCGATGGAACGCGAATCTGAACTGATTCTGCGCAATCGCGGCCACATTGACGCGGCTGCGGTGTTGATCATCAATCCATTCGCCGATCAATGCGCCAGCGAATTGGCGCACCGGGGTGCCGCCGTGCGGCTGCTGACCCAGGACTATGGCAGCTACCAGTGGCACAACGCCCGCGGTGCCGATGTCGTGTTCGGAGTAACAGACGAAACCAGCGCCGAAGCGTTGCCGTTCATCATTCTATATCTGCCGCGGGAGAAGGCGCGGCTCACCATGCTCTTGCATCTGGCCTGCACGCAATTGAGTGCAAACGGCGTGCTGTGGCTGGTCGGAGCAAACCACGCAGGCATCAAGTCAGCCCGCCCCCGGCTCGAACGCCGATTTGAAAAGGTCGATAAGCTGGATGCAGCCCGACACAGTGTGATTTATGCCGCCCAGCGGCCCATCTGTGCTGCACCCTTCAGCCTCGAAGACTACTTTGAGACCTGGACCCTCAGCCGCAGCGGGCAGAACCTCATCCTCGCATCTTTGCCTGGCGTGTTCGCCCACGGCCGACTCGATGACGGCACGGAATTGCTGCTGGAAAACCTGCCCGAGCTGCCACGCGGGCAAAGCCTGCTCGATTTTGGTTGCGGCACCGGTGTAATTGGCTTGGTCGCCGGCCTGAAATCTCCTGAACTGGAAGTCAGCCTTCTGGACAGCAATGCAATGGCGCTGGAATCAAGCCACCGCTCCGCCACCATCAACAATTTGCAAGTTGAAATCATTGCCTCGGAGGGGTTCTCCGAAGTCAGGCAACAGTACGACTGGATCTTGTCAAATCCACCCTTCCATCAGGGCGTGAAAACCGATTTCAGAATCCCTCGACATTTCATTCAGGGCGCGACGCGACACCTCCATGCAAACGGTAATATAATGCTCGTCGCCAACAAGCATCTACCGTACAGGCATTGGCTCGAAGAATCGTTTCAGAGCGTGACCACCGTCGCCACCAACAAGGCCTTCAAGGTATTGCTGGCCGGTAAAAAGAAAAACCGGCATTGACAGGGAATTTATTCCGCCAGACCGGGTCAAATCCAACCGAATATCAGCCCATTGAGGCAGACAGGGATTTATTGAGGACAATATGAAAACACCATCAATTTCTTCGCACTTGCTGGTGGCCATTTGGGCTACCCTTTTGCTGAGTTTATCGAGCTCTGGTTTTGCTGTGGCGCAGGATGCCGCTGGCGATGAAGCCCAGGACATCGCTAGTGAGGCAACTGAAGAAGTCGTGGACGTGCCTGCGACCGGCCTTAACCGCCCCATGAACGGCAAAAACCTCCAGACATTTGAAAAGGATCTCGAAATCGTCAAGGGCGAAATCACCGAACCGGAATTCCGCACGCTGATGAACGCGATTGGCTACCTGCGAGTCTATGACCTCGCTGCTCGCGGCGACAAAGAAAAAGTCTATCAGAACCTCGACGGCAAAACGCCCAAAGAAATCATGAAAAAAGTCAAGTGGCGCACCGGCGATAATTGAAGCGCTGTCTAATAAGCATTGCTGTGCAACATCACGAATGGAGTCTGTAGCAGAATTTTCAGATCCAACCAGATCGACCAGTTCTGGATATACCAAAGATCGTGTTCAATTCTCAGCGCCATCTTTTCGCCGGTATCAGTCAGACCCCGAAATCCGTTAATTTGCGCCCAGCCCGTCATACCGGGTTTTACCTTGTGGCGCAGCATGTACTTGGGGATTCGCGACTTGTAGAACTGGTTGTGTTCGACTGCGTGCGGGCGCGGCCCGACCAACGACATTTCGCCTTTCAGTACATTGATGAGCTGCGGCAACTCATCCAGGCTCGTGCGCCTCAGAATGCGCCCCACTGTGGTTACTCTGGGATCATCCGCAACAGCCTGAGTGACTTCGCCGACAGTTTCCGTGTGCAGACTCATGGTTCTGAATTTGAGAATCTTTATGCGCTCGCCGCCCACGCCGTGCCGGCTTTGACGGAATAGTACCGGCCCGGGCCCGGAAAACCGGATCAACAGTACCAGCAACAAAAACATTGGCGACAACACGATCAGCAAAACAGCCGAGCCAATGCGATCAAAGGCGCTCTTGAGGTTCATCTCAGCCCCGGTCATTGGCGTACTGGCCAGGCTAATCACGGGCATACCCGCCCATTCACTGACGCTTTGGTTCAGCAGGCGGTATTGATGCAGATCAGGAATGACATTGACATCAACCACACACTCGCGCAGGGCTTCAAGAGCCTCATCCAGCAGCGCCTTGCTTTCAAAAGGAATCGCAATCCACACCGCCTGCACCTTGTGCGCCTCGACAAAAGCGGCCAGGGCCGAAACAGGCTCAACGTCCTTACCCATCCAGGGCTCACCGAACCGCCCCGCAATATTGAGATTTGAATCGGAATCGGCGGCAACCTGCTCTTCCAACCGAACCGCGGCCTGGACTGCCCCGACAATGACAATAGGTGTATTCTCTGCGGTTATCCTGCGCAGCCGGGCGGAAGCTGCATGCGATATCAAAAGGACGCTCACCAGTCCCACGTTGGAGACAATGACCCACAACCCAAACCAGATACGAGAATAAATATCAGTAATCTTCAGTGCCGCTGCAAACGCGACCAAAACCATCAACACCACAGCCCAACCCGCCAAAAGCCGGCATAGCTTACGCATGAACTCCCACTCAAATTCTTGCCTGAAAGCTCCTGTGGCAGGCAGAATCACTGACGAGATCACCAAGGCAAGTAAGAGGGTTTGCAAATAGTTGGCCGACAATGGCAAGTCACCAAACCGTAGCCAGTGCGCCAGCAGGAAGCTGACTAGGATAACAAGCAATGCGTTAACCTGGCGGTTCATATTGTCCGTTGGCGCTCACTCTGGATTCGACCATGTTGCTTTCTGCAACGAGATGACATGCTGTGGCTATCATTGCATGAAATACCGATGCTTGGCGCCCGCATCACTTGATAAAGTTAAAACTGGAGTGGCTGCATTCTTTCTGGGATCGGTCCAACTTGCTATTGAGCCAATTCTGTTTCCCTGCTCAAATCAATGACGGTGTTGTCACCGGTTTGGTGAATCAGCGTACCTGATACCGGGCCCGAATCTAACTTTTGCAGCAGGCTGCGGTAGCGAATCAGTTGCTGGGTCCAACGCAGTCGGGCGGATTCGCTGTCCTCACCGCTCTTGTAGTCCACAATGTTCAGCCCGCCGTCGCGGTCCCGGTAGAGGCGATCAATGACGTGTTTGCTAAGGCCGTGACCGTCCTTGCGGTACAGCGCCAATTCGGCCCAAGAATCGTCTTTGCCGGCAGAATCGATAATTTTCTTTCCGGGTGAAAAATGTATGACATTAACAATCATTGCCTTTAACTTCGGCAACATTCGCCGCGCCTCGCTCTGCTGCAATCCCGCCCTGTACAGAGTCGAGACCAGTGCAGCCTCGTGCCGGTCGAACCAGTCCCGGCTCCAGTCACGGTCACGGTGGTCGTGGATCAACTCCAGCCAGAAGTGCAAGGCATCGCCCAGTGCAGCGGCGTCCCGCGCGGCAAGGGGATGCAAGCGGCACGATTCAGGCACGGCCTCCGCGATCTCGATGTCCGCCAGGGTCGGGGGGTTCACCAAGCGCAATAAAGGATAAGGGTGGGGCTCGGACTTTGTTTCAACAGGCTTTTCTTCTGCTTCGTTCACTTCATTGATCGCTTCGGAAAACGCCGGCAGAACCCTGTCCAGGAGAGTCCCCCTCTGGGCATACGGCGCGCCGGTCTTATGGTCGCATTTGTATCTCCCGACCAGATGCAGTAACTTTTTTGCACGAGTTGTAGCGACGTAAAGCACGCGTTGGGTCTCGTATGAGGCACGCTCGGCATCCACTGACTGCAGATAGGCATACAGCGAGGGCGAAACCTGTCCGCGCATGGGCATCGCCGCCAGCAGTGAGCCATCTCTGCCATCGGCCAACCGAAACTCTTGCAATGACACCAGTGGCTTTTCCTCAGCACGGGTCGCTCGATGTAAGCCCGGAATGATCACGACATCGAATTCCAAGCCCTTGGACTGATGGATTGTCATCAGTTGCAGGCTCGATGCTGTGCTGGGGGCGTAAAGTTCACCGAGTTTCTGTTCCAATCGGCCGAGCAGATTCTCGCTGCTTTCGCGTTCCAGTTCTCCCAGCAGCTGGAGAAAGGCGCGCGCGTTCACCAGCTCAGCTTGTGTTGCATAACAATACGATCCACCCAACTGCACCCAGACAAAGGCCACAGATTGGCGCATCGTTGCGCGGGCGCGCAGCGTCAATGCGCGCTGCAGCACCTGGTGCATTCTCCCCAGCGCCAGGTACTCAGGAGCTGTGCCGTAATCCTGCGTCACGGCCCGATTAATACGATCATGCAGATCTGCATTGTTGTCATCACCGGCCAGCTGATGAATTTGCCCCAGGCTGAGCCCACACCAGGGCGCGCGCAACAGCGCCAGCCAGGCCGTGCGGTCCGCAGGATGGTTCAGCGCCCGGGTGATCGCCATCAAATCCTGGATCAGCGGGCGCCTGGCCAGGGCATCGACATTCACCGCATCGAACTTGATGCCATTCTTGACCAATGTCTGGGCCAGAGCAGCCAGATGAGTGCGGGCACGGGCCAGCACCGCGATCGTCGGGTCTGCTAACTCTGACTGCGCCTGCCGGATCAAATCCAGCATTACCGCCGCTTCATCGTTATCGTCACTGTGGGGGGGCAGAGGATGTAAACCAACAGCGCCGCCCGCACCAATCTCTGAGCTGGCCGGGCTGTATGACACTGCACCGGAGTCACGCTGATCAGTGGTGGGGAAAATTCGTCCGAATTGGGTATTCACCCAGTCCACAATCCTCTCCGGTGAACGGAAGTTAGACTGCAACTGCAAACTGGCCATGGTTATCGCGCCAATTCTGCCTTTTTGAACCACGTCGATGAAAAGCCCGACATTGGCCTCGCGGAATCGGTAAATCGATTGCATCGGATCGCCCACCAGGAAAATACTGCGGCTGCCATCGCTCTCCCAGCCCGCAATCAGCAACTCCAGCAGGGCCATTTGAGTATTGGAAGTATCCTGGAATTCATCCATCAGAATGTGTTCCAAACGCTGGTCTTCGTCCAGCAGCACCTGTCCCGGGCGATCGTCGTCGCCCAGGCTGGTCAGGGCCGATTCGGTGATGAACTGAAAATCAGCCGTACCGCGCTCGGCCATCAATACCTGCAACTGAGCCAGCGTATGCTTGAGAATTTCACGAATGTCCTCGCTCAGGCCCTGGGGCGACGCTTCGAGGTCTATCGGCGGGCTCAAGGCCATCCGCTCGATGGCCGCGACTGCCTCGGGTTGCTCGTGCCAGGCCGCGTAGATGGCTTTGAGTTCCAGCACCTGCCCATTCAATTCATCCGGCAGACCTTTGAACAGTTTCTTGTTGATGCCGCCAGGTTTGCGCGCGTTGGTACCAGAAGTCATAAAAACAGTGCAGAACAAATGCACCTGCCTGATGTCCTCAGCGACGCCCGGCACAGCCGGAGCCATCGAGTCGGCAAATCGCGCAGCGGGGCAATCCCGATCATCCAGTGCGGGGCCCAGTGCGGACACTATGTCCATGGCATGCTGCAAATTTATGGCGCCCAGGTGGCCCGCGATACGGCCCTTCTCGAATTGCTGACGATCCTGCAACACTTGCGCCATGGAATGCGGATCAATGCCGATCCTGCCCGTCCATTGATCGCGCACAGATAACATCTCCACCAGTAGGTCCTGCAATGCCAGAGCATTACCATCCAGATGTACCAGCACCCTCACCAGGGCATCACACAAAGCAGTGGGAGGTGACCCCAAGTCCAACCCCAGATCCGTAAAAAGGCGCGTCACTGCTTCGCGATACAGTGGCTCGGCGTTGTCAAGTACGGCCCGACCGGCAATGTGGCCGCCGCGCTCGGCATCCCGCGCCAACAATTGCATGCACAGCCCGTCAATGGTGTGAACCCTCAGACGGCTGGGATTTTTCAACAGATTCCAGCCACGCGCCGCATCGCGCTCCAAAACCTGATGCGCAAACCTGATCGCCCTTCTCGCGTGATCTTCCTCGACTATGGCTGCACTGCTGGCCTGACGCAGACGATTGAGTATGCGCTCCTGCATCTCGCGGGCGGCCTTGCGTGTAAAAGTAATCGCCAACAGCCGTTCGGGCCGGTCCACAACCGCCAACAACTTGAGAAAACGCTGTGTGAGCAATTCGGTCTTGCCGGAACCGGCCGGCGCCTGGACGATGAATGAGCGTCGCAAATCCAGCGCCTCACTACGTTGCAGCTCATCCGCGGGTCGGGTCATGCGCCTGCCTCTTGAACATTCACACTTGCATGCTCGAGTTTCCAGGCTTCGCCCTCATCATGGCGCAACAAAATCTCAAGTCCCGACCACTGAACGACCGTGTCGTCGTAGACCGTGTTGTCGGCTCGGCCACCGACGATCTCTTCAGCCAGCTCTTCGATGGCACGAGTCCAGTGATTCAACAGTTGCGGCCAAACAGAGAAGTGGCGCGTAAAAATATTCTTGCGACCGCCAAATGATCGCACTCCGTCGAATTCGGCCATCGCCTCTGCAGCGATGCCGCCCATCTTGCATTCGCCGGCGCGGACCGTCGCCAGGGCAATGGCGGCAACCCGCTCTCCCCGCTCCTGGATCATTAAAGTGGCATATAGCGGTAACTGGGCATGCTTCAGGCGTTCCTGCGCCCAGCCTGCCGTGGAGGTCTTGCTGCTCTTGTAGTCAACGATCATCAGTGACCCGTCGGCCAGCCGATCCAGCCGATCAACCCGTAGTGATACAGGGTGGCCGAACAGCGTCGAATCGAGCCTTTCTTCCAGATGTTCTACCACAAATTCCGGGCGGTCCTGTTCAAATTCCAGCCATTCCTCGAGCAGACTGATCAGCCGCAGGCGCTCAGCAAGGTAGCTTACCGGCATCAGGCGGTAGTGGGCCCGGCATTGTTCAAGTGCTTGCTCCACAGACCTCACGACCTGGTCGGCCAACGGCGAGCCGGGTTGCCCGACCTGCCCTGAGTAGAGAAACTGCATCGCTCTGTGCATCAGGGCGCCACGGTAGGCTGCATCGGCGAACGGCGATGGCATGTCCTCCATGCGGGCACCTAATCGGTACTTGAAATAGGCCAACATCGGGCACGCAGACTGACTACTTATCATGCCTGATCCGCCTTGAATGGGCTGTGGACCAGATCCATCCCGGGCGCCATGCAGCGGCAATCCGATCCCGTCATCCACCGCCTGCAACCACGGGTGTCCCAAGTAACCCCCCCAATGAACATCCGGTCGATCCAGTTCAACACCGGATTGATCGAACCAGTCGGTGGCCATCGAATCTCGGTCCGTGACCGGCGCGAGCCGTTCGAGGACGGGGCTGACGCCGTTACGGACATCACCACTCTGTCGGGCCCAGCTAAATTGCAGACTCGGCGCCATGCATTTGAGGCTTTCGGTCAGTTGTTTACAATAGCCGAGTGCTCCCTCGGGCGAACTGCGTGGAATGACCCCGCGACTCTCTCCTGGCAAAAAGGGATTGAGTTGTGGATGCGCAGGCCAATTACCATCGTGTACATTGACCACCCATGCCGCGTCGAAAGTTAGACCGACGGCATCCTCGGGCGTCATTATCTGAATGGGAGATAAAGGTCCACCACGCAATTCAACGTGGGTTTCATTGCATAACTGAGTCAGTAGTTCCAGTGTCTTGGCGGGCGAATGCTTTTCAAGTCCATTCAGCCGTTCGAGCAGCTGACAGAAGCGCGTGACGAAATGCGAAAGATCATGGCCATGCGCAAGTGGGCCTGGCCAGCCCCAGGCCTGAAGCAACTGCAAAAAGACGCTGCCGGGCAAGTTCCCCAAAGCCGATCCCGAAGCCGAAGCCGCGACAAGCTCAACCTCGCCGATACACCCGGTCAAGCGGTCTAAGAGGTCGCTGGACGGGCCCTCTCCGGCGAGCCGGGCAATACTGCCCCTGCTCAGCCAGAAACTTCCCCTTTTGCGCAACCTCAGTTCAAATTGTGCCCGAGCAACGCGCTCTGAGTCTGCGCCCCGCCAGTAGGGACTGAGCAGCCAACGTGAGACCTCGGGAAACTCCAATGGTCGCCTTGCTTTTGCCGTGGCCAACTTCAGCAGCAGCAAGGCATCGGTAATCACTGGATGCGAAGACAAAACAGATCCGCCTGGAATGTGAAAGTTACAATCTTCAATCTCCTCCAGTTCCAGGCGATGCGCCCTGTACAGCACATCTTCAAACGCTTCCTGGACGACCTCCAGCTGGCTCTCCAAGCCGTTTATGACGACGGCAATGCGACGGTCCGCTTGTGTCAGTGTGTCGCGGGCCCAGTGCGCGACCGCAGATAATTCGTCTTCAAGGGATGGATAGCTGGTGAGCCGCACAGCGCCTGGCGCATTGGCGCACAGGTTGGCGATTTCAACATCAACGCCTTTGTGGCGAAGCGCATCCAACACCTGCCCTTCCAGGGCTGTGATCTCAAGGAAACCATCCAAGTGAATGCTCTGGGGCAGGCTGCAATGCAGCTTACCTGTCTCTCCGAGCTGCTGGCTCAGCGCCTCCAGCCAGCCCTCGGGCGTGAGGTGGGAGCGGCCCTTGAGCGCCGCGGCAACCTGCCGGCGAGCCGCCCAAAATGCCTGCCCAAGCCATGGGGGTTCGCCGACCGGCCACCAGTGACTGATCATGCGGTCGGCAGATCGAGCCTGAATAGCAGCCAGGCTGCATTCGGTCGCGGTATGCAAAGAAAGTGCCGGGCCCAGGAAACTGGCCCACAAGGCCCGCAATTCCACCGGATCAGCCAAAACGGGCACCGGGGCACCCTCAAGCAGGCCGATTCGAACCACAAGCTCCTCTGCCCACTGGGAAAACACCCGCACTGGCGGCGCCACTACTACTGCGCCGTCCGGTTCACCACGCAGGGCGTCGGCCACGTGCATTTTCAGCCGCCGGGCGTTGGGCACCAGCGTCAAAACGCGTGGATATTTGGTCGATTCAAGTGGATTGCTGATAACCGTTCCCTTGGGGCCGCGCCTGCGCCCCGACTCAAGCAAGTCTACCAAAGCAGAGCCCGATGTACTGCATCGCAACTAATGGCCCTTTCAGAGGTCACCTGTGGCTGCAATGCAAGGCGGGCTTCGCAGGGAATGGCCCTGGTCCTTTCCAAGAAGCCGAACGTAGCAGTGCCGTCACAGGTGGACTCCCTGCGGGCCAGTCGCAAAGCGGCCATCCCCTGTGTTATGTCCCCTTGAGGTAGTCTGGCTACCCCGGCGGGAACATGCCTTGCGGCTAGCCACTTTGCGTATGGCTGAAAGTGCCATTAGTTGCGATGCAGTACATAAATCAAGCCTTTTCTCAATTCTTGATAAGCCTGTCCAGCAAGCAGTCAGTGCAGCGGCAATCAGCTTTGATAGAATCGGCAGATGTGCGGAAAAACAGCAATCTACGATTTGCCCTGGCGGGTGGTATTCGCCTACGCCTCAGCCTTAACGCCACCTGAAGTTCTTCCACCGGACACCAAAAACCGCATCAACCTCTCACCTTCGCGGCTAAGGCGAAAATCCGAACCCGATTCAATGGTTTGGGAAACCCTGCCGGTCATCATCGCTGAGAATGGCATCGACCAACCGGCGGAGGCCCTCTGGCCCTTTATTCCGGTCTATTCCGAAGGTCGGCTGCCCATGAACAAGGCCGGTAAACTGATCTCCACCGCCAACGCGCGCCTGCGCACTCAGGGCGAGCCTTTTGCCCCGACCTTTATGGGCTCATGGCGCGCCGGTATTCGGGTGGTGGTGGTGTGCTCATGGTTTTACGAGTTTGACAGCCGGGTCCGGCCACAAATCCCCTATGCAGTTTTCCCCACCGACGCGCCGTGCTGGTTGATGGCGGGACTGGCGAGGCGCACCCAACTTGCAGACGGCTCGAGGCAGTTGACGGCCACGATCATTACGGTAGACCCCAACGAGGTGCTCAAGTCGGTGGGGCATCACCGCAGTCCGGCGCTGTTGCGAGATGGAGATGAGGCGCGCTGTTGGCTACACGACGATCCGGGCAAAGCGCTTGCTCTGCTGCGCCCCTATCAGAACGAAACCATGGGAGTCGAGTCGGTGCCGATGGGCATCAAGATTCCAGGCAATGAAAACGTCATGCTTCCCGAAGTGCTGGCCAGGTCGAGAAATCAATCCTCATAAAAAAAGGGCCAGACTGCTGCCTGGCCCTGATTTCCGTCCTGAATTGGGTACCGAAGGCGCCCTTGGCTACCAGCCCCAGGGTGTTTGGACGTTTGCAATTTTGAGTGCGGCATTTACCGACCGCGGCCCGCCCCGCTGCGCAGCAGTTTGCAATCTCCGGTGTGAAACAACTCTTCGTGGCCGCGGTAGCTTCGTGGCAGCGATGATTGACTCGCTGGTAAACGGGCAACTGTCTCTCCTGCGCCGACTGCCGTGGCGGTCTTCGACCATTTTCTTGAGGCTGTCATTGCAATGCTGGCGGTATGCCGGGTTGCTCGTCAGTTTCTTTTCTTGACGAATCATTTGCGCAAACCCGTGCAGACTATCGAGCAAGTGACGATCCTGGCGCCCGCCCCATCCCCAAGGCGTTGGCAACTCACAGTCAATGCCGTCGGCATCCTTAGGCTGCTTTTCCTGGCTGGCTCTAATTTGGCTCGCATCACGGCGAGCTTGAGTATTTTTCCTGATGCGCGCCATCTGCCGCCTGCGGCGCCATCTGGATCCAGGCCTGTACATTGTGTGCAATGCAAGCACTGCCACGAAACCCAGGGCCAATAAAGTAAGAAAAACGTACGATAAATTCACCTGAACTCCCCTCACACGACCACATTGCGCAACTCCTTTTTAAATGCAATTCAGTTCGTGTCATGCGGGCAAAGCATCTGGCTTTGCGAGCACATGAAAAGACGTTCAAATCCTTTATGTTCCCTGTCTGCGAACCGGTCGCATGCCCTGCGAAGCCGGTGTGGTTCCGGAAACCCGGAAAGGCATCTGATACTGCCTATGAACCATGTAATCACATTCGCAAACACTGCACATGTAGCGAAAGTCATGCATTGGTCAAGAGCAATTAAGACCCCTATGGCCACTATTTTGGAGAAATTGGGGGCACGAGGCGCCTGTTTCCGGGCATCATGTCTGCATGGCAAGCAGGCAAAATTTCAGGGTGCTCCTGGTGGTCCTCGCCATCGTTTCACCGGGCCACGCTGAAGCGGGCCAGGCTGAAGCGTCGGAAATTTCAGAGCGCTATATCTCGATGGCGCTCCAGGGTAACCTGCGACATGCGATGGTCCTTTTCCAGGACGCCCGGGCAGACCAAATGAGCGCCTTGGAAGTCAGCCTTTCGGCGCAGTTTCAAAGCCGTTTTGTCGGGCACTCTGAACCTGTTGAAGCGGCTTCCGGCATTGCGTTTGTCGATGAGCTAATTGCTGCCTACCGTGAATACTGGGCATTGTCGCTGACCCGACAACTGAGCGCTGCGCAAGGATCAAAATGGCTCAAACATGAAGTCGCCGAACTGCTGGCCAGGTACTATCCGGATCGATCGCCAGGCGCGAGACCAAAACCGTTGGATCAGGCGGCAACGGCACTCGAGCAGCACAATCTGTTCGTCAGTATCAGCAGGACCGGGGCCTTCCATGACCTCTTCCTGTGGCAAAACCAAAGCAGGCGGCCCTACGATGTCGCGCTGACTGACCAGCTCTATCGTGTCGATGCAATATTCATGGACGGCTTCCTCAGCTATGGCTGGCGGGACTTTGCCACCTTTGGCGCCGCACCCACCAGCGGCTGGGCCGATGTTGACGCCATTTACTGCGTGGCCTGGTCGTACGACCTTGACTCGGAAAATTTCCTGGTCAGCTTTCTCAAACACGAGGCCCGTCATCAGGCCGACTACCAGCAGTTTCCCGACCTGGCCCTGGTGGATCTGGAGTATCGCGCCAAGCTGACTGAACTCGCTTTTGCCCGAAAGTCCCTGCGCAAGCTACTGACTTCATTCCGAAGTAACGCCGTGAACACACCTGAATCTGCCCACAGCCAGGCCAATTTTCGTGTGATCGACGATTTGGGTGGTGAGATGAATTTAGCCGCGAGCGTCGACGGCCTGGATCCCTGGGCTGCTGTCAGAGCAGAATCCGTCAATCAGGCGGCAAGGGCGCTGCTGGCGGCCCACACCAGAAAATTGCAGACCAAAACAGCCCCGCCAACGCCTTGAGCGCGGACAACGGGAGACGCACGCCCCGAATGAGGCTGAACGGATCACGAGACACTGCCGCAATGCCCCACCTTCAGCCACGCTTCAAAGCGCCCTAAACCCACGCCAAAATTCTCCCGCCCAAACCCCAGGCGCATATGCTGGTCATCGCTATACAGGGTCACGGCAGGATGGATCAACACACCGGCATCTCTGGCAACCACAGGTGCAATCGCAGAGACCGAAGGAACGTCGAAGCCCACCAGCGCTGTTGACCCTGCCATCGGGCGGCGCCATTCGAAGAGATCTGGCCAGCGCGAAAAGAACGCATCGGTCAGGTCCAGGTTACCGGCGATTCGCTTAATATTGAGGTCTCTTAACTTGTCCAGCACGCTTAGAGCGGCCAGCGCCAGAGACTCCACGGGTGCCGGGGGGCAAATACTGGTATAAAATTTCCAGTTCATCAAATTGGCACGCACGCTCTCATCGCGCACCACCAACCAACCACAGCGCAGCCCGGGCAGCCCATATGTCTTGGATAAGCCTGACAGGACAATCGCCCGATCACTGACGTCGGCTGCCGAAGGGTTGGGCGTCGTGCCGGCATGAACCAGGCCAAAATACATTTCATCGTAGAATACTTGCAGATCATTCGACTCGACAATCTCGAGCAATTCTTCTTGCATCTCGGGCGATGGCAAATAGCCCGTCGGATTGTGGGGGAAATTAACCACTAGCAATCTGGTGCGGGGGGAAATCAGGCTGAGCAGTTCATCGAGGTCCAGCGACCAGCTCTGCTTCACCGCCCGGAACGCCCATCGTTTCACATTGCCCTGGCCTACCACGTGCTCGAACAAATTGACCAGCGCGTCATAGGCCGGCGTCAGCACAACCACCTCATCACCGGGCTGCAGTAAGGCCCGTGCGGCAAGGTAGATCCCTTCGATCGGTGATCCGAGTACCATGACCTCATTGGCATCTACGCTGTTGTATGTGGCTGCGATCGCCGCCCGCAACACCGGATTTCCCTGAGATTCGGTATAGCCCAAATGTACCTCACCGAGATCTTCCAGCGTCTGTCCCGCCAATTCCAGCAGCCCACTGATCGTTACCGATTCACAGTCGGAGCTACACAAGAGATAGGGAGTTTTAAATTCAAACTCCGCGAAAAAGTGTTCGGTCTCAAATGGTGCTATATGCATGATTTTTGTTCCTTGCTGAGCCAGCCCCCTGAATATACAGGTTCGAGTCGGGGCCCATCTTAAGGATCTAACACACACTAAAGCGCGTTGGCGACTTTCGCCAACACGAACGAATCTAAGGAGTCTCGCTTCCCTGCTCCCGCCTTCGGCGGAAGGCGGCTACGCTCGACGGCATACAATAGGCGCGGCCCCTCTGGTACCGCTCGCTTTGCTCGACTTACCCAACCGGGGCCGGCGGGTCGCCTGCGGCTCCATAGAAAACACCTGGCCTGAGAGAAACTCAGGCCAGGTTTGTTCACTTTCCGACTGGTATTAGAGGCCTTCGGGCAATCCGATTTCGCCCATCCCTTCCTGACAAACATCTTTACCGCAGAGCATCACGGCAAATTCAGTGCCGCGAACGCCCATCAGAGCCACTGGTGTGCGGACCTTATAGCTGTCTGGATTGGACTTTGCCATGGCGCCGGTAATGATGCGCAGGCCACCCTCAACCAGATTGAGCGTGCCGGCATTTTCACCTGCGCCATTGTAGGCATATTGCTCCACAATCACCGCTGAATTCGGGCGCACGGTGGTGACCTTGGCGCCGTCAACAAACTGCAGTACTGCGAAACTCTTGTCCCCTGTTGAAATCTTGTCTTCCACGTAGATCTCGTCACCCTGCTTCAGAGTTCTCGACTCACCGCGGGCTTCGGCCGTAACGGTGCCACGCGATGCGACGACAATACCGCTGCTGTCAGCGGCAATAACTGATACTGAAGTAATGCTGACCACAACAGCGATCAACAATACGCTCAGTCTTTTCCCCATTTTTACGATAAACATCTGAGATGTACCTCCTGTTTCGTCCATCCAGTATACACGCGTGGCGAATTTTTTTAATAATGACAAGGACAAACGCGATACTTGAGCACCTGAGCGGTCGTTGGACATCTGCCAAACCCGGGTGGGTGACTATTTCGCCAGATGTGTGAAAACCCCATCCCAGTCGTCCCCAGGGGGATTCTCATGAAAATGCCGAGTCCGTTCAACATAGAGCTTCGACAACACCGAAAACTCATCCAGGTCGCCAAATTTTTTAAATTGCGCTACCGCATCCCCAAATTGCTGCTTGTGGTATAGCTCAACCACCGCCTTGAATTCCATGCAACGGTCCAGCCTCTCCTGGGGGAGGTCAGCGTGCAGTCCCACCACTTCAAATATCGTGACCGGCTTCTGCTTACCTTTTACGCGCACCTTGTCAAGTTCATGATAGAAGAAATCCGGTGCACCCAGCGACGTTTGTTCGCTGACAATGAAGCCAACCCCATAGACCTTGGTCAGGCCTTCGAGTCGCGAGCCCAGGTTGACTGCATCACCCAGTACGGTATAAGCACGACGGAATTCTGATCCCATGTTGCCGACACTCATGAAGCCGCTGTTGACGCCAACGCCAATGTGAATTTCCGGAAATCCTTCGCTCTTGAAACTCTTGTTCATTTCCGTCAGCGTTTCGAGCATTTTCAGGCCGGCGGCGACTGCGCGGGGCGCGTGATTCTCATCCGCCATAGGCGCACCCCAGAACGCCATAATGGCGTCACCGATATACTTGTCAATGGTCCCTCGTGATTCGTGAACCACCCGCGTCATCGGGGTCAGGTATTGATTCATCAACTCTGACAACGCCACCGGTTCCAGCCTTTCTGAAAGCGAAGTAAAGCCGCGAATATCGCTGAACAGCACTGACATTTCGCGCTTTTCGCTGGCCAGGGAATAATGTTGTGGGTCGTGGGCCATTTCGCGCACCAGATCGGGGGGCACGTACTGGCCAAACAGACTGTTCATCTGAGAGCGGGTGCGAGATTCAAAAACGTAGCCAAAAACCATGTTGAGCAGGAAAATTCCGAACAGGGCCACCAGCGTGGCCGCCAGAGGCAGCACATGGTGTTGAACTTCCCAAAGGTAAAAATTAAACCCCAGTGCGGCGCCCATCAATCCAAAAATCGAGACCGTGGCCATTATGGGCGGCAACAAAGGCAAACACAGCGCGGCAGTCAGGCCAAACAACCCCACCACCAGTAATTCTGCGGCCCGGGTATACGCCGGCTGCCAGCGGAAGCTACTGTCGAGGATGCCTGCAATCACGTTGGCATGCACCTCAACCCCCGGATAAATTGAACCAAATGGTGTGGAACGCAGGTCCCCCATGCCGGGAGCGGTTGCGCCGATCAGCACAATTGCGCCGTCAAGTATTTCAGGATTTTCCAGCGTGTTTTCCATAATGTCGTTGGCCGAGACATAGGGAAAACTGCCTGCGGACCCGCGATAGGGGACCAGCACCCCCCCCTGCGAATCAATGGGAATCTGCTTTCCAGCCAATTCCAGTCCTTCCAATGGCGGATTGCCGCTCTCAATGGCTGAGGAATCGATAAATATGGGCAAGGTGATGTCGTCAAAGTAGGTCGCACCCATCGCCAACGACAGGGACTCATAGACATTGAGTTGGTATTCGTGAAGCAGGGGCGCGCGGCGCACCACGCCATCGGCATCGATCAACGGATTGTTGATAAATCCGCCGCCATAGGCGCTCTCCATCAATATTGCCAGTGGCGCCTGGTAGCCAAATGCCGCAGGCAGGTAAATCGAATCGGCCATCGACTTGTGAAATTCAAACGCCGGAATCGGCAGCGCCCCAGAAACAAAGCTGGTAGCGGAGTTGGTATCGAAGTAGTAACCCAGCACCGTGGGGCCTTCGGCGATGGCCTCGGCGAACAGACGGTCACGATCCAGCAGCGGGGCCAACTCTGCCAACCTCTTGCGGAACTGTTCGTCGCCCTCATCATTGGCCAACAAGCCGAGCATCGAAACATCTGCGCTCTCGTCGCGTTCACCAAAGTAGACGTCGAAGCCGATCGTAGCGGCGCCGAAGTCAAATGTGCGAGCGACCAGCCGGGCTAATTTGTCACGGGTGAATGGCCAGTGCCCCTGCCCCTTAAGTGTTGCCTCATCGATGGCGACAATAACAACTCGCGAGTCTTCACCACCCGGTGCGGTCAACCGGATACGGGAGTCGTAGAGTGTATTCTCCAGTTGCGCCAGGTAGGGAACGGTCCAGTAATCCAACACGTCCGCCACCAGCATGCCGGTGAACGCCAGTGCCACAAAGGCGCGGGTCAGATAACGCTTCAACGATTGCTTCCTCTATCCATCTGCATGCAGAATGAATATTACATCAGCACGGCAGACGGTGCCGTCATCCCGGTCAGCCGGTCTCTTACTTGGGCGTATATAGCTCGGCTTCTTCGGCCGTTAACTGTTTGATTTTGAACATCCAATCGACCATCGTCGAGCTGACGTGCAAGCGAAAGCGGCCGGCCTGGTTGAACAGGCGAACACCGTTGCCAGGGTATTTTGTTTTGAGCACCCAACCTTCGTGCCTGCCAGTCTCTGCATCGACCAGCGAAACGTCGATGCCGAACATCTGTGGATATTCTCCATTGACCCGCCAGTCCATGAGCCACGGTGCGCCCACTTCAAAGTCAGGAGTAGTGCCGCTGCGCTTGCCCGAAAATTCGGAGATCAGCTCTGCAGCAGCGGCAGTTTGGATATTTCCCGCAAGCGCGGCCAGCAGCAGGCAGATGTGGAGTGCTATATGGGATTGAGCCTTGAAGGGGTTCATGTCTGTTCCTCACTGGCACCGTTTGCCGATGCGTAACAAAACCATAGATGAATTGACTGCAAATTGAAACGCAGGTTCGACAATGAAGGAGTTTCAGTTGAAGAAATCAACCCTGGATGAAAAAATGGGGTACAACCAGATGTTGTACCCCAAGTATCGATCGAACAACTCCCGGGGTGGAGACTCGGGACTCGCAGGGGCATATTCCTATAGGTCCAGAACCCTTCAAAACATCGTTTCTGGCAACCAGGAAATATCTCCTACTGGTAATAACGCAGGGAGGCGTCATTACCTCAGTCCATTTTGTAAAAAAAATTTCCTTTTTGAAAGATGAACCCGATGAAGTGAGCCGATATAAGGTCGAAATGCGCGATTTATGCCATAAGACGAGTGGTTCAATTCCGAAAAATTACGCCCCATCGTGGTACTTTCCGCACTATTGCCGGTACGCCCGCCTTGTCACAATCTCCACTGCACCCCACATAGACTGGACGGCCAAGGCGGGGGAGGCCTGGCCAGGCAGCCGGGGCCGCCGGGAACAGCTGGGCAAACCAGGCAGGACAAAAGACGATGAAAAAATGGATAATACTCGGTTTGGTCGTGGTGGCAATAGCAGCCATGTACTACAACGCACAGCGGCCGAATATTTTACAGGTTACCGCCTCGGAAGTGATGCGGGGAGACGTGGTGGCGTCGGTCACGAACACCCGGGCCGGAACCGTCGACGCCTGCCGAAGATCAGGCATCGCACCGGCTACCGGTGGCAATATTATCGGGCTCTACGTCAAGGACGGCGATTTTGTGGAAAAAGGACAGTTGTTGCTGGAGCTCTGGAATGCAGATTTCCGGGCCCAGGTAAAGCTGGCTGAGCGTGACGCTGCGGCTGCTGAGTCGAGGAGCCGCCAATCCTGTGTAACCGCGGCCGTTTCAAAACGGGCCGCTGATCGGCTGGTCCGGCTTAGGGAAGGCCAGGTGGCCTCTGAGGATGCCGTTGAAAAAGCCGTCGGAGAAGCGGAATCCTCTGCCGCTGCATGCGATGCTTCCAAGGATGCCATCGACGTCAAACTGGCTTCTGTTGAGGCGGCCAAAGCCTCCCTGCAGCGCACCCAGCTAAGAGCACCTTTCAATGGGGTCATTGCTGAGATCAACGGCGAACTCGGTGAATTCGTCACGCCCTCCCCGGTTGGGGTGGCAACGCTTCCCACCGTTGACCTGATCGACACCAGCTGCCTGTTTATCCGCGCCCCCATCGACGAAGTTGACGCGCCTAACGTTCGTGCCGGACTTAAAGCCTGGATTTCCCTGGATGCATTCAAAGATCGGCGCTTTTCAGGAACAGTGCGGCGGGTTGCACCCTATGTACTCGATCTGGAGAAACAATCTCGCACTGTCGATGTTGAAGCCGTAATCGACGACCCGGAAATGAAGGCCTTGTTGCCGGGCTACAGCGCGGATGTGGAAGTGATATTGGATGAACGCCACGGCGTGCTGTTTGTGCCGACATCCGTCATCATGGAAGACTCGACAGTGTATGTGATTCCCGCTGACGGCGGCGTACTGGAAAAACGCTCAATTGAGACCGGTCTTGCCAACTGGGAGCAGACGGAGATCATATCCGGCCTTCGTGAGGGCGAATTCGTCGTGCGTTCCATTGATCGGGACGGCGTTGCCGACGGCGCAGAGGCGCAAATTAACTGAGCTTGCCATTGTCATGATTGAACTGAAAAGCATTTGTCGGGATTTCCATGTTGGCGATGAAGTCGTGCACGCGCTAAAGGATGTCAATCAAATCATAGAGGCAGGAGAATATGCTTCCATCATGGGACCCTCCGGATCGGGTAAATCGACGCTGCTCAATGTTCTGGGCCTGCTCGACACGCCGACAGCGGGCGAATACTGGCTCAAAGGCCGCAACGTTTCACACCTGTCAGATGATGAATTGGCCGCCACACGCCAAGCCGTCATTGGCTTTGTGTTTCAGTCATTTCACCTGATCCCGCGCCTGACCGCCCTGGAAAACGTTGAATTGCCGATGGTGCTGGCCGGTTTGCGGCCCTCCAAACGCCGCGACCGTGCGGTAGAGATGCTGGTCAAAACAGGCCTTGAAGATCGCATGAGTCACCGTCCTGACCAGCTTTCCGGGGGTCAGCGCCAAAGAGTGGCCATTGCCCGTTCCATCGTAATGCGGCCCGCAGTCCTGTTGGCTGACGAGCCTACCGGCAATCTCGACTCCCACTCCGGCAATGAAGTGCTGGAGATACTTGAGGACCTGCACAATGACGGATTGACCCTGATCCTGGTCACCCATGATCCAGGCCTTGGCGCCCGCGCACACTTGAGACTGCGTATGATGGACGGAGAAATCAGTGCCGAGCGCAATCCAAACGCAAAGCGAAACAGCACCGGTGGCGTGGAGGAGCAGGTGGACCATAGTGCGACTGTTTGACCGCAACCGCATGGCGTTTACCGCCATCGTTCGTTACCCGCTGCGCAGCGCCATGCTGCTGGTGGCCATCGCCATAGGCGTGTCTGCTGTCCTGTTACTGACCTCCCTGGGGGAAGGCGCGCGTCGCTATGTCACCAGCGAATTCAATTCGCTGGGTTCTCATTTGTTGATCGTCAGCCCGGGCAAGAATGAAGTCGGCGGCATAGGTCGCATCGCCGGCGCCCTCAGCGGTACCATTCGGCCACTCACCCTGCAGGACGCCATGGCGCTGGAGCGTAGCCCTTACATCGATACGGTGACAGCATTCCTGCCGGGCGGCGCCAGCATCAATTACGAGGGTGTCGAACGCAATATTGAAGTGATCGGCACAACCCATACCATGCGCCGCCTGTTTGATTATGAAATCGCCGTCGGCCGCTTCCTGCCAGATCTGGACCTGGACAACACATCACCGATCTGCGTCATCGGCGACACCATTGCAAAAGAAATCTTTCGTACCCGCAACCCTGTGGGTGAGTGGGTGCGTCTGGGTGAGCGCCGCTTGCGCATCATCGGTGTCATGGCACAGGCCGGCCAGTCGGGCCCGGTTGATGTCGATGAAACTGTTTTTGTGCCGGTCGGGTTTGCCATGCAGATGTTCAACCGCGAATCGCTTCACCGCATGATGATTGAAGCGGTTAGCGCAGAGGCGATGGCTCCGGCGGAAGCGGCCATCGTCCGGATTATAAAAACCCGTCATGCCGGCCGAGAAGATGTCACTGTTCAAAACCAGGGCTCGATTCTGAATACCTTCAATACCGTATTCCTGGTATTGACTTCGACCTTGGCGGGCATCGCCGCCATCTCCCTGGCAGTGGCCGGGACGCTGATTATGAATGTCATGCTGGTTGCGGTCAGCCAACGTACCGAAGAAATTGGTTTGATCAAGGCTCTGGGTGGCAAACGCAGCCAGATTATCGGCATGTTTCTGACGGAAGCCGCCATGCTCAGCCTATTGGGCGCATTGCTCGGTCTGTTTGTTGGGCAAGCGGCCATCAGCCTGTTGCGCAAGATCTACCCCATCGTCGACTTTCAGGCACCGGATTGGGCGATTATTGCGGCCGTCGTGATGGCGGTGAGTAGCGGCCTGATTTTCGGCATCATGCCGGCTCGACGAGCAGCAGATCTCGATCCTGTGGAGGCCCTGCAGGGGCATTGACCCTGGCCCGGAATCATTCCTGAATATGGAAATCAGAGACATCATTGGCTTTACCCGACGCGCGGTGCTGTTTCACCGACTCAGGTCCACGTTGACCGCTCTGGGTATTGCAATTGGTGTAGCTGCCGTGGTCATGCTCACTTCCATGGGCGAAGGCGTCAACCAGTTCATGGTCGCCGAGTTCAGTCAGTTCGGCACCAACAATTTGCGCATTGGTCCAGGCAAGCCCGAAACGCTAGGCATTGGACCCGGCTCGCTCAATACGCTCAAACCGCTCACCATTGAAGATTCGATTGCGGTGAAGCAGTTGCCTTACATCGTGGCCACAAATCCCACCCGAATGGGCGTCGCAGAGGTTGAAGCCAACGGTCGGATGCGCAACACAATGGTGTTTGGCGCCAGTGCCGATCAACAGGTATTTTTCCAGGTTGAACTCGCTGCCGGAAAATTCCTGCCCGACGACAACCTGGTCTCGCCACGCGCGGTCGCGATCATCGGCGCCACCCTCCAGGAGGAGCTTTACGGCGAGGACAGTGCCCTGGGTGACCGAATTCGTATTGGCGGCAGCCGTTTTCGCGTCATCGGCGTGCTGGCGCCCAAAGGCGATGTGCTGGGTATGAACGTTGACGAGGCAGTGACCATACCCGTCGCCCACGCCCTGCAGTTATTCAACGTCAACGCATTGATGGAAATCGGTGTGCGTTACGAAATGGACGCGCCGGTTGACGAAGTGGTCAGCAGCATCCGACGCCTGCTCAAGGCGCGTCACGGCTTCGAAGACTTCAATGTCGCCACGCAGCAGCAAATGATGGAAGTGCTAGGCTCGGTGCTCAATGTGCTGACCATGGCGGTCGCAGCCCTGGGCAGTATTTCTCTGTTCGTTGGCGGCGTGGGCATTTTCACCATCATGGACCATTGCCGTGCGTGAGCGCACCCAGGAAATTGGCCTGCTGCGCTCGATCGGTTCAACCCGCCAACAAATCCAGCGCCTGTTCCTTACCGAGTCGGTTTTTCTGGCTGCCATGGGTGGTGTCATGGGCTTGCTCTTCGGCGGTGGGATGGTGCTGCTGCTGGGTGAAATTTTCCCCACTCTGCCCGTGCGACTGTCGGTGCCCTACATCATTGCCGCCGAACTGGTATCAGTCACTATAGGGCTGATCGCCGGCGTCGCCCCCGCCAACCACGCGGCCCGGCTCGATCCTCTGGAAGCATTACGGACAGAATAAGCACCTCCGGAATGGCCCATGAGCGGGCACTGTCCACGACTTCAAGGATGGTGAGGCGCCGCTTCGGAGCAAGGGGTCTTCATTCAGGACGCGCTCGAGCCCATCCATGGGACGCTCCTCTTGAAACATTCGTGTTTCAAAGGGTCCTGCAAGAAGACCCCTTACTCCGAATCGGCTTGTGCCAGCGTTAGGAAAGCCCCGTGAGCGGGCTGCTGGCCACGCCTTCAAGGATGCCGAGCGCCGACAAGATTCTATGGGTCTGGTCAAGCCATGGTTACACACGGTTTGAATGTTTCGCCTCGACTCATAAGGGCATATGCAATCCTGACCAACTTGCGCCCCAATATCACTCGAGCAGCGGTTTTTGAAAGTCCCTTATCCAGTTGACGCTGATGATAGCGCTCGAATCGAGGTTCGTTTCGGGCCGCGTGAGCGGCACAAAATAGCAATCGTCGTATCTCCTTCTCGCCATTCTTGGTCAGCTTGTGCTTGCCCTGCATGCGACCAGACCGCCGCAATCGTATGTCCAGGCCGAGGTAGGCCACAAAGGCATCCGATGAAGCGAACACGCCGCGATGAAAGGCCGCCACCAACCCAGCAGCTTGTGGCGGGTCCAAGGCCCGGTATCTGTTGGGCAACGCGCATAGTCTTGTTGCAGGCCCAACGCCCTTAGCAAATACTCAATCCGGCATTCGATGCGCTGGATCAAGCGGCTGCAGGCCTGTTCCACTTCTCGGCCTGACAGCGACACTTGGCGCATGCTCATGCGCATGTTTTTACGCACTCCAACCACCACAGCGCGACGCTTAATCAAAGCCCACAGCTCCCGTGAATGCTGGTCTGACGGGCAATGACGAGGCAATGACTGCGCTTCGTGGCTGAGATAGCGTGCTAACAACCAGGCATCATGCGGATCACTCTTATGCCTCAGGCCGACGGCATACCGATAGTGATGCAGCTGGCGTGGGTTCACCAAGTAGATCGCATAGCCCAAAGCGTGCGCAGTATCCACCACCGCCAGGTGGTAATGCGATGTCGGCTCCAGCGCCAGTCGTACCTCGCCCGTCAACCCACCAAGCCATTGTGCAATGGCCGCGGTTGAGTTATTGACTTGATAATGTCGTTGCCGGGTCCAATCGTAAACGTCCAAATGATCTTTCGAAACATCCACACCTAAAGTGACTTGGGTAACATTGCTTGTCATAATGATCTCCGCGGTTATATGCCGTAGCCGGGATCTCACGGGGCGCAAGCTTGTATACATCGGCTGTCATTGCAGCTAGATTCTCAATCGGCGCTCTGGTGAGAATGGGATGGGGACGAACTCTTGTTAGTCTGTACCGACTGGCCAGAAAGCGACTGCGTCCCGCCCATCCCGGCACCCTTAATCATCCAGATTTAAGGCAGAAACACCATACAAGCGACTGGGTCGTCGAGCCAGGGATGGCTCGACGAGGCGACACGGAACAGGATGTTCCGTTGGAGCCGACCCACCAAGCGCGGAGAAGCGAGGGTAGCCCGCAGGGCCTTCCGCCAGGCGTGGCCAGTAGTCCGCTCATGGGGCTTTCCGGAGGTTGAACCCGTCATCCCAGCACAAATTTGCCGGGTGTATACACTGTTGCTGGAATGCACCGCTAGGTTTCGTAGAAAGCGACAAGGCCCGCAACGCTCACCGAGCGATCGTCTTCGCCCTCGGCGTTGGCAGGCAGGTCGGCCAGCCGTTCACATTCTGCTACCCACTCAAGCAACGTTTTCCTGAGCAGCTTGACCTCAGCCCTGGATGCAGTGAGTGACACCTTCAGGATCAGTGGAGCCCGCTCCACATCCGGCAGGCAATCGTGCCCCTCCTCCATCAGCCTGGTCAGGTCAGATGTCGTTTCACGCACCAGCGACAGAACCAATGACGCCGCCTCATTGGACTCTTCGGTGCCTGCAGTGAACATTTCTGGCGCCATTTCGAATCGTGTTGCAATGCTACGGTAATAGCGCTCGATCGTGCCGCGTTTGGGCCGCTCCTCGACAAGTTCGATCAAACCCGCCCGAAACAAGGCATCGACATGCCGATACAGGCGTGGCGCCTTTTCACCCAGCAAGTCGGCCACTTGTTTGGTTGTGCGGGGCTGATCAGCGAAATTTTCCAGCAACTTGAGTTTGAACGGGTCCGTCAGTAGCCGCGCCTGATCCAGCCTGTCAATAATATGGGTGCTCAATTCCGGCTCCTGTGCTGTGCCAACAGTCATATTGATTATTCACGGTAATGTGAATAAAATATGTTCACTTAATCGTGAATATTCACAAAATTATACTTAATCATTCGCAAGGACACAATCATGACAACCCAACTCGTTGTTCTGGATCACCTTTATGTGCTGCTCTATGCCGTAATTTACCCGTTGGTTGCCTATTTCTCTTACCAACGGATCCTGAAGTTGATCGCACAGGGTAACGCACCTCCGCGCAATAAACTTTATCTGGAAACCCTCTTCGGGCAGTGGGCCATCATGTTGCTGGGTGTCCTGTTGTGGCTGGGCCTGGGGCGATCATGGGCATCCATGGGGTTCTCTTTCGACCCTGATTGGCTGTTTTATCTGGGTGCCCTGATCGCCGTGGGTGTGATTGTCTTGCTGGTGTTGCAGATCAGGGGTCTCAAATCAGCCAGCGATGAGCGCATCCAAGCTCTGTACAAACAGGTTGAGCCTGTCAAACCGATCCTGCCTCATACCCGCACCGAACTGCATATGTTTTACCGAGTCTCCATTACTGCCGGAATTGTGGAAGAAGTGCTTTGGCGCGGCGTCTTGATTTGGTATTTGAGCCACTTTATGCCGCTATGGGCGGCTGCTGTCATCAGTGCAGTGGGCTTCGGTCTTGCCCACAGCTACCAGGGTAAAGCCCAAGTACCCAAGGTCATCGCACTCGGCGCTGTTTTTACCTTGTTATACCTGATGACCGGATCAATTTGGGTGCCGATGGTCCTCCACGCCTGCCTGGATATCCTGCAAGGCCGCCTGGTGCATGACGCCATGAAACACCCCTCACTGCAGTCGGTTAACGGTTAGCGCGTGCGCTTTGACACTTGTGGCGTACGCGATGATTTGTCATCCTGCGGCCATGGCACAGGAGCGGGAAAACATCGTCGCGGCTGCGGAATCATTGTTTGACGCCATGCGTCAGGCCGACGCGGACGGAATTCGCGCTGCATTTGCGCCCGAAGCCATTCTCGAGCGCGTCGTTGGCGACGGCAATCTCCAGCAAACCCGCATTGATGATTTTGCCAACGCCATCGCAGGCCATGAAAAGGGCCAGGTGGATGAGCGGGTATTCAATGTTGCCATTCAGTGGTTTGAAAATCTTGCGACAATATGGGCGCCATTCACTTTGCATATTGATGGTGAACTCAAGGCCTGCGGCGTAAACCAAATTACTTTCGCCAACCTGACGGGGGAGTGGAAAATCATCCACCTGGTCGACCGGCACCATGTGGGTGATCGCGCGCAGTTTATTGAAATGATAGAAAACAGGTGAGCAAAAAATGGGGAGAGATACTATGAAAATACTGATCACAACGATGGTTGCCCTGGGCTGGGCAGGCTGGGCGCTTGCCGGCGATCTGGTGCGTGGCGGCGATCACCATATGCACATCCACTCTGAAAACGTAACGGCGGTGTGGACCGCCATGTGTGACACCATGCCGGGCGCCTGCGGAGAATTAACGCAAGGGCCACCCCCCCTGGCTGCAACCGACGCCATACAGACACTGGACGAGGCCGGCATTGAAAAAGGGGTCATCTTGTCCACTGCCTACTTCTTTGGTGTTCCGGAATTGACCGGCAGTGAATTCGACAACTATAAGCTGGTTCGGGCAGAGAACGAATATGTGGCCAGGCAGGTGGCCTATTTCCCCGGCAGCCTGGTCGGATTTTTTAGCGTGAATCCGCTCAAAGAATATGCGGTGCACGAGGTCAGCTATTGGGCCGAAACCGGAGGCCTCGATGGGCTCAAGCTGCACCTGGCGAATTCGGACTTCAAATTCGACGACGAGGAACACATCGCACAACTCAGGGCCATCTTCGGCGTGCTCAATGACTATTCACTGCCAGTGGGTATCCATCTGCGCAATCGCAACCCCGAATATGGGTACAAACAAGCTGACATTTTCATCGAGCAAGTGGTCAAACACGCCCCCAATGTCACACTTCACCTCGCCCACATGGGCGGTTGGGGAGGCTGGGACGAAGGCACTGATGGCGCCGTCCAGGCATTCCTTGACGCCATTGAGCGAGGTGACCTTGATCGTGACCTGGTCTGGTTCGATCTCGCGGCGGTCGTGATCTCACAACTGCCGGATGAGGCTTATGAATCGCTGTCCGGACGCTTGCGCGATATCGGCCTGGATCGTGTGTTGTTTGCCACCGACTGGCCTGCCCGCGAAGACCCAAAAGCGCATATTGAAATGCTCAAATCCAGGCTGGAACTGACGGCGGAAGAATGGGATGTCGTGCTCAACAATCAGGCGCCCTACTTGCAATAGCTCATTCAGCGATCACCGGCAGCAACACGTGGGTCGGATAATCGACATCGTGGTGAATGGTCTGGGTTGCGACAAACGTTTCGGTATCGCTGGCAAAGTCATTGCCCGTATTGGTATTGACGTGGAGCCAACCCGCCGCTGAGCTCGTGATCATCACGCGCACACTGTGTCCGGCTTTGAAAAGGTTACTGGTCCACATCATGGGAATCTCATAACGGTAGACCCTGCCCGGCTCGATCAATGTGGTTGATTCCCAACCCTGGCGGTAGCTCGCCTTGACCACGCCTTCGACCAGATTGATGGATCGGCCGTCGGGATGCACATCGCTCAGGCGCACGATCCAGTCTGTATCACGGGCGTTGGATTCGGCAAATAGAATCGCCCGAGGGGCACCGGTAATCTGCAAAGCGGTCTGCAGTGGCTGCGAGGTGTACACCACCGTGTCCTGGCGCCGTTCCACATCCTGATAGTCTTCGGGCATGGACAACTGGTTGAGCCGCACATCAACCAGGTAGGGTGCCGGCCAGTTCGGGTCATATTGATATTGATCTGACGAATCAGTCACCTGCGGGGCCTGCCAGTCGAGCCGTGCGCCGTCTTCGGGCTGCAGGGCCACGCCGGTGGAATGCAGGTAAAAAGGCCTGTTTTGAACATCGGCGGGCGGCCAATGGTCCGCAGTGCGCCAGCGATTTTCACCCATATTGAAGTATCGGGCAACCGGTTCGCCCTCCACATTGTTGTCGATGCCCTTTAGCCAGCGGTCAAACCAGCGCTGAACCAGGTAAAACTCATCATGCCAGGCGGCGTCAGGGCCAAAATCGACGTCGCCCATCCGGCGCCCGGAATTGCCGCCGTGCGGCCAGGGGCCGACCACCAGATTCTGATTCGGTCGATGATTGGCCTTCATCAGGTCATAGAGGTGAATCGTGCCGCGCAAGACATCGTCATACCACCCGGTAATGTGCAGCACCGGCTGGATGAGCTTGTCGGCATAATTGGGCATGTAGCCCGCCTGCCAGTATTCATCCAGCGTATCGTGCGCCAGCCAGGAACGCCACAGGGGCAGTACTTTCTCTACTGCCCGCAAATCCGCATCGATCAGGGGCAATTCCGCAAGCACCGCGTTGAGGTCCATATTTTGCGAATCCGCATAGCGTTCCGGCGCCTGCACCATAATCGACCAGGTCAGCCCACCGCTCATGAAGCCACCGTTCATGTAAGGCATATCGACGAAACCGCCGGCAACCGGCACATAAGACACCAGCGCCTTGAGGTGTGGATTGCCCGTTGAGGCGGCATGCCACTGCGTCAAGCCCAGATAGGAGCCGCCAATCATGCCGACATTACCGTCCGACCAGGGCTGGGCCGCAATCCAGTTCAAGGTGTCGTCACCGTCCAGTCGTTCATCGACCAGCGGAATGAATTCACCCCCGGATTCAAAGCGCCCGCGCGTGTCCTGGCTGACCGCCGCATAGCCACGGGAAACAAACCGCCAGGGAGGCCGAAAATCGAAATTCCACCTGTCATAGGGCGTTCTGACCAGAATCGTGGGGAATGGCCCGGCTAAAGCGTTGCCTTCGCGGTCACCGGGTAACCAAACGGTGGTCGCCAATGCCGTGCCGTCACGTGCCGGGATGAGGACAGTCTTGGAGATCAGGGCCGTGGTGAAATTCGGCAGTGATGTCTTGCCGTCATCCCAATTGACCAGCGGGGTGAGCGATTGGTAACCCTCCAGTACAGCCACCTCGGTGCTAGACCCCGATATTTGCCAGCCCAACAAATTCATCTGCTCGTCGAACAGCAGGTCGAAGGGGCGATAAATCGCATACAGCCGATGGGCCACGGTCTCACCCGCCCAGCGCGTACTTGTGCGTTCAACGCCCGCAACCACACCGCGCCTCGATTCTTCCCGGGTGAATGTCATCGGTTCCAGAGAGGCGTCCTCGCGCTTGCCGCTGACTTGCGCTGCTTCCTGAAATCGATTGGCCGCAACATAGGTTTGCTGATCCTTGATGATGCTGACCGTCAACCTGTCTGCGACCGGATTTGCCAGCAAGTAGGCATGAATCACCCTGCGATTGAGGGGAATAAATTCCGGCTCCAATTTGATAATCGGGTACTGCGAGCGGTATGTCCGCCGTAAACCCAGCGCTGTCTTGATCGTGACATGCGTCGGTGAGTGCCAGCTGATTTCACTGCCATCGGAGGCCGTGAACAACAGGGCGCCGCGCTCCGACCGCAGGACGAATGACTTTGAGCTCACCTGCAATGACGCCGGGTCACGTTGGGCCCGCTCCACGCGGTAGTGACCGCCATCTTGTTCGAATCGAATATGTGTCAAGGCCACGCCAAAACGATATACCTTAACGTTGTGGGCCAGATCTTCTGTCGAGGAAAAGTCTGCCAGCACAGGTTGAGTCAGCAACGCAGAAAGCATCAGCAAAGCAGCCTTTGCCTGTAGCCAGTGCAGCGTCTGATGAGGCGTACTCATATCAGCTTTGACGCGTTAACCGGGCGATGCCTCAGGCACCGGCACAGCGGCCTGCGAAAGCATCTATCATGAGGCGTTGACCAAGCCAAATGGGGAAGACCATGCTCCGACCGACATTCAGACCGCGCCTGACCGTGCTGATGATGGCCTGCTTGTTTGCGCTGAGCGGACCGGGTTTCGCCCAGAATCGACCTGCCAAGGGCGAAGCCCAGTTGCGCTGGGAGCAGATGAATCAAATCCGCCAGGAGAAATTTGACCTGGTGCTGCCCGAAGTCATGCGCGAAAACGGGGTAGCCATGTGGATAACCGTCAACCGTGAGGGTTATGAAGACCCGCTGACCACCGACTTTGGCCGTGGCTACGTCGGCGACTGGGGCTATTACATCTTCACCGACCGCGGCGAGGCTCGCATTGAGCGTGCTGCTCTGGGCATCGACACGTATCTGATCGAGGAGAATGGCGCCTACGACATCGTGACCGGTGACTTCGATCTCAAGGAATTTGTCGATGCGCGCGATCCCCACACCATCGCGCTGAACTACGCGGACCATATAGGCGCCGCCGATGGACTCACCCACACCGCCTATCAACACTTGATCGAGATACTTGGTAAGAAACACGCAGAACACTTTGTTTCTGCTCAAAAACTTACCTCGGATTTTCGCTCAAGGCGCGTGGCCAGCGAGGTCGCAGCTTTTGCCCGTGCCGGAGCGTATTCGCGAAACATCGCCGAGCGTGCCTTTTCCAACGAAGTCATAACGCCCGGCATGACCACGCTGGCGGACGTAGCCTGGTGGATGCGCGAACAACAATTCAGCAATCACCTGGGCACCTCGTTCGGCATGCCCTCGGTATACATCACCGGCCCTGACGGTTTTGTGGCCCTGTCAAACGGCCACGTCATCCAGCGCGGCGATTTTCTGGCCATCGACTGGGGCGTGGGTTATTTGAATTTCTTCACAGACATGAAACGTCACGCTTACGTGCTCAAGGAGGACGAAACGCATCTGCCCGACAGCATTCAGCGCGCTTTCGACAACGGCCGGGCAGTACGGGACATCCTGAAAAACAACATCAAGGCAGGCAGGACAGCAGCCGAAACCTACGTCATCCTCAATACCCTGATCAACCAGGCGGGCTTTACCGTAATGGAAAAATTCAACCAACCCACCTCAGACCCCGCCCTGATTGACGTCATTATCGGCTGCCACTCGGTCGGCAACCTCGGTCACGGCGTCGGACCTTCGATCGCCTGGTTCAACCCCGAACGGATGAATTACATGATCAAACCAGGCAACATGTTCTCGATTGAACTATTTGCCTACACCGCCATCCCCGAGTGGGGTGGCAAGAAGCTGCGGGTGCCACTCGAAGACGACGCAATCGTCACCGAACGGGGTGTGGAGTGGCTGTATCCGGTCAATCAGCGCGTATTGCTGATCCGCTAAGCGGAGCCGGCTAAAAAGCGGTGATAGAATCAGGCTAAGCCAGCAACGCGAATGCCCATGAAACGACGTGAATTTATCTCCGCCACTGCCGCTGCCAGCACAGCGGGCCTGCTCGGCTTTCCTGACCTGACCCGGGCCGCAGCAGGAGACGCACTATTGGGCTTCGTCGGTGATCTGCTGGTGGATCGGGAATGGCCCGCCGGAGCCTTCATGCCGGTGCTGGAAATGATTAATGAACCCGACATGCTGTTTGGAAATCTCGAGGGTCCGTATTCGGACAATCCGCAAACCATCCCCAATTCACCCATTCAGCTCACCCCACCCGCTTACAACCTAGATGTTTTCAAACAGGTCGGCTTCGATGTCTTGTCGTTGGCCAACAACCACATTGTTGATGCAGGCCATGACGCCTTGCTGGAAACCCTGCAAAGACTGCGCGATCAAGGCGTCGCTACCTGTGGCGCCGGGCGTGATCTGGAGGCAGCGCGCAAGGCGGCGATTGTCGAGGTCAACGGAATGAAAGTCGCCTGCCTGGCCTATGCAGCGGTCATGCCGATGGGGTATCAGGCTCGGGCCGACATGCCGGGGCTGGCACCCCTGAGGGCCTACAACCATTTCTACGAATACGACGGCTACTATCTGCCCGGCACCCAACCACGCGTCGCCACAATTCCAGACCCGACCGATCATGAAAATCTCAAAGCGGACATTGCGGCCGCAAGAGCGCAGGCCGACGTGGTGATCACCAGCTTTCATTGGGGGGATTTTATGCGGCCCTTCCACCTGACCGATCATGAGATTCGCACGGCCCACCTGTGCATCGATCAGGGTGCGGATATCGTGGTGGGGCACCATCAGCATATTCTGCGCGGCATGGAATGGTACCGCGGCAAGCCGATTTTTTATGGCCTCGGCCACTTCGTCTTCGATATCCGCCTGCAGCACGCCTCGCCAGCGTTCGCCAGTCTACCCGAACTGGATGACAGCTCGGACTACTACGGTGTCGCCCCCCGCAAAGGCTGGCCCCTGATGCCGTTACACCGTGATTCCAGAATGACTGCGATGGCCTGGGTCAATGTGGTCGCCGGTCAGATTTCCGAATTCGGCTTTGTGCCCTGCCGCCTCAATCCCGCAGGCCAAGTGCGGGCGGTTGATCCTGACTCACCCGAGGGCAAAGAAATTATCGCCTATGTCAATCAAGGCTGCACCAGCCAGAATATCAACGGCCGGGTCGACAGCAACAGCACGATCAGCATCGCCGGCCAGCGCGGCGTGCGCATTATTCCAGCCGCTTAAGCCCCGCCCCCGACAGAAACAGGAGTGCTCCAATGTCAAAAGGAATCATCGTTCTCGCAATACTGGTCGGCCTGGCCTTCATTACTGCCGGTGTTATCAAATTGACCAGCCCGCAGGAAATGGTCAACAATTTCCACCGGTTTGATTACACCACCTGGTTCCTGCATTTCATCACCGGCGCCGAAATTGCAGGCGGTATCGGTCTTATGGTGCCCAAACTGCGAGGCTGGGCTGCGACAGGGCTTGCGCTCATCATGATTGGCGCGGTCTATTCGCATGCCACGCACGATTCCATACGTGATGCAATACCAGCGCTGGTGTTGGCATTCCTGTGCGGCATCATTGCATCCAGGATTCCGGCAAAACTGATAAAATAATCGCACAAGGGTGTGCAAAAGCGCCTCGGGCCCTTCCTTGTCGAAGATCGCCTACGGCCCGAGACCGCCTGTCTGAGTACCTGCGACCGACCACCCGCCGTCCACAGGAATAATGGCGCCACTGACATACTCTGCAAGTGGCGATGCCAGGAACATCGCACAGTTGGCGACCTCGCGCGGCGTGCCATAGCGTTGCAGCGGCACCGATTTGCGGGCCCTTTCCTCTGCTTCTTTGGTTGGCGTGAGGCGCGCCCATGCCCTCGGTCCCTGCGATGGGGCCGGGCACAATGCCATTGACCCGGATGTTCTCCGGGCCGAGTTCGATGGCCAGCACCCGTGCCAACATCTCGACGCCGGCTTTGGCCGCACACACATGGGCCTGATAGGCCATCGGAATGAATGCCTGGGGCGCGGATATGGCGATAATGTTTGCCCCACCTTCCCTGAGATACTGATGACCAAACCGCACGACGTGAAAACTGCCGAGCAGATCAATATCAACGACTGACCTGAACCCATTGGGCGACAGTTCCATCGCCGCTGCCGGAAAGTTGCCGGCCTGGCCGACCACCAGGGTATCGATCGGGCCCAATGCTTCGGCCGTTGCAGCCAGCCCGGCCTGCAGCGCCTCCACGTCGCGAACATCGGCACTGAAACCGAATGTAGTGTTGCCATACTGATCGAGCCGTGCCACCGCCGCATCAACTTTGTCCTGTGAACGGCTCGCCACCGCGACCGCAGCGCCCTGCTCGGCGAATGCCTCAGCGATGCCCAGGTTAATACCGCTTGTGCCGCCGACAACGAGGATGTTCTTACCCTCAAAATTGAGCCATCTGCTCATTCAGTTTTCTCCTCGACCAGTGCCTTCAACCCCTCCAATTCCCGGTCAAACCGCGCCTTGTTGGTGTCATAGTCAAGCATCTCCAACTCTGCAATGTCTTCTGGCGTTGAAGAAGCCAATTGTTCAGGCGGCAGCAATGTTTCTGTGTAGACGTGGTAACTGACCTCCGTGCGCCCAGACATCTCCTCTAGGGTCCAACTGGCAAACCCGATCAGATTCCCGGCATCAGGCAAATACAGCTTCACCGTGCGCCGCCGGTTGGGAATGAATTCAACGTTCTTGACAAAAAACATGACGCTACCGTCCTGTGGATTGAACGCTTTGAACACCTCACCCCGCTGGTCGACCGGTCCGCTGTGATGGACCAGGCTGCCACCCTGCTTCCAGTCGCTGGGGTCTACGATATAGGGCCAGATTTCGGCGGCCGGCCGATCGATCACGATGGCGCTGTGGCTATTGAGTTCGATAGCACGGCGCTCGGCGGGTTCGGGGTCGGGTTCGGCAAAGGCAGTCGCGTGCAACAGCATGCCCGCAAGCAAGACCACGATACCACCGGCGAACACAATCCAAATCCCGGGTTTAGACCCACTCAGGTTCATTTTCTGCTTCCTTCAATAAAAACGCGGCCTGCTTCCAGGCCGCGTTTGGTTTACCTGCGAATGGAACAGCTACGGCAAATTATATCGCAGCTGCACGCCCAAGGTTCTCGGCGCACCCGGGAACAGCATCAATATAGTTCGCCTACACTGATCAGTAATTAATACCGACTGTCAATCCATAGGTTCGAGGTTGTGCAAATATCACGCCACCACCTTGCAAATTGTTGAATGATTTTGTGATTTCATATAGTTCATCGTTCAGATTCTGACCCCAGGCTGACACATACCAGTGGCCGGATTGACTAGACCAGGTCACTCTGGCATTCACGTAAGTGAAGTCGCCGGCCTCAAAAAACGGTTCGGCTGATTGGCCAAATCGTTGCTTGGACTGGTGCAGCAGATCTGCCCGAAACGTAAGGGCACCAGCATTCTCAAGTGGAACTGTATACTCAGCGCCAAGTGAGGCCTTGAACTTTGGTGTTCTGAGCAATGACTCACCAGTCAAATCCACTGGCTGCCCGGTAACCAGATCCTGGGCATCGGGAAAATCATCATAATTGCTGTCCAGATGGGTGAGCGCCCAATCGAGCCTGAAATAGTCGGTAATTAGCGCCTGACCTTCAAATTCAACACCAAATACTGAGGCCGAAGCGGCATTTCTGATGGGCAGCGTGGCATTTATGGAATCAACGAATCGAACCTGAAGATCACTGTAGTCGTAGGTGAATGCGGAGAGTGCGCCGGATACCCTTCCATCGAGGAACGAACCCTTGATGCCTACCTCAAAGCTCAGCAGCGTTTCCGGTCCAAATGAGCCCTGCGGTCCCGATCCCGTGAGGAATGGGGAAACTACGATGCCAACATCAGAGGAGTTAAATCCGCCACTCTTGAAGCCCTCCGCAACTGATGCATAAAACAACACGTCCTCGTTTACGTCGAATTCTGCAACGACGCGACCGGTGAAATCAGACCAGCTATCCATGTCGCTATCAGAACCGACACCACTGGCATCAAACGGAATAAGGAACGGAAGTCCGATAAAGGGTCCAATATCAAGCAGAAAATTCAGGAACCCACCGGTTGTTTCAAACGATTTCTCCTCGTCACTGTAGCGACCACCGACGATCATTCGAAATCTGTCCGTGACTGACCACGTCAGCTCACCGAACACGGCCCAGGCTTTTGTCTTGTTTGCCGAGACAAATGACGTCGTGGCAAAACAACCTGCCGATTGAGCGAAGGCGGCGCAAACGATCGGGTCGTTCTCAAACTGAAAATCGAGGTTGGAGGAGTTGTCTTCATCGTAATAGTAGACTCCGGCGACCACGTTTATGCGGTCGCCGATCGGCGTGAGTAACTGTAATTCCTGTGAAAACATCTCGGAATTTTCCTGAAAGATGTTAAATCCGAGATTCAGGTTCGTGCCATCGGTATCAAAGGACGACTTTGTTGAGATGTCCCGATATCCCGTGATCGATCGGATGGTCAAATCGCCGTTATTCCAGGATAATGTGAGGCCGGCGCTGTCTGATTCGTTGTTATTAAGCCCGGCAGGAGAGTAGTCGTTATTTACAATGAATGGGTCCTCCGGTTCCGGCAGAGCGGGCAAGGTCGATGGCCCACGAACAATGTTCTTATACGCAAGATTGCCGGCTGCATCTTCTCTGGACGTACTTAAGCGAAGCACCGCTTCAAAGTTGTCGGTGGCCTGGAACACCAGGGAAAGCGAAGCATAGTTGCTGTCGCGACCATCCAGGGTCTCATCAAGAAAGGAATTATACGAATAGTTCTCACGCTTCTGGCGGGAATAAGTAAGTCGCCCAAACACCCTGTCACTTACCAGAGCGCCGCTGATGCTCCCCGCAAAGCCGAGTTTGTCAAAGTTGCCGACGTCAAATCGGGCGGAGACTTCGAACTCATTGGTGGGTCGTTTGCGAATGATGTTTACCGCACCACCCGTTGCGTTTCGTCCATACAATGTACCCTGCGGTCCGCGTAAGACCTCAACGCGTTCAATGTCCAAAAATTCCTGAAATGCTACTACGTGACGCGGGAGGTATACGCCATCCTCGTAGAGTGCCACATTCGGATCCACACCGGCGCCGAGCAGACTTGTGCCGATGCCACGTATGTAGAGATTGCCACCGCCCGCACGGCTGGGTTCCACGGAAAGTCCGGGGGTAAAATTTGCCAGGTCCAGAATGTTCTCGATGCCCGATTTTGCCAATCTATCACCAGAAAAAGCTGATATCGAGATCGAGACATCGAGGATACTTTCCTCAATTTTTTGTGCGGTCACAATGACTTCCTCAAGTGTCGCCCGATCCGCGCCAGCATCAGCCTCCTGGGCGCTCAATGGGCCCGAGGAATTAATTCCGACGAGGCACACAGCAATAGTGAATGTATGTGCCCATTTCATTTTTTTACTCCCAATTGTCAAAAGGTGCCTTTAGAAACATGTTTCGCCTGAAAACATGTCGTACTTTCTAACTAAACGAGAAAATTGTGGTGAACCTCAAATTTTTTCGATGTTGTCCAAAACATCTTCTCCCTGGTTCATTGCAATACGCCCTCTGAAGGCCCATTAGCCCAGTACGGAAAAGCTGCTTTCCTGGTTGATTTCGCGATTGCGCGAATAGAAACCGGCGCTGAGGGTGATCCCGGTGCCAGGGCATTTAATCGTGACAGGATTGTGGCCATGATCCCGTCCATTTTCACAGGCATCAATCAATTCGGCCATCATCAGCCCGGCCATTGGGACGTTCTTCTACTGAGTTACTGCTATTGTTCAGGCGGCAGGCCGATCGATCTCGATGGCGCTGTGACTGTTACTGAAAATGAACCCTCATCTGCACACCTAATGTCATTGGCGCGCCGGGAAACAGTAACACACCAAACGCGTCGGTGAAGAAGGAAGTGAGTACGTATTCTTCATCGCTCAGGTTGCGGCCAAATGCGTTCAGGCTGAAGTTTCCGGACGCCGAAAGCCACATGAGATTTGCATTCCACAGCGTATAGGACGGTGTCATCAGCACGTTGCCAAACTGCGTGTGATTATAATCGTCCGTGTACACCATGGAGCCACCCAGTATGAAGCTGCTGCCACCCTTGAGCAGAATCGTATAGTTCGCGTACACATTACTGGACCACTTGGGGGCACGTGGCAACGGATTACCTTCGATGTCCTGCTCGCCATCCGCGAAATCAGTCGGATCGAAGACCGTCGTGCCCGTGAACTTGGTGATTTCGGAATCGTTATAGGCGAAGTTGGCGCCGACTACCAAATTGTTAACGGGTGCCCAATCAATGGCAAAATCAACGCCCTTCACCTCAACCTTGTCCAGGTTGTCAGTAATCGGCCCCGCAGCGAATTGAAGGGTGATCTGCATGTCGGTGTAGTCATAGTAATAGGCCGCAGCATCGATCCGCACGCGCCCATCGGCCAGGGTGGCTTTGTAGCCGATTTCGTATGACACCACGGTTTCCTCATCGAAGCTGGTTATTTCACCCGTGATATTATTCAGGGCGCCAAAACCGGAGCCTTTGAAGCCGGTAGTGACCGATCCATACACCAGGGTGTTTTCGTTCGGTGTGAATTCCAGCCCCACTTTTGGCGTCCAGGCATCGCGGGTGTCCTTGCCGGAATTCGGCGCCAGTGGTGATGTGAACAATGTGCCCAGCACTTCAGTGACTAATGTCTTCTTATCCTTGGTATAGCGCAAACCCGCAGTCGCCGACCATTGATCACTAAAGCGATAGTTGCCCTGACCATAAAACGAGGTTGACTTGATGGTTGAATCGCTGGTCTGGTTGGTGATCAGCCCGGTATCGAACAGATTGCCATAGCCACCTGCAAATTCAGTACCCGTGCCAAAAATTGCGTTTGGCAGCAAACCGAAAGCACCCAGTGGGTTTTCACCATTCGGACCCATGTCTTCAGGGGTAGGACTGCGACCCAGAAGGTTCTCGGTAAACCACGGCAGTGATGGCAGGGCAAAGCCGGGAATCGCGCCAAAAAAGATATCCGGCACATTAAGCGTCCAGAACAGGTTCAACAATGGGCACAGCGCTGCTGCCGGATTTGCGCTGAGTGAGAAGTTGGGCGCCTGGCAGGAGGACATGAAGAAGAAATCAGTGTCACCATCCTGAATGATCAGACTGTCACTGTCCTGGTCGTAGTAGTAAGCACCAAGGGTGAAATCCAGCTTATCGCTGCTGTATTGCAACTGCAGCTCCGATGACAACCAATCCTGCTGAGAATCGATTGTGGTGTTGAGTAGCGGCAGAAAATTCCCATCGAAATCGGAACGCCTGAAACTGTCCGTTTCGTTATATCCGCTCAACCAACGGATACTATATTTATCATTGATCTCGTAGTTGACATCAAGTCGCGTTTCCAGGCCCTCGAACTCGGAAATGGGCTGCTCGTCGATCTTGATGTGGAAAAGGTCTGGGTTGGGCTCAATATTGAAGAAATTGAATACAAACTCAGCGCCAGAGTCCGGCAAGTTTGTAACTGGAAACAGGTACAGATTCTTGGCATCGTCTTTCAAAAAACCGGCCAGAACATCTATTGTCAGCCGGTCATTGGGTGTGAACCGCAATTGGCCCCGCACTGAGACGGAATCTTCAGTCTGGTCATTTTGAAGCGTAAGATCGTTTTGCGTGAAGGAATCCTGCTGATTCGCCGAGGCGGTGAATCGATAGCTCACAGTGTCGTTGATCGGGCCTGTGAACGCGGCTGCCATTTTGAACGTGTTATGGTCGGCAAACTCTGCAAAGAGTTCTGCACCGAAGGTCTCTGACGGCCGCTTGGTCACCACATTGATCGCACCACCCGTCGTGTTCCTGCCCCACAGAGTTCCCTGCGGCCCTTTCAGCACTTCCAATCGGTCCAGATCGACGAAGGTGGTATTGAACGAGGTTGCATCACCAACATAGATTTCGTCCACATAGTAGGCAACAGCCGGGTCACCGCCGGCGTTCGAGCCGATACCCCTGATGTAGAAGTTGGTAGTTCCGCCTGGCCCTGACTGGCCGCTCGCAACCAACCCTGGCGTGATGTCGGCCACCAGGGTGATATTGTCGATGGCGCCTTGTCGCAACGTGTCAGCGTCCCAGGCCAGCACCGACAACGGCACATCCATCAGGTTCTGTTCCCTGCGTTGCGCTGTCACCATAACTTCTTCGAGAATAGGTGTAGATTCATCCTCATCGGATTGTGCGAATAGTGCATAGTTGGAAAATGCCAGCCCGGTGCTGTCCTGATTAACTTCTCGATTGCGAGAATAGAAACCGGCGTTGAGGGTGATCCCGGTGCCAGGGCAATCAATCGTGACAGGATCGTGGTCATGATCCCGTCCATTCTCACAGGCATCAATCAATTCGGCCATCATCAGCCCAGCCATTGGCCCGTTCTTGTACTGGTTACCGCTGGTGCCTACGGCCATGTAGAATCCGTCCAGATCTGATTTGTCATAGATTGGAATCCAGTCGTCACTGACATCGTACAGATCGACGATGCCCCTGGCATGCCCCGGTATCGGCAGGTCTGGAATTCTTTGCGCCACGCGGTACACCTGGGCCCGCCACTGCTCGTTGGTGACTTCACGGTTAAAATTGTCCGGATCTTCCACCCATTCTTTTGGGTCGCACTCCGGGTCCTGACTGCCAACGAGCAACATGTTGCCGGTCTCTGGCCGGAAATAGCCTGCGATGTCATCGTCTGAGGTGACACTGCCGTGCTGATCAGCGTCATAGTTTTCTGGTGCCGGCACATAATGCACCTCATGGCGGAGCGCCCGCGTATTGATATTCATGGACTTGTCCACACCGGCCATGCGATTGATGACGAAAGAGTGCGGGCCCGCGGCATTGACCATAACAGGGGCATCGATCGCCTCGCCGCCGCGCAAGCGCACACCTATCACACGCCCTGCGTGCTGCCGAATTTCCGCCACCTCTGCTTTGAATCGAAAGGTCGCGCCCTTGGCCTCTGCCGCGCGCTGAACGTTGTGCACTGAGAGTTGAGGATCGTTGATATAGCCGCCGCTGGGAATAAAAATCGCCCCCGACAATTCTTCACCATTGGCCTGGCCAAATCCCTCTTCATCGGGGCGGCGGGCCGGCGCATAGGATTTCACATCGAGAAAAGGCCGGTTGCGCTGTAGCGTCGCGGGATCCCATTCCTCAATTGGAATGCCCAATGTGCGGTGATGGCCCAATTGCGCCGACATATCACTGCCCTTTCCCAGCAGGATCAGGGTACCCGTTTCCTTGAACTGCGCGTAGCCACGCTCATCTTCAACCTCCAGGTACTCTGGCCAGGCCTTCCAGCGCAAGTAACTTTCGTAAGCCATTGCGGTGCCTTCGAGGGTGGAATAGTGTGTGCGAATCACTGCGCAGGTGTTGATGGTTGAACCGGCCCCGGCGGCGCTCAATTTGTCCAGATTCAAGGTCTTGTAGCCTTTCTTGGCCAACTCAAATGCAATGCTCGCGCCGATGATGCCCGCACCGATGATGATGGCATCGTAATTCTGGTTCATGCTGGGTTCGACGAAATTGCCTGTGGTCACCTCAGGTGTGTTCAGCGGCTGCGCCAGCGTCGCGAGCGGGAATGTGGCGCGCCTCAGCGTCCACCCGCAGCTTCCGCCTAAGGGTTATTGGGCAGGCGGTAATCGAGGGCGGGTTTTCGGTCACCCAACAGGGGCTGGTATTGGAAGCTCTCACCGCGCTTTTCCATCAGCTCGGCCCGAGCCTTGTCGACCAGTCCGGGGTTTTCGTAGAGGTCCAGTGCGGTTAACGCCATCGTCTTGGCCGCCAATTGCAGCCCTTTGATGCCGATCGTTGTGCCACCTGCTGCGATGGCCTGCCAGCTATGAGCCGAGGTTCCGGGCACCCAGGTCGCGGTGCTGAACTCGGCGGTGGGTGCATTCCAGCTGATGTCGCCCACGTCGGTAGAGCCCATGCTGAGTTCCGTATCGATGGGCATAATGGTTTGCTCTGTGCCGAGATTGTCTTCTGAGCGATCCAGCGTGGCAAATATCTTCTCGGCAAATGCCTGCTCATCTGCGCTGTAAACCATGCCGCCGATGGCCTCCAGGTTGGCCTGCATCAGACCGGTAATGACATGGTTTGGGAGCAGGCTGTGGTTGCCATGCATGATTTCCCAGTCCACGGTCGTGCCGGTGCCGGCCGCTGCACCGCGAGCGGCGGACACGACTCGTGCCCATATCGTCTCCAGAATGCCTACATCGGGGTGGCGGACATAATAATAAACCCGCGCAAAGTCGGGCACGACATTGGGCGCCTCACCGCCGGAAGTGATGACGTAGTGGATACGGGTTTCCTGCGGCACATGTTCGCGCATCAGGTTGATCATGAAATTGAAGGCCTCCACGCCGTCGAGCGCTGAACGTGCCTTGTCGGGTGCGCCGGCCGCATGCGCCGAGAGACCGTGATAATTGAATCGCGCCGAGCGGTTCGCCAACGACGCTGTGGCCGTGGCTCGGTTGGCCGACCCCGGGTGCCACGACAGCACGGCATCAACATCGTCGAACAGTCCTTCACGCACCATGTAGACCTTGCCGGAACCGCCCTCCTCCGCCGGCGTACCATACAGCCGAATCGTGCCCTGGAAGCGTCCGGCTTCCAGCCATTGTTTCACCGCAATGGCTGCACCCAACGATGCGGTGCCAAACAGGTGGTGACCACAAGCATGGCCGGCCGATTTTCCGGCAATTTCCTCTCTGACCGGCAACGCCGCCTGGCTAATCCCCGGCAAGGCGTCGAATTCAGCCAATACGGCAATAACCGGGTGGCCTGAACCTGCTTCCGCCACAAAAGACGTGGGCATCCCGGCGACCCCCGATTGGATGCGAAAACCGGCCTGCGCAAGGCTCTGCTGCAGCAGGGCGCTGCTCTTCTCTTCAAGGTATCCCAGCTCTGCGTAGTCCCAAATCTGCAGGGCGATCCGTTGGTGCTCACCAAACCGCGCGTCGATGCTGCTCAACACCTCCTCTCTCGACTCTGCGAGCAATGACGGAGAAAGTAAACAGGTGGATAGCAATACAGCAATATAAAATTTCATTGAACAATTCGGCCGATTAAGACAACGCTGAAGCGGCGAATTGTATCAGTCTGGACGACGCGTTGCCGCAGGGGGCTGCGACCCTTGCCGCGCCAGAACCAAGATACCCAGCCCGACACAGAACGGCAACAATCTCTCCAGGCTGTCGCCGGGCGCATTGGGAAACAGGTATAACATCACGGACAAGCTGAAACCCACCACCATCGCCAACAATACTCCGCCATGCCTGAGCTGCTGCCCCGCCAGGCGGAAAAACAGCGTGGGCCCAAAGGCCGCACCCAGGGCCATCCACGCAAAAAGCACGCGACTGAAGATCTTCTCAGGCAAATAAATCGACACGAGGACTGCAAGCACAACGAGACCCACGATGGTGAGCCTTGAAATCAGCAAGCTGTCGGCGAGACCTTTGTGGCCCAGCCCCAGATCATGTGCAATCGCCGATGCGGCCACCAGCAATTGGCTGTCCGCGGTGGACATAATGGCGGAAAGTACAGCCGCCAGCAGCACGGCGCCCAGAACCGGCGCAAACAGACTCTCGGTCAGAACAAAAAATATGGTTTCCGGATTGTCCACGGATTGATTGAGAATGTGTCCGCCCAGGCCAAGGAAACACATGCCTGTAAAGACGGTGAGGTACCAAACAATGGTGATCAAACGGGCCTGGCGCAGTGCCCGGTCATCTCGCAGCGCCATGAAGCGCACCATCAGTTGTGGCTGTCCGAAAGTGCCCAGGGAGATGCCCATCCCACCGAAAATGACGCCCAGTGCTACCAGCCCCGCATTGGTCGCAGTGAAGCTGAGTTGTTGCGGGCTGCTAACCTCTTGCAGGCCGCTGAGGAAGGCCCCAAGACCGCCCAACTCGGTCAGCAGGGCCAGCGGCAACAAGATAGCCGTCAACATCATGAGCAGGCCCTGCACGGTGTCAGTGACACTGACCGCCCAAAAGCCGCCGAGCAGGGTATAAATCATGATGATCGATGCCCCCAGCACGATGCTGCCAGGCATCGACAGGCCGAAGGCGCTGGAAAAGGTATTTCCGGCGCCCTGGAATTGCGCTGCGATATAGAATACGAATGAAAAAATCGTGATCGCAGACGCCGTGATGACCAGCCGGCGGCGGGTGCTCCCGGTGGCGCCGTGGACCAGGAAATCGGTAAACGTCAGATGCCGTTCGCGGCGGGTGTAGGCCAGCAGTTTCGGAGCCGCCCAAAACCACGCCACTATCATGCCAATGACTGACCCCAGCGCGGTCCAGATAACCGACACACCCATCACGTAGGCAGCGCCACTGATGCCGAGCAGGGTCCAGGCAGACGAGGCGCTGGAGGAGTAACTGATGGCCGCCACCAGTGGCCCAAGACCCCGCCCGCCGAGGAAGAATTCCTCATCCGTCGTATTACGTGACCTGGCCCAGAAACCGATGCCTATCAAGAGCAATTTGTAAGCGATCAGTGTGATCGCGACGACCGTGGTTGTTGCCATGCCTGATTTTATCAGCGCACCGACGAATTGCGCGTGTCTTCGCTCTGACCCAGTACGCCGAACAGGTCCGGGTCGGCTTTGGCCTGGCGCAAAATGAGAAAATTCGGATCAACACTAACCAAGTCGCCCGGGTTAATGGCCAGGGACAATCCCTGCGTCGGCACCGCGTGCCTTGACCGTTCACCATTGATGTCCACTTCAACGGGCATTGGAAATGTCATGCCGGCGGGTACGTCCCAACTCACCTGCACAGCGTTGGCGTCGGATTCGATAACCAGGCCCGGCAACTCGGGGCGGCGCAGATAGAGCTCGAAAAACCACCCCAGATCCTGCTGGCTGACCTGTTCCGCCAAGGCAATGAATTCGTATGAGTTTGCATTGCGGCACTGGCTGCAGCCGGCCAGTTTTGGTTGGCCAGGTTTCGGATAGGCCTGGCGCCGCAGAATCTCGAAAAAGGCTTCATCGCCCACCAGGTAACGCAAGCTGTGGAGTACCATGGCGCCTTTGCGAAGCGGTGCGTAGCGGTCCAGAACGGAGCGCACCGAGGTGGGCTCAAAAGGCGCGACAATTCTGTTGTCCAACATGCCATCACGGATGAAGCGGGCAATATACTCGTGGTAGCCGGCCTCGCCATGCAGATGCCCGGCATAGAGTGCCTCGGTGTAGGCATCAAAGCCCTCGTGCAGCCAGAAGTCGCGCCAGTCCCCGGCGCTTACCAGGTTGCCCCACCACTCGTGAGCCAATTCGTGCAGGGCAATGTAGTGAAAGCCCATCCGGGTGTTGCCGAAATCCTGACCGTAGGTCATGACGGTCTGGTGTTCCATGGCCAGGTAGGGTGCCTCGACGACACTGTACTTGTCATCCTGGAAGGGATAGGGACCAAATGATTCTTCCAGGAAGCGCAGATGCGCCCGCAGTTCCGGAAACAACTGCCGACCCGCCGCAACATCTTCAGGCAACACCCAGTAAGTCGCCGGCAGCGTGCGCCCGCTGACGCTTGCATAGTTGTGTTGGAGAGCTACGAAGGGGCCGGCATTGAACGTGACATTGTAGGCATTGATTGGCGTGGTGACGTTCCAATGGTGCGTGACAGTCCCATCGCCATTGGCGACTTTACCGGCAAATCGGCCATTGGAGGCCACCACCAGATCTTCAGGTACGGTGAAATGCAAATCCACCCCTTCGTCGGGCTCGTCTGACGGGTGGTCTTTCACCGGCCACCACAAATCCGCACCGTCGATCTGACAGGACACGCCGATCCAGTGTGCACCCGATGCCGACCTGGACCAGGTAAAGCCGCCCGCCCAGGGCGGATTCGGTGCTTCACGGGGCTGACCGCCGTATGCCACCGCCAGCTCGAGGACGTCGTGGTGCACATAAGTCGAGTCCAACTCGATCCAGAGGCGGCCGGACTCATGCCGAAAGTCCAGAACTACCGGATCAGGCCCACCCTGAAGTTCAACATTTTTCACGACCAGACGATCGTCCAGGTCGAGCACAAACACGTCCAGCGGGCTGAGTACCAGGGCTTTGAGGCTCAGCACCCCGTCGATGGATTTTTGCTCCGGATCGATCGCCAGGTCCAGGTCATAAAATCGAACATCGTAAGCTGCCTGTTCCGGCATCAGGGCGCCGCCGAAGTCCGTATCCACATCGGTCCAGGAAAATGCCGCCTGTTCTGCTTCCTCAGAACCGCCGCAGGCACCCAGAAACAGCCCGACTGCGAGCGCCAGGCTCAAGCTCTTCAAGACACCCCGCATCAATCTGTTTTCGTCATTTTGTATTCGGGGGGGTCCTGATCATGCAGGTTTTCGACCAGGTAATTCCACATTTTCCGCACGGCCCATACGCTGCCGAAGCGGTGCGGCCGGTTGGGCAGGTAAACCATGTCGAAGTCGATATCCTGCTCGACCAGCTCAGCGACAAAGGCCAGGGTGGTTGCCGGCAACACATTCTCATCCAGTTCGCCCAGCATGATCATCAGCTTGCCCTGTAGTTTGGCGGCCTGCTCGGTCACATCATTGTTCATGTAATTGACCGGCTTGGAACTGGGACTGGGCTTGAGCAGGCTTTCATCATCGTAGTAGGCCTCGCCGTGAAAAGCTTCCCAGTGGTAATCCGGGTACATGGTCTGAAGATTACCCATGCCCGCGTTGCTGATGCCGACTTTGTAAAACTCAGGGTACTCCAGCATCGCCCGAAAGGCAGTAAAGCCGCCATAAGAACCGCCATGTATGCCAATCCTCGATATGTCCATCCACGGGCGTGTTTCGGCCAGTTGCTTGATGACGGCAATGTGGTCATAGAGCCCGATCTGATGCAGGTTTTGCCAGGACTGGTGCGAGAAAGCGCGATCCCGGAACGCCGTGCCTCGCGCATCCACAGACACCGCCACAAAACCCAATTCCCCCAGCGAGGCGGTGCGCACGGCGGCCGGAACCCCGAACAGCGTCGCCGGAAAATTATGCGGCACCACCGCGGTCAGCGGACTGGCATACTGCGAATCGATCACCGGATAGGACTGCAGGGGGCTGAAATTGGCCGGCCGGTAAATGACGCCATAGAGGTCTGTAATTCCGTCTTCAGCCTTGGCCACGAACGCCTCGGGAATCCGCCACCCATCTGCATATAACTCGGTGGCATCGGCCTGTTCGAATACCGCGACCAACTCACCTGTCTGAGCGTTGCGGATGGCTGATTGCGTGGGCTCATCGATTTTGGAATAGTCGTAGACAATCCAGCGGTTGTCCGGTGACAGCACACCACTGCCATCGGTGCCCGACAAAGACAACACATCGTTGTAGGGTGACTCGATCATGTGATCACTGGTTTCCGGTGTCAGCAGGGTCAGTGCAGACCCATCGAAATTCACCCGGTACAGATACCGGTAATAGGGGTCACCACCTTCGCGGTGCGTTGCAGTGAAGTAGATCTGATCGTTTTCATCATCGACGCGAATGATGTCGCGCATCAGCCAATCGCCCGAGGTGATCGAATTGATCTCCTCACCGCTGGCCAGGTCGTAGAGATAGAGATGCCCCCAGCCGCTGCGCTGCGAAAACCAGATGGCCTGCTCAAAGTTATTGACCACCCAGACATTGGGCGGATTGTAGGAAGTGGTGTTGGTATCCATGCGTGGGTGCATGGTCTCAGCAACGGCCTCGCGGGCACGACCCGTGGCCAAGTCGATTTCGAACAGATGTGCGGATTTAAGCGTGTCACCCCAGGTCAAGGCCCATAGCCTGGAGTAGTCGTCACTCCACCAATGCTTGCGAATGGCGAGCATGTCCTGATGGACGTCAAACAATTCTTCGTAGGGAAGTTCCAACCTGACCTTGCTGCCGGTTTGGGTGTCAATGACAAACCAGTCCACTTCGGCCTCACGTTCACCGGTCAAAGGCACCCGTGCGGTATGCAGGATCGGGCGAAAAGAGCCGTCCCCGGGTACGGTTTCCAGCCAGTGGTATTCCGCCACGTGTCGTTCGTCGAGCCTGGTGACCAGAATGTGGCGCGAGTCCGGTGCCCACTTTGCCTCCATCGGCGGATGGTTTTCGTCGCCGCCATTGCGCGCCCGCGGCACCACTGCTGCCTTCCAGTTACCGTAGTAAATGCCGTAGCCATAATGTGGTTCGCCGTCGGAGGTCAGCGGTTTTTCCAGACCGCTGGCGATTTCGATCAGGTGCAGATTGCCTTGCTTGGTATACACACCGAATTCACCATCTGGCGCAACCAGGATGCCACCGGATACAGGTTCCGCAGACCCCCGGCTGCAAGCCATGCCTGCTAGCGCGCAGTCGTATTCCTTATCGTCGATTTTGAAACTGATCGTGTTCTGGTCCGGCGAAAACTCGAACGAGTCAAAAGGCAGCTCATTGGCTTTGACATCCTCTTCACCCGCCTCCGTCAGTGCCTGTGCCAGCGCCGCATGGTCGAATGCTGCAGATTTATCCCCGCTTGCCGCCACCACGTGAGTGAATTCAAAGCCGTCGGCGGAATCTCGCTTGTACCAAAATGTGCCAGAGTCACCAATCCAATGTGGTGCGACCGTGAGATTCTTGACCTTTTTAAATATATTTGCGCGCATCCACTGCTCTGCCCGGGCGTAATCATCAGCAGTAATTTCCAGTGCCGCCGGCGCGTCAGGCACGGCGACCGCTTTTACAACCGCATCAGAATCGCCGGGAACCTCGCTGCGACAAGCCGTCAAGAGAATGGCAAGCATAATGAGAAATATTTTAGAAATACAATATTTATCGTTGTTTTTCATACACTTTAATCTCTACGTTAGTCGATCCCACCGGCCTCTCCGGCCCGACGCGGGTCCGTGCTGGCGCTCATCAGTCCGTTGTCTGGATCACGCCAGGCCTGCTGGAATGAGCCCATATGAAAATCGTAAGGTGGCAATGGTGACACTTTGGCGCCGATCCTGGCAATATCCCGCACCACTTTTTCGTCGATTCTGGCCTCGATTTCAATGGTGTGGTCATCTCGCATCGGCAGCATTCTGGGTAATTCAGTTGCCGCATAAGGGTCCGGCGCAAAATCCAGCACATTGGAAATCATTTGCGGCACGGTGCAATGCACGTTGCCCGGTGATCCGAGCGAGTACATCGGGCGCCCGTCCTTGAGAATCATGGTATTGCTCATGACCGAGCGCATGCGGCTGCCGGGCAGGCCCAGCCAACCTGTAATTGCACCATTCATACCAAAGGAGGCGTGGCTGCCAATCATCGGTACCCCGCCCACAACCATGCCGGCGATGCCACCGGACTGCAGGGTATTCATCATCTGCACCCAGTTACCCTCTTTGTCGACACAGGTTAACTCACAACTGCCAGAAGGTTGTTTTTCCTTCATTGGGCTGCTGGGCGCCCAGCCAAATGCGCGCAATTGCGACGGGTTGGTGGTCAGTTCCACATGCCGGGTCAGGTCAACGCCCTGTTTGGGCCGGGAACGCACCAGTATTTCCGCCAACTGAGCCTGATAATCGTCCGACATCCAGATGTCGAGCGGCACATCGAAGAACTGCGGGTCATTCAACTGACCCAACTCGAAATTGGCCCGCCGCAGGGCGTGGGCCATGTAGTACAAGCTGTCCGCCGATTCGCTGTAATGTCCCAATGCGCGCACATCGACGTGTTTCAGGATGCCCAGGACAATGGCGCAAAACACTGCCTGTCGCTCCGGAGGGCTGGGTTGTGCGATCGTGTAACCGTGGTACTCATAAGTGGTGGGTTCGCTCCAGCGCGGCGGATTTGCTGACAGGTCATCGATGTGGATCTGCCAGCCCAGTTGATTGGCCAGCTTGACGAATTCCTGTCCCCAGCCGCCGCTGGTGAAATGCTGCGGCCCATTTTGTGCAAGCCCACGCAGGGTTTCAGCCAGCGCCGGGTTGCGCAGCTTCTCGCCGACCGACGGTGTCAGGCCGCCAGGCGTGTACAGCTCGCGCATTGCGGGGAAATAGGTATTGCCCGAGAGTTCAAACTCCAATACTGCACGGGTGAACTCATCGACCGGAAAGCCATCCTCCGCCCATGGTATTGCAGGTTCAACCAAAGACGACCACGACTGACTGCCAAATCGCTCATGCAGTGCGGCCATACCCGGCATAAAACCCGGAATGCAGGCCATCGGCGAACCCACAGCGACACCTCCCAGGCCCTGTGGGTACATGCGAAAGGGCGCAAGATCAGGATGTAGGGTGCCCATACTGTTGAGGTAGTGGACTTTGCCGGATTTTGCCTCATAGACCAACGCGCTGACGGTTCCAGTGTGGTTGGTCATATCGAGCTGAACCGTCGCCTGGGTGATATTTCCGGCAATAATGGCATCTACCGCGTTACCGCCGCGTTGCAACACCTTAAGCATCGTGTCGGTGACAATCGGGCTCTGGCTGCTGGCCACGGCGCGCTTGCCACGAATCACTGCTTTGGGGCCCTGGCGATTGAGCCCGAAACCCGATTCGTGCCGGGGAGCGGCGCCGGCCCTGGCCCCATCGTGGCCTGACACGGCGGCCGCCAAGCCACCCATGCTTCCCGCGGCCAGGCCGATACCGGCCGATTTGATGAATTCTCGTCTTTCAATGCTCATGTTCTGCCTCTGCTGAGAAGTGTGCTCTGATCCTGTTTGACGTTGTTGTTGAGGCCGACCTCAACTTGTGCGTCATCAGTGGCATATTCTTCTCACAGGAGGTTTCTTCTCACAGGAGGTCCGCCCATGAGCCGTTACGTCCGTCGCATCCGGAAACTTTTATACACAGGTTCGGCCAGTTTGCTGCTCTGCTGCACTTTGTCTGTGTTGGCAGAAGAAGCACCCACCGAGCAATCTTCAGGGCTGTTTGGCACGGCTGTCCCGGACCCGGTCGTGGCCAGCAAAGGCATGGTCACCGGCACCACCGGTGCATCCGCTCAGCAAGCGGGACTGCAAATGCTCAAGGCGGGTGGGACAGCTGCCGATGCCATCGTGGCCACAGCCATGAACCAAATTTGCCTCGCCGCCGGCTCTTGGGTGTCTTACGCCGGAATTATGAATGTGGTCTATTACGAAGCCGCCTCGGGCCAGGTGTACAACATGAATGCCTCCTTCGACACGGTGGAAGGCGAAACGGATCCGGCCAGCATACCGCAGCCGGATTGGAGCAAGGGATTTAAGGGCATGATGCTGGAGCCCGATGGCCGTAACGTGCTGGTGCCCGGCTTTCTCAAGGGTGCGGACGCTCTGGTTGAACGCTTCGGCAAGCTGGGGCTGCAGCAGGTCGTCGAACCCGCCCTTCGCTGTGCCGCAGAGGGTTTTACCTGGAACGAGGGATCCGTAGGCCAATTCACCTTCAGAAAGGATGTGTTGACGCGCGACCCGGATACCGCTGCCATCTTCCTCAAGGCAGATGGCAGCGAATATGTGGCCGGGGAAACTTTTCGCCAACCTGCCCTGGCCCAAACGCTGCGAAACTTCGCCTGGCTCGGCGCGGACTACATCTACCGGGGCACCTGGGCGGAGAAACTGGTGGCCAAAACTCAAGCACTCGGCGGCAAGCTCAGCATGGCGGACATGCGCAGTTATGAGGTCATCTGGTCGGACCCCGTCAAGGCCGATTACCATGGCTATGCCGTGTATGTGCATGGCCTGCCGGCGGCCGGCGGAGTTAACACGGTGGAGTCACTCGCCCTTGCGGATCTCGCCGGGCTGGCGGGCAAGCCGCACTACAGCCAATCCGCTGAATCATTGTTCTGGCTGGCCAGGCTGACACAGGTGGCCATACCACTGACCTATGGCGGACCCGCCATGGGTGAAGCTTTGAAAATGGATTTATCTTACGAGGCGCGGCTAATTCCGGAAACCAGCGCCAGGTTATGGGCTCTGATCGAAGCGGGCAATTTCCCCGGCGTTTCGCCACCGAACACAACGCCAACTCACTCGGACGGCGTTGTCGTTGTCGACGCATATGGCAACATGGCGGCGATGGTGCATTCAATCAATACAGTGAGTTGGGGCACCAACGGACTGAACATCGATGGCATCTCCATCCCCGACTCGGCCGCCATCCAGATTCCGGCCGTGGTAGCGACGGTGCCGGGCGAACGTCTGACCGACCCGACCAACCCCGGCCTGGTCATGAAAGACGGCAAGCCCTATCTCGGCTTCGCCTCCATTGGCGCCGGCCTGCATCAGAGAACCACTGCAGCATTGATCAGCGTGCTGGACTTCGGCATGTCACCACAGGAAGCCATCAACGCGCCGGCCTTTGGCTTTCAGTTACTCGGCGGCGGCGAGGAAGGCCAGACCTTCGGGGCGGGAGAACTCAGCGCCGAAATGATCACCGAACTTGCCGCCATGGGCCTTAATATCGTCGAGAACGACAGCATGCGGGGCTACTGGATCGGTATCATGATCGACCCCGAAACCGGCGAACTCATCGGCGGCGGACCGCGCGAATTCAGTATCGCCATGGGCGGTCGAGCCGTCGGCTATTGAAGTGTCGGCTCCTGCTGCATTGCTCCACCTCCGGAATGCCCCATGAGCGGACTACTGGCCACGCCTGGCGGATGGCGCTGCGCGCTTCCCTCGCTTCTCCGCGCTTGGTGGGTCGGCTCCAACGGAACATCCTGTTCCGTGTCGCCTCGTCGAGCCATCCATGTCTCGACGACCCAGTCGCTTGTGCGGCGTTCGGCATCCTTGAAGGCGTGGCCAGTAGTCCGCTCACGGTGCTTTCCTAACGCTGGCACAAGCCGATTCGGAGTAAGGGGTCTTCTTGCAGGACCCTTTGAAACAGGGATGTTTCAAGAGGAGCGTCCCACGGATGGGCTCGAGCGCGTCCTGCAAGGAGACCCCTTGCTGCGAACCGGCGCCTCACCAATGGGTACAGCACGACAGACTGCTAGCCCAGCTTTTTCGCCGCCAGGGACCACGTCATGGGTATCAACACCACACTCAAGAAGTAATACTCCTGCCCCGGCAACGATGCCGCCGGCGACACCGCTGCGACAATATTGCCCACCAGTACGGGCAGCAGGGCCACCAGTGAGCCGATCAGCATGGTATTGAAACCCAGCGCCTTGCGCTCACCAGAACTGGTGCGGGCAAAATTGCGCAGCAACAGGATGAGCCCGACCAGCAAGTAGCCACCGATAATCAGCCCGGTGGCGACGTCGATCACGATGTTGACAAAACTGTCGGACGCCGGCGGGACGAACAGCCGCCAGCACAACAGCAGCCATAAGGCCAACGCCGGCAGGTAGATCAGCTTCTTCGCCGAGGGCCGGCTTAGAAACGGACGCAGATGTGGAAACACCAGCAAAAAATGAATCATGGCCGCAAGGCCAATATAGACGAACAAGCCTTCCACAGCTGCGAACATGGCCCGCAAATCGTAGCTGACCATATAGGGTCCACCCATGAAAGACAGGCCCAGCCCGGCGCCCACCATGACCAGAATCCGGGTCGCTCGATTGGGCGTTATTAGCCAGCCAGCCAGAGGCATCAGCAGAAAGCAGAATCCCACAATGATGCGTGCGCGTGCTTTGCTCTTGGCATGATTGTCGAGGGCGACATGGCGCAGTCGATAATCCATTTCCACATACTCGTCAACCGTCGGATCGAATTTGTCGACCCAGTACACGCGGCGCTCACCAATGTCGGTTCGGTCCAATCTGGCCAACTGCGCGACGTCTTCTACCGGCACCCGCTCGATATGTGTCACCTGGTCCCCAACATCAATGGTCGACATGGACGCCGGCGTGTTCGGATCGACGGCAGTCACGATAAAATCCCGGTTCAGCGTGACGCCGCCATACCCCTGTTGATTAATGTCCATCCAGCCCAGTACACCCCAAAAAGCAACTGCCAGGCCAAGAAACAGCAGCACGCCTTTGCCACTGCCTGACGGGACATGCGCGGATGATTCCTGATTCATTGTTTCACTCCTGAAAACACTATTTTGTTTGGCCGCCACTTTTCGGCCGCGCATAGAATATACGAAAAGGGGGCTCAAAG
>CAXXKZ010000003.1:0-28882 GCA_963665545.2 Lysobacterales bacterium | reverse complement strand
GGGTGACCTGCGTAGCCAGTTGGGCAAGGCCTCGAATGTCCGAGCCGCGCAACCCTATTTCACCCCGTGCATGCCACGGCGAACCAGCGGTATCAAGGCGAAGGCAACGGCTGAAGCAGCAATGCCGATCCAAAACATCATCATAAACAGGTCTCCATAGCGCGCTGCTGCAACGGCCACATTCAGAGTTTCGCCTGCCGGGACATCCATCGCCGTCAGTTCGCCAAACCTCGCGGCCAGCACTTCCGAATAAGCCGTCGCCAAGAACCAGGCACCCATCATGACACTGACTACGCGGGGTACCGACAACTGGGTTACCGCACTGAGGCCAATCGGTGAAATACAAAGCTCTCCGAGTTCAAGCACGGCGTAGGCCAGCACCAGCCACCAAACACTTGCTATACCGCTAATGCCTGCCAGGTGTGCTGCATACACCATCGGCAGAAATGCCAGTCCACCGAACAACAGGCCAATCGCGCTCTTGGCAGGCTTGCTTGGATTCAACCCCCGCCGGTCCAGCCATGGCCACAGCCAGGTAAACAACGGTGTCAGTGCAACAATGAAAAATGCTCCCAGGAAAGTGAGTGACCCGGCGGTTTGCTGCACAACCGACATGTCGCGGATAAAGGCGCCGATCAGCACCAATACAACCGTGCTGATCAGAATTTCCCCAAGACGTTCCCGGCCATCGTCGGCCAGTTTCAATGCCAGAGCCATGGCCAGCGGGCTGGCAGCCAGCGGGATGATCGACCACGGCAGCACCGCTTCAGTACCGGCTGTTGAAATACTGAACAAGTCTTTGCTCAACAGGCGATCGGTGAAGGCCACCCAGGAACCGTAAGTTTGTTCATACAAGGTAAAAAACACCAACACCATAAAAATAAGCATGACGAGACTGAGCATCTGCTGCCGTTCAACGCGGTTACAGCACTTCACCAGAAACCAGATAAACCATGCCACCAGCACGGCCGACATGATGTGCATGGCGCCCGCAACCGTCCAGGTGTGCTGCATCAATTGCCAGATCACGACGACACCGACCACTGCACCGGCATAAATAGCCCCTTCCCGCTTCAACGGACCCAAAACTTTTTCTTTTAGCAAGGTGGGATTTGCCGGCTCAGCCAAGCCCTGCAGATATTTCTGCCCGCTCACAAAGATGGTCAGGCCCAGCAGCATGCCGATGCCCGCGGCACCAAAACCATATTTCCATCCAAAAGTTTCGCCCAGGTAACCACAGATAAGGCTGGCGAAGAGAGCGCCAACGTTGATGCCGGCATAGAAAAGGGTAAATCCTGAATCCCTGCGTGGGTCATTTTGCGCATACAGCTTGCCCACTATAGTGGAAATATTCGGTTTCAGGAAACCGACACCGGCGATAATCAGCGCCAGTGAAAAATAGAAAACCTGCAGCGCGGCTTCATCGCGCTGAATTTCACCATCAATAATACGCGCTTGTTCTCCCTCAAAAGCCATGCCGAAATGCCCCAGGCAAAGCAATACCCCGCCCGCGACCACGGCTTTGCGCATGCCCAGCCAGCGATCAGCCAGCAGGCCGCCAATCACCGGCATGGCATAGACCATGCCGCCATATGCGCCCAACAACTGGTAGCTGGGCGCATCCCCAAACAGGTGGTATTTGATCAAATAGAGGAATAAAAGTGCTTTCATTCCATAGAATGAAAACCGCTCCCACATTTCAGTGAAAAAACAGACATACAAACCTTTCGGATGCCCCCAGAATTGATCTTGTCGATGGCGGTTTGTAATGCTGACAATTGCGCTCATGCGTATTTACCATGCTACCTTGTCTAAGGCCTTTTGGGGGTCAGTGATGATCAGGCGCAAAGCCGATCACCCATAGCCGAGGGGCTAATCCCGGAAGTTTTTGAACTGCAGCGGCAGGTCGAATTTTTCTTCTTTCAATAAGGCGATCACTGCCTGCAGGTCGTCACGTTTTTTGCCGGTGACACGTAGCTGATCACCCTGGAAGGCAGCTTGCACTTTCATCTTGCGTTGTTTGATCATCTTGACCATTTTCCTGGCGTCTTCCGACTCTATACCTTCACGCACGGTGATTAACTGGGTGGCGGTCTTCACCTGGATGACAGGATCCCCTTTGTCGAGACAGGCGATATCCACCCCACGCCTGATCAACTTGTTGCAGAGCATGTCAAACATCTGCTGCAACTGGAACTCAGACTCTGTATTCATGGTGATGAGTTGATCACTCAAATCGAAGTTTGACCCCGTACCTTTGAAGTCAAATCTTGTTGAGACTTCCCGGTTGGCCTGGTCAACCGCGTTGGTCAATTCGTGGTGCTTTACTTGGGAGACGACATCGAAAGAAGGCATTTTAAACTATCCTTATATGGTGCTGGTGTAGTAATCGGGGCGTCAGGCCAATTCTTCAATGCGGTGGATGCAAAAGGGTTCCAGGCGCCTCTGCGCCTTCTTTCATCGAGGCCGCCCCGGTTCATTTGTCCGAATCCCTCGGCTGTCAACATTACCGCAGGTCCCGCGGGCTTGTCATTTCGACTTTCTCAGATCTGATCCAGCTTGCGTTGAAGAACGATCCGGTCCGCTGATTGTGGCTCATGTACGTCTCAGCAAAGACTGTTAGTTTTTACAGTAGACAAGCGCTACCCTTTGCTGGGAAAATTGATACCAGCTGGTAGATACCAGTACCGGTAACCCCGGGCACGGAAGCGAGCGGCAAGGAAGCAAGCCGAAAAGGTCGGGCAAGATCAAGGACGGTAATCACGGACGGAACCAGTCAGAGGAAGCACTCTAGACTATAAGGATGTAGTCTGAACTTCTGAGATTTGAGAGCGATACACTAACGTCGAGAGCCACAAGGAAATGGCCCTCGGCGTTTTTTATTTTTAAATTTTCAGCCGTAATTAAGTCAACGGCGCCGTCGCATGTAGCGTGAATGGTGGAATTCGGCCTATGGCGCAGCCGCAGCGTGTCCCGGAAATACCGCGGTATATCGGGCCATTTTGCCTGGTGCAGCCAAAAACCCGGATTCCTCCCTTATAATCAGAATCTTGCTGCGTGATACTTCGGAATTAGATAGGCGGTGGATTTCTTTGGATGGACGGTCTGCTTTGTCCTTTCCAGGTCTGTTTATCGCAATATAATAGGTACTACAAATTCAAACGATATTTCCTGAGGTCTGAAATGCTCTCACAGACAAAACTCAGGAGGGACCCGCATAGAAAGGGAATAGGAATCCCCGCAAGCAACGGCTTTACCGTCATCGAAATGATGTTGGTGGTGGTCGTATTGGGATTCATCACGGCATTAGCGCTTCCTTCCTACAGCACCATACTGGAAAAACGCCAGGTGACCAGCGGCGCCCAACAGTTGTCCGGCTTCCTCAGCCGTGCACAGCTTGAGGCCGTCAAACGTAACGAGAACATCACGCTGTCCTATGCAATGACGGATATTGATGCTTGGTGCTTGGGCTCTACTTCCGGCACTACTGCGTGCGACTGCACAGAGACCGTTCCCACCGAGTCCGATGCCTGCGTGATCGGTGCACACGTGATCGATGCACCATTGCAGGTCGTCACCGATGCCAATCTCAACTACCCTGCCATCATGAACGCAATGCACGGGGACGGGGCATTTGTCTATGATCCTGTGCGCGGTTTGTTGACCGACCTCACCGACGCCGTGACGCTGGAACTCGTGTCCCGCACAGGTAAGTACGCATTGGAAGTACAGCTCAGCGCGACCGGCCGTCTGAAAATTTGCTCCCACAATTCGGGCACCAAAGTGCCGGGGTATGAAGTATGCTGAAACCAACTCATAAGCCTCGCGGCCGACGTTTTTCACCCCGTCGCAAACCGGTCCTGAACCTGAAATACCAGGCTGGAGTCACCATGATCGAGGCGATGATTGCGCTCGCCCTCAGCGCGGTCGTCGTAGCGTCAATGGTCGCCTTGATGTCCAACTCGCTGGGTACCACAACCCGCATCATCGAGATGTCCCAGCTGACCGACGAGCTGCGCAACACGATGAGTATGATGAGCCGTGATATTCGGCGAGCCAACTATAATGCCAACAACCTCTATTGCTACGGGAATTCGGATTGCGGCAGCGATGGTTCGGCAACCCAAGGCGGTGATATCACCATCGGTGTCAGCAATGATTGTTTTACCTTTCTACTGGACCGTGACTGGGATGGTGATGCCAGCAATGACGATGCGGGCGGCTTCCGCCGAGTTACCTCAAATTCAATCGGGCTGATCGAGATATGGGTGGGTGATTCGTCACCCAGTTGTACAGCGACCAGCACAGACTGGGTCCCGGTAACCGACCCAGACTTAGTAGACATCACCACGTTTACCGTTAATGACGACCAGTCATTCACCGATACGGCGAGTGGAACAGGCGGCACCACGGCCACGCAGCGGGCGCGCCACGTCCAGATGATTCTCGAGGGGGAACTGATACTTGACGACAGCATCACCCGCAGAATCGAGAATTCCATAAGGGCCCGCAACGACTTCTTGCTGTAAGAAAACGCCAATCCCGGGCCACGGAGGCTCCGGGAAAATAAAGGAATTGTTTATGCACAAGTCATTCAAAACCAGCAACCGGCTGCCCGGCCGCCAGCGAGGGGCGCTGACCATGCTCAGCGCGGTAATGATCCTGTTGCTGCTGACCGAGTTAGTCATTTACGCGGTAAGTGGCGGCGTATATGAACAATACAAGTCGGCCAACGACACGCGTCAGAAGCTGGCTTTACATGCGGCAGAGGCCGGCCTGAATCATGGCAGGGAATTCTTCGTCGCCAACCGGGCACTGGTGGTGTCTGCGGTCACAGACGTGTTGCCCGACGGATCGGATGGCTGGTTATCGACGGGTGCTGAACACTGGCTAAAGTGCAGTGATGTCGATTTGTCGACCGGCTACGGCACCCACCCCTGTTACGCCGAGAGCGTTACCGCATTGCGCGACGAGAGCTATTACTATTCGTTCGGGGGTTCGACTGAAGTACCCGTGGATACGGATTCGATAATCGTGGATACCACGAAACAGGTGGCGGTACAGGCCCTGCTGTGCATGACGGAAATGGATTTTACCCTCGACCCGGTGGTCCAGGGTTGCACCACCGATGACCTGGTCCAGAATGAAAAGTATTTCGTGGTCACGCTGTTGGCCCGGGGTGAAGCAGACTGTGACGGCGGCAGTTGCTTTGCCGAGGCGTTGATCGTTGAAAAAATAGCGGGTACCTCGCCGGGCAGCGGCGGCACCGCGCCCGCTGCTCCGCTGGTCACCAAGAGCACTTTCCCGCCGAACGGAACGGCGGAAATTGTACCCAATCCAAATGGCATGGGTAACGGGGTCCCGTTATCGGCCTGGCTCAATAACAATCCAAATTGCGGCGCCGCGCCGGTGGTGGACGCCGAAGGTGGCTCGTGGGCCACCTGCGAGCGCGAAGAATTCTATGGGCTGGAAGACTTTCCCGATGACTACGCCTGCTCGTTTGCACAGTGCGCATGCAAGGAATCCGACTCGGATAAGATGATCAGTGTCTCCGGCACCGGCCAAGTAACACCCGTTATAAACTTTGACATAACGTCTGACGAAAATTTTCCTTGCGACCTGTTCGAGTATGTTTTTGGCGTCGCGAAGGACGCGGCGGGGATTGCGGCGATAAAGGGCATGGCGACGGTGATTGACGATTGCGGCATTTTGGACGAAAATTCAACGGGAATTTTCTGGGCGACGGGTGATCTCTGCGACATCAAGAATAGGGTCGGCAGTTACGATTCGCCTGTCTTGCTCATCTCGGCATCCACGTTAACACGTTTCAATGCCGGCGCCGAGATTTTCGGCCTGACCTTCATTACTGATGCAGAAGATTCGGCTGCCGAGATAGTGGTAAACGGCAATGCCACGGTCTACGGCCAGATGATCATCGCCGCGACAATCGGCCTGTTCAACGGCACATTCCAGGTTGTTTACCTCGGACCAGTGCTCGAAAGGGCCCTTGGCCTGGGCAGCATTGGCGTCATGGCCGGCGGCTGGACGGACTTTCATAAGGATTGGCAATGATGAAGACGGGCAATGAAGAAGGATTGAAAATGATGCACAAAGTCACACCAATGAATCAAGGCACCCCTGTTAACCACATGGCCGGAGTCGTCCTGCTGGACGTCGTGCTGGGCATCGTCATCTTCGTGGTGGGCATGCTGGCCCTGGCGCAATTGCAGGGTAATCTTACGCGATCCGGCGCGGATGCCAATACCCGCACGGTCGGGGCCAATGTCGCGGAAGAAATCATCGAGGCAGCCCGGGCGTTCGCGCAAGTACCCACTGATCCCTTGGATGTGATTTCGTCCTTTGCCGATATTGTCACCGAAACCCGGACGGTGACTCGTGGCGGTATCGAGTACACCGCGAATATCACGGTTGAAGACTACTACTACCGCGCCGACCTCGGCCTTGGATCATTCAGCACGGAGCAGCCGCCTGACAATCTTTGTAATGGCTGCGTTGGCATTATCTACCCGGACTTCAAATACATGGAAGTGGAAGTGGTATGGAACTCCAGCCAGCAGTTCCAGATCAGTGAAGGGCAGACCACCGGCGACCTGCTGGGCAGCGGCAGTATTACGCTGACGGATATGATCTCTTCCATACCCTCGTTCTCCGGTGCAAAGGTTGCCGCAGCCAGCGGCGACCAGGAGTACTACGAGCCTGATGCGGAGTACACGCCGGGGACCCGCCCGGACGCCGCTTCCATCGATCTGGGCAACGATAGATTCAAGGAGTCGACCACGCCCGTGACGGAAATTGACATGAAGTATGGGATCGTGGAGACCTGGTTCGATGTGGCGAGTTACCAGCAGGTTGGCTCGGACAATATTTTCCTGCGCCGGGAAGAATTCGTTACGGTCAGTTGCCAGTGCTCATTACTCGCAGCCGCTTCGGACAGCGGACGCAGGCCTACCGTGTGGGATGGCGCTGAATTCAGCGAAGGAGAATTTGTCACCAAAACCTACGGAGAAAGGCCGGATGAGAGTTCACTAAACCCTGACCAAAGCCTTTTCTGTCTCCAATGCTGCCGCGACCATCACGATGGGGGCAGCGGCGCGAACGACCAGGCAGCCGACCCGGGACGGTCGCTCTTCAATCCGTTCAAGTCATCGAGCGAATACCATACCAGCGGTACTTTTTCCGGCGATCACAAACATTACTCCCAGAATGTTCTGGGCGAACTGGTGGTGGTGGAGACTGCTGGAGACCTGTATCTCGAAGCCTGCCGTCTGGTGAGAAAAGACGGATTTTTTCGCGTAGCGCAGGATTTCCGCCAGGAAGGCCTGTACGGTTTCCCGAAAGATTATCTCGACAGCGACAGTGATATCAACGAGTACTCGGGTTACGTGGGGGATGCTGTGACTGCATTTGAAGCCGATATCGAATTAACGGCAGACCCCTATGAAAGCAACCCGCCGACGCTGCTCGAGCCCGGAGCTGCGTCACCTGCAGTGTTATTCCCTGCAAGCACTTATTCGAACCCCACAAACTTGCCAAACATTTCGGGCGGTAGCACCCAGCAACTGATATCTCGTGGTATCTATTTTGACTACCACAGCGATGATTTGAGGTCAGTGATCAATTGCCTCGATGGGGGCCTTCTTAGTGCCTTTGAATGCGGTGCGGCGGACAATGTTTTCACGTCTATCGAAGTGATTCCATTCTTCGACGTTCAACTGACTTGGCTGGCGCGCTGGAATGAAGCCCCGATCAACACGCCCGTGGAAGTGACTAACGAGCCGATCCTCACCGACAATGCCCACAGCAGAGGCGTCGCCGAACTCGAGACGGGTGGCTCGGGCATGTCCGTGGTCGAGACCGACATCCACAAGGGAACCCTTGGATTTACCGGCACCGACTCGATTATTCCCGACGACTACAGCGAGTTCACTTACTACGGCTTGTATATAAGCTCATCCAACGATATTGAAGCGGCCGCCGCGGACGTTGCCGTGGTATCAGGAACGTTATTTTCAGGGCTGAACGGGAACGACTTCAAAGTGGCTGACCTGTTGATCGAAAGCAGCGACGGAGTGCGGTGCGGACAGACCAATTCAGAATACTCTTGTGCGATCGATACGGGCGCTGCCAATCCGACAATGACCGTCTCGTCTTATGTATCCTTTAGTACAAAATCAACTCTGTATGCATGCAGTGATACTTTAATAATAGCGGCTTATGACAAACTCTGGACTCAATTCATACTGCCGAGTACAACCACGTCGAGTGCAGACATCGTGATCCGGAGTTCCAGCTGCCCAACGCTGTGAAGCGGGCGGGGGGGCGAATCGATCAGGGAAACAGTTTGCTCAGGGGCCGGCCAGCGCCTCACACACAGGAACATTGTCGGGCACAATGCGCTGTATCGGGATCTGTCCGGAAATGTCGAGCGAGGTGATTTCATAGGTCACCAGTGCCTCGGCGCAATCCGCAAACTCGAGCGTCATGGTGCCATCGCCGGCCGGGTCCGTTGAAGTGGCCGGTTCCGCAGCATCGAACACCCCTCCTTTGGTAACGAATAGGGTTAGGCTCGCAGTATCCCCAGCATAAGGCCCCTGTGCAGTCAACCAGCGATGTCCAGGTTCTCCCAGGAGTGCACCTACACCTTGCGGCGGGCGTTCCGTATCATAGGTGAACCAGGCCAGGAACATCTGTTTGATGTCCGGCAAAACCGTGATGAGGAATCCCTGACCACTGGTGGCGGGATTGAACCAGGCATCGTTGAGGCCGGCATTGATGGTGAAGTCTTGGCTGCTTGTTGTAGCAATAAATACATCAACTGCTCCAGAATTTTCTGCAGAATTATTATTCTGATCGCCATTGATGCCGGTGGCGTTGCTGTCCTCGAAGATGACACCGACCACCAGCGTGTCATCGTTAATGGCCACGGCATGGCCAAAGCCGTCTATCGCGTCGGTATTGGAGGCTTTGAGATAGGCCTGCTTCCTCCATGTGGTGCCGCTACGTCTAAATACATAGGCGGCACCGGAATTGGTGCTTGAGTTATCACCCTGGTCGCCGTTGGTGCCGGTGGCATTGCTGTCCTCAGGATAAGCACCGACCAGCAGTGTGTCGCCGGAAATAGCCATGGCGCCGCCGAAATCGTCGCCGGCCCCGGTGTTGGAAGCCTTGAGATAGGCCTGCTGGCTCCATTGCGTGCCACTGCGGGTGAAGACATACGCCGCCCCCGCACCGACTAATGAATTATCGCTCTGGTCGCCATTGATGCCGGTGGCGTTGCTGTCCTCCAAATCCGCACTAACCACCACGGTATCGCCGGAAATGGTTACCGAAAAACCAAACTGGTCAAGAATATCGTTATTGGAGGCCTTGAGATAGGCCTGCTGGCTCCATTGCGTGCCACTGCGGGTGAAGACATACGCCGCCCCGGCACCTTCCGCTGAATTATCATTTTCATCGCCGTTAACGCCGGTGGCGCTGCTGTGCTCCCCGTTTGCCCCGACCACCAAGGTGTCGCCGGAAATGGCCACGGCATGGCCAAAGAAGTCATTACCATCGGAATTGGAAGCCTTGAGATAAGCCTGCTGGCTCCATTTCGTGCCATCGCGGGTGAAGACATACGCCGCCCCGGCATCGCCTGCTGAATTATTACTCTGACCGCCGTTGATGCCGGTTGCGTTACTGTCCTCACCATCCGCACCGACTACCAGTGTGTCGCCTGAAATGGCTACGGAAAAACCAAACCGGTCGTTTGTATCGGTATTGGAGGCCTTCAGATAGGCCTGCTGGCTCCATACCGCGCCACTGCGGGTAAACACATACGCCGCCCCGGCTTGAACCGCTGAATTATCGCTTTGATCGCCGTTGACGCCAGTGGCGTTGCTGTCCTCACTGCGGGTACCGACCACCAGCGTGTCACCGGAAATGGCCAGGGACAGGCCAAACAGGTCATTACTATCGGTATTGGAGGCCTTCAAATAGGCCTGCTGACGCCACTCCGTGCCGCTGCGGGTAAAGACATAGACCGCCCCGGCATTGGTCGTTGAATCATTACTTTGATCGCCGTTGACGCCGCTGGCATTGCTGTTTTCATTGCGAGCACCGACTACCAGCGTGTCGCCGGAAATGGCCACGGACCAGCCAAAGAAGTCACCATCATCGGTATTGGAGGCCTTTAGATAGGCCTGCTGCTGAAAGCTGGCCCAGTCGCCACCAGACTGACCATCAGGCAGCGAGCCAGGTTCTACGTGCTGGAAAGGCGTTTGGCTTGGAACAACTGGTGACTGTTTGATATTCGTTGCGGTGCCTAATTCAGCATCGCCAAGTAAAGTGTCACCACCATGCAGCAGAACACTGGTGAAGGCTGCCGCGATGATGCAGGCTATCGCGTAGAATTTCCTTTCAAACTGCGTCAATTCGGCCTTTCTACGGTGGGGAAAATCCCTTTACCACCTGATCAACCAGAACAAAAACCAGATAACCAAGCCCAGCACCAAGGGGCCGAAGGCAATGATCAGATAATCATCAGTCATCACCCCTGTTTCTAGTACATCCTCTGACCAGGCGACCACCCAAAACACCGAAACTAGCAGCCAGATCATCAATTTATTTCTCACGGCTTGCCCTTTCCTCAGCCCAGATTGCCCTGAACCAGGCGTACGATCACTTGTCCTGTGGTGGATCGCACCCGTTCACTCACAGCGGCGGCAATATCGACTTCCTGGCCTTGCCAAATCGATGTCATCATCAGCTTGCAGGTCAATTATTTGCTCCTGGTTGATTGATCTGCATATCTTCGTGTAAAACACGGCAGTGGTCAATCAGCGTGTTAAAAAGTACCTATGCTGGCAACATCGAGATCGATATGTCCTCGTTGGTTGTTGATGAGATAAGTTTACTCGGCTCTCGCTGTAGGAGTTTGATAAAGCACTGGCAATACTGAGTAGCGCCCGGATCAAGGTAGACTATTTACCGACAAAGGTCTTTGCGCTGAGCGCCGGCGTATCGGTTTGCTATCGGGGCCAATCGGGGACCAAATGCATTGGCAGCGGTCGCCCATCAAGCGTCGATAAAGACCCGGCGTAGTAGGACTCGAGCCTGCAGCCAGCGGATTAACAATCTGCTGTCCAGAGAATTCAGTCTCAATTCAAACTACATATTCCTCCGATACTCCCCACCCACGTCATAGAGCGCATGCGACATCGACCCAAGTGAACAGGATTTCGCCGCCTCTATCAGCGCCTCAAAAGTATTCTTCCGCTCCCGCGCCATCTGCTGCAGATGCGCCAGGCACGGCTCCCCTTCTTGGCGGTGTGCCATACGGAAGGCCTCCACATTCGCCACCTGCTGATCTTTCTCACGCCCGGTCGAGCGCATCAGTTCGATCTCGCCGATTTCGCCGTGTCCGCCGTCCGGCGGCAGGAAGGTGTTCACACCAACAATTGGCAGTGTTCCATCATGCTTGATGCTCTCGTAGTACAGGCTCTCATCCTGGATTTTACCGCGCTGGTACATGGTATCCATCGCGCCCAGTACGCCGCCGCGCTCAGAAATCCGCTCAAATTCCTGGTAAACAGCCTCTTCGACCAAATCAGTCAACTCATCCACGATAAAGCTGCCCTGCCAGGGATTCTCACAGAAATTTAAGCCTAATTCCTTGTTAATGATCATCTGTATGGCAACTGCTCTTCGTACAGATTCCTGAGTTGGAGTCGTTATCGCCTCATCGTAGGCATTGGTGTGCAGGCTGTTGCAATTATCGAACAAAGCGTACAACGCCTGCAGCGTTGTGCGGATGTCATTGAATTGAATTTCCTGTGCGTGCAGGCTCCTGCCACTGGTCTGAATATGGTACTTCAGCATCTGACTACGACGGTTGGCGCCATAGCGCTCGCGCATAGCCCTCGCCCAGATTCGCCGGGCAACGCGACCGATGACCGTATATTCCGGATCCATACCATTGCTGAAGAAGAAACTCAGATTGGGCGCAAAATCATCAATGTTCATGCCTCTTGCGAGGTAGTACTCAGTAATCGTAAAGCCGTTGCTGAGCGTGAAGGCCAGCTGGCTGATCGGGTTCGCGCCAGCTTCAGCGATGTGGTAGCCGGAGATCGAAACGCTGTAGAAATTCCGCACGCCATGGTCGACGAAGTACTGCTGGATGTCACCCATCATGCGCATGGCGAACTCGGTAGAGAAGATGCAGGTGTTCTGGGCCTGGTCTTCTTTGAGAATGTCAGCCTGGACCGTGCCGCGCACTTTGCTCAGGGTTTCCGCCTTGATCTTTGCGTAGGTTTCAGCGTCGATGAGTTTATCACCGGTGATACCCAGCAGAGCCAATCCGAGGACGTTGTTCCCCTCTGGGAGTTCTCCGTGGTAGTGGGGCTGCGAACCATTGACGAGGTGCGCCTCAATCTTCTGTTTCGCCTCCTCCCACTTACCGTGCTTGTGCAGGTAGAGTTCCACTTGCTGATCGATGGCGGCGTTCATGAAGAAGGCCAGAATCATCGGCGCTGGGCCGTTGATGGTCATCGATACCGAGGTATTGGGGGCACACAGGTCGAAGCCGGAGTACAGTTTTTTCATGTCGTCCAGGGTCGCAATCGAGACACCGGAGTTGCCGACCTTGCCGTAGATGTCCGGGCGCTTGTGGGGGTCTTCACCATAGAGGGTTACCGAGTCGAACGCGGTGCTGAGACGCACGGCGGGTTGACCGTAGGCGAGAAGGTGGAAGCGGCGGTTGGTGCGTTCCGGGGTGCCCTCACCCGCGAACATCCGGATGGGGTCCTCGCCGGTACGGCGATAGGGGAAAACTCCGGCTGTGTAGGGGTAGTAGCCGGGAAGATTTTCCCGCATCAGGAAGCTGAGTAACTCGCCCCAGTTGGCGTCTCTGGGCATGCCGATCTTGGGGATCTGCAGGTGGCTGAGGGATTCCTTGTAGTTGTTGCCGGTGATTTCACGGCCGCGGACTTGGTAAGCATATTTTTCCATGCGCAGCCGGGTTTTGCGTTCAGGCCAGGCCTTGAGCAGGTCGATGGCATCTGTTGACAAGGCGCCAATGGCGTCATTGTAACGTTGGCGCAGGAGTAGCAGGACTCTGTCCGTTTGGGCGGATTCCGTGCCCGATTTACGCGTTTTATTACGCGCAATGTGCGCTGCTGCCAGGGCGTCATCCGCATACAAATGGTACTGCGTAGGCAAGGCCTTATCTTCGATAGCTTTCAGCGATTCATAGTAGTTCTGGGCGCGGCTGGCAGCTTCAGCCTGGTTGGTGATATCCGCGTTGATGGACCTGCCCTGTTCGGCGATTTCGGCCAGGTAACGGGTCCGGTTACCGGGAATCAGCACGACCGCCTTTGGTTGTTTCACTGTGGTATCGACATCCGGGGTCCAGTTCTTGGCTGGAAGGTCCAGTTTTTTGACCAGCAGGCGGCACAGGTTGGTGAACATCCAGGTGATGCCAGGGTCGTTGAACTGGCTTGCAATGGTTGGGTAGACCGGGATTTCGTCATCCTTGGCGTGGAAGGCCAGGTGATTGCGCTTCCATTGTTTGCGCACGTCGCGCAGCGCGTCTTCTGCGCCGCGCTTGTCGAATTTGTTCAGCACCACAAGTTCAGCGTAGTCCAGCATGTCGATCTTTTCGAGTTGGCTCTGCGCGCCAAAGTCGCTGGTCATGACGTAGACCGACAGGTCTACCAAGTCGACGATCTCCGAGTCGGACTGCCCAATGCCGGCGGTCTCTACGATCACCAGGTCGAAACCAGCGGATTTCAGGAAAGTAATGGCGTCCTGCAGGATGACCGAGGTGGCCAGGTGCTGGCGCCGGGTGGCCATGCTGCGCATGTACGTGTTTTCATTGCGCAGTGAATTCATACGTATGCGGTCGCCGAGCAGTGCTCCACCCGTGCGACGCCTGGTCGGGTCTACCGCCACTATGGCGATTTTCATGTCCGGGAAACACTGCCCGAAGCGGTTGAGCAATTCGTCGGTAACCGACGACTTGCCGGCGCCGCCGGTGCCGGTTATGCCAAGCACCGGGGCCTGTTTCTTCGCACCCTGCCATTCGCGGCGCTTCAGATTCAACTCGGCCTCGCCGAATACCTCGTCTTCCAGTGCTGAAATGACGTTGGCGATGGCCCGCGCGTCATCCAGCTCCAGCCGGCCCGGGTGAGCCGTTGGCATGCGGTTTTTCGCGGTGCGCTGCACCACGTCCTCGATCATCTCCACCAGGCCCATCCTCATGCCATCGTCCGGGTGGTAGATGCGTTCGATGCCGAAAGCTTCCAGTTCGCTGATCTCGTTCAGTGTGATGGTGCCGCCACCGCCGCCGAACACACGGATATGCTCTGCTCCGCGCTCCTTGAGTTGATCCAACATGTACTTGAAGAACTCATTGTGTCCGCCCTGGTAGGAGGAAATTGCGATACCGTCCGCATCTTCCTGGATGGCTGCCCGCACGATATCCAGAACGCTGCGATTGTGTCCCAGGTGAATGACTTCGGCGCCCTGAGCTTGGATCAGGCGACGCATGATATTGATCGCGGCGTCGTGTCCGTCGAACAAGGAGGTTGCAGTTACGAAGCGCAGCGGCATGGCCAACTCAGCAGTTTTTTGCGGTATCCGATCAGCGGGCAGGCTCATTCGATTTGGTACCTTACGGCTTGTGAAAAAAATCGACTGAAAAATCATTCAGACGAACTGATAATTATACCTTGTGAGGTGTGGAATCGGGCAATCCTCTGCTTTTAGAGCCTGTTGACACCTGCCGAATATGCTTTATTTAGCCAAATCTGCAAGCGGACGATTTCCATCAACGGCGTGGGTTTCACCTTGTTTTTAGCCAAATTTGCATATAAATGCTGACAGGCGTATGGTATACAGAGTATTGAAGAGTTGAACATAGGGAATTGATTTTCAGACGCACGGAATAGCCCAATATCTCGCCGCCCGACCAAGACCGTCGGGATATGCGGCGGGGGGAAAACCACCCTCCGCCGCGCTTTACCAGGCGATCTTTTTTAATCCCATCCTCCAAAGCCTCTTGCAATCCCCCATTTGCATAACCATGTGACTAAGGTCTGTTGTCACGGCCAGCCCGCATATTGCACCAAGGCGGACGGTTGTGTGAATAATCGTGAACGATTTTAATAGCTAATAGCCAAAATGATGGCCCAGCGAAGAATATATTTTGTCCTGTCGAGTTAGAATCAACGGCAATATCTACCATTCAACAATACGGATAATCCACATGTCAAAACGGCTGATGCCTTTCTTCTTATTGCCAATTCTTGTCGCCTGCGGGCAACAGGCAACTGAAATTTCTTCCGACCCCAACGATGCACCTCCAGCATCCCAGCTCCCGCCGGGAGTGACACTGATCGAAGAATTTGCCGGCCGTGACGAGGGTTTCTCCATAGCCTTCAGCAAATATCAACTGGACAATGGACTGACTGTCATCCTGCACCAGGATCATTCCGACCCCCTGGCCCGTGTCGATGTGACCTACCACGTCGGCTCTGACCGTGAGGAGCCGGGCAGGTCAGGTTTCGCGCATTTCTTTGAGCATATGATGTTCGAAGGCTCATCAAATGTCGGCCAGGGTGAATTCTCGAAAATCCTCTCCAATGCAGGCGGCACACTCAACGGCACCACCAACTCCGATCGCACCAATTATTACGAAACAGTACCCGTCAGCCAGTTGGAAATCGCCTTGTGGCTGGAAGCCGATCGCATGGGCCTGCTGCTGGAAGCGGTAGATGAGGAGAAGTTCGAGATCCAACGTGAGACAGTCAAGAACGAACGTGGCCAACGCGTTGACAACCGGCCGTACGGGCGCGTCAGCGAAACCATGATGAAAAACCTTTATCCCGCCGGCCATCCTTACTCCTGGCCCGTGATCGGCTGGATCGAAGATCTCGAAGCTGCGAATGTGGATGATCTGAAACGATTTTTCCTGCGTTGGTATTCCCCAAATAACGCTACGCTCACCATCGGTGGTGATCTGGACAAACATCAGACTTTGCGGTGGATTGCAAAATATTTCGGATCAATTCCGCGGGGCCCTGATGTGGACAAACTGGACAGACAGCCGGCTGAAATTTCTGCTGACCGCTACGTAACGCTGGAGGACAATATCCACCTCCCCGCCATCGCGATGCTGTTTCCGACTGTTTATTACGCACACGCGGATGAGGCTCCCCTGGATGCGGCAACCAAAATACTGGGCCAGGGCCGCGCCTCGCTGCTATACCAGCGATTGGTGCAAACCGGCCGTGCAGTCAGCGCCCACGTCAGCCATGCCTGCCGGGAACTGGCTTGTGAAATGACATTCATCGTTGTGCAGAATCCTGCCTCCGGCGAAACACTCCAGGAAATGGAAACGGCCATCAGGGAGACCTTGCTTGAATTCGCCGGGCGGGATATCACTGATGACGATTTGCAGAAATTTGCTGCCCAATTTGAGGCCGGGCGAATTTTCGGCATGCAAAGCGTGGCGGGAAAAGTCGGCGCACTGGCGTTTTCTGAAATCTACACTGGCGATCCGAAGACCGTAATGGATGATATCGAGCGCTATTCCAGCGTGACCCGCGATGACGTCGCCCGCGTTTTCAAGCAGTACATCGAAGGCAGGCCCGCCGTTGTACTCAGCATCGTCCCCCATGGACAGACCAACCTGGCTGCCGCCGAGCAGAACTACCAGGCCAGAACCATCGGCCGGACGAATCCGCCAACCGTATCACCGCCCGGGATGAATGAAGGATCGCCGGCCTTGCGCAGCGTCCAGGATGATTTTGATCGCAGTGTCCAGCCAACACCAGGGACAAACCGGGTCGTGGAACTGCCTCCAATATGGGATATACAGCTGGCCAATGGCGTCCGCCTTTTGGGGGTGCCCAACAGCGAAACCCCCACCACCGCCATCAATGCTGTGTTCTCGGTGGGGCAAAGAGATGAACCGCCAGGCAAGGCTGGCCTCGCCAGCATGACGGCGGCGCTGATGCAGGAAACCAGCCGACAGTACTCAGCGGCGCAATTCAGCGAAGCTTTGGAGCGTATCGGTGCATCGGTGGGGGTTTCATCGGGCCAATATACAACGACGATTACGCTGAATGTATTGAGCAAGCACCTGGGTGAAGGCATGGCCCTGATGATGGAAAGAATTCTGCAGCCATCGTTCACCGTGGAAGATTTCGACCGCCTCAAGTCACAACGCATGGAATCGCTGATGCAGGCGCGAAAGTCCGGCCCTTCGCTGGCCGGTCGCGCCATGGGGGCAGTTCTGGCCGGGCCGGCTCATCCGCTGTCCTACCCTGGCGCCGGCCTGCCGTCAACGCTGGATAACATCAGCCTGGATGACGTGAAGGCATTTTATTCGGCTCATATTCCCGCTCATTTGAAGGGTGTGCTGGCCAGCACCAGCCTAACGCAAGAGGCCGCCTTGAACCATATTCAGGGCCTGGCGGAACTGGAGGTCTCAGAAGTATTTCGAGAGCCAATCGAATCATTACCGGTAATTAGCGGCCGCACGATTTACCTGGTGCATAAAGAAGGCGCAACACAAAGCAGCCTGCGCGTAGCGCATCCGTCCATCAAGTACGATGCCCTGGGAGATTTTTACCAGGCATCCCTGATGAACTTCAACCTGGGCGGCACTTTTGACAGCCGCATCAACCTCAATCTGCGCGAAGACAAGGGCTACTCCTACGGCGCCTACAGCGGTTTCAGTGGTGGCCCGGAACTGGGCAGTTTCAGGGTATCCAGCGAGGTCGACAAGGATGCAACAGCGGCGTCCATCACTGAAATAATAAGTGAACTGGAAAACTATTCCACCAATGGCATGACAATGGATGAATATCTATACATGCAAAACGCCATCAGCCAGCGCGATGCCCTGCGCTATGAGACGCCCGGTGCAAAACTTGGCCTGCTATCACAGGCCATGCTCTACGACCTGCCCCTGGATTATCGAAAAAGGCAGGGGTTATTGCTCAAAGAAAGTGGCCGGGAAACGCTAAATGACCTGGCCGCAAGATTGATCGAACCCGACAAGCTGGCGATCGTAGTAGTGGGTGATTCCGGAGCCATCCGGGGGCAGTTGGAACAACTCGGAATAGCCATCAAGCTGCTGGATGAAGATGGGGAGTTGATTGAATAAAACGCACCTCAATCAAAGCCTGATTGTTGGTATTCAACCATCTCAATTCAGCTAAAATAATCAATTGCACAAAGGAACCAACATGACTGATATCGTAATCGTCGGCGCCAGGCGGACACCCATCGGATCTTTCCAGGGACAATTCCAGGCTGTAAACACCAATAAACTGGGTGCCGCCGCCATCAGGGCTGCTGTTGAGCAGGCTGGAATTGATGGTGCTGATGTCAGCGAGGTCATCATGGGCTGCGTCTTGCCGGCCGGACTTGGCCAGGCGCCGGCACGCCAGGCCGCGCTCAAGGCAGGCATTCCCGTATCCGTCGGCTGCATGACAATAAACAAAGTGTGCGGCTCCGGTCTCAAGGCCGTGATGCTGGGCCATGACGCCATCAAGGCCGGCAGTTGCCAAATCGTTGTAGCCGGGGGCATGGAGTCCATGAGCAATGCGCCTTACCTGCTCCCAAAGGCACGAGGCGGCATGCGTATGGGGCACGGCCAGGTAATCGATCACATGTTCTGGGATTCACTGCAAAACCCCTACGATGACCAAATGATGGGCGTGTTCGGTGAAATGTGTGCGGAAAAATACGAATTCTCCCGTGAGCAACAAGATGCTTTCGCCACCGCTTCGATTGAACGCGCACAACGCGCCATGGCGGATGGCTCTTTCCATGATGAAATCACGGCAGTCACCGTCACCGGCCGGCGGGGAGAGCGTGTCTTCGATCAGGATGAAGAGCCGCCGCGCTGCAATATTGAAAAGATTCCGGGTCTGCGCCCGGTGTTCAAGAAAGGTGGTACCGTCACGGCTGCCAACTCGTCCAAGATTTCCGATGGCGCAGCCGCAACCATCCTGATGAGCGCCGATGATGCAAAGCGCCGGGGGATAGAAGCCCTGGCCAGAATTGTTGCCCACGCCACGTTTGCGCATGAGCCGGAATGGTTCACAACTGCCCCTTCCACCGCTGTGGCCAGGGTGGTCGAAAAGGCCGGTTGGAACATGGACGATGTCGACCTGTTCGAAATTAATGAAGCATTTGCCGCGGTTACCTTGGCTGCAATGGCGGACAACAAGCTCGATCATGACAGGGTCAATGTCAACGGTGGCGCCTGCGCGTTGGGCCACCCGGTAGGTGCTTCAGGCGCCCGTATCCTGGTCACGTTGATTCATGCCCTGCGCCGGCGGAATCTGCACCGTGGCGTCGCCTCATTGTGCCTCGGTGGCGGCGAGGCCGTAGCGCTGGCAATAGAGCTTTAATCAAGGAGAAATGCATGAAACTGAACCAGGTAAAAGCCCTGATTACCGGGGCTGCCTCCGGCCTGGGGCTCGCAGTAGCAAGCCACCTCGTCACCAATGGGGCAAAGGTAGCCCTGCTGGACATCAACGACGAAGCCGGTACTGCCGCAGCAGCGGAATTGGGTGATGATGCGCGTTATTTCCGCACCAACGTAACTTCCGAAGCGGACGTAAACGCTGCCGTGAAAGCAGCCGCTGAAAGCAACGGTGGGCTCAACGTGGCCATCAGTTGTGCCGGAATCATTGGCGCCGGCCGCGTACTCGGTCGTGAAGCACCGATGGAGTTGTCCTTTTTCACCAACACGATCATGGTCAACCTCATCGGCAGTTTCAACGTAGCCAAGGCCGCGGCGAATCTGATGCAGCATAATGAAGCCGGTGAAGACGGCGAGCGTGGAGTCATCATCAGCACCGCTTCTGTCGCGGCTTTTGAAGGCCAGGTCGGGCAGGCCGCGTATGCCGCATCCAAAGGAGGCATAGTCGGCATGACCCTGCCGATGGCGCGCGAACTTTCACGCTTTGGGATTCGCGTGATGACCATTGCGCCCGGTATTTTCTGGACACCCATGGTGGACGGCATGCCTGAACAGATTCAGCAAGCACTGTCTGCTTCCATCCCCTTCCCATCCCGCCTCGGGAAACCGGAAGAATATGCAGACATGGCAGCTGCTATCATAGAGAATTCATACTTGAACGGTACGACCATCCGGCTGGATGGAGCAGTGAGACTGGCCCCCAAGTAAGGGGGTGCAAAAATAACAAGGAGAGTCAGATGGAGACGTTTGCCGAAGTTCGCAACCACATCCTCGAATCGCACAAGCTCAGGATCGATGAACCCTTCATCATCAGCTTTGACTGCCGGATTGGTGACGGGGAACGGCGCCAGAGCGTTTTCCTAGCCGAACTGAAAACCGATGATGGGCGCAGGGTTCTGCGGGTCGAGACACCGGTGGTGCCGCTTGCGGACCTTTCAGCAGAAAAATGTCTGCGCATGAACCTGACCTTGCGGGCTGGCTATCTTGCGGTCGGAGATCTCGACGGTGTGCCGTACATCAAGATGTGTGAAAACCTGCCCTATGTTTTTCTCGGCGATGAGGAACTGGATTACACCATCAAGCACGTGGCGCAAATGGCTGACCAGATGGAACAGATTCTTGAGCCGGACAGGGACATTGCATAACCAATACCATTAAATCTTGGAGGTCATCATGGAAATTTTCAGTAATTGGGACTTGATGCCAATGCTGACCGCAGGGGCGGGTAAGCTGGTTCTCGCGCTCTTGATTTACATCATCGGTAAATGGGTCGCGAAAAAAATTACAAAGACCATCGGCCGCTTGATGAAAGCCCGGGAAGTCGACGAAACCCTGAACCAATTTCTCACCAATATCATTTACGCGGTCCTGCTGATTGCGGTAATACTGGCCGCACTGGATAAGCTGGGATTGCCGGTCACTTCCCTGTTTGCCATCGTCGGCGCCGCCGGTTTGGCTATCGGCCTGGCGATGAAGGACTCACTGGGTAATCTTGCCGCAGGCGTGATGCTGATCATGTTCCGGCCCTTTGATAAAGGTGATTATGTCGAGGTGGCCGGTGTTGCCGGCACGGTGGATGAAGTGCGAATATTCAGCACCATCCTGACCACACCCGACAACAAGCAAATTATCATTCCCAACGGCCTGATCAATGCCGATACAATAACCAACTACAGCGCCATGGAAATGCGCCGCGTGGACATGGTGTTCGGCATCGGTTACGACGATGACCTCAAGCTGGCACGGGCGGTGCTGACCCGCTTGTGCGAAAACCACCCCAAGGTCCTCGATGATCCGTCGTTGAAGGTGTTCGTTGTGAACCTGGGCGACAGCAGTGTGGACTTCGCCGTTCGCCCCTGGGTAAAAACCGCCGACTACTGGACTGTCAAGGGAGACCTGTTGGAGCAGGCCAAGGTAGAGTTCGACGCGGCCGGCCTTAACATGCCGTACCCACAGTCCGATGTGCACCTGCACCAGGTATCCTGATTAACAAACCCTGAGGAAATTTATGAAATCGAGAGCAGCAGTTGCCTGGGAAGCGGGTAAGCCGTTGGTAATTGAAGAAGTCGACGTACAAGGCCCCAAAGAAGGTGAGGTCCTGATACGGGTCGTAGCTACCGGCGTTTGCCATACGGATGCATTCACCCTGACCGGTGCAGACCCGGAAGGAATCTTCCCTTCAATTCTCGGTCATGAGGGTGGCGCCATTGTCGAAGAAGTCGGCGCCGGTGTCGCCAGCGTGCAAGCCGGCGATCACGTCATACCGCTGTACACACCCGAGTGTGGTGAATGCAGTTATTGCAAATCCGGCAAGACCAATCTGTGCCAGGCCATCCGTGCCACCCAGGGACAGGGCCTGATGCCGGACGGCAGCAGCCGGTTTTCAATGAACGGTCAGACGATTTATCACTACATGGGCACCTCGACCTTCTCCGAGTACACCGTAGTGCCGGAAATCGCGATTGCGAAGATCAACCAGGAGGCACCACTGGACAAGGTCTGCCTGCTGGGTTGCGGCATTACCACCGGTATTGGCGCGGTGCTGAATACGGCCAAGGCGGAACCTGGTTCCACCATCGTCGTGTTCGGGCTCGGCGGCATTGGGCTCAGCGTGGTCCAGGGCGCCGTGATGTCAGGCGCCGGGCGGATTGTGTGTGTCGACATCAACCCCGACAAATTCGCAATGGCCCGTATGCTGGGCGCCACCGATTTCATCAATCCGAAGGATTACGATCAGCCCATCCAGAATGTGATCGTCGACCTGACGGACGGCGGTGCAGACTATTCTTTCGAATGCATCGGCAACGTAGAGGTGATGCGCTCAGCACTCGAATGCTGCCACAAAGGCTGGGGTGAATCCGTGATAATCGGTGTGGCCGGCGCCGGACAGGAAATCAGTACGCGCCCCTTCCAACTGGTGACCGGACGGGTCTGGAGGGGCACTGCATTTGGCGGCGTACGCGGCCGCACTGAACTGCCAGGCTACGTGAATAAATACCTGAATGGTGAAATCAACATCGATGACATGGTCACCCATACCATGGGCCTTGAAGACATCAACGAGGCATTCGACCTGATGCACAGCGGCCAGAGCATCCGCTCCGTAATTGTTTACTGATCGATGGAAACAATTTCCACCAGCACTTCTTTTGGCGGTGAATTGCTGAGGATAAAACATCGCTCAAAATCCTGCGACTGCGACATGATTTTCGGGATCTTTATACCGCCACAGGCTAAACAGCAGCCTGTGCCGGTACTTTACTGGCTTTCCGGCCTGACCTGTACGGACGAGAATTTCATGATCAAATCCGGCGCATTGCGCGTGGCCGCCGAACTCGGACTGGCCATCGTGTGCCCGGACACCAGTCCGCGTGGCACCGATTTCCCCGGCGAGCTCGACGGCTACGACTTCGGGTCCGGCGCCGGTTTCTATGTCAATGCCACCCAGGAACCGTGGTCGGCCAACTACAATATGTTCGACTACGTGACGCTGGAATTGCCTGAACTGGTCGGGGAGCACTTCCCGGTCAATCAACGATGTGGGATCAGCGGCCACTCCATGGGGGGACATGGCGCTCTGGTGTGCTACCTCAGGAATCCCGGCAAGTACCGGTCGGTATCGGCTTTCGCCCCGATCTGTCACCCCTCGGACTGTGCCTGGGGCCGGAAAGCCTTTGGCAACTACCTGGGTGAGGACCGAAACGATTGGATTCAGTATGACGCAACGCTGCTCATCGGCGCCGCCGAAGAAAAACTACCTCTGCTGATCGACCAGGGTACCAGTGATGAATTTCTGACCGATCAGCTAAAACCTGGGGCACTTGAACAGGCCTGCATCGCCAACCACTACCCCCTGAAACTGCGCATGCACGAAGGCTACGACCACAGCTATTACTTCATCGCGACCTTTATCGAGGATCACCTGCGTCACCACGCAGAGGCGCTGCTATAGAGCTGCTTTGAGTTCACTCACTGGGGCTCTCCCCACAAAAGTTGGTCCAGTGCGCCCTGGTAACCAAAACGCCCCAGGTCGATTTTTCCGTTCAGGAACACCACGCCTTCGCGTTCCAGCAATTCTTTCTGGCGCTGATGGCTGGGGCTGTCTCGTGGGATCGAAATTTTCCCCTGGGCGTTGATCACCCGGTGCCAGGGTAAATTCATGCTGCGGGGCGCCCGGCGCAAAGCCTGGCTAACCCTGCGGGCGGCACGGCTCATACCGGCCAGGCGAGCCACTTCTCCATAGGTCAGCACGTGGCCGCGAGGTATACCGTTGACCACGTGCCACACAGTTTTTACCCAATTGTCATAGTCTGGTGATTGGGCAAAATGGTCCTGCGTATTTCTATTCATCTGGATTAATAATATCTGATCTTGAACACATGTTATCTGTACCTGGCGCCGGGAACATCGTGAGTTGGTTCAGTGGCGGGACGAAATACAACTCCACGCTGCTTAAAGCAAACTACAGTAATACGCTGACGTTTCGTGATTTGATTATAGCGACGCAGTGCCAGTATAATGACGGCTGTAATCGATCGGAGCATTTGCCGGTCTTGAGGGTATTGTTCCCCAATTGCTTTTCGATTGAGGTGCTCGCAAGAATATGTCGGACATGAAACATATATCCATCGTTGCTGCGATTTGCTTGCTCGCTGTATTTCCGCGCATGACGCATGCCGAAACTTACGAGGTGTCTGTAAGAGGCACGTTCTTTGAACCCAATGATCTTGTCATTAACCCTGGCGATACCGTGGTATGGACGGATCCACCACAATCGGGTGGCTGCGGGCCTTATGGTGGCTGTATACCGGTTTTGCACACCGTGTCAGCCGATGACCAGTCCTTTTCATCGGGTGAACCAGATGACGACTGGACCTTTCAGAAGACGTTTGACGAGCCGGGTGAAATTCTTTACCACTGTGCGGCTCACAGTACACCGGGAAAGGACCTCAACGACTTTATGAATGGCCGCATCACCGTCCAGGGAGTGGAGGAACAGGTAGTGCTGATCAACGCCGCCATGAGCGATGCATGGTTCTTCCCGGATACTTCCGGACAGGGTTTCTTCATCATTGTCTGGGAAGACCAGAAGTTGGTTTTCCTGGCCTGGTTTACCTATGACACGGAGCGTCCGCCGCAGGACGTCACTGCGCTTTTGGGTGAACCCGGCCACCGTTGGCTCACCGCATTGGGGCCCTATGACGGCGATTCCGCCCTACTGGATGTATTTTTGTCCAGCGGCATGATCTTCGATTCGGGTGAGCCTGAGGTAACTACGGAACAGCTCGAAGGCGCGACCATCTGGATCACCTGGAGCAGTTGCGAGGAGGGTGTCCTCACGTACGACATACCTTCACTGGGACTCTCGGGCGATATACCCATCCAGCGTATCGTAGACGACAATGTGGCGGCCTGCGAGGCAGCCCAAGCGCAGTAAGCCAGCAGTACCAGCCCAGACAATCAGTCTGCCCCCGCCAACTCCTCACAAAGTGCCTGTCCCCCGGGAATCACCCGGGTGATGGCAATATCGCCCTCTGCACCGCTATCCGTCAGTGCATAGGTCAATAACGCATTGCTGCAATCGGTGAAGTCCAGGCTCATGGTGCCCACATTGGTTGTGCTGGTGGCTTGAGGGTCATCAAAACTACCTCCAGTTGTCTCGAACACATCAATCTCGGCGATGGAACCCGCAAAACTACCTTGCGCGGTCAGCCAACGTTGTCCGGAGGCGGTGTCCTCGCCGTAGGTAAACCAGGAGACAAAGATAAAATTACCCCCCTCCGGATCGGGGTGGGCGTCAATAAAAAAGCCCTGGCCCGGGGTGTCGGGGTCAAACCAGGCGCCGTCCATGCCGGCGTTGATGTCCACCGCCTGAGTATTACTCCCATTGCGCTCTTCACAGACATTATCGGAACCGGGGATCAACCGGATCAGGGGAAAGGTGCCCTGCAGTTCTTCATCATCAATAGTGTAGGTCATCTGGCCCTGGCCACAGTCACTGAAGCTCAGAGTGACTTCGCCAATCTGGCTGAAGGCCACCTCCTGGGGGTCATCAAATTTGCCACCGAGGGTTTCAAACAGGGGCAGTTCGGCGGTGTTGCCGCTGTAATTGCCCTGGGCGGTGAGCCAGCGCTGCTCAAAGGGGTTGGCGGAAGCGGCATCGGTATAGGTAAACCAGGAGATAAACATGAACTGACTGTCAGGTTCCACATCAATCAACTGGCCCTGTCCCGCGGTTGCAGTATTGAACCAGGCACCGGCATGGCCGGCGTTGATGTTGAATACGGCCGCACCATGATCGTCACTCATGTCGTAGATGTCCTCGCCAACGAGGGTGAGCATTTTAGCCGCCTGGACGGGGGCGCCCGAGCCGTCCCGGCCTGACAGGTAGACGGTGACGATGACTTCGTCGGCGAGGCCCGGTTCCACGTTTTGGCGCCGGCTGAGATCGATATTGGGGAAATCGGAATTGAGAAGCACCGGGTCGTAGACCACTTCGACCATGCCGTTGGCCGGGGTGGTCTGCCCTGTTTCAAGGATGAAGCCTGGCATGCGGATCACGAAGTCGGCCTCTACGTCGGTCCACCCCTGGGGGACCTCCAGGAAGAAGCGGATCGGATCGATCTCGCCGTCGTCCAGCCCCAAGTCCGCGATGTTGAAGTAATCGAGTCCTGCGTTCAGGGTGGGCGCGGCAGGGCCCACGACGAAGAAACGATAGCTCCCACCGTCGGAGCCGAGCACGCCCCCGGTGGGGAATGGCTGCGCGACAGGGCCGGCGGAGGTGTCGCCATCGTGGAGGACGTCGACCTGGACGGTCCAGATGCCCGGCTCGTCCACGGCGAAGCCCCCGCCGGGATCGGCGTAGTAGCCGATGGCGTTGGCGGTACCGGTGCCCCCGAAGGTAGCGCCGCTGGGGCTGGTGACGGAATAAGTCACCTTCGAGGCGAGCGGCGGGCCAACCTGGCCCGCAAAGACGAAGCGGTCACCCAGCTCCAGGACGGCGCCAGGGTGGATCGTCGTGGGCAGGATGAAGAGGTCGATCTCCTCGCCCTTTAGCGTCATGATCGGCCCGCCCGACGGCCCGCCAGCCGCGCCCTGGAAGGGCGGAAAGATGCGCGATCCGATCGCATCCGAGCCCGGGATCTCCACCCATTGGGAGGCATAGATTGCGACTTCACCGATGCCCAGGTCGTGCCGTTTAAAGATGGCGGCGGCGAACTGCCATTTGAGGTCATTGGGGAGTTCGCCCAATGCTCCCATGCCATGCTGCAGCAGATACGGATCTCCAAAGCGCCAGTAAGGGGAAATCGTGAGATCGGCTCCGATCGTTTCACGGACTCGAATCCCCGGGCGCTCGACAGCCCGGTAGGCGTACGACCATTGATCGATCGCGGCGGGATCGATGGTTGGGTCCAGCCCCGTGGAGGTGCTGATCAGCAGCGGAAGCTCGGCGAGGGCGACGCGCTGCTCGGCGTCGTCCTCGAATTTGGTCCGGTCAAAGCGGTCTACAATGAGTGCCTCGATCACGCCAACGGTGTCCTGGACGGAGACGCGAATCTGCGTCGCATCATCGCCGAGCGACCAGAGGATGTCGCCCGAGTGGTACGGGAAGGAGAAATGGGAACCGCCCGGGGAAGGAATCCCGGTAGATGCGCGGGTGAACCAGGCGGCGCGTTCTTCGATCGGCTGCGAATCGATCCCGCGACGGCCATGGGCGATGAGGGCCCCGTCCGGCGTGGCGATGCCGCTGCCCCAGGTGCGGGTCGCCATCCACAGCCTGCCCTCGGCGTCCGTGTACGACGCGTGGATTGTGGCAAGGTATTCGCCGGCAACATCGAAGGAGAAGGCGTCGGCCACGGCGAAGTAGCCGAAGCGGTTGGCCGTACCGCTGATCGTCCGGGTCACGGGGGCGGAGCCGTCGATCGGATGCACGGTGACCTCCCACTCGATCGCGGCGGGCACCCCGGGGAAGACCGTGAGGCTGGCGGGGAGGCTGTCACCGACTTCAAACGGCGTGGACGGCAGGGACGAGGCTTCGAGGTCGAGCGTCTCGGCGACCCAGACGTCGAAGACGGAGTCGAGGGAGTAGCTGGTGCCCCAGATGTCTGGCACAGAACCAGTGAGGCGGATCTCGTAGCGCCCATACTCGCGGAACCGGTAGGCGAAGTCGTCCGAGAGAGTAGTGAGTTGGAAGACGCTGCCGGGGTTAGGCCCACCTTCGTCCAAGAGGATACCCCTGCTGGAGGATGCCTGACCGGTGCGGGCTTGCTGAATCGTGTGCGTGCCGCGCACTTTTCTGCGACCGCTGGGAGTGATGACGGTGACGGTGAGGCTGCCACCGGGCAGGTCGAACGGAATGGCGGGCTCCGGGGGGAGGCGGCGGTCGCCGAGGCTGACGAAGGGCAGGAACGGCTCGAGGCGGTACGCGATCAAATCGCCGCTGCCGAGGTCGCGTGGGGGGATCACGAGGCGTCGGCCAGTGGTCGCGATGTGGTTGGCAAAAGCGATGTGCTGGGCGTCTGCTCGGGCGACCGTGCCCCGCTGGCCCTGGCTGGGGCTATCAGTCAGCAGCATGAGGGCCAGGCGAGGCGGGGCGGGGTCGCCCACGGTAACGATGGCCGCCGAGACGGCGCCGCCCGTGGGTTGGGTGATTGCGATGGCGCTGTCCTGGATGGGAAATGCCAGCGCGCTGAATTCGGGGGGGAGGGCGAAGCCCACGAAGAGGAGGTAGGTGCCGTCTGGCAGGCCCGCCGGGATGGCTGCGCTGGCATCGAACGAACCGCTCAGCAGATCGCCAATGTGCTCGAAGGCGGTGACCTGCAATGGACCCAGGCCCTGGCCGCCACGGAGGCTCCGCTCGATCGGGAGTCCGGTGGGGGTGAGCAGGTGCGAGATGAAGTCGCTGCCGGCGCCGACCTGATTGCCGGCCGCGTCGAACAACGGGCTCACCACCAACTCGCCGCCGATGCTCTCCACTGAGGGCACTTCGGCCCCGGCGGGAATCACGAAGGCGACGGTCCCGGTGACGCGGGTGGTCTCGCCGACGGCAAGGCGGGTCTCGGAAACGGTGCCGGAGGCGAAGCCGAGCACGATGCCGCCCTCGACGTTACCGTAATAAGCGCGGTCGAAACCGCCCGCGGGCTCCGACTGAGGGACGCGGACAAGCGTGCCCGGCCAGTGGACGGTCCCGGCCAAATCTTGTGCGACGTTCGGGTTGCCGAGCTCGACCAGGTAGCGGATCTGAATCGTATCGCCGGGCGCGGTGGGGATCTCGGCGTCGAAGCTGCCGTCCTGATCCGCTTGGACAAAGCGCGGGTCCGAGTAGGCCAGGCTGGCGACCAAGACACGCGTTCCCGCCGGCACGGCGCCGGGGGCGCCGGA
>CAXXKZ010000002.1:0-107960 GCA_963665545.2 Lysobacterales bacterium | reverse complement strand
GGAAATGCCAATCTCTGAAGGGCCAGCCATCGGGTGAGTATCGGCTGATTGAAAACTAATGGGCAAAGCAATTGAAATTCTGTCCAAAGCTGAATTAAAAGACATTACGGGTACACCTGTGCGACGCCTTCAGTTTGAAAGGCTACAGATGCACTCATGGCCTCATGAGGTGAATTACTACGGTTACCCTGTTGTGCTGCGCTCAATGGCATTGAATAGGCTTGGTGCAGAGCCAGAAGAACAGACTTGGGAACTGGACACTTCTACCGTCATGTAACTCACCTAGATTGAACATCATATGCCCAGGTATCCAGAAGTACTGACAATGGAGGAGATGAAAGCAATAAGTGGCGTCTCTTTGTTTCGCCTGCAGCGTGAATGGCTAGATCGTCGTGGCTGGCCATACGAGATTAACGAATACCGTGTCATCTTCGTCTCTCGATCAGAGGCACTCAATCGATTAGGAGGCAAGACTCCGAAAAGACATGGGAGTTAAGCCCAAATACCATCAAATAAAAACCCAGGCTCGAAATGAGCTCGACGAAATCAGGCAATCAGAGTCCTTATACACTTACCTTGCACTTACAGCATGAATAAGCCTAACCCAAAATATCTATAACTTATTGAATTTATTGGCGCGCCCGACAGGATTCGAACCTGTGACCCCTGCCTTCGGAGGGCAGTACTCTATCCAGCTGAGCTACGGGCGCTCAAGTTTGATTGTACCGGGTGTTGATGGTCGCTGAAACAGCTTATCCCTTTGCCTTTGACATCTCAGTATGGGTCCCGGCTCGCGCTGCGCTTGGCCGGGATGACGGTGGAGGCGTTAATTGTCGCTGCCGGGATGACGGTGGAGGCGTTAATTAGCGCTGCAACACCATTTCCCCACTACCGGAACGTGCCCTTGTCAACTCAGTAAGGGTCCCGGCTCGCGCTGCGCTTGGCCGGGATGACCCGCCGGAGACGTCACTTCCTGTGGCTGGCTGACAGGGCTATAATGTGCCGCTCATTTTGGAGCCGCACGCACTGGCCATAGGGTTTTCATGCACCAGCAAGACGATCGTACATTTATCAAGAAATTCAGCGGCATCGTCATTGGTTTGCTGGTATTTACCGTGGCCATTATCGTGCTCGCCGTCAGCATGCAGGGCGAGCCTGATCCCAACGCCAACCCCAGCCAGTTGTCCAATGCCAAGCAACGCATTGCGCCCGTGGCTGGAGTGCACACCGACGCGTCCGGTGCGGCTGAGCTGGCACAGGCCCAAGCCGAGGCTTTTGCCGCCCCTGCTGAGGCTGGCGGCGCTGTAAATGGCGAGAATGTTTATAACGGGCTTTGCCAGACCTGTCATGCAGCCGGCATAGCGAACGCCCCCATCCCGGGTAGTAACCTGATGACTGAGCGCGCCGCAACTGGCCTCGATGCGATGGTCGCCAATGCCATCAACGGCATCGGTATCATGCCGCCCAGGGGCGGAAACATGAGTATAAGCGACGATGAGATTCGGGCCGCCGTTGAATATATGATGAATCAGTGACCACCCGCGTGGCGGGGTCGCGAGCCATGGTCCTCCGGCTGTTATTCAGCGCCCTGTGTACCGCCTGCAGCCCCCCCACCCCTGAACCTGCTGCTCAAACCAGCGATTGCGGGCAACGTTTCACCGCCATTGCCAACGTGCAGGGAAATGGCGCACGCTCCGAGCTGGAAGGACAGCGCGTCACTGTCAAAGGCGTGGTCACGCTGACCCTGCCCGGTACAGCCTTTTTTCTCGAGTCCGTCGATCCGGACAATTCGCCATTGACCTCCGAAGCGCTTTTCATTGCAGACGGATCTGCGCCCGAGGCACCGTCGGTCGGCACGGCACTGGTGCTCACCGGAACGGTGACCGAACTCGGCGGGGGGCACGACACACAGACTGCGCTCACCAACGTCGCCATCAGCACCCGCTGCAGATCTGTATCTTCGATGCCGCTGACGGAACTTCAGTTTCCGATAACCCAACAGCAGCGAGAGTCGCTGGAAAATATGAGGCTTTCGCTCACACGACCCATGACGGCGACGGATATTTTTGCAGCGTCACGCGGCAACCTTGGTTTAAGCGCTGACGGAATGTTGCGGGTGCCAACTGAAGTCCACCGCCCCGGCCCTGACGTCGCCGCGATGGAAAGGAAAAATGCCAGCCAGGTGATACCGATTCGCTGGTCGTCTTTGCCTGTGCCAGTGCGCGCTGGAACACAAATTGAACGAATCACGGGCGTATTGGGTCATGACAATCGCGGCAAGCGATTGATCGTCACTCAGGCTCAGACGGTGGCGGCGCCATCCACGCCTCTTCCCGCACCAATGGGCCGCGATGTCTTGCGCATTGCAGTGCTGAATCTGCACAACTTTTTTAATGGCAACGGTAAGGGTGGTGGATTCCTCACCCGGCGCGGTGCCAGGAATGATGAAGAATTCACCCGCCAGAGAAAGCGAATCGCTGCCGCTGTCAATGCCCTGGGCGCACATCTGCTGGCCGTGCAGGAACTGGAAAACGACGGTTTTGGCGCAGACAGCGCGGCTCAAAGCCTGTTGGACACCATTGCCATCGACGCTGCCCCGTGGCAGATCATCCACTCGGCTTCCGGGCGCATCGGACAGGATGAAATTACCGTTGGCCTGCTCTACCGCCCTGATCGGCTGGAGCCAATCGAGCACCCGGAGATGTTGTCCGTCGCTCCTTTTTATGAAAGCCGCCGCCAGCCCCTGGCGCAACAATTCAGGGACAAACACAGTAGCCGCACATTCCTGGTCATTGTCGTACACCTCAAGTCCAAGGGCAGTTGTCCCGACAGCGGCCCCAACGCCAATCAAGGCGATGGCCAGTCATGTTGGAACACCGCTCGAAAACAAATGGCGGAAGGGATTGCAGCCTGGGCCCGGAAACAAGGCGACAGGCAAGCCAATATTCTGATTCTTGGAGATTTCAATGCCTATCGCATGGAGGATCCGATTGAAGTGATGCGCAATGCGGACTTCGTCGATCTGGTCGCGACCCACACGCCGTTGCCAACCTACACCTACGCATATTTTGGCCGCCATGGCTCATTGGACCATGCCTTTGCTTCACCATCCCTTGCGAAATATGTGCGCGATGGCTGGATCTGGCACGTCAACGCCGCCTGGCCGGCAGGGGTAGACCTGCCGCAGCCCTGGTTGCGATTTTCAGATCACGACCCGGTGGTGGTGGATCTCTTGTTCAACCAGTCAGCGACGTCTGACTGAGCCTGGGGGAAAAATTCAAGAAAGCACGCTTCGAAGCCGGGCTTATATTGCGGCCAGATTTCATCCATCTGGTGGAGCGGGTTAGAGCGCAGAAACCTGCGGCCGATGCCGCGCAGTGTACGGATGATTTCGCTTTGTTCACGATAGCTGGCAAACAGTCCCCTGCTGTCTGCATAAGTCATGAAGCTGGCCAGGCGCCCTGGTACCCACTGCTCATTTTCCGACAGCAATTCACGAACGCCCAGGTCGAAATCCGCCAGGCTCTGCATGGAATAGTCGGACCAGCGCAGCGCCAACTCGTGGTCCAGCGCGACATCGATAATAATGCCGCTATAACGGCGAAACGGTTTCTCAAAGGACTCGCGCAATTTGGCGACGGCGGCATGTGCGTCAGTGTACTGGTCAATGTGACGGTGCAATTCAATGCCCAGGCGCACATCATCAGGAAACTTTCTCAGGATTCGTTTGCCGCGAACGAAGTCGCCCAGCATCGCCCCCAGACGCAGCCCGTCATTATTACCCGCCAATAAAAGATGCGCCAGAAAATTCATCTGCACACTTCGCTGGCACTTGTCATTCTGGGAACCTCATTGGGAATTCATCTGCCCGTGTGGCTTGGACAATGCCGGTGCCTTATAGTGGTCGTACACACTTCCCGGCAACACTAATCGACGATCAAGTCCGGGATTCCGGCGTTGTGAGCCTGACTGTGAATTGAACGCGGGCGGGATTATCGCACGGTCGGGGCGCGGGTTCACCCGATTTCTACCAGTATCGGCCTGGATCGAATTTGGTATGCAGTCTGGCTTGACCAAATGACCTGCGTTATCATTTCTCATTCTCATGCACGCTTGTGGGACCAGATGACCGATAACTCTTCATTCGAGCAGCCGACAAAATTCCCGTCGAAACATTGCGAGTTGTTCCTTCGCGGGCCTGCCGGCCGCCTCGAGTGCGCCGTGGACGTGCCGGAATCTCAGGATGAACGTCCGGCAACCATTATCATTTGCCACCCCCTGTCGACTCACGGCGGCACCATGCACAACAAGGTCGTCACCATCATCGAACGATCAATGCGGGAATTGGGCTTGCGAACAGTACGATTCAATTTTCGCGGGGTCAGTGAATCGGAAGGAGTCTTCGACGATGGCTATGGCGAAACAGATGACCTGTTTGCGATCATTGAGTGGGTCAGGCGGACCCGGCCCGATGACACGCTGTGGCTCGGCGGATTTTCCTTCGGCAGCTATGTCACTTTGCGCGCAGCCATCAATGTGCAACTGGGGCAATTGATATCTGTGGCGCCACCCGTGGACCGCTACGAATTTCCCAATTTACAAATACCGGAATGCCCGTGGCTGGTGGTGCAAGGTGATGAAGATGACCTGGTCAGCCCCGATGCAGTTCAAAGCTGGGTGGGCAAACAGCCACACAAGCCTGACTTGATCATGATGCAAGAGACTGGCCACTTTTTTCACCGGCGCCTGATGGACTTGCGCGGTGTGCTGAAGAACGGCGTTCGGGATCAGCTTCCGGAGCCTGTCAATTCCTGAGTCAGCAGCGCGGTCATCACCGCTGGAACGCTACCTCGCGTTGACCCGCGATGGTTCATTCGTGATTGATGCCGAGCAGCAACGGGCAACTGAGGCGCTGGACGAAATCTGGCACTGCCTGGTTGGCCCACCCCGAGGAAGTCTTTGGGACCGCCTCAGCCGCCGTATTCCCGCACCCTGCGCAGGCCTGTATCTGTGCAGTGGCGTGGGCCGTGGCAAGACCTGGCTGATGGACCTGTTTTTTGATTCCCTGCCGTTCCCAGACAAGCAGCGGGTGCATTTTCACCGCTTCATGCAGCAAGTGCACAATCAGTTGCGTGACATCGACGATACCCAGGATCCATTACAGCTTGTGGGCGCGAATTGGGCGAAAAATTGCCGCGTACTGTGCCTGGATGAGTTCTTCGTGTCCGATATCGCCGATGCGATGCTCCTGTCCGGCCTTCTGGATGCCTTGTTCCAGAACGGCGTCACCCTGGTCACAACATCGAATATTCCACCAGATGATCTGTATGGAGACGGCCTGCAACGCGCCAAATTTCTGCCTGCAATTGAATTGATCAAGCAACATAGCCGGGTGTTTGAGGTGGGCGGCGAACAAGACTTCAGGCTGCGAATCCTGGAACAATCTGACATTTACCACCACCCACTCGATGACGCTGCAGTTGAAGCCATGAATACCAGCTTCGAACGGATGACGGCGGGTTGCGTGCTGGATCACCATCTCAGGATCAATGCGCGAACTTTTGTCGCGATCAAGCGAGGCGACGGCGTGGTGTGGTTTGGCTTTGAAGAACTGTGTTTGAAACCCAGGGGCAGCATCGATTACATCGAGATTGCAAAACGCTTCAATACCGTGATGATTTCAAACGTAATCCAGATGACCGAACAGGATCCGGACCCAGTCCGGCGATTCGTCACCATGATCGACGAATTCTATGACCGCAACGTCAAGCTCCTGATGTCAGCGGCCGTGCCGCTCACCAGCCTCTACACAGGCAAACGCCTTCAGTTCGAATTTCAGCGCACCGAAAGCCGCCTCACCGAAATGCAGTCCCGCGACTACCTGGCCCGGCCGCATTTACCCTGATCTATTAAGGAGTCTCGCTTGCCTCGGCAACTGCTCCCTGCGTGGCTCTACCTCCTGCATCCCTGCAGTCGCGCTCCCGCCTTCGGCAGCGCCGGCATGCAATAGGCGCCTGGCCCCTCTGGTACCGCTCGCTTTACGGGCGACGGCTCCACAAGAACGCTTTTTTGGCTGCGCCAAATCCGCAATCTTGCTCCCACCTGCCCTCGACTTACCCAACCGGGGCCGGCGGGTCGCCTGCGGCTCCTTATACCCAAAACTTTAAATTATTGGGCGAATCCACGTTTTCGAGCAAGGCCAAAAAAGTGAAAGGGCCAGCAAGGGGTAAGCTGGCCCTTTCGTGAGACTGGTGCAAGGGGAACACCGGTCTCGAATCGAAACTGACGTAAGGGGGAACGTCAATCCCGATTTGATCAATTTTCTACGGATGGTTTGATAATATCAATGCCCTTGCCTAATGATAGCCCACCCGACCGCTTTTGGCAAAATCGGTCGCTTCTACAGGGCGTGTGCAAACGAATTTTCATTGTTCGCGGGCTGAATTTCTCAGCGACTCAACCGAGAACGTGGCAACGTCGCCCGCCGGTGTTTTGCGCGGTTGACCGTCTCGCGGCCCAAACGCTACACCAAAGATCACCTCGTAAGTAAGGCGACAGGGGCCGGGGCCCCTGGCGGCCTCCCAATCGCCAAGTATGCTGTCAGCTTCTTCTTCCTCACCGGCAAGCAGGGCCAAGGCTCCGTTCTGGTCCAGTTCCGACACCATCCGCCGAGCTGTGCGATAGGTAAGATCGATCGACTCGGAATCGGCGACAGGCTGGCCAAATCCCGCGGCCAGCAACCGATCCCCAATGGTCTGCAGGTCAGCGAACCGGGCAACCCGGTCTTCATCCCTCTGCAGCGCCTGGCGCAGATCAAGCAGTGTGGCCGGTCCGAGCGTACTGAACAACAAAAGTCCGTCCGGACGTAGCACCCGGCGCCATTCTGCAAACAGAGCATCCAAATCTGTGTGCCACTGCAAAGACAAATTGGAATAGATCAGATCGACGCAATGATCTGGTAGCGGCAACTGCCCGACATCGGCCTGGACTGCACGCAAGGGCGGTGCAAGCGGTGCACGCAGAATGCGTCGCTGCCCGGCGGCGGCTCTTGCCATCATCATTGAGCAATCCAGAGCAATCACTTCGGCCCGCGGAAAACGCCGCTTCAGCCTGCGCGCGTCACGGCCCGTGCCGCAGCCCAGATCGATGATGCAAGCGGGCGGTTGGCGCACCGAATCAACACGCTCCAGAAGTCTGTCCGCAACCTCAGCTTCGAGCGCAGCGGCCTGCTCATAAACTGGCGCGACGCGATCAAATGTGTGTTGTGCAAGCTCGGCCATGGCCACTTCTTGCCGGCGGTTTGCCATCATCGTCAAGATCATGGCTGGTGTTGCCTTACAGCACAAGGTCAGTGTACCGCTGACGGCACACGGGCGGAGCCGAAATCAAGCCTGAGGTGATTTTCTTACAGGTCGCCGAGTCCGATTCGTTCGTTGTTTGAGCGTCTGTGGGCGGAAAATTGGGCCATGGTCATTGATGCGTATCAGCACTTACGGGACCGGGCCGGGGCCGGACATTGGCGGGGCCGCATCGGTAAAAGTGGCAAACACCGTGATGGATTGGCTGATCCCCGCACGCTGCACCTTGTGCGGCCTACCCAGTGACGGTGAGCGACTTTGCTCACCCTGTCTACGCGCCCTTCCCACGTTCAGGCATTGCTGCGAGCAATGCGGCTTGCCGTTGGCCCAACGGCAAGATTCGATCTGTGGCCCCTGCCTGAAAACCCCTCCGCCATTCGATTGGACCGTGGCCGGCCGGCCTGGCTTACGAATTTCCGGTTGCTCACATGGTGCAGCGATTCAAATTCCAGCGTGACATGGTCAGTGGCCAGGCCCTGGGAGATGCCTTGTTGCGGGCAGTGCTCAAACCGGGAATCCAGCTTCCCGACCTGATGGTCGTGGTCCCGCTACATCACCGCCGCGAATGCTCACGTGGCTTCAATCAGGCCTTCGTTCTGGCCCGCGTCATCCAAAAATCCACCGGTATTCCAGTGCGCGGTGGCCTATTGAGGCGTGTACGCCACACGGCTGCTCAAGCGGGTCTTGATGCAAGGGCGCGCCGCCGAAATATCAGGGGCGCTTTGCAATGCCGCGCGGCTCATGAACTGAACGGCAACGTCCATATCGCAGTGGTTGATGATGTCATGACCACCGGCGCAACAATGCGCGAATGCGCCCGTGTGCTCAAACGGGCCGGGGCCGGTACCGTCTCTGCCTGGGTCGCGGCCCGAACGCTAAAGGCGCAAATCAACTGATATATAGCGACCCATCGATCAGGTAATGCGCAGCCAAACTGGCGAAAATGACCAGTCCCACCGTGTTATTGCCAAGAAACGCCTTGAAGCACGCTTCCGGCGATCGGTCGCGCACGCTATACATCTGCCTTGCAAACAGCAGCCCAACCAACACCACGCCAATGTGCCAGGGCCAGTGGAAGCCAAGTGCGAAACCAACAGCTGCCAGCATCACAACCATGACCAGCATGAGTGCCCCCACGATGGGAAGATCGTGCCCGCCAAATAGTATCGCAGTGGACTTAACCCCGATGGCCAGGTCATCTTCACGGTCAACCATGGCGTACAGCGTGTCATAAATGACTGACCACACAACATTTATCCCCAGCAACCACCATGCCACGGCCGGCACCTGCCCCGCTTGCGCAGAAAACGCCATCGGAATGCCCCAACCAAAGGCCAGGCCGAGGACCACCTGGGGCCAGTGTGTGAATCGTTTGAAGAATGGATAGGTCGCAGCCAAGGCCGCACCTGCGAATGCCAGTTTGATGGTCAGCGCATTGGTCAGCAAGACCAACAAAAAGGCCAGCGTCATCAGGGCAATGAATACAAGAATGGCCTGTTTGAGGCCGACTTCGCCGGTGGCCATCGGACGTTCCCTGGTGCGCCCGACATGCGGGTCAAGGTCACGGTCGGCAATATCATTCATCACGCAACCAGCAGCGCGCATGAGCACCACACCAACCGTGAATATGATGATATTCGCCCGTGAGGGATGGCCTCCACCCGCCATCATCAGCGCCCACCAGGTCGGCCACAACAACAGCAAAATCCCGATTGGCCGGTCAAATCGCATCAAACGCCAATACGGATTGCCTTTCAGGCCCATGATTTTCCTGCTTGCGCGGTGTTGGCCTATTCTGACTGCTTTGCGGCCGAGCGCAAGCCCCGGATTTCATGCCGAGGCCAACAATACTCGTTCATGCCCCACCGCTTGAACTACAATGCGGGCGTCAACAAGAATCCAGATCTGAGGGGACCATGAATTTACCTGAAAACGAGAACGACAAAGAAGAACTTGGCGACGTTCCAGAGTTCATCGATATCGGCTGCAACCTGACCCACGATTCATTCGACGCGGATCGCACAGCGGTAATCGAACGGGCCGGTGAGGCCGGCGTTGTGCAAATGATCGTCACTGGCGCTAGCGTGCAGGAAAGCGAAGCTGCGCTGAATCTGGCGCAACTGTACCCGGGTGAGCTGTTCGCCACCGCAGGCGTACATCCACACCATGCCGATCAGGTCACGGCCGAAACCTTGTCCGTACTCAAGGACCTGGCGGCGCAGCACGGTGTCGTCGCGATCGGAGAAACCGGGCTCGATTATTTCCGGGACATTTGCCCCAGACCCGTGCAGAAAAGAGCTTTCGAGCAACAAATCGAAATCGCCATAGACTGCCAATTGCCCATGTTTTTACATATGCGGGATGCACACGATGACTTTCATGCCATCGTCAAGGGAGCGCGTGATCAGATCAGCGCCCTGGTCGTACACTGTTTCACCGGCACCCGTGAGCAGCTCCATCAGTACCTGGATCTTGATTGCCACGTGGGCATTACCGGTTGGATATGCGATGAGCGACGGGGCCACCATATGCAGCAATTCATGCCCGATATTCCGGCCAATCGATTGCTGATTGAGACGGATTCTCCCTACCTGAAACCGCACGATATGAGGCCGCTCGTCAAAACCCGCCGCAATGAACCCAGGTGGCTGCCGTGGATCGCGGCGAAGCTGGCCGACAGCCGCGGTGAATCGGTGGACTACCTCGCCGATCACACCACCGCCAATGCGCGGCAGCTTTTCCAATTGCCGATAGCCTGAGTCAAGACTCAGACTCAGAGGATTTTCCGCCCGTATGGCCGGATGCAGGACGACCAGCGAGGTCTAGAAGTGCACCTGTGCGACCAGCAGCGCGACGCGCTTATGCTGCATCCTGAGGCTTCTTTCCAACTCACGGTAGCGCGCCATCAACGAGGCTGCTTCGAGTCGTTCGGTCAGCATTTGGCGCCCTTGCTGAACCCCTTGTTGCACCCGCTCCATTTGTAGTTTTTGCCACTGCTTGATGGTTTCGACGAACTGCGCATACTCGCTCTCGAGTTGGGATTTCCAGCTTGTGCTATCGTCGATCTGTTCAAGCTTACTGCGGGCCTTTTTGAATTCCATGCTCAACCGTGCACGCAGAATCTTGAACTGAGGGGCGCGCCGACGGTTTCTGGCCAGGCCCAGCAGGGTGCACGCCGAGATAAACCACTTGTTCAGGTCTATGTGCCACCAGCGCACGCCGTTGCGGTAATCGCTTTGAAAAAAGTGATGAAAATTGTGATAGCCCTCACCATGGGTAAACATCGCCAGCAAATGACTGTCTCGCGCTGAATTCTCATCGGTGTAAGGCTGCTTGCCCCACATATGGGCCAGCGAATTGATGAAAAACGTCACGTGATGGCTCATCACCAGGCGCAAAACGCCGACCAACAAAAACATGCCGATGATCTCGCCGGCCATCCAACCCAGCAACAAAGGCAGGGCAACGTTGGTGGCCAGTACCAAAGTCCAGTACCAGCGACTTTGCCAGGCAACGATCGGGTCCTGGGCAAGATCACGCACCATTGAGTGGTCCACGCTGCCGCTGGGGTAGTCTTTCAGCATCCACCCGATATGGGCAAACCAAAAACCCCGGCCGATGGAATAGGGATCTTTGTCATTGTCATCGACGTCGCGGTGGTGCACCCGGTGGCGGGCAGACCATATGACAATGCTGTTTTGCATCGCCATGGCGCCCATCAGCGCCAGGAAAATCTTCAGGGTGATTCCGGCCTCGTAGGCCCGGTGTGACCACAGTCGATGATAGCCGCTGCCAATGCCAATGCCATTGAGGAAAAAGAACATAATGCACAGTGCCCAAGCCAGGCCGCTGTAGCCGTAAACAAAGCCATACCAAGGCACGATGGCCACGGAAACCAGAAAAGTCAGTCCCAGCGCTACGATGACAGCCCAATTGCGTGGGGGCTTTGTCTGGGGCGGCGAATGGATTGAGGGATGGGTTGAACTATCGCTTTGCAGCATGTTGTTGCTTTCCTGATTGGGGGGACTCCTGCCGGAGGGCATTTTACCGCATTTCAGGAGCGCAGTCCGGTGCCCCGATTGAGCAGCCAGAGACACAGGGATGCAAGTAAAATACCCGCCAGAATGATGACGCCATAAGATTGGATCAGGCTGACATCGGACACCCCAATCATGCCATAGCGGAAGCCGTTGACCATGTAAAGGATGGGGTTCGCCAGAGAGACCGATCGCCAAAAATCCGGCAGCAGGGAGATGGTGTAGAAGACCCCACCCAGATAAGTCAGCGGGGTCAGTATAAATGTCGGGATGATGGCGATATCATCGAATTTCTGCGCAAAAATGGCGTTCACCATGCCGGCAAGTGCAAATACTATGGCCGTCAGCAACAACATCGTAAGCATGATCAGCGGCGCCTGGATCTCGATTGGAGTGAACAGCAGAGAGACCACAATGACCACCGTCCCGACCATCATCCCACGCGCCACTGCGCCGCAGACATAACCTGCCATTATCACCCAGTTTGAAAGCGGCGAAATCAGCAATTCCTCAATGTGTTTGCCGAATTTTGCACCGAAGAAAGAAGACACCATATTGCCATAGGAATTGGTGATTACAGACATGATCACCAGGCCGGGCACCAGGTATTGCATATAAGTGAATCCACCCATGTCACCAATACGTCTGCCGATCAGCTCACCAAAAATAATGAAATAAAGCGACATGGTGATGGCGGGGGGAACAATGGTCTGGCCCCAGATTCTCAGGATGCGCATAATTTCCTTGCGCACAATGGCCTTGAAGCCCACCCATTGAATATTCGAGTTCATGCAGCCGCCCCTTTTCGTTGTTTACCCTGTTCCACCAGGCGCATGAACAACTCCTCCAGCCGGTTGGCTTTATTTCTCATGCTCAACACGTGAATTTCCTGACGTTCCAGCTCGGCGAAAAGGCTGTTCAGCGATTTGTCGCGTGGCAATGAAGCCTCCAGCGTATTTTCGTCCCGGACATGAATCTCCATGCCTTCCACGCGCGGACAACTGCTAATGGACTCACGCAGATCGAGTATAAAGGTCTCCACGTCCAAGGTTGCCAGCAGCGTTTTCATGCCGGTGTTTTCGATGATTTCACCATGATCGATGATGGCGATATTGCGGCACAACTCCTCGGCTTCCTCAAGGTAGTGCGTCGTCAGAATCACCGTGGTGCCTTCGCGATTGATCTGTCGGATAAATTTCCACATGGAACGGCGAATCTCGATATCCACGCCAGCAGTGGGCTCATCGAGGATGAGTAAGCGCGGTTCATTGACCATCGCCCGGGCAATCATCAATCGGCGTTTCATACCGCCGGACAGGGTGCGCGAAATCTGGTCAGCCTTGTCCCAGAGTTGGAGCTGTCGTAAGTATTTTTCGGCTCTCTCCTTCGCAACCGGGCGCGGCACCCCGTAAAAGCCCGCCTGGTTTACCACGATCTCGAAGGGTTTTTCGAATTGGTTGAAGTTGATTTCCTGGGGTACCAGGCCAATCAGGGACATGGCTTTCGAGCGTTCTCGCTGAACACTGGTGCCAAATACCGAGGTCTCGCCGCTGGTGATATTGACCAGCGATGCAATGATGCCGATCAGGGTCGACTTGCCGGCGCCATTGGGGCCCAGCAAGGCGAAAAAGTCCCCCTCTTCGACCCGCAGGGAGACGCCCTTGAGGGCTTCCACGCCGTTGGCGTAAGTCTTTTTGAGGTTACTGACTTCTAGTGCGTACATGGAGGCGGTGGGCGCTCTCTTGATGACGGGCCATTATATAAGGAGTCTTGCTTCCCTGCTCCCGCCTGCGGCGGAAGGCGGCTGCGCGCGACGGCACTTTATTTAGCCAGGCTACGCCTGGCATGGCCTTCGGCCCGGAGTCTTGCTTCCCTGCTCCCACCTTCGGTAGCGCAGGCAGCAAAGAGGGTACGGTTTCGCCGCAGGCGAAGAAGTGCCCGATAAGCGCCGTGGCGCGTGCAGGCAATGACGGTAGTGCGGTTTCGCCGTAGGCAAAGAAGCGCTGCCGGAATGCCGTTAGCGCGTAGGCGGCTGCGCGCGACAGCATTGAATTGAGCCAAGCTTCGCTTGGCATGCCTTCGGCCGGAGTCTTGCTTCCCTCGGCAACTGCTCCCTGCGTTGCAATACAAGAGCACCGTGGCGCGTGCAGGCATTGAATTGAGCCAGGTTTCGCCCGGCACTAATAACTACCGGGCTATAGACAGTTCGGACCAGAAGACCTATCTTTGCGGCTGGAAAATCAGATCATAGACGATGCCCCAAATTAAAATGCTTTTGGCGATACTGATCGCCTCTCCGATATTGTGGTTGCCGACAACGGTCAAAGCGCAAGGTGGGTCGGGTCAGCCATCTGCTGCGATCGCGGCGCTGGAACTCGAGCCCTGCGACTTGACCATGCCGGGTACGCCTCTCACGGCAGTGGCAGAATGCGGTACTTTGGCGGTGCCTGAAAATCCGGACGAGCCGGACGGTCGCAGCATACTCCTCAACATCGCCCGGGTGCCGGCCACCAATCGATCTGCGGAGCCTGACCCCCTGTTCCTGTTTGCCGGTGGGCCTGGCCAGGCGGCGACGGAATCGTGGTTGGTCGTTGCCAGGTCACTGAGAAAACTCAATGAAACCCGCGACGTCATCCTGATCGATCAGCGGGGCACAGGAAAATCCAACGCCCTGAGGTGTCCGGCGCCGGATCCCGAAGATTTTCTGGATTCGGTCGAACTGGACTGGGACGAATTGCGCCGCGCCACCCGTGAATGCCTTCAGGGGTTGGACGGAGACCCGCGTTTTTACACCACGACAATCGGTATGGCCGATTACAACCAGGTGCGTCAGGCCCTGGGATACGAGCAAATCAACCTGTTTGGCGTCTCCTATGGCACGCGTTCGGCACAAGTGTATTTGCGCATGTTTCCGGAAACGGTGCGAGCCGTTGTGCTCGACAGTATCGTACCGCAAACCCTGGCGCTGGGCAGCGAACACGCGCAAAGCCTGGACCAGGCTGTATTCAAGGTATTGCGAGCCTGTGATAGGGATTCCGACTGCCGCGAAATTTTCCCTGGCACACCAGCGCTGCTGACTTCACTGATGAGGGATTTGTCCGCCCAGCCCCGAGAGGTCACGGTCGCCCATCCGCTGACCGGCAAGCCCACCACTTTTACATTCAACCGCGATACGCTGGGCTTCTCTCTCAGGTTTCTGGCATACAATTCCGACACTCAGGCGATGTTGCCACTACTCGTTCACGAGGCCGCAACTGACGGAAATCTTCAGCGCCTGGCCAGCATGCTCTTGATGGTCAGCGCAAGTCTTCAGGACGTAATCTCCAGCGGCATGGAGATGGCGGTCATGTGCAGCGAAGACTATCCACTTTTTCCGAGAATTGACCTGGACTCCCCAGAGCCCGAAGGCTCATTGATGGGCAACCTGATGATTAAGTCCACGGCGGTGCGGTGCAGCGAGTGGCCCCGCGGGCACCGGCCTGAAGGATTTCACCAGGCCGTGGTCAGCGCCAAACCAGCTCTGCTGCTGTCCGGCGAACTGGATCCCGTCACCCCGCCGGCCTATGGCGATGAGGTGGCCAGGCACATGGAAAACAGTCTGCACCTGGTCATACCAGGCCAGGGGCACGCGGTTTTCAGCAGAGGTTGTGTGGGTAAAATCATCACCCATTTTATCGAAAATGCCAGCACTGAAGGGCTGGAAACTGACTGTATTGAACAGCTCAAATACACCCCTTTCTTTGTCGGCCTGACGGGGCCGAAGCCATGATTGTCGTAAAAAATCTGTACAAGTCTTTCGGTGAAATACGCGCGGTCAATGGCATCTCTTTTACTGCCCGCGACGGTGAAATTACTGGCCTGCTGGGCCCCAACGGCGCGGGTAAGACCACGACGCTGAGAATGCTCTATTCGCTGTTGCCACCGGATTCCGGGGAAATTCGCATCGATGACCTCGACCCCACCAAGGACGCCATGGAAATCAAACGGACCCTGGGGGTCGTTCCGGACGGCCGTGGTCTGTATACCCGCCTGACCGCCCGGGAAAATATCCGCTATTACGGTGAGCTCCACGGCATGAATGGTCTGGAAATCAACGAACGGATCGAGGAATTGACCCTGACACTGGACATGGAGGACTTTATCGACCGCCGGAACGACGGCTTCTCTCAAGGCCAGCGTGTAAAAGTTGCCATCGCCCGAGCCATGGTCCACCGTCCGCAGACCGTTTTGATGGATGAGCCCAGCAATGGCCTTGACGTGATGTCCACGCGCGCACTGCGCAGGTACATCCTCAGCTTGAAATCGGCAGGCCATTCCGTCGTGCTTTCCACCCACATCATGCAGGAAGTGGCGGCGTTGTGTGATCGCATTGTCATCATCGCCAAAGGAGAGGTCGCGGCCGATGGCACCCCCGCGGAACTATTGTCGCGCTGCGGTTGTGATTCGCTGGAGGATGCTTTTGTGCGACTGATCGGTTCAGAAGAGGGGTTGATGGGATGAAGGGCATGAAAACAGTGCTGAGAAAGGAAATCCTGGAAAACATTCGCGATTGCCGGGCGTTGTTCAATTCCTTGTTGCTCGGTCCGCTGCTGTTCCCGTTCATATTCATCGGCATGATGTGGTTCACAGCGACCACGGCGCAAGAGCGCGCCGAAAAAACACTGGAACTCCCCGTGGTCGGGGCACAGTACGCCCCCAGTCTGATTCGCTTTCTGGAACAACAAGGCACGGTGATCAAGCCGGCGCCGCATGATCCGGAAGGCGCGGTGCTGAACCAGGACGAGTCCGTCATCATTCGCCTGTCAGAAAAATTCTCTGACAAGTGGTCCAAGGGAGAGCCGGCCCCGGTGGAAGTGATTGTCGACCCTTCCAGGCAGGAATCCGAGGTTGCCATCAAGCGGGTCAAGCTGTTGCTGGCAGGCTACGGACAGCAGATCGGCATGCTGCGCCTGCAGCTTCGGGGCGTCTCGCCCCAACTGATCAGGCCCATTGACATCAAGGTCGTGGACTTGTCGACTGCCAAGAGCCGCGCCATCCTGGCGATGATATTCCTGCCCTATTTGCTGATGATTACGGCGTTCATTGGCGGCAGCCACATCGCCATGGACACCACCGCGGGGGAAAAGGAACGGCGCAGTCTCGAACCGCTGTTGATCAACCCGGTGCCGCGCTGGCAGATCATGACCGGCAAATTACTGGCGACCATGTTGTTCGCCATGGCTTCCTTGGCCTTGACCCTGCTGTCTTTCAAGATCGTTTTGCCGCTGATGCCCGTTGCCGCTCTGAGCATGAATCTGCAGTTGGATTTCCGCACCATGGGCCTTATTCTCATGGTCATTACGCCGGTTGCGATCTTTGCCGCCAGCCTGTTGACCATGCTCGCAGCGTTCGCCAAGACATACCGGGAGGCGCAATCCTATGTCGGCCTGGTGGTGTTGGTGCCGATGGTGCCCAGTATTATTTTCATCTCCAACCCGATCAAGCCCGACCTGCAGATGATGGCCATTCCGATGTTCTCGCAAAACCTGCTGATCGGAGAAATTGTGCGCGGCGAGGCGGTGCCTTTGTTGTGGTATGGTCTGTCGATCGGCAGCATGCTGATCATCGGGTTGGTGCTGGCCGGCTTCGCAGCGACGCTGTACAACAAACCTCGATTGATATTTGGCGGATCCTGATCACACCGTGGAGACGCATTTGCACACCATTGGCAACAAACTGGCGTGGTCTTTAATGCTGCTGCTGTCTGTGATGATTGCGGGCTATGCCGTCGCGTGGCTGGCTGTCGATGGCCTCAGCGCCGGTGCGCTGAAGCAAAAAATACAGGGCGCGCCTTGGTCCATGTATGCGCACCTGGGGGGTGGCGCGATCGCGCTGTTCATAGGCCCATTCCAGGTCAACGCCGCGTTTCGCAATCGACACCTCATGCTGCACAGGAATCTGGGCCGCATCTATCTCACTGCTGTGGCAACTGCCGGGCTGGCCGGGCTGTCCATGGCGACAGTCTCAGACGGCGGCGCGGCAACGCATTTCGGCTTCGGCGGCATGGCGGTGTTATGGCTGTTCACCGGCGCCATGGCATATACCCGCATCAGGCAGGGCGATATCGCCAGTCACCGCCGCTGGATGATCCGGAATTTTTCACTGACCCTGGCCGCCGTGACGCTGCGCCTTCAGTTACCGCTGTACATTGGGGCTTTTGGGCTGGATTTTGAATCTGCATACCAGGTCGTTTCCTGGACCTGCTGGGTGCCCAATCTGCTGGTGGCGGAGTGGTTCTTCCTGCGCGGCCGAACAACATGATAAAGGTCAGCCGCGCCCAGCCGCAGCAAGCCGCAGAGATTGCAGTGCTTTTTGATCTGTACCGCCGGTTCTACCAGCAGGCGGCCGACCTGGCTGGATGCGAACAATACATCGAGCAGCGCCTGGCCAACGATGAGTCCATTATTTTTACCGCCACGGATGACGCAAGCGGCGAGATGGTCGGGTTCACCCAGCTCTATCATTCGTGGTGTTCGGTGGCGATGCAACCTATTGTCTATCTCTACGACCTGTTCGTGGCAGAGGCAGCCAGGCGGCAGGGCGTTGCAAAGTTGTTGATGGAGCGGGCAAGGCAACACGCAGGCTCAGTTGGCGCTGAACGCCTGACGCTGGAGACTGCCCTGGACAATGTTGCCGGCCAGACTCTGTACGAGTCCCTTGGCTGGAAGCAGGACAAGGAGTTCTTTACTTACCATCTGCCTCTTTGAAGGCCAAGCCATAGCCTCGCGGTGACTCGGCATTCATGTCAGAATGTGAAACGCTGCATTGTGCAGATTCAACAAGCAACCGCAAATTCTGGATTTGCGGGCCCCTGGGAGAGTAGTCATGAAACAATATTTTCTAGCCCTTTTGATTGCCTGCTGCAGTCTGACGGCGTGCGCCGGCGAACCACCGGTTGTCGGTAGCGATGCGCCCGGATTCAAGCTGCAAGATCAGAACGGAGACTGGCATCAGCTTGGCGATTATTCCGGCAAGTGGCTGGCCGTATATTTCTATCCCAGGGACGACACACCCGGTTGCACCACCGAGGCGTGTAATTTTCGTGACAATATTTATGCGTTCAAAGCCATCGGCGCTGAAGTCGTGGGCATCAGTGTTGATGACGTGGAATCACACAAAGAATTTGCCACCAAGTACAAGCTTCCTTTCACCATCCTGGCTGATGAAGGCGGCAAAGTCAGTGATTCTTATGGTGTGTTGATCGACTACAAAATGATGCAAATTGCCAGCCGGCAGACTTTCCTGATCAATCCTGACGGCTTGATCGTCAAGCACTACGACGATGTCGACCCCGACGAACATACACAAGAGGTGTTGACCGACATTGAAGCCTTCATGGGCGGCTAATTTTAGGGCGGCAGCCGCCGCACACAAGGGTCAGCCTCTGGGGTACGGCAACCGGGTCGGGGCATCCTCCGGATCACCTCTTTTTCTACGCGCATCACGCACGATACGGCGAACGTCCGACAGCAGTTCCTTGGCATCGAACACGATTCCGTCCTTGATTGTGTAGGGGATGCCGCCAACCCGTGCGGGATGATTTTCGTCATTGAGCCGGAAATGACCGGTGCCGTATAGCACCTTGAAATTCTGTAGCGGGTTGAATTCGCTGATGACCAGGTCTGCCAACTTACCCGGCCTGACTGAACCGATTTCCCGCTCCAGTTTGAGCACTTCGGCGCCGTGTATGGTCGCTGCGCGCAGTACTTCGAGGGGATGGAACCCGGCCTCCTGCAGCAATTCCATTTCGCGGATATAGCCGAAGCCATACAACTTCCAAATATACCCAGCGTCAGATCCCAGGGTGACGCGGCCGCCATGGTTCTTGTAGTCATTCAGAAACTGCATCCACAAATGAAAATTCCGCTTCCAGGCCACCTCATCGGCAGTTGACCAGTCAAACCAGTAAGAGCCGTGGGCGTTACGCGAAGGCTGAAAGAAATCCCACAAGTTCGGATGGGCGTAGTCCTGTTGCCAGTCCGCATTCATTTCGCGTATCAGGTCGCGGCTGGCTTCATAGATCGTCAGTGTCGGATCGAGGGTAAAATCCAGTGTGATCAATTCATCCCGTACGGCATTCCATTTTTGTGAACCCGGCCGCGCAGTTTGCTGCCACAATCGGCCGGCCTGCCCGAAGCGATGCTGCTCATTGGCATAATTATAGTCATCCGGATAGTCCTGAATGGCGCGGTCGCTGAACATGGCCTCCGGCAGACCGTACCAGTGTTCCATGGTGGTCAGACCGGCGCGGGCAGAGTCCAGCACGTTCCAGTGCACGACATCCAATTGGGCATGGTGCATGGCGCTGCCCAGGCCCTGCTTCGCTGCTTCATCCAGGGCGGCGCGCATGATTTCTGGTGTTGAGCCGAAGAATTTGATGCCTTGTGCACCTGCCTCGGCGATTTCTTCCACCCAATCGCGGGCCTGTTCGGGCGAAGTTATTGGGCCGTCCACGCCTTCGCCAAACGTGGCGTATGGCACGATGCGGGGCGCCGCTATGGCGTTCGCCTGACTGCGTTTTTGGTGGGCCACAACCCACTCGATGCCATTGATGCTGCCGGGCTCGCGAATGGTGGTGATGCCATGGGCTAGCCAAAGTTTCAGAACGTACTCCGCGGGCACCCCCTGGTCATCACTGCCGATGTGCCCATGCAGGTCAACAAATCCTGGCATGACTGTCATGCCAGGAAGGTCCAGAACTTTGTCGCCCTCGCTTACTTGCGGACGCTGCTGCTCCGGAATCGGCACGCCCGGATTGCCCACAAGATGCATCGATTCAATGCGATTACCTGTAATGACGATGTCCATCGGACCAATGGCAGGGGCACCGTCACCGATAATGACGGTTACCCCGCGCAAAATCAGCCGGTCAAACGGGCCCTCACCACGCACTCTGTCAGGGGCTGAGGGCGGCGCTGCCTGCAGGGAAAAAGTCGGCAGAATCAACATAACTGTCAACAAGATGTATCGGACTAAAGACATGCGGAATTTCCTGTTTTTGTTCGCTTTATGCGGTATAGGTGCTACAGTATAAGTAGGAAATGGATTTCCTGGAGCAATATACATGGAAGATGCAATGAAGAAAGCATCGACTACCAGCACCGATTCGGATGGGCTCGTATCAAAAAGTGAGCCTAAATCCAGGGATGCCTTTGTTGGTTACGTCGAGAACACCGCAACTAATCCAGTTGCTGATCTAGCCAAATCCGAACCCGTACCGAGCACCTCGGCCAAGGCGCTTGATCGCTGGTTCAGAGACCGACAACAGCAACAGGGCGCGCCCACTCTATTGGAGATCCCCAATGAGGCGCTGGTCAAGAACGCCGGGCCGCTACAGATCACGGGCAACATCACGCTGGTCGAAGAAGACGGCCATCTCACTTACGCCAATCATTTAGCGCTTTGCCGCTGCGGTCGCTCACAAACCAAACCCAATTGCGACGGCCGGCATATAGACACCGAATTTTTTGATCCCGGAAAAATCTACGAGGCCTCCGATGCGCCCGCCTCGAAAAGACCAAGCAAAATGACATTATCCTGCATAAAGGATGGTCCCATCACTTTTCGTGGACGCCTCAAGGTGCTTAACGCCAGTGGCCAGGAATGCACCAAACTCAGGGGCGCCCTGTGCCGCTGCGGTCAGTCTACCAATAAGCCCTTCTGCGACGGATCACACGCCCGTAACGGATTTAAGACCGGCTGAACACGCTATAAACTGCTCTGCCAGCTGCAGTATAAATTCCGAATCCTTGGCGCAATATCCGGGCCAGATGTGATCTCCAGCAACGTTGTATACACCAGAGCACGTTTGTTATGCCTGCGCTACCTCCGGAAAGTCCCATGAGCGGACTACCGTCCTGCTGCATTGTTCTACCTCCAGAAAGCCCCATGAGCGGGCTGCTGTCCACGCCTGGCGGATGGCCCTTCGGGCTTCCCTCACTTCTCCGCGCTTGGTGGGTCGGCTCCAACGGAACATCCTGTTCCGTGTCGCCTCGTCGAGCCATCCATGGCTCGACGACCCAGTCGCTTGTCGGCGTTCGGCATCCTTAAAGGCGTGGACAGCAGCCCGCTCATGGGACTTTCCTAACGCTGGCACAAGCCGATTCGGGGCAGAGGGTCCTGGAATTAGCACTGCCACTCTTTCCGGCTTGTTCGAACTTATGGCACATAGGGGTCACAATTGTCGTCGATTTGGCGTTGATTGTCATGCATTGGCTGCCCCAGGGGGGTTGCGGTCGTTTAAGCCCAGGCGCCGCACCGTGACAGCAAAGTGTCATGAGGGGGTTGTGGTGCGCTCCATCAAGGTGGATGCCGAGCGACGACCAGCGACTGGGTCGCTGGTCCCGAGCGCCAAGGATGGCGCGAGGAAGGAAAATGCCAGGATGGCAGCATTTTCCGGCAGCTCGAAGAGCTGCTGAACGGTTTCAAGTGTTCTTAGCGCCTTGGATCGTTCCCGCGCATCCTTGCGCTCCACGATCTAAGCACATCCTTGTGCAAAAGGGCCATCCGCCAGGAGCGAACCGCAATCCCCTCATGGCGCTTTGCGGTAACGATGGCACCGAGCCTTACCTGTGAACAACGTTGCTGGAACTCACAGCCTGCTGCCTTGCTTAGTCATGCCGGTAGCCGCACAATCCGCGCATGGATGTATTCCGGGTATTTCAGATCGAAGCGACTCACAGGTTGCCGATCGTATCGGACGGCCACAAATGCGCTCGCCTGCACGGCCATTCCTTTCGAATTGAGGTGCACGCATCAGGGGTCGTGGGAGAGCACAGTGGCTGGGTCATGGATTTTGCCGATCTGCGACGGCTTTTTCAACCCTTGCATGACCAATTGGATCATCACTGCCTTAATGAGATTGAAGGCCTTCGTGCGTGTGGCCGTGTTGCAACTCCTCCTCGGTGGCGTCCCTGACCTCCGTTATCTCTACCTCGAAGGTTAGTGACTGTCCCGCCAATGGATGATTGGTGTCCACATCCACGTTAAAACGACCGACCTTGATGACAGTGACCTGCGCCGGGCCTTGCTTGGTCTGCAAAGTGGTCACCGGGCCGGGCCGCAGTTTTCTGGCATTCCTGAAGTGTTTGGCTGCGATCCGCTGTACTTTTTCCTCTGACCTGAGGCCATAGGCATATTCAGGCTGGACTGTGACATCGAACTGGTCGCCGGCGTTCTTCCCTTCCAGGGCACTTTCCAGTCCGGGAATAATATTGCCCGCACCGTGCAGGTAAGCCATTGGCCCTTTTTCCCTGGTGGTCTCGATCTGTTCACCGTCTGAGTTCTTCAGGGTGTAGTGAAAAGAGACAGCCTTGTTGGCGGTGATTGTCACGTTGCAAAACGAAAGGGACTTACAGGGCTACCGGTCGGGCTGGGCGAATAGAATGTTCGAATAATTCAGAGCCGGTGTCTCGCTGTCCTTGCTTTCAAGACAACTATTCGTGTCGACACTGCAGTAAACGCCGCTGCTGAATGTAAAGCGGGTACCATCAAACCTGTCGAACCCTGATGCTTTGGCTGCGGCCATGAATTCCGCCTCGGCCGCGACGCCGAGAAACTCCCTGGTATGTTCCATTGAAACGCCCCAATCGTCGGCACAGAAACCCGCTTCACGGTCGCAGATTGACAAAGGCTCAGGAGAGAAAATTGTTGCCTCGCTTATGCCCAACTCCACCTTGGGACCCGGTTGTTCAACCTGGCTGACCTCATCGCAACCCACCAGAATTGATCCGCTCAATAATGCCCAAAATATAGTCTTCGTGCCCTGTCCGGTCAGAATTGTACCAATATGCATGTTCAGGATTCGTCCATCGTGTTCTCTTCATGTGATTCCTGCGACGGCGCATCGGCAGAAACCAGGATGATGATTTTATCCGAAATCACCGGCGGCTGGTGCGGAATATGCAGATAATCTGCGAATAGAAGTTGCAAGGTGTATTCACCGGCCGGTAGCGTCAATTCGGTTTCCGATTGGCCCTTACCGAAGTGACGGAGATGATCGGTTGCCGGCAACGGTCGATCGAATGGCGGTGGCGACTGCTGGTCGATCAAGAGGTGGTGATGGCCGGTGTTTTCAATTTGGGTGCCTGCAGGCGCAATGCCCATTCCGCTGATGCGAAACTCGACAACAAAGGTCAAAGGCAGTTGATCTCCATCCTGTATATTCCTGAAGTCGACTTCAGCACCATCGGGAGAAGGGGAACGCGGCAGTGCAGCGGCAGTTGCGAACTCATCGGCGGGCAAATGATTGAACTGGGCGGAACCGAGCAGAAGTAGTGCCAGAATAACACCCCGGGTGATTGAAATATTCACGACTGCTCCTCCTATGAATTGCCAACTCAGGACCACCATGATTATGAGGCGTCGGATCGAAATGGTCTACTGCCGATTGCCTGTCATGTGCGCGCTGGCGTTTATCCGGTTCGACATTATGTGACGACGAAACCGACCCACAGCGGATCATCCGCCGGATCCACGCTGATGACATTGTGGCCGTAGATTCGAGCCCATCCTTCTATCGCCGGAATCACTGCCGGGTAAGCCCCCACCGAAGTCTCCGCAACAATGCTGCAGTTGAACCGGGTGCCAATATAGCTTTCTTGAACGTAGGGCTCTCCCACAGCCAGTTCTCCACGGTGGGCCAGCAAGGCCATGCGCGATGAGGTTCCCGTGCCACAGGGAGAGCGGTCAATTGCAGCACTTCCGTAAAATACCGCATTGCGGCCGTCGGAACCTTTCTCAAGCGGCTTGCCTGTCCACATCAAGTGACGGAGCTTGGACAGGCGGCTGTCATCGGGATGCTCGAAGGCGTATTTCTGTCTGATGCGCTCCCGCACAATGGGACTCAAACGGAGGATATCGGCTGCGGACAATGCACTTAAGTCGTCATAGTGCTCCTGGGGTTCGATGATGGCGTAGAAGTTGCCCCCGTAGGCTACGGCAAACCGTAAGTCGCCGCCCAACTCCGGGCAGTTGACTGTCAGGTCAGTGCTGTGAACAAACGAAGGTACGTTTATCAGACGCACAGAGCGCACCTTATCCCCTTCCATCGTGTAGCTGACCTCAACCCTGCCGGCAGGGGTCTCAAGGTTTAGTTTACCGGCCTGACGCGGACTGACCAATTCGTGCTCAATGGCAATGGTTGCTGTTCCGATGGTGCCGTGCCCGCACATGGGCAGGCAGCCAGATGTCTCGACGAATATGACGCCGATATCGCAATCCGCCCGATTACTGGCACACAGGATGCTGCCCGACATCATTGCGTGACCTCGAGGTTCAAACATCAAAGCCTTCCTGATCCAGTCGTGGTGCCGAATGAAATCCTGCTGTTTGTCCAGCATGCTTTGACCCTCCAGCTCGGGCACACCCTCGTATATCAGACGCACCGGATTGCCACAGGTATGGGCGTCAATGCATCGGAATACGTGTTTTTCAGGGGTTTTCATTTGCCGGATTCAGCATTCAAAATCGGTCGGGTGAATAGGGCGTCAGGTCGAGATTGGTCTTGCCGTCAAAAACGAGATCAGCGACAATCCGGCCGGTTGTCGGTCCTTGGGTAATGCCGTAATGGCCATGTCCGAAGGCACAGATAAATCGCTCATGCCCGGGCAACTGGCCAGGGACCGGAAGCGAGTCCGGCATCATCGGTCGCTGCCCCATCCATTCGGTGATTTCATCCCCATCGAGTTGCGGCAGAAATTGTCTTGCATGGTGCATCAGCGCCTTCGAACGCCGGTAGTCAGGCGGTGCGTCAAGGTCTGCAAATTCTGCCGTGCCGGCTACCCTCAGCCCGCCCAACATGGGTGTCAAAACATAGAACTCCTTTATGCCCATCACCGGGTATGTGAGTTCAACGGTAGGATTCTTCACCATGCTGTGATAACCGCGTTTGGACGCCAGTGGCACGACACGACCCAATTGATTGAGCAGACTACCTGACCAGGCGCCCGCCGCGATGACAAGGAAGTCGGCGGTCAAGTCATGGCCGTGGCGTGTTGACACGGCAACTTCACGATCGCCCTCGCGGAGATGTTCCACCCTATCGTGCAGCCAGGTCACACCTTGCCGAAAAGCGTTCTCGGCGATACTCGCCGACACCCTGCCAGGATCCAGCAGGTGTTGCCAAGCCGGATCCAGCACGGCGACGCCCTGGCCCAATTCCAGGGCCGGCTCCATGGCCCTCAGTTCATCGCGACCCAGCCTCTGCCATTCCAGGCCGAATTGCTTGCGCAGGCGAAATTGCCAGGCCTTTTGTTCCAGGTCTTGCGGCCGGTCATACAGCATGATGAGGCCTTTATCCTGTTTCAGATGGCGGCTGCCACAGCGCTCCAGAATGTAATCGTAGTCACTGATTGCCGATGCCATCAGCGCGAATTGAGCCGCGGCTATGGCTTCCACTCTGGCGAGCTTTCCGGCTCGCCAAAAACGCCACAACCAGGGCATAAGGCGTGGTAAATGGGCCCAGCGGATGCGCATTGGACCAAGGGGAACCATCAGCCAGCCCGGCACCTGCCAGATGGCCCCGGGGTAGGAAAACGGAAAAATTTGGGTGGGGGCAATGCAACCAGCATTGCCGAAACTTGTGGATTGTCCGGGTAGTTCCGAATCGACTAGAGTGACTCTGGCCCCCCGGTTCGCCAGGTGCCAGGCGCAGGATGAGCCGACTATGCCCGCGCCAACGACGATACAACTCGGTCTGTGATCAGTCATTAACGACTCATGTCAGGCGATCCAGCCTCACAACCAGGCGCTCCAGCAATGCCACCAATGCATCGGATGCTTTGCCGGCGCCATCAAGGTCTCTTCTCGCGATCAAGCGGGTGAGTTGGGCGTGCGCCGCTATCGTGTCTGAGAGCTGCATATGCTCCCGGTAGAAATACCAAAAACGCCGGCTATGGCTTCGCAGCGGTGCGACTGCCTTGACTGCAAATGGATTGCCGCAGCAGGCGTCCAACAGGATGTCGATTCTGCGATCAAGTTTCAGAAACCTGCCGAAGTCATCATGGGCCGTGGCCAGATCACGCGCCACTTCCGACAAGGCGCTGCGCTGGTCGTCGCTGGCCCCCAGGGCGGACTGCCTGGCGATAAGGCGTTCCAAGGGCTTGCGCACTTCCAGCAGGTGCAGCATGTTGGATCTGCTCACTGCGGTGACCATCAATCCCTTGCGTGGAATGACCTGCAACAGCTCCTCGCTGGCGAGGCGTTGGATGGCTTCTCGAACTGGTGTGCGGCCGATTCCCGTGTGCTCGATCAGGTCGCCTTCCGATGCCATCGAGCCCGGCGCCAGTTTCATTGTGACGAGCAGTTCTTCGAGGGCGGCGTAGGCCTGATCTGCAAGGCTGAACTGTGAAGAATTTGATGCCATGGCCAGACCTCGTTGCAGGGTGTTCAGATCGCCGGACGATTCTCAAGAGCCGTTGCGAGAATCGCCTCGATGGCGCTGGCCTCCGACTCGACCAGTTGCTGTCGTGGCGCACGAACTCTTGCGCTGCCAACGCCCATCAGGGACTCGACCAGCTTGATCTGCTGCACAAATTTCGGGCCCACATCAAGATGCAGGAGTGGCAAAAACCATTCGTACAGCTCTCTGGCCTCATCCCAACGGCCCGCACCGCATAATTCCCAAAGCCTCACAGTCTCTGCCGGGAAGGCTACAACCAGCCCGGCCACCCAACCTTGGGCGCCCATGGCAAAACACTCCAGAGCGAGATCATCCACACCGCAGAACAAGGCAAAGCGATTGCCACACAAGCGCCGAATATCGGCAATCCGGCGCGTATCTGTCGAGGACTCCTTGATCGCCACGAAGCTGGGATTGTCAGCCAGGCGGGCAAAGTCATCGGGCAAAATATCGGTCCCATAAGCCACGGGATTGTTGTACAGCATGATCGGCTGGCTGGCGGCAGCCGCGACGGCGGTGAAGTACATCATGGTCTCGCGAGTATCGCTGGGATAGCGCATCGGGGGCAACAGCATGAAAGCATCGGCCCCAGCCTGCTCAGAAGCCGTGACCAGCCCGCAGGCCACAGGTGTTGAGCTCTCGGCGATACATGCGATCAATGGGATATCCGCCGGCTTGCACCGCGCAAAAAACTCCACCATGGATATCTTCTCATCGTCGGTCAGGGTAGAGTTTTCTCCGAGGGAACCCAGTATGATCAGCCCGTGTACCCCGGCGCCTAACTGAAATTCAAGGTGTGTCTCCATGGCGTCGTAATCGAGGCTACCGTCTACCTTGAATTTAGTGGTCAAGGCAGGGAATACTCCCCGCCACTGAATGTCGGCCATTGCACCGGCTCCATTGGCTTCTTACTGATATGCACATGCTATATCAGCTTGGCCAATAATGACACCTGACAGGCGACAAACTGCTCAGATGGTATCGGGGCCAGACCTGGGGGAGAGGCCCTGGGGGAGAGCGCCCGTGAGAGTGCTATGGCGCAGGGCGCTTTAGCGCCCGATTCTGAGCGCCAAAATTATTTCTGCACGATCTTGATTGAGCCATTGACGGTGTCGAGCGACAGGCGAGCCGCGCCTCCGCCAATCTCTCCATGGAGATCTTTGCCGACAAAGCCCTTTGATGCCTTGAGGCCGAAATCATCGCAGTCAATGCTGCCGTTGACTGTTTCAGCACTGACCCTGGCGCTGGCGTCGGCCGGCAAACGGAACACAATCTTGCCGTTTACCGTATCGGCGGACACACGCTGGCCATCGCCAAGTACATCAAATTCCGCCTTGATGCTGCCATTGACTGTTTCCAGATTGACGTCAGCGCTGAGGCCGTTGATGTTCAAGTCTCCGTTCACTGTCTCGGCTTTGACGACACTGTCCATACCACCGATATCGACACTGCCGTTGACGGTTTCAATGGTATTAAGTTCAATACCTGAAGGCACACTGAGTTCATAGCGAACGCTGCCCTTGCTGCTCTTGCTCCAGTGCCAACCGGATGACTTGGGGTGCTTGGTTTCAATCCTGATGTGGTCCGCATCAGCAGTGATGATGATATCGATCTTGTCCAGGGTTTCCTGATTGTTGGCTTTCTTGTGCGCCTTGATGAGGACCTCATCACCCTCTCCACCGACGATGAATATGTCACCGTTGACATTTTCCAGGCTCAGCCGGCCAGATTCGCTGATCTGATAACTGAACTCTTGAGTTTCAGTAACATCCGCCATTGCCAGAGAGGCAAACAGAAGCAATAGTACTGTCGCGGTATTGAGGTATCTCATTGATGTTCTCCGATCGTGACATGACGATGGCAGGCAACCATAAACACCTGCACCATCGCAGGGAATACAGATTAGATGGCGGGTCGAGAGAAAGGGTTTAAATGTCGCTTGAAGAGGAGCGACGGAGTCTCGCCTCACTCGACTTGGCCAGGCAGGGTGGGCGGGTCGCCTACGCTTCCATTGAGTCCTTGTGATTACAAGGCAGGCAGGCTATAATCTATCGCGTACTAATGCGTTAATACACTAATGCGATAACACAATATGAAACATCATGATCAATCACAACGCAAGCAGTTGCGCACAGCCGCCCGATCCCTGTCAGAAGCACTGCTCTGCCTGGAGACGGGACAAGAGGTGCAACGGTTTCTCGAGGACCTGTGCACGCCTGCAGAGGTCGAGGCGTTGGTGGACCGCTGGCGAGTGGCACAGTTGCTCAATCAGGGGCACTCATACAGGGACATCAACGAAATGACCGAAGTCAGTGTGACCACCATAGGTCGCGTTGCGCGCTTTATGGACTTGGGCACCGGCGGCTACCGCACTGTCCTCGACCGGTTGGGAGATGAAAAATGACACGACTGAGAGTCGCCATACAAAAATCCGGCCGACTGTCGGAGCACTCGCTTGAGTTGCTCCAGAACTGCGGCCTCCAGTTCGCCCGCAGCAAGGACAAGCTCTTCTGGTACGGGCGGGATTTTCCCGTCGACCTGTTGCTGGTGCGAGACGACGACATTCCGCGTCTGTTGCTCGACGGCGTTTGTGAACTCGGCATCGTCGGCGAGAACATAGCGCTTGAAGTCATGCACGAGCGCAACGGGGGCAGTGGGCTGGTGTGCTTGAGGCGGCTGAACTTTGGCGGCTGCCGGCTCTCCATAGCGGTACCCGAAGACACTGACATTCGCCAAATCTCCGACCTGCAGGGACGACGGGTCGCCACCAGCTATCCTGAACTCACCAACGCTTTGCTTCGCAGCAAAGGCATTGACGCGGACATTGTCGAATTGTCGGGCTCGGTCGAAATTGCACCCGGACTGGGGACGGCCGACGCGATCTCGGACCTGGTGTCCACCGGCAACACGCTGCGAGCCAATCACCTGGTTGAGTTGGAAACCCTGTTTGAAAGCCAGGCGGCACTGTATGGCCCCGAAGATCTGGACGCCGAGAAGAAGATACTGCGTGACCAGTTGCTGGCGCGGCTCAATGGCGTCATCCAGGCAAAGCAAAGCAAGTATGTCATGTTGAATGCTCCTCGCGCTGCATTGCCGGCGATAACGCGCCTGCTGCCCGGGGTGGAGCATCCCACAGTTCTGCCGCTGGAGGGCAATCCCGACCGCGTGGCCGTACACGCGGTCTGTAGAGAGGGCGTGTTCTGGGAGCATCTCGAGGCACTGAAAGCGGAAGGCGCTTCGGCCATACTGGTTGTTCCGATTGAAAAAATGCTCGCCTGAAGGGATGGCAGGAAATGAATATTCATAAATGGTCCGAGCTGAGCGTGGCAGAGCAAGAGGCACTACTCCTGAGGCCTGCCGGCGATGCAAGTGACAATCTGCTCGCCGTCCAGACCATTATCGAAGATGTCAGGCGAGGCGGTGACGAGGCCTTGCTGGCATTGAACGAGCGATTTGACGGCATCAGGCCCCAGGCCTTGCGCGTGCCGAAGAAGCAATTGCAACAGGCGAGTGGCGAAATCGACGCGGACCTTGGCGTGGCAATTGCGGAGGCCAGCGGCCGCATCCGGTCCTTCCATGCAGCGGATATACCCCGGGCCAAAAGTGTGGAAACCGCAGCAGGTCTCTTGTGTTCAGTGCACTACCAGCCGCTATCACCCATCGGGCTGTACATACCCGGCGGCAGCGCGCCGCTGATTTCAACCATTCTGATGCTGGCCATCCCCGCACAGCTGGCGGGTTGTGATGAAATCGTACTTTGCACACCCCCCGGCAGTGATGGCAGCGTAGCCGCGCAGATGCTGGCCGCAGCCTATGGCTGTGGCATCGACGTGGTGTTTGCCGTGGGCGGTGCGCAGGCGATTGCCGCAATGGCCTATGGCACCGAATCGATTCCACGCTGCAACAAGGTGTTCGGGCCGGGAAATTCCTGGGTAACAACCGCCAAACAGCTTGTATCCCAGGACGCGCGGGGCTGCGCCATCGATATGCCGGCCGGACCGTCGGAGGTCCTGGTAATCGCAGATGCCGGTGCGGGCGTGGAATTCACCGCCTGGGACCTGCTTTCCCAGGCAGAACATGGCCCCGACTCCCAGGTCCTGCTACTCACCGACAGCGCGGACTTCGCCAGCAAGGTAGCCGCCCGGCTTGAGGCCATTGCACCGAATCTGCCCCGGGCCGAAATTCTGCAACAGTCGCTTCAGGCGGCGCGACTGGTCGTCATCGACGATCTCGATGAGGCCATCAGAATTTCAAATTCCTACGCACCGGAACACCTGATTCTAAATACCGCATCTGCGCCGGCAATGGCCCGTGAGGTGCGCCACGCAGGTTCAGTATTCGTCGGTAGATGGACACCTGAGTCGCTGGGCGACTACTGCTCGGGCACCAATCACGTGCTGCCCACAAACGGTTGGGCAAAATCATTTGGCGCGCTGGGTGTGACCGATTTCATGCGCCGCACGACCTTTCAGGAAGCCAGTCGGGACGCACTCGCCATCGTCGGCCCAACGGCGGAAATTCTCGCGGCAAGCGAGGGCCTCGAGGCACACCGGATGGCGGTACACGTCAGACTCGCGTATGGCGCCGAGGCCAAGAACAGGGACGGGGACAGCTATGGGGACGGGAAGAAGCATGGGCCGGGGGAGCAAGGACATGCCAGTGAGTAGTTGGATAGAGTCATTGGCACGACCGGAAATCGTCGCGATGAAGCCCTATTCATCGGCGAGAACCGAAGCGCCGGCGGAGGGTGTACTGCTGAATGCAAATGAAATGCCGGATTCGCTGCTTGACCCGGAGGATGAGATTCGGGCCGATCTGGATATTAACCGATACCCGGAACCACAGCCCGCCGCGCTGATCAACCGCTTTGCTGAAATATATGGTGTGGGCGTGGATAAATTGCTGGTGACGCGGGGCAGTGACGAGGGTATTGATCTTCTGGTACGGGTGTTTTGTCGGGCCGGCCGCGACGCCGTGCTCGAATGTCCCCCGGGATTCGGCATGTACCGCATTGCAGCGCGAACACAAGACGCCAAGGTCGTCAGGGCGCTGCGCTGCGCTGAAGACGGCTTCGCCTTCAACCTTAACAATGTGCTCGCGGCACTACAAGCGGACCAGACCATCAAGCTGTTGTTTCTGACCTCGCCGAACAATCCCAGCGGTGACTTGATCGATACAGACGGCCTGACCCGTGTATTGCAAAATGCCACAGGCAGAGCATTGGTCGTGGTGGACGAAGCCTATGTTGAATTTTGCCCGGGACACAGCGCCATTTCATTGCTTGCCCAATTCGAGCACCTGGTAATATTGCGCACTCTGTCGAAAGCCTGGGCTGCAGCTGGTTTACGTTGCGGCACGGTCATCGCCGCGCCGCAAATCATCGGGCTGCTGCGTCGAATTATCGCGCCCTACCCCCTGGCGGGGCCGGTCATCAAGCAGGTCTACGCCCTTCTTGCGCCGGACAGGATGCAGCGGCAACAGGCCATGGTGCAGCAAATTGTGAACAACAAGAAGCGGCTGGTGGCCTTTCTCAGGCGGTTGCCCTACTTGCAGAATTTGTGGCCCGGCGAAGCCAATTTTGTTTTGATTAGAGTAGCTGGCAGCGGGGATGGTCAACGGGATGCGGCCGACGAGCTGCTCCGGCATTGCGCCCGCGGCGGCATCATTTTGCGTGGATTCAGTTCCGAGCCCCTGTTGCACAACTGCCTGCGCATTACGGTCGGTAGTGCCGAGGAGATCGTAAGATTGAAGGATTTGATGATGGATTGGACAGGTGGAGGCTCATGAGCAAACGCCGAATACTCTTTATCGATAGGGACGGAACCCTGATTGTCGAACCACCAGACAAACAGATCGATTCGTTGCAAAAACTCGAATTGCTCGAGGGCGTAATTCCCGCCCTGCTGGAACTGCAGTCAGCCGGCTACGAACTGGTGATGGTCAGCAACCAGGATGGACTGGGCACGGATTCTTATCCCACCGAGGATTTTGAAATCCCGCATCGCAAGATGCTGCAGTTGTTCAGTTCACAGGGCATCAGTTTTGCCGCTGAACACATCGACCCACATTTCGAAGCCGACCGGTCTCCCGATCGCAAGCCGGAAATCGGCATGGTGCTGGACTACCTCAAGTCCGGTGATTTGGATCTGAGTGACTGCTGGGTGATCGGCGACCGTGAAACCGATATGCAACTGGCCCGAAACATGGGCATCGGTGGGTATCAGATCGGCCCTGCAAGCGCCGGCCTTGAAGACTGGCCGTCGATCGTGCGTGCGCTTAAGAAGCGACACCGCCAGGCAAGCATCGAGCGTAAAACCAATGAGACCGACATCCGAGTCAGCGTGGATCTCGATGCCAGCGGGACGTCCATCAGTACCGGTATCGCGTTTTTCGACCATATGCTGGACCAACTCGCCAGCCACGGCGACTTTCGTCTCGATCTCCAATGCGGGGGTGATCTGGAGATTGATGAGCACCACACGGTTGAAGACTGCGCACTGGCATTGGGCCAGGCGCTCAACCAGGCCCTGGGCGATCGCCGTGGCATCGGCCGCTACGGTTTTGTGCTGCCAATGGACGAGTCACTCGCCCAGGTTGCCGTGGACTTGTCCGGCAGGCCGGCCATCGTATTTGAAGCTGATTTCCCGCGCGATGCGGTGGGCGGCATGTCCACCGAAATGGTGCGGCACTTTTTTGCCTCCCTAAGCCAGTCACTGGCTGCAGCCTTGCACTTGCAGGTCCGCGGCGAAAACACCCACCATATGGTTGAGGCACTGTTTAAAGGCGTAGGACGCGCCCTGCGCGCGGCGCTGCAACAGCGGGGTAGCACACTGCCCAGCACCAAGGGCGTGCTCTGATGACGCTGGCGGTGGTCGACAGTGGTGGCGCCAACATCGCTTCCATACTGCATGCCCTTGGCCGCCTTGGTGTTGAGGCCAGCTTCACAGCGGATGCGGATGTGATCAAGCGTGCAGAAAAGGTCATTTTGCCCGGAGTTGGCGCCGCGGGCCGGGCGATGGAGGTCTTGCGCGGCCATGGCTTGGTTGAGGTGATCCGCTCGCTCAATCAACCCGTGCTGGGTATTTGTCTCGGCATGCAACTGTTGTTCGAATCATCGGCGGAAGATGACAGTGAACTGCTCGAACTGATTCCCGCCCGGCTGCAACGGCTGGTCGGCAGCCCAGGTCTGCGCGTGCCCCACATGGGCTGGAACGCGCTGACTTGCGTGCGGCCCGACAAGCTCACTGATGCCCTGGATGGGCACTGGTTTTATTTTGTTCATTCTTATGCAGCACCGCTGGGCGACTGGACTCTGGCTTCCAGCGAACACGGAGAGAGGTTCAGCGCCATCGTCCGCCAAGATAATTTTTACGGCGCCCAGTTTCACCCGGAGCGATCGGCCGAATCCGGCGCTGCATTGCTGCGCAGCTTCCTGGAGACGCCGTGCAACTGATTCCTGCCATAGACCTGCTGGACGGTAACTGCGTGCGCCTGCGGCACGGTGATTTTAACCAGTGCCAGGTGTACGATTTCGATCCCGCGGCTCTGGCCGCCAAATATGCCGCAGCCGGCGCCGGATGGATCCACGTGGTTGACCTGGCGGCATCACGTGATGGTGCCCAAGCCGATACCGCTCCGCTATTCTCCTTGCTCGGCAGCTGTACCCAAAATGTCCAGACTGGCGGCGGCGTGCGTGTTACCCAGGACGTCAAAGCAAGGCTGGATGCAGGTGCTGCACGGGTCGTGATTGGCAGCGTCAGCGGCTCGGAACCGGAGCGATTTTCAGACTGGCTGATGCGCTTTGGTCCTGACTGCCTGGTCGCGGCCCTGGATGTCCGGATTGTTGGAGGCGTTCCACAAGTGCGAACACACGGCTGGACGAAGTCATCCGGCAACAGTCTGTGGGACTTGCTGGATTTTTATCAGTCGGCTGGTTTGAAACACGTCCTGTGCACCGACATTGGTCGTGACGGCACCATGACCGGGCCCAACACAGACCTCTACGTTGAGTTGAACCGGCGTCATCCGGACATCTGCGTACAGGCCTCAGGGGGTGTCAGTTCGTTGGATGATCTGCGCGAATTGGTGCAAACCGGCGCCGATTCGGCAATTAGCGGCAAAGCCCTGCTGGATGGAAAATTTTCCACCGAAGAAGCGCTGGAGGTATTGTCGTGAACCGGAACAAGGTGGCCCGCAGACTGATTCCCTGTCTCGACGTGCGCGACGGCAAGGTGGTTAAAGGCGTTAGATTCCGCAACCACAGGGTGATGGGTGACATCATTGACTTGGCCGGTCGGTACCGCGACGAGGGGGCCGACGAACTGGTCTTTTATGACATCACCGCCAGCCCGGAGGGCCGACGGGTCGATACTGACTGGGTCCGTCGGGTGTCCGAAACTATCGATATCCCCTTCTGCGTGGCTGGCGGCATCCGCAGCATAGACGACGCCCAAACAGTATTGGCCCAGGGCGCAGACAAGATTTCCATCAATACGCCGGCGCTTGAGCGGCCGGACCTGATCAATGAACTGGTCAAGGCGTTCGGCAGCCAGTGCGTTGTTGTTGGGGTGGATTCCATAGCGGATGCCGAAGACTGGTCAGTGCGCTCCCATACCGGCACCCCCCGTGCAATGAAAAAACCCGGCCGCAGAACCATGGACTGGCTTGCCGAGGTCGTAGACCGCGGTGCCGGAGAAGTGGTACTAAACTGCATGTCAGCCGACGGCACCAGGGCCGGCTTCGACCTCTATCAACTGGCGCGCGCACGCGAGGTGCTGCCGATCCCACTGGTCGCGTCCGGAGGGGCCGGCGAGCCCTATCACTTTCTCGAGGCCTTCAGGGGCGCGGACGTTGACGCAGCCCTCGCCGCCACCGTTTTTCACTCGGGTCAGATCGCGATACCCGAGCTGAAGAAATTTCTCGACCGCAACGACATTGGAGTGCGCCCATGGTAGCTACAAACGGCAATGATCTCGTGTCCGCGGCCTCGCAAGCGGCAAGCCTTTTGGGTCTCGATTGGAACAAAATGGATGGCTTGATGCCAGCTGTCATTCAGCACGCTTTCGATGGCCGCGTGCTGATGCAGGCCTTTATGAACAAGGAGGCCCTGGAGGCCACATGTTCGACCGACCTGGTGACATTCTGGAGTCGCAGCCGGCAGGAATTGTGGACCAAGGGCGAAACATCGGGTAATCAACTTCAACTGGTGCGAATGATTGCCGATTGCGACAACGACTGCCTGCTCGTGCAAGTCATTCCCACCGGGCCGGTGTGCCATCTGGGTACGGCAAGCTGCTTTGACCAGTCGGGTGACTCAGCCCCTGATCTGGCGTTTCTTGCAGCACTGGAGAGGCTGATCGAACAGCGCCAGGCCGATCGTCCCGATGGCAGCTACACCACCGGGCTGTTTGAAGCAGGCATCAAACGCATCGCGCAGAAAGTCGGCGAAGAAGGCGTCGAAACCGCGCTCGCGGCGACAGCCGGAGATGAGGAAGAAACACTGAGTGAAGCGGCAGACCTCATTTACCACTTACTTGTTTTGCTGCGTGCCAAAGGCGTGTCGCTGTCACAACTTGTGGAACGTCTGAAGTCCCGGCACGTCCAGGGCCTGCCAACACGCCCAACACCAGATTCTTCACTGCCCCCACAGCCTTGAAGGGAATTTTTTGCCAGCGTTTGTGTCAGAAACCATGTTGATAATCGGCACATGACACCTATGATCAAATCATGAGAGTGCTTTTACTGCTATTGATCCTGGCCATCATGGCCCAGCCCCTGCAGGCTGGGCGCTGTGAAATGGAGTCGGACAGGCCAATGCAGTTGAAGCAAATCATCGACAAGGGTTCGAGTCATGATTGCTGCAAGCAGGTAAAAGACCACGGCAGTGATGAGTGTGATCTCATGCTTCAGTGCGCTGGCTCAGGGTCCTGCTCCCAGACCTGCCCCGATGACTCGGACGAACCAATACCCCGCCCCAGGGTGTTTGATTTATCATTTCTGGATGCCGAACTACGGCCCAGTCACTCTTCGCCCCCTTACCCGCCACCCATTGCCTGAATCGGTTTGACCCCCGGTGCACGCAGGCTGCAGCCTGAGCTCCCGGTTTCTAATTGATCATCCTGAAGCGCTGATCCCTGCCCTTGCTGCTACAGAAAAAACGCATCAAGAGGTAGTTTGCTTGCCAGTGTACTGCAGCGGGGCAACTATATAGTTGTATTATACAACTATATAGATTAATATCGCTTCATGTTTTCCGAAGTTCATGATGTGCGGCGAGCAGCCCGACGGCTCGTACGGGAGCTCAACCTTCTGGACGACGGCCTGTGCTGCGCTGGATTCAGTTATTCCGAATGCCACCTGCTGACCGAACTGGAGATCATGGGCCAGGCGACAGCATCGGAACTCGGTGAGCGCCTGGTGCTGGAAAAATCAACGATGAGCCGTCTGGTCAACAGCCTGATCGGCCGTGGACTGGTGGAATTCAGAGACGATCCGGCGGACCGGCGCAGACGCATGCTCAATCTGACGGTCGCAGGCCGGGAGGCCAATTGCAGCATTAACCAGATTGCCAACCAGCAAGTGCAATCTGCGTTGGGACTGGTCACACCCGCGGACCGGGAAGTTGTGGTGGATGGCCTGAATCGATACAGCAAGGCGCTGCGCTATGCGCGGCTGGGGGAGGCATTCACCCTTCGCCCGATCAAGGTTGCTGACAACCCGGCCGTTGCCCGAATCATTGGGCAGGTCATGGCGGAGTTTGGTGTCAGCGGCTGCGGTTATTCCAGCGAAGATGCTGAAATTGACGATATGGCCTCGGCCTATGCCCAAAAACGCGCCGCCTACTTCGTTGTCTGCCGTTCCAGTCAAATAATGGGCTGCGGCGGCATGGGGCCATTGAATGGCGGGGCGAATGAGGTCTGTGAAATCCGTAAAATGTACCTCCTGCCCGAATCGAGGGGCTGCGGTCTGGGGGTGCGGCTACTAGAAACGGTGCTCTCGGCCGCACGCAGTGCCAACTTCCAGACCTGCTACCTGGAAACCCTTGAGAGCATGTCCCACGCCCGCCAGCTTTATCTAAAATTCGGATTTCGACCCATTGCCGAAGCAATGGGGCAAACGGGGCACTCCGCTTGCAACCAGTACATGAGCCTGCCACTTCGCCCGGCCGTCTGACCCCATCGTTGCCTGACCCCGGGCGTTGCCTGACCGCCAGGCGCGCACATTTTCAACCAAGGAGATCGTCATGAGAGTTCATATCTCACTTCCCGCCACCGACCTGGCCAGGAGCCAGATGTTCTACAGCGAAATGCTGGCGGCGCCGGCCACCAAAGTCCGGCCCAACTATCTGAATTTTCGTCTCAATGAACCGGCCATTCATTTATCGCTGTTTAAGGGCGAATCATCATGCAATGACTCCGCCCAGCATTTCGGCATTGAATTACCGGATGCCGAAACTTTCAAAGCCTGGCAGGAGCGATTGTCTGACGCCGGCGTCGATGCCCTGTCGGAACCTGACGCGCGCTGCTGCTATGCCCGCGGTGACAAAATATGGCTGCAGGACCCCGACGGACACCGCTGGGAAATCTGGCACCGCACCGGGGAATATGACGCGTTGATCGAGCCCCAAAGTACCTGTTGTACGCAGGGGCAGTAGATTACTCCACAGCGCAGTGTCTTACTTCACACCATGCATCAATCGGTTGATTAGCGGCGCCACCAAGAAGAAGGCCACGCCGATTCCCAGGCCCATCCACCACAACTGCTGGTAGACCGACCCGTACTGTTCGACAGTTGAAACTGCCGCGCCATGACTGCCGCCACTGGCAATCGCGGCGATCAGTCCGGCGACATACTGTGCCATGGCGATGGACAAAAACCAGCCACCCATGGCGAGACCCACTTCCTTGGGCTCAGATAGCTTGGTGACCATCGACAAGCCGATTGGAGAAAGGCAAAGCTCACCGGTGGTGTGGAAGAAATACGCACCCAGCAACATGAACCAGGGAATCAGCCCGGCGGCGTTCTGCATATTATTGATTGCAAAAACCAGCAGATAGAAGCCGAAGCCCACCTGGATCAGACCCAACGCAAACTTGCGCGGGATGGAAGGGTTCAGGTTGCTCTTGTCCAAGCGCGGCCATAAAAACGCAAACAAAGGCGCCAGCAACAGTATAAAAATCGGGTTGGCCGACTGGAAGGCGGCAAAATGGATCGTAAACAGGCCTGCGTCAAGGTCAACAAAATCCCTTGCCAGGAAGTTCATCGAACTGCCCGCCTGCTCGAACAACGCCCAGAAGCACGCATTGGCCCCAAAAAGAATGAGCATCGCAATGTAGCGGTGCAGTTGCACCTTATCGCCCGAACGAATGCCGGCTACAACAAAATAGACCACGATAAACAGCATAATGGCCACCAGAACCATGCCAAGAATCTGGCTTGCGCTCAGCAGGAAGTAGATGACGGGCACAAAAGCCAGGCAGCCCAGGCCAACATAGAAAAACCGCGACCACGACTCCTTGCCCGGCGGCGGCAATCCGACCTTACCCAGGTTTTTCTTGGCCAACTCCAGAAACAGGGTGCTGAGCAGCATGCCAATACCGGCGGCAAAGAACCCCCATTTGTAGCCAAACGTCACGCCAATCCAGGCGGCCGTTACCAGCGGCGCTGCGGCCGCTCCGAGGTTGATGCCCATATAGAAAAACGTAAATCCACTGTCGCGCCTGAGATCGCCCGGGGCATAAAGTTGACCCACCATGGTCGAGATATTCGGTTTGAATAAGCCATTGCCGGCAACCACCAGGGCCAGTCCGATCAGGAACATCTCGAGTTCGGGAATCAGCAGCAGGAAAAGCCCGGCAGCCATGACGATGGCCCCGATTAAAATGGAGCGTTGAAAACCAAGCACTTTGTCGGCGATGTATCCACCTACTATGCCCGTGGCGTAAACCATGGCCGTATAGCCGCCGTAGACCAGACTAGCCTGGGCATTGGCCTCTCCACTTTGCAGGTGGCCAAAGAAAACCACAGCCACGTAAGGCGCCAGAACAGCCCGCATGCCGTAGTACGCGAAGCGTTCCCACATTTCGATATTGAAGAGCTGCCACAGCGCTTTGGGGTGACCGAGAAACTCCCCTTTGGGCAGGTCCGGTACTGAATCGGGATGATCGGTCTGGTTGTTCACGGGCGCCTCTCATTGTCGGGTTATTGGATGGTTTGCCATCTGCCTGGCGATCGGTGCGGCAGGACCGGCTCAAGCATAACAGAGCCGAGATGACCATTGACCAGATGCCGCATCAGCGATCACTGCATGCGATAATATCCACCCTCTTGATTTCGTATAAAGGACCGCATTCATGAACCCACAGGCCACTCAGGCATTCGTCGATGAGATGTGGATGGATTCCATCGTTCCCGAACTGGTGGAATACATCAAAATTCCCTGCAAGTCCCCCCATTTTGACCCGGACTGGGAAGCCAACGGATACATCGAGGATGCCGTTCAGCAAATCGCCGCGTGGTGCGGCCAGCAGGACATTGCCGGTCTGGAGCTGGAAATCGTCAGGTTACCCGGCCGCACGCCGGTGATCTTCATGGAAATTCCTGCTCAGGGCCCTTCGAACACCGGGGCCAACACCGGCACCAACACGGAAGACACCATCCTGTTGTATGGACACCTGGACAAGCAGCCCGAAATGACCGGCTGGGTGGAGGGCCTGGGTCCCTGGATACCGGTCATGCGTGATGGAAAACTCTACGGGCGTGGCGGTGCTGACGACGGTTACGCGGCTTACGGCTCTCTGACGGCCATTATGGCGGTACAACGTGAACAACGTCCGCATGCGCGCTGCGTGGTGATCATAGAGGCCTGCGAAGAGTCCGGCAGTTATGACTTGCCCCACTATATCGATCACCTTCAAGAGCGCATCGGCACGCCCTCTCTAGTGGTCTGCCTGGATTCCGGCGCCGGTAATTATGATCAGCTCTGGCTGACGGTATCTCTGCGTGGGATGGCTGCCGGTACCTTGCGCGCCGATGTGCTGCGCGAAGGCGTCCATTCCGGTTACGCATCTGGCGTTGTGCCCTCGAGCTTCAGGGTGTTGCGCCAGCTAATCAGCCGCCTGGAGGATGAAAATACGGGGCGTATGTTGCCGGACTATCTATATGACGACATCCCCGAGCAAAGACTGGAACAAACCCGCAAAATGGCTGAGGCCCTGGGCGATTCCGTGTACCAGGCCTACCCGTTTTGCGATGGCGTGCACCCCATGGCTGATGACAATGTCGAACGACTTCTGAATCGTACCTGGCGACCGTCGTTGTCCATTACCGGTGTGGACGGCCTGCCACCGCTGGAGTCGGCCGGGAATGTGCTGCGGCCTCATACCGCGCTAAAGCTTTCTTTCCGCTTACCGCCGACCGTCGATGGAGAGCAAGCCAGCAGGCGACTCAAACAGACGCTCGAAGCCGACCCGCCGGGCAACGCCAATGTCAGTTTTGAGGCAGACCAGAGCGCCTCGGGCTGGAATGCCCCGGCCGTCGCTGCCTGGCTGCACGACTCGCTGGACAAAGCCTCGCTCAGCGCATACGGTCAAGGTGTCATGTACATGGGCGAAGGCGGCACCATTCCATTCATGGCGATGCTGGGTGATGCGTTTCCCGAGGCTCAGTTTATGATTACCGGCGTCCTGGGACCCAATTCAAATGCCCATGGCCCCAATGAATTCATTCATGTTCCTTTTGCCCGCAAGCTGACCACTTGCGTGGCCAACGTGATTGCAGATCACGCTCACCGCAGCTGAGCCAAGGGAGCCGCAGGCGACCCGCCGGCCCCGGTTGGGTAAGTCGAGCAAAGCGCAGGCAACGAAGTGGGTACGGTTTCGCCGCAGGCGAAGAAGTGCCCGCTGAGTGCCGTAGCGCGTGAGCGGTACCAGAGGGGCCAGGCGCCTTTTGCATGCCGTCGAGCGCAGCCGCCTTCCGCCGCAGGCGGGAGCACGACTGCAGGGATGCAGGAGGTAGAGCAACGCAGGGAGCAGTTGCCGAGGGAAGCAAGACTCCTTTTTTTGGCGCAAATCCGTTGACCCGGCGGGAATCGCTGGTAGCATTGGAATGCTTGTGAACAAGGAGCCCGAAATGCACCGCAGACTGTTTACCGTAGCCCTACTCGCGGTTGTGAGCATGGATGCCAAGGCGGAAGTGAAGTCCGTGGACGCCAAGGAATTCACGGTCTCACACAGCTTAACGGTCGATCAAAGCCCGGAAAATACCTATCAAATCATGGTCAATCAAGTCCATGAGTGGTGGAACGGCGAGCACAGCTGGAGTGGGGATGCCAGCAATTTGTACATCAAGGTGGAATTGGGCGGCTGCTTCTGTGAGCGCCTGCCGGGCGGGGGCGCTGTTGAGCATCTGCGCATCATCTATTTCGTGCCCAACGAAATAATCAAGTTCGACGGCGCTCTGGGCCCGCTCCAGAACATGGCCTTGCAAGGCCGCATGAACTGGCAAATCAAGCCCAGCGAGGCCGGTACCACGATCTCCTTCAAATACATGGTGCACGGCCACCTTGCGAGCGGCTTTGAAGGGCTCGCACCGGCAGTGGATGGCGTCATTGGTGAACAACTGCAAAGGCTGCGGTCCAGGGTGGCAGCCGAGTAGGTTTTCCAGCCAGGGTAGCTTGAGCCGCTCAGTTTTCCTGTTCGCCGCTCTCTTCTGCGGTCTGAAGGTAGGTCCAGGCTTGCCGAAAGTCATGATCGACTTCTTCGGAGTCGTTCTGCAGGACTTGCTTGAGGTCTTCGATGTTCTGGCGCACCCGCATTCCATAGGTGTGATCGTCGCCCCAAACTTCGTACAGTTTCTTGAGACCACTCTCGTCATGCCGGCGAAAAGTGCGCATCAAACGATAGGCGCGTGCCTCGTCGTATCCCAATAACCGCAATGCATTCTCGCCCAGGATCAGGGCGGAGCCAAAGGTTTCGCGGGTAATTACATCCGCGCCTGCCTCCATCAATTCATAGGCATGGGAGCGGTCGTACGCCCTGGCCAGCAGCTTGAGATCGGGAAAATACTGACGGCAAGTAGCGATCATACCCACTGCTTTCTCACGATTATCAATGGCGATTACAAGAAGCCGAGCCCTGCCTGCTCCGGCGGCCGAAAGGAGTTGGGCGCGGCTAGCGTCGCCGTAAAACACCTTGTAGCCGAATCGTCCCGTCATCTCGATCTGGCCGGCATCATGGTCCAACAAGGTGGTCTGAATACCATCGGCGCGCAACATTCGTGACACGACCTGGCCAAATCGCCCATATCCCGCGATGATCACCGGATTCTCGTCCGCTTCGAATTTACTCTCTTCAGGCAGGGAAACGCAGCCGGTAAATCTTGGTCGGATATATCGCTCGTAAACGATGATGATCAGGGGAGTGACCATCATGGACAGCACCACCACAACGATCAGAAGATTCGCCAGGTCTCGTTCAATCACCTGGTTCTGGGTCGCAAAAGAAAACAGCAAGAAGGCGAATTCTCCGCCCTGCGCGAGAATGAATGCAAACATCAGGTTATCGGCCAACTGTAGCCTGAAGGCCTTGCCAAGCGCCAGCAACACCACCAGCTTTACGACAATAAGAGTCAGTACCAGGCCTGCAATCAGGAACGGATCATCCGCCACCAGGCCGAAATCCATACTGGCGCCCACAGATATAAAGAACAGTCCGAGCAGCAGGCCTTTGAAGGGTTCGATGTTGGATTCCAGTTCGTGACGGTACTCGCTTTCAGCCAGCACCACGCCGGCCAGGAAAGTACCCAGTGCCGGCGACAGGCCCACCGAATTCATCATCAGCGTAATCCCGACAACCAATAACAGGGCTGTGGAGATGAACACCTCGTGACTGCGGGTGTGGGCAATCCAGCGGAACAAGGGGCGGGTCAGAAAGCGACCACCGAGCACAATTGCGGAAACCACTCCGAGAATCATGATGGCCTGCAACCAACCGGGTCGCGCATTGCCGCCGACCTGCGCCGCTGCTTAATCCAGGGCGAGCGGCGCTGTGCCAATGGCGAGAAAAGGCAGTAATGCAAGGATTGGAATAACGGCCACATCCTGGAACAGCAGCACGGAAAACCCGCCCTTGCCTGCTTCTGTCTTCAGCCAGCCCTTTTCATTCAGGGTTTGCAACACAATGGCTGTAGAGGAAAGCGCCAATACCAAGCCGATCGCCAGGGCCGTTTGCCAGGGAAGACCAAATGCCAAGGCGACGCCGCCGATTACCGTTGCCGAGATGACCACCTGGGAACCACCCAAACCGAGTATGGGGACGCGCATGCGCCATAACACCGAGGGCTCCAGCTCGAGCCCAACCAGGAACAGCATCAGCACCACGCCGAACTCGGCGACGTGCATAACATCCTGGCCTTCCTCACCAACCAGGCCCAACAGGTAAGGGCCAATAATCACGCCTGCAAGCAAGTATCCCAGCGCCGAGCCAAGGCCCAGGCGCTTGGCGAGAGGGATGGCAAACACCGCCGCGGCCAGGTAGATGAAAACCTGGAAAAATAAGCTGCCGGCCAAGTCTAATTAGTCACTGGGGCTACAGGGCTACGGCTCATCAGAGCGTTCCCAACTGAAAGGAGTCTCGCTTCCCTGCTCCCGCCTGTGGCGGAAGGCGGCTGCACTCGACGGCATGCAATAGGTGCCTGGCCCCTCTGGTACCGCTCGCTTTGCTCGGCTTACCCAACCGGAGTCGGCGGGTCGCCTGCGGCTCCCTGGCGCATTCATTCCGCACAATGCAAGGACTGGCTGCAGACGGACTCATCATCGCTGCGCTCAATCTGAATCGTGGCGTGATTGATGCCGAATCGATGCTCGAGCACATCGGACAATCCCATTAAAAATCTGTCACTCGTGGGCGGAGGATTCATGACCAGATGTGCTGTTAATGCAGTATCGGTGGTGCTCATGGCCCAGATGTGCAGGTCATGAAGCGTTGTCACATCGGGTTGGTCGTTCAAGTATTCTCTGACTGCCTCGGGATCCACACTCGGCGGCACCGCGTCTACGGCAAGGTTCAGGGAGTCCCTGAGCAATCCCCAGGTCGACAGGAGTATGACCGCAGCGATCAGCAAGCTGATCACCGGATCCAGCCAGGCAAAACCGTAAATCCAGATTAGCGCGCCGGAAATAACAACGCCCAGCGAAACCGCGGCATCGGCCGCCATGTGAAGGTAGGCCCCACGGATGTTGAGGTCCTTCTGCCTTCCGGAAAAAAACAGCATGGCCGTTGCTGTGTTGATCAGCACACCGATGGCCGCGACAATCATGATGGACTTGCCGGCAGGCTGGGCAGGTTCCATCAGCCGATCCAAGGCTTCCCAGCCGATGGCGCCCACTGCCCCCATCAGGAGCAAACCGCTAAATAAGGAAGCAATAATGGTCGCTCTGGAAAACCCATATGTGCGCCTGAGCGAGGGCTTGCGCTTGGCCAGTGCGGCAGCGACCCAAGCCAACAACAGGCCGAACACATCGCTCAGGTTGTGGCCAGCATCGGTCAGCAACGCCAACGAATCTGCCATAAATCCGTAGCTGACCTCAACCGCCACAAAAGCCAGATTAAGCGCTACACCAATCGCAAACGCCCGGCTGTAATCAGGTGGCGAATGGTGGTGATGGTGATGTGTGTGGCGGTTCACTATCTCTGTGCTGAAATGGGCTGGCAATTATTGTAACCATTCCCGCGACGAAATATTCGTTTTTCAGGTGAGGATTGGCCCTGGCTTAGCGTCTTCCTAATGCGCCCAAATTACGGGGAAATATTGTGACTGAATCCAACAAAATATGGTTTAACGGGGAATTGCGTGCTGCCGAAGATTGCACGGTCAACATTCGTACCCATGCCCTGCATTATGGGTCTTCCGTGTTCGAAGGCATCCGAGCCTATTCAACCCCGAACGGCACCGTGGTATTTCGCCTCAGCGACCATTTGAAGCGACTGTACTTTTCAGCCAGCGTCTATCGCATACCGATCAAATATTCTCTGGAAGAACTGCACGCGGCCTGCCGCAACACCGTTTCCGTCAACGGCCTGGAGTCGGCCTATATACGACCCCTGGTCAGCCGAGGCAATTGTGGGATAGGGGTGATACCCGCTGACATGGATATTGTGGATGTAGCCATTATCGCTCAATCCTGGGGTGCCTATCTTGGCGAAGAGGGCCTCAAAAACGGCATCAAAGCCTGCTTCACCTCCTGGCAGCGAGTGGCACCCAACACCATCCCTCCGGGTGTGAAAGCTGGGGGAAATTACCTCTCCAGCCAACTGATCGGATTGGAGGCAAGGGACCGCGGCTTTGAGGAAGGCATCGCTTTGGGAAATGACGGACTCCTGAGTGAAGGCGCCGGCGAGAACATCTTTATTGTTCAGCACGGAAGACTCCTGACCCCACCGGCATCGGCCTCGATTTTGAGCGGCATTACGCGCCATTCAATCACGGTAATGGCCCAGGATATGGGTCTGGAGGTGGTCGAGCAGTCCATTGCCCGTGAACAGGTTTACGCGGCCGACGAAATGTTCATGACCGGCACCGCCGTCGAAGTCACACCGGTGCGAAAAGTCGACCACATGACCATCGGCGAGGGTGGCTGCGGTCCTATTACCCGCAAACTACAGGACGCCTTTTTCGGCCTCTTTGACGGCTCAACTCATGACAAATGGGGCTGGCTGGAAGCCATTTGAAGCGTCTCGCTTCTCTTCATTCGCCTTAAGCAGCGCCGTAGCACGTAGTCTGCTGCACGCGCCTGGATAGCTGACAATAATTGTCAACATTCTGACAACCTGCGACAGAGCGTGCGCATTACTGGCCATATCCAATATTGTTCGATATATCATAACTATTTGATTAATAACTAAATAGATCTTAATTTCACTTTTGGCCTGATTGTTGCATTTATCTAATTGCAATAGCTAACTGACTGGTAGCAGTTAGCGGGAAGAGACGGAACCTCGCCCCTCTATGCCCAATCGAGGTTCCGACTCTCCCACCTTTAACCGAGACGGCTATGAGCCAAGGAGAATGAAGGTCGGATTGTTTTTGGCCAAACACGATGCGACGAACAAATTGCGCCACCTGCACTGATGCGAAAAATCAGTGGGTCCGTCCACTCCCGCTGGGAGTGGAAAGCCCGGACCCCGGCAGGACGGCACGAAATCAGGGGAACGCCCGACAAATATCAGCAGACCTAAGGGGGATATATATGGAAGCTGATGTATAAGGATCACCGCTGTTGAATAAACAGGACAGGTTATCAAACACGAACTCGTACCCGGCTCAGGCCGGGTTTTTTTTGGCGCGTGTTTTTCTATCCGGTATTGCGGGGACCGACCTTACGGAGTGATTTCAAATAAAAAGCGGCCCGCACAACGCGGCCCGCTTTTCTCTAATTCAGGGAATTTGGCGCTGAAAGGGTGTCAGAGGGGAATGACGTTCTCCGCCTGGGGTCCCTTTTGCCCTTCTCCAATGGTAAATTCGACTTGCTGGCCCTCTTTGAGTGACTTGCGGCCTTCCATCTGGATTGCGCGGTAATGCACGAATACATCCCGCTCCCCATCAAGCGCTATAAACCCATAGCCCTTGGAATCATTGAACCACTTGACAGTGCCTGTAACTGTATCTGTATCTGTATCTGACATATTACTTACTCTCTCTTTCGCCTATCTGATATTCGCCCAAACGGGATACACGCTAACCAAATAGACACAAGTGAGAGGTTGAACGGGAAGGGTAATAACGACCTGCACAGACCACTTAATGCGCCAAAACTTCATTCGGCAGCAATGGCATCATACACTTACTGCTAGCCAGTTTCCAACAGACCAGTCTCGCCTGGGGGCATACTCTTTTGCAGGCAAACCGCGATTCAGGTCACCTCGGTAATGATATAGCCACCTGATTTTTTATCGTGTTCGAGTTGCAGCATACCCTGAACTTCCATCTCCTCGAGCAGACGCCCAAACGAACGAAATCCGTGGTAGCTTTCATTGAATCCGGGCTTGCGACGCTTGAGGGCCTGCTTGACCATCGACCCCCACAGTTTGTCCTGGTCACCACGCTCACTGACCAGGTCATCGATCGTTTCCAGCACTTGCTCAAATGCCTTATCGGCTCTGGACTGCTGTGCGTCGTTTGAGCCATTGGCTTCCTGTTGATCGTTTGCTTTCTTCTTTTTTGGTTTGCGCCTCTCGACCACGCGCAGCAAATCGTCGTAGTAAATGAATTCATCGCAATTTGCGATCAGAAGATCGGACGTTGAATTTTTTACCCCAACACCAATGACCTCCTTATTGTTTTCGCGCAATTTGGACACCAGCGGCGAGAAATCGGAATCACCGGAAATGATAACGAAAGTATCGACATGCGCCTTGGTGTAACACAGGTCCAGCGCGTCGACCACCATGCGGATGTCAGCGGAGTTCTTGCCAGATTGGCGCACATGGGGAATTTCGATCAATTCGAAGGAGGCTTCGTGCATACCCCTTTTGTAGGTCTTGTAACGTTCCCAGTCACAGTATGCCTTTTTGACCACAATATTGCCTTTGACCAGCAGGCGCTCGAGAATCTCTTCGATATCGAAGCGGGCAAACTTGGCGTCCTGGACACCCAATGCGATATTTTCAAAATCACAAAAAAGTGCCAGATTCTTGGTTCCGTTGCTGAGTGACATGGATGTGGATTCCGACCGCTTCCTCGGGTGGGGCTGTTGGGAATTCAAACAGGGCTTCCTTGATGCCTGAACGGGCTATTTTAAGTGATATCCAGGGAGAAAGTGTTTCGGTTCGACGAAAATTCACGCGTACGCCGCAGGAAGTCACTAATAGTGCGGTGGCGCTTCACCGTCACCAGAAGCCGACATCCCCGATGCAATCTCTTTGAGGGATTCTTCCAGGCGCTTCAGTGACGCGCTCAGATGCCTGATCTCGGCATCCTGGTGCGTAACGACCGCATTGAGCTTTTCAATCACATCGTCCTGAAAAGCCAGCCGGTTTTCCACCTCTTCCAGGCGCTCCTTTGATCCGGCTTTGCTCACGTGTCAGTGCCCGGCGAGTCCTGTGGCATGTCATCTTGCAAGTCATCTGGCGCCTGCCACAACTCAATGCGATTTCCGGATGGATCAACAAACCAGCCAAATCGCCCGAAGTCATGTTCTTCACGCTCCTCCAGCACCTCTGCACCGCCACGCGCAACGTTGTCCAATGCGGCATCGAGGTCATCGACGATCAGGTTAATCATGAAAGACTGTCCGGAATGTCCGAAGTATTCCGTATCGCTGGAAAACGCACTCCAGACGGTGAACGCACGCTGGGGCAGATCTGCAGGTGCGAAACTGGTGCCGTGAGTACTGCCCCACGCCTCAATCGACAAGCCCAGGTATTTTGCATACCAGGCCCCCAGGGCCGCCGGATCGTCGGATCGGAAAAAGATGCCCCCAACACCCAGGACATGGCCAACATCCGAGCTCGCCTGATTTGCATTCATTTTGGAGTCCTTGGACCTGTCGGTGCCATATCGAGACTACCCAGTTTATCTCATGAAGGCTCTGAGCAACTCAATGAAAGGAGTCTCGCTTTGCTCGACTTACCCAACCGGGGATGGCGGGTCGCCTGCGGCTGCACTGTAAGATGGCTCGAGGTTACGGAAGCCGTGGGCGGGAGCCAAATACAAAATTCGTTTGTTGGGAATCCTTGAATTCGCCCCCATTTCCAGTCACAAGCGGCCGTTAAACCGCCACAAACATGGAAAACACAGATGATTGAACAACCGAATCCGCAGCAAGGCGCAGAAATTGATATGGATGCGTCCAACCTGTTCATTGAAGATACGTTTACCGACAATCGCGTCGGCACCATCAGACGGATGAGCCCGGTGACCCCTGCGGGGGATCCGGATCCCTCGCGTTCAATAAGGTATTTGGGTTCCACCCAGATCATGACACCCGCCGGCGCTTTACCCCTTTCTTTCGAAATCAGCGCCCAGACCCTGGTCGAAGCCGTTTCAGGATTCGGCGAGGCCGCCGCCAAAGCCGTTGAAAACACGATGGAAGAGTTGCGTGAGCTACAGCATCAACAGGCATCGTCCATCGTCGTGCCTGGTTCAGGCCCAATGGGTGGCGTCCCCGGCGGTGGGATGCAGATGCGCTAGGGCCTGTTGACACTGAACAAACCCCAATCATGATGACGTTCGCTGTACGCTGCATGGCTGCAATGCTGTTGGTGGCCACGTCCATGGTTCCGGCCGCCAATGGCATAATCTGGCGCGAACTCGACCCGGAAAACACGGTGTACATGCAACTCGGCGAGAACCGTGTCGTGATAGAACTCAACCCCCTGTTCGCCCCCGAAACTGTCGCGCAATTCAGAAATCTTATCAAGGATGATTTCTACGACGCCCTGGCTTTTTACCGGGTCATAGATGGCTTTGTCGCCCAGGGAGGCGACGGTAGCGACCTTGGACTGGCCAGCGTGATCCCGACTCTTGAATCTGAATTTGAAATTAGCTGGTCCAAAGATTTCCCGTTCATTTCAGCGCAGACAGGAGATATTTTTGCCGATGAAACCGGCTTTATTGATGGCTTCGCTGTCGGTCGAGACCACGCGGCAGGCCGCACATGGCTGCTGCATTGCCCAGGCACCATAGCGATGGCGCGCGGTAACGAGGCAGACTCGAGCCGAACTGATTTCTATATCGTCATCGGCCAGGCGCCGCGCTACCTCGACCGCAATATGAACGTTTTCGGCCGGGTCGTTATGGGCATGGAATTCGTCCAGCAAATTCAACGTGGGCCCAAGGACAACGACGGTGTCATCAGCGATGATCTTACCAAGTCGCGTATTCGTTCAATGACCCTGGGTTCAGAAATTTCCGAATCGGACCGTTTGTTCATCTATGTGGCGGAAACCAGTGACAAGTCATTTGGCAAAATGCTGCAGGCACGCAAGAATCGAAAACAGTCATTTTTTCATTTCAAACCACCAAAAGTGCTCGATGCCTGCCAGGTGCCCATTCCCGTGCGGGTGACCAAGTAGCGCCAACCCTCAATCGTGGTCGGCACTTATAAGCGCATGCCGGTCATGCGATAATTGCACGCTGCTTCAGGAACCCTTATGACAAAGAACCAACCCAGCGTAGTGTGCATCGGCGCCGGGCCTGCCGGCCTGACGGCAGCCTGGCAGCTCTCAAGAAACGGCATTCCCGTTACCGTGCTGGAGCGCGACCCTGTACACGTGGGAGGAATATCCAGGACGGAGAAGTACCAGGGTTTCCGATTTGATGTCGGGGGACACCGGTTTTTCTCAAAATCCCAAGAGATTGAAGATCTGTGGGAGGAAATTCTGGGTGACGAGTTGATAACCCGCCAACGCAAGTCCCGCATTTTCTACAACGGTAAGCTGTTCGACTACCCGCTACGGGCGTTCGACGCCCTTTCCAAGCTTGGTGTCTTGCAGTCTGCTTTGTGCATGCTCTCTTACTTCAAGGCCAAGGCTTTTCCCATCAAGCAGCCGCGTACGTTTGAAGACTGGGTGACCAACCAATTCGGCAGGCGCTTATTCCGAATCTTTTTCGAGACCTACACCGAAAAGGTCTGGGGCATGAAGTGCAAAGAGATTTCAGCGGACTGGGCCGCACAGCGAATAAAAGGACTGTCATTGGGCACGGCTGTGTGGAAATCCCTGGTGCCTAAGCGCATGGGCGCCGGTGGCAACACGCCCAAGACCCTGATTGACAGTTTCAGATATCCGCGACTTGGCCCGGGTCAGATGTGGGAAGCGGCGACCGATCAAATCAGGCAGCAGGGCGGCCAGGTGCATCTTGGTATGAGCGTGGAAAAACTTTACCGGGACACTGATTCAGGCAAGTGGCAGGTCATCGCGTTCGATGAAAGCGGCGCGCAACACGACTATTCCGCCGACCAGGTCGTATCCTCTGCTGCTATCGCTGAGCTGGTGGGCTGCTTGCAGCCCGAGCCGCCAGAGCCTGTCATGACAGCGGCCCGATCATTGCGCTATCGCGATTTTGTCACCGTTGCCCTGATCGTCAAAGACGTCGATTGCTTCGACGACAACTGGATTTATATCCATGATTCAAGCGTCAAGGTGGGTCGTATTCAGAATTTCAAGTCGTGGTCGCCACACCTCGTTCCGGACCCAGATCTGAATTGCCTTGGACTGGAGTATTTCTGCTTCAAGGGTGACGGGCTGTGGGACCTCAATGACGAAGACCTGGTTCGGCTGGCCGACGAAGAATTGATTCAGCTGGGCCTGGTCACGGCTGGGCACGTCATTGACGGCACGGTCATCCGTCAACACCGCGCCTACCCGGTCTACGACGATAAATACCAAGATCGAGTCAGTTTGTTTCGCCATTGGATGGAGAAAGAGCTGCCTGGCCTGCAACTGGTTGGCAGAAACGGTATGCACAAGTACAACAACCAGGACCACGCCATGATGACCGCGCTACTGGCTGCAGAAAATATCATGGCGGGGGAAATTAAGTGGGATCTGTGGCAGGTCAATCAGGACGCGGAATACCACGAGATTGGGGAAGACCGAACCTTGGCGCTGAGTGAACGCCTGGTGCCTGCGCCAGTTACAGAAAGCGACGCCGAATCCTGATTCCCGCCTCGCCTCGGCAACATAAGCTGCAAACCACCTATACGCGGTTTAAACGCGCTTGAATCGCAGTTGCCACAATCCCAGGGCAAACAGCGTCCAGATGGCAAAGCGGTTCACCATCGCATAGTAGTCCACCGTATTCATATCGAAATAGGGTCGCGTAGGTGTGGCCATCAGGCACAGCAGCGTGATGGCCGGCAAGATGCGGTGAAGGACCAATGAGCCCCAGTTGCGATTCGAATCCCCGTGCCAGGGACGTATTGCCGTGATCAGCATTGGCAACGCAAGTACGAAGTAATGTTCCCACACGAGGTCAAAGACCAGTAAGGGAATAACGCAGGCAAGCGAGACAAGCTGCACATTTTCCACCGCCACCTTGCTGTCGCGGCGGGTTGTCATCGGCGCCCGGCTCGCGCATCACAACGCGCCGCCCCCACCAAAGGAAAACCAGCACCACGATGCTCAAGGCGATCGCCATGCCCGCCTGCTGGCTGAAGCTCAGCTCGAAACCGAACGATGTCGCCAAAGCGGAACTCACATTTCCGATTTCTCCGGGAATTTCGACTTGCACCGTACTTGTCATTATTTCCCACCAATCCAGCCAACTTCGGGCGGTTCCGGTAAACAGGGTTGTAATCACAAAGATAATTGCTGTACTGGCTGCCATCCCGATGATTCCGCTGATCAGGGCGGCAAATTCCTTGCGCACGATCCAGGCGCCCAGCATCACGATCAGAAGGGTTGCCAGATTGGGCTTGAACAGTACGGTCGCGGCCGCAAAAAAACCCGCTACCACCGCCCATTTTCGATCCTCCTGTCGATTCAAAAACCACAGCGCCAGCGCCACCATCCCCAACTGAACGCAGTTGACATTGCCGACGCGCAAATCAGAGTGCAGAGGTTCCAACCAGACCAGGCAGGGAAGTAGCAAAGCCAGGCTGCCCGCCACCGAAAAGGACAGGAACCGGCACATCAGCAGGATCGACAAGGCGAACGCGATCAGCGACAGGGTACTCCAGATCTGCAAATCGGTTTCGTATTCCCCGGTTGCAAAGAGATTGATCACCCAATACATGAATGGCGTGGCAGTCATGAACAACACTCTCTGATAGTCAACAACCGCCAGGTGCCGTTGCGACGTCTCGCTCGCCATCGCTTTGCGGCGGTACTCCCTGCCGATCCGAACCTGACTGGCACGGGAATAAACGTAGTGTTCGCTGTCATTGCTGAGCGAGTCCGCCGCTGCCCAGGCGGTGTAGTAGTCCACCCCCAGCGAATTGTTGGCGTATTGCCATACTCCTGCAATCGCAAGTACAACCAGCGCTGCGAGGATCACAGCGGAGGGGTCTGCAAATTTGGAGCGAATTTCCAGCATCATCGTGAGTAATTCCTGTCACTGTCAGTGCTTGCAATGCCGCATCTTAACAACAAAAGGCACCAGCGGGTGAGTGCGGCCGACATTCCCAGCCGCGCCCCGACATAACACAGCGGATGGCCGATTTGCGCCTGGCTCACAGGGAGGCCACCTCTGAAAGGGCCATTAATTACGATGCAGTATTCTAGGCGTCGCGGACAAACAATCTGTCAGCGTTCTCCGGAAGGCGCCCAGGATCAAGTTTTTCTTGCATGAATCTCACCCTTGACTGGGCAATCCCCAACGGCACCGACAAGCCGCAGATGATAAAGAACACCAGTTGCATGGGAATGGCGGCCAGCAAATATCCCGAGCCCCTGATGGCGTTCAGAAATCTGAAAAACGGCCATTGGGAGGCCACTATCAGGGCACACAACATCAGGGGTAGCAATGCCAGGAGCAGCTGCACTTGAGTATCAGCAGCCCACAGCAGGGCGGATAGCGTCCCTGCGACAGTCAGTGCGATGGACAGATATGACCGCCATCGATGTGAGTCGCCTCGCTCCCCCAGGTAGGCACCGGGTATGCACAGGATGATCAGAACCAGGAAGGGGACTACAGCCACCCAGCGCCCTGCCAGCACCAGTCCCAACAGGCTCAGTACTAGCAAACCCGTCAGCGCTGTCGCGAATTTCGACGCTGCATTGACATTCAGGTTATCGAATGCTTCGCCTTCGCGTTGCATCAGAGCAACCCAGGGCACGGCACGCGACCACATGTCAGTTTTCAGAATGCTGAACAGACTCCAGATCTTGAGGTGCTTGCACAGCATATCCTTGAGCAGATGGATCTTGTACCCGGCCTGATGAAGCCTATGGCCAAGCTCGATGTCCTCGATGCGCATGGCGTCGCGATCGAATCCTCCGATGGATACGAACACCTCGCGGCGGATTGCGCCGCATCCAGCCCAGAATGATTGTGCTTCTGTGGCACCGTTTTGATGGACCCAGTGGTGGACCAGGTTGCGGTACTGAGACAGGAAGGCACGGTCACCAGGTAAATCGTCATAACTGCCGAAGACCGCATCGATGGATTCATCCTGTAGAAATGCCCCAATGGCGGTTGAAATCGTATCGGGTTGAAGTACGACATCCGCGTCGACGAAAAAGATGATCTCTCCGCTTGAATGGTATACACCCCAATTTCGAGCGAACGCGGGGCCACATTGTTGTTCCAGTTTCACCAGGCGAACGGGGTACCGCTGCACCACAGTCTCAGTCGCCCCGTCGGTAGAGGCATCGTCAACGAGAATGCACTCGGCAACGGGATAGCTGGAGGCCTGAAGCGCCTCCAGGCAGCGATCAAGATAGGCACCGCCGTTGTACACCGGGATTACCACCGAGACTCTTGGTTCCTCGCCCGCCTTTGAAAAGTTTAATTCATTCATATACTTACAGATTAATAGCTGGTTTGCTCCCAGCACAAGGGCAACGCTATCACAGGATTGCCATGCGCGGCTACCGGGGTGTATCGTGCTGTCGGCAAAACTTTGACAGTCGCAGCCTTGATGAATACCCTTTCCCGGTCACCTAATGTTCATCTGGAAACCCTTGCTTTATCGCTGTCTGTCCATAGTAGCGCTGCTTGCGGCCCACACCTCAGCACAAGCGCAGGACCTGGAGCCGCGTTTGTGGTCACATATTCCAACCGGCGCAAGCTTTATCGGTGCCGGTTTCGGATATTCAGATGGCGAGACGTTCGTTGATCCGGCTCTGCGCATCGAGAACGTGGAATACCAGCTTAGTTTTGGCAGCCTGTCGTATATCCATAGCTTTGGCCTGTGGGGAAAAACTGCCAGGTTGACGTTGTCCGTTCCGTACGCCATGGGCCGATGGCAGGGGCTGCTAGACGGAGAACTCCGCAGCGTCAGGCGCAGGGGCTTCATGGATCCAAAAATCAGATTTTCCGTCAACCTCTACGGGGCGCCGGCGCTGAAGATGCCGGAATTCAGGCAATACCGTGCCGACAAGACCAGCCACACAACCGTGGGAGCCGGGGTCTCGGTGCTTGTGCCGCTGGGCGAATACAGCGCTGAGCGGTTGATCAATCTGGGCAAAAATCGCTGGACGGTGCGGCCGCAGATTGGCCTGCTGCATGAACGTGGAAAAATGTCTTATGAAGTGACCGGTTCTGTTTTCCTGCATTCTAGCAACAAGGATTTTTTCGCCGATTCCAAGACCCTGCAGGACCCCCTGTTATACGCACAAACCCATATCGTGCGAACTTTCCGGCCGGGTCTGTGGGCCAGTTTTAGTGCAGGTTATGCCATTGCAGGCGAGAACAATGTCAATGGCGAGCCCAAAGGAGACAGTCATCGAGATTTCTGGTGGGGCTTAAGCCTTGGCCTGCCGTTGACGCCGCAACAAGGTATCAAACTCGCCTTGTTCCGGTCCAAGACCAATGTGAGTACTGGCTCAACCACCAACACCGTGATTGTCGGCTGGTCCTATATGTGGGGAAGGTGAGGGCTTGGCCCGTTGAGTCCGACAGACTGCTAGCTTTGAATTCCAGCAAGGTTGTTCACACGTAAGGCTCGGTGCCATCGTTACCGCAAAGTGTCGTGAGGGGGTTGCGGTTCGCTCCTGGCAGATGGCCCTTTTGCACAAGGATGTGCTTAGATCGTGGAGCGCAGGGATGCGCGAGAACGATCCAAGGCGCTAAGAACACTTGAAACCATTCAGCAGCTCTTCGAGCCGCCGGAAATTGCTGCCATCCTGGCATTTTCCTTCCTCACGCCATCCTTGGCGCTCGGGCTCGACGACCCAGTCGCTTGTATGGTGTTTCTGCCTTAAATCTGGATGATTAAGGGTGCCGGGATGGGCGGGACGCAGTCGCTTTCTGGCCAGTCGGTACAGACTAACAAGAGTTCGTCCCCATCCCATTCTCACCAGAGCGCCGATTGAGAATCTAGCTGCAATGACAGCCGATGTATACAAGCTTGCGCCCCGTGAGATCCCGGCTACGGCATATAACCGCGGAGATCATTATGACAAGCAATGTTACCCAAGTCACTTTAGGTGTGGATGTTTCGAAAGATCATTTGGACGTTTACGATTGGACCCGGCAACGACATTATCAAGTCAATAACTCAACCGCGGCCATTGCACAATGGCTTGGTGGGTTGACGGGCGAGGTACGACTGGCGCTGGAGCCGACATCGCATTACCACCTGGCGGTGGTGGATACTGCGCACGCTTTGGGCTATGCGATCTACTTGGTGAACCCACGCCAGCTGCATCACTATCGGTATGCCGTCGGCCTGAGGCATAAGAGTGATCCGCATGATGCCTGGTTGTTAGCACGCTATCTCAGCCACGAAGCGCAGTCATTGCCTCGTCATTGCCCGTCAGACCAGCATTCACGGGAGCTGTGGGCTTTGATTAAGCGTCGCGCTGTGGTGGTTGGAGTGCGTAAAAACATGCGCATGAGCATGCGCCAAGTGTCGCTGTCAGGCCGAGAAGTGGAACAGGCCTGCAGCCGCTTGATCCAGCGCATCGAATGCCGGATTGAGTATTTGCTAAGGGCGTTGGGCCTGCAACAAGACTATGCGCGTTGCCAACAGATACCGGGCCTTGGACCCGCCACAGCTGCTGGGTTGGTGGCGGCCTTTCATCGCGGCGTGTTCGCTTCATCGGATGCCTTTGTGGCCTACCTCGGCCTGGACATACGATTGCGGCGGTCTGGTCGCATGCAGGGCAAGCACAGGCTGACCAAGAATGGCGAGAAGGAGATACGACGATTGCTATTTTGTGCCGCTCACGCGGCCCGCAACGAACCTCGATTCGAGCGCTATCATCAGCGTCAACTGGATAAGGGACTTTCAAAAACCGCTGCTCGAGTGATATTGGGGCGCAAGTTGGTCAGGATTGCATATGCCCTTATGAGTCGAGGCGAAACATTCAAACCGTGTGTAACCATGGCTTGACCAGACCCATAGAATCTTGTCGGCGCTCGGCATCCTTGAAGGCGTGGCCAGCAGCCCACTCACGGGGCTTTCCTAACGCTGGCACAAGCCGCTTCGGAGTAAGGGGTCTTCTTGCAGGACCCTTTGAAACACGGATGTTTCAAGAGGAGCGTCCCATGGATGGGCTCGAGCGCGTCCTGCAAGAAGACCCCTTGCTGCGAAATGGCGCCTCACAGACTATAACAGCACTGCTAGGTACCAAATTGCAGGGCGGCCAGCCGGGAATAAAGCTCGTTGCCCCGGGTCAACTCATCGTGCGAGCCAATGGCGACGATTTTGCCACGATCCATGACGACGATGCGTCCCACTTTCTTAACGGTCGCCAGGCGGTGCGCAATAATGATGGTGGTGCGCCCCTGCATCAGGCCCTCCAGGGCATTTTGAACCAGCTGCTCGCTTTCAGCGTCCAGTGAGCTGGTGGCCTCATCCAGCAGCAGAATAGGCGGGTCCTTGAGAATGGCCCGGGCAATTGCGATGCGCTGCCTTTGCCCGCCAGACAGGCGCGTTCCGCGCTCGCCCAGGTAAGTGTCGTAGCCCTGAGGCAGTTCAGAAATAAATTCATCGGCCGCCGCCGCCAGAGCCGCCTGGCGAACCTCATTATCGCTGGCCTCGGGATTGCCGTAGCGGATATTCTCTATCGCGCTGTCGCCAAACAACACGGTCTCCTGCGGCACCAGCCCGATCTGCCGCCGCAGCGCCACGGGATCCAGCTGTGAGATATCCGTTCCGTCGATCTTGATGGCGCCGGAGGACGTATCGTAAAAGCGCAGTAGCAACTGCATGCTGGTGCTCTTGCCGGCCCCCGATGGCCCGACAATAGCCACGGTTTCTCCGGGATCGACGATCAAATCGAAATCATCCAGGGCGGCCGTTTCAGGCTGGGAGGGATAGCGAAAACTGACCTCGTCAAAATGCAAACGACCCTTTGTCCTTGCAGCCAGTTGAAGGGGGTTCTCCGGCGCCTCGATCGAGGGCCGCGACTCATTCAATTCACTGAGCCGCTCCATTGCGCCTGCAGCCCGTTGAATTTCGCCCCACAGGCTGCTCAGAGCAGCAGCCGAAGAACCGACCATTATGGCGTACATCAGAAACTGCCCCAGTTGCCCACCGGTCATTTCGCCATTCAGCACGGCCCTGGATCCCAGCCACAGGATGATCGTGATCGAAATGAACACCAACGAAGTCGCCAGACCGGTCAGCAAAGCACTGATGCCGATACGGCGTACCGCGGTGCGGAAACTCACCGTGACGGCCTCCACATAACGCCCAATCTGCAATTCCTCCATCGTAAAGGCTTGCACGGTTTGCATGGCATTAAGTGTTTCACCGGCCAGGGCGCTGGTGTCAGCCAGGCGATCCTGGGAAGCGCGCGAGAGGACACGAATCCGCCGGCCCACAATCACGACCGGAATGATCACAACGGGTATACCTGCCAGCGTGTAGATCGCCAGTTGCGGGCTGGTCAACACCAGCATTATCAGCCCGCCCAGCAGATTGATGGTAGAGCGCAGGGCAATTGAGAGGCCAACGCCTGAAATACTCTGCACCAGCGTTGTATCTGTCGTCAGTCGGGAAAGAACTTCACCGGTCTTGGTGACCTCGAAGAAAGTCGGATCCATGAATATGACGCGGCGATAAACCGCATTGCGTATATCCGCAACCACCCGCTCGCCCAGCCAGGTCACCAGGTAAAACCGCAGTGCGGCAAATACGCTGAACAGTATCGCAGCCAGCAGAAACCAGCCGAAATAGCGATTGACGGTGCTGGCATCCTGGGCGATAAAGCCGTTGTCTATGAGATAGCGCAGCGCTACAGGCAGTGCCAGCATTGAAATTGAAGCAAGCAATAGCGCCGCGAGCGCTGCAACCATGGTGCCCTTGTACGGCCTCAGGAATGGGACCAGCATCCGTAGCGGTTTGAGCGAAGTCGCTACAGGGCGTTCCGAATATTTGGGTTCAGCCATTGTCAACCTGCCTTTTGCGGACCATGATGATGCCGGCAGCGGGCCGGTGATCTAGTGTACTGGATGATATGGGGCCGCCTGCCGCTGCTTAAAAGGCAAGCCCGTGTGCGGGCCGACGGCCTTATAATGCAAAGGTGCCACCACCACAAACACCCACACAACGGATACTTGCCGCTGACATCGGCGGCAGCAATGCAAGGTTTTCTGTTGCACAAACAGATGCGTCGGGGCGCATAAGCCTGGGGCAGGTGTTCATCATGCCAACCACGCTGGACGGCGTCACTTCGTTTACGGATTTCTGGCGCCACTTTACCGCCTGTGCACCTGAGGAAATGGTGCGGGAAGAAGACTTTGACGCAATTTCCGTTGCCGTGGCTGGTGCGGTCCAGGGCCAGTCAGCCGTATTGCACAATATTCCGTGGAATATCCACGTCGAAGAAATTCGTAAATTCAGGGCCTTCCACCTGCTCAATGACTTTCTCGCCCAGGCCTGGGCCTGTCGGGATTCGTCGCAGGTGGAGGCCATGTCCACAGTGAGGCGGGGACAGGTGAACCGCGCGGTTGTATCGGCAGACGACGCAACGGGCAGCTCAACAAAAAGGGCGATCGTCATCGTAGGCGCAGGCACCGGCCTGGGGCATTGCACCCTCTTTCCGGATCCACACCGGTCCGGGGCGCCGTGGTTTGTCGCCGGCTCTGAAAGCGGACACGGCAGTTTCTCTTTTCACGGTAGGGTGGAGAGAGAAATTGAGGAACTGCTGCTTGAATGGACGGGCAGGACCTGGCTCAGCAATGACGCGGTGGTGAGCGGCAGCGGCGCAGCGATGCTGCATCGTGCATTGACCGGCCGGCAGGTCACCGCAGCCGAAGCGCTGTCACGCGCCGATTCCCCTACAGTTGCCCTGTTCGCGCGCTTTTATGCTCGGGCCTGCCGCAATTACTGTCTTGCGGTTTTGCCGGTGCAGACATTGATCATTAGTGGGGGAATCGCCGCCAGAAATCCGCACCTGCTTGACTCCGCTGAGTTTCATTCGGAATTCAACGATGCGGCAGACTACACGCCGATCATGCAATCCATCAATATCCGCCTGAATCTGGATGACAGTCTTGGCATTCGCGGCGCCGCGGCCTACGCCCTTTCCCGTCGGGCAGGGGCTAAAACCTGGTGAGGCCAAAAATGCCCGCTCCAGCAAGTCGCACACGGCTGCGATTCGATTACTCGGCAGGCGGACTATTTAAATCAAGCCAGTGCTCAACATGGGCGCGCAATACCGTCAACGGCACCGAACCGTTTTCAAGCACGCGATCGTGTAAGGCCTTGATGTCGAATTCCTCGCCCAGGCGCTGTTGAGCCAACTGACGTAAGGCGAGGATTTCAAGACCGCCGGAGTCATAGGCGGTGAGTTGTCCGGGAAGAATGGCGATGCGATCAACCATGTCATCGAGCTCTCCCGGTGTCATTCGCCCGGCCACGCCCATAAATTCAATTGCCTGTGCCCGGGACCAACCCATGATGTGGATACCCGGATCAATGACCATACCCCGCGCTGGCCATGCCAGTCTCGCAATCGGTCCGGTAGTGGTGTCATACAAACCCATTTCATCCGCCAGGGATTCGCTGTATCGCGCCCAGCCTTCACCCATGCCGGAATAGAAAGTAATTCGACCAATCGGGTGCTGGCCTGGGAGTTTTTGTGCAATTGCAATCTGCAGGTGATGGCCCGGCCAGGCCTCATGGAAGGCAGTGGATTCGGCATTACCGATGCTTTGCTGAGCCGGTTCGTGCCTGGAGATGCGGTAGATGCCCGGGCGGTCTGCAGCACCTGCCTCATAGCGTGAGGACAACCCCTGTGCCTTCCTGGTAGTCAGGGAATGGCTCCACTTGCACGGCCTGTCCGGGGATGGTGCCAAACCAGTCCGGCATGGCACTTTCGGCTCGAGCTACTGTGTTTCGCGAAAATTCGAGCATGTGGTCAGCATCGGTAAATTTGTCAGTCGAATCATTACGAATCTGCGCCATGATGGAGGCAAAGTCATCCAGACCATAAGCCGCCTTGCCTAATTGCTCTACCCGTTTGCGGTTGGCCTCCACCGTGTCCTTGCCCAACTGATAGACTTGCTCCGGACTGCGGCCGAGCGTGGTGTAGTATCGAAGCGACGCCTCGTAACAGTCACGGCCGTCTGGATTGGTGCTCACGGACAGCGATTCCCGGGCTTGCGGCAGATACTCCTCGGCAAGAAAGTCACGATAGGCCTGCCAGCTTGGAATGGTTTCATCCGTGTAGAAATACAGCGCTTGCCGTGTAAAACCTTCCGAGTCATCCCGCCAGACCGGTGATAACAGCGGTGACTCACGGTGATCTAGGCCTACCACGGCATCCACTTGCTGGATAACCCGCGAGACCACCGACCTGGGAGCGCTGTAGCCCTGCTCCAGCCCGTATTGCAGATTGGCCATTTCCTGCTTGATAAACGCAACCATGTCGGACATGCGCATCAAGGTCTGCAGCCTGACCTCGTCATTGCCGATGGGCTGCAACTCCATCAGGCGGGGAAACATCAACTGCCATCCTGACATGTGATTGATATTCCAGAGGTCGTTCCTGCATACCCACATGCCCTGGCTCGACTGCAAGGACTGTTCCAAAATGCCATAAGTGATCCACTCGGGCTGGCCCCGCAGCCGGTCCTGGTCGATTTCCAGTAGCGATTTCAGGAGCTCGGCCTCCCGATTGCGCACGTGCGCCATTACAGATTGTCGGTTGCTTGTAATGCCACCAGGGTCAGGCGTCTCAAGTCCGTAGAAAAGCACCAGCTCCGGATGCGCTTCGAGTTGCATCTGGTAATAACCATCCGCCAATTGCCTGACCCGTGCAGCGCCGGCATCATCATCTATCGCCAACAGGGGTAGAGCGACTGCCAGACAGCAATAAGCAGTGATTAGCTGTCTAAGCTGCATCTGAGTTCAAAGCATCTCGATGGCTGCGCGCAATTCGCGCAACCACGCTTTGACTCTAGCGGCGTTGGCCGATCCCATACGAATCAGCGTTTTCTGGCCAGCGGTGAGTGCTTCCAGTTCCTGGTTTCGGAATGTGTAGACCGCTTCGGGCTTAAGCAACCGGACGGGTTCCGCCGACTGCTGTGTTTCAAGTAATTCCTCGATGACTTCAAGCAGGCGGGCGTTGAAGTCGTCGTCGCCATATCCCAATTGACGCCAAGCTTGTTGAAACAGCGGATAAAGCGAACGGTAGTTTGCCACCAAATCATCGATATTCACCGCTTCAAGCATTTCAACATAGTTGCCGTATCGTCTGAAATTGTCTGGGTCGAGTACGTATTGCGGTATCAAATCGCCTTCCGGGGTGCGAAGCTCGTATTCCGGGCTTTCATCAGAAGTGGCTTCCAGCTCACCCACAACCGGTTCTATGGGAAGCACGATGGCTGGCACCTGGGCACTGCTCAGAGCGTCCACCGTGGCCACAAACCGGGATACAAGCGCGTCCGTGACTATGGTCCGCCTGGCCGCTGATTCACCAATCAACCCGGCAATGGTTTCATTGATTACAGCGTCGCTTTCCGCCAGCGGTGGCAGATCAGGAGTCTCGTCCACATCCACAGGTTCATCAGACTGGTAAAAGTCGTACTCAGGTTCGGCAGCCGTCGGCTCGGGCTCAGGTTCAGGCCGGACTTGTGAAATGACGGGTTTGGGTTGAACCAGTGCAGCCGAGTCACGCTCGGCTTCCAGGCCCGGCTGGTATACTTGAAAATAGTACCAGGCGGCAGCGCCCAACACGGCAACCAGTAAAACTGTTAACCAGATTTTCATTGGCATCCTCATCATACAAGTTGCCATCGAATCATAGCAAGCGACCGGGAAACGGGCCGGTCTGCTGACCATCAGACAAGCGATTGCAGAATTGGTTGATATCCGGTTGAAATCAATGCAGCGCTGGAAGGGTCATCTGTGGGGTACGATAGGGAGCACAGCCACTTGACCCAGCCATTGATAACACCGCTAAAACTCGTTGACCCCGAGTCGGCCTTCGGGACCGGGCGCAGGATTAAGCAGACCGGCAGTATCTGCCCCGAGTGTACTGCGCGAGTCATTGCGGATGTTTATGAGCGCAATGGTCAAGTCTGGATGGACAAAAGTTGCCCGGCACATGGCGAGTATTCAGCCCTCTTGTCCTCTGGCACGGCACACTACTATGAACAGAAAATCGAACTACCCGGCGCCCCCGCCTGTTGCGCAAACGGCTGTGGTGTGCCGGCTTCAGGCGAGGAAGCAGTAGCAAGCTCGCCGGCCTGGGCCAATCACAGCTGCAATATTCTGATCGAGATTACCGAACGATGTAACCTCACCTGCCCGACCTGTTTTGCCGGTTCCTCACCTCATCATTCGCGAATGATGAGCGTGGACGATTTTACCCGACAGGTAGATCAACTCGTCGCGGGAGGCAAAGCCAATACAGACGTCATCCAGTTATCCGGAGGTGAGCCGACGGTTCATCCGGAGCTGATGACCATGGTCGACATACTGATTGATCGCGGGTTCCTCAATGTTTGCATCAATAGCAACGGCATCAAGATGGCGCAACGGCGCTTCACCGAACGTTTGGCTTCCTGCGTCGAGGGCACGGAGGCACGGCTGTTTGCTTATCTTCAGTTCGATGGCTTTGAGAAGGAGACTTATGCCGCATTGCGTGGTCGAGAAGACTTGCTCGACATCAAGCGCAAGGCACTGGAAAATTGTCTTGATAATGGCATCAGCGTCCACCCGGTCATGACTTTGACGCGGGACCTCAATGACCACGAAATTGGCCGATTTATTGACCTCGCCCATGACTACAGGCAAATCAGGAATGTAGTCATACAACCCGCCATGTACTCAGGCCGCTATGAAAACCCACGCCGGGTTGATCGCCTGACCCTTGAAGAGACCGTCACGATGATTTGCCGTCAGTTTGAAGCCTTTTCGCCGCAAGACTTCACGCCCATTCCATGCTCCGATCCGAATTGCTTCTCAATGGCTGCCGCATTGAGGACCAGGAACGGCCTGCTACCGATCTCCCGCTATTTTCCACCCTATCGGGACTGGGCCAGCGACAGCAACGCCCCCCTGATCAGCAGCTTGAGCGATTCCATCAACGGGCCGATGGCCATGGCCGAGGCGGTGAAATGGATGGCCGCAGGCGATCAACTTGCTGATATTGACGATGCCGTCGTGGAGGAGTTACTCGACTCAATGATTGAGTGGCAAAATATGGACGCGAAGCAGGTGGGCCACGCCCTGTGGGATGGTCTGCTGACTGTCAGTATCAAGCCCTTCATGGACGCATATACTTACGATCAGGACCGCATCGACACCTGTTGTGTTCACATTCTTGATGCTGCTGGACAGCCGGTATCATTCTGTGAGTACAACGCGATAAACCGGCCGCGCGAGGCGAAAAGGAAGGCCATAGGAAATGGTGCGCCGATGTGATGGCGAAGGCTGTCACAGGGGCACGAATAAGCAGCACATTATTGCTCATGGGTTTTCTGTGTGCCTGCCAAACCACGCCCCATGGCGAGACTCTCGAGCCCGTGGACCGGAGGGGCCATCGAGACATCGAAGCTGCGAGCGAATTGATGACCACCCAAAGCCAACTCTATTCTGCCGAACCGTTTTTTCAATTGGTCGAGAAGTATTCCAACGACAATGGCGATATTGACTACGATGCCTGGAAAGCAGCCCCGCAAGATCTGGCTGCGCTCGACAGCCAGGTCGCCATGCTGGCTGCTATCAGCCCGGACAACGCACCGAAGCAGTTCCCCGACAAGTCCGCGCAAAGAAGCTACTGGATCAACACCTATAACACTCTGGTGTTGCACGGCGTGCTGGAATACTGGCCGCTGGAAAGCGTACGCGACGTCCAAATCTCATTTATCTCGAGAATTGTTCCCAGGAAGGGTTTCTTCTATGACCGTAAGGTCATAGTCGGTGGGCGCGAGACCAATCTTTATCGTCTCGAAAAAGAAGTGCTCAGGAATCAGAAAGACCCGCGGCTACATTTTGCGTTCAATTGCGCCAGCAGTTCCTGCCCGATACTGCGACCCTGGGAGTGGACCGATGAACAACTCGATCAGGCCGGCCGTGATTTCGTCAACACGCCGGCGAATGTCAGGATGGAAGGACATACTATTTACCTGTCCAGTATCTTCAAGTGGTACAGGAAGGATTTTCCCGATGCCATCCTGCCCTACCTGCAGCAGTTTGCCGAACCCACCCTGCAGGCCCAATTGCAAACTGCAATGAACGATGCGTATCGCATCAACCACGTGACTTACGATTGGTCGGTCAACGATGCAGATCGCTGAACACAAACTGGCAAGAGCTGCTAAGCCTGCGTCGTGTTGCAGCGATTTTTACGAACAGGACTGGGTGCGGCAAATCGCCGGGGATAACTTTCACCCGGGCGGTGAAGCCCTGACGCGTAGAACTGTCGAAGCGATGGAGTTACCGGCCGGATCACATGTCCTGGACCTGGGATGTGGCACCGGGACTACTGCAATGCTGCTGGCTCGAGACTGGAGCTACCGGGTCAGCGGTGTCGATCCGAGCGTGTCAAATCTGACCCGGGCGCAGAGTCGTTTGGAAAGGGCACGATCTGTGTCGGCAGCAAGGCAGCCGCAAGCCCTGGCGCTGCAATACGTACCTGGCAGAGCGTCTGCCTTGCCGTTTCGCGACGCCTCGGTTGATGGCGTGTTAAGCGAATGTTCTTTCAGCTTGTTTGCAGACAAGCCACGGGCGCTGGCGGAGATCAGACGCGTACTCAGGCCCGGTGGCCGGCTGGGGCTGACCGATATGGCCATCAACGGATCGCTCCCGCAAGACATCCAGGATGTAATCGCTCCGTGGACCTGCCTGGAAGACGCACTTGATCGTAGCCACTTACTCCAACTTTTTCTTCGCGCGGGCTTTGTGATAAACAGCGAGGGCGACGAAAGCCGGGGCCTTCGCAGCATGATTGCCACACTGAAACGGAATCTTCTGGTGCTCGGGGCAGGTGCCATTGCCGGCGGCATCGCCCTGCCCCCAATCGACGTCGAAGCCCTCAGATACTGGCTGGATCGCCTTGCCGGTGAAGTAAATTCAGGGGTCATCACCTACCTGCGGTTCAACCTGTATTGCCCCTGACCCAACGCGCGCTGCCGCAGGCGAAAGAAGGGAAGCGAAACTCCACTTATAATGCAAGACCCCTACCAAAACTGACGTCAGACAATGCCCCTACGAGATCTGGTCCTGGTTGTGCTGGTATGCATAACCTGGGCTTTCAACTTTATCGCCAGCGCCAAGGGCATGCAGCATTTCTCGCCGTCGCTGTTCATGATCCTGCGCTTTTCGATGCTGTTGCTGATCATGGGGGCCTTTATTCGTTTTCCACCCCGGGGACATTGGTTCCACCTTGGAGCGGCCTGTCTGTTCATGGGCGCCGGTCACTTTGCGATCCTGCTGTGGGCGCTGGAGCGCTCCGCGGACGTTTCCTCCATTGTCATCGCGGTGCAGTGTTACGTACCCATGTCAGTAATACTGGCCATGGTCATGCTGGGCGAACGGATCGGTTGGCGTACACTCGTGGCCCTGACGATGGCATTTGCCGGTGTGGTTGTGGTCAGCTTCGACCCAATGGTGTTTCAACAACTCGATGCACTGGCCATTGCACTGTTGTCGGCCCTGTGCCAGGCGCTGGGATCGATCTATATGCGCGGCATCAAGGGTGTATCGGTATTTAATTTCCAGGCATGGACAGCGGTAATCTCGATGCCGGTCATGATTGTCTCAAGCCTGGTACTTGACCAAAATCAATGGCAGACACTGTTATCCGCGCAGCCCATTCATTGGGCTGCTGCTGCCTATGCTGCCGTCGGCGCGTCAATCATCGGCCACGGATTTTACTTTATCCTGATCCAGCGCAACCCGGTCAGCACCATCATGCCTTACATGTTGCTGTCTCCGGTGATCGCCGTGATTTTCGGTGTCGTGATCTGGGGAGATCAGCCTGGCCCACGTCTGCTGGCCGGCGGCATGCTGGTGTTGCTGGGCATCCTGATCATCACCCTGCGGGCGCGACGCCGATCCATCGTGGAACCCAACTTTGTCGGTGACTGAAGGTCCGGATTGGCCTGAAGGCAAATCCCCAGAAAATTCCCGGGCGTTGATTACAGCCCTTTTTCGAGGGCGGCCATCATCATCTGGTGTATCAGATTGACAGCCTTCAGAGGTCTTATCATCACTTTGAAGTCATCGATCTGACCTTCTACATTCCAGCGAATCATGTCTATCCCGTTGATATGAATCCCGTTGACCTCGGTTTCGAACTCCAGGACGACTTCCCTGCCGGATATAAACTCGCGGGTGTAGGAAAACTCATCGTGATTCAGCAATTGCATCGCAGCTGCAAGGTAGGCGCGCACCACGGCCTTACCTTTTTGCGGTGTGTGCACCACCGGCGAGTGAAAAACCACGTCCTCCGCGAGAATGTGGTTGAGGCGTTCTGCGGCGCCTGCGGCAACCAGTTCCTTCCAGTTTCTCAGGCCGAGGTGTACGACATCGACTTTGTTGTGATCCTTCATGGCGACCGTCCCAGGGGGTGATGGAATCTCACATATTAACCCAGCCGAAGCGAATTGCGGCTGAGCCTTGTCAGGTGATTTACTCGGGGCCCATTTCTGAGGCAATATGCAGACCCATGGAATGGTTTGTCTACATCATAGAGTGTGACAACGGCTCGCTGTATACCGGGATTACAACTGATATTGTTCGACGATTTCGCGACCATGATGGTGGCGCCAAAGGCGCCCGTTACTTCAACGGCCGCAAACCCCTCAAGGTCGTCTGGTCAGAGCGGGGCCATGACCAGAGTTCGGCCACGCGGCGGGAGATCGCCATCAAGCAGCTGACGCGGCGCCAGAAATTGATCCTTGTAGGCAGCGCTTCTGGCGACCACAGTGCATAAGAATGCGCTGCCGGAGTCTACTTGTCCCCTGGATAGTCCCAATTCCGCTGCACTGCATAGTTTCTGTAGCCAGTCTCCCGCGCCTGGTACTGCTGCTCCAGATAGTGTTGGGCCTCGCCGCCAAGCGTCCGCCACTGGCCATTCTCGTGGCGCTGCCAACCCTTGGCGGTGCGGCGATACACATTGCCATCTGATCCAGAATACAGATCATCCGCGCCGTTATTTTGCGAGGCCAACTCGGAGCGCGTGCCAATCGCAGACGCAGCACTGGAAGTGCGATAGCTTCCACCGACATGGTTGCGCGCCTGCTGACCGGTGATTTGCCGCTTGCTGCCGTCCAAGCCCCATTCCCAATCCTTGTCCAGATCGGGTTTGCCTACCGAATAGGATGAGCTGACCGGATAGTAGCCTCCATAAGCTGAGTTGTAGCGCGCACCATAGCCATAGCCGTAAGGCTGGTGCCAATAGTAGGGGTAGCCATATCCATAGCGATGCACATAAGGCGGGTAATACCAGCCCGTGCCGTAAACAATCGACGAACCGGTCCAGTAGGATCCCCGGTAACTTTGTGTGTGGCTGTAAGCGACTTGCCCACTGCTGTCATCGAATGATTTCACACGCACAAAAGTGACGTTGAATGCGGGATCAGTTGGGGGAATCGTGTATATGGCTTCAGGAACTTCAACGGCATAAGTCCAGCCCCGATCGGGCTTATCACTGAGGTACCAGGCGCCCTCGTGGCACAGGTAATAGAAATTGTTATGTTGAATGACCTGGTAGGGCGTATTTTCGGCCCGCCGCAATACCGTGTTTTCAATCGGCACAAAACTCGGCGGGCCCAGGTAGTTGACGCTGATACCATCTGCCACACCCAGCTCGTGACCCAGGGCGCCACGCACGGTTCTGGGAAGCGCGGCTTCTATCACCGCCACTCTTGCCTCCGGGGTACCCGGCACCGAGGCGAGAACATGGGCACGGGAATAGTCAGGCGGTATCCGGGCGAATTCGGCAGGCAAGCGGCGTACCGCGTTCCAGTTTTTCTTCAAGCCCAGGGCATCAAACCAGCGCCCTGTAATGAGTAGATAATAGCGGTGCTCGTAGCGAAAGATATCGCTGTTCGAGCTCTTCAGCACTTCGAGCAAAGTCCCGGGAACGGCTTCAAATGCTTCCTGGCCGTCAATCAGCATCAGTTCCGCCGACTCATAACTGATCACAAAAGGCAGCGGCGCGCTATCCGCCGGGCGTGGGGGGATGACTGCGGCCAGGTGTTCCCATTCCGTGGCGTACTGGAGATTGAAAAAATCGGTCGGCAGCTTACTGGCGACCCGCCAATCTCCGCCGGCCAGCATCGTGTTGGTGAGCCAGTGTTCACCGTCCAACAGGTACCATTGATCGCTCTGGCGGTGATGATAGATTTCCCAATTGCTGTTGATCACGATCTCCAGCGCCGTGCTCTCAATCGGCGACATGGCGGGCGGGCCGTCAATGAGCAACAGTCGGGTGGGCCGATTCGCAACGACTATCCTGGGTGGGTCGAAACTCAGATGCGCGGGCTTACTGTCTGCGCCGGGAATGCGGAAATCATCGGGCAAGGCCCGGACCAGGAAATCCAGAACAACGGTGTCGGATTCCATCTTCACGGCCTCACGGACCAGGGCGAGAATCTGTTTCTGCGGCGCATCGTCAGGAAACTGAACATTCATGATCCGTGGATTGTTCAGCTTTACCAAATGCCGGTCATGAAGAATTTCGGTGTCCACTTCGAATGTTGAGGTACCCAGCCAGACAGTGTCCGAGCCCCTGAGGGTCACCTCGAGGGGGGTCTTGCCGGTGAGTGTTTCAAAATCCGTCCAGTCACTGATCACCGGGTGGTGCACCAACACCTTGCCGGCATGACTGATGATTTCCCGAGGATAGGTGGTGGCGTCGATGGCTGCCAATGGGGGCGCCAATGGGGCCGCAAGGAGAATAGCCCCCACCAGCGCAGTCGCAAGTACAACCACCTGCAGCCCCACGCGAGCTATGAAATGAGTCTCTATATTCATTAATTAATCCTTGCCGGCGACGAATCATCCAGACCCTGTTAACTCCAGGGAAGCGATGGTAACAAAATCTCATCCGGGCTTGCGTCCCGGCCCTGCCAAATCACATGGCCAATTTCACCGGCCAATTCCCCCGGCCAATCCCATGGCCAATTCCCGTGGCCACTTCAGGTAACATACATTTTCCTTGTAGCAGAGATGCCACTTTCTATGCCAGTTGAATCATTAAACATGGACCGCTCGAAGCGTGTGGTGTTGGAAACGACCAGCATGCCCTGGGAGGCTTCGCCGGCTGCCGGAGTCATGCGCAAAAAACTGGAACGCGAAGCTGCAGAAAGCGGCCAGGTGACCAGCGTGGTGCGTTATGAGGCCGGGTCTCGATTCAAACCGCACCTGCACCCCGCAGGGGAAGAAATCTTGGTGCTCGATGGCATCTTTGAGGACGAGCATGGTGCCTACCCGGCCGGCAGCTACCTGCGCAATCCACCCGGGTCCTCGCACGCTCCGGGCAGTACACCGGGCTGTGTCCTGCTGGTAAAACTGAATATGATTGCCCGTGACGACGCTGTGACCCTGAGGAAGGACACAGGCGGTGAACGCTGGCTGCCGGGTCAGTTGGACGGCCTCTGGCTCAAACCGCTGCACGCACACCGGGATGAGCAAACCAGGCTGGTGCGCTTTGATGCCGGTGCCAGCGCCAGTCACCACGAACATCCACGCGGCGAGGAGATTTTCGTGCTTGAAGGGGTGCTGGAGGATGACTTCGGCTGCTACAGCGCCGGCACCTGGTTACGTGCGCCCCCTGGAAGCGCCCACCGTCCAACCAGTTCCGGTGGCTGTACGGTGTGGGTGAAATCAGGCCACATCGATCCCATTCCATAACGATTGAGAATATTTATGACCCAGTCACGATTAGGACAGTTTTCGACCGCGCTGTTGGCCGCCTGGCTGCCGACTGTTACCGCCCAAACTCCCGATCAAAGCAGCTACTACACCGAGCCCTACCAGGAAAAAGCGCTGCAAATCTATCGCCAGCTCATATCCTGGAGAACCTCACGCGGCCACGGCCAGATTCCGGAAATGGCGGCCTGGTTGGCCGACCAGTTCAGGGCCGGTGGATTTTCGGACACAGACATTCATCTGATCCCATTTACGCTCGAAGACGGCGAAAAAACCGCCGCCCTGGTTGTCCATTATCGCGGCGATGGCTCCAGCGGCAAGAAGCCCATTTTGCTCAATGCCCACATGGATGTGGTTGATGCACTGCCGGAAGACTGGGCCCGCAGCCCATTTGAACTGATTGAGGAAGATGGCTACTTTTTCGGACGCGGCACCCTGGATGACAAAATGGGCGTCACCACCCTGACCACCACATTTCTGCGGCTCAAAGCCGAAGGGTTTGTCCCGACTCGCGACCTTGTAATCCAGTTCAACGGCGATGAAGAATCCGGCATGACGACAACCCGCGAGCTGGTCACAACTTATCGGGAGCTGACCGATGCCGAGTACGCGCTCAACGCCGATGCCGGCGGGGGCATCCTGGGTGAAGACGGCGATGCCATTGCCTACCTGTTTCAGACTGCCGAGAAAACCTTCGCGACCTTCGAATTAACCGTCCGCAACCCCGGTGGGCACAGTTCCATGCCGCGTGCAGATAATGCCATCTATGAACTCGCCGATGCACTCAAAAATATCCAGGCATTCCGGTTCCCGGTGCGAATCAATGAAACAACCCGGAAGTATTTTGAACGCACCGGTAAAGTCATGCCCGGAGAAGTTGGCGAGGCCATGTTGCGATTTGCGGCCGATCCGGAAGATAGCGGGGCCGCCGATATTCTCAATGCTCAGCCGGCCCAGGTGGGCATCACTCGCACCACCTGCATTGCCACGATGCTGCGCGGGGGTCATGCCGAAAACGCCCTCCCCCAGTCCGCCACCGCCACCGTCAACTGCCGTATTTTTCCGGGCGTGGAAGTGACGGCAGTTCAAGCAACGCTGGCGCGCGTGGTCGACAACTCAACCGTAGAATTAGTCGTTCTCGGCGATCCCAGGCCCAGCGCGGCTTCGCCCCTGCGCGATGATGTCTTCGATGCGGTCACCGCCGCGGTGCATGCGCGCTTTCCCGGAACACCCATCATTCCCTACCAGGCACCCTACGGTACCGACAGCAGAGAAATCAGAGCCGCGGGCATCCCCACCTACGGCGTGATGGGGCTGTTCATCAAGGAAAGCGATGAATTTGCCCATGGCCTGAATGAACGCGTCGAGGTCCGCTCATTCTTCGGTGCGCTGGAGCACTGGCGCATCATCATTGGCGAACTTGCCGGCCGCTGACCCCAGGGCGTGTCCGGCGATGCGCGATTCCGTAACTCAGTCTCGTCCCACCTTGCTGAATTTCAGCGTAAAGCGATCCGTATTTCCAGTCACACTCTTGCGGCCCACTTCATAGCGCAATTCGTCGTCCGGCCGATAATGTAGATTCGCAAAGTCCACCAATTCAAAGCCTGATGACTGGATCTCCTTGATCGCCAGGACAGGATCTACCCGCCGGCGATTTTCGTCATTGGTCGATTCCATGTGCCGTCGAGTGTGATCGACGACCGCATAGGTTCCACCAGGTTTGAGCGCGTCCCACACGGCTCGATTCATCGCCATTCTGCCGGCTTCGCTGAAATTATGATAATTGCGGAAGGTAAAAACGATATCCGCATCCGCGACGCCCAGCGAGTCCAACTCGATGGTATAGAATTTGGCGCCCTCTTCGCGATAGATTTTTGCATCTGTCGCGACTACTTGCACCTGCTCGAACCCCTTCTGTTGCAATACGCCATCCACCACATAAGTCGTGCCCAGCGCTACGTAGAAATCACCGTTTTCCGCCAGCACCGGCGCAAGAATCTTGGTGTACCAGCCACCACCGGGCACCAGTTCCACGACTTTCATGTCATCGCTGAGCCCAAAAAACTGCAGTGTTTCCAGGGGACGGCGATTGCGGTCCCTGTCGGTATCCGCTTCGGTGCGGACTTCAGCCGCCATCGCCGCCTTGACCTTGTCTTCAATATCGGCTGCGCCGGCGACTTGCGCCATGCCGGCCCAGAGTAGCCCAACTCGTAGTAAATTCTGGTAATACATATGCCTTTCCTGCACAAAGAATAGTAGAGCGCGCAAGTATCCACCTCTTTTCAATTCGTTGGCAAGTCCTTCCGGCCTATTTTGCTGTCCTCGTGCCGAGGCCTTGACGACCAAAGGCGACTCACGGACACTGTGCCGGATGAGCAAACCCGACCTCGACCAACTGCGTATCGAGCGTGATCCTGAGCACGAGGCTGCCGGACGGACCGGGCTGTGGATTGTGCTGATTGCGCTGTTGATCGGAGCCGCCGCGGGCGGCTATTGGTTCTGGCCCGACCCCGCCGTCGAAATAACAACGGCAACTGTGCGTGAGCTTCGCAGCGACGTTGCCAGTACCGTACTCAATGCATCGGGCTACGTCACGGCCCGGTGCAAGGTCACCGTGTCATCCAAAGTCACCGGCAAAGTCATGGAAGTCATGATTGAAGAAGGCATGCGGGTTGAAAAGAACCAGGTGCTCGCGCGCCTCGATGACAGCAACGTCAGAGCAAGTCATGCACTGGCAGAAGCGCAACTAAGCGCGGTCAGGACGGCCAAGAAGGAAACCCAGGCCCTGCTGACGGAGGCAGAGCTCAATTTCCAACGAACCAGCCAACTGGTTGAACGGGGCCTCGCCAGCGAGGCGGAACTGGACCGTAACCGGGCGTTGACCGATTCGCTTGCAGCTCGCCTGGAGCTGCGTGAGGCAGACATCGAGGTTGCGAAGCGCACCCTGGCAATATACGAGCAGCAACTTGATGACAATATTATCCGCGCCCCCTTTGCCGGTGTGGTGGTCGCCAAAAACGCACAACCGGGAGAAATGATTTCACCCATCTCGGCCGGCGGCGGCTTTACCCGCACCGGCATTGGCACCCTGGTAGATATGGATTCGCTGGAAATCGAGATCGACGTCACGCGGTTCCGAAGAGATTCACGTATTGGGTGGTCTCGACCTGAATATCCCCGAAGGCGAATTTCTCGCCCTGATGGGCCCGTCCGGATCCGGCAAGTCAACCTTGCTGAACCTGATTGGCGGCCTGGACCACCCCAGCCAGGGCACCGTTGAGGTCGCTGGTCATTCCATCGGAAAGCTCTTCGGGCGGCCCCTCGCCGCCTGGCGGGCACGCCATATCGGCCTGGTGTTTCAATTTTATAATCTGATGCCGGTGTTGACCGCACAGAAGAACGTCGAACTTCCGCTGCTGCTGACCAAACTCTCGAAGTCACAGCGAAAAGCTCATGCCGCCACCGCACTCGAAATTGTTGGACTCTCGCACCGAACGCGACATTATCCCAGGCAGTTGTCAGGCGGCGAGCAGCAACGCGTGGGTATTGCACGCGCCATCGTCACTGATCCGACCCTGTTGCTATGTGATGAGCCCACGGGCGACCTGGACAAAAAGGCCGGCGATGAGGTTCTTGACTTGCTTCAGGCGCTTAACACCGAACAGGGCAAAACCATCATCATGGTCACTCATGACAGTCATGCCGCAGAGCGCGCTTCCAGAATCCTGTACCTGAACAAGGGGCAGCTGACCACAGAGGCACCAGAATGAAATACCTGTACCTGGTGTGGAGTAACCTGATGCGCAAGAAAATGCGCACCATTCTGACAATTTTATCCATAACCGTGGCCTTTCTGCTTTTTGGTTACCTTTCGGCCATCACAACAGGGATGAGCCTTGGCGTGCAACTGGCGGGCATGGATCGGCTTTCGGTGCGCCACAAGGTCTCCATGCTGCAGCTGCTGCCGCAGAGCTATCAAGCGCGAATTGAGCGGATTCCTGGCGTGGATGCCGTGGCGCACGGAAGTTGGTTCGGTGGCGTTTATCAGAAGCCATCCAACTTTTTCGCCAGCATGGCGGTGGTACCCAATGATTTTCTCGACATCTATCCGGAATACCTGCTGGATGAAGAAGAAAAACAGGCTTGGCTGGACACGCGTAATGGCGCGATCGTTGGCAGCAAGCTGGCGGCCCGATTCGACTGGGAAGTGGGTGATCGCATCCCGCTCAATGTGACCATCTGGCCCAGGAAGGACGGCGCCGAGACCTGGAAATTCGATATTGTGGGCACATACGATGGCGCTGAAAAGAACACCGATACAGGCCAATTCTTCCTGCGATACGACTTCTTCGACGAGTCCCGCGCCGAAGAAGTTTCAGGCCTTGTTAGCTGGTACAACGTCCGGGTGGAAGATCCGGACCTGTCAACCCAGGTCGCTGCGGCGATCGATGCTGAATTTGCCAACTCACCCGCCGAAACCAAGGCGGAACCGGAAGGGGCGATGGTTCAAGGCTTTGCCAACCAGGTCGGCAATATTGGCCTGATCATGACCAGTATAATTTCTGCGGTATTCTTCACGATTCTGCTGGTAGCCGGAAACACAATGGCCTACACCGTTCGGGAAAGAACCAGCGAATTGGCGGTGCTCAAAGCCATCGGATTCACTGATCGGGGGGTGCTGGGACTGGTGCTGGGCGAATAGTTTCTGCTGGCCTTTATCGGAGGAATATTTGGACTCGCACTGGCGTGGTTCATGGTATCCCTCGGCGATCCGACCGGAGGATCGATGAGCTCATTCTATATACCGATTCAAAGATTCGTCATCGGCATTGTGTTGATTGCTGCCACGGCCCTGATCGCCGGTATCGTCCCCGGTATGCAAGCGCTACGCTTGCAGATTGCGGACGCGCTGAGGCGATAGCAATGGCCTGGTTGGCGCAAATTATTGCGGTCGCAAAATTCAGCCTGCTCAGCCTGCCCCAACGGCTCGGCTCATCAGTCACCGCTGTTGTCGGCATTGCGGGCGTGGTGGCCGTGATGATCGGCGTTCTTTCAATCGCCCAGGGCATTCTGCGCACGATGGAGAACTCTGCTGCACCGGACAATGTCGTTGTGCTGCGAAGTGGTTCGGCCAACGAAATGAGCAGTGTGTTTGACGGCGAGGCGACCAAAATCATCGCTGAAGCCCCAGGGGTGGCGCGAAATGACAGGGGGCAGTTGTCTTCTGCGGAGCTGTTCGTGATCATCGACCGTCCCAAACGCTCAACCGGGACGGACGCCAACGTGCCCCTGCGAGGTGTGGAATGGGCCGCATTCGAGGTGCGCGACAAATTCGAAATCTCTGAAGGCCGGATGTTTCAGTGGGGTCTGAACGAAGTCATCGTCGGCAAAGGTGCGCAAATCGAATTCTCTGGTCTGGACCTCGGCTCCAGTTTCGAAGTCGGATCACAGTCGTGGCCGGTTGTGGGCGTGTTCGAAGCCGGGGGCGGCCTGGCAGAGTCTGAGATATGGGTAGACGCGGCCGTGCTGCAGCAGGCCTATCAACGTGGCAACTCCTATCAATCGGTGTTTGCCAAACTTGAATCTCCTGATGCGTTTCAACAGTTCAAAGATGCTTTAACATCTGATCCACGGCTCAATATCAAAATCCAAACGGAACAGGCTTACTATTCCGGCCAATCTGAGTTGCTCTACAACATCATTACCGACCTGGGCACATTTGTTGCAATTGTCATGGGTTTCGGGGCCATTTTCGGCGCGCTGAACACGATGTATACCGCAGTATCTGCCCGAACCAAGGAGATCGCCACGTTGCGGGCATTGGCTTTCCGCTCCGGGCCGGTTGTGATATCCATTCTCACCGAGTCATTATTACTGGCGCTTGTGGGTAGGGCCATTGGGGCGGGCATTGCCTGGCTGGCTTTCGATGGCATGCGTGCGGCGACCATGAACTGGGCCAGTTTTAGCCAGGTAACCTTCGCCTTTGACGAATCTCCGGGCTTGCTGGTTCAGGGCGTTGTAATCGCGATGGTCATCGGGTTGATTGGCGGACTGTTTCCCGCCATCCGGGCATCGCGTCAACCCATTGCAACCGCGTTGAGAGGATTGTAAATCGTCTCCGACAGACTGCTAGAAAACAGTTTTGAGGAGAAATTCCACTTTGCCGTCGGGCAACAAAATCCCGTGATCGATATCCAGGTGACCGAGCAATTCGTACAACTCGGTCTGCGCATGCGGATAAAAACGCAGGGGCGGCTCCTGCCGGTCCCGGACATGAAAACCATCAGCACTCGCGATGCTGAATTGCTGGTTTCTGAGTCGGGTCCCCACATTGTGCACGCCGAAACCGTGACAACGTGTGCCGTGATGGATGTAGGGCCGCAATGCCGCACTGAATGCGCGTAGCGCCGGGGCGTTGAGGAAGTTCAGGAAATCCCAGAACAAGCAGACATCGAATTTGGACCCTGCAGCGAAATCAAACAGGGCCGAAAATTCCAGCTTCAGGTCAAGATCTTCGTCACTGGACTCGAGCAAACGCATCACTGGATCGGAATACAGATCCTTGAAATGGACCTTGCAGGCAAACTGGGAAAAATAGTCACCGGTACCGGGCGTCGCTTTGCCGATATTCAAAACAGTGATTCGCTCGCCCTCCCCACAGTTGCGAAACAACTGTGGGAATAGCTTGCTGGGCTGATTGAACGCAGGCTGACTTGCCGCTTGCAACGCCGCGTCAACCACGGCTCCTTGAGCCGCGTGCATAAAAGTCTCGTTGGCTCACCTCACCCACCCTTGGTGGCAAAGCCAGCTTCCTTCCTGCCATGATCTACGGCAACCGGCTTGGTGGTCTTCAGCGGTTCAGAGGGGGCGACAGGCGGTTTTTGAACGCTGCGAGGCGCCTCCTTTTTCTCCGGCGGTGACGGCGTCATTTCCACGCTGCCACGGAAGATTGCGCCATCCTCCAAAATCAGACGAGGTGCAACGATGTTGCCCTCGACCGTGCCTCTCCTGCTGATCAGCACCCGGTCATTGCCAATGATGTCGCCTTCCAGGCTGCCATCAATACGTACTGATTTTGCTACTACATCGGCTTTCAATCGGCCGGTTTTGCCAATGGTGACCTCATGGGTTCCCAGGTCAATCCGGCCTTCTACGGTGCCTTCAATGATCAGGTTTTCATCACCGCTTATGTCACCGATAATGGTGATTCCAGGCCCAATCGTTCCAGTCTTACCCGGCTTGAACGATGCAGACGTTTCACCTGTCGCCCGATCCTTGGCACTTTCTGGACTATTCGATTGATGACCTTCCTGTCTATCGCTTTTGTGCTTGTCAAACATTGCCACAATTATCGCCTCAGTCTCTCAGGGGGGAAATATACTACCAATTTGCAGCGAATACGGCTACCTTTAGCTTAGAATTTAGGGGCCTGCGGGTATTTAATGAATGTCGGTCGCAGGTTCTTTGAACAAGATCCTGTCTTGACAGTACTTATCCGGATTTCCCATGCCGCAGCTTCTGATCATTTCTCATACACCCTCGGACAACACCCAGGCCATGACGCGTGCGGTCGTGCGCGGCGCTTGCCACGACGCAATCATCGGTGTCACGGTCCGGCAGCTCCGACCGCCCGAAGCGGGCGCCGATGACGTCTTGTCCGTTGATGCCGTAATCCTCGGCACCACCGAAAATTTTGGCTACATGAGCGGTGCCCTGAAGGACTTTCTCGAACGCATCTATTACCCCTGCCTGGAGAAGACCGGCGGCCTACCTTACTGCCTGTTTGTCAAGGCCGGCAACGATGGGCTGGGCGCTGTTTCCAGCGTAGAGCGCATCATTTCCGGGCTGGCGTGGAAAGCGGTGCAGAAACCTCTGATATGCCGCGGGCCCTATACAGGCACCTGCGAAAACCAGGCCGAAGAGCTGGGCATGACGATGGCTGCGGGACTTGAAGCGGGTATTTTTTAGGCGCTCTGAACCGGTTACCAAGCCACGCCGTAGTCATCGCCGTAGTTGCTGGCGCCACCCCATAAAGTGCCGTGCTCGCGATCAAACCATATCGCCGTGATCGGTCCCGAGGTGCGCTCGGCAGTTTCCACCTGGTAGCCCATTTCCGCTAGCTTGCCACGCACCCACACCGGTACGTCATCGCGCACAACCAGACGGCCTGGCTGGGAAACGTGGGCGCCGAATGAGCTTTGCATCTGGAAACTTACAATGTTTGCCGCCTCCACCGCCTGTTGGATGTCCATATCGAACTCGACCATATTCAGAAAGAATTGAATCAAATTCTGGTCTTGGGTGTCGCCGCCCTGCACCGCGAAAGACAAATAGGGTTTGCCGTCTTTGAGCGCCATGCCGGGCGTCAATGTGGCTCGGGGCCTTTGACGTGGGTGCAACACGTTGTAGGGATTGAGGCGCTCATCGAGTACGAAGCTCTGCATGCGCTGGCTCATCCCAATTCCGGTTCTGCCGGCGATGAACGCCGGAAGCCAGCCACCGCTGGGCGTGATCGACACCACCCAGCCTTCCGCGTCTGCCGCCTGTATTGACGTGGTGCCGGCATAAAAGCCTTCATCGTGACTCATCAGCTGGGCCTGCTGAAAACCCTCCTCGCCTTCAAAATCGGCCTGGAGAGGCACCGGCGTCCATTGTTCCAGCAGGTCAAGATACGGATTCTTGCCCCCCTGGAATGGATAGGGATCTCCAGGATGAGCCTCCGGGTCGTTGCGTTGCCAATCGATCGTGGCGAGCCGGTGGAGGGCATAGTCCTTTGAAAGCAGCCCCTCGATGGGCTCGACCGGCGGCGTATAGGGGTCGCCATAGTAAAAATCACGGTCCGCAAATGAAAGATTCATGACCTGATACAAGGCGTGGATATAGTTTGCGCTGTTGTAGCCCAGGGCCTTTACGTCGATCTCCTCGAGCACATTCAGCGCCTGCAGCATCACCGGACCCTGCACCCAGTGCGTTAGCTTGTGCACTTCGATGCCCTTATAGTCGATCTTTACCGTGTCCTCGATGTGCACCTGCCAGCGATCGAGGTCATCCATGGTAATCAGACCACCGTGCTCGCTTGAGCCGCGCACAAACTCCTCGGCGATATCACCGCGGTAGAAGCGATCATAGGCCGCATAAATTGCCGCCTTGCGGTCTTTTCCGTCAGCCAGGGCTTTGCTTTCTGCTTCGACCAGCTTCTCCAGGGTCTGCAACAGGTCGGGCTGGCGCAGCAATTCCCCCGGATAAGGGGCTGCACGTTCCTGCGAACCGTCTTGCTTGAGATGGGGCAGCAGAACCTTACTCGAATAGGGCCACTGTGAAATCAGGTCCTTGCGCGTTTCAATGAATTCCGACGTCGAAGCTTCAATGGGATATCCCTCCGCCATTTGCATGGCGGGCATCAGCACCTGGGCAAGACTCATGCTGCCAAATTCAGCCAGCATCACCAGCAATCCACCCGGGGTGCCCGGCGTGACAGCGGCCTGCGGCCCGAATTCTGGTGGGTAAATCATTCCCTGGTCTTTAAAGAAATCGACCGTGGCCCCGGTTGGCGCAACACCCAGGGCATTGATGCCTTTCACTTCCCCGCTATGCGGGTTGTAGATGATCGCCTGGGTTTCGCCACCCCAACTGAGCACGTCCCACATCGTTGAGGTTGCAGCCAGCATTGCACAGGCGGCATCCACCGCATTGCCACCTTTGGTGAAGATCATGCCGCCTGCGGTGGCCGCCAGTGGTTTGCCGGTAATGGCCACCCAGTGCTTGCCGTGCAATACGGGCTTTTGAGTACGTTGGGCCTGTAGCGGGAACGAAGTCACGACCAGCACCAGGCCCAGCATTGCAGTGAGAAATGTCATGCGGCCCTTGCACGCCGCAACGATGCGTTTCAATAACATGAATGACTCCTGCCGGAGAGGATAGCCGTCAAACGGTCACCAGAATAGGCAATTGTGCCGACCGACACAATCTACGCGTCCCAATTTTTGCGGAATGATTCAAATGACTCTTGCTTGAGTTTGAAGAGCAATTCGTCATTAGCGGGCTCGAAGCCAAGCGCGGCGTAGAAACCCGACGCGAATGTTTTGTCGGTAAATACCGAAAGACGCATATAGCGTGCATCCAGCCGGGACGCGCGTGCCGCAACAGACTGTAGCAACCTCTTGCCCAGACCGCTGCCCCGTACAGTCGAGGCGACATACAGGTCCTGGACGTAGACGCCCGGGTGACCGTTCCAGCTTGAAAACTCCAGGAAATATATGATCAGTCCGACAGGGATATCGCCCGCAAAGGCCAGTAGGGACCAATAGCGCACATTCTCGCCAAATCCAAAGCGATTCAAATCATCCACGGTGGCCTTGAACTCCCCTTCGCGGGACATCGCAGTTGACATTTCACTCAGCAGAGCGTGGATGGTTTCAGCATCGCCGGGGACGGCCGGTCTGATGTGGATTTCATTGAACTGGGGCTTCATAAGACCTTCACTTCATTCAATTTCACTATGCTATTATCGGCCGGCACCTGGAACGAAGGAATAAGCATGGCAGCAGCCGGCAATCGCACGGACCCCCAAGACTCGCCAGCAGCCCACCAAAAACCCATCCCAATGTGGCTGGCATTGGTGCCGATCGTTTTCCTGATGGTCATGTTGTCCGGCTCAGTCATTCTTTTCGGTAGCAACTCTTCATTTGGGCCCAACCAGATCAGCCTGATGTTAACCGCAGCGTTGACCTGCGTGATCGGAATACGACTTGGGATTACCTGGGAAGACCTGGAGCAAGCCTTGGTCAACGGTATCTCGCTGGCGCTCAAGGCGATCTTGATCCTGTTGATCGTCGGCGCCTTGATCGGCAGCTGGATGCTGGCCGGAACGGCGCCGGCCATGATTTTCTTCGGGCTGGGTATCCTGGATCCATCCTGGTTCTACCCGGCCACGCTGATTATTTGTGCGCTGGTGGCCATATCCATCGGCAGCTCTTGGACCACTGCCGGTACCATCGGCGTAGCGCTGATCGCCATTGCGCAGCTATTCGATCTTTCGCTGGCCGTTACCGCCGGCGCCGTCATATCGGGCGCTTACTTCGGCGACAAGATATCACCCCTGTCGGACACCACCAATCTGGCGCCTGCCATGGTGGGCGTGGATCTTTTCGTGCATATCCGACATATGATGTGGACCACCATTCCGTCTTTTCTCATCGCGCTCGTTCTCTACACCATCATCGGCTACAGTGCCGCAATCGATGCCGTTTCCATGGCGGAGATAAACGCAACACGGGCTTTGCTAAGCAGTTACTACCACCTGGGCTGGCCAACCATAGTGCCGCTGGCGATACTTCTGGTATTGGCGTTTCGCAAGGTCCCGGCCTTGCCCACCATCACGGCAGGCGCGATTGCCAGCGTCTTGGTGGCGGTCTTTTACCAGACTGACCTTGTCATACGCTTCGCTGACCCGGAGGGTGATTTGGTCGGTGCAGCTGCGCTCGCCAAAGGCGCCTGGAACACATTGGCCAACGGCTTTACTGCTAACACCGGTGACCCGGCGCTTGATTCCTTGCTGTCGCGAGGAGGCATGTCGAGCATGCTCAACACCATCTGGCTGGTCATGTCGGCCATGTGTTTTGGCGGTGCCATGGAGCGCACCGGCCTACTTCAGCGACTGGTTTCCAGCCTGATGCTGGCCGTCAAGGGTACCGGTTCGCTGATCATCACCACGGTACTGACCACGATCGGAATGAATATTGTGGCGTCGGATCAGTACATATCCATTGTATTGCCCGGCCGCATGTTCCGGATGGAGTTCAAACGGCGTGGTTTGGCGCCCCAAAACCTCTCCCGAACGCTCGAAGATGCCGGCACGATGACGTCACCCCTGGTGCCGTGGAACACCTGTGGCGCATTCATGGCCGGCACACTGGGTGTCGCCACCCTCGCCTACCTGCCTTACACCTTCCTGTGCCTGTTCAACCCGCTCATAGCCATGTTCTATGGCGTGACGAATATTTCAATTGTGCCTCTCGAAGAGCCTGAACTTGCCGAAACGGTCGTTGCGCCCAGCCCGGTATAGCGCCGAACTGCATTTAGATCTGGCGGCCCTTTTTGCGCCGTTCTTTTCTCTCGGAAATTTTGGCATCCCTGCGGGCCCGTTCTGCTGCTACAGCGGTGATCTCTTCGGCCATCATGTCCGGTGTTTCAAAACTCAACCGGCCAAGGGTGCCGGACCTGAGTTCACTCAGAAATACCCTGGATATACGGTTGAGATCAACCACGCCACCCCTGATCAGGCTACCGCGCTGACGGCCGATTTCATCCAGGAACTCGATTGGCTCGGCCGGCAAGTGGGAAAGTTCGAACCGTTTAAGAAGGTTGTCCGGATATGCACGGAGCATATATTCCACGGCATAGCACGCCACATCTACATAGTCATAGGCTGTCTCTCGTATACCGCCGGTCAGTGCCAGGCGATAACCACTGTGCCTGTTCTCCACGTTGGGCCACAGCACGCCCGGCGTGTCGAACAGCAACAGGTCATCCCCGACAGCCACCTGCTGCTGTTGTTTGGTCACGGCCGGTTCATTGCCAGTTTTCGCGATCGCCCGCCCGGCCAGCGAATTAATCAGCGATGACTTCCCCACATTGGGAATGCCAGCCACCAGTGCATTGATTGCAAGTCCCGAAGCAGCCTTGTTCTGCAAAACCGTCCGGCAGATGTGCGGAATGCGGTGGGTTGAACCAGGCGCTTTGAGGTTGAGTGGCATCACGAATGGACGATGTTGCCGCAAATGCTGCAGCCACTGCCCGGTCACCTCGGGGTCAGCAAGGTCGTCCCTGGCCAGAATGGCGATCACCGGCTTGTCGCGACACAATTCATCCAGCATGGGATTGCTGGTGCTGTAAGGAATTCTCGCGTCGAGGATTTCCAGCAGCACATCCACCCTCGGCAGGATGGCGGCCATCTGCTTTCTGGCCTTGTGCATATGACCAGGAAACCACTGAATCTTCATTGGGCCATTCTAGCCCGCATACCGGATCGAGGTGGACAGTAAACGATCCGGGGCAGGTGATGATAGGAGGCTTTGGGCGTTGTGGGTACGGGTACTGCTGCTCGCAGGGAGACTAATCAGCCCTTCTTGAACAGATTGATTATGGCCGCGCAGCGAACCGGGTGGCGGGGACGCGGCGTGGCATTGACGACAGGCATTTGGCCCAGGGGCTGCATAATGTCACCCAGTTGTCCCAGTGTACTGCCGCAACGAGTTGTCAGGTGATGAGGAGTTGCACCGCCGTCGCCGCCGATACACTTTAGGGCGTGAACATGGAACTGGGTCATTCGGATTGCAGACTGGGACATTTTCTGGCCTCGTTTCACTATTTACCACTTTGTTCAGCACATGGTTACAATTGATTCCTGATAACATTATTGCAGGAAACATGCCAAAATCGGCTATCCGACGTAAACTGTTATATATCAATTACATATATTCAAGAGGAATTAGAAAAAGGCTGGTATTGGCAGGAAAATGCCGAATTTTGTCAGCGCTTCAAGTAAGGAAGTGACGTGGAGTTGACTAGGCCGAAAGTCACGGGTCTCATTGAAATTCGCCCGAAAGGCTTATCGCTGTCGGCTCAACGAGCGGACTTCGGCCGCCGTTACGCGTTAGCGCTTCTGCTTGCGCCAGAACTCGACGAGTTTGTCCACACTCAGATTCGGGGAGCCCCTGCGCCAGCGCCCTGCGAAATCCACATCGCTGGAATTCGGCGGTGGTTTGGGCAAGGAAATCTGTACGCGGACAGGCATTGGAACTGCGTCTCCCAGCAAGATCGCCTCGCCGCGACCGAGCGCAGTCAATGCTGAAAATGTGCCCTGGGCGGAATCAGGCACCAGCGAACGAACATATTTCTGATCGTCGGGGTTACCCATCCTGAGACAAACAAAGGTGCCGCATTGGGCCAAAACGGTTTCCGAAAGTTCGTTTGGACGTTGGCTGACAACACACATCCCGACACCATACTTGCGCCCCTGTTTGGCAATTCGCTCCATGCTGCGCCGTGAACGCCGATACTCGGGATTGTCGCTGCGCGGGATATATTCGTGGGCCTCTTCGCAAATCAGGTATATCGGGAACTCATCGCAGTGTGGATTCCAGAAGTTGAATTCGAATACCAGGCGGCCGATCTGCGAGGTGACGAAGGGCCGCACATCCACCGGGACACTACTCAGATCCAGGACCGTAATGCTGGCTGACGGATCACCCAGACCCACCAGGTCGGCCATCAGGCCGGACAAGGATTGCGAGCTTACTCTCTTGCGCGGCCGCAACATGAAGTTGTAGCGGCTGTCATTGAAAAAGCTCTGCATGCGCACCAATAGTTGATCGAATTTGCCATGCATCGGCGCCTTGGTCTTGCCGAAGTCGCCAGTCTCCACGTTGGCCTTATGGAACAGCTCATAAAGTTCATCTATGGAGAAATATACCGGTGAATCAACGGTTATTCTGCCGATATCCAGGTCCTTGTTGGCCTCTTCCTTGAGCATGACGATGGAAGATCGCAGGTGCGCCATCTGCACGGCGGCGTTCGCGTCGCCAGGATCAATCAACAGCTCGATCATTTCCGCATAGGTCAAAAGCCAATACGGCATTTCCAGCTCATCGGCTCCAATGCTGCGCATCTTATCGCTTGCAAATGGGTGGCGGGACTTCATATCGTCCGGCTTGTAGGCGTATTCGCCCTGCAAATCGAGCACAACGATATGCGCCTGTGGAAACTGACGCAAAGTAGACTGGATGATACTCGTGACGGTCCAGGATTTGCCGGAGCCGGTCTGTCCGAGGATCGCGGCATGGCGCCCAAAAAACGCCGACGCATTGAGGAATACTTCTACCGTGCCGGACCCGGAAAGGTTTCCCACGCTGAAGCCACCATCGCTGAAAGTGCCAAATGTTCGCGCCAGAATCGCGTCAGTGGCAAGGCGTACCTCAGCATTTGTGCCCGGAAAATGTCTGACGCCACGTTGAAATTCCCCGGATTCAGCCACTTCGCCAAGCGGCACCAGGCGCATCATGGTCATCGGTTGAGAGCCCGCTACATACTCCTGCCAGATTTTTTCAATCACCGTCAGAATATTGAAGCCGGATTGCCGGATGATGACGTGCGAACCAACCTGACCGCCGCGGTCATCGCTACGGCCAGCCCGCGACTGGGACAGTAGCGCATCCCTTCCGGGCGTGATTCGAGCAACAAAATAATCGGCGGAGATCTCAACGAGAACGCCAATGGAACCGGATTTGTCTTCTATCATCTAAGCAGCCTCATCCTTGAAACCGAAACCAAGCTCAGTACAGTTTACATAAAAACAAGGTGTTATGTGAAACTTCTCATCAGACGGTGAAGAGTCCACCGCACCGCCTGCCATAACCTCTAGATGTACTGCATCGCAATTAATGGCACTTTCAGCCAGACGCAAAGCGGTTAGCCGCAAGGCATGTTCCCACCAGGGTAGCCAGACTACCTCAAGGGGACAAAACACCGCGGATGGCCGCTGTGCGCCTGGCCCGCAGGGAGGCCACCTGTGACGGCACTGCTGCGTTCGACTTCTTGGAAAGGACCCGCCATTCCCTGCGAATCCCGCCTTGCATTGCAGCCACAGGTGACCTCTGAAAGGGCCATTAGTTACGATGCAGTACACTGAGTGGGCACGTCACCACACTAGCTTTTGTTCTCTTCTTCAGAGTCGAACGGGATACGGATGTTGATGGTGAGACCGTGGGGGTCGGTGTTACTCAACTTGAAGGAATGGGCGGTGCCATACAACTCGTGCAAACGCTCGCGGGTATTGCGCAGGCCGACACCGGTGGCATCGGGTATCTGGCCGTCAACCAGGCCTGCGCCCGGGCCGTCGTCACTGAGCTCCAGTAACAGGTCGCCGGCGAATACTCTTGCCGCAATTCTCAAGTGTCCGCCCCTTTCGGACCGGGCAATGCCGTGCTTTATTGCGTTCTCCACCAGCGGTTGCAACAACAGGCTGGGGATCAGCGCCTGGAGGGCCGTTGGCTCAATATCGACCTCCAGGCTCAGGCGTTCCTCGAAGCGTACTTTTTCTATGTCCAGGTAAAGTTTGAGTGCAGCGAGCTCCTGGTCGAGCGGAATCTTCTGCATGGGGTCGTTGTCCAGTGAATAACGAAGAAAACTCGACAACTTCGTGACCATTCTGTTGGCCAACTCAGTTTTTTGTTCCAGCACCAGCGTGGAAATGGCGTTCAGCGTGTTGAACAAGAAGTGGGGGTTGAGTTGGTAGCGCAACATCTTCAATTGGGCCTCATGCGCCATGGCCGCCGATTTCAATGCGCTTTCCCGAACTTCGCGAAAGATGCGGTAGGACTTGATCGCGAAATACAGCACGCACCAGGAGGTCGTAGTCACCCAGGTCGATGTGAATCCCTCCAGGTAGGACACCCGCTCGTAAAGTTCGGCCGCAGCACCCAGCTTCTCCATCCACTCGGCCATATCAGAGCCGCTGGCAAACCAGTCCATATAGATAAAGTGGCGGCAAATCCGCCACGAATAGGCAGCCGCACTGGTGCCGGCGATAAAAACAACGGCCTGCAGCCAAATCTGGCGATTCCAGAGCGCGCGAAAAATGTACCTCAGCAATAGAGTAATCAACGCCCCAATAGCAGTGATCACGGCTACGTACATGCCGTAATTCGGCGGCAGGTCATCGAGAATGGCTATGGTGTAGGCGAATTTTCCCACCAGGCCCCAGGCGGCCCAGCCGCTCAGATGCAGGGCCCAGAACAGGCGCTCATTGGTATTGACGAATTTGCTAAAAATCACTCCGCGATTTTACAGGCTAAACACCTGAAACGGCGTAGTTTGATCGAATGGCGTGGGCCGTTTGTCTCACCAGCAACTCGGGTGGTGGCATTGACCTCGCGTCAAGCTGCGATCCCGGCACGGGCATCAATCATTGGTGAGAGGCTTCCCGGCAACAATAATGAAGCGATCCGTTCTGCCTTTAACGGCCATATCCCATGCGCTTTTCTCATAATTATCGTTCGGATTGTGGTAAAGATCCGAGGTTTTCAGTATTTCGAATCCGGCCTGCCTGATAAGCTGTTCAACCACTTGCGGATCAACCCGGTGTAATCGACTGTTGTCATTCTCAGGCTTACCGACGTGGTCGTCGATGGCCAGTGTGGCGCCAGGCTTCAATGCATACCAAAAGTCTTCAAGAATCAGAAGAATCTTTTTCCCGCCATATTTATTATAGTAATCGTGCAGATTGGTTCCCCAATACACCAAATCAATGTTGCCGATCAACGGTATGTGGTCTATCAGCCAATTGACCTCCATCACATTAGGCAGGCGCTGATTCAGCATCCGCTGCTGTTTGGCCTGGCCAGCCTCACCCGTCAGATAACGACTGATCAAGTAGGTGTTATGCGAAATGACGCGGCCCTGCTGGCCAACGGCCACTGATAGAATTTCGTTGCTGTAACCCGCCACGGCACCCAAATCCAGGACGGTCATATCGGTCTTGACACCCAGAATAGCAACCAGTGCAGCCGGCTTTCTGGACGGGTCCCGCTCCAGATCAAACGCCAATCGATCCGCTTCAAGCAGGTGCGCCTTGACGCGGTCGACGGCGGCCTCATCGACGTCATCGCCTGGTGCCTGTACGGGCACTATCGCCATCGAGGCCGCCAGAAACATAGGCAAAAAGAAACAGTGCATTAAATAACCCCGCAGATGTGCCACACGGCTGCAGCGCAAGGCTGATCAGTCGCAGGAAACTTCCAGCCGCCCTTCCAGGATAAACACGGCAACTTCGTTGGCAAGTCCGGGTGATTCGCGTACCCCACGGCCAGCACCACCGCTTCGCTAACAGGCGGATTGTCTCCGCCCGGACAATTGACGGTAACGGTTTTGTCAATTGTGCCGCTGTCATTGATGAACAGGTCTACTTCAGTGGCGGTCAGGGAGAAACCGACTTTGAGTTCACCGCTGTAGTCGCCCACGTCAATGACCAAAGGTGCCGGATCACCGTGCGGGGATTTGGTGTCGCCCGAATCCAACTGATGTTTTCGTACCTTGATTTTGCCTTGTCCAACGAGACCCTGGCTGAACACTTTGACCGTGACAACATACTTCCAGTCGTTTCCGATGTTGCCTTCCTGAGATTCGGAGAGCAACGAAAAAGTCACCTTACAGCCCATAACGCCTCCAACTTGATTGTATCCCGCAGTATCCTGCAACGGACGTCCCAGGCTGTTCGCCCGGGACGTCCTATCAAAATATACCGCAAATCGGCTTCGGTATCAGTCAGTAATATCTAATTGCCCTTCAAGTGGGTATCCAGAAACGAAACAAATGCATCTGAAGCGCTGATGCGGTTCTTGCGATTCACGAAGCCATGACCTTCATCTGGAAATACCAGGTACTCGACTGGTACATCATTTGCCCGCACGGCTGCAACCAATTCATCGCTTTCCACTTGCAACACCCGTGGGTCATTTGCGCCCTGCACCACCAGCAGCGGCTTGGTGATGTTGGCCGCATGAAATAGCGGGGAAATGCTCCGGTGGCGTTCTTCATCCGTCGCCGGGTCACCCATTTCATCGTACAGCATCACGCGCATGGCTTCCCACCAGGGTGGGATCGATTTGAGCGTGCGCACCCAATTTGTCACACCGAATATGTCGATGCCAACATTGAATGCTTCGGGCTCAAATGCCAGCGCCGCTGCAACCATGAAGCCACCATAAGAGCCACCAATAATGCCCACCTTTTCACCGTCGACCCAATCCAGCGTCTCCAGATATTTCCGACCCCACACGATGTCTTGCAAATCCTCTTCACCGTGGCGCCGATCATCCATGTGGAAGTACGTCTTGCCGTAGCCTGATGAGCCACGGTTGTTGGCGCCAAGAATGGCGTATCCATTATTTACAAGGTGCTGCATGATGGCGCGGTAGCCCCTGCGGGTTTGCCCGCCGGGGCCGCCATGAACGAACACCAGTGCCGGCACCTTATTGGTTTGTGAAGCCTGCTTGGGCTTGAACAGGATAGATGGCACCAGCGTGCCGTCAAAACTCTCATACCGCACCACGGTGGCCTCCACCAGGTCATCCGGATTGATGGCGGGGTTTCTCGCGTGGGTGAGCCTCTTGACTGAACCGGCAGCAATGTCGAGCACAAACACATCGCTGGGCACTGTATCGCCGTTGAGCACAAACGCCATCAAACTGTCATCCGTTGAAAACCTGACGTTCTGCATATTGCCTTCAGGCATTTCCGGCAAATTCAGCGGCGCGCCCGTTGCGGTATCTGTGATGGAAACAACGGTGCTGGCATCGGCGTTTATCCCGGAGTACTCATATTCTACCGGTGCTGGAATAGTTAATAAACATGACATCCCAGTCTGCGGCCAGATGTTCAGACATGGACGCATCCTCAATGTTATACGCCCAGGCCTGGTTCCACTCGCCGTGCTCGTTGGTGGCCAGCAGTAACTGGGTACTGTCGGGGGAAAATGTGTAACTGCTGTAGGCAATATTGCCGGTGTGCTCGGTAATTAGCTTTGGTTCAGCAGTGAAACTCGTCTCTACCAGGAATACGTCGGAGTCAGCACTGCTCTTTGGGCGCGACATGGAAATCCAGCGACAGTCTCTGCTCACGCCCGATATGGCCAGCGACATCTCATTCTGATAAATCATCTCCCGCTCATAGTCCTCGCCGGAGTAGAGGTATAAATCAAATGATTTGGGATCCCGCTCATTGCTGAGCACATAGAATTGACCACCGTCTTGTGACCAGCCAGCGAATGAAGTCTTGGTGTTTTCGGTAGCTGTCAAATCGCGGAGGCTACCATCCAGCTCCCGAACCCAGATGTGGGTGAGTTCATCTCCCCCGCCGTCGGCCGAAAATAACACCCGATCGTCCGTTGGGAAATAGCTGATGGCAAAATTGCCGTTGCTGTCGGAACGGGTCAGCGCGCTTCGCTCACCGCTTTGTATATCCACGGCATAGACATTGAAAATACCGGTTTCATCGCTGGTGATCAGCACCTTGCCGTTGTCGGCGGAAAACGTATTGCCGCTGGAGGAAGCAACTGCAAAACTGGTTGTTTCAAAGAAATCTGCTGCCGAGTAGGTTTTCGGCGCTGCGTCAGGTGTCGGTTCTTTCCCCTGGGGGGTGACGCGAATAGGTTCTGATTGGTCGGTACAGGCGCCCAACACGAGGGCTGCCACCGTTAGTGCAAATAGGAGTCTCATGATAATTCCGGTGTAGTAGAGGAAAGCGGAGATTATAGAGATGAAAACAGCCTAGGGCCTGTTAGCACTCAAAAACATAGGCTCGTTCATCCTTGTATTGCGTGACCCACAGGAACGGCACCAGCACAAAAATACCACCGACGATCGCGCCTCCGTCGGGTTTCTCATTGCGGGCAAAGCTATGTTGTTGCGACTCACAACCCTCTTTTCGTAACTCCACCTCGTTCTTTGAAAACGCCACCTTGCGGTCCGTGTAGGTCGCTTGCCCGGTGCCAATATACTCGCCGTTCACAAAGATCCGCGCGTCGGGATCAGATGAGCGGATTACGGTCGTGGAACTGCAAGCCGATGCGGCAAGCAAGACCATTACTATGACTAGTCGATGAATCATTTCTCTCTCCTTTGTTGGGTGCGCCCCGCTCTTGGACGGGGATGCGGGTGATGAGAATGCAGGCGTCACGCTGAACGCCGCCTGAACGGCATGCGCCAACGCCGGCAATTCGTCCTTATCCGACCATGACTTTCCACACCTTCCCCGTCGATCAAAGCCGTCTAGGATAAATACGCCTGTAACGAATCGACCTGCAGAATCGTCCTATTCAACTACCAGAACAAACGGAAACAAGAATGCTGACCATTAGCAATCTCGACAAAATATACCCCAATGGGGTGCAAGCCCTTAACAATGTTTCACTGCAAATTGACGCTGGCATGTTCGGCTTGCTCGGGCCCAACGGCGCCGGTAAGTCCACGCTGATGCGAACCATCGCCAGCTTGCAGCCTGCAGACAGCGGATCGATCAGGTTCAATGATTTGGACGTGTTGGAAGAGCCCGACAAATTGCGCCAGACGCTGGGCTACCTGCCACAGGACTTTGGGGTCTATCCAAGAATCACGGCGCAGGACATGCTGGAGCACATGGCCGTTCTCAAAGGCATCAGCAATCGCAATGAACGCAAGACGCTGGTGTCATTCTTGCTGGACCAGACCAATCTCCAGCACCTTCGCAAGAAGGCGCTGACCAGTTTTTCTGGCGGCATGCGGCAGCGCTTTGGCATTGCCCAGGCCCTGATCGGCAACCCCAAGCTGATCATCGTGGACGAACCCACTGCCGGGCTGGATCCCGAAGAGCGCAACCGCTTTCACAATCTGCTGGCCGACATCGGTGAAGACGTGGTGGTGATCCTTTCCACCCATATCGTGGAAGACGTATCAGATCTCTGTCCCAAAATGGCCATCATGGCCGACGGCAAAATTGTGGCACAAGGCGAGCCGGGCGCCCTGACGCAGGCACTCCAGGGCAAAATCTGGAAAAAGGCAGTTAACAAGGATCTGGTCAAGGACTATCGAGCCACCCATAATGTCATTTCCACACGTCTGTTTGCCGGTCAGACCGTCTTGCACGTCTACGCTGAACAGGCACCGGGTGGTGGCTTCAGCGCATTGGAGCCCGGTCTGGAAGATGTCTACTTCCACACGCTCATGGTCAATAAGGCCCTGAACGGCTCAAACAGCGGCCACTGACAGGGAGCCCGCAAACATGTTTTGGAAAGTAGCGTTATTCGAATTTCGATATCAAATGCGGCAAACCGCGTTCTGGGTGATTTTCGGTGTCTTTTTCCTACTCGCTTTCGGCGGTATGGCATCCGAGAGAATAACGATCGGCGGCGGCGGCGCAGAAAATTACAATTCGCCGTACCGCATCATGCTGACTTTGATGGTCATGAGCATTTTCGGCATATTCATTGTCACCGCCTTTGTGTCAAACATTGTGCTCAGGGATTTCGACACGCGCAGCGCGGAAATAATTTTCTCCACCCGAATACGCAAGCACGAGTATTTGCTCGGCCGCTTTGTCGGGGCGTTTGCCGTTGCCTGCATTGCTTTCTCTTCCGTGGCGTGGGGCAGCCTGGCCGGAAGCCTGATGCCGTGGCTGGATGTGGAACGGATCGGGCCCCTGCGCATCGGCGACTACCTCTACAGCCTGGGCATGATCGCGTTTCCCACTTTGCTCTTCATCGGCGGGCTGTTCGTGTGCGTGTCTGCAATCACCCGCAGTGCCTTGCTGACCTATGCCAGCGGGGCGGTATTCCTGGTTCTCTACATTATTTCCGCCAGCCTGCTCAGCGACCCCGAATTATTGACCCTGGCTGCATTGCTCGACCCATTTGGCTTTTCAGCCCTGTCCGAGGCGACCCGTTACTGGACGGTGAGCGAGCGCAACACCCAACTGATCCCGATCGATGGGCTGTTCCTGTACGGCAAATTGATCTGGGCCGTCGTCGGGCTGCTGCTCATTGCGCTGACTTTGAAAGTGTTCCGTTTTGACGCATCAGAGTCCGGCAGCCGGTGGCAATTCAGAGGCAGGAAGTCCCGAGGGCAGGCTGCAGAGGCGACAGCTCAAGCCAAATTTGCGCGTACCCAAACCGAGGTGGTTCAGACATTCGGCACGCGCGCCAAGTTGGCGCAGTTTCGAACCCGCATGGCCTTCGAAGCCAAAGGTGTGGTCAAGTCGGTTCCGTTCATCGTGATTCTCTTTCTTGCGACTGCGAATACCCTGGGCATTTTGATCAACCAGGGCGCTTTCTACGGCACCGACTTGCTGCCTGTTACCCGGGCAATGATCAAATCGATCAATAGCGGGTTCACCTTCATGATTTTCTTCATCGTGATTTATTACTCCGCTGAATTGGTCTGGCGCGAGCGGCAGTTCAAGACTCAGGAAATCATCGATGCGACCCCGGCGCCGAGCTGGGCATTCGTATTTTCCAAGTTGATGGGCATGCTCATCATCGTGCTCGCCATGTTCGTCGTCAGTATCGTGACCGCGATGATCGTCCAGCTGTTCAGCGGCTACACCAATTTTGAACTGGCCCTGTACGCCAAACGCCTGTTGCTGTATCAAAGCGTCAATATTTTCCTGATCGCGATACTGGCCGTATTTGTACAGGTGCTGACCAACAACAAGTATCTCGGCATGTTAATCATGGTGCTCTACCTGATCAGCACCCTTGTCATTAGCAGCCTTGGTTTTGAGCACAACCTCTATCAGTATGCCGGCCGCCCGGCCGCGCCTCTGTCTGACATGAACGGCTCAGGGCATTTTGTTGCCATCGGCTCGTGGTTCACACTGTACTGGTCCTTCTTTGCCGTCATCCTCGCCGTGTTGACGTACTTGATGTGGAATAGAGGCATGATCGTGCGTGCACGCCAACGCTGGGCACAAATCCGCGTGGCCTCTACGCCGGCCACGGCTGCCCTCCTGGCCCTGGCCTTTGGCGGCTTCGTGGTGACCGGCGGGTACATTTATTACAACACCAATGTACTGAACGATTACCTCACCCAGGATACCCAGGAGTTGCACCAGATCGACTATGAGGCAAAATTCCGTCAATACGAGTTTTCGCCGCGCCCGCGCATTGTCGCGGTTGAAACCGAAGTCGATATTTATCCTGCATTGCGCCGCTACGATATGCGCGGCAGCTATGTCATCGAAAACCGCACCAGCGAGCCCCTGATCGAGGTCCAGGTGGTGTTCAGTCCCCAGGCCGAGGTCGATTCGCTGGAACTCGAAGCGGCCACGGTCGCCTGGCATGACGAGGATCATAAATACACCGCGTTTGCCCTCGACCGGCCCATGATGCCGGGCGAACAATTGAGACTTTCATTTATGACCTCGCAGGAGAACCCCGGATTTCGCAACAGCGCCAACCAATCCTCGGTGATTTTTAACGGCTCGTTCTTCAACAACACTGAAGCAGCGCCGGCCATCGGCTTCACCCGCCAACTCATGTTGACCGACCGTCAGAAGCGGCGGCAGCACGATCTGGAACCAGTCGACCGGCTGCCCAATCTGGACGACGAGCGAGCCAAGAGAAACAGCTATCTGCGCCCGGATTCGGATTGGATTAAATTCGAATCCATCGTCAGCACAGTGCCCGATCAGATCGCCATTGCGCCCGGCTACCTGGAGCGGGAATGGGTCGAAGACGGCCGGCGCTATTTCAAATACAAAATGGATGCTCCGATTCAGAATTTTTTCTCATACCTGTCGGCAGACTACAGCGTGGTCGAGGATCGCTGGAATAACGTGGACATCGCCATTTACCATCATGGGCCTCATGATTACAATGTTCAGCGCATGATCACCAGCGTAAAGGATTCGCTGGAATACTTCAGCCGCGAATTCAGCCCATACCAGTACCGCCAGATTCGCATCCTTGAGTTCCCGGCTTACGCCACATTTGCGCAATCCTTCCCCAACACCATCCCCTATTCGGAAAGCCTCGGATTCGTAGCCGATATCGATGAGGAGGACGTAGATTACGTGTTTTACGTCACTGCCCATGAAGTAGCGCACCAGTGGTGGGCGCACCAGGTGATGGGCGCGAATACCCAGGGTGGCACAGTGGTGGTGGAAACCCTGGCGCAGTATTCGGCCCTCATGGTGATGGTGCACAAATACGGACCCCAGATCATGCGGCGGTTTCTGCAGTATGAACTGGACAATTACCTGCGCAACCGCGGCAGCGAGGCGATCGCCGAAATGCCGTTGCTGCGGGTTGAAAACCAGGGCTACATCAATTATCGGAAGGGTTCGCTGGTCATGTACGCCCTGAAAGACTACCTGGGCGAGGACGCCGTCAACCGGGCATTACGCAAGTTGATCGCCAATCACGCTTATCGCTACGAACCCTATACGACCTCGGTCGATCTGGTGCGCTATCTGCGCGAAGAAGCGCAAAGCGAGGAACAGCAAGCGCTGATCACGGATCTGTTCGAGCGAATTGTGCTGTTCGACCTCAAGATCAAAGAGGCCACTGTGTCACCTCTGGAAGACGGTCGGCATGAAGTCGTACTGACAGTGAGCGCCAACAAATTCGAAACCGACGGCAAGGGTCGGGAGACCAAGGTACCCATCGACCTTTCCATCGACATCGGCGCATTCAACAAAAATCCCGACGATGCCAAGCCAGGAGAATCACCGGAAATATACCTGCAGAAACATCGTATCAAGCAGGCAGAGACGATCATCCGCTTTACCCTGGACGAAGCGCCCAGTCATGTCGGCGTGGACCCCTACAACAAGCTGGTGGATCGAAATTCAGATGACAACGTAAAGTCAGTCAACAAATCAGAAGGGGGCAAGCAAAAGCAAGTCAGCGGCTGAGTTGCGATACGGGGCTGCGATACGAGACAATGGCGGATGCTTGATTTCCATGCTGTCGTCAAACGCTACGGTGACTTTAGCGCACTTCACAAAACCGACCTCCACATCGCCAAGGGCGAAGTCACGGTATTGATTGGCCCCAGTGGTTGCGGCAAGTCCACCTTGCTGCGATTGATCGCCGGCCTGGTGACGGCTGACGAGGGTGAAATTCAGGTCAACAATACATTGCTGGACGCTGACCATGTCCATGAATTGCGCCATCGCATGGGCTACGTGATTCAGGAAGGCGGCCTGTTTCCTCATTTCACGGCCGAAAACAATGTCACCCTGATGGCTCGGCGTTTGGGCTGGCGGCAAGCCGACATCTCCGGGAGACTGGAAGAACTGGTTGATCTGGTGCAACTGCCGGCCGAGTTTTTGCAGCGGTATCCTGGCGAGCTTTCCGGCGGACAGCGCCAACGTATCAGCCTGATGCGGGCGTTGATGCTGGACCCGGACCTACTTCTGCTTGATGAGCCATTGGCGGCGCTGGATCCGATGGTGCGCTACGAACTGCAGCAGGAGCTCAAAGCGCTGTTCGAACAACTTGACAAGACTGTTGTAATGGTCACCCATGACATCGCAGAGGCAGCCTTTTTCAGCGATACCATCATCCTCATGCGGCAAGGGCGGATTATTCAACAAGGACCATTTAGCGAACTGGCCAGCAAACCGGCCGAGCCCTTTGTTGAACACTTTATCAGCGCCCAGCGTAAGCAACTCAACAATCTCAGTGCGGCCCTCGCCTGATGCCGAGGCTTGGCGGTTGGAGAGGCACCAGGGTTCTTGCCCTGTCATTGGTTCTGCTGTGGCCAGCCATGGCCTGGGCTGCCGAAGACGACGTGATCAGGGTCGGTTCGAAGAAATTCACTGAGTCGGTGCTGCTTGGCGACATGATTCACCTGCTGGTGGAATCGACCGGCCGCCCGGCCAAACACCAGCGCGAGCTAGGCGGTACGCGTATTCTCTGGGGCGCGTTGCTGGCGGGCGAACTGGATGTTTATGCCGAATACACCGGCACGCTGCTGCGCGAAATTCTCGTCAACGAAGACATCGCTGATCTCGATGAGCTGCGAGACAGTCTGGCCGCAAAGGGACTGAAGATGACGGGCTCACTGGGCTTTAACAACACTTATGCGATGGCGACCACGCCAGAAATCGCCAGCGAGCGAGGACTGCGCACGATTTCTGATTTGCGCAAACACCCCGATCTGGTTCTCGGATTTGGCAACGAATTTATGGACCGTTCAGATGGCTGGCCGGGTTTGAAGGCCTTTTATGGGCTGACCCAAACGGACGTACGCGGGTTGGATCACGACCTTGCCTACCGTGGTATCGCTTCTGGCATGTTGCAACTCACCGACGCTTATTCCACTGACGCGGAGATCGACTACTAGAAGTTGCATCTGCTGGAGGATGACCGCGCCTACTTCCCGATTTACAACCCGGTCATTCTTTATCGGGCCGAGATCGACGAAGAAGCGCCTGACCTGGCGGCGCGATTTCGTGAACTGGTGGGGCGCATCGCGACGAGTCCACGATGGCACAACTCAATGCCAGCGTGAAGATCGAACAGCGCCCGGAAGTCGTGGTCGCGGCGGAATTTCTCAATCAGACATTGGCATTGAACGTTGACACCCGTGTCGACAGCGCCTGGACCACATTGCGCAAACATACCCTGGAGCACCTGGCCCTGGTGGCCATTTCACTCGGCGCTGCACTGATTGTCGCGCTGCCCATGGAAATTCTCGCCGCCAGAATGCCGCGAGTGGGTCAATTGATTCTGGGACTGGCAGGTATCATACAGACCATTCCTTCACTGGCCCTGTTCGTGTTCATGATTCCGTTATTGGGGATCGGAGGCCCACCCGCCATTGTCGCTTTGTTTCTGTACAGCCTGCTGCCGATCGTGCGTAACACGCATGCGGGTTTGACGAACGTTCCCCGCAGTATCCGTGAATCTGCCCAGGCGCTGGGCATGACCCGACAATCTCGTCTGTGGTTGATCGAAATGCCCCTGGCGGCCAGCACCATATTGGCGGGCATCAAAACTGCTGCGGTCATTAACGTCGGCACGGCAACGCTGGCCGCATTGATAGGCGCTGGCGGCTATGGCCAACCCATCCTGACCGGCATCCGCCTCGACAATACAGGATTGATCCTGCAAGGCGCAGTGCCTGCCGCAGTGCTGGCTCTGTTGGTTCAGGGATTGTTTGAGTTGGCGGAAAAGAAAGTGGTACCCAAAGGCCTGCGCCACGCCTGAGCGTCCCGGGCCTACCCGCCGTCATCCCGCTCAATCAACGTCATCCCGGGCTTGACCCGGGACCCATAGTGCGCGTCACACCCCGTCATCCCGGGCTTGACCCGGGACCCATAGTGCGCGTCACACCCCGTCATCCCGGGCTTGACCCGGGACCCACAGTGCGCGTCACACCCCGTCATCCCGGGCTTGACCCGGGACCCACAGTGCGCGTCACACCCCGTCATCCCGGGCTTGACCCGGGACCCATAGTGCCTCGGCAATGTGTTCACTGCGCAACGGTCACCTCGGCCATTCATGGAGCTGACCGGCGCTTATTCTACCCAACGCCCAATAGGTCCCGGATTTCGCTGCGCTCCTCCGGGATGACGGTGCATTTGCCAAACGCTCCTCCGGGATGACGGTGCATTTGCCAAACGCTCCTCCGGGATGACGGTGCATTTGCCAAACGCTCCTCCGGGATGACGGTGCATTTGCTTGAGCGCCATGGGCGCTAGTCCTCGAATGATCCAGCCCGCAGTTTCTTCTCTTCCAGGTCTTCCTCGATAAACCTGAGCACCGCTTCGAGCAAAGCCTCACGCGGATAGTCGTTCTTGTTGGCAAAGGTGGAGCCAATGAAGCTGTGTGTGCGGGCAATCGGAATAAGCACTGCCCAGTGGTCGCCATTGAGATAACCGAGCAATGTGCTGCCGGGAATCAGCTGGTCGTAAAACAGCAACTGCCCGTCATTGCGTGAGTCGATGTAACTGAGCCGGTTGTACGTTGCGGAGAGTATGTTGGAAATCCGCCCGGGTTCCGGAAAGGTGACCAGCGAGTAATAATCGATGTCTTGCGGCAAAGCATTGCTGGCCAACCAGGCCTGACGGGTCGCCGGACGCAAGCTTTCAATGGCGCCACCATCGCCTGGATCGCAATCGGCTCCCGGAAAATGACGCATCAGATTGACTTGATCCTGGCTGGCGCCGTTGGCGATCGGCGAGCCCCCGACGGCTCCGGCTATACTCATGACCGCAGCGACTTTGTCCCGCAACTCGGGATATTTGGCGATGGCCTCGAGAATATCGGGCGTGCCTTTAGAGTAGCCGATCAGAACCACCGGCAATTGACCGAACTCTTGTGGGAGTTGCAAAGCCGCATCGCAAATCTGGCGCGCGTTGTTGCCTGAACCTGACAATGCGTCCACTTTGACTGAAGTCACGTCGTAACCGAGGCTGCGCACGTGCCTGACGACCGAATGCTGCGGGTCCAGCCATTGCGCAATGCAGCCCCAACCGACACCTGGAACTACGGCAGCGACCAGATTGTGCTTGGAAGGCCCAAGATAGACCTCGCGGCCTGTTCCATCCGGTTCGAGACCAATGCGGGTCATGGCTTGTGCGCAGGGCCGATAGTCCGGCAGTTCCCGCCCATGGCTCTCCAATACCGCACAGAATATCTCCCGAAAGCGCGCGCGCCCGTCGCTGATGCCCGCATGCGAAATGGGCAGAAGCGCAATGGGTGGTGAATCCTTTGAATATTGGACCAGTGGCTTGCTCGTGCAGGCCTGCACTCCGAGCATTGCAAACACCAATGTAATGATAAATAACTTAGAATTTTCGCTAATCGGTCTCATGACTGTTCCTTGAGTGTCAATGCCTTCTGAGACGTTCGGTGGCGGCGACTGGCGTTGGAAAATTGAGCACCACGATCGAAGACGAGCCAACAAAAGTGAGCATGGTGGCAAACTGAATCATGTAGACCACCGGTTCACCGACGGGCAGGCTCCGCAGCGCAAGAAATGTGATCAGCAGCGAAAACTCACTCATCTGACCCAGTCTCCAGCCGGTTTCCCAGGCCAGTCGGGGCGACTCCGAGACGCTGCCCAGTGCGTAGCGGTAGACCAGTGGCTTCAGCCCCAGCATCACCACCGCCAGGACAGTGGCAGGCAGCACCACGTGGCTGACGATTTCCAGGTTCAGGCTGGCGCCCAAGGCGAAAAAGAACAATACGAGAAAAAAGTCCCGCAATGGTTTGAGGCGCTCTGCGATGAACAGCGCAATCGGACTGGTCGCAACGATGATGCCGCCAATAAAGGCGCCAATTTCATGCGACAAACCCATGAAACTCGCCAATTGCGCTATGCCAAGGCACCAGGCCAGGGTCAACAGGAAAACATATTCTTCGACCTGGTCAAACCACTGGAACAGCCGCAGCAGTACGTACCGTTCCAGGAAAAACGCGATCGCGATCAACAACGGCAATGCGAGAACCAGGCTGGCGATTTGCATCGCGCCGACTGCATTTGAGGCAATACCCTGCAATGCCAGCATCACCGCGATGGCGATCAGATCCTGCAACAGCAACACACTGATGATGACCTCGCCCGTATGCCGGTGATGCAGCGCAGTGGTCGGCAGTAGCTTGATGCCGATGATGGTACTGGAAAACATCACTGCGACGCCCACCAGGACGCTCTCCAGGGTTGAAAATCCGAACAGCTTGGCAATCAGCCAACCCACCGCGCCGAGTACGATTGCAGTCAAGCAGGTCACCACCAGGGTCTGCCTGAGCAGCGCCACCAGCTTTTGAGGTGTCAGATTGAGCCCCAACAGGAAGAGCAGAAATATAATACCCACTTGGGCGATGTTGGCAATCAACTCGGTGTCGGAAACCAGGCTGAGCCCCCACGGTCCCAGTACCACGCCCACCACGATATAGCCAATAATCAGGGCTTGGCGGGCGAACAACGCCAGCGTCGCTACCAGGGCCGCCCCCGCGAAGATCAGGAACAATGAAAATATAATGGTGTGGTCTGCAAACACCTGTGGCCTACCTGTGCCGGAAACCTGTGCTGAAGAGTGTACGCCCTTGCAGTCTGTCAGGCTTTCCCTCGCGACGGGCACCAAAATCCGACAGGCTGCCAGCTACAATTTCCAGCAACGTTGTTTGCTTCGAGGGTTGCGGCAAGCGGCTGGTGCTGGCACACACGCCCAAATCCATATCTACAGCCGCTGCTCTTAGCTCAGCCTTGAACGTAACCGTGGCAAGCTCAGCGCCACATTCGACATTGACGGTATTAACCTGGCCGGGCACCAGGTCAAGCAAGGCTGAATTGACCACAACGAGTTCTCCCCAGTGGTGCGAAAAATTATGCTGCCGGCTGGAAATTTGTTTGACAACATACCGATCGCGCCATTGTCATCGAGAGATATTTCGACATCCTCAAAATGAGATTCGCCGTCATCGCCCGTATACAATCGTGTAATCTTAAAGGGCATCGAAATATTGACTCCTGTTTCCTGCGAACGACAACCGGTCTGAGTTGCCTGCTCTACTATTAGAACTTCCTATCCTTTGTTCGTGACACCACTTGTCGTTTGATCTTCCAGTAAAAGTAGAACGGGACACCGCTGAGCACGATAACTATTCCCACTGCGACGGCCTCAAACTTGTCGATCAGCAAAATGCCGAGGTATCCCAGTGAAACCAGTAAGAACGCTGTGGGGGTCCAGGGATAGCCCCAGACCCTGAAAGGCCGCACCATTTCAGGCTCTCGCCTGCGCAGCAATAGGGTACTGAGCACGGCCAGACTGATGAAGAAATGACTGACGAACGCCACATAGCCGAGTATCTCGGAATAACTGCCTGTCATGACATAGGCGCAGGCGCATAACCCCATCAAGACAATGGCATTACGCGGCACCCTTCGCACAGGATCGATGCGGCCAAAGATATTGAAGAACAGCCCATCTCGAGACAGGGCGAATGGAATTCTCGGATAATTCAGCAACTGAGCGTTCAGCATGCCAATTGCGGAAATTGAAATCGCCGCTGATACAACCAATCCACCTTTTATGCCCAGGGCGCTACGCGCGATATCGGCAGCCAATGTTTGCGAACCCACCAGTTCGTCAAAAGGTATGGCGGCCAGAAATACCAGATTCACAGCCAGGTAAAGGCCCAGTACGATCGCGAAGCCGTTGACAATGGCTTTGGGGATGGTGCGAGTTGGCTCTTTGACTTCTCCTGCGACGTGGGTGACGAAGTAGGCGCCGCTGTAGGAGAACAGGCACAGGATCAAGGCATCGGTCATACCCGTCAACGTGTTGGCCACACTACCGCCACTTTGGGCGAGCGGATTGCCAAGTGGACGAATCATGGCCAAAGGAACAATGATCACGGCAATCAGCAAACTGAGCTTCACGATAGTGATCAGAGTCTGAGCCCACCCGCCTTGGCGAACGCCGAGGGCGTTGAGTACAACCAGGCCCACAATCATGGAAACGCCTAGAACTTTTTCCATACCCCCCACCGGCAAGCCCAATGCGCTCAGAACCGGCACGAAGTATCGAGCTGCCATAATCGCGACGATCGCCATGGCTCCGCTGCCGTAGGCGAAACACATCATCCATGCAAATCCAAACAGAACGATGTCCGATCCATATGCTTTCCGCAGAAATACATATGTACCACCAGTGCTCGGCATTGCGGCCGATAGTTCGGCAAAGCACAGCGCTGCAGCGCCTGCCAGAAGCCCGGCAAGCAGCCAGGTGAGCATCGCCAGAAATGGGCTGCCCACCAGTCCGGCGACATCGCTGGGGATCAGAAATATTGTCGTGCCGACAATTCCGCCCGCTACCACGCAAGTGGACTCAATCCTTCCAAGGCCGCGAATGAGCCCGGGTTTTCCGGTTGGTGAACCAGGACCGTTACCGTGCTCTAAATTCATCTCCCGCGCCTCCGGCTGCTGCTTGTGTGAGCGGGGTCTTGCCGAAACTCCTCCTGACCAAAAAACGGAGTGCAATTGATGTCGTCCATCAGCTCGTCGCGCTTCAAGTACGGTATCTGCATTTATTCATCCACTGCCTTATGCACAATGCCACTCTTCATAACGAAGGTGATGTTTTGCAACTGGGAGATATCTTCTAAAGGGCTTTGCCTGGTCGCAACAATGTCAGCAGACTTTCCTGGCTCTAACGTGCCTAGCTGATCCGTCTTCCCCAACAGCTGGGCGGCGTTAATGGTCGCTGACTTTATGGCTTCTTCTGCAGGCATACCCGCCTCTACCATGAGCAAAAACTCGCGCGCGTTCTCTCCATGTTTGCTGACACCTGAATCAGTACCAAAGGCAATATTTACGCCTCCTTAATAAGCCAGAGATAACGCACCCTGCATGAGCGGCCCTACTTGTCGTGCTTTATCGCGCATCGATGGCGGTAGGAATCCCTCTATTTCCGCCCACTCCGCAATAGTAACCCCAGCCAGGATAGTAGGAACGTAGTAAGCACCTGTCTTGCGACACAGACGAATAGAATCTTTGTTGAGATAGGTACCGTGTTCTATAGAATCCACGCCGGCACGTAGTGCTGCATTGATGCCATCAACACCGTGGGCATGGGCCGCGACCTTCCTTCCCAAGGCATGGGCAGTGTCTATCAGTGCCACCATTTCAGCATCGGTGAACTGCTGTCCTGTTCCCGTAGCCGTGTCACTCAGTACTCCACCGGTCGCAACAAACTTGATGACATCAGAGCCACCTTTCACCTGCGCTTTGACCGCACGGCGACAATCATCCCCCAAAGTATTGGAAGCTTAATTGTCTGCATTAGATTAGCGCCTTTTTCTACCTTGCCCGAATAGCTGTGATCGTTCCAAACTGCACTCCATCCTAATTAATCGTTCCAGGCGCTGTCGAGGGTCACGTACGGCAAAGCCTGGCACACTTACTCTTCGTATTCGTCGTGCCGCCTCACCCATTGCATGGGCCAATCGAGGCTGTCCTCGTTCCGGCCCCTGGGCACCATGTCGAGGAAATGATAGGTGCCGATCAGGCGGTCCAGACCGCGGGCAAAGGTTGAGTACGTATGATAGACCGTGCCATCGTCACCCAGTGCGAAAACGCTGGCGCCGGGCGCCTCTTCCATTGGGAAACTCACGCCATCTTGGTAATTGTAGGTGGCCTCTCCGGCCATTTGCTCGGGCGTGAATGAGACATTGAAGTCCTCGTTGAAGCTGCCATTTTGTGCGGACACCCATTTAAACTTCCAGCCCAGCCGCTGTTTGTAGGCCTCAATCTGGGGTAGCGTGGCCTTTGAAATGACAACAAAGCTGACCCCTCGATCGTCGAGGTGCGGAATCATGCCGTCAAAATGGTCGGCCAGGTAGGAGCAGCTTGGGCAACCACCGTTTTCCCAACTCGGGTGATACATGAAATGGTAAACAATCAACTGCCTGTTGCCAGCAAACAGATCCGCCATTGATTCCTGCCCCTGGGGCCCTTCGAATCGATAATTCTGGCCCAATTCGGTCCAGGGCATGTTGCGGCGCTGCGCACTGAGTTCATCGCGTAATCGGTCGAATTCTTTTTCTTTTTGCAGGTGTTCCTTGCGTGCCTCAAGCCATTCCTGTTTGGAAACGATGTGTGTTGGTTTCATTGCTCTCTTTCCTTGGGCTTAAGGCCTAGTTTGGAACCAGCCTGAGTAATTCGCCGGGATCGCCATCTGTCAATACATAGATCGCACCATCGGGGCCGGTACGCACATCACGGATTCTGTCGCCGCGGTCCTCAAGCAGAGATTCCTGGCCAACAACTTCTTGCTCCTGCATATCGATTCGACGCAACTCCTGGCCAGCCAGCGCGCCGACAAACAGGTCGCCGTGCCATTCGGGGAACAACTCACCTTCATAAATGGTGAGCCCGGAGGGGGCTATGGACGGCACCCAGTAGACCAGCGGCTGCTCCATTCCGGGCCATTCGCTGTAAGGCGAAATCGTCGCGCCGCTGTAATCCAAACCGTAGGTAATCGCCGGCCAACCGTAGTTCAAACCGGGCTCGATGCGATTGACTTCATCGCCACCCCGCGGACCATGTTCGTGCTGCCATACCGTACCGTCGACAGCAACCACCAGACCCTGTGGGCTTCTGTGCCCATAGCTCCAGACATATGGCGATTCCGGAAACGGGTTGCCCCGAGCCGGGCTGCCGTCGTCATTGAGCCGCATGGTTTTGCCCAATCCGCTGTCTATATCCTGAGCTGCTTCACGATAGGTGAATCCATCACCGGTGGTCAGCAGCAACGTGCCGTCAGCCATGAACACCATGCGGCCGCCATAATGTGCCGCCGTATCTTTGCCTGGAGATACCCGATAAATTTGCTCTGCGTTTTCCAGGCGGTCACCGACCAGGCGCGCCCTGACGATCGCCGTGGCGTTGTCCTTTTCCCCTCCATCGGCAAAAGACAGGTAAATCAACTGATTCTGCTCAAACCGGGGGTGCAGCAACACATCGAACAAGCCGCCCTGACCCGAAAAATAAACCGTCGGCACGTTGGCGATGGGCTCGCCGACATTGCCGCGCGCGTCGATTCGCCGCAATTGACCACCCAACTCGGTCACCAGCATGGATTGATCCGGCAGAAACGCCAGGCTCCAGGGGTTGGCCAAACCGCCGGCGACAACTTCAATTCGCCAGGATTGGGCGCTGGCACTGACCGCGGAAAGTAGCAGCACTCCGAGCACGACCCATTTCAGTTTCACAACTTGCTTACACTCCGATATTGTCTGATGATGGGCGGCCCCGTGTTAACTACCGTGTTGGACCCGTGAATCTGAAACCGCCCTTGATGGAGCAAAAGCATACATGATTATCCGCCTTGGAGCCTGGCTGTCGACCGTGGTGGTGACCTATATTATCGCCAACGTTTTTGCCACCCAGTCCGTCATGGCCAGTTTGCGAGAAATGGGTGTGGAGGTGCCGCTGAGCCTGCAGCTCAGCACCACATTGCAGGATTTAATCGGCATGGGCAGCATGTTTCTCCCCTTGGTTGCATTTGCCATTCTGCTGGCCTTTATTGTAGCCACCATCATCACGCACTGGCTCAGACCGTGGCGCAAGCCTCTGTTCATTCTGGCGGGCGCCGTCGGCATGCTCACACTGCATCTCGCGCTGGAGGCAGCGCTCGGTATGACGCCGATTGCGACGGCCCGCACCTTAACGGGTCTCCTGCTGCCAAGGCCTCGCCGGAGCGGTGGGAGGCTGGATGTTTGTCACGATTGCGCGGGCAAGATTACTGGAAGACAGCTGATTTTTGTCTGATGAATGAATCCGGTTTTCAGCAGGTAGTAGACGCGCTGCGCGATTGCAACACGTCAGGTGGCGCCCTGCCAGGCGCGGCCTACTCCGATGAAACACTTTATCGCCTGGAGGCATCCACCCTGTATCGCGATGGCTGGTTTGGCCTGGCCTGTGCACAACTCGTCGCTGCAGCAGATGACTTGTTCCCGGTCGAATTGTGTGGCCTAAGTCTGCTGATCGTGCGCCAGAAGGACCTGGGGGTGAAGGTGTTCTACAACCTCTGCCGGCACCGCGGCGCCCGGCTGGTCGATCAGCCATGTACCGCCCGGGCGGGATTGATGATCTGTCCCTATCACGCCTGGAGTTACCGAGTGGATGGCGCGCTGGCGG
>CAXXKZ010000001.1:0-54339 GCA_963665545.2 Lysobacterales bacterium | reverse complement strand
GGGAGCCGACGGACTCCCTGAGATTCCGCGCCAGCATCTCCCAGGACATCCGCGCCCCCAGCATTGGCGAGACCTTCCTCGAGGCGCTGCTGCTGTTCGGCACCGTTAACAACCCGGCCACCGGCACGGCTGACTTCCATGAAGTCATCAATACCGGTAACGAGAATCTGAGCGAAGAAACCTCAATTACCCAGACCCTTGGCTTTGTCTGGTCGCCCGAAAACATCAATTTCCAGTTTTCGATCGACTGGTACAACATCGACGTTGAAGACGCCATCGGCCAGATCACGAATCAACAAATCGTCGATAACTGCTTCGACGCGGGGCTGGCGGTTTTCTGCGATCTGATTGAGTTCAATGCGACCGGAAACATCACCCGAATCACCAATAAGCTGTTGAATCTCGGCACCTTCGAATTCGAAGGAATTGATATCAACGCCAATTATAGTGTGGAGGCGGGTCCGGGCACATTTGGTTTGAATCTGGCGGCCAACCACCGGATCAAGCAGAAAATCGCGCCGTCGGGTGGCACGCCCATTGACGTCGTCGGCGAGGTAGGCGGTGTCAACACCGTTGGAGCGCCGGATTGGCGGGCCAATCTGAGAGCCACTTACGATCTGGAAAACTGGGGATTATATGGGCAGCTGCGGTAAATCTCCTCCGGTAAATACGACATCACCTGGGGCCCCGAGGATTTGGCGCCTGAGTTCAACAACATCAAGGCGTACTACTACTTTGATCTTTCGGCTTACTACAATTTCAGCGTAGGCAGCATGGAATATCTGCAACTCTTTGGCGGCATCAGCAACGTGTTTGACAAGGATCCGCCCATTGCACCGATCAATTTCATCTCCGCGCTGGGGACCAACCCGTCCCTGTACGATGTGATCGGGCGCCAGTTCTATGCCGGCGTGCGGTTGAAGTTCTGAGGTGACGACATGTTGAGATCTGCGGTTAGCGCATTGATCCTGGCAGGCATAAGCCTGCCAGGATTTGTTTTCGGGGACGATTACGATCTGCTTTTGCTCAATGCCCGCATCGTTGACGGTTCCGGCGATGCGCCCTACATGGCGGACGTGGGTATCCGCGATAGTCACATCGCAACCATCGGCGGTCTAACTGGCGCCGACGCCGATGAAACCGTCGATCTCGGCGGCTTGGTGCTGGCGCCGGGTTTTATCGACATGCACAACCACGCCGACCGGGGGCTGACTGACCCCGCCCTTAAGACCAACAGGGGCTTTGTTACCCAAGGCGTTACGACCACCATATTCGGTGTGGATGGCGCCTACAGCCTGGACGATATTCATGAGCTGCGGGCAGTATTCGACAGCCAGGGCATAGGCACAAACCACATGTTTTACGTGGGTCACAATGGTGTGCGCCTGGCGGTAATGGGCATGGATAAGCGTGCCCCCACGGGTGATGAACTGACGGCGATGAAATCGATGGTGGAAACCGCAATGGACGAGGGCGCTATTGGTCTGTCCAGCGGGCTGATGTATCTGCCCGGTAACTTCGGCAAGACGGACGAATTGATTGCATTGGGTCGGGTGGCCGGTCGCTATGGCGGTTTGTACGATTCGCATGTTCGTGATCCGGCCCACAATTTGCTCGAGTCCATCAATGAATGTTTGACCATAGCCTGGCATTCGGGCTTGTCGGCTCACCCCGGACACATCAAGGCAGTGGGGGCAAAGAATTTCGGAACATCGCAGGAGATCATCAGCCTCATCGAGGGCTGGCAGGCCCGCGGTTTGGGCGTGACCGCCGATCTGTACCCCTACGACGGCGCCGCGACCGCAAAGCTGGTGGAAATTCTTGTTCCGCCGAAGGGCTCACCGCTGGAAGAAATCTATGGCCGTTTTATGGAGGCTAAAAGCAGCGAAGAGGTGGCTGCCGTGGTTGAGGATGCCCTGGCCTATCTGCAGCAGGCATTGCAGGACCCTGAGACCCGGGAGTCCATCCGGCAAGCGACAGAAAACCCGCCCGACGGTGTGTTCAGCTGGGTGATCGCTGTAGGCTATTCTTCGTATCGCATCGTGGTCTCAGACACACCAGAATATGAAGGGCGCATGCTGACTGATATCGCTTCGGAACGCGAGCAGAGCCCTTTTGACTTTATCGCTGACCTCATTTTGACTGAAGGCCTGCGGCCCAAGATCACCCTGGGTGCAATTCAGGAACCGGATGTGCAGGCGTTGATGAAGCAACCCTGGGCCATGGTGTCTTCCGATGGTGCCATCACGGGATTCGAAAACGGCGGCGGGCACCCGCGCCATCGCGGTTCTTTTCCCCGGCTGATGGGCCGTTATGTTCGTGAGTGGGGTGTGGTCACCCTGGAAGAAGCGGTCTACAAGGTCACCTCGCTACCGGCTTCCTACCTGCAATTGCGTGATCGGGGTCTGGTGCGTGAAGGTTACTGGGCAGATCTGGTGGTATTTGATCCGGACCGGATCATTGACCGCTCCACCTGGGAAACCCCGGACCAGTTTTCCGAGGGCGTGGTTCACGTTCTGGTTAATGGCGAATTTGCGTTGAAAGACGAAGCGATGACCGGTGAAACACACGGGCGTTACCTGCCCTTCAGGGAGCGAAGACAGACACCCTAGCAATCAGCCATCGGCTGCAGAAGGTTTGTCTTGCTACTGGGGCGGGTGTGAGTTATGAGGCCGCCCCGCCGAGAACAGGTCTGACATGTCGGATGGCCGTTGTCTGTTTGATCAGCTACAACACTTTGCGCAGCACCGCCCTGAGCGCCAGGCGCTGATCGGGGGTGGCAGGCGGGTCAGCTATCTTCAACTGCAACAGCGCGCACAGCGGGTCGCATCCGGATTGGCGAGTCTGGATTTGCCGGCCCACTGCCGAATCGCCATCCTGTCGCGTAATATTCCCGAGTTCTTTGAAATCTGGTGCGGTGCCGCCATGGCCGGCCACGTACTCACGCCAATCAATGCCCGGCTGGCGCCGGGGGAAGTCGCATTCATCGTCAAAGACAGCGGGGCCGGTGCGATATTCGTCGACCAGCCCTATCATGCTCTCGTTGGGGAGATCGGCAACAGCCTCAACGGCGTACGTCAGGTCATATCGTTGGCCGGCAGTTCTCAGTGGCCCCACTATCCCGACTGGCGCGATGCCTACACGGCGGCAGACCCGCAACCTGGCAAGCCGGACGATACCGTCGTGCAGATGTATACCAGTGGCACGACAGGTTTTCCCAAGGGTGTCGAACTGGACCATGGCAGCGTCCTGGCGTGCGTGCGTTCCATGATGGGACTGAATCGTTGGGGTGACGCTGAGGTCGCCCTGGTCACCGCGCCGTTGTTTCATACAGCAGGCAGCGCCTGGGCGCATTGCGCCCTGCAAAGCGGAGGTACGGTGGTGTTGTTGGAGGAACTTTCGCCGGACACCGTGCTGTGGGCGCTTGAAGATCACGCTGTAAGCCAGGCGCTGCTGGTGCCGACCCTGATCCGCATGGTGCAGGAATCACCGCACTGCCAGCAGGCCGATTTCTCCAGACTCAAACGCATCCTGTACGGCGCCTCACCCATTTCCGTCGCTGTGCTGGAGCGTGCCATCGAGGTCTTTTGCTGTGAGTTCGAACAGGGCTATGGCCTGACCGAAACCGTCGGCCCGGTGGCGATGTTGCGCCCCGCTGATCATCTCGTCGGCGGGCCGATATTGAAGTCTTGCGGCAAGGCGGTGGCCGGGGTCGAAATCAGGGTGGTGGACTCGGCCGGGGTCAGTTGTCGAAATGGCGAAGTCGGTGAAATCGTGGTGGCCGGCGCACAGGTCATGAAAGGCTATTGGCAGCGTCCGGATGCGACCCGTGAGGCCATCCGTGATGGCTGGCTGCACACCGGTGATGCGGGCTACTTTGATGACGAAGGCTACTTGTACATCCACGACAGGCTCAAGGACATGATTATTTCCGGCGGTGAAAATGTTTATCCTGCCGAGGTTGAATCCGCGCTGGCCGGACTGCAAGGGATTCTGGATGCCGCCGTCATCGGCGTGCCGGATGAGCGCTGGGGCGAGGCCGTAAAAGCGCTGGTGGTGCGCCGCCAGGACGCCACTGTCAGCGAACAGGATGTCATTGGACATGCCCGTGCACACATTGCGGCATACAAATGTCCCAAATCAGTCGAGTTCGTCGATTCGATTCCGCGCAATGTTTCGGGTAAGATTCTCAAGCGGGTCTTGCGCGAGCCTTACTGGCAGGGCCACCAGCGTAAGGTGTCATGACATGAGCCACAAATTTTCACAGCCGCTCGAACACGCACCCGAGGTGCAGACTCTGACGATCGAATCGGTCGTGGCTTCGCGCACCCGCAAGGTCAAGGAATATGCCTTGAAGACCGGCGCAGACGTCGTCGGCATCGCCGATCCTGCCCGTTGGGACGAATTTGCGCCCGAGAGTCACCGGCCCGAAGCGATTCTTCCCGGCACGCGCAGCGTCGTGGTTGTCGGCGCACGGGGCCCGACTGCGGGCGCCTGGCGCAGTGCAAACCATCGTCTGATGGAAATCAACGGTTACGATTTTCGTAACGATGTATCCAGCCATCTGGTCGCGGACATGATCGAGCGCGATTTTGACCACCAGGCAATGCAGTCTCCATCGCTACCGACGTCCGGTCACGAACCGCCCTTGAGCATGATGCTGGCCGCGGTGCTGGCGGGGCTGGGCACCCGTTCGCTGGCCGCCAACATCATTCTCAATCCAAAATACGGTCTGCTCTATTACTCGGCCACACTGAGCACCCTGGAAATGGATTTCGACCCCCTGCTGGAGCAGGACGTGTGCCCGCATCCGATGTGCGTGAAATCATTCGAGCGATTTGGCAAAACGCCCTGCCTGGCAGCCTGCCCATCCGACGATGGTGGCTGCCTCGACGGCTCCATATCCGAGGAGGGCCGCATCGAGTATTCATACTTCGACCGGGAACGCTGTGTTTCGCGGGCGATGAATTTCGGCATCAACAGTTTTCAGAAAGCGATGGTGCAAATCGTCACCGAAGAGAACGAAGAAAAACAGGAAAAAATGATTGATTCGGATTTCTTCACCAGGTCCTGTTCAGCCATCACGCACTACAAGGAGAGCGTGGCCCAGTGTTTTGAATGCATGCGGGTCTGTCCCATCGGGCGCGCGGAGAGGAAGTTGAAATGAAAGCCCGGACGAAATCGAGGGCGAAAACTGACCCTAAGATTAATTTCAGTGACGCAAAAACACAACTCGAAGCAATCGCCACCAGAAGCGGCGCCGCCGTTTGCGGCGTTGCCGCAGCCGCGGCCTTTGGTGCGGCGCCAGAAGGTCGCCGCCCCGCGGACCTGCTGCCCAGGGCGCAGAGTGTATTTGTCATCGGTGGCGCGCAACCCCGGGCAGGCGATTGGCAAAGCCCCAATTATCAGCACATGGAAGTGACCACCACCAGTGATCGAATTCAATCGCTGGCGTTGAAGATGGCCAAGACCATTGAGGAAAAGTATGGCTACTATGCCGTGTGTGTACCGGCCGGAGTCGACCTGGGACAACAGGCGTTCATGAGCATAGCGATGGCCGCAGAATTGGCCGGTTGCGGGTCGAAGAGCCTCGCCGGGCCGGTATTGCACTCCACCCTGGGGTTTATGTACTTTGGGGCGGTGATTACGACCCTGCCTCTGCCCGCCGATGGGCCGCTGGAAAACCCCGTCTGTCCGGCCCCTGAATGTGTCACGATGTATGAGGCCGAGGGCGTGACGCCCTGTACCCGCGTGTGCCCAATCCGGTCAGGTGGATGCCTGGGCGGGAAAATTGAGAAATGGCCGCATTACCGAGCGAGAGTATGACAAGGCCCGCTGCACCACGCGGGTGCAAAATTACTGGGTGCCGGGTTTTCAGAAGGTGCTGAAAGAGACGCTGCAGGAAAAGGACAAGGAAAAGCAGAAGATGATGCTCTATTCCAGTATGTTCAGCCGCACCTTGTGGTCAATGACGTATGCCAGCGTCAGCCAGGGCCAGTGTGCAGAATGTATGCGCGTTTGTCCCGTGGGCCTTGAGAACAGGACAAAGCAGTGAACCCCAACAGCGGGCGACCAGGAGCATGACATGGGTTTTTATTTCGTAGATCCCGATACCTACAACAAATACAAGGATCGCGTGCTCGAGATGTCGCACGCGGTACAGATCAATTTCCAGGAGCATCTGCCACCCGAAAAGCGCACCCCGGCTCTGTCCGATGGCCAAATTGCCGAGGAGTTGGGCATCGAGGAGCAGGTGGTCAGAGAGATTCGCGTCGTGGCGGAGCGAGACAAGTATCCTCTGGATGAGTTTGAAGCGGCCATCAAATTCAAAGATCAAGCCTGTAAGGCCTATTCCAAGAAAGGCATTTCGGCAGTCATGTCCAAGTACGTACAAAAAGCCAAAGAATCCAAAGCCAAGAATCCAGGCAAAGGCTCTTAAGCACTTTATCGAGTTGGCCGGCACCAAGCCGCCTGCGGCTCCGCGGTGCCCGCGCCATAGCCCCCAAGCCAGCTCCAGTCCGGCGCGCCAGCACGTCTTAGCAAAGGTCATTGGAAAGTCAATGGTCGAGAGGAGGCAACGGGGGTAAAATGCATCTTCCTTTATTGCGGTGTGTAGCCGCGCCTTCCCAGGTTGAATGGGTGGAAAAATTATGTCGCTGTTGAGCGTGGCCTTGGATGACAGGTATGAACTTGAGACTGGACGTGTATTGCTGTCGGGCCCCCAGGCGTTGGTGCGGGTCATGCTGGACCAGCGCAGCCGGGATAAGACGGCCGGGTTGAACACCGCCGGATACGTTTCAGGATACCGGGGCTCGCCGCTGGGTGGGCTGGATCAACAGCTGTGGCGGACCCAGAAATTTTTGGACCGGGCGCATGTGCGGTTTCAACCGGGTGTGAACGAAGATCTGGCAGCCACCGCGATCTGGGGGACCCAGCAGGCGCCTTTGCTGCCGGGGTCTCGATATGACGGTGTATTTTCGATGTGGTATGGCAAGGGTCCAGGGGTAGATCGTTCGGGCGATCCCTTTAAACACGGCAATCTGATGGGGGCCTCGACCCACGGCGGCGTGCTGCTGTGCGCTGGAGATGACCACCAGGGCAAATCATCTACTCTGGCATTTCAGAGCGAACAGGCATTGGCGGCCAACAGTATCCCGGTGCTGTATCCAGCCAATCTTCAGGAATACCTGGACCTCGGTGCTCACGGCTTCGCGCTGTCGCGATTCTCGGGCTGTTGGATCGGGTTCAAGTGCGTCAACGAAACCGTTGAAAGCACAGCTTCTGTTGATGTTGCACCGGATCGGATCAGCATCGTGCGCCCGGCGGATTTCGAAATGCCCGAGGGCGGACTGAACGCGCGCATTGCCTTCGATTCCAATGCCGATGATATTCGCATGAACCGCTTCAAGCTACCGGCAGCCCGGGCGTATGCCTGGGCCAACAAACTCGATGGCATTACCCTGGGTGCGACAAAAGGCCGCCTGGGCATTGTCACGGCGGGCAAGACCTTCTCGGATGTCAACGACGCCCTGTCGCGCCTGGGTATCGATCAGGCCCGCAGTCGCGCACTGGGTATCAGCGTTTACAAAGTGGGGATGATTTGGCCGCTTGAACCCGACCGACTGCGCGCGTTTGCTCGGGAATTTGATGAATTGCTCGTGATCGAAGAGAAAAAGTCTTTTCTCGAGCCCCAGATCGCAGCAATTCTGTACAACCTGCCCGAGGCAAAACGCCCGCGCCTGGTTGGCAAAACGGATGAGCGGGGCAAAGTGCTGCAACATTCGGATGTGGCGCTGGATTCGATCGACATCGCGCTGTTGATTCGGGATCGCCTGATCAAGCTGGACGCGGCCGACAAGCGTCTCATTGCCACCGGCCGGAAGTTGCAACAACAGGCGGATGCTGCCGCCGGTCAGCCCGTGGCCGAACTGGTCCGCACACCCTATTTTTGCTCGGGTTGTCCACACAACAACTCCACCAAGGTGCCCGACGAGAGCCTGGCAATGTCTGGCATTGGCTGCCACACCATGGTGATTGCGATGGACCGCAATACATTGCCGCCAACGCACATGGGCGGTGAGGGGCTGAACTGGACCGGCATTTCGCCGTTTTCCGACATTCCGCACGTTTTTCAGAACCTCGGTGACGGCACTTATTTCCACTCCGGCTTGATGGCCATCCGAGCCGCGATCAATGCCGGGGTCAATATCACCTACAAAATACTCTACAACGACGCGGTGGCCATGACGGGCGGACAGCCGGTCGAAGGCTCGCCGAGTGTGGCGGATATTTGCAGGCAGATTGCGGCCGAGGGCGTGGCCAAAATCGACATCGTCAGCAGCAACCCTGAACACTACGATGATGTGAAAGATCTGCCGCCCGGCATCAAGGTGTGGCACCGCGACAAGCTGGACAGGGTGCAACGCGATTTGCGCGAGGTGGAGGGTGTGACCGCGCTGATATACGAGCAGACATGCGCGGCCGAACTACGTCGCCGCAGAAAGCGCAAAACAGCGCCCGAGCCCGACCGGCGGGTGATCATCAATGAGCGGGTGTGTGAAGGTTGCGGGGACTGCTCTTCGGAAGCGAACTGTGTGTCCATTCAGCCACTTGAAACCCCACTGGGACGCAAGCGGCAGATTGACCAGTCTACCTGCAACAAGGACTTCAGCTGCGTGCGGGGATTTTGTCCTTCGTTCGTCAGTGTTGTCGGGGGCGAGTTGCGCGTGGCCGAAGGACCGGTCGCGACCGACATCTCCGCAGCGGACATACCTGAGCCGGCCATGGTGTCTCTGGATGGCGACTATTCCATCATGGTGACCGGCATCGGTGGCACCGGCGTGATCACGGTGGGGGCGGTACTGGCGATGGCAGCGCACCTGGAAAACAAGGCCTGTTCCAGTTTTGACATGACGGGCCTGGCGCAGAAAGGTGGCGCGGTGCTGAGTCACCTGCGGTTTGCCTCGTCGCCCGACCGGCTCAATGCCGCAATGGTGGGCATCGCCGCCTGCGATTTAATCGTCGGTTGCGATGTAGTGGTCGCGGGCAGTCAACCGGTATTGCGCACGATCAGCCGCGGCCGCACCCGGGCAGTGGTCAACAGTCATCTGACGCCAACGGCGAGATTTCAGCTTAATCCTGATATGCCGTTTGACGGTGACGCCGTGATGGCGGGCCTGCTTGCGTCCCTCGGCGATGGGCAGCTGACCAGCGTCAATGCAACCGCAACGGCCAGTCGCCTGCTGGGCAATAGCATTGGCGCCAACATGTTCCTGGTGGGCTATGCCCTGCAAAAAGGACTGCTTCCGGTCAGCCTGGCGGCCGTAGAGAAAGCCATCGAGCTCAATGCAGTGGCAGTGGAATTCAACAAGTCCGCCCTGACCCTGGGCAGGCGTGAAGCGCACCTGCCGGGTAGTGTTGTAAGGCCACAAGACACCCCCAGCGAAGCTGCCGAGGTCACCGCGGCAAGCAGGGAAGATTACCTGGCGGACCAGTTGCGGGCCTATCAAGGCAGGATGCTGGCGAAGAAATTCAGAAGGCTGCTGAAAACGGTGCGCCAATATGAAGCGTCGTGTGACGCGGGCAAAGAGGAACTGACCTCGGCAGTGGCCGAGAGTTACTTCAAGCTGCTGGCCTACAAAGACGAATACGAAGTTGCGCGGCTGTACAGCGACGGTGAATTCCGGCGCAAACTCAATGCGCAATTCAGCGGCGACTTCAAACTGAGATTTCACCTGGCGCCACCGCTCCTGACCCGGCCCGATCCGGTCAGTGGGCGGACCAATAAGATTGAATTCGGGGCCTGGCTCATGCCGCTGTTTGGGCTGCTGCGGCGCCTCAGGTTTTTGCGCGGCAGCGTTCTCGATCCTTTCGGCTACAGCCAGGAGCGCCGAACCGAGCGCAAGTTGATCAAAGAGTTCGAGGCTTTGGTCTCGGAACTGCTTGAATCCCTGCAGCCAGGAAATCATCAGCAGGCGGTTATGCTGGCGCGATTGCCACAAAAAATTCGCGGCTTCGGGAGCGTCAAGGCGAAGAATCTCGAAGCAGTGAGAGCGGAGCAGGCAGAATTGCTTCAGGCATTCCACGAAACCGCCTGATAGCCATCCCGGGAGTACCGATGGACATCAAGACTGCGCTGGCCCTGATTGCCGATAGAAAAGACCTGAAGCTGGAGCAGATGCGGGCCGTGATGCAGCAAATCATGGGCGGCGAAGCCAGCGATGCCCAGATCGGTGCATTCCTGATGGGCATGCGGCTCAAAGGCGAAAGCCTGGATGAAATTACCGCCGCGGCCATGGTGATGCGCGAGCTTGTCACCGTGGTTCCGATCAGTGGCGATCACCTGGTTGACATTGTCGGCACCGGCGGAGACGCGGCGAACCTCTTTAATGTGTCCACGGCGGCTAGTTTTGTGGTTGCTGCTGGCGGAGGCCAGGTTGCCAAGCACGGTAACCGCTCGGTATCTTCGAGTTCAGGGAGTGCCGACTTACTTGAGGCCGCGGGCATTCGCCTGGACCTGAGTCCGACGCAGATTGTTCATTGCGTCAATGTAGCAGGTGTCGGATTTATGTTCGCACCAGCCCACCACAGTGCCATGCGTCATGCCATCGGACCGAGGCGAGAGCTGGGCGTACGGACGATATTCAACATTCTCGGGCCTATGACCAACCCGGCTGCGGTGCGTAGAATACTGATCGGCGTGTATGACGAAGGCTTGTGCCGACTGTTGGCGCAGGTGCTCAATCGGCTGGGCGCCGAGCACGCGATGATCGTGCATGCAAAAGACGGCCTGGACGAAATTAGTTGCGCCAGCACGACCTTTGTTGCGGAAAGCCGCGACGGGGAGTTCGTCGAGTACACCATAACGCCGGAAGACCTGGGCCTGGAACGGTGCAGCCTTCAGCCCCTCGTGGTGGATTCTGCTGCCGCGTCCCTGGCGCTGATTCGAGCTGCCCTGACCGGTTCGCCAGGTGAGAGGGCGGACAGCGCCAGGACCATGATCGCGCTCAATGCTGGCGCTGGGCTGTATGTCGCAGGCATAGAGGACACGATCAAGGCCGGTGTAGAGATCGCGGTTGAATTAATCGGCAGCGGTGCCGCCTGGAACAAACTTTCCGAACTGGTCGAAGTTTCCTCTGCATTCCAATGACCGCTTTACCCTCGATCCTGCGCAGAATTCTCGAAACCAAAGCAGAAGAAATTGCTGAGGGGAAAAGGTCTGCACCGTTGCGTGAGCTGCAGGCTCGGATACGCGAAATGACGCCGTGCCGGGGATTCGCCACGGCCATAGAAAATTCCGCTAACCAGGTGCCCGCGGTCATCGCAGAAGTCAAAAGGGCCTCCCCAAGCGCTGGTGTCATCAGGGCGGATTTCAGGCCCGCAGAACTTGCCGCCAGCTATCAGGTTGGCGGCGCAAGCTGCTTGTCTGTGCTGACGGATCAGGTGTATTTTCAAGGCGACAATGCGCATTTGAGTGAAGCAAGGAATGCCTGCGCAGTTCCCGTGTTGCGTAAGGAGTTCCTCCTCGATCCCTGGCAGATTTACGAATCACGAGTGCTTGGAGCCGACTGCGTTCTACTGATCGTGGCGGCATTGGAGCAAGACCGACTTATTGAACTCGAAGCGCTGGCGACCGAGCTCGGCATGGATGTGCTTGTCGAAGTCCACAACGAAAGCGAGTTGGCGCCGGCGTTGGAGACGGGAACGCGACTTGTGGGCGTGAATAATCGCGACTTGCGCACCTTTACCACCGATCTGGGTCAAAGTGAGCGGTTGCGCCCACAAATACCACCGGAGCGGCTGATGATTACGGAAAGTGGCATTGGCAGTCCCGCCGACGTTCAACGCATGCTCGATGCTGGCGTTGATGGTTTTCTTGTTGGCGAGGCTTTTATGCGGCAGGATGACCCCGGTGCTGCCCTGCGCAGCCTGTTTGGGACGGCCCGTTTTGGGGCACAGGGGTCAAAGGACGGGTGCCTGACATGAGGATTGACGCGCAAAAAACGCCAGGGCAAACAGCAGCCCGGCTGGCCGCCTGTGCCATGGGCATGATTGTCTTCGCTTCGGCACATGCCGAAATTCCCCCGGGCACGTTTTGGAATGAGGTTTCTGCAGTCCGACTTCAGGTGGTGTTTCCGGGTGACGCCTACAACGCGAGTTGGAATTTCTGGCGCTGTCGCTGCGGTGATATTCTGGTCAATTCAGACTCCAACCTGCCTGGAGAGAGCCACCAGGGTGATATGTTGCTGGTCGAGAATCGGGCGGTCATCTACCGTGGATTTGGTTCAGAGCGACCCGAAGAAGTGATGTCGATCGATGCGCCATCGCTGATGCTCAAACTGGTGTTCCAGTTGCTTGAACGCGCCCGCCCTGGTGGCCCTTCTTCGGTGTCGTCAAGGGCGTATATCGAGATAGAAAATTCTGACGCGCCCGTCACTCTGGACAGTGGCCAGGCGGTGGGTAGTTTTTTCCCCCCCTGGTCGGTCAAGGGACGGCTGACCCCGAGCCGAGACGACGCAGTGCAATTCGAGCTTCACTTCACTTTCAATGCCTCGCCTCCGGGCACTGGACCGGAACAGATTGCCAGCATAGACCTGTCCGGGTCGGTTGATTACCTGCCGCAGGAATTTCCCATCAGCGACGACCGCACACTGGATGACCTGAGGCTGGTATGGCGCGATCGAAATGATCCGGCCATCTACGGTTCTGAAGACATCGCCACGCTGGGTGAATTGCGCAGCCATATCAAGGCCAGCCCCTGGTAGCCTCCAATCAGAGACGATAGGCCAGGCTCTTCATGATCCCGGCCGTAAAGGCCATCGCCTCACGCATTGGTTCTGGCAGCGCTCTGGCGCCGGCCTGCTCCGCCATTTCGGCGTGACGCGCCTCGTCGGTTTTCATTTGTTCGAGAATGGCATGGCTGCGTTCGTCGCCCTCGGGAAGCTTGCCCAGATGATCCTCGAGATGGGACTCCACCTGGTTTTCGGTCTCTTTCAGAAATCCCAGACTCCATTCGTCGCCTGCCAGGCCGGCAATGGCGCCCAGGGCAAATGACCCTGCGTACCACAACGGATTTAGCACGCTGGGGCGAGCGCCGAGTTCTTTGAGGCGATCACCGCACCAGGACAGATGGTCAATCTCTTCAGCGGCTGCCTGCTCCATTTTTTGACGTACGTTTGGGTTACGTGCGGTGGCGGCCTGACCTGCATACAGTGCCTGGGCGCATATCTCTCCGCTGTGGTTGATGCGCATCAGCCCGGCGACATGTTGCTTCTCATCTTGCCCCAACTCGCGCGATAATAGCTCCGCCGCCGGGCTGGGACGCGCTGGCTGGGGCGCATCCCCGGATGACAGCTTCAGTGCGCGGTCCACAGCTATGATGAACTGGTCCAGGGCACTGAAGTGACGCAGCTCAGAAGATTTTGCTCTTTCCATTGGGTGATTTTACTCCTTTTGGGCGGAAAATCGCTGCCGAAAGCACTATAATGCCGCGAATTTTGCCGGGCGCGCAGCCCATTCCAATGGAGCAATCAGCATGAGTTATTACCAGCGCCACCTGTTCTTTTGTGTCAATGACCGGGGCGCGGACGCTGATCGTCCATCGTGCAATCGCTGCGGGTCACAGGAAATGCGCGATTACGCCAAGGCACGCATCAAGTCCATGGGCCTTGCAGGAGAGGGCAAGGTACGCGTCAACCAGTCGGGCTGCCTCGATCGATGCGAGGAAGGGCCGGTTTGCGTGGTTTATCCGGAGGGTGTCTGGTACACCTATGTGGACGAAGATGACGTAGACGAGATCATCGATATGCATATTAAGAACGGAACCGAGGTGAAACGCCTGAAAATCTAACTCAATATGTTGATTCCAGACGCTTAAGCCAGTAGAATTCCCGCCCTTCACCCGCGACATTTGTTGTCGCCAGAATAATACCGTCGAGAGAACCGAAATGAAGACGTTTACTGCAACGGCGCAGACCGTAGAGCGCGAATGGTGCCTGGTCGATGCGACCGATAAAACACTGGGAAGACTGGCGAGCCAGTTGGCCCACCGCCTGCGTGGCAAGCACAAGCCGGAATTCACCCCGAATGTGGACATGGGCGACTATATTGTGGTCATCAATGCCGAGAAGATAAAGGTCACCGGCAACAAGCTGGCGGATAAGAAATATCACCGCCACATCGGCTATATTGGCAATCTGAAAACTACAACCCTGGGTAAACTCCTGGAAACCTATCCCGAACGCGCGATCGAAAACGCCGTCAAGGGCATGTTGCCAAGGAACCCCTTGGGGCGTGCAATGTACCGGAAACTGCATGTCTATGCCGGCCCCAATCACCCCCACGCGGCACAGCAACCCAAAGCGCTGGAAGTCTGAGCAACAGACACCGTTAATACCGAATACGCATTAAGGCAAAATCATAATGGCAACTGAACAATATTATGGAACAGGCCGGCGGAAGTCTTCGACTGCCCGGGTCTACGTCACCAAGGGTAGCGGCAAGATCGTTATCAACGAGCGACCGATTGACGAATTCTTCGGCCGTGAGACCGCTTGCATGATCGTGCGTCAGCCGCTTGAAAAAGTGGAAATGACTGACAAATTCGACATCAAGGTAACCGTCAAAGGTGGCGGCATCTCGGGGCAGGCCGGCGCTATCCGACTCGGCGTTACCCGCGCCCTGATGGTATACGACGAAGAACTACGACGCCCGCTACGCAAAGCTGGCTACGTGACCCGCGACGCGCGCGAAGTAGAACGCAAAAAAGTCGGCCTCCACAAAGCCCGCAAAGGCACGCAATACAGCAAGCGATAATCCGTTCCACCAAAAAGGAACAGCAGGGAGAATCGTTGGGTACCCTGTGCAAGAAGCAAGGCAGGGAGAATCGTTGGATTTTGGAGCCGCCGGTTTGCACCAAAGGTGCAAGAAGGCAAGCCAAAAACCAACCTGGCGCGTCTTACGAAGCACCCGGATACAAGAAGAAAAGCAAGGAGAATCGTTGGTATTTGGAGCCGCCGGTTTGCACCAAAGGTGCAAGAAGGCAAGCGAAATACCAATATGGAGCGTCTTACGAAGAAACCACCCTTCATGGGGGATCGTCTAGTGGTAGGACTGCGGACTCTGACTCCGCCAGCGGGGGTTCGAATCCCTCTCCCCCAGCCAAAATGAAAAAGCCACCTCAAGGTGGGTTTTTCATTTTAGTTGTGTGAGGTGGCGATAAGAGCCGCTGTTGAGCGAAGCGAAACGGGGTTTGACAAATTTGTCGGGAACAAATGGCGAACAATTTGAACGTCGACCGAAGGGAGGCGGCCGCGAAGCGGCGAAGGGCAGGATGCCCAGAGTAATCCCTCTCCCCCAGCCATACAGTCTGGTCTCCGATGGTAGTCTCCGTCGGAAATCAGAAATCTCTCCGCAGCGTAGGGACCATCGGTGTAAGTGCTGACTTTGAAACCTATCGTATCCCCCAGCCGCACCGTCATTTGGTCACCATAATCTACGATCGTCTTGGCCAGATCGGTCTTTTCCCGCTCGCCCGCGAATACCGCGCCCGCCGCAATGGCAAGGATGAAAAACGGGGTTGCTGCCACGCTGAGCTACCACCCCCGGCCGGCGACCCTGCTGTGGGCCGGACACCCTTTCTCAATGCTCATCGTTTATGCACTCTCATTGTGGCGCCAGCCAGCGTTCAGCCAGCAACAGCCTGCGAAGCTCCTCCTGCAGCGCCGGCACCTGTTGCGCATACGCCGGATCGAAAAAAACATTCCTGCGTTCATACGGATCGGCGGCAAGGTCGTAAAGCTCACTCTCGCGCGGATACCGGATCCAATGGATCAGTTTCAGATCACGCTGGCGAACCGCCACGTACTGCAGATCCGCCAACCAGGAAAATGGGCGCTCGTCGGGCCGGTGTTCAATGATGAATGAGTCTTGCCAGTCGGCCGGCGCCTGGCCTTTGAGCACCGGAATAAACGATTGCCCCTGCATCGGGTACGACCCTTCAATGCCGGCGGCGGCAAGCACCGTGGGTGCAATATCAACCGACAGGACCAGGCTGTCAGTGGTGCTTCCCGGTTGGGTAAAACCCGGGTAGGCGACAATCATCGGCAGCCGGATCACCTCTTCATACGGAAGTCTTCGTTCGATCGTCAAGCCGTGTTCACCGGCAAAACCGGCGTTGTCAGAGGTGAAGATAATCATTGTATTGTCGAGTTGGCCCTGGCGGCGCAACACATCAACCACCCTGCCCACGCTGTCATCCACGGACAGCAACATTTCCGCCCGCAATCGAATGGTTTCGTCGGTTGCATCCGAATCCAGAATTGAACCCCAGCGATCAACGACTTCCTTGCTGCGTTTGCGCTGCAAGGCGCGACGGATGACGGGCTTGCCAGCGAGATCCTCCTCAAGATTCGACGTGCTGGGGCGTTTGCTGACGGGCTCATCGACATATACACCTTGATGGCGCGGGGCCGGCACATACCTGATTCCGAAATCCAGATCGACCGAGCTGTCCGCCAGTTGACGGGCATCGGGATGGATCGCCTTATGCGCAAGGTACAGCATGAACGGCGCCTCTCTGGGGCGCTGCAGGAAAGCCACTGCACGATCAGTGAGAATATCTGTGACATAACCCGGAACCGTGTGCAATCTGCCGTCTTCGAAGATCTCGGGGTCGGTGATTCGCCCCTGGCCCGGCAGTGCCGCCCAGTAATCGAAGCCTGGCCGCGGCGTCGGGTCGTTACCCATATGCCATTTACCGATGTAGCCGGTGTCGTAACCTGCTGAGCGTAATTCCATCGCAAACGTCTGTAACTGATGGCTCAGCCGGCTTCTGTCGGTATTATCGACAATGCCATGTACCGGTGGATATTGCCCCGTCAGCATGCTGGCGCGGTTGGGCGAACATATCGGCGCGACCGCATAGTACCGGGTTAAGGACATGCCGGACTTCGCCAGGGCGTCTATGTTGGGTACCCGGATGAAGGCTTGGCGTAGCGCGCTGATTTCATCGTATCTGAGCTCGTCAATGACGAAAATCACAATATTCGGCCGCGCCGTCGGGGACGCCGCGCAAGTCCCTGAAATCCCCAGGGCCCAAGCAGCGATTAGGGCGGCGATTAAAGCAACGGACCAGCGGTGGTTATGAGTCAACATGTTCATTCTACTGCAGGTTCATTCTACCTTGGGGATAATGATGTGTGAGGGATAGTCCGGGGAGTGGTGCACTATATTATGTGCCACCAACCATTCGATTTCATCGAAGTTATTGCCGCCGGTATTGAGGTTGCGGTCATAGCGCGGGAAGCTCGAACTGGTCACCTGCAGCCTGATGCGGTGGCCTGCCTCGAACCAGCTACTGTAAGCGCCAAGCCGGATGCGTACCTCGTAGACTTCACCGGGCTGCATAAAAACCGGCGGCCGGCCGCGGCCATTACGAAAACGCGCCCTAATGACGCCTTCGCGCAAATTGAACGCAGTGCCGTCAGGATAGACATCGACGAGTTTGGCCACAAAATCCGTATCCTTCACCGATGAAGATACGTACAAAACGACCTCGATGTCGCCCGTCATCTCAAAGCCTTGCTCGAGTGGTTGGGAGGTGTAAACAAGGACATCATGACGGGCGCTGGACGGGCGCTGATCCGCGATGGGTTTGCCGCCGACGTAATCATTGACGCCGGACGACATCACCGGGCTGGCCGGATCATAAATAAAACCATCTGCCGCCGCCGTTAACGGAGCATCGGTGGACAACTCGCCGTCACCAAAATGGCTGTTGGCGGCGCCACCGCCAGCGAGGTAAAACTTCTCGAATCGTGTTCCCGGCACCGGCCATGTGTCCGCCGCGCGCCATTCGTTTTTAACCAACAGGTAATACTGAACCCTGGGCATCGCGGTGATGTCATTTTTTTCACCCCGCAGCCAGTGATTGAACCACCTGGTGTAGATGTCGTAGTGGCCAAAACGGGGATCCCCCGCGTCGAGATCGCCAATCATCGTGTTGGCGGTGACCTCTTCTGACCGGCAGTGTGGTGTTGGAGAAATAATGATGTACTGGTTGTCGCGGCTCAGCTTGCTCAGGGCGGTCTGTTCAAAAAGATTACGCATATAAAGCCCGCCATGGGCGGCGAGGTCATTCCAGCTTTCAATGAATAACGCGGGTGCGTCAATCCGGTCTGCATCGGTTATGTAATCGAATTGATCCCACCAGGGGTCGGTCAGATCCATGCTATGGTTGACAAATTCTTCGTAGTCACTCGGTGGGCCTGCGGCTTTTTTCATCATGTCGATGACCGGCAGGCTCCACATGATGTCGGTCAGGTCCATCCGCGGCACTTGCGGGCCGGTGTTGAAGTACCTGGAAAAGTTCAGCATTTGTTCCCTCGAATAACCTTCCGGAGGGTGGTAATTGACTTTGCTGCCATAATAGAGAAACCAGTCCAGCCCCACGCTCAGCATCCAGGCGCCGCCGCCCAGATCGGTCGCATTCTGGTAGTAGCCACCGGCGGAACCGATTGCAGTGCCTGCCGCTTGCGGCACCATGGCTTTCAGGCCCGGCGGTAACGCCGGCGCCTGGTATAGCTGGACCTCACCCACGTACGAACAACCATAGGTGCCTATGTTGCCATTGGACCACGATTGTTGCGTCAGCCACTCCATCGTATCGTAACCGTCCTGGCGATGGCCCCGGTCAAATCGGTAAACCCCTGCGGATTCGAATTTGCCGCGGAAGTCCTGGACGGCGACCGCGAACCCCTGCCCGGCGAAAAACTCCGCAGCAGCAACAAAGCCGGCCGCGTTTTTGTTGTACGGGGTTCTTAGCAGCACCAGGGGGCGCTTCGCTTCACCATTGAGGGGAAAGTACAAATCAGTCGAGAGCCCAATGCCGTCGCGCATTGGAATAGTGACGCTTTTTTCCACTCGAAAATCGAATTCGGGTGCAGGTTTCTCAAAATCACCCGGCATCGGCTGTTGCTTGCCGGCTGCGAACAAACTGCTGGCGCCCAGACCGGTCAAAAGCAGGATGATCAGAATTTTGGATATGTTCATCATGAAACTCTGAACTCATTTTAGAACGTTCTACCGGGCACGTGCACCACAATTACTTCCTGGGCGGAATAATCTGCAACAGAACTTGCGACGGGTTTTACGGCGGATCTCCTAGACCCGTTTGGTGGTATTTGACACGCTCATATTGAGACTCCTCTGCTCCAAGTTAAAAATAGCAGAAGTGTCTTTTAGTGAATAGGGCCAAGTGGTGCTATATGGGCTGACGCCGCACAGTCGACCCGAGGTAGAACTCGAACGCCTGAAAGGGCAAACTTGAATGACTTGTTATAGGTAAATATCACTCGTTTATGAACCCCGAAGATTTGAAATTTGGACTTGTTCCGATTCGATCAAAAATGTGTTCGCGAACTCCAAAGAAGTATGAATCGACCATTCCGCGCACGCTGAACCTAGGCAATGGTCTGGAATATATGGGTTTCCATGATCTTTCATTAACTGATTACTTTGAAATTTGCCATATCGCGGCGGGTGCGATTGTTTTTGAGCATTTGGGCAAGTTTTTTTTCGAGGAATGCTCAATGTGGCATTGCCAGTACTCCTGCCTGAAGTTCATCAGGGCTCTGGTTGCAGGTGCTCCACCAGGTAGTTGCGGATCGAATCCAGCCAATAGCGGCTTGGCATCGTACTGTCCGGATACATGAAGGCATGGTTGGCATTGGGCAGGATAACCATGTCGATGTGTTTGTCAGCACGCGCGAATGCATCGGCCAGCCACAGTGTCTGGCTGAAGGTGGCATTGATGTCGCTGGTGCCGATCGCCAGCAGCAGTTTGCCCTGCAGCCTGCCGGCCAGCGGTGCATTTCGTGCCTGCTCATAGCCCTGGGGATTTCGGCTGATCAGGTCCATGAATGCTTCCAGGCCTGAAGCCCGGATATCCGGCCCGATCTCCGCGATACCCGAGGCGACGCCGACGTGGTACACGTCCGGCGCCGTCAGCATTGCGCGGACGGTGAAATAACCGCCGAACGAAATGCCGAAAATACCGACCCGGCCCATGTCCATGTAGGGGCGGCTGGCAGCGACCTGTTGCAGCGCCGTGGCGTGATCGCTGATCTCGTTACGCCCGATACTGCGATAAACGATATCCTGGAATGCTTTGCCCCGCCCGGGTGTACCGCGGCCATCCACCACCAACACAATGAATCCAAGTTGGGCGAGTGCGCGGGGAAACCCTATGTGGAGCAAATGGCCCCATCCCTGGCCATTGAAAGATCGTTGTACGACAGACAATTGCCCGCCGGCATAAATGTATTCAACGACCGGGTAGCGGCGCCCTGGATCAAAGTCATGGGGCTTGTACAGCACACCATGGAGTTCCGTTTTGTCGTCAGCGGCCAGCGTGACAAACGGCTCAGGCGCAATCCAGCCCAGTTCCAACAGTGCATCGATATTGGCTTCAGCCAGTATTTTCAGCAGCTTGCCATCGGCATCTCTCAACTCCACGGTGGGTGGACGATCCAGACTTGAGTGGGTGTCCAGAAAGAATTTTCCCGATGGAGAGAAAGAGATTCGGTGCTGGCCCGGGGCTGCGGTTAACTGCTGTGAGCGACCCCCTTGCAGGCTGACCCTGTTGAGGTGCACGTCATAGACGCGTTTGGGGTCGCTCTGGGCTGTGTAGAACACAGTATCTCTGGCCAGGTCAACCCGCATCACATTTCCAACCACGCTCTGGCCAGAGGTCAGAGCGTGGAGCAGACCATGGTCGAGATCATACAGATAGAAATTGTTCCAGCCGCTGCTTTGAGATTTGAAAATGAAGCGCTTGCCGTCATCCAGCAGGATGATTGGCGCGCCGGCCACCATGTAATACGGCGTCCAGTTCAGAAACGTGCCGGCCGATTCCGACATGATGGTCCTGGTTTCTCCGGATGCGATATCGGCGGCCATGAAGTCGAGCTTTTTGGAATCACGGCTCAGGCGTGTGAACAGAAGTTCGGAGCCATCTTGTCTGAATCCGACGATATCGAGGTAGTAATCGCCCTGTCCGGAATGCACCTGCACGGTTTTGCCGGTGGTCGCGTTGACCAATTGAATTTCGGCCCGGGGCATGACGTCACCGACGAGCGGGTAAGGATAGTAACTGACGACTTCCTCGCGTTGCAGCCAGTCCACTACCGGCACCATATGGACGCCGCTAAGATCGTACTTGGTGGCTGCAATGAGTGTCCCGTCCGGTGACCAGTGGCTCCATGGCCGACCAATCCACGCATTGGTGTCCCAGGCAAATCCTTCGACACCGTCACCAGTCAGTTGGCGCAGTTGGTCATCCGCTGCGCTGCGCAGCCAGAGATTGTGGTCCTTCAGGTTGATGAAGCGATCTCGGTCCGGCGAGGGGACTTCATACAGCGCCGGCAGGATCGATGGAAACCGGCTTCTGACCTGACGTGGATGAGTACGCACCGGCAACTCAGCCCGGTCCTCAGGCAATTGAGCCAGTTGCTCGAGCGTGCCCTTGACCGGATCAACTAACATTATTCGCTGCTCGGCGTCTGATCCCTCGACATACCAGAATGAGTTGCCGTCTGCCATCCACCGGGGCGACAGCGCGCCACCCTTGATCAACGGTTGCAGGTCGAGATAACGTTCAAACAGCGTGTCCTGGCCCCGCTGGTCTGCTACAGCGGGCAAAGTCGTGATGAGGAGCGCACTGATGAGCAAGCAGCGGTTGACAAGCAACGTGCTTGATGAGGGCATGGGCAGACACGGCTCCCAGCTTAATGAAAACTGACTAATCACAAGAATTTAGTGTGTAAGAATAGACCGTGCCGCTGATTTATGCCAAGGTTTACGGCAGGGCGCAAAGGAGGATTGGTAATGATTGAAGTGGTGTCCAGTTGAATTCAGTAGCGGACAATTTCGTCACTGAAAGCGACATCCAGGCCTATCAACGCGACGGCGCGGTGCGTCTCAGGCAAGTTATCAGTGTGCAGTGGCTTGATCTCTTGCGTGAAGCTGTGGCGCTAAATTTGAATGAAGCGCCCCACAGTCCTTATTTCCGTGATCTGAACGGAGATGGCTCGGCCTTTACCGACATGTTTCGGCGATTCTTTATCTCACAGTACGATCAGGCGGCGCGTGAATCGCAGGCGCCTGCTATCGCCGGTGCGCTGATGGGCGCCGGCGAAGTGGTGTTGATTGAGGAGCAAATGTTTGTCATGAACGCCGGTTCCACGGCGCGCACACCCTGGCACCATGACCTGCCTTATTACCCGCTTGAGGGCAGCATGTGCATTGTGTGGGTGCCACTGCAGCGGCACGAAACCAGTGAGACGCTAGAATTCATCGGCGGTTCCCACCGTTGGGGACGACAGTTCGTGCCGAGAGACTTGCGCGGGACTGCTGGCCACGCCCTGTACGCGGACAAGGATTCCCTGCCTGCAGGCGTCGAAATACTCGAGGACATCGATGCGAACCGGTCACAGTTCGAGGTGTTGGCCTGGGATGTTGACCCGGGCGATTGCCTGGTGTTTTCTCCGTTGACCTTGCATGGCACACGCGGTATCCCGCCGAGCCGTACTGTGTCGCGGGTGGCGCTGCGCTACGGCGGCGAAGATCTTGTCGCCCGGCCCACCAAATTCCCCTGGGTGTTTACCCAATGGCCTTTTGAAGCTCTGCGCGAGGGTGAGCGGTTAATGGGAGAGGATTTTCCCGTGGTGTGGTCAAGGTTGACAGAGGGCAGTCATGATTCAGTCTAATTCAAAACAGATGGCATATCAGGGCTATGAGGTGAACGTGGCGATTTCCTGTTTGTGACGTCTTGACGTTATAACGTTATTATATTATTTATATCCAATGCCCGATTCCGCACAAAAAAGAGCAACGGTCTATTTTGATTCGATGCTTCATCGTGTACTGCGGCTGAAAGCGGCTGAAACCGACCGTAGCGTTTCTGAGCTCGTCAATGAAGCTGTCAAAGCCGCGCTGGCCGAAGATGCTGATGATATTGAAGCCTTTGAGGTCCGCGAACAGGAACCTGACTATGCATTCGAAGACGTCGTGAAGGACCTTAAACGGCGTGGCAAAATATAGCGTTCAGATCAAGAAGTCGGCACGAAAAGAACTGGAATCGATCGCCAACAAGGCGGACCGCCGACGAATTGTCGCCCGCATTCAAACACTCGCTGATAATCCAAGGCCTCGTGGAGCACAAAAAATTTCAGGCTATGATCGATATCGGATCCGGCAGGGCCGCTACGGTATCCTTTACAGCATCAAGGACAAGGAGTTAGTCATTTACGAGATCAGGGTTGGAGACCGCAAGGAGGTTTACCGGCAAATCCAGCGTCTTTGACAACCAGCCCGCACCGAATCAAATAAAAATCTGCACATCCATGGGATTGCCTCCACACGCTCGACACCATTCGAGCGCACCATCCCCAATCATTCCAATCCTTGCGGTGCCCTCTATTTTCGTTACCCTTCGCCGCCGAGCTCTCTCAAAACAGGGAAGGCTTGTCAAGGCGCAGCTTTCTTGACGGGCTCGTTGGCCCGGTGAATAACAAACATGCGAATGGCCTCAGCGTCGCCCTCGCTCAGGACCTCGGCAAATGAAACCATACCCTTGTCCCGGCGCGCTCCGCCAAGGACTATACCGCTCCAGGCCGCCGCATCGTTGATGATGGCTGAGTGACGCAGATCTGGCAGAACACCACCGGACACGGCGGTGAAGCCATGGCAAGCTCCGCAATTCCTCTTGTAGAGGCTGGCGCCCGCCACAATCTGTGTCTCAGTGCCAAGATTTTCCGGTGGGGCGATCCGGGCCGCTCGCGGCGGTGGCGGTGGTAGCTCGAGATTTGCGCCGAGTTTGAACGCGAGCACGCGGCTGATGTTTCGCATGGTTGAATCCGGGTTGACCTCAGCACCGAAGATCAATGCGACCGCCCCACCCCAACCAGCGACGAGGGCGACATACTGCTCACCATCGACCGAATAGGTCACCGGCGGCGCAATCACTCCGGTTTGTGTGGGCGCGGACCAAAGCCGCTCGCCGGTCATGGAATTGTAGGCCACCAGTTCCTCGTCGGTGTTGCCCTGAAAAACCAGGTTTCCAGCCGTCGACAGCACGCCGCCGTTGCTCATGGTGGTCTGGGTTGCCCGCCACACTTCTCTTTGCGTAACCGGATTCCAGGCCAGCAAATGGCCCTGTATTTCAGCACCGGACTCTGGTGGTAATTCGTTAATTTCTCCCGCCGGATCCCAGAAATTCACGCCCAGGTTCATACCTATTGGCTGAACAACGAAGGACTCGTCCAGGGCGTAGATGAACGGTGACTGCTGGACCGGGATATACACCAGTCCGGTATCCGGGCTGTAGGACATCGGCTGCCAGTTGTGCGCGCCTTCCGGTCCCGGAATGATTTTCACGGCCATACCGGTCTCACCATAGCGGGCACCGGGTATCTCGACCGGACGACCCGTTTCTTTATCAATGTGAGACGCCCAATTGGTGGGCATGATTTTCTCAGCCGACAACAGCTCAGCGGTTTCCCGGTCGAGCACGTAGAAGAAACCGTTTATAGGCGCCTGCATGATCACTTTGCGCTCCCGCCCGCCGATCTCCAGTTCAGCCAGGATCATGTGCTGCACCGCCGTATAGTCCCAGGTGTCACCGGGCACGGTCTGGTAGTGCCAGACATATTCTCCGCTATCGGGCCGGACCGCGACGATCGATGCGAGGAACAGGTTGTCGCCACCCCCCGGGCTGCGCAGCGTGCGCGGCCAGGGCGAGCCGTTGCCGGTGCCGATATAGAACAGATCAAGATCGGGATCATAGGCGAAGGAATCCCAGGCTGTTCCGCCACCACCGAGCTTCCACCATTCGCCCGTCCAGGTTTCGGCCGCCATTTCCATGGCTGCGTTCTCAAATCCATCCGCCGGATTGCCCGGCACCACGTAGAATCGCCAGGCCTGCTCACCGCTTTGCGCGTCGTAGGCGGTGACATAACCGCGCACACCATACTCGGCGCCACCGTTACCGATAATGACCTTGCCTTTGGCGATTCTGGGGGCGCCGGTGATGGAGTAGTTTCCCGATGGGTCGGTGGTTTGAACCTCCCACTCTACCGCGCCCGTGTCCGCGTCAAGGGCAATAAGGCGGCCATCGATCGTGCCGATATAAACATGGCCCTGCCATACAGCAGCGCCGCGATTTTGCACACCGCAGCAGGATTTAACGTCCCACTCCTTTGCAACCTCCGGGTCAAACTGCCATTTGAGTTCGCCGCTTAGCGCATCCAGCACCTGCACTTTTCTCCAGGCGCTGGTGGTGTACATGAGGCCGTCGACAATGATCGGCGAAGCCTGCTGGCCGCGGGCCGTGTCGAGATCGAAATACCAGGCAAGGCCGAGTTGGCCGACGTTGGACTCGTTAATCCGGGTTAAGGGGCTGTAACGTTGCTCGGACGAGGTTCGGCCGTGCACCAGCCAGTTTTCCGGTTCACCGTCGGCGTCGGCAACCCGCCGCGCATCGACCCAACCTGGCGCCGCTTGCCCAGCTTCTGCCGGTGCCCCGGCCCCAATATCGCTTGATTCAGGCGTGTCCTGTCGCTGGCATCCTGAGACAAGCAGGCCCGCAAGCAGAAAACCGCAAAAAAGAATCCCGGAAAGGCGAAACCTGGCCCGGGTCAGGGCAAACCTTACTGCAATACTGGCGTCTCGAGCTTTCATACTGCTCTCCTCATTTCCGATTGCCCGACGACATACTCAAATCGATGATCAGCGGCAACCGGGAAACCACCGGTGGGCGAGAGTCCAGAAGCGGCGATCTACGTCTCGTAACTGTGGCCTGGCCTGGAAAGGCTATGAGGGTCTCAAGAGACTATAAGACCTCATCACCCGACACAATGAGGTGGCCATTAGGGATCAGGGGACGGACCCCGATAACAGCTTCTTTCAATTTCAACGATTCGACGGCACGATGGGTAGAGTCACAAAGGAAGTATGCCTACCCGCGTGGTGTATGGTGTTTTCCGCCACCATCCATTCCGACTCGTCGTAGTTATTGCCGCCGGTGCCGAGGTTCCGGTCAAATCGTGGAAAGTTTGAGCTGGTAACTTCAACACGAATACGGTGGCCCTTAAGGAAGAGATTGGCCGTAGATTCGACGACGATTGGAATTTCATAGATTTCGCCCGCCTCCATTAAGACTTTCCTGGCGAATCCTTCACGATAGCGGGCGCGGAGGTAGCCTTCCTGGATATACATGGCGGTGCCGTCCGGCGAGACATCGACGAGTTTCACGGCAAAATCCGTGTCCCTGACGCTCGACGAGACGTGCAGCGTGGCGGTAATCGGGCCGGTGACCTCGGTGTCTTCGGCGAGTGGCGGGCTGGTATAGACGAGAACGTCCTCGCGCATCTCGATGAGGCGCTGGTCACGGAAGCCGTCATCAACGCCATAGGCGGCCGAACCGGTGGGTACCGGACTGGCGGGATCGTAAATGTAGCTGTCGGGGGGTTCATCGCCGGGTGCATCGAGGGAGAGTGTACCGTCGCCCATCCGGCTGTTGGCACTACCGCCCGAGCGCAGGTAATACCTGGTGAAATCGGTGCCGGGTAGCGGCCAGGCATCGGCATAACGCCATTCGTTGGCCCCCATCAGGTAGTACTGCACCTTGGGTCGCTTGATGACATCGCTTTTTTCGCCCTTTAGCCAATGCCCAAACCAGTCGAGATAGAGAGACCAGAAGTCATAGCGTGCGTCGCCGAGGTTTCGTTCGCCGATGATTGTCGGGGCCGAGACGCTTTCCGAGCGGCAGTGGGGCGTCGGTGAGATAACGACGAACTGGTTGTTTCGCGCAGTCCTGGAGACAGCATTTTCCTGGAAATAGTTAAACTGCCAAAGCGTGTCGTTAACGCCGAAATCCCCCCAGGAATTTATGAACAAAGAGGGCACGTCAATCTTTTCATTACCCTTGTAGTAGGGGAACTGATCCCACCACGGATCGCCGAGGTCATGGTTGAGAACGTTCTCCCAGTCGGTGAAGGTGTGGCCGACGCTCTTCATCATGTCGATGACCGGGAGATACCAGAAGAGCTTCTTGAGATCGACATCTTTCGCCCTTAAAGCGTTGATCGGTCCAGGCTCAAAATGTTCGGCGACCTCGACGAACTTGTCGTGGGGCAACCATGGCGGCGGGCGCCAATAGATCTTGGAGCCGTTGTTGAGCATCCAGCCGGTGGCCGCGCCCATATGGAATGCACCGCCGTTATAAACGCCGAAATACCGATAGATATTGTCTGCCGGGCCGGTGGAACTGCCCGATGCCTGCGGAATCATTGCTTTCAGGGCAGGATGGCGTGCCGGCGCCTGCCAGGTCTGGGCATCGCCCAGGTCCGAGCAGCCATAGGTGCCGATGTTGCCGTTCGACCAGGACTGATTTGCGAGCCATTCATCGGTGTCATAGCCGTCGACATCCTCCTTGACAGCGAGAGAATAGATGCCCTCGGATTCGAACCGGCCACGCTTGTCCTGCACTGCGACGACATATCCTTGACCGGCGAACATCCCGAGGCTGTTGCCGAACCAGCTCTTGCCGGGGCGTATCTGGCGTTTATCGTAGGGCGTACGCACCAGGATGACTGGTAGTTTGACGCCGGCGCCGACCGGGAAATAGAGGTCTGTAGATAGATGCACGCCGTCGCGCATCGGCACCATCACGCTCTTTTCCATGCGTATTTCGTATTTGGGCGCGGGCAGGGGTATGGGCGCACCTTCATTCGTCGCGCGGACACTGCCAATCGCCAGCAGCCCCATTGCGAGACTGCATGAAAGGGCAGTGATCATGTTTCCGGTCATATTCAACCCCGGCCTATGACGCCGTTGTGGCTGGACGGGCCGCCTCCACGAGGCGGCCGCCAGTCAAATGCGTTAGAAGTACTTCTTGATGGTGAAACCGATCTGGCGTGGGTAGTTTACCACCCAGCGCGGCCTGCCCGGCACGGTTATGACCAATGACTCCGTCTCCGCAATTCTCTCTACCTGGTCGAAAAGGTTTCGCACATACAGGGCGCCTTCCCAACCCCCTCTCGAAACACCGAAGCGCAGATTGACCAAAGTCAGGGGGGGTTTTTTCTGGAATGGGTCGCCTTCGTTCTGGAAAAAGCCGCTGTATGAGGAACCGACATACTGAATGTCCGCTCGCAGATAGGCATCGTAGCTGCCGATCATTGTATTTTGTATTGCAAAGGAGTATTGCGCGGATGCATTTGCCGTCCACTTTGGAACGTTCTGGATGCGCTCACCCTTCTCAGCATTGATGGCCGGGTTACCTTCACTCAGCGTGGCGTCGGTGTAGCCTACGCCACCCGTCAACAGCCAGTGATCCGACACATCGGCGGTCACTTCTACCTCAAATCCCTTGCTTTGGGCTTTGCCGGCATTAGCGGTAAACCTGAAACCACAACTTGGCATGAAGATGGTCTGCTGAATATCGGTCCAATCGATTTGATAGACCGCCGTGTTGACACTGACCCGGCCGTCCCTGAAAAGCGATTTGGCCCCGATCTCGTAATTCCACACCCCGTCCGGCCCCACGTCGCGTGGCGGGTTAGCGGGATCGATACCCCGCTCGATCAACTCCTCGTCGCAGGTAGGTGGGAAAAATCCAGTCAGACCGAAGCCCGGCCGAAATCCCTGCGCCACCTGGATATAAAGGTTGTGGGCATCAGAGGCCCGCCAGGCCAGATTGAAACGCAACTGCTCACCGTCCGAGGCCGAAGCCGATGTTACCTCGGCGCGGCCACCATTGAATAGCCCGGTGATGTCGGCACGGGTATCGGATTCAATATCGTAAAAGCGTATCCCTGCCGTGAAAATCAGATCGTTCGGAATGATATGAAATCCCATCTCGCCGAATATCGCCTTGGAGCGAAAGTTGAAATTACTCTCCAGCGTGAACAGATCACCGCCGGGGATGCTGCCGGGCGGATTCCCCAAAGCTTCCTCAAGTCCCGGAATCTCCCAGTTGACGGACCGCTCACCGTTATTGTCGTTGTAGAAGACACCCAGAATCCAGTCCAACCGCCCCCACACCGGCTCAATGGACGATAGTCTCAGCTCCTGGGTAAAGTCTTCGTCCCAGGTACCTTCCTCTAGCGGAACCCCCACGGCGAGTGGGTCCGTATAGGGTGCTCCACCCAGGAATGCAACAATCACCGCGTCAGCTTCTTCGGTGATGATGAACTCGCGGTCGAAATACGAGGTGGATGAGACAAAATTGACGTTGCCAAAATCGGCATCAACAGTAACGTTAAACAGCGCCCATTCCTGCCGGAACGGCTCCGCGACATTGAAGAAATGCTCTTGCACAAGCTCCTCGTCCGGATTGGTATCACCCAGCGTTATGTCCTGAAAGCCGTCGGTTTTCATGCTTTCCCAGAATACGTTGGGCGTGATGCGGATATTCTCGCGAGGATACCAATCCATGATCAATCGCGCGCCCGTGGTGTCTTCGGTATTGACCCTCGGTTTCGTTTTGGTAAGCCTGTTGGGAATAAAGTCAAATGATGGAACGGCGAGTGTATTCGGCCCATCGAAGTCGAAGTAGCGACGGTCGATGAACCCGTCCTCGAATCGTTGGTAAAACACGCCCCGCAAAGCAAGTTTGTCTTCTATGAGCGGCACGTTCATCATCAAGTCGATGTGGTAGCCTTGTCCCCCGCCTTTGGTTGTCTGCACGGTCCCCGCCACCGAAGCCTCAAAGCGGGTCGAGTCGGGCCGGTTGGGAATGATCCGTACCGTACCGCCCATGGAACTCTGCCCGTACAGAGTACCCTGCGGGCCTTTGAGAACTTCCACCCGATTGATGTCCAGCATCTTCGGATCGACATTCACGTTGCGAATCGTGCCGCGATTTGGTGGAATGGGGGTCTCATCGATGTAGAAACCGACGGAAGGCAAGCCGCCGGTTACGCTAACGCCTCGAATTGAGATATTGTTGCGGCCCGGGCCAAGATCCACGAACGCCATGCCGGGAACCGAGCGTGCGAAATCGATGAAATCGTCCGCCGACATGCGCACGAGCATCTCCCCCGTTAGTGCGGTTACTGCCATGGGCACTTCCTGCAGGGTTTGTTCGCGCTTCAAGGCCGTGACGATGATCTCCTCCATCACCCTTTCCTCGTCGCCTTCTGTCTGGGCTACTGCGGTTACTGTAAATGCGGCCATTACGGCTGCTACCAATTTCTTGAAAAATGGTGCTTTTTGGTTGTGGTATTGGGACACTGTGCTGGCTCCTACGATGGATTGCTCGGTTGCAGCGCGAGTGATCGTAATCACGTCGCCCTCCGTAAGGCCGTAGGATAGGTTTGTCGTCTCAAGCAGGAGATCCAGCGCCATTTCAACTGTGTAACGCCCCGCCACCGTGCTTGTTTGCACCAACGCAATTTCTTTGGACTGGAAGATCACGGAGTACCCCGTCTGGAGTGACAAGCTCTTAAGAGCCATATCCACCGACGCGGCCGGTATATCTAACTCGTACTCCTGTGCGCCGGCCCTCGAAATTGGGGCGGCCAACAACCACACCACCAAGGATGCTGCCAGAACTCGGTAGCACCCGCCCATGATGGCGGATCTTCCGGTCCGCAAAATCGACTGTGCACTTGAACGTCTCTTCTGCGGCCTCAAAAGGGAAGTACCTTTAGTCAAAAAATTCCTCTATCGGGGAACGCAATTGGTGCAGAAGGCAGCTTACCCACTCTTTGCACGTGTTAGCCGCACGGTGTCCTCCCGGATGTACACCGCCTGTATGTCGTAGGCGGTATGCAGCGCCCTGAACAGCGGTTCCGTATCACCGGTCCGGAACATGCCGCCAAACTTGAGATCCCGCAATGCAGGATCGGAGATTTCGATTTTCAGAGTTGTGTGGCGGCTTACTTCGCGAATCACCGTATTCAACGGCGTATCCGAGAATTCAAGCAGCCCTTCCTGCCGGGCAAGTTTTCGACGCAGGTCGGTTTGGGTGATGGTCTCAACGGCATGCGGAACGGTTGCCTTTGGCGCATCCAGTGACGAGATGGCAAATTGTTGCCCCGCCCGGAGCACGATGGGCGCAGACGGAAGAATGGGCCCGTGGTCCGCAATTTGGGCGCCTGCAGCGTCATCCCAGGAAGCAGGGCTCTCCTGTATCCCGTTTTCGAGCCTGGCTGTCTCCGCTGGTTCGGGAGTTATCATGGTAATTACTTCGAGTCTCACCTGACCCTCGGTGACCGCGACTTCGAAAGAATCGGCATCATGACGTACCAGGAAGGCGGTGCCAATGGCCGCTATAGATCTGCTCCCCACAAAGACCACGAAGGGGCGCTCGGGATTCTTTGCCACTGTAAATAGGACCTCGCCCTGCAGCAATCGCATGCTGCGGCGCCCGGCGGTGTACTCGACCTTGAGTTGGCTGTTGGTGTTGAGTGCGACTGTCGAACCATCTGGCAGCGTAGTTTCCTGATATTCGCCAACCTCTGTAGTCAGCATTAGAGGCCATTGTTGGGGTGCTGATTCTGTTGACTGGCGCATTACCACGACAGTCACAAGCAGCAACAATGCAGCTCCAAAAGACGTTACCCACGGCAGTGCTGCCCGCCATCGAGTCGATTTGGGTGCTAAAACCGGTTGATAATGCGCGGCGGCTTCCTGCAACGGACCGGCCATGTCCGTCAGCAAATTAAGATCCGCCGACAACCGCGCCAGACGATGGACTTCTCCGGCATGCTGTGGGCTGCGCTGCGTCCACTCACGGAAGGCATCCACGTCTGCGGGCTTCAAGTCGCCGGTCTCCAGTTGGGCTATCCAGGCGCAGGCCTCGGTACGAATATGCGCTGTCGATTGTGAGAAGGGCTTGTTGCTCATCCTAAAATGTCGCGCGGTTCCAGGCTAAGAACCAGCATCCGTGATTGCGCGTCTAAAACCAACAATATTTGGCCCCTGCTCCTGACGTTTCTCCATTTCATCCATACAACGCTTCAACCCCGCTGCCGCATGTTTCTCAACAGTACTGACAGAAATCTTGAGCTTGGCGGCGATCTCCTTATGACTGTAACCATACACTTTCTTCAAAATAAACACCCGCTGGCACTGGCTCGGCAGAGTGGCCACCGACTCGGTAAACATCATCATCCGCTGCCGGCCGTCCAGATTCTGTTCCACCGACGGTTCATTGGACCGTAAATCTTTGCTCGAGAAGTCGCTGACAAAATCGATCAGCGACCGGGACTGCCTGTCGAGCTGCTTTCGCACCAGATTACGCGCGACCCCGAACAGGAAAGCGCGGGGCTCCTCGATCTCCCGGGATCTCTGCGCCTCCAGCGCCCGGGTCACTGTTTCCTGACAGATATCCTCGATATCATGGGCGCTGGCCATGAAGTGGCGCAGGAACCCTTTCAGTATGGATTCACTGGACTGAAAGGCTTTGAATATAGCCAATGCGCCGATTTCCGAAGAATGCTTCACCAAGTTGGTACCATAATGGCCAAGAATCCTCTATCGGCAAATCGGAATCGAGCATTGACGATTGCGAAATCGCCTCAGCGCGAGCTTTCCTGAACCCAACCCATTGTAGCAAACCTATTTCCTGGCGTTAGGAATAGGTAGCTAGTTTGAATCTTCCAGCGGATTCTTGTCGCCAAAATGCCCGATGGCCGACACTACTGTTCGGTTCAGCAGGTATGGGAGCACTATCAGAGCAAAATGGCTTGCGCCGGTTGGCAAGAGCGCGCTATGGCGAAATTCAGGAGCGCAAAGTCGCTGCAGAAATTCGCTGCCGTTCATGCTTCAGTACACAATCACTTCAACCAAAAACGCTACCTCCACAGGCGCAAGAATTTCAAACTCAAGCGCTCCGCCGCCCTCACCGAGTGGCGTCAACTTGCTGTCTGACATCAGGCACGTTAGGGTATTCGCGGACTTGGTCGTTTTAGTCTGACACTGCCATGGAACCAACTATGGAAGAAGCATCGACAATCGTACCGGCACGAATTCGAAAATTTACCTTGCCCGCCCTGCTGATCGCCGCCCTTGCCGTGTGGGTCATTCCCGGCCAGGGCATGGCAATGCCGAAGAATCTGGAAGCTGCGGAAAGGGCCAAATATACCTGCCCGGAAGCCAAAGACGGCGATCACATGGCTGGGATCGCAACGGAATTGCGCCAGCAGTCTCATGACAAGAACGCCCTGGCCTGCACCATGGACTTGAGATTCGAACTTGCGAATTTGGAGCCGTCGGACTTGGATGCACAATTGGTCGCTCTGGAGGCCTTGAACGAGTATATCGAGCACGTACGGACCCTCAAACTGTTCGATCTCGTTCGGCTCAACTGGGCCGAATACGCATTGCGGCTCGAACACGCCGCCGAGTTGCGCGCAGCTTTGGTGCTGGCGGCACAGCATCTGGATGCCAATGATCCACGGGTTATGATTTTGACCACGCTGTCCGGCGTACTGCTGGCGGGGCCGGACAATCCGGAAGTGAGAATGCAGGCCCTGGAGAAACTGAAGACGGCTGTCGCCCGTGACAGAAGTGTGCTCCGCGGTGCAGGGCAGATTGCCATCGCACGCATATATCTCGATCTGCCTTTCATATTCGGCGGCGGTGCCGACAAGGCCTTGCCTTACCTTCTGGAGGCCCGTCAGATCGCCCCGGGCAACCTACGTGTTCTGCGCTACCTGGTTGAATCATATGATGAACTGCGGCAGCCCGATGAGGCCCGCGAAACGCTCAGGAAAATGGCTGCCCTTGAGCCCCGGGACATGCCAATGCAGCAGGTCTCGGATGAATGGCGTATGGGGGAAGGCCTGGCCAGCCGCATGGGCGAAACGCCGATTGCCGAGCAGTTCGCTGCTTTGCGCGCCGAACTGATGGCGCAACACCCGGAGTTGCTGTTGAGAAACGTAGAAACCGTATTTGGTCACGGCGGCAGCAACCCGCTGACAGGTGAGCCTCAATACATCGGCGAGGGCGCCGTGCGGCAAACGGACGGCAGCAGATAAGCGCAGTCCGGTAGCAGGCTGGCCAGGTCAATCAGTAATACCCTGAGGAGAACGGCATGGGAATGAAAGTGGTTTTTCAAGTGGCCATCGTCGCAGCGATTGCAACGTCGGCCGTTAGTGCTGATGTGCTGACCGTCACCGGTGGGGCGTCAATCCAGAGCGTTGTCAACCGGGCCAAATCCGGCGACACTATCCAGGTCGAACCCGGCCTGTACAAAGAGACCGTGTATATCGATAAGGACAATGTGCGGCTCTCCGGCATTATCCGTGACGGCAAGTGGCCGGTCATGGACGGCGAAAACGTGCTCAACGACGGCATTCTGGTCTCTGGTCATGATGTGGTTATCGAAACCATGCATGTTAGGCGTTACATGGGCAATGGGATCATGACCCAGGGTGCCAACAACTTCGCGCTGATCGGTAACCGGGTTGAGGGGCCCGGCTTCTACGGCATTTTTCCCCAGTACGGGAAGAACGGCCTGGTGGCGCACAACATCGTGTCCGGGATTACCGGGACCGGACTCTATGTCGGAATGTCACAGAATATCGACGTGATATTCAACGAGGTTTTTGACAATGACGGCTTCGGTATCGAACTCGAAAACTCGAGCGATGCGCTGGTCGAGGGTAACTATACGCACGGCAATACCGTCGGTATTGTGCTCAATCTCATTCCAGGACTGCCCATTAAGAAGCTGGACGACATAATCATCCGCAATAATTTCATTGTCGCCAACGATGCCAACACCGGAGGAGATACAGGCAAAACCAGTGCGTCGGTAATCGACAGCGGCGCGGGCCAGCATCCGCAAGGCACAGGGCTGCTGCTCAATGCTGCCGATACCACCACGGTCGAGAACAACCTATTTCGTGGCAATCCTGGGGCAGCCATATTCGTGACCGACCACCACTTCGGCCAGATGTTTCCGGTGCCGGATCCGCAGGTCGATCCGCTTCCGGACGGCAATCGGATTCTTCGCAATACGTTCATCGACAATGGTCTCGAACCCTACGGGCGGACGGCACAGTTGTTGAAAGTGCTCAAAATGGAACACGCACCTTCTCTGATCATGGCAGGCAGGGGCCGGGAGAATTGTGTCAGTGCCAAACACGCCGTCACCAGCATTGGGGTGGACAATTGGCCTGAGTGCCCCGCGGAAATGTCGTCCCGCGACGTCACGACCAAGCGCTTGCCGGAGCGGGTGGTGAGTGAGCCGCTAACGCTGGAACAAAAAGGCCGTCTGACGTACCTGGCCGTATGCACCGGCTGTCACAGTTATTCCGTCAGAATTCAGGGACCGCCGATGATCGCGGCCCGCGCGCCGTATATGGGCGGTGATCCGAAGGTACTGGCGGACTGGATTTCGACACCCACAAAACATCGCAGCGACTACCCTGCCATGCCGCCACAAAATTATCTCCCGCCCGACGTCCGACTCGAAGTCGCCAGGTATGTGCTCGAGATGCTCGAGCAGTGAAACAATCGGCGAGAGCCGCTTTGGCAATGCTCGCCATTGGCACGGCACTTTGCCAGCCAACCAGCGCCGCTGGAACCATGGCAATGAATTCGGAGCGTGCCCGACAACTGTATGTGATTTGCGCTGCCTGTCATGGCGCTCGGGGCCAGGGTGAACAGTCGCTCGAAGCACCGGCACTGGCCGGGCAACAACCGGACTATATGCTCCGGCAATTACACTTGTTTGCCACCGGTTCCCGCGGCGTCGAGGGTGACCCTCAGGGCATGCAGATGCGCCGCATTCTCAAGACCATATCAAGCCAGGACGATTGGGAAATTCTCGGCGCATACATTGGCACGCTGCCTGTGCCCGAGCCCGGCCCATCGGCGTTTGCAACGACGACGAAGGGGCTACAGCTATATCAAAGCTGCGTTGCATGTCACGGCGCCGGGGGTGAGGGCAGCAGAACACTAGAGTCGCCCCGCCTGTCAACACTGCAAGCCTGGTACATCGCCAACCAGCTCCGCAAATTCAAAGCGGGACTGCGCGGCGCAACGCCGGAGGATGCGGCAGGCGCGCGCATGCGCGCTGCGGTTTCAGTACTTCATTCCGAGGCGGATATTGTGGCCGTGGCTGAATACATCAGCGGTGGATCGTCCAAGTGAGCGGATACCCTGATCGGTCATGCGGCGAACTGGTATTGTCTGCCCAAAGGGTCTGGCATATAGGACACCGCCGCTGGTCCCCCTTCCGGGTGCGATTGGGGGCCGTTTTTCTGCTTGTCTCACAGCTCGGGATGACGCAAGCAGCAGAGGGCATGGCAAGCAAACCATTTCAGTTGAACCGGCAGTGTCCCCCGAGTTTTGAACGCTTGCCTGACAATTCATGTGCACTACGGAGTTTGTATGACTTGTACGATTCCGCTCCTGGATTCGGTGGCTTGAGGGCAAATCTTCCGCCAAGGCGGGAGGGATTTTCACCACAGCAAATCGACCTCGGGCGGTATCTGTTCTTCGATCCGCTTTTGTCGCAGGACCACACCCTGTCTTGCGCACATTGTCACCACCCCGATTACGGGTATTCGGACGGGCGGCCCAGGAGTATGGGGTTGAATGGCTCGGGGGTAGGCCCCACTCGTCGTGATGGGCTCAAGCTGCCGAGAGGTGCGCCGACATTGTGGAATGTCGGCTTTCTGAAAACGCTATTCTGGGACGCCCGCAGCGATAGCCTCGAAGAGCAGGCCAGGGGATCGCTCTTTGGCCCAACTGAGATGGCAAACAGCGCCGAACAACTTGAAACCGATCTCAATTCCCATCCCACTTATCGACGTATGTTTGCCGAAACTTTCGGGCTGAGGCCTGCGCATAAGGTCACCACACAACACGTCGTGCATGCGCTGACGGCATTTCAGAGCACATTGATTTCTCTCAATAGCCGTTACGATTACTACGCGCACGGCCAGGAGAACGCCTTGAGCGAACAGGAAAAACGGGGACATCTGATTTTCAGGGGGTCCATTGTTCGCTGTTCCCAGTGTCACACCCCACCGTTATTCACAACCGAGGAACTCGCTGTCACTGGTGTGCCGACGCCACCGGGTCTGCTTTTCGATGCCGGTGCCGGCGCCTTCACCAGCGCGATGACAATGAAGGGAGCATTCAAGACACCCACTCTGCGCAACATCGCACGCACGGCCCCGTACATGCATGCCGGAGAATATGCGACACTGGCGCAGGTTGTGAACTTCTACAACGATCAACGTGGTCATGCAGCGCCACCCGAGCAACAGCTCATAGTCCACTGGAATATCGCATTGACCCGACCCGTCCTGAATGGACGTGAGGTTGATGATCTGGTCGCCTTCCTTGATGCATTGACCGACGAAACCATGTTGCCGGACATACCGACTGCCGTACCGTCAGGCCTCAACGTGGTATCGGCCAATCGCCGTTTCCAATCTGCGCATATTGTCCAACGGCATTAGAGCAATTTGATGTGCTTTTGAACCAGATTACGCAATGGAAGGGCACTGTCAGAGGAAAATAGCTTGCGCTGGCAAATCTTAGGCAAAGCGGGCATGACATGAGAAAAATGTTGTGGTTGCCGGCCGCTCTGGCGTTGGCGTACGGGCCTGCCCAGGCGTCCGACAACGGCGCGGCGATCCCGCCGCCCAAGCCAAAATACGACGTGCGAATCGAGCGTAGCGTCATGGTGCCCATGCGGGATGGCGTGGAACTTTCCACCGATCTTTATATGCCGGTGGATGCCACTGGACCGCTGCCGGTGGTGCTGATGCGTACCCCTTATGGCAAGAGTAATTTTCGAGCGACGCGGCTCGTGCATTTCTCGCCGGCCCATGTATTCGCCAGTCAGGGATTTGCGGTTGCGGTGCAGGACACACGTGGGCGTTGGGAGTCGCAAGGGCAGTACACGGTGCTGGGCAACGATGGCCCGGACGGCTATGACACCATCACCTGGCTGGCGGAACAATCCTGGTCCAACGGTAATGTCGGCATGTACGGCTGTTCCTATCTGGGCGAGGTGCAAATGATCGAGGCGAAGTATCGCCATCCCGCCCTCAAGGCGATGATCCCGCAGGCTGCAGCCAGCAATGGCACGGTAGAGGACCGCTACCGTTTCTTCAGTATATGGAACGGGGGGGTGACGGAACTGGCCATCGGATCGGGCTGGTTCTACGGGAATGGCATGCAGGTCTTTTACCAACCGCCGAAGTGGCTTACGCACGAGGCTTGGCTCACCATGGCCGATTACTTCCAACCAGGCCCGCAACTGCCCGATATCGATATGACAAAATACTGGCTCCACTTGCCGGTGGTCGACATCGTGGAGGCGATGGGCGCGCCGCCCAATGAATGGAAGGAGTTAATCAGTAAGCCGCTATCGGACCCCTACTGGAAGGCGCTGGGGCTCCTTGCAAAGGAAGACGAGCCAGATGTTCCCGCGCTCCATATCAACAGCTGGTACGACTTTGGTCCGGTGGAGACGCTTGTCCAATTCAATCACTTCCGGGAAAAGAGCAAGAGCGAGGGGGCGCGCGACAACCAGTTCGCCGTCATCTCGCCGGTCACGCATTGCGTCTCGGAGATCATGACGGCGGAGACGATCGTGGGTGACCGGCCGGTGGGCGATCCTCGCCTGGACTACTGGGGGCTCTATCTCGACTGGTTCGGGCACTGGCTCGCGGGCGAGGCGAACGGCGTCACGGCACGTCCGAAGCTCGCCTATTACCTGATGGGCGAAAATCGCTGGAAATCGGCCAATGCCTGGCCGGTCGAAGGCACAACCATGCGGCCGCTCTACCTCAGAAGCGGTGGCAACGCGAATAGCCGATTCGGCGATGGCGCGCTTTCATTTGAACCACCCGGGGCGGAGCCCGCGGACGGCTATGTCTATGACCCACGCACGCCCGTGCCCACCTACGGCGGCCCGCTATGTTGTACCGGCGACCCACCGGACGCCAGGCCCGGCGCCCTGGACCAGCGCGAAATCGAAATGCGCCACGACGTTCTGGTTTATTCGACTCCGCCGCTGGAGGCAGGCATCGAAGTCACCGGGCCGCTCACTGCCGTCATTTTTGTCTCTTCCAACGCGCGGGACACGGATTTCACTGCCAAGCTTGTGGACGTCTATCCCGATGGCACTGCTTATAATCTGCAGGATGGCATCCTGCGCGCCCGTTATCGCGAGGGCTTCGAGCGCGCGGTTTTCATGCAGGAGGGCGATATCTATCGCCTTGAGATCGACCTTCAGGCGACCAGCAACTATTTTGGCCCGGGTCACCGCATCCGGCTCGAGATTTCGAGTTCAAACTTTCCGCGTTTCGCCCGCAACCTGAACACCGGCGGGAATTCAAATACGGAAACCGAGTGGCGGGTGGCCGAGAACAGCGTCCACCATTCGCGCGGGCATGCCTCCCATATTGTACTGCCGGTGGTGACATCCGAATAAAGGGTACTGACAGGTGACGGCCAAGATTGAACAAATTGTAAACTGCAGTAAGAATCTCAGACTTTTCCTCAAGCCGCCCCTTATGCTCCGAGGACGTACTCCGTCAGTACTCGCTTGACGGTGATGCCGAACTGCTCGAACCAGCGAACGGCCGTCGTAGAAAGGCAACGGCGCTTTCCTTGCGTTCATCCGGCAACACCTCGGCATAGGCCACCCGAGAATAGTCATCCACACACACGTGAACAGACTCCCAGCCGGCGCCCTGGGAGTCTGGCTTGCGTCCACCCATGACTCGGTGACCCGGCCGCCAGAAGCGGCCTAACTTATTGATATCAATGTGTAACATCTCTGTGAAGGTTGTTCACACGGGCTCTTCTTGACGCGAACTCCCAGGCACTGGCAGGTGGCGTGCCAGAGTTTGGATTTGTAACACGCACCAAGCTAACCTAAACATGTCTGTTGACATTGTTCAACAATTCATCGCTTTTCTATTGACTCGTGCCGATAAGTATCAATGTTGCCGCCTATACGATGGACTGGAATGACGTCCAGACCTCACTCTTCCTGCCTTGTGGGTTCTTCCTGCGCGTCAACAGCGTGACCGGGGTAACCGTCGACGGATTCGAGTTCGAATCCAGGTGGCAGGTGAATGACCAGTTCGCAATCGGCTTGAACTTTGCTTTTATCGACTCAAATTTCAACGGTGATGAGCCAGGTCTCGGCGCGTTTGAGGGCGATCCGATGCAGGATGTCCCAGAATTTGAGGGTGCTGTCTTTGCTGACTGGCAATTCGCATTCGGGTCAGGATGGAATGGGCTGTTTCACATCGATTACAGCCACAGGGGCGAATCGTATTCCGACTTCGCCCGGCTCGGGGATGGGGTCACCCGCGATCCTCTGTCTTACCGGGGTGAGTTATCACTGCTGACAACCACATTACATAGTCTCCAATTCGCACTTTGTTCCGTGAAAATCACAACCTCTTTGGGATATTCTCTGTCACTCGCAAATGCTTCAGCCTTAAGTCCACCTCTGGCACTTTGGCTGATAGCGATAGCAGCAAACTGCGCATAGCCAGTTTGTCGATGAGTTACACCACTGCCGCCCTGGCGGTGCTGGTGCCCGTGCCTGTTATTAGAGGATGATTGGGCCACGCCGGAGGTGGACGGTGCCATCAGGAGCGAGCAAAGGACCGGAATTACGCTCAGGTGCATGGTGGGTGGCAACCGGGGTGGTTTAATGTTCACTCAGAGGATAAATATCTGCCGACACATTCCGGTACTCCAGCGTAGACAGGTCGGCAGGGCCCCAGCCGGGCGCGTCGACCACGATGATGGCCTTGGCCAGGCCGGTGTCTTCAAAGCCCCGGCGGAAATGTACGCGCGACTTGACCACCAGAATATCGGTGCTTTCTATATCGACGTGAAAGCCATCGAACACGTCGGGCTGCCAGGCCTGGTAGTACTCAGGGGTTAGCGCAATCCGGTTGTTATTGCCGATATTGATGACGGCGACGGTGGGGGCGGTTACCTCCTCCGATTGAAATGGGCCGATATAATCCAGTGTTCCGGTCACCGTTACGGGATTACCGGCAAACTTGTCCGCATATCCACCCAACTTCAGCGTCACCTCTTCGCCGGATTCCCGCCCCTGCGTCAGCAGGATTTCCAGCGCCCGTGGGTCTGCCAGGGCGGCGATGAAAAAGTTCTGCGACTGCTGCTCGATCAATTGCTCGAGGATATGTGTAGAATTGCCCGAACGGTCCGCATGATCGGCGATGACCACCAGGCGTTTTCCGGCCTTTGCCGCCGCAATGGCCCGCCTGGCGCCTTCGGCTGCATCCGGAAAAACCTGGCCCGCGAACTGTTCGCGAAGCCGCCAGATGTAATTCGACATGTCGGCCGCGATTTCTTCGGCCAGGGCTTGGTCATCATTGGTCACAACCACCACGGCAGCTCCGGCATCGGGCACATCAGCATAGGCGAAACCGAAAAACACCGAGACAAAGACGTCGGCATTGTCTTCTTCCCAACGCGTTGCCCTGGCCATGATGTCACGGGCCGGCGCGGCGCCGGTCCATTGCACTACGCTGGGCGTGATCACGCCGGGTTTGCGGATGACCATGGTCGGCTTGAAGTTTCCCCGCATCATTTGGACCAATACTCTGGCCGCCCGCTCACCCTGCAGGCGGTCGTCATAGTGTGGGTAGCGTTTGGTGACCAGCGCCACATCCATGTATTTGCCCAATTCCCTGTCTTCATTGCCGTGCAGATCGAAGGTGCCTATGATCGGGATGTCATCCCCCATTTGCTCGCGGATGCGGCGTACGAGTTCAGCCTCCGGGCGCGGAATGCCGGTGACCGCCATGCCGCCGTGGAGGGACAGGTAGATACAATCGAGATCTTCGGCCTGGGCGAAGCGCTCTGCCATCGTGCCGGCAAACCTGTCAAACGCCTCTGGTGTGACCCAGCTTCCGAATGAACCCACACCCGGGTAGTTGACCGCATAGATCCCTTCCACTTCGACGCCGTTGAACTGTTTTGCGCCATGAAGGAAACCTTTGATGTATTCGTTCCAAGACAGGGCCTCGAAGACCGCATCCCCGGTCGTTGGCGAGCCATAGGCCTCAAAGTCCGCGATGGTCGTTGGCCGGGGACAGAAAGTGCAGGTTTCAGCGTGAAAATGCCCGACACCGATTCGCAATGCCTTTTCCACTTCGTCGCCGGCCAATATCTGACCGCCCGGAAGACCGGCCAGTCCCACTAGTATCAACAACGGGCTCATGGTCCCTTGAATAGTCCGCACGCCAGGCTCCTGATGAATGTGGCTATGCCTGAATGCACCATGCGCCGATTCCAAGGCTTGTGGCGAAATTCAGGCCCAGTTGCTTCTGTCCAATTAGAAGCATACCTGACTGGAGGCTGATGGCTCGCCATAACTTCTGAATCTTTTGTCCACGTATCGATACTGTGCGTGGAATGTGCGGCGCACCATGGGGCTGGATGTGGCGCGGTCTCCCCAACACCCGCAACCACATTTTGCCACCAGCGTCCAGGATCGCCATGTGCGCGTGCCAGGCGATGATTTTGATGGAACACAACCTTACTCAGCGAGTCACACTGGGTGAGATCGCGCAGGAGATCGACACTAGCCTAGGCAATCTTGAACGCAAATTCGTTAGCGCCCATGGCGTCAGCCCAACGACTTACTTCCGCGATTTGCGCATTCGTCACGCGCAGTGGATGCTTGATCACACACAAAAACAAATCGGCCAGATCGCCGACCAATGCGGATTTGTCGACGCGGCGCATTTCTGCCGTTGCTTCAAGGCAGTTTTCGGCACGACACCCAGTACCTACCAGAGCCGGATGGGCGGTTAGTTGGATCTTGTTTTTGGCCGACCAGCCGCCAAAGTCGCTTTTGTCAAAGATTCACGCAGTGCCATCGAGCGCCTTCGCCAATACTAATCAATTGACAATCGGTGGCAAATCGAGGCCTATATGGATAATCTAACCGACTAACGGGCGGAACTGAACGAAGCTAACCAGGGTTTCTCGCAGATTCCCGGTCTGGCGGTGTTCGTAAATCAGCCCCAAACGTTGTAGTGAGACTCAGTGCCTGATACTGATTCAACCAGCAGTTTTTGCAGTCTTCAGGAGAGACAAGCAATGCCATTTCTCAAGGGTTGGGCGCAAGACGCCAGTGTCTGGGATGTGTTCCGGGCAGATCCCATTGTATATGAGCCGTTTCTGGAACATGTCGAGGCCTTGATGCGGGGCCCGTCCAGTCTCAGTGCGGCCGAGAAAGAGCTGATCGGCGCCTTCGTCTCCGGTGTCAATGAGTGCGACTATTGTTATGGCGGTCACGCAGCCGTAGCCACCATATTCGGCGTTGATTCCGGACTGTTCAGCGAAGTACTGACCGATATCGACAGCTCCTCAGCTGACGAAAAGTTCAAGCCTATCCTTAAATTTGTCCGCAAATTGACCCGCGATCATCAGTCGATGGAGCAGTCGGACGTGGATGCAATTTTCGATGCGGGTTGGGACGAGAAGGCATTTCGCGATGCGGTCGCAATCTGCGGAATGTTCAACTTGATGAACCGCATGGTTCATGGTTTCGGCATCAAGGACTTCCCGGACCGCCACGCGGCTATGGCCAGGGGAAATGTCAAGTACGGCTATATCCAGCGATTTCGTGATGCGCTTGAAAGTGAGGGTTACCCTGGGACTGAAGAATCCGCATCGGCCCAGGTTGTGCGGAGCTAGTGTACTTCAGGACACGGGAATGATGCGCACGCCGCGCTGGCCGCCGATGTTGACGAAGCTGCTGGTGTCGACGCGGCCGTTAATGTTCTGGCTGGTACAGCCCTTATCGACATAGGCGATGATTTCCCTGCCCTGGTCTGAATCGGGATCGACTGCCCGCACCACGCCCTCGGGATTGAGCCGGCAAGGCACAAAGCCAAATTCGGCGATGCCGCTGTTGGCCACGTTGACCCAGGCCATTGCGGTCATCCTGGCTTCACGGTGCAGCGGCATCAGCGGCCAGCCCTTGCGGGGTGCGACACCGTAGAAGTCGGAGCTGTCGTCCAGCTCGGTCATGCTGGCGAGTAGATTGGGGCTTTTCTCCAGGCGAATATCGAATACGAAATGCCCGAGACCATAAAAGATCGGCTTGCCACGGTACCACTCCATGCCCCGCAAAATATGCTGATGGTGGCCTGCTACGATGTCTGCGCCTTCGTCGATGCACAGGCGGGCGGTGCGGACTTCATGGTCAGTCAGGTGAAAGGGCCGCATAAAATCGCCCCAGTGGAAGCTCGTGACGACCAGGTCGGCCAGCTCCTTGGCGGCCGCGATGTCGGCTTTGAGGTTTTCGTGATCGCCCGGCTCTGGAATGGTGGTGATACGCGGCTGCGCGCCGGGCAGGTAGTAGCCGTCATACTCGTAATAATGATTGTAGGCCCGCAATGGCGCCAGTCCCGGCACACCGGGCCGCGCCTGGTAACCAATCGGCATCACCGAGGCGTAAGCCAGGTAGGCGATTTTCATGCCGTTGGCCTCAACGATCGCCGGCTTGCGCGCCTCATCGAGATCGCGCCCGGCGCCGCAGGTGGCTACGCCCTGCTCCCGCAGGCGTTCAAGGGTGTCCAGCAGGGCTTCGTGGCCGGCATCGACGATGTGATTATTGGCCAAAGAGAGCACATCGAAACCTACTTGCTTGAAAACGTCGAGATTGTAAGCTGCTGGCGCAAGCTGAATGGGCGAGTTGGGTACGGTCTGCGGATTATCGGAATAGGGGCCCTCGAGGTTTCCGAATAGCAGATCGGGCTCGCCAATCATCTCCAGCACTGGCATGAAGGCACCGGCCGGCCATTCGCGATCCACCAACAAATCACCGACAAACCCCAGCAAGGCATCCCCTTTTGCAGCCTGTGCCCCGAGGGGGAGGCCCAGCAGACCCGCCGCTCCGACAGCAGCGCTGGCAGCGACAAAATCACGACGTTTCACAGAGCACTCCTGTCAGCGGATGTGTTCGATTCTATCATCTTTTACTCGAACTAGACGTACACCCACCGGGCATCACTCGTTAAACGGATAGTTGGCGCCTGCCTGCTGTAATGCCGCCCCGCCGGTTGAAGTATGACCGCGAGGGTGCCGGATCGTAATACGCTTTGTCGGTGTAAGGCCCGGTGGTACTCCACTCATAGCTTGCACGGAAAATGTACTCAGCGCGTACAAAGCTATTGTTTCTGTCAGGACTCCAGATGAAATTGTATGGCGCGCTGGCGCTGCCATTCCAGTCCGATCCACCGGGGATCTTGTCACCACTGAGATCGAGAACACGGTCGGGCGACGCGTCGGTGGACACGACCACGTTTTGGATAGTCGTCAAACTTGGCGTCGTTGTAGCCCACGACCAATGACAATTGCAGGTTGTCGGTAGCCAGAAAATCCAGATCCAGTTCGCCACCCGGGCTGGACGCAGACGCCGCGTTAGCGGTGCCGACGGATTTTGAATGGCTGTCCGGGCGCTGACCTGCAGGTCCTGCCAGTCCATGTAAAACAGGGCTATGCCGTATATCAACCTGCCCTCGACCGCGGTGCCCGACACATTGCGGCGTTGACGCTGGCCCCCCCGCAGAGTTAAAACTCACGTTGGCGGTCCGGTCGAAATAGTCACCGACATCGATCAGGGGATAGCGCTCGATGGCCTCTGCATCAAATGCAGTCATCGAAATCGGTACATCCTGCAGGCGCTGCTCACGTCGCTGGGCTGTGACCATGACTTCTTCCATCAACCAATCTGCGTCTTCGCCGGCGGTGTCAGGGCCGGGCGAAAGGGTAATGCTGCGTAGTAAACTTGAGGTTGTGCGCGAAAAGGGAGCTGTCTGCACGGGATGAAGACTCAATCTGACAAACAACGCCGCCGACGCGAATTGACGTGGTTCATCGTCATCGCCTATGGAATTTCCTGGTTGTGCTGGACTCCGGTCATGTTGGCCACAACAGGATTCATCGAAGGGCTCGACCCGGTTTCTAGGAGCTGGTTTGGAAAGATAATCGGTCTCCAGTTTTCCGCCATGAATGCGACGGAAATCCTGACCAGCATCGGCGGGTTGGGGCCGATCACCGCCGCCATCGTATTGAGTTTCCGATACCAGGGCATGGGCGGAGTCAGGCGCCTGCTGGCCCGGGTTGTGCACCTGAAGATCGCGCCCGTGTGGTACCTGGCGGCATTCAGTCTGTTTTTTCTCGGTCTGCTGGCCGCCTTTATCGAGTTGTTGTTCACCGGAGAGTTAGGAATTCGTGGCGATTCCCTGGCCGGTCAAATGCCGGCATTTGCAAAGTATGTCATCGCGATTACCATCTTTATCGTACTTGAGGAACCAGGTTGGCGTGGATTCATGCTGCCTCGATTGCAGTCGGATTACTCGGCCTTGTGGTCCAGCGTTGTGGCGGGGCTTGCGTGGTCACTCTGGCATGTCCCTTATTTCTATGCGCTCGGCTTCCTTGCCGATGGCATCAGTGGAGGACTGACGATGGTGCTGATCGCGCCGCTGACCCGGATTCCGGTCTCGATACTGATTACCTGGGTCATGAACAGCGTTGGCGGGAGCATCTTCATTTGCATGCTGTTTCATGCGGTCAAGAACAGCACCAATACCATTGTCGATCTGGAGAGCATTTATTACCTCACCTTGCTGTATCTGATGACTTTGCTTGTGATCTGGATTTACGGCAAGGACAAATTATCCCGCAAGCCGAAATTTGTCATTAACTAGTTGTCGGTTAAGAGGTGTCAGGGGGGGATCATAGGTAACACGACATGCGAGGGATGCCGTGCGCTATGGTGCACCGTGTTACGTGCAATGACCCCTTGCGCCTCGTCATAGTTGTTTCCGCCCGTGTTCAGGTTGCGGCCAATGCGGGGGAAGCAGCTGCTGGAAATCACCACACGGAGTTAGTGACCTGGAGCGAAGTAGTTACTCGTCACATGCAGCGGAAAGCGCAGTTCGTAAACTTCACCTTCCCGCATCAGTTCCGGCTGGTCAAAGCCCTTGCGATAACGGGCTCTGAGCACACTTTCCTTGAGATTCCAGGCCGATGGTCATACCGGGACCTGCGAACTATTCCTGAGCCTGGACCCGGCCGTTGAAGGCCGCTCTCGATACATCCCCGCGCGTCACTGCGCCTTCCCTGAGGCCAGTTGAAGGATTGACGGAACCGACCACCAGGTTGCCTCCGAGTGAAGGCCGCTCACCTTCGGCGGCCTGTTCGATATCAATGCCCATCGCGTTGACTGCCGTAATGACGTCAGCGGGGAAACCGTCATTTGCCGGCTGGCGCACCGGCGGCCCGGGTGGCCAGTTTTTGCGGAACATCGGCAGGCTGACCAGTTGATCAACCGCTATGCCGTATTCCAAAACGTTGACCAGGCCTTGCAGGGCAACCAGGTCATAGCTGGCTCCGACATTTCCGCAAGCGTAAAAAGGAGCATTGTCCTTGACCACGATGACCGGGCAGGCGCCGGTACCACCCTGCCTTTTGGTCCCCATCATCCGCCCCGGGCCCAGCTCGGCCAGGGCGCGCTGCGCGAATGCGCCTGGGTCGGTGACCGATACCCCTTCGACGAAGATGCCAAGCTCACCCCATACGGCGCTGGTGACAGAGTGGTTAATGACCGCCATGTTGCCTGCGGCGTCGATGGCCACAGCCCCCGCTGTATGGTTGAGCCTGGACTTGTCTTCTTCGGTAGTTGTGCCCCCCCCCGACTTGGCGCCGGACTTCTTCTCGACCTTTCGCGGTGCAAAATCCCGCGTCAGTTTGGCGATGGCCTCGGCCTGTTCCATGTGCTTGTCATGGGCCAGGGCTTCAAGTTCCTTCCACACCGGCTGGTTCATGGCCTCCCATATCTTCTCGGTCGTGGCGCGGGAATAACGGTTTTCCGGAGACAGGTCGAGTTCTGGCAGGAAAGCAGCCACCTGTTCTGCACTGAGGCCTTCGGTATGGCCATGTGGAGGCAGTATGTCGGATATGCGGCTGATCTTGATCAGCCAGTACAGTGCTTCAGGCGTGTCGGAATAATGGCCCAGGTCCCTCAGCCCGGCCAGATGCGCCAAATCCAGCTTCTGAGCCAGCGGCGCTGAGGCATAAACCTGGTAGCCATGAAATTCGGAGGGTGACATTTCGGTCCACACCGGGCGATAACCACTCAGGTCGTTGAGACTCATCTTGCCGCCTTCTTCGCGGACAATATCGACAAGTTTCTGTGCCCATGGCCCTTCGTACATATAGTTTGTCCCCTGGTCTGCCACGCGCCGCAGGAAACCAGCCAGTTCGCTCTGGCGTACTAAATCCCCCGCGGCCATCAATTCGCCGCCTTCCTTAACGAACAGGGCGCGGCCTTCCGGCCGGCGGGTGATGACATGTTCGCGCTGAAGTACAAAACCTGCCCAGAAAGGTGACAGCACAAAGCCCTCTTCGGCCAGATAGATCGCCGGTTCGAACAAAGCACCAAACGGCAGGCGGCCAAAGCGCTCGTGGGCAGCGCCTATGCCGGCCATGAACCCCGGCACCAGTACCGCGCGCCCCGATGGGTTGCCGTAGGAGGGAATGGACATCGGGTCGTCTTCGTCCAGCACCGATGCGTAAGCGGCCATTACCCGGTGAACCTGCCCTGAGGCCGCATCAAAATAAATAATTCCGGCGCCCCCCGCATAGCTGGTGGCGCCGCCCATGTGCAGTGCAACCTGGGTCAAGGCGGTGGTCAGCAACGCGTCCATGGCGTTACCGCCCGCGTCCAGCGCCTTGACGCCGGCGTGAACGGCAAAGGCGCTGAAGGTGGCGGCGACCAAACCCCTTTTGCCGGATTCCCTGGCCGCTGGCAGGCCGGCGGCAGCGAGGGCTGCGTCGTATGGGGTTCCGCCAACTGCGGCCAGATAGGCGTCCAGCTCGTTTCGGGGCCAGTCCGCGGGTGACAGGTTCACAGAGGAATTTGGCTGGACTTCACCAATCTGAGTCTGAGTATCCCGAGGCTTGTCGGGTGCTTCGTCTCCACGATCCGCGGAGCAGGCTGCGAAGGCGAGTACAACGAGGATGGAAACTGATTTCACGAGATGTTTTGTCATGCGTGTTTTCCTGTTGGTTGGCCCCCCCTGCACTACCGGTCTACTGCCAGATGCAGGGCGGTGGTGACCAGGGGCACCATATTTTGGCGGTAAATTGGAGCTCTTTCCTCGCCGGGCTCAGCCGAGATGCTGCACCACAGAATCAGGCGGGTACCGGATTTCGGCTCGATGGCGAAAATGGAGTAGTAGCCGTAAATATTGCCGCCATGTCCCCACACGGTCAGCCCCGCATAGCGGTCGCGGGACATGCCGTAGCCATAGGCGATTGCGCTAGTCTGGCCTTCGCGGACAAACGGGCTGGCGGTGAAATCGTGCAGAGTCAGACCGGCCGGGTTGTCCGGTTCCAACAGGGCCGCGGCGAACTTCATCAGATCATCCGGGGTGGAAATCATGTCGCCGGCCGATATTGCCCAGGACAGGTCTTTGGCGTCTACCGCATCGACGACAGCGTCCGCACCAGGGTTGCGATGATACCCGTGCGCCATGTTGTCCCGGGGGAAGGCTTCCTCGGACCCAAACCAGGTGTCCTGCATGCCCAGTGGCTGCAACAGCCTCGCGCGCAGGAATTCAGCTCGCGACGTGCCACTTTTCATCTCGATTAACCGGCCCAGGATGCCGACGCCAACTTCGTTATATCTGAATTGGGTCCCTGGTTCGAATTGTTGCCCACCCTCGACCCGGCTAAGGACGATCATGTCCTCCAGGGTGTATCGATGGGTCGGGTAGATTCCGGTCCTGAAAAACACATAAATACCATCCGCAATGCCGCTGGTGTGATTGAGGAGCTGTTCGACGGTTATCTCCCTGTCACCGACGTATCCAGAGAAATAATCACTGACCCGGTCATCCAGCGACAAGTTGCCATCTTTGATCAGCAGTAATATTCCGGCCGCAGTAAACATCTTGGTCAGGCTGGCAATCTGAAAGGACTGGTCCGGGGTAACCGGGGTGGTGCGCGTGTTGTCGGTGTGGCCGGAGGAAAGCGAAATATGGCCACCCGAAGGCAGGTCCATCACGAGCACGGCGCCCAGCGCGCCCACTCTGAGCAGATCATCGGTGGCGGCCTGCAGCCGCTGTTCCATGACATCGAGGCCACTGGGATCATTCGCCTGTGTTGGTCCGTGTCCGCACGCCGCGAGAAGCAGTACAATCAGAATTGTCGCGCGCGTTGCTTGTGAATCTGAAGGCGGATGGCAAGGTGGTGTGTTCTTCATGGCGTCTCCTTATCTATCAGGTGCTTCTCAGGCAGGTCTGTTGCCGCGAACTGCGTCGGATTTGAAACGAGTGGGTGATATAGCAGATGCCAGCTTGTTGACAACGAATGGCCAGTTGGTGACCCTGCTGTGGGCTGAAGCCGGGAAGGTGATCACTGTGCGCATCATTGGCGTCAGACCCACCGGCATCACGCCTGCCAGCCTGGCGACGTGGTCGGCCCAGTGCCCGCTGCATTGATGACGTAGCGGCATTCAAACATCTCATTCTGTGACCTGACACGCCACGATTCGCCGCTACGATTCATGGACATGACTCTTGCGTCGGTTTTCAACTTGCCACCGCGTTGCCTGAATGCCTTGAGAGTACCATGATACACGGGCAGTGAATGCGTTGAACATAACCGACAGATTCTTGAAAAAAGGGGCTACATGTGGACATTCACATGTGGACATTCAATAATGCCGCAAAAATAGGTTAGTGTGCTTTGCCCATAATAATCGACCATTTCCAATAATGGTCTGAATCCTGATATGTTTTACCATCATCATTCGGCCCTCATGATGAACAATACAAATCACAACGCGCATCTGCTTCGCAATATCGGTTTCATGGGCGTGACCATACTGGTCCTCAATTCAGTGATCGGGGCAGGCATATTCGTCATGCCGGCCGCGATCTCGTCCCGCGCCGGTCTACTGAGCCCCTGGCTGTTTCTGATTGTCGGCATCCTGATGATTACGATCGTGCTGACATTTGCGGAATTATCGAGCTATTTCAAGGACTCAGGCGGTCCGGTTCTGTTCACCACCACGGCCTTCGGACCGCTGGTTGGCTTCAGCACAGGCTGGATCATGATTATCAGCCGCATGACAGCCTTTGCCGCCAACACAACGATTATGGCGATCTACCTTGGCGATATTTTTCCCTGGTTCAGCGAGGGTATTGGCCGCAGCTTGCTGATTGTTCTTGCCTGCACGATCTTGACAGCGGTCAACTATTTCGGCGTAAAGAATGGCGTGCGCACAATGTCTTTCCTGACTTTCTTCAAACTGACCCCGATTTTGCTGTTAGTCATCCTTGGACTGCCGCATGTCAGTGGAGATACGTTTTTTCCCGGCGCTATTACCCCGATTGAAGACTTTGGCACAACCATTCTTCTGCTGATTTACCCCTTCGTCGGGTTTGAATCGGCAACCATTGTTTCGGGGGAGACAAAATCGCCGCGGTACACGATGCCACGGGCCCTGTCGCAAACAATGATCCTGATCGGAATCCTGTATTTTCTCGTTGTCCTGGTCTACATATCGGTATTGCCAAATGCCGGTGACAGTGGTGCGACGCTTATTGATGTTGGGCGGGAACTGATGGGTCCGGCGGGCGTGGTCATCATTACCCTGGCTGCCTTCTTTTCCATTGGCGGCAACCTGTCGAGCATCATGCTGGCGGTGCCGCGGCTGACATTCGCGCTGTCAGAACAACGAATGTTGCCAAAGTGGTTTGGCCAAGTCCATGAGCGGTACTCGACCCCGGCCAATTCGATCCTGGTGTTCGGCGCGCTTGGGCTGATATTGTCGCTGTCCGGTTCTTTCGTCTTTTTGGCTGCCGCGAGTTCTCTGACCCGCCTGATCGCCTATGTAATGTGTATCAGCGCTCTACCGGTCATCCGGCACAAGGCCACCCCGGAGGAAAAAGTAAAGGCTTACCAACTCAAAGGTGGTTATGCAATTCCAGCGGTGGCTCTGCTACTGTCCATTTGGGTGGGTTTACAGTCCGAATGGCACTCCTGGCTGGTCACCGGAATCTTGTTGCTGGCCGGTCTGGTGTTGTACACGCTGGCGGGGGGGCGCCGGGCCCGGGTGTCTTCGTGAGGAGAAAGCCATGAACATTCCTGGAGCGGCAAACCGAGCGGCCCGGCTGCTCGCTTTGATCTGTTCGATGACGGCGGCGGTGGCGGCGCACGCCCAGTCAACTCGAGAGACGCCATGGAATCTGATTGCCATTGTGACCGACGATCAGGCGCTCTGGGCGTCGGGAGCCTACGGCAACAAAGACATCGTTACGCCGAATATCGATCGGCTCGCGAATGAGGGCGTGCGGTTCACCAACTTCTTTGTCACCTCTCCAGTGTGCACGCCGAGCCGGGCGACCTACCTCACGGGTCTGTATTCCCAGCAGAGCGGGATTCAGGATGTCACTTACCTTCGTGACCGCTATGAAGGTCTTCCATTGGGTGTGCCGGCCTGGCCGCGCGCGCTGCAGGCGCAGGGCTATGCGACCGGGCTGATTGGCAAATGGCATCTCGGGCGCGCAAGAGCCAACTATCCCACCCAATACGGCATCGATTATTTCTTCGGTTTTGTCGGTGGGGCTTCAATTCCGATGGATCCGGTACTTGAGCGCAACCACCAAAAGAAGCGGTATGAAGGCCCCTTGCCGGACATTCTCACCGACGATGCGATCGCCTTCCTGGACCGTAACAGGACCCAGCCGTTTGCACTGATGTTGCATTTCAGGGCGCCCCATGCGCCGCATCTGCCGGTGCCCGCAGATGACCTGGCGCCGTTTGAGGGCCTCGATCCTGAAGTGGTCATCGTCGATCCAGCAGAGGCCAGAATGGATGACGACCAGGACCCGCCAAGCGCAGACTCTCTGGCCCTACACAAGGTGCAGCTCAAGCGCAAAATCATCAGCTATTACGCCAGCGTCCACTCGGTTGACCGCAATATCGGGCGGTTGCTCGCGGCAATGGAGCGCCTGGGCTTGAGTGAAAACACCATCGTCGTATTCACAAGTGACAACGGCTATATGTACGGCCATCGCGGTCTGAAGGGCAAGGGTCTGGCCCAGCCGATCTGGAACCATACCCTTCAGAACAACGCCCTGGTGGTGAATATGTTCGAGGATTCCATGCGCGTACCGATGATTGTGCGCTGGCCAGGGGTCGGGCAGCCCGGCGGGGTGGTCGATGAGCTGGTTTCAAACCTGGATATCTATCCGAGCTACCTGGGCATGCTCGGTGTGACCGGGCCCGAAGGAACTGCCGGGCAGGGGAGGGATTTTTCACCGCTTTTGCGGGCGAATCGGTTGAGTGGCGCGAAGTTCTTTTTGCCGATTTTACGCCGGACCAAACCGGCAACGTGGAGTTTCTGCGCATGGCCCGAACGAAAAAGTGGAAACTCGTCCGGGCCTATCTCAATCCGGGAGCGAGCCAGCTATACGATCTTGTCGATGACCCGCGTGAATTCAACAACCTGTATGTAACTGACAAGCCGTCGTTGGCCATGATTGAGGACGGTGAACTCGACCCGCATGATCATCGCGCGATGAACTACCTGCGCAAGCCCCTGCCGGTCCAGGGCGAGTTGGAGGCCCAGTTGCGCGCCTGGCAGATGTCCATCAATGACCCGGTTCTGGTGCTGGAGGAGATATGGGATGCTTCAAAGCGCGCCACACTCGAGCGCTGGGAGCGCCAGCCCAGATAGTGTCTCATGTTTAGTCTTTGTCACCCACGGCAACTCCACACTTATTCAGGCTTGGACATTTTCTTGCTAGCAGCCGCCCTGTTTTTGCCCGTAGTGTGGATTTCGCTGGCCCAGGCGGCACCCGAAAATTCCTGGAATCTCCTGGCTATTGTCACCGACGATCAGGCGCGCTGGGCCGTTGGTGCTTACGACGCCCCCGGGTGATTACGGACTCGTCGGACAACCGACCTGCTATTGTTGTTCTTCCTTCCCGGCCTCGGACGTCAGTGGCTCGATCACAAAAAATCGCCAGAATTCGCTTCGGGCCTCGAGGTTACCACCCAGTTCACGGTAAATTTGCAGGCGTTCTTCCAGCGGTACCCGAATCTTGTCCGAATTCGCGAAATCGCTGATAGCTTCAGGCGTCATGGCCACGCCCTGCAAATCCCCGACACCGGCCAAAAACCCCTCCGGGTCCCATCTGCCGGGCCGCGTTCGGTAAGCGTCATTGACGGTCAGTCGGGCAGTTTCCATGACCAGCTCAGGACTCATGGCTT